>NZ_JBBMOX010000001.1:0-1172500 GCF_051369805.1 Sorangium sp. So ce1036
GGCGTCAGGCATCTGCTGCTCACATCGCGTCGCGGCCTCGATGCCCCTGGCGCGCCCGAGCTCGTGCAGAAGCTGAAGGAACTCGGGGCCGAGGCGGTGAGCGTCGTGGCGTGCGACATCTCCGACCGGGCCGAGGTGGCCGGCGTGCTGGCCGGCATCGCCGCCGAGCACCCGTTGACGGCGGTGCTGCACCTCGCGGGTGTGCTCGACGACGGTGTGCTGGTGGCCCAGACACCCGAGCGCTTCGCGCGGGTGCTGAGGCCCAAGGTCGACGGGGCGCTCCACCTGCACGAGCTGACGCAGGCGCTGGATCTTGCGGCGTTCGTGCTGTTCTCCTCGGCGTCGGGCACGCTCGGAACCGCAGGCCAGAGCAACTACGCGGCGGCGAACACCTTCCTCGACGCGCTCGCGGCGCATCGGCTGCGCCGCGGCCTTCCGGCGAAGAGCCTCGCCTGGGGCCTCTGGGCGCAGGCCGGCGTGGGCATGACGGCGCACCTGGGTGAGGCAGAGGTCTCCCGCATCCGGCGCGCCGGGTTCGTGCCGATGTCGGTTCGAGAGGCGCTGCTGCTGCTGGATGCTGCGCTGGCGCGGCCGGAGGCGAACCTCGTCCCGTCGCACTTCGACCTGGGCAGGCTGCAGCGCAGCCAGAGCGACGGCGGCGAGCTGCCCGCGATGTTCCGGGCGCTGGTGCGGCCAGGCGTGCGCAAGGCCTCGTCGGCCTCGCACGAGGCCTCAGCGCTCCGCGAGCGGCTGTCGGCGCTGCCGGAGCCGGAGCGGCTGAGCTCGCTGATCGCGCTGACGCGGTCGGAGGTCGCCGTCGTGCTCGGCTTGCCGCGCGCCGAGGCCGTCCTGCCCGACCAGGTGTTGAGGGAGCTGGGGCTCGACTCGCTGACGGCCGTGGAGCTGCGCAATCGCCTCAGCGCTCAGGCGCAGACGAAGCTGCCGGCGACGCTGGCGTTCGACTACCCGACGCCGCGGGCGATCGCCGAGCTGCTCCTCAAGCAGGCCTTTTCGGAGGTCGAGGCGGCGACGCCCCGCGCACGGCCCCAGCGAAGGGTGCGGGACGACGAGCCGATCGCGATCGTGTCGATGGCGTGCCGGCTGCCGGGGGGCGTCGAGAGCCCGGAGGAGTACTGGCGGCTGCTGTCGGAGGGGCGCGACGCGATCGAGGTGTTCCCGTCGCGGTGGGATGCGCTCTCGGTCTATGACCCCGACCCCGAGGCCGTGGGCAAGAGCTACGTGCGCGAGGGCGGCTTCCTGCGGAACGTCGATCTCTTCGACGCCGGGTTCTTCGGCATCTCGCCGCGCGAGGCGCAGTCGATGGACCCGCAGCAGCGGCTGGTGCTGGAGACGGCGTGGGAGGCGCTGGAGCGGGCGGGCGTGCGCCCCGCGTCGTTGAGCGAGAGCGCCGCCGGCGTGTACCTGGGCGCGATGGGCTCGGACTACGGCGTCCTCCAGAGCGGAGATCTGGAGGCGCTGGACGGGTACTGGGGAACAGGGAGCGCCGGGAGCGTGATCTCGGGCCGGGTGGCGTACGTGCTGGGGTTGCAGGGGCCAGCGCTCACCGTGGATACCGCCTGCTCCTCGTCGCTGGTGACATTGCATCTGGCCTGCACGGCCCTGCGTCAGGGCGAGTGCGACATCGCGCTGAGCGGCGGCGTGATGGTGATGACCACGCCGGCCACGTTCGTGGAGTTCAGCCGGCTCAAGGCCCTGCCGCGCGACGGGCGGTGCAAGAGCTTCTCCGCGCGGGCCGACGGCGCGATCTGGGCCGAGGGGTGCGCGATGCTGGTGCTCAAGCGGCTGTCGGACGCGCAGCGCGACGGCGATCGGGTGCTGGCGGTCATCCGGGGCTCTGCGGTGAACCAGGACGGCCGCAGCCAGGGGCTGACGGCGCCGAACGGGCCGTCGCAGCAGCGGGTGATCCGTCAGGCGCTGTCGTCGTGCCGGCTGACGCCGGAGGACATCGACGCGGTGGAGGCGCACGGGACGGGGACGAGCCTGGGCGATCCGATCGAGGCGGGCGCGCTGGCGGAGGTGTTCGGGCCGGGGCGCGCGCCGGAGCGGCCGGTGTACCTGGGATCGGCGAAGTCCAACCTCGGCCATGCGCAGGCGGCGGCTGGCGTGGCGGGGGTGATGAAGATGGTGCTGGCGATGCAGCACGAGGAGCTGCCGAAGACGCTGCACGCGGAGGAGCCGAGCCCGCACGTCGCGTGGGAAGGCAGCGGGCTGTCGCTGCTGCAGCAGGCGCATCCGTGGCCGCGCGGCGGCCGTGTGCGGCGCGCGGGCGTGTCGTCGTTCGGCATCAGCGGGACCAACGCGCACGTCATCCTCGAGGAGGCGCCGGCGGCCGAACCGAAGCCGGCGCCGGCGGAGACAGGGCCTCTGCTCGCCTCGTCGGCCTTGCCGCTCGTGCTGTCGGGGCGCGACGAGGCGGCGCTGCGCGCGCAGGCCGAGCGCTGGGCGAGGTGGCTGAAGGAGCGGCCCGGGTATCGCTGGGCCGACGTGGTGAGCGCGGCGGCGCTGCACCGGACGCACTTCGAGGCGCGCGCGGCGGTGCTGGCGGGCAGCGCGGAGGAGGCGGCCGAGGGGCTCTCGGCGCTGGCCGAGGGGCGCGGCCACGCGTCGGTCTCGGTGGGCAAGGCGCGGGCGCCGGGCAAGGTGGTGTTCGTGTTCCCGGGCCAGGGCAGCCAGTGGCTCGGGATGGGCCGGGCGCTGCTGGAGCAATCGGCGGCGTTCGCGGAGGCGGTGGAGGCGTGTGACGCGGCGCTGAAGCGGTGGACGGGCTGGTCGGTGGCGGCGATCCTGCGCGGCGAGCAGGGCGAGGAGCTTCCGCCGTTCACGCGGGTGGACGTGGTGCAGCCTGCGCTGTTCGCGATGAGCGTGGGGCTCGCGGCGGCGTGGCGGTCGCTGGGCGTGGAGCCCGCGGCGGTGGTGGGGCACAGCCAGGGCGAGGTGGCGGCGGCGGTGGTCGCGGGCGCGCTGTCGCTGCAAGACGGGGCGCGGGTGGTGGCGCTGCGCAGCCAGGCGGTGCGCAAGTGCGCGGGCAAGGGCGGCATGGTGCTGGTGGAGCGGCCCGTGTCGGAGGTGCAGGGGTACATCGAGCGGTTCGGCGAGGCGCTGTCGATCGCCGCGGTGAACACGGCGAGCTCGACGGTGGTGTCGGGCGACGCGCGGGCGGTCGACGAGCTGGTGGCGAGCTTGCAGGCGAGGGAGGTGTTCTGCCGGAAGGTGAACGTCGACTACGCCTCACACAGCGCGCACATGGATGAGCTGCTGCCGGAGCTGGCATCGCAGCTCGCGTCGCTGGAGCCGAGGCCGTCGACGATACCGTTCTACTCGACGGTGACGGGCGCGCTGCTGCGCGACGACGAGGCGCTGGACGGGGAGTACTGGTGCCGGAACCTGCGCCTGCCGGTGCGGCTGGACAAGGCGCTGGTGGAGCTCTTGGCCGACGGCCACGGGGTGTTCGTGGAGGTGAGCGCGCACCCGATCCTGGCGATGCCGCTCACGACGGCGTGCGCCGAGGCGCAGGGCGTGGTGGTGGGCAGCCTGCAGCGCGGCGAGGGCGGGCTGTCGCAGCTCAGCGGGACGCTGGGCGCGCTGCACGTGCAGGGGTACGAGGTGGACTGGAAGCGGCTGTTCGGCGGCCAGGACGCGAGGCACGTGGACCTGCCGACGTACGCTTTCCAGCGGCAGCGCTACTGGCTCGAAGCGTCCAAGGCGCGCTCGGACCTGAGCTCGGCTGGCCTGAGGACGGCCGAGCACCCGCTGCTCGGCGCGGCGACGCGGGTGGCGGACACCGACGGCTACCTGTTCACAGGCCGGCTGTCGCTGCGCGAGCGGCCGTGGCTGAGGGATCATGCCGTGTTCGGGAAGGTGCTCTTTCCCGGCACGGGGATGCTGGAGCTAGCGCTGAC
The DNA here is from genome assembly GCF_051369805.1 of Sorangium sp. So ce1036. Taxonomy (NCBI): domain Bacteria; kingdom Pseudomonadati; phylum Myxococcota; order Polyangiales; family Polyangiaceae; genus Sorangium; species Sorangium sp. So ce1036. The sequence continues at coordinate 3,921 of NZ_JBBMOX010000001.1, forward strand.
GGCGGCGCGGGCGGTGGGCGGCGGCGCGGTCTCGGAGCTGATCCTGGCCGAGCCGCTGGTGCTGAGCGAGACCGAGGCGCGCCGGGTGCAGCTCTCGGTCGAGGCGCCGGACGCGCAGGGCCGGCGCGGCTTCGGGCTGTACAGCCAGCCCGAGGAGGCGCCCGAGGACGCCCCGTGGGTGCAGCACGCAACAGGCACCCTGACCAATGATGCGATCGAGGACGCGGATGCGTTCGAGGAGCTTCAGACGTGGCCCGTGCCCGATGCCGAGGAGGTCGACCTCTCGGGGTTCTACGAGCGACTCGAGGAGCAGGGGGTCCATTACGGCCCATCGTTCCAGGGGCTCATCGAGCTGTCCCGACGAGGGAGCGTGTTCTACGGCCAGGTGGCGCTGCCCGAGGCCGTGGCGGACGGCGCCGAGGACTACGGAGTGCATCCGACGCTGCTCGATGCAGCGCTGCAGACCCTCGGAGCAGCCATCGAGCCACGCTCGCAGAGCGACGCGATCCTGATGCCGTTCGCCTGGTCGGAGGCGGTCTTGCTCGCCAGGGGGGCGAGCGCGCTGCGGGTGAGGTTCGAGCTCCGGGAGCAGGGCGCACAGCAGGTCACCGGCTCGCTCTTCCTGGCCGACGCGGCAGGCGAGCCGGTCGCGAGCATCCATGAGCTGAAGGTGCGTCGCGCGACAGCGTCGCAGCTTCGAGAGGCGACGCGGGTTGGCGCCCAGCACCATCTGTACCGGGTCGAGCTCCAGCCCGTGGGCCTCGCGGAGCCTCCGCCGTCGAACGTCGCCCAGGTCGTGCTCCGCTCTTCTCCTGGCCAGTCGCCGCTTGCGGATGCGCTGGCGGCGGAGACGGTCTTTGACCTCGATGAGGTGATCGCTCGTCTCGATCGGGGCGCCGACTCCCCCGTACGCGTGGTGGTCGACGCTACCGTCGTCGACCCAGGGGATCAGGGCGTCGTGGCGTCGACCCACGAGGCGATGCGACGGGCGCTCCTGCTCCTGCAAGCGTGGCTGTCGGACCGGCGCCTCGAGTCCATGGAGCTTGTGTGGGTCACACGCGGCGCGCTCGGCACGGATGCCGCCGATGGCGTCCAGGATCTGGTGCACGCGCCGCTGTGTGGCCTCCTTCGCACGGCGCGCAGCGAGTATCCTGACCGCCGGCTGCGGCTGATCGACGTTGGGTCCGACGCTCTGGATCCACAGCTCCTGGCGCGGGCGCTGGCGACCACGGCCGAATCCGAGCTCTTGCTGCGGAGCGGCGCTGCGCGGGCTCCGCGCCTCGTGCGCGCGCAGCCGCTGGAGGAGCAGGCGACCGCCCGTCCGTTGAATCCGGAGGGCACCGTGCTGGTGACCGGCGCCACCGGCGGACTGGGACACACCGTGGCGCGGCATCTGGTGCAGAAGCACGGAGCGCGGCACCTGGTGCTCACGTCGCGCCGGGGTCTGGAGGCCCCCGGTGCTCCCGAGCTGGTGCAGGCGCTCGAGGAGCTCGGCGCCGAGACCGTGGTGATGGCGGCGTGCGACATGTCGAGCCGGGCCGAGGTGGCGGCCCTGCTGGCCGGCATCGGCGCGGAGCATCCCTTGACCGCGGTGCTGCACCTGGCGGGGATCGTCGACGATGGAGTCCTCGTCGCCCAGAATCCGGCGCGCTTCTCGCGGGTGCTGGCCCCCAAGGTGGACGCGGCCTTCCTTCTGCACGAGCTGACGCAGGAGCTGGATCTTGCGGCCTTCGTGCTGTTCTCGTCCGTGGCGGGGACCCTCGGCGCGGCTGGCCAGAGCAACTACGCGGCGGCGAATACCTTCCTGGACGCGCTGGCGGCGCACCGCCGCGGCCGCGGGCTCGTCGCGACGAGTCTCGCCTGGGGGGTCTGGACGCCGGCCGGCGGAGGTATGGCGGCGCAGCTCGGCTCCGCGGATCTGGCGCGGTTCAAGCGCTACGGGCTTGTATCGATGTCGCTTCAAGAGGGGCTGGAGCTGCTCGATGCGGCGCTGGCGCGCCCCGAGGCGACCTTCGTTCCGTCGCACTTCGACCTGGCCAGGCTGCAACGCTCCATCGAGGCGGATGGCGAGCCGCCCGCGTTGCTCCGGGCGCTCGTGCGCCCGGCCCTGCGCAAGGCGTCGTCGGGGTCCAACGAGGCTTCGGCGCTCCGGGAGCGGCTGTCGGCGCTGCCGGAGCCGGAGCGGCTGGACGCGCTGCTCGAGCTGGTGCGGACCGAGGTGGCGCTGGTGGCGGGGCTGCCGCGCGGCAAGGCGGTGCAGCCGGATCAGGTGCTGAGGGAGCTGGGGCTCGACTCGCTGATGGCCGTGCAGCTTCGCAATCGGCTCAGCGCGCGGGCGCAGACGAAGCTGCCTGCGACGCTGGCGTTCGACTACCCGACGCCGCGGGCGATCGCCGAGCTGCTCCTCAAGCAGGCCTTCTCGGGGCAGGAGGCCGCGGCGCCGCGCGCGAAATCGAGGCGGAAGGGGCAAGAGGACGAGCCGATCGCGATCGTGTCGATGGCGTGCCGGCTGCCGGGGGGCGTCGAGAGCCCGGAGGAGTACTGGCGGCTGCTGCTGGAGGGGCGCGACGCGATCGAGGGATTGCCGGGGCGGTGGGACGCGCTGTCGGTCTATGATCCCGATCCGGAGGCGGCGGGCAAGAGCTACGCGCGGGAGGGTGGATTCCTGCGGGACATCGACCTGTTCGATGCCGGGTTCTTCGGCATCTCGCCGCGCGAGGCGCAGTCGATGGACCCGCAGCAACGGCTGGTGCTGGAGACGGCGTGGGAGGCGCTGGAGCGGGCGGGCGTGCGTCCCTCCGAGGTGAGCGGGAGCGCCACCGGCGTGTACCTGGGCGCGTCGAGCACGGATTATGGCGCTTACCAGGGTAACGGCCTGGAGGCGCTGGACGGGTACCGGGGCACGGGCAGCGCGGGCAGCGTCATCTCGGGCCGGGTGGCGTATGTGCTGGGCCTGCAGGGCCCGGCGATGACCGTGGACACGGCCTGCTCCTCGTCGCTGGTCGCGCTTCACCTGGCCTGCGCGGCCTTGCGGCAGGGCGAGTGCGACATGGCGCTCACCGGTGGTGTGATGGTGATGAGCACTCCGGCGCTGTTCGTGGAGTTCAGTCGATTGAAGGGGATGGCGCCGGACGGTCGATGCAAGAGCTTCTCCGCGCAGGCCGATGGCGCCGGCTGGGCCGAAGGGTGTGGGGTGCTGGTGCTCAAGCGGCTGTCGGACGCGCAGCGCGACGGCGACCGGGTGCTGGCGGTCATCCGGGGCTCTGCGGTGAACCAGGACGGCCGCAGCCAGGGGCTGACGGCGCCGAACGGGCCGTCGCAGCAGCGGGTGATCCGCCAGGCGCTGTCGTCGTGCCGGCTGTCGCCGGAGGACATCGACGCGGTGGAGGCGCACGGTACGGGGACGAGCCTGGGCGATCCGATCGAGGCGGGCGCGCTGGCGGAGGTGTTCGGGCCGGGGCGCGCGCCGGAGCGACCGGTGTACCTGGGGTCGTCGAAGTCCAACCTCGGCCATGCGCAGGCGGCGGCGGGCGTGGCGGGGGTGATGAAGATGGTGCTGGCGATGCAGCACGAGGTGCTGCCGAGGACGCTGCACGCGGAGGAGCCGAGCCCGCACGTCGCGTGGGAAGGCAGCGGGCTGTCGCTGCTGCAGCAGGCGCGTCCGTGGCCGCGCGGCGGCCGCGTGCGGCGCGCGGGCGTGTCGTCGTTCGGCATCAGCGGGACCAACGCGCACGTCATCCTCGAGGAGGCGCCGGCGGTCGAACCGAAGCCGGCGCCGGCGGAGACAGGGCCTCTGCTCGCGTCGTCGGCCCTGCCGCTCGTGCTGTCGGGGCGAGACGAGGCGGCGCTGCGCGCGCAGGCCGAGCGCTGGGCGAGGTGGCTGAAGGAGCGGCCCGGGTATCGCTGGGCCGACGTGGTGAGCGCAGCGGCGCTGACGCGTGTGCACTTCGAGGCGCGCGCGGCGGTGGCGGCGGGCAGCGCGGAGGAGGCGGCCGAGGGGCTCTCGGCGCTGGCCGAGGGGCGAGCGCACAAGGCGGTGGTGCAGGGCGCGGCGGCCCGTGGCGGCAAGCTCGCGGTGCTGTTCACCGGTCAAGGCAGCCAGCGGCCGGGGATGGGCAAAGGCCTTTACGAGGCCTATCCGGTCTTCCGCCAGGCGCTCGATGCGGTGTGCGAGGCGCTGGACGCGCACCTGGACCAGCCGCTGCGGGCGGTGATGTTCGCGGAGGCGGGCAGCGAGCTCGGAGCGCTGCTGGAGCAGACGTCGTGGACCCAGCCTGCGCTGTTCGCGCTGGAGGTGGCGCTCTTCCGGCAGTGGCAGGCCTGGGGCGTGCAGCCCTCGGCGCTGGCGGGCCACTCGATCGGGGAGCTGAGCGCGGCGCACGTGTCGGGCATGCTGAGCCTGAGCGACGTGGCGCGGCTCGTCTGCGCGCGCGGGCGGCTGATGCAGGCGTGCGAGCCGGGCGGAGCCATGGTCTCGATGGAAGCATCGGAGGCGGAGGTGGCGCCGGCGCTGGCGGAGTTTGCGGGCCGGGTGGACATCGCGGCGCTCAACGGCCCGCGCCAGACGGTGATCAGCGGCGACGCGGAGGCGGTGCTTGCGCTCTCGGCGCGGTTCGAGGTGCTGGGCCGGCGGATGCGGCGGCTGCGCGTCTCGCACGCGTTCCACAGCGCGCACATGGACAGCATGCTCGCGGCGTTCGAGGAGGAGGCGGAGCGCTGCGAGTTCCTGGCGCCGCGGATCCCGCTCGTCAGCCACGTCGACGGCGCGGCGGCCGACGAGGCCGCGCTGAGGACCCCCGCGTACTGGGTGCGGCAGGTCCGGAAGGCGGTGCGCTTCGCCGATGCGATGAGGTCGCTGCAGGAGCATGGCGTGGGCAGCTACCTGGAGTGCGGGCCCGACGGAGTGCTGGCGGCGATGGGGGCCGCGTGCCTGGCCGAGGGGGCCGAGGGCGTGTTCGTGGCGAGCCTGCGCAAGGACCAGGAGGAAGCGCGCTCGCTGGTGACGGCGCTGGGCCAGCTTCACGTGCACGGCCATGAGCTCGACTGGAAGCAGGTGCTTCCAAACCCTGCGATGCGGCACGTGGACCTGCCGACGTACGCCTTCCAGCGGCAGCGCTACTGGCTGGATGCGCCCAAGCCGCCGGTGGGCGCCGGGGGAGCGTCGGAGTCGGAGCGGGCGCTGTGGGAAGCCGTGGAGGAGGGCAAGGGCGAAGGCGTCGCCGAGCTGCTCGCGCTGCCGGACGAGGTGCGCGGCAATGTCAGTCCGCTGCTGCCGTACCTTGCGGCGTGGCGCCATCGCAACGAGGCCGAGGCCGCGGTCGGAAGCTGGCTGTATGGGGAAGCGTGGAGACGCGAAGCCACGGCCGCGAGCGGCGGCGTGGGGCTGAGCGGGAGATGGCTGCTGGTGGCAGGGGCAGCGGCCGAAGGGCTGGCGAAGCGGGTCACCGAGGTGCTGGGCGGGGCAGGTGCGGAGGTGGTCCGGCTGGAGCCGAGTCAGGACCGAGCGCAGCTCGCGGCCGCGCTGAAGGCGCAGGAGCCGGTGAGCGGGGTGGTGTCGCTGACGGCCCTGGACGAGGAGAGCGCGCCGGAGCGTCCGCAGCGGGAGCGCGGGCTGCATCAATCGCTGACGCTGGCGCAGGCGCTGGGCGACGCGGGGATCGGGGCGCCGCTGTGGCTGCTGACCCAGGGTGCGGTGGCGGTGGATGATGCGGACGAGCTGACGCACCCGTCGCAGGCGCTGGTGTGGGGGCTGGGGCGCGTGGTGGCGCTGGAGCACGCGGGTCGGTGGGGTGGGCTCGTGGACGTGCCAGCCGAGCTGGACGTGGGTGCAGCGCAGCAGTTGCGGGCGACGCTGGCGAGCCAGGACGAGGAGGACCAGGTGGCGATCCGGCGCGGCGGCCGGTTCGTGAGGCGCCTGGTGCGGGTGCGGCCGCAGGCCCGCAAGGCGAGCTGGAAGGTGAGAGGGACGGTGCTCATCACCGGCGGCGTGGGGGGGCTGGGGGCGCACCTGGCCCGCTGGCTGGCGGAGCGTGGAGCCGAGCACCTCGTGCTGACCTCGCGGCGTGGCGCTGACGCCCCCGGCGCGGCCGAGCTGCGCGAGGAGCTGGTCGGTCGTGGCGTGCGGGTGACGCTGGCGGCGTGCGACGTGTCGGAGCGCGAGCAGGTCGAAGCGCTGCTGGCGATGGTGGAGCAGGACGAGGCGCCGCTGCGCGCGGTGGCGCACCTGGCCGGAGTGGTTCGGCGCACGCCGCTGGCGGAGCTGGCCGCGGAGCAGGTGGCCGACGAGCTGGGCGCGAAGGTCGGCGGGGCGTGGCACCTGCACGAGCTGCTCGAAGGGCGGGAGCTGGACGCGTTCGTGATGTACGGCAGCATCGCGGGGCTGTGGGGCTCCGGGGCGCAGGGGGCCTACAGCGCGGCCAATGCGGCGCTCGATGCGCTGGCGCGGCATCGCCGGCAAAAGGGGCTCGCGGCGACGGTGCTGCACTGGGGGCCGTGGGCGGAAGGAGGGATGGTCAACGGCGAGGCCGAGGAGCACCTGAGGCTGCGGGGCCTTGCGTCGATGGCGCCCGACAAGGCGCTTGCGTGCCTGGAGCTGGCGCTGCGCGCGGGCAGCACGTCGGTCGGCGTGGCGGACGTGGACTGGTCGCGGTTCGTGGCGACGTTCTGCGCGGCGCGGCGGCGGCCGCTGCTCGAGGGCATCGAGCAGGTCGTTCAGCAGCTGGAGAGCAGCCGCCGGACGCAGGTGGCCGGGGATAGCTCGCTGCAGCAGCAGCTGCGCAGCTTGCCGGAGGCGCAGCGGTACCGACACGTGCGCGACCTCATCGCGGCGGAGACGGCCGCGGTGCTGCGTGTGAATGACCCAGGTACGCTCGATCCGCACCGGGGCTTGCTGGATCTGGGGCTGGATTCGCTCATGGCCGTGGAGCTGACCAGGCGGCTGCGGGAGCGCAGCGGGCTGGCCATCCCCAGCACGCTGGTGTTCGACCATCCGACGCTGGACGCGGCGGCGCAATGGCTGCTGGAGCAGCTGACCCCGGGGCGGCCGCAGGCCCGGGAGAGCGAGGTCGGTGAGAGCGAGGTCCGCGCAGGTATCGACGCGAGCGAGCCGATGGCGATCGTGGGCGTGGGGCTGCGCATGCCGGGCGGCGCCCGGGACCTGGACGGTCTGTGGTCGCTGCTGGCCGAAGAGCGCGACACGCTGCGCCTGATCCCGCCGGAGCGCTTCGACGTCCAGGCGCTGTACGACGCCGATCCGGACGCCAAGGGCAAGACGTACGTGCGACACGCGTCGCTGATGGAGGACGTGGCCTCGTTCGACGCGTCGTTCTTCGGGATCAGCCCGCGCGAGGCGGAGCCGATGGACCCCCAGCAGCGATTGCTGCTGGAGACGGCGTGGAACGCGCTGGAGGACGCGGGCGTGCGCGCCGACCAGCTGAGAGGCTCGGACACGGGCGTGTTCGTGGGCGTCGCGCCGAGCGAGTACGCCCATTACCGCGGAGCGAGCGCGAAGGAGGACGCGTACGCGCTGACGGGGACGGCGCTGAGCTTCTCCGCCGGACGGGTGGCGTACCACCTGGGGCTGCAGGGCCCCGCGGTGTCGGTGGACACGGCGTGCAGCTCGTCGCTGGTCGCGCTGCACCTGGCGTGCGAAGCGCTGCGCCGAGGCGATTGCGCCATGGCGCTGGCCGCGGGAGTCCAGGTGATCGCCGACCCGTCGGGGTTCGTGCTGCTGTCGCGCACGCGCGCGGTATCGGCCGACGGTCGTTGCAAGACGTTCTCCGAGGCAGCCGACGGCTATGGCCGGGGCGAGGGCGTGGCGGTGGTGGTGCTGATGCGGCTGTCCGACGCGCAGGCGCAAGGCAAGCGGGTGCTGGGGCTGGTGCGCGGTACGGCGGTCAACCAGGACGGGGCCAGCAGCGGCATCACCGCGCCCAACGGCACCGCGCAGCAGAAGGTGCTGCGGGCGGCGCTGCGGCACGCGGGCCTGCGGCCGGCGGACATCGATGTGGTCGAGTGCCATGGGACCGGGACCTCGCTGGGCGACCCGATCGAGGTCCAGGCGCTCGGCGCGGTGTACGGCCAGGGGCGCGACGCGAAGCGGCCGCTGCTGCTCGGGGCGATCAAGAGCAACATCGGTCACCTGGAGTCGGCGTCGGGGCTGGCCGGCCTGTGCAAGGTGCTGGCGGCGTTCCGCCACGAGGCGCTGCCGGCGACGCTGCACAGCGCGCCGCGCAACACGAAGATCCCCTGGGAGAGCCTGCCCGTGCAGGTGGTGGATCGATTGACGCCATGGCCCCGACGTCAGGATGGCCAGCCGCGTCGAGCGGGCGTGTCGTCGTTCGGCATCAGCGGGACCAACGCGCATGTGATCGTGGAAGAGCCGCCGGCGCTCGAGCCTCGGGGCGAGGTGATCGACATGGCCCTGGCGCAGACGCCGCCCGTGCTGCCGCTCGTGCTCTCAGGGCGAGACGAGGCGGCGCTGCGCGCGCAGGCCGAGCGCTGGGCGCGGTGGCTGGAGGGGAGACCCGAGCACGGCTGGGCGGATGTGGTGAGCGCAGCGGCGCTGACGCGTGTGCACTTCGAGGCGCGCGCGGCGGTGGCGGCGGGCAGCGCGGAGGAGGCGGCCGAGGGGCTCTCGGCGCTGGCCGAGGGGCGAGCGCACAAGGCGGTGGTGCAGGCAGCGGCGGCCCGTGACGGCAAGCTCGCGGTGCTGTTCACCGGCCAGGGCAGCCAGCGGCCGGGGATGGGCAAAGGCCTTTACGAGGCCTACCCGGTCTTCCGCCAGGCGCTCGATGCGGTGTGCGAGGCGCTGGACGCGCACCTGGACCAGCCGCTGCGGACGGTGATGTTCGCGGAGGCGGACAGCGAGCTCGGGGCGCTGCTGGAGCAGACGTCGTGGACCCAGCCTGCGCTGTTCGCGCTGGAGGTGGCGCTCTTCCGGCAGTGGCAGGCCTGGGGTGTGCAGCCCTCGGCGCTGGCGGGCCACTCGATCGGGGAGCTGAGCGCGGCGCACGTGTCGGGCATGCTGAGCCTGAGCGACGCGGCCCGGCTCGTCTGCGCGCGCGGGCGGCTGATGCAGGCGTGCGAGCCGGGCGGAGCCATGGTCTCGATGGAAGCATCGGAGGCGGAGGTGGCGCCGGCGCTGGCGGAGTTTGCGGGCCGGGTGGACATCGCGGCGCTTAACGGCCCGCGCCAGACGGTGATCAGCGGCGACGCGGAGGCGGTGCTTGCGCTCTCGGCGCGGTTCGAGGTGCTTGGCCGGCGGACGCGGCGGCTGCGCGTCTCGCACGCGTTCCACAGCGCGCACATGGACAGCATGCTCGCGGCGTTCGAGGAGGAGGCGGAGCGCTGCGAGTTCCTGGCGCCGCGGATCCCGCTCGTCAGCCACGTCGACGGCGCGGCGGCCGACGAGGCCACGCTGAGGACCCCCGCGTACTGGGTGCGGCAGGTCCGGAAGGCGGTGCGCTTCGCCGATGCGATGAGGTCGCTGCAGGAGCAGGGCGTGGGCAGCTACCTGGAGTGCGGGCCCGACGGGGTGCTGGCGGCGATGGGGGCCGCGTGCCTGGCCGAGGGGACAGAGGGCGTGTTCGTGGCGAGCCTGCGCAAGGACCAGGAGGAAGCGCGCTCGCTGGTGACGGCGCTGGGCCAGCTTCACGTGCACGGCCACGAGCTCGACTGGAAGCAGGTGCTTCCAAACCCTGCGATGCGGCACGTGGACCTGCCGACGTACGCCTTCCAGGGGCAGCGCTACTGGCTCGACGCGCCCAAGGTCGGCGCCGACGTGAGCGCTGCGGGGCTGCGGCCTGCGGAGCACCCGCTGCTGGGCGCGGCGACGCGGCTGGCGGACAGCGACGGAGCCCTGTTCACGAGCCGGCTGTCGCTCGGCGAGCAGCCGTGGCTGCGGGATCACGCGGTCTACGGCAATGTGCTGTTCCCAGGCACGGGCATGCTCGAGCTCGCCCTCGCCGCCGCGCGCGCCACGGGCAACCGCGCCGTCTCGGAGCTCGTGCTGGCAGAGCCGCTGGTGCTGAGCGAGGCCGAGGCGCGCCGGGTCCAGCTCTCGGTCGAGGCGCCTGACGCGCAAGGTCGCCGCGGCTTCGGGCTCTACAGCCAGCCCGAGGACGCCGCGCACGAGGCCTCGTGGGTCCAGCACGCGACAGGCGTGCTGACCGACGAGGCGCCGGTCGAGCGTGCCGCGCTCGATGAGCTGCGGACATGGCCGGTGCCGGGCGCCGAGGCGGTGGACCTCACCGGCTTCTACGAGCGCCTGCACGACCGCGGCCTGCAGTACGGCCCGGCCTTCCAGGGCCTGGTGGAGCTGTCGCGCCGAGACGGCACCTTCTACGGCCGCGTCGTGCTGCCCGAGGCCGTTGCGGGCGACGCCGAGGCGTACAACATCCATCCTGCCCTGCTGGACGCTGCGCTGCACACGATGGTCGCAGCCTTCGATGGGGCAGGCGATGACGTGTCGTTGCCCTTCGCCTGGTCGGACGTGATGTTGCACGCCAGCGGGGCGAGCGAGCTCCGGGTCAGGTTCGAGCTGCGGGAGCAAGGGGCCCAGCAGGTCACCGGCGCACTGGCCATCACCGATGCGGCGGGCGAGCCGGTCGCGAGCGTGGCGGCATTGCAGGTGCGCCGCGCCACCGCAGAGCAGGTGCGGGCCGCCACCCGCGTCGGTGCCCGGCACCTGTACCGGGTGGACTTCCAGCCCGTCGCCCTCGCCGAGGTCTCCTCGACAGGGGCCGCCCAGGTCGTGCTCGGCGCCTTGCAGGGGCAGGCGCCGCTGGCGGAAGCGCTGGGCCTCGAGGCGATATCGGAGCTCGACGACGTGCTCGCGCGCATCGAGCGCGGACAGACCCCTGTGCGGGTGATCGTCGACGCGACGTCTGCGGGCCCGAGCCAGCAAGGCCTCGCGGCGTCGGTCCACGAGGCGCAGGGCCTCGCGGCGTCGGTCCACGAGGCGACGGCGCGGGCGCTTCGGTTGCTGCAAGCCTGGATGTCGGAGAGCCGGTTCGAGCCCATCGAGCTCGTGTGGGTGACGCGCGACGCGATCGGCGTCGATGCCGGCGACAGCGTCCAGGCGCTCGCGCACGCCCCGCTCTGGGGGCTCGTCCGCTCCGCGCGCAGCGAGCACCCCGAGCGGCGCCTGCGCTTGCTCGACGTCGATGGGCTCGACGCGCAGCTCGTGCGCCGGGCGCTGGCCACGACGACCGAGCCGGAGCTCTCGCTCCGGGGCGGCGCCGCGCGCGCTGCGCGCCTGGCGCAGGCGCCCCCGGCGGACGAGGCGTCCGCGCCCGCCCGCGCCCTCGACCCCGAAGGCACCGTGCTGGTGACCGGAGGGACAGGCGAGCTCGGACAGGCGCTCGCAGCCCATCTGGTGCGCGAGCACGGGGTGCGGCACCTGCTGCTCACCTCGCGCCGCGGCCTGGCCGCCGCGGGCGCTCCCGAGCTGGTCAAGGCCCTCGCGGCGCTCGGCGCAGAGAGCGTGACGGTGGCGGCGTGCGACACCTCCGACCGGACCGAGCTGGCGAACGCGCTGGCGGCCATCGCCCCCGACCGCCCGCTGACGGCCGTCTTCCACCTCGCCGGCGTGCTCGATGACGGGGTGCTGGCGGCCCAGACGCCCGAGCGGCTCTCGCGGGTGCTGGCGCCCAAGGTCGATGGGGCGCTCCACCTGCACGAGCTGACGCAGCGCCTGCCTCTCGCCGCCTTCGTGCTGTTCTCGTCGATGGCCGGGACGCTCGGGGCAGCGGGGCAAAGCAACTACGCCGCGGCCAACACCTTCCTTGACGCCCTCGCCGCCCATCGCCGCCATCGGGGGCTGCCGGCGATGAGCCTCGCCTGGGGCCTCTGGGCGCAGGCGGGCGTGGGGATGACCGCGCACCTGGGCGGCGCGGAGCTGTCTCGCCTCCGGCGCGCCGGCTTCATCCCCATGTCCGAGCAGCAGGGCCTCCGGCTGCTCGACGCCGCGCTGCTGCGCCCCGAGCCGGTGCTCGTCCCGGTCCACTTCGACCTCGCGCGACTCCAGCGCTCCGCCGACGACTCGGCCGAGCTGCCGGCCCTGCTTCGCGCTCTGGTCCGTCCGGGCCTGCGAAAGGCCTCCTCCGCCGCGCACAAGGCCTCTGCCCTCCGAGAGCGCCTCTCCGCGCTGCACGACGCCAAGCGCCTCGACTTCCTCCTCGACCTCGTCCGCTCCGAGATCGCCGCCGTCCTGGGCCTCGACCGCGGCGAGGCGGTTCCAAGCGCGCAACCCTTGAGAGAGCTGGGAATGGATTCGCTCATGGCCGTGGAAATACGTAATCGGCTTGCGTCGCTGGTCGAGAGCAAGCTTCCGGCAACTCTGCTCTTCGACCATCCATCTGCTGCCCACATCGCGAGGTTCCTGCTGTCCAAGCTCGATAACGGCAACGGCAGACACCACGACGCGAAACGGCCCGAGGATGCCATGTCCGACGACGAAGTCCGGGCGCTCATGCTCGGCCTCTCCATCTCTCGTCTGCGTAGCTCAGGGCTCCTCTCCAGGCTCCTGGAGCTGAGTGGGCCAGCCGAAACCAAGGTCGAGATCTCGGATTTTGATTCCCTTGCTGACGAGCAGCTGGCTTTGCAAGCGTTGCAGATGATTTCGAATTCGGAGGACCTCCATGAGTAACAACTCGAGCACGCCTGCGCTCCGCGAGGCCCTGACCCGTGCCTTGAAGGAGGTCCAGCGACTGCAGGCCCAGCAAGCAGAGCGGCGCTCCGGGCCCATCGCCATCGTGTCGATGGCGTGCCGGCTGCCGGGCGGCATCGCGAGTCCGGAGGACTACTGGCGGCTGCTGTCGGAGGGGCGCGACGCGATCGAGGTGTTCCCGTCGCGGTGGGATGCGTTCTCCATCTACGACCCCGACCCCGAGGCCGTGGGCAAGAGTTATGTTCGAGAAGGAGGATTCCTACGGGACGTCGACCTGTTCGATGCCGGGTTCTTCGGCATCTCGCCGCGCGAGGCGCAGTCGATGGACCCGCAGCAGCGGCTGGTGCTCGAGACGGCGTGGGAGGCGCTGGAGCGGGCGGGGGTGCGCCCCGCGTCGCTGAGCGAGAGCGCCACCGGCGTGTTCCTGGGCGCGATGGGCTCGGATTATGGTGCTCTCCAGGGCAGCGATCTGGAGTCGCTCGACGGGTATCGCGGTACGGGCACCATGGGCAGCGTGATCTCGGGGCGCGTCGCGTACGCGCTCGGCTTGCAGGGCCCGGCGATCACCGTGGATACCGCCTGCTCCTCGTCGCTGGTCGCACTCCACCTGGCCTGCGCGGCCCTGCGACGGGGCGAGTGCGAGCTGGCGCTGGTCGGCGGGGTTGCCGTCATGAGCACGCCCGCAGGCTTTGTGGAGTTCAGCCGCCTGAAAGGCCTGCCGCGCGACGGGCGGTGCAAGAGCTTCTCCGCGCGGGCCGACGGGGCCATCTGGTCCGAGGGGTGCGCGATGCTGGTGCTCAAGCGGCTGTCGGACGCGCAACGCGACGGCGACCGGGTGCTGGCGGTGGTCCGGGGCTCTGCGGTGAACCAGGACGGCCGCAGCCAGGGGCTGACGGCGCCGAACGGGCCGTCGCAGCAGCGGGTGATCCGCCAGGCGCTGTCGTCATGCCGGCTGACGCCGGAGGACATCGACGCGGTGGAGGCGCACGGGACGGGGACGAGCCTGGGCGATCCGATCGAGGCGGGCGCGCTGGCGGAGGTGTTCGGGCCGGGGCGCGCGCCGGAGCGGCCGGTGTACCTGGGGTCGGCGAAGTCGAACCTCGGCCATGCGCAGGCGGCGGCTGGCGTGGCGGGGGTGATGAAGATGGTGCTGGCGATGCAGCACGAGGAGCTGCCGAAGACGCTGCACGCGGAGGAGCCGAGCCCGCACATCGGGTGGGAAGGCAGCGGGCTGTCGCTGCTGCAGCAGGCGCGTCCGTGGCCGCGCGGCGGCCGTGTGCGGCGCGCGGGCGTGTCGTCGTTCGGCATCAGCGGGACCAACGCGCACGTCATCCTCGAGGAGGCGCCGGCGGTCGAGCCGCAGCCGGCCCCGGTGAACGCAGGGCCTCTGCTCGCCTCGTCGGCCCTGCCGCTCGTGCTGTCGGGGCGCGACGAGGCGGCGCTGCGCGCGCAGGCCGAGCGCTGGGCGAGGTGGCTGAAGGAGCGGCCCGGGTATCGCTGGGCCGACGTGGTGAGCGCGGCGGCGCTGCACCGGACGCACTTCGAGGCGCGCGCGGCGGTGCTGGCGGGCAGCGCGGAGGAGGCGGCCGAGGGGCTCTCGGCGCTGGCCGAGGGGCGCGGCCACGCGTCGGTCTCGGTGGGCAAGGCGCGGGCGCCGGGCAAGGTGGTGTTCGTGTTCCCGGGCCAGGGCAGCCAGTGGCTCGGCATGGGCCGGGCGCTGCTGGAGCAATCGCCGGCGTTCGCGGAGGCGGTGGAGGCGTGCGACGCGGCGCTGAAGCGGTGGACGGGCTGGTCGGTGGCGGCGATCCTGCGCGGCGAGCAGGGCGAGGAGGTTCCGCCGTTCACGCGGGTGGACGTGGTGCAGCCTGCGCTGTTCGCGATGAGCGTGGGGCTCGCTGCGGCGTGGCGGTCGCTGGGCGTGGAGCCCGCGGCGGTGGTGGGCCATAGCCAGGGCGAGGTGGCGGCGGCGGTGGTCGCGGGCGCGCTGTCGCTGCAAGACGGGGCGCGGGTGGTGGCGCTGCGCAGCCAGGCGGTGCGCAAGTGCACGGGCAAGGGCGGCATGGTGCTGGTGGAGCGGCCCGTGTCGGAGGTGCAGGGGTACATCGAGCCGTTCGGCGAGGCGCTGTCGATCGCCGCGGTGAACACGGCGAGCTCGACGGTGGTGTCGGGCGACGCGCGGGCGGTCGACGAGCTGGTGGCGAGCTTGCAGGCGAGGGAGGTGTTCTGCCGGAAGGTGAACGTCGACTACGCCTCACACAGCGCGCACATGGATGAGCTGCTGCCGGAGCTCGCATCGCAGCTCGCGTCGCTGGAGCCGAGGCCGTCGACGATACCGTTCTACTCGACGGTGACGGGCGCGCTGCTGCGCGACGAGGCGCTGGACGGGGAGTACTGGTGCCGGAACCTGCGCCTGCCGGTGCGGCTGGACAAGGCGCTGGTAGAGCTCTTGGCCGACGGCCACGGGGTGTTCGTGGAGGTGAGCGCGCACCCGATCCTGGCGATGCCGCTCACGACGGCGTGCGCCGAGGCGCAGGGCGTGGTGGTGGGCAGCCTGCAGCGCGGCGAGGGCGGGCTGTCGCAGCTCAGCGGGACGCTGGGCGCGCTGCACGTGCAGGGGTACGAGGTGGACTGGAAGCGGCTGTTCGGCGGCCAGGACGCGAGGCACGTGGACCTGCCGACGTACGCTTTCCAGCGGCAGCGCTACTGGCTCGAAGCGTCCAAGGCGCGCTCGGACCTGAGCTCGGCTGGCCTGAGGACGGCCGAGCACCCGCTGCTCGGCGCGGCGACCCGGCTGGCGAGCAACGACGGGTATGTAGTGACGAGCCGGCTGTCGCTGCGCGAGCGACCGTGGCTGAGGGATCATGCCGTGTTCGGGAAGGTGCTCTTTCCCGGCACGGGGATGCTGGAGCTAGCGCTGTCGGCGGCGCGCGCGGTGGGCGGCGGCGCGGTCTCGGAGCTGATCCTGGCCGAGCCGCTGGTGCTGAGCGAGACCGAGGCGCGCCGGGTGCAGCTCTCGGTCGAGGCGCCGGACGCGCAGGGCCGGCGCGGCTTCGGGCTGTACAGCCAGCCCGAGGAGGCGCCCGAGGACGCCCCGTGGGTGCAGCACGCAACAGGCACCCTGACGGACGACGTGGCCGTTGATACCGACGCGCCCGACGAGCTCCGGACGTGGCCGGTGCCGGGGGCCGAGGCGGTGGACCTCTCGGGGTTCTACGAGCGGCTCCACGAGCGCGGGCTACAGTATGGCCCGGCGTTCCGCGGGCTGGTCGAGCTGTGGCGACGAGGCGCCTCCTCCTATGGCCGGGTGGTGCTGCCCGAGGCCGTGACGGACGGCGCCGACGAGTACGGCGTGCATCCGGCCCTGCTGGATGCCGCATTGCACACGATCGTCGGGGCGTTCGGTGAGGGGGCAGCGCCGGACGAGGTGTCGTTGCCGTTCGCCTGGTCGGACGTGGAGCTGCACGCCACCGGGGCGAGCGAGCTTCGGGTCAGGTTCGAGCTGCAAGAGCAAGGCGCGCAGCAGCTCACAGGCGGGCTGTTCGTGACCGACGCGGCCGGCGAGCCGGTGGTGCGTGTCGGTGGACTGCAGGTGCGCCGCGCCAACGCCGAGCAGTTGCGGGCGGCGACACGGGCCGGCGGGCAGCACCTGTACCGGGTGGAGTTCCAGCCCGTGAGCTTCACCGAAGCGCTGGCGAGCGGCGCCCAGGTCGTGCTCCGCCTGGCGGACGGCCCGTCGCCCTTGGCCGACGCGCTGGGGGCCGAGGCGGCCGTGACGCTTGAAGACGTGCTCGCCAAGCAGGGCACCTCGGCGCTGGAGCGGGTGGTGGTCGACGCGACGACGGCCACGCTCGGTGACGATGGAGTGCGCACCTCGGCGCACGAGGCGACGCGACAGGCGCTGCTGCTGCTGCAAGCATGGCTGTCGGAGCCCCGGCTCGAGTCGGTGGAGCTCGTGTGGGTCACCCGCAACGCGATCGCGGCCGGCGCGGACGACAGGGTGGACGACCTGGTCCACGCGCCGCTGTGGGGGCTCGTCCGCGCGGCCCGCAACGAGCACCCCGACCGCCGGCTGCGCCTGCTCGACGTCGGGCCCGGGCCGCTCGACGGCGAGCTGCTGGCGCGAGCGCTCGCGACCACGGCGGAGCCGGAGCTCGCGCTGCGGGACGGCGCTGCGCGGGCAGCGCGCCTGGTGCGCGTGCAGCCGGTGGAGGAGCAGGCGACGGCCCGCCCGCTGGACCCGAGCGGCACGGTGCTGGTGACCGGTGGGACGGGGGAGCTGGGCCAGGCGGTCGCCGAGCATCTGGTGCGCGAGCACGGGGCGCGGCATCTGGTGCTGACCTCGCGCCGCGGGCTGGAGGCGCCCGGCGCGCGGGAGCTGCTGGCGTCGCTCGAGCAGCTCGGCGCCGAGACCGTGACGATCGCCGCCTGCGATGTGTCCGACCGGGCGGAGGTGGCGCGCGTGCTGGCCGGCATCGCCCCGGAGCACCCGCTGACGGCGGTATGGCACCTCGCGGGGGTGCTCGACGACGGGATGCTCGCAGCCCAGACGCCCGAGCGGCTCTCGCGGGTGCTCGCGCCGAAGCTCGACGGGTCGCTCCACCTGCACGAGCTGACGCGGGAGCTGTCACTCGCGTCCTTCGTGCTCTTCTCGTCGGCGTCTGGGACGCTCGGGACCGCAGGCCAGAGCAACTATGCCGCGGCCAACGCCTTTCTGGACGCGCTGGCGGCGCATCGCCGTGGCCAGGGGCTTCCGGCGATGAGCCTCGCCTGGGGTCTCTGGACGCAGGCGGGCGTGGGCATGACAGCGCACCTCGGCGAGGCCGAGGTCTCGCGCATGCGGCGCGCGGGGTTCGTGCCGATATCGGCTCAGGAGGGGCTGGCGCTGCTCGATGCGGCGCTGGCGCGCCCCGAAGCGAGCCTCGTGCCGGTGCGCTTCGACCTGGCCAGGCTGCAACGCTCCATCGAGGCGGATGGCGAGCCGCCCGCGCTGCTCCGGGCGCTCGTGCGCCCGGCCCTGCGCAAGGCGTCGTCGGGGTCCAACGAGGCTTCGGCGCTCCGGGAGCGGCTGTCGGCGCTGCCGGAGCCGGAGCGGCTGGACGCGCTGCTCGAGCTGGTGCGGACCGAGGTGGCGCTGGTGGCGGGGCTGCCGCGCGGCAAGGCGGTGCAGCCGGATCAGGTGCTGAGGGAGCTGGGGCTCGACTCGCTGATGGCCGTGCAGCTTCGCAATCGGCTCAGCGCTCGTGCGCAGACGAAGCTGTCAGCGACGCTGGCGTTCGACTACCCGACGCCGCGGGCGATCGCCGAGCTGCTCCTCAAGCAGGCCTTCTCAGGGCAGGAGGCCGCGGCGCCGCGCGCGAAATCGAGGCGAAAGGGGCAAGAGGACGAGCCGATCGCGATCGTGTCGATGGCGTGCCGGCTGCCGGGGGGCGTCGAGAGCCCGGAGGAGTACTGGCGGCTGCTGCTGGAGGGGCGCGACGCGATCGAGGGATTGCCGGGGCGGTGGGACGCGCTGTCGGTCTATGATCCCGATCCGGAGGCGGCGGGCAAGAGCTACGCGCGGGAGGGTGGATTCCTGCGGGACATCGACCTGTTCGATGCCGGGTTCTTCGGCATCTCGCCGCGCGAGGCGCAGTCGATGGACCCGCAGCAACGGCTGGTGCTGGAGACGGCGTGGGAGGCGCTGGAGCGGGCGGGCGTGCGTCCCTCCGAGGTGAGCGGGAGCGCCACCGGCGTGTACCTGGGCTCGATGGGCTCCGACTACGGTTCTCTGCAGGGTGGCGGTCTGGAGTCCATGGACGGGTACCGGGGCACGGGCAGCGCGGGCAGCGTGATCTCGGGCCGGGTGGCGTATGTGCTGGGCCTGCAAGGCCCGGCGATGACCGTGGACACGGCCTGCTCCTCGTCGCTGGTCGCGCTTCACCTGGCCTGCACGGCCTTGCGGCAGGGCGAGTGCGACATGGCGCTTGCCGGCGGGGTCACGGTCATGAGCACCCCGGCGCTGTTCGTGGAGTTCAGTCGATTGAAGGGGATGGCGCCGGACGGTCGATGCAAGAGCTTCTCCGCGCAGGCCGATGGCGCCGGCTGGGCCGAGGGGTGCGGGGTGCTGGTGCTCAAGCGGTTGTCGGACGCGCAGCGCGACGGCGATCGGGTGCTGGCGGTGGTCCGGGGCTCTGCGGTGAACCAGGACGGCCGCAGCCAGGGATTCACTGCCC
Source organism: Sorangium sp. So ce1036 (assembly GCF_051369805.1). NCBI lineage: Bacteria > Pseudomonadati > Myxococcota > Polyangiales > Polyangiaceae > Sorangium > Sorangium sp. So ce1036. Next base: position 22,803 of record NZ_JBBMOX010000001.1, read on the forward strand.
CGAATGGGCCGTCGCAACAGCGGGTGATCCGTCAGGCGCTGTCGTCGTGCCGGCTGACGCCGGAGGACATCGACGCGGTGGAGGCGCACGGGACGGGGACGGGCCTCGGCGATCCGATCGAGGCGGGCGCGCTGGCGGAGGTGTTCGGGCCGGGGCGCGCGCCGGAGCGGCCGGTGTACCTGGGGTCGTCGAAGTCCAACCTCGGCCATGCGCAGGCGGCGGCGGGCGTGGCGGGGGTGATGAAGATGGTGCTGGCGATGCAGCACGAGGTGCTGCCGAGGACGCTGCACGCGGAGGAGCCGAGCCCGCACGTCGCGTGGGAAGGCAGCGGGCTGTCGCTGCTGCAGCAGGCGCATCCGTGGCCGCGCGGCGGCCGCGTGCGGCGCGCGGGCGTGTCGTCGTTCGGCATCAGCGGGACCAACGCGCACGTCATCCTCGAGGAGGCGCCGCCGGCCAAGCCGCCGCGGGTGGTGATCGACATGGTCCCGGCGCAGACGCCGCCCGTGCTGCCGCTCGTGCTCTCAGGGCGAGACGAGGCAGCGCTGCGCGGGCAGGCCGAGCGCTGGGCGCGGTGGCTGGCGGCGCCTTCGGAGCACGGCTGGGCCGACGTGGTGAGCGCAGCGGCGCTGACGCGTGTGCACTTCGAGGCGCGCGCGGCGGTGGCGGCGGGCAGCGCGGAGGAGGCGGCCGAGGGGCTCTCGGCGCTGGCCGAGGGGCGAGCGCACAAGGCGGTGGTGCAGGGCGCGGCGGCCCGTGGCGGCAAGCTCGCGGTGCTGTTCACCGGCCAGGGCAGCCAGCGGCCGGGGATGGGCAAAGGCCTTTACGAGGCCTACCCGGTCTTCCGCCAGGCGCTCGATGCGGTGTGCGAGGCGCTGGACGCGCACCTGGACCAGCCGCTGCGGGCGGTGATGTTCGCGGAGGCGGGCAGCGAGCTCGGGGCGCTGCTGGAGCAGACGTCGTGGACCCAGCCTGCGCTGTTCGCGCTGGAGGTGGCGCTCTTCCGGCAGTGGCAGGCCTGGGGTGTGCAGGCTTCGGTGCTGGCGGGCCACTCGATCGGGGAGCTGAGCGCGGCGCACGTGTCGGGCATGCTGAGCCTGAGCGACGCGGCGCGGCTCGTCTGCGCCCGCGGTCGGCTGATGCAGGCGTGCGAGCCGGGCGGGGCGATGGTGTCGATCGAGGCGTCGGAGGCGGAGGTGGCGCCGGCGCTGGCGGAGTTTGCGGGCCGGGTGGACATCGCGGCGCTCAACGGCCCGCGCCAGACGGTGATCAGCGGCGACGCGGAGGCTGTGCAGGCGCTCTCGGCGCGCTTCGAGGTGCTGGGCCGGCGGACGCGGCGGCTGCGCGTCTCGCACGCGTTCCACAGCGCGCACATGGACAGCATGCTCGCGGCGTTCGAGGAGGAGGCGGAGCGCTGCGAGTTCCTGGCGCCGCGGATCCCGCTCGTCAGCCACGTCGACGGCGCGGCGGCCGACGAGGCCGCGCTGAGGACCCCCGCGTACTGGGTGCGGCAGGTCCGGAAGGCGGTGCGCTTCGCCGATGCGATGAGGTCGCTGCAGGAGCAGGGCGTGGGCAGCTACCTGGAGTGCGGGCCCGACGGGGTGCTGGCGGCGATGGGGGCCGCGTGCCTGGCCGAGGGGGCCGAGGGCGTGTTCGTGGCGAGCCTGCGCAAGGACCAGGAGGAAGCGCGCTCGCTGGTGACGGCGCTGGGCCAGCTCCACGTGCACGGCCACGCGCTCGACTGGAAGCAGGTGCTGGCGGGGTACCCCGCGCGGCGCGTGGACCTGCCGACGTACGCCTTCCAGCGGCAGCGCTACTGGCTGGATGCGCCCAAGCCGCCGGTGGGCGCCGGGGGAGCGTCGGAGTCGGAGCGGGCGCTGTGGGAAGCCGTGGAGGAGGGCAAGGGCGAAGGCGTCGCCGAGCTGCTCGCGCTGCCGGACGAGGTGCGCGGCAACGTCAGTCCGCTGCTGCCGTACCTTGCGGCGTGGCGCCATCGCAACGAGGCCGAGGCCGCGGTCGGAAGCTGGCTGTATGAGGAAGCGTGGAGACGCGAAGCCACGGCCGCGAGCGGCGGCGTGGGGCTGAGCGGGAGATGGCTGCTGGTGGCAGGGGCAGCGGGCGAAGGGCTGGCGAAGCAGGTCACCGAGGTGCTGGGCGGGGCAGGTGCGGAGGTGGTCCGGCTGGAGCCGAGTCAGGACCGAGCGCAGCTCGCGGCCGCGCTGAAGGCGCAGGAGCCGGTGAGCGGGGTGGTGTCGCTGACGGCCCTGGACGAGGAGAGCGCGCCGGAGCGTCCGCAGCGGGAGCGCGGGCTGCATCAATCGCTGACGCTGGCGCAGGCGCTGGGCGACGCGGGGATCGGGGCGCCGCTGTGGCTGCTGACCCAGGGTGCGGTGGCGGTGGATGATGCGGACGAGCTGACGCACCCGTCGCAGGCGCTGGTGTGGGGGCTGGGGCGCGTGGTGGCGCTGGAGCACGCGGGTCGGTGGGGTGGGCTCGTGGACGTGCCAGCCGAGCTGGACGTGGGTGCAGCGCAGCAGTTGCGGGCGACGCTGGCGAGCCAGGACGAGGAGGACCAGGTGGCGATCCGGCGCGGCGGCCGGTTCGTGAGGCGCCTGGTGCGGGTGCGGCCGCAGGCCCGCAAGGCGAGCTGGAAGGTGAGAGGGACGGTGCTGGTCACCGGCGGCGTGGGGGGGCTGGGGGCGCACCTGGCCCGCTGGCTGGCGGAGCGTGGAGCCGAGCACCTCGTGCTGACCTCGCGGCGTGGCGCTGACGCCCCCGGCGCGGCCGAGCTGCGCGAGGAGCTGGTCGGTCGTGGCGTGCGGGTGACGCTGGCGGCGTGCGACGTGTCGGAGCGCGAGCAGGTCGAAGCGCTGCTGGCGATGGTGGAGCAGGACGAGGCGCCGCTGCGCGCGGTGGCGCACCTGGCCGGAGTGGTTCGGCGCACGCCGCTGGCGGAGCTGGCCGCGGAGCAGGTGGCCGACGAGCTGGGCGCGAAGGTCGGCGGGGCGTGGCACCTGCACGAGCTGCTCGAAGGGCGGGAGCTGGACGCGTTCGTGATGTACGGCAGCATCGCGGGGCTGTGGGGCTCCGGGGCGCAGGGGGCCTACAGCGCGGCCAATGCGGCGCTCGATGCGCTGGCGCGGCATCGCCGGCAAAAGGGGCTCGCGGCGACGGTGCTGCACTGGGGGCCGTGGGCGGAAGGAGGGATGGTCAACGGCGAGGCCGAGGAGCACCTGAGGCTGCGGGGCCTTGCGTCGATGGCGCCCGACAAGGCGCTTGCGTGCCTGGAGCTGGTGCTGCGCGCGGGCAGCACGTCGGTCGGCGTGGCGGACGTGGACTGGTCGCGGTTCGTGGCGACGTTCTGCGCGGCGCGGCGGCGGCCGCTGCTCGAGGGCATCGAGCAGGTCGTTCAGCAGCTGGAGAGCAGCCGCCGGACGCAGGTGGCCGGGGATAGCTCGCTGCAGCAGCAGCTGCGCAGCTTGCCGGAGGCGCAGCGGTACCGACACGTGCGCGACCTCATCGCGGCGGAGACGGCCGCGGTGCTGCGTGTGAATGACCCAGGTACGCTCGATCCGCACCGGGGCTTGCTGGATCTGGGGCTGGATTCGCTCATGGCCGTGGAGCTGACCAGGCGGCTGCGGGAGCGCAGCGGGCTGGCCATCCCCAGCACGCTGGTGTTCGACCATCCGACGCTGGACGCGGCGGCGCGGTGGCTGCTGGAGCAGCTGACCCCGGGGCGGCCGCAGGCCCGGGAGAGCGAGGTCGGTGAGAGCGAGGTCCGCGCAGGTATCGACGCGAGCGAGCCGATGGCGATCGTGGGCGTGGGGCTGCGCATGCCGGGCGGCGCCCGGGACCTGGACGGCCTGTGGTCGCTGCTGGCCGAAGAGCGCGACACGCTGCGCCTGATCCCGCCGGAGCGCTTCGACGTCCAGGCGCTGTACGACGCCGATCCGGACGCCAAGGGCAAGACGTACGTGCGACACGCGTCGCTGATGGAGGACGTGGCCTCGTTCGACGCGTCGTTCTTCGGGATCAGCCCGCGCGAGGCGGAGCCGATGGACCCCCAGCAGCGATTGCTGCTGGAGACGGCGTGGAACGCGCTGGAGGACGCGGGCGTGCGCGCCGACCAGCTGAGAGGCTCGGACACGGGCGTGTTCGTGGGCGTCGCGCCGAGCGAGTACGCCCATTACCGCGGAGCGAGCGCGAAGGAGGACGCGTACGCGCTGACGGGGACGGCGCTGAGCTTCTCCGCCGGACGGGTGGCGTACCACCTGGGGCTGCAGGGCCCCGCGGTGTCGGTGGACACGGCGTGCAGCTCGTCGCTGGTCGCGCTGCACCTGGCGTGCGAAGCGCTGCGCCGAGGCGATTGCGCCATGGCGCTGGCCGCGGGAGTCCAGGTGATCGCCGACCCGTCGGGGTTCGTGCTGCTGTCGCGCACGCGCGCGGTATCGGCCGACGGTCGTTGCAAGACGTTCTCCGAGGCAGCCGACGGCTATGGCCGGGGCGAGGGCGTGGCGGTGGTGGTGCTGATGCGGCTGTCCGACGCGCAGGCGCAAGGCAAGCGGGTGCTGGGGCTGGTGCGCGGTACGGCGGTCAACCAGGACGGGGCCAGCAGCGGCATCACCGCGCCCAACGGCACCGCGCAGCAGAAGGTGCTGCGGGCGGCGCTGCGGCACGCGGGCCTGCGGCCGGCGGACATCGATGTGGTCGAGTGCCATGGGACCGGGACCTCGCTGGGCGACCCGATCGAGGTCCAGGCGCTCGGCGCGGTGTACGGCCAGGGGCGCGACGCGAAGCGGCCGCTGCTGCTCGGGGCGATCAAGAGCAACATCGGTCACCTGGAGTCGGCGTCGGGGCTGGCCGGCCTGTGCAAGGTGCTGGCGGCGTTCCGCCACGAGGCGCTGCCGGCGACGCTGCACAGCGCGCCGCGCAACACGAAGATCCCCTGGGAGAGCCTGCCCGTGCAGGTGGTGGATCGATTGACGCCATGGCCCCGACGTCAGGATGGCCAGCCGCGTCGAGCGGGCGTGTCGTCGTTCGGCATCAGCGGGACCAACGCGCATGTCATCCTCGAGGAGGCGCCGCCTGCCAAGCCGCCGCGGACGGTGGTTGAGGTGACCTCGTGGGCGCCCGTGCTGCCGCTCGTGCTGTCAGGGCGAGACGAGGCGGCGCTGCGCGCGCAGGCCGAGCGCTGGGCGAGGTGGCTGGCGGCGCCTTCGGAGCACGGCTGGGCGGATGTGGTGAGTGCAGCGGCGCTGACGCGTGTGCACTTCGAGGCGCGCGCGGCGGTGGCGGCGGGCAGCGCGGAGGAGGCGGCCGAGGGGCTCTCGGCGCTGGCCGAGGGGCGAGCGCACAAGGCGGTGGTGCTGGCAGCGGCGGCCCGTGACGGCAAGCTCGCGGTGCTGTTCACCGGCCAGGGCAGCCAGCGGCCGGGGATGGGCAAAGGCCTTTACGAGGCCTACCCGGTCTTCCGCCAGGCGCTCGATGCGGTGTGCGAGGCGCTGGACGCGCACCTGGACCAGCCGCTGCGGACGGTGATGTTCGCGGAGGCGGACAGCGAGCTCGGAGCGCTGCTGGAGCAGACGTCGTGGACCCAGCCTGCGCTGTTCGCGCTGGAGGTGGCGCTCTTCCGGCAGTGGCAGGCCTGGGGCGTGCAGGCTTCCGTGCTGGCGGGCCACTCGATCGGGGAGCTGAGCGCGGCGCATGTGTCGGGCATGCTGAGCCTGAGCGACGCGGCGCGGCTCGTCTGCGCCCGCGGGCGGCTGATGCAGGCGTGCGAGCCGGGCGGGGTGATGGTGTCGCTCGAGGCGTCGGAGGCGGAGGTGGCGCCGGCGCTGGCGGAGTTCGCGGGGCGCGTGGACATCGCGGCCATCAACGGCCCGCGCCAGACGGTGATCAGCGGCGACGCGGAGGCTGTGCAGGCGCTCTCGGCGCGCTTCGAGGTGCTGGGCCGGCGGACGCGGCGGCTGCGCGTCTCGCACGCGTTCCACAGCGCGCACATGGACAGCATGCTCGCGGCGTTCGAGGAGGAGGCGGAGCGCTGCGAGTTCCTGGCGCCGCGGATCCCGCTCGTCAGCCACGTCGACGGCGCGCCGGCCGACGAGGCCACGCTGAGGACCCCCGCGTACTGGGTGCGGCAGGTCCGGAAGGCGGTGCGCTTCGCCGATGCGATGAGGTCGCTGCAGGAGCATGGCGTGGGCAGCTACCTGGAGTGCGGGCCCGACGGGGTGCTGGCGGCGATGGGGGCCGCGTGCCTGGCCGAGGGGACAGAGGGCGTGTTCGTGGCGAGCCTGCGCAAGGACCAGGAGGAAGCGCGCTCGCTGGTGACGGCGCTGGGCCAGCTTCACGTGCACGGCCACGAGCTCGACTGGAAACAGGTGCTGGCGGGGTACCCCGCGCGGCACGTGGACCTGCCGACGTACGCCTTCCAGGGGCAGCGCTACTGGCTCGACGCGCCCAAGGTCGGCGCCGACGTGAGCGCTGCGGGGCTGCGGCCTGCGGAGCACCCGCTGCTGGGCGCGGCGACGCGGCTGGCGGACAGCGACGGAGCCCTGTTCACGAGCCGGCTGTCGCTCGGCGAGCAGCCGTGGCTGCGGGATCACGCGGTCTACGGCAATGTGCTGTTCCCAGGCACGGGCATGCTCGAGCTCGCCCTCGCCGCCGCGCGCGCCACGGGCAACCGCGCCGTCTCGGAGCTCGTGCTGGCAGAGCCGCTGGTGCTGAGCGAGGCCGAGGCGCGCCGGGTCCAGCTCTCGGTCGAGGCGCCTGGCGCGCAAGGTCGCCGCGGCTTCGGGCTCTACAGCCAGCCCGAGGACGCCGCGCACGAGGCCTCGTGGGTCCAGCACGCGACAGGCGTGCTGACCGACGAGGCGCCGGTCGAGCGTGCCGCGCTCGATGAGCTGCGGACATGGCCGGTGCCGGGCGCCGAGGCGGTGGACCTCACCGGCTTCTACGAGCGCCTGCACGACCGCGGCCTGCAGTACGGCCCGGCCTTCCAGGGCCTGGTGGAGCTGTCGCGCCGAGACGGCACCTTCTACGGCCGCGTCGTGCTGCCCGAGGCCGTTGCGGGCGACGCCGAGGCGTACAACATCCATCCTGCCCTGCTGGATGCTGCGCTGCACACGATGGTCGCAGCCTTCGATGGGGCAGGCGATGACGTGTCGTTGCCCTTCGCCTGGTCGGACGTGATGTTGCACGCCAGCGGGGCGAGCGAGCTCCGGGTCAGGTTCGAGCTGCGAGAGCAAGGGGCCCAGCAGGTCACCGGCGCACTGGCCATCACCGATGCGGCGGGCGAGCCGGTCGCGAGCGTGGCGGCATTGCAGGTGCGCCGCGCCACCGCAGAGCAGGTGCGGGCCGCCACCCGCGTCGGTGCCCGGCACCTGTACCGGGTGGACTTCCAGCCCGTCGCCCTCGCCGAGGTCTCCTCGACAGGGGCCGCCCAGGTCGTGCTCGGCGCCTTGCAGGGGCAGGCGCCGCTGGCGGAAGCGCTGGGCCTCGAGGCGATATCGGAGCTCGACGACGTGCTCGCGCGCATCGAGCGCGGACAGACCCCTGTGCGGGTGATCGTCGACGCGACGTCTGCGGGCCCGAGCCAGCAAGGCCTCGCGGCGTCGGTCCACGAGGCGACGGCGCGGGCGCTTCGGTTGCTGCAAGCCTGGATGTCGGAGAGCCGGTTCGAGCCCATCGAGCTCGTGTGGGTGACGCGCGACGCGATCGGCGTCGATGCCGGCGACAGCGTCCAGGCGCTCGCGCACGCCCCGCTCTGGGGGCTCGTCCGCTCCGCGCGCAGCGAGCACCCCGAGCGGCGCCTGCGCTTGCTCGACGTCGATGGGCTCGACGCGCAGCTCGTGCGCCGGGCGCTGGCCACGACGACCGAGCCGGAGCTCTCGCTCCGGGGCGGCGCCGCGCGCGCTGCGCGCCTGGCGCAGGCGCCCCCGGCGGACGAGGCGTCCGCGCCCGCCCGCGCCCTCGACCCCGAAGGCACCGTGCTGGTGACCGGAGGGACAGGCGAGCTCGGACAGGCGCTCGCAGCCCATCTGGTGCGCGAGCACGGGGTGCGGCACCTGCTGCTCACCTCGCGCCGCGGCCTGGCCGCCGCGGGCGCTCCCGAGCTGGTCAAGGCCCTCGCGGCGCTCGGCGCAGAGAGCGTGACGGTGGCGGCGTGCGACACCTCCGACCGGACCGAGCTGGCGAACGCGCTGGCGGCCATCGCCCCCGACCGCCCGCTGACGGCCGTCTTCCACCTCGCCGGCGTGCTCGATGACGGGGTGCTGGCGGCCCAGACGCCCGAGCGGCTCTCGCGGGTGCTGGCGCCCAAGGTCGATGGGGCGCTCCACCTGCACGAGCTGACGCAGCGCCTGCCTCTCGCCGCCTTCGTGCTGTTCTCGTCGATGGCCGGGACGCTCGGGGCAGCGGGGCAAAGCAACTACGCCGCGGCCAACACCTTCCTTGACGCCCTCGCCGCCCATCGCCGCCATCGGGGGCTGCCGGCGATGAGCCTCGCCTGGGGCCTCTGGGCGCAGGCGGGCGTGGGGATGACCGCGCACCTGGGCGGCGCGGAGCTGTCTCGCCTCCGGCGCGCCGGCTTCATCCCCATGTCCGAGCAGCAGGGCCTCCGGCTGCTCGACGCCGCGCTGCTGCGCCCCGAGCCGGTGCTCGTCCCGGTCCACTTCGACCTCGCGCGACTCCAGCGCTCCGCCGACGACTCGGCCGAGCTGCCGGCCCTGCTTCGCGCTCTGGTCCGTCCGGGCCTGCGAAAGGCCTCCTCCGCCGCGCACAAGGCCTCTGCCCTCCGAGAGCGCCTCTCCGCGCTGCACGACGCCAAGCGCCTCGACTTCCTCCTCGACCTCGTCCGCTCCGAGATCGCCGCCGTCCTGGGCCTCGACCGCGGCGAGGCGGTGAAACCCGAGCAGGTGCTGAAGGAGCTGGGGCTCGATTCGCTGCTGGCAGTGGAGCTGCGCAATCGCCTGAGCGCTCGGTCCCAGACGACCCTGCCTGCCACGCTGGCCTTCGACTACCCGACGCCGCGCGCGATCGCGGAGCTGCTCCTGAAGCAGGCCTTCTCGGAGCTCCACGACGCAGCGCTGCGCCCGCGGTCGCAATCCGGGAAGCAGGATGATGAGCTCATCGCCATCGTATCGATGGCGTGTCGGCTGCCGGGCGGCATCGCGAGTCCGGAGGACTACTGGCGGCTGCTGTCGGAGGGGCGCGACGCGATCGAGGTGTTCCCGTCTCGGTGGGATGCGTTCTCGGTCTATGACCCTGATCCGGAGGCCGTGGGCAAGAGCTATGTGCGCGAAGGCGGCTTTTTGCGAGATATCGACCTTTTTGACGCGGCGTTCTTCGGCATCTCGCCGCGCGAGGCGGAGTCGATGGACCCGCAGCAGCGGCTGGTGCTGGAGACGGCGTGGGAAGCGCTGGAGCGGGCAGGGGTGCGCCCCGCGTCGCTGAGCGAGAGCGCCACCGGCGTGTACCTGGGCTGGATGGGCTCAGATTACGGCGCGATGCACGGCGGCGACCTGGAGTCGCTCAACGGGTATCGCGGCACGGGCAGCGCAGCCAGCGTGATCTCGGGCCGCATCGCGTACGCGCTCGGCTTGCAGGGCCCGGCGATGACCGTGGACACGGCCTGCTCCTCGTCGCTGGTGACGCTGCACCTGGCCTGCGCGGCCCTGCGTCAGGGCGAGTGCGATCTGGCCCTGACCGGCGGGGTCACGGTCATGACCACCCCTGCGAGCTATGTGGAGTTCAGCCGCCTGAAAGGCCTGCCGCGCGACGGGCGGTGCAAGAGCTTTTCTGCGCGGGCCGACGGGGCCATCTGGTCCGAGGGGTGCGCGATGCTGGTGCTCAAGCGGCTGTCGGACGCGCAACGCGACGGCGACCGGGTGCTGGCGGTGGTCCGGGGCTCTGCGGTGAACCAGGACGGCCGCAGCCAGGGGCTGACGGCGCCGAACGGGCCGTCGCAGCAGCGGGTGATCCGTCAGGCGCTGTCGTCGTGCCGGCTGACGCCGGAGGACATCGACGCGGTGGAGGCGCACGGGACGGGGACGAGCCTGGGCGATCCGATCGAGGCGGGCGCGCTGGCGGAGGTGTTCGGGCCGGGGCGCGCGCCGGAGCGGCCGGTGTACCTGGGATCGGCGAAGTCCAACCTCGGCCATGCGCAGGCGGCGGCTGGCGTGGCGGGGGTGATGAAGATGGTGCTGGCGATGCAGCACGAGGAGCTGCCGAAGACGCTGCACGCGGAGGAGCCGAGCCCGCACGTCGCGTGGGAAGGCAGCGGGCTGTCGCTGCTGCAGCAGGCGCATCCGTGGCCGCGCGGCGGCCGTGTGCGGCGCGCGGGCGTGTCGTCGTTCGGCATCAGCGGGACCAACGCGCACGTCATCCTCGAGGAGGCGCCGGCGGCCGAACCGAAGCCGGCGCCGGCGGAGACAGGGCCTCTGCTCGCCTCGTCGGCCTTGCCGCTCGTGCTGTCGGGGCGCGACGAGGCGGCGCTGCGCGCGCAGGCCGAGCGCTGGGCGAGGTGGCTGAAGGAGCGGCCCGGGTATCGCTGGGCCGACGTGGTGAGCGCGGCGGCGCTGCACCGGACGCACTTCGAGGCGCGCGCGGCGGTGCTGGCGGGCAGCGCGGAGGAGGCGGCCGAGGGGCTCTCGGCGCTGGCCGAGGGGCGCGGCCACGCGTCGGTCTCGGTGGGCAAGGCGCGGGTGCCGGGCAAGGTGGTGTTCGTGTTCCCGGGCCAGGGCAGCCAGTGGCTCGGGATGGGCCGGGCGCTGCTGGAGCAATCGGCGGCGTTCGCGGAGGCGGTGGAGGCGTGTGACGCGGCGCTGAAGCGGTGGACGGGCTGGTCGGTGGCGGCGATCCTGCGCGGCGAGCAGGGCGAGGAGCTTCCGCCGTTCACGCGGGTGGACGTGGTGCAGCCTGCGCTGTTCGCGATGAGCGTGGGGCTCGCGGCGGCGTGGCGGTCGCTGGGCGTGGAGCCCGCGGCGGTGGTGGGGCACAGCCAGGGCGAGGTGGCGGCGGCGGTGATCGCGGGCGCGCTGCCGCTGCAAGACGGGGCGCGGGTGGTGGCGCTGCGCAGCCAGGCGGTGCGCAAGTGCGCGGGCAAGGGCGGCATGGTGCTGGTGGAGCGGCCCGTGTCGGAGGTGCAGGGGTACATCGAGCGGTTCGGCGAGGCGCTGTCGATCGCCGCGGTGAACACGGCGAGCTCGACGGTGGTGTCGGGCGACGCGCGGGCGGTCGACGAGCTGGTGGCGAGCTTGCAGGCGAGGGAGGTGTTCTGCCGGAAGGTGAACGTCGACTACGCCTCACACAGCGCGCACATGGATGAGCTGCTGCCGGAGCTCGCATCGCAGCTCGCGTCGTTGGAGCCGAGGCCGTCGACGATACCGTTCTACTCGACGGTGACGGGCGCGCTGCTGCGCGACGACGAGGCGCTGGACGGGGAGTACTGGTGCCGGAACCTGCGCCTGCCGGTGCGGCTGGACAAGGCGCTGGTGGAGCTCTTGGCCGACGGCCACGGGGTGTTCGTGGAGGTGAGCGCGCACCCGATCCTGGCGATGCCGCTCACGACGGCGTGCGCCGAGGCGCAGGGCGTGGTGGTGGGCAGCCTGCAGCGCGGCGAGGGCGGGCTGTCGCAGCTCAGCGGGACGCTGGGCGCGCTGCACGTGCAGGGGTACGAGGTGGACTGGAAGCGGCTGTTCGGCGGCCAGGACGCGAGGCACGTGGACCTGCCGACATACGCTTTCCAGCGGCAGCGCTACTGGCTCGAAGCGTCCAAGGCGCGCTCGGACCTGAGCTCGGCTGGCCTGAGGACGGCCGAGCACCCGCTGCTCGGCGCGGCGACGCGGGTGGCGGACACCGACGGCTACCTGTTCACAGGCCGGCTGTCGTTGCGCGAGCGGCCGTGGCTGAGGGATCATGCCGTGTTCGGGAAGGTGCTCTTTCCCGGCACGGGGATGCTGGAGCTAGCGCTGACGGCGGCGCGGGCGGTGGGCGGCGGCGCGGTCTCGGAGCTGATCCTGGCCGAGCCGCTGGTGTTGAGCGAGACCGAGGCGCGCCGGGTGCAGCTCTCGGTCGAGGCGCCGGACGCGCAGGGCCGGCGCGGCTTCGGGCTGTACAGCCAGCCCGAGGAGGCGCCCGAGGACGCCCCGTGGGTGCAGCACGCAACAGGCACCCTGACGGACGGCGCATTCGACGGAGCGAGCGACGACGACGCGCTCGACGAGCTCCGGACGTGGCCCGTGCCCGGAGCCGAGGCGGTGGACCTCTCGGGGTTCTACGAGCGGCTCGAGGCGCGCGGGTTACAGTATGGCCCGGCGTTCCGCGGGCTGATCGAGCTGTGGCGGCGAGGCGCTGCTTACTATGGCCGGGTGATGCTGCCCGAGGCCGCGACGGACGGCGCAGAGGCATTCGGCATCCACCCGGCTTTGCTCGATGCGGTGCTGCACACGATGGTCGCCGCATTGGCTGGCGGCTCGGGAGCCGATGAGGTGTCGTTGCCGTTCGCCTGGTCGGACGTGGAGCTGCACGCCACCGGGGCGAGCGAGCTTCGGGTCAGGTTCGAGCTGCAAGAGCAAGGCGCGCAGCAGCTCACAGGCGGGCTGTTCGTGGCCGACGCGGCCGGCGAGCCCGTGGTGCGTGTCGGTGGACTGCAGGTGCGCCGCGCCAACGCCGAGCAGTTGCGGGCGGCGACACGGGCCGGCGGACAGCACCTGTACCGGGTGGAGTTCCAGCCCGTGAGCTTCACCGAAGCGCTGGCGAGCGGCGCCCAGGTCGTGCTCCGCCTGGCGGACGGCCCGTCGCCCTTGGCCGACGCGCTGGGGGCCGAGGCGGCCGTGACGCTTGAAGGCGTGCTCGCCAAGCTCGAGCAGGGCACCTCGGCGCTGGAGCGGGTGGTGGTCGACGCGACCGCGGAGGGCGCGCGGAACGACGGTGTGATCTCGTCGGCGCGCGAGGCGACGCGACAGGCGCTCTCGCTGCTGCAAGCGTGGCTGTCGGAGCGACGGCTCGAGTCGGTGGAGCTCGTGTGGGTCACCCGCAACGCGATCGCGGCCGGCGCGGACGACAGGGTCGACGACCTGGTCCACGCGCCGCTGTGGGGGCTCGTCCGCGCGGCCCGCAACGAGCACCCCGACCGCCGGCTGCGCCTGCTCGACGTCGGGCCCGGGCCGCTCGACGGCGAGCTGCTGGCGCGAGCGCTCGCGACCATGGCGGAGCCGGAGCTCGCGCTGCGGGACGGCGCTGCGCGGGCAGCGCGCCTGGTGCGCGTGCAGCCGGTGGAGGAGCAGGCGACGGCCCGCCCGCTGGACCCGAGCGGCACGGTGCTGGTGACCGGTGGGACGGGGGAGCTGGGCCAGGCGGTCGCCGAGCATCTGGTGCGCGAGCACGGGGCGCGGCATCTGGTGCTGACCTCGCGCCGCGGGCTGGAGGCGCCCGGCGCGCGGGAGCTGCTGGCGTCGCTCGAGCAGCTCGGCGCCGAGACCGTGACGATCGCCGCCTGCGATGTGTCCGACCGGGCGGAGGTGGCGCGCGTGCTGGCCGGCATCGCCCCGGAGCACCCGCTGACGGCGGTATGGCACCTCGCGGGTGTGCTCGACGACGGTGTGCTCGCGGCCCAGACGCCCGAGCGGCTCTCGCGGGTGCTCGCGCCGAAGCTCGACGGGTCGCTCCACCTGCACGAGCTGACGCGGGAGCTGTCACTCGCGTCCTTCGTGCTCTTCTCGTCGGCGTCTGGGACGCTCGGGACCGCAGGCCAGAGCAACTATGCCGCGGCCAACGCCTTCCTGGACGCGCTGGCGGCGCATCGCCGTGGCCAGGGGCTTCCGGCGATGAGCCTCGCCTGGGGTCTCTGGACGCAGGCGGGCGTGGGCATGACAGCGCACCTCGGCGAGGCCGAGGTCTCGCGCATGCGGCGCGCGGGGTTCGTGCCGATATCGGCTCAGGAGGGGCTGGCGCTGCTCGATGCGGCGCTGGCGCGCCCCGAAGCGAGCCTCGTGCCGGTGCGCTTCGACCTGGCCAGGCTGCAACGCTCCATCGAGGCGAACGGCGAGCCGCCCGCGCTGCTCCGGGCGCTCGTGCGCCCGGCCCTGCGCAAGGCGTCGTCGGCGACCCAGAAAGCGTCGGCGCTCCTCGAGCGGCTCTCGGCGCTGCCGGAGCCGGAGCGGCTGGACGCGCTGCTCGAGCTGGTGCGGACCGAGATCGCCTTGGTGGTCGGGTTGCCCCGCGGCGAGGCGGTGCAGCCGGATCAGGTGCTGAAGGATCTCGGGCTCGACTCACGCATGGCCGTGGAGCTCCGCAATCGGCTCAGCGCCCAGGCGCAGACCGCCCTGCCGGCGACGCTGGCGTTCGACTACCCGACGCCGCAGGCCATCGCGAAGCTCCTCAACAGCCGACTCGTGCCGGCCGCCTCGGCGCAAGACGCCTCCCCGGCCGATCCCGAGCAGATGTTGAAATGGGTGCTCAAGCGTATCTCTGCGACCCAGATGCACGAGGCCGGCCTGCTTCAGCGACTCTTTCTGCTGGCCCAAACGAAGGGCGAGCCGGCGAGCGTCGTCGACGGAAACGGCGCCAACGGAGACCTCGTGCACGAAGAGGGCGACTCGCTTCCGCAGAACCTGACATTGCAAGAGATTGACAGCAAGCTCGACGCCATCCTGGAACAGTGAACATGCAAAAGACGGAAGATGCCCGCCTGCAGAGGGCGATGGCAGCGATCGCCGTGCTCGAGCGGCGCACGGCGGAGCTGGAGAAGGAACGCTCCCAGCCCATTGCGATCGTCTCGATGGCGTGCCGGCTGCCGGGCGGCATCGAGACGCCGGAGGAGTACTGGCGGCTGTTGTCGGAGGGGCGTGACGCGATCGAGGGATTCCCGCCGCGCTGGGATTCTCTATCGATCTATGATCCCGATCCGGAGGCGGCGGGCAAGAGCTACGCGCGGGAGGGGGGATTCCTCCGGGGTATCGATCTGTTCGATGCCGGGTTCTTCGGTGTCTCGCCGCGTGAGGCGCAGTCGATGGACCCGCAGCAGCGGCTGGTGCTGGAGACGGCGTGGGAGGCGCTGGAGCGAGCGGGCGTGCGCCCAGCGTCGTTGAGCGAGAGCGCCACCGGCGTGTACCTGGGCTCGATGGGCTCGGACTACAGCGCTCTCCAGGGCGGTAATCTGGAGGCGCTGGACGGGTACCGGGGCACGGGCAGCGCAGCCAGCGTGATCTCGGGTCGCGTCGCGTATTCGCTCGGCTTGCAAGGCCCGGCGATGACCGTGGACACGGCCTGCTCCTCGTCGCTGGTCGCGCTGCACCTGGCGTGCACGGGGCTGCGGCAGAGGGAGTGCGACGTGGCGCTGGCCGGTGGGGTCACGGTCATGAGCACCCCGGCGCTGTTCGTGGAGTTCAGCCGGCTCAAGGGGATGGCGCGGGACGGTCGGTGCAAGAGCTTCTCCGCGCGGGCGGACGGGGCCGGCTGGGCCGAGGGGTGCGCGATGCTGGTGCTCAAGCGGCTGTCGGACGCGCAGCGCGACGGCGACCGGGTGCTGGCGGTCATCCGCGGCTCAGCGGTGAACCAGGACGGCCGCAGCCAGGGGCTGACGGCGCCGAACGGGCCGTCGCAGCAGCGGGTGATCCGCCAGGCGCTGTCGTCGTGCCGGCTGACGCCGAAGGACATCGACGCGGTGGAGGCGCACGGGACGGGGACGAACCTGGGCGATCCGGTCGAGGCGGGCGCGCTGGCGGAGGTGTTCGGGCCGGGGCGCGCGCCGGAGCGGCCGGTGTACCTGGGATCGGCGAAGTCGAACCTCGGCCATGCGCAGGCGGCGGCGGGCGTGGCGGGGGTGATCAAGATGGTGCTGGCGATGCAGCACGAGGAGCTGCCGAGGACGCTGCACGCGGAGGAGCCGAGCCCGCACATCGTGTGGGAAGGCAGCGGGTTGTCGCTGCTGCAGCAGGCGCGTCCGTGGCCGCGCGGCGGCCGCGTGCGGCGCGCGGGCGTGTCGTCGTTCGGCGTCAGCGGGACCAACGCGCACGTCATCCTCGAGGAGGCGCCGGCGGTGGAGCCGAAGCCGGCGCCGGCGGAGACGGGGCCTCTGCTCGCGTCGTCGGCCCTGCCGCTCGTGCTGTCGGGGCGCGACGAGGCGGCGCTGCGCGCGCAGGCCGAGCGCTGGGCGAGGTGGCTGAAGGAGCGGCCCGGGTATCGCTGGGCCGACGTGGTGAGCGCGGCGGCGCTGCACCGGACGCACTTCGAGGCGCGCGCGGCGGTGCTGGCGGGCAGCGCGGAGGAGGCGGCCGAGGGGCTCTCGGCGCTGGCCGAGGGGCGCGGCCACGCGTCGGTCTCGGTGGGCAAGGCGCGGGCGCCGGGCAAGGTGGTGTTCGTGTTCCCGGGCCAGGGCAGCCAGTGGCTCGGGATGGGCCGGGCGCTGCTGGAGCAATCGGCGGCGTTCGCGGAGGCGGTGGAGGCGTGTGACGCGGCGCTGAAGCGGTGGACGGGCTGGTCGGTGATGGCGATCCTGCGCGGCGAGCAGGGCGAGGAGGAGCCGCCGTTCACGCGGGTGGACGTGGTGCAGCCTGCGCTGTTCGCGATGAGCGTGGGGCTCGCGGCGGCGTGGCGCTCGCTGGGCGTGGAGCCCGCGGCGGTGGTGGGCCACAGCCAGGGCGAGGTGGCGGCGGCGGTGGTCGCGGGCGCGCTGCCGCTGCAAGACGGGGCGCGGGTGGTGGCGCTGCGCAGCCAGGCGGTGCGCAAGTGCACGGGCAAGGGCGGCATGGTGCTGGTGGAGCGGCCCGTGTCGGAGGTGCAGGGGTACATCGAGCCGTTCGGCGAGGCGCTGTCGATCGCCGTGGTGAACACGGCGAGCTCGACGGTGGTGTCGGGCGACGCGCAGGCGGTCGACGAGCTGGTGGCGAGCTTGCAGGCGAAGGAGGTGTTCTGCCGGAAGGTGAACGTCGACTACGCCTCACACAGCGCGCACATGGATGAGCTGCTGCCGGAGCTCGCATCGCAGCTCGCGTCGTTGGAGCCGAGGCCGTCGACGATACCGTTCTACTCGACGGTGACGGGCGCGCTGCTGCGCGACGACGAGGCGCTGGACGGGGAGTACTGGTGCCGGAACCTGCGCCTGCCGGTGCGGCTGGACAAGGCGCTGGTGGAGCTCTTGGCCGACGGCCACGGGGTGTTCGTGGAGGTGAGCGCGCACCCGATCCTGGCGATGCCGCTCACGACGGCGTGCGCCGAGGCGCAGGGCGTGGTGGTGGGCAGCCTGCAGCGCGGCGAGGGCGGGCTGTCGCAGCTCAGCGGGACGCTGGGCGCGCTGCACGTGCAGGGGTACGAGGTGGACTGGAAGCGGCTGTTCGGCGGCCAGGACGCGAGGCACGTGGACCTGCCGACATACGCTTTTCAGCGGCAGCGCTACTGGCTCGAAGCGTCCAAGGCGCGCTCGGACCTGAGCTCGGCTGGCCTGAGGACGGCCGAGCACCCGCTGCTCGGCGCGGCGACGCGGGTGGCGGACACCGACGGCTACCTGTTCACAGGCCGGCTGTCGTTGCGCGAGCGGCCGTGGCTGAGGGATCATGCCGTGTTCGGGAAGGTGCTCTTTCCCGGCACGGGGATGCTGGAGCTAGCGCTAACGGCGGCGCGGGCGGTGGGCGGCGGCGCGGTCTCGGAGCTGATCCTGGCCGAGCCGCTGGTGCTGAGCGAGACCGAGGCGCGCCGGGTGCAGCTCTCGGTCGAGGCGCCGGACGCGCAGGGCCGGCGCGGCTTCGGGCTGTACAGCCAGCCCGAGGAGGCGCCCGAGGACGCCCCGTGGGTGCAGCACGCAACAGGCATCCTGACGGACGGCGCATTCGACGGAGCGAGCGACGACGACGCGCTCGACGAGCTCCGGACATGGCCTGTATCCGATTCCGAGCCAGTCGACCTGTCTGGGCTCTACGCCCAGATGGAGCGGCGCGGGTTGCATTGCGGCCCGGCATTCCGCGGGTTGGTCGAGCTCTGGCGGCGAGGCGCCGCCTACTATGGCCGGGTGGTGCTGCCCGAGGCCGTGACGGACGGCGCGGAGGCTTACGGAGCGCACCCGGCCCTGCTGGAGGCCGCGCTGCATACGCTGGTCGCTGCGATTGCGGAGGGGTCCTCGTCGGGGGCCGTGCCGCTTCCGCTCGCCTGGTCGGATGCGGCGCTGCATGCCGCCGGCGCGAGCGAGCTGCGCGTGAGGTGTGAGCTTCAAGAACAGGGCGCGCAGCAGATCACGGGCTCCCTCTACATCGCGGACGCCTCGGGCGAGCCGGTCGCGACGGTCCGCGGGCTGCAGCTTCGCCCCGTGACCGCCGAGCAGATCCGGGCGGCCACGCAGATCGACGCCCAGCACCTGTACCGTGTGGCGTTCCAGCCCGTGCCGCCCGTGGAGTCCTCCTCGGCGCCGGGGGCTCAGGTCGTGCTCGGCGCGTCCCACGGACAGGCGGCGCTGCCCGAGGCGCTGGGCGCGGAGGCCGTCGCCGATCTGCAAGCGGTCCTTGCGCGCCTCGATCGCGGAGCCGATGCCCCCGTGCGGGTGGTGGTCGACGCGACCGCTCTCGGTCCGAGCGGCGCCTCCGTGACCGCATCGGCCCACGGCGCGACGCGACAGGCGCTCTCGCTGCTGCAGGCATGGCTGTCGGATCGCCGCTTCGCGCCCCTGGAGCTCGTGTGGGTGACCCGTGGCGCGATCGGCACGGACCTCGACGACAGCGTCGATGGCCTGGCACACGCGCCGCTCTGGGGGCTCGTCCGCGCGGCGCGCGCCGAGCAGCCGGACCGCCGCCTGCGCTTGATCGACATCGGCCCCGAGGCGGTGGACGGCGAGCTCCTCACGCGAGCGCTGGCCACCGCGAGCGAGCCGGAGCTCGTGCTGCGGGGCGGCGTCCTGCGGGCTGCGCGCCTCGTACGGGTGCAGCCGGACGACGACGTGATCCCTGCACGCAGGCTCTCCCCGGAGGGCACCGTGCTGGTGACCGGCGCCACGGGCGCCCTGGGGCAGGCCGTGGCGCGGCACCTGGTGCGCGAGCACGGCGTCAGGCATCTGCTGCTCACGTCGCGCCGTGGCCTCGACGCGCCGTCCGCCCGCGCGCTCGTCCAGGGGCTCAGAGAGCTCGGGGCGAGGACCGTGGCGGTCGTCGCGTGCGACGTATCGAGCCGGGCCGAGGTGGCGAGCCTGCTGGCGGGGATCGACGCGGAGCACCCGCTGACGGCGGTGCTGCACCTGGCGGGCGTCGCCGACGACGGGGCGCTCGCCGCCCAGACGCCCGAGCGGCTCTCGCGCGTGCTGGCCCCGAAGATCGACGGCGCGCTGCACCTGCACGAGCTGACGCGGGGGCTCGACCTCGCGGCGCTCGTGCTGTTCTCGTCCGCAGCGGGGACGCTCGGGGCTGCAGGCCAGAGCGGCGGCGCCGCTGCCAGCGCGTTCCTGGATGCGCTCGCGGCGCACCGGCGGGCTCGCGGGCTCTCGGCGACGAGCCTCGTCTGGGGTGATTGGACGCCCGAGGGCCGCGGCGCGGCGGCGCAAGAGGGGCTCGCGGAGCAGGCGCGGTTCAGCCGCCATGGGCTCGTGCCCATGCCCGTACAGGAGGGCATGCAGCTCTTGGACGGCGCGCTCTTGCGTCCGGAAGCGAGCCTGTTGCCGGTGCGCTTCGACCTGGCCAGGTTGAAGCGTGGGGTCGACGCTGGCGCCGAGCTACCCGCGCTGATGCGCGGGCTCCTGGGCTCGGGCCTGCGCCGCGCCTCCTCGGCGACACAGGGAGCCTCCGCGCTGCGCCAGCGCCTCGTCGCGCTCCCCGAGTCGGAGCGCCTGGATTCGCTCATCAAGCTGGTGCAGTCGGAGGCTGTCGTCGTGCTCGGGCTGCCGCGCGGCGCGGTGGTGCCGCCGGGCCAGGTGTTCAAGGACCTGGGGCTCGACTCGCGGATGGCGGTGGAGCTCCGCAATCGGCTGAGCGCTCAGGCGCAGACCAGCCTGCCGGCGACGCTGGCCTTCGACTACCCGACGCCGCGAGCGGTCGCCGAGCTGCTCTTGAAGCAGGCGTTCTCCGATCTCCATGCGGCGCCGAGCGCGCGGCAGCGCCGCCGGCGGCAGGATGACGAGCCCATCGCGATCGTCTCGATGTCGAGTCGGCTGCCGGGCGGCATCGAGACGCCGGAGGAGTACTGGCGGCTGCTGTCGGAGGGGCGCGACGCGATCGAGGGATTTCCACCGCGCTGGGATTCGCTCTCGCTCTACGATCCCGATCCGGAGGCCGTGGGCAAGAGCTACGCGCGCGAGGGGGGCTTTGTACGGGACGTCGACCACTTCGATGCGAGCTTCTTCGGGATCTCGCCGCGTGAGGCGCAGTCGATGGACCCACAACAGCGGCTGGTGCTGGAGGCGGCGTGGGAGGCGCTGGAGCGGGCGGGGATGCGCCCCTCGGATCTGAGCGGGAGCGCCACCGGCGTGTACCTGGGCTCGGCCGGCTCGGACTACGGAGCTCTCCAGGGTGGCGGCCTGGAGGACATGGACGGGTACCGGATGACGGGAAATCTGGGCTCCGTGATCTCGGGCCGGGTTGCGTACGTGCTCGGGCTCCAGGGCCCGGCGATGACCGTGGACACGGCCTGCTCCTCGTCGCTGGTCGCGCTGCACCTGGCGTGCACGGGGCTGCGGCAGAGGGAGTGCGACGTGGCGCTGGCCGGTGGGGTCACGGTCATGAGCACCCCGGCGCTGTTCGTGGAGTTCAGCCGGCTCAAGGGGATGGCGCGGGACGGTCGGTGCAAGAGCTTCTCCGCGCGGGCGGACGGGGCCGGCTGGGCCGAGGGGTGCGCGATGCTGGTGCTCAAGCGGCTGTCGGACGCGCAGCGCGACGGCGACCGGGTGCTAGCGGTCATCCGCGGCTCAGCGGTGAACCAGGACGGCCGCAGCCAGGGGCTGACGGCGCCGAACGGGCCGTCGCAGCAGCGGGTGATCCGCCAGGCGCTGTCGTCGTGCCGGCTGTCGCCGGAGGACATCGACGCGGTGGAGGCGCACGGGACGGGGACGAGCCTGGGCGATCCGATCGAGGCGGGCGCGCTGGCGGAGGTGTTCGGGCCGGGGCGCGCGCCGGAGCGGCCGGTGTACCTGGGATCGTCGAAATCGAACCTCGGTCACACGGGGCCCGCTGCTGGCGCGGTGGGGGTGATGAAGATGGTGCTGGCGATGCAGCACGAGGAGCTGCCGAGGACGCTGCACGCGGAGGAGCCGAGCCCGCACATCGGGTGGGAAGGCAGCGGGCTGTCGCTGCTGCAGCAGGCGCGTCCGTGGCCGCGCGGCGGCCGCGTGCGGCGCGCGGGCGTGTCGTCGTTCGGCGTCAGCGGGACCAACGCGCACGTCATCCTCGAGGAGGCGCCGGCGGTCGAACCGCAGCCGGCGCCGGTGAACGCAGGGCCTCTGCTCGCCTCGTCGGCCTTGCCGCTCGTGCTGTCGGGGCGCGACGAGGCGGCGCTGCGCGCGCAGGCCGAGCGCTGGGCGAGGTGGCTGAAGGAGCGGCCCGGGTATCGCTGGGCCGACGTGGTGAGCGCGGCGGCGCTGCACCGGACGCACTTCGAGGCGCGCGCGGCGGTGCTGGCGGGCAGCGCGGAGGAGGCGGCCGAGGGGCTCTCGGCGCTGGCCGAGGGGCGCGGCCACGCGTCGGTCTCGGTGGGCAAGGCGCGGGCGCCGGGCAAGGTGGTGTTCGTGTTCCCGGGCCAGGGCAGCCAGTGGCTCGGGATGGGCCGGGCGCTGCTGGAGCAATCGGCGGCGTTCGCGGAGGCGGTGGAGGCGTGCGACGCGGCGCTGAAGCGGTGGACGGGCTGGTCGGTGGTGGCGATCCTGCGCGGCGAGCAGGGCGAGGAGGTTCCGCCGTTCACGCGGGTGGACGTGGTGCAGCCTGCGCTGTTCGCGATGAGCGTGGGGCTCGCGGCGGCGTGGCGCTCGCTGGGCGTGGAGCCCGCGGCGGTGGTGGGCCATAGCCAGGGCGAGGTGGCGGCGGCGGTGGTCGCGGGCGCGCTGTCGCTGCAAGACGGGGCGCGGGTGGTGGCGCTGCGCAGCCAGGCGGTGCGCAAGTGCGCGGGCAAGGGCGGCATGGTGCTGGTGGAGCGGCCCGTGTCGGAGGTGCAGGGGTACATCGAGCCGTTCGGCGAGGCGCTGTCGATCGCCGTGGTGAACACGGCGAGCTCGACGGTGGTGTCGGGCGACGCGCAGGCGGTCGACGAGCTGGTGGCGAGCTTGCAGGCGAGGGAGGTGTTCTGCCGGAAGGTGAACGTCGACTACGCCTCACACAGCGCGCACATGGATGAGCTGCTGCCGGAGCTCGCATCGCAGCTCGCGTCGTTGGAGCCGAGGCCGTCGACGATACCGTTCTACTCGACGGTGACGGGCGCGCTGCTGCGCGACGAGGCGCTGGACGGGGAGTACTGGTGCCGGAACCTGCGCCTGCCGGTGCGGCTGGACAAGGCGCTGGTAGAGCTCTTGGCCGACGGCCACGGGGTGTTCGTGGAGGTGAGCGCGCACCCGATCCTGGCGATGCCGCTCACGACGGCGTGCGCCGAGGCGCAGGGCGTGGTGGTGGGCAGCCTGCAGCGCGGCGAGGGCGGGCTGTCGCAGCTCAGCGGGACGCTGGGCGCGCTGCACGTGCAGGGGTACGAGGTGGACTGGAAGCGGCTGTTCGGCGGCCAGGACGCGAGGCACGTGGACCTGCCGACGTACGCTTTCCAGCGGCAGCGCTACTGGCTCGAAGCGTCCAAGGCGCGCTCGGACCTGAGCTCGGCTGGCCTGAGGACGGCCGAGCACCCGCTGCTCGGCGCGGCGACGCGGGTGGCGGACACCGACGGCTACCTGTTCACAGGCCGGCTGTCGTTGCGCGAGCGGCCGTGGCTGAGGGATCATGCCGTGTTCGGCAAGGTGCTCTTTCCCGGCACGGGGATGCTGGAGCTAGCGCTGTCGGCGGCGCGGGTGGTGGGCGGCGGCGCGGTCTCGGAGCTGATCCTGGCCGAGCCGCTGGTGCTGAGCGAGACCGAGGCGCGCCGGGTGCAGCTCTCGGTCGAGGCGCCGGACGCGCAGGGCCGGCGCGGCTTCGGGCTGTACAGCCAGCCCGAGGAGGCGCCCGAGGACGCCCCGTGGGTGCAGCACGCAACAGGCACCCTGACGGACGGCGCATTCGACGGAGCGAGCGACGACGACGCGCTCGACGAGCTCCGGACGTGGCCCGTGCCCGGAGCCGAGGCGGTGGACCTCTCGGGGTTCTACGAGCGGCTCGAGGCGCGCGAGCTGTGCTACGGCCCGGCGTTTCGCGGGCTGGTCGAGCTGTGGCGGCGAGGCAACGCCTACTATGGCCGGGTGGTGCTGCCCGAGGCCGCGACGGACGGCGCCGACGAGTACGGCGTGCATCCGGCGCTGCTGGACGCCGCATTGCACACGATGGTCGCGGCGTTCGCCGAGGGAACGCAGCCGGACGGGGTGGTGTTGCCGTTCGCCTGGTCGGACGTGGTGCTGCGCGCTGCCGGCGCGAGCGAGCTTCGGGTGCGCATGGAGCTCCAGCAGGCGGGCGACTCGAAGCAGGTCACGGCGTCCTTGCGCGCCACCGATGCGCAGGGCGAGCCCGTGGTGCGCGTCGGCGCGCTCCAGCTACGCTGGGCGATCGCCGAGCAGATCCGGGCAGCCACCCGGGCCGAGACGCAGCACGTGTACCGCGTGGAGTTCCAGCCGGTGAGCCTCGCGGAGCTCCCGCCGGCGGGCGCCACCCCGCTCGTGCTCAGCGCACCCTTGGGAGACGTGACGCTGGCCGCAGAGGCCATCGCGGATCTCGACGAGGTGCGGGCGCGCCTCGAGCAAAGCGCGGCGGCGCCCGTGCGCGTGGTGGTCGACGCGACCGCGGAGGGCGCGCGGAACGACGGCGTGATCTCGTCGGCGCACGAGGCGACGCGACAGGCGCTCTCGCTGCTGCAAGCGTGGCTGTCGGAGCCCCGGCTCGAGTCGGTGGAGCTCGTGTGGGTCACCCGCAACGCGATCGCGGTCGGCGCGGACGACAGGGTGGACGACCTGGTCCACGCGCCGCTGTGGGGGCTCGTCCGCGCGGCCCGCAACGAGCACCCCGACCGCCGGCTGCGCCTGCTCGACGTCGGGCCCGGGCCGCTCGACGGCGAGCTGCTGGCGCGAGCGCTCGCGACCACGGCGGAGCCGGAGCTCGCGCTGCGGGACGGCGCTGCGCGGGCAGCGCGCCTGGTGCGCGCGCAGCCGGTGGAGGAGCAGGCGACGGCCCGCCCGCTGGACCCGGCCGGCACGGTGCTGGTGACCGGTGGGACAGGGGAGCTGGGCCAGGCGGTCGCCGAGCATCTGGTGCGCGAGCACGGGGCGCGGCATCTGGTGCTGACCTCGCGCCGCGGGCTGGAGGCGCCCGGCGCTCACGAGCTCTTGAAGAGACTCGAGCAGCTCGGCGCCGAGACCGTGACGATCGTAGCCTGCGATGTGTCCGACCGGGCCGAGGTGGCCCGCGTGCTGGCCGGCGTCGCCCCGGAGCACCCGCTGACGGCGGTATGGCACCTCGCGGGGGTGCTCGACGACGGGATGCTCGTGGACCAGACGCCCGAGCGGCTCTCGCGGGTGCTCGCGCCGAAGCTCGACGGGTCGCTCCACCTGCACGAGCTGACGCAGGAGCTGTCTCTCGCGTCCTTCGTGCTCTTCTCGTCGGCGTCTGGGACGCTCGGGACCGCAGGCCAGAGCAACTATGCCGCGGCCAACGCCTTCCTGGACGCGCTGGCGGCGCATCGCCGGGGCCAGGGGCTTCCGGCGATGAGCCTCGCCTGGGGCTTCTGGAAGCAGGCGGGCGTCGGGATGACGGCGCACCTGGGTGACGAGGACATCGCGCGCATACGACGTGTCGGGTTCGTGCCGATGTCGGTTCCGGAGGGGCTGCAGCTCCTCGACGCCGCGCTCCTGCGCAGCGAGGCGGCCCTGCTCCCGGTGCACTTCGATCTGGCCAAGCTGCAGCGCGCGCTCGGCGCGGGCGGCGAGCTGCCCGCCCTGCTCCGGGCGCTCCTGCGCCCGGGGCTGCGCAAGGCCTTCGGGGCGGCCGTGAGCGCCTCGGCGTCCCGCGATCGTCTCCTAACGATGACCGAGCCCGAGCGCCTCGAGGCGCTGATCGAGCTCGTGCGGGCCGAGGCCGCCGCGGTGCTCAAGCGGCAGGGGCCGGCCGCCGTGGCCCCTGACCAGCCGCTGCTCGAGCTCGGGATGGACTCGCTCATGGCGGTGCAGCTTCGCAACCGGCTCGCCACCCTGATCGGCGCTTCGCTCCCGGTGACCGCGGCCTTCACCCATCGGACCTCGCGGGCGCTCGGCGCGTACCTCGCGAGCCTCCTGCCGTCTTCCGGGGGCGGCTCCCTCGCGCGGCGCGAGCCGTCGAGCGTCGCCGGCGAGTGGCTCCGCGTGCTCAAATCGGCGCGCGCGCCGAGCGCCCGGGTGATCTGCTTTCCAGGCGCCGGCGGGGCGGCCTCGCTGTTCTTGCCGCTCGCCCGGCATATCCCCGAGGACATCGAGCTCGTGGCCGTCCAGGCGCCGGGCCGGGCCGATCGGCTCGGGGAGACGCCGGTCACGGACATGCGCGCCTTCGTCGACGAGGTGTGCGGCGCCCTGTCCGATCGCCTCGACATCCCCACGGTGTTCTTCGGTTACAGCTTCGGGACGTGGACGGCGTACGCGGCCCTGTGCGGCGCGATCACGCGCCGCGCCTGCGCCGCGCCGCTCGGCCTCGCCGTCGCCTGCATGACGCCGCCCGGTCACGAGCAGCAGAGCATGATGCGATCCAGCTTCGACGACGGGGATGACGTCATCGTGAAGAACATGGTGGCGGCGCGCGTGTGGCCGGAAGCGTCCCTGAACGACGCCGATGTCCGGGCGGTCCTCCTCCCTTCATTTCGTGCAGACGCCCAGCTCGGCATCAGCTATCAGTGGGGCAGCGAGCGCGCTCTGGACGTCCCTGTCCTGGCCGTGGCCGCCACGAGAGACGAACTGGTTCCGGACGCCTCGACCGTCGAGGCCTGGCGCAGGGTGACGACCGGGAGCTTCGTGATGCGCCACATCGAAGGCACGCACGCGCTCCTCTTCGACGAGCCTGCCACCCTCGCTCGGCTGCTGGCCAGGTACATCGAGACGCAGGTGCGCGCGCAGCCGGGCGACAGCCCCCACGCCGTGAGCGACAGGGGCGCGTATGCCGGTGAGAGCGCGGCTGGCTGAGCCGAGGAGCGCGTCACTCGCGGTCCTCATGACAGAGGTGAACGACATCGCATGCCTTGAACGCGCGGGCGCGCGCACGCGGGAGGAACAGGGATAATGGCCACGATCGATATCTCTTCGCTTATCAACACCGACGACCCTTACCCGCTCTTCGCGGAGCTCCGAGAGAAGGCGCCGGTCAAGCAGCTCGAGCCGAACGGGTGGTGGGTGGTGAGCCGCTATGAGGACGTCGTCTATGCCTTCAAGCACCCGGAGCTCCTCGAGAACGGCCGAACGATGACCATTTACTGGTCCAGCAGCGATGAGCGGCTCCGGGAGGACTCTCCGATCAACAACAAGGCGACGATGGCCTTCGCCGATCCGCCGGCCCACACCCGTATTCGCAAGCTGCTCATGACGGCGTTCGTGCCCCGCGCCGTCGCGCGGCTCGAGGATCGGATCCGCGCGATCACGAACGAGTACATCGATCAGATCCTCGCCAAGGATGAGTTCGATCTGATGGCGGATCTGGCCGTCCCCCTGCCGATCACCCTCATCGCCGAGGTGCTCGGCGTGGACCCCTCGCTCCGCGCCGATTTCAAGCGCTGGTCCGATGCCTCCATGGTGATGACGCAGGGCACCCTGACGGACGCGGAGGTCGATGCCATCCTGGCGAGCCGCCGCGAGTTCCGCGCCTTCTTCCAGGATATCATCCGCGATCGCCGGGCGAGGCCGCGGGAGGATATGATCAGCGATCTCTGTCAAGCCGAGGTCGACGGCGACAGATTGACCTCGGAGGAGGTCCACGGGCTCGCCATGATCCTC
The DNA here is from genome assembly GCF_051369805.1 of Sorangium sp. So ce1036. NCBI lineage: Bacteria > Pseudomonadati > Myxococcota > Polyangiales > Polyangiaceae > Sorangium > Sorangium sp. So ce1036. The sequence goes on from NZ_JBBMOX010000001.1 coordinate 49,825, forward strand.
CTGACCGCGGGGGGCCAGACGACCACCCACATGATCGGCAACGGCATGAACGCGCTCCTCGATCGCCCCGAGCTCCTCCAGGAGATCCGCGCGAACCCCGCCTTGATCCCGAGCTTCGTCGAGGAGTCGCTCCGCTACGAGGGCCCGTCGAAGATGATGCCCCGCTACACGACGCAGGAGGTGACGATCCGCGGCGTCACGATCCCTCCGGACCAGATCGTCATCGCCCTGCTCGCCTCCGCGAACCGGGACCCGGCGCAGTTCCCCGACCCGGATCGGTTCGACATCACGCGCGAGCAGCGCGGCCACCTGGGCTTCGGCTATGGCATTCATTTCTGCTCGGGCGCGCCGCTCGCCCGCATGGAGGGCAGGATCGCGTTCGAAGAGCTGCTCCGGCGGATTCCGTCCTTCTCACGCAATGGCAAGTCGGAGTGGCTCCCCTACCTGGGTCTCCGAGGGCTCCGGCAGCTCCCCCTGAAGATCGATCGGTGAGCGCCTGGCGCGGCGGTCACCCGCGCCGGGCGCGGGGCCGCCCCGACGTCCTCGGGGTTCAGCGCGCCGGGGGTCGGCTGCCGCGCCGAGGACGCCGATCTGGGCCCGTCTGCTGGGCCGAAGACCGCCGCTCTGCGCCGTGCGCGCCGGAGGGGGCACGCGCTCGACGCGCGTGCCCCCTCCGCGGCGAGCGCCAGATCAGACCTCTGCGACCTTGAGGAGCTGCTTGCCTTTGTTGGCGCCGGTGAACAGCCGCCGGAGCGCGGCGGGCGCGTTCTCGAGCCCTTCGACGATATCCACCTGGTCCTTGATCTTGCCCGCGCTCAACCAGCCGGCGAGCTCCGCGAGCGCCTCGGGGAACCTGGCGGCAAACTCGGTCACGACGAACCCCTCCATCCGGACGCTCTGGACGATGAGGTTCAGGTAATTCTTGGGCCCGGTGACGTTTTGAAGATCGTTGTACCCGGAGATGCCGCCGCAGAGCACCACCCTGCCCTTCGACGCGATCTGCCCGATGGCCGCTTCGAGGATCTTGCCGCCCACGTTATCGAAGTAGATGTTGATCCCCTGCGGGCACAGCGCGCGAAGCCGCTCCGCCACGTCCTCGGATTTATGATCGATCGCGGCGTCGAAGCCGAGCTCACGGGTCAGCCAGGCACATTTCTCGGGTCCGCCCGCGATGCCGATGGCGCGGCAGCCCTTCAGCTTGGCGATCTGACCGACGAGCATGCCCGTCGCGCCGGCGGCGCCCGAGACGACCACCGTCTCGCCGTCGCGCGGCCGGCCGACCTCGAGCAGCCCGAAGTAGGCGGTGAGCCCCGTCAGGCCGAGCGCGCTCAGCGCTCGAGGGAGCGGCACGCCTGGGAGCAGCTTGGTCGCGGCGGTCGGGCCCTCCCCTGTCAACACCGCGTAGTCCTGCCAGCCGACCGCGCCCTGGACGAGATCGCCGACCGCGAAATTCGGGTTTCGGGACTGCACGACCCGCCCCGCGCCCATGGACTGCACGACACCGCCGATCGGCACGAGCCACTCGAGAAACCCTCGCTGGGTGGGGTCGACCGAGAGATACGACGTGCGCACGAGGACCTCGCCGTCTTCCCGGAGCTCGGGGATCGGCTCCTCGTGGAACGTGAAATCGCTATCCTTGATCATGCCGACGGGGCGGGCAGCCAGGCGCCAGCACCGATTGACGTCGCTCTTCATCACGTTGCTCATTCCTTTCTTGTGCTCCGCGCAACTCTCAACGCGCAGGATCGCGGCCGCGACGAGCGCGGGGCCTCAGTTGGCGTGGGACACGGCCCGCCGCTGGTTCCACATGACCGGCGTCCCGCCCTTGGGCGCGAACAGGAAGGCGCGCAGCGACGCCGGCGCGGGCTTCGCGTGCTGGAGGCGAAGGTCGGGGAGCTGCGACAGCACGGTTGCGAGCACGATCTTGATTTCGAAGAGCGCGAAGGCCATCCCGATGCAGCGGCGCGGCCCTCCCCCGAACGGCAGCCACGCGTAGAGATCCGGCTTCTTGCCCAGGAATCGCTCGGGATTGAAGCGGGCGGGCTCGGGGTAGAGGTGCGGCAGGCGATGGGTCAGGTAGGCGCACGGGATGACCACGACGCCCTCGGGGAGATCAAAGCCGCCGATCTTCACCGGCTTCTTGAGCTTCCTGCCGATCGTCGAGACCACCGGGTGCAGCCGGAGCACCTCCTTGATCGCGGCGTCCAGCCGCTCGAGCCGCCCCACTTGCTCCACCTCGATCGGGCGGCCCCCCGTGACGTCGTTGATCTCCTCGATGAGCTTGCTCCGCTCCTCGGGGTGGCTCAGGATCTCCTCGAACGCCCAGCAGAGCGCGGTCGCCGACGTCTCGTGCCCGGCGATGAGCAGCGTCATCATCTCGTCGCGCAGCTCGTCGTCGGACATCGACTGTCCGTTCTCGTCGACCGCCTGAATGAGCAGCGACAGCACGTCCTCATGCTCTCCGCTGCCCACGCTCTGCCTCCGCTGCGCGATGTGCCGCAGGATATGCGCGTCGGTATCGGCCAGCAGCCGCTTGAACGACGCCCACGGCGTCAGCGGCCCGAGATCCTTCTGGAGCGCCGGCAGCATCCAGAGCATGCTGATCGGCGAGTGGGCCCGCTTCAGCAGGCCCGCGATGAGCTCGCGCATCCGCGCGGACTCGGGCCCCCCCGTCAGACCGAGAACGGCCCGCAGGATGATGTCCATCGTGATCTGCTGCATGTGCGTGTGCAGCTCGAAGTAACGGCCGCGCGGCCACCCGTCCATCGACCGAAGGGTGATGTCGCGCATCGTCCTCGCATAGCTGAGCATCCGCTCCCCGTGGAAGGGCGGCATCATCATGCGCCGCGTGCGGATGTGCTCTTGCCCGTCGAGCAGGAGGAGCGAGCGAGGGCCCACGAGCGGGGCGCCGGCGGCATTGCCCTCGCCGGCATGAAAAATGTCCGGATCGCCGGTGAATACCTGCTTGACGTCCTCGGGGTGGCAGACGATGACCTGGGTTCCCACGACCGGGTTCTTGGACGTGTAAATGCTTCCGAAGCGGGCGTACGACTGCTCGAAGCTCTGGAGCGGCTGGAGCAGCCACGAGACCATCTGAACGAATGCGGGGGCGCTAGATCCAGGAGGAAGTGCCATTGGTTAAGAATAATACCATGTCTCCCCGGTGTGCGTGAAGATTCTTTGTAACGAGCACGGCTTCGATCTTTCAATGCTCGATGTCGCGACGAGCGTGGGACTTCGATGCATCGGCGCCGCGGCGCCGCGGCGCGCCGGGGCGCGCGGCGGAGCGCCCCGTTCGGGCTCCGTGCCAGGCGTCCCGCTCGGGTCCCTTCCGTGCGCGAGGCGCTCGCCGGCCGCGGCGAGGCGCCGGCGGGGAGGACGAGAATCGAATCCTTCGCGGCGCGATTGGCTCGGATCCAATGATCGCTCTCGATCCGCGGAGACCCTTCATGCTTCAATGTCATGAGCGCATGAGACCACGCGACCCGTGAGGGCGCCGAGGTCCATGTCGCACCCCGCGCCCCGCGCGCGAGCGCGAGGCGCTGCGGCTCCGGAGCGAGGCGCATAAGGACCATTCCAGTAGGACGGCGATGTTCTTCCGCAGCCCGCGGTGGACCGTTCGTCGCGCTCAGCCCAGCGCGGTCCCCCCGGGGGGCTCGCGCGGCGCGCGCCGCGTCGCCGTCCTCGCCGAAGAGGGTGACGGCTCCTGCCGCGTTCACGGCCTGCGCGGCGCGCGCGCGTGCGTCTCGTGGGCCGGCGGCGGCGGATCCGCCGCACCCAGGGGCCCTCTTCTCGTCTAGACTCCCCGCTCGATGGTCGAGCTAGCCAGGCACGTCGAGCCCGAGCAGGCGCGGCAGGCGCCCCCCGAGAGACCCACCCGGCGCTGCCCCGCGTGCGGCGTCCGGTATCCGCTCGACTTCCTCGTCTGCCCGATCGACGCCACCGCGCTGGAGCTCCAGGGCGTGACCGCGACCGACCCCATGGTCGGCGAGCTGCTCGCGGGGAGCTTCTGCATCACCGGCGTGATCGGGGCGGGCGGGATGGGCCGCGTCTACGTGGCCGAGCACATCCGCCTGCCCAAGCGCTTCGCCGTGAAGGTCCCCCACGAGCACTTCGCCAGCCACCGGGAGGCGATGGCGCGCTTCGAGCGCGAGGCGCAGACCATCGCCCGCGTCGGCAACGAGCACGTGATCGACGTCGTCGACGTGGTGCGGCTCAAGGACGGCAGGCCGTGCATGGTGACCGAGCTGCTCAAGGGCGAGGACCTCGGCAGCCTCCTCGACCAGGTCGGCAAGCTCCCGCTCCCGACCGCCATCACGATCTCGCGCCAGGTCTGCCGCGGCCTGGCCGCCGCGCACGCGGCCGGCATCGTCCACCGCGATCTCAAGCCGTCGAACCTGTTCCTCGTCCGGCGCGAGGGGGGCAGCGTGCACGTCAAGATCCTCGATTTCGGGGTCGCCAAGGTGCTCGACGGGGCGGATCTCACCCGCACGGGCTCCGTGGTCGGAACGCCCCAGTACATGGCGCCGGAGCAGGCGCGCGGCTCGGCCGACGTCGACTCCCGCGCGGACATCTACGCGGTGGGCGCCGTGCTGTACCGCATGCTGACCGGCGAGCGGCCGTTCCCCGAGGAGGAGCCGGCCCGGACGCTCACCCGCCTGCTCACCGAGGATCCCCGGCGCCCGCGCGACATCGACAAGACCATCCCCGAGGGGCTCGAGGCGCTGGTCCAGCGCGCCATGGCCCGGGCCCGCGAGGATCGGCCGCCGTCCGCGCAGGAGCTCGATCGCCTGCTCGCGGACTTCGACGTGCAGGACCCGTTCGGGCCCGCGCGCGGGCTGGGCATGATCGCGGCGATGCGCGACAGCGCCGCGAACGAGGCGGCCACCACGGTCGTGGTCCCGAACCCCCAGACCCTCCACGCCCACGGCGCCGAGGACGTGACCCGCAAGGCGCGGCGCGCCCGGCCCGTCGCCGTGCTGCTCGCCGTCGCGGTGAGCCTCGCCGCCGGCGCGGCCGTCCTCACCAGCGTCGCGATGATCCTCCGCCGGGTCCACGGCGTCACCGAGCGGCAGCCGCTCGGCGAGACCGAGCTCCTCATCGCGTCCAGCGCCGCGGGCGCGCTCTCGCTCTTCGCCTTCATCACGACGATCCGCGTCGTCATCGGGAGGTGGCGGAGCGCGCCGGCCATGCAGCGCCTCGGCCGCGGCCTCCTGACCGCGCTGGCGTGGCTGTTCGTGTCGTGCGGCGCCCTCGCGCTCGGCGTCGCGGCCTACAATGTCTTCGCGCTGCCGCTCCCCGCGCGGTGGCTCGCCCCCGCCGACTGGCTCGGCTGGCTCGACGTCGGCGTGGTCGTGCTGCCCACCCTGCTCGCGCTCATCGCGCTCGCCGTGGGCCTGCGGCGGGTGACGCGCGTCTGAGACGACCCCGCGTCGCCGGGCGGGGAGGCGCACCGCGCGGAAGGGACCGCAAAATCTGGTCATCCCGCGAGCCCGCCGTCATTTTCTCATGCATTCGACAGCTTGTAAATAGGTGCTTGGATCGACGAGATCTCCGTGCCTGCCAGGCACCCCACGAGGAGGCGAGATCATGTCCGCTCGATTCAGTCCCGAGGTGTACGCCGTCGATTTCGGTACTTCCAACTCGCTGCTCGCGGCGGCCAGCGCGGAGGCGACCTGCCCGCCTGTCCCGCTCGACGACGCGGCGGCCGACCCGACCGTCCTCCGGAGTCTCCTGTTCTTTGGTCAGGAGCGGTTCTCCTGCGGCGCGGCGGCGATAAGCGACTTCGTCGCGAACGGCATGCAGGGCCGATTCATCCGCTCGATCAAGAAATACCTGCCTGACCGGAGCTTCTCCGGGACGCAGATCGGACACCGGATCGTGGCGATCGAGGAGCTGATCGGGCGCTTCCTGCGGGCGATGCGCGATCGCGCGAACCGCCATTTCGGGGCGGACGTCGGGCGGGTCGTCCTGGGCAGGCCCGCGAAATTCTCGATCGACCCGGCGGACGACCGGCTCGCCGAGGAGCGGCTCGAGCGGGCCGCGCGCGCGGCCGGCTTCCGCGAGGTCTTCTTCTGCCCCGAGCCCGTCGCGGCCGCGCACGACTTCCGGCTGGAGCTCGACCGCGGGGCGGTCGTCCTCATCGCCGATTTCGGCGGCGGCACCTCCGATTACACGATCGTGCGCATGCGGCGGGAGGGGTTCGCGCCGTCCGACGTGCTCTCGCTGGGCGGCGTCTCGATCGCGGGCGACGCGCTCGACGGCAGCCTCATGCGCCACAAGATCGCGCGCCATTTCGGCGCCGAGGTCACCTACCGTGTCCCGCTCGGCTCGAACCAGTTGACGATGCCGCGGTCCATCGTCGAGAAGCTCTGTTCACCCGCCGACATGACGGTGCTCCAGCACCGCGACGTCCTCGCCTTCCTCCGCGACGTGAAGGCGTGGTCGCTCGGGCCCGAGGACCGGCAGCGCATGGACAACCTGCTCTGCCTCGTGGAGGACTCGCTCGCTTTCCGGCTGTTCGACGAGATCGAGCGCAGCAAGTGCGCGCTGTCCGGCGCGACGAGCGCGGAGTTCTGCTTCGATTATCCGTCAATGCACATCCGCGAGCACATCACGCGGGACGAGCTCGAGGCCGCGAGCGAGCGGCAGATCGACGCCGTCCTCGGCGCGCTCGATCGGACGGTGAAGGACGCCGGCCTCGCGGCCGGGGACATCGACGTCGTGTGCTGCACGGGCGGCACGGCCCGGGTGCCCGCGCTCCGGCGCGGGATAGAGCGCCGCTTCGGCCAGGGCAAGGTGAGGCAGCTACGGAGCTTCCACTCGGTCGTGCAGGGGCTGGCCGAGCGCGCGCGCCGCATCGCCGCCGGGACCCCCTGAGCGACCGCCGGCCGCGGCCTGCTGCGACGACGCCACGGCGCGCTGCCGAGGCGCCGCCGCGCGCTGCGGCGGCCCGCTGCGCCCTGCTACGGCGCCGCCGCGCCCTGCTGCGGCGCCGCCGCGCCCTGTCGCGCCGAGGCCTCGGAGCCGCCCAGCCAGCGGGGATCGCCCCCGATGACCCACGGGTAGGCCTCGTGGAGCGCGCGCTCCATGGCGCCGCCGTAGCTGTGGCCGGCGCCCTTTGCGTGGACGACGCGCGCGGTCAGGCCGCCGCGCTCGAGCGTCTCCCGCGTCCTATGCGCCCGCGCCGCGCAGTCGGCCCGACCGCACGCGAGCAGCACCCGCGCCCCCCCGGCGCCGCGCCAGCGCCGGGCGCTCCCGAGCGTCCACTCGCCGGCGCCGCCGTACCCCCCCTCGACGAGCGCCGCCCTCGCGAAGCCGGCGGGGTGTCCGGGCAAGACCAGCGCGCCCATGGTCGCGCCCTGGGAGTACCCCGCATACACCGGAGCGCGGAGATCCACGCGATCCCCGAAGCGCCGCGAGAGCGCCGAGAGCGCGGCGGTGACCTCGCGGCCCAGCGCGTGATGGTCCGGATAATAATAAATCCGAGCGTCGTCCGGCACGCGGGTGTCGATGGCCTTGCCGCGCGGACAGAGCACGTAGCCCGCCCCTCTCACCATCGCGCCCCACACGTCGCAGTGCCACTCGGGCCGATCGCCCGCGCCGTGCGTCGCCACGAGCACGGGCCGCGGCCCGCCGCCGCGCGGCAGCACGACGACCGCGGGCCCGAAGCCGGGGACCTCGAGATCGGCGAACGCGAGCTCTTCCGTGACCGGCGGGGACTCGGTAGCTGGACGCGGCCGCTGCTCGGCAGGCGGCCGCTGCTCGGTGGCTCGAGGCGGCCGCTGCTCCGTAGGCGGCCGCTGCTCGGGCGCCGCCGGGAAGGCAGCGCTGCGGCCGACGGGGGCGGCGAGCGGCGCTCGCGCGCACCCCTCCGCGAGCGCCGCGAGCGCGACGGCGAGGGCGAGGGCGGCTCGCCGGCCGTGGCGGTCGCCCGAGGGCTCCTGCGCGCTCATCGCGCGTCAGAACCTGAACACCATGAGGACGAGGATCACGAAGCGCAGCAGGTGCCCTATCCCGAAGGCCATCGAGAACCTCCGGGCGCTCGCGAGCGCGTCCTTCAGGTCGCCGCCTCCCTCGATCTCCTTCTTGATCCGGCGCCAGGCGGGCTCGGCGAGGACGGCCTCGATCGCGAGCGCCACGAGCGCGAGCGCGAACCCCGCGTGGATGCGCGGGGCCACGAAGGCGAAGCCGCCCTGCGCGAAGATGAGCCCGACGCCGGTCAGCACCGTGAGGTAGCCCGCGCCCTGGGTGATCTTGATGGACCGCTGGGCGCGCGGGACGAGCGCGTCGACGTGAGGCCGGCCCAAAGCCAGCATCCGCCGGATGTCCGAAGGGGCGGAGAGGCCGGCCGCGAGCCACCCTGCCATGAAGACAAGGTGAAGCAGCCTGAGCGTCAGATAGACTTCGTGGGGCATCGCCATGGGGGAGAAGGGACCCTCACCCCACCTCGGCTGTCAAGCGGGACGCCGGTGCCGACCCACGATCTCCGCGGGGCGGGAGCCCGCCGGGGCGATCTTCGCGGGGCGGGAGCCCGCCTGGGTGACTGCGGACCTTGGAGCGCGCTCAGGCCGCGACGAGCACGATACGGCTCACCTCCGGGGGGGCACCGACGCGGGCGGGCGGCCCGGCCGTGCCGAAGCCGCGGTTGATGTAGAGGTGCGCGCCGCCGCGCCGGTAGATCCCGGCCACGTAGCCGTGGGGGAGCACGAGATCCGCCGGCCGGACGAGCAGGTTGACCTGGCCGCCGTGGGTGTGGCCGCTGAGCTGCAGGGCCACGTCGCCGGCCGCCTCCGGAAAGAACACGGGGTTGTGACAGAGCAGCACGCGCGGCAGATCGCGGGGCACGTCGGCGAGCGCTCGGCCGAGATCGGGGCCGCCGCCGGGCACCCGCATCCGCGCGGCCCACACGTCGTCCACGCCGAGCAGCGCGAAGGCGCCGCCCGCCCCGCCGATGACGCGCCCCCGGTTGCGCAGCACGTGCGCGCCGCCGCGCGAGAGCGCGTCGAGCGTCCGCTGGATCCCGGCGAAATGGTCATGGTTGCCCGGGACCGCCGCGACGCCCTCCCGCGCGAGCGGCCCGAGCCGCCGCGTGAGCCGCCCGAGGTGCTCGGCGTACGCCGGATCGTGATCGATGAGATCGCCAGTCATCACGATGAGATCCCCGCGCGCCTTGCGCACGAGATCCTCGGCGGCGCGCATCTCGGGCTCGCCGACGAACAGCCCAAGATGAATGTCCGACAACTGCACGATAGAGAACCCGTCGAGGCCGCGGGGCAGGCCCGGAATCGGGATGACGACCTCCTCGATGACGTAGTCGTGCCGCCCGAGCAACGTCCCGTAGACAGCGCTGCTGCTCCCGATGAGGAGGGCTGAGCCGGCGGCCCCCTGCGCGAGGAAGGCGCGGCGCGGGAGCGCCGGCGGCGGCTGCTCGCGCGGCGCGGCCGGCGGCGGCTGCTCGCGCGGCGCGCCGGTCGGCTCCTGCGCCACGGGACCGGCCTCGCCGGCGCGCCCGAGCGCGGCGCGCCCGAGCCGCGCGAGCAGCCGACCGAGGTCGACGACGCCGAGCAGGACCGCCGAGATCAGGACGCCGAGCGACACCGCGCCCCCCGCGATCCCGAGCCCGCGGAGCGCGCTGTCGGGCAGGGCGCCGCGCCCGAGCCGCGCGACGGCCATGGCGACCACCGCGGCGGCGAGCAGGACCGCCAGCCTGCGCCGCCCGCGCACAGCCAGGCCGAGCAGCCCGGAGGCGCGCCGGTGCACGTACACGCCGAGGGCGGCGAGGACGAGGAGGATGAACAGGAAGAAGGCGGCGAAGCGCATGGCGGGCTCTGGGGGGACGAGGGGACGGAAGCCTAACCGATCTGCGGCGGCCGGCCAGAAGCCGCTCCGCGTCGGACCGCTGAAGAGGGCGCCTGTCCACCGCAGCGGTCGACGGGCTGTGGACCGGGGCGGCGACCTCACCGTGCCATCGATGGACAGGGGCTCAGCGCGCGCGCCGCGTGATCACCAGAATCGGAAGCAAGCGAGACAATCGCTCCTGTCCGTCTGCCGTGTGATCTCGGCGACCCGGTCTCGGGCCTTGCGCATCGCGTTTGCGCATCGCGTTGGCGGACGGGAGCGCGTCCTCCGGACGTCGGAGTGTTCTCCAGATGTCCGGGAATCGTGCCACCCTTGCGCGGTTGGACGCGCTTGGAGGACATCGCCACGAGGAGAGCGGGCGTTCTCTTCGCCGTGGAAAAATGGCCGCACAGCAGATTACGATGACGCTGCCGCGGGGTGGCACAGCCGTCGTTTGTCCTTGCCCCTCCGAGAGCGTTGGTCTAGAGTCTGCGCGCTTGTTTTGTTGTGTCGTGTTTGCGTGGTTCGGTTCTGAAGGTGAGTAGAAAGGCTTAATATGCTGAGAAGGAATACGCATCCACTGGGGTTGACGAGGGCGGCTGCGGTCCTCCTCGGGGCCGTCGCGCTTGCGGCCTGCGGGGGCGACGGGGGAGATGCGGGCTCTGGCGGGGCGGGCGGCGCCGGCGCGACCGGCGGCCCTGGCGCGACCGGCGGCCCTGGCGCGACCGGCGGCCCCGGCGCGACCGGCGGCCCCGGCGCGACCGGCGGCCCCGGCGCGACCACCGGCCCCGGCGGCGGCACCGACACGACGGTCAGCACCGGCGCCAGCCCCGACACGACGGTCAGCACCGGCGCCAGCCCCGCCACGACCGGGACCGGCGGGAGCGCGTCCTGCCCCGGCGGGGTGGATATCACGCCGCCGAGCGGCAATCCGTTCGCGGGTGGGCGGCTCTTCGTCGACCCCGAGTACGTCGCAAAGGTCGAGTCGTCGATCGCGATGGTGACGGACGAGGCCTTGATCGCGAAGATGCGCAAGGTCCAGGAGATCCCGACCGCGTTCTGGCTCGACAGGATCGCGGCGGTCGAGCGTCTCCCGGGGCACCTCGACAAGGCGCTCGAGCTCCAGAACCAGCTCTGCGAGCCGGTCATCCCGGTCGTCGTCGTGTACGATTTGCCGAACCGCGACTGCTTCGCCGAGGCGTCGAACGGCGAGCTCCACCTCAATGAGAACGGCACCGAGCGGTACCGGAACGAGTTCATCCTGCCGATCAAGGAGATCCTCGCCGCTCGCCCGAACCAGCGGATCATCCTGATCATCGAGCCCGACTCGCTCCCCAACATCGCGACGAACCTGGGCGGGAAGCGCTGCGACCAGGAGACGGCGGACTCCTACGAGGCGAACGTCGCGTTCGCGCTCAAGGAGCTCAACATGCCGCACGTGTACCAGTACATCGACGCGGCGCACTCGGGCTGGCTCGGCTGGGAGGACAACCAGAAGAAGGGCGCCGAGATCTTCGCCAGGGTCATCAAGGCCGCCGGCAGCCCGGCCAGCGTGCGCGGCTTCGCGACCAACGTCGCCAACTACACGCTGCTCCGCTACTCCGAGGGCGAGGAGTCGTACGACCAGCAGGACAACCCCTGCTACGGCGAGTTCGATTACGTCAACGCGATGGGTCGGGCGCTCGAGGCGGAGGGCCTCGGCGACAAGCACTTCATCATCGACACGAGCCGCAACGGCGTCGGCGGCATCCGGGGGGACTGGGGCTACTGGTGCAACAACATCGGCGCGGGCATGGGCGAGCGGCCCAAGGCGAACCCGGGCGGGGCGACGCGCCTCGACGCCTTCTACTGGGTCAAGCCGCCGGGTGACTCCGACGGTGTCGGCCAGCCGGACCAGCCGCGCTACGACCTCTTCTGCGGCAAGGAGGACGCGGACACGCGCGCACCGCAAGCGGGTGCCTGGTTCCACGAGTACTTCGTGGAGTGCGTGAAGAACGCCAACCCGCCGCTCTGATCGGCGTCGCCTGCCCCAGGCTGTGACGAGCGCGCTCCACGGAGCGCGCGGCCGGCGGCCGGGGCAGGCGAGGAGCGTGAAAAAGAGGGGTCTACCCGCCCGCGGACCGCGGGGCCGCTGGAGGGTAGACCCCTTGAATAGACGCTCCTCGCCTGCCCCGGTCGCCGCGCTCTTTTTTCGGGACCAAGAATCGCGCGGTGAGCCGGCGCCCGGTCCGGTCGGCTCAGCGGCCTATGGCCGGCGCGGTCCGCGGCGCCGCAAGGAGCTGCTCGATGGCGCGCGAGAACGGCTCGGGCGACATCGAGGTGAGGCGGAGCCGGCGGGGCTCCTCGCCCGCCCGGCCCAGGAAGAACGCCGGGACGCCGCGGATCCGGAGGCGCCGGGCCTCGGCGCGCGCGGCCTCGAGCTGCCGGTCGACCTCGCCGCTGTCCCGCTCGGCCGCGGCCCGCGCCGCGTCCACGCCCGGCAGCTCGGCGGCGACGCGCAGCAGGAGATCGTCGGTGATGGCCGCCGGGCGCTCCCGCGCCTGGAGCCGGAAGAGGCGGTCGACGAAGTCCCAGAGCCGGTCCTGCATGCCGACCGCCGACGCCATGCGCGCGGCCCGCACGGAGCCCGGCCCGAGGAACGCGAGATTCCGGAACACGAGCTTCACCTGCCCTGGCCGCACGTGACGATCCAGGATCACGGGCAGCACCGCGAGCGCGTAATTTCGACAATGCGAGCAGCGGAGATCGGAGAACTCGGTCAGCGTGATCGGCGCGCCCGGATCACCGAGGGTGACGCCATCCTGGGGAATGCCGGAATAGAGGTCAGACTCCTCGTCCGCGGCGCGCGCCCCCCCGGGCTCGTGCGCCGCGCCGGCGCCGTCACAGGCCGAGATTCCGAGCAAGATCGCCGCGAGGCAGGCGCCGCGCCGCGCCGCGGAGCCCCGATGTGAATTGCGTGGACGGGCGAGTGCGTATCGATCGATCGGCTCAGGCTTCATTCCCACGCATACGGCACAAAGCATACCCCGGCGCGACCACCACCCGCGCCCGGGGCCCACGCGCGGAGATCGGCAAACCGTGCTGGGCAAGGACCTCCGGGCGAGGCAGGACTCCTTGCCTCGGCGGCGCGGCGCGCCGCCGCGCGGGCGCGCTCGCCGCGAGGCCCCTGCCGTCGACCGCCTCGGCGGAGGCCCCTCCGCGACCGGTCTGTCATCGAGCGCCGCGGCGGAGGGCGGAGAGGCCATCCGGTTCTTCTTCCTGCCTTCCCGCCTTCATGCTCAAATGACAGAGCTACCTGCGCGTGTCCTCGGAATGCCCCCAGCTCCGCGTCGTCGAGCGCTGCGACCTCGAACAGGTCGGCGCGCCCTCGACGCCGCGCCCGCGCGGCGGGGCGATGGCGGCGGACGCGCCCCTCGGCGGGCCCGAGCGGCCGCCGGACGGCGTGGTCAGGCGGCTCCGGCACGAGGCGCAAGGCGCGCTGGGCGAGCTCCTCCGCGCCTTCCAGCAGGGCCAGCCGGAAGGGGGCGACGCCGCCTTCCGCTCCGCCGCGGCGCGGCGTCGCCTCCATGCCGGCCTCGTGACCGCGCTGATGCGGCTCATCCTCCTGCTCTACGCCGAGGCGCGTGGCCTCCTGTCCGTCGCGGCCGACGGCGGCGCGCCGCTCGCGCGGCTGTTCGACCACCTGGAGGCGGAGCGGCGGCGGTGGGGCGCCGACCTCGAGCGCCGCCATGGCGCATGGCCGCGCGTCGAGGCGCTGTCCCGCGCGCTCCTCGACCGGGAGCCGCGGGGCGCGCGCGGCGGCCTCCTCGATCCGGAGACGCCCGCCGTGCTGCGGGGCCGGCCGTGGCTCAGCGATGGCGTCCTGCACCGGGTGCTCTCGGCGCTCGTCCTGCAGGGCGGCGAGCCCGTCCGCTACGGCGAGCTCGAGATCGAGCACATCGGCACGCTCTACGAGGGCCTGATCGCCTTCGACCTCGAGCTCGCCGAGGGCGAGTCGATGGCGCTGCTGCCGCGTCACGCGGTCATCGATCTCGAGGCGCTCCTCCGGCGCGCCGGCGAGGAGCGCCTCGCGTCGCTCCTCGCGGCGGCGGACCTGAAGCTCGGCGCGCGCCTCGCCGCCCGGGTCGCCGCGGCCAGGACCGTGGACGAGCTCGCGCGGGCGCTCGCCCGCCGCGCCTCCCCGCGCGCGCCGGGCCGGATCGCGCGCGGCGCGCTCTACCTCCAGCCCGGGCAGCTCCGGCGGCGCGCCGGGTCCTACTACACGCCGCGGGAGATCACGCGTCAGGTCGTCGAGCGCACGCTCGCGCCGCTGCTCGAGCGCGACGGCCGGCCGCCTTCGCCCGGCGACCTCCTCTCGCTCGCGGTGTGCGACCCCGCGATGGGATCCGGCGCGTTCCTGGTGGAGGCGTGCCGCCAGCTCGCCGCGCACCTCGCCGCGGCCTGGGAGCGCTCCGGCGTGACACCGCACCTCACCCCCGGAGAGCCGGCGCTGCGCCGCGCGATGGCGCTCGTGGCCGAGCGCTGCCTCCACGGCGTGGATCTCGACCCGATCGCGGTCGACCTCGCCCGCATGTCGCTGTGGCTCGCCGTGCGGGACGAGCGCCTCCCGCCGAGCTTCCTCGATCAGAAGCTCCGCTGCGGCGACAGCCTCCTCGGCGCTGCGCGCGCGGAGGCCTCCGGCTTCCCGGCCGCGGCGTTCCCGGGCCGCGACACCACGGCCGGGGAGCCGGGGAGGCGAGCGCGGCGGCTCGATCCGAGGCGGGCCCGCGCGCGGGCGCTGGCCGCGGGGCCGGCCGCGGAGGTCGGGGCGGCGGCAGCAGCGCTGCCCGGGCGCGCCGAGGCCGCAGAGCAGGCGGCGCTCGACGCCTGGATGGCGCTGTGGTTCTGGCCGCGGGACGGTGAGCTCGCGGGCCTCGCGCCCACGGCGGCCACGTTCGCGGGCTACATGGCGGCGGTGGCGGGCGATCCGGACGATCCGCGGGCGGCCCTGTCGCGCCGCGTCGCCGAGGAGCGGCGCTTCCTGCACTGGGAGCTCGCGTTCCCCGGCGTCTTCGAGCGCCCGGAGCCGGGCTTCGACGCCGTGATCGGCAACCCGCCGTGGGTCGCGTACGTCGGCCGGGCGGCGCAGCCGATCGAGCCGCAGGTGTTCCATCTCCACCTCGAGAGGAGCCCGGCATTCCACGGATACCGCTCGCTGCACGGCCTGTTCGTGCACCGGGCCGCGTCGCTGCTCCGGCCGGGCGGGCGGCTCGGCCTCGTCATCCCGACGTCGGTCGCGGATCTCGCGGGGTACGGGCCCACGCGGCGCGCGCACGACGCGCTCTGCGCCGTGGACCCCGACCTGCCGAGCTTCGGGAGCGACGCGTTCGAGGGCGTGTTCCAGCCGTGCATGGGCCTGCTCTCGACCCGCGTCGCGCCCGCGCTCCCCCGGCCAGCGGCCGCTCCGTGGCCGCTCGCGCGCTCGGATCTCGACGTCGTGTCCCGGCGGCTCCTCGAGCGGCTCGGCGCGCTGCGCCCGCTCCCGGCCGCCCTGTTCGGAGAGCGCGGGTTCCAGACGACGGCCGAGGACGCCGAGCGCATCCGGCGCGCGGACGCCCCGGCGCCGCCCTACACCTGCCCCATCCGGGAGGGCACCGACGTGGGGGAGCTCATCGCGCGCGCGCCGCGCCATTACGTCGATCGCGGGGCCGTGAAGGGCCGCTTCCGCAAGGACGAGGAGTGGAGGGCGGTGCGGCTGCTCATCCGCCAGACCGCCCGCTATCCCATCGCCGCGCTGAGCGACGGCCTCCCTTTTCGCAACTCGATCCTGGCCGGCTTCTGCGACGACACCTGGAGCGAGTTCGCGCTGCTCTGCTATCTCAACTCTTCCCCTGTCCGGTGGTGGCATTACACGCGGCACCGGGACGCGCGCGAGGGCATGCCGCAGGTGAAGATCGCGCACCTGCGCGCGATCCCCGCGCCCCGGCCCGCGCTCGCCGGCCTGATCGGCGCGCTCGACGCGCTCGGGCGGGAGCTCGGGCCGGCGAACGCGGGCCTGTCCGCCGAGGCCCGGCGCCGCGTGGACGACGTGGTGGCGAGCATGCTCGAGATGACCGAGGAAGAGCGGGCCTGCGTCGCGCGCTGGGCGGCGGCCACACCGCCCCCGCGGCCGGACGGTTGAGCGGCCCGCGGCCCGCGGCCCGGGAGCGGGCGGTGAGCCCCCGGGTGCTGCGCCACCCGGGAGGCGCGGCGGGGCGGCGGCTCAGAAGCCGCCGTTATAGCCGGGCGCGTCCTTCAGGTTGAACAGCACGCTGCGGAGATCATCGATCTCGAACGGCTTCTCGAAGACCGCCGACGCGCCGAGGCCGCGCGCGGTCGCGTGGAGGTGCGGGTCGCCATAGGCCGTGATCAGGATCACCGGCGGCCGGCGCCGGAGCTCGGCGAGGCCTTCCAGGATTTCCATCCCCGAGAAGCACGGCATCTGGATGTCGGTGACGATCGCGTCGATGGGCGTCGGCGGCTCCTGCCCGCCGAGCCACGGGGCCACGCAGTCGAGCAGCTCGAGGCCGTTGCGCGCCTCGAACACCTCGAAGCCGTCGCCGCGGAGCGCCGCGGCGAGCGTGAGCCGCATGTCGTCGTCGTCTTCGGCCAGGACGATATGCTGGCCTTTGCCGAACAAGCCGCAAGGCGGGACCAAGGGCCTGTCGCCTACCCAGCTATCCGTCAGGTTCATCGCAGCTTCTCCTTACAACTACCGGCCCGCCGTCGCCCTGTCCTCGGACCGTCCACCGCGGTCTCCGGAGCTCAGCCCCTCAGGATTTGCAGCGGTCGTGCCACACTGTCGGAACGTGCGGAGGAGCGGGCTCAACGTCGTCATGGCCCGCCTGGAGCGGCGCTGTCCGCGGCGTACCGCCGCGCGGGCAGCCGCCGCATTCTGCAGGCCAGGGGCATTTTGCCGCGCCAGGGGCAGATCGCGCGCACCGCCTGGGGCACTTCCGTCTCGGTGCGCCGGAGGCGCGTGCGCGCGCCGGAACGTGGAGGCGAGTCGCTGTCGCGCACAGCGCGCCGCGGGTCGGGTCTCGCGCGCCACGGGCGGCGGCCTCCCTCTCCCTGGCCTCTTTCTGCCTTCTCCTTGCACACGATGGGCCATCGGTCGGCCGAGGGCGGGCACCTCGAGAATGCCGGAGGGCGCGGGGGGCACGGGCAACCCCGCGCCCCGAGGCGGCCACCGGAGGGTGGTGCGGCCCTTTGGGGGCTCACCTGCGGGGCGTGCGTTCCGGCGAGCCCCTTTTGTGGCTCGCCTGCACTTCAGCCCCTCCGGTGAGCCCCCAAAGGGCCGCACCACCCTCCGGAGCGGGGCGCGGCGACCGCCCCGCCCCGCTCGAGGCGAGCGCCCCGCTCGAGGCGAGCGCCCTGTCGGGCACGGAGGGGGAGGGGAGATGCAGGGAGGATAGAAGAAGGACAGAGGCGGGAGGGCGGCGAGGCCAGCGCCGGCGCCCGACGCTGGTCGCCCGGAGCGGGTGCCGGCCCGAGGGGGGGCGCCCTCCTCTGCCGGTTACCGGTCTGACCGGTCAGCGGCAGCTGTGGTCGCGGTCACCGCCGCTGTTGCTGTCATCGCAATTGAGGGCGTCGCGGTGCGGCGCGCAGAGGCGGCCGTTGTTGTAGTTGTCGAGCGTCTCCGCGAGCGGCTCGCCGCTCGCCCACGGCGAGTACTTGCCCTTGTCCTTCACGTTGCTGCCGAGCGGGTACTGCCGGAGCCATGCGTCGGCCTGGGCAATGGTGTCCTCGATGCAGCTCGACTGGTTGCCGATGCCGACGTTGAGCTTGGCCACGATGAGGTGCTTCGCGAGGATGTACGTGACGTCGCCCTTGGTCGGACGGCTGATGATGTCGAGGAGCTGGGACTTCGTGTACGTCTTGCGGCCGATGGTCAGGTGCGAGACGCGCCAGGCCCTCGGGTGGTTCTTCCAGTAGCCCGGGGTGCCGGTGCCGGGCGACGCGCACTGGCAGGCGCCGCAGTCGGCGGCGCAGCTCGAGCAGTCCTCGGAGCCCGCCTTGCAGACCCCGTCGCCGCAGACCGGCGGGCATTCGCCGCAGTCGGCAGCGCAGCTCGAGCAGGTCTCGCCGACCTCGCAGACGCCGCTGCCGCAGACGGGCGGGCAGATGCCGCAGTCGCTCGGGCACTCGAGGCAGTCCTCGCCGGCCTCGCAGGTGTCATTGCCGCAGACCGCGGGGCAAGCGCCGCAGTCACCGGCGCAGTTGGCGCAGTCCTCGCCGTTCTCGCACACGTTGTTGCCGCAGACCGCGGGGCAGGCGCCGCAGTCGTCCGAGCAGCTGCCGCAGTCCTCGCCGGCCTCGCAGGCGCCGTTGCCGCACACGGGCGGGCAGGCGCCGCAGTCGTCCGAGCAGCTGCCGCAGTCCTCGCCGGCCTCGCAGGTGCCGTTGCCGCACACGGGCGGGCAGACGTCGCAGTCCGCGCTGCAGCTTCCACAGTCCTCGCCCACCTCGCAGGTGCCGTTGCCGCACACGGGCGGGCAGATGCCGCAGTCGACGGCGCAGGTGGAGCAGCTCTCGTCCCCGCCGCAGACGCCGTTGCCGCAGGAGAGCTGGTAGCCGAAATCGGCGTCGAGGAGATCCTGGGCCGGGGCGAGCGAGACCGTGGTCACGCTGTCGAGCACGCCGTCGCGGTCGGCCGTCGGCTCCTGTCCGGCGAGCGGACCGCTCGTCATGAAGTTGTCGGCGGTGATGACGATCTCGTAGTCGCCCGGAGCGAGGCTGTCGAAGAGGTAGAAGCCGGGCTGGCCTGTATAGGGGCTGTCACCGGTGGTCACGGCATCGAGCATCACCCCCTCGTGGTACAGCTCGACGAGGACGCCGTTCACGCCGAGCTCGCCGATCTCGGGCTCATAGAGGCCGTCCGCGTCGCTGTCGAGCCAGACCGTATCGCCGATCGAGGAGTAAGTCACGTAACCGAAGTCGGCGTCGGTCACGTCCTCTCCCGCGCCGATAGACACGGCGAGCGGCTCGGCGCCGGTGGTCAGGAGGTGCCCGAGCGGCAGCGTCATGTCATCGATGCTGACGACGTAGCAGCCGGCGTCGAGCTCGCCGAAGCGGTAGGCGCCGTCCGCGTCGGTCGCCGTCGCCGCGAGGGGATCGCCGTCGGCGGCGCCGTCGCAGTCCGCGTCGCCGAACAGGTCGAGGACGACGTTGGCGATGCCGGGCTCCGAGGCGCCCTCGACGCCGTCCGCGTCCGCGTCGAACCACACCTTGTCGCCGATCGAGCCCTTCGCCGCGGTGAAGCAGACCTCGAGGAAGGGGTGGTTGTCGATCGTCGGGTGGTCGCTGCTCTTGTACGAGGTCTTCCCGCCCTGATCCTCCTCGAGGAGGATCCCGTAGTTGGGCGAGATCCCGCTGACCCACTCCTGCACGAGCTCGGTGAGGTCGATCTCGCTCCACTGCGTGACGCTGGGCACGAACGACGTGAACGCGGTGGGGTCGATGCCGCCGAGGTTGTTCCACGTGACCACGTTCTCGGCCCACGGGGCGAGCACCCGGTGGACGCGCACGGCCTGGGCGGTGCTGGTGTAGGTCTTGGCGTAGAACCTGGCCGACGCGATGAGCGAGCCGGCGGGGATCGGGCCGAGGTCGAACCCGAACAGGGCGCGCTTCTCACCGGCCGTGCTGGAGTACCCCGTGTTCACCTCGTAGGAGTCGGGGACAGCGTAGCTCGGGTTGAGGCTCCATATCTCGGAGTCCGGCAGGTCACCGAGCCCGCCCCTCATGATGACGGTGCATGTGGGAGCGGGCGGCGCGGAGGTTTCGGCCAGGCTCGCCGACGTGACGAACAGCGTGGCGAGCGCGGCGGAGGAGGCGATCGTGATCTGCTTCATTGTTGGCTCCTTTGAGGTCCTTGCGGGGTCGAACCACGATGGAGCGTCATCCGAGTAACAGGCACCATGACACGCGGTCAGGCGAGGTTGGTTTCGCGGGCTCCGGCCCGGGCCGCGCCCCGCGGGCCGATCGGGATCCGATCAGGTACGCGGGGGCATCGGCTCGGATCGGAGAGCGGATGCGCAAAGGTCCATTGTTCAAGCTATCAAGACGGTTTCAGTCTGTCTAGTCATTTCCGGGAGACACGAGAGAATCTCGCTCGGTGTCCTGTCGCTCGGAACGTCTCCAGGTCGCCCTTTGACGCTCTTCTTCGCTCTTCTTCGCTCTTCTTGCCGGGCGCGCCAGGCAAGAAGAGCGTTGATCCCGGAGCGGATCGCTCGGCCTTTCTCGGCCTTGCGCTGCGCGCGTTGGCTCGCGCTCGTCCAGCGGGCTCCTCAGGATCGGATCAGGTACGCAGGGTCGATGGCCTCGAGTTGATGCTGAATGCGCACAGGACCATTTTTCAAGATAAAGAATCCGGCTTTCGCTTGTCTACTCTTTTCTGGTGGGCGAGCGCTTTTGTGCTCTTGCGCAGCGCGCTCCTTCTGCCCCCGCCGCCGTCCGCCGCAGCTTTGCTGTGGCGTGGCCGACACCGTCGTCGACATCCGCGCGTCCGCACGTCTCGGCGCGTCTCTCGGCGCGTCGGCCCGGGCGCCACGGGCCTGCCGCCTGCCGTCCGAGCGCGCGCGCTGCTAGGGTTCGGCCGTGGGACGCTCGCTCGCCTCGCAAGCCCTGCCCCTCGCGCTCCTCGTCGCGGCGCTCGCTGCCGCCCCGCGCTCGAGCGCTGCCCAGGAGCTGCCGACGCTGAGCGGGGCCTGGACCGCGAGCGCGCTCACGGAGCAGTGGTCGATCGCCGCGTGGGGAGAGGCGTGCGGGCCGAGGCCGCGCCCCCAGGGCGCGCCCGGCGGCGCCGTGCAGATCAAGCAGCAGGGCTCGGAGCTCTCGATCTCCGGGGCCTCACGGTCGTGGAGCACCGCCGAGTGCTGGGAGCAGATGCCGGGGCTCGCGCGGAGCAAGCACTCGGCCTCCGGCAACGCGCGGTCCTGGCAGACGCGCTGCACGACGGCGGCCAACGACCCCCGCCAGGCGGTCGTCACCACCACCACGCAGGCGACCGACACCCGCATCCAGATGGTCGAGACCGGGCAGTACCGGTTCATCATCCAGGACACGACGTGCAGCGCCTCCGTGACGCGGACGCGGACCTACACGCTCGTCCGCCGCGAGGGCGAAGCGCCCCCGGCGGCGAGCGCGCCGCCCGTCGCGAGCGCGCCCGCCGCCGAGGGCAAGCCCGCCGCCGAGGGCAAGCCCGCCGCCGAGGGCAAGCCCGCCGCCCCGCGCGCGTGCGACGCCCCCGGCGAGCCGGCGCGCCTTCAGGTCACGCCGTCGCGCAAGCTCATGCGTCCGGGCGAGCGGTTCCAGTTCCGCGCGCTCGTCCTCGATGCCGACGGGTGCGCGCTCCCGACGCGGCCCGCGTGGTCGATCGCGCCGGGGCCGCTCGCGTCCGCCGCGACGGTCGACGCCACCGGCGCGCTCTCGCTCGGCGCGGACGCGGGCGAGGGGAGGCTCGGCCTGGTCGCGTCCATCGCCGGCAAGGGCGTGACGGTCGCGATCGAGGTGACGAGCCCCGACCGGTACGACGCGCTCCTCGCGCGGAGCGGGCTGAACCCCGCCGGCGAGAGCGATCAGGCCGCGATCGCGGTGATCGCGACCGGCACCATCGGCGGACGCACCACCACGGGGGAGGACGTGGCGCGCCAGCGCAAGCACCTGTTCGTCGCCATCGTCGGCGGCGTCGCCGCCTGCCTCGGCTTCGCCGGGCTCATCCTGCTGCGCCGCGGGCGCCGGCGGACAGAAGGCGAGCTGGAGGGCCCGGTGTCGACGGGCGACGCCCCCGCGGCGCCCGACAGCGCAGGCGTGCGGGCAGGGCCGGCGCCCGCCGGCGCGCCGCGCGCGGACGGCATCGCGGGCGGCGCGGCGCGCGACGAGGCGCCGGCGCGGCCAGCGTCGAGGGTGCGCGGAAAGATCTGCCCGACCTGCGGCGAGAACTACCCGGGCGAGGCGATGTTCTGCGGGAAAGACGGCACGCAGCTCGTTCCACTCAACTGAGGTGCCGCGCGGCGTCTCGCCGCGCGCTGCGTCATCGCGCGGCGCCGCCGCGGAGAGCGCGTCGCGAACGACCACCGGCGCGGGCCGCGCTCAGGAAAGAAGGCCGTTGCCTTGATCGGTCTTGCGCGGTCCCGCTATCCTCTGTGGTACGACCAGGCCGCGACGAGGATGCGCGTGTGTGGTCGTCTTACCCACGCCCGCAGGTCGGAACGGGAAGGGCGCCAATCGCATGAAGATTACCTGTGAGTCTTGCCAGGCCAAGTACACCATTGCCGACGAGAAGGTCGCCGGCAAGACGGTCAAGATCAAATGCAAGAAGTGCAACCACGCGATGGTCGTCCATGCCGCGAATGAGGCTGCCCCGTCCCCGGGCGCGCCGCAGGACGTGACCGCCGGGCAGCAGGGCGATCTGACGGAGGACGCCGAGACGAAGCTCGTGGCCGAGGCCGGCGCGTCGTCCGCCGCGGCGGCCGATCCGTGGACCGTCAACGTCGCCGAGGGCGATGAGCGGACCATGACGACGGCGGAGCTCGTGGCCGCGTATGCGAGCGGCTCGCTCAGCAACGACACGTACGTGTGGAAGGAGGGGATGAGCGACTGGATGCCGATCGCCAGCGTCCCCGAGGTCGCGCAGGCCGCTGCGCAGCCGGGCGCCGCCCCGACGGCTGCGCCGGATGCCGCGGCTGCGCCGGATGCCGCCGGTGTGCCCGCTGTCGGCGCTGCGCCTGCGCCAGCGGTCGCCGCGTCGGCAGCGGCCGCTACACCGGCCGCGCCGGTCGCTGCGCCGGTTCCCCCGGCCGCCGTCGCCCCGGTCGCTGCGGCCACGCCTGCGCCGCCGGCCGCCGCCGCGCCGGTCCCGGTGGCTCCGGCGCCGGCTGGGCTCAGGTTCGGCCCGGAGGGGACCGTCGTCATGAAGGAGACGCGGCGCGCCCCGAACCCGGCCACCGCCGCGCTCCCGTCGTCGCCTGCCGTGCCGAGGGCGGCGGCCGCGCCCGCCGCGGCGCCTGCTGCCGCAGCTACCGCGCCCGCGGTGGCCCCGGCCGCCGCGGCGCCTGCCCCCGCGCCCGCTGCCGCGGCCGCCGCGGCGCCTGCCCCCGCGCCTGCGGCCCCTGCCGCCGCGCCTGCGGCTGCGCGTCGCGCCGGGCGAGCCGCCGCGGTGGACGTGTTCAGCGCGGCCCAGCGCGCAGGGGACTCTGCCGCGCCCCCGCCGCAGCCCGGCGCCGATCGCCTGGTCGGCGAGCGCAACGAGAACTCCGTCCTGTTCTCGCTCTCGGCGCTCACCGCCGTGGAGAACGCCGCCAAGCAACCGATCCAGGAGGAAAGCCCGACCGGCCGGCGCTCCTCGCGCCCCGCGAAGAACAACGGGCGCACCGATTACGACGACCTGCTGAACCTCGGCGGCGGCGCCATCGCCGCGCCGATGCTCGCGCCCCCGCCCCTGCTCGCGCCCGTGGGAGGGGACTCGCGGCCGCCGCCGTCCATGCCCCCGCCGGCCTCGGCCAAGACCTCCGTGCCACCGTCGCTGCTCTCCCCGCTCGCGGCGCCCGAAGCCCCGGCCAAGAAGAGCCCCCTCGGCCTGATCGCCGCCGCGGCCGCCGCGGTCGTGCTGATCGGCGGCGTCGCCTTCTTCTTCATGCAGAAGCCGAGCGACGAGGCGTCCACGGTCACGCCGGAGCAGGCCAACGCGGCCCCGGTCGAGACGTCGAGCCCGGCCGAGACCGCGGAGCCCGCGCCGACGCCGAGCGAGACCGCGGCCGCCGAGGCGCCGCCGGCCGAGACCGCGGCCGCCGAGGCGCCTGCGGAGGCCCCGACGGCCACGCCCGACGCCGAGACGAACGAGGCGGCCGAGGCGGCGCCCAACGCCGACAAGCCGGCCGAGAAGCCCGCCGGGGCGGCGCCCTCGCCCGCGCCCGCCGCGGAGAAGCCGGCCGCGCCGAAGCCTGCGCCGGCGACGGGCTCGGCCGCCGCCGGTCCGTTCAGCCGCGGCGCGGCGACCTCGGCGCTCGGCTCTGCCGCCGCCTCCGCCAGGAGCTGCAAGCGGCGTGGCGGCCCGACCGGGACGGGCAGGGTGCGGGTCACCTTCGCGCCGAGCGGCAGCGTCACCTCGTCGCAGGTTCAGGGCGCGCCGTTCGCCGGCACGAGCGTCGGCAACTGCGTCGCCGGCGTCTTCCGCCGCGCGCGCATCCCGGCCTTCAGCGGCGCCCCGGTCACCGTCACGAAGTCCTTCTCGATCCACTGACCGGCGCCGCGACAGCGGACCGGCGCCCCGGCAGCGGACGGACCGCAAGGGCGCACGAGGGGCGCAAGGGAGAGAGGGGTGTGCCCCTCTCCCCTCTGTTCCTTGCGCCCTTGCGGTTCTCTCTCCCATCGGCGGATCGCCGCGGAGCTCCAGCGCGATCGGCGTTCTAGAGGAAGGAGCGGCCCAGGTCGATCACCGGGAGCGCGTCGCCCATCTCACCGGCCTCGTCGCCGCAGTGAGGGCTGGTGCCGGCGCAACCAGGGCCGCCGAGCCTGCCGCCGACGCTCTCCCCCCAGCACTTGATGTGGCCCGTATCGAGCAGCGCGCAGGTCGCGTGGGCGTTGACCCCGGCGACGACCGCCTGGGCCCTGCGGCCGAAGCCCAGATCGACCACGGGCAGGTAGTCCCCCATCGTGCCGGAGCTGAGCCCGCGCGGCGAGGTGTTACCGAGGCCGAGCTGACCGAACGAGTTTCTTCCCCAGCACTTGATCGTGTCGTTGTCGAGCAGCGCGCAGGTGTGGTTCCTGCCCGCAGAGATGGCCTTGGCGGTGCGCTCGGCCCCCAGGTCGACCGCCGGCAGGATGGCCATCTCGCCGGCCTGGTCGCCCTGGTCAGCGGAGCTCTCGATGCCGAGCTGGCCGTAGCCGTTCGAGCCCCAGCACTTGACCGTGTTGTTGTCGAGCAGCGCGCAAGTGTGCGCAGCGCCCGCCGAGATGGCCTTGGCCGTACGGTCAACCCCGAGGTAGACGGGATCGAGGATCTCCATCTCGCCAGCCTGGTCGCCCTGGTCAGCGGAGCTCTCGATGCCGAGCTGGCCGTAGTCGTTCGCGCCCCAGCACTTGACCGTGTTGTTGTCGAGCAGCGCACAGGTGTGCGTGGCCCCGGTCGCCACGGCTTTGACTTTGCGGTCCGCACCCAGGTAAACCGTGGGGAGGTTGTCGCCCATGTCGCTGGCAAGGACGCCTCGGTGGGTGGTGTCGCCGAGCCCGAGCTGGCCGTAGGTGTTCGAGCCCCAGCACTTGACCGTGTCGTCGTCGAGCACGGCGCAGACATGGCTGTTGCCCGCGGACGCGGACTTGACGGTACGATCCGTGCCGAGGTGCGTGCCGAGGTCGATGAAGTCGAGGCTCGCCATCTCGGCCGCGCTGTCGCCCTGGCTGCTGGTGGCGCCGTTGCCGAGCTTCCCGCCCCAGCTGCTGCCCCAGCACTTGATGCCCTTGAGCGACGAGGAGGGGAGCTCCTGCAACGCGCAGGTGAGCGACTCGCCGGTGATGATCGACGTCACCTCGCCGACCAGGACCTCATCGAGACCCTCCCCCATCTCGTAGGGCTCGTCGCCCCGGGCGTCGTCATCGCCGAGCCCGAGCTGACCGAGGCTGTTGTACCCCCAGCACTTGGCGCTGCCCGACGTGAGGCGCGCGCAGACGTGATTGTAGCCGACCGCGACCTGGGAAGCGGTCTGGCTGCCCGTCAAGGCGAAGGGGAGCGCGTTGCCCATCTCCCAGGGAACATCACCGCGGGCGGCCGGGATATCGAACGTGGGCACACCGACGCCGAGCTGGCCGAAGGTGTCGGCGCCCCAGCACTTGATCCGATGATGAGTGGACTCGATGATGCACGTGTGGTCGTCGCCGGCCGCGATCGTGATCGGCACGAGGGGAGTCGAGCCCACGACCTCCGTGCCGATGTTGACGAGCGGCAGGTCGTCGCCCATGGTACCGGCCACATGGCCTCGCGGGGTCGAGTCTCCGACCCCGAGCGCGCCGAGGTAGTTGCTCCCCCAGCACTTGATCCCGTCGTTGGTGAGCAGGACGCAGGTGCGGTTGCCGCTCGCGGTGATGGCCTTGGCGGTGAGGTCGGCGCCGAGGAGGCCGGTGCCGAGGTCGACCCGCGGGAGGTCGTCGCCCATCTCGCCGGCGTCATCGCCGCGCTTTTCGGGCGAGTCGCTGTAGCCGAGCTCGCCCGCCTCGTTGGCGCCCCAGCACTTGACCTGCCCGTTGTCGAGCACGGCGCAGACGTGGTTGTCCCCGGCGGCGATGGCCTGGGCCGTGCGACCGGTGCCGAGATCGATGGGATCGATGCTGCTCATCTCTCCCGGGGCATCGCCGAGGTCATCCGTGTGATCGCCCGCCGTGCCCCCCGGGAGGCCGAGGGCCCCAAACCCGTTGTTGCCCCAGCACTTGACCGTGTCGTCGTCGAGCAACGCGCAAGCGAAATGCTCGGTCGCTATGGCGATGCTCTTGACGGTGCGCCCGGCGCCGAGCTCGATCGGCGGGAGATTGTCGCCCATCTCGGTCACGTCGTCGCCGATGATGTAGTTCATGGGATCGTAGAGGCCCTGGCCGAGCGAGCCGTAGACGTTCGCGCCCCAGCACTTGGCCCGATCGTTGTCGAGGATGACGCACGTGCGGTTCTTGTGGGCATAGATCGCCTTGGCCGTGCGGTTGGTGCCGAGATTGACGATCGGGAGGTTGTCGCCCATCTCGGAGGGGGAATCGCCGACCACGGTGGATGTGCTCACCCCGATGCCGAGCACACCGTTGCTGCCCGAGCCCCAGCACTTGACCGTGTCGTCGTCCAGGATGGCGCAGGTATGCGAGCCGCCGGCCGAGATCGCCTTCGCCGTGCGCCCCTTCCCGAGGTTGACGAACGGGATGGTGTTGTATGCCGAGCTGACGCCGCGAGGGTCCGTATCGCCGAGGCCGAGCTGTCCGCTCTCGTTCCTCCCCCAGCACTTGACGAAGCCGCCCTCGAAGATCGCGCAGGTGTGGTTGGTCCCGGCGGAGATGGCGCCGGGCCCCAGGGCGCGCAGCGCGCTTGACGCCGCGAGCACGGGCTCGTCCAGATCGCCCGCCTCCGCGCCCCCGCCGGCGCACGCCGACGCGAGGAGGCTCGTCGCGAGCGCGGCCAGGGGGACCAGCGCATGCGCCGACAGGCGGCCTGCGCGGGGCGTGACGTCCGTCGTCCGCCGGGGCACGGCGCGATCCGTCGGAGCGGGGAGAGCGCCCCGTCGAGAGGCACGGGGGTCGTTCTCCGACAGGGAATATGCACGGGGAGGCATCATCGAAGCAGTCCTCTTGTGGAGCAGGTGAAAGGCGCGTGAGCTGCTACGCGCCCAGCCAAGAACGAGGAAGGCGAGCTCGCGAGCGGCCGAGACTTCGGGTCTCCCCGGAGCCAGCCTGAACCTCGGCCAGCGGGCGCCGAGCAAGGGGGGTGCCAGTCGACGCGCCGCGCCTACCCTGACCGCGCGCCTCCCCCAGGCCCGGCTGCTCGGAGCACATTCGCCGAAAGCCCGGTCGAGGCGTGCCCTCGGCCGGGGGCGCGCGCCGGCGCGCATGACCGGTCGCGAGCGGGGCATGTCACGGCGGGAGCGTGACATGTCACGGCCGGCGTGTGACATGTCACGGCTGGAGCGTGACATGCGTCGCACGCCTCGCCGAGGATCTCGCTGCAACCAGCGGCCCGGCGCCGGGCGAAAAGCGCGGGGGCTGGTCGGGTTCCGCCCAGGGGGCAATCGGGCAGGTCATCAACGCTCCATGAGGACGTTGCAGGCGCGATGTCCGAAGGGCCATAGTGTCACCGTGGCTGCTGCTGCGTTGCAGCGCCCGTTCCCTGCAATTGCTCCTTCAACGCCATTAGGTGTCATCGTGCGAAACCTCTCCTGGTCCGAGCGCGCCGGCTCGTGTATCTCGCGTGGTTGGGATTCTCCGCTCCGGCGCCGCCGCCTCCGGTGGACGGCGGTCATGGCGCTCGCGACCGCCTGCGGCTGCGGCGGCGCGCCGGCCGACGGCGAGCTCGGTCGCGCCGAACAGGCCGTCACCCTCCCGGGCGGGCGCGTGGTCATCAGCCAGGTGTACGGCGGCGGCGGCAATGCCGGCGCCGCCTACACCCACGACTTCGTCGAGCTGTTCAACCGGTCGAGCAGCCCGGTGTCCCTCGCGGGGTGGTCCATCCAGTACGCGAGCGCCACCGGCACGGGCGCCCTCGGGGCCACGGCCTCGCAGCGCACGGAGCTGCCCGCGATCACCTTGCAACCCGGCCAGTACCTGCTCGTCCAGGGGGCCGCGGGGTCGGGCAACGGCGCCCCGCTCCCGGCCCCCGACGTCGTCGACGCGACCCCCATCAACCTGAGCGGCTCGGCGGGGAAGGTCGCGCTGGTCCGGGGCGCCGCGGGCCTCGGCTGCAACGGCGGGTCGTCCCCGTGCTCGACGGCCCAGGAGGCGCTGCTCGAGGATCTCGTCGGCTACGGCGGCGCCACCTATTTCGAGGGCTCCGCGCCGGCGCCGGCGACGGCCAACGCGACGGCCTCGATCCGGCGGCGCGCGGGCTGCCAGGACACGTCCAGCAACGCCGACGACCTCGCGACCGGGGCGCCCACCCCGCGCAACACCCTGGCCGCCGTCGCGTCCGCGTGCGGCGACGACCCCCCGCCGGTCGACGACCCCCCGCCGGTCGACGACCCCCCGCCGGTCGTCGCCATCCACGACATCCAGGGGCGCGCGCACCTGTCGCCGCTCGCGGGCGCCGTCGTGAGGACGACGGGCGTCGTCGCGAGCCTGCGCGGCAACGGCTTCACCGTCGAGTCGACGGAGCCGGACGGCGATCCGGCCACCTCGGAGGGGCTGTTCGTCTTCACCGGCACCGCCCCGGCGGTGAGCCCGGGCGACCTGGTCGAGCTCGCCGGCGAGGTGGTCGAGTTCCGCGGCGGCTGCGCCGAGCCGTGCACGCCCGCCCGCGGCAGCGGGTACGACAACCTGACCGTCACGGAGCTCAGCCGCCCGCAGATCACCGTCCTCTCGAGCGGCCATGCGCTGCCGGCCCCGGTCCCGATCGGCTTCGCGCCCGGCGCGCGCAGGCCCCCGGCGCAGGTCATCGAGGACGACGCGAGCGGCAGCGTGGAGAGCTCGGGCGACTTCGACCCCGAGGCCGACGGCCTCGATTTCTGGGAGAGCCTCGAGGGCATGCGGGTGAGCCTGAACAGCCCGGTCGTCGTGGGCCCCACCCGCACGTTCACGAGCTCGGGCACCGCGGAGATGGCGCTGATCCCCGGCGACCGCGACGACGCGACCGGCGCCGCGGCCGGCCTGCGCAGCGCGCGCGGCGCCATCGTCCTCGGCCCCGGCGACGCCAACCCGGAGCGGATCCTGCTCCAGCTCCCCCTGCGGGCCTCCCCGCCGGCGCTCGACGTCGGCGCGACGTTCGCCGGGCCCATCGTGGGCACGATCGACTACAACTTCGCCAACTTCAAGCTCCTGCCCGTCGGCGATGGGCTCCCCGCGGCGACCTCGGCGCTCACGCGCGAGACCGTGTCGCTGGGAGCGCGGAGCGCCGACGACCTCGACGTCGCCGCGTTCAACGTCGAGAACCTCGATCCGGGGGATCCGCAGGAGAAGTTCGATCGCCTCGCGCGCATCCTCGTCGATCACCTCGGTGGCCCCGACCTCGTCGCGCTCGAGGAGATCCAGGACGACACGGGCCCGACCAACGACGGCGTGGTGGACGCCTCGCAGACGTTCGCGCGGCTCATCGCCGCGGTCGCGGCCGTGCCGGGCGGGCCGACGTACGCGTTCCGGAGCATCGACCCGGTCGACGGCGCGGACGGCGGCCAGCCGGGCGGCAACATCCGCGTGGGCTTCCTGTTCCGGACCGACCGCGGCCTCGAGTTCGTCGACCGCCCGGGCGCGGGACCCCTCACGCCCAACGAGGTCGTCGGCGAGGCGGGCGGCGTGGCGCTGCGGTACAGCCCCGGCCGCATCGACCCGGCCAACCCGGCCTTCACGAGCAGCCGCAAGCCGCTCGCGGGCGAGCTCCGCTGGAACGGCCAGCCGCTGTTCGTGGTGGCCAACCACTGGAGCTCCAAGGGCGGCGACGAGCCGCTGAGCGGGCGCTTCCAGCCCCCGACCCTCTCGAGCGAGGCGCAGCGGCTGCAGCAGGCGGCCGTGGTCGCCGGCTTCGTGCGGCAGATCCTCGATCGCGACCCGTCCGCGAACGTCGTGGTCCTGGGCGACCTGAACGATTTCCAGTTCTCGGCGCCCCTCGAGGTCCTCAAGGGCGCGGGGCTGACCACGCTGATCGAGACGCTCCCGCCCGAGGAGCGCTATACGTACGTGTACGACGGCAATGGCCAGGTGCTCGACCACGTGCTGGTCAGCCCCGGCCTGGCGGGGCCGAAGCTCATGGGCTTCGATGTCGTCCACGTCAACGCGGAGTTCGCCGACCAGGCCAGCGACCACGATCCCGGCGTGGCGCGGTTCCGCATCGCGCCGGACATGGATGGCGACGGCATCCCTGACGCGCTCGACAACTGCCCCACGGCGCCCAACCCCGGCCAGGCGGACTCGGACGGCGACGGGACCGGCGATGCCTGCGACCTCGCGTGCGTCCGCGTCCAGCGCGGCACGTTCGGCGGCGTGCAGGACGCCCTCGTCGAGGACGCCACGACCGGCTGGTCGTACGGCGGGTATCCTTATCTCGTCACCAGCGCGGTCGCGGAGCGCCCGCTGACGGCGCTGGTCGCCTTCGATCTCTCCTTCATCCCCGCGGGCTCGCGCGTGGCGTCGGCGACCCTCTCCCTGTCGTACGCCTGGAAGCCCGCCGGCAGCGCGGTCACCGTGCACCGCGTGAGCGGCGCCTGGGACGAGGCGACCGTCGACGCCGGCAACTTCGGCGGCCACAGCCCGGCCGTCGAGGCCTCGCTCCTCACGCTTGCGCAGACCGACGCGTTCGCGTCGGCCGGGCTGACATCGCTCGTCCAGGGCTGGGTCGACGGCGTCCAGCCGAACCATGGTGTCGCCCTGGTCGACGCCGCCGACAGGACCGATTTCCGTGCGAGCGAGCACGGTGACGTCGCGCGCAGGCCGAAGCTCGAGGTCTGCTACTACGCGGCGGAGTGAATGGCGCTGGCCGGCGGCCTCATCGGTCATGCGCGCGACATGGCACGTCGTGCCCCGTGACATGTCACGCTCGAGCCGTCAGAGGCGATCGGTGCTCTAGCCGCGGCGCCGCCGGCGGAGGAGCCCCGCGAGCGCGAGGCCCGCGGCGAGCCAGGCGGCGCCCCCGGCCCGGCCTCCAGGGCTGGCCGCGCACGGCCCGAACACGCCGCTCCCGACCGCGTAGAAGCGCTCGGGCTCCACCGCGAGCTCGGTCGGCGGCGCGCCCGCGCCGTCGCCGTTGCCGTCCGTCAGGTCGTCGCTGCGCGGGGCGCCGAGCGCGCCCGCGGCGGAGATCTTCGCCTGGTTCGCGATGACATCCGGCGCGTCCTCGTCGATCGTGACCTCGAAGCGCACCGTCACGCTCTCCCCCGCGGGGATGCGGCCGCCCTGCGCCCCGTCCGCCCCGTCGCCGAGCCGGAACGTGACGGTCCGCGCCTCGGGATCGTACTCGCCGAGGTCGTCGCCCGGCGCGTCCGTCTGGGGCCCGGCGCCGGGGCCCTCGACGATCTCCAGCGACCCGGGGACGAACGTCACGAAGGGCGGCAGCGGGTCGGTCAACACCGCGCCCACGGCGTCGTCGTTGCCCGTGTTCGACGCCGTGATGCGGTATTCGACGACGTCGCCGCGGTACGTCGGCAGCCCGCCGAGGTCCGTGGCCACCTTGCTCGACTTGCTGAAGTCGTGCCCGATGTTGGCGATCGAGGTCACCCAGCCCGCGAGGAAGAAGAGCTCCTGGGTGCTCGTGGCCACCAGCGTGGCCCGCTCCTGCCCCGGCACGAGCTTCGCGCTCACGTCGACGATGTCGATGTCGACCCCCGACATGCTCTGCGGCGTGCCCGGGATCCTCGGGAGATCGCCCTCGACCGACACCGGCTTTCCGAACGCCGAGCGCGTGCTGTTGAAGAAGTTGTCGGCCGGGTTCATCGCGTCGCTCAGCGCCTCGGCCACGTCGGGCTTGCCCGGGTTCTTGGGGTTGAAGAAGACGCTGTCGCCCGAGTTCGTGTTGTCGCCCTCGAACGCGATGATCCCCAGCTTCGCGCTGAACCCGGCGTCGGGCACCTTGAAGCCCGAGAGCTCCACGCGCTGCGAGTTGCCCTGCGAGACCCGGTCGAGGCCGTCGAACAGCGCGAGGTTGCGCATCGGCGACCTCGGCGCCTCGTAGAACACCACCATCCACCAGGCCGCGAACACCACGTCGTCGTCGCTGTTCCGGACGTCGACGACGTCCACGCCGCCCACCCGGTACGCCCCCGGCCCGCTCCCCTTCACGATCGCGGTGATGTCGGCGACCGACTGGTAGTTGTGCGTCTCGTCCGGGCGCCCCTGGTTGATCACCGTCTCGACCGAGTCGATCGCGGTGACCGCGCCGCCCTCGCCGCCCTCGTGGTGGAGCTCGACCTCCTGGTCGGCGCCGGCCGTGTTGCGCGCCGCCCAGTACAGGAACGCGTGGGTCACCGTCGCTCCCTCGGGCAGCGTCAGCACCGCGGTCGTGCGCGCCGCCTCCGGGGCGATATCGAGGTTGGCCTCGGCCCGGCCCTCCGCGGGCGAGTCGGAGCGCCAGAAGAGGTCGGGGCCCGACTCGACGGTCGACGCGCCGCAGTCGCCGACCGTGCCGGCCATCGGGCTCGGCGTCGCGCGGCGGCACTCCTGGCCGAGCGAGCTCCCGATGAGCGCGAAGTCGCCCGGCTGCTCGACCTGCACGCGCAGCTTGGGCTCGGCCGTCGCGCTGGCGGCCGTGAGGCCGATCAGCGTGAGGGACGCGAGCCCCGTGATGCTCAACTGCTTTCTCATCGCTTCTCTCCCGTCTCAGCCTGCGGTCTGTTCGCGGCCTTCTTGATGATGTTGAACTGGACGCGCCGGTTCCTCTGCCTCCCTGCCTCCGTCTTGTTGTCGGCGAGGGGCTGGCTCCGGCCATAGCCCTGCGCCGTCAGCCGCGTCGCGTCGATGCCGCGGCGGACCAGCGCCGCCATGACCGAGTTGGCGCGGTTCTGCGACAGCACCCGGTTGTACTCGTCGGTGCCGCGGTCGTCGGTGTGGCCCTCGATCTCGATGAGCACGATCTCCGGGTGCTCCTTCAGGACCTGGGCGACCTCGTCGAGCAGCGGATCGCTCACCGGCTTGATGGTGGCCTTGGCCGTGTCGAACTGCACCTGCTGGAGGATCACGACGTGCTTCTCGGTCACCCGCACCGCCTTCGGGCAGCCGTGCTTCGTCGGGTCCTCGTCCGCGAAGCCCTTCTCCCTCGGGCAGGCGTCGGTGTCGTCCTTGAAGCTGTCGCCGTCCGTGTCCCCCGGGCAGCCGTTCTTCGCCGGATCCTCCGACGCGACCCCCTTGACGTCCGGGCAGGCGTCCTCGCCGTCGGGCACGCCGTCCTCGTCCCGGTCCGGCGGGCAGCCGTTCTTCTTGGGATCGTCGCTCGCGACGCCCGCCACGAAGGGGCAGGCGTCGACGGCGTCGACGATGCCGTCCTTGTCCCTGTCGGGCGGGGGCGGGCAGCCGTGCTTCCTGGGGTCGTCGCTCGCGATGCCCGCCGCGAAGGGGCAGGCGTCGACGGCGTCGAGGATGCCGTCCTTGTCCCTGTCGGGCGGGGGCGGGCAGCCGTGCTTCTTGGGGTCGTCGCTCGCGACGCCCGCCACGAAGGGGCAGGCGTCGACGGCGTCGGCGATGCCGTCGCCGTCCCGGTCCGGCGGCGGCGGGTGCTGCTCCGGCGTGAAGGCGGCCATCGCGACGGCGCGCAGATCCGGCGTCCCGATCCCCGAGGTGAGCCCGGGCCCCACGCCGAGCCCCGCCTCCAGGAAGGGGAGGACCCGGTACCTCGCGTCGAGGAGGAGCTCCGCGTTGACGGCGCGGCTGTCGATGTCCTCGAGCACCATCGCGGTGCTGAGCTCCGGCCCGACCTGGAGCCGGCCGTCCGCGGCGAGGAACCCGACGCCGCCGCCCAGGATGAGCATCGTCCCCTGCGTCACGCCGCCGAACGACTGCGAGCGCCGGAGCTCGGCGCCCAGCGCGGCCGACCACACGAGCGCCTGGGTGCGTCCGCCGGCGGCGAGGTACGGCATCGCCCGCACGCTGCCGTCGCTCACGTAGGAGTCGTCCGCGCCCGTGGGCAGCCAGAGGTACGCGCCCACCGCGACCTGGAGCGGGTCGTGGTACGCGCCGAAGAGCCCCACCCGCGCGCCGAGCCGCAGGTCCCCGAGCTCCGCGCCGCTCGGGGACGCGAACGCCTGGCCGCCGCCGCTCGGGCTGTCCCCCGATTGCAGCGCGGTGAGCGGCGCGTCGAGATCGAAGCTCACCCTGTTCCAGAGCGGGAGCGACGCGTTGAGCCGGAACGTGAGCTGATCGCTCACGATCGCGCCGAGCTCCGCGTCATCGCGCTCGCGCCGGAGGACGAGCGGATTGCTCGCGTAGTCGGCCAGCAGCATCACGTGAGGCGTGAGGTGGCCTGGCGAGAACGGCGACGGCACGCTGAACATGCGGTCCCCGGCCGGGGCCGGGACGAAGCGGCTCAGCGCCATGCCCCCGGGCTCCTGGGGCGCGTCCTGCGCGCGCGCCGGCGCGGGCGCCGCGGCGAGGGCGGCGAGGGCGGCGGCGATGGATACGAAAGACCAAGATCTCATGTGGTGGCACCCTGCTGTGTCGGCGGGTTTCGCATGACGATATAAGATGCTGTCGCGGACCAGTATACAGACCGGCAATTGCGTCGTCTCCGGCAACCCACGACAGGCGCCGCACGTTCGTAGCACCTGCGCGCACCTCCCCGGACCATCTGAACGAACGAGAGGTTGTCGCGCGCTCGCCTGCCGCCGCGCCGGGCGTGCGCCCGGGCGCGGCCGCGCGCCGGGCGACACGGCACAGCGCGGCTGCAGCGCGCGGCCCGCCGGATCGAGCGCCGCGCCAGGCGTCGGGGCGCCTGCGCTCCGGGCGCCGAGCGGCTATGGTGCGGGCATCGCGATGAGCACCCTCCTCAAGCGCGCGCTCGACCAGGCCGCCGTCTGGCACCGGGCACAGAGGCGCAAGTATCCGAACGTCGACGTCCCGTACATCAGCCACCTCGCCGGCGTGGCGATCGTGCTCGCGCGCCACGGCTTCGACGAGGAGGTCGTGGCGGCGGGCGCGCTGCACGACTCCATCGAGGACCAGGGCGTCACGTTCGACGAGCTGCTCCAGCGCTTCGGCGAGCGCGTCGCCACGCTCGTCCGCCACGTGACCGAGCAGGACAGGTCGCTGCCCTGGGAGGAGCGCAAGCGGCTCTACCTCGAGGCGTTCCCGATGAAGCCCTGGGACGCGCAGGCGATCACGCTGGCGGACAAGATAGACAATTTCCAGTCCATCATCGTCTGCTCGCAGGAGCACGGCGATCCGTGGCCGATGTTCAAGCGCGGCAGGGAGACGCAGGTCGCCAGGTTCGAGGAGCTGCGGGGGATGTCTCGAGCGCTGCCGCCGCACCCCCTCATCGACGAATACAATGCCGTGCTCGACGAGCTCCTGTCGGTGCGCTGAGCGCCGGCGCCCCGGCGCGCGGGGCGGCTACTCGCCCGCGCGCGCGGCCGGCGGAGCGCTCGCCGCGGCCGGCGGAGGGCGCGGGATCGACCGGGGGAAATGGAACAGGTCGCGCGGGTCGTACCGCGCCTTGATGGCCGCGAGCCGCGGGAGGTTCGCGCCGTAGTAGGCCTCGGGCCAATCCTCGATCTCGGCGTCCATGTAGTTGACGTAGGCGCCCCGCACGTGGGGCAGCATCGCGCGGCGGAGCCGCTCGACCCACGCGACGTTCTCCGCCTCCTCGGCGGGCGCGGTCCAGTAGGCCTGGTATTGGAGGCTCCACAGCGCGCGCCGGTGCGGGAACGCCGTGGCGTCGGGCGCGATCCGGCCGATGGCGCCGCCGTAGGCGTCGAGCTGGACAAGGCACCTCGAGCTCGGCGCGCCCGAGAGCGCGGCCGACAGGGTCGCGATCGCGTCGCCTCCGAATCGGTCGTGGGCATAGGCCGACGAGTTCTTGTAGCGCTCCTGCGCCTGGTGCGCGTGCACGGTCCACCGGTCGGGATCGCGGCCGAGCCCGCCCATCTGGCCCACCGCGCCGAGGTAAGGCACGGTGTCGATGGACACGCTCGACGGCGCCGCCCGGGCCGCGAGGAGCGGCTGGATCAGCCGATAGAGCTCCTGCCCCGCCCCGAGCAGCTGGCCGATGCACGCGATCTCGCCGCTCGACCGCGCCCTGAGCTGCAGCAAGCAGGTCAGTCGGTCGTCGGCGCAGGGCGCGAACGCCTGCCACGCTTCCATCACGCCCGGGAGCTCGGCCCACGGCCAGGCGATCCTGAAGATCGAGACCTCGGAGACAGGGTGCGTCTTGAACGTGAACGACGTGACGACGCCGAAGTTGCCGCCCCCGCCGCCCCGGCAGGCCCAGAGGAGATCCTGGTGCTCGCCCTCATCGGCCCGGATCACGTCGCCGTCCGCGGTGACCATCTCGACGGCGAGCAGGCTGTCGCAGGTGAGGCCGAGGGCGCGGGAGAGCAGGCCGAACCCGCCGCCGAGCGTGAGCCCCGCGATGCCGACCGTGGGGCACGTGCCGCCGGGGATCGTGACGCCCACCTGCCCGAGCGCGTCGTAGACGGTCAGCAGGTCGGCGCCGGCCCCGACGACGGCGACGCCCCGCTCGCGGTCGACGCGGACGCCGCGGAGATCGCTCACGTCGATGACGAGCCCCGCGTCGACGACGGAGAACCCCTCGTAACAGTGCCGGCCGCTCCTCGCCCGGATCTCCACGCCCCGCGCGGCCGCCCACCGGACGGCGTTCGCGGCGTCCCCGGCGTCCTGGCAGAACACGATGGCGCCCGGATTGCGCGAGATCCGCGCGTTGTGGACCTCGCGGGCGTCGTCGTATCCAGGGTCGCCGGGGAGGACGACCCGCCCGGTCAGCCGCGGTTCGGGTCGCGGGGGCGGGCGCTCTCCGGGCAGCATGCGATGGACCTCGCGCCCCGCGAGGATCACGTCAACCCGCGCCGTGTCTCTGTCGGTGGCTGTCCGCGAGATCGCACGAGATCACGCGCCCCTCATGGAGTGAGCATGACAGGCACCCTCGCGCCCGTCCCGGACGAGCGATATCCGCGCTGCTCCCCGGGGGCGTGGCGTTCCGACGCGGTCTGCGCGCGCGATGTCGCCCTCTCCTCGGCACATGCAATGCACCGGTGGGGAGCGCTCCTCCAAGGAGGGACCGATGAAGCTCCTGTCTCCCCGCCTCCATGGATACATCGATTACGCGATCGTCTCTCTGCTCGTGGCCGCGCCGCTCGCGCTGCGCTTCGAGCCGGCGCCGGCGGCGGTCTGTTATTCCACCGCGCTCGCGCACTTCATCGTGTCGCTGCTGTCCGATCATCCGCTCGGCGCCGCCAGGAAGATCCCGTTTGCCGTGCACGGAGCGCTCGAGCTCTCGTTCGGCGTGGGTCTCCTCGCCTCTCCCTGGATGTTCCGTTTCTCCGCCGAGGGCCCGACGCGGACCTTCTTCGTGGCCACCGGGATCCTGCTCGTGCTCGTCGTCATGACGACGCGCTACGTGGCCGGCGTGCTCTCCCGGCCGGAGCCGTACGACCGGTACGATCGCTGAGCCGCGCGGGCGCGCAGCGCCCCGCTCGCGAGGGGCGCTACGAGGCGCGCGCGGCCTCCGACGCCGCCTGCGCCTCGCGCATCACCTCGGGCCAGCCTGGATCCGGGCGCGACACCTCCATCGCGATCGCCAGGGGATCCTCGCCCGCCTCGATGGCGAGGCGCGCGGCCGCGGACCCGGTGAGCAGGTCGAACGCCGGGATCGTGTCGACGTACTCGTACCGCTCGGTGCGGAAGCGGAACTGCTCCGGGCGCTGCCTCCGGGCAAAGGCGACGAGCGCGACGTACGTCGCGACCGGCAGGAAGGCGCCCGGATCCGTCACGTGGATCTGGACGCCGCCGCACGTCGCGCCGGCGTGCTTCTGGAACGTGGGCCGGAACGTGAGCGGCCGCGCGACGAAGCCGGGGAGCGCCGTCGACGCGAGGCGCGCGGCGAGGTCGTGGCCGTCGATCCAGGGGGCGCCGACGATCTCGAACGGGCGCGTCGTGCCGCGCCCCTCGGACAGGTTCGTCCCTTCCAGCAGGCAGCCGCCCGGGTAGACGAGCGCGGTGTCCGCCGTCGGCATGTTGGGCGAGGGGAGGACGAACGGCCGGTCCCACGCGGCGGCCAGCGCCTCGCGGCGCCAGCCCTCGACGGCGACGACCTCCAGCCCGCAGGCGACGTCGCCGAGCGGGATGCCCTCGCGCCGCGCGAAGAGCGCGACCAGCTCGCCGGCGGTGAGCGCGTGGCGGATGGGCACGGGCTCGAGGCCCACGAACGACAGGAACCCCGGCGCCTGCGTCGCGCCCTCGACGCTCTCGGCCGCGCCGCCGAGGGGGTTCGGCCGGTCGAGCAGCACGACGTGCACGCCCGCCGCCTGCGCCGCCCTGAGCGCGAGCAGCGCCGTCCAGACGAACGTGTAGTAGCGCGAGCCCACGTCGGCGAGATCGATGAGGAGCAGGTCGATCTCGGCGAGATCCTCCGCGGCGGGCGAGAGATCCTCGAAGCGCTCGCCGTACAGGCTGACGACGCGGGCGCCGGAGCGCGCGTCGACGGCGCTCAGGACGGTCGCCATGTCCTGCGCCTCGCCGCCGTAGCCGTGCTCCGGGCCGAAGAAGAGGCGCGGGCGGACGCCGAGGCGATCGAGGACGGAGGCGATGTGGGTGAGCTCGCGGTCGACGCTCGCCGGGTGCGCGAGGACCCCCAGGCGAGCCGACCGGATGCGCCTGAGGAGCGGGAGATCCGGGAGGCGATCGAGTCCGACGTGCACGTCGATGTGCCTACCGCGGCGAGCGCTGGCCGTCCATGCGTCCTGGCGTCTGCGGGTCGTGGGGGCGCTGGGGGGCTCCCCTCCGGGGCTTGCGTTCCGGCGAGCGCCTCGTGGCTCGCCTGCATGAAAGCCCCTCCGGCGAGCCCTCCAGCGCCCCCACGATCCGCGCAGGCGCGGCTCAGCGCCGGAGCGCCGCGTAGAACACGGTGCTCCGGCGCTGCACCCGGAGGAGGAGGTCGCCGTCGCGCGCGGCCTGCTCCACGTCGGCGGCCGTGGGCGCCCGCCTCCGGTCCGCCTCCAGGATCACGTCGCCTGGACGGATGCCCGCGCGCTCGGCGGGCGAGTCGCTCGCCACGCCGAGCACGCGCACGGCCGAGGTGGCCCCGCCGGCCGGGGCGCGCGGCGCGCGCGCGACCGGCACGTCGCGCAGCGTGAGGCCGAGGCCCGGGTGCCGGGCGGGCGCGCGCTCCACCGGCAGCGCCGGCGGCGGGCGCTCGTTGCGCGCGGCGAGCGTCACCCGGGTCTGGTACCGCTGGCCGTCGCGCACGACCTCGAGCGCCAGCGTCTCGCCGACGTTGTGGAGGAACAGCGCGCGGAGGACGTCCTGCGCGTCGCGCACCGGCCGGGCCGCGACCGAGGTGATCACGTCGCCCGGGTGCAGGTTCGACCTGGCGGCGGGGCCGCCCGGGCTGACGGCGTTGACGAGCGCCCCTGCCGGGGGCGCGCTCGGCAGCACCGCGGCGAGCTGGGGGGTGAGGTCCTGCAGCCCGACGCCTATCCAGGCGCGCTCGACGCGGCCGCTCGAGAGGAGCTGCTCGGCCACGCGCCGGGCCATGTTCGCCGGCACGGCCAGGCCGATGCCCTGCCCGCGGCTCACCACCATGGTGTTGATGCCGAGCACGCGGCCGTCGAGGTCGACGAGCGGGCCGCCCGAGTTGCCCGGGTTGATGCTCGCGTCGGTCTGGAGGTAGTCCTCCACGTCGTTGACGCCGACGCCGCCCCGCCCCTTGGCGCTGAGCACGCCGGTGGTGACCGTGTGGCCGAGGCCGAAGGGAGAGCCGATCGCGACGACCCAGGCGCCCACGCGCGCGGCGTCGCTGTCGGCGAACGTCACGGTGGGGAGGCCCTTCGCGTCGATGCGGAGCACGGCGAGGTCGGTCGCCGGATCGCGCCCGGCCAGGCGGCCGGCGAACATGCGGCCGTCGCGGAGCCGGACGGTGATCGCGCGGGCTCCGTCGATCACGTGGTTGTTCGTGAGGATCCCGCCGTCCTCGGAGAAGATCACGCCCGAGCCGAGCCCGCGGCGCTGGCCGCCGTCGCGGAACCAGCGCAGCGGCGAGGAGACGTCCTCGGCGACGGTGACCTCGATCTGGACGACCGCGGGGCCGACCTTGTCGGCGACGTCGGCGAAGGCCTCGCCGAGGCGGCGCAGGTCGGCGGCGCCGGCGGCCGCGGCGGCGCCGGCGCGGGACGCGGGCGGGGGCGCGGGCCTCTGCGACGACGGCGCGGGCGCGATCTTCGGGGCGGGCGCGGGCGCCCGAGCCCCCGCGGGCGCCTGGGCGTCGGCGGTCGACGGCAGCGCGAGGGCAGGGACGAGCAGGGCGAGCGATGCGGCGAGCCGGCGCGAGATCATGCTTCCTCCAGCGCGTGAGTTCCTGCGTCGTCCAGCGCGTCGGAGGGGCCCTGTCCGCGGTCCATGGCATCGCCCGCCGGCGGCCCCGCCGGAGGTCCGGCCGGCGGCTCCGCCGGAGGTCCGGCCGGCGGCCCCGCCGGCCAGGGGGCCTCCCCGTCGTCGCGCAGATAGGTGCGCTCCAGGTAGAGCCCGTCCGGCGGCGCGGTGATCCCGGCGTCGCGCCGGTCCCGCGACGCGAGGGCGCGGGCGATCGCGCCGGGCGCGAGGTGGCCGCGCGCCACGTCCATCAGGGTGCCGACCAGGATGCGCACCATGTTGTGCAGGAACGCGTTCCCCTCGACGTCGATCCGGACGAGGCGCGGGTCCGCGGGGTCGATGGACAGCGCGACGCCGTGCAGCGTCCGCACCGTGGAGGTCCGCTCGTCCGCGCTCGTCCGGAACGCGGCGAAGTCGTGGGTGCCCTCCGCGGCGGCCGCCTCGGCGCGCGCCCGCTCGAGCGCGGCCTCCGTGAGCCCCTCGACGCGCCAGGCGCGCCGGGTGAGGAACGGGTCGCGGACCAGATCCCGCAGGATCAGGTAGCGGTAGCGCTTGCGGACGCTCTCGAAGCGGGGCGAGAACCCGACGCGCACGACGGCGGCGCGCCGGATCACGATCTCGTCGGGCAGGTGGCGCGCGGTCGCGAGGACCCAGCCGCGCGGCGGCAGCGGCGCCGTGGCGTCGAAGGCGACGCGCTGGTCGCGCGCGTGGACGCCCGCGTCGGTGCGGCTCGCCCCGCGGATCTCCCGGATGGTCGGATCGATGGCGCGCAGCGCGCCGAGCAGCTCCCCCGCCACCGTGCGCTGGTCGCGCTGGCGGGCGAAGCCGGCGAAGGGCCGCCCATCGTAGGCGACCGAGAGCAGGATGCCCCGGCTCGACGCGGCCATGCTCGGCACCGCCCGGCGGGGCGGGCTAGGCGCCGCCGTTCTGCCCGTCGCCCCCGGCTCCGCCGGAGCCGTCGGCGTCCACGGAGCCGCCGTTCCCGCCGGAGCCGCCGGCGCCCGACGTCGTGCTGCTCCCGGAGCCGAGGGGCATGTACCCCTTGACGCACTCCGGGTTGACGAGGCCCTCGTCGTTCTTGCAGCACTCCTCCGGGGCCGACTGTCGGCCGTTCACGATGCAGTAGGGGAACTGGTGGCATCCGTCCGACATCTTCACGATGCCCTGCTCGGGGTCGAGGTTGTCGGTGCAGGTCGGCGTGGTCCCGTCCTCCGCGCTGCACGCTGCGCCCAGCAGCGCGAGCGGAGCGAGCACGACGAGGAGCAAGCTGGCCATCCGGGGGGGGAGCGTTCGCATCGGCTGCTTCCTATTGCTTGATGGTGAAGTTGATCGGAACGTTCACCACGACGCATCCGCTCTGCGGCGGAGGCAGTGATTTGCCGCGGAAACGTCCCAGGACGCAAGACGCAATCTCGTTCGATCCCACCGTGTCGTTGAGGATCGAGGCGCTGCACACCGCGCCTGTCGAGGCGACCTGCACGCTCACCGTCAGCTTGCCGGAGACCTCCGAGGTGCGCAGCGCGCGGTTATAACAACCCTGCGCCGAGCGGGCGAGCCCCAGGACGGCGGAGTCGAGCGCGGGCGAGGTCGCGCCGTCGCCGCACTTGCCCGAGCAGGGAGACTTGCCGGCGCCTTGCGGGCTCTGGCCGGAGGCGACCTTGCCCGCGTCCACGCCGGCGTCCTCGACCTCCTCGACCGGCGGCGGGGGCGGGGGCGCGAAGAGCGGCGGCGGATCCGCCGGCCTGCTCTCGGTGGGCGCCGCGGTCTGCGCCACGGGCGCCGGGGCCGGCTCCGGGCTCAGCTTCCAGTAGAGCAGGCCCGCCATGAGCGCGGCGAGGACGACGATTCCTGCGACGTAGAAGCCCGTATTGCTCGATTTTCCAGGAATGTGCTGGGACGACGGGGGCATCGATGCGGACACGTGAGAAGTCCTCCCGGAGAGGCGCGCGTGGACCGGGCCGCTTCGGCGGGCCCCTCGTGCGCCAGAGCCGAGACGCGGGCGCGTCCGGCGGGGGCGAGTCTACAAGGGCGGACAGGGGAGCGCGCCAGGAAAACGGGATACGCCCGGGGATGGACACACGGCGGGCCAGCCCGTGCGGCGCGCTCGGCGGGCGAGGGCGCGCAGGGGTCCGCGCTCGTAGCAGGGGTCCGCGCTCGCAGAGCGCGCGCAGGGGTCCGCGCTCGTAGCAGGGGTCCGCGGTCGCAGAGCGCGCGCAGGGGTCAGCGCTCGTAGAAGGACACCGCGGTGTCACCATACGCGCGCGTCGCTGCGCAGGTGAGCCCGGCGATTTCCGGGGACGGATCGCGGCGCGCGTGCTCCAGGACGAGGCGTCCGGCCGGGGAGAGCAGGCCGAGCGGCCCGGCGAGGCGCGCGACCGCGGCGACGGCCTTGGCCAGGGCGGCGTACGGCGGATCGAGCAGGACGAGATCGAAGGGGCCCTCGTCGCCGAGCCGGTCGAGCGCGCGCTCGACCGGCATCGGGACGACGCGGGCCTCCTCGTCGCCCAGGCCGAGCGCGGCGAGGTTCTCGCGGAGCGTGGCGAGCGCGGGCCGGCCGCTCTCGACGAAGACCGCGCGCCGCGCGCCGCGCGACAGCGCCTCGATGCCGAGCGCGCCGGTGCCGGCGTAGAGGTCGCAGACGAGCGCGCCGGTGACGTCGCCCAGCGAGGAGAAGAGCGCCTCGCGCACGCGGTCCGCGGTCGGCCGCGTGCCCTCGCCGCGCGGCGCGGCGAGCCGCCGCCCTCCGAGCCGGCCGGCGATCACCCGCATGGTCGTCGCCCCGCCGCCGCGGGCCCAGGGGCGCGGCTCACCAGCGGTACGTCACGTCGAGGCCGCCCGCGTCGAGGCCGACGCTGGGCTGCACGGTCCAGCCGGTGCGCCGCTCGGGCCGTTCGTCGCCGCTCGTCACGAGCAGGTAGGCGCCGAGGCCGGCCGAGAGCACCGCCAGCGGATAGAAGACGAGCTGGAGCGTCATGAACGTGTCCGCCTTCTCGCAGAGCCGGATGCCGGCGTTCACCGTCGACGCGTCCGCGCGCTGATCGCCCCGGATGGCCTCGCGCTGGTCGCGCGCGCACACGTCCGTGACGCTCTGGTCGAAGAGCGCGCGGTAGGCGTCGTACCGCGCGTCGCCCTGGATGCTCGCGACCTGCACGGAGCTGATGACCCCCACGGTCCCGAACACCGCCCCTGCGCCGAGGCCGACGAAGCCGCCCAGCCGCTTCCAGTCGAGCTGCGACGACTCGTCGGGCATCTGGCTGAGCGCGACGTCGGTGGTGGCGACGGGACGGACCACGACCGACGCCTCCGCGTCGAGGAAGCCGGTCGACTTGACGAGCACCCGGTGCGGCCCGGCCGTGACCGTGAAGGTCGCCTCGCCGTTCTGCACCAGGCCGGCCGGCTTGCCGTCGATGAGCACGCTCGCCCTGGAGGCGCCCGTCCGCACGCGGAGCGAGCCCCTGGGCGGCCCGCCGGTCAGCGCCGCGATGGCGTCCGCCGCGATCGCGCGGAGCGACTCGTCGTTGGCCTCGGTGAGGTTCGCGCTGTACTTCACCGGCACGGTCACGGTCGGCTGCCCGCGGGTCCAGAGGTGCAGCTCGCCCTCCACGACGGCGTCGCTCTTGCGGAGCATGCCCCAGATGTAACGGTCGCTCCGGATGTGATCCGCGATGCGGGCCTGACAGCTCGCGTCGGGCCTATCGTCGCACTGCAGGGAGAGCGTCAGGACCTCGAGCGAGAAATCGCCGGTGCCGACCGACCAGCCCGGGACGTTCTTGATGGCGGAGCGGAGCGCCTTGGTCAGCGCGTCGGCCTGGTCGTAAGCGTCGTCGGTCCGGAGGGTGACCACGGTGATCGGCAAGGCCGCGGGCGACGGCTCCGCGGCCCGCGCGGCGCCGCCGCGGGCCACGCAGGCGGAGAGGGCCAGCATGGCCGCGAGACCGGTTCTCTGTGCGCGCGTCATCGTGCGGTCGTGAGCTCCACGTACCCAAATTACCCGGCCGGCGGCCGGGAACGCAATCTCGTGGGCCCGCGCGGGGAGGTGCGCCGCGCGCGGCGTTTTTCGTTTCACCCACGATCGCGCCGTGTCAGAGCGTCCTCGGCGCGGGCCCGCGGGCGGGCCCGGGCGCGCTCTCCTCGCCTGGCCATGAGAGTCCCCCGACACATCTTTCGTGAGTACGACATCCGCGGCGTCGCCGAGCGCGATCTCTCGAGCGAGCTCGCGCGCGGGCTCGGCGCCGCGTTCGCCCACCTGCTGCGCCGCGAGCCCCCTGCCGGCGCGCCGCCCGGCGGAGGCCGGCCCAGGGTGGCGGTCTGCCGGGACGGCCGCCTCTCCAGCGAGCGC
This sequence comes from Sorangium sp. So ce1036, assembly GCF_051369805.1. NCBI lineage: Bacteria > Pseudomonadati > Myxococcota > Polyangiales > Polyangiaceae > Sorangium > Sorangium sp. So ce1036. Next base: position 94,712 of record NZ_JBBMOX010000001.1, read on the forward strand.
CTGTTCTCCGCGCTCACGGGCGGCCTGCGCGCGGGCGGCGCCGACGTGATCTCGGCGGGCGTCGGGCCGACCCCGCTGCTCTACTTCGCGGCGCACCACCTCGACGCGGACGGCGCGATCATGATCACGGCGAGCCACAACCCGGCGCCGGACAACGGGTTCAAGCTCATGCGCGGCAAGGCCTCGTTCTTCGGCGAGGACCTCCAGGCGCTCGCCGATCTCGTCGAGGCGGGCGCGGGCCTCGACGCGGGCGCGGCCGGCGGCGCGCTCACCGAGGTCGATCTCGAGGCCGACTACATCGAGGCGGTGCGCGCGGCGTCGCGCCTCTCCGGCGCCGACGTCCGCTTCGTGGTCGACGCGGGTAACGGCGCGGCCGGCCCGCTCGGCGTCCGCGCGCTCCGGGCGCTCGGCTTCGCGCCGGACGCGCTCTTCTGCGACATCGACGGCCGCTTCCCGAACCACCACCCGGACCCGACCGTCCCCGAGAACCTCGAGGCGCTCCGCGCGCGCGTGCTCGCGACCGGCGCCGCGCTCGGCATCGCGTGGGACGGCGACGGCGATCGGCTCGGCGTCGTGGACGAGCGCGGCGAGGTGCTCTGGGGCGACAAGCTGCTGCTCCTCTTCGCGCGGTCGCTCCTCGCCGAGCGGCCCGGCTCGGCCGTGCTCGGGGAGGTGAAGTGCTCCGAGAGCCTGTACGCCGACATTGCCGCGCGCGGCGGGCGCCCCATCCTCTGGAAGACGGGGCACTCGTTGATCAAGACCAAGATGAAGGAAGAGGGCGCGCTGCTCGCCGGCGAGATGAGCGGGCACATGTTCTTCGCCGACCGGTGGTTCGGGTTCGACGACGCCGTGTACGCGTCGGTCCGCCTGCTCGAGATCGTGGCGCGGGCCGGCCGGCCCCTCGGCGAGCTGCTCGCGGACGTCCCGGAGACGTTCGCCACCCCCGAGATCCGGGTCGACTGCCCCGACGCCGTGAAGTTCGAGGTCGTCCGCCGGGTGACCGAGCATTTCCGCGGCGTCCGCCCGGTCGTGGACATCGACGGGGCGCGCATCGATTTCGGCGGCGGGGCGTGGGGGCTCTGCCGCGCCTCCAACACCGGTCCGATCCTCGTGCTGCGGTTCGAGGCCCGCTCGGCCGCGCGCCGCGATGCGGTCCGCGCCGAGGTCGAGGCCGTCGTCGCCGCCGCCGTCCGCGAGTCCCTCGCCGCCGCCGTCCCGTGACCAAGCCCGACGTCGAGCCCCAGAACGAGGCCTGGACGATCCGCCGCGTGATCGCCTGGGCGACCGGCGACCTGAAGAAGCGGGGCGCGTCCTCGGCGCGCCTCGACGCGGAGCTCCTGCTCGGCAAGGTGCTGGGCCTCGACCGGGTCGGGCTGCTCATCGACGCCGAGCGGCCGCTCGACAAGGCCGAGCTCGCCGCCTACCGGGCGCTGCACCAGCGCCGCCGCGCCGGCGAGCCGGTCGCTTACCTGCTCGGTGTGCGGGAGTTCTACGGCCGCCCGTTCCGCGTCGATCCGCGCGTGCTCATCCCGCGCCCCGACACCGAGATCCTGGTCGAGGTCGCCCTCGCCCGGACGCGGCACCTCGCGCTCTCGGCGCGCGCGCTCGACCTGTGCACCGGGTCGGGCTGCGTCGCGGTGAGCCTCGCCTGCGAGCGGCCCACGAGCCGCGTCCTCGGCGTCGACCTCTCCGAGGGCGCGCTCGCCGTCGCCCGCGAGAACGCGCTCCGCCTCGGCGCCGTCAACGCGGGGTTCCTGCGCTCGGATCTCCTGGCCGACCTGCCGCCCGGCCTCCGGTTCGACCTGATCACGGCGAACCCGCCGTACATTCCGGACGACGACGTGGGCGCGCTGCAGGTCGACATCCGCGGCTACGAGCCGCGCCTGGCGCTCGCGGGCGGCGCGGACGGGCTCGACGTCACGCGCCGGATCGTCGCGGGCGCGCCGGCCGTGCTCGCCCGCGGCGGCGTGCTCGCCGTGGAGGTCGAGGCCGGCAAGGCGGGCGCGGTGGCCGAGCTCTTCGCCCGGGCGGGGTTCCACGACGTCGCGAGGAACCTCGACTACGGCGGGCACGAGCGCGTCGTCTCCGGCGCCTTGCCCTGATCGCCCGCCGCGGGGGGCTGCGCGGCGACCCCGGCGTCCTGGGCCGATCGCCTGCCGCGCAGGGCGCCGCCGGGGCCGCGCAGCGCGCGCGCGCCGCCCGCCAGGATGGGGCTGGCGCGCCGTGTGCACCGCGGGGCGCGGGCGGTGGGCGGCGGCTCCGCGGCGGTGCGCCGGCGGTTGCCTGCTCCGCTCGCCGGGCGTGTTCACCCCGTGAGGCGGAGAGGTGTTCCATGATGGAGCCCAGGACGAGGCAGCTCGAGCCCAGGACGAGGCAGTTGGAGCTCAGGACGAGGCAGCTGGAGCCCAGGATGAAGCAGCTGGATCCCAGGCCCGAGAGCTCGACGACCGATCTCGTGAAGGAGGCGATCGCCGAGGCCAAGGAGCTGGTGCAGGTCGAGGTCGCGCTGGCGCGCGACGAGATCGAGCAGGAGATCTCGCGGGCGAAGGCGTCGGGCGTGGCGCTCGGCGCGGCGGCGGCCGCGGGGCTGCTCGGGGCCGCGCTGGTGCTCGTCGCGCTCGCGCTCGCGATCTCGCCTCGCCCGCTGCCGGCGCTGCTGATAGGGCTCGTGCTGATCGCGCTGGCCGTGGTGATGGGGCTCGTCGGTTACAGGCAGGTGCCGAAGAGGCCGCTGGAGAGGACCCGGGGCCGGCTCGAGTCGGACGTCCGGCTGCTCCGGGAGCGCGTCGTATGAAGCGGCTGAACGGCCAGCGAGAGGTGTTCGAGCGGAGGGCGGACGAGCTGCGCGAGCGGCTGTTTCACACGATCGAGGCGCTCGATCAGCGGCGGCACGCGCTGCTCGACGTGAAGACCCAGGTGCGCCGGCACGGCGCCGGGGTGGTCACGGGCGGGCTCATGCTCGCGATCATGGGCGGCGCGGTGGTGATCGCGCTGGTCCAGGAGGCGCGCGCGCGGGGCGAGCGGCTGCGGCGCGAGCGCGTCCGGGCGCTCGTCCGCTTCTGGAAGCACCCGGACTGGGTGGCGCCGCGCGGCAAGCCGAGCGTGCCCCGCGAGATCGGCCGGAAGGTCCTGGTGGGCGCGGTGTCCTTCGCGGCGATGCAGCTCATCCGGCGGGGGATCCGGCTCACGCTGGCGGCGCCGAGGCGCGAGGCGCTGTCGCGCCGGAGCGCGCTGGAGCTCCCGGGCCCGCAGCGGCGGAGCCCGGCGGAGGGCCCGGTGTAGCGCTCTAAGGCCCGGTGTAGATCGCGGACCGCCACCCCAGGTAGAACGCCGGCTGGCGGACCGATGAGCTCCAGGTGTAGTCGGCGTAGAGCCACGGCCCCATCGACACCTTCCAGAGCCGGATTCCCTCGTAGAACACGCCGACTCCGAGGCGGGCGGGCAGGGCGCCGTCGATGACGTCGGCGTCGCCGCCGGCGTCCGCGGTCGTGTGGGCCACGCCGGTGCCGGCGTCGACGATGAGGCCGACCTCTCTCCAGAGCTCCCCGAGCGAGAAGAGCGGAAAGACCTCGGTGTGAAACATGAATCCGCCGGCCAGAACGGAATGGTCGGCGGCGATCAGGCCGTGTCCGCCGAGGGCTCCGCCGAACGTGAGCCAGTCGGTGAGCGCGCCGCCGATCCAGAGATAGCCGCCCCCGCCGATGCCGACACCGGTCTCGGTGTAATGCCGCTGGAACCCGATCTTCTGGACGTCGTTCGGGTAGCCGGCGGCGCTGCCGAGCGCGAGGCCTCCCGCGATCCCCACGGCGAGCCCGCTGCGCCGCACCGAGGGCGTGGGCGCGAACAGCGGGTCGGTCCCGGCGGGGTCGCCGGCGGGCTGCGGGGCCGCGGCGGGCGGAGCAGCAGGGTCGCCGGCGGGCTGCGGGGCCGCGGCGGGCGGAGCAGCAGGGGCGCCGGCGGGCTGCGGGGCCGCGGCGGGCGGAGGCGAGCGCTCCGCGGCCCCGGGCGCCGTCTGCTGCGCCGCCGCGATCGAAGGGAGCAGGCCCAGTCCGAGGAGCGCTGGCAGCGCGGCCGCGCGCCGGAGGTGGAGAGGCGTCGCCATCGGCTTCCCTTCCTATACGATGACGGGGGTGCCCGGCATCGCAATCCGATGGCCGCTTCTCGATCAACGCGCCCCTCTGCCCGCGGCAAGCGCCGCACGCCGGGCCTCGCCGCCACGCGAGCGCCGCGCTGGCGAGGGGCGCTCTCACCCGAGGGCGCGCGCCGGGGCGGCGGGGGCGCGCTGCGGTCCTGAGCCTCCCTCGAAAGGGGCCATGAACAGCATGTCTGAACAGCGTGAAAAGGCGGCTTGATGCGAAGTGGTGTGAGCTCCCTGAACCGTCGCTCCGTCCCACGACGTCCCGTCCCGCTCCGGCAGCAAAGCACGATCGTATCGGCGGATTGGTCGAGCGGGCCGCGAACCCGCCTGCCTCGGCCGACGGGGCGCGGTAGGGTTGTCGTACCATGAAGGTCGCTCCCCGCCTGCTCCTCTCGGCGTTTCTTGCTGGCGCCTGCGGAGGCGCTGAGGCACACCGATCGGATCGCACCATGACCGCGAGCTCCTCCTTGTCCCCGGGGGCGGCCAGCGCCGCCCCGACGCCCGAAGACCATGACCGCCCCGCGTACCCGCCCACCCGCATCGACCCGGTGAAGACCATCCTTCATGGAGTGGAGATCGCCGACCCGTACCGCTGGCTCGAGGACGGCGCCTCGCCGGAAGTGCAGGAGTGGATGAGGGATCAGGACGCGTTCACGCGGGCCGAGCTGGCCCGGCTCCCCGAGCGGGACGCGATCGCGTCGCGGCTGAAGCAGCTCTTCTACGTCGATGCGGTCTCCGCGCCGCGGCACCGGCGCGGCAGGTATTTCGTGAGCCGGAGGCACGCGACGAAGGAGAAATCGATCGTCTACTGGAAGCAGGGAAAGAGCGGCGAGGAGCGCCCGCTGCTCGACCCGAACAGCTGGTCTGCCGACGGCAGCCTCTCGCTGGGTGGGTGGCATGTGTCGTGGGACGGCAAGAACGTCGCTTACAAGGTCCAGAAGAACAACTCCGATGAAGCGACCCTCCACGTGATGGATGTCGCGACCGGCAAGCGCTCCGAGGCGGACGTCATCGAAGGGGCCAAGTACGCGTACGCCTCGTGGACGCCGTCCGGGGACGGCTTCTACTACGTCTGGCTCCCCACCGACCCGTCGATCCCGGCCGCCGATCGGCCCGGCTACGCGGAGGTGCGCTTCCACCGGCTCGGCGAGGATCCGGCGAAGGACCGGATCGTGCGCGGCAGGACGGGTGATCCGAGGACCTTCCTCGGCGCGAGCCTCTCGAAGGACGGCCGCTTCCTGGTGCTCACCGTGTCCCACGGGTGGACGTCGATGGACGTCTACTTCCGCGACCTCCGCAAGCCGGGCGGGGAGGCCAGGGACACGCCGCTCGCGGTCGGGAGCGACGCGCATTACCTCGTCGAGGTCTACAAGGACCGCTTCTATGTGCACACCGACGAGGGCGCGCCGCATGGCCGCGTCTTCGAGGTCGATCCGGACCGGCCGGAGCGCGCCGCATGGAAGGAGATCGTCCCGGAGCGCCCGGACGCCACGCTGGAGAGCGTCTCCATCGTGGGCGGGCACCTCGCGCTGAGCTACCTCAAGGACGCATCGAGCCGGGTCGAGATACGCGCGCTCGACGGCAAGCTGGTCCGCGAGCTCCCGCTGCCCGGCATCGGCACCGTGGGCGGTCCGATCGGGCTGCCGGACGAGGACGATGCCTATTTCTCGTTCGATTCCTTCACCTCGCCTCAGGAGATCTACGCGACCTCGATCAGGACGGGGAAGACCGAGCTCTACGCGCGCGTCGAGGTGCCCGTCGATCCGTCGCCGTACGTCGTCGAGCAGGCGTTCTTCCCGTCGAAGGACGGCACGAGGATCTCGATGTTCATCGTCCGCCGCAAGGACATGGAGAAGGACGGCAGCGCCCGCGCGCTGCTCTACGGCTACGGGGGGTTCCAGATCTCGCAGACTCCCTCGTTCATCGCCTCGATGTACCCGTGGCTAGAGCGAGGGGGCGTGTATGCGGTGGCGAACCTGCGCGGCGGCGGCGAGTACGGCGAGGCGTGGCACCGGGACGGGATGCTGCTGAAGAAGCAGAACGTCTTCGACGACTTCATCGCCGCCGCGGAGCACCTCGTCCGCGAGGGGTACACGCGGCCCGAGCGGCTCGCCATCCAGGGCGGCTCGAACGGCGGCCTCCTCGTCGGCGCCGCGCTCACGCAGCGGCCGGAGCTGTTCGGGGCCGTCCTCTGCGGGGTCCCGCTGCTCGACATGGTGCGATATCACCTGTTCGGATCGGGCAAGACGTGGATCAGCGAGTACGGCTCTTCCGACGATCCCGAGCAGTTCAAGGCGCTCCACGCCTACTCCCCGTATCACCGCATCGAGGCAGGGACGCGGTACCCGGCGATCCTCCTGCTGTCGGCCGACAGCGACGATCGGGTCGACCCCATGCACGCGCGCAAGTTCGCCGCCGCCCTCCAGGCGGCGAGCGCGGGCGGTCCGGTCCTGCTCCGCATCGAGCGCAACGCCGGGCACGGCGGCGCGGATCTCGTCAAGGCGGCCGTCGAGAAGGGGGCCGACCAGCTCGCCTTCGCGCTCGCGGCGACGGGCGCGCGGCAGCCCGCGGCGGCGAGTCCGCAGCAGCCCGCGGCGGCGAGTCCGCAGCAGCCCGCGGCGACGGGCGCGCAGCAGCCCCGGAGCCGGTGAAGCGCGAGGGCGCGCGCGCCGCGACGGACAGGCTTGCGGCTCCGCGCCGCGACGGCTAACAACGCGCCGCTGTGCAGATGCTTTACCCCGGAGCCGGGTCCCTGGGGCGGGGGCCCTTGACCTCGCGCCCCCTCGCGGCCGCCGTCGCGGCGCTCGCGGAGGGGCCGCGCGCGTCGCGCCCGGGGGCCTCCGACCCCGCGGCGGTCCTCGCGGGGCTCATGGACCTGCACGGCAGCGTCTCGCTCGCGCGCGAGCTCTCGCTGCTCGACCGCCGCGCCGCGCCGCCGGCGCCGCCGGCCTCGGACGAGGCGCGCGCCGGCGTCCGCGAGCTCGCCGCGGACCGCCTCGGCGAGCTCGCCGAGGCGCTCGATCACGTGTTCGCCGCGCCGTTCCAGCGGCGCAACAAGCTGCCCGACGCGGAGGCTTTGCTCGCGATCCTGGAGCAGACCGGGGCGCTCTCGGCGCGCCCGCGCGCGGGGCGCGAGCTCGCGTCCGCGGCCGGGCAGATCTGGGAGCCGTTCGGCGAGCTCGCGGCGCGCGCCCTCGGGCGCATCCGGCTCGAGACGCGCGCGCTGCGCGAGGAGCTCGCGCCGCCGCTGGGCGCGCTCGGCCCGGGCGCGGCGCGCCTCGAGCAGCTCGACGCGGCGATCTCGTCCGCCACCCAGAAGCGGCGCGAGCGCGCGCTCGGCGAGCTCGTCCCCGGCCTCGCGCGCTGCTTCGCGCGCGGCCTCCGCGCGGCCGTCGCCGCGCTGCCGGGGGAGGTCCGGATCGAGCACGTCGCGGCCTGGTTCGGGCAGGGCGCGTGGCTCGGGCGCGAGCTCCAGCGCATGGAGCTCGTGGTCCAGGCGTTGCTCGCGCACGAGGCGGGCAGGCTGCTCGCCCTCGTCGACGGTGCCGTGGCGGGCGCGCCCGCCTAGCTCGCCGGGGCGTTCACCATGTGGCTTGCGACGGCGCGGCAGTGGACGACGCGGCTCCTGGTGCTCCTCACCGGGGCGCTCGGCCTCGCCCTGGTGGCGCGGGCGGCGCTCGTCTACCGCGGGACGGACCCGCTCGCGTACCGCCTGGTCCAGCTCATCGCGCTCGGGCTCGCGCTCGGCACGCTCGAGCTGTTCGTTCGCGCGGGCCGGGCCGCCCGGCTCGGGCGCGAGCTCTCGGCGCTGCCGCGGCCGGCGACGCGGGCGGCGGTCGAGCAGAGCGGCGCCCCGCTCCGGGCGATGCTCGAGGCGCGGATCGCCGGCGTGCCGCTGACGCCGGCCGGCGCCTCGTTCGCCTCGTACCTCATCGGCCTGCTCGTGATGATCGGGCTGCTCGGCACCTTCCTGGGCCTGTTCGAGACCCTGCGCGGGGCGCGCGAGGCGCTGACCCGGAGCGCCGACGTGGACGCGCTGCGGGAGAGCCTGGCCGCGCCGATGCAGGGCCTGTCGCGCGCGTTCGGCACCTCGGCGGCGGGCGTGTCGGCGTCGGGGATGCTCGGGCTCGGCGCGGTGCTCGTGCGCCGCGCCGAGGCGGCGGCCGCGGCCGCGCTCCAGGCGTACGCGGCGGGCCCGCTCGCGGCGCTGACGACGGCGGGGCGACAGCTCGCGGCGCTGGAGGCGCTCGCGCGCCAGGGTGAGGCGCTCCCCGGCGCGGCCGCGTCGCTCCGCGAGGCCACCGCGCGGCTCGAGCGCCTGGAGGAGCGGCTCGTCGCCGTGCAGACCGAGGGGGCGCGGCAGGTCGCTGCCTCGCTGACGACGGCCGCGGCCGAGATCCGCGGCGACATCGCGGCGGGCCTCCGGCAGACGGCCGACGTCGCGGCCGGCGTGGTGACGCCGCTCCTTTCGCAGGCGGTGGAGCGCGCCGGCGCGATCGCGGGCGATTCGCTGGAGGCGCTCGCGCGCCGCCTCGACGCGGAGGCGCTCACGCGGCGGGAAGCGGACGCCGCGTCGGCGTCGCGGCTGGCGGAGCAGGCGGAGCGGCTGGCGGGGGTGGTGGGGGAGGCGATCGAGCGGCTGGAGCAGGCGCAGGCGGCGCGGGCCGCGGAGGCCGCGGAGCGGGAGGCGGAGCTGGAAGCCGCGCGGGCGGCGCACCTCTCGGCGCTGGGCGAGGCGCTGTCGGGCCCGCTGGCGGAGGCGGCGCGAGCGGCGCAGGCGGCGCCGGAGGCGGCGTCGCGGCTGATCGCGGAGGCGTCGGAGCGGCTGACGGCGCGTGCGGAGGCGGACGCGGCGCGGGACGCGAGGCTGGACGCGCTCCTGGACCGGCTGTCGGAGGCGACGGCGGGGATGGCCGGGAGCGCGCGGGAGCAGGCCGAGCGGGTGGCGGAGCTGGCGGCGGCTGCGGAGCGGAGCGCGGCGGAGCGGGAGGCGCGGGCCGAGGCGCGGGTGGCGGAGCTCGCGGAGGCGGCGCGGGGGCTCTTGGCGGAGCAGGCGTCGCGGCTGGCGGCGTTCGAGGAGCGGCTCGAGGGCGCGCGGCGGGAGGCGGCCGACGGGCTGGCCGACCGGCTCGGCGCCCACGCGCGCGGCCTCGGCGAGGGCCTCGAGCGGCTCGAGGGCGGGGTATCGTCGCGGCTGGAGCGGCTCGAGGGCGGGGTGTCATCGCGACTGGAGCAGCTGGAGGAGGGCGCGGCGAAGCGGCTGGAGCGGCTGGAGCGGGACGCGCTCGCGCGGCGGCGCGAGATCGAGGCCGCGTCGGCGTCGCGGCTGGCGGAGCAGGCGGAGCGGCTGGCGGGGGTGGTGGGGGAGGCGATCGAGCGGCTGGAGCGGGCGCAGGCGGCGCGGGCCGCGGAGGCCGCGGAGCGGGAGGCGGAGCTGGAAGCCGCGCGGGCGGCGCACCTCTCGGCGCTGGGCGAGGCGCTGTCGGGCCCGCTGGCGGAGGCGGCGCGAGCGGCGCAGGCGGCGCCGGAGGCGGCGTCGCGGCTGATCGCGGAGGCGTCGGAGCGGCTGACGGCGCGTGCGGAGGCGGACGCGGCGCGGGACGCGAGGCTGGACGCGCTCCTGGACCGGCTGTCGGAGGCGACGGCGGGGATGGCCGGGAGCGCGCGGGAGCAGGCCGAGCGGGTGGCGGAGCTGGCGGCGGCTGCGGAGCGGAGCGCGGCGGAGCGGGAGGCGCGGGCCGAGGCGCGGGTGGCGGAGCTCGCGGAGGCGGCGCGGGGGCTCTTGGCGGAGCAGGCGTCGCGGTTGGCGGCGTTCGAGGAGCGGCTCGAGGGCGCGCGGCGGGAGGCGGCCGACGGGCTGGCCGAGCGGCTCGGCGCCCACGCGCGCGGCCTCGGCGAGAGCCTCGAGGCGACCGCGGCGGTGGTGCGTGAGGCCTCGGAGCTCGTGCGGGCCGGCGGCGCCGAGATGACGGCGGTGGCCGAGATGTTCACCGTCGCCGTGGACCGGTACCGTGACGCGAGCGATCGCTGGCTGAACAGCCTCGGCGCGATCGAGGACGCGATCGAGCGCCGGGAGCACGGCGAGGCGACGGACCTGCTCGGCGCCTACCTCGACCAGACCCGTGAGGTCTTCGACCACTCGTTGCAGTTCCAGCGCGAGCTCTTCTCGGAGCTACGGGCGCTGAGGAGCAGGACGAGCTGATGCGCCGCCGCCGCGCGCTCCCGGCTCGCCCTGGCACCTCGCGCCGCGGCGTCGTGCGCCCGCCGGCCGCAGGGAGCGCGCGCCGATGTCCCTGATCCCCGCGGAAGACGACGTGGTGGAGCAGGCGGCGGTCTGGCCGGTCTTCGGCGACCTCATGGCGTGCCTGTTCGGGCTCTTCGTGCTCTTCTTCGTCTGGGCGATCGCGTTCCAGGTGGATCTCGCCCGCGATCTCGCCGTCGAGCGCGCCACCCGGGCGGCGGAGCGCGCGCGCCTGGAGACGCTGGAGCGCGCCCTGGCCGGACCGCTCGCCGAGGGGAGGATCACCCTGAGCGAGGGGCGCATCGGGATCCGAGGCAGCATCCTGTTCGAGCTGAACTCGGCCGAGCTTCAGCCGGAGGGCATCGCGCTGCTCCACGCGCTCGCTGATCCGCTCAAGGCGTACCTGGAGCACCATGACGAGCTCATCATGGTGAGCGGCTTCACGGACGATCGGCCGTTGACGAACTCCTCCCGGGGCTATGCGGACAACTGGGAGCTCTCGGCGCAGCGCGCGCTCACGGTGACCCGCGCGCTCGCCGCCGCCGGCGTTCCTGACGCGGCGCTGTTCGCGGCCGGCTTCGGCGAGATGCACCCGGTGGCGCCCAACGATACCAGCGAGAACCGGGCGAAGAACCGCCGTGTGGAGATCTCGCCCATCCCCCGACAAGGGACGTCGCGATGACGTCCGTGTCGGATTTTGCTCCAGAGAGGGTCGAGGCCGAAGAGCGTCGCGTGCCTCAACCACGGTCGGTTGGCGTGGGCGGGCGGTCGGCGCAACCTGGGTCGGCGCGGTCGGCGCAACCTGGGTCGGCGCAACCTGGGTCGGCGCGGTTGGCGCAACCTGGGTCGGCGGCTCACGAGCCTCAACCTGGGTCGGCGGCCGCACGCCTCGCGGCGCTGCGGCAGGCCGGCGCCGACCGCTTCGATCCGGCAGCCTGCCGCTTCATCGAGGTGCTCCTCGAGCGCGCCCGCGCGCTCGACGGCGGCGCCCGCGCGCGCCTCGAGGCCCGCGCCTCCGCGCGGCTCGCGGAGCTCGAGGCCGCCTTCCGCCGCGCGCGCGACGACGCCGCGAGCCAGCTCCGCGCCCTCGCCGAGGCTGGCGCTGTCGATGACGGCGCGCTCGCCGCCGCGCTCGAGCGCGGCGAGGTCGCGCTCGTCGTCAAGGCCGCGCGGCGCCGCCTGCGCGAGCTCGCGGCGGAGCGGCAGATGACCGCCGTCCCCTGGCTCGCGCGCCTGCGCGGCGAGGCGGCGGCGCGTGACATGCGCCTGCCCGAGCCGCTCGCGCGCGACCTGGCCCAGCTCCCGTGCGACGGCGACGCCGTCGAGCGCCGGGTCAAGCGGCAGGCTCAGGCGCTCAGCAACGCCCTCTCGAGCGCGCTGTTTCACGAGTCCCTGGTGAGCGCCCGCGCGACGCTCGCGGTCGCGCGGGCCGCCGACAACGTCCCGGTGGACGCCGGCCCCTACAACGCCCAGGTGCTCGCCGCCCGGGCGCTCTGCGCAGCCGAGCGCCTCTCCGACCACTACCTGCGCGCGCTCGTGGCCAGCCTCCAGGATCTCGGCGCCCTGGTCGCCGCGTTCGAGCCCGAGCCCGAGAAGCCCGCCCGGAAGAAGGCCCCTCCGCGGGCCAGCGGCGACACCGGCACACGCCGCCGGCCCGCCCGAAAAAAAGCATCACTCTTCCGCGGATCGCGTTAGGTAAAGAGTCGCCATGTCATGCTCGTCCGGCCGCTCGCCCGCTGCCCTCGTGCTCTTCCTGCTCGCCTGCGCCTGCGGGCCCTCCCCCGAAAAGGTGCAGAGCGCGCCGCCGGCGCCGCCGCTCAAGCAGTGCGGCACCGAGGTTGTCAAGCGCGGCGAGGGGTACGACGCCAGGGCGCGCGAGTGCATCTGGCAGGCGTACAAGGACCGCGAGCCCGCCGAGTTCACCACAACCCGGTACACCATCGAGGGAGATCCCATCACCTACCACCTCGAGGTCACGCTCACGGGCGTCGTGGTCGTCGTGAACAGCAAGGACCGTTATGCGCTGCAAGGGGTGTTCCGTCACGCCTGCCGCAATCTCGAGCGCATCATGCAGGAGGGCAGCGAGGACCGGTTCGGCTTCGCCCTGAGCGCGTGCTCCGGCGGCGGCGCCGAGCGGTTCGCGGTCCCGTGACGGGCGCGCCGCGCCGGGGCGTTCGGGTCGGTCCGGTCATGCGCCGCGCCGCGGCAGACGGTCCAGAGCCCGCGGCGGCACAGGACGGTGGAAACGGAATACCCTCCTGCGCACCCCCGGCACGGCCACCGACCCCCGGGCGGGCGGCCGCGGGCGGGCGCGGCCCGAGGCCTGATCTGGTGGACGCGACCGATCCTTGGCGCGTACGCTCTGGAGGAGTCAGAGCGGGCAGCGGAATGAGCAGACGAGGCCTCCTGTTTCGCGCGGTCGATTCGATCCAGGCGCCGGAAGGGGCGCGGTTCACGGAGTTCACGGGAGAGGAGCGCCCGTCGCTCGGCGGGGTGTGCCCGTGAGCAACCCAGGGAACGGCGCCGTGCAGCGTCACCTCGTCGTCGAGGCCGCCGGGATCACCCACCCCGGCATGGTCCGGGACACGAACGAGGACAGCTACGCGATCCTCGAGTCGCGCGGGCTGTTCCTCGTGGCCGACGGGATGGGAGGGCGCGCCGCCGGGGAGGTCGCCTCGCGCATGGCGATCGAGACGGTGCGCGATTTCTTCAACGACCCGGAGTCCACCTGGCCCATCGCGGTCGGCGTCGGCCCGCCGACCCTCCGGGGCGCCGAGGCCCGCTACGTCGATCAGGGCCTCCCCCTGCTGGTCGCGGGCATCCAGCTCGCGAACGGCCGCATCTTCTCCGCGGCGCGCCGCGACCGGGAGAAGCGCGGGATGGGCACCACCTTCGCGGCCGCGCTCGCGCGCGACGGCTTCGTCGCCATCGCGCACGTGGGCGACAGCCGCGTCTACCGCCTCCGCGATCACCGCCTCGAGCTGCTCACGCGGGACCACTCGCTGGTCAACGAGTGCATCCGGCTCGGCCACCTCCTCCCCGAGCAGGCCAGCTCGTTCCCGCTCCAGCACGTGATCACGCGGGCGCTCGGCACCGACGAGGCGGTCGAGGTGGAGACGCGGATCGACGCCATCGAGAGCGGCGATATCCTCCTGCTCTGCTCGGACGGCCTGTCCGGCGTGGTGTCGGCGCAAGATATCGCCAGTATCCTCGAGACGCACCCCGATCTCGGCGAGATGACATCGCGGCTCGTCAAACGCGCCAACGAGAACGGTGGTCCCGATAACGTCACCTGCGTTGTCGTGCGCTGGCGCGCCGCCTCCGGCGCACCGGCCGGGCGCTGAGCGCCTGGGCCGGGCGTGTCATGGCGCTCAGCATTGCGCCCAGCTTGTCTGTTTTTCCATGGAACATCGAGTGCCGGAAAGCGCGCCACCATGTTAAGGCCGGCGGGGAACCACGATGGGCGCGCGAACGAACGGATCCACACGATCGCAATTGATCTCCTCCACCTCTGCGGGCGCGGTGCTGGCCAGGCCGGGATCGGGCGGCGCATCGAGCGCGCGGGGAGCGGGGCCTGCCGCGCCCGCGGCCGGGCCCGCGCAGATCGAGGCGCGGCCGACGCTCAAGCTCCTCGAGGCGGCGCGCGAGCCGGATTTCATCGAGGTGCTCGGCTCGCGGGAGCACAACCTCCGCATCGACCGGCTGGAGGTGCCGAAGCGCAAGCTCGTGGTGTTCACGGGGGTGAGCGGGTCGGGCAAGTCGAGCCTGGCGTTCGACACGCTCTACGCCGAGGGGCAGCGGCGCTACGTCGAGACGCTGAGCTCCTATGCGCGGCAGTTCCTCGGCCAGCTCGAGCGCCCCCAGGTCGAGCACCTGCGCGGCCTGTCCCCGACGATCGCCATCGAGCAGAAGAGCGCGTCGAGCAACCCCCGTTCCACGGTCGGCACCATCACCGAGATCTACGATTACCTGCGCGTGCTCTACGCGCGCGCGGGCGAGCAGCACTGCCACCTCTGCGGCAAGCCGGTGAGGGCGCAGAGCTCGGAGCAGATCGTCGAGGAGCTGCTCGCGATGCCCGAGGGGGCGCGGTTCGTGCTGCTCGCCCCGCTCGTGACGCACCGGAAGGGCGAGTTCAAGGACCTCTTCGAGGAGCTCCGGGGCCGCGGCTTCGTGCGGGTCGAGATCGACGGGGCGCAGCACCGGCTCGACGACCTGCCGCGGCTCGACAAGAAGCTGAAGCACACCATCGCGCTCGTCGTCGATCGGCTGGTGGTGCGCGCGGACGAGCGCCAGCGCATCGCCGAGGGCGTCGAGCTCGCGCTCCAGGAGGGGCGCGGCGAGATCCGGGTCGAGCTCCAGGCCGACGAGGGGGCGGGCGCGCGGCGGCGGCGGCCGGACGCGCCGCTCCTGTTCAGCGCGGCGCGCTCGTGCTGCGGCCACAGCTTCCCCGAGCTCTCGCCGCAGAGCTTCTCGTTCAACAGCCCGCTCGGCATGTGCGGCGCCTGCAACGGCCTCGGCACCCGGCTGGAGGTCGATCCGGCCCTCGTGATCCCGGACCCCTCGAGGTCGATCCGGGAGGGCGCCATCGCCCCCTGGGCGTCGGCCATGGCGCGCGGCGAGGGCTGGACGTTCCGCATCATCGACGCCGTGTCGAAGGCGTGCTCCGTCGACCTGGACACCCCGTGGCGCAAGCTCGGCGCGAAGAAGCAGGAGATGGTGCTCTACGGCCTCTCGGGCAAGCGCATCTCGGTGACGTGGGGCAAGGAGGGGACCGAGACCCACGGGACGTGGGGGATGCGCTTCGAGGGGGTGATCCCGAACCTGATGCGCAGGTTCCAGCAGTCGTCGTCGGAGACGGCGCGGGACTCCTACCGCAAGTTCATGAGCGAGCGGCCGTGCGACGCCTGCGGCGGCCGGCGGATGCGCCCCGAGTCGCTCGCGGTGCGCATCGCGGGGGAGGGGATCGCCGACGTCACCGCGATGACGGTCAAGGACGCGTACCAGCATTTCGCCCGGCTGGAGCTGCCGGGAAACCGGCAGAAGATCACGGAGGGCGTGCGGCGGGAGATCTCGACCCGGCTGAGCTTCTTGCTGAACGTGGGCCTCGATTACCTGACGCTCGATCGCTCGGGGCCGACGCTGAGCGGCGGCGAGGCGCAGCGCATCCGGCTGGCGAGCCAGCTCGGCAGCGAGCTCTCCGGGGTGATGTACGTGCTCGACGAGCCGAGCATCGGCCTGCACCAGCGGGACAACCAGCGGCTCATCGACACGCTGCGCCGCCTGCGCGATCTGGGCAACACGGTGCTGGTGGTGGAGCACGACGAGGAGACGATCCGGGCCGCCGATCACGTGGTGGATTTCGGCCCCGGGGCGGGGCACCTCGGCGGCCGGGTGATGGCGGCGGGGACGCCCGAGGAGATCGCGCGCGACCCCGACAGCGTGACCGGCGCGTACCTCGCGGGGCGCGTGCGCATCGAGGTGCCCGAGGCGCGGCGCGCGCCGCGCGGGTGGCTGGAGATCCTGGGCGCGGCCGAGCACAACCTGAGGGACATCGATGTCCGGTTCCCGCTCGGGGTGCTGCTCGCGGTGACGGGGGTGAGCGGCGCCGGCAAGAGCTCGCTGGTGAATGGCATCCTGCTGCCGGCGCTCGGCCGGGCGCTGCACAACAGCACCGAGCCGGTCGGCGCGCACCGGGCGATCAAGGGGCTCGAGGCGCTCGACAAGGTGATCGCGATCGACCAGAAGCCGATCGGCCGCACGCCGCGCTCGAACCCGGGGACGTACACGAAGGCGTTCGATCAGATCCGCGAGATCTTCGCCGAGCTGCCGGAGTCGCGCGCGCGGGGCTATGGCCCGGGGCGGTTCAGCTTCAACGTGAAGGGGGGGCGCTGCGAGGCGTGCAGCGGCGACGGCATGGTGAAGGTCGAGATGCACTTCCTCGCCGACGTCTACGTCCCTTGCGAGGTGTGCGGGGGCAAGCGCTACAGCGCGCAGACGCTCGCGGTGCGGTACAAGGGCAAGAGCATCGCCGACATCCTGGACACCAGCATCGAGGATTGCGTGCGGCTGTTCGAGCATCATGTGGCGTTGCGGCGCGTCCTCGACACGCTGGTCGAGGTCGGCCTCGGGTACATGAAGATCGGCCAGAGCGCGCCGACGATGAGCGGCGGCGAGGCGCAGCGGGTGAAGCTGAGCCGCGAGCTTGGCAAGAGCCAGACGGGGCGCACGCTCTACGTGCTCGACGAGCCGACGACGGGGCTGCACTTCGAGGACATCCGCAAGCTGCTCGGGGTGCTGCGTCGGCTGGTCGAATCGGGCAACACCGTGGTGGTCATCGAGCACAGCCTCGACGTCATCAAGTGCGCGGACTGGGTGATCGATCTCGGCCCCGAGGGGGGTTCTGGCGGCGGTCGGGTCATCGCCGAGGGGACGCCGGAGGCCGTCGCGAAGGTGCAGGGCTCCTACACGGGGCAGTTCCTGAAACCCCTGCTTGCGGCGGGAAGATCGCAGCCACGCGCCTGACCGGGGGAGGAGATCTCCCCGGATTGACGTGATCGGGGTGGGGGCTGTCCGCGTGCCAGCCCCTTGCAGCGACAAGAGACCCCGGAACGCCTCCCTCCCTCCCCTCCTCGTCTCCGTCTCTCGTCTCCCGTCCCCGTCTCCGGTCTCCCGTCCCCGTCCCCGTCTCTCGTCTCTCGTCTCCCGTCTCCCGTCTCCCGTCCTCCGTCCCCGTCTCCCGTCCTCGTCTGGCGTGCGCGTGCGCGTGCGCGTGCCCGTTCCGTTCCCGTTCCGTTCCCGCTTCCTCCGTCGTCGTAATCCCGCCCTGGATCAACCCTTCCCCCCGTCCGGGCCAGCTCACTTGACGTCCACCCAACCCAACGCGGGTGAGCCACCACGACGCATCCGCACCGGGCACCGGGCCCGGCAGGGCGGCCCGTCCGACCCGAACACGAACACCCGATCTCGTGATCAACACCTCATCTTCTCCGTGCCTCCAGGATATTCACCCTGCGGCCGGATAACATCAATAATGGAAATATTTGATGTGCTTGCGTCATGGGTCAAAACCGCGTAGCGCGGAGGGGGACGCCACCGTGTCCAGGAGTGGGCAAGCACCCCACCAACTCCCTCAGACAATTCAACGTAATTTTCCACGCTAGCCGGGCTGTCGCACAGGCCTCTGTGCATGAAGTCCGTTTCCGGGAGGGCCCATGCAGATCACGAAGCACTCTCTTTTCCTCGGCCTGGGACTATGGATGGGCGCCGTCTCCGCGGTGGCGTGCTCCGCCGGCGGTGCGTCGAGCTCCGCGCGCCCCGGGAGCGCTGGCGCAGACAACTCGGGCGACGGCGGCTCGGACGGCGCTGGCTCGGGCGGCGTTGGCGCGGGGGACGAGGCGAGCTCCGGCGACATGGGCAGCGCCGGCAGCCTCGGGGACGATCTCGCCAGCGGCACCGCAGGCAGCGACGAGCCCCTCCCGGGGGGCGATCCGAGGACGTGCGCGCAGGCCGCCGCGCTCAGGTCCTATATCGGCTGCGATTTCTGGCCCACGGTCACCGCGAACATCGTCTGGTCGACCTTCGATTACGCCGTCGTCGTCGCCAACGCGGGCGATGAGGTCGCCGAGGTCGAGGTGACGCGCGGCGACGAGGTCCTGGCGCAAGAGCAGGTCCCGCCCAACAGCCTGACCAAGATCTATCTCCCCTGGGTCCCGGAGCTGAAGGGGCCCGACATGGACAGGTGCAGCAACTCCGTGGAGATGACCCGCTCCGTCCGCGTGAACGACGGCGCCTATCACCTCGTCTCGACGAGGCCGGTCACCGTCTACCAGTTCAACGCGCTCGAGTACAAGGGCGAGGGCGGCCCCGAGGGGAAGAGCTGGTCCTCCTGCCCCGGAAATTACGATTGCCCGTCCAGCCGCGAGCCCCTCGGCTGCTTCTCCTTCAGCAACGACGCCTCGCTGCTCCTGCCGAGCACGGCGATGACCGGCAACTATCGAATCACCGGTCGCGACGGCTGGCCCAGGGCGGAGATCGGCGGCTTCATGACCATCACCGGCATCCAGGACGGCACGACCGTCACCGTGCAGGTGGCCGGAGGCGGCCGGGTGCTCGCCGGCGGCGGCGTCCCCGAGACCGAGGGGGGCGACATCTTCACCGTCGAGCTCGACGAGGGCGACGTCGTCGAGATCCTGAGCGACCCGCGGTCGGACCTCAGCGGCAGCCTCGTCTCCGCCACGCACCCCGTCCAGGTGCTGACGGGCATGGCGTGCGCGCAGTCGCCGAGCCCCTACCAGGCCTGCGACCACCTCGAGGAGTCGGTGTTCCCCGCCGAGACCCTCGGCAAGCGCTACTTCGTCACGGTCCCCACCTCGCCCGGCGGAGAGGCCGTCGGGCACATCGTGCGCCTCTACGGCAACGTGGACGGCACGACGCTGACCTACCCCTCCGGCCGGCCGGACGGCGCGCCCACCCGGCTCGACGCCGGTCAGGTCGTCGACCTCGACATGGTGAGGAGGGACTTCGAGGTCGTGGGAGATCATGAGTTCGCGGTCGGCTCGTTCATGCTGAGCGCCGAGCTCGTCGACCTCGGCAACGACAGCGATCAGAAGGGCGATCCGTCGCAGAGCCTCTCCACCGCGGTCGAGCAGTACCGCACCAAGTACGTGTTCCTGGCGCCCAGCGATTACGACGAGAGCTACGTCGATATCGTCCTGCCCCTGGACGCCTCGGTCACGCTCGACGACGCCACGCTCGACCTCGCGCCGACCCCGATCGGCTCCGGCTTCGGCGTCGCGCGCGTCCCGCTCGGCCCCGGCAACAACGGCGCTCACGTGCTGACCGCCTCGGCGCCCGTCGGCATCCAGGTGATGGGCTACGGCTCGTACACCAGCTACCAGTACCCCGGCGGCCTCAACCTCGACGTCATCGCGCCGCCGCCGGTCGTGCCCCGCTGAGCCGCGCCACCCGCCGCCCGCCTCCGTGATTGTCTTCCCCGGGCCGCGGCCCTAGCACCACCGCATGGCGGCCAAGCAGCGCGCCACGGCCCGGGGCGCCGTGCTCTTCGTCGTCCTGGCCAGCGCCGCCTTCGCCGTGAGCGGCCCGCTCGCCCGGTACGCTCGCCCCGTCCATCCGCTCTTCATCGCCTTCGGCCGGGTGGCGCTCGCCGCGATCGCGCTCTCCGTGCTCGACCTGCGCGTGCTCGCCCGCTCGATCGCCCGCCTCTCGCTCCGCGAGCGCGCCGCCGTGCTCTGCGCGGGCCTCTTGCTCGCCGCGCATTTCGCGCTCTTCCTCTGGGGGCTCGACCGCACCTCCGTGCCCGCGGCGCTCTCGCTCATCTCGCTCGAGCCGCTCGCCGTCGTGCTCTGCGCGTGGGTGTTCTTCGGCGTCCGCCCGGCGCGCTCCGAGCAGGTCGGCGTGCTCCTCGCCACCGCCGGCGCGCTCCTCGTCGCGCGCGGCGCCGGCGCCGGCGATCACAGGCTCTCGGGCGACCTCATGGTCGTCGGCGCCGCCGTCCTCTATGGCCTCTACGTGTCCTTCGCCCGGGCGCTCCGGGACGCCTTGCCGACGCGGAGCTACGCGGCGCTCGTCTACGCGAGCGCCGCGGCCTTCCTCGCGGCGGCGCTCCCGGTCGCGCCCGGCGCGCTCGAGGGCGTCGCCCCGCCGCCGCCGCACGCCGCCGTCGCCATCGTCGCGCTCGCGCTCGTCCCCACCCTCCTCGGCCACACCGCGATCCAGGCGGCCGCGCGCCGCATGTCCCCGGCCGTCGTGGCGCTCGTGTCCCCGGGCGAGACGCTGGGCGGAATCCTGCTCGGCGCCCTGTGGCTCGGTGCCGTCCCCTCCGCCACGGAGGTCGCGGGCGCGGCGGTCATCCTCGCGGGCGCCACGATCGCCATCTTCGGATCGCGCGCCTCGGCAGCGGCCAGCGCCGGCTGACACGCCCCCGACGCGACCACCCCCCGCGGCGTCCTGCGGAGCGCGCCGGCCGGCCAGGCGATGGAAGCGTGCCTGTGCAGCGATGGAGTCGAGCGCCGCTGTCCGTGCCTGGACGGAAGTCGCCGGCGCGTGACGCTTCGGTCAAACTCTTCACCACGATTCAGGGTGATTGCAGGAGAACCACCCGTCGCGGCTTGACTGGCGATGATTCGAAGGGAGGCTCTCCTCATGTACGGTGGGCTGCTCCGAAATGTCCTGTTTCCACTCTACGAGACCCGGCTCCGGGGCAGGGAGACCCTGAAGGCGCTGGAGGAGCTCGAGCGCTCGCAGTGGCGATCGGAGGAGGAGATTCGCGAGCTCGGCTTTCGGCGGATGCTCGCCGCGCTCTCGTTCGCCGAGCAGAACGTCCCGTTTTACCGGGCCCGGTTCGCCGAGTACGGCGTGCGCGCCGCCTCCGTGAAGACGCCGGAAGACCTCCTGCGCTTTCCCATCCTCACGCGGGCCGATCTCCGCGCGCACGGCGGAGAGCTCCTGGCGGAGGGCTTCACCGGCCGACTCTACTCGAGCGGCACGGGCGGCTCCACGGGCGAGCCGGCGCGGTTCCGCTTCGATCATCGCACCTACGAGCGCCGCATCGCGGCCGCGATGCGCGCCGACGGGTGGGCGGGGGCCCGGCTCGGCGACAGGGAGGTTCATTTCTGGGGCGTCCAGATCGGGGAGACGCTCCTGAAGAAGGCGAAGCGCTCCCTGCACGCGGTCGTCCTCCGAAAGAAGATGATCTGCGCCTACGACCTGTCCGAGCGGCGGCTCGCCGCCGTGCTCGACGAGATCGCCCGGTATCGGCCGCAGCTCGTCGTCGGATACACGAACGCGCTGTACCAGGCGGCGCGGTACGCGCTCGCGGCGGGGCGCCCGCTCCCCGCCCCGCGCGGGGTCGTCACCACGGCGGAGCGGCTGTTCGCGCACCAGCGCGAGGCCATCGAGCGCGCCTTCGGCGCGCCGGTGTTCGACCGGTACGGCTGCCGGGAGCTCATGCTCATCGCCGCGGAGTGCGAGCGGCACGAGGGCAAGCACATCAACACGGAGGGCGTGTTCGTCGAGCTGCTCCGCGACGGGCGGCACGCGCTGCCGGGCGAGGCGGGCGAGGTCGTCGTGACCGACCTGCTCTGCCGATCGATGCCGCTCATCCGCTACAAGAACCAGGACGTCGCGGTGGCCGCCGCGGCGCCGTGCGCGTGCGGCCGCGGGCTGCCGATGCTCGCCTCGGTGGAGGGCCGGGTCCTCGATCTCCTGGTCGGCCCTGACGGGCGGCTGCTCGCGGGGGAGCTCTTCCCGCAGATCATCAAGGACCAGCCGACGATCGCCGGCTACCAGGTTCACCAGGACCGGCGGCGCGCGATCACCGTCCGGCTCGTGCCCGGCAAGGGCTTCCGGTCCGAGACCGCGGAGCTCATCGAGCGCACCGTCCGGAAGCACCTGGGCGAGCGCGCGGAGATCCGGATCCAGATCGTCGATCACATCCCGCTCACGAGCAGCGGCAAGCACCGGGTCACCATCTCGGAGGTCCCCGTCGAGCTGAGCCGGGGGTCCGCGTCGTGAGCCGCTCGGCGCCACGGCGCTGACCGGATGTTGCGCGCCCGTCGTGGTCTTTCTACAGAGTTGCTGGAGTCGCCCGGCGGCTCTCGCCATGCGGCGTGCGCACCGGCGCCTCGCGCCGCGCCCGGCGCCCTGAAGCGCTGGCGGACCCGCTCGGTCCGGGGTATTGGGCAGAGCAGTACGATGTCCGACGTGCAGCGACCGCTCCCGCCGAAAAAGGACGTCGCGCTGGCCCTCCTCGAGCGAGAGCCGAGCGTGTTCATCCACCTCGACCCACGCAGGCCCGGCGTCTCCGTCCCCAAGTGGTTCACGGGGCAGCCGCAGCTCATCCTGCAGGTCGGGCTGAACATGGCGATCCCCATCCCCGACCTGAGGGTGGACGACGAGGGGATCAGCTGCACGCTCTCGTTCAACCGCGTGCCGTTCTGGTGCCGCCTGCCGTGGCACGCGATCTGGGCGCTCGTGAGCGAGGACCAGCGCGGCATGGTCTGGCCCGAGGACATCCCCGCCGACTTCCCCGGGCCGAAGCAGCAGCGCCCCGGCGCGTCCTCGCCGCAGAAGCCCGCCAAGCGGCCGCGCCCCCGGCTGGCCGCCGTCGCGCCCTCCGGCGACGACGAGCCCTCCGCGGAGGCGGCCCGGGCGCGCACCCCCGGCGCGCGCCGCCCCGAAGGCGAGCCCGACGCCGAGGCCGGCGCCCGCGGCGCGGGCGAGGCGCCGGCGCGGGACGCCAGCGCGCCGGTGCGGCCGCTCTCGCCGGTGCCCGCGCCGGCCCTCGCGCCGGTGCGCTCCGGCGATGAGGTCGAAGACGACGAATCGGGGAGCTCCGGTGAGCCCGGGCCCCAGCGCCGCGGATCGGGCAAGCCGAAGCGCGAGCTGCCCCCCTATTTGCGCGTCATCAAGTAACGCAACGGCTTGACGGTGCGGCTCGGCCAATTCAACTGTGGCCCGCCATGCCTCGACCGTTGCAGCGCGTCCTCACGGCGCTCGGGCTCCTCGGCGTCGTCGTCGCCCTCGAGTTCGGCTTCGAGATCCTCCTGCCGGACGCCGCCTGGCGACAGCTCGCGCTGTTCGCGATGGTCAACGTCATCGCGGCGCTCTCGCTGAACGTCATCAACGGCATGGCCGGCCAGTTCTCGATCGGCCACGCCGGCTTCGTCGGGATCGGCGCGTACACCGGGGCGATCATCGCCGGCAACCTGCACCAGCAGCTCGGCGGCGGCGACCCGACGTTCGGCAACTCGTTCCTCGTGATGCCGCTCGCGCTCCTCGCGGCCGGGCTCGTCGCGGCGCTCTTCGGCCTCGTGGTCGGCCTGCCCAGCCTCCGGCTGCGCGGCGATTACCTCGCGATCGTGACCCTCGGCTTCGCGGAGATCTTCCGCCTCACGATCGCCACCGCGGGCGCCGGCGCCGCCGACCAGGGGACGATCGGCAGGCTGCTCGCGGAGCTCGGCGGCCCGATCGGCTACGCCGGCCCCGACGACACCGGCGTCCCGCAGTACGCCGGCCCGTTCTGGATCTTCGGCGCCGTCGTGCTCGCGACGCTCATCGCGTGGCGGCTCAAGTTCTCCGGCTGGGGCCGCGCCCTGCGCGCGCTCCGCGAGGACGAGATCGCCTCCGCCGCCGTGGGCGTCGACCCGACCCGCTACAAGGTGACCTCGTTCGTCATCTCGGCCGCGGGCGGCGGCGTCGCCGGGAGCCTGCTCGCCTCGATGCGCGACGGCAACCCCACGGTCCAGCCCGACCAGTTCACGTTCAACTACTCGTTCGACGCGATCACGATGGTGATCCTCGGCGGCTCGGGCAGCGTCAGCGGCGCGATCGTGGGCGGCGTGCTCGTGACCTTCACGGTCAAGCTCATCGAGCAGCTCCAGGGCCTCGACAGCATCCTCGCGCTGAAGGCGGCCTACCCCGCGCTCGACCTGAACGCGCTGCGCATGGTGCTCTACGCGAGCATCCTGATCGGCCTCATGGTCCTGCGCCCCGGGGGTCTCTTCGGCGAGCGCGAGATCTTCGTCCGGCGCCGCAAGCGCCCGACCCGCCCCGCCACGGCGCCGGCCGAGCCCGTCCCCGCGACCACCGCCCCCGAGGCGGCCGCCGCGCACGGCGCGCCGCCGCCCGGCGCCGCCATCGAACGCGAGATCAAGCCCACCGGGAGGGAGCTCGAGTGAACCTCGAACTGAAGCAAGTGACCAAGCGGTTCGGCGGCCTGCGGGCCGTCGGCGGCGTCTCGTTCAGCGTGCCGGAGCGCTCGATCTTCGGGCTCATCGGCCCGAACGGCGCCGGCAAGACGACGGTGTTCAACCTGATCACCGGCGTCTACAAGCACGACGAGGGCTCGATCCACTTCGGCGGGATCGACCTCGCGCCGCTCCGGCCGAGCCAGATCGCGCGCCTCGGCATCGCCCGCACGTTCCAGAACATCCGCCTCTTCGGCCAGCTCACGGTGCTCGAGAACGTGCTCGTCGCCTGCGAGAACCTGCGGAGGGCGACGCTCACCTCGGCGCTGCTCCGCTCGCCGTTCTTCTACAGGGACGAGCAGGAGATGACCGAGCGCGCGCTCTCGCTGCTCTCGGTGTTCCAGCTCGAGGACATGGCGGACGAGATCTCGACGTCGCTGTCGTACGGCAACCAGCGGCGGCTCGAGATCGCCCGGGCGATGATGCTCAAGCCGAAGCTCCTGCTGCTCGACGAGCCGGCGGCCGGCATGAACTACGGCGAGGCCGAGGGGCTCAAGCAGCAGATCCGCTGGCTGCGCGACACGTTCGAGATCACGGTCGTGCTCGTCGAGCACAACATGCAGGTCGTGATGGGCGTGTGCGAGGAGATCCACGTCCTCGACCACGGCGAGACGATCGCGCACGGCACGCCGGAGGCCGTGCGCAGGGACCCGAAGGTCCTCGCGGCCTACCTCGGCGAGGAGGTCGACGACGAGGCGGCCGAGCCCCGCCCCGCGCCCGCCGCGGCGGCAGAGGAGGCCACATGAAGACGGCCCATCCGACGCGAAGGCCCCCCTCCGCGGCGCCCGGCGAGCGCCTGCTCGTCGTCGAGGGCCTCGAGGTCGGCTACGGCGGCATCAAGGCGCTGAAGGGCATCGACCTCGAGGTGCGGCGCGGCGAGATCGTCGCGATGATCGGCGCGAACGGCGCCGGCAAGACGACCACGCTGAAGACGATCGTCCGGCTCCTGCCGATCGCCTCCGGCCGCATCTGCTACGACGGCAGGGACCTCGCCGCCGTCTCCACCGAGGAGCTCGTCGCCTGCGGCGTCTCGCTCGTCCCGGAGGGGCGCGCGATCTTCGCGAACCTCACCGTCCGCGAGAACCTCGAGCTCGGCGCGTGGTGCCACAAGCACGGGCCCACCATGGCGGAGACCCTCGAGGACATCGTGCGGCTCTTCCCCCGCCTCGGCGAGCGCATGCACCAGCACGGCGGCACGCTCTCCGGCGGCGAGCAGCAGATGCTCGCGATCGGCCGCGCCATGATGGCGCGCCCGGCCATGCTGCTCCTCGACGAGCCGTCCCTCGGCATCGCGCCGCGGCTCGTCGCCGACATCTTCGAATCCATCGCCAGGATCGCGGAGTCAGGAACTACCGTACTCCTCGTCGAGCAAAATACCCGACTAGCGCTCAAGTACTCGACGCGCGCCTATGTGCTCCGTACGGGGCAGATCGCCATGAGCGGCGACTCCCGGGATCTCGCAGCGAACGAGGAGATCCGCGCGGCCTACCTCGGCGGCTGAGCGGCGGCGGATCGCGCGTCGATCCGGTGAACTTCAGGTTGAGAGCGCCGGTGTTTCTGGCGCGTATCGCGGCGTTGCGCGATGCGATGGAGCGCAATTGACATCGCGCTCTGTCCCCGATGCGGTATGGTGTCCCTCGGACCAGGGTAGAAGTTCTGGTTTGAAGTTGCCGCGGTTGGACCATGCCGACAACGGGGGACACCCATGGAGATCGAGAGCACGACCCGAGTTCTGGTGATCGACGACGACGCGAGCAACACCCAGCCGCTCGTCCGCTTCCTCACGTCTCGGGACTACACGGTGGAGACATGCTGCGGGCTCGACCACGCGCGTGACGTGCTGGCCCGCTGGCGCCCGCACGTCATGGTGCTCGTGCCGCGGCTCGAGGCCGAACCGCACGCGGAGATGGAAGAGCTCCGCCGGATGTACCCGCGCGTGCCCGTCGTGGTGCTGACGCCCGCGGGCGGCCCCGAGCTCATCCTGGACGTCGAGGCGTTCGCGCCGACGGTGCCTGTGTGCCCGACGCGCAGCCTCGCGTACATCGAGTCCGTGGTCGCGGACGCGTCGGCGATGGCCTGAGCGCGACCGCGTCGATCCCCGGCGGCTCAGGCCGGCGGCTCGAGCTCGTCCGGCAGCCCGTCGAAGAACTCCTCCACCAGCGACGCGATGAAGGCGCGCACCGGCGCGCTCGCGCACAGGCTCCGCACGACCGGCCAGGTCGCCGCCGCGACCGCGTCGAAGTCGAGGACGGGGGTGATCCCGAGGCGCTGCAGCGCCTGGCCGAGCGGCTCGCGCGCGTGCGCCGCGATGAACGCCGCGGTCGCCTCCGCGAGCCGCCGCCGCGCCGGCTGGTCCCGCAGGAGCTGCGCGGCGACGTCGGCCCCGAGCGCCTCGACGAGCGCCGCGCTCCGCGCGTCGAGCTGGCCGAGCAGCGCGCGGATCTCCTGCTCCAGCACCCACGCCGCGACGTGCTTGCGCAGGGCGACGAACTCGGGCGCGTCGCCCCGGGCGACGAGGATGTCGTGCACCCGCAGCATCGCCGTGCGCGAGAAACCCTGCAAGAACCTGCGGATCTCCGGCTCGAGGCGCCGCTCGAACTCGCCCCGCATCGCGCCCATCGTCTTGCCGACCCCGCCGAGGCCGAACGGGGCGACCCGCTTGAGGAGCGCCGGCAGCCCCCACTCGGCGAAGAACGGGTTCACCTTCTCGGAGAACTCCTTCAGCGTGTCGTAGAGGACGTCGCGCATCACCGCGTCGAGCGCGTCGCTCTCCATTACCTCGCGCACGAGCCGCTCCGGCACGAGCTTCGGCTGCTCCAGGATGCGGTCGAGCTTGTCGCGCGCCCCCTCCGGCAGGAGCTCCTTCGCGCGCCGCGGCTCGCCGCGCCCCGCCTCGAGCAGCGCCGCGATCGCCGCGGCGGCCGCGGGTCGGACCGCGCGCCGGAGCGACTCCTCCGCCGCGAGCGCGTCGAGCACGCGCGCGATCGCCGCCGCGTCGGCGAGCTCCCCGAGCGGCGTCGCGAGCAGCGCGGCGAAGCCTTCGGGCAGGTGCCGCCGCCACGCCCGCGCGGCGGCGTCCGACACGAGCCGCGCCTCGAGGAATGCGATCTGGCGAGCTCTCAGCTCCTGGAATAGCGCCCGGCTCATCCGCGAACCGATAGCCCTGCGCGCCCGCCGACGCCAGACGCAGCGGCGACCCCCACCGCGGCCGGGGCCCGCAGCGCGGCCCCTCGACAGGCCCTCCGGGCGCGCCGCGCCGTCTGCCGGCCTCGACTATCCGGTAAACACCTTACCCAGAGCACACCTCACCAGGTGATTCCTGACGCGAGGGTGCCTTATTTAACTGCGCCTATCGGGGGATCGCCTGACCCCGTGTGTCGCTCGCGGACGCGCGTTCCGCGGCGAAACACGGCCATCGCGGCGCACCGGGGCGATGTGGGATTGTCGGTCGTTGTCATTTTCACAGGGGGCAGCGCCGGGGCAGGAGTCAACTTTCCTGACCTCGTGACAGAGAGTTGCAACGAATTACAAGTGCATGACAACTTCGGATTCGGCGGGTGGTACGCGTTCGTTGCCCGCCAGCATCCGCAGGAGTGGAGACCGGCCTCCCGCCAGATCCCACGGCTGCTCGGCACCACGCTGGCGGCAGGTGCTCCCGATGCTCTCGATGCTGCTCTGCGTGCTCTACTTCGGCGTGCTGCTCGGTCTCAGCGCCTACGGCCTGCACCGGCTGCACCTCGTGATCCTCTGCCGCGTGCACCGCGCGAAGATCGCGCGCGCGCAGGACGTCCCGGCGCTCTCGGACGGCGACCTCCCGCGGGTGACCGTCCAGCTGCCGCTCTTCAACGAGTCGACCGTCGCGGCGCGGCTGCTCGATGCGGTCGCCAGGATGGACTACCCGGCGGACCGGCTCGAGATCCAGGTGCTCGACGACTCGACGGACGAGACGCAGGGCCTCGTGCGGGCGCACGTGGAGCGGCTCCGCGCGCGGGGCATCGACGCGGTGTACCTGCACCGCACCGACCGGGTCGGCTACAAGGCGGGCGCCCTCGACGCCGGGCTCAAGGTCGCGAAGGGCGAGCTCGTCGCGATCTTCGACGCCGACTTCATCCCGCAGCCGGGCTTCGTTCGCTCCATCGTCGGTCACTTCAAGGATCCGACGATCGGCATGGTCCAGACGCGGTGGGGCCACCTGAACCGCGACGTCTCGATCCTCACGCAGGTGCAGGCGCTCATGCTCGACGGCCACCACCTCGTCGAGAACCGCGCGCGCTTCGGCGCGGGCCTCCTGTTCAACTTCTCCGGGACCGGGGGGATGTGGCGCAAGGACGCCATCCTCAAGGCCGGCGGCTGGCAGCACGACACGCTGACCGAGGACCTGGATCTGTCGTACCGGGCGCAGCTCGCGGGCTACCGCTTCATCTACCGCGAGGATGTCGTCTCGCCGGCGGAGCTCCCCGAGGACATCTCGGCGCTGCGCGCGCAGCAGTACCGCTGGGGCAAGGGGACGGTGCAGACCGCGCGCAAGCTCATGGCGACCGTGCTCGGGGCGAAGCTCTCGCGCGCGCAGCGGATCGAGGCGTTCTTCCACCTCACGCCGCACTTCGCCTACCCGCTGCTCGTCCTGCTGAGCGTCCTGCTCCTGCCGGCGCTCGTCCTGTTCCCCGCCGCCGACACGCTGACGATGGTCGCGATCGACCTGCCGCTCTGCACGGCGACGACGGGCTCGCTCGCCGCGTTCTACATGCTGGCCGAGACGGCGCAGGGCCGCTCGCGGTGGGGCGCGATCGTGCGCCTGCCGATGCTCATCGCGCTCGGGACGGGGCTCGCGCCGCACCTCTCGAAGGCGGTGTTCGAGGGCCTGCGCAGCATGAGCGGCGAGTTCGTGCGGACCCCCAAGCAGGGCGACAACAAGGGCCGGTACAGGGTGCGCACGGATCTGCCGCTCACGGAGGCGGTGCTCGCCGTGCTGTCGTGCGGCGCGGTGGTCGCGTCGGTCCAGACGGGGCACTACTTCGCCACGCCGTTCGCGGTGCTCTTCGCGGTCGGCTACCTCTACGTCGCGGCGATGGTCGCGCGGGAGCAGATCGCGCGCCGGCGCGAGGCGACCTCGAGCGCGCCGGCCGTCTGGAGCGACGCTCGGCCGAGCGACGCGTCCGTCGTCGGCGCCTGGCCCAGGCCGGCGACCAAGGAGCGGTCTCTCGGCGACCTCGCCGCCTGAGCGAAGCGCGGCCGGCGAGCCCAGCCGGCCGCGTCGCGCGGCCGGGCGCTGCCGGGCTCAGGCCCCCGCTGCGCGGCGGGCGGCGCGCGGCGCCTGGACCACGTTCCCCCGGCCTCGTTCCCCCGGCCTCTCCGGATCCCACCCCCGCCATCGTCCCAATCCGTTCCGGCAGCGCTCGTGCGGTCCGTGGCGGTGCGCGTTGCGCGTCGGGGGGAGCCCGCGTAACCCCCTAGACCTCCCCGACGCGGGCTGGCATCCTGCCCCAACCCGGTCGGGGGAACCGCACGCGGCTTCCTGAACGGTCCTCAGGGGTTGCGGCGTGTCTCCCTTCAGAACAGGGCGATGGGGGTATCATGACGAAAGCCGAAATCGTTCAGGCGGTCTACTCTCGCCTTGGGGGATTCTCGAAGAAGGAATCCGCCGATCTGGTCGATCTTGTGTTTGAGACCATGAAGGAGACCCTGGGCCGCGGGGAAAAGATCAAGATCTCCGGATTTGGCAACTTCGTGCTGCGCGACAAGCGCCAGCGCCAGGGTCGAAACCCCCAGACCGGCGACCCGATCCTGATCACGGAGCGCCGCGTCCTGAACTTCAAGGCGAGCCAGATCCTCAAGCAGGCCCTCAACCCGCGCGAGACGGCCTCGGCGGCGGAGGAGTAGGCCGCTTGGCCGGGCGCCAGCAGCAGCTTCCGGCGAAGCTGTACTACCGGATCGGCGAGGTGGCCGGCATCGTGGGGGTCGAGCCGCACGTGCTCCGGTACTGGGAGACGGAGTTCCGTTCCGTTCGCCCGCAGAAGTCGGCGAAGGGGCAGCGGGTCTACAGCCGGCGCGACGTCGAGACGCTCCTCAAGGTCAAGGAGCTCCTCTACTCGCACCGCTTCACGATCGCGGGGGCGCGACGCAAGCTGCGCGAGGGCGGCATCGAGCCGCCGGCCCCCGACTCGACCGCGAGCCTCGAGGAGGTGCAGCGCATGCGCGCGGCGCTCGTCGACATCCGCAGCGAGGTCGTGGCGCTGATGGATGAGCTCGAGCGCTGCTGAGCTCCACGGCGTCGCGCCGGGCCTCGCGCTGCGCCTCGCGCTGCCCGCGGGGGCGCGCGACGTGCCGGAGGAGGCGCTGCCCGCGATCGACGTCTCGGCGCTCGCGGGCGCGGCGGTGACGCTCCGGCGGGGCGTCGAGGCGGACGGGCTCTCGCTGCGCGCGGTCTGCGTGACCGCGCCGTCGCGGCACTGGGCGATCGGTCTGGAGGAGCTGGTGCTCGACCGGGCGTCGGGGCTCGTCCACGGGGCGCTCGGGGTGACGATCGAGCGGTGGGAGGCACGGCCGATCCGCGCCGTGTCGCACCGGTTCGAGCAGCCGTTCGAGGGGACCGCGAGGGCGGGGGAGCGCGCGCTGGCGCTCCACGGGCGGCACGTGCTCGGCTTCGCCGGGAGCGAGCGCGACGCGGCGCTCTGCAGCGTGGTTTGCCTGGAGCCGGCGCAGGGGGCGCCCCGCTGCGGCGCGCTGCTCGCCGCGGCGGAGCTCGAGGGCGCGTTCGTGGCGCCGCCGGAGCCGGACCTGCTCGTCCGGACGATCTTCCTCGCCGCGGATCAGCCGCTCGCCGTGGCCGCCGCGCTCGGGGCGCTTGCGGCCGCCGCCGTGGCCGTCCTTCTGGCGCGGCGCCCTCGCCCGCGCCCCTGACGTCGCGGACTCCGCGATCAGAACGGGATGTCGTCGTCGTTGCCGCCGCCGAAGCCGCCGCTGTAGTCGTCCGCAGGGGGGCCGGGGTCCGGCGGCGCAGGGCGGCCGCCGCCGCCGCCACCGCCACCGCCACGGTTGCCGTAGCCGCCTCCGGCCGGGCGGCCGCCGCCACCGCCACCGTAACCGCCGCCGCCGTAACCGCCACCACCACCGCCGCCGCCGTAGCCGCCGCCGGCCTCGCCGCCGAACCCGCCCGCATCGTCACCGACGGCGCCGCGCCCGCGGCCTCCGCCCGTGAGCAGGACGTTGTTGGCGATCACCTCGGTCTTGTAGCGCTTGTTGCCGTCCCGATCGTCGTAGCTCGAGGTGCGGAGCGAGCCCTCGACGAAGATCGAGGAGCCCTTGCTGAGGATCTTGCCCAGCGCCTCCGCGCGCTTTCCCCAGATCACGACATTGTGCCAGTCCGTCCGTTCTTTCCGGACCTTGTCGCGGTCGAGGTACGATTCGGTCGTTGCGAGCCGCAGGTTCAGGACGGCCTGCCCTCCCTGGGTGAACCGAAGCTCGGGGTCGGCGCCCAGGTTGCCGAGCAGCATCACGCGATTCAAGCCTTCGGCCATCGTGATTCCTTCTCTAGGAGGGGGTCAGCGCGCTTCGCGCTGAACTAACGACGACTGTTTCACTCCCCCATGGGGGCCGACGCGTCAAGGGGGGCGACGCGCCACGGGGGTGGCCTCGTCTGGGGGGCTCACCGGAGGGGCTGGAGCGTACGCGGGCCACAAGATAGGCCCGCCGGAGCGCATGCCCCGGAAGTGAGCCCCCCAGACGAGGCCACCCCCCGCGCCACGAGGGGCAGCGCGCCGGGCGGCGCGGCGCGCCCGGGCGGGCCGGACCGCTGTCGCTCCAGCCCGCTCAGCCGCCGGTGCCGGCCTGCTGGAGGAGGTCGGCCAGGACCAGCCGGGCGATGCTGAAGTAAAGGATGATCCCGAGGACGTCCACGAGGCTCGCGATGAACGGCGTGGAGCTGGTCGCCGGATCGAGGCCGAGCCGCCGGAGCAGGAGGGGGAGCATCGCGCCCACCGTGCAGCCCATCAGGACGATCGCCATCAGCGTCGCGCCGATGGTCACGACGAAGCCCGTGCCGTCGCCCCACAGCCAGACGCGGAGCATGCCGATGATCGCGAGGATCAGGCCGAGCACGACGCCCTGCCCGAGCTCGCGGGCGAGGACGCTCGACCAGTCGCCGACGCGCAGGTCGCCGACCGCGAGGCTGCGGATGATGAGCGACGACGACTGCGAGCCCGAGTTGCCGCCGGTCGAGATGAGCAGGGGCACGTAGTAGGCGAGCGTCGCGACGGCCTCGAGATCGTGCTCGTACCTCCGGAGCACCGAGCCCGTCATGAACTCGCCGACGAACAGCACGGCGAGCCAGGGGGCGCGCTTCTGGATGAACGTCCAGAAGCTCGTCCTGAAGTAGCTGTCCTCGATGGGGCCGACCGCGCCGAGCCGCTGCACGTCCTCGGTCTGCTCCTCCGTGAGCACGTCCATCACGTCGTCGACCGTGATGACGCCGAGCAGCTTCCGATCCGCGGAGAGCACGGGCAGGGCGTTGAAGTCGTACTTGGCCATCGTCCGCGCGACCTCCTCCTGGTCGGTCTCGGGGCTGACGGCGAAGACGTTCTCGGTCATCACGTCCGCGAGCCTCTCGGACGGCGAGGCGAGCAGCAGGTCGCGCAGCGAGACGACGCCGATGAGGTGCCCCCGCTCGGAGACGATGTAGACGTAGTAGATGGTCTCGGCGTCCTCGCCGACGGCGCGGATCCGCTCGATCACATCGGCGACCGTGAGGTGGATGCCGACCGAGATGTAGTCGGTCGTCATGAGGCCGCCGGCGCTGTCCTCGGGCCACTTGGCGAGCTCCTCGACCTCGGCTGCGGCCTCGGGGTCGACCTTCTCCAGCGTGGAGAGCAGCGTGCCGCTCACCTGGTCCGGGAGGGCCTCGATGAGATCGGTGCGGTCGTCGGCCGCCATCTCGGAGACGATCGGCGCGATGCTCTCGACGCCCATGTGCTCGACGAGCGCCTCCTGGGTCTCGCCGTCGAGGCGCTCGAAGATGGGCGCGGCGTCCTCGGCCTTGAGCGCCATCAAGACCTTCGCCGCCTCGGCGCCGTCCAGCAGGCCGATGAGGTCGGCGAGGTCCTCGTGGTGGATCTCGTCGAGCAGCTCGGAGAGCTGCGCGGGATCCTCGGCGAGGAGCTGTCGTACCTCCGGGACCATGGCGAGGGCGACGCGCATCATGCTGGGGCACTGACCACAACTCGGCCCTGCTGGGAAGCGTCAACGCCCGCCGCAGCGCCGCCCGCGCGGTCGGATCGGCCGGGCCAACCGACCCAGGTTGAAGCCGGTCGGGTCGGCCGGGCCAACCGACCCAGGTTGAAGCAGGGCCAAGGTTGAAGCAGGGCCAGAGCCAGGTTGGGGCGGGGCCAGCCGAGCCGGCCGGCAGCCCGACCCAGGTTGGGGGCCAACCGACCCAGGTTGCGGCCGACCCGGGGGGCCAACCGACCCAGGTTGCGGCCGACCCGGCGGCAGCTCGACCCAGGTTGAGGCAAGGCCAACCGAGCCGGCCGGAAGCCCGACCCAGGTTGGGAGGAGCCGGCCGGAAGCCCGACCCAGGTTGGGAGGAGCCGGCCGGAAGCCTGACCCAGGTTGGGAGGTGGCCAACTCTGTTGGCCGATCCGCAATCAGGTTGACGGCGCCGCGGCGCGCGGCGATGGAAACGCCGAGGTGCGGCGCGGCGGCACCTCGGTTGCTTCGGTGTCCCTCCGGCGAGGCCCGAGCGGGCCGACAGGTCGAATTGACAGCATTCCGGTCGGGTCCCTAGCATCGGGCTCCCGTCGCGCCGCGGATCGCCTGCGGGAGTCGGGCACTGGCCCGCCCACGGCGGGCCCGTTCGGTGGCCTGAGCGCCGCGCAACCGGATCGGTGGTCGAAAGGAAAGTCGAATGATGACGCGGACAGAGCGTGAGAGGAGGCGCCCGTGGAGGGGCGCGGCGAGGCTCGCCATCGCGAGCCTCCTGATCGCGGGCACAGGTAGCGCCGTCGGGTGTCTGGATCGCCCCATTGCCCCGAACGATCCCCGCACGACGTCGACGATCGTCGAGCGGCTGACGCAGAGCGCGGTCGACAAGATCGACCTCCTCCTGGCCATCGACAACTCGGGCTCGATGGCCGACAAGCAGGACATCCTCGTCCGCGCGATCCCCGACCTCGTCCAGGGCCTCGTGGATCCGCGCTGCATCCACCTCGCGGGCACGCAGGCTCCCAGGAGGGCCGATCCGAACACCGGCCAGTGCGACGAGGGCTTCCAGCGCGAGTTCGAGCCGGTCAGGGACATCCACATCGGCATCATCAGCTCGAGCCTCGGCGGCCACGGCGCGACGTCCTGTAAGCCGGATCCGAACACGAGCCTCTCGAACAACGACATGGGGCGGCTCATCGCGCGCAGCGGCCACAACGCCGGGACCAACGACCTCGAGACGTACCTCGACCAGGGCTTCCTGGCCTGGGACCCCGAGCAGAAGCTCGATCCCAACGGCACGCCCGACGTGGCGGATCCGGGGGATGGCGAGGCGGACATCGATGGCAGCGACACGAACGCTGATCTCAACTCCACGTCGCTGGTCGAGCAGCTCGCGAACATGGTCAAGGGCACGGGGCAGTCCGGCTGCGGCTTCGAGGCGCAGCTCGAGAGCGTGTACCGCTTCCTCGTCGACCCGGAGCCCTACCTGACCATCGAGATCGATGATCAAGGCCGCGCCGTCCCGAAAGACGTGGATACGACGGTCCTGGAGCAGCGCAAGCGGTTCCTCCGGCCGAGCTCCCTGCTCGCGATCATCATGCTCACCGACGAGAACGATTGCTCGATCCGCGAGGGGGGGCGCAACTATTACGTGGCGAACACCGCCAGCAGCTTCCGCATGTGGAGGCCGCGCCAGGAGTGCGCGACCGACCCGAACGACCCGTGCTGCTTGTCGTGCAACCAGGAACACCCCGATGAGTGCGGGGTGGATCCGACCTGCACGGGTCCGGACGGCAACCCCGCGCGGCTGAGCGAGGACGAGGATCCCGTCAACTCCCGGTGCTGGGATCAGAAGCGCCGGTTCGGCTTCGACTTCCTCTACCCGATCGAGCGCTACAAGAAGGCCTTCACCGAGGCGACGATCGAGACCCGCGGGGGCGACCTGGTCCAGAACCCGATCTTCATGGATCTGGACGAGACCGACGACGACAGCAGCATCCGCGATCCCGCGCTCGTCTTCTTCGCCGGCATCGTCGGCGTGCCGTGGCAGGACATCGCGCGCCAGAACGCGGCTGGCGAGCCCGATCTCCTGAACGGCCTCAACGCGGACGGCGAGCCGGTCGGCGGGTTCAAGAACGCCGATGAGCTCAGCGTCCCCCCCACGGTCATGGACGGCGGATCCTACGCCAACACCTGGGAGCTCATCCTCGGCGATCCCGCGAGCCACGTGCCGCCCAAGGATCCCTTCATGGTCGAGTCGTCGGCGCCTCGCTCGGGCGCGAACCCGATCACCGGCGATCGGATCGTCCAGCCCGGCGAGACGGGCTCGAACGCGATCAACGGCCGCGAGTACACGATCCCGAAATCGAACGCCGGGGATCTCCAGTACGCGTGCATCTTCGATCTCCCCGAGGAGCAAGACTGTGAGACGCAGTCCCAGAGCTGCGACTGCCGGCTCGCCGATCCGAGCGAGCTGAACGACAACCCGCTGTGCAGGCCGGAGGGCAACGGCGACCCGGGGCAGCCCGGGGATCGGACGTCGATACAGTACAAGGCGAAGGCCTACCCGGGCCTCCGCGAGCTGCAGCTCATCCGGGATCTCGGAGCCCAGGGCATCGTCGGCTCGGTGTGCCCGAAGCAGCTCGACAACGCGAACGCGCCCGACTTCGGCTACCGGCCGGCGATCGGCGCCATCATCGATCGCCTGAAGACGGTGCTCGGCGGGCAGTGCCTGCCGCGTACCTTGACGCTCGACAGCCAGAAGAAGGCGCCCTGTCTGATCCTCGAGGCGCGCAACACGGGCGGCAAGTGCGATTGCAACCAGGCGGCGCGCACCCCCGTGCTCCCCGAGCACAGCCAGGCGGAGGCAAAGGTGCGCGAGCTCGACATCGCGAAGGCCTCCGGCTGGGATTGCGTGTGCGAGATCCAGCAGCTCGAGAACGAGCAGGCGGACGTGTGCAGGACGGACCTCAACGACAACGCCCAGCTGAATGGCCAGCCTGTGGACGGGTGGTGCTACATCGACCCGTCGATCAAGGTCGGCAACCCGGACATCGTCGCCGGCTGCCCGCCCACCGAGCAGCGCATCATCCGGTTCATGGGCGAGGGCAAGGCCCAGCAAGGGGCCACGCTGTACATCTCCTGCTCCGGCGAGTAGCCGGCAGCGGCTGAGCACCCGGCGCGCGGGGCCCGATCGCGAGATCGCGCCCCGCGGCGCTTTTTGTGGCCCCGGCGCGGAGCTCCCCTGCGCCGGCGTCCCCCACCACCACCCGCCCGCCGGCGAGGCGCTGGAGGGGCCCGCCGGGTTTTGTGCTAAGACCGGGCCCCGGAGTGGCGGCGCGCAAGAAGA
This sequence comes from Sorangium sp. So ce1036, assembly GCF_051369805.1. Classification (NCBI taxonomy): domain Bacteria; kingdom Pseudomonadati; phylum Myxococcota; order Polyangiales; family Polyangiaceae; genus Sorangium; species Sorangium sp. So ce1036. The sequence continues at coordinate 131,401 of NZ_JBBMOX010000001.1, forward strand.
TTCTCATCATCGAGGACGAGCCTCACATCGTGCTGGGGCTGACGGACGCCCTCGAGTTCGAGGGCTTCTCGGTCGCGTCGGCCTCGAAGGGGAAGGACGGCGTCCTGCTCGCGCGGCAGGAGAAGCCGGACGCGATCCTCCTCGACCTCATGCTCCCGGACACCAACGGCTTCAAGGTCTGCGAGGACCTGCGGCGCTGGGACGCGTTCGTGCCGATCATCATGCTGACGGCCCGCAGCCAGGAGATCGACAAGATCCGCGGCCTCGACGCGGGCGCCGACGACTACGTGACCAAGCCGTTCAGCGTGGGCGAGCTCATCGCCCGGCTCCGGGCCATCTTCCGCCGCGCCGCCCGGCCCGCGGAGGCGGCCGTCGAGGTGTTCACCATCGGCAACGTGCAGGTCAACATGACCACCCACACGGTCTCGCGGGGCTCGCGCTCCGACCAGCTCTCGTTCTACGAGGTCGAGCTCCTGCGCCTCCTGCACGAGCGCCTCGGCCAGCCGGTCTCGCGCGAGGAGATCCTCCAGAAGATCTGGGGCATCGAGGCGGGGCCGTCGAACCGCACGGTCGACAACTTCATCGTCAAGCTGCGCAAGAAGATCGAGCGCTCGCCCGACCGGCCGGAGCACATCCTCACGGTCTACGGCTTCGGCTACAAGCTCGCGCCCTAGCGCGCGTCGCCCGGGCTCGTTGCTCCCGCGTCCCGAAGGGCCCGCGTCGCAAAGGGCCGCGCGCCTCCTGTCGCGGGGCGGCTACCGGCGCGGCAGCACGTTGCGCAGGTCGCAGGGCACCGTCACGGCAGCGTCGAGGAGGCGCTTCGGGTCGCCGTCCGAGAGGCGCGCGCCCTCGCGGAGCTGACGCGCCTCGAGGTGCAGCCGGACCAGGCCCGGGCTGCCGCTGTCGCCGGCGTACCCGACCACGTCGCCCGCCTCGAGGTGCGCGCCCGCCACCACGCCCGGCCCAGGGCGATCGAGGTGGCCGTGGAGCACGACGACCTTGCGCACCCGCTCGGCCGCGCGCACGGCGTGCACCGTGGCGACCGTGACCCCGAACAGCTCGCCGACGAAGGCGACCTCGGCCTTCCCCTCCTGGCCCTCGAGCTTCAGGGCTGCCACCCGTTCGCCCCGCGTCGCCGCGATGTCCACCCCTCGGGTCCACGACGGCGGCTCGGGTCGCGCGGCGCCTATCGCGGCCACCGGGGACCCCGGCGGCATCGCGGCCGCCTGGGTCCCCGGCGGCATCGCGCCCACCTGGGCCGCGGCGTCCTCGACCAGGAGGAACCCCGGCGGCTGATCCGGCGCGCCGATCGGGAAGGCGTACGCGGCGGCGCTCGCCGGGCGTTCGGGGCGGCGGGGAATGTGCTCCACCGCCTGCGCGGGGCCGCGCGCGCCAGCCGGACCAGGGCGCGCCCCGGCGGGGCCGAAGCGCGCGACCGCGCCGCCCTCGGGGAGCGGCGCGCCCGGCGCGGGCAGCGGGATGCACGCGGCGCCCTCCGGCACGGCGCGGGGCCCGCAGAGCGCCCCCGTGGCCGCGGCGTCGTGCGCCGCCGCCGGAGGGGCGACCGCGGGCCCCGGCGGCTCGGGGTCATCGAGGCCGCCGAGCGCAAGGACGAGGGCGGACGCCGCGGCGCCGCGCACGAGCGGGGAGGGCGATACCGTCGCCCTCGTCGGGCGAGCCTGCGAGGAACCGAGCGCGCGCATGCCATGAGCGGTCTACCGCATCGAGCGGTCCACCGCATCGGAGGTGGCGCTCGACCCGGATGCGGCCCGCACGGCCGGGCCCCGAAGCCCACGCGTGCGGCCCGCACGGCCGAGCCCCCGTGCGTGCGGCCCGCACGGCCGAGCCCACATGCCGCGCGCTCCGGCGCGGGCGGCTACCAGCTCTGTCGACCGTGCCCGCCGCGGACGGGAATTCACGGGGAAGATGCCCTTGCTGCCTGCCGGCTTGCGGAAGCGGCGCGCTGTTGATAGCTCCTCTTCGTGCAAAATCGCCAAGCCATCGAGACGACCCTGAACAAGCTGTTCGACGCGGAGCGCATGGCGCGCCGGCTCCACGACGACCTGGCGGCCATGCCTGGCGACGCGCTGCTGGACGTCCTCACGGACGCGATCGCGGGCGCGGCGCGCGAGAGCGACGACGACGAGGCGGCGCTCCGGCTGGTGCGCATCGCCTCGCTGCTCGGCGAGCACGAGGGCCCGCGCGCCATCGACGCGCTCATCGACGTGCTCGCCTCGGAGCACCCCGAGGCGCGGCAGGCGGCGGGGGAGGAGATCGAGTCGCTCGCCTACGACCGCTTCAAGGAGGTCGCCCAGGGGATCGAGCGGGCGCTGAAGCGGCTGCCCGTCGGGTCGCCGGCGCTCCCGGAGCTGCCGTACCTCATCGCCGAGGTCCCCGAGCCGGGTGTGCCCAGGCTGATCGGCCAGTTCCTGGGCCACAAGGATCCGGACGCGGTCGCCGCCGCGATCGAGACGCTGGTCGAGATCGGCGACCCCACGCACGCCTCGATGATCGAGCCGCTGCTCGGCGACAAGCGCACGGTCGAGCTCGCGGACGACGGGGGCGACGCGACGTCGGAGGTCACGATCGGCGAGCTCGCCGAGGAGGCGCTCGGCCTCCTCGCGCCGTACGAGGGGGAGGAGGAGGACGGGGTCGCGTGATGATCGGCCCGCCGCTGAGCCCGGCGGACGCCGTGTTGTTCGAGCACGCCGTCGTCCCGCGCTATCTCTCGTTCTTCGCCTCGCTGGCGATCGAGATGATGCTGCCCTCGGAGGCCGCTCGGATCGTCCATTTCGGCTGCAGGAGCGGCTTCCCCGACCCGATCGTGGCCGACAAGCTGCCCGGCGCGACCCTCGTGGGCCTCGACGGCTCCGCGGCGGCGCTCGATCTCGCGCGCGCCAAGGCCGCGCTGTTCTCCGGGATGAACGCGACCTACCTGCTCGTCGACTCCCTGCCCGCGCCGCTCCCGGACGCGAGCTTCACCCACGCCTTCACGCTCCACCCGGTCTGCCGCCCGAGCGAGCGGGCGCTGCTCCTCGCCGAGCTGCGCCGGGTCCTGGTGCCGGGCGGCCAGGCGCTCCTCGCGTTGCCGCTGCGCGGCTCGTTCCCGGAGATCGCGGACATCGCGCGGGAGTGCGCGCTCAAGCAGGATCTCTCCGAGCTCGGCGCCGCGGTCGACGCGGCCGCCGTCAGCCGCCCGACGATCGAGACCATCGCCGAGGAGGTCGAGGGCGCAGGGTTCGACGAGGTCGAGGTCGACGTCCAGCTCATCGCGGTGTCGTTCGACAGCGGGCGCGCGTTCCTCGAGGACCCGATCTCGAAGCTGATGGTGATCCCCGAGGCGACGGCGATGCTCGATCTCGAGCCGGAGATCATCGACTCGATGCTCCAGTACCTGCACCACGCGATCGCGAAGTACTGGTCCGAGGGGGTCTTCGAGCTGACCGTGAACGTCGGGTGCGTGAGCGCCCGGCGCCCGCTCTAGCGATCGCGCCCGCCGCGGAGGCCGAGATCGTCGAGCCCGGCCAGCGCGGCGAGCGAGACCGGGTGGTACGGGGGGCGCGGCGTGATCGGCTTCTGGATGTCTCCCCCGCGCTCGTCGATGAGCCGGGCGCAGAGCGCGAGGCACCACTTGCCCTGGCACCAGCCGGTGCCGAAGCCCGTGTAGCGCTTGATCGACTCGATGTCCTTGTAGCCGCGGTCCATCGCGGCCTCGAGCTCGTGCAAGGTGACGTCCTCGCAGCGGCAGACGAGCGTCTTCATCGGTCTAGTCGCCCTCGTACTCGCAGCGGGCGTCGCAGGTCTCGAAGATCGTGACCCGGTTCAGGGACGGCAAGGCCGGCGCGAGCCGGTCCCAGATCCACCGGGCGAGCACCTCGCTCGTCGGGTTCTCCAGCCCGGGGACCTCGTTCAGGTAATTGTGATCGAGCTCGGCGTGGAGGGGGGCCCAGGCGTCATAGAGGTGGCTGTAATCGATGAACCACCCCGTCTCCTCGTTCACGGGGCCGCGGATCGCGACCTCGACCTTGAAGCTGTGGCCATGGAGGCGGGCACACTTGTGCCCCTGCGGGACCCTGGGGAGGCGGTGGGCGGCCTCGAAGCGGAACTCATGCACGAGCCGGACGTTCATTGGGCAGCGGTCATGGGGCGGGCGCAGTGAGGCGTCAACGCCCACGCGGCCGCTACGGGGTTCCCTCGAGGGGCGCGAGCGGCTATACCGCCGCGCATGCCGCAGAAACCCGCAGTGAGAGCCAAGAAGAAGCGTCGCGACACCAAGCGCCTGGCGATCTGGCGCGCCAAGAAGGAGCAGCAGAACGCCCAGGCGCCGGCCGAGCAGGCCGCCGCCGCGCAGCCCCGCAGCTGAGCCGCGAGCACCGGTCCCGACCGGTGCTCAGCCCGCTGGCTCGTCCTCGCCGTCGTCCTCCGGCGCAAGCTCCTGCGACGCTCGCGCATTGCGGCGCGCCGCGCGCACGGTCGCGACCTCGGCCCGCGACGGGTTGATCACCAGAAATCCATGGTCCGCGTCGAGGAGCGCGACGTCGCCCGGGGACGCCCAGCGAAACGCGCCCGCCACGTCCATGATCGATGGGACGCCCAGGAGCTGAAGGAGCACGTGCGAGCGCGGCCCGGACCGGTCGCTGAGCGCGACGCCCACAGGGTGGGCCCGGGCGGAGATCAGGAGATCGAAGACCGTGAGCTGGTCGCCCACGAGCACCGCCTTCGACGGGAGCTCGGCCCGGGCGTCCGGCGTCGCCAGCATCAGGATCGCGTCGCAGAGATCCTCGATGTCGCGGGCGCGCTCTTGCAAGAACGGGTCGCCGACGATGCCGTTGGCGGCCCGCGCCACCTCGCGCGCGACCGTCCCGAGCGCCTGCGCGATGCTGCGGCCGCTGGCCGCGAGCTCGAAGGCGCGCGCGCGCAGCCGGCCGTCCCCGATCATCAGGAGATAGGTCGAGAGGAACGCCGCGTCCTCCGCGATCCCGCGCCGCGCCGCGCGGGCGTTGAGGTCGATGAGCGCCTTCTCCGCGATGTCGAAGGCGAGCCGCAAGAGCTTCGGATCGCCGTGGCCGTGCCGGGGGCCGAGCGACGAGCTGGCCGGCCGCCGCAGCGCCGCGATGGCGCCGAGCGCGCGCCCGGGGACGACGGGCAACCCCGGCAGCGTGACCTTGCGCGTGCCCCCGCCCGTGCGCCGCCGCCGCTCGCGCAGCTCGTCGAGCACCTGCGCGTGGCGCGCGCCGGCCGCGATCGGCGCCGTCAGGGCCATGAGGAGCTCGACGTCGCGCGCCGTGAACGCGCGATCGCCGGCCCGCTGCACGACCAGGGCGCCGAGCGGGCGGCCGCTGCCCAGGATCGGGGCGGCCAGGAAGACCGGGAACCGCTCCTCGTGGAGCTCGGGGAACGCGCGGTAACGCTCGTGCTCCGCCGCCTTCACCACCGAGATCGGGCGCAGGCACTCGACGGCCATGCCCGTGATGCCCTGCCCGACCGACAGCCGCACCGTGCCCCGCGCCTCGCGCGGGAAGCCGACGTTGCCGCGGAGCACCAGCTCGTCGCCGTCGCCCTCGAGGAGGTAGAGCGAGGCGACGTCGGCGCCGAGGATGGCCACGATCCGCGCCGGCGCCTCGTCGAGGAGGAGCGACAGCGGCATCGGCTTCGCCACGAAGGCGAGGTACTCGATGACCAGATCCAGGCGCTCGTCGCGGCGCACCTGGATCCTGGCGGACGCGATCGAGGGCAACCCCTCCTCGTCGTCGTCGGCCTCCCGGTCGTCGCCCAGGTCGAGAGGCCGCGGGGGAGCGTGGCCCGGGGCGAGCTCCTCGGGCACGCCGCCCATGGATCGCTCCGGCGAGCCGCCCGCGCCGGGCGGCGGATCGAGCGGGCTCGCGATCGCCTCGAGCTCCGTGGGCGGCGGGGTCGCCTTCGGATCGGTGCGCGACGACATACGACGATCGCTATCATACACCGTCGCCCGGGAGCACCTCGCACGCGCCCGCGTCGACGCGGCGGCGTCGCCGTCGCGGAGCGGCGGCCGGGCTCGACGATCAGAGCGTCCGCAGGTCGACGGGGCCGTCCAGGGGCGGGCGCTGCATCCATCCCAGCGCCGAGACCCGGGCGCGCGGGGCCAGGGCGGAGGCCGCGGCCGCGAGCTGTCCGCCGCCGCCCGCGCCGATCGCGGTGAGCGCGCCGCGGATCGGCGCGAGCAGCGCCGCCGCCGCGCCGGCGGTCACGGGGACCACGTGGACGACCCGCGCCGCGGGCGGCAGGAGCAACGCGCGCGGCGCCGGATCCAGGCCGACCCCGTGTCCTTCCCCTCCCCAGAACGAGCCCACGGCCTCGAGGGTGGCCCGGTACATGGCGATCTCCGCGCGCGTGGCGCCGTCGAGCGGCCCGCGCGGGATCCGCGCGCCGGCCAGCTCGAGCGCCTCGTGCAGGGCGCGGGCGAGCGCCTCGGCGCGTCCGGCCGGGCCCTCGACCAGCGCGAAGCGCGGCGAGAGGCACCCGCGCTGATCGAACGGCACGACGTCGCCGGCGATGGCCCGCGCCGCCTCGGCGAGGTCCGCGTCGGGACCGACGACGGCGAGCCCGAGGCCGGCGCCGTGCCCGCGCACGAGCACGCCCGGGCCGGCCTGGGCCCGCAGCGTCGCCACGGTCCGGTCCGTGCCATAGACGTGCAGCTCGGCGCGCGGCTCGGCGTCGGGCGCGGCGCGCGGCCCGTCGCCGAGGCGGGCGTCGCGGGCGGCCCGCTCTCCCGCGTCGTCGAGCTGGAGATCCGCGACGAGCGCGACGGCGCCCCGGGAGCGGGCGAAGACCTCGTCCGCCTGGAGCGCGCGCGCGAGGAGCTCGGCGACGACGGGGTCTCGGCGCGACGGGCGCACGAAGACCTCCGGCGCCGTCGCTGCCGCGACGGCGATGGCCCGCAGCGGCGCGGTGCAGACGTTGGCGGCCAGGACCACGTGGCAGCGGCGCGCGCGCCCCGAGGTCGCGACGAGCGCGTCGAGCTCGCCGCGGCTCGGGGCGATCTCGAGGTGGCGGCCGAGCGCGAGCTCGACGCCCTCGGGGGAGAGGCCGCTCGTGAGCGGCAGCCGCCGGCGCGCCTCCTCGCCCAGCGGATCGCGCGGGTCCGCGATCCGCGCGCCCGCCGCGATCACGCGCTCGACCCGGGTGCGCCGCGCCGCGCCGGCGTCCATCACGCGGCGCCGCCCAGCATCTGGTCGAGCGCGATCGAGCAGCCGCGCGGCGGCGCGCCGGGCGCGCGGCCCAGGAGCTCGACGCCCGCCTCGGTCACGCGCACGCGATCGGCGGTCTGGATGGCGACGGCCGAGTCGACGTTCGCGAGATCGACGACGCGCGCGAGCCCGACCGCCCCCGCGGGCAGCGGCGCGAGCGTCTCCGGGTCCACCGCGGTGACGCGCACCCACGGCGGCGCGAGGTAGAGCCCGGGCGCGGCGCGCGCCCCGACCTCGGGGGCGCCGGCGCGCGCGAGCGCCGCCGCGAGCGTGCCCTCGTAGAGCTGGCTGGAGAGCTCCGTCATGCCGTACTCGCCCACGACGTGCGCGGGGGGCACCCCGAGCGCCCGCGCGATCGCCGCGCGCAGGTCCTCCGCGGGCACCTCGCGCGAGCGCCCCTTGAAGCCGCCGGTCTGCATGACGCGGCTCCCCTCGGGCAGCCGCGTCGCGTCGCTGGGCAGCTCGGCCTCGAGCAGGTGCACGAACGCGAACGAGGTGCCGAGCACGATGGCCGGCTCGCCCGCGTCGCGCGCCTCGCCGCACGCGCGGGCGAACCCTCGGGCGTCGAGCTCCCCGCCGCGCACGTGCCAGCTCGCCGGCCCCGAGAGGCGCGCCGCGAAGCGATCGAGCATGAACCCGAGCGACGAGTCCGGCGCCTCGTCGAGCGGCGGCGCCAGGATGATCACCCGCAGCCGCTCGCCGTCGGGCCAGAGGAGGCGCTCCCCCCAGGCGAGCGCGGCGAGCTCGTAGGTCGCGGTCGTGCGGAGCGGGTGCTCGCCGCGGGACGCCGCGCCGAGGGAGGTCCCGCTCGTGCGGAACACGCGCTCGTCCGCCTCCTTGGGGTGGACGGCGACGCGCGCGAACCGGAAGACGTCGCAGGGCACGGCCGGGATCTGCTCCGCGCGCCGCAGCGCCTCCACGTCCACGCCGCGCGCCCGGTAGAGACGGGCGACCGGCGCGCAGCCCGCGGCTTGGTGCCGCGCGAGGGCGACCGCGAGCTCGTCGAAGGTCTCCGGGAGCGCGGAAGGCGCGGGCGCGGCGGGCGCGGGTGCGGCGGGCGCGGGCGCGGCGGGCGCGGGGGAGGGCGCGGACGCGGCGCGCGCCCCTTGCTGGAACGGGGCAGGGGCCGCCCGGCCGGGGCCGGGCGAGCCCGGCGCGCCCGGCTGGAGAGATGCCGAGAGGAACGCCCGCGCGCGGCGGTGCAGCGCCTCGCTCTGGTCTATCGGTCCCACGGCGACCGGGATAGCACGCGCCGGCCCGCGCGCGTGCGCCGCGCGCCGGCCCGCGCGCGGCGCTACGCCGAGAGCACGCGCGCGAGCGCGCCGGCCGCGGCCGAGAGCAGCTCCTCGGGGATGGTGAGCGCCGGCGTCAGCGTCAGCGTCTCGCCGCGCTGCCCGCCCGTGAGGACGAGGTAGCCCTCGGCGAGCATCCCGCTCATGGCGCGCAGGCCGAGCTCCGCGCTCGCCAGCTCGACGCCGACCATGAGCCCTGCGCCCCGCACCTCGACGACGCCGGCGCAGCGCGCGAGCGCCTCGCGCAGCGCGCCCTGGAAGCGCGCGCCGACCTCGCGCGAGCGCGCCGGGAGCCGGCCCGCGTCGAGCGCGTCGAGCGTGGCGAGCGCGGCGCTCGACGCGAGGGGCGACCCGGCGTGCGTCGAGGTGTGGACCACCTCGGCCTCGCGCGCCCACGCCCGCATGATCGGCTCCGGCGCCACGCACGCGGAGATCGGGAGCCCGCCGCCGAGCCCCTTGCCGAAGCAGAGGATGTCCACGGCCGCCCCGATCGCTCCGGTGCGCGTCAGCGCCCCCGAGCGCCCGAGGCCGGTCCAGATCTCGTCGGCGATCACGAGCGCCCCGCGCCGGTGCGCCGCCTCGCACACCGCGTGCACGAACGCGTCTGGCGGGACGACGCAGCCGCCGCGGCCGAGGATCGGCTCGAGGAGCACCGCGCCGACGTCGCCGCCCCGGAGCGCCGCCTCGACCCCGTCGAGCGCGCGCGCGACGTCCGCCTCGCCCCGGGGGTACGGCGCGAACGCCACGCGCGGGTTGAGCTGCTCCGCGAACGGCGCCCGGTAGCTCGCGCGCAGCCCGCACGCCGCGAGCGGCCCGTAGCCGAGGCCGTGGTACGCCCCCTCGAAGGCGACGAGCCCGGGCCGCCCGGTCGCGAGCGCCGCGGTCTTGAGGGCCGCGGTGATCGCGTCGCTGCCGCTCTGGCCGAGCATCGCCATGGGCGCGGGCCCGGGGTGCAGCGCCGCGAGCCGCTCGAGCAGCGAGACCTTCACGTCGGCCGAGTACACGTCGCCCAGGGCGAGCGTCAGCCGGGACATCTGCGCCTCCATCGCGCGCAGCACCGGCGCCGCCGCGTGCCCGAGCAGGAGCGCGCCGAAGCCCGCGCAGAGGTCGACGTAGCGGTTCCCGTCGACGTCGAAGACGTTCGCGCCGCGCCCGTGCGACAGCACGATGGGCCGCGCCTCGGCGCCGCTCGCCTGCGCCCGCGCCGCGCGGCGCCGGCCGAACGCCGGGCACTCCACGCGCTCGAGCCGCTCGAGCGCGCTCCGCGACCGGGGGCCGGGCGGCGCCGCGACGATCTCGGGCATCTGATCTCCGGCGCCGGACGCGCCCGGCGCCGCCGGCAGAAGCTCGCTGCTCGGCATGGTCTCCCTCGGCTCCCTCCGCGCGGGATCTAGCGCGGCCGCGGCGCGGCGCTCAGGCGCACACCCGGTTTCTTCCGCTGTTCTTCGCGTGGTAGAGGCGCTCGTCCGCGCGCTTGATGAGGTCGTTCGCGGTGCGATCGCCCTCCTGCAGCAGCGCCACGCCGACGCTGATCGTCACGCGGATGCTGTCGGCCTGGAAGACGAACAGGTGCTCGGCGACCTTCTGCCGCAGCGTCTCGCCGAGCGCCGCCGCGCCCTCGATGGACGTCTCCGGCAGGATGATCGCGAACTCCTCGCCGCCGTAGCGCGCGAAGACCTCGTCGCGCCGGATGCGGCTCTGCACGATGCGCGCGACCTCCTTCAGCACGAAATCGCCCGCGAGGTGCCCGTGGACGTCGTTGATGCGCTTGAAATGGTCGATGTCGAACAGGAGGATCGCGAGATCCCGCTCGTGGCGGCGGCCGCGGATGATCTCGCGCTCCAGCGCCTCGTAGAGGTAGCGCTTGTTGTGGATCTGCGTGAGACCATCGATGATGGTCATCCGGTAGATCTCTTCGTGGTACTGCGCCTCCACGTCCGCGCCGGACAGGAACTTGAAAATCGTGGGGCCGATCTTCACCCGGTCACCGTTCTTGAGCACCACCTCGCGGGAGATCTGCTCGTCGTTGCAGTACGTCCCGTTGGTGCTGCCGTCGTCGACGACCATCCAGGCGCTCGGCCGCTGCTCGAAATGGGCGTGCCTTCGTGAGACGGAGTCGCCGTCGAGCACGATGTGGTTGTCCGCCCCGCGTCCGACCCGCGTCGGGTTGTGCTCCAGCACGAACCGCTTGCCGAGCAGCGTGGGCTCCTTCGTGTAGATCACGACCAGGCAGTCGGTCGTGTTCTTGCTGCCGCCGCCCGGTGGGGGCTGGACCACCTGCGTTACACGAGTCTTTTCGTCGAAGTCGTTCACGCGCGCTCAGCCCAACCCGTCGTGCGACCCAGCCTCGCTACCCTTCGAGCTCCCCCGGAGACGAAGCCTATCCCGGGCGCGGCTCCTCGGTCGCGATCTGACGGCTCGAAATGCCCTAGCTCGCCCGACGTCAAAGCGTACTGACATGCCCCGACTCCCGTCAAGACGGCCATCCGGGCGGAGCCGTCTTCGGTGCTTCCTCCGCCTCCCCAACCCGACAAGGGCATACGTCGCCCTCTGCGCTCCGCTGCACCCTTCCACGTTCTCGGCTTGTTCCCCGCACGCCGTCCGCCCCCCGCCACGGTCCGCCCCCCTCCCGCTTGCTCCGCACCACATCCCCTGTGCTCGCTCACGCGCCCTGTGGGGCGTTGTGCGCCTCCAGAGCGGTTGACGCGCCGCCCCTTTCCGGTTGTGCAGCCCGTGCCGCCGTCGATGGCGCTCTCTCTATGCGTTCTCCGGGCGCGCCGCCACTCGTCCGGCGCGCGCTTGCGCCGACAGCGGATAGAATCGTTGGCTGGGGCACGATGTGTCGGTTCGCCTGCCATGCCCTCACCCTGCCGGGAGGAGCCTCCGTGAGTTCTGCCTCAAAACCAGGGCGCATCACAACGCTGAACTGAGCGCCGCGCGCGCCGCGACCGCCGCGCGGGTCTCTCGCCTCGCCACCGGCGCGACGCCGGTTGGTTGACTTGGCACACGGGGTGCGTAGGATAGGACCTGCGTCGCGGCGGAGACCTTCCCCCCCCAGGTCCGTCGCGGCGTTTTTCATTTCCGGTCCCGGCTGGCCGGCCGCCGGGTGCCCGCGCGGGTTCCGGTCGAGGTCCCCGGCCTGGTCGAGCCCCGGATCATGCGACCGAGGGGAGCGTGGCGCGCAGGTCGCCGCCGTCGAACACCCAGAGCTCGCCGGGCTGTCCCGGGGTCCAGGTCTCGTTCGCGGTGAGGGGGGCCGTCGCGACCACGGCGACGCGATCCTTCGGGGTCGTGACCGTGGAGAAGTCGACGCGGACGTCGTCGTCCACGAGCGTCGCCACGCCGAACGGGGCCTTGCGGAGGATGTAACAGAGCCGGGTGGCGCAGCGGGCGAAGAGGTGACGCCCGTCGCCGAGCAGGAAGTTGAACGTCCCGTCCTGCCCGAGCTCGCCGCCGAGCTCCGCGACCGCCTCCCAGAGCTCGCTGGTGCGCCGCGGGTAGCCGGGGAACGCGCTGCGGAGCCCCTCGAGCAGGTAGCAGAAGGCGTGCTCGCTGTCGGTCGAGCCGATGGGGTTGAAGCGGCCCAGCGCGCGGCGCCGGACGCGCGGCAGCGTGCCGTTGTGCGCGAAGACCCAGTGGCGGCCCCAGAGCTCGCGCACGAACGGGTGCGTGTTGGCGAGCAGGACGTCGCCGCGGGTGCGGCGACGGATGTGGCCGATCGCGAGCAGCGTCTTGATCGGCGTCTCGCTGAGGAACCGCGCCAGCGGGCTCTCCGCAGCGGCGCCCGGGTCGAGGAAGACGCGCGCGGCGCGCCCCTCGAAGAACGCGAGCCCCCAGCCGTCGGCGTGCGGGCCGGTGCGGCCGCCGCGATGCCTGAGGCCGCTGAAGGAAAAGACGATGTCCGTCGGGACATTGCACTCCATGCCGAGGAGCTCGCACATGCTCGCAGCAGCACGATACCACCACGGAAGCAGCCTGAGGCGGCCGCCTTCGCGCCTCCGCCGCGCCCGTGGCCGATGGCGGCCGCCGCGCTCGCCCGTGGCCGATGGCGGCCGCCGCGCTCGCCCGTGGTCGATGGCGGCCGCCGCGCTCGTCATCGATGGCGACGCGGCGCCTGGCTACTGGCCCGGGGCGCCCTGCAGCGACGCGCGCGGGATCGCGTGGACGAGATCGACGATCGCCTTCACCGTGTCGACCGGCGTCTCCGGGATGATGCCGTGGCCGAGGTTGAAGATGTGCCCGGGGCGCCCCCCGGCCTGGGCGAGCACCGCCCGCGCGCGGCGCTCGGCGACGGCGCGCGGGGCGCACAGCAGCAGCGGATCGAGGTTGCCCTGCACGGCGCGGTCGTGGCCGATGCGCTCCCACGCCTTGTCGAGCGGGGTGCGCCAGTCGACGCCGAGGACCGTGCCCCCGGCGTCGCGCTGCGCCTCGAGCAGCGCCCCGGTGTTCGTGCCGAAGTGGATGACGGGGACCCCGGTCGCCTCGAGGTCGCGGAGGATGTGCCGCACGTGCGGCTGCACGTGCTCGCGGTAGTCGTCGATCGACAGCGCGCCGACCCAGGAGTCGAAGAGCTGCACGGCCTGCGCGCCCGCGGCCACCTGCGCGCGGAGCAGGCGGCGGACGACCTCGGCGATCTTGCCCATCAGCGCCGACCACGCCTCGGGATCGCTCCACATGAGCTGCTTCGTGCGCCGGTAGTCGCTCGATTTGCCCCCCTCGACGAGGTAGCTCGCCATGGTGAACGGGGCGCCGGCGAAGCCGATGAGCGGCGTCTTGCCGTCGAGCTCCCGGCGGATGAGCCGCACGGCCTCGAGCACGTACCCGAGCCCCTCCTCGGGCTCGAACACGCGGAGCCGCTCGATGCCGGCCCGGTCGCGCACGGGCTCGTGGATCACCGGGCCCTCGCCCTTCGCGAACTCGAACGGCGCGCCCATCGGCTCGAGCGGCAGCAGGATGTCGGCGAAGAGGATCGCCGCGTCGACCCCGAGCCGCAGCGGCTGGAGCGTCACCTCGAGCGCGAGCTCGGGCGTCTTGCAGATCTCGAGGAGCGTGTGCTTCTTCCTGAGCTCGCGGTACTCGGCCATGTACCGGCCGGCCTGGCGCATGAACCACACGGGCGTGACATCGGTCGGCTCACGCCGGCAGGCGCGCAGGAAGCGGTCGTGCATGAGAGGCTCCAGGATGGTCGAGGATCCGCCCTCGGGCGCCTTTCATGTCCGTGTGGCCATCGCCCGGCAATGGGTTTCTGGCGGCCCGGGGCCGCACTGCGCCGCGTCAGGCGTTCCCTTCTCCCGCCGGCGCCGGGCCGGCGGTCTCCAGCGGAACCCAAGCGCCGGCGGGCTTGCCGTGTAGACTTGGAATCCATGGCGCGTCCCTCCCGACCTCCCGGCTTTGACATGACGTACAGGCCCGAGAAGCGCATCGCGTTCGGGCCGCCGCTGAAGGAGCGCATCCCGGCGCTGCTCTACTTCGGCTTCGCGATCGCCGTCTCGGTGGTGATCGTCTACGGCCAGAACGCCCCCTCGGGCTCCCGGATCTTCCAGTATGTCGTCGAGGGGGATCGCCACCGGCTCATCTCCTCGAGCGTCTGCGCCATCATCCTGTTCACGAGCGCGCTGGCGGCGGTCCTGCGCGAGCAGATGCGCGGCGTCATCGTGCACCCGGAGGGGATCGAGCTGCGCGAGCTGCTCGGGTTCGGGCTGCCGCGCGTGCGGCGCTTCGCCTGGTCGCAGATCGACCGGATGTCGGTGCCCCCCGCGCAGGCGAGCGGCGGCCGCGCGGCGGCGGCGCCGGACAGCCCGTCGGGCAACATCCGGCTGGATCTCTGGGACGGGTCCCGCACCTGGCTGCCGGCCGTGGGGGACAGGCTCGCGCTGTCGATGGTGCTGGAGCGCGTGGCCCTGGCGCGGGCGATCCCGATCGAGGGGGGCACCGGGCTGCTCGACGACCTCGGCAACCCGCTCCAGGACGACGGCTGAACGGGCAGGACGACGGCCCGCGCGGGCAGGGCGACGGCTGAATGGGCAGGACGACGGCCGCGCCGGGAGGACGACGGCCGAGCCGGCTCAGATCGCGCGCGCGCCGGCCCTGCGCTGCGCGAACTCCTCGCGCACGCCCTTCCGGAGCTCGGGATCGAGCAGGAGGTCCGCGCACGTCAGCGCCATCGCCTTGGCGGCGATCAGCATCGCGTCCTGACCGGCGGGGCTCGCGGCGCACGCGGCGAACGCGTGCTGGTGGCACGTCGTCTCGCCCTTGCCGCAGATCGCGATCCACGGGTGGATCGCGGGGAGCGCGTGGGACACGTCGCCCATGTCGGTCGAGCCCGTGCCGACCAGCGGGTCCATGTCGATCGGCGACCGGCCGAGGGCGCGCAGGTGCTCGCCGAAGCGGTGCGCCATCCGCCGGTTGTTGATCATGTTCTTGTAGCCGCCCTGGTCGACGATCGTGAGCTCGACGCCGCTCGCCATGGCCGCGCCGCGGGCGCAGCGCTCGACGATGGCCCGCACGCGGGCGAGCTCCTCGACGTCGAGGGCGCGGACCGAGAGCTCGGCCACCGCGAGCTCCGGGATGATGTTGACCGCCTGGCCGCCGTTCTTGATGAACCCGTGCACCCGGACGCCGTCGCGGAAGTGCACGCGCTGGCCGTCGATGAGCCGGAAGGTGTCGAGGCACGCGGTGAGCGCGCTGCTCCCGTCCCAGGGCGCGAGCGCCGCGTGCGACGGCTTGCCGTGGAAGTGGAGCTCCAGCCAGGTGCTCGCGAGCGTGTCGTGGGCGAGCAGGTCGCGGTCGAACGGGTGGAACATCATCGCGGCGTCGACGCCCTGGAAGGCCCCCGCCTCGAGCAGCTTGATCTTGCCGCCGCCGCCCTCCTCGGCGGGCGTCCCGACCAGGTCGACGGTGCCCGGCACGGCGTCCCGCTGCCGCGCGAGCGCGAGGAACGCGCCGAGCGCGCCCGCCGCGATGAGGTTGTGCCCGCAGGCGTGGCCGATCTCGGGGAGGGCGTCGTACTCGGCCAGGACGGCGAGGTGCGGCCCGTTCCCCCGGCCGATCCGCGCGCGCAGCGCGGTGGGCATGCCGGCGAGCCCGCGCTCGACCTGGACGCCGTGCTGCTCGACCGCCTCGGCGAGCCACGCCGCGGCCTTGTGCTCCTCGAACCGGAGCTCGGGGTTCGCGTGGATGCGCGAGGCGATGTCGCGGAGCTCGGGGGAGAGATCGTCGATGTCACGCTGGAGGCGGCGCGGGTCGAGGTTCATGGCCCGGCGATACTACGCCGGATCTCCGCGGCTCGCCCGGGCCATGGCGCGAAGGCGGCCGGGCGCGTCGGCGGCGGGGCGCGTCGGCGGCGGGGCGCGTCGGCGGCGGGGCGCGTCGGCGGCGGCCTCGTCGGGGAGGCGCGCGCCGGTGAGTGGGGTTCGTGCCGGTGGTGGGGCCGGCGCTCGACCTCTACCCTCGCTCGCCTGGCGACGGGCGGTTTTGAGAGGCGCTCTAGGTACACCGCCAAGGACGGCTACTTCTTCGACAAGGACAAGAGGGCGACCCTGAAAGGTTTCCCTCGTGCTGCGCGACGCCTTCACCGCCCGCTGGGCCGCCGACGGCCCCCGGCTGCGCGGCGACGCGCTCGGCAGGCACCGCGCGCGCACGCGCAGGCACCGCGCGCGCACGCGCAGGCACCGCGCGCGCACGCCCGGGATCCTCGGCTGGGAGCTCGATCCGGACGAGTAGACGACTCTCTTGCGCCCGCCGGCCGAGCTCAACGTAGAATGGCCGTTGCGGGGGAGGGGGAAAGGAGAGCGCAGAGACATGGCGGCTTATGGATACAGCCACGTCCCCGACCGGGGATTCCACGCGTTCCTCGGTGATCTCGAGGAAGGGGCGTGGAAGGAGATCTCGATCGACAGGTACGACGCGCCGGATCAGGTAGCGCCGCTGCTCCTGGAGGCGCCGCGGCCGGTGGCGTGGAAGCTGCGCGCGCGGTGGAGCATCGCGCGGCTCGCCGAGGTGCTGGCGGTCGCGTCGGACGACGTGCTCCGCTCGCTCGACGCGGCGTGGGATTCGGCGCAGCGGGCGTTCGATTACACGGTGGCCGCGGCCGAGGAGCACGAGGACGCGCCGGTGCGCGCGGCCGCGACGCGGGTCCGGCGCGCCATGCTGAAGGGCGGCGGCACCGCGCAGACCACCCTGACGTATGGTGCCGAGGTCGATTTTGGGCGCTCGCAGCTCGAAGCGGCCAAGAACAAGCGGATGGAGGCCGATCTCAAGAAGATCGGCGCGCTCCCTCATATCAAGCGGATCGAGGCGGCGACCGAGGCGCTGGCGAAGGGGATGGGTCGCGGCGCGGCGGAGGGCCGGCCGGGCGCGCGGTCGATACGCCTGCGCCAGGCCATCGGGGCCTGTGTGACGGCCTTCAACAGCATCCACGACGAGATGGTCTGGCTCCTCGAGCACCTGCCCGCGGGGAAGAAGCGCGAGCAGGTCGAAGCGCTGCACCGGCCGTTCCTTGAGCTGCTCAAGCGGTATCCCCCGCCGGCGTCGGCGGCCAGCGGCGCGACCGAGCCGGAAGAGGGGGAACCCGAGGCCGAGGAGGCCGACTCGGCCTCGGCCTCCTCGGCCTCGGGCGACAAGCCGGCGTGAAGCGCCGCGATTCCTTGCAGCAGCGGCGAGCAGGTCGCCGGTAGGCTCACAGGTGCTGCGAGCAGGCCGCGACCGGGGTTGCAGCACCTGAAAGCGGGTGGCGACCGGGATTGCAGCACCTGAAAGCGGGTGGCGACCGGGGTTGCAGCACCTGAAAGCAGGTCGCGACCGGGGTTGCACCACCTGAACGCGGATCGAGAGGGCGCTTGCGGCCCGAACCGCCCGACGTCGTCATCGACGAAGCGCACCGCCGTGAGGAAAGCCCGGGGCGATGCCCCGTGCACCGAGGGCGGACGAGATGGCGCTCGGGGGGCGCGATGCTCGGCCGAGCAATGTCCTATCGCTTCGGTGTGGACGTTTGTATCTGAGAAGCGAACGGGCGAGCGTGTGCGGGCGAGAAAACTCGCAGGGTGGAGGGAATGCGAATGAGGACGGGGGTACAGGCGAGGCTCCTCATGGGGGCCGTGGCCGCCTTGGCGCTCGGCATCGCGGCGTCCGGGTGCTGGAAGCGCAGCGACGACTCGCTCGGGCGCTTCTGCGCCGTGCCGGCGAACGGCGACGAGGACGGGAAGGAATATTGCGTGGGCGCGAACTGGAGCCCGGGCGACGCGTGGAGCCAGGCCGAGAGGCATGGCGATCTGCCGATCGAGATGTGGGCGGATCTGCCGCGGGGCGTGGCGATGCGCGAGCTCGCCGGGAGCGAGGACATGCTGGAGCTCTGGCTCGGCAACGTGGACAAGGTCGTCTCCTATGTGCGCGACCAGGAGCGGAATGCCGAGTCGTACAGCGCGACGCTCGCGGGCAAGCTCCGCTTTCTGCTGGATCATGCCGCGGGTCAGCAGAGATCGCTGCTGGAGCAGGAGCCGGTCCCCGCGGCCGAGCGGTTCAAGGAGGCGATGACCGAGAAGGCGAACGCCGAGAAGGAGCCGCTCGTCGCGGCGCTCGCGGAGGACAAGCAATCGATGGCGGCCGTGCAGGCGATCTTCGACCGGGCGCGGGAGGACGCGGCGCCGCTCCAGGCCGAGTACGCGAGCGTCGTTGCGCGGTTCGCGGAGTACCGCGCGACCGAGGCGGCGGAGACCGCGGCGGTTGCGGCGCTTGCGGCGCAGGCGTCGCGGTCGGCGATCGAGGAGCTCGACGCCGTGGAGCCGGCGATCCTCGCGGCGGCGCGTGAGGCGAGCCGCGCGCCGGGCGAGCTCTCCGTCGCGATCATGGCGCTCTCGGCGCGGATCCAGGCGTCCGCGGTCGCGCTCGACGAGGCGCTCGCGCCGCACGAGGAGCTCCTCGCGACGCACGGCGCGGCGATGCCGGACATGAGCTCGGGGGCGCTGCGCTCGCTCAACGCGATGCTGGGGTATGCGCAGCAGCGGGTCGCCCGCAGCGACAGGACGGCGACGGCGCTGCTGGGCGGGGTCCGCCTCCGGCGGCAGGCGCTCCTCGCGCTGCAAGGGGACGAGGGCGCGCGCGAGGCGAGCGCGCGGTCGCGGATGGAGACGGCGTCGGCGACGTTCCTCGCCGGCGCGCAGGCGCGGGCCGCGGCGATCGCGAGGCCGCTGCCGGCGGCCATTCGCCTGGGGCTGCCGTACGTCGCCGATCGGTGCGGAGAGCTCGCGGCGCTGTTGCAAACGCGGCCGCTGTGCGAGGCGCCGTCGTCCTCGTGGCGCGAGGCCGGGTGCGCCGCGCTCCGCGGTCGGTACGAGGCCGCGGAGACCGAGCTCAAGACGACCCTGCCCCGGAGGATTGAGGCAGGCCTCGCGGCGATGCGCGCGAAGGGGGTGGACGCGGCGCTGCTCGATGCAGCGCAGGCGAGGCTCGACGCGGGCGATGTGATGGGGGCGGCGATCGCGCATGACGCGGCCGTGAGCCGCGCGGAGGGGACATGAGAGGCTCGAAGGAGGTTGCATGGCGTGGCCGGAGCGCCGCGGTGTTCCACAAGCTGGTCGCGCTGTTCACGACGCTGGCGGTGCTGGCGCCGTCGTTCGCCTGGGCCGGCACGCCGTACAGCGTGCGCTGGAGCAGCCATCATGACGCTACGTCATGCGGGAGACCCGTGCTGGAGTACGAGGGCACTGCCATCTTCGAGGTGAACCAGACGCCGCTGCCCACCTACGGGGTGCCGGGTGCGCTGCAGATCCACGGCGACGGCTCCCAGAGCAACACGCGCGAGGCGGAGTTCGACTCGGTGCTGCTCCTCATGGGGGCCAACGCGTTCCACTTCGGGGTCCATACCGTCAACGGCGGCGACTGGTGTACCCACGCGCATGACGTGGTGCACCTCGTCTCGGAGCCGCTCGGGCTGAACAAGCCGCTCTTCGACATCCGCCGCGATGGGACCGGCTTCGAGGGCGACACCAGGGTCAATCTCAGCCTCGCGGAGGTCAACCCGGCGCTGGCGCGGGACATCGTGAACCTCGAGGTCGCGCTCGCCGCGCTGCGCGAGAAGCTCATCCGGAACGCCGCGAGGATCTCGGACCTGCGGGCGAGGATGGACCGGCTCCAGCAGCTCGACACCGAGCTGCACGATCTGGTCGCCCGGCCGCTCGACGAGATCGCGCGGGTCGACCTCGCCGAGATCCTGGACCGCTACGAGGACGTGGTCGACCCGGAGACGCGGGCAGCGATGGAGCAGCTCGTCGACGACCTGAAGCAGAGCGTCGGCGACCTGGAGGACGAGCTCGGGCGGCTGATCGACGAGTTCAGCGCGCAGGCGGACGAGGTCGCGGACCTCGCGACGCAGGGGGCGCGCGCCGAGGGGTGGGATCCGGACGACCCATCGAATTACGCGCTCGGCGAGCACGACGTGCCGTGGGTCGAGGTGCCGGACATCTCGGAGGTGCCGGGGGCGTTCGACGAGGGGAGGGATCCGTATGCGGCCTATGCGGATGCGGTGATCGCGGCGCTGGAGAAGGACGTGAGCGGCGACGTGGTGGTCGCGCGGGCGGACTTCGTGACGAACGTGCGGGCGTGGCGGGAGAACAGCGCGGCGCTGGAGATCGCGCTGCGCGACCGGATGGGCGTGTCGCTCGCGGAGACGAACGCGTTCCTGAACGCGCAGAACCGGGTCACGGCGGTTGTGCGGCGGTACATGGATGCGTCGGACTGGTTCCTCGATACGCCGGTGCCGCCGGACCTGCGGGCGCAGGTGGACCTGGTGCTGAGGCCGCGGTTCGAGGCGCTCGCCGAGCAGATGAAGGACAGCCTCAACCTGTTGACGGGCGAGGCGCTCGATCTGGAGCAGACGCAGCTCTACCAGACGATCAGCGCCTTCGCGGGGGCCATGTCGACGGTCGGCGAGGGCTTCCAGGCGTACGCGGGGATGATGCAGACGCTCGTGCATGCCACGACGCGCATCGGGGTGGGGTTCGTGCCCGTGGTCGGGCCGGTGCTCGACCTGTGCGAGGCGGTCACCGGGAAGGCGTTCTGCCTGCCGGCGGGGCAGGAGCTGAGCGACGAGGAGCGGATCTTCTCGGGGGTGGGGTTCGGGCTCGGGGCGATCGGGCCGATGTGGCGGGTGATCAAGACGAGCAGCGGGCTCAGGCCGTCCGCGATCCGGGTGGCCGGGGAGATCGCCGAGATCGAGGAGGCGTTTGCGCAGATCGTGAAGACGAAGCGCGTCAGGGGGTACAAGAACCTCCGCGGGGCGATCACCAAGTTCGATGTGGACATCTTCGAGAAGAAGGCGGCGAAGTTCCTGGTGGACGACGGCAGGTCGCTCGTCGGGGTCGGCGACGACGGGGTGCGCACGGTGCTCGATATTCCGAGGGAATCAACCTCTGGTGGGTATGAGGGGAAGGCGCCCGACTTCCTGTCCATATCCAGCGGGCACAAGCTGACGGTGAGCGAGGCCAAAGGCGGGAAGATCGAGGTCGACACGGTGCGCAAGCAGCTCACGAACGCCATGAAGGCGCTGAAGGATAAAAAGCTCGATGGAGACGTGGCCCGATACGAGCTCATCATGGAGCAGGGGGCGAAATTTGATGACCCGAATATCACGGTTCGGGACGGCTATCTGTTCAACTGGAAGACGGGAAAGAACGTGACCTTGATAGACTCCAACAAGTTCATCATGGTGATCCGGCTATGAGCCAATCACAACCTTGGTTCTATGCGTGGTGTGACGAAGCAGAGCGGCTCGACGGGTTCGCCGCGGCCCTGTCGGCCCTCATCAGTCCGGGGGCTCTCCTCAGCCTGATGATGAGCCACCAGCAAGGGTGCGAGACACGCTCCGTGGAGGAAGTGCTCGCGATGATCCGCGCTCACTTCGGAGAAACGAACAACGCTCACCTAAGCTCTGGCATGAAACTGAACGGTCCCGAGTACGCCATGCCGTTCGGTCTCAAGTGCTACACCGACGAAAGCGAACGTCTCCATCCTTGGGGCCCGCTCCGCTTGACTGCGGGCTCACGCAAGTGGGATTTTTACCCGTACCAGCTCGCGGTGAGCAGGGGCCCTCGCTCCGTGGAGGCCGAGGCCGCAGCCGCCTACCACGTGGTCCAAAGCGACGTCGAGGATCTCCTGCTCCGCCTCTGCGCGCCGGATGCGAGCGGGCGCGTGCCGACCGGCGCCTGCACGGACAAGGAGGACTGGCTCGCCCCGGTCGCGATGTGCGCGACCTACAACGCGAACGCCGCGGAGCTCGCGCGCGACCTCGCCCTGTCGTGGGTGAGCCTCCACGAGAAGGAGCGCGTCTCGCGCATCGCGGGCACGTCGCTGGAAGCGCTGCACGCGCGCGTCGACGCCGCGCCGCGCGGCGCGCGCCTGCCCATGAAAGGCACGAGCGAGCTCACGCGCTCGCTCTCGCGCGAGACCGTCCTCAAGGCGCTCGCGGCGCCGCCGGCCGCGCTGCTCGACGCGCTCGAGGCCGCGGCGGTGCCCGACGAGGCGTGGCGCGCGGCCGAGCCGAAGGCGCAAGAGCTCATCGAGCTACGCCGCCAGCTCGACGACGAGGACGCGGGGGAGGTGCCCCCCGCCTTCTGGGTGGACGTCACGACGCGCGAGCACACCCGCTTCCTCGAAGAGCACGCCCCCTTTCACGTCCGCCGCCTCCCGAGCGGCGGCGTACTGCTGGCGACCCACCCTTACCGCACGCTCTGGCCGCTCTGGGCCGACGCGCTCTTCGTGCTCGGCCTCATGGCGTGACGTCACGCCAAGCAACACGCATCGGGAGGCCGTGACGCCAGGGGCCAGGAGCAAGCCCGGGGAATGACGGATGGGGCAGGCCGGCACGAGGGCCGCGATGGCAGCCGACCTGGTTCTGTGATGAAGGGAAACCAATGGTCCGTCAGCAAGGTGTACGTGGTATAGCCATTCAGCTCAGGTCGGAGGCCATCGCGTCGTGAGCCGCGCAAGCAGCTATCGTACGCTGAGGGAGGAGCCCCTTCGCTTGTATGCGGCGTGCGACGAGGAACACAGGATCGACGCGTTTGCGGCTGCTCTGTCCGCCCTCGTCATGCCGGGGTGGTTCGTGAGGCTCTCGATCCGTCCGCTCGCCGGTCCCGACAGGTCCTACGCCGCACTTCCCGTCGAGAAAGCCGTGGCAGTGGCTCGCTCGGCCTTCGGCACGGATGCGCGCATCGGAGCGGGCCTCTGGACCATGACGAGCTTCGGCCACGGCATCCCGCTCACCATCGGCTGCGCCGACGAGAAGCACGAGCGCCGGTCCCCGGACGGTCCTCTGAGCGCATCGAGCGGCGATCATCACGATCTGCTCCCGTACCGCATCGACGTGGCCGTCGGCGCCCGCTCCGTCGAGGTCGAAGCCGCGGTGATGTCGGTGCATGTTCAGCAGGACATCAACGATTTCTTGGTCCGTGTCTGCGCGAGCGAACACGTGACGACCGGCGGGTGCTCAGACCTCAATACCTGGGGGCCACCCATCGAGCTCGCCGCAACCTACCACGCGGACTCCTTCGTCGCGCGCGATCTCGCGCTCTCCTGGGTGCACGTCCACGAGGGCTACAAGGTGGCGCGCGCCGCAGGCAACTCGCTCGATGCGCTCCGAGCGCGTGTCGAGGCCGCGCCGCGCGGGACGCGGATCGCGGTCGCGCGCACCGTCGCGCGCGCGCGCAAGCACGCCGAGCTGGAATATCTCGCAGAGGGCGAGAGGATGGGGCTGCTCGTGCGCGATGAGCCCGATGCGCGCGCGCGCTGGAGGAAGTCCATCGAGCTCACAGAGAGGGAGGACGCGCTGCGCGCGTGTGGCGAGGTTCTACCGCTCGGCACGCGCGTCGCGCTCGCGGGCGACGCCGAGCTGACGCGCGAGCAAGTCCTTGCAGCGCTCTCCACGCGGCCGGCCACGCTGCTTGAAGCGCTCGAAGCGTCCGCTGTACCGGACGACGCGTGGCGCGCGATCGAGCCGATCGCGCTCGAGACCATCCAGGCCGCGAAGGAGGGGGCGCCCACCGAGGACGTGAGCGTGAATACGGGCGCGCACACTCGATTCATCGAGCGTCACGCCCCCTTCCACGTCCGCCGCCTGCCGAGCGGCGGCGTGGTGCTGGCGACCCACCCCTACCGCACGCTCTGGCCGCTCTGGGCCGACGCGCTCTCCCTGCTCGGCCTGATGTCATGACAAGAGGCTGCCTCATGAGGAGGACGAAGCGATGAGAGAAGGGCCGTTTTTCTTCGCCTGGTGCGACGAGGCACAGCGGGTCGATGCGTTCGGCGCGGCGCTGTCGGCCCTCATCAAGGAGCCACAGTACAGTATCCGCGCGATCATGGATCGCGACACGGAATGCAATACGACCTCCGTGGACGAGGTGGTCGCGATGCTCCGCGCCCACTTCGGGCGCACCGACGCCGAAGCCTACCTCGTCGCATCCTTGAGCCAGGAACACTTCGTCCATTGCATCCTTCGCTGCTTCACCGACAGGAGCGAACGTCTCAGGCCGATGGGCCCCCTCCACATGCACGCCCGCGAGATCGAGGATTTTACCCCCATGCACATGGACCTCGCCCTGGGCCGCGGCCCGCGCTCCGTGCAGGCCGAGGCCGTGCTCGCGTGGCACATGGCCCTGGAAGACCTCGTGGACGTCCTGCTCCGCTTCTGCGCGCCGGACGCGAGCGGGCGCGTCCCGACCGGGGGCTGCACGACGGCGCGGACCTGGCTCGCGCCGGTCGCCCTGTGCGCGACGTACAACGCGGATGCCCGCGACATCGCGCGCGATCTCGCCCTCTCGTGGATCTGCCTCCACGACAAGGAGAGGGTGTCGCGCATCGCGGGCCTGTCGCTGGAAGCGCTCCATATGCGTGTGGAAGCCGCGCCGCCGGGCGCGCGCGTCGCGTTGCGACATGGCGGCGGGTGCTCGAGCTCGCTCTCCCGTGAAGCCGTCCTCAAGGCGCTGGTGACGCCGCCCTCCGCCCTGCTCGAGGCGCTCGAAGCCGCGGCGGAGGTGCCCGACGGCGCGTGGCGCGCCGCGGAGCCGCGCGCGAGAGAGATCTACGAGCGGACGCTCCAGTGCAGGGAGAGCGACGGACGGGGCGCGGAGACAGGCACAGGCTCGCCCCTGTCGGAGGTCGAGATCACCCTCGACCACTTCGAGTTCCTGGTCGACCACGCCCGGTATCACATCCAGCGCCTTCCAGGCGGCGGCGTGGTGCTGGCGACCCACCCCTACCGCACGCTCTGGCCGCTCTGGGCCGACGCGCTCTTCGCGCTCGGCCTGATGTCCTGACAGAGTCCGCGCCCTCTCGCTATCCCCGCCGCCCTGCCGCCGCCTCCGGCGCCCTCGCCGGCGACGGCCCCGCGCGGAACCGGCTCAGCTTCTCGAGGAAGTGGCGCAGCTCGAACAGGACCTCGCCGAGCTGCGGGAGCTGCGCGGCGAGCCGGGCGGAGAGCTGCGCGTACCGCTCCCGCCGGACCGACCAGGGCGCGTCCGACGGCGGGAGCTCCCCGGCGGCCACCAGGCGAGCGCGCGGGCCCTCCGCGCTCTCGAGCTGCGGGTTCGCCGACCCGAGCGTCGCCAGGAGCCAGGTGTCCGTCGCCTCCTTCGGGATCACGATGATGAGCCGCGGGCTCATCGTCCGCCGGTCCTCGCGGCGCCTCCTGTCCAGGCCGAGCCAGCCCTGGATCACCTCGCAGAGCTCCTTCGTCGTGGCGATCTTGAGCGCCTTGCGCGCGTCCGCGTCGAGGTGGACGATGAGGAGCTGGCAGTCGCGGAGCAGCGAGACCCCGATCTCCGGCCCGTGCCGCTCGCACCAGCGCTGCACCGCGCTCTTGCCGCCGACAGGCCCGTGCCTCCCGTGCCCGAGGCGAAGCGGCCTCAGCCGGTAGCCCTCGACGCCGAAGACCTGATCGAGGACCGCCTGGAGGACGATCGCGTCCGACTCGCCCTCGCAGACCAGGCCGATCACCACCGGCGCGCTCACGGACCCCGGCGCGCTCACAGGCCCGGCACGCCGCCCATGCCGCCCAGCGAGCCCGACGTCCAGAGGTACGACAGCGGCATCCACTTCTCCTCGGCCCGATCCAGCGCCTCGTCGTGCTCGACCCGGCTCACCTCCGTGGCGCCGCTGCGCGTCCGGGTGACCGTGAAGAGGCGGACGCGGTCGTCGCGCAGATCCAGCGCGTCGAGCACGACCGGGTTCTGCGTGGTCAACAGGAGCTGCGGGCGATCGCGCTCGCCGAGCACGATCTGCTGCATCCGCCGGATCAGCCCGCCGATCAACCAGGGGTTGAGGGAGTGATCCACGCCGTCGATCGCGAGGACCCGCGGCGCGTCCGGGTGCAAGAGGAGCAGGAACACGAACAGGACGTAGAGCGCCCCCTCGTTCGCCTCGCGCGCGGAGATCCAGCCGATGTCGTCGATCAGGTGCCGGTCCCGCAAGCTGAGGGACAGGCGGCTCGGCGGCTGCACGCCCGGCGGCGCCGCCGCCCAGCCGGTCGAGGCGTCGAAGCGCACGTCGGTCGCCCAGTCGATCAGCGAGAACGCCTCGTCCCGCGCGCGCTCGTACACCTGCGGCGTCTCGCGCAGATCGAACAGGCAGTCGGCCAGGCCGCCGCCCAGGAGCCCGAGCGGCTCGGGCGGCGCCGGATCGGCGACCTGCCCGCGCAGCATGGGCGTGCACGGCGCGTAGATCGCGAAGCCGCCGAGGTGCTCGAGCAGCTCGGCCAGCGGGCCGCGGCCGTGCACGGACCTCACGATCGGACCGAGGCCGTCGCGCGGCCCGGGCTCGACCGGCTGCTTCTGCGGCTGCGCCCCCGCGCCCCGGCGGCCCGACGCGCGGGGGAAGACGTGGGCCCCGCGGGCCGAGCGCCGGCCGACGGGCTCGCCGCGCTCGGCGAGCTCCTCGCTGACGTAGCGCCACGCGCTCTTGCCGCGGGTGGCGGGGTTGCCCAGGCTCACCCGGTAGCGCGCGCCGTCCGTCTCCGCCTCCAGGGTGATCTTCTCGACGAGCCGCTTCTGCGCGCGCAGCGCCGACCGGTAGAGCACCGGCGTGCCCAGCCGCACCCCCCGCGCCTGCAGCGTGCGCTGGTCGACGCGGCCCTCGGCCGCGCACGAGAGGGCGCCGAGCGCCTCCAGGAGGTTGCTCTTGCCGGCGCCGTTCGCGCCGATCAGCACGTTGAGCTGCCCGAGCTCCAGGGTGACGTCCGTCGCGGTCTTGAATCCCTGGATCTGGAGCCTGCGAATCACGGCATGGCACCCTACCACAGGGCGCCGCGAAGCGCGCCGCAGCGAGGTTCCCGGGCTCACGACGCCGGTGCTGTCCGCGCGCCCTCGACCGCCGCTCGCGCGATCACCGCCCCTTGTAGACGGGCCTTCGCTTCTCGGCGAAGGCGCGGAGCGCCTCCAGGCGGTCCTCGCTGCGCAGCGTCTCGTCGTAGTGCACCCGCTCGAGCTCGAGCCCGAGATCGAGCGGCACGTCGTAGCCGTCCTCGATCGCCCCGAGCGCCGCGGCCTGCGCGATCGGCGCGCCGCTCGCGATGGGCTCGATCCAGGCGAGGGCGTCGTCGAGCACCGGCGTCCCCTCCGGCGACACCCGGTTCACGAGCCCCCAGGCGAGCGCCTCCCCCGCCGTGAGCTTCCGGCCGAGCAGGATCATCTCCTTCGCCCGCGCCTCGCCCACCACGCGCGGCAGCCGCTGCGTGCCGCCGGCGCCCGGGATGATGCCGAGCGACGTCTCCGGCAGGGCGAGCTCGGCGTGCGGCGCCGCGACCCGGAGATCGCACACCAGCGCGAGCTCGAGCCCCCCGCCGAACGCGACGCCGTTGATCGCCGCGATCACGGGCTTCGGGCTCCGCGCGAGCACGCCGAGCTCGGTGCGGTAGAGGCCCACCTGCCGGCGGACGTCGTCCGCGCTCATCCCCTGCCGCTCCTTGAGGTCGGCGCCGGCGCAGAACGCCCTGTCCCCGGCGCCCGTGACCACGACGGCCCGCACCCCCGGGTCGGCCACGAGCTCGCGGCCGAGCCGCCCGAAGGCGAGCAGCGCGTCGCGGGAGAGCGCGTTGCGGCGATCCACGCGGTCGAGGGTGAGCACCGCCACCGCGCCGCGCCGGTCGAGCTTCACGGGAGAGGCTTCGGACATGGCCCTTCCCTAGCCGACCGCGGCGGCGTGGCAAAGGGGGTGGGGCCCCTGGGGGGCTCGCCGGAGGGGCTGAAGTGCAGGCGAGCCACGACAGGGGCTCGCCGGAACGCAGGCCCCGGAGGGGAGCCCCCCAGGGGCCCCACCCCCCCGCGCTCACCGCGCGTCGGCCTTCTTGCCCTTGTGCCCGGCCGTCGCCTCGAGCTTGCCGAGGCGCGCCCGGATCTCGGCGTTGTCGCGCCGCAGCGCCTCGAGCTCGTCCCGGAGCCGCTCCATCTCGCGCTTGCCCGCCCCGCCGAGGTCCCGGAGCACCTCGCGGATCCGCCGCCTTACCCGGCCGTCGAGATCGCGGTCGAGCTGCCGCTGCAGCGCGCCCCGCGCCCGGCCGTCGCCGAGATCGCCGAGCGCGCGCGCGACGTCGACCCGGAGGTACGGGTCCGGCTGATCGAGGAGCTCCTCCAGCAGCTCGCGCGTCCGCCGATCGCTCGACAGCTTCGGCAGCGCCAGGATCGCCGCCCGGCGGCCCCGCGTCGGGACGCCGTAGCGCGTGCGCGCCGTCAGGTGCGGCACGGCGCGCTCGTCGCGCAGGTTGGCGAGCCCGTCGATCGCGCCGCAGCGGACGACCTCGCCCCACGAGGGGCGATCGAGCACGTCGAGCAGGGTCTCGAACGCCGCGCTCTGCCGCGTCGCCCCGAGCGCCCGCGCCGCCTCGGCCTGGACGAGGTAGCTCGGGTCGCGCAGGGCGAGCTTGGCCAGCGCCTCCACGGCCTTCGGCGACCTGAAGCCGCCGAGCGCGTGCGCGACCGCGCGGCGCACCTTGGGGTGCTCGACGCCCGCGCTCCCCTCCAGCAGCGCGAGCGCCGCGCTCGACTGGAGCGCGCCGAGCGCGGTCGCCGCGGCGGCGCGCACCCCCCAGAACTCGTTCGCGTCGGCGAGCGCCTGCCCGAGCGCCCGGGTCGTCGGGGGATCGTCGCGCCGCGAGAGCGGCTTCGCGGCGAGCATGCGGCCGCGCGCGGTCGGCGCGTGGGCGAGCTGGGCCCGGAGGAGATCGCCGGGCGCGTCGACCTTGACCTCGCCGAGGATCCGGAGCTCCGGATCGACGACCACGAAGCGAGGCCGCCGCGGCAGCGGGATGACGAAGGTGTGCGCCTGCTGGTCGACGCGCCGCACCTCGCGGCGCACGGTCGCGCCCTTGCCGTCCGCGAGGCCGAAATCCAGCACCAGGTCGAACGCGAAATACGGCGTCGACGCGTCCGGCTGGGACGCGTGCTCCCGCCCGTGGTGCTGCGCGGCCGGCTGCGTCTGCCGCGCCGTCACGGTGCACTGGTCCCCCTCGATCTCGATCTTCACGTCGAGCTCGGGGTGGCCGGCGCGGAAGACCCACTGCTCGAAGAAGCGCTCCAGCGACCTGCCGCTGACGTCCTCGAGCGCGCGGGCGAGATCCCGGGTCTCGACGACCCCGCGCGCGTGGCGCGTGAGGTACATGCTCACCCCGCGCCAGAACAGCGCGTCCCCGAGCTCGCGGCGGAGCAGGTGGAGCACCAGCCCGCCCTTCTCGTAGAGGTGCCGGTCGAAGATATCGAGCGGCGCCTCGTAGTCCTGGCAGACGATGGGCCGCCGGTAGCGCCCGCGCGCCTCGCTCAGGTAGGCGTCGAGATCGGCCTTGAGGCCGTGATCGTACTCGTCGGCGCCGAGATGATGCTCGCGGTAGACGTGCTCCATGAACGTCGCGAAGCCCTCGTTGAGCCAGCCGTGGGACCAGTCACGGCACGTCACGAGATCGCCGAACCACTGGTGCGCGAGCTCGTGCGCGATGAGGTCGTCCGAGCTGATGTCGAGCGCCGCCCGCTCGTCGAGCAGGATGTGCTCGTACATCGTGGTGGCGGTCGTGTTCTCCATCCCCCCGAAGATGAAGTCGCTCACCACCACCTGCGCGTAGCGGCGGTAGGGGTACTTGACCCCGAGCTTCTCGCTGAAGTGGCGGATCATGTCCGGCGTGCGCGCGAACGTGCGGCGGCCGTCCTCCTCCCGCCCCTTCGGCACGAAGTACGCGAGCGGGACGTCGAGCGCCTCGTCGTCGAGCCGGGCGAACTCGCCCGCGACCAGCGTGAACAGGTAGCTCGGGTGCGGCTCGTCGAGCCGGTAGTGGTAGACGCCCGCCTTCTGCGACCTCGCGTCGCTCGTGAGCTCGCCGTTCGACAGGCAGTACCAGCCCGCGGGCACCTCGGCCCGGAGCTCGGTCGTCTGCTTGACGTGCGGCTTGTCGATGCAGGGGAAGATGTGGCGCGCGTCCTCGTCCTGGCACTGCGTCCAGACCTGGCGCGGGCGGTCGGGGACGTGCTCGTCGGGCTCGAGGAAGTAGAGCCCCCGCCGCGGCGTCGCCCGGTAGCGCACCAGGATGGAGGCCTCGGCCTCGTCGAGCGGGACGGCGACGCGCAGCGTCTCGCCGTCGTACGTGTGCTCGGCCGGCCTGCGCGCCTCGCCGCCCTTGCCCGCGCCGCGCCGGGGCTTGCCGGCGCGCGCCGCGCCGGCGCCGATCTCGACCGCCTCGATCTCGAAGCCGACCGCGTCGAGCGCGATCTCGCGCGCGGCGGGGTCGACGCGGACCGCCTCGACGCGCGCCGTGCCCCGGACCCCGCGCTCGGCGACGTCGAGCGCGAGGTCGAGGGCGATGTGCCGGATCGTGAAGGGGCGGGACCGCTCGTAGACGCGCTTCGTCCCCGTGAGCGTGAAGGGGCGGGAGGCGAGCCCGAGCTCGGAAGAGGACAGCACGGAGCCGCAGGCGCAGCGCGAGTGGAGCCGGTATTCCAGGGACATCCCGGCGGAGTTTCCTCGCGCAGCGCCCGCGCCTGCAAGCACGATCTGGCGCTCGTCGGGGCGGCCCACCCGCGCCCGCGCGCGCGCGCCGGCGTCCGTCGAGGCGGCCCGCCCGCGCCGGCTCAGCCCGTCTTGAGCCCGTCGAGCACCTCGAGCGCGAGCTCGTACTTGCCGAGCGGCGGCATCAGGTACGCCCCCTGCACCCGGTCGCGCACCGCGAAGAGCATCTCCCGCGCGATCTTCACCCCCTCCTTGCGGGCCTCGGGCCCGGCCGGCACCTTGCGCATGCGCTCGCGGATCTCCTCCGGGATCTGCATGCCAGGCACCTCGTTGTGGAGGAACTCGGCGTTCTTGTAGCTGACGAGCGGCAGCACGCCGACGAGCACCGGCATGCCGAGGTGCTCGATGCGCCGGAGCACCTTCTCGAGGAGGTCCTGGTGGAAGACCGGCTGCGTCATGATGAGGTCGGCGCCCGCGGCGCGCTTGCGCTCGAGCCGCGCGATCTCCTTGTCGAGATCCTGGGCGCCGGGCTCGAGCCCGGTGGCCAGCAAGAACGACGTCTTGCCGCCCGGGATCGGCTTGCCGGCCGGGTCGAGGCCGCGGTTCATCGTGCTCGCCATGTGGAGCAGCCCGATCGAGTCGAGGTCGTAGACGGCGGTCGCCTCCGGGTAGTCGCCGACCTTCGGCGGGTCGCCCGTGATGACGACCAGGTTCCGGAGGCCGATCGCGTGGGCGCCGAGCAGGTGCGCCATCTGGCCGATGAGGTTCCGGTCGCGGCCGCACACGTGGAGGATCGGCTCGATGCCGTGGCGCTCCAGCAGGAGCGAGCAGAAGGCGAGGTTGGTCATCCGCGCGGTGGCGCGCGGGCCGTCGGCGACGTTCACGACGTCGACGCCGCTGTCGATGAGCATCTTCGCGGCGGCGAGCGCGCTGTCCGGGCTCAGGCCGGGCGCGGGGTTCACCTCGACGGAGACGACGAACTTGCCCGCCGCGATCTTCGCCGCGAGGGGGCTGCGCTCGGCGAGCGGCGTGGGCTCGAGGCCCGCGGGCGCGCCCATCGCGACGTGCGGGCGCGCGGCGGGCTCGGCCACGGCGCTGCCCCGGAGCATGCGGGCGGACTTGGCCATCCACCTCACGTGCTCGGGCGTGGTGCCGCAGCAGCCGCCGATCATCACGGCGCCCGCCTGGATCATGCGGCGGGCGAAGACGTCGAAGTACTCGGGCGTGGCCATGTACAGGAGGCGGCCGTCGACGGTGCGGGGCAGGCCCGCGTTCGGCTGCACGCAGAGCGGCAGCCCGGCGGTCACCATCCGCTCGGCCATCGCGAGCGAGAGCTGCGGGCCGTCGCCGCAGTTGACGCCGAGGAGCTCGACGCCCCAGTCCCGCAGCGCCCCGGCGACGCGCTCGGGCGCGCTGCCGTCGGCCACGGCGCCGTTCGTGTCGAACGTCATCGACGCGAGGATCGGCAGCCCCGGGGCCGAGGACCGCGCCGCCTCGATGGCGAGCTTGATCTCGTCGAGGTGGCGGAACGTCTCGAGGACCAGGAGGTCGACGCCGCCCTCGGCGAGGGCGCCGGCCTGCTCGGCGAAGGTCGCGGCCGCGGCGGCGAGGTCGTCGCGGGTGGCCACGCCGGGCACGATGCCGGTCGGGCCGATCGAGCCGCCCACGTACGCGTCGCCGCCCGCGGCCTCGCGCGCGAGGCGCGCGCCCGCGAGGTTGAAGTTGCGCACCTCGTTGACGAGCCCGTACCGCTCGAGCCGGAACCGGTTCGCGCCGAAGGTGTTGGTCTCGATGACGTTCGCGCCCGCGGCGAGGTAGTCGGCGTGGACCTTCTTCACGAGGTCGGGGCGCGTGACGTTGAGCTGCTCGAAGTTCTGGGTGACGAACACCCCGCGCTCGTAGAGCAGCGAGCCCATGGCGCCGTCGAACACGAGGATCGAGCGCCTGAGCGCGTCGAGGAACGGGGCCTCTGGTCGCGTGCGGGACATGGGGCGCATCCTAGAGGCGCCCCGGCTTTCCAGGAAGGGGCGCGCCGCGGGTTGACGGCGCGGCCAGGATGTCGGTACGCAAAGCCTCGAGATGAGCACGCCCCGATGGCTTCTCGCACTCGCCCTGGCGGCCTCCGCCGCCGCCCCTGTCCTCGCCGCCCCCGCCGAGGCGCTCGCCTGGGACCCGGTCGTGCACCGCTCGGACGCGGGCGCGGATCTCTACCTGTGGAGCGCCCGGCGGCTCGGCACGTCGGTCGCCGCGGTCCCGTTCGTCCAGTTCGAGCCGACGCCGGACCTGTTCATCAACCTGAAGTTCCCGCTGGCGCTCTCCCTCGACGGCCCGGGCGACTTCGAGGATCCGCGCGACCAGTCGCGCGCGGGGCTCGGTAACCCGACGTTCACGCTCTACTATTCGGACATCAGCGGAAAGCTCACGTGGTACGCGGGCGGCCGCGCCGGGCTGCCGCTCGGCATGGTGGACGACTTCGACTGGCGCTTGGCCACGGCCTACGGCGCGGCGGCGATGGGCTATTACGATCTCCACCTGTGGGCGTCGGACGCGCTGCCGATCGGCGGGCTGGGCGGCATCGAGTACCGCTTCGCGCGCTTCTTCGTGCTCCGGGCGGGCGGCGACCTCACGTTCTTCGTCCCGATGCGGGACGGCGGCGCGCGCGGCGCCTTCGACGACTCCGACGATCTCGACGTGGTGATCCAGGGGAAGGTCGAGCCCGAGTTCCAGAGCCGCGCCGGCTTCGGCGGCGGCGTGGCGCTCCAGACGGTGTGGGTCCCGTCGTCGGACTACAGCGATCGGGGGCAGGTCTCGCTGCAGCCGTATTTCGTGTACGACAGCCAGAAGACCTTCTTCATGCGGGCCGGCCTGCTCCTCGCGCTGGACGAGCCGCTCGGCCCGGCGTTCGACAGGGGGCGGGTGACGTCGCTGTACCTCCAGTTCGGGGGGCATATCGACTAGAGCGCGCGTCGACCTGGAAGCAGCATGACCCGTCGCCGTGCCATCGCCTGGGGCGCCGCCGTCGTCGCCGCGGTGGCGCTCGGCTTCGCCCTCTACCGGTTCTTCAAGTTCCCGCCGGACACGACGCCCGAGGGCGCGTACCTCCGCATCGCGTACAACATCGGCGCCAGCAACCCGCGCGCGTGCTTCGCGTACCTGGAGGACCGGGCGCAGCACGCGGCCTACACGATCCGGGACTACCGCCGGAAGGCGAGCGAGCGGATCGAGGCGAGCTACCCGGAGCCGGAGCGCTCGCGCCTGCTCGACGAGTACCGGGCGCACGCGGAGGCCGAGGACGGGGCGGACGTGTGGGTCGACCTGGCCACGCGGCACGGCTTCACGGCGCGCCTGCGGCGCGACCTGTCCGGCATCGCGAAGGTGGAGGTGACGGGCGAGCGGGCCACGATCGAGACGGCGCGCGGCACGCGCTACCCGTTCCGCCGGCGCGAGAACGGCATCTGGGGGCTCACGCTGTTCACGGCGGAACTCGTGGCCGAGGCCGAGCGGGCCGCCAGGGACTGGGACGTCGTGGAGAAGGCCGCGCTCGACTACGAGCGCGCGCGGTGAGCGGGCCCGACTCGAGGGCGGGGGGCTCCCCGCTGTGATCGAGCGGCGACGCCTCCTCCGGGCGGCGCCGCGCCCCGCGCTTCGTCGTCGCGACGTCGCGGTTCAGGAGGCCTGGGCCGGGCGGGTCGAAGGGGGCGACGCGCGCCCGGCCGGTCGCGCGCGCGGGTCAGTCCGCGGGGGCCGGCGTCGTGGGCGACGTCGCCGGGGGCTCCGTGGGGAACCGACCGTCGGGGCGCTGGTCGACGATCACGCCGCGGAGCTGCGCGCACCGCTGCTTGGCCTCATCCCAGACGCAGCCTGAAGGGCATTCCGGCGGGTCGCCGGTCGGCTGCTGGTCCGCGCAGATGTCGTCGTCGGCCGGAGCGGCGTCCGGGGTCGCGCCTGCGCGCGCCCCTTCGGGCGGGGCCGTGACAGGGGCGCCTGCAGGCTGCTGCTGGCCGCTCTGGCAGGCGGCGGCGGCGACGGCGAGCGACGAGACGAAGATCAAGATCAGGCTTCGGGACATGGCTTCTCTCCGCGATGGAACGCTGGGCAGCACCCGCCCGCCTCCGGAGATCCGGCGCGCGCGGTGCGGCGATTGGGTCTCACGGGCCACCCTCTTGGCAACCAGCATTCCACGTCGTGCCCCGCGCCACCGCGCCGCCAGGGCGCGCCTCGGCGCCGCCAGGGCGCGCCTCGCAGCGACAGCGCCCGCCGGCGCGTGAGGGAAATACGGCTCTTCCGTGCCTCGGCGGCGCGACCCGCCGGTCGCTGGAGCGCGCTGTCCGGAGGGGCCACGGTGCGACGAGGACGTCGCACGAGGGCTCGGGCCGCCGCCCTTCGCGGCCCTCCGGCGTCGCACCCGGTCTCGCGCGCCGGCGCAGGGGCACGTGGAACGTGCCCCGATGCACACCCGGCCGCGGTAGCATCGCGGCCGCAGGATGGCCTCCCCCATGTCCTCCGCAGCGCCCGCTTTCCTGGAGCGCCCCGGCGCGGAGCGCTGGCTCGGGCCGTTCCGGCTGCTCCATCCGCTCGGCCAGGGCGGCTTCGCCCCGGTCTGGCTCGCGGAGGAGGTCTACGAGGGGCGCAAGCTCCGCGACGCCGCGGTCAAGCTCTTCTTCCTCCCGGACGGCCTGTCCCCGGGCTCGGACGACGCCGCGCGCTGGCGCGACGCGATCCTCGACGAGGCGCGCGCCCTCTGCCGCGTCGAGCACCCGAACATCGTCCGCTTCTATGCCCTGCACCGGGACGACGCCTGGGGCGTGGTCGGCCTCGCCATGGAGCACATCACGGGCGTGAGCCTCGAGGTCCGGCTCAAGGAGGCCGGCCCCCTGAGCCCCGAGCAGGTCGCGCGGGCCGCGCTCGGCGTCGCCTGGGCGCTGTCGGCCGTGCACGGCGCCGGCCTCGTGCACCGCGACGTCAAGCCGGGCAACATCATCGAGCGCGCCCCGGCGAGGCGGGCGCCCGGCGACGGCCCCGCAGCGCACCCGGTCCACAAGCTCATCGACTTCGGCATCGTCGTCGAGGACCCCGCGCTCCGGCCGCGGGGCGCGGCCGCGCCCCGCCTCGTCGGCACGCCCGGCTACATCGCGCCGGAGCTGCTCCGCGGCGGCGCGGCCACCCCCGCCGCCGACCTCTACGCCCTCGGCGCCACCCTCTTCCGCCTGTGCACCGGCGAGCTCCCGCCCGGCGAGGCCGAGGGGGAGATCTCGTTCGTCCGGAGCCCGCGGCGCCCGCCCCGGCTCGACGCGATCCTGCCGCCGGGCTCCCCCGCGCTCGCGCCGCTCGCGCAGCTCACCGCGCTCCTCCTGGACCCCGATCCCGGCGCGCGCCCGCGCCACGCCGAGTGGGTCGCGCGCGAGCTCGAGCGCGTGCTCGAGCGCGCGATCGACGAGGGCCCGCCGCCGATCCGGCGGCCGGAGCCCGGCGCCGGGCGCGAGCGATCCGGCGCGCGCGACCTGGACGCCTTCGACTCCGACGCCCCCGCGGCGCGGGGCAGGGGCGCGCGCCCGGCCCCGCAGGCCGAGGCCCCGGCCGCGTGGGGCGCGCGCCCGGCCCCGCACGCCGAGCGCCCGACGGCGGAGGCCGTGGGGCCGGCCTCGCGGGGCGCCAGGCCGACCCGGCGGACCGAGACCGTCGCGCCGACCGAGCCCTGCCTGGACGCCCCGCTGGTGGGCCGCGGCGACGCCATCGCGGCGCTCGGTCGCCTGGCCACGGAGGCGCGCGGGGGCGGCGTCCGCGTCGCGCTGATCACCGGGCCGCTCGGCATCGGCCGCACCCGCCTGCTCGACGCCGCGCTCGAGGCCGAGCGCTTCGGCGCGGACCGCGTCCTGCGCGCCGCCTGCTCCCCCGAGCGGAAGAGCCCCCTCCGGCCGCTGCTCCGCGCCCTGGAGGCGCTCCCCCAGGACGCCACGAGCCCGCTCGGCCTCCTCGTGGACGCGATCGAGCGGGCCCTCTCCCCGAGCGTGCTCCCCGGCGCGCCGGACACGACCGCCGCCCTGGAGGGCGTGGAGGACGCGCTGCTCTGGGCGAGCACCGAGGCGCCGCTGGTCCTCGCCCTCGACGACCTCCAGTGGGCCGACGCGCACACCCTCGCGCTGCTGCGGCTCCTGCTCGAGCGCGTGGGCGCGAAGGTGGCGCGCGGGGGCGCCCCGGCGCGCCTCCTCGTCCTCGCGGCCGCGCGCGACGAGCCGAGCCCCTCGCCGCCGCTCCGCGCGCTGCTCGCCGAGGCGCGCGGGCGCGCCCGCCCCGGCGCCCGCCACCTCGCCCTCGGCCCGCTCGGCGACGCGGACGCCGCGCGCCTCGCCCAGGCCACGCTCCCGGTCGCGCCCGCGCTCGAGCGCGCGGTCGTGCGCGGCTCGGGCGGCGTGCCGTTCTTCATCGTGCACGCGCTCGTGGCGTGGCGCGAGACCGGCGCGCTCATCCACCGCGAGGGCGTCTGGGACGCCGCCGAGCCCGATCTCGCGGACCGCGGCGTGCCGGGCGTCGACGACCTCGTGGTCGCGCGCCTCGCCGGCTACCTCGACCCCGCGAGCGACGAGGGGCGCCTCGCCCTGCGCGCGCTCGCCGCCGTGGCGCTCCACGGCGGCGGCCTCTGCGCGGAGGTGCTCGCCGAGGCCACGGGCCGCGACGACGAGGCGCTGGAGGCCGCGCTGGACCTGCTCGTGGACGCCGGCCTGCTCACCGCCGCCGCGGGCCGGCAGCGCGGGCCGGAGTACAGCTTCGTCCAGGAGATGGTGCGCCTCTCGGTGCTCAACCTGGTGCGGCCGCGCCCCTGGCTGCGCCGCGTGCACCGCGCGCTGCTCGACGCCCTCGCCCGCAGGCCCGCGGCGGCCGCCGACGCCGCGTTCCTGGCCGCCGGCTACGAGCGCCTCGGCGCGGCCCCGGAGGCGCGGCGCTGGCTCGGCCGGGCGATGGAGGCGGCGATGTCGGCCGGCCTGTTCACCGAGGCGGTGGAGCTCGGCGAGCGCCTCGCCGCGCTCGTCGAGGATCCGGACGAGCGCGCCGCGGCCGAGATCGACGTGGTGCGCGCCCTCCTGCGCGGTCGGAAGCTCGAGGAGGCGCGGCGGCGGCTCGCCGCGCTCGACGCGCGCGCGGCGGTGTTCCCCGCGCGCCGCGCCGAGGTGGCGCTGCGGCGGCGGCTCTGCCGGCTGGAGGTGGCGCGGGGGCTGCGCGAGGAGGGCTACGACGACCCGGGGCTGCTCGCGGACGCCGACGCCCAGCCCGACGCGGCCCTCCGGTGCGAGGCGCGCATGGCGCTCGCCGGCGTCGCCTCGCCCGAGCGGGCCATGGCGCTCGCGGGCGAGGCGGTGG
Source organism: Sorangium sp. So ce1036 (assembly GCF_051369805.1). Taxonomy (NCBI): domain Bacteria; kingdom Pseudomonadati; phylum Myxococcota; order Polyangiales; family Polyangiaceae; genus Sorangium; species Sorangium sp. So ce1036. Next base: position 169,244 of record NZ_JBBMOX010000001.1, read on the forward strand.
CGCTCGCGGCGCGGGCCGGGGCGGGGCTGGAGTTCGGGGCGCGCGTGCTGCGCTTCGAGCTGAACTACGCCTCGAACCGCCGCGATCTCGCGGTGGCGGAGGAGGACCTCACGCGCGCGCTCGCGATCGCCGAGGCGCTCGGCTCGCGCTGGCACAGGCTGCACATCGAGGCGGATCTCGCGGTGCTCGACGCCGAGCGCGGCCGGATCGCGGAGGCGATCGCGCGGCTCGAGCGCGTCGCCGGCCAGGCCGAGGCGGACGGCATGCGCGGCCAGCTCCGCCTCGTGCTGACGAACCTGGCCGCGTTCCTGCTCCGCCAGGGCCGCGCGCGCGAGGCCGCGGAGACGGCCGCGCGCACGGCCGAGCTGGCGGCCGAGGCCGGCGATCCGGCGCTGCGCGCGAGCGCGCTGTCGCTGCGCGCGGACGCGCTCCGGCGCGTCGGGGAGCTCGAGGGCGCGCTCGCGGCGGCCGACGAGGCCGCGGCGCTCCAGCGCGCCCACCGCGACCGCCGCGAGGCGCTCACGCTGCTGCGGCGCGCGGAGATCCTCGCCCTGTCGGGCCGCTCCGCCGACGCGCTGGCGGACGCGCGCGCGGCCAGGGACGTCGCCGAGGCGGGGGCCGACCGCGATCTCGCGATCGGCGCGCGGCTGTGGGAGCTCCTGCACCTGGCGCGGCGCGGCGAGATCGGGGTCGAGGCCCTGGAGGACGCGGTCGCCGAGGCCGCCGGGGCGGGCGTGACGTTGCGCCCGCTCACGCTGGCGCTGATGGACGAGGCGCGCGCGTGGATCGCCGGGGCGGCGGCGCGGGCGTGACGCGGCGGCTCGACCGGGGGGAGGGTGCCCCGGGGGAGGGGCGCCCAGGGGGCCTCACCCCCCTCGACCGGCCGCGGGGCGGCGCAGGGCGGCCCTCCGGCGGCGGTGGCGCGCGGCGAGGCCGCCCATCGCGAGGAGCGCGCCGCCCGCGGCGCCCCCGGACGAGGCGGCCGCCCCCGCCGCGTCGCAGGCGCAGCCGCGGGGGCCGGGGGGCACGGCGGCCACGGCGGGCACGGGCCGCGGCGCGGCCGGCTGCGGGGCCACCTCGCGGCCGTCGAGGGTGGTGCCGTCGCCGGAGACGATGAACGCGGCCCAGTAAAAGGGGTGCGCGGTCTCCGGCCGAGACCGCATCTCGAGCTGCGCCTGGCGCATCGCCTCGACGCGGCCCCCGCCCGCGGCGAGCTTCTCGTAATAGGCCTCCATCAGGCGGCGGGTCTCGCGGTCCTGGACCTTCCAGAGGCTCATCACCTGGGTCTCCGCCCCGGCGAGCACCAGCGCCCGCCGCAGGCCGTGGACCCCGTCCCCCCGCTTCAGCTCGCCGAGGCCCGTCTCGCACGCCGACAGCACGACGAGCTGCGTGCCGTAAAGGTCCAGGCCCGAGGCCTCCAGCGCGGTCAGCACGCCGTCCTCGGGGCCGTCGTAGGGCCGGTTGGCCGAGGCGAGCGCCACGCCGGCGCGCAGCAGCGGGTTCTCGGCGGCGACCCCGCCCGCGCGCGCCTCGTCGGCGTCGGGGAGGAAGAACCCGTGCGTCGCGAGGTGGAGGACGCGCGGGTGCGCCGCGCCCTTGAGCGCCTCCTCGGTCGCGTCGAGGCCGGTGAGCACCTTCGCCCCCGGGAAGCGCCGCCCGATCGCCGTGGCCTCGGGGAGCGTGCCGGGCAGGGGCGGGAACGACAGGGCGCGCATGTCGACGGAGCGCCTCGGCGCCGCGGCGCCCGCCGGGGCCGCGCGGCGGAAGCGGGCGTGCCGGAGCGCGTCGCCGAACTCCGGCGCGCCGACGACCAGCGCGGGCAGCGCCGGCGCGGCGCGGCGCGGGGCGTGGTGCCGGGCGCGGAGCAGGTCGCGGCCGCTCGTCAGGTACGTGAACGAGCTGTGCTCCAGCAGGTAGCGCCCGCGCTCGTCGACGAGCGCGCCGAAGGGGACCAGGTTGAGCTCGCCGTCGGGGCTGAGGAAGATCCAGCGGGCGCCGCCGAGCAGCGCGCGGACCGGCCGCATGATGCGCTCGTCGAGGGCGCGCGCGGCGCGCTGCGGGTCGCGGCGCGCCCCGGCGAACGCGCGCCGCAGGTCGCCGGCGGCCGCGTCGATTGGCGCCGCCTCGCCGAGGTCGACCCAGGCGACGCGGCCGTCGGCGTGGAGCACGTACGCGGCGTACCTCGGCGCGCCCCAGGCGCCCGGCGCGCGCCAGGCGCCCGGCGCGCGCGGCGCGGCGCCGCCCCGTCCCGGGAGGTACGGGCGGCGCACGACGAGCTCCACGAGCGCCGCGCCCTCCGGCAGGGCGGCGGCCACGCGGTCCAGGGTGACCGGCGCGTCGTCGATCCGCAGCGGGGCGCCGCGCCGGCCGATCTCCTCCTCGATCGCCCGCTTCTGCCGATCGAGCTCGTCGATCCCCGCGCGGAGCACCTCGGGCTGCCGCGAGGAGGGGAGGCGGACGACGAGATCGACGATCCGCGACTGGACGTCGACGAGCTGCTGGAGGAGCAGCGCGTCGTCGGCGTCGCCCCGGTCCCTGAGCGCGGCGATCCGGTCCGCGGCCGCGTCGAGGGCGATGCCCTTGCGCCGGAGCACGGTGGTCAGGGCGAGGCGCGCCGCCTCCGCGTCGGACGGGGCGCCGTCCGCGTGCAGCGAGAGGAGCAGGTCGGTCTCGTCGCCGAGCGCGCCGGCGAAGGCGGTCCGGTGCTCCTCGCTCGCGGTGGGGAGCAGCGCGAGCGCGCGCCGATCCTGGAGGTCCGCGCCGCGCGCGAGCAGGCCGATGGCCTCGCGGATCTCCCCCTGGGCGAGGCGGAGCCGGCCGAGCCGCGCGAGGGCGCGGGCGACACGCGGGTGCTCCGGGCCGAAGGCGGCCTCCTCGATGGCGAGCGCGCGCCGGTAGAGCGGCTCGGCGGCCCGAGGGGCCCCGCCCGCCTCCTGGAGCTCGCCGAGCGCGGCGAGCGCCTCGGCGACGCCCGGGTGCCGGTCGCCGAGGCGCCGCTCGCGCAGCGCGAGCGCGTCGCGGTAGGCGCGCTCCGCGGCCGCGGGATCGCCGCGCCGCAGCGCGAGATCGCCGCGGATCATCAGGGAGGTGGTCCGCCCGACGTGGCCTGCGCCGAGCCTCCTGTCGCGCAGCGCGAGCGCCCGCTCGACGAGCGGCTCGACCTGCGAGGGGTCGGCCCCTTGCAGCAGCAGGACCGACGCGAGCCGGTCCAGCGCGGCGGCGAGGCTCGGGTGCTCCGGGCCGAGCCGCTCCTCGAGGATGCCGATCGCGCGCTCGAGGAGCGGCCGGGCCAGCGCCGGATCGCCCGCTTCGGCGTGGATGTCGGCGAGGTCCTGGAGGCAGCGCGCGGTGAGGGGCTGGTCGAACTTGCACTTGGATTCCTGGAGGTCGTGGAGGCGGCCCTCGGCGCGCCCGTAGTCCGCGCGGGCGATCTCCAGCTCTGCCTGGGCCAGGATGAGGTGAGCAGAGAGGCTGCGGTCCTTCTCATCGGCCTTGCTCAGCAGCGCGTCGATCTGGCCGTACTCCGCCTTCGCCAGGAGGAGGCGAGCGAGGGTGTCCACGGCGCCCCGGTGCGCCGCGGACGCCGAGCGGTGGGGCCAGTCTTCTCCGTACATCGCACGCATGAGGAGCGGCTCCGCAGCGGCGTGATCGCCTTGCTTCATGCGGAGCTCTCCGAGCACCGCGAGGGCACGCACGAGCACCTCGCGCGTGCCGGTGTCTTCCCGCTTCCTGGCGCGATACCGCTCCACCGCGTCGAGCACGCGCGCGAGCGGCGGCTCGGCGCCGGCGTAATCTCCGCTCCCCATTCGCGCGGCCCCGAGCTCCACCAGGTACCGCCACATGGTCAGGTCGGCGTCTCCGGCGGCGCCGCGGGTGGGGCGACCGCTGCGCGCTCGCGCCTCCTCGATGTCTGCGATGCTGGACGCTGCCCCGCGCGCCCGTGCCGCGTAGTCCTCATTGTTGCTGAGCCACAGCGCGGCCGTCGCGTCTCCCGGCCCGAGCACGGCGCCGCGCGGCTCGATAGCGTGCGCGCTCGCCGCCGCGAGCCAGACCACGAGGAGCGACGCCGCGCCGCCGAGCCATCCACCCCACCGCACGGTGGCCATCGCGCCGCCACGGCCGCGGCCAGCGCCCTGCATCCTGCCGCTCATCGTCCATCCTCCATCGACCTCGTGTCGCGCCCGCCGCGAAAGGCGCGCGTCGAGCGCCGCCGAGCGCAGCTCCCCGGCATCGCCCATCCGCGGAGCGGCCGGCTCCACGAGGCGCGCGCGACCTGCGTGGAGCCTGTCTCCACTGGAGTCAACCCTGCGTTGCGGCGGGCCCACCGAGGGATCCGGCGACAGCGGACAGCGGCAGGAGGCGCGAGCGCGGCGCCGCCCTCCTGCGCCTCGATCTCCCGGCCCTCGCCGTCGAGCGCGACGCGCCCGTCGCACCGGGGGCGCCGGGCGGGAGGTGCGGTGTCCCTGCGCGGTCGCACCGCGCCGCGAGCCGCCCCGATCCTCCCGCGGCCTGCCCCCCGCCCATGAGCCCTGTTCGCCGCGCGCGCGCGGCGCGCCGGGCCGGCCGGCCAGCGCCGCGTTCGCGCGCTCCGGCGCCCTGGTACGGCGATTGCGATAGGCGCTCATCATGCCCGATCGGCACGTCGGTCGATTCGATAGCTCGACGATTCAAGACAACAACAAGGGAAAGATGACGGCCATGAAGCTCGCTCACATTTTCGCCTGCATGAGCTCTCTCGTCCTGGTGGCCTGCGTCTCCGGCGAACCGCAAGAGTCGCCCGGAGAGGCAGAGGACCCGGGCCACGCCGCCGCGCGGGATCCGCTCGGCATCGACCTCGAGGCCGTGGGCCTCTCGGCGGGCGACGCGCCCTGCGGCGAGGACGCGCACGTCGCCTCGATCGTCGACGAGGCGGGCCGCTACCTCGCGTTCTGCGCGAGCGACTCGGGCGGCACGTCGGTCCTGCAGATCACCCCGGGCGGCGTCGCCCCCGTCGGGGCGCCCTCCGCCTGTGCGCTCGACACGTTCCTCGCGGCCTCGCCGGAGGGCACCCCGGTGCCCCGCGCGCTCGTCGCCGCCTGCAAGGACGCGCCCCGGCTCACGCGCGCGCTCTCGGACGCGCCCGTCGTCGTGAACACGCCGCCCGCCGCGCTCGACGGCATCGCCGCGCTGGGCCCGTGCCAGAGCGCGGCGGTCTTCACGAGCGTGCACTGCGGCGCGATCGACGACTACGCCTCTCACCCGCAGGTCGCGGACTCGGTGAGCTGGTGCCGCGTGGGCCCCTTCTCGGGCGGCGCGCAGCGCACCGCCAGCCAGCAGGGCCTGCCGTACGCCTTCGAGGGCCGCATGACCGTCGCCGCGTGCGGCGCGGCGCGGACCAACTTCAAGGGCTACGTCAAGAAGGGGATCAGCGGCGCGTGGGCGGTGGTCCCCGGGGTGAACGTGACCCTCAGCCCCAATCGCGTCGCGACCCGCGACATTCACCACTATGACGTGCCCGAGTACGACAACTTCAACACCCCCCATTACGGCCTCGACCTGCGCTTCACCGTCACGCCGAGCGACGGCGCCTGGTACCGCTACACCGGCGCTTTCATCGAATACCCGCCCGTGCCCTGAGCCGAGGCCCCGCGAGGGCGCCGCCTCGCACGGGCGCTTCCGTTGAAGCGCCACCCCGCGCCCTCGCCGCTCGGGCCCGCCGCCGTCGCGCGCGGCGGGCCGGGGCGGGTCGCGGGGTCGCCGTCCAGGTCGTCGACGCCGCGCGCAACCACGCGCGGCGCGCCGGTCGTCGGCTCCCCGGGTATACTGCGGCGCGTGGCCGAGGAGCTCACCCAGCCGCTCGCGCGCGACGGCAGCGCCTACAAGCTCGCCTCGCGCAAGATCCGCGTCGAGGTCGTGGACGGGCCGGACCGAGGGCTCGTCGCCGACCTGCCCGGGCCCGAGGCGAGCGTCGGGCTCGGCCGCGAGTGCGATCTCGTCCTCAAGGATCCCACGGTCAGCCGCCGGCACCTCGTCGTCCGCATCGAGGGCGAGCGCATCCGCGTGATCGACGACGGCAGCCGCAATGGCACCCTGGTCGACGGGGTGGCGGTGCGGGACGCCTATGCCCGCCCCGACGCGGCCATCGTCGTCGGGGGCACCACGCTGCGCCTGCGCATGCTGAGCGACGTCATCGAGCTGCCGCTCTCCCACCGCGAGCGCTTCGGCGGCATGCTCGGGCCCAGCGTGGCCATGCGCCGCCTGTTCGCGGTGCTCGAGCGGGTCGTGCTCACCGACGCCACCGTGCTCGTCGAGGGCGAGACCGGCACCGGCAAGGAGCTCGTGGCCGAGGCGGTGCACGAGGAGAGCCCGCGGCACGGCGGGCCGTTCGTGGTCTTCGACTGCTCGGCGGTGAGCGCCACGCTCATCGAGAGCGAGCTGTTCGGCCACGTGAAGGGCGCCTTCACCAGCGCCGTGTCCGAGCGGCCGGGCGCGTTCGAGGCGGCGGACGGCGGCACCCTGTTCCTCGACGAGATCGGCGAGCTGCCGCTCGACTTGCAGCCCAAGCTGCTGCGCGTCCTCGAGCGCCGCGAGGTGCGGCGGGTGGGGTCCAACGTGGCGCGGCGGGTGGACGTGCGCGTCGTCGCGGCCACGAACAGGAACCTCGCCCGCGAGGTGGAGCGCGGGCGGTTCCGCGAGGATCTCTATTACCGCCTCGCCGTCATCCAGGTCACCGTGCCGCCGCTGCGCGAGCGGCAGGGGGATATCCCGCTGCTCGTGCGTCATTTCGAGCGGGAGCTCGGGTCCCGCGCGGGGTCGCCGCCGGCGCTGTCCGAGGAGGCGGTGGCGGCGCTCGCGGCGCGCTCGTGGCCGGGCAACGTCCGGGAGCTGCGCAACGCGGTCGCCCGCGCGCTCTCGCTGGGCGCGGCCGGGAGCGCGGGCGGCCCCCCGGCGCCGGGCGCGGCGCGCGACGGCGACGCGCCCGGCGCGCCCGCGGTGGATCTGGGCGAGCCGCTGCTCGCCGGGCGGGAGCGCGTGGCCGAGGCGTACGAGCGGGCCTACCTGGACGCCGCGCTCAGGCAGACGGGCGGCAACGTGTCGCGCGCGGCGGAGCTCGCGCGGGTGAACCGGAAGTTCATCCAGCGCGCGATGAAGCGGTATGGCCTGCGCGGGGGGGCGGACGCCGGCGGGGAGGGCGGGGACGCGGACGGGGAGGGCGGGGACGCGGGCGGGTAGGGGCTGCGGGCGGCGGAGGAGGAGTCCGGGATCCACGCCGGCGCAGCGGACGACCCACCCACGAGGACCCGGAGCCCGAGCGCGCGCCGACGCTCGTCGCGACGCCGGCGTCGCGCGGAGGCATCGACTCGGTCCGCCGATGTCACGCGACATGTCACGGGACATCTGGCCGATGTCACATGACACCATCCCGTCCGATGGCGCAGCGCGCCCGGATCTCCGCCTGTTTGCCTGGGCCCACCGGAGGATCCGCCCGCGCCAGGCGTGGCGCGGTTCTTGCCGAGTATCCAGCGCTCGTTCTGGAGTGGGCGCGATGAGACGAACTACCAACAAGAATCTTCTGCTTGCGATCCTGACATCGATAGGGGCGCTCGGCGTGTCGCCCGCGGCGCATGCCTTCTCCTGGGAAGACATCCAGCCGAAGAGCGGCGTGAAGCAGGGCAAATGGGAGGGCCCCGGCGGCTTCGAGCTCAAGTGGAACGCGTCGGAAGGGAACATCAACTTCGAGCTCACCTCACCCAACTCGGGCATCTACTCGGCCAACTATGGCACCAACCCGACCGCCATCGAGAACGGCGGTGTCTGGAACGTGCCCGGCGAGGGGAACGGCGTCGTCACCTACGGCACGAACCGCGGCATCAAGCTGGAGGTCCCCGTCGGACCGAACGTCGCGCTCGTCACCGAAGGGAAGATGAACGACAAGTGGGAGTACGTCCCCGAGAAGGCGGAGATCGAGTTCGGGCTCGCCCGCCCGCTCAGGACCAGCTACAAGGCGGACGGCTCCGGCGTCCATCAGCAGGGCGACCACTGGGAGACGGAGGCGAAGCTCAAATTCGTCCTCGAGGGGATCCAGTCGCCCGACCCCAACTGGGGGTTCGCGGTCGAGACATCGATCCTCGGCCTGGAGATCATCAACGAGGAGTACGTCGGGTTCGGCCGGCGCGACCTGCTCGGCAACGGCATGCTGGGGCACCTGGCCGACTTCATGCGCTGGCGCCAGGACTACCTCCTGGATCTGTCCCAGGGGCGGGCGCCGCACATGGGCGACGTCGACGCCGAGCTGCCGGACATGGCGCTCTTCCTCGCCTTCATGAACATCGGCGGCGATCCGCTCGCGATCGATCTCGACGACGACGGCGTCGAGACCCTCGGCCTCGATGGTTCGGACTCGGTCCTCTTCGATCACGACGGCGACGGGGTGGCCACCGCCACGGGGTGGGTGGCGCCCGACGACGGCTGGATCGTGCGGGATCGCAACCTCGACGGTCAGATCAACGACGGAAACGAGCTCTTCGGCGTCCACACCGTGAAGCTCGACGGGACCCTGGCGGCCGACGGCCTCGACGCCCTCTCGGATCTCGACACCACGCGCGACGGGCTCGTCGACGCCGCCGACGCCGACTTCGGCATGCTGCGCGTCTGGCAGGACCTGAACTCGAACGGCTGGGTCGAGCTGGGCGAGCTCGCGCCGCTCGCGGAGATGGGGATCACCTCGATCGCCCTCTCGGAGACAGGCAACCTCAGCGGCGCCAACGGGAACCGCTTCGCCGGCACGGCCGTGTACACCCGCGACGACGGGACGACCGGGATCGTCGCCAACCTGATCCCGGCGGAGAGCAACTTCTACGCGGAGTTCACGGACCCGGTCGTCATCTCGCCCGAGGCCGCGGCGCTCCCGTACATGGGCGGCAGCGGGTTCGTGCGCCCGCTGCGCGAGGCGATGTCGATCGATCCCGTGCTGCTCTCGCTGGTCAGCGCGTTCGCGGCCGAGCCGACGCGCGAGGGCCAGCGGCGCAAGGTCGACGAGATCCTGGCGCGCTGGGCGCAGGCGGCGCCCGGGGGCTCGCTCTACCACCAGTCGATCGCGACCAACACGCCCATCTGGGTGAACTTCCAGCGCGCGAAGAAGCCGAAGGTCGACGCGCAAGGCGGCGGCGCGTTCACCACGAGCGGCAGCTCTTCCGTCAACAGAGGTCATGTGTACCCGATGAGCGCCGACTACGGGGTGACCCCGCTCGTGCCGGGCGCGACGGAGGACCAGACGCGCACGGATCTGGCGACGCTGTTCTCCTCGGAGGCGGAGCGCCTCGGGGTGAGCGGAGACCCGCGGTGGCTGAAGGCGGTGCTGGAGCTCAGCGATCATCCGATGGTGATCGAGTACAAGAGGCACCTCGGGCGCCTCACCGTGGTCGAGGTGTTCAGCGGCGTGGCGAGCCGCGACTGGGACCAGCTGTCGACCGACGCGTATGGCAAGCGCGTCACGTTCAACGCCCAGAACACGTGGGGGTTCGACGCGGCGTACCGCCTGATCTCCGAGCGCGTTTACGGTGCGCTCGCCGTCCAGACGCGCCTGCAGTCGTACCTCGATCTCGTCCCCGATCCCACCGGGCCCGGGAGCCTCGACTTCTCGGCGCTGGACCAGCGCCTCCAGCTCGATATCGACGGCGAGTACGAGATGGTGCAGTCCAATGACGCGCTCGCCGATCTCGTGGATCTCGTGCGCCACGCGGGCCCCTCGCTGATGCGCTTCGGCTGGGATCCGCGCCCGCTCATCGCGGACGCCCTCGACGCGACGCTGGATGCCACCTTCGATTATGCGAACGACTGGCTCCCCGTCGGCGGGTGCTTCTGGCAGCCCTCCGCGGGGATGGATCCCACCGCCCACTACAATGAGTCGTACCTGGGGGCGCTGCAGGACCGGCACTCCCTGTTCATGCACAGCGGGTACCCCGACCCGTACAACCGGCCCGACTCCTTCCTGGTGAAGCTCAGCCCCGGGGATCTGTGCGGCAGTTTCCGCTGGTTCGATTACACCTGGGAGGGCCAGATCGCGAACCCCACGAAGACGACGCCCCTCCGCTTCGATCACCACCGCAACGGCCATGATCTCGTCTGGAACGCCCAGAAGGTGTCGGCCGGCGTGGGCGACGACCTCATCTTCGTCCACCCGACCGACGCGGACCGCATCGACGGCGGTCCCGGCGACGACACCTATGTCGTCGGCGCGAATTACGGCGAGCTCTACCTCGCGGGGTCCGAGCTCAGCACCGACACGCTGCAGTTCATCGACGGCATCCGCAAGGAGGACGTCAAGGTCACGCGCGCGAACCACAACCTCGTCCTCGAGGTGACGAGCGCGCCGCAGGAGACCCGCACGAAGGTCTCCGTCGCGGGGTTCTTCGGGCAAGACGCCACGAGCGGCGCCGCGCTGGGGACCGTCGCGTTCAGCGACGGCACGTTCTGGGAGACCCGCGACCTCCGCGTGAAGGTGCTGGACAACGGCGACGCAGGCGGGTCGATCCTCGGCTACGGGACCGCGGACCTCATCGACGCGCAGGGGGGCAACGACGCGCTCGCCGGCCAGGATGGGCAGGACTTCCTGCTCGGCGGCGACGGCAACGACAGCCTCGACGGGGGCGATCACGGCGACTACCTGTACGGGGGCGCCGGGGACGACAACCTCTCCGGCCAGCGTGGAGACGACGTGCTCGACGACGACGCGGGCGACGATCACTTCAGGGGTGGCGACGGCGACGACCTGTTCCTCGTGGGCGGGCTCCTGGCAGGTGACGATCTGGTCGACGACGTGGCGGGCAGCAACCGACTCGCGTTCGCCACCGACGTCACGCCCGAGATGATCCGCGTCCGCAACGACAACGGCACGATGGTCCTCACCGTGACGGGCGATGGTGAATCGCGGGAGGTCACGGTCCGGTGGCAGTTCACCGAGGGCGACACGCGGGGCGTGGACGCCGTGCAGATCGGCGAGCCGGCCGTGGCGGCGTGGAACAGGGAGGAGCTCAAGCAGATGGCCATGTCCGGCACGACGGGCAACGACGTCATCACGGCGTTCGAGTCGGCGGACACCATCTCGGGCGGCGATGGAAACGACGTGATCAGCGGCCGCGGCGGCGACGACGACCTGTCCGGCGGCGACGGGAACGACGGGCTCGACGGCGGCGACGGCGAGGACCGCCTGGACGGCGGCAGCGGGGACGACTCCCTCACCGGCGGCAATCACGACGACCACCTGATCGGCGGCAGCGGAAATGACCGTCTCGTGGGCCACGCGGGCGACGACGTGCTCGAAGGCGGTCCAGGCGACGATCATTTCACCGGCAATGAAGGCAACGACACGCACATCGTGGGCGGCCTGGAGGGCGGCGACGATCTGGTGGATGATTATTCGGGGGACGACCGGCTCGTGCTCGGCGCCGACGTGTCGCCCGAGATGGTGCGTGTCCGCCACGTCGGTCTGGACATGGTCCTCACGATCGCGAGCAACGGCCAGTCCCGGCAGGTCAAGGTCCGGGGGCAGTTCAGCGAGAGCGGCTCGAGCGGCGTGGACACCGTGCAGATCGGCGACCCCGCCATCATCACCTGGAGCCGGGAGGACCTGCGGCTCCTGGCGATCGCCGGCTCGCCGGAGAACGACAACCTCGTGGGGTTCTCGACGGCGGACATCATCTCGGGAGGTCCGGGGAACGACGGGCTCTCGGGTCAAGGCGGCGATGATGTCCTGTCGGGCGATGACGGCGACGACGGGCTCGACGGCGGCGACGGCGACGACCACCTGATCGGCGGGAGCGGGGACGACAACCTCACGGGGCAGCGGGGGAACGACGTGCTCGACGGCGGCGAGGGCGACGACCATTTCACCGGCGGCGAGGGCGACGACACGTTCCTCGTGGGCGGCATGGAGGGAGGCACCGATCTGGTGGACGACTTCTCGGGCGGCAGCAATCGCCTCGTGCTCGGCGCCGACGTGACGCCCGAAATGGTGCACGTCCGCAACGTGAACCGGGCCATGATCGTCACGCTCCTGGGCGACGGCGAGTACCGGCAGATCACCGTTCGGTCGCAGTTCACCGAGAGCGGCGCTTCGGGGGTCGACGTCATGCAGATCGGCGATCCGGCCACCGCGACCTGGAACAGGGAAGACCTGCGCTTCCTGGCGCTCGCCGGGACACCGGAGAACGACAGCATCGTCGGGTTCGACTCGGCGGACGTCATCTCGGGGTTCGCAGGGAACGACGCGATCTCCGGGCAAGGCGGCGACGACTCTCTGAAGGGCGATGACGGCAACGACTCGTTGAGCGGTGACGGCGGCAACGACACCCTCGAGGGGGGGAACGGGGACGATCGCCTCAACGGTTACCAGGGCGACGACGTCCTCGTCGGCGGGGCCGGCGACGATTCGATGAACGGCGGAGAGGGCAGCGATACATACTATTACTCCGGAGGGCAAGACATCATCCAGAACAGCGACGTGGGCGCTGCCAGCATCGACACCGTGATCTTCGACGACGCCCTCGCGCCCGGCGACCTGGAGTTCCGAAAGGACGGATACAGCGATCTCCTGATCAGCGTCCGCGGCCTCCCCGACACGCTGCGGGTCACCGGCTTCCTGACGGGCAACGCGGCCTCTGCGTACACGGTCGACCTGTTCCAGTTCGGCGCCGCCCCCGGCGCGCCGCAGATGACGGCCGCCGAGGTGGCTCACCTGATGCTCTACGGGGACGGGAGCCCCATCCACGGGGACGAGCTCGCGAACCGTCTCGAAGGGTTCCTCGGGGCGGACACGATCTCCGGCTTCGGCGGCAATGACGCGCTGTTCGGAAAGGACGGCGACGATATCCTGAACGGGATGGCGGGCGCCGACGAGCTGTACGGCGACCCCGGCGCCGACACGCTGAACGGCGGGCCCGGCAACGACACGCTCCGCGGCGGCGCCGGGGGCGACAGGTACGTGTTCAACCCCGGCGACGGGGCCGACATCATCGTGCAGGCGTCGGACGGCGCGCCCGGGGATCTCGACGTCATCGAGATCGGCGGGCCGGCGGCGGTGATCGAGGGAGCCACGTTCCGGCGGGTGAGCCCGAGAGACATCGAGCTGCGGCTCTCGGCGGGGGACGAGCTCGTCGTGACGATCCGCGACTTTCTCCTGGGCGACGCCGCCGGCACCGTCAAGCCGACCAACGAGGTCGACGAGGTCCGCTGGTCGGATCACACGCTGTGCACCAAGGAGCGGATCCGGGACGCGCTGGTCGCGAGCCCGTCCGGGACCGCGGTCCCCGCCCGGACCGCGTGCGGCAGCGACATGCAGTGGTAGCGGCGCGCGGCGCCGGAACAGCGCGAGGGTGTGCACGATGAACGAGCGACGTTTGTTTGTGATCCTGGTTTCGGTAGGGGCTCTGGGCGCCGTGTCGGCCTGCACGGCGCACGACGTGCCCGTGGAGGACGTCCTGCCGAGCGGCGGCATCGATCCGGTCACCCTCGAGGCGACAGGGGAGGGCGCGGAGGACGACGAGATCTCCGGGACGCCTGGTGACGACGTCCTCGAGGGGACCGAGGCGGGCGATATCATATCAGGGCTCGACGGGAACGACACCATCCACGGCCGCTTCGGGGATGATCTCCTGTTCGGCGACGGTGGGGACGACGTGCTGCTGGGCGATGATGGCGACGACATCCTCGAGGGCGGGGTCGGTGACGACGATCTCACGGGCGGTAGCGGCGCCGATCACATGAACGGCGGCAGCGGCAACGACGTGATGAGGGGCGGAGACGGCGCGGATACCTACTACTATAGCCAGGGGCAGGACATCATCCATAACGTCGATGTGGCGGGCCATGGCAACATCGACGTCGACACCGTGATCATCGATACCCACTCGACCCCTCCCGACCACGTCGTCTTCCAGCAGGACCTGACGGACCTCTTGATCAGCTTCCCCGGCCGGCCCGACACGCTGCGCATCCTCTCGTTCTTCGGGGGCAACGGCGCCGCCGGCGGCACGGTCGATCGGATCAGGTTCGGCAATCAATCCGACACGTGGGAGATGTCCGCGGACGAGGTGGCGTATATCGCGCTGTACGGGAGCGGGACCCCGATCATCGGTACCAGCCTTGAAGACGATTTGAGAGGGGCCGCCCAGCAGGATCTCCTCTGGGGGAGGGCGGGCGACGACGTGCTCATCGGATACCATGGGAACGACGGCCTGTACGGGGAGAGCGGATACGACGTACTGCTCGGTGGCCCAGGCGCGGACGAGCTGGAAGGCGGGCTCGACAATGATCTGCTCCACGGCGGGCACGGGAGCGACAGCTACATCTTCAAGCCCGGGGATGGTAATGACGTCATCTATCAGCCGTCGGAGCCCGACTGGTCTGTTAATTACGATTACATCAAGATCGATGGTCCAGAGTCCGTGATCGACGGGGCGTCGTTTCATCGGCCGAACGACACCGACCTCGTCCTGCGCCTCGCGCCCGAGCACAATCTCGCCATCCGGGTCATGGGCTTCTTCGATCCGGTCACCGGTCTGGTCGCCGATCCCAACGAGGTGGACGATGTCCGCTGGCCCGATCGCACGCTGTGCAGGAGCTGGATGATCCGGAACGCGCTGGCCGCCGTGCCGATCGGAACGGCGGTGGACGTGCGGACCACGTGCGGTACCAGCATGCGGTGGTGACGGCGGGCGGGGCCCGGCGGTCGCTCGTCGCCGGCGCCCCGCGCGCTCAGCCCTTCCGGACCCGCGCGAGCGCCTCGTCCACCGAGAGCAGCACCTGCTCCACCTCGTCGAGGGCGTTCGGCCAGTGCGGCGCGAAGCGCAGCACCCCGTCCGGGATCGAGCACGCGATCCCGAGGCCCATGAGCTCGCGGTGGAGCTCCACCACCGGGGCGCCGGCCGGCGGCCGCACCCCGAGCGCGCACGAGCGCAGCGCCGGATCCGCCGCGCGCAGGCTCTCGAACCCGCGCTCCCGGAGCCCCGCCTCGAGCGGGTCGAGGTAGCGGTTCGCGTGCTCGTGGATCCGCGCGACGCCGATCGAGAGGATCAGGTCCACCGCCGCCTCGAGCCCGGCGAAGCCCGCGGCGTTGAGGTTGCCGCCCTCGACGAAGTCCGCGCGCTGCCGGATCGGGCGATCGTAGCGGAGGTGGCCCGGGCCCCGCAGCAGGAAGCCCACGCCGTCCTCGTGGCTCAGCCAGCCCGCCACCGCGGGCCGGAGCGCGGGCGCGCGCTCGCGGCGGATGTAGAGGAAGCCCGTGCCCTCCAGCCCCATCAGCCACTTGTGGCCGCCGCACGCGAGGTAGTCGATCCCCGCCGCCTCGACGTCGACCGGCGTCGCGCCGACCGCCTGGACCGCGTCCACGCAGAGCTCGGCGCCGTGCTCCCGGCAGAGCGCGCCGATGGCGGCGAGCGGCATCCGGAGGCCCGTCTGGAACTGCACCGCGCTCACGGAGACGAGCCGCGCGCCGCGCCGGAGCTCGTCGGCGAGCCGCGCGAGGCCCGCGCCGCTGCCGTCCGCGAAGCCGCCGAGCGGCAGGAGGACGATCTCCAGGTCGAAGAGCGCGGCCGCGCGCTGCCACGGCGTCACGTTGGCGGGGAACTCCCCCTCGAAGAGGATCACCCGGTCGCGCGGCCGCCAGGGGAAGCAGAGCGCGACGTCGGAGATCCCGCGCGTCGTGCTCTGGATGAGCGCGATGTCGTCCGCCTGCGCCTCCGCCCCGATGAGCCGGCCGAGCTTCGCGCGCAGGCCGACCCGCTGCGCGAACCACGCCGGGAACGCGGCGGCGCCCTGCGCGGCGTAGTCGTCGAGCAGCGCGAGCATCGCCTGGCGCACCGGCCGGGAGGGCGGCGAGATCGCGGCGTGGTTCAGGTAGACGAGGGGCGCGAGGTGCGGGAACAGGCTGCGGTCGCCGAGCCTCGCGGCCGGCGGCCGGCCGCTAGCGGCTTCGGCGGTGTGTCGCATCGGAGGGCTTTCCCCGGCGCTCGCCGCGGGGCGTGGGTGTCGCATTGGAAGGCTTCCCCCGGCGCTCGCCGCGGACCTTGGCCAGGTAGCGGGGCGGCGCCCCCTTCCCGGACGCCGGCGGCACGAGGCAGTGCGGCTTCGTGCCGATGAGGTCCCCGCGGCCCGCCTTGATCAGCGCCTCGCGCGCCTCGTCGTGGTGCGCCGGATCCCAGTAGAGCAGGAGCGCCTTCTGGAGCTTCTTCTCCCGGAGATCCTTCGCCGTGTACACCGGCTCGCGCGTCAGCGGGTCGATGCCCGTGTGGTACATGCACGCGGCCATCGACATCGGCGTCGGGATGAAGTCCTGCACCTGGCGCGGCCGCATCCCGTGCTTCTTCAGGTACACGGCGAGGTCGACCATGTCCCGGAGCGTCGAGCCCGGGTGCCCCGAGATGAAGTAGGGCACGAGGAACTGGTTCTTCCCGGCCTCCTCGCTCGCGCACCGGAACTGCTCGGCGAAGCGCTCGTAGCTCTCGATGCCCGGCTTCTTCATTTTGTCGAGCACGTCCTTCTTGCTGTGCTCCGGGGCGACCGAGAGCTGCCCGCCCGTGTGGTGGGCGGCGAGCTCCTCGATGAACTCGGGCGACCGCTCGGCGAGGTCGTAGCGCACGCCGGAGGCGATGAAGACCTTCTTGATCCCCTGCTCCTCGCGCACCGCCTTCATCAGCCGGAGCAGCGGGCCGTGGTCGGTGTTCAGGTTCTCGCAGACCTCGGGGTGGACGCACGAGAGCCGCCGGCAGGCGCGCTCGATCGCGTCGTCCTTGCACCGCATCTGGTACATGTTCGCGGTCGGCCCGCCGAGGTCGCTGAGCACGCCGCGGAAGCCGTCCATCCGCCGCAGCGCCCGCACCTCGCGCAGGACGCTCTCGGCCGAGCGCGACTGGATCACCCGCCCCTCGTGCTCGGTGATCGAGCAGAACGTGCAGCCGCCGAAGCAGCCGCGCATCGTGACGACCGAGTGCTTCACCGTCTCGTACGCCGGGATCGGCGCCTCGTACGACCAGTGCGGCACCCGGGTGAACGGCAGGTCGTAGAGCGCGTCCATCTGCTCGGTCGCCAGCGGGAACGCGGGCGGGTTGAAGTAGACCGCCTCGGCGCCGTGCGCCTGGAGCAGCGGCCGGGCGTTCCCGGGGTTGGTCTCGAACTGGAACGCGCGCGACATCTCCGCGAACGCCCCCCGGTCCGCCGCGACCTCCTCGTGGCTCGGGAGGATCACGGTCCTTCCGTCCTGGACGTAACGTGATCCTTCGATGTGCTCCCACTCACCCTTGCGCAGGGGGATGGCGGTGCCGCGGACGTCGCGGATGGAGCGGATGGGCTCGCCGCGGCGGAGGCGGTCGGCGACCTCCCAGACGGCCTTCTCGCCCATGCCGTAGATGAGCAGGTCGGCCTTGGCATCGAGCAGGACCGAACGGCGCACCTGATCGGACCAGTAGTCGTAATGCGCGATGCGCCGGAGCGACGCCTCGATGCCGCCGAGGACGATGGGGACGCCGGGGAACGCCTGGCGGCAGAGGTTGGCGTAGACGATGGAGGCCCGGTTGGGGCGGAGGCCGACCTGCCCGCCCGGCGAGTACTGGTCCTCGCTGCGGACCTTTTTCTGGGCGGTGAGCTTGTTGAGCATCGAGTCGAGGTTGCCGGCGGTGACGCCGACCATGAGCCGGGGGGCGCCCATGCGCAGGAGGTCGCTCGGGTCCTGGTAGCGGGGCTGGGAGATGATTCCGACACGAAATCCGCGCCCTTCGAGGAAGCGGCCGATGATGGCCGCGCCGAACGCGGGGTGGTCGACGTAGGCGTCGCCGTTGACGATCAGGATGTCGAGCGCGTCCCAGCCCCGGGCGCGCATCTCCTCCCGGGTCGTCGGGAGGAAGGCGGTGAGGTCGCGGGGGGCGGCGCCGGCGCTGCGGCGGAGCTGAACGAGGGGCACGGCGCCGTCACCCTACGGGCCGGGGGAGCGGGGGGCAAGGGGGCGGCCGCGGCGGCCGGCGCGCGCGAGGGCGGGCGGCGGGGCGCGCGGGGCGCGCGAGGGCGGCGGGGCGCGCGGGGAGCGCGGGAGCGGGGCGCGCGGGGAGCGCGGGAGCGGGGAGCGCGGCGCGCGGGGCGCGCGGGGCGCGCGGGGGCGGAGCGGGTGTGTGCGAGAGCGGCGGGGCGCACGGGAGCGCGGGAGCGGGGCGCGCGGGAGCAGTGGAGTGTGTGCGCGATGCGTGCGAGCGCGGCGCACGCGGGGCCGCGGGGCGCGCTGGGTCGTGGCCGAGGCGCCAAATTGCACAGCACTTCGCCGGCTGGTCACGGTTTCTGGTCAACGGATTTCCCGGACACTCCAGGGCGCACAACGCGGGATCTCCACGCGCGGACGCCGGATCCAGAACGACCTGGAATGACCGCACGTAAAAATTATATGTGGGATCTCAACCAGACAATGTCCTCCGCGCCCGGCATCAGAGCTTCGCTGTCCTGCATGAGGTGAGCGTCTCCTTTCTTCGTCGGCTGCTCCGTGGGTTTGGTGTTGCCTCGAGCGATCTCGAGGATGTGCTGCAGGACGTCCTGATCGCCGTTTACGGCAGCCTGGACACGTTCGACGCCAGCCGCCTGCTGCGCGCCATCCAGGGGGGGCTCCTCGATCTCGACGAGCACGCCGAGGAGGAGGAGGAGGAGGAGGAGGACGAGCGCGTGCCGTTCGAGGCCGTGATCCCGCAGCTCGGCAGCATCCGGACGCGGCGGGCGTGGAGCCCGCTCTATTCGTGGCTTTTCGGGATCGCGTGGAGACAGGTGAGCCACTACCGCGAGCGGGCGTATCGGCGCCGCGAGCTCCCGATGGGCCTGCAGAACAACCCGATCTTCGCCGGCGTCGACGTGCGCCCCGGCCAGGAGGCGCAGGCGGCGGCGAAGGACCGGGCGGAGGTGGTCGACGCGCTGCTCGGGAGCCTCGTCCCGCAGCGGCGGGTCGTGCTGGTGATGCACGACATGCTCGACATCCCGGTGGTGGACATCGCGCGCGAGCTCAAGATCAACGAGAACACGGCCCAGAACCGGCTCCGGCTGGCCCGGGAGGACTTCCAGGCGGCGGTGAAGCGCCTCAGCCCGGAGCAGCGGAGCGCCCTGCGCCTCGGCGACAGGCCGTTCGCCGCCGAGGCGAAGGCGCCGCGCCGGCCGGCGCCGCGGCGCGGGGAGGGGCGGTGAGGGCGGTGAGGGCGGTGAGCGCGGGGCGAGCGGGCGGGGCGACGAGGCGTGAAGAGAGGGCGCTCCTGGGCTTGTCGTGATCTTGTGATTTGGATGCTTGTCATCACGCGAGCCTGAAGCGTTCATGATGAGAGCCACGGCATCTCACGCCGTTCATCCAGTGTTGAGCTGGGCCTCCACGACGCGTCTGCTCGCTCCCCCATGCGCGGCGACTCTGCCGACATCGCCGCCCGCTACAAGCTCGCTTCGGAATGCGGTCTGCGGAGCGGCTAACACGCTCGCGACGAGGGCGAGCTACGTCAGCACCTCGTTCAGCGGAGCACCTTTTGCAACTGCCTTCGCCCGCGGTGCAGCCGCCCGTTCGTTGTGTTTGGATTCCCACCAAGCTTCGCGACGATCTCCCTGGCGGTGTAGCCCAAGACGGTACCCGTGAGCACATCACGCAACTCGGGCCCGAGCCACTCCAGGCGACGAAGAGCCAGCCGGGCCTGCACCTGCCCGAAGGGCGACGGCGCGTGGCTCGGTGGCCCTGAAACCGTACATGTTGCGCGCTCCTTGTACAACCGATACATGCGCTCCCGGTAGTGGGATACATGATGCCGACCAACAGCGAGCAGCCAGTGCCGCAAGGCCTTCTTCAGCGGCACGTCCTGCGAGGGTCGAAATCGTCCAACCTCCATGCTGCGCCAGGAGGACAGGAAGATCTCCTGCATGACATCGGGCCGATTACCTGTCGCTGGGCCGCCGACGATTCAGCGAAGTTGCAGCAGCAGCGCCTCGCGCTCCGAGGCGAGCTGACCCCGAGGGAACTCCATGGCGTGCATGTCCAGCAGGCGTCGCGCCTCGACGTCCGCCCTGGCATTGTGGGCCTCGATGGCCTTGCGCGCCCTGTGGATCAGGTCCCTCTCGCGCGCGCTGGCGGTCGGGCGTGCGGCGCCGGCCGGACGCGATGCACCAGGAGCCGTCGAAGCGGATGACGCGGGCTTCCCGCTCATCACGACCGCTGGAGGCACGTCCCGTGATGCGCCGGGCGGCGCGATACCCTGCTCCCGGGGCGCGGTCGTGGTGATCGCTGGATGCACCTCGCGCTGCTCGTTGGGCGGTGCGATGCTCTGCCCCAGGGGCGCGGACCCATGCGCGTGGACCGCCGTCGGCCGCAACGACGAATGCGTGCCGGATGAGGGCGGCGGCGCCACGACAACGGCCCCGGTGAGCACAACGAACGCACCCTGCACGACAATCCTCATCCCGATCTTGCGTAGGGGGTCCGTCCACCCTTCGTGGGGGTACAGGCCGAGCGCGACCGGGACGCAGGGCTCTTCGTCCCAGCCGCGCGAGCGCTGCTGGGCCATCCAGCGCCGCTTGGCGGCTTCCAGGTGCTCGAGAGCCCGGCGGTGCTGGGTCTTCACGGTCTCCAGCTTGAGCCCCCGCTCGGCGGCGATCTCGGCGAGCGGCGTCTCTTCGAGCTCGTGCCGGATCAACAGGTCGCGGTACTTGGGGTCGACCTGATCGATCAGGTACCGGGTGAGCGCTTCCCGCTGCCGTCTCCGGACCAGATCTTCCGCGCTGGGACACTCGTCCCGAAGGTCGCGATCGTCGAACGACGTCAAGACCTCTCCCCGACGGCGCGCGTTGCGGGTGTGGTTCCGCGCCTGGTTGAGGGCGATCGTGACGGAGTACGGGGTCGGATCCCCGCCCGGCTCGATCCGCTCCCGCGCCTCCCATCCGCGGAGAAGCGCATTCTGCGCGACGTCTTCAGCGTTCCGCTCGGGGACACCGAAGCGCCTCGCCAGGCGCCGGAGGAGCTCGAAGCGAGGGGGAGTTCTTGCTGGCGTGTCCACGGCTGGTAGCACCCCTGAGCCTTCCGGAAGGGTTCAGGAAAACGCACGGCGGGACAATTCTTGTAGGATAATGTGGTATGATGGCCCACGCTTGCGTGAGCGCCCTCGCCGGGGGAGCAGACGAATGGTATTACGCCTTCGATGCGATCTTTCTCGCGGAAAAAGTCCTAATTCAGAACATCGCCCTCGGTTGACATCGCGCGCCCGGCGTAAGTACCGTGCCCCATGCGTTTCGGTGCGCCTGCCTTGCTGTTCTGCGTAATGCTCGGCGCTGCAGCTGCCTATACGAGGCCGGCCTGCGCCGAGGACATCTACTCGACGCTCGAACGAAGCGACGGTTCGACGGTGAAGGACCATGTTCGCCGCGCGCAGAAGGCTCGCGACGCGGGGAGGTGGACCGAGGCACACGCGGCTTACAGGGCAGCTTTCGACGCGGCTGACCCGGCGTCGAGCACGGAGAGAGAGCGCGCCGAGATCGCCGGAGAGCTCGGCCTCTGCGAGCTCGCGCTGCGCAGGTACCGTGACGCGGCCGAGCATCTGGCGTGGAGCCTCGAGCAGCGCGACGCGCTCCCCCTCGCGCTGCAGCTCCGGTTCGAGGCCGGCCAACGCAAGGCAGCGCCGTACGTGGCGACGCTCTACCTCTCGGTCGATCCACCCGATGCGGAGGTGCTCATCGACGGTAAGCCCGTTAGCGGACCCGCGCGGGTCTACAGGCTGTTCTTGGAGCCGGGGCAACACATGGTCCGAGCCCGGCTGGCGGGCCATGAGGATGCGTTTCAGTCGTTCGAAGCGCAGGCGGGCAAGGCGACCAGCATCTCGATGCAGGTGCCGCGAGCGGTGGCGCCGGGGGCCGCCGCGACGGAGCCCGTGACGGGGCATCGGGAGGCGAAGAACCCCGCGCGAGGAGCACAGGCTTCGTCCGACGTGCCGTCTCCGGCGGCGTCGAAGCTGCGCATTGCTGGCGCGGTCGTGGCGGGAGTCACGATGGCAACCGGCGGCGGACTCCTGATCTGGAGCGCTTACACCGAGGACGAGCTTCACGACCAAGCCACGGCGCTCCGTGGAGCAGACCAGGATGCGAGCCGATGTGCCCGCCCGAACGCGCCGCGCGCGTGCTCGGAGCTGCGCGATCTGCAAGAGAAGCGGGATTTCCTGAGGAGCGCTGGATGGGTGACGCTAGTGTCCGGCGGCGCAGTCGGTGTGCTGACGCTCGCGTCTCTGCTCGTGGGCGGATCCTCGACGCCCAGCGATGGGGTACGCGTCGTGCCCACTGTGAACGGGCAGCAAGTTGGGCTGATGATGAACGGTGCGTGGTAATGGCGTGGAGCTTGGGGACATGACTACCTCATTGAAAGGTGGGCGCAGGATGGTTACCTTGGTGCCCGTCGCGCTCGGGTGTGGGATCGTCGCGGTGGTGTGCGGGTGTTCCTCCGGCCCCATGGCACCTGTCTGCGATGAGGATCCCACGGTGACGCCGCCCGAGGACGGTTGCGGTATTTTCGTCAGCGCAAGTCTCGGCGATGACACGAATCCGGGTAGCCGCGCGGAGCCGGTGAAGACGTTCTCGAAAGCTCTTGAGCTCGCAGATCGAGGCAGCCATCGCGTCTACGCGTGTGCGGAAGCCTTCGACGAGACCCTCGGGTTCTATGGCACCAGCATCTGGGGTGGGTTCGACTGTGCGAATGGCTGGCGGCATCTCGGCGCGAGCGCGAAGACCGTGGTCGCCCCGGAGGGCCCCGTTCCCCAGGTGGTATCGTTCGGCGGGCAGGGGATCACGTTCGCGAACCTGCGCATTGTCGCCCCCGATGGCAATGACGTGGATCATGTCCAAAGAGGCTCCATCGGGATTGCGACACTCGAAGGCATCCAGCTGAAGCTCGTGGCGAGCGAGGTCATCACCGGGCGTGGTGGAATGCCTGGCGGCAGCTCGATTCCGATCTATCTTCGAACAGGTAGTGAAATCGAAGTGATTGACAGCCGCATCGTTGCAGGCGACGGCGCGGACGGCGAGCCTGGAGCGGCGGCAGAGGGCGCGCCGGCGGCCAATGGAGCGCCAGGTCGGTCGGGCGCTGATGCGTGCACGGTGGACGCCACGGCGGGGACGCCAGCCGTCACGACCGAGTGTGACGGCGGAGCCTCGACCAGCGGCGCGGGCGGGCTCGGGCTAGCGGACCGGGGCTCCAACGCAGGCAACGGAGAGCCTTTTCCGAATCCCAACCCGACGGGCGCCGGCGCTGGTGGTGTTGGTCAGCAGGGAAGCGAGGCGTGCAGCGATGGCCAGCGCGGCCTCGATGGTGCCGCTGGTGCGCAGGGCCAGGGGGCGAGGGGCCCAGGCGTCGTCGTGTGGGGTCGCACGCTGGGCAAGGGGCAGGATGGGCAATTCGGGCGCCCTGGTCAGGGGGGCGGCGGTGGAGGCGGCTCGCGCGGCGGTGAGGCGGTCTGCGGTGCAGGACCTACTGGGGGAGCGTTCGGCGGTTCAGGTGGCTCGGGCGGTTGCGGCGGTAAGCCGGGGAAAGGGGGCTTCGCCGGGGGAGCGAGCATCGGCATCGCCACGAGAGGCTCGAAGGTCACTATCCGCGGGTCGACGATCCAGACGGGCCGGGGCGGTCGGGGCGGCGCCGGAGGAGCAGGGTTGCCGGGCGGTAGCGGAGCTCCTGGAGGTGATGGCGGGAGAGCCGTGGCCGGTACGCTGCCGGGGTGCCGCGGAGGCGACGGGGGCAACGGCGGACCCGGTGGCGGCGGGGGCGGCGGCCTCGGCGGCCATTCGGTCGGCATCGCGTACCTGGCCACCGAGGAGGTGACGCGGGAGGACGTCCAGGCGACGTTCATTCTCGGAACCGCCGGCAAAGGCGGCCCTGGCGGCGACCCAGAGGCCGCGGCGAGCGTCGGTGACGACGGCGTGGCAGCCGAGTTCCTGCCCTTCATGGCCGACGATCCGAACGACCCGAATTCTGGGGCGCTGGAGTGAGGGCAGGGGCACGAGGGGAAATGATGATGAGCATAACCCCCCGACGCGACCGGTGGCGTCGCGCGTTCGCGGAATGGCCTCCGCTAGTCTTGGCCTCCTGCTTTTTCGGAGTCGCGACGACGGGATGCGGTGCCGACCCGGAGACGTGGGAACGCTGCGAGGAAACCCTCACGTGCATCCCGCAGGTGGCCTGCAACGCTGACCCTGGCGTTCTTGACCGTCCGGTCGACTGCGATGGCGTGTATTTGCGAACGGATGGTCGTGATGACCATCCGGGGACGCGAGGTAACCCGGTGGCGACGTTTGCCCGTGCGTTCGATCTCGCTCGCGATCGCGGGATGCGGGTCTACGTGTGCGCAGAGCTCTTCGATGTCGAAGTGCGTGTGCCGGCAGGCATGGAGGTATGGGGTGGGCTCAATTGTCGCGATCCCCGTGGACATTGGCCGCTACACCCGCTCGGCGAGCTCACCACGATTGCGCCAGGACCGAACCAGATCCCGCTCACCGTCGCAGATGAGCAGGCGGAGCCCGCGACGGAAGGCGCCGTGACCACGATGATCACCAGGATGCGGCTGGTCGCGCATGACGCCACCGTGCCGGGTGGCTCTGCCATCGCCATGCGCGCGTTGGCAGGGGTGACGGTGGAGGTGCGTCTGAGCGAGATCGTGGCGGGCGACGGCGCGGATGGAGTTGCTGGCGCGGATGGTG
The DNA here is from genome assembly GCF_051369805.1 of Sorangium sp. So ce1036. Lineage (NCBI taxonomy): Bacteria > Pseudomonadati > Myxococcota > Polyangiales > Polyangiaceae > Sorangium > Sorangium sp. So ce1036. The sequence goes on from NZ_JBBMOX010000001.1 coordinate 193,946, forward strand.
GCCCTGCACCGGCACAGGAGGGTGCACCGGGGAATCCGGGAGCCATGGCTTGCTCTGCGGAATTATTGGCAGGAGGGGCGCGAGTCACCACCTCATGCGATGACGGCGTTTCCTCAGGAGGGATGGGGGGCATCGGAGCCAAGAGCGGTGGCGGTGACGGTGAGACTGGCTACCCCTCGTCGGTTACCAATCCGATGGGCTACGGTTTGGGTGGAACTGGACAAGGCACCATGCCCTGCACGGAAGGAAGGGGCGGCCTTGCGGGTGACGACGGCGCGAACGGCAACGGTGCGTCAGGGCTGGGACGGCTCACCGACCTCGGGCCGGAAGGCATCGCGGGCGAAGATGGCCAGGCCGGGCAGCGCGGCTACGGAGGCGGCGGTGGGGGCGGCTCGCGTGGCGGATCCATGTTCTGCGGCGCCGGTTGGGCGCAGGGCGGCGCTTCTGGCGGCTCCGGCGGCGCTGGAGGTTGCGGCGGCAAACCCGGCAAGGGTGGCGGCCCAGGCGGATCCAGCATCGGAATCCTCTCCTACCACGCTAACGTCCGCGTGAGCAAAACGAGCATCATCACAGGCCGGGGCGGCAACGGTGGACGCGGCGGAAACGGTCAATTCGGTGGTGTGGGCGGGTATGGCGGTACGGGTGGGGGAAATAGAGCTGGGTCGCAGCCAGGCTGCCGTGGTGGCGATGGAGGGAAAGGCGGCAACGGCGGCCGAGGCGGTGGCGGCAACGGTGGACATTCGCTCGCGGTTGCACATACCGCCGACCTGGGCCCCAACGTGGATCCCGACTCTCCGATCCGTTTCGGCATTCCTGGTGACGGCGGAGGTACTGGTGATCTGCACGCGAACTCGGGCAAGCCGGGCTCCGCTGCTGTCTCGATGGGATTCCAGGATTAGAGCCTTGCATCTCGATCCCCGACGTGGGGCCAAGGAATCGATCCGTCCATCGCTCGCCTCTGGTCGCCCGCCGATCCAGGCAGCTCCTCGACGCCCGCCGGCCCGGCTGAACGCGGGAGGGCGGGGTGAGCAAGCGACGGAGGGGGGCCAAGCGCCCGCCCGCTGCGCAACATCCCCCGGCCTTCCCGAGCATCGAGGCGCTCATGGCCGAGCAAGGCCTCATCGTGGGCACGCTCATCAAGAGCGGCGTGCCTCGACGCGACCGCGCCGACGTGGCGCAGCAGGTGCTCCTCGGCGCCTGGCAGTCGGTGAAGCGCGGCATGTACCGGCCGGATCCGAGCCTGGAACCGCGCGTGGCGCTCCGCAACTGGCTCCGCGGCGTCGCTTGGCGGAACGCGTCGCACTACGTCCTGAGCGCGTACGTGCGCCATGCCGTCATCCACCCGGAGCCGCTCGGGTTACGCCGCGACATCCTGGGGCCGAGCCTCGAAGCGCAGGTTCTGGCCCGCGACATGCTGGAGGTGCTGGTCGACCTGAAGGCGTGGCAGCGCGAGATCCTGCTCGCTTTGGACGACCCGGAGTCGCTCGTCCAGTACGCCAAGCGGCACGGGATGAACCCCAGCACGGCAGCGTCCCGGCTCCGCATCGCCCGCAAGGCGCTGGCCCTGCGGCTCAGGAGGTGGCGTCGATGAAGGATCGAGCCACGAAGCGGCGGCATCGCCTCCGGCTGCCTGGCCCGGCCATCACGGGCGAGGTGTCCCGCGAGGACGTGCACGCCTACCTCCGGGCGACCGGCTGGCTCGACGGGAACCCGCACTGGCTCAGCCGCGGCTCGGAGTCCGTGCCGCTGCCGTCCCGCTGGGACTACCGGCTGGAGGAACTCGTCACCCTCATCGCCCGGGCGGAGCACCGCTCGCCCGGTGAGACGCTCCGGGCGATCGAGGCACGGGCGCTCGGCCTGAGCCCGACCGACCGGGCGCCCCAGGTGCTGCGCCTCGCCGAGGAGGACCTGTCCAGCATCGCCGATGAGACCGGCGTGCTCGACGGCCTCCCCGGGGTGCGGCCGTGGGACCCACGGGCGCTGTGGCGCGCCGTGCTCGACCTCGGCGTCCGCGCCGCCCCGAAGCGCCAGCGCAAGCCGCGCGACTGGGAGCGCTTCCAGCAGGCGATCGGCGCACTGAAGGTGCTCGACGTGCTCGATCGCGCCTACGTGCGGCACAGGTAGCTGCCTCCTCGTCGACCAGGGCGAGCAGGTGAGCGCGTTCGCCCGCGCCTCAGGATACTCATCGGGACCGCGCTCTCGCAGCTCCGCCGAGGGCGCAACCGCCTTGCCGCCGTGCTCAAGCGGTGGCGCCGCTCGCGCTAGACCCCCTCCTCGCCAGATCGGCGGCGCGAGCTGGTGAGCGAGGTCGCCCGGAGCCCCTATGCGGGACGAGACTGCTCCGGCTCGGTCGTGATCCGTCGTCCGGCGTCGCCTGGTTCGTGATCAGCCGGCGCCTGCCTTCTGCGAGATGATCGAGTTGGCGATCGCGTCCGGCAGAGCGCTAGATCCCGCGAAAAAGTAATGTAGAACACATGGAAGATCGTTGATCCGGTCCGAGCAGGCCGCAGAACGATCGTTCTTGCGGTCCAGATCGGCGTGCCGTAGGATCGTTCGGTCGATCGTTTTGGCGGAAAAGATCGAGCAGAACCAAGAGAAAATGGATCGCTGACCGATCTATATTGACTTGGGGCCGATCTTGAACGAAGCTTACCCTCGGCAATCACGACCAATCGGACCACAGACACATGCGACAGAGAAGAAGAGGCACCGTCCAGTCACTACGAAATTTTATTGAGGACGGAATGACGGCCGGTGCGTACTCTCCAGCTCAAGCCCAGAACATGCGGATGGCTCTCAAGATCGCGCTCGCCCATGCGGCTCAGCTCGGCCTTGGCGAAGCCAACGATATCGATTTGGATGAGCTGGAGCCGCGGATCGCGGACTTGCTGCGCCTACATCACGCTGGCGGGCAGGTTTCCGAGGCATCGCTCAAGACGTACGAGTCCAGGCTCCGACGCCTTTTTCATGATTTCTATAATGCGACCAAGAGCAGTCCGTTGCCGGAGGAGGCACCAAAGAAAGCCGCAGAGGTTGTCCGCCCGGCGGATACAGCGTGGCAGTTCAAGATAAAGCGAGAAATGCCATCAAAACAATCGCCTGCGGAGGAAGCCGCCTTTAACTTTGGGTTGCCGGGGGGGCGACGATTTTATGTGCGTCTGCCCGCACGCATGTCGAAGTCTGACATCGAGGTAATGTGGAAACAGCTCGACGCACTTAGGACTCTTTTGGAGACGATGGCCGAGGCGGAAGAGGGGAAGACTGATTAAATGATCAGGTGAGGGGAGCCTCAAAAAGTTAAGGGCCGCGGTTAGCGGCCGCGGCCCTTATCAACAGTCCGGGGAAACCGCCACCGGCATTACTGACACCTCCGCGAAAGCGGAAGCCGACCCGGCAGCGATGGCCACACGTTCTGCTCGACATCGGAAGTGTAGGCCAACGCTCGGCGGGTGTCAATAATGTCCACAGCGTATCGGAGGACCGATGGTTTGTACAGCCAGAGGTTGCCGCTGCGGCCGGCCGATCATCATCCGGATGATCAACGGACGCCGTGTGCCGATCCACATCCGCTAATCGACACCCGTACACAACGATGAGCTGAGCCTGCAGAGGTTGAGCTCGGGGGCCCGCCGGCGCCTAGCAACAGAAGCCGGCAATCTTAACGCTCCCACGTGGTCGGATTGGCGTGCGCTCGCCGCCCTACCGACTATGGCGGGCTCAGCGAGTGCAGCTCCGGCGATGGCGGCGAGGTCGTCAGGGTCGATCATGCCCCGAGATATCGACGGGCTGGAGGCGCCGGTTGCGTTCCGCTGGAGAGGGGCAGGGTTCCGTCGTCGAGCCGGGCGCTACTGCCCGACTCCGGCGTGTTCCGTTGTGGCTGTACGTGGCTCAGGGCATCGCTCCCGCCTGCCGCGAGGCATGCGAGCTCCACACGGAGCCGGGCGTAACGAGAGTGGCCGCGGCGAGATTGTACGGGGCGTCCATGCCGGGGGAGGGGCGACGGCGGGGGCGCGCCTGTTGCGCATACGCTCCGCCTGCTGTTGGTACTGGTGGCGCGCACCGCCCACGAGACCATCGGGCGGCTGCTCGGCACGCCGGTGGGCCGACGTAGCCCGCGTCATCGACTTCGCGGCAGAGCGCTGGCGGCGCGGCAGGGGGACGAGGACATGAGAAGCGATCTAAGCATCACCGCAACTGGCCGTCGACTCTCAGCCTTGGCAAGTATCAAAATCGGTCGCCAAAAATGCGCACCCACGCCGAATAGACCGCAGGACTGACGCCACTGGTGTCTCGCACCCACTTCCCCAAATTGTCAAGGCCTCGGACGATAACATACAGACCTGCGGTCATCAGAAGAAGATCTGAAATTCGCCCGTCTACAACGGGAACACTGCCACAGAAGAGCAACACGCCAACCGCCACCTCGGCGATCCCGTATAGGAATCGATACCGGCTTCGAAAGAAATAGAACAAGAATCCAGACAACAAAGCAATAACCACCAGTCCAGGAGTTCCTAGTCGCTGGGATATCCGGGCGGCCATCCACTCCAGTGCTTGAACAACCGGTTCTTTGACCTGGGGATCTCGACTTATGATTCCGATTGGTATTTGAATCAACAGTGTTAGTGCAGCGAAAACTCGAAACGGACGCAGGTTTCGGCGCGTGAGAGCGTTCGCGAGCGAGTGATTCTCCGCGGCCGGTCCAGCAATGTTATCGGGTATACATGTGGGAACATTCAGCAGTTTGTAGTATTCTTGATCGTTGTATTGGACCACAACGCAGCTTCGAGGGTACATTTCGATTATTGCTAAAATTTCGCCGACCACCTTGATGGCTTCGGCCGGAGGGTCCATAAAGTCTCTCTCGCTTGCGAACGGTGTCCATGGCCAGTCGGCATTGTGCGAGATTCTGCTGAACTTGTCGCGTAGCCTCGATAGATCAACCGGATCGACGGGGTTGAGAAGAGTCGCGCGATTCTGCTGGGCGGCCTCATCCAGTAGGCGCCCGAAGTGGCGCTTTTTTCGTAGCGCCTGGGCGACGCTATGTGGAATAAGCAGAGGTGCGCCGGTATTTCGGTTCCATATTATATTTGGATTAAATTGAAGGGCAACGCGGGTGGCGATATATACCAGGTTCTCGCCCATGGTGTCCTCGTCACATTCTATTTGGGTATTCGGTTTGAGTCGTGGACATAGCCCTTCGTCGACGCTGGCAATTGGTCGGCGAGAGAGCTGAACGAGCGAGGGCTCTGTAATTGCGAATGTGTGGGATCTCCGGTGCCGCCCTTGTACAAGGCAACTGGCAACGAGGCGACCCTTCCTCTGACGTCGCAGCGGTTGCCACCAAGTCTTGTTCTCGCGCGATCGACACCGCGTTCAGAGCGGTCTCTCTGCCTCTCGCCGCCCGTCCAGCTACCCCCATGGCCGCCATCCTCTACGAGGCCAGCGGAAGTACCGTCCCGTGTCAAGACGGGGCTGCCTCCGGCAGGGGGGGCGGCCGGCAGGACGGAGGGGGGCGGCCCCGCAGGGGAGGGACCTCACCTGCACTTACATCCCCGCGCCGTGGCGCCCGCTCGCCTGGCTTCAGGCTACGCGAGCAGGCAGACTCGGACCCGGGGTTGGTCCCGCCCGCTCGGTGTCAGGCGCTCGCCCGCCGTGGAGCTCCGTGGAGCCCCGTACCCTGGCGTCCCCCGCTGCGCCCGCTCCCGGTGGTCTCGCCCACATCCGGCTGCGCGGCAAACCAGGGTCGCCGAACTTTGTCAGGTCACACGCAGGTCACACAAAAGCAAGAAGACACGGCTCTCGCCGTGTCTTCTGAGTGGAGGCGCCGGGAATCGAACCCGGAGCTGAACTGACGATCACCATGCGCGAGAGATACGGCAATCGCCGCATCAGACGCGTCGGAGCGGTGTCAGAGGCCATCGAGGGCTCGATTCCTCCCGTACCCTCTCGTGCCCTCTCGTGGAGCCCCGTGCCCTGGAGTCGGGGCACACGGAGGTCACACGGAGACGTAGCCGCTCCGCAGAACGCGTTCTGAAGCGTGCTTGTGGAAGGCGACCCCGTGCGTAGAGTCGCGGTGCGATGACGAAGCGACGGAGCGGGGAGGAGGGAGTCGAGATCCCGAGCCTGACAACGGCGGTGCTGACGCTGTCTGCGCCGCACGTCGCGTGGCAAGGTCGCGAGGACGCCCCCGCCCGCGCGAAGGGGCAACCGCGTCGCGCGGCCGGGCAGAAGGAGCGCGCGGGAGCAGCCGACGCCGCAGGCGTGCGGCGCCGCGAGAGCGCCGCCCTCCCGTCCGCGGAGGAGGTGGGCGGACGGCGGCCGACGCGAGGCGCGGACAAGCAGCGCGGAAGCGATGCGACCCGAAGGCCCCCCGCCAGGACGAGCTCGACGGCGGCCGGGCAAAGCGACGACAGCGCCGGCTCGACGAGCCGACGCTCCTCGGCGCGGAAAGGACGCGCGCCTGGCTCGGCCGCTCCGAACGCGACGAGCGCTGTGGGCGCGATGGAAGCGGGCGACGCGGCGCGATCAGCGAGCGCGCAGGACGAGCCGCGAGCCGGTGATCCGAGCCAGGTCCAGGTACTTCAGCCGCCCCTCGGCGATGAGGCGTTGTCGCGTCGCGACCCAGTTCTTGGGACTCAGGTCGAGGATGCGGCTGAGCGGATAACTCGGAGCCACGGTCAGGATCTCCTGCAAGTAAAGCTCGGGATCGAGCCCGTGCACCTGGCAGGTCGCGATGAGCGACGTGATGGCGCACGCCCGGACCGCATGCTCGTCGCTGCCGTGGAAGAGCCAGTTGCGCCGCCCCTTGACGACGCGGCGCAGCGCCCTCTCGGAGGCATTGTTGTGGATGGGGATCTCCCCGTTGGAGAGGAACTCGCAGAGCGCGGCCCTCTGGTTGTGCAGATAGACCAGCCCTTCGCGCAATGGCGAATGCTCCGGGACGACCTGCCGCCGCGCCTCGACCCACGCGAAGAGCTTGCCAATCAGCGGTGCGGACTCGCGCTTCCGGATCTCGAGGCGCTCGTCGGGGCTGCACAGCGCGCATTCCTCCTCGACCCGGAAGAGCGCCTGGAGGGTCTGGAGCGCGAACGCCGCCTCCTTGCCCGCCCCGGCCTTGAACGCCTTGAAGAAGCGCCTTCGTGCATGGCTCCAGCAGCCGGCCTCGCGCGCCTTGCCCGGCCCGAACAGCACGTTGTGGTTGGACGAGGCATCGGCGACGAGCGTCCCCTGGTAGCCGCCGAAGAGCTTCGTGACGGTGGGGCCGTCGTACGTCGGTGTATAGCGAAACAGCACCCCATCGCCCGGCGCGACCAGGACGAAGACATGCCCGTAGCGGTGCTTCTCCTTGGCCCGGATGGCGGTGCCCGTCGCATCCATGGCGAACCACGACCTCGAGAGCGCGTCGCTCCAGATGGCATCGGCGATGCGCATCGCGATGCCACCACAATCGTACTGCCAGCGTGTCATGTTGCCGCGGCCGATGCGGAAGCCGTGGCGCTCCGACTCCACCTCTTGCCGGTAGTAGGGCGTGTGGTAGTCGAGCTTGTGGACGAACAGGTGGGCCAAGAGGCTCGGATCGGCAAGGCACCTGTCGATCGGGCGCTCCGGCAGCGAGGCGATCTTCACCGGTCCGCCGCTGTCCTCCGCAGCGTCCGACTCGGGCGTGTAGCGAACGAGGACGCCGTCGACGAAGGGGCTTCGCTTGAAGCCCGTGTCCGCGGGGATCCCCAGGAGCTCGTGCTCCCGCACGACGAGGGGCTCGTCGAGCTCGCGCGTGAGGGCCGGTCCACCGGCTGGCAAAGGAGCAGGCTCCTCGCCCGCTCCGCTGCTCGCCGCCGGCGCTTCCGCCTTGGCCACGTACTTGGGGCGACGCCAGATGATCTCCACGGGGCCGCCGCGCCGGTGGCCGATCACCGAGCTGTCTTCGGCGCCCACACGCTCGAAGCGCTCGATGCCTTTGAGCAGCACCTCCGGCGGCAGCGACTCGATGACTACCCGCGGAATGACACTGATGCGGCGGCGCCCGTGCTCGTGGCGCTTGGCTCGTTTGCCTCCTCCGGGATCCGAGCCGGAGGAGGATTCTGCCGTCCCCGCGCGCTCCGGCGGGCTCGCGGGGCCCGGCGGCGGGCTGCTGACCTCGTCTGCGTCTGCTTCGGGCGAGGCGTCGAGGCCCTCGGCCTGCGGTGCAGCCGCCCCCGAACAGGCATCGGGCTCCCCGGCCAGCGAAAGCCGCAGCTGGTCAGGCGAGACTCGCTCGGAAACATGGCGCCGGAACCCGATCTCCAAGGTCCGGATCGTCTCCTGCAGCTGTTGATTATACGCCTTGAGCGACTCGACAGAGCGAGCGAGCTCTTGCGCCTGCTGCGCCGCCGTCGAGAGGTCGGCCAGCCTCGCCTCGAGCTCCTGCACCCGCCGGAGCAGCGCGTCGACCACCGACGCGGCGTCGGCGGGGCTCCCCTGTCCTTGTCCCCTGGCCTGGAGATAGCCGAGCACGAGCGCCGCGCCGTCAAGGCGCTCTGTCTCCGCTGGCTGCGGCAGCTCGGTCTCACCGGGTCGGGTCGTCGAGGTCAAGGCGCGCCATGAATGCCCCCTTTGCTTGCGCTTGGCAAGTACCTTATGTAGACAATATTCGCTGTCTTTGATGAGAATTTCTCACCGAAGACGGGAATGCAAACAGGCATGGTGCGCCCTCGGCGCCGCGCTCTCGCGAGGTCTTCGGGATGATGCAGCTCGTGCCCTGATCCATCTCCGCATCGGGCTGCGCCGGCCACCATCGGGCTGCGCTGGCGCCGGCAGCGCGGTGAACGAGCGGCGGCGCAGACGCCTCAGTGGACCACCCGGCGGCGGCTTGCCAGCTCTTCCACGGGTAGACCGGCGAGCAGTTGCGCGAAGTCGTGTGCTGACAGCTCGATACACTTGCCGTCGGCCTCGGTGAACGAGGGCAGAACAAATGCACCCTTCGAGAGACGCTTGTACAGGATTGTATACCCGTTGCGGTCCCACCAAAGTGCCTTCAGCCGGTTGCGCCTCTTATTGAGGAACAAGAACAGCGCGCCACTGGCCGGGTCCAGACACAGCACCTGCCGGGTGATCGCGGCGAGCCGGTCGAATGCGCCACGCAAGTCCACTGGACCGACCGCCAGATAGACGGCTATCGTCGCGGGGGTCACCGTCCCCTCCGCAACGCTTCGATCGCTTCCACGAGGTCGCGCGCGCCTATCCCACATACCTGCATCCGCGTCCCATCGGTAAATGCGACGTTGAGCCGCAAAGACGGCGCTTCTCGGCGCTCCGGGCGCACCACGACGGGTAGGAACGGAACATCCTGTTGAGCCGCCTTGGTGGCTCCTGGCAACGCCCCGTCGTCTACGCGCTCACCGCCAGCCAGCCATCGGTCGGCAGTCATCTTGTGGACACCGAGCTCCGTGGCGATCTCGGTCGGCGTCGCCCCCGCGCGGGAACGCTCCCTGGCGTACGCCTCGGCTCGCTCCCGCAGCTCGCTCGGGTACTTCCCACGGCTCTTCTGCTCTCGATACCTCGACAGCTCCGCACGCAGCTGCACCAGCTCCCTGCTTCCTGGCATCGCTCGCTCCTCTTCGCTCGGCGAGGGCACGGCCCTCACCGGACGTCGCGTAGCGTGCAACCGAATCTGGCCAAGGGAAAGACGTGGTCTGCGGAGCGGCTACACGGAGACAAACGAACCCAGGACGACGCTCGTAAGCACTGGTTGGAGCCCCTCCGGGCCAGCGCACGGCTCGCCGTAGGCGCGGTGACAGCGCGGACATAATTGGGTCCTGGATTACCGGTTGACGCCGGCTTCCAGCAGGAGGACGGTGCCCATGGGGGGTGAAGCATGGGCCACGGGCCGAAGAGGCAGGCGAGGGCGCTCGTGCTATGCGTTTGTGCCTGTGCGCTCGTCGTCGTCCCGACGCCGGCAAGGGCGTTCGAGTTCAGCGGTGGCGTGAGCGTGGGCGGGTTCCAGATCGGGACCGGCCCGAGGCTCGCGCTGAGCCCCTTCGGCGGGTTGCTGTGGCGCCGAGAGAAGGATTTCCAGATCGAGCTCCACAACATGTTCAGCGTCGTTCCTGGCACTCGCGTCGGGATCTACGATCGAACAGCGGTCGCCCTCGTGTACGCCTGGAAGACGGGCAAGGCGAGCCTCGGACCGTCCGTGTCGATCTACTCGATGCCGGTGTGCAGCCCCATGAGCTGCAACCGAGTGGTGGGGGTTGCTCCGGGCGGTCACGCACAGACCGACTGGTACTTCTCCGAGCCCCTGGGCATGTCCGTGAGCGCCAACCTGGATTGGGCTGGTGGAGATAGTCGCGTGCTTCATGGTAGCTGGGTGGCGATGGTCGCTGCTGGGCCTGTTTGGAGATTTGGGGGAGAGTCGAAATGAACAGAGCTTTTGCGGTCCTGCTCGTCGGTCTTTTCGCTGGTCTTGTTGCTTGCAATTTCGACGTCGGTGAGTGCTGGCTCCCTGGCGATGAAACGAGCGGTGCCGGCGGCGGCATTATCTACCCGACGGGGGCAGGAGGCTTCGGTAATGTGCCGCGGAAGCCGCAAAGCACCGACGGTGACTACGGTTCCTATGATCTGTGCGCCTCGCAAACGGTGACGTGTACGGTCACATGGAAGGCCGGTTCGAGCATCTGTAGGGGAAGCACATCTACCTGCACGACCCTGTACCAGGGCAAGCATGCGTCACTCGATGAAGCCAAGGACTATTGCGAGATGGCTTATGGAGTCGGGAAGAGCTCCGAAGCGCAGTCTTGCGGCTCTTGCGAGTGGGGCACAGGCTCAAGTTCGTCTGACTGCAAAGAGGCATGCAAAGAAAAGTGTGATCGGATATCGGAGCTCTGCCGCAAAAACTGCCCAAGGGGGGATAGAGCCTGTCTGGACAGGTGTTCCCAAGAATATATCCGGTGTCTCAGGGATTGTGACAAGAGGTGTAGGTGATGATCGAGCTGACGTTTAAGTTGACTCCAGAAGAGGGCGAGCCGCGCGACATCGTGGTTCGCATCCACGAGCCGACGCGAAACCTCCCGGGAGAAGAGTGGCCTTGGGACGTCGCTGTGGACATCGATGGGCGCCGCACTGCCACATACGGTGTGGATCCCCTCGATGCGGTCGAAAACGCAGCCCGACACGCCGCGATCGTGTTGCGCGGGGTCCATGGTGATGCGCTCGATCCGCCCCTCGAGCCGCGAATGAAGGAGGACGAATGAGCGACCCGCGGATGCGCTGAGCCTGCCCATCGCTGGGCCCCAGGCGTACTCGTCTTCGCCCCCCGCCGGGTGCTGCTCGAAGGCGGACGGTTCACTCGGCTGTGAGAACTAACGTCGACGTGCTGGACCGGCCTGCGCCTCCTTGCCCAGGGTGCGGGCTGAGACCTCCGGCCCGCGGCAGCGCGGGAGCGCATCCTCGCGAGCACCGACCTCGCCGAGTTGGACCGCTGGATTCGCCGCGCAGGGGTCGTCGGCGACGCCAGGGAATTGCCCGTCACGACCGGATCCTGGACGAGCGCTACGCTGCGTTGGGTCTACGGAATCGGCTCATGATGGCAGCATTCTCGACATCACTCTTGAACCAATCGAGAAAGTCGATTACCTGGCGGATCGCCTCGTTGGCGTATTTTGCTTCAATCTGCACCAAGGCGCCGTGTGCAATCGCGCACCGGCTCTGAAACAATTCATCGATCCAATGTGCATATACGACCCACTTAGGATCAACGTTAACGCCGATTGATAAGCAAATGTTTTGGAATACTTCCCACGTCAAATTGGATTCTGTGTCGATCGCTTTGACGGCATCGATTCGAACTCGCTGCATGCTCTGTTGTGTGAATAGCCCTACGACCTCGAAGTGTGGAGCGATTCGCTTTGTTGCCGCTCCTGCCACCATGATCTTTGTCTTACAGGCCAAAGCTTGAAAGTTGGCTATCAGTTCACAGAACGGAGGTCCAAGATTATCAACGTAGGCGACGTAACCCTGCGCGGCATCCTTGACGAAGCCTTCCCAGTGCGCATATGCGAATGTTACCGCGGCGCGGTGGGCAAAGGCCATCTCGTGAGCGCGCCAATCCTTAATTCCAGCATGAACAGTAGTTAACTCTCGCTTTCTGCGTTGGCTTGAATTGTCTAGTAGGTCGAGCAGGTCTTCAGCCGTTCGTACTTTCATGCAAGCCACGCCTCCCCGAAGAGCACTGTCTTGGGTATGCGTCGAGATGCATTGACCCCCGAACCAACATAATCGATCAGTTTAGGGTTTTTCCAGAGCCTCTTGTGCGCTTTTAGGAGTTGTTCCGGTGCGGGCAATTCCCTGCCCCGCAGCAGCCGCCGCCCGAGTCCAATTGCGACAACTTCGAATAAAGAAATGAGCATTGGCCCGAGATATCGACGCTGCGTTGAGTCGTGGCGGCGGAAGCTGTTCGAGCGAAGGTTCGCCGCGAGAAACTCGAACAAGCTGCGAAATGTGGTCGCCAATTTGTCGCGGTCAAAATCGGGGTCGGATGCAATTTTTATTGACTCTTCTGTCAAGAAATCGCCCAGCTCAGCAATCTGACGAAGCTCACTCCTGCGAACTATGGTGAGTACTAAGAAGCGCACAAAGAGTTCCAGGTCATAGGCTTCGTCTTGTGCGCGATCTGTCATGGGAATGCACTCGCGGAACGAAGGTTCGTCCGCGAGCTCTCGCGCCCACTGGAAGAACTCGCGGTTCACCATGATCAAGATGCAACTTCGAACCTCTTGATCGGTGGCGATTGAGCCGCCTGTGTTCAATCGCTGAAATATTTCGTACTTGGCGATCTTGCTGCTGGTGTTTCTGACTATGTTAATGTCAAGTCGAGCGCGCTTTATCCGTATACGTGCGTCCTCTGGAAGCTGGCGCTCCTCTTCGCTGGCGGACCACTCCTTGTCGGCGAGGCTGGGGAGATATCGTGTTTTCGTTAGTTTGAGGGCGGGCTTGATTGTGCCGTCTTCGTTTCTTAGCTCGCCCAATAACTCTAGAATTGTGGAAAGTCGCTGCAGCCCGTCGATAACGTCCCACTTTGAGTCGCCGCGCTCCGCGACAAAAATCGGTGGGATGGGAATGCTTAAGAGGAGTGATTCGATGAAGCGCGACTTCTGCTCTGGTGTCCATCGGAAGAAACGTTGGAATTCGGGATGCAAATCCAGTTCGCCGTCGCGATACATTGAGATCATCTCTCCGACCGACATGGAGTACGATGATGTTGAAACTACTGCGGCGTGTTTGTCGATCTCTTGCGATAATGACATGTGGTTTTCCCGGTTCGGTACGCTAGCGTCCAAATGGTCGCAAAGTCAAGGCAGGGCTACCTCTCGAACCGTGGCGCCCAGCGCGGCGCGGTGCGGGACGATGGACCACGTAGCGTGCTAAACTCTGCTCGGGAGCTGTGTTCATGTGTGGGCGTCGCTAGCCGTGTCCGGGAAGTCGAGCCACCACGCCGCTTACTAGACACACGCTGCATACCGCACACGGCCGGAGCGCCCGGCCGGCCACCTCAGGGCGCCGCCCGAGGCACACCGTCGCCTCCCGCCCCGCTGATGACCATAGCGCCGGGCCGCGGCTCCGGCTAGCGCCGCCTTGCCGGCAGCGCGGGAACCGCTGGCTCTCCGGGCGGCACCAAGGCAGGCCCAGCGGCAAGCTCTCGCTGCTGGGTGCATGACCTCTATTGGCTCAGCTCGCACGCCTGAAGCGCCGCGCCGGCCAGCCCGGCGCGCGCCCGTGCGCCCCTCGTCGCGCTGGGACGGAGCATGCAGCGGCGACGTCCTCGGGCGCGCCGTGGGCCCTGGGACGGGCCCGTTCTCGTCGGCCTCGCCCGCCTCGCTCTCCGCAGGGAGCCCCGCAGGGGGGAGGCTCGGCGCTCAGGAGGGGGGCGGCCCCTCGTAGGAGCCGACGACGAGCCAGCCGGTGCCGTCGCTCATCAGCCGGAGGCACGCCCACGGGCCGCCGTGGCTGAACGTGGGAGCCCCCTCGATGGTCTGCCCGGTCCCGGCGGCGAGCGTGAGCGTCCTGCTCCCTCCGACGACCTCCTTGATCAAGATCTCCGCGCCGACGTTCCCCAGGGCCGACGGGAGCGTGATGGTCACCGGGTCTGAGCAGCGCCTTCAAGATGGAGGGGCGTTCGCTCGATTCCGATCAGGTTTGCCGAGGAACAAAAGACGAAGCCCCCTCAGAAAACTTGCCATAAGTCGTCCGAGAGGGCCCGCTCCGGGTGTGGAAGACCGGAGAGGATGCATGCTGGCTCGCCTTTGTCCTCGGGGACAAATTTTTCTCATGCCTCCAGGAGATCGACCAGGAGATCGCGCGGCAGGTGGCGCGGGCGGGGTGCCCGCGGTGCGGCGGCCCGCTGGATCGTAGCGACTATGACCGCAAGCCCCGCGGCGATCGCTTCATCGCGGCGACCGCGGAGCCGCCGGTGCGAAGGATCAGCTACTGCTGCCGCCGGGAGGGGTGCCGGCGGCGGCGCACGCCGCCGTCGGTCGTCTTTCTGGGCCGGCGCGTCTACCTCGGCGCGGTCGTCATCGTCGCGAGCGCGAGCGCGCTTTTGCGGCGCACGACGGCGTGTCCGCCGGCGCAGGTCCCGCCGGCAGACGTGCCGCCGGCAGAGGTCGCGCCGGCGCAGGCCTCGCCGAGACGGACCCCGGCGACGCAGGTCCCGGCGCGGACGCTCGGGCGGTGGTCGAGGTGGTGGCAGACGGAGTTGCCGGTCACGGGCCTGTTCGTGGCGTTGCGCGGGCTGCTCGCCTCGCCCGTGGACGCGGCGAGACTGCCCTGCTCGCTGCTCGAGCGGCTGACCGGCAGCGCCGTCGAGCAGGTCACGGCGCTGCTCAAGCTGCTGGCGCCGCTGAGCACGGGGTCTGTCGCTGACGGCGCACGATTTCTGAGGAGCGCTGGGGCCTGATGAGGGGCACGCAGAAGATGTAAAATGAAGGGATTCGCAGGTTGGCGTAGGGTTTCCCTCGCGGCGCACGGACAGATGACCCTGCCCGCGGAGAGGACCCATGAGCCACGAAGACACGCCAGCGCGCGTGCGATGGGCACGTCTGCGCCTTTCGATCATCGGACCGCTGCTCGCCTCGCCGGCGGTGCGGGGGCGGCTCGGCGAGACCATCGCCGAGCTCTCCGGCCGCCCCTGGCATCACCCGACGACCGGCGAGACGGTCTGTTTCTCCGCCAAGACGATCGAGCGGTGGTACTACGCCGCGCGCAGCGAGCTCGACCCGTTTCGGGCGCTCGCACGCAAGGTGCCCAAGCACGCCGGGACCCATCCGAGCGTCACGCCGGCTCTCGCCGCCGCGCTCGGCAAGCAGCACGCCGAGCACGAGACCTGGAGTTACCAGCTCCACTATGACAACCTCTGTGCGAGCGCGAAGCAGGATCCATCGCTCGGGAAGCTCCCCGGTTACGCGACGATCTGCCGCTTCATGAAGGACCAGGGCCTGACGAAGAAGAAACGGCAGACCCGTATCGCCCGGGGCGAGGGCTACGTGCCCCGCGAGGTCAGGTCCTTCGAGGTCGAGCATGTCAACGGGCTGTGGCACCTCGACTTCCACAAGGGCTCGCTCAAGGTGCTCCACCCGTCCGGCGCGTGGGTGAAGCCGGTCATGCTCGGCGTACTCGACGATGCCTCGCGGGTCTGCTGCCACGGGCAGTGGTACTACAAGGAGAACACGCAAGCCCTGGTGCATGCGCTCTCGCAGGGGATCCAGAAGCGAGGACTGCCGCGCGCCCTGCTCGACGACAACGGCTCGCAGATGGTCGCCGCCGAGACCACGGAGGGGCTCTTGCGCCTCGGCATCGTCAACTTCAACACGATGCCCCGCACGCCCGCCCAGAACGGCAAACAAGAGTCCTTCTGGGGCCCGATCGAAAAGCGCCTGCTCGCCATGCTCGAGGGCGTCGAGGGGTTGACCCTCAGCCTGCTCAACCAGGCCACCCAGGCATGGATCGAGCAGGAGTACCACCGCGCTGTCCATAGCGAGCTCAAGGAGACGCCGCTGGAACGCTACCTTCGCGGTCCCGACGTCGGCCGGCCCAGCCCTGGCTCCGAGGAGCTGCGCCGCGCCTTTCGCATGGAGATCACGCGTACCCAGCGCAAAAGCGATGGGACCGTGACGGCGTGCGGCGTGCGCTACGAGGTCCCCTCTGCCTATCGCACCCTGAACCGGCTCCGCCTTCGCGTGGCGCGCTGGGACCTCAGCCATGTCGATCTGGTCGACCCGCGCACCGGCGCTCACCTCACCACGCTCCGGCCGCTCGACAAGGTCAAGAACGCCGATCGCGCGCGCCGCGCGCTCTCCGAGCCCGCGCCGGCGCCGCGGCGCTCCGGGATCGCGCCGCACCTCAAGGCGCTGATGGCCGAGTACGCCGCCACCGGGTTGCCGCCTGCGTACCTGGCGCTCGACGACGGCGGGCAGGACGGCGCTCCCGAGGATGGCGCCGCGCTCGACCCAGCGAACCAAGATCCTTGTCTTGAATCGACGGAGGAGGCCCTCTCATGACCTCGAAGATCCTGTCCCTCTACAGTCTCATCTTCAACCCCTTCCGACCCGACCTCCCCGTCGAGGCGCTCCACGTCACGCCACAGGTCCACACTTTCCTGCGGCGCGTCGAGAGCGGCGTCACCGACGGCGGCTTCGCGCTCGTCACCGGCGACCCCGGCACCGGCAAGAGCGTCGCGCTCAGGCTCGTGCGTGAGCACCTCGGCACCTTGCCTGACGTGACGGTCGGGACCATCGAGCACCCGCAGAGCCGCGTGCCCGACTTCTATCGTGAGCTCGGCGAGCTCTTCGGCGTGCCCCTGAGCGCCCATAACCGCTGGGGCGGCTTCAAGGCGCTGCGGACGCGCTGGAGCGAGCACATCAGCACGACGCGCAGCCGCCCCGTGCTCATCCTCGATGAGGCGCAGGAGGCGCTCACTCAGGTGCTCTGCGAGCTGCGCATCCTCGCCAGCAAGGACTTCGACGCTCGCCAGCTGCTCTGCGTCATCTTCGCCGGCGACGGCCGCCTGCCCGAGCGGCTGCGTACCCCCGAGCTCTTGCCCCTCGGCAGCCGCATCCGCCGCCGCCTCCACCTCGATTACGCCTCCCGCGACGATCTCACCGCCTGTCTCGACCATCTCCTCGAGGCCGCCGGCAACCTCGCCTTGATGACCCCGGAGCTGAAGGCCACCCTCGTCGATCACGCCGCCGGCAACTACCGCATCCTGATGAACCTCTGCGACGAGCTGCTCGCCGCCGGCGCCGACCGCGGCCTGCCACGGCTCGACGAGAAGCTCTACCTCGAGGTCTTCTCTCCGCCCCAGCGGCCGAAAGCATCGACGAAGAAGCGATGAGCCCCTCGGTCCGCCGCAGGCTCTACGCCGCGCGCGAGCTCCTGGAGCTGCGGCTGCTCTCCGCTGCGCTCGATGCCGTCTCCACCGCGCTCCGGCTCGAGCACCCGACCCTCGACACGCTCGCCGAGCCGACGGAGCCGCCTACGCTGTGCGCGGCACGCCATCTGCTCGTCCAGATCCGCTCGCTCCGCGGCGCCATCCGCTCCTACCGCTCGGCCGTCCACCGCGTCCTCGAACAACCCGACGATGACGGCATCCCCTTCTGACGCGCAAGCTACCCGCTTGACGCTCCGCGTCCCTCAAGCTCCGTGCGCAAGAGCCCCTCAATTCTCGTGGTTATGCTCAGTCGTTCAGGTTGACTCTGACGAACTCGCGCGATCGAGCCGTGTAGGCGCCCATCACGACGGGGCTGATGAGCCACGCCACCGAGATGAACACGTCGGTCCGGTTCTCGGCCGGGTTGTCAGCGCAGACCGCCCCGACAAAGTTGAGGGCGGGCCGCTCCGGCAGCTCGACCCCCGCGGCGAGGATGCGGCGGACGCCGAAGAACAGCGTGTCGATCCAGCTGAGTATGATCACTCCGAGCTCCCACTCGAGCGAAAGAGGGCCGCACGCAGCACGCCGCTCGCAGCGGCTGAGAACCCGGCATTGAGGCTGCCCTCGTAGCGTCCCAGCAACCGGATCCGCGTGATCCCCGCGACGGCAACGGTGTGAAGTGTGGTAAAGGTGGCCCACATCTGGGCTCCACCGCCAAGCCGCATCAGGCCAGGGGTCAACGTCTCCGTCCCGCCTCCGGTGAAGTTGTCCGTCGCGCCGATCTTCCAGAACGCGAACGTCGAGTCGGCGTTGAAGAACGCAGAAGCGTCGACCATGATGATGTCGCCAACGCGGGTGTTGGGGACCGTCACGACCCAATCGTTGGGGAACGTGAAGTTGGGGCTGTAGGTGGTGCTGTTGAATGCCCATGAGCGGAAGCTGGTCTGATCATCGTATGACCAGAACGCCACCCGACGGAATCCGACGTTACGCAGGAAGAGCGTACGGTCGGCGAGCGCC
The DNA here is from genome assembly GCF_051369805.1 of Sorangium sp. So ce1036. Lineage (NCBI taxonomy): Bacteria > Pseudomonadati > Myxococcota > Polyangiales > Polyangiaceae > Sorangium > Sorangium sp. So ce1036. Next base: position 212,367 of record NZ_JBBMOX010000001.1, read on the forward strand.
TCGAGCCCGACGTTGACGCCTGCCGCGTCGCGCCCGGCCCCATCGTTCACCATCTCGAATGACGTCGGAAAGCGCTCCTGCCCGCTGTATTGAGCCATGCTCAGACCTCCACGTAACGCGCGTCTTCGCGCCTGGATTTCACGCGCCCGCCCGCGCCGTCGTCCTTGGACCAGTGGCCCCATCGCCCGTCCGGCATCCCCGGAGCACCCGGCGGCGATGCCGGGTCGAAGCTCGACGGGTCGTAGGCCAGGATGAACATCGCGCACCTCGTGTGCGCGCCCTTCCACTGCTGGATGATCGCCTTGATGGCAGCGATGTTGCTCGTCGTGGTCTGCACGCCGAACGTGTCGCCTGGTCCCCAGGTCGAGGTACCGTCGCCCCAGTTGCCGTCGGACGCGTAGTGGGGCGGGTAGGCGATGACCCAGAATTCGGACCAGTTGCCCGCGCGCTCCGGGTGGGTGAGCGAATCCCAGTCCCAGTTGCTCGGCTCTGCTCGATGCCAGTGCAGCTCGCCGGAAGGCTCGAGCGTGTACCAGACACCCGAGCGGGTCACGATCCGGATCCTGGGATGCCCTGGATACAAGAAGCTCTGCAAGGCCAGCGCGAGCACGTACGCGTTGCCCGCTGCGCGCCAGTAGTCGAGCCATCGAACGAGCCGTGCGCCGTACGCGGCGTCGCTCTCCAAGGGGCCGCGGACGATCCGCCGATCCCGGCCGATGTACGGGAGCGCCGTCGGCGTCCCGAGGCCGGGGAAGCGCGCCTGGAGCCCCTGCACGAGCACCTCCGCGCCTGCATCGAGGACGGAAGCGATCGCGTACAGGAAACGGAACCCGACCGTTCTACCGGGCCGGTCCGACAGCCAGGGAGGCACATAGCGGCGGAGCGTCTCGCGGAAGCTCAGTCTTGCCACGGCGCGGCTCCCTGCTGGCGTTGACGCCGGATGGCCACTGCGTAGGCTGCGGGGCTATGCGCGAGGCAGTGCCGGGCATCGTGCTCGCCGTGGTGATCTCTGGGTGCACTCCTGACGAGGAGCGGCTCTTCTGGACGCCGCCCCCCGACCACGCGGAGACGATCTCCTCGACGGGCGGCTCGGAGGTCTGCGAGCCTGGCCACCAGATCGCCTGCGACTGCCCGGGGGGAGCGCCGAACGGCATCCAGACCTGCCTGCTCGACGGGAGCGGCTACGGGCCCTGCGACGGCTGCGGAGGGCAGGGAGGCGGGGGATATAGCTCGGCCACCCCGTCGAGCTCGTCCTCGGGCGACGGAGGGGCAGGAGAGGCCGGCTCCGGAGGCATGGGAGGGGGCGGGAGCGGCGGAAGCGGCGGCGCCGAGCCGGAATGCACAATGCCCGCGGACTGCCCGGGGCTGGATGGCGCGTGCGCGTGGCGAACCTGCGAGGCCGGCGTGTGCGGCCGGGAGTTCGCACCGGCGGGCCCCCTCGCCGAGCAGACCCCCGGCGACTGTCGCGAGCTGCAATGCGACGGTTCCGGCGGCGAGCTGGTCATGTCTGCACCGGCCGACGTTCCAGACGATGGCAACGAGTGCACCGTCGATGCGTGCACAGCGACCGGCCCGATCCATGCGCCGGTCCCGACGGGGACGGCGTGCTCGGCGGGTCTGTGCCAGGACCGCGCCTGCGTGCCGTACATTCCCGTGCAGTGCGAGACGCCGGAGGGGATCTTTATCGACTGCGATGGAGAAACGCACTCTTACTACATCATGTGGTTCACGTCCCCAACAACCGTCACTGTGTGTAGTGCGTTTCCGGGAGGAGCCGGGTACTGCGAGCCGGGTGTCCTCTGCCGCATCGTTCAGCACGACGGGTCGCACGCCGATGGCACGTGTATATAGCGGTGCCGTCATGCCTGATGCACCGTTACTGAGTTGACGCTCCCGAGCGCTACCTCATTTTCAAGAAGCTCGACGTCTCCTGCGGGGGTGCTCACGTCTGCCTTGATGATAGAAGGGTATACGGCTTCAATTTGCCCTATGATCGCGTTCTTGAATATGAAGCCCGTGGTCCCAGGTGAGAGTGTGTGCCCACCGATGGGAGATGACGAATAGTACGAGTTGATTCGCTGCCCGACATCGAGAATGATCTGCGCCTCGTTCAGGTTCGCTTCCTTGGAGATCCACACCTCGCACGTGATCGGGAGCGGATGCGGGACGGCACTCGCGACCGTGCACGTCACGCCGAGCGGTACGACCTTCGTGCGGATCGCCTTGTCGACCGCGCCAAGGTCCGTGGAGTCGTCGTCGATCGTGCCAGGTACCGCGCCGCTTGGGCTGGCGACGTAGACCGTCACATGCCCGACGGAGCTCGCCTTGCTCACCCACACGCGGTTGACGTTCACGGGCTGGCCGTCTGCCCGGCGCGCGCTCTTCGCCCAGTAGGAGTAGGCGGCCTCCGGCCCGTTGGGGCTGAGCGCCCCGAGCGAGTCACGGCAGCGCTCCCGGAGCTCGGGATCGGTCTCCCCGTCGCGCCCGACGACCGGCGCGGGGTTCGAGCATGTGACGCCGCGCATGGTCGTCACGAGCACGGTGATCTGGCCCGGTGTCGCTGAGCTGCGCGAGCCGGCCTCGAGGGCCCGGATCGCGACGTTGAGAGTCTGCCCGGCCTCGAGCCTGAAGAACGCGACGTTCGTGTACTGCTGGCCGGAGACCGCGTGCCTGCAGATGAACTCGCCCGGCTCGAACTCGAAGATCCCGCCGCCCGTGTTGACGAGCTGCACCTCGCCCGATGCGAACGTCGCCTCGATGCGCTGGACGCCGTAAACGTAGTAGGCGAGGAGCGTCAGCCAGATCCCCTCGGCGGTGTCGAGGAAGTTCGCGCGGATGGCGAGGGCGATGACCTCGGTGAATCCGGCGAAGATGGCCGAGACAACGGAGATGATCGCTTTGGCTACCCCGCCGTCCTGCCATGCGGTGACCGGGAGCTTCATCGCGGCGAGCAGCCGGTAGATCGACTCCCTCACCTGCTTTCGCGTCAGCGGCTTCGTCAGCTGGTCGATCGGCAGCAACAAGATCACGACCGGACCTCCAAGAGAGCGACCGTCTCGGCGGTGACGCTGAGGACCAGGGCGAATGGCCCCTCGGCTGTGGTGCAGTGGATCGGATAGCTCCAGCGTGTCGGCGGCTGGCTGGGAGACGCGCGTAGTCACGTCGAAGATCCGCTCGTCCTTCGTGACCTCGGAGCGGATGATCCCCGGGATGGCGGCGAGGTCCGCCGAAGTCATGCCCCTGCAGAGCAGCTCGCGGAGGTCGTAGCCGTAGTCGGGCGCATCGAGGAGCGCAGCGCGAGGTGTGGTGAGCCTTCGGTAGACGGCTTGGGCGAGCGCCTTGGGCCCGGACGCGAGCTCCAGGAGCTCGGTCAGATCATCAGCGCAGTCGAAATCGACCCCGAAGCCGTGGGGGTCGGGGACAGCGGCCGTCATCTCGGCATCCGCGGTCGCGCTGGCGAGCACGTCTTCGAGCAGGCTCATGCGCGCACCTTCGAGAGCACCTGCGCGGGAGGCGGAGCGAGGCTCAGCTGCACCGCGACCACCCCGGGGCCCGGCTGGACTCCGGCGATGTTCACGAGGTCCCCGTCCCGGACCACGACCGCAGTAGCCGCGCCGAGCTCGACGGCGCTCGCCTGCTCGCCGATCCGCACCGCATCCGTCGCATCGAGAATCAGGGAGACCGGCAAGAAGGTGGTGCCGCCGTCCCGCGAGAAGGCTGTGACGATCGGAAGCTGTGGATCGCCCTCGATGAACTCGACCAACACGATCGCGCCGGGCGTCAGCTCCGCCGACAGACCGGCCATGCCAGCCGCGATGGGCACGGGGAGGATATCCGGCAGCCCTGCACCCTTCCGCACGGCCTGGAGGTCCACCCGGTCGCCAGCCATGGCGAGCACTCGGTACCGGTACTTTCCCAGGAAATCGTACCGAGGGAACATTTCCCGCACGATCGCCCGCAGCACGCGTAAGAGCCGGTCGTCGCTCATGGCGCACCTCCCATCGAGGGGGGCCCGCTAGCCGGCTGCCTCTGTGGGTAATTGCCTACAAGGTGCGATGAAAATGAGGGCCGTGGAGGTACCGCCGTCCATTCGCCTGAGAAGATCGTCGCCCTCCCCGCAAATACATATGCAGGAGGATTCGACGCGTCGGTCCGCCGCGCGTGGTTCGACGCACATGCTGCATTCGTCGACAGGTTGACACCGGCATTTGACCCGTGATTTCGTGGTGTTGCAGGCGAGGGGAGCGCGGCGTGGGTGCCGACGCGTCGCGCTCCCCTCCTTGCACCTCTTGCAGAGAGGTTTGTTCTATGGACAGGAAAGTCAGATCGAGGAACGAGACGACCGGCACAGGCGTAAGCGCGCAGATCCGCCTCACCGAGTCCAAGATGGCGAGCATTGTTTCGCTCGCGCTCGGATGCGGCCCCGACAGGCTTGCAGTGGGAGACGCCATCGAGGCTGCCGTCGGCGATCTTGAGCTTCTTTATGAGATGCTGAATGCGCGCGAGGACCGCTTCGCGGCAGGCACGCTGCACACGATCCAGTGCCGGCTTCGGGCGCTCTCCGAGCTCACCCGCCCGATCTGCATCGAGCTCCGGTAGCATCACGCCGCGAGCTCCTGTCCCCACGCGCTGACGCGCAGCGCCCCCTTGCTCATCTCCACGTCGAGCTGTCGAACCACGAGGGAACGGTCGAGCCGTGCCCGGAGCACGGAGCCGATCCCCACGGCGCCTGGATCGTCGACGGCGAGCTCCGCCACCTTGGCTCGCGGGTCGAAGCTGAGCAGCTCATAGGCCTTGTCGCTCGCCTCCACCTGGGACCGCTGCCCGGCCCGGGTCACGCCGTCGTAGCCGACCCACCACGGCGTCGCGCCGAGCAGCTGCCGCAGCACGCGGGAGGCCGGCGCGGCTTCGCGCACGAAGTCGACGGCGAGGCGCCCCTCGATCCCCGAGGTGTCGAAGCTCTCGCCCACGTCCGCCGCCGTGGCGGTCAGCACGCTTCGAAGCGTCACCCCGGCGTCGTTGTGGAAGTGCCTCGTCTTGCAGCGACGCGACCATCCACCTGTGCCTGCGACGACACGAGCCCGCGCGCCGAGCTGGAAGGTCCCCGAGAATAACTCGAGCACGATACCGCGGAGCTCCAGGGGGCCGAGCTTCACGACGGCGGCGCCACTGAGCTCGTGTGCCTCGTCCAGCTCCACGTCTGCGTACCACAGCCCGGCGAAGGGCACGTGAACGCTCGCCGTGAGCACCCGATGGCCGTTGATGGAGGCGAAGAGCATCACAGACTCCCCAGGGCATCGATGATGGAGAAGTCATCGGTCGGGTTCTTGATCTGCTCGATGAGCGCCTGCTGCACGCGGTCGTAGTTGTCCTCGGCAGTGGGCTCGTTGAGCTTCGCGGTGCTGCCCTCGGGCTTCGACAGCATGGGCACAGGGGCTCGGAATTGCTTGAACTTGATCTCCGAGAACCACATCCCGGTTTCGTCGTGCGGCTGAAGCTGGGAACGGTCCTCGACGACGACCGAGCGGATATTCAGGTCATCCAGCGCAGGGTGGTAGATGTCGAGCGCCTTCGGCCTGACGCCGCGCGGCGGCTTGTCGACGATAAGCTTGAAGCTCTCCCACTCCTCGAAGTGCTCGTCTTCCCAGAGGTAGACCCGCACCGAGAACGTCGCGAGGCCATCGCCCGTGTAGACCAGGAAGGCACCCGAGATGCCGTACCCCTTGCGCTCGTCCCAGTCCCGCGGCGAGCCCGCGCCGACCACCTCGGCAAGGCCAGGCGTGCGCCTGGAGGCCAGGACGACGACGTTCCACGGGTCGGGCTCTCGGAGCGGGTTGATCACGTCGGCTCCGGTTCGAGGGGAATGCCGCTCGTGACCGCCGCGCCCTCCAGCTCGGCGACGAGGCGTGCCAGGAGCGCGCGACCGGTCAGCTCGTCCGCGTCCTTCACACCGTAGATGTTGACGTTGTACGTGTTGCCGCCGCTCCGCTGCGTCGCACCCGCGGCACGCCCCGTCCCGGAGGCCTTCGCGCCCGTTGCGGCCTCGGCGAGCCCCTGGGACGCCACCTCGACGCCGGCTGTGCGGCTCTCCACGCCGAGCTCGATGCCCTGCCCGTAGAACGCGCCCTTCTCGAACCCGACCTTCGACGGCGAGGCGATCTTCCAGATGCTCGACAGTGCTGCCGTTGCGCTTGTACCGAGCTCCTTGACGACGGACACGACGCGCGAGATGCCGGAGCGGATCCCTGTCACGAGGCCATCGACGAGGCGCGCGCCGAGTGCTCCGAAGTCGAGTCCGGCGATCGCCTTGTACGCGGCATCGAACGCGACGTAGAGGCCATAGGCTGCCGCGGCGACAAGGACGATCGGGGTCAAGAGCAGCAGCACGCCGGCAGCCACACCGAGGAGCAGGGTACCGAGCGGAACGAACGACAGCGCGATAAGCGCGGCGAGCGTGCCGAGCGTCGCGACCAACACGGCGACCGCGGCGATGCCGGCGTAGACGCCCACCTTGAGCCCATCGATCTTGGTCTTCGAGTCGCTGCCGAAAGCGCCTTCGAGTGCGCGCTTGACGCGAACGAGCATGAGAATGACGACGAGTGCCGCAATCACCATGCCCTTGAAGAATCCCTGCACATAGGGCGCTACGCGCCCGACCGCCTCGAACAGCGGGTTCAGGAGCGTTTCGGCGATGAACTTCAGGTTCCGGCCCGTCACGGTGTTCTGGTCGAGCAGCCGGAGCACGCTCTGCAGCCCGCGCAGGAACGGCTCGATCTTCACGTCCTTGAACAGCGCGCCGATGCTCTCCCGTGCGCGCTGGAGCTGCATTCCGAAGCCGAGGAGCTGCGCCTTCGCGATGCGCCCGAACTTGGCCTGTACGGCATCGTCGAGCGCCTTGAGGCCTTCCTCGACGCGCACGCGGCCGTTGTGGATCGCGGCCATGGCCGTCTGGAAGCTGACGCCCATGCGCTTTGCGAGCGCCTTTCCGACGTCGGCGACCTTCAGGCCCGTCCCGTCAAGCGAGAAGGCATTGAGCACGAACACCCTCGTGCGCGCCGCTTCGGTGGCGATGCCCTGGAGCACTCCGCCGGCCGCCTGGCCCATGACCGCCGTTGCGGTCGCGACGGCAGAGAAGGCAGCCTCGAGTGAGCGCCCCTGGAGCCTGGTGCGCCCGAGCGCCAGGGCCATGTCGTTGAGCTGCGAACGAGCGAGCGCGATGCGACCGGCGAGTAGCTCCACCTGGATGCCGAGCCGCTGGTCTGCGCCCGTGCCCGCGCTCACCGCATCGAACAGGCTCTGCGCCTCCCTGGCTGCGCCGGCCGCCTGAAGCGCGAAGGCGGCGAGGGCGGCCGTGGCGACGACGGACCCCGCGACGAGCGCGACGAGCGCGGCGGCGAGGACGACGGCGGCGCCTGCTGCGCCCGCGCTGCCCAGGAGGCCACGGAGCTGCGACACCCGGCCCGCAAGGCCGCCGACTGGGCCTCCAGCCCCCTGGGCCACACCGAGCAGATCGTCGAGCCCGGACCCGGTAGCTCGCGCGGCGTTGCGCAGATCGCCGAACGTGCCACCAAGCCGGACGTAGGATTCCTGCGCGGCGGCGAGGGAGGCGCGCTTCGCGGCGAGCTGGTCGCGGAGCTGCTTCATCACCGCGACGTTGACGGCGCTGCCCCCCTGAAGGCGCCGCATGGCGGCCTGAAGCTCGTTGATCGCAGCCTGGTCGGCCTTGATCTTGTCGCGCAGATTCGCGAGCGCCTGCCCGAGGTCCTTCGCCTTGTCGGCGCCCGTGACACTCAGATCGACCGCAAACCTGGCTTCTTGATCCGCCGCCACCATGTCTCACCCGCCCAGTGCCCGCGCGATCGTCTCGCGTGTGGCCTTCAGCTCCGCCTCGATACGGCGGAATTCACGAAGCAGCACGACCGCCCCTGCCGCGCCGCGCACGAACTCCGCCTCGTTCCTGCTGCGCTCCTGGAATAGCGACCTCAGGAGCTCCGCCGATAGCCCGTCATCGCCCCTCGCCCTGTCCGCGAGGGTCGCTATTTTCCCCCGAGCTCCTTCCCGCCGAGCCCGGCAAGCTTCAGGGCGGCATTGGCCGTTGCGATGACGATAGCAGGGCGCTCCTCGATCATCTGGTCGTACTCAGGCAACGGCGGATGGATAACGCACAACCGTGCGAGTTGCCGGCAGGCCTGCACCGTGGGCCGCTCGCCGTGCTCGTCCATCCACTTGCGAGCCTTGATGCCTTCGGGCGCCTTCACGATCACCATCCTGTCGATCGTTTGTAAGGCTTCGATCTTTTTGCCAAGAGGACCGTACTTTGCCTCGGCCTCGGCGAGCGCCTCCTCATCCCTACGACGGCGCCGGGTTTCCTCGATCTGCTCCTTGAGCACAGCAGCCCGCCGGTCGCGCTCGCGCTTTATCTCGGCAGCGGCGAGGGCTTCGCGCTCTGCCTCGAGCTCCTTCTCCAGTGCGACGATCGCAGGGTCCTTGGCCGGAGCCTCCGCGGTCTGTTCCGCCGTGTGTCCCCCATACTGCGCCTGCAGCTCAGCACCATCGCTCATGCTCAGTACCTCCCTTGCCGGTTGTCGAACAGCGTCATGCCCTGAATGTTGGGCGTTGAAAGCTTCGCGTACATGACGGTGATCGGGATCTCGTCGACGAGCGGGTCAGCGCCGTTCGAGAGGCTCGCCTTGCGCCCGCTGATCCGGCAGCCGAAGAGTTCTTCCGTGATGGATATGTCCTCTTCCTCGTATTGCAGTGTGAAGTGGAAGGAGACGGACCCGTAGCTCTTGCCGTCGGGGCTCTTGCGGGCGAGTGCTTCGATGAGCGCCAGGGCGCTGGCCTTGTAGGCCTTGATGCTGCTGCCCTCGACGCTGTACTTGCCCCGCGTCACGCCGCGCGGAACGCCCGCTCGATCCATGCCCCACGCGAACGCCCGCTCGAGGCGCTCCTCGTAGTCGATCCCGGTGAACCCGTAGAACTCGTCGTTGTCGACCTTGGCCAAGGCGGAGAACCAGCCGACCTCGTAGCCATTCCGCCTGAAGATGTCTTTGCCGATGGCCATATCTCATCCCCTGACGTTTGCCGTCGCGCTCGCCGATGCGACCAGAGCCACTGTCCCCCGCATCTTTTTGATGTACGCGAGAGGGAGCACCCGAACCTGCCACCTGATGAAGCCCGTACGGAGCACGTCGTCCGTGCGCGAGAGTGTGAACGCGACCGAGGTTCCCTTGCGCTTGGCCACGATGGCGTCGCCGAGCCGCGCGTTGAGCTGCCCTTCGATCGAGGTCGCGACTTCGGGATCGATTCGTCCGCTGCCGTCCCGGCGCACCTCGACGCCGCGGCTGAGGATGGGCTCGAGCTCGGTGCGCACGATGTCGCAGGCGAGGTCGATGACGCGCCCGTACTGGAGGTACAGGAAGTCCGAGCCGACCGGAGCGAGGAGCCGGGGGTTGTTCACCCAGACGCCGGCCCGGTTCTCCCAGGACCGGAGCGTGAGGAACCGCGCATCGTCGAGGCCCGGATATACGGTCTCGTCGTGCTCGTCCGGGTTGCCATTCGGATCCCGGATGAACACGCCAGGAAGCGGCCCGTAGGCGAGCTCCGCGAGGTCGATCTCCTCGGTCACGGAAGCGGCGAGGGGAGCGACGGCGAGCGACGGCGGCCTACGGTAGCGGCGCCGCGACACGGACGAGTCGATTTTCGCGTAGCCGGCGCACACGGCCACGCGACGGGAGGACGACTCGCCGAAGACCGCGGAGAGGGCGGCGAGGTAGGCCGCAGGCGTCTCCGCGGCGTTCGGCTTCCTGGCGTGGGCGATGGCGCGCCGGTTGCGCCCGGCCGTGTGCATTGCCTCGAGGCCAGCATCGAGCGCGGAGAGCGCCATCGAGTCGAGGTCGCCGTAGACCTCCAGCGCCGTCCAGCGGGCCCGCGTGTGGCGCAGCGCCGTGATCGCTTCGGTGAGCTCGGCCGCGTTCCAGCAGGGCGCCGTGGTCGGAAAGGAGAGCTGGCCGCGAGCGCCGATCGATCCGGCGGCGAGGTCGACCCGCACGTTGCCCGCCTCGGGCAGGACGATGTTGTTTGCCGTGCCGAGCGCACGCGTGGTCGAGAACGTGCGCCCCCCGTCGAGCGAGTATTGGTAGGTGATCCCGTCCGTGCCGACGGTGCCCCCGGTGAGGAACCTGATCGCGATCTCGAGCTCGTCCGTCGGCTCGGTCGTGTTGTCGATCGTGGCGACGCTGGTGCCCTGGAGGTCGGCCGTGAGCGGCCCGAAGGCGCCAGCCACGCTCGCATCCGTGCGGACCGGGAGCACGGTCAGTCCGAAGCGCTCGATCGCGTAGGCGCCTGCCTCGACGAGCGGCCCCTCGATGAACGTATCCACCAGGTCCTTGGTTCGCGTGGTCGACGTGGGCGTGTACAGCGGGCCACCCGCCGCCGTGGCGACGATCGCAAGCACGGCATCGGCCGGCGCTCGGATGCCGAGCTGGTTGTCGAGGATCTCGATGTCAATGCTGGGAGTCGACACTCAACACCCCTGTTCTCCGCCGGTTGGCGTGACCAAGAACGTCTGACCCTGAGCCGTGATAGGAGCCTCTCGCCTCGGCCGGGGAAGCGCACAGACCGGCTGCGCGTACTCGAGCAGGAACACGAGCTCCTCACCGAACCGCTTCTCCACGGGACCGAGGCGCCGCGGCGCGCTGAGCCTGTAGAACCCCGCCGTGAAGCTGTGGATCGCCTCGACGACCCGATCGTGGAGCTCGACCACGGCATCCCACTGGACCGCCTCGTCCTGCGGCGCGCTCGCGTCGAAGGTCCAGACGTACACGCGCGCGATGAGCAGCCAGTCCCAGAGCGGACGCGGGTTCCTGCCCGGTTTCGCCGGGGGGCCGTAGCCGCCGAGTGAGCCGCCGTCGTCACCCGGCGCGAAGACCACGCGGTTGGCCCGGCCTGCCCCCTGGTTAATCTGCTTTGCGACCTCACGGTTGCCGAACACGACATTCGCCGTGACGCCGGCCGCCTGGAGATGAGCTTGCACGTGGCGGTAGAGCGAAGTGAGGCTCATGATTTCCTCCCCTTCTTCACGGCATCGCGGAACGGCGGGACGAAGCCGAGCCGGATGGCGTTGCCGAGCTTCGGTGGTATCGAGCCCTGCGGGATGATCTGGCGCTTCGGTTTCCCGCCCGCGCCGAAGTGGTGGAACACGTGATGTCCGGTGAGGACAATGAGCACCACGGTGCCGATCGCCTTGACGGAGAGGGCATTGGCGGCGTTCGCGAGCGGCTTCCCCCCGTCGCTCTTGCGCGGCGCCCACGCGGTGCCGTCCGGCGCCCGTCCTGCTGAGGCCGACGCGCGCAGCTCGGCCTCGACGTTGCGCGCGGCGATCGGCGCGGCGAGCTCCGGTAGCCGGGCCAGCTCGCGACAGCTCGCGATCATCCGCTCCAGGGCGGCGAAGTCGCCACTATTCGCCATACCGCGGCTCCCTCGCCTGAGCGTCGGTCCAGAGGTACGGGTTCGCTTCCGAGTAGCCGAAGGGGCCGCCCTTGTCGATCGCGCTCCCGCCGCCCGGCGTCGTCTGCCTGCGGGGCAGCTCGACGAGCCCCTTCTCGCTGTCCGCGGCCTCCTTCAGCCACGCGAGCGCCTCGTCCTTCTCCTCCTTGATGAGCTGATCCTGCTCCGAGGACGGGTTGAACCCTCGCTTCAGCGTCAGCCGGTAGGCCACGACGCGCGCCACGTTGTCGACAAGCGGGTCGGGGTACGGCTCCTGGAACGGCGCGGCGTACCTCTTGATGAGCCGAGCGTCGAACTGCCCCGAGATCTTCGTGGCGATACGCAGGGTGATCCCGGGGTACTGGACCTCAAGCTGCGTGATGTCCTCCTCCGGCAGCGTGCCGAGATCGCGGACGTCAGCGATGGTGACGTAGCAGCTCATCGGACCCCTCTAACCCCAAATCCCCGCCGGCTGAGCCGGTCGGGGTGGGGTACAGCAACGAGCAGGTAGGAAGCGATCAGCTCACGATCGTCTCGAAGTCATCCAGCGACAGGCCAGGGCCCGTCGGCTTGAACTTGAAGAACAAGAAGGGATGGCCGTACTCAACCTGGTTGCGGCCATCGAAGGTCCAGCGGAACTTCTTCATCACGTCGAGCTCCGCCTGGTCGAGGTGCGAGAAGCTGTTCAGCTTGAAGGGCCGGCGCACTTGGTAGATGAAGGCCGGGAGCGCATAGCCGATGACCTCGCAGCCGATGTACCAGTGGCCATCGACGGTGAGCTCATGGGCGGCGACCGGCGGGTTGAAGCCGTACGTACGCAGCACGTTGTCCTGCGCGCCGAACTCGGTGGGACCGTCGCGACCGAGCGTTTGGGCGACGAGGATCTCCTTCGCGGTCAGCTCCTGGTACGGGCTGACGACGAGGGTTCGCGGAATGAGCTTCCGCGGCTTGTTGTTCGGCCCCCGGATCGTCTTGATGTAGGCGATCGCCCTGGCGAAGGTGCTCGGCGTGAGCGGCGCGTTCGTGAGGACGTTCGCGTACGTGCCAGCGGCGGGACCGAGCACCGGGTTGACGGGGTGCTCCACGTGGAAGAAGTTCACACCGTCATAGGCCGGCTGGTCCTCGCCTTCCTCGATGAGCCGGAACAGACCGTCCTGCGGGAAGTAGGCTTCCTCTCCGGCGATCTGCTGCGCCCACTGGGCGCCGCGCTGGATGCCCTTGCCGTCGACGTCCTCGATCGAGTTGCGTTCGAGCTCGAGCGCGGTCCCGAACTCCTCGTTCTCGATCTTGTGGCTCACCTCGAAGAGGTCCTCGAGGGGGAAGCGGCCGCCGTTGCCGAGCGGCTGGATGCCGGCCGCGTTCAGCATCCACGAGTAGTACTCGGTGCGGCCGCTGCTCGGCATCTGGCGCATGAAACGGTCCCAGATGAGCTCCTGCAGGACCGAGGCCCAGGTGTCCTCGAAGAGGTACTGAAGGTTGTCCTCGAACTGGAGGATGAAGCTCGGAGTGATCTGGACCGACATGTCACGCCTCCAGCTTCACCGCGACGAATCGGCCGTCGTCGGTGAGATCGAAGATTTCGCCCGCCGCGCTGTTGCCAGTCGCCGTGCTAGTCACGGTGAGCGGGCCGGCCCAGTAGCAGGGCTCTCCTCGGTCGGCCTTCTGCACCGGGGTGCCCTCGGTGTCGTTGACGAGCCAGACGACCTGGAACTCGTGGTAGAAGTCGATTTCAGCGCGCTTCGCACCCGCGGCCCCACCGGTGTTGCTCACGTCCTGCGTCCACCGGCCTCGAGCGGTCGAAAGGGTTGCCACACCCGCGGCCGGCTCGCGGTAGTAGCCGCCGTCGATGACCGCCGGTCGGCCCTTGCGGACGGCGACGTTGGCCGCGAGCTCGACGCTGGTGCGGCTGACGCGCTCGACCTGCCCCGCCGTCTGGGGTCGGAACTTGCGGACCGAGGCCATAGGTCAGCCCCTCCCGTTGAGCCGCTCGAAGCCGGCGCGGAGCGCGGCGCGCAGCTGGCCCGGCGTGGTGGGGTTGATCTGCATCCCGCCGTCGGGCGTGCGCTCCGGCCCCACGGGGCCCCGATTGATGCCCATCTTGCGGTCGACCTCCGGATCGCGAGCGCCCGGCGCGAGCCCGCCGCCGCGCCCGCCGCGCGTCGGTGCGGACGCCCGCGCTGCGCGCTGCTGCTGCGCCGGCTGCTGCTGCCCGCTCGCCGTCGCGTCGAGCAGGCCCTTGACCACGGTGAACGGCTGGCTGCGCGCCCACCGGAGCTGCTCGTCGGTCAGGATGCCGCCCGCGCGTTCCAGGAGTTGGTCGCGCTTCACGGAGTCGAGATCTCCGGCGAGCGGCGCCACAGCGGCGCGCACGGTTCGCTCAATGACCGGGACGAGATCGCCAGCCTGCGGCGGCTGCGTCGGCTGTGAAGGCTGCGTCGCACGCGCGGCCCTGCTGGTCCCGCGCTGGTAGACCGGCGGCTTCTCCTCGTCGTCCTGCATGGTGGGCATGGGCTTGTCCTCGTCCTGCTGCGCGGCCGGCGGCGTCTCTTCCGGCGTCGCGGAACCGCCGGCCATCGCCGCGATCGCCTTGGTGATCCAGCCCTTCACGTCCTCGGGCACGTCTTCACGCGCGGTGAACGCGCCACCCTCGGTCGCAAGGGTCGCAAGATCATTCGGATCCATTCGCCTCGACCTCCCGCCCGCTCGGAGCGGGCGCCTCATGGCTCGGACCATCGCCCGAACCAACGTTTCGCTATCCGCGGTCCCGCGGAGCTCGGCAAGGAGCGGAGCCAGGGACCAGACAAACTGTTCTTCGGCCGCAATCGACGCCGGCTCTCGATTCGCTCCGACGAGCGGCGAGAGCTTCGCGTGAAGCAGCTCGTGGACCACGGTCTCCGCCACACGCGCCTTGTCCTCGGGCGTGCGCGGAGCGCGGATGTAGATTCGCGCGCGCTGAGCGTCGGGGAACGGATCGCACAGCCCGTAGGCCTCGAAGCCGTCCGGCGTCCTGAGATCGTCGACGACCTTGAGCTGGATGTCCCAGTCCCGCATCCGCAGGCGCTCCACCCAGTGGGCGACGAGGCGCGCCAACTCATGCTGCATAGGGCAACTCCTGCTCTGGCTCAGTCGAAGCAGCGGGAAGCGGCAGCACGGGAGTACGCGCGAGCTGCGGCGTCTTGACGTCGGGCTTCGCGTCCCCGTCCATGTCGCCAGCGACCGGAATGGCGAACCGGGCGGCGAGCGAGCGCGCGTCCACCTGGAGGCCATGCCGTTGCAGCGCCGCGGTGCAATCGTCCATCGCCTTGGCTGCCGCGCTGAGGCTCTCGGCCTCAGCCTTGAGGTTGGCGGGGGGCCGCGTGTCCCAGGCGACTGTCGCCCGCACGCCGCGCGGGAGGCGCCCCTCGGGCAGCACGACCGGGAGCGCCTGGGTGTTCAACGTGGCGGCGAGCGCCTCGGCGTCGCCCTGGATGAGGTCGGCGCGAATCGTCGCGTGGATGTTGGCGTTTGCGAACCCCGCACCGCCGGTCACAGTGACGATCTGGCCGGCGATCGAGATCATGAACTCCTGGTTGCTGTCCTCGATCGTCTGCCGGAAGCTCTCGTAACCACGGCCGTTGCTTTCGAGCAGCTTGGCGTCGTACCCCGGCGTGAGGCCGAAGACGGTATTGACGCCCCATGCCATGACCTTCTGGAACCAGCTCTCCTTCTGCTCCTGCGATGCGCCTTGCGGCGCCACGGCAACCCTCGCGGGATTCGCGAGCTTGGAGTTCCAGTTTTCCCGCAGGAAGAAGGCGTGCTCCTTCGAGATGTACGCGCGCGCCAGCGCCCAGAGCAGCCCGTTGTTCCACGGCTCCTGGCGACCGCCGGGCGTGTAGAGGACCCAGCGGCCATCGCCTGGCGTGATGGGCAGGAGGCCTTCGAGGGAGCGGTAGTACCAGCGGTCCTCGTGGGCCCGGTAGATGAGGTACTCGGGATCGAGGCGACAGAAGACAGGGTAGGGCGACCCCTCGACGTCGACGAACTCGCCGACCCCGACCCCGAGCACCACCCCGTCGGCGTCGAGCATCGCCAGCTCGGAGGCGGGGAAGATGGCGTTGAAGGCGCCCTCGCGACCCTCGGCTCCCTCGAAAAAGGCCACGGCTTCGGGATCGCCAGCGAACCGCTTCGGGAGCCGGACCAAGCCGCCCGTGCGCGTCCCGAGGAGGCCCTGGACCACGCCGTCGCGACGGAGCGCCCGGTAGAGCTGGCCAGCCCGCGCGAGGTCCCCCTGGCTGGCCTGGTGCTGCGCGTCCTCGACGTCGCGCTGATACCAGCGGGTGACGTTGACCGGGAGCGGCGTGATCCGCTTGCCCCTGCGACGGCGGCGATGCGCCTCCAGGCTCCGTGCCGCAGGGCGCGCCGACGCGATCGGCGAGGTGGCCGGCGTCGCGAGCTCGGCGAACGCAGCGGCCATGGCGCGGCGGATGCGGCCCCTCATACGCCGATGCCTCCCGCGTACGGGTCGAGGCTGCCCCCGTACGGATCGAGCCGCGCGGCCTCCACGTCGGCCTCGTCGCCACCGGCATCGTCGTCGGGGTAATCCGGCTGGAAGATGGCCGGCTCCCAGACGCAGAGGGCGAGCGCGTCGGCCCGATCGGGCGAGCGCTTCAGCCGCTTGCGCAGGTGGTCCTTGGATTCGACCTTCCTGCGCTGGAGCATGTCGAACTCGAACTTCGGCGCGGTGAGCTCCGCCGCGAGCTTGCTGTCCTCGGGGATCGCGCCGCCCGCCTTGAGCCAGTTACGCAGTGCGAACCAGAGCTGGTCACGCAGCAGGGGGAACTCGTTCGGGAGCCGCGCCTTCTCCGCGACGTTGACGGGGATGACCTCGATCTCCTCGGAGTAGGTGAGGAGGTGGTGGACAACCCGGATGCCGATGCCGCCGCAGGCGTCTACCTTGACGGCCGCCTTCGGCTCGCGCGGATGCCGATGCCGCCGCACGACCTGCATCACCTCGAACGCGAGCTTCTCCTCGCTGAGCCCGTTCCAGGCTGCGACCTCGATCGCCTTGAAGCCCCGGCGCGGGATCGCCACGGCGTCGTCGTCACCGAAGCGCGCGACGTCGACACCGACATGCAGCCGCCCCTCGGCCGGCGTGTCGTACCAGCGCTCTTCGGCCTCATCGACCATGTAGAGCGGGATGACCGTGCAGGCATCCTGTCGGGCGAAGTTGCCGCGGACGCGCACCTGGTAGATGGCCGAGTCCTCGCCCCACTCCAGGCGCTTCTCCTCGATCCACTCCCGCGTCGCGAGCCCCGGGATGACCTCCCGCCCCTCGATGACGTTGGGCGTCTCCTCGCTGGAGATGTGGATGGTCTTGTAGAACTCCTTCTTGTCCGTGTGCGACCGGAAGAACTCGCCCTCGCAGCGCGTCGGGTTGCCGGTGAGCAGCACGCGAGCGCCACCGGCCCGGTTTCCCTCGATGGCCTCGAAGATGACCTCAGGGATGCCGCTCGCCTCGTCGAGGATGTAGAGCAGGTTCTTGCCGCTCACCCCGGCGACGGCTTCAGCCTCCTTGGCCGTGAAGCCCGTGATCTCGCGGAAGTCCTTGGACTTGAGCCCCGACCGCGCGAGCTCGTGGATCTCGCCGTCGAGCGGATGCTTCGCCCGCGCGTACATCCGGCGGAGCTCGTACCAGAGGATCTGGTTGACCTGCCGGTCGGTGACCGACGACATGACAACGCGCGCATCGTCGAAGGAGGCGTAGAACCAGAGCGCGACGCCCGCGTCGGTGTTCGACTTCGAGACCTTGTGACCCGAGCGGACCGATACGCGCTTGTGGTCGCGTACGGCCTCGATGACCTCGATCTGCCGGCTCCACGGCTCGATGCCGAGCACCTCCCGGAAGAAGGCCACCGGGTTCTCGCGGTACCGGGCCGACGGCCAGTGGATGCGCCCCTCGGCCGCAGAGGCGGCGAGGATGGCGGCGGAGAGCGCACCGGCCATGGTCGCGCGAGGGCGGCGCCCGCGCTTCGCCACGCGATCGGCGATCGGCTCCGTCATGCGGCCTCCAGCTCGGCCAGCGCCTTCGCCACGGCAGCGGCGGCGTCAGGGAAGGGGGCCAGCGCCTTGGAGATGGCGGCCTCGATCCGCTTCCACTTCGGCGAGTCGACGATGATGAGCTCGGACGCCGGCCCGATCTCGCCGGTGAACCTCCCCAGGAGTTCGAGGGCCCCCTTCGCGGCCACGATGAGCGATGCCCGATCGCGCCAGCTCGCCTCCTCATCCTCCACGGCCTCGCGCACCAGGAGCTCGACCTTCTCGACGAGCGACAGGCAGCGGGCCCGCGCGTTCGCGACGGCCTTGAGGTCGTCCTCGGAGCCCCCCGTGCGCCGGAGCGCCCCCTTGAGGCAGCCCTCGGCGTGGAGGCGCACGGCAGTGGCGTCCACGAGGTGATGGCGCCCGATGGTCTTCCACGTGTCGCCTGCGGCGACGGAGGCCTCGATGGCGGCCCGCTTGGCGTGAACGCAGATCGGGCAGGTGTTCGGCCCCGTGGTCGGGCGGGGAAGGAAGACTACATTGGAGGCCTTCTCCTGGCCTGAAGACGGAGCTCCCGCCAGAGCAGGGCTATCCGAGCATGACGGTGCCTCCTTGGTGCGATGGGCATCGTGTCGACGCAGCGCCACCTTCGTGATGCCGAACCGCTGCGCGATCTTGATGACGTCCTCGCCAGCCGCGAGAGCAGCATCCACCGCCGCAAGCTTCTTGTGCTTGCAGACGACGCACGCGCCGCTGTGCTGCGAAGAATCGGCCACACCCGAAGAAAAGCACGCCTCGTTATAACAGGTGTAATAGCCTTACGACGCAACGGGTGTGCCGAGTCGCGAAAGCGAGACCCCGGTACCTCAACTTTCCCCGCACTGTTGGAAACGCATTCTCCTTGCCGGCGAACTGGCGTGGAGGCCGTTGACCCTGGGAGAGGCAGCCTGCCGCAGGCATGCAGGCAGGGACAGCGGCAGGTCTGCCTGAAATAGGGCCGTCCTGGCACGGAGCGGTACCGTCCTGGAACTCGTGGTGGGTGATGGCCATTGGAGGTAGCTCCGGGAGCCCGAGCCCCAGAGCGATGCACTCCCGGCCGAGAGAGGGCTGGGTGGGGCAGGTGGGGCAGGTGGGGCACTTCCGGGCCCAGTCCCGTAAGATGTCACCGTCGCCTGGCACGTTCTTTGTTGCGTGTGCGTGCATACGCGGGCGCGCGCGGGAAAATGTCTGCCATTTCGCCGGCCTAGGGCTGGAGACGCCCAACCTGCCCAACCTGCCCAACCTATCGGGTCTAAGACCGGATCGAGATCCGCCCTCGAACCGATCGCGATCCTCAAACTTTGTGGTTGCACCCTCAAGGTTTGAGGTTAGGCTGCGGATCATGGACGCACCGGTGACCGCGAAGGCGGCCCTTCTTCAGGCCCTCATCTCAGGGCCAGGCTACGGGCTCGACCTCATCGAGCGCGTGAAGGCGCAAACCAAGGGCAAGCTAAGCCTCGGACAGGGCAGTGTTTACCCAGCGTTGCGCGAGCTGGAACGCGAGGGACTCGTAGAAAGTTATGAGGCGGACCCCACTCCAGAGCGCGGCGGCCGACCGCGGAGGTATTACAAGCTCAACGCTCTAGGGGCGAAGGTCGCCATGGAGCACCGTGAAGTCGCCTTGGGTCTGTTTGCGGAGGTCGTGTAAGCCTATGTCATCGGATGAGTGTAATTTCGACGGGGACGAGGTTTGCAGGAACTGTGGACGCCACAAACATTCCGAGGGAGATGACGCATATTTCGGGGCCGTGTTCTTGTTGGCTGAAGCTATGAGGTCGGCCGATGCTCACCGAATAGATGCTGCGAAGCAACTGCTTCGTGCGACTGAGAGCATGGCCAGTGTGCAGGCTCGTGTGATGGTATTGAATGCTATCGATCAGGAGGCTCGTCGGAGAGGAATTGTGCATCCCGAGCTTCGTGAGAAGGCATCTCGTCTAGAATCTGAATACGCCAGGGGCCTGATACGTCAGGAGCATTCATGGCTGCAGGTGCTGCCGACTGGTCATGCTGAAGTTGCTGAACGCTCGATGCTGCGGGTTGAATGTGCGTTTCGCTTCGTTGCTCTGTTCTTGCCGAAGCGGTTGGTGGATGAGGAAATCGGTGATGCGGTCGAGGAAATTTCGCTTCAGTTGCAGCGTTCACCAGCTCGCTGGCCTGTATATCTGAAGATCGTGACTACCGTGTTTTGGGTGATGGTGCACGCTATCGGCTACCTGGTGTCTCAACTGAAGGGGGTTAGAAGGGCGTCGGGCGAGTAGACGCGATGAGTTTATTTGTTGTCTACTGACTCGGCTATCCTCCAGCGCTTCACCCCCTTACCGCCTGCCACCGCGACCAATTTGCGCCCGCCAACTACACGTGCACGTAGTTTCGCGAGCTTGTTCCCGAGGCGTGTCGGATCAGGTGCTGTCCCCGGCCTGGTCGGCACCAGGACCTCGATGGCCTCGCGCAGATCGTCGAAGCCGTCCGGGGGGACGTGCTGACCGCGCAGGCGCTCGGTGGAGTAGAGGGCCGCGATCGCGGTTTTCGCGGTGATGCCTGCGCCAGTGCTGTCGAGCCGCGGCAAGTGGTGGAGGATGACGGCGAGCGCCTGTTTCTCCGGGTCCTCCTCGCCCTCAACGGTGGGCCTCGTGAGCATCGGGTCGGCTCCGCCCGCGAAGAGGATGGCGGCCGGCACGAACTGCGCCCAGGGGCCGAAGGAGCCCCAGGGCTTGACGTGGCCCTGCGGGCAGCCGGCGATGAAGAAGGCGCGGAGAAGTGTCAGCGCCGCGGCGACGAGGCGCGTCCGCTCGGTGCGGACCCACCCCAGGAGGTCGGGGTGTTTGAACTCGGCCCGGTCCTCCGGGTTCTCGAGGTCGCTCTCGAGCCTGGAGATGAGCACCCGGCGCGCGGTGTCGCCCGTCAACGTGATGTTGTTCCCGGTCGCCACGATCACGGACCGCCAGCGCAGCGTCGGGATCTCGCTCTTGCCGAGGATGCGGAGCTCCACGGTGTCCTCGGCCGTCAGGCAGCGATCGAGCGGCCCGCCCCCGAACTGTCGGGTGATGTTGTCGAAGTTCACGAGCGCGGTCCCGCGCAGGGCGTAGGCTCCGAGGACCTTCTCCAGCTCGGCGTCGTCGGCCGGGTAATTCATCTTCGCCGTGGTCCGACCGGTCGCGATGAGGGACACGACGTCGCTCTGGAGGGTCTTGCCGCTGCCCCTCGTGGAGGCGTCGAACAGGAAGGCCGGGACCGCCCCCCGGATCGCTGGCCTGGCGATGAGCGTGAGGATCGCCGCGATCGCCGTGTACCGGTGCTCCTCGGACTTGTAGGGGAAGTCGCAGAAGCACTCGGCGAGCTCGGCGAGCGCGCGCCTCGCATCGTCCTGGGTCGGCGACTCGGGCACCTGCGGGAAGTCCGCGTTGGGCAGGTAGAGGTAGCCCGTCTCCTGGTCGTAGCCCGGGGAGGTGAGGACGGAGCCGTCGGGGCGCAAGGCGGGCGTCTCGATGATGCCGACGATGTGCCTGATGCCGTCCCACTCTCCCCGGTTCAGGATCGCGTGGACCACCGGGTCGGTGGGGATCGTCCGCACCCAGTCATCGGCCCGCTTGTCGAAGCGCTCCCAGCGTGCGGCGCGCGTGAGCCGCTCGCGGAGGGTAGCGAGGGCGAGTCGTCTGATCTGCGGCGAGCCCGAGAACTTCGAGGAGGCCTCCGCGTCTGCCTGGGTGACGTGCACGAGAGAGCCGTCGCGCTGGTAGAGGTCCTCATCCGTGCGGAGCGCCTGGATGCCGCGATCGGCCAGCTCGTGGAGCTCCGGGCCGAGCCGGATGAGCGGACGCGGATCCTCGCTCGGCGGGGCGACGCGCAGGTTCCCGCGCCGGCCGTGCTCCTGCTCGCTCTGGATCGCAGCGCGTTCCTCCGCGAGATACTTCGCTTCCCCGGAGCTCATGCCTGCTCGGTGCCCTTCTCGGCCGCCTTCCTGGCGAACCGGCACAGGATCATCTCGGCGACGCGCGCGGCCTTGGCGTGATCGCCTGCCCAGATCGTGGGCACGCCGTAGTCGACGTGGAACGCGACGGCGGACGCGACGATCGCCTTGGGCAGTGCTCGCGAGCGGTACCGGTGCGCCGCAACATCGAGCAGGGAGGCCTCGACGACGATCGCCCGCAGCTCGTACGCGCGGAGCTTGTCGAGCTCGCGGACGAAGCGGTCGCGCTCCCGTGTGCAGCAGTTCACGAAGTCGCCGAGCTCCTTGCGCTCGAGCCGGATGCGGTCCTCGAGGCCTTGGACCGAGTAGTCGCCCGCGGAAAGGGTCGCCCGCACGGTGGTCACCTCGTCCGAGAAGGACCAGGGCCGCTGCTCGCGCGTGTCGATGACCAGGACGATGCCGCCGCTCATGCTCCCTGCTCCGCGGCGCGGTCCCAGGCGTCCATCGCGATCTCGTACTGCTCGAAGATGGTCTTGCGGTTCTCGTAGTCCGGCTTCCGCTTGCCCGAGATCCACAGGCTGATGACGGCCTGGCTCACGCCGCACTTGCGCGCGACGCGAGCCTGTGTGTATTTCCTCGTCAGCTTCAGGAGCCGGAGTTGGCCTTCCGTGCGCATCAGAACGGAACCCTCTTGAGTTCTTGCGCGACACGCGCCTTGTACGAGCGCGCGTGCGCGAGGTCCTGGGTGATGGCATCGCCGAACCACTGCTTTGCCAGGGGTCGCGAGCAGGTGTTGGCCCACGTGCCGCGCCCGACCGGGATCTCCAGCTGCCGCCTCACCTCGTCCCAGCACTCGGCCTCGGTGCGGCCGGCCGCCTTGATGCGGGCGAGCAAGGGCGGCGAAATGCCGGGCGCGGCGCTCCGTGCGACGTTGCACTCGCTGCACGCGAGGACGAGGTTCCTGCAGACGTCGGTTCCTCCCAACGCGCGAGGAACCACGTGGTCAATCGCATATCTACCCTTGGCGACCTCCTGGCCGCACCAGGTGCAACGCTTCTTGGCTCTCCAGATGAGCGCAGCAACCGTGTAGGGCCCGAGTCGAGCTACGGCACTCCATCGGCTCAAGGTCGTGTCTCTCCAGAAATTGCGCGCAAGGCGACCTATGCGCCGCCAAGCGCGCGCGTTTGGCACTCTCTGTGGCCGCTCGCGCGGCGCTGTTTATCGCCGCGGCGCCGAGATGCCGGTCGGGCTCACCACGGCGTCAGGACCGTGCTGGAGGAACCCGGCGATCCGCTCGATCGCGACGTCGCATGCATGGGCCGCGCACTCCGCGGCCGTCGAGATGCCCTCCCGTCGCACGCCAGGCTGGCCGGACGCGATGCGCCGGACGACGTAGAGGACCACCTCGGGCCACGGCTCCGGCAGCCCCTCCAGGAGCCGGCGCAGCTCCGTCAGGACCTCCACCCGGCTCATGCCCCGACCGCAGCGACGGCCGGCGCCGCCGAGCTGCTGACGGCCTCGCCGGTCGATCCGAACCCCTTCGTCCCCCGCGCCGTGACGGGGAGCTGCTCGACGATGGTCATCTTTGGCGTGATGATCGGGCAGCAGATGAGCTGGGCCAGCCGGTCGCCCGCCCGGACGGTGATGTCGCGCCCGGAGAGGTTGAAACAGGCGACGAGGAGCTCGCCGGTGTAGGCGTTGTCGATGACCCCCTCGGCGGTCAGCAGCCCGAGCCGGGTGGTGCTGGAGCGCCCGACGATCCGAAGCCAGGTCCCCTCCGGCGCCTTCACGCGCACGCCGGTCGGGATGTACGTCGGCCCGGCCAGCCCCGCGGGCACGGTCACGTCGCGCGCCGCCCGGAGGTCGTAGCCGACGTCGCCCTCGAGCGCGGGGGCGGAGATCCCCGCCGCGCCGCTGTCGAGGACCTGGAGGGACCGCCCGAGGTCGCGGTGCGCCGTCCCGGCCTGGTAGCCGGGCCACTTGCCGGAGCGCAGGAGCAGCAAGATCGCGGCGTAGTTCATGAGGTCGATCAGGGTGTCGTCGACGCTCTCGCCCGGGATATCCTTGTTGCTGATCCTGGCGAACTTGTCCTTCATGCGGAGCAGCACGCCTTCCTCGCCGCTCTCCGCGATGTTGCGGTAGCCATAAGATGCGCTCTTCCGCTCGAAGAGGTGCCGAGCGGCCTCCGTCACCCGGCCAAAGTTATCGAACAGCTCTTGACGAACCTGATCCATCACGGCCTCCTGGGGATGAGAACGTCGTTGTGGTCAGCGCCGGTGCCGATCGCGACGACCGGGCAGCCGGAGAGGAATTCGAGCAGCCGCACGAAGTCACGGACCCGTGCGGGCAGATCATCGACGGGCACCTCGCCGCGAGCGCCGCTCACGCTCCAGTCGAGGTATTGGGCGAAGTTCAGGATGATCTTCGTGGCGCCGTTCGCCCGAACGGCATCAACGAAGCCCATGCAGCTGAACGTGCACACGCGACGGAGCCGCCTGGTGACCGTCGTGAGCTCGGCCTGGTAGAGCTTCCGGATCTCCTCGTCGGGCATGCCGGCGAGCCGTCCGACGGTCTCCCAGTCGGTCTCCTCGCAGTCGGGGTAGAACCCGCCCGAGTGACCGAGCACGTGGCCGTCGCGCACGATGTGACCAACCCGGATGGGGTAGGGGCGCACGTTGAGGTAGACGTCACCGAGCAGCCGAGGGCTAATGCCGAGGTCGTCGAGCGCGCGTGCCGTGGTGCAGTTGCGACTCGTGCACTGGGGAAAGTGCGAGCCGTGATCGATCGACAGCGCGTAGCCCTGGGAGACCTCGTGCAGCGTCGCCTCGCCCGTTTCGAGCCTGTCCAGCAGGATGTCTCGGCACTCGAACGAGCTGGCGACGCGATCCGGCCAGAACGCGTCCCTGTGCGCCGCGGCGACGACCTCCGGGTTGCGCATCAGCTTCTCAACCGCCGCGGCGGCCGAGCCCTGCTGCGTCGAGGCGATCACCGTCAGGCCCGCGCTGGCCCGTTCCTGTTCGCGGTGTCGCTCCTGGAGGACGACGGCTCGTTCGTGGACGACGATCCCCGCGTTGGTCCAGCAAGCCTCGGCCTTGAACTGCCGGATGTCGAAGACGCTGGCTCCGGTGAGGAGCACCGTCTTGACGGAGGGCACGACGCACGCTGCTGGAAGGCACTTCAGCACCCGACGCACGCCGTCGCGTTCGACACAATGACCGGCGTTCGGTCCATTGGACGACGATGCGAACGTCACCCCGTACCGCTCAGCGAGCCATGGTGAAAATTTGCCTTTGCCGCTGCTTCCCCACTGGGCGTCGAGCAGGACGTTGACCTTTCCGCCGATCATCCGGGCACCTCCACGCGTCCGTAGACCTCGGGCGCCTTCAGGGGGACGAAGCCGTGCCGCTCGGCGACGGCGAGCATCTCCGGGTCGTCGTCGAGCCAGACGCCGCCCTTGCCGCACCGCAGGGCGAGTTCGAGCTTCACCTCGATGGACGGGCGGACGTCGCCGCGCGGCCGCATCAGCAGGCCTTGCGGCCGTAGGAACGCGAAGTGCAGCTCCAGCCACGCGGCCGTGATGTCGCGCAAGGTGTCCCAGCGTGCCGTGATGACCGTGACGTTGGGACGGGCGCGCCCGGCTCCGAGGATGAGCGACAGGAGGAACAGCCTCGAGCCCGTCACGCATCGGTCCAGCGCCACGAGCTCCGGTGCCATGTACCGCTCGATCTGCTCAGGGGGCACGGCTCCCAGGCAGTGTGGCTCCGGTACCGGCCGCAGATGCCGGCGCACCACGTCGTCGGCGAGCGTGCCGTCGACATCGACGATGAGGAGCGCCCCCGGGCAGGCGAGCGCCCGCTTTGCCGCTGTGAGCGCGTCCATCATACGAGCCCCCGAGCATCCGGCGGGCTGAAGGGCTTGCGCGGCGCCTTGCGCCACAGGGTCGGCCCGATGCCGAGCACCTGATAGATGAGGGCGACCGAGTTTCTGTCCGGAGTCCTGCTCCCGTGAAGCCAGCGGCAGATGACGCTGTGGTCCTTCCCCAATGCACGGGCGAGATCTCGCTGCGTCCACTTCCGCTTCAGCATCAAGAGCCAGAGCTTCCTGGACCCCTCCGAAAAACGTTTACCGAGCTGGATCTTGGTAAGCTGATGCATGCCCCACAGGATATCACTGTCACTTGGTGATGTCAATTGGTGTCAACCTGACACCACCCATGCGGCTGGAGGCATCGCGGTCTCGTCGCAGTTTTGCGCTGGTACTTGCGCGGGTGACACCTGGCAGGCTAAAATCCGGCCCGGAGACACCGAAATGAGCAGGGATGCCCAGCACTTAGCGCTTCCAGTGCCTGCCCCGGGGAGCCTCGCCGAGCGGATCGCAATCATGCTGGAGAAGCGCCAGATGTCGCAGCACGGCCTGGAGGGGGCGGCGCAGCTCTCGCGCGGCTACGTCAGCCGGATCCTCAAGGGCGAGCGGGCCAAGCTGTCCCCGGACATGATGCGCCGGATCGCCGATGCCCTGGAGGTCAGCTTCGAGTGGCTGGCGACCGGGCGGGGCTCGATCGAGGGAGGCGACCTGGCACCAGCTGGTCCCACCCCGTTGTCACACCCTCTGGAAGCAGCGATCGCGTACCATCGGGGGAGGTGGCCTGCCCCGACCATCGCCGCGGCGCGCGCGTTCGCCAAGAGCCCGGAAGCAGCCGATCTGGAGCCGCCCGAGTGGGCCGAAGTGCTCGACCAGATCGACGCCGCTCTGTCCAAGGTGAAACTCACCGGCAAACGTCGTCCGGGATGACGTCTGGCCTCCGAGCCAGCTCGGCCAGGATGCGCACACGGCTCTGGATCAGATGCAAGCTTCCGGCCGCCCAGCGTTCCCCCTTGGCTTCGAGAGCCTCGTAGAGCGGCTCCATTTCGAGCGCAGCAGCATCGAGAGCATCTGCAAAGCTCATCGGTCCGGACCTCCCGGTGAGGCCGAAGGCGAGGAGCTGCGCGGTCGTCGCTTCCTTCAGATCGGCGAGTAGATGGCATTCCCCTGAGCCCGCGACGATCCTTTCTGGAAAATTGCGCTTAGGTTGCTTCCCTTTGGTCACCGCACACCGTCCGTGTGGATGGGGCCCGGTGGAGCGAATGCCTCCCCCAGGCTCGTTTCTTCATATGTGCGCCCATGCGCGACCCCGCGGCGCACGAGCTCCCCACGGCACGTGCGCGCGAGGCATTCCAGTGTCGGATACAAACCTGCCTCGGGCAATTTGTCAATCGATGGAGACGTCAGAATCCTGCCATGTCCTGACACCATGTGGTGCCACAGTTGACAGCACTGGCCGAGCGTGATTACCTGGCCGGTCGGAGGTCAGGATGTCGGCCGCGTTTCTCCTCGTGGATCTATCCGCTCTGTTTTGGCACAGCTGGTTCAGCTCGAAGCACCAGGCGATCGATGCGCCCTTCGAGCTCGTGATCGGGAAGGTTCGGCAGCTCGCGAGCAAGTACTCGCACGTCGCCATCTGCTGCGACGCCGGACGTTCGTTCCGCTATGAGCTCGACCCCGAATACAAGGCGAAGCGGCCCCCAAAGGACGAGGTTGGATCCGCCCAGCTTGTGCGGGTTATTGGCGAGCTGAAATCGATGGGCTTCCAGGTGCTGGAGGCAGCCGGCTTCGAGGGGGACGACCTCATCGCGACGGCTGCGGCCTGGGCCGGCGAGCAAGATCCCCCGATCGAGGTGATCATCGCCGGGCAGGACAAGGACTTGCTTTCCCTGCTCAGCGACCGGGTGTCGCTCCTGCACATCCAGAACGGCGTCGTCGTGCGGCCCGGGAACGTGCGGGTCAAGTTCGGCGTCGATCCCGAGCAGATGCGGGACTACCTCGCCCTGGTCGGCGACACCGCGGACAATATCAAGGGGGTCCCCAAGATCGGCCCGGAGCACGCGAAGCGGCTGCTCGGAGAGTTCGGGTCAGCGGCCGGGCTGCTCAAGGCGCTCGACGAGAAGAACAACGACGGGAGCTGGAAGGTCCGGCCCGATGGGATCCGCGAATCGCTGATCACCAACGTCGGCGTGCTGGACCACGCGCTCAAGCTCGTCACCC
Source organism: Sorangium sp. So ce1036 (assembly GCF_051369805.1). Taxonomy (NCBI): domain Bacteria; kingdom Pseudomonadati; phylum Myxococcota; order Polyangiales; family Polyangiaceae; genus Sorangium; species Sorangium sp. So ce1036. The sequence goes on from NZ_JBBMOX010000001.1 coordinate 239,896, forward strand.
TCCGCACCGACGCGCCGATCTGGGAGGCGCTGGAGAAGTTCGAGCTGTTCTCAGTCTCCCGCATCGGGCCCATGTCCGGCGAGGGGAGGCCCGCGAGTGATGGCAAGGCGCAGCAGCCCCCGGCGAGGAGCCTGCCGCCCGCGAAGGCGCCGCCTTCCCCGCCTCCTGCTCAGGTCTCAAAGCCTCGGCCGCCGTCGCGCTTCTCCGCGGCCTCGGTCACCCGAGCCCCGGACCGGAGCAAGCACAGGCTCATCCTCACCGGCCGCAGTGGCGTCGGGAAGACGCACCTCGTCTCCACGATCCCCGGGGTGTTCATCGTGCCGATCGAGGAAGGCCTCAAGGGCGTGTCGCCCGATCATGAGCCGGCACACTTCAAGGAGACCCCGCGCACGATCGGCGAGCTCCACCGGGCGCTCGACGTCTTCGCGGAGCTCAACACCGTCGACTCGGAGGGGAGGAGGCAATTCCCGCACCTCGCGCTCGACTCCCTGTCCGGCATCGAGCGGCTCGTCCACGAAGCCGCGTGCGGCGCAGAGAAGGTTCGCCACATGGAGGCCAAGGACTTCAAGAAGGTGTGGTCTGCCGCCGAGCCGTTCTGGTTCGAGGTCCAGGAGAAGCTCGACGCGATCCGCCGCACTGGCGTTCACATCTGGATCGTCGCGCATTCGGCCGAGACCGTGGACGCGTCCACCACGTCGGGGGAGATCTACCGCCGCTGGGACATCCAGCTCAAGGGGACTGGAACGACCGGCGTTGAGGCCCGGCAGATGTGGCGTACGTGGGCTGACCACGTGTTCTTCCTGGACTGGGCCGTTGAGGTGCAGAAGGGCAGCAAGACCTCGCGCGCGATCGGCCGGTACAAGGGGCGCATCCTCCACACCCGAGAGAGCGCCAGCTACTACGCGAAGACGCGCCTGCGGCTCCCGCCGTCCCTGCCGGCGGCGTGGGAGGACCTCGCGAAGGCCTGGGCGGCTGGCGTCGCCGCGCCCGATACGAAGCTCCGGGCGGAGCTGAACGAGGTTCTCCCGCAGCTCGCCCCCGAGGACCGAGCGGCGATCGAGGCGGAGCTGGAGACGGCGACGGGCAACAAGCTCTCGGCGCTCGTCTCGCGCGCTCAGGGGATGCTGGCGGTTGCACTGGAGGACGCGCCCGTGATCGATGCCGCGGAGTGAGGGGGGACGACATGAGCGAAGACGAGGTGAACTTCGGCGCGGGCAAGTAGGAGGCGACGATGGCGTACGGAATCAACAGGGTCATTCTTGCGGGGAACCTCGGAGCCGATCCGGACCTCCGGCACACGCAGTCCGGGCAAGCCGTGCTGAACCTGCGCATGGCGACGACCGAGCCCTACTTCGACAGGGAGGGCGAGAAGAAGGAACGGACCGATTGGCACTTGGTTACCCTCTGGGGTCGGCGCGGCGAGGCGCTCGCCTCGATCCTTCGGAAGGGCTCGCAGATCCTCGTGGAGGGACGGCTCCAGACGTCGAGCTACGACGATCGCGAGGGTAACAAGCGTTACAAGACGGAGGTGGTCGCCACCAATCTCGTGTTGCTCGACAAGAGGAGCGGCGGCGGGCAGGGGCGCGACGACTACCAGCCGTCGGGCTCACCTGGCCTCGGTTCCACCGACGACATTCCCTTCTGACCATGGGTGCCCCGGCGAACACGGAGGCGGAAGCCACCGCCGACGAGGACTTCTTCACCCCTGACGAGCTCGCGGCGTATCTGCGCATCAGCAGGAAGACCGTGTATGGGCTCATACGGGACGGTGTGATCCCTGGTGTCAAGAGACTCAAGCGCATACTTCGCATCTACCGTCCTGCTGTGTTGGAATGGGCCGCCGCAGACAAGAAGCAGAGGCAGAAGAGGTGATGCGGAATGACAGTACGTCGGCGTAAATGCTCGTGGGTCATCGATATCGTCATCTGGCGGAACGGGAGGCGCAACCGCATCCGGAAGACGGTAGGCAATGTGAGCAAGTCGGAGGCGCTCGCCCTGGAGCGGCAGGAGCGCAACCGGCTCGAGGTGTCGCTGAAGCTCGGCGTGACCGTCCCGAAGTTCGAGGAGTTCGCCAAGGAGTTCGTGGAGACCTACGCGGTCACGAACCTGACAGATCCCCTCATTTTATACGGCAAATTCGTCGATTCCCGCGCCGCTGGCCCACCGCTTCCACCGGGCACCAATGTGGGGCAATCGTTTACATGGACCCACGAAACTCAGGTGTTTCGGGTGAGCCGACGACGAACACGTGAGAATCTGCAGTCGCTGGCCGGAATAGTATCAGTATGAGGCAATCGGCGGGCGTCGACGCGTGCACGGAAGGCAAGGCGACGGGGAACTTGACGACGACGCGCTCGGAGGAGCGGTCGCATTCGATGAGGGCTCGCAGGCAACTCGAGCGCGTAGGGCTCAGCGCGAGTAGCATCGAGCGGTTCCTTCACACCGCTGTGAAAGTCGACCTGCACGTCAAGACCGTGCTGTCCTTGTCGCTGGCAACCCTGGGCGTTCTGCACTCCGTCTCCCTTTGCATTCACGTGATCGGGCGAGGGATGGCGTGGGCAAGAGACGGTAGCCCCAAGCACGCGACCAAACAAGTTGATCGCCTGTTGAGTAACAACAATGTGTCCCCATGGCTTCTGTTCGACGCTTGGGTTCGCTTCGTGGTGGGGCCGCGAGAGGAGATGCTGGTCGCTCTCGACTGGACGGAATTTGATGTCGATGACCACGCCACGCTGGCGTTGTACTTGATCACTCGTCACGGGCGAGCAACGCCGCTTATTTGGAAGACGGTCAAGAAGTCGTCGTTGGCTGGCAAGCGCAACGCCTATGAAGACGAGGTGATTGAGCGGCTGCACGAGATCCTTCCGAAAGCAACTCGAGTAACGCTCCTCGCGGACCGGGGCTTCGGCGACCAGGAGCGGTACGCACATCTCGCCAATCTGGGCTGGGACTACATCATTCGGTTCCGCGAGTGCATCATCGTCACCGATGCTTATGACACCGCGCGTCCTGCAGGCGAGTGGCTCGCATCTACCGGACGGGCAAAGATGCTGAAGAACGTCCGGGTCACGCAGGACAAGACGGCCATCGCGGCGGTCGTGCTCGTTCACGACAAGCGGATGAAGGAGCCCTGGTGCCTCGCAACCAGCCGTGCCGACCTGACGGCGAGCCAGGTGGTCAAGCTCTACGGCCGTCGCTTCTGCATCGAGGAGACGTTCCGCGACGTCAAGAACGTTCATTTTGGCATGGGTCTCTCCGCCACACATATTGGCGACACTGCCCGACGCGACCGACTCCTGCTTATAGCTGCCTTTGCGCACGTGCTCCTGACGCTCCTTGGGGAGGCAGGAGAACGGGCCGGCCTCGATCGACTCCTGAAGACCAATACCGTGAAACATCGAACCTTGTCGCTCTATAACCAGGGGTGCTACTGGTACACGGCCATTCCCAACATGCGGGAAGAGCGGCTTGTTCAACTCATGACAGCGTATGGCGAGGTGCTCCGTGAGCACGCCGTGACCCGTGAAATTCTTGGGACTATATGAGGGGATGCATCAGGTCACGAACAACAAGCCCTCGGAGGTCGAGACCAAGAAGACGATCATCTACAAGCACCTGGTCCCCTTCTTCGGCGAGTTCCGTCTCGACGCCATCGGGCCGCAGCAGTTCGAGAAGTTCAAGGCGAAGCAGGTCTCGGCGGGGCTAGCTCCGAAGACGATCAATAACCAGCTCACGGTCCTGCACCGGGTTTTCACCGTCGCGAAGGAGTGGGGGCGGCTCGCGACGGTCCCCTCGATGCGCTGGCTCCCGACCCCGCTGCCCGAGTTCGACTTCCTGACGTTCGACGAGGCTGCGCGGCTCCTCGATGCGGCCGAGAAGGAGTGGCGACCCATGCTCCTGCTCGCCCTTCGGACCGGGCTGCGTCACGGCGAGCTGCTCGCGCTCCGCTGGGACGACGTGGATCTGGTGACCGGGCGGCTCAACGTGCGCCGGGCGGTTGCGCGGGGCATCGTGGGCACGCCGAAGAGCGGGAAGGGGAGGGAGCTGCCGCTGTCCCCGGAGACCGTCGCGGTGCTCAAGGAGCTGCCCTCCAGGTTCGCGGGAGGCCTCGTCTTCCCGGGCCGCGGGGGGCACATGCTCACCCGTGGCGAGTGCAGGCGTCCGCTCTGGCGTGCGTGCCATCGGGCGGGGCTGCGCCGGATCGGCTGGCACGTGCTCCGACACACGTTCGCCAGCCATCTCGCGATGAAGGGGGTTGCCATCAAGGCGATCCAGGAGCTGCTCGGCCACAGCAGCATGGAAATGACGCTTCGTTACAGTCACCTTTCACCGGACATCCGGCGTGACGCCGTGACGCTGCTCGACACGCCGGTGGCGATGATCAAGGAACGCATGGTGTCGTGAGGCTGACGAGGGGGGAGCTCGTGTGGGCGGTAGCGGAGCTCAAGCGGACCGTCGATGACGTCCTCGCCGCCTTCGGGGCCGTGCTCGCCGTCCAGCGGATCGCGCGCTGGCAGAGGGAGCTCGACGCGAGGCCGCCTGTAGACCTGGAGGCGGAGAGGGAAGCGCTCGTGGCCTGCCTCGTGGCGAACGAGCTCGATCCCCTCCTGCAGCCCGAGGACTTCGGCGAGCCGCTGCATCGGGCGATCGCCGCTGCCCTGGGAACCGGCGTCGTGGCCGACGAGCTGGTGCACGGCGAGGTGATCGGCTACCTGCGCGGCCTGCTGCGCGACCACGACCCCGAGGGGGACGCGACGAGAGCGGTCCTGCGGGTGGCTGCACTGGCCCGGCAGAGGCGCGCTCTCCTCGCCGTCGAGCGAGCGCGACGGGAGCTGGCGTCGCCCGAGGGGAGTCACAGGGACGCGGCGGATGCGCTGCGGAGCGCCCTTGCTCACCTGGCCGGCGGAGCCACCGAGTCCGGCGCCGAGCTCCGTGTGCGCAGGGGAGCCTATACGTTCCGGAGGCGCGCAATATGACGTGTCTGCCAGATATATGACACGACTGTCATAATATTTCCGGAGGCGCCTCCGCGGCTTCGCAAGCGTCTCTCGAAAACACGGTTGGTGTCGATACATGACACCGTTGTCATAATCATCGATCCTTGAAATCGGCTTCGGTGACGTGGCCTGCCCGCCGACGGTGCTCATGAAGACTTGGCACGTCGAGTGAAAGTTTTAGGGCAGGAGGACGACGATGGACGTGGAGATGCTGAGCAGGAAAGAGCGCCGGGCTTACGACTTCGTGGTGAAGAGCGGCGCTGTCACGCGGGCTCGCCTGAAGAGCGTTGGCATTGAGGTGCGGTTTGCAAACAGCCTCGTCGCGTGCGGCCTGCTGGCGTGGGACGGCAAGTCCTATCGCGATGCCGAGAAGAAGGCTCCCGAGGCCAAGGAGGAGGTCACGGAGGCCACGGGCGGCTGCCTCTGCGGCTGCGGTGCCGAGCTCGCCGCGAAGCGGCGGTTCGCGCAGGGGCACGACGCGAAGCTGTACTCGAGCGTGCTGAAGGTCGCCCGCGGGCAGGCTGCCAAGAGCACGCTTCCCGCGACGAGCGCAACGGTCGCGTATCTCCGGGGCGCGCCCTGGATGACCGCCGAGATCCGCAAGGCGATCGGCCTCTGACGACTTCTGTCGCCACCTAGCCCCGGTGTCCCGCGGAGCGCGCGGGCCCGGGGCTCAAGGCGTCAGAGACACTGGCACGTCGCATGAAGGTTTCAGGACAGGAGGACGACATGGACAAGATGATTCTCACCGGGCCGCAGCAGGCTGTTTATGAGTTCGTCGCCAAGCACGGAGCCGTCGAGATGGTGCAGCTCAAGAGCCGTGGGCTCGACGTGCGAGCCGCGAACAACCTGGTCAAGAACGGCGTGCTGACGCTGACGAACAATGTCTACCGGATCAAGGCGAGGAAGAAGGTTGCGCAGGAGGAGGCCCCGCAGAGCGCCGTCACCGAAGTCGCGCCGCTCTCCCAGCCGTCTGAGGTCACGCCGGCCGCGCAGGAGCCCGAGATCGCGCCGGCCGTCGAGGCCGCGAACGACACCGAGAAGGCGCCCGAGGAGCCCGCCGAGGGCAGCGAGGCCCAGGCAGGCGAGGGGACCCCGGAGACGGCTGCCGAGAGCCACGAGACGGCCTCCGAGGGGCACACGGAGGGCAGCGAGGCCGAGGGCGGCAAGAAGGCGAAGAAGGCCAAGGCGGCGAAGGCGCCCAAGGCCAAGAGGGCCAAGGAGACGATGACCACGGCGACGGGCATCTGCCTCTGCGGCTGCGGCGCCGAGCTCGGCCCGAAGCGCCGGTTCGCCCTGGGTCACGACGCGAAGCTCCACTCGATCGTGCTGAAGGTCGCCCGCGGGCAGGCGGGCAGGGGCGCGCTCCCCGAAGCCTGCTTCGACAAGTCGAGCGCGACGGTGGAGTACCTCCGCGGCGCTCCCTGGATGACCGACGAGATCCGCGAGGCGATCGGCATCTGACGGCCTCCGGCGCCAGCTGAACCTCGGTGTCCCGCGGAAAGCGCGGGCCCGGGGATAGCGGCGTCGGAGGTTTTTAATGCGAACAGCATTCGGTCAAGCACTCACGAGCGCGCGTATCGCAGCAGGTCGCTCCCAGGAGATTCCCGCGCGCCGCCGTTGCATCGAGCTTGCGCGAAGCCTCGACGGCCTCGGCGTGACGAGCAACCAGGACGGCTATCTGGACCTGATCGCCGCGGGGGAGGGACGCCAGCGGGCGCTGGAAATGGGCGCCATGTCCGGTTGCGCTCTCGTCGTTCGAGGGATGTGGAGGCGCCTCGGTGTACATCACCCGATCCTGCGCGCGCCCTACCGCACCGGGCGAGCGGTGGCGGATCTCGTCGAGATCGCTGCGGCATCGCAGGCGCTCGTTCATGTCCGCGAGCGTTTGCCGACCCTGCATGAAGGCGATGTGGTGATCGTGGGTGGTGGTCCGGAGTACGGCGGTCCCGAGCACGTCTGGACGGCGCTCGACGTGACAGCCCAAGGCTACCCCGACGAAACGACGGCGCTCATCTGTGGGCTCGACGGAGGGCAGCGCGACGAGCACGGGAGGCAGGCAATCCGTATCGTGCAGCACGAGATATCGGGCGTTCCGCCGAGGGACGGCGCGCGCCGTGTTCGATGCGTGATCGACTTTGGCCTGGTGTGGTGCCGGTGGGGCCAAGAAGCTACTTGAAGGGAGGAGCTATGGCGGGCAACAACGGAAAATCTGATGATCGGGCTCATCGGGCGGCGATCGACGACGAGATCACGATGGAGGTCATCCACACGTACACCCGCAAGGAGGCCATCGAGGACGGCGTGCTCATCGACGTCTCCAAGATGGCACGAGAGCTCGGCGTGAGGATCCCCGTCGCCGTGACGAGCTCCGTCTGGGAGCGCTACGTGAAGCTGACGCCGGCCGCGATCCGGGCAGCCGGCAGCGAGGACGGGCGCCTCTGGGACATTCTGTGGATGTTCCGGTGCTTCGCCCTCCGAGCGATGGAGGCAAGCGAGCTCCGTTTCCAGCTCCGCGTGATCACCGAGTCCATCAGGCCTTCCCTCGTGGAGCTCAAGGCCATCTGCGGGCCCGGCGACGACGGCGAACCGGTCATCACCATCATGCTCCCTGACGAGGACTGACGCACTCGCCGTCTCCACTGCTTCGCAGAAAGCTGCGCAGCAGATTGGCGTGAGTTGTGCCTCCCTGAACACGCCTGTTACAAGGCACCAAATGAAGTGCAGCCCGCGGCGATTGCCGTCGCCCGGGCTGCGTGGCCGAACCCCGCGCAAACGAGGTCCGACAAATGATCCTTGTATCTCGAGGTCCCACGAGGGGCCAAGGAATCGATCCGTCCATCGCTCGCCCCTGGTCGCCCGCTGATCCAGACTGCTCCAAGGCGCCCGCCGGCCCGGCTGAACGCGGGAGGGCGGGGTGAGCAAGCCGCGGAGGGGGGCCAAGCGCCCGCCCGCCGCGCAACATCCCCCGGCCTTCCCGAGCATCGAGGCGATCATCGCCGAGCACGGGCTCATCGTCGCGACGCTCATCGCGAGCGGTGTGCCGCGGCGCGACCGCGCCGACGTGGCGCAGCAGGTGCTCCTTGGCGCCTGGCGGTCGGTGCAGCGCGGCATGTACCGGCCGGATCCGAGCCTGGATCCGCGCGTGGCGCTCCGCATCTGGCTCCGCGGCGTCGCTTGGCGGAACGCGTCGCACTACGTCCTGAGCGCGTACGTGCGCCATGCCGTCATCCACCCGGAGCCGCTCGGGTTACGCCGCGACATACTGGGGCCGAGCCTCGAAGCGCAGGTCCTGGCCCGCGACATGCTGGAGGTGCTGGTCGACCTGAAGGCGTGGCAGCGCGAGATCCTGCTCGCCTTGGATGACCCGGAATCGCTCGTCCAGTACGCCAAGCGGCGCGGGATGAACCCCAGCACGGCAGCGTCCCGGCTCCGCATCGCCCGCAAGGCGCTGGCCCTGCGGCTCAGGAGGTGGCGCCGATGAAGGCCCGCGCCATGAAGCGGCGGCATCGCCTCCGGCTGCCCGGGCCGGCCATCACGGGCGAGGTGTCCCGCGAGGACGTGCACGCCTACCTCCGGGCGACCGGCTGGCTCGACGGGAGCCCGCACTGGCTCACGCGCGGCTCGGAGTCCGTGCCGCTGCCGTCGCGTGGGGACTACCGGCTGGAGGAGCTCGTCGCCCTCGTCGCCAGGGCGGAGCACCGCTCGCCTGGCGAGACGTTGCGGGCCATCGAGGCGCGGGCGCTCGGCCTGAGCCCCACCGACCGGGCTCCCCACGTGCTGCGCCTCGCCGAGGAGGACCTGTCCAGCATCGCCGACGAGACCGGCGTGCTCGACGGGCTCCCCGGGGTGCGGCCGTGGGACCCGCAGGCGCTGTGGCGCGCCGTGCTCGACCTCGGCGTCCGCGCTGCCCCGAAGCGCCAGCGCAAGCCGCGCGACTGGGAGCGCTTCCAGCAGGCGCTCGGCGCGTTGAAGGTGCTCGACGTGCTCGATCGCGCCTACGTACGGCGCTGGTAGCTGCCTCCTCGTCGGCGAGCGACCGCGAACAGGTGAGCGAGATCGCCCGTAGCGTCGGGCTGCCCATCGAGACCGCGCTCTCGGATGCGTCTTGGACGGAATCGCCTCGCTGCTGTGCTCAAACGGTGGCGGCGCGCGTGCACGTAACGATCGAACGATCTGACGAGGGCGCTCAACGACGCCCATCGGCAATATCGCCTGCTGTGCTGCACTCCAAGCTAGGACGAACGTCGGGGTCGCTTCTTGCCTTATCCCATGGGCGTCGGCTTTCCCGGCGCATCGTTCTGGATAAACTCGGCTTGGACCTTTGCTGATTCTTCTGCCGCAACGTCGATTGCTGAATTCTGAAGCTCGCCACCGACCTTCATCTTATTTAGATCGACAAATTTATGAGCAAGAAGAGCCAGGAAGTCATTGCCCGCTTTGGTCGTCCGAATGCGTTGGTGTCGAGCCCCGGAAACATTCTCGACCTCCATTAGTCCAAAATGGACGAGATTTGCGGCCACTCGATAAAACAGAAATGATTCTACGGGTTTAGCGTCGATACTGTTTCGGACGCCTACGGAGAGCCTGCTTCCATAGTAATGAAATAAAGAAAGTAAGTCCAGGCGCCGCAGGTCACTGCTTACTTCTTCGGGCATATCGACGTTGGTAGAAGAAAGCGTAGTCCAAAGTTGTTCAAACGTGAGTCCGCCGAAGCGTGATGTCTCGCCGGCCTGTTTCTCTGCTGTTTGGACTCTGGATCGCAGATCGCTGTTCTCCTTGCTGAGTCTAGCAACTTCTGCGCTAATGGACTCTATATTAGCAATTTCGGTTCCACTTATCCATCCAGGAAAGTTTCTTTCTCTCAGTAGGCGTGCCAGTGTTCGATGGAAGGCAATTTGAATGTCCTTATGATCGTGAAAAAACATGCACATTTTGCTCAGGACGGTGCTCTTGAACGCATCAAACTTATCTCGGTTCTCGAGTTCCAGTACATTGGCGCCGTCCCTCTTCACCTTCGCTGCCAGGGCATCGTCGTGCATTACGACTGCAAAAGTCGCCTTGCCGCTACTTAGAGAGTGCTCGTATTCGAGTTGTGTGTAACTCTTGCCGCTGTTTTTCTCGATTGATCCATAGCGACCACCAAGAATCAGCATGAATATGTCTGATTCGTCGATCCAGCGATAGATTGTCTCGAGCTGTGATTCGTCTCCCGCAGTAAAGAGCTCCATGCCTGCAGGAATGTGTCCAGCCGTAAGTATGGCCTCCACCGCGGCCTGGCGCTCCGCGATCAGATCCTGATATGTGGAGGACACGAAAATTTGAAGTTTCTTTGCCATCAGCGAATCCTGGGACCGATTGTTATATCATTCTGCATTCCCGCCGTTTGTACTTCTAGCCGTATCAGCAGGTTGTGTATAGCTCAACGCGCGCGATCGGAGACATCTCTCTGGTCCTCGTTGCCGCTCCAGCTACTTCGATAGCTACTCCAGTCTGCGAGACCAGCGGAGATATCGTCCCGTGTCAAGAGGGGCGTGCTGCTCCCGCAGGGGGATGGCGCCCGGCCGGCCGTGCTGCCCGGCGAGCGGCTCCTGGGGCGTTCCGCTGTGGGTGTACTACGTGGAGGGTCAAGCCTGCCGCAGGCATCGTAGACGAGCTCCAGCACGAAGCCGGGCGCGACGGACAGCAAGAGGACAGCGACGGGCTCACCGACAGCGGCGGCCGCGATGGCGGCGGGGTCGTCGGGATCGACGGTACCAGCGTGCCGGTCGCGTAGCGTCGGAGGGGGGCAGGTTTCCGCCACAGACCCGCTGGCTCGCGTCGCCCACCGGGAACGTGCGCCGTCCCCCCCCACGGAGAGGTTGAGTTGCGCCTGATGCATCCCCTCATATAGTCCCAAGAATTTCACGGGTCACGGCGTGCTCACGGAGCACCTCGCCATACGCTGTCATGAGTTGAACAAGCCGCTCTTCCCGCATGTTGGGAATGGCCGTGTACCAGTAGCACCCCTGGTTATAGAGCGACAAGGTTCGATGTTTCACGGTATTGGTCTTCAGGAGTCGATCGAGGCCGGCCCGTTCTCCTGCCTCCCCAAGGAGCGTCAGGAGCACGTGCGCAAAGGCAGCTATAAGCAGGAGTCGGTCGCGTCGGGCAGTGTCGCCAATATGTGTGGCGGAGAGACCCATGCCAAAATGAACGTTCTTGACGTCGCGGAACGTCTCCTCGATGCAGAAGCGACGGCCGTAGAGCTTGACCACCTGGCTCGCCGTCAGGTCGGCACGGCTGGTTGCGAGGCACCAGGGCTCCTTCATCCGCTTGTCGTGAACGAGCACGACCGCCGCGATGGCCGTCTTGTCCTGCGTGACCCGGACGTTCTTCAGCATCTTTGCCCGTCCGGTAGATGCGAGCCACTCGCCTGCAGGACGCGCGGTGTCATAAGCATCGGTGACGATGATGCACTCGCGGAACCGAATGATGTAGTCCCAGCCCAGATTGGCGAGATGTGCGTACCGCTCCTGGTCGCCGAAGCCCCGGTCCGCGAGGAGCGTTACTCGAGTTGCTTTCGGAAGGATCTCGTGCAGCCGCTCAATCACCTCGTCTTCATAGGCGTTGCGCTTGCCAGCCAACGACGACTTCTTGACCGTCTTCCAAATAAGCGGCGTTGCTCGCCCGTGACGAGTGATCAAGTACAACGCCAGCGTGGCGTGGTCATCGACATCAAATTCCGTCCAGTCGAGAGCGACCAGCATCTCCTCTCGCGGCCCCACCACGAAGCGAACCCAAGCGTCGAACAGAAGCCATGGGGACACATTGTTGTTACTCAACAGGCGATCAACTTGTTTGGTCGCGTGCTTGGGGCTACCGTCTCTTGCCCACGCCATCCCTCGCCCGATCACGTGAATGCAAAGGGAGACGGAGTGCAGAACGCCCAGGGTTGCCAGCGACAAGGACAGCACGGTCTTGACGTGCAGGTCGACTTTCACAGCGGTGTGAAGGAACCGCTCGATGCTACTCGCGCTGAGCCCTACGCGCTCGAGTTGCCTGCGAGCCCTCATCGAATGCGACCGCTCCTCCGAGCGCGTCGTCGTCAAGTTCCCCGTCGCCTTGCCTTCCGTGCACGCGTCGACGCCCGCCGATTGCCTCATACTGATACTATTCCGGCCAGCGACTGCAGATTCTCACGTGTTCGTCGTCGGCTCACCCGAAACACCTGAGTTTCGTGGGTCCATGTAAACGATTGCCCCACATTGGTGCCCGGTGGAAGCGGTGGGCCAGCGGCGCGGGAATCGACGAATTTGCCGTATAAAATGAGGGGATCTGTCAGGAGTTGCGCGCCCCTCGTGGACCTGCTCTGACCGGTGGGTGGCCGGACTGTTGTTATTGGTTTACATCGCGAGGCCGTGTGCTCGCATAGCCGACATTCGAAGGTTGTGGTATCCGTGGCAGACTGGTGTCACTTGGCACAAACTCAACCACTGGTGTTAGCAACATCTCGATGAGTGGTACTGATAGAGGAGAGCCGATGCACTTTCGAATTTTCCAAGCCAGAGCAGCCACCGAATGTATGCCGTTGAGCCAGTGAGCAACGTCTTCGAGTGTGTAGCAGATACATGGTGGGTCGAAGTGCTGCAGATGGTTGCGCAGGTCTTTAAGGATATAGAATTCCTTCAGCTCGTCCTCGGCGCCTAGGTGCTTCGAAGTGATTTTGTAGATCCAGGCAATTTTGTCGCTCAGTCGGCGACCAAACCGTGGACCAAGCTTGTTTTTATTGAATGTCCATCCGGGCAGCGGAGAGTATCGCGCCTTGTAGTATATCTGATGGAGAGTCATGTCGATCAGCGATACGCATTCGCATATGTATGATCTTAGGTTTTGGAACCATGAGAGCTGATCATAGCTGTGGCTCTCGCTGACGACAATCGAGTGGAGCTCCAGAATGCGCTTCTGGGACATGATCTGTAGAGAGTTAAGTGCGTGGCCTTCGCGATCTAGATGTGGCACATATGGGAACGATGAACCAAGATTCGTTGGAATCCGGAAAACTACGGATTTGCCGTCGCTTCCGGGAAGATGAACTCTAGCTTTGATGTGAATAGAAGAGTCCAGCCAGTTGCAGCGGGGATCAAAGATGTCTAATGCATTGAAATCAAATGTGCCTGTCTCAAGGAGGCTTTCGATGATGTTGATGTCGATGGGTTTTGACTTGCGTGAATGGTTGTCAAAGTGCCATGCTGCTGGCTGACGAGGCTGTTTTAGCCACTGGCGTCGCGATAGGCTGGCGTTAAAATACTGGTTCATTAGCGCGACTGCAAGTTCGTGAACGACTCGCCGATGCGGTTTCGGTGAAATATAGCGCAGGAAGCTGTGTGACTTCTCTGAATTGAATCGGATAGTTATGGCATCGTCGGTCATGATTTGGCTCCGATATATTAGCTGCGAACCGGTAACCGCCGAGAAGTCCGCGTGAGCAGATCTCCCACAGGCGCAAGGCGCAGGAGGATACCGCGGCCATGCGCCACTTCGAGCAAGCGCTCGCAGGTACCTCTCTGGTCCTCGCCGCCCGTCCAGCTACTCCCATCGCCGTGCCCCTCCGCGAGGCCAGCGGAGATGCCGTCCCGTGTCAAGAGGAGCTGCCTCCGGTAGTGTGCCTTCCGCAGGAGCAGGTGCTGACGTCTGGGTCGTGTGGCGGGTACGCGGGCAGATAACTTCGCCATGCGGTTCGGCTGCTCAGGGAGCCAGTATCAGAACGCGAACTTCTATAGCCCCATCCGTTGTCGACCGTTTGCCTTCGAGGTCGCCTGCGAGGCCCTGGGGGTTCGGAATAAAGTTGTTGGGGTCATATACTATGCACCAAAGCGTGTCGCACTCTGGGTGGCGGCGATAGTGCTCGATATCGATAATGAGTTCATTTCCAACTTTACGGCCGTGGGTGTGATCGCGAATTAGCTTTAGCTCAAGGACGAGCTTGTAGGCGGGTAGCAGGAAATCCATGCGGGTGCTTGAGCCTGCATAGCTCGGAGTGAACTCTTCTGGTCGAATGTCGGCGACCCAGGGACGAAGAAGGGCGTGGAGGAGATCCTGAATATCGTATTCGGATTGGAATGAGAGAGAGGCTGCGCCCTTGCGTCGGTGAGTGAGCGGGTGCATCGCTCTCGGTAGGCCGCGAACGAGAGTTAGGATAAGTTCATGGACTGACGTTGGTTTTCGGGGCTCCGCGGGATCGTTTTTCTTGTTTGCCGATTCCGAAACGATGGGGGGAGCCAGCTCCCCAGCAGGCAGAACTCGGCCTCCGCGATAGTACCGGAAGCCGTGCTCCTCCAGTACTTTTACGAGGCGCTGGCGTTTTCTCGACCAAGATTCGAATTCAGTCGTCGACTCGTCTGGGCCGAGGTCCATGAATTCTTCAATGACGTTGCCTAATACCGCTAGGCTATCGACGTTCGGGTCATTCCCTGCCTGAAGTAGCCAGGTTTTCCACTTCGCACTGTGAGAAAGAGCAGGCGGCGGGCCCGGCGCGCCGGCCGCTAGGAATAGAGCGTCCAGAGTTGCGTGAGACCCCACCAAGACCTCTCCAACCACTGAGCAAACTGCTACGGGAAGGCGTATATTAGCCATCGCTCTCCGAGTACTTTGCGAGGTGGACGTTGGACACGCTCTGCTTGGCACAGGCGCTCCGAGGTATCTCTCCGGTCCTCGCCGCTGTCCCAGCTACCCCCATTGCCACCTCGATCTGTAAGGCGAGCGGAGATACCGTCCCGTGTCAAGACGGGGCATGCTCTGCCTGCGGCAGGCAGGGGGCCGCAGCCAGGGCAGAGGCGGCCGGCCGGGCAGGGGGGGGGCTCACCTGCACCTACATCCGCGCCGTCGCGTTCGCTGGATCGGCCACTGGCGGGGTCCGGGCGTCGCAGACTCGGACCCGAGCTTGGCCCCGCCGGCCTGGTGTCAGCCGCTCGCCCGTCGTGGAGCCTCGTGGAGCCTTGTACCCTCTCGTCCCCCGCTGCGCCCGCTCCCGGTGGTCCCGCCCACATCCGGCGGCGCGGCAAACCACCCCCGCCGAACTTTGTCAGGTCACACGCAGGTCACACAAAAGCAAGAAGACACGGCTCTCACCGTGTCTTCTGAGTGGAGGCGCCGGGAATCGAACCCGGATCTGAACCGATGACCAGCATGCGCGAGAGATACGGCAGACGCCGCGTCGGACGCGTCGGAGCGGTGTCAGAGGCCATCGAGGGCTCGATTCCTCCCGTGCCCTCTCGTGCCCTCTCGTGGCGTCTCGTGCCCTGACGTCGGGGCACACGGAGGTCACACGGCGTGCTGAACCCGGCGGGCTGCCTGTAACCCGGGCCAGAGTCACCGGTCGATCCGCTGCGGACGTAGCGAGCCAGCGGGTAGACGAGATGCCGCCGAACTCGCTGCTGCGCGCCTCGATCACTCACGCGGCCGGTCGCGGTCGCGCTCCGGCTCCCATGTGCAAGGACCGCATGGACGTAAGGTAGTCCAAGTCACCTGTTGACGCCGCCTCTCCGCTGGGAGATCTCGGTGCGCTCATGCGGACCGGGAGGAAGACATGGAAGGTGGGTTGAACGCGAAGGTGGGCGCACTCGTGCTATGCGGCGGGGTCGTCGCGGTGCTCGCGCCGGCGTGCGACCTGTCCTACACCTGCGACACGGTGGTGTCGGGAGGCGAGGATTATGAGATTCCCACGGAATCCGTAGGGGCGGGAGATTTCCCGAACAACGGCGAAGAAGATGGAGGTGGAGGCGAGGAAGTGGCGAGCGTACAGCTTGAGATGGCGGGGTCCTGCTCGCCAAGCAAGGACTGCTACGATTTCTTCGCAGATTGCCAGGACATTGGCGGCAAGTGCACCGTCGGATACCCTGGGTGCGACAAATATGGCCGCACGCCATGCAGGACTTGTCTGGCTGCCTGCCTCGTCGACAAGCCATATCCGCCAGCGTGTAACTGCTATTCGTGTGGTTTTCGATGATGACCAAGGCGATTCGGGATATGATCTATGTTGCCATAGGAGGAGTTGCTGGCTCCGAGCTCGTGAAAGTGGTATCTCCGGTCGTGGTTGAGGAAGACGATCTGCTCCTCGGTCCGTCGAGCGCGGATCCGAAGCGTCATCGTGTCCTGCGCGCTCGGTACTGGGGAGCACAGCCGTCTGCGGAGCTCGACGAAGAGCTCGCTCGTTCTGGCGGCGTTCCCCTCTGCGTGGTGCTTCCGCCGACCCTCGGCGGGCTGTTGAGCTTCTGCCGAATCTGCGCTTCTCTCGCTGCGAGAGGCCGGCGAGTGTTCGCCATGACTCTCCGGCCGGATGCGGCAGGATCAGCGCCGCAGGGGCTCGATCCGGCGGAAGAGTCCACCATCGATGTCTCCGAAGCCCTGCGACGGAAGCCGTCCGCGATTCGATGCTCGGACATCGAGACGGCGCTCGCGGCTACACTCTGGAAGCTATGGTGTCGCCGCTCGCCTGTTGCCCTGTCCAGTTTCTGCGCCTCCGGTGGCACGCTCCACGCATTGCTCGCAAGCCTCGGGCGCTACCACGCTGGCCACTTTCCTAGGCAAACTGGCCAAGGGTTGCTGCTGTCGCGTTTTGATGAGCTGCTTTTGAGGCAACTCTCTAGCGAATGGATCACGGCTGCCAAGATGTTCGCCAGCGGGATGAAGGCCAGGTCTGGTCTGCACGCCTGGCTTTCGCATATCGGTGATCTCTACGTGTCCAGGCGTCTCTTGGAGTGGGCCCGCCATGCTCACGGAAGCATCGTCGAGTGTCAGGAGCACCCGGAGAAACCGTCTGAATTGAGCAGATGGTCATTCCGATGGCGTCCGGGGGGCGAGGCGATCCTTGATGCGCTGCCGAGCCTGCGTGACGCGCCGCCGGTGGCCATCGGAGGTGCCATGGCGTACGATCCCGATCGCGGCTGGGTATGTCGCGTTGGCGCGGGGGGCACACCTTTTCTGAGTCGACTCGCTACAGCATCGACGGGCGCCCAGCGGGTTTAATACGAGCCCTGCCAGGTAAACCCCGATCGTCGCAGCGAGTCGCCCCGGCGTTCACCGGCGCCTCGCCGGCCGAGGATGGCCGGATCGCCGGGCTGCGCCTCGGCCAGCGCCGCCGTACCGAAAAGCGCCGGGTGGCCGGCTCTTGGGGCGGCGCCGAGGAAGGCTCTGCTGGCTGGTCCTCCCCCGTGTCAGGCTTGGGCTGTCGGTGATCATCGCGTCCCGCGTCCGATCGGTGAAGACCGCGGCCGCGTGATCGCCAGCGTTCACCGTTCACCGCCCGCACCACCTGCGCCGATCTGGGCCCCGCTCGCCTCCGCAGCGTAGACGTTGGGCCCGCCGAAAAGTCGAAGGCCCGAGGGCTGCCACCCTCGGGCCTTCTGGAGCTCCGCCTTGTCGGAGTCCCCCACCCTCATCACAAGCCGGGCTCCAGGTCCAGAAATCGGCGCATGGAGCTCGTTGCCTTCGTCCGCCTACCGCCTCGCCCTCTGCGCCTGCTGCCGCGTCCAGCTTCGCCTCTGCCGTCGCTGCGATCGCGGCCAGCGCCTCTGCCTCGACTGCCGCCCGCTCCGGCGTCGTGAGTCGCTCCGCCGCGCCGGCGCCGCCTATCGGACCCGGCTTCGCGCTCGCCGCCTCCATGCCGCTCGCCAGGCCCGGTACCGCGAGCGGCAGCGGGACAAGTTCTCGGCGCAGAAAGTGAGTATCCGTTCTGTAGACCCCATCCTCGCGAGGTGCGTGCCGCCGCCGTAGATTCGCGACGCGATGCCAGAGCAAGAGCGGCCTGCGACGAAGGGAGGCTGGGCGCAGCAGCGAGCGGGGGACGCGGCGGTCGACGCCGACATCGCCGCCCGAGTGCAGGTCGCCCGCAGCCGCACGGCGGCGAAGCCGCGTGCCGCCGATGCCTCTGCCGAGCCCGAGTCGTCGACGCGGCGCCGGCGGCCACGCGCCGGCCGAGCGAGGGCCGAAGAGGCGGCACCAGCGCGTCAACGCCGGCGAGCCGCGAGTCTGGCGGCCGGCAACGGTGCGTCCGTGCCCGCGGCAGCGGATGGCGAGGCCGAGCAGCGATCAGCTCGGGGCTGCGGCCGGCGCCCGAGACCACGGACTGGCCGCGAGCCGTTGCCGAGTGTCAGCGTTCTCGAGGGTCTGCTTCCAGGACTTGGGAGCGAGCTCGATGACCCGCTCGTGAGGCCAGGTTGGCAGCAGGATCAGCACATCGCGCAAGTAAGCCCAGGGCTCGATGCCGTGCAGCGCACAGGAGGCGATGAGCGACACGATGGTGGTGTTCCACTCGGCGCCGTCCTGGCTGCCCACGAAGAGCCAGTTCTTCCTGCCCACGGCTTCACGGCGGAGCTCGAGCTCGCTCCGGTTGTTGTCCAGGCGGAGCTGACCATCCTCGAGGAAGCGAGTGAGTGCGACCCATTGGTTGAGCGCGTAGCCGATGGCGCCGGCGATGGGGCTCCTCGGCAGGACGAGCAGGTCCTCTGTCTCAAGCCAGGCGCGGAAGGCCACGAGCACGGGCTCGGCATCCGTCCGGCGCTGCTCGGTTCGACGGTTCGGAGACAGCTTCTTGGTCGCCTTGTCGATCGCGTAGAGCTTGCGGATGAAGCCGATGGCTACCGTCGCGCGGTCTCGGTCGGAGGTCATCGCCTCGAAGAACTTCCGCCGGCAATGGGCCCAGCAACCGACCTCGGTCACCTTTTCGGTGCGGAAGAGCTGCTCGTAGACGCTCGAGGCGTCGGCCTGAACATAGCCCTTGTAGCCGCGAAGGAACTCTTTGGGGCCATCCTGGTTGTGATGGGGCGTGAACCGGAACAGGACGTGATCCCGGTCCGCCACCAGGACCCAGAAGTGGCCCCGCCGGCACTTCTCCTTTGCTTGCACGAGCACGCCGGTGGCGTCGATGGCGATGCAGTGCGCATTCAGGGCGTCCTTGGCCATCGCCCCGACGAGGATCGCGAGCTGGTCGGCGCACGACTCGACCCAGCCGCACAGCGTCGAGCGCGACAGGTGAACGCCCCAGCGCTCGAACATCTTCTCCAGCCGGTTGAGCGGCAAGTGATCCGCGTACTTGCTCACCAGCACGTGCGCGAGCAACCCCGGACCGGCGAGGCTGCGCGGGATGGGGCTGTCGGGGACGTCCGCAATCGTGATACCTTGCTCGGGCTCACCCTTGACCGCGAACTTCGGCCTCACGATCTGCAGCCGCACGAAGCTCGCGGGCCGCCACTCCAGCGTCTCCGACACCTCCTCGCCGATACGGACAAGCGTGGTTGCGCGTTCATCCTGCGCCTCCGGCGGCAACAGCTCGATCCGCTCGACAGGCAGATGCTCGGGCAGGCGCTGCCGCCCGTGCGGGCGGGCCTGGCGCTTCTTGTCCCCGCCTCCGGAGGAGCCGTTCGGCGCCGCGCCATCATGGCCGTCCGGCGAGCTGGTCGCGCCCGCGTCCGGCTGCGCACCGGCGCCCGCGAGCATCTGCACGATCGCGTCGAAGGCGAGCTGCATCTGCGCTGGGTCGACGTGCTCGGCCTTCTGGCCGAAGATGTGCCGGCGAAGCCGCTCCAGCTCGATGCTGGCGAGCTCGTAGAGCTTGCGGTACTCGTCCCGTTCGTGGGAAGCGCGCGCAAGCTTGTCCTTGAGCTCACGAATCTGCTCCTCGAGCGGCTTGCTCACGGCGCCGTAAGTACTCGTGAGCTCATGTTTTTTGAAGAGGATTGTTGAGGAAAATTACTACCTCTCACGGGAATGCAGCTATCGATGCACCCCGGAAGCATGCAGAGCTCTCGGGTAGGATCAGGGCGCTGGAGGCGGTGCAGCCTCGGCGAGCCGGACCTCTCGCCGCAGCTTCGAGGGCGAAAGCGCGATGCCTTCAAGGATCTTCGCGAGCTCGGCGGCGTCGATGACGACGCTCGTGCCGCCCGGTGTGATCGCGCGCGGGACTCGGAACGTTCCGCGCTCTAGCCTTTTGTAAAGCAGGCAATACCCGCTGCGGTCCCACCACAGGGCCTTGCAGCGGTCGGCTGCCCGGTTGAAGAAGAGGAACAGCGCGCCGGAGAGGGGATCCTGCCGCAGCACCTCGCGCACGACGGCGGCAAGGCCATCGAACGACCGGCGCAGGTCGAGCGGCTCGGTGGCAACGTAGATCGAGACACGGCCCGGGATCATCGCGCACCCCCGAGCGCACGAACGACGCGCGCCAGCGTGGCCTCGTCGAACGACGGCGGGACACGGACGACCGCACCGTCCGGCAAGACGATCTCCAGCGGTGCGCTCGACGAGGGCGCCGTAGCTCCTGCCGGGGCGACCACCACGGGCAGCAGCGCCGGCAGCGTCGCCCCCTCCGAGCGCTGCCGGTGCTCGCTCCGCTTCATGCCCAGCCGGCGGCTCCAGGAGTAGAGCGTGCCGGCGTTGACCCCCTCCTGCTCTGCGAACACGCGGGCGGAGTGCCCGCTCTTGTGCCAGCGCGCCACACGGTCGCGCCAGGTGCGTGTGCTCTCGTCCATCGATACCTCCGGTGCGGTTTTCTACGCAGCCCGGAGGCTCGAAGACAGTATGGGGACCGCCGAACGCATACAATGGGGCGGCGGATCGTGTGTGTAGCCCTTCGTTCGAGGGGCTTCAGAATAAAGGTGAACTCGCGGAAAATCTATTCGTACGTTGGGCGCTACGCCGGCATCGCGCGGGCCTCCGGACGCATCTCTCGGACGCATCTCTCTGGTCCTCGCTGCCGCTCCAGCTACTCCCATGGCCATCCCTCTCTGCGAGGCCAGCGGAGATACCGTCCCGTGTCAAGACGGGGCATGCTGCTCCCGTGCCTCCGGCAGGGATGCCTCCCGCCGGGGGAGGGCCACCCGGCCGCCGTGTTCCCGGCGAGCGGCTCCTGGGTCGTTCCGCTGTGGGTGTACGCAGGGGCAAGCCTGCCGCAGGCATGCCTGCCGCAGCCACGCGTGATTCATGCTGAGCTTGGGTGAAGGCGGCGTGTTCATTTGTCGGATACTTCGTATCCCGCACGCTTGAGATCATTAATCAAGGCGTCTACGTAGTCCGGTCTTTCAACGAAGGGAATGAGTTGTAATAATTCGATTCCTGTGGAGGTTAGTGCGTAGTGATCCATCATGCCTGGCCCCTTGAGCCTAAGGTATAGTTCCCTGTTGCCATATAACATTCGGTACCGCCGTCCAGCGTCGAGCGACCACATGCCATGTGCATGTAAGATCCTAGCTTCGCATAGCCTATCGAGGCCCTGGGCCATGCTGGTGGTGGAATGACCAAATAGAATCACTTTCGCATTTGATTCTATGCACCCTGTGACGGACTTGAATAGGTTCGCTTCGTCGGTGGACAGATTTCTGAGGATGTCGAGGGTTCGTAGTGAGAACCGCCTTGGTCTCGCTACCTCACCGGCGAGCAGCTTTCCCCAGATTTTCTGCATGTCTTCGTTGGAAATATCCTTTACCCACTCAAAGAATCGCGCGATCCAGTCGTCGTCAACGGCCTCGTCCTGCCCTTCGGGTGGTAGCTCACTGAACGCTATGTTGACAACACGCTCGATGTTGAGTTGTCGTTTTGCTTCCTGATATCTGAGCCTTGCCTCCGATCTGGTTGCTAGGGGGCGTGCTGGAACGACGTCTGTTTCCAATATTTCTCCAATGGTGACAGGGATTTCTTCCTCGTTATCGGGCGTGCAGATCGAAGCGGCGTGGGCTTTGGGTGATAGTGATGCTTTGAGCTCTTCCAGCTCTTGGTTGCCTTTGAGCTGTAGCGCGCGAAGGCTGGATTCGCCGCGTGCCTGAATAAGCTTAATGTCCTGCTCGGCTTGGGCTAGCCGCTTCATCTGCCATGGCGCGGCGACGGCTCCGATGCCCTTTTCGACTGCCTCGATGAATCGCTTGATAATTGGTATGCTGGCTACGTACGGTATGCTACTTCCAACGCCTGTGGCGAGTGTGGTTATTTGTTCTGTGTCAACCATGGGTTTGCTCCCGAAGTTTAAAGATAGATTCTGCTGGAAAGGTGGGCTTCGCACAGGTGGAGGGAGGCATCTCTCTGGCTCTCGCTTCCACGTCAGCTACCCCCATAGCTCCCTCGATCTGTAAGGCCAGCGGAGATACCGTCCCGTGTCGAGACGGGGCTGCCTCCGGTGCCTCTGCCTCCGGCAGGGAGGGCGCCCGCCGCGCGGTCTTGCGCGACCTTGCTGGCATGGGCGCCGCCCGCCTCACAGGGAGTCGTCTCGAGTATCCAAGCCATGGCCGTTACTGGCAGCTGAGTAGTGTCGGCACGAAGATATCCGCCCCTCTGTGCCAACGTCGGGTGAGACAGGCTCCCCCTGGAAATCTGTGGTGAGAGGGCGGAGAATGGACCTGACCCGTGCCGAAGCCTTCCCATCTCCGATCCGTCGATCCTACCCCCGCCCCAGCGGCGCAGGGCGCTGCTCCCCGCCCGAGTGGCGTCGCCGTCGAGACCCTGCCGAAGCCGGGCAAGAGGCGGAAGTTCTCGGCGGCTGAGAAGCTGCGCATCGTTCGCGCGGCGGCCGCGTGCACCGAGCGCGGGGACATCGAGGCGCTGCTGCGCCGCGAGGGCATCTACAGCTCCCTCCTGGCGGCGTGGCGCAAGCAGCTCGCCCTTCACGGCAGCGAGGCTCTCGCGGGGCGCAAGCCCGGCCGCAAGCCGAAGCACGACGCGAAGGACCGGCGCATCGCCGAGCTTGAGAAGCGCTCGGCGCGGCTCGAGGAGAAGCTCGCGCTCGCTGAGAAGCTCATCGACCTCCAAAAAAAAGTCTCTGCCATTCTGGGTGTCAATCTCACGACCGACGAAGAGCGCTGATGGACGTCATCGAGGAGCTCGATGACCCGCACGTCCCCATCGCCCAGGCGTGTGCGGCGCTCGGCGTCAGCCGCGCCACGCTTTACCGGCAGACCCAGCCCGCGAAGCCGCCCGCGCTGACCGGGCCCGCTCCGAGCCCACGCCGGCTCAGCGACCCCGAACGGCAAGCCGTGCTCGACGTGCTGCACAGCGAGGAGTTCGTCGACCAGCCCCCGCCAGAGGTCTATGCGACGCTGCTGTCGCGCGGCGTCTATCTCGCCTCCATCCGCACGATGTACCGCCTGCTCGCGGCGTCCGGCGAGAGCGGCGAGCGACGCGCGCAGCGTGGGCCGATGAAGCATGCCAAGCCGACGCTCACCGCCACGGCTCCCAACCAGATCTGGACGTGGGACATCACCAAGCTGCGCGGGCCGCTGCCCGGGGTCTTCTACTGCCTGTACGTCGTCCTCGACCTGTTCAGTCGCATGACCGTCGGCTGGCTGCTCGCCGAGCGCGAGAGCGCAGAGCTCGCCGAGCACCTGTTCGCGGAGACCGTCGCCCGCCACGACGTCGAGCCCGGCTCGCTCACGGTGCACGCCGACCGCGGCTCCGCGATGAGGTCGGAGGGGCTCGCCCAGCTCCTCGGCTCGCTCGGCGTCGTTCGTAGCTTCAGCAGGCCTCACGTCAGCGACGACAACGCCTTCTCCGAGTCGCAGTTCAAGACGCTCAAGTACCAGCCCGACTATCCGGACCGCTTTGCCTCGCTGGCTCACGCACGAGCGTGGTGCCAGGAGTTCTTCACCTGGGATAACGACCTTCATCAGCATTCTGGACTTGCGCTCTTCACACCTGCTGATGTATTCTATGGCCGAGTCGAAGATGTCGCGGCTCGGCGCCAGGTCGCCCTGGACACGGCCTACGCCGCGCATCCGGAACGCTTCCCAAACGGGCCGCCCGTCGTGCGCAGGCCGCCCGCTTCGGTAGTCATCAACCCGCTGTCCGTCGACGACGCCGCCTCCGAGGCCGCGGCGCCGACGCACACGGCCACCACCCGCGCCGCGCCCGAATCTGGCGTCACGCACACCGCCGTGCCGCAGCCGCCCCGACCGGACGCTGCCCAGAGCCGGAACGCGCTCCTCAGCGCCATGCCCTCATAGGATTCTCGTCCGGCCTGTCTCAAACCTGTTGGCATTCTCCGCCGCGCTCGCTGCTGGTTGGCAGATCGTTCCAGTAGGGCAGTCCCCTCCACCGTGACACGCGATCTGCTGGAATGACTCGGAACACTCGGATGCTGCTGTACACTCGGCGCTACCGAAGAATGCGGCACCGACACCGATGCAACATGTCTCGCCATCGGAACAATCCTCTGGTCCATCGCACTTCATGTAGACGCCGTGACCGTTTGTTGGGTCCAGGCATGTGTCTACCTCTTCGGCGCAACTCTCCGATAGGGGGCAGCAGATCTGGTCGCACGTGACGGCGCCACAAGCAATGGCTACTCTGGCTTGTGTGTCTGAGGAAGTCGTGTCTTCCCCGGTCCCGCCGCACCCGATCAGGAAGAGGGCGAGGCCAGGGCCGAGTCCGTGTAGGGATGTGCGGCGTAACATGCGGCCATGATACCTGGCGCAGAGGTCTGACGGGCGATCTTGGCGGCCAGTTCGGTGTCTGGTCCGTTGTGGACGGAATAACATGACGCCCATCCGCTCGGTGCCGCTAGCCTGGCCGCGGTTGCTGGTCCAGCGTCGCTGCTGGTCCGGGCATCGCAACTCGGACCCGGGGGTGGCCCCGCCGGCCTGGTGTCAGCTGGTCGCCCGTCGTGGAGCGCCGTGCCCTCCCGTACCCTCTCGTCCCCCGCAGCGCCCGTCCCTGGTGGTCTCGCCCACATCCAGCTAGGCGGCAAACCATCCCCGCCGAACTTTGTCAGGTCACACGCAGGTCACACGCCAAAAAAAGACACGGCTCTCGCCGTGTCTTCTGAGTGGAGGCGCCGGGAATCGAACCCGGATCTGAACCGATGACCAGCATGCGCGAGAGACACGGCAGACGCCGCGTCGGACGCGTCGGAGCGGTGTCAGAGGCCATCGAGGGCTCGATTCCTCCCGTGCCCTCTCGTGCCCTCTCGTGGCGTCTCGTGCCCTGACGTCGGGGCACACGGAGGTCACACGGCGTGCTGAACCCGGCGGGCTGCCTGTAACCCGGGCCAGAGTCACCGGTCGATCCGCTGCGGACGTAGCGAGCCAGCGAGTAGACGAGATGCCGCCGAACTCGCTGCTGCGCGCCTCGATCACTCACGCGGCCGGTCGCGGTCGCGCTCCGGCTCCCATGTGCAAGGACCGCATGGACGTAAGGTAGTCCAGGTCACCTGTTGACGCCGCCTCTCCGCTGGGAGATCTCGGTGCGCTCATGCGGACCGGGAGGAAGACATGGAAGGTGGGTTGAACGCGAAGGTGGGCGCACTCGTGCTATGCGGCGGGGTCGTCGCGGTGCTCGCGTCGGCGTGCGACCTGTCCTACACCTGCAACACGGTGGCGCCAGGAGGTGGGGATGATGAGATTCCGACAGAATCCGTAGGGGCGGGAGATTTTCCAAGCAACGGCGCGGATGACGAGCCGGAAGACGAAGAAGTGGGCAGCGCACAGCTTGAGATGGCAGGGTCCTGCTCGCCAAGCAAAACATGCCAAGACATGTTCGATGACTGTGAAGACATCGGCGGAAGGTGCATCAAGGGGTACCCGGGATGCGATGTGTTCGGCAGTAGCCCATGCAAGAGCTGCTACGATGCCTGCCTCCGTGATTTGGCATACCCGCCCGCTTGCAAATGTAGATCGTGTGGATTCCGATGATAGATGACGCAGCAAATGGCGCAGTTTATGTTGCCATAGGCGGAATTGCTCAGTCAGCTCTCAGGGGGTACGTATCTCCCGTCGTGGTCGAAGACGACAATTTGCTGCTCGGTCCATCGAGCGCGGCCCCGAGGCGGCATCGTGCCGTACGGAAGCAGTATTGGGGAGCACAGCCATCTGCAAAGCTCAACGAGGAGCTAGCTCGTTCAGATGGTCCTCCCCTCTGCGTAGTGCTTCCACCGACGCTCCGCGGGTTACTGAGCTTCGGCCGGATCTGTGCTTCTTGCATTGAGCGAAAGCGTCCAGTGTTCGCGATCGCTCTTGGACCAGACATCGCTGTGGCGCCCACGCGGGGGTATGATCCAACCGAAGATATTATTTTTGATGTTGCGGACGCTCTGCGACAAAGGCCACCTGTGGCTCGGTGCTCATCGCTTGAAACTGCGCTTGTCGCCACGGTCTGGAAAATGTGGTGTCGCCGTTCGCCTGTTGCCCTGTCTAGATTTTGCGCTTCTGCCAGCTCGCTCCATCCGCAGCTAGCGAATCTCGGTTGCTATCACGCCGGATGGTTCCCTAGGCAGATTGGTTCTAATATTTTGCTTTCCCGCTTTGATGAGCTTCTTCTGAGGCAGCTCTCCAATGAGTGGACCACATCGTCCAAAGTGTTTCTTGGTGCGATGAGCGCAAGATCGGGTTTGCATGAGTGGCTCTCGCACGTTGGTGATTTGTATGTCCCAAAGCGGCTGCTGGAGTGGTGCTGGCATGGCCAAGGACGCATCATCGAGTGTCAGGAGCACCCGGAGAAACCGTCTGAATTGAGCAGATGGTCATTCCGATGGCGTCCGGGGGGCGAGGCGATCCTTGATGCGCTGCCGAGCCTGCGTGACGCGCCGCCGGTGGCCATCGGAGGTGCCATGGCGTACGATCCCGATCGCGGCTGGGTATGTCGCGTTGGCGCGGGGGGCACACCTTTTCTGAGTCGACTCGCTACAGCATCGACGGGCGCCCAGCGGGTTTAATACGAGCCCTGCCAGGTAAACCCCGATCGTCGCAGCGAGTCGCCCCGGCGTTCACCGGCGCCTCGCCGGCCGAGGATGGCCGGATCGCCGGGCTGCGCCTCGGCCAGCGCCGCCGTACCGAAAAGCGCCGGGTGGCTGGCTCTTGGGGCGGCGCCGAGGAAGGCTCTGCTGGCTGGTCCTCCCCCGTGTCAGGCTTGGGCGCCTTGTTGTCCCAATCCCTAACTGCCCCTGCCCCTCAGACCACGATCCACGTCGCGCCGTCGCTGATCAGCCGGAAGGTGGGGTCCCCGTCCCGCGCGACCTGCTCCCCCGTGCTGGCGAGGACCGCGATTGCCTCCTCCTCCCGGTGAGCTCCGCTCGATGACGATCGGCGTCCCCTCGGGCGGAGTGCGCCGCCCGACCCGGACCCGCCGCCCGTCGCGGGCTCGTTCCCGTCGGCCTCACCGGCCTCGCCCCTCCCTCCGGTGCGGCCCCGCAGGGGGAGGCCCCGCAGGGGGAGGCCCCGTGCTCATGAGGGGGGCGGCCCCTCGTAGGAGCCGACGACGAGCCAGCCGGCGCCGTCGCTCATCAGCCGGAGGCACGCCCACGGGCCGCTGTGGCTGAACGTGGGAGCGCCCTCGACGCTCTGCCCTGGCCCCGCGGCGAGCGTGAGCGTCCTGCTCCCTCCGACGACCTCCTTGATCAGGATCGCCGCACCGACGTTCCCCAGGGCCGACGGGAGCGTGATGGTCACCGGGTCGTTCAGGTTGATTTTGACGAGCTCGCCCGGCCGGGCCGTGTAGGTGCTGGTCACGATGGGGCTGACCTGCCAGATCCCCGGGATGAACACGTCGGTCCGGTTCTCGGCGGGGTTGTCGGTGCAGACCGCGCCGACGAAGTTGAGCGCCGGCCGCTCTGGTAGCTCGACGCCCGCAGCGAGGATGCGGCGGACGCCGAAGAACAGCGTGTCGATCCAGCGAGCAGGGCCTGCTCGATCGGCTCGAGCGCACGCGGCGACGGCGAGCTACGACAGCGCCTCGCTCAGCGGAGCACCTTCCGTAGCTGCCTTCTCCCGCGATGCAGCCGACCGTTCGTTGTGCTTGGATTCCCACCAAGCTTCGCGACGATCTCCTTGGCGGTGTAGCCCAAGGCGGTACCCGTGAGCACGTCACGCAACTCGGGCCCGAGCCACTCCAGACGACGAAGAGCCAGCCGAGCCTCCACCTGCCCAAAGGGCGACGGCGCGTAGCTCGGGGGCATGGGAGCCGTACATGCCGCATGCTCCTTGTGCAACCGACACATCCGCTCCCGGTAATGGTACACGTGGTGCCAAGTAACAGCGAACAGCCAGCACTGTAAGGCTTTCTTCAGCGACACGTCTTGCGAGGGCCGAAATCGTCCAGCTTCCACGCTGCGCCAGGAGGACAGGAAGATCTCCTGCATGACATCGGGCTGATCGCGAGCGGGCACGGCAAGCTGGCGCAACACCGCATGGATCATCCGCGAGTGCCGTAGGATGACCTCGAACCGGACGTGCACTGCCGGGAGCGCATCAATCTCGACTCGACGCGACGGGCGCCTATGCTCCGCCACGGCTTCCTTGCGTCTCATGGACGTGCTCATTCTCCTGGCCCGTCGCAGAGCGGATCTCGGCCGGGCGTCGCTCAAGAACGCCGCCGTCTCCACCGCTGGCTACCTGCCGCTGGGCCGCCGACGATTCAGCGAAGTTGCAGCATCAGCGCCTCGCGCTCCGAGGCGAGCTGACCCCGAGGGAACTCCATGGCGTGTATGTCCAGCAGGCGTCGCGCCTCGACGTCTGCCCTGGCGTTGCGAGCCTCGATGGCCTTGCGGGCCCGATGGATCAGATCCCTCTCGCGCGCGCTGGCCGTCGGGCGTGCGGCGCTGGCCGGACGCGATGCACCAGGAGCCGTCGAAGCGGATGATGCCGGCTTCCCGTTCATCACGACCGCTGGAGGCACGTCCCGTGGTTCGCCGGGCGGTGCGATGCTCTGCTCCCGGGGCGCGGTCGCGGCGATTGCTGGATGCACCTCGCGCTGCTCGGTGGGCGGTGCGATGCTCTGCCCCAGGAGCGCGGATCCATGCGCGTGGACCGCCGTCGGCCGCAACGACGAATGCGTGCCGGATGAGGGCGGCGGCGCCACGACGACGGCCCCGGTGAGCACAACGAACGCCCCCTGCACGAAAATCTTCACCCCGACCTTGCGTAGGGTGTCCGTCCACCCTTCGTGGGGGTACAGGCCGAGCGCCACCGGAACGCAGGCCTCTTCCTCCCAGCCGCGCGAGCGCTGCTGGGCCATCCAGCGCCGCTTCGCGGCCTCCAAGTGTTCGAGGGCCCGGCGGTGCTGGGTCTTCACGGTCTCCAGCTTGAGCCCTCGCTCGGCGGCGATCTCGGCGAGCGGCGTCTCTTCGAGCTGGTGCCGGATCAACAGGTCGCGGTACTTGGGGTCGACCTGATCGATCAGGTACCAGGTGAGCGCTTCCCGCTGCCGCCTCCGGACCGGATCTTCCGGGCTGAAATACTCGTCCCGAAGGTCGCGATCGTCGAACGACGTCAAGACCTCTCCCCGACGGCGCGCGTTGCGGGTGTGGTTCCGCGCCTGGTTGAGGGCGATCGTGACGGAGTACGGGGTCGGATCCCCGCCCGGCTCGATCCGCTCCCGCGCCTCCCATCCGCGCAAGAGCGCATCCTGCGCGATGTCCTCGGCGTTCCGCTCGGGGACGCCGAAGCGCCTCGCCAGGCGCCGGAGGAGCTGGAAGCGAGGGGGGGTTCTTGCTGGCGTGTCCACAGCTGGTAGCACCCCTGAGCCTTCCGGAAGGGTTCAGGAAAACGCACGGCGGGACAACTTTTGTGGGACAATGTAGTGTGATGGCCCACGCGTGCGTGACCATCCTCGCCGGGGGAGCAGACCAATGGCATTGCGCCTCCGAGCCGATCTTTCTCGCGGAAAAGGTCCTAATTCAGCAAGTCGCCCTCGGTTGACATCGCGCGCCCGGCGTAAGTACGGTGCCCCCATGCGTTTCGGTGCGCCTTCCTTGCTGTTCTGCGTAATGCTCGGCGCTGCAGCTGTCTATACGAGCCCGGCCTGCGCCGAGGACATCTACTCGACGCTCGAACGAAGCAACGGGTCGACGGTGAAGGACCATGTTCGCCGTGCGCAGAAGGCTCGCGACGCGGGGCGGTGGATCGAGGCGCACGCGGCTTACAAGGCAGCTTTCGAGACGGCTGACCCGGCATCGAGCACGGAAAAGGAGCGCGCGGAGATCGCCGGAGAACTCGGCCTCTGCGAGCTCGCGCTGCGCAGGTACCGTGATGCGATCGAGCATCTGGCGTGGAGCCTCGAGCAGCGCGACGCGCTCCCCCTCGCACTGCAGCTCCGGTTCGAGGCCGGGCAACGCAAGGCAGCGCCTTACGTCGGGACGCTCTACCTGTCGGTTGACCCGCCGGATGCAGAAGTGCTCATCGACGGCAAGTCGATCGGCAGTCCTGCGCGGACCTACAGGCTGTTCCTGGATCCCGGTCAGCACATGGTGCGGGCTCGGTTGGCGGGCCACGAGGAGGCGTTCGCGTCGTTCGATGCGCAGGCCGGGAAGCCGACGACCATCTCGCTGCAGGTGCCACGCGCCGCGCCGCCGGCAGCCGTTCCGGCGAAGGACGCTGCGACGGTGACGCGGGAGCCGAAGCGGTCCGCGCGAGGAGCGCAGGCCTCAGCCGCCCCGACGTCCTCCACCGCGTCGAAGCTGCGCATCGCTGGCGCGGTCCTGGCAGGGGCGACCATGGCAGCCGGCGGTGGGCTCCTGATCTGGAGCGCTTATACGGAGGAAGAGCTCCACAACCGAGCCACCGCGCTACGTGGTGCAGATAAGGACGCGAGCCGATGTGCCCGCCCGAACGCACCGCGCACGTGCTCGGAGCTGCGCGACCTGCAAGAGAAGCGGGATCTCCTGAAGACAGCTGGATGGGTGACCCTTGCGTCCGGCGGCGTGATCGGTGTGCTGACGCTCGCGTCTCTGCTCGTGGGGCGGCCGTCGTCGCCTAGCGATGGGGTGCGCATCGTGCCCACCGTGAACGGGCAGCGAGCTGGGCTGATGATGATCGGTGCGTGGTGACGAACGTGGAGCTCGGGGACATGAGTACCTCATCGAAAGGTCGACGCAGAAGGGTTACCTTGGTGCCCATCGCGCTCGGATGTGGAATCGTCGCGGTAGTGTGCGGGTGTTCCTCCGGCCCCACGGTACCCGTCTGCGACGATGATCCCACGGTGAGGCCTCCGGAAGACGGTTGTGGTATTTTCGTTAGCGCAAGCCTCGGAAACGACGCGAATGCAGGAACGCGCGCGGAGCCGCTGAAGACATTGCGCAAGGCCATCGAGCTCGCGGAGACGAGCAGCCACCCGCACCATATCTACGCGTGCGCGGAAACCTTCAATGAGAGCATCTGGTTCTACGATACGAGCATCTGGGGCGGGTTTGACTGCACGAACGGCTGGAAGTCCCTCGGTGCCGATGCCAAGACCGTCATCGCCCCGGAGCGACCCGTTCGAGAAGTGGTGACGTTTGGAGGGCGAGAAATCACGCTCGCGAACCTGCGGATCGTGGCGCCCGATGGCAACGAGGTGGACCGAACAGAAGCGTGCTCGATCGGAATCGTCGCCGTGCGCGACGAGGCCCAGCTCAAGCTCGTGGCGAGCGAAGTCATTACAGGACAGGGCGCGAAGCCGGGCGGCAACTCGATTGGGATCTATCTCTCCGCGGGGAGCGAGATCGAGGTGATCGACAGCCTCATCGTCACAGGCGACGGAGCCGACGGTGAGCCCGGAGCTCCGGCGGAGGGCACACCGGCGGTCGACGGGCGGCCTGGAAACCCGGGAGCCGACGCGTGCACGGTTGATGATGTGGTCGCAACCCCAGCGGTCACAACGGAGTGTGATGACGGAACCTCGGTCAGCGGCCATGGCGGCTCTGGGCTGCCCGATGACGGCTTCAGCGGAGGTGATGGAAGGCCGCTGCCCGACCCGAATCCAACGGCCGCCGGTATTGGAGGCGTCGGTCAGCAGGGAAGCGCGGCGTGCACCGACGGTCAGCGCGGACTCAACGGTGCCGCGGGGGTGCACGGCCAAGGAGCAAGGCGTCCTGGCGTTGTCGGATGGGTCCGTACGCTAGGCAAAGGGCAGGATGGAACGCTCGGACGGCCGGGTCAGGGGGGCGGCGGTGGTGGCGGCTCGCGCGGCGGTGCGACGGCCTGTGGTGCCGGGCCGATCGGGGGAGCGTTCGGCGGCTCGGGCGGTTCCGGCGGCTGCGGCGGCAAGCAGGGAGCGGGGGGGTTCGCTGGAGGAGCGAGCATCGGCATCGTTACAAGAGGTTCGAAGGTCACCGTCCGCGGATCGACTCTTCAGACCGGCCGCGGGGGGCGGGGCGGCGCGGGAGGAGCGGGTTTGCCAGGGGGGAGGGGAGCTCCCGGCGGCGAGGGAGGTGGAGGCGTGCCCGGCGCGCTCCCGGGGTGCCGCGGAGGCGACGGCGGCATCGGGGGGCCCGGTGGTGGCGGAGGCGGTGGGCTCGGTGGTCATTCGGTGGGCATCGCGTATCTGGAGACTGCGGAGGTCACGCGCGAGGACGTCCAGGCGACGTTTCTCCTTGGAACGGCTGGGAAGGGAGGGCCCGGCGGCGACCCGAACTCCACGGAGAGCAAGGGGGACAATGGCGTGGCGGCCGAGTTTCTGCCGTTTGCGGCCATCGATCCGAACGATCCAGACTCCAATGAGCTGCAGTAGGGGGCGCCATGTGGGAAGAGAGGACGAGAAGGGGAACCGGCCTCCGTGCGCTCGGCGCTCGGTCTTCGCTGTTCGGAGCCGCGCTGTTTGGCGGGATCGCGGCGATCGGATGCGGTGGCGGCAATGGCGGCCGAGGCGGTGGCGGACACGGTGGACACTCGCTCGCTGTGGCACACACCATCGATCGGGGTCCCGAAATCGACCCCGACGCGTCGATTCACGTCGGGATTCCTGGTGACGGCGGAGGCGTTGGCGAGCTGCACGCGAGCCCGGGCAAGCCAGGCACCGCAGCGCTCTCGATGGGCTTCCAAGATTAGGAGAGCAGCATCCGGCGCGCACCGTGCGTTGGGCCATCCGCCGCTGATCGTGAGAGTGCCCTCTCTGAGGGTTTTCTTGACGGCGACCTGGACGCGGCGATCCCCGCGGACGGACGCAGCCTGGACACCGCCGGTCCTGCGCACGGATGCGTGCGGCGCGCTCCGGTACATTTCAAATGCCCATGTGCAGGAGGTAAAGCTTGCTGCCGCCGCGCTCGATGCGCCGACAGAGCAGCACCAGCGAGCGCAACCGCGAGATGACATCATCTCGACGATATCTGCGTGTTAGCCGCCGACCAGTTCCGGCCTTGCCGACGACTTCGGACCACGGGCCATACAGGCGGAGTACCGGAGGTGAGCAGGAGAAGAGTCGCACCCAGGACTGAAAGATCCGTCGCGTGGTCGCTGCGCCAACGTTCGTAATGACCATCGGGCCGTAGAGATTCAGCCCGGAGCCGCGCCGCTTCCGCGCAGGGTTCAGTGAGGGAATCCACTCGAGAGTGTCGATTATATAGCGGAGAAGATCGTCATGGATCTGGATTTCGCCGGGACGGCCAGCGAAGTCTCTGTACTCCGCAATTGGGTGCTCCGCGCGATCCAACAGGAAGAAGTCGTGTTCCAATTCTGCCATGTCGGAGCATAGGGAACGATAGAATGTTCGCCGGTGTCAAGTGCGATGTAGAGCGCGTGGCGTGAGCCCGCGGGCACGCCCTCACCGCGTTCAGGTACCCGCTGGACCGGAGCCTTATAGTAGGCGCTCGTCCTGGGCATCAAGACGGTCACCCCGGAGCGTGACCGCAGTGCTCCTCAAGCTCGCCGTGGGCGCATCGAGCCATCAGATGTTGCGAGACCGAGGCGGATTCACTCCGAGGCGCCCCGCTTCGAAAGGCGCGCATGATGGCGCCAGTACATCTCCTGCCACCTTGCGTATTCTACAGGGCTTTTGCGGAGCCGCTCCTTCCAAGCCGCATCGACTGCTGAGCGCATCTCGCCGGAACCCAGCCCGTGCCGGCGGAAGATCATCTCGGCCGCGTCAGGAAACAGAGCCAGTTCGGCGCAAAGCGCGGCGTACTGGGAGAGCGGCAGGATCGTCTCCAGCGGCTCCCGAAGGGTAGCCGGATTCGTGCTTCCGGCCCTGCTCGACGCTGTGGAGTTCTGGGAGGCTGCATCGGTGACGGGCGCTGCCGCGCGCGCGCCCTGCTTCAACAGCTCACGGGGGATCTCGAGGTTCAGCGACGTCTCGCCGAGCTCAGACGGAGCCCGCGGAGCAGGTCTCAACGCTACCGGAGTGCCGGCAGGCCGTGCGGGCTGCGCGCTCGCGAAGGGAAGCACCGGGCCTCGCGGGGGCCCGTGCGCCGGTGACGTCTCCGCGACCTCCCAGGGCGCGCGCGGCGGTAGCGGCCGGGTGATCGGAGCGGACGGCGGAGGAGACCCCGACGCGCCGGTCGCGAACGGGAGGGCAGGACCGCGCGGGACGTCGGGGAGCGGCGCGGTCTCCGCGATCACGGCGGGAGGGCGCTTCTCGGCGAGCCCGCCGGATTGAGGGAACGGCAGCGCTGGCCCCCGCGGAATGTCGGGCAGGGGAGCTGTGCCTGTGAGCGACTCCGCGGCGCGTGGAGGCTTCGGTTCTACCCTCACGGTCGCGATCTCGCCGCGCACGGGCGCGAAGGGCACCGCGGCGCTGCGGGGGACATCGAGCAGGGGGCCCGCGCCCGATGGCACCCCCGCGATCACAACGGGCGCCATGGGCTCGGCGATCACCTCGCGGGCGGGCGGCGCGGACGGGGCGGCGATAGGCGTAGGCGAGAGCCCGACGTAACCGGAGTCGCGCGCACGGGCGAGGAGCATCTCAAGGCGACGCGCGTGGTGCGCGTGGAGCCGCTTGAAGTCCTTCGCCAGCGCCGCATCACCAGCCAGTGCCGCTTGCCACCGTCGATCGAGCGTGGCGTGCGCCTCCTTATCCGTCAGACCGTGGCGCCGGAGGACCCGCTCGTGATGCTCGGGCAGCGCGTCGAGCTCGGCGCACAGCGCGGCGTACTCGGCCAGGCCCAGCTGTGGCTCGCCGTGCGGCACCGCCGCGGTGAGCTCGTCTGCGGGCCCCGTCGTCCGTCCCAGCGCCTGCGCGACCCTCGATGGCCGCAGTACCCGGGGGCCGATCCGGAGCGGCCCCAGCCTCCCGGGCTTCGTGCGCCGCTCTGCGATGATCTCGCCGACCTTCGCGTCCTTCTCGGCGCGTCTCGCCCACCGGCGGCGGAGCCGCGCGACGTCGTTCATGCCCAGGTCCTGCTCCTGCAGCAGCTCGAACGGGGCCGGATGCGCCTCGAAGGCCGCAAGGAAGCTCGCCCAGGCGGTCGGGTCCTCCGCGAGCGGCTCGACCTGTCGCTCCAGCCAGTCCTCCGCCTGCGCTAGCTCTCGTTCGTATGTCGCGAGCAGCTTCGGCTCTGCGGCCAGCCGCTGCTTCCAGACGAGATCGGCCCGCGCCCACCTACGCGGCATCAGCCCCTCGACTGCGAGCACGTCCGCGAGCGGGAACCCCTCCGCCACCGCGGCCCTGACGGCCGCATACTGCGCCAGCGAGATCCCTTCACGCGCTTCCTGCGCCCCCGCCGCGGGCTTCGTCGCTGCCGTCATTCCCTTGGCTCCTAGTCGCCGACCAGCACGGTCCCCGCCGAGATCACGCTCCCGTTCGGCGCGTCGGCCGGGTCGTTGCAGGTCAGCGCCGGATCGCCCAGGTGCGCGGCGGGCTTGTTGTTGATGAGCACCGTCTTGCTGCCCGCCTGGACGCGGGCCTGGTTCGACGGCGGCCGCTGGAACGTGCCTCCCGCGGGGACGTGCGCGGGGGCGTTCGCTGCGGTGCTCCCCTGGATCGCCGCGGGCTTGCCGTCGACGAGGACGTTCGCGCTCAGGTCGCCGGACAGGTCTCCGCTGAACGGCATCGGCGTCGGTGTGGGCACCGGCCCGCCCGGCGACGGGAGCATCACCACGTGCGTGTCGATACCGATGACCCTATCGCCTTGCTTCGCGACGGGTTTGCCTGACATGATCCGAGCCTACGCCCGGCGTGCCCGCCAGACCATGGCTTGCACCGCGAGCGAGCAAGCGCGCTCGAACGTCCCTGCGCGGCGACGACGCCTCTTGCGCCGCGCGCCGGCTCCGCAGCATCCTGCTCATGTGCGACGCCGCGCATCCTTGCCCTCCTCCGTCCTCAACCTCCTCCTGGGGCTCTGCGTATGCACTGCGCCGGTCGCATGCACTCCCTCGAACCCCGCCCCGAACGCAGGATCGATCGGAGCTCCGACCGCGCAGGGGCCAGCCTTGCCACCGAAGACCTCACCGCCGGCCGCGGCGCAGCCGCCCGCCTCGCCGGTGCCGCCGCAGCACGCTCCGGTCCCCGAGGTGGAGCTCGCCGTCTCGCTCGCTGCCGAGGCGAAGATCGCCGAGCCCGGCTGCCCATGCCCCGCCGCGGTAGGCTTCCACCGCCTGGGCCAGAAACTCCTCTTCCAGGCTGAGCGGCGTTACGCCGAGCTCGATGGCCGGCGCCTCGTACTGCGCCCAGAGACCACCCGCGGCCTACCTGCACAGGGATTCACCGCGATGACCCTCTTCGGCGACTGGCCGGCGTCGGCCTGGGCTCAGCTGCGCGACGACGATTCCTGGGACAGCGGGCACACGCAGGGCGCGCTGTACCGATGGGAGAAGGATCGCTGGCGCCGCGTGAGGGCGACGGAGGCCGACGAACAGTATGGCCCCTGGTACCGCGGCGACGGTTCGATCGGAGCGATCGTCCATGCCTTCGACGGCGGCTACAGCTCCCAGAGCGTGGTCGTGTCCCTGAACCCGCAGAGCAAGGCCCCGGTCCCCCAACTCGCTCGCCGCGCGGATGGCGGCCAGCGTCTACTCGTGCTTGCGTCCGCCTCGCTTCCCACCGGGCACCTCTTCGTGCTCGGAAACGATTCGCAGATCCCTCGCCGGGACATCCCCTGCGTCGAGCGTTTCAACCCCGGTGCCGAAACGGGCACGCTGGAAGCGCTCCCGCTGCCGCAGCAGCCTCCTCCGCGGCTCGAATGGCGGAGTCTCGCCGCACGCTCGCCGAGCGACGTGTATGTGGCAGGTGTCCTGGCCGATCCACCCGAGCATATGGGCCCAACGGTCTCGTATCTCGTCCACTTCGATGGGACGACCTGGAGCCTGCTCGATGTACCTCCGGGCCTCTGGGGCCCAGAGATCAGCGTCGGTGAGGACGGAACGCTCTGGATCCTAAACGACACATCGGACGCCAACCCTGCGCCTCCCCGCACGTTTACCTCGCAGCTCCTCCGGCGCGCGCCATCCGGGGAGTGGGCCCAGGTACGGCTCCGGGCGCCCTCGGGGCCTGTTGGAGCCGACGTGATCCTCAGCCATGTCTACGTACAGGGCAGCGTCGCCTGGTTCGTGGGGTTCACGAAAACGCAGAGGGATCGCGTGCTCGTCTGGACGACATCTCCGGTGGCCGCGACCCTGACGATTCCCCCTTGAGTCAGGCGTAGTCTTTGAACAGCGCTGGGAGAACGGGGTTGCTCGGAGCGATCGTTTCTCTCGGCGGGAGCATGTCAACGAAGCGTTGTAGATTGAGAGGGAACGCGCCCGCAGGCTCGACTTCCTGGTACGACACGGCCTTCGTCGTCGAGCCGGGCTCGTTGCCTCGGGTCTTGGTGAACGTCCGCTGCACCTGCTTGACCTTACCGTCTGCGAGCGAGCCGATGATCAGGTAGCGCGCGCGGTGGAGCGGCGTCCCGAACTCGTCGACCTTCGTCGTACGCGGTGCGGCCATCACCGCCGACGCGACACGCGCCGCCTTCTTCTTCTCCTCCGACGCATCCGCGCCGACGTAGGCATCAAGCGGCACATAGAAGACCCAGAATGCGTGTACATCCCTCGTTCCAGGCAGGCTCCGGAGCGACCAGAAGTAGCTCGCGATGGTGAAGTTCCGGTCCTCCGTGTCGCCCCACATGCGGAGCAGCCGGCTCACGAACAGGAGCCCATCGGGCGGGTTCTTGGGATCGATGGGGCTCGGGAACGTGGCGCCGCGCGTGGTGAGCACCAGCCGCGTGAAGCCAATCGGCCGCGTTCTTCGGATCCGCGCGACGGCGCCGGCCAGATCCGCGGGCGGCCTGGGAATACCCATCCCGATGTAGTGTTTCGTCGTGACATTGTTCCAGAGGGGATCATCGTAAGAACCCTTGCCTGCGAAATCCGTCATGATGAACGGGACGGGACCGCTAACGCGCTCCTTGTGCTTCAGCCCGCCCGTGTCGAAGAATTGCGCTTGCTTCTGGGCTTTGTCGACGCGGAGCACGAACGCGATATGCGACCCCTCGCGCTGCACGTTCGCCTTTTTCTCGTGTTCGGATATGGGCTTCGGCTTGAACACGTAGATGCTTCCGGGAGTCAGACCGGCATCGATGGCCTTGGCGAGGTCCCTCTTCTCCTCGTCCCTGAACCATTTTCCTCCGTTCTTGAACACGCCCATGGCTGACGAGTCGTCGCAGGAGAATCCTGTGCCGGCCACGTCGCTCATGGTGTACCCGCGCGCGAGTACGCCGAAGCTCACGTTGTGCTGGCAGGCGGCCGTGAAAGACACGATGGGCGAGGCCGCCGGATCGGAGAAGGGCTTGTAGAAGATCGTGTCCTTGTTGGGATGCCCGTAACTTGCGGCGGCGCCGTTGTAGGGCTGCCCGAGCAGCAGCTCCGTAATCGCTCGCGCCCACTGTTCGTCTGGGTCGCTCTCTTTCCACTTCGTTGTGTCCCAGAGGCCCATTGCGGCCCCTTTTTTCCAGACAATATCGAGCCTGCCTTCGAGGCGCTTGGCGATGAGCGCCAGGGTGGCATCGATGCTTGTATCGGTCCCCGTGTCGCCAGGGTCGACAGCGTTCAGCGCGACGGACAGGCGTGGTGGCGCGAGCACGCCGAGGCCGGAGGCGTGGTTCTCGGCGCCGGGCTGCGCGTTCACCGCCTGCGGCGCGTCCTCGTCTGGAGGAGGCGGTGCCGGTTCGGCGGCAGCTGTACCGCCAGCGTCCGCTGCTGCTGTTGCGGGTTCGGGCGGTTCCATCGTGAGGGAGAAGGTCACGGTCACGTCGTCCGCGTCTTCCAGATCCTCGCCCGTGGGCTCTGATGGTATGTAGGTGCCGGCCGGTGATTCGAGCACGTCCGGCAGCAGTCGGAAGATCTGCTTGAAGGAGTTCGTGCCGACGAACGGGTTGTTCCAGTCGACCTCGAACATGGCTTCGGCCCCCTCCATTTCGAACACCGCCCATCCTTCGGTGCCCGTGAAGGCGCCTGCCGTGCTCGAGGTCCATTTCCCGCTGCCTCCGGGGGGAATACGGTTCGGGATCGGCGTGTCCAGGCTGCCGTGGAGGAGCTTGCTCGTCGACAGCCGCAAAGGGCACGTCGTCTTGTTGACAACGATGCAGGTGACGCTGCGCGTGAGGAACGCCATATCTCTCCCTCAGGTCCCGTGGATCTCCACGAGCTTCGCCCGTGTGGCTGCGTCGGCTCTTCCGGTGGACTCCAGCCCGTGGTCCTGCTGGAAGTCGCGCAGCGCGCGGGCGAGATCCCCCGTTATTTCGGTCTGGCTCCGGCCCCAGTAGTAGCCGAGGTTTCGCAGGCGACTCTCGACCCCTGGAACCGAATCGGGGGCCGCCAGCTCGCCTAGCGCGATGACGTAGCGCCTCGTCTTGCCCGTCGGGCGTGGCTCGATCCAGAGCGTCACCTCCGCGGTCCGTGCCTCAGCCGGCAGATCGGCCTCGAGCACACCGTCGCCGTCGGTCTTGCCCTCCAACTTCACCCCCAGGGACTTGAGAACATAGTCCTTGTGCGCGTAGGGCGTCATGCTCACGTCGGTGAGCTTGAGCTTGAGATGCTGTAGACTCGGCTTCCCGTCCTCGCCCGTCACGTCGTCCGGGTCGAGCGGCCCGCAGTTGAGCTTCACCAGCTTGCCGTTGATGTGCGCGTCCTTGTCGAGCTCGACGCTGGACTCGGACGCGTAAATCCGGACCGTCTCGGCGACCACCTCGGCCTCCTTGTCCAGCCGGAGACGCGGGCCGTCGCCCTGCACGCTCACCGATTCGATACCGGCGATGGAGACCTTGGGCGCCTTCAGCGTGATGCCCTTGGGGGTGAGCTCGATCCGGCTCTCGCCCGCGGACAGCACGAGCCCTCCTTCACCTCGCAGCCGCAGCACGCTCGCGCTGCCGACCGCATAGTCTCCCCACGAGAACGCCTCGACCGTCCGTGGGTCCTCCTCGGTCCCGACCTCGAGGCTGAAGCTCCCTTGCACGCGCAGGTTCGCCTCGCCTTCGACCGTCTGCAGCGAGCTGCCTTTCACCGTGTGGGTGTCGATGCCGTACACGACGACACTTCGACCTCCGCCGACCTCCTCGCGCTGCGTGCCGGCGACCTGATCGACCCGACTGCCGAGGGTGACGACCCGCCGATCGCCGGAGGTGACCTGGGTCTGGCTCCCGGAGACCGTCTCCTGCCGGCTCCCGCCGACAACGATGGCCTGCTGGCCGGTCACGTTGAGGCGGTGATCGTTGGCGACGACCTCCTCGAGGTCGCGCGCTGCCCGCAGGAGGACGCGCTCTGCGCCCGAGCGATCATCGAACGAGAGCTCGTTGGTCCCGCCCGCGCCGGGCGAGCTCTGGGTCCGTAGGCCGCTCTTGAGCTTCTCTGCCGGGAGCGGGAACGGCGGCGGGTGCGTCGCGTTGTACAGGCACCCGAGCACCACCGGGCAGTCGGTGTCCCCACCGAGGAAGCCGACCAGCACCTCCATGCCCACGCGCGGGATGAACTGCGAGCCGAACGACGCGCCCGCCCAGCTCTGCGCGACGCGGAGCCAGGCCGAGCTTCTCTCGTTGCGCTGTCCCTCCAGGTCCCAGTGGAACTGCACCTTGACGCGTGCGTGCTCGTCGGTGTGCACCTCGTGTCCGGCCGGCCCGGTGACGATCGCCGTCTCCAGGACCTGCTTCGGCTTGCGCGCCGGTGCACGTGGCCGGAGCAGCGCCGTCGCCGGGAGGCACTCGAAGCGGTTGCGGTAGGCGCGCTCGGCGGGCTGTCCGGACAGCTCGGGGGTGTGGCCCTCGTGGACGACACGGGTGACCGCGTAGGCACCCTCGAGGCCGGGAGAGGCCTCGGCGTGGAGATCGAAGCGGCGCCCCGGTGCGAGCGCGCGCACCCAGCTCTCGCCGCGGCCGACGACGGAGCGGCGCTGGACCTGTTCCAGGAAGACGCGGGCACGCTCGGGCGTGACCTCGGGCGTGTCGTAGTCGGCGTGATGCTGGTAGACATCGAGCGGCGGCGGGTTGCCAGCAGCTTTGCCGGCCTTCTCGCTGAGGACCAGGTTGGGCCGGCGGAAGTCGTAGTCCCTGAGATGCACGGCACTCGGCTTGAGCGCGCGCTGCAGGCTGAAGGAGACGATCTCGAGGCCGGTCTGGGCGAGGCCTGCCTCCGGACGGAGGACGAGGGCGGCAGGCACCTCGCCGCCGAAGGTCGCGGCGTAGTGCGCGGGGTCGTCGAGGAAGATCACGGGCGCGCGGGCCACGGCTGCAGCGGTGCTGTCCGGCGCGTCCGCGAAGCACAGGGCGATGCCCTCTTCGGCGGCGAGCCGCCGCACGAAGGCGAGATCGCTCTCGCGGTACTGCACGCAGTAGCTCCGGACCGCGTACGTCCGCGAGAGGCGGAGCTCTACCGGGAGGGAGGCTGCGGCGAGCACGTGCTGGAGGATCTGCGGCACGCTCTCGTCCTGGAAGATGCGGCTGGTCGCCCGGCGGCGGAGCAGCGCGAGCGGGGGCACGAGGCGGAGGTGCCACATCGGGCCGGCTCGCGGGGTGAAGGCCGCCTCCGCGCGCACCTGATCGACGAGGGCCTCGATGCGGCGTTCGGCGCCGCGACCGTCGCGCAGGATGAAGATGGCGAGGCGGCCGAGCAGCTCGGCGTCGCGGCCATCGAGCTCGGGGGCGGCCTGCACGACGAGCTGGAACGAGAACAGCTCGGAGAGCGCCTCACGTCCTCGGAAGGATACGACGCGCAGGTCCGCGGGCGCGAACGGCGCGGTGTGGAGCTCGAAGAGATCGCTGATCACGGGCGCAATCTAACAGGAGCCGCAAGGCTGTGTGCAAGGAGCACGGTCACCGCGTCATGTAGGGGCCTGCGTTGCGGTGCATGCGAGGACGGCGCCTACGCCTCGCGCCACCCCGTGGGGGTCGGTGCGGTCACGCGGCCTCCCGTTGCCGGGGGCACGTCGGCTGGATCGCGCCTGCGAGGACGATGAAGGTATCCTTCAGCTCGTCCGGTAGCATCGGACGGCTCGCCTCGACCTGCGCCCACACGCGCGCGTGATCGACATCGTGCTGTTCCTCAGGGCCCGTAAGGCAGAGCAGTAGAGCCCTTGACCTCGCAAGGCCGAACTGGCGGAGCGCAGTGCCCGCCAAGTCGACTGGCGTAGGCGGCGTCCACCGGACCGAGCTGTAGAAAAGTGTCAACGGCTGAACACATTTCGCTACAGCGCGTTTGCGAACGCGTCCGGCCACACGAGCCGGACCCCGAGAGCCTGACACATGTCGGCCCAGCTCGGATCCCGCGGCTCCCGCTCCGTCACAAGGACGGGTGCGACTGTCCTCCGGCCGGCCCCGAGAAGATGGCCGTACCGAAGCACTTGGCCGAGCCCGAGCCTGAGCTGCCGTTCCTCGTTCGCGTCCGTAATGCTTTTGACCTCGGCCACGAAGGTCGTGGTACCCACCTCCCAGGCGAGGTCGTACTCCGGCTCGCTCAGGGATGGTGAACGTGGCTCGAGACCGTGCTTCCGAAGGAAGTCTGCAAGGACATTTTGCGTTTTCGCATGCCCATGATTGCCGCGTGTTGATGATCTCGGTAACCCGCGGGAATTCGGTGAAGTTCACCGGTGAAATCCGCAGCCGGTGCCGATGGAGACCACGCCGGATGCCGGTGAAGTTCACCGGTGAAATCCGCGTCCGATGCCGGTGAATTTTCCCGGTGAAGAGGCCGCTCAGCGCTTCTTGGTGCGGCGCTGCTTGGTGCGGAGGGCGCTCAGCTCCTTGGCTTCCTTGAGCCGGTAGCTCTCGGCCTCGATTTCGATCACCTCGGCGCGGTGCACGAGCCGGTCGACGAGCGTGACGACGCACGCGGCGTGCGGGAAGACTTGGCCCCAGTCGGAGAAGGCCTTGTTCGTGCTGAGCAGGATCGGCCTGTGCGCCTCGTAGCGACGGGTGACGACCTCGAAGAGCAGGTCGGCGTAGCGGCTATCGTAGGAGAGGTAGCCAACCTCATCGATGCAGAGAAGCGTGGGGACCGTGTAGCGGCGCAGCCTTCGCGCGAGCGCGGCCGAGGACTCCTGCGCGGCGAGGTCGGCGAGCATGTCGCTCGCGGTCGAGAAGCGGACCGTGTGGCCCCGGACGACGGCCTGGTGGGCGACGTTCTTGAGGATCATGGTCTTGCCGACGCCGTTGGGGCCGACGAGCACGGCGTTGTGGCCGGTGGCGACGAAACCGGGGGCGAACAGGTCGTCGACGGCCTCGCGGTCGATCTTCTTGGGCCAGGACCAGTCGAAGTCGCTCATGGGCTTGAAGGTGGCGACGCGGGAGTTCTTGAGGCGGCGTTCGAGGCTGCGCTTGTGCCGCTCGCGCTCCTCGATGGCGAGCACCTCGTGAAGCCAGGGCTTGTCAGCGAGCTCATCCAAGCAGGCGAGCAGGCCGAAGAGACCAAGTCTCTTGAGGCGGGACTTGGTCTCGATGGGCGTCAGGTCGGTCATGGCGTCGAGTCCTTCTTCAGGGCGTCGTAGGTGGCGAGTGAATGCGGCGTGACGACGACGTTGGCGTGCTGGCCGCGCGTGACGGGGATCGAGACCGGAGGGGGCAGGCAGCGCTCGGAGCGGCGGCGGTCGATCACCTGGCGGACGGCACCGACGTGGATCGTGTCGCGCTCGAGCACCTCGACGAGGGCCTCTTCGAGCTCTGCGGCGCCGACGGCGTCGAGCATCTGCAGAAGCCGGGCGATCGCGCTGCCGACGTTGCCGCCGCGCTCGGCGATGACGCGAAGGAAGGCCTGGCTGCTGCGGGCGGCGCGGGCAAGGCGATCGAGGCCGCGGTGCTCGCGGGCGCGGCGCTTCTCATCGACGAGGCGCTGAATGTGCTCAGGCTGCTCGATCTGCTGACCGCGATCCCACGAACGGGCGTGGGTGGCGACGATCTCGTTGCCGTCGGCGATGCGCACCTGTTCGAGGTCGGCGAAGACGACCAGCGTGCGGCGCGTCCGGTCGTGGGGGACGGAGTAGTCGTTGAGATCGAAGCGCGCATAGGGGGTCTTTCCAACCTCGACCTCGACGCGCTCGTGGGCCGGAAACGGCGTGTCGGGGTATTGCAAGAGGACGCTGCGCTCATCGTCGAAGGCCTGGCGCACGGTGCGGGCGCGGTCCTCGACCCAGGAGCGATCGAGCGCCGCGGAGCTGGTCCA
Organism: Sorangium sp. So ce1036; assembly: GCF_051369805.1. Classification (NCBI taxonomy): domain Bacteria; kingdom Pseudomonadati; phylum Myxococcota; order Polyangiales; family Polyangiaceae; genus Sorangium; species Sorangium sp. So ce1036. Next base: position 284,147 of record NZ_JBBMOX010000001.1, read on the forward strand.
CTCGGCCGCTTGTCGGTTGAGATCGTCAAGGTCGGCGTAGGTCCGGGCCTCGAAGAACGCCTCGCGGACGTAGCGGATGGCGCGCTCGACGCGGCCCTTCTCGTTACCGCGGGCGACGGCGACGGGGCGCGGCTCGAAGCGGTAATGCGCCGAGAGATCCAGCAGCATGGGGTGGAACCGGATCGCGTCGCCGTGGCGCTCCACGACGGCGCTCTTGAGGTTGTCGTAGAGCAGCACGCGTGGAACACCGTCGAACTCGGCGAACGCCTCGACGTGCCCGCGCACGAAGAAGGGCATCGCCGCGCCCGGGAAGAAGCGCAGGAAGATCCGCCGCGAGTAACTGAGCACCATGACGAAGGCCCAGAGCGGTCGCCGAGCCCGGCCGATAGCCAGCTTGCCGAAGTGCGCCCAGTCGACCTGCGCTTGCTCGCCGGGCAGCGTGCGGAGCCGCTGGAATGCCTCGGCCGGCTTCTTGGGGCGGAGGCGGCAGATCACCCGGCGCAGATGATCCGGACCGCCCGGATAACCGCGCTCCTTGAGCATGACGAAGAGGCGACTCGAGCGCAGCGAGGGATACTTGCCGAGCTGCTCGACGATGAAGGGCACGAACGGGTCGACCATGGACGGGCGCGGCGCGACGACCTTCGGGTCGACGCCCGCTTGCCCGAGCACGCGCTGCACGGTGGTGTGGTGCAGCCCGAGCTGGCCGGCGATGGTGCCAACGGGCCACTTCTCGCCGTGGTAGAGGCGCAGGATCTCGGCCTCCTTCTCCTTGGCGATCACCGCCACCTCCCGTCACCGCGGTGGCCCTCGTGGGACGCGGGGAGCGCGTCGGTGGAGAGCTGGCCGAGCGCGCCGCTCGCGCATGGCCCAGTGTGGAAGCCGCGCTCCGCAGAGCGAGCAGCGGCCGACATCTCGGATCCGATCGTCATCGTTGTCCTTTCGGCCGGGGGTGATCTCCGGCGCGACCTGGGACATCGACGCGGCCGCGGCTTCCGTCACCCTGTGATGCATCACTTTCTGCGCCGAGAACTTGTCCCGCTGCCGCTCGCGGTACCGGGCCTGGCGAGCGGCATGGAGGCGGCGAGCGCGAAGCCGGGTCCGATAGGCGGCGCCGGCGCGGCGGAGCGACTCACGACGCCGGAGCGGGCGGCAGTCGAGGCAGAGGCGCTGGCCGCGATCGCAGCGACGGCAGAGGCGAAGCTGGACGCGGCAGCAGGCGCAGAGGGCGAGGCGGTAGGTGGACGAAGGCAACGAGCTCCATGCCGCCGATTTCTGGACCTGGAGCCCGGCTTGTGATGAAGGTGGGGGACTCCGACAAGGCGGAGCTCCAGAAGGCCCGAGGGTGGCAGCCCTCGGGCCTTCAACTTTTCGGCGGGCCCAACGTCTACGCTGCGGAGGCGAGCGGGGCCCAGATCGGCGCAAGCGCGGGCGGTGAACGGTGAACGCCGGCGATCACGTGGCCGCAGTCTTCACCGATCGGACGCGGGACGTGATGATCACCGACAGTCGGACGCGTCGGAGCGGTGTCAGAGGTCATCGAGGGCTCGATTCCTCACGTACCCTACGTGCCCTCTCGATCCCTTCGTGGAGTCTCGTGCCCTGACGTCGGGGCACACGGAGATCACACGGAGACAAACGAACCCAGGACGACGCTCGTAAGCACTGGTTGGGGTCCCTCCGCGCAAGCGCACGGCTCGCGGTAGGCGCCGTGGCAGTGTGAACATATTTGGACCCTGGATTACCAGTTGACGCCGGCCTCCAGCAGGAGGACGGTGGCCATGGGCGGGGTGAAGCATGGGCCACGGGCCGAAGAGGCAGGCGAGGGCGCTCGTGCTGTTCGTCTGTGCCTGTGCACTCGTCGTCGTTCCGGCGCCGGCAAGGGCGCTCGAGCTCAGCGGTGGCGTGAGCGTGGGCGGGTTCCAGATCGGGACCGGCCCGAGGCTCGCGCTGAGCCCCTTCGGCGGGTTGCTCTGGCGCCGAGAGAAGGATTTCCAGATCGAGCTCCACAACATGTTCAGCGTCGTTCCTGGCACTCGCGTCGGGATCTACGATCGAACAGCACTCTCCCTCGTGTACGCTTGGAAGACGGGCAAGGCGAGCCTCGGGCCATCCGTGTCGATCTACTCGATGCCGGTGTGCAGCCCCATGAGCTGCAACCGAGTGGTGGGGGTTGCTCCGGGCGGTCACGCACAGACTGACTGGTACTTCTCCGAGCCCCTGGGCGTATCCGTGAGCGCTAACCTGGATTGGGCTGGCGGAGATAGTCGCGTGCTTCATGGTAGCTGGGTGGCGATGGTCGCTGCTGGGCCTGTTTGGAGATTTGGGGGAGAGTCGAAATGAACAGAGCTTTTGCGGTCCTGCTCGTCAGTCTTTTCGCTGGTCTTGTTGCCTGCAATTTCGACGTCGGTGAGTGCTGGCTTCCTGGCGATGAAACGAGCGGTGCCGGCGGCGGCATCATCTACCCGACGGGGGCAGGAGGCTTCGGCAACGTGCCGCGGAAGCCACAAAGCGCCGACGGTGACTATGGTTCCTATGATCTGTGCGCCTCGCAAACGGTGACGTGTACGGTCACATGGAAGGCCGGTTCGAGCATCTGTGGTGGAAGCGCAGCTGCCTGCACGACCCTGTACCAGGGCAAGCATGCGTCACTCGACGAAGCCAAGGACTATTGCGAGATGGCCTACGGAGTCGGGAAGAGCTCCGAAGCGCAGTCTTGCGGCTCTTGCGAGTGGGGGATGGGCGCAAGATCTGACTGCCGAGAGGCATGTAAGGAAAAGTGTGATCAACTCTGGGAACGGTGCTGGGACGGCTGTCCGAAGGGAGACAAGAAGTGCAGGGATGGGTGTATGCAAGAGTATATGAAGTGTCTCAAAGACTGCGACAGAAGGTGTAAGTGATGATTGAGCTGGTCTTCAAGGTGACTGGAGAGGACGGTGTGTCGCGCGACATCGTGGTTCGGATCCACGAGCCAAGGTCAAACCCTTCGGAGGAAAAGAGGCCTTGGGCTGTCACGGTGGACGTCGATGGGCGCACATTTACCACATGGGGGGACGATCCTCTCGATGCGGTCGAGAACGGAGCCCGGCACGCCGCGATCCTGCTGCGCGGGTTGCACGGCGATGCGCTCGACCCTCCCCTCGAACCGCGAATGAAGGAGGACGAATGAGCGACCCACGGATGCGCTGAGCCTTCCCATCGCTGGGACGGCGGCGTACTCGGCTTCGGCCCCCCGGGTGCTGCTCGAAGATGGACGGATCGTTCGGCGGTAAGGTCCGTCTGCGCCGCCAACCGGGGGCACCGGCTAGAGGTCTCCTCAGCCCGCGGCGGCGCGGGAGCGCGTCCTCGCCAGCAGCGACCTCGCCGAGCTCGATCGCTGGATCCGCCGCGCTGCTGTCGTCAGCAACGCCCGGGAGCTCCTCGCCACGACCGGCCCCTGAAGGAACGCCGCGCCCCCCAAACTGGTGGGTTCTGTCCCACCCCGTGCCTGCGAGTGCCCCCCTCGTATGGCCCCGCGCTCTGACCTCAGCACACGGAGAGCGCCCATCAGCAAGAGCCGTGAGGATATCTCCCTGAGATCCTCCTGGCATCGAATCAGCGCCTTGTGCTGGGATCCGGTGTTGTATCACGGCGAACCCAGGACACAGCAGCCAGGCCTCGACGGCCGCTGCGCCGGCCGTGGCATCACGTGAACATCTCGGCGACCCTGCAGCGGAAGCCTGGGAGCACATCGCCGCCGTCGAGCGTGTCGTCGGGCCCGAGGATCGTCACGCGGTCCGGCGGCGTGAACAGCACGACGCGCCGGGGCTCGGCGTCGACGATCCACACCATCTTGGCCCCGGCGCCGAGGTAGTCGAGCGCATTCTTCGCCATCTCCGAGATGGACTGGCTGTCTCCCACGACCTCGACCGCCACATCCGGGGCGCCATCGAGCCACCCCTCGACGCCCTTTCCCTTCGGCGCCCTCTCCGCTCGGACCATCGCGACGTCGGGCCCCCGCAGCCGGTCGGGATTGCGGCCAAGCTTCACGGCGGGATCTGCCACGGACACGCTCCAGCCCCCGTGCTCCCGCGCGTAGAGCTTCAAGAGGAAGTTGGTCGCCGACGTGATCTCGCCACGACGCCACGAGCTCCTCGTCGCCGGAACCCACTCCCCATCGACGATCTCGCCAGGCTGCTCATCGAGGTCGAGCTCGGCCGCCTCCTCGAAGGTCATGCGCCTCGTCGGACGCCCCCGTTCGGCCGTCCCTGTCATCGGGCCAAGCCTATCACGCGGCCGTGCCGCTGCTCCCGACCGCACCCCCGGGGCCCGCCCGCAGCGATTCCCGCCGCGCTCGCGCGTGGCCCGCAGCAGCGTTTCCCGCCGCGGACGCCCGCCCCGCCCCGCCGCCCCTACTCGTACTGCACCGACTCCGCCGTGTTGCTCCGCCGCACGTTGCGCGCCGGGTACAGCGACGCGAGCAGCGCCACCGCCGTCGCGCCGAGCGCCGTCAGCAGCCCGTACTCCGGCGGGATGCGGAACTCGACCTCGAAGCTCGACACCGTGCGCAGCGCCCCGAGCGCCGCCGAGCCCAGCGGCACCCCCAGCGCCACCGCCAGCGCGCCGCCCAGCACGCCCACGAGCGCGCCCTCCATCAGCACCATCCGCCGGACCTGCCCCGCCGTCATCCCCAGCACCCGCTGCAGCGCGAGCTCCCGGCGCCGCGCGTGCAGCGCCAGCACCATCTGGTTCGTCACGCCGATCGCCGCCAGCACCGTCGTGAAGGCGAGGATCATGTCGAAGATCACGAAATCTCGCCCCGTCGCCTTCCTGCGGATCCACGCGATCTCGACCCCCGTCTGCATCCGCACGTCGCGCACGCGCGGCACGCCGGCGAGCAGCTCGTCCCACGGCGGCGTCTCCGCGCCGCCCCGCGCCACCGCCGCGCCCGTCACCGGATCGGCCAGCGCGATCGTGTGGCCGATCGCGGTCGCGTACGGCGAGATGAGCGGGAAGTCCGCCGCCTCGATGACCGCATACGTGCGCAGGTTGCGGTACGCGCCCGCCGCGTGGACGTAGCCGATGTCGTCGCTCACCCCCACCACCTCGAGCCGCCGCGCGCCCGCGCGGCCGCTCACCTCGAGCAGGTCGCCGGCCCCGACGCCGAAGCGGCGCGCCATCATCGTCGACACGATCGCCTTGCCGGGCCCGAAGCGGCGGCTCAGCGCGATCGTCTCGGCGCGGCCGGTCGCCTCGGCGAGCGCGCGGAGCTCGTCGGCCGGGACCGCGAGCGCGACGTTCGGCCACGGGGTGCGGCTCGAGAATCGCGCCGCCACGAGCCGCTCCGGCACGTCCGGGAGCAGGCGCTCGGCGTGGCCCAGAGGCTCGTCGGGGTACAGGAACGCGTACGGCGCGAGGGCGCGGTCGGCCCAGTCCGTGACCTCCTGCTTCAGGGCCGCCGTGGCGATGTGCAGCGCGAGCAGGAGGGCGAAGACCATCATCACCCCGCCGACGCTCCAGGCGAGCTCGTGGCCGCTGTGCTCCACGCGCCGCTGCAGCAGGAGGCGCTCGGCCGCCCAGCGGCGCGGCGCGAGCCGGACCGCGAGCGCGCCGAGGCGCGCGACGACGTCGGGCACGAAGACGATGGCGGCGAGGAACGCCGCGCACGCGAGGCCCGCCTCCAGGACGAAGAAGGCGAGCAGCGGCACCGACTCCCGGAAGAACGGCCGGAGCAGGCCGTAGACGAGCACCATGAACGGCAGCGCGAGCAGCGTGACCCCGCGCATGCGGCGCCGCTGCTCCGCCCCGCCCTCGAGGAACCGCGGCCGCAGGGCGCGGGAGACGTCGAGGCGGAGCGCGTCGCGCACCGGGCGCAGCACGCCGAGCAGCGCGGTGAAGGCGCCGGTCGCGCTGACGAGCAGCATCGCGCTCCACGGCAGGCGGATGGCGTAGAGCGGGATGTAGGCGCGCCCGGTGGTCGTGATGCCCCCCTTGGCCGCGAGGTACGCGAGCGGGATCGACCCGAACAGGCCGAGCGCCGCGCCGGTCACGCCGAGCAAGAGCGCCTCGAGCACGAACACGGCCGCGACCTGCGGCGGCAGCGCGCCGGCGCTGCGCAACAGGGCGATCTCGCGGCGGCGGCGCTCGACGGCCACGTTGAAGGTGAAGAAGACGATGAGCGCGCCGACCAGGAACGCCGAGAGCGAGCCGAGGCGGATCGCCGACCGCATGATCTCGTAGTCCTCGTGCGTCTCCTCCTGCGCGTCGGCCGCGGCGATGGGCTGGCCGTCGGGGCGGAAGCCGCGCAGCGAGATGGTTTGCTCGGTGAAGACGGGGAGATCGGGGTTGGTGATCGCGCTCTTCGCCTCGACCGCGCGCGTGCCCACGTCGAGGATGAGGACGACGTTGACCGTGGCCGTGCCGAGCGCGACGCCGAGCACCGCGGCGAGCGCGCCGAAGCGGTCGGCGCGCAGGTTGCGCAGGGCGAGCAGGCGGACGAGCGGCTGGAAGAGGGCGCGGAGGAGGAGCAGCATTCAGATCCCGAGCTCCTTCAGCCGGTCGTGGACGGCGGCCGACGTGACCGCCGGCCCCGCGAGCGAGGCGTCGTGCAGGAGCAGGCCGTCGCGCATGAAGACGACGCGGTGGGCGCGGGCGGCGTCCTCGGCGTTGTGCGTGACGAGGAGCATCGCGCTGCCCGCCTCGGCGAGGGCGTCGGCCAGCAGGGCCATGATGCGGCGGCCGGTCGCCACGTTGACGTTGCCGGTCGGCTCGTCGGCGAGCACGAGCGCGGGGCGTCGGACGAGGGCGCGGGCGATGGAGATGAGCTGCATCTCGCCGCCGGACATCTGCGACGGCAGGTGCTCGGCGCGGGCGCGCATGCCGACGCGGTCGAGCATGCGCGAGGCGGCGTCGTGGTCCGGCGGGGCGCCGTCGATGAGGTACGGCAGGACGATGTTCTCGTAGCCGGTGAGGGTCGGGACGAGGTTGAAGAACTGATAGACGATGCCGATGCGGCGGCGGCGCAGGAGCGTCCGGCCGTGCTCGTCGAGCGCCGCCATGTCCTCGCCGAGGACGTGGATCTCGCCGCGATCGGGGGAGTCGAGGCCCGCGACGCACGAGAGCAGCGTGCTCTTCCCGACGCCGGAAGGGCCCATGATCGCGCACATCTCGCCGGCGTGGACGTCGAGATCGACGCCGCGCAGGACCTCGATGGGCGTGGCGCCGAGCGCGTGGGACTTGTGGAGGCTGCGGACGCGGAGGACGGGCTGGTCGGAGCTCACGGTAGGGTGTCAGGTCTGTCTACAGGATCTCTGCGACACCTTCAGCACGATCGACGGCCGGCCCCAGGGCGTGTGAGCGGGCTCGCCGCCGCGTCCTCGCCGCCCACGCGGCGCCCTGCGGCCCCGTCGCGCGCGCGGGCGGCGCGCGCGAAGGGGCGCGCCCGCGCCGCCCTCCTTTCGTCCCGGCCGCCGCGCGCGAGCCCGCCCTGCCGAGGACGGATGCCACGGAGTGTGGCAGTTCGCCTCGCGGCGCCGGAGGTTGCAATCGAGCCGCGCGCCCGGATCCAGGCGCGGGCGGACGCCGGCGTTCGTGTTCTCTGCCCATGCAGCAAAGGAGGAGAGCTCTCCCGCAGAACTCGCCCTTCTCCGCTGCGCGGCTGTGAAGAGGAGGGTTGGGCACGTCTGGCACGGGAATCGCCTGATGATCGAGCGATACGGCGCCTGGCTCGTGCGCTCGGCGAACCGGCATGTTGCGTCGACCGGACGGGAGCTGGAGCTGCCGGAGAGCAGCGGCTTCCGGGCGGCCGTCCCCTGTCCACGTGACCCTCGTGAAGGAGCCGCCTGTATGCCCATCAAGAGAATGGATGTCTCGTGCGTCGTCGCGTGCACCGCGGCGCTCTCGCTCGGCCTCGTGCATTGCGCCTCGGCGCCGGTCCCGGAGCCCGGGACGCCGGCCGCCCCGCGCGAGTCGCCGCCGGCCGCCGGCGACGTCCTCGCGCCGGCGGGCCCGCGGGCGCCCATGAACGCGAACCCTCCGCCCGGGCCCGAGGCGCCGCGCACGAGCTACCTGCCGGTGTTCGACACGGAGCCGTTCGCCACGATCATGGCGCGGATGAAGGCCGAGAAGCCCGCCGTGATGAAGCGCCACCGGGCCCTGCTCGAGCAGCGGTACGACCTCGCGAACCGCCCTGCGCGCGGGGTCACCATGTCGCGCGGCAAGCCCATCCAGGCCGGCGTCCGGGTGAAGCTCCCGAAGGGGACCACCTGGGAGGCGCTGGCCGCGCTCACGCCCGAGGCCATCCGGGCGCAGGGGCTCTGGCCGAAGGGCTTCCTGCCGCTGCCGCACCCGAACCACCCGGAGGGCGGAATGGTCTTCCCGCAGTTCCATATCGACGAGCTGAAGCGCCAGACCGGGCGGGATCTCACGCGCTTCGATCTGGACTTCGACCTGCCGGACCACCTCCTCTCCGAGTTCCCTCCGCCGATCTATCTCACCACGCGGCCTGACCTGGGCGACGTCTCCAGGGGGCAGCTCGTGACGATCGACAACTATTACGAGCTCTTCAACGGCATCCTGAACCCGAAGCAGCTCGAGGGGCTGCGGCTGCTCGTCACGCCGTTCCCGCAGATGCAGTTCAACGCGACGGCGGACCGGCGCTCGGAGCGGCCGAGCCTCGGCGTGGCCTGCCTCGATTGCCACGCGAACGGGCACACGAACAACGCGACCCACCTCGTGGGCGACATCCGCCCGCAGGAGTTCCGTCACCGGATCGACACCCCGACCTTGCGCGGCGTGAACGTCCAGCGCCTCTTCGGCTCGCAGCGCGCGCTCAAGACCGTCGAGGATTTCACCGAGTTCGAGCAGCGAGCGGCGTACTTCGACGGGGACCCCGTCATCGCCGTGAAGAAGGGGATCAACCTCCTGGACCGCGGGCATCAGACCCACATGATGTCCGAGTTCCAGGCGATCCTCGACTTCCCGCCGGCGCCGAAGCTCGACGTGGAGGGGCGCCTCGACCCCGCGAAGGCCACGCCGGAGGAGCTCCGCGGCGAGCAGGTGTTCCACGGCAAGGCCCGGTGCGGCTCGTGCCACCCGGCGCCGTACTACACGGACAACCTGATGCACAACCTGCAGACGGAGCGCTTCCACGAGCCCGTGCTCGTCAACGGCCGGATGGCCACCGCGGACGGCCCCATCAAGACGTTCCCGCTCCGGGGCATCAAGGACAGCCCGCCCTACCTGCACGACGGCCGCCTGCTCACGCTGGAGGACACGGTGGAGTTCTTCAACCTCGTGCTCGGCCTGAAGCTGACCGCCCAGGAGAAGTCCGATCTCACGGCCTTCATGCGGGCTCTCTAGTACTTCGGTGACAACGTTCCAGTCTCGGCGCGAGGTGTGCGGTCAGTCGGCGCACATGATCTGGTCGAGGAGCTGAAAGCTGTCCTTGATCGTGGCGAACGCGACCTCTTCATCGGCGTGCGCGGTCGACAGCGAGAGCACGGCGACGCGGGAGCCGTCGTCGTTCACCGCGTTCCGGGTCGAGTACCCGAGCGTGTCCCCGCCGTGGCTCCAGTACCCTCCTCCGCAGCTCGTCGGGATCCACATGATGCCGAGGCCATAACCAGCACCAGGCGCGATGGGATCCAGGTCGGGCGCCGGGAGCGTCTCTCGCAGCTCTGACATCTGCTCCGGCTGGAGCAGCGAGCCGTCGCTCAGCGCCCGCCAGAACCGCGCGAGGTCCGCGGTGGTCGTGACGAGGGAGCCGGCGGCGTCGGCCCAGGTGTGGTTCGCGATCGTGACGTCCACCAGCGGCTCGCCGGGCTTGAACTGCTGGTACGCCGTGGCGTGCGGGCTGGGCAGCTCGGGCTCGTCGCCGGGCTCGAACGTGTGGTCGAGCCCGAGCGGCTCGATGATGCGGGCCTCCACCTCCGACCTCCAGTGGTTTCCGGTGACGCGCTGGATGATCATGCCGGCCAGCACGTAGTTCGTGTTGGAGTAGGACCACCTCGCCCCCGGCGCGAACCGCGGCTCGTGCTCCAGCGCGAGCGCCACCAGCTCTTCCGCTGTCGCCTGGTCGAGCCGATGCTCGAGATAATCCTCGGCCGAGCGAAGCACGTCCAGGTTCGGCTGCGGATCCGGATCCCCCTCCTCGACCTCACCGCTGTAGTTGTAGAGGCCGCTCGTGTGCTGCAGGAGCTGGCGGATCGTGATCCGCTTACCATCGTTGCCGTTGCCCGACACGACGCCGGGCAGCCACTGGTCGACCGGGTCGTCCAGCGTCAGCGCCCCTTCACCGACGAGCTGCAGCACGACGACGGAGACGAACGTCTTGGTGTTGCTGCCCATTCGAAAATAACTGTCGAAGTCCACCGGCTGCTCGTCGTCGCGCTGCGCTGTGCCGCTGCGGGCGAGGATCCGGCGGTCGCCGTCGAGCACCTCTCCATGTACGGCGACGATCCCGTTTGCGCGGATCTTGTCGAGGCCGTCTTGAAACATCTCGTCGTGGAGCGCGCTGGCCTCATCGGAAGACGCGCTGTTCTCGTCGGAAGGGCTGGGCGTGCAGCCCAGCGCGAGCGACGTCGTGTACAGGAGCGGAATCGACAGGTGGTTGAACCTCATGTCCGTGTGTTCCCGCCGGCCCTGGTTTCGTTCATCGCGATCTTCGAATTCGTCGAGGAGCAGAGTTGCGCCCGCGCGCCCCATGGGCCAGGCGTCGATCCAGACGACCTCTCCTGCGCGCTCGCGGCGCGCTCCTCTCACCCTCCGCGCGCGTCGCTGCGCTTCCGCCGCCTGCGTCCCGGCGCGCCGAGCCCGGTCTCGCGGACGCACAGCTCGGGGAGGCGCCGCAGGATCCAGCGCGTGGCCGGCCCCTTCGACAGCGCCGGCCGGTGCACCACGCTGAGCGAGAGGTTCCACTCGTCGTCGCTCCACGCGGCGGGTCGGATGCGCACCAGGCGACCACGGGCGATGTCCTCGCGGACCATGTGCTCCGGCATGTTCCCCCAGCCGAGGCCGCCGAGGAGCAGCGCGTGCTTGGTGCCGAGATCGGCGACGCGCCAGGTCCGCGGCGACAGCACGCCTTGATCCGGCGTCTGCCGCTCGCTGCCTCGCTCGCTGAGCACGACGTTGACGTGCTCGGCCAGGACCTGCGTCGGAATCCGGCCCGCGCGCGCGGCGAGCGGGTGCTCCTTCGCGACCACGGGGATGAGCTGCACCGAGGCGAAGTATTCGCGCTCGAGCCCCTGCGCGTGCGCGGCCGGGCCGACGACGCCGATCTGGCAGGTGCCGTCGAGCACCAGCGCGGACACCGACGAGAGCGTCTCCGTGTGCAGGCGCAGCTCGACCGTGGGGAACTCCCGCGCGAACTCGCGGCACACATCGACGACCGCGCGGACGGGCAAGATCGCGTCGAGCGCCAGCGACACGCTGGCCTCGAGCCCGCCCACGAGCCCGCCGGCGACCCCCTGGAGCGCGTCGACGTCGGCGCAGATCCGCCGCGCGCTGGCGAGGAGCACCTTGCCTCCGGGCGTGAGCGTCGGGATCTTGGTGGATCGATCCCAGATGCGAACGCCGAGCTGCGCCTCCAGGTTGGCCATGGCGTGGCTCACCGCCGATTGCACCCGCCGGAGCCTGCGTCCGGCGGCCGAGAAGCTCCCCTCGTCGACCACGGCGATGAAGGTCCGGAGCTGATCCAGCGTGATCGCGTCGGGCATGCGCCATGATATCCGTGGATCGATGGCGCGCGCCGGGGCGGCGGCGGCGTGCGCAGGGCCTGAGCGCGGCGCCCGCGGGGCGCGCCCCGCCGCGCGACCGGCGTCAGGCGAGGTCGAACACGAGCACCTCGGCCGGGTCCTTGCCGACGATGTCCAGCGCGCCTGCCTCGCTCACGGCGGCCGCGTCGCCGGCGTCGAGGCGCGCGCCGCCGATCTCCACGCTGCCCCTGGCCACGTGGATCCACGCCCGCCTGGCCGCCGGGACCTCGTAGCGGACTGGCTCGCCCGCGCCGAGCAGGCTGGCGTAGAGGTTCATGTCCTGGTGCACGAGCACGGACCCGGCGCGACCGTCGCGGGACGCGACCAGCCGCAGCTTGCCTCGCCGCTCGGCCTCGGGGAACGCCTTCTGCTCGTAGCTCGGCGCGATCCCGCGCCGGTCGGGGACGATCCAGATCTGCAGGAAGTGCACGAGCTCGGAGCGCGAGGCGTTGAACTCGCTGTGCGTCACGCCGGTGCCGGCCGACATCCGCTGCACGTCACCGGGCCGGATGACCGATCCGTTGCCCATGCTGTCGCGGTGCTCCAGGCCGCCGTCGAGCACGTACGAGATGATCTCCATGTCCCTGTGCGGGTGGGTGCCGAAGCCCTTGCCGGGCTGGACCCGATCTTCGTTGATCACCCGCAGGGCGCCGAAGCCCATGTGCGCGGGATCGTAGTAGCCCGCGAACGAGAAGGTGTGGAACGAGCGGAGCCAGCCGTGGTCGGCGTGGCCGCGCTCCGAGGAACGACGGATGATCATGGATAGCTCCTTCGGGGGATCGCCAGGCGCGTCCGCGAGGCCGCGCCGCCGCGTCATGCCGCCCATCACGGCCGCGGCTGGGAGCCCGATACCCAGGCTGGTGAGCAGTGAACGACGGGCCCAGTGCTTGCTCGACATCGGTGACTCCGTGTCCGACGAGGAGAAGATAGCGTCACTCGCCCATCGATAGAATCGGCATAATTTTCATGGGATCCATCTACGCACCAGATGGATTCTCCGGGCCGCGCCAGGCGGCCGGGCGCATGACCGGGGCGCGCGCGCCCACGCTCCGCGGCGGTGCCCAGGACCCCGAGGGGCACCGAGCACGTCGCGCCCTCGCCCTGCGCCAGGCCCGGCAACGCCCCGTCGAGCGGCGCGCCCCCGCCTCGCGGCGCCGCCTCGAACCTCGGCGTCTTGTCCGGCGGCGCCCGCAGCGGCGCCTGCATCGAAGGGGCCGCCCCCGCGTCACCGCCTGCGGGGTGGGCGCGCGGCGCCGAACGATCGGGCTCGAGCGCGCGCCGCACGCCCTTCACGGCGTCCCCGCCCGAGGACCGGCGCGCCGCGCTCCGGCTGAGTCAGATGGGTCTGCCCATGACCGCTTCCAGTACAGCAAGATGTTTGTCGTTGCGCGCTTGCGGCAGGTTTGATAGCCATCTTCTGACGCCGCGAGACCGTCCCGGTTCTCGACGGTCACTCTCCCGCCGGGGGGCGCGATTCATGGGAAGGAGCATGAGCACATGCCTCAATTGAACGGCAACACCTGTGAAATCAACGAGCTTCCGGATGGTGTGACCGTGACCATCAAGGTGGCGACCAACTCGAGGTACACTCAGAAGATCACCGTGATTCGCGACGACGAGGTGCTGTGTGTCTTCGCGGGCTCCGGCGAGCGAAACGCCATGTCGGGCCAGTCGACCATCGTCGCCAACTCGAGGGCGAAGCTGGAAGTGAGGTTCGAGTACCAGACGGACATCAACGCAGAGTGGTGCAAGTCCCGCCAGCTGAAGTTTGGCGGTCCTTACACGATAGGCAACTACAATCTCCTGGTGATCGTCGCCGAGAACGGAGACGACGAGGACTACAACGATAGCGTACTTGAGTTTAGCTGGATCACGCCCAGGTAGCTGGATCGTGCTCGCCCATTCAGCGCGCCGAACAAAACCGGACCGAGCCAGGCGGCCGAGGGGAGCGCAGCGTCAGAGCACCGATGTTGAACAAGCGAGCGCTCGACCGCCAAGGCGCCAAGGACGCCAAGGAGAAAATCAATTCTTGGCGTCATTGGCGCCTTGGCGGCTCGAGTTTCTGCACTTGTCAGGCGGTTTTAGCCCGTTGGTCGCCCTGGGCGCGACGAGGAGCAACGACGCGACGCGCCCGCCCTTGGCCGCCTGGCGACGGGAGGTTTTGAGAGGCGCTCTCAGGACCGGGCGCTCGCTCCGCGCGGTCGCGCGAGAACGAGCGCCGCAGGCCATCCTGGTTCACTCGCCGAGGTAATCCAGCCTCGATCCGGGCACGGTCATGTAGTCGCCGAGCAGGAAGCCCTGCAGGTCGGTCGTGAACTCGAACGGACCGATCACATGAATCACCTCGCCGCCGGCGCCGCCCTCGCCGCCGGCGCCGCCTTCGCCGCTCATGCCGCCGGCGCCGCCCTCGCCGCTCATGCCGCCGGCGCCGCCCTCGCCGCTCATACCGCCGGCGCCGCCCTCGCCGCTCATGCCGCCGGCGCCGCCTTCGCCGCTCATGCCGCCGGCGCCGCCTTCGCCGCTCATGCCGCCGGCGCCGCCTTCGCCGCTCATGCCGCCGGCGCCGCCCTCGCCGCCGGTGCCGGCCGTGCCGCCGGAGCCGCCCTCGCCGCTCGTGCCGCCGGCGCCGCCCTCGCCGCCCTCGCCGCCGGAGCCGCCCTCGCCGCCAGTGCCGCCGGAGCCGCCCTCGCCGCCCTCGCCGCCGGGCCGCGTGACGGTGATGGAGTCGATGTAGACCACGGTCGGGTTGGCCCAGGGCCCCGCCTCACCAGCGTCGATCTTGAGGCCGATGCGCTTCACCTCCGTCTTGTCGAACATCGTCGCCTCCGCAGCGGCGGCATCGACGTCGATGGTGAGCTCCGTCCACTCGAGCAGGTCGCTGACGTCCGTCCACGCCCAGGGGACGCCCACCCAGCCCTGCGCATTGCCGTTCTGTACGAACGTCTGCACCCCACCTCCGGTCCCGGCGTGCGTCTTGACACGGAACGTGACGGTGGCGCCGGTCAGGTCGACGAGCTCCGCGAAGTCGAACTGGAACAGCGTCCCGGTAGCGGCCTCGGTGAGAGGCACGGCCAGCCGGGCGCAACCGGAGCAGCTCTCGTCCGGCCCGGGGCCGATGTCCGGCTGGCCGCCGCCGACGCCGCCCTCGCCGCCGACGCCGCCCTCGCCGCCGACACCGCCCTCGCCACCACCCTCGCCGCCGGCGCCGCCCTCGCCGCCGCCCTCGCCGCCGACACCGCCCTCGCCGCCGGCGCCGCCCTCGCCACCGCCCTCGCCGCCGGCCCCCGTCGTGGTCGGGCCGCTCCCGCCGCTCCCGCCGGACCCGCCGCTCCCGCCGGACCCGCCGCTCCCGTCGTCGTCGCCGCCACAACCCGCCACGGCAAACGAACCCACCAGCAACCCAAGCATCGCCACAGAAAAAACTGATCTCATCGTACGCTCTCCCGTTTCACGCGAGGCTGCGCGGCTGAGGCCCCCCTTCGCAGGACGTACTCCTGCCGAGCCTGGGCATCCTCCGAACCGGCCACGCCGGCACACTATCCAGGAAAGTTGATTTTTTCAATGGCTCCAGCCCGTGAGCCGGTGTCCTGCGCGGCACAGCAAGGCCGCGAGCAAAGCTCGAGTATCCGACGGACTTCCAGCCCGCAGGCGGCGGGCTCGCCGCTCAGAACACGACCTTGAGGTGCCCGCCGACCGTCGCGAGCACGAGCGAGTACGTGCCGTTGCCCAGATCGTGGTTCGACTCGGTCACCGTGCGCGGCAGGATCCCCTGCACCCGGACGTCCCCCGAGAGCGACACGCTGTCGCTCACCCGGAGCACGCCGCCGATGTCGCCGATCAGCCGGTGGTTGTCGGGCGAGGCCACGTCGATGGTGCTGTCCGGCGAGGCGGGCGATTGATAGCCGACCGACGCCGTGGCGAGCAGCGCGTCGCTCAGCCGGTACTTCGCGCCGACCTCCAGCCACACCGTGTCGTTCCAGTCGCGCGGCAGCGTCACCGTGACCCGGTCGGTGATGCCGAGCTTCGGCTGCGCGAGATCCGGAGACGAGGCCTCGACCACGAACGCCTCGACGTCCGAGTAGAGCACGTAGGAGAGCAGCCCATCGAGGCTGAGCCGGTCGCTGACCCGGTAGCCCACGCCCGCGGTGAGCCGCTTCGGGAGCGTGAACGACAGCTCCGCGTCGCCCTCGACCAGCGGCTCGTAGCGCAGGCCCTGCTCGGCGAGGTCCTGCGTGAAGAACGGGTGATCCATGTCGATGGCGAACTTGCCCTTGTACCGCATGGCGGCGCTGTGCTGGTACGTCAGGCCGAAGCGGAGGTCGTCGTTCGGGTTGAAGGAGAGCCCGACATGGAAGGAGGCGCCGTGCGATATCGCCTGCTTGATCGAGATGGAGCGGGCGAGGACGTCGAGCTCGCGCAGCTCCGAGGGCGTGCTCGGGCCGAAGTCGTTGTCCTGCTTCAGGTAGGCGAGGCCGTCGCGGAACTCGCTCAGGCCGGCGAAGTCCTGCACCTTCGAGAGCTCGGCGAGGCCGCTGACGTACGAGACGCCGACGCCGAGCGAGACCTTCTCGTTCAGCTTCACGCCGGCCGCCGCCGTGAGCGAGCTCGCCACGATGAACGCCTGCCGGAGCTGCCACCTTTGCGCGCCGTCCTCCGGGAAGCCGAGCGCCGCGGCGTAGGGCACGTACAGGCCGACGCCCAGCGTGAGCCGGTCCGGGATGGCCGGGATCGCCAAAAAGCCGTTGCCGGTCGGCGCGATCGGCGTCGCCGAGACCTGCTCGGCGCGGCCGGTCTTGCCCGGATCGACGTTCCCCGGATCGAGCGGGAGCTTGAACTGGAGCGTATCCGGCGTCTGGTACGTGCCGCGCCGCTCGCGCGCGTAGGTGGCGTGGCCGACGATGAGCCCCGCGCCGAGGAGGAGCTCCGGCCGTTTCACGTCCGCGAGCGCGGCCGGGTTCCAGTAGACCGCGGCGGCGTCGGGCGTCGTGGGGCCCGAGGCGCCGCTCGTGATCCAGGGCGCGTCGAGGCCCGAGGCGCGCGCCTCCGCGGCCGTCAGGCAGGCGAGGCCCATCGCGAGCGCGACGGTGGAGAGTTCACGTCCTGTCTGTTGACGGGCGCGGGCGCGGGGCCGCGAGGTCGGCAGAGCTCCTGACATGAGACGGGTCCTCACGGTGGGTGGTCCGGCTACTGGATCCGGGTGAGGGTGAGCGAGAGGCGATGGGCGCTCGGCTTGTCGCCGATCTCGATCGCGTAACGGCGCCCCTCGTCGTCCTCGAAATACAGCGTGTCGCCCGGCGCGACCTCCACCTTCTCGTGGAGCGCGTCGCCGTCGATCTCCTCGGTCGTCGACACCTTCTCCGTGAGCTCGGCGTCCGCGAAGAAGCCGGGGTTCTCGTACGCATAGTCGCGCACGCGCGCGCCCGCCGCGTCCTTGCGGATGTCGTCGGGCGCGATGAAGTAAAGATAATCCCGCCGGCCGGCGACGCCGCCCTCGGTGCTCGGCTGGTACAGGTAGAAGTCCGCGTCACCCGCCGCGTTGTCGTTCAGCTCGATCGCCATGTCCTCGAGGACCGCGGGATCGTTCGCGAGGTTCTCCTTGATGCGCGCGACGAGATCGTCGGTCTCCACGCCGACCGGGACGTCGCGCACGGTCACCTCGACGTTGGCGTCGCCCTCGGCGAGATCGCCGTCGTGGAGGCGCTTCTGGGCGACCTCGACGAGGATGTCCCAGAAATAGGACGGCGGGGGCGGCGGCTCTTCCAGGACGACGCTGTCATCGACGCGGATCTCGGTCCACCCGCGCTCGTCGATGCACACCTCCACGGGCTCGAACTGGCTCGTGGAGGTGCCCTGGGGCCCGTACGAGGAGCAGTGATCCTCGATCAGCGCGGCCCGGAGCTCGCCCGCGCGGGCGAGGATGTGCTCGAGCTCCCAGGGCGGCTGTTCCCAGACGGGCGAGTCGCCGCGCGGCGAAGGCTCCTCGGCGGTGCCGCCCGGCAGGTACATCGGGCTCTCGGGGATGGCCATGGTCAGCTCGCCGATGGAGAGGCCCTCCGCGAGGCCGTTCAGCTCGAGCCAGTCGGGCTCGCTGAAATCGAACAGCGTGTCGATCTGGCCGGGCGTGCTGTTGACGCTGGCGACGTCGGCCGCCGTGGCGTCGACGCCCTTGTACGGCAGCGCGTTGACGTTGACCCGGACCGTCATCGTGAAGTGGTCGAGGGCCGCCTTGACCCCCGAGGTCGCCTTGATGAAGCCGGGGTGCTTCGGGCCGTCGGGGTCGTCGGGGTCGAGGGGTGTCGGGCCGAACTGCTCCGCGAGGCCGGCGAAGTCCGAGACGACGTCGTAGAGCGTGACCGGGATGGAGCGCGGCGCGACCGGGTAGATGCCGTCCGGGTGCTCGCTCGACGGCGGCCCGCGCCGCGCCTTCGTGTTCGGGTGCGTGCTGACCAGGTTCTCCAGCACGGCCTGCGCCGCGATCTCGACGGGGATGAGCCGCTCGTTGCCGGCCGCGCCCACGAGATCGGCGAGGATCTTCGACGTCGGGAGCCCGACGGCGTTGCCGACGCCGAGCAGGCCCTCGAGGCTGGTGCCGCGGAGATCGGCGCTCTCGGGCGTCATGTTGAGGAGCCCGACCAGGTTCCGCGACGCGGGGGGGAGCGCCTCGACGTCCGCGGGCGGCAGGTACATGATCCCGAGCAGCGCGTTCTCGATGAGCGCCGAGATGTCGAGATCGAGGAGCCATATCGCCTCGAGCGTGGGCTTCGGGATGGCCCGGAGCTCCTCGAGCGTGAGCGTCTTGGCGAAGCGCTTCGCGTCGAAGCGCAGGAACTCAAGCGTGAGGGTGCGGCTCTCGCGCACGCCGAGCGCTGGCGGGGGCGCCTCCTCTTCCACGGTGACGGCGTCGACGCAGCCGGGGAGGGCGCACGAGAGCGCGGCCGCGAGCAGGGGGCCGAGCCGGGGGAGCCTGTGGCCGGCGGGCGGGGCGGGGCGGGGGGTGTCTCGCGCTTCCATGATCAGAGCCTCTTCACGTCGGCGGTGATCTCCACGGGGTCGCTGCTGTCGGGCACATGGAAGCGGACCTCGTAGACGGCGGCCTCGTCGTCCTGCATGTACAGCGTGGTCTCGCCCGGCGGCAGCCGGTATTTCTCGTGCGTGGTGTCGGCGAGCCCGTCGACCTCCTTGGTCGAGACCTTGCTCGCCTCGTCGAGGTCTGGGCTCGTGAAGAAGCCGGGCTTCTCGTAGGCGTACGCGCGCGGGGCCTCGCCGCCCTCGTCCGAGGGGCGGAGATCCTCCTCGGCGACGAAGAACAGGGTTGGAGCGCCGTCCGGGGCGCCGCGGCTGTAGAAGAAGTCGAGCGCGTCGTTGTTGACCCAGTACCGGCCCAGGATGATGTCCGCGATCTGCGTGGCCTGGCCCTGCAAGGTCGGGCGGAGCTCGGCCACGATCTCGTCGGCGGTGAGGCCGATGCCGACGCCGTGGAGCGCGAAGACCGGCTGGGCGTCGCCCTCATGGATATCGGGGGTGCCGTCGCCGGTCGGATCGTGGATGGCGACCTGGCCGACGTCGGTGAGCAGCTCCCAGAGGAACTGCGGATCCGGTATCGGCGGCGGCGGGTCCGAGATCCCGTCGGTGAAGACCGTCCAGCCGTTCGGATTGCCGCCTTGGCCGATGTCCACGCCCACACGGCACGTGCCGCTCAGGCGGAAGTAACACGCCGTGAACGCGCGCTCGCTGTACGTCAGGTAGGCCGCCTTGGCCACGATGGGCTCGAGGAGGAACGGCGAGAGATTCCACACGCTGTCCGTGCCGGCGGGCGTGGTGGGGAGATTGCTCTTGCAGGCCGGCTCCTCGACGCATGGCAGGACGTGGCTGTCGAGCTCGCGCAGCGAGAACCGCATGTCCACGGTCGGGGCCTCCGCGATGCCACGGATCTGGAGCTTCTCCGGATCGTTGAAGTCGAATCGGAGCGGCGCGTCGCCCTCGCGGAGGAACATGTCACCGCCGCCCTTCGACAGATCGACGCCGGAGACCCTGCGCAGGCCGGACTCGGCCACGACACGCATCTCGAAATCAGGCAGGAGGACATCGCTCCTCGTCGTGAACGTGCCGTCGTCGGGGACGAGCACGCCGGGGTGATCGCCGGAGGGGCCGAGCTTCTCGGCGAGGGGCCCGAGATCGAACAGGGCATCGTGGAGCGTGACAGGCATCGTCACGCCGTCAGGGTCAGAGATGGCCGGGTGCGAGGCGAGGAGCTGCTGCTGGAGCGCGAGGATGAGCTCGTCCGTCGGCACGAAGGGGGCTGTCCGCTCGATGTCGAGGGCGTCGGCGAGGACGCCGGCGAAGTCGAACGCGAAGGTGCCGGGGTTCTCCTCGAAGATCCGGTTCAGCCCCTCGAGCGACGTCCCCGTCACATCGGCGTTGGCCGGCGTCATGCTGAGCAGCCGGACCAGCGCGAACTCCGGCGACGTGCGCCATTCCGCCTCGTTCGCCCCGAAGCTCTGCCCGAGCGGGGTGGCCGCGCAGTCGTGGCCGGGGTCCGCGCTGTCCTCCCGCCACGCGGTCCCGCACGCGTTCTGGATCTGATCGAGCGCGCTCCGGAGCAGCTCGGTCGTGTCGACGTTGAGGATCGTGATCTGCTTCGCGCCGTCCTCGCCGAAGACCTGGAGCGCCTTCTGCTTGTCGAGCTTCAGGACGACCGACGGCGCCTCCGCGTCGTCGATGCGCAGGCGGAACCGGCTCGGCTCCTCGATGACGACGCCGCCGCCCTCGCCGCCACCCTCGCCGCCGCCGCCGCCGCCCGCGCCGCCCGCGCCGCCCGCGCCGCCGCTTCCGCTGCTGTCGCCGCAGGCGGCGAGCGCGGCGAGCAGCAGGAGGGGCGCGCGGCCGCGATGGGCGAGGCCGCGCCGGGAGGTGAGTGCGAGCGGGGAGGGCTTCATGCAGGGGCTCCTCGTCGAGGGACCATGTCGAGATCCACAGGAAGAGGCGCCTGATGCTACCGGAACTCAGGCGCGCAAAAGCGACAATCCGCAAGCGCCGCCGGGGCGCCAGGAACACCAGGAGAATTGTTGGTTTACCTGGCGTCGAGGCGGTCCTTTTTCACCGGAATGCTCGATGTCCCTCGAGCTAGCCGGCTGTCCCCCCGGGATCGCGCCGGGCGTCTCCGCCCGGCGAGCCCGCGGCGCGCGGCGGCGCGGACGGGGGCACGCCCACGAGATCGCGCGTCCGGTCGAAGAGCGCGCGCAGCAGCGGGAGCCCCGGCTTGTTCCTGCGCGCCGCGATCGCGAGCACCTCCTCGCGGACCGCGGCGTTGATCGGGGTCGCGACGTCGAACGCCGCGCCGCGCGTGGCGACCTCGCCGTTCAGGAAGTCGACCGCCGGCGGTCGCCCCCGCTCGATGGCGGCGAGCATCGACGAGCGCATGCGGCGGTAGCGCGCGCCCACCGCGAGCAGCAGCGCGTGCTTCGCGAACAGCCCCGGCGAGCCCGCCGCGGAGCGCTCGGCGTCCGTGAGCGCGATCCAGTCGAGGTCGAGCGTCCCGGCCACCTTCTCGAGGCGCACGCCGGCCGCGCGCGAGACCTGCACCGTCTCGGTCATGATCTCCAGCGCGAGGCGGCGGACGAAGCGGTGGCGCAGGAGCGCGCCGAGGCGGTCGCCGCCGATCGTGCCGAGCGACGAGATGGCGCAGTTGATGGCCAGCTTCGACCAGCGCGCGCCGGCCAGGTTGTCGGTCACGGTCGTCGGGCCGATCGCCTCGAGGATCCGCGCGAGCTCGTGGAGGCGCGGATCGCCCGCGCCGTCGAGCCGGCCGAGCACGAAGCCGCCGCTCGAGGTGCGGTCGTACACGCCCGGCTCGACCATCGAGGCGCCCCACGCGACGATCGCGCCCAGCGTGCGCTCCGGGCCGGCGATGCGGGCGACGCGCTCCTCGCAGAGGCCGTTCTGGAGGCAGATCATCGCGCCCGTCGGGGCGAGGTGCGCGACCACGCCGCGCGCGGCCTCCTCGACCTGCGGCGGCTGCGTGGCCAGGAGGACGTAGTCGAACGGCCGGGTGTCCGGGCCGAGCTCGCGCACCGCGCGGCCGCGCACGGTGCCCGGGCTCGCCTCGCCGCGCACCCGGAAGCCGGCGGCGTTGATCGCGTCGGCGATGACCGGGTTCGTCGTGAACGCGGTGACGTCGTGGCCCTGCTCGACCAGGTGCGCGGCCACGATGCCGCCGATCCCGCCGCAGCCGACGACCAGCAGCCGGGGAGCGGAGGACGAGGGCGCCCCGGAGGCGCCCGGGGCGAGCCCGCCCGGCGGTGAGGAATCGATGAAGCTCATGCAAGACCCTTTACCACCGCCGCGCCGCGGGCTCGACGGGCTGCAGGCGAGACGGCGAGGGGACAGGCGGGGCGGAAACTCCGGCAGGTGCTGCGGAGCAAGGCGGGCCTCGCCTGAGGGCATCGCGGGCTCCCGTGCCATGGCCACGGTGCGCGTCGCGAGCTCGAGCTCACGGCGAGGTGCCTGGACGGAGGCCGCAGCGGCGCGGGTCAGCGCGGCGGGCGAGGGGGTTGGGAGCTGGCAGAAGATCGCCTCCGTCGGCGCGCGAAGAGCCCAGGAGCGAAGAGCAGGCAGGCTGCGCCAGCATAGGAGGCGTCGAGACCGAAGAGGGGCAGCGAGCACCCGCCGCCCGCCGGATTGCCACCGGGGCCACCCGCATCGCCGCCCGACGAGCCGCTGCCATCGACGCAGAGCCCGCCCTCGCACGTGCCGCTCGCGCACTCCTCCGTGATGACGCAGGCGTGGCCCTCGGGCGCCTGGTGGAGCGCGTAGAACTCCGCGCTGCCGCCGTTGATGACGAGCAGGCCCTTGCCGGGGATGTACGTGGTGGTGTGGCCCGACCGACCCATCGACAGCGAAGGGAGCGCCGTGAAGCTCTCGGTTGCGGGATCGTACAGCTCCACGCTCGTCCCGGCGTCGCCGCCTCCGACGACCACGATGCGCCCGCTCGGGAGCGTGGTCATCGTATGGTTCCAGCGTGCACCGGCCATCGTGGGGCCTGCCGTCCAGGCGTCGGTCGCAGGGTCGTAGATCACGGTCGAGCTCTTGCCCACGCCGCCCGTGACGAGCACCCGCCCGCCGGGCAGGAGCGCGGCATGGTGCCACGCGCGCGCCTCCGGCATCGGCGCCGCGCCTGTCCAGGTGTCGGTCGATGGATCGTAGATCTCGGTGCTCGCGAGCTCCCCGAAGCGCTCGTCCTCCCAGATGAAGTGGCTGCCCCCGGTCACGAGCACCCGGCCATCCGCGAGGACCGTCGCCGCGTGGGCGCGACGCCCCTCTGCGAGCGGCGCGAGGGAGTGCAGCGTGCCGGTATCCGCGTCGAAGCGGAACGTGGTGCCCCAGTCGTTGAAATCCATCCCGCCGCCCACGAAGAAGCCGTCCCCGTCCGCAAGCTGCGTGACCGCGGTGTCGGAGACGAACACCCATGCGTCGCTCCACTGCGTCCACGTATCGCTGACCGGATCGTACGTCTCCAGGGGGGCCTCCATGGAGACGACGAGCAGCCGACCGTCATGGAGCGGCAGCGCGTGCACGTTGACGTAATGGTCGCCGTGGGTCTCGCCGAATACGGACCAGGTCCCCGTCGAGGCGCTGTAGCTCTCCACGGTCCTGGCTGTCCATGTGGACTGGTCGAAGTACCCGCCCACGACGAGCACCTCCCCGCTCGGGAGCGCGGCGGCGCCGTGCCTCGCTCGCGCGATGCCGAGCGAGCTGGAGGTCCAGGACTGCGCAGCCGCAGGCATCGAGACGAGCAGGGCTGCGCAGGCGGGCAGTAGCTGTGAAATGGCGCTGGGATATCGCATGGAACGATCTCCTCGTGAGAACAAGGGCATGCGGCCCTCGGCGCGTCTTGCTGTGCTGGTGCGGCGAGCTTGGTACTCGTCGCCACGAATACATCTCACAGCGGGGCGGCGCGCAGTCAATTCGAATCGCAGTGTAGCCGCTTCGCGGATCGCGTTTCGCAGGATCCTCGTGAAAGGCGGCCTGGTGCATCGAATCGATTCACGATGACGAAGCGATGATGTGGGGATGCGGGGGTCGGTGTATTCGTGCTCGCGTCGTAGAAGCGTTTGAGCTCGACGAGCTGGGGCGACTACGGGCCCGCGCGCAGGAGGCCGTCGTGCCCCTGGAACCACGTCTCGATGCAGCAGTGCTGAATGATGATGCGGACCTCGAGGGATGGATTGGTCCTCGCCATCCGGGTGCCCCGGAGCTCCGCCTGTACGACGCGGTGGACCTCGGCGTAGCGGGCTTCGTACGTGCCCTCGTCCGAGTCGATGCAGATCCAGCGCTCCTGCACGTGACCCGGGCTTTCGTCGATGTCCTGGAGGAGTCCCGCGATCGTGCGGTCATACGGCGGCCAGTCACGCGCCCGCCCCATGCCAGCCAACCGGCCAGCCCCGCCCGGCTCGGCCGCAGCGCTGCCCCTCGCCGACCCCTCACCCCACCGGCGCCAGCACCTCGATCGCCCTCGGCTCCAGCGTCACCGTGATCGGCAGCCGCCCGAGCGGCTCGCCGTCCACGTCGAGCAGGAACGCTTGCTCCACGTCGCGGTTCAGCAGCGTGAGCTCGATGCGATCGCACCGGAAGTGGCGGACGTCCGGGTGGCGGACGTGCATGCCCGTGTACATCCCGGTCGACACGGCCGCGAAGCGGAGGTGGGGCGCGCCGCCCAGGTCGATGACCTCGAACACGCCGTCGTCGGCCCGCGCCATCGGCGCGACCTGCATCCCGCCGCCGAAATAGCGGCCGTTGCAGATGGCCACGGTGCGCGTCGCGAGCTCCTCCTCGCGGGGCTCCCCGTTCAGCGAGGCGACGCAGCGCACGCGGCCGACGCGGCTCCGGGCGAGGCTGCGGAGCGACGCCATCGTGTACGCCAGCGTGTTGCCGAGCGTCCGCGGCGTCTCGCTGACGATCCGATCGACCAGGCCGCTCATGCCCGCCGAGAGCACGTTGACGAAGAACGCCTCGGCGCGCTCTCCGTCGTGCGTCTCGTACGAGAAGCGGCCGACGTCGATCGGGCGCGCGCTGCCGCTGGCGATCGCCGCGCAGTAGCGGTCGAGCCGGTGGCTCAGCTTCAGCGTCCTGCACAGGTCGCCGCCCGTGCCCGCGCCGATGATCCCGAGCCGGGTGCCGGCGGCGCCCCGGTCGCGCGCCTGCATGAGGCCGTTCACCACCTCGTGGACGCTGCCGTCGCCGCCGACCGCGACCACGGTCTCGCGCCCGTCGAGCGCGGCCTCGCGCGCGAGATCGACCGCGTGGCGCGGGCGCTCGGTGCGCGCGACGTCGACCTCGCCGAGCGCGCGCTGGATGGGCGCTCGCATCTCGTCGAAGAGCTTGCCGGTCCTCCCGCCGCCGGAGCGCGGGTTCACGATGAGCAGGGGGCGCATGCGGGCCCCGATGCTAGATGGCGCGGGCCGCCCAGGGCGAGGTGTTTTTGTGCGCCCGCGGGCGCCGCTCAGGGCTGCTTCGTGCAGCCGCAGCCGCAGTCGTCGCTGAAGTAGATCCACCCCGGCTCGCAGACGAAGCGGATCCGCGCGCACTCGTCGTGGCCCTGCCCGACGTACTTCAGGAACGGGGTGTCCACGCAGCCCGGCTGGCCGCCCGTGTCCGGCGCGTCGGAGCCATCGCCCGTGTCCGCCGGGCTCGGCGCGCCTCCCCCCTCCGCGCCCCGCCCGGTCTCCGCCGGCGTCGCCGTGGGCGCGCCGCTCTTGGCGCCCTGGCAGCCGGCGCCGAGCGCGCCGAGCAGCACGAGGAACATGGCGGACGAGGCGGCTCGATGCAGCATGAAGCGTACTCCGGGGGACAGGCCTGCGCGCGAGGCTGCGCGGGCGGGAGGGTGGTCAGCGAGGGCGCCTCGCCGGGGCCTCCTCGCGGGAGGCGCAGGGGCCCACGTTACACCTTCCCGCGATGGAGCCTCGCCGGGTTCGAGCGGACGGGGCGGGGGAGCGCGGCGTCGCCCGCGTCCTGCGCGCGCGGGGGGCGCGCGGCGCCGGCCGGCTGCGCGGCGCCCTCGGCCGGCTCCTTCACGGCCTTGGGCACATCCTCCCCCGTGTCGTCGCAGCGCTTCGCGCCGGTGCGCTTCCCGTCCGGCGACCGGTGCTCGATGATGGCGTTGATCTCGGCCCCGAGGAGCACCGCCATCGAGGAGATCCACATCCAGAGGAGGAGGATGATGACGCCGCCGAGCGCGCCATAGCTCACCTCGTAGCTGCCGAACCGGCCGACGTAGAACGAGAACCCCAGCGAGGCGATGGCCCATATCACGACCGCCACGATCGACCCGGGGGTGATGAACTTGAACTTCTGCTCGACGTCGGGCAGCACGTAATAGAGGACGGCCAGGACCATCATCACGATGAGCATCGAGGCCGGCACGCGCAGCCACAGGAGCGGCGTCGCCAGGGGGCCGAGGTGCGCCGTGATCGCCGGCGTGACGACCGTGAGCGCGGAGGCGATCGTCAGCAGGACGGCGCCGCCGAGCGTGACCAGGATCGCGATGCCGCGGCGCTTCAGGAAGGAGCGGCCGTCCTCGACGCCGTAGGCCGCGTTGAGCGCGTCCATCAGGGCGACCACGCCGCCCGAGGCGGCCCAGATCGCGCCGAGGGCGCCGACCGTCAGGAGCGCCGGGCTCTGGCCGCTGGTGAGGGCGTGGAGGCGCTCGCCCAGGATGTTGGCCACGGCCGGGGGAGCGACCTGGTACAGCTCGCCGACCAGCCTCGTCGACTCGGCTGGATTGATGACCACGCCGGCGAGGGCGACGGCGAAGAGCAGGAACGGGAAGATCGCGAGGACACCGAAGAACGTCAGCCCGGCAGCGACGGTGTCCACCTTGTCCTTGACCCACTCGTGCTTGATGTCGTTCAGGAAGACCTTCCAGGGGATCTCTTTTCCGGGCAGGTGCATGGCGGACCCTTCACGGCAGGGGCGCACAGGCGCCGTGACGTTCCTGGCGGGCGGCGCACGCCGGGGCGTGCTGCCCGGAGGAGAGCAACGCCGGTGCCAGACCGATCGCGGCGGCTCGGGCTGGCAGGGGAGCGATCTCTCCCATCGCACCCGAGCGGGCCGCCTCTCGGTCTCCCACGCGCGCGTGGCGCGAATTGCCCCACACGACACAAAGAGATCCCATCGACCCCGGGCGGCTACAGGGCCCGTCGCGCGCCGGTCCAGCCAGCCGGGCGCGCGCGGCCGTGGGCAGGATGCCTTGCTGAAGCTGACTACGACGCCTTGCCCGTCGCCTTCGCGATGAACTCACACATCGCCGGATCCAGCCCGACCTGGCTCCTCAGCCCCGGCTCGTTCTGGTACATCTCGTTCAGCGACCTCTCGATCTCGGGGTTCTTCCCCGTGAACGCCTCGACGAGCTCCCTCCAGCGCTTCGCGAGCGCTCGCGCCGCCTCGCTCTTCGGGTCGGTGCCCGCCGCCATCGCCGCCTTCACGTCCTCGAAGAGCGTCTTCCACGCGTCCTCGCCCTCGCGGATCTTCTCCGGTCCGAGCGCGTCCGCGCGCTGCTTGAGCTCCGCGAGCTGCTCCGGGGTGTAGTACTTCTCGATCATGGTCATCACCTCGATGGTTTGAAGTAGCTGCTCCACCGACACGTCCTCTCCCTCGCGCAGGACCCGGGCCAGCCCCTCGAGCCGCGCGCAGAGCTTCTGCTCCAGCGCGATCTGCTCGCGCAGCCGCGACAGGTGCAGCTCGATGGTCTGGAGCGGCGAGAAGCCCTCCTCGTCCAGACACGCGCTGATCTGCTCCAGGCTGAAGCCGAGCTCGCGCAACGACTTGATCTGCTGGAGACGGGCGACGTCGCCGGCCGAGTACATCCGGTGCCCCGACGCCGTGCGGTGCGACGGGGAGAGCAGGCCGATCTCCTCGTAGTAGTGGAGCGTGCGGACGGAGAGGCCGGTCTGCCGGGCGAGATCGCCGACTTTCAACGGTGCTGAACGCATGGTGCTTCCCCTGGTTCCAGGGCGGGGGAGGACGTCCATGCCCCGGAGGCTAGGTCCTCACGTAACGTGAGGATCAAGGCCCGGCGTCAACTTTTTTTTCGCGCGCAGCGCGAGCGGCCGCCGCCGACGACGCGCCCTCGAGCCGCGCCCGATCACCGCATGCGGAGCGTGTACTTCTCGACCGACCGGTACGGGTCGGGCCACTCCATGGCGAACCCCTGCTCCGCGGCGGCGTGCCGGGTCCAGTACGGGTCGTAGAGGTGCGCCCGCGCGAGCGCGCACAGGTCCGCCCTCCCGGCGGCGATGATGCTGTTCACGTCCGCGTAGCTCTGGATGTTGCCCACCGCGATCGTCGGCACCTTCGCCTCGAGCCGCACGAGCTCGGAGAGCGGCGTCTGGAACAGCCTGCCGTGCTCGGGCTTGCTCGAAGGGTCCGTCTGGCCCGCCGAGACATGGATGACGTCGGCGCCGTGCTCCCGGAGCATCCCGCAGAGCGCCACGAGATCGTCCGTGGTGAGCCCGCCCGGCGCCCAGTCGGTCGCCGAGATGCGGACGCTCATCGGCTTGTCCGCCGGCCACACGGCCCGCACGGCGTCGAACACCTCCAGCGGATACCGCATCCGGTTCTCGATCGGCCCGCCGTGCTCGTCCGTGCGCCGGTTCGTGAGCGGCGAGATGAAGCTCGAGAGCAGGTAGCCGTGCGCGCAGTGCAGCTCGATGAGGTCGAACCCGGCCTCGTCCGCCCTCCGCGCCGCCTGCACGAAGTCGGAGGTCACCTGATCCATGTCCGCGCGATCCATCGCCCTCGGCACCTGGCTCTCCGGAAGGTACGGGATGGCCGAGGCGCTGAGCAGCGGCCAGGCGCCGCGCTCGAGCGGCCTGTCCATCCCCTCCCACATCCGCTTCGTCGCGCCCTTGCGCCCCGCGTGGGCGAGCTGGACGCCGATCCTGGCCCGCGAGCGCGCGTGGACGAAATCGACCACGCGCCGCCACGCCGCCGCGTGGTCTTGCCGGTAAAGCCCCGCGCAGCCCGGCGTGATGCGCCCCTCCGCGCTCACGTCCGTCATCTCCGTGATCACGAGCCCCGCGCCCCCGAGCGCCCGGCTGCCGAGGTGCACGAGGTGCCAGTCGTCGATCCGCCCGTCCTCGGCCGAGTACTGGCACATCGGCGACACCACGACGCGGTTCTCCAGCACGAGCGACCGCAGCCGGAACGGCGTGAACATCGGCGGCGGCGGGGCCGCGTCGCCGGAGACGACGCGCACCCCCGACTGCGCCTCCGCCTTCCGCGCGACGTGCGCGTCGATCTCGCGCACGAACGCGGGGTCGCGCGCCTTCAGGCCCTCGTGCGTCACGCGCAGGCTCCGCGTGAGCAGGCTGAACGTGAACTCCAGAGGATGCAGCGCCATGTAGCGCTCGGTGTTCTCGAACCAGAGCAGGCTCACCTGCGCGGCGCGCTGGAGCGCGAGCACCTTGGGCTTGCGCTCCGCCTCGTAGGCGGCGAGCGCCTCCGGCACGCCCGCGTGCGCCCCGAGGCGCTCGACGAGCGCGATCGCGTCCTCGAGCGCGAGCTTGGTCCCCGAGCCGATCGAGAAGTGCGCGGTGTGCGCGGCGTCCCCGAGCAGCACCACGTTGCCGGCGCTCCAGCGCTCGTTGTGCACCGTGGGGAAGCTGCGCCATACGCTCCGGTTCTTGAGCAGCCGGTGCCCCCGGAGCTTCTCGGAAAAGAGCTCCTCGAAGTACGCGACCGTCTCGTCCTCGCCGGCGCGATCGAGGCCCGCCCGGCGGAAGGTGTCCTCGCGGCACTCGACGATGAACGTGGAGCGGTCCGGCTGGTAACGGTACGCGTGCACGCGGAAGAGGCCGTGTCGGCTCTCCTCGAAATAGAAGGTGAAGGCGTCGAAGGGGAACGTCGTGCCGAGCCACACGAACCGGTTCGGGCGGACGTCGATGCGGGGCCCGAACCGGTCGGCGAGGCGCTCGCGGATCCGGCTGTTCACCCCGTCGGCCGCGACCACGAGGTCGCTCGTGGCGAGGGCCTCGCCCGGGTCGTCCACCTCCTCCTCGAAGCGGAGGACGACGCCGAGCTCCCGCGCCCGGTCCTGCAGGATCGCGAGCAACCTCTGCCGCGAGAGGCCGCTGAAGCCGTGCCCCCTCGAGACGAGGACGCGCCCGCCGAAGTGCGTGTGCAGCTCGTCCCAGTGGGCGAGGCTCGCCCGGATCGCGTCGTAGCTCGGGCGGTCGGCGTCGGCGAGGTTGTCGAGCGTCGCGTCCGAGAACACCACGCCGAAGCCGAAGGTGTCGTCGGGCCGGTTCCGCTCCACCACGACGACGTCGCGCCGGGGGTCTCGCTGCTTCGCCAGGAGCGCGAAATAGAGGCCCGCCGGTCCGCCGCCCACGCACGTGATCTTCACCGTCCTGCTCCCTGGTCCCTCTGCGCCCTCGCCCGCGCCGGTCTGGGCCCCGTTTGCGCCGGAGCCTACACGAGAACGCCGGTGTGCAGCGCCGCTCCGGGCGGGCTATGAAGGAGCGACATGAGCGAGCAAAGGAATTTCCCGGACTGGCAGGAGCTGTATCGCACCACGCCGAACGAGAGCCTCCCCTGGTACCACGCGGGCCTGGATCCCGACATCGAGCGGGCGCTCCAGCGCTGGCAGGTCGCGAAGGGGCGGGCGCTCGACCTCGGCACGGGCCCCGCCACGCAGGCGTTCGCCCTCGCGGAGCGGGGGTTCGACGTGACGGGGACGGATCTCTCGCACGCCGCCATCGAGCGGGCGGTCGCGCAGGCGGCGCAGGCGCAGGCGCAGGGGAAGCCGGCGGTCCGCTTCCTGCAGGACGATGTCCTGGACAGCCGCCTCGACGAGCGGTTCGATGTCGTCTTCGATCGCGGTTGCTTTCACTGCTTGCCGCCGGTGCGGAGGGCCGATTACGCGCGCACGGTCGAGCGGCTCGTCGCGCCCGGAGGGCTCTTCTTCCTCAAGTGCTTCAGCACGCGGCAGCCGGGGGAGCAGGGGCCGTACAAGTTCTCTCCCGGGGACATCCGGGCGATCTTCGGGGAGCGGTTCGAGGTCCTCTCGATTGACGAGAGCGTCTACCAGGGCACCCTCCCGGAGCTCCCGCGCGCGCTGTTCTGCGTGCTCCGGCCGCGCTGATCGTGGCCTTCGGGGGCGATCGCGGGAGCGCGTCCCGGGGGCTCTGCGCGTCACGGGGCGCCTCCACGAGCGACGCGAAAGCTCGTGAACGCGTGTGGATAACTTCGCCGATACCAGTTGCGGAAGCTGCGCCGCAAGAGCCGCTCGTCCGTGGCCCAGGAGGCGCCGAAGACGACGTCGTGGGCGCCGCCGAAGAAGTCCGCGCTGTAGCCGGGGTAGGTCCGCGCATACGCGCAGAAACCCGGGAGCGGGGCGAAGGGCGTCGCCGTCCACTCCCAGCCATTGCCCAGCAGCTCCTCCACGCCCCACGCGCTCGCGCCGTCCGGCGAGAGGCCCACGGGCGCGGGCAGGGAGCCCCGAAAGCCGAAATGGCCATGGCGCGGCGCGGGCGGATCGTCGCCCCAGGGATAGAGACGCCGTGATCCGTCGGGGCACGCGTAGGCGGCGCGATACAGCTCGGCCTCCGTGGGCAAGCGCCCGCCGACGAAGGCGCAATACGCCCGCGCCTCTTCGCCCGTGACCTGGACGGGCGCGTCCGCCAGCAGCTCGAAGGGCAGGGGACCGTGAACCGTCCTCACCGAGAGCCCCCCGCGGCCCTCCACCCAGGAGCGCGGGGAGGAGCCGCCCGCCTCGCGAAAGGCGAGCCAATCGCGGTTCGTCACGGGGAGCGAGTCGAGCGTGAACGCCGGCACGGCGATGACCGTCTCGCCGAACTCGTTGTCCCAGCCAAACGGGATCTCGTCCCAGTCCGCGCCGAGGGTGGCCGGGCCTGCCGGGATGCGCCGGGGCTCGGCGGGGCGGCGCTCGTATCTTTCGTGGGTCAGCGGCGCCGGGGCGCGGCCGAAGGAGCCCTCGGGGCACGCGGCGAGCATGTACATGAGCGTCTCCTGGTGCATGAGCTCGTGCTCCAGGACGAGATGGACGACGCGGCCGTTGTCGCAGAGGAGATCGCCCTTCCGCTCGAGCACCGAGGGGACGCGGTCGAGGACGGCGCGCCGCGCCGCGTCCCGGTAGCCGCGTATCTCGGCGATGGAGGGCCAGGAGGTGCGGAGGGAGGCGCGCGCGTCGTCGCCATCGGACGGATCGATGCCCCGCGCGAAGAGGACGTCGAGCGCCCTGTCGAGGTGCCCTGCGCCGAGCACGCCCCGGCCCACCTGATTCCACGCGAACGCGGGGAGATGGCCCAGGTAAAACAAGAAGGGATGGCGCAGCGCGATGGGCCGCTCGAGGAGCCTGTCGTCGGGGATCCTCGCGAACAGCTCGTCCGTGCGTCGAAACGCGGCGCCGAGCCGCTCGGAGAGCTCCGCGGCGAGCCCCTCGCTCACGCGACCACCCGGCAGAGGAGGGCGAGCGCGAAGAGATGCTCGCGGTCCGTGTACCAGCCGGCGATGGCGAGGTCGGCCGTGGCGGCGTCTCGCGCGAGCGATTCGCGCGTGAGCTTGCAGCTTATTTCGGTGCGGATCTCGGCGCCCTCGGCGAGATGGAGCGTCACGCCGAGCGCGCGGAGGGAGACCCTCTGTCGCTCCCTCGCGACGAGGCGCATCTCGATCCAGGCATGGGCGCGGTCGTAGAAGGCGCGGTGAGCGAACGCCCCGGGACGAAAATCCGCGCCGAACCGGCGATTGATCGCGGAGAGGACGTTCTTGTTGAAGGCGGCCGTGACGCCCCCGGGATCGTTGTACGCGGCCTCGATCCGCGCCGGGTCTTTCTCGAGATCCACGCCGACGAGGAACGCGTCGCTCGCATCCATGCCGGCCGAGAGCCTGCGCAAGAAGGCGCGCCGCTGGTCCGGGTAGAGGTTGCCCAGGGTGCCCGCGAACAAGACGAGGAGGCGCCCGCCGGGCGGGCCGAGCCGGTCGAGATCCTGGACGAAATCGCCGACGACGCCGCGGAAATGGCAGCCGGGGTAATCGGCGGCGAGGCGCTCGATCGAGCGCTGGAGGAAGAGCGCGTTGATATCGAGCAGGGTGCAGCTCGCGCCGCGCGCGTCGGGGCCCAAGGCGTCGAGCAGGAGCCGGATCTTGCGCCCCGCGCCGCTGCCGAGCTCGACGAGGCGCGCCGGGCGAGCGAGCTCGATGATCTCGCCCGCGCGCTGCTCGAGGATGCCGATCTCGGCGCGCGTCTGGTAATACGCGGAGAGGGTGGTGATCCGCTCGAAGAGCTCGCTCCCCACGTCGTCGTAGAGGTATTTCACGGGGATCTCGGGCAGGGGTCGGGAGAGGCGCTCGCGCAGCGCCGCAATCTCGCCTTCGGTGGGCGACGCGGGATCGGGCGGGGCGGCCAAGGCCGCCCGGTCATCGCTGGATCGAGCCGCCTTTCGTTCACGTCGTCGTGCTTCCATCGTCCCTCCCCCGGCGGGAGCGATGCACGGGGTGGACCGGGCGATGCTCCCGGCCCCGCGGCCCTCCCGGCCCCGCGGCCCCGCGGCCCTCCCGGCCCCGCGGCCCCGCGGCCCTCCCGGCCCCGCGGCCCCGCGGCCTTTCCGGCTTTCGCGCTATGCTCCCGCCGTGATGCACGAGGCTTCCCTGGAGCGCGCGCCGGCGGGCGGGATCGTCCTCCGGTGGCTCGTGGGCCTGCGCTGGGCGGTGTTCGCGCTGCTCGCCGCGACCCTGGCCGCCGGCGAGGTCCTGTTCGGCTACCACGTCCGCTACGAGGTCGCCGTCCCCATCCTCGCGCTGGCCGCCGGGCTCAACCTCGTCCTCGCCCGGCGGGTGCGCGCCGGCCAGGGAGAGGGCGCGCAGAGCTCGCTCGTCGCCGGCGTCGTCGCGCTCGACCTCGTCGCCATCGCGGGGGTCCTCGCCGCCTCGGGCGGCGCCGGCAACCCGTTCAGCGCCCTCTTCTTCGTGCACGTCGCCCTCGCCGCGGCGCTCCTGCCCGCGCGCGCGGCGTTCGCCCTCGCGGGCCTCGCCGCCTGCCTGTTCGCCGCGCTCTTCGCGCTCCCGTCCGGCGCGTGCTGCCCGAGCCACCCGGAGCACGGCGCCTTCTCGGCCCACCTCTACGGGATGCTCCTCGCCTTCGTGCTCAGCGCGGGGCTCGTCGCCTACTTCCTCCTCGAGGTCCGCCGCGCGCTCGACGCGAGCGCCGCCGAGAACGCCGCGCTGCGCCGGCGCGCCGAGGAGTCGTCGCGCTTCCAGGCGCTCGGCGCGCTCGCGGCCGGCACCGCGCACGAGCTCGGCACCCCGCTCGGGACCATCGCGGTCCTCGCCGAGCAGGGCGCCCGCGACCCCGAGGCGACCGAGGAGGCGAGGCGCCGCGCCCGCACGATCGCCGAGCAGGTCGAGCGCTGCCGCGTCGTGATCGCGCGCATGCGGGCGGACGTCCGCGCGGACGCGCTGCGCTCGGGCGTCGAGCTCGGCCAGGCGGCCCTGCGCAGCGTCGAGGCGTGGCGGGCGGCGCACCCCGGCGTCGCGGTCGAGGTGCGCGGCGACCTCGCGCCGCGCCGCACCGTGCCGCTCGACGCGGCCGACATCGAGGCGGCGCTGTGCGCCCTGCTCGACAACGCGCTCCACGCGCTGGAGCAGAGCCCCGCGGCCGCAGGGCCGATCGTGGTGACCGTCGGCGACGAGGGCGGGGCGCCGGTCATCAGCGTCGAGGACGGCGGCGCGGGCATCCCGCCGGGCCTGGAGGAGCGGCTCGGCGAGCCGTTCGTGACGACCAAGGCCCCGGGGGAGGGGATGGGCCTCGGGCTCTACCTCGTGCGGACGCTCATCGAGCAGGTCGGCGGCTGCCTCACGGTGTCGGCGCGGCAGCCCTCGGGCACGCGCGTGGCCCTGCGCCTCGCGCCGGTGGAGCGATGAGCGCCGAGGTCACGGGCGACCCGACGCTGCTCATCGCCGACGACGACGCGGCCTTCCGCCTCGCGCTCGGGGACGCGCTCGGCAAGCGCGGCTTCGCGGTGTCGCTCGCCGGCAGCGCGGAGGAGGCCGAGGCGCTCGCGCGCGCGCAGGTGTTCGAGTACGCGCTCGTCGACGTCCGGATGCCGGGCCGGAGCGGGATCGATCTCGTGAGCGCGCTGCGGAGCCTGGACGACGGCATCCGCATCGTGGTGTTCACCGGATACGGCACCATCGCGAACGCGGTGACGGCGATCCGCGCCGGGGCCGTGGACTACCTGACCAAGCCGGTGGACGCGGCCCGCTGCGCCCGGGCGCTGCTCGGCTTCCCCCCGGCCGCGGGCGGCGAGGAGGACCTGCCGTCGCTCGAGCGGGTCGAGTGGGAGTACCTCCAGCGCGTGCTCGCCGACTGCGACGGCAACGTCTCCGAGGCGGCGCGCAAGCTCAGGATGCACCGGCGCTCGCTCCAGCGGAAGCTCTCGCGGCTGCCGCCGCGATCGTGACGCGCCGGGAAGCCGGCCTCCGCTGATCGGCCGGGCCGGGGGCTCACCCGGGGGAGGTGCGGCGGGCTTCGCCGGAGGTGGTGGAGGACGTCCGGGCAAGTGCGGCGGGCTTCGCCGGAGGTGGTGGAGGACGCCCGGGCAAGTGCGGCGGGCTTCGCCGGAGGTGGTGGAGGACGTCCGGGCAAGTGCGGCGGGCTTCGCCGGAGGTGGTGGAGGACGCCCGGGCAAGTGCGGCGGGCTTCGCCGGAGGTGGTGGAGGACGTCCGGGCAAGTGCGGCGGGCTTCGCCGGAGGTGGTGGAGGACGTCCGGGCAAGTGCGGCGGGCTTCGCCGGAGGTGGTGGAGGGTGCCCGTGAGCCCCGCGCTGCTCATCCTTGGCGACAGGAGCGTCCAGGGCAACATCAAGGCGCTGCGCGCTCGCCGATCGCGCGGTACGGGCCCCCAGCACGACATAAGCCGCCTTGACGTCGATCTGCCACCGCGGCGGCGCGCCTTCTTCCGCTCGGGCGCCTGTGGGCACGAGCGACATCGCGGCGATGGCGATCCTCAGGTGGCTAACGTGCCTCTTCCGGCACCACATCGTCGGCCAGCGCCTTCCTTCGAGCGGCGCGGACCGCCGCAAGCCAGTGCGCCTGGGCCGGGTCGCTGTCCCACGGCGGGGCTTCCCGGTAGAGCGCGTCCCAGTATTCCCACGTTGCCGCTTCGGCCGTCTCAAGCTCGCTCTCGCCCTCGGGCGCGTCCTCGATGCGATCCACGAAAGAACACCAGGGTTCCTGGCCGAAGACGCCCAGGCTCGACCACGGCTGAGCGGGCGCTCCACCGAAGCGACCATCGCTGCTCTGGAGATGGCCTTCATAGGCGCTCTCCGCGAGGGCTCGTCGCCGGCGATGGTTGACCCACAGCGTGCAGAGCTCGCGGTACACCGCCGCCCAGATGCGGTCTTCCTCCGGCACGTCCTCGCGCCATGCGCTCGCATACAACGCGCGCAACTCCTGCTCGCGTACCGTGCGCTCCTTCGGGTCATCCGGAGCCGGCAGCGCCCTGAGCGCTCGCTCGCGCGCGGCGCTCGGACCAGGGAGCTCAGGCGCCGCGACCTCCCAGGAAGGGCACGGCTCCAGCATCGGAGGGATGGGCCTCGTCAGCGTCTTCGGTTTTCCGCGGCGCCCGCTCCGAAACCCCCTGCGAAAGGCGCGGAGCGCCTCGGCCCGGTCCGCCTCGGCCGTGTCGTCGGACGTCAACCTCTGCCAGAGATGGGTCCGGTGGAGGCGCGACATCGGGTCGGCCGCAGCAGGCTCGCTCGAACCGGAGCGCTCTTTCTTGAAGCCCTCGATGAAGGCGAAGAACGCGCTCTGGACGGCCTCCAGCAGCATCGGCCACGGTGGCGCGGGCTCTCCGGCGAAGCGCCCATGGGCGCTCGGGAGATCCCCCGCGTTCGCCTTGTGGCCGACAGCAGGGTGCCCCGAATCGTCAATCCACTTACTAAATTTCTCGCGGTACGGCGCTGCCCATGCGCGGTCCTCCTCGGACAGGTCGGCTCGCCATGCTTCCCCGCACTGCTTGCCCAGATGCTCGAGGTGCCACTTCCATTGTTGAGGTTCCTTGGTCGTAAACAGGCAGTAAGCAAACCCTGCTTCGCGCACAGCGGCCCGTCCAGGGAGAGAATTCGCCCACCACGTCACGGCCAGTTGCTCGGCGGCATTGCAGCGATCCGCTTTCTCAGCTCGTCGCGATCGCTGGGGTCCAGGATCGAGCAACCACAGGCGAGCACAACGAGCAGGATGCCGAGCCGATGTCTCATCGGTTGCCTGTTCCAAGTCGAACGAGCCACGCAGGTACGAACGGTGGCCGACCATACCAGCCCCGCCCCGCGGCGGTCAATTCCCGAAGGGCCGTCTGGAGTCCGGCCGCATGCAGGCCTGTTCATCATCCGGTTGCGGCAGGTCCCGCCTGCCAGAGAGTTTGACCAAGACGTTCATCAGCTCTCTTTCTCTTTTACTGGATTGACGTAACCGTTCATGGGCTGGACCACGGCTCTGGAGAGTGCGGATGACCCTCATGGCGGATGTGCTCCCGAAGTGCCTGCCCCGCTCCGAGCGCCCAGCGGTGTGAAACGGCGCGCTCCCCGAGAAGTCAACGCGAGGCCGCGTGAGCGCAGAGACGCAAGAGGTCAACCGTCTTCCTGCGTCTCTGCCCCCTCGCGTTGATGCTCTCCCGTCCTCGGTTGCATTGCTGGCGTGATGCGTCCCGCGCGCGATCACGCCGGAAGGGCGCACCCTGCCCGAGCGCCCGCGCCGCTACCTCGCGCTGCGCCGGCGCGCCGAGGCGTCGTCGCGCATCCAGGCGCTCGGCGCGCTCGGCCGGTACAGCCCACGAGCTCGGTCCTCCGCTTGGGACCCTCGCGGTCCTCGCCGAGCACGGCGCCCGCGACCCCGAGGGCAGCGACGAGGCGAGGCGCCGCGCCCGCACGAGCGCCGATCAGGTCGAGCGCTGCCGCGTCGTGATCGCGCGCATGCCGCCGGACGTCCGCGCGGACGCGCCGCGCCCGGGCGCTGCTCGGTCTCCCCCCGGCCGCCGGCGGCGAGGAGGACCCGCCGTCGCTCGAGCGCGTCACGTGGGAGTACCCCAGCGCGCGCTCGCCGACTGCGACGGCAACAGCGCCGAGGCGGCGCGCAAGCTCAGGATGCACCGGCGCTCGCTCCAGCGGAAGCTCTCGCGGCTACCGTTGCGATCGTGGGCCAAGTAACAAAACAGAGGGGCGTCACCGGAACAATTCCGTCCGGACGAGCACGCCCCTGGCGCAGGCGCGGGCCGGACTTGGTACGCTCGCCTCTGAGCCTCGCGCTCCGGCGGGCCTTTCGTGGCCCGCCGGGGCTCCTGGCCCCCCGGAAAGCGTGCCAGGCCCGGCCCACACCCGCTCTAGCAAGGAGAGGCGATGCCCTACAAGCCCATCGAGTCTTACGGCGTCATCGGGGACATGCATTCGATCGCGCTGGTCGGCATGGATGGATCCATCGACTGGTGCTGCCTGCCCCACTTCGACTCGCCGAGCGTGTTCGCGGCCATCCTCGACGACCGCAAGGGCGGCAGCTTCCAGCTCGCGGCGGCGCACACCACGTCGCGCAAGCAGATGTACATGCCCGACACCAACGTGCTGCTGACGCGGTTCCTCGACGTCGACGGCGTGGGCGAGGTCTGCGATT
This sequence comes from Sorangium sp. So ce1036, assembly GCF_051369805.1. Lineage (NCBI taxonomy): Bacteria > Pseudomonadati > Myxococcota > Polyangiales > Polyangiaceae > Sorangium > Sorangium sp. So ce1036. Next base: position 322,552 of record NZ_JBBMOX010000001.1, read on the forward strand.
TCATGCCCATCCACCGGGACACGTACGGCGCCTACCGCCGCGGCATGCACCAGATCGTCCGCGTCGCCCGGGCCGTCCGCGGGGCCGTGCGCTTCCGGCTCGCCTGCCGCCCCGCGATGGACTTCGCCCGCCGCCCCCACCGCGTCATCCTCGACGACCCGCGCGGCGCGGTCTTCGACTCCGAGGGCCTCGACCTCGCGCTGATCAGCCCGGTCCCCCTGTCGAGCGACGGCGCCGGCGGGGTGACCGCGGAGTTCGTGCTGGAGCCCGGCGAGTCCGCCACCTTCGCGCTGCGCCAGGTGGAGGACTGGACGACGACGAACGGCGACCTGCTCGGGATGCCCATCCACGGCGATGACGCCCTCCGGCGCACGGTCGCCTTCTGGCGGGGCTGGCTCGGCAAGTCGCGCTACAAGGGGCGCTGGCGCGAGATGGTCCACAGGTCGGCGCTCGTCCTCAAGCTGCTCACGTTCGAGCCGACGGGCGCGATCGTCGCCGCGGCGACGACGAGCCTGCCCGAGGAGATCGGGGGCGTCCGCAACTGGGACTATCGCTATGTCTGGGTGCGCGACGCCGCGTTCACGCTCTACGGGTTCCTCCGGCTCGGCTACACCGAGGAGGCGGCGCGGTTCATGGATTGGCTGGCCGCCCGCGTCTCCGAGGAGGACGGCCCCACCGGGCCGCTCCAGCTCATGTACGGCGTCGACGGCCGCCACGATCTGCCCGAGATCGCGCTCCCGCACCTCGACGGCTACCGCGGATCGAAGCCTGTCCGGGTCGGCAACGGGGCGACCGAGCAGCTCCAGCTCGACATCTACGGCGAGCTCATCGACTCCGTGTACCTGTTCGACAAGTACGGCGCTCCCATCTCGTACGACTTCTGGCGCGAGCTCCGGCGCATGGCGTACTGGGTCTGCCAGAGCTGGGAGCAGGCCGACGAGAGCATCTGGGAGGTCCGGGGCGGAAAGCAGCAGTTCGTCTACTCGAAGCTGCAGTGCTGGGTCGCCCTCGACCGGACGCTGCGGCTGGCCGACAAGCGCTCTTTGCCGCTCGATCGCCAGCGGGTCACCCGCGCGCGCGACGACATCTTCGACACGATCATGACCCGCGGCTGGGACGCAAAGCGGAGGACGTTCGTGCAGTCGTTCGGCTCGGAGGCGCTCGACGCGAGCAACCTCTTGATGCCGCTCATGCGCTTCATCTCCCCCACCGATCCGCGCATCCTGAGCACCCTCGATCGCACGCTCGCGGAGCTCGCGAGCGACACCCTCGTCCACCGCTACGAGATCGGCAAGGGCGCCGGCGACGGCCTGACCGGCAAGGAGGGCACCTTCAGCATCTGCACGTTCTGGCTGGTCGAGGCGCTGGCGCGCGCCGGCCGCCTCGAGGAGGCGCGCTTCATCTTCGAGAAGATGCTCACCTACGCCAACCACCTCGGCCTGTACTCCGAGCAGATCGGGGCGAGCGGGGAGCTGCTCGGCAATTTCCCCCAGGCCTTCACCCACCTCGGGCTGGTCAGCGCCGCCTGCTACCTGGATCGCGCGCTCGGCCGGGGCGCCTGACAGGACAACGGAGGATCCTGGTGGTGGGGCACGCCGGGTTCCGGGGGACCCCAGCGCGCGGGGAGAGAGGGAGCCGCCGGCAGCCTGGGATATCGAACCCCAGGCTGCCGGCGCTCGGGCGCTCCAGCGAAGAGGAGAACTGGAGCGGCGTCGCGGGACCCAGAGACGCCCGGGCCCGCGGCGCCAGGAGATGGGGGATGGCTCAGCGCGGGATCACCAGCCGCAGAAGCCGCCCAGGCCGCCGAAGCCGCAGCCGCCCCAGCCGCCGAAGCTCGGGATGACGCTGGTGATCGACGTCGTGACGGCCGTCAGACCGCAGCCGAAGCCGCCGAAGCCGCCGAAGCCGCCCCAGCCGAGGCCGCCGAGGCCGCAGCCGAGGCCGCCGAGGCCGAAGAAGCGCGCGCCCTCACGCTGCCCGGTCTCCTGCGTGGTGAGGCCCGACTGCGAGACGGCGCCCGTCTGCCCGACGAGGCCCTTGCTGATCTGGCCGACGCCGGCCTGGCCGATCTGCGCCGGACCCGCCTCGCTGATCTGGCCGACGCCGGCCTGGCCGATCTGCGCCGGACCCGCCTGGCTGATCTGGCCGACGCCGGCCTGGCCGATCTGCGCCGGACCCGCCTGCCCGACCTGCGCCTCGACGAGGCCCGCCTGCCCGACCGAGGCCTGGCCGATCTGCGCCGGACCCTGCCCCGTGTATCCGCCCTTGGTGGGATAGCCACCCTTGGAGGGGAGGGCGCCCTTGCCCGGGAACGCGCCCTTGCCAGGCAGGAGCTCGCCCTTGCCCGGGAACGCGCCCTTGCCGGGAAGGAGCTCGCCCTTGCCCGGGAACGCGCCCTTGCCGGGAAGGAGCTCACCCTTGCCCGGGTACGCGCCCTTGCCGGGGAGCATGGGCCCCTTGCCGGGCAGCACGCCCTTGCTCGGGGGCATGCCGAGCTTGCTGGGACCCATCTGGCCGACCTGCGCCTGAACCTGGGACGTGTACCCGCCCCGCTCGGCGTCTTCCAGCGCCTCGCTCACCTCGTCGAGCTCCGTGGCCTCCAGGTCGAGCTCCTCGTCCGCGTCGGCCGCGCACCCGGCGCCGAGCGCAAGCACCATCGCGAGACCCATCATCTTGCCGTGAATCGAGATCATTGGTCCTCCCCGGTGTCCCTGATCGGCCCTGCGGCCCCCGAACACCTTGGCTCACCGGAGAGCAGGCTGTGTGCCTCGAGCTCCTGTGCAGAGCCTGCCGCGTGCCGACCGCGTGAATTCGAGGGCTGCATTCGCGGAATAGGCACTCCTCGGATCTGCGGCCCCTTGGGAGTTCTCCGCGATTCGATGGTGGTGGATCCTGAAAGGCGCGGTCGTCACGCCGGAGAGCTGGAATCCCACCCTCCCCTGCGATCACGCGCGTTGCGGCGCGCAGCGCCCGCGAGGCGCGCGGAGCCCGCCCGAGGGCGCCGCGCGACGCGCGCCGCGCAGCGGTCGCGGCGGGCCGTGGGATTCGCGAGACAGGTGGCGCCTCCCTCCGGGATCCGAAAGACGCGGACCGCGCCCGGCGCCGACGCGACCGATCGCGCCGTCCGAGCCAGACGCGCGCGCTGCCCCCGGCCTGCTCAGCGCGGACCCCTCCGACACGTTCATGCATTCGCGCGCTCGCGAGAGCGGAAGCGTCGGTCCCGGCCGGAACCGTCCGCCGTCGCCGTCATCGCACGCTCCGCGACAGAACGGCGCCGAGCGTCCGTCGCAGCGAGATGTGGAGACGCGCGCAGGTTTCGGTGTCTGTCGCCCGGCGCCCGACATTCCGGTCGTTCGCCTGGAGAGCGCGAGATTCAACCCCTTGCGCGGGAGGTTCCTTCAATGGTCCCCTGAGCATTGCTCTCTGGGGGAGGGAGGGATCGTGTGCATTGTGGTGTGGCGCACGAATTCGTGATCTGAAGGCGGTATGCCTCATGGTGTCCGGGACGCTGGCTCGTCGGCGTGCCCGGCAATGACCGACCGGTGAGCCGCCGGCTCGAGTCGCCTTGGCCAAGGTTTGCTGCGCCGGCGCACGCTGCGCGCGGGCGCTGGAACAGAGCGGAAACATGCCCAGGGGTCGCATCACGGCCGTCGCGAAGTATCTTCCGGAGCGCGTCGTCACGAACCAGGAGCTCATCACGAGCCACGGTCTCCCCTGGTCGGCCGACTGGCTGGAGCGGACGACCGGGGTCCGGGAGCGGCGCCTCGCGGGCCCGGCGGAGACCACGCTGTCCATGGCCGCGGCGGTGCTGCGGCAGCTCATCGAAGCGGGCCGGCTCCGCGACCCGTTCGTGGACGTCCTCCTCATGACGAGCGACGGCTGCGCGCGCGGGGACGTCGGCGGCGCGGCCCTGGCCGCGTGCATGGTCGGCCTGTCTCCCTCGCTGGTCCTCGATCTCTGCCCCGCGCGCGGCGGCTTCGCGGAGGCCCTCGACGTGGCGAATCGGCACCTCGACGCGGGCGCGCGGCGCGTGCTCATCGTGTCGAGCGAGGTGCGGTCGTGGCGCCTGCACGCGGGGCTCCCGCGAGCCGGCGACGACCTCGCGGCGGTCCTGGGAGACGGCGCCGCGGGCGTGCTGCTCGAGCCGAGCGACGGCCTCGGGGTCGAGGCCTCGGCGCGCGGCGCCGACCCCCCGGGCGCCCGCGAGGCCCCGCGGTGCGAGGGCCCGGCCCGGGGCGGCGCGGACGCCGCCTGCGACGGTCTCCGCGCGGCGGCGGGCGAGCGCTGGCCGCGCGAGGCGGTTCACCGGCTGTCGATCGAGGTGAGCCGGCGGGCGCTCGCCGCGGCCGGCGTCGGCATGGACGCCGTCCGGTGGCTGGTGGCGCACCAGCCGTGGCTCCCGCTGCGGCAGCTCCTCTGCGAGGCGCTGGGCGCGTCCGCCTCCCAGCAGTACAGCGACGTGGACCGCCACGGGGACACCGCCTCGGCGTCGCTCCCCATCTGCCTGACCGAGCTCGTCGAGGGGGGCAAGCTCCGGCGCGGCGACCGCATCCTGCTGCTCGGCACGGGGGCGGGCTCCGCCGCCGCGCACGTCCTGCGCTACGGCGGGAGCCCGGGCGCGATCTGAGCAGGCGCTTCAGTCGAATCGCGGATAGACCTCCTCCTCGAACAGCGTCCTCACCTCGTCCGAGGGGGACTCGGCCACGAAATCCTCGTGATCCTCCCGCACGGGCACCCTGTATCCGCCCCGCCACGGCGCGACCGCGTTGAGCCATGCGGTGTGGAGGGTGAGCCCCGGGCGGAACGACGGGTGCCCCAGCTTGCAGAGCGGCCCTCGCGCCAGGTTCGTCGCGTCGAAGATCCAGACCTCCGCGCGGCGCGGCGTCGTCACGAGCGCGACCACGTACCCGTCCGTGTCCGCCCCGCTGCCGCCCCGCCGCGGCACGAACTGCAGCGAGCTGAGCCAGGAGCCCACGCTCTGCCGGGGGAACTCGTACCGATCCTCGATCCGCATCGCGCGGTGGTTGAACCGGAACAGGCTGTCCGGCTGGCCGCCGTCCGCGCGCAGCCGCCGGAGCGTCGCCATCGGGAGCGCGCGGTGCGGGTAGCTCGCGTAGAGCCGGTCGACGAACTCGGTCGAGAGATCGTCCCAGATCCCGCACCCGCGCCAGTAGACGTTCTTCAGGCGATCGGGCGGCATCCACGACGCGCCCGCCTCCCGGTACGCGTAGAGGCCGATGCCCAGCGCCCGCTCCGGGTCGGCGAACACCGCCTGATCCACCACGCGCTCGGCCGCGGCGTCGAGCGTGTACCGGCCGATCCGGTGCACGTCCGCCTGCCCGGCCGGGAGCAGCCCGAGCAGCCGCGGCGGCGCCGGCGTCTTGTCGGCCGCGTGCCGGTCGCAGGGCCGGATCCACTCCCCGTGATCGGTCGCGCAGTTGTGCGCGGCGTGCACGGTGATGCGATCGCCCGCGTCCTCGTAGTCGACGAGGAAGTGGAGCGTCTCCAGCGGGACGACGATCTTCTTCACGACGACCGGCCCGCCGCCCGGGCGCAGCGCGTCCCGCCGCACCAGGTAGAACGTCGTCGAGGGCTCCTGCGGCATCGTGAGCAGCGACCGGAGGAGGCGCTCGACCCCGGGGCTGGCCGGGGCGCGCAGGCTCGCGACGCTCTCCAGGCCGATCCTGAAGGCCGTGTCCGCGAGCACGATCCAGCGCCGCGTCAGCCCGATCTGGTGCACGCTCTGCTCGATCCGCACCGGCGCGCCGCCCGGCAGGACGAGCGCATGCCGCTCCGGCTCGTTGTGCCCGTCCCAGCGCAGGAGGTAGACGAAATCGCCAGCCGCCTCCGCGAGCGGGACCCCGCCGAAGCGCGCCGCCTGCCGCGCGGCGAGGTCGGCCGGATCGAGCGGCGCGACGGGGCGGAAGCGCGCGGGCAGGCGCTCGAGCGCGCGCTTCGCGAACAGCTCGAGCCGGTCCGCGCTCGGCCGGAGCAGCTGCTGCTCGACCATCGACGCGGCCGCCGACGCGAGCCGATCGAGCGAGCGCGGGAGCGCGCCGAGCTCGTCGATGAGCGGGAGCGACGCGATGAGGCGGCCGGGGAGCGCGCGCCCGTAGTTGACGGCCCAGAGCTCGCCGCGCTCCGCGTCGAAGCAGGGGTGCGCGGTCGTGAGCGTGATCGGAAAGGGGTGATCGACGGGCGCGCCCGGATACCACGCGCCGTTGCGCCCGACCGGGGTGACGAGCTCCAGCGTCGCCGGGTCGATCTCGTACGGCCTCCCCGCGTCGTACGTGACGAGGAGGCGCGCCGGCGCGCGCGGCGCGTGCATGGGCACGAGCGCGGCGTTGAGCTGGTTGCGCAGGCCGAGGGAGGGCGAGAAGCGCAGGAGCCCGGCGTCATGAAAGCCGAGCTCCTCGAAGCGCGTCCCGGGCCGCGAGGCGGCGTCCGCGTAATAACAGGGCGTGCGCGCGAGCCGCGAGGTCAGCCGGACCGGCCCGCCGCTGCCGAAGTCGATCCGATAGATCATCCCATTGCCGTTGAGGATCGGCGCGCCATCGGCCCTCGGCGCGCCGCCGTCCACCGAGCCGGCCGGCCCGATGACGAACACATGACCCGTGAGGTCCAGCGGCGCGCCGCCCGGAATCGCGGAGTCGAGGACCTCCAGCTCGACATTCGCGAGCTCCTCCGCGCTCGCTGCCATCACTGCATCCGGGACGCGCTGGCGCATGACGACCTCGCTCACACCAAGTTACGCCAATCCTGGCGCGACGGGAGCGCCGCCGCGCTCGCATCCCCACGGTGACAAGCGCGCTTTCCCGCCTGGGACGGACGCAGACGCCGACGAGCGCTGGAGTCGAGCTCGGCTCCGCGCTCGGCCAGGCATTGCATGGCGGCGCCCCACCCCCCCGCGCGACAGGCCGTGTTTTCCATGCAGGGAGGTGGCCTCGACGGCTTGCGGACGCGCTTATCGGCTCCATTTGCCCAGGGCGAGGCGCAGGAGGCACATGTTCGATCAGGGCCTGACCGTACTCAGGATCCGGGGGATCCCGATCCGGCTGCACATCACCTTGCTGATCTTCCTGCCGTACATTGCGTACCTGGCGGCGTCGCAGTTCTCGGTGATCGCCATGTCGCTCGGGCTCCCGCGGGAGGCGATGCGCCTGCCGCCGCTCGCCTGGGGCGCGATCCTCGCGGTCGGGCTCTTCGTCGCCGTCCTGGCGCACGAGCTCGCCCACTCGTTCGTGGCGCTCAAGAACGGGGTCAAGGTGCGCTCGATCACGCTGATGATGCTGGGGGGCGTCTCGTGGTTCGAGCGGGACGACCCGGAGCACGAGGCGTGGATGGCGTTCGCCGGGCCGCTGATGAGCTTCGGTATCGCGCTCGCCAGCTATGTCGCCTTTCGCCTGGTCCCCGCGCCGACGGAGCTCGGCGCGGCGCTCCTGGCCTTCGCGATCACGAACGCGATCCTCGGCGTGTTCAACCTGCTCCCCGCGTTCCCGATGGACGGCGGCCGGGTGCTGCGCGGGCTGCTCCTCCGCCGCGTGGGGCGCGCGCGCGCGACGCGCATCGCGACCGCGACCGGCAAGGTGATGGCGGTGATCTTCGGGCTGCTCGGCCTGCTCTCGTGGAACTTCATCCTGGTGCTCATCGCCGTGTTCGTCTACATGGGCGCCTCGGCCGAGCAGGCGCGCTCCAGCACGCGCGACATGATCCGCGGCATCCCCATCGCGCGCTTCATGACCGATCGGCTCGGCGTGGCGTACGCGGACGAGAGCCCTCGCGCGGTGGCCGAGCGGCTCCTGCGCGACAACCTCGTCGGCGCGCGGGTGATGGACGACCCTCACGACGGCGAGGATCGCCGCGAGATCGGCGTGGTCACGGTCTGGGATCTCGCGCGCCAGCTGGAGCGCGGCGTCGCGCCGGTGACCGTGGGCGCGGTGATGCCCGTCGACGTGCCGAGGGCGCGCGCCTCCGACGACGCGTCCCGCTCGATCGAGGCGCTGGCGAGCGGCGAGGCGAGCGCGGTCGCCGTGCTCGACGAGGGCGAGCACGTGATCGGGATCGTGACGCCGGCCGAGATCCAGCGCGCGCTCGCGCTCGCCGGCGCGCTCGGCGGGCTGCGCGCAGGGCGCTGAGAGCCCGGCCGTCACCGGAGGTCTCGACGGGCGGCGCCCGGCGCTGGCACTGGCATTGCTGAGTCGGGGCCCCGAGGAGCAATGACGTGAAGCAGAGCAACAACGTGCCTTCGCTCGTGCGAGGGTGTCTCCGGCCTCTCTCCGCGATGAGGGCCGCGCTCTCGGCGGCCGCGCTCGGCGCGGGCGCCTCGCTGCTCATGGGCTGTCTGGGCACCGTCGGGGCCGAAGGCTACGTGGTCTCCGGCTACCCGGCGGCGCGCGCCGAGGTCGTCCCCGTGGAGATCACGGCCTATCCGCGCGTCTTCTTCCGGGGCACCTACGCGTACCTGGTCGACGGCCTCTGGTATTACCCGACCAACCGGGGCTGGGTCGTCTTCGAGGAGGAGCCCGCGGAGCTCAGGCGATACCGGCAGACGTACCGGCGCTCGCCGCGTTACGTCCCGGAGCGCGAGCTCAGCTATCCGCGCGAGCGGGGGCGCCGTTATTACACGCCGCGCTGACGGCGAGGCAGCCGCGAAAGGACGGTATCCAGGATGAATCAGGACAAGATCGTCTATCCCCTCTGCGGTCTCGCGCTATCGAGCGTCCTGACCACGGGGTGCATCATCGACGTACGGGACGGCCGCCACCCCCGGCCGTCCGACGGGAGCCTCACCGTGGAGTGGACCGTGAGCCGCCGGAGCAGTCCGCGCTCCTGCGCTCGCTTCGCCGGCGGCGCCGCCGACTTCGAGCTGCTCCTCTACGACGAGCACAACCGTGAGGTGGCGAGAGAGGTCGCGCCCTGCGAGGACTTCGGCCTCACGGTGGATCTCCCGCCCGGCGAGTACAGCGGATACGCGACCCTCGTGGAGCGGCGCGACGACCGCCCCGTCACCACGACGCTGCCGCTCGAGGATCTCGAGATCGTGAGCGGCGCCGAGCTCAACCTCGACATCGATTTCCCGGCCAACTCGTTCCTGTAGGTCGCGCCGCCCTACCCCGATCGCGGGATCGTGAGCCGCACGCGCGTCTCCCCGCGCGGACCGTCCTCGATGACGATCCCGCAGCCCGTGTGCGCGGCGATCGCGTGCCCGGCGATGAGCGGCAGCGCGGGCGGACGCCCCTGCGCGACCGCCTCGAAGTCGCGGCTCAGCACCACGTTGCGGGCCGCGGCCGGCAGCGGCGGCCCGGCGTCGTCGAACGCGATCTCGATCCCGCCCGGGGTGTCGAGCAGCGTGACCGCCACCTCGCTCCCCGGCGGGGACGCGCTGATGGCGTGATCGAGCAGCGCGTGCAGGAGCACCGTCAGCGCGCCCTGCGGCACCACCTCGTGCGCGCTCTCCGGCGCCTCGAGCACCACGCGCACGTCGTGGCGGGCGGCGCGCGCGAGGTCGTCCTTCACGACGTCGCGCAGGACGTCGGCGACGTCGCAGTGGCGCGGGAACTCGTGGAGCGGGCACGCGCCCAGCCTGGCCAGATCGCTGACGATCTCCGACGCCGCCGTGACGTGCCGCCCCACCGAGGAGGCCGTCTCGCCGATGTCGCCGCCGTGGCCCCGGAGCGGCGCGATGTCGCGGCCGATCGCCGACAGGATGCCGCGGAGCTGGGTGCCGAGCACCCGCACCGCGGCGATGAGCACCGCGAGGCCCTCGCCGTTCGGCGGCAGGTGCGACACCGGATCGCTGCCGCTGAGCCGCGCGACGACGCCGGCCAGCGCCCCGCGCTCGCGCTCGCCCTCGGCGCGCGAGAACACCGCGGCGAGCTCGCGCGCGTAGGCCTCGCCCTGGGCCTGCGCCGCCGCCAGCTCCTTCTTGAGGCTCTCGACCTCGAGGCGCTGCAGGTCGACCTCGGCCGGCAAGGTCAACGTCTGCGTGAGCCCGTCGAGCTCGAGCCGGCCGCCGTAGCGCACCGCCATCCGGGACAGCCACACCCGCTCGGTCTCGAGGTTCACCGGCGTCTCCGGGCCGAGGTGGACGCTGACGCTCACCTCGTCGCCGGCGCGGCGGATGCTCACCTCGGGCGCGCCGGTGAGGCTCGTCGGATCGCCGCCCTGGGCGATGAGCACCTGGAGCATCCGCCGGAGCTCGGTCTCGTCGCCGAACACCGTGGTGCCCTCGCCCATCTCGATCTGCACGCGCGCCTCGGGCGCGACCTCCCAGAGCAGGGCGGTGAGGTCGACGCGGCCGCGCCGCCCGCGCGGCATCGGCCGGCCGTGGAGCGAGGCGAGCATGCTCACGGCCTCGTCGAGCCGGTTGAGCGTGCTCTCCACGCCGCCCGAGCCGTCCTCCGACGAGGGCGGCGGGAGCGGCGTGGCCTCGGCCGCGATCATGCCCACGCCCTGGCGGAGCTTCTGGGCGGCGCTGCGCGCCTCCTGCGCCAGCAACCACGTCAGCTCGGGTCGGGTCAGTCTGTCGCTCGTCACCCTGATTTCCCTCTGTCCGCCGCGTTTTGCGGGATCGCGCGCCATGATGCCAGACGTGGCCGTGCCCTGCTACGCTCATTCCCGTTCGCCTCGCTCGAGGCGCCGGCGCGCTCCTTCCCGCTTGACGTGCCTCGGCCGCCGGCTCACGCCGGACGACGGGGCCTTTCAGGACGGCGCCCGCTGCGCCGGCGCGCCGGCGACGTACGCTGGGGCGCGCGACCCGGGGAGCTTCCTCGATCTCACGCTCGATCCGGGCGTCCGTGCCCTCCAGGTTGACGGCCACGATCGCCCGCGCGTCCCCTGGCATCCCGGTGCGCGGGGCGGAGGCCCCTGACTTGCGGCCCTTTCACGCGCCCCCGGTCCCTTGCTAACGTCGCCGCCGATGTTCGGCCGCATCTCCGCGATCGCCCTCAACACCTACCGGGAGTCGCTCCGGGCGCGCATCCTCATCGGCCTCGCGGGCCTCGCCTTCGCGGTCGCGTTCTACTCGATCATCGTCGGCGCCTACACGCTCCGCAACGGGGCGCGCGTGGTCAGCGACCTCGGCGTCGCGTCGCTCTCGGTGTTCAGCATCGCGGTCGCGGTCATCATCGGCGCGACGTCGCTGTACCGCGAGCTCGAGCAGAAGACGATCTTCCCCATCCTGGCCCGCCCCATCCGCCGCGGCGAGTACCTCGTCGGCAAGTACCTCGGCACGCTGCTCACCCTCGCGGTGTTCATCCTCGCCGACGCCGGGCTCGTGCTGCTGATCGGCGCGGTGCTGGCCGGCCGCCCGGCGTCGCTCGTGATCGGCGCCGGCGCCGCCTCGCTCGCGGCGCTCGGCCTGGCGGCGTGGCGCTCCCCGGGGGCGCGCACCTACGGGTTCATCCCGTGGTCGGCCGTCTTCCTCGTCCTCGGCGTGCTCCTGTCGGACGTCGCCCCCACCGAGCGGCGCGTCGTGCTCGCCGGGAGCGCGCTCGCGTTCCTCGAGGTCGGCATCGTCGCGGCGCTGGCCACGCTGTTCTCGTCGTTCTCCACGCCGTTCCTGTCCTCGGTGCTCACGCTGGGCGTCTTCCTCGTCGGCCGGAACGCCGACGCGCTCGCGCGCATGCCGGTGAAGTACTTCGGCCCCCAGATCAGCGCCGCGGCGCGCGCCCTCTCCAGGGTCGTGCCCAACCTGCAGATCTACGTGCCGCCGCGCCCCCTGCTCGCGGGCGAGGTCGCCGACGCGAACCTCCTCATCTACCTGGGCTGGGCGACGACCACCTGCGTCGGCTGGGCGCTGGGGCTCCTGGCCGTGGCGGCGTTCGTGTTCAAGAAGCGCGATTTTCTGTGAAGCTCCCGGTCGTGCTCGGCATCCTGCGCGGCTTCGCGGTCGCCGGCCTCCTGCTCGGCGCGGCGTCGCTGCGCGTCGTGGTCGCGGGCGAGCGGGAGATCGCCGAGAGCACGGCCGCGCTGCTCGCCGGCGATCCGCACGCGGCGGCGCTCCACGCCCGGCGGGCGGCGGGCTGGTACGCCCCCGGCGCCCCCCACGTCCGCGTGGCGTACGAGCGGCTCATCGCGCTCGCGACGGCGGCGGAGGGCCTCGGCCAGGCCGACACGGCGCTCTTCGCGTGGCGCGCGGTGCGCTCGGCCGCCCTGGAGACCCGCTGGCTCACGACGCCGCACGCGGAGGATCTGGAGCAGGCGAACCGGGCCATCGCCCGGCTCGCGGCGGCCGCGCCGCGCCCGCCGGGGACCCGGACCGATCCGGCGGCCGTGGTCGCGCGGGAGCACCTCGAGGCGCTGGCGCGCAACGACGCGCCGCGCACCGGCTGGGTGGTCGCGCTGGTGCTGGCGTTCGCGGCCTGGGTCGCCGGGGCGCTCTGGGTGGTGCGGCGCGCGGTGACGGTGACCGGCCGGTGGGTCTGGCCGCGGGCCGTGCCCGGGCTGCTGGTGTGCGCGGCCGGGGTCGCGGTCTGGTTGCTCGCGATCTGGCAGGCCTGACGCGCCTCGCCTGGCGGGCTCGGGTGGGTGGGGCAGGCTGGGGGCTCGCCTCCGGGGCGTGCGTTCCGGCGAGCCCCTTTCGTGGCTCGCCTGCACTCCCGCCCCTCCGGCAAGCCCCCAGCCTGCCCCACCCCCCCGAGCCCGCCGTCCAGGTCCGAGGCGCGCCTCGAGGGTAATGGGGGGTGGAAGGGTCCGAGGCGCGCCTCGGGGGGAGCGGGGGTGAAACGGGGCGAAATGGGGCGGCGGCGGACGGATCGGGGCGAAATGGGGCGGGGGGCGGGAGATCGGCCGCGGGAATCCACGGGATGGGGCGCCTGCTGATCCGCGGGGGGTGGCATTGCCAGGCCGCGGGGCGCGACACATCGATCTGCGGGAGCGACGTTTGCAGCGCTCGGTTCCGAGGAGGTAACGAAGTTAATGAAGAATCAGATCAAGACGATCCTGCTGCTCGGCGTGATGTCGGCGATCCTGGTGTCCATCGGTGGGGCGCTCGGGCCGGGGTACCTCGTCTTGTTCGGCGTGCTCGCGCTCGCCATGAACCTGGGCGCGTATTTCATGTCGGATCGCATCGTGCTCGCGATGCACCACGCCGCCGAGGTCTCGCCGGCGGAGGCGCCGGGCCTGCACAGGATGGTGGAGGACCTCGCGCGGCGGGCGGAGATCCCGAAGCCCCGCGTCTATGTGATCCCGGACGCGCAGCCCAACGCCTTCGCCACCGGGCGCAACCCGGAGCACGGCGTGGTCGCGGTGACCGAGGGCATCCTGCAGCTCCTGAGCGAGCGGGAGCTGCGCGGCGTGCTGGCGCACGAGATCGCGCACATCAAGAACCGCGATATCCTGGTGTCGACCATCGCGGCGGCGTTCGCCTCCGGCATCACATGGATCGCCCACGCGGTGAGCTTCGCCGGGATCTTCGGGGGCGGCCAGTCCGACGAGGAGGAGGGCGGGAGCCCGCTCGGCGGCCTGGCCCTCGCGATCGTCGCGCCCATCGCGGCGACGCTCGTGCAGCTCGGCATCTCGCGCTCGCGCGAGTACATGGCGGACGAGACCGGGGCGAGGCTGTGCGGCGACCCGGAGGCGCTCGCCAGCGCGCTCTCCAAGCTGGAGCACGGGGTGGCGGTCGTGCCCTCGGAGGCCGCGGCGCGGCCCGCGACGGCCAGCCTCTTCATCGTGAGCCCGCTCGCGGGGGGCGCCTCGGTGCTGAAGTGGTTCTCGACGCACCCGACGACCGAGGAGCGCGTCAGCCGGCTGCTCGCGATGGCGTCGAGCGAGCGGACGGCGCCGCGCTGGACCGGGGCGGTCGCCTGACAGGGCGTCGCCCCTCGGGGGCATCCCGGCGCTGCCCTCCCGGGATGCCTCCCGGCGCGGGTCCCGCCACGGCGCCGCTCTCCCGCGCTCGCCCCTCTCGCCGCGGGACACGTGACGCGCGAATGACGCGGTGAGGTCCTGTCACCGCGCCATTCGCGCGCCCCCGCGCCAGGGCGCACGGCGAGGGAGCCGAGGCGAGGCGGCCGACCGCGTCGCCGGCTCCTTGGCCGCTCCTCAGTGCAGCCTGCTCCTGGCCTCGGCGATCTCCTCGTTGATCCGGTTCACGAACTCGTCGAGGGTCATCGGGCCCTTGCTCGACGTGGCCGCGGCTTGAATGGCGTCCGTCGTGATCGAGGCGAGGCGTTCGACGTGAGCGAGCCCGGCTTCGAGCTTCGCGTAGTCGCCGCTGGCGAAGTACCCGCTGTCGTCCTTGACCTCGAGATCGGGTGCATAGCGCTCCTTCACGTAACGCAGGATGGCGCACACGGCGACATGCACCTTGGGGCCCGCGAACTGCGTCTTGGTCCAGTTGTAACGGCTCCCCTGCTTGAAGAACTCGACCCCTGGCGCCTCCGGCAGGTCGGGGACGGTGATGCGCGGCCCGGCGCCGCGACCGGCGTCCGCCTGCGAGCTCTGCGTGCTCCGGGCCAGATTGCGGGTGAGGGCCGCGGACTCGGCCAGCGCTTCACGCATCATGTCCGCCATCTCCGTGTCGCTGAGGAGGGCATGATAGTAGTGGTTGGTGAAGGTGCCTTCCTCGTCGAAATGGAAGTGCAGCGGCTCGCACTCGCGATGGGGGTAGAGCGTGATCCCCTCGAGACCGGAGCAGGTGACGCGCTTCTCGGCCACGAGCTCTTTCATGGTCTTGCTGAGCCAGCCTGCGGACTCGGCCTTGGCGGCGAGATCGCCGACGAGCTCTGGGACGAGGGCCGGATCACGGAGCTTGCCGCGGTACGCGATGGAGATGCCCATGGTGCCTCCTGGTCAACCCTCCTTACTCCACCGGGACCGTCGAGGCCAGCGCGCTCCGGCGGCCCTCGCGGGCCGGCGATCGACGCCAGCAGCACATCTCACGGGCCCTGGGGCGCGTTGCCCGAGGCGACCAGCGCCGCGAGCGTGAGCATTGCGGGAACGTCGCCAAAATTCTCACCATGGCCTTCGTCACCGCGTGACGATTACCGGTAACGACGCGGAATCGTTGGCCCAGGTGAGCTTTGCGGGCGGGTCGCCCTCGATGAGCCCCATCGCGACCTCGCGTGCGCTCGAGGACGTGGTTGCCTTCTGGACGATTTCGACGCTGAGGTCGGCGAAGCCGGCGCCGGCGAGCGGCCGCTCCAGCGATTCAGCAAGCGGGACGGCCGCCGCGCCCGCCCCGTCAGGACGCGGCGAGCGGCCGCTCCAGCGATTCAGCAAGCGGGACGGCCGCCGCGCCCGCCCCGTCAGGACGCGGCGCGCGGCGCTTCGCCGAGCAGCTCCAGCCGGGCAAGGCTCGCGCAGGTCTCCGACAGGGCGCGCATCAGCCGGAGGCGGTTGTCCCGCACGGCCGCGTCGTCCGTCATCACGAACACGTCGATGAAGTACTGGTGGAGAAGCGGCGCGAAGGCCGCCACCGCCTTGAACGCCGCGTCGTACGCGCCGCTCCGGACGTCCGACGCGATCTGCTCGCGCAGCTTGAGGTAGCCCTCGAAGAGCGCCGCCTCGCTCGGGTGCACGTCCTTGCCGAACGGCGCGACCGGCTCGCCGGGCGGCGCCTTGTCGGCGATGTTGGTGGCCCGCTTGAAGACCTCGCCGACCCGCGCGCGCACGTCCGGGCTCAGCGCGTCGATGGCGCGCACGCGCGCCCGCAGATCGAGCGGGCGGTCCGCGGCGACGGGCAGGCACGCGAGGACCGCGTCGTGCGGGAGCCGGTCGGCGAGCAGGCCGCGCAGCCGGTCGGCGAAGAACTCGCCGAGGCGCGCCGCGAGCTCCTCGCGCGCGACGTTGAGCTCCACGCCGGCGTAGCCCGCGTACGCGGCGCCGAACGCGTCGCCGAGGCGCAGATCGAGATCGCGATCCAGGAGCGTGCGAAGCACGCCGAGGCAGGCGCGGCGCAGGCCGTAGGGGTCGGCCGTGCTCGTGGGGGTGAGCCCGATGGCGAAGCAGCCGACGAGCGTGTCGAGGCGATCGGCGATCGCGACCAGCGCGCCGGCGTGCGTCGGCGCGGTCGCGTCCGCGGCGCCCTTGGGGAGGTAGTGATCGCGGATGACGTCGGCGACCTCGGGGCTCACCCCCTGCGCCAGCGCGTAGGCGCGGCCCATCTCCCCCTGGAGCTCGGGGAACTCGCCCACCATCAGCGAGACCAGATCGCACTTCGCGAGGTGCGCCCCCGAGGCGGCGGCCATGAGCGTCGGCTCGGGGAGCATCAGCAGGAGGCCGAGCTCGCGGGCGAGCCGCTCGACGCGCTCGGCCTTCGCGAGCACGCTGCCGAGCCGCTTCTGGAACACGATCCCGCCGAGCTTCTCGCGGCGGCTCGCGAGCGGGATCTTGACGTCCTCCCGGTAGAAGAACTGCGCGTCCGACAGGCGCGCGCGCATCGTCTTGTCGTTGCCGCGCCGGATCGTCTCGGGCGCCTCCGCGGTGTTGACGACCGCCAGGTACTTCGGGAGCAGCGCGCCCGTCTTCTCGTCGCGGACGCCGAAGTAGCGCTGGTGCCCGCGCGCGACCTCGAGGATCACCCGCTCCGGGAGCTCCAGGAACCGCTCCTCGAAGCCGCCGAGGAGGACGTGCGGCTCCTCCACGAGGGAGAGGTTCTCGCCGATCAGGAAGTCGTCCTCGATCAGCACCCCGCCGGCCTCCCGGGCCGCGGCGACCAGGCGCTCGCGCATCAGGCGCGCGCGCTCCTCGGGGTCGACGATCACGTGCGCCGCGCGCATCGCCTCCACGTAGTCGCGGGCCGCGCCGATCGCGATCTCGCCCGGCGCGAGGAAGCGGTGGCCGCGGCTCACGCGCCCGCTGCGGACGCCGGCGAGCTCGACGGGGACGACCTCGTCGCTGAAGAGCGCGACCAGCCACTGGATGGGGCGGCCGAACGCGAAATCTCCCGCCCCCCAGCGCATCGACTTGCGGAACGGGATGGCCGCGACGAGCGACGAGAGGGCCGCCGGGAGGAGCTGGGCCGAGGGCTTGCCGGCCTCGCGCCGGGTGCCCGCGAGGTACTCGCCCTTGGGGCCCTCGACGCGGCGCAGATCCGAGACGGCGCAGCCGAGCTTCTGCGCGAACGCCTCGGCCGCCCTGGTGGGCGCTCCGTCCTTGAAGGCCGCCTTGACCGGCGGGCCCGTGACCTCCTCCTCGAGGTCTGGCTGGCGCGCCGCGACCCCGGAGACGAGCAGCGCGAGCCGCCGCGGGGTGCCGAGCGCGCGGAGCGCGCCGTGGCGGAGCCTGAGCTCCGCGAAGCGCTTCGTTGCGAGATCCGGGAGCGCGCGGAGCGCGGCCTCGACAAACGACGAGGGGAGCTCCTCGACGCCGATTTCGAGCAGGAGATCGCTCGCTTCGTTGGACATGGGAACGCGGACGCTACCCCAGAACCGCGCGCCCGGCGAGGCGGTCGATCGACCGAGCCGCGCGCCCGGCGCCGCCCGCGGCTCAGCGCCGCGGCGCCGCGTCCCGCAGCGCGCGCGCGAGCGCCTTCTTGAAGGCGCGCGCCTCGCTCCGCTTGGGCGTACCCTCCCGTCCGTAACGGCTCGCCGCGCGGGCCCGGACGACGCACTGGACCGCCTGCGTGTAGCGCCGGGTCGCCTTCGCGACCGCCCGATCGTCCGGGCCGGACGACGCCGCCACGGCCGCGCCGAGGTCGTTCAGCGCCGTGTCGAGCGGCGCGCAGCGCTTCGGCGCGGGGGGCAGCTCGAGGGGCGGCGGCGCGGGGCAGCAGCGGGCGCGCAGGGCGGCGAGCATCGCCAGGTCGTACCAGCCGAGCCGGTCCCACTCCCTGGTCGCGTCCGAGGCGCCCCGGGTCCCGGCCGCTTGCGCGAGGTGGTCCTGGAGCGCGGCGGCGCCCTCCCTCGGGTCGATCTCGGCGCAGACGGACGAGAGCTGCCCCGCGGTCGCGGGGTCGACGCTCCCCTCGGGAAACAGCGGCGCCGCGCACGCGGCGAAGTCCGCCGTGGTCGCGTCTCCCTCCTGCGCGTGGCTCGCCGGCCCTGCGTCTGCCGGCCCTTCGTCCGCCGGCCCTGCGTCCGCCGGCCCTGCGTCCGCCGGCTCGGCCGCTGCGGCGCGCACGCCTTCCGGGCTTGCGTCCGCGGCGATCGTGTCGGGCGTGCCCGCGCCGGCTGTCGCCGGGACGCCCGGCTCGGCCGGGGCGACGCAGGCGGCCGGCGCTGCGGCCGCTCCCGCGGACTGCGTGGGGGCGGCGCCGAGAGGGAGCCTCCAGATCCAGGCCGCGGCAGCTCCCGCGAGGGCCACCACGGCAGCGGCCAGCGCGACGGTCCACCGCGCGGCGGCGCGCGCCTTGCGGCGGGGTTCCGGTTCCGGCGCCGCGGCCAGCGCGCGCGACGTGCCTACGCGTCCGTCGATGACGGCATGCGCGACGGCGCTGTCCGGGGCGAGCGAGGAGGGCTCTGGCGGCTCCAGCGGCAGCGCGTCGCCTACCGGCGCGTGCGGCGCGTCCGCGTCTACCGGCGCGGACGGGGCATCCGGCGCGGACGGCGCGTGCGGCGCGTCTACCGGCGCGTGCAGGCCCACCGGCGCGGGCAGCTCGCGGACCGGCCACGGCGACGGGCTTTCCGGCTCATCCTGCGCCGCACGGGGCCCGGGCGACGCAGGAACGGGATGCTGCTCGACTCGCGCGGGCGGGGCGTCCGGCGCGGGCGGGCTGCTGGAGGTGTCCGCCGCTGCAGCGTCGGTACGGTCCGGCGGCGCGCTGGGCGAGGCGAGCTGTGAATTGGAGGGGCGGTCCGGTGTTTCCGGCACCGGCGTGGTGGGCGTGCCCGCCATGGACCGGAGCCCGAGGGTCGCGAGCCCGTGCAAAGGGACCGGTGTCCGCCGCGCTGCGGTCGGACTGGAAGGTGGTAGCGAGCTGGAGCGCTCGCCCGGAGGCGAGCTGGAGCGCCCGCCCGGCGGCGAGCTGGAGCGCCCGCCCGGCGGCGAGCTGGAGCGCCCGCCCGGAGGCGAGCTGGAAGCCCGCCTCAGCCCGCTGCTCGACGGGCGCGGCGCCGGCGCGGTCCTCGGCGGCTCTGCGAGCGCGGGCTCGTCGAGCGGGGGCAGCTCACCCAGGCCGCCGCCCGGCCGCGCCGCCTCGAGCGCGCGGCGGAGCTCCGCGACGTCGACGATCCGCTGTGCCGCGTCGCGCGCGAGCGCCCGCTCGAGGACGAGCCACAGCGCATCGCCCGCCGCGCCGGGCGGCGTGATCCTGGGCGCGGCCCCGGCGCCGATCGCGCGGCGCAGCTCCCTGTCGTTCCTGGCAGGGAAGGGGAGCTTCCCCGAGAGCGTCACGTAGAGGGTCACCGCGAGCGCCCACGTGTCGTCCCGGCGCGATGGCCCCTCGCCGGCCGCCCGTTCGGGCGAGCGATAGCTCACGGACGACGGCGTCGCGATCGGATCGGAGAGCCACCCCTTCGAGGTGCACGGCGCGTCCTCGGAGATCACGCACGCGGCCGACAGCCGCCCGTGCACCGTCCCGCGCGCGTGCATGCGCTCGACGCGCTTCGCCAGGCGGATGACCCAGCCCACGGCGTCCCTGTCCGGCAGAGGACCGGCACGCGCGATCCGCGCAGCGAGCGTCTCCATACGAACACGACAGCCTAGTGCGGCGAGGCGCTGCGGACCACCTTGTGGCCTCGCTCGCCGCGCGCTGGATCGCGCGCCGGTCCTCTGCCGGACGGGGACGCCGTCAGCCTTCGATCACGTCCGCCATCGTGTACCGGCCGGGCGGCTTGCCGTGCAGGTACCACGACGCGCGCAGCGCGCCGCGCGCGAACAGATCGCGGCTGGTGGCGCGGTGCGTGAGCTCGATGCGCTCGCCGGGGCCGAGCAGGTGGACCGTGTGGTCCCCGATGACATCCCCGCCGCGCACGGCGAAGACCCCGAGCTCGCTCGGCTTGCGGGGACCGACGTTGCCCTCGCGGCCGTACACGTCGGAGAGCGCCGCGGCCCCGGCCGGCTCGCCCCCGCCGGCGTCGCCCCGGGCCGCGCGCACCGCGTCGGCGAGCCGGACGGCGGTCCCGCTCGGGGCGTCCACCTTGGCGCGGTGGTGCACCTCGACGATCTCGACGTCGAACCCCGGCCCGAGCCTTCGCGCGGCGCTCGCCGCGAGCTCGGCGAGCACGTGGATGCCGATGCTCGTGTTCGGCGACCAGAGGACGGGCACGTGCCGCGCCGCCTCGTCGAGCAGCCGCTCGCACGTGGCGTCGAGGCGCGTGGTGCCGCTGACCACGGCGACCTTGGCCCGCACGGCGAGGTGCAGGAGCCGGGGGAGCGCCTCGGGCCGCGAGAAGTCGATGACCACGTCCGCGCCGAGCAGCCCCGCGCTGGTGTCGTCGCTCATCGCCACACCGAGGTTGCCCGTGCCCGCGAGCTCGCCGACGTCGCGGCCGATGCGCGAGGATCCGCGCGACACGATGGCGCCCACGATCTGGGCGCGCTCGCCCGCGGCGAGCCGGACGATCGCCTGCCCCATCCTGCCGCTCGCGCCGTGGACGGCGACCTTCAGCAAGCGCACCTCCTCGGCCGCGGCCGCCTCCAGCAGCGTGCCCATGGGCACGCCTCGGTGATCTCCGTTGGATTTCACGACGCCCCGCGCCCCGCCTCGAGCCGCCGCAGCGCCTCGCCGATCTGCTGCCGGGTCGCCTCGCTGGCCGGCGAGAGAGGCAGCCGGACCGCGGGGCTCATGCGCCCCATCGCGGCGAGCGCGACCTTGGCCGGGGCGGGGTTCGGCTCGACGAACATCAGGCCGTGCAGCTCCAGGAGCGACAGGTGGGCCGCGCGCGCGCCCGCGAGGTCGCCCTCCAGGAAGCGCCGGGTCACCGCGCTGACCTCGCGCGGCAGCACGTTCGACGTGACGCTGATGACGCCCTGCGCGCCGAGCGCCATCATCGCGAGCGTCAGCGCGTCGTCGCCGCACAGGACCGTGAGCCGGTCGCCGAGGCGCCGCACGAGCTCCTGGCAGCGGAGCACGTTGCCGGTGGCGTCCTTGATGCCGACGACGTTCGGCGCGGCGGCGCAGATGCGCTCGGTCGTCTCGGCGGACAGGTCGACGCTCGTTCGCCCCGGGACGTTGTAGAGCACGATCGGCCCCGAGACGGCCCTGGCCACGGCGAGCAGGTGCTCGCGCAGCCCGTCCTGCGAGGGCCTGCTGTAGTACGGCATCACGACCATCACGCCATCGGCGCCCGCGGCGAGCGCGGCGCGCGAGGTCGCGATGGTCTTCTTCGTCGAGAACGAGCCCGTCCCCGCGAGCACCGGCACGCGGCCGCGGGCCTTCTCGACGACGCGCTGGATGACGGCGCTCGCCTCCGCCTCGGTCAACGTCGGTGATTCGCCGGTGGTCCCGCACGGCACGAGCCCGCTGACGCCGCCCGCGATCTGCGCCTCGACGAGCGCGTCCAGCGCTTCGAAGTCGACGGCCTCGCCATCGGGCGTGAACGGGGTGACCAGGGCGGTGAACGTTCCCGACAAGGGGAGCTGCTTCATGGTAGGGCGACCATGCTCGCCACCGGGGGGGCGCGTCAACAGGGGAGGACCGTAGGATCGCGGGCGCCACGCTCTCCGCCGCCTCGCCGCCGCTCCCGCCCGAGGCACGGCGCCGCTCGGGCCCGGCCGTGGCCGCATCGCGCGCGCCGGCCCGGACGCCCGCAGCGTCCGGGTCGCAGGCTTCCGGGTGGGAGGCTGAAGAGGGGTGGGGATCTGCTACCCTGGCTGGTGTGGCGGCTCGCCGCTCCGGACGGCCTGTCCGGGCGCGTCAGGTCCCCCGAGAGCCCCGGCCATGGATCTCACCCAGTACATCAAGAGCATCTCGAACGCGGCCAGCACCATCCTGGAAGGGATGGCAGTCACGTTCTCCCATCTGTTCCGGGAACCCATCACCGTCCAGTACCCCGACAGGACGGATCGCCCTGTCAGCGAGACGCTGCCCCCGCGCTACCGCGGCTTCCTCGAGGTGCAGATGGACATCTGCACCGGCTGCAAGCGCTGCGAGCGCGCGTGCCCCATCGAGTGCATCGCCATCGACCTCGAGAAGGACCCGGCGACCAAGAAGCAGGCGATGAGCCGCTTCGACATCGACATGGGCAAGTGCATGTACTGCGGCCTCTGCGTCGAGGCGTGCAAGACCGAGTCGACGGGCGCGATCCGCCACACCCGCGAGTTCGAGGGGGCGGCGCCGACGCTCGATCACCTCACCTTCCGCTTCATCCCGGAGGGGCTGGTGCCGCTGTACAAGGCGCCAAAGGACCTCGGCGAGGTGCCTGTCGGCGAGTACGGCCCCCACGCCCGCGAGGCCCGCGAGCGCGCCATGCGCGACAACCCCGCCGTCCTGGAGGAGCTGCGCGCCCTCTGGCGCAGCGAGAACAGCAAGAGCAAGGGGGACGGCAGCGGTGAGGCCGGCGGCGGCGGGGCCGGCGGCGGCGGGGCCGGCGGCGGCGAGGCGGGGAGCGCGAAGGCCGGCGCGGGGAGCGCGAAGGCCGGCGCGGCGTGAACGCGGGGTGTTCCCCTTGATGGGGGGTAGGTCGCGGTCTAACGTCCCGGTTCTCCTCACATGCCCTCCCTGAGCGCACTCGCTTTCCTTGGGCTCGCCGCGCTGACGCTCGGCTCCGCCGGCGTCGTGGCGTTCTCCAGGAACATCATCCACTCCGCGCTGGCCCTGCTCGGCACGTTCCTCGGCATCGCCGGGCTGTACGTCTTGCTCTCGGCCGATTTCCTCGCGGCGACGCAGGTGCTCGTCTACGTCGGCGGCACGCTCACGCTCATCCTCTTCGCGGTGATGCTCACGAGCCGCATCGAGGACATGCGGGTCTCCAACCCGCGCGGCGGCCTCGCGGTGGCGTTCGCCCTGGTCACGGCGGTGCTCCTCCTGCTCGGCAGGGTGGCGACCCGGACCCCCTGGCCCGCCGAGGCCAGGCCGGCGATGCCGTCCACGGCCAGGCTCGGGCACGCGTTCCTCGGGGAGTACCTGCTCCCGTTCGAGATCGGCTCGGTCGTGCTGCTCGCCGCCATGATCGGCGCCGTCGTGCTCGCGCGCCGCGCGGTCAAGCGCGCGTGGGAGAGGGAGTAGGCGCCGTGGAGATCGGCCTCATCCACTACCTCAGCGTCGGCGCCGCGCTCTTCGGCCTCGGGCTGCTCACCGTGATGACGCGCAAGCACGCGGTGGGCATCCTCCTCGGCGTCGAGCTCATCCTGAACGCCGCCGCGCTGAACTTCGTCGCGTTCGAGCACTTCGTCGCGGGCGGCGTGTCCGGCCAGGTGTTCACGGTCTTCATCATCGTCCTCGCGGCGAGCGAGGCGGCGATCGCGCTGGCCATCGTGCTGCAGGTGTACCGCAACCGCCGCACCATCATGGCCGACCAGCTGACATCCCTGAAGAACTGACGCGGAGCGGTCATGCGTGCGGAAGCGCGCGCGGCGCGTCGGCGCGCCGGGCTCCGCCCCCCACGCGACCGCGCGCTGGGCGGCCGCCGCCCACGCGGCCGCAGAGGGGGCGCTTGACGCGACCGCGTTTCCATCCGTCGAGGTGGGCGCTCGATCCCACCGACAAGCAGGAAAAACCTGACCTTGCTAAGCGCCTGTGGACGACCCACGTTCAATCCATGCAGAACCTATCCAAGTCGGAGCTGGTGGGGTTCGTGGAGCTCGAGGTCGGCTCGCTTGCTGTGCAGGTACCCATTCGCGCCGCGGAGGCGGCGAAAGAGCTCCCGCTCGCATCATTCGAGGCCGAAGGGGACAGCTGCGCCATCCTCGTGCGAGGCGACACGTCCTCCAAGGCGGTCGAGGTCGCGCTGCGGCATGCGGCGCAGGAGGCGGTCAAGCACCTGTCGAAGAAGCTGCTCAACTAACGCGGCGGGCGATGCGCCCCGCGGCCCGGGGGGGTGGGCTGCGGGACACCGCCTCCGCGTCCGAGCGATCCTCCGGGAAGCGGGATCCGTGCTGAGGGGCGGCGCGGGCCAGGTTCCGCTGGTCATCCAGCGCGCAGCAAGCTAGGAGCGGGCGCATGGTCGAGCCCACCTGGTTTGCAAAGAGCTGATGGACGCCCCGCAGACGCCGAAAATCGCGGGACGCACGCACGAGCGCTGGGCGCGCGCCCGGCAGATCCTTCTACCGGTCCTTCTGCTCGGGGCCGCCGCCTTCTTCGCCAGCTTCGTCCATCGCTTCTATCCGATACAGCAGTGGCTCTTCTGGCGCTACGCCGGCTACTGGCTCCTCTGCGGGCTCTGGTCGGCTGCCTGCGTGTCCGCCGGCCACTTGACGCTCAAGCTCGTTGTCGGCCGCCCCCTCCCGATCGTCGAGCATCTCGTCACGAGCTTCGCCATAGGCGTCTTCGAGTTCGCCTTCCTCATGAGCGTGGCGGGGCTCCTCAAGCTCTATGGCCCCGCGCTCTTCGTGCTCCTGCCCTTGATGATGCTGGGCGCGGGGTTCGTCCCGCTGCGGCGCTACCTTGCGCGGGTCGTCCGGCACGTCCGCCACGGGCGTCGGCGAGCGCCGCCTCCGCCGGCCTGGACTTACGCGGTCCTCGCGCTCGGGCTGCTCGGGGCGGGCATGGTGTACTTCGTCATCCTCACGCCGGAGAACGTCCAGTTCGACTCGCGCTGGAAGCACCTGGCGCTGGCGGAGGAGTACGCCGTCACCGGCGGCGTTCGCCGGTTCCCCGAAGGCTGGACGGTCGAGACCTACCCGCACCTGGCGACCTTCGTGTACTCGTGGGCCTTCCTCCTGCCGGGCGGGATCGTCTTCGACAAGGTCGAGCTCGCCGCGCACATGGAGTACGTCGGGTTCCTCTCGACCCTGGCCGCCATCCCGGCCGCCGTGCGGCTCATGATCCCCCGCGGGCTCGGGCCGTATGCGCTCCGGCTCTCGTGGGCGGCGCGCTTCCTCTTCCCCGGCATCTTCCTCTACGACTCCAGCCTGAGCGTCGGGGGCGATCACATCGCGTCCATCTTCGCGCTCCCGGCGTTCACCCTGCTGATCCGCGCCTACCGGGAGCTCTCGCCCCGCTTCATCGCGCTGCTGATCATGGTGCTCGCCGGCGCCGGGCTCACCAAGTACACGGGCGCGGTCATCCTGGTCCCCTTTCCCGCGCTCTTCCTCGGCGCGCGAACGCTCGTCCTTGCCTACCGCTCGCTCCGAGGAAAGGTCGATCCTGCGATCCGCAAGAACTGGTACCTCGGTCCGCTCGTCGCGGTCGCCGCGGGCCTGTTCTTCACGTCCACGCACTGGGCGAAGAACCTGGTCTATTACGGGGACCCGCTCTATCCCACGCTGTACAAGTACCTCTCCCTGCGCCCCTGGACCCCGGACGCGGCCAACATCTTTGAATGGGGCTACAAGGATTACCAGTTCTGGCGGCCAGATCGGAACCTGGATGGGGTGCTGCGGACGCTCCGAGCGCTCGTCGACTTCTCCTTCATCCCGAACGACTACCCGCGCTACCACGGCAAGGTCCCGACCTTCGGGTCGCTCTACACGCTGCTGCTCCTCTGCCTGCCCTTCCTCAAGGGGACGAGGCGCATTTGGCTGCTCGTGGGCTACGTGCAGGTGGCCCTCCTCTGCTGGTACTGGACGCACCACCAGGACCGGTATCTCCAGGCGATCGTCCCGTACATGGCGGCGGCGACCGCGGCCACGATCGCGCTGCTCTGGCGTGCGGCAAGCGAGAGCCGGCTCGCGACCCTCGCGACGAGGACGAGCCTCGGCACGCTGGTCGGGCTGCAGGTCGTGTGGTCAGGCGATATCTACTTCATCCCCGGCCACGCGATGGTGAAGTCGCCGATCAAGGCCGTGGTGGACCTCCTCGGGCAGGGGTACGCGAAGCGCTACACGCAGCGGTTCAATATCTACCCGACGTTCCAGTCCATCTCGCGGGCGCTCCCCGAGGGCGCGCGCGTGCTGCTGCACGACAACCACAACCACCTCGGCATCGGCGCCGAGACGCTGTCGGACTGGAACGGCTGGCAATACGGCATCAGCTATGGCCGGCTGCGCACCCCGCGCGAGGTCTGGGACCTCCTGAAGGGCATGGGGGTGACCCATGTCGCCTGGGACACCCAGGTCAGCAAGGGGTGGGACACGGTCGCCGGAGATCTCATGTTCTTCGACTTCGCGCTCAAGCGGACCGTGAAGCACTCGAAGCACCGCGGCATGACGCTCGCCGAGATGGGGCCCGCGCCCGATCCGGACACCCCGTTCCCGACCACGGTCGCGTACCTGGGCTGCGGCAACGCCTACAAGTCAGGCCTCTACGAGCTCAGCGACCTGACGGTGCCGGTCTTCGGACCGAACAACCGGGCGTTCCCTGCGCCCCGGGTGAGCGGCCCCCCTGGCGGCGCGAGCGCGGCGGAGCTCCTGAAGCAGGCGGCGTTCGCCGTCGTCGATCCGAAGTGTCACCCGTCGCTGCCCGCCGATAAGCGCGACTTCATGCTCGCTGCCAGGCGGCGCGTGCTCCTGGGCGGGAAGGGGAAGCTCGACCTCTACGTGCGCAAGGGCGGCGGGCCGAGCACGCCCGCTGCGGCGAAGCCGCCGGCGCCGACCCCCGCTGCTGCCGAGGATCCGGTGGCGCCCGGCGAGGAAGAAGACCTCTCCAACGAGGAGGAAGAAGACCTCTCCAACGAGAACGAGCGCTGATCCGCCTCACGGCCGGAGGTGTCCGCAGGCTCGCGGACGGCTTCCGGCCACGGCGTCGCGGCGCGCGCGCTGCCGCCGGGGTTTGCCCCTGGCCGCGGGAGAGGTGTTTGCGAGCCGCCCGGCCAGGGGCGAGGGGGGCGCCCGCGGGGGTGGGCCCTGCCGAGCCCGCCCGCGAGGGAAGGCGCGAGGCGCGAGGCGACCCTCAGGCCGCCGTGCGCCTCGCCACGCAGAAGACCGACAGCCCGAAGCGCGGCCGGTACCCGCGCGCGATGAGGTCGACCTCCGCGCGCAGCACCGCCCCGAGCGCCGACGAGGCCAGGCCTGACCTCGGCGACGACTGCTTCGCGCTGCCCTTGCCGGGGCGCAGCATGCGCGCGGCGCTCCAGGCGGCGCGCGAGCCGACGGCGGCGGGAAAGAGCAGCTGATTGAAGTAGGCGCAGGCCTCGACGTGGAAGGCGGCCGGCAGCGCGCGACGGAAGGTGCCGGCCGTGTAGCGGCGGAAATGCTGCAACGCGCGGTCGTGATCGCTGAACAGCCACGGATACGCCGGCACCGTGGCGACGAAGATCCCGCCGGGGTTCAGGTGATCGTGGATCCACTGGAGCGCGCCGCGGTCGTCCTCGATGTGCTCGATCACGTCGAGCGCGCAGATCACGTCGTAGCGCCGGTCGAGCTCGAACGGGACCGACGTGCTGTAGAGCGTCCGCGCCGCGCCCGTCCTGGCGATCGCGTCCTGTCCGAGGGGGCTCACCTCGATGGCATCGACGACCCCGAACTCCGTCAGGACACCCAGGTTCTGGCCGACCCCGGCGCCGACCTCCAGCATCTCCAGGGGGCGCTTTCCAGGGCTGAACTCACGCACCAGGTGAGCGAGCAGCCGGGACCTCCCCTTCTTCAACCAATCGCCGGATTCCTCGGAGTACTGCTGATACGCTGTGGTTTCCATCCGCCTCTATCACTTTGCCTGCGGGGTGCCTTCTTCCTCCAAGGGCGATTCTGCCCCGGCAGGCGACTCTGCCCCTGCCCCGGCAGGCGATTCTGCCCCGGCAGGCGATTCTGCCCCGGCAGGCGAGCTCGGCTCTGCCGCGGTGGTCTCGGGCGGCGGGATCGGGATCTCGATCGTCAGATCGTCCACCTTGGGCTGTTGCTGCTGCTGCGGGGGCGGTCTTCGCGGCTTCTTCGGCGGCGGCGCCCGCCGCTTTCGCGGCGGAGACGGTGCGACGGCGCTGGCCGAAGGATGTCCGGGATCGACCGCCCGCGCGGCCGGCGGCGTGTCGCTGGGCTGAGGCGCGGGCGTGGGCGCGGGCGGCGGCTCGGGCTCCGGCGTGGCGGCCGGCGGCTCGGGCGCGCTCGTGGCCGCCGGCGCGTCCTGCGGCGGGAGCTGCGAGCGGACGACCTGCCAGGCGACGAAGCCGGTGAGGGCCAGGAGCGCGAACGCCACCCAGCGAACGAGCCGGCGCCGACGCGAGCCTGCGTCGAGCTCGGGGAGGATCCCTTCGTGCGCCAGCCCGCTCACGCTGGAGCCCTTCACCCAGTGGCCCGTCGTGATGTCGGACGGCACGGCGGGCTCCGACCAGGCCGGAGCCGGCGCGATCGGTTGCGCGGGCGGACGTGGCGCGTGATGCGAGGCGGGAGGTGAGGCGAGCTCGCCGCCGACCGTGCCGGCAGGCGCTCGCCCCGCGCCATCACGGCGCTGCAGCTGCAGCGGCTCGCTCGGGGGCACCTCGTCCTCGGCCGACTCCACGCCCGGCGGCGTGGGGGCCCGCTGCGAGGGCGGCGGCGCCGCGGCCGGGGACGCGGGCGGTGCGGTCGCCGCGGCGGGCACGTCGCTGACGGGCGTGGACGCCGCGAGCTCGGGTGACGCGGGCGGCTGCGGTGCGAGCGCTGCGGGCGTGGGCGGCGCGGGCGGCGCCGACAGCTCGGAGCGCGGCTGGTCCACGTCGGTGTCCAGCGGGTCGTTCTCGAAGTCGGCGATGTCGACGTCGACGAGGGAGGGCGCACTGTCGGCTGCTGCGCGGTGCGGCGCTTCGGCGCTCGCCGGCGGCCCCGGCGGCGAGACCGGCGTCGCCTCGGGCCTCTCGTCCACCACCGCGGGCGGCGTCTTGCTCCGCGGCGGGGAGAGGGGTGCGCTGGTCGAGAGCGGTGCGCTGCCGGCGGAGAGCGGTGCGCCGGTGGAGCGCGGGGCGCCGCCGGCGGAGAGCGGTGCGCCGGTGGAGCGCGGTGCGCCGCCGGCGGAGAGCGGTGCGCCGGTGGAGCGCGGTGCGCCGCCGGCGGAGAGCGGTGCGCCGGTGGAGCGCGGTGCGCCGCCGGCGGAGAGCGGTGCGCCGGTGGAGCGCGGTGCGCTGCTGACGGAGAGCGGTGCGCCGGTGGAGCGCGGCGCCGGTGGTCGCTGGGAAGCGGTGTCGCCGAGCCGCGGTGGCGCCGGAGGCGGCCCGCCGCGTCGCGCTGAGAGGGGCGTGCGCTCGCTGAGCGGAGGCGTGGCCTGCGGCCGCTCGCTGAGCCGCGGCGCGACAGGGGGCCGCTCGCTGAGCCGCGGCGCGACCGGTGCCCGCTCGCTGAGCCGCGCGCTCGGCCCCCCCGGCAGCGGAGTCGCTGCCCTGTCGGCGGATCGCTCGCCCGGCATCGGCTCCGGCGATCGCGAGAGGCCTCCGCCGGTCGGAGCGGCCACGCGGGGGACGGGCGGCGCCTTGGGGATCGACGAGCCCGTCGCCGGCCGCGGCGCGGCCGCCGGCGGGCGGGTGGGCGACGGCCGCGGCGGCGCCGGCGGCATCGGCGGCGGTCGCGGTGAGCTCAGGGCGCCCTGGGACTCCGTCGACAGCTCGGCGACGCGGGCCAGCGACTCGGCGAGGTCGCGCGCGCTCTCGAAGCGGCGCGCCGGGTCGCGGTCGCAGGCTCGCGCGAACCACGCGTCGAAGCTCGGTGGCAGCTCCGGGTTCACCCTCGAGGGGACCGGGATCTCGCCGATCGAGATCTTGATCAGCAGATCGCCCACCCCCTCGCTGTCGAACGGGAGCTCGCCCGTCACGCACTGGTAGACGATGACGCCGAGCGCCCAGAGATCGGCGCGATAATCGACCTCCCGGAGCCCCTTCACCTGCTCCGGGCTCATGTAGTGCGGTGTGCCCATGAGCGTGCCGGCGGTGGTCCGCTTGATGGCCCGCTTCCCCGACTGCGCCCGCACCTTGGCGATGCCGAAGTCGAGGATCTTGACGATCTCGTCGTCCTCGTTCGCGGAGATGAAGAAATTTTCCGGCTTGAGGTCGCGGTGCACGATGCCGGCCCCGTGCGCGCGGGTGAGCGCGCGCGCGACCTGGGTCACGATCCGCGACGTCTCCTGGAGCGAGAGGCGGCGGCGCCGCGCGAGCCGCTCGAAGAGGTCCTCGCCCTCGAGCAGCTCCATCACGATGAACGGCTGCTCCCCCGCGATGCCGTGATCGAGGATCTGCACGACGTGCGCGCTGCGCAGCTGGGCTGCAGCCGTCGCCTCACGGCGGAACCGCTCGCGCGCCTCCTCCTGCTTCGCGAGCTCGGGATCGATCAGCTTGACCGCGACCTGCGTGCTGAGCGCCAGGTGCTCGGCGACCCACACCGAAGCTTGCGCACCCTGCCCGACGGGTCGGATGAGGCGGTAGCGCTCGCTCAGCACCTGACCAGCTGCGATCGACACGGCGGCAAAAGCCTACGTCGAGGGGAACATCCCTGTCGAGTTCCTGCGCTGACGTCAGACGCCCGGGCGAACCGTTTCCCTGATCAGCTCGCGCCACTCGTCGTGGGTGAGCTCGGGGTAAATGTAGTCGCCCTCGAAATTTGTATGGTGCAAGAGGAGCCGGGCGACGTTCGCGATGCGCGCCGCGACGTCGCCGTCCGGCGCGACGTTCGCGAGCGCCTCGGTCGCCTCGCGCAGGGCGGCGTGGTGCTTCAGCGCGACCTGGACCTCCTCGGCGAGGCCGTGCGCCTGGAAATGCGGGAAGATGGCCGCCTCCTCGTAGCGCATGTGACGCTCCATCGGCCCGCGGAGGAACGCGAGCAGGCCCTCGCGCTCCGCGCACGCCGCGGCCGGAGAGCGCTGCGCCAGCTGGATGAGCTTTCCCGCCATCTCCCGAGCGCGGTCTTCCTCCTGGAAGAGCTCGGCCACCATCCGGTCGAGTTCCATGATGCGCGGGCCCTCGTAGTCCAGATCGCGAGGAAGGTCGAGCGAGGCGCGGCGCGGGCCCGCGCGCAGGGCGCGGACCGCGCCGGCGCGCCTTCAGTCGCGCGCCTCGTCGCGGTCGTCGCGCGCCTTGTCGCGCGCCTCGTCGCGGGCGCGGACGATCGAGGCGAGCCTGCCGACGATGCCGTTCGCGACCATCGTGAGGACCTGCTTCTCCAGCGCCTGCCGCTCGCTGGGCCGGCCGCCGAACGAGATGCGCGAGCGGGCGGTGGGGCCGCCGACGACGCGGCCGACCAGCGTGCAGCTCACCCGGTGGACGTCGCCGCGCGTCGCCGAGGTGAACTCGACCACGCGCGCGCTCAGCACGACCGACTTGGCCTTGCCGAAATCCGCCTCCTTCGCTGCGCTCCTGAGCATGCCGCGCAGCGCGCGGGCCCGCTCTTTCTGGCGTTCGCCCGCGGGCACATCGACGCTCTTCCACTCGACCCGGGTGCCACGGGCAAGGCTCTCCGCGGGCGAGACCGTGAGCGTGGTCAGGGCCATCACCGCCGAAAGCAACCATCTCGACGCGCGCCGCATGGGAGCACGCTAGTGAACCGCGCGCTCGCCGGCCAAGTTCGCGCACCGGTCCCGAGGGGCTCGCGCACCGGTCCCGAGAGGCGCGCGCACCGGTCCCGGCGCGGGCGGCTGCTCCGGCGCAGCGCGGGGCGCCCCGGCGCGCCCCTCGGCGCGCTCGCGCCGCGATCCGGCCCGCGCTATGCCGTGGCCCGGAAGCGAGGAGCGATGGAACGGAGCTCGCCGGGGGCAAGTCGACGAGGAGGGCGCCTGCGCGCGCGGGCAGCGCGCTGGTGCGGGCGGCGCGGATGGATCGCGGCGCTGCTCGCCGTCGCCGTCGCGCCCGCCCCCGCGCGCGCGCAGGCGCAGCGCCCGGGCGGCGCGGCCGTGGGCGCCGCGGAGCAGCCCGCGGCGGGCCCCGTGAAGAAGCCGGCGGCGGGCCCCGCGAAGGTGAGCGACAAGCGCGCCCCCATCGCGCGCTCGCCGCGGTGGACCGCCGCGACGCCCGACGAGATGCTCCGCGCCGCGCTGGCCCGGGCGCAGCGCGGCGGCGACGACGCCATCCCGGGGCTCGTGATCGCGGCGGCGCTCGCCGAGCGCGCGGCCGAGGGCCGCGCCCGCGAGGGGCTCGCGCGGATCGCGCGGTCCTCCTCGCCGCTCGCCGACGACGCGCGCTGGCTCGCCGCTTCGCTCACCCCCGAGCCACAGGCCGCGGCGTGGCCCGGCGCGCGCGCCGTGTCGTACGACGCCCCCCCGGACGCATCAGGGCTCGTCAAGGCGTTCGCCATCCTGGGGCCGTTCCAGGACAACTCGGGTGACGGGCTCGCGCGCCGCGAGGGCCCCGAGGCGGACGGCCGGCGCTTCTCGGACATGGGCGCCCGCTACTCCTGGGGCGTCTACGACGTCGCGTGGCGCCGCGTGCTGCCCGCCGCGTCGACCGCCCGCGGCGTGCCGCTCGACCTCTACATCCACCCGCGCGCCGAGAGCTGCACGTACCTCGCCTCCCGCGTCACCATCCCGCCCGCGCTCGATCGCGCGCCGATCCTCGCCCACGTCGCCGCGACCGGAGCGGTGCGCGTCGCGTGGGACGGCGCCGACGTCGCGTCGAGCGACGCGTCCCACGAGCGCCTCGTGCTCGACCGCATCGCCGCGCGGATCGAGGCGCCCGCGGGCGATCACCTGCTCGCGCTGAAGGTGTGCACCGGCGCGATCGCCGACGCGGGGCGGGTCCGCGTGCGCTTCACCGACGAGCAGCGCCGCCCGGCGCCGCTCCCGACCTCGTCGGATCTCTCGCCGCTCCGGGCGCCCCCGGCGGCGCCCTCGAGCGTGACCGTCGTCAAGACGGCGCTCGACAGGGCGCTCGACGTCGGCGCGAACGAGCCGCTGGATCGGGTCCTCTCGGCCGCCGTGGTGCGCACGCTCGGGGGCGCGGACGACCAGCGATCGCCGCGCGCGCCCGGGCTGCTCGATCGCGTGACGCGGGCGCCGGAGGTCTCGCCGGACGCGCTCGCGATGGCGGGGTGGGTGTCCCCGTTCGGCGCGAACCGCAGCGGCTGGCTCGAGGCCGCGCGCGCCCGCGGCCTCACCGAGAAGGATCGCGCCTCGGCGGCCTTCGCCCAGCGCAGGCTCGTCGCCGCCCACCTCGCGTCGGGCCGGGTCGACTGGGCGGCCGCGGCGCTGCGCGAGCAGCCGCTGCGCTCGGCGCGCGATCCCGAGGCGCGCGTCCTCAGGGCGCTCGTCAAGAAGGAGCTCGCGCCGTCGGGGCTCGGCCGGGCGGCGCTCGAGGAGCTGCTCGCGATCGAGCGCCAGCAGAAAGGCCGGACCCCTGTCGTCGTCTGGCAGGAGATCGCGGCCGCGGCCCGGCGGGACCCTGCCCTCGAGCTCCGGGCCGCGCAGCGGCTCGCCGAGATCGCGCCCGAGTCCCGGGGCGCGCCCTACGTGCTCGCGTTCGAGCACCAGGGCGGCGCCGCGATGGAGGTGGCGGCCGCCGGCGCGCTCGCGCAGCAGACGTCGGCCGAGGACGTGATCCGCATCGGCCGCGCGCTCCACGACGCGGGCCGCGGCGCGTGGGCGCGCGAGGTGCTGTCCTACGCCGCCCACATCGCGCCGAACCAGGCCGGCGCGTTCCGGTCGCTCGCCGCGGCCCGGCAGGGCACGGCGGGCGGCCCGTGGGCGGCCGCGGCGAACGCCGCGCTCGCGCGCGCGCGCGACCTCGCGCCGGGCGACCCGTCGCTCCGGGCGGAGCTCGCCCTCCGCCTCGGCGAGGGCTCGCCCTCCGCGCCCGGCCGGCGGCGCATGCGCGACGAGCAGCACCTCGTCGCGCCCGAGATCTTCCTCGCGCGGGCGCGAGGGGCCCCGGCGAAGGTCGGGGAGGTGGCCGATCGGCAGCTCCACTGGGTGCGCGCCGTGACCTACCACCCGGACAAGCGCGTCTCACAGCTCATGCACTACGCGCGCGAGATCGTCATCGAGCCGCGCTCGGATCAGGAGCTCTACGAGCGCGACATCCCCACCGAGGGCGCGCAGACCGAGCTGCTCTTCGCGCGCGTCCACCGCAAGGACGGCTCGGTGGCGCAGCCCGACGAGCAGGGCTCGGGCGGGGCGAGGCCGTTCGTACGGTGGCCCAGGCTCAGGACGGGCGACGTGGTCGAGGTCGCGGTGCGCTCCTGGACGCCGGGCCCCGTCGGCCGCCGCGGCGACGCGCCGTTCTACTTCATCGACTACGTCGGCTCGACCGACACGCGGCCGATCCTCTACAACGAGGTCGTCGTCGACTCGCCGAAGAGCGACCCGCTGGCGATCGATGTCCTGAACGGCAAGGCGGAGCGGGTGCTCCGGTCCGAGGAGGAGGGCCGCGAGGTGACGCGGTTCATCTGGGACGACCCGCCCGAGGTGCCCGAGGAGCCGCTCGCCCCGCACCTCGCGGAGGTGCTGCCGGTCGTCGTGGGGTCGACGTTCCACGGCTGGCACGACTTCCGGGAGTGGTACCGGGGCGCGGTCGCGGGCTTCACCGAGCCCGACGACCAGGTCCGGCGGCTCGCCGCCGAGCTCACGAAGGGCAAGGTGACGCGCGAGGACAAGCTGCGGGCGCTCTTCGACTTCGTGGCGGACGACATCCGCTACGTGAACTTCGTGTCGGGCGAGTGGTGGCTGCCGAACCGGCCGCAGGAGCTCCTGGCCCGGCGCCAGGGCGACTGCGACGACAAGGCGATGCTGCTGATCACGCTGCTCAAGTCGATCGGCATCGAGGCGACGGAGGTGCTGGTGCAGACGCGCTACACGGGCCAGCCGTCGCTCTTGCGGAGCGAGGTGGCGGCCATCCCGGCGTTCGATCACGGCATCGCGTACCTCCCGGGCAAGGGGGGGGCGCCCGGCCTGTGGCTCGACGCGACGAGCCCGCAGAGCCGGCTCGGCCCGCTGCCGGCGATGGACGCGCGCACGCTCGCGCTGTTCGTCGACGACGGGCCGCCGAAGATCGTCGAGACGCCGGCGAGCTCGCCCGCCGACCACGGCGTCGACGCCGCGTGGACGATCGCGCTGCACCCGACGGGCGCCGGCGAGCTCGCGGCGAGGGAGCGGCACATCGGCGACGCGGCGTTCGAGCTCCGGTCGAACCTGGCCGAGGCCGACGCGCGCGCGCAGTGGGTCGAGCAGTACCTCGCGTACGGCTGGTTCCCGACCATCCAGGTGAAGCCGGAGGTGACGTTCCGGGGTGATCTCCCGCAGGGGGCGGCGTCGCTCGCGTTCGAGGCGCGCTCCGAGGGGCTCGCGCGCCGCGAGGGCGCGGAGCTCGCGGTGCCCCTCGCGGGCAGCTCCACGCTGACGTCGCAGCTCGCGCCGCTCGTGAAGCGCGCGCTGCCGGTGGTGCTCCCGCCGAGCCTCGCGCCACGCCACCACCACCGGACGATCACGATCGTCGCGCCCGCGGGCTACACGTTCGCCGAGCTCCCGCCCGGGGGCGACGAGGACGGCGGCGAGTTCGGCCGCGCGACGCTCACGTTCGAGAGGGTGCCGGGCAAGGACGCGGTGGTGGTGAAGGAGCGCGTGGTCGTCGATCGCTCGACCATCCCGGTGGCTCAGTACGCCGCCTGGCGCGGCTGGCTGCAGCGGGTCGACGGCCTCCTGCACCGGATGGTGCGGCTCGTGCCCTCGGACGGCCGAGGCCGCCAGGGTAGCGGCGCCGGGCGGGCGCGCTGAGCGCGTCCCCTCGAGCCGTCGCGGCCCAGGTTGGTACCGTTCTGGCTAGTCGTGCCGGGGCGCACGCACGTACCCACGCTGCCCAGGGGAGGGGCTCCCGTCATGTCGCTCGAAAAGTACCGCCGGTCGCGGATGATCGTCCTGAGCCCGCGCTCGACCGCCTACGAGGCCGTCAGGGCGATGGTCGACAACCACGTCGGCGCCATCCTGGTCCACGACACGCAGCAGCTCGCCGGCATCGTGACCGACCGCGACATCGCGATCGAGGTCGTGGCAGGCGAGCTCGACGCGCGCAGCACACCGCTGCATGACATCATGTCGGACGACGTCGCGGCCCTCGAGGTGAGCGCGTCGGTCGAGGACGCCGTGCGCACGATGCGCGAGCGTGCGTGTCGGCGCGTGCCGATCATCGAGAACGGCCGGCCCGTCGGGCTGGTCACGCTCGACGATCTGCTGGCCGACGGGGTCATCGACGCGCAGGCCGCCGGAGCCGTCGTGAGGGCGCAGCTCGAGGTGGCCGCCCGGTTCAAGCCCGAGGGCGCGACGCACCCGGGGGAGCCCGCGCGCCCGGAGATCTCGCGCCCGGTGCGATCCATCACCCGGCGCAAGGCGCGGGCGGACAACGCCTACGGCCGGCTGCTCCGCGCGGTCGAGCGGCACAGCGGCCTCCAGCAGCGCGACCGCGCCGAGCTCGCGCTGCAGATCGTCCTCGGCCACCTGTGCCGCCGGGTGACACCCCAGGAGGCGCGGCACCTCATCGCGCAGCTCCCTTCCAGGCTCCACCCGTCGCTCGATCCGTTCCTCGACGGGCCGGACAAGCGCATCACCACGGACACCATCGAGGAGGCCGTCGCGCGCGAGCTGCAGATGGACCGCGAGGCGGCCAGCTTCGTGCTCCAGTCGATCTGCGAGGCGGTCGCGGACAGCGTGTCCGCCGGGGAGATCGAGGGCTTCCGGGGTCAGCTGCCGCTCGAGATGAAGGACCTGTTCCCGCCGACCCCGCTCCGCCGGGCGGGCTGACCCGCGCCGGCGGGAGGCGCCGCACGCCGGGGGGCCCGCCGCGTTACCCCTGCGGCCAGACCACGCCCCGCGCGCGCAGGTCCGCGACCGTGTCCGCCAGCGTCTCCAGCGGGTCGCGCGGTGTCCAGTCGAGCTCGCGCCGGGCCTTGGTCGCGTCGAGGTACCAGAAGTGCTGGCCCATCTCCGCCGACACTGGATCCACCGGCAGATCGATCGGCAACCGCTTCCGCGCCTGCTCGATGAGGTGCGCGCCCGCCTTCGCCAGCGCGACGCTCCGCGGGAGCCGCAGGGCGGGGGCCGGGACGCCCGAGATGCGCGAGAGCCGGCGGAAGAAGACCTCCAGGCTCATGTTGGCCGCGCCGAGCAGGTAGCGCTCGCCCGGGCGGCCCTTCTCCATCGCCAGCACCATGCCGTGCGCCGCGTCGCGGGCGTCGACGAAAGAGAGGCCGCCCGCCGGGACGAAGGGCAGGCGGCGCTCGAGGAAGCTCACCACGTCCCCCGTCGAGGCGCCGTGGACGTCGCCCGGGCCGAGCAGGATGCTCGGGTTGACGGCGACGACCTCGAAAGCCGGGCCGTTGCGGTCGAGGGCCGCGCGCTCGGCGTAGAGCTTCGAGCGGTAGTACGGCCAGCGGGCGATGAGGTCGATCGGCGGCTCGGCCGTCTCGTCGCGGATGTCGTTCGGATCCCGGCTCACCGCGACGACGCCGCTCGTGCTCGCGACCACCGCGCGCTTCACGCCCGCGTCGCGGCACGCGTCGAGGGTGATCTTCGTCCCCTCGACGTGGATCCGGTAGAGCAGCTCGGCGTCCTCGCGGCGCCGCGAGACGCGCCCGGCGCAGTGGAAGAGCCCCTCGCAGCCCTCGGCGGCGGCGCGGACCGACGCCGCGTCGAGCACGTCCCCGCGGCGGACGAGGGCGCCCGCCCCGGCGAGCGCGGGCGCCTCCGTCCGGCAGAGCGCCACGACCTCGTGGCCTGCCCTGCGGAGCTCCGCGACGAGGTGCGAACCCAGGAAACCGGTGGCGCCGGTGACGAGGTAGCGGCTCATGCGAGGTCGAACACCTTCTGGAAGGTCTGCAGGAGGGAGATGTCGTTCGATTTCACGAGGCCCGTCATGAACTCCATCGGGCTCGGCGTGTAGGCCTCGCGGACGATCTTGGTGAAGATCTCGGGCGTCGTCTTGAGCACGCAGTCCGCCTGCTGGCTCGGCTTGCCGACCCGCGCCTCGCAGCCGGCCGGATCGATCCGCAGCGTCCACTTCGCCTCGTCCTCGTTCCCGAGCGTGACGTAGTAGGTGATCGGCTGCGTGACCCGCCCCGCCACGTACTTGCCCTCGAGCTCGCGGAACAGGAGCGTGAGCGGGTGCTCCTTCGTCCCGGCGGCCTGGTCGATGCTCTCGACCCGGCGCAGGTCGAGGGCGCCTCCGTCCCGCAGCTTGATCACGGCGAGCTGGGTGAGCTCCGCGACCTTGCGGCAGGCGACCGCGTACTTCATCCCGGCGGTGAGGCGGCGCAGGTCGGCGATCTCGAGCGGCGGCCCGATGCGGGCGAGCAGGTCGCGGCGGATCGGGACGGTGCGCCCCTTGGGGAGCGCCTCGTAGGTCCCGCCGAGGTAGAGCGGCAGGATGTCCACCCCGTGCGTGAGCGCGAGGTGCCCGATCGCCGGCTTGAACTCCAGGATGGCGCCGTCGGGGCTGCGCGTGCCCTCGGGGAAGAGCAGCACGGTCCGCCCGCTGTCCAGGATCTCGCCGGTCTGCCGCAGCGCCGTGCGGAGGCCGCCCTTGCGGTCGAACGGCGCGAGGTTCGTGAGGTTCTCGAAGTAGGCGCGCCGCCAGCGGTTGCCCTCGAAGAAGTAGTCCTGCGCGGCCAGCGAGACGAGGCCGTCGCCATAGCTGCCCAGCGCGTACTTCACGAGCCCCATGTCGAGGTGGCTCGCGTGGTTCGAGATGACGATCGTGTGCCGGTTGTGCGGGATGAACGCGCGCCCGTAGACCTTCGGGCGCATCACGTTCCCGTAGAAGCCGGACTGGACCTTGTTCATCCAGTGCTTGGCGAAGTCGGCCACCGGGCGGGGGATGTAGATGGGCTCCTCTCCCGGCTTCACCCTCGGCCCCGGCGGCGCCGCGCCGGCGTCGTGCGCCGGGGTCGCGGCGGAGGCCTCGGCGGCCGCCGCCGAGGCCTCGGCGGCGAGGCGCGTGAGGATCGCCTTCACCTCCGCGCGCTTCACCTGCCCGGACGCGGTGCGCGGCAGGTCGGCCTCCTGGAGGTGCACGACCGCGGGCTGGCTCGGCTTCGGCAGCGCCTGGATCGCCGTCCGGAGCGCCTCGAGCGCGCGCTCGTGCTGCGCCGCCCGCAGGGCCGCCTCGTCGTCGCCGTCGAAGCCGGCCTCCGGCGCCCTGGGGACGGCGAGGCACGCGACCTGATGATCGCCGCCGCGGCCGCCGTCGATGCCGACGATCGCGAGCTCCCGGACGTGCTCGACCTTGCCGAGCAGGCGCTCGACTTCGTCGGGGTACACGTGCTCGCCCTTCACGACGATGACCTCGTGCTGCCGGCCGACGAGGATGAGCCGCCCCTGCTTGTCGAGCTTGCCGAGATCGCCCGTGTGCAGCCACCCGTCCGCGTCGAGCGCCGCCTGGGTCGCGTCGGAGGCGTCGGCGTAGCCCTTCATGACGTTGGGGCCCCGCGCGAGCACCTCGCCGACGCCGCTCGCGTCCGGGTTCGCGATCCTGAGCTGCACGCCCGGGATCGGCTTGCCGACGTGCCCCGGCGACCCGGCCGGTGAGGGCCTGGCGACGGTGAGGAGCGGCGCTGCCTCGGTCAGGCCGTAGCCCTCGGCGAGCGGCAGGCCGAGGCCCTTGAACACCGCGGCCGTGTCCTTCGGGAGCGCCGCGCCGCCGGAGATCAGGAAGCGGACGTTGCCGCCGAGCGCGTCGTGGACGCTGCCGAAGAAGAGCCGCCCCGCGTTCAGCCCCAGGCGCTTGCCGAGCATGCGGTTCAGCTCCATCGCCCAGCTGAACGCGGCCGCCGCGGCGGGCCCCTGCTCCTTCACGCCGGCGACGATCCTGCGCTCCAGCATCTGCCAGAGCGCCGGCACGCCGACCATCGCCGTGACGCGCGCCCTCTTCAGCCCCTCGCCCAGGCGGTCGCCCAGCCGGTCGCTCGAGGGCTCGTCGAGGTAGATGACCCGCGCGCCCTGCGACAGCGGCAGCAGCAGGCCGCAGGTGACCTCGAAGGTCTGGTGGAGCGGCAGCACGCTGAGCACGCGGTCGCGCGCCGTGAGCGGGAAGAGCGGGGCGAGGGAGGCGAGCAGCGCCGTGAAGTTGCCGTGCGTGAGCAGGACGCCCTTCGGCTCCCCGGTCGTGCCGCTCGTGAAGACGACGCTGGCGACGTCGTCCTTGCCCAGGCGCGCGTCGGGGGGCGCGAGCCCGTCGCCCGAGGCCGGGCCCAGGTCGCCCGCGCGGCCGTCGGGGAAGCCGGCCAGGTCGAAGGCGTGGAGCTCGGGCAGCGCCTCGCGCACGGCCGCGCCGAGGCGCTCCTCGACGCGGCGGTCCCAGAGGACGATCCTCGCCGTCGACGCGCGGACGACGTCCGCGAACGCCCTCGCGTCGAGCCCCGGATCGACGGGCACGGCCACGGCGCCCGCGCGGAGGATGCCGAAGTACGCGACGGGCCACGCCGGCTGGTTCGCGCCGGAGAGCGCCACGCGGTCGCCGTGGCGCACGCCGAGCGCGGCGAGGCGCGCGGCCGTCCTGCACGCCGCGTCGCGGAGCTCGCGGTAGCTCGTGCGCGACAGCCCGTCCTGCTCGATCTGCTGCAGGGCGAGCGCGTGATCGTGGCGCTCGGCGATCTCGTCGAGCAGGTCGACGAGGCTGTCGTAGGCCCGGAGCGGCTTGATCTCGCGGCGGAGCATCTGCTCCATGAGCGGGAAGGCCCACTTCTCCAGGCCGGGGAGGTGGACCCTGAAGATGTAGTCGCGCCAGTCGATCTTCTCCGGCTCCCAGGTGAAGCGCGCCCGCTCCTCGGGCGGCATGCGGGCCATCGCCGCGCGCGTGTTGGCGCAGGAGAAGACCCAGTCCGCCTCCGCGACGAACGGCATGAACACCTCGAGGAGGGAGGCCGTCTTCTGCTCCGCCCTGGCGGCGCCCTCCAGCGCGGCCGACGCCGGCTTGAGGACGGCCGCGGCGGGGCCCACGCTGGCCGCCTTGAGCAGGCTGCCCAGGCCGCGGAGCGCGCCCTCGATGGCGCGCGCGCCGTGCGCGCCGTACTGCTGCTTGGTCAGGCCCCGCGGCTCGAAGCGCGACGACACGACGTCGAACAGCGCGGTCTTCTTCCCCTCGAACACCTGCCGCCGCTTGTAGAGCCCGGCGAGCTCCAGGTAGCGCGTCACCCGGCAGCCGTTCGTGTCGGTCGTCCCGTACTGGTACACCGCGGGCGCGCGCCCCTCGATGAGCTCGCAGAGCGAGGCGATCATGCCGCTCGCGACCATGTCGACCGGGATGAGGTCGAGCCGCACGTCGTGGTCGCCGGGGAACTGCACCTGCCCCTTGGAGGCGAGGTAGAGGTAGGGCGCCGAGGTGTTGATCCCCTCGTTCCAGCCGCAGAACGGGAACTCGACGGCGGTCTCGACGACGGCGGGCCGGACGATGGTGAACGGCAGCCCGGAGCTCGCGAGCACCTGCTCGCCGATGCTCTTCGTGTAGGTGTAGATGTTGGTCCACCCCCAGAAGAGCGCGCGCTCCTTACCGGCCTCGACGAGCCGGTCCTTGATGAACTTGCGCTTGACCCGGGCGAGCTCGTTCTCGAGCGCGCTGCCGCGGCACGGCTCGCCGCGCGCCGCGAGGTTGGCCTTGGCCTCGTCGAGGAAGGCGCTCTGCCGGAAGGCGTCCTCGCACCGCTGGCGCGCCTGCTTCACGAGGTCGAGGCACTCGCTGATCTCGCGCTGCGGATCCCAGTGCGAGCGATCGAGCGTCCGCTTCGGGCAGGCGGCGCCGAACCACGTCTCGCCCGCGGCGCGGGGGAAGGGGATCTCGGCCGGGTGGTTCTCCTCGATGAGGCCGGAGCGGTACCCCGCGACGTAGCAGGTGCTCGTGTGCATCAGCTTGGCGCCGAGCGCCCGCCCGAGCTCGACCAGGTTGCTGACGCCGAACGCGTTGACCTCAAGGGCCTCGTCGAGCGGGGGGTTGAAGTCGACGACGCCGGCGACGTTCACGACCGCCGCGATCTGGCCGGTGAGCTCCCCCACGCGGTCGCCGAGCCCGAGCATCGGCAGGCCCACGTTGCCGTTCATCGGGGTCACCTTCTGCCGGAGGTACTCCTCGAAGGCGGGCCCCGGGTGCTGCTCGCGGATCGGATCGAACACCGGCGAGGTCGCGATCTGCGACCAGAAGCGCTCCTCGGGCGACTGGTCCCCCTTGGCCCGGACGAGCAGGTAGATGTGCGCGATCTCGGGGAACCTCGCGAGCAGCATGGCCAGCCAGACCTTGCCGAGGAACCCGGTGCCTCCGACCACCACGAGCCGCTTGCCCGAGAGCACGTGAGACGGCACCAGCGGCGGGACCGCCGCGTTCTCTTCGCCGCGGGCTCCACCCGGCAACCCCGGCACCGCCCCTCTGGCCCCAGCCCCGTTCGTAACACCCATATGGCTCATCGAGACTCCAGGAAGGCCGCTCAATTCGCGCCTGGGCCGGAATGCGTCAAGGGCGAGGTGCCGCGAACCACGGTACGCGCCCGCCGGGCACGCGGTTTGCTCGGCTTTGGGGCGGGTTGAGTGGTGAAATTGAAGATGTTGCGAGGGAGTTGACGCGGTGCTCTGGGTGCGTCGTGCGCTGGTGCGGCGTGCGGGGCTCGTGGCAAATCGGGCGCGCTCGGCGGAATGGGTTGCCGGCGCGGGGCGGGCGACCCAAGCAGTGCGGCCCATGATCTTCGGCGCGCACGAGTCGGTGGCCGGCGGTCTTCACCGCGCGATCGCGCTGGCGGGAGAGGACCGATGCGAGGCGATGCAGATCTTCACCAAGGTCTCGGGCCAGTGGCGTGAGCCGGCCCTGGGCGCGGACCAGATCGCCGCGTTTCGCGCCGCGCGCGCGGCCTGGGCGGGCGCGGGGCGGACGCTCGCCCACGCGAGCTACCTCATCAACCTGTGCGCCGACGACGCCTCGATCCTCGAGCGCTCGCGGGAGGCGCTGTTCCAGGAGCTCGCCCGGTGCGACGCGCTCGGGATCGACTTCGTGGTGTTCCATCCGGGCGCGCACCGCGGCCTCGGCGAGGAGGCCGGGCTGGATCGCATCGGCGAGAGCCTCGCGACGGTGCTCGCGCGGGCGAAGGGGCTCCGCGCCACGCTGTGCATCGAGAACATGGCCGGGCAGGGGACGACGCTGGGCGATCGCCTCGATCAGATCGCCGCGATGATCGAGCGCGCCGGGCCGGAGCGCGCGCGGCTCGGGGTCTGCATCGACACGCAGCACGCCTTCGCGGCGGGGCACGATCTGCGGAGCGAGGCCGGCTACGAGCGGTTCTGGGCCGACTTCGACCGGCTGCTCGGCAGGGACCGGCTGCGGTGCATGCACGTGAACGACTCGAAGGCCGCGCTCGGCCAGCGGCTCGACCGGCACGAGCGCATCGGCGACGGGGAGATGGGCCTCGTGCCGTTCTGGCGCCTCGCGAACGACCCGCGGCTCGCGGACGTGCCGGCGGTGATCGAGCTGCCGCCGCTGTCGAAGGAGCGGCGCGGCTACGCGGAGGAGATCGACCGGCTTCGCCGCCTCCGCGGCGCGGCCGAGCCGCCGCCCGCGCCGTCGCAGCGCGCGCCGGAGGCGCCGCGCCCGGCGAGGCGAGGCCCCCGCGCGCGGCGGGGGTGAGCCTCACGGGCGAGCGGGCCGGTGCGGCACGCGGACGCCCTTCTCGTCCGCGACGCGGATCGCCGTCTCGTACCCCGCGTCCGCGTGGCGGATGATGCCCATCCCCGGGTCGATGGTCAGCACCCGCTCCAGCCTGCGGGCGGCGGCCTCGGTGCCGTCGGCGACGATCACCACCCCGGCGTGCAGCGAGTTGCCGATCCCGACCCCGCCGCCGTGGTGGAAGCTGACCCACGACGCGCCGCCGGCGGTGTTCGCGAGCGCGTTCAGGAGCGCCCAGTCGGCGATCGCGTCCGAGCCGTCCCTCATCGCCTCCGTCTCCCGGAACGGCGACGCGACCGACCCGCAGTCGAGGTGGTCGCGCCCGATCACGATCGGCGCCTTCACCCGGCCGGCGCGCACGAGCTCGTTGAAGGCGAGCCCGACCCGCGCGCGCTCGCCGTACCCGAGCCAGCAGATCCGGGCCGGGAGCCCCTGGAACGCGATCCGCTGCTCGGCGAGCTCGATCCAGCGCCGGAGATCGGGATCGCCCGGGACCGCCTCGAGCACCGCGCGGTCGGTCGCGAGGATGTCCTCCGGATCGCCCGAGAGCGCGACCCAGCGGAACGGGCCCTTGCCCTGGCAGAACAGCTCGCGCACGTACGCCGGGACGAAGCCGGGGATCGCGAAGGCGTCCTCGCAGCCCGCCTCCAGCGCGCAGGCGCGGAGGTTGTTGCCGTAGTCGAAGACCTCGGCCCCGCGCCGCTGCATCGCGAGCATCGCGTCGACCTCGAGCCGCATCCCCGCCTTCGCGCGCGCGACGTACTCCCCCGGATCGCGCGTGCGGAGCTCCGCCGCCTGCTCGAGCGTGAGCCCCGGCGGGATGTAGCCGACGAGCGGGTCGTGCGCGGCGGTCTGCTCGGTCACGAGGTCCGGCGTGACGCCGCGGCGGACGAGCTCCGGGTAGACGTCGGCGGCGTTGCCGCAGAGGGCGATCGAGCGCGGCGCCCCGCGCTCGGCGCT
This sequence comes from Sorangium sp. So ce1036, assembly GCF_051369805.1. Taxonomy (NCBI): domain Bacteria; kingdom Pseudomonadati; phylum Myxococcota; order Polyangiales; family Polyangiaceae; genus Sorangium; species Sorangium sp. So ce1036. The sequence goes on from NZ_JBBMOX010000001.1 coordinate 366,936, forward strand.
CTCGAGGACGGCCTCGAGCGCGCGATCGAGGTCGTCGATGCGCTCGTCGACGTAGCGGGTGCGGAGCCGCTTCTCGATGCGCGCCGGGTCGATCTCGACGCCGAGGCAGGCCATGCCCGCCATGGTCGCGGCGAGCGGCTGCGCGCCGCCCATGCCGCCGAGGCCCGCCGTGAGCACCCAGCGCCCGCCCCCCGGGACGCGCGCCGCGTGCGCCTTCCGCGCGGCGACGAACGTCTCGAAGGTGCCCTGCACGATGCCCTGCGAGCCGATGTAGATCCAGGAGCCCGCGGTCATCTGCCCGTACATGGTCAGGCCGAGCGCCTCGAGCCGCCGGAACTCGTCCCACGTCGCCCACCGCCCCACGAGGTTCGCGTTCGCGAGGAGCACGCGGGGCGCGTCCGGGTGCGTGCGGAACCGGCCGACCGCCTTGCCCGACTGCACGAGGAGCGTCTCGTCGTCGGCGAGGTCCCGGAGCTCGCGGACGATCACGTCGAACGCCTCCCACGAGCGCGCGGCCTTGCCGGTGCCCCCGTAGACCACGAGATCCTCCGGCCGCTCGGCGACCTCCGGATCCAGGTTGTTGTGGAGCATCCGGAGCGCGGCCTCCTGGACCCACCCCTTGCAGCTCTTCTCGCTCCCGCGCGGCGCGCGCACCACCCGGGCCCCCTGCTCTCCGGTCGCCATGCTGTCCTGTACTCCAGCCGCTCCGAGGCGACCAGGAGGGGAGGCCGCCCCGCGGGGCGCCGGGCGCCCCTGCCGAGGGCGTGGCGTGATCCCGCTCGGGGCGACAGCGCCTCCTCCAGGGGCGCCGGCTTCGTCCGAACCGGAGTATGCTGGCGCCGGGCGCGGCGTTCGCCCCTCTGCGGGAGACTCCATGATCTCTTCCCTCCGTTCGGCACGTGCGCGTCGCTCGCTCGGTGCTCTTCCGCTCGCGGCCATGGTGCTCGCCCTCGCGGGCGCGGGCTGCGGCAAGGTCGGGTGCTTCGAGTGGACGGAGCACGAGGGGGCGTGCCCCTCCCAGGACGAGGCGCTCGCCTACTTCGGCAGCACCGCGTGCGACGGCGAGGTCGCGTCGGTCGACAGCGAGCCCGAGTTCGACGGCGATTACTGCTGCTACGACATCACCAAGCGGGACTACGACGACTACGGCGTCTGCCAGGCCTCGCCCGACGGCCGCGCGTCGCCGCCGCCTTCGCCGTAGCCGGCGCCGCTTCAGGGCGCGTCGAGCGCGCCGTCGTCGAGCTCGCGCAGCGCCGCGAGATCGCGCGCCGCCGTCTCCGCGACGTCGCCGGGGGCCTCGCGCGGGTAGGCCAGCGTGATCTCGCCGTCGTGCAGGTAGAGGTGCTGGCGGTCGATGCACCCGTGCGCGCCCCCCGCCGCGTGCAGCGCGGCGATCGCCTCGCCGAGGCGCGCGCGGTGGCCCCGCGTGAGCGCCCGCGGCTCGTCCGCGAGCGCGCGGCCCCGGGGCGGCGCCACCCAGATCTCCCCTTCGGCGAGGTCGACGCGCAGCACGGCCGGCAGGGCCGCGTGACCGGCGCGCGCGAACGCCCGGGCGCGGGCGAGGGACGCGTCGTCGAGCTGCAGCACGAGGACGTCGCGCTCGAGCCACAGGTCGCGCCACCGCCCCTCCGTGTCCCGGCCGTCGCCGGCCTCGAGGGTCGCCCCGAGCCGCGCCGTCGCCCGGGGCGGCGCCTCGCTCGAGCGCGGCCGCGCGCTCGCGCGCGCTCGCTGCGGCCGCGGGCGCTCCGGCCAGGCGAGCGCGGTGAGCGCGCGCCGCGCCTCGAACGCGTCGGCGGGCCGCGCGGCGGGGTCCTCCGCGAGCAGCGCCGCCACGGCCTCGTCGTGGGCCGCGGTGAGATCCGGGTGGGCCTCGCTCGGCGCGGGATCGAGCCGCCCGCGCACGGCGGGCGCGGGCGGCTCTCCGGTGAGCAGCTCGGCCAGCACCGCGCCGACGCCGTACAGATCGCTCGCCAGCGTCGCGGGCCGGCCCATGCGCTGCTCGGGCGACATGTACGCGAAGGTCCCGATCGCCCCGGCCGTGGCGGTGGTCGACAGATCGCCGAGGTGCGCCGCGCCGAAGTCCGCGAGGTGCGCCGTCCCGACCTCGTCGAAGAGCACGTTGCTCGGCTTCACGTCGCGGTGGAGGATGCCGAGCCGGTGCGCCTCGCCGAGCGCGGACAGGAGCGCGCACGCGATCTCGACGGCGCGCGCGGGCGCGACCGGCTCCCCCCGCAGCCGCTCGATGAGCGAGCCGCCCGCCATCCAGGCGAGCACCATGGCCGGCCCCTCCGGGTGGTACGCGCGGAGCGCGACGACGTTCGGGTGCCGGAGCTGGGCGAGCGCGCGCGCCTCGCGCTCGAACCGGAGGAGCGCGTCGCGGCCCGCGCCGAACGCCGCGCCCGTGAAGATCTTCACGGCGACGCGCTCCGCCGTGATCCGGTCGCGCGCCTCCACGACCCGCGCGTGGGGCGTGGCCGTGATCTCGCGCAGGGTCTCGTAGCGCCCGAAGAGGAGCGGCCCCGCGGGCACGGCGCCCGCAGGCAGAGGCCTCGAGGCGGGCCGGCACGACGGGGCGACCCGCGGCGAAGGGGCCGCCTCGCCGGCCCGAGGGAGCCGGGAGATCTCGTCGCGCACCGTCCGGGCGGCCTCCTCGAGGCCGAGCTCGCTCAGGCACTTGCCGAGGAGCGGCAGCGCGCGGGCGCGCTCCGGGGCGGACGGCGGCAGCTGCTGCAGCGCCCGCACCGCGGCCTCGGTGCGGCCGTGGCGCGCGAGCAGCTCGCCCAGGGCGAGCCAGGCCGCCGCGTCCTCGGGGCGGCGACGGAGCGCGGCCTCGAGCACCCGCGCGCCGTCCGCTGGGCGGCCGGCGCGCTCGAAGCTCTCGGCGGCGCGGCGCGCGTCCTGCGCGGCGGTGAACGCCTCCGCGGCCGCGGCGTGGGCGCCGAGCGCGGCGAACAGCGCGCCGGCGTGGCGGGCGAACCCGCGCGCCGAGAGCTCGGCGGCGGCGCGCAGCGCGGCGTCGCGGGGCGCCGTGGCGGCGAGCAGGTCGATCGCCTCGAGGGCGAGCGCGTCGTCGCCGCCGAGCGCGGCCATGAGCGCCGCGCGGGCCGGGTCCCCGGCCGAGAGCGCCGCCCTGGCCGCGCCGGGGAAATCGCAGGCCCGCTCGAGCAGCGCGGACGCGCCCGCGTGATCGCCCGCGTCCGCGAGGAGGGCGGCGCCGCGGTCGCGCTGCCCGATCGCCGCGAGCTCGTCCGCGCGCCGTCGCAGCTCCTCGTCCGCCACCCCGACGTCGATCGTCCGAGCCTCAGCGCGCGACGACGCGCGCGCGGCCGATCACGGAGAGGTCGAAGCGCACCTCGCCGAGGTCGATCCCCGAGGCGCTGAAGGGCACCTGCCGCGTGCGGTGCACGGCCAGGGTCGCGCTCGCCGGCAGGGGCCCGAGCGTCGAGGGATCCAGCAGGGACCCGGGGATCACGCCGCGACCCGTGTCCCTGAACGCGCACCGCACGGCCGTGCCGCGCGCCGAGGTCACGTCGACATAGACGATGTCCCGCGCCCTGCCGGCCCCGCCGTCCTCGTCCGCGCGCCACTGCACGATCGCGGAGACCCCGGCGTCGAGCTCGACGCCATCGGCCAGATCGACGTCGCCGATCCGCACCTCCTCGGGGCCCGCGGGGGCGTCGGCCTCGAAGGCGAACCGATCGAGCATCCCCGAGCCGGAGCTCTCGAAGGCGTACCGGGCCGGCGCCGGCAGATCGCTCGTGGCGTCGCGCGACGTGTAGAACACGCCGAAGACCAGGTCGCCCACGTCCGGGAATGCGCGCGCCGCGAGCGGCATTTCCGTGCTGTCGGTCTTCATCGTCACGTCGCCCGCGTCGAGCAGCTCGATGGAGCCGAGCGAGCTCAGGCTCGTCGCCTCGTCCCCGGCGGCGGGCGACAGGACCATGCAGCTGCCCGCGGACGGCAGATCGAACGGCGAGCCGACCAGGCGCTCGGCGAGCTCGGGATCGGTCGCGGACGAGAGGCGCATGAACTTGGCCGACACGTTGGTGACCGACCCCGCGACGGCGGCCGCGCCCGGCGCGGCGTCCTCGCCCTCGAGGGCGGAGGAGGTCAAGGTCGCGTCCCGGCTCAGGTTGATCGCGCGCTCGACGAGCACGACGCCCTGCGTGATCGCCCCGCTCGCGTCGGCCGTATCACCCGCGACCGGCGCCGAGCAGCCGACGAGCGCCGCACCGGCGAGGAGGAGGCAGGTACTGGAGAGGGCGCCGTAGGGACGCATGGATCCGAGTCTAAGGCCGGCGCTCCGGGCGGGCAAGCGCCTGCGCGGAATGCGAAAAGTGCAAGCAAATTCCGTTATTTGCGATCGCGTCAAAAGCTGACCGTGAGGCCGCCGCCCGGGACGATGGTCCCCTGGTCGATCGCGACCGGAGCGCCGCCCAGCTCGCCCCTCGCGTGGTGGTAGGTCGCTGTGGTCTCCAGGGCGACATGCACATGGCGGAACCCGGCGCGCACGCCCAGCACGAACCCGAGCGCGAGGTGCCGGCCCGACGCGTCGACGAGCGGCCCCCGGGTCGCCGCCGATGCATCGGCCGCGGGCAACCGCACCTCGCCGCCGAGGAGCTCGAGGCCGAGCCGCGGGCCGAACCACACGGCGTAGAGGTCCGCGTCCGACTGGAAGCCGAGCAGGACAGGCACGTCGAGTCCGGCGCCCTGCACGCCGCTCCCGTCGGCGCCGCGCCCGTCGGCGAAGAGCGCCGAGGCGCCGAGCCCGATCGACAGGGTCGGCTTGCCGAGCGAGAAGGCATGGCGTCCGTCGAGCCGGACCGAGCGCCCCGTGTACGTCAGCCCCGCTTCGTTGTCGCCGTCGATCCCGACGCGGGCGCTGACCCAGGGGGCCACGCCGGGCGCCGCGGTCAGCTCGGAGAGGGCCCGCTCGGCGGCGCCCTCCGCCGGGTCGCCGGCCGTGCTCGCGCCGGTGGTTGCCTCGGCGGCCGTCGCGCCGGCGACGACCATCGCGCCGGAGATCCCTCCGCCGAAGCTGACGTTGCCCGGACGGAGGACGTGCGCTGGATGGAACAGCGGGCCGCCGCCGTGGCAGCCGGCGCAAGCCCCCGCGGCGAAAGCTCCCGCGAGGAGCCGTGCGGCCCACGGGCGGCTCACCACCGCGTACCCCGGGCGCCGCGTCGACCTGAAGGAGCCAGCAGAGCCATGGGATGCGCGGCCAGGGAGGCGACGCGGGGTCCGATGGGGGGTGTTACTTGCGAAAGCGCGAGGGGTAGTCGTTGGCAGCGGCCCGCTTCTGCAGCTCGGCGTCGTCGGGGTGCAGCTTGACCGCCCGCGCGATGAGCGTCTCCTCGGTCTCCACGATCTGCGGGTTGGGCAGGCAGCACTCGACCGGGCACACGGCCTGGCACGCTTCGTGGTCGTAGAATCCGACGCATTCCGTGCAGAGCTCGGGATCGATCACGTAGATCTCATCGCCCTCGCTGATCGCTTCGTTCGGGCATTCCGGCTCGCAGGCGCCGCAGTTGATGCAGTCTTCGGTGATGTAAGTCGCCATGGCCTTCGCTTCATTCTCCGGGGTCAACCCCGGTCCGCTCGTTTGTAGAGGCCGGACCGCAGGGTGTCAATTCGGGGCGGAACCACGCGTGGGTTCGTGGCAGATCCGGCGCGCGCTTGCGCGCGGGCGCCCCTGCCGGTACTAAGCGGCCTCCTCGATGCTCCGCCTCACCGGGCCCGCCCTCCTGCTCGTCTTCCTCGGCGCCGCCTCGCTGCTTGCCGGATGCGGCCCGCAGATCGGCGACGCGTGCGCCTCGTCGCTCGATTGCGTGCAGCAGGAGCAAGCGCTCTTCTGCGACAGCACCCAGCCGGGCGGCTACTGCACGGTCTTCAACTGCGAGCCGGACAGCTGCGTCGGAAGCAGCGTCTGCGTCGCGTTCAACCCGGTGCTGGATCAGGCGTGCGGCGAGCTCGAGAACGTCCGCTGGCCGCGCTTCGGGCGGACGTTCTGCATGGCCACCTGCGACGACGACGACGACTGCCGCGGCGGCTACTCGTGCGTCGAGCTCCGCGGGCTCCGGGAGGCCGCGGCGATCCCGCCGGGCGAGCGCAACGCGGCCATCGTCGATGTCGAGCCCGACGCCTACAAGGCGTGCCTGCCCGACGGGCGCTCCGCTCCGAGCGATCCCGAGGAGAGGCCGCAGGATCCGGACAGCGAGCCTGGCGTCTGCGGGGCCGCTCCGGAGCGGCCCGAATGGACCCCCTACACGCCGGTGTCGACGGGCGCGGGCGGTGCCGGCGGTTCGGAGGGCGCGGGCGGCTCGGATGGCGCCGGCGGCGCCGGCGGTGCGGGCGGCTCGGATGGCGCCGGCGGCTCGGGCGGCTCGGATGGCGCCGGCGGCTCGGGCGGCTCGGATGGCGCCGGCGGCTCGGAGGGCACGGGCGGCGCGGGCGGCTCGGAGGGCGCGGGCGGCTCGGGTGGCCTCGGGGGCGCAGGCGGTTCAGGCGGGGGCTGAGCGTCCCTCGGTGCGATCCGGCTCCGCGCGGCGCTCGTGCTAGCGTTCGCCGCGTGTTTGGACTGGCTCCCGCGAAGAGGACGTTCGAGGCCGCGCTGCGCGATGTCGCCTCGCTGAAGCCCGCGGTGCGCGCCGAGGCGGTGGGAGACCTCGTCCCGTATGCGGCGACGGCGCGGGAGCAGGTCCTGCGCGCCCTCGAGAACGCGCTGCGCTCCGACGCGCACGCCTCCGTCCGCGCGGCCGCGGCCATCGCCCTCGCCGACACCAAGGCCGTCGAGGCGCTCCCCGCGCTGCTCCTGGCGGTCGAGGACGCAGACGCCCACGTCCGGCAGATGGCGATCACCGCCCTCGGCGAGATCGGCGACGCGCGCGCCACGGGTCGGCTCCGGCGCGCCCTCTCGGACGAGCGGCCCGAGGTCCGCTTCCAGGCGGTGATCGCGTTCCCCCGCGTCTGCACCGAGAAGGCCGACGCGATCGATGCCATCCTCCGGGCCACCCACGACGACGACCCGCTCGTCTGCCACATCGCCCTGCGGATGTTCGAGGAGCTGGGCGAGGCGCTCGGCGAGCTACCCGCCTCGGGCATGGAGCGAGCGCGCGCGCTGCTCGGCCACGCCTCGCCGCTCGTCCAGGCCGCGGCGGCGGTCGTCCTCGCGCGCTTCGACGATCCGGCGGGACACCCGGTGCTCGTCGCGATCGCGGAGCGGAGGCTCCGCGACGTCGACCACGAGGACGAGGCCGCGGCCATCGAGCTCTGCGGCGAGCTCGGCCTGTCCGAGGCCACGAGCGCCCTGGAGCGGCGCGCCTTCGGGCTGAAGCTCGGCCTCGGCCGCGATCCGCTCCGCTGGCACGCGCGCGTGGCGCTCGCGCGGATGGGGCACGCGCGCGCCGTCCGCGAGATCCTCGGCGACCTCGGCGCGTGGGACCGCCACCGCCGCACGCTCGCCGTCGCGGCCGCGGGTCGAGCCCGCCTCGCGGCCGCGCTCGGGCCGATCGCGGCGATGCGCGGCGACGAGCGGCGGGCGGATCAGGGCGCCGTGGAGGAGGCGCTCGCCGCCCTCGGCGCGGCGACCGCCCCCGGCGCGGCGCCCCCGGGCGGCTGAGCCCCCGCCGCGGCGTCGCGCCGCGCGCGGGGCATGCGCCGCGCGCGCGGGTGGCGTAGAAGGACCGAGCCGCGCGGCCGTCGCTGCGACGCCGCGCCGCCCCGCCGAGGTGGATGCATGAACGATGAAGCCCAGTTCAGCGAGGCCGACCTCGCCCCGAGCCCCGAGGAGCGCGCCGCGTCGCGCCGCCACCTCATCGATCGCGTCGCCGCGAGCGCGGCCGCGCTCGCCGCGGGCGCCTGGGCCGGCGGCATGGTCGCGCTCGGGGCGTGCGCCGCCCCGTTCGTCTTCCGGCTCGCCCCGGCCCCGTTCTCCGGCGACGCGATGAGCGCCGCGTTCGCCCGCTTCGATCAGCTCGCCCTCGGCGCCGCCGTGATCCTCCTCGGCGCCGAGGTGGCGCGCACCTGGGCGGCGGGGCGCCGGGGCGCGAGCGGCGCGGCCCGCGTGCGCCGGGCGCTCGCCATGGTGATGGCCGGCTGCGCCGCGTACGTCGGCCTCGTGCTCACGCCCCGCATCACGGAGCTCCATCGCGAGGGGGCCCGGCGCGGCGAGGGGGCGCTCGGCGTGGAGCTCGAGCGCGTCCATCGCCACGCCGAGCTCGCGGGCAGGGCCGAGGTGTTCCTCGGCGCGACCCTGGTCGTGCTGCACGTCTTCACGCTCGGCGCCCGCCGCCCCGAGGACGACGACGAGGACGACGAGGCGGTCGCCCCGCTACCGCCGGGGCCGCGGTGACGCCGGCGGCGCAGCGCACCACCCCACGAAGGGAGAGACCAGATGCCGCGCGACAACAGGCTTTATAGCGGCTTCGTCAACCACGATTACATCCTCACCTTCTCGATCGCCGACGAGGCGAACCGGGCTCGCCTCGTCGCGCTCTGCGCCGGGCCGTGGCAGGGCGACGAGGTCACGCCGGGCACCTGGGAGGTGTCCAACTCGCTGAGCCCGGACCAGATGGAGCGCGCCATCCTCGATCTGATGGGCGACGCGGATCGCGCCGCGTATTACTACCTTTCCGACAGCAAGCGGATGTTCCGCGTCCTCCTCGGCTGAGCGCGCCGCGCGGGCGCGCCGATCGGGCCGGAGCAGGCGCGCCCCGGCGGGGCCGAAGGCGCCGCGACCGCCGCCGTTTCGCGGTATGGTCCGCCCATGAGCGAGCTGGAAGCCACGCCGCCCGCCGCCTCGACGCCGCCCGCCGCCGATGCCCCTCCACCGCATGCGCCGCTGTCCTGGGCGGCGGAGGCGGACGATGAAGGCTTGCTCAGCGTCCTCCGCGACGACGGGTCGCTGGATCCCGCGACCGACCCCGGCCTCTCCGACGCGCTCCTGCTGCGCGCCTACCGGGAGATCAAGCGCCTCAGGCTGCTCGACGCGCGGCTCTTGCTGCTCCAGCGGCAGGGGCGCGTCGGCTTCTACGGCGCGTGCACCGGCCAGGAGGCCACCCCGATCGCGACGGCGCTCGCGCTCGAGCCCTCGGACTGGATCTTCCCCGCGCTGCGCGAGAGCGTGATGATGCTGGTGCGCGGCTTCCCGCTCCGCACCTACGTCGCCCAGGTCTTCGGCAACTCGGGCGATCTCCTCAAGGGGCGTCAGATGCCGTCGCACATGAGCGGGCGGCAGGTGAACCAGGTGTCCTGGTCGAGCTGCATCGGCCCGCAGATCCCGCAGGCCGTGGGCGCCGCGTGGGCGGCGAAGCTGCGCCGCGACAGCATCGTGGTCGTGGGGTTCATGGGCGACGGCGCGACGAGCGAGCCCGACTTCCACAACGCGATGAACTTCGCGGCCGTGTTCAAGGTGCCCTGCGTGCTGATCTGCCAGAACAACCACTGGGCGATCAGCGTGCCGACGGCCCGGCAGACGGCCTCGAAGACGATCGCCATCAAGGGGCGGGCGTACGGCGTCCCGTCGACGCGGGTCGACGGCAACGACGTCCTGGCCGTCTACCGCGCCGTCGCCGGGGCGGTCGCGCGGGCCCGGGCCGGCGGCGGTCCGACCTTCATCGAGGCGCTGACCTACCGCATCGGCGCGCACTCCTCGAGCGACGACCCCAGCCGGTACCGGTCGCAGGAGGAGGTCGACCGCTGGACGCAGCGCGATCCGCTGCTGCGCCTCGGCCGCCACCTCACGGCGCGCGGCCTCCTCGACGACGCCGCGGAGGCCGCCCTCGAGGCGGAGCTCAACGCCGAGATCGCCGCCGCCGTCGCGGAGGTCGAGGTGATGGCCCCGCCCGATCGCGCGACGCTGTTCGACGACGTCTACGCCGAGCCGCCCTGGCACCTGCGCGACCAGCGCGCAGAGCTCCTGCGCTGCCCGAGGGCGCCCGCGCACCCCGACGGGCGCTGAGCACCCGACGCGCAGCGCCACCCGGCCCGGTGGAGAGGATTTCCCCTCGGGGCGAGGTCGTGTAAGCCCGCCTCACCCCAGGGTACGGCTCGCGAGCGCGGGCGCGGCCTCAGGGCTGGTTTCCGAGGGGCTTGCCGGGCGAACCCCGGCGCCCCTATCCCAGTCTCCGAAGCGCACAAAAGGACAAGGATGAAGACCTACGACGCGATCGTCATCGGTGCCGGCCCCGGCGGTTATCCCTGCGCCATCCGGCTGGCTCAGCTCAAGCAGAAGACGCTCTGCATCGAGAAGGAGCAGCCTGGCGGCGTCTGCCTCAACTGGGGCTGTATCCCTTCCAAGGCGTTGATCTCGGCCGCCCACCTCTACGAGAAGTCGCAGGCCGGCGGCGCCATGGGCATCAAGGTCAGCGGCGTCGAGCTCGATCCCAACCAGCTCCAGAACTGGAAGGAGGGGATCGTCAAGAAGCTCACCGGCGGCGTCAGGTCGCTGCTCAAGGGCAACGGCGCCGAGCTGATGACCGGCACCGCCACGATCGTCGGGCCGAACCGCGTCGACGTGGCGCTGCCGGACGGCTCGGTGGAGCAGGTCGAGGCGACGAAGGGGATCGTCATCGCGACCGGCTCGACCACCATCGAGATCCCGACGTTCAAGTTCGACGGCGACGCGATCATCGGCGCCAAGGAGGCGGTTAGCCTGCGCCGCATCCCGAAGCGGCTGCTCGTGATCGGCGGCGGCGTGATCGGCCTCGAGCTCGGCATGGTCTACCAGGCGTTCGGCTCCGAGCTCACCGTCGTCGAGGCGCTGCCGGATCTGCTCACCGGGGTCGACCCCGACTGCACCAAGGTCGTCGAGAAGAAGATCCTGAAGCGCGGGGGCACCATCTACAAGGGCGCGAAGGCGCTCGGCTATGAGAAGCAGAAGGACGGCTCCGTCGGCGTGAAGATCCAGATCGACGGCAAGGAGCAGACGATCGTGGTCGACACGGTGCTGGTCGCCGTCGGCATGCGGCCGAGCTCGAAGGGGCTCGGCCTCGAGAAGGTCGGCGTGACGGTCGATCAGCGCGGCTTCATCCCCACGGACAGGACGGGCCGCACGAACATCCCGTCGATCTACGCCGTGGGCGACGTCAGCGGCCCGCCCCTGCTCGCGCACAAGGCGACGAAGGAGGGCGAGATCGTCGCCGAGGTGATCGCGGGGCACAAGGCCGAGAAGGACTGGGTCGCGATCCCGGGCGCGATCTTCACCGATCCGGAGATCGCCACGGTGGGGCTGACCGAGGCGGAGGCGAAGGCCAAGGGCCTCGAGATCCGCGTCGGCAAGTTCCCGTTCTCGGTGCTCGGCAAGGCCATGGCCATGAACGAGACCGAGGGGTTCGTGAAGATCGTCGCCGACAAGAAGACGAAGCAGGTGCTCGGCGTGCACATCGTCGGCCCCGAGGCGAGCACGATGATCAGCGAGGCGGCCCTCTCGCTCGAGATGGCCGCCTTCCTCGAGGACATCTCGCTCACGATCCACCCCCACCCGACCCTCGGCGAGTCGCTGATGGAGGCCGCCGCCCACGCGATGGGCGCGGCGATCCACATCGCGAACCGCTGAGCGAGGCGCGGCCCCCCGGAGCCGCGCCGACCTGCGCCCCGCGATGGGCGCGGCCGGCCGCGGAGCCGGGGGCGGGCCGCCGTCACGTCAGTCGCGCAGGTAGTGGCACGTGTACCCGCCCGGGTACTTCTCCAGGTACTTCTGGTGGTAGTCCTCGGCGCGCGTGAACGGCCCGGCCTCCACGATCTCCGTGACGATGGGGGCGCGCCACTTGCCGCTCCGATCGACGCGCGCCTTCACCTCCTCGGCCACGCGGCGCTGCTCGGGCGTCGTGACGAAGATGGCCGAGCGGTACTGCGTGCCGACGTCGTTGCCCTGGCGGTCCCGCGTCGTCGGGTCGTGCATGCGGAAGAACCACCTCTCGAGCAGCTCGGCATAGGACAGCTTCGCCGGGTCGAAGACGATGCGCACCGACTCCGCGTGGCCCGTCGCTCCGGTCTTCACGTCCTCGTAGGTCGGGTCCTTCGTCCGGCCGCCCGCATACCCGACCTCCGTCTCGAGGACCCCAGGGATCTTCCGGAGGATCTCCTCCATCCCCCAGAAGCACCCGCCCGCGAGGATGGCCGTCTCGAGCGTCGCCTTGCAGCCGGCCACCTCTCCCTCCGCCGGGAGCGCGCAGGCGTTGGCGCCGCCCTCCGGCTGCGACGCGCCGGCCTTCCCCTCGAACAGCGCGCGGTAGGCGCCGTAGCCCTCGGCCTCGAGCCGGGAGAGCGGGATGAACCGGAGCGACGCGGAGTTGATGCAGTACCGCAGCCCGGTCGGCGCGGGCCCATCCTCGAAGACGTGCCCGAGGTGCGAGTCGCCGTCGCGCGAGCGCACCTCCGTCCGGATCATGCCGTGGGCCCTGTCGACGCGCGTCACGACCCGCTCCGGCGCGACGGGGCGCGTGAAGCTCGGCCACCCGGTGCCCGAGTCGAACTTGTCGAGCGACGAGAAGAGCGGCTCGCCGCTCGCCACATCCACGTAGAGGCCCGCCTCGTGGTTGTTCCAGTAGGCGTTGCGGAACGGCGGCTCGGTCGCGTCACGCTGGGTGACCTCGTACGCGAGCGGCGTGAGCCTCTTGCGCAGCTCCTCCTCCGACGGTTTGCGATAGCTTCTGTCCGACATCGTCACAGCCTCCTTCGACCCCGGCGCGACCTTGCCCGCCTGTCGCGCGTCGCCCGCGCGCTGGCATGCGAGGCCCGCGCACGCGACGAGCAAGAGCGTGAAAAATAGACGAGCAGCGCGGAGCAAATCCATGGTTCACCTGGCCGGTCGAGCGTAGCTCACCCGACCTCCCTACGCCGGACGCCGCCTCTGGTTTCGCCCGGCGCGCGCGCCTCACGGGCCGACGCGCCCGCGCTCGCTTCGGGGATCACGGGCCGACGCGCTCCGCCGGGGCGTCCCCCGCGGCGGAGCGCCGCTCGAAGCAGTCGTCGGGGATCGCCCGCTCGCGGCGGACGAGCCGGGTCGCCGCGATGAACGCCGACGTGACCGGATCGTGGTAGCCGCTCGCCCCGCGCAGATCCGGGATCGCGCGCTGGTAGTGGCGCGCGACCCGCTCCATCATCGCCTCGCGGACATACTTGCCCACCATCGACGCCATCGCGACGCAGAGATCGGACGCGTCGCTGTCGCGGACGAAGGCGATCTCGCCGAGGCCGGGGAAGTGATAGGCGCTGCGGGCGCGGCTCTCCTCGAGGACGAGGTGCAGCCTCCCGGCGAGCGGGCCGAAGGCGGACCCGTACTTGCCGAAGCCGCCCACCTTGCCGCAGACCGCGAACACCTCCGCGCCGGCGAGGCCGCCGAGCTCGAGGACGAGGCGCTCCATGGCGTGGAGGTCGAGCACGAACCGGTTCTTGCCGGCGCGGACCCCGTCGTTCATCTGCTTCGCGCAGAGGAGCACCGAGCGCACCGCGACGATCTCGACCCCCTTCGCCGCGAGCTTGTCGAGGTCGCGGTCGATCGCGCAGAGCAGGTCGTCGGGCGCGGTGAACGCCTCGCCCTCTGCGGACCAGCACTGCTCCTCGACGTGGCCCGGGCAGAGCGCGCGCAGCGCGGCGCGGTCGTCGAGCGAGACGGCGTGGAGCAGCTCGTCCACCGTCGAGGCGGCCGCGCGCGTGCGGCCGCAGCCGCGCGCCACCAGCGCGCGGGCCCACGCCTCGCCGAGCGACGCGTCCCCGTACGAGACGAGCTGCTTCGAGTCGCCGAGCCGCCGGGCCAGGGCGCCGCGGGGCGCGCGGCCCGCGACCGGCCAGCCCGCGTCGGTGACGCGCGAGAGGACCGCGGTCACGACCATCGGGCCGAGCCGCGGGCCCAGGCCGTTCTCATCGACGCCGATGCGGTAGCGGACAGAGGGCTCGGCCGACGCCATGCGGGCCCCCTTGCCACACGACGGCGCCCGTGTCACCGCGCCGTTCTCGTCCACACCCCACGCCGGCCAGGCGAAGCCCTTTCCGGGTGCCCTCGCGAAATTCTCAAACGTTGTCGAGCTCCTGCGCGGGGTGGTGGGCCCCCCGGCCCAGACCCGTGGTCAGGCCCGCGCGCTTCGTCTAAGCTCGCGCGCCCCTTGGGGAAAAATACGATGATGACGTGGCAGATCGCGGCCCTGGAGGCGCCGGGGGCGATCCTGGAGACGGCGTACCCGGCGCTCTGGAGCGCCGATCCGCACCGGAGCCCCTTCTGCGCGCCGGCCTACCTCGACGAGCTGGCCGAGCTGGCGAGGCGCGACGGGGCCGCGCCGCTCGTCGCCGTGGCGATCGCGCCGGACGGCTCGGCCGCCGCGGCCTGGCCGCTGCGCCGCGAGCGCGACGGGGTGATCCAGATGCTCAACATCGAGGGCGCGGATCACTGCACCTGCGTGGCGCGCGAGGGCGCGGCGCCGGAGGCGCTCGGGGAGGGGCTCGCCCGCGCCCTCGCGGAGGTCGGCGGCGCCGGCCTGCTCCTCAAGAACGTCCCGGGCTGGGGGCCGACCCTGGAGGCCGCGCGCCGCGGGATCGCCGCGGCCGGGTGGCGGGGGCGCTCGTTCGCGGCGACCCCCTGCACCGTGCTCCGCGTCCCCGAGGGCGCGGGCGCTCCGGACGCGCTGCGCCGCAAGGTGAGCGGGTCGAGCCTGAAGAACCTCGACAACCGCCTCAAGCGGCTGCCCGGCTTCGCCTTCAAGGCCGTCGAGGGCGACGCCGGCCTCGAGGCCTGGGTCGAGGCCTTCTGCGACGCCCACGAGCGGCGCTGGAACATCACGACCACCCCGTCCGAGTACCGCGTCGCCGAGGAGCGCCGGCGCCTCCTCGTGAAGCTCCGGGGCTGGGCGCGCGCCGGCGTCCTCGTCCGGTTCTCGCTCGAGGCGGCCGGCGAGGGGATCGCCTTCGCCGTGGCGCTCACGGCGCGCGACCGGCTCGTCTACCACCACGTCGCGTACGCGCCCGAGCACGCCGCCTGCTCGCCGGCCACGGTGCTGATCCGGCGCATCGTCCTCTGGATGGGCGAGCGCGGGTACACGTGCATGGACTTCGGCGCCGGCGGCGAGTCGTACAAGCGGCGCTTCGCCGACGTCGACGAGCCGCTCTTCCGGCTCATCGCCGCGCCGCGCGCCGCGTCCGCGCTCTACGTGCGCGGGCTCGTCGAGGAGCGGATCCGGGCGTCGTCGCGCCTCCAGGCGCTCTGGGACGAGTGGGGGAACAGGAGGCTGCGCGGCGCCGTGATGTCGGGCCTCGAGCGCTCGCGGCGTCGGCTCCGCAGGGCGGTCGCGGTGGACGCGCGCCAGCCGCTCGGCGCGCTCGCGGGGCGCGCGCGGAGCCGCCTCCAGCGGGAGCGCATGCTCTTCTACCGCGCGCCGGCCGAGGCCGGGCAGGCGCACCCCGACGTGGTGGAGCTCCGCGCCCCGGCGCTGCTCGCGATGCTCGAGGACGAGGTCGCCCTCGACGCGCGGGGGCGCGCGCGGTACCTCGCGGCCCTGTCGCAGGGCCAGCGCGCCTTCGGCGTCCTCCGGGACGGCCGCGCGGTGCAGGTCTGCTGGCTGCGCCCGGCGGCGCCGGAGGAGATCCCGCCCGGCGCCGAGGGCGCCCCGGCCTGGGTGATCGCGGACTGCGTCACGGCGCGGCGCGCCCGGGGGCAGGGCCTGTACCCCAGGGTGCTGCGGGCCGTCCGCGCGGCGATCCCGCCCGGGGACACGTGCCTCATCTACACGAACGACTGGAACGTCGCCTCCCAGCGCGGGATCGTGAAGGCCGGGTTCCAGCCGGTGTCGATCCGGGAGCGGCGGCGGCGCGGCGGCGCCGTCGAGACGCAGTGGCTCCCCGCGCCGTAGTCGAGACGCCGTGAACCCCCGCGCCGCGACGAAGCTGCTCCACCGGATCGCGCACGGCGGCCTCGGGGTGGCGGCGGCGCTGCTCCTGCCCCGCGCCGCCTCGCTCACCAGCCAGTGGCTCCTGTCGGGCGTGGCCGGCCCGAGCGCCGTCACGGCCTACGTCCTCACGACGTCGCACGCGAGCACGATCGTCTCGCTCGTGGCGGTGGGCCTCGCGTCCGCGCTCACGCACCGCGCCAGGCTGCTCGGCGCGGCGCGCGGCCGCGCGCTCGTGGCGGGCGCGCTCGCGGTGCTCGGCGCCGTCGCCGGCGCGCTGACCTTGGCCGTCGACCTCGCCCTCGGGCTCGGCCCGGTCGCCGCCCTCAGCGCCGCGCTGTTCGCCTTCCCCACGCTGCTCGCGTGCGCCAACCCGGTCGCGTGGCCCGTCTGGCAGGCCCGGGGGCGCTTCCTCGCGCTCCTCTCGGTCACGGCCGTGATCTCGGTCGGCCTCTGCTTCGGCGCGGCGCTGCTCGGGATGCCCCGGCTGAGCGCCGTGCTCGTGGGCGCGGGCGTCGCCGTGCCCGTCCTCGCGATGCTCGGCCGCGTCCAGCTCCGGCGCGCGGCCCGCTACGCGGTCCTGCTCGTGCGGAGCTCGGTGCCGCCCTCGATCGTCAACCTCTCCACGGTCGCGATCTACCCGCTCGCCCTGTACCAGGGCATCCCGCTGCTCGGCGAGGCGAAGGTCGGCACGCAGGCGCTCTGCTGGTCGATCGTGCCGCTCCTCTCGACGACCTCGCAGTCGTTCGCGAGCCGCGCCCTCACCGCCGCCGCGCTCGACAAGCGCGGCGCCGAGGCCGAGCGGCGCGCGCAGGCGCTCTCGGCCTGGGCGCGGACCGTGCCGTTCACGCTCGCGGTGGGGGTGGCCATCTACCTCCTGTTCGTCGTCCGCGTGCCGCTCTTGCCGTTCACGGGCGGCGCGCGGGAGGCGCTCCCGCCCACGTTCCTCGTGTCCGTCTCGGTGCCGGCCATCTCGGACCCGCTGTGCTTCTTCTTCGCCCGGTCGCACGGCGGCCGCGGCCTGGTGCTGGGGAGCGTGCTGAGCAGCCTGCTCCTCGCCGTCGTGCTCCTCGTCTGGCCCGCCGGGTTCCTCGATCGGTTCGGCGTGCTCGGCGCCTCGGGGCTCATCGCGGTGCTGCGGATGCTGTTCCTGCTCGACGTGCCCCTGCTCCGGCGCATCACGCTCGCCGCCCTGGGGCTCCTGTTCCTGGGCTACGCCGTCTCGCTTCTGCTCTAGGGTAGCGGCCATGGACAGCACGGGTCTGCGGTTCGGCGTCGCCTGCGCCGGCGACGCGCTCAAGGCGTGGCAGGCGAGGGCGATCGAGGAGCTCCGCCGCGTCGGCGCGCGCCCGGCCCTCGTCGTGCGCTGCCCGGCGCCGCCGGCGAGCGCCGCGCCGCCGCTCTTCCAGGCCTACCGCCGCGCCGCCGTGGGCGCCGAGCGCGCCGTCGACCTCGCGGCGGCCCTCCCCGACGCCCCGCGGATCCCGCTCGCCGACGGCGCGCGCGCGGCGGCGGAGCTCGATTTCCTCCTCGTGCTCGGGGCCGCGGGGCTCGACGGCGCGCTCCTCCGCGCCCCCCGGCACGGGGCCTGGACGTTCCGGCACGACGCGCAGGACGCGTCCTCAGGCCGCCCGCCGGGGTTCTGGGAGGTGCTCACCCGCGCGCCGGTGACCGAGGTGGTGCTCCAGCGCCTCGGCGCGGCGCCGGGCGCGGCGGCGCCGCTCAAGCGGGGGTTCTTCAAGACGGTGCTGACCTATCCGGCCAACGTCGCGCGCTCGTGCGACGGCAGCGCGGCGTGGCCGGCGCAGGTGTGCGCCGATATCGCGCGGGGCGCGGCCGGCTACCTCGAGGCGCCGCCCGCGGCGGAGCCGCCGCCCGCCGAGGGGGCGCCGACGCGCCGCGACGTCGCCCGGCTGCTCGCGCGGACGGCGGAGAACCGCGCCGCGTTCATGGCGCGGCGGGTCTTCCTCCAGGAGGAGTGGTGCATCGGCGTCGTGGACGCCCCGATTCACTCCTTCCTCGGCCAGCCGAGCGCGCGCCCGAAGGTGCGATGGCTCGCGGAGGGGGGGCCGGACGAGTTCTTCGCGGATCCGTTCGGCGTCGCCGACGGCGATCGCCTGAGCATCCTCTGCGAGTACCTCGACATGCAGCTTGGCCGCGGCGTCCTCGTCGGGCTCACGCTCGACGGCGATCGCGTGTCGCCGGCGCGCCCGGTGGCCGATCTCGATCCCGGCGTCCACGCGTCGTATCCGTACCTGTTCCGCCACGGCGGCGAGATCTACTGCGTCCCCGAGACCCGCATGACCGGCAAGCTCTCGCTCTACCGCGCCGATCCGTTCCCGGAGCGGTGGGTCCACGCCGCGACCCTCCTCGACGACTTCGACTACTCCGACGCCACCCTCGTGCACCACGGCGGGCGATTCTGGCTCTGGGCCGCGGACGTCCCGTATTCGGGCGACTCCACGAGCCTGTTTCTCTATCACGCGCCGGATCTCCTGGGCCCCTGGGCGCCGCACCCGGCCAATCCCGTCAAGGTGGATGTCGGCTCTGCCCGGCCGGGCGGAACACCGTTCGTCGTGGACGGTCAGCTCTACCGGCCTGCCCAGGATTGCTCGAGGACCTATGGAGGTCGGATCGTGATCCTGCGCGTCAACCGGCTCACGCCGACCGAGTACGAGGAGGAGGTGGTGGCCGCCGTGGAGCCTGATCCGGGCGGCCCGTTCCCGGAGGGGCTGCACACGCTGTCGGCGGCGGGGGAGCGGACGCTCGTGGATGGCAAGCGCACCCGGCGCGTGACAGCCCAGGATATTCGCCGGAAGGTGCTGAAGATCGCCGGGCGAATGGGCCTCGGCCGTCCCTCTGGTTGATCGGCTGCGTGGCTGAGCCGCAGATCTGCCACCTGACTGAGCCGTCGCCCGGGGTGGGGCTGCGGCCTGGGGGGCTCACCGGAGGGGCTTTCGTGCAGGCGAGCCACGCAAGGGGCTCGCCGGAACGCAAGCCCCGGAGGTGAGCCCCCCAGGCCGCAGCCCCACCCCGCCCGGAGGCCCGCTCACCTTTTCTCCGGCCCTCGGCGGGGGCGCCGCTATAGTCCCGTCCCATGCGCATCGTCCCCGTACCCTGCCTCAGCGACAACTATGCCTACCTCGTGGCCGCGGACGGGCGGCGCGAGGCGATCGTCATCGACCCGTCCGAGGCCCCGCCGGTCGTCGAAGCGCTCGAGCGCGAGCAGCTCCGCCTGGTCGCCATCGTCAACACGCATCATCACCACGACCACGTCGGCGGCAACGAGGCGCTGCGCCAGCGTTACGGTGATCTCCCCGTCTACGCGCACGCGAGCGACGTCGGGCGGGTGCCGGCGCAGACGGAGCGGGTCGAGGAGGGCAAGCCGGTCGAGATCGCCGGCCTCACGCTCCGGCCGCTGCATGTCCCCGGCCACACGCTCGGCGCCGTGTCGTACTGCGTCGAGGACGCCGTGTTCACCGGGGACACACTCTTCATTGGCGGCTGTGGCCGCATGTTCGAGGGCACGCCGGAGGTCATGCACGCCTCGCTCTCCAAGCTCGCCGCGCTCCCGCCGCATCTGCGCGTCTTCTGCGGCCACGAATACACGGTCAGCAACCTCCGTTTCGCCGAGACGGTCGAGCCCGGCAACGCGGCTATCCGCGAGAAGCTCGCCGCCGCCCGCGCGGCGCGCGAGCGCGGCGAGCCCACCGTGGGCAGCACCCTCGGCGAAGAGCTCGCGACGAACCCGTTCCTGCGCTGCGGCGAGCCGACCGTGCAGGCCCGCTTCCCGGGCGCCACGCTGCCCGAGGTGTTCGCCGCCGTGCGTCGCGCCAAGGACAGTTACCGCTGAGCGACCGCATCCCGCGGGGCCGTATTCCGCTCGCGCCCGCCGCCTGAATTCTATACGACTAGACCCATGGACTCCCGCGCTCCCATCTTCGGGTTCAACGACGCGCGCGACGCGATCGTGCGCACCGTGATCGACCGGGTCGTCGGCGCCACGAAGGATCCGCTGCTCGCGATGAACGAGGCGGCGTATCAGGAGACGAAGCGGCTCGAGGGGTCGCGGGATCCGCACGACCTCCGCGAGCTCGCCGAGTGGCAGCGGCTCGCCCGGTCGCTCGGCCGCATGCACGACGCCGAGCGCCGGCGGCGGCTCCGGGAGCTCGCGGAGCAGTACGCGTGGGACACGGCGGGGAACTTCGACCGGCGCGTCTACCAGCTCTCGTCGCGGCTCTTGCCGCCGGTCGTCAGCGCCCTGCTCGCGCCGCGCAAGCTGGCGACCATCGTCCACGACCCGCGCAGGCTGGTCAGCCTCGAGCTGCTCGCCGACCGGGTGCTCGTGCAGGGGCCGCTCGCGAAGCTCCGGTCGCTCGTGCGCCAGGGCACGGCGGTCTATGTCCCGACGCACCTGTCGAACCTGGACTCGATCGTCTTCGGGTATGCCCTCGAGCGGGCCGGCCTGCCGCCGGCCACCTACGGCGCGGGGAAGAACCTGTTCACGAACCCCGTCCTCTCGTTCTTCATGCACAACCTCGGCGCCTACCGCGTGGATCGGCGCATCCGGCACAACCTCTACAAGGACGTGCTGAAGACGTACTCGAGCGTGCTCCTCGAGCGCGGCTATCACTCGCTGTTCTTCCCCGGGGGCACGCGGTCGCGCTCCGGCGGCGTGGAGCGGCGGCTCAAGCTGGGCCTGGTCGGCAGCGCGTTCGAGGCGTACACGCGGACGCTGCAGAGCGGCCGCGAGCGCCGCATCTTCTTCGTCCCGGCCACGATCAACTACCTCATCACGCTGGAAGCCGAGACGCTCATCGCGGATTTCCTCTCCGAGGCCGGCAAGGGCCGGTTCATCATCGAGGACGACGAGTCGAGCCGGATCGGCCGGATCGCCTCGTTCCTCCGCAAGCTCCTCGCGATGAACGCCGCGGTGGTCATCCGCTTCTCGGAGCCGCTCGATCCGTTCGGCAACCGGGTGGACGAGCTCGGCCGCTCCTACGACGCGCGCGGCCGCGAGGTCGACCCGGCGAGCTACGTGAGGGACCGGGACGGCAACGCGGTCATCGACGCGGCGCGGGACGCCCAGTATGCCCGCGAGCTCGGCGAGGAGCTGTGCCGGGCGTACGCGCGCGACACGGTGGTGATGGCGACGCACGTGGTCGCGGCGGCGAGCTTCGCGCGGCTCCGCGGCCACGCGCCGGCGGCGGATCTCTTCACGGTGCTCCGCCAGCGCGACGTGCTCACGGTGCCGCGGGATGATCTCGCGGCCGACGTGGTGGCGCTGTGCGACCGGCTGCGCGCGCTGGAGCGGCAGGGGTGCATCGTGCTGGGCGAGGACGTCCGGCTCGGCTCGGGCGGGGACATCATCGAGCGCGCGCTGCGGGCCTTCGCGAGCTACCACTCGGCGCCGGTGCTCGCCTCGCGGCCCGACGGCATCGCGCTGTGCGACACCAACCTGCTCTTCTATTACCAGAACCGCCTCGCGGCCCACGGGGTGGCGTGGGACGTGATCGCGCCCCCCGGCGTCCCCACCGGCCTGCCGGTGCAGCCGCCGTTGCCGCCGCTGCCGCCGTCCTCGCCGGCGTACGTGCCGCGGGACGACCGGGGCGCGGCCTCGCCGCGCGCCGGTGATGGCAGCGCCGGCGGCACGAGCGCCGGCGGCACGAGCGCTGGCGGCACGAGCGCCGGCGGAACGAGCGCCGGCGGCACGAGCGCTGGCAGCGCGAGCGCCGGCGGCACGAGCGCTGGCAGCGCGAGCGCCGGCGGCGCGAGCGCCCGCGCGGGGTCGGCCCACGGGGCCGGAGGTGTCCGATGAGCGCGCGTGCGGCGTCGTCGGTGGGGGTCATCGGCGGCGGCTTCTGGGGGGTGGCGCTGGCGCTCGCGGCGAGCCGCACCGGGGCGGAGGTCGTGCTGTTTTCCCGCCGCGAGCACCCGGAGCTCGCGGGCGGCCTGCGGGTCGTGCGGGACTATGCCGAGGTGGCCCGGGCGCGGCTGCTCGTGATCGCGGTGCCGTCGAACGCGGCGCGGACGGCGCTCCGCGCGCTCGGCGACCACATGGACGGCTCGCACCTCGTGATCCACGGCGTGCGCGGCCTCGAGGGGGAGGCGCTGAAGACGCTCTCGGACCTGGTGCGCGAGGAGACCCCGGCGCGCCGGGTGGGCGCGCTGGGCGGCCCGGTGCAGGCCGATGAGCTCACGGAGGGGCGCCCCTCGGCGGTGGTGTGCGGCTCGCGGTTCCCGGAGGTGCACGCGGCGGTGACGGCGGCGTTCCAGTCGGACGCGCTGCACGTCTACACGACGCCGGACATCCGGGGTCTGGAGTGGGCGTCGGCGCTGGTGGGCTGCCTGGCGATCGGCGTGGGCTTCGCCGAGCAGGCGGGCGCCGGGCCGGGGCTGCTCGCGGCGCTCATCTCGAGGGCGGTCGACGGCGCGGCCCGCATCGCGGCCGCGGCGGGCGCGGAGGAGCGGACGATGCTGGGGCTCGGCGGGTACGGCGACCTGCTCGCGTCGATCCGGCTCGAGAGCCGCCCCGAGGTGCGGCTCGGCAAGGCGCTCGCGCGCGGGCGGACGCTCGACGAGGCGGTCGCGGAGGCCCGGCTGCGCGTCGAGGCGATCCCGCTGATCCCGCGCGTCGTGGCGTTCGCGCGGGAGCGGCGGGTCGACGGCGGGGTGTTCGAGGCGCTGGAGGCGATGCTGCGGGGCGGCGAGCCGAAGGCGGTGCTGGCGCGGATGTTCGCGGCGTGACGTGACGTGGAGAGGGGGCGCCCCCTGCGGAGCACGAGCCGGAGAGGGGGCGCCCCCTGCGGAGCACGAGCCGGAGAGGGGGCGCCCCCTGCGGAGCACGAGCCGGAGAGGGCATGTCACGCTCCAGGGAGATCCGTTTGGCCTGAGCCGGCGGCTTCGGCGGTCAGCCCGGCGCCTCGTCCTCCAGCAGGAGCTCCAGCTCGGCGATCGCCTCGAAGTCCTTGGGCCGCCCGGCGGCGCGCTTCAGCGCGATGAGCTTTCGCAGCCCCACGCACTGGATCTCGCGGCCGAAGACCACGAGCGGTACCGCATGGGGCAGCAGGTCCTGGTAGTCGCCGCCGCCCGCCACCTCCCCGAGCAGATCCACGTCACCGAGCTCCGTGGTGAGCGTGAAGTTGAGCCCATTCTTCAGCGAGATCTCGTCCCACAGGAAGGGCAGGCCGGGCGGGGCACCGCGCGGGTACGGACGGTACGGCGCCAGGGCAGCCACGAGGCGCCGCAGGTTCTCGCCGGTCCGCGCGTACACGACGTCGACGTCCTGCGTCAGCCGTGACGCCCCGTGGGCGACCGCCGCGGCGCCTCCGACGAGGATCAGCTCGACGCCGCCCTCGACGAGCACCTCGATGAGCCGGCGCAGGTCGGTCACGGGCGCTTCTTTGCTGCGCGGCCAGCGCGCTGGAGCTCGGCCGCGAAGCGCTGGAGGTCCATCATCTTCAGCAGGCGCTGCTCGGGCGTCAGCTTCAGGTTCTCCCGGAGCAGGCTGCGGTCGACGTGCTTCTTGTAGAGCTCGATGATCGGATCAGGCCGGTCCACCGGATCCACGCTCGACGCATCGGCATGCTGCGGCGGTGGCGAGGCGTCCGCCTGCTGGCCGCCGTCCTGCCTGTGCTGGTCGTCGCCCATGGGTTGAGCATGCCACGGTCGGCCCGGGTCGAGCCATCACGATGCTGCGCCGCATGGAGGAGACATGGGGGAGAGCGCCACGCGAGCAGAGCACGAGTGCGCTCGTGGCGCCCTTGAGTCCTCAAGACTGGTGTTTGGGGAGGATCGCGCTGCGAATCGGCTGGTTGGCGGTCTTCGCTCTCCGTTGCGCGGACGCGTCGGGCATACCAGGCACCGGTCGCGCCACCCGGGAAGGCGGTCGGACCGCCCTTCCGGCATCGAACTCGCCAACCGGGAGGCGGTCGGACCGCCCGTCCAGCGTCGATCTCGACAGCAGCGGGACGGTCGGACCGCCCTTCCGGCATCGAACTCGCCGCCCGGGAGGCGGTCGGACCGCCCTTCCGGCATCGAACTCGCCGCCCGGGAGGCGGTCGGACCGCCCTTCCGGCATCGATCTCGCTAGCGGCGGGGCGGTCGGACCGCCCTCTGGACAACGATCCCGACAGCGAAGCGGCGGTCCTACCGCTCCGCCGGGGTCGCGTCGTCGCGGGCGGGGTGCTCGGGCAGCTCCAAAGGCGTTCTTTCCGTGGGATTCGACCGGTCGGCGCAGAGGCTGTGTGCGCGGCACTCGGATCCGGGGAGCGGCGAGGCCGACGGGAACGGTCTTCCTGACCGCTCCCGCCACAGGGGCTGGTCCGGCCTCGAGGCCGACCCTCGCCTCGACCCCGCCGCAGACCTCTGCCCCACGCTACTCCACGGGGATCTCGCCGCCTTCCAGGTCCACCCCGCCACCTCCCGCCTGCTCTGCCTCCGCCCCCTCGTCGGTCTCCTCGTCCTTCGCCCGCGCCGCGCGCCGCGCGCCGCCGCGACTTGCGAACAGGGACGGCGCGATCGCATCGTGGTCGCCCTCGGCCCAGCGCAGGTACGTGACCCCGCGGCGGCACTGGTCATAGGCCCGCACGAGCAGCGTGAACGCCCGGGCGCGTCGGTCCGCCGGGTCGGCGGTCCTGGGCGCCGGGAGCCCCGGCTGATTGCGGGCGCCGAGGGCCACGAGCAGCTCCGGCCCGAGCTTCGAGGCGCGCTCGACCTCCGTCCACTCCACCGTCGTCTTGTTCTTCACGGCGTCCCACGCCTCGCCGAACAGCGCGGCCAGCGCGACCAGATCGTTGGCCGTGTCGAGGTGGCCGTTGCCGCTCCGGATCTCCGCGACCCTGCCCGCGTCGACGAAGCCCTTGTGCGCGAGCGCCTCCGCCGCCACGAGCAGGTCGGCGCGCAGCGCGGACGCCTCGTCGAGGAGCGGCTTGAGCCCGTCCTGACCGGGACCGGCCGGCAGCGCCAGGAGGTGCGCGTACCAGGCGCCGAGCGCGTAGTTCATCAGCTTGTCCAGCGCCTCGATCGGGAACCTGGGCAGCTCGTCCACGAAGCGCGGGCGCAGCGCCATGAGGTGCGGAACGGCGCCCACCGCCACGGCGACCGCGCGCGGGATATCGACGTTGATGGGAACGACCTTCTCGACGCGCTCGAGCTCGGGCTCGATCCGCGCGAACGCCTCGGCAGCTTCCTTGGGAGCGCTCGGCCTCGCCGGCGCCGACTTCTTTCCTCTCGGTCTTGCCACGATTCCTCCCTTGCGGCCGCGAGCGCCGTTCGCCTGGCAGGGACACGTTCTTTGCAAGCAAACGCCCCGCGGCAGATTGTCGATCGGACATCTTACAGGGAGCCTTCTCCCGCCTGTCAACGCCGAGCCGAGGGGAGGGGAGCGCGTCGATTCCGTGACGGTCCGCGGCGCCTGCTCGCAATTTCTGAAGTGAGGGCCGCGAGGCGCGGTGACGCGACGTCGCGCAGAGGTCTCGCGCGCGCCCGGGTGAGATGGTCTTGGAATCCGACGAAGCGCTCTTCGAGACAATCTGGCAGACCCATCGCGAGATGCTCGCCACGTACGTGCTGCGCCTCGGCGTGAAGCGGCAGGATCTGGAGGACGTGATGCAGGACGTGCTCCACGGCGCCTATCTCTCGCTGAATCGGTTCAATCCAGCGCTCGGCACGATGCGTGGCTGGCTCCTCCGCATCGCGACGCACCACGTGTCGCACTACCGGGGCCGAGCCCATCGCCGCCGCGAGGTCCCCTGGGCCCCCGAGCGCTTCGAGCCCCTCCTCGACGAGGCGCCGAGCAACGAGGCGCTCACTCGAGAAATCCGAGCAGCTCGGCGGATGTGCCGTCCTCGCCCGCCAGATCAGTGGAGCCCGCGCGTCCACCCGCGCCGCCCTTGCCGGGCTCACCGATGCTCAGCGCGAGCGTCCCGACGATCCTTGGGGGATCCAGCAAATAGGCGACCCCGATGGAGGGGCCACCCAGCCCACCGCCGCCGTGACCCCCGTTGCCGCCCTGGCCGCCGCGGCCGCCGTCGCAGCCCCGCAGCGAGCCGTCCCTTGCCGCGCCCCCGGTGCCTCGGCTGCCCCCTTCTCCGCCGATCTGACCCACGCCGCCCCGCCCGCCGTCACCGCCGTTCGCCGTCGCGAGCGCCGTATCGTCGTACGGGTGGGCCCCGGTGCGAGCACCGTCCTCGCGCGATCGCCGGCGAGGACCCAGCCGCGCGCGCAGTCGAAGCCTCCCCGGATCTGCGTTCCGGCCGGGACCTCGACGGCCTCGGGGAAGATCTCCGCGCAGGCATGGATGCGCCGCGCGCCCCGGCGCGCGCGCTCGATCGCCCGGCGCATCGTGCGCACCGGCAACGCGCGCGTGCCCGGGTTCGCGTCGTCGCCCAGGCTGCTGCTCGCGAAGATCCCGCAGCCGTCGCCGGGCGCGGTGCCGTCGGGATCGCCGCCGCACGGGACGCCCCCGGGATCTGCCGGCGTGTCGGGCGCGTCGGGCCCGACCGCGTCCTCGGGCACCGGTTCCGGCGTGGAGGGATTGCTGCACGCGACGTGCTCGGCGCAATCGTACGGATAGCACCCGCACACGGTGGCCGCGCTGCCGCACCCGACGATCCCTGCCACGGCGGCGTCGAGCGCACGACGGCGCACGGCAGCGTGCCCTCCTCACGTGCCCCAGGTCACCGGAAGACCCTACCACACCGTCTCGAGGGTCACGCCGGGGGAAAACCCGTCCGCGCGTGCAGCCATCGGCGAGAAGCCGATCGTGGCGCGCGACGGTGTCGCCGGGGCCCACCCGTACGACGACACGGCGAGCGCGCCGAGCGCGATGAGGAGCGCGGCGGCCGCCGCGCCCAGGCCGTCGCGTCGCGCGATGAGGGCTTCCTGGTGCTTGCACTCCGATGCGCGCCGAGCGCGAGCTCGCACACGCCGAGCTCCCCGGCCAGCTCGGCGCGCCGCGCGCGGGGGAGCGCCTGGCCGCGGCCTGCCTCCAGCGCGCCACGGTACGCGGCGGCGGCTTCGGCCAGGCGACCGGCACGGCGCGCCGCGTGGCCGCGCTGGAGGGCCTCGCGCGCGCTGGCGTCCGCCGCCGAGGCGGCCGGGGCAGCGGGGATCGGAGAGGGCGGGGCGGGCCCAGGCCGCGCCGACGCCGGCACGGACCCCAGCGCGAGCGCGCTGCTCAGGACCAGCGATGCGGACCGTCGCGACGGCGACAGGGCGGCACCTTACTGGAGGTTCGCCGGCGCGGGATTGCCCTCGCGGGAGAGGGGATGTCAGCGGCCGGCGGGGCTGGCGCAGCAGCGGAAGCCGGTGGAGTAGTCGTGATACGTCGGCTCGTGGGCGATCGTGGTGAAGTAGCAGCCCGCGCCGAGCTCGCTGGTGGTGCTGAAGAAGCCGCCCATGAACACGCCGCCGCCGTCGTGCCAGGGCTGATCGCGGCGGGTGACGTTCTCGAGCTCCATGCGCTGCACGAGCGCGCGATCGACCCTGTCGCTGACCCACTCGTGCAGGTTCCCGACCATGTCGTGGACGCCGAGCTCGCTCGCGCAGCCGGCGTGGTCGCCGCTCCTGGCCAGGAAGCCGGGTCTCTGGTCGAGGTCGGGGCTGTTGAAGTGCCGCTCGTAGCTCCACCCGCCCGGCGGGTGGTCGCCGAAGACCTCGCGCAAAAGGTGCGGCTTGCCGGTGTTGCACCGTCCGCGCTCGCCGCGGGGGCCATAGGGGTAGCGGTGGACGCCGTCGCCGCGGCAGGCGCGCTGCCACTCCCGCCGCGAGCAGAGGCGCTTGCCGGCGGCGACGCACGCGGCCTCGGCCTCGACGCGGCTGATGTACGCCTGCGGGAAGACGCCGGCCGCGCTCCGGGCGAGGTAGCGGACCCCCGGCTCAGGCCGCTGGAAGTACGGGTGGACGGCGAGCTCGCCGCCGTCGCCGGTGACGAGGTGCGCCTCGTAGCGATCGATGCAGAAGTTGCCGACGAGGACCATGTCGGCGGGACACGAGCCGAGCCCCTGCGCGGGGAGGGCGGGCACCCCGGTGCTGGCCGCTCCGAGCGACGGCGTCCCCGTCGGGGCGGCGCCGGCGCTGGCCGCGACGGCCGCCGGCGCGCCGCTTGGACCGCCGCGGAGCGCCGCCCCGGCGTCCGCGCTCCCGGCGACCGCAGGGGCCTGCGGGGCGTGCGCGGGGGGCGGGGCAGCCGCCGCCATCTGGGCTGCATGGAGCTCGACGGGCGCGTCCGCCTTCGGCGCGGGGCCGCCGCCATCGCTGGGCCCGGGGCACGCCGTGAGCCACAGCAGGGCAAGGAGCCAGCCTGGATGCGCGGGGCCCGATCTGCGGCGCCGGGGGCTCGGGGAGCGGTTCGACAGGGAAGCCCGGAGGGCATCGCGGGTCGGCTCGATCGGCACGGGCGGAAGTGTACACGTGCCCGGCGCACGGACCGCGGTCTATCGCGGCGCGCTTCGACCCCGTCGCCCCGCCACGCTGTCGCTCGAGCCCGTCCCGGTTCATCGCTCGCGGGGCCTGCGCTCCAGCGGGCCCCGGGCTCACGGAGATCCCATGGTCCCGGCGCGCGACATCGAAGCGCGACATCGAGACAGGACGTCAACCCCCCAGCCTTCTCGCGTGCGCTCGCTTGCCCGCGGCGGGAAGATGCCTATCGATCCGTCAGTACGTCCACGTCTCGTGATCGGAGCGGCCATCATGGATCCAGTGAAGAAGCGACGGGCGATGTTCTCTGGGATCTATCTGATTGTCGCGCTCGCCCTCCTGTGGCTCTTTCAGGCCACGGTCGCGCGGCGCTTCGAGCCTCGGGTCGTGCCCTACAGCGAGTTCCTGTCGATGCTCCAGGAAGGGCGCTTCGACGAGGTCGAGATCCGCCAGAACGAGCTCGTCGCGGCGCTCAAGCCGGGCGGGGAAGGGGACGCGCGCCCTGACGCGCGCTCGCTCGTGGAGACCACCCGGCTGCCGGGCATCGACGAGACGCACCTGTTCGAGCAGCTGGTCGCGAAGGGCGTGAAGTTCTCGGGGAAGATCGAGGTGGTCTCGTTCTGGGAGCAGCTGCTCCTGAGCTGGGCGCTGCCCCTCGCGCTCATCGCGGGCATCTATTACATGGGGTATCGCAGGCTCGGCCGGGGCGCCGGGCCGATGGCCATCGGCAAGAACCGCGCGAAGATTTACGACGTCAACCAGGAAGAGCGGGTGCGCTTCGACGACGTGGCCGGGGTGGACGAGGCCGAGGCCGAGCTCGTCGAGATCGTCGATTTCCTGAAGAGCCCCGAGAAGTACCGGGCCCTCGGCGCGCGCATCCCGAAGGGGGTCTTGCTCGTGGGGCCGCCGGGCACGGGCAAGACCCTGCTCGCCAAGGCCGTCGCGGGGGAGGCCGGCGTGCCGTTCTTCTCGCTCTCCGGATCGGAGTTCGTGGAGATGTTCGTCGGCGTGGGCGCGGCCCGCATGCGCGATCTCTTCGTGCAGGCCAAGGAGCGCGCCCCCTGCATCGTCTTCATCGACGAGCTCGACGCGATCGGGAAGTCGCGCGGGGGCGTGGCCGCGCTGGCGACGCACGACGAGCGCGAGCAGACGCTCAACCAGCTGCTCGTCGAGATGGACGGCTTCGATCCGACGGGCGGGGTCATCCTGATGGCCGCGACGAACCGCCCGGAGGTCCTCGACCCGGCGCTGCTCCGGGCGGGGCGCTTCGACCGGCAGGTGCTCGTCGACCGGCCCGACCTGAAGGGGCGCGAGGACATCCTGCGCGTCCACGTGCGCCGCCTCAAGCTGGCGGAGGGCGTCGATCTGGGGGTCGTGGCGCAGCGCACCTCCGGGATGGTGGGCGCCGATCTCGCGAACGCGGTCAACGAGGCCGCGCTGGCGGCGGCCCGCCGGGGCTCGGCGCTGGTCGAGCTGCGGGACTTCGAGGAGGCCATCGATCGGATCCAGCTCGGCCTGAAGAAGCGCAGCCGCGCGATGAACGAGGAGGAGAAGCGCCGGGTGGCGTTCCACGAGGCGGGCCATGCGCTCGTGGCGCTCTCGGTGGAGCACGCCGATCCGGTGCATCGGGTCACGATCATCCCGCGCTCGATCGGCGCGCTCGGCGCGACGCTCCAGCTCCCGACCGAGGACCGGTACCTGATGACGCGGGGCGAGCTGCGGGATCGGCTCTGCGTGATGCTGGGCGGCCGCATCGCCGAGGAGCTCTGCTGCAAGGACATCTCGACGGGCGCGCAGAACGATCTGGAGCGCGCGACGGAGACGGCGCGGCAGATGGTGTGTCGTTTCGGGATGAGCGACGCGCTCGGTCCGCTCACGTTCGGCCGCCCGGCGGGGGCGCGGTTCCTGGACAGCCCGGTGAGCCTCGGGGAGGAGCGCAATTTCAGCGAGGAGACGGCCCGCGCGATCGACGCGGAGGTGCGGGCGACCGTCACGGCGGCGTACGAGCGGAGCCGCGCCGTGCTGAAGGAGCGGCTGCCGGTGCTCCATCGCATCGCGGAGCGGCTGCTCGAGCGGGAGACGCTGGACCGGAGCGATCTGGAGGCGATCGTGCGCGCGCAGGGCGCGCCGGCGCGGGACGGCGCGCGCGCCGGCGCGCCAGCGGCGGGCGTGGCCTGAGGCCTGAGGCGGCGTCCCGTCGCGACGGGGGTGTGCCGTCGCGAGGGCGGTGTCCCCTCGCGAGGGCGGTGTCCTGGCGCAGCGCGGTGGACCCAGGGGCGCGGGCTGACTCCCTGGGCCGCTCGCTCTACGATGGCGCGCATGAAGATACGTGTGTCGCTTCGGTGCATCGTGGGGGTGGGCGTCCTGGCGGTATCCGGTTGCGGACTGGTGCTCGGCCTCGACGACTTCGAGGACGCCGCGCCGGCTGGCAGCGCGACCTCTGGCGGCGCGACATCGGCGGGGACGGGCGGAGGGGGCACGTGCGAGCCGGAGAGTGAAGTCGAGTGCTACTCCGGAGCTCCCGGGACGGAGGGCGTCGGGATCTGCCAGGCGGGGACGCAAGCGTGCAAGCAGGATGGCTCCGGCTACGAGGTGTGCTCGGGCGAGGTGACGCCGGCGGCGGAGACGTGCGCGAGCACGGAGGACGAGGACTGCGACGGGAAGGACTGCGTCGCGTGGGCGACGCTCATCGGAGGAGCGGAAGGCGAGGCGGTGAACGACGTCGCGGTGGACGCGATGGGCAATGTCTACGTGGTCGGCACGTTCGAGGGGGCGATCCCTCTGGGAGAGGATGTGCTCATTGCTTCCGGGGAGAATGACGCCTTCCTGGTCAAGTTCTCCCCGTCTGGGGAGTATCTCTGGAGCCGGCAGCTGGGGGGAATATATCACGACACTGCCTACGCGATTGCGGTCAGTCCCGAGGGAGAGGCGATTGTCGCGGTTGTTGAATTTGATACGAGGCTGGATCATAGCGAAGTGGTGCTTCAGAGATATGAGTCGAGTGGAGCCCTGTCATGGCGCAGGGCGCTGGGTGGCTCCATGTGTGGAATTGTGCCGAGTAGTGTAGGATCCATGGCCATTGTGTCGGACGGGAGCGTGGTGGTCGCGGGTATCTACTGTGGAGAGATCCGGTTCGATGAGACTCATGCTGTCTCGAACGAGACAGGGCTTCCCGATGCTTTTGTTGCCAAAATCCGGTCTTCCGACGGAGGGATCGATGGCCGTGAAGGCTGGGTGACTGTCTTTGGTGGCGATGACGTGCAGTATGTGGCCGATGTTGCTGTTGATGCTGCTGATAACGTTGTTGTTGTTGGTAGCTTTTGGGGGGAGCTGCGGTTTGGTGACGCTTCGCTCCAGTCAGCCGGGAATGCGGATGCGTTTGTTGCTAAGCTGACGAATCTTGGTCTTGTGAGTTGGGTGAGGTCGTCTGGCGGAGTCCATGGGGATAGATTCGATTCTGTAGCAGTGGACCGATTCGGTGGGCCGGTTGTTGTGGGTGTGTTTAATGGCACATTCGATCTCGGTGGCGGGGAGATTACTGTCGGCAAGGTCACGCATGTGGTGTCCAGGTATACTACGTCGAATATCTACAGGTGGCATCGGACGTTCGATATGGATGATGTGCTTCTCGGGGGGCTGTCGGTCGATGCCCGTGGTGAGTCGTTGATTGTGGGGGGATTGATTGGTGATGTGGAGCTGGATGGTGAGACGGTTCATCCGATCTCTGCGGATGATTTGCTTCTCGTGAAGATGGGCGAACGGGGAGACCTGTTGTGGGCCAGAGCGTTTGGTCATGTGGGGAATCGCGGTGCTGTCGCTCTTGCGCATTCCGATGCTCATGGGTTGTTCGTCGTCGGGAGGGCGAACGGCATGGCGGACTTTGGTGCTGGAGCGATGGTTCCGGACGGGGAGAGTGATGGGTTCGTGGCGAAGTTTGTTCCGTGATGCGGGCGAGCGCAGGGGCAAGTGCAACTCCAGCGAGGGGCCTGCCCGCGCGATCGATGTCGCGGCGCGCGCAGCCTTGCTGGTTGCGTACGAGCGAAGCCGCGCCCTCCTGGATGGGCGCTGCCGTCGCTCCATCGCATCGCGGAGCGTCGCTCAAGGGGGAGAGGATGGACCGGGCTGGCCTGGAGGCGATCCTGCGTGCGCGCCGAGGCTCTTGTGGCGCGCGCGCCGTGGGGCCGGCGTGGCGCCACGGCGCAGGCGATGAGGCCGTTCAGCCCGGCATAGCCGCCCCGATCTGGCGCCGGCTATCTAGTCGCAGGGATTCGCGACAGCCGCGCAGCTCTCACTGCAGCTCGTGCAGGCGCAGGAATACACATCGCCATACTTCTGCGCGGCGCCAGGGGAGGCCGCGTCGCACGCATCGAAGCATGAAGGCTGCGGATCGTTCGCGAAGCACAGGAACGCGCAAGCCGCCCACGCTTGGCACACTGGATCATTATCAAGGCAGCTGTCCAGACAGCCGCCCTGAGTAGCGCATTCGCCGCACGCGGCGCCGTCTGCTTGTTCCTCGCCCGCGCATGCGACGGCGCACTCGATGAATTCCTGGTTGTCAGTGCTGAGGTCGGAGCACTCCCCGGCATCGACGACGCACTGGGCAATGCACTCGTTCTGCGGGCTCCCGCAGTCCAAGGGCATGTCCTTGCAAAGGTCCGCGCCACATTCAACTGCGCGCGCGCACGCCTCATCGCACACGTTCCCGCTGTCACTCCCGCCCTCGCCGCTCGCGCCGCCCTCGTTGGCGCCGCCCTCGCCGCTCGCGCCGCCTTCGTTGGCGCCGCCCTCGCCGCTCGCGCCGCCCTCGTTGGCGCCGCCCTCGCCGTCAGCGCCGCCTTCGTTGGCGCCGCCCTCGCCGTCAGCGCCGCCTTCGTTGGCGCCGTCCTCGCCGCCGGTTCCGCTCGTGGTCGTCCTCGTCGTCGTCCCCCCGCTCCCGCCGTCTCCACCGGGGTTCTCCGAGCTGTCGCCCGAGCACGCCGCGAGCGCCGCGCTTGCCGCGATACAAACCATGATAACCAAAGAAGAAGTTCTTCTACGCATCGCCAATCTCCTTGGGCACGCCGCGGAGGTTCCACGGAATTGCGCCCAACACGGTGCGATCGTTCGTCTACTTCGGACCCCCGGCAAGATTTTTCGCCCGCATGCACATGTTTCACTGTGAGCGTCTTCGCGGTCTCTTCCTTCCAGGGTCCGGGGGCGGCGCCTTCCGGATCCGTCTCGCGGACCCGGCCACGCCCGGTCTGCCCCTGCCCCGCACGTCCTCGGCATAGTTCGACTTGGCTGGATTCCTCGACCGCAGCAGCCCCAGCAACTTCTGTGGCAGCCTCAGCAGCCCGCAACAGCTCAGCAACCCGCAGCAGCTCAGCAGCCCGCAGCAGCCCGCAACGGCTCAGCAGCCCGCAGCAGCCCGCAACGGCTCAGCAGCCCGCAGCAGCCCGCAACGGCTCAGCAACCCGCGGCAGTCCGCAACGGCTCAGCAGCCCGCAGCAGCCTCAACAAGCCTGCAACCGCCCTGAGGGTCCCCCGCAGCCGTCGCAGCAGCCTCGGCAGCCTCCCTCAGCCCCCCGGCGACAGCGCCCCGAGCTCCGCGCCGTTGCGCTTGTTCCCGAGCAGATCCCGCGCCGGCATCTCGCGCGCGTCGCCCTGTCCGAGCAGCATCTTCGACGACGGCTTGGGCCGGAAATCCGGGCGGTTCGGGTTGAGCTTCCACCAGCTCCCCTCCAGGACCACCCACGGCTCCTCGCTCGCGCGCACCACCTCCGCCGCGAACCGCGCGCGCGTGATCCCCGTGATGGCCCGCGTCTCCGGCAGCGCCGCCGCCAGGCGCTTCAGCGCCGCCGGCATCCCGCCGTAGCTCACCTGGGTTACCACGTTGTTGCCCGCGTCGAACCGGTAGATGCTCGTGTTCAGCACCTCGATCGACGCCGAGGCGTCGTTGATCAGGATGTTGTTCCGCAGCCGGCAACCCCAGCTCCCGTTGCCGCACTGGAGCGCGGCCCGGCCGCCGTTGCTCATGATCACGGTGTTGTTGCGGATCAGGTTGTTGCGGCACCCCCAGAGGGGCAGCGCGTCAGGGCCGCTCACCTGCTCCGGCGAGCGAGGGCCCGGCTCCACGTAGGCCCGGTCGAACGGGTTCGCGTTGTCCCACTGCGCGATGCCGTGGGCGAAGTTCCCGTAGACGAGGTTGTTCTGAATCAGCGAGTCCGACAGCCCGGCCAGGTTGATCGCCCCGCCGCCGGCGCGCCCGTTACCGTTCATCACGTTCTGTTCGATGATGTAATTGACGCCCCGGCCGTCGGGAAACCCGTGCTCGCCGAACCGCTCCGTGGCGAGCTTCATCAACCCCGCAGCCCAGGCGCGCGTCGGCTCCATCGGCGGATAGCCCCGGAAGGCCGGATGCCGCAACACCTCCTCGAGCGACGCCTCCGGATCCAGGTTCGCCTGGAACCCTCCTGCGTTGTTGCCGAAGAACACGTTGCGCCTCACCACATAGTTGTCCGAGCCGTCCGAGGCGTACGCGCCATGCTCGCGCGCCGAGAAGGCGAACAGGTTGTCCTGCAGGAGGACGGAGTGGCTGTCGGTGGAGTGGAACCCCCAGGTCCGGTGGTGATGAGAGAAGTTGCCGACCAGCGCGATGTGGTGCGCGAGCTTGCCCGTCTCGGCGAACGCCCCGTCGACCATGATCCCCGCGCCCCGTCCGCCCGCGCTCTGGGCGCTCTGCGCGCCCGGCGCGCTGCTCCCGGCGATGTTGAAGCCCTCGACCACCACGTGGTGCGCGGCCCTGAGATAGATCATCCAGCGCGGGTCGGCGGCGCACGGCCGGTTGATCACGACCTCGCCGGGGCGCCCCATCGCCTTGAAATGAAGGAACCGCTCCTGGCCGGCGCTCGGCTCGTCATCGAGCGAGAATCCCGCGTATGTCCCGGGCAACACCGCGACGAGGTCTCCGCCCCGGGCCGCGTCCGCGGCCTCCTGGAGCGTCGCGAACGCGCGCGTGACGGGGACCTCCTGCAGCTCGGCCGCGGCGCCGCGCGCGTTCAGATCGAGCGCGCCGACCCGGATCGTGGCGGGGGCCGGCGCGCCGACGACGAGGACGCGCTCGTAGCGCCGCTGGAGCTTCAGCGTCTTGCTCACCCACTCGTCCGAGTCCAGCGTCTTCACGAACGGCTCGACGCCGGCCGCTGGAGCCGGCGCCTCCGGCGGCGTGGGCGGGGCCGGCGGCGTCTTCTGCGGCCCCGGCGGCTGCGCCGCCTCCTCGGCCGGCGGCCCGGCGACATGGACCGTCGGTCCGCAGGCGAGCGCGCCGAGCGCGATGAGCACGCAGCCGAGGCGCGAGTACGTGCGGGTCCGTTCCGTGGCGCTTGTCGGTCCTCTCATCTGGATGCTCCGGCGAGGGCCGCCCCTCCGCGGCGCGCGGGCTCATGCGGCGGCAGGCCCCTGTTTACCTCGAAGCGCGCGCGTCAGCCAGGCGAGCGCGCCGTGCGGCGAGCTCCCGCGCGTCAGCCAGGCGAGCGCGCTCGCCTGGTTGACGCGCGGTCCCGGCGCAGCGCGGTCCCGGCGCAGCGCGGTCCCGGCGCAGCGCGGTCCCGGCGCAGCGCGGTCCCGGCGCAGCGCGGTCCCGGCGCAGCGCTCCGGATCAGGTGCGACATCGCCGTCCAGCGGTGGTCGTGGTGGCGAGGGGCCGTCGGGGTGGCCGTTCGCTTCCTTCGCTGCCGTTCCTTTGATACGAAGAGCTCATGAAAGCGCTCCCCTCGCTCGTGAGTGTTGCCCTCGCCGGCGCCACCCTCCTTGCGCTCGCGCCCGAGGCGCAGGCGAACATCAAGAATCCGAACGACCACCCCGACTACTTCGCCGAGCTCGAGCCGCACGGCAATTTCGTGTTCTGGCGGCGCGACTACGGCCTGCGCAACTACCGCAGGTACCGGGACTTCGGGGACCCGGAGTTCGGCGTCGGCTTCCGGGCGACGATCGAGCTCGCGGATCCGGCTTTCATCCCCAGGCTCAACAACACGGTCGGCATCTCGTTCGGCCTGGATCTCACGAACTGCAGGTATTGCTATGACGACTTCACCCTGTGGAGTCCGGTCACCATGCAGTGGAACTTCTTCTTCACCGATCAGTGGAGCGCGTTCGCCGACCTCGGCGTCGCCATCCGGTCCGACGGCTTCTACCGGGATGCCTGGTTCGACGTCATCGGTATGATCGGCGGCCGGTACCACTTCAACGACGACATCTCGCTGACGATGCGCATCGGCTACCCGTTCGTCAGCTTCGGGGTGTCGTTCTTCGTCGGCTGATCCGCTCCTTGCGGGCTCTCCGCCGCGCCTCGTAGCCCCCCCTCTCTCCAGCTCGCGCCGCTCCAGCTCGCGCCGCGGCCCTGCTTCCGAGCCGCGCCGGGGAGACGGCGCGCGGCCTCTGCCGTCGGCGGCGCGATTCGCCGGGGGGATGCGCGAGGCGAGCGTGCGGGGCGGACAGCGCGCGCGTGCGGATGGGCCCCGCCCTGGTTAGACTAGCCGGAGATGGTCGGCTGGTATCTGGTAGGCATCCTCGGTCTTGCCCTGCTGATGGTGGTCCACGAGGGCGGGCACTATCTCGCCGCGCGCGCCTACGGCATGCGCGTCCTGAAGTTCTCGATCGGCTTCGGCCCCACCTTCTTCAAGGTCGTCCCGAAGGACGGGTACTTCTGGTTCACGACCGCCGCGGACAAGATCCGCGTGCGGCTCTGGCGTCACGACCCGGTGAAGCACGGCCCCACCGTGTTCCAGGTCGCGATGATCCCCTTCCTCGCGTACGTGCAGATCGCGGGGATGAACCCGCTCGAGGAGGTCGATCCCGAGGACAAGGGCAGCTACGCGAACGCGAGCCTGATGGGCCGGATCGCGGCGATCTTCGCCGGTCCGCTGGCCAACTACCTGTTCGCCTCGGTGCTCTTCTTCGCGAGCCTGATGGTGGGCGGCAAGCCCTACCGCCTGACCGAGGTCGGCGTGGTCGCCGGGATGCCGGCGGCGGCCGCCAACCTGAAGGACGGCGACCGCATCGTCGAGATCGACGGGACGCCGGTGAAGGAGTGGGAGAAGATGGCCGAGATCATCTCCCGCAACCCGGGCCGGCCGCTCGATCTCGTCGTCGAGCGCGGCGACGAGCGGATCCAGACCACGGTCACGCCCGCGAACGAGAACGGCTCCGGCAAGATCGGCGTGATGGCCATCGGCCCGGTCCACTCGGCGCCGGTGACCATGAAGGAGGCCGCGGTGATCGCGGTGACCAAGCCGCCGAAGGTCGTGAAGAGCCTGGTCGTGGGGCTCGGCCAGTACATCACGGGCAAGGTCGACGGTGAGCTCGGCGGCCCGAAGCGGATGATCGAGGAGACCGCGCACGCGGCCAAGCGCGGGTGGGCCGAGGGGCTCGAGTTTTTGGGCCTGCTCTCGGCGTACCTCGGCGCCTTCAACCTGATCCCGTTCCCGGCGCTCGACGGCGGCCGCCTGATGTTCCTCTTCTACGAGGCCGCCACGCGGCGCCGGCCCAACGCCCGCATCGAGGCGCACATCCACCTGGTCGGCGTGTTCATGCTCATCGGGCTGATGATCTACGTCACGGCCAACGATTTCGGCCTCGGGTCGAAGTAGCTCCCCCCGGCGTGGCATCGCGGCCGCCCGCGCGGGTTCTGGCGTCGGCCGGGCGCCTCGCCCGGGCGGCGGCCTGGCTCTCGCTGCTCCCGCTGGCCGCGCGGCCGGGCGCCGCGCTGGCCGCGCCGCCGGGCCCGGGATCGTGGGCCGACGAGGAGGAGGCGGCGGCCGTCTTCGACGTCCCCGCGCCCCCGACGCTCCCCGGGCTCACGCGGCGCGATCCGACCTTCACCTTCGAGTACACGGCGGCCGTCATCGAGCCCGAGTCGGCGAGCCGCGCGGGGGGCAGGAGCGCCCTCGCCTGGTACGCGCACGGCGACCTCGAGGTGCCGCTCGTGCCCCGCAAGTGGTTCGTCGGCGCGGCGCACGACCTCGCCGCCGCGAGCGTCCCGGGGGTCGAGGGGTCGGTGCTGCTCGGGAGCCCCGAGCTCTACGGGCGCGGCGTCTGGTCGAGCGTGCGCGGGCTCTCCTCGGGCGGAGGCTTCGGCGTCGTGCTGCCGGTCCCGCGCGACGTCTCGCCCGCCGAGGACGAGGTGCTGCGCACGGCGCGCGTGGTGCGGCCGTGGGACGAGACCCGCTTCCGGGATCTCACGCTCACGTTCCGGCCCTGGTTCGACATGCGGCACATCACCGGGCCGTTCATCTTCCAGCTCCGGCAAGGCCTCGACTGGTCGCTGGTCGTGCGCGGCCTCCGGCCCGGAGAGCGCCGCACCGACATCACGGCGCACGTCGCGTTCTACCTCGGCTACCGGCTCTCGAGGCCGGTCGGGCTGGGGCTGGAGCTCTGGGAGGTCTACCCGCTGACCGAGGGACTGCGGGACAACAAGCGCGCGACGTTCGCGATCTCGCCGAGCATCCGCTTCATCCTGGCCAACGTGCAGCCGGCGCTGAGCGTGCTCTTGCCGCTCGCGACGCCGCTGCGCGGCGACGTCGACTCGTACTACGCCGCGCGCATCAACGTCGGGTTCTCCTTCCCGACGAAGGCGCCCAGGGCGCCCCGGTAGCGCGCGCGCCGGGGCAGGGCGGGCGAGGTGAGCTCGCACCCCCGCTCGAGCGCGTGCATCCGGCGCGGCGGCTGGGTACCCTGGGCGCGTGGTCAATGCGGCATGGAGCCGGCGCGCTCTGGTCACCGCGGCTCGCGCGGCTCGCGCGGCTCTCGTGGCTCTCATGGCGTTGCTCGGATCGACCGGCTGCGCGACCCAGCTCGTGAGCCTGAGCGAGGGGCCACGCGAGTACGTGGCCACGGACTACGAGAACGTGCTGCGCGCCTGGACGCGCACGGAGCACCTGTTCGCGCTCTCGGAGCTCGACAACTTCCTCACGGCCACCGCCACCTTCGAGTCGTGGGATTTCCGCTGGGCGTACGTGGTCCGCTACGCGCAGGACTACCGCCTCACGATCGATCAGCGGCAGAAGCTCCTCGAGAAGACGCTCGAGGAGACGCACCAGCGGCACCAGTTCTTCGTCGCGATCTTCGGGGGCGTGCGCAAGTACAACGATCTCACGGCGCCGAACAGCGCGTGGATCGTCCGGCTGATCGACGACACCGGCAACGAGACGGCGCCCGAGGAGATCATCGCGATCACGAAGCCGAACGCGCTCGAGCGGACGTACTTCCCGTACAACACGGTGTGGCGGCAGGCGTTCCGCATCCGCTTCCCGCGCACGACGGCGGACGGGAGGCAGACGATCTCGCCGAGCGCGAAGTGGTTCGGGCTCCGCTTCGCGGGGGCGCAGGGCAACAGCGAGCTGGTCTGGCAGCTCGCGGAGGACGAGGAGCCCGCGGCGCCCGTCGAGCTGGAGCAGGAGGCCGCGCGGCCGCGGCGTCCGGTCGCGGGCCGGTGAGCGGCCGGCGGTGGGGCGGCGGCGCTCCCACGGGACGAGGACGGCGCGGCGCGCCCGAGGGCCAGCGGGGCGTCGGGCCGCGGCGCTCGCCGCGCTCGCCGCGCTAGGCGTGCA
This sequence comes from Sorangium sp. So ce1036, assembly GCF_051369805.1. Lineage (NCBI taxonomy): Bacteria > Pseudomonadati > Myxococcota > Polyangiales > Polyangiaceae > Sorangium > Sorangium sp. So ce1036. Next base: position 406,816 of record NZ_JBBMOX010000001.1, read on the forward strand.
TCGAGACGGCCTGGGCGAGGATGGAGAGCATCTCCGGCGTGCTCTCGAACAGCTCGCGCAGCGTGGGGTGGTCGGCGACGAGCACGAGCGCGCCGCCGGTGGCCGCGCGCGCAATGGACGGCGCCGGCTGACCCGCGAGCAGCTCGGAGGCGAACAGGAGCTCTCCGGGCCTGGCGGCGCCGGCGCTCTGCCGCGATCGCTCCTCGATCAGATCCAGCGCGCCGGCCCCGATGATCACGAGCCCGGGCATGGGATTGCCGGCGTGGATGAGCTGCTCGCCGGGCTCCAGGACGCGGAGGCGCAGGCGGCCGAGGACGCGGCGGAGCAGCGGCTCCTCGAGTTCGCCGAGCGGCCCCATCGTGGCTCCAGCGAGGGCCTGGAGCCGGTCGGCGACGCCGCGCAGCTCGTCGACCACCCAGGGGCAGGTGCGGAGCGCGTTGTCGATGGTCGTCTGGTCCCAGATCGCCACCCGCGCGCCGCCGGCGCCGGCGACGACGCGCAGCGGGATCCCTTCCTGGAGCGTCCCGCGCGACGGCACGAGCGTCCGGGTGGCCGCGCGCTCGGCCGGCGTATCGACGATGTTCGCGCACACGGAGGCGCTCCCGGTGAGCACCAGCGCCGCCCCGTAGACGGCGAGCTCCTCGTCGGGCGCGAGATTGCCGACGTGCGCTGCGCGCGCGAGCTCGTCGTGCATCCCCTCGGGGAGGTCGGCGAACGCCTCGATGTGCTCGAGCTCGCGGCCGGTGAGGGCCTCGGCTCCCACCGCGTCGTGCGCCGCCGCGTCGTGGGCCGCCGCAGCGTGCGCCGCCGCGTCGTGGGCCGCCGCAGCGTGCGCCGCCGCGTCGTGGGCCGCCGCAGCGTGCGCCGCCGCGTCGTGGGCCGCCGCAGCGTGCGCCGCGGGAGTCTCCAGCAGCTCCGGGGCGGGGGCGGACGCTGGCTGCGGGGCGAGGTCGTCCGCGAGCGCCGGTGCGGGTCGGGCCGCGAGCGCCGGCGCGGGGTCGGGCGCGGCGCTCGCTTGCTGCGCTGCGGCCGGCGCGGCCGGCGCGTCGAGAAGATCGAGACGTCGGCCTGCATCCGGTCCGGGCAACCCCATCGCGGTCGGCTCGGGCGGCGCCCCGGCGCTCTCGCGGAGAGCGCCGGCCGGGGCCAGCCTGTCGGCCGCAGCAGCGCGTGGCGGCAGCGGCTCGGCAGGCTCCTCGTCGAGCGCGATGTCCGCGTCATCGAGCACCTCTTCATCGGATGCATCGACATCGGCCGCGTCGACCTCAGGCGTGGAAGCCGAGCGAGTTTCGGCCCCGGGCGTGGGAGCCGGGCGAGCGAGCTCGGGCTGCGGACGCGCCGGCTCCTTGGTCCCGTCGGCGGCGGGCCTGCTCACGCCAGGGCCAGCCGCCGCGCGCCGACCGTCGTCCTGCTGCGGCGCAGGGGGCGAGCGGTCGAGCGGCGATGAGGGCGGCGCCTGGGTCTCGAGATCGCTGTCAGAGAGCTCGACGACGACGGTTCCATCCGGTGTCGACACCGGCGGCGGCTCTTCTGCGATCGGCAGAGGCTCGGGCTCGTCGTTCCCGCTCGCGGCCAGGGCGCTCTTTTTCGCGGGAATGGCGGCGGCCGCGGACCCGAGGTGTCCGGGCGGCGCGCTCCCGGGGTGCGTGGGGGGCCGGGGGCGCGCCGGCGGCGATGGAGGCCCGGGGGGGCGCCCCGAGATCGGCTTGCGCTTGAGCGTCAGATCGAGCGGCGCTGCGGACGTGATGACCTCATCGTCATCGCCCACCTGCGGCGTGGAGGGCGACCGGCGAGCCACGAGGTACGTGTCGCCGCTCGGGGTCATGGTCTCCTGCGGGGGTCGGGGCGGCGCGGCCGCTTCCGCATCGTCGGACCAGGGATCGAGGATGGGCTCGCGCGGTTTGCGCTTCGGTGCGCCCGCTCCCTGGGCGAGGGGAGCCGCTACGGCGCGGGCCTGCTCGGGCGGCGTATCCTGATCCTCCACGAGGATCTCGGCGATGTCCTCCTCTTGCCCGGGTTCCTCGACGCGCGGCGCCGAGGTCACGACCTGCGGTGGCGCCGGGGGCGACAACGACGCGGCAGGCGGCGGGTGCGGCGCGGCAGGTGGAGGCGCCGCGGTTGCGGGCAAAGACGGCAGGGGCGGGGCGTGCTGCGGATGCGGCGGCGGGGGGGCGGCGGACGGCTGTAGCACCGGCGGAGGCGAGGCCTGCTGCGGATGCGGCGGCGCGACGGGCGGCGGTGGCGCGATGGACGGCGGCCGCCCCGGCGGAGGCGAGGCCTGCTGCGGATGCGGCGGCGCGACGGACGGTGGCGGCGCGACGGACGGCGGTCGCCCCGGCGGGGGCAGGGCCTGCTGCGGATGCGGCGGCGCGACGGGCGGCGGCGCGGCGGACGCCAGCGCGGGCGGCGGAGGCTGCGGGCGCGGCGGCCCGAAGGACGGCGGGTGCGGCGCCGGTGGAGGCACGACCTGTGGCCGCGGCGGCGCAGCGGACGGCGGGGGAATCGCCGGCGTGAAGGAGGGCGGCAGCGCCGGCGGATGTCCGAAGGATGGCGGGTGGGACGGCGACGGCGAGGGCCCGGACGCCGGCGGATGCGTCAGGGGCGCGGCCGTTCCCGGCGGAGGCGGCGGGGGCGCGGAGGCATGCCGTGGGGCCGGCGGAGGCGGCGGGGGCGCGGAGGCATGCCGTGGGGCCGGCGGAGGCGGTTGCGGGGGCGCGGAGGCATGCCGTGGGGCCGGCGGAGGCGGTTGCGGGGGCGCGGAGGCATACCGTGGGGCCGGCGGAGGCGGTTGCGGGGGCGCGGAGGCATGCCGTGGGGCCGGCGGAGGCGGTTGCGGGGGCGCGGAGGCATGCCGTGGGGCCGGCGGAGGCGGTTGCGGGGGCGCGGAGGCATGCCGTGGGGCCGGCGGAGGCGGTTGCGGGGGCGCGGAGGCATGCCGTGGGGCCGGCGGAGGCGCCGGCGCGGGCAGCGGCGGTACCGGCGCGGGCGGCAGGGCGCTCTGCGCGGGCGCCTCCACCGAGAGCAGCGGCTCGGTGATCATCCGTGGACGGAACGATGGAGGATGTGGCGGAGGCGGGATGGCGCTCGCCGGATGCGCGCTCGTGAGCGGGGGCGGTTGACTCTGGTAGAGCGCACCCGCCTGGGGGCTGGGCATCGCCGGCGGTGGGGGCGGTGCGGATGGCGCACCCGGCGGCCGGGAGCGCGGCGCGACGGGCTGCGGAGACGCGGCCACCGGCGGTGCGACGGGCTGCGCGGACGCGGCGCTCTGCGGTGTGGCCGCCTGCAGGTAAGCGGCGGCCGGCGGCTGGTACGCGGCGCCGGGCTGCGCTCCTGGCGTGAAGGCCGCCGCCGGCTGAAGGGGCGGGGGAGCGTGCGGGGAAGCGACGCCCGGAGGGCGCTGCGCCGGCGGTTGCGCTGCGGGCACCGTGGCCGGCGCGGGAGGCGGTGCAGGGGGCGATGCGCCGCCGTGCGAGAGGCCGGGCGGCGCCGGGGCGAACGGCGCGATCGGCCGGGCCGCCGCGCCGGGCGCATCCGCTCCACCCTGCGAGGGTTGCTGCAGGACACGTGGCGGCGGCGGGGGGGGCCGGCGCGCCGCCTCCGAGGCCAGCTCCGGCTGCGAGAGAGGCTCGAACAGATCGATCTCGATCGAGGGCATCGAGGCGCGCAGCTCTTGCGTGAGCGACATGCGGCGGCGCCAGGTCTGCTCGTCGGACGGCGGGTCCTCGTCAGGGGACAGGGGAGCGTCGTCGTCGCTGGAGATCTCCAGGAGATCGGGATCGCTCGGCTGCCCGACCTCCGAGGCCATCACCTCCTCGAGCGTCGTCACGCACAGGCCGAGCTCCGAGGCGCGGAACGGCTGCCCCGCCGCCTGGGCCGCCTCGGCCGCGCGCCGGAGCCACACGATGGCGTCGCGCCGCTCGCCTCGAGCCCACAGCGCGCTGGCCGTGGAGATCCCCCATACGACATCTTCATCGTCATCCGGGTGCGGTTCGGGGAGGGCGACCACGCGGTTCGCCATGAGCAACACCACCTATCACAGGCCCCACTGCGGCCGTTTACCCCATCGTACCAAGCGAGCCGACGTCCGGTTCAAGCGTCGCGCGAGCCCGACGGCGCGGAGACGCCGCGCCACCCGGAGCTTAACCGCGGTCGATACGGCACGTACAAATTACGGCATCGGGTCGGCTCTCCGGCCCTCCGGCGGTCCGCCGCCGTACATCGCGGCCGGATCCGATGCGCTCGGGCAGCGCCCTGTCCGACCCGGCGCCGTCCGCTCAGCGGGGCCGCCGCCCGCCCATGCGCCGTGGGCGGCAGCTCAACACCGCGGCGCGCCGGCACATCTCGTCGACGCCATCGCGCGACGGCGCCTCGCCGGGCATGCGCCTCGCGAGCCAGCCGATGAGCGTCAGCCCCGCCGCGCGGGCGTCGGCGGGCATCGTGCCGTCGTTCAGGAGGCTCGCGATCTGAGCGATCAGACGCGTGCGCGTTTCCTCAGGCGCCATCCTGCGTGCTCCATGAAGCATTCAAACGGGAAAGTCAAAACAACCGCCCTGCCGGGGCGCGGCCACCGCGCTGGAGGAGGACGCGCTGCGCCCCTCCGCATCCCGTCCCGCCTCGCCCGCCCGGAGCGATGGCGTGCGAACACGCGTTACGAATCGGCGTCAAGGAAAATGAGAACGGATCAGATCGGCGCGATCAGCACCTCGCGATCCTTGGCGCCGTTCGCGGGGCCGACGAGCCCGCGCTTCTCCATGGCTTCCACCAGCTTGGCGGCGCGGTTGTAGCCGACGCCGAGCTTTCGCTGCAGCCACGAGGTCGAGCAGCGCCGCGTGTCGGCCACGATCCGGACCGCGGCGTCGTACATCGGGTCGCTCTCCGCGTCGGACGTGTCGGGCTCCTCGCCGTCCTCGTCGCGCGGGCGGAGGATCGCCTCGTCGTAGACCGGCTCCCCCTGCAGCCGGAGGAAGTCGGTGATCCGCTGCACCTCCTCCTCGGAGCAGAACGGGCACTGGACGCGCCGCGTGTCGTTCGATCCGTTCATCTTGATCAGCATGTCGCCCCGGCCGAGCAGGTGCTCGGCGCCCTGCTCGTCGAGGATCGTGCGGCTGTCGACCTTCTGCGCGACCCGGAAGGCGATGCGCGTGGGGAAGTTCGCCTTGATCATGCCGGTGATCACGTCGACGCTCGGCCGCTGCGTCGCGAGGATCACGTGCATGCCGGCGGCGCGCGCCTTCTGCGCGAGCCGGGCCACGCTGGCCTCCACGTCCTTGCCTTGCTGCATCATCAGGTCGGCGAACTCGTCGACCACGATCACGATGAAGGGGATCTTCTCCGGCAGCGCCGCGTCCGACCCGTCCTTCGCCGCGTCGACCTCCACCTCGGTCCCGTCGACGGCGATCGCGCTCACCTTGGCCGGGGGCCGCGGCGGGCGCGCCTCGCCGCGCTGCACGCGCTCGACCCACGCGTTGTAGGTCGTGATGTTCTTGGTCCCCGCGTTCGCGAAGAGCTGGTAGCGGCGCTCCATCTCGTCGACGGCCCACTTGAGCGCGTTGGCCGCCTGCTTCATGTCCGTCACGACCGGCAGGAGCAGGTGCGGGATGCGATCGAACGGCGCGAGCTCGACGACCTTGGGATCGATCATCAGGAGCCTGAGCTCCTCCGGCGTCTTGCGGAAGAGCAGGCTCACCAGCATCACGTTGAGCCCGACGCTCTTGCCCGCGCCGGTCGCGCCCGCGACGATGACGTGCGGCATCGACGCGAGGTCGGCGAAGTACGGCGTCCCGATGATGTCGCGGCCGAGCACGCAGGGCAGCGGCGCCTTCATGTCGACGAAGCGGCGGTCCTCGACGAGCTCGCGCAGGTTGACGGGCAGCCGGTGCTCGTTCGGGATCTCGAAGCCGATCCGGTTCTTCCCGGGGATGGGGGCGACGATGCGGACCTTGCGCGAGAGGCCGAGCGCCAGGTCGTCCGCGAGCCCGGCCACCTTCGAGACCTTGGTGCCGGCGGCGGGCGAGACCTCGAACGTCGTCACGGTCGGCCCCGGGTGGATCTCCTCGACCTTCCCGCTGACGCCGTAGTCGGCGAGCGTCTTCTCGAGGAGCTGGGCGGTCGCCTTGAGCTGGTCGGCGTCGAGCTGGAGGCGCCCGCCCGCGGGCAACTCGAGCATGTCCGTCGTGGGCAGGCGGAAGCCCTCCCCGGTGGCCGGGACGACCTTCGTGAGGGCCGGCTTCTCGCTCATGAGCTCGCGGCTCGTGTCGACGATCGTCGGGCCGCGCGGCCTCGCGCCCTGAGGGCGCTCCGGGGCGCCGGCCAGCGCCTCGCGCGGCGCCACCCTGGCGTCCGGCTCGCGCGGCTCGCGCAGGGACGGCTCGCGCAGGGACGGCTCGCGTGCGGGCAGCTCGCGCGGCTCGCGTGCGGACAGCTCGCGCGGCTCGCGTGCGGGCAGCTCGCGCGGCTCGCGTGCGGACAGCTCGCGCGGCTCGCGTGCGGGCAGCTCGCGCGGCTCGCGTGCGGGCAGCTCGCGCGGCTCGCGCGCAGGCAGCTCACGCCGCTCGCGCACGGGCAGGATGGGCGACGGCGTGGGCACATCGACCACTTCCGGCTCCGCGAACGCCGCCGCGATCTCCTCGTCGGCCGACGCGATCGCCGTAAGCTCGGCCACGCCGTCCTCTTCGAAGCGCGCCTCGCCCTCGAGGAAGCGCGCCTCGCCCTCGAAATGCGCCGCTTCACGATCCTCCAGGGCCGCGGCGCCGGGCGGCCCCGCCGGGGCCATGGCGCGGCGCGGCCTCGCGCGGCGCGGCGCGGCCTCGCGCGGCGCGGCGCGGCGCGCCGCCGGCTCCTCCTGCCGGTCGTTGCGCTCCGCCGCCTCGTCCGGCTCATCGCCCTGCAACAGCACCAGCTCGCGCGGCCCGTCGCTGTCCGGCGCCGCCTCGCGCGGCCCGTCGTCGTGGATCACCACGCGCGGCTCGTCGCCGTGCTCCGCCGGCCTTTGCGGCTCGTCGTCGTGGATCACCACGCGCGGCTCGTCGTCGTGGATCACCACGCGCGGCTCGTCGTCGTGGATCACCACGCGCGGCTCGTCGCTCTGCGGCGCGGCCTCGCGCGGCTCGCGCGGCTGCGCCTTGCGACCGCGCCGCGGCTTCGGCGGGGCCGGCTCCTCGGCGGCGGCGACGCCGGCTCCGGCCTTCCACAGGTCGATCGCCGGCGCCTCGACGCTCGCCGGCTCGGCGGGCGTGCTCCTCGCCGCCGGATCGGAGGTCGGCCCGTCCGCGTCGTCGGCCAGCGCGGCGATGATCGCGTCCGGGCTCGAGTTGCGCGCGATGCGCGGCTGCGCCTCCTGCGCCGGCGCCCCCGCGCCCCGCTCCAGGTCGCGCGCCGCGGCCCACGCGCCGAAGAGCGCGCGCACCCAGCCCGCGATACGCTGGGCGATCGCGATCACGATCTGCTCGGACCGCTGCGCGAGCTCGATGAACGAGAAGGTCGCCCGGCCCATCAGGATGAGCGCCACGATCGTGAGCCCGATGATGTACGATCCGATGTTCGAGAAGAGCGCGCGCAGCACCTCCCCGAACAGCTCGCCCACGGCCCCGCCGAGCGGCATCGCGCCGAACGCGACCGCCTGCGGGAACGCGACGTGCGCGAGCGCCGCGAGGACGATGACCACCACCACGTCGCCGCTCAGCCGGAACACGCTGGCGATCGAGCGCTTCGCCCCGAGCAGCGGCATCGCGAGCAGCGCGAGCTCGAGCGGGACGAACCACGCGATCACGCCGACCGCGTGGACCGACGCCCCCGCCAGCGCGGCGCCCACGGGGCCCACCCAGTCCTCGCCCGAGACCTCCGGGCGCAGCGGATCCGCGCGGAACGACGCGAGCGCCAGCGCGCTGTAGAGCGCCGAGACCAGGAGCACCAGCGCCGCCGCGTCCCGGGCGTACCCGTGCCCACGTGTTCCGGCTGCGCCCGCGCTCGCCGCCCTGCCGCTTCGCGCCCCGAGAGGCGCCTCCGATCGCAGGGAATCGCCGAGGCCGGCGGTGGGCTGGGCCCGTCGAGGTGCGAACAAGGGGACGTTCATGCCTACTTGAACCTACCTTGCTCACATATGCGCACTCCCCCACGGGGGCAAGAAGTCTGGTGGGACTGGAAGAACTGGCGCCGTTTCGCGCCTCGACCACGTGCCTGAGCCCGCATGGCGAGCGATGCCGAGGTGAGCGGTCCGTGGGCGCGCCCGGCGAGCGGGCGGCGAGCGCGGCGCCGCGCCGGAATTCCGGCCGTATTTGGCCCGCGATGTCCTGGAGTTCGCTTCTTATCGGCCTTGAAATTCTTTCAAACAGGACGCGGCGGGCGGTACCATCCCGACCCTCCTGGGACGTGCATGGAAACTGTCGAACGAGCAGGGCGGCGCGCTGGCGCTGCGGGCCTTCTTCTGCTGTACCTCGCGGCCGCCTCCGCGGGGCTCACGGCGAGCGGCTGCCGCGTCAACGAGAACGACATCCGCCGCTGGGAGACCACAGCGCACGGGCCCGACAAGCTCAGGGCCGTGCTGTTCCATGACAAGTACGACCCCTCGCTCCGCGTCGAGGCGGCCACCTCGCTCATCCGCATGAAGCCGCGGCAGGGGCGGCGCGTGGGCATCGGCATCCTGGTCGAGACCCTCGCGAGCATCGAGCCCGCGGAGCGGCAGGCCATCGTGGCGGCGCTCGTGCCGGCGATCATCGCCGAGCTCCGGAAGCCCCCGCCCGTCGCGCAGCCCGGGCAGCCGCTCCCGCCGGACACCTCGTTCCCGTACAAGGACGCCGCCTACGCGATGCTCACGTCGGACCGGACGGCGATCATCGCGGACGAGGGGCTGAAGGAGGGGCTGAAGGCCGCCCTCATCGACTGGGCGATGGCGGACTTCGAGCACCGGCTCGAGGACCGCTCGCAGGCGTACGGGATGGAGCAGCTCCTGCGCTTCATCGGCCCCGCCGCGGTGGCCGGGCTGCCGAGGCTCATGACGCGCGAGGCGAAGCGGCTCGATCAGATGGCGTCGCTCGTGGCCGAGCACGGCGACGCGGCCACCAAGGAGGCCGCGTCGGCGAACCTGGTCGCCATCGCCCGATTCGTCACGTCCGAGGCGTGGATCGACGCCAAGAAGCCCGAGCTCCAGGCGGCGAACGCCGCGTCGAAGCTCACGCCCACCGAGAAGCAGTTCGAGGCGCAGCTCGCGCAGTACCAGGAGGAGGAGCTCTTCCGGGTCTTCGGCTCGATGAAGAAGCTCGGCGGCCGGCCGTCGGTGGATTACCTCCTCGCCTTCGCGGCGAACAAGGAGCTGCCCGAGAAGCGCCGCCAGGCCGCCCTCGCCGCGCTCGAGGGCCGGCTCGACCGCAACAACCCGAGCGACATCCAGCGCATCCTCGAGATCGTGACCGCCGACGCGCCCGACGTGGTGCTCGACCAGGCCTTCCGTCGCGTCGGCGAGATGCCGCGCGAGCTCGTCGCCGACAAGCTGTACGGGCTCTTCAAGACCGACAAGTGGAAGATCCGCCGCGCGGCCGCCGCGACCCTCCTGAAGATGTCGACGGTGAAGCACATTGACGAGTTCATGAGCAGGCTCCCCGACAGCAAGGGGTTCGCCCTGCCCGAGGCGCTCACGTACGGCGCGGCGCTCGGCGACCTGAAGGAGGGCTCCCCCCTCGAGGCCCTGAAGAAGCACTTCACCTCGGGCCCGGCGCCGGTGCGGACGAGCGCGATCTCCTACTACTTCACCTTCGGCACGGCCGCCGATCTCCCCGCGCTCAAGGCGCTCGAGGGCGACACCACGCGCGCGCCGGTCTGCGAGGCCGATCCGGACTGCAAGTGGGCGTGCGAGGTGTCGAAGGCGGGGTCGAACGAGCGCGAGCTCAGGGCTGTGAAGACCGTCGGCGACTTCGTTCAGTACTGCATCGAGCCGGCCGTGCAGGAGAGGAAGCCGGAGCTCGAGAAGGGCGCGCCGAAGTGACACGGGCGCCGGCGCGGAACGCGAGATGCTCGGGCGAGCGCGCCCCGGCCCCGGCGCGGCCTCGCGCGCCCGTCGCGCGGCGCTCGGAGCCCGGCTCGCCGGGCGGCCCGGCCGCATGGGGCGCGGCGCGCGGCCAACGGATCTCGCACCGGCATGTCCATCGTCGCAGCGCGCTGGCGGCACGGTCCAGAGCAGTCAGGTGCTTGCAGGGAAGAGGCCGGGAGGAGGCTTCCCAGCGCAATTCATCCTCCGTTATCGTTAGGTAGAGATGAGCGCGGATCCGAACAAGAAAAGCGCACGGACGTTCCAGTGTCGCGATGTCCTTTGGGAAACGTTCGAGCAGATGGCGCGCGAGCTCGAATGCTCCATCGACTACCTCATCAATGAGTCGATGAAGCAGTACGCGCGGCAGCGAAGCTACAGCCCGCGCACGCCGTTTCCGCCGCCTGCCCGGGTCGACGGGCCTACCGGCTCCGCAGCGCAGGCGAGCGCACAGGCTCATCCAGGCATGCCCCCCCACAACGCGACGCCCCAGCCGCCCGGGCCGGCGGCGTCCGGCTCACCGCCTCCGCCGTTCGGCGCGGGCGGCGCTCCGATGGCCGCACCGGCAGCTGGCGGCGTGGTTTACGGCGCCTCGGCCGGTGCGCCCGCATATGGCGCGGCCTCGCCGCCGTTCGGCGTGCCCCCGGTGGCGGCGCCGATCCCGACGCCGGTCCCGGCCATCACGCCGGTGCCGCCGGGGCAGGTCCGGCCGGGCGCGCCCCCGCCGCCCCCGCCGCCGCCCGGCAGCAGCACGGCCGGCGGAAAGCGGCCCAGCCTCCCCGTTCCGCCGCCCATTCCGGGTCGCGTGGGCGGACCGCCGCCCCCGCCGCCCAGCGCGGCTCGCCTCGGCGCGCCGCCGCCGCTCCCGTCGCAGGTCTCGAGCCCCGGCGCGCGCCCGAGCCTCTCCGGCGCCGCGGCGAGCCGCTCGGGGCCGCCCCCGCCGCCGCTCGGCAACCCGCTGAGCCACGCGCCCGGCTACGGGCCGCCCGCGCCGCCGATGGCGCCGCCGGGGTACGTCGTTCCGCCGCAGCCGCCCGCTGGCATCCCGGGCGCCCCGGCCATGGGCGTGGGGATGCCGAACCAGGCCCCCGCCGGCCCGGCGCTCGCGGCGTTCTATGCGGGGCAGCGCTTCGTCGTGAACAAGGACCGGTTCATCATCGGGCGCGGCAAGCAGTCGAGCGATCTGACGATCAAGGATCCGAACGTGTCGCGCCAGCACGCCATGGTCGAGTTCCTGAACGGCCAGTACTACATGGTCGACATGGGCTCGACCAACGGCGTCGAGTACAACGGCCAGCGCATCGCCCGGAAGGCCATCGTCGAGGGCGATCTGTTCCGGATCTGCGACCACGAAGTGCGCTTCTCGTACCGCTGACCGAGGCCACCGTGGCCTCTGCGCCGCCGCGCGCCGGAGCGGGATTCAGGAGCTTGGCTCGCGCGCGCGAGACGCCCTAGGATCCCGCCGCAGGATGCGGAGGCGTGGAGGCGCGGCGGCCGGCTCGCGGGGATTGCGCCGCAGCGCGTGGCGGGGCGGCGCGGTGGGGGGCGTCCTGGTCGCGTCGATCTGGGGCGGGGCGGTGTTCGCTTCACAGCTGCCGCCGTGGGTCCCGGCGGGCGAGGCCCCGCTCCCGGCCTGGGTGAGGAGCGCGCGCGTGCTCAAGCGGGACCAGCCGCTGTTCGAGGCGCCGGGCAAGGACCCGCGCCGGCGCGGCTCCGTCGATCGCAACGTGCAGCTGCCCGTCTTCGCGGCCCGGCGCGCCGACGGCTGCCTCGGGCGCTGGCTCGAGGTGGGCGCCACGGCCTGGCTCTGCGACGACGCCGTCGAGCTCTCGGCCGCGGGCCCGATCAGCCCGCTCGTGCGGACGTGGCGCGAGATGCCGGACGGGCTCCCGTACCGGTACTACTTCGTCGGCCCCGACGGATCGTTCGGCTACCGCCGGGCCGAGGCCGCCGACATCGACGCGCCGGACGCGCAGCTCGAGCCCGGCTTCGCGGTGGCGATCGTCGAGGAGCGCGTCGAGGGCGGATCGCGCTACGGCCGCACGAACAGCGGCTTCTGGGTGCCGATGCGCGATCTCGGCCCGGTGCACGCCTTCGCCTTTCGCGGCGTGGAGCTCCCGGAGGACGCCGAGGACATCGCGATCGCGTGGGTCGTGTCCGAGAGGGCTCCGCTCTTCACGCGCACGCGGGCGGGCTTCACGAGGACCGAGGAGCGCAAGGCGCGGTTCGAGGCGGTCCCCTACCTCGAGGAGGCGCAGGGCCCCTCCGGGAGGCTCGCGCGCATCGCGGAGGGCGACGAGGCCCGCTGGATCTCGGTCCGCGATCTCCGGCGCCCGACGGCGGCGCCGCCGCCGCCCGAGGTCGACGTCGACGCGGGCGAGCGCTGGATCGACGTCGAGCGTTCGACGCAGACGCTCGTGGCCTACGAGGGGCGGCGTCCCGTGTTCACGACGCTCGTCTCGACCGGCAAGGGCGCGCCCGGGTCGCCGCGCGCCACGCCCGCGGGGACCTACCGCGTCTGGGCCAAGCTGCTCACCTCGGACATGGACAACCTCGAGGACGAGGAGGCCGAGCGTTACTACCGGATGGAGGACGTCCCGTACGTGCAGTACTTCTCCAGAGGGATCGGGCTGCACGGCGCGTTCTGGCATCGCTCGTTCGGCCAGGTGCGGAGCCACGGGTGCGTGAACCTGGCGCCGCTCGACGCCCAGCGGCTGTTCTGGTGGACGTCGCCCCGGCTCCCCGCCGGCTGGACGGCCGTCCTCCCCACGGCGCACGAGCCCGGCACCGTGGTGCGCGTGCGATAGCGCGAGCGCGTGCGACGGCGCGCGCGGGCGCGGTGTCGCGGGCGCGGTGTCGCGGGCGGGCGCGGTGTCGCGGGCGCGATCGTGAGCGGGCTGCGGCGGCGCGTCGGTGAGATGACGTCACGCGGCGCTCGATGCCGTGCGGGGCTGGCATCGAGCGCGACGGCTCATTCTCGGGTAAGCGAGCGCGCCGAGAGCGAGGTCCTGTCGAAGGAGCGCTCGTCCGGCGCGGCGGTGAGGCGGAGGAGAGGCGGCGGCGTCGGGCCCGTTCGGGCGCGGCGAGCGCCGGCTCAGAGGGCGATCTTGCCCTGGAGGAAGAACGCGATGACCCAGGCGAAGAGCACGAGCGACTCGATGAGCGCCAGGCCGAGGATCATCGGGGTCTGGATGCGGGCGGCAGCGCCCGGGTTCCGGGAAATGCCCTCCAGGGCGGCGGCCGCGGCGCGCCCCTGGCCCATCGTGCCGCCGAGGGCCGCGATGCCGATCGCGAATCCGGCAGCGACGGCGAGCCACGAGTTCGCGTCGTACTTGTTCGACGCCGCACCATCCTGCGCCAGCGCCATGGCGGGAACGAGTACCAGCGCGGTGGCGACAACGACGGACAGCGACAGCTTGCTCTTCAGCGACATCCGAATCTGCTCCTTTCAAGCCACGCAGCCCGTGCGGGGCCGCATGCGTATCTTCTGCGAGGGTCGGGGGCCGCGCTGGCGGCACCCTTGCGAGGTCCGGGGATCGTTCCCGCGGCCCCTATCACTGCTCGGTAGGGGATGCGCCTTCGCGATCCACCCACCTCTCTGGGGCAACCCATCGACAGCGGGGCCCCCTCTAATCCGAATTTCGAAGGCTGGCTAGCCTTCTCTGCACCTCGGGCGCCGTTCTTCGACGGCGCTGGTCACCCCTGGCCGGGCGGCCAGGCGAGGCGATCAGTGGTGATCCGCCTTCTCCGTCGCGAGCCCGATGTAGATGCAGGACAGCAGGCAGAACACCAGCGTCTGCACGACGGTGACGATGATCGCCAAGAACATCAGCGGCACGGGCACGAGGATCGCGACCAGCCCGAGGAAGAGGCTCGCCACGAGGTGGTCGACCCCGATGTTGAGCATGAGCCGGATCGCCAGCGTGACCGGGCGGACGCAGGTGGAGATGACCTCGATCGGGAAGATGAGCGGCGCCAGGTACCACTTCGGCCCGGCGAGGTGGGCGACGTAGCTCCAGCCGTTCTCCTTGAGCCCGTAGTAGTTGAAGAGGATGAACACCACGGCCGCGCAGCCGATCGTGACGTTGAGGCTCGAGGTCGGCGGGTTGACGCCGGGGATGAGCGCCGAGGCGTTCGAGAAGAAGATGAAGGCCGCCGCGCCGCCGATGACCGGGAAGTACCGCTTCGCGTTGTCGGGCCCCATGACGTCCCGGGACATCCCGTAGAAGTAGCCGAAGAACGCCTCGAAGAACGTGCGCAGCGTGAGCTTCTCCTCGGGGATCACCGACTCGTTCAGGCGCCGGTACTGCCCGCGCACCTCGATGGCGAGCAGCAAGAAGAGCACGATGATCAAGAGGCTCATGAAGATCGGCTCGGTCCCGCGGTAGTCCACCGTGTGGTGGCCGATGAACGTCTTGCCGATGTTGCGAGCGTTCTCCCGCAGCCCGGGGAGCTGCGCCAGGAGATACGTGAGGAACCCTGTATGCTCAGGCATGGCTTTCGTCGTCGAGGCGCCGAGCCGGCGGCTGCGCGGCCGTGACGGCGCGGCCGCAGCGGCTGGCGATCCTGTGGGAGTTCACCCTCGGACGAGGGGGCCTCGCCTCTACCACAACTCGTTTACGATGGGTATCCAGGAGCGCGCCGAGTCGCCGCCGCGTCGCGCGCAGATCCTCGGCCGCCCGGCGCGCCTCTCCGGAGCTCAGCCGGGGCCGCCCGGCGGGGCGCCGGCGCCGTCTTCCGGAGGCCTGGGGCCGAACAGCGTCCCCAGGGTGATGCCGACGACCAGCGAGGCATAACCGACCATCAGGGCGACGCCCGAGACGATCCCGCTCCTCAGGATGAGCCACACGCCGCCCATCAGGCCGGTGAGCTTCACGAAGGCGATGAGGGTCCACGAGGCCGTGCGTCCTCTGCGCGAGAGGAACGCGTCCACGATGCGGGCGAAGACGTACAGGTTGGCCGCGGCGATCGCGCCCCCGATGGCGACGCCGAGCGCCGCGCGGGCGCCGTACGCGAGCAGCGCGGCGACCGCCAGGACCGCGGCCGTGCCGGCGACCCAGCGGAGCACGACGCGCATGGCCGCGTCCACGCCCGGCTGCCCGCCGGGTGCGGGGTCCTTCTGCGGGGGCTCGCTGCCAGGCGCTCCAGGGCGATCAGCGTTCATCGTGCCTCTCCACGTCCGCGCGGGGCCGGCCGTCGCCGTCGCCGGGGACATCGCTCGGGGCCGTCCGGTAGCCGTCGTTCGGCCCCGGCGAGCGCTCGTCCTGGCGCGGCTCCCGGTCGCCGAACCGCGGCGCCGGGTTCCCCTCCTCGCGCTCTTCCCGCGCGGCCACGGCCTGCATCTCCTTCCACGCTCGGTGGACCGCCTTGCCGGCCGCGCCGAGCCCGAAGAAGAACCAGAGCACCGACATGACCGGCTCGGTCCCCAGCTTGCCGTCGAGCCAGCGGCCGATGAACAGCCCGAGCAGGATGCTCAGCACCATCTCGAGACCGACGGTCCCGTAGCTTCCGACGGCCTTCCAGTCCTGCTTCATCAGGGGATCCGATCACCCTGCGCTACCTGGGTGCCTCCGGTTGCGATTACAAGCGGTCCCGGGCGGGGTCAACCGCCGCCGCCCGGCGGCCCTGCCTCGCGACGGCGCGCGATCAACGCGTCCAGCGCGGCGCGCATCGCCAGCGTGGCCTTGCCGCGGTGGCTCACGCGGTTCTTCTCGGCCTCGCCGAGCTCGGCCATCGTCCGTCCGAACTCCTCCACGACAAACAGCGGATCGTAGCCGAAGCCGCCCGCGCCCCGGGGCTGCCGGCAGATCCACCCCTCGCAGCGTCCTTCGGTGACGACGGGCTGCCCCTCGGAGCGCGGGTCGAGCAGCACCATGATGCAGCGAAAGCGCGCCCGCGGCCGCTCGTCCGGCACCTCGGCGAGCGCCGACAGCAGCGCCGCGTTGTTCTCCGCGTCGGTCGCGCCCTCCCGCGCGAAGCGGGCGGACCGGACGCCCGGCCGGCCGCCGAGCGCGTCGACCTCGAGCCCCGAGTCCTCCGCGAGCGTCACCCACCCGGATCGGAGCGCCGCGGCGCGCGCCTTGAGGAGCGCGTTCTCCAGGAAGGTCTCGCCGTCCTCGACGACCGGCGGCGCGCCGGGCAGCGCTTCCGCGAGCGAGATCACCTCGATCGGGAGATCCGCGAGCAGCGAGCGCAGCTCCGTGAGCTTCCCCCGGTTCGAGGTCGCGGCGAGCACGCGCAGCGGCTCCCGGCTCACGCGGCCCTCCAGCGGCCCGGCTGGAACAGCCCGGCGAGATCCACGCCGGCGTCGGCCAGCGCCCGCTGCTGCGCGCGCGCGAGCGACGCCACACCCGCGGTCGCGAGGTCGACCATGCGGTCGAGCTCCGAGCGGGGGATCGCCTCGTCCTCGGCGGTGGCCTGGACCTCGACGATCGCACCGCGCGCCGTCGCGACGACGTTCATGTCGACGCGCGCCGCGCTGTCCTCGGTGTACACGAGGTCCAGCGCGAGCCCGTCCGCGAGGTGCCCGACGCTGATCGCCGCGACCTGATCGCGGAGCACGGGCGCGGTGAGCGACCCGGCCGCGCGCATCCGCGCGAGCGCCAGCGCGAGCGCCACGAACCCGGCGGTGATCGACGCGGTCCGCGTGCCCCCGTCGGCCTCGAGGATGTCGCAATCGATCGCGATCGTCTGCTCGCCGAGCTGCTTCATATCGACCGCGGCCCGGAGCGCGCGCCCGATGAGGCGCTGGATCTCCTGGGTGCGCCCGCTCGGCGCCTTGCCGCGGCCGTCGCGCGGCTCCCTGCGCGCGGGGCTGGATCGGGGGTGCATCTGGTACTCGGCCGTGAGCCACCCCGCGCCCTTGCCGAGCATCCAGGCGGGCACCGTGGGATCGACCGACGCCGTGCAGAGCACGACCGTCCGCCCGGCCCGGTAGAGGACGGACCCCTCTGCGTTGCGGTGGAACCCGAGGATCATCTCCACGGGGCGGTGAACATCGAGGGCGCGACCGTCAGGGCGACTCACGAGCGCCGCCTTAGCACAGGTCGGGCGGGGGTACGGGGTCGCCGCGAGGTGGAACCGGCGCGGCGCGCGGCCGGCGGGGGCGGGCGCGCCGCGCTCAGGGGCCGGGCGCGCGGCCGGCGGGGGCGGGCGCGCCGCGGTCGTTACATCCCGAACCAGGGGCCCGGGTCGATCACCTCGGCGCCGCGCCGGAGCTCGAAGTAGAGCTTCGCGCCGTCCGGCCCGCTCGCCGCCGTGCCCACCCGCGCCCCGCCCGGGAGCTGATCGCCGGCGCGCACGTCCGCGGCGCCGAGGTTCGCGTACACCGAGTAGTACCGCTCGCCATGATCGACGATGACGGTCAGCCCATAGTCCGCGTAGGTGTCGGCGAACGCCACCCGCCCCGCGGCCACGCTGCGGACCGGGGCGCCGGCCAGGGCGGTGAGCTCGACGCCCGGCCCGCCCGCGCCGCGGCGCGAGACCTTGCGCACCTCCGCGCGCCCGGCGATGGGGAAGGGGAGCCGGCCCGCGAGCGAGCGGAAGCCGGCGCGGCGGTCGAGCTCCGTGGGCCCCACGTCCGCGCCGTAGATCGCGAGGTAGTCGGGGCGCACGCTCGTCTCGAACGCGCGCGCGAAGGCGGCGCGGCGCTCCTCCTCCTGGGCCAGCGCGACCCGCGCGCGGTTCATCGCCTCGCGGTGCACCTCGAGGGGCGCGCGCTCCGCGCCGAGGCGCGTGAGGCGATCCGCGATCTCGGCGCTCCGCCGGGTCAGCTCGGCCTCGCGCGCGAGATCGCGCTCCAGGGCGAGCCGGGTGCGCTCCACGCGGGCGGCGTGATCGACCAGCGCGTCGAACCCGCCGCCCACCGGGAGGAAACCGGCGCGGACGTGGCGGTAATACGCGCGCCCGCGCGCGATCATCCGGCGGCGGGTGAGGTCCAGCGCGGGGCCGATGGAGGCGAGCTCCGCGCGCAGCGCCTTCTCCTCGGCGTCGAGCCGGGCGAGCAGCCGATCGAGATCGTTCTCGGCCAGGGCGGAGCTCGGGCGCGCCGCGGGCGCCGGGGCCCTCGTCGGCGCGGAGGGCGGGGCCGCCGGCGCGTCGAGCGCCCGGACCTGTGCGCCGCTCGTGGCGGCGCCGGTCAGGAGCGCGAGCGCGATCGGCGCGATCCGAGCGCGGCGCCTCACACCGCCACCATCTTGCGCAGCGTGAGCAGCGCGGTCGCGGCGCCGAGCGCGGCGCCGAGGGCCACCATCCCCAGCGCGACCGGCCAGGGAAGGAACGACGGCGAGACCCCGAGCAGGTTCGCGAGCTCGTGATCGAAGCGGCCGCGGACGATCAAGAAGAGCGCGCCCAGCATGAGCAGCGCGCCGGCCGCGCCGGCCGCGCCCTGCGTGGCGCCCTCGACGATGAACGGCCGGCGCACGAAGCCGTCCGTCGCGCCGACCAGCTTCAGCACCTCGACCTCGATCTTCCGCCGGTGCAAGAGCAGCCGCATCGTCGAGCCGATGACGCTCACGACCGCGCAGAGGACGATCGCGGCGAGGCAGGCG
Source organism: Sorangium sp. So ce1036 (assembly GCF_051369805.1). Classification (NCBI taxonomy): domain Bacteria; kingdom Pseudomonadati; phylum Myxococcota; order Polyangiales; family Polyangiaceae; genus Sorangium; species Sorangium sp. So ce1036. Next base: position 425,383 of record NZ_JBBMOX010000001.1, read on the forward strand.
CTCGCGGCGACGCCGCCGCCGAGGAGCGACGAGAGCCGCTCCGTCCAGCGCTGGTAGGTCTCCACCGTGTCGACGGCCGGCAGGGCGCGCAGCTTTACGGTCATCGAGGCGAGCGCGTCGTCGGTGATCTCCTCGGTGAAGCCGACCTCGAGGGAGGCGGGGAACGCGCTCGGCGGGAGCGCGGCGAGGGCCCCGTCGCTGTCGTCGTGCACCACCTCGCGGCGCGCCTCGGCGCTCGTCACGAGCCGGACCTTCTGGACGCCCGGCGTGCCCTCGAGCGCGCGGGTGAGCTCCGCGGTCTCGGCCTCGGTCGCGCTGTCGCGCAGGTAGATCGTGGCGCGGCCGGCGCGCGACCAGCGGTCGCGCACCGCCGCGAGGTTCGTGACCACGAGGAGGGCCGACGCGAGGCAGACGAACGCGACCGCGAGGGAGAAGATCGACAGCGCCTGCAGGCGCCAGTCGCTCCTCCCGGCCCGCCAGGTGCGAAGCCATCTCCGCCGATCGTCACGCTCGTTCATCTGCATCCGGCTCCCTCTATCCATCGCTTGCGGCGGCGCCTCGGCGCTAGGCCGCGCCGCGCACGCCGCTGTTCAGCTCATCCTCGCCGTCGAGATCGTCGAGCGCGCCGGCGGCCCCGAGGCCGTGCGGCACGTCGGTCGCCTTGCCGTCGTCGAGCACCACCACGCGCCGCGGGCGCACGTCGAGCAGCGTCCGGTCGTGCGTCGCGAACAGGACCGTCGTGCCGGTCTCGTGGATGTCCTCGAACAGGCCGAGCAGATCGATCGCGAGCTGCGGGTCGAGGTTGCCCGTGGGCTCGTCGGCGAGGATCAGCGCCGGCTCGCCGACGATCGCCCGCGCGATCGCGACGCGCTGCTGCTCGCCGCCGCTCAGCACCTGCGCCCGGTCGCCGCCGCGCCCCGAGAGCCCGACGCGCTCGAGCGCCTCGCCGACCCGGGTCCGGAGCAGGCGCGACGGCAGGCCGAGCACCTCCAGCGCGATCGCCACGTTGTCGAACACCGACCAGCTCGGGACCAGCTTGAAATCCTGGAACACGAAGCCGATGTTGCGCCGGAGCGCGGGGATCGACGCCTCGGTCAGGCGCGCGATGTCCCGGCCGAGGAACAGGATCCGCCCGTCGTCGACGCGCTCGGTGCGGTGCACGAGCCGGAGGAGCGTGCTCTTGCCCGAGCCGCTCGGGCCGGTGATGAACACGAACTCGCCCCGCTCGATCGAGAGCGACATCCCGCGGAGCACCGGCTGATCCGCGCGGTAGGACTTATATACGTCCTCGAACACGAGGATCGGCCGGCGCGCGGCGGACGCGTCGTAGCGGTGGCCAGGCCGGAGCGCCGGACGAAATGAGCCTTGCAGAGGGGGCGCCGCCATCGGACCCTTCCCCTATCAGCCTGCTCGGACACGGAAAACTTTTCGGCCGACGGCCGGGCGAGCGGCCGCTGCGGATCGCCTTTTTCGGGCTGCCGCTCGCGGCCCTGCTGCTCGACCGCGACGGCCACGAGATCGCGCTCGCGGCGATCAGCCGCGCCGACGTGGTGGGGCTCCGCCGCGCCCGCCGCGTCTTCGGGGCGCGCCTCCTGTTGCGGCCCGACGCGGGGAGCCCGGCGCTCAGGTCGCGCGTCGAGGCGCTCGCGCCCGATCTCCTGGTGAGCTGGTTCTGGACCACGCGCCTGCCGATGTCGCTCGTGAGGGCGGCGCGGCTGGGGGGGATCGGCGTGCACCCCTCGCTGCTCCCGCGCCACCGCGGGCCGGACCCGACCACCTGGGCGATCGCCTCGGGCGACCTCGAGAGCGGGGTCACGGCGCACCGTATCGAGGAGGACTACGACACCGGCGACATCCTGGACCAGGAGCGGCTCCCCATCGATCTGGCGTGGACCGGGTGGCAGCTCGCCCGCGCCCTGGATCGCCCGAGCCTGCGCGTCTTGCGGCGCACGGTGGCCCGCTTCGCGCGCGGCGAGGAGGTGGCGGGGGTCGCGCAGGATCCGGCGCTCGCCACGCACGCGCCCGCGCTGGACGACGAGGCGTGCGCCATCCGCTGGTCGTGGCCCACCGAGCGCGTCCTCCGGCACATCCGCGCCCTCGCGCCGGCGCCGGGGGCGTGGACCGAGATCGAGGGCGTGTGCGTCATCGTCCTGCGGGCCGCGCCGGCGCCGAGCTTCCCGGCCGCGCTCGAGCCGGGCGAAGCGGTCGCCCAGGGTGGGGTGGTGGTGGTGCGGACCGGCGACACGGCCGTCGCGTTGCTGGAGGGGGAGATCGAGGGGGAGCCGGCGTCGGCCGGCGAGCTCGCGGCGCTCCTTTCATCGGGCGCGCCGATCGGATAGTCGCCACCTCCGCGACCCGGCGCGTTCGGCGGCCGGGCGGTGGACGGCGGGCTCGGCTGGCCGGCGCGCTGACCATCGAATCCTGAGCCTGCGCGCGCGCGACCGCGTAGGATGCGCCCTTCGGAGGATTCATGTCGGAACCCGCGCAGCTTGCGAAAAGCGCCCGCGAAAAGCTTGCAGCGGCGCTCAACGCACTCCAGTCGAACGGCGGAGTGTCGCCCGAGATCGAGGCGCTCGCCGAGCCGATCGCGCAGGCGATGAGCATCATGCATCGCATCGAGCGCTCCGGGGGGCAGGCCCTGGACGGCAGCGAGATCGCGCTCGGACACGTGCGCGACGTCCTGAACCGGTTGCAGAGGATCACCGTGGCCGATCCGGTGATCGATGTGCTGATGGAGCACGTCGCCGCGTCGCTGAGCAAGGTGCACGCGCTGAGCAGGGCGCATGCTGCTGCCGCCACGGCCGCGCCCGCGCCGGTGGCCGCGCCCGCGCCGGTGGCCGCGCCCGCGCCGGTGGCCGCGCCCGCGCCGGTGGCCGCGCCCGCGCCCGCGCCGATGGCCGCGCCGGTGGCCGCGCCCGCGCCGGTGGCCGCGCCCGCGCCGGTGGCCGTGCCCGCGCCGGTGGCCGCGCCCGCGCCGGTGGCCGCGCCCGCGCCGGTGGCCGTGCCCGCGCCGATGGCCGCGCCCGCGCCGGTGGCCGTGCCCGCGCCGGTGGCCGTGCCCGCGCCGGTGGCCGTGCCCGCGCGTCACCCGGTGGCGCCCGCTTCCCCGCCGCAGCACCAGCCGCGGCCCGCGCCTGCGGCCGCCCCGCCTGCGTACCCTGCCGCGCGTCACCCGGCGGCGCCCGCGCCCGCGCCGCCGCCCCATCCGGCGACGCTGCAGCCCGTCGAGAACCGCACACCTGTCTCCGTCGTCGACGTCGAGCTCGGCGCCCTGACCCCGTCGAATTTCTACAAAGGGCTTGCTGGCAACGACGTCATCGAGCACGGGGGCATCTTCGTCGCGACCTACAAGATCCCGCCGATCGGCTCCGTCGTGAGCCTGCGGGTCCGCCTGCCGGGCGACTACGAGTTCACCGCGTCGGCGACGGTCCGATGGACGCGCGAGGCCGGCGGCTCGAGGGACTCGGTGGAGCCCGGCTTCGGCGCCCGGATCACGCAGATCTCGGCGGAGGGCCGCCAGCTCGTCTCCCGGTTCACGCGCAACCGGGAGCCGCTGTTTTACGACGACCTCTGACGCCTCCACGTCGCATCGAGCCTGGTGAATCCTCCTCCCGCGAGCCCTGGCTCACGAGCGAGCCGGCCGCTCCACCGCGTAGCCACCGCCCTGTCCGCCGTCGCCCTGGCGGTCCTGCTGCTGCTCGCGCCGCGCTCCGCCCGGGCGACCGGCGACCCTGATCTCGAGCTCTGGACCTTCGAGACCGAGCACTTCCGCGTGCACCACCCGCAGGGCCTCGCGCCCGTCGCCGCGCGCGTCGCCTCGCTCGCGGAGACGATCCATGGGCGCGTCGAGGACGCGCTCGGCTACGCCCCGTCGAGCCGCACGGAGATCGTGATCACCGACGACTCCGAGATCGCGAACGGGTCGGCCGGCACGCTCCCCTACAACGCGATCCGCCTCTACGTGACCGCGCCCGAGGACATGTCGGTGCTCGGCGACTACGACGACTGGTACCTCGACCTCGTCACGCACGAGTTCACGCACATCGCGCACATCGACAACACCTCGGGCATCCCGGCGATCCTGAATGCGATCCTGGGCAAGTCGTTCTCGCCGAACCAGGTGCAGCCGCGGTGGATCATCGAGGGGCTCGCCGTCGTGAGCGAGAGTCATCACACGAGCGGCGGCCGGATGCGCTCGACCCTCTTCGACATGTACCTGCGCGCGGACGTGATCGAGGACAACCTCGCCGGGCTGGATCAGATCTCCAGCGTCCCCTTCCGCTGGCCGCAGGGCAACCTCTGGTATCTTTACGGATCGAGGTTCCTCGGCTGGATCCTCGACGTCTACGGCCCGAGCACCATGCGCGCGGTCTCCGCCGACTATGGCGCGTCGCTCGTCCCCTGGGGGATCAACCGCGCCATCCGCCGCGTGACCGGCAAGACCTACGTCGAGCTGTACGAGGGCTGGAAGGATCACCTCCGCCGGCTCTACAGCGAGCAGATCGCGGCCGTCGAGGCGCGCGGGCTCCGCGAGGGCATGCGGCTCACCCACCACGGGCGCACCGTGTACTACCCGCGGTTCGTCCCGCCCGTCGCGCGCCGGTCCACCGCGGACGAGATCGTCTACTACCGCGACGACGGCAGCGCTCGCCGGGGCATCTACCGCCTCTCCCTCGCCGCGCCCGCGCCCGGGCGCGAGCGCCCGGAGGAGCTGGTCGCGCGGACCCACGCGGCCTCGCGGCCGGCGTTCACGCCGGACGGCGATCTGGTGTTCACGGCGCTCATGCCGTGGCGCAATCACTACTACCGGCACGACCTGGTCTTCCTCCCGCGCGGCGAGACGGCGCCCGACGGCGACGAGCCCGCGCGGCGCCGGCTGACGCACGGCCTCCGGTCCTCGGCGCCGGACGTGAGCCCGGACGGCGGCCACATCGCCTTCTCCCTCAACAGCAAGGGAACCCGTTACCTCGAGATCGCGCGGCTCTCCGCGGGCGGATCCATCTCGGAGCGGCGCGACCTCGTGCCGAGCGCGCGCTTCGAGCAGGCCTACTCGCCGTCGTTCTCCCCCGACGGCAAGCTCCTCGCCTACAGCGTATGGACCGCCGGCGGCTACCGCGACATCCGCGTGGTCGACGTCGCGACGGGCAGCTTCCGTCAGATCACCCGCGATCGCGCGGCCGACACCAACCCGGTCTGGTCGCCCGACGGGCGGACGCTCTACTTCTGCTCCGACCGCACCGGCATCTCCAACGTCTACGCCCACGATCTCGCGACCGGCACGCTGCGGCAGGTCACGAATGTGAAGCTCGGGGCGTTCCATCCGGCGATCAGCCCCGACGGCAAGACGCTCGTCTATGTCGGCTACACCTCGCGCGGCCACGACCTCTTCGTCATGCCGCTCGATCGGGAGCGGTTCCTGCCGGCGCCGCCCCCGCCGACCGATCGCCCCGATCCCCCGACCGAGCCCGCGGGGGTGCGGCTCGTGCGGTACCCCTACGACCCGCTGCCGACGCTCGCGCCGCGCGCGATCACGCTCGACTACGCGCCCGGGGCGTACGGCTCGAACGCGCTGACGGTGAGCGTAACGGGCACCGACATCGTCGGTCGCCACGCGATCTACGGGCAGATCACCGTGCAGCCGGACGCGCCGGCGCCGGACGTCCTGCTCTCGTACACCTACGGGCGGCTGCCCATCGATCTCGGCGTCCGCGCGTACCACACGTTCTTGCCGCGCTGGGGCTACCGCATCGGCGGCCGCAATGCCCCCTACGACGAGCGATCGATCGGGATCGTCTCGGGCGTCAGCTATCCCATCCGCGGCGAGTTCTCGCGGCATACCCTGAGCGCCTCGTTCAGCGCCGTCGCGTTCAAGGGGAAGCTCCCCGTCGGCAGCGACCTCGATCCGTACGCGCCCCGGACCCTCCTCCCGCCGCAGGGCACGCTGAACATCGCGCACCTCGGCTACGGGTTCTCGAACGCCGAGGGCTCGCTCGACGCGGCCGGCGCGGCGCGCGGCGTCTCGCTCAACGCGGGCCTCGATTACGCCGGCCAGGAGACGGGCAGCAGCTACACGACCTACGCGTTCTCGACGTCCCTCAACGCCTACGTGGAGATGCCCTGGTCGGGCGACCACACCGTCGCGCTCCGCGTCGCCGGGGCGGTCTCGGGCGGCGGCTATCCGCGTGGCGCCACGTACTCGGTGGGCGGGTACGATCTCGAGCGCCTCTCGCTCGTCGACACGCTGCTCACGGGGGTCACGAACAGCTCGTTCACCCTCCGCGGCTACGCGCCGGGCGCCGTCGCCGGCCGCTCCTACTTCTCGCAGACGCTCGAGTACCGCGCGCCCATCGCGCAGCCCGATCGCGGCCTCTCGACGCTGCCGGTCTACCTGCGCCGCATCGACGCGAGCCTCTTCCTGGATCTCGGCGGCGCGTTCAACCGCTTCGAGGTGGACGAGCTCGCGCTGTTCACGCGGCACGGCCTGCTCTCGCCCCAGCTGCACACGTCGATCGGCGGCGAGCTGTGGCTCGAAATGAACCTCGGGTACGTCCTCACATCGCAGCTGCGCCTCGGCTATGCCTACGGCCTCAGCCCGCTCGCGATCCCGGGCGGTCAGCTCTACTTCGTCGCGACGAGCTCGTTCTGAGCGCGCGCGCTCGCCGGAAATTTTGCCCGCGCCCGTCGCTTCGCCCAGGGTGCTCGGCCATGCGCCGCGTCGTGCTCGCCCTTGGCCTCCTCTCCCTCGCCGGCTGTCCCATGCCGCCGACCAGCTCCCAGCGTCTCACCGAGGCGGCGCTCGAGATGAACACGGCGACCCGGTTCGGCCGCATGGACGTCGCGCTCGAGCGCGTGGGATGGAAGGCGCGCGAGGACTTCCTGCGCGGCCACGCCGACTGGGGCACCCGCCTCCGGGTCGTCGACGTGGAGTTCGGCGGCTTCGAGATGGTGAAGCGCGACGAGGCCGACGTCTTCCTCGACGTCCTCTGGCTGCGGAACGACGAGACCACGGTGCGCACCACCAGGATCACCCAGCGATGGCGCGACGAACGTGGCCACTGGGAGCTGGTCAGCGAGGCGCGGAAAGACGGCGAGATCGGGCTCTTCGGTGAGCCTCGGCCCGCGGAGAGCGCGCCGGGAGAGGCCGCGGGCGCGGCCTCGGGAGCGGGCGCGGCCAGCGGCGGGCGGCGGGCCGGCATGAGCCTCCACACGCGCGTCATCCGTGAGGAATGAAGGCAGCGGTGGCGGCGGGGCGCCGCGTGACGATGCCATCCAGCACGCGGGACCGCCCAGCGAGGCGGCCCCACGTGCGGCCTGCGTGGCCGGTTACGGGGCCGTCAGGCAGCCGGTGAAGGGGCCGCAGGCGCGGTGTTCTTGGGGGCCCGAGGCTTCTTCGCCTTGCCCGCAGCCTCCGGCGTGGCCTTCGCCGCCTTGCTGCGCTTCGAGCGCTCCTTCTTGGCGGCCTGCGCCTTGCGGCGCCTCATCTTCATCGACTGGCGACGATCGCGCTTGCCCATCTGCTTCAATCTCCTCGCGGTCGGGGGCGCGCAATGTGCCCAAGAGCGAGGGGAAGCGCAAGGGTCAATGCGCTCGCGAGCGCGGTTCTTGCGCTAGACGTGTGCGCAGTGCCTTGCTGAGCCCGCGCGCCTGGCCGGCGCGGGATCGCGCTCACGGCCGCGTTTCGCTGCGGTCTGTCGCGCTTCGTCGCGTTTCGCTGCGCTCCGTCGTGTTCCGCTGGGGCCGTCGTGTTCAGTATCGCCGGGTCTTCGTCCCGCCGCCGGGCGTTCGCTCAGCCGCCGACGGCGCCGTCCAGCGCGACCTCACGGCCGCGGACCTCGAGGCGGTACCTCGAGTTGACGGTCTCGATGTAGAAGACCTCGCGCCCGGCGAGACGCAACACGCGCTTGACCGGCGTCGTGACGTATTCATGCATTCCGTCGGAAAACTCGATGACGATGACCGAGCCTTTCCGTGGTGCACGGACGAGCCGGCCAACGACTGCGCGCGATCCCCGGCCGAGCTTGCGGAGCACAACCTGCACAGCCGAGATGCTAGCACGCAGAACTCGGCCGAGCACAAGCTGCACAAGCAGCGCCTCTCGCAACTAGGTCCCACCCTGGCCCAGAGTGTCCGGCTGCATCGGAGCGGGCCGGACCTCCGCACTGCGGACGGCGAGCGGGCGGCAGGGCTAGGTCCCGGGCGGAAAAGTTCCAGAAATACATGGCTATCGACGCGCGCCCAGCGCTCCTGTGCATGCGGCCGGCGGCCCAGCACACCGATCCCGCGCACCATCCTCGCCGGCCGCGGGGGCGAGCGACCCGCCTGACGAGCGATCCCGGCCGCTGGCCGGGCACGGCCGGGGGGCCACGCCCGGCGGCCTCAGCGCGCGGGCGACGCCGGCCGCGGGATCCCCGCGACCCGGGTCTCCGGCGCGGCGCGCGGCGGCTCCCGGGTCGCAGGGCGCGACGCGCCGCGCGCCCGCGATCGCCCCCTCCACGCGGGCAGCGGCTCGCCGCGCCCCGGCGTCATCGACGGCGAGCCTTCGCGCCGGTCCGGCCGTTGGGATCGCTCACGCCGGGCGCGCCCTGGTCCGCGAAGTAGGTGCGGAGCATGTTGCACGCGACGTTGGTCGCTTTCACCCGCCACTTCGCGCCGTTGGCGACCATCACCGAGATGGCGATCTCCGGCTTCCGGCTCGGGGCGAAGCCGACGAACCAGGTGTAGAAGGGCCCCTCGGGCTTCCTCGTGAGCGTCCCCGTCTTGCCGGCGACGCGGATGTCCGGCAGGTAGGCGCGCCCGTTGCGATCGTGGAACGAGCGGTAGCTCGTGCCGTTATCCACCGTCGCCTCCATCATGGTGGTCACCGCGCTGGCGGTGCTCTCCTCCATCACCCGCTTGAGGACCTGCCGCTCGGTCGGCCCCTGGTAGATCTCGCCGGCCTCGTCCTTGACGCTCGAGACGATGTGGAGCCGGATCATCTCGCCGCCATTGGCGACGATGGTCGCCAGGTTTGCGCCCTGGAACGGCGACAGCGTGGTATTCCAGAAGCCCGCCGCGGTCCGCGCGAAGCCGAGCTCGTCCTCCGGCAGCGAGATCGTGCTCTCCGCGACCTTCACGTCGAACGGCGTGTCCTGGGCCCAGCCGAGCCTCGCGGCCACGGCGCCGAGCTTCTCCTGATCGAGGTTCCTGGCGGCGAGCCGCGCGAACACCGTGTTGATGCTCCGGCCCATCGCCTGCGTGAGCGTCGCGCAGTACTTGTCGCGCCGCTTGTTGTCGATCATGTCGATCGGCCGGATCGAGTGCTCACCGCCCGAATAGCACTGCTTGGTGCTCGGGCTCAGGCCGGCCTCGATGAGCGCGGTGCCGGTCACGATCTTGAAGACGCTCGCCGAGGGCGCGGTGGCCTCGGCCGCCACGTCGTGCAGCGCCCCCTCGTCCACGTAGCTCGCCCAGACCAGCACCTTCCCCGTGCGGACATCGGTCATCACGACCGCGCCCTCCGGCACGCGGCCCGCGCGCAGGAAGCCGAGCGCCGCGCGCTGGTACTTCGGATCGAGGGTCAGCTCCGCGACGCGGCCGCCGTGGGCGGGCGCCGTCGGCGGGCTCTTTCGGTCGTCGATGCGCGTCAGGTCGAGGTCCGTCAGTGGCGGCGGCGTCACGGTCCGCATGATCGTCGGCCCACCGGCGACCTTTTTCTTGGAGAGCAGCCCCTCGAGCTGCACGTCGTGCTCGCGAAGCATGGGGAGGGTCACGGCCACGAGCCCCACGGCTGCACCGACGGCGATCCACTGACGCATCTCGCGCATGGCCCGACCGGTACCCCGCCGACGTGGGTTGGGCCAAGATTGAGGCGCGCCGCCCGCGCGCCGGGGAGAGCGCGCCGCGCCGCGCGGGCGCCGCCCCGCGGCGCGGTTCATTGGAGCACAAACGATCGAGGCGGCGCTCTGGCGAAGGAGGGGGACGCGGCGGGGGGGGCGGCGCGCGGGTCAGAACGACAGGCCGAGCCGGGTGCCGAGCTCGTGCAGCGCGTGCGCGTCCGGATCCGCTTCCTTCAGGGTATTGCCCGGGACCCTGAGGAGGTTGTCGGCCGAGCCGCTGCCCGGCGTCAGGTAAACGTTGTAGTTCACGCTGAGCCGCACGTGCTTCGTGTGCCAGTAGTTCGCGGCGAGGCCGACCTGCATGACCGAGAGGTCGGTGCCCGGCCCCGCCTCGGCGCCCGGCGTCTTCTCGTCGTACGCGCCCTCGCGAGACGCGCCGTCGTACGTCGCGCTGATCCCCGAGAGGAGCGCGGCGACCTCGAGCCCCGATTTCGGCTTCCCGAGGTCCTTCGACAGATCGACCTTCGCCGGACGCGGGCTGGTCCCGGGGTCGCCGGTGACGAACGCGTCGCCCAGCGGCCACGCCGAGAGCTGCACGTAGTAGCCGAGCCCCCTCACCTGACCGAGCCGCTCGGTGTGGCCGAGCTGATAGCCCTCGACCGCCTCGCGGGTGTTGTTCGCGAGGTAGTACGCCTCCGCCCGCAGCTCGACCCGCTTGATGGGCAGCCGGAGCTCCCCGCCGATCGCGTTCTGCGCGCCCGACGGGATGACGTGGATCTGCCGGCTCAGCGAGTCCTTGTAGCCGCCGCCCCACAGCGTGTAGCCCTGCCCCGTCTTGATCGGCGCGTAGTCGTAGCCCACGTACTCCTGGTCGCGCTCCCCGTGGCGCGCGCTGAGGCCGATCTGCGCCTTCGAGAGCAGCGCCTCCTTGTCGCCGCTGAACGGGCGGACGACCACGCGGCCGATGAAATCGGGCGGGGCGTCGACGCCCGTCCGGTTCTGCCCGTCGCCGCCGAACACCCCGACGCCGTAGGAGAGCGCCTTGCCGGCGAGGTCGCCCCAGGCCATCAGCCCGATGCTCTTGCCCTCGGGGTGGGCGAAGCTCCGGACCGCGATGTTGCGCTCCATGAACGTGATGCTGTTGCTGCTCGTCTGGTTCTCCATCGAGAAGGGCGACGTGAACTGCCCGAACATGAAGTTCAGCGCCGGGACGACCGAGTAGTTCAGCCAGACGTCGGCGAGCGAGGCGCTCGAGCTCGTGCCCTGGACCGCGGCGAAGCGCGCCGACTCGGCGGTCGGCGCGCTGCCCGCCGGCGCGGCGGAGGTCTGGCTCTTGCCGTTCGCGTTGCCGAGCCCCTGACCGCCGAAGTCGACGTCGAGCTTGAACGACCACCGCTTCAGGAGCTCGCCGTCGAGCTCCAGCCGGGCGCGGCGGACGAAGAAGCGCGGCTGCAGCGCGTTCCCGCCGTCCTGCGCCCTCACCTCCGAGACCCCGCCGCCGAAGCTGCTGTAGAAGTCGAGGTGCATCCGCCCCTTCGGGTACAGCCGGAAGGTGTCGCTGGCGTCCCGGAGGAAGAAGCTGCCGTGCCAGCCGGCGAGCGGCTGCCGCTCCGCCACGCCGGCGGTCTCGGCGGTCGGCGCGAACACCTGCGGCGGCGGCGGCGGCGGCGGCGGGATGGCCGCTGCCGTTCCAGGAGGAGGAGGCGGCGGCGGCGCCTGCTCCGCGAGCGGCGCCGCCTGGTCAGGCGGCGCGGGGCTCTGGGCGGCGGGGGGCGGGGCGACCGCGCCGCCGGGCGCCGGGACCGCAGCCGCAGGCGGCTGGACCGCAGGCGGCTCGGCCGGGAGCGGCTGGGCCGGAGGCTGCTGCGCCGCAGGCGGTTGCGCCGGGCCTTGAGGCCCAGGCTGTGCTAGCGCCGACAGGCCCGACAGCGTGACACTCATGCCCAACAGCGCCGATGTAGCTACCCTCATGCATATCTCCCTTGCGCGGCCCGCCCGCGCGCTTGATTCCGCCGGGCACTCAATCGCAGAATGATGACCGAGACGTCACAGTTCCGTGTAGGTCATGAGGCGAGCGGGCCGGACAGTCGCATGCGACCGCGGGTGACATCAAGGTCCCCGTCGCGGGGATGGCGCGCTGGCGGCAACGACGCGCCGAGGCAAGGCCCGGGAAGGATGATTGGATGACGACCAGCGTGCGGATCACGGCGGATGTCGAGGTGCTCGACAACAGCACCCTCGTGGCTCTCGCCGGGCCGGGGAACGAACACCTGAAGCTGATCGCGCGCACGCTCGGGATCGAATCAGGCGTCCGTGGCAACACGATCCGGCTCGCGGGGGACGCCGACAAGGTCGCGCTCGCCGAGCGGTGCCTGGCGGAGGCCGCGCAGATGCTGAGGAGCGGCATGGTCCTCGATCCGCAGGACTACGTGCGCGGGGTGCAGGCGCTGCAGGACGACCCCGGGATGACGCTGCGCGAGCTGTTCGAGGACGTCGTCCTCATCTCGGCGCGGCGCCGGCCGATCTCGGCGAAGGGGCTCGCGCAAAAGCGCTACATCCAGGCGATCCGATCGCACGACATGACGTTCGGCATCGGCCCGGCCGGCACGGGGAAGACCTACCTCGCGATGGCGATGGCCGTCCACGCGCTGCTCGAGCGCCGGGTGAAGCGGATCATCTTGACCCGCCCGGCCGTCGAGGCGGGAGAGCGGCTCGGCTTCCTGCCCGGCGATCTCGCCGAGAAGGTGAATCCCTACCTGCGCCCGCTCTACGACGCGCTCCACGACATGATGGATGCCGACAAGGCGCAGGGGCTCGTTGCGCGCGGTCAGATCGAGGTCGCGCCACTGGCCTTCATGCGCGGCCGCACGCTCAACGACTGCTTCGTCATCCTCGACGAGGCGCAGAACGCGACGAGCGATCAGATGCGCATGTTCCTCACGCGCCTCGGGTACGCGTCTCGCGCCGTGGTGACGGGCGACGTCACGCAGGTCGATCTCCCGCACGGCGCGCGCAGCGGCCTCGCCGAGGCGCGCGAGCTGCTCGCGGGCATCGAGGGGATCGCGATGTGCTCCTTCTCGGAGGTCGACGTCGTGCGCCACCCGCTCGTGCAGCGGATCATCGTGGCGTACGAGAAGCGGGACGCCGAGGTGGCCCGCCAGCGCGAGGAGCGACGGAGCGAGGCGATGCGCGGCGCGCGCGGCGGCGCGGGCGGGGACGCCGAGGCCGCGCCTCCGGGGCAGGCGCCCGCGGGGGGGCTGGGCTCGGCCGGCGGGAGGAGCTGACTCGAGCGGCGGCTGGACGGGGCGCCGGCGCCCTCGCCCGCCGTGCGGATCACTGCTTTCGCAGCGTCACGGGCGACTCGCGCACCAGCATGGCGTCGGGCCCGGTCACCCGGAGCTCCCCCTCGATCACCTCTCCCTTCAGCTCGCCGACCAAGATGCCGGTCATTGCGTTCGGCGCGCGCGGATCGTCGGGGAAGACCGAGGCGCGGACCATGCCGTCCTCCGTCTTGCCGACGAGGCTCGCGTCGCCGAGCGCTCCCTTCGCCTTGCCCTTCAGCTCACCGCTCGGTTCGATGGTCAACGTCACCGTCCCTTTGCCGGTGGCCAGCTTCCCGTCGTCCTTCTTGCGCACGACGTCCTTGACCTTGGGGGGCAGCACGACGCTCCCTTTCCTGGCGTCGTAGCTTCCCTCCCAGGTGCCCTGCCAGGGCGCCGCATCCGTCGCGCCGACCGCGACGGCCGACGCGCTGGCGCCATTCGCCCCGGCGGCGGCCGATCCGCTCGCGGGCGGCGCTGCGACGGCGGCGCTCGGCGGAGGCGCCGGCGGCTCGGGCCGCTCCGGTTGGCTCGGGCGCGGCGGACCTTCCTCGCACCCTGCGAGCAGGGCGAAGGCGACGGGCAGGAGGAGCGCGCGGACGCCACCGCGCGCCCGGCGAGCTCTCGTTCCGGGGGGATTCACGCGGACGCTTTTATTACGTGCCGGGCTGGCCGTCGCGTCGATTTTGACGGTCCCGCGCGGCGGAGGGCCAGCCGCTGCCGCTCAGGATGGCCTGCGGAACGCCAGGGTCCAGTGCCGATCGCTCGTCTTCTGCGCGCATTCGGGGGGAACCTGGAGTGAACGCAGCATCTCCCGCACCTCGTCCAGCGAGAGCGCAGCCCGCAGCGACGCGTCGAACAGGGCCCGCTGGTACGCGGTATCGTTCGCTGCATACCTCTGGACGAGGGCCGCGACCGAGGCCTCATCCTCCGGACGCACGAGATCTCGCACGAACAGGAGACCGCCGGGCCGGAGGACGCGGAGCATCTCGCGCAGCGCCGACGTGGGCTCCGGGATGTGGTGGACGATGCTGTTCGAGAGGACAGCCGAGAATGTCTTGTCCGGCTCGGCCAGCGCCTTGGCGTCCGCGAGCGCGAGCGTGACGGCGCCGGTGAGCCCTGCCTGCTCGACGTGGCCGCGCCCGACATCGAGCATCGACGCCGAGAGATCGATCGCCTTGATCCGCGCCGTGGCCACGCGCTTGCAAAGCTCGATCGGCAACAGGCACGTCCCTGTGCCGACGTCGAGGGCGTATGCGAGATCGGGGGCCTGGGCGAGGAGATCATCGCAGAACGCCGCGTTGACGGCGGCGTGGTCCATGCTGTCATAGGCGAGCGCGTCGTCGTGGGTATCCATGACCTCGGGCTCGAGCACGCGCACCAGCGGCATGAGCGCATCGTTCTCCGCGGGGGATGTGCCTGTCAACCGATTGTCGGCGACTGACCCATCTCGGCTGGCCCCTCGACCGGAGCCGGCCGGGTCGGCGCAGGCGGGTCTCGTGGAGTAGAATGGAGAGGAAGGCGTTTGCAGAAGTCGAGGTCGAGCTGGCCGGGACCGTGCCACCCGCGCGGCTGGCGCAGGCGAAATGTAGTGTAGAGGACGTACGTGCAGGGGAGGCACCTGCCAGGCATGAGAGCGCCGGGTCGATGGCTGAGCGCCGCCGAGGAGCGTGACCCGTGAAGGGCTCTCGGGTCGACGATGCAGCCGGCCCCCCTCCCGGCGCTCTCGAGTCGACTGTCCCCGCGGGCGCCCCTCGCGAAGGCCCCGCGCGTCGCCCCATCTGCGACGCGGTATCCTATGACGCCCCTGCAGGCCAGTCGTGCGCCCAGGGCGTGCAATGTAGCCACGCGCTGGGCGCCTGTGTGGGGTCGCCAGGCGCTCGCGTCTGCGCAGGATGCTTCAATGGTTGCGGTGGGCGCGCCGTGCCCTGGGGCGATGCGCCTCGCGGCCCGCTGTACGCGCGCTCGCATTGCCGCCCGCGACGGGAGCTTGGATCGAGGGAGCGGAGCCGCTCGGTCCCATACAGCGCTTGCCCGACCGGCGCCGCGAGCACCCGAGACAGGCA
Source organism: Sorangium sp. So ce1036 (assembly GCF_051369805.1). Taxonomy (NCBI): domain Bacteria; kingdom Pseudomonadati; phylum Myxococcota; order Polyangiales; family Polyangiaceae; genus Sorangium; species Sorangium sp. So ce1036. Next base: position 440,584 of record NZ_JBBMOX010000001.1, read on the forward strand.
TTGCCGCAGTGCATCGTGAGCGGGGAGCGAGAGGGAATTGGCGCGGGCGGGCCGTCCTGCGCGGGGGAGGGGTCTCGGCTATCAATCGCGGCTCGCGGGCCCCCTTCAACGCTCGGCGCCTGTCGAGCAAAGCAGCCCAGCCGTTCGTGGCCGTCCAAATGTGCTCTCCGATTGAGCCCGCCCGCAGCGCCCAATGAAAGAAAAGACGGCCCTGTGTCCTCAATTCGCTTGACCAGGCAAGTGGCAACGGCATAGTCGTATCCAACCGCCGAGCTGGATTCGGCGACGAGGGAGAGCACATGGCAACGGACGCCTTTTCACAGCAGATTGTAAACCTCGTGCGGAAGATGCCGGACGAGGCGATCCTCGCGCTCGTCAAGAATCAGCTGGGCGCCGTGACGGGGGAGACGCCGTTGGTTCCTCCCGCGCCGCGCCGCAACCGCGCGCGCGCCCGTGCTGGAGCGGCCCAGTCCAAACCGTCGTCCGTCGCGGCCAAGCGCGGCGCCGCGCCGAAGCGCCGGCCTGGTCGCCCGCGCAAGTCGCCCGCTGCCTCGGCGGAGCGGCAGGAGACGCTGGAGGCCGTCGAGCGCATCGTCAAAGCGAGCTCTGGCCTGAGCGCGAGCGAGGTGGCGAAGCAGGCGGGCATCCCGCAGACGCGCGCAGCCGCAGCGCTGAAGGAGCTCAAGCTGGAGAAGCGGATCTTCCAGGGAGGAGACCGGCGGTTCGCTCGCTATGCGGGTGACGCGAAGACCGCCGAGCAGGCGAGCGCGAACGCACGTAAGAACGCGGCCGGGCCGACGCCGGCGAAGAAGCCGAGCGTCAAGGGACGCAAGCGCGTCGCTCCGGCCGCTGCTCCCGCAAAGTAAGGCTGAAAACCATCACGCGCTTCATGGTCAGTTCGGTCACATTGGTAGACCACCATGCTGACGCGCCGCGTTTGGAATGGCTATCCCGTTCCAGACGGAGCTCAGGGCGGGCTCCAGGTGAGCCCGCTATCCTCGGAAACCGTGACATACCAGCCGCGACGTGATGTCCCGGTAACGTCGGCCTGGAGGAGCATCAGGAGGCGATCGCCGAAGGAGAGGAGCGCGCCGAGATCGATACGGCCGCGCTCGCCCTGGCCTTCGCCGATCACCCTGGGGACCTCGTAGAGCTTGCCCGATTCAGGCGATGGCGAGAGCGCGATGTAGAGCCCCCATCGCGCTGCGGCGCGGGCGGTCAGCACGGCCGCGACCCCCTCGCGTGTGGGGGCCGAGGCGACGGACCGCTCATGCGGCTCGATCCAGGGGTGAAAGGGCTGTTTCTCCGCGAGGACGCAAGCGCCCTTGAGGTCGCACGTCGCGAGCGTGGGCTCTCCGCCTGTGGGCGCGATGACATCGACGGTGATCCGGTTGGCGCCACAGCCGACCGTGGCCAGGGGGGCGGCTTTCGCGGGGAGCTTGAGCACGGCTGTCCGTGCCGCGGAGATGGCGACCACAGCGCTCTTGTCGGGCGGCTGGGGGACGACCTGGATCGACCATTCTCCGAAATCGCAGGCTGGGGACGCGGAGAGCGCGGCCGTCGCCGCCGGGGTCATCACGAGCCCGGCGACGGTCCGGGGCGCCTCGAGCGGCTTTCCCGGTGCGGGTACGGGCCGCGTGAGGAGGTTGCGTCCGCGCACGGACAGGAGCGCTGGTGGCCGGCCATACGGGATGGGCAGCGCCTGTTCTTGCGGCGGGAGCGGGATCGGCGGAGCCGGCGTGGCGCCAGGTGGCCCCGCGTGGACGAGGGCGGCACGTCGGGGTTTTGGTGAGATGAGCAGCGCCGCGCTCTCGGCAGACAACACCGCGGGTACGGAATCCACCGGCGGTGTCGCCTTGCGGCCGAGCTCGGGGAGGGGGACGGGGGACGGCGCCAGGAGATCGGCAGCCTCCGACGGCGCGAAGAAGAGGTTGATCGGCTCCTCCTCGGGGGGCAACGCCGCGCCGTCCACGTCCTTCGAGCGCCCGGGGGCGCGCGAGCCCACGGCGAGCACGATGGACCCGTCCGCGCCGACCGACCAGGCAGACCAGCCGTCGCGCGGACGCCGGAGCGAGCGCCAGGTCCTGCCCGCATTCTCCGTCACGAGCGCGATCGCCTCATCCTCGGTCTCGCCTGCCACGACGGCCCGCTTGTCGTCGAGCACGAACACACGTTTCCATCGGGTCGACGTCGGCGCGAGCGTCGAGCTGAGCCCACGCGCCGGGCCGACGGCGGTGGTCAGCTCATCCGAGGACGCCGCGCCCGGGGGCGGCGGGACGTTGATGGGCTCTTGCTTTTCCTTCTTCTTGCATCCGAGCGGCAGGACAGCGATCAGGACGGCCAGCGCGGCGGAGGCGACGTCGCGCCGGACGATCGCGCTCGCCCCTGAACCGTGCCTCGCCTGATCCGACACACCTCGGGCGGAGCCGGAGGCGCACGGGCAACCGGGCTCAGCCATTGGCCCTCGCTGCGCCGCGCGACGAACAGGCTCTCCTCGAGCCCACCGCCGCCGCGGAATGATGGATGAGCCTGGGGGGCGCGAAGCTAGTCAACCTGCTCCGGATCCATGCAGCACCGGAAGCCGGTCGAGTAGTCGTGGTAGCCGAAGGAGTGCGCGGTCGTGGCATACTTGCAGCCCTCGCCGTTGCGCGTCGTGTCCATGTAATAGCCGCCACGGAACGTGCCGCCCGGGTCATCGACCCACTCGTGGAGGTTGCCGACCATGTCGAACACGCCGTAGGCGTTGGTGCACCCCGCTCGCTCGCCCGTCGGGCGCAGCGCGTGGGAGAGCTGGTTGATGAGGGGGTTGTTCATCGCCGTCGTCCAGAGCTCCTCGGACCTGATGTCGAGCAGCGCCGCGATCTCGGCGACGGGATGCACGGGACGCTCGTCGTCGTTGCACACGCCGCGCTGGCGGAGCGCGCCGTACGGGAAGAGCGTGTCTTGCGGCCCGCGGCAGGCGCTCACCCACTCATCCGAGCGACACAGGCGCTTGCCCGACGCCGCGCACGCCATCTTGGCCTGCCGTCCGCTGATGTAGCCTTGCGGGATGACGCCCGGCCAGGACACGGCGCGGACGCGTCGCTCCCGACCGTCGATCGGATCGAACGGCGACCAGGGGCGCTCACCGCTCGGCGTCAGCTCGACGAGCGAGCTCTCCCAGCGGTCGACGCACACGCGATCTTCGACGAGGGCCATCTCCGCGGGGCAGCGCGGGCCACCGGTCGACGAGGCCTGCTGGTCGGCTCCTGGGACGGGCTCCGTCACGGGCTCGAGCGAGATGCCGTCGTTGGCAGAAACGAGCGCGCTCTCCTTGAAGGAGGCGAGCGCGTTCCCTTTGGCCTTGGTCGGCCGTTCCACGGCGACGGTGGAGCTCGCTTCCATCGAGGCTCGCGCCATGAGCCGCGGCGACATCTGCTCCGCGGTCGTCGAGCCCGGCGTGCACCCGGCCGACGCGACGAGCACACCGAGCAGCGCTCCGCCGCGGCATGGACGCGCCCCCGACGAACGGGGATGGTGGGAGACCAGGCGCAAGCAGGACATGTCCTTGGCCACGGAGGAGCCGAGGATCCCCTCCCGCCATCCCAAATGCAACCGAATACCGCGCTCAGGGCGGCCCCGAACGCGCGTGCATGAGAGGGCGCGCTCGTCGCGGCGGAGGGCGCGCTCGCCGCGGCGCCGTGGGGCCGGAGAGCGCGCGCGGCACGCGTGGTGGGCGTGCGCTGGCGCGAGGCCCAGAGTGATCCGAGGGGCGTAGGATGTCGGGCGAAAAGAACCGTCACAGCGGAGAGGCGGCGAGCGCGCCCCGGATCGCGGTTCGTGGGCGGGGCCTGCTCAGAAGCTCATGACATATCGATAGCAGTCGTCGTAGGCCTGCTGGCAGCTGACATTCAGATCGGTCTCGTTGATGCAGCCGACGAGCTCATCCACGCCGGCGTCGCTGAGGGGGTTCAGCTGCCGCTCGCACTGGTCGACGTCGAACGGTTGAGAGTTGCAGCCCACGACGATGGCGTCGCAGGTCGCGGCGGCCTGGCCGGTGCACGCGTTGGCGTACATCCGGTTGAGGCACGCCTCGGCGGGCGCCTGATCGCACGCGTCCTGCACGCCGATGTCGCTCAGGCAATCCACGAGATCCGCGGCGTGGCCGGGGCCGAAGATGGCGAAGCCGCGCGTGCAGAGCCTGTAGCCGATGGGGTCCTCGTCGCGGGTGTCGCCGCACTGCCTCGTCGCCCCCTGCGCCGGCGAGATGTTCAGCTCGTCACAGGCCTCGACGGTGAGGTCGCCGTCCCACTCGGGGACACACGCTCCATCCTGGCCGCCCTCGCCGCCCTGCCCACCATCCCCGCCCTGGCCGCCTTCGCCGTCGTATCCGCCGTCACCTCCGTATCCGCCTTCGCCGTCGTATCCGCCGTCACCTCCGTATCCGCCGCCGGTCGTGGAGGTGGTGCTGGTGACGCCGGGCCCGGTCGTCTGCTCCACGTCGTTGTCGGTGTCCGCGGCCCGCACGACGCAGCCGGCGTGAATCGCTGCGGGCAGGGCCAAGGTGAGCGCGAGAAAACGATGGCGATGACGAGCAAGCATGGTGTCGTGACCTCCTACATCGTCGGGGAAGAGCTCCCGAGCGTGGTGCGTTCGACTCAACCTGGACCTCTCCTATTCCCCGCGCAATCCTGCTCTTCCTCCTGCGACGCCGAGCGACGGGCGCGACGCGCGCCCGCAGCGCGCGCGATCGGCGCGCGCCCGAGGGCCGAGGCTGCGATTTTCTCGATGTTTCCAGATGTCAAGGAAAAATTGAAGGGCCCTGCGGCCCGCCTCGGGCTCGTGGTGCAGCGGCGAGGAGCCCGGCTCCTCCGGACGCGCGTTCAGGAAAGTCTGAAAGCCTGCCCAGGGGGCGCGGCCCGGCGCAAGAAACTGCAGGCGAGCGGAAGGATCGCGCTTGCGTACCGTGGCTCGCGCTGGTAAGCACCGCGCTCCGTTTTCCCGGGCGATCGGGCGTCATCCCGGTCTCCCAGTAGAAGAGCCGTAACGGCGCTTCGATCTCAGCTCCGCCTCCTCGGCCGCCGCGGGAAGCCCCCCGGTGACGCGAGGGGGGGGTCGCGTCCAGGGACGCCGGGCTGGGACCGGAAGCGTACGACGGTGCAACCGGTTCGCAGCGAACCGAAACCCGGTACGGAGTCACTCCGCCCGCCGGTGTCGCGAGGTGTCTCGAATGGTAAGCAAAGCCAGTGCGATGTTTTCGCGGATCGCCCCGCGCAAGGCTCGCATGATCGCTGATCTCGTCCGAGGTCGCGACGCGGACGAGGCGATCCAGCTGCTCTCGTTCACGCAGAAGAGCGGCGCCCCCGTGCTGCGGAAGGTCATCGAGAGCGCGGTCGCGAATGCTCAGCAGGCGGGCGCTGACATCGACGCGCTCTTCATCAGCAAGGCCACCGTCGACAAGGGGCCGAACAAGTTCAACCGCCGCTGGCGGCCGCGCGCGATGGGCCGTGCGACCCGGATCACCAAGGGCGTGTCGCACATCGTCATCGAAGTCGACGAGAGAAAGTAAGTAGAGGACCTGCCGATATGGGACAGAAGACCCATCCGTATGGCTTCCGCGTCGGTGTCATCAAGACGTGGAGCAGCAAGTGGTACGAGGACGGCGCCGCGTATCAGAAGTGGCTCCACCAGGACATCCGCATCAAGCGGGCGATCAAGCAGTACCTCTACAACGCGAACATCGCCGGCGTGGAGATCGAGCGCGCGGCGAACCGCGCGAAGGTCATCGTCTTCACCGCCCGCCCGGGCATGGTGATCGGCAAGGGCGGCAAGGGGATCGAGACGCTCAAGAGCGGCAACATCGGCACCGCGTCCAAGGGCGAGACCCTCTTCCCTGGCGTGTCGTCGTTCACCGACAACGAGGTCTTCATCGACGTCCAGGAGGTCCGGAAGGCCGAGACCAACGCGCAGCTCGTCGCCGAGAACATCGCGACGCAGCTCGAGCGCCGGATCGCGTTCCGCCGGGCGATGAAGAAGGCGGTGGCCACCGCGATGAAGTTCGGCGCGAAGGGGATCCGCGTGCGCTGCGCTGGCCGCCTCGGCGGCAGCGAGATGAGCCGCGTCGAGACCTACCGCGAGGGCCGGGTGCCGCTGCACACGCTCCGCGCCGACATCGAGTTCGGCCTCGCCGAGGCGAGGACGAAGGTCGGCATCATCGGCGTGAAGGTCTGGATGTTCAAGGGCGAGGTCCTGCAGCGTAAGGCGCGCCGGATCCAGTAGAGGGATTGCAGAATGCTGTCTCCGAAGCGAACCAAGTTCCGCAAGATGCAGAAGGGGAACAACCGCGGCCTGGCCACGACGGGCAGCGACGTCTCCTTCGGCGACTTTGCGCTCCAGTGCGTCGAGCCCGCGCGCGTGACCGCGCGGCAGATCGAGGCGGCCCGTATGGCCATCCAGCGGCACGTGAAGCGCGCCGGCAAGCTCTGGATCCGCATCTTCCCGGACCGTCCGGTGACGAAGAAGCCGCTCGAGGTGCGCATGGGTGGCGGAAAGGGTGCGCCCGAGGAGTGGTGCGCGCTCGTGCTGCCGGGTCGCGTGATGTACGAGATCAGCGGCGTGAGCGAGGAGACCGCCAAGGAGGCCTTCCGGCTCGCGGCGCACAAGCTCCCGATGCAGTGCAAGTTCCTCGCCCGCGGGCTGACGTGAGGGTTGAGATGAAGGCGAAGGATTTGCGGGAACGCACGACCGACCACCTGCGCGAGCTCGAGAAGTCGCTGGCGGCGAGCCTCTTCGAGGCGCGGTTCAAGAATTTCACGAATCGGCTGAACGACACGGCGACGATTCGCAAGGCGAAGCGAGATCTCGCGCGGGTGAAGACGATCCTCACGCAGCGCGCGCGTGCCGAGGAGAAGGCATAGCCATGGCGAAGAAGAAGGCAGAATCCCAGCAGCCGGTCGCTGCGGCGCCCGAGCTGGCCGCCGCAGCGCCTGCGCAGCCCGAGACCGAGGCGAAGGCGCACGGCTTCCGGCGCAGGCTGGTCGGCAAGGTGGTCAGCGACAAGATGAACAAGACGGTCACCGTCGAGGTCATCCGGAACGCGCTCGACCCCGTGTACAAGAAGTACGTCCGGCAGCGGGACCGCTACAAGGCGCACGACGAGACGAACCAGTACAAGGTGGGCGATCGCGTCGAGATCATGGAGCACCGGCCGATCTCCCGCGACAAGCGGTGGCTCGTGACCAAGCTCGTTGCTCGTACGGTGGAGGAGTAGCGCCATGATCCAGGTGTCCACCCATCTCGAGGTCGCGGACAACTCCGGGGCCCGCGTCGTGAAGTGCATCAAGGTGCTCGGCGGCTCGCGCCGCAAGTACGCCGCGCTCGGCGACGTCATCGTCGTGTCGATCAAGGAGGCGCTGCCGGGGACGAAGGTGAAGAAGGGTGACACGGCGCGCGCCGTCGTCGTCCGCACCGCCCGGGAGTACCAGCGCTCCGACGGCAGCTACATCAAGTTCGACGGCAACAGCGCGGTCCTCATCAACAAGGAGAAGGAGCCGATCGGCACCCGCATCTTCGGGCCGGTCGCCCGCGAGCTCCGCGCGAAGAAGTTCATGAAGATCATCTCGCTCGCCCCGGAGGTCCTCTGATGAAGCGCCTCAAGGTCGGTGACCTCGTGGAGGTCATCAGCGGCAAGGAGCGGGGGAAGCAGGGGCGCATCACGAGGATCCTCGCGGACGAGGATCGCGTGATCGTGGAAGGCCTGAACACGGTGACCCGCCATCAGCGGCCCACGCCGCGCAACCAGGAGGGCGGGAAGATCACCAAGGAGGCGCCGATCCACGCCTCGAAGGTCATGCCGGTGGATCCGGCGACGGGCAAGCCGACGCGCGTGAAGATCCGCGTCGGTGAGGACGGCAAGAAGACGCGCGTCGGCAAGAGCGGCAGCGCGATCGGTGTGGGCTAGCCATGGCGGACAAGAAGGACAAGGACAAGGCGGCCAAGGACGGCAAGGGCAAGGACAAGCCCAAGCCGCAGCAGGCGAAGCCGCAGGCGCCCGCCAAGAGCAAGGAAGCGAAGGGCGCGAAGGGGAAGGCCGCCGAGGTCGAGGCCGCCGAGCCGGCCGAGGTGCGTCCGCGCGACCCGAACTACACCCCGCGGCTCCGCACGCACTACCAGAAGAGCGTGACGGCCGCGCTCTCGAAGCGGTTCGGCTACAAGAACCCGATGATGGTGCCCCGCCTGCAGAAGGTGGTGCTCAACATGGGGCTCGGCGCGGCGGTGCAGAACCCGAAGATCATCGACTCTGCGGTCGAGGACATGCGGGCGATCTCCGGCCAGAAGCCGGTGGTGACCCGTGCCCGGAAGTCGATCGCGACGTTCAAGCTGCGCGAGAACCTGCCCATCGGCGTGATGGTGACCCTGCGCGCCGAGCGGATGTGGGAGTTCGTGGATCGCCTGATCTCGTTCTCGCTGCCGCGCGTCCGTGACTTCAAGGGCGTGAGCCCGAAGGGCTTCGACGGCAAGGGCAACTTCACGATGGGCCTGCGCGAGCAGATCATCTTCCCCGAGATCGACTACGACAAGATCGACGTCGTGAAGGGGCTCAACATCTCGTTCGTGACCACGGCGAAGACGGACGAGGAAGGACGCGCGCTCCTCACGGAGCTTGGCATCCCGTTCCGGCACTGAGGGATTTTCGATGGCCCGTGCAAAAGAGTTTGCGAAGCTGAACCGTCCGCCGAAGTTTTCTACCCGGCAGAAGAACCGTTGCAAGGTGTGCGGGCGCTCGCGCGCTTACTACCGCGATTTCGAGCTCTGCCGTGTCTGCCTTCGGTTGTTCGCGCTCCGTGGTGAGCTCCCTGGTGTGATCAAGGCCAGCTGGTGATTCTATGATGACCGATCCCATCGCCGACATGCTGACCCGCATTCGCAACGCGGCGCTCGCGCGGCACGACCGGACCGAGGTCCCCGCCAGCCGCATCAAGGCTGCCGTTGCGGAGATCCTCAAATCCGAGGGCTTCATCGCCGACGTGCGCGAGACCGAGGGCGAGGGTCCCAAGAAGCTCACGATCGTCCTCAAGTACGGGCGCGATCGACGGAGCGCGATCGACGGCGTGCGCCGTGTCTCCCGCCCGGGGCGTCGCGTGTACGTGCGTCACGACCGGATCCCGCGCGTGTTCAGCGGGCTCGGGATCTCGATCCTGAGCACGTCGCGCGGGCTCATGAGCGACAGGGATGCGCGCCGCCTCAAGGTGGGCGGTGAGCTGCTCTGCGAGGTGTGGTGATGGAACTCCAGGCGAACGCAGCCCAGGCTGCGAACGGTGACAACCGGCTCGCGTCGAAGACATCGCGGGTCGGCAAGCGGCCGATCGACCTCCCGAAGGGCGTCACCGCGACCGTCAACGGGCGCAAAATCGAGGTCAAGGGCCCGAAGGGGCAGCTCTCCCGCACGCTCACCGACAAGGTGGAGATCAAGCTCGACGGGGGGAAGCTCCACGTGAGCTCGGTCGCGCCCGGGCGCGACGCGTCCCGGCTGCAGGGGCTCACGCGGGCCCTGGTGGCCGCGATGGTGAAGGGCGTCTCCGAGGGCTACGAGCGGGTCCTCGAGCTCAAGGGGACCGGCTACCGCGTCGAGCTCAAGGGCATGACGCTGAATTTCGCGCTCGGCTTCTCCCACCCGGTGACGTTCGCTGTGCCCGCCGGTCTCTCCGCGACGATCCCTGCGGATTCGAAGGGCACCGTGCTGGTCCTGACCGGCGCGGACAAGGAGCTCATCGGGCAGACGGCCGCTACGATCCGTGGCTTCAGGCCGCCCGAGCCGTACGGCGGCAAGGGCGTCCGTTACCGCGGCGAGCGCGTCCGGGAGAAGGCTGGTAAGGCCGGCAAGGGCGGCAAGAAGTAAAGGCGAGCGGCGGCGGGTACGCCGCTGCACCGAGGGACGAGACGGTCATGGGCATGAATATCGTCGGTCGGGAGCGCCGGAAGCTCCGCATCCGCAAGAAGGTCTCGGGGACGCCGGAGCGCCCGCGCCTCAGCGTCTTCCGCAGCTCGAAGCATATCTACGCGCAGGTCATCGACGACGTGAGCGGCACGACCCTCGCCCACGCCTCGACGCTGTCGAAGGATCTCAAGGGCTCGCTCGACGAGGACAACAAGGTCGAGGCGGCGAAGAAGGTCGGGGCGCTGATCGCCAAGATTTGCAAGTCGAAGAAGATCGACAGGGTGGTCTTCGACCGCAACGGCTATCTGTATCACGGGCGCGTGAGCGCCCTCGCCCAGGCGGCGCGCGAGGAAGGTCTCGATTTCTGACTCCCACAGCCGCTGCCCTCGAGGAGAGGGCGGCGGGCGCGGTCGACTGCCGCGGCGGAGAACGTGATAGAGGACGGTTATGGCGTTCGATCATGTCGACGAAGAGAAGCTGAAAGAGCGAGTCATCCACATCAACCGCGTCGCCAAGGTCGTCAAGGGCGGCCGGCGTTTCAGCTTCTCGGCGCTGGTCGTGGTGGGCGACGAAGCGGGGCACGTGGGCGTGGGTCTGGGCAAGGCCAACGAGGTGCCCGAGGCGATCCGCAAGGGGAACGATCAGGCTCGCAAGAACCTGTTCCGCATCCCGCTGGATGGGGTGACCATCCCGCACGAGTCGTTCGGCCACATCGGGGCGGGCAAGGTGCTGCTGAAGCCGGCCAGCCCTGGGACGGGCGTCATCGCCGGCGGCGCGGTGCGCGCCGTCGTCGAGTCGGCGGGGATCCACGACGTGCTGACGAAGTCGCTCGGGACGAGCAACCCGCACAACGTCGTGCACGCGACCGTCGCTGCGCTCCGCGGCCTCAAGAGCCCGGAGAGCGTCGCCGGGAAGCGGTCGATGCAGCTCGACTCGCTGGACTACCAGCGCCGCGGCGCGACGAGCACCACGGGCCGCCGGCGCGCGAGCGTCGCGCCGCCTGCGCAGGGTGGTTCGCCGCAGGGTGGCGCCGAAGGAGGCTCGCAGTGAAGCTCCGCGTACGTCAGAAGGCCAGCACCATCGGCCAGGTCGAGCACACCCGCCGCGTGGTGAAGGGGCTCGGCCTCCGTGGCCCGGGATCCGAGGTGATCGTCGCGAACACGCCCTCGTTCCGTGGCATGGTGAAGAAGGTCCTCCACCTGGTCGAGGTCGAGGAGGTCGCCAACGAGGCGGCCCCCTCGAAGTCCTGAGAAGCTAGATCGTCATTCCAGCGGAGTTGCCGCGTACGGAAGTGTGAAACATGGACATCCTCTCTAAGCTTCAGGCCCCCGAGGGCGCCGTAACGAAGAAGCTCCGCGTCGGCCGCGGCGTGGGATCCGGCGTTGGCAAGACGGCCGGCCGCGGACAGAAAGGGCAGAAGGCCCGGGCGGGCGGCAACATCAACAAGAAGCACTTCCAGGGTGGACAGACGCCGATCCAGCGGCGCCTCCCGAAGCGCGGCTTCCGCAACCCGCTCGCGGACGTGGTGGTCAACGTCAACGTCGGCGCCCTCGAGGCGTTCGACGATGGCGTGGCGGTCGATGTGACCGCGCTCCAGGCGACCCGGCTCGTCCAGGGGCGATTCGACGTCGTGAAGATCCTCGGCGGCGGCGAGCTCACGAAGAAGCTCACCGTGACGGCGCATCGCTTCTCCAAGGGAGCGATCGAGAAGATCGAGAAGGCGGGGGGCAAGGCGGTCGTGCTTGCCTCGCCCGCTCCCCGGGAACAGTCGACGGACTCCGCGTCCGCCTAGCCAACGCGCAGGCGCCCCCTCCACCCAGAGCCCAGGATCGCCCATGGCCAGCCTCGCGGGAATCACCAATTTTCACAAGATCCCCGAGCTCCGGCGACGCGTGATCTTCACGCTGGTGATGCTCGCCGTCTACCGGGTCGGCGTCTTCGTGACCACCCCCGGCGTTGACCGCAACGCGATGCGACAGTATGTCGCGAAGCAGTCGGGCGGCCTCCTGGGCTTCATCAACATGTTCTCGGGCGGAGCGCTGGAGAACCTGTCGATCTTCGCGCTCGGGATCATGCCGTACATCTCGGCATCGATCATCATGCAGCTCATGGGCATGGTGTACAAGCCCATCGACGAGCTGCGGAAAGAGGGCGAGCAGGGGCGTCGCCGGCTGGATCAGTACACGCGATACGGCACGGTCGCGCTCTCGCTGTTCCAGGCCTTCTCCATCGCGAAGATGCTGGAGGGGCTGTCGAGCAGCGAGACGGGCGCCGGCATCGTGACCCACCCCGGCATCGCCTTCCAGCTGATGACGGTCATCACGCTGACGACCGGGACCGCGTTCCTGATGTGGATCGGCGAGCAGATCACCGAGCGCGGCGTCTCGAACGGCATCTCGCTCCTGATCTTCGCGAGCATCATCACAGCCATCCCGCAGGAGATCGGGAACTACTTCGCGCAGAACGCGGGCGATCTCCAGCCGCTCAACATGGCGGCGATCGTCGCCTTCATCGTGGCCATCATCGGGGTCATCGCCTTCTTCGAGAACGGCAGGCGGCAGATCCCGATCGTGTACTCGCGGCGCCAGGTCGGCCGCCGCGTCTACGGCGGCCAGACGGCGCACCTGCCGCTCAAGGTGAACACGGCCGGCACCATCCCCCCCATCTTCGCCTCGTCGTTGCTCATGTTCCCGGCGACGCTCGCGAACATGGAGGTGCCAGGGGCCGACAAGATCCAGGCGATCATCAACCGGGGCGACTGGGTTTTCAACACCGGCTACGCGCTGCTCATCATCTTCTTCTGCTTCTTCTACACGAATGTCACGTTCCAGCCCGTGGACGTCGCCGAGAACCTGAAGAAGCAACAGGCAAACATTCCTGGGATCCGTCCAGGCAAGCAGACGGCGGACTACATCAACCGGGTGATCCAGCGGGTCACCGTAGGCGGCGCGCTCTACGTCGCAGCGGTGTGCGTGGTTCCCTCGATCGTCGGTAACTGGCTGCGTATCCCGTTTGGCTTCGGAGGAACGTCGCTCATGATCGTCGTCGGCGTGGCGCTCGACACCGTGAACCAGCTGGAGGCGCACCTGATCACGCGGAGCTACGAGGGGCTGACCGGCCCCGGTGCGACCCGTATCCGTGGACGCCGGCTCCCCGAGGCGTGATGGAGGGCAAATGATCTTGGTTCTGGTGGGACCGCCTGGTGCTGGTAAGGGTACGCAGGCGAAGCTGCTGTGCGCACGCTTCAACATCCCGCAGATCTCGACCGGCGACATGCTGCGCGAGGCGAAGCGGTCGGGCACGCTCGAGAAGCACTACCTCGACATCATGGACTCGGGTGGGCTGCTGCCGGACGAGGCCGTGATCAGCCTCATCGACCGCCGGACGGCCGAACCTGACTGCGCGAACGGTTTTCTGTTGGACGGATTTCCGAGGACGGTACCTCAGGCGGAGGCGCTCGACCAGCTGCTCGCCCGGGGCGGCAAGCGGATCGACGCGGTGCTCCAGCTGGACGTCCCGCGCCCCCTGCTCGAGGAACGATTGATCCACCGCCGAACTGACAAACGCAGTGGACAGATATATCATCTCGTCTATAATCCGCCGCCCCCCGGAGCGGAGCTCGAGCATCGGGCCGACGATCGGCCTGAGGCTGTCGCCAGGCGTCTCGATGCCTACGAGGCGATGACGGCCGCCCTTCTCCCGTTCTACGAGGAGAAGAAGCTGCTGCATCGCGTCGACGGTGTCGGGAAACCAGAAGAAGTTACGCAGAGGGTACTGTCGGTCCTGGACCGACCGGGCTCGGGTGGAGAATGAGGCGTTCCAAACAAGCCAGACCGCCGAAGGAACCGAAGGGCGACAAGCTTGAGTTCGACGGCGTGGTTCAGGAAGCCCTGCCGAACGCCATGTTTCGCGTCAAGGCGGACAATGGCCTGGGCGTCCTCGCCACCATCAGCGGCCGGATGCGGCAGTACTACATCAAGATCCTGCCGGGCGATCGCGTGACCGTCGAGGTCTCGCCCTACGACCCGAGCCGAGGCCGGATCACGTACCGGCACAAGTAACGTATTTTTTGAGGAATCTGGAGGCTCCCCGTGAAGGTGCGCCCGAGCGTCAAGAAGATCTGCGACAAGTGCAAGGTGGTGCGGCGGCGTGGTGTCGTTCGGATCATCTGCGAGAACCCCCGCCACAAGCAGCGCCAGGGGAACTAGCTCTTTCGGCGGAAGCCCGCCCCGTTTTGGTTTGGAGTAACCATGGCTCGTATCGCTGGTGTCGATCTCCCGCGTCGAAAGCATATCGCCTACGCCCTGCCGTACCTGTACGGCATCGGTCGCACGCTCGCCTTGCAAATCTGCGAGAAGACCAACATTCCGGTGAACAAGCGGGTCGAGGAGCTCAGCGACGCTGAGGTGAAGGCGATCCGCGACCTCCTGGACACGGAGTACAAGGTCGAGGGTGACCTGCGACGCGAGGTGCAGCTCAACATCAAGCGGCTGATGGATCTCGGCTGCTACCGGGGCCTCCGGCACCGGCGCGGCCTCCCGGCGAACGGGCAGAGGACGCATACGAACGCGCGCACCCGGAAGGGACCGCGCAAGGGCATGTTGCAGCGGCGTCCAGCCGCGAAGTGATGAGCGGGGATTAGGACGCCATGGCGCAAGCGAAGACGGCTGCCTCCACCAGCAAGGCCAAGCAGAAGAAGAAGGTCAAGAAGAATGTCGCCGCGGGCATCGCGCACATTCAGTCGACCTTCAACAACACGGTCGTGACGATCACGGACATCAACGGCAACGCGATCGCGTGGTCGTCGGCGGGCGCCCGCGGCTTCAAGGGGTCGCGCAAGTCCACGCCGTTCGCCGCGCAGCTCGCGGCCGAAGAGGCGGCGCGGCGCGCCCAGGAGCACGGGATGCGCTCGGTCGCCGTGTTCGTGAAGGGGCCGGGGGCGGGTCGCGAGAGCGCGCTGCGCGCGCTCCAGACCGCCGGCTTCAAGGTGACGCTGATCCGCGACGTCACGCCGATCCCCCACAACGGTTGCCGGCCGCCGAAGCGGCGCAGGGTTTGAGGTAATTCACGATGGCTCGCTACATTGGTCCGGTCTGCAAGCTCTGCCGCCGCGAGGGGATGAAGCTCTACCTCAAGGGAGAGCGCTGCTACTCCGAGAAGTGCGCCTACACGCGGCGCCCGTACCCGCCCGGCCAGCACGGCCAGGGGCGCATCAAGCTCAGCGAGTACGCGGTGCGCCTGCGTGAAAAGCAAAAGGTGCGCCGCATCTACGGCGTGCTCGAGCGGCAGTTCGGCGGGTATTTCCAGGAGGCCAACCGGCGCAAGGGCCGGACGGGCGAGGAGATGCTCGCGCTGCTGGAGCGGCGCCTCGACAACGTCGTGCATCGGATGGGCTTCGGCTCGTCCCGCGCCGAGGCGCGCCAGCTCGTCCGGCACGGGCACGTTCACGTGAACGGCAAGCGGCTGGACATCCCGAGCTACGTGGTGCGCACCGGGGACCGGATCGAGCTCACCGAGGGGGCGCGCAAGTTCAAGAGCGTCCTCGCGTCCGTCGGGGGCGCGGACAAGCGCCCGGTCGCGAGCTGGATCGAGGTGGATCGCCAGGCGTTCGCCGGCGCCATCAAGGGAGCTCCGATCCGCGAGGATCTCAACGAGCCGGAGATCCGCGAGCAGCTCGTCGTCGAGTACTACTCGCGCTGATCGCGCGAGGGCGGCCCGGAAGAGCGCAGCGCGCGAGCGCACCCGACGCGGTGCGCTCGCCCGCCGCGGGCTCCCGACGCCGCCGCCCGCGCGCAGAGGGCGCGGGCGCACGGAGCCAAGGATGCGGGCAGGAGGCGGCGCCGGACCGGTCGAGTGCGGCCGCGGCGTGAGACCTCCGCGCAAACCTCATGAAGGAAGGAGATGGTCATGACGATGAACAACCCGAACCTCACGATGATCGCGCGGAACTGGCGCGACCTGATCCGGCCCAAGGGTATCTCGATCGACGCTGAGAGCGGGACCCAGTTCTACGCCAAGTTCACGTGCGAACCGCTCGAGCGCGGCTTCGGCATCACGATCGGCAACTCGCTGCGCCGGGTGCTGCTCTCCTCCCTCCAGGGGGCGGCCGCGACGGCCATCCGCATCGAGGGGGCGCTGCACGAGTTCACGACCGTGCCCGACGTCGTCGAGGACGTGAGCGACATCATCCTCAACGTGAAGGAGGTCGTCTTCAAGGCGGCCACCCCGAAGACGTACTCGGTGCGGATCGACCGCGAGGGCCCGGGGCCCGTCTACGCGCGCGACATCCAACTCGTCGAGGGGCTGTCGGTGCTCAACCCCGACCACCTCATCGCCGTGCTCGACAAGAAGGGGCCGCTCTCGATGGAGCTCACGGTCAACGTGGGCCGCGGGTACGTGCCTGCCGAGCGCAACAAGACCCCGACCATGCCCATCGGGACGATCCCGATCGACGCGCTGTTCTCGCCGATCCGGAAGGTGAACTACACCGTGCAGAACGCCCGCGTCGGGCAGGTGACCGATTACGACAAGCTCACGCTCGAGGTCTGGACCAACGGCTCGGTGTCGCCGGCGGATGCGGTCGCGTTCGCCGCGAAGATCCTGAAGGAGCAGCTCTCCATCTGGGTCAACTTCGAGGAGAGCGAAGAGACGAGCTACCAGGCGGTGATGAGCGACGACGAGCCGCTCAACGAGAACCTGTTCCGCTCCGTCGAGGAGCTCGAGCTGAGCGTGCGCTCCGCGAACTGCTTGCAGAACGCGAACATCACGCTCATCGGCGAGCTCGTGCAGCGGACCGAGCAGGACATGCTCAAGACCAAGAACTTTGGTCGGAAGTCGCTGAAGGAAATCAAGGAGATCCTCGCGAACATGGGGCTCTCGCTCGGGATGAAGATCGACAACTGGCCGCAGCTCCTCGAGCGCTGGAAGGCGCAGCAGGCGCAGGCGTGAGTCGGTACTGAGGGAACGTCATGCGTCACAAGAAAGCGGGCAGGCAGTTTGGTCGGGATACCTCCAGCCGCAGGGCGATGCTTCGCAACCTGACGGCGAACCTGATCACCCACGAGCGGATCGAGACGACCGACGCCAAGGCGAAGGAGCTGCGGCGTGTGGCGGAGCGGCTCATCACCAAGGCCACGCGGCTCGGCAAGGTCGCGTACACCGCGCACGGGGAGCTCAGCCCCGGCGACAGGGCGCGCCGGCTCCACGCCGAGCGGCTCGTGGGCAGCTACATCCCTCGCTGGGGGGTCGCGACCGACGGCAAGAAGGTCGACATCGTCGCGAAGGTGATGATCGAGCTGTCGAAGCGGTTCGAGGGGCGACCTGGCGGTTACACGCGGATCATCAAGCTCGGGCCGCGTCGGGGTGACAGCGCGCCGATGAGCCTCATCGAGTTCATCGACGCGCCCGCGCTGGAGGATGCGCCCACCCAGGCGACAGAGCCGGTGACCGCGGCGGAGCCGGCCGCACCGGCGACCACCGCGGGCTGAGCTGAGGTGAGCCGGCGCCCCACGGCGCCGGCGTTACGCGGAGCACGCCGGGAGAGCGATCACGCTCCCCCGGCGTCTTTGCGTTCAGCGTCCAGCTCGGAGGGCGACGCGGCCTGAGGAGCCGATTCTGAGGGCGGCGCGGCCTGAGGCGCCGGTTCGGAGGGCGGCGCGGCCTGAGGCGCCGGTTCGGAGGGCGGCGCGGCCTGAGGCGCCGGTTCGGAGGGCGGCGCGGCCTGAGGCGCCGGTTCGGAGGGCGGCGCGGCCTGAGGCGCCGGTTCGGAGGGCGGCGTGGGCGGAGGAGCTGCCGGCGGTCGCGCAGGAGCGGCGCTGCGTCGCCCAGGCGACGGCGCCGGATCGCTCCGGAAGCGGGCGATGAAGAGCATCGCGAGCATCGCCGCGAGACCCACCGCTCCCGCGGCGATGTAGCGATCCGTCTGGCTCTTCTGCTCCACGACCTTGTCCGCGAGCGACGCGAGCGCCTCCCTGGCGCCGGCGTGGGCGGGATCGAGCTCGAGCGCACGCTCGAGCACGAACTTGTCCGGTGTGCCGCGCTCGATGAGGAGCACGCCCTCGAGGTACGCGATGTCCGCCTCGATCTGCTTCGCCTGCTCCTTGTCCGGGCCGAGGCGCAGCGCCTTGCGCAGCATCGCGAGCGCGTCCTCTCGCCGGTCGCCGGAGAGCGCCTTCGCCCGCTCGACGTAGGCTCCGACCATCTCCTTGCGGCGCTCGAAGAGCGGCGAGCGGGCGAGCACCTTGTCGAAGGCGTCGGTCGCCTCGGCGTGCTTGCCCGCGCTCGCCGCGGCGACGCCCTCGTCCATCAGCTTGTAAACCTCTGCGAGGCGCGCGCGGTCATACGTCGCGAAGAGCTCGCGCGCGATGCGATCCCACGCCCAGTCTCGCGGCGCCTTCTCCCCGGTCAGGTTCAGGTAAGCGTCGCGGAGCTGCCAGATCCCGGGCTCGCCGATCGCGGAGATGGCCTCGCGCGCAGCGTCGCGCAGCCGCGCGCGATCGCTGTTGCAGAAGCTCAGGATCACGCGCATGGCGTCGACGTCGCGGACGCGGCCATAGGCGCGGAGGACGTCGGCCAGGATCTGCGTGTCGTTCGACGCGATCGCCTCGCCGGGGATGGCCCGGCCGAGCAGGTCGAGCTGCTTGTTCGCCCATCGCTGGACGATCCTCGCGTCGTGCTGGCGCGCCTCGATCAGCGCAGGGACGGCCTTGTCCCGCAGCTTGGCGATCTGCCTCTGCAGATCGATGCGGAGCAGCTCGCCGAAGTAGGCGTGCAGCGCGATGAGCTCACGCACCGCCGGCGTCGTGCCTGCGGCGACGAGCATCCGATCCATCGTCAGCAGCTTGACGACATCGCGCCACGCGCCGTCGCGCGGCCGCGGCATCGCCAGCATGAAGTCCAGCCAGTCGCCCTCGGGCTCGTCCCTCTTGTCCGTGTCGTCGCCGGCGCCCCTCTTCGCCGTGCCAGAGCCCTTCTTCGCGGCCTTGCTGTCCTTCGCGCCCCTCTTCGCGTCCGCGCCCTCCTTGGCGCCGTCGTCGTCCCTCTCGGCCTTCAGCGCCTTGCGCCCCTGTTTGCGCGCCTCGGTGAGCACGCGCGGCGCGGCGTCTCGATCGAGCGAGCCGCGGATGTCCTGCACGCGCACCCGCACCGCGTCGACGATGCCGGGGATCGGCTCGTCGAGGGCCGCGCGGGCGCTCTCGCGGGAGCGCGCGTCCTGCGACGTGATCTGCTCCAGCACGCGGTCGAGCTCGCGGAGCGCCGTGATGTCCGGCTCTGGACGGGGGATCGGGGCGAGCCGCGGGAGCTCCGGGAGCGCGGACGACGCCGGCGCGGCGCTCGCCGCGCGCTCTGCCGCGGCGTGCGCCGCGGCCGGCGCGAGCGGAATCGCCACGAGCAGGCTGAGCCCTACGAGCGACGCTCTCGCCCGTCGACATCGCCGCCGCGGCTCCGCGCCGGCGCCCCTCGGTTCGGACGGAACGCGTGCCAAGCCCCTCAATCCGTGATGCGGAAGTCGAAGAAATCGCCAGAGAAGCCCCGCCACCGGACGTCGACGCGCTCGACGCGCGCCGCGCTCGGGCCCCTGTTGGCCCAGGCGATGAGCTCCTTGAGCTCGTCCTCCTCCCCCTCGGCGAGGACCTCGACGCTGCCATCGGCGCGGTTCTTCACCCAACCGGTGAGGCCGAGCCGCTTCGCCTCGCGCTGTGTGGAGGCACGGAAAAAGACGCCCTGGACGCGACCGCGGACGAACAGTTGAACCTGTTTGAGCCCCATGGAACCAGCTTGACTTAGCCGCGCATCCGGAGGGAGGCAACTTCAGGCAGCGCCCGAGCGTGTTATCAGCGGTTCGCCCCTGCCGTCCCGCGGCACGAAAGGTACCGGGCGGCGCGCCCGTGCCTCCCGGCGCGCATTGACAGAGCAAACGCGCTTGATACAGTCGCCGCCCGATCGGCAAGCGCTGCCCGCCGATCGAGCGACATGAACGTGAGGGGCGCCGCCCGCGTGGCGAGCCCTCTTCCCCCTGGCGACCCGCCGGCATCGACGGCATGCTCGGCCCCGCCTCGGGCTCGACCCGCTAGACCCCCCCAACCAGAAACCATCGACCGACGGCCTCCACGTCCCTTGACGGGCGCGCGCTGTCGCATCCTGGAGCTTTCCGACTCATGCACCTCAGGGAACTGAAGCAGAAACCGATGGCCGAGCTCGTGCAGATGGCGAAGGGGCTCAACATCGAGGGCGCTGCCGGGCTGCGCAAGCAGGAGGTCATCTTCGCGCTCTTGCAGGCCCACGCGGCGCAGGACCAGCCGGTGTACGGCGAGGGCGTCCTCGAATGCCTGCCGGACGGCTTCGGCTTCCTGCGGGCGCCGGACTACAACTACCTGCCGGGCCCGGACGACATCTACGTCTCGCCCTCGCAGATCCGGCGCTTCAACCTCCGCACCGGCGACAGCGTCAGCGGCTCGATCCGGCCGCCCAAGGAGCGCGAGGCGTACTTCGCGCTGCTCAAGGTCGACAAGATCAACGGCGAGCCCCCCGAGGTCGCCCGCGACAAGATCCTGTTCGACAACCTGACGCCGCTCTACCCGCAGCAGAAGTTCAACATCGAGAACGGGACGAAGAGCTTCTCGACGCGCATCATCGACATGCTCTGCCCCATCGGTAAGGGGCAGCGCTGCCTCATCGTCTCGCCGCCTCGCGCCGGCAAGACGGTGCTGCTCCAGCAGATCGCGAACGCGATCTCCTCGAACCACCCGGACACGACGCTGATCGTGCTGCTCATCGACGAGCGCCCGGAAGAGGTGACCGACATGCAGCGGACCGTGAAGGGCGAGGTGATCAGCTCGACCTTCGACGAGCCGCCGACGCGGCACGTCCAGGTCGCCGAGATGGTGATCGAGAAAGCCAAGCGCCTCGTCGAGCACAAGCACGACGTCGTCATCCTGCTCGACTCGATCACCCGCCTGGCGCGCGCCTACAACACCGTCGTCCCGCCGAGCGGCAAGATCCTCTCCGGCGGCGTCGACTCGAACGCGCTGCACAAGCCGAAGCGGTTCTTCGGCGCCGCGCGCAACGTGGAGGAGGGCGGCTCGCTGACCATCGTCGCGACCGCGCTCGTCGACACGGGCTCGCGCATGGACGAGGTCATCTTCGAGGAGTTCAAGGGGACCGGCAACAGCGAGATCCACCTCGATCGCAAGCTGATGGAGAAGCGGATCTTCCCCTGCCTCGACATCAACAAGAGCGCGACCCGCAAGGAGGAGCTGCTCCTCCCCGAGTGGATCCTCCAGCGCGTGTGGCTGCTCCGTCAGCTCCTGCACCCCCTCAACGTCATCGACTCGATGGAATTCCTCCTGGACAAGGTGAGCCGCACCGAAACGAATCAGGAATTCCTCGAGAGCATGAACCAGTAGCGCTGGCTCCTAGGGGCGCTCCCGGCGCGGCTGTAGGGAGCGCTCTCCGCCGGCGGAGCGGGGCGTGGATAGGGAGCGCTCTCCGCCGGCGGAGCGGGGCGTGGAGGGGACCGCGGCGCGCGCTCCTTCGGGCGAAGTCGTGTTAGCGTCCTCTGGTGACCGCGAAGGCGGAACAACGCACGAAGTCGCTGCAGGCTCGGATAGCGGAGCTGGAGGCGCGCCTTGCCCAGGCTGACAAGACCGTGCAGGCGCTCCGGGACGTCGGGCTCGCGCTCGGCAGCACCCTGGATCTCGACCAGCTCCTCGCGCTCATCCTGAACAAGATCACGGAGCTACTCGACGCCGACAGGGCCACCCTGTACCTGCTCGACGAGCAGCGCCAGCGGCTGTTCTCCCGGATCGTCATCGGGGAGGAGGCGCGCGCGATCGAGCTGCCTGTCGGCGCCGGCATCGCCGGCCACGTCGCCAAGGTCGGGCGCACGGTGCGCGTGAAGGACGCCTACCGGGATCGCCGGTTCCAGCGCGAGTGGGACGAGGTGACCGGGTACCGCACGCGCTCGATCCTCGCCGCGCCGATGAAGAACCACGTCGGCCGGACCATCGGGGTCATCCAGGTCCTGAACAAGCACGGGGACGGGGAGTTCTCGGTCCACGACGAGGAGCTCCTCAGCGCCCTGGCGACCCAGGCCGCCGTCTCGATCGACAACTCGCGGCTGTTCCTCTCGGTCATCCAGAAGAACACGCAGCTCGTGGAGACGAAGGAGCAGCTCGAGCATCGCGTGAGCGACCTCAAGCTGCTCTTCGAGCTCGAGAGCGCGATGGGCCGCGCGACGACGATGGAGGACCTCGCGCGCGCGGTCATCACCGAGGCCGGCCGGGCGTGCGAGGCGCGCGCGGGCGGGATGCTCGTCGACGAGATCGAGGGCGGGCTGTTCCTCTACTTCTTCGACCTGGCGGCGTTCGAGGCGGGCAGCCCGTCCGCGCGAGCGTCCGCCGCGAGCGCCGAGATCGAGGGCGTCGTGGACGGGGTCCCCCCGCGGCCAGAGGTCATGCGCATCGCCATGCGCCGCGGCGAGGGGGTCATCGGGCGCGCGATGGTGCACGACGAGGCCGTGTGCTTCTCGCAGGGCCAGGGCGCCGACGACGAGCGCGGCGACATGGAGGGGCCGACCCGGCTCGCCCACCTGCTCGGCACGGAGCTGACGTCGGCGATCGCCGTGCCGCTGGAGGGCGAGGACGCCGTGCCGATCGGGGCCATGGCGCTCTACAACTCCAGGAAGCCGCACGGCTTCTCGAAGGACGATCGCGCGCTGCTGCGGCTCATCTCGGCGAACGCGTCGACCGCGCTGCGGCTGTTCCGGTCGCGCCTCGAGCGGGAGCAGAGCGAGCGGCTCACCACGATCGGGCGCCTGCTCTCGGGGGTGATGCACGACATGCGCACGCCGCTCACCGTGATCAGCGGCTACGTCCAGCTCATGGCGAGCGCGCCCGACGGGGCGACGCGCGAGGAGCACGCGCGGCTCATCCTCAAGCAGTTCGACGTGATCAGCGCGATGCAGCGCGAGGTGCTCGAGTTCGCGCGCGGCGAGCGGAGCATCCTCGTGCGCAAGGTGTACCTGTCCAAGTTCTTCGGCGATATGGAGAAGCAGCTGGAGCACGAGCTCGCCGGCACCGGCGTGACGCTCCGCATGGAGCTCGAGGATCGAGGGACGGCGCGCTTCGACGAGGCGAAGATGACGCGGCTCCTGCACAACCTGGTCCGCAACGCGGTCGAGGCGATGCGCCCGGGCGCGGGCACGGTGACGATCCGCACCTACCGCGACGGCGGCGACCTCGTGGTCAGCGTCGCCGACACGGGCAAGGGGATCCCGAAGGACGTCCAGGGCCGCCTCTTCCAGTCGTTCGTCACCTCGGGCAAGCGCGGCGGCACCGGGCTCGGGCTCGCCATCGTGAAGAAGATCGTCGACGAGCACGCCGGGACCATCCACGTCGAGTCGTCCGACAAGGGCGCGAAGTTCACGATCCGCTTGCCCCAGGAGAGCGCGCCGTCGCGGTCCGCGCCCCCCGCGGGGGAGGCGGAGGCGCCGCCCCGGCTGGCCTCGACGGACGGCCACGCGGTCGTCAGGCCGGCCGCGGGGGCCGCGCCGGTGGTCCACGAAGGCGGCCCCCGCCGCCGGACGGCGAGCTCGGCCCCCCCAGCGGGCGAGCGAGGTAGACGCTCGAGCAGCGGATCGGACGCCTAGCGCGCCCTCCGCCGCTTGCGCGAGGCGCATCCCATGAAGAGACTCGAACCGGTGTCCCAGCTCCATCTGAAGCTCCTCGAGCCGCACCGGACGTCGCTCGAGAAGTGCGTCTATTGCCCCAAGCTCTCCCGGGCCGCGTGCCCCGTGTCGAACGCCGAGACGAACGAGACGGTCACGCCCTGGGGGAAGATGTCGATGGCGTACTTCGCCGCGCGCGGCGACGTGCCGCTCGACGCGCGCCACGCGGATCCCGCCTGGGCGTGCTCCGCTTGCTACGCCTGCCGCGAGCGCTGCGATCACAAGAACGAGGTGGCCACGGTGCTGACCGACGCGCGGGCCGAGTTCTTCGCGCGCGGCCTCGCGCCGGAGCCGGCCCAGCGCGTCTCGGCGCGCTTCGCGGCCCGCGAGGAGGAGCTCCGCGGCGCGCTCGACGCGCTCTCCCGCGCGGCGGAGCCTGCCGCGGTCCGCGTGCTGATCGGCTGCGGGTACGTTCGCCACGCGCCGGACGTCGCCCGCGACGCGCTCGATGCCACCGAGGCGCTCGCCGGTGCCCCCGTCCGCCCGGTGCGCGCCTGC
Organism: Sorangium sp. So ce1036; assembly: GCF_051369805.1. Classification (NCBI taxonomy): domain Bacteria; kingdom Pseudomonadati; phylum Myxococcota; order Polyangiales; family Polyangiaceae; genus Sorangium; species Sorangium sp. So ce1036. Next base: position 464,724 of record NZ_JBBMOX010000001.1, read on the forward strand.
TGCGGGTTGCCGCTGCTCTACGCGGGCGATCGGCCGGGCTTCGAGGCCGCGGCGCGGCGGCTCGCCGCCGAGGTCGCGGACGGCGGGCGCTTCGTCGCGGTCGACCCCGGGTGCGCGCGCGCCGTGCGCGTCGAGTACGCGCGCGTCGGCGTCAGCGTGGAGGCGCCGGAGCTGTTCGTCGATCTCGCGCGGGCCTCGCTGGATCGGCTGCAGCGGTCGACGTCGGAGCGGCGGGTGCGCTACCACGACCCGTGCCAGCTCGGCCGCGGCCTCGATCGCTACGACGCGCCGCGGGAGATCCTCGCCCGCATCACGGGGCGGCCGCCTGAGGAGTTCATCCATCGCCGAGAGCACGCGGACTGCAGCGGCGGCGGCGGCCTCGTGCCTGCCACGCGCCCCGCCTCGTCCGCCGCCATCGCCGACGGCCGGATCGCGGAGCACCGGGCGCTCGGCGGCGGGCTCCTCGTGACCCACTGCGCGCAGAGCCTCCGGCGGTTCAGGACGCGGGGCGAGCCGGCGGAGGACCTCGCGAGCCTCGTCGCCCGGGCCGTCGCGCCGCGATGAGCACGCCGCCGCCTGCCGTGGACGACGCGCGCGGCGGCGCCGCGGGCCCGGCGGCGGGGCGCGCGCCGCAGAAGCGGCGCACCGTCGCCGGGCGGCTCCTCGCGAGCTACCTCGTGGTGCTCGCCGCCTTCGCGCTGACCGTCGGCTGGAGCGTGCAGGCGCTACGGGCCGCGTCCCGCGACGCCCAGCTCCTGCGCGCGGGGTACGTCCCGCTGCTGCTGCGCATCGGCGAGGTCCTGGCCGAGCAGAACGTCTTCAACGCCCAGCTCAACCACATCACCGCCGCCAAGAACCCGGGTGACGTGCGGGAGTGGCTCGAGACCGCCCGCAGGACCCGGCCGCTCGCCTTCTCGCTCGTCAAGGACGCCGCCCGGGCGCTCGCCGGGGCCGACGAGAGGGCGGCCGGCGGCGAGGCCGGCGTCGGACAGGCGGCGATCTCGTCGGGCGTGCGTCGCTTCAGCGAGGAGGTCGTGGCGGAGGTGACGGCCATCGAACGGCTCGTGGGGGCCAACCCGGAGCGGTTCTCTCAGCTCTTCCAGGCGCTCGCCGTCGGGAACCGCGAGCTCGCCGAGCGCACGCGCGACGAGATGGTCAAGCGCGAGGTCGAGGGCGCGCAGCGGCTGCGGGCGATCAAGAGCCGCGTCGAGGAGCGGATGGAGAGCCTCACCACCGAGGCGCGGCGGCGAGAGGAGCGCTCGATGCACCTGCTCGTGGGGCTGGGCGTGCTGACGCTGCTCGTCGGCGTGATGATGTCGCTGTACGCGCGGCGCGTGCTCGCCCCGCTCACCGCGGTCACCGAGCGGGCCAACGCGGTCGCCCGCGGCGATCTCACCCCGAAGCAGGTGCTCGCGACGAACGACGAGATCGGCGAGCTCGCGACCACGTTCGAGGACATGGTCGCCGCGATCCGCCGCGCGCGCGCCGAGCTCGTGAACGCCGAGCGGCTGGCGACGATCGGGAAGATGGCGGCGCACGTAACGCACGAGATCAGGAACCCGCTGTCGTCGATCGGGCTGAACCTCGAGCTGCTCGAGGAGGAGGTGGCGCGCGCCACGGCCGCGGACACCCCCGACGCGGAGCTCAGGCCCGTGATGAAGGAGTCGGCGCAGCTCGTCACCGCCATCCGCGCCGAGGTCGATCGCCTGTCGCGCATCGCGGAGCAGTACCTCAGCGTGGCGCGTCGCCCCCGGCCCCGGCTGGAGCCGGAGCGCGTGGACGACCTGGTGCAGGAGCTCGTCGCGTTCGTGCGGCCCGAGCTCGATCGCGCCGGCGTGGCGGTCCGCGTCGAGGTGGAGGCGGAGGGGCCCGAGATCCTCCTCGACGAGTCGCAGCTCCGTCAGGCGCTGCTGAACCTGCTCCGCAACGCGCGCGAGGCGATGCCGAAGGGCGGCGAGATCGTGGTGACCGTGAGCTTCTCGAGCGGCGCCGCGACCATCACGGTCGACGATACGGGCCCGGGCGTGCCGGAGGAGCTGCGGGCGTCGATCTTCGACCCCTTCTTCACGACCAAGCAGCGCGGCACGGGGCTCGGGCTCGCGGTGACGCGGGACATCATCGAGGCGCACGGCGGCACGATCTCGTGCGAGGCGCGCGAGGCGGGAGGCACGCGGTTCCGGATCACGCTGCCCGCCGGGGGCGCGCCGGCCCAGGGCCGCGCCGCGGAGGAGCACGCGGCCCTTTGACCCGCGGAGGCCGCGGCGAGGGCAGAGCAAGGAGCGCAGCTCAGCGCGCGGGCCACCCCTGCGCGTCCAGGGCAGGAGCGCAGCTCAGCGCGCGGGCCACCCCTGCGCGTCCAGGTATTCGAGCGCGATCCCCATGAGGAGGAAGCCCACCACCGCGAACAGGAGCGCCGCCAGCACATAGACGACCGTTCGAAGCGTCCGCGCGGGCGGACGCCCGGCAGGATGCTGCTCGATCGGCGCCGGCACGTCGGCCGCCGTGGGCGCTTCGTGGATCGCCCCCGTGCCCGGCATCGTGCCCGTGGTGGGCCGCGTCGGGCGGTAGACGAGCGTCGGACCCTGGCTCGTCGCCCCGCTGGAGCTGTCCGCGGAGAAGTCCGGGAGCTCCTGCGACGCCCTGACGGGCGGCGCGAGCGGAGGGGCGAGCTCGCCGGCCGGGTTGCTCAGCACCATGGTGCCGTTCGGACCGGTCCACGGCACCTGCGGCAACGCCGGGTAGCCGCTGGCCCCGCGGGGTTGGCCCGGGTCCTCGAGCGGCACCTGCGGCGGCTCCGCGGCCGTGTGGAGGTGGCCGGCCGCGCCGGCCGGGTGACCCGGCGCGCTGCTCACGGGCAGCGCGGAGGGGCGCACCGTCGACGACCGGACGGCGGCAGGATGGCTGGAGGCGCTCGCCGGGCGCAGCGCCCTCCACGCCTCGAGCCCCTCGAGCGCGCTCTGGAAGCGGTCTCCCGGATCGCGCGCCAACCCCTTCGCGAGGAACGCCTCGAGCCGCGGATCGACCGGCCCGTCGAGCGCCTCGGCGAGCGTTCGCGCGTCGGCCTTCTGCTTCATCTCGACCATGACGAGGAGGTTGCGCGCCTGGTAGGGCAGCTGGCCGCTCATCGACTGGTAGATCATCGTGGTGCAGGCGTAGATGTCCGCGCGGTGGTCGACGGTCTTCGCCTTTCCGATCTGCTCGGGCGGCATGAACGAGAACGTGCCCAGGCTCTGGCCCATCTCGGTCAGGGTCTCCGCGCCCATCTCCTTCGGCAGCTTGGAGATGCCGAAGTCGAGGATCTTGACCCGCGTGGTCCCGTCGGGGCGCCGCTCGAGGAACACGTTCGATGGCTTCAGATCGCGGTGGATGATCCCGGCGCGGTGCGCGTCGGCGAGGCCCATCCAGACCTGCTCGATGATCGGGTGCAGCTCGTCGAACCCGATCGGTCCGGTCCGCTTCAGGCGGTCGATCAGCGACTCGCCTTCGAGCAGCTCGAACACGAGCACGATGCCGTGCTCGGCGTCCTCCTCGACGTCGAGGATCTCGGTGACGTGGTCGCTGTTGATGGACCCCGCGGCGCGCGCCTCGCGCCGGAACCGCTCGACCGCCGAGGACTTGGCCTTCGAGTCGGAGCGCAGGAGCTTGATGGCCACCTGGCGGCCGGTGCGGACGTTCTCCGCCGCGAACACCTCCCCCATGCCGCCGCGGCCGAGCTGGCGGAGGATGCGATAGCGGTGCGCAACGACGGTTCCAGCTTCGAGCTCCAAAAGCGCCTCACAGACATTATTCCCCGCGCGGATGGGGGGGATCAAATTCTCCGGCGCGAACGACGCGGCGCGGCCATCGGCCGCGGTGATCCCCTCCCACGCCGCGAACGACGGGGGCGCGGCACCATGGGGCGTTATCGTGGTGGAGCTCGCTTCCGTGGGGCCTCTCCAGGTCGGCGCGCGCAGGGACCGTCGCGCCGGCCGCCGGGGCGCGCGGGCCCCGGCGGCGCCACGGGGCTCACTCGTCTTCCTGCTGCCGCAGCTTCGCCATGACGGTGAAGTCCTCCAGCGTCGAGGTGTCGCCGCTGAGCTCGCGGCCCGCGGCGACGTCCTTCAGCAGCCGGCGCATGATCTTGCCGCTGCGCGTCTTCGGCAGGGCGTCCGCGAAGCGGATGGCGTCGGGGCGCGCGAACTTGCCGATCTCCTTGGCGACGTGCTCCGCGAGCTTCGCCTGGAGCTCCGATCCGGCCGTGAAGCCGGGCCGGAGCGAGACGAAGACCACGAGCGCCTGCCCCTTGAGGTCGTCCGGGCGGCCCACCGCGGCCGCCTCCGCGACGGCGGGGTGGGAGACGAGCGCGCTCTCGATCTCGGCGGTCCCGATGCGGTGCCCGGCCACGTTCAGCACGTCGTCGATCCGGCCGACGACCCAGTAGTAGCCGTCCTCGTCGCGGCGAGCGCCGTCGCCGGTGAAGTAGCAGCCCGGGACGTCGCTGAAGTACTGCTTGCGGAAGCGCTCGTCGTCACCCCAGACCGTGCGCAGCATCGACGGCCACGGCTTCTTCAGCACGAGCAGCCCGCCCTCTCCCGGGGCGACCGGCTTGCCGTCCTTCGTCACGACCTCGGGCACGACCCCGAAGATCGGCAGCCCCGTCGACCCCGGCTTCGAGGGCACCGCGCCGGGGAGCGTGGTCATCATGATCGCCCCCGTCTCCGTCTGCCACCAGGTGTCCACGATCGGGCAGCGGCCGCCGCCGATGGTCCGGTGGTACCAGATCCACGCCTCCGGGTTGATCGGCTCGCCGACCGAGCCGAGCAGCCTGAGGCTCGACAGATCGCTCTTCGCGGGCCACTCGTCGCCCTGCCGCATGAAGGCGCGGATCGCGGTGGGGGCGGTGTAGAGGATCGTCACCCCGTGCCGCTCGATGAGCCTCCAGAAGCGGCCCCAGTCGGGGAAGTTGGGCGCCCCCTCGTACATGAGGCACGTCGCGCCGCACGAGAGCGGGCCGTACACGATGTAGCTGTGCCCCGTCACCCAGCCGACGTCCGCGGTGCACCAGTAGACGTCGTCGTCGCGCAGGTCGAAGACGTACTTCGTCGTGACGTGCACGCCGGCCAGGAAGCCGGCGGTCGTGTGGAGCACGCCCTTCGGCTTCCCGGTCGAGCCGCTCGTGTAGAGGATGAACAGCGGGTGCTCGGCGTCGACGATGGTCGGCTCGCAGGAGGCCGCGGCCTCGGCGAGCAGATCGTGCCAGAAGACGTCGCGGCCAGGCGTCATCTGCACCTCGCAGCGCTCGGCGCCGATGTGCTGGTACACGATGACGCGCGTCGCGCTCTTCGCCTGGGGCTGCGCGAGCGCCCTGTCGACGGTCGCCTTCAGCGGCACGATCTGCCCGCGCCGGTAGGCGCCGTCCTGCGTGATGACGAGCTTGGCCTGGCTGTCGTGGATGCGGTCGCGGAGCGCGTCCGCGGCGAAGCCGCCGAAGACCACCGTGTGCACCGCGCCGAGGCGCGCGCAGGCGAGCATCGCGACGGCGACCTCGGGGACCATGCCCATGTAGATCGCGACCCGGTCGCCCTTCTCGATGCCGAGCCGCTTCAGCGCGTTGGCGAGCCGCAGCGTCTCGCGGTGGAGCTGGGCGTAGGTCAGCGTGCGCGTCTCGCCGTGCTCGCCCTCCCAGAGGATGGCGGCCTTGTTCTTGGTGGCCGTCGTCAGGTGTCGGTCGAGGCAGCTCTCGGTGACGTTGAGCGTGGCGCCCATGAACCACTGGACGTGCGGCAGGGACCAGTCGCTGGTCGTGGTCCATGGCGTGCGGAACACGAGATCGCTCGTCTCCCGGCGCCAGAACGCGTCCGGCTGCTCGATGCTCTCGCGGTAGAGCGCCTCGTAAGCCTCCCGCGACCCGACGCGCGCGCGACGTGAGAAATCGGCCGACGGCGCGAACCGGCGCGTCTCCTTCAGCAATGACGTGATGGCATCCTGCGACATGGTCACCCCTTGAGGGGCCGGCGAAGCCGAGCCCCGACCGTCCCCGACTCATCGTGAGGGCGAGCGAGAATACATCCGCCACGCCGCGGAACAAGAAGGGAGCGATCGAGCGCTCAGGCCCGGCGCGGCCGGTCACCAGAACGCATACCCGGCGTGCAGGCTGCCTCCGAGCTGCAGCAACACGGACGAGTAGAGCGTGATGTCGTCGCTGTTCGGGTCGTGCTCGTCGAGCTTGTAGCTGATGCCGCGCGACGACTGGAAGTAGCTGTCGAGCGAGAAGCCGAGGAGCACGCCGCCGAGGTCGAGCTCGACGCCCACCTCGGAGAAGACGAACGCGTTCACCCCGTCGGCGTGCTGACATCCGCCATTGCAGATGTCGGACCCGTCCGGCCTCCGGAGGTTGTCGAAGCTCACGTCGTCGTACGTGAGGCCGCCCCCGATCGAGCCCACGAACCGCCATGTCTGCCCGGGGGTCATCAGGCGGACGTTGAGCCCGACGCGCGTCGAGCCGAGCGTGTAGCTGGCGTCCGAGTACTCGGCTTCGTCCGCTCCGGTCGCGATATTCGCGTACTGGAACATCACGTCGAACGCCGCGGGCGTGTTCACCCGGTAGCCTACCCGGATCGACCCGGCGCCGCCGCTGTTCGGTTCCGCCGGGAACGCCCGCGGATGGGCGAGCGGCCAGAGCAGCGATGCGGCGCCGATCACGTAGTATCCCTGCCGGGAGCTCTGCACGGGCACCGGCTTCGGCGGAGGAGGCGGGGGCGGCAGCGTGACCGGGGTCGGCTCGGGGGGGATGGCGGCCCTGTCCGGGGCCAGCGTGAGCTTCACCTTCCGGTCGCGCTGGCCGCTCACCACGGTCACGCTCTGCTCGGCGCTCGTGTACCCCTCGGCTCGCGCGCCGATGCGGTGCACCCCGGGGCCGAGCTCCACGACCCGCGTCGCCGACGACGAGGGGGGCAGCTCCTCCCCGTCGACGAGCAGCGCCGCGGTCGGCGGATTGACCTCGATGGTGACGTGGGCGAGCAGCGCACGCATCTCCTCGATGGCGCTGCGCGCCGTCTTCTCGTCGCCCTCGTCCATCGTGTCGCGGTGGTGCGCGAGCGCCCGCTCGAGCGCCGCGATGGCCCTCGGGTAGTTGAAGAGGGCCTTCTCGGCGAGCGCGATGTTGAACAGCGGGCTGGCCTTCGGCTTCGCCTTGTAGGCCGCCTCGAACTCGACGACCGCAGCCCGGTAGTTCCGGTCCTGGAACAGCTTGATGCCGTTCTCCATGTGCTGCCGGTACGGCTCGACCTGCGCGTGCGCCGGCGAGAGCTGCACGACCAGACCGAGGATCGCCGCGCAGAGCGCGAGCGGGAGCAATCCGTGCGATCGGGCCAAGCGCGCCTCAGTCGACCTTGAGCTGGAGCCCTGCCGCGACCCCGCCCGGCTTGGGCGTCGCGACCTCCGGGGCGGCCCTGGTCGGAGCGGCGGGCTTCGCGCCGGTGCCCGTCCCCCGCGGGCGCGCCGAGAAGGGGATCGCCGTCGCCTTGCGCGCGCCCGGCGCGGCCGTGGGGCGCGAGGCGGACGCAGGAGGCGCCGGCTCCGCGACCGCGGCCGTCGTCGGCGCGGCGGCCGTGGGCGCGGCGGCCGTGGGCGCCGGCGTCACGACGAGCGGCAGCGGATCGAGCTGCACCTCGATCAGCTCCTGGCCGGCCTGGAGCGTCACTTCCTTGTCCACCGGCGTGTAGCCCAACGCCTCGATCCGCACCCGCTTGGTCTCGCCCTCGCGGCCGCGCAGCGTACGGTCGGCCAGGTCCACTCCGTCGACGAGGAAGCGCGCGCCTTCGGCGTTCGCCCGGAGCGCGACCGAGACCTGGGAGGGAGGCACAGGCGCGGCCGCGACCTCCTCGACCGGCGGCGAGCGGCGCGCGAAGAGGAGCGCGCCGGCGAGCCCGCTGGCCATCGAGACCAGCGCGACCGCGACGAGCGCGCGCCACCGCGGCCCCCGCGCGCCGGCGCGGCCGTTGCTCGACCAGCCCACCTTCGAGCCGCTGCCCTGCACCTCGAGCGTCGGATCCAGGCCGATGCCCGGGTCGCCCGGCGTCCGCTGCGCCAGGACCTGCCCCGCCGCCCCCGCCGCGCTCGTCGTCAGCACCCCGAGCTCGTCGCTCGAGCTGCGCCGCGACGCGAGCGCACCGCCGGACGCCGCGACCAGCGCGTCCAGGAGCTCCCGCGCCGACGAGTACCTCGCGTCCCGGTCCCGCGCGAGCGCCTTCGCGATGACGCGCGCGATCGGCTCCGGGACAGCCGGGTTGCTCATCCGCACGTCCTGGGCGTCCTTCATGCAGATGTTGACGATCACCTGCTCGTACGAGTTGCCGCTGTGGGGTGGGTGCCCGGTCAGGCACTCGTAGAGGATCGCGCCCACGGCCCAGAGGTCGGTCCTCCCGTCCACGTCCGGCAGCGCCTGCGCCTGCTCGGGCGACATGTAGAACGGCGTTCCGAGCACCGTGCCCTGCCGGGTCAACGTGTGGGCCGACATGCCGCTGGCGCGGGGCACCTTCGAGATGCCGAAGTCCAGGATCTTGGCGAAGTTCGGGTCGTCGTCGCGGTCGACCAGGAAGATGTTGTCCGGCTTGAGGTCGCGGTGGACGATGCCCGCCTCGTGGGCGCGGTGCAGACCGCGGAGGATCTGCGCGATCACGTGGAGCGCCTCGCCCAGGTCGAGCCTGCCGCAGCGCCGGATGCGGTGGGCGAGATCCTCGCCGCGGAGCAGCTCCATGACGAGGAAGGGGATGTCGTCCGCGAACCCGGAGTCGAAGATCTCGACGATATGCGCGCTCTCGACCGCGCTCGCCGCCTGGGCCTCGCGGTGAAACCGCGCCACCGCGTCCTTGTTCTGCGTGAGGTCGGCGTCGACGAACTTCATCGCGACGCGCTTGCCGATGGCGGTGTTGATCGCCTCGTAGACCGTGCCCATCCCGCCACGCCCGATCGTTCGTACGATCTCGTACTTTTGTACCCGCTTCCCGACGAGCGACCCCTCGGCCGGCTGAGGCGCTGCGGCAGTGCTGTCGGGGCTGCTAGGCATGGCGGTGGCGGCTCAGGGGGCGGAGGAAGCCCAGGAGGCCCTATTGGACGAACCGTATCAAGAAAAGCTGCGCCCCGTCCCCGCGCCGGAGCTTATCACCTACCCGCGCCAGGGGGCAGCCTCGCCGGCCAGGGCCCTCGGGGCGCGCCGGCGCCTGTCCACACCGCACATGGACTGCCCTCAGCGCGGCAGGGCGGGCGCGTCCGCGCTCGGCGCTTCGCCGAGGAGCGCGTCGAGCTCGCCCTTCCTGTCCAGGGCCGCGAGCTCGCTGAACCCGCCGATGCTCTTCCCGTTGATGAAGATCTGGGGGACGGTCCGCTGCCCGGACGCCTCGACCAGCCAGACGCGGAGGTCGTCTCGCGCCTCCACGTTGATCTGGGTGAAGCGCGCCTGCTTCTGGGTCAGGAGGCGCTTCGCCATCGCGCAGTATCCGCAGTAGTCGGTGACGTAGAGGATAACTTCGGCTGCCTGCATGGAAATCCCGTCCTCTTTCCTTTATCGGGACGGCCAAAGATGCAAGCGCGCAGGCCGCGGCGTGCGGTAGGCTGCGCGCATGGCCGACAAAGAGGGGACGATTCACCTCGATCGCTATACGAGCGACGCGAAGCAGGTCGTCGCCGGCGCCCAGCAGATCGCGGACGAGCGCCAGCACACCGAGGTCACTCCGCTGCACCTGCTGACGCGGCTGATCGAGCGTGACCGGGGGGTGTCGGAGGTGTTCCGGCGGGCCGGGGCCGACCCGAACGAGGTGCTCCAGCTCGCCGAGAGCGCGTTGAAGAAGCTGCCCAGGTCGAGCAGCGGGGTGGCGTACGTGAGCCCTCGGCTGCTCGACCTCCTGGGGCGCGCCGAGCGGGAGGCGACGCGGGACAAGTCCGCGAACGTGGGCATCGAGCACCTGCTCCACGCGCTCGCCCAGGAGATCCGGGGGCCCGCGGGGGAGATCCTCTCCTCGTTCGGCATCGGCCCGGGGGCGTTCCGGCCGCACCTCGGGGCGCTGGAGGCCGCCTCGCGGGAGCCGCTGCCCGCGCTCGGGAGCGCCGCGGAGCCGGGGCAGCCCGCGCCCTACACCCGCGATCTCGTGGCCGACGCCCGGGAGGGGCGCTTCGACCCGGTGATCGGGCGCGACGTCGAGGCGCGCCGCCTGCTGCAGATCCTCGAGCGTCGGTTCAAGAACCACCCGCTCATCGTCGGCGAGCCCGGCGTGGGCAAGACCGCCCTCATCCGGGGCCTGGCCGACCGGATCGCCCACGGCGACGTGCCGACGAACCTGGCCGGCGCCCACCTCTACGAGCTCGACACCGGCGCGCTCGTCGCCGGGGCGAAGCTCCGCGGCGAGATCGAGCAGCGCCTCAAGGTCCTCGTGGACCGCCTGCGCGGCGAGCAGGACGCCGAGAGCATCCTCGTGGTCGAGGATCTCGACGCGCTCTTCGGCCAGGGCGTGCAGGGCGCGGGCGTCGGCGAGCTCCTGAAGCCGCTCCTGTCGCGCGGGGAGATCCGGATCGTCGCCACGACGACGCCCGAGGGCGTGCGCAAGATCAACGACCGCGACCCCGGGATCATCCGGCGCTTCTCGACCATCACCCTGGAGGCCCCGAGCATCGATCAGGCGACGGAGATCCTGCGGGGGATCGCGACGAAGTACGAGTCCCACCACCGCGTCCGGGTGGGCGAGAGCGCCATCGCGTCGGCCGTCGCGCTGGCGAAGCGGTACCTCTCGGATCGCGCGCTCCCCGACACGGCCGTGGACCTGCTCGACGAGACGTCCGCGCGCAAGCGGGTGGAGGTCGACGGGGTGCCGGCCGAGCTCGATACGCTGACCCGGCGCGTCGACGCGCTGCGCGCGCAGATCGCCGCGCTCGCCGACGACGACGACAAGCTCAGCGTCCAGACCCGCGCGCGCCTGGAGGCGGAGCTCGCGGAGATCGAGCCCAGGGCGCAGGCGATGCGCGCCCGCAACGCGTCGCGTCGCGGCGTCATCGCCGCGTGCCAGTCCATCCGCCGGGAGCTCGTCGCCGCGACGGAGGCCCTGAAGGTCGCCCAGCGCGACAAGGTGTTCGCCAAGATCGGCGAGCTCGAGCACGTCACGATCCCGGAGATCAAGCGGCGGCTCCAGGCGGCCGAGGAGGCCGCGCAGCGCGAGGGGATCGCGCCCGCCTCGAACGTCGTCAGCGAGTCGGACGTGGCCGCCACGCTCAACGAGTGGACCGGCATCCCCGTGGCCAAGATGCTCGAGGGCGAGGCCGAGAAGCTCCTCAAGATGGAGGAGCGGCTCGCCCTGCGCGTGGTGGGGCAGGACGAGGCGGTGCGCGCGATCGCGAAGGCGGTGCGCCGCGGCCGCGTCGGCCTGCGCGACCCGGGCAAGCCGATCGGCTCGTTCCTGTTCCTCGGCCCGAGCGGCGTGGGCAAGACGGAGCTCGCGAAGGCGCTCGCGGAGTTCCTGTTCGACGACGAGCAGGCGCTGACGCGCATGGACATGAGCGAGTTCATGGAGCGCCACATGGCCCAGCGCCTGATCGGCGCGCCCCCGGGCTACGCGGACAGCGAGCAGGGCGGCTTCCTGACCGAGGCGGCCCGGCGCAGGCCGTACAGCGTGCTGCTGTTCGACGAGGTCGAGAAGGCGCACGCGGACGTGTTCAACCTGCTGCTCCAGATCCTGGACGACGGCCGGCTCACGGACGGCCGGGGTCGGCTGGCCGATTTCTCGAACACGGTCGTCATCATGACCTCGAACATCGGATCCAAGCGCGTGCTCGAGACCGACGCGAAGCTCTGGTCGACGGAGGACGGCCGCGAGGCGATCCGCGACGTGTTGCTGGAAGAGCTGCGCGGGTTCTTCCGCCCCGAGTTCCTGAACCGCATCGACGACATCGTGGTCTTCAAGGCGCTCAGCAAGGAGGATCTCCGGGGCATCGTGGACATCCAGCTCCGCCGCCTCGAGCGGCTGCTCACGGACAAGGAGATCCGCCTCTCGCTCACGGACGCCGCCAAGGCCCGGCTCGTCGAGCTCGGCTACGAGCCGAGCCTTGGCGCTCGCCCGCTGAAGCGGGCCATCCTGCGCGAGCTCCAGAACCCGCTCGCCGAGACCATCCTGGCCGGCGGCTACCAGGCCGGCCAGACCATGCAGGTCGACGTGTCGGACGACAGGTTCGTCTTCACCAAGGCGTGAACGCGGGAGCTCGGGACGGGAACGCGGGAGCTCGAGGGGAGAGTGGAAGGAAGGGAGGCGCAGCGGTAGCGACCGCGCAATCGGTCGTGGCCGGTCGTGGCCGCTCGTGGCCGCGGCCTGGCCGTTGCGCCGCGGATCCAGCGGGATCTCCATCTCCGGGCGAAGAACCCGGCCCCGACGCTGCGAAGCACTTGCCAAGCTGCTCAGGGTCCGTATACTGCCGCTCCCTCGCTCACCGGGCCCCTTGTGGGCCGTTACGCGGCGTTCACCACGCGGCGTCAGGTGAGGGATTCGCGGTCCCCAGGTTGAGGAAGACGCACCATGTACGCGGTCATCAAGACGGGCGGCAAGCAGTATCGGGTCGCCGAAGGTCAGAAGCTCCGGGTCGAGAAGCTCGCCGGCAATGCCGGTGACAAGATCACCTTCGGCGAGGTGCTCCTTGTCGGCGGAGACACCCCCAAGATCGGCAGGCCCCTCGTGAGCGGCGCCTCCGTCGCCGCCGAGATTACCGGGCAGGACCGCGGCAAGAAGATCGTGGTCTTCAAGTTCAAGCGCCGGAAGAACTACCGCCGCAAGAACGGCCATCGCCAGCCGTACACCGAGCTCAAGATCACCGGCATCACCGCCTAGCAGGAGAAGTAGACATGGCTCACAAAAAGGGCGGCGGCTCCTCCAGGAACGGCCGCGATTCGAACGCGCAGCGCCGCGGGGTGAAGGTGTATGCCGGGGCGCCCGTGCGTGCGGGCAACATCCTGGTCCGGCAGGTCGGCTCGTCGATTCATGCCGGCGAGAACGTCGGCACCGGCCGCGACTTCACGCTCTTCGCCCTCGTGGATGGCGTCGTGAAGTACGAGTGGAAGTCCAATACCAAGAAGCAGGTGTCGGTCTACCCGGCTTCCTGATCCTCGCCTCGGAGATGGCCTCCGGATCCTCGGGATCCGGGCCATCGTGTCCCTTTTGCCGCGTCTGCAGCGCTCGCAGTCCGTCCAAGCGCGGTGACCACGTACAAGCTCCTCGCCGTTGACGTCGATGGAACGCTCCTCCGTCGAGACGGCTCCATCCATCACGAAGATCTACGCGCCATCCGGCGGCTCCAGGCCGCCGGCGTCCCGGTGTCGATCGCGACCGGGCGCCTGTACTCGGGGACGCGCGACGTCGCGCGGCAGATCGGCGTGATCGGCCCCATCGCGTGCGTCGACGGCAGCCACATCGTGCACACCGAGGGCGACGCGCACCTGTACTCGCGGACGATCTTCGGCGCCGACGCGGCCCTCCTGCGCTCGGTCATCGAGCGGCACGCGATGGCCTGCTTCCTGTTCGCGCAGGACAGCATCGTCCACGACGCGTCCGGCGTGCCCCACGTCCACTACGTCCGCACCTGGTCCAGCGCCATCGCCGAGGTCGAGCGTGTCCTGTCGCACCCGTACTGGGAGCACGACCACGGCCTGCTCGCGCTGGTGGCGATCGGGACCGAGCGGCAGATCACGGCCGCCGTCGAGGAGATCCGGTCCGAGCTCGGTCACGTGGCCTTCGTCGCCTCGTTCCCCGTCGCGCGCGATCCGCGCGCCAGCATCTTCGCGATGCTGGTCCGCGCCGCGGGGCCCACCAAGGGGACGGCGATCGCGTGGCTGGCGGAGCACCACGGATGCTCGCCGTCGGACGTGGTCGTCGTCGGCGACTGGCTCAACGACGTGCCGATGTTCGAGGTCGCCGGGCGCTCCTTTGCCATGGGGCAGGCACCCGAGAGCGTGAAGCTGGCGGCGACGGACCACCTGGAAGCCGACGGCTCGCTCGGCGGCGGCATCGCCGAGGCCATCCGCCGCGCGTTCGGTCACTGATCTCCGAGGCGCCCGCGCGCAGCGCAAGCGCTGGAAGGATGCGCTCAGGCGCGGGGGCGGCGTCTGCGCCCACCGCGCCCCGCGTGTGAGGTCAGGCCTTGCGCTGCGCCGGCTGGGCTGCCGCGGCGAGCTGCTGCTGCTGCTGCTGCAGGTACTGAGCGACGGCGCGCGAGCGCTCGATGGCGAACTGCTTTACTTCCTTGCTCGGAGAGCCGGCGAGCGCGTTCAGCAGCTTCGTCACCTTCTCGAGCTGGCGCGACTGGAAGAGCGCCTCGAAGTAGTTGTTCGCCAGGCGCACGTCGCGGCTCATCTTCGCCTCGTGCGGCTGGAGCAGGCGAACCACGGCCTCGAGGTCGTTCTTCTGCCCGTACAGCGCCGACAGGCAGAGCAGCGCCAGCGGGTCGTCCGGGTTCAGGTCGACGGCCTTCTTCGCGTACTCGATCGCCTTGTCCCGCGTCTCCTCGTTGCCCGCGAAGAAGCCCTGGATCGCGATGTACGGCGCGGCCGTCTTCTTGTCGGCCGCGAGCTTCTCCATCTCGGAGATCGCGCTCGCCTCGTCGCCGCGCTGCTTCAGGTACTGGAAGAGGTACGCCCACGCGTCGATGCAGCCCGCGTCGATCGCGATCGCCTTGTCGATGAACTCGCGCTCCTTCGCGTCGTCCTTGCGCGCCTGGTACAGCTTCGCCAGGTGCAGCGAGGGGTAGGGGTTGTCCTTGAGCAGGTTCTGCGCGCCCTTGAGCGTCCCCTCGGCCTTGTCGTGCTTGTCCTGGGAGAGCTGCGCGATGCCGAGCGCGAGCCAGTCGTCGCCCGTGCCGCCCTTCGCCACGACCTTCGAGAGCACCTGCTCGGCGCGCTGCAGCCGGTTGTGCTTGAGGAGCTCCTGCGCGTAGATGCGCCCGCGGTTCAGGTCATCGGGCTGCTCGGTCCAGTGCTTCTCGAGGCCCGCTAGGAGGTCCTCCAGGCCGATCGCGATGGGACGCCCCTGCTCGTCCTGCACCTGCACCGCAGGGCCGTTGAAGCCGAGGAGCTGCCACATCTGATCGAGGGTCACGGCCGCGGGGCCCTTCTCGAGCATCCCCTTCAGCTCATCGGTCGGCTTGTTCATGGGGATGACGATGAGCGCGTTGCCCGGAACTCCGTTCGGAAACGCGCTCACGGGCGCGACGATCGCCGCCCCTCCGGTGATGTTGAGCCCACCCGCCTGCTGCTGTCCGTTGGTCGTCATCGTCGATGCTCCGAGATCTTTCCCCCACGCGCGCCGAGGGGCAGGAAACGCCCAGCCTCGCCCCGGTACCCTGCGCGCTGGAATGAGGGCAGTCGTTCGTGTAGAGGGGGCGCGAACGCTAGCAGGGTGGGCCCAGCCCGGCAACGGGGGAGCTCTCAGCGCGCGGGCTCTGGCTCCGCCTGTTGCGCTCGCCGTGCTCCTCGTGCTCCTCGCGCTCCACGCGAGCCGCGCCGCCCCCTGCGTGCCCGTGGCCGTGGATCCGGCGCGCGCCTCCTCGCCGCGCGCGATCGTGGGATCGTGATCGTGCCTGTCGTCGTCGTTGTCGTTGTCTCGGACGCCCATGTCGCTCGCCCTCTCGGGCCGCCGTCCTAGTCGAGTCGCGGGCCGGCGGCGAGGGCCGCCTTGGGCTCGCGCACGGACCCGACGTGCGCCGGCGCCGCGCCGCGCAACCGCTCGGCGAGGTGCGTGCGACGGTCCTCCCGCCGGGTCTCCGCCAGCGCCAGCGACACCGCCCGCGGGTCCGCGACGAGCACAACGAGCCGCTTGCCGCGCGTGACCGCCGTGTAGATGAGGTTCCTCGACAGCATGACGAAGTGCTGGGTGAGGATCGGCACGATCACGGCCGGGTACTCGCTCCCCTGGCTCTTGTGGATGCTCGTCGCGTAGGCGAGCGTCAGCTCGTCGAGCTCCGCCTCCTCGTAGCTGACCTCGCGATCGTCGAAGCGGACCAGGAGCTTCCGGTCCTCCACGTTGACGTCCGCGATGAACCCGACGTCGCCGTTGTACACCTCGCGGTCGTAGTCGTTGCGGAGCTGCATCACCTTGTCGCCGAGCCGCAGCGTGCGCGCGCCGCGCGTCACGCTCGGGCCCTCGGGGTTGAGCGCCGCCTGGAGCCGCGCGTTCAGGGCGATCGCGCCCGCCTCGCCCTTGTGCATCGGCGTCAGCACCTGCACGTCCCGCCGCGGATCGAGCCCGAACCCCTTGGCGATGCGCTCGGTGACGAGGTGGAGGATCAGCTCCGCCGCCGCCTCGGCCTCGGTCCGCTCGATGACGTAGAACTCGCCGCCGGGCCCGCGCGCGCCCTCCGGCGGCTCGCCGTCGTGGATGCGGTGCGCGTTGCGGACGATGAGGCTGCCCTCGGCCTGCCGGAAGATCTGCGTGAGCCGCACCGTGGGCACCTCGCCCGAGGCGATCACGTCCCGCAGCACCGCGCCCGGCCCGACCGACGGGAGCTGATCGACGTCGCCGACCAGCACGAGCCGCGCGGCGTCGGCCGTGGCCTGCAGGAGCGCGTCGGCCAGCGCGAGGTCGAGCATCGACGCCTCGTCGACCACGATCGCCGCCGCCTCGATCGGCCGGCCCCGCTGGCGCCCGAACTTGCGTTGCTTCGGATCGAACTCCAGGAGCCGGTGGAGGGTGACGGCCTCGCGCCCGGTCGCCTCGCTCATCCGCTTGGCGGCGCGGCCCGTGGGCGCGGCGAGCCGGACCGGCAGCCGGGCGCGATCGAAGAGCGCGAGGATGGCCCGGACGATGGTCGTCTTGCCCACGCCCGGGCCGCCCGTGATGACGAGCACCTTGTTCCGCGCGGCCTGCTCCACGGCCGCCCGCTGCGCCGGCGCCAGCGAGACCTTCGTCTTCTCCTCGAAGGCGGCGAGCGCCGCGCCGACGCCCTCCGCGAGGCGGGCCGCGTCCGAGGCGTCGTCCTCGCCGCCCGCCAGCATCGAGCGCAGCCGGCGCGCCAGCCGCACCTCGGCCTCGTGGAGGTCCTTCGGGTAGACGGCCACCTCGCCGGTCGACAGCTCCTCGATGCGCACGTGGCCGCTCGCCGCGAGCGCGTCGATCGCGCCGTCGACCTCGGCGGCGTCGCGCTCGAGCATCGTCGCGGCGAGCGCCGCGAGCTCCGCCCGCTCCGCGAGCGTGTGCCCGCGGGTGGACAGGTCGACGAGCGTCTGCAGCACGCCCGCCTGCGCCCGCTCCGGCGAGTCCGCCCGGACGCCGATCGAGCGCGCGATCCGGTCGGCGGTCTTGAACCCGATGCCCCACACGTCGAGCGCGAGCCGGTACGGCGAGCGGGAGACGATGTCGATGGCGTGGGGGCCGAACCGCCTGTAGATGCGGCTCGCGAGCGCCGGGGACGCGCCGTGCGCCTGGAGGAAGATCATGATGGCCCCGATCGCGCGCTGCGCCGCCCACGCCTTCGCGACGGCCTGCGCCCTCCGCTGGCCGAGCCCCGGGACCTCGGCGAGCCGCTCCGGCGACCGATCGAGGATCTCCAGCGTCTCGGCGCCGAACGCCTCCACGATCCGCTTCGCGTAGGCGGGGCCGATGCCCGGCACCATGCCGGAGCCGAGGTAGCGCTCGAGCCCGTCGAGCGTGGCGGGCGCGATCGGCAGCAGCGTCTCGACCTTGAGCTGCTCGCCGTGCCGGGGATCCCGCTCGTACCGCCCGGTCGCCCGCACGCGCGTGCCGGGACAGACCTGCGGGAACACGCCGACCCAGACCTCGGGCACGGCGCCGGGCGTGACCTCCACCCGCAGCACCCGGAAGCCGCTCGACTCGCTCTCGTAGGTGACCCGGACGACCTCGCCCTCGATCGTCGCGGTCCCGTCGCCGGCCACCTCCCTGGCCGAGAAGAGCTTCTGCTGGCCCCCGCCGCCCGCCTGGCGTTCGCCGCTACCCGCCGGACGCTCGCCGCCGTCGTGCGGGCGCGGCTCGCCGTCCGGCGCCGGCCGTGGCGCCGGCGCGGCTGCCCCCCGGGCCCCGCCGCCTCCCGGGGCCGCCCGATCGGGGCGGCCGCTCCGCTGGGACCGTTGCACGAGGGCAGCATGTAGCTGCCCGCGCGCCGGCGGCAACGTCCTCGTGCGCGGCGAGGGGCAGCGTCTTCTACCCGCGTTGCCGGCCGGAGCGCAGCCGCGTCGCCGGCCGGAGCGCACCTGCGTTGCCGGCCGGAGCGCGGCCGCGCCGGGCGTCCCGGCGCTGAACAGGTGTCCTGAGGCGCGCGGGCGTCCGCGGGGCCGCGGTTGGCGCGACATCCGCGGGTCGGTATAGTGCGCGCCCGATGGGCCGCAGCAGCTTCGTTTCCGTCATCTGCGCCCTCGTCTTCGCAGGCTGTGTCGCCAAGGCGCCGGAGGCGGCGCGAGCCAAGGAAGGCCTGCTGCGCGCCGCCGCCTCGGTCTCCGTGGAGCAGCGCGGCGCCGCGCCGGCGGCCGCGCCCGGGGCTCCGGAGGAGGACGCCGCGGGCGTCCACGAGGCCGAGGAGGAGGACGACGAGGTCGATGACGGCCCGGAGCTGCCGGCAGAGCCGGGCGCCGGCACGGCGGCGCGCTCGCCGCTCGCGGCGATGACCGAGGCCCAGATCGAGGAGCTGCTCCTCAAGGATCCGGCGGCGCTCGGGCCGATGTCGGTGGGCCCCACCAACGCGGGCGCGCTGTTCAACGCGATCCGGATGCCCGAGGGCGAGCGGTGGGAGCTCGTCGATCCGAACCACGCCTGGGGGACGCGCGAGACGGTCGACGCGCTGGAGCGGGCGATCGCGGAGGTGCACCGGCAATTCCCGGGCAGCCCGAAGCTCTACATCGGCCACATCAGCGCGCGGGACGGGGGCTATCTCTCCCCGCACAAGAGCCATCAGGCCGGCCGCGACGTCGACATCAGCTATTTCCTCGACGCGCAGCACCGCTGGTACCAGCGGGCCACGGCCGCGAACCTCGACCGGGAGCGCACCTGGGCGTTCGTCCGGGCGCTCATCACCGAGACCGACGTGGAGCTCATCCTCATCGACAGCAGCGTGCAGCGGCTGCTCAAGGAGCACGCGCTCAAGATCGGCGAGGACAAGGCCTGGCTCGACGACATCTTCCAGTTCGGGTCGAGGAAGCCGCGCCCGCTCATCCGTCATGCCCGGGGGCATGCGAGCCACATCCACATCCGGTTCTACAACCCCATCGCGCAGGAATCGGCCGCGCGCGCGTATCCGCTGCTCGTGAAGCACAAAGCGATCAAGCCGAGGACCTACTACGTGCGTCACCGGGTGAAGAAGGGGCAGACCCTGGGCTGGCTCGCCCGGCGGTACGGCACCACCGTGGAGGCGATCAAGCGGGCCAACGGGCTGCGATCCTCGTTGATCCAGGCGCGGCGCGTCTACAACATCCCGCGGCGAGGCGGGCCGGCCGCCCCGCAGGCGTTGCACCACATCACGGTGCCCGCGAGGCGGTTGCCCCCGCCCAGGGCAGCGGACGCATCGTTGCCGGAGCGCCACAGGCCCGTGCGTCCCGGCGAGGCCGGGCCGGGGCTCGGCGGCTGAGCGGCGGCGCGCGCGCCGTGGCCTCGCCCACCTGGACGCGGCGCGCTGGCGATGCGCCGGAGCCCGCCCGGCGGGCCGTCAGCGCTTCACGTCGATCACGAGCCGCGCGGGCCGGGTCAGCTCGAGCACGCGGTACCTGTTCGGCGACGAGACGCCGACGACCCACGTCACCTCACCCTCGAAGTCGCACGTGCGCTCGAGCTCCTCGATCACGCCGAGCGAGAGCTTGCGCTCGCGGAACGGGATCGTCGCTCGCCCGGCCTCCGTGTGCGCCGCGGCGGGGGTCATGCGCACCGCGAGCCAGCCGTCGCCGGCGACCTCGGTCACCTCGCCCGAGCCGCACTGCCGCACCGGCCGGTCGACGTACTCGACATGGTAGCCAGGGAGCGCGTCCCCCTCGAACTCGAAGACGACGCGGTCGTAGTGCTCGTGCCCGGCCGCCCGGACATCGCGCAAGACCGAGGGCTTCGCGTCCGGGCGCGGCTTGTCGGTGACACCCGCGGTGCCCTCGAACGTGTCCGCGCCCGCCGCGTCCACCTGCTTCGGCGGCCGCGGCGTGAGCGGCACGTCGTCCGCGACCGGCTCGGGGGCGCGCGTGTCGATCGGCGTGACGTGCGGGATGGGCTGGGCGGGCTCGCTGCCGGCGCCGCCCCGGCAACCCGCGGCGAGCGACACGGTCGTGGCTGCGAGCAGCAGGTCCGCGGTTCTCATGAGGCCCCTTCCATGGATCCACGGCGGCCGCGCGTCCACCTCGTCCACGGCGACGCGCGACGCGCCGGCCGTCGTCACCACGCGCCGTGCGCGCACTTCCCCCTCCGCGCGGCGCGCTGCGCGGCCGCGGCCGGGAGGGCCTCGAGCTTCGCCGAGGCGATCTCGTCCTCGGGGCGCACGACCAGCAGCGTCGGGTTGAAGCCGGGCTTGGTCAGCTCGAGCCGGTGCTCGGCCCGTCCGTCGGCGCCCTGCAGGACGAGGCGGCACGGCGTCGCCAGGCAGACCTCCGTGCCGCGATCGGCGACACGAGCGCCCGGCGGAGCGCTCTCGATCCTCACGATCCTGAACTCGGCCGGGCCGGGCGCTCGCGGCCGGGCGGGCGCGGCGCTCGCCACGAGGTCGGACCTGCCGTGCGCGGGGGCGCTCGCGACGTCCGGTCCGCGCGCGCGCCCGCCGAGCGTCAGCACGAGGCCGCCGCCGACGACCGCCGCGGCGACCGCCACGATCACGATGTAGAGAGACAAGGGCCGGTGGCGGGGAGGGGAGACAGCGCCGCCCAGGGTCGGAGGGAAAAGGGGAGGAGCGAGCGAGTCGAGCGTCGTTGGCTGGGGCGACGCACCCGACTCGTTCAGCGGCGTCGCGAGGGCAGAGAGGCGCATCCCGGAGGAGCCCGGCGGGACGGAAGCCGGCGCGCCGCAGGGCTGCGGTGTGGGCAGGAGGTCGAAGATCGACGCGCGCGCGACCTCGATCGGCTCGTCTGCCGCGCGCGCGACCTCGATCGGCTCGTCTGCTGCGCGCGCGACCTCGATCGGCTCGCCTGCCGCGCGCGCGACCTCGATCGGCTCGCCCGCCGCGCGCTTGAGCGCGGTGAGGCACTCCCGCATCGACTGAAAGCGCCTGTCCGGGCTCTTCTCGAGACACCGCATCACGATCGCCTCCATCGCCGGTGACACGAGCACGCCCGGAGCGCGGCCGGCGAGCGGCGGCGGCGGCTCGCTCACGTGGGCCATGAGGGTCGCGGTGGGCGTCTTCCTGTCGAACGGCACCTCGCCGCAGAGCATCTCGTAGAGCAGGACGCCGAGCGCATAGATGTCTGCGCGCGGCGAGAGCTCGTTGCCCATCGCCTGCTCCGGCGCGGCGTACTTGGGAGACCCGATGAACAGGCCCTTCTGGGTCAGGTCGTCCTCTTGCCCGGAGATGTCTTTGACCAGGCCGAAGTCGAGCACCTTGACGAAATCCTCCTCGTCACCCCGGTCGACGAGGAGCACATTGCTCGGCTTGAGATCCCGGTGCACGAGGTCGAGGCCGTGCGCCTCGGCCAGGGAGCGGCAGATCTGCCGCGCGATCCGGCTCGCGCGCGCCTCGGTGAGCGGGCCCTCGTCATGGAGCACCCGGTGGAGCGTGCGCCCGGCGATGTACTCCATGGCGATGAAGTAGATACCGAGTGGACCGTCCCTGCCATAATCGAAGACGGTGACCGAGTTCGGGTGGGTGAGCCGCGCCGCGGTCGCCGCCTCGCGAGAGAAACGCCGGAAGAACTCCGGATCCTGCTCGCGGCGCTCGTCGGGACACAGGAGCTTGAGAGCGCAGAGTCTGCCCAGCGCGGATTGCTCTGCCCTGTAGACCTTGCCCATACCTCCGCGCGCGATCAGCGAGATAATCCGATATCGGCCGGCGAGCGTCGCGCCGATGAGCGGGTCATGACCGCTGCTCCTGGTTGCAGCCATGTCGTCACTATATGCCCGAGGATGGTCGCACGGCTACCCCAACCCCTGTGTCCAGGCCGATTGCAGTGTGACGAATTCGCCGCGCAGATCGCTTCGTCCTGCGCTATGCGTGGTCGATATCTTGCTGTGCTGAAGCGGAGTCCTCTGGCCGCATCTCCGGAGCGGTTCCGCGCCGTGAACCAGGGGACGCCAGAACGTTGCGATCCGGTTTCACGGGTGCTCCGCGCCTGCGCCCTCTCTCCTGCTCGAGCGCGGGGGGACGTCGCCCTGCGCGCCGGAGCTCCCGCCGAAAATCGCGGCCCGGGTGCGGAACCTGGGGCGGGTCGCGCTGTCGATCCCGGGCGTGGACGCGAGGCTCCGCGCGCACAGAGCGCGGCGGTGCTCGCCGCGTGTGCGCCGGGAGCGCGGGCGGCCGCGGGCTCTCGAGCGCTCGCTCCATTCAGGCCGCTCGCGCGCGAGCAGGGAAAGGGCTGGTCTCAGATGGACACGTTCAAGGTGGCTCCGAGCATGGCATCCTCGAATCCGTTTCTTGGCAACCTGCCCTTCAGCCCGTATCCGGCCTGCGACCCCGGGGTGCCCGAGGACGCGCCGGAGGGCTCGTACACCTACGCGCTGGTCAAGAGCGCGCCCGACGTGCCCGTCGAGGAGTGCGAGACCGACGCGATGTCCGTCGAGGTGCTCGTCCGGTGGGGCAACAGCCTGCTTCACCTCGCGCACCTGACCCCGCCGCGCGCCTTCTATGTGGGCGAGGACGACGCCCCGGCCGGCGCGTGCGACGTCTTCGTGCCGGCCGCGCGGCTCGGCGCGGCGAGGGCGCCGCTCGTGCTCGTCGGGGACGGCGGCGAGGTGAGCGCGGTCATCCCGGAGGGCGCGTCGGGCTCGATCCAGATCGGCAACTGCAGGATGACGATCGCGCAGGCGATCTCGTCGGGGCGCGCCGTGCCCTGCGCGGAGCTCGCCGGGGCGCGGCAGATCGAGCTCCCGCTCGGCGCGCGCGCGACGCTCGAGCTCGGCGACTTCGAGGTCGAGGTGGCGGTCGGCAGGGCGGGCCGGCGCGTCGCGGGCAACGTGAGCGTCGACCGGCGCAGCCTGCCGTTCGCCGCGCTCTCGACGGCGCTCCACGTCGGCCTGCTCGCGACCATGGCCGCGCTGATGCCGCCGATGGCGATGGCCGACGAGGGCGGCGTGACCTCGGAGCAGGCCTACCTGATGGCGCAGGCGCTCGAGGCCCTCGCGGAGAGGGAGCTGCCCGAGGCGAAGCAGGAAACGGAGGCGAGCCGCCCGGGCGAGCGGGAAGGCGGCACGGGCGCGGCGGCGGTGGGCGAGTCGGGCAAGGCCGGGAGCACGACCAGCCAGAAGACCGGCGGACGCTGGGAGATCGAGGGGCCGAAGGACAACCGCGACGTGCGGATCTCGCGGGCGCAGGCGCTGGAGGATGCGGCGCGCTTCGGCATGATCGGCGTGCTCCAGGCGGGCATGGGCGGCGATCCGAACGCGCTCACGGCGCCCTGGAGCGGCGTCGACACGCTCGGCAACGGCTCGAAGAGCGCGCTCGGCACCCTGTGGGACGCGACCCTCGGCGAGTCGGGCGGCGCGGGCGGGCTCGGGCTGACCGGCATCGGCGAGGGCGGCGGCGGCCGCTTCCTGGGCGTCGGTATGGGGGCGATCGGCACCATCGGCCGCGGCAACGGCCTCGGCGACGGGCAGGGGTTCGGCCCTGGCCACGGCGGATCGGGCTTCGTCGGCGGCCCCGGCCACAAGCCGAGCGCCCCGCGCATGCGGGTCGGGTCGCCTTCGGTGTCGGGCCGGCTCCCGCCCGAGGTCATCCAGCGCATCGTGCGCCAGAACTTCGGTCGCTTCCGGCTCTGCTACGAGAGCGGGCTGCGCAGCAGCCCGAACCTTACCGGACGCGTCTCGGTCGCGTTCGTGATCGGCCGTGACGGTGCGGTGTCGAGCGTCCAGAACGGCGGCTCCGACCTGCCGGACAGCGGCATTGTCGCCTGCGTGGTGCGAGCGTTCTACGGGCTGTCGTTCCCCCCGCCGGACGCCGGCGTCGTGACCGTGAGCTATCCAATCCTCTTCAGCCCTTCCGGCGGGTGACAGCAGCCCTTCCAGCGGGGGATAGCGCTACGGCGGGAAGTCGGGCCGAGAGGCGAACCGGCATGACGCCAAGGGCGCCAAGATGCCAGGGAAGTAGAAGGGGAAAATGGCGGGACAACCCTTCCCCTCTCTTCTTGGCGTCGTTGGCGCCATGGCGGTTCTTCTGCTGATCCGGGGCAACTTCCCGCGGTCGTGATAGCAGCCCTTCCAGCGGGCGATCCGTCCTCACTGCGATAGACATCGAGGGCGTCGTCTCCGCCCCTGACATGCTCTATCGTCCTCGCATGATTGCCCTCTCCCGTCTCCTGAGCTCGTGGGTGGAGCGCGGCTGACCCCGTGCGCCCCGCGCCCCCCGCGCCCCCCTCGCTCACGCGCCGGCGCGCGCTGCTCGGCCTCGCCGCGCTCGCCGCGCCCGCCTGCCGGCGCAGCGGTCCGCCGCCGACCGCGGCGGCCGCCTGGAAGGAGCTCGCGTTCGAGCCGGCCTCGGCGGGCGAAGGCCCGCAGCGCGCCCTGCTCCTCGCGCCCGAGGGCGCGGCGACGCTGCCGATGCTCGTCGCGCTGCACGGGCGCGGGGAGGCGGTGCGCGGCCTCGAGGTCGGCGCGCGCGGGTGGCGCGACGATTATCGCCTCGACGCGGCGCTCGCGCGGATCCTCTCGCCGCCGCTCACGCCCGACGATCTCGGGCAGATGGTGACGCCCGGGCGGCTCGCGCAGCTCAACGCCTCGCTGAAGGAGCACCCCTACCGCGGGCTGTGCATCGCGACGCCGTTCACGCCCGACCTCCGCGACCGATCCGTCGCGGGGGCCGCGGACTTCGGGCGGTTCGTCGTCGAGCGGCTCCTGCCGCGGGCGCGCGCCGAGAGCGGCTGCCAGGCGGCCCGGGAGGCGACCGGGATCGACGGCGTGAGCCTCGGCGGCCGCCTCGCGCTGCTCGTGGGCCTGTCGCACCCGGACGTCTTCGGCGCGGTGGGCGCGCTCCAGCCCGCGGTGCGGGCGGACGAGGCGGAGATGTTCTCCGCGCTCGCGCGCCGGGCCATGGAGCGCCGCGCGGTCGCGCTGCGGCTCGTGTCGAGCGAGGCCGATCCGTTCCTGCCCGCCATCCAGGCGCTCAGCGACAGGCTGCGCCGAGACGGCGTGGCCCACGAGCTGCTCATTGCGCCCGGACCGCACGACTATGCCTGGAATCGCGGCCCCGGCGGCGTCGAAATGGTGCTCTGGCACGAGCGCGTGCAGCGGGGGTTGCGCCCGCCGTGAGCGCGGCGGGTCGGGCGTCACAAGGCCCTGACCCACGCCGCCGAACCGTGTTAACTCCTCGGCAACGACGTGGCCGACCCGACCCGCATCGCCCGCGCCGACGGCGCGCCCGACCCGCCCGCCGTGCGCGAGTGGCTGAAGCCGCTCGAGCGCGCCGGCCAGCGCCGGAGCACGAGCTCGCGGCGCGTCGGCGGCAAGGCGGCCTCGCTCGGCCGCCTGCTCCGCGACGGCTTCCCGGTGCCGCGCGGCTGG
Organism: Sorangium sp. So ce1036; assembly: GCF_051369805.1. Classification (NCBI taxonomy): domain Bacteria; kingdom Pseudomonadati; phylum Myxococcota; order Polyangiales; family Polyangiaceae; genus Sorangium; species Sorangium sp. So ce1036. The sequence goes on from NZ_JBBMOX010000001.1 coordinate 490,343, forward strand.
GTGCTCGACGCGCGGTGCTTCACCGAGCTCGTGGACCGGCAGCTGCCGAGGGGGCACGACGTCGCGACGCTGATCCGGCTGGCGGGCACCAAGGTGGGCGTCGACCGGGCGGCGCGGGCGCGCGATCGCATCCTGAGCGAGCCGTTGCCCGAGGCGCTCTCGGCCGCGCTGCGGGCGCTCTGGCAGGCCGTCGAGCCCGAGGCGCCCTGGGGGCTCGCGGTGCGGTCGAGCGCGACGTGCGAGGACTCCGACGAGATGTCGATGGCGGGGCTCGCCACGTCCGTGCTCGGCGCGCGCGGCGAGGACGAGCTCGGCGCGGCGATCCGGCAGGTCTGGGCGAGCGCGTTCCTGCCGCGCGCGCTCGCGTACCTCGCGCGCGCCGGCGTCCGCGACATCGCGATGGGCGTCGTGCTGCAGGTCATGGTGCGCGCCGAGGCCGCGGGCGTGCTCTTCACCGCGCCCCCGCCCGGGCTCGAGGGGGAGCACTGGCGCGCCGGCGAGCGGCTCGTGAACGCCACGCTCGGCCTCGGCGCGCCGGTCGTCGACGGCGCCGTGACGGCGGACACCATCCGCATCGCGCGCGCCGGCGGCCAGGTCGTCGCGTCGGCGGTCGCGCAGAAGCGGCGGGCGCTCGTCGTGGGCCCGCGGGGGCTCGAGGAGGTCGCGGTCCCCGGGCAGCGCGCCGACCAGCCGGCGCTCAGCGAGGCCGCGCTGCGGCTGCTCGCCGAGCTCGCCGAGCGGCTCGAGCAGGGGGGCAAGGGCCCGCTCGACGTGGAGTTCGCGGTGGAGGGGGACGACTCCGGCCACCTGGCCGGCGGCGCGGTGTCGGCGGCCGAAGGCGCGGTGTCCGGGGCCGAAGGCGCGGTGTCGGCGGCCGAAGGCGCGGCCTCGCCAGCGGGCGGCGCGCTGTTGCCGGCCAGCGGCGCGGGCGCGCCGCGGGTGTGGCTGCTCCAGGTGCGCCCGGTGAGCGGCGGCGGCTTCCCCGAGGGGGGCGACGCCGAGACGATCTGGTCGCGCGCCAACGTCAGCGAGGCGCTCCCCGGGGCGGCGACGCCGCTCACCTGGTCGGTGGCCCGGGCGTTCTCGGACCGCGGTTTCCGCGAGGCGTTCGCCGCGCTCGGCTGCCGCGTGCCGCGCGGCGCGCGCCTCGTGGCCAACGTGCACGGGCGCTTCTACCTGAACCTCTCCGCCTTCATGCAGATCGCGGCGCAGGTGCCGGGGCTGTCGCCGAGGGCGCTGCTCGGCATGAGCGGCGGGGCGAGCGAGCCGCTCATCGCGCGGCTCTCGGCGCAGAGCGCGGGCGTCTCGCGGCGCGGCTTCTACGCGCGGCTGCCGTTCACGGGGCCGCGGCTCCTCCTGCGGCAGGCGCGGCTCGAGCGCGAGGTCGCGGCGTTCGAGGGCGAGGCGCTCTGGGCGCAGCGCGCGCTCTCGGAGCTCGACATGACGCTGCTGCCGGACGACGCCATCGGCACGACGCTGCGCAGCGTGTACCTGCTGCTAGAGCGGACCGGGGCGCTGATGCTGCACTGCGCGTCGGCGTCGCTCGCGAGCCACCTCGCGCTGACCAGGGCGCTGCAGCGGGTCACGCGCCGCCGCGCGTCCGCGCGGTCGGCGTCGGGGGAGGCGCCCCTCGACGAGCCGGCCGGGCGCTCGGACGCCAGCATCGAGCACCTGGCGCAGGCGCTGGCGGGCGGCGTGCGCGAGCTCGACAGCGCGGGGCCGGGCATCGAGCTCGCGCGGGTGGCCGAGCTCGTGATGCAGGACCGGGTGTCGCGCGAGCGGCTGCTCGCCGGCGAGGTGAGGTGGCCGCGCGACCTGCCCGAGGGGCCGGCGCGCGACGCGCTCGCGCGGTTCCTCGACGCGTACGGCGACCGCGCCGTGCGCGAGGCGGAGCTCGCGACGCCCCGCTGGCGGGAGGACCCGTCCCCGGTCATCGCGATGCTCACGGCGTCGCTGCGCGGGGCGCCCGGCGATCCCGAGCGCGCGCTGGCGCGGGCGCGCGCGCTCGCCGATCGGGAGATGGCGGTGCTGGAGATGCGCGTGCCGCGGGCGGAGCTCGCGCTGGTGCGCGTGCTGGTCGGCCGGGCGCAGCGCTACACGCGCCTGCGCGAGCGGATGCGCACGTGGGTGACCCGCGTGCTCGGCATGATGCGCAAGGTGGCGCTCGACATCGACCGACGGCTCCGGCGCATCGAGCCCTCGCTCGCGCCGGGCAGCGTCTTCTTCTGCACCTACGAGGAGCTCGCGTCGGCGCTCTCCAGCGGCCGCGCGGAGCTCGGCCACGTGGTGCGGCTGCGCCGCGCCGAGCACGTGCGCGACGCCGCGCGCCCCGATCCTCCGCCCACGTTCATCGGCCGGCCGCCGCCCGTCGTGCTGCCGCCGGCGTCGGGGATGCGCCTGCTCGGCTTGCCGGCGAGCGCCGGGGTCGTGGAGGGGCGCGCCCGCGTGATCGAGCCGGGCGCGCCGGCGCTCGACGCGGTCGAGCCGGGCGAGGTCCTGGTCGCGCGCACGACGGACGTCGGCCTGTCGCCGCTGTTCCTGGTGGCGGCCGCCGTGGTGACCGAGCTCGGCGGCCCGATGTCGCACGCGTCGATCGTCGCGCGGGAGTACGGCATCCCCGCGGTGGTGAACGTGCCCGGCGTGACGCTGGCGATCAAGACGGGCGACCGGCTGCGGATCGACGGTGATCGCGGCGTGGTCGAGCGCCTGGAGGAGCGCGCCGCGCCGCCAGCGCCGCAGGACGATGGGAGCGGGCAGGCTGGCAGGGCCGGGGAGGCTGACGGTTCCGGGCAGGTTGACGGTTCCGGGCAGGTTGACGAGGCCAGGCAGGACGGCAGGGCCGGGCAGGGCGCCGCGGTCGAGGGCGCGACGCCGGCCGTCGCGCCGGACGAATGACGGCTGCGCGGTGGCGTGTCGGGCCGGGCGACGGCCCCACGGTGGCCGATGTCCTGGAGCGCAGGGCCACGTCGGTGGCGGGCGCGGAGGGTACGGCGGGCATGGCGGGCGCGGCGGCGGAGGGGCGCGCCTTCCTGAACGGACGACGGGCGCGGCCGGGCGACGCGGTGGCGCCAGGCGATGAGCTCGCGGTCTGGCCCGCGCGGCGCGAAGCGCCGGGCGCGCCGCCCGTGGAGGTGCTGGCGCGCTGGGGGGAGATCCTGGTCGCGTCGAAGCCGGCCGCGCTGCCGACCGAGCCGGAGCGCCGGGGTACGCGGTCGCTCGTCACGGAGGTCGCGGAGCTGCTCGGCTCGCCCGCGCTGCCCCACGCGGCTTCCCGGCTCGACGTGGGCGTGAGCGGGGTGGTGCTGTGCGCGACGGGGCCGCGGGGCCAGCGGCACCTCGCGGCGATGCGCGAGGCCGGGCGCATCGCGCGGGTCTACGTCGGCGTCGCCGCGGGGCGCGTCGAGGGGGCGGGCACGTGGGACGCGCCGATCGGCGCGGCGCGGGCGCGGGGCGGGCGCAGCTTGCCCGCGGTGGGCGGCGCCGGGGCGAAGGATGCGGCGACGCGTTACCGGGCGATCGCCTCGGCGGGCGGTGGGGCCGCGGTGGCGACGCTGCTGCGGCTGGAGCCGGTGACGGGGCGCATGCACCAGCTCCGGGTGCACGCCGCGCACGCGGGCGCGCCGCTCCTCGGCGATCGCGATCATGGGGGCGCGCGCGCGGTGACCACCGCGACGGGCCGCGTGCTGCCGCTCGCGCGCATCGCGCTGCATGCCGTGGAGGTCTCGGTGCCGGACGAGCGCGGCCGGACGCGCGCCGTGGTCGCGCCGGTGCCGGAGGAGCTCCGCGAGCTCTGGGCGGCGCTCGGGGGCGACGGCTCGGCGTGGGACCAGGCGCTCGCTGCGACGGCGGGGGTCTAGAGAGCCGCAGAGGAGAACCGCGTGCGGCAGGGCCCGAGAGGCCCGTGGCCTGGCTGCGCAGCCGCGCGCATGCCCGGCCGAGGCCTCGACGGCGGCGGCTCGGCGTGGGAAGAGCGGCTCTTGTCGAGGCGGCCTCGCCGCCCGAGAGGGAGCCTTGCTCGCGATGACCCTGCGCCACCCGCTTGCCCGTACCGCCCTCGCGGCCCTCACCGGCGTCGCGCTCGCCGCTGCCGGCGTGGCTGCGCTGGCAGAGCCCCCGAGGCCTCCGCCCCGCGCGGGGTATGCGCCGGACCCCGCGGCGCTGCCCAGCGCGAAGCACTGGGTTTTCGAGGTGCTGCACACGAAGGGGAAGAGCTCGATCACGCGCGCGCGGCCCGTGGTGCTCGCCAGGCCTGCGGCGACGGCGCGCCTGATGGGCCGGTTCGCGATCGAGCTCTACGTGGGCACGGAGCTGCTCGATCGGATCCGCTTCGACGTGCCGCTGACCGGCGACGCGCCCGAGAGGTCATCCGGCGTGCTGCGGCGCCGGCCGACGTTCGACGAGGGGGTGACGACGCGGCTGCGCGTGCAGATGGCGGACAACCCGCGCGCGAGCTGGGCCAAGCTGGTGGACCGGAAGACGGGCGTGGAGCAGCGCTTCCTGTGGCCGCCGGAGCCGGACGGCCGGCTCCTTTCCTTCGACGCGCGGCGCCCGGCGGCGCTCGACGGGGGCACGCCCGCGGATGCCGGGGGACCGCCTGCGGACGCGGGAAAGCCGCCCGCGGATGCCGGGTGGCCGCCTGCGGACGCGGGAAGGCCGCCTGCGGACGCGGGAAAGCCGCCTGCGGATGCCGGGTGGCCACCCGCGGATGCCGGGTGGCCGTCGGTGGATGCAGGGTGGACCCTGGACGCGGGGCGGCCGCGGGGGAAGTAGCGCGGCGAACACCCTCTCCCTGGGCTCACGCAACAGGGGAACCGGGGAGGGACCTGGCCAAAGCACCCGCGATGGACTGGCCAACGCGGCTCCGGGCTCCATGGGATGGACGTTGCGAGCGGCCCGAGCCTGGGAGAGCGAGCGAGGCGTGCTGCGGTGTCTCGAGCGGGCTCGACCCACGGAGCGGGGCGCGCAGCGGCTCGTCAGGCACAGCGAAGGGGGAAGGACATGGCCCACCCGGATATCCTGCTCATCGGGCATGTCACCTGCGATCTGTCGAGCGCCGATCCGCAAAGCGATCACCGCCTCGGTGGCACCGTCAGCTTCGCGGCGGTCACGGCGGTGCGGCTCGGCCGCGCCCCCACGATCATCACACGCGCCGCCCCCTCGACGGATCTGTCCGGGCTCCCGGCAGAGGCGGAGGTGAGGGTCCTGCCGTCGCCGACCACGACGACCTTCGCCAACGTCTACACCGAGCAGGGTCGGGTTCAAACCTGCTATGCGCGGGCGCTGCCGATCACGGCCAACGACATCGACGGCCCGCTGCGCAGGCCGCGGGCGGTGCTGCTGGGCCCGCTCGTCAACGAGATCGGCCCGGACGTGGCGGGCATCTTCGATGATACGACGCTCGTCGTCGCGGTGCCGCAGGGGTGGATGCGGCGGTGGGACGACACGGGGCGTGTCTACAGCAAGCGATGGGACGATGTCGCCGAGGTCCTCCCGTTCGTGGACGTGCTCGTGCTGTCGCAGGAGGACATCGATCACGACCTGAGCCGCCTCGAGCCGTTCTTCGAGCATGTGCCGCTCGTCGTGCTCACCGAGTCCCGGGACGGGAGCACGCTCTATCGGCGCCTCGGCCGCGGGGCGATCGTGGAGACGAAGGTCCCTCCTCGTGAGGCCCAGGAGATCGACCCCACCGGAGCAGGCGATATCTTCGCGACGGCGTTCATGATCCGGCTCCAGGAGACCGGCGATCCGGTCCAGTCGGCGCGCTTCGCCAACGTCACGGCCTCGTTCGGCGTCGAGCGCGTGGGCATGGCCGGGATCCCGAGCCGCGAGGAGGTCCTCGCGTACATGCGGGAGCACCCCTTCCCGGCGACGGGGGATCGTGTCGCGCGGGCGCATCGAGCGGCGCACGCCATGGCCCCTCGGGGTCGCCTCCGCGACGGACCGGCGTGGCGGCGCTCCCTGCCGGGGGCGCGCGGCCGCCCGTGATGTCGCGAGCTCCCGCAGCAGGGGCCGAGGGGGGCTCCCTGCCGCCACCGGGCTGCCTCCGGCGTGCGCCGGCGGCTGGCGCGCGCTGCAACGTTTCCCCTCCGCGCCGCGGCTGCGGTACGCTGGCGCGCATGCAGGACCGCCCGCTCGCCAGCATCGCATCGTTCGCCCTCGCCGCCGTCGTCTTCGCGGCGCCGGCCGCTGCCCAGCAACCGTCCGAGGCCCCGGAGGCCACCCCGGCCCCTGCCGATTCCGCGTCAGCGCGCAAGGATCCCGAGGGGCAGACCGGCATCAGCCCGTACATGGAGCACGTGGTGAGGGGCCAGGCGTCGTTCGTGGCGCGCGACATCCCTGGCGCGATCGCGGCGTTCCAGGAGGCGATCAAGCAGGATCCCACGAGGATGCTCGGCTTCTATCGCCTTGGCGAGGCGATGCTCGAGTCGGGCAACGCGGCCGAGGCGGAGGCGGCCTGGACGACGGCGCTCAGCAAGAAGGGCGCGGACGAGCTCCACGCCAAGGTGCTGTTTTGCCTCGCGGATCTGCGCGAGCGCCAGAAGAGCTGGCAGGCGGCGCGGGAGGCGTGGGGCGCGTACGGCGCGTACCTGACCAGCAATCCCAAGGCGGGCGGCTATCCCGGGACCGCGACCGAGCGGCAGAAGCAGATCGACCGGCGGGTGAAGGACGAGAAGGACTACGCCGCCGTCAAGGAGCGCATCGTCCAGCGCGAGGCCGAGCGCCAGAAAGAGGCCGAGGAGAACGCCAAGAAGGACAAGCGGAACCGCTAGCCCCTGCGCCCGCCGCTGCCCGCGCGCGCCGGTGCGCTCACCGCCCCCTGCGCAAGCCGTCGCCCACCGGCTGGGGCCCAGCCTCGGTCCACCGGTAGAACCCCTCGCCCGTCTTCTTCCCGAGCCGCCCCGCGCGCACCATCTGCCGCAGGATCACCGGCGGCCGGAACTGCTCCCCGACCTCCCGGTGCAGGTGCTCCAGGATCGCGAGCCGCACGTCCAGCCCCACGAGGTCGGTCAGCTTGAGCGGGCCCATCGGGTGCCGGTACCCGAGCTCCATCGCGCGATCGATGTCGACCGCCGACGCCACCCCGGCCTCCAGCATCCGCATCGCCTCGGCGCCGAGCGCGACGCCCAGGCGGCTCGTCGCGAAGCCGGGCGTGTCGCTCACCACGATCGGCGTCTTGCCCAGGCGCCTCGCCACCGAGAGCGCCGCCGTCACCGTCGCCTCGTCCGTCTCGAGGCCCTGCACGACCTCGAGCAGCTCCATCACCGGCGGCGGGTTGAAGAAGTGCAGGCCGACCGTGCGCGCGCCCGCGCCGAGCCGGCGGCCGAGCTCCGTGATGCTCAGGCTCGACGTGTTCGACCCGAACAGCGCCCGCTCCGGCGCCGCCGCCTTCACCCGGCCGAGCACCTCCACCTTGAGGTCCATCTGCTCGGGCACCGCCTCGATCACCAGATCGACGTCGGCCGCCGCGCGCGCGAGATCCGGCGCCGCGACCAGCATGCCGATCATCTCGCTGCGCGCCTCGTTGAGCATCCTGCCCTTCTGCACGAGGCGATCGGTCGTGCGCTTGATGTCCTCGATCGCCGCCTTGATCCGCGCGGCGTCGACGTCGTGGAGCCGGGTCACGTAGCCGGCGACCGCCGTGACCTGCGCGATCCCCTGGCCCATGGTGCCCGCGCCGAGCACGAGCACCGTGCGCATCCGCGCGGCGGCCGAGCCCTCCACGCCGGCCTCGCTCACTTCGCCGGCGCGGGGGCCTGCGCCGGCGCGCCGGCGCGCTGCCGCGCGTCGAGCATGCGCTGGCGCACCCGCTCCACCTCCTCGGGCGACAGCTTGCGCAGGTTCGCCGAGGCCGGCGCGGCGGGCGCCGCCGTGCCGCCGGGCGCCGCGCGCTGGGCCTCCGCCCGCCGCGCGGCGGGCGCCGTCGGCTGGCGCGCCGCCGGGCGCGACGCCGGGCGGGCCTCGGCGGCCGCCGCCGCGCGGGCGCGGGCCGGGGCGGCCTGCCCCTCGGAGGCGCCATCGCTGCTCATCGCGAGGAACGCGATGCCCGCCACGACGAAGAGCGCCAGCCCCAGGACAGGGACCCAGCTCGGGGTGGGCGGCTCGTCGGCCGGCAGCGCGCGGGCGGGCTCCCCGTCGAAGTCGTGGTGATCGCTCGCGTCGTGCGCCGCGGCCGCGCGAGGGTCGGGATGGGCCGTGCTCATGCGCGGACAGTTGCCGCACTTCCCCAGCGGCGTCGAGGGGGTTCAGCGCGCCGGCCCCGAGGCGCGCGCCGGCGGTCGGGCGCGCTCAGCTCGCGAGGCTCCGGCGGCTGCTCGGCCCGCGAGGCTGTTCGGCCCGCGAGGCTCCGGCGGCGGCTCAGCCCGCGAGGCTCCGGTGGCTGTCGAGGGCGGGGCGCTGGTCCTCGATGTCGTCGCCGTAGACGGCCTCGATCGCCTCGGCCGCGAGGCGGTGATGCCGCTCGGCGAGCTCCTGCGGGAGCATCCCGTAGGCGGCGTCGCGGATCAGCACCGTGCAGAACTCGAAGCGGTGCTCGCCCATGCGCGACCAGATCCGCTGCGCCTCGCCGAAGCGCAGGTGGTCCACGAGCACGGAGGCGTCCGGGATCATCCGGGCGAGCACCCGCGTGTCGAACTCCCGCCCCAGCACCGCCGCGGCGATGACCGTCTGCCTCGTCCGCGGCTCGAGCCGCTCGAGCCGGGCCACGAGCAGGCTGTTCACGGTGCGCGGCGGCATGAACCGGCTCGACCGGACGCCGTCGGGGCTCGACCCGTACCGGCCGTCCTCCAGCCAGTACGCGAGGATCTCCTGCGCGAAGAACGGGTTGCCGCCCGCGGTCTGCCCGATCAGGGACTCGAGCATCGTGGGGAGCGGGCCGCCGAAGAACGGCTCCGCGAGCGCGAGCAGCCGCTCCCGCGGGAGCGGGGCGAGCTCGATCACCTGCGACGGGATGCCGGCGTCGAGCGGGATGGAGGCCGCGGCGCCGTCCGGCCCGGGCCGCGCCGTGCAGATCACCGCGAGCGGCAGGTCCCGGCATGCGGCCGTGATCGCGCGGACCGCCTCGATCGACGTGGGGTCGGCCCACTGCGCGTCGTCGAGGTGCACCACCACCGGCTGCAGCGAGCTCTCCGCGACGAGCAGCGCGGAGAGCGCGGCGAGCGCCTCCTCGCGCTCGGCCTCGGCGCTCGTCGCCTCGTCCTTGCGCAGCCGGAGCAGCCGCCCGAGCGCCCCGCGCGCGCGATCGATCCGCGCCCGCGCCTCGATCGAGCCGTCGGACAGCCGCTCGAGGAGGAGCTGGAGCGCGAGGTCGAGCCCGGCCTGCTTCTCGTGCTGGCCGATCTCCGACGAGATCCCGAGGTACTCCTTGAGCGCGAACTCGAAGGCGTAGAGCGGGGTCCGGAGCGTCTGGTCGCAGCGGGCCTCGATCCAGAGGAGCGGGCGCATGTCCATGAGCTCCGCGCGCTTGTGGCGGTAGCTGTGCACCAGGTAGCTCTTGCCGATGCCCGCCTCGCCGACGATGTGCACGACCCCGACGGTCCGCCCGGCGAAGAGGGGCTCGAGCGCGCGCGTCAGCTTCTCGAGCTCGGCCTCGCGGCCGATGGGGCCGAGGTCGTAGAACTCCTCCTGCACGGCGATGCGCCGCCGCTCGAGCGAGTAGACGAGGATCGGCAGGTCGAACCCGTCGAACCGGAAGATGTTCTCGGTCGACCACTGGTGGCTCGCCTCGCCCGCGAGGTGGGCCCGCTCGTCCGCCCAGATCGACGACGGCGCGGCCTTGCGCGCGATCTGCGCGGCGAGGTGGACGGCGCGGCCGAGGCACGCGAACTCGCGGCGGCCCTCGCCGCCGAAGAAGCCGACGAGACAGCGCGCGCGGGTGATGCCGATCGCGAGCCGCGGCACGCCGAGGCCGTTGCTCTTCAGCTCGAGCGCGAAGTCGAGCGCGCGATCGTGGTCGCTCTCGTGCGCGACGGGCGCGCCGAAGTAGAACTGCGCGCCGAAGCCGCGGTCCGTCGCCGTCATGCCCGCGAACGTGGCGCCGTACATCGCCGAGATCTCGTGCAGCTGCTGGATGAGCTCCGTCGGGCTCGCCCCCCGATCGAACGAGAGCGAGACGGTCGTCACCTCCCGGAGCTCGCCCTCCGGCGCGAGCTCGCCCGCGCCCGGCGGCAGGAACGCCTCGACCGCCGCGGTCATCGCGCCCGACGCGGCCGTCGGCGAGGAGGGATCGCCGGGGAGATCCGCCTCGTCGATCTCCGGGATGCTCTCCCTCGCGCCGGCGGCCGGGAGCCGCTCGCGGAAGCTGCGATCGAGGTGGAGCTCGCTGTCGTCCACCCCGCGGTACGTCGCCTGGCACGCCTCGATCGCGGGGCCATAGAGCAGGAAATAGGCCCGATCCCGGTCGATGCGCACGATCGTCCAGTGGACCGGGCCCCACGCGAGCCCGATCCGGAACGGCACCTGCGCCCCCACGGCGCCGAGCGCGCGCCGCGCGGCGAACTCGAGGAGGCTGCGCCGTATCGCGAGGGCGGCGCTGCGGGCGAGCCGGGTGACGTTGCGCCCCGGCCTGTCCGGGAACAGCGCGGTGAACCCGCCGCCCGGCGGGAACGCCGCGACGAACCCGCCCGACTGGTGCACGGCCTCGAACAGCGGATCGAACAGCGTGCGCAGCGCCCCAGGGTCGATCGCCTGGTGCGCGATCATCTGCTCGGCGAGATCCACGACCGCCGGCAGCGAGACGTGGAGCACCGCCGCGTCGAGCGCGCCCGCGTATTGCCCTTCGGCGTCCTGTTCGAGGATGAAGTCCGGGACGAGCGGATTCATGTCCAAACTGTATCGGGGATCTCCGCCCGACACGAGCGCGGCGGGCGGCCTGCGGACCCTCGGCGCGAACGCGCGCGCGGCCGAACGGAGCGTTGGGCGTCAGAAATCCGTGGATTTTTGACCGCCACCGCTCGCGCCAGGAGCGGCTGGCGTCTGCCGGTGCCGCAGGTGGACCGCCGCGGGCGGGTCTGGCACCCTCCTGGGCATGCACGCCGCGGACGCCGAATCCCAGCTCGTCAACAGCACCCTGGAGGAGGCGCGGCGGCGTTTCCCCCCAGCGCCTCAGGTCGAACGCTACGACTGGAGATTCCACGTCGACTCGACCGGGGAGGACTCGGTGCTGGTCACGGTCATCTTGAAAGATCCGCCTGGAGGAGGCCTCTACGGTTGGAGCGAGCTCGCCCCGATCCGGAACGCGATCGTCGAGACATTCCAGCAGTCCGCGGTGCGGCGATGGCCGTACATCCAGTTCAGCCTGGAATCCGAGCTGAAGGGGCCGGAAGAGGACGAGGATAGCGGACATGGCGCGGATGCCTGAGGCATGCTGCACGACGAGCTGCTCGAGCAGGCACGAAACCTCGCCACCTACGACCCTCGGCGACCCCGGCAAGGTAACCTGAGGCGCGCCGTATCCAGCGCCTACTACGCGGTGTTTCACCTCCTGATCCATGAGGCGAGCGCCCGGCTCGTGGGCCATCCGTTGCTCGGGGTCTCCGCCGAGGTGAACCACGGCGTGCGGCGCTGGTTCGATCACACGACCATGAAGCGCGTGGCCGAGTGGTTCCAGGGGAAGGGGACGCCGCCAGCCCTGGCCGACATGACGGATCGAACCTCGATGTCGAAGCTGCCCAGGCTGGTCTCGCCCCAGCTACGCGACGTCGCGGCCACCTTCGCAGATCTGCAGGAGCAGCGGCACATGGCGGACTACGATCTCGGCGCGCCTCGCCTGACGCGGCAAGGGGCCCTGAACACGGTCGAACGCGCCGAGCAGGCCTTCAAGGATTGGCAGCACGCCCAGAACGATCCGCTGGCACAGCTCTTCCTGCTTCTGCTCCTCACGGGAGACAAGATCATCCCGAAGCGCTGAGCTGGGTTGACGCGGAGCCTCGCCGCATGAGCGATGATCCTGCACGGAGCTGACGTCAGCGCTCGGGCTCACCGGGACGGGAACGGTCACGGGGCGTCGACCGGCACGAGGCGGGAGGTGAAGAAGACGCGCACCGTGCCGAGCTCGAGGCGCGCGCCCGTGAGCGTGAACGGCACCTTGCGCGTCGCTCCCGCGAGGCGCAGGGTCAGCTCGCCGCGCACGACGTCGAGCGCGCCCGGCGCGGCGGACGCCGAGGGCCCCTCGCCGGTCGACGCGCGCGCGATCTCCACGAGGTAGCGCCCCCTCGGGAGGCTCTGCAGCGCGAGGGTCTCGGCGCGCGTGCTCGTCGCGTCGCGCGAACGCACGGTCACGGCCCGCGCGGTGGATCCCATCCAGGAGATGCGGCGCCCCTGCGCGTCGATGAGCGCGAGGTCGAGATCGGCGCCGCCCGACCACGTCGCGCTGAGCTGCACGTCGCCCGGGAGGCTCGCGGCCGGCGCCGCGCGAGGCCGGGCGAGCTGCCGCTCGAGCTCGGCCCGGGCGGAGGAGGGCACGTCGACGCGGAGCTGGGCGGCGAGCTCGCGCATGCCGCCGTCGCCGGCGCACTGGATCGCCGCGGCGACGAGCTTCGCGTCGGCGGGCGCGAGGTCGGCGAGCGCCACCCGGTGCTGGCAGGCGAACGCGGGCCGGCCCGCGGCGTCCCAGAGCTCGGCGAGGCGCGCCTGGATCGCCCGGTCGCCGGGGCGCACGTCGGCGAGGCCGCCGAGGATGCGCGCGGCGCGGTCGCGCTCGCCCTGCCGGGCCGCGAGGTCGGCGCGGGCGATCAGCGCGTCGGGGTCGAGCGCGTCGCGCCCGCTCCAGCGCGCGGTCAGCTCCTGGGCCTCGCCGAGGCGGCCGGTCGTGGCGTAGAGCGCGTAGAGGCTCGCCGTCCTGTCGCGGCTGTCCGGGGCCGCCGCGAGCGCCGCCTCGGCGGCCGCGATCGCGCCCTCGCCCCCGGGCGCGAGCGCGCCCGCCGCGTCGAAGCCCACCTTGCGATCGAACACCCGGCGCATCGGGATCATCCGTCGCGCCGGACGCGACCACTCCGGGATCGTCGGCGGCGCCGTCGTCGGCGCGGGCGCCGGCGGCGCGAGCGGCGGCGCGGGCCTCGGCAGGGCGCGCTGCTCGAACGCCGGGGGAGGCTCGGCGGCGGGGCCGCCGTCGCCCTTCTTGAGCCGCGACGGCGCGGGCCCGCCGCGGCCGCCGCCGCCCAGCCCGCTGCCCGTCACGCCGAGATCCCCGGCGGACCTGGACGCGCGCGCCCTCGGCAGGGCGGCCGCCGCCGCGGGCTCCGCGTCGAGCAGCCCGCCCAGCGCGTCCGCCTCGTCCTCCGCGCCGTCGTGCAGCTCGCCGCCCTCGGCGCTCGCGCTCACGCTGTCGGCCTGCTCCTCGCCCGTGAAGGCGGGGGCGATGCTGCCCCGCTCGAGGCCGAACGCCTTGAACATCGCCTCGCTCTCCAGGACGAGCAGCGACGTGAACCGGCTCGCCACGGCGAAGCGCCGCGACAGCTCGATGATCGCGGGCTTCTGCGCGTCGCCGCCCGTCTCCTCGAGCTCCGCGATCCTCGCCGCGGCGTAGAGGCGCGGGACGAAGGCGTTGCCCGCGCCTTTCCCGGCGACGATGCGGACCGGGTAGGTCTGCTCGAAGCGCTCACCCGAGATGCGGCCCCGGAGGCGGATCGCGCCGGTCACGTCGGCGCCGGGGCTCATCCGCGCCATCACGAACGCCTCGCCGCCCGCCCGGATCGGGTCGAGCCGCGCCGGCGTGACCTGGGTGAGGCCGGCCGGCAGCTCGACCTCCGGATCGCGCAGCACGAGGCCGTAGGCCGCGCCGAGGGCCGCCCGCGCCGCGCTCGCGACCTTCTGGCCGGGCACGTAGGGGACCATCACCCCGCCGCCGCCCCGCGCGAGCGCCCGGAGCGACGTCGTGTCCGCGTCGCTGCCGAGCGCCACCGCGACCACGGCGGCGTCGTCCGCCGGGACGGCGCCGCGCACCGCCGCCTCGATGTGCGCGGGGCGCGTCGGCCCGACCGAGGGCGTGCCGTCGCCGAGGTAGAGGATCCGGAGCTCCCTGTCGCCGAGCGCGCCCGCGGCCGCGCGCGCCGCGACCATCGCCGCGGCGAGATCGGTGCCGCCGTCGGGCTCGATGCGGCCGAGGAAGCGCTCGACCTCGCCGGCCGACGCGGCGCCGGGCGCCATGGGCCGCGCGGCGCCGCCCTCGCCGCCCTCGCCGAGGGCGCGGCAGAGGGTGTCGCACGCGAGCACGAGGACCTCGTCGCGCCGGTCCATCTCGCGGACGATCGACGAGGCGAGCCGCGTCGCGCGGGCGAAGCGCTCGCCGACCATGGACCGGCTCGAATCGACGACGATGACGTGGAGCCGCGATCTCGCCTCCTGCCAGCGGGGGAGCCTGGGCCGGATCGCGATCGCGACGTACGGCGACGGGTCGCTCGCGACGGCCCGCGCCGCGGCGAGCGACGCCGCGCGCTCGGCGTCGCCGCGCGCCGACGCGCCGGACAGGCCGGGCGCGCCGCGCCCCTTCGCCGGCGCCGGCGGCTCCTCTGCGGCGGCGGGCGGCATCTCGTACGCCCACGCCGTGACCGGCCGATCGCGATCGGGGAGCGCGTACTCGACGGTGAGGTCGCCGGCGGGCGTGAAGCCGCGCGCCTCCAGCGTGCGCCGCTCGGCCGCGCCGTCCGCGGGCGCTGTCTCGAGCGCGTAGCCGCGCGTCTCCACCCCGAACGCCCGGTCGTGGCCGAGCACCTGGAGGTCGAGCGAGAAGTCGCCGATGTTCGTCGTGCCGCTCTGGTCGTGCGCGAGCGGGTAGGTGAAGCGCCGGACGCCGCCCGACTGCTCGACGATCTGCGTGTAGGTGAGCACGACGCGGCGCGACCCGCGCTTCGGGATGGGGAAGATGCGCAGCTCGAACCGGCCGCCGCGCTGCCACTCGAGCAGCGCCGGGTCGCGCCAGGGGCCGGGGACCCAGACGATCTCCTCGCGCGGCTTCGGCGCCTTGGGCGCGGCGTTCTGGAGGACGCCGCGCCAGATGGCGGCGCCGCGATCGCGATCGACGAACGCGCCCTCGACGAGCTCGCCGTCCACCTCGAGCGCGAGCCGCTCGATCTGCGCGCCCGGCGGCAGCGGGAAGCGGAAGATGCCCTCGAGCTCCTCGTCGGTGTCGTTGGCGAAGGTCTCGTCGATCTCCGTCCTGGCGACGACGTCGACGATGCGCACCTTGACCGCGTGCCGCGCGAGCCGCACGGCGCGCTCCTTCTCCTGCGTCGCGCCGGGCCGGCGCGCCCTGAGCTCGCCGAGGCCGCGGAGCGCCGGGGCGTCGGCCTCCTCGGCCGACCGGTCGCTCCACGCGAGCGCGTCGGCGAACGGCGCCGCGCTCGCGACCCGGGGCGCGGCGCCCCGCGCGAGGGTGGCCTCCTCGCCGGCGCGCACCTCGACGGGCTCGCCCTGCTCGCCGGTGACGCGCACGGCGCCGCGGGTGACCTCGACCGAGGCGCGCGCCGCGCCCGCGGTGACGGCGAGCTTCGTCCCGAGCACCTCGATCTCGCCGTGCGGCACCTCGACGCGCGCGGGGGGCGCGCCCGGGGCCGGCGCGACGTCGAGGACGACGACGCCCTCGTCGACGCGCGCGCGGCGGGCGTCGCCGGCGCCGAGCCACACGCGGGAGCCGCGGTCGAGCGCGAGGGTGGAGCCGTCCTTCAGCGCGAGGTGCGCGCGCGTGCGCGGATCGGTGCGCAGGGTCGCGCCCTCGGGGAGCGCCGCGCCCGGGGCGAGCGGCGCGCAGGCGCCCGAGGCGTCGCACGCCTCGAGGCCGCCCGACCTGTCGGCCGAGGCGCGCGCCACCGAGGCGACCTTGCCGGACCAGGGCGACGCGGTCGCGACGGCATCGGCCGGCCTGTCCTCGCCGCCGCTCCTCCACAGGGCGACCCCGGCGGCCACGGCCGCGGCCAGGGCGGCGCCGGCGACGACCGGGCGTCGCGCGGGGGCCGCGCCTCGCGCGCGGCGCGCGGCCGGCGCGGCCCGCTCCGCGCTCGAGGCGCGCGCGCCGCCGGTGCGCGCGTCGGCGGGGGTGGCGGGGAGCTCGGCCGGCGCGCCGCCGGTGTGCGCCTCGGTCGTCGCACCGGTGCGCGCCTCGGCCGCCTCGGCCGGCGCGGCCGCCTCGAGCGCCGCCTTCGCGACGGCGCCGCTCGCCCCGCGCTCCGCGGGCCGCGCCGCCTCGATCCGCCGGAGCAGCGCGTCGGCGAGGTCGCCTGCGGGCCGGAAGTCCGCGCCCGCGCCCGCCACGACCTCCGCGGCCGCGGCCGCGTCGTGCCGGAGATCGCGGCACGCGTCGCAGCCCGCGATGTGCTCGTACAGCGCCGCCCGCGCCGTCCCGTCGAGCACCGCGGCGAGCTGCTCCTCGATCTCGCCGCAGAGCTCCGCCCTGTCCGTTCCTGTCGCGCTCATCGCCTCACTCCTCGCCCAGCTCGGCCCTGAGCCGGGCCAGCGCGCGGCTCACCCGCTTCCGCGCGGCCGCCTCGTCGATCCCACACGCGATGGCCACCTCCTTGAAGGAGAGCCCCGCCTCGAAGCGCAGCACCACCGCCTCGCGCTCGCTCGGCTTGAGCCTCGCGAGCGCGGCCCGGGCGCGCTCGGCCCGCTCGCGCTCCGCCGCGAGCTCGCTCGCGTCGGGGCGCGGCCGGGTGTCGTGCACGAGGCGCAGCCGCGCCTCCCGGCGCGCCTTGAGCTCCGTGTGCCGCCCGCAGAGGCGCCGGGCGATCCCGAAGAGCCACGCCCGCACGCTCCCCTCGGCGCGGTACTGCGGGAACGCGTCGAACGCCGCGAGCAGCGTCTCCTGCACCAGCTCCTCGCTCTCGGCCTGCGATCCGGTGAACGCCATGCACAGCCGGCCGAGCGGCATGGCGTACGCCCTCGCGCACCGCGAGAGCGCCTCCCGGAAGTCGCCTGCCCCGATCAGCGCCTCGATCTCCTGCGCCTCGTCGGCCCGCGCGCCGCCCTCCGAGCCCACGAGCGCTAACCCAGCTGCCATCGCTGCCTCATTGCCGGCCATGTGCCTGCGTCCCCCCGCTTCGTGACCGGAATTCTCTCGCCATTCGCCCCCCCGGCGGACTCCGGTGCCGGATCTCACCGTACAGGCCGGTCCGGCCTTTGCCTTTTGCAATGCGATCCCAGCCGCAGCAGAATCGGCAGTCGCCTCAGGAGCCGCGCTTATGGATGAGACAAGCCTGTCCGTGTTCGCGAAGGCCAACGCGCCAGGGGGCGCCGGGCCGGGCGCTTCCGTTGACACGTCGCCTGTGAAGCGCCGTCGACGGCGCCAGGCGCTCCTGGTCGCCCTGTCCGTCGCCGGCGCGTCGCTGTCGCCCGCGGCGCCCGCGCAGGGCGCGCCGGACGGAGCGCCGACCCAGGAGGCCGGGGGCGAGGCCCCGCCCCCGGCCCAGAGGGCGCGCAAGGACAGGGGCGCGGTGGCCCCGGCCCGGGCCCCCGCGGGCGACCGGGGCAGGAAGGCGGCCCCCGCGGACCGGAAGGGCGGGCCGGCCGACGGGGACGAGGCGGAGGCGGCCCTGGAGCGCGCTGGGCGCGGCGTGGCGATCGTGGAGCGGGGCGGGCAGGTCCTCGGCCTCGGCGCGGTGCTCGCGGGCGACGGGCGCATCCTCACGGCGCTCTCGCCGCTCGGCGCGGGCAACGACCTCACCGCGCGCTTCGCCGACGGGACGGTGGTGCGCGTGAAGCTCGGCCACCACGACCGCGTGTGGGACCTCGCGCTGCTCGTGCCGCAGAGCGGCAGGTGGACCGAGGGGCTCACCGCCTCGTCGCGCGATCCCGTGCGCCCGGACGCGAAGATCCGCTCGTTCTCGGCGGTCCGGGGCAAGGCGGCGGCCGTCCCGCTCGTGCTGCGGTCGCGCCGGTCGCTGATCGGCGGCGACGACACGCCGCTCGACGACGCCATCGAGCTCGGGTCGCGCGTCTCGCCGCTCGACCTGGGCGCGCCCATCGTCGACGAGGACGGCCGCGTCGTCGCGATCCTCGGCCGCGGCTGCGCCCCGAACGAGGGCAAGCCGTGCACGCCGGTCGCCTACGGCGCGCCGATCGCCGCCATCCGGACGTTCCTCCGCGCCGTCCCGAAGACGGCCGTCGCGCCCGCCGCGTGGCTGGGGATCCAGGGCGTCAGCGAGGCGGCGCCGGTCGCCAAGGGGGTCCGGGTCACGGAGGTGCACCCCGGGAGCCCCGCGGACGAGGCGCAGCTCAAGGGGGGTGCTCGCAACGAGAGCGACATGATCCTCGCGGTCGACGGCGTCCCCGTCACGAGCCCCGAGGCGCTCGCCGACGCGATCCGCGCGCGCGCCGTGGGCGAGAAGGTGCCCCTCACCTTGCTCAGCGGCGGGAAGTACCGTCAGGTCACGGTGCTGCTCCGCGCCGCGCCGGATCCCAGGGCCGGCGCGGCGACGAAGGCGGCCGCGCACGAGGCCGAGCTCCCGCGGCCGAGCTCGGGCGGCAAGGCGCCCGAGGCGTACCGCAAGTGAGCAGAAAAATGATGTGGCCCGGTGCGAGGATTCTATAAGCTCGGCGTCCGGGCGTGATCGGGTTGACACCTCCTCGACGGAACCTCCAGGATCAAGCTCGGGCGGCTCGATCCGGCGCGCTCGCGGTTCTCATTCGGCCCTGCGTACAGGGGCCTTCGATCGGGTGATCCGTGTCCCAAACGTTTCGAATCGAAGTGGCCGGCGAGACGAACGTCGGGCGCAAGCGCAACCACAACGAGGACAACTTCGGCATCATGGTGGAGTACGGCCTCTTCATGGTCGCCGACGGGATGGGCGGGCATGCGTCGGGCGAGGTCGCGTCGAAGATGGCAGTCGACGCGATGCAGGACTTCTTTGCCCAGACGCAGGACGACCCGGAGCGGACCTGGCCGTACAAGATGGACAGGTCCAAGGGGTACGAGGAAAACCGGCTGATCACGGGCATCAAGCTCGCCAACCTGCGCATCTACGAGACCGCGCAGCGCGAGGCGAAGAAGCGGGGGATGGGGACGACGTTCGTCGGCATCTTCACGGCGAACGACGGCGTGTACGTCGCGCACGTCGGTGACAGCCGGGTCTATCGCTTCCGCGACGGCAAGCTCGAGATGCTGACCGAGGACCACTCGCTCCTCAACGACTACATCAAGATGAAGCGGCTCACGCCCGAGGAGATCGCGAACTTCCCGCACAAGAACGTGATTGTCCGCGCGCTCGGGATGAAGGACACGGTCAAGGTCGACACGCGCTTCGAGGTGCCGCAGCTGAACGACACCTACATCCTCTGCTCGGACGGCCTCTCCGGCCCGGTGCCCGACGCCGAGATGGCCCAGATCCTGGCGGAGCATCAGGACATCCAGGTCGCGACGTCGAAGCTCATCGAGCGCGCGAACGAGAACGGCGGCCCCGACAACGTGACCTGCGTCCTCGTCCGCTGGACGCAGTGAGCGGCGGTCACCCGCTTCGGATACGGGTCCATCTCGACGTTTTCGGTGCTCAGCGCACAGGAGTGCGCTTCCGCGCCGAAAACGCCGATCTGGGCCCGTCTCCTGTGCGGGTGATCGGCGCTCAGGGGCGGTAGCGGCCTCGCTGCGGGGCCAGGGGTGGGGCGGGGGAGCGCGGGGGTCTGGCTACGGGAGGGCGCCGGTGCTCCAGGGGACGAGGACGAGGAAGACGAACGCGATGAGGCAGAGCATGAACAGGCTCGTCATCAGGTACGTCGAGCGCGGCGAGCGCGCCGTGCTCCAGCCGTCGCCGTAGAACTTCCCCCGCGACCGCACGCGGATCCGTCGCTGTACGCCGCTGAGCAGGCTCGGCGGGGCGGCCGGCGGCGGGCGCATGGCGTCGCGGAGCAGCTCGCGCAGATCGAGCTCGTCGACGAGCGGCAGATCGCCGTCCTCGGGGAGATCGCCGTCCTCGGAGGGATCGCCGCTCCGGGGCGGGGCGCCTGGCCGATCGTCCGGTACGGCGTGGGGCGGCGCGGCGTCGTCGCGCTGCTGTCGCGACATCGTGGGCGTGGGGCGGCTGCCGCTCTCCACGCCGGAGCTGCCGCTCTCCACGCCGGAGCTGCCGCTCTCCACGCCCGAAGCGGTCGGCTCCTCGGCTTGCCCCGTGCGCCTGGGGTCATCCGCTCCGCTCATTTTCCGCCTCTCACCTTCTCGCCCATCACCTTCTCGACCAGCGCGCGGAGCTGCGCGCGCGCGCGATGGATCCGGCTCTTCACCGTCCCGTCCGGCAGCCCCGTGACCGAGGCGATCTCTTCGTAGGACATGTCCTCGACGTCGCGCAGGATGAGCGCCTCCCGGAACTCGGGATCGAGCTGTCCGATGGCGTGCTTCACGACGGCCTCGAGCTGCATCCCCTCGACGAGCTCGTCGGGGCGGCTCACGTCGCCGACGCTCACGCCCTTGGCGGCCGACAGCGGCACCCGCTCGACCATGGCGTCCACGTCGTCCTGGGCGCCGGCGTGGCGGCGTGAGAGGTACTTCGTCCGGTTCTTACAGAGGTTCACGGCGATGCGGTAGATCCAGGTCGAGAGCTTCGACTCGCCGCGGAACTGGTCGATCGCCTTGAAGACCTGCACGAAGACCTCCTGGGACAGGTCCTCGGCCTCGTCACGCCGGCCGAGCATGCGGTAGACGAGGGCGAAGACGCGGCGCTCGTACAGGACCACGAGCTCGTTGAACGCGCTCTCGTCGCGCGCGACGAGCCGCGCGATGAACTGCGCCTCGCCCACCTCGAGGAGCGCCGCCGCCTCGCGCTCGGGCTCCGCTACCGCGTGGGTCGGCGCGGGGCGCACGTGGCCCGCGTCGACGTGGGGCGGGGCTCCGCGTCCGCGGTCCGCGCCGTCGTGGGGCGGGGCTCCGCGTCCGCGGTCCGCGCCGACGTGGGTCGAGGATCCGCGTCCGCGGCCCGCTTCTGCATGGGTCGTGGATCCGCGTACGCGATCCCCTTCGTCACTCGCCACGCCGTCCGGTCCTCCAGGATTCAGGGCATCGCGCCCGCCGCGCGGCAGGCGCGGGGCCTTCGACGAGACCACGGTAAACAACCCTGGCTCGGGCGCGCCAGACAATAGCGAGCAGGGGACGGCGCCGGCCGCGCTCGGGCCGCGGTGCGGCGGCGCCCGAGGCGCGCCCGCGCTCTCGATGGAGGTCGCTCGCCACAACCCCTGCTCAGAGGGTACGGGCGCTCGATTGGTTCCGGCGCGTGGATTCGAACCACGATTAGGGGATTCAAAGTCCCCCGTCCTGCCCTTGAACGACGCCGGAGTGCTGCGGGATCGGCGCTGACCGCCGCGCGGCGCGCACCTTAGCGCGAGTCGCGCAGGATGGCACCCGTCCTGGCGAAATCACGGCCGGGGTAGCGGATGCCGGGCCCGGTGTCCGCCTCGGATCGACCTCGCCGGAGGCGGAACTGCCCGCGCTCGCGGCCCCGGCTCACCGGCGCCGGCTTCGCGCCCGGCGACGGGGCGCTCTCCGCGCGCGGACGCGGTTGCGCCGCGGCCTCAGCGTCCACGGCCGAGGCCGCGCCGGCCGCCAGGGCCGCGTCGGTGCCGGCGCGGTCGAGGTCCGCGGCCCCCGGCGTCGCCGCGGCGAGCGCCGGGGCGCGCGGGCGATCGGCCTGGGCAGCGGCCGCTGCGATGCCCCGGGCGATACCGGGCCGCGCCGTGGGCAGGATCGTGGCGCTCGCCGGCGCGGCCGGGGGCGCGAGCGAGCTCAGGGCCGAGAGGCCGAGCGCGAGCACGAAGGCCGCGCTGCCCGCGGCCAGCGCGGCCGCGCTCCGGGAAGCGCGAGCGCGTCGCGCGAGCCTCGACCACACGCCCGGCCCGCGGCCGCGCGGCGCCTCGCCGGCCGCGCCGCGCGCCGGTCCGGACACGCGCTTCGGAGCGCCTGATCTCCGGGTCCCAGCGCTCGGCAGCGTGTCCGGCGCGGACGCGGGGATCGCCGGGAACGACGCCGGAATTTCGAGGGAGATCGGCGGCGAGGGGGGCGCGGACCGCGACGCCGCGTCGGCCATCGGCAACGGGCCGAGCGCGCAGGCGTCCGCGCGCGCGTCGGGGGCCCTCGCGGGGTCGCTCCAGTCGAGGCGCGGCGCGACCGCCTCGAGGTCGCCCGGCGTCAGCGCGAAGCTG
This sequence comes from Sorangium sp. So ce1036, assembly GCF_051369805.1. Taxonomy (NCBI): domain Bacteria; kingdom Pseudomonadati; phylum Myxococcota; order Polyangiales; family Polyangiaceae; genus Sorangium; species Sorangium sp. So ce1036. The sequence continues at coordinate 512,450 of NZ_JBBMOX010000001.1, forward strand.
AGCGGACCCGTGGACTCGGGCCCCTCGCTCGCGGCGGAGAGGGCCTGCGCCTCCTCGACGCACGCCTCGTCGCGCGGGGGCGGCTGGGAGACGGTCCAGCAGAGCGCCTTCACCTCGCCGGCGGGGGTCCAGCACTCGAGGCCCTCGCGCCACACGCGCGTGGACGGCGGGAGCTCGCCCATCTCCAGCGCGCGCCACAGCGCGACCGTGCTCATGGCCTCGAGCCAGTCGCCGTGATCGATGCACCAGGGCTTCGACTCCGCCGGCTCGTCCGCCACGACTCCGGTATGCGAGCTGACCGGCATCGTGGGGGCGCTGCAGAGGCTCGACAGGTCCTGCCTGCGCCCCGCCGCGCCGCGCCGCGCCGGCACCCCGTCGTCGCAAAGCCCCTCCACCTTGTACGCCGTGCTCGGGCCCATCGCATCTCCGTGACGGGCAACGGCGGCCCACCCGATGCTGCGTCCGGGTGCACCTCCGCTGCTCCCGTGCGTCGGTAGCGGAGGATGGCGCGGTGGGCCAAGAAAGTGCCGGGCGGGACCGGCGCGGCGGGCGCTGCGGCACCGGGGCTGCGGGGCGGGTCGCGGCGGGGCGAGGCGGCGCGCTGCGATCAGAGATCGGTGTAGCTGTCGGAGAACATCGCGCGCTGGCCGAGAAGGCTGATCTCGAGCATGCCGCCGATGTCCGTCTTGCCGTCCGAGAGCCGGGCGATGCTGAGCGCGGGCGACAGCCGGACGATGCCGCGGTACTTCGTCCCTCTCGGCGCGCGCGCCAGCGTCACGTGGACCGGGGCGCGGAGGTTGATGTGCAGATCGGCGGGCGCATCGTCGTTGAGCGCGACCGCGACCTTCGCGCCGAACGAGGCGCGGAACGTCGCGTCCGCGACCTTGTCGACGAGCCCGAGGTGCGCTGTGAGCTTGAGCTCCTGGCTCTTCGCCGGCGCGCCGAGCACCTCTTCCTTGCAGCGCGAGGTCGGGACATAGCGGGGGGGCTGGGTGCCTGGATCGACGCTGCCGAAGACGTCGCCCACGGGCTCGCACCACGAGACCCTGTCCGTCGATGCGGTCCAGCGCGAGTCGAACGCGACCTGCCCCTCGAAGGTCGGCGCGAGCTTCGACCAGCCCTCGGTGATGTACACCGCCGCCGCGCCGACGCTCCAGGGCAGCGCGATGAGCTCACGCCGCACGAAGGTCGGCGGCAGGCTCTGGTCGCGCCGCTCGGGGCCGGGGCCGAGGTAATTGAACCGGGCGCGGCCGACGGAGCCGCCTAGATAGAAGATGAGCGGGGGATAGGCCGAGCTGCCCTTGCCCTCGAAGTCGAGGCGCGCGAGCGACGCGGACAGGTGCAGGCGGCCGCTCGGAAGCTGCGTGCTGTCGTCGACCGCGGCGAGCCCGATCAGCGAGGCCAGCCCGTTCTGCGTCGCCACCTCGGCCTCGAGCACGGTGCTGACGTCCCAGCCGGTCGGATCCGTCGCCTCGCCGAAGCCGGCGAGCACACCGAAGCCGACCCGCGCGAGCGCCCCGCCCCCGGAGCCGCCCGTGACATTGGCGGGCAAGAGGAAGACGAGCTCGCGGCCCGTGGCGACCGGCGCGATCGACGCGCCGGAAGCGGGCGCGATCGGCGCCATGGCGCGGCCGGATGGAGGGGAGGGCGCCGCCGTCGCGGCGGGGACTGGCGGAGGAGCGGGCGGAGGGCTCGGCGTGGCGGGGACGGGCGCGGCGGGGGCGCCTGGCGCGGCGGGCAGGGGGGGCGCGGCGGGGGCGCCCGGCGCGGCGGCGGGCGGGACGGGCACGCTCGGCATGGCGGCGGCGGGCGGCGCAGGGACCGACGACGGCGGCGCGCCCTGGGCGAGCGCGGGGGCGGCCAGCGAGAGCGAGAGCAGCGCCGCGGCGCGCCCCGGCAGCGAGGAGCACCTCATGGCGTCACCGTGAACTTGAACGTGAGCCCCTCGGCGCCGTTGGCCGTGTCGAAGTCCGCGCGGGTGCTCTGGTTCGTCTTGGGGTCGAGGGCGAGGATCTGGAACTTGCCGCTGCCGTTCCGCACCCTGAAGCGGAACACGTAGTCGCCGGGCTCCAGATCGAACTCGGGGAATACCGTGTTGCGGATCGAGAACGGCTTCACGCCGGCAGGATCCTCCTCGGGGGCGGCGCCCTCGAACAGGAAGCCGACGGCGCTGAGGTGGTATTCGTCGCTGTGCAGCTTGAGCTTGATCCTCTTCATGCGCGACAGCGATCCTCGCACACGCCCGCGGCACCGTACAGCGGCGCTCACGGCGGGGGACGCCGCGACAATCGGGTTTCTCCCGATGTCGGAGGCGGCCGGGCGCGGAGGCGCCGCGGTGGATGTGCGTGCTTGCGAGAAGAACGGGGGAGCTCTTCCGAGCGGAACGCCCCCGAGCTTCCGGCGGTGACGTGCTGTCGCCAGCAGCGCCCGCGTGAGGGCACCTTCCTGGCGCGCCGATCGCGCGGGTGCCATCGTTTCTCCCCATGGAGGTGATCATCTCCGGCGGGGGCATCGCGGGGCTCAGCGCAGCAGGTGTTCTGGCCCAGCGCGGTCACGACGTGCGCGTGTTCGAACGGCGGGAGGGGCCCTCGACCTTGGGGGCTGGCATCGTCTCCTTCCCCAATGCGACCCGGGTGTTGCGCTCCTTTGGGCTGGAGGAAGCGGTGCGTGGGGTCGCGGGCACGCCACGCACGATGCGACGCATGTCGGATCGCGGTGAGCGCCTGGGAGACCTGCCTCTGTCCGCCATCAACGAGCGTCTCGGCGCGCCGAGCTACTCGATCCTGCGTGCTGACCTGCATGAAATTCTGACCCGCTTTGCCGAGCAGAGCGGGGCGACGGTCGAGTACTCCCGGCGGGTCACCGGCGCCGCGGAAGGAGGCGCGGTCCTCTTGAGCGATGGTCGACGGCTCGAGGCCGACTGGGTCCTCGGCGCCGACGGGCGCATGGCTTCACCCCTGCGGAAGTTCGTGCTGGGGGACAACCAGGCACGTTACGGCGGGTTCGTGAACTGGATCGGCGTGGCCCGCTCCGCCGAGCACGTCTTCGACCCCCATACGGTCCTCGATGTCTGGGGATGCGGCGAGCGCTTCGGCATCGTCCCCATCTCGAGCCGGCTCGCCTACTTCGCTGGGGCCGCGGCCATGCCCAGGGCCGCGGCGCACCGCAGCGCCATCGGACCGATGCTGGCGGAGCGCTTCTCCGCTTGGCCCCAGCCTGTCCAGGAGACGATCCGCTGCGCCGATGCTGACAGCCTCCGAGAAATCTACGTGCACGATCACGATCCGATCGACCTCTGGCATCGGCAGCGGGTGCTCTTGATCGGCGATGCGGCCCACGCTCCGCTCCCCACCTCCGGTCAGGGCGCGTGCCAGGCGCTCGAAGACGCGTGGCATTTGGGCCGTCTGCTCGACGATGGCGTGCCACAGGCGCCCTCCGAGCTCTTCCCGCGGTTCACGGCGGTCCGCCGCGAGAAGGCAAACGCCATCATCGGCGCGGGGCGTGGTTTCGCGGCGATGCTGTTCAACCCGGATCCCGCTTTCGTGAGCGAGCGCAATCGCCGAAGCCGACAGACGAACTTCGACGAAGCCGCTCAGGGCATGGCGAAGCTCTGGTCCGGCGCCCTCGGATGAGCCGCTGACACCTCGTGCGCTCCGCCGCCGTGGCGGTCGTTGAGGAAGAAAAAGAACGGGCGCCCCCGGACGATCTCCGCAGGCTCGGCCGCGCCCGTGTCCGCGATCGCGACGACGCCCGCCGTCGCCGCCGAAGCACGCCGGGCCTCCGGGGGTGGCGCGCCACGTTCACAGGTGCCGGATCTCTGTGGGGGATGCCCCCCAGTTGTTGTTACGTCCGTCGGCGTACCTGATCGGCGCGGAGATGAGCTCCCCGAGATCCACGTCGTCCAGCGAAGCAAGCTGAACCGCCACGTAGTCACCGCCGATTTCCTCCACATGCCCACGCCCGAACGAGCGCACGCCGCAGTGTCGACAGAACAGGTGGTGTCCAACCTTCAGGCCGAACTGGTAGTCGCTCAGCGCGTCCTCTCCCGCGAGCAACCGAAACGCGTCCGGCTTGATGATCACGTTCCAGTTCCTCGTCTTGATGCAGATAGAGCAGTTGCACTTATTGGTTCCAGCGCTCAGGTCGATGTCGGCCTCGAAGCGGACCGCGCCGCAGTGGCAGCTCCCCGTGTACGTTTTCTTCATCCACTTACCTCCCGGTACGATGGGCGTTCACGTTCGAACGCTCGACGGCATGAAGCTACTCCATCTCGGCGGGCGACGGCGGGCGCGCCGTCAGCGCCGCACGACGAACATCGCGGCGAAATACCCGTCGGTCCCGTGTACGTGCGGCAGGAGCCGGAACGCCTCGCCGCCCCCCGAGAGCTCCCGGGCGATCTCCGCGTCGAACGGAGCCGGCGAGAGCTGGACCCCGAGGTCGTCCTCGGCCGGGGCCGCGAGCCGCGCCACCACGGCCTCGCACTCCTCGCGCAGCACGCTGCACACCGCGAACACGAGCCGGCCGCCATCCCGGGCGCGCGTCGCGGCGCGGCGCACGATCGCGACCTGCAGGTCGGCGAGGCGCCCGAGGTCGTCCGCCTCGCGGCGGAGCGCGAGCTCGGGGCGCCGCCGCAGCGTGCCCACCCCGGAGCAGGGGGCGTCGACGAGCACCCGGTCGTAGCCCTCGGGCACGTCGCCCACGCCCACCGTCCAGTCGACCGCGTACGTCGCGCGGACGAGGCCAGCCGCTCGCTCGCGCGCCCCGCCCGGCGCGCCGCTGCCGGGCGCGTCGCCCAGCGCATCGCTCCCGGGCGCGCCGCCCGGCGCGTCGATGCCCTCCGCGCTCGCGCTCTCCGAGCTCGTCGGGGGCGCGCCCAGCGTCGACCGGAGCTGCGACAGCTTCGCCGGGTACAGGTCCGCCGCGTCCACCGCGCCGCCGGGGAGCACCGCGCGCGACAGCAGCCACGACTTGGTGCCCCGGCCGGCGCACGCGTCGAGCACGCGCTCGCCGGGCCGCGCCCCGAGCGCGAGCGCGAGCGCCTGCGCCCCCTCCTCCTGGCCGATCCACGCCGCGCCGAAGCCGGGGAGCCGCCGGAGATCGCCCGCGCCGCGCGCGACGATCGCGCGCGGGGAGACGCGCCCCGCCTCGAACGTCGCGGCCGGCGCGGCGCCCCGCAGCGCGGAGAGCCACGCGTCGCGATCCTCGCCCGGCGCGAGGCAGAGCCCCGAGGGCGGCGGCACCGGGCCGGCCGACAGGAACGCCTCGGCCGCCGCGCGGCCGAGCGAGCGCCGCAGGGCGCCCCGCAGCCACCCGGGCGCCGACGCGACCACCGCGGCCTCGAGCGGCGGGCGCGCGCCGCCGTCCACCGCCGCCGCGAGCCTGCGCAGCACCGCGTTCGCGAACGCGCCCACCCGCGGCCCGCCCGCCGCCCGGACGCCGGCCACCGCCTCCGAGACGGCCGCGAACGCGGGGATCCGGTCGAGGAAGCAGAGCGAGTACGCGCCCATCAGCACGTGCGCCCGCACCACCGGGTCCGTCGCCCACCCGCCCTTCGCGGCGAGCTCGGCGATGCGCCCCTCGAGCGCCGCCTGCGCGCGCAGGACGCCGTAGACGAGCTCGGTCGCGAGGCCGACGTCCCGCGGATCCAGCGCCGGCGCGCGGCGCAGCTCCGCGTCCAGCGCCGCGGAGGCGAAGGCGTCCGAGCCCCACACCCGCGCGAGCACGCGCGCGGCGACCGCCCGCGCCCCGCCCTCGCCGGGCCGCCGCGGGCCCGGCGGGCCCTGGGGCGCGCGCGCCGCGCCGCCCCCGTCACCTCGCGTCCGGTCAGCCAACGAGCTCCTTGAACTGCCCCTGGATCACGTCCCAGCGGCGCTCGACGTCGTTCTTGAAGGCGATGCCCATCAGGCCGATGAGCACCACGAGCCCGACCAGGCTCGCGATCTCGCGCACGCGCAGCGGCAGCGGGCGCCGCAGCACGGCCTCGAACGTGAAGAACAGCAGGTGGCCGCCGTCGAGCACGGGGATGGGCAGCAGGTTGATGAGCCCGAGGTTGATCGAGATCACCGCCATCGCCCACACGAAGTAGCTGACCCCCTTGGCGCCCTCCTCGCCGATCACGTCGTACACCGTGATCGGGCCGCCCAGCGTGGAGATGCTGACCTTGCCCTCGATGATGCGGACGATCCCGACCACGATGAACCGGATGACGTCGTACGTCTCGTCGATCGCGCTCTCCAGCGCGAACTGGAACGCGGACGGGCTGTCGACGAACGGCTCGGCCACCATCGGCGACCAGTTCGACGCGCGCAGGTAGAAGCGCGGGCGGTGCTGGCCGTACTCGTCGATCCAGTCCTCGCGGCGCAGCTCGATCGTGCCGCTCTTGCGCTGGCCCGCGCGCTGCCAGGTGATCACGTGCGGCCGGTCCGGCGCGGCGAACAGGAGCTCGACGAACGTCGACCAGGCGGTGACCTCGACGCCGTCGACCTCGGTGATGCGGTCGCCCGGCCGGAGCTCGGCGTCCCACTCGGCCGAGCCCTCGGGCACCTCGGCGACGTAGAGGTCCGCGGGCTCGATGCCGGTCCGCGCGAGCAGATCGCCGTGGCCGGCCTCGGGGGTCAGCGCGGCGACGCCCGACTCGTACACCGCGAGCTCGGCCAGCCCGCCGAGCGCGTTCGGCACCGGGACCGGGCGCAGGTACGTGACCGGCACCGTGGCGCCGCGGTTGTCCTCGAGCGCGTGCTCCAGGTCGGCGAACGTCTTCACGGGCTTGCCGCGCACGTCCGTCACCACGTCGAACGTGCGGAGCCCGGCGCGGTAGGCGGGCGAGTCGGGCCGCGCCACGCCGATCACGGCCGCGGGGCGGCTCGGCTTGATGCCGATCTCGCCCACGCGGTCGACGATCTCGAGCGGCTTCTGGACGATCTTCTCCTCCGGGACGACCGTGACCTCGACGCGCTCCTTGTCGCGGAAGACCGTGAGCCGGAGCTCCTGGTTGGGGCTCTTCGATACGATGCGGTGGAGCTCGGCGAAGGTGCCGATGCGCTCGCCGTCCACCTCGAGGATGCGATCGCCCGGCACGAGCCGGCCCTCGGCCGGGTGCCCCGGCAGGACCACGCCGACCGTCGGCGGCACGAAGCGCGTCTCGCCGATGAAGACCGCGAAGTAGAGGAGCACCGGGAACAGCACGTTCATCGCCGGGCCCGCCATGACGATGATCACGCGCTTCCAGAGCGCCTGGGACTCGAAGGTGCGCTTGCGATCCTCGGGGAGCACGGCCTCCTGCCGGTTCTCCTCGAGCATCTTCACGAAGCCGCCGAGGGGCAGGAGCGCGATGCAGTACTCCGTCTCGCGGCCCCGGAGGCGCAGCACGCGGGGGCCGAAGCCGATCGAGAAGGTGAGGACCTTCACGCCGAAGAGCTTCGCGCACACAAAGTGGCCGAGCTCGTGCACGAAGATGAGCACGGAGCAGAGCAGCGCGAAATACAGGAGGTCCACGGCGGCGCTGTTCTTTACGCGAGGCCGGGCTCGATGACCACAGGCGCGCGCGGGGGGGGGGCGCCTGTGGTCATCGAGCCCGGGCGCCCCCCGGCGCGGCCGCGCGCGGCAGCGGGCTCAGGCGTGCCGGGGCCGTGGCCCGTCATGGCCGGGCTCATCCGCGCGATCCGCGCCGACATCGCCGCGATCCGCGCCGCCTTCGCGACGGCTGCCCGGCCGCGCGCTGGCCGCGCGCACCGGTGCCGGGCGCGGCGAAATGTCCCACAATGCAGATTTCGAGTCAGGAGGCGAGTCAACGTCCCGCGGGTGGGGTGCATCCGTGGTATTCACGGAGAAAATCGGCCGGGCACCGCGCTCGCCCCGCGAAGCGCCCGCGGCGGGCGGCTCACTGGCCGGTTCTCGCGATGTGCCTCTGAACCCAACTGCGAGGTCCCATGAAACACACGATCGAACATGACCTGAACGACCAAGAGGCGAAGCTGGCGACCGAACGAGCGATCGCACAGTACAGAGAGCAGTACGCGGAGTATCAGCCCTTCCTCGTGTGGCGAGACGACCGGCGCGCCGAGCTGGGATTCTCGGTGAAGGGGGTGAAGCTGAAAGGCAGCATGGAGCTCCGCCCCGGCGCCGTGGACGTCGATCTCGACGTGCCGCTCCTCCTGCGCCCCTTCAAGGGGGTGGCGCTCGCGGCGATCGAGAAGGAGGTTCGCCACTTCATCGAGCAGGCGCACCGCGAGCGGGCCCAGAAAGCGACCTGAGCGAGCGGGCTGTTCCAGCGTGGACACGAACGCCCACCGGCGCTAGGCTGCTGAATCACAGTATCTACTTCGCCGGCCGAAGCACGCCCCACGACATGACTCACTCCAGTGCTCGGCCGGCAGGGGGCTGCCTCTGCCCCCTGGGCGCCGGTGGTGCTGCGCACCGGGGGCTCACGGGGCGAGCGGCTTCACGGCCGTCAGCTTGCGCGAGGCGAGCACGGTGTGGATCACCGTGATGCGACCGTCCGCGTCGATGTCGCACCGCGTGACGTACCGCGGGGCGAGCTTGCCCGAGCCGCCCAGGCGCTCGACGACGAGCGCGGGGAGGCCGTTGAGCAGGCGGATCGCGTGGCGGGCCTCGCCGCCATACCCGAACCGGAGCACGCCGGCGCAGAACCGCGCGACCCGGCTCCGCCCGGTGACGATCTTGCGCGCCGCCTTGAACTCGCCGTTCGCGTCGTTGACGACGCGGACGCCCTCGCTGAGCAGCGCCTCGATGGCCGGCACGTCGTGCGTCGCCAGCGTCCGGAGGAAGCGCACGAGCGCCGCGCCCGACCGCTCGACGAGCTCGGGCGAGGGGCGGCAGCGATCGCGGTCGTACGGCTCGAGGGCGCGGCGGGCGCGGTGGTGCGTCGTCTTCACGCTGGCCTCCGACAGGTCGAGCGCGGCGGCGGTCTCCTGCACCGAGTAGTCGAAGACGTCGCGGAGCAGGAGCACGGCGCGCTGCCGCGGGGTGAGCGCCTCGAGCGCGACGAGGAACGCGAACGAGGCGCTCTCCAGGAGATCGTAGCGGTGCTCGGTGCCGTCCTTGCCCGGGAGCTCGAACGACGGCGGCTCGGGCTCCGCCTCGATCGGGGAGGGGAGCCACGGGCCGTCGTAGGGGCGGCGCTTGCGGCGCCGCAGGACGTCGCGGCCGAGGTTCAGCGCGACGCGTGTGAGCCAGGGGCGCACGGGCTCGTCCGTGCGCGCCGGCGGGCGCTCCAGCGCGCGGATGAACGTCTCCTGCACGATGTCGTCCGCGTCGGCGGCGCTGCCCGTGAGCCGGTAGGACAGCGCCCAGAGGAAGCGCTCGTGCTCGCGGTAGCTCGCCCCGAGGTAGCTCGAGGCGAGCGCCGCGTCCGGCGCGGAAGCGCCCCTCGGGTCGGCGGCGTGCTGCGGCGACCTCATCGTCATGCGGCGCGGTCGAGCGCCCGGCGCGCCAGGATGGCCTCGGCGGCGGCCCGGGCGCTGGCGAGGCTCGCGTCGGCGAGCATGCCCTCCGGTCCCACCCAGTCGCCCGCGACGAAGAGCCCGGCGAGCTCCGGGACGCGGACGCCGGGGCGCCCCGCGAAGCCGCCGCCGTCGGCGGTGACCACGGCGTTGCTGGCGACGAGCGACGGCAGGAAGCGGCGCTCGACGAGCGCGTCGCGGTAGCCCGGCTGGCCGAGCTCGAGGAGGTCCTCGAGCGCGCGCTCCGCGTCGCCCCCGGCGCGCTCGGGGCCGTACTGCATCGTGTGGATCACGCCGCCGCCCTCGGGGGCGAGCCGCGCGACGTTCGAGTGCACCGACAGGTAGAGCGGGCGATCCATGCCGAGCACGAGGTTGAGGCGCGGGCGAGGCAGCCGCGAGAGCGCCACGTCGAGGCACGCCGCGCGGAGCGGGACGGCGCGCTCGGCGTACCCCGCGAGCGCTGGGCTCCCGGGCACGAGCGCGGCCGCCGCGCGCGGGCCGGCGGCGATGAGCACGGCGCCGGCGCGGATGCGGTCGCCGCCCGCGAGCATCACGCCGGCCGCCTCGCCGCCCTGCAGCTCGACCTGCTCCGCCCGCGCCCCGGTGACGATCTGCACGCCGGCCGCGACCGCCGCGTCGCGCAGGCCGTCGACCAGCGTCCTCCAGCCGCCGTCGAGGTAGAGCACGCCGTCGCGGACGCCGCGCTGCACCTGCTCGAGCGCCGCGCCGGCGCTCTGGCGCTCGTCGTCGGCGCAGAAGGTGGACAGCCGGATGAGCATGGAGACGAACCGGCGCACCGCGGGGGAGCGGAACGCGCCCTGGAGCCAGGTCGAGACCGGGACCGCCATGAGCGGCGCGGCGTCGACCGAGGCGAGCTTGCCGAGGACGCGGCTCACCTCGATCTTCTCGGCGACGCCGAAGAGGCCCGTCGTGAGCAGCGACAGCGCGCCGTAAGGCATGGTGTGCAGGACGCCCCGGTCGAGGGCGAACGCCCCCGACCCGGGCGGCGCCCCGCCGCTGAACCGGACGCCGAGCTCCTGGAGCGCCCGGTGCGCCGCGCCGCCCCGGTAGAGGGCGTGGGCGCCGAGGTTGAGCGAGAAGCCGCGGCTCTCCTGCGTGGCGGCGCGGCCGCCCGGCGCGTGCGCCTTCTCGACGAGGGCGACGGACCGCCCCGCCCGGCCCAGGTACGCCGCCGCCGCGAGCCCCGCGAGCCCGCCGCCGATCACCACCACGTCGTTCGTGTGTCTCATCCCGTGTCCCCTTTCCTGGCCGTACCACGATCGGGGGGCCGGAAAGGTTACGCGGTCCCGGACGAATCGCGGGCTCGCCCTCGCGGCGCCCGGCTCAACGCCGCTGGCGGCGGCGGCTCGCTCCGTCCCGGACCGCGCGCCCCGGCGACGCCGTCGCGCGGGGCCGCGCCCGCGCATGGCGTCGGGCCGCGAGTTCGTGCAAAGTCCTGCCCAGCATGAAACGGCTCCTCATCACCAGCGCGCTCCCCTACGCGAACGGCCACATCCACCTCGGCCACCTGGTCGAATACACGCAGACCGACATCTTCGCGCGTTACTGGCGCATGACCGGGCGCAGGACCATCTACCTCTGCGCCGACGACACCCACGGCACGGCCATCATGATCCGCGCGCGGCAAGAGGGGCGGAGCGAGGTCGACGTCATCGCCGACATGAACGCGGCGCACCAGCGCGACTTCGCCGCATTCCAGATCCGCGTTGACCATTACGGCAGCACGAACTCCCCCGCGAACCGGGCGTTGTGCCACGAGATCTGGGCGTCGCTGCGGGAGCGCGGCAGGGTGACCACGAAGGACGTCACGCAGCTCTTCGATCCGAAGGAGGGGATGTTCCTGGCGGACCGCTTCGTCAAGGGCACCTGTCCGAAGTGCGCCGCGCCGGACCAGTACGGCGACAGCTGCGACAAGTGCGGCTCGACCTACGCCGCCACGGATCTCGTCGAGCCGAGGAGCGCCCTCACGGGCGTGCGGCCCGAGGTGCGGAGCGCGCAGCACCTCATGGTGGCCATCGAGCCGGAGCGGCCGTTCCTGGCCACCTGGACGCAGGCCGAGGGGCGGATGCCGAAGGAGATCGCGAACTACCTCGCGGGCCACTTCCTGTCGGAGCCGCTCCGGGACTGGGACGTGTCGCGCCCTGCCCCGTACTTCGGCTTCGAGATCCCGGACGCGCCCGGGAACTACTGGTATGTCTGGTTCGACGCGCCGATCGGCTACATCGCCGCAAGCAAGGAGTGGTGCGACCGGGAGGGCGAGTCGTTCGACGACTGGTGGCGCTCGGAAGAGACCGAGATCGTCCACGTCATCGGCAAGGATATCGTCTATTTCCACACCCTCTTCTGGCCGGCGATGCTGAGGAGCGCGGGCTTCACGCTGCCGTCGCGCGTGCAGGTGCACGGGTTCCTCACCGTGAACGGCGAGAAGATGTCGAAGAGCAAGGGCACGTTCGTGCTCGCCTCGACGTACCTGAAGCACCTCGACCCCGCGTACCTGCGTTATTACTACGCGAGCAAGCTGAGCTCGAAGGTCGACGACATCGATCTGAACCTGGAAGAGCTCGTGAACAAGGTGAACGCCGAGCTCGTGAACAAGGTCGTGAACCTGGCGAGCCGCTCGTCGCGCTTCGTCGCGGGGGTGGGGCTGTCGCCCGTGTATCCGGACGACGGCGGCCTCTTCGCGGCGGCGGCGGCGGAGGGGGACGCGATCGGGGCGGCGTACGCGGCGTTCGACTTCGCGCGGGCGACGCGGCTCATCATCGCCCTCGCCGACCGGGCGAACGAGTATGTCGACCGGATGCAGCCGTGGGCGCTCGCGAAGCAGCCGGACAAGAAGGCCGAGGTGCAGGCCGTCTGCACGGTGGCGCTCAACCTGTTCCGGCAGATCGTCCTCTACCTGGCGCCGGTGCTGCCGAAGCTCGCGGACGACGTGGCGCGGCTGCTCGGGTGTCCGATGGACGTCTGGGCGCACGCGAGGACTCCGCTCGTGGGCACGCCCGTGGGCGCGTATGAGCACCTCATGAAGCGCGTCGAGCCGGCCGCCGTGGACAGGATGATCGCCGAGAGCCGCCCCGCCGAGGAGGCGCCGGCCGCGGCGGCCGCCGGCGCGGCGGCGCCGGGCGGGGCCGCGGGCGCCGAGGACGACGGCGCGGCGCTCGCGAAGGAGCCGCTCGCCCCGGAGTGCACGATCGACGACTTCACGAAGATCGACCTGCGCGTCGCGCGCATCCTCGCGGCGGAGCACGTGCCCGAGGCGAAGAAGCTGCTCAAGCTCACCGTCTCGCTCGGCGGAGAGGCGCGGCGCACGGTGTTCGCCGGCATCAAGGCCCATTACAAGCCGGAGGATCTCGTCGGGCGGCTCGTCATCGTGTGCGCCAACCTGGCGCCCCGGAAGATGAAGTTCGGCCTCAGCGAGGGGATGGTGCTGGCGGCCGGCGACGACACGGTGCACGTGCTGTCGCCCGACGCCGGGGCGAAGCCGGGCATGCGCGTGCACTGAGGCGCCCCGGGGGGCGCGGCGCGCCGGCGCGGCGCCCTCCGAGGCGTGTCCTGTCTCCGCCCGAGCTCGTTCACACGGGCGGCCATCGACGACCACGAATTCGCCGGCGTCCACCTCGACGACGCGGCTGCTCCGCGTGCCATGCCAGCACGCTCGGCGGACCCGCGCTCCAGGATCGTGACCCCAGCCGCGCCGAGCGCGCCCACGCCCACCTCGAGGAAGCGCTGCGGGGGCGGCCACGCGCCCCGGTGGCCGAGCGCCGGATCCTCTCCTCCACGCCGTAGCGCCCACCCGCCGGCGGCACGCGGGTTCGCCGTCCCCTCATCCGCCAGCGCCAGCAGGGGGCTCCTGCGCGCGCTCGCGCTGCCGGCGAGCGAGCGCGCGCTTGACAATATATAAGCATAGACTTATACGTTCGAGGATGCACCGCGCGGCCGCGGCCGAAGACAAGATCTTCCAGGCGCTGGCGGACCCCAGCCGCCGGGCGATCTTCGAGTCGCTCACGCGCGGCGAGGCGGCCGTGAAGGACCTCACGGCGCGCTTCGACATCTCGCAGCCGGCGGTCTCGCAGCACCTCGCCACGCTGAAAGACGCCGGCCTGGTGAACGGCCGGCGCGAGGGGCGCTGTGTCTACTACCGGGTGGAGCCGCGCGGGCTGAAGCCGCTCATCGACTGGATCGCGCACTACCGCGCCTTCTGGACGGAGCACGTCGATCGCCTCGAGCGACTGCTGGAGAAAATGGACGAATGACTCTCACCGACAAGACCGCACGAGCGCAGACCGAGTCCATTTCATTCGAGTTCGAGTTGCGTCATTCGCCGGAGAAGGTGTGGCGCGCGCTCACCGACCCCGCGCTGCTCGCGGAGTGGCTCCTGCCCGTCGTCGATCTCAAGCTCGAGCCGGGGGCCGCGTTCACGCTCAAGGCGCAGCCGCAGCCCGGCTGGGACGGCCTCGTGAACTGCCGGCTCGCCGAGATCGAAGAGCGCAGGAAGCTCAGCTACACGTGGGTCGTCGGCGACATGGACACCCTCGTGACGTTCACGCTCACGCCCACGGCGTCGGGCACGCGCCTGTCCCTCGTGCATTCGGGCTTCAAGCCGGACCAGAAGCAGAACTTCGCCGGCGCGCGCTACGGCTGGAAGATGATGGGCGGGAGGCTCGTCGACCTGGTCGCGAGGATCCCGTGAGCCGGTGGAGGCTCGTGGCCTGAGGCTCGTCGCGGGGGTGCCCGATCACTCCGGGCTCGTCTTCAGAGGAGGTCCCATTGAACTGGAACAAATGGATTCGACAATCCCACCGCTGGGTGTCCATCGCCTTCACGGTGGCCGTCATCGTCAACCTCGTCGCCATGGGACGGGAAGAGCCTGCCGTCTGGGTGGGCCTCCTGGCGCTGCTTCCGCTCGTCTTTCTCCTGTTCACCGGCCTGTACTTGTTCGTGCTGCCGTACGCCACCGAGCGGCGCAGCGGGCGGCGCGCCGACTGAACGGGCGGCCGGCCGCACGAAACCTGAAATCTTCATGGAATGAGCTTGAACATGGCCTCCTCCACCCAGCACCCCGCCGACAGCCACGACCTGATCCGCGTCCAGGGCGCGCGGGAGAACAACCTGAAGGACGTCAGCGTCGAGATCCCCAAGCGGCGGCTGACCGTGTTCACCGGCGTCTCGGGATCGGGCAAGTCGTCGCTGGTGTTCGGCACCATCGCGGCCGAGTCGCAGCGGCTGATCAACGAGACGTACAGCGCGTTCGTGCAGGGGTTCATGCCGACGCTGGCCCGGCCCGAGGTCGACGTCCTGCAAGGGCTGACCACCGCGATCCTCATCGACCAGGAGCGGCTGGTCGGTAATCCCCGCTCGACGGTCGGCACGGTGACCGACGCGAACGCGATGCTCCGCGTGCTGTGGAGCCGCCTCGGCGAGCCGCACATCGGCGGGCCCGGGGCCTTCGCCTTCAACGTCCCGTCGGTCCGCGCGTCCGGATCGATCACGGTCGAGAAGGGAGGGAAGAAGGCCGAGAACGTCGTGTTCACCCGCGCCGGCGGCATGTGTCCGCGATGCGAGGGCATGGGGTCGGTCAGCGACATCGACCTCACGCAGCTCTACGACGAGCGCAAGTCGATCAACGAGGGCGCGATCAAGATCCCCGGCTACAGCATGGATGGCTGGTACGGCCGCATCTTCAACGGCTGCGGCTTCTTCGACGCGGACAAGCCGATCCGCAAGTTCACCAAGAAGGAGCTCCACGACCTGCTCCACAAGGAGCCGACCAAGATCAAGGTCGACGGCATCAACCTGACCTACGAGGGGCTGATCCCGAAGATCCAGAAGTCGATGCTGTCCAGGGACCTCGACTCGCTGCAGCCGCACGTCCGAGCGTTCGTGGAGCGCGTGGCCACGTTCAGCCCCTGCCCCGAGTGCCGCGGCACCCGGCTCAACGAGGTCGCCCGGTCGTCCAAGATCAAGGGGATCAACATCGCCGACGCCTGCGCGATGCAGATCAGCGAGCTGGCCGGGTGGGCGCGCGATCTGAGCGAGCCGTCCGTCGCGCCGCTGCTCACCGCGCTGCGGCACACGCTCGACTCGTTCGTGGAGATCGGCCTCGGCTACCTCAGCCTCGACCGGCCGACCGGCACGCTGTCGGGCGGCGAGGCGCAGCGGACCAAGATGATCCGCCACCTCGGGTCGTCGCTCACCGACGTGACCTACGTCTTCGACGAGCCGACGGTCGGGCTGCACCCCCACGACATCCAGCGGATGAACGACCTTTTGCTGCGGCTGCGCGACAAGGGCAACACCGTGCTCGTGGTCGAGCACAAGCCGGAGGTGATCGCGATCGCCGACCACGTCGTCGACCTCGGCCCCGGCGCCGGCACCGCCGGCGGCCAGGTGGTCTTCGAGGGCACCGTGGATGGGCTGCGGAAGAGCGCCACGCTCACCGGGCGTCACCTGAGCGACCGGGCCTCCCTGAAGCGGTCGGTGCGGAAGCCGTCGGGCGTGCTGAAGGTGCGCGGCGCCCGCACGCACAACCTGAAGGACGTCGACGTCGACATCCCGCTCGGCGTGCTGGTGGTGGTGACCGGCGTGGCGGGGTCGGGCAAGAGCTCGCTGATCCACGGCTCGGTGTCGAACCGGGACGGGGTGGTGTCGGTCGACCAGACCCCGATCCGCGGCTCGCGGCGGAGCAACCCGGCGACGTACACCGATCTGCTGGAGCCGATCCGCAAGGCGTTCGCGAAGGCCAACGGCGTGAAGCCCGCCCTGTTCAGCGCCAACTCCGAGGGCGCCTGTCCGACCTGCAACGGCGCCGGGGTGATCTACACCGACCTCGCGATGATGGCCGGCGTCACCACGGTCTGCGAGGAGTGCGAGGGCCGGCGGTTCCAGGCGTCGGTGCTGGGCTACCGGCTCGGCGGGCTCAACATCGCCGAGGTGCTCGACCTGTCGGTCGACGACGCGGTCGGCTTCTTCGGCGCCGGCGAGGCGCGCACGCCGGCCGCGCACGCGATCCTGCAGCGCATGGCCGACGTGGGGCTCGGCTACCTGCGGCTCGGCCAGCCGCTCACCACGCTGTCGGGCGGCGAGCGGCAGCGGCTCAAGCTCGCGACGCACATGGGCGAAGACGGCGGCGTCTACGTGCTCGACGAGCCGACCACCGGGCTGCACCTGGCCGACCTCGCGCAGCTGCTCGGGCTCCTGGACCGGCTGGTCGACGCCGGCAAGTCGGTCATCGTGATCGAGCACCACCAGGCGGTGATGGCGCACGCCGACTGGATCATCGACCTCGGGCCGGGCGCGGGCCACGACGGCGGGCGGATCGTGTTCGAAGGCACCCCGGCCGACCTGGTGGCGGCGAGGTCGACGGTGACCGGCGAGCACCTGGCGGCGTTCGTCGGCGGCGGCGTCGAGCGAAGGGCGCCCTCGGCGCGAGGCCCCGAGCCGAGGCAGCGGCTGGAAAAGCGGTTGTGACGCAGCAGCGCCGGCGCCACGGCGTCGCCGGCGCGTCCCCGCCTCGTCCGCCGCAGCCGGCCGCGCTCACTCGATGATCGAGCCCGTCACCGTGATCGACGTATCGTCGTGGTTCGAGATCTGCGGGTACGTGGGATACCAGGAGCCGCCGGTGTTGCCGGTGATCACCGACCGATCGATGACGATCTTCCCGGAGTGGTCGTTGCTCACGAAGAAGATCGCGCTCCCGTGGGCGTTCACCTCGTTCCGCTCGATCCGGGTCCCGCAGAGCGTGAGCGTCATCGTGTTGCCGTCGTTGTAGATGGCCCCGCCGCTGCCGCCGCCCGGCGTCCCCGCCTGGGCGGGGTTGCCGCCGTTGCCGAGCGCGCGGTTGTGGGAAAACAGGCTGTTGATGACCGTCCAGGAGACGCCGATGCTGCTGATGCCGCCGCCGTTCGCGCACGCGTTCCCGTACCCCTCGGCGCCGCCGAAGGTGCTGTTCACCACGTAGAGCGGCAGTCCATCGTACTGCATGAGCGCCCGGATCCCGGCTCCGCCGACGTCGGGGCCGGTCGGATCGCACGCGTTGTCGAAGAAGCGTGAGTTGACGACCCTCAGGCGCCCGCCCTGCGCGAAGATGGCGCCGCCCCCCTCGTCGTCCTCGCCGGTCGAGTCCCCCTCGATGAAGGTGAGGTTCTGGATCGTCAGGCGCGGGTGGTCCTGGTCGTCGCAGCGCGGCGTCGTCCAGACCTGCGCCTCGTCGCAGGTGTTCATGTAGAGGATGCGCCGCTTGCGGCCGCCGCTCAGGGTCACGAGCCCGCCGCCGTCGATCACGATCTCGGGGCCGGTGTCGTTGAAGATCTTCGCCGTCTCCTCGAGCGTGATGGTGATCGGGTCGGGGCCGCAGTCGAAGGTGATGATGCCGCCGCCCGCGACGGCGCGGACGACCTCCTCGGAGGTGCAGCTCTCCGGCGTCCCGTCGCCGATCACCGTCGTCGGGGACGAGGTGTCGACGGCCTGCGCCTCGGCCGGCACGGCGCAGGCCCCGTCGGGGTTGCCCGCCGGCGGGCCGCCGCCTCCGTGCGCGGGCGACCGCGGGATCGCGCCGCCCGCGCCCGTTCCACCGCCCGAGGCGCCCGTCCCGCCGGGGCCACCCGTGCCGGGCGCCTCCTCGCCCCCGCGCTCACCGCCCCCGCAGGCGCCGAGCACGCACGCCATCGACAGGCACAAGATCGGTCCCCGCGATCGCCGCATCATCTCCTCCTCGACCGGAAAGCATACGCGCGGCGGCGCCGCGCAGCGGCGCGGGCTGCGCGCGCGGCGCGGAGCGCACCCCCGCCCACTTGACATTCAGTTTATAATGATTCTAACTTTCAGGAGCGCGAGGGCTGCCGAGCGCCATGCCCTCCGAGCCATCCTGAAAGGAGCCATTCGTCATGTTGACCGTCGGTGATCGTCTACCTTCCTTCTCTCTCCAGTCCGTCGTGAGCCGCGAGCCGGGCAAGGAGTTCAAGACCCTCAGCGAGTCGAGCTTCGAGGGCAAGTGGCTCGTCCTGTTCTACTGGCCGATGGACTTCACGTTCGTCTGCCCGACCGAGATCGCCGAGTTCGGCCGCCGCGCGGGCGACTTCGCGGAGCGCGGCGCCCAGGTCCTCGGGCTGAGCACGGACACGCACTACGTCCACCTCGCGTGGCGCGAGCACCACCCGGCGCTCCGCGACCTCCCGATCCCGATGCTCGCCGACCACAAGCGCGAGCTCGCCACGCAGCTCGGGATCCTGCACCCGACCGAAGGCGTCCCGCTGCGCGCGACCTTCATCGTGGATCCGGGCGGGATCATCCGCTTCGCGAGCGCGAACGATCTCCCGGTCGGGAGGAGCGTCGATGAGGTCCTGCGCGTGTTCGATGCCCTGAGGACGGGCGAGCTGACCCCGTGCGAGTGGAAGCCGGGGCAGAAGACGCTCGGCGCCTAGCGAAGCACCCGGGCACGGGCCTCGGCCTGGCCGTCGCGGCGCGCTGGCTGGCGCGGCACGGCGGGTGGCTGCGCCTCGAAGCGCGCCCCGGGGGGGGCGGCGCGCGCTCCGAGGCGCGCTGGCCCGACAGCAACGTTGGTTCGAGCCCGATGGGCCTCGCCGGACTGTCGAGATGAAGCGACTCCAGCTCGAAGATGTTTATTCCGGAGATGACGTCTGGCTTGATAACGCCAGGATCGCCCAGGAACAATACTGGACCAGCTCCGAGCTCCAGCGAGAGCTCCTTCGAAGGGTCCAGGGCGATTTGCCCCTAGCGGCCATGATCTTCGCGAAGGTGGGGGAGGGGTGTCTGGCGTGGCTCGAGATGAGGGTCCCTGCGCTCGGAGGGCGGAGGCCCGCTGATTGTGTTCAGTCGAAGGAGCATGTCCTGCGCTTGCGAGAAGCCCTGATGCGCATGCATTGATCCCGTGCTCCTCGATGGCCCGACCATTGCCCCCCCCCCGCCCGGCAAGGAGGTGTTGGCCCGGTACCTGCACGCGAGGAGCCGGAGGAAGCACAGGCCCTTCCTCGCCGTCGACTGCGGCGCGCTCGCGCCGACCTTGCTGGAGTCGACGCTGTTCGGCCACAGGAAGGGCGCGTTCACGAGCGCGGTCAAGGACGCCCCCGGCCTGTTCGTCGAGGTGGACGAGGGACGCTGTTCCTCGACGAGATCGGCGACATGGATCCGGCGCTGCAGGTGAAGCTCCTGCGGGTGCTCGAGACGGGCGGGATCCTGCCCTTGGGCGCGGCGCGGCCGCTGACGGTCGACCTCGGCATCGCGTCGGCGACGCACCGGTCGCTGCCGCCGAGGGAACGGATGCGGCCGCACGGGACAGTCGGTCCTGTCGACAACGTATGTGCTGCCACGGGGGAAATTTTTGATATGAAGAGATCTGTCCGTGTCCCGGGCTGACATCGAAAAAACATGAGCCGCGCTGAGCTGACCTCGGCACTGCACCGGGAGACTACGCAGGAGGACTCATGACGCTTAGCAGGATGATGCTTGTGGGATGTCTGTCGCTGGCTGGCACCGGCCTGTTCGCATGTCAGGGGAGCGACGCGGATCCCCTCGCGCAGGGGCGGGGCAATGTGGTCAGGGTGCCGTCCGAGGACGGCGACGGCTGTACGCTCACGCAGGGCTTCTGGAAGAACCACCCCGAGGACTGGTGTGTGGGGTCGCTCTCTCTCGGGGGGGTCGAGTACTCCAAGGCGGAGCTGCTCGAGCTCCTCAAGACGCCGCCGAGCGGCGACAAGAGCCTGATCCTGGGCCACCAGCTCATCGCCGCCAAGCTCAATGCCGAGTGCAGCGCGAGCGACGCGGCGCTCGACGAGGCGATCGCAAAGGCCGACGAATGGATGGCCGCCAACCTGGATGCCGACGACGAGCTCCCGTACGGCGTGAAGGGAGGGGGCCCCGCCGCCAGCGAGGCGGTCTCGCTCTCGGAGAAGCTCACCGCGTTCAACGAGGGCCGCCTCGGCCCCGGCCACTGCGATGACGGTCCCGGCAGCGGCTCCGGCGATCCGGGCGATCCGGGCGATCCGGGCGACCCGGGCGATCCGGACGGCGGCTGCGGCCCGGATGATGGCTGCGGGTCGGACGGCTGCGACGACGGCGGGGGCAGCGACGACGGCGGCGGCAGCGACGACGGCGGCGGCAGCGACGACGGCGGGGGCAGCGACGACGGCGGGGGCAGCGACGACGGCGGGGGCAGCGACGGCGGCGGGGGCGACGGGCCTGGCTGGACGTGCCAGGACACCTGCGACAGCGCGGGGGTTGACGGATGCGAGGTCGGCTACACCTGCGAGCTCGGGTGCTGCTCGCCCATCCTCCGCTGAACCTCGTTGTGCGCAAGGGGCACGGCCGCTCTCGGCCGTGCCCCAAGCGTCGCGCGAGCCCCCGGGCGTCGCGCGAGCCCCCGGGCGTCGCGGGCGCCTGCGCTCACCCGCTCTCGGCGGCGATCGTGCCGAGCATGCTGCGCACCTGCGCGATCACAGCCTCGTTGCCCGACTCGATTCCCCACTTCGCCCCGAGCGCGGGGAACGCCGCCCAGCGCTCCGCGGCGTGGAGCGCGAGGCCGGGCCAGACGCGCCCGCCGGCCGCCTCGAAGCGCGCGATGCACGCGTCGAGCGCCGCCTTGCCGAACGTGCCGACGAAGAGGGCGAAGTCGATCGACGGGTCACCGAGGTGCGCCTCGGTCCAGTCGAGGATCCCCGTCAGCCGGCCGCCCTCGTCGACGAGCATGTGCCCGGCGTGGAGGTCGCCGTGCACCAGGGCCAGGTGGCGCGGCCACACCGCGTCGTCGTCGAGCCACCGGTGCCACCGCGCCCACAGGGCGTCGGGCGGCGCCAGCACCCCGCGCGTCTCGTCCATGGCCTTCGCGAGGAGCTGGCGCGCGTCGTCGATGGGCTTCACGGGGACCCCGGCGCGCTCGATCGACGCCGCGTCCACGCGCTGCAGCGCCGCCAGCGCCCCCGCCATCGACGCGATGAACGCGGCCGAGGGCGCCGCCGGATCGACGCGATTCCAGCGAATGCCCGCCGCCGGATCGACGGTGACGGCGGGGACGTCGCCGAGCCGCGGATAGGCGATCACATGGTCGGTGTGCACGCGCCAGTCGGGCACGGCCACCGGCAAGCGCGGGCGCACGAGCGAGAGCACGCGCGCCTCGACGCGGGCCGCCTCGACCACGGCGCGCCGGCGCGGCGCGCGCACGATCCACGGCACGCCCGCCTCGTCCGTCGCGTGCACGACGAGGAAATCGAGCCCCATCTGGTCGAGCTCGGTCTGGGACGTCGTCAGGCGGAGCCCCTCGCGGCGCGCGGCCTCGAGGAGCGCGCCGACGGAGTCGAGCGGCTCGAAGGATGAGGAGGAAGAGTCCGTGGACGATATCGGGTGATGCTCGGTCATGATCGCGATCCTCTTCGCGCGCCGCCGACGTCGACGGCGCGTGGGGAAGGGGAAGACGCGCGGCGCGAGATCACGACCGGATCGGTGAGCGTGGCATGCTTCCTCCAGGCTGCCGGGCGTGAGTCACCGCGCCCCGGTCTTCCGCGTTTCGGGGGAAGACAGGGCACGGACAGGCACCCACGCGCTCACCGCACCTCCCCGGCGGCGCCGGGGGCTACAGGAGGACGAGGATGCCGAGCTCAGCGCAGCCGGATGAATGCCACGGCCGGAGCGTCTCACACGGGGCCGTGGAGCGCAACAGCGGAGTCGCCGGTACGAAAGCGCCCGTGGGCCTCGGGCCGCTGCTGTCGGAGCATGGGCGACGCCGCCCCCGGAGACGCCCCCTCGGTCACGCCGCCGCGCCGCCCACGCCATCGAGCAGCGACGGCCAGCTCCGGGGCGGCCTGAACCGGTGCGTCGGCGCGGGCCCATCCACGATGTGCTCGACGTCGTCGAGGCGGCTGCCGGGGAGCAGCGCCCCGCCCAGCGCCTCGCGGACGAGCGGTATCCGCGCCGGATCGAAGCCCATCCCCCGCGACGCGACCGCGTCCACCACGCCGGGATCGAACCCGCCGATCAAGAGCCCTGCGCGCACCGGCGTCGCCCCGAGCGGCCCTTCCCCCTCGCCCGCGACGATGCCGTCCACGATCGTCAGATACCGCCGCTGCGGCTCCCCGCGCAGCGCGCCCTCGCGGCTCGCGAAGAACAGGATGCGGTTGAGGTCCAGGATGGTCCGGAAGAGCGTGTTGTTCCCCTCCCAGCTCCCGTCGATGACCTTCGGCGGCGCCCCGAGCCGCGGCGCGCGCGCGACGAGCGAGTGATCGCCCGGCAGCGGGAGCCGGCTCAGCTTGTCCTCCACCGCCTCGGCGAGCCGCTGCGGCCTGTCGAACTCGTCGCCGCCCACCGACGGATCACCCTCGGTGAAGTGAGGGAGCCAGTACTTCTCGTTGGTGAGTCCGATCACGCTCTTCAGCGAGAGCGTGACGCCCGTCTTCTTGTGCGTCTTCAGCTTGGGGAGGTTGATGACGACATCGGCGTCGAGCAGCGTCTGGGGAATGCTGTACTCGTGCCGCTCCCCGGTGTGGTGTGGCACCGGCGTCGCGTAATGGCTGCGGTGGAAGCGGAGCGCGTCGGGCCGCGGCGCGCCCGCCAGGGCGAAGAAGCTGTCGCGGCCGAGATCGACGACCCGGTAGCCCGCGGGGTCGCCGGGCAGGGGGCGGCGGAGGAGCAGGCCGAGGTTCCACGAGCGGCCGAGGCGGCGCACGTCGTCGAGCGCGAACAGCGGCGCGACCCGGAAGTACCGCAGGTCGATGAAATCGAGGTCGTGCCCCTGGGCCTTCAGGTGATCGATGACGTCGAAGATCCCGAGCGGCCCTGCGACCTTCTCGATCTCGCACCCCTCGACCGGCGAGTCGACCACGCGCACCCGCCCGCGCGGGCCGGCGGCGCGGAGCGCGTAGTCGAGCACGGGCCGGAGGAGCGAGCCGTGCGTGCTGGAGGCGGCGAGCCGCTCGCCCGTGATCTTCTGGTGCAGGTTCCTGGACGAGACGAGGTTCGGCTTGATGATGACCCGGTCGCCCGGCGCGATCAGGTCGCCGAGCGGGTTCCACGCGGGCGTGCCGGCGCGCCCCGCGTCGAGGCCGAGGCGACGGAAGAGCGCCTCGACGGCCTCGTAGACCGGGCTCGGCGGGCCGAACGGCGCGCGATCGGCGTAGGCCACGCCCGGCCTCGACACCGTGACAACGCGGTTCCTCGTCACTGCCATCGGGAGCTCCTCATCCGATGCGCGCGCCGTTCGCGCCGTTCACGCCGTTCACGCCGTTCGCGCCGCTTCCGCCGGCGGGCCGGATCTCCTCCGGCGCGGCGCGCTGGAAGTCGACGTTCAGGCGAGAGACGCTCGCGAGGTGCTTGCCCGTGCGGACGAGCGCGATGTCGTCCGTGAACTCGACCTCGATGCGCATCCGCTCGCCGAGGTAGTGGCGGAACGTCGCGAGCACCTCGTCCAGCACCTGCTGCGAGAACCGACCGCCCTTGACCACGCGGAACGTGAGCGCGTCGCGCTCCTCCTGCACCACCTGGAAACGCTTGATCGCATGATCGAACTCCTTGAGGTAATGCGCGAAGAACGTGCCCGGAAGATAACGCCCGTCCGTCCCCCGGATGATCGACTGGACCCGCCCCTCGATGCTGCCCACGCGCGGCGCTCCCCGGCCGCACGGGCACGGCGCGGCCGGATCCATCGCCTCCGCGAGGTCGCCGATCCGATAGCGCACGAACGGCATGCACGTGTTGTTGAGATCGGTGATCACCACCTCGCCGATCTCCCCCGGCTTCGCGGGCTGCCCGTCGCGCAGGATCTCGACGATGTACCCCTCGGCCACGACGTGGTGGCCCTCGTGGGCCTCGCACTCGTACGCGATGCCCGAGAACTCGCGGCTGCCGTACTTGTCGAAGACCTGGCAGCCGAACGCCTCCTCGATGAGGCGGCGGCTCGGCAGCGGCAACGTCTGCGCGCTCGACATGATCGCGCGCGGCCGGGCCGCGACCTGGCCCGTGCTCTTGACGTAATGGGCGAGCAGATCGAGCGCCTCGGCGTAGCCGTCCATGAGCACCGGCTGCGCGCGGGCGATCCGCGCGATCATCCCGCTCAGGTTGCCGTCGGACAGCTCGAAGACGGGGATGAACGTCCGGTTCGACAGGATGGCGTCCGCGCGCTCGCGGGCCGCCTGCCACCGGGTCATCCCGATCGTCTGGTGCCAGAGCCGGACCGTGGGATCGCCGAAGCGGTAGCCCGTCCACTCCTGCGCCCGCAAGGTCGCCGCCCAGCGGAACTCGAGCTGCGCCCGGTCGGCATAGCAGACGAACGGCTCGCCGGTGGAGCCGCTCGTCGTGATCTTCAGGATCTGCGACTTGTCGTGGTTCTCCGACATGATGTCGAAGTAGAGGTGGCGACGGATATCGGCCTTCGTGAGGAACGGCAGCTTGTGGAGGTCCTCCTGGCCGCGGATGTCCTCGGGCCGGAGCTTGAGCTCCTGCATCCGGGCGCGGTAATAGGGCACGTTGCGGTAGCAATGGCGGAGCAGCCGCCGGAGCTTCTCGTCCTGGAGCTCGCGGGTCTGCGCGGGCGTGAGCCACTGGGTCTTGCGGAGCGTCTCGTAATAGTGCTCGACGTCGCGCGTGATCATCCAGTGGGTGTGGTTGAACGCCGCGAGGTACGCGCGCCACCGCGCCGCGGTGAGCGGATCGCGCTCCGGCGAGCGGTCGATCACCGGGTTGCGGCGCAGGTACTGCGTGGCCGCGTCCGCCGGGATCCGGTCGACGCGGTACTCCCACGCCGCCTTGCCGAGGTCGTAGAACGACCGGAGCACCGCGCTCACCTCGGCCTGGTCGAGGAACGAGACGCCCTGTCGGCGCGGCTCGAAGAGCGTCTCGACCTCCTTGTACGAATAGCCCTTGGCGTGGGCGGCGACCAGGATGAACGATTGCCAGTAAAAGTACGTCCCCTTGTACGTGAGCAGATCCTGGAACACCTCGCGCGCGCACATCACGAAGCCGCTCTTGTTGTCCCGGAGCGACATCCCGAACGTCTTGTTGAGGAGGAGGTTGAAGCCGCGGCTCAGGTGGTACCGGCGGTCCTTGCGGCGCCCGACGGCGCTCCGCCAGCCCTGGACGACATCGACGCTGTGCTCGTAGAGCTCGCGCCGGAGGCGCAGGAGGTCCTCGGGCTGGTACTGGAGGTCGGCGTCGAGGATGGCGACGAGCTTGCCCCGCGCGGCGGCCGCGCCCGTCCGCCACGCCGCCGTGATGCCGCGGTTCTGCGGGTGGAAGCACCCCCTGACGACGCCGGGGTGCGCGGCCATGAGGGCGCGGATCGTGGTCTTCGTGCCGTCGGTCGAGCCGTCGTCGACGAGGAGGAGCTCGCCCGAGAGCTCCCCCTGGCGGAAGACGCCGAGGACGCGGTCGGTGAGCTCGGGGATGTTCAGCTCCTCGTTGAGACAGGGCACGATGACGGAGAGCTCGATCGGCGTCTCCGGGGCAGGCTCACGATGGGGGTCGGTCATGGTGGGTTCGCCTATCTTGAAGGGGAGCCCGAGAGAGGCCCCGGGCGCGCGGCGCGGATCACAGGGGCGCGCAGCGGAAGCACGCGCGGATCGGCAGCGCGTCGTACGGCGCGGCGCGGCGCTCGACCACGTGGAAATAGCGCGAGAGGAGGCGGCCGAACTGGGCCGGCGTCCACTGGTGCAGGTGGTAGGCGTCGCCGCCCCAGCGGATCCGGTCGCCGAGCAGGCGGCCGAGGACGGGCGTGCCGCGGAGGACGCGCTTCAGCCGCGCGATGAGCGGGTCGTTGGGCACCGTGATCGCCGCCACCCCGGTGGGGCGCAGGAGGCGCGCCGTGGCCGCGAGGATCGCGGGGGGATCGACCGTGTGCTCCAGGACCTCGGTGCAGACGATGCGATCGAAGCTCGCGGCGGGCAGGTCGAGCTTGTCGACCTCGCCCTTGATGAAGCGGACGTCGTAGCCCGCGAGGTTCTTGCGGGCCGTGTCGAGGTAGACGTCGGAGACGTCGATGGCCGTGATGCGCGCTCGCGGGAACATGCGCAGCACGTGGCCGCCGCCCGAGCCGACCTCGGCGAGCTCGAGGCCGGCGCAGTCGCCGAGCATGTCGCGGAGGATGGCGAGCCGCTTTCGCTCGATGAGGCGGATCGGCAGCGGGGCGCGCTCGTAGTAGTCGTCGATCGGGTGCTCCCGGGCGAGGCGGTCGTTCATCGCCTCCACGTCGATGTCGCCGGCTGCGTTCGGCATGCCGCGGGCATAGCACGGGGCCGGCGGAGCCTCACCCGGAGGCCGCGCCGCCCGCCGACGCGACCGCGCGGTCATGTGACCGATCGGTCGCATCTCCCTTGACGATGCGACCGCGCGGTCATATGACTGACCGGTCGCATGCCGAAGAGCACGTTCTTTGGGCTGCCCGAGGAGCGGCGGGAGCGCCTCGTGCGCGAGGCCATCGCCGAGTTCGCCGATCGGACCTATGCCGAGGCCTCGCTGTCGCAGATCGCCCGTCGCGCCCGGATCCCCAAGGGCAGCTTCTATCAGTACTTCGAGGACAAGCTCGATCTGTACCGGTGGCTGCTCACCGAGGAGGCGCCGCGGCGCAAGCGCGAGTTCGTCGGCGCGGCGCGGCTGGAGGGCGACTTCTGGGCTCGCCTGGAGACCATGATCGAGCGTGGCATGGCGTTCCTCGTCGAGCACCCGCACCTCGCCCGCCTCTCCGCGGCGGCCGCCGATCCGACGGCGATCGCGGAGGTCCGCGGCCTGCACAGGGCCATCTGCGAGGCCGGGCTCGCGGAGCTCCGGGCGCTGCTCGAGCAGGGGATCGCGGCGGGCGCCCTCCGGTCCTCCGACCTGAGCCTCGAGGCGGCGACCCGCCTGGTCGCCGCGGTCGTCGGCCCCGGGCTGACCGACGTCGTGCTCCAGGAGCTCGGGGCCGAGCTGCATGACGTGCTGGCCTCGGACGCGCTCCGGCGGCAGCTCGGCCCGAAGCGCCGCCGCCGCCTCGCGCGCCAGGCGGTCCTGTTCATCCGGAGCGGCCTGGGCGCGCGCGATTCATAGGACCAGAAAGAAGGGAGCTCTCATGATCCGGTACGATTTCTCCGGGCGCGTCGCGCTCGTCATCGGCGGCACCTCGGGCATCGGCCTCGCGACGGCGCGGGCGTTCGCGGCCGGGGGCGCGAGCGTGGCCGTCGTCGCGCGCGGCGACGAGGCCGGGCGGCGGGCCTGCGCGGCGCTGGAGCGCGAGGGCGCGGCGGCGCTGTTCATCCAGGCCGACGTGCGCGACGAGGCGGCGGTGGCGCGCGCCGTGGAACAGGCGATGACGCGCCTTGGCCGGCTCGACTTCGCGGTGAACTGCGCGGGCGCCGGCGACAGGGCCACCGTCGAGGAGACCGACCAGGAGGTGTGGGACAGCGTCATGGCGATCAACGCGCGCGGGGTCTGGCTGGCCATGCGCCACGAGATCCCGGCCATGCTCCGGTCGGGAGGCGGCGCCATCGTCAACATGAGCTCGATCTTCGGCGTCGCGGCCGCGCCCGCGCACCACGCGTACGTCGCGTCCAAGCACGCGGTCGTCGGGATGACGCGCTCGGTGGCGCTCGAGATGGCGTCCCGGGGGATCCGCGTGAACGCGATCTGCGCCGGCGTCACCCGGACACCGGGGATCCGGGCGGCAGAGGAGGCGGCGCCGGAGCTCGTCCGTGCGCTGGTGGCGCAGCATCCGATGGCGCGCATGGCGACGGAGGAGGAGATCGCCGGCGCCGCGGCGTGGCTGTGCTCGGAGGGCGCGGCCTACGTGACCGGCGCTGCGCTGCCGGTCGACGGCGGCTTTCTGGCCGCGTGAGCGGCGGGGGGCCAGGCCCGTGCGGCCTGGCCGCGCGGCGCCCGCCGACGACGCGGCGGGCGGATGAAGAATCCAGCGATGTTCCTTGCGCGGGGCGCGGCGCAGGGCTAGCCTGGGTCCCTCACGACGTCACTGGCTCTCGACACGATGCTTTCTCTCTCCCTCCTCGCGAGGGAGGTCGTTGCTCGCGCGGATGACTGGACGACGCACCGTGTGCCTGCGCAGGCTTCGCTGCGCGGCACGTCCCCGTTCGATCCGCGACGGCTTCATCGAATGGCAGGCGAAGAGCGCTCACGAGCGCAGCTGCAAGCCGTGAAAGTCATGTGTCATGAGTAATCGTCTCTACGTCGGCAATCTCTCGTACTCCACCACCCGCGAGTCGCTCGAGGCCGCGTTCGCCAACAGCGGCGACGTCCGCGAGGTCGCGATGCCGACCGATCGCGAGACCGGCCAGCCGCGCGGGTTCGCGTTCGTCACGATGGGCTCGTCCGAGGCGGCGAACAACGCCATCTCGCAGCTCAACGGCATGATGCTCGACGGGCGCTCGCTCCGGGTCAACGAGGCGCAGGAGCGCCCGGCGGGCGGCGGCGGCGGCCGTGGTGGCTTCGGCGGCGGCGGCGGTCGCGGTCGTTACTGATAGCTCCCCTCGTCGAACCGGCACAGCGCGGCGGGTCCTCCGGGCCCGCCGCTTTTTTTTGGGGGGGCTCACGAGGCGCCCGCGCCGCGCGCGGACGCCGCGCCAGGCGAGCGGGCCCTCGATCTCGTCCGCCCAGACGTGGATTCCATCGAGCGAGCTCGGGCCGGAGGTCGTGCCGATCGCGACGTCGGCAGCGCCGCGCCAGCGCGCGATTCAGCGCGCGCCCGCGCTGCGCTGTTGCGTGCATCGGAGAGATGCCGCTCGCCGAGGGGCGCTCTCGCGCCCTGAACCCGCCCGGTGACCGGCGCGCCAGTGCCCCTGGGGGCAGGAGGCGCCCGGCTCAGGAAACATGAAGATCACCATGCCGTCACGGGCGCGGCCATTGTCGTGGACGGAAAGGCGCGCTGTGTGGACATACGATATCGACCTGCGACGCAATCTGTGAATCCGTGCTTGCAGTCGTGACCGTGTGCTGACCGTCTGCCGGGAATGTATTGATGTATAAGCCGGGCATGGAGCTAGTCGCTATCCTCATTGCCCACTCCACGGTCTCGGTCTTCTTTCAGACCTTCTTCCTGCATCGGTACGCATCGCATCGGATGTTCACGATGTCGAGGCGCTGGGAGCGCGCCTTCCACTTCCTCACGTACCTCGCGCAGGGCTCCTCGTACCTCGTGCCCCGGGCCTATGCGATCCTGCATCGCATGCACCATGCGTACAGCGACACGCCGAAGGACCCACACTCGCCGCGGTACGCCAAGGGGCCTGCCGCGATGATGTGGGCGACCAAGAAGCAATACGACGCGATCTGCGATGGCACGGCCGAGGTCGAGCCGCGCTTCCTCGGCGGCTATCCCGAGTGGCCGACGCTCGATCGCATCGGCAACTCGTGGACCAGCCGCCTGGCCTGGGGCACGGGCTACGCGCTCTTCTACATCGCCTTCGCGACGCAGTGGTGGCAGTTCCTGTTCCTCCCGCTCCACTGGACCATGGGCCCGCTGCACGGCGCCATCGTGAACTGGTGCGGCCACCGCTACGGCTACCGCAATTTCAACAGCGACGACGACTCGCGCAACACGCTGACGCTCGATCTCGTGACGCTCGGCGAGCTCTTCCAGAACAACCACCACAAATACGCGATGAGCCCGAACTTCGCGGTGCGCTGGTTCGAGATCGACCCGGCTTATCAGGTCATCCGCCTGCTCGCCGCGGTGGGCATCCTCCAGTTGCCCGAGAGGCATCAGGTCGCGCGGCTGGAGCATGACTCCGCGCGCGCCGGGGGGTGAAAGGCCGTCACCCGGCGACGGGCTCCCCCTGCCGTCAGGCGCGCGCACGAGGAGAGGAGACGCCTCGTATCGCCAAAATCGACCGGTACGTCACCGGCTTTTGTGGTGCCACGGAGCTTTCTCTGGTACACGGTGATGCGCGCGCAGCGAAGCTGCTGAAGGTGCCGAGCCCGGGAGGCTCGCGCGGCGGCCGAGGCGCGAAAAGGGAGGTCGCGCCCGCTGGTCCGGTCGCGTCCATCGATTCCGCTCGTCCAGCTCATGGGCTGAGCATACAGGAGGTGGTCGCCATGAAATCGTGTCTGTCGCGGGTCGTGGACGGCGTGGAGCTGAGGCTCTGCTGGCGCTTCCAGGTCCATGGAAGGAGCGAGGCCATGTACGAGCCAGCGAGCGGCCCGCACGGCCCGTTCGATCGCGACCGTCAGCGGCACCTCAGGCTGGGCGAGACGTTCCAGCGGCTGGACCCCTCTGGATCTCCCCGGAAGTACCGCGGGCTCTTCTGGCAGCCCAGGAGCGCGATCGCCGGTCTCGGCGCGTGAGCGCCTGGACCGCGGCGACCGGAGGACCGCATCCGCGTCGAGCACGACGCGGAGCCGCGGAGCGGTCGTCGAGCCAGCAGCCGAGTTGTTCACCCCCGTCGTCGATCACAGCGATCACAGCCATGCCTACCCCACAGAAGCCCGTCACCTCCGCCCACCTGCTCGCCACCGCGGCCCACCTCAACTTCCGCGCGACGTGCCGCGACCGGAGCGGCTCGACGCTCGGCGTCCTCGTCGACGCGTCCGGCGCTCAGCAGCACCTCATGATCGCCTCGGGCGGCGCGGAGGGCACCTGGACGCTGTCGAGCGAGCTGCCCGTGGGCGTCGCGCCCTTTCTCCTGTACGAGAGCGCCGCCAACGTGCTGCGCGGCGGGAGCCTGAGCGAGGACGGGAGCATCTCCTACTACGGGGCGCTGTACACGATTGAATCCTGGTTCGACGGCGCCACCCGGGCGGCGAAGGTGAGCGGCAGCGCCTGATCGCCCTCGCGCGGCCCCCCGGGCTGCGCGAGCCGGCCGCGTTGGCGCTCGACCGAGGGGGTCCGGGGAGCTGCTCGTGTGCGCGGCGCCGGCGACGCCGTCGCCCTGACACCGGTCGGCTGCGTCGAGCATATGCCAATGCAGGTGCTGATCATTGCGGCCGTCCGCGCCGGCCGCCCCGGCGCGATCGAGCCTTGCGTTCAGCGAAGCGTGCCGGTTATGCTCGAATGCCAATGGCTTTCGAGGTTTGCCTCATCAACGAGGCCTGCGCGTTCGGCTGGCTGGACCGGCTCCAGATCGCTGTCTATCGGGAGGGCAACCTCTATGAAGCCCGCGTGTTTTATAGAGAGATGAAGGCCGGCATCGCGCGCTTCGGATCGGGTATCGGTCATCTTGCCGTCGCCGATCCGCAGGTCTCGCTCCCGCCGCCGGAGGTGCGGAAGACTGCCATCCGCGTGTTCGAGGAGCACCCCACGGCGGTGAGCGCCGTGGCGGTCGCGTTCGAAGGGCAAGGCTTCTTCGCGTCCGCCGTGCGCAGCGCGGTGACCGGCCTCATGCTGCTGGCCAAGCCGCGGATTCCAATTCGACCCTGCGGCAGCGTGGCCGATGCGGTCGCGTTCTTGTCAAGGTACGTGACGGTCTCCGGCGCGCCTCTGGAGCCGAGGCTCTGCATCGACGCGGTCGAAGAGCTGAGGCGCCGGATGGGGCGGCAGGGCGCCCCGTCCGCCTGATCCGGGTCGGACGACGCCGGCGCTGAACGCGCCGCTGCGGCTCCTGTGGGGGCTCACCTCTCCGGGGTGCGTGCCGGCGGGCCCCTTGTGGCGCTCGCGCCTGGACGCCAGCCACTCCGGCAGCACCCAGAGTGCAGCACCACCGTGGCCGTGCCGAGCGCCAAGATGAGTGATGGCGGTCACGTTGATGGGTGTGGCCGCCATCACACCAGTGTGGCGGCAGCGCTCTCATCCATCGGCGCCATCGGCGCCGTCCGCCGCGGCGCGACCGGGCCTTGCGCCATGGACAGCGCGCCGGTTATCCTTCCTCGGATATGGCTGTAGACGTTCGCCTGGTCAACGAGATCTGCGCGCTCGGCTGGGTGGATCGGCTTCAGATCGCCGTCTGGCGAGAAAACGATATCTACACAGCCCGTGTGTTTTACAGGGAAATGAAGGCTGGTATTTCGCGCTTCGGCTCAGGGCTTGGCCATCTCGCGGTCATCGAGCCGAATACCCCGCTTCCGCCACCGGAGGTGCGAAAGATCATCATCCGTGTCTTCGAGGAGCACCCGACGGCCGTGGGCGCCGTCTCGGTCGCGTTCGAAGGGCAGGGGTTCTTCGCGTCCGCCGTGCGCAGCGTGGCGACCGGTATCATGATGCTGGCCAACTCGCGCGCTGCATTCCGACCGTGCGGGAACGTGGCTGACTCGGCCAACTTCGTGTCGAGGCACCTGGCGGCTTCCGGCGCGCCGATCAATCCGGGGATCTGCATCGACGCCGTCGAGGTGCTGAGGCGCCAGATGGGTCAGCGGCGCGCCCAGTCGGCTTGAGTCGGGCCGGGCGCTCCAGGCGCTCTCGACCGCCAGCGATCACAGGCAGGTGCAGAGCGGATCCCCCGGGACGCACTTGCAACCCACGGTCGCGCCCTGAGCGTCCCCGGGGCGCCGGGGCGTTACTCGGGTGCCGGGAGGGGGCCTGTCTCGCCCCTCCATGCGCCCTGCCGAGCCTGTCGCGGCGGACCCCGGCGCGCCGGAGAGGGGGAGATCGGACGGCCGGAGCAGGCCCATCATCACCGTGTCGCCGGGGTCGGCGTGCACGACGGGATACCGCACGACCTCGGGCGGCGCGAAGGAGGGCGGCGCGACCTCGGGCGGCGACGCTTCCACGGCGCCCACGGTGGCCACGGGGACGGTGAGCAGGTCGACGACCGCCGCCCCCGCGGCGAGCAGGCCGCCCCCCACCGCCGCCGCGGTCACGTTGCGCACGCGGCGACGCCTCGCGCCGACGGGGCAGTCGGCCGTGAGCACCGTCCCGTCCGCGCGGCGGTACAGCCGCACGCACACGGCGCCCGTGGCCTCGCGGATCATCTGCTCCGCCTCGTCGCGCGGCATCCCGGACAGGTTGTACACGTCCTTCTGGCAGTGATCGCAGAAGCGCACCCGGTCGTCGCCGACCATCTCGTCCCAGTCCGCGTTGCAGGGGCTCGCGACGCGGACACGCTCGAGCAGCGCGAGCGATCGGCGCGCCGCGCGTTCGTCGAGCTGGCGGCGCACGGCGTCGAGCTCCCCCTCGACGCGCCGCTCGGCCTCCTTCAGCGCGGAGAGCTCCGCCGTCCGCTCCTTGAGGACCGCGAGCTCCTCGGCGAGCAGATCGTGGCGGGCGTTCAGGGCGTCGAGATCATCCCGGTAGGGGGTGGGCATGGCGCTTGGACGCGACCGGTCCACCGGGGCTTGGCTCGACGCCAGGCGGAGGCAGGACAAAGAGGAGGAGAGGCGCGCGCCGGAAGCGCGTCGTGTCCAGCCTACCGTGGCGCATCTCGCTCGACGCCCCCGCTCCTCGGCGCCCGCCCCGCCTCCGCCGGGAGCCGGCCGCCGACCGCGTGGCGGAGCTCGCCGACGGCCTCCCAGTACCGGCGCACGGAGCGCAGCCATCGCAGCTCCAGGCGCATGCGGCGCTCGTCGGCCTCGAGCGCCTCGCCCGCGTCGATGGCGTGGCTCTCGAGCACCCGCCTGGCCTCCTCGCCCGCGCGCTCGGCGGCGGGGAGCATCCGGCGCCGGATCTCGGTCGCGGCGTCCCGCGCCGCCCGGGCCTCGCTCAGGCTCGTCCGCACCTCGCGCGTCACCAGCTCCACCGCGGCGGCCATCGCGCGCAGCTCCGCCCTGCGCGCCGCGTCCGCCGCGGTGACGGTCGCGCTGCGGGTATCGAAGATCGGCAGGTCGACGGCGAGCCCGAACGTCCAGCCGAGGCCGGTCCGGGTGCGGGGCTCGAAGTCGTAGCCGACCTCGAAGAAGGACAGCCACGGCCACCGCTCGCCGCGCCCGGCGTGGAGCGCCGCGTCCGCCTCGTCGAGCTGCGCGGCCGCGAGCTCGATCTCGGGCCGGCGCCGGAGCGCGAGCTCGACCGCCGCCTCCTCCGTGGGCAGCTCCGGGGGCGGCCACGTGGCCTTCGGCTCGCCGATGACACGCACGGGCACGGACGGGTCGAGCCCCATGCGCGCGAGGAGCGCGCCGAGCGCCGCGCTCCGCTGCGCGCGCAGGTCCACGGTGTCCTGCTCCGCGTCGACCACGGCGAGCTCCGTCATCGCCTCGTCGAGCGCCGTCGTGCGCGCGGCCGCGAGCTGCTTCTTCATCCACGCGGCGAGCGACCGGCGCGCCGCGGCGACCGCGTCGGCGGCCGCGATCTCCGCGTCGAGCAGGAGCACCTGGTCGAAGAGCGCGCGGATCTCGGCCTCCATGGCGATCTCGATCTCGCGCGCCTCGCCGCGCGCCTTGGCCTCGTCCGCGCGCGCGGCCGCGACGTTCGCGCCGACCTCGCCCGGGCGCGCGAACGGGAAGCGGAGCGCGGCGCTCACCCGCGGCTCGCCGTGGACCATCGGCTCGATGTCGATGTTCGACAGGCGGAGCTCCGGGTTCTCGAAATGGTCCTCCGCCTCGATCTGCGCCGCGGCCGCGTCGGCGCGGGCGTCCTGCGCGGCGAGCTCGGCGCTGCGCTCCCTGGCCCAGGCGACCGCGTCGTCCACGGTCAGCGCGAGCGGCTCCCCGGCGGTGGCCCCCCGCGCGCCGAGCCCCGGGCCCGCGCGCCGGTGCGCGGCCGCGCCGGAGGGCGAGCGGCCCTCGCGGTAGAGGGCGATCGCTCGATCGGAGGCCGACGCCCTCGGCGGCGCGGCGCACCCCGCGAGCGCCGCGCAGAGCAGCGTGATCCACAGCGCCGCGCCCCGGGCGCGCGGCGTCATGGGCTCCACGAGACCTCCTGGAACGACGGCGCGGCGCTGCCGGCGTCGAACACGATCATCAGCTTGCCCGGCGTGAGCGACGGCGAGATCCCCTCGGGCTTGAGCTCGGGGAACCGCTGCACGAGGCGCGGGGAGAGGGCCCCGGCCTCGGGGCGATCGACCCGCCACAGCGCGCCGGCGTCGCCGTCCGCCGTCGAGGGCGTGGACGTGATCGCGAGCGCGCCGTCGGGCATGAAGACGAGGTCCGAGATGCCGCCCGGCGTGGGCCGCCCCGCGAGCTCCACGTCGACGCGGGCGCGCGCCCACAGCGAGACGCGCGCCGCGTCGAAGCGCCTCGCCTCGTCCGCGGCGCCCTTGTCCCTCGCCACCGCCACCTTGACCGGGGAGGCGCTCCCCTCGCCGAAGAGCGCGCCCGGGGACTCGATCCGCCAGATCATCGCGTTGCCCTGCGGATCGAGCGGCGCCTTCAGCCCGAGGTACAGGGCGCCCTGCCGGAACGCGAGGCCCTCGATGTCGAGCGCCCGCGTCCCGTCGGGGAGGCCGAGCGCCGCGGCGCGCGCCGGGGCCGCGTCGAGGACCTCCGCCAGGTGGATGGCGCCGTCGACGCGGAAGCCCTGGCCCTCCGGGCGGAGGCGGAGGAGCGCGGTCCGCTCCCGCTTGCGCTTGCCCTTCTTGCTGTAGCTCTGGGACGAGAGGAGGTAGAGCTCGCCCGCGTCCCCCGCTGCGATCCCCTCGATGTCGTTGATCTTCTGGACGCCGTGCACCGGCACCGGCTCCGGATCGACGGCGCCGCCCGCGGACATCGCGAAGAGCCACGGCACGCCCTCGTTGCGCTTCTGGCCCGTGTCGTCGCTGACGACGAGGTACCGCGACTCGCCCGGGCGCGCGAGGACGCCGGACGGCTCGAAGCGCGAGCGCATCGCGAGCGCCGGGGGGATCTGCAGGACGCGCTGGGCCGAAGGCGCGGCGGCCCTGGGCGGCGCGCCGGCCCCGGGCGGCGCGTCGGCGTCCGGCGCGGCGGGGGCCTTCGGCGGCGGGGCCGCGGCGGCGCCGCCGCGGCGGTCGAAGCTGATGTCGAACGCCTGCCCGGGCACGATGGCCACCGGCGCGTCCAGCGTGATGGTGACCACGCGACCCCACGCGGGCATGTCCGGCGCCGACCAGCAGCGCGGCGGGAGCTCCGAGACGAGCGGACCCACCGTGAGGACCGTGCCCGGGAGCGCGTCGCCGAGCTGGCCCCGGATCCAGAGCTTGGCGGCGTCCCCCTCGTGGACGCCGAACGCGGCGCGCTCGGGGACGCAGGCGACCACGCGCGCGCCCGTGCGCGCGCTCAGGAGCTGCACCAGCGGCTCGCCGGCCGGGACGACCTCGCCGGGCTGCTTGAGGATCGAGGCGACGCGCCCCGCGTTCGCGGCGCGCAGCACGTACGCTTCGCGCCGCTTCTCGAGCATCGCGATGGTCTCGGCCGCGACGCGCACGTCCGCGTCGAGCTTCGCCGCCAGCCCGGACGTCTGATCCCGGAGCTCGCTCCGGCGCCGCTCCGCCGCCTTGAGCTGCGCCGTGAGGACGCTCAGCGTGCGCGGCTTCTCGCGGGCGATCGCCGTGGCCGTCGCGTGCTGCAGGTCGAGCTTCGTCAGGTCGTCGAGGACCGCCTGCCGGTTCTCGACGAGCTGCTTCATCCTCGAGATCTCGCTGTCCAGCACCTTCGCCTCGGCGAGCGCCCGGCGCTGCTCCTCGCGGTGGACCGCGATGTCGCGCTCGACCGACTCGCGATCCATGTCGATCTCCTGCTCGAGGAGGGCCAGCTCCGCGCGCAGGTCGGCCTCGATCTGCTCCTTCTCCGCCCTGGCGACGCCGATCTCGCCGTCGATCACCGAGGCGTCCAGCGTCGCGATGATCTGCCCGGCCTCGACCTCCTCGCCGACGGCCACCTCGACGGTGGCCACCCGCGCGGTCTCGACCGGCGAGATCACCTCGGGCAGCGCCTCCGCGTAGCCGAAGACCCGGCCGTGCGGGCTGCCGCCCACGTGGAGCCACAGGGCGGCCCCGAGCGTGAGCACGAGGGTGATCGCGGGGCCGGCATCCTGGAGCGTCGAGCGGAGTCGCGGGTAGCTGAGCATCGGTGATTCCTTGCGCGGTGAAGACAACGGCGATCGCGTCAACGAGTCGGGATGGCCCGCGAGGGCACGAAACAGGCCCGCCGGCGGTGGATCTCGGTCCCTAGAGATCCAGCGTCGGCTCCTGGAGCAGGAGTGAGACGTCCTGCACGCCCGGGATGGCCTGCAGCCTCGAGACGAGCGAGGAGCGGAGCTCCGGGGCGCGCACGGTGATCTGATAGGCGTGCTCCATGACGGTCCCCTGGGCGGCTTCCCGGAGCGTCACGAGCGAGAAGGTGCGGCAGTGCGTGCGGAGGATCGTCGTGATCTCCTCCTCCGCCCCGGGCCCCGCGGGCGCCGTGAAGCGGAGCAGGCCGTCGGGCTGATGCCGCGCCCCGTAGCCGGTGAAGTGGAGGAGCAAGGACCCGCCCGCGAACATCGCCGTCCCGAGGAGGGCCGCGGCGTGCGCCTGGAGCCCGCTGGCGATGCCGACGCCGAGCGCCGCGAAGATGAACATGATGTCGCGCGGATCGCGCAGGGTCGTCCGGAACCGGACCGCGCTGAGGCCCACGGCGACGCCGATGCCGGCGGCGATGCTGTTGCCGACGGCGAGCATGAGCATGCAGGCGATGACGCTGCCCATCGCCATGCTGTGCACGGCGGAGCGGGAGTACGAGAGCCCGCGGAACGTGGCCATGTAGACGACCGCGACCGCCTGTCCGAGCCCGAACGCGAGCAGGAGCGACACGAGGGCCACGCGGAGCTCCACGACGCTCCCCTGGGTGAGCCACCCGAGCCAGTCGATCATGAGGCGCCGCTCTTCCTCGGGGCGCTCGTGAGGTGCGGCCCGCCCGGCCGCGCGCGTGCCCGCATCACGGCGCCTCGGATGCCGCCCCGCGTCCCGGGTAGGGGCGTGCTTGCTTGATGAAGAGGGCCGGCGGCTCGCCCGGGTTCTCGTCGTCGTCGAACTTGAACTCCACGTCCATCGCGTACCAGCCGCTGTTGCCCGACGCGGGCCCGTAGGCCGGCGAGAACCGGTCGTGGATGGCGTCGAGCGCCACGCCGAGCTGGTGCACCTGCGCCGGCGTGAGGACCGTCTGACCCTCCGGCACGAGGCTCGAGTGGGTCAGGTACGTGACCGGCTGATTCGGCTGGTTGAAGAAGTGGAGGAACTCGTCGTTCGTCACGCCGGGGGGCGGGGCCACGACCTCCACGCTGCCGCCCTTCTGCACGTTGACGTAGAAGGCAGGCTGGAGCCCCGAGGGATCGAACGGGTTGTTGGTCACGGCCACGCCGTTCGCCTCCTCGTTCGGGAAGTTGTGATGCACGAGCAGGGCCATCCCGAGGGACCTGTGGTCGATGCCGTAATAAGTGCGCTCATCGAAGGTACGGAGCTTCCAGGCGCTGGCGTACGTCTTGCGGATTGCGTCCGCCACGTCCTCCCAGTCCGCCGGGTCGCCGGTGTGTGAATCATAGCATCCTGCGCACGGGAATCCCTCCAGATCTTCGCTGTTCGTGCTGGTGCGGAAGCGCATCTTGAACCCGGGATAGTCCGCCTCGATCTTCGCCTGGAGGAGCGCCTGGAAGTCGGCGTCGAGGGGCGCGTCCTTCATGGCGTCGCGCAGCGCCTTCAGCTCCCTGTCGCGGACCGCCGGATCGGTCTTGAACTCCGGGTCCTCGAGCAGCGCCTCGAGCTGGTCGTAGAACCCGTTCTGCTGCATGAACTGGTCGTAGTAGTAAACCGGGATCGCGAACGCCTTCAGGATCGGGATTTCCGGCATCCGGGCCAGGATGGAATAGTGTGCTGCCTTGCCGCCGTAGGCGAGGACCGCCTTCTTGATCGCGTCCCGGAGCGACTCGCCATCCGCCGGATCGGGGGTCACCTCCTCGAGGTCGAGGAGCTCGGTGGCGGTCAGATCGAGCGGCGGGAGCGTGACGGGTACGGGCTTGTGCGCCTCCCAGAACGCCTCGGCCTCCGCCTCGGTGACCTCGCGAACGCTCCAGGACGACGCCCCCGCGGTGAGCTCGACCAGCTTGTCCTTCAGCGCGAGCAGCTCCGGGTGGCTCATCGCGTTGCGCAGCCCCATGTTGGGCGTGCGCCGGTTCTGGGAGAGCACGTTGACGTGCGAGAGCGGCGTCTGGAACTCCTCCGTGATGATGCCCTGGACGACCGAGATGTCGTTGGGCGCCTGGTCGAGGACGACGATGTCCTGGTGGGAGAGGTACTCCGAGTCGAGGGCGGCCGCCCTCACGAAGCGGAGCCGCCCCACGGCCGTGCCCAGCGAGAGCGGCTGGTAGTCGATCCCGGCGTAGAGATCGTCGGTGCTGACCACGGGGACGCCTTCGGGGAGCTTCTGCGCCTCGATCGCCACGGACTCCGACGTGGGGTGGAAGGCGAGCTTCGCGCCGAAGAAGGAGGCGCGCTGGACCGCCTTGAACAGGGTGGTGATCATGTCCGCGGACGCGGTGTCGTACGGAGAGATCTCGAGCGCCCAGACGTCCGGCCCCTCGTAATGCGTCACCGCGCCGAGGACGAAGCGGCGATCCGGCGTGAAGTACTCGGTCGCGTTGAACTCGCCGAGGGGGGGGACGAACGGCAGCCCGTCGCCGGAGAGGTGCGACGACACGAAGTCGTAGTGGACCCTGTAGAGCACGCTGTTCTGGAAATACAGCGCGTTCTGATCGGCCTGATCCAGGACGACCTTGACCGATCGCGCGCCGGGCAAGCTCGCGTCGATGGGCTCCGACGCGAGCGCCTCGAAGTCCTCGGCGCATCCCACGCGCTTCAGGAACTCCGTCGACGCGTCGTCGCTCGTGCGTTCGCAGACCTCGATGGGCGGGCCGTCGTCGCCCGGGCCGCTGCCCGAGCTGCTGCACGCCGGCGGCAGCATCGCCGCGACCAGGGCGAGCACGGCGATCGAGGTGATGCGGGTGCTTTGGACCATGAGTTCTCCTGAGGCGGACGGGCTGGTCGAGGGGCGGTGCACGTCGGAGCTCCTGCGTCAGGGCGTCAGCGCGAAGCAGTAGATCCCGCCGTAACCGCCGCCGGATCCGACCGTGGGCACGTCGAGCTGCGGCGGCCCCATCTCCACGAGGTGCACGCCCGGCGCGCACCCCGACTCGTCGAGGGACGACATCCAGTTGGCCATGTTGAAGTCGCCGCCGACGCCGCCGGGGCCGCCGGTGCCGGTGGTGCCGCCGGGGAAGCCGGTGCCGGTGGTGCCGCCGGGGCCGCCGGTGCCGGTGGTGCCGCCGGGGAAGCCGAAGCTCCTCGGCCACGAGTGCCCGACGCGCGGCCTCCCCTCGGTGTCCCTGTCGCCCTCCGCGCTCGTCCAGTCCTTGCACGTCGCCGTCGGGCTGTAGAGCTTCCCTTCCGCGTTGGTCCCCGTCAGGATGTCGTGGTTGTCCACCTCGGGCTGGCTCGGATCGGGCTGGTGGTTGGGGACGCCGTCCTCGTTCGGCAGATCATCGATGATCGCCGGATCGGCCGCGATGGGGCGGTCGTTGAGCAGCTCCTCCTTGTTGTTGGCGACCAGCCGGCCGAGCCGGTCATACCAGGGCCCCTCGCCGATCCGGTCGATCGCGTCGACCTGCTTGCCGTCCCCGCCGTCCACGGCGCTCAGGAACGCGCGCCACCCCTTGGCCCCCGCGCCCGGCATGCTCTTCTCGGCGA
Organism: Sorangium sp. So ce1036; assembly: GCF_051369805.1. Classification (NCBI taxonomy): domain Bacteria; kingdom Pseudomonadati; phylum Myxococcota; order Polyangiales; family Polyangiaceae; genus Sorangium; species Sorangium sp. So ce1036. The sequence continues at coordinate 553,380 of NZ_JBBMOX010000001.1, forward strand.
TCGTCGCGCAGATCTTGTCCGCGCCGCGCAGGCCGGCGCCCGGGCCCGTCTCCCCGAAGCGGAGATCGCCGCCGAACCCGTCCTGGGAGCCAGACAGCTCCTGCATGGCGACGAGGCTCGTCACGAAGAAGCTGAATTTCTCGGTCGCCGCGCCGCCGGTGCCGCTGCTGGTCGTGGTACCGGCGCCGGTGGTCGTGGTGGTGGTGCCGGCGCCGGTGGTCGTGGTGGTGGTGCCGGCGCCGGTGGTCGTGGTGGTGCCGGCGCCGGTGGTCGTGGTGCTGCCGCTGGTCGCCCCGGAGCCGCCGCCGGAGCTCGACGACGTGCTGGTCGCCCCGTCGCTCGAGGCGTCCCCATCCGCGCCGGAGCAGCCGAGCACGTGCGAGAACAGCGCCATGGAGAGAGGAAGGAACAAGGATTGATAAGCGCGTGTCATGATGTCGATTCCCTGTCTCTGGTAAGCAAGATGGTTCGGTGCGCAGGCCCCTCGAGGGTCACTGGCACGTGAGATCGGCCTGGCAGGTCTGGCCGTCGGGGCACTGCGCGTCGTCGTTGCACGAGGTGAGCCCCTCGATCACCACCGACTGCTCGATCTGAGACGAGATGATCAGATCGATGCGCCCGGCGTCGATCGTCGTGGAGCCGACGGACCTGCGCGTGACGATGATCGTCGGGAACCCCGCGACGCCGAGATCGAGGAGCTGCGTGACGAGCGATGCCGGCAGCTCGAGCGCGCCGGTGTCCTCCGCGGCGCACTCGAGCATCCCCTTCGTGCCCCCGTGATGGCTGATATCGAGCTTCACGTGGACTCTGGAGATGTCGGCCTGCCCGGGCGGCGCCCACTCGAGCCGCACGGGCTGGCCGGGATCGAGGCGGATCGTGTCGTTCAGGAGAGCGAGGGGGCTCACGCCCCGGGCCTCCAGCGTGAAGGCGCCGAAGTGATCGCCGCTCGCCTCGAAGCGGACCACCTGGCCCTCGTCGGCGGGCGGATAGGCGAGCCTCACGCCGGCGGGCGGCTGATAGTTGTTCGCCGTGGGGGTCATCACGAAGGACGCCTCGCCCGACTCGAGGTTCAAGCCGGTCACGGTCACGTTGCCGGCGCTGTGCGCGGCCGGATAGGGCTGGCAGGTGTCGTCCTCCACGCAGACGGCGCTGCCCCCGCAGGGCTGATTGCAGAACGGGACGCGCGGCGTGAGGAGCTGACAGCCCCCCTCCTCGGCCTGCACCTCCCACACGATCTGGGAGGGCGTGGGGCCGTCGTAGATCTTTCCAAGCACGGAGGTGCTTCCGGTCGCCTCCGGCGTGCCCTCCGCGGGGCTGGCAGGCAGCGAGCGCACCTGGAAGGCGCCGATGAGGCGCGTCGGGTCGCCGGTCGATCCCCCCGATGCCGTGGAGCCGCCGCCCGATGCCGCGGAGCTGCCAGGGGTCCCGGTGTCCGGCGTATCGTTGCCGTCAGCCGTCGAGCTCGAGCAGTTGAGGGACAGAAGGCCCACGACCCCGCCAAGGACGCCGATGCGCCAGCCGCTTCGAAATGGGATTTTTACATTCTGGCAAACTTTGTGCGACATCTCGATGGCCAGGTGTCGATCTTACGGGAGGGTGGGTCAATCTTTTTTGCGCGCGCCGCACCCGCGCGAACGCCGGTGACCCCGAGGCCCCGGAGGGGCGCGAGGGGGCTTGAGGAAGGAGCCCGAAGCGCCGACGGCACAGGGGGCGTGAGGCACCGGCAGGCCCCGGCGAGGCGTCTCGCGGTGTCTGCAGGCCCCGGGGAAGGTGTCTCGCGGTGTGCGCAGGCCCCGGCGAGGAGAGGCGTTGTTCTCGCGCGACCCGCGCCGGCCTCTGCCGCCCAGTCCGGCGTCGTGCCTTTCGCGGATCAGGCCGGGAGGGCGTCAGACCCCGGGGCTCACCTCTTGCCGAGCTCGGTCTGGCGCGCGCGCAGCCGCGGCGCGTGGACGCTGTCGCCATGACGGGCGAGGAACTCGGCAATGGCGGCGCGCTCGTCGGCCGTGCGCCCGAGCCGGCGCAGGCACTGCACCCGCCCGATCCGGGCCTCCGCGGCGAGGGGGCCGCCGCCGGCGAGGTAGCGCTCGAAATGGCCGAGCGCCTCCGCCGCCTTGCCCTGGCGGAGCGCGATCTGGCCGAGCGATACGAGCGCGGCCCGCGCCTCGGGGCTCTCCGGGTGCCGCGCGAGCAGGGCGCGGTACGCGGCGAGCGCCTCGGCGGTCTTCCCCTGACCGAGCCGGGACTGCGCGCGCAGGAGCAGCGCCTCGGCCCCCATCGCGGGCTCCTCCGGAGGCGGTCTGGGCGGCTGTGGAGCGCGATGCCGGGCCTCGACGACAGCGGTGTCCGCGGGCTCGCTCGCCGCCGCGCCGGCGCCGGGCGGGGGCTCCGCCGCCGCCGCGCCGGCGCCGGGCGGGGGCTCCGCCGCCGCCGCGCCGGCGCCGGGCGGGGGCTCTTCCGGCGGCGCGGGCGAGGGGGGGCCCGGGAGCACGCGCGGCGCGCCGTTCGGATCGAGCGCCTCGCTCCCGCCCGGCGCGGGCGGAGGCGCCTCGTCACCCCCGTCCATCAGCTCGGCCGCGAGCGCGACCAGGAGGGTCGCCGCGACCGCCACGCCCGCGACCGCCGCCGCGACCCCTCGTCGCAGCAGCGGCCGCGGCGCCGCGCGCGGCCGCGCCGTGCTCCGCGGCGCGGGCTCGCCGTGGGTGCGCGCGAGCACCCGCTCGATCAGGGCGGCCTCGCTGAGCTCGCGCCCGTCGCCGCGCGCGTCGCCGAGCGCTCCGATCGCAGCCCAGAGCTGCGCCTCCACGCGGAGATCGGGGTCCGCCTCCTCGGCGCGGCGGAGCAGCGCCGCGTCCTCCGGGCGGAGTGGAGCGCCGCGCGCCTGCGTGACGAGGAGGGTGGGCAGGCGGTCCACGTCGATCTCGGACTTCTGCGGGCCAGTCATGACGCTCTCTTCCGGCCGACGGCGATGTCCTGGCGCACTTGCTTGCGGAGCGCGCCGATCCCGAGGCGTAACCTGCTCTTCACCGTGTCGGGGCTGACCTCCGTCATTCCAGCGATCTCCTCGATGGAGTAGTCGAGCGCATGGTGCAGGATGATCACGTCGCGCTGCGCCTCGGGCAGCCCGTCGAGGTACTCGCGCACCTCGCGCGGGAGGGCCTCGCCGGGGCGCTGGCGCGGCGTATCGACGAGCTCCTCGTCGATCGCGCTCTCCGGGGCGACCGGCGCGCCATCCCGGCGCTGCTGCCTGGCGTACCGGAGGACCGTCCGGACGGCGATGCGCCGGGCCCAGGCCTCGACGGCGGCCTCGCCGCGGTAGGTCGCGGCGCTCTCGAGGATCGCGAGCAGGGCGAGCTGCGCGGCGTCGTCCGCGTCGGCCGATGTGCGGAGGAACGCCCGCGCGATCCGGCGGACCCGCGAGATCACCTGGGCCATGAGCCAGGCCTGGGCCGCCGCGTCCCCGGCGCCGGCGCGGCGCATCCGCTCGAGATCGGGTGACGCGGGCGCGGTGGTCGACAGGACGGGAGCGGGGCGCATCATGGCGCTGGTCAAGCGTGGCTCGGGCGACAGCCCGAAGCTCGCGCGAAGAGCCCGTGTGTGCTCAGCGTCCATCGCGGCCCAGAGGTGCGGCACCCGGCCCGAACCGGGTCAATTTTCCTTCTGCGCAGGAGATCTCCGCCGTGGCTGCGAAGGCGTGTCGGCCGGCCGCGCCCGCGGCCGCGGTGGGGCCGACGGGGGGAAACCGAGCTCCAGCCCGAGCCCGGTGAGGAACCGCACCGGGTGGGGATCGAGCGCGAGGCTCGGGTGCACGGCGGCGTCAGGTCGCGTCAGGAGGAAGTCCACGCCCAGCGTCAGCTTGAGGCGAAGCCCCCTGGTGAGCGGAACCCCGAGCTCCGCGACCGGCGCGACGCTCACGAGCACGTCGGTCCGGGTCTCCGGCGGAGGCGGCGGGGGCCTCTGCGGATCGGCCTCTGGCCACGGCCAGGGCGAGCCGCCCAGCGGCGCATCGCCGCGCGGCCGCGGAGGCGGCGGCGGCCACGGGGGCGGCCACGGCGGCGGCCACGACGGGGGGGGCCACGGCGCGGTGGTCGCGGTCGGCGGCGAGGTGGTGGTCGGCGGCGAAGTGGTGGTCGGCGGCGAGGTGGTGGTCGGCGGCGAAGTGGTGGTCGGCGGCGAGGTGGTGGTCGGCGGCGGCGACGACGCGGTGGTCGTGGTCGGCGGCGCGCCACGCCGGGGGATGCGCTGGACGACATCGACGCTGGCGCGCGCCCCGAGCAGCAGGTCGAAGCCGAGCGGGAGGCCGAACCGAACCTGCGCGGTCGTGAGCACCGGGTACCGCATGAGCTCGAACCCGGAGCGCTCGTCGCCGATCGTGGTCGGGAAGATCAGGTCGTAGCCCAGGCCGACGACCACGCGATCTACCGGCGCAAAGGAGGCGCGGAGCGCGGCGGCGCTCTGCCAGGGCGCCTCGCCGCTGAAGTTCGCGCCCGAGTAGCCGACGAGGACGGCGACGGTCGGCGGCCGGCTCGGCGCGAGGGGGGCGCTCCGCGGCTCCGCGGACGCGGCGGATGCAGGGGCGGCGGCGGATGCGGGGGCGGCGGGCGCAGGGGCGGCGGACGCAGGGGCGGCGGACGCAGGGGCGGCGGGCGCAGGCAAGGCCGCCTGCGTCGGTACCGCCGCGGCGGCGTCCACCTCGGCCAGGCCGACGACGTGCCCCTCGCGGAGCTCCTCGGCGACCGCGGCGGCGATGTTGGCGAGCGACTCGAGGGCCGTCGCGGTCTGCCCGGGCGGGACCGGGATGCGGCGGCCGTGGATCTGCTCGCCGTCCCGCTCGACCACGTACAGCGCGAGCTCGTCGCTCGACCCGGCGTCGATCCAGAGCACGCCCCGCGCATCCCACGCCTCGGCGAGCGCGCGCGCGTCGGGGAGCAGCCGTGTTAGCGCCGGCCTCGGCGCGTCGGGGCGGACGATTTGAAGGCGGACGCCGAGCGGGCGAACGTGGGCCGCGACGAGGTCGAGGGCCCGCCGGTCGAGGCTGCCGGCGCCCGGGGAGGCCGCGAGGACGAGCACCGGCGTGAGCTCCGCGTGCGGCCCGGCCGCCAACGCCGGGAGCGCGAGGACCGCGCAAGCGGCCGCGCTTGCGGCCGCTGAGGCAGCGCGGAGGGCGAGCGCGGACGTCGCAGCCGGCACGGGCGACCGAAGTTACCATTGCTCCTCTCGTCGCACCATCCCCGCCCGGCGCTTCGGGACGGGCCCCTCCGCGGGTGGCGCTGCACGCCGGGGGCTGCGTCAGGAGGGGGACAGATCGCGCGTCGCCGCCTCGGCGGCCATGCGCTGGATACAGAGCTTGAGGCCCGCGCGCAGGTTGCCCTTCGTCACGATGCCGGTGAGATCGACGCCGAGCGCGACCATGGTCTGGGCGACGTTCGAGCGGATCCCGGCGATGATCCCCTCGGCGCCGAGGAGGCGGAGGGCACGGACCATCTCGATGAGGTAGCCCGCCGTCCTCGTGTCCACCGCCTCGACGCCCGTGAGATCCAGGATCGCGAAGCGAGCGCCCTTGTCGGCGACGGCCGTGAGCAGGTTGTCCATCACCTCGGAGGTCCGCGCGCTGTCGACCACGCCGACCATGGGGACGGTGAGGACGCTCTCCCAGACCTCGATGATGGGCGTGGACAGCTCGCGTATCACCCGCTGTTGCCGCTCGATGGTCTCGAGGTTCGAGAGGAGCTCTGTCTCCCTCCGCTTCGCCTCCGAGCCGTCGAGCGAGATGCTGATGACACCATCCGGCTCGCCTCGCTCGTCGCTCACCGGCACATACCATGTCTCCCAGGTGCAGCCGTTCACGTCGGCGATCTCGTGTCCGGGGGTCCCCGCGAGCGCCTCGCGGATGAGCTGCGTCGACGGGAAGCCCGCGAAGACATCGAGCACGCTCTGCCCGACGAGCTGATCTTCCTCGAGGCCCGCCCTGGCGAGCGCCAGCCCCTTGTGGAGCCGGAACACGCCGGCCCGATCGAACCTGGCGAGCGCGAGCGGCAGGCGATCGAGGAGCGCGCGGAGGAGCTCCCCGGCCTCGTCGCGCTCCGCCGACGGCCGTGCCCGCTCCGTCACGAGCTGGCCAAAGCAGACCAGGCCCACCGGCGCTCCCGCCTCGTCGAGGACGGGCTCGTGAACCCATGAGCACTCGACCGCGCTGCCGTCCTTGCGCGCGATGGTGAAGACGTGCGGCGCGCCGCTCTCGTCGGCGCAGGCGCGCCGGAAGGCCGCCCGGTCCGCCTCGCGCACCAGGAGCTCGACGAGGCGTTTGCCGATGGCCTCCTCTCTGGAATAGCCGAAGGCCCGCTCGGCCGCCGCGTTCCACTCGACGATCTCGAGCGCGTCGAGGCCGCCGGCGCACTCGATGAGGGCGAATGGCGCCTTGCGCATCGCGCGCAGGTAGCCTGTTGCCCGGTGCTCGTCTCTCGTCGCCTTCGCACCCCCCATGGTGATTTCACCCATACCCTGCGCGCGCGAGGTCCGTCGAGGGGGCAGGCGCGACGCCCGGTCGATCAGGGCGAATTTTCGGGGTACATCGCGCCTTGAGTCACAGGGTGTCGCACCGCCTCACCGCATGATGCCCGGTGTTGCCGATCTCGGCTCACCGCATCGTGTCTCGGTGGTGCCGGTCACCGTGGGAGAGGCGGGGGCGGCTCGACGCGCCGCCGCGCCCGGAGCGCGAGCGGCGCCGGGGCGCGGCGCTCCGCGCTGGCGGATGTCGAATGGTCCATCGTCCTGGCAATCGCCGTTCGCGCGCATCCGCGGGATCGCGTCCTTGCAGCCTGCCTCCCACGCCGGATTGGCCACCTCGTTGCCGATGTCGACGAGCAGGCTCTGCCGGCGCTCCTTGATCACCGCGACGACATCCGGCTTCGTCCAGTAGTCGACCAGGCTCGGCAGCTCGTCCCACTCGCCCGTGGGGTCCTGCAGCGCGATGCTCGGAATGAGCTTCTGCGAGAGCGCATTAAGCCCCGGAGGTGAGCCCCCCAAAGGGCCGCACCACCGCCTGGGCCTCAGCGCACGCCGGTCGAGCGCGGGTAGCTGCCGAGCACCTTCACCATCTCGCAGCGGGCGCGCAGCCGCTCGATCGCCTCCCCCACGCGCGCCTCGGTCCGGTGCCCCTCCAGATCGACCAGGAAGACGTAATCCCAGTGCTTCTGGCGGCTCGGCCGCGACTCGATCCGCGTCAGGTTGATCGCCGCGTCGTCGAAGATCGCGAGCACGCGGCGGAGCGCCCCGGGCTCCTCCTGCACCGAGAAGACGATCGAGGTCTTGTCCGTGCCCGTGGGCGGCGCGTCGGCCGGCGCGATCACGATGAACCGGGTCGCGTTCTCGGGCCGGTCGTGGATGCGCTCGCGCAGCAGCGGCAGGCCGTAGAGCTCGCCCGCGCCGCGGTTGCCGACCGCCGCGGCGGCGGGATCGGCGAGCGCCTCGCGCGCCGCCTCGGCGGCGGAGACCGTCTGGACGATCTGCGCGCCGGGGAGGTGCTTCGCGAGCCAGAGGCGGCAGTGCGAGAGCGCCTGCGCGTGCCCGTGGACCCGGCTGACGCCGCTCAGCCCCGCCGCCTTGCTGAACAGGCAGTAGGCGACGTCGAGCACGAGCTCCTGCCGGATCTGGAGATCGCTCTCGATCAGGGCGTCCGCCGTGAGCGTCACCGAGCCCTCGGTCGAGCTCTCGACCGGGACCACGCCGCAGGCCGCTTCCCCCGCGCGCACCGCGTCGAAGACGCCCTCGATGGTGCCCGTCTCCCGGTACACCGCCGCCAGCCCGAACAGGTGCCGCGCCGCGACCTCCGCGAAGGCGCCCTCCGTCCCCGGAAAGGCCACCTTCATGGGCTCCTCGAGCGACAGGCAGGCGCTCATCACCTCGCGGAAGACGACCCGGATGGCGTCGCGCGGGAAGCGGCCCGCGCCCCTGGCCTGGAGCCGCGTGAGCACGCGCCGCTCCCGCTCCGGGTCGTGGAACCGCGTCGCGTTCGCCGCGCGCTTCGCGTGCGCGACCTCGACGGCCACCTCGGCCCGCTCGGCGAGCAGGTCGAGGATCCGGTCGTCGATGCCGTCGATGCGCGCGCGAAGCTCGTCCAGGGTCGCCATGGAAGGATCCACCTCGGGAGGGTCGAGCGGCCATCAAAGCGCAGGGGGCGCGGCCGCGCAAGGCTCGCCGCGGCGCCCGGAATGCGCGCAACGGACGCGCGCGCCGCGGGCGCAGCGGCGACGCCTGGGGCGCCTGCGCGCGCGTCGCGGGCGCAGCGGCGGCGCCGGCGCGCGTTGCGCTGGGCGCGCCGTCCCCGGGCGCGCGGCCGTTCAGCTCCCCGGGCGCGGCCGCTCAGCCGCCCTGGTCTGCCGCGCGCCCGCCCGTGAGATCGTCCGTCTCGCCGGGCGCGAAGCCGACGAGATCCGGCTCCGGCGTCAGCGCCACGCCGAACCGATCGAGCACGCCCCGCCGCACGCGCCGCGCGAGCTCGAGGAGCTCGGCGGCGGTGGCGCCGCCGCGGTTCACCAGCGCGAGCGTGTGGCGCGTCGAGATGCCCGCGGCGCCGTGGCGCGTCCCCTTCGCGAAGCCGGCGCGCTCGATCAGCCAGGCGGCGGAGAGCTTCACCCGGCCGGCGCCCGCCGGGTACCGCGGGATCGCCTCGCCGGGCGCGAGCACGCCCGAGGCCTCGATGCGCGCGATCGCCGCCGCCGCGTCCCCTGCGGCGAGCGTCGGGTTCATGAAGAACGACCCGGCGCTCCGGCCGTTCTCGTCCGTCGGATCGAGCACCATCGACTTGCCGCGGCGGAGCGCGAGGATCGCGCGGCGCACCTCGTCGAGCGGCGGCGCCGGCCCGCCGGCGGGCGCCGCGAGCGCGCGCGCGAGCTCGGGGTAGCGGACCGTCGCGGCGCCGCCGGGGCGCAGCGCGAAGGTGACGCGCGTGATGACGTACCGGCCGCGCCACGCGCGCTTGAACCGGCTGTCGCGGTACCCGAAGCCGCAGTCCGCGCCCGCGATGACGGCCGCGGCGCCCGTCGCGCGGTCGATCGCCCGGACCTCGGCGATGGTCTCCGCGACCTCCTGGCCGTAGGCGCCCACGTTCTGGATCGGCGTCGCGCCGACGTCGCCGGGGATGCCCGACAGGCACTCGACGCCCGCCCAGCCCTCCTCGACCGCGCGCGCGGCGAGGTCGTCCCACCGCTCGCCCGCCCCGACGTGCACGAGCGCGCGGTCCGCCGCGCCCCCGTGCGCCCCGGCTCGCGCCGGGCCCGCGCGCTCGACCTCGATGCCGCGGGTGCGCACGCGCAGCACGAGCGCGTCGACGCCGCGGTCGGCGACGAGCAGGTTCGAGCCGCCGCCGAGCACGAACAGCGGCACGCCGCGCGCCTCGGCGAGGCGGAACGCCTCGGCCACGGCGGCCTCGCCGTCGGCCTCGGCGAAGAAGCGCGCCGGACCGCCCACGCCGAGCGTCGTGAGCGGTGCCAGCGGGACCGACTCGCGGATCTCCAGGCTCAAGGCTTCTTCTCCGCCGTCCCCGTGGCCCCGGCCCCGCGACCCGGCTCCGGCGCGGCCCCGGCCGGCCGCGCCACCCGGATGCCCGCCATGAAGCCGCTGTCGACCGCCTGCACCCGCTCGACGAACGCCTTGTAATCGTCGGCGTCCACCGTCCCCGTCGGCAAGCTCAGCGTGAAATCCTCCTCGATCGTCCTGCCGGCCGCCCCGTCCGCGCCGCCGCCCGCCGCGCCGCCGCCCGCCGCGCCGCCGCTCGTGTTGCCGCCCGCCGCGCCGCCGTACGTGCCCTTGCGCGACGCCGTGAGGATCGGGTGCTCGACGCGCACGCCCTCGGGCGCGCGCACGACCACGTGGCCCTCCGGCAGCTCGATCCTGCGGCGCACGTGGTACTGGAGCGCGGTCTCGATCGCGAGCGCGCTCGTGCGGGCGCCGCGCGACGCGTACGTGGCGCCGAGCGTGCTCGTGAACGCGCGCGGGAACACGAGGTGCACCGGCTCCACGCCCGGCAGCGTCCACGTCGCGCCGTCCTTGCCCTCCGGCCGCGCGAAGCCGTGGAGGCTCACGGCCGCGCGGAGCGTGACCCCCCACGCGCCCTCGGCCGACGAGACGACGACGTCCTCGACGTCGGCCCACGGGAGCCAGCCGAGCACCACCTCCCGGAGCAGGTCGCGCCGCGCCGTGCCGACCACGGTCTCGAACGCCTCCGAGAGCGCCTGCGCCGCGCGGCCGTGCAGCAGGATCGTCAGCGTCCCCGAGGCGTTGCCGTGCGCGTCGACCCGGAGCCTGAGGTCGACCTCGTCGCCCATCTCGCCGCTCGTCCCCTGCACCGTGACGAGCTCCCCGGTCGGCAGCATGGCGGAGCGGCCGCGGAGCTCGGGGCTCACGCGCCCGGGCGGCAGCGGCGGGCCCTCGACGTCGGCGTCGATCCACACGTCGCCGCCCGGCAGGCGGGCGATGACGAGCGGGTGGCGGAAGCGCCCCGCGTGCGGCGGAAAGTCCGCCGACGCGCTGAACGGCTCGGTCTCGGCGACGGCGAGGTCGGCCCGGACGCCGAGCTCGCGCAGCGCGCGGTAGATGACCCACGACCGGCTGCCCTGGCCGAGCTCGATCATCGTGCGCGCGGTCGTGCGCTGCGGGCCGGCGTTGAAGAGCGCCGCGAGGTCCGAGAGGTCGGCGCCGCCGGCGAGCCTCACCGCCTTGCCCGCGGCCGCGACGACGCGCTCGAGGAGGGCGGGGCCCGGGGCGCGCTCGGCCCCCGCCGCCTCCTTCGCCCAGCGGGCCATGAACGGATCGCGGTCGTCGAGCGAGCGGATGTTCTCGTCGATGGCCGCGGCCACGTGGTCCCAGGTCAGCGTGCCCAGGCTGACGCCCACGGCCATCTCCAGCCGGGGCACGCCGTCCTCCATGCGCCGCGGCGGCTGGTCCTCGAGCCGGAAGACGCTCACCGTGGAGGCGCCCTCGGCGCGCTGCTCCGCCTCGCCGAGCAGCGGGTGCGACCAGATCGCGAGCGGCAGCGACGACGGGCGGCGCACCTCGATCTCGGCCTCGCGGACGCTCGTGCGCTCGGGGAGCAGGTCCCACGTGTCGATGACGAGCTGGCCGCTGTCGCCCGGCAGCGCGTACCCCTCGGTGATCTGCTCGACGTAGTCGCCCTGCTCGAGCTGCGAGAGATCGCTGTGCTCCTGGGCGGCGTTCGCCGCGGCGTCGGGCGCGAGGACGCGGCCGTCGCGCTTGTGGATGCGGCGGCGCAACAGGCGCGTCACGGCGCGGCCCTCGATGAGCGGGCCGTAGGTGGCCGCCCCCTGGGCCACGTCGGTGGTGCCGGAGACGCGGCGGAGATCGTAGGTCACGAAGTACACGAGCCCGTCGTGCGCGATGTCGAACCGCTCGACGTGGCGGAGCACCGCGGTGGCGGCGCCGGGGAGGAACGCCTTCGCCTGGTCCTCCAGCACGAGCTTTCGCCCCTCGGCCTCGAGCCGCGGCGCCGGATCGGGCGTGAGGCCGAGGGCGCGGGCGATCGGGGCGATGCCGGTGGGGGCGTCGTGGGCGGCGGCGCGGTCGCGGGCGAGGCGGCCGCGCACGGCGCGGGCGTTGCCGCGGCCGGCGGCGAGGCCGAGCGCCTCGAGCAGGACGCGCTCGCCCGGCGCCATGGCGTCGTAGACGGCGAGCGCGCCGCGCAGGTCGCCGCGGGCGACGCGCTCGCCGAGCTCCACGTCGCGCAGGGCGTGCGGCGCGCGGCGGAGCCGGCGGAGCCGCTGGATCTCGGCGAGGACGGCGGGGTGGTCGCCCGTGTTCTGGAGGGCGACGAGGCAGGCGAAGCCCGACCGATCGAGGCCGCCGTGGCAGGCGGCCTTCACGGCGTCGGCCCCGGCGCGGCCGTGGATCCGGTCGTCGACGCTGGCGAGCAGGGCCGAGCCCGGCGCGGCCGCGGCGAGCTTCGCGTACGCGGCCTCGGCGACGTCGGTGACGCCGGCGCGGCGCGCGATCGCGGCGAGCTGGGCGAGGACCATCCGGTCGGCGTCGGGGACGGCGGGCGCCGAGAGGCCGGACGGCCCGGGGGGCGCGACGTGGAGCCCGAGCTCGCGGAGGGCGTCCATCGTGCCCTGGCCGGGGCCACCGCGGCGCTCGGCGAGCTCGGCGAGGTAGAGGCGCGCCTCCCACGACCGGGGCCACGCGGCGAGCACGCGGCCGAGGGCCGCCCGGGTGCGCTCGGCGACCTGGGGCTCGGGCAGATCGCCGACGCGGCGGATCGCGCGCGCGTAGAGCAGGGCGCGCAGCGGCGAGGGCGGCGAGCGCGGTGCGGCGTCGGCGAGGAGGCCGTCGCCGGCCGGATCGAGGAGGTGCTCGGCCGCGCGCGCGTCGCCGAGCGCGAGCAGCGCCGCGGCGGCGAGATCGAGCTCCGCGGGGCCGGCGCGCCTCGCGGGGGCGAGCGCGACCGGGGTGGGCCGCGACGCCGCCGCGGCCGCCGCGGCGCCGGGGCGCGGTGCGCGGGCGCGGAGCGGCAGGCCGTCCTCGCCCCACGCGTCGAGCTCGATGGTGCCGCCGTCGCCCTTCTGCGCCACGCGGACGACGACGCGCAGCGTGCCCGGCTGGGCCTCGACGGTCGCGAGCCGGGTGACCTCGTCGCCGCCCGCGGCGTAGCTGCGGTGGATGGCGGGCACGCCGCCGATCTCGAGCTCGGCGGCGGACGAGGAGGCGAGCGCGAGGCTCACCCGCTGGGCGATCGGGTTGTGGAGGTCGACGACCACGGCGCGCGTGCCCTGGAGCGCGCTCACCGCGTCGACGTCGATCGCGCACGCGTTGGCGCGCACGACGACGGGCGAGACGCTCCTCGCGAACGGCGCGATCCCGGGGTAGGAGCGCGCGAGCGGCGCGCCGGGCGCGGAGCTCACGGGCGAGGGCCGGGCGAGGCCGTGGAGCGGCGGCCCGTCGAGCGGGCCGATGAGGGCGGCCTCGCCCGCGCAGCCGCGGCGCGCGCTCCAGGTCACGGCCGCGGTCTCGTCGCCGACGTGGAGGGCGATGCGGTGGAGCGCGCTCGCGAGCGCGCCGCGGAGGAACGGCATCTCCGTCGCGCCGCGGCCCCTGGCGTCCGCGAGCGCCCAGGCGCGCTGGAGGCGGCGGGCGATCTCGGGGAGCGCCTCGCGCGAGCGGAACGCGATGGCCGAGGCGGCGGGATCGGGGCCGCTCGCGGTGCCGGCGCCGAAGACGAGGGCGTCGGTGGACGCGAGGACGGCGGCGAGCGCGCCGTCGGCGCGCGGCGCCTCGACGGCCTGGTCGATGGCGTCGAGGTACGGCGCCGCCGCGGCGGAGCGCGCGGCCTCGGCCTCCATCGCCCTGGCGAACGTCGCGGCGAGCCCCCCGCCGGGCTGCGCGGGCGCCTCGGCGCGCGGGGGGGCGCACGCGGGGGCGGCGAGCGCGGCGGCGAGCGCCAGCGCGGCGAGGCGGGGGGGCGCGGCGAGGCGGGAGCCCGCGGCGGAGCGAGGGGGCGCGGCGAGGCGGGGGGGCGCGGCGGGGCGAGGGGGCGCGGCGAGGCGGGGGGGCGCGGCGAGGCGGGGGCGCGCGGCGGGGCGAGGGCCCGCGGCGGGGAGAGGGCTCGCGGCGGGGAGAGGGCTCGCGGCGGGGAGAGGGCTCGCGGCGGGGAGAGGGCTCGCGGCGCGCTGGTCCACGTTCATGCTGCGGCGAGGCTGGATGGTCACGATCGGCGTCTCCCGGCGTCGCGCGGCGGCGCCTGCCCGCGGTTCCTTAGGGGGCGTGGATTGCCGACGCAAACGCGAACTTCCCCGCGGGAGCTGGCCCTCGTTCGCGGGTTCGCCCTCCAGGCGACCTCCGGGAGCCGGCCGGCGCTCGCGGAGGCCTCCGCGGCGACTCCCGGAAGGAAGAGCTCATGCAAGCGTGGCGGCGCGGGTACCCCCGGAGGCAGAAAATCAGGCAGCTCGGTGAACGAAGCCGGAAGTTGTTGTGGTCCACAACACGCGAATGGCTCCCGGGCAGGACATTCGTGTGATCATTTATACAAACCAGGCGGCACCGGCGAACGAGACCGGGGGTTAAAGTAGGCCGTCATACACAAATGTCTCCCGGGCAGCACATTTATGTAGTTTGTTATACACAAATGTCTCCCGCGGAGGATATTTATGTAGTGCGGCATACACAAATGTCTCCTGGGCAGCACATTTATGTAGTTCATTATACAAAGTTGAGTGTCGCGGCGGGTCGGAAGCTGCGGCCGGCGACCGGGGTGAGTCCACGTCGACCCCGAACGCCGTCCAGTCGCCGAAGGGCGAGGGGGAGCGTGAGACGCCGACCTCGGAGGGGCTCGGCGTGTGCCTTCATGGGGTCATAGCAATCCGGACGGGTCGCCAGGCCGGGCCTTTCGTTGGACGCATTCCGTTCTGGCACCGGATTTCTCACGCCTCGAACCGGCATCGTGGGCGCGCAATCCATGTTCAGTGCGCCGCCGGCTCGGCGAGCCACGCGGCGAGCGCGTCGGCGGAGAGCTCCAGACGGACATCGTCGAGGCGATTCAGGCCGAGCCGGTCGAACCGCTCGACCAGCACGAACTGCTCGGCCTCGGAGAGCGGCCGGCCGAGCTTCTTCTCGAACTGCCTGGCCAGGGGCCGGATCTGCCCCTCCTTGAGCCCCTTCTCAAGCCCTTCCTTGAACCCTTCCTGCAGCGCCTCCTTCCGGATCGACTGCTTGAACTGCTCGAACCACTCGTGGATTTCCGCCATGATCTCCTCTTCTTCAACCTGCTCTTCTTCAACCTGCTCCGCCGTTCGTGCCGAGGGGTCCTGCTGGCTCATTCGTGTGCCTTCATGGGGTCATAGCAATCCGGATGGGTCGCCACGCCGGGCCTTTCGTTTGATGCATTCCGTTTCCGGCGACGGACTTCTCACGCCTCGGACCGGCATCGTCAGCGCGCAATCCACGTTCAGCGCGCTGTCGGTTCGGCAAGCCACGCGGCGAGCGCGTCGGCGGAGAGCTCCAGACGGACATCGTCGAGGCGATCCAGGCCGAGCCGGTCGAACCGCTCGGCCAGCACGGATCGCTCGGCGCCGGAGAGCGGCCGGCCGAGCTTCTTCTCGAACTGCCTGGCCAGGGCCCGGATCTGCCCCTCCTTGAGCCCCTCCGCGAGCCCTTCCTTGAGCCCCTCCGCGAGCCCTTCCTTGAGCCCCTCCCTCCGGATCGATTGCTTGAGCTGCTCGAACCATTCGTGGACTTCCGCCATGATCTCCTCCTCTTCAACCTGCTCCGCCGTCCGCGCCGAGGGGTCCTGCTGGCTCATGAAGCGCAATCGTACCAGCCAGGGCAGGGCGATGCTCCTCTCCCAGGCGTCCTCGGGCAGGGCGACGAGGTCCTGGACGGCGTGGCGGAGCACGGCGCGCGCGCCGAGCAGCCGCAGGAGCAGCGTCTCGCGCGTGCGCGGCAGCTCGGCGATGACGACGACATCGACGCGCCAGCCCGGCGCGGCGCGGTAGAGGCCGGCGCGGCCGGGCTCGGGCTCGAAGCGGAACGCGTCGAGCACGGTCGCGGGCCGGCCGCTGCTCAGGACGCACAGCCGCGGGAACGGCACCTCGCCGCCGGCGCGGCGCGCGAGCTCATGATGCCAGTGGAGCTGCTTGCGCACGCAGCCGCGCAGCTCGCCCGGACCCGGGGTGTCGTGGAACGGCTCGAACTGGCATGGATCGGCCGCGAGCTCGCCGAGCAAGCCGAGCTCGGCGCGCGCGGTCGCGCGGGTCGGGTCGGGCACGTACCAGACGTCGATGGTCTGGGAAGCGGCGATGACCTCGACCTCGGTGTCGACGGCGCCGACGCGGGTGAGGGTATCGCGCAAGACGTTCTTGCCGAAGGCGTCGAATCTGCTGCGCATCGACTCGAGGGCGAGCATGGGATTTTGCCCGCGGTGCGGCAAGGCCATTGTGGTGTTTCGTGGGCTGGATTTTCGAGGGCCGGAGGCGCGATGGCAGGCGCTCGGCGTGCGCCGGAGCGGTGTTGCGTGGGTGGCGGCGATCTCGTGCTGTAATCGATGGGGCGAGTGGGCATGTCGCGTTGCTGCTGCTGTTGCCGCTGCTGCGCAATTCGAGGCGATTCGTGTGGAGCGTGGGTAATAGGCGAGGCGAGGGGAGTGGCGCCTGAGGAACGCCGAGGCGATGCGACGGGAAGTCGCTTCTCCGCCCCGGCGTCGCTCCGCCGAGCTGGGGCGCTGGCGGCCGCCACCGCGGTAAGAAGGACGCCGAGCCGAGCGAGGGGAGACGCGCTGGATCAGGCGCCCCCCTCGGCGCGACCGCGCCGCCGGATAGCCGTGCGCGCAGCACGGGCGCTGCGGCGACCCTTCTCGTGCGAGTCGTGCGAGGTCCTGGGGTCGGTCGCGCGCCCGCCCCCCGCCCGGACTCCGCTCGACCTCTGCTCGACCTCTGCTGGAGGACGGGGCTCGACGTGACCTCGGCAGGCCCTCCGGTAGGCTCCGGTAGGCGGGGAGCAGACCGGGAGCAGAACGGAACAGCGCCAGCGCCGTCCTGTCCGCCGGGTGAGCACGTCCCAGGGTGGGAGGGTCGACCCCGCGCTCGGAGAGCGATCCCGGGATGCGGCGACGCCGCGGACGGGATCGCGGGAGGGGAGCGCCAGCGCGACCGTGCGGGGGGGCGGGAGGGGCCAGGGGTGCCAGGGATGATGAAGAGCGGATCCCCCTGGCCGGCGGGCTCCGGCCCCGGCCCGGAAGGTGGGAGCCCCGAGGGGGATGAGCACATCCGGTGAGGTGGGGGAGGGTGAAGTGGGGGGAGGACGAGGCAGCGGACGGACAGGACGGCGTGAGCCGGGGGACGAACCCGGGCGAGGTGGGGGATCAGGGGACGGAGGCGGCAGGGCGAGCGGCGGCGGAGGGGAGGGGGAGATGGAGGCACAGCGCCGGAGGAGAACGGAAGGGGCTGGGCGAGGGAGGGGGTGGGCATGGTAGTAAGGAGGAGGGCGGACCGGCTGCGAGCGGTGGAGTGACGCCAAAAACCCGGGGGGCGCTCGCAAGGCCGGTAGATGTTTGAAATGATGGAGGATTTCGAGAGGATACGGGGGCCCGCGGGGCGCCTCCGACCCCCGGAGCGGGGGGTGGAACGGGAACCTCTCGCAAACCGGGTTGTAAGTGCGCGAAAAGTCTCGTAAGCTGCGAGACCTCTCTCCGCCGCTGAAAGGCGGCGGCCCCATTGAAGCTAGGAGCCACACGACTAGTCATTGCGGCGAACAATGCTCTCCGCCGCTGAAAGGCGGCGGCCCCATTGAAGCCCAGGCTCCGTCGTCACCCGCGGCACGACCTTCTTTCTCTCCGCCGCTGAAAGGCGGCGGCCCCATTGAAGCCGGCGGGGAGCGTGCGCGTGCTGCTGGCGACCGACACTCTCCGCCGCTGAAAGGCGGCGGCCCCATTGAAGCGTGGCGAACCACCAGATCCAGTGGTTCTGCCTCCACATCTCTCCGCCGCTGAAAGGCGGCGGCCCCATTGAAGCGTTTGGCATGAACCCATCGGATCCGATCTCCTGGGCGGCTCTCCGCCGCTGAAAGGCGGCGGCCCCATTGAAGCATGGCGCTGTGCGGCAGCGACCTCGGCTTGCGCCTGCTCGCTCTCCGCCGCTGAAAGGCGGCGGCCCCATTGAAGCGATCCCGTCCGGGTAGCTGCCGACTTCCAGCGTGTCGCTCTCCGCCGCTGAAAGGCGGCGGCCCCATTGAAGCGAATCGAGCGGGCTGTGCACGGCGCCAAGCGCTGGAACTCTCCGCCGCTGAAAGGCGGCGGCCCCATTGAAGCCGTGGAGCGAGGTAGAGGATCTCGCGGAGCACCGGCCTCTCCGCCGCTGAAAGGCGGCGGCCCCATTGAAGCTTCTCGTCGATTGTCGGAGACGTCGACGATATCGACTCTCCGCCGCTGAAAGGCGGCGGCCCCATTGAAGCGTGATGCCGGTGCGCGAGTCCGCGTAGAGCCGCGCGAACTCTCCGCCGCTGAAAGGCGGCGGCCCCATTGAAGCCAGTTCCTCGCCCGCCGGCGTCAGCACATAGAACGTCTCTCCGCCGCTGAAAGGCGGCGGCCCCATTGAAGCCCCGAGGCGTACGACGCCGAGGTGCGGCGGGAGCTGGCCTCTCTCTCCGCCGCTGAAAGGCGGCGGCCCCATTGAAGCATTTGTCACCCCAATCCAAGAATCGAACCTGTTTATCTTCGACCTCTCCGCCGCTGAAAGGCGGCGGCCCCATTGAAGCGACGCGCCGAGCTGACGCCGGGGCGAGCGCGCCGCGGCTCTCCGCCGCTGAAAGGCGGCGGCCCCATTGAAGCCGGGATTCCCGTAGACGTCGCGGGCGCGGGCGCCTGCTCTCCGCCGCTGAAAGGCGGCGGCCCCATTGAAGCATGATCGCCTTCGTCGGGCAGATCGTGACCCAGACGGCTCTCCGCCGCTGAAAGGCGGCGGCCCCATTGAAGCCCGCCGCGTCTTCTCCGCTGGCTCCGAGATGCCGGAACTCTCCGCCGCTGAAAGGCGGCGGCCCCATTGAAGCGGGTCGTTCGGCATCGTGTCGTCTCCAGGAAGGGGTTCTCTCCGCCGCTGAAAGGCGGCGGCCCCATTGAAGCGCCAGGTCGGCGGTCAGCCTGTCGACCCACCCGTCCTCTCCGCCGCTGAAAGGCGGCGGCCCCATTGAAGCGATCCTCACGAGGTTGGAGACACCGACTACGCCGCCCTCTCCGCCGCTGAAAGGCGGCGGCCCCATTGAAGCATGAGCGCTAGGACGTCGGCGGGCGTCTCGCGCGAGCCTCTCCGCCGCTGAAAGGCGGCGGCCCCATTGAAGCCGTACTCCCGTCGCGCGGCGTAGTCCGTGCGGAACCGCACTCTCCGCCGCTGAAAGGCGGCGGCCCCATTGAAGCCTGGTGTTGGTGATCACCTGGTCGTGCTGCTTGACCTCTCCGCCGCTGAAAGGCGGCGGCCCCATTGAAGCCCTGGCCTTCGTCGAGGTGCTGCGCGCTGCCCAGGACTCTCCGCCGCTGAAAGGCGGCGGCCCCATTGAAGCCCCCTCGCGCAGGCGGGTCAGTTGCGCATCGATCCAGCTCTCCGCCGCTGAAAGGCGGCGGCCCCATTGAAGCTCGCTCACTTCGAACTCGACCCTCTCCGCCTTGCAGCTCTCCGCCGCTGAAAGGCGGCGGCCCCATTGAAGCCCCGTAGTGCGCGACGGCAGACCGCTACGCAACCTGCCGCCTCTCCGCCGCTGAAAGGCGGCGGCCCCATTGAAGCTCCATCTCCCAGCCGATCGGCTCATGACGAAGGCCCTCTCCGCCGCTGAAAGGCGGCGGCCCCATTGAAGCTCGCCGTGACGATGTACCCCTCAAGCGCCTGCACGTCTCTCCGCCGCTGAAAGGCGGCGGCCCCATTGAAGCTCAGGGTTGTTCGCGGGGTAGTGCATCCCCTGCGTTTCTCTCCGCCGCTGAAAGGCGGCGGCCCCATTGAAGCGCGGACAGGGGCATCGGCATCCTGTCGGTCCGGTGCTCTCCGCCGCTGAAAGGCGGCGGCCCCATTGAAGCGTGAACTCGTCGGCGTAGATGGGGGCCCGGTTGGCGACTCTCCGCCGCTGAAAGGCGGCGGCCCCATTGAAGCAGCGTCGCCACCATGTCCAGCGTCTTGCTCATCGGCGCTCTCCGCCGCTGAAAGGCGGCGGCCCCATTGAAGCATGGGTATCCCCGTGAAGGTGAGCGACCGGAACACCGTCTCTCCGCCGCTGAAAGGCGGCGGCCCCATTGAAGCCGCACGGTCCCCACCCGCCTACCACCCAAAAACAGCCTCTCCGCCGCTGAAAGGCGGCGGCCCCATTGAAGCAAGGGCGGGGATAGCGTCATCGGGAGGGCCCTGGATCACTCTCCGCCGCTGAAAGGCGGCGGCCCCATTGAAGCCGCCCATTGATGCGTCGCTCCGGGGAGCTGCGGAGCTCTCCGCCGCTGAAAGGCGGCGGCCCCATTGAAGCATCTCGGCGGCATATCGAGCCTTCGCGCGCGCCTTCTGCTCTCCGCCGCTGAAAGGCGGCGGCCCCATTGAAGCGCAGGGTGGCACGGCGGTCCTCAACATGAGGGTCGCTCTCCGCCGCTGAAAGGCGGCGGCCCCATTGAAGCGCCTCGACGCCGCCGCGCTGCCCCACCACAAGCCGGTCCTCTCCGCCGCTGAAAGGCGGCGGCCCCATTGAAGCTCGACGCCTAGGACCCTCGCACGCGAGGACCCTAGGCTCTCCGCCGCTGAAAGGCGGCGGCCCCATTGAAGCGGCACTACGCGGTCGATCCGTCGCTCGGCCAGTGCCTCTCCGCCGCTGAAAGGCGCCGGCCCCATTGAAGCAGCTCCCGGTTCTCGTCCGGGTAGACGTTGCACGGGAACTCTCCGCCGCTGAAAGGCGGCGGCCCCATTGAAGCATCTTGTCGCTGAGGCCGGAGAGCGCCTCGCCCAGGTCCTCTCCGCCGCTGAAAGGCGGCGGCCCCATTGAAGCGACCACACGCTCTCCCGGCTGGAGCGCGAGCTCGGGCTCTCCGCCGCTGAAAGGCGGCGGCCCCATTGAAGCCTCGTGCCAGTGCGAGGCGACGTGTACCGCGATCCCGTTGCTCTCCGCCGCTGAAAGGCGGCGGCCCCATTGAAGCGCAGCGATCTGGTCTCGCTCCGCGGACCGCGCCCCGAACTCTCCGCCGCTGAAAGGCGGCGGCCCCATTGAAGCGCGTCACTGCCGCGCTGGATGCGCAGGCAGCGCTGAACTCTCCGCCGCTGAAAGGCGGCGGCCCCATTGAAGCCCACGATGCGAAGCGCGACCGCGGGCCCGCCCCACGAGCTCTCCGCCGCTGAAAGGCGGCGGCCCCATTGAAGCCGAGCACGAGGCACGTGTTGAGCAGCGCCTCCCATGCGCCCTCTCCGCCGCTGAAAGGCGGCGGCCCCATTGAAGCTACGATCCATCTTGCGGAGCGATCCGTCCTGTGCATGCTCTCCGCCGCTGAAAGGCGGCGGCCCCATTGAAGCCAGTCCTGGATGTTCATCGTTACACCTTTCCGCGGCTCTCCGCCGCTGAAAGGCGGCGGCCCCATTGAAGCCAGCTCTCCTCCGGGAGGTCGGCCGCGTCGATCGAGCTCTCCGCCGCTGAAAGGCGGCGGCCCCATTGAAGCGACCCGTTCGTGCCCATTTCTTGGCGATGAAACGACCGTCTCTCCGCCGCTGAAAGGCGGCGGCCCCATTGAAGCGCCAACGACAGGCCGAGCTCGCCGCCGTCGAACCCCTCTCTCCGCCGCTGAAAGGCGGCGGCCCCATTGAAGCCGTGGTCGCCCGTCGATGGTGACGTGGGAGAGCTCTCCTCTCCGCCGCTGAAAGGCGGCGGCCCCATTGAAGCTCCCGGGTCTTCTTCATGAACGTCTCGAGGTGCACCTCTCCGCCGCTGAAAGGCGGCGGCCCCATTGAAGCGAGCGCATCGAGCGAGGCGTCGCCCATGGTCGCGAGCTCTCCGCCGCTGAAAGGCGGCGGCCCCATTGAAGCGGGCCAGATCCCGACGCGCCCGCATCGCGCCCCGCTCCTCTCCGCCGCTGAAAGGCGGCGGCCCCATTGAAGCTACTTGACCGCCACCATGCGCGTCACATTGACGCGCTCTCTCCGCCGCTGAAAGGCGGCGGCCCCATTGAAGCTCGACCTCGGCATCGTCGCCAGCCCAGCGGCTCAAAGGCTCTCCGCCGCTGAAAGGCGGCGGCCCCATTGAAGCGCTGTCGGCCGCGAGCCCGGACGCGAGCCGCGGTGGCAGCCTCTCCGCGGCTGAAAGGCGGCGGCCCCATTGAAGCCGTGCCGTGCACGCGTAGTAATCGATCCCGTTGCCGCTCTCCGCCGCTGAAAGGCGGCGGCCCCATTGAAGCACGCAGGCACCCGGGAGGGCGGCGCGGATCTGCTCCTCTCCGCCGCTGAAAGGCGGCGGCCCCATTGAAGCGCTAGCCCTTCCCGTACCCTGTACGCTGTCGCCTGATTTCTCTCCGCCGCTGAAAGGCGGCGGCCCCATTGAAGCGCTAGCCCTTCCCGTACTGCCGCATCAACCACCCGCCGGGCGATGGATTCCCGGCTCCGCGAAGAACAAGGGGATCCCTCAGGATAGAAAGGTGAGTTCCCTCTCCCGTGCGTTCGTTGCGCCCTCGCGGTCGCCTCTCCTCGGCTCAGCGCCGCCCGCCGCCCGCCGGCGCGGGCGCGCCGCCCGCCGGCGCGCCGTTCGCCGCCCCGCCCGCCGAGAGGCGCTGGATGCACAGCCTGAGACCCGCCCGCAGGTTCCCCCTCGTCGCGATCCCCGACAGATCCAGCCCCAGCGCCACCATCGTCTGCGCCACGTTCGGCCGGATCCCCGTGATGACCCCCTCCGCGCCCAGGAGCCGGATCGCGCGGACCAGCTCGATGAGGTAACTCGCCGTCTTCGTGTCGACCAGCTCGACGCCCGTGAGGTCCAGGATCGCGAACCGAGCCTGCTTGTCCACGATGGCCGCCAGCAGGCTGTCCATCACCTCGGCGGCCCGCTGGCTGTCGACCACCCCCACCATCGGCAGCGTCAGCACGCCGTCCCAGACCTCGATGATCGGCGCCGACAGGCTGCGGATCACCTCCTGCTGGCGCTCGATGAGCTCGATCCGCGACCTCAGCTCGTCTTCCCGGACCTTCGCCTCCGTCGCGTCGAGCACCACGCTCACCGCGCCGTCCGGCTCCCCCCGCGCGTCACGCAGCGGGATCACCCACGTCTCCCAGATCGTCCCGAACACCTCCACGCGGGCGCGCATCGACTCGCCTCGGACCCCTCGGCGCAGCGGCTCCATGTCCATCGGCGCAGGAGGAGGATCGAACACGTTCATTCCGATGAACTGGCCCTGCTTCATGCCGAGCGCATCGAGCAGCTTGCCCTCGTGAAAGACGGTATAGCCGTCCCGATCCATCCGGGTCACCGCCGTCTCCAGCGTGCCGAGGATCGCCCGGAGGACGACGTCGCGCTGCCTCAGCGCCTCCACGGCCGTCACCAGCTCCGTGACGTCGTGCCCGAAGCAGAGCAGCCGCGTCGGCCCGCCGGCGTCGTCGAGCACCGGCGCATGGTGCCACTCGCACACCACGGTGCGACCGTCCTTGCTCGTATGGGTGCAGCGGAGCGGGGCGGCGCCCTCCTGCCCGAGCGCGCGCCGCCAGGCCTCGCCGTCGGGCCCGCTCAAGATCGTGTCCGTCAGGGGACGACCCACCGCCTCGGCGCTGGTGTAGCCAAAGATGTGTTCAGCGCCGGCGTTCCACCCGGCGACCACGAGATCGTCGAGGTTTCCCGCGCACTCGATCACCGCAAAGGGCGCGCCGCGGACAGCCTTCATGGCGCTCTCAGGAAACTCCTGGGAGCCGGGAACGGGAGCCGTGCTCGTCATCGTGCGTTCTCGAGGTAACTCGGGACGGATGCCGTCCTTTCTCAGCGTAACGTGGGACGGACGGCGCTGTCGAGGGGCGCGGGCGAGCCACCAGCCCGGAAGGACAAGGGATGAGCCCGATAGGTGAGGTGCCACCCAGCCTGTCGACAGGACCGCGGCCAGCGACGCTGTTCACGGCCACGTACGGATTTCCCTGCCCCCGCGCCGCGGCCGCCGCGCGCGCGGGAGCGGCCAGATGCGGTGTGGGCGATTGCAAGAAAGTGGACTGCGCGACGCAGGTTCTGCTAGGGGGTGGGTATTATGATCATCGCGCTCACCGGACAGAAGGGCGGGATCGGCAAGAGCACCACGGCCGTCAGCCTCGCCGTGGCCGCGCTGGCGAAGGGCCGGCGGGTGCTGCTGGTCGACGCCGACCCCCAGGGGACGGTCCGCACGTGGGGCGACGTGGCCTCCGAGGCGGGGCACGAGACGCCGACCGTCATGGCCATGGGCGCCTCGATGCACAAGCCGGGGCAGCTTCCGGAGGTCGCCGCCGCGTACGACCTCACCGTCATCGACTGCCCGCCGCGCCACGGCGAGATCGCCCGGTCGGCGCTGATGATCGCCGACGTCGCCATCTACCCCTGCGGGCCCACGGCCGCGGACGCCTGGGCGCTGACCGCCGCGCTCGAGGTGTTCCGCGAGGCGGCCACCCTGCGGAGCGCGCTCAAGGGCTGCATCCTCATCACGCGCAAGCAGGGCCGCACGGCGCTCGGCAAGTCGGCGCGCGGGGTGCTCGAGACCTCGGGGCTGCCGGTGCTCTCCACCGAGCTCGGCTACCGCATCGCCTACCAGGAAGCCCTCGCCTGCGGGCAGGGCGTCACGAACTACGCGCCGCGGGACGCCGCTGCCAAAGAGATCACCCATCTCCTCGAGGAACTGGAGAAGCTTCACCATGGCGAAAAAGCAGGTCGCGGTCTCGCTCAGAAAGCCGCCGTCGCCTGAGAAGGTCGACGCGTTCGTCGCGGGCGGCACGGACGGCGCGGCGGAGCACGACACCAAAGCATCGAGGCCCGCCGGCTCCCGGTCGAAGGCCGCTGCCGACAGGCGGGCCCAGGACGCCAGGCCGCCGGCCCAGGCGAAGCAGGGGCAGGCCCCGGAGGCGCAGCAGACGCCGGCAGCGCAGCAGACGCCGGCAGCGCAGCAGGCGCCGGCAGCGCAGCAGGCGCCGGCAGCGCAGCAGGCCCCGGAGGCGCAGCAGACGCCGGCAGCGCAGCAGGCGCCCGAGGCGCAGCAGGCGCCCGAGGCGCAGCCGGGCGCCGAGCTGGCCGCGGCGCCGCAGCCCGCGAGCGCGCCGGCCCCGCCGCAGGCGCTCGCCACCACCCCGGAGCCGCCGGCCGTCCCGCCGGTGCTCGTCGGCGCCGACGGCCGCTCGCGGCGCGCGGTCACGGTCTACCTCCCCGATCCGCTCGCGGACCGGCTGGTGCTCCACTGCATCGAGCACGACCGCGACGTGAGCAACCTGGTCGGCGAGGCCGTGGAGGTGCACCTCGACCGGCGCCTCGGGCCGGCGACGGTCGCCGCCGCCCCCGCCGCCGACAGCGCGAGCGCCCCGCGCGAGCCGGCGCCCGCGGGCCCGAGCTACCGCCCCGAGCCGTTCCGCGCCGCCGACCCCCGCCCCAAGGGCCGCGTCGGCCGCGTCTTCCAGGTCGGCCGCGTGCTGATGACGCTCTGGCGACAGCGACCCCGCGCGAGCTGACCGGCCTCCGCGCCAGGTGCGGTGCGCGCCGTCCGGCGGACTCGACACAACCGCTGCGCTCCGCCATGGAATCGAATCGAACGATCCGACGATATCGTGGTGCTCTCCCCATCGTGCGACGCGGGAGCGCGCGGGGATCCCGCCAGCACCGCGTCGCCGAGATCGTCCCCCGTCCGTGAGGGGGAGAATTTGAACCACAGCGACACAGAGGACACAGAGGAGAGAGAAAGAAAAGAACTCTTGCCTCTCTTCTTCTTCTTCTTCTTCTCTGCGCCCGCTGTGCCTCTGTGGTTCAAACCTTTCTCTTCGAAGATCGGGTCCGCACGCTGACGATGCCGTCGTGCGAAGGGGCACAACCGGGAGCGTGTTCTGATCTGATAGAGAACGATCGTCCGGGAGCGTCTGGGGCTAGCCGCGGCGCTTGACGACGCCGAGCGCCCGCTCCGCCGCCTTCCGGGCCGCCTGCGCGTCCTTGCCCCCCGCGCCGTCGCGCCGCCGCGATCGCGGCCGCCACCTCGCGCTTGCCGTGCGGGTGCGCGTCCGCGAGCTTCAGGTAGAGCTGCGCCCTCGCCGCGAAGTCGGGCTCGCCCCGTCGCGTCGCGATCCGATCGAGCAGGCAGGCCGACACCGCGGTGTCCTCCATCCGCTTCAGCGCGTCGAGCGCCGTCGCCCGCTTCGCGAGCTCCGGCCGCGCCTCGAGGAGGTCGACGAGCGGCGCGAGCGCCGCCGCGCCGAACGCGCGGAGCGCGTCCGCCACGACGCCAGGCTTGTACCCCGCGGCCCACGCCGACAGGAGCTCGTTCAGGCCGCGGACGTCGCCCAGGTACCCGAGCGCGTACGCGGCGATCTTCGCCTCCCGCTCGTCCTCGCCCCGGCCCGCGAGCATCCGCACGAACGTCTCGACCATCTCGACGTCCCCGAGCTGCGCGAGCGCGTACGCGGCCTCCTCGCGCACCCCGCGGGCCGCGTCCGCGTGGAAGGCCCGGCGGAGCGCCGGCAGCGCGGCGAGATCGCCGAGCTCCGCGAGCGCCTTGAGCGCCTCGCCCCGCTCCTCCTGGGTCGGCGCCGCGCCGAGCGCCCGGGCGAGCTCCTGCACCCGCGCCATCCGGGCGGCCCGGCGCTCGCGCACCGCGGCGGCGCCCGGGCCGGCGGCCTCCAGCGCGTCCAGCGCGTCGCGGGCGAGCGCCCGGAGGCCCGCGTCCTTCGCGTGCTCCGCGACCCGCCCCAGCATCGCCGCGGCCTCGGCGCGGGGCGGCCCGCCGTGCTGGGCGACCGCCTGCAGCACCCGCACCGCCGTCAGCCGCGCCATGCGGCCCGCCTTGACCGTGAGCGCCCGCTCCGCGGCGCGGATCGCCTCGGCGCCGAGCGGCGCGAACCGCCGCGCGAGCGTCGGCGCCGCGGTCCCGTCCGCCCAGATCGGGAACAGCCGCTCGGCGAGCTCGCCCGCGGGCAGCGACGCGTAGTAGCGGGCGTGGTGGACCGCCGCGACGTAGCGGCTCATCGCGCCCGTCGCGCGGCGCGCCGTCACC
Organism: Sorangium sp. So ce1036; assembly: GCF_051369805.1. Taxonomy (NCBI): domain Bacteria; kingdom Pseudomonadati; phylum Myxococcota; order Polyangiales; family Polyangiaceae; genus Sorangium; species Sorangium sp. So ce1036. The sequence continues at coordinate 580,063 of NZ_JBBMOX010000001.1, forward strand.
TCCTCGGGCGTGAGCGCCTCGGCGGGGCGCGCGACGAGGACGCTCTCGTACGCCGGCGCGCGCTCGGCCCCGGCGCGGTCGACGGACGTCGCGCCGGCCAGGCGGACGAGCGCCACCTCGAGCACCTGGTAGAGCTTGATGAAGTCGTCCAGCCGATCCGCCGGGTCGGGCCGCTGCAGGAGGCCCTGGAGCAGCGCGGCCTGCTTCTCGAGGCGGAGATCGCGGAGCCGCTCGGCGAGCGGGTCGATCCCGCGCGCGCTGAGCCCGGTGAGGCCCGTGACGAGCGCCTCGGCGAGCTCCTCGCGCACCTCGCCGAGCGCGATGGCCGCGGGCGAGGCGCCCGCCTCCCGGGCCGCGGCGTTCCACGCGGTGCCCTCGAGCGGGCCGCGCCGCGCCGCCGCGCCCTGGTCGGCGCCCTGATCGGAGATCGCGCGCAGCTCGAGGCCGAGCGGGCCCTCGACCACCGCGGCGAGCGGCCACAGCGTGGGCAGCGCGGCGTCGATCCCGACGTCGCCGAGCAGCGCCCGGAGCCGCGCGTCGCGCAGCGCGCCGGCGAGCCGCTCCTCGAGCGCCGCGTCGTCCGGCAGGTGGACGGCCTGCCCCTTGTCGTCCACCGCCGAGAGCCGCGCGCCCCGCGCGAAGAGCGTGTCGACGCGCACCGCGACGGGCGCGAGATCGGGCGCGAAGACGTCCTTCCTGTGCTCCTGCAGCGCCGCGAGCGCGGCGGAGGCGTCGGGCAGCGCCCGCGCGAGGATCGCCTCGAGGGCGCCCGTATCGAGGGGGCGCTTGTCGCCGAGATCGGTGAAGTCGACCCGGAGCGGCGGGTAGCCCGGGTAGGTCGACCCGCGCGCCCCGGCGAGCACCTCGCCGGCGAAGCTCCGCTTCGGCTCGGTCCGCTTCGCCAGGAACGCCGGCAGGATCTGCTTCTCGCTGAGGTGCCGGCCGGACTCGAGGTCGAGGAAGCGGCTCTCCCGGATGACGAAGCCGTCGCTCGTCGCCCGCGTCGAGAAGGCGTACTCGACGAGCGTGAGCCCCTCCACGGGCGCCCTGTCCGACGCCTTCCACGTCTTGCCGACGAGCTCCTCGACGTGGCGGTCGTCGAGCGGCTCGCCGGCGAGGTGCTTCTCGAGCTTGCGGGCCGTGAGCAGGAGGTCGGTGAGGAGGTTCGCGTAGGCGACGGCCGGGAGCGCGCCCCCCCGGGCGCCCGCGGACGGCCGGCCGCCCGCGGCGTGTGGGCCCAGGAGCGCCGCGAGGTCGAGCGTCCGGGCCGAGAGCCGCCGGAGGCGGTTCTCCCGGAGCGCCGCGGCGAGCTGCGCGAGCTGCTCGATGCGGTCCTTGCCGATCGCCGCGACGCCGGCCACGGCGAGCTCGCGCACGAGCGTGCTGACCTGCTCGACGCCCGCCTTCATCAGGGCCTCGGCGCTGGCGCTGCCCTTCTTCACGCTCCGCCGCGCCGGCGCCGCGCCGGGCGCGCCGGCCGGCGCCGCGTCGCTCACGACGAACGACTCGGGCGCGCGCGCCCAGGCGACGAGCAGCGCCGCCGCGTGCTTGCAAAACGCGGTGCTGAACGTCCGCGCGGGGCAGGTGCAGCGCCCCTTGAAGCCGGGCGCCGGCGCGTCGCTGTAGATGAGCGTGACCTTGTAGGGCGCGGCGCCGGAGCCCCTGGCCTCGCAGAACAGCTTGTTCTCGTGGCGCGCGAGGTTCAGGAGCTGCCCGCCGTCGTAGAGCAGCGCGCCCTTCCTGAGCTCCGCCGCGTCCGGGATGAACGCCCGGAGCTCGCCGGCCCCGATGCGCTGCACCTCGCCCGGCGCCGCGCTCACGCCGCCCCCGCGGGCGCGCGCGCCGGGCGGCGCGTCGATTCGATCTCATCTCCCCGGGAAGCGAGCGTCGACATCGACCGGGGAGCCTACCACGGGCGGCGCCGCGGCGGCGCCCGGCCCCGGCGCCGCGGACGGCCCGGCGCGCGCATGCGCGCTCGCGCGGCGCCGGCGGCCGCGGGCGGCGCCTCGTCGCGGCCGCGCGCGCCCGCGCTCAGCCGGCGCCGGCGGCCGCGGGCTGCGCCTCGTCGAGGCGCGGATAGTCGATGTAGCCGCGCGGGCCGCCGGCGTAGAAGGTCGAGACGTCCGGCGCGTTGAGCGGCGCCCTGCGCGCGAGGCGCTCGGGCAGGTCGGGGTTGGCGATGAACGGCGCGCCGAAGGAGACGAGGTCCGCCGCGCCCGTGCGCAGCGCCTCCTCCGCGGTCTCGCGCGTGTAGCCGCCGTTCACGATGAAGGCGCCGCGGAACCGCGCGCGGAGGAGCGGCGTCACCCGCTCCGGCGCGTCCAGCGCCCGCCCTTCCAGCGGCTCCACCACGTGAATGTAGGCGAGCCTGCGCTCGGAGAGCTCGGTGGCGACGTGCGAGAAGAGCTCCGCCGGGTCGCTGTCGCTCATGTCGTTGTACTCGCTCCGCGGCGAGAGCCGCGCGCCCACCCGGTCCGCGCCGAAGACGCCGGTCACGGCCTCGACGATCTCGAGCAGGAGCCGCGCGCGGTTCTGCACCGAGCCGCCGTACCGGTCCGTGCGCTGGTTCACGCCGTCCCGGAGGAACTGATCGATGAGGTAGCCGTTCGCCGAGTGGAGCTCGACGCCGTCGAAGCCGGCGGCCTTGGCCCGGCGCGCGCCGGCCTCGAACTGCCCGACGACGCCGGGGATCTCGTGGATCTCGAGGGCGCGCGGGGTGCTGTACGGCTGCGGGCCCTCGGGCGTGTGCGCGTGGCCCGCGCGGATGCGGACCGCCGAGGACGACACGGGCGCCTGCCGGTCCGGCTGGAAGGACACGTGCGACGACCTCCCCACGTGCCATAGCTGCAGGAAGATGCGCCCTCCCGCCCTGTGGACGGCGTCCGTCACGAGGCGCCACCCCTCGACCTGTGCGTCCGTGTAGATGCCCGGCGTCCCGACGTACCCCGTGCCCTGCTGGCTGACCTGCGAGGCCTCGCTGACGATGAGGCCCGCCGAGGCGCGCTGCTCGTAGTAACGTGCGATGAGCTCGGTCGGCACGTTGCCCTCGCCCGCGCGGCAGCGCGTCAGCGGCGCCATCACGACGCGGTTCGGCAGCGAGAGGGGGCCGAATGAAAATGAGCTGAACAACAGGTCAGATGAGGTCGTCACGTTCCATTCCCCTTCCGAATAAGCTGTAACTTCCGAAACGGAAGTAGCATCCGTTCGAAGGGGCAGGATGTGTCGCTGCGGGAGAATGTCAAGTTACTTCCTTTTTGGTAGCGAAGTGTCACGCTGATGTTCAGGGACGAGGAATGAAGCGCTCATGTCAGCACCTCTGCGACAAGTTCCAGGCGGCGATGGATGTGCTCGCGAGGCCGTGGAATGGGCTCATCATCGCGACGCTCGAGGAGGGCGCGCTGCGCTTCGGTGAGCTCCGCGAGCGGCTCGACGCGATCAGCGACCGGATGCTCTCCAGCCGGCTCAAGGATCTCGAGGCGCTCGGCCTGGTCGTGCGGCGCGTCCTGCCCGGGCCGCCGGTCCGGGTCGAGTACGAGCTGACCGACGTCGGGCGGGGGTTCCGGGAGGTCGCCAAGGCGATCACGAGGTGGGGCGAGATGCTCGCGGACGGGGCGCCGCGCGCGCTCACGGGCGCATCGAGCGACGACCGCGCGCGCGGTCATGCGCGCGCGCAGGTGAAGCGCGGGCGCGCACGCCCGCGCGGGGCCACGAAGGGCCGGGGAGAGGGGGCGTGATGACGAGCACAGCAGTACGAGGGGCGCGCCCGCGCACGGACGCGCCGCGCGCTCCGTGTGGGCCCCGTGGTCTCATCGCATATGGAGAAACTCCGTGAATCGATGTCGGGATCGTCCCGACCCTGCGTTGACCCTCGGATACGGCAGCTACGAGAGCATCTTTCTATGGTTCACGCCCCGCCAAGCGGGTTAGCGTGATGCGCCCCGGAGAGGAACAAGATGGAGCAGCGGACGAGCGGCAAGGTTGCGTCGCCTCGGAGCCGGACGGCGTCCCCGAAGGGCGGCGCCGCCAAGGGCGCGAGCGGCACGAACGGCAAGAACCTCAGCGCCGGCAAGGGCACGAAGGCCGGGCGCGCCGACAGCGCGGCTCGGACGTTGCAAGCCATCTCGCTCCAGCAGCGCTCGCAGCCCGTTCCTGCCGAAGACCCGCCGCGCCCGCGGCGGCGCGCCGCGCAGGACGACGTGATGCGGCGGCCGGCGCGGCCCGGCCTCGAGCTGGGCCAGATGCTCGCGGCCCTCGTGGCGCTCAAGAAGGGCGACTTCTCGGTACGCCTCCCCATCGACCTCGAGGGGTTGGATGGTAAGGTGGCTGACACATTTAACGATGTCGTCGAGCTGAACGAGAAGTTCGCGCTGGAGCTCGAGCGGCTGAGCCGCGCGGTCGGCAAGGAGGGCAAGATCGGCCAGCGCGCCACCATGGGCGAGGTGAGCGGGGCCTGGGCCGGCGAGGTCGCCTCGGTCAACGCGCTGATCGGCGATCTCGTGCAGCCCACGAGGGAGATGGCGCGCGTGATCGGCGCGGTGGCCAAGGGCGATCTCTCCCAGACGATGGCGCTCAAGGTGGACGGGCGGCCGCTCGACGGGGAGTTCCTCCAGACGGCCACGACCGTGAACACCATGGTCGATCAGCTCGGCTCCTTCGCGTCGGAGGTGACGCGCGTGGCGCGCGAGGTGGGCACCGAGGGCAAGCTCGGCGGCCAGGCCAGCGTCCCCGGCGTGGCGGGGACGTGGAAGGACCTGACCGACTCGGTCAACTCGATGGCCGGCAACCTCACCGCCCAGGTGCGCAACATCGCCGCCGTGACCACGGCCGTCGCCAACGGCGATCTGACCCAGAAGATCACCGTCGACGTCAAGGGCGAGATCCTGGAGCTGAAGAACACCTTCAACACGATGGTGGACCAGCTCCGGTCGTTCGCGTCGGAGGTGACGCGCGTGGCGCGCGAGGTGGGCACCGAGGGCAAGCTCGGCGGCCAGGCCGAGGTCAGGGGCGTGGCGGGCACGTGGAAGGACCTGACCGACTCGGTCAACTCGATGGCGTCGAACCTGACGGCGCAGGTCCGCAACATCGCCGCCGTGACCACGGCCGTCGCCAACGGCGATCTCACCCAGAAGATCACCGTCGATGTCCGCGGCGAGATCCTGGAGCTGAAGGACACCTTCAACACGATGGTGGACCAGCTCCGGTCGTTCGCGTCGGAGGTGACGCGCGTGGCGCGCGAGGTGGGCACCGAGGGCAAGCTCGGCGGCCAGGCGGAGGTGCCCGGCGTGGCGGGCACGTGGAAGGACCTGACCGACTCGGTCAACTCGATGGCGTCGAACCTGACGGCGCAGGTGCGCAACATCGCCGCCGTGACCACGGCCGTCGCCCGCGGCGACCTGACCCAGAAGATCACCGTCGATGTCCGCGGCGAGATCCTGGAGCTGAAGGACACCTTCAACACGATGGTGGACCAGCTCCGGTCGTTCGCGTCGGAGGTGACGCGCGTGGCGCGGGAGGTGGGCACCGAGGGCAAGCTCGGCGGCCAGGCCGAGGTCAAGGGCGTGGCGGGCACGTGGAAGGACCTGACCGACTCGGTCAACTCGATGGCGTCGAACCTCACGGTCCAGCTCCGCGACGTGTCGAAGGTCGCGACCGCCATCGCGAACGGCGATCTGACCCAGAAGATCACCGTCGATGTCCGCGGCGAGATCCTCCAGATCAAGGACGTCATCAACACGACCGTCGATCAGCTGAGCTCCTTCGCGGCCGAGGTGACGCGCGTGGCGCGCGACGTCGGCACCGAGGGCAAGCTCGGCGGCCAGGCCGAGGTCAAGGGCGTGGCGGGCACGTGGAAGGACCTGACCGACTCGGTCAACTCGATGGCGTCGAACCTGACGGCGCAGGTCCGCAACATCGCCGCCGTGACCACGGCCGTGGCCAACGGCGATCTGACCCAGAAGATCACCGTCGATGTCCGCGGCGAGATCCTGGAGCTGAAGAACACCTTCAACACGATGGTGGATCAGCTCCGCTCCTTCGCCGCCCAGGTCACGCGCGTGGCGCGCGAGGTGGGCACCGAGGGCAAGCTCGGCGGCCAGGCCGAGGTGACCGGCGTGGCGGGCACATGGAAGGACCTGACCGACTCGGTCAACTCGATGGCGTCGAACCTGACGGCGCAGGTCCGCAACATCGCCGCCGTGACCACGGCCGTGGCCAACGGCGACCTGTCGAAGAAGATCACCGTCGATGTCCGCGGCGAGATCCTGGAGCTGAAGGACACCTTCAACACGATGGTGGACCAGCTCCGGTCGTTCGCGTCGGAGGTGACGCGCGTGGCGCGGGAGGTGGGCACCGAGGGCAAGCTCGGCGGCCAGGCCAGCGTCCCCGGCGTGGCGGGGACGTGGAAGGACCTGACCGACTCGGTCAACTCGATGGCGTCGAACCTGACGGCGCAGGTGCGCAACATCGCCGCCGTGACCACGGCCGTCGCCCGCGGCGACCTGACCCAGAAGATCACCGTCGACGTCAAGGGCGAGATCCTGGAGCTGAAGATCACCTTCAACACGATGGTGGATCAGCTGAGCTCCTTCGCGTCGGAGGTGACGCGCGTGGCGCGCGAGGTGGGCACCGAGGGCAAGCTCGGCGGCCAGGCGGAGGTGCCCGGCGTGGCGGGCACGTGGAAGGACCTGACCGACTCGGTCAACTCGATGGCGTCGAACCTGACGGCGCAGGTCCGCAACATCGCCGCCGTGACCACGGCCGTGGCCAACGGCGACCTGTCGAAGAAGATCACCGTCGACGTCCGCGGCGAGATCCTGGAGCTGAAGGACACCTTCAACACGATGGTGGACCAGCTCCGGTCGTTCGCGTCGGAGGTGACGCGGGTGGCGCGCGAGGTGGGCACCGAGGGCAAGCTCGGCGGCCAGGCCAGCGTCCCCGGCGTGGCGGGGACGTGGAAGGACCTGACCGACTCGGTCAACTCGATGGCGTCGAACCTGACGGCGCAGGTCCGCAACATCGCCGCCGTGACCACGGCCGTGGCCAACGGCGATCTGTCGAAGAAGATCACCGTCGATGTCCGCGGCGAGATCCTGGAGCTCAAGAACACCATCAACAACACGATGGTCGACCAGCTCAACGCCTTCGCGTCGGAGGTGACGCGGGTGGCGCGCGAGGTGGGCACCGAGGGCAAGCTCGGCGGCCAGGCCAGCGTCCCCGGCGTGGCCGGGACGTGGAAGGACCTGACCGACAACGTGAACTTCATGGCCGGCAACCTGACGAGCCAGGTGCGCGGCATCGCCAAGGTCGTGACGGCGGTCGCGAACGGCGACCTCAAGCGCAAGCTGGCCTTCGACGCGAAGGGCGAAATCGCGGCGCTGGCGGACACGATCAACGGCGTGATCGAGACGCTCGCGACCTTCGCCGATCAGGTGACCACGGTGGCGCGCGAGGTCGGCGTCGAGGGCAAGCTCGGCGGCCAGGCCCTCGTCCCCGGCGCGGCCGGCACGTGGAAGGACCTGACCGACAACGTGAACCAGCTCGCCGCCAACCTGACGACGCAGGTGCGCGCCATCGCCGAGGTCGCGACCGCGGTGACGAAGGGCGATCTCACCCGGACCATCCGGGTCGAGGCGCAGGGGGAGGTCGCGTCGCTCAAGGACACCATCAATGAGATGATCCAGAACCTCAAGGACCAGACGCTGAAGAACAGCGAGCAGGACTGGCTCAAGACCAACCTCGCCAAGTTCTCGCGCCTGCTCCAGGGGCAAAAGGATCTGCTCACGGTCGGCCGGCTCATCCTGTCCGAGCTGGCCCCGGTCGTCGGCGCGCAGCAGGGGGTGTTCTTCACGATGACCGCGTCGAAGGAGGAGCCGGTCCTCAAGCTCCTCGCGAGCTACGCGTACAAGGAGCGGAAGAACATCGACAACCAGTTCAAGCTCGGGGAAGGCCTCGTCGGGCAATGCGCGCTCGAGAAGGAGAAGATCCTCCTCGTCAACGCGCCCCCCGACTACATCCGGATCACGAGCGGGCTCGGCGAGGCGCCGCCGGTCAACATCATCGTCATCCCCGTGCTCTTCGAGGGGCAGGTCAAGGCGGTCATCGAGCTCGCGTCGTTCGAGCGCTTCAGCCCGACCCACCAGGCGTTCCTCGACCAGCTCACGGAGTCGATCGGGATCGTGCTCAACACGATCGAGGCGAACATGCGCACCGAGGACCTGCTCAAGCAGTCGCAGTCCCTCGCGCGCGAGCTCCAGAGCCAGCAGGAGGAGCTGCAGCAGACGAACGCGGAGCTCGGGGAGAAGGCGCGCCTGCTCGCCCAGCAGAACGTCGAGGTCGAGCGGAAGAACCGCGAGGTGGAGCAGGCGCGGCAGGCGCTCGAGGAGAAGGCGCGGCAGCTCGCCATCACCTCCAAGTACAAGTCGGAGTTCCTCGCGAACATGTCGCACGAGCTCCGGACGCCGCTGAACAGCCTGCTCATCCTGTCGGATCAGCTCTCGAAGAACGCCGACGGCAACCTCACCGGGCGGCAGGTCGAGTTCGCCAGGACGATCCACTCGTCGGGAAACGACCTGCTCGCGCTCATCAACGACATCCTGGACCTGTCCAAGATCGAGTCGGGGACCGTGGTCGTCGACGTCGGCGAGCTGTCGTTCGGCGATCTGCAGGATTACGTCGAGCGCACGTTCCGGCACGTCGCCGAGTCGAAGAAGCTCGATTTCGAGCTCAGCTTCGCGTCGAACCTGCCGCAGGTCATCCACACGGACGCGAAGCGCGTACAGCAGGTGCTCAAGAACTTGCTCTCGAACGCCTTCAAGTTCACCGAGCGCGGCAGCGTCGCGCTCCACGTCGATCTGGCGACCTCGGGGTGGAGCCCCGAGAACGAGGACCTGTCGCGCGCCGGCGCGGCGATCGCCATGTCGGTGCGCGACACGGGCATCGGCATCCAGCCCGACAAGCAGCGGATCATCTTCGAGGCCTTCCAGCAGGCCGACGGCTCGACGAGCCGGAAGTACGGCGGCACCGGCCTCGGCCTCGCGATCAGCCGCGAGATCGCGTGGATGCTCGGCGGCGAGATCCAGCTCTCGAGCGAGCCGGGGACCGGGAGCACCTTCACGCTGTACCTGCCCGTCGCGTACACGCCGACGCGCCCGCGCAAGAAGGAGCCGGCCGTGGAGGTGCTCTCGGCGCCGGCGGAGCTCACCCCCGGCGACGTCGCCCCGCGCTCGGTGATCGAGCCGCCGCCGCACCTCGTCAGCCAGAACATCGACGACAGCGCGAACCTGCAGACCGGCGACCGCGTGGTGCTCGTCGTCGAGAACGACGCGGCCCTGGCGCGCTTCGTCATGGATGTCGCGCATGAGCACGAGTTCAAGGCGCTCGTCGCCTACCGCGGCGGGGCCGCGCTCTCGATCGCCCGCGAGCGGAATGTGAGCGCGATCGCGCTCGACGTCGACCTGCCGGACATGGACGGCTGGCGCGTGCTCGATCGGTTGAAGCACGATCTCGAGACGCGGCACCTCCCCGTCCAGGTGATCACGACGGAGGAGGAGCGCGAGCGGGCGCTCCGCCTGGGCGCGAAGGGCGTGCTCTGCAAGCCGCTCAAGACCCGGGACGCGCTCGACGGGGTCTTCCGGCGCCTGTCGCAGTTCCTGGTGTCGCGCCAGCGGGCGGTCGTGCTCGCCGAGCCGAGCGAGGCCGAGCGAAGGGAGCTCATCGCGCTCCTCGGCGGCGACGACGTCACGGTCCGGAGCGTGTCCACCGGGGAGGAGGCGCTCGGCACGCTCCTCACCGAGCGAGCGGACGTCTTCGTCATGCGCCTCGACCTGCCCGACATGCGCTGCTTCAAGGTGATCGAGCAGCTCGCGCAGGGCAGCGAGCCCACGGACCTGCCGATCCTGGTGTATGCGCCGGGCGACATCTCGGCCGCGGACGAGGCGCAGCTGAGCCACTTCGGCCAGCGGATGGTGCTCAAGCTCGTCCGCTCCAGGGAGCGGCTCGTCGACGACGTCTGCCTGTTCCTGCACCGCCCGGTGGCGGCGCTCTCCGAGCGGCAGCGGCAGATCCTCGAGGATCTGCACCAGTCGAACAAGGTGCTCGTGGGCAAGAGGGTGCTGGTCGTCGACGACGACATCCGGAACATCTTCGCGATGACGACCCTCCTCGACGCCCAGCAAATGAAGACGGTTTACGCGGAGACAGGTCGAGCGGCGATCGAGGTGCTCGCGCGGACACCGGACATTGACATCGTGCTCATGGACATCATGATGCCAGAGATGGACGGCTACGACACGATCCGCGCGATCCGTGCAACGCCCGGCTGTTGTGCCCTGCCCATCATCGCGGTCACGGCCAAGGCGATGAAGGGCGACCGAGAGAAGTGCTTCGAGGCGGGCGCGAACGACTACATCCCGAAGCCGGTGGATCCCGAGCACCTGCTCGCGACGCTCCGGTCATGGTTGCACCGGTGATGGGGAACTCGATCGGCCGACGAGGGGCTCGTGTCTAGCGGGATCTCGGAGCAAGTTCAGCGTTTCCTTGGCCAGCATATCACCTCGATCGAGCAGCTCGAGGTGCTGCTGCTGCTGCGCCGCACGGAGGAGCGCGAGTGGAACGCGGCCGCGGTGGCTCGCGAGATAGGCTCCAGCATGATGTCCATGCACGATCGGCTCGCGGGGCTTGCCAGCAGGGGGTTGCTCGTGGCCAGGGAAGACTCCGAGGACATCCTGTACCGGTACGCCCCGACGACCGATGAGACTCGCCGGACGGTCGACGATCTGGCGAAGGCTTACAAGGAGCGCCGGTTGAGCATCATCAATCTCATCTACGCCAAGCCTCCACCAAGCGACATCCAGAGCTTCTCGGAGGCGTTCCGGATCACGAAGAAGGGAGGGGAGGGCTAGCCATGGCAGCGGCGGTCTACATCCTCTGCGCCCTGACCAGCGCCGCGTGCACCGCGCTGCTCCTGCGCGGCTACGCGAAGCGCAAGGTTCGCCTCCTCCTGTGGAGCGGCCTCTGCTTCGCCGGGCTCACCGCGAACAACATCCTGCTCTTCGTGGATTTCGTCCTCATCCCGGACATCGATTTTTCACCCCTGCGCCACCTTACCGCGCTCATCGGGCTGTCCCTGCTCCTCTATGGGCTCATCTGGGACCTGCGCGAGTAATCGCACGTAGACGTGAGGTATGACCTTTGAACGACTTCATGATCGGTGCGATGATGTTCAGCTATGCGGTCGTCGCGCTCTTCTTCCTCCGCTTCTGGAAACAGACGCGCGACCGGCTGTTCGCCCTGTTCTCGGCGGCGTTCTGGCTGATGATGCTCGGCCGCATCGCCGTCGCCCTCAACCGCGTCGAGGATGACGCCGTCCATTACCTGTACATGTTCCGGCTCTGCGCCTACGTGCTCATCCTGTACGGCATCGTGGACAAGAACCGCGGGGGCGGCGGGCCGACCATGAACATGCGGTGACCGCGCGGCCGCGTGGCGCCCCCGAAGCGCGCTTCGGGGGCGGAGCCCGCCCGAAGCGCGCTTCGCGCGCGGCGCCCAAAGGAGCGGCGCCGGACCGGCGGTGGTCCGCCCTTGCTTTCACGGGCGAGCTGGACCATTCCATGGCCTGCCCCATCCCTGCGCTGGGCAGGATGAGCGCCATCGCCGCGAGGACCCGCATGCGACAACGCCTGGACCTGACCGATCTCTACCACGACGCTTACACCGCTTACGTAGAAGCATTTCGTCGCCAGACCGAGCTCGTCGCCAGCGAGATCCTGCTCGAGCATCTCCTCGACCAGAGCGGTGCGGTCAAGGCGCTCGAGGGGCGCCCGGAGGCGGCGCCGTCGGTCACGGCCTACCAGTTTCACAAGAAGCTGCTCGACTACTTCAGCGACAAGGGCGAGCTCATCCCGGGCGAAGACGGGCGGCTCTTGCCCGGCGAGGCGGTGCGCAGGCGCGTCGCTGACAAGGAGTCCGCCAGCGCCGCGGACCGGGCCACGCTGGGTGAAATGTTCGAGTTCCTCCAGCGCTACCGGGGGCTGGCCGGGCCGGTGCTGGCGGGCAAGGACGCGCTGGCCACGATGGATCTCCAGTTCGGGATGCAGTCCTCGCTGAAGTTCTGGGAATACTCGATGATCAGGCTGCCCGCCAAGAAGCCGTGCAATGTGATGCTGGCGCGGGTGCTGCTGGCCAAGCTCGCGGAGTCGCCGGGCATCTCGGTGTTCGAGGGGGGCGCGGGGCTCGGCGTGGTGCTGCGGGAGGCGCTGTCCGACCCGCGCTTCCTCCCGCTGAGCAAGAATCTCGCCCGGTACGATTACACCGACATCAGCGCCCTGCTGATGGAGGCGGGGAAGCAGTGGCTGCGGACCCACGCGCCGGCTGACCTGTTCCAGCGCATCCATTTCCAGCGCCTGGACCTGGACGCCCTGTCCACCGCCGGCAACGCGTTTGCCCGGGCTGCCTCCGTGGACCTGATCGTGCTGGAGCACGTGCTCTACGACGTGCGCGACCTCCACGCCACGCTGCAGGCGTTCCACACGATGCTGAAGCCGGGCGGCCAGCTCGCGTTCACCATGTCATTTCGCGACAGGCCTTCGCTGTTCTTCCCCAATGAATTCTTCCAGTCGATGCTGCACACCTACAACAAGGCCAAGCTCGACCCGCCGCGACGAGAGCATGTGGGTTATCTTACGCTGCGGGAGTGGGAGCTGTCGCTCCGCGCGGCCGGGTTCTCGGAATGGGAGGTCTACCCGGCGCCCGAGGACCACGCGAAGTGGCCGTTCGGCGGCATCGTCGCCTACCGGTAGCCGGGGGCGTGGCGAGCTCCTCCTCGAGCTCGCCGGGGGGAGAGCGCTCTGCCGGACCGCTTCAGCCGGCCTGCTCGTCGAGCCGGGTGAGCTGGAAATTGTAATAGTGGCGACCGTCGACCGGTTTCATCACCACCCTGTCGAACTCGATGTAGATCTCCGGCCGGCACTTGCGCGGCTGCAAACGGACCCACGAGAAGAGGCCATGGGTCTGCCATTGCTCCCTGGCCAGGAGGGTGCCCGTCGTGATGTCCTCGGCACGCTCGAGCCTCCAGCCGCACGACTCCACGGCGCCCTCGAGCTCCATGTACCAGGTCGGCGTGCCCCAGCTGTTGAGGAAGCAGCGCCCGCCCGGCTTCACCAGGCGATGGGCCTCGCGGAGGAACTCCCTGAGCGGGAAGTGAAAGACCGCATCCACCGCGATCAACGCGTCGAAGGCGCCGGCGGGCAGGGGGGTCTCCTCCGCTCGCCCGTGGAGAAAATAGACGCCCTCGAGCGACGCGTGCGCCTCGCGCGCGAGCAGCACGTGGGTGCGCACCGCGTCGACGCCCGCCACGAGCCGGGCGTTCTTGCGCTGCTTCAGGTAAAGGCTGCCGCCCCCTCGTCCGCACGCCATGTCGACCACATCCAGCCCGGTGAAGTCGTGGGCGCCGAGGAGCTTGTGATAGAGCTGGATGCCGAGGCGCCACGGCTCCTCCCAGGCAGCGAGGGCGGGCTCGTCCGCGGGGTTCAGGAACGCGTATCCGTGGTTGATGAAGATCCTGTCCCTGTCGCTGAGGAGCTGCGCGGCGAGGCTGTAGTACTCGAGGAGCGACAGCGGCTCCTCCCCGGGCCGCTCCTTCAAGAAGCGGAGCCACGCGTCCTTGAGGTACGACGGCGGCAGCGGCTTGAAATCCCCGGAGAGGGCGCCCACGTGCAGCGCCATCGCCTTCCAGAACCTGTCCGGCGCGCCCGGCATCTCCGTGAACCGAAGGGGCTTCTCTCCGAACCGCTCGGCCATGCCGAGCTGGACGAAGAGAAAGCAGAACATCACTTGCTCCGGCGTGAGCGGGGGCATGAGCTTGTCCAGCTCGATTTCGTGGCTCAGACTGGCCGAGCCGAGCCGCTCCAGCACCTCTTTCAGCTCTCCTATAGGGGGCATCGAACACACGCCAGCCCCAGGCTGGCGCTCCTCTCAAGATCGGTGTCCAGCGCGCCCTGCCGCGCCGCGGGTTGTGGTTCGTGAAGGAGAGGCTGCGTCATAGCCTCGCCAAGGTCCTGTCGGCGCTCTCCAGCGCGCGGTCCACGTCTGCCTCGGTCAGCGCCGCGGACACGTACCAGCGGCCCCCGTACATGAGGATCGTCCCCTCTTCGGGCATCAGCGAGTAGAACTTGAGCTGCCTGGGCAGATCGACCTGCATGAGCTCCTTGAAGCTGTAGATCACGGGCTTGTCCGTGAACAGCAAGAAGAAGACGCCGCGCGGCCCCTGCACCAGCGCGGGGATCCCGCGTCGCTCGCAGATCTCGAGCAGGCCCTCCTTGAGCCGGGCCTGCATCAGGTCGATCCTCCTGTAGACCGCGCCGTCGTCCTTCTCCAGGATCTTGAGCGTGGCGAGCGACGCGGCGACGCCGAGAGGATAGCCGTTGAAGGTGCCTGCTCCCGCCACCTTGCCGACCCGCAGCTGATCGAGGATCTCCTTCTTTCCGGCGACCGCCGCCATCGGCAGCCCACCCGCGAGCGCCTTGCCGAGCGTGGCCAGGTCGGGCGTGACGCCGAGCGCCGCCTGCGCGCCGCCGAGGCCGACGCGGAAGCCCGTGATGACCTCGTCGAAGCTGAGCACGATCCCATGCTCGTCGCAGAGCTCGCGCACGCGCTCGAGGTAGCCGGGCCGAGGGGGGCAGCCTCCGCCGTTCACCAGGATCGGCTCCATGTGGATCATGGCCACCTCGTGCCCGTACTTCTCGAGCGTCGCCTCGAGGACGTCGATGTCGTTCCAGGGCAAGAGGAACGAGTACTTGAACGCGTCGGGGGCCCTGCCCTCCGTGTGGAAGAAATCGCGCTCGCTCTCGAGCGGGAGAGGCCGGTCCGCCGGGCTCGCGTCGGCGACGCCCCCCAGCACGCTGTCGAACCAGCCGTGGTAGTGGGACTGGAAGCGGATGAAATAGGGGCGTTTCGTGTGGGCCCGCGCGAGCCGTATGGCGAGGTGCACCGCCTCGGAGCCGGTGACGCAGAAGCGCACGCGCTCGGCGCACGGGACGTGGCGCACGATCTTCTCGGACAGCTCGATATCCATCTCGGTCTGGCAGATCCCCGACCCGAGCGAGTACATCGTGTCGAGCTGGCGCTTCAGCGCCTCGATGTACTCCGGGTGGCTGTGGCCGAGGATGCCCGGACCGCCGGCGTTGATGAGATCGATGTACTCGTTGCCGTCGACGTCCCACAGGCGCGCGCCCCGCGCGTGCGTGAAGAAGAGGGGGGTGTTCAACAGACCGCCCCTGAAGTTCGTCTGGCTCCCCGGCATCACCTCCGCCGCGCGCTCCTGCAGCGCCTGGCTCTTCGTGTTCGACCATCCGCGCGGCCCACCTTCGAACGACGCCATGACTTCCCTCCTGACAGAGAACGAATCACTCGGCTGATTGCGCACAGGACGCGATCCGGGCCGAGGCGCCGGGAAGGGGGGCCTGCTACGGCCCCGCCGAGAGCGATGTCGACCGGGCGGCGACCTCGACCTCTCCCGCCGTCGGGCCGCCCGGGCGACGCGCAAGGCGGAACAGAAGGCCGCTCAGGGCCGACAGGCCCCCGGCGGCCAGGGCCACGCCGGCCAGCGGCCGCGCCGAGCTCGCGCCGAACCAGGCCGCGACGGCGAGGAGCACGGCCGCGCGCGCGATCTCGAACCCCGCGCCAGCGCCGGGCCGCTCGAGGGACCGGGCGTGCGCACCGAGCGACGCGAGCAGCAGCACGAGCAGCGCGAGCTTCTGCGTCATCGAGGTGCCCGTGGTGGCGATGAGCATCGCGAAGACGATCATCGTGATGCCGACGCTGAACGCCATCCGGGCGATCGACGCTGCCGTGGACTCGCGGCCCTCCGCCTCGCGCGGTCCGGGCGGAGCGCCGGAGCCCACGGCGCCGGCGGGCAGCCACTCGGGCGGCATGAACCACACCTTGACGCGATCCCACGGCTCCCTCGCGGCGCGCGACAGCTTCGCGAGGTGGACGAACGGCTCCACGTTGAGCCAGATCGGATTCCACGAGACGACCTCTCTGCGCGTTCCGTACGTCGGCTCTTTGCCCTCCGGGACGAACGTGCCGAAGAGGCGATCCCACACGATGAAGATCCCGCCGTAGTTGCAGTCGAGGTACTGCTCGTCCATCCCGTGATGCACGCGGTGGTGAGATGGTGTGTTGAGCACGTACTCCAGCGGGCCGAGCTTCCCGACCGCGCGGGTGTGCGTGAGGATGTTGTATGCGGTGCTCACCCCGCGGGCGGCGACGAAGGCGGCCGGGGGGAGCCCCAGGAAGGCGAGCGGCAGGTAGAAGAGCCACTGATATACCGGCTGCAGCCACGGCATCCGGAGGTTGACGGCAAGGTTCTGCTCGCGGCTCTGGTGATGCACGACGTGGATCGCCCAGAGCACGTTGATGCGATGGCTGGCGCGGTGGAACACGTAATAGAGGAAGTCCGCCGCGACGATGGCGACGAGGATCGCCGCCGTCGAGCTCTCATGGCGCGCGATCGCCCATCGATCGTACACGAGGTCGTAGGCCACGATCGAGATGAAGCTGAAGGACGCGGTCAGCGCGAAGTACCCGATTCCGACGCCCACGCTGGCCACCGTGTCGGGCAGGCGGTACGTCGTGTCCCCGCGCCGATGACGAGCCACGGCGGCCTCGATGGCCATCAGTACGAACAGGACGGGCAGGACGACGATGAGCGCCTTCGATTGCATGATTCCCTCGTGGATCGTTCAGCTCGCGCGCCCTCGACCCTGCAGCGACCGCCGGCGCTCCCGCAGGGCGCCGGGGGCGCTCCGGGGGCGTAGCCCGCGCCCCCGTCCCCCCCTCGCGGCGACCCCGCCGCGAGGAGGGGCCCGCCGTCACGAGCCCCTGCGCGGGCCCGCCGGTGCGTCCCACACGCCGGTTGTGTTCCTCCGGAGTCGCGCGGGCCTGCGGAGCTGTAGCTCGCGACAGCATGAGGAGCTGCACAACGATTCGCTAGAAAGCCGTAGGGACGTCGCCCTGTCAAGTCCAGGCGGCGCGCCGCGTTTCCGGCGTGGCGACACGCGCGCTCGCGTTCACCGTGGTGGCGCAATATTGCACGCGTGCCGCGCCCGTCCAAGGCCGGGCCGACCGAGCCTGTCGGCGCGTGCGTCGCTCTGCCGCTCTGGTCGAGCCTCGAAGGACGACGAACAGGGGAGCCGAGCTCCGCCGTGCGGCCCTGGCGACGTCGATGAGGCGCGCCACGATAGCTCACCCTCCCAGTGGCGCGACTCCGTTGCGAGCCGCGGCGTGAGTGGTAACCTGACGCCCCTTTCTTCGAGCACCCAGGAGCCCTCCATGGCCCAGGCCTTCCCCGCGTCCACGACGACAACGCCCGCCCCCCGCACGCTCGTGCTCCACTCGCCTATCGACGGCTCGCGCCGCGGCGAGGTGCCGCTGATGGGCGACGCCGAGGTCCGCGCCGCGGTGGAGCGCGCGCGCGCCGCCCAGCGCGCCTGGGCAGAGCTCCCGATCGAGGCCCGCGCCGAGCGCGTCGCGCGCATCATCGACGCGTTCGTCGAGCGCATGGACGACCTCGTCGACGCGGTGGTGCTCGAGACCGGCAAGCCCCGCAACGACGCGCTCGCCGAATGGATCACGGTGGCGGACGTGTGCCACTACTTCACGCGCCACGCCGCGCGGATCCTCGCCGATACGCCCATCAAGCTCCATCACATGAAGTGGCGCGGGAGCTACGTCACCCACGTGCCCATGGGCGTGATCGGCGTGATCTCGCCGTGGAATCTGCCGCTCGCCATCCCGATGGGCAGCGTGATCGAGGCGTTGATCGCGGGCAACGCCGTCGTGGTGAAGCCCTCGGAGCTCACGCCCCTCGCGCTGCTCAAGGCCAGGGAGATCACGGACGCGGCCGGGATCCCGTCGGACCTCTTTCAGGTGGTGACCGGCGACGGCCGCACCGGCGCCGCGCTGATCGACGCCGGCGTGCAGAAGGTCGTCTTCACCGGCGGGGTGAGCACGGGCCGGCGCGTCGGGGCCGCGTGCGCGGAGCGGCTCATCCCGTGCGTGCTCGAGCTCGGCGGCAAGGCGCCGCTCATCGCGTGCAGCGACTGCGACGTCGAGCGCACCGCGCGGTCGATCGTCGCGGGCGGCTTCATCAACTCGGGGCAGCTCTGCATCTCGGTCGAGCGGGTGCTCGCGACCGAGGCGGTGCACGACCGGCTGGTGGAGCGCGTGGTGGCGCTCACGCGCGAGCTTCGCCAGGGCGACGCGCGCGCGCGCGACGTCGAGGTGGGCCCGATGATCTTCGCCAGGCAGATCGATATCGTCGAGGCGCATATCAAGGACGCCGTGGCGCGCGGCGCGCACGTGGCCACCGGCGGCCGCCGGGTCGAGGGGCCCGGGATGTTCTTCGAGCCCACCGTGCTGACCCGCTGCACGCCCGAGATGACGGTGATGCGCGAGGAGATCTTCGGCCCGATCGTGCCCATCATGAAGGTGCGCGACGAGGAGGAGGCGATCCGGCTCGCGAACGACTCGTCGCTCGGGCTGCACGCGTACGTGTTCTCGCAGGACAAGGCGCGGGCGCGCGCGATCGCCGCGCGGGTCGAGGCGGGGACCGTGATGATCAACGACGTGCTCGTCTCGTACTGCGCGCCCGAGGCGCCGTTCGGCGGGATCAAGAGCTCGGGCTACGGTCGCGTGCACTCGGACGAGTCGCTGCGTGCGATGTGCCATCCGCGCCACGTCAACTACGACCGCTTCGCGATGCCGCTGAACAGCCCCCTCCTGTTCCCGTACACCTCCGCCAAGTACCGGGGCCTGCGGGCGGCGATCGTCGCCACCTTCAAGCGCGCTCCGCTCGTCGGCAGGCTCGCGGATTTCTTGTAGCCTCTGTCTGACGGTTCGTGCCGCGCGGCAGCTCGTCCGACAGGGCCTGGCCCGGCGCGGCCCGCGTCGCCCGAGCCGCGAGACCACGCGTCGAGTCGGCGCCGAGCCAATACGCCTGGTGTCCCGGGGAAGTTCGGTTAAACTGCGGACGTCATGGAAGAGAGCCATGTGCTCATCATCGGCGCCGGGCCATCGGGGCTCGCCGTGGGGGCCTGCCTGCGTGAGCAGGGTATCCCGTTCCTCCTCCTCGAGCAGTCGGACGCGGTCGGGGCCGCATGGCGGCGCCACTATGATCGATTGCACCTCCACACGGTCAAGCGGCTCTCCGCGCTGCCCGGGCAGCCCTGGCCCAAATATGCCCCGCCGTACCCCTCCCGCGGGCAGATGATCGATTATCTCCAGCGCTACGCCGAGCGCTTCCGCCTGGAGCCCCGCTTCGGCGCCGAGGTCGTGCGCGCCTATCGCGAGGGATCGCGGTGGGTGACCCGGACGCGGGCAGGGGAGTTCAAGAGCCACGCTCTCGTGGTGGCCACGGGGTACAACCGCGTCCCCAACGTGCCCACCTGGCCCGGTCAGGAGCGCTTCGGAGGGCCTGTCCTCCACAGCTCCACCTACCGATCGGGCGCGGCGTTCCGCGGGCAGCGGGTGCTCGTGGTGGGCGCCGGCAACTCCGGGAGCGAGATCGCGATGGATCTCTGGGAGCACGGCGCCGAGGCGACGCTCTCCGCGCGCAGCGGCATCCACGTGATTCCGCGCGATCCGTTCAAGCTCCCGGCGCAGCTCAACGCCCTTGCCCTCTACGGCGGTCTCCCGCTGTCCGTCGCGGACCGGCTCGCGGCCGCGCTCCTGTCCCGCGCGGTGGGGGATCTGTCGCGCTGGGGGATCCGCCCGCCCGCGGTCGGCCCGGGCTCCCGGGTCGTGAAGGAGGGCCGCATCCCGCTCATCGACAACGGCACGATCGCGCTGATCCGGCAGGGCAAGATCCAGGTGGTGCCTGGCCCGCGCGCGTTCACCGAGACGGGGGTGATCTTCACGGACGGGCGCGAGCTGCCCTTCGACGCCGTGGTGCTCGCCACGGGCTACCGCGCCGGGCTCGACGACTTCCTCGAGGATGCGGCGCGCTACACGGATGAGCGCGGCTACCCGCGCTGGCACGGCGCCCCGGCGCCGGCGCCGGGGCTGTACTTCGTCGGCTTCCGCAACCCGATCACCGGACAGCTCCGCGACATCGCGGTTGAGGCGCCGCGCGTCGCGCGGCACCTCCGAAAGGCGAACTGATCATGGCTGAACTCGACCACTGGCATCCGGTACTCCTCGGCCGCGAGCTCGGCCGCAAGCCCCTCGGCGTGCGGCTCGCGGATCACGAGATCGTGGTCTTTCGGACCGCGAGCGGCGGCCTCGGGGCGTTCACGGATCGCTGCCCGCACCGCAGCATGCGCCTGAGCGAGGGGTGGGTGGAGGGTGATCGCCTGGTGTGCGGCTATCACGGCTGGCGCTGGGCCGCGGACGGCCGCGGCGAGATCCCCGCCACCCCGGCGGCGCGGCCCTGCGCGCGGCGCGAGGACGTGTTCGACGTGGTGGAGCGGTACGGCGCGATCTGGGTGAAGCGCGCAGGGGCGCAGGCCACGTTCCCGCATTTCGACACCGACGGGTACTGGCCGGCCGGGGTCCTCCGCCACCGCGCCGCCGTGCCGTTCGAGCTGGCGCTCGACAACTTCATCGAGGTCGAGCACACGCCCTTCGTCCACTTCATGCTCGGCTATGCCCTCGAGCAGATGCCCGAGGTGGAGGCGCGGGTGACCCTCTCCGACGACGCGGTCCAGGTCGTCAACACGGGGCCGAAGCGCCCCATGCCCCGGATCCTGGAGAGGATGCTCCGCATCCCGCACGACGCGAAGTTCGTCGTCGAGTGGACGGCGCGCTTCTCGCCGGTCCACGCGGTGTATGACCATTCCTTCATCGACGCGCGGACCGGGGAGTGTGTCACGTACCCGCTCCGGTCGGCCGTGTTCTTCAACCCGGTGGGCCCGGATTCGGCGGAGATCTTCACGTTCCTCTTCGCCACGCTGGGGCGCTTCAGCGAATTCGGGCTCGGCGCGCTGATCTGGCCGCCCATGCGGGCGGCCATGGATCTCGAGCTGCGGCTCGACATGAAGATCCTGGCCCGCCTCGCGGACCGGCGCGGGGACCTGAGAGGCCGGGTCCTCGGCCGGTTCGACAAGGCCCTGGTCGCGTCGCGCGAGCGGATCGATCGGATCTATCGCGGGCGGGCGATCGGGGCGACGCCCGAGGCCGCCGACGGGCGCGAGGCGACGCGCCCGGGGCGCAGGCTGCCGCTCGCCGCCTCGTGATTTCCGCCCCGGGGCGCAGGCGACCGCTCGCCGCCTCGTGATCTCCGCCCCGGGGCGCAGGCGACCGCTCGCCGCCTCGTGATCTCCGCCCGGGCGCGCTCCCCCGCGAGGCCGGCGCGGGGCGGGCGTCAGCCGAACTCCGTCACCTCGCGGACCTCCATGGTCCCGTACGCGGCGCCCGGGCTCTTCGCCGCCCATTCGATCGCCTCCTCCTTGGAGTTGACCTTGATGAGGATATAGCCGCCGATGGCCGTCTTGTCGGCGAAGGGGCCTTGCTCGACGATGCGCTCGCCGTTCCGGATCGAGACGCGCGCGCCCTTGCTCGTCGGCTGGAGGGACTCGCCGCCGAGCATGACGCCCGCCTTCTTCATCTCCTCGGTGTACTTGATGTACTGGCCGTAGATCTCCTCCCGCTGCTTGGGGGTCGCGCTGGCCCACAACGACTCGTCGCTCGCCACGAAGATCATGTAACGCATTGCCGATTCTCCTTTGTGAAAATGTCCGTTCGACTGTGGTTTATCATGGCCAGCGGGCGCGGCTCAACCGGGCGCAGGCGGCGAGTCGGGGATGGAGGGCGTGCCGAACAAGCGCTGGCGAACGCGGCGCTGGCCGGTGGAGAGGAGCACCCTGGCCACGAAGCCGGGCTCGAAGAGCAGCGTCGCCGAGCCGGTGAGATCGAACGCCGGAAACAGATGCCGCCGTAGCGCGCTGTCGTGGTGGGCGGACTCGAAGGCCATCTTCGCGTACGCGGCGAGGAGCGCCGGCGTGCGCGGGCGCTCGCCCTTCGTCGCCGGCCACCGGAAGTCGGAGCGCGTCGCGAAATCCCACACCGAGCGCAGGAATTTGGCCTGCTGCTGGAAGAAGACCGGCTCGAAGCCGGGGCCCGGGCCGCGGCGGCGCAGCACGTCGCGCAGGATGGCGGCAGAGACGGCCGCGGTCGACATGCCCTGGCCGTAGACAGGGTTGAAGGCGCAGACCGCGTCGCCCACGGCGATGAAGCCCGGCAGCTCGATCTCCCAGCGATCGTAGGCGCGCGACACGTTCGCCATGGATCGATTGCCGTGAATCGGCGAGAGCGGCTCGGCCAGCGCCACGGCCCGGGACACGATGGGTGAGCTGAGGCTCGCGAGGTGATCGAGGAAGCCCTGCTCGTCCGTGGGCGGATGCGTGCCGTTGAAGCCCGACGCGGTGACCAGCCAGCGGTCGCCCTCGATCGGAAAGACGACGGCGCCGCGTGGCCGGCCGAGCTCGGCCTCGACCCACAGGCCTTTCCACCACCAGTCCGACGGCCGGCGCTCGGGCGGAGGCGCCTTGTAGAAGCGCGAGGCGTACCCGGCGCCCGAGTCGACGCACCGGGTCGTCGGCGCAGGCAGGCCGAGCTCGCGCAGCCACGGCTCGGCGCGGGTATTCCGGCCGCTGGCGTCGACGACGAGGTCGGCCTCCAGCTCCCGCTCCGAGGCCTCGTCGCGCACGACCACGCCCCGGATCCTCGGGCGACCGGCCGTCGCGCCGCGCAGCGCGAGCACCTGGGCACCCCCCCGGACCTCGACCCTGGTCTGCTGTCGCAGGAGCGAGCGTATCGTGCCCTCGAACAGATCGCGGCTGGCCCAGAGCAGATCGCGGCCCGTGGGCCCGACCGTCTGCCAGCCGAAGACGCGCCGGACCGCCATGCCGGTGCCGACGTCGAACTTCAGCGCGCCCGCGCCGAGCACCGCGGCCGTGAAGCCGGGGAAGAGCGCCTCGATCTCCTGCTCCCCCCGCGGCAAGAGCACGTGCGTGTGACGGCTCTGCGGCACGCCCGGGCGAGGCCCGATCCCGGCGGGGAGAGGATCGCGCTCCAGGAGCACCACCTCGTCGAAGAAATCGCACAGCACGCGCGCGCTGCACATGCCCGCGATGCTGCCCCCGATGACAATCGCGCGGCTCATGTTCTGTCCCGATCGGCGGATGTGTTCATGATCTTGGATACGACCCCGGCGAACTCCTGGCGGATGTAGTCGTGGGCCCCCGCGAAGCTCCATTCCTCCAGGGCTCCCCCGCTGCGCCTCCAGAACTCCAGGCTCTCGGCGTGGAGCGTCGTGTCGTCTCGACCGCAAGTAACGACGACAGGGCAGGAGACCCTCCAGCGCAGATCGAAGTCGTAGGTCCACGCGAGCTGGTCTCCGAACGTCTTCAAGAAGCGGCGCGTGGCCTCGCTCTCGGCCGCCTCCGGGTCGATGGAGATCCCGATCGATCGGGCCAGCCACGTCAGGAACTCCTTGTCACGGAGCTGCTCCCGCGTGAGATCCCGCTGGACGGTGATCACGTTGGCGGGGTTGGACAGGACCACGCGGGTGGGGCCCATGGCGTGCCGCTCCAGCTCCACCGCCGTCGCGTGCGCGATGAGGGCGCCCAGGCTGTGTCCGAAGAGCACGAGCGGGCACCTCGGCATGGCCACGAGGGCGCCGGCCACCTGCAGGGTGAGCGCGGCCAGCGGATGCTCGCACGACTCCAGCTGCCGCGCGCCGCTCCCCGGGTATTCCACGGCCACGAGCTCGCAGCCGTCCGGCATCACCGCCGCCCACTCCGCGAAGTCGGCGGCGGCGCCGCCCGAGGCGGGGAAGCAGACCAGACGCAACGCCGCCCCCTGGGGGACCGGCCTGAGGACGGTGAGCGGGCCGTGGGCCGCGTGCTGCGCGCCCTGCCCCGCGCTCGCGCCGTGGTGGAGCGCGTCGAACCTGGCGGTCACGAGCTGGCTGAGCTCGCGCAGGTTGGCGACCTTGGCGATCTCGGCGGCGAGCAGCTTGACGCCCAGCTCCTCGTCGACCCGGCGGCGGAGCTCCAGGGCGATGAGGGAGTCGACGCCCAGGTTCTGGAGCGCCTCGGTGGGCTTCAGCTTGTCGGGCGGCATCCGCAGCGCCCTGGCGAACAGCTCCCGCAGCGTGCCCTCCACGGCCTCCTGTCGCTCCCCGGGCGGCCGCGCCGCGATGCGCTCGGAGGCCCGGACCGGCGGCGCCGTCGCCGCCGGGGCGGCGGGCGGCGAGAGCACGGAATAGAGCGGCCTCCGTGGCAGCGCGGGGACCGCCAGGGGCACGACCGCGATCTGGGCCGGCGACGCCCGGAAGAGCTGCTCCAGCGAGGCGATGGCCTCGCTCGATGGGAGGGGGCCCATGCCCTGCGTGGCGAGGTACCTCGACGTGTGGGCGATCATCGGCGTCGCCATGCCGACGTCGGTCCACGCGGTCCAGTTGAGGCTGAGCGCCGGCAGGCCGTGCGCGCGCCGGTGGTGCGCGAGCGCGTCGAGGAAGGCGTTGCCCGCGGCGTAGCTCGATTGCCCGTGCGACCCGAAGAGCGATGAGACGGACGAGAACAGGACGAAGGAATCGAGCGGCAGATCCTTCGTCAGCTCGTGCAGGTTCCAGGCGCCGTCGACCTTCGGCCGGCCGATGGCCTGGAGGGAGGGCCCGTCCAGGTCAGGGATCGCCCTCTGATCGCCCACGCCGGCCGCGTGGAGGACCCCGGCCAGCGGCGGCATCGTGCGCTGGATCTGCTCCAGGGCGGCCCGGAGCCGCTCCCGGTCGGCGACGTCGACGGAGAAGGTCCGGACCTCGGCGCCGCCCTCGCGGAGCCGGTCCAGCACCTGCTCCGCCGAGGGGGACGGGCCGCTCCGCCCGAGCAGGGCGAAGTGCCGGGCGCCTCGCGCCGCCATCCACTCCAGGACCACGAGCCCGATGCCCCCCAGGCCTCCGGTGAGGAGGTAGGTCGCGTCGGCGTCGAACGAGAGCGGCCCGGGGGCAGGGCGCTGCGCGGGTGCGTACGGGACCAGCCTCGCGACGTAGCGCTCGGCGCCGCGCAGCGCGATCCGGTCCTCGTCGTCCGCGGCGAGCAGCTCCTCCCCCAGGCGCTCGCCGCTCGACGCGGCGTCGAGATCGAGCAGGGTGCACTCGAGCTCCGGCATCTCGAGCGCCACGGTCGCGCCGAACCCCCACACCGGCGCCTGCGCCACCGAGACGGTCGGGTCCTGGATGGACTGGACCTCCTGCGTCACGAGCCAGAGGCGTGGCGGCGCTCGCCATCCCGCGCGCGCGAGGGCCTGGACGAGGTGGAGGGCGCTGATCGAGCCCAGCGCCTGCGCCTGCCGGATCGCCTCGAGCGTGGGCGCGGGCGCGCCGTCCGCGCTCCAGAGGTGCACGACGCCGCGCGGCCCCGGAGGCGTGGAGGCGGCCAGCGCGGCGGCGACCTCCTCCTCGCCGAGGAGCCGGGCGAAGTGATCGGGCTCCCGGGGGTTCACCTGGTAGTCGCGGGCACCGCGCCGCGCGTACGTGTCGGCGGCCGTCACGCGGACGCACGCGTGGCCCCGGGATTCGAGATAGGTCTGCAGCGCGGCGGCGCGCCCCCCCGAGTCGGCCAGGATCAGCCACCCGCCCGGCCGCGGCGCGACGGGCCGCGCGCGCTCGGCCAGGCGCCATTCCACCACGTGGTGGTGCTCCGCCTGGTGCTGGCGCGGCGCCTGGGGCCTCGCGCCTTCGAGCCAGTAGCTCTCCCGCTGCCACGGATAGGTGGGCAGCGAGATCACGCGGCCGCGCGCCGGATGCTGCTTCGACCAGTCCACCGGGTAGCCCGCGCAGTGGAGCTGGCCCAGCGACTCGAGGAGCATGGATACCTCCTCTTCCTGGCGACGCAGCGAGGCCACGACGCGGCCGGGCTTGTCCCGCGCGGCCAGCGTCTCGAGGATGGACGTCGACAGGACCGGGTGGGGCCCGATCTCCAGGAAGAGGCCGTATCCTCTGCGCGAGAGCTCCTCCACGCACGGCGCGAAGAGGACCGGCCTCCGGATCTGCTGCCCCCAGTAGTCCGCGTCGAACGAGGGCCCGCGCTGCTCCGCGCCGGTGACCGTCGACATCAAGAGGGGGCCGTTCGCCGAAGGGGCGAGGCCGCGCAGCTCCTCGCTCAGCGCCTCGCCGTAGCCCTCCATCTGGGCGCTGTGAAAGGCGTAGTCGACGGGGAGCCACCTGGCCTCGATCTGCCGGCGCTGGAGGTGCTCGACGACCTGCTCGAGGGCCGCCGCCTCGCCGGACAGCACGGTCGACGTGGGGCCGTTGCTCGCGCCGATGGAGATCCGCTCGGCGTAATCACGCACGATGCGCCGGGCCTCCGGGAGCGGCAGGGCCACCGAGAGCATCTTCCCGAGGCCGGTCGCGCGCTGCATGATGCGCCCGCGGTGGACCACCAGCCGCGCGGCGTCCTCCAGGCGCAGCGCGCCGGCGACATGGGCCGCCGCCACCTCGCCGATGCTGTGGCCCACCACGGCGTCGGGCTGCACTCCCCACGAGCGCCACAGCGCCGCGAGCGCCGTTTGCAGCGCGAACAGGGCCGGCTGGGCGATCTCCGTCTGGTTCAGCCTCGACGCGGCGGCCTCGCGCTGCAGCTCGTCGAGCAGCGAGGGCCCCCCCGCCTCCCGTATCCGCTCATGGCACGCCTCCAGGGCGCCGCGGAACACGGGCTCTCTCTCGAGGAGCTGCCTCCCCATCCCCCACCATTGAGGGCCCTGGCCGCAGAAGACGAAGGCGAGCCGCGGGCGCATCTCCGGGACCGTCCCCTCGACCAGGCCGCGGCGGCCCTCGCCGGCCAGGTAGCCCCGCAGCCTCTCGCGCCACGCCGCGCGATCGCTGCCCACGACCACCAGCCGGTGCTCGTGATGGTCTCGCCGCAGGCTCGCGGTATAGGCCACGTCCCGATCGGTCGCCTCCGGCGTCGCCTCCGCGCTCAGGTGGTCGAGGTAGGCCGCGGCATAGGCCCGTAGCGCCTCCGGCGTCCTGGCGGAGATCGGCAGGAGGAGCGGGCGCCCCTCCGTCGCCGGCCGGTCGTCCGCGCCCCGCTCCGGCGCCCTCGGCGGCGCCGTGACGATCGCGTGCGAGATGGTGCCGCTGAACCCGAACGCGCTGACGCCGGCCACACGCACCTTGTCGGCGGCAGGCCAGGGGAGCGTCTCGCGCGGGACCAGGAAGGGCGCAGCATCCCAGGCGAACCGAGGGTTCGGGGTGTTGAAGTGGAGGTGACGCGCGACCATGCCGCGCTGGAACATCCCGAGGACCTTGATGAGACCGACGATGCCGGCCGCCCCCTCGGGGTGCCCGACGTTGGTCTTCACCGAGCCCAGCATCAGGCGCCGATCGGGGCCACGCGAGCTGCCGAAGACCTCGAGGAGCGCCTCCAGCTCGATCGGATCGCCGAGCGGCGTGCCGGTCCCGTGCGTCTCGATGTAATCGATCTCTTCGGGCTGGACGCGCGCGGCGGACAGCGCCTCGCGGAGGAGCTGCTGTTGAGTACGCCCGTTGGGCGCGGTGAGCCCGTTGCTGTGACCGTCGTGCTTCACGGCGGAGCCGGCGACGACGCCGAGGATCCGATCGCCCGCCTCCATCGCGTCCGAGAGCCGCTTCAGGATGACCACCCCGCAGCCCTCCGAGCGGATGTAGCCGTCCGCCGCCGCGTCGAACGTCCTGCAGCGTCCGCCCGTGGCCGAGAGCGCCCCCGTGGCCGCCATCGCCTCGTTGCCGGCCGTCGCGGCGATCACGTTGACGCCCCCGGCGAGCGCGAGGTCGCACTCGCCGTTGCGGAGGCTCTGACACGCGAGGTGCACCGCGACCAGCGACGAGCAGCAGGCGGTGTCCACGGACACGCACGGACCCTGCAGATCGAGGACGTACGAGATCCGGCCGGCGGCCACGTTGATCGAGAGCCCGGTCACGGCATAGAGCTCCTCGACCTGCGCGTAGGTGAGCGAGCCATAGCCGCTGTACCCGGAGAACCCCATGAAGTTCCCTGTCCGGGTGCCCCGGAGCTGCCCGAGCGGGACGCCGCCGTCCTCGAGCGCCTCGACCGAGACCTCGAGCAGGAGCCGCTGCGCCGGATCCATCGAGATGGCCTCTCGCGGCGAGATCGAGAAGAAGGCCGGATCGAACCGGTCGATCTGATCGAGGAACCCACCCGACGTCGGGCTGCGCGCCCCCTGCCGCTCGAACAGCCTCCGTCGCTCGGCCGGGATCTCGGCCAGCGCGTCGAAGCCCTGCTCCAGCAGGTCCCAGAACCGGGCCGGCGACGTGGCGCCGCCGGGGATCCGGCAGCCGACGCCGATGATCGCGATCGGCTCCGGCCGAGCGTCGCGGAGCCGGCGGATCTCGAGCTCCGCCTTCTGCAGGGCGAGGAGCGCGCGTTTGGTGAGAGAGAGTTCGCCCGATTCGCTCATGTCACTTCACTCCCGGGGGGCTTGGCGTCGGCCGGAGCGCCTTCTACTTCTGACGGTCGAGGTGGGCGCGCAGCGCGGCCTCGGCGGCCTCCTCCGACATGCCCTCGACGTCGAGATCCGCGAGCGCCGCGGGCCCTCGATCCCCGCGGTCCGCGCCCCCGCCGGCGGCGGGGGCGGCCAGCCTCTCGCAAAGGAAGGACGCGAGCTGTCCGATCGTCGGATGGTTGTAAACGAGCGACTCGGGGAGCTCCACCCCGAGCGCGCGGACGAGCTCGCCGCGGAAGCGAACTCCCGCCATCGAGTCGACCCCGAGCTCGTCGAACGATTTGGTGAGGCTGAGCGCGTCGACCGGAACGGAGAGCGACGCCGCGAGCAGGCTCCTCACCGCCTCGGCCATCCGCTCCACGCGGCGCTCCGGATCCGCCTCGCCCAAGATCGCGTGGAGATCCGCGACCGGGAGCGCGCCGGCGTCGCGCGAGGAGGCGCCGCGCCGCGCCGCGATCTCGAGCTCTCCGCTGCGGAAGAGCTCCCTGCAAGAGACCCTGGAGACCTTGCCCATGCTGGTCCTCGGGAGCCGCCCCGGGGCCAGGAACAGGACCTCGTGGACGCGGACGCCGAACTCCCGAGCGACCACGCCGCGGATGGCGTCCGCGCGCGCCTCGAGATCGAGGCCGTCGCCCGCGCTCCTCGGGTCGACCGCGAGGAAGAGCTCCTCCACGCCGTCCACGTCGTCCGCGAAGGCGATGGTCGAGTTCGCGCCGAGCCAGTCGAGCTCGCGCTCGAGCGTCGACTCGATGTCCTCCGCGTAGTGCTTGCGCCCGCGTATGACGATGAGGCTCTTCAGCCGGCCGGTCACGAACAGGCTGCCGTCGTGGAAGGCGCCCGTGTCCCCGCTGCGGAAGAAGGGGCCGCTCCCGTCGGCCGCCCGCGCCTGGAACTGCCGCGCGCTCTCCTCGGGCCGGTTCCAGTAGCCCGTCATCGCCGTGGGCGTCGACACCCAGATCTCGCCGATCGTGCCTTCCGGGAGGACCTCCCTGCTCTCCGGGTCCACGATGAGCACGCGCACGCCGGGGAGGATGAACCCGGACGACGACAGCAAGGGAGTCCCGCCCTCGGACGCCGGGACCAACCGGCCTCCGTCCATCGCCGCGCGATCGAAGAGGACGGTCTTGCCGCCGTTCACCGAGCCGGAGACGAACCCGGTCTCCGACATGCCGTACCCGGCGATGAACAGCCTGGGACGAAACCCGCTCTCGCGAAATGCGTCGCAGAACGCCCTCCACGTCTCGGGGCGCACCTTCTCCCCCATGCTCATGAAGTGCGTCCAGCAGCTCAGGTCGAGCTGCTTGCGCTCGGCCTCCGTGGTCGACGAGACACACCAGTCGAGCGCGAAGTTCGGCGCGACGGAGTAGACCTGCTTCCCCTTGTGGCGGGCGATGGTCCGCAGCCAGAGCGCGGGCGACCGCGCGAACGCGCTGGGCGCGATGTACCACGCGGACATCATGGCTCCGGTCATGCATCTCATGAGCAAGCCGTATCCCGCCGTGGAGTGGGTCAGGGGGAGCCACGTGACCTCGACGTCCGGGCGGCCGAACGGGCTCTCGGCCGAGGTCGAGATGAGCATCGCGCGCGCGAGCTTCAGCAGGCTCCCGTGCGTCACGATCGTCCCCTTCGGCGCGCCGGTCGAGCCCGACGCATACTGGAGCAGCGCGACGTCCTCCGCGGCGCGCTGCGCGGCCGGCGGGGGGCCGGGGACCCGCTCGAGGAGCGCCGGGAGCGAGGGGACGACCCACCGGAGCGTCTCCGCGAGCCGCCGCGCGCCCGGGTGGCCCTTCACCGCGTCGAGCATGCCGCGCGAGGAGATACAGACCGTGGCGCCCGAGTCGGCGGCGACGTTCAGGAGCCGCGTCACGTTCGCCGCGGGGCGATCGGGGCCGATCGGATCCACGGGGACGGCGATCATGCCGGCATAGAGCGCCGCCCATACCCCCACCAGGTACTCGTGGCCGGCGTCGTACGCGACGAGGACCCTGTCGCCCGCCGCGGCGGCCGACGCGAGCTCGACGCTCAGGTTCGTGGCCGCGCGCTCGAGATCCCTGTACGTGAGCGCCTGCTCCTGCCCCTCGTGCTCCACGAACACGGCGATCGTGGCGTCGGGAGCGCTCGCCGCATAATGCTTGAACAGGTCCACGGCGTTCTTGGCCGCGGGCGCCGGAATCTCAACGTTCATCGGAGCCGTCCCTTGTCGCTCGAGCGCTGGAAGACGCTGGCTTTGTTCGAATTCGATTACGATCGAGCATGCTCCTCGTCAAGCGCCATGGCGCGGCGTCGTGGCGAGTCGAGCGCGCGCCGGCCGCGGAGGAAGCGCTGTGTGGGATGCGCGATCTCATGTCGTTTTCATGAAGCTCTCGGGTCCTGCCGCCGGCGATATGGGCGCCCGACCGCCGTCAGGCGCGCGCCGACTCGCGCGCTGCCCGCGCCGGATTGAGGACCGACCGGAAGAAATTGATGACCTTGATCGCCTTCCAGAGATCCGTCTCGACGCGGTGCCGTGGGGTCTTCAAGAAGCGATCCCTGCCGATGTCGGGCTCGGGCCCCTGGATGAGCCTGCGCAGCACCCGGAACGCCTCGGTGTTCTTCTCGCGGGCGATGAGGTAGTCGGTGACCAGGGCGCCCCCGCAGTTGAGCAGATTGCCGAGGCCCGACGCCGCGTTGAAGTAGCCGACGAACACGAGGCTGTCCGCCCTCCGGTGGAACATCGACAAAAATAGCTCCAGCGCGCCGTCGCTCGGCCGCAGGTCGTCCGACAGGAACGGGAAATCCATCTCGTAGCCCGTCGCGTAGAGGACGAGATCGATCTCCGCGCGGGTGCCGTCCACGAACTCGACCGTCCGGCCATCGAAGCGCCGGATGTCCGGTTTGGGACGGATGTCCCCGTGCCCGATGTAATAGAGGACGAGCGAGTTCAGGATCGGGTGCGCCTCGTGCATGGCGTGGTCGGGGCGCGGCAGGCCGTAATCGACGGGATCGTAGCCGGCCGCCTTGAACTCCCGCTGGACGAAGGCCCAGTAGTCGTCCTGGGAGGGGAACCGCGACGCCATGTCCATGAGCCACTCCTGGGTGGGCTTGCCGTGGATG
Organism: Sorangium sp. So ce1036; assembly: GCF_051369805.1. Taxonomy (NCBI): domain Bacteria; kingdom Pseudomonadati; phylum Myxococcota; order Polyangiales; family Polyangiaceae; genus Sorangium; species Sorangium sp. So ce1036. The sequence goes on from NZ_JBBMOX010000001.1 coordinate 611,656, forward strand.
AACTTGGGCATGTAATGGTACCCGCGCCGCGTGCTGTGGAGCGCCTGCTCGGCCGAGAGCGCCGCGTCCACCGCGATGTCGCAGCCCGAGTTGCCGCCGCCGACGACGAGCACGCGCTTGCCGCGGAAGACGTCGCTCGACTTGTAGGCGGCCGAGTGCAGCGTCTCCCCGGTGAAGACCCCCGGATAGCTCGGGATCAGCGGCCTGCGCATGCGCCCGTTGGCCACGACGACGGCCGAGAACGAGCGCGTCTCGCCGCTCGAGAGGCGGACGAGGCAGCCCGCGCCGGTCGGCTCCACGCGCTCGGCGCGGACGCCGAACAACGCCCGTTCGTAGAGGCCGTAGTGCGACGCCAGGCTCCGCAGGTACGAGAGCATCTGCGTGTGGCTGGGATAGTGCGGGTAGTCCGCCGGCATCGGGAAATCGATGAACTCCGTGTTCTTCTTCGACGAGATCAGGTGCGTCGAGCGGTACACGAGGCCCGAGCGCTGGGACAGCGCCCATGTCCCGCCGAAGTCCTCGTCGGCCTCGACGATCGTGAATTTCAGGCCCTCCTGGGCGAAGCATTTCCCGATGCCGATGCCGATGGGGCCGCCGCCGATGATGCAGTACTCAGGTTGAACGCTCATGTCGCCTTGAACCCTCGAAGGAACTGTCGGAACAGCGCCGCGCGGCGGGCGTCCCCCCGGCGCTCCACGTCGTCGGCGACGCTCGCCACGATGCCCTCCACGCCCCTGTCGAGCACGCGCTTCAGCGTGCCCATGGCGGCCTTCAGCTCCGCGTCCGGGATGTCGTAGCGCGGCTCGACGCGGATGGTCGCCGGCGTGAGCGGTTGCATCGACAGCGCGACGGGCGCCGCCGGATCTCGCAAGCACTCGCTCCAGAGGAACGAGGAGAACCAGTCACGGACGAAGCGGGGCCACCCGTCGAGATCGAACTGCACCGCCCAGAAGAGGCCCTCTCCCCAGAAGCGCTTGACGAGGCGGCTCTCCGCCGCGAGGTCGTCCAGCGCGGCGGAGAAGCGCCGCTCGGTCTCGGCGATCCGCGGCAGGATTTGCTCCTCGTGAAGGACGTCGAGGACGCGCAGCGTCGCGTGCGCCGTGAGCTGGCAGCGGGCCTGCTCGCGCAGCGCAGCCGCCGCCGCCGCGTTGCGCCGCCGCGCGCGCGCCGCGACCTCCTCGGTCGTGAGCACGTAGCCCGCGAGGAGCTGGCAGTCCGTCCAGCCCACGCACACCGTGACGACATCGGGGCGGGCGAGCTTGCCTTGCCAGTGGAACATCCGGCCGCAACCGAGGCTCGTGTAGGTCTCGTCGACGCCCACCAGGTACCCCGCTCGCTCCCGGTGCCTGTCGATCGCCTGGAGCACGGCGTCCGGGATGCTCCGCAGTCCGCCCCAGTCCGATTGCAGCGTCTCCAGCCAGACGAAGCCGACCTCGCCCGACGCGAGCTTCGCCTCGATCTCGGAGGCCGCGCCCTCGCCGAACGGATCGACCGCGATCACCCTGGACCAGGGGCAGCGCTCGACGAGGGCCTCCAGCGCCGAGCCGGGCTCCGCGTGCGAGATGAGCGCCCCGAGCCGCGTGAAGACGGGGCTCCCCTTGAGGACGAGCAGCGCCGAGCCCTCCCTCGCGGCGAGCAGCCCGAGCTTCAACGCCGACTCGACCACGGTCGAGGGGCTCGCCGCGGGGAAGATCCGGGCGAAGCCGGTCTCGCGCGGCGTGCGCTGCTCGAGATCGGCCCAGTAATCTCTCGTGACGTCGTGGGCGCCCAGGACCGACCGCGCGACCTCGGCGCCGGTGTGCCCTCGATACGACGCGCTCGTCACGAGGTACAGGTTGGTGACCCGGGCCGAGCTGCCGTCCTCGCGCTCGATCTCGTAGCCGCGCCGGTCGGCGTGCCGCTGGCGGACCGCCAGCCCGAACGCGTCGAGCGACTCCACCAGCGCGGGGTTCACGTAGCGCCGGTGGGCCTCCTTCGTCCGCCGGTGATCCGCGGCGATCGCCCGCAGGTCCGCGACCGCGTCGCTCGTCACGACGGACCGGAACCGCCGGAGGAGGTTCTCCCTTACGACCGTCAGCGCGGGCCCCGCCATCGATCCGGGGAGGCGCACCGCGAACTCCTCGGGCTGGCGGGTCCACACGCCGCTCTCCTGGAAGCGCCGTATCGCGCACACGCCGAACGGCACCTCGAACCCGGCGATGGCCTCGTCGAGCACCACGACGTCGGGCTTCGATCGCAGGGCCCGGGTGGCGAGCTCGCCGGCGTCCGCGTGCAGCTCTCCGAGCACCGAGACGATCCCGCGCCGCGCGCACGCCGCCATGACCGACTCGAGGGTCGCGTCGTCGCACGCCGTGGTGACGTACGCGGCGCCGACGTCCTCGGCGCTCTGCAAGCGCTGGAGCAGCTCGCGCGCGTCGGCCGCGAAGATCAGATCGGGGAAGAGCCGCTCTCCCGGGAGGAACTCGAAATGCCGGCGGAGCGCTCCGTCGGGGTCGAGGAGGAGCGTCTTCGCGTCGCCGAGGCGCCTCGCGAGCCTCGCCCGGCGGCGCCCGAAGCGCAGCGCGGCGTCGACCGCCTCGAGGCCGGACGGCAGGAAGAAGCAGTTGTACGGGGCGCTCGGCGCCCCCTCCGAGCTCAGGAGCCGGTTGAGCAGGTAGCCGACCTGACCCGCGACGGGCGAGACCTCTACGCCCGAGGCGATCTCTCCCTCTTCGAGGTAGCTCTTCAGCGCGCCGAGCGACGCCTGGCTCATCTCGCGCAGCGCGCCGCGCCGCGCCGCGCCGGGCCTTGAGCGCGCCGGCGCGGCCTCGTCCCCGAGCACGAAGCCGTTCACGAGGGAGACCAGCACGCCGCCGTGGGACAGGCCGAGGAAGTGCCCGGCACCCTCGACGACGTGGAGCGTCGCGCCGGGGTTGGCGCGCGCGAGGCGCTCGGCGTGCACGGGCGGCACGTACCGATCCTCGGCGCCCGCCACGATGAGGGTCGGGACGCTGGGGTGCGCGAGCGCCTCGGGCCGGAGGCCCGTGCTCAGGCGGGAGTAGAGCGGGAACTTGCCGAGGTCGGCGAACTGGAGGGCCCGGAGGCCGTCCGGGTGGCGCTGCGCTTCGGCCGCGACGAGGTGCATCCCGTTCACCACGCTCGCCGGGTCCGACGTCGTGCACGCGAGGACGAGCTTCGAGACCCGCTCGGGGTACTTCGCGACGTACGCCTGCGCGACGAGGCCGCCGAACGAGTAGCCGACCAGCACGATCGGCGAGAGCCCGAGGGAATGCCGCACGCAATCGAGCTGCCGTACGATGAAGTCCATCGAGAGCTCCTCGCGCGGCAGCTCGCTCCGGCCAGCGCCGGGCGGGTGCAGCATGATCACCCGGTAGGCCTGCCCGAGCGACAGGATGTCCGGGTTCAAGGTCAGCGCCTCGTGGGTCGCCAGCAGACCGCCGAGCACGAAGAGCGGCACGCCCGAGCCGAGCGTGGCGAACTCCACGGCGAGCCCGTCCACGCCGGGGATGACGTGCAGCTCGATCCCGGCGTCCGTGCGCCGCGGCTCGGAGCCCGCGAGCGCGGCGGAGCCCTCGGCGTGAGGCGCGCGGGTCGGCGCGGGGGCGGAGCTCGCCCCGGCGGGGGCTCCGCTCGGCGCGGGGGCGGAGCTCGCCCCGGCGGGGGCTCCGCTCGGCCCGGGAAGGCCAGAGAGCCGGTCCGCGAGGTCGTAGCGCTCGACCAGGTGACGGCTGAAATGGGCGAGCGTGTTGAACTCGAAGAAGCTCGTCGGCGAGATGTCCGTGCCGAGCATCGCGTTGAGCCGCTCCGCGAGCTCGACGGAGCTGACCGACTCGAGGCCGTAATCGAACAGCGCCGTGTCGGAGCGGATGGTGGCGCGATCGACGAAGAGGATCTGCGATACGAGATCACGGACGAGCTCCTCGACGATCGCGGCAGGCGTGGCCTGGTCCGCGGCCCGGGCCGGCGACGGCGGGCGCTCGACCTCGGCGTCCGGGCGCCGGCGCTCCGGGCCCTGGGGCGCCTCGATCCCTTCGGCGCGCAGCGCGCTGGCCCAGAGCTCCTCGATGGTGAGCCCGCTGGCCCCGGGATCGGCCGCGCGCTCGGCGGCGGCGGCGCGGCCCTCGAGGGGCTCGGCCGCGGCGGCGGCCTGCGCCGGCGGGGCCGCGCGGCCGGGGGCCGCGGGAGCGGCGCCCCCTCCGCCGGCTGCGAGGCCGGCGCTCAGGCCGGAGAGCCGGTCCGCGAGGTCGTGGCGCTCGACCAGGTGACGGCTGAAATGGGCGAGCGTGTTGAACTCGAAGAAGCTCGTCGGCGAGATGTCCGTGCCGAGCATCGCGTTGAGCCGCTCCGCGAGCTCGACGGAGCTGACCGACTCGAGGCCGTAATCGAACAGCGCCGTGTCGGAGCGGAGGGTCGTGCGATCGACGAAGAGGATCTGCGCCACGAGATCGCGGACGATCTCCTCGACGATCGCGGCGGGCGTCGCCGGAGGGGCGCTCGCGGCGGGCGTCGCCGGAGGGGCGCTCGCGGCGGGCGTCGCCGGAGGGGCGCTCGCGGCGGGCGTCGCCGGACCGACCGCCTGGACGCTCGCCGCCGGGCTGCCGGGCGCCGCCGCCCGCGCGGCGTGGCCGTTCGACGTGCCGGCGGCCAGCGTGCTGACGGCCAGGGAGCCGCCCTCGGCCCCTCGCGTCCCGCTCACCGACGGGCCCAGGGCAGGGGAGGACGGCCGCTCGGCCGCGTCGACCCTCCACGCGGCCGGCTCCTCGCGCTCGTGCTGCCTCCCGTTCGCGGCGGCGGCCACGGCGGTGTCCGTGCGAGCGGCCCGCGGCGCCTCCGCAGCGACGTCCCGCGGTGGAGCCCCGTTCCCCGGCGGCGCGGCCAGCGCCGGCGCCGAGGCGGGCTTGAGGTCGTACAGCTTCTCCCCGGAAGGCGCCCACAGCCGCCGCCGCTCGAAGGGATAGGTCGGCAGGGAGAGCTTCCTCCAGGGGTGCGGGAACAGCTCGCTCCCGTCGACCGCCTCCCCCGCGACCCAGCGGCGCCCGAGATCGGCGAGGCCAGAGAGCTGGCGCTGCCCGCCGGCCGCGGCCGCGAGCGACGGCCCGTCGCTCACGACGATGTCGGGGTCCCGCGAGGCGCCATAGACGAACGCGGCGAGCTTCTGCTGCAGCGTCCGCAGGCTCTCGGCCACGATGGCGAGCCGCGCGTCGAACGGCGTGCGACCGAAGTAGAGCGTCGCGCACATGTCGTAGAAGAGCTCCCGCGCCTCGGCCTCCCGGAGCGGCGGCATCCTGGAGAAGAAGTCGAGGAAGCCCTGCGCGTGGGCGCGGAGCCGCTCGACGGAGCGCGCCGACAGGACGAACAGCCGGGGCTGCGCCGGCACGGCGCGCTGCGGCGCCGGCGCGTCGTCCTCCTCGACGACGACGTGCGCGTTGCTCCCCCCCGCGCCGAAGGCGGAGACGACGGCCCGCCGGGGGACCTCGCGAGTGACCCCGCCCGCCGTGACGGTCTTGCGGTCCCAGGGCGCCGCGTGCCGCTGCACCCGGATGGGCGACCTGTCGAAATCGATGTTCGGGTTCGGGGGCTCGCAGTGGATCGAGGGCACGAGCTCCCGCGCCCGGAGCTGCAAGAGCACCTTCGTGAGGCCCGCGACGCCCGCGGCAGACTCCGCGTGCCCGATGTTCGACTTGACCGAGCCGATCGGGATCTTCTCCGCGACGGCGCCCACGGCCTTCTGGATGCCGCGGATCTCGATCGGATCGCCCAGCGACGTACCGGTGCCGTGCCCCTCGATGTATCCGAGCGTGCGCGGATCGATCCCGGCGCGCTCCAGCGCGCGCGACAGCGAGCTCGCTTGCGCGTTGGGGTTGGGGGTCGTGTAACCGCGCGAGCGCGCCCCGTGGTTGATGCTCGTGCTCTTGATGACGCCCCAGACCGTGTCGCCGTCGCGGCGCGCGTCGGCCAGGGGCTTGAGGAGCACCGCGCCGACGCCCTCGGCGGGGACGTATCCATCTCCATCCGCGCCGTAGCTCCGGCACCGGCCGTCGCTCGCCAGGTACTTTCCGGCCTCCAGCAGCCGGTACTTGTTGGGATGGATCGTGACGTTGGTGCCTCCGACCAGGGCCATCTCGCAGTCCCCCGAGCGCAGGCTCGCGCACGCGAGGTGGAGCGCCGTCAGGGAAGACGAGCACATCGTGTCCAGGGCCAGGCTCGGGCCGCTGAAGTTCAGGAAGTACGAGACGCGGTTCGGGATCGTCGCGTACGAGGAGCTCACGAGCGTCGGCTGGCCGAGGAGCGTCAGCTCCGCCCCGAAGACCTGGTATTCGCCGTACATGACGCCCACGAAGACGCCGACCGGCGCCGGCTCCCCGCTGCGACCCAGCCTGAAGGGGTCGTACCCGGCGCTCTCGATGGCCTCCCACGCGACCTCCAGGAAGAGCCGCTCCTGGGGATCCATGCCTTCTCCTTCGCGCGGCGAGATGCCGAAGAAGAGCGAGTCGAACTCGGCGACGCCGTCGAGGTACCCGCCCCAGCGGAGCGGGTCCGACGGCGCCGGGGTCCATCGCTCCTTCGGGAGCGGCTCGACGCAGTCGCGCCCCTCGCGCAGGTTGCGCCAGAACTCCTCGATGTTCCTCGCCTTCGGATACCTGCCCGCCACCCCGATCACGGCGATGTCGTCGCCGCTCCGGTCGCGGCCCGACGCTCTGGCCACAGGGGGCGCGGGGGCCCGAGGTCGGGCGTCCGCTCGGGGGAGGTCGCCCTCCGACAGGAGCGCTGCCGGGAGCGGGATCTGCTGCGCCAGGGCCGAGAGATCGGAGAGATCGGTCGCAGCGCTCGTTGCGCCGCCGGGCGCGGCGTCGCCGGGCACGGCGGCGCCGGAGGGCGCAGCCGCCGCGCTCGTTGCGCCGCCGAGCACGGCGTCGCCGGAGGACGCGGCCGCCGCGCTCGGCGCCGCGGGCAGCGGATCCGCCGGCGCGCCGTCGGAGAAGAGCGCGTGGAGCTGGTCCTGAAACTCCTCGACCAGGTAGCCGGCGATCGCGCGGATGGACGGGTACTCGAAGAACAGCGTGCGAGGCAGGCCGGAGAAGTGCTGCTCGAGCCTCGAGTTCATCGCGATGACGAAGCGAGAGTCGAGGCCGAACTCCTGGAAATCGGCCTCCGGCGAGATCGTGTCCCGGCGGATCTCGCTGACCTCGGACACCAGGTCGCCGAGGAACTCCTCGGTCTTCGCAAGCAACCAGCTCGTCATCGATGATCCTCCACTCGCCCCTCCGAAAGCCATGGACGCAGGAGCCGCCGGGCTGCGGCCCTCTGCCCGGCGACGACCGCCACCTGCGGCTCCTTCATGGCGAGCGCTTGCCGGAACGCCGTCACGCCGTCGCTGATGTCGAGCGGCACGAGCCCCCGCTTCAGGAGCTCGGCCTCGATGTAATCGGGGACGCCCATGCCGCCCTCGCCCCCCCACAGGGGCCAGTTGATGGAGACGGTCCTCCCCTGGCGTCGGCCTGCCCGCCGGAGCGACTCGCGATGCACCGCGAATCCGTCGAGGAACCCGTTCGCGGCCGCGTAGTCCGATTGCCCCTGGTTGCCCAGGAGGGCCGCCAGGCCCGAGCACAGGACGAACACCTCGAGCGGATCGTCGCGCAGCAGGAAGTCCAGGTGGATGGCGCCGTTGACCTTCGGCCGCAGCACGCTGTCGACCTCCTCCAGCGTCTTCTTGATGAAGAAGCTGTCGCGGATGATCGCGGCCGCATGGACCGCCCCACGGATGGGGCCGAGCGTCCTGCGAACCGCCTGGATGGCCCTGTCGGCGTCGTCGAGCACCCCGACGTCCGCCGGGTAGTAGAACGCCCGGGCAGGACCCGAACGGATGCTGTCGATGGCCCGTCGCCGGGGCTCGTCGAGCCGGGAGCGGCCGATGAGGGCGACGTTCACCTGGTACTCCCGCACCAGCATGTCCGTGAGGAGCAGGCCGATCTTGCCCGCGCCGCCCGTGAGGACGAAGGTGCCGCCCGGCTCGACCGGGAGCGCGTCCCGCAGGCGCTCCAGAGGGGCCGGATCGCGTGAGAAGAGCTTCCGGACGTGGCGCGCGCCGTCGACGTGCTGGACCACGTCGCTGCCGGTCGGGAGGCCGAGCTCCGTGGCGCAGGCGCGGCCGACGTGATCCGGATCCGCCACGGCGATCACCTTGCCCACGTAGGTCGGGTTCTCCGTCCGGAGGGTCCGGAGGAACGCCAGCACCGCCTCGTTCACGGGCACGGCGCTCATCGCCGACGACGTGAGGTAGAGGAGCTGCATCCCCCGTCGCCGCTCGGTCATGTGCGCCTTGAAGAGGACGAACAGCGCCCGGAGCGCCGCCGCGACGTCACCCTCGCCCGGGGTCGTCGAGCCCCCGGCCGCGCCGCGGGGGAAGCCCCAGAGATAGATCGCCTTGAGCGACTTCGAGCGGTCGTCGTCGAGCTCGGCGAAGAGGGCGGAGAGATCTTCCTGGCTGTCGCGGCGGACCACGTACGCCGCGGGGCCGACGCGCTGAAAGCCCGGCCCCGAGCGGGCGTGAATGAGCCGGGCGAGCGGCAGGAGCCCCCGGAGCTGGGTGATCTGCGCGTCGTCGTCCCCGAACACGACGATATCCCCGGTCACGGAGGCGGCCATGACAGGCTTCTCCGGCACCCACGCGGGCGAGAAGAACAGCACCTCGGCCGTCGGCGCGCGCGGGGGCGCGCCGGCGTGGCCATTGCCGGGAGCCGGCGCGTCCGCGGGGCGAGCCGCGTCCGCGGGGCGAGCCGCGTCCGCGGGGCTCGGGCTCCGGGTGGGCGCGGAGGGCGCGTCGGGCGCCGCGCGGGAGCGGAGCTTGCGGAACGTGAGGCCCGCGACGAGCGCGATCGGCTCGCCGTCCTCGCCGAGGAGCTGGAAGTCGAACGTGGGCGAGCCGTGCGCCTTGTCGCGCCGGGTCGCATGGACGTAGGCGGCGCGGCGAAGGCGCCCGAAGATCCGCACCTCCTGGATGGCGGACGGCACGAAGCCCTGGTCCGCGTCCCTGGACCCGCTCAGCGCGTTCACCGCGTCGAGCCCCACGACGGTCTGGAAAGCGCCGTCGAGCAGGTTCGGCTGGAGGTGGTGCTCGGCGGTCGCCGGCCCGGACGCGGGCAGCTCCACGCGCCCGACCACGTTGTCCGCGTTGCTGACGAGCCACGCGACGGACCGGAAAGCCTGATCGTAGCTGAACCCGTACCGCGCGAAGAGGTCGTAGAGGTGGGCCCTGTCGAGGCGAACAGCGCACTGCCCGATGATCCGCCGGAGGTCGATCGACGGCCACGGGCCCGGGTCGTCGCCCCGCAGGGTGCCCTGGAAATGGACGGTCCGCGGGGTGGACTCGCCGCTCGAGATCTCGCACTCGAGGCCGGCCGGCGTGCGCCGCAGCTCGACCTCGAGCGAGAGGCCCTCCGGCGGCACGACGGCCGGGGCGAACCAGGCCAGGTTCGCGGCGCGCACGCAGGCATGCCCGGCGCTCGCCGCGACCTTGAGCGCGAGGTCGATGTAGCCAGCGGCGGGATACAGCGTCCGGGAGCCGACGACGTGCCCGTGGACCGCCGGATCGTCGGCGCTCACGCGCACGCGCGTCCGCGTGGTGTCCGGCGCCGAGGCCGGCGCCCGGACCTCCGCGGGGCGCGGGCTCGGCTCGTCCGCGCCGTATCGCCGTCGCTGAAATGCATAGGTCGGCAGCTCCACCCGCCGGGCGCCCGAGCCCGCGAAGAAGGCCCCCCAGTCGAGGAAGTCGCCGCGGACATGGACGGCGCAGGCGGCGCTGACGAGCGCCTGCGCCTCGTCGCCCTTCCGGCTCAGGCTGGAGACGAACGCAGGGGCCTTGCCGGCGCGCGTGACGCACTGCGACGCCATCGCGCTCGTCGCGCCGTCGGGGCCGCACTCGACGTAGGTGGTCACGCCGTCCGCCTCGAGCGCGCGCACGCCGTCGGTCCAGCGAACGGCCTCTCGCACCTGCCGGACCCAGTACTCGGGCGACGTCAGCGCTTCGACCGGCGCCCGCTCGCCCGTGACGTTGCTCACGATCGGGATCCGGGGCGCCTGGAAGGTCAACGTCGCGGCGACCGCGCGGAACGCTTCGAGCATCGGCTCCATGCGCGCCGAGTGGAAGGCGTGGCTGACCGTCAGCCGCTTGCCGCGGCGCCCCTGCGCCTTGAAGTGGCCCAGGACCGCCTCGACCGCGTCCTCGTCGCCGCTGACGACGGTCTGCCGCGGGCCGTTGAGCGCCGCCAGCGAGGCCCGCCCCTGCCCGGCCTCGAGCAGCGGCCGCACCTCGCCCTCGGTGGCCTCGACGGACGCCATCGCGCCGCCCGCCGGCAGCGCCTGCATCAGCCGGCCGCGCGCCGCGATCAGCGCGCACGCGTCCGCGAGGCCGAGCACCCCGGCCACGTGCGCCGCCACGATCTCGCCGAGGCTGTGGCCCATCAAGGCGTCGGGCCGCAGGCCCCAGGCCTCCCACTGCCGGTACAGCGCCACCTCCAGCGCGAACAGCGCCGGCTGCGCCCACCCGGTCTGGTTCAAGGCGCTCGCCTCGGGGGAGCCCTCGGCGGCGAAGAGGACGTCCTTCAGCGGCGCGTCGAGGTGCGCGTCGAGGCGCGCGCACACCTCGTCCAGCGCCTCGCGGAACACCGGCAGCGCCTCGTAGAGGCCGCGCCCCATGGCGGGCCGCTGGGCCCCCTGGCCCGCGAACAGCACGGCGAGCTTGCCAGGGCGGTGCTGCGCCGGCGTGACCCACGCGCCGCCCAGGGCGATGCCCCGCTCGGCGAACGCGTGGAGCGCGCCGCTCACCTCGTCGCGCCCGGCGGTCGCGGCGATCGGCAGCGAGAGCCGCGCGGCGAGGTGGGCGCGGGTCGTGGCGAGGCTCGCCGCCACGTCGGAGAGCGGCTGGTCGGGGCGATCGCGCAGGTGCGCGGAGAGCCGCGCGGCCTGCGCCCGCAGCGCCGCGAGGTCGCGCCCGGAGACCAGGAGCGGCAGGAACGGCGGCGTCGCGCCCCGCGGCGCGGCGTCGGCCTGCGGCGGCTCCGGCGGCTCCTCGATGAGGAGGTGCGCGTTGGTGCCGCTGATGCCGAACGACGAGACGCCCGCGCGCCGCGGCCGCGCGCCCCGCGGCCAGGGCACCGGGTCGCGGAGGAGCCTGACGTGCCCCTGCGACCAGTCGATGTCCGGCGAGGGCGTGTCGGCGTACAGCGTCCTCGGCAGCAGCCCGTGCTGCATCGCCAGCACCACCTTGATCACCCCCGCGACCCCGGCGGCGGCCTGCGTGTGCCCGAGGTTCGACTTGATCGAGCCGAGCCACAGCGGCCGCTCCGCGGTGTGGGCCTGGCCGTAGGCCGAGAGCAGCGCCTGCGCCTCGATGGGGTCGCCGAGGCGGGTGCCGGTGCCGTGCGCCTCGACGGCGTCGACGTCCGCCGCCGCCAGCCCCGCCGCCGAGAGCGCCCTCTGGATGACCGCCTCCTGGCTCGGGCCGTTCGGCGCGGTGAGCCCCTGGCTGCGGCCGTCCTGGTTGACGGCCGAGCCGCGGATCACCGCCAGCACCCGGTCGCCGTCGCGCTGCGCGTCCGACAGCCGCTTCAGCAGCAGGACCCCGCAGCCCTCGCCCCAGCCGACGCCGTCGGCGTCGGCCCCGAACGCCTTGCACCGGCCGTCGGGCGCGAGGATGTCGAGCCGGCCGAACTCCGTGAAGATCTCGGGCCTGCCCATGACGGTCACGCCCCCCGCGAGCGCCAGATCGCACTCGCCGGTCCGCAGCGACGTGCACGCGAGGTGGATCGCCACGGCCGACGAGCTGCACGCCGTGTCGACCGTCACCGCCGCGCCCCGCAGGCCGAGGGCGTACGAGATGCGCCCCGAGGCGGTGCTCATCGCGGTCCCGGTGAGCGCGTAGCCCTCGCTCGACGCCGCGGCGCGATCCGCGGCCATCCCGCCCACCATGCCGACGAACACGCCCGTCGCGCTCCCCTCGAGCGACTGCGGGACGACGCCCGCGCGCTCGAGCGCCTCCCAGGTGCACTCGAGGAGCAGGGCGTGCTGCGGGTCGAGGAACCTGGCCTCGCGCGGGGTGAGCCCGAAGAACTCGGCGTCGAACTGGTCGGCGTCGTAGAGGAAGCCGCCCTGGCCGCGGAACGGCCTGCTCGAGGCCGCCGACGGGTCGCGGCCGAGGATCTGCTCCAGGCGAAAGCCCCGCGCCTCCGGGAGCGGGCCGATCGCGTCCCGCCCCTCGGCGAGGAGCCGCCAGAGCGCCTCGGGGCTGTCGACGCCGCCGGGGCACCGGCACGCCATGGAGACGATCGCGATCGGCTCGTCCAGGGGGGCGCGCTGGCGGGCCCGGGCGAGGCCCGCCGCGGCCTCGCCCGGGGCGAGGTCGTCGCCGGCCTGCTTGAGCAGCAGCCTGCTGATGGCGCTGGGGGTCGGGTGGTTGAAGACGAGCGTCGCCGGCTGCCGGATCTCCGTCCGCGCCGCCAGGCGGTTGCGCAGCTCGACCGCGGTGAGCGAGTCGAGCCCGAGCTCCTTGAGCGGCCGATCCGGCGGCACCGCCGCCGCCCCCGGCAGGCGGAGCACGCGCGCCGCCTCCGTCCTGACGAGGTCGAGGACCGCCGCGAACCGCTCGCCCTGGGGCAACCGCGAGAGGCGGGCGCGCAGCGCCGAGGCCTTGCCGCCCGCGCGGTCGGCCGCGGCCGCGCGCCGCGCGGGGGCGACGCGCAGCAGCTCGCGCAGCAGGGGCGACGCGGGCGCGCCCTCGCGCGCGGCCCGCTCGAGCGCGGCGAGATCGAGCGGCGCCGGCACGAGGAGCGGAGCCGGCCGCTCGAGCGACGCGTCCAGGAGCGCGAGCCCTTCCTGCGGCGACATCGGCACGACGCCGAGGCGGCGCATGCGCGCGATGTCCGCGGCGCCGAGGGTGGCGGTCATGCCGAGGCCCTGCTGCTCCCAGAGGCCCCACGCGAGGCTGATGGCGGGCACGCCGCGGGCGCGGAGGTGGGAGGCGAGGGCGTCGAGGAAGACGTTGGCGGCGGCGTAGCTGGACTGCCCCGGGCTGCCGAGCGCGCCCGCGGCGGACGAGAAGAGGACGAAGGCGGCGAGCGGCGCGTTCCGGGTGAGCTCGTGGAGGTGGCAGGCGCCGTCGACCTTGGGCCGGAGCACGCGGTCGAGCCGCTCGGCGGACAGGCCGGTGACGAGGCCGTCGTCGAGCACGCCGGCGGTGTGCACGACGGCCGTCAGGGGGCGCGCCGCGGGGATGGAGGCGAGGACCTCGGCGAGCGCGGCGCGGTCGGCGACGTCGCACGCGGCGACCTCGACCGTGGCGGCGCCCGCGGCGCGCAGCGCCTCCACCAGGGCCGCGGCGCCGGGGGCGTCGAGGCCGCGGCGCGACGTCAGCACGAGGTGGCGGACGCCGTGCGCCGCCACGAGGTGGTGCGCGACGAGGCGCCCGAGCTCCCCGGTGCCGCCCGTGATCAGCGCCGTCCCCTCCGGATCCAGCCGGATCGGCGCCGGCGCCTCCGTGCGATCGTGGAGCGCGCCGAGCCGGGGCGACAGCGCGATCCCTCGCCGGAGCGCCAGCTCGGGCTCCGTCGCGGCCTGGAGGGCGCGGTGGAGCAGCTCCGCCGCGGGGGCGTCAGGGCCGAGATCGACGAGGCGCACCCCGCGGTCCGGGTGCTCACCCCGCGCGGCGCGCAGGAGCCCCCAGAGCGCCGCGTGGCCCAGGTCCTCGACCCCCTCGTCCGGGCCGGTCGACACCGCCTCGCGCGTCAGCACCACGAGCTCGGTGTCCGCGAGGCGCTCGTCCGAGAGCCACCGCTGCACGAGCTCGAGCCCCTCGCGCGTCGCCTGGTGCGCGGCCGCGGGGACGTCGCCGTCGCGGCGCGCCCGCGCGTCGACCACGAGCCGCCTGGGCGCGGAGGGCGCCGCCTCGCCGCCGGCGAGCAGCTCCTCGAGCGCGTCGACGCGGCGCGCGCCGAGCGTCGCCGCGAGCTCGCCGTCCGGCCCGAGGACGACCTGCTCCCCCGCGGACCGCGGAGGCGCCGCGAGCTCCACCGCCTTCCACGTGACCCCGTACAGGTGCTGGGTCGCGGCGCCCAGGGCGCGCACCTCGGCCGCGGTCACGCGGCGCAGCTCCACCGACCCCACCGTCGCCACGGGTTGGCCGTCCGCGTCGGCCAGCGTGAGCGACGCCGTGACGTGTTCCGCGTCCGCGTCCGCGCGATCGATGCGCACCCGCAGCTCGGTCGCTCCGGACGCCGTGAGCGCCACGTCGGACCAGGCCCGAGGCAGCAGCACCCCCGCGCGCTCGGCGCCCTGCCCGGGGACCCCCAGCGAGAGCGCGTGCAGCGCCGCGTCCCACAGCGCCGGGTGGAGCCCATCGGCCAGCGCAGCGCCGTCCGCCAGCGCCGCCCGCACGTAGAGGTGCCGCTCCGCCTGCCAGACCTCCACGAGCCCCCGCAGGCTCGGCGCATAGCGCACGCCCGCGGCCTCCAGGCGCGCATAGGCGTCGTCGACGTCCACCGGGGCGGCGCCCTCCGGCGGCCACCCCTCGAGCCCCGCCTCGGCCGCCGCGCCGGCGGGCGTTCCCCCGAGCAGCCCCGTGGCGTGCAGCGTCCATTCCGCGTCGAGCCCCACGGTCTCCGCGCGGCTGTACACGGAGAACGGGCGGCGCCCTGCCTCGTCCGGTCCCTGGACCGCGATCTGGACGTGCACCGCTCCCCGCGCCGGCAGGACCAGGTGCGCAGGCACGACCAGCTCGACCACCCCCGCCGCGCCCGTCGCCTCGGCGGCCTCGAGCGCCAGCGCGAGGAAACCCGCCGCCGGGAACAACGTCCGCTCGAAGACGGCCTGCCCCGAGATCCACGGGTGCTCCGCGGGCGACAGCCGACCCGTGAAGAGGTAGCCGTCGGTGCCGGCGACCCGGGTCGCGGCGCCCAGCAGCGGGCGGCCCGTGGCCGAGAGCCCGAGGTCGCTCGCGTCGAGCCGGCCCCTGGGCGCCTCGAGCCAGTAGCGCTGCCGCTGGAACGCGTACGTCGGCAGGTCCACCAGGCTGCCGCCGTGGGGCGCGAGCACGCTGGCCCAGTCCACCGGATGCCCCTGGGCGTGCAGCGCGCCCAGCGCCGCGACGAGGCGCCCCAGGCCGCCGTCGTCGCGCTGCAGGCTGCCGACCACCACGCCGTCGCGCTCGGCGCTCGCGGCCGTCAGGGCGATGGCCAGCACCGGGTGCGCGCTGAGCTCGACGAACACCCCGTGCCCGTCCGAGAGCAGCCGCGAGAGCGCCCGGTCGAGCCGAACCGGCTCGCGCAGGTTGCGGCACCAGTAGGCCGCGTCCATCTCCGGGCCGGCGAGGACCTCGCCCGTCACCGTCGAGCACAGCGGGATCGCGCAGGCCCGGGGCGCGATCGAGGCCAGCGCGGCCTCGAGCTCGGGCAGGATCGCGTCCACGTGCGCGCTGTGCGACGCGTAGTCGACCTTGACCCGCCGCGCGAACGCCTCCTCGTGCTCCAGCTCGGCCAGCAGGGCGTCGACCGCGGCGGCGTCCCCGGACACCACCGTCGAGTCCGGCGTGTTCACCGCCGCCACCGACAGCGCGCCGGCGAACCGCGCGATCCGCTGCTCCACCTCGCCGACCGGGCGCTCGATCACCGCCATCGCCCCGGCGCCGGCGAGGCGACGCACGAGCTGGCTGCGCAGCGCGACCACCCGCGCCGCATCCTCGAGCGTCAGCGCCCCGGCGATGTGCGCCGCGGCGACCTCGCCCTGGCTGTGGCCGACCACCGCCGAGGGCTCGACGCCAAACGCGCGCCAGACCGCCGACAGCCCCACGGCCATCGCGAACAGCGCCGGCTGGACCACGTCCACGCGGTCCGCGGGCGGCGCCGCCTCGCCCTGCTCCCCGCGCAGCACCGCGAGCACCGACCAGCCGGTGAACGGCCGCAGCGCCGCGTCGCAGGCCGCGACCGCGGCGGCGAACACCTCGGACTCGGCCAGCAGCGCGCGCCCCATGGCCGGCCACTGGCTGCCTTGCCCCGGGCACACGAAGACGACCTTGCCGCGCGGCCGCGCCTCGCCGGGGGTCACCGCGGGGTGCGGCTCCCCTCGCGAGAGCGCCGTCAGGGCCGCGGCCGCGTCGGTCGCGCTCGCCGCCGTCACCGCCGCGCGCGCGCCCTGGTGCGTGCGCCGCACCGCGGCCGTGTGCACCACGTCCGTCCAGCGCGCCTCCGGGTGCGCCTCGAGCCACGCCGCCCACCGCCCCGCCTGCGCCCGGAGCGCGGCCTCGTCCCGCCCCGACACGAGCAGCGGCAGCGCGATCGCGGGCGGCGCCGCTCCAGGGGGCGCGGCCTCTGCGGCCGGCGCCTCTGCGGCCGGCGCCTCTGCGGCCGGCGCCGGCGCCTCCTCGAGGATGACGTGCGCGTTGGTGCCGCTGACGCCGAACGACGAGACCGCCGCGCGGCGCGGCCGGTCCGCGCGCGGCCACGGCGTGGGCTGGTTCAGCAGCCGCACGTGGCCCTGCGACCAGTCGATGTGGCGCGAGGGCGGGTCGGCGTGCAGCGTCCTCGGGAGCTCCGCGTGCTGCATCGCCAGCACGAGCTTCATCACCCCCGCGACGCCCGCGGCGGCCTGCGTGTGGCCGAAGTTCGACTTGATCGAGCCGAGCCAGAGCGGCCGGTCGGCGGTGTGGGCCTTGCCGTAGATCGACAGCAGCGCCTGCGCCTCGATCGGGTCGCCGAGCGGCGTGCCGGTGCCGTGCCCCTCGACGGCGTCGATGTCCGCCGCGGCGAGCCCGGCGGCGGCGAGGGCCCTCTGGATGACGTCCTGCTGGGCCGGGCCGTTGGGCGCGGTGAGCCCCTGGCTGCGGCCGTCCTGGTTGACGGCCGAGCCGCGGACGACCGCCAGCACCCGGTCGCCGTCGCGCCGCGCGTCCGACAGCCGCTTGAGCACGAGGATCCCGCACCCCTCGGACCAGCTGACGCCGTCGGCCCCGGCGCCGAACGACTTGCATCGCCCGTCGACCGCGAGGGCCCGCTGCCGGCTGAACTCGATGAACGGGGCCGGCGTCGCGATCACGGCGACACCTCCCGCCAGCGCGAGGTCGCACTCCCCGCGGCGGAGCGCCGTGCACGCGAGGTGGAGCGACACGAGCGACGACGAGCACGCCGTGTCCACCGTCACCGCCGGGCCGCGGAGCCCCAGCGTGTAGGAGATGCGCCCGGAAGCCGTGCTCCCGGCGCTGCCGATGCCGATGTAGCCGTCGAGGGCCTCGGGCCGGCCCAGGAGCCGCAGGCCGTACTCCGTGTACATCAGGCCGACGAAGACGCCCGTGGCGCTCGCGTCGAGCGTGTGGGGCGGGAAGCCCGCGCGCTCGAGCGCCTCCCACGAGCACTCGAGCAAGAGCCGCTGCTGCGGGTCGATGCGCTCGGCCTCGCGCGGGCTGATGCCGAAGAACGCCGGATCGAAGCGGTCGGCCTCGTAGAGGAACCCGCCCTGCGTGGTGATGGACTTGCCCGGGGCGTCCGGATCCGGGTCGTACAGACCTGCCAGCTCCCAGCCGCGCCCCTCGGGGAACGGCCCGATCGCGTCGCGCCCCTCCGACAGGAGCTGCCACAGCGCCTCGGGGCTGTCGACGCCGCCCGGAAAACGGCACGCCATCGCCACGATCGCGATCGGCTCGTTGGACCTCGTCCGCAGGTCGTCGATCTCCCGGTTGAGGCGGTGGATCTCGACGATGGTCTTCTCCAGAGCGCGGCGGAAAGAGAGCGCCTCGTCCTTCACTTGACTCCTCCGGTGGACTCGAAGGCGAGCTTCAACAGCTCTTCATCTCCGAGGTGTTCGACCATCAGCTCATCGGCTCGCGGCGCGGCGTCCTCGGGCGCCGCCTGGTCGGGGGCGAGCCGGAGCAAGCGCTCGAGGAGCCCTGCCTCGCGCAGGGTCGCTATCGGGATGCGCGCCATCGCGGCCCGGATCTCGCGCTCCTCGTCCGACGCGCGTCGCGACGCGGCCGGGAGAGCGCCCTCGCCGGGCGCGTCGAGGAGCGAGCCCAGGTAGGCCGCGAGGGCCCCGGGCGTCGGGTAGTCGAACGCGAGCGTCGCGGGCAGCGTCGCCTCGACACGCGCGCCGAGGCGGTTGCGCAGCTCCACCGACATGAGCGAGTCGAGCCCCAGCTCCTTCAGCGGCCTGTCCGCAGGGACGTGGGCGGGCCCCGGCAGCTGCAGCACCTCGGCGACCTCCGCGCGCACGAGATCGAGCAGCACCTTCTGGCGCTCCGCCCCGGGCAGCGGCGCGAGCCGCTCGCGGAGCGCCGCCGCGCCGGCACCGTTCCCGTTCGCGCGGGCAGAGGACGCCGCCGCGCGCCGGCCGGCCGGCGCGCGCACGAGGCCGCGCAGCATCGGCGGCACCGGCCCGGCGCCGCCGCCCGCGCGCTGCGCCGACGAGAGATCGAGCGCGAGCGGCACGAGCGACGCCTCGGGCTGCGCGAGCGCGCGATCGAGCAGCCGCAGGCCCTGCGCGGCGGGCATCGGCACGACGCCGAGGCGGCGCATGCGCGCGATGTCCGCGGCGCCGAGGTGGGCGGTCATGCCGAGGCCCTGCTGCTCCCAGAAGCCCCACGCGAGGCTGATGGCGGGCACGCCGCGGGCGCGGAGGTGGGAGGCGAGGGCGTCGAGGAAGACGTTGGCGGCGGCGTAGCTGGACTGCCCCGGGCTGCCGAGCGTGCCCGCGGCGGAGGAGAAGAGCACGAAGGCGGCGAGCGGAGCGTGCCGGGTGAGCTCGTGGAGGTGGCAGGCGCCGTCGACCTTGGGCCGGAGCACGCGGTCGAGCCGCTCGGCGGACAGCCCGGTGACGAGGCCGTCGTCGAGCACGCCGGCGGCGTGCACGACGGCGGTCAGGGGGCGGGCCGCGGGGATGGCGGCGAGGACCTCGGCGAGCGCGGCGCGGTCGGCGACGTCGCACGCGGCGATCTCGACCGTGGCGGCGCCGGCCGCGCGCAGCGCGTCCGCGAGGGCCGCGGCGCCGGGGGCGTCCAGGCCGCGGCGCGACGTCAGCACGAGGTGGCGCACGCCGTGCGCCGCCACGAGGTGGTGCGCGACGAGGCGCCCGAGCTCCCCGGTGCCGCCCGTGATCAGCGCGGTCCCCTCCGGATCCAGCCGGATCGGCGCCGCGGTCGGTTCGCCCCCGCGCACCTCGCGCAGGCGAGGCGCGCGCGCTTCGCCCCCGCGCAGCGCGAGCTCCGGCTCCGTCACGGCGGCCATCGCCCGACGCAAGAGCGCCGCGTCGGGCGCCTCGCGCGGGAGGTCCACCACCCGGACCGCGCGATCGGGGTGCTCGGCGCGCGCGGCGCGCAGCAGCCCCCAGGCGGCCGCCGGCCCCAGCGCCTGCGCGCCCTCGCCCGGCCCCGCCGCCACGGCGCCGCGCGTGACCACCACGAGCTCCGCCGCCGCGAGCTGCGGCGCCGCGAGCCACCCCTGCACCAGCGAGAGCGCGCCGCGCGCCGCGGCGTGCACGGCCGCGGCGACCGCGCCCGCGTCGTCCGCCGTCAGGTCCACGACCAGCCGGCGCGGCGCGGCCGCGCCTCCGGCCACCGCCGCGAGCAGCTCCGGGAGCCCGGCCGCCGCGCGCGCGCCGAGCGCCGCCGCCAGCGCGCCGTCGCCGCCGAGCACGACAGGGTCGTCCGGCGCCCACGGCGCCTCCTCCAGCGCGACGTCCGTCCACGTGACGCGGTACATCGGCTCCGCGCGGGTCGCCGCGGATCGCGCCTGCGCCGCGCTCGCCCCGCGCACCCGCCCCGTCGTCGCCACGGCTCGCCCCTGCGCGTCGGAGAGCAGCAGCGACGCCACCGCGGGCGCGCCGCCCTCCGTCGGCTCCAGCGCGATGCGCGCCCGCAGCTCGGTCGCGCCGGTCGCGCGCAGCGCCACGTCCGTCCACGCGAACGGCACCAGCGCCGGGTCGTCGGCGGCCACCTCCTCGCGCGAGAGCCGCGCCAGCGCGTGCAACGCCGCGTCGAACAGCGCCGGATGGAGCCCGAAGCGCTGCTCCGTGCCCGCCGCGTCCGGCAGCGCGACCTGCGCATACAGCGTCCGGTCCGCGCGCCACATCGCGCGCAGCCCCCGGAACGCCGGGCCGTGCCCGTACCCGTGCTCGGCCAGCCGCTCGTACAGGCCGTCGAGCGGCACCGCCTCCGCGCCCGGCGGCGGCCACGCCGAGAGCTCCGCCGCCTCGTCGACGACGTCCGCCGGCGCGTCCGCGCGCAGCACGCCGGTCGCGTGCTGCGTCCACGCCGTGTCGTCGGCTCCGTCCGGTCGGCTGTGGATCGCGAACGCCCGCCGCCCGGCCGCGTCCGGCTCCGCGACCGTCACCTGGAGCTGCACCGCGCCACGCGCGGGGAGCACGAGCGGCGTCGTCAGGGTGAGCTCCGCGACCGCGGCGGCGCCCACCGCCTGGGCCGTCGCCCACGCCAGCTCGACGAAGCCGGTCCCTGGCAGCAGCGCCGTGTCCGCCACGACGTGGTCGAGGACCCACGGGTGGTCGACGGTGGACAGGCGCCCGCTGAGGACGTAGCCGTCGCGATCGGCGAGCCGCACCGCCGCGCCGAGCCAGGGGTGGTCCGCGGCGGCGAGCCCGACGCCCTCGAGCCCCGCCGCGCGCCGCGGGGCCTCCAGCCAGTAGCGCTGGCGCTGGAAAGCGTACGTCGGGAGCTCCACGGGGCGGGCGCCGGCGCCGTCGAAGACGCGCCGCCAGTCGAGCGCATGGCCGCGGACGTGCGCCGCGCACGCGGCCTGCATGAGCGCCTCGGCCTCGTCGCGGTCCTTGCGCAGGCTGGGGACGAAGCCCGCGCCGCGCGCGCCCTCGGGCTCGAGGCACTCCGCCGCCATCGCGCCGAGCACCGGATCGGGCCCGCACTCCAGGTAGGTGGTGACGCCCTCCGCGCGCAGGGCGCGCACGCCGTCGACGAACCGCACCGGCTCGCGCACGTGCCGCACCCAGTACTCCGGCGACGTCAGCTCCTCCGCCGTCGCGAGGCGCCCGGTGACGTTGCTCACGATAGGCACCCGGGGCGCGCGGTACGAAAGCCGGCGCGCGACCTCGGCGAACGCCGCCAGCATCGGCTCCATGCGCGCGGAGTGGAAGGCGTGGCTGACCGAGAGCCGCCTCGCGCGCCGGCCCAGCGCCTTGAAATGGGCGCAGATCGGCGCGACCGCATCCTCGTCGCCGCTGACGACCGATTGCCGCGGCCCGTTCAGCGCCGCCAGCGACACCCGCGCCGCGAGGCCCTCGAGCAGCGGCCGCACCTCCTCCTCCGCGGCGTCGAGCGCCGCCATCGCCCCGCCGCTCGGCAGCGCCTGCATCAGCCGGCCGCGCGCGGCGACCAGGGCGCAGGCGTCGGGGAGGTCGAGCACGCCGGCGACGTGCGCGGCCACGAGCTCGCCGAGGCTGTGGCCGAGCAGCGCGTGGATGCGCAGGCCCCAGGCCTCCCACTGCCGGTAGAGGGCCACCTCCAGGGCGAAGAGCGCGGGCTGGGCCCAGCCGGTCTGGTCGAGCAGGGCGGCGTCGTCGGAGCCGGCGTCGGCGAACAGGACGCGCAGGAGCGGCCGGTCGAGGTGTCGGTCGAGCTCGGCGCAGGCGGCGTCGAGCGCGGCGCGGAACGGGCCGTGGGTCGCGTACAGCGCGCGCCCCATGCCGGCGCGCTGGCTTCCTTGCCCGGTGAACAGCGCCGCCACCTTGCCCGGCGCGTGGTCCGGCGCGGTGATCGCCGCCCGGCTCGGCGCGGCCCCCCCCGCCGCGAACGCCGCGAGCTCCTCGCCGAGCCGCGCCGCCGTCGCGTCCGACGGGACGGCCAGCGCGAGCCGCGCGCCGAAGTGCGTTCGCCGCGTGGCCAGGGTCGCGGCCACGTCCAGCGGCCGCTGGTCTGGACGGGATCGCAGGTGCTCCGCGAGCCGCCCTGCCTGCGCGCGCAGCGCCGCCTCGTCCCGCCCGGACACGAGCAGCGGCAGCCTCGTGAGCGCGACCGCTGCCTCCGCCGGCGCCTCTGCGGCCGGCGCCGGCGCCTCCTCGACGATGACGTGCGCGTTGGTGCCGCTGACGCCGAACGACGAGACCGCCGCGCGGCGCGGCCGGTCCGCGCGCGGCCACGGCGCGGGCTGGTTCAGCAGCCGCACGTGGCCCTGCGACCAGTCGATGTGGCGCGAGGGCGGGTCGGCGTGCAGCGTCCTCGGGAGCTCGGCGTGCTGCATCGCCAGCACGAGCTTGAGGATGCCCGCGACCCCTGCGGCGGCCTGCGTGTGGCCGATGTTCGACTTGATCGAGCCGAGCCAGAGCGGCCGGTCGGCGGTGTGGGCCTTGCCGTAGATCGACAGCAGCGCCTGCGCCTCGATCGGGTCGCCGAGCGGCGTGCCGGTGCCGTGCGCCTCGACGGCGTCGATGTCGGCCGGGGTCAACCCGGCCGATGCGAGGGCCCTCTGGATGACGTCCTGCTGGGCCGGGCCGTTGGGCGCGGTGAGCCCCTGGCTGCGGCCGTCCTGGTTGACGGCCGAGCCGCGGAGGACCGCCAGCACCCGGTCGCCGTCGCGCCGCGCGTCCGACAGCCGCTTGAGCACGAGGATCCCGCACCCCTCCGCGGGGCCGATGCCGTTGGCCGCCGCCCCGAACGCCTTGCACCGGGCGTCCGGGGCCATGCCGCGCTGACGGCTGAACTCGATGAAGGCCATCGGCGTGGCCATGACGGTCGCGCCGCCGGCGAGCGCCAGGTCGCACTCGCCCGCGCGGAGCGACATGCACGCGAGGTGGAGCGACACGAGCGACGACGAGCACGCCGTGTCCACGGTCACCGCGGGGCCGCGGAGCCCCAGCGTGTACGCGATGCGCCCCGAGCCCACGCTCGGGAAGCTGCCCGTGGCGACGTAGCCGTCGAAGACCTCGAGGTGCTCCAGCAGCCGCCCGCCGTAATCGCTGTACACGAGGCCGACGAAGACGCCGGTGGCGCTCGCGTCGAGGGTGTGGGGCGCGACGCCCGCGCGCTCGAGCGCCTCCCACGAGCACTCGAGCAAGAGCCGCTGCTGCGGGTCGACGCTCTCGGCCTCGCGCGGGCTGATGCCGAAGAACGCCGGATCGAAGCGGTCGGCGTCGTAGAGGAACCCGCCCTGCGTGGCGACCGACTTGCCGGGCGCGTCCGGGTCCGGGTCGTAGAGCCCCTCGACGTCCCAGCCGCGCCCCTCGGGGAATGGCCCGATCGCGTCGCGCCCCTCCGACAGGAGCTGCCACAGCGCTTCGGGGCTGTCGATGCCGCCCGGGAGGCGGCACGCCATCGACACGATCGCGATCGGCTCGGTCGACCTCGCCTTGAGGCGCTCGAGCTCCCGCTGAAGGTGCTGGATCTTGTGGAGACTCTTCTCGAGGGTCTGCCGGAGAACCGCCTCTTGACTCATGCTCCCTCGTCCTCGAGCAGCCTCGATGCAAGATCCAAGAGCTCCTCGTTCCCGAGGTGCTCGAAGGTCGTCGTGTCGCGCTCGCCCTCCTCGCCCAGGGGCGCTTCCTGGGAGGCGAGCCGGATCAGGCGCCCGAGGAGCCCCGACCGGCGCAGCGTGGAGACAGGAATGCTCATGAGGAGGGCGCGGACCTGGTCCTCGTCGAGCGCCGACTCCCCGTCTCGCGGCGCCTCCGCGAGGCCCATCTGCGCATCCAGATGCTCCGCGATCGCCCGCGCCGTCGGGTAGTCGTAGGCGAGGGTCACGGCGAGATCGATCTCGCTCCTCTGGGCAAGCCGGTTCCGGACGTCCACCGCCGTGAGCGAGTCGAGCCCCAGCTCCCGGATGGGCTGATCGGGAGGCACCGCCGCAGGCCCGGACAGCGCGAGGACGTCTGCGATCTCCGCGCGCACCAGATCGAGCAAGGCGTCCTTTCTCTCTGCCTCGGGCAACGGCGAGAGCCGCGCGCGGAGCGCCGCCGCCCCCGTCGCCGCGGCGTCCGGCGCCGCCGGGCGCCGGACGGCCGCCGGGCGCACGAGGCCGCGCAGCATCGGCGGCACCCGCCCGGCATCGCCCGCCGCCCGCTGGAGGGCCGCGACGTCGAGCGCCGCGGGCACCAGCGTCGCCTCGGGCCTCTCCAGCGCGCGGTCCAGGAGCCGCAGGCCGTGCGCGATCGCCATCGGTACGACGCCCTGCCGCTTGACCCGCGCCATGTCGGCCGCGCCGAGGTGCGCCGTCATCCCGAGCCCGCCTTGCTCCCAGAACCCCCACGCGAGGCTCATCGCCGGCGCGCCGCGCGCGCGGAGCTCCGCCGCCAGCGCGTCGAGGAACGCATTGGCCGCCGCGTAATTCGCCTGCCCCGGGCTGCCCAGCGTGCCGGCCGCCGACGAGAAGAGCACGAACGCCGCGAGCTTCGCGTCCTTCGTCGCCTCGTGGAGCTGGAGGGCGCCGTCGACCTTGGGCCGCAGCACGCGCGTGAGCTGCTCGGTCGAGAGCCCCGTCACGACGCCGTCGTCGAGCACGCCCGCCGCGTGCACGACCGCGGTCAGCGGGCGCGACGCCGGGATGGTCCGGAGCAGCGCCGCCAGCGCGTCGCGGTCCGCCACGTCGCACGCCGCGACATCGACCGTCCCGGCGCCCGCCGCGCGCAGCTCGTCCACCAGGGCCGCGGCGTCGGGCGCGTCCAGGCCGCGCCGTGACGTCAGCACGAGGTGCCGCACGCCGTGCGCCGCCACGAGGTGCCGCGCGACGTGCCGGCCGAGCTCTCCCGTGCCGCCGGTGATCAGCGTCGTCCCGTCGGGGCCGAGCCGCGCCGCCGGCGCTTCGGTGTCCGGGCCGGCGTGGGCGAGGCCCAGCCGCGGCGCGCGCAGCGCGCCCTGCCGGATCACGAGCTCCGGCTCGTCGTTCGCCGCGAGCGCCCGGCGCAGGAGCGCGCCGTCCGGCGCCTCGCGCCCCAGATCGAGCAGGCGCAGCGCGCGCGCCGGGTGCTCTTCGCGCGCCGCGCGCACGAGCCCCCAGAGCGGCGCGCGGCTCAGCGTCGCCACCCCCTCGTCCGGCGCGGCCGCCACCGCGCCGCGCGTCACGACCACCAGCTCCGTCGCCGCGAGCCGCGGCTCCGAGAGCCACCCTTGCAAGAGCGCAAGGCCCCGCTGCGTCGCCGCGTGCACCGCCGCGACCAGGCCGTCGCCGGGCTCGTCTCCGGTCGCGTCGACCACCAGCCGGCGCGGCGCCGCGGCGCCGGCCGGCAGCGACGCGAGCAGCTCGGGCAGCCCCGCCTCCGCGCGCACGCCGAGCGCCGCCGCGAGGGCGCCGTCGCCGCCGATCACGACATCGTCGCCCGGCGCCCACGGCGCCTCGTCCAGCGACACGTCCGTCCACGCAACCCGGTGCAGATCGCGCTCGCGTTCCCCCGCGAGCGCGCGCACCCGCTCCGCGGTCGTCGCCCGCGCCTGGAACGCCCCCACGCGCGCGACCGGCCGCCCGTGCGCGTCGGCGAGGTGAATCGACGCCGTGATCCCGCTCCCGTCGTCGCCGGCCTGCTTGACGAGGCGGACGCGCACCTCCGCCGCCCCGCGCGCCTCGAGCCGCACGTCCGAGAACGCGAACGCCAGCAGCACCTTGTCGTCCTGGGGCGCCTCCTGCAGCGCCGACCGCGACAGCAGCGAATGCAGCACCGCGTCGAGCAGCGCGGGGTGGATCCCGAAGCCCTGCGCCGTGCCCGCCACCGCGTCCGGCAGCGCGACCCGCGCGTACAGCGCCTCGCCCGCGCGCCACACCTCGCGCAGCGCCTGGAACGCCGGACCGTAGCCGTAGCCCTGCGCGGCCAGCCACGCGTACCCGCCGTCGGACGCCACGAGCTCGGCGCCCGGCGGCGGCCACGTCGAGAGGTCGGCCACATCGGCCCCGGCCGCTGCCTCCGCGCTCAGCACGCCCGTGGCGTGCTGCGTCCACTCCGCGTCGCTCGCCTCCGGCCGGCTGTACGCCGCGAACATCCGCCGCCCGGCCGCGTCGGGCTCGCCGACCTTCACCTGCAGCTCCACCGCGCTGCGCGGCGACAGCACGAGCGGCGTCGTGAAGGTCACCTCCGACACGGCGGCGGCGCCCACCACGTCGGCGGCGGCGCAGGCGAGCTCGACGAAGGCGGTGCCCGGCAAGATGACGGTGCCGAGCACGACGTGGTCGAGGACCCAGGGGTGGTCGACGGTGGACAGGCGGCCGCTGAGGACGTGGCCATCGCGGTCGGCGAGGCGCACGGCAGCGCCGAGCCAGGGGTGGTTGGCGGGGGTGAGGCCGAGGCCGTCGAGGCCGCCCCGGGCCTGCGGGGCCTGTAGCCAGTAGCGCTGGCGCTGGAAGGCGTAGGTGGGCAGGTCCACGGGGCGCGCGCCGGTGGGGTCGAAGAGGCGGCGCCAGTCGAGGGCGTGGCCGCGGACGTGGAGCGCGCCGGCGGCGAGCATGAGCGCCTCGGCCTCGTCGCGGTCCTTGCGCAGGCTGGGGAGGAAGCCGGCGTCGCGCGCGCCCTCGGGGGCGAGGCACTCGGCGGCGGCGGCGCAGAGGACGCCGTGGGGGCCGCACTCGAGGTAGGTGGAGGCGCCGGCGGCGAGCAGGGCGCGCACGCCGTCGGCGAAGCGCACCGTCTCGCGGACCTGCCGCACCCAGTAGCCGGGCGAGGTCAGCTCCTCGGCGGTGGCGCGCGCGCCCGTGACGCTGCTGATGAGGGGCAGGCGGGGCGGGTGGAAGGTCAGGCCGCGGGCGACGGAGGCGAAGGCGTCGAGCATCGGCGCCATGAGCGGGGAGTGGAAGGCGTGGCTGACGTGGAGCCGCCTGGTGCGGCGGCCGAGGGCGCTGAAGTGGTCGCAGACCTGCTCGACGGCGGCCTGGTCGCCGCTGACGACCGACTGGCGCGGGGCGTTGAGGGCGGCGAGAGAGAGGCGTCCCGGGTGCTGGTCGAGCAGCGGCCGCAGCTCGTCCTCGGCGGCCTCGACGGAGGCCATGGCGCCGCCGCTCGGCAGGGCCTGCATGAGCCGGCCGCGCGCGGCGACCAGGGCGCAGGCGTCGCGGAGGTCGAGCACGCCGGCGACGTGGGCGGCGGCGAGCTCGCCGACGCTGTGGCCGAGCAGCAGCTCGGGGCGCAGGCCCCAGGCCTCCCACTGCCGGAAGAGGGCGACTTCCAGGGCGAAGAGCGCGGGCTGGGCCCAGCCGGTCTGGTCGAGCAGGGCGGCGTCGTCGGAGCCGGCGTCGGCGAACAGGACGCGCAGGAGCGGCCGGTCGAGGTGTCGGTCGAGCTCGGCGCAGGCGGCGTCGAGCGCGGCGCGGAACGCGCCGTGGGTCGCGTACAGCGCGCGCCCCATGCCGGCGCGCTGGCTGCCCTGGCCGGTGAACAGCACCGCCACCTTGCCCGGCGGCTGTCCGGGCGCGGTCACCGCGGCCCCGCTCGGCGCCGGGCCGCCCGCGGCGAACGCGGCCAGGCGCGCGCCCAGATCCGCCGCGGTTGCGTCCGCCGCGATCGGCAGCGCGAGCCGCGCGGCGAGGTGCGTGCGCGTGGTCGCCAGGCTGGCGGCGACGTCGAGCAGCCGCTGGTCCGGATGAGCGCGCAGGTGCTCGGCCAGCCGGCCGGCCTGCGCGCGCAGCGCCGCCTCGTCGCGACCCGACAGGAGCAGCGGCAGCGCCGACGGCACCGCCGCCGCCTCCACCGCCTCTGCCGCCTGCGCCGCCGCCGGCGCCTCCTCGACGATCACGTGCGCGTTGGTGCCGCTGATGCCGAACGACGAGACCGCCGCGCGGCGCGGCCGGTCCGCGCGCGGCCACGGCACGGGCTCGTTCAGGAGCTCGACGTGCCCCTGCGACCAGTCGATGTGCGGCGACCGCGGCGCCGCATGCAGCGTCCTCGGCAGCTCCCCGTGCTGCATCGCCAGGACGACCTTCATCAGCCCCGCGACGCCCGCGGCGGCCTGGGTGTGGCCGATGTTGGACTTGATCGAGCCGAGCCAGAGCGGCCGCTCGGCGGTGTGGGCCTCGCCGTAGGTCGCCAGCAGCGCCTGCGCCTCGATGGGGTCGCCGAGGCGGGTGCCGGTGCCGTGCGCCTCGACCGCGTCGACGTCCGCCGCGGTGAGCCCGGCGGCGGCGAGGGCCTTGTGGATGACGTCCTGCTGGGCCGGGCCGTTGGGCGCGGTGAGCCCCTGGCTGCGGCCGTCCTGGTTGACGGCCGAGCCGCGGAGGACCGCCAGCACCCGGTCGCCGTCGCGCCGCGCGTCCGACAGCCGCTTGAGCACCAGCACCCCGCAGCCCTCCGCGGGGCCGATGCCGTCGGCCGCCGCCCCGAACGCCTTGCACCGGGCGTCCGGGGCCATGCCGCGCTGGCGGCTGAACTCGATGAAAGGCATCGGCGTGGCCATGACGGTCGCGCCGCCGGCGAGCGCCAGGTCGCACTCGCCCGCGCGGAGCGACATGCACGCGAGGTGGACCGAGACGAGCGACGACGAGCACGCCGTGTCCACGGTCACCGCGGGGCCGCGGAGCCCCAGCGTGTACGCGATGCGCCCCGAGCCCACGCTGGGGAAGCTGCCGGTCGCGATGTGGCCGTCGAACACCTCGAGGTGCTCCAGCAGCCGCCCGCCGTAATCGCTGTACACGAGGCCGACGAAGACGCCGGTGGCGCTCGCCTCGAGGGTGTGGGGCGGGACGCCCGCGCGCTCGAGCGCCTCCCACGAGCACTCGAGCAAGAGCCGCTGCTGCGGGTCGATGCGCTCGGCCTCGCGCGGGCTGATGCCGAAGAACGTCGGATCGAAGCGGTCGGCGTCGTGGAGGAACCCGCCCAGGGTGGTGACCGACTTGCCGGGCGCGTCCGGGTCCGGGTCGTACAGCCCCGCCAGGTCCCAGCCGCGCCCGTCGGGGGATGGCCCGATCGCGTCGCGCCCCTCCGACAGCAGCCGCCACAGCGCCTCGGGGCTGTCGGCGCCGCCCGGGAAGCGGCACGCCATCGACACGATCGCGATCGGCTCGTCGTGCGCCTGGGCGCGCGGCGCCTGGGCGCGCGGCGCGCCCGCGGCCGCGAGCTCCGAGAACGCCCGGCGCAGCAGCAGATCCGCGATCGCGCGCGGCGTCGGATGATCGAACGCGAGCGTCGCCGGCAGCGCCGTCTGGGCGCGCGCGCCGAGGCGGTTCCTCAGCTCGACCGCCGTGAGCGACGTGAGCCCCAGCTCCTTCAGCGGCTTGTCCGCGGGGACCTGCGCCGGCCCCGGGAGGCACAGCACGGCCGCCGCCTCGGCGCGCACCAGATCGAGCAGCGCGCCCTGCCGCTCGGCCTCGGGCAGCGGCGCGAGCCGCGCGCGCAGCGCCGCCGCTCCGGTCGCGGCGGCCGCCGGCGCCGCGGCGCGCCGCCCGGCCGCCGGGCGCACGAGCCCGCGCAGCAGCGCCGGCACCCGCCCGGCGTCCGCGGCCGCGCGCTGGAGCGCGGGGAGGTCGAGCGCCGCCGGCACCAGCGCCGCCTCGGGGCGCGCGAGCGCCCGGTCGAGCAGCCCGAGGCCCTGCGCGAGCGCGAGCGGCGCGATGCCCTGCCGCCTGAGGCGCGCCAGATCGGCCGCGCCGAGGTGCGCCGTCATGCCGAGCCCGGCCTGCTCCCAGAAGCCCCACGCGAGGCTCATCGCCGGCACGCCGCGCGCGCGGAGCGCTGCCGCGAGCGCGTCCAGGAACGTGTTGGCCGCGGCGTAGTTCGCCTGCCCCGGGCTGCCCAGGGTGCCGGCCGCGGACGAGAACATCACGAAGGCCGCGAGCCGATGACCTCGCGTCGCCGTGGCCAGGTGCCAGGCGCCGTCGACCTTCGGCCGCAGGACGCGCGCGAGCTGCTCGGCCGAGAGCGCCGTGACCATGCCGTCGTCGAGCACGCCGGCCATGTGCACGACGGCCGTCAGGGGCCGCGCCGCCGGGATCTTCGCGAGGACCGCCCCCAGCGCCGCGGCGTCGGCGACGTCGCACGCCGCGACGTCGACCGTCGCCGCGCCCGCCGCCCGCAGCTCGTCCACCAGCGCCGCGGCGTCGGGCGCGTCCACGCCGCGCCGCGACGTCAGCACGAGGTGCCGCGCGCCGTGCGCCGCCACGAGGTGCCGCGCGACCTGCCGCCCCAGCTCCCCGGTGCCGCCCGTGATGAGCACCGTCCCGTCGGGATCCAGCCGCGTCGGCTGCGCCGCGTCGGCCGCGCCCGCGCGCGCCTCGCGGAGGCGCGGCGCGCGCGCCCCGCCTCCGCGCAGCGCCAGCTCCGGCTCGTCGGCCGCCGCCGCCCGGCGCAGGAGCGCCCCGTCCAGCGGCTCGGGCCCCAGGTCGAGGAGGCGCAGCGCCCGGTCGAGGTGCTCCGCTCGCGCCGTGCGCACGAGCCCCCACAGGGGCGCGTGGCGCAACCCCGCCACGTCGTCGTCGGAGCCGGCCGCCACCGCGCCGCGCGTCACCACGACCAGCTCGCTCTCCGCGAGCCGCGCCTCCGCGAGCCACGCCTGCACCAGCGACAGGAGCCGCCGCGCCTCCGCGTGCGCCGCCGCGACCAGGTCGTCGCCGGGGCCGCCCGCGGTCGCGTCGATCATCAGCCGGCGCGGCGCGGCCGCGCCCTCCTCCAGCGCTGCCATGAGCTCCGGGAGCGCCGTCGTGCGCGCGCCCAGCGCCGCCGCGAGCGCGCCGTCGCCGCCGAGCACGACGTGCTCCTCGGGCGCCCACGCCGCGTCCTCCAGCGCCACATCCGTCCACGTGACCCGGTAGAGGTCGCGCTCGCCCGCGTCCGCTGCCGCCGCGCGCACGTGCTCCGCCGTCGCCCACCGCGCCCGGAACGCCCCTGCGCGCGCGACCGGCTGCCCCTGCGCGTCGGCCAGCTCGATGGACGCCGCGAGCTGGTCCCCGTCGCCGGTCTCCTCGACCTCCACGCGCGCCCGCAACGACGCTGCCCCCCGCGCCTCGAGCGCCACGTCCGACCACGCGAAGGGCATCGGGATGCCCTCCCGCGGCGACGAGCCTGCGCCGAGCTCGGCCCTCAGCAGGGCCTGGAGCGCCGCGTCGAGCAAGGCCGGATGCAGGCCGAAGTCCCGCGCTCGCTCCGAGACCCCCTCGGGCAACGCCACATCGGCGTAGATCGACCGCCCCGCGCGCCACGCGGCCACCACGCCCCGGAACGCCGGGCCGACCCACGCGTCCAGCGCCTCGACCCACCGCGTGACGTCGATCGGCTCGGCCCCCGCCGGCGGCCACGCGCCCGCCGCCCACGCCGCCGTCGCCGCCGTCGTCGCCGCGCCCAGCACGCCGCGGGCGTGCGCCGTCCACGGCGCGTCGTACGCCCCGTCGGGCCGGCTGTGGATCGCGAACCCACGCCGCCCCGCCGCGTCCGGCGCCTCGACCGTCACCTGCAGCGTGACGACCCCTCGCGCCGGCAGCGCGAGCGGGGCCTCGATCGTGAGCTCCGACACCGCGGGCAGCCCGACGGCGTCGGCCGCCGCGAGCGCCAGCTCGACGAACGCCGTGCCCGGGAGCAGCGCCGTGCCCAGCACCACGTGATCGAGGACCCACGCGTGCTCGACCGTCGACAGCCGCCCGCTCAGCACGTAGCCGTCGCGGTCGGCCAGCCGCACCGCCGCGCTCAGCCACGGGTGCCCCACCGAGAGCAGCCCTCCGCGCTCGAGCCCCGCCCGGCCTCGCGGCGCGTCGAGCCAGTAGCGCTGCCGCTGGAACGCGTACGTCGGCAGGTCGGCCACGCCCGCGCCCCACGGCGCCAGCACCGCGCGCCAGTCGACGTCGTGGCCGTGCGCGTGCAGCGTGGCCAGCATCGCGAGGAGCCGCCCCAGCCCGCCGTCGTCGCGCTGCAGGCTGCCGACCACCACGCCGCCGCTCGGCGCGCTCGCGCCCGTGAGCGGCAACGTGAGCACCGGGTGCGCGCTCACCTCGACGAACAGGCCGTGCCCGTCGTCCAGGAGCCGCGAGAGCGCCCGGTCCAGCCGGACCGGCTCGCGCAGGTTGCGGCACCAGTAGGCGGCGTCGAGCTCCGCGCCCGTCAGCACCGCCCCGGTCACCGTCGAGTAGATCGGGATCGTGCCCTCGCGCGGCCGCACCGCGCCGAGGCTGTCCTGGAGCTCCGGCAGCAGCCCATCGACGTGCCGGCTGTGCGACGCGTAGTCGACGTTGACCTTCCGCGCGAAGACCTGCTCGGCCTCGAGCTCCGCCAGCAAGCGATCGACCGCCTCGGCGTCCCCGGACACCACCGTCGAGCGCGGCGTGTTGACCGCCGCGACCGACAGGGCGCCGGCGAACCGCGCGATCCGCTGCTCGACCTCGCCCACCGGGCGCTCGATCACGGCCATCGCGCCGGCCCCGGACACCCGGCGCACCAGCCGGCTGCGCACCGCCACGATGCGCGCCGCGTCCTCGAGCGACAGCGCCCCCGCGACGTACGCCGCCGGGACCTCTCCCTGGCTGTGGCCCACCACCGCCGAGGGCTCGAGGCCCCACGCGCGCCACACCGCGGCGAGCCCCACCGCCATCGCGAACAGCGCCGGCTGCACGACGTCGACGCGCTCCAGCGGCGGCGCCTCCGCGCCCGGCTCGCCGCGCAGCACCGCGAGCACCGACCAGCCGGTGAACGGCCGCAGCGCCGCGTCGCACGCCGTGACCGCCGCGGCGAACACCTCCGACTGCGAGAGCAGCGCCCGCCCCATGGCCGGCCACTGGCTGCCCTGGCCCGGGAACACGAAGACGACCTTCCCCCGCGGCCGCGCCTCGCCCACGACCAGCGCGGCGTGCGGCTCCCCGCGCGAGAGCGCCGTCAGCGCCGCGACGGCGCCGGTCGCGTCCGCCGCGGTCACCGCCGCGCGCGCGCCCAGGTGCGTCCGCCGCGCCGCCGCGGTGGTCACCACGTCCGCCCAGCCCGCCTCCGGGTGCGCCTCGAGCCACGCCGCCCATCGCCCCGCCTGCGCGCGCAGGGCCGCCTCGTCCGCCCCCGAGACCACGAGGGGCAGGGGCGAAGGAGGAGCGGCCGCGGGCGCCTGGGCCGCGCGGCTCGCCTCCTCGGCGGAGGGCGCCGGCGCCTCCTCGACGATCACGTGCGCGTTGGTGCCGCTGAAGCCGAACGACGAGACCGCCGCGCGCCGCGGCCGGTCCGCGCGCGGCCACGGCACGGGCTCGTTCAGGAGCTCGACGTGCCCTCGCGACCAGTCGACGTGCGGCGAGGGCGGGTCGGCGTGCAGCGTCCTCGGGAGCTCCCCGTGCTGCATCGCCAGCACGAGCTTGAGGATGCCCGCGACGCCCGCGGCGGCCTGCGTGTGGCCGATGTTGGACTTGAGCGAGCCGAGCCAGAGCGGCCGCTCGGCGGTGCGGGCCTTGCCGTAGGTCGCCAGCAGCGCCTGCGCCTCGATGGGGTCACCGAGGCGGGTGCCGGTGCCGTGCGCCTCGACCGCGTCGACGTCCGCCGCGGTGAGCCCGGCGGCGGCGAGGGCCCTCTGGATGACGTCCTGCTGGGCCGGGCCGTTGGGCGCGGTGAGCCCCTGGCTGCGGCCGTCCTGGTTGACGGCCGAGCCGCGGAGGACCGCCAGCACCCGGTCGCCGTCGCGCTGCGCGTCCGACAGCCGCTTGAGCACCAGCACCCCGCAGCCCTCGGACCAGCCGGCGCCGTCGGCCGCGGCGCCGAACGCCTTGCAACGACCGTCGAGCGCCGTGCCGCGCTGGCGGCTGAACTCGATGAAGGCCATCGGCGTGGCCATGACGGTCGCGCCGCCGGCGAGCGCCAGGTCGCACTCGCCCGCGCGGAGCGACATGCACGCGAGGTGGACCGAGACGAGCGACGACGAGCACGCCGTGTCCACGGTCACCGCGGGGCCGCGGAGCCCCAGCGTGTACGCGATGCGCCCCGAGCCGACGCTGGGCAGGGTGCCGGTGGCGATGTAGCCGTCGAGGGCCTCGGGCTCGTGCAGCAGCCGCCCGCCGTAGTCCGTGACCGACAGCCCGACGAAGACGCCGGTGGCGCTCGCGTCGAGCGTGTGGGGCGCGACGCCCGCGCGCTCGAGCGCCTCCCACGAGCACTCGAGCAGGAGCCGCTGCTGCGGGTCCATCCGCTCGGCCTCGCGCGGGCTGATGGCGAAGAACGCCGGGTCGAAGCGATCGGCGTCGTGGAGGAACCCGCCCTGCGCGGTGACCGACTTGCCGGGCGCGTCCGGGTCCGGGTCGTAGAGCCCCACCGTGTCCCAGCCGCGCCCCTCGGGGAACGGCCCGATCGCGTCGCGCCCCTCCGACAGGAGCTGCCACAGCGCCTCGGGGCTGTCGACGCCGCCCGGGAGGCGGCACGCCATCGACACGATCGCGATCGGCTCGCTCGACCTCGCCTTGAGACGATCGACCTCTCGCTTGAGGCGGCGAAGTTCGATGACGCTCTTCTCGAGCGCGTGACGGGCGGAGATCTCTTCTTTCATTGCGCTCCTCCGGCGAGGTCGAGGACCAGCCGCGCCAGCTCCTCATCTCCGATCTGCTGCAGCATCAGCTCGTCGCTCTCCGGCGCCGCGTCGGCGGGCGCGGGGGCGGCCTCGCTCGCGGCGAGCCGGAGCAGGCTGTCGAGCAGCCCTGCCTGGCGTAGCGCCGAGATCCGGATGCTCGCGATGGCCGACCTGATCTCGTCGTCGGAGCGCAAGCCCGGCTCACGCCCCTCCGTGACGACGTCGTGGAGGCCGAGCTCCTGCGCCAGGTACGCGGCGACGGCCTTCGGCGTCGGGTAGTCGAAGGCGAGGGTCGACGGCAGCTCGATCTGCGCCCGGATCCTGAGGCGATTTCTGAGCTCCACCGCCGTGAGCGAGTCGAGCCCGAGCTCCCTGAGCGGTTTGTCGGCGGGGACCGCATCCGGCCCGCGCAGCACCAGGACGGCGGCCGCTTCGGTCCGGACCAGATCCAGCAGCGCTTGCCGCCGCTCCGGCTCGGACATCGCGGCGAGCCGCTGGCGCAGGGTCGAGGCCTCACGGCTCCTGCCGTCCGCTGCCCCCGCCGCCGGCCGCGGCGCGAGGCGGACCAGCCCGCGCAGCATGGGCGGCACCTGCCGGGGGTCGCTCGCCGCGCGCTGGATCGCCGAGAGGTCCAGGGAGGCTGGCACGAGCGCCGCGTCCGGGCGATCGAGGGCGCGGTCGAGCAGGCCGAGGCCCTGCGCGACCGTCATCGGCACGATGCCCTGACGCTTCAGCCGCGCCATGTCGGCCGCGCCGAGGCGCGCGGTCATCCCGATCCCGCCTCGCTCCCAGAAGCCCCACGCGAGGCTCATCGCCGGCACGCCGCGCGCGCGGAGCGCCGCCGCCAGCGCGTCGAGGGACGCGTTCGCGGCGGCGTAGCTCGCCTGCCCCGCGCTGCCCAGCGTGCCGGCGATCGACGAGAAGAGCACGAACGCCGCGAGCGGCGCGTCCTCCGTCACCTCGTGGAGCAGGAGGGCGCCGTCGACCTTGGGCCGCAGCACGCGCGCGAGCTGCTCGGTCGAGAGCCCCGCCACGACGCCGTCGTCCAGCACGGCGGCCGTGTGCACGACCGCGGTCAGCGGGTGCGCCGCGGGGATCGCCCGCACGACGGCCGCGAGCGCCTCGCGGTCCGTCACGTCGCACGCCTTGACCTCCACCGTCGCGGCGCCCGCCGCGCGCAGCTCCGCGACGAGCGACGCCGCCTCCTGCGCCTCCGGCCCGCGCCGCGACGTCAGCACCAGGTGGCGCACGCCGCGCGCCGCCACGAGGTGCCGCGCGACCTGCCGACCGAGCTCTCCCGTGCCGCCCGTGATCAGCGCCGTGCCGTCAGGATCGATCGCGGCCGGCGGCGCCAGCACGAGCTTGCCCGTGTGGCGCGCGTTGGCCATGGAGCGGAACGCGCGCGGGGCGCGGCGCAGGTCGTGTACCACGGAAGGGAGGGGCGCGAGGGCGCCCTCCTCGAACAGCGTGACGAGCTCCCTCAGCATCTCCTGGAGATGCTCGGGCCCGGCGTCGAGCAGATCGAAGGCCGTGTAGCGAACCCCGGGGCGGTCCTTCGCGATGCGCTCGGGGTCCCGCACATCGCTCTTGCCCATCTCCACGAACCGGCCGCCGCGCGGGAGCAGATCGAGCGAGGCGTCGACGAACTCTCCCGCGAGCGCGTCGAGCACCACGTCGACGCCGCGCCCGTGGGTCGCCGCGAGGAAGGCGCCCCTGAAATCGAGGGTTCGCGACGAGGCGACATGGGCCTCGTCGAGCCCCATGCGACGCAGCGTCGGCCATTTGCCCTCGCTCGCCGTCGCGAACACCTCGGCTCCCCAGAGGCGCGCGAGCTGGACCGCCGCCATGCCCACGCCGCCGGCCGCGGCGTGCACCAGCACGCGCTGCCCCGCCTTCAGCGCGCCGAGGTCGCGCAGCCCATACAGCGCGGTGAGGAAGGCCGCCGGGATCGTCGCCGCTTCCACGAAGGAGAGCCCCCGCGGGATGCGCGCCAGCAGCCGGGCGTCCACGATCGCGTGGGTCGCCATGCCCGCCTGGAGCAACCCCATCACCCGGTCGCCGGGTCGAAGGGCGGTGACCCCCTCGCCCACCTCCAGCACCACCCCGGCCCCCTCCAGGCCGAGGGGCCCCGCCTCGCCGCGGTACGTCCCCAGGACGTTCAAGACGTCGCGGAAGTTGAGCCCCGCAGCGCGGACCGCGAGCCGCACCTCGCCCGGCCCGAGCGGGCGCAGCGCGTCGGGAGCGTCCGCGAGGTGAAGCGCGTCGATCGAGCCCTTCTCCCGGACGCACAGGCGAAAGGCGCGCGCTCCGCCGGGCGGAGCCAGCTCTCCGTCGGCCTCGCCCGCCGCGTCGAGGCGCGGCGCCCGCGCTCCGTTCGCGCGCAGCGCGAGCTCCGGCTCGTCGCCCGCCGCGATCGCGCGGCGCAAGAGCGCCGTGTCCGGCGCCGCGGAGCCCAGGTCGAGCATGCGGACCGCGCGATCCGCGTGCTCGACGCGCGTCGCGCGGAGGAGCCCCCAGACCGCGGCAGGGCCCAGCGCCGCCGCGCCGTCGTCCGGCGAGACCGCCGTCGCGCCGCGCGTCACGACCACGAGCTCCGTCGCCGAGAGCTGCGGCGCGGCGAGCCACCCCTGCACCAGGGCCAGCGCGTCGCGCGTCGCGGCGTGCACGGCCTCGACGACCGCGCTCGCGGCGTGCACGGCCTCGACGGCCGCGCTCGCGGCGCCCGCGGTCGCGTCGATCACCAGCCGGCGCGGCGCCGCGGCGCCGGCCGGCAGCGACGCGAGCAGCTCGGGCAGCCCCGCCGCCGCGCGCACGCCGAGCGCGGCCGCCAGCGCGCCGTCGCCGCCCAGCACGACGTGCTCCTCCGGCGCAAACGCCGCGTCGCCCAGCGCCACATCCGTCCATGCGACGCGGTACAGATCGCGCTCCGCCGCGGCTGCGGCCGCGCGCACCCGCTCGGCCGTCGTCCACCGCATCTGGAGCGCTCCCACCCGCGCGACCAGGCGGCCTTGCCGGTCGGCCAGCTCGATCGACGCCGCGATCGCGTCGTCGTCCCCGTCGTCCTGCACCTCCACGCGCACCCGCAGCGCGGCTACCCCGCGCGCCTCGAGCGCCACGTCCGACCACGCGAACGGCACCACCGTGCCCTCCCGGGGCGACGGCGCGGCGCCGAGCTCCGCCCTCAGGAACGCGCGGAGCGCCGCGTCGAGCAAGGCCGGATGCAGCCCGAAATCGTGCGCCGTGCTCGCCACGCCATCCGGCAACGCCACGTCCGCGTAGATCGTCCGTCCGGCGCGCCACAGCGCCACGACGCCCCGGAACGCCGGGCCGATCCACGCGTCCACGATCTCGAGCCACCGCGTCACGTCGACCGGCTCGGCTCCTGGCGGCGGCCACGCGCCCTGGGCCCACACCGCGACCGCGTCGGGGGCCGCGGCGCCCAGCGCGCCGCGCGCGTGCGCTGTCCAGGGGGCGTCGGCTGCGCCGTCGGGGCGGCTGTAGATCGCGATGCCGCGCCGCCCGGCCGCGTCGGGAGCGTCGATCGCGACCTGCAGCGCCACCGCCCCGCGCGCCGGCAGCACGAGCGGCGCCTCGATGGCCAGCTCCGCTACCCCGGACAGCCCCACCACGTCGGCGGCGGCGCAGGCGAGCTCGACGAAGGCGGTGCCCGGCAAGATGACGGTGCCGAGCACGACGTGGTCGAGGACCCAGGGGTGGTCGACGGTGGACAGGCGGCCGCTGAGGACGTGGCCATCGCGGTCGGCGAGGCGCACGGCAGCGCCGAGCCAGGGGTGGTTGGCGGGGGTGAGGCCGAGGCCGTCGAGGCCGCCCCGGGCCTGCGGGGCCTGTAGCCAGTAGCGCTGGCGCTGGAAGGCGTAGGTGGGCAGGTCCACGGGGCGCGCGCCGGTGGGGTCGAAGAGGCGGCGCCAGTCGAGGGCGTGGCCGCGGACGTGGAGCGCGCCGGCGGCGAGCATGAGCGCCTCGGCCTCGTCGCGGTCCTTGCGCAGGCTGGGGAGGAAGCCGGCGTCGCGCGCGCCCTCGGGGGCGAGGCACTCGGCGGCGGCGGCGCAGAGGACGCCGTGGGGGCCGCACTCGAGGTAGGTGGAGGCGCCGGCGGCGAGCAGGGCGCGCACGCCGTCGGCGAAGCGCACCGTCTCGCGGACCTGCCGCACCCAGTAGCCGGGCGAGGTCAGCTCCTCGGCGGTGGCGCGCGCGCCCGTGACGCTGCTGATGAGGGGCAGGCGGGGCGGGTGGAAGGTCAGGCCGCGGGCGACGGAGGCGAAGGCGTCGAGCATCGGCGCCATGAGCGGGGAGTGGAAGGCGTGGCTGACGTGGAGCCGCCTGGTGCGGCGGCCGAGGGCGCTGAAGTGGTCGCAGACCTGCTCGACGGCGGCCTGGTCGCCGCTGACGACCGACTGGCGCGGGGCGTTGAGGGCGGCGAGAGAGAGGCGTCCCGGGTGCTGGTCGAGCAGCGGCCGCAGCTCGTCCTCGGCGGCCTCGACGGAGGCCATGGCGCCGCCGCTCGGCAGGGCCTGCATGAGCCGGCCGCGCGCGGCGACCAGGGCGCAGGCGTCGCGGAGGTCGAGCACGCCGGCGACGTGGGCGGCGGCGAGCTCGCCGACGCTGTGGCCGAGCAGCAGCTCGGGGCGCAGGCCCCAGGCCTCCCACTGCCGGAAGAGGGCGACTTCCAGGGCGAAGAGCGCGGGCTGGGCCCAGCCGGTCTGGTCGAGCAGGGCGGCGTCGTCGGAGCCGGCGTCGGCGAACAGGACGCGCAGGAGCGGCCGGTCGAGGTGTCGGTCGAGCTCGGCGCAGGCGGCGTCGAGCGCGGCGCGGAACGCGCCGTGGGTCGCGTACAGCGCGCGCCCCATGCCGGCGCGCTGGCTGCCCTGGCCGGTGAACAGCACCGCCACCTTGCCCGTGCTGCTCTCGGCGGAGGTCTGCGAGGCCTGCGCCGGCGCCGCGCCCCCCCTGGCGAACGCCTCCAGCTCCTCCACCCACGGCCCCCGGGGCGCCCCTGCCGGGACGGGCAGCGCGAGCCGCGCGGCGAGGTGCGTGCGCGTGGTCGCCAGGCTGGCGGCGACGTCGAGCAGCCGCTGGTCCGGATGAGCGCGCAGGTGCTCGGCCAGCCGGCCGGCCTGCGCGCGCAGCGCCGCCTCGTCGGCCCCCGAAACGAGCAGCGGCAGGATCGGAAGCTCCTCCGGCGCCTCCTCGTCCGCCATCGGCGCCGGCTGCGGCGCCTCCTCGACGATCACGTGCGCGTTGGTGCCGCTGATGCCGAACGACGAGACCGCCGCGCGGCGCGGC
This sequence comes from Sorangium sp. So ce1036, assembly GCF_051369805.1. Taxonomy (NCBI): domain Bacteria; kingdom Pseudomonadati; phylum Myxococcota; order Polyangiales; family Polyangiaceae; genus Sorangium; species Sorangium sp. So ce1036. Next base: position 651,377 of record NZ_JBBMOX010000001.1, read on the forward strand.
CGGTCCGCGCGCGGCCACGGCACGGGCTGGTTCAGGAGCTTGACGTGCCCCTGCGACCAGTCGACGTGCGGCGAGGGCGGGTCGGCGTGCAGCGTCCTCGGGAGCTCCCCGTGCTGCATCGCCAGGACGACCTTCATCAGCCCCGCCACGCCGGCGGCGACCTGCGTGTGGCCGATGTTGGACTTGAGCGAGCCGAGCCAGAGCGGTTGCTCGGCGGTGCGGGCCTCACCGTAGGTCGCCAGCAGCGCCTGCGCCTCGATGGGGTCGCCGAGGCGGGTGCCGGTGCCGTGCGCCTCGACCGCGTCGACGTCCGCCGCGGTGAGCCCGGCGGCGGCGAGGGCCTTGTGGATGACGTCCTGCTGGGCCGGGCCGTTGGGCGCGGTGAGCCCCTGGCTGCGGCCGTCCTGGTTGACGGCCGAGCCGCGGAGGACCGCCAGCACCCGGTCGCCGTCGCGCCGCGCGTCCGACAGCCGCTTGAGCACCAGCACCCCGCAGCCCTCGGACCAGCCGGCGCCGTCGGCCGCGGCGCCGAACGCCTTGCAACGACCGTCGAGCGCCGCGCCGCGCTGGCGGCTGAACTCGACGAGGATCATCGGCGTGGCCATGACGGTCGCGCCGCCGGCGAGCGCCAGGTCGCACTCGCCCGCGCGGAGCGACATGCACGCGAGGTGGACCGAGACGAGCGACGACGAGCACGCCGTGTCCACGGTCACCGCGGGGCCGCGGAGCCCCAGCGTGTACGCGATGCGCCCCGAGCCCACGCTGAGGAAGTTGCCGGTGAGGACGTGCCCGTCGAAGGAGTCGAGCTGCTGCAGGAGCCTCCCGCCGTAATCGCTGTGCGCGAGCCCGACGAAGACGCCGGTGGCGCTCGCGTCGAGCGTGTGAGGCGGGACGCCCGCGCGCTCGAGCGCCTCCCACGAGCACTCGAGCAGGAGCCGCTGCTGCGGGTCCATCCGCTCGGCCTCGCGCGGGCTGATGCCGAAGAACGTCGGATCGAAGCGGTCGGCGTCGTGGAGGAACCCGCCCCGGGTGGTGACCGACTTGCCCGGCGCGTCCGGGTCCGGATCGTACAGCCCCGCCAGGTCCCAGCCGCGCCCCTCGGGGAGCGGCCCGATCGCGTCGCGCCCCTCCGACAGCAGCCGCCACAGCGCCTCGGGGCTGTCGACGCCGCCCGGGAGGCGGCACGCCATCGACACGATCGCGATCGGCTCGTCGTGCGCCTGGGCGCGCGGCGCGTGGCCGCGCGTCGCGCCCGCGGCCGCGGGCTCCGAGAACGCCCGGCGCAGCAGCAGATCCGCGATCGCGCGCGGCGTCGGATGATCGAACGCGAGCGTCGTCGGCAGCGCCGTCTGGGCGCGCGCGCTGAGGCGGTTCCTCAGCTCGACCGCCGTGAGCGAGTCGAGCCCGAGCTGCTTCAGCGGCCTGTCCGCGGGGACCTGCGCCGGCCCCGGGAGGCGCAGCACGACCGCCACCTCGGCGCGCACCAGCTCCAGCAGCGCGCCCTGCCGCTCGGCCTCGGGCAGCGGCGCGAGCCGCGCGCGCAGCGCGGAGGCCGCCGCCGGCCCGGCGCCGGGGGGCTCGGCCGTCGCGGCGCGCTCGGGGCTCGTGCGCAGCAGCCCTCGCAGCATCGGCGGCACCCGCCCGAGGTCCGCGGTCGCGCGCTGGAGCGCGGGGAGGTCGAGCGCCGCCGGCACCAGCGCCGCCTCGGGGCGCGCGAGCGCCCGGTCGAGCAGGCGCAGGCCCTCCGCGACCGACAGCGGCGCGAGGCCTTGCCGCCGGAGGCGCGCCAGATCGGCCGCGCCGAGGTGCGCCGTCATGCCGAGCCCGGCCTGCTCCCAGAAGCCCCACGCGAGGCTCATCGCCGGCGCGCCGCGCGCGCGGAGCGCTGCCGCGAACGCGTCCAGGAACGCATTGGCGGCCCCGTAGTTCGCCTGGCCCGCGTTGCCCAGCGTGCCGACGACCGAGGAGAACAGCACGAAGGCGACGAGCGGCTGGTCGTGCGCGGCGTCGTACACATGGCACGTCCCGTCGACCTTCGGCGTCAACACGCGCGCGAGCTGCTCCGCCGAGAGCCCCGTGAGCACCCCGTCCGCCAGCACCCCCGCGGTGTGCACCACGGCCGTCAGCGGGCGCTCCGCGGCGACCGACTGGACCGCTGCCCGAAGCGCCGCGCCGTCCGTGACGTCGCACGCCACGACCTCGACCGTCTCGGCGCCGTCGGCGCGCAGCTGCTCGACCAGCGCGGCGGCGTCGGGCGCGTCCATCCCGCGCCGCGAGGTCAGCAGGAGGTGCCGCACGCCGTGCGCCGCCACGAGGTGCCGCGCGACCTGCCGCCCCAGCTCCCCCGTGCCACCGGTGATCCACACCGTGCCCTGCGGGGCCAGCGCCGGCGCCGTGGCGCCCGCGCCGCCGTCGACCGCGCGCAGGCGCGCCGCCCGCGCGCCGCCCGCGCGCAGGGCGAGCTCCGGCTCCTCCGCCGCCCCCAGCGCCCGCCGCAGGAGCGCCACGTCCGGCAGCTCGCGCCCCAGGTCCAGCGCGCGCACCGCGCGATCGGGGTGCTCGACGCGGGCCGTGCGCAGCAGCCCCCAGACCGCCGCGGGGCCCAGCGCCGCGACGCCCTCGTCCGGATCGGCCGCCACCGCCCCGCGCGTCACCACGACCAGCTCGGTGCCCGAGAGCCGGGGCGCCGCGAGCCATGCCTGCACCAGCGCCAGCGCGTCGCGCACCGCGGTGTGCACGGCCGCGACGGTCTCGCCCTCGTCGCCCGCCGTCAGGTCCACCATCAGCCGACGCGGCGCGGCCGCGCCGCCGGCCAGCGTCTCGAGCAGCTCCGGCATCCCGGCCGCCGCGCGCACCCCCAGCGCAGCGGCCAGCGCTCCGTCGCCGCCGAGCACGACGTGCTCCTCGGGCGCCCACGGCGCCTCCTCCAGCGCCGATTCCTCCCACGCGACCCGGTACATCGGGGCGCGACGCGTCGCGCTGCCGGCGGCCCCCGCCGTGTGCCGCGACGGCTCGAGCCAGTGGCGCTGCCGCTGGAACGCGTACGTCGGCAGATCCACGAGCGCACCGCCGTACGGCGCCAGCACCCGCTGCCAGCTCACGGGGTGGCCCTGCACGTGCAGCGCGCTCAGCATGGACATCAGCCGGCCCAGGCCGCCGTCGCCGCGCTGCAGGCTGCCGACCACCACGCCGCCGCGCTCGGCGCTCGCGGCCGTCAGCGGGATGGCCAGCACCGGATGCGCGCTGAGCTCGATGAACACCCCGTGCCCGTCCGCCATCAGCCGCGCGAGCGCCCGGTCGAGCCGCACCGGCTCGCGCAGGTTGCGGCACCAGTAGCCCCCGTCGAGCTCCGGGCCGGCGAGCACCTCGCCCGTCACCGTCGAGCACAGCGGGATCTCGCAGGCGCGGGGCTCGACCGAGGCCAGCGCGGCCTCGAGCTCCGGCAGGATCGCGTCCACGTGCGCGCTGTGCGACGCGTAGTCGACCTTGACCCGCCGCGCGAAGACGTGCTCGGCCTCCAGCTCGGCCAGCAGGCGCTCGACCGCGGCGGCGTCCCCGGACACCACCGTCGAGCCCGGGGTGTTCACCACCGCCACCGACAGCGCGCCGGCGAACCGCGCGATCCGCTGCTCCACCTCGCCGACCGGGCGCTCGATCACGGCCATCGCCCCGGCGCCGGCGAGGCGACGCACGAGCCGGCTGCGCAGCGCGACCACCCGCGCCGCATCCTCGAGCGACAGCGCCCCGGCGATGTACGCCGCGGCGACCTCGCCCTGGCTGTGGCCGACCACCGCGGACGGCTCGACGCCCCACGCGCGCCAGACCGCCGACAGCCCCACGGCCATCGCGAACAGCGCCGGCTGCACGACGTCCACGCGGTCCGCGGGCGGCACCGTCTCCCCCTGCTCCCCGCGGAGCACCGAGAGCAAAGACCAGCCGGTGAGCGGGTGGAACGCCGCGTCGCAGGCCGCGACCGCGGCGGCGAACACCTCGGACTCGGCCAGCAGCGCGCGCCCCATGGCCGGCCACTGGCTGCCTTGCCCCGGGCACACGAACACGACCTCGCCGCGCGCGCGCGCCTCGCCCTGCGACACCGCCCCGTGCGGCTGCCCGGCGGCCACGGCCGAGAGCGCCGCCGCCGCGTCGGCGGTGCTCGTCGCGATCACCGCCGCGCGCGCCTCCAGGTGCGTCCGCCGTACGGCGGCCGTGTGCGCCACGTCCGTCCAGCGCGCCTCCGGGTGCGCCGCGAGCCATGCCGCCCACCGCCCTGCCTGCGCCCGGAGCGCCGCTTCATCCCGCCCCGACACGAGCAGCGGCAGCGTCGCCGGTCGCGGTGACGCCTCCGGCTCCGGCGCCTCCGGCCCTGCCGGCGCTTCCTCGAGGAGCACGTGCGCGTTGGTGCCGCTGATCCCGAACGACGAGACCCCGACGCGCCGCGGGTGCTCGCGCCGCTCCCATGCGGCGCGCTGCGCGGCCACACGGACGGGGAGCGTATCCCAGGGGATGTAGGGGCTCGGCGCGGCGAAGTGCAACGAGCGCGGGACCACCGCGTGCTGCAGCGAAAGGACGGCCTTGATGACGCCGGCCAGGCCCGCCGCCGCCTCGGTATGGCCGAGGTTCGTCTTCACGGAGCCGATCACGAGCGGCCTGTCACCGGAACGCCCATGGCCGTACACCGCCCCGAGCGCCTGGACCTCTATCGGATCGCCGAGCGCCGTGCCGGTCCCGTGGCACTCGACGACATCGACCGTCGCCGGCTCGACGGCGGCCAGCGACAGCGCCTTGCGGATGACGTCCTCCTGGGCGAGCCCGTTCGGCGCCGTCAGCCCCTGGCTACGACCGTCCTGGTTGATGGCATTGCCGCGGATGACCGCGAGGACGCGGTCGCCATCCCGCTGCGCGTCCGACAGGCGCTTGAGCAGCAGCAGCCCGCACCCTTCCGCGCGCACGTAACCGTCCGCGTTCGCGGAGAAGGTCTGGCACCGCCCGGTGGGGGACAGCGCCCTGAGCCGGCAGAACGCGACATAGCTCTCGGGCGAAAGGAGCGCGTTGACGCCGCCCGCCAGCGCAAAATCGCACTCCCCGCTCCGCAGCGCCTGGCAGGCCAGGTGCACCGCGACGAGCGAGGAGCTGCACGCCGTGTCGACGGCGACCGCGGGGCCTCGCAGCCCGAGCCAGTAGGCGAGGCGCCCCACGGTCGTGCTCGGCGAGGCGCCGGTCAGGGAATAGGCATCGATGCGCTCCGCATCGTGCAGCGCCTCCAGCTGGTACTCCGAGCCGGACAGGCCGATGTAAACGCCCCCCAGGGTCCCTTCCAGCGAGTCCGCGCGCACCCCGGCCCGCTCGAAGACCTCCCACGTGGTCTCCAGGAGCCAGCGCTCCTGCGGGTCGATGCTCGCGGCCTCGCGGGGGCTGATGCCGAAAAACGCTGCGTCGAAGCGGTCCAGGTCGTCGACGAAGCCGCCCCAGCGGCTGTAGGTCTTGCCCGCGGCGTCCGGATCGGGATCGTAGAAGCGCTCGAGGTCCCATCGCGACGGCGGCACCTCCGTGATCGCATCCCGCTCCTCGTCGAGCAGGGCCCAGAGCTCCTCGGGGCTGTCGACGCCGCCCGGAAACCGGCACGCCATCGCCACGATCGCGATCGGCTCGCGCGAGCGCGCTTCCAGCTCCCGTATCCGGCCCTTCGCCTCGACCAGGGAGGCCGCGGTCTTCTCCAGATAGGCACGCAGTTTATCGCTTCGATCCACGAGCAATCCTTGCGGCGCGGCGTTTGACGGTCCCTCTAGACGAGCGCATCGATCGACTGGAACAGCTCCTCGTCGGACATCGCGGACGGCTCCAGGGCCTGTCGAGGCGCAGCGCCGGCATGCGCCTCCTGCGGCCGGCGCTCGCCCGCGGCGCTCGATGGAGAATCCTGGCTCCCGCGACCAGGTGCGTGCTCGGGAGAGGACATCGGCTCCAGGAGGGCGCGCGCGATCGCTCGCGGTGTCGGGTAGTTGTAGGCGAAGGTCACGGGCAGCTTTCGGCGGGTCCTGCGCCCCAGGCGGCTCCCCAGCTCCACGGCGATCGGCGATTTCAGCCCGAGGTCCCGCAGCAAGGCGTCCGGCGGCACCGCGTGCGCCTCTGCCAGCCCGAGCACCGCCGCGATCTCCGCGCGCACCCATTCGAGCATCCGCTCCTCCCGCCGCGAGGGAGACAGCCCGGCCAGCTTCTCTGACCACGACGCTTCCGCGGCGCTGGACGCCGCGCTGGCCGCGAGGGCCTCGTCCGTGTCGAGCCAGTAGCGCTGACGCTGGAACGCGTACGTGGGCAGATCCGTGAGGCCACCGCCGAACGGCGCCAGCACCGCGCGCCAATCGATCGGATGTCCCTGCACATGCAGCCCACCCAGCACGCCGAGCAGCCGCCCGAGGCCGCCGTCGTCGCGCTGCAGGCTGCCGCTGACCACGCCGTCGCGCTCGGCGCACGCCGCGGCCAGCGGCAAGGCCAGGAGCGGGTGCGCGCTGACCTCCACGAAGACCTCGTGCCCGTCGTCCAGCAGACGGGTGAGCGCGCGGTCCAGGCGCACCGGCTCGCGCAGGTTGCGGCACCAGTACGCCCCGTCGAGCGCCGTCCCCTCCAGCACGCCGCCCGTCACCGTCGAGTAAAATGGAAGGCTCGTGGCCACCGGCCGGACCTGTGCCAGGCGCTCCCGGAGCTCCGGCAGCACGACGTCCACGTGCGCGCTGTGGGACGCGTAATCGACGTTCACCTTCCGGCAAAAGACGCCTTCGGCCTCGAGCTGCGAGACCAGCCTGTCCACCGCGTCGGCGTCCCCGGACACGGCCGTGGAGCTCGACGTGTTCACCACCGCGACGGACAGCGCGCCCTCGAACGGCACGAGGCGACGCTCCACCTCGCTGACCGGCAGCTCCACCGCCGCGATCGCCCCCGCGCCCGAGAGCCGCCGCACCAGCGCGCTCCGGACCGCCACGATCCGCGCCGCGTCGTCGAGCGAGAGCGCCCCCGCCACGTACGCGGCCGGGACCTCGCCCTGGCTGTGGCCCACCACGGCCGAAGGCTCGAGGCCCCACGCGCGGTAGACGGCGGACAGCCCGACCGCCATCGCGAACAGGGCCGGCTGCACCACGTCGGCGCGCTCGAGCGACGGCGCCGCGTCCCCCTCGTCGCCGCGCAGCACCGCGAGCACCGACCAGCCGGTCAGCGGCCTCAGCGCCGCGTCGCACGCCTCGACGGCCTCGGCGAACACCCTGGACGCGGACAGGAGCGCTCGCCCCATCGCCGGCCACTGGCTGCCCTGGCCCGGGAACACGAAGACCGCCTTGCGCCGCGCGCGCGCCTCACCGGTCGTCACCGCCCTGTGGGCGCGCCCTTCGGCGAGGGCCGTCAGCCCCTCGACGGCCTCGGCCACGCCGGCCGCCATCACCGCGGCCCGAGCGCCGAGGTGCGTCCGCCGCACCGCCGCCGTGTGGACCACGTCCGCCCAGCGCGCCTCCGCGTGCGCCGTGAGCCACGCCGCCCACCGGCCCGCCTGCGCCCGCAGCGCCCCGGGGTCCCTCGCCGACAGCAAGAGGGGGAGGACAGGCACGGGCGGCGTGGCGCCCGGCTCGCGATCCGCCTCCGCGGCGGCCTGCTGGACGCCATCGCGCCCGGCGTCCTGCTGGACGCCACCGCGCCACTCCTCGAGCACCACATGGCAGTTCGTGCCGCCGAAGCCGAAGGAGCTCACGCCTGCTCGCCGTGGCCGATCGACCTCCGGCCACGCGCCGCTCTCCTTCTGGACCTCGAGGCCCAGCGATTCGAGGGGTATCTCCGGGTGCGGGCGCTCCAGGTGCAGACTCGCCGGGATCCAGCCATGGCGCAGCGACAGCGCCGCCTTCATCAACCCGGCGATTCCGGCGGCAGCTTCCGCGTGACCGAGGTTGGTCTTGATCGAGCCGACCCGCAGCGCGCGATCGGTTGCGCGCCCTTTGCCGAGCACCCGCCCGAGCGCCGTCGCCTCCACGCGATCGCCGAGCGGCGTTCCCGTTCCATGCGCCTCGACATAGTCCACCTCGGCGGGAGATACCCCGGCGCGCGCGTAGGCCTCCCGCAGCACGGCCTCCTGCGCTTCCACGCTCGGCGCGGTCAGCCCCTCGGTGAGCCCGTCGTTGTTCACGGCCGCGCCGCGCACCACCGCATAGATCCGATCGCCGTCCGCGGCCGCGCGCGACAGCCGCTTCAGGACCACGAACCCGACGCCCTCGGCGCGCACGTAGCCGTTGGCCCGGTGGTCGAACGCCTTGCACCGACCGTCCGGCGCCATCGTGCCGAGCTTCGTCATCTTGATCGTGTTGTACGGAGTCAGGATCAGGTTCACGCCGCCGGCCAGCGCGAGGTCACACTCTCCGTTCTGCAGGCTTTGCAGCGCGAGGTGCACGGCCACGAGGGAGGACGACGACGCCGTGTTCACGGACAGGGCCGGCCCGCGGAGGCCGAAGGTATACGCGATGCGCGCCGCGATCATTCCCGGGTCGTTCCCCGTGGCCCCGTGGGGCGAAATCGACTCGAAATGTCGCGCCGCGAGCACGTCGTACTCCGCCCACATCGAGCCGACGAACACGCCTGCCCGGCCGCCCCGCAGGCCTCCCACATCCATGCCCGCGTCCTCCAGCGCCTCCCACGCCGTCTCCAGGCCGAGGCGCTGCTGCGGATCCATGTGCTTCGCTTCGCGCGGCGAGAGGTCGAAGAATGGCGCGTCGAAGGCCGCGACCCCGGCGAGGAAGCCGCCATGACGGGTCGCGATCTTCCCGGGGGCGCTCGTGTCGGCGTCGTAGTAAGCATCGACATCCCACCGGTCGGGCGGGACCTCACTGACGAGATCGCGCCCTGCAGATAGCGCTGCCCACAAGGACCCGGGCGAGTCGATGCCGCCAGGGAAGCGGCATCCCATTCCCACCACGGCAATACCAGCGAATGGACGAGCGAGCGCCGATGGCGGCCATGCGTCCTCCGTGAGGCGAGCGCAGCAATCCCGAAGCCCCGGCGCCAGGGCAGGGCTCAGCGATGTCGTCTCGGACATAGAAGAATTGCGGCAAGTTACCACCCGCGCCGGGCTTTGCAAGCGCCCGCACGGATTGATTTTTCTTTCCTAATTTATCGGCGATGCAATTTGGAAACATGGAAGCGCTTGATCGTGTGGATTTGATCGCGCGGACCTGATCGTGTGGAGTGGTTGCGCGGAGGGCGCTGTGTGCGCCTCTCGCGTCGTGGCGCCCTGCTCGACGAGCGCGACCAATCGGGATGGTTGAGGGCAGGGTGAACGTTTGTCGCGTTTCACGGACGGCAGCCGCTGGCGCCTCGGGCCGTGCCAGGCCGCGACGGCCAAGCCGTGACCGAGACCGAGCCGCTGGTGCGCGAGAGGGCTCCTGTCCGATGCTCGTGGGCGTCCCTTGGAAACGGCGGGAGCAAACGGGGGGCCGGTGCTCAACCGGATGTCCGCATGCCTTGACCAGCCAGGTGTCAATCTGCTAAGGCGCGGGAGCTCGGCCCGGGCTGCGCCCTGTCAATCGCCAGAGCGCGGCTCTTCAGAACGGGGGACCCAGGCTCGTCCATGAGAGCTCGTCGCCGGCGGGGGTGGGCTGGCGAGCGGTCGTCGAGCGGTCGTGTGGACCGCGCGCCTCGCGTGCTCTCCGCAGGACGGCGCTCGGATGCTCGACGCAGGTGATCCAGATAGGTGCCGGCTCCGCAAGGATTTTATGCCGGTCACCTCGCACGAGCTCAGGAGCTCGCTCCGCGCGCTGGCCTTGATGTTCAGCGCGCCCACCCAGGCCGTCGGTCCGTTCCGGCGCCGAGCGCGCGTCCGGCATCCTCGCGGATCGGCCCTGCCGGCCGGGACGACCTCCGAGGTGGCCGCCGCGGCGCGCAGGACCGGTCCCGCGGGGGGACGGGTCCCGTGGACGGCGACGCCTCGGCGGAGGTGGCCGCCGCGGCGCGGCCCTCCGGGACGGCAGCGCCGGATCACCCGACGTTCGCCGGCGGACGGCGCGGCGTCGCGCCACGGTTGCAACCAGCCGTTTCAACGATGAAAGACGCGCCGCGAGCACCCCGGGAAAAGCGGCGATGCCGGCATCGCGGCATGGTTGGCCTGCATCGTGCAACGTGTTCGTGACAGAGCGTCCGGTGCGACATCCGGGGCACCCCCTCGTCATGCACCGCGGAGACACGAAGGCACGGAACAGATCCAGACCCGTGCCTTCGTGCCTCCGCGGTGCACATGAGCGTGTTTCCGACCTCCGTGGCGGAAGGCGAGTGGACCTCCCGGGTGGACGTCAACACGTCCGGACGGACGCTCCAGGGCTCCTGATCTTCTCGTTGTGTTGATGCTGCGTGGAAGATCGAAACGGTTTATAGGTGATGAGCCCTCCGCTGCACGACGTGATCTGTCCGCCACCGCATTGGTAGTTCAAGTGAAACTTTCCATCAGCCTAGTTGGCCCTTCGATCAGCGCCGCGAAAGGCGCCGGTCCGCTCTTGGTCGAGTCGCCCCTCGAAGAGGCGTATCGCGCAGCGGGTGGCCGCCGGCGCGGCGCCGCGGGCGCTGCCCGGCGCGCCGCAGCGCGGAAGCGCGCCGCGGCGCGGCGGACCGAGGCGCGCGCGGGCTAGACGCCTTGGTGCCCGGAGCGTAGCGACCACGGGCGTGTGGGACGCGCTGACGCACCGGGATCGTGGTTTTCAAGGTATGTGACCGGCTTCACGGGTGTGCCGCCGAGGGCTCGCGCGGAGCGCTCACCTCGCCTCGGCCTCGAGCAGCGGGCCGAGGTCCTGCCCTCGCATGATCCGTTCCACCACCTTGACGAGGAGCTTCGGTGTGCAGCCGAAGCAGGGAGTCCCGAGCGCGGCGAGCTTCTGCGCCATGTCGTGATCGTACGAGGGCTTTCCGCTGTCCGAGAGCGCGAGCAGGCAGATCGAGCGCACCTTGTCGTCGGCGAGCCTCCGCATCCGGGCGAGGAGCTCCTCGGCGTTTCCGCCCTCGAACAGGTCCGTGATCAGGATGAGCAGCGTCTTCTCGGGCCGCTCGACGAAGTGTTCCTGGGCGTAGGCCACGGCGCGGTTGATGTCGGTGCCGCCGCCGAGCTGCGCGGTGAACAGCACGTCGACCGGATCGACGAGCATCGGCGTCACGTCGACGACCTCGGTGTCGAAGAAGAGGAGCCGTGTGCGGAGGACATCGAGCGACGCGAAGATGGCCGCCATGATGGAGCTGTAGACGACGCTCTCGCCCATGGAGCCTGACTGGTCGACGAGGATGGCGACGTCCCACTCGTGCCTTCGCGTCTGGTTGGCCCAGAAATAGAGCTTGTCGGGGACGAGGCGGCGCCGCTCCGCGTCCCAACCCTTCAGGTTCTTGCGGATGGTGCGCTTCCAGTCGAGGTTCTTGAGGACGCGCAGCGGGCTCGTGGTGTTCCGCCGCAGCGCGCCGAGGACGGCGGTGCGGACCTCGGACTCCAGCGCGCGGCGCACGTCGTCGACGACCTCGCGCACGATCTGCCGGGCGGCCTCGCGGGCGGCGTCGGGGATGAGGCCTCTCGCGCTCATGAGGGTGGCGACGAGCTCGACGTTCTTCTCGAGGAACGGCAGCGTCTCGGGCTCGAAGAGGAGCTGGGTCAGCCCCTTTCTCTCGATGGCGTCCTTCTGGACGAGGGCGACGACATCGTGGCTGAAGAACTCGCGCACGGCGGCGAGCCACTCGGGGACATAGGGCCGCGAGCCGCCGAGGTTGCCTGCGCGCTCGTCGTAGAGGAACGAGAGCGCCCGGTCGAGGTCGCCCACCCGGCGCGGGTCGACGTGGAGCGCGGAGGCGGCGGCGCCGAGGCGGCCGAGGTCGAGGCGCGGGTCGACGCGCTCGGCCTCGGGGCCGAGGGCGAGGCGCCAGCGCAGGAGGGCGTCGCGGTCGGCGTCGGTGAGGTCGTCCGGCGCGGGGGCGGGTCCGGCGGGGGCGGGCGGCGGTTTGCGGGGGGGGCGGGCAGGCATCGCGGGCAGTGTCGGGGAAACGGGGATCACCGTCCAGTGGACCGAGATGGATCACGCGGAGAGGCGTTCAACGCGCTCGATCGCCTGGTCGAGATCCACCTCGAGCAGGCCCGCGCATCGGAGGCGCTGGTCGCGCACCTGGCCCGCCGCACGTCAGCGAGCGTTTCGCCGGCGCCGGGGCGGACGTGACGGCGACACCGAGACAGGCGCCCGCTATGAGCAGAGGCGAGCAGGTAGGGGCGTGGCGGCCGCTCGGCAGCCCAGTATCTCCGCAACCAGACGTACAGCGCTGGCGACAGCTTCGCCTCCAGGGCTCGATTGCCTTTGCCGTGCCGCACGCGAAGAACGCCGCGCGCTCCGTCGATGTCCGTCACCTCCAGCGCCAGGGCTTCGGAGATCCGCAGGCCAGCGCCGTACAGCACCATGCCGATCGCTCGATGACGACGGTTGGCGAGGGCACGCAGCAGCGCCTGCACCTCGTCAGCGCTCAGCACCGTCGGCAGCGGCCAGCGCTGCTTCGGCCAGCCGATGAACGACACGTCCTTGGGACGACCCAGCGTCTTCCGGTACACGAACGCCATCGCGCTGAGCTTCATCTTCAGCCACGACGCGCTCCGCTGCTGCGTCCACAGGTGCTCGACATCGGCCCGAAGCTCGTCGCGCCCGAGCTCTGCAACCGGACGGCCGAAGTGCGCCGCAAGCTCCTCCACCGTCGCGAGGTGCTGCTTGCGGGTGCTGATCGAGTATCCTGCGGACGTCCGACCAGAGGTCTCGGCGCAGAGATCGCGGGCGACATGCGCGACGAGGTCGGCCGTGCCCGTGTGACATGTCACGCTCGAGCCGTGACATGTCACGCTCGAGCCGTGACATGTCACGGATCGGGCATGACTGGGCGCCTCGTGCGGCGGAGCGAGCGCCGGACGCCGGGCGAGGCGGTCGCTCGGAGACCCATCCCCGGCGACAAGGACAGGCTCCGCCGTCAGGATCGTGCACGATCCCACGCGATTGGTGCCTCGTCCATCGCGACGTGCCTGTGCTTGCCCAGGTGGAAGGCGACCGGCGCCGAGCTGGCCGAGGTGCCCGCAAAGCGCCGCCAAGGGGGGCGCTGGACGCGGCCGATCGGCGCCTGAGCCGCTCTCCCGGCGATGGCCCGCGGATTGCAATTCGTCCGGGGCGGCCGGCCTGGAGCGTCGTTGAAGCCGACGGATGTGCCAGGCCGGTCGCGTTCACGGACGCGTGGTCCATATGAGCGGTTCGAGCGCTCGGGTCATCACGAACGGTGCCACTTCACGTGGCTTCGGGCTAACGATCGTCGACGATTATAGATTGAGAGAATTGCAATGAATATTGAAGGAATCATGTTGCGCATGGGTGTCGTGTCGGTCTGCATGAGCGGGCTGGTGCTCTCGGGCTGCCTCGGGAGCGCGGAAGGCGAGGTCTTCGACGAGGACTTGGGCGAGACGGAGCAAGCGATCGGGAGCGAATGCGCTGGCGCTACCGCCACGGTCTCCGTCAACGGCTCTGCCAACTGGGTCTCGCCCCAGACGTATGACACGATCTCCTGCTACAAGGGCGTGGTGGTCGACGTGAACAACATCGCCGCGCCTGGAGGTGTGGCGTACGCCACCATGTACTGGGCCGACAGCGCGCCGACCACGCAAGCGGCCTGCGAAGATAGTTGGATCCAGGCGGACGTGTTCGAGTCGATCGGTGGAAATTGGGTGTACCAGTTCTCCATGGATGACAACGGCCAGTGGGATGCGGGCACAGGGACGTGCAAGGCGCTGAGCGTCGGCACTGGTGTGACCCCCTTGAAGACCTATCGCTTCTCGATGACGGCTCGCACCTTCCATCACAGCAGCGCGCCGACGCGGAAGGTGGGCATCTCGACGGGGGGCATCTGAGACTCAGCCGCCGGCGAAGCCGACGTGCCTCGAATGACGCGGACCCCGGCGGGAAGCAGCGACCCCGCCGGGCGCGCGTGTTCCTATCGCAGGCCCTCGCCTCTTGCCCGCCCCCGCCAGGGCCGACGCCGCCCTGCGCCCAGCTCCGTTGACGCGATATCGCGCCGCAAGCGCTCCGATCCCGCAAGTCGCTCGCTCCCCCGTCCGGCGTGAAAGGTGATGCCGGCGCCACCTGGCGCGCATTGGCGGACCACGATTTTTGCTCCGTCATGAGCTACCCCGCCAGAGCAGCGGCGGCGATATCCGCGATTGTGTCGACGTGCTCGTAACGCTCCCTGCGGAAGCGGAAATGCTCCGTCGCCGCAGATCGCGCCGGCGTGCTTCTGGAACGGGGAACCGAAGGTGAGCTTGCACGCGGCGACGCGCGCCGGCGCGCTCAATGCGGAGGCGAGAGAGGCGCCCTTGCGCTACGAGATGCGATGGGGCTCGATGTCGTGGCCATCGGCTCCGTGGGCAGGCAGCTCTCGGAAGCGCTCGAACGTGCTGGCTCCCAGACGATCTCATCGCGCGGGCAGTGGTGGTCGGATATCAACCCTCCTCACACGTGGGATCCGTGATGTCGAGGCCCGGGTCGGCGACATCGTGGGCTGGTCGGGCCGCTGGTCGCTTCGCTACAGCCCGCCGTCAGAGCAGATCGTCCAGATCATCCATCGCCTGGGAGAGGTCCTCGCTCATCTCCTTGAGCTTCTCCCGGTCCTTCTCCAGCAGCACCGCCTGCGCCGCCCGGGCCTTGTCGCCGAGCCTCCGCGCCGCGAGCACGTTCTCGAGCAGGTACCGCCGCTCCGTCGCCCCGAGCCCCGAGAAGGCGCGCCGCAGCACCGGCAACGCGTCCTTGAAGCGCTCCGGCGCGATGCCGCCGAGGAACGCGTCGAGCGCCTCCACCACCGGCCGGCTCTTCACGAGCACCAGCGCGTTCACCTCGAGGAAGCCCGCAAGGAACGACGCCGCCGCCTCGGGCGGGGCCGCGCCCCCGAGCCGCAGGCCCACGACCCGCGCCACCTCCGCGTCGTCGATCCCCTGCGCCAGGTAGAGCAGCCCGCAGGCCAGCCCCGACGCCGTGGGGTTCACCGCCTCGCTGTCCACGAGCCCCCGCGCCGCCTCGAGCCACGCCCCGCGGTCGACGAGCGGCTGCGACAGCGCCACGTCGTGCAGCGTGCGCAGCGCCTCCTTGGCCCCCGCCACCGCCTCGTCGCTGCCCGTGCAGCCGCCGTGGACGCGCAGCACCGCGCGCGCGAACGTCCTCTCCAGCATCGGCGCGATCACCCCGTCGCCGAGCGACGACAGCGACCGCGACGACCCGAACGACACGAGCCCCGCGAACGCGCGGCACGCGCGCGCCAGCGACGGCAGGTCGCCGTCGCCCGCCGCGAGCTGGTCGCACGCGCGCAGCGCCGCGGCCACGGCGCGCGCGCTCGACGCGAGCACGCCGTTCAGGAGCACGTCGGCGGCCTCGCCCGTCGTGTGGCAGGCCGCGAGATCCTCCTCGAGCAGCCGCGTCGCCACCTGCTCCAGCGTGTCGCCGAGGACGATCTTCTCGACCAGCGCCACGTCGGTCGCCGGCGTCCACTGCGCCTCCCACGTCTCGCTGAGCTGCCCGAGCAGCTCCTCCGGCGGCGCCTGCTGCGCCGCCGCGCCGCCCCGCCCCGCCGCCCCGGCGCGCCGCCCCGCCGCGCGCGTACCGGCGTACGCCGCGTAGGGGATCTTCGCGATGCGGAGCCGGTGCAAGAGCACGCTCGTGCCGACCTCGACCTCGTTGGTGAGCGAGAGCCGGAACGCCTCGGGCGCGTCCGTGGCGGGGAGCCTCCGCTCGCGCACCTCGCGCCAGAACTCCTCCTGGAGCGAGTTCTTCCCGATCCGGTCGGCGACGCGGCCCACGTTGCGGCCGATGACCGCCGGCCAGAGGAAGCCGTCGACGTGCGTGGCGTCGCCGCGGCACAGGGTCGCGATGGTCGCCTCGCGCACCTCGTCGAGGCCGGGCTCGGCCTTGCCGCGGTGCTCGGCGAGCGCCACCGCGAGGCGGAACGCCTCGATCGTGTCGGCCAGCGACGCCATGAAGCCGCGCAGGCGCAGGTGCTCGGTGAAGTCGATCAGCACCTCGAGCGTGGCGCGGCGGAAGTCGCCGCCGGCGTCGTGGGCGCGCTGGTAGTACTGCGGCGCCCGGTTGCCCGCGCCGTAGCCGAGCTGCTCGGACAGGCGCGGGAAGCTGAACGGGATCAGCGTCGCCGCGCACGGCGCCGGGGCCGGCAGCCGCGCCTCCAGCGCGGGATCGACGTCGCGGGCCGCGAACGCCGCCGCGTGCGCCGCGCCGAGCACGGCCACGACCTCGTGCGGCGCGAGGCCCGGCCCCATGCGGTCGAGCAGGCGCCGCGCCATGTACGCGTCGCGCGCCCGGTGGACCAGCCGGTCGCCCTCGCCGCGCACGAGGTCCGCGTACGCGAGCAGCGCCTCGCGGAACGACCGGGGATCGTGGCGGGGCGCCTCGAACGAGGCCTCCCAGAACTCCTCGAACGAGCGGAAGCCCCGGGCCCGCGCGCACGCCTCGTAGATGCTCTCCAGCTCGCCTTCCGCCTCGTCTTCCGCGCTCGCCGGCGCGTCGTCCTCGTCCGCGTCGTCGCCGCCCGCGCCCGCGTGCTCGCTGCGCTCCGCGCCGACCTCGCGCGCGTCGCCGCCCGGGTCCTCGGCGTCGTCGTGGCCGACCCGATCCCCCTCGAACGGCGCGAGCGTCACGCCCACGGGCACGTCGATGAGCTCCGCGCGCGCGCCGTGCTCGAACGCCCACTTCAGCGCCACGTACTCGGGCGAGTACGCGGCGAACGGCCACAGCGACGACGCGGGCGCGCCGTCGGTCCGGTAGCCGAGGATCGCGACCGGGGGCACGGTCCTCGGATCGACCAGCGCCTCGAGCAGCGCGTTCGCGTCGCTCGGGCCCTCGACGAAGACCGCCTTCGGGCGCACCTCGTCGAGGTAGGCGCGGAGCGCCGCGCTGGAGCGCGGCGAGTGGTGGCGCACCGGGAAGAGGTGGACGGCGGCGAGCCGGTCGAGGTCCAGGTCCATCAGGGCTCCATCGCGGGGCGAGCCGTCACGGGGCGAGCCGTCACGGCGCGAGCCGCTTCCGGGACGCGGCGTAGAGCTCCTTCCACAGCCCCGCGCGCCCCTTGGCCACGGTCTCGCAGTACTCGCGGACGGCCTTGAGATCGTCGCCGCCCTCCTTGGTCACGGCGCCGAGCAGCGAGCGCGAGAGGTCGTCGACGGTCACCTTCCCGCTGCCGAAGTGCTGCGCGAGGATGCCGCTGTTGAACAGCACGCTGATGGCCTCCGCGGTCGACAGCACCGAGCCGGGCGCCTTCACCTTGGTCTTGCCGTCCTTGGTCACGCCGGCGCGGAGCTCCTGGAACAGCGTGACGAGCAGCCTGGCGAGCTCCGCGGGCGGCTCGACGCCGACCTGGTAGTCGCCGCGCAGCTCGGCCTCGCGCTTCTGCACGATGCGGATCTCCTGCTCCAGGTCGTCGACCACCGGGACCGTGATGAAGTTGAAGCGGCGCTTGAGCGCGGCGCTCATCTCGTTGACGCCGCGATCGCGGGTGTTGGCGGTGGCGATGAGGTTGAACCCGCGTTGCGCGGACACCACCTGATCGAGCTCCGGGATCGCGACCTGCTTCTCGGACAGGAGGGAGATGAGCGCGTCCTGGATCTCGGGCGAGGTGCGGGTGATCTCCTCGAACCGCGCGAACCGCCCGTCCCGCATCGCGCGCAGGATGGGCGAGGGCACGAGCGCCTTCGGCGACGGCCCCTCGGCGAGGAGCAGGGCGTAGTTCCACCCGTACTTGACGTGCTCCTCGCTGGTGCCGGCGGTGCCCTGGACCACGAGCGCGCTCGTGCCGCTGATGGCCGCGGAGAGGTGCTCGGAGAGCCAGCTCTTCGCGGTGCCGGGCTCGCCCACGAGCATGAGCGCGCGGTCGGACGCGAGCGTGGCGAGGGCGACCTGCACGAGGGAGCGATCGCCGATGTACTTGGGGGTGATCGCGACGCCGCCGACGGGCTTGTCGCTGCCGAGGATGTAGGTCTCGACGGCGCGGGGGGAGAGGCGCCAGCCGGGCGGCCTGGGCGCGTTGTCGTGGGCGGCGAGGGCCGCGAGCTCGTGCTCGTACTTGGTCTCGGCGGGCTGGCGGAGGTCGCTCATGGGGGCCGGACGAGGCTACCCCAGAACGGGGCCGGGAGAGAACGGCGCGGGGGAGGCGATCGTCGGGAGGGCGCGATCGTCCGGAGGTCGCGATCGTCCGGAGGACCGACGAGCCCGCTCGGGCCGACGGCGCTCGAGTTGCGCAAGGATGGCGCAAGCCGCCGAGCGCGTATCTCGACAGCGCGCCTCACAGCCGGCGCCCGACGCGCTCGCGGCGGATGGCGCATCGATTGCTATCCCACGTCGCGCGCAGGTGCTCGGACGCAGGCGGCGGGGGCGCGGGCGGGGTTTCCCGAGCCACGCCTGCCTCGCCGGGATCCCCCGGCCGGCGCCCGCCCGACCAGGCCCTGCCGACACGAGAGAGAGGAGCTTTTCGTCATGAAGAAGATCGCCGTGCTGCTCGGAGGCTGTGTTGCGCTCGCGTCGATCGCGGCCGCGTCTCCCGCCCAGGCTGACTGGACCGACTACGTCTCGGAGGAAGACGGCCCCGCGCTCTGCCCCGGCACCGAGGCCGCGACCGGATTCGCGTGCTGGGGGGATTACTGCGACGACGTCGCTCTGCACTGCAACGCCCTGCCTTCCTTCAGCTCACTGGACACCTCCACCAGGTACTGGACGGACTACTTCTCCGAGGAGGGGGACAGCGATCTCGGCCAGCAGGTGTGCTACGACGGCCCGAGCGGCGGCCATTGCGAGACGTTCGAGCTCGGCGACAATGTCCGCTACTGCGGCAGCCGCAGCAACAAGGCCATCGTGACGGGCATCCGGTGCTCGGACAGCTACTGCGACGAGATCTCGCTGGAGTGCACCAGGCCGGCGGCCGGGCGCCTCACGAGCTGCTCCTGGTCGGACTGGCTGTCGGAGGAGGAGTGGTACGCGCACTTCGGCGCGAACCGGTTCATCACCGCGGTGGAGTGCAGCGGCGACTACTGCGACGACAAGCGGTTCTACGTCTGCTCGCTGGTCCAGTAGCCTATCGAGCAAGCTATTGCGGGTCCAGCTTCCCGGCGGCCTCGTCCTGTGCTCGGGTGAGAAGGTCATCGACTCCGAGCTTTTCGGCCCATGTGATCAGGTACTGGTGATCGATTTCGGCCCCGCTGACTCGAAGCACCTCGATGATATCGCGCCATTGCTTGGACGACACTCCACCACCTTCGCGGTACCAGAGCAGTTTCCGGAGAACGGTATCCTCTGGCGCCTTGACAAACAGCTCCTCACCGCTGGTTCGGACCCTGACCTTTCGCCGACGGCTGAATTCGATCTCGTCGTATCGACTCGGTCCGAGAGCGAAGATGTCGATCTTCGTCACCATGGGGAGGTAGAAGATGTTCGCGCAGCTTCCGCGGGTCAGGGCATCGCGGATGCATGTCTTGATCCACCTCGAAGTCCGGACCGAGCTGCTCGGCGAACGCGCGCACACGATGGGGCATCATCGCGACGACCAGATCGATATCGTTCGTCGCGCGAGGCTCCCCTTGGAGCGAGCTCGCGAGGCTGCCCCCGATGAAGTACTCGCAGCCGATGCTCTCGAGCGCGGCCGCCACGCGCAACGCCGCGTCCAGCGCCGTGACGACATCTGTCGAGGCGCTCATGGGGTCACGTCGCGTCGTCCGGCACCTGGCCGAACAGCCTGCGCGCGCAGTCGCGCCCCTACAGCCTCGCTGCAACGCGAACGCGAAGCTCCTGCTCGTCCGCCCCTGGATGGCGAGCACGCAGGCCGCGGTCGCGCCGCTCACGGGCCGCGAGGGCGCGGCCATCTTGATGGTCTCGTCGTTCGCCCGGCGCGCGAACGTCCCCGGTACGAGCATGTACGGCGCCACCAAGGTCGGTCTCATCTACCTGACCCGGAGCTGGGCGATCGAGCTCGCGCCGGCCGGGATCCGCGTCAACTGCATCTCCCCCGGCCTCACCGACACCCCGGCCGTCCGCTCCGCCGCCAGGCACATCCCGGACCTGGTCGAAGACCAGATCGCGCGTGCCCTGATCAAGCGCGCCGCGCCGCCCGAGGAGGTCGCGCGCGTCGCGCTGACGCTGCTCGACGAGCGCACCTCAGGGTTCGTCACCGGCTCGAACTGGGACGTCGACGGCGGCGGTCACCTCGGGTGAGCGGCGCGGCGCGCCGGCCTGCCGCGCGCCCGCTACGGCGAGAGATCGGTGCTGAGGAACACCTCGTGGATATCGAGCTTGCTCGGCCCCGCGAACATCTCCTTCGGCGCCCGGTTCCTGTGCGCCTCGGCGAACTCGGGGCTCCGGGTCCAGGCGACGAAGTCGTCCATGGAACGCCACCAGGTCTTGACCTCGTAGAACCCCTGCGCGTCCGGATCCGGGACGAACGCGCCCGTCGCGTGGTCCAGCTTCATCGGCTTCGGGCGGTGCACCTCGTTGCGGAGGAAGCCTGGCGCGCGATCGACCAGGTGGACCCGGTTCTTGAACCGGTCCTCGAACTCGGCTTCATGGCCCTCGGCGACGGGAATGCGGTTCGTGACGACGATCATGACGCTCCTCTCTGCGGGTGCCTGGGCCCGCGCGCCGCGGGCCGGCGGGAGCCTAGCATCGGCGGGGGCGCCATGCTTCCATGTCGCCCCGGAGGGGCCATCGATGCCGACGAGGGATGACAGCCTGGCGCTCGATCATCTGTTCGTCCTCGTCGAGCGAGGAGCGCCGGAGCGCGTCGCCCTCGAGTCCGCCGGCCTGCGGGAGAGCTTCCGGCGGAGCCACCCGGGCCAGGGGACGGCGAACGTGTGCTTCTGCTTCGACAACGCCTACCTGGAGCTGCTCTGGGTGGAGGCGCGGGACGAACTCGCGTCCCCGCTCGTCGCCCGTACCCGCCTCGCGGCGCGGGCAGCGTGGCGGCGGACGGGCGCGTCGCCGTTCGGCGTGGCGGTCCGCTCGGCCCCTCCCGGGGCGCCGCTCCCGTTCGCGACGTGGGATTACCGCCCTCCGTACGTGCCCGAGGGCGTGGCGATCGACGTGGCGCTGGCCAGCGCCGATCTGCGGCAGCCGTTTCTCTTCCGTCCTCCGGGCGCCAGGCGGCCCGACGCGTGGGCGGACGGCAGGGCCGGCGCGCGGCAGCGCCCCGCGGGCTTCGCGGACATCGCGGGCGTGCACCTCGATCTATCGCCCGGCGCCCAGGCCGACCCGGCGCTGCGGTGTTTGCAGGAGGCGGGCGTCCTGTCGCTCGGTGAGGGCGGCGCGGGCCCGCGCATGGTCGTGACGTTCTCCCGGGTCGACGGCGGGCCCGCCCGGCGCCTGTCCCTCCCCGACTTCACGTGGGCCGGCGGGTAACCCATGCTCTGCACTATGGGACCAGACGAGCCTGGTGCTCCCCTCCACCACCCGGCGCCGAGTCATGCGTTCGCCCAGATCAAGCGGACATCGTAGGGCGCCATGAGCCGATCGGCGGTGACGAGGTGAATGTCCTCGACCTGCGCCTGCGCGATCAGGATTCGGTCGAAGGGATCCCTGTGATGCGGAGGAAGTCGGGCGACCTGAAGCGCGTGCTGTTGCTCGATGGGCAGAGGACGGTGGCCGAGGGCCGTCATGCGTGGAGGGATGTACTCGGCCGGCGGGGCCGGGAGCGAGAGCTTTCAAGAGAGTGCTTGATGACGATCTCCCACGCCGTCGCGGTGGAGACGTGGACATGGTTGTCCTCGGCGACGAGCATCTCCACCACGTCGTGACGGATCCTCTCGGGTTGGGCGACGAGCCAGAGCCAGCAGTGCGTGTCGAGGAGCAACCTCATGTTTCACCGTCGAACGCCCGCTGCATGTCCTCCGGTAGCGGCGCATCGAAGTCATCGGCGATCTGGACCTTGCCGCGATCCATGCCAAGCGCCGCGCGTCTGTCGATCGGCGCAGCTTTCTGGGAGGTGACGAGGACGATGACCTCCGCCGGCCCTTCCGGGAGGTCGGCGGGAAGCTGGAGCTGGACACGGCGATCTGCGGGGATGACGATGGCGACTTTCGCGGCCTGCATGCTAGCTCCTCCTCCGGCGCCCTCGCGGCTGCTGTCAGTCTAGCGACGATGCTCCCCGGCGTCACGCGCCATGCCCGAGGCCGTCCGGCCGGCGTCCGCTACCGGCCGGGCGCGCCCGGCGTCGGTCCGGTCGGGCTTCATGGCACCGGATCCGAAGGCTGGTTTTGCGTCGCCGAGCCCAGCGCGCTCCGGGGTTCCTGGCGAGGTGGAGCGGGCCGCCGCAGGCCGGAGCGCCTCGACCGGATTCGGCGGCGGTGACACGGGGCGCCCGCGCGGCGGCTGCGCGCGGGCGGCCGCTGGCCAGCGCTCCGCGGGCCCACGCGCGGCCGCCCCTCATGGGACCGCGGCGCAGGTCCCGCGGGCGCAGACGGGCCTTGTCGCCAGGCACGACGGCGTGGCGTAAGGACAGCGCATCGCGCGATGCTCGCGACATGTGGTCTTGTTCAGGTAGGAGACGACGCGCCTCATCTGCTCGAGGCCGCTCCGGTTGATCGGCGTGAAGCACATGCCCTGGCAATCGGTGCTCGGGTCGGCCAGGATGCAATCGACGTCGCTGGAGCATGCCAGGTGATAGGACCTGGCGTGCTCCACGTGGCGGGCCGCGTAGGACGCCAGTCGATTGCAGCTCTCCCAGTGGGCGTCCTCCGCGCCGCCGGCCATGCCCGTGAACGCCCCGAGCGCGAGCGAGAACGAGGCCACGGCAAGGAGCCCAGAAATTCCGTGATGAATCCGCACCGCCTTCATGTCGCCTCCGTTACGCACGAGATCCTGCTCGCCGACGATGCGGGCGCACCGGGCGCATCGATCAGCTCCCCCGCTCGTCATGGTGCTCCGGCATCGGGAACGGAAGGCGGCCCACGGGCCAGGGTTGAAATCCTCTCCAGGGTCGCTCGCTCCCGTTAGACCATCGCTCCGATCCGTGGTTCGATGCCCGGCCTCGACATGCCGCTCCCCAGGCTCGACAGGCTGGATCTCCGGAAACAGCGCGCCTTTCGACATGGCCACCGGGGGAGCCTGCGCCGCGCGCTCGCGCCACGGGCCGAGCTCTCCTGAAATCCTGTTTTGCCGCCGAGGTGAGATGATGCGCGTCCTCGTTTCTGGAGGTGGAATCGCCGGTCTCTCGCTCGGGCTCCTGCTCGAGCGCCGCGGCGTCGAGGTGGTGATCGCGGAGCGGGCGAGGCGGCTCGAGCCGCTCGGGCACTACATCGGGCTCAAGGGCAACGGCGTGCGCACGGTCGAGCGGATGGGCCTGCTCGACGCCTGCCGCGCGCGCGAGCAGCGGCTCGACGGCGTGCGCTTCCACACGCGGTCCGGGCGGCTCTTGCGCGAGAACCGCGCCACGCGGCTCGAGCGCGAGCTGGGCGGCGTCCTCTTCTTCCGGCGCGCCGACCTGCACGCCGCGCTGCACGAGGCGGTCTCCGGCAAGGTGGAGCTCCGGCTGGGCACCGAGGTGCAGGCCCTCGAGGCCGGCCCCGAGCGCGTCGAGGTTCGCCTGAGCGACGGCCGCTCCGAGGCGTTCGACGCGCTGATCGGCGCGGACGGCGTCCGCTCGCCCACGCGCGCGCGCGTCTTCGGGTCGGGCCACGAGGTGCCGCTCGGGGGGCGCTACATCGCGCTCACCGTCGAGGTCGACCACGGGCTCGACCCGCGCTTCGTCGCCGCCTACCTGGGCCGCGGCCAGATGGTCGGCCTCATCCCGATCGGCCCCCGCGTGGCCTCGCCGTTCGTCTACCACGCCGACGGCGGCGAGCAGCCCGCGTCCCGCAGCGCGGCCGACGTGCGCGACTTCCTCCTGCGCGCCTGCCGCGACTTCGACGCGCCCGTCCGCCGGACCTTCGAGGCCATCGACGCGAGCAGCTACGTCTTCACGGACGCCATCACGATGGTCCGGCCGCCGCGGCTCGTGAAGGGGCGGGTGGCGCTGCTCGGCGACGCCGGCGCGTGTCCCACGTTCCTCTCGGGCATGGGCAGCGCGCTCGCGCTCCAGGGGGCGTACCACCTGGCCCGGGCGCTCGAGGAGCACCCCGGGGACGTGCCGGCCGCGCTCCTGCGCTACGAGGCCGGGATTCGGCCCATCGCGGCCCGTTACCAGCAGAGCGCGTGGAAGATGCGGGGGTTCGTCCTCGGCCGGAGCCGCGTGCGCGCGGCGGTGCGCGACGCGGCGCTCGCGTGGATGCCGGATCGGCTGTTCGTGCGAGAGGCGCAGCGCTTCTACGCCGCGGAGAGCGCGGCGAGCCCCGCCTGACGGCGGCCGCGGCCGCGGCGAGCTTCACCCGACGACATCCGCGTCCGCGGCGAGGACGGCCAGCACGAGCGTCCCGGGCGAGGCGGGGCCCATTGCAACGCCACCCTTGCGGTGTGTTTCCAGGTGTTCGCGCCGAAATGGTCGCGCGTCGGCCAGCTCGTGGGCTCACGGGGGCACTCTGCGAGATGGTTACGCTGCGCCTGGAGCCTCCGCGTCGGCCGATGGCCGGTTGATGTCATGCATTCACGGGGCGCCCCGTCGATATCCATTTCACCTCGTCTCGATCGAGATGGCGTCCTTGACCCTCCTGGGCGGCCCCGTATAGTCAGCGAGACGGTTGGGGGGACAACAGTCTGTGTTGCCCAGGCCGTCGACCACACGACCGCAGCAGCGCGCGGGCTGTGGAGGTGTGCGTTCGTCACGCATCGTCCACTCATGACGCTCTCGGAGGCTCGAATGGAATACTTGATTCGGCAGATCGCCCAGGATCATCTCTGGAATCAGTGGGTCGCGGCCAACTCGGCCGGTGATCCCACCCTCGATACCGGCTGCATCTCGCGCAAGGACGGCTGCATCTCGCGCAAGGCGGGGTGCATCTCGCGCAAGGCGGGGTGCATCTCGCGCAAGGCCGGCTGCATCTCGCGCAAGGCCGGCTGCATCAGCTGACAGGAATGATCGGGCTCGCGAGCGAGGCGGGGACGTCCTCGTCGCCGGGGCCTCCGCCTCGCTCGCAGCCGCCCGGACCCGTGGTGCAACGCTTCTCGATGGCCCGTCCGGCCGTCTTCCTGGAGTCGATCGATGGACGCCCACCGACAGCCGCTCGCCGAGATGATCGATCAGGTCAGGGACATTCCCATTTACCGTCCGTCGATCGAGGCGGGCTCCTTCCCGATCCTGGAGAAGCCAGAGATCGCCAGAGGCTTCCCGGATAGCTGGATGACCCCGAGGCTCGCCGACGCGCTGAAGGTCGGCGAGGCGGAGATCGTGCTCTCGACCGGGACCCACCACGCGCGGATGCAGATCATCCGCCCGCCGTTCTTCCTGCTGCACTCCTACTACCGGCTGTGGAGCGAGCACCCCGATATCGCCGGCACCTGGCGCGAGGGCTGCCAGCGCGTCTCGATCACCACGGTGCTGGCGACCGAGCACGTGGCGCGGCTCAACGCGAGGCGGCGCGGCGCCGAGGCGCCGGCGATCCCGAGCCTCGAGGAGCGCCGGCTCGACCCGCGCACGCTCTACCTCAACCTGCGGCTCGACCCGGCGCTCTGGGAGCGCGGCGACGTCGAGCGCATGCTCGAGGAGATGGCCGTCGTCGCGGAGGCCCATCCGCGGCGCCTTTACCACCTCGACTGCGACGGCTACCACCTCGCGCACCTCGTGCAAAAGGCCCTCGCCTGGGGGGCGTGGCAGCGCTTTCCGCGGCCAGCCAGCGTCATCCACGCCTACGAGTACACGCCGAGGAACGTGCGGCGCTTCCTGCAGCGGCACTTCGCGTGTCCCATCGTCGATCTGTTCGGGAGCACCGAGCTGGGGTACCTCTATTACAGCGATCGTCACGGGCGATACTGGCCCTACCTCGACAGGATGCACCTGGAGCTGATCCCGGTCGAGGAGGGCAGCGCGATCTACAGCCTCGTCGTCTCGAGCGTGCGCAACCCGCACATGCCGCTCATCCGCTATCGCTCGGGCGACTGCGCCGAGACGGTCGACGGCTCCCCCGACCCGCTCCGGATCCGCCGGTTCTGCGGGCGCGAGCGAGAGCTCTTGCGGCTCGCCCGCGGGGGGCTGATCTCCCAGGCCCACCTCGACGACTGGATCAGCGCCGTCACGCCGCGCATCTTCCTCTATCAGCTCCACCCGAGGGGGCCCGCGCAGGCGCGGTTGCTGTACACCACCTTCGACGACAGGCCGGTCGATCCGGCCACGGCGCGCGCGCTGCGGCAGGCGCTCCTGGAGGGCGCCGGGCTCGACTGCGCCCTCGAACATCGCGCGCACATCGCGATCGGCAAGTCCGGAAAGTACGCCTGGCTGGCGCAGGACGGCGAGGACGCGGAGCGAGGTGGCCCGTGAGATCCGAGGAGCCCAGGGTGACGACCGCCGCGCTGAAGGCATTGCTCGACGACGCGCTCTTCTCCGGCGTGGTGCGGCGCTTCGCGCGGACCACCGGCGAGGAGCCCGCGCTCGTCGAGCGACAGGTCATCGAATGCCTGAGGTACCTGTACCTCATCTCGCGCTACCCCGAGCGGCTGGCCGGGCTGTTCTTGCCGGTGGAGCAGGCGATCGACGAGATCTGGCACTATCTGATCTTGCAGACGCGGGAGTATCGCGAGCTCTGCGAGGAGCGCTTGCCGGGGCGCTTCTTCATCCACCACCGCAGCCTGCCGTACGAGGATTACCAGGGGACGCAGCCCAGCCGCGAGCAGGCGCTCGAGGAGGGGCTGCGCTGGCTGCCGCTGTACCGCGACGAGTTCGGCCCGTTCGACGAGGGCGCGCTGCCCCACTGGACCATGGCGCGGTTCCTCCACGAGCGCATGGGGCTCTCCCTGGACGCCATCGCGGCGCTCGAAGCCGGGGACGGGGCCGCGCCGCCCGACGCGGAGCGCGCCCGTTGATCCGTCGGGCCTTGCGCGCCGCGCCCGCGACGTCCATCAACACGCTGGTCCTGCTCCTCTGTCAGGTCGTGGGGATCGCCGGCGTGGTCGCGATCCAGTTCGTCGGCAGCCTGGTGGGCGAGCGGCTCGCGATGGACATGCGGCTCGCCACCTTGCCGGTGGCCGTGCTCGTGCTGTCCTCGGCCCTCGGCACCTGGCCGGCCAGCCAGGTGATGCGCCTCTTCGGACGCAGGCCCTGCTTCATCGCCGCGGCCCTCCTGTCCGCCGGCTGCCTCGCGCTCGCGGCGCGGGCGGTCGAGCGATCGGATCTCCCGCTGTTCTGCACGGCGGTCATCGGCGTGGGGGTGCAAGGCGCCTTCGTGCAGCAGTACCGCTTTGCGATCCTCGAGGGGCAAGCGAGCCAGCGCGCGCCGCGCCTTCTGACCCTGATCCAGCTCGCGAGCGCCGCCGGCATCGTCCCCGGCGTGTCGCTCTTCGGCCTGCTCGGCGGGCGGACCTACCGCGACATGCCGAGCGCCCTCTGGATCCTCGCGGTGCTCCAGGCGCTGGCCGCCCTCGCGTTCGTGGCGTACCGGCCGCAAGACGCGCGCCCCGTCGAGGCCACCGCCGCGCCCGACGCGCGCGCCCGCGGCCTGTACTGGCCGATGGTGGTCATGGGCGCCGGCGCCTTCCTGGTGATGAGCCTCCTCATGGTGCCCACGCCCTTGCAGATGTGCGGCATCGAGCGGACCTCGATCCAGCAGGCAGGCTGGGTGATCCAGGTGCACCTCCTGTGCATGTACCTGCCCTCGCTCTCGGTCGGCGCCCTCCTGCGGCGGCTGTCGATCGCGCAGGTCCAGGCCCTCGGGCTCCTGTTTCTGCTCGTCGGGTTTCTGACAAGCTGGATCCCGGGTCTTGGAGGGCACCTGTTCGGGCTGGCGCTGGTCGGGGTCGGCTGGTGCTATGTGTTCGTGACCGCGACGACCCTCGTTGCGCGCAGCCGCGCGGGGGCCGAGCGTTTCCGCGCGCAGGGCGTCAACGATCTGTGCGTGTTTGCCGCCAGCGGCGTGGCGTCGCTCTCGTCCGGAGCCCTCCTGTCGGCGCTCGGGTGGGGCGGGTTGCTGCACCTCGGCGTGCTGCTGGTCCTCGGTTTGATGGCGCTGGCCTGCCACGTCCACCGCACCTGACGCTCGGGACACGCGGCGGGGCGACGCGGTACGCCACGCTTCTTCGCGGCCACCGCGCCGGGGCGCGAGGCGCCCGGGCGCACATCCATGTCCAGAGGGAGGCGAGCATCATGTCTGATTTGCAGTCGAATCGTCCGGAAGGCGGCGCGGCGCCTGAGCGCCGCCTCGACGCCGTCGTCGTCGGCGCCGGGTTCGCGGGCCTGTACATGCTCCACCGCTTGCGCCAGCTCGGCCTCTCGGTGCGGGTCTACGAGGCGGGCGGCGGGGTGGGCGGCACGTGGTTCTGGAACCGCTACCCCGGCGCGCGCTGCGACATCCCCAGCATGGATTACTCCTATTCGTTCTCGCCCGAGCTCGAGCAGGAATGGACGTGGACCGAGCGGTACGCTACCCAGCCGGAGATCCTGCGCTACCTCGAGCACGTCGCGGACCGGTTCGATCTCCGCCGGGACATCCAGCTCGGGACACGGGTGACCGCCGCGGTCTTCGACGAGGCGACGGATCGCTGGGTGATCCGCGCGGACGACGGCGCCGGCGTGTCGGCCAGGTTCCTGATCATGGCGACGGGCTGCCTGTCCGCCGCGAAGACGCCCGACTTCAGGGGGCTCGAGACCTTCCGGGGCGCGGTGTACCACACGAGCCGCTGGCCGCACGAGGGCGTCGATTTCAGCGGCCAGCGCGTGGGCGTCATCGGCACGGGCTCGTCCGGGGTCCAGATCATCCCCGTCCTCGCCGAGCAGGCGGCCCGCCTCTTCGTCTTCCAGCGGACCCCGTGCTTCAGCGTGCCCGCGCGCAACGCGCCCCTGGATCCGGCGCACGCGGCGTGGATGAAGGCGAGCTATCCAGAGTACCGGCGCAGGGCCCGCGAGACGCGCGCCGGGGTCGTCATGGAGGGCAACCCGGCGTCGGCGCTGGAGGTGTCGCCCGAGGCGCGGGAGCGCGAGTACAGGGCGCGATGGGAGCAGGGCGGCACCGGCTTTCTCGCGACGTTCTCGGACGTGATGCGCTCCCCGGAGGCCAACGAGACCGCGGCCGAGTTCGTCCGATCCCAGATCCGCGCGACCGTCCGCGATTCGGCCGTGGCCGAGGCGCTCTGCCCACGGGGGTATCCGCTCGGCACCAGGCGCCTCTGCGTCGACACCGGCTATTACGAGACCTACAACCGGGACAACGTCACCCTGGTCGATGTCAAGGCGTCCCCGATCGAGGAGATCACGCCCAGGGGGCTCCGGACGCGGGGCGCGGAGATCGAGCTCGACAGCCTCGTGCTCGCGACGGGCTTCGACGCGATGACGGGCGCCCTGACCCGCATCGACCTCCGGGGGAGGGGCGGCGCGTCGTTGAAGCAGAAGTGGGCCGGCGGCCCGCGCACGTACCTGGGGATCGCCGTCGCCGGGTTCCCGAACCTGTTCACCATCACCGGCCCGGGCAGCCCCTCCGTGTTCAGCAATGCGATCGTGTCGATCGAGCAGCACGTGGCGTGGATCTCGGACTGCATCGCGACCCTGCGCGCGCGCGGCCTGGGATGCATCGAGGCCACCGCCGAGGCGGAGGACAGGTGGGTCGCGCACGTCAAGGAGGTGGCCGACGGCACGCTCTATCCCCGGGCCAGCTCCTGGTACCTCGGGGCCAACATCCCTGGCAAGCCGCGCGTCCTGATGCCCTATGCCGGCGGCGTCGGGGCCTACAGGAAGACGTGCGAGGCCGTCGCGGCCCGGGGGTACGAGGGGTTTTCCCTGTCGGGGGCAGGGTGAAGGCCAACCACGCGTCGCGCGTGCGCCGTGAAGACGCAACTCCAGCCCAAAGCCTCCCTTGAGCACCACGCGCGACCCGAAGGCCGCTACCAGCCGCGCCGTGAACCGCTCGAAGATCACGATCTGGCGGACGCGCGCGATGAGCATGCCGCTGCGCTGCGCCTCGGTGCGGATCCGCTGCTCGAGCGCCTGTCGAAGCTGATCTGCGGTCCGGTAGCTGCGCGTCTTCATTCCGCGGCTACAATAGGGCTCGGGGGCAGCTCTTCGGCCGGGAATATGCCGCGCTCGATCCCCTCGCGGCGCGCCTGGTCCAAGAGCTCTGGATCCAACCCGGCCGCGCTGCAATCTCGGACGGTGCGGAGGGGAGCCGTGACAGGCACGACATCGTGCCAGGTGATCTCCGACTCCATCAACGTCGCACGGTGCAGGACGACGTGCGCCGGCATCGACGCAGCAGGCGCCCAGTCGGGCGGAACAGTCACATGGATCCGTGGGGGAAGGATATCGGAGAGCCCGCGGAGCATGAGCGCGGTGTGGTGGGAGAAAACCGCCGTCTTGCCGCTCTGGAGCCAGACGACGACCAGATCTTCCACGTCGGATACCGGTGGAAAGTGCACCAGGCGGAACACGCCTTCCACCACCGTCTCGATTTTATTGCGCTGCTCCATGTAGTCCAGGTAATCTGCAAAGCAGCCCGCCGCCCGCGCTTGTTCGGCCGTGAAGTACCCGGCCTGCTCTTTCGCCAGAGCGTCGAGGCGATCCTCGAGGCTACCTTCAGGGGCCCAGTGGAGATAGCTCCTCCTGCTCTCCCAGTTCTGGAGGTGCTTGACGTCCAGCGAATGATGCAGATGCGCAAGTTCTCCCTTCCCGACAAACCCCTTGAGGCTCTTGTGCCCTTTCACCTGCAGGTCGAGTGAGAGCCCGGTGGGCGTCCCTTCCCGCTCGAAGATCTCGGCTCGAACGTCCTCGCCCGTGTCGGGGTAGATGGCGGGCGACTCGACCTTCCACCACGCTTCCGTGAGCCGATCGGCGAGCTGAAAGACTGCCCGCTGGGATGTGCGCATCTCCTTGCTGAACCGAGGCCCTGTCCTTCTTTTGTCGGCCCTGGGATCCGGCACCTGAGCTGCCGTCGGGCCACCGGAGACGGCCTCGCCCGGGCAGATGAGCTGCCGTCGAGCCACCGGAGACGGTCTTGCCCGGGCAGCTCAGCGTTTCCATGCGATGCTCCAGCCCGCATCCTGGCACGGTCGGCGCGCGGCGCGAGGCGCCAGCGCTCCCGCCCCGCGCGCCGCGGCCGGCGCCTCGCGGCCGCGAGGTGCCGGCGCTCGCCCGTCGCCCTGCGCGCGCCGGTCAACGCATGTCGGGAGCGCTCACGTGCGCCGCTCGAGCGCGAGCTTGACCCCCAGGCCGACCATCACCGCGCCGCTCGTCCGGTACACCCCGGTGAGGACCCTCGGGCGCGCGCGCAGCCACGCGGACAGGGCGCCGGAGAAGAGGCCGACCAGCCCTTTCACCAGCAAGGTGAGCAGCGAGAACGCCGTCCCGAGCGCGACGAGGAGCAGGGTCGGGTGCTCGGCGTCCGCGGGGACGAACTGCGGCAGGAAGGCGAGATAGAAGATCGTCACCTTCGGATTCGACAGGTTGGACAGCGCCCCTTCGGCGAACAGCTTGACCAGGCTCGACGCCCGCGCCCCCGAGAGCTCCAGCGCGGCCGCGGGCGCGCGCAGCAGGCGCACGCCGAGATAGACGAGGTACGCCGCGCCGACGAGCTTGAGGACGAGGAACAGCGCGCTCGAGGCCATGAGGATCGACCCGAGCCCGAGCGCCGCCAGCGCGGTGTGGCCCAGCAGGCCGACGCTGATGCCGCTCGCGGTCGCCATCCCCGCCGACGAGCCCTGCGCGAGGGAGCGAGACATCACGAGGACCATGTCCTGCCCCGGCGTCACGATGACGAGGAGCGAGGTGAGCAAGAAAAGGATGATCTGCGCGTCCGACATGGCGCCGGTTCTCCTTGTCGTGGGCCTTACGATGGTGACTGTAGCGGAGCGCACGCGGGCCATCCATGGCAAGGCCTGCAGGGAGCAGGATCGCGATCGAGGGTCGTCGCCGCGCCGGCGGTCGCGGTCCGGTCAGCGCCCGGCCATCACGCGCGTCCCGCGTCCCGCGGCGCCCCGTTCCGGGTTGCGTTACGTTGCGCTCACTTGCGCGCGCCGGTCACGCGCACCTCGCGGAGGCGCGCCCGCATCGCCGCGTAGCGCGCCTCGATCTCCTTGGCCGCTCCCTTCCCGGCCTCGGTCCCCCACAGGTTCTTCCGCTCCTCCGGGTCGCTCGCGAGGTCGTAGAGCTCGAACCGGGCGCCGCCCGAGATCGTGAGCTTCAGGTCGCCGTGGAGGAACGACCGCCGCGCGTCGTTGTACGGCCCCGCCGGCATGTCGATCAGCACGTCGCGCGCCTGGGCCTGCTCGCCGGCGGCGAGGAACACGTCGGGCAGCAGCGACGTGCCGGACAGGAAGTCCGTCGGGGCCGCGCCCTCGCCGGGGCCGGGGACCCGCATCAGGTCGAGGATCGTCGGCGCGAGGTCGATCAGGCTGCGCCGCGCCGACACCCGCGACGGCGCCGCGCCCGGGACGTGGACGAGCAGCGGCACGCGCACGAGCTCCTCCCAGAGCTCGAAGCCGTGGCGGTACATCTTGTGCTCGCCGAACGCCTCGCCGTGGTCGCTGGTCACGAGGATCGCCGTGCGCCCGCCGTACGGCGCCGCCGCGATCGCGTCGAGCAGCCGGCCGATGTGCCGGTCCGTGAACGCGACCTCGCCGTCGTAGAGATCCCGCTGCGTCGCCGCCCCGAAGCTCGGCCCGTCCTTGTGCCGGAGGTAGTCGGCGTGCGGATCCAGGTAGTGGACCCACAGGAAGAAGCGCCCGCCCGTGCGCTCGGGCGACGCGAGCAGCCGGAGCGCCGCGTCGGTCAGCGCGGGGCTCGTCGCCTTGTTGTCGATGTCCCAGGGCGCGCCCTCGGGCGGCGCCGCGGACAGGTCCACCACGTCGAAGCCGCGATCGAGCCCGCCGAACTTCCCGAAGTAGCGGTGCCCGTGCACGCTCATCGTGCTCACCCCCGCGGCCTTCAGGCGCTCCGCGACGAACGTGTCCTCCTCGCCGAACTTGTTGAAATGACCCCAGTTCCGGTTCGTCTCGCTCCCGTACTTGCCGATGAGCATCGGGCCGACGCTCTTGCCCGTGTACGACGCGAGCGCGTACGCGCGCTCGAACACCGTGGACCGGGCCGCGAGCGCGTCGAGGTTCGGCGAGACCGGCCGCGGGTTGCCCGCGTAGCCGAGATCCCAGCGGAGGGTGTCGATCGTGATCAGGACGACGTTGAGGTCGTCCGGCACGCGCTGGGCGGCCTCCGGCGGGGGCTCGGCGGGGGGCGGGGGCGCGAGCGCGGCGAGCGCCGCGGCGGTCAGGTCGCCGCCGGTGCAGTCGTCGTCGACGCCGTTGTCGAGGACCTCCTCGGCGAGCGGGTGGACGCGCGGGTCGCGGTCGTCGCAGTCGCCGCCGCCGAAGAGCGCGGCCGCGCCGTCGCCGTCGCGATCGGCGGCGCGGCGCAGGAGCGCGAGGCTCTTGCCCGCGACCGGGGCGCCGCGCTCGAGCGCCTGGGCGACCGCGGGGGCCGCGCCGAGCGAGGTGGCGGCGCGCGCGGTCAGCCCGAGCGGCAGGAGCGCGAGGAGCAGCGCGACCGGGGCGCGGACCGTCCGGGCGGCGGCCTGCGCGAGGAAGGCGGCGACCGCGACGCCGAGCAGGAGCGCCGGGGCGCGCAGGTCGAGCTCGGGGCGCTTGAAGACGCCGTAGATGCCGAACAGGCCCCCCTCGCCGGAGACGCCGCCCGTGGCGACCCCGTACGCGAACAGCGCCGCGGCGGCGGCGAGCGCGACGCCGCCGGTCACCGCCGGATCGACGCAGGCCGGGCGCCCGTCGCTGGCCGTGGCGAGGGCGCGCCGGAGCGGCGGCGTCAGCGCGAGCACGGCGAGGCCCGCGATGACGCCGAGGCCGAGCGCGCCGGCGGCCACGGCGGTGCCGACCAGGAGCGGCGGGGCGTCGAGCCCGAGCAGCGCGCGGGCGAGCTGCGCGCACAGGGTCATCCACAGGAACGCCGCGAGCACGGTGAGCGGCACGAACGCCGCGATGTCGGCGGGCCGGCCGATCGCGCGCAGCCGGAGCGAGGCGACGAGCGTCGCCGGCGTCGGCGGGCGCGACGGATCGGCCGCGATCGCCCCGAGGCCCGCGACGAGCCCGACGATGAGCACGACGGGCGCGATCACGCC
Source organism: Sorangium sp. So ce1036 (assembly GCF_051369805.1). Classification (NCBI taxonomy): domain Bacteria; kingdom Pseudomonadati; phylum Myxococcota; order Polyangiales; family Polyangiaceae; genus Sorangium; species Sorangium sp. So ce1036. The sequence goes on from NZ_JBBMOX010000001.1 coordinate 685,602, forward strand.
GGCGTCGGCGAGGTAGGTGGCGAGCTGGGAGGAGGGGTCGTCGGCGCCGCCCGTGGTCGCCCAGCCGGCGTCGAGGTTGGCGGCCAGGATGCCGGCGACGCTGGCGCCGAGCGCGCTCCGGGCGAGCCGCGCCGCCCACCCGCGCGCCAGCGTGGGGACCGCGGCGCCGGGGCCGGCCGGAGTCTTCTTCACGCCGGGCTCCGCTTCCGCGCCATGGGGTGGGCGGCGTCGTAGACCTTGAGCAGGTGATCGATCGAGACGTGCGTGTACCGCTGCGTGGTGGCGAGCGACGCGTGGCCGAGCAGCTTCTGGATGGCCCGGAGGTCGGCGCCGCCGTCGAGCAGGTGGGTCGCGCAGGTGTGCCGGAGCGCGTGCGGGTGCAGGTCGGCCCGGCCGGCGCCGAGCGCGCCGTAGCGGTGGACGAGCTCCTGGACGCGGCGCACCCCGAGGCGCGCGCCGCGGCGGGAGAGGAACAGGGCGCGGGGGTCGCGGGCGCCGGTCGTGGGATCGGCGAGCTCGTCGCGCCGCTCGAGGTAGCGCTCGATGGCGGCGAGGGCGTGGGCGCCGAGGGGGACGACGCGCTCCTTGTCGCCCTTGCCGACGACGCGCACCGAGGCGCGGCCGGGCTGCCGGTCGACGTGGGCGAGGTCGAGCCCGCAGAGCTCGGAGACGCGCAGGCCCGCGCCGTAGAGGGTCTCCAGGAGGGCGCGATCGCGCAGCCCCTCGGCGGTCTCGGCGCCGGGGGTCTCCATGACCTCGGCGGCGGCGTCGACGTCGAGGAAGGTCGGCAACGGGCGCCGGACCTTGGGGAGGGCGAGCTGGGCGGCGGCGTTCTTGTCGACCTCGCCGCGCCGCTCGAGGTAGCGGAGCAGGGCGCGGGCGGCGCCCACCTTGCGCGCGATCGAGGCGGGCGCGTGGGTGCGGGCGAGGGAGCCGAGCCAGCGCCGCAGGAGCAGCACGTCGAGGCCGTCCACGGCCGGCTCCTCGCCGCGCGCCGCCGCGTCCTGCGCCGCCTCGGCGCGCGCCGCCGCGTCCTGAGCCGCCTCGGCGCGCGCCGCCGCGTCCTGAGCCGCCTCGCCGCGCACGGCCGTGCCCGGCTTGGCGTTGCCACGCGCGGCCTTGTTCCGCGTCGCCTGGCCGCGCGCCGCCGGCGCCCGGCGCTCGGCGTCCGCGGCGGACTGCTCGCGAGCGAAGCGGGCGAGCTGGGTGAGATCGCGCCGGTAGGCGGCCACGGTGTGGCGCGAGGCCCGGCGCTCGGCCGTGAGGTAGGTGAGGAAGCGCGCAATCGCTTGCTCCAGCGTGGTCCCGCCGGATCGATCCCCGCTCTGCCGCGCGTGCATCACGGGGGTTGCCCTACCACCTCGGCCCGGTGGCGGGCAAAGAGACGCCGGCGGGCGAGCCGGGGCGGCAGCCGGGCGCGCACCGGGGGTGATCCGGCCGCGCGGCGGGCCGATGCGGGCGGCCGCGCCGGCTGCCCGGCGTGTCGCCGGCCGCGGCGCAGCCGGGTCGTGGCGGCGCGGCGCGCGGCCGGCGGGACACGGGGGCGGCGCGGAGGAGGCCTCTCTCCGCGACTCGCGGACTCAATGCCTCGTCGTGGTCTACTGCACCGCGCCGCGCGACTTTGCATGGTTGATCCGGCGGGGGGCGGCGGGGAGCTCGCCCGCGGCGCTCCGGGCACACGATCTTCTATGCCCGCGACGGCCTGCGGTGGATGGCGCTCATCGCGCCCATGATCCCGATATGTGCGCCGCACCCGCTGTGCTACGAAGGCTCGCCCGGGGGCGCGGGCGTGCGAGGAGCATGGAATGTCGAATGCAGCCGTGATCGAGCCCGCTGCGAAGGAGCCGCCGAAGCTCTCCTTTGCTCAGACCATCAAGAGCCTCCCGCGCTCGTTCTGGATGGGCTGCACCATGGAGATGTGGGAACGACTGGCCTACTACGGGGTCCGGGTCGTCATGCCCATCTACATCGCCCAGGCCGACGAGCCCGGGGGGCTGCATTTCAGCCAGCAGGACAAGGGCACCATTTACATGGTCTGGGCCCTCATCCAGTCGCTGCTGCCGATGGTCACGGGCGGCTACGCCGATCGATACGGCTACAAGCGCACCATCTTCATCACCGTCTGGCTCAAGATCATCGGTTATCTGCTGATGGCGACGCAGCGGAGCTTCACCGGCTTCCTGCTCGGCGTGGTGGTCCTGGCGACGGGGACGGCGCTCTTCAAGCCGGGGATCCAGGGCACCTTGGCCCAGTCGATGGACAAGTCCAACTCCTCGGTGGGCTGGGGGCTCTTCTACTGGCTCGTGAACGTGGGCGCGGCGATCGGCCCGCCTCTGGCCGGCTATCTCCACGGCAAGAGCTGGCCGTGGGTGTTTTACGGCTGCGCCGCGATCATCTCGCTGAACTTCCTGATGCTGTTCACGTACAAGGAGGTCGACTCCGGCGCGGACAAGACGTCGGACGCGTGGAAGGTCTTCCGGGAGACGATCAAGAACATCTGGGACGCGCGGCTCATCACCGTGATCCTGCTGCTCTCGGGGTTCTGGCTGATGATGTACCAGCTCTGGGATCTGATGCCGAACTTCTACACGGACTGGATCAGCAGCACCTCGTTCGTGCAGAACAACCCGTGGCTCCCGACGTCGTGGCTCGACACGAGGGATCCGCGCGGGGTCCAGCTCAAGCAGGAGAACGTGCTCAACGTGAACGCGGTGTGCATCGTCCTCTTCCTCGTGCCGTTCTCGTACCTGGTGGCGAGGATGAAGGTGCTCTCGGCGATGTCGCTGGGCATCCTCGTGGCGATCGGCGGAATCCTCGTCTCCGGGACGACGACGTCGCTGTACGTGCTCTTCCTCGGGATCCTGCTCTTCTCCACCGGAGAGATGCTGACCGGCCCCAAGAAGGTCGAGTATTTCGCGCTCATCGCGCCCCCGGGGAAGAAGGCGCTGTACCTCGGGTACATCAACATCCCGGCGGCGATCGGCCCGGCGCTCGGGGCGCAGCTCGCCGGGATCCTGTACGGCACCCGGGGCGAGAAGGCGACGCTGGCGCTGCGCTACCTCGCCGAGAAGACCGAGCTGGTGAAGGGGAGGGCGTGGGACGGCGACGTGTCCTCGCTGCCGGAGGTGACGGGGGTCTCGCGGCAGGAGGCGTTCAGGAAGCTCCAGGAGGTGCTGAACATCGATGCGGTCGAGGCCACGAAGCTGCTCTGGGAGACCTACCGCCCCTACGAGATCTGGTACGCGTTCGCGGCGATAGGCGTGGCGTCGCTGGTGGGGATGCTGATCTTCACGCAGCGATCGAAGAGGTGGAAGGACCTCGACGTGTAGCATTCCCGTCTCCGCCTCCGCCTCCCGTCTCCGCCGCCCGTCTTCCGTCTCCGTCTTCCGTCTCCGCCTCCCGTCTCCCGTCTCCGCCTCCCGTCTCCGTCTCCGTCTCCGTCTCCGTCTCCGTCTCCCGTCTCCGTCTCTCGTCCTCGTCTGGCCTCCCCGTGCGCGTGCGCGTGCGCGCTCACGGCATGACGGCGGCCGCGCGCCGCCACCCGTCGGGCGATGCAGGCCGGAGGCGATGACCCGGCGGCACGCCGGGATCATCGAATGGTGATCCCTCTTTACAAATCGTGAAGTGAAGCGCGCCGTGGTACTTCATCCATGACGTCCTGCAGGTGATTCCGGCGCTGGCCGCGGACGCTCGCAAGGGCTGGATCACGCGACCGACAGAAGCAATCAGATGTCTCGCGGGACCGCGCGGGGGGCGCGGAGCAGGGGCGCACGGATCGTCGCGCCGCGGGCTCCGAGGCCGCCCCCTGCCGTCTTCTGCTCCGCTGTCCACCGTCGGGCGAGACACGCCGCTGCCGTACGTCGACCTGGTGAACGAGATCCTCGTCCACGCCTTCGTGGGCGAGACCCTGGAGGAGAACGAGGCCCCGCCCGTCTTCCCGGAGCACATCGCGACCGTCGGCACCGCGGACGAGCTCGCGGCCATGCCGAACCCGCCCAGCGGCGAGGAGGACTGGCACGAGACGGCTTACGACCGCCTGTCGAAGCGCGACTTCCCCTTCAGCTTGCCGTACCACCACCGGCTCCACGAGGCGCGCGTCTATCTCGAGCACCTCGGCGTGCCGCTGCACGCGCTCATGTCCGAGCTGAGGGCGGGCTGGTCGAGCCCGGAGACCGCGGATCCCGGCAACATGGCCGCCTACCGGCTCGGGCTTTCATGGCGCGAGCTCCTGCTGATCCGCGGCGAACCGGTCCCGAACGGGAGCCTGGCGAGCGCCTGGGGCGTCGGCTGGATCCCCGGCGGGCTGTTCAACGTGCCGGAGTTCCTCGTGCGCTCGGGGCTGTCCTACGACGAGCTGCGCGAGCTGCTCGCGACCTCCGTGATCCATCGCTTCGGGTCGCCGACGATCGAGCCCGCGGGGAGCTGCGAGATCGAGGAGCAGACCATCGACAGTCAGATCGGCGATCTGACCGACCTGGACATCCTGCACCGCTTCCTGCGGCTCCGGCTGCGCCTCGGCTGGTCGATCCGCGAGCTCGATCAGGTGCTGACCGCGTGCGCCCCCACCGGCACGGACATCGTGAACGACCGCGCGCTGCGCGTGATCGCGGTGATCCAGGCGCTGCGCGCCGATCGGGGCATGTCGCTGCCGATCGCGGTGCTCGCGAGCTGGTTCGGGCCGCTCGACACCCAGCGCCGCGACGCGGGCGAGACGCCGTCGTTCTACGAGCAGCTCTTCCAGGCCAGGACCGTGACCAGCCCGGTCGATGCCGCGCTCGCGCTGCCGGGCGTCGCCGGCCTCTCGGCCGCCGACCTGCTCCCCGACCACATCCCCGCGATCCTCGCCGGCCTGCGCATCGGCCGGGAGGAGCTGTCGCTGCTCACCGAGGACTCGGGCGTCGGTCTTCCGGTCCTCGTCCCCATGATCGCGGAGGTCCCCGCGCTGGAGGCGCTGGCGAAGCTCCACCGCATCGTGACCTTCGCGCGGGCGGCGCGCCTGTCGCTGCCCGATTTCCTCGTGATCTACAACCTGAGCGCCTACAAGCCGTTCGAGGCCGACAACCCCGAGCGCACGCTGCGCTTCCTGGACACGGTCGAGCGCGTCCGGCGCTCGGGGTTGTCGCCCGCCGACCTCGAGGTCGTCTTCCGGGGGCGGTCGTCTCCGCGCGCGCGGGTCGCCGTGACGGACGAGGCCGTGAGCCCCGTGCTCGACCAGATGTTCGGCGCGCTGCTGGCGCTGCGCGGCAAGAACGGCGGTCCGGACAGCGAGGCCGAGGCGGCGCTCGTCGAGGACACGCTCGCCGCGGCGCTCAAGGTGGACGCGCGGTCGATGCACCTCCTGCTCACGGACATCCTCACGACGGGCGAGCCTGGCAACGCGTCGCTCGCCAGTGCCTTCTCGCTGCCTGCGGAGCTGCCCGCCTCGCCGCCGCCGTCGCTCGACAGCCTCGGCCTGCGCGCCGCGCAGCTCGCTGCCTACCGGCACCTGGCCAGGGCCGCGGCCATCGTGCAGCAGCTCGGCGCGAGCGCCGACGAGATCGAGCGGATCTTCACCGGCGCGTGGCCGGCGCTCGACCTCGACGGCCTGCCGCGTGCGGTGACCGACGGCACCGGCTCGGCGCTGTTCGAGGCCTGGGAGAGGCTCGTGGATTTCGTCGCGCTCCGTTCCCACCTCGTCGGGCCGAGCCCGTCGCTGGCGAGCCTGTTCGTGGCCGAGCCCGCGGCGCTGGCGGCCGCCACCGGCTGGCCCGCGGCCGACGTCGCGGGGGTGCTCAGCGAACGCGGCTGGGTGACGCTCGACCCGAGCAACGCCGCGCAGCAGGTCTCGATCCTCGGGCTCATGCGTCGCGCGATCGTGGTGCTGAAGCGGCTCGGCGTCTCGGCCGAGCAGGCGTTCGCGTGGGAGAGCGCGATCATGTCGGACGGCCCCGTGCCCGCCGAGAGCATCGTCCGGGCCGCCAAGGCGAAGTACTCCGACGCGGAGTGGGCGCGGGTGGCGCCGCCGCTGCGCGACGTGCTGCGCGAGCGGCTCCGGTCGTCGCTGGTGGGGTATCTCGTGGCGAAGCGGGGATACGAGGACAGCGACGACCTGTTCGCCGACCTGCTCGTGGACGTCGAGACGAGCCCCGCGGTGCTCACCTCGCGCCTGAAGCAGGCGATCGGCTCGGTGCAGACGTTCGTGCAGCGCGCGTTCTTGAACCTGGAGGCGGACGAGCTGACGCTCCCGGAGGAGGCGGCGCGCGAGTGGGCGTGGCGCAAGAGCTACCGCGTCTGGGAGGCCAACCGAAAGGTCCTCCTCCAGCCCGAGGCGTACCTCGACCCGTCGCTGCGCGACGACAAGTCCCCGTTCTTCAAGGATCTCGAGGCCGAGCTCCGGCAGAAGGACATCACCGACGAGGCCGCGGAGCGGGCGTTCGAGCGGTACCTCGACCGGCTCGACGAGGTCGCGAACCTCGAGGTCGTGGCCGCGTTCCACCAGCAGGAGGACGGCGATGACACGCACCTCCCCATCGACGTGCTCCACGTCGTCGGCCGCACCGCGGCCCAGCCGTACAAGTACTTTTACCGCACGCGGGTGGACGGGCTGTCCTGGACTCCCTGGGAGCCGATCGATCTCGACATCGAGGCGGAGAACCTCCTGCTCACCGTGGAGGACCGTCGCCCGCACCTGTACTGGCCCATCATCGAGGAGCGCGCCCTTCCGAGCCAGCGCATCCCGTCCGACACGCGCCACGCGGGCGAGACGGCGGAGACGCGCCATTACATCCGGCTCGCGTGGAGCGAGCGCCGGAACGGCACGTGGGGCGCGCGCCGTATGAGCGGCGGCTCGGAGGTGTCGATGATGCCGGATCGTCCCACCTACATCTCGCTGTTCCTGGAGCGCGAATCGACCCCGCGGCCGCCCCGGATCGCGGTGGTACAGATCTACTATTACTTCGGCCATCGCCTCGGGTACTTCGAGCGAAGCAGCTGCGGTGCACTGGAGGGCACCGATCACGACGAGGATGAAAAGAAGTCCTGGGAGTTCCAGCCCGCGAAGCCCAGCTTCACCAACTGGCGGCGGCAGTTTGTGGTCTCGACCATGAATGTGCCCTCGCTGGACGTTCCAATCGAGCTCAACGACCTCCCGAAGCGGCTCCCGCTGCTCAGGGATGTCTCCGCGTTCCGCGCGCTCATTCCCCGGGAGATCGGCGGCGGGGAGAGGGACGACAGCGCCTATGCCGGCGCGCCGTTCTTCTTCTACAAGGACGCAAGATCGACGTTCTTCTCCGAGCTCGTCCTGACCGAGCACACCGAGTGGTATCCTGCCTCGAAGATCCAGCCCGGGATCACGCCATTCGCCGACGTTGCCAGAGTCGACGCCGTGCTCGCCAAGCGCGCGGGGCCGATGACGGACGCGTGGACGAAGAAAGCGCCCACGATGACGCGCATCGCGCACGTCTACGAAGACGCGAAGCGGTACCGCTTCACGTCCTTCTACCACCCCTACGCCTGCCTGTTCCGGAAAGAGCTGCAGCGCGCCGGCGTGGACGGGCTGCTCAAGTGGTCGCTCCACCCGACCGATCCGCTCCAGCTCCGCTCCAGCAAGTTCTTCGAGCAGACGTACGACCCGGATCCCGCCAACGTGCTCACGCCGTATCCGGTCGAGGAGGTCGACTTCTCGTTCCAGGGCGCGTACTCGCTCTACAACTGGGAGCTGTTCTTCCACGCGCCGTTCCTGATCGCCCTGCGGCTGATGCAGAGCGGCCGGCACGCCGAGGCGCAGCGCTGGTTCCACTTCATCTTCGACCCGACCACGGGCGATCCGGCCCCGGCGCCCGAGCGCTTCTGGAACGTGCGGCCGTTCCGCGAGAACAAGGATCTCGCCTCGATCGAGGACGAGCTCCGGGATCTGTCGCCCTCGCAGCAGGGTACGATGGCCAGGCTGCTGGGCTCGCTCCTGGCGAATCAGGACGACGAGCCGGAGAAGGTCGATCTCGCCGCGCAGATCGAGGCGTGGCGGAAGGACCCGTTCAATCCGCACCTCGTCGCGCGGATGCGGCCGATCGCCTACCAGAAGGCGGTGGTGATGAAGTACATCGAGAACCTGATCGCCTGGGGCGATCAGCTGTTCCGGCGCGAGACCATCGAGGCGATCAACGAGGCGACGCAGCTGTACGTCCTCGCCAGCAACATCCTCGGCCGGCGCCCGGTGCGCATCGAGCGGCAGGACGCGGTGACGCCGCGGAACTACTGGCAGCTCGAGGCGCTCGGGCTCGGCGATCTCTCCGACCCGGTGATCGCGTCACGGTCCCGCGTCGAGGCGGAGAGCCTCGTGGTCGACTCGCTGATGGACTCGCTGCGCAGCACGTTCTTCGGGCACACGACTGACCTCGGAGAGCTCTACTTCTGCGTGCCCCGCGACGAGGCGCTCTCGGGGCTGTGGGACACGGTCGCGGATCGGCTCTTCAAGATCCGACACTCGATGAGCATCGAGGGCGTGGTCCGGACGCTGCCCCTGTTCGAGCCGCCCATCGATCCGATGCTGCTCGTGCAGGCCAGGGCGCTCGGCGTGGATCTCGCGACGGTGCTCAACGAGGCGAGCTCCCCGCGGCTCCCCTACCGCTTCCAGGTGCTGCACGCGAAGGCGATGGAGCTCTGCTCCGCGGTGGCCGGGCTCGGCGCCGCGCTGCTCGCCGCCATGGAGAAGAAGGATGGCGAGGCGATCGCACGGTTGCGCTCGGGCCACGAGATCGAGCTGCTCGCGGCGGTGCGGGAGATCAAGGCGCAGCAGATCAAGGACGCCCAGGCGACCGTCGCTGCGCTGGAGCGGTCGCTCGAGACAGCGCGGCTCCGCCGCGACCACTATGCGAGCCTGCCGCGGATCAGCGCGGCGGAGCAGGGCGCGCTGGCCATGAGCGTCGCGGGCATGGAGCTCGGGCTCGTGGCGCAGGCGGTCGCCGCCGTCGCCCCCGGCGTCGAGGCTATCCCTCCGGTGACGTTCGGCGGCGCCGGCGCGTTCGGGAGCCCGGTGGCCCTCACCACGGTCGGAGGGCAGGCCTCGGGCGCTCCGATCGAGGCGGCGTCGAACGTGCTCTCCATGGTGGCTGGCGCGCTGCGCGAGGGCGCGTCGATCGCGTCGACGCTCGCCGGTTACGAGCGGCGCGCCGAGGAGTGGGCGCTGCAGGAGCGGCTCGCGGCGAAGGAGATGCAGGGGCTGGAGAAGCAGATCGTCGCCGCGAAGATCCGCGCCGCGGTGGCCGAGGTGGAGCTCAAGAACCACGATCGGCAGACCGAGCAGGCCCGCGAGGTGCTCGAGTTCCTCCACGACAGGAAGCGCACGACCGAGGAGCTGTACGACTGGATGGTGGCGGAGCTGTCGACCGTGCACTACCAGACGTACACGCTGGCCTATGACATGGCCAAGCGCGCGGAGCGGGCGCTCCGGTTCGAGCTGGGCACGGCTGACGGCACGCCCGCGATGGTGCGCTTCGGCGCCTGGGACAGCCTGAAGCAGGGCCTGCTCGCGGGAGAGCGGCTCCAGCACGATCTCCGCCGCCTGGAGGTCGCGTTCCTGGAGCAGACCCCACGGGAGGTGGAGCTCGTGAAGCACGTCTCGCTCGCCGAGGTCGCGCCCGAGCAGCTCATGCACCTCCGGGAGACAGGCACCTGCGACGTGGAGTTGCCGGAGGAGGTGTTCGATCTCGACTACCCGGGCCACTACTTCCGGCGCATCAAGTCGGTCGCCGTCACGATCCCGACCGTGACCGGGCCGTACGCGGGCGTCAGCTGCACGCTCACGCTGAGCAACACGAAGGTGCGCAGCAGGGCGCAGGTGACCGGCTCCTATGACGACGCGGGGAACTTCCGGACGGATCTCGTTCCGCTCACGAACGTGATCGCGACGAGCGGCGGGGTGAACGACGCGGGCCTGTTCGAGCCGAACCTGCGTGACGAGCGGTATCTCCCCTTCGAGGGCGCGGGCGTGCTCGGCGCGTGCACGATCGAGCTCCCTGCGGCGAGCAACCGCTTCGACATCGGGGCGGTGAGCGACGTGATCCTGCACATCCGGTACACGGCGCGCTCGGACGGCGCCCTCGCCACCGCGGCGAAGGCGTATTACGATCAACACCCGCCGACGCGGCGCCGGCTGTTCAGCCTGCGGTCCGAGCTGCCGTTCGAGTGGGCCCGGTTCATGGCGGCGCCCTCGGACTCGAACGTGGCGCAGGAGCTCTCGATCCCGCTCACGGCCGAGATGTTCCCCTATGCGCCGGCGACACGGAAGGTCATGATCACGCGCGCCAGCCTGTATGCGCGGTGGAACGGCGAGCAGTACTACTCGAGCGGCGGTGCGCTCGCCGTCCAGGTGGCGCCGCCGGGCGCCGAGGCGCAGCCATGCACGCTCACGGCCTATCCGGACAGCAACCAGCGCAACACGGGCAAGAGCGACGACCTGACCTTGCCGGTCGACGGCGTGGCGCTCGGCGCCTGGACGCTCAGCGCGAGCAGCGGCGCGATCCTCTCGATCGCGAGCGGGCTCAAGACGGAGGACAACCGGCTCAACGACACGCTGCAGGACATCTACCTGCTCTGCGAGTACCGCTTCCAGTCGGCGTGACCATGGAAGAAACCCAGGCGATCTCTCACCAAGGAGTCAGCATCCATGTCGGACAACATCACGCTTCCTGAAGGCGCGGGCACGATCCTCGCCACCGACGAGATCCTCGGCGTCCACGTCCTGCGCGCCAAGGTGCAGACGGGCGTGGACGGCACGGCCGTCGACGTCTCGCAGGACGACCCGCTGCCGGTGGGCCTGGTCGGGGCGCTCCCGGCGGGCACCAACACCGTTGGCGCGGTCCACGTGACGCCGGCCACCGCGGGTGGGCTCTCCATCTACCGCAACGTCGGCCTGAGCACCACGGGGCAGAACGTGAAGAGCTCCCCCGGGCAGGTGTTCGGCTGGCACCTGGCCAACTGGAGCTCGAGCGACGCGTTCGTGAAGCTCTACGACACGGCGGGGGCCCCGACGGTCGGCACGACCCAGCCAGCCTTGACGCTCATGGTGCCGGCCGGGCAGGTGGTCTCGGCCGAGCACACGAACGGCATCGCGTTCACGAACGGCATCGGGATCGGCGCGTCCGCCGCGGCGTCAGACAACAACACCTCCACACCGGGGCCGAACACGATCATCGTGAACGTGTTCTACAAGTAGCGCTGCCCGCAGGGGGGACGAGCCCTTGTCCCGGGGGGAAGCCGGGCGACGAGGACAGGGCCGTAAAGAGCTCGAACCGTCCGTGAGCGGCGCTGGCCCGGCGCCGCTCACGGATTCGGCGGTCGACGCCGTCGTGCCGGAGCGAGGCGCTCCGGGCGCGCGGGCCGCCCATTGCCATGGGAAGAGAGAGACGGATGAACGCTCGTGAGCCCAAGAAGGAAACCACCGCTGCTCGGACAGGAGCGCCGGCCGCACCGGACGTCGGAACACGCGGCAAGCGCCGAGACCCGGCGTCCCTCGCCCGGGACGGGTCCGGTAAGGACACCGAGGCTCCGAAGGGCCTCCCCGGCGCGCCCAAGGCGCCGGCGCTGCCAGCGCCCGCGCTGCCGAAGGGCGGCGGCGCGATCCGCGGGGTGGATGAGAAGTTCTCCGCGAACCCGGTGACGGGTACGGGCTCGTTCTCGATCCCGCTGCCGCTGAGCCCAGGCCGGGCCGGGTTCGGGCCAGGGCTGGCGGTGACGTACGACTCCGGAGCTGGCAACGGTCCGTTCGGCGTCGGCTGGCAGCTGTCGATCCCGCGCATCACGCGAAAGACCGACAAGGGCCTTCCCCGTTACGACGACGCGCACGAGAGCGACGTGTTCGTCCTGTCCGGCGCGGAGGATCTGGTGCCGGCCCGGTCGAGCGACGGCGCGGTGCTCGACCGGTACGAGACGGAGGGTGAGCGGGTGATCCGCTACCGTCCCCGCGTGGAGGGCGCGTTCGCGCGGATCGAGCGCCGCGAGGTCAAGGCGAGCGGGAACGTGTACTGGACGGCGACGACGCCGGACAACATGACGAGCGTCTACGGGCGGAGCCAGGACGCGCGGGTCGCCGACCCGGCGAGGCCGGAGCGCGTGTTCTCGTGGCTGCTGGAGGAGACGCGGGACGACAAGGGCAATGTCGTCGCCTACGAGTACAAGGCGGAGGATCTGACGGGCGTGGCGCGCGACGAGGCCGCGGAGAGCCACCGCCACGCGGGGCGCGCGGCGGTCGCGAACCGCTATCTCAAGCGGGTCCGTTACGGGAACACGGTGCCGGGCGTCGCGGGGAGCTTCCTGTTCGAGGTCGTCTTCGATTACGGGGAGCACGAGGCGGTGGCGCCCACGCCGGCGGAGAGCGCCCCGTGGCCGGTCCGCCAGGACCCGTTCTCGGTGTACCGCGCCGGGTTCGAGATCCGCACGTACCGGCTCTGCCGTCGCGTGCTGATGTTTCACCAAATGTCCGAGCTCGGCGAGACGCCGTGCCTCGTGCGCTCGCTCGACCTCGCGTATGCGGAGAACGCATACCTGACGCGGCTCGCCACCGCGACGCAGGCCGGATATGTGCGCGATCCGCAGACGCAGGCGTATAGCCGCGAGGCGCTCCCGCCCATCGCGCTGACGTACAGCGAGCCGGTGATCCACCGCGAGGTGAAGGCGCTCGACCCCGAGGGTCTGCGCGATCTGCCCAGCGGCACGATGGGGTCTGGGCGGCGGTGGGTCGATCTCGACGGCGAGGCGCTGCCCGGCGTGCTGATCGAGGAGGGGGAGGCGCTGTATTACAAGCAGAACCTCGGCGCAGGTCTGCTGTCGCCGGCGCGGCCGCTGCCGTCGAGGCCGGCGGTCCTGAACGGCGGGCAGCTGCTCGACGTGGACGGGGACGGGCGCAAGGAGATGGTGGTGTTCGAGCGGCCGGTGGCGGGCTACTTCGACCGCACGGACGCGGGGTGGGCGCCGTTCCGGCCGTTCGCGTCGCAGCCGAACGTCGACTGGAGCGACCCGAACCTCCGGCTCATCGATCTGAACGGCGACGGGCACGAGGACATCCTCGTCACGGGGCCTGACACGTTCACGTGGTATCCGTCGCTGGCCAAGGGCGGGTTCGACCGGCCGATCACGATCGCGCGCCCGAGCGACGAGGAGCGCGGACCATCGCTGGTGTTCGCCGACGCGGCGCAGAGCATCTTTCTGGCCGACATGAGCGGCGACGGGCTGGTCGACCTGGTGCGGATCCGGAACGGCAACGTGTGCTACTGGCCCAACCTCGGCCATGGCCGCTTCGGCGCAAAGGTGCAGATGGGCGGCCGCATGCGGTTCGACCACGAGGGGCGCTTCGACCCGAAGAGGATCCGGCTCGCCGACGTGGACGGCTCGGGGACGACCGACATTCTTTACCTACACGCGGACGGCGTGCGCTTGTACGCGAACAACGCCGGCAACACGCTGGCTGCGCCGGTGATCTTGCCGCGGCTGCCGGACGTGAGCGATCTCGCGGCGGTCGACGTGGTCGATCTGCTCGGCTCCGGGACCGGGTGCCTCGTGTGGACCTCGTCGCTGCCCGGGGCGCGCCCGCGGATGCGCTACATCGATCTGCTCGGGAGCAAGAAACCGCATCTCTTGACGTCGGTCGCGAACAATCTTGGAAGGACGACGACGGTGACGTATGCCCCGTCGACGAAGTTCTACCTCGCCGACCGGGCTGCCGGCCGCCCGTGGGGGACGAGGCTCCCGTTCGTGGTCCACGTCATCGAGCGCGTGGAGGTGTTCGACGCGGTCTCGCGGCATCGCTTCGTGACGACGTATGCTTACCACCACGGCGACTACGACGGGGTGGAGCGGGAGATGCGCGGCTTCGGCATGGTGGAGCAGTGGGACACGGAGTCGTTCTCGGCGTTCAGCGGGGCGGGCTTCGCGCCGCCGGCGGCCAACGCCGATCCCGAGCTGCACCTGCCGCCGGTGCTGACGAAGACGTGGTTCCATACGGGCGCGTGGGTCGAGGGGGCGAAGATCTCGGCGCAGTATGAGAGCGAGTATTACGCTGGCGACGCGGGGGCGGTCCGCCTGGCGGATACGCCGATGCTTGAGGGGCTCCGCGCCGTGGAGATGCGCGAGGCGTGCCGGGCGCTCAAGGGGCGGCCGCTCCGCCAGGAGGTCTATGCGCTCGACGGGTCGGCGGAGGAGCCGCGTCCGTACGTGGTCACCGAGCGCAGCTACGCGCTACGGCGGCTCCAGCCCGCGGTGGGCGATGCGCACGCCGTGTTCTTCGCGCATCCGCGCGAGGCGCTGGAGTACCATTACGAGCGGAACGAGAGCGATCCGCGCGTGGCGCACGCGCTCACGCTGGAGGTCGACGACCACGGCGCGGTCCGGAGGACGGTGCAGATCGGGTATCGGAGGCGGGCCGCGTGGGCTGCGTTCCCCGAGCAGGAGCAGGGGAAGGCGACGTTGACGGAGCACGACGTGGTGCACCTGATCCCGGGTGAGGAGGGGGCTTATCGGATCGGGGTACCAATCGAGAGCCGGACCTACGAGCTGCACGGCTTGCCGCTCGGCCAGGAGGGGGTGCTCGCGTTCGAGGCGGTCCTCGCTGCGGCAGACGCCGCGACGCCGCTCGAGTACGACGGGACGTCGGGCGGGGCTTTCCAGAAGCGCCTCTTGCAGCAGGTGCGCACGATGTACTGGAGCGACGATCTGACGGGACCGCTGCCGTTCGGCGAGGTCGGGGGCAGGGCGCTGCCGTGTGAGAGCCTTGCCAAGGTGCTCACGCCGTCGCTGATCGCGTCCGTGTTCGGCGCTCGCGTCACGAGCGGCATGCTCGCGGAGGGGCGCTATCTTCAGCTCCCGGGCGATTCGGACTACTGGGTGTCCTCGGGGCGGGCGGTGCCCTCGGCGGCGCACTTCTACTTGCCGACGACATTCATCGATCCGTTCGATAATGCGTCGCAGGTAGTCTACGACCCATATCGCCTGCTCGTGACGGCGGTGACGGATCCGCTGAGCAACGTCACGGAAGCCGTCCCCGACTACCGCGTCCTCGCCCCGTGGCAGCTCACGGACGCGAACGGCAACGTGAGCGAGGTGGGCTTCGACGCGCTGGGCAGGGTCACGGCGATGGCGGTGATGGGCAAGCCGGGGGCGGGCGAGGGCGACACGCTCGACGACCCGACCGTCACATTCGAGTACGATTGAGCATAACCACGAGAATTGAGGGGCTCTTGCGCACGGAGCTTGAGGGACGCGGAGCGTCAAGCGGGTAGCTTGCGCGTCAGAAGGGGATGCCGTCATCGTCGGGTTGTTCGAGGACGCGGTGGACGGCCGAGCGGTAGGAGCGGATGGCGCCGCGGAGCGAGCGGATCTGGACGAGCAGATGGCGTGCCGCGCACAGCGTAGGCGGCTCCGTCGGCTCGGCGAGCGTGTCGAGGGTCGGGTGCTCGAGCCGGAGCGCGGTGGAGACGGCATCGAGCGCAGCGGAGAGCAGCCGCAGCTCCAGGAGCTCGCGCGCGGCGTAGAGCCTGCGGCGGACCGAGGGGCTCATCGCTTCTTCGTCGATGCTTTCGGCCGCTGGGGCGGAGAGAAGACCTCGAGGTAGAGCTTCTCGTCGAGCCGTGGCAGGCCGCGGTCGGCGCCGGCGGCGAGCAGCTCGTCGCAGAGGTTCATCAGGATGCGGTAGTTGCCAGCGGCGTGATCGACGAGGGTGGCCTTCAGCTCCGGGGTCATCAAGGCGAGGTTGCCGGCGGCCTCGAGGAGATGGTCGAGACAGGCGGTGAGATCGTCGCGGGAGGCGTAATCGAGGTGGAGGCGGCGGCGGATGCGGCTGCCGAGGGGCAAGAGCTCGGGGGTACGCAGCCGCTCGGGCAGGCGGCCGTCGCCGGCGAAGATGACGCAGAGCAGCTGGCGAGCGTCGAAGTCCTTGCTGGCGAGGATGCGCAGCTCGCAGAGCACCTGAGTGAGCGCCTCCTGCGCCTCATCGAGGATGAGCACGGGGCGGCTGCGCGTCGTGCTGATGTGCTCGCTCCAGCGCGTCCGCAGCGCCTTGAAGCCGCCCCAGCGGTTATGGGCGCTCAGGGGCACGCCGAAGAGCTCGCCGAGCTCACGATAGAAGTCGGGCACGCGGCTCTGCGGGTGCTCGATGGTCCCGACCGTCACGTCAGGCAAGGTGCCGAGGTGCTCACGCACGAGCCTGAGCGCGACGCTCTTGCCGGTGCCGGGGTCGCCGGTGACGAGCGCGAAGCCGCCGTCGGTGACGCCGCTCTCGACGCGCCGCAGGAAGGTGTGGACCTGTGGCGTGACGTGGAGCGCCTCGACGGGGAGGTCGGGTCGGAAGGGGTTGAAGATGAGACTGTAGAGGGACAGGATCTTCGAGGTCATGAGAGGGCCTCCTCCGTCGATTCAAGACAAGGATCTTGGTTCGCTGGGTCGAGCGCGGCGCCATCCTCGGGAGCGCCGTCCTGCCCGCCGTCGTCGAGCGCCAGGTACGCAGGCGGCAACCCGGTGGCGGCGTACTCGGCCATCAGCGCCTTGAGGTGCGGCGCGATCCCGGAGCGCCGCGGCGCCGGCGCGGGCTCGGAGAGCGCGCGGCGCGCGCGATCGGCGTTCTTGACCTTGTCGAGCGGCCGGAGCGTGGTGAGGTGAGCGCCGGTGCGCGGGTCGACCAGATCGACATGGCTGAGGTCCCAGCGCGCCACGCGAAGGCGGAGCCGGTTCAGGGTGCGATAGGCAGAGGGGACCTCGTAGCGCACGCCGCACGCCGTCACGGTCCCATCGCTTTTGCGCTGGGTACGCGTGATCTCCATGCGAAAGGCGCGGCGCAGCTCCTCGGAGCCAGGGCTGGGCCGGCCGACGTCGGGACCGCGAAGGTAGCGTTCCAGCGGCGTCTCCTTGAGCTCGCTATGGACAGCGCGGTGGTACTCCTGCTCGATCCATGCCTGGGTGGCCTGGTTGAGCAGGCTGAGGGTCAACCCCTCGACGCCCTCGAGCATGGCGAGCAGGCGCTTTTCGATCGGGCCCCAGAAGGACTCTTGTTTGCCGTTCTGGGCGGGCGTGCGGGGCATCGTGTTGAAGTTGACGATGCCGAGGCGCAAGAGCCCCTCCGTGGTCTCGGCGGCGACCATCTGCGAGCCGTTGTCGTCGAGCAGGGCGCGCGGCAGTCCTCGCTTCTGGATCCCCTGCGAGAGCGCATGCACCAGGGCTTGCGTGTTCTCCTTGTAGTACCACTGCCCGTGGCAGCAGACCCGCGAGGCATCGTCGAGTACGCCGAGCATGACCGGCTTCACCCACGCGCCGGACGGGTGGAGCACCTTGAGCGAGCCCTTGTGGAAGTCGAGGTGCCACAGCCCGTTGACATGCTCGACCTCGAAGGACCTGACCTCGCGGGGCACGTAGCCCTCGCCCCGGGCGATACGGGTCTGCCGCTTCTTCTTCGTCAGGCCCTGGTCCTTCATGAAGCGGCAGATCGTCGCGTAACCGGGGAGCTTCCCGAGCGATGGATCCTGCTTCGCGCTCGCACAGAGGTTGTCATAGTGGAGCTGGTAACTCCAGGTCTCGTGCTCGGCGTGCTGCTTGCCGAGCGCGGCGGCGAGAGCCGGCGTGACGCTCGGATGGGTGCCGGCGTGCTTGGGCACCTTGCGTGCGAGCGCCCGAAACGGGTCGAGCTCGCTGCGCGCGGCGTAGTACCACCGCTCGATCGTCTTGGCGGAGAAACAGACCGTCTCGCCGGTCGTCGGGTGATGCCAGGGGCGGCCGGAGAGCTCGGCGATGGTCTCGCCGAGCCGCCCCCGCACCGCCGGCGAGGCGAGCAGCGGTCCGATGATCGAAAGGCGCAGACGTGCCCATCGCACGCGCGCTGGCGTGTCTTCGTGGCTCATGGGTCCTCTCCGCGGGCAGGGTCATCTGTCCGTGCGCCGCGAGGGAAACCCTACGCCAACCTGCGAATCCCTTCATTTTACATCTTCTGCGTGCCCCTCATCAGGCCCCAGCGCTCCTCAGAAATCGTGCGCCGTCAGCGACAGACCCCGTGCTCAGCGGCGCCAGCAGCTTGAGCAGCGCCGTGACCTGCTCGACGGCGCTGCCGGTCAGCCGCTCGAGCAGCGAGCAGGGCAGTCTCGCCGCGTCCACGGGCGAGGCGAGCAGCCCGCGCAACGCCACGAACAGGCCCGTGACCGGCAACTCCGTCTGCCACCACCTCGACCACCGCCCGAGCGTCCGCGCCGGGACCTGCGTCGCCGGGGTCCGTCTCGGCGAGGCCTGCGCCGGCGCGACCTCTGCCGGCGGCACGTCTGCCGGCGGGACCTGCGCCGGCGGACACGCCGTCGTGCGCCGCAAAAGCGCGCTCGCGCTCGCGACGATGACGACCGCGCCGAGGTAGACGCGCCGGCCCAGAAAGACGACCGACGGCGGCGTGCGCCGCCGCCGGCACCCCTCCCGGCGGCAGCAGTAGCTGATCCTTCGCACCGGCGGCTCCGCGGTCGCCGCGATGAAGCGATCGCCGCGGGGCTTGCGGTCATAGTCGCTACGATCCAGCGGGCCGCCGCACCGCGGGCACCCCGCCCGCGCCACCTGCCGCGCGATCTCCTGGTCGATCTCCTGGAGGCATGAGAAAAATTTGTCCCCGAGGACAAAGGCGAGCCAGCATGCATCCTCTCCGGTCTTCCACACCCGGAGCGGGCCCTCTCGGACGACTTATGGCAAGTTTTCTGAGGGGGCTTCGTCTTTTGTTCCTCGGCAAACCTGATCGGAATCGAGCGAACGCCCCTCCATCTTGAAGGCGCTGCTCAGATCTGGAGCGATTCCAGAGCACTGGCAAGCCGAACGTGGTGCATGCGCGCGCCCGCGAGCAGCACGGGGCGGGCAACCCGCGGTGGCTGGAGACGTACGTCTACTCCGACGGCTCCGGCAACGAGGTGCTGCGCAAGGTGAAGGCGGAGCCGGGGCCGGCGCCCGAGCGCGACGCGAACGGCGCGCTGGTGCACAGCGAGCAGGGCGACCTGGTCTTCTCGCATGCGACGTCGCGCTGGGTGGGCACCGGGCGCACGGTGCTGGACAACAAGGGCAATCCGGTCAAGCAGTACGAGCCGTTCTTCAGCGCGACGCACGAGTACGAGGACGAGGCGGAGCTCGTGGAATGGGGGGTCACGCCGATCCTGCGGTACGACCCGCTCGGCCGGCTCATCCGGACCGATCTGCCCAACGGCACGTTCTCGAAAGTGGTGTTCGATGCGTGGCAGCAGACGTCGCATGATCCGAACGACACGGTGCTGGAGAGCGCGTGGTACGCGGCGCGCCAGGCGCTGCCGCTGGGCGACCCGGAGCGGCGCGCTGCGAACCTGGCTGCTGCGCACGCCGGCACGCCGGCGGTGAGCCACCTGGACGCGCAGGGGCGGGTGTTCCGCGCGGTGGCGGACAACGGGGCCGAAGGGCAGTACGTCACGCAGAGCACGCTCGACATCGAGGGGCGGCCGCTCCTGATCACCGACGCGCGCGGCAACCCGGCGATGCAGCATCGCTTCGGGCTCGGCGGGCAGCTGCTCTATCAGAAGAGCAACGACAGCGGCGAGCGGTGGATGCTGGCGGGCGCGACGGGGCAGCGGCTGCGCGCCTGGAACGGGCGGGGGTTCGTGTACCGCTCGTCGTACGATGCGCTGCGCCGGCCGACGCACGAGCACGTGCAGTTCGGCTCGGGCAGCGAGCGGCTGGCGCGGCGCTATGTCCACGGCGAAGCCCATCCGCAAGCAACGGCGCTGAACCTGCGCGGCAGGCCGTACCAGGTGTATGATGGCGCGGGTGTGGTGACGAGCCAGGCGTACGACTTCAAGGGCAATGTGTTGCAGGCGTCGCGCCGGTTGCGCAGCGACGTGCATGCTGAAGCCGACTGGTCGGCGTTGGCGGCGCTCACGGATGTGGCTGCCATCTCGACGGCGGCCGAGCCGCTGCTCGAGATGGAGAGCTTCGGAACGCAGACGGCGTACGACGCGCTGAACCGGCCGACGAGCGTGACGGCGCCGGACGCGAGCGAGGTGAAGCCCGCGTACAACGAGGCCGGGCTGCTCGAGCGGGTCGAGGCGCGGGTTCGAGGCGCCGTGGCGTGGACGACGTTCGTCGACGACATCGATTACGACGCGAAGGGGCAGCGCGAGCGGATCGAGTACGGCAACGGCACATTCACGGTGTACACGTATGACCCGCTGACGTTCCGGCTCTCGCGCCTGAAGACGACGCGGAGCGCGGACAGCGCGGTGCTGCAGAACCTCAGGTATGTGCACGACCCGGTCGGCAACATCGTCGAGATCGAGGACAGC
Organism: Sorangium sp. So ce1036; assembly: GCF_051369805.1. Taxonomy (NCBI): domain Bacteria; kingdom Pseudomonadati; phylum Myxococcota; order Polyangiales; family Polyangiaceae; genus Sorangium; species Sorangium sp. So ce1036. The sequence continues at coordinate 705,887 of NZ_JBBMOX010000001.1, forward strand.
GCGCAGCAGACGGTGTTCTTCAACAACGACGTGATGTCGCCGAGCGCGCAGTACGTGTACGACGCGGTCTACCGGCTGGTCGAGGCGACAGGGCGGGAGCACGCGGGAGGGCTGGCCGACGCGCAGCGGGACCAGAACGACCTGCCGATCCAGTCGCTGCCGCACGCGAACGACGCGCAGGCGCTGAGAAATTACACGGAGGAGTACTTCTATGACGAGGTGGGTAACCTGCTGCGGATGGTGCACCAGGCCGGTGCGGGGAGCTGGACGCGGCGGTATGCCTACGCGGAGACAAGCAACCGGCTGACGAGCACGAGTCTGCCGGGAGATCCGGTGAACGGGCCGTACAGCGCGACATATGCGCATGATGCGCACGGCAACATGACGGCGATGCCGCACATCGCGGCGCTGACCTGGGACGAGAACGACCAGGTGCGGAGCACAGATCTCGGTGGCGGCGGGGTGGTCTACTACGACTACGATGCTACGGGGCAGCGCGTGCGCAAGTCTGGGAGCACAGCGGGCTCGTCGAGGAGCGCATCTACCTCGGCGGCTACGAGGTCTACCGGCGGCGGAACGGGTCGGGGCTCGTGCTGGAGCGGCAGACGCTGCACGTGATGGATGGCGCGCGGCGGGTGGCGATGGTGGAGACCAAGACGGTGGACACCTCGGGGCCGTTCACGGTGACGCCGCGGGTGCGGTATCAGCTCGACAACCACCTTGGCTCGGCATCGCTGGAGGTCGATGGGGCGGGGCTGGTGATCGGCTACGAGGAGTACCACCCCTATGGGACGACGGCGTACTGGTCGGCCAGCAGCGCGGTGGAGGTGAGCCGGAAGAGGTACAGGTACACGGGCAAGGAGAAGGACGAGGAGACGGGGATCTACTACTATGGGGCGCGGTACTATGCGCCGTGGCTCGGGAGGTGGACGGCGGCGGATCCAGAGGGGATGGTGGACGGGCCGAGCCTGTACGCGTACGCGAGGAACAATCCCACGACATTGTTCGACCCTGATGGGCGTGCAGTTCCGCAGCAGCAGCCGATTCGCTGGCGATGGCCTTGGGAGCCGATCGAGGCGCAAAAAGGCATTGCCGCGGCGGTGACGAAGAGCTCTGGCGGCGCAACCCCAGAGCGTTCAGAGGAGGCGCCTCTAGAAGGCGGGACTCCGGCGGCGTTGGGCGCTGCCGCTGCCAAGCCAGTTTCCGCGCCGCCTAGTGCGCCGTCAAGAGGTGACGCTTCGGGAGTTTTTCGGATCTCTCCTGCCACGCGGGGCGCGGCGCCCACCCGACCGCCGCCTGGCGGCGCCCCCGGCGGCCCCGGCCCGTCGATTGCGATCGGCGTCGGGATAGTTCTTGTCGAGATGGGCGTTGGCTATCTCGTCGAGAAACTCTCGACCAAGGGTGATGGCGGCATCTCGGCTCCTCCACCCGGCCCTCCTCAGCCGCCGCCAGCACCGGGCATGACGCCTGTTGTACCGCCGCCGCCCGAGGGTACAAAAGAGCAAGAGACAGGCCAGGTAGCGGCTACTTCAGCTGCCAGTGCTAAGCCCGAAGGACCGCCTGCTGCGGTAAGCAAGGAGCAGAAGGGCGCCGCTGACGCCGCGAGGGGCAGTGGCCCAGCGGCGGGCTTCTTCGAGGTAAGCGATGCCTATCGGTCATCGAAGGCCGTACAGCGCTTCGGTTCGGCTAAGCCCGTGGACTTCATCTTCGACTCGAAGAGCGGGAGGTTCGTCGTGAGCACCGACAGGCAGCCTCACGGGCACGACAGCATTCTGCAGGCGGCCAGGATCTCGCCGCACTCGGGCGTCGTCGGAGGCCGCATTTCGCGGCAGCCTGAAGGACTGGTCACGGATGAGTGGAGTGGCCATTACGGGAGAAATTGGACTCCCGAGATCAGGCAACAGTTTGTCGACTTTATGAGAAATCATGGAGTCCGAGTCGTGCATACACCGTGGGAGGATTGATGGATATGGAACGGCGCCATCAGCTCGTAGCAAGTCTGGTCGGGTTGTCGATCCATTGGATGGTTTTGCCTGGACCGATCGACGGATCCATGATCCGGTTGACTCCCGTCGCATCGCTCGAGACAGCGCGATTGGACTTAGGCATCTCCTCGGATGGCTGGTGGGTTATAATAGGGGAGAGATCTGCGAGAGAGTTTTCGCTGGGAAAGAACTGCGTATATCTCTTGCCAATTCTGGAAGTTGCGCCAGTCGAGGCACGACAGCGCCTTCTGGAAGGGTTGCGAGACAAAGGAATATCGGAGGAGTTCATCGAGCTATTTCCGTTCGAAGATGTGATCGCTACAGGGCTTACGAGTCAGTCCCAGCATTGGACTGCTCTTGCGTTGAGGTGGGCCAAAACTATCGAGCGTTCGCCGAAGATAGAACGAGCGCTTGCGGCGCTCGCCGATTCTGGTCCCACACAGAAGCTCCGCCATGAGGGGCGACGCATGTTGAAGAGCGGATAGACGTCGTGTAGTCACGAGCGCGTGGCAGAAGGGCGCGCGTTCGTGGTGAGATGATCGTCGCTGCAAATCTGAATCGAAACCAGGTTGCTACTGTATCACTGAGGCATCCCCTGTGCGCCGTGAAAGCGGCGCGTTCCTTGTGAGATGAGAGGAGCTCACCCTGTCAAAAGTCGAGAAGATAGGTAGCCAGGTCCCCTGCGTGATGCCGCGAGGTATCCAGCAGAAGCGGGGCCGGAAAGCTGTGGGCCTTCAGCGCTCGCGAGAATTGACCCGCTTCTGCTCGCGAAAAATGGTCCACCCCCTCCCGGCTGACGGCGGTCCCGTCGAGCGCGCCGCCGGCGCGTTTGCGGTGGAGCCGGTGGTGAGCGCGGAGATCGTGACGGGGGGCAAGGTGCGACGCTCGGGGGATGCGTCGTGCACGACCGTGCCGGGTCTGCCGTCGGTGGTTCCAGCCTGATCCTCGCGTTGGCGATCGGCAGCAGGTCTGCTCGTCGCCGTCTTGCCAGGCCGCGAGGCGGAAGAAGACGCAGGCGTCGTGGCGGGAGCGCAACCCGGGCTACTTCGTAGCGCGGCGGCTGAAGCAGCGGACGGCGATGGCGCCGCCGCCGCCTGCGCCGCTGCGGGTGCCGCCGCCGCTCGACCGACTTCCCTGGGACGTCGCGCAAGACGAGTTCGGGGTCCAAGGTGCGGATTTCCTTGGGGTATTCGGCCGAGTCCTGCTGGGCGCCGCGCAAGACCAGAGGCAGGCGCAAGTGCTGGATACTTCATGAGAAACGGGCGGACATCCCGGGGGTCGCCGGAAAGACCCGAGCCGGGGCGTGCGAGGGTCGGCCGCGCGCCGCCGAGCCGCGGCGTCCCGCTGCCCTATGGATCTCGAGTTCCACCAGCTCGACCTTCGCTACGAAGAGCTCCGCGGCCGCAGCCCGGCGCGCGAGCGGCGCCTGCTCTCGTCGCTCGCGGAGGTCGGACAGCGAGCGCCGATCGTCGTCGTGAGCCCGGTCTCGTGCGCGCGGCACGTGGTGATCGACGGGTACAAGCGGGTGCGGCTGCTTCGTCGCCTCGGGCAGGACACGGTGCGGGCGACGGCGTGGGACCTGGGCGAGGCGGAGGCGCTGTTGCTCGAGCGGATGCTGCGCGCGGGCGACGCGGACAACGCGCTGGAGCAGGGCTGGTTTCTGCGCGAGCTGCGGGATCGATTCGGGCTCAGCGGCGAGGAGCTGAGCAAGCGATTCGGCCGGACGCCGAGCTGGGTGAGCCGGCGCCTGTCGCTGGTCGCGGAGCTGCCCGAGTCGGTGCACGCGCACGTGCGCGCGGGCGCGATCGGGGCGCACGCAGCCATGAAATACCTGGTGCCCTTGGCGCGCGCCAACCGCGCCGACGGCGAGCGGCTCGCGGATGCGGCGGCGCCGCTGCGGCTGACGACGCGGCAGATGGCGATCGTGCACGCGGCGTGGCTCGGCGCGAATGCCGAGGGGCGGGCGGTGCGACAAGGTCAACGCGAAGGTCAAGCGTAGTTTGCACGCGAGCCCGCGAGAGCTCTTTGCCGTCGAGCGGCAGCACCTCGCGCCTCTGCCGGTCCACGTGCCCGAGGTCTACCAGCTCCACGAGCGGATCGTCGACTGCGAGGGGTACGTCACCGTGCATCGGAATCGCTACTCGGCGCCGTGGCGGCTCATCGGGCGGCACCTCGAGGTGCGCGAGACCAAGGACCGGATCGATCTGTACGACGGTCCGCGCCGCGTCGCCACGCACGAGCGGATCCCCGAGCCCATCGACGCGCGGGTGACCGTGCCCGAGCACCGACCACCGCGCAGCGAGAAGGTCTTCGCGCGCGACGCGCCGTCGGCCGAGGAGCGCGAGCTGTCGCGCGGCGGCGACGAGGTGATCGCGTATGTCGCGCTGCTCAAGCGGCGCGGCCGGTCGCTGCGCGTCCTGCGCAGGCTGGCGGCCATGATGCGCGACTACCCGCGCGAGCCGCTGCTCGCCGCGGTGCGGATCGCGACGCACTACGGGCTCGACGACAGGGATCGGCTCGAGAGACTGGTGCTGCGCCACGTCGCCGGCGACTTCTTCCCGCTTCCGCCCGAGGTCGCCGGAGCGCCGCTCTGCGAGGAAGGGAGAGACGACGAGGATGGTCACGACGAGCCCGACGGCGAAGAGGCGCCCGAGGCCGACGACACCCCCGGATCGGAGGACGACGATGACGGATGAGATCGCGCAGTTGTTGAGGTCGCTGCGGCTCGGCAAGATCGCCGAGCTGTTCGACGAGGAGCTGGCGCGCGCGGACAGGGACGGCCTGTCGCACCAGCAGATGTGGGCACGCCTGCTCCGAGCCCAGTGGCACCACCAGCAGGAGAGCGTGCTGGCATATCGGATCAAGCAAGCCTCGATGCCGGAGCAGTGGACGATCGAGTCCTTCCCCTGGAAGCGCCAGCCCGGCGTCACGCAGCGCCAGATCCGCGGCTTCGCCGAGCTCGACTTCGTGCCCAAGGCCGAGAACATCGTCTTCATCGGCCCCACCGGCGTCGGCAAGACGGGCCTGGCCACGGGGCTGTTGCTGAAGGCGTTGCAGAACGGTCACCGCGGTCTCTTCGTCCGCGCCCAGGATCTCTTCGACGAGATGTACGCGTCGCTGGCGGACCGATCGAGCCGCAAGCTGCTCGACAGGCTCGCGCGCGTCGATGTCTTGGTGATCGACGAGATGGGCTACCTGAACCTCCGGCCAGAGCAGACCAACATCTTCTTCAAGCTGATGGAGGAGAGGTATCGACGTCGTCCGACGATCATTGCAACCAGTTTGGATTATTCCGAGTGGGCGAACTTCCTGGGCAACAAGTCGCTCGTCGAGGCGCTGCTCAGCCGCCTGCGTCACCAGTGTCACACCGTCCGCATCGACGGCCCGTCGCTGCGCGACCCCCAGAGTTGATGTTTCCACCACGTCCGGAGGTGTCCCATGCTCCGCTCCGACCCCATCTCGCTGCACGTCCCCGAGCCGCTCGCGCTCATCGACGCGACGCTCCTCTTCACGGTGCAGGTCCTTGTCGCGCGGCACCCGGAGCTGCTGCTGCCGCCCGAGGTGACCCTGATCCATCCGCCGCCCGGCCTGCGCACCGCCCGCCGTCTGCTCGAGGGGATCCGCGAGCTGCACCGCGCCATCGAGGCCTATCGCGAGCTACTCACCGGGGAAGACAGTGATCGTCGCCCCGCGCGCCCCATCGAGCCGGACGAGATCCCGTTTTAGCGCCGTCCTCCGTGGCTCCCCACCTCGCGTCCGAGCTCGATCTCACCCTCGCCTGCGCGCTGCACGAGCTTCCGAACCGAGCCCATCACCACCTCCGACGCCACTTGTCACGGTAGGAAGGCGGCTGGGGGATCGGCTCGGTGGGCTCGTTGGTCCGCTCGGCGGCGAACGCGGACTCGTCGCCGTTTTTGATCTTGATCGTCCCCGTGAGCCGCCCGTCCTTTCCGAGCCGTGCTCGGCCGGTTCCAGACATCGGGTCGTACTCCCAGGCTCCCTCCCACGTGAACGAGATCCCGCCCCGCGTGAACCTTGCGGTGACGTAGGCCAGGAGGCAGTGCATGCGGAGCCGATCACCGTGCCCCGTGAACGAGATCACGGCCGGGCCGAGGTCGTCCAGGTGCTCGCTGACCCACGTGCCGGTCTCGGTGATCCGCCACCAGCCGGCGTACTCGGGCGGGATGAGGTCGGAGGGCACTGTGGGCGCGAGCGTAGCACCGTCGGATGCCTACGTCGGCGCGCTACGCCTCGCGTGCTCCAAGTCCGCGCTCGCAGTCCATGCAGCGATCGCTGATCCGCGCCCGGACCACTTCTGACGAGCACGGGTGGGTCACTTCTGGTGAGCGCCGAAGTTCAGAGTTCGATCGAGCCCGGAGGCCTCGCTGGCGGCGCCGAGCAGCGTCAAGAGCGTGTGCGCCATGGCGACCAGCAGCAGGAGCCGATCGCGCCGGGCCGCATCGCGGATGTGCGTCGCCGACAGCCCCATGCCGAAGTGGAGGTCCTTGGTGTCGCGGAAGGTCTCCTCGATCGTGAACCGCCGGCCATAGAGCTTGACTACCTCCGCCGCCTTCGTGGTCGCGAGCGACGTCGCCAGGCACCATGCCTCCTTCATGCGCGCCGCCTTCACGAGCACTACGGCGCCCACGGCGGCACGCTTGTCCGTCACTCGCGCCCCGACCAGCAACTTCGGCCGGCCGTTCGACGGCACCCAGTCCTCGGCGGGACGCACCGCGCCCTCGGTCGATTCGACGAGGATGCAGCCTCGGAACCGGATGACGAAGTCCCAGCCGAACGCTTCCAAGAGCGCGTAGAGCTCCTGGTAGCCGAACGCCCGGTCGGCCAGGAGCGTGATGTTCACGTTCTCGGGCAGCCAGGTGTGCAGCCGCTCGACCATCTCCAGTTCATGTCCGGTGCGCTGATCCTTCAGCGCCGACTTCTTCACCGTCTTCCAAGCCAGCGGCATCGCCCGACCGTGGGTCGTCACCATGTAGGCGCAGAGCGTCGTGTGGTCGTCCTTGTCGAAGTCGGTCCAGTCGAGGGCGATGAGAATCGACGCGTTCTCTCCCACGACGAACCGGACCCAGCGCGCCAGCACGATGTCGAGCGACAGGGCGTCGTTACCCAACATGCGGTCGACCTGCTTGACGCCGCTCTTGGCGGTGATCTTCGCCACGTTCGCGTAGGCCTGCCCGATGGCGTGGATCGACAGGACGGCGGCGTTCAGAACCCCGGCGACGCCGTTGGCCAGCGACAACACGCGCAGGGCATGCAGATCGGGGCCGAAGACACGGTCCACGAACTCGCGGGTGTGCTCCAGGCCGAGCTTCTCTCGGTCGGGCTTCTGGGTCGAAAGCGAATCGGCAACGGTCACGGGCGGCATCATGCCGCATTGCCGCATCAACCACCCGCCGGGCGATGGATTCCCGGCTCCGCGAAGAACAAGGGGATCCCTCAGGGGCAGGCCACCTCGTTCAGAATACTGGTGAGGCGCTAGGTGATATAGCCTGGGAGGCGACTCATTACGACGGCGACAAGAGCGCCGAGAAGATTGCAAGTCGGACTCTCGATATCGGTTTGAATGCCGCCGATGCCGGGACGCTGCTGGTCGGAGGTTCCGGAGCCGCTCGAGCAGCGGGCAGAGGTGCGGCCGCGGTAGGGAGGACGATGGAAGGCGCCGCGGCGGCCGTTAAGTCCGGAACGCCTGCTCTAGCAACCGCTGGGGGGCGCGTCACCAGCAGCGCCGCCATCGCAGGCGAAGCCACGGCCTCGGGCGGCGGCCTCGGTGCGCCAGGGTTGAATACGGTTGGCACCGCTACGACGGCCCTCAGTACCGGAGGCAAAGCGAGAGGCACAACAAAGCCCAAGTCATCCGCCAACATAGCACAGGCTGGTGGCGGCGCCGAGCACGCGTCACCCGCAAGACAGCCAAGGAGTACGGACGCAGGGGAAGGAGTGTCGGCTCCCGCGGTCGAAGAACTGGTGCCGTCATTACGTCCGGCTCGTGCGCTCGGTTCGACGCCGCATCCGTTCGAAGGAATTCCGAAAGAGCTACATCCTCAGGTCTTCGACATCATCGAGGACCTTCATGCCTCGCGCGCAGGAGATGCGGCGGCGGCGGCGCGGCTCGGGGCGAGAACTCCACATCCTCTCACAGGTAATCGTGAGGGATGGATATCACTCGATCTCAAGGGGAGAGAAGTGTCGGCTCGATTTTTGTACCGAGAGACAAGAGATGGTGTCAAATGGATGGTAGAGAATACTCACGGAAGAAGGTAAGTGTTAATATGACTATTGTTGAGACAGTCGAGCGGCTCCGGGACTGCTTGCTTGCTCTCGAGCGATCCGTGGACGTTCCGCGCCTAGATGTCGAGTGGCTGCGCCTGCGGTGCGACGATACTCTGCGCTTCCATGGTCAACTGCAGCGGGATTCGCTAAGGCAGCTTCAGAAGGATGTTGCGGATTTTGTGGAGGAGTTTCCCTATCTGATCCCCGCCTCGCTGATCGATGAGGTGAAATGGGTGGATGGCGAATTGAGCGGCTTGGGTTAAACTCCAGGGCGGGCGCATCAAAACCGAGCCTCCTGATGGCTTCGTGGGAGCGTGAGCGGCGCGAGGCGGCGTGACCGAGCGAGAGTCCGGCTTGGTTCCGGGTACTCGGAGGGGAAGAGCAGCAGCCGGAGCGCGTCCCGCCGCTGGCGAAAGCAGAAACCTCGTGTGGGCCCGCACGAGGGGGGCGGAGACGGGATGGAAGGCGCACGGACGGACGGCCACGATAGCGGTTGCCAGACTCCCAATCGCAACCGCCGTCCATGCGCGCCACCAGTCTACTACGCGTCCTGCTCGGGTTGAAGGACACCGTCGTTCATGAGTTCGTGTTTATTGCCTCCGACCTGCGCGTCGACGACCTCGACCACCATGAGACCACGGGCTGAGCAACGCCGTGGAAGCCGTCCCCGACTACCGCGTCCTCGGCCCGTGGCAGCTCACGGATGCGAACGGCAACGTGAGCGAGGTGCGCTTCGACGCGCTGGGCAGGGTCACGGCGATGGCGGTGATGGGCAAGCCGGGGGCGGGCGAGGGCGACTGAGCATAACCACGAGAATTGAGGGGCTCTTGCGCACGGAGCTTGAGGGACGCGGAGCGTCAAGCGGGTAGCTTGCGCGTCAGAAGGGGATGCCGTCATCGTCGGGTTGTTCGAGGACGCGGTGGACGGCCGAGCGGTAGGAGCGGATGGCGCCGCGGAGCGAGCGGATCTGGACGAGCAGATGGCGTGCCGCGCACAGCGTAGGCGGCTCCGTCGGCTCGGCGAGCGTGTCGAGGGTCGGGTGCTCGAGCCGGAGCGCGGTGGAGACGGCATCGAGCGCAGCGGAGAGCAGCCGCAGCTCCAGGAGCTCGCGCGCGGCGTAGAGCCTGCGGCGGACCGAGGGGCTCATCGCTTCTTCGTCGATGCTTTCGGCCGCTGGGGCGGAGAGAAGACCTCGAGGTAGAGCTTCTCGTCGAGCCGTGGCAGGCCGCGGTCGGCGCCGGCGGCGAGCAGCTCGTCGCAGAGGTTCATCAGGATGCGGTAGTTGCCAGCGGCGTGATCGACGAGGGTGGCCTTCAGCTCCGGGGTCATCAAGGCGAGGTTGCCGGCGGCCTCGAGGAGATGGTCGAGACAGGCGGTGAGATCGTCGCGGGAGGCGTAATCGAGGTGGAGGCGGCGGCGGATGCGGCTGCCGAGGGGCAAGAGCTCGGGGGTACGCAGCCGCTCGGGCAGGCGGCCGTCGCCGGCGAAGATGACGCAGAGCAGCTGGCGAGCGTCGAAGTCCTTGCTGGCGAGGATGCGCAGCTCGCAGAGCACCTGAGTGAGCGCCTCCTGCGCCTCATCGAGGATGAGCACGGGGCGGCTGCGCGTCGTGCTGATGTGCTCGCTCCAGCGCGTCCGCAGCGCCTTGAAGCCGCCCCAGCGGTTATGGGCGCTCAGGGGCACGCCGAAGAGCTCGCCGAGCTCACGATAGAAGTCGGGCACGCGGCTCTGCGGGTGCTCGATGGTCCCGACCGTCACGTCAGGCAAGGTGCCGAGGTGCTCACGCACGAGCCTGAGCGCGACGCTCTTGCCGGTGCCGGGGTCGCCGGTGACGAGCGCGAAGCCGCCGTCGGTGACGCCGCTCTCGACGCGCCGCAGGAAGGTGTGGACCTGTGGCGTGACGTGGAGCGCCTCGACGGGGAGGTCGGGTCGGAAGGGGTTGAAGATGAGACTGTAGAGGGACAGGATCTTCGAGGTCATGAGAGGGCCTCCTCCGTCGATTCAAGACAAGGATCTTGGTTCGCTGGGTCGAGCGCGGCGCCATCCTCGGGAGCGCCGTCCTGCCCGCCGTCGTCGAGCGCCAGGTACGCAGGCGGCAACCCGGTGGCGGCGTACTCGGCCATCAGCGCCTTGAGGTGCGGCGCGATCCCGGAGCGCCGCGGCGCCGGCGCGGGCTCGGAGAGCGCGCGGCGCGCGCGATCGGCGTTCTTGACCTTGTCGAGCGGCCGGAGCGTGGTGAGGTGAGCGCCGGTGCGCGGGTCGACCAGATCGACATGGCTGAGGTCCCAGCGCGCCACGCGAAGGCGGAGCCGGTTCAGGGTGCGATAGGCAGAGGGGACCTCGTAGCGCACGCCGCACGCCGTCACGGTCCCATCGCTTTTGCGCTGGGTACGCGTGATCTCCATGCGAAAGGCGCGGCGCAGCTCCTCGGAGCCAGGGCTGGGCCGGCCGACGTCGGGACCGCGAAGGTAGCGTTCCAGCGGCGTCTCCTTGAGCTCGCTATGGACAGCGCGGTGGTACTCCTGCTCGATCCATGCCTGGGTGGCCTGGTTGAGCAGGCTGAGGGTCAACCCCTCGACGCCCTCGAGCATGGCGAGCAGGCGCTTTTCGATCGGGCCCCAGAAGGACTCTTGTTTGCCGTTCTGGGCGGGCGTGCGGGGCATCGTGTTGAAGTTGACGATGCCGAGGCGCAAGAGCCCCTCCGTGGTCTCGGCGGCGACCATCTGCGAGCCGTTGTCGTCGAGCAGGGCGCGCGGCAGTCCTCGCTTCTGGATCCCCTGCGAGAGCGCATGCACCAGGGCTTGCGTGTTCTCCTTGTAGTACCACTGCCCGTGGCAGCAGACCCGCGAGGCATCGTCGAGTACGCCGAGCATGACCGGCTTCACCCACGCGCCGGACGGGTGGAGCACCTTGAGCGAGCCCTTGTGGAAGTCGAGGTGCCACAGCCCGTTGACATGCTCGACCTCGAAGGACCTGACCTCGCGGGGCACGTAGCCCTCGCCCCGGGCGATACGGGTCTGCCGCTTCTTCTTCGTCAGGCCCTGGTCCTTCATGAAGCGGCAGATCGTCGCGTAACCGGGGAGCTTCCCGAGCGATGGATCCTGCTTCGCGCTCGCACAGAGGTTGTCATAGTGGAGCTGGTAACTCCAGGTCTCGTGCTCGGCGTGCTGCTTGCCGAGCGCGGCGGCGAGAGCCGGCGTGACGCTCGGATGGGTGCCGGCGTGCTTGGGCACCTTGCGTGCGAGCGCCCGAAACGGGTCGAGCTCGCTGCGCGCGGCGTAGTACCACCGCTCGATCGTCTTGGCGGAGAAACAGACCGTCTCGCCGGTCGTCGGGTGATGCCAGGGGCGGCCGGAGAGCTCGGCGATGGTCTCGCCGAGCCGCCCCCGCACCGCCGGCGAGGCGAGCAGCGGTCCGATGATCGAAAGGCGCAGACGTGCCCATCGCACGCGCGCTGGCGTGTCTTCGTGGCTCATGGGTCCTCTCCGCGGGCAGGGTCATCTGTCCGTGCGCCGCGAGGGAAACCCTACGCCAACCTGCGAATCCCTTCATTTTACATCTTCTGCGTGCCCCTCATCAGGCCCCAGCGCTCCTCAGAAATCGTGCGCCGTCAGCGACAGACCCCGTGCTCAGCGGCGCCAGCAGCTTGAGCAGCGCCGTGACCTGCTCGACGGCGCTGCCGGTCAGCCGCTCGAGCAGCGAGCAGGGCAGTCTCGCCGCGTCCACGGGCGAGGCGAGCAGCCCGCGCAACGCCACGAACAGGCCCGTGACCGGCAACTCCGTCTGCCACCACCTCGACCACCGCCCGAGCGTCCGCGCCGGGACCTGCGTCGCCGGGGTCCGTCTCGGCGAGGCCTGCGCCGGCGCGACCTCTGCCGGCGGCACGTCTGCCGGCGGGACCTGCGCCGGCGGACACGCCGTCGTGCGCCGCAAAAGCGCGCTCGCGCTCGCGACGATGACGACCGCGCCGAGGTAGACGCGCCGGCCCAGAAAGACGACCGACGGCGGCGTGCGCCGCCGCCGGCACCCCTCCCGGCGGCAGCAGTAGCTGATCCTTCGCACCGGCGGCTCCGCGGTCGCCGCGATGAAGCGATCGCCGCGGGGCTTGCGGTCATAGTCGCTACGATCCAGCGGGCCGCCGCACCGCGGGCACCCCGCCCGCGCCACCTGCCGCGCGATCTCCTGGTCGATCTCCTGGAGGCATGAGAAAAATTTGTCCCCGAGGACAAAGGCGAGCCAGCATGCATCCTCTCCGGTCTTCCACACCCGGAGCGGGCCCTCTCGGACGACTTATGGCAAGTTTTCTGAGGGGGCTTCGTCTTTTGTTCCTCGGCAAACCTGATCGGAATCGAGCGAACGCCCCTCCATCTTGAAGGCGCTGCTCAGACACGCTCGACGACCCGACCGTCACATTCGAGTACGATCTGGAGCGATTCCAGAGCACGGGCAAGCCGAACGTGGTGCACGCCCGCGCCCGCGAGCAGCACGGGGCGGGCAACCCGCGGTGGCTGGAGACGTACATCTACTCCGACGGCGCCGGCAACGAGGTGCTGCGCAAGGTGAAGGCGGAGCCGGGGCCGGCGCCCGAGCGCGACGCGAACGGCGCGCTGGTGCACAACGCGCAGGGCGACCTGGTCTTCTCGCATGTGACGTCGCGCTGGGTGGGCACCGGGCGCACGGTGCTGGACAACAAGGGCAACCCGGTCAAGCAGTACGAGCCGTTCTTCAGCGCGACGCACGAGTACGAGGACGAGGCGGAGCTCGTGGAGTGGGGGGTCACGCCGATCCTGCGGTACGACCCGCTGGGCCGGCTCATCCGGACCGACCTGCCCAACGGCACGTTCTCCAGGGTGGTGTTCGATGCGTGGCAGCAGACGTCACACGATCCGAACGACACGGTGCTGGAGAGCGCGTGGTATGCGGCCCGGCAGGCGCTGCCCCAGGGCGACCCGGAGCGCCGCGCGGCGGATCTGGCGGCTGCGCACGCCGGCACGCCGGCGGTGAGCCACCTGGACGCGCTGGGGCGGGTGTTCCGCGCGGTGGCGGACAACGGGGCCGAGGGGCAGTACGTCACGCAGAGCACGCTCGACATCGAGGGGCGGCCGCTCCTGATCACCGACGCGCGCGGCAACCCGGCGATGCAGCATCGCTTCGGGCTCGGCGGGCAGCTGCTCTATCAGAAGAGCAACGACAGCGGCGAGCGGTGGATGCTGGCGGGCGCGACGGGGCAGCGGCTGCGCGCCTGGAACGGGCGGGGGTTCGTGTACCGCTCGTCGTACGATGCGCTGCGCCGGCCGACGCACGAGCACGTGCAGCTCGGCTCGGGCAGCGAGCGCCTGGCGCGGCGCTATGTCCACGGCGAAGCCCATCCGCAAGCAACGGCGCTGAACCTGCGCGGCAGGCCGTACCAGGTGTATGATGGCGCGGGTGTGGTGACGAGCCAGGCGTACGACTTCAAGGGCAATGTGTTGCAGGCGTCGCGCCGGTTGCGCAGCGACGTGCATGCTGAAGCCGACTGGTCGGCGTTGGCGGCGCTCACGGATGTGGCTGCCATCTCGACGGCGGCCGAGCCGTTGCTCGAGATGGAGAGCTTCGGAACGCAGACGGCGTACGACGCGCTGAACCGGCCGACGAGCGTGACGGCGCCGGACGCGAGCGAGGTGAAGCCCGCGTACAACGAGGCGGGGCTTCTCGAGCGGGTCGAGGCGCGTGTTCGAGGCGCCGTGGCGTGGACGACGTTCGTCGACGACATCGATTACGACGCGAAGGGGCAGCGCGAGCGGATCGAGTACGGCAACGGCACATTCACGGTGTACACGTACGATCCGCGGACGTTCCGGCTCGCGCGCCTGAAGACGACGCGGACCGCGGACGGGGCGGTGCTGCAGAACCTCAGGTATGTGCACGACCCGGTCGGCAACATCGTCGAGATCGAGGATAGCGCGCAGCAGACGGTGTTCTTCAACAACGACGTGGTGTCGCCGAGCGCGCAGTACGTGTACGACGCGGTCTACCGGCTGGTCGAGGCGACAGGGCGGGAGCACGCGGGAGGGCTGGCCGACGCGCAGCGGGACCAGAACGACCTGCCGATCCAGTCGCTGCCGCACGCGAACGACGCGCAGGCGCTGAGAAATTACACGGAGGAGTACTTCTATGATGAGGTGGGTAACCTGCTGCGGATGGTGCACCAGGCCGGTGCGGGGAGCTGGACGCGGCGGTATGCCTACGCGGAGACGAGCAACCGGCTGACGAGCACGAGTCTGCCGGGAGATCCGGTGAACGGGCCGTACAGCGCGACATATGCGCATGATGCGCACGGCAACATGACGGCGATGCCGCACATCGCGGCGCTGACCTGGGACGAGAACGACCAGGTGCGGAGCACAGATCTCGGTGGCGGCGGGGTGGTCTACTACGACTACGATGCTACGGGGCAGCGCGTGCGCAAGGTCTGGGAGCACAGCGGGCTCGTCGAGGAGCGCATCTACCTCGGCGGCTACGAGGTCTACCGGCGGCGGAACGGGTCGGGGCTCGTGCTGGAGCGGCAGACGCTGCACGTGATGGATGGCGCGCGGCGGGTGGCGATGGTGGAGACCAAGACGGTGGACACCTCGGGGCCGTTCACGGTGACGCCGCGGGTGCGGTATCAGCTCGACAACCACCTTGGCTCGGCATCGCTGGAGGTCGATGGGGCGGGGCTGGTGATCGGCTACGAGGAGTACCACCCCTATGGGACGACGGCGTACTGGTCGGCCAGCAGCGCGGTGGAGGTGAGCCGGAAGAGGTACAGGTACACGGGCAAGGAGAAGGACGAGGAGACGGGGATCTACTACTATGGGGCGCGGTACTATGCGCCGTGGCTCGGGAGGTGGACGGCGGCGGATCCAGAGGGGATGGTGGACGGGCCGAGCCTGTACGCGTACGCGAGGAACAATCCCACGACATTGTTCGACCCTGATGGGCGTGCAGTTCCGCAGCAGCAGCCGATTCGCTGGCGATGGCCTTGGGAGCCGATCGAGGCGCAAAAAGGCATTGCCGCGGCGGTGACGAAGAGCTCTGGCGGCGCAACCCCAGAGCGTTCAGAGGAGGCGCCTCTAGAAGGCGGGACTCCGGCGGCGTTGGGCGCTGCCGCTGCCAAGCCAGTTTCCGCGCCGCCTAGTGCGCCGTCAAGAGGTGACGCTTCGGGAGTTTTTCGGATCTCTCCTGCCACGCGGGGCGCGGCGCCCACCCGACCGCCGCCTGGCGGCGCCCCCGGCGGCCCCGGCCCGTCGATTGCGATCGGCGTCGGGATAGTTCTTGTCGAGATGGGCGTTGGCTATCTCGTCGAGAAACTCTCGGCCAAGGGTGATGGCGGCATCTCGGCCCCTCCTCCAGGACCTCCGCAGCCACCACCGGCACCGGGTATGACGCCTGCCGTTCCGCCGCCGCCCGACGCCGAACGTAAAGAGCCGCCGCCTGACCTTAGCGCAGCACCGGATGATAGGGCTGGAAAGGAGGCATCGCAGGCTCCTCCCCGAGCATCGGAGGTATCGGCGAGCGCTTCCGCGAAAGGAGGCCGAGTAATCAGTGGATTCCACGGCACAAAGGGCGATGGCATCCTGTCGATCATCGAATCCGGTGGCTTCCTTCCGGATGGCGGCAAGGTGTTCCTCGGAGGCTCCGCAGCGTCGACGTTTGTTCATGGTGCTGACTTGAGCCGAAAAGCCGCGTTTAGCATCGAAGTAGATGTGAATGTCGAGGGGCTGAAGATCGAGAAGACGTCCACGCCCAATGTTCCTAATACGACGATAATTTATGCAGATCGGCTTGTTCCTGCGCAAGTAAACCGTCTGCATGTGAGAACAAGGAATGAGGACGGTGATTTTGAGGTTGAAACCATCGAGAACATCGATGCAATCAGGTCTTTCATACAGAGCAGTGGAGGCAAATAAATGGCGGAGCTAAATTCTCAGGGATCGAAGGTTGATATTGAAAAAATTGTTCTTTGCGCCGGTCGGTTTGCGAGCCTCTTGTCGGTTTCGCCGCTTTCAGACGAAGAGTGTCGGCGCGTGGTGCGTGAAGTTCTGTTCGAGCGGTCTGCTTTTGAGTCCGCGCAGAGCGGTTTGATTACCGAGGCAGAGACCGTGCAGTTGTTGCTCGCGCATTTGCATACCGCACTCGGCCAGCCCGCTGTCAAGGAGGGAGAGCCGTTTCCGTGGGATGAACAGGAGCTCCTGTCGTGTCTTCGTAATGCGATCTTTGGATAGCTGTATCAGGTTCTTGGCACCGCTCTTGCTCGAGCTGGGGGCGCTGATGATCGGCGCGATGCCGCCGTGGCCCCGTGAGGCAGGGCTTGACATCGGTGACCTCTCGCGCCCCACTGGCGGCGCTCTCGTCTCGGCAATCACCACCATTCCGCTGATCCCAGCATGCGCCGGCGATCGCTACGTCGCCATCGCGGGCTTCGCGCATGCTGACGATGGTCATCGTGCTCGTTGGCGCTGCCCGCGCATGCTGGCGATGGCCGAGGAGGGCGAGATCCTCTAATACAAGCGCCCCCTCGGCGCCGGCCTGCTGTCGGCGGCGCGGCCGCTCACGTCTCGTCGGGCCGTCTCCGGCGGGCAGCTGCTCGACGTGGACGGGGACGGGCGCAACGAGATGGTGGTGTTCGAGCGGCCGGTGGCGGGCTACTTCGACCGCACGGACGCGGGGTGGGCGCCGTTCCGGCCGTTCGCGTCGCAGCCGAACGTCGACTGGAGCGACCCGAACCTCCGGCTCATCGATCTGAACGGCGACGGGCACGAGGACATCCTCGTCACGGGGCCTGACACGTTCACGTGGTATCCGTCGCTGGCCAAGGGCGGGTTCGACCGGCCGATCACGATCGCGCGCCCGAGCGACGAGGAGCGCGGGGCGTCGCTGGTGTTCGCCGACGCGGCGCAGAGCATTTTCTTGGCCGACATGAGCGGCGACGGGCTGGTCGACCTGGTGCGGATCCGGAACGGCAACGTGTGCTACTGGCCCAACCTCGGCCATGGCCGCTTCGGCGCGAAGGTGCAGATGGGCGGCCGCATGCGGTTCGACCACGAGGGGCGCTTCGACCCGAAGCGGATCCGGCTCGCCGACGTGGACGGCTCGGGGACGACCGACTGAGCATCACCACGAGAATTGAGGGTTCTCTGCGCGCGGATTTGGAGGGACGCGGAGCGTGAAGCGCGTAGCGTGCGCGTCAAAAGGGGATGCCGTCGTCGTCCAGCTTTCGAGGACGCGGTGGACGGCCGCGCGGTAAGAGTAAATGGTGCCGCGGAGCAAGCGGATCTGCACGAGCAACTGGCGTGCCGCGCACAGCGTAGGCGGCTCCGTGGGCGCGGCGTGCGCGTCGAGGGTGGGGTGCTCGATACGGAGCGCGATGGAGACGGCGTTGAGGGCGGCGGCGAGCAGCCGGAGCTCCAGGATCTCGCGCGCGGCAGATCTGGCGGCTACCCACGCAGGTACGCCGGCGGTGAGCCACCTGGACGCGCTGGGGCGGGTGTTCCGTGCGGTGGCGGACAACGGGGCCGAGGGGCAGTACGTCACGCAGAGCATGCTCGATATCGAGGGGCGGCCGCTCCTGATCACCGATGCACGCGGCAACCAGGCGATGCAGCATCGCTTCGGGCTCGGCGGGCAGCTGCTCTATCAGCAGAGCAACGACAGCGGCGAGCGATGGATGCTGGCGGGCGCAACGGGGCAGCGGCTGCGCGCCTGGAAGGGGCGGGGATTCATCTACCGCTCGTCGTACGATGCGCTGCGCCGGCCGACGCACGAGCACGTACAGCCCGCCTCGGGCGGCGAACGGCTGGCGCGGTGCTATGTCCATGGCGAAGCCCATCCACAAGCAACAGCGCTGAACCTGCGCGGCAGGCCGTACCAGGTGTATGATGGCGCGGGTGTGGTGACGAGCCAGGCGTACGACTTCAAGGGCAATGTGCTGGAGGCATCGCGGCGGCTGCGCAGCGACGTGCATGCTGAAAGGACTGGTCGGCGCTCGCGGCGCTCACGGATGTGGCCGCCATCGCGACGGCGGCTGAACCGCTGCTGGAGCTCGAGAGCTTCGGAACGCAGACGGCGTACGACGCGCTGAACCGCCCGACGAGCGTGACGGCGCCGGACGCGAGCGAGGTGAAGCCCGCGTACAACGAGGCGGGGCTGCTCGAGCGGGTCGAGGCGCGGGTTCGAGGCGCGGCGGCGTGGACGACGTTCGTCGACGACATCGACTACGACGCGAAGGGGCAGCGCGAGCGGATCGAGTACGGCAACGGCACATTCACGGTGTACACGTATGACCCGCTGACGTTCCGGCTCGCGCGCCTGAAGACGACGCGGAGCGCGGACGGCGCGGTGCTGCAGAACCTCAGGTATGTGCACGACCCGGTCGGCAACATCGTGGAGATCGAGGACAGCGCGCAACAGACGGTGTTCTTCAACAACGACGTGGTGTCGCCGAGCGCGCAGTATGTGTACGACGCGGTGTATCGGCTGGTCGAGGCGACAGGGCGGGAGCACGCGGGAGGGCTGGCCGACGCGCAGCGGGACCAGAACGACCTGCCGATCCAGTCGCTGCCGCACGCGAACGACGCGCAGGCGCTGAGGAACTACACCGAGCAGTATTTCTACGATGCCGTCGGCAACATTGTGCGAATGGTGCACCAGGCCGGTGCGGGGAGCTGGACGCGGCGGTATGCCTACGCGGAAACGAGCAACCGGCTGACGAGCACGAGTCTGCCGGGAGATCCGGTGAACGGGCTGGGGAATCCCCTCAAATAATACCGAAGATCTCGCGGAAGACGGCGTGCTCCCGGACGATGCGGTCAAAGGCAATCATGAGGGGCCGAAGCCAGTCCTCGCGCAAGGTGGGAAGGCAGTCGTACCAGTAGAGCCCCTGGCGATAGAGCGAGTGTGTGCGGCGCTTGACCGTATTGACCTTTAGGTATCGATCGAGACCGGCTTCCTCGCTCGCAGCGCCGAGCAGCGTCAAGAGCGCATGGGCGATAGCCTTCGACGCTCACGAGAAATGAGCCGGGTCTGCTCTCCAGAAGTGGTCCACCCCCTGCGTAGGCTGATGCTGGCTGGGACCAGGCGCTGCCGTGATCCGAGGCGCTGGCATCTGTGCTCTCCAGAACTGGTCCACTCCCCGGCTGCGCCAAGGAGCGGCGGAAGCGGGCTCGTGGCCGTACTACGCGCAGACGGCTCCCAGCAGCGGCGATTTGATGGCGTGCTCTCGCGCGTGCTTGCGAAAAATGACCCGTTGACAGGAGCGGAGGAGGAGTTGATGCTCATGCCGTGCACCGGCGTGCTTCGACGTTCCGCAGTCTCGGGGACACGCCGCCCCTTACGAGGTCCCCTTGGCGCGCGCCAACTGTGGCGCGTCCCCACGGAAGCACGCGCCGCAAACGAAGCAACCACACGGAATCACACGATTAACGCAGTGCGTCGTGTGCGCTCCCCGAAGGCGTAGCCGGAGGCGCGGTGACCGACGACGGCGTTGCGGCAGCCCTCAGAGCTGCGAAGCGCGAAGGTCAGCATGGTCCATCGCCTCGTGCAGCATGCCGCCGTGCTCGCTCCAGGCAACGTCGCGTCCTCGCCATGCTCGGCTCTGCCTGCGCGTGGCTCCGGGCGCTCAGTTGCCTTTCGCTGCGCCCGACGGCGCCGATGCATTGCGGGCGATGGGCACGTGGATGTGCCTCCGGCGGGGGCTCCGGGCTGCGGATGCACGCGCCGGCAGGCGTTCCCGCCGGATGTCGTGCAGCTCCCGATGGCCGGGCGTCGCTCAGCATGAGCTCCATCGCCATCTCGGCGGCTGGCCACCGCTGCTCCCTCCGCGGCCGGGTGCGTTCCCGCCACAGCCGCCACCGCGCCGTCCTGCTGGTCGGCGTCGATGATCGCGATCAGCGCCACGAGCGCGGATCCGAGCCTGGACCATTTTTGGCGAGCAGAGGTGGACCATTTCTGGCGAGCGCTGAAGGCGATAGCCGCGAGCAGCAGCAGCCGATCGCGCCGCCCGGCGTTGCGGATGTGCGTGGCGGAGAGGCCCATCCCGAAGTGGTTGTCCTTGATGTCTCGAAACGTCTCCTCGATCGTGAACCTCTTGCCGTAGAGCTTGACGATGTCGCCCGCCTTGCGATCCGAAAGCGTTGTGGCCAGACACCACGCCTCCTTCATCTTCGGTGCGTGAACAAGGACGACGGCTGGAACCTTTGCGCGGTCGTCCGTGACGCGCACATCGCGCAGCATCGTGGCGCGGCGGCTCACGGGCACCCAGGCGTCGGCGGGCCTCGCTTCCCCGATCGCGTTCTCGACGACGATACAACCGCGGAAACGGATGACGAAGTTCCAGCCGATGAACTCCAAAAAGTCGTAGAGCTTGCGATCGCCGAAGCCCCGGTCGGCGAGCAGAACGACCTCGACCGTCTCGTCGATGGCGTCGTGAAGCCACTCGATGAGCTCGTATTCGTGGTCCTTCTGGGTACCTTCTAACGCGGACTTCTTTACCGTCTTCCATGCCAGCGGCATCGCACGACCATGCCGCGTCACAAGGTAGGCGCAGAGCGTCGTGTGGTCGTCCTTCTCGAAGTCCGTCCAGTCCAATGCGACCACGATCTCTTTGCGGACCCCGATCACGAACTGTACCCACGACCTCAGGGAATGAAACACGTCGATGCCGGTATTGCTCAGCAGCCGGTCGACCTGCTTGACCCCACTCTTCGGTTTGATGTTGGCGACCTTCGCATACGCTTGGCCGATGGCATGGATGGCCAGCACCGCCGCCTGCAGGACGCCAACGACGCCGTTCGCGAGCGACAGGACGCGCATCGCGTGCAGGTCATCGCCGAACAAATTCTCGACGAAGGCCTGGATGTACTTCTGGTCGATTTTCGACCGGATGGTCTGCTTAGACGGCGCAGACGCGGAGCCATGTGCGGCAGGCTTGTGCGCGTCCTTCGCGAGAGTCGTCATGATGTCGCTCGAACCAACGGCGCATGCGGTAAGCTCGCTGGTCGCCTCCTACCAATGTATATTCCGACCAGCGACGACGATTTCTCACTCGCATGACGCAACTCTTCGCTTCGACATCCATGAAGCTCAGGGGTTCGATGGTCATGTCGCACAATGATCGTACATGTGCCTACCGTGGAGTGATTCGATGTGACCATCAATTCGCCAGATTTCGCTGCGATAATGAGGGGATCCCTCAGGGCGAGAACTCCACATCCTCTCACAGGTAATCGTGAGGGATGGATATCACTCGATCTCAAGGGGAGAGAAGTGTCGGCTCGATTTTTGTACCGAGAGACAAGAGATGGTATCAAATGGATGGTAGAAAATACTCATGGAAAGAGGTGAGTGTTGATATGACTATTGTTGAGACAGTCGAGCGGCTCCGGGACTGCTTGCTTGTCCTCGAGCGATCCGTGGACGTTCCGCGCCTAGATGTCGAGTGGCTGCGCCTGCGGTGCGACGATACTCTGCGCTTCCATGGTCAACTGCAGCGGGATTCGTTAAGGCAGCTTCAGAAGGATGTTGCGGATTTTGTGGAGGAGTTTCCCCATCTGATCCCCGCCTCGCTGATCGATGAGGTGAAATGGGTGGATGGCGAATTGAGCGGCTTGGGTTAAACTCCAGGGCGGGCGCATCAAAACCGAGCCTCCTGATGGCTTCGTGGGAGCGTGAGCGGCGCGAGGCGGCGTGACCGAGCGAGAGTTCGGCTTGGTTCCGGGTACTCGGAGGGGAAGAGCAGCAGCCGGCGCGCGTCCCGCCGCTGGCGAAAGCAGAAACCTCGTATGGGCCCGCACGAGGGGGCAGACACGGTATGGAAGGCGCACGGACGGACGGCCACGATAGCGGTTGCCAGACTCCCAATCGCAACCGTCGTCCGTGCGCGCCACCAGTCTACTACGCGTCCTGCTCGGGTTGAAGAACACCGTCGTTCATGAATTCGTGTTTATTGCCTCCGACCTGCGCGTCGACGACCTCGACCACCATGAGACCACGGGCTGAGCAACGCCGTGGAAGCCGTCCCCGACTATCGCGTCCTCGGCCCGTGGCAGCTCACGGATGCGAACGGCAACGTGAGCGAGGTGCTGAGCATGTCCATGTTTTTTGAGAGCGTCATTGCACGAGCCGGGCACGCCGAGCACCTCCGCCGTCTCGTGACTCGTGCGGTGGATGTTCGTCATGATCTCGGCGAGCCGCTCCTCGGCGTGCTCGAACGACCACGAGTCGCGGCTCGTGGTGGGTCACCCAAGTTCGTCGCTCACGGGGCCTGCGCTCCGGCGGGCCCCGGTTGTGGCCCGCCTCGTCTCCGGCCCCTCCGCGATGAACCAGCGATGAGCTCGGGTGACGCGGTGCTAGCACCGCTACGTCACAGCCGGAGGGACTGGAGCCCAGGGCCCCGGCGTGTCGACGGTGGCAGCTGCCCCAGCACCGAGACCCGCGCCAGCGCGCCCCTCATCGCCTGAACGCTCACGCCGCAGCGCGGCCGCGCGCGTCGGGCAGCGACAGACCGAGGAGCTCGAGGGTCTCGTCGACCACGGCGCGGCCGACCTGCGGCTCGCGCACGGCGGCCCACATCCGCCGCGACGGTCGGCGGTCGGGCCCGTACACCTCGCCGCTGTGCGCGGCGGCCTCGTCGCCGGTCAGGATCCAGGCGGCCGTCGCCGCCGAGCGGGCCGGCGTGCTCGCGTCCGGCAGCAGCGGGACCAGCCAGCGCAGCACCGTCGACCACAGCACGCGCGCGGGCAAGGGGGCCTCGCGCGCGAGACCGGTGCCCGGCATCATCCCGGGGTCCAGCGTGTAGAAGCGCGTGCGATCCGGGGAGATCCTGCGCGCGAGCTCGATCGCCGCGACCGTGTTCATGAACTTGCTGGTCGCGTAACGATCGCGCCCGCGCTGGACCTCGCTGCCCTCGCCCTCGCCGCGCGCGAGCGCGGCGACGCTGGTGAACCGCGCGCCGCGGAAGCCGAGCCGCTTCGGCACGCGGTTTTCTGGGTCGATCGTGCCGCTGCCGACGAACAGCACGCGCCCGCCGTCGAGCCACGGCAGGAGCCCGACGGTCAGCGCGAACGCGGCGAGGTGGTTGACCGCGATCGTCTCCTCCCAGCCATCCGCGGTGCGGCGCGTCGCGCCGGGCTGCAGCCCGGCGTTGTTGACGAGACCCGCGATCGGCCCGCGCCAGCCCGCGACGAACGCCCGCACCGCCGCGAGCGAGCCCAGGTCGAGCTCCACGATCTCCACCCGCGGCCCGAGCCCGAGCGCAGCCGCCCGCGCCGGGTCGCGTACGGCGGCGACGACCCGCGCCCCGTCCCGCCGCGCGAGCGCCCGCGCGATCTCGAGGCCGAGCCCCCGCGTCGCGCCGGTCACGATGAACGTTTCCCGTGCTTCCCTGCGATCCTGTACCATGCTCGAAGAATGTGAAGAAACCTTCAGGTTCGCCATTCGCATTGCCGATGGGCCGCCTGGCCCGGCAAGTTCAGCAACGAAAACGGCCAGTTCAGGAGCGGTCGCAGGCGACGGTGGAGGCGGTGCTCGAGGCGACATTTCAGGTCCTGCGCAAGCACGGCCCGGGCGCGCTGACGACGACGCGGGTCGCCGAGGTCGCCGGCGTGTCGGTCGGCTCGCTCTACCAGTACTTCCCGAACAAGCGCTCGCTGGTGACCGCGCTCCACCTGCGATACTTCGAGCGCGTCACCGGGCGGCTGCTCGCGGCGATCCAGGGCGCGCACGGGCTGCCGCTCGCGGACGCGATCCGCCGGACGATCGGCGAGCTGCTCTCGGCCAAGCGCGACAACCGGGAGCTCGCGCTCGCGCTCAAGGCCTCGATGGCGGAGATCGGCGGCCCCTCGTCCCTCCGCGAGGCCACGAAGCTGGTCACCGGCTCGCTCGAGGCGCTGCTGCGCGCCGCCGACCCGGCGCTCGATCGCCCGGCGGTCGCGGCCCGCGTGCTGGCCTCCGCGCTCGAGGGCGTCGTCGCGACGGCCCTCGAGGACGACGCCGCGGCCCTGTTCGACCCGACCTTCGAGGACGAGCTCGTCGCCCTCGCCCTCGGCTACCTCGCCGCGCGCCCGGGAACCCGGCGCGCGGGCGCCACGTGACCCGGAGCTGTGGGTACGGCTCCTCCGCGCTGCCGGACGGCTCGCGCGAGGTGCTGGTGCGGCTCCCCCGGATCTGGGCAGGGTTCGGCGCGATGCCGCTCCTGGGGGTTCGGCGCGATGCCGCTCCTGATCGAGCGGATCCAGCGCGCCGCGGGCGCCGGGGAGGAGACCGGGCGCGCGCTCCTCTCCTCCTCTCCGCGACCGGGGCGCGCCTCGGTCGCGTCGCCATGTCCGGGCCGTCGCGCGCCCGTTCTCGTGTCGGAGCTCACGGGGCCTCGCAGAATCCGAGGCTCGATGGCTTGCAAATACCGCCCTCGCAGCGGGTCGGGAAGGGGCACTCCGGATCTGCGGAGCAAGGTTCGCCGATCTCGCGCTCTTCGAAGCAGAACCGCTCGTCGCAGGAGCTCCCGAACTTCGGGCACTCGCAGTGCAGCCCCTCCGCGCAGGCGTGGTCGCTCGGGCAGGGGGCGCCGAGCGGCAAGAGCGGGACACAGGTGCGCGCGTCGGCCTCACGGTCGCAGAAGGCCCCTGCAACGCACGCTGCGGAGCCACACGGCTCGCCGAGCTCCGCTCGCGGCTGGCAGGTAGAGCTGCAGTAGTGGCTCGCGCTGCAGACGGGGATGGTCGGGCCTTCCTGGGGCAGGCCGCAGTCTGCGCCCTCCTCGACCTCGGCGAACGGCAGGCAGATGTTTCTCAAGCACCCATTGCCCGGGCCATACTTGACCTGGCAGACCTCGTCGCCATCGCACTCGTCGGGCACTTCTCCTTCCCGAGAGGCCTCGAGGACCAGGTAGCAAGGCCAGAACCAATCGACGATCTCGAGGGCCGGGAACGTGCACTGGTGCGAGAGGGAGCGCGCGATGTCGATACAGCGCTCCGCCATGGCTTCGTTGATCGAGAAGTCGAACTCGCTCAGGTCCACCTCGCCGAGGCCCGCGACCCCCAGCATCCGGTAGGCGAAGATCTCGCCGCCCATCTGCACGCAATCGGTCCGCGGCTCGAACCCGAAGTGGTCGCAGCAGCTCCGAGCTCGCTCGCAGATCGCCGCGCCGAGCTCGGTCGCGATCTCGAGCACGCGGGCTCCGATCTCGGGCGGTAGATCGAGCTCGATCTGGTAGTCCCCGGAGGCGCCCGCTGCACCCGTGTCATCCGGCGCGGGGGCGTCGCCGCCGCAGCCGTGGGCCACGGCGGCGAGCGGCAACATCGCGGCCACGAGCGCGACGAGCGGGCGCGCGGCGAGCGCGCGTACAGGGCGGGTCGAGCAACGCTCCAGGCGCTCGGGCTCGCAGACTCCGGAGGTCGACGCCACCCCAGGGGAACGACGCAAGACTGGATGATCGCACGGCGAGCTCTCGAGAACTCGAGGCGCGCTCGCAGCATCGGCGCGCACCGGTGACGGCTTCATGTGTGATGTGGACCACAGTGGTCCGGGCATGTCAAGGATGAGGCACTCAGGAGACTCCAGGCGGTGCTCAACATCGACGCGGTCGAGGCCACGAAGCTGCTCTGGGAGACCTCCCGCCCCTGCGCGATCTGGTTCGCGCTCGCGGCGATCGGCGTGGCATTGCTGGTGGGGATGCTGATCGTCACGCAGCGATCGAAGCGGTGGAAGGACCTCGACGTGTGAGGCGTTCGTCCGCCGCCTCCCGTCCTCGCCTCCCATCCTCGGCCGACCGGCCTCGGCCGGCCTCCTCGCGCGCGAGCTCGTTCCCCCCCGCGGCCGGCCGTCAGACCACGCCGAGCGCGATCATCGCGCGCGCGACCCGCAGGAACCCCGCGACGTTCGCGCCCACCACGTAGTTGCCGGGCACGCCGAGCTCCTCCGCCGTCTCGTGACACGTGCGGTGGATGTTCGTCATGATCTCGGCGAGCCGCTCCTCGGTGTGCTCGAACGTCCACGAGTCGCGGCTCGCGTTCTGCTGCATCTCGAGCGCCGAGGTCGCCACGCCGCCCGCGTTCGCGGCCTTGCCGGGGCCGAACGCCACGCCGGCCTCGAGGAAGACGCGCACGCCCTCGGGCGTGGTGGGCATGTTCGCGCCCTCGGCGACGGTGCGACAGCCGTTCTTCACGAGCGTCGTCGCGTCGCGCCCGTTCAGCTCGTTCTGCGTCGCGCAGGGGATGGCGATCTGGCACGGCACCTCCCAGACGTTGCCGCCCTCCACGAAGCGCGAGCGCCGGCCGCGCCGCGTCGCATACTCGCTGATGCGCGCGCGCTCGACCTCCTTCACCTGCTTGAGCAGCGCGAGATCGATGCCGTCGGGGTCGTGCACGTAGCCGCTCGAGTCCGAGCACGCGATGACCTGGGCCCCGAGCTGCTCCAGCTTCTGGGTCGCGTAGATCGCGACGTTGCCCGAGCCCGACACCACGCACGTCTTGTCCGCGAGCTTCTCGCCGCGCACCCGCAGCATGTCGGCGACGAAGTAGACGGCGCCGTAGCCGGTCGCCTCCCGGCGCACCAGCGAGCCGCCCCACGCGAGGCCCTTGCCGGTGAGCACGCCCGACTCGTAGCGGTTGGTCAGGCGCTTGTACTGCCCGAACATGTAGCCGAGCTCGCGCTCGCCCACGCCGATGTCGCCCGCCGGCACGTCGGTGTACTCGCCGAGGTGGCGGTGGAGCTCGGTCATGAAGCTCTGGCAGAAGCGCATGATCTCGCCCTCGGACTTCCCTTTGGGGTCGAAGTCCGCGCCGCCCTTGCCGCCGCCGATCGGCATCCCGGTGAGCGCGTTCTTGAAGACCTGCTCGAAGCCGAGGAACTTGATGGTCCCGAGGTAGACCGTCGGGTGGAAGCGGATGCCGCCCTTGTAGGGGCCGAGCGCGCTGTTCACCTGCACGCGGAAGCCACGGTTGAGCTGCACCTCGCCGCGGTCGTCGACCCACGGCACGCGGAAGATCACCTGGCGCTCGGGCTCGCAGATGCGCTCGATGATCTTGTGCCGCATCAGCTCGGGGTGCTTCGAGAGCACCGGGCCGAGGGACTCGAGGACCTCACGGACCGCCTGGTGGAACTCCGACTCGCCGGGGTTGCGGCGAACGATCTGATCGAAGAGCGGCTCTACTTTTTCGTCCAAATGCACCATGTCGCGTCGGGTATACACCGGCGCGGCGCGCGGGGAAGTCGTCGTCGACATCGTGCCGAAACGTTCTGGATACACTTCCCGCGCGTCGGGGGAGCATCGGCGTTAAATTGTCGATATGGTGTAATTTCCCGGGCCGAAGGCGCATCGCGTCAGAGATCTTCTATCGTCTGGGGTGGCATGGGCGATCCGTCCTTGACATGTTCTGAATGTTCTGCTTTTCTCGATTTTTTGCTCCTGTCGGAAAATTGAAGATGGCCGGCGCCGCCCTCCAATCGCCATCCCCGGGGAGCCCGGACATGTCGTTCGAGAGAGCAAGCGCATCAGCGCTACAGCGGCCAGGGGCTGAGCCCGTCGCGCCGCGTGGGGAGGGGAGGGGAGGGGAGGGGAGGAGGTCGCCTCAGGGATCGTTGCGAACGCAGAGCATCTCGGGGGCGCTCCCGATCGCGCCCGCCCAGTTGCAGGAGAGCGAGCCGTCGGGTGCCAGGCCAACCCAGCTGTAGATGAACCCGACCGGGTCGACCCGCTTGCACGATGCGCCGTCGCCGCAGTCATCGTCCGTCTCGCAGAACGGACGGCGGCAACAGCCTTCGTCACGCTCGGAGTTGGCGGCTCCGCACCTGAACATGTCCCGCATGTCCTCCGGACTGCACGTCGAGATCGGCGCCGGCGTCAGGACCGGCGGCGCAGTCTGCTGGGAGCCACCGCAGCGCGTGGCGCACGGGGCGGGCGGCCGGGGCCACTCGGGCGACAGGTCGTCGGGATGCGGTTCGTGGCCGCAGAGCTGCCACTCGCTCGAAGCAGGACGAACAACGGCGTTGTGCGCCATCCAGAACTCCTTGCCGTCGGACACGCGGCGAAGGCAGGTGTACGTGACCAGCTTGTAGATCTCGGGCCCCGTACAGACCGGGATCGCAAGCGGGCTGTCCGTGTCCACGCAGCCGGATGCTGCATCGCTGGGAACTGCCGCCCTCTGGAGCATCATGGCGCCAGACGGGCAGCCCTCCGGCGAACCGCCGCCGCCCCCTGCGCCCGCGTCGCTGCCACCGCCGCCGCCCGAGGCGGAGCTGGAGCCGGCGGGATTCGCAGGCTCCGGCTCGCCAGAGCAGGCGACCAGCGCGAGCGCGAGGAGGAGTGCGTTCGTGCGGGGCGTCACGGACAGGCCTGCCGCTGCGAGGTGATGTAGCTCGCGAGCCATGGCGTCATCCCGTGATGGCCGTCTGGATGGGTGTCGAAGTCCTCCGTGCCCATGCTCCCGGCGCAGGTGCAAAGTGGGTACCTCCTGACTCGATAGCTCGTTGATTCGCCCGGCGGGATGTCCTCCGGGGCAGCGGAGCCCCCGCCCGCCGCGCTACTCCGCCTACTCGCACGCCTCACCGAGGATATACCCGTGCTTGCAGATGCACCGGCACTCGATCTCGAGCCCGGGCTCGCCGCACGCCGGCCGCACCCGCCTCGTCTCCTTGGCCATCCGGCCGTCCCTGTCCCGCACCTGGACCACGATCTCGTAGTCCTCATCGTAGATGTCTCGCCCCGACCAGTTGTTCGGGCAGACTCCCACGTTCGCGAACGTCGAGATGTCGACATCGACGCTCGCCCCCCACCCGTCGCCGGTCGGATCCAGGTTGATCGTCCGCGACTCGGACATCACCCGCCCCGACACGGTGTCGCGCAGCGACCCGGAGAGCTGCACGCCGCAGGCGCTCAGGTTCGTCGCCCGGGCACCCAGGAACACCACCCGCCCGCCCTGCGGCGGCATGAGGATATCGAGCGCGTCGCCGTCGTCCACCGGGCGCGCCGCGCCGTCCGCGCCGAGCGCGATGACCTCGATCCGGAGGTCCTCGCCCTCCTCGCCCAGAAACCCGAGCTTGCAGGGATCCTCGGGGGGAGGGGGCGTCTCCCGATCGTCGCCGCACGCCGCCCCCGCGAACAGCAGCGCGAGGAGCGCCACGAGCGGAGGAGACGCAGCGGCCCGGTCCATCACCGGTCCCGCCCCTCCGGCGCCGGAGGGGTGTACCCGTCGTCCTCCGGCTCCTCCCGCGGGATCGGCGCGCGAGGCGGGCGCCGCGACCCGCCGTACGAGCCCGAGCTGATCGGCGGGGCCGCGCGCGACTCCGGCGCCCCGCGCTGCGAGGACGGCGCCCCACGGCGCGACTCCGGCGCCCCGCGCTGCGAGGACGGCGCCCCACGGCGCGACTCCGGCGCCTCGCGCTGCGAGGGCGGCGCCCCACGGCGCGACTCCGGCGCCCCGCGCTGCGAGGGCGGCGCCCCGCCGCGCCACGTGCCGTGCTCGGTCTCCGCCACGTAAGGCGTTGCGCCAGGCGCCGTGCTCCACTCGCGGTGAGCCGCCAGCGGAAGCGGCGTCTGCTCGGCGAGGTAGGCCGCGAGCAGCCGGTCGCGCTCCCGCTCCTCCGTCTCCGTGCTCGGCGGCGGAGGATCCAGCGTCGGCAGCTCATCGGCCCAGGTCAGGTCCGCTTCCTCCAGGCCCGGGCCGTGCGAAAGGCCGGCGAGCGCCTGCTGCGCGTTGCGCTCGGTGGGAATTGGCTCCGGGACATAGGAAGGGCTCCGCGACGTCGGCGGCGAGTGCGGCGGCGGAGGATCGATCGTCGGCAGCTCGTCGTTCCAGTCGCTCTCCTCCGGCTCGGCCCGGGAATCCAGCCGGCGCGACGGCGGGCCCAGCCGATAATCCCCGGCCCGCCGCGACAGCGCAGGGCCGGACGGCGGGCCGATCGTCGGGAGCTGGCCCACGCCCTGGTCCGGCGCCGACGCGTCGCCCCGGCGCTCGCTCCGCCGCGACGGAGGCGGCGCGGGATACCTGCTGGACGCGAGCGCCCCGAACGGCCGCGAGTCGCGCGGCAGCCGGGGCGGCGGCGGGACCGCGGGCGCCTGCGCCGCGGCCGCGGAGGGAGGGGGCTGCGTCGAGATGAGGTTCTCGTTGCGCCCCCGCTCTGCCCGCGCCGGGCGCTCCGCCGACACGGGCGGCCTGGGGGGCGCGCCGTGCGAGGACGGCGCGGCGCGGGCAACGCCCACGAGCGGCTTGCCGAGCCACGCCGCGTCCTTGCGCGACGGGGACGAGCGCGCGCTCTCCTCGGCCGGGCGGAGCGCGCGCGACGCGAGCGTGTTGCCCGGCTCGGTCGCGGGGACCTCGTCCTCGGACAGGAGCGGCGGCGCGGCGGCGCGCGCGTCCATGTCCGCGGCGGCGCGCGCGTCCATGCCCGCGGCGGCGCGCGCGTCCATGCCCGCGGCGGCGGCGCGCGCGTCCACGCCCGCGGCGGACCTCGCGGCGCCGAAGCCGAAGGCGGCGCGGATCGCCCGCTCGTGGTGCGGCTCCACCTGCGCCGGCCGCATGATGAAGCACGGCTCCGCGCCCGGCGCCCTCAGCGAGAGATCGACGTCGACCGGCGCGGCGAGCCGCTGGCCCTGCTCGTCGAAGAGGAGGCGCACCGGCGGCTGCGCGAAATGCGCGGGCGAGCTCGGCGTCGCGAGCACGACGCCGAGCTCGCCCGTGCTGAGCTGCACGAACGTCCCCGTCGGGATGATGCCGAGCGCGCCGACGAGCAGCCGGCCGATCGCCCGGTCGGTCGCGCTCTCCGCGCCCGTGGTCATGCGCTGGAGCACGCCGTCGAGCGACGCGCCGCCCGGCGCGCCGTCGAGGACCGGGAACGACGCCGACCGGAGCTCCGTGAACTGCCGGGCCACCGCGAGGATGCGCGCCAGCACCGTGGGGCTGCGCCGGCCGCCGTAGAGCGGGCCCCGCGGGCCGCCGGGCCGCAGCGCGAGCGCCTCGTAGGCGATCACGGTGCGCGTGATCGACGGCGCGTGCAGCTTGCCGAGCGCCGTCAGCATCACGGCCGCGCTGGCCGGCAGCCGCTCCTTCTCGTCCTCGCTGAGGCCGCGCTCGAGGAACGGGCCCGCCGCCGGCTCCCCGCCGCCGGCCGCCGCGCCGGCGACGGCGCCCGTGAGCCGCAGCCGGCTCACGTCGTAGAGGAGCGCGGCGGTGACGAGGCCGCCGAGCATCCGCCGGTCGGTCGTGAGCTGGCGGGCGATGCCCAGCGCGACGATCGCGGTGGACACGCTGAGCCCCGCCTCGTCCGGATCCGCGACCTTGCCCGCGGCGATCGAGAGCAGGAGGCGCGCGTCCTCCTCGGCCGCGGCCACGAGCTTCTGCGCGACGCGCTTCACCCGCTGCGGCAGCGCCGCCTCCCCGGCGCGCAGGCCCGCGTAGAACCCGCGCATCACCAGGAGCGCCGCCGCGTAGGTGCGGCTGATGCGGCCGGTGCGCGTGCCGTCGCCCTCGATGGAGCCGCCGGGGAAGGGGTTCGTGAGCTTGCGGACCCGGACGCCGCGCAGGCTCGACTGCGCGAGGCGGGCGGCGCTGCTGCGGTCGCGCTGCGCGTCGGCGAGGAGGCGGGCGAACGCCGCGAGCTCGGCGCGCCGGACCGCCTTGTCGAGCACGACCTCCGAGACGTCGCAGGTCTCGAAGAAGCTGCCGAGCTCCAGCGCCACCTCGTACGTCTCGCGCGAGGCGCGGAGCATCTGGCCGTTGATGAACAGGGTGTTGCCCGCGAACACCAGGGTCGCGGCCTCGGTCCCCGAGAGCTCGCAGAACTGGACGATGCTGTCGATCGCCGACGGGACGAGCGACAGCACCGCCTGGTTCGAGTCGCTGTGCAGGAGGCACGCCTTCGCGAGCCGGTAGAGCATCTGGACCAGGCCGAGCGCCGCGCGCCGCCGCCCGTCCGCCTTCACGCCCGAGATCGCCGTGCCGCCGGTGCTCTCGGTGAGGTTGGCCTTCTCCTCGCTCACGGCTTCCTCCCGCCCCGGGGCGCCG
Source organism: Sorangium sp. So ce1036 (assembly GCF_051369805.1). Taxonomy (NCBI): domain Bacteria; kingdom Pseudomonadati; phylum Myxococcota; order Polyangiales; family Polyangiaceae; genus Sorangium; species Sorangium sp. So ce1036. The sequence goes on from NZ_JBBMOX010000001.1 coordinate 738,174, forward strand.
GGGAGGGCGCCGGCTTCGTCGACGGCACCGCGCCCGCGGGCGCAGGCTCGATGAGCGGACGGACGGGCGGGTTCATCGGGTATGGCGCGGGGCCTTGCCGGGCGCTGTGCGGCACGCCGGAGGGCGGGGCAGGGGACAGCGGCGGGGAGGCCGGGCGCCCGCCCGGCGGCGCCATCGGCGGCGGCGCGGCGGTCGGGCTGGACGACGAGGCCGCGGAGGGCGGCGGCGGCATGCGCCGGCTGAACGGCACCGAGGTGGGCGGCACCGAGCCGGCGGCGGGCGGGCCGGACAGGGGGGAGCCGAGCCCCGGGGGCCTGAAGGCGCTCCGCCCGGCGTCGTCGCCCTGCGACCCCGCGGGGCCCGGGCGCGGGGTGCTCCACGGCTCGAGCGGCTCCAGCCCGAGCGGGACACCCGGGTTCGAGCGCCGGGCCGAGGCGGGTACGCGCGAGCGCGCCGCGCGCGAGGTCGGCCCGCCCGGATCGGCCGGCTGCAGCGACGACGGCGACGCGTGCGACAGCGGCCGGTCGCTCTGGCGCGTCGGCGCGACGAGGCGCGCGGCGATCGTGACCGCGGCGCGGGCGGCCGCGTCGCGGACCGGCGGCGTGTTCCACCAGCGCGGTTTGGTCGCCTCCTTCACCGCGCGGAGCGCCTCGTAGCTCCGCGCCTGGCAGAGGAAGTGCGCGGCCATCTCGCGGGTCTGCTCGATCGCCTCCGACGGGATGAGCTGGCGCTTCTCGAGCAGCTCGATCGCGAGCTTCTCGGCCCGCGCGGGGTTGAGCTGCGCGACGGTCTCGAGCCACTGCCGGCGCTCGGTCCCGGGCAGGTCGTGGAACGAGGTCGAGAGGATCCGCCGCACGAGCGTCGGGCCCGCGGCGAGGACGCCGAGCTTGCCGATCATGCGCAGGGCCTCGCGGCGCACCGGCGGCGCGGGGTCGTCGAGCAGCTTCTGCAGCTCCTCCCGGACGCGCTCGGCGGTGGCGCCCGTGCCCGGCGCGCCGTCGGGCCCCGTGGCGTCCGGGATCTCGGCGAGCGCGCTGATGCGCACCTCGACGTGCGGGCTCGCGAAGCCGGCCTCCAGCGCGGCGAACGCCTCGGGCGTCCTGAGCTGCCCGAGCAGCTGGACGAGCGTCAGGGCGAGGGGGACCTGGGCGCGCGCGAGGAGGTGCGCGAGCTCCGCCTCCCGGCCGGGCGCCCACCGCCGCATGTACGCGAGCAGGATCTCGCGCAGGCGCTCGGACTGCACCGCGCCGTGGCACTGGCAGGCGGCGCTGAAGAGCGAGCCGTCCTCGAGCGCCTCGAGCGCGTGGGCCAGCCCGTCGACGATGGCGGGATCGAGCGGCGCGACGCTCCGCCCCGCGCCGCCGTGCGCGCCGGGGCCCGCGGCCGCGCCGCCCGGCGCGGCGCCGGCGGCGGCCGCCGCGCCCGCGCCGCCGTGCGCGCCGGGGCCCGCGGCGGCCGCGCCGGGGCCCGCGGCGGCCGCCTCCTCGGGGTGAGCCGTCGCGAGGTCGTCGAGGATCGCCTTCAGCGCCTCGACCGGGAACATCGCCTGCGCGAGCGTCCGGTCGACCTCGCGCCGCGAGAGCCGCGGCGCGCCCTCGCCGCCCCGCCCCGCCGCGGCGCGCTGGACCTCGTCGAGCCGCCCGGCGAACGCGCGCCGGAGCATCGCCTGCACCTCGAACGCGAGCTCGTAGCTGTGCAGGACGATCTGGTCCGAGGTCCACGCGGTGAGCGCCGAGGTCAGGAGGTCGAGGTCGCCGTGCCGGGCGGCGTCCACGTAGCCGTCGACGAACGCGTCCATGTAGCGCTCGCTCCACTGCTCCGCGGGCAGCGCGACCTGGGCGCTGAGCGTGCTCCGGGTCAAAGGGTCGATGGCGAGCGCCGAGGCGGCCGCGCCCGCGTCCGCGAGCGCGGCCTCGACGTTCCTCTGGAGCGCCCTGCCCGCGAGCGAGCTCTCGTCCCAGAGGCTCTCGATCTGCGCGAGGGCGCGCGCGCCGACCGCGATCTCGCGGCACTGCTCCTCGAACTCCTCCTGTTCCATGTCGCCGTCGGCGAACTGGTCGATCGCCATGTAGGCGATGTGCTCGAAGCGGCGATCCCAGAGCGCCGTCACCGCGTCGTCGTCCTCGCCGAGGCCGAACCGCTGGTCGCGGAGCAGGATGGCGGCGAAATCGCGGAGCTCGGCCTCGGTGACGCCGGCCTTGACCTGGATCTTCCGGATGCCGTCGGCGAAGAGCTGGTAGGGGATGCGGTCGAAGGGCGGCCGATCGGGCTGCCAGATCGGCTGGCCGCCGGCGGTGAACGCGTTCGGGGTGACCTCCCAGCGGACGCCGAGCGGGTTGTGCGACAGCGTGCGCGTGATCTCGTCGAACGCGAAGTGGATGCCCTTGTTCACGTGGGGGTGGTTCCACCCGTACTGGCGGATGTTGCCGAGCGCGAGCGCGAGCAGCTTCCAGATGGCGACCAGCCGCTGGCACGTCTGCTCGACGAGGGCCAGGGGCTGGGGCTCGCTCTCCTCGTCGATCGCGTCGTTGCCGCGGACCAGGACGCGCGGCGCCTTCCGCTCGCGCGAGGGCGTGAGCTGGCCGGAGGCGTGCGCGGCGATCAGCCGGCGGAGCTCGCCGCGCATCGCCGCGGCGCTCTGGAAGCGGCTGCCGCGCTCGAAGGCGAGCGCCTTGTCGACGAACGCCACGATCTCGACCGGCAGGTCGGGCGCCTCCGTCGCGATCGACGGCGCGGTCTGCGTGGCCGCGAGGAAGTACGACTCCGACTCGCTCCGGCCGCGGTTGAGCCGCTTGCCCGACAGGAGCGTGAAGAGGCTCGCGCCGACCGACCAGAGATCCGACCGGCCGTCGATGCCGGAGACGCCCATGGCCTGCTCGGGCGACATGAACGCCGGGGTGCCGAACGTGATGCCCGCGCGCGTCGCCTGCCGCTCGGGGTCGCGCATCCGGGCGATGCCGAAATCGAGGACCTTCACGTGCCCGGCGCTCGTCACGAAGATGTTCGCCGGCTTGATGTCGCGGTGGACGATGCCGATCGAGTGGCACCTCTCGAGCAGATCGAGCACGACGTCGAAGACGGGCAGCACCTGGTCGAGGGGGAGGGTGCCGCCGGCGCCGCTCGCGAGCCGCTGGAGGGTGGTGCCGGTGAGCAGCTCCATGACGAGGAACGGCTCGCCGCGGTCGCTGAGGTCGTCCTCGAGCACGGCGACGCGCGCCGGGTGGTCGACCTTGTTCGCGATCTTGCCCTCGCGCAGGAAGCGGTCGCGCAGCTCGGCGTTGCGCGCGAACTCGATGTGGAGGACCTTGACCGCGGCGCGCGAGCCCTTGCGGTGGGTCGCGGCGAACACCGCGCCCATCCCGCCCACGCCCAGCAGATCATCGAGCCGCCACTTGGCGTTCAGGGGCGTCCCGATCCGCGCCGCGGCGGCATCTACGAGGTTCGGCTCCTCGGCGTGCAGATCGAGCGGGGCCATGGACCGGGCGGCGGATCGATGCCGCAACGTGCGCGGCAGAATGCGAGTAAGCCAAGACGAGCATACATGGTTCCCGCGGAAGCGCGAACCCGACAAGGTCGTCCGCCCTCTTGGCACGGTGATGCGCGCGCCGCGCCTTCAGAGAGCCGCGGCGAGCGGCCAGCGGCCGAGATCGGGCGGCGCTGGTGGTGGTCGCACGAAAAGAGCGATGAAGGGCGATAGGGGGCGATGTCGGTGCCTCAGCGCACGCTGGGCAGCGGCGCCGCGCCGGCGTCCTGCTCGGGGGCAGCCGCCCACGCGGGGCAGGTGCTGCGGTAGCTCACGCCGGGCATGAGCAGCGCCCACTCGACGCGGGAGAAGTTGCGCCCGGCGTAGGCGCACGCGCGCGCCATCAGCGGGTCCGCCGTGATCGAAAAAATGCGCGCCGCGCCGTCGCTCGCCGCGGCGATGACGCGGGTGGCGTCGGGGCTGAACACGGCGTCCGTCAGCATGACGTCCTCGGCGCGGAGGGTGATCGGCTCGCCCTGCCCGTCGACGGGGAGCACCGCCGCGCTGCCTTCGCTCGACACGGCCACGACGCGGGCGCTGTCGCTGCTGAACGCCAGGGCGCGGACCGAGGCGCCGGGGCAGGGCAGGACGAACGGCTCGCCCTGGCCGTCGGCGCGGAGCAGCCGCACCCCGTCGTCGGGCGCCGCGATCGCGATGCGCTGGCCGTCCGGGCTCACCGCGAGGGCGGTGAGCGCGCGGTCCACGTACCCCGACGGGATCACCCGCGGGGCGCCGCGGCCGTCCGCGGGCCACACCTTCACGTCGGGCCCCGAGGTCGCCACGATGTGCTGGCCGTCCGGGCTGAACGCCGCCCGCAGGAGCCCCGCCCGCGCGTCGCGCAGCACGACGGGCTCGCCGCGGCCGCCGTCCTCGAACACGCGGAGGATGCCGTTCCACGAGGTCGTGACGATGCGGGCGCCATCCGGGCTGAACGCGACGCCCACCACCCGGTCGTCGTGGTCGCCGAGCACGCGCGGCTGGCCCTTGCCGTCGGCGCGCCACACCCGCGCCGTCCTGTCGGCCGAGCCGGTGACCAGGCGGTCGCCGTCGGGGCTGAAGTCGACGCTGAGCAGGTGATCCTCGTGCCCTCGCAGCACGACGGGCTCGCCCGCGCCGTCGGCGCGGAAGACGCGCGCCGTGGCGTCGGTGCCGGTCGTGGCGATCTTGCCCCCGTCCGGGCTGACGGCGACGCTGGTCAGCGGCCCGTCGTGGCCCCGGAGGAGCAGCGGCTCGCCCGGCCCGTCGAGGCGCCATACCCGCGCGGTCCCGTCCTCGGACGCGGTGACGACGCTGCCGCCGTCGCGGCTGAAGGCGGCGCTGTTCACGGGCCCCTCGTGGCCGCGGAGCACCGTGGGGGTCCCCTTGCCGTCGGCGCGGTGGATGCGGGCGGTCCCGTCCGCCGAGGCGGTGACGACCCGGGCGCCGTCGGCGCTGAACGCCGCGCTGCGCACGGCCCCCTCGTGGCCGCGGAGCACGATCGGCGCGCGCCCGCCCCCGCCGAGCACGCGCGCCGTCCCGTCGCCCGCCGCGACGACGATGCGGTCGTCGAGCGGGGCGTGGTCCGCGCGCTCGACGCCCTGCCCCGCCGCGCCCAGCGCCGCCGGGGGGCCCTGCCCGTCGGCGCGGACGACGTGGACCGCGCCGCCGACCGTCGTGGCGAGGATCCGGCTTCCGTCGTGGTTGAACACGGCGCGCCGGACGGGCCGCGCGGCGACGGCGAGGACGAGCGGCGGCTCGTCGTCCATGTCGAGGCGCCACACGCGCGCGGTCCCGTCCGACATCCCCGCGACGAGGCGGCGGCCCTCCGGGTCGAACGCCACGCTGGCCAGCGCCGCGTCGTGCGCGCGGAGCGCGCGGTCCTCCCGGCCGTCCGCGTGCCACAGGCGCACCGTGCCGTCGAGCGACGCGGTCGCGAGCCGGCTCCCGTCGGGGCTGAAGGAGACGGCGACCACCCCGAGCGCGTGGCCGCGCAGCGCGATCGGCGCCCCGCCGCCGTCGAGGGGCCAGCGCTGCGCCGTGCCGTCGGCGGACGCGGTGACCACGGAGCGGCCGTCGGGGCTGAAGGCGGCGTCCAGGACCGCGCCGCCGTGGCCGACGAGCACCTCCTGGCCGACGGCCGGCCCCCACACCACGTCGCCGAGGGCCTGCACCACGGTCGGGCCCGCGGGCCTGCCGCTCGCCCTGGCGGCGAGGCCGGCCTCCACGGCGAGCAGGCGCGCCCGCTGCAGGAGGCCCTCGGACAGCTCCTTCGCGGCCTGGGCCGCGAGCCGCCGGGCGTCCTGCTCGCGCGCCTCCTGCTGCGCCCGGATCCGCGCCTGCTCCTCCTGCCCCATCTGCCAGAGGAGCACGAGGAGCAGCGACCCGAGCAGGGTGACGGCGACGGCGAGCACGGTGAGCAGCCGCCGCATCGACCGCCGCTGGGCGTCGGCCCGCGCGCAGGCGGAGAGGAACGCCTGCTCCTCCCCCGAGAGGTCCCCGCGCCCGTCGGCCCACGCCGTGAGCTCGGCGAGCGCGGCGCCGCCCACGAGGAAGTCGTCGCGCCGCCCGCTCGAGAGCCAGCGCACGAGCGGCGCCGTGATCGCCCGCTCGGCCTCGCGCGACCGGACCCACGCCCGGTCGAAGACGCGCGCGACGACGCGGTTGCGCACGGCGAGGTACGGCGCGCCCCCTCCGCCCGCACGGACGGCCGAGAGCCCGGCGAGGCCCAGCGCGACCTGGACCGGATCCCCGCCGTCGGCGCCGACGCGCTCGCCGTCGAGCAGCCGCCGGTACAGCGCGAGGAGCTTCGCCGCCTGCGCGCGGCGGGCCCCCGGGGCGTCGAGGCACCGCGCCGCGTGGCGCAGGGCCGGGTCCGTGGTCCGGCCCTGCGCGAGGAAGCGCCGCGCCACGGCCTCGTCCACGCCGAGGCCGCGCCGCGCGCCGGCGAGATCCGCGCAGAGCTGCTGGGTCATGGTGGGGTGCCCCGAGGTCCACGCGAAGATCGCGCCGAGCGCGGCGTCGGGATCGGCCACGGCCCCGGCGAGGCCCGCCCGGAACCCCTCCACCTCGGCGCGGGTGAAGTCCTCGAGCCGGATCGCGCGGCCGATGCTGAACGGCGCGCGCATCGGATCCGCGGCGAGCTCCCACGGCGCCGCTGCCCCGAGCAGGCAGAAGGTCAGCCGGGCGTTCGCCGGGCGCTCGGCGCGGCGGTTCACGCAGGCCCGGATGGCCGCGAAGAAATCGTCTCGCGAGAACGGAAGAGACAGGGTGGCCTCGATGTCGTCGAGAAAAAGGACGATCGCGGACGAGATCTCCTCGAGCACGACGTCTTCGAGCCAGCGTGACCAGCAGTGCACGGGCCCGAGGTGCCAGTGCGCGTCCCAGAACTCGCCGGGCGGCTCCAGCCCGAGCTGCTCGGCGATCTCCGAGGCGATCCCGAGGTACCAGCCCACCGGCGTGACGCCGTCGGTGCCGAGCGCCCCGAGCTCCACGCTCGCGCACGCCACCTGCTCGGCGCGGAGCCGCCTTGAGACCCGGAGTCGCAAGCTGGATTTCCCTGTCTGCCGGGCCGACAGCACATGGCAGAGCTCTCCGCGGAACAGCGCATTGAAGAGCTCGCCATCCGCGGATCGCTCGATGTAGAGGGCGCCGTCCCCGAGCGTTCCGCCCGCCTGGAACCCGCACGTGGGATCTCCGGCGCTGGCCTGCTCCTGCTCGAGGTCGGGAGGCGCCGAGAAGGTCACGAGTTGACGGTGCCATGTTGCGGCGAGACCGTCAATGCGGCGGGAATCCCACGTCAACAAGCGTCCGTGGTGGAACCGCGATGGATCCATGGTGGAGAGCGCGCGATACGCCGGGGCGGCGATCTCACGAGTCTGTCGCGCGCCCGCAGGCTGGCGTGAGCGCGCCTGTCGGGCCGCTGGCGCGGCATTTTCGGCGGAGGCGAGCGCGGCTCGGCGCCGATGCGGCCGCCGCGATCCGCGGCGCGGAGGCGCATGCGTCGATTGGAAGTGCGCCCCGGAACCCACGCGCCGAATCGAGAAATCGTGGACCTCGCGACGCTGGGTGGTGTAGCGTTCCCGCCGTGCGAGGGGCGTCGAGGGCGAGGGAGCATCGCGTCGCGGGCGCGCGGGTGGCCATGCCACTGCTGGGCTCGGTCTTGCGCTCTGCGGCTCGGCAGGGGCCTGTCGTGGATACGGCCTCTCCCGATACGGCGGACGCGGTCGGCCGGCCGGGCCGGGGGCGCCGCGCTCCATGGGCCCTCCGGGGGCGGCGAGGCGGGGCTGGCGCGTGGGGCCGCGCTCGTCCGCGTGCCATCGCCCGAGAAAGAGGCATAGTTTGCAGGCGCGGACGGCGCCGTCGCGGTCGGGCGGCCGCGCCGTGAGCGGCGCCTCGTTCTTCCCCGAGGACCCGATCGCCCCGGGTCCTTGATTCACCCCTCCAGCATGTCCCGGTAACCTCAAGCGTCCCGGCATCCATTTCCTCGAAAGTCTCTCCCATGGCTTCTGTCAAAGTGCGCGGACTCAACAAGCGATTCGGCCAGACCCACGTGCTGCGGGGCGTCTCCGTCGACGTGCCCGACGGCTCGTTCGCCGTCCTCGTCGGCCCGAGCGGCTGCGGCAAATCGACGCTGCTCAGGCTGCTGGCCGGCCTGGAGGAGGCCGACGAGGGCTCGATCGCGCTCGGCGACCGCGACGTCACGCACCTGGAGCCGCGGGATCGCGACATCGCGATGGTCTTCCAGTCGTACGCGCTGTATCCGCACCTCACGGTGCGCGAGAACCTCGCCTTCGGCCTGAAGCTGCGGAAGACGCCGCCGGCCGAGATCGAGGCGCGCGTGAAGGAGGCGTCGGAGATGCTCGGGCTCGGCCCGCTGCTCGACCGCTACCCCCGGGCGCTGTCGGGCGGCCAGCGGCAGCGCGTGGCCATGGGCCGGGCGATCGTGCGGCGGGCGCAGCTCTTCCTCTTCGACGAGCCGCTCTCGAACCTCGACGCCGCGCTGCGCGCCCAGGTGCGGGTCGACATCCGGAAGCTGCACGACCGGCTCGGGGCGACCAGCGTCTACGTCACCCACGATCAGGTCGAGGCGATGACGCTCGCGGACGAGATCTTCGTGCTGAACAAGGGGGTGGTGGAGCAGTCGGGCCCGCCGCTGGAGGTCTTTGCCCGGCCGCGCACCCAGTTCGTGGCGAGCTTCCTCGGCAGCCCGGCCATGAACTTCCTCGAGGCGCGCATGGAGGACCGGGGCGGGCGGTGGGTCGCGGCCCACGGGGATCTCGCGGTCGAGATCGACGCGGCCGAGTTCCCGGGGGCGCTCGCGCCCGGCCGGCGGGTCACGGTCGGCGTGCGGCCGCACGAGGTGGAGGTCGCCCCGGGCCAGGGGGGGGCGTCGTTCCAGGTGGCCATCGTCGAGGCGCTCGGGGCCGAGTCGTACGCCCACGGCACCGTGGCGGGCGCGCCGTTCGTGGCGCGGCTGGAGCCGGCGGCGCCGGTGGCGAAGGGCGACACCGTGAGGGTGGCGCTCCGGCAGGTGCACCTGTTCGACGCGGAGTCCGGGGTGAGCCTGCGGGCGGCGTGAGGCGCGGACTCCTTGGCTACTGGCGCTGCCGAGAAGACGAGAGAGGGGACCGCGAGGGGCGCAAGGGAAAGAGCGTGAATGGGCGGAGGCCCGTCACTCGTGCTCGGCGTGCCCGAGGGACCTGTCTTCAGCCTTAGAGCGCCTCTCAAAACCTCCCGTCGCCAGGCGGCCGAGGGCGGGCGCATCGCGTCGTTGCTCCTCGTCGCTCTACTTCAGTAGGGCTCCTCGTCGCGCCTAGCGCTGCACCCACCCTCGGCCGCCTGGCTCGGTCCGGTTTCGTTCGGCGCTCTTGGCCATCGTCGAGGAGGGCGGCCAGAGCGGCAATGACACCTCCAGGAGAGCGCATGGGATGTGCTCTCGAGATCTTGCGCCCCTCGCGGTTGGCTCTCCCCTGCAGGTCAATCAACGGCTCCGTCGCCGCTCGCTCCGAGAGCCGGCCGCGCGTCACGCTTCCTGTCGGACCGTGCGTCGCGAACACGCAGGTCCCTTCGAGGAAGGGAGCGCCCTGGCGTTCTTGCCCGCCCGCGACCTCCACGACGCGTACGCCGGCCCGCCGTGGCTCGCACGCTGGCCGTCTGTCCAGATCTGGCCGAGGCTGCGGGCGCCTGGATCTCCTGCGCTCAGGCGAATCCCGAGGTGCCGTGGCGGTGGTCTTGACGACCGGCCGGCGCTCGCCCACCTCGCGCCCCGCATTCGCGGCCATGGACGCCCGATCGCGACCCCGCTATCTCCATGGACGCCATGTCGCCGACCGAGGAGCCCCCGCCGGCCGCCGCGACGGGGGCCGCCCGCGCGGAGCCCCGACCCCCGTCGACCAGCGACTCCCGGCCCCCGCAGGGCAGCAACCCCCGCCTCTCGCAGGTGGGCGAGCCTCCCCGCCTCTCGCTGGCCGGCGAGCCCCGCCTCTCGCTGACCGGCGCCGGCCTCCTCGACGGCCGCAGCACCGTCCTGCCCGTCCAGGTCGCGCCCGCGCCCAGCAGCCGCCGCGCCCTGGAGAAGCTCTGGCTCCCGCTCCTCGGCCCGGTGCTCGCCCTGCTCGTCATCGGCGCGGTCGCCACGCTCCAGGCCGCGTTCAGCTGGGGCGTCCCGAACCCGCCCGCGATCCTGTCGATGATCATCGTCTTCGCGGCGTTCAGCGGCGGCCTCCGGAGCGGCATCGCCACCGCGCTCATCTCGTGCGCCTACTTCGCGAGCTACTACTCCGATGGCGGGTTCTCCTACTCCGCGGAGAACCTGCTCCGGGTCATCGTCTACGCCGTCACCACGCCCGCCATGGCGGTCATGGCGAGCATCGCCAAGCGGCGCGCCGACGCCATGGGCGAGGCCTCGCTCCAGAACGAGCGCGAGCACTCGGCCAGCCTGCGCGCCCTGCTCATGCAGCGCCAGGAGGTCGAGGCCGAGCTCCAGCAGGCCAAGGAGGCGGCCGAGGCGGCGAGCCGCGCCAAGAGCGAGTTCCTCGCCAGCGTGAGCCACGAGATCCGCACCCCGATGAACGGCATCATCGGCATGACGTCGCTCGCGCTCCAGACCGAGCTCACCCAGGAGCAGCGCGAGTACCTCGAGATGGTCAAGATCTCCGCCGACGCGCTGCTCGCCATCATCAACGACGTCCTCGACTTCTCGAAGATCGAGGCGGGCAAGCTCGAGATCGAGCCCGTCGTCTTCGACCCGAGCGAGATCCTCGGCGACGCGGTGAAGACGCTCGCGCTCCGGGCCCACGAGAAGCGGCTCGAGCTCGCCTACCACGTCGGCCCCGACGTGCCCGAGGCGCTCGTCGGCGATCCGCTGCGCCTGCGCCAGGTGCTCGTGAACCTCGTGAGCAACGCCGTGAAGTTCACCGACGCCGGCGAGATCCTCGTCCGCGCCACGATCGACGCGCGCGCGCCCGCCCCGCCCGAGGAAGAGGCCGGCGCGGACCGCCACAGCCTGCCGACCCTCTACGCGGGCGAGGCGCTCGGCGACACCGTGGTGCTCCACGTGCACGTCATCGACACCGGCATCGGCATCGCCCCGGACAAGCAGCGGCTCGTCTTCGACGCCTTCGCCCAGGCGGACGGATCGACCACGAGGAAGTATGGTGGCACAGGGCTTGGCCTTACAATCTGTGCCCGGCTGGTCGAGATGATGGGCGGCAGGATCTGGATCGAGAGCGAGCTCGGCAAGGGCAGCACCTTCCACTTCACCCTCAAGCTCAGGGCGCTCGAGGGCGCGGCCCGGTCGCGGCGGCTGCAGATCCCGCGGGAGCTGATCGGCACGCGGGTGCTGATCGCCGACGACAACGCGACCGTCCGGCGCATCCTCGCCGAGACCATCGAGGGGTGGGGGATGCGGCCGGTCGCCGTCGACTCGGGCGCGGCGGCGATCGCGGCGCTCTCGGAGGACTCGGGGATGTGGGCGCTGCCCTGGGGCAAGCCGGGGGGCAACGCGCTCGGCGCGAGCAGCTCGTTCGGCCTCGCCCTGGTCGACGCCCGGATGCCGAAGGTCGACGGCTTCGCCGTGGTCGAGCACTGCCGCAAGCGCGAGATCCTGAAGGGGCGCATCCTCATGATGCTCAGCTCGACCTCGGCGCAGGCGGACGCCGCGCGCTGCCGCGATCTCGGCGTCTCGGCCATGGTCACGAAGCCCGTGAAGCCGTCGCACCTCCAGGAGGCCGTCTTCCACGCCTTCGGCATCCCGACGCGGAGCGCGTTCCGCGCGGCCGAGTCGCGCCGCTTCTCGCCGGGGCCGCGCGCCCGCGGCCTGCGCGTGCTCGTCGCCGAGGACAACGCGATCAACCAGAAGCTGATGCGCCGCTGGCTGGAGCGGCAGGATCACCGCGTGCACATCGTCGAGAACGGCCGGATCGCGGTCGAGAAGATCGCGACCGGGCAGTACGACGTGGCCCTGCTCGACGTGGAGATGCCCGAGATGGACGGCCTCCAGGCGGCGCGGGCCGTCCGCGCCCGCGAGCGGCGCGAGGGCGGGCACATGCCGCTCATCGTCGTGACCGCGTACGCGATGAAGGGCGATCGCGAGCGGTGCCTCCGGGCGGGGTTCGACGGCTACGTCACGAAGCCGGTGCAGGTGGAGGAGCTCTACGATATGATCGACCGGCTGGTCGCCGGGCCGCCCACCCTGGACATCGACGACACGACGCGCCTGTCGCTCGGCGCGCCGGGCTCGTCTCCGTCCCACACGCCGGTGCCCACGTCGCCGCTCGACAGCGCGCCGCCGAGCGCCCGGTCGGACGATCGGCGGACGAGCTCGCCCTCGGTGTTCGCGAGCCGGCCGATGTTCGATCGCACGCGGGCGCTCGAGCGGACGGGCGGCGACGCCGATCTCCTGCGCGAGCTCGCCGAGGTCTTCCTCGAGGAGTGCCCCCGGTGGATGGCCGACATCGACGAGGCGGTGAGCGCCGGCGACGCCCGCAAGCTCCAGCGGGCCGCGCACAGCCTGAAGGGCGGGGTCGACAGCTTCGGGGCGCGCGGCGCGTTCGAGGCCGCGTTCGCGCTGGAGAAGATGGCGCGCAAGAGCGATCTCGTCGGCCTGCCCGAGGCGCAGTTCGCGCTGCGCGCGCAGATCGAGCGCCTGATCCCCGAGCTCGCCGCGTTCGTGCGCGAGGGCGCGCCGGCGGACCCCCCGCCGAAGGAGCCGGGCGAACGGCCCTCTGACAGCGAGGTGACGCGATGGTGAGGGTGCTCGTGGTCGACGACTCCCCGTTGGATCGGCGCCTCTCCGGGAGCCTGCTCAAGAAGCGCGCCGGCATGGAGCCGATGTACGCCGAGAACGGCGTCGAGGCGCTCCAGGTGATCGCCAGGTCGGCGCCGGAGATCGTGCTGACCGATCTCCAGATGCCGGAGATGGACGGCCTGGAGCTGGTCGAGGCGATCCGGCGCGAGCACCCGTACCTGCCCGTGATCCTGATGACGGCGCACGGGAGCGAGGAGATCGCGGTGCAGGCGCTCCGGCGCGGCGCCGCGAGCTACGTGCCGAAGCGGAACCTCGCGGCCGAGCTGGTGAGCACGATCGAGAACGTGCTCGCGGTGGCGCGGCTCGACCGGCGCGAGCAGCAGCTCCTCGCGTGCCTCGTCGCGACGGAGTCCCAGTTCGAGCTCGACAACGACGTGGCGAAGGTGCCCGCGCTGGTGGGCCACATCGAGCAGAGCCTGGGCCGGATGCGGCTGTGCGACGAGACGGGCCGGATCCAGGTCGCGGTGGCGATGCGCGAGGCGCTGGTGAACGCCATCGTCCACGGCAACCTGGAGGTGAGCTCGTCGCTGCTCGACGAGGACGCGAGCGCCTTCTCGGCGCTCGTCGAGCAGCGCCGGCGGGAGCGCCCGTACCGCGACCGGCGGGTCCACGTCGTGGCGCGGGAGACGCGGACCGAGGCGATCTACGTGGTGCGCGACGATGGGCCCGGCTTCGACCCGCGGGGCCTGCCGGATCCGACCGATCTCGCCAACCTGGAGAAGCCGAGCGGCCGGGGGCTGATGCTGATCCGCACCTTCATGGACGAGGTGCGGCACAACGAGAAGGGCAACGAGATCCGGATGGTGATGCGGTGCCGCGCCGGGGTGTCCGACGGCGGGCTGGAGGGGAGCGGCGGCTGACGCGGGCAGCGGCTGGGCTGCGGAGCGGAGGAGAGGAGAGGGTGTTGCCGTGCTGCCCGGCCCCCGGAGAGAGTGTTCGTGGGGCGGCGCGGGGGTCCCACCGAACTCGCCCGGGAAGTTCTTTCTCCGGCGTGCATCGCACGCCGGAGAAAGCACGTCCATTGGGGATCAAACATCGGTCCGTCCCCCGCGCCGCCCCACGAACACCCTCTCCGGGGGCCTGCGGTATGGATGATGGATCGAGCGCTCCTCATGACGCTTCGACGAACAGGGGCCTCTCGGGGTCACATCGCAGAGGTCAGGGACGAGCTCTGGCGGCGTGGTATAGCTGGAGGGATGTCGAATTACCATCTTGCTCAGGTCAACATCGCCTTGCCGGTGGAGCCGCTCGGCTCGGCGCGGCTGGCCGACTTCGTGGCCGCGCTCGATTCGGTCAACGCGCTCGCCGAAGCAGCGCCCGGGTTCGTGTGGCGGCTCAAGACCGATGAAGGCGACGCCACCGCGGTCCGGGGGTTCGACGATGATCGGCTCATCGTGAACATGTCCGTGTGGGAATCGGTAGAGGCGCTGTCCGATTTCACCTACCGCAACGCCGAGCACGCCGCGATGATGCGCCGTCGCCGGGAATGGTTCGTCCCGATGAAGGAGGCCTTCCTGGTGCTATGGTGGATCCCGGCGGGGCACATCCCGACCGTGGCCGAGGCCGAAGAGCGGCTCACCCACCTGCGGCGCCACGGCCCCACGCCCCGCGCGTTCACCTTCCGCCGCCTCTTCCCCGCGCCCGATGGCGAGCCGGCCGCCCCCGTGGTCCAGGAGCAGCCCTGCCCGGCCGACTGAGCCCGCACACCTGCCGAGGGCTGGGTCTGGGCAGCCGTACACGGCGTCGAGGAGTTTTGCAGGCGTGGCGCGGGAAGATCAGGCGGTGAGGCCGCCGTCGATCTTCAGGTGGGCGCCCGTGACGAAGGCGCCCTCGGGGCCGGCCAGGTACGCCACCATGCTGGCGACCTCGTCGCCCTGTCCGTAGCGCTGCACGGCGATCTGGCCTTTGAGCCCGGCGGCGAGCGGGCCGTCGGCCGGGTTCATGTCGGTGTCCACAGGGCCCGGCTGGACGTTGTTGACCGTGATGCCGCGCGGGCCGAGATCCCGGGCCCAGCCGCGCGTCAGGCCGGCGACCGCTGCCTTGGTCGCGGCATAGACGGCCATCCCGGGGAACAGCGCTCCGTCGCTGCTGGTGCTCCCGATGTTGATGATGCGCCCGCCCTCGCCCATGTGGCGGACGGCCGCCTGCGTGGCGGCGAAGAGGCCCCTGACGTTCACCGCCATGAGGCGGTCGAACTCCTCCAGCGAGAGCTCTTCGAGGGTCGCGAGGGCGGCGACGCCGGCGTTGTTCACCAGCACGTCGAGCCGGCCGAAGGTCTTCACCGTCTGGACGACGGCGCTCCTCACCGCCTCGGCGTCGGCGCTGTCCGCCCGGACGGCGAGCGCCCTGCCGCCCGCCGCCTCGATGCCGTGCACCACCTCGGCGGCCTTCGCCGGCGACGCGGCATAGGTGATGGCCACGGCGGCGCCCTCGTGCGCCAGGCGCCTGGCGATGGCCGCCCCGATGCCCCGCGAGCCCCCGGTAACCAGCGCAACCTTGCCCTTCAACGTTCCCATGGGGAGGTCTCCTTTTCTTTTGGAACGATCGTTCCTAAATTGGAAGGTACGTAGGCTGTCGATGTCCGTCAAGCGATTTATGGAACGATCGTTATGAAAAAGGCGGTGGGGCAGATCCAGCGGGGGCGAGGGCGGCCGCGCTGCTTCGATCAGGAGGCGGCGCTGGAGCGGGCCATGCTCCTGTTCTGGGACCGGGGGTACGAGGCGACGTCGCTCGACGAGCTGAGCGCGGCGATGGGCATCAGCCCGTCGAGCCTTTACGCGACGTTCGGGGGCAAGGAGCAGCTCTTCCGGGCGGCGGTCGATCGGTACCTCGCCAGGGGGGGCGGCTCCATGGACCGCATCTTCGCCGAGGAGCCGACGGCCCGGGGCGCGGTGCAGCGGCTGCTCCAGACGGCGGCCGACGAGTTCACCCGGTCCGATCAGCCGTCCGGCTGCATGATCGCGCTGGCCGGGACCCAGTGCTCCCCCGGCGCCCGGCCCGTGCAGGACCTGGTGCGGGGGCACCGAGAGGCCTGGCAGGCCTCGCTCCAGGCGCGGATCCAGCGGGCCATCGAGGGCGGCGAGCTCGCGTCCGACACGGACGCCGCCGCGCTGGCCACGTTCTACGTGACCGTCCTGCTGGGGATGTCGGTTCATGCGCGGGACGGCGCGTCGCCAGAGGGCCTCCGCGCAGCCGTGGAGGCCGCGATGCGGGCATGGCCCGGCGCCCCACGCGGTCCGTGACCAGGGGCGCACCTGGGCGGCGCGGTGGGCCTCAGAGGCAGGCGTACACCGCGTCGATCAGCGCCGGCCACCGCGGGTCGCCCCCCTCGCCGCTCGCGATCGTCTGGTTCGGCGTGTACCCGAAGCCGAGCGCCGCGTCGGGATCGGCGAAGCCGAGCGCGCCACCCGCGCCGGGGTGGCCGAAGGTCCGCGCGCCCCGCCCGAAGGGGCGCAGGGCGCTCGGCAGCATGAAGCCGAGCGAGAAGCGGCTCTCCGCGAGCAGGACCGCGTCGAGGCCGCGCGACCGCTCGGCGAGCGCGGCCTCGACGGCCTCGGGCGAGAGCACGCGCGCGCCCGCGGGGCCGGCGAGCGCGCCGCCGTTCGCGAGCGCGCCGTACAGGCGCGCGAGGGCGCGCGCGTTCGCGTGGCCGTTCATCGCGGGGATCTCCGCGCGCCGGCAGCGCTCGGTGTTCACGAGGCCAGGGGTCACGAGCTCCCGTGGCCTCGTGAAGGCGAGCGACGTGAGCGACGTCGGATCGCGGAGCGCCGCGCCGAACGCGCCGCCCAAGCCCCCCGGGCCCGCGATCGTCGGCGGCACCTCGGCGATGCGCCCGTCGTGCTCCGCCCCGACGCCGAGGTGAACGTCGAGGCCGAGCGGCCCCGCGATCGCTTCCCTCAGGAACGCCCCCACGCTCCGGCCGCTCGCGCGCCGGATCACCTCGCCCACGAGGAAGCCGAACGTGACGGCGTGGTAGCCGTGCCGCGCGCCGGGCGCCCAGAACGGCGCCTCCGCGGCGAGGGCCGAGGTCACGGCGCCGAACTCGTAGAGCGCGCCCGGCGGCAGCTCCGCGCGGATCGCCGGCAGCCCGGCGCTGTGGTCGAGCAGCTGGCGCACGAGGATGCCCCCCTTGTCGGCCGCGCCGAACTCGGGCCACGAGGCGGCGACCGGCGCGTCGAGGTCGAGCGCGCCCCGCTCGGCGAGCGCGTGGGCGCACAGCGCGACCGCGCCCTTCGTCGCGGAGAAGACGTTCACGATCGTGTCGCCGCCCCACGGCGCCGTCCTCGCCGCGTCCCGGAAGCCGGCCCAGAGGTCGACGACCACGCGGCCGCGCACGGCCACGCTCACGGCCGCCCCGAGCTCGGGGAACCGCTCGAAGTTCGACGCGAACGCCGCGCGCACGGGCGCGAACGCGGGGTCGCAGGAGCCATGGATCACGAGGTTCATCGCTCGCCCCTCCTCGGAGCCGCCGGGGTTCAAGGCGCGCGCGGGCGTGCCCGCCCGGCGCCGGCGGGGCCTCCGCCCTGCCGCGTAATGCGCAACCTTGGTTGATGATGTGGGGCGCCGGGCGGATCTGTCAACGTCATTTGCGCAACCTTGGTTGCGCGGTACAGGCTCACGGCGTGGAGCCCGCGCGCCCCGACGAGGATCTCGTGCTGCTGTTCGCCGCCATCGCCACGGCGAACAGCGACGAGGTGATGCGCCGCGTGGCCCGGGCGGGCCACGGCGATCTCCGGCCGAGCCACGGGTACGTGTTCCAGCACCTCGTCCCCGGTCCGCTGAAGGTGCGGGAGCTCGCGGCGCGGCTCGGGATCACGGCGCAGGGCGCCTCCAAGGCGGTGAGCGAGCTGGAGGAGCTCGGCTACGTGCGGCGGCGCGTCGCCGAGGACGACCAGCGCAACCGGCTGGTCGAGCTCACCGAGCGCGGGTGGGCGGCGGTGGAGGCGGGGCGGGCGGCGCGCGCCGCGGTGAACCGGCGGCTCCGGGCGCTGCTCGGGGAGGAGCAGGCCGGCGCGCTCCTCGGGTCGCTCCAGCGCATCGCGGAGCGCACCGGCGGGCTCGAGCTGCTGGCCTCGCGGCGGCTGCGCCACCCGCGCTGATCCGCCGGCGGCGCATCGCCGGCGCTCACGCCGCGCGGCCGGGCGCGATCCGGAGCAGCTCGAACTCCGCCACGAACCCTTCGCCCACCGGGCTGCAGGCGTACAGGCCGCACTCCACCTCGCGGGCGCCGTCGTCCTCGTGGAGGTGCGCCATGCGGAGCTGGGTCCACGACGCGCCGTCGTCCGAGCTCTCGACGAGGTAATCCGGGCCTTCCCGCCGGATGCGCAGCCAGAGCTCGCGGCGCTCCGGGGAGAACGGCTGCGTCGACCAGTCGCTGTAGCCCGCGTTCGTCACCACCGCGCCCAGCCGGCTCGGCCCATCGGGCTCGAACTCGACCGACGTCTTCAGCCAGCACGACGCCGAGAGCCGCACCATGAGCCCTGCCTGATCGTACCGGTGCGCGGGCCGGAACCGCACGTGGGTGGTCATCACGAGATCGCCTGTGGCGCGGGCGAAGAGGAACGGCCCGTTGTCGTTGCGGAAGCCGTAGTGGGTCCGCTGCCAGTAATCGGTCTTCGCCGCGGGCTCGACCACGAGCGCGCGCCGCGCCGGATCGACCGACCAGCGCGCCGGCGGGTGACGCCACGCGAGCCGCGGATCGAGGCTCGGTCCGGAGAACGTCTCTTCGAGGAGCTGTCCTGTCATGAGGCTGGCCTCCGCGGCTCGCGGCGAGGGCGACTCGCCCGCGCGCGAGCTCGCGGCGGAGCCTATCACGGGAGCGCCGCGGGCGAAGCCCGAGGCCCCCGGGCGCCGCGCCGACGCCGCCGGGGCGCCCGCGGCGGCGCCCGAGGGCCGCGGACCCGGGCGCGCGCGGCGCCGCTCACACCTGCTGGGTCGGCATGATGGTGACCTGCTGGAGGTTGACGTGCCGCGGGAGGCCGGCCGTGAACGCGATCGTGCTCGCCACGTCGGCGGCCGAGAGCCAGGTGATCTGCCGCCGGGCGCTCTCGATCCAGGCCTTGGCCGCCTCGTCGGTCATGTGGCTCTGGAGCTCGGTGTTGACGAAGCCCGGCTCGATGACCGAGACGCGGACGTGCCGCGGGCCGAGCTCGGCCCGCAGGTTGCGCGACAGGTGCGTGACCGCCGCCTTGGTGGCGCAGTAGACGGCGAAGGTCGGGAAGACGCCGTGCGCGCCGATCGACGAGATGTTGATGAGATCCGAGGGGCCGCCCCGCTTCGCGGCCGCGATCAGCGGGTCGACGAACGCGTCGACGATCCGCATCACGCCGGTGAGATTGACCGCGATCATCTGCTCGAAGTCGGCCACGCGGTGCTCCTCGACGCCGGAGGGCAGCATGACGCCGGCGTTGTTGATCACGAGGTCGACGGCGCCGAGCTCTCCGGCGATGGTCCGCGCGGCCTCGGCGACGGCGGCCCTGTCCGTGGCGTCGACGGCGAGCGGGAGCGCGCGCCCGCCCGCGGCGCGGAGGTCGGCGGCGAGCGAGTCGAGGCGCTCCTTGCGGCGCGCGAGGAGCGCGACGGCCGCGCCCTGCTCCGCGAGCTCGCGCGCGGCGGCTTCCCCGATGCCGCTGGAAGCCCCGGTGATGACGGCGATACGACCTGAGAGAGGGAGATTCTGGGACATGATGTTTGCTCCTGGTGGGGCCCCGCCTGGGGGGTGAGCGCACTCTGGAGCTTCGCTTCGAGGTCAGGAAGGCGCGCGGTGATCCTGGGACTGGCAATCCCTGGATACGGGAGCGCGGCTCATGCATCCTGGTCGCATGTCCGGGGCGCGTGGGATCGTGAGCGACAGGCGGAGCGAGCTGGCGGATTTTCTCCGGGGGCGGCGGACGCGCGCGGCGCCGCTCCCGGGCGGTGGGTTCACGGGGAGACGGCGGCGCACGCCGGGGCTCAGGCGCGAGGAGCTCGCGCAGCTCGCGGGGCTCAGCGTCGACTGGTACACGCGGCTCGAGCAAGGGCGCGACGTGAACCCCTCGCGCGAGACGCTCGAGGCGATCGCGCGCGTGCTGAAGCTGGACGAGGACGAGCGAGGCCACCTCTTCTATCTCGCGCGGCCCGAGCCTGCGGGGGGCACGGCGCGGTCCTCGGCGCGCCAGGAGAGGGCCGAGCCGGCGATGGCGCGCGCGCTCGAGGCGATGCGCGTCCCGGCGCTCGTCTTCAGCCCGCGGTTCGATGTGCTCGCGTGGAACGGGGCCGCGTGCCGCCTCCTGGTGGACTTCGGCGACGTCCCCTCGCGGAAGCGCAACCTGCTCTGGATGACCTTCCATCACGCCGGCTATCGCGCCCGCTACGCGGACATCGGCGTGATCGAGCGGGAGGCCGTGGCCGCGTTCCGCTTCAGCGCGAGCTCGTATGTCGGCGATCCCGAGCTCGACGCGCTCATCGCGGAGCTGCTCGAGACGAGCGAGCCGTTCCGGGCGCTCTGGGCGCGTCATGAGGTGCGCGCCAAGGTGAGCGGCATCAAGGCGTTCAGGGTGGAGGGCCGGGGCGCCGGCGGTGGGCCGCTCGTGCTCGAGTGGCACACCCTCGCGTCGACGACCTCGAGCCGGCAGAAGCTCGTCTATTACACGACCCGCTCCGCGGGCGGCCCCGAGGACGAGCGCCGCCTCGCGGCGCTGTGCGAGGACGCCGGTTGAGCGCGGAGCGGGGACGGGCCGAGATCAGACCGGTTCTCCCAGCCGCGCCAGCTTGTCGGGGTTGCGCACGATGTAGATGTTCGTCGCCGCGCCGTGCTCGTCATAGGCAAACGACATGCACGCCGCGATCTCCCCGTCTTTCCGCAGGATGACGCCCCGGCCGCCGTTGATGTCCGTCACCTCCCACGCGCAGGTGCGCCAGTACCCGAGGAGCACGCGATCGATGAAGCCCAGCACCTCGGCCTTGCCCTGCAGCACGCGGAGCGCAGCAGGCACCTTGCCGCCGCCGTCGGCCCAGAGCTCGACGTCGCTCGAGAGCGCCGCCATCAGGGGCTCCGTGCCGCCGGTCGCGACGGCCGCCTGGAACGCGGCGAGCAGCTGCTCCTGCCGGTCCAGGGGGGTCACGTGCCGCACCTTCGACCGGTCGATGTTGGCGCGCGCCCGCGAGACCAGCTTGCGCGCCGCCGTCTCCTGGATGTCGAGCGCCGTCGCGACCTCGGGGTAAGGGATGTCGAAGATCTCGTGCAGCAGGTACGCCGCCCGCTCCTTCGGGGTGAGGCGCTCGAGCACCAGCAGAAACGCCGTTTGAAGCGACGCCGCCAGCGCCGCCCGCTCCCCGGGCTCGTGCTCGACCGACATCTGGATCGGCTCGGGCAGCCACGCGCCCACGTACTCCACCCGCGTCCTGCGGGCAGACCGCAGGAGATCGATGCACCGGCGTGTGCAGAGGGTCGTGAGCCACGACGCCGGGTTCTCGATCGCGCTCCTGTCGGCGCTCAGCCACTTCACGCACGTGTCCTGCACCGCATCCTCGGCCTCCGCGCGCGAGCCGAGGATGCGGTAAGCCAGCCCAAGGAGCATGGGCCTGGCCTCCTCGAAGGCGGAGAGGTCGTCGCGCTGCGCCATCTCAGGACCTCGCCCCCTTCACGCCGGTGTGCTCACTCACGGTCGGTCTCCTTGCCACGGGATCGTCTGCTCCTTCGCCTCATGACGATCCAGCCGTCGTGCCTGTGACGTCTGGCCCAGGCCCGCGTTCGTGCCAGGAAATTCCTCCAGGGCGCCATCTTTCGTTCAATGGAGGGCTCGACCCTCACCATGAGGGTCGCGCTGCCCGTCGAGAGGGCTCGCGGATCGGAGGACGACCTGATTCGCCCCGTGGCCGGGGCTCACGGGCAGCGCGGGGCGGTGTACTCCCCGCTCGGGTCGGCGTCCCCGAACGAGCCCACGTCGAGCCGGAACCGCACCTCCGCGTCGTTGATGGCGAGGATCTCGATCGTGCCCTGCCAGAGGGTGCCTCCTCCCTGCGCGCAGTCATCCTCCGACCCCGGCGTGTAGGGCTCGCCCGTCTCGAAGAAGGTGCCCGTGACGCCGATGCCGCCGGGAGCGTTGATGTCGTAGACGCCGACCTGTTGATAAGCGGTCGGTACGACGAAATTCACCTTCCAGTGCCCGCCGCAGGTGAGGTGCGTCGTCGGCGAATCGCACGTGACGCCGACATCCGAGATCCTGAGGAAGAGGTCGTCGGGATCGAGCTCGGGCTCTGTGCCGCCGCCGCCCGTGGTGCCGGACTGGACTTCTTGCTGCGCCCAGTACTCGTCCCAGAGCGCGTCGGACTGCGCGCGGGTCATCGCGTTCGCCAGCATCGTGGGCACGGGCTCGCCGCCGCCATCCGAGCCGCCTTCTCCCGAGCACCCGTCCGTGCCGCCGTCGTGCGCTGGAGCGACCGGTTGACCGACGTCGTCGGTCGGCGCGCCGTCGATGATCACGGGGCCGCAGGCGGCCAGCAGGAGAGGTGCGAGAGGGATGAGAAGAAGCGTCGTATGTGTCATGGACTCCCCATTCTGCATGATCGAGGCCACCCCGACCGCGCGAGAAAGACCCTGAAAACAGCGGTCTCCAGGCGGTGATCGGCGAGGTTGTGCCAGCTTGCGCCGCGGCACATGCCAGAGTGCGTGGCACCGTGGCTCACCACCGGGATGGCCGCGCGGATCGCGCCCTTTCGCCGATCCAACGGCGGCGCTCCGATCGCTGCGAGTCCATGACACCGCATCTCGAGGACGCGCCCAGCACTCCCGTCCTCGGAGCTCAGGCGCCTCGACGCGATCTCCCTCGTCGAGGTCAGGCGCCGCGGCGCGAGCGCTCCGCGCGATCCGCTCGGCGCTCATCGATCCGGCCGTCGCGCCGCTGCGCTCGACGCGCGTCGGCCGCGTGTCCGCGCGGGGCGAGGCGCGCGGAGCGACCGTTGATGACGGCTCCACGCCGGTGCATCCTCTGTCCGATGCGCCCAGGTACAGTCATCGACCGCCGCTTCGAGATCGAGTGCCTCGCGGCCTCCGGCGGGATGGGGACGGTGTACCGCGCCCTCGACCGGGCCACGAGGACGACTGTCGCGCTGAAGCTCCTCGGGCAGCCGGACCCGCGCGCCGTCGGCCGCTTCGAGCACGAGGCCCGGATCCTCGCCGAGCTCGATCACCCGAGGATCGTCCGGCACGTGGCGCACGGCATCACCGCCGACGGGGCGCCCTACCTCGCCATGGAATGGCTCGACGGGGAGAGCCTCGAGCAGCGCCTCGCCCGGCAGCGGCTCGACCTCGAGGAGAGCCTCGCCCTCCTCCGCGCGGCCGCCGAGGCGCTCGGGGCGGCGCACGCGCTGGGCATCGTCCACCGCGACGTCAAGCCGAGCAACCTCCTGCTCGTGGGCGGAGAGGTCTCCGGCCTCAAGGTGCTCGACTTCGGCATCGCCCGGATGCGGCGCACCGTCGGGGAGCTGACGCAGACCGGCTCGGTGATGGGGACCCCGGGGTACATGGCGCCGGAGCAGGCCACGGGCGAGCGGGACCGCCTCGACGCGCGGGCCGACGTCTTCTCGCTGGGCGCGGTGCTCTTCGAGTGCCTCACGGGCAGGCCGGCGTTCCAGGGCCAGCACGTGATGGCCCTGCTCGCCAAGCTCCTGATGGAGGAGCCGCCCCGCGTGCGCAACCTCCTGCCGGACGTGCCGCAGGAGCTCGACGACTTCGTCGCCCGCATGCTCGCGAAGGACCCGGAGCGGCGGCCGCGCGACGGCTCGGCCCTGCTCGAGGCGCTCGACGCCCTGGAGCGCGAGCCGGGCAGCCGCCTGTCCGCCGTGCCCGCCCTGTACGAGGCGATCACGGCGGGCGAGCTCCGGCTGCTCTCGATGGTGGCGGTGAAGGAGCTCCGGCGGTCGCCCGCGGCGTGCGCGACCACCACGCTCGGCGCCACGCTGCCCCGCGAGGTCGCGACGGCGCTCCACTCGAGCGCGCAGCCGATCGGGGCGCGGGTGGACACGCTCGCCGACGGGACGCTCCTGCTCTCGATCGCGGGCGTCGGCGACGCGATCGACCAGGCCGCGCGCGCGGCGCGGTGCGCCCTGTCGCTCGGCGCGCTCCTGCCGGAGGCCGCCGTCGTGCTCGCGACCGGCCGCGCCGAGCAGACCGGCAGCCTCCCGGTCGGGCCGGTCATGGACCGCGCGGCCGCGCTCCTCGCCCTCGCCGAGCGGGAGGCGCGGCAGGGGGGCGCGCGGGCGCCCGTGCGGATCGACGACGTGACCCGGGCGCTGCTCGACGCGCGGTTCGAGGTCGAGGCCGCGCAGCCCGGCATCTTCTACCTGCTGCAGGAGCGCGAGGTCGGCCGCGCCGCGCGGACGCTCCTCGGCAAGCCGAGCCCCTACGTCGGCCGCGACCGGGAGCTCCGGAACCTGCGCGAGCTCCTCGAGGACAGCTTCGGCGGGCCCGAGCCCCGGGCGATCCTGATCACCGGCCCGCCCGGGATCGGCAAGTCCCGCCTGCGGTACGAGCTCATCGAGGCGCTGCGGGAGCGGCACCCCGCGATCACCCTCGCGGTCGGCCGCGGCGACTCGCTGAGCGCGGGGTCGCCGTTCTCGCTCCTCGGCTCCGCGCTCCGGGGCGCGGCCGGCATCACCGGCGGCGAGCCCGCGGCGGCGCAGCGGGAGCGGCTCCTCTCGCTGGTCGCGCGCACCCGGGCGGCCGACCGGACGCGGGTCGCCGCCTTCCTCGGCGAGATCATCGGGACCCCCTTCCCGAGCGAGGCCGATCCGAGGTTCTTCGAGGCGCGGCAGAGCCCGGCCCTGATGGCCGACCAGATCCCGCTCGCCTACCTCGACTTCATGGCGGCGGCGTGCGCGGCGGGGCCCTACCTGCTCGTCCTCGAGGACATCCAGTGGGGCGACGCGGCGTCGCTCAAGCTCATCGCGCGCGCCCTCCGGGAGCTCCGCGACAGGCCGTTCGCGGCGCTCTACCTGGCGCGCGTCGAGGTGCGGCAGGCCTTCCCCGTGCTCTGGGAGGGCAGCGAGCTCCACGAGATGACGCTCGGCGCGCTGCCGCGCCGCGCCGCCGAGGAGCTCGTCCGGCAGGTGCTCGGCGACGGGCTCCCGGCCTCGGAGATCGCGCCCCTCGTCGAGCGCGCGAGCGGCAACGCCTTCTACCTGGAGGAGCTCATCCGGGCGGTCGCGGAGGGGCGCGGGGACAGGCTGCCGGAGACGATCCTGGGCATGGTCGAGGCGAGGCTCGAGGCGATCCCCGCGGAGGCGAGGCGGCTGCTGCGGGCGGCGAGCGTCTTCGGCGAGACGTTCTGGAAGAAGGGCGCGCTCGCCCTGCTCGGCGACGCGGAGGGCTCGACCCTCGTGGTCGACTGGCTGCCCTGGCTGCTCGAGCGCGAGCTCCTCGAGCGGCGCGAGCAGGGCCGCTTCTCGGACGAGGAGGAGTACGCGTTCCGGCACGCGCTGATCCGCGACGGCTGCTACGCGATGCTCCCGGACCGCGATCGCGCGCTCGGCCACCGGCTCGCCGCCGAGTGGCTCCTGCAGGCGGGGGAGCACGACGCCAAGGTGCTGGCCGAGCACTTCGAGCGGGGCGGCGAGCCGCGGCTCGCCGTGGAGTTCTACCAGCGCGCGGCCGAGCAGGCGCTCGCCGGGAGCGACCCGGCCGCCGCGGTCACGCTCGCGGCGCGGGGGCTCGCCCTCGGCGCGGAGCGCGACGTCGAGGCGACGCTCCAGGGGATCCAGGCGGCGGCGGCCCGGCCGGTCACGGCGGCCGCTTCCGCGGGCGTGGGATACCGTACTCGTCGAGGCGGTTGATCAGCGTGCGGAGCGAGATGCCGAGGAGCTTCGCGGCGCGCGTCTGGTTGCCCGCGGACTGCTCCAGGGCCTCGAGCACGCGCCTCCGGTCGACGGCCTTCATCTGGAGCCGGAGCCTCGCTATCGCGTCCTCGCCCGGCGGAGGCGGCGCGAGGGTGTCGGCGGGCGCGCGGCGCTCGGCGTCCTCGCCTCCGGCCGCGCGCGCCGCGACCGCGTCAGCGGCCGGAGGCGGCCTCACGCCGCCGCCTTGGAGGTGCGGCGGCAGATCGCCGGGCAGGACCGAGTCCCCCGCGCACAGGACCGCCGCGCGCTCGATCACGTTGCGCAGCTCGCGCACGTTCCCCGGCCAGGCGTACGCCTCGAGCACGGCGAGCGCCTCCGGGGAGATGCGGGGCGCCCTGCGCTGACCGAGGTGCCGGCACGCCTCCTCGAGGAACCGGCGGGCCAGCGGGGCGATCTCGCAGGCGCGCTCGCGGAGCGGCGGCACGACCAGCGAGATGCCGTTCAGCCGGAAATAGAGGTCCTGGCGGAAGGCGCCGCGCGCGACCTCCGCCTCGAGATCGCGGTTGGTCGCCGCCACGAAGCGGAGGTCGATCCGGCGGGGCGCGCGGCCGCCGAGGCGCAGCACCTTCCGGTCCTCGAGCACGCGGAGCAGCTTCGCCTGGCAGGCGACGGGCAGCTCGCCGATCTCGTCGAGGAACAGCGTCCCGCCGTCGGCGGACTCGATCAGGCCCGGGCGCGCGTGGCTCGCCCCGGTGAAGGCGCTCTTCTCGTGGCCGAACAGCTCGCCCTCGAGCAGCGACGGCGGCAGCGCGGCGCAGCTCAGCTCGACATAGGGGCCGCCGGCCCGCGGCGAGCGCGCGTGGACGGTCCGGGCGAGCACCTCCTTGCCCACCCCCGTCTCGCCGAGGATGAGCACGCTGATGGAGCTTCGCGCGGCGCGGGCGGCCTGCTCGTAGAGCGCGACCATCGCCGGGGCCCGCACCACGACGTCCGCGGGCCCGTGGCCGCCGTCGGGCTCCTCGACCGGCGGCCCGGCGGGCGCGCGGCAGACGGCGATGGTCGTCGCGCCGAGGTTGAACCGCTCGCCGAGGGCGATCTCGGCGCCGTCCCGCGACAGCCGCCGCAGGCGGTGGGTCCGCGCCGTCAGCGCGGCGACCTGCTGCTCGCCGATGAAGGTGCCGTTGGCGCTGCCGAGGTCCTCGATCCGGAGCGGCGGGCCGACGTGGAGGACCGCGTGCCGGCGCGACACGGAGCGATCGTCGATGCGCACGTCGCACCCCTCGTCGCGCCCGAGCACGACGGAGCCGCGGGGCGGCAGGGGCACGAAGGTGACCGCGCTGCCCGCCACGATCGCGAGCCGCAGCGGCGGGCAGGAGCCCCGCGCGTCGTCGCCAGGAGCGCCCTCGTCCATGATCCCATCCTAATCGGGGCGCGTGCGGCGACCTGCACGGATCGTGCAGGATCGTGCGCATCGTGCAGACGATTGCACGAGCGGCGCCGCGGCCGCCGACGACCGACGCGGCCGCGCCGCGGGATCCCGAGGGCGCGCCGCCCGGCACGCGTCCTGCTCATCACCCGCTCGCGAGCCGCGCCGCCGGCCTCGATCCACAGCGCGCGAGGTCTCCCCTGGCGGGCTGTGCGGCGGCGCGAGCGATCTCGCTTACGAAGCAGGAGCGACGATGTGTAGCGAGCATGACTCTTTCAATCGCAGGGATCTTCTCCGGGGGCTGGGTCGTGCGGCGGCGGTGGCCGCGCTGGCGCCGACGGCCCTGTCGACCCGGGTCGCGGAGGCGCACGCGCCGGCCTGCCGCGAGCTCACCGACGGATCGCCGGAGAGCGTCGGCATGAGCTCGAAGCGCGTCGCGGACGCCCTCGCGCGCGTGCAGCGCCGCGCGGACGACGGGCTCTTCCCGGGCGCGGTCGCCCTGATCGCGCGGCGGGGCAGGATCGTCGCGCACCAGGCGTTCGGCACCCGGGTCCGCGGCGAGGACGAGCCGGTCACGCGCGACACGCTGTTCGACCTGCTCTCGATCACGAAGGTCGTCGCGACCGCGACGTCGGCGCTGATCCTCGTGCAGGACGGCGTCCTCGGGCTGAACGATCCGGTCGGCGACTACCTGCCGGAGTTCGCGGAGGACGACAAGGCCCACGTCACCGTGCGCGACATGCTCCGGTTCACGGCCGGCTTGCCGCTCGACGTCTCGCTCCAGCACGATCCGGACGGCGAGGGCGCCTGGCGGCGGATGGCCGAGGAGCCGCTCGAGTACGAGCCCGGGACGCAGGTGCTTTACAGCGATCTCACCTACCGCCTGCTCGGGCGCGTGGTCGAGGCCGCCGCGGGCATGGATCTCGACACGTTCGCGAAGGCGCGCATCTGGCGCCCGCTCGGCATGCGCGACACGACCTTCAACCCGTCGCCCGCGCTGAGAGCGCGGACCGCGGCCACGGGCTTCTCCGCGGCCCGGGGCCGCCTGGTCCGCGGCGAGGTGCAGGACGAGCAGGATTACGCGCTCGGCGGCGTCGTCGGCTGCGACGGCGTCTTCTCGACCGCGAGGGACCTCGCCACCTTCTGCCAGATGATCCTGAACGGCGGCCAGTACGGTCGCGCCCGGATCCTGCGCCGCCACCTCGTCGACGCGATGGTGAGCAACCAGACGCCGGAGGTCTCGGCGGAGGACACCGACGTGTCCCCGCTGTCGAACCTCCTGTCGACGCCCAAGGGGTATGGCTGGGAGCTCGCGACTCCCCGCTTCTGCACGGGCGGGATGCGCCTCCGGAAGGGGTCCTTCGGGAAGGCCGGCGGCACGGGGGCGTTCCTGTGGATCGATCGCCGCCGCGAGCTGTTCGGGATCCTGCTCACGAACCACGGGCTGCCGACCCCGTTCGACGAGCCCGGGTGGAACCGGATGATCGACGCGGTCGGCAGCGCGGAGTTCTTCGACGGGATCGTCCACGCGGTCACCGACGAGTGACGCGCGCGGGGCGGGCCAGGGGGCGCCGCGGCGCGTGCCGCACCGCGGCGGCGCCGTCACCGGATCTCGCCGGCGTAAAGGCACGTCCCCATGCAGTCCGCTCCCCCGTTGAGCGGATCGCAGTCGTCCCGCGGATCGTCGACGCACACGTAGCCCTCCTCGCAGCCGAGCCCGGCGAAGCCGCCGCACGGGGCGCCCACGCAGAGGCCGCCGCAGTCGGCTCCGCCCCTGCGCGGATTGCAGTCGTCGTTCGGATCGTCGACGCACCGGTTGTCCCCGGGACAGCCGCGGCCGGTGATGCCGCCGCAGGTGAGCTGAAGCGCGGCCTGCGCCTCGTCGAGCGCCTCTCCCTCGCTCGGCGCCTCGGCGTAGCAGCCGACGCCGAGCACGGAGCCGCCGAGGACGAGCGCGAGCACCGTAAGCGATCTCTTGAACATGCCAGTCTCCTCCAAGCGCGCTCGCCTGGTCCACGCACGGCGCGCGGGCGGCGAGTCGCGGAGGGCGCCAATGCGAGCTCCGGGCCAGCCGCGGAGGCGGCGTTTCGCCGGGGAGACGCCCTCGCGCGCCGCCCTCGCGCGCCGCGCGGCCCGCCCGGATCGTGCCGATCCTGCGCAAGTCGCGCGAGAGCCGGCCTCGATGCGCGACGGGCAACGCGCGCAGCAGACGGACCAGAAACATTCCCCCCGGGCCGCGCGCCGCCGCCCGGGCGTCGTGTGGTGACCGGTGCCGGCGCGGTCGCGTGGTAGCTTCGTCGCATGACGACCGTGAGCGTGACGCTGACAGGCGCTGCGGCGGCGTCGCGTCCGGCGGCCTTCCGGGCTCATCTCATCGAGTTTCTGCTCGTGGGGGGCGCGACGCTCGTGCTGTTCCCCCTCGCGTGGCTCGCCCGCGAGGCCGCCGGGCTGGGCGCGTCGGAGCTCGCGGTGGGCTTCTTGACGTTCCACGCGGCGTCGGTGATCAACGACCCGCACTTCGCGGTGACGTACCTCCTGTTCTACAGGGACGCGAGGCGCCGCGCGTTCGGCGACGCGTTCGCCCCCATGCAGCGCGCCCGCTACCTCGTCGCCGGGGTCCTGGTCCCGCTCGCGCTCGTCGCGTGGTCTGTCGCGGCGCTCGCGACCGGCTCCGCGCGGACGATGGGCTTCATGATCCAGCTCATGTTCCTGCTGGTGGGCTGGCATTACGTGAAGCAGGGCTTCGGCGTCCTGACGGTGCTCTCGGCGCGGCGCGGGTTCCGCTTCACCCCGCTGGAGCGCAAGGTGGTCCTCGCGCACTGCTTCGCGGGCTGGGCGTATGCGTGGGCGAGCCCGGCCGATCCGGGCAGGGAGGTCGCGGAGAAGGGGGTCATCTACACGTCGTTCGCGCACCCGCCCGGGATCGAGGTGGTCACCGGGGCGGTCTTCGGGCTGAGCGCGCTCGCGCTGATCGCGGCGCTCGTGCGCGCGTGGCGGGCGGAGCGGCGGATTCCGCCCCTCGGGCCGCTGGCCGGGTTCCTCATCACGATCTGGCTGTGGACGGTGTACTCGAGCCTCGACCGGCTCATGATGTACGTGATCCCGGCGCTGCACTCCGTGCAGTACCTGTACTTCGTCTGGCTCCTCACGCGGAACGAGGCGCGTGAGGCCGAGGGGCCGCCGTCGTTCGGCCGGCCGACCGGCCTCCGGCTGGGGATCCTGGCGGCGTCCGCGATCGGGCTCGGCTGGGTCCTGCTCCGCGGCGCGCCCGCGCTCCTCGACGGCGCGCTGGTGCTGGGCACGAGCGGCGGTGAGGCGGCGACCGATCTGGGCGACACGCCGTACCTCGCCGCCATCTACGTGTCCGTGAACATCCACCATTACTTCATGGATAACGTGATCTGGCGCCGCGAGAACCCGGGTACGCGCTATCTGCTGAAGCCGGACGCCCAGGGGAGCGCGCCGGCCGGGGCGAGCGCCGCTGCTACAGGAGGATCGGGTCGCAGTTCGTGTACTTGAGCGTCGAGATCAGGAGGCTCGAGCCTCCGCTGCGGCGCTCCGCGAAGAAGATGTCGAGCGGGTACCGCTCCCCGAGCTCGAGGCCGTACTCCTCGGCCATCTCGTCCAGGTCGAGGACCATGAACGCCGAGCCGTGGACCCCGCCAATGTCGATCGCCAGGCGGTTGTTGATGAAGACCCAGATGTCGTCGTCGCCGCCGAACATGAAGTCGTCCCCGCCCCTGTACTCGAACATCATGTGGAGCTCGAACGTGAAGCCGTAGTTGTGGTCCCGGTCCTGGTTGCCCCAGCCCTTGCCGTCGATGGGGAAGAACTCGTCGCTGTGGAAGATGCGAAACACCTGATCGCTCACGTCGAGGGGGATGACGTGCCGGATCGAGCTGTTCACCCCCGGCACGTCCCGGAACCACTGGTCGAAATGCTCGCGCCCGGTGGTGTAGGGCGTGGGCCCGTCGTACGCATAAACGGGCTTCCTGTCCGGGCCGAGCTCGTCCTCGACGATGCCCGCCATGCCTTCCCCCTCGAACTGCTCGAAATCGGGGTGTCCGCCCTCGGTGCCGAACGCCTTGAAGTCGCGCACGATCCCTTCGAGCCGCGGGGCGCAGCCGGGCTTGCTGCCCGGATCATCGCTCGGCAGCAGCGGGAGACTGCCGCCGAAGCCGTCGTCGGGGGGAGAAGAACCCTCGCGCTCGCGCCCGATGAACTGGGGGTCGAGGGAGCACCCGGCGAGAGAGAGCCATGAGGCTGTCGAGAGCAGGGTGACCAGCCGTGGCACAGCGCTCCAGCCGAAGCGCGCTGTTCGCGGGGCAAGGTTCGTCAAGATCGCCTCCTCATACCAACGCGGGGAGTCCGGCCGAGGGGGGGAGCCGAGAGGCGGGACGCGCTCTGTTCCTCCCTCGCCCGAAGCCGTCAAGAAGACCGAGTGTACGATCGCCCCCGCGATCTGCCACCTTCACGAGCGACGCGCGGCGCGCGACCGTGAGACTGCCCTGCTCCTCCTGGTCCTCGATCGCCGGATGCGGCCGGCGCGCTGGAGACGTGACGTGTCAATGCGCGCTGGCGGACGGGCCGCCGATCGGCGAACCTGCGGCGCGGACCTCTTCTGCCATGACCAAGGTCGATCTCCCCCCCGCGCACCGCGCCCCGGCGCCCGTCGGTCCCGACGGCGGGGCGGGCCAGCCGGTGTTCGTCGCGCGCGGCCTCACCAAGACCTACCGCATGGGCGAGGTCGAGGTGAGCGCCCTGCGCGGCGTCGACCTCGACCTTTACCCGGGCGAGCTCGTGGTCCTGCTCGGCCCCTCGGGCAGCGGCAAATCCACCCTGCTCAACATCCTCGGCGGCCTGGACGTGCCCACCGAGGGCGCCGTGCGCTACCGCGACGACGACCTCACCCGCGCCGGCGACGCGGGCCTCACCCGCTACCGCCGCGAGCACGTCGGCTTCGTCTTCCAGTTCTACAACCTCATCCCCAGCCTCACCGCGCGCGAGAACGTCGCCCTGGTGACGGACATCGCCCGCGCCCCCATGCCCGCCGCGGAGGCGCTCGCGCTGGTCGGCCTCGGCAAGCGCCTCGACCACTTCCCCGCGCAGCTCTCCGGCGGCGAACAGCAGCGCGTCGCCATCGCGCGCGCCGTCGCCAAGCGGCCCGACGTGCTGCTCTGCGACGAGCCCACCGGCGCCCTCGACGTGCACACCGGCAAGGTGGTCCTGGAGGCGCTCGCCCGCGTCAACCGCGACCTCGGCACCACCGTGGTGGTGATCACCCACAACGCGGCCATCGCCGGCATGGCCGACCGGGTGATCACCATCGCCGACGGCCGCATCGCCGGCGAACGCCGCAACGCCGAGAAGCTCGATCCGGCGGAGATCGCCTGGTGATGCGCGCCCTCGATCGCAAGCTCCTCCGCGACCTCTGGCAGATGCGGGGGCCCGCGCTGGCGATCCTCCTGGTCGTCGCCGCGGGCGTGGCCGTCTTCGTGGCCTCGCGGAGCGCGCTCGACTCGCTGGAGCTGACGCGCGCCGCCTACTACGAGGAGTACCGCTTCGCCCACGTGTTCGCGCGCGTCACGCGGGCCCCGGAGTCGGTCGGCCGGCGCGCCGCCGGGCTCCCCGGCGTGCTGCAGGCGCAGACCCGCGTGGTCACGGACGTCACGCTCGCGCTCCCGGGCGTCGCCGAGCCCCTCACCGGGAGGCTCATCTCCATCCCCGAGCGGCGCGCCCCCATGCTCAACGACCTCTACCTGCGCGAGGGCCGCTACATCGAGCCCGGCCGCGACGACGAGGTGCTGCTCGGCGAGGCGTTCGCCGACAAGCGCGGCCTCCGCCCCGGCGACAGCGTCGAGGTGGTGGTGAACGGCCGCATGCGCCGCCTCCAGATCGTCGGCCTCGCCCTCTCGCCGGAGTACGTCTACCAGATCAGCGGCACCAGCCCCTGGCCGGACGACGAGCGCTTCGCCGTGATGTGGATGGGCGCGGAGGCCCTGCGCGCCGCGCTCGACATGCGCGGCGCCTTCAACGACCTGGCCCTCACCCTCGCCCACGGCGCGTCCGAGGGCGACGTCATCGCCGCCCTCGATCGCATCCTCGCCCCCTACGGCGGCCTCGGCGCGCACGGCCGCGATCGGCAGATCTCCGACCGGTTCCTCTCCGACGAGTTCCAGCAGCTCCGCTCGACCGCCACCGTCGTCCCCTCCCTCTTCCTCGCCGTCGCCGCCTTCCTGCTGAACGTCGTCATCTCCCGGGTGATCAGCACCCAGCGCACGCAGATCGCGACCCTCAAGGCGTTCGGCTACTCGAGCTGGGCGATCGGCCGGCACTACCTCGCGCTGGCCCTCCTCCTGGTGCTCGCCGGCGCGGCCGCGGGCGTCCTCGTGGGCCTGTGGCTCGGCGACGGGATGACGCGCCTCTACGCCGAGTTCTACCGCTTCCCCGTGCTCGAGCTGCGCATCACCGCGGGCACCGCCGCCCTCGGCGCCCTGATCAGCGTCGTCGCCGCGACCCTCGGCGTCGCGCTCGCCGTCGCGCGCGCCGTCCGCCTGCCCCCGGCCGAGGCCATGCGCCCCGAGGCGCCGGCCAGCTACAGGCCCACCCTGGTCGAGCGGCTCGGCCTCGGCCGCCTGCTCTCGCCCGCCGCGCGGATGATCCTCCGCAACGTCTCGCGCCGCCCGGTGAAGGCGCTGCTCGGCGCCGCGGGCGTGGCCGTCGCCGTCTCCATCGTGGTGGTCGGCCGCTTCACCGAGGACGCGGGCCAGTACATGATGAACATGCAGTTTCGCCTCGTGCAGGGCGAGGACGCCGCGGTCTTCTTCTACCGGGCCGTGCCCCGCGCCGCCCTGACCGAGCTCGCGCACGTGCCCGGCGTCCTCCACGTCGAGCCGATGCGCGCCGCGCCGGTCGCCCTGCGCGCCGGCCACCGCGAGCACCGCACCGCGATCGTCGGCACCTCGCCCGACGCGGTCCTGCACCGCACCGTCGACCGCCACGGCGCCTTCGTCCCGCTCCCCGACGAGGGCCTGCTCCTCGGCGTCTATCTCGCGCGCAGGCTCGGCGTCCGCCCCGGCGACGTGCTCACCGTCGAGGTCCTGGAGGGCCGCCGCCCGGTGCGGGAGGTCCCCGTCGCGGCCTTGATCGACGACCTGGTCGGCGCCTCGGCGGCCATGGATCTCGACGCCCTGAACCGCCTCCTCGGCGAGGGCGACTCCATCTCCGGCGCCTACCTCGCCGTCGACCGCCTCGGCGAGGAGGCCGCCTACGAGCGGCTCAAGCGCACCCCCGCCGTCGCCGGGGTGAGCACCACCCGCGCCGCGCTGGAGAGCTTCGACAAGATCATGGGCGAGAACCTCGGGGTGATGCGCGCCATCCAGGTCGTCTTCTCGAGCATCATCGCCTTCGCCGTGGTCTACAACAAGGCGCGCATCGCGCTCGCCGAGCGCAGCCGCGAGCTGGCGAGCCTGCGCGTGCTCGGCTTCACCCGCGCCGAGGTCAGCCTGATCCTGCTCGGCGAGCTGGGCGTGACCACGCTGGCCGGCATCCCGCTCGGCCTGGGCCTCGGGTACTACTTCGCGTGGGCGATGTGCAAAGCCTACGAGGACACCGAGCTGTTCCGGTTCCCGCTGATCATCCACCCCTCGACCTACGCGTACGCCGCGCTCGTGGTGCTCGTCTCCGCGGCCGTCTCGGCGCTCCTGGTGCGGCGCCGCGTCGACCAGCTCGACCTCGTGGGCGTGCTCAAGACCAGGGACTGACGCATGACGATCGCCCGGAAGATCCTCTACGCCGTGCTCGCCGCGCTCCTCGTCGGGGCCATCGCGCTGGCGTCCTTGCCCAAGCCCGCGCTGGTGGAGGCCTCGGCGGTGACGCGCGGCCCGCTCGTGGTCACCGTGGACGGCGACGGCCGGACGCGCATCAAGGATCGCTTCGTGATCTCCGCGCCCGTGAGCGGGCAGATGCCCCGCCTCGAGCTGCACCCTGGCGACCGGGTAGCGCGCGGCGCCGCGCTCGTCGAGATCGCGCCCATCGACCCGCCGCTGCTCGACGCCCGCTCCCGCGCCCAGGCCGAGGCGCACGCCCGGAGCGCGCGCGCCGGGGTCTCCCAGGTGAAGGCGCGCGTCGCCCTCGCCGAGACGTCGCTCGCCCAGGCCCGCGTCGAGCTCGCGCGCGTGAGGACGCTCCACGAGCGCGGCGGCGTGCCCCAGGCCGAGCTGGAGGCGGCGGAGTTCCGCGAGCGCGCCGCCCAGGCCGAGCTGGAGAGCGCAAAGTTCGGCGCGCGCGTGGCCCAGTACGAGCTGCAGACGGCCGAGGCCGCCCTCGTGCGCATGAGGCCCGCCGCGCCCGGCGCGCCCGCCCGGCGGGCGGGCGGCGGCGACGGCAGCGTGGCCCTGGAGAGCCCCGTGGACGGCACGGTGCTGCGGGTCTTCCAGGAGAGCGCGACGCTCCTCCAGGCGGGGGCGCCGATCCTCGAGCTGGGCGACCCGGGCGCGCTCGAGATCGTGATCGACCTGCTCTCCGCCGACGCCGTGGCGGTGAAGCCGGGCGCCGAGGTGCGCGTCGAGCGCTGGGGCGGCGAGGCGCCGCTCGAGGCCCGGGTGCGCCTCGTCGAGCCGAGCGGCTTCACCAAGGTCTCGGCGCTCGGCGTCGAGGAGCAGCGGGTCAACGTGATCGCCGACTTCTCCGGTCCTCCGGAGGCCCGCGCGGCGCTCGGCGACGGGTACCGCGTCTACGCGCGCGTCGTGGTGTGGCAGAAGGCCGACGTCATCAAGGCGCCGCAGACCGCGCTCTTCCGGCGCGGCGATCGCTGGGCGGTGTTCGTCCTGGCCGACGGCCGCGCGCACCTGCGCGAGGTGGAGATCGGCAAGCGCAGCGGCAGCGACGCCGAGGTGCTCGCGGGGCTCGGCGAGGGGGACCGCGTGGTGGTGCATCCGAGCGACACGCTGGAGGACGGGGCGCGGGTGGAGGTGCGGTAGCTCCGTCGTCGAGCAGGGGTGTGCGCCGGAGTGCGCTGGGCGGCGCGCACGTGGCCTGTGGGGCGCCACGGATTGTTGAGCCGCGGCGGCCCGGTGGACGCACTGCTGGGGGAGGACCGCTCGACGCGCGGCAGATCGTGCCCGCGAGGGTGGGGGACGGAGGCACGGATGGCTCGTTGGGCTCGGATCACGCTGGTGTCGTTCGCGGTCGCGTTCATGCCTGCCTGCCGGGAGGGGGCGACGGCCGAGGCGGAGGCCGAGGCGACGGCCGAGGCGGCGCTGGTCGTGAGCGAGGAGCTCGGCCCCGGAGCGCTGGTCGAGGAGCATGAAGCGGGGGCGGTCGCGTGGCACATCGACGGCGACGGCCAGGTGAAGGCCGCGATCTCGGCCAGCACCGGAGAACGCATCAAGGAGGACGTCGGCGGCACGCTCGTCTGGAAGCTGCCGTCCGGAGAGGCGAGGACGATCCCGCTCGCGGTCGACGCGAGGACGGGGCTCCTGGTCGGGGCGGGGCCGAAGCTCGAGGCGGATCTGACGGAGGTCGATTACACGCTCACGATCTCGGGGAAGCCGTGGAGCGGCGTGCTGCACGTGCCCGCGGGCGGCACGGCCGAGCTCGTGGCGAGCGCCAGGGCGAGCGCGGAGATCCAGCTGCCCGAGGTCACGGTGGGCCCTCACGGCGGCTCCATTCAGGTGGTCGGCGAGGACCGGCTCGAGATGGTGGCCGACGAGGCCACGGGGGAGGTGCGCGTCTACGTGCTCGACGCCGACCTCAGGCCGGTCTCGATCGAGGGGCGGACCGTCAAGCTGGCCCTCGTCGCCGAGCGACCGGAGACGCTGGTGCTCGCGCCGGCCTCCGCGGGGTTCTATTTCGTGGGCAAGCTCGCGGCGGCGGTGAATCCGCTGAAGCTGACCGTCGCGCTCGGATACCGCGGCACGACGCGCGTGGCGCTCTGGGGCCACCGGCCCGGCGTGCGCGTGATCGCGACGCCCGCGCGGGCGCCGCGGGTGAAGATCCTCGTGAAGGGCTTTGCGGACGGGCCCGAGGTCCGCGTGCATGCGGGGGCGCGCGCCGACGCGGACGTGAGGATCCACGGCAGGGGCCATGGCGGGGGCGACAAGGTGAAGGTGATGGTCCACGACAAGGGCCATGGCGGGGGCGACAAGGTGAAGGTGATGGTCCACGACAAGGGCCATGGCGGGGGCGACAAGGTGAAGGTGATGGTCCACGACAAGGGCCATGGCGGGGGCGACAAGGTGAAGGTGATGGTCCACGACAAGGGCCATGGCGGGGGCGACAAGGTGCATGTCCATGCGAAGGGCGGCGGCGGCGCGAAGGGGGGCGGACCCAAGGGCAAGCCCTGAGGCCCGCCAGGGGTCGAGGGTTGCTGGAGAGGGCGCTGGCCGATGTGAATCGTGGGAAATGGGAGAGGCGAGTTCCGGGGGACGTTCACGTTCACGATCGATCCGTTGACGACCACGTCCACGACCACGTTCACGTTCACGTCCACGACCACGTTCACGTCCACGACCACGTTCACGTCCACGACCACGATCACGACCGCATGGGTGACCGCTCTGCGTTGGCGGTGGTGGAGCGGGTATTGACCTCCCGAGGGCCGACGGGCAGCCTCGGTGCATGGCGCGCCTTCATCTGATCATCGGCCCGGTCGGGGCAGGAAAATCGACATTTGCGCATCAGCTCGTCCGGGAGCACGCGGCGGTCCACCTCAACCTGGACGAGTGGATGGCGACGCTCTTCAGCCCGGACAGGCCGGATTCTGGCGTCATCTCATGGTATGTCGAGCGGACCGGGCGCTGCATCGAACAGATCTGGAAGGTGGCGACCAGGACGATGGACGCGGGCACGGACGTGGTCCTCGAGATCGGCCTGATCCAGCGGCGCGACCGCGAGCGGTTCTACCGGCGCATGGCCGGCGCCGGCCATGACCTGACGATTCATGTGCTGGACGCCTCTCGCGATCTGCGCCGGGAGCGCGTGGAGCAGCGGAACCGCGCGAAGGGGGCGACGTTCTCGATGGTGGTGCCGCCCGACATCTTCGACATGGCGAGCGACCTGTGGGAGCCTCCTGATGAGGCGGAGTGCGCGTCGCGCGATGTGCGGTTCATCAACACGGACGATCAGGCCTGGGCGCCGTGATGCCCGCCGGCTTGCCCGGGAGATGAGGTGCGGATCGACGTCGGGCCGCAGAGCGCCGAACAGAACCGGACCGAGCCAGGCGGCCGAGGACGATCTAGGTCCCCACCGCGCACCCGGCCGCCGCCAGCCCATCGTGGACCACGGCGCCCGCGAGCAGCGCGCGGCACGCCTCGGCCCGCTGCCGGAGCTCGCCCCCGCGGAAGTGCGCCCGGAGCGAGGCCTCGAGCGCCGCCGCCGCGCCCGCGGCCGCCCCGCGCAGCGCCGCGTCCGCCGACGGCGCCGCCCGCGCGATCGTCCGCGCCAGCGTCTCCGCGACGTCGCCGAGGTAGACCTGCCCGCGCGTCTCCGCGATCGAGAGCGCCCTCCTCCCCGCCGCGAGCGCCGCGCCGAGATCGCCGCTCCCGAGCTCCGCCTCGGCCAGGTTCCGGTACATCTCCGCCAGGTCCGAGCCGGCGCGGCTCTGCTCCCCGAGCCGCACCGCGCGCCGGGCGTGGTCGCGCGCCGCCGCGATCTCCCTCATGGCGAGCTCGGTCTCGGCCAGGTTGCTGTACCCGATCGCGATCTGGTGCAGATCGCCCGAGCGCTCCTTGAGCCGGATCGCCCGCAGGAACGTCTCGCGCGCCCCCGGGAGATCCCCCGCGCGGAGCCGCATCGCCGCGACCCCGTTCAGCGCGAGGGCGACGAGGTGGGGGTGCGAGGCGTCCGAGACCAGGCGCGTGACCTGGCGGTACGTCCGCTCCGCGCTGACCGTCCGGCCCCGCGCGGCCAGCGCGAGCGCCACGCCGAGCAAGATCGTCGCGATGTCCTCCCGCCAGCGCTCGTCGCGCCGCCGTATCGTCCGGCAGATCCGGAGCCCCGTCCGGGCGGCCTGCCAGCCCTCGTCGCGCCGCCCCTCGCGGCGGTGGAGGTACGTGAGCAGCGCGTACATCGCCGGCGTCTCGCGGACCTCCCCGGCCTCCGTCGCGCACGCGATCGCCCGCTCGGCGAGGGCCCGCGCCTCCGGCAGCGCGCCGCGCACCTTCGCGATCAGCGCGAGCCGCGCGTCGATGCGCCCGTCCCAGGCGAGCGCCTCGGTCCGACCGCCGCCCGCCCCCGCGCGGCGCTCCACCCCGCGGAGCAGCGCGCGCGCCTCCTCGTACACGCGCGCGGCGTCGTCGAGCCGGCCGACGCGGCGCAGCGCGTCGCCGAGGTCGAACCGCACGCGCAGCCGCTCCCGGGCGGCGGCGCTCCGCCGCTCCTCCGCGTCGTCGTCGCCGGGCTCTCCGCCGCCGACCTCCTCGGCCCGGTCCTGCAGGACGCGCGCCCGCTCCAGGTGGCGGATCGCCTCCGCGTTCTCGCCGAAGGCCATGGCGCGCGCCCCCGCCCGCGCATAGGCCGAGGCCGCGCGCGCCGCGTCGTCCGCCCGCTCGTACTGCACGGCCAGGAGCGCCGCCGCGACCCCCGTCTCCGCCCGCCGCTCGAGCCACCCGGCCGCCTCGAGGTGCAGCGCGCGGCGGAGCTTCGCGCTCAGCATCTCGTACGCCACCTCGTGGGTCGCCGCGTCGGCGAACGCCAGCTCGCGCTCGCCCTCCAGCGACGACGGCTCGCGCAGGCGGACGAGCCGCCGCTGCCGCAGCGTGGCGAGCGTCGCCTCCACCGAGGCGCCCGTGATGTCCGTCGCGCTCGCCCGCCGCAGGTGCTCCACGGCCCCCTGCCAGAACGTCCGCCCGACGACCGCCGCGGAGAGGAGCACCTCGCGGACGTCGGGCTCGAGCCGGTCGAGCCGCGCCTGCACGATCCCCTGGATCGTCGACGGCAGCCGCAGCGCCCCGAGCCGCTCCTCGCGCAGCGCCCACGCCTCGTCCCCCCGCGCCTCGATGGCGCCGGCGTCCACGAGCAGGTGGAGCAGCTCGTCGACGATGAGCGGGCTCCCCTCGGCGCGCTCGGCGAGCGTCCGCACGACGTCCGCGGACAGGTCCGGCACGCGGCGGAGCCAGTCCCGGATCATGTCCTCGATGTGACGGCGCGCGAGCGGCGCGACCTCCTGGCGGTGGTGCACCTCGGCGTCGAGGCCGAAGCCGGGGCGCCGCTCGAGCAGCTCGGCCCGCGCGCTGCACACGAGCAGGAGCGGCAGGTCCGCCGCGCCCTGGACGAGGCTCTCCAGCAGGTCGAGGCTGGCGTCGTCGGCCCACTGGAGATCGTCGCACAGCACCACGATCGGCAGATGCCGCGCGGCGAGGCGGGCGAGGCGCGTCAGGGCGGCGGCGATGCGCTGCTTCACGAGCGCCCCCGACTCCTCGGGCCCGAGCGAGTCGAAGGCGGCGCTCGTCCCGGCCGTCCCGCCGAGGAGCCCCTCGACCTGGGCCAGCGCGGCGTCGATGTCCGCGGCGTCGAGCTCCTCTCCGGTCGCGTGGCCCGCCCAGCGCTCGTCCTCCGGAGGCGGCGCGTGGCCCTCGCGGCGCGCGCGGAGCCAGCGCAGGCCGAGGCGCAGCTTGCGGCGGATCCCGCGCTGACCGTCGCGCGGGCGGATCCGGAAGCGCTGGCGGAGGAGCGCCGAAGCGAGGCTGTAGGTCATGTCGGCGGTGAGCGGCGAGCACTGCGCGGTCAGCACCAGGGCCTCGCGCGGCCGGGCGGCGAGGCTCGCGAGGAGCTCCGCGAGCAGCCGGCTCCGCCCGGCGCCGGGCGGACCGACGAGCGAGAGGAGCTGGGCCCGCCCCCCGGCGAGCACCGTCTCGAGCGCGTCGAGCAGGCGCTGGATCTCGGCGCCCCGCCCCACGAGCTTCGTCGCGAGGCCGAGGAAGTCGGTCCGGGCGAACGCGACGTGGTCGTGGATCACGCCCGTGATCCGGTAGCAGGAGAGCGGCTCGGTCCGGCCGGGGATCGCGACGGCGTGGAGCGGCACCACGCTGAACCGGCCCGCGACCTGCCGGTACGTGTCGCGCGTGACGGCGATGGTCCCGGCGGGCGCGGCCGCCTGCAGCGCGGCCGCGGCCCGCACGGCCCCCCCGGTCACGAGCAGCTCCGGGCGCTGCGGATCGCCGCTCGTCCGCGCGAACACCCGCCCGGTGGCGATCCCGAACGACGCCGCGAGGAGCGCGGGGCCCGCGGAGCGCCCGGGCGTGGGGCTCACGCGCACGGCGGCCATGCGGAGCGCGGCGACGACGGCGCGCTCCGCGTCGTGGTCGGTCGCGCGCGGGACGCCGAAGACGGCGATCACGCGCTCGTCGCCGGAGCGGGTGAGCGCGCCCCCCATGCGCTCGATCTCCCTGGCGAGGAGCGCGCGGCTGCGATCGGTGAGCTCGGCGATCTCCTCGTCGTCGAGGTGCGAGGAGCGCGCGGCGAGGCTGGAGAGGTCGACGCACAGGACCGTGCAGATCCGGTTCTCCCCCGACGGGGGGAGCGAGGCCGGCGCGGACCTCGGCGGCGTCGAGCGCCGCGCCGCGTCCGCGGGGCCTGTGGCGCGCCTGCCTTCGGGGAGAGCGGCTGTCGCGGAGAGGCAAGCGCCCTGATCGATCTCGCGGCCCGTCGTGACGAGCGACGCCTCCGCCGGGCTGGAGCGCGCCCTGAGCAGGCTCGACCAGAGCTCCTTCACGTTGCGGTAACGGGCGCTGGGCTCGACCGTCAGGGCGCGGCGGAGGACGGAGGCCACGCCGGAGGGCTCCGGGGCGACGCCGGAGAGCAGGTCCGGACGCCGCCACGCCTCGGTCGCGGACATCAGGAGCGCGAGGAGGGAGTCGCCCCGGAGCACGCGCTGGCCCGACGCGACCTCGATGAGGATGAGCGCCATGGCGAAGACGTCGGTCCATGGCCCGGTGGCGCCGTACTCGCGGACGAACTGCTCCGGGGCAGCGTAGACGGGGGTGAACGCGCGCTGGCTCCCGGTCGTCCCGGTGCGGGCGGCCGCGAACGGCGTTGTCTCCTCGAAGACCTTGGCAATCCCGAAGTCGAGCACCTTGATCCCGGCGCCGCCGCGCAGGCGTACGCAGAACAGATTGCCTGGCTTCAGGTCCCGGTGCGACACGTGGTTCTCGTGGGCGACGGCGAGCGCCGCGGCGGCCGGGGAGAGGAGCGATATCGCCTCGTCGAGGCCCATGGGCCCGAGCCCCGAGGCGCGGCGGGCCGAGAGCGCGGCGGCGAGCGTCTCACCCTCGAGCCACTCCATGACGAGGTAGGGTGTCCAGACGCCGCGCGGAGAGGTGGCCGCGCCGATGTCGAGGGCCTGGACGATGCTGGCTGTCTGCCGCGAGAGCTGGTGGAGGAGCCTGCCTTCGGCCCGGAGCGTCGCGAGGAAGCCGTCTCGCCCCGAGGAGGCCAACCCGGGCCGCATCTGAAGGCACTTGATCGCGACAGGGACGTCGAGCCCGAGGTGCACGCCGCGGTAGACGACGCCGAACCCGCCCTCGCCGACGACCGCCTCGACGTCGAACCGGTCGTCGAGCGTCGCGCCCACCCAGCCGAAGGGGTCCTCCAGCGTCATGGCGCGCGAGGGTACCGGCTGCGGGATGCGGTGAGAAGGGGGCGACCCGCGCGCGGACGCCTCACCCGCGCGTCGTCCTGCCCGCGGGAAGCGACGTGTCCGCCGGGTCGCCTCCGTCGCATTGCGTTGTCGCCGCGAGGACCGGATGACGCGATAGATCTTCTTCGCGTCGATCGACATGTTGCCGCTTGGCCGGTCGATGGCCGGCACGCTGGCCGGCCATCGATGGGCGACGGCGCGACGGGGCACCGGGGTTGCTCTCGTCCTCGACGCGGCA
This sequence comes from Sorangium sp. So ce1036, assembly GCF_051369805.1. NCBI lineage: Bacteria > Pseudomonadati > Myxococcota > Polyangiales > Polyangiaceae > Sorangium > Sorangium sp. So ce1036. The sequence continues at coordinate 781,097 of NZ_JBBMOX010000001.1, forward strand.
AGCGCGGGGCGCGCGCGCTCCGGATCCGCTGAAAGCCGTAGAATGCGGCGCTGCGGCCGTGTCGTCACGGCGTCGCGCTGCATCTCCAGGCCGGGAGCCGCCGGTGCTCCCGTTTTTGCATGCTCGCGCCGCGCGCCTGCGCGCTAGGGTTCGCGGCGATTCTTGGAGGGAAGAGCATGATGAATCGGTTCTGGACCTGGTCCTCGGTCATGATCCTGGGCGGCGCGGCGTGCGCGATTGCCGCCGGGTGCGACGGTGACGAGCCTGCGCCCGCGACGTGCTCCGACGAGGACCGGATCCGGGGGATCTGCGTGGGTGTCCCGGCCGGGGACGTCTGCAGCGGCGAGGGGTGCGCCAGAGAGCTCGAGTGCGCGTCGGTGGTCGAGGTCGCGAACGACGAGGAGCTCGAGTCCGCGGTTCGGAGCGCCTCGAGCGGCGCCTGCATCGCGCTGCGAGAGGGCCGGTACGGCGTGGTCGGCGAGGTCGCCGGCGGCGTGCGCCTCTTCGGGCGCTCGGCGGACGCGGTGGAGATCGAGGGCATCACGCTCGGGGCAGGCCACGGCGCCGTCGTGCGCGGCCTCAGGGTCGGACGAGGGGGCGTGCGCGCGACCGGGGCGACCGGCGTGCGCATCGAGTCGGTCCGCATCGTCGGGGAGAAGGGCGATGAGCGCCGCGGCGTCGATGTCCGCGAAGGCTCGTCGATCACCCTCGTGGACTCCGAGATCGCCGGCTCGGGGGATGCTGGCGTCCTCGCCGTCGACTCCGACGTGACCCTGGAGCGGAGCGTCGTCACGGGCGCGCAGCGCGGCGGGATCGTGATCGAGGGGCCGCTTTGCGAGAACCAGGAGACCTGCGCCTGCGCGGGCCGTCCTTCGCTCGTGGTGAGGAGCAGCGTCATCCGCCGGAACCACGTCATCGGCATCTCGCTGCGCGGGGCCATCGCCGAGCTGGAAGACGTGGACGTGATGAACACGATCGAGGGCGACACCTTCGAGCTGGGCGGCTTCGGGGGCGGCATCTCGGCGGCGGAGTGCTCGAACATCAAGAGCGCCAGGAGGGTGCGGGTCATCAACAGCATGTCGTTCGGCGTCCTGGTCGACCACTCGGCGGCCATCCTGGGGGATCATGCGGACGAGGAATCCATCGAGATCAGCCGGAACACGCGGGGGCTGTGGATCCAGGACGTCCAGCCGGCCGTCGCGGACTGCCACGCTGGCGGGGAGCTCTGCGTCGCGCTGCACAAGGCGAGGCTGGACGGCAACTTCGGCGTCGGCATCGGCCTCACGGGCGCGTCGCGGGGCATCATCCTGTGCAAGTCGGCGGTCCTGGAGACCGCGATGGAAAGTATGCCCGTCTTCGACAAGGACAATGAGCCGGCGACCGACACCGTGGGGGACGGCGTCGACTGGATGGGCGGCTCCGACGTGACGGTCGAAGATCTGATCCTGAGCGGCAATGCGCGGCAAAGCCTGCTGATCGACGGCCCTGCGGGAGGCAGTATCCAGCGCCTCGTCACGGATGACCGGGACACGCCTCCCGTGCAGCAGAACGTCGCGGCGGGAGAGGCTCGGCCCGGAGGCGAGGCGCCGCAGACCGTCTCCGAGCGCAGCGCCTCGATCCCCCAGGCGCCCAGCGCGCCGCGTCCGTGAGCGCGGCGGTTGCGGCGCCGGGGGGTGCTGCGCGGGAGATGGCGGCGCGCGCGCCTTGCCCTCGGGTCAGGCTACTCCGACGAAGGGAGAGGTAGCGGGGGGAGCGGCTCCCCCGGGCTCGGGGGCTCGGCGATGCGGGGTGGGGGCTCGACGCCGAAGGAGGTCACGCGACAGTGCTCGTCGGTTTCGGTGCAGTCCTCGGCGCCGCGGCGGCTGCACAGCCAGCGGCCGCTGCGATGGAACGAAGCGGGGACGTTTGCGATGCGCTCGCCGTGGAGGGGGACCGCGTTGCAGGTGAGGGTGGCGTCGAAGAACGAGACCGTCGAGGCGAAGTTGGCGACCCCGGCACCGTCATTGCCGGTGATGGTGGTGTCGAGGAGGGTGGCCGTGCCGCCCTCCTCGACGACGATTCCGTCTCCGAATTTGTGATCGTCACGCGTCCTCGTCGCGCGCACGACCGTGGCCTCGAGCGTCGCGTCCGAGGCAATGGCGAACACGCCCGCCTCGTGATTCTCCTCGATGAGGCAGTCGCGGACGGTCACGCTGGCGCGCTCGCCCGTTCCGAGCTCGTCCTGAGCGCTGATGCCCCGTCCTCCCGTCCCATCACGGCTGGGCCGGGTGCCGCGGACCACGCTGCCCTCGATCGTCGCGCTGGAGCCGGAGACGAGCACGCCGCTCTCGTGGTTCCGCTCGACGAGGCAGTCGCGGACGGTCACGCTCGAGCGCCCGTCTGCGCGGGGCTCACCCCGAACACCGATACCAGCTCCCCCCCTCCCGTCCGGTCTGGGCCGGGTGTCGCGGACCACGCTGGCCTCGAGCGTCGCGTCGGAACCAGAGACGTACACGCCCAGCTCATGGTTCCTCTCGATGAGGCTGGCGCGGACGGTCACGTCCGCGCGCTCGCCCGTGCCGGGCACGCTTTGCGCATTGATTCCCCTCCCTCCCATCCCATCCGGGCCGGGCTGGGTGTCGCGGACGACGCTGGCCTCGATCGTCGCTTCGGCTCCGGCGACGAACACGCCCTCCCCGTGGTTCTGCTCGAGGAGGCACGAGCGGACGATCAAGCTTCCGCGCTCGTGGCTCTCAGGCCTGACCTCGATGCCCCGTCCGGATGCGCCCGCCGAGCCGGGCCTGGTGTAGCGGATCACGCTGTCCTCGATCATCGCTTCGGCTCCGGCGACGAACACGCCCGCCTCGAGGTTCTGCTCGATGACGCTGGCGCGCACGGTCGCGCGCGCGGGGCCCGTATCACGGTCATACTGGATCCCGAGGCCCCGTCCGAATTCATCCTTCGAGTTGGGCCGGGTGCCGCGGACGACGCTGGCCTCGATCGTCGCGTCGGCGCCGGAGACGAGCACGCCCACCTCCTGGTTCTGCTCGACGACGCTGGCGTGGACGGTCAGGCTGGCGCGCTCGCCTGTCTCGGGCCGCCCCTGGGCCTCGATGCCCCGTCCTGCCATCCCGTCCGAGCCGGGCTCGGTGTTGCGGACGACGCTGGCCTTGATCGTCGCGTCCGCGCCGGAGACGAACACGCCCGCCTCATGGTTCTGCTCGATGACGCTGGCGTGGACGGTCAAGCTGGCACGCGCGCCTGTGCCGGGCCACCCCTGGACCTCGATGCCCCGTCCTGCTGTCCGGTCGGCGCCGGGCTGGGTGCCACGGACCACGCTGTCCTCGATGCTCGCATCCGAGCCAGAGATGAACATGCCGTAATCCTGGTTCTGCTCGATGACGCTGGCGCGCACGCTCACGTTTGCGTGTGTGCCTGTGTCGGGATCGCTCTCGATCTCGATGCCGCGTCCTCTCCCTTCCGCGCCGGGCCTGGTGGCGCGGATGACCGTGCCTTCGAGCGTCGCTTCCGACCCCTGGACGAGCACGCCCGTGTCGTGGTTCTGCTCGACGAGGGAGCCTTTCAGCAGCGCGCTGGTCGATCCAGGCTCGCCGCGTACCTCGACCCCCAGCTCGCTCGACCCATGCACCCATACCTGCTCGATGGTGACGTCGCGCGCGCCTCCCACGGACAGACCTTTGCCGGTCCCGGTCACGGCGAGGCTCCGGATCTCGGTCCTGCTCGCGACTTTCCTGAGCACCTGAACGGCGGCGGGTCGCTGCCCCGTCCCGTGGATCGTCACACGCCCGGGGCATCGTCCCCACAGGCGCACCGCCTTGTCCCTGATCACGACGTCTTCGGTGTACGACCCCGTGGCGACCGCGACGATGGCCCCGTCCTGCGCCTCGTCGATCGCCCGCTGGATCGTCGTCCACGGCCTCGTCGCCGTCCCGTCGCTGTCGTCGCCTTCGTAGGCCCCGTCGACGAACTGGGTAGTGGTCTCGACCGGGATCTCGCCCCAAGGTCCATCGCCGCAGGAGGCGACCTCGCGACACGCGCGTTCTTTGGGAATGGCCATCTTTCCTTCCGGACACATCGTCGCGGGGAGGATCTCCGCGCAACGACGGTGGCCCTCGGCGCCCTCTCCGCACGCCTCCGGCGGCAGCCCTGCGGGGTGGCACTGGCCGTCCAGCGCGAGCTGGCCCGGCGGGCACGACATGTCCGGCGGCAGCCCTGCGGGCTGGCACACGCCCGCCTCGAGGGGGATCTCCCCCGGGCCGCACGGCCTCGGCGCGCACCCCTCGTCCACGCCCGCCACGGCACCGGGCGCGCACGACTTCGCGTCGAATGGATTGCCACAGCCCAGCAGCGCGATCAGGGGGGTGAGCGTCCACGACCAGGCCGCCGCGAGGGGCCATCGTGGGCTTCGTCTCGTAGAGCTGTCCATATAAAAGCACTCTCCTCATGGCTGCGCCGTCGACGAGGCGGCTGCTGGCGCGGTCGAACGCGCGCGCTGGCCTCGCGATGAGCTCGACCTGCGCTCGCTGGCGGCTTGCGGCCGCGCCCAAGCACGGGGCGTACCCGGTCCACGGCACCCTCGCTCGGCGCGAAACGTCGCGCATCGCGGGGATGCCGCATCAAGCCATCAGGTCCGGGGGGCGGCCGTGGCCGGCCAAGGGGCCGGCCAGCGGGTGCCATGACGCAGCGAGACAAGGCTGAAGGCGGCGCGCGCGGGATGGCGCACGCGGGCTGAGCTCCGCGTCAAGGGGGCGGCGCCGGTCCAACCACGCCAAGCGCGCTCATCTCATACGGTGGCTCGCCTGGCCACGCATTCGTTGAGCAGCTGAAGCGATGGGTAGTCGTCCTTGCGGGGCCAGAGGCTGCGATGGTAGCAGTTCCAGTAGCTCGTCGCCCGCTGTCGCGTGAGCGCGACGAAGTCAGGGTTCTCGGCGATGAACCGCTGGTAGCGTTTCCGGCGGCAAGTCGATCAGGTCCTGGAAGGCCACCGCCGCGGTCCAGCCGGTGTCGCTGTGGTGCAGGACCACGGGCAAGATCGCCGGGAGGCGGGTGGCCTTCGGGTGGCGCTGCAGGTGGCTTTGCCAGATCCGCACCATGTACTCGAGCAGGCGGAAGGCCATGAGCGGGTGCGTCGTGCTCTGGTGCTCGAAGAGCAGGTAGAGCAATATCGACGCTTGCTCGCGCCTCGCGGGCTCGATGTTCGCGGAGAAGAGCAGGTCGCTGTGGCTCGCGGCGAGCTTCTCGTCGATGAAGCTGCCGGGCAACAGCGAGAGCGACCCGAACTGGATGCGGGCGGCCAGGGCCGGTGGCAGCACCTGGGCCACAGCCTGCGGGGTGAGCGTCGCGCTGTAACTGAGAGTCTTCGCTGGCGCCACCGAGCTGTCACGAGCGCGGCTCACGCTGTTTCCTAGGAGCATGCTGATCGATCCACCTGCCACACTGGGACGACACACCGTGACCCTGTACCTCGGGCCCGCGGAGGACCAAGGTCCCGAGGCGGACGAGTCGTTTGGCGAAGCCATCTGGTTCGACCGCCGGGATCCACGATCCATTCGCCGCGCTCAGGAGATCATTCAGGACCGGCTGCGGCTCCCGGTCGCACCGACGCTGTGCGACGAGCCTTCGCCTGGCCTCGGGGCAGCGTTGGGCTGGGTCCGCGCGGCCCTCGTCAACGTGCTCGAGCGTTGGCATCGGCGCAATGTCAGCGAAAAACACCTTGAGCTCGATCCTCGAAGGACGGGATCGAGCCGCAAGACATCTCCATCCTGTTAGGGCGTGTCGGTAACCGCGCGCTGCCACGGGCGGACAGCCGCCAAATCGCCCCCGCGGAGCAGCCCCGCCAGAGAAACCGGTCGATGACGAACGGTCGCCGGAAACAGTGGCGATTTCAAGAGATGGCGATGCGAGGCGCGAGCCGGCGCCGCGTGAGCAGAGCGCGCGAACGCATCACTGTACCGATTCCAGTTCTCGCCAGGGAGAGAGACGGAGAACAGGCGATCTCGATGAGAGAGACCTCGACCGGCTGCTTGCTAGAACACCGAACCGCTTGGAAGCCGGCGATCAACGCAAAGGCGCAAGAAAGAGATCTTCTCCTTGCGCCTTCGCGCCTTGGGGTTGAATTCTCGCGCCCTCTTCGCCTTTCAATCCGTTGGTTGCTCCAGGGGTACAGCCGAGCCGCCCCGCTCAGCGCTCGAGCAGGACGTCGTCGAGGGTGGGCGAGGAGAGGACGCGCTCGGTCCAGCGTTCGAGCCGCGCGGCGTCGGCGGCGCGGACGCGCGCCACGACCTGTGCCGGGAGCTCGTCGAAGCGCAGCCGAAGCAGCTTGAGCAACGTGCTCCGCTGCCCTTCGAGCCGGCCCTCGCGCTCGCCTGCCAGGCGGCCCTGCTCGCGAAGGTAATCTGCGATGGTCACGATCTCCTCCTTCGCCTCCGGCCCAGCCGAGAGGAGCAGCCGCTCGAGCAGCTCCCTGGGCCGGGCCGGGTCGGCGATGTTCAAGATATACCGCCACACGCGCGAGAGCGCAGCCCCACCGCCGGGGGCGAGACGCACCTCCCGGACCACCTCGGTCCATGCGGACAGGCGCGCCACCAGGTCCTCGGGGTGACGGGCGTGCCGCAGGCACCAGAGCACGAGCCGCCCCAGCGCGGTCATGGCCCGCGCCCGGAGCGCGTCGTCCGTCTCCGCGCTGATGTCGTCCAGCACGAACCGGAAGCGCGGCACGTACTCGGCGATGAGCGCCAGCGTTTCGGGCGGCAAGTCGATCAGATCCTGGAAGGCCACCGCCGCGGTCCAGCCGGTGTCGCTGTGGTGCAGGACCACGGGCAAGATCGCTGGCAGGCGCGTGGCCTTCGGGTGGCGCTGCAGATGGCTCTGCCAGATCCGCACCATGTACTCGAGCAGACGGAAGGCCATGAGCGGGTGCGTGGTGCTCTGGTGCTCGAAGAGCAGGTAGAGCAATATCGATGCTTGCTCGCGCCTCGCGGGCTCGATGCTCGCGGAGAAGAGCAGGTCGCTGTGGCTCGCGGCGAGCTTCTCGTCGATGAAGCTGCCGGGCAGCAGCGAGAGCGACCCGAACTGGATGCGGGCGGCCAGGGCCGGTGGCAGCACCTGGCGGAGCGCCGCGGCCGCGTGCTCCGGCTGGCTGAAGGTGGCCTTGAAGAGGGCGTCGTGCGGGGTGGGCGTCATGGGGTCGGCCCCGCGGGCGCTACGCGCCGGCGGTGAGGCTCCACCCAGGAATTCCGGGGGCGCTTGCGCCGCGATCACAGATTGCGCAGGGAGCGCGGCTCAAGGTGCTCCGCCGCCGGGGCGGAGGGCCTCGGCCACCGGGGCGGAGGGCGACTTCAGCGCTCGAGCAGGACGTCGTCGAGGGTGGGCGAGGAGAGGACGCGCTCGGTCCAGCGTTCGAGCCGCGCGGCGTCGGCGGCGCGGACGCGCGCCACGACCGGAGCCGGGAGCTCGCCGAAGCGCAGCCGGAGCAGCTTGAGCAACGTGCTCCGTTGCCCCTCGCGCTCGCCCGCCAGGCGGCCCTCGCGCTCGCCCGCCAGGCGGCCCTCGCGCTCGCCCGCCAGGCGGCCCTCGCGCTCGCCCGCCAGGCGGCCCTGCTCGCGAAGGTAATCTGCGATGGTCACGATCTCCTCCTTCGCCTCCGGCCCAGCCGAGAGGAGCAGCCGCTCGAGCAGCTCCCTGGGCCGGGCCGGGTCGGCGATGTTCAAGATATACCGCCACACGCGCGAGAGCGCAGCCCCACCGCCGGGGGCGAGACGCACCTCCCGGACCACCTCGGTCCATGCGGACAGGCGCGCCACCAGGTCCTCGGGGTGACGGGCGTGCCGCAGGCACCAGAGCACGAGCCGCCCCAGCGCGGTCATGGCCCGCGCCCGGAGCGCGTCGTCGGTCTCCGCGCTGATGTCGTCCAGCACGAACCGGAAGCGCGGGACGTACTCGGCCATGAGCGCCAAGGTTTCCGGCGGCAAGTCGATCAGGTCCTGGAAGGCCACCGCCGCGGTCCAGCCGGTGTCGCTGTGGTGCAGGACCACGGGCAAGATCGCTGGCAGGCGCGTGGCCTTCGGGTGGCGCTGCAGATGGCTCTGCCAGATCCGCACCATGTACTCGAGCAGACGGAAGGCCATGAGCGGGTGCGTGGTGCTCTGGTGCTCGAAGAGCAGGTAGAGCAATATCGATGCTTGCTCGCGCCTCGCGGACTCGATGCTCGCGGAGAAGAGCAGGTCGCTGTGGCTCGCGGCGAGCTTCTCGTCGATGAAGCTGCCGGGCAGCAGCGAGAGCGACCCGAACTGGATGCGGGCGGCCAGGGCCGGTGGCAGCACCTGGCGGAGCGCCGCGGCCGCGTGCTCCGGCTGGCTGAAGGTGGCCTTGAAGAGGGCGTCGTGCGGGGTGGGCGTCATGGGGTCGGCCCCGCGGGCGCTACGCGCCGGCGGTGAGGCTCCACCCAGGAATTCCGGGGGCGCTTGCGCCGCGATCACAGATTGCGCTGGGCGAGGCGCTCCTCGCTGCGCCCGAAGCATGGGCCGGAATGCGCTGGGCGAGGCGCTCCTCGCTGCGCCTGAAACATGGGTCGGGTCGTCGGGTTGCCCTGGGCGAGGCACTCCTCGCTGCGTCTGAAGCATGGGTCGCGTCGCCGACCAGCACCTCCGCGTTGCGGCCCTCTTGCCTCACCGCGTCCAGCGGGCGGTACGCCGCCGTCGTGGGGCACGCAGCGCTCGGGACAGCGCACCCGCCCCCTGGCATCCGGACAACCGGAGCGCTGAAGACCATCCGATGCTACAGTGGTGCAGGAATTGTTCGGTGTCACAGATGCCTGCAGCCTCGGGTTTGAATTTCGGTTCAGCCCGGAGGCTGCCGGCAGCCTGGGGTTTGAATTTCAATTCAGCCCGGAGGCCGTCGGCAGCCCGGGGTTTGAATTTCAATTCAGCCCGGAGGCTGTCGGCGGTGGTGTCCTAATTTGAGGATCCTTGTCCTAGTTTGACTCCGGGTCTCGCGTGAGCGGTTAGGCTCGGCCGGAAGTAGTGCAGCCCGCGACGGGGCCAACCGTCCGGGCTGCGTGGCCGAACCCCGCACCACGAGGTCCGACGATGCAGTTGTACCTGATCCCTCCCGATGGAGGGCAAGGCGGACGTGCGCCCGCGCGCCGCCCGTACCACCGAAGCCGATCCCTCTCCCTGACCGACGTGGAGCGCATGCGGCTCCGCGCCGCCATCCGCAACCTGCGCGCGCTGTACGGCACCTGGGCCTGCTTGGCCGAGGTGATGGGCGTCAGCGCCGGGACGCTCCAGCAGCTCGCGAGCGGCAACGGCGGCTCGCACGCGATGGCCCTGCGCGCCGCGAAGGCCGCCGGAGTGAGCCTCGACCAGATCCTTGGCCGTCCGGTCGCCGCTGACCGCTGTCCGACGTGCGGGAGGAGCGGGTGAAGCGCCCGCGGAAGGGGGCTCGCCGCCCGCCTGCCGCGACGCATCCCCCGAGCTACCCGGCCTTCGAGACGATCGCAGCCGAGCGGGGGCTCATCCTGGCGACCCTCATCGCCTGCGGCGTGCCGCGGCGCGACCGGCCCGATGTCGCGCAGCAGGTGCTGCTCGGCGCGTGGCTCTCCGTGCGGCGCGGCATGTACCGGCCGGACCCGGCGATCGACCCACGGCAGGCGCTCTGCAAGTGGGTGCATGCAATCTGCTGGCGCACAGCCTCGCACTACCGCGAGCGGGCGAGCGTCCGTCATGAGGTCATCCACCCCGAGCCGCTGGGGCTTATGCGCGAGCTGGCGCGGCCGAGCTTCGAGGGGCAGCTTGAAGCGCGCGAGGTGCTGGAAGCCCTCTGGCAGCTCAAGCCGTGGCAGCTCCGGATCCTGCTCGCCGTAGACGACCCGGAGTCCCTCGGCGCGTACGCCGCGCGGCACGGGATGAACCGCAACACCGCGGCGTCCCGGCTCCGCATCGCCCGCGAAGCCCTGGCGCTGAAGCTCCGGAGGTGGCGACGATGAAGCGACGCATCGACCGGGCGCCCCGCCTCACCCGGGACGACCTGTCCAGCATCGCCGAAGCGAGCGGCCTGCTGGACGGGCTCCCCGGCGTCCGACCGTGGAACCCGCGGGCGCTGTGGCGCGCCGTGCTCGACCTCGGCGTCCGATCCGCCCGTTCCCGCAAGCGCAAGCCGCGCGCGTGGGAGCACTTCCAGCAGGCGATCGGCGCGCTGAAGGTGCTCGACGCGCTGGACGCCGCGCACGTGCGCCGGAAGTAGGCGTACCCGGGCGAGGTGCTGCGCGAGATCGCCGTCATGGCGCAGATGGCCGAGGGCGGAGGGTAGATCCGCCGGCGCAGATCGAGGTGCGATGCACCTTGCGGGGGCCTTGGCTACAAAGCCTTCTTCACAGCTTCGTAATCCAAGCCGAGATTCCGGCATGCACTGCGAATGTACACATCCGAAATCTCGGTCTTGAGGCCGTTGTGCGCAGGTATCGTGTAAGTGATACTACCCAGAATGGCTTTGTAATGAGAGCCCGTGCTAGGCTCTTCGATCGAGACTCCAAGAGCCTCGAAAACGCGCTTTATGTCGCGAAGACGGGCGGGCACGCGCGAGACTCAAGCGTGGCAGTGGATTCGGTTGCTACGCCTCGATGCCTCGATCTCCCATGCGGCAGGGACTTTCGGCTCCGTGTGCTTATCGCGGAATTCCAAGAGTAGATTGCCGGCCAGAAACAACACGTTAGTGTCGGGCTTATCCAGCATCTGCCTCATTTCCACCCGCTCTCCGTCGGTCAGAACAGACCAGAATGCCGCCCAATCCTCCTCGGGGGCCGGCTTACGGTCGCGCAGATCTTGCCCCACTTCTCGGTCTGCCATGGCAACCATCACCACTGCCTCGAAGAGCATGCGGACGGCGTGCAGGAGCGAATTCCCCTGCGTCATCACATCGATGTCGAGGCAATGCGCAAGCCACTGCCCAGGCACATCCTCGGCCGGCTTGACAGTGAACGCAAAGTTGTAGCGCTCGACCATAGAACTATCCTCGTCGCAGGTCCTGGCGCCTGCCGCGCCTAGGCGTTACCCGCCATGGGTAACCGTAGTGTCCGGATATACTTCTGTCAAGTTCCCTTTAATTCAATAATTTCAACAACTTACGGCTCGTTCCCCTTGCGCTTCCGTCGAAGCGGCACGCGGCGGACCTGTGCCCGCCACACTTTGGATGGCTCGATCTGGCGCAGCCTCGCCAGGCGATCATGCAAGGAACGGGCCACTACGCTGTGGCGAAGCGGGCGGCGGGCCTGATGGCTGAAGCCGTTCCGGATTCTGAGAATCCGTTCAGCTCGTCCCTGCCAACGCATGGCCACTGGTACAACGGCAGCGCAGCTACTCCGCGCGGTCCGGCGGATCGCCAAACAGCGATAGCTGGATCGGCTTCTGCGGCCTCGGCTGCCAAGAGAAAAGGTCAAGCTGGCACATCGGCGCTTGGGGCGCAATGGGTGGCTGCGTTAGCATGCCGGGCTGCGCTGGTAGTCCCGGCTCGTGGGGATGGCTGGCCGGGGGCGGTACCATAGGCGGAGGCTGCGGCGACAAGCGAGCCGACGGGGCAGGTCCACCCGAGACGATTCGAAGCCATCCGCGCCCGGCCGGGAGCTCCCTGGTGGGCCCCTCTGGCTTCGGGATGGCGAGCGGCTTCGGCTCGGGCTTCTCGCCAGCGGGCTCGGCCAGCGCGGCGTCCATGAGCATCTCCAGGGTCCACACGCTGTCCGTGACGCCCGCGGCCATCGCCGGGGTGATCCGCATGTTGCGCGGGATGCGGCAGAGGTTCGTGTAGACGTAGTGCAGCGCGATCGCGGCGCAGTGCCGCGATCGCTTCTTGCTGAAGGCGAGGGTGCGGCGCCGCAGCCGCGCGTTCCACTGCCGCGCGGTGAGGTTGCTCCGCTCGATCGCGTAGTTGGTCGCCTTCGCCGGGTCGGGCGTGCCGAACACGGCGCGCTTCTGGATGAAGTCGACGCCGCGCGGCACCGCGTACTTCTCCGAGACGCCCGGCTTCCCGGGGCGCGAGGAGAAGTTCTTGACGGTCTGCATGTACGGCACGGCGGGCCCGAAGTTCGCCGCGATGGGTTGCGCGTACAGCGCGAGCCCGTCGGTGGTGATCTGCGGCATGACGACGAGCCGCGCGCGCACGTCTTCGACGAGAGCATCGGCGCTCTCCTGGTCGCGCTTCCCGACGTGCCAGGCGATGATGAGCTTGCTGGTCCGGCAGATGGCTGCCCACGTCCACTGCTCGCCCACGGCCGCCGCGTCATCCTTCGCGGCGTCCACCTTGTTCTGGCGCTTCCTGCACCATGAGTGCTGTTCGTCGAGGTCTACGAGCGGGCAGGTCAGGTCGCGCACCATGCGGTCATGGAGCCGCGTGCAGCCCTCGCCCATCGCCTGCGCGAAGCGGCCGATCGTGTCCCGATGCACGCCGGTCATGCGCTCGGATGCTCGGATGCTGGTGCCGTTCACGAGCGCGGCCAACACCTCTAGCCGCCGCTCCGCTGGGAGCACGTTCGCCATGGGCCTTGCACCTCCCCGGACGCGAGCCCATGATCGTCGTGCGTAGTGCGACGGGTGGCCAACCATCCGGCGTTCCGCAGCCCCGTCGCGGGTACCAGCCGCGACGGGGCGCTTTGCCTGTGCAAGTGAGTATAACCCTTGTTTCCTGCGTCTCCAGCGCAGCTAGGACAGCGGTTGTCCGAGCCATCTGCGCAGATCCAGCGTCAAACGCGGGCTTTTATGCTCAGTCAAGGGGAACGGCCGCGCCGTGTGACATGGTCCGTCCTAGAGGCAGCGGGACGCCTTGGCGGGGCGCGTGGACGGCTGCCGGATGGCGAGATCGCGTGGTGAGGTCAGGTGTGACCGAGGAAAGCAGATGCGGGGTTGCGCGGGCCGCACGCGTTCGCGCGGTCAAGAGGCCAAGGACCCGTCTGTCCTAATTAGGACACCGCCCTGTCGGCAGCCTCGGTTTGAATTTCAATTCAGCCCCGCGACTCTCGGCAGGCTTCCCTCCCGGTGGCGTTGACCCCGCCACGCCGTGCGCGGACCGATGCCGCTCGTCAAGCGCGCGCCGCCGCGCCCCGGCCTAACGGCCGCCGCGCGCTGCCGTGAGGCCACCGCGCGCTGCCGTGAGGCCGCCGCGCGCTGCCGTGAGGCCGCCGCGCGCTGCCGTGAGGCCACCGCGCGCTGCCGCGAGGCCGCCGCGCGCTACTGAGGGCGCCCCTGCGCGATCCAGCTCTCGACGAGCTGGATCTCCTCCGGACCGAGGGCGGGCAGGCCGAGCGGCATGCCGCGCACCGCCGGATCGGGGTGGCCTGCCTCCTCCGCTTGACGCGCCACGAGCGCCGCGACCAGCCGCGAGCGGCCGCCCGGCCCGGCGGCGAAGACGCTCCGCCGCTCGCCGTGATCGTCGACGTAGCCCGCGGCGATCCCCTCGTAGGTGGCGAGGTTCAGCCCGCGCGGCTTGAACCCGAACCCCCCGGTGTTGCCAGGTCCGCCGTCGCCGAGCGCGTAATCGGGCTCGGAGTGGCAATGCCGGCACGTGACGCGAAAGACCCGGCGATCCACCTCTTCATAGGTCACCCGCCGCGTCAGGACAGGCAGCCTGTCGGGCACCCGCTCCGGCACGCGCGGCGAGAGCGGCGCGGTCAGGACGAACGCCGCGAGATCCCGCGCCTCCGCGGGCGACATCGGCAGCCTGGGCATCGGCGTGCCGGGCTTGATCGCCGCGGGATCGAGCAGCCACGCGACGAGGCTCTCCGGCTCCATGCGATCGCGCGCGACCCGGAGGTCCGGCGCCAGCGCCCCCACGGCGCGGGTCTCCTTCTCCCCTGGTCGCACCGGCGCGACCGCCGTCACCCCGGCCACCCCGGTGAAGGCATGGCAGGTGCCGCACCCCTTGGCCTCGTAGAGCGCGCGCCCCCGCGCCGCGCTCGCGCCCTCGAGCGACACGGGCGGCAGCGCCCGGCGATCGCGCGTGAGGTAGGCCGCGATGTCCGCCGCCTGCTGGGGGCCGAGCGGGAGCCGCGGCATCGTCGCGTGCAGCCGCGGCCGGATATCGCGCGGATCCAGCAGGAACCCGCGGATCCAGCCGCCGCGCACCCGGTCGCCGAGCGCCTCGAGCGACGGCACCTCGCGCAGCAGCACGAGGTGCTCGTTCCACCGCTTCAGCGCCGCGGCCGGCGCCTGGAACCGACCGGCGGCGATGTCCTGGTGGCACGCCACGCAATGGGCCTCGCGCGGCGCGGGCGCCTGCCCCGTTCCGTCATGGCAGCGGTTGCATTGAACCTCGGCGACGAGCCGCCGCCCGCGCTCCGGATCCCCGGCGGGCGCCGCTTCCACGGCCCCGGTCACGGCCATGGCGGCGGCCGCCGCCGGCGCGCCCGCCGCGCCGCCATCCTGCGCCGCCGGCGGCGCGGCGGGCGCGGGCCCCCGCGTGTCCCCGGAAGTGCACGCGGCGGCGCCCGCGGCGAGCGCGACCAGCGCGGCGAGCAGCGGACGCGCGCGCGTCGAGCGGGCGAGCGTCGGACAGGTGCCCGTCGAGCGGGGGCGCATCGAGCGGGCGGGCATCGGGCAGGTGCCCGTCGAGCGGGGGCGCGTCGAGCGGGCGGGCATCGGGCAGAGGCGCATCGGGCGGGAGCGCATCGGGCGGGGGCGCATCGGCGTCAGCTCTGCGGCCCGGTCGCGCCGCTCGTCCGGCAGAGGGCCGTGTTCTTCGCCATCGCCTCGCAGCGGCTCGCCGCGGCGTCGTGCCCTGCGCCGTCGCCCGAGAGCGCGCGCAGCCGCGCCAGGGCGGCGTACGCCTCGGGGCTCGCCAGGAGATCCCTCTCCGCCAGACCCCCGAGCAGCCGGAGCGCTTCGCCGCGGCGCTCCGGCGCCCTGGCGAGCGCCTCGCCCAGGTCGCCCTGGAGCGCCGGGTCGTTCTTCCGCTGCTCGTTCAGCCGCTGGAGCGTGCGGATCGACCAGTCGATGTTCGCCCGGCGATCCTCGGCCGAGGTCCCGCCCCACGCGCCGAGCAGCGCGCGCGGCACCTCCGCGCCGACCCCGAGCGCCCCCTCCGCGCGCGCCGCCGCCACGGCGAGGACGCGGAAGGCGCGGTTGAGCAGCGGATCTTGGCCGTGGGAGATCCGGCGGATCTCGGGGAACATGCGGATCACGCTCCCGGCGGCGACGGCGAGCCGGCCGTCGCGCAGCGCCTGCTCGGCCCGGGCGACCCCCATCACCCGGTGGTCGATGGCGGGCATCACCTCCACGCCACCGCAGGCCGACGCGTCGCCCGAGGCGACGAAGACGGACGAGGCGAGCGCAAGACACAGCGAGACTCGGACGGCAGGACCGTTCATGGAAAGACCTCCTCAGGGCAGGCGTGCGTCCCCGCAGCCCACCCCCCGGGCTCATCGGGCGCCACCGCTCGGCTGTGACAACGCTCGACCGGAAAAAGTTGCTTCCAGCGCGCGCGACCGGGCCAGGGACGAGCTCGGTCGACGCCATCCCCGGCGCAGGACACCGGACCGCCGCGCTCGCGTGTGCAAAGGTGGGCCGGTGCGATGCCGTGGTTGCCTCGGTGCGCGGCCCGGTGTCCAATGCGGCCCCTCCAAGGAGATCTGGCATGTTGAAGCAGCGGCGCCTCGCGACTGTCGTCCTTCTGGCCCTGGCCGGCGCGCTCCCGGCGTGCTCCCGCGACAAGAAGAAGGCCGACTGCGCGAGCCCCGAGGTGTTCTGCGTGGGCCTCGTGACCGACATGGGCAAGATCGACGACAAGTCGTTCAACCAGTCGGCGTGGGAGGCGATCCAGCGGGCTCAGAAGGAGCTCGGCGCCACGACCCAGTACATCGAGACCACCGACCCGAAGGACTACCCCAAGAACATCGGGACCTTCGCCGACGAGAAGTACGACGTCATCGTCACGTCCGGCTTCGGCCTCACCGAGGCCACCCACGGCGCGGCCGCGCAGTACAAGGACGTGAGGTTCATCGGGATCGACCAGTTCCAGAACCCCGGCGCCGAGAAGCCGAACGTCGTCGGCCTCGTCTTCCCCGAGGACCACGGCGGCTTCCTCGTGGGCGCCCTCGCGGCCATGGTCTCGAAATCCGGCAAGATCGGCGCGGTGCTCGCCACCGACGCCGTCCCGCCCGTCTGGCGCTTCGGCGAGGGGTTCCGCGCCGGCGCGCGCCACGTGAAGCCGGACATCGAGCTCAGCATCGTCTATCACAACGACGTCGGGTTCGATAAGACGTTCACCGACCCCGAGTGGGGCAAGACCACCGCGGTCTCGATGATCGACAAGGGCGTCGACATCGTCTTCGGCGGCGGCGGCAAGACCGGCAACGGCGCCCTGCTCGGCGCGGCCACGAAGGGCGTCTATGCCATCGGCGTCGACACCGACCAGTACTACACGGTGCCCGAGGCCCAGAAGGTCATCCTCTCCAGCGCCGTCAAGCTCATCGCCGAGGGCACCTTCGACCTCATCAGGATGGCGAAGGACGGCAAGCTGCCGAGCGGCAACTTCCAGGGCAAATCGGGGTACGCGCCGTATCACGATCTCGACAGCAAGGTCCCGGCCGAGGTGAAGGCGAAGATGGAGGAGCTCAGGAAAGCGCTCCTCGACGGGACGCTCAAGACGAACGTGCCGCCCACCAAGCCCGGCCAGTGATCTCTCCCGTGACCTCGCCGGAGTCCCAGGCATGCGCGAGAGGCTGATCCGGCGGCTCCAGCCGCTGCTCCGGCGGCTCCAGCCGCTGCTCCGGCGGCTCGAACCGCTGCGCCTGCCCGCGCTGTCGGTGTTCACCGCGATGATCCTGGGCGGCGTCCTCATCGCCCTGGCCGGGGGCAACCCGCTCGACGCCTACGCCGGCATGGCCGAGGGCGCCTTCGGGTCGCCGCGGGCCGTGAGCGAGACGCTCGTGTGGGCGACGCCGTACATCCTCGCGGGCCTTTCGGTCTCGCTGGCGTTCAGGGGCGGCCTGTTCAACATCGGCGCCGAGGGGCAGCTCGCGCTCGGCGCGCTGTCGGCCGCGTGGGCGGGCCACTCCCTGCCGCGGCTCCTCGGCGTGGGCCTGCCGGCCGCGCTGCACCTCCCCGCGACGCTCCTCCTCGGCGCGCTCGCAGGCGCGCTGTGGGGCGCGGCGCCCGGGTGGATCAAGGCGCGCGCCGGGGGGCACGAGGTGATCAGCACGATCATGCTCAATTACGTCGCCCTCAACGCGGTCAGCTTCCTGCTGAACGGCCCGATGAAGGATCCCGCCCCGGGCAACGTGCTGTCCCGCTCGCCGCTCATCGACGAGAGCGCGCGCCTGCCCGCGCTCGTCGACGGCTTCCGGCTGCACTGGGGCTTCCCGCTCGCGCTGCTCGCGGCGGCGCTCGTCGGGTGGGGGCTCCGGCGGACGGCCTTCGGCTTCGAGATCCGCACCGCCGGCCAGAACCCGGACGCGGCGCGCTACGCCGGCGTGCGGGTGAGCCGCACCGTGATCGTGACCATGGCGCTCTCGGGCGCGCTCGCCGGGCTCGCCGGCGCGCTCGAGGTGAGCGCGCTGCACCACCGGCACGAGCTCGGGTTCTCGCAGGGCTACGGCTTCGACGCCATCGCCATCGCCCTGCTCGGCAAGGCGCACCCGGGCGGGACCGTGCTCGCGGCCCTCCTGTTCAGCGCGATGCGCAGCGGCGCGACCCGGATGCAGTTCCTCACCCAGATCCCGATCGACGTGATCTCGGTCATCCAGGCGCTGATCCTGCTCTTCGTCGCGGCGGACACGCTGGTCCGGCGCATCTACCGGATCCGGGGCGAGCGCGAGCGGCTCGTGCTCACGCGCGGCTGGGGCGGCTAGGCGGCGAGACGTCGAGAGGGGCGACAGGGCGCAGATGGGCCTGAGGCGGTACGGATTCATCGCGGCGGTCGTGAGCGTGCTCGTCGGCGTCGTGACGCTGATCGGCGCGTCGCGGGTGCCGCCGCTCACGATCGTGGCCAGCATGGCGGCCACCACCCTCGCCGTGGCCACGCCGCTCACGCTGGGGGCTCTCTCGGGCGTCGTCTGCGAGCGCGCCGGGGTCGTCAACCTCGGCATCGAGGGGATGATGCTCGCGGCGGCGTTCTCCGGCTGGTTCGGGTCGATCTACGCGAGCGCGGTCCTCGGCCTGCCGCCGCTGCCGAGCCTCGTGCTCGGCGTCGCGATCGCGATCGCGACCGGGGCGGCGCTCGGCCTCTTGCTCGCCGCGCTCGCGGTCACCTTCGCGGTGGACCAGATCCTCGCGGGGACGGTGATCAACCTGCTCGCCGTGGGGATGACCGGCTTCTTCAACCGGCAGCTCTTCTTCGGGCCGGGCAGCGCGTTCGGCGGCGAGGTCCCGCACGCGCCCGGCGTGCTGCCGCGCCTCCGCGTCCCGCTCCTCGCGGACCTGCCCGTGGTCGGCCCCGTGTTCGAGCAGCAGCCGATCGCGGTCGCCGCGATCGCGCTGGTCGGGCTCCTGCACCTCGCGCTGTTCCGCACGCGCTGGGGCCTGCGCGCGCGCGCCGTGGGCGAGCACCCGCGCGCCGCCGCCACGGTCGGGATCGACGTGGCCCGCGTGCGCTACGTCAACGTCGTCCTCGGCGGCGCGATCGCGGGGCTCGGCGGGGCGTACTTCACGCTGGAGTCGGTGCCGTCGTTCGAGCCGCTCATGACGAACGGCCGCGGCTTCATCGCCCTCGCGGCGATGATCTTCGGCGACTGGACGCCGCTCGGGTCGTGGGCGGCGGCGCTCGTGTTCGGCGCGGCGCAGGCGTTCCAGATCAACCTCCAGCTCTTCCGCGATCTCATCCCGCCGTCGTGGGGGTTTTTGCAGCAGTCGTCGGTCGTCGGGCTCGTGCCGTACCTGCTCACGCTGCTCATCCTCACGGGCGTCATCGGCAAGACCACCCCGCCGGCCGCCGACGGCCAGCCGTACGAGGAGGAGGGGCACAGGTGACGCTCGTCCTCGAGGCCCGGGGGATCACCAAGCGGTTCTCCGGCGTCGTGGCGAACGACCGGGTGGATCTCGATCTCCGGAAGGGCGAGATCCACGCGCTGCTCGGGGAGAACGGCGCGGGCAAGTCGACCCTGATGAACGTCCTCTACGGGCTGACGCGCCCGGACGAGGGCGAGCTCCGCCGGGGCGGCCGGCCTGTCGCGCTGCGCTCGCCGAGCGACGCGATAGCGCTCGGGATCGGCATGGTGCACCAGCATTTCATGCTGATCCCGGTGTTCACCGTGGCCGAGAACATCGTGCTCGGCGCGGAGCCCGTGCGCCGGGGCCTGTTCGACCGGCGGCGGGCGAGCGCCGAGGTCCGCGCGCTCTCCGCGCGGTACGGGCTCGAGGTCGATCCCGACGCGCGCGTCGAGGATCTGCCGGTCGGCGTGCAGCAGCGCGTGGAGATCATCAAGGCGCTCTACCGCCAGGCCGAGATCCTGATCCTCGACGAGCCCACGGCCGTGCTCACGCCGCAGGAGGCGGAGGAGCTCTTCCGCGTGCTCCGGGGGCTCACGGCGCGGGGGGTGTCGGTGCTGTTCATCACGCACAAGCTCAAGGAGGTGCTCGCGGTGGCCGACCGGGTGACGGTGATGCGCGCCGGGCGGGTGGTGGGCGCCGCGGTCCCGGCGGAGACGGACGAGCACGGCCTGGCGGCGATGATGGTCGGCCGCGAGGTCGCGCTCCAGGTGGACCGGGGGCCGGCGAAGCCCGGGGACGTCGTGCTCGACGTGCAGCGCCTCTGCGTGGCCGGCCGGCGCGGGGCCGGCGGCGACGTGGTCCGCGAGGTGTCGTTCTCGGTGCGCGCCGGCGAGATCCTGGGCGTCGCCGGGGTGCAGGGCAACGGCCAGACCGAGCTCGTGGAGGCGCTGACCGGCCTCTCGCCGCCCCGCAGCGGGCGCGTGCTGCTCCGGGGGCACGACGTCACGGGCGCGCTGCCCCGCGCGCTCCTCTCGCGCGGCGTCGCGCACGTCCCCGAGGACCGGCAGCGCCACGGGCTGGTGCTCTCGTACTCGGTCGCCGACAACCTGGTGCTCTGCACCTACCACCGGGCCCCGTTCGCCGCGCGCGGCGTGCTGCGCGACGAGGCCCGCGACGAGAACGCGCGGCGGCTCATCGAGCGCTTCGACATCCGCGCGCCGGGCGCGGGGGCGCCCGTCTCGGCGCTGTCGGGCGGCAACCAGCAGAAGGTGATCCTCGCGCGCGAGCTGAGCCGCCCGGTGACGCTGCTCGTGGCGAGCCAGCCGACGCGGGGCGTGGACGTGGGGTCGATCGAGCACATCCACCGCGAGATCGTGGCGGCGCGCGACGCGGGGGCGGCCGTGGTCCTGGTCTCGGCGGAGCTCGACGAGATCCTGGCGCTGTCGGACCGGATCGCGGTGATGTCCCGGGGCGCGATCGTGGCGACGCGGGAGGCGGGGGAGGTGTCGCGGACCGAGCTCGGGCTGCTGATGGCCGGGGCGCACGCCGGGGCGGCGGCGTCATGAGGGGGCGGCGCGCGGCGGGCCGGGGGGTGCCGTGAGGGGGCGGAGCGCGGCGGGCCGGGGGGCGCGGTGAGGGGGCGGCGCGTCGCGCGCGCGCTGCCCGCGGCGGCGCTCCTCGCGGCGGCGGCCGCGGCCTTGCTGGCGCCGCCGTCCGCCGCCGCGCCGACGCTGGAGCAGTACCGGTATTTCCGCGCGCTCTCGCTGGACCTCCTGGGGCGGCTCCCGACGCGCGCCGAGCTCGCCGACTTCGAGGCGCCGGGCTTCGATCTCGACGCCTGGATCGAGCGCCACCTCGACGGCCCGGGGTATGTCGACCGGCTCACGCGCATCTACATGGATGCCCTGCGGCTGGAGCTCGGCCCGGCGGTCTACTTCGCGCCGCGGGCGACGACGCTCCACCGGATCGAGGTGCTCGGCCCGGACGGGAAGCCGCTTCACGTCTACTATCGCCAGAACCAGCGCCGCCTGCTCCCCGTGATCGACGGCGAGTTCTGCTTCAGCCCGCTCGAGAGCGGGCTCCGGGTGGCGAACGGCGCGCTCCCCACCGGGACGCGGATCCCCATCTCCCAGCGCCTGCTCGACGAGCGGACCACGCTCGTGCGCCCCTACTGGCTCTACCGAGATTATCTCTCGGTCTCTCCGACGCAGCGTTACGGCGCCGGATGGAAGGATCCGGACAGCGCCTATCGCCCGATACGAGCGCTCCTGTTCGAGCCGGACGGCAAGACACCGACGGTCGCGATCCGGATCTGCAAGGAGGAGGCGCAGACGGCCGACGTCGGCCACCTCTGGGCGAGCGACATCCCCCCGCTGCCGAGGGGCGCGCCGCTCCCACCGGGCCGCATCCGCCCGCCGATGCCCGACGACCCGTACGCGAAGGCGCACCGGGGCGAGCCGATCTCGTGCCGGAGCGCGCTCGCGCCGTGGATGAGCGTGGATTGCGGCTGCGGCATCGGGCTCGTGCGCTGCATGCCCGGCGAGAGCTGGTGGCGGGATCCGCGCGCCTTCCTGCTGCCGGCGCATGTGCCGCTCGGCGTCGAGGACCCCATCGGGCTCGTGACGACGACGAGCTCCGGCTGGCACAAGTTCTGGTGGGCCCAGGAGGCGATTCATTACATGAAGCACGTCTTCGGGGCGGATCGCGACTTCCGGGAGATGCTGACCGGGCGTTACACGTTCATCAACGGGCCGCTCGCGCAGTTCTATCAATCGAGCGCGCCCGGGGCGTGCTGCGCCCAGCACACGGCGTTCGGGATGCGCGACGACGAGGCGCCCCTGTTCTTGCCGAGCGCGGTGCCGTCGGTCGTCTTTCCGCACGACGTGTCGGATTGGACGTTCATCCCCGATCGCGGGCCGCGCGCGGCGGGGCTCATCACCATGCCGGTGTTCCTCACGAAGTACGCGTCGCGCCGGGCGCGCGCGGCGGCGCTTTACGATGCATTCCTGTGCAAGGGCTTCAGTGCCGAGCACGCGGAGCTCCCGCCCTCGGACGAGGTCGATCTCATGGTGCGCCCCGGCTGCGCGAGCTGCCATGCGACGCTCGAGCCGCTCGCGGCGTACTTTTCGCGGGTCGAGGAGACGACGTGGACCTATCTGCCGGCCGAGAAGTTCCCGATCGAGAACCCCTTTTGCAAGCTGAACGCCCAGGGCAAGGCGCGGCTCGTGTGCCAGCCGTTCTACGACCCTGCGTTCTCGGACCAGGAGCGCGGGGTGCTCCGGGGGGCGTACGCCTCGGAGGACCACACCGAGCGGGGGCCGGTCGGGGCGGCGGCGGATCTGACGCGGAGGCGGGAGTTCGCGTCGTGCGCGGTCCGGCGGGTGACCGAGGCGCTGCTCGGGAGGCCGGTGGGCGACGGGGACGAGGCGTTGCTGCGGTCGCTGCGCGAGCGGTTCGTGTCGCGCGGCCACCGGATGCGGGCGCTGGTGGGGGCGATCGTGCGGTCGCCGGCATACGCGCGCGGAGGGAGCGCGCGGGGCGCGGGGGAGCGCGGCGGGGGGGCGCGGTGACGGCGGGGCGGGGGAGGGCCCTGGTCCTGGCCGGCCTGGCTGCGCTCGCGGGCGCGTGCGGCCCGAAGGAGGCGGTGGCGCCGCGGCCTGCCGCTGCCGCGCCGCCGCGGGAGGCGGCGCGCGTGGCCCAGCGCCGGGCGCCGAGGGAGGACCTGCGGCTGATCCCGGCCGAGGCGTACCTCCGGACCTATCTCCGGCTGTTCGGCGGGCTGACCCTCGCCGAGGCCGAGCGCCGCGCGCGGGGGAGCGACGGGGCCGCGCTCTTCGACACCTGGCAAGACTACCTCGCTGCGCTCGGGCTGCCCGACTACAGGCTGGATCTCCCGCGCGCCACGCAGACCAACGCGCTCATGCTGGCGGCGTTCGAGCGGCTCGGCATCGCGCTGTGCGACCGCGCCCTGGAGCACGACCTCAAGGCGAAGGAGCGGGTCCCGATCGAGCGCCGGTTCATCTTCGCGTTCGACCTGCCCGGGCAGGAGCTCGACGAGGCGGCCTTCGCGCCGCGCTTCGACGTGCTGCACCGGACGTTCCTGAGCTACCCGGCGCGCCTCGCGCCGCCGGACCGGGAGGAGAAGTTCTTCGCGCTCTATGCGGGCACGGTCGCGCGGCACCGCGCGAAGGGGGCGGCGAGGTCGCGGTTCTCGCCGGCCGAGGCGGGGTGGGCGGCGGTGTGTTACGGGCTCGTGCGGCACCCGGAGTTCCACCTGTATTGACGCCCGGCTGCCACGAGGGCGCGCGGCGGGCTCTCCTGTCGTCCTCGGCATCGAGGAGCGCGCCCGCTCGCCCTGGCCTGGCTGGGACGGAAGCTCCGCTGGATCGGTAGAGCGCGCCGGGCGCATGCTCCGCCAGGGGCGTGAGCACGACGCGCTGGGCGCTCTCGCGAGCGACGATCTCGTACATCGAGCCGCTCGCGCCCGGCGCCGAGACAGCGCGGGGGTCGAAGCGGCCCGGGCCAGCTTGCGTCCCGGGGGCGTCGGGGGGCATGTTGCTTGCGAGAGGCATGGACTGGAGCCGGTTCGACGCGCGCGGGAAGGACAAGGCCGAGGCCTTCGAGGCCTTCGCCAGCCAGCTCTTCGAGCGCTGGTGCCGGAAGGAGTACGCGGGTGAGCTCCGGGAGGTCGGGATCCCCGATGGGCGGGGGGGCGATGGCGGTCTGGACGCGTACGCCGTGCTGGCATCCGGGGAGGTCGTCGGCCTGCAGGCGAAGTGGTTTTCCGGACACCTCGATCGAACCCAGATCGATCAGATCCACGCCTCCTTTCAGCGGGCGATCACGGTACGCCCGGACCTCGTGCGCTACTGTGTTGCTCTGCCCTGTGCCCTGACCGACGACCGCGGCCGCAAGGAGAAGACGGACCGGGCGCGGTGGAGGGACTGGATCGACAGGGCGGCCAAGATTGCGCCGAGCATCGAAGTCGACCTCTGGGACGGGGCGAAGCTCGAGGCGCTGCTCAGTGAGAGCGAAAACGAGGGGCTGCACGCGTACTGGTTCACCGACAGCGTCTTCACACTGACCGACCTAACCCAGCGCTTCGAGGCTGTCCACCGTGGCTGGCTCAACGTCCGCTACGATCCGGATCTGCACGCAACCGGCCGGCTGGAGGAAGATCTCGCGCTCCGTTTGGGTGAGCGTGAAGCGCGCGCGAAGATTCTCCACCATGTGAAGGCGGCAGCGGCCAAGCTGGAGGCGCTGCGCGAGGATGTCGCTCGCCTGGAGCGGTTATCGATTGTCGGACGCGATGTCCCCGACGCGGAGCAACTCCGCGTGGCAGCCCTCGACGCCCTGGACCGCATGATAGGCGCGGGCAAGGCGCTGGCCTATGCGCTCTGTCACGCCACGCCTCCCCCGGACCAGCTGGAGCCGAGCGAGCGCGACGAGCAACACCTCCGCCGGCTCGCCGGGATGCTCCTCGATCTCGAACGCGACCGCTTCCACGTCCCAACGCGCAGCATTCGCGAGCACCTGGAGCGCTGTGTCGACGAGCTGGGGCATCCATCCTCGTGCCTTCGCGCCGCATGGGCGCGCTGGCGCGGAGCGCGACTCCTCGGCGCCTACGTAGGTGCGCCAGGCGCCGGGAAGACCCATGGCCTCGCACATGCGGTCCAGCAGCGGCTGAGCCGCGGGATGCCAGCGGTGATCCTCCGCGCCAGGGATTGCCCTGTCGAAAAAGGATGGGAAGAGATCCTTCGTAATGCGCTGGATCAACCTCGCTCCCGGCTCCCCGAGATCCTGAACGCCATGGAAGCGACGGCGACGCGCGCGGATGTGCGACGGACGCGAAGGCCGGTGCAAGCCCCGCAGGACGCCGCAGACCTCCAGGGCTCTGCTCAACAGGCCGATTCGGCCTCGGTCCGCGATGGCGGGGTGGAGCCCGAGCCGGTCTGCTTCCTGCTCGCGATCGATGGCCTTGAGGAGTCGGGGAAGCATCGCCGCTGGGCCGAGCTGCTCGGCGAGCTTTCGGTGCACCTGGAGCGCCACCCCCGGATACGGGCCGCGGTGACCCTGCGAACGGCCAGCCGCGAGGCGATCCTGGGTCGTGTACGCGTCGGCCTGTTCCATGAGATTGCGCTCCCCACGGACGGTGAGGTCGACACGCTGTTGCGGAAAGCCTGCGAAGTGTGGAAGATCGAGCTCCCGGACAGGCGAATCCGCTGGGCGATCCGGGAGCCTTTGAGCGCGCGGCTCTACTGCGAGCTTCGCCGGCGGAGACCGGCGCACGCAGCAGCCTGGGGCTCTCGGCCCCAGGAGGTGTCCCTCACTGCGCTGCTCAGCGAGAAGCTCAAGCGCGTCGAAGAAGCCCTGCAAGACAAGCTCGAAGGGAGTCGGCGCGTCCCCCTGCGCGAGGCGCTCACAGCGCTCGCCGGGGCCAGCATGGGGCGCGGTGCGATGAGCCGTGACAACGCTGTCGCCGCGGTCTACGCAGCGTTCCCGCCGGCTCAGGGGCTCTCGATCGGCGACGCCCTCTGGCTGCTCGACCAGGCCAAGGAGCACGGCCTCGTGACCGAGTGGGTGACGGAGCCGGACGACCATCTCCATCCGCCGATCCAGCATGTCGAGCTGGCGTCTGAGCCCCTCGTGGACTACCTCATCGCCCGCCGAGCATGCGAGGCGGCGCAGGACGCGCTGGCACGAGGCGAGGCGCCGCCGCTCCCCGAGGTGCTGCGGGATCGGCGCGACGCCTTGACGCAGGCGGCGATCCTGCTCGCGCAGCAGGGGACCAGCCTGGTTCGCTCGGGCCTCTGGCTCGATCAGCTACCGCGCGAGGAGATAGAGCGCCTGGAGCTACGGGCCATCGCCGCGCTGGACGCCGGCGCAGCCTGCACCTACCACGGATGGGTGCTCGACCGGCTGCTGGCCAGCATGCCCTCGTGTCGGCGGGTGCTGGCCGAGCTCTGCATTCCGGTGGCTCGGGATGTGATCCATCCATTCGGTCCCCGCTTCGTCCATGAGGCGCTCCTTCCGCTCCTGCCAGCGCGGCGTGACCAGGTCTGGTCAGGTCCGCGGCATCTGCCCGGCGACAGCGGGCAGCCATGGGAAGGGAGCGGCGATCCGGCCTTGGAGGAGCTCACGCTCGCGGAAGACGACCCGGCGGACGGTCCGCCGCTGCTCCTGGCCTGGGCGCTCACGTCGGTGGACACGGCCTGGCGCAGGCGTCTCCGCGCCGAGCTGGCGCGTTGGGCTTCCAGAGATATCGGCGAGCTAATCCGATGGTTGGATATGGTGATTTGCACCAACGATCCCCAAATGGTCGAGGACATCTCGATGGTGGCCTTCGGGGCCGCCTGCCTGACCGGCGCGGATCCGGGCCTGGTGCAGCTCGTTCGGTGGGTCGACGAGCACGTGCTCTCCCCGGACGCCCCGCATCGCCGGGAGGACGTCGCGGTGCTCCATGCGGCGCGCGGCGTCGTCGAGCGCGCGCGCGCCGTGGGCGTCGACGTGGATCCTGCCATTCTCGAACGGGCGCATCGGTTGTATGCGTCGATCGGGGAAACGCTCCCCATCGACGCCGAGGCCGCCCGAGCGGCAAGTGATCATCACGGAGTCAAGCCTGTCTCGGCGAGATTCGCCTGGTACGTCGTGCCTCCAGCCATCGATCCATTCTTCCGATATGCGGGCTCGATGGATCTGCACATGTGGTCACCGGAGCGGGCAGAGGGGCTCGACCCGCGCGCCGCCCGAATCCTGCGCGCGCATGCGGAGCAGGCAGAGATTTCCACGCTCTCTCCGCTTCGTTTCGCGTTCGGTGCGCTCGTGGCACACCTGCGCGCGATGGGCTGGAGCGAGGCTGAGTTCTACGGAGACACGCGCGGCGAGGAGGCGGCCGCGGCCATCGGGATGGATGTAGCGATCGCGCGGTACCACGGCGATGCCAGGGTACGTGGGGAGGTCAGCCCGGTGTGTACGGTGGCCGAGAAGTACATCAGGACCGGCTGCCGTCAGCTGCAAGCTTATCTCGCGGCGCGTGCACCTGCGGACGTGCGGCGCGGAGCCAACGGGCCGATCGAGCCGCCAGTGGATCCTGTGCGCATCGCCCGGATCGAGCCGAACCCCGCGAGCGACGCCGCCCTAGAGTCCTCCACGGACAGAGAGCCCTGGGTGTTCTGGGCGGATGACGGCCTCGTCTCCTCGATTCAACTGCGCTCCCAGGAGCAGGTGGATCGAGCCGTCGAGTGGGTGAGGACAGCCCCGCCTCCCGAGATCGAGCCCTGGCTTCGTCTTCCGAGAGGCGCAGCCCCGCGCTTCGAACCGGAAGAAGACGAGTGGATCACCCTCTGGGGAGAAGTTCGCGCGCGTGAGCGGGAGAGTCATGCCGACTCCACGCTATGGATCGGAGCCGCCGCGGCAGCAGAGCGCGACGCCGGGTTGCTTGCGGCTCATGCGCGCTCTGTTGACCCACAAACACTCGGTCTCCTCTGCGAGGACGGCGAGTTCGGGTGTGATGGTGTCGATCCTGGGGAGGCCATCTGGGCTCCCTGGTCGGACGAGCGCATCGGAGCGTACGAGATTCCGATGGGCGATCGAACAATCGAGCTGACGGGCACCTCCGTTGAGTCTGGCTATCATGGGCTTCGTGGCATCGCGCGGTCCTGCAGGCTCCCGGCCAGATGGCTACGAGTCCTCCTCGATCTCGTCGACGCGAAGCCCGTGGGAGGAGGCGCGAACTGGTGCTTCATGGATCGCGAAGGGCGCGTAGTGGTCATTTATTCTCATCATTCAAGGGGACAAATCACATGGCAGAAGGCGCTCGTGGTCAGGCGCCGTGCGCTTGAACGAGCGCTGGACGCCCAGAATCAACGCCTCGTCTGGAGCGTCCGCCTGCTTCGTGAACCCGCTCCCGGGATCATCGACCATCTCTCGAAAGACGCTCCATCTGCGCTTCGCAGCTGGCTCTGGCTCGCGGTCATGGGCGACTCGAGCGTCGGCGGCCTGAAGATCGACGTCGTACCCTTGCCGGGTTCAGGCAGCGTCCGCGGGGCTGACAAACCCGACGCCGCAAGCCGACCAGTCTCGGCTCGACGCAGCTCTTCCGAGGCTCCAGTCGGCCCCGGCAACCCGGAGTTAGCCACACCGCTCTCCAGCGATCTCGATGACGATCAGGCCATCCCATACTTTCTCTGGGACGATCCCATCCCCGTCGGCGAGGTCCGACGCCGGCTGAACACCGCATCACCGCCTGAGCGCGATCGGCTACTGGGCAAGATCCTGCGTGAAGCACAGGACCCAGACGTCTGGCGGTTCACCACTCCCGAAGAGGTCGCGGCGCGGTTCAGCCAGCTGGCCCGGCACCTCGGGCGACGCAAGCGCTTCTGGGAGTTTCTGCTGAAGCTATGGCACAAGGAGGGTTTACTTGAGCAAGAGCCTGCTTAGCCCGCTGCAGGAGGAGGTGCTCGCGGCCTTCTTCCGTCGCCAACGACGTTTCTTCGTGACGGGAGGCGCTGCGCTCGCTGGCTTTCACCTCCATCATCGACGAACGGCAGACCTGGATCTCTTTACGACCACGGAGGATCTCGATCACGCCGATGAGGCCCTGCGAGCGGTCGTGCAGGAGATCGGCGGTGCCATCGAGAACAAGGAGACCGCGCCCAATTTTCGCCGCCGTCTGGTGAAACGTGGCAAGGATCGGGTAGTGGTCGATCTGGTCGTCGATCACGCCTTCCAAGGCTACCCGGAAAAGCGGCTCTTTGGCGACATCCGCGTCGATCCACCGGAGGAGATCCTCGCGAACAAGCTCTGCACGCTGCTATCCCGCTCGGAGATCCGCGATCTGGTTGACGTCTATGCGCTGGAGCGCGCTGGCTACAAAGTGGAAGATGCGCTGCCGCTCGCCAAGCGAAAGGATGGCGGCGTGACGCCCGGCTCCCTGGCATGGATCCTCTCGGAGATCGAGATCGGCGATGATGCCTCCATCCCGGGTGACATCGCGGTTTCAGACTTGCGGGCATTCCTCCAGGAGCTCATCTCTCGTCTAGGGCGCTTGGCCTACCCTACGCAGAGCGATGACCCCTGAGGAGCCTGCTGAGCGGTCGTCGCGTGCGGCCTGAGGCAGGGGAGCCTCATACACCCCCGCCAGCGCGCCGCCGGCCGCGGGGGGGCTCCGGCCGAGCCGTCCCCTGGACGCGACGACGTATTTTCTCTGATCACCCGCCCCGCCCGGAACCCTTCCACAGAGACACCCCGCAGCGCGGCTCCCGCCGCGTCGGGGGGAGGTGATGCCATGACCGCACCCAGGATTCCGCCGACCTCGCCCGCCGCGCAGCGCGCGTCGACCCCTGTGCTACGCTCTGCGCCGATGCCGCCGCCTCTCCGCGTGATCCGTCGCTCCGAGGTCGTACCTGACCCCGAGCGCTGGGTGCTGACGGAGGAGACGGTGCCCGAGTCGAGCCCCCATGATCTGTTGAGCGAGCGCATCCGCGACCTGTTGCTCCACGCCGTGCGGTCGCCGGCCGGCGCGTCGTTCGATCTCAGCACGGACGAGGCGGGCGCGGAGCGCTGGTTGACGCCAGAGGAGGCGGAGCGCGCCGCCAAGGAGGCTGCGCGCCGCGAGTCCGCACGGGCCCGGCGCACGGCCGAGGCCGAGCGCGCGGCCCGCGAGGCTGCCGAGCGGCGCGTCCGGGAGCTCGAGGCGCTGCTCGCCCGGGCTCGGTCGTGAGACGAGCTCGGCCGCGCGGTTCGCGACATCCGCCTGTGCGCCCGTGATGACACGCCACCTCGTCAATCGAACACGGCTCGACGGCGCCGGCCGGCTGAGCTACGAACCCGCCGCGCGCGAGGCCCTCCCCCGGGGAGCCCAGGGCGCCGCGCCCTCGCCCCTGATCCGCCGACCCTGCGCGTCATGCCCGAGCCCATCGAGATCTCCGCCGGCGTCGTCCTCCCCGCGGCGGCTTACCGCATGACCGCTGTCCGGGCCGGAGGGCCCGGGGGGCAGAACGTCAACAAGGTGTCGTCGAAGGTGGACCTGCGCGTCGACCTCGAGGCGATCACCGGGCTGTCGGAGGG
The DNA here is from genome assembly GCF_051369805.1 of Sorangium sp. So ce1036. Classification (NCBI taxonomy): domain Bacteria; kingdom Pseudomonadati; phylum Myxococcota; order Polyangiales; family Polyangiaceae; genus Sorangium; species Sorangium sp. So ce1036. Next base: position 811,072 of record NZ_JBBMOX010000001.1, read on the forward strand.
CGCGCGGGCGCGGCTGCGCAAGACGGTGGCCACGCGGCTCGACGCCGACGGGCTGCTCCAGGTGACGAGCCAGAAGACGCGCGACCAGGGTCGCAACCTGGACGACGCCATCGAGAAGGTCCGCGCGCTGGTGCGGGCGGCCATGGTCGAGCCGGTGCGGCGGAGGAAGACGCGGCCCTCCCGCGGCGCCGTGGAGGCGCGGCTGACCGACAAGCGGAAGACCTCGGAGCGGAAGCGCGGGCGCGCGGGGGCCAGGAACGACGAGTAGAGGCGGCCCGCCCCAGGCTGGCTGCGCCGCGTCGGGCTCATTCCACACCTTCAGCGCATCACGGCGCGGCAGCTTCCCGCAGCAATGCCACCTTCTGCTTCACCAGGGTCCACCCCACGACATCTGGCTCTTCGCGGTGATTCCGCGGGATCTCGGAGCCCGGCTGATGCGCGCTGTGAAAACCGCCTCGGCGGCGACTCGGGATTGATGAGCGCTCCGGTAGAGCGGTAATCTGATCCGATGGCGAACAAGTCCTCTCGTTGGAGCATGGCCCTCGGCCTGGTCGTCGGCCTCGCGGCGGGCATCGCGGCGTGCGGTGGAAGCGGCGCCAGCACCCCGCCCGGATCGAGCGGGACCGGCGGCAACGGCGGCGACGGCGGGGCGGCAGGCACGGGCGGCGTCGCCGAGGGCAGCGGCTCCTTCGGGACCCTTGCCACCACGACGACGGGCACGGGCGGCGCCGAGCTGGGGCTCAGCGTCGAGCCGAGCGCGCTGCAGACGATCACCGTCACGGCGGGGCAGACCACGCCGACCGTGGCGTACACCGCGACCCTGAGGGGCAATCCGGTCAGCGCCGGCTGGAGCGTCGACCGAGGCGACCTCGGAACCATCGAGGCGGGCCCGTCGAGCACGGCCACCTTCGTTCCGCGGGGGACCACCGGGGGCCTCGTCGCCGTCCAGGCGGGGCTGAACGGCGAGACGGTTCGCCGGGAGATCCTGATCAAGCTGGTCGCCGAGCAGAACGGCGCGGATCCCGACAACCCCGCGCAGCAGGCGCAGATCGCCACGTCGGTCCCGCAGCTGACGCAGGGCGGCGGGATCGGCGGGGTCGCCGGCGAGGGCCTCGGCGGGGCGATCGCCGACCCGGCCACCCTCGCGGCGCTGGGCGCGCCGGCCGGAGACGGGAGCGCGCAGGGCCTCAGGTTCCTGTACCCGTACGACAACACCGTCTTTCCTCGAGGCCTGCTCGCCCCGCTCCTCATGTGGAGCTGGGCCGAGGGCGACGCCGACGCGATCCAGATCGAGCTCAGGACCACGAGCGGCTCGTTCTCGTGGAAAGGGACGTTCGGCCGGCCGGCGATCCTGGAGACGACCCAGGGGCCGTTCGTCCGGCACCCCATCCCGCAGGACGTCTGGACCATGGCGACCAACAGCGCCGGCGGGCCGACGCCGGACGGTACGCCGGACCGGCTCACGGTCCGCCTCACCGTCGCCCGCGGGGGACAGGCGTATGGGCCTATCTCCGAGACCTGGACGATCGCGCCCGCGCGCCTGGGCGGCGTCATCTATTACAACTCCTATGGTACCAAGCTCGCGGAGAACCTCGGCGGCGCGGTCGGGGGCAATGGCAGGTTCGGCGGCGCGGTGCTGTCGATCCGCGTCGGCGACACCGGGCCGGCGCTGACGGCGGGGGCCAGCGGGGACGAGAGCGCCTGTCGCGTCTGCCACTCGGTCGCGGCAGACGGCTCGCGGCTGGTCGTGCAACACGGCGACGACAACAGCGCCTCCTCGGCGTACGACCTGAGCCCGAGCGGCGCCACGGAGCAGCCCATGTCCGTCGGCGCGAGGTTCCCCGCGGTGTTCCCGGACGGCTCCATGGCGCTCTCGCCCTCGGGGCAGCTCCTGCCCCTGCCGGGCGCCGCGGCGCCGCTCCCGGTGACGGGGCTCCGCGAGGTGGCGACGGGCCTCGGAACGCCCGCGTTCTCGCCGCGCGGCGAGCTCGTGGCGTTCAATCGGATGGGCGGCACCAACCAGCAGCTCGTCGTGATGAGGTTCGACGCAGCGACCCGCGCGTTCAGCGATCCTGTGGTCGTGGTCGATGACGCCGGGCAGCCCGCCGAGACCCGGCCGGGGTGGCCGGCGTTCTTCCCCGACGGCCAGTCGGTCGTCTTCCACCATCAAACCGCGGCCAGCAACGAGGGCAACGGGGACGGGGACCTGAAGACGCGCCGGGGCGCCAAGGCCCATATCGCCTGGACCAGCATCACCGGCGCAGGCGACGTCACCCCGCTCGACCAGCTCAACGGCAAGGACGCCGCGGGCAACGTCTATCTGCCGAAGCTGAGCGAGCCGATCGCGATGACATGCACGGCGGACGGCACGTCGGTGGGCGGCATCGACGCCGATCACGGCGACGACGCCAACCTGAACTATGAGCCGACGGTCAGCCCCATCGCCGCAGGGGGGTATGCGTGGGTGGTGTTCACCAGCCGGCGCCTGTACGGCAACGCGGCGGTCATCCCGCCGTTCTGCAGCGATCCGCGCGGGGTCGACCTCGTGACGAACATCACGACCAAGAAGCTCTGGGTCGCCGCGATCGACCTGAACGCCGCGCCGGGCACGGACGCGAGCCACCCGGCGTTTTACCTGCCCGGGCAGGAGCTCCTGGCCGGCAATGCGCGCGGGTACTGGGTGTTCGATCCGTGCAAGCCGGACGGCGACGCGTGCAGCGCGGGCGACGAGTGCTGCGGCGGCTACTGCCAGCCAGGCCAGGACGGGAGCCTGGTCTGCACGAACACGATCCCCGAGGGCTCGTGCTCGCAGCCCCGGGAACGGTGCGAGACGGGCGCGGACTGCTGCGACCGGACCAACCGTTGCATCAACGGGCTGTGCACGGAGGCAGGTCCGCGCTAGAGCGACATCGAGCGCGCGCGGCCGCAGGTCGCGAGGACCCCACGAGAACGCCGGCTCGGAAAGGTTCAGCGGCAAACCGGCGCCGATCTCGGGTACGCTCGCGACGAACCGAGCGGCGGGGAGCCTGACCCGGGGCGCCGGCGACGGCCGCAGGGGCACGCACGGCGGCCCGCCCGCCGACCGGGGGAAGAGGGGCGGATGCCTGGCCATCAATCGACTCGTATTCTCTCGCTGCTCATCCTCTCCTCGGCCCTGGGGTGCGTTCAAGAGCCCCCGTCGGGTCGCGTGGTCCATGGGGGCGGCACCAGGGCGGGCGGCGCCAACGTCGGCGGGAGCGCCGGGGCGTACACGCCGGAGGAGCCGCCGGAGCCCCGCGCGCCTCCGGCCCTGCCGATCATGATCGAGCCGGGCGGCGCGCACGCGTTTCGATGCGCGGTGCGGCTCCGCCTCGACGTCACGCCGGTCGCCGGGGAGCGACGGCTGCTCCGCGTGGTGGCCGAGAACGCGACCGATCAGCCGCTCGCGCTCGATCTGCCGGACCGATGCCCGAACGGGCTCGTCGAGCTCGATGGGCTCGGGCCGGGCTACGATTATTACGGGACGTGCAACGCGGGGTCGTGCCTGGGCGCGGGCTCGACGCGTCGTGTAGCGCTCGGCCCCGGCGAAGCGCGGCCGATCGCGGAGGCCACGATCGCGCTCCGAGGCGCGCCGCCGTGCACGTCGGCGCTGCCGCCGGGCCAGCACGTGGTGCGCGCCAGCGTGCGCACCGCGAACGTGCCCGTCTGCACCGCGGAGGCTGTCCTGGAGGTGCCCGGGGCCGCGCGTCCGCGGTCACCGCCGAGCTCCCCGCCGCCCTCCGGCCCCCCGCAGAGCACGCCCGCGTCGAGCGACCCCTATGCTTGCCAGAGCCCCACCGACTGCGTGCTGTCGTGCCCGGAGCCTGCGGGGTGTTGCGGGTGGCCGTGCGGATGCCGGCACGCAATCCACCGCGACCATCGCGCCGCGTTCGAGGCGAATTTCGAGAAGACTTGCACGCGCCCGCCGCGCTGCCCGGCCGTCGGCTGCGCCTTCGAGCGCGCCGTGGGCGCGACGTGCAGGAACGGGCGGTGTGTGGCGACGAGCACGCCCGGAGGGCTCTGATCGGGCGGAGTCCCCCACGGTCGAGGCGCTCCCGCGTCCGCCCGCCTCGGGCGAGCGACGGCGCTCGCGGCGCCGGGCCTCCTCCTGGACTACCTGCCGCCGCCCGCGGCAGGCGCGCCGTCCAGCCACCGGATGCACGTCCGTAGCCCCTCGCGGAGGTTCCGCTGCGTGCTCACGGCGGACATGTCGAGGCCGAGCGACGTGATCAGCGCCGCCACCGCGGGGCGCACGCCGGTGATGATCCCCCTGGCGCCGAGCAGCTCCACCGCGCGGACGATCCGGAGCACGTGGCCGGCGGTCGCCTCGTCGATGCCGTCGACGCCGGTCATGTCGAGGATCGCATAGCGGGCGCCGGTCCGGACGATCGCGTCGAGCAGCTCCTCCGTGATCACCCCGGCCCGCACGCCGTCGAGCGTGCCGATCAAGGGGAGCGTCAGCACGCCGTCCCACACCTGGATGATCGGGGTGGCGAGCGCGCGCAGCTCGCGCTGCTGCCGCTCGATCAAGAACAGCTTCTCGCGGAGCTCCTGCTCGGTCTTCTGGAGCTCCTCGGCGATGCGGGCCCGCTCCTCGACCTCGCGCTTCAGCTTGTGCAGCGCGATGGCCAGGTCCGCCTTCGTCGCCCGCTCCTCCTCGAGCAGCCGGTTCAGCCGCTCCTCCAGGGTGATCGTCGCGCGGCGCACCGTGAACTCGTCGTGCGGGTCGCCCCGCGCGGCGAACGACGTCTGCTCGACCTCGCACTCCTGCCCGAACAGCCGGGTGCAGTAGCCGGCCAGCTTGCCCGCGATCATGCTGCTCCCCCAGCAGACACCCAGCTCCTTCTGGTAGAGCGCCTCCCACCCGTTCACCACGCGGAAGCGCGCCTCCTTCCGCTCCCGGTCCACGGAGAGCACCTGCCACAGGCCCCAGCCCGCGGTGGCCGCCCCGATGCCGAGCGCCCTGAAGCCCTCCTCGAACGTCGGGTAACCGGAGAGATACTTCCAGTCGTCTCCGATGCTGAGCCGCCCCCCGCTCTCCACGGCGAGGTTGAAGCGCTCGGTCCCCGCCATCCGCTGGAACCCGGCCATCAGCCCGAGCACGCTGCTTGACACGAACATGGACACCGAGGGGACGCCGGCCCAGGTGCACCGACCGTTCTCGACGTCCCATTCGATCGGCATTCCGCCGACGTCGACGCGGATCTTCTTGTCCGAAAGCTGAGAGCTTGTGCTCATAACCTCTCCGAGTCCACGAGCTCGTATGCCCGTCTTCCGCAGTGTACCGGCTCGGCCCGGCGCGCGTCGCCCTCGACGGGCGCGCCGCGACAGGCCTCGATCCGGCCAAGACGGCAATCTGGGACTCGTATGGATGCACAGGCGTCCGGGACGCCCGGGTCGAGCGAGGGCTCGCTCAGGCGGGCGAGGGCTCGCGCGATCGGCGCGGCGGCGCGCGCCGTGTCACGGCAAGTTGGCGTCCATCCAGGCGAGCCGTGCTCTCAAGAAGTCGCGCATGACCTGCAGCTGCCCCTCCCACGTCGGCGCGGTCGGGCCGCCGAGGAAGCCCTCGCTCGACTCGATGATGCTCGGCACCGGCCACCTGGCGAAGTCGCGGACCACGGCCCGCGAGAGCGGCGCGCTCAGCTCGTTCATGCGCTGCTCGATCGCGGCCTCGGACAGGAGCGTCTGGCGGAGCGCCGTGTAGCGCGTCCTCACCTGGGCCATGAAGCTCGGATCCGCGGTGAGCTTCTGATACCAGTTGTTGACGTTCCTCTGGCCGCTGAAGCGAAAGCCGGTGTCCCCGCCCGACTCCGGCGTCGCGCTCTGGGCGCCCACGCCGCCGAGCGCAAAGTTGTAGTCCCACAGCGGGCCGGCCTTGAGCTTCTGATCGCGATCCTTGAAGTAATACGCGCTCCGCACGTACGCGTCCACGTTGAGCGTCAGCTCGCTGATGATCAGGTAATCGATGAACGACGGCACGTCGATGTACGCCGCGTAATCGCCGATCGGCGTCTGATGGAGGCTGTCGTGGAACTCTTGGACGTACTGCGTCAGCCAGGCCTTCTGCTCGTCGTTCAGGGGATCGGGATCCACGACCTCGAGATCGACCCAGCACGTGCCCCCTGTGCCGGGGCGCTCGCCGCCCGGGCGCCCGCCGAAGCCGCCGAACCCCGGGAGGGGATCCGAGCCGGTGCAGAGCAGCTTCGGCTCCTCGGCGGCCGCCTGGTCGAACTTGAAGATGTAGCCGCCGCTGATCGCGGGCAGCCCCCGATCCTCCTCGTCGAGCTGCTCGAGATCGGTGCGGACCTTGTTGTTCTTGATGGTCTCCGAGATCCAGTAGATGCCCTGGTAATCCGCTTCCCCGATGGAGCGCGCGTCGTAGTTCAGGTAGACCTCGGCGAACTCGACGCGTGGCGCCTCCAGGCCCATGTCCCGGCCGAGGGTGTAGGTGAACGGATTGCGGATCAACGTGCGGTCGTAGTAGGGCGGGATCAGCGCCCAGTCCGAGTCGGCGGGCATGCCCAGCACCTCGTAGTCGAGATCCTTGTCGTCGTTGTCCCACAGCTCGAGCTTGTACGGCGTCTGCGGGAACGACTGCGACGACTGCCCGCGGACGTGATAGCCCCCGCGCATCGCCATCGTGGGCAGCGACGCCATCGAGGCCACGCCGTCGACCGGCTCCCAGATCATCACCGCCGCGTCGAAGTAGACCTCCTTGTCGGTCGGCTTGCCCTGGCCGTAGCCGTCCACGACCACGATGGGAATGTCGGAGGTCGCGTCGATGGTGCGCGCGATGTAGAGGCCCGTGCTCACCGCGCCGCTCGCGACGCCCCCCACGAACGCCTGCGCGCGGACCTGCGTCGTTTCCGTGAGGGTCACGGGCTCGCCCGTGTAAAGCGTGGAGGCCGCGGTCGGCCGCTGCCCATCCAGCGTATAGCGGATCTCGGCCTCCGCGATGGTCGTGATCATTCCCACCTGGATCCGATCCCTGAACGTCTGGCTCGGCGTGGAGAACGCGACGTCGCCGATCAGGGACGGAGTCGCCGGGGCGGCGCCATCGCCAGGCTCGGTCGATCCTTGACCGCAGGCGACGCTCAGCGCAACGAGGGCGAGCGAGATGGAACGGGGAAGCCAGGCAAAGCGCGCGCGTTCGAGCATGTCATGGTTCTCCACATACTGCTGTGTCGATAGCTCAAGCTCTCGTCATTGTACGGACACACAGGGCTGCCGCGCTACACGTTTCTCGCGCGGCGCCGGCGGCGGTCCGTCGACGTACGGAGAGGTCGCCGGCGCAGCGTCGCACTCCGCGGTTCCCGGCGGCGCACGACCCGCGCAGCGAGGCTCGTCCCGGTTGCGGCCGCGCTGGTCTCCTGGCATCGGATCCTGAGGAGGAGCGGCCATGGCACGATGGCAAAAGGCATGCTCGCTGATCGTGGTGGCGGCCGCGCTGGCGACCGCGGGCGGGGCGCGGGCGGCGGAGCCGACGGCGGCCGACCGGGAGCGGGCGCGCACGCTGCTCCTGGACGGGCGGGCGAAGCTCGACGCAGGCGACGCGCGAGCCGCGGTGAAGGCGTTCCGGGCAGCGCACGCCATCATGGGCGTGCCCACGACAGGCCTGGATCTCGCCAGGGGCCTCGTGGCGCTCGGGCGGCTGATCGAGGCGCGGAACGTCGCGCTCGACGTGACGCGCTCGCCCGGGGCGCCGTCGGAGCCCGGGGCGTTCACCAGGGCGCGGATCGCGGCGGCGAAGCTCGCCGAGGATCTGGCCGCGCGCATCCCGGCGCTGGTCATCGAGGTGAGCGGGCCGCCCGGGGGCGAGGCGGAGGTGACCGTGGACGGCGCCGCCGTGCCCCCCGAGGCGCTCGGGCTCCTGTGGAAGGTGGATCCGGGCGAGCGCTCGGTGGAGGCGACGGCGGCGGGCTTCCGGCGGGAGCGCCGGACCGTGCGGGTGCAGGAGGGGACGACCATGCCGGTGAAACTGACGCTCTCGGCGGGAGGCGCGACGGGAGCGGGCGTCCCGGCGTGGGCCTTTTGGTCCGGCGGGGCGGGTCTCGTCGCGCTCGGCCTCAGCGTCGGGTTCGCGGTCGATCACGCGAGCGTCCGCAGCACGGTCGCTGAAGACTGCCCTCGGAACCTCTGCGCGCGGTACGACGACGCGGCCGCCGATGCCCTCGAGGCCCGCTGGAACCGCGATATCGGGCTCGCGGTCGGGCTCGGGGCGGCGGGGCTCGCCGGGATCGGCGCCGCGGTGTACGGGATTGTCACCGCGGCGCCGTCGACGCTGGCCGACGCTGCGATCACGCCCTGGTTCGCGCCCGGCGTCGCCGGCTTCACGTGCAGGAGTGTATTCTGATGGACGCAAGGCGGAGCCCTCGCTGGATCAACGGCCTTCGGGCGGTGGCGTGCGCGGGTGTCGTGGCCGCTGTCCTCGCGCCGGGGCTCGGCTGCGCCCCCGACCTCCGGGGCGGCTGCGGGGACGTGACCAGCGACCCGGAGCACTGCGGATCGTGCGGGCATAGCTGCCTGGGCGGCGCCTGCGTCGACTCCGTCTGTCAACCCGTCCTCCTCGGCACCGGCCCGGAGCACGCGTTCGACGTGGCGGTGGACGCGACGGACGCGTACTGGACGAGCCAGGGCCCCGAGGGCGCCGGCGACGGCGCGGTGAGCAGGGTGTCCCTGCGCGATGGCGGCGTGTCCACGCCGATCGCCGTGGCGCAGCCGGTCCCCCGCGGGCTGGCGATCGACGACGTCGACGTCTACTGGGCGAACAGCGGCGATGGCACCGTGATGAGGGCGCCGAAGGCGGGGGGCGACGCGGTGCCCTTCGCCGCCGAGCAGAGCCCTCAGGACATCGCCGTCGACGGGACGTACGTTTACTGGACGAACTTCAACGGACAGGTGATGAAGGCGCCGGTCGACGGGAGCGAAGCCCCGACCGAGCTCTTCGCCGGGCCTCAAACGCCCGACGGCATCGGGCTGGACGGCGCGCACGTTTACTGGGTGAACCGGACGGACGGCGAGGTGAGGAGGGCGCCGATCGACGGCCCCGGCACCGCCTCGGCGCTGCTCCACGACGGGCCGGCCAACGCCACCGACATCGCGGTGGACGCCACGCACGTCTACTGGACGAACTTCGAGACCGGCGAGGTGCTGAAGATCTCGAAGGACGGCAGCGACAGCGCGCCGACCGTGATCGCCGGCGGGGAGTCCAGCCCTTTTGGCGTCGCCGTGGATGCGGCGTTCGTCTACTGGGCGAACAACGGGAGCGGCGAGGTGAGGCGGGCGCCGCTCGAGGGGGGCGCGGCGGTCACGATCGCCACGGGCCAGTCCGGACCGAGGCGCATCGCGCTCGACGAGGCCGCGATCTACTGGACGAACCACAACGGCGGCGAGCTCATGATGCTGGCGAAGTGATCGCGAGCGTCCGCGCCGACGCGGCGACCCGCGACGCTCGCGCGGCGCCCGCTCGTACCGCGCCGGGCGTTCTCCACGCGAAACGCCGGCCCATGCAGCCGAAAAGGGCGCCTTGGCGCGCGCGCGGGCGCGTGTTTCCCGGACAGGTCGGCTGAGCGCGCTCGTGACATGTCACGCCCTCACCGCGACATGTCACGCCCCCCGAGCGCGTCGAGGTGCGGAGAGAGCACCTCGGCGAGCCAGCTCATCACCGCGCGCACGCGGCGCGGCACGCTCCGCTCGTGCGTGTGGAGCAGCGTGACCGGCATGGGCGCGCAGGGGAGGGCGGGCAAGACCTCGACGAGCGCGCCCTCCGCGACGCGGGCGAGCATCCCTATCCGCGGCGCCTGGATGATGCCGAGCCCCGCCACGCACGCGGCGACGTAGGCGTCGGCGCTGTTGACCGTCACCACGCTGCGCATCGGCCGCTCGCGGTAGCCGCCGTCGTGGGGGTACTCGAACGACGGCGCGTCGGCGCCGAGCGTCGTCGAGTAATGCACGACGAGGTGCCGATCGAGATCCTCGAGCCGGAGCGGCGTGCCGTGCCTTCGCAGGTACGACGGGCTCGCGCAGTTCATCATCCGCAGGACGCCGAGCCGCTTGCCGACGAGCTGCTCGTCGCCCGGGGCGCCGATGCGCAGCACGCAGTCGAAGCCCTCGCGGAGCGGCTCGACGCGCCGATCGGTCGTGCTGACGAGCACCTCGAGCTGGGGGTGGCGCGCGAGCAGCTCGGGCAGGCGCGGGATGATCACGTCGCGCGCGAGGTGCACCGGCAGATCGATCCGCACGCGCCCGCGCAGGGCCCTGCCCCCCTGGAACATCGCGCCGATCTCGTCGGCCTCGCGCGCGAGGCGCCGCGCCCGCGGGAGCAGCTCCTCCCCGTCGGGCGTGAGGCGCACGACGCGCGTCGTGCGCTGGAGGAGACGGACGCCGAGCTCCGCCTCGAGCGCCGAGAGCCGCAGCGACACGCGCGCCTTGGGCACGCCGAGGTGCTCGCCGGCCCGCGTGAAGCTCCCGAGCTCCGCCACCTTCACGAAGATCTTCAGCGATTCGAGATCGACGCTCATTGTTCCGGCTGACGAAACAGTGTGTCGGAATCCCGGGGCTTTCTCAACCGGAGACGGCTCGCTATTCACGATCTCGGACAGCGGCGAGGCGCCGCGTTGCCCTCGAAAGGATCCGACCATGAGCACACCGAAGCAGAGCCCCGTCGCCCTCATCACCGGTGGGAGCCGCGGGCTGGGAAAGAGCATGGCCCTCCACCTCGCCGAGCGCGGCGCGGGCGTCATCCTCACCTACCGCAGCGCCGCGGCCGAGGCGGCGGGCGTGGTGAAGCAGATCGAGGCCAGGGGAGGCAAGGCCGCGGCCCTCGCGCTCGACGTCGGCGACACGCGCGGCTTCGACGCGTTCGCCGGGGCGGTGCGGGCGGAGCTCGCCGGCCGCTTCGGGCGCGATCGCCTCGATTGCCTGGTGAACAACGCCGGCATCGGCGCCCACGCGAGCTTTGCCGAGACCACGGAGGAGCAGTTCGACGCGCTCATGAACGTCCACCTCAAGGGGACGTTCTTCCTCACGCAGAAGCTCCTGCCGCTCCTCGCGGACGGGGGGCGCATCCTCAACGTCTCGTCCGGGCTCGCGCGGTTCACCTACCCCGGGTACTCCGCGTACGCCGCGATGAAGGGCGGCGTGGAGGTGCTCACCCGCTACCTGGCGAAGGAGCTCGGACCGCGGAAGATCTCGGTCAACGTGCTCGCGCCGGGCGCGATAGAGACCGATTTCGGGGGCGGCCGCGTGCGCGACGACGCCGAGCTGAACCGGGCCCTCGCCGCCCAGACCGCCCTCGGTCGGGTCGGCCTCCCGGACGACATCGGCGGCCTGGTCGCCCTGCTCCTCGCGCCCGAGAGCCACTGGATCACCGGCCAGCGCATCGAGGCGTCCGGCGGCATGATGCTCTGAGGGCGCCGCTCATCGCGGGGGCTCGGGCCTCGCCGGCAGGGCATCGTGCCGCCTTCCACGTGCCCAGGCACGTGTCCGGGCACACGGCTGTCCCGGGGGGAGGTGCGCGGGCTCTCCCGTCTCGCGCGCACGAGGTGACTCTCCGAAGTAGGTGATCCCCCCGGATCTCGGCTACCCTACGGCCCATGGCGGCGGCTCCCGTGGCGGTGGGCGATGTGCTGGCGGGCAAGTACCGCGTGGAGCAGATCGTGGGCTCAGGTGCGATGGGCATGATCGTCGCCGCGTGGCACCTGGAGCTCGAGCAGCGGGTCGCGATGAAGTTCCTGCTCTCGCCCGGCGTCGGGGACGGCAACCCGGCGGAGCGGTTCCGCCGCGAGGCGCGCGCGCTGGCCCGGATCAAGAGCGAGCACGTGGCGCGCGTCCTGGATGTCGGCTCGCTGCAGGACGGGATGCCCTACATGGTGATGGAGTTCCTGGAGGGGAACAACCTCGCGGACGAGATCCGGGCGCGAGGCCCGCTGCCCGTGGTGGAGGCCGTGGGCTACATCCTCCAGGCCATCGAGGCCATGGCCGAGGCGCACGCCGCGGGGATCGTGCATCGCGATCTCAAGCCGGCCAACCTGTTCCTCTCGCGCCGGCCCGACGGCGGGCGGGTCCTCAAGGTCCTCGACTTCGGCATCTCCAAATCGCTGCTCGGCAGCTCGCGCGACGAGCTGGCGCTGACCAAGACAGCGGCCCTCCTCGGCTCGCCGCTCTACATGTCCCCGGAGCAGGTGCGGTCTGCCAGGGACGTCGACGCGCGCACCGACATCTGGGCGCTCGGCGTCATCGTGTATCAGATGCTGACCGGGCGGACTCCCTACGATGGCGACTCCGTCGCACAGCTCTTCGCCTCGCTGCTCCACGAGGTCCCCGCCACGATGGCTCAGCTCCGCCCCGATATCCCGCGCGAGCTCGACGCGGCGGTGATGTGCTGCCTCGCCAAGGAGCCCGACCAGCGGTGGAGGAACGTCGGGGATCTGGGGGTTGCGCTGGTCGGGTTCGGTCCGGCCGGGAGCCACGTCCACGTCGAGCGGGCGCGCCGCGTGCTCGGGCTCCCGGATCCCGGACCGGCGCCGTTCAGCCAGCCCGGGGCGGCGTACAGCCAGCCCGGCACGGCGTACAGCCAGCCCGGGGCGACGGTCAGCCTGTCCGGTGCGACGACCGGCGGCCCTCCGGCCGGCGAATCGCGCCTGTCCGTGCCGCACGGCGGGCTGTCTCCCGCGGCGTCCGCGGAGACGGGTCCCACGGCGAACTCGTGGAGCAACACGGGCCACGCGGCGCGCGCGGGGCGCAAAGGCGCGCTCCTCGGCCTGGCCCTCGCGGCCGGCGGCGCCCTGGCCGCGCTCGCGCTCGGCGCCGTGCTCTTCCTGCGCTCCGGGAACACCGCCGGCGGCGAGCAGGCCCCCGCGCCCGCGGCGGCGTCGCCGCCCGCGGCGGCGGCGCCGGAGCACGCGCCCGAGGGGGCCCCCGGCGCCGCGAGCGCCGAGGCACCCCCTGGCGCCGCGAGCGCCGCAGCGCCCGAGGCGGCCCCCGACGCCGCGAGCGCCGCAGCGCCCGAGGCGGCCCCCGACGCCGCGAGCGCCGCGGCGCCCGAGGCGGCTCCCGGCGCGCCGGAGCCGCCTGCGCCGGCCAGCAGCGCGGCCGCGCCGCCGCCGGAGACGTCCTCCAGCCCGGCGGCGCCGCCCACCGCCCGGCGGCCGGCGCCGCCGGCGACCCCTGCGCCCCGACCGGCCGAACGCCCGCGGCCGGGCCCGGGAGCGCGCCCGGACCCAGACGGGAGCAATCCGATCAGCGACTTCGGCGGGCGGCGCTGAGCGCGGCGCCCGCGTCAACCGGGCGACGGCCCACGGGCCCTGTCGCGGTCAGCTTGGAGGAGAATACAGGACGAATGAGACGCCATCAGCGAAGCCTCGCAACCCCCGTCGCCCTGGGTCTGTGCGCGGCGTTGATCTCCGGGGCGCTCCCCGCGCGGGCGGAGCCGAGCGCCGCCGAGAAGGCCGTGGCGGAGGCGCTCTTCGACGCGGCGCTCGATCTGATGAGGCAGGGGCGCAGCGCGGACGCGTGCCCGAAGCTGGAGGAGAGTCACCGCATCGATCCGGGGATTGGCACGCTCCTCTACCTGGCCGAGTGCTACGAGAACACCGGTCGTACGGCGAGCGCCTGGGCCACGTTCCGCCAGGCCATGTCGGAGTCGAGGGCCGCGGGGCAAGCCGAGCGCGCCCGCAAGGCGCAGGCGAGGGCGGCCCGGCTGGAGCCGACCCTGTCGAAGCTCAGCATCCGCGTCGCGCCGGAGAACGTGTCGCTCCCGGAGTTCACGGTGCGCTCCTCCGGAAAGGTCGTCGAGCGGGCGGTCTTCGGCATCGCGATCCCGGTGGATCCGGGCGAGATCGCGATCGAGGCGAGCGCCCCGGGTCACGAGACCTGGAGGACGACGGTGAAGCTGGGGAAGAACAAGGCCGTGGCGAACGTCGATGTGCCGCCGCTCGAGCGGCTCGAGGCGCCGCCGCCCGCCCCCGGCGAGCCGCCGCCCGGCGAGGCCGTGGGCCCGGCGCCCACGCGCGGCGCGCCGGCGCCGACGCCCACGCCAGCGCCGGCGCCGGCGCCGGCCGGGTCGCGGGGCGACACGATGCGCACGATCGGCCTCGTCGTGGGCGGCGCGGGCATCGTGGGGCTCGGCGTCGGGACGTTCTTCGGCGTGAAGGCCCTCTCGAAGAACGGCGACGCGGAGGGCTACTGCAAGGGCGGCAGCACGTGCGAGGATCCCCGCGGCGTCACGCTGACGGAGGAGGCGAGCAGCGCCGCCACCGCCTCGAACATCGCGTTCGGGGTCGGGGCGGCCGCGGTCGTCGGCGGCGCCGTGTTGTACCTCGTGGCGCCGAGGTCGTCGTCCGGGGTCCAGGTGGGGCCGCTCGTGGACGCGCGCAACGTCGGGCTGCGCGTGGGAGGGACGTTCGAATGAGGCGCACGACAGGGCTCCTGCCGCTCGTCCTGCTCGCCCCGCTGGCGGGCTCCTCCTGGCTCGGCTGCCACGCCATTGCCGGCATCGAGGACCGCACGTTCGTTCCACCGAAGGACGAGAACACGGACCCTCCCCCCGTGAGCGAGGCGTGCACCTCCTACTGCGACGCCGTGATGGCGAGCTGCACGGGCGAGAATCAGGTCTACTCCACGCTGGAGACCTGCCACGGCGTGTGCGCGGCGCTGGACCCGGGCGATCCCCTGGAGCCCGTGGGCAACACGCTCGCCTGCCGCGCCCGGCAGGCGGATCTGGCGGGGCGCACCGGCGAGCCCTCGGTCCACTGTCCGGCGGCGGGCCCGGGCGGCGCCGGCGTGTGCGGGAGCAACTGCGAGAGCTACTGCGCGCTGCAGGCCGCGTCGTGCTCGCCCGAGTTCCCCACGCAGGAGGAGTGCGTCGCCATGTGCGCGGGGCTCAAGGACGTCGAGGCGTTCGATGTCATCGAGAACCACGAGGGCGACACGCTGCAATGCCGCCTCGTGCACGTGAGCTCCGCGACGGTGGAGCCCGACGAGCACTGCCGTCACGCGAGCCTGATCCCGGTGGAGCCGTGCGTCGATCCGGCGGGGACCCAGCCGGGCTGCGAGGACTACTGCCAGGTCGTCATGACGTCCTGCGCGGGCGACCTGGCCGTCTACGAGTCCCGCGAGCAGTGCCTCTCCGTCTGCTCGGCGCTCGCGCCCGGCGGCGCGGAGGACCGGACCGAGAACACCGTGGGCTGCCGCAAGTACCACGCCTACAGCGCCATGCTGGATCCGGTCACCCATTGCGGGCACGCCGGGCCGGGCGGCGACGGCCATTGCGGCGTGGACAACGACGCCACGTCCACGGGCAACTGCGCGTCGTACTGCAGGCTGCTCGAGGCGGCCTGCGGGGAGATGTTCGACGCGATCTTCACGGCGCCGGAAGAGTGCGAGATCGCATGCAGCGCGGTGCCGGGCGCCGCCGGCGACTCCGGCTATGCCGTCGCGAGCGCCGAGGGCGACACGCTCGCCTGTCGGCTGCTCCATGTCAGCCGCGCGTTCGACGATCCGGGCGCGTGCACCGCGGCGCTCGGCGAAGACCCCTGCCTGTGACGGACGGATCGCCCGCCGGCTGCGCCGGGCCCCCCCGGCGCGCCGGCGGCGGCCCCGGCGCGCGATGCGCCGGGCGCGGCGCGCTCACCACCAGCCGATGTCCTGCACCACCTCCCCCACGTCGCCGTGCCGCACGATGGCGCGGTTCTGGCGGATCTCGTACGATTTCGGCGAGCCGTCGACGATATCCTGCTCGAAATGGTGGCACTCGAGCTTGTGGACGCCCTCGCCGTACATCAATGCGCCCTTCAGCTTGATGTACGTGCTGTTGTTGCAGCTCCTGAGCCGCTGGATGGCGGCGTGGCTGGCGTCGATGAGCAGCTCGAGGTGGACCGATTTCTCGACTCTCCTGTGGGAGGCGTCGAACGCGAGGCTCACGTGGATGCCGGCGTCGAGCAGCGCCTCGATATCGGACTTGTAGAACGTCTCGTATACGGTGATCTTCGCCACTGCGCGCTCCTTTCTCCGGCGCTCATTGTGCCGAGAGCGTGACGGCGCCGCCAGCTGGGTCGGCGTCGACGAGGAAGCGCCCGTCGCCGACGGCCCGGGTGTCCAGGGGCACGCCGTCCTGGATCGCCGAGAGCGCCGTGGGCGCGCCGGCGAGCGGCTTGACGATCCACGTCAACGGGGTCGCGTACGCCGCGCAGCGCCCCGACGGCGGGGCGAACACGAGCCGGTCGCCGCTCACGACGGGCGGCGGGCAGGCCTCGCGGGCGCGGCGGTAGCGGACGACGGCGCTCGCCGTGTCCATCCAGAGCGAGCCCGCGTCGATCCTGTCCCTCACGAGATCGAGGTGGGCCTCGTACTCGTCGATGGGCACGGGCTCCCAGGCCTCGCCCGCGACGCTGTGCAGCTCCCGCACGCCCCAGCCGCCGGCGGCAATCGCGTCCTCCACGAGCTGATCGAGGATGTACTGCCGGCACGCGGGGGGCGCGCCGCCGGCCTCGTCGCCCGGCGCCACCGCCGCGCACGGCGTCCCTGCGGCGCCGGCGTACACGGAGTAGCCGGGGCCGAAGACATCGAAGCGGATGCGGAGATCGTCCTCGTAATCCGGCGGATTGAGGCCCCGCGCGCCCGCGCGCGCGCCGAGGTAACCCTGCGCTCGCAGGTGGTCCACGAGCTCGTCGTTGAACGCGTCCAGGGGAAACACGAAGAAGGTGATGCCGTATCCGGACAGCTCGGCTTCCAGCGTCGCGCGCGCGCCGTCGATCTCCACGGCCAGGTCGACCGGGGGCATGGTCAGATCGGGGTGACTGAAGCTGTGGTTGACGATCTCGTGGCCTTGCGCGATGAGCTCCCGGAGCGCGCCCCAGAGGTCGCGCTCGACGCAGCTCTGCACGATCGCCCCGAACGAGGCGCGCAGCCCGCGCCGCCCGAGCGCCGGCGCGGCGAGCGAGAGCTGATTGTCGAGGCCGGCGCCGCAGGTGTCGTCGTGAATGAGGGTGTATGCGGCGCTCGCGCCGTGGCGCCACGTGGTGACGCCTTCGATCGCGAACCTCGGCGTCTCGTCGACGATGGGGCCGCCGCCCGCCCCCTCCGTCCCCCCGCCGGAGGCCGTCGCGCCGCCGGGCGCAGCGCCCGCGCCGCCGCCGTCGGGGCCGCCGCTGGGCGCCGAGGAGCAAGCCTGGCCCACCATGCTGCCGAGAAAGAGACCGCCGGCGATCAGCGATGAGCGCCTTCGTACCTCTCCGGAGAGGCCTCTTCTCCACGCGGGCATCGCGCTGACCACCGTGCTGATCTTCAGCGTAGGCAGCCCGTCGAGCCCGCGTCAAGCGCGGGTGTCCGTGGGGCGGCGCGGGGGACGGATCGCGGCTCGAGTCGCTGAATCGAGGCGGCCGCAGGCCCCCGGCCCGCGCGCTTGCGCACCGCCCTCGCCGGGGGCAGACTTCGCCTCCGATGGCAGCGCATCGAGTGCCGGATCTCCCGCGCCGCGCGCTGCTCAGGGCCGCTGCCGGCGCCGCGCTCTCGGGCGCCGTCGCCCTCCCGGCGCGCGCCCTCGCCGGCGAGGCCCGGGCCGTCGAGGACGAGTTCTTCCTCTTCATTCACGCCGCCGGCGGCTGGGACGTCACGCTCTGGGCCGATCCGCGGAACGAGCGCAAGGGCCTGATCGAGCCCGCGACGACCGACAACACCGACACGGCGCCGCTCCGCCGCTGGGTTGACGCGCCCGGGAGCGGCGCCGCCAGGAGCTTCACGCCGGTGAGGCCGCGGGGATCCAACCTCGTCTTCGGCCCCGCGATCGGCCGCCTCGCCGACCTGTACGACCGGCTCTGCATCGTCAACGGGCTCGCCATGAACACCGTGAGTCACCCCGACGGGACGGCGTTCGCGACGACCGGAAGGCACCTCGGCGGCGGCCGCGCCATGTCGTCCAGCCTCGACGCGATCTGCGCGAGCGAGCTCGGCGCGAGCCAGACCTTCCCCGTCGTCTCGGTGCAGTACCCCTCGGCGTTCGTCGGCGGCCGCCTCGACCGCCGCGCCGCCCCGCTCATGGTCGCGGACATCGGCACGATCAGCCGCACGCTCACGCGCGCGCGCCTCTACGACACCGACGACGACCGCGCCGCGGTGACCGCGCTCCTCTCCGAGGAGGCCAGGGCGCTCGCCGCGCGCGCCGGCCGCAGCGAGGCCCTGGACGGCTTCTCGCTCCAGGCGGAGGGGCTCGGCAAGATGCTGAAATCCGGGCTCCACGAGGTGTTCTCGCGGGGCCGGCTCGTGCGGGCGCACCCCGAGCTCGACTACGCGGCCCGGTTCGCCGGGCCCGCCGCCGTCAACGCGGCGTTCGCGCTGGAGGCGATCCAGCGGAACGTGGTCCGCTGCGTGAGCTTCTCGAGCAGCGGATTCGACACGCACACGGCCAATTACCGCCAGCACGCGGCCACGCAGCAGGAGCTCTTCGACCTCATCGCGGCGCTCCTCGGCGCGCTCGACAAGGCCCCTCACCCGACCCGGGCGGGCAAGAAGCTCTCGGATCACACGCACATCCTCGTGACGAGCGACTTCTGCCGCGCTCCCCAGCTCAACACGGCGATGGGCCGGGACCATTACCCCAACAACTCCGCGATGGTGATCTCGCCCCGCTTCCGCGGAGACCTCGCCTTCGGCAGGACCGATCCGGAGCAGCTCCTGCCGGCCCCGGCGAAGACGTTCCAGGACGGCCCGAGGCCGATCGCCCCGCCGGATCTGCTCGCCACGTTCCTGTTCGCCTTCGGCATCTCCCCGCGCGAGCACCTGCGCGACGGCGAGGTGGTGCCGGAGCTGCTCCGGGGCCCGTGACGCGGCCGCGGGTCGTCGCCGCGCGACGCGCCGCGCGGCGACGGCCGGCGGCCGGCGGCCGCGCGGCCGTTGCCGCGGCGCGCCCGTCTTGCGCTACCCTGGGAGACCACCGCGAGAGGAGAGCTGCCTGATGATGTCGTTCAGCCCAGATCCACGCGTCGCTGAGCAGCAGATGCACGCCATCATCTACTATCTCACCGCGTTCGGGTACATCGACGGCGACCTCGATCCCACGGAGAAATCGTTCATCCGCGCCCACATCCAGGAGCTCGTGGAGCAGCGGGCGCGCGACGCGCTCGGGGACGAGGCCCAGGCGAACGAGGACGTCACCGCGCGCTGGGTCAACCACTTCCACGAGGTGTTCTCCGAGATCGACCACCAGATCCAGAGTCACTTCACCGAGAGCGTCGCCGAGGGCGAGGACCCGAGGGACTACGTCCTCGCGAAGCTCAAGCTCCGCTGCTTCGAGCTCCTCGACGGCTTCGACGACGACAACCGCGCGGCGCTGCTCGCGACCGTCGACGGGCTCATGTACGCCGACGGCATCGTCCACCCGGACGAGGAGCGGTTCCGCGACGAGCTCGTCGCCCTCCTCTCGGCGCCGGTCGAGATCGACGACGTGGAGATCGAGGCGGTCGAGCAGGGCGCGGTGGTGATCGACCCGGCCACGCGCAAGCGGGCGCGCGAGGTCGATCACCCGTTCTTCAAGGCGTTCGAGTGGGATTACGCGACCGATCCGGCCACGTTCGCGGAGCAGGCCAAGGTCGATCTCGACCTCATGCACAGGTTCGAGGCCCGGCTCGCGGAGCAGCGCGCGCTCGGCGCGGGCCGGCTCGACGGCGCGCTGGATTTCTCGGGCTTCGCGGGGCAGGCGCCGTTCCTCGACGGCCACGTCTACGTCGCCGCGCCCGCGCCGGGGCAGGAGGTCGAGCTCCTGGTCATCGGCGACCTGCACGGCTGCTACTCGTGCCTGAAGGCGGCGCTGATGCAGGCGGACTTCTTCGCCAAGGTGCAGGCCCACCGCGACGACCCGGCGCACACCCCGCGGCCCATGCTCGTCTTCCTGGGCGACTACATCGATCGCGGCCGGTTCAGCTACAACGGCGTCCTGCGCACGGTGATGCAGCTCTTCCTCGCGGCGCCCGAGCACGTCTTCGTGCTGCGCGGCAACCACGAGTACTACGTCGAGCTGAACGGCCGCGTGCTCGCGCCGGTGCGGCCCGCCGAGGCGATGAGCTCGCTCGCGGCCATCGCGCCGAACGAGGTGTTCGCCGCGTACATGCGCCTGTTCGAGGCGCTCCCCAACATGCTGGTCTTCGACCGCATCCTCTTCGTCCACGCGGGGATCCCCCGCGACGACACCCTCGCCGCCAAGTGGCGGTCGATCGCGTCGCTCAACGACCCCGAGATCCGGTTCCAGATGCTCTGGAGCGATCCCAGCGAGGTCGACACGATCCCGCCGGAGCTCCAGAAGGCCACCGCGCGCTTCCCGTTCGGCAAGCGGCAGTTCAGGAGCTTCCTGCAGAAGCTCGGCTGCACCACGCTGATCCGCGGCCACGAGCGCATCCGGGAGGGCTTTCGCGTCGTGTACGACGAGCCCGACGGCACGCTCCTCACGCTGTTCTCCGCGGGCGGCAAGATCAACGACGACCTGCCGCCGGAGAGCAATTACCGCGAGGTCACGCCGATGGCCCTCACCATTCGCTACAAGGGTGGTGTCAGTCAGCTCACGCCGTTCGTGATCGAGTACGAGCGGTACAACGATCCCAAGTACAACTCGTTCTTCCGCGAGCAGCTCCCGCGGCTCGACATCACCGCATGATCCCCGCGTGACGCGCGCGTGACCACCCCCCGTGACCGGGGGTGGGGGGCATGACGGGCGCCCGCGCCCGGCGCATGCCGGCCCCGCCGGCGGAAGGTGGGATGAGGTCTTCCGCGGTGCGGGGCGTGAGGCCGCGGGGGGCCACCTCGACGACGTCGTCAGGGTGTGCCGCGCCGGCGTGGCACACCCTGGCCTGGCAGCCCCGATTTTTCGGGCGATCTGCGGCCTCGCCCGCCGGACGTCCAGGGCACGTCGATTGCAGATGCTCCTGGCATGCTCCGACGCTTAACCCTGGGTCTTGGCTTGCTTACCTCCCTTCTGCTCCCTGCGGCTTGCAGCCTGACGATAAACGAGGGCGGCTCCGGGGGAGGGGGCCCGGGCGCGGGCGGCACGACCGCGGTGACCGGCGGCGTGGGGGGCAGCGGCGGGGGCACCACGACCGCGGTGACCGGCGGCGTGGGGGGCAGCGGCGGGGGCACCACGACCGCGGTGACCGGCGGCGTGGGGGGCAGCGGCGGGGGCACCACGACCGCGGTGACCAGCGGCGTGGGAGGGGGCGGCGGGTTGCCCGACGCGTGCACGCTGCCGATGGAGGTCGGCCCCTGCGATGCGGCGTTCCCGAAATACTGGCACGACGCGAGCACCGGCCTGTGCAAGCCGTTCACCTACGGCGGGTGCGAGGGCAACGCGAACCGGTTCGACTCGCTCGAGGAGTGCCAGCAGGCCTGTCAGGGCGGCGCGCCTGACATGGATGCCTGCGAGGCGCCGGGCGAGTGCATGCTCGCGGGCCCGGGCTGCTGCGGCTCCTGCGACCCTGTCGACGCCCGCGCGTTCGTCGCCATCAACCGGGCCGTGGCGGGTTCCTACGAGGCCTCCACGGGGTGCGGAGACGTCGCGTGCGGGCCGTGCCCGGAGGTCACCGAGGCCGAGCGCACCTCCCAGTACTTCACCGCCACCTGCGAGCGCGGCCAGTGCGTCGTCCTCGACGTGCGCGAGTCGCCGCTCACGGAGTGCACCGAGGATGCGGAGTGCATGCTGCGCAACGGCCTCGGCTGCTGCGAGGGGTGCAGTGGAGAAGGCATCGTCGCCATCAACCGGAACGCCGATCTCGCGGCGCTGGTCTGCCCCGACGGGCCCGTGGCGTGTCCCGCGTGCGCGCCCATCTACCCGCCGGGGACGGCGGCCGTCTGCGTGGAGGGCCGGTGCCAGCCCTCCTTCAAGGCGCCTTGACCGCACGGCGGCCGGCCGTCCCGCGCGCTCGCCTCGGGATCCCCTCTCTCCTCACCACCTCTCCCCCTCTTCACCCTCCCTCCCGCGCACCTCCGCCGGTCAGCGTCCCTGTCGTACAGCACGGCACAGGCTCGGGCGCAGCGCGTCACGGCCGTGTTCACCGGCATCGCTGAACCGCCCCGGTCCACCACGGAGATCCGCTGCGCCGCGGCCGCCCCGCGTTGACGGCCGGCGCTCGCCGTCGATACCCTTCTCTCCGGATCGATCGTAGATTCTTGCTTTGCGACTCTTCGCGAAGGGAGCTGCCCGTGGACCGAAGCACCCCGAGGATCCTGCTCGTGGCCCTCGCGCTCTCCAGCGCCGCCGCGTGCTCGGGAGAGAGTGGAGATGCCGACGATCCGGCCCCGGTCGATGACCCCGGCGCCGAGATCCAGTGCGCTCCGGGCGTCACCGCGCCCGGCCCGACCCCGCGCCTGACGCGGCTCACGCACGCGCAGTACGACAACACGATCCGGGACCTGTTCGGCAAGGACATGAAGGCCTCGGCGGCCTTCCTCGCGGATCCGGCGTTCGACGGGTTCGACAACAACGCAAAGGCGCTCACCGTCTCCGACCGCCTCGCCCGCGACTACCGGCGTGCGGCGGAGACGATCGCGGAGGGCGTCGTCGCCGACCGGGGCGTGCTCGACAGGATCCTGCCCTGCGCCCCGGAGGGCGACGGCGAGGCGTGCGCCCGGCAGCTCATCCAGGAGCTCGGCAAGCGCGTCTACAGGAGGCCGCTCTCCGCGGCGCAGGAGGAGGCGTACGTCGCCGTCTACCGCCGCGGTGACGGCCTGTTCGAGGCGGGCACGCCGTTCGAGCAGGGCGTCCGCCACGTGATCGAGGCGATGCTCCAGTCGCCGCGCTTCCTCTACCGCGTCGAGCTCAGCGAGGCGCTGAACGACGAGCGGATCATCCCGCTCGACGGCTACGAGGTCGCGACCCGGCTCTCGTACCTGCTCTGGAACAGCACGCCCGACGACGCGCTCCTCGCGCGGGCGGAGAGCGGCGCCCTGGGCACGCCCGAGGGCATCGAGGTCGAGGCGCGGCGCCTGCTCGAGGACCCAAGGGCGGCGAGCGCCCTCTCCGACTTCCACGACCAGTGGCTCCACCTGGGCCGCTACGACGATCTCTCGAAGGACCCGGCGCTCTATCCGGGGTTCGACGCCGGCGTGTCCTCGGCCATGAAGGCCGAGACGCGGGAGTTCATCCGGCACGTCATCCTGGAGATGGAGGCCGACTACGCGACGCTCATGACCGAGCCTGTCGGCTTCGTGAACGACAGGCTCGCCCCGATCTACGGCGTGGAGGGGTCGTTCTCGGGCAAGCTCGTGCGGACGCCGCTCGACCCGGCGCAGCGGGCAGGGCTCCTGACGCAGGCCGGCTTCTTGAGCGCGCACGCGTTCTTCGACAAGACCTCGCCGATCCATCGCGGCGTGTTCCTCCAGCGGCAGATCCTCTGCGCCACGCTCCCGGATCCGCCGGCGAACATCGACACGACGCTGCCGCCGATCGCGGGCGAGATCAGGACGACCCGGGATCAGGTGGAGGCGCACACGTCCCCGGACGGCTGCAACAAGTGCCACGCCATGATCAACCCCGCGGGCTTCGCGTTCGAGCATTACGACGCGGTCGGGCGGTATCGCGCGGACGAGGACGGCGAGGCGATCGATCCGACCGGCGAGCTCCAGGTCGGGGGCGCCGCGATCCGGTTCGACGGCGCGGTCGATCTCGTCACCCAGCTCGCGGAGAGCCCCGTCGCACAGCGGTGTTACCTGACGAACTGGTACCGTTACGCCAACGCCCGCCAGCTCTCGCGCGAGGACACGTGCACGATCGACGCGCTGGACGCGCAGCTCCGCGCGTCGGGATACAACATCAAAGAGCTCCTGGTCTCGCTCACGCAGACGAAGACGTTCCGGTTCCGGGCCGTGGAAGAGGTGGAGCAATGAATCGCAGAACGTTCTTGCGGGGCGCGTGCGGGGTGATGCTCGGGCTGCCGTTCCTCGAGTCGCTCTTGCCGCGCGACGCCAAGGCCGATCCGGCGGGCGCGCCGCGCCGGTTCATCGCCTTCTTCATGTGCAACGGCGTGAACATGGCCCGGTTCTTCCCGGGCACGTCGTACGGCGCGCTGACGGAGGCGTCGTTCGGGGCCGACCGGGCGATCGCGCCGCTCGTCGGCTACCGGGACAGGCTGCTGATCCCGCGGGGCATTCACATGGCGCCGCGCGGCTACGGGTTCGATCCGACCGCGGGCGACGATCACATGCGCGGGATGGGCTGCAAGCTCACGGCGCAGCCGCTGCTCGAGGGCAGCCGGTACCCCGACGGGATCTCGCTCGACCAGTTCATCGCGAACAAGATCAACCCGCCGGGCACGCCCGCGCTCACGCTGATGGTCGGCTCGAGGACGCCCACCGTGCTCGGGCACATCTCGTACAAGGGCAGCGAGCAGCCCGTCGCCGGCGAGAACAACCCGTGGCTCGCGTACCGGGACCTGATCGGCGTGAGGGACCTCGAGGAGGAGGCGCTCGTGCGGCTCACGAAGCGCCGCGAGAGCGTGCTCGACCTGGTCTCGGCCGAGTACGAGGCCCTGCTGAAGAAGCCGCTGAGCAAGTCCGATCGCGACAAGCTCGAGATGCACTTCCAGACCGTGCGCGACCTCGAGGTGGACATGGGCAACTCGGGGCTCATCCCGCGCGCGCTCCCGCCGGACCGCGCGGCCGAGATCGAGGGCATCGACCCGGACACGGTGTCGTTCGACGCCGAGTTCAGGAAGATCGGCCGGATGCAGATGGACATCCTCGCGCTGGCGATCGCGTCCGGCGCGACGCGGTCGGCCACGCTGCAATGGGGCTCGGGCGCGGCGGGGCCGATCTTCCGGTGGGACGGGATGAGCCACACGTACAACCATCACAAGCTCTCCCACGGGAACACGAAGGACGACGACTCCGGGGAAGAGGTGGCCGGTTACGAGGAGATGCTTTACGACATCGATCGGTGGTACATGGGCGAGTACGTCTACCTGCTCGACCGGCTCTCCAGCTACGAGGAGGGCGGGGCCACCGTGCTCGACAGCTGCGCGGTCGTGTACATGAACGAGCTCTCCGACGGGAAGCGCCACGACTTCCGCGACCTGCCGTACATCATCGCGGGGAGCTGCGGCGGCTACTTCAAGACGGGGCAGTACATCAAGGTGACGGCGCAATCGAATACGCTGAACGACAGGGACGCGCCGCACAACAAGCTGCTGACGACGCTGGCGAACGCGGTCGGCTGCACCGAGGACGGCGGCGGGCCGATCGAGAATTTCGGCTCCTTCGGCAAGCCGGGCGAGTTCGACGAGCTCAAGGCCTGATCGCGGCCCTGGGGCGCGGCGCGCGCGGGGCGAGGCGCTCCAGCGCGCGCCGGGCGCGCCGGTCGTCCTGCGCGCCGAGCTCCACGCTGTGCGCGTGCGCCGCGCTGGGCGACTGCGCTGCATGGCATGCCCCCTGCTATCGGCGATCGGCTTCGTCCTCTTGTGCGCAGCCATCGTCCAGCCAGGGTGACCTCTCCTGCTGCCGCGAGCACGGCGTCTTCCCTCCTCCGGGGTGAGCTCCTCGAAGAGGGCCTGTACCTCCGCCCCCGGCCGCCGCCCCGGAGGGAGCCTCTCCCCGAGGCGGAGCAGCGCATCCGCCCGGTACCCTGCGCTGCTCCCCGCCCATCGCAGCACGAGCGTGCGCGCCTCGTCCTCTCGTCCGAGCGCGACGAGGCGTGCCCCGAGGGCGTGCACGGGCCAGACCGGCACCTCCTCGAGCGCCCTCTCCAGAAGCGGCTCGGAGAGGTAGGGGGTCACTGCCTCGGTCTCCTCCTTCTCCTCGAAGCACCACGACGTCCAGAGCCGCTCGATCTCCTGAAGAGCACGAGCTCTTCCCTCTGCCGGCAAACCGCCGAGCAGCCGGGCGAGGAGGCGAGCTCGCCGGGGGCCGGGCAACGAGCGGGAAGCTCGCTCGAGCGCGATGGCGGAAGCCTCGCCCAGCCCCGGCCCAGGCACGAGCGCAGCCGGTGCCCCTCCAGCGCGCTCGATGGCATCCGCCGCCACCTGCTGGGCTTCCTCTTCGGGGAGCAGCCCCGCCACGGCGACGAGCACCCACGGCGAGTCCTGCCCATCCGACTGGCGCGCGGCGTCCAGCGCGGCGCGCGCATACCTCGAGCGCCTCTCGCCCTCCGCCGCCACCGCCATGGCGAGCAGCGCTGGAGGGCTCGCCCACTGCGCGCCCGTGAGATCGGCGATCTCGAACGCTCGCTCGCGGACCCCTTCCCGGGCGGGCAATGACACCGCTTCAGCGAGGGCGAGCAGCGCCGAGGCGCGCGCCGCGTCCGCATCGAGCAAGGGAGTCACGAGATCCGCATCCGGGCTCGCCCACGGCGCCGCGTCTCCGAGCGTCGCCGCCGCGCCCTGCGCTGCCGCGCAGCGGACGAGCGCCGCGGCGAGCGGGGGAGTCAGGGAACCGTACTGCTCCACCTCCGCTCCGATGCGCTCGCGCAAGCGCCGGAGATCGGCGAGGACATGGGCGACCGCCTCGGCAGAGGCAGCGTGGCTCCAGCTCGGCTCGGCGAACGCGAGCATCGAACCAACCGGCGCGCCGCCGAGCGCGAGATGCGCGCTCGCATGACGGCGGAGGTAGGTCGCCCGGCACAGGGAAGGGGCCGCCGTGCATCGGGCGATTGCGCCTCGGTACAGCGCCTCCACCGCCGCGCGTCGATCGGCGCTCCTGTGCTCCCACGCCTACTGCGGGAAGTCGGGCCGAGAGACGAACCGCCATGACGAAAAGGGCGCCAAGAAACCAGGGAAGTAGAAGGGAAAATAGAGGGACAACCCTTCCCCTCTCTCCTGGCGTCGTTGGCGCCATGGCGGTTCTTCTGCTGATCCAGGGCAACTTCCCGCAGTAGTGCTAGCCCCTGTAGAGGCCTGAGCGAACGGTGGGCGTCACGCGCGATGAGGTGGAGCGCCGTCCGATCGTGATCCGCCGCCCAGTCCACCGAGTTCGCGCTTCTCCACACCGCGCGCGGGCCAGTATCATCCGGACCCGTGCACCTCGAGTTCATCGGCGCCGCCCGGACCGTCACCGGCTCCATGCACCTCCTCCGGACGCGTGACGCCACCGTCCTCCTCGACTGCGGCCTCTACCAGGGCCGCCGCGCCGAGTCGTTCGAGCGCAACCGCCGCCTCCCGCTCCCCGTCCACGAGATCGACGCCGTCGTCCTCTCCCACGCCCACATCGATCACTCCGGCGCCCTGCCGATCCTCGTCAAGAGCGGCTACCAGGGCCCGATCTACGCGACCCCCGCCACGCGCGACCTCGCGGCCGTGATGCTGCGCGACGCCGCCGCCATCCAGGTCTCCGACGCGCGCTACCTCAACCGCCGCGCCGAGGCGCAGGGGAGCGACGCGCCGCGCGTCGAGCCGCTCTACGACGACGACGACGCGGTCGAGGCGATCTCCCGCCTCGTCGCGGCGCCCTACCACCGCCCGATTCCCGTCGCGCCCGGGGTGCGGCTCACCTTCCTCGACGCGGGCCACGTGCTCGGCAGCGCCGTCTCGCTGCTCGACGTCGCGGAGGGCGCGGTGCACCGGCGCGTCGCCTACACCGGCGATCTCGGCCGCCACGCGCGCCCGATCCTGCGCGATCCCGAGGTCGCCGAGCGCGCGGACGTGCTCGTCTGCGAGAGCACCTACGGCGACCGCCTCCACGAGGGGGCCGACGAGCTCGACGAAGATCTCGCGCGCGTCGTCCAGCGGACCGCAAGGCGCGGCGGCAAGCTCTACATCCCCACCTTCGCCCTCGAGCGCGCGCAGGAGGTGATCTTCGCGCTGAAGAAGCTCCGCCGGGCCGGCCGGATCCCGGCGCTGCCGGTCTACGTCGACTCGCCGCTCACGGTGAAGATCACCGACGTCTTCCGGCTCCACCCCGAGTGCTTCGACGTCGAGACGCGCGCGCTCCTCCGCGGCGCGGGCTCGCCGTTCGACTTCGAGGATCTGCGCTACGTCGAGGAGGTCGCGGCCTCGAAGGCCATCGACGCCGAGCCCGGGCCCTCGATCGTCCTCGCGGCGAGCGGCATGTGCGAGGCGGGGCGGATCCTCCACCACCTGAAGGCCGGGATCGAGGACCCGAAGAACACCGTGCTCATCGTCGGCTATCAGGCGCAGCACACGCTCGGGCGGCGGCTCGTCGAGCAGCGCTCGCGGGTGAAGATCTTCGGCGTCGAGCGGGAGCGGCGCGCCGAGGTCGTGGTCCTGAACGGCTTCAGCGCGCACGCCGACCAGGCCGACCTCCTCCGCTACGCGGACCGCTGCCGCGAGCGCGGGCCGCTCGGCACGATCGCGCTCGTCCACGGCGATCCGCGGCCGCAGGAGATCCTCGCGGGCCTGCTCCGCGCGCGCGGGCACGGCGCGATCGTGATCCCGGCGCCCGGCGATCGGCTGGAGATCGCCTGAGCGGCGCGCCCCGCGCTCGCCCCCTCCCCTGACACGCGGGCGCGACGCCTGTCACGGGAGCGTGACAGCGAGGGTGTCATGAGCGCGTGACAGCGACGCGCAGCGCCCCGGTCGCCGGTCGCAGCCGGCCTATCGCGATCACGGCCTGATCGCGCCCGATCCGGCGTCTCGTCGCCGGAACAGGAGGCAGATCCATCACCGGACGCGCCGCGGCCGCGCGCGGCATGCGCGTTGCAACTGCCTTGTCGCGGTCGCGCCGGGGCGGCGAGGGCCGTTATCCAACACCGAAGTCGTGGAAAGGAAGCATGTCATGAGGAGCAAGGCACTGCTGCTGGGATCGCTTGTCGTCGGCATCATGAGCGCAGGGTGCGCCGTGGCGTACGAGGCCGAGGAGGGCGAGGTGGGTGACGCCCAGCAAGCGTACGTCTCCCGTGCATGGGCGTATGCGTGGGCGCACCAGGCGACGGGCTCGTACACCGCGAGCTCGAGCTACTCGCGGAACTCCGCCGGAGACAACTTCGCGGAGGGCCTGGACAACACCGTCTCGCAGCTCGAGACGGGCCGGTATCGCGTGCGGTTTCCGGACGTGGGCACGGCGCCGGGCGGCCATGTCCAGGTCACGGCCTACGGCGGGGGCTCCGAGCGCTGCAAGGTCAACTCCTGGCTCAGGAGCGGCGATGACGTGGATGTCTATGTCAACTGCTTCACCGCCGGCGGCGCGCCGGTCGACACCAAGTTCAGCGTCGCGTATGTCCGCAAGTCGGGCACCGGATCCTCGGGCGAGGCGTACGTCTGGGCGAACAACGCGACGGCGGCGGCGTACACGCCCGACCCGATGTACCAGTTCAACTCGAGCGGCGCGAGCAACACGATCGCGCGCCAGGGGGTGGGCTATTATGCGGTCACCCTGCCAGGGCAGACCGCGCTCGGCGGGACGGTCGAGGTGACGGCCTACGGCGCGGGCAGCGATCACTGCAAGGTCAGCAGCTGGGGGCAGTCCGGAGGCGACACGGTGGTCCGCGTGCGCTGCTTCGACAGCGCGGGCGCCCCGTCGGACGGCCGCTTCACCCTCAACTTCGCGCGCTCGCGCCAGGTGAACGGCGGGCTCTCCTACAGCTACGCCTGGGCGAACAACCCGACGGCGGCGTCGTACACGCCGAGCCTCTCCTATCAGGAGGGCTACATCGCGGGGGACCTGGGCGACGTGGGGATCGACATCACCGCAGCGCGCACGTCCGCGGGCCGCTATTCCGTCAGCCTGCCCGGCATGTCGGCGACGGGCTCGAACGTGCAGGTCACGGCCTACGGCTCCGGACCGGAGTACTGCAAGGTCGTCGGCTGGGGCGGCTCCGAGACGACCGCGAACGTCAATGTCGCCTGCTTCGATGAGAGCGGCGCGCCGGCGGACTCGCGCTTCGTCCTCGTGTACACGGACGACAAGTTCATCGTCCTGTGAGCCGCAGGGCGGGGGGGTCCTGCTCGGGCGCGCCGGCGGTGGTGCCGCGGCGCTCCCGGGCGCCGCGCGCGCGCCGCTCAGTCCACGGCCGCCGTCACGACCCACGCGGCGCCCGCCATGCGCGCGCCCTCGGGGCCGTGGTAGGGCGCGACCGCCTCGCGCACGTCGGCCCGGACGCGCTCGACGAGCTCCTGCGCGGGCTTCGCCTCGCGCAGCGCGGCGGCGGTCGGGCCCATCTGCAGGAGGAAATCGACGGCCTCGTCGAGCGAGGCGCCGCCTGCCACCGAGATCTCCTGGTCGAGCGGCTCGTGGTGGACGCGGACGAACCCCGCGCGCGAGAGGAGCTCCCGGACGCGCGCGGCGTCGGCGAACGCGAAGGGGCCTGGCGCGCGCGGGTCGGGCTGCGGCAGCGGGAGGTGCCTGGCCGCCGCCATGGCCGGCACGTGGAGCCACGGGTTCTCCGGGAGCGAGCGCCAGCAGATGAACGCGAGCCGCGCTCCCCGCCGCAGCGCCTTCCGGAGGTTGGCGAAGGCCGCCTCGGGCTCGGCGAAGAACATGACACCGAAGCGTGAGTAGAGGACATCGAACGGCCCGGGCAGCGCCGCGGTCTGCGCGTCCGCGCGCTCGAAGGCGACGTTCACGGCGCCCGCCGCCCGCGCCGCCGCGCGCGCCCGCTCGAGCATGGGCGCGGAGATATCGAGGCCGAGGGCCGAGCCCCCCGGGCCGACGCGCCGGCCGATCTCGAGCGTGGTCTCGCCCAGGCCGCAGCCGACGTCGAGGACGCGCTCGCCCGCGGCGACGCCGGCGCGATCCAGGGCGACGAGGCCCAGCGGCCGGAGCTGGGCCGAGATGACATCGTGGAGAGCCACCCATTTCGGCCCGGCGATCTCGTTCCAGTAACGGATCTGATCCGCGTTCGGTCCAGCAACCTCGGTCATCGCTCCGGTCCCTTTCACCCCGTGGGGGCGGCCGAGGATGTCATGGCTCGCACTGGAGCGCCACATGCCCTCCGGCCCGTCGCGGGGGTCGCAGGCCGACGGACACCCCCCTTGGTTCACGCAGGTGACTGCCGTGACTGCCGTCCGCAACCCGGGAAGGTGCGCCCTCCTGGCTCATGTGGGTGACGCGGGGCCGCAACCCGGGTGAGGGCCGCGGTGGCGCCTTGGACGCGCCCACGAGTCATGTTAACGTGGCCAGGATTCTTTGTAAGTAGTCATAAAAAATAAGTCAGGGATTCACGCCGTCCTGCGGGGGCCGCGCCTCACGGCGATCCCCGTGAACCCGGGGTGCGCGGTCCACGCGCGGCGGTGATGCAGTGAAAGGAGAGCTTATGCGCAGGTCCTTTGCCTTCGTGCTCGCGGGTGCCTTCGTGCTTGCCGGCACGGCGCTCCTCGGTGTCTCATCGACGGCTCTTGCGAAGCCGTCCGTCCTCGTCGAGGGGGCGCGGCTTCACGGCTCGAACGGCGTCCATGTGGGGCCGGACGGCCGGCTGTACGTCGCGAGCTTCCTCGGCAACGAGATCGCCGTCGTGAACCGCAGGAGCGGAGCCATCGTGGGTCGGCTCGGCGCGTCGGACGGGGTCGATGGCCCGGATGACCTCACGTTCGGCCCGGATGGCTCGCTCTACTGGACGTCGCTCATCACCGGGAACGTCGTGCGCCGCGCGCCGTCGGGCGACATCACCCAGCAGCACGTCGCGCCGGGGGTCAACCCGATCACCTTCTCCGATACGGGGAGGCTCTTCGTGGCCCTCGACTTCTTCGGGGACGGGCTCTACGAGGTCGACCCGGATCTGACGGCGCCGCCGCGCCACATCGCGAGCAACCTCGGCTTCCTGAACGGCATGGACTGGGGCCCCGACGGCCGGCTGTACGGGCCGATCTGGACGCAGGGCAGGGTGGTCAGCATCGATGTGGACTCCTGCACCGGCGCGGTCGACCCGGAGGTGGAGTGCGACCTCCAGACGGTCGCGGACGGCTTCTTCATCCCCACGGCGGTCAAGTTCGACTCGCTCGGCCGGCTCCACGCGGTCGATCAGAGCGGCGAGGTGGTGCGGATCGACGTCGCGACGGGCGACACGGAGGTCCTCGCGGTGCTCCCCCCCGGCCTCGACAACCTCGCCTTCGACGCGCAGGACAACCTCTATGTCTCGAGCGCCACCGACGGCTTCATCGTCCGGGTGGCGCCGGACGGCCAGACGCGCTCGCTCCTCCCGGGCGGCCTCATCATGCCCGGCGGCGTGGCGGTGCTGAGCGAGGGAGGGGTCGAGTCGGTCTATGTCGGCGACCTGGCCTCGCTGCGGAGGTTCGACGGGGGCACGGGCGAGCCGCTCGGGGTCGAGCGGCCGTTCCTGGGCTTCTCGGATCTGCACGGGCCCTCCTCGGTGTCGGCGGACGGCTCGGCGCTGATCTTCAGCGCGTGGTTCTCCAGCGCGGTTCAGGTCTACGATCCGGCGACGGGCACGGTCCTCGAGAGCCACGACGACTTCGTCTCGCCGCTCAACGCGGTCCGGTTCCAGGGCGACCTCGTGGTGGCCGAGCTCGGGGCGGGGCCGGGCGCGGCGCGCGTCGTTCGAAAGACGAGCGGCGGACCCGTGACGCTCGCGTCGATGACCGTGCCCTCGGGCCTCGCCGTGTCGGGCGGCGACCTCTGGGCCGCGGACCGGGCCACGGGCGCGATCCTTCAGGTGGTGTCCGGGGGCGTGACGCTCTCTCCGCCGCTCGAGGTGGCCGCTGGCCTGGACCGGCCGGAGGGGATGGCGGTGGATCTGGACGGCTCGCTGCTCGTCGTGGAGACCGGGAAGCGCCGCCTGCTGCGCGTGGACCCGTCGACGGGGGCGATCTCGGTCGTGGCGCGGCGCCTCGAGGTCGGCCTCGACGCGATCACCGGGACGGTGCCGACCTATGCGATGAGCAGCGTCGCCGTGAGCGCGTCGGGCGCGATCTACGTGTCCGGCGACAAGGGGAACGTCGTCCACCGGTTCCGAGGGAACTGAGGGAACTGAGGGAACTGAGGGCACTCAGGGAACCGAGGGAGAAGAGGGGAGCCGGCGCGCTCGCGCCGGCCTCTCACTTGAGGCCGTTCTTCAGCGCGGTGACGAGCTCGCCGTCCGGGGTGTCGCCGCTCAGCTCCCAGAACATCGCGCCGCCCAGCCCCTTGTCCTTGATGTAGCGCGTCTTGACCCCGAGCGAGGCCGGGGTGTCGTAGCTCCAGAACTCCGTCCCGTTGAAGGTGTAGAACGCCTTCGTGTCCGGGTGGGTGTAGCCGGGGTGCCCCTTGGCCTTCAGGACCTTGTAGTCCTCGATCCCCGCCTCGTACGTGCCCTGTGCGGCGCCGGCGGCCGACTGCCACACGCCGTGGTTCACGTTGGTGACGCCGGTCCAGCCGCGGCCGTAGAAGGGCACCCCGACGACCAGCTTGCTCGCCGGCGTCCCGCCGCTCAGCCAGGCCGAGACCGCCTCGTCGGTGCTGTACTTCAGCGCCCTCGCGGGGTTCGAGGCGGCGTTGTGGAGCGGCGCGTGGAAGTTCGTCGTGGACTCCCAGGCGCCGTGCATGTCGTAGGTCATCAGGTTGATGAAATCGAGGTGCTCGTGGATCTCGCCGACCTGGATCTTGTCGATCTTGTCCGGGCCGGCGGGCGCCGCGATGGTGAGCAGCAGCCCGGGGCGCGCCGCGTCGAGCTGGTCGCGGAACTCGGCGAGCAGCGCCGTGAAATTCTGGGTGTCCTCGGGGCGATTGCTGCAGGTGTTGCCGCACGCGGCCGGGTACTCCCAGTCGACGTCGATGCCGTCGAACACGCCGGCCCACCGGGGATCTTTGATGAAGAGATCGACGCAGGAGGAGACGAACGAGGCGCGGTTCTGGGGCAGCGCGGCCTCGGAGAAGCCGGCCGACCAGGTCCAGCCGCCGAGCGAGATGAGCACCTTGAGGTGCGGGTGCTTCTTCTTGAGCTTGCGGAGCTGGTTGAAGCTGCCGCGGAGCGCGCCGGCGTCCCAGGTGTCGGCGACGCCATCGACGCTGTCGGCGGCGCTGTAGGCCTTGTCGTAATCGGCATACGGATCGCCGATCTGGCACCGGTTGCCCACCACGTTGCCGAAGGCGTAGTTGATGTGCGTGAGCTTCGCGGCCGACCCGCTCGTGTCGATGTTCTTGACGTGGTAATTGCGGCCGTAGACTCCCCACTCGGCGAAGTAGCCGATCACCTTCTTGCCGCCGCTGTCCGAGCCGCCGCCGCTGCCGCCCGAGCCGCCCGAGCCGCCGCTGCCGCCCGAGCCGCCGCTGCCGCCCGAGCCGCCGCTGCCGCCCGAGCCGCCGCTGCCGGAGCTGGTGCTGGTGCTGGAGGAGCTGCTGCTGCTGGTGCTGGAGGAGCTGCTGCCGCTCACTGCCTGCCACAGCGCCGGGACGATCGGCGGCTCCCAGCCAGGAAGGGAGGTGTGC
Source organism: Sorangium sp. So ce1036 (assembly GCF_051369805.1). Lineage (NCBI taxonomy): Bacteria > Pseudomonadati > Myxococcota > Polyangiales > Polyangiaceae > Sorangium > Sorangium sp. So ce1036. The sequence goes on from NZ_JBBMOX010000001.1 coordinate 845,371, forward strand.
GCCTGGATGCAGCGATACGTGACGCCGCCGTAGGTCACCTCGGAGTTGACCGCATACGCGGTGTACGGCGCCCAGGCTCTGGCGACGGCGGCTTGCTCCGCCGCGGCGGACTCCTCACCATCGGGACCGAGGTGCTCCATGTCCGCTTCGCCATCGGGTCCGCAGGCCGCCAGGGCGAGGACAGCAAAGAACGGCAGGGTCGTGAGAGCGAAATGCTTCATGGTTGATCTCCTTGCGTGTACCGGTTTCCGGTCGTCGCAGACCCGATGAGCAACCGGCGTACCGCGCGCGGCGATGGCCTCGACGAGCGGCGCCACGGCGCCGCGACAGCCCATTTCGCGCTTCATCACGAGGAGCTCGCCGCGGTCGCGCCCGGCGATCCCGGCGAGCACGGGGGCGATCCGGGAGATCGCCGGGCGATCCGCCCGATCGCGGACGCCCTCCCGGACGGAGCCCGACCCCCGCTGGGGCCAGGTTCGGGCTGCAAGCCGAGGTAGCTCGGGTAGGATCGCGTCGCGTGGATCTGGAAGGCAACCTCCTCACTCCGGCCGGCTGGATGCGCGGGCGCGTCCGCTTCGACGCGCGCATCCAGGAGCTCGAGGGCGCTCCCGTCGCCGAGCCCGCCGCGGGGCCGCGGATCCTGCCCGGCTTCGTCGACCTGCACGTCCACGGCGGCGGCGGCCAGGACGTCATGGAGGGCGGCGCCGCGCCCCGGGGGCTCGCCCGCGCGCACGCCGCGGCCGGCACCACCAGCCTGCTCGCCACCACGATGACGGCGCCCCTCGCGGAGATCACCGCCGCCCTGCGCGCGATCCGGGCCGCCATGGACGCGCGCCGCCGCGGCGAGGCGCGCATCCTCGGCGTCCACCTCGAGGGCCCGTTCCTCAACCCGGGCCGGCTCGGCGCGCAGCCCGCGTGCGTGGCGCGCGGGGATCTCGACGTCGCGCTCGCGCTCCACGCCGTGGCCCCCATCCGCGTGCTCACCCTCGCGCCGGAGCTCGACGGTCACCTGGAGCTCATCCGCGCCCTGGCCGGCCTCGGGGTGCGGGTCCAGATCGGGCACACGCTGTCGAGCTACGAGCAGGTCGTGGCGGCCCTCGACGCCGGGGCGACCGGCTTCACCCACCTCTTCAACGCGATGACCGGGCTGCACCACCGCGCGCCCGGCGCCGTGGGGGCGGCCCTGGCCCACGGCGACTTCGCCGAGCTGATCCCGGATCTGCTCCACGTGCATCCGGGCGCCATCCGGGCCGCCCTGCGCTGCATCCCCAGGCTCTACGCCGTGACCGACGGCACCGCGGCCTCGGGCATGCCGGACGGGCACTACCGGCTCGGCGCGCACGCCGTCACGAAATGCCAGAACAGCGTGCGGCTGCCCGACGGAACCCTGGCGGGGAGCTGCCTGACCATGCACCAGGCCTTCAAGAACCTGATCCACCTCGGGCTGCCCGTGGCCGAGGCGTCGCGCCGCTGCAGCCAGTACCCGGCCGAGCACCTCGGCCTCCCGGAGCGGGGGCGCCTCGCGCCGGGGTGCTTCGCCGATCTCCTGGTCCTGGAGGAGGACCTCGCCCTGCGGCAGGTCCTCGTGGAAGGAGAGCCCCTTGCGTGACCGAAGCCGCTCCCTCATGGCCGAGGAGGCCCGCGCTGCCCCGGAGATCGTGGCGCGCCAGCTCGCCCAGGACGAGCCCGTCCACCGCGCGCTGGGCGCCCGCCTGCGCGCGGCGCCGCCGCCGTCCGTGGTCACGGTCGCCCGCGGCAGCTCGGATCACGCCGCGGCCTACCTCGCCTACCTCGTGATGACGCAGCTCGGCTGCCCGGTCGCGAGCCTGCCCCCCTCGGTGGTGACCCTCTACCGCGCGCCGCTGCGGCTCCAGGGCAGCCTGGCGGTCGCGGTGTCCCAGTCGGGGCAGAGCCCGGACGTGGTGAGCACGCTGGAGGCGTGCGGCGCCGCGGGCGCGGTGACGGCGGCCCTGGTGAACCAGCTCGGCTCGCCGCTCGCCCGGGTGGCCGCGTCGACGATCCCGCTGCGCGCCGGCCCCGAGCGCAGCGTCGCCGCCACGAAGAGCTTCCTCGCCAGCCTGAGCGCCATGGCCCGGGTGGTGGGGTGCTGGAAGGAGGACCCCGCCCTGCTCGACGCGCTGGGCGCGCTGCCGGACGCCCTCGCCGCCGCGAGCGAGGGCGACGTGGGCCCGCTCGTGGACGCCCTGCGCGGCGAGGAGCGCCTGCTCGTGCTCGGGCGGGGCCCGGGGTTCTCCGTCGCGCTGGAGGCGGCCCTCAAGCTCAAGGAGACGTGCGGCCTCCACGCGGAGGCGTTCACGGTCGCCGAGGTGCAGCACGGGCCGATGGCCCTCATCGACGACCGCTTCCCGCTCCTGATCTTCGCCCCGCGCGGCCCGGCGCAGGCCGGCCTCGTCCGCGTGGCCGAGGAGTTCCGGGGCCAGGGCGCGAAGGTGATCCTGGTGGGCCCCGCCGGGCTGCCGGGGGTGGATCTCGTGGTGCCCGAGTCTCCTCACGCGCTGCTCGACCCGCTCTGCCAGGCGCAGGCGTTCTACCTGGCCGCCGCGGCCCTGGCCGAGGCGCGCGGGCTCGACCCCGACGCGCCGAGGCGGCTCAAGAAGGTCACGAAAACGCTGTAGAAAGGGCGTCATGCGAACGCCTGTTGTCGGAGCCGGGCTCGTCGCCGCGGCCCTCCTCGCGGTGCTACCCGGCTGTTACATCGATCTCGACGGCCTGAGCGGCGGGGCCGAGGGCGGCCCCGAGCCCGGCGACCCGGGCCCCGAGCCCGGCGACCCGGGTCGCTGCGCCCCCGAGGGCTGCGGCGGCCCGTGCGTGGTCGCCGCGGGCGAGGCGGCCGGCGCGCCGTTCGCGATCGCCGCGGTCGGGTCGCATGTGGTGTGGACGAGCCGCGCGGGCGACGGCGCGGGCGATCGGATCCGCCGCCTCGATCCCGCGACGGGCGCGGTGGACGACCTCGTGGCGTTCACGCCGGGGCCGGGCCTGCTCGCGACCGCCGAGGGGCTCGTCGTCTGGGTCGCGGAGGACGGGCTCTGGTGGTGCCCGGCCGACGGCTGCGCGGCGGGCGCGATCTCGCTCCTCGCCTTCGGTCCGGGCGAGGCCGAGGCCGTGCGCGGCCTCGCGACGGACGGGCGGGACGTGTACTGGACCGTCGACGAGGAGAGCGGCACCGCGGGAGAGCTCCGGCGGTGCTCGCTCGCCGAGGGCTGCGGGGCGGCGCCGGAGCGGCTCGCGCTGAGCGTGTCTCACCCGCGCGGCGTGGCGGTCACCCCGGGCGACGCGGGCCATGTCGTCTGGATCCAGCGCGGCACGGGCGTCGAGTTCGGCCAGGTGCTCCGCCTCGACAAGGGCGCCTCGTCGCCGGTCATGCCCACGCTGGTCGCCGCGCGGCTCGATTTCCCGGATCAGGTCGCGCTCGGCGGCGCGGAGGTGCTCTGGACCTGGGCCGACCCGGAGGGGACGGCGGGCGGCGTCTCCCGCTGCGACCTCGTGGCGTCGTGCGCCGTGGAGCCGCTCGCGCCGCAGGCCGAGCCGGCGCGGCCGCTGCGCGAGCCCGCGGGGATCGTGGTCGACGGCGCGGACGCGTACTGGGCGAACCGCGGCGGGGGCACGGTCATGCGGTGCCCGACCGCGGGCTGCCCGGGCTACCCCGAGGTGCTCGCCGAGGGCCTGACGCGCCCCGCGGCCGTGGCGGTGCAGGGCGCGTGCGCGTACGCGATCGACGAGGCCGACGGCGGCCGCGTGGTGAGCGTGCCGCGGTAGCCGCGGGAGCGAGCCGGGCTCGGACGAGGGCGCCGAGCGCGGCGGCGTGCAGCCGTGACATGTCACGCCGCCTGCGTGGCATGTCACGTGACATGTGACGGCGGATCATGCCGAGATCGTGGGATGGGGAGCGCATGTCGCGCGGTGAATCGACGCCGCGCCGCATGTCTGCCGGGTGGCGCGGGAGATGCATGAGAGATGCATGAGAGATGCGCGAGAGATGCGCGAGAGATGCAATGATGTGATGGCGCAATGTCATGAGAGGCGCTCTCAGGGGTATCCGCTCTCGACGCTCGCGAGACGTTCACGGAACGAGGTCCACATGAAACATCGATCGTTCATTCTGAAGGCTGCCGGCGGATTGCTCCTCGCGCTCGCAGGGATCACGACGGCCGCCGTCGTGCGCGCAGGCTTCATCCACTCGGATTTTTATTGCACGCAGGACGCCACCGGAGGGGTTTGTTCCGGGAGCTTCCGCACGCTCCAGGAGACCCCTGGATTGGACTCGGCGCAGTTCATCATGGAGAGAAGTCTGGATGGGAGCACGCTGCGCCTCTTCTCGGCATCGATGGACGGTGTCGCTTATTCGTGCACTGCGGGCTGGCAGCTTGCAGACATGTGGTCCGTCGCGATGGCGACGCGCGGATACATGCGCATCACCTGGGACGCGAACGGGGAGTGCAAGACCTTGAGGATTCACAACGGCTCGCCTTTCCCCGACTTCTGATGGGCGGCGCGCGGCCCGGCGCCGCGGCGCCCGTCGGGCCGACGGCGGCCGCGGGGTGAGCGTGCCGCGGCGAGCGCGCGGGGGCATCTGGCACCCTCGGCGCCGTGGATCCACGCTCCCGTCATGATGCGCGTCCACCGCACCGTCGCCTCATCCCTGCTCTGCCTGCTCCCCGCCGCGCTCGCCGGCTGTTCCCCGCGGACGAAGAGCCCGCCCATCGCGCGCCCGGGTCCCGGCTGCACCCTGGTCGAGGACGGCGCTGGCGCGCCGGGCGCCGTCGCCGTGAAGGCCGAGACCGTGGTCACCGGGCTCGAGGTGCCCTGGGGCATCGCGTTCTTGCCCGGCGGCGACTTCCTCGTGACGGAGCGCCCCGGGCGGATCCGGCTGGTATCGAAGGGCCAGCTCGTCGAGCGCCCGGTGGCGACGATCGCGACGCACGAGGGCGGCGAGGGAGGGCTCCTCGGGATCGTCGCGCACCCCCGCTTCGAGGAGAACCGCTTCATCTACGTCTACGTGACCGCCGAGCGCGACGGAGAGCGGAGCAACCGTGTCCTTCGCTATCGCGTCGCCGACGATCTCCGCGGCGCGACCTTCGATCGCGTGATCCTCGACGGGATCCCGGGCGCCGCGCGCCATGACGGGGGCCGCCTCCGGTTCGGCCCCGACGGGATGCTGTACATCGGCACGGGCGACGCGGCGGAGCCGGACACGGCGCAATCGATGGACAGCCTCGCGGGCAAGCTGCTCCGCCTGACGCCCGAGGGCGAGATCCCGGCGGACAACCCGTTTCCTGGCAAGGCGGCGGTCCTGCTCGGCATCCGCAACACCCAGGGGTTCGACTGGCTCGGCTCCGGCGAGCTCGTCGTCACCGATCATGGGCCCAGCGGCGATCTCGGCCGGCGCGGGCACGACGAGGTCAACGTGGTCTCCCTCGGCGCGAACCTGGGCTGGCCCACCATCTACGGTTGCGAGGCGAGGGAGGGGCTGGTCACGCCGCTCCTCACCTGGGACGACGCCGTGCCTCCGGGCGGCGCCGCCATCTACACGGGGAGCGCGATCCCCGAGTGGCGCGGGAGCCTGATCGTCGGCACGCTCGGCTCGGAGCACCTGCACCGCGTCGCCTTCGAGCCGGGGAAGCCCCCGCGCATCGAGGCCCATGAGGTCTACTTCGAGGGGGACCCTCCGGAGGGATATGGCCGGCTCCGTGAGGTGATCATGGGCCCGGACGGGGCGCTCTACGTCACGACGAGCAACTGCGACGGCCGCGGGGATTGCCCGGACGACAAGGACCGGATCCTGCGCATCACGCGGTGATCAGGCGAGGGTCGGGCGGTGTTCATGCGGTGATGACGCGGCCACGTCCGGCGAGCTCCGGGGCGCGCGGGGATCTGCGCCGTGCGGCGTCAAACGTCGAAGAACGGCAGCTCGCCGAGGAAGTCCACCTTGCCCACATCGACGCCGTTGTGGCGGAGGATCGCGTAGGCCGTGGTGGCGTGGAAGTAGAAGTTGGGCAGGGCCAACTTGACCAGGAAGTCGATGCCCTTGATCCCCTTGCCCGGCGCGAACGGCAGGGTGACGGTCCGGGCATCCGCGCCCTCGAGCTGCGCGGGCTCGATGGTCTTCAGAAAGGCGATCGTCTTGTCGAGGCGGGCGCGCACCTCGTCGACGGTCGTCTCGTTGTCCTCGAAGACGGGCGGCGTCACCCCGCCGAGGCGCGCGGCCGTGAACTTGGCCCCGTCGCTGATCATCTGGAACTGCCTCACGAGCGGGTGCTGATCCGGCGCGAGGCGCGCGCTGAGGAGCACGTTGACGTCGAACTTCTTTTGCTCGGCGAGGGCCTGGGCCTTGTCGAGCCATTGGCGCGCCTGGCCCACGGTCTGGATGAGCTGCGGCACGAAGGGATCGTAGAGGTTCATCATCATCTCCTGGGGGGCGGGACGTGTGTAGCACGGGCCGCCGTCATACCAAGACGGGCAACACCACGGGCGTGAGCCCGGGGGGTGTTCCGCAAGTCGCCTCAGGATGCGCACTGCCGGGCGGCGCGCAAGGTGCGCTGCCGACGGGGCCGCGGCCGACGCGCGCCGGGGGGCTTCACCGAGCTGGCACGGCGCCGGATCCTGCCCTGCGCGCGCGGTGGGGGCGACAGAAAGCCTCACTCGTCGGAGCGAAAACCCCGCCCTGTCGGGGCCGCACGGAGGGCGGTACTCCTTTGCTGGAGCCGGTCCGAGCGACCGTCAGCCAGGGAGAAGCCATGATGAGAACGGACGAGCACGGAGAGCGCGCCGCGGGGTTCGGTCGCGAGCGAGCCTTGCACTACGACGGCCACGTGCGCCTCTCGATAGCGGGCTACGACGCCATGCAACAGGTCATCGCCGAGGTGATCGTCGCGGCGCTCCCCGACACGGAGGCCGCGTCGCTGCTGATGATCGGCGTCGGGACCGGGAGCGAGGTGAAGCCGTACGCGCGCCTCGCGGGCGCGGGCGTTCGCTTCACGGGCGTCGATCCCTCGCCGGAGATGCTCGCCGTCGCGAGAGAGAAGCTCGCGGCGGAAGGGCTCCTCGAGCGGACGAGCCTGCATGCTTGCGCGCTGCGCGATCTCGCGCGCGGGCCCTTGTTCGACGGCGCCCAGATGATCGGCGTCCTCCACCACGTCCCGGGGGACGAGGCGCGCCTCGAGCTCTTGCGGGAGATCGCCGGGCGGCTGAAGCCGGGGGCGCCCTTCGTGATCGGTGTTCGGGTCGGAGACGATCCGCTGCTGATGGCCGCCGAGACGCAGCGGCTCCTCGCGGCCGGGAGGCCGCCCGAGGCGGTGGCGCAGCGACAGGCGGCCCTCGCGTCGATGAAGGTCCCGGCCTCGGACGCCGAGGTCTTCGCGCTCCTCGCCCGGGCAGGCTTCGTGGCGCCTCGCTTGATCTTCGGCGAGCTGCACTTCAAGACCTGGGTGACGCGCTGCGAGCCATCCAGGATCGGCGCATGACGTGGCAACCCGCGCCACACGGCGACGGCCAGCGATGCAGTTTCGACCGCGCTCGGAGGCTGTCGACAGCCTCCCGGGAGAATTGTTCCCGTCATGCGGTAACGCCCGTGCACCCGAACGGCGTTCAGCCAGTCGAGCCACCGCGCGCGCCGCGCCTCCCGCGTCACGTCTCCAGATCGCGCTTCAGCCGGTCGAGCAGGTCGACCGCGGCGGAGGCGTACGGGCTGATCCACCGGTCCTGGATCCGCTTGATCGGGAGCACGTTCAGGTAGTTCCAGCGGTGGCGCCCCTCCCGCCTGGCGATCACCAGCTCGGCCTTCTCCAGCACGCCGAGGTGCTGCATCACCGTGCAGCGATCCCAGTCGACGAAATGATCGCACAGCTCGCCCGTGGTCTTCGGCCCGTCCTTGAGCAGGTCCAGGATCTCTCGCCGCCGGCCGTCGGCCAGCGCCTTGAAGACGAAGTCGTCCGGATCCGCGCTTGACATGTTATAAGAATATAACATGATGCGGGGGCGGTCAAACGACGCGTGCAGGTAAGCCCGTGCGGTCGGCGCATCGGTGCGTCGTCGTGTCCGCGCGTCGCGCGCGGTCGAGGTGTTGCCGCGAGAAGGAGGCGTCATGGAGCTCAAGTTCCAGGTGCAGACGAAGATCCAGAAGCCCGTCCACGAGGTCTTCGATGCGGTCTACAATCCGAAGAAGCTCAGCGGGTATTTCACGACCGGCGGCGCGAGCGGGCCGCTCGACGAAGGGACCACCGTCCTGTGGAGCTTCGCCGATTTCGACGGCGGCAAGCCCTTTCCGGTCTTCGTCAAGCAGGTCATCCCCGACGAGCTCATCGCCTTCGAGTGGGAGGCCGGCGAGCCGGGCGACGACGGCGACGGGAAACCGGTGAAGACGCTCCCCTACAACACGCGGGTGGAGATGCGCTTCGAGGCCCTGGGCCCGAGCTCGACGCTCCTCCGGATCTCCGAGTCGGGCTGGAAGGAGACCGAGAAGGGATTGCAGGCGTCCTACGGGAATTGCCAGGGCTGGATGCATATGTCCCTCTGCCTGAAGGCGTACCTCGAGTACGCCATCAACCTGCGCCAGGGCTCGTTCTGAGCTGGAGGCCCGGCCGCGGCCGCGGGGCCGCGGCGCGCCTGGGATCTCAGAACCGCGCGCCGAGCGTGGCGGCGGCGCCCCCGGGCAAGGGGACGACGTGCACCGCGGCGGCGGGCGCAGCGGCGTCGGGGCGGCGCAGCAGGAGCGCGGCCACGGCGCCGCCGAGCGCCGCCACGCCGACGCCGAACGCGATGTTGGCGGCGACGACCTTCGCCCGCACCGCGTCGACCGCCGCCTCGGTGCAGTTCGGCGCGCAGGTCGCCCGCAGGTGGTCGGCGTCGGCGCGCGCGCTCAGGCCGAACGCCGCGTAGGCGACGCCGCCCGCGACGGCGACGCCGCCGAGCGCGATCGGCAGGATCGGCACGCCCGCGGACGAGGGCGCCCCCGCGTCCTCGCGCGGCGCGCCCGCGCCTGCCCCCGGCGCGGCGGGCGAGGTGAGCCGGGCCGAGACGCGGCGCAGCTTCTCCCCCTCGCGCACGACGAGCCGCAGCGCGACGGCAGCGCTGCCCGCGCGCTCGAAGCGGAGCACGTGCTCGCCCGGATCGACCTCCACGGCCCGGCCGTCGAGGCGCGCGGCGAGCGGGGCGCCATCGAGCGTCACCCGCGCGTCGGCCACGTCGTGGCCGCGCTCGTCCTGCGCGCTCAGGATCAGCGTCGGCATGCGCGCCTCGAGCTCGGACAGCCAGCCTGCGCAGTCCGACCGGACGAGCGCGGGGCACGCGGCGTCGCCGCACGCGATGAAGCGCGCGCGCGCCTCGCGCAGCCGGCCCTCGTCGCGCAGGCGCTGGCCCTCCTCGGAGGCCGTCAGGCACGCCTCGACGTCGCCGGCGTGAGCGCGGGCGGGCGTCAGGCAGGCGAGCGCCGACAGGGCGATCGCGACGGCGAGGGCGTGGCGAGGGGGGCGCTGGGTCATCCGGTCTGCGTCAGAAGCACTCCCGCTTGTAGCGCTTGTGACCCTGGGCATCGATGACGAACGGCGGGTTGCATCCGTCGCGCGCGGGGGCGCGGCGCGGGCGCCTGGGGGCGTTCGCGCCGACGGCAGGCGTGGCCGTCGTGGTCGGCGTGGGAGGCGCGTCGGCGCCAGCCGCGGAGGGCCCGGGCGCGCCGGTCGCCGCGCCGGCCACGGCCGCCGCGGCGGCCGCCTCCGCGCTGGCGTGCGGCGCGGCGTGCGCGCGCGCCGCGGCGGCGACGCCGGCCCTCGCGCGGGCGTGCGTCGGCGCCCCGGCGCGCGCGAGGCTCGCTGCCGCGGCCGCGATCGCGAGCAGCCCCCCCGTCGCCGCGGCCGCGGCCCAGCGCCGCCGCCGCGCGGGGCTCGCGGCCTGCCGCGGGCTCGCCTCCGGGATCTCCGCCGCGATGGCCTCGGGGGGGAGCGACGCGACGGGCGTCGCCCGGACCTGCTCGATCTCGACGATCCGCGCCGCGCGCTCGGCCAGCGACGTGCCCACGAGCGACGTCACCCAGGCGCTCACCTCCGAGGTCGACGCGGCGAGGCCGGTCGCCTCCAGCGCCAGCGCCATCGCGCGCGCGGTCGGGAACCGGTCCCCGGGATCGCGCGCGAGCGCGCGCAGCGTGACCGCCTCGAGCGCCGGCGGCACCCCGGGCCGGCGCGCGCTCGGCGGATCCACGCCCGCCTGCAACAGGCGCAGGATGGAGAGCGCCTCGCCCCGCCCCTCGAACAGGCGCTCGCCCGTCAGCGTCTCCCAGAGCACCACCCCCGCCGCGTACACGTCCGCGCGCCGGTCGAGCGGCTCCCCCGCGATCTGTTCGGGCGGCATGTAGGCCAGCTTCCCCTTGATCTGCCCGTCGCGCGTGATCTGCGCGCGCCCCGCGGCCTTGGCGACGCCGAAGTCGAGCACGCGCGGGACGCCGTCCTCGCCGACGAGCAGGTTGTGCGGCGACACGTCGCGGTGCACGAGGCCGAGCGGGGCGCCGTCCTCGCCGGTGGCCTCGTGCGCGGCGTGCAGGCCGTGGAGCGCGCCCGCGAGCACCGCGCAGGCGATGCGCGGCGGGGGCGCGCCGCCGTCGCGCGTCGCCGCGCGGAGCAGGCGCGCCAGCGACTCGCCGTGCACGTACTCCATGACGAGCAAGAGCTCGCCGCCGCTCGCCACGACGTCGATCGTCGAGACCACGTTCGGGTGCTGGATGCGGGCCGCGACGCGCGCCTCGTCGAGGAGCATCGCGGTGAGCTCGGGGTCCCGGACGAGCTGCGGGTAGAGCCGCTTGATGGCGACGGTGCGCCGGAACCCCGCCGAGCCGTGCTGCCGGCCGATGTGCACGGTCGCCATGCCGCCCGCCCCGATCTCGTCGAAGAGCAGGTAGCGGACGACGGCGAGCGCTCCGTCGTGGCTCGGGGCCTGCACCATCGGTCCGACGATACCATGGCGCGGCCGGCGACCGCGGCGCGCCGCGCCGCCCGCGCCGGCGTGTCAGGCGGAGCGCCGGGCGCGCAGGATCTGGAAGTACCGCCGCGCGATGCCCGACGCGGCCGCCGCGCTCCGCACATTGCCCCCGTGCTGCGCGAGGACGCGCTGCACGTACCGCCGCTCGAAGTGCTCGACGATGCGCTCCCGCGCGCGCGCGAGGGGCAGGTCGAGCGCGAGGATCTCCTCGATGATGTCGCCGGAGATCGCGGGCTCGGCGCCCTCGGCGGCCTCCGCGAGCGCGATCGAGGACGGGGGCCCACCCGCCGAGGGCGAGATCGCCGGCCACGCGGCGCCGGACGGCGGAGCCGGCTCCGCCGTCGAGGCGGGCCCGCGGGTCGAGGCGGGCCCGCGGGTCGAGGCGGGCCCGCGGGTCGAGGTGGGCCCGGGCGTCGAGGCCGGCCCGCCCGAGGGGGCCAGCCCGGACCTCGCGGTCTCGATCGGCGCGGCCTCGCCGAGCGCCACGCGGCGCGCCACGGCGTTGTAGAGCTCGCGCACGTTGCCCGGCCAGTCGTAGTCCTCGAGCCGCTCGCTGAACCCCTGGGGGAAGGGGACCCCGCGGCCCGCGAGCTGTCGCCAGAAATGGTGCGCGAGCACCGTGACGTCGCCCCGCCGCTTGCGGAGCGGCGGCAGCTCGATCCGCGCCACCGCGAGCCGGAAGAACAGGTCGTCCCGGAACCGGCCGGCCTGGATCTCGCGCTCCAGGTCGCGCCGGGTCGCGGCGAGCACGCGGATGTCGACGCGGATCCACCGGTTCGAGCCGACGCGCTGCACCTCCGAGCGCTGGATGGCGCGGAGGAGCTTCGCCTGGAGCGCGAGATCGAGATCGCCGATCTCGTCGAGCAGCAGCGTGCCGCCGTGGGCCTCCTCGAAGACGCCGCGGCGCGCCTCGTTCGCGCCGGTGAACGCGCCGCGCTCGTGCCCGAAGAGCGCGGACTCGACGAGCGTCGGCGGCACCGCGGTGCAGTCGAAGACGACGAACGGCCCGGCGGCGCGCGGCCCCTGCTCGTGGATCGCCTCGGCGAGCACCTCCTTGCCGGTCCCCGTCTCGCCCTCGATGACGACGGGCACGCTCGAGGCCGCGAGGCGCTCGCACAGCGGGTAGAGCCGCCGCATCTCCTCGCTCGCCCCGACGAGCTTGCCGAAGCGCACGGCGCGCGACAGCTCGGCCGCCTGCGTCACGCCGAGCGCCTCGACGCGGAGCACGGTCTCGCCGAGGCGGACGAGCTCGCCCCCCTGGAGGTACGCGTCGCCGACGCGGATCCCCTGGACGAAGGTGCCGTTGGTCGAGCCGAGATCGGTGACGCGGAGGCGAGGGCCGGCGAGCTCGAAGGCGGCGTGGCGGCGCGAGACGAGCCGGTCGGTGAGGGGGATGTCGCAGGCGGGGCTCTTGCCGGCGAGCACGCGCGCGGGGAGCCCCGGCGCCACGGTGAACCGGCGGCCCTCGTCCGGGCCCGACATGACGGACAGCGCGAAGCTCTCGGCGGCGGTCGTGTCGGGCTGCACCGGTCCGGCCAGGAGATCGGTGGAGGCGGCGTCGTCGTCATTCCACGGAGGCATGCCCCTCTATCTCAGCAGGCCTCCGCGCCGGCGTCACGCGGCGGCGCGGAGGCGGCCGAAATCGGGCCGAGCGACGCCCCGGCTCCGCGGCGCGCGCGGACCGGCCTGCGCGGCGTCGCGCCGGCGCGGCGCTCGACAGGTGAGCCGCGCTCGGCGCGGGCGTCGAGACTCTGCAGCACGGGATCGCCGCGCGGATCCCGGGACACGGGGGCGTGCGCGGCCCTCCAACCGTGAACTATTCAACTGGATCTGTTGAGTTGTGTTAACCCCCCTGGTTCGTGTCCTCGTGAATGCTACCGTCCTGTCGGCCGCTGCTCCCTCCGCGGGCGGAGTCGATCGCCGGAGGGCAAGCGGTGCAGTACCTTGAATGTCGAGCTTGCGCCCTCGGCGCGTGGTCCCGCGGGCGCACGATCTGGAGTATTGAATGAAGAAGAGCACGAGTCTGAGCATGCTTTTCGTCGGCCTGGCCATGTCGGGCTGCGCGCCGGCGGATCTCTCGACGGACACCGACGCGAGCGCGTCCGGCGGCGGCGAGGCCGCGGCGGCGCGAGAGCTCGCCGCGTCGGCGAGCGGCGCGCAGTCCGTGCCGGACGACGCCGCGCTGATCATCGACGCGGAGACGGCGCTGCAGGTGGCGGAGGAGGTCGTGGACCTCTACCGGCCGTACGCGGCGGCGCGGTCGGCGACGATCACGATCGTGCCGCGGTGGGATTCGCTCGGCGGCATCTACGGCGCGGAGATCCGCGGCGTGCGGGGCTGGACCCTCGTCCCGAAAGGGCCCTTTCTCAATCAGTACCTCACGCGCGATGTGGTGCGCATGGCCACGTGCCATGAGCTCGGACACCTCTTCGGCGGGTTTCCGTTCAGGACCGGGCTCCTCGCCGGGGAGAGGCCGACGAGCGACATCAGCAATCTGGGCACGCACATGGCTGCGGAGGGGCAGGCCGATTACTTCGCCACGAAGAACTGCGTCCGGCGGGTGTGGGCAGGCAATCCAGACAACGCCGCGTTCCGCGACCTCGTTCCGCCCGAGGGCAAGAGGCGCTGCGACATCGTGTGGGAGGACCAGGACAGCCGCGACATTTGCTACCGTAGCATCTTCATCGCGCGCGACATGGTCAACTGGCTGCGTGACACCGACACCCGCGTGGACATCAATACTCCGGACCCGAAGGTCCGTGACACGACAGATACCGGCCACCCGGCGTCGGCGCAGATCCGCTATGACACCCTGGTCGCGGGCGCGCTGTGCGATCCTGTGCGGGGCGACGATCCCACGACGATCCCGGGGCTCGTGCCGTCGCCCATCACCGGCATGTACGGGCATCACAGCGTCGCTTCGGAGAACGACAGCCGCGACCACGCGTGCTACGAGGGCTTCGGCGCCCGACCGCTCAGCTGGTTCAAGCCAGACATGCCGGAGCACGACTGCGGCAACGGCGTCGGCTGGGTGCGCTGTGCGGACGACGCCACCCAGCTCGTGGTCTGCACGCCGCCGCTGGGCGAGCAGCGCTACGGGTGCAGCATGGGTTGCGTATCTTACCAGGATCCATGGACCGGGGAGATGACCGATGGGTGCGCAGAAGACATTCCGCCCGGCGAGGGAAGCTGACGCATCGGTGGCCCGTCTCACGGAAGGGTGACGATCGTGATGCCCGTCGACCAGCACGGCGGGCGCGCCCTCGAGCACGACGGCGCAACGTCTGACGCGGCCCGGGCCGGCTCCCGGGCCGCCTGCGCTGCTCACTTCCATTACGCCCTGACGGACGACGGCTCGGCCGCGCGGCGCACCGCGTCGCGGAGCCACTGCTGCGCCGGATCGCGGTGGTGGCGCTCGTGCCAGTACATGCGCACCTCGAAGCCGGGGAGCTTCACCGGCGGATCGACCACGCGCAAGGGGAGGATCTCCGCGAACGCCTCGGCCACGCGCGCGCCGACGGTGACGACGAGGTCGGAGCCGGCGACCACGTGCGGCGCGAGGAGGAAGTGCGGCACCGCCAGCGCCACGCGACGGCGCTGCCCGAGCTGCGCCAGCGTCTCGTCGACGACGCCGCCGGGCGTGCCGCGCGGGGCGATGAAGACGTGGCGCATCGACGTCCAGGAGACGAGGTCGATGCCCTTCTTCACCAGCGGGTGCCCCCTCCGCACGAGGCAGACGAAGCGCTCGCGGTAGAGCGGGCGGGAGCGGATGCCGACGGGGAGCTCGTCTCTGCGCGTCGGGGCCACCACCACGTCGGCGTCGCCGCGGGCGAGCTGCTCCTCGAAGGAGGCGTCGACCGTGCGGAGCCAGAGATCGACGCCCGGCGCCTCGCGCCCGAGGCGCTCGAGGAGCTTCGGCGCGAGGACGAAGGAGCCGTAGTCCGAGGTGGCGACGTTGAAGCTGCGGACGGCGCTCGCGGCGACGAACGGCTCCTCGGCGCGGAAGCAGCGATCGAGAGCGCGCATCGCCTCGCGCACCGGCTCCGCCAGCTCCTGGGCGCGCGCCGTCGGGGCGAGGCCGCGCGAGGTGCGGACGAAGAGCGGATCGCCGAAGAGGCGCCGGAGCCGGCCGAGCGCGTGGCTCGTCGCCGACTGGGTGAGGCCGAGCCGCTCGCCGGCGCGCGTGAGGTGCCGCTCGTCGAGGAGCGCGCTGAGCACCCGCACGAGGTTGAGATCGACCGTGGCCACGTCATGAACGGCAGGCATGATGAGTATGTCTAGCATGCAGTGGAACGATGGGCCGAGCGGGCGCATCTTCCCCGCGTCGACGGCGCGTTCGCCGTGAAGAACAAGGAGCACGCACATGGACAATGTCATCGCGGGGGTTCGGGCAACACGGGCTCGGTCGTCGCCGACGTGGCGCGGCCGCGATCATCGCTTGGAGTGTTCAACATGAAGGCCGCGGTCGTACATGCGCTTGGTGTCCCGCCGTCCTATGGCGATTTCCGTGAGCCGGAGGCCGGCGACGGTGAGACCGTGGTGACGGTACATGCCGCTCCGCTCAGCCCCATCGTCAAGGGCCTGGTCTCGGGCAGGCACTATGCGAGCGGAAAGAGCGGCGGCTTCGTCCCGGGGGTCGATGGCGTCGGCACAGACTCTCTGGGGAGGCGTGTCTACTTCCTGTTCCCAAAGGCGCCCTTCGGCGCGATGGCCGAGAAGGCGCTCGCCCTGAACGGCATGATCGTGCCGGTGCCCGACCTGCTCTCCGACGAGCAGGCCGCAGCGATCGCGACCGCGGGGCTCGCCTCCTGGATTGCGCTGTCACGCCGGGCGCTCCTCCAGAAGGGCGACACGGTGCTCGTGAACGGCGCGACGGGCGCGGCAGGGGGCATGGCAATTCAAACCGCCCGTTACTTCGGAGCGGGCAAGGTGATCGCTGTCGGTCGTGACGAGGCGAAGCTCGACCGACTCGATGCCGATGTGAAAATTGCTTTTGACGGGGACGCGGATCGAGCGTTGCGGGATCAATTCGATCGAGGCGTCGACGTCGTGCTCGACTTCGTGTGGGGCGAGCCGGCTGTCCGCGTCCTCCGGGCGGCGACGAAGGACCGTGGGTCCAGGGCTGGCGAGCCACGCCTGCGCTTCGTTCAGCTGGGGACCATGGCTGGTGACGAGATCCCGATCCGAGGTGACATGCTGCGCAGCACGGGGCTCGAGCTCATCGGTAGCGGTATCGGAAGCGTCCCCGTGAAGGAGCTCCTGGCCGGGGCCGGCGAGCTGCTGGCAGCGGCCCCGGCGGCCGGCTTTCGTGCACCGTTCAAGAGCCTGCCGCTCAGCGCCGTGACCGATGCCTGGAACGAGGCGCCGGATGTGCGGTGCCTTCTCCTGCCGAACGCAAAGGCCTGCGCATCGACGGGGTAACCGCCCGACGAGCGTCCTCTTGCGCCCTCGCGTGATCGTCGGCGCGGCGCCGGCTCCCTGTGCGCATCGCGAAGGAGGCAGCGATGGCGACGAGGGGGGCGTGGGCCGCGCGGGTGGAGCGATGGGAGCGGAGCGGATCCTCGGAGGGCGATCCTCCGGATCCTCGGAGGGCGATCCTCCGGATCGCCGGAGGGTGATCTCCGGGATCACCTCCGGCGCGGTCCGTCGCCGATTCCACGTCGATCCGGGGGCCGGGCAACCCGTCGAGATCTCCTGCCGGGCAGCCCGGATCCCCCCTCCCACCCCGCACCGCGGCTCCCGTGGCACGTCTCCTGCTCCAGCGCTCCCTCGCAGCGGCCGCTCGGCCCTCCGTGCCGAAGGCCCGCGGCGATACCACGCCACGCGGCGATCGCCCGGAATCGACGCCGTTCCGGCGCGTCACCCGCACTTCGAGGGGAGCTTACTATGATCCGAAAAGTCACCTGTGGTTCTCTCATTCTTCTGCTGGGCGCATGCATGGCCGTCGACGCGGAGCTCCCCGGCGAGCAGGTGCAGGACGACCCCGAGGCCGCGGTCGTGTCGAGCGTGTCCGACGGTATCTACGTCATCCGGTCGGTCGCGACCAACAAGTGCCTCGACATCCCGCGCAGCAGCAAGGCGAACGGCGCGAAGGTGCAGCAGTGGACCTGCAACGGGACGGACGCCCAGAAGTTCCGGCTCACCTCCATCGATGGCACCAGGTACAGCCTCGTCAACATCAACAGCAACAAGGCCATCGACGTCAAGGACGCGAGCCGAGCGCAGAACGCGGACATCATCCAGTATGATTACCGCGGGGGGCACAACCAGCAGTTCCAGATCACGAACCGGGGCGGCGCCCACTTCAGCCTCCACCCGCGCCACAACCCCGCGATGGCGCTGGACCTCTACTGGGGCAGGCCGGACGACGGGACCCCGATCGTCCAGTACACCTACGAGGGCCGCGACAACCAGAAGTGGACGCTCGACAGGGTGAGCGACGGCGGCGGCTCCACGGGCGGTCCGGTCGGCGACAGCGGCCCGCTGCCGACGCGCCTCAGGATCAGGAGCCAGTGCGCGGAGCCGATCTGGATCGCGCACTCGGGGAACGTCGCGGACCCGCAGAACATCCGGCTCACCCGGGGGCAGCACCACGACTATGACATCCCGGACGCCGGCGTGAGCGCGACGCGCTTCTGGCCGAAGGTCGGCTGTGACGCCGCCGGGCGCAACTGCACGATCGGCGACAGCGTCGCGCCGTGCCCCGCCGGCGGGTGCCAGCCGCCCGTCGATTCCAAGTTCGAGGCCACGTTCGCCCCGAAGGGCGGGGCGGCGGACACCTGGTACAACGCGAGCCAGGTCGACGGCTACACGCTGCCGTTCAAGATCGTCCCGAGGGGGAAGGGGGCCGAGACCGGGAACTGCGTCACGTCCGACGCCTCCCACCTGTCGCTCGACCGGTGCCCGAGCGACGAGGACCTGAGCGGCGGCGGCCGGTTCCCGGCGCTCGCTCACGCCGATCTCCGCATCAGGGACGCCTCCGGGCGCACGATCGGGTGCCTGTCGCCGTGCAAGAAGTGGAACTACCCGGCCCCGTGGGGGTACGGGCGCTCGGAGAGCGAGGACCCGGGCGTGCACCTGTGCTGTCCGACGCCGATCGACCCGGCGAGCGGCCAGTGCACGGTCGAGCGCGGGTGCATGGACTCGCCGATGTGCAACGACGCGAGCGATCCGCTCAGCGTCGTGCACACCGACTACGTGAAGGTCATGGGGCAGATGGCGCCGACGACCTACAGCTTCGCCTACGACGACGCCGCCGGGCTGCACAACTGCCCGTCCGAGACGACCTTCGAGGTCACGTTCTGCCCGTGAGATCGCCGCGGCGATCCCGCCGATCGCAGGGGGCGATTGGCGGGATCGCCGGTGGGGGCGATCCGCCCGATCGCCCCTCCGGCGCGCGCGCCCACGGCCGGTCCGACCTGGCCCGCGTCGTCATCGCGAGGTGGACCACCGTGTGCAGTCACCGGATCGTCAACGGCGCGGCCACGCTTCGACAGCTAGAGTGACCGCCGCCTGTCCAGCTTTGCTGCCCGGAAGAGGAATTCTTGTCATGATGCTTGATTCTACCCTGAACGCTCCCAGATACTCGTTTCTGCTTGTCGCCCTCGCCGTGAGCGGGGCCGGATGCCTCGGCGCCGGCGCGCCGCACGAGGAGGTCGACGTGGGGCACGACGAAGCGGCCGTGTGCGCGGGCTCTCCGGAGTGGCGAGAGGGCCAGTGGTACGACGCGGGCACGGTCGTGAACTATCAGGGGTCGGCGTACATCGCCGAGCACGGCAACCCCGGCTACATCCCGACGGTCAGCACGTACTTCTGGGAGCCGTACTCGGGCTGCGCCGACAGCCCTCCTCCGGCCGGAGACCCGTGCAGCCCTCCGGAGTGGCGAGAGGGCCAGTGGTACGACGCGGGCACGGTCGTGAACTATCAGGGGTCGGCGTACATCGCCGAGCACGGCAACCCCGGCTACATCCCGACGGTCAGCACGTACTTCTGGGAGCCGTACTCGGGCTGCGCCGACGGCCCTGATCCCGATCCCGCCCCTGGCCCCGGCGGCGGGCTCCCGGAGAAGGTGGTCGCCGGCTATTATCCCAACTGGACGCCATCGCCTGTCCGCATCCGGGACGTCAACAGCAACTACAACGTGATCTACCTCTTCGCCGCGAAGCCCGTGGGCGGGTCGCCCGGCACCACGGGGGCCGTCACCTGGACGCCGCCGGGCGACGGCCGCGGGGCGGCCACGCACCTCAAGGCCGACATCCAGTACGCGCGGGCCCACCAGGGTCGCAAGATCATCCTCTCCGTGGGCGGCGCCGGCGCCGGGATGAGCTTCCCGGACCGCCAGAAATCGCAGACGTTCGTCGACAGCGTAGTCGGGATTTACAACAACTTGGGCGGGTTCGACGGCCTCGACTGGAACACCTTCGAGGCCGACCAGGCCCCCGACACCGCCGAGATGATCTGGATGAGCCTGGAGCTGAAGCGGCGCTTCCCCGGCTTCATCATCACCGCGCCTCCGGCCCCCTGGAACCAGCGCGACAAGGCGTTCTGCGAGGCGATGGTGCAGGCCGGCGCGATGGACTACGCGGCCCCGCAGTATTACGACGGGCCCGACCTCGACCAGCAGTCCTATATCGTGGACAGCGTGGACGAGTGGGTGTCGCTGCTCGGTCCGAGGCACGTCGTCGTGGGGTTCGGGATCTGGGACCAGCCGAACTACATGTCGATCGACGAGGCGATCCCCACGTGGAATCAGCTCGAGAGAAACCACCCGACGCTCCGCGGGGCCTTCGACTGGCAGATCCACACGGACGAGAGCCTCGGGTGGCCTTTCGCCAACCGCGTCGGGCCGCTCGTCAGGCAGTGAGGCCGATTCCGCATCGCTCTCGCGCCGCGCGGGCGCGCGGCGCGAGAGCGACTGGCGGCCCGCCACGCGGGCGCGCGGGCGCCTGGCCCGCGGCGGCCCGCGCTGCTCGATCACGGGGCAGCGCGACGAGGGGCCGCCGCAGGCGGGACCTCCTCACGGCGTCCAGCCAGACGGAGTTTCTTCGCCTCCAACGTATACGGCTGGACGATTCGCCCTCAGAGGGCTGGCTGGTAGCACACATCACGGTTCTGGTCGGTGCCGACCCGGGGCGCCGCTCGGGACCGCCTGTGACGAACCCCCCTTCCGAGGGAGGGGCGGAGAGGCTATCCTGAAGCGGCGAGGAGAGGCGAGCGACCCATGGCCGAGTCCGATGCTCCCAAGAGTCACCAGTGCGTCGGCTGCGGGGTGTGGTCGCCCCAGACCTCCACGAATTACACGCTCATCAGCGCGCAATATGGATGGCGCCTCACCCGCGAGCTCGACGCGCGCGGAAACAAGTTGATGGTATGGCGCTGCCCGACGTGCTGGGCGAAGCGGAAGCAGACCTCCTCCATGCCCCCCGCGGGCCCTGGGACGGGCGGGCCCCCCGCTAGCCAGCCGGCGGGCGCTGGTACGGGCATGCCCCCCGCCAGCCAGCCCCCGGGCTCTGGCACGGGCACCACCCGGTGAGGGGCGACGCCGCCTGGCCCCCGCGCGCTGGACCAGGATGGGCCGTGACAACGGCCATCCATCCTACGGCAAGGTGTCCTTGAAGGTGACTTCCGCTTTGCGGAGCTCAGCGACCTTGAGCTCGACCTCCGCCCGGGTCAGTATCCTGTCTTTGGCGTGGTACACCCAATCCATGACCTGGTAATACGTGCGAGGCGTGTTGTCGCTGGTGTCGAGCTCGCCGTCGAGGAACCATAGGCTGAACCCGAGCCTCATGGCGGCCTCCGGATAGACGCTCAGATCCGGCAGGTCCCGGTGCGTCGCCACGCGCACGCCGTCGATGGAGTACGTGATCTCGCGGGTGGCGCTGTTCGCGGTCACGACGATGGTGTGCCAGCCTTGCGCCATGACCGCGCTGGTCGACGTGATGGCGCTCGGGTCGGAGATGCCCCGGGTGGTGAGGCGCATCGTCTGGACGGGCTGCTCCATCCCGCCGTTGGGGAGATACATGGCGTTCATCCCCCCATACCCGCGCTCGGGATCGTCCGACGCCGCGGAGGGGCCGAAGGTGAAGAACGCCTGGACCGCGCTGTCCGTATCAGGCCCCGTCTCCGGCGCTTCGAGGAAGTAGATGCGCGCCGCATAGGTGCCGTGCAAGAACCTGTAGTCGGTGGTGTGGACCTCGGTGTGCCGCGTGGAGCTGCCCAGGTAGCCCTCGGTGGAGGCGACGACCGTGATCACCCGGTTATCGGGGTTGCCGTGCTCGGGGGTGAACTCGACGATGTAAGGGTCCCAGGTCGCGCCGGAGACGCCGGGCTTGCCGGGCGTCGTGCGGACGGCCCAGCCGTTCTTGATCAGGTTGACGTCGTTGAGGTCGCTGTAGTTCAGGTCGTCCCAGAACTCTTCGACGAAATTCGGATCGCTGCACGCACCGTCCGTGCAGGTCAGGCCTTCGGGACATGGGTTGTCGCACGACCCGCAGTGCGCCTGGTCGGAGGAGACGGCCACCTCGCACCCGTCGGCCGCGCTGTCGTTGCAGTCGTCGAAGCCCGGGTCGCACGCGCCGACGCTGCAGCCGCCAGCGACGCAGGCCGGCGTCCCGTGGGCGATCTCGCACGGGGCGCACGACGCCGCGCTGCACCCGCTCGCGGGGTCGCTGGTCGGCACGCAGCGGCCATCACAGCGCTTCTCCCCGCCCTCGCACGTCCCGCCCGGCACCTCGTCCGGCGCCCCGCCCTGGAGGGGCTCCATGTCCATCGCCAGCGAGCATGCGCCGACCGCCGCGACGAGCGCGGCGACCGCGCTGCACGGCACGACGACCCTGGACCACCGACCTGCGCGGCGCGTCACAAGGCACCTCCCCAGCCGACGATGACGCCCGACGCCTGCGGGGCCACCGAGAACGATATCGAGCGCGGCGTGGAGGGCGCCGGGGCCCTCACCGTCGGACGGAGCGCGAACAGGAGGGTCGCCGAGGCGGCCGCCGCGATGCCGGTCCCGAGCGCGATGTCCGCGATCAAGAACTTGAGCTGTACCGGCCGCACCTCCTCGTCGGTGCAGGACGGCGCGCAGCGCGAGAGCAGGGACGAGCGCTCGGAGGCGCCCGTCAGCGCGAACCCCGCGAAGACCCCGGCGCCCACGAGCGCCACCCCGCCCAGCGCGTACACGGAGGCGGGCACGGGGCGCCGCTCCTCGATGGCCGGCGGAGGCGGCCGCGGGGCGGGCGGCGGCGGTGACGGGCGCGCGTCCGCCGCGTCGCCGAAGTGCACGGACAGGACCCGCGCCTTCTCGCCCTCGAGGATGATGACCCTCCGCTCGATGGGCTGATAGGGAGGTAGCTCGAAGCGAAACACGTGCTCGCCTGGATCGACGTCGATCGCCTTGCCGTCGAGCCGCGAGGCGAGGAGCTCGCCGTCCATCAGGACGCGGACGCCGGCCTGGTCGCCCGCGTCCGTGCGGGCCGAGAGCACGACCGAGGGAGCGACCCTGTTGGCGGCGAGCAGCCACTCGCTACAGTCCGCGCGGATCGCCGACGGGCAGCCCTCGTGCGAGCACCCGCGCAGCGCCTCGCGGGCGGCCCGGAGCTTCTTTTGCTGCAGCTGCACCTGCGCGGTCTCGTGCTTCTCGACGCAGAGCGCCCGCTCCTCGGGCGCCGGCTGCTGCGCCCAGGTGGGCGCGGCGCCGAGGAGCGTCGCACACCCGGCCGCGAGCGCAGCCCACCGCGCGAGCGGGCAACGCGAGCCGTCACGGCCGCCTCGGCGCTCACAGACACTCAGGCTTGTATTTCTTGATACCGCGATCATCGAAGTAATAGGGCGGTTTGCAGTTCGCGCTCGGGGGCGCTGAGGGCGCCGCGCTCGGGCTGATCGCCGGCTCCGGCTTCTCGTCTGGACCGGGTGGCGGGTGGTTGCTCCTCGGGACCGCCGGCTCCGGAGGGGCCGCGGCGGCCTTCACGCCCGCCGCCCCCGTCGGGGCGGTCGCCGGCGCGGCGCCTGTCGAGGTGGTCGCGGGTACGGCGCCTGCCGGGGCGGTCGCCGGTACGGCGCCTGCCGGGGCGGTCGCCGGCACGGCGCCTGTCGGGGCGGTCGCCGGCACGGCGCCTGTCGAGGCGGTCATCGAGACGGCCTCTGTCGGGGCGGTCTCCACGGGCGGCACCGGAGCGGTCGCCTCCGGCGCGGCGGGCGCGGGCGCGGCTGCCGCAGGAGCGTCGGGGGACGCCACCATGAACGTGGGCGCTCGCCACTTGACCATCAGCCACACGAGGAGCCCCACCAGGACCGTGCCCGCGGCGCCGAGCGCGGCGGAGGCCACGCGGCTCCTCGGAGCGACCACCGTCACGGTGGTCGATCTCGTGTTCGGGCTGTGGAGCGCCTGGAGCGCGCTCGAGGAGCTCTCCAGCTCCTGAACCTCGGCCGCAGAGAGCGAGGCGACGGTGCGGAGCCGCTCTTCGACCTTGCTCCTCGTCTCGATGCGCTGCTCCTCGAACAGGTCCGTCATCAGGCCCGCGATCTCGCGGCTCGTCACCACCCTGTCGAGCCTGCGGATCTCGGCCTCGACGTCCGCTTCGAGATCCATGGCGGTCGCGTAGCGCAGCCCTCTGTCCGGCGCGAGCGCCTTCATGCAGATCCGTTCCAGCTCCGGGGACACCCCGGGATTCGCCTCGCGCGGCGAGGGGATGTCCCCGTTCACGACCCTGTACATGATCGCCGGATCGTTCTCGTCACGCCACATCCGAACGCCGGTCGCCGCCTCCCAGAGCATGACGCCGACCGAGTAGATGTCGGCCCGCCGATCGATCGGCTCGCCCGTAAGCTGCTCGGGTGACATGTACCGGAGCTTGCCCTTGATGACGCCGGTGCTCGTCCGGATATCGGAGCGGTCGAGCTTGGCGATGCCGAAGTCGACGAGCTTCACGTGCCCGTCATGGGTGACGATCACGTTGTGCGGCGACATGTCGCGGTGCACGACGTTGAGCCTCGTCCCGTCGAAATCCTTGAGCTCGTGGGCGCAGTGCAGGCCCCTCAGGGCATCTGCGATGATGCGGAGATGCATCGCCAGCACGAGCCGCTTCCCGGCGCGGGCGGCGACCTTCGAGAGCGGCTGCCCCTCGAGGTACTCCATCACGATGATCGGGCTGCCGTTGTGCTCCGCGATCTCGTAGGTCTGGACGACGTTCGCGTGGTTGAGGCGCGCCGCGAGGCGCGCCTCGTTCAGGAACATCCGCCGGAACTCCGGATCCTCGGCGATGTGGCGCTTCATCGTCTTGAGGACCACGAGCTTGTTGAAGCCGCTCGGGCCCTGGGCGACCGCCAGCAGGATGTTCGCCGTCCCCCCCTCGCCGAGCGGGAGGAGAAAGCGATACTTGCCGTTGTCCGTCGAGCTCGTCTTCGATCGGTCGGCAGCCGGCACCATGGGGCAGGCTCCAGTCTCGCATAACGCCCAGCGGATGGGAAGCCCAGCGGCCCCCCGTTTGCCTGCGAGGGCGCGTCGAAAACGGGCCCGCGCGGGGTCGTGGTCGAGCTCGAGGGGCTCACCCTCGGGCCCGCGCGAAAGCCGCCCGTCGCGTGCCCCGTCTGCGCTTCAGGGCCGTCGCCGCGCCGGCCGCTCGCGCTGGCCCTCGGGTCGAGGCCCTCCATGGCATCGATGGCATCGGCATCGATGGCATCGATGATGTCGTCTGCCGTGATCGCGCCCGGATCGATCAGCTCTGGCTGCACTTTCCCCGGCTCGTGATCGTGGTGGGAATCCCACACGAACCGACACTCGATGCTCGCGCTGGCAGGCACTGAAAGACTGTTCAATGCGTCAGTCGTCGTGGTTTGGCGCTCGACCTACTCCCGTTCATGGCCCCGTTCTCGATGAACGACGTCTCGACTGGAGAGCGCGCCGGGGTTCCTTCTCATCAGGCGCGCGCTCGAGGCGCGCGCTCGACGGTCGAGCTGGCCTGAGCCCGCGCCCGTCCGGCTGGGCCGGAGGCGCGCGGGCAACCGGGGCATCTGACGTTGGCTGGCTGCTGGCCATCGACGCGCAGAGCTCGACCATCGAGACCACGCCGTCGTGCACCTTGGCATGCGCCACGGTGGCGCAATGAATGTGCGGCCGACGGTATGGGCCGGCGGCAACCATGGTTCCGCCGTGCGGAGCTCATGGAGAAGGGGGAACGTCATGAAAGTGCAGCTATGCGCAGCAGCTCTCTGCGCGCTGTTCGTCTCGGTGGGCGCCGCGGATGCAAATGACGAAGAGTCCATGGACGAGCTGGAAAGACAGGCGTATGACGTCGGTTGGGACGCCGCCAACAGCTATTGCAAGAGTCTTGTTCCTGGGTTTTCCGGCGCGCTGCGGCGAGAGATGGAGACAATCACAGAGAGGTTCAAGCGCGCGTGCAAGAAGGGCTACGATGATTATATTGACAGTAACCGGTCGTGCCAGCAGAGGCTCAGAGAGACTGGCAGGTACAGGGAAATGTGGGAGGCGCGAAACAACACGTGTAGCTGAGTCGCCTGCGGCGATCCTGGTGGCATCCGGGGCATGGCTGTCGCCACCCTCTCCGCCAACTCGCCGAAAGGCATCTTGATTCACGCCGCGCCACCACCAGGCGATCGCCGCCCGTGAGCTCAGAAACCGAAGGTGGGATCCCGCTCGGAAGCGCCCTTGCTGGAGGGCGCCGCCGGAGGTGGCCGCCGCGCCGGCTGCGCAGCGGGTCTCGCCGGCCTGGTGCCGGGCTTCGCAGCGCCCTGGGCTGGAGAGGGGGCCGCCGGGGCTGCGGCAGCATCGCCCGGGTCCGCCGAGGAGGCCGCTGGGGCCGGCGCGCTCGCGGGCGGCGGGGCTTCTTGCGCCGCGGGCGGCGACGGCGCGGTGGGCTCCGCGGCATCGGGCAGAGGTGTGGCGGTCTCCACGGCGCCGGGCGTGGCGGGCTCCGCGGCGCCGGACGACGGCGTGGCGCGCTCCGCGGCGCTGAGCGAGGACGTGGCGAGCTCCGCGGCGCCGGACGACGGTGTGGCGGGAGCCACGTCCGATGCCGGGGAGCGAAGCAGGAAGACGCCGGCGATGCCTGCCCCGAGCGTCAGGATCCCGGCCGCCACGGCGAGCAGCGCCCGCGGCGTGGAGCGACGATCGGGCGGTGGTGAGGGCAGAGCGTCTCCGACGGCCTCCAGCGTGCCGCCGGGGGCGAGCCCTCCAGCCGGGAACAGCGCGCCGTCCGCAACCACGGTGCCGCCCGCGGCGAGCGGACCACCCATCGCTGGCGAGCTACCCCGCGCCGGCAGGCCGCCCGCAGCCGGCGCGCCGGCGACCGGCGAGCCGCCGATCGCCGGCGAGCTATCCCGCGCCGGCAGGCCGCCCGGGACCAGCGAGGCGCCGGCGACCGGTGCGCCACCTGGGACCAGCGAGGCGCCCGCGACCGGTGCGCCCCCCGGGACCAGCGAGGCGCCCGCGACCGGCGGGCCGTCCACGATGACCGTGCCGCCCGCGACCGGCGTGCCAACCGGGATGGGCGTGCCACCCGGAGCGTGCGCGACACCCAGCCCCGGTGAGCTGCCCGATGCCACCGAGCCGCCCGGCGCCAGCGAGCCACCCGGCGCCAGCGAGCCACCCGGCGCCAGCGAGCCGCTCGACCCTCGGAGCGCCGTGCGCTCCACCGCCGCGGCGAACGCCTCGGCGAGCTCGTCCGCGCTCTGGAAGCGCTCTCCGGGCTCGCGGCGGAGCGCGCGCTCCAGGAACCGATCCAGCTCGGGCCAGAGCTCCGGCGCGAGGTGCGAGGCGACCGGGATGTCCCCCGTGCAGATCTCCACGAGCACGTCGCCGAGCTCCTCGCCGGGGAAGGGGAGCTGGCCCGTCAGGCACTGGAAGATGATCACGCCGACCGACCAGAGATCGCTCCGCCAGTCGATCGTCTTGCTCCGGCGCACCTGCTCGGGGCTCATGTAGTGCGGCGAGCCGATGAGCGTGCCCGTCTTCGTCGCGTCGGCCGCGAGCCCCGTCCCCGTCGCCTTGGCGACCCCGAAGTCGAGGATCTTCACGATCTCCTCGCCCTGACGCGCGAGGAAGACGTTCGCCGGCTTGAGGTCGCGGTGGATGAGCCCCACCTCGTGCGCGCGGCGGAGCGCCTTGCACACCTGGCTCACGATGCCCAGCATCTCCGCCGGCGTGAGGCGCCCCTTTCGCCTCAGGCGGGCCGCGAGATCCTCGCCCTCGAGGAGCTCCATGGCGAGGTACGGCGTGTCGCCCTCGAGCCCGTAGTCGTACACGTGGACCACGTTGGGCGTCCGGAGCTGCGCGGACGCCTTCGCCTCGCGCTCGAACCGCGCGCGCGCGACCGGGGAGTCGGCGTGCTGCGGCATCATGAACTTGAGCGCCACCTCGACGTCGAGCTGGAGGTGCCGCGCCACCCACAAGAGACCCATGGCGCCGCCCGAAAGGGGCCGCTCCAGCCGATATCTGCCAGCGACGACGCTCCCCGTCTCGAGCGAAAGCATGCCGATAAGCCCCTCGCGTCCCAGCGCCTCTGCGTTCGGGCCCTTCGGGTCTAGCAGAGGCGCGGCCCTGTGTCGCGGCCCTTGCCGCGAGGGCTCGCGCTCCCCCGCGGGACTCCGCGCGGCGCGCGCACGGAAGAGCCGGTCCGCCGGAGCCGCGGCGCCGAGGCGGCGGCCGCAGCGCCGGGGCGCCGGGGCGGCGGCCGCGGCGCCCGCCCCCTCGCGATCGCCCGCCGCCGCGCCGGACGTCTTCTCGGGATCCGGTACTAAGCTTGCCCGCGGCATGGTCGACGCCTCCCCGATCACCGCGGTCCTGGGGCCGACGAACACCGGCAAGACCCACCGCGCCATCGAGCGCATGCTCGCGCACGACTCCGGCATGATCGGCCTGCCGCTGCGGTTGCTCGCGCGCGAGGTCTACGATCGCGTGACCACCCGGGTCGGCGAGGCCCGCGTCGCGCTCGTGACCGGCGAGGAGAAGCGCGTCCCCAGGCGCCCCTCCTACTGGGTGTGCACCGTCGAGGCGATGCCGGTCGACCTGGAGGTCGACTTCCTCGCCATCGACGAGATCCAGCTCGCCGCGCACGACCAGCGCGGCCACGTGTTCACCGAGCGGCTGCTCCTCTCGCGCGGGCGGCGCGAGACGTGGTTCCTCGGCGCCGAGACGATGCGCCCGCTCGTGGCCGAGCTCGTGCCCACCGCGAAGATCGTCCAGCACCCACGGCTCTCGCGGCTCTCGAGCGCCGGCGCAGGCAAGCTCTCGCGCCTGCCGCCGCGCAGCGCCGTGGTCGCGTTCTCGACCCCGCAGGTCTACGAGATCGCCGAGCGGCTGCGCGCGCAGCGCGGCGGCGCGGCCGTCGTGCTCGGCGCGCTCTCGCCGCGCACGCGCAACGCGCAGGTCGCGCTCTTCCAGTCGGGGGAGGTCGACTACCTCGTCGCGACCGACGCGATCGGCATGGGGCTCAACCTCGACGTGCGCCACGTCGCGTTCGCGGCGCTGCGCAAGTTCGACGGGCGCGGCGTGCGCGACCTCGACCCCGCCGAGCTCGCGCAGATCGCCGGCCGCGCGGGCCGGCACCTCGCGGACGGGACCTTCGGCACCGTGGCGCCGCTGTCGCTCCCCGACGGCGTCGCGGCCGCGATCGAGGCGCACCGCTTCCCCCCCGTGCGGCGGCTGCTCTGGCGGAGCAGCGAGCTCGATCGGAGGTCGATCGACGCGCTGCTCGCCTCGCTCCGGGCGCGCCCGCGCGCCCGCTCGCTCCGGCTCGTCGACGACGCCGAGGACACGGCCGCGCTCGCGCGGCTCGCGGAGGACCCGGAGATCCGCGCCCGCGCGCGGGGCGACGAGGCGGTGGGCCTGCTCTGGGAGGTCTGCCGCATCCCCGACTTCCGCAAGCTCCTGTTCGAGTCGCACGTCGCGCTGCTCGCCGAGATCTTCGGCCAGCTCTCCGGGCCGCGCGCGGCGCTCGACGCCGACTGGATGGCCGCGCGGGTGGCCGAGATCGACGACGTGGGCGGCGACATCGACACGCTGATCACGCGGATCGCGTCGATCCGCACGTGGACCTACATCTCGAACCACGCGCGCTGGGTGCAGGACGCGGCGGGGTGGCAGGAACGCACGCGCGCGATCGAGGACCGCCTGAGCGACGCGCTCCACGAGCGGCTGGTGCAGCGCTTCGTCGAGCGGGGCGGCGGCGCGTCGCGCCGCTCGCGGGCGGCGTCGGACGCGCGGGCGGCGTCGGGCGCGCGCCCCGCGCCGCGCCGGCCGGGGCCGGCCGAGGCCGAGGCGCAGGTGGCGGCGGGGCACCCGTTTGCGCGCATCGCGGCGCTCCGGGCGCGGCTCGCGCCGGGGCCGGCCGCGGCGCCGGCGCCCGGGGACGACGAGGCCCGCTGGGTCGAGTCGATCGTCGCGGCGCCGCACGAGCGCTTCTCCCTCGACGTGAGCGGCCGCATCGCCGTGGAAGAGCGGCTGCTCGGCCAGCTCGCGCGCGGCCCGACCCTGCTCCTGCCCGACGTCAAGCTCGCGCCGCTCGAGGAGCTCGGCCCGGGGGCGCGGTCGCGGGTCCTCCGCCGGCTCGTGGCGTTCGCGCGCGACCTCGTGGAGGAGCTGCTCGATCCGCTGCGGTCGCCCGAGCTCAAGGCGCTCTCGGCGGCGGCGCGCGGCGTCGTCTACCAGCTCGAGCAGGGGCTCGGGACCGCGGCGGCGCGCGACGCCGGCGAGCAGCTCGCGGAGCTCACCGAGGAGGACCGCGCGCTCCTCGCCGCGCGCGGCGTCGAGGTGGGCGAGCGCGTGCTCTACGTGCAGCACCTGCTCCGGCGCCGCGCGATCGAGCGCCGGCTCGCGCTGTGCGCCGCGTGGTTCGAGCGGGGCCGCGTGCCCGCCTGCCCGGCGCCCGGCGCGGTGTCGGTGGCGGCCGCGCGGGGCGTGGATCCCAGGGCGTACGCGGCGATCGGGTACCCGGTGTTCGGGACGCGGGCGATCCGGGCCGACGTGGCGGAGCGGGTGCACCGGGCGCTCGCGCGCGGCGAGCCCGCGGCGCGGCTCTCGAGCTGGATGGGGTGCCCGGCGCGGGAGGCGCCGCGCGTCGCGGCGTCGCTGCTCGGGTAGCCGGGAGGGGCTCTGTGACGCGGCGAGCGGCGGGCGCCCAGCGAAGAGGTCTTTCGATCGGCAGCGGGGAAGCTGAGCTACGGATAAGCCAGTTCCAGGGCCGTCACGATCTTGCTGGTCATATCCTGAATGGCCTGCGCGCATCGAAGGAATCTGTCTATTTCGCTCCTGGTGAACACTCCTTTCTCAGCAGGAGCCTTCCAGGTGTCGAGCCCAGGCGTGTCCTGAAACGGATACTCGGTGTTTCGTCGAGGTAGCTGTCCATGGGCCGGATACTGAGGGACGATGCTGTCCAAGAGTTTGATCGTCTTCAGTCGAGCGTCCGACAGGATGGTGAGGACCTTCTTTCGGTTCTCTCTGAGCTCCTTCGGCCAATTGGGCGCAGCAGTCCTGATGGCAGATGCTACATTGGAGACCGGGTGGGCCGAGCCGACGGCGCTGCCGTACAGCCCTGCATGGTAGAGCGCGCATTGTAGCGCCTTGATCGATTTTTCAACAGTCTGCTGCGCCTTGGCAGCGACCTGGCAGTATGCCTCGGGTTGCGTCCTGTCCCCGGCCAGCTTGAGCGCCGCCTTCATGTCCGATTTGGCCTGTATAAGCCACGCGGTGCTCTGTCTCACCTCAGTAGCCCTAAGAGCTCTTTCCCGACCCTGTCGTGGAACAAGACGTCCGCCTGCTTTGCCCGGATGGCACGCCGCAGTTGCGTCAAGGATCCCCAGCCCGCGCGGACTGCCTCGCGGAGCTCCTCGGGGCTGGTCAAGAACAAGCGCAGATTGCGCTCGTCCGGCATGGGGAAGTTGGGGTTTGAGGAGAACTCGACCTCGAATATCGATCGCTTCGGGTCGATCCTGCCATCACCGAATCCCCCCAGTACTTCGAAGAGGCAGACGTCTTTCCTGTGCCTGGGATGAGTGAAGTGGATGGCCAAGTGAAGCGGCTCGTATTTACGCTTGCGATGCTCGCCAATGAGCCGCAGAAGGTGCTGCCGCACCGGATCGTCATCAGACGAGAGCTTCGCCGCGGAGCCTGCTTTTCCCATGTGTGGAATCCTATCACCCCGCAGGTCCGGCTGCATCGAGATCGCCGCCCTCGGGTACCGGGTACGAGGAGCGCGGGACGACGGCGGAGAGCTGCGATTCCATCCGTGTCCGCTCGCCACGCCCGCGGCTCACGCCCCAGGGTCGGCCTCGCGCCGGGCGGCGCCAGCTTCGGCCTCGTCGGCACCTTCCGACGGAGCGCGACGCGCTGCCTGCTCCTCGCTTCGGCCTGGCCAGGCGACCGCGAGCGTGTAGCATCCGCGCGTGTTCACCTCGAGATCACGTCCCCGACGCCTCGCGCTCGCCGCGCTCCTCGCGCTCGCCGCGTGCGGCGGCGCGGAGCGGCAGGCGCCGCAGTTCGCCGACTCGCCGAGGGGCCCGCTCCCCGGACCGCCCGGCGCCGCGCCGCTCGACGCCCCCGCCGGCGAGCCCGAGGAGCTCCCGGGCGTCGATACCACCGAGCTCGTCCGCCGGGAGCGCCAGACCTTCTGGCGGCTCGTCTCGCAGCTCTACGCCCCGTGCCCCGAGCAGGCGGTGTCGATCGCGCAGTGCGTCCGCGAGGCGCGCCCCTGCGCGGCGTGCGTGCCCGCCGCGCAGCTCGTCGCCGACAAGATCCGCGGCGGCGCGAGCGCGGCGGAGGCGCAGGCCGCGTACGGCGTGCGGTTCGGCCCGAACGTGAAGACGATCGACGTCGCCGACTCGCCCGCCCGCGGACCCGAGGCCGCGAAGGTCCAGATCGTCGTCTGGTCGGACTTCGAGTGTCCGTCCTGCGGGCGCGCGATCCCGCTGCTCGACGAGGTCGTCGCGCGCCACGCGGCGGACGTCCGGCTCGTCCACAAGGTGTACCCGCTGCGGTCGCACCCGCACGCCGAGGCCGCGGCGCGCGCCGCCGTCGCGGCCCACCGCCAGGGGCGCTACTGGCAGATGGAGCGCCTCCTGTTCGAGAACCAGACGCGGCTCGAGGACGCCGATCTCCTCGGCTACGCGCGGAAGATCGGCCTCGACCTGGCCAGGTTCCGCGCCGACATGGCGAGCGAGGCCGCGGCGAAGGTCATCGCGCGCGACAAGGCCGAGGCCGATCGCGCCGGGCTCTCCGGGACGCCGTTCATCGTCATCAACGGGCGCGAGTTCGACCTCTCGCTGTTCAGCCTGCAGGGCGAGCTCGACCGCTGGATCGAGACCGAGCTCGCGATCGCGGGCGGCCGCGGCCCCGCGGCGCCCCCGGCGGCCGGCGCCCCGGCCGCGCCGTGAGCGCCGGCCGAGGCGGCGCCGGCGCCGGCTGAAGCACCGCTCGCTCCTGGCCCGGCGCGCGGCGGCCGCCGCTCGCGCGGTCCTGCCACAGCCGAGACGAATTGCCCCGATATCATGGCCTTTGCGGCCCGGTTTCCGCCGCTGGCATGTCCGTCGCAGGGTGCCTTGCGTGAAGCGACACGCATGGTGCGAGGAGCACGGCCGGGGAGGTCTGCCGGCAGCGCCGGACGCGAGGTCCGAGGGGCTCGATGCACGCAAACGAAGGAGAGCTCAGCCATGATGACAGCCCGTAGATTCCTGCCTGTCCTCATCACCGCTTCCGCCCTCGTGGGCTGCAACTCCGCGAGGGACGAGAAGGCCCTCGCCGAGCACGCCCAGAACGAGGTCAAGGAGGAAGCTGCGGCGGCTCGGAACCAGCTCGACAGCATGGAAAAGAAGACCGCCGCGAGCTCCGGGGCCCGGGCGAACGAGGTGGTCGAGGAGCTCCGGGAGGCGAAGGCCGAGGCCCGGCAGGCGAGCGCCGAGGCGGACGCGGCGCTCGCCCGGGCGCGCGCGGACACCCGGTCCGCGGTGGAGTCGACGCTGCGCGAGCGGATGAAGACCGTGGCCGAGCTCCAGCGCAAGATCGAGAAGAAGCTGCCGAAGCCCGAGGCGGACAGGCTCGTGAAAGACCTCACGGAGCGCGCCACGGCGGTCCAGGAGAGCCTGGACGAGATCGACCGCGCCGAGGCCATCACCCTGGAGGCGGCCAAGAGGACCGCGGAGCAGCGGCTGCAAGAGCTCGATCAGGCGCTCGATCAGGCGAGGGAGCGGGTCTGAGCCGCGAGCCGCGCCACCCGCCTTCGCGCTCCCGTCGACGACGAGGCTGTCGTGGCCACCGGCGACTCGATGGATTCGCCGCGGCCCCCCGGCTCACCGTGAAGATCGCCTGTCCGCCATTGCGTCCTGCGCATACCGCGTCTGCTTTCATCGCTGTCTCACCAGGTTCCGGGCCGCGATCTGTCGATTATATGTCGTGGCGATGAACGCCCATGTCCTCGCGTGCGCACTCGCGGTCACCGTCCTCGCTGCGTGCTCGAAGACGACGTCGGAGACGTCGTCGACGGACGCGGGCGGGAAGAGCGGCGCGCGCCTCCGCATCGCCGTCGTGCCGAAGGGGACGACGCACGAGTTCTGGAAGAGCGTGCACGCGGGCGCGGCGAAGGCCTCGCGCGAGCTCGACGTCGACATCGTGTGGAAGGGGCCGCTCCGGGAGGACGATCTCAAGGCGCAGATCGATATCGTCTCGAGCTTCGTCGCGCAGGGCGTGTCCGGCATCGTGCTCGCGCCGCTCAACGCCACGGCGCTGAGGGCGCCCGTGCGCGAGGCGGCGCGGGCGAAGATCCCCGTGGTCGTGTTCGACTCCGACCTCGCCGGCGACGGGCACGTGAGCTTCGTCGCGACCGACAACCGCGCGGCCGGGAGGCTCGCGGGAGAGCACCTCGGCGAGGCGATCGGCGGGAGAGGCAATGTGATCGTGCTCCGCTACCAGGAGGGCTCGGCGAGCACGCAGCGCCGCGAGGAGGGCTTCCTGGGCGCGATCCGCGCGACGCCCGGCGTCACGGTCGTGAGCGAGAACCAGCATGGCGGCGCCACCACGGAGACGGCGTTCAACAAGAGCGAGAGCCTGCTCCTCGCGCACAGGGCGGCGGAGGGGGCGATCGCCGGGGTGTTCACGCCGAGCGAGTCGACGACCTTCGGGATGCTCCAGGCGCTCCGCAAGACGAACGCCGTGAAGCAGGTGAAATTCGTCGGCTTCGACGCGTCGGACAAGCTCCTCGGCGCGCTGCGCGAGGGCGACATCGACGCGCTCGTCGTGCAGGACCCGTTCAACATGGGCTACCTCGCCGTCAAGACGATGGCGGCGCACCTCCGCGGCGAGCGCGTCGAGGCGCGCATCGACACGGGCGCGCGCGTCGTCACCCGGCAGGACCTCGACGACCCGGCGGTCCAGGAGCTGGTGAGGCCCGACCTCGCCCGGTGGCTCGGGGAGTGAGCCGCTCGTGGCCGGAGCGCGCGCCCCCCTCCTCGAGGTGACCGGCCTCGCGAAGGCGTTCGGCCCGAACGCCGTGCTGCGCGACGTCTCGCTGCGGATCGCGCCCGCGAGCGTCCACGCGCTCCTCGGCGAGAACGGCGCGGGCAAGAGCACGCTGACGCGCATCCTGCTCGGCGTGGAGCGCGCGGACGCGGGCGCGCTCCTGCTCGGCGGAGCGCGGTATGCGCCGACGTCGGCCGAGGGCGCGCGCCGCGCGGGCGTCGTCCTCGTCCCGCAGGAGCGGACGCTCTGCGCCCACCTGTCGGTCGCCGACAACGTGGTGCTCGGGATCGAGCCGGCCGCGCGCGCGCGGCTCGGGATCCGGGACCGCGAGCGCGCGCGCGCCGTCGCGCGGGGCGCGATCGCGCGCGTCGCCGCCGACCCGGCCCGGGTGCCGCTCGACGCGCCGGCCGGGGAGCTCGGCGTCGCCGATCAGCAGCTCGTCGAGATCGCCCGGGCGCTCGCGCAGGGCGGCCTCCACGAGGACGGGCGGCTCGCGGCGCGGCTCCTGGTCCTCGACGAGCCGACCTCGAGCCTGGGCCACGAGGACGCCCGGCGCCTGTTCGAGCGCGTCCGCGCCCTGCGGGACGCCGGCGTCGCGGTGCTGCTCGTGACGCACTTCCTCTCGGACGTGCGCGCGCACGCGGACCGCTACACGGTGCTCCGCGACGGCCGCGTCGCGGGGGAGGGGGATCCGCGGGAGACCGACCCGGCGCAGATCGTCCGCGAGATGCTGGGCCGCGCGCTCGACTCCCCGCGCGCGGGGTCGGGGGCGCCGCCGCCGGGCCGCGGCGAGGTGGTGCTCGAGGCCAGGGACGTCGCCGGCGCGAGGCGGCCGAGGCGCGCGTCGCTCTCGCTGCACCGGGGAGAGATCCTCGGCATCGCCGGCCTGGTCGGCTCGGGCCGGACGGAGCTGCTCCGGATCCTCGCGGGGCTCGACCCGAGGCGCGGCGGCGCGGTCACGCTGCGCGCGCCGCGCGGCGTGGGGCTCCTCAGCGAGGATCGCGGCGGGGAAGGGCTGATGCTCGGCCGCTCGATCGCCGAGAACGTCTGGCTCTCGCCGCGCGCGCCGCGCCTCGCCGCGCCGCGATCGCTCCTGTCGGAGGCGGCGCGCTGGATCGAGCGGCTCGCGATCCGCGCGAGAGGGCCGGAGCAGCGCGCGGGGGAGCTCTCGGGCGGCAACCAGCAGAAGGTCCAGATCGCCCGGCTGCTCCGGGAGGACTTCGACGTGCTCCTCATGGACGAGCCGACGCGCGGCATCGACGTCGCGAGCAAGGCGCAGGTGCTCTCGCTGCTCCGTGAGCTCGCGGGCGCTGGCAAGGCCATCGTGCTCGTGTCGAGCCAGCTCGACGAGCTCGTGGCGACGTGCGATCGCATCGCGGTCCTGCGCCGGGGGATCCTCGACCCGCCGCGGCCCGCGTCGTCGTGGACCGAGGCGTCGCTGCTCCTGGAGGCCTCGTCGTGAAGAGGCGCCCGCCGTGGGTCGGTCCGCTCGTGGCCCTGGTGCTCGTTTACGCGCTCTTCGCGGCGCTCACGCCCGACACGTTCCTGCGCAGCCAGAACCTGCTCACGATGGCGCGGCAGACGGTGGTGGTCGGCCTCTGCGCGATCGGCATGACGCTGGTCATCGCGACCGGCGGGATCGACCTCTCCACGGGCTCGCTCGTCGCGTTCACGACGGTCGTCCTCGCGAAGCTCCTGCGCGCGGACGTGCCGCCGCTCCCGGCGGCGCTCGCGGCCACGGCGGTGGCGGGCGTCGCGGGGGTCCTCGTCGGGACGCTCGTGGGGCGGGCGCGGATGATGCCCTTCATCGTGACGCTGGGCACGATGAGCGCGCTCCGCGGCGCCGCGAAGGGGCTCGCGTCCGAGCAGAAGATCGACGCGGATCCGCGCGGGCTCGAGGCGCTGCTCACGGCGGACCTCACCGCGCCCGGGCTGTGGACGACGGCGGCGCTCGCGCTGCTGTTCTCCGCCGTCCTCGCGTTCTCGCGCTTCGGTCGCCACGTGCTCGCGGTCGGCAGCAACGAGGCCGCGGCGCGGCTGTGCGGCATCGACACGGGGCGCGTGAAGATCGCGGTGTACGCGCTGTCGAGCCTGCTCGCCGGCGTCGCGGGCGTGATGGAGTTCGCGACGCTGACGGTGGGCGACCCGACGGACTCGGTGGGCCTGGAGCTCGGGGTCATCGCGGCGGTGGTCATCGGCGGCGCGCCGCTCTCGGGGGGCGAGGGGAGCGTCGCGGGGAGCATGATCGGCGCGCTGCTCATCACGGTGATCCGGACCGGCGGGGTGCACCTCGGGCTGCCGAGCTGGGTGCAGGAGATCGCGACGGGCACGATCATCGTGATCGCGGTCGCCGTCGACCGGGTGCGGCGCGCGCGGCGCCCGCGCGTCGAGGTCTCGAGGTGAATCGCGAGAGGGCCTGTCCGCCGGATTCGCTGCCGATGCATCGAGTCGGCGACGTCGGCGCGAGATCCGTGCTCAGCTCACCTGGGCATTCCACCGGCGTCGAACACCTTGCGATAGAGTTCGTCGACGGCGAGCGCGCAGCGGAGCGACGCGAGCTCGACGCGATCGCCCGCGCGGAGCACGCGCATGTTCCAGGACCCGTCGGCCTGCCGGACGAAGTGCTCGACCAAGATCCTCTGCTGCGAGACGAGCAGGTACTCCTTGAACGAGGGGAGCGAGCGGTACTGCTCGAACTTGTCGCCGCGATCGTACGCTTCGGTGGACTCGGACAGGACCTCGAAGATGACCTCCGGGTTGATGAGCGTGTCCGCGTGATGATCGTCGAACTCGGGACGCTGGCACAGCGCGGAGGCGTCCGGGTACGTATAGAGCCCGGTGGCGGGGATCTTGACCCGCATGTCCGAGGGATACGCCTCGCAGGGCCGGTCAAGGAGCGCATTGCCGAGGAGGCGCACGATGTTGCCGACGATGAGGTTGTGCTCGCGGCTGCCCCCCGCCATCGCGAACACCTCCCCGTCAGAAAACTCGTGCTTCTCCGGCTGGGCGCGCTCCCACGCGAGGTACTCCTCCGGCGTCCGGCGCTTCTTCTCGGCAGCCTGTGCGCTCACCCGCCCATGGTAGCGCGCGGGGGAGGCGCGCCGCCATCCGCCGCGCCGCCCCGGCCGCTCGTCCTCGTCCCGCGTCCCCCCGAGCTCGTCCGCGGCTTCGCGCGCAGCGCAGGCCCGTGGCGTCCGCGCCCGCCTCCGCCGCCGCCGGCCGTCACTGCACGAGCCGCAGGATCCCCTCCGTCACCGCCGCCCCCGCCAGCAGCACCAGCCCGATCACGAACGCGATCCGCGTGAACCGATCGTCCCGCCACCGCGGCCTGAGCGGCACGATGTCCCGCTCCGGCAGCACGACCGCCGTCATCGTCGCGTGGATCGGCAGCCCCCCCGGCCGCGGCGCCACCGGCACGCTCGGCGGCTGCACCAGCCCCATGTTGATGAACCGCGTCACCCCCGCGCGCAGCCGGTCGCCCATCCCCGGCAGCGCGCTGCCGATCGCCACCGCGCGCAGCCACGGCGCCCGCTCGAACGCGTTGTCCATCGCCAGCACCCCGAAGAGCTGCCGCAGCCGCTGCATCAGCGCCCGCACCTCCGCCAGGTGCTGGAACGCGCGCATCCGCGCGTCGGGGTGATCCTCCGACCCCACCCGCGCGAGGCACGTCGACTCCAGGCGCGCGTTCAGCCCCTCGAGCTCCTGCAGGATCCGCGGCGCCGCGCCGCCCGGGCTCGTCTCGAGCGGGAGCGCGAAGCCCCAGGGCTCCTCGCGCCCGCGCTCCGGCGTCCACTGGAACACCTCGGCGAACCCCCAGAGCGTGTCGTAGCGCGACAGCACCACGTACGCCGGCACGTCGGCCCGCAAGGCGCGGCTCACCTCCACGAGGTACGCGCGCATCCGGTTCGCGTACGCCTCCAGCCCCCGCTCGTCGAGCTCGATGAAGTCCGCGATGCTCAGCACCAGCAGGATGCCGTCGATCGGCTCGCGCTTCCTCGACCGCAGGAGCTCCTCGCAGAGCTGCGTGAGCTCGGCCGGCTCCCGCCGCGGGCCGAGCACCGTCGCCTCCGGCTCGATGAAGAGCGCCTCCTTCGAGAGCCAGTACGAGCACCGCGCCGTGGGCACGCCGATCGGGAGCGGCCCGCCGCCCGGCGGCCACGAGAGGTTCATCGAGCGGATGACCGTCGTGCGGCCCGAGCCGGGCTCGCCGAGCACGAGGTAGCAGGGGACCGCGTAGATGCCCTGCGCGCTGTCCGGGTTCGCCTGCTGGACCAGCGCGTGGACGCTCGCCAGCTCGTAGACGAAGGAGCCGCTCATCCCAGCCTTGGCGCGATCGTCCGCGCGAGCGCGAGCGCGCCGCACAGAGCCACGAGCGCCGCGACGATCCGCCCGACCAGCGCGGACTGCCACAGCGGCATCTTGGGGAGGTGCTGGACCGCGACGCCCTCGACGCGCACCGGCCGGAGCACCCCGCCGACCCAGTCGCGATCCGGGTCCACGCCGAGCTTCAGCGACAGCTCGCGCCGCACCCGCAGGAGCTCGTCGGCGCTCTGCCCCGGCAGGCCGTAGCGGCCCCGGAAGCCGAGCCCGAGCACGCAGGCGTAGGTCGCCATCACCACGGGCGGGCCCTTCCGCACGCGCTCCAGCCGCTCGAAGAACTCGACGCCCGCGTTGTTCGTCATCCACCGCGCCGCCTGCAGCGGCCGCTGGGCCCAGACCGGCCGGAGATCCGGCAGCGACATCGCGAGCTCATCCGCGAGCGCGGCGATCGCGAACATGCCGTCGTCGACCGACGCCACCGGCAGCTCCTGCGACAGCCTGGACGCCTTGAGCTCCTCGAGCAGCAGGTTCGCCTGCCGCA
Source organism: Sorangium sp. So ce1036 (assembly GCF_051369805.1). Classification (NCBI taxonomy): domain Bacteria; kingdom Pseudomonadati; phylum Myxococcota; order Polyangiales; family Polyangiaceae; genus Sorangium; species Sorangium sp. So ce1036. The sequence goes on from NZ_JBBMOX010000001.1 coordinate 884,673, forward strand.
GGACGTGATCGGCCGGCGGACGTCGCGGCGACTGCCGGAGCATGCAGAGCCAGAGGAGCATCTCCTCTCCAAAGACGCCGATGGAGGTTTCCACGCGGTCGCGAGCTTACGCCAGCCACGCGCCGACCGTCGACCCGGGTGGTGGCGCGGCGCGCCGGGTGCACCGGAGCGTCGACAAATGGGGGGGTGCGCGCCTATGCTCCCGCCGCTTCTCGGAGCCCCCTTCGAGAGCAGGCGGGGACGCTCTCCAGCGGTCCCCTTTGAGGAGAGGTCATGTCGGAGATCCAGAGCGTCATCGCGCGCGAAATCATCGATTCGCGCGGCAACCCCACCGTCGAGGCCGAGGTCACCACGCTGAGCGGCGTCGGCCGCGCGGCCGTGCCGAGCGGCGCGTCCACGGGCGAGCACGAGGCCGTCGAGCTCAGGGACGGCGACAAGAAGCGCTTCCTGGGCAAGGGCGTGCTCACCGCGGTGAAGAACATCGAGACCGTCCTCGGGCCGGCCGTCCTCGGGATGGACGTGCTCGACCAGGCCGAGATCGACCAGGTGCTCATCAAGGCCGACGGCTCCGCGAACAAGTCGAAGCTCGGCGCGAACGCGATCCTCGCCGTCTCGATGGCGGCCGCGCGCGCCGCCGCCGACACGGTCGACCTGCCGCTCTGGCGCTACCTCGGCGGCGCCGCGGCGCGCGTGCTGCCCACGCCGCTCATGAACATCCTGAACGGCGGCGTGCACGCGGACAACGGCCTCGAGATCCAGGAGTTCATGATCGTGCCCTACGGGGCCGAGTCGTTCGCCGAGGCGCTGCGCACGGGCGCCGAGATCTTCCACACCCTGAAGGGGCTGCTGAAGAAGGACGGCATGGTCACGGCCGTCGGCGACGAGGGCGGCTTCGCCCCGCGCCTCGCGTCGAACCGCGCGGCGCTCGAGTACGTCGTGCGCGCCATCGAGGCCGCCGGCCACCGCCCCGGCGAGGACGTCGGCGTCGCGCTCGACTCGGCCCTCAGCGAGTTCTACGACGCGAAGACCGACCGGTACACCTTCGACAAGAAGGAGAGGACCCGCGAGGAGATCGTCGACACCTACGAGGAGCTCTGCAAGGCGTTCCCGATCGTGTCGATCGAGGACGGCGTGGCCGAGAACGACGAGAAGGGCTGGCGGCTGCTCACCGAGCGGCTCGGCAAGAAGGTCCAGCTCGTCGGCGACGACCTGTTCGTCACGAACCCCGCGCGCCTCGCGAAGGGCATCCAGGACGGCCTCGCCAACGCCATCCTCATCAAGCTGAACCAGATCGGCACCGTGACGGAGACCCTCGAGTGCATCCGCCAGGCGGGCGAGGGCGGGTACCGGTCGATCATCTCCCACCGCTCGGGCGAGACCGAGGACACGTTCATCGCCGACCTCGCGGTGGCGACCAACGCGGGCCAGATCAAGACGGGCTCCGCGTCCCGCTCGGACCGCGTGGCGAAGTACAACCAGCTGCTCCGGATCTCCTACGCGCTCGGCGATGGCCAGATCTTCGCCGGCCGCGCGCCGTTCCGCCGCCCCGCGGCGCTGAGCGCCCGCTAGTCCCGCCCACCGGTTCCATCGAGCGCTGGGCCCTTCACGCGTCGGGCCCGGCGAGGGCATCAGGCCCCGCCGGCGCCGACGGCGCCGGGGGGCCTGAGCCGTTGTTGCCGGATCCGGTTACCAGCGGTCGCGACCGCCGCCGCCGCGGCCACCGCCGCGACCACCGCCGCGGCCGCCCCCGCCGCCGCCGCCGCGGAAGCCGCCGCCCCCGCCCCCGCCGCCCGGGCCGCCGCCCGTGCGCTCGCGCGCCTCATTGACCGTCAGCGTGCGGCCGTCGAGGTCCTTGCCGTGCAGCGCCGAGATGGCCATCTGCGCCTGGGCGTCGCTCACCTCGACGAAGCCGAAGCCGCGCGACTGCCCCGTCATCCGATCCGTCATCAACTGAACCGCGAGCACCTCGACGCCGGCCGCCTCGAACGCGTTGCGCAGGGTATCTTCCGTCGAATGGAACGCCAGGTTCCCCACATAAAGCCGCTTGGTCATGTCTGCCCAATCCCGTGCACGATCCCCGCTTCCCTCGCGAACGGCCCGGATCGTGCCGCAGTCCGTGCGCGAAAACGCTCCCCGACGACCGGCCGTCACCCCACGTTCAGACGAGGCAACCACGTTGCAACAGGCGGCCGGATCAGAGGTCGAGGACGAACGAGCCTTGAGGCGCTTTGGAAGCTACCGGCCTGCGAGGGGGTGCGCAAGGTATTCCCCCAGGCTGGCCGCCTCTGCCTGGTCCCGGACGGTCCAGGGCTCGTCGGACGGCGCCGGGTGACGCGGCCCCTTGAGGACGCACCGGTTGAGGGCGCACCGGAGGGGCTGAAGTGCAGGCGAGCCACAAACGGGGCTCGCCGGAACGCGAGCCCCTCCGGTGCGCCCTCAAGGGGCCGCATCACCCGGCGCCGTGACCCTGGGCTCGCTCCGCGCCGAGGACCCGCCGTGACCCCTGCAGGCGAGTCGCGTCAGCAGGTGTTCTGCCAGGCGGATGCAGGGAGTCCTGGGCTCGTCAACCCCGTCCGTGTTCTGTAATGTAACGTCCGAGCTCGACTCCCCGGTGCCGACCGCGAGCCGCGCTCGCGCCGAGGCGGGACGGTCCCTGCCCGGCGGCGGCCCCTGACCGACGGGGCGCCTGCTCAGGCGGCCCGCGCGGCGGCGACCGCGGCGCGGGGCTGCACGACGCCCCAGCCCTGCCGCTCGAGGGGGATGCCCGGCAGACCGCGCGCGGTCGTCATGAGCAGGCGCCGGCACTGCTGCGGCGACAGGCGCGGGTTCGCCTCGAGCATCTGCGCGGCCACGCTGCTCACGATGGGGGCGGCGAAGCTCGTGCCGTCCACGTGCTTGTAATGCCCGGAGAGGACCTTCTGGTCCCGCAGCCTGGCCGCGACGAGCTGCCGGACGAGGTACGGCTCGCGCCCGGCGACAGCGTCGAGGTCCGGATCGACGCCCGCGTGCTCGCGGAGCAGCCCTGGCAGCGCCTCGTCGCTCGCGCGATCGAGCCGCGACAGGAGCTGCGCCTGCGCCGCCGTCGGCGTGCCGGGCAGGATGGGCGCGGCCAGCCAGATCGCGGGCGCGATGAGCTCCGGCTTCTGCAGGCCGTCCAGGGTGAGCCCGTAGGACGAGTGGTAATTCCAGGACTGCTCGCCGGCGCCGCCGTCGTCGAGCCCTCCCACCGCGATGACGCTCGGCGCGCTGGCCGGCGGAAGGACGTTGTGCGCCGCCTCGTGCCCCGCGTTGCCCGCGGCCGCCACGACCAGGATGCCGCTCCGGGTCGCGTCGTCGGCGGCGCGCGAGAGGCCGCCGGTCAGGTACGATTCCTCGAAGTCGCCGGCGCAGGAGATGTTGAGCACGCGAATCCCGTAGCGCTCGCGGTGCGCGATCACCCACGCGATGCCCCGTCGGATGTCGTCGTGGACGATGCGGTGCGCGGAGCCGACCTTGACCAGCACGACGTTCGCCTCCGACGCCAGCCCGCGGAAGCGCCCCTCGGAGAGGGCGCCGTTCCCCGCGGCGACGACCGAGGTCATCATCCCGTGCCACGAGGAGACGTCCGGGCGCTCGAGCGCGGCGGCGTCCGCGTCGGGCGCGGAGATGTCGTGGTAAGCGAGGATGCGGTTTCGCGGCGTGACGAGGTCCGGGTGGGCGTAGAAGCCGGAGTCGATGAAGGCGATGGTCACACCGCGGCCTGCGGTGCCGGGGTCCGCCTGGAGCCGATCCGCGATGGGGAGGATGCGCCGGTGCCCTTCGTGGCTGGGGGACATCGTCGCGAGCCTAGCTGAAGCGCGCGGCCCGCGCCGCGGGCGCTGCTCACCCGCCGGCGCCGGTCTTGCCCTGTCCCGCGCGGCGGCGCGGCGCGGTCTTCCTCAGCGGCCCTCGCTCGCGCCGCGCCTCGAGGACCCCCTTGGCCCGCGGCGGCAGCGCGGCGGACCGCGCGCCGGCCGAGAGCGGCGGCTCCGCGGCGCGGCCCTGGACGCCCGGCGGCTTTACGGGTCGAGGCCCTTCCGGCACGCTCGGGCGCATGAGGTCATTCATCGCGACGATGGTCTACGAGCTTCACCCGGACACGCCGCCGGACGCGAGGAAGCTCCTCCGGGCGCACCTCGTCGGCAGGCGCTGGCAGGACCGGCACGAGGGCGAGGCCATGCCGTCCTCCGCGGTCTGGATCCGCCGCTCGGCGGAGGACCACGAGACGACCGATGACCTCCACGCCGCGTGCGCGCGCGACCTCGGCGACGCCGCCGCGGCGGTGGCGAGGGCAGGGCGCCCCATCCAGGTGACGCGCGTCTGGATCCAGGTGAGCGGGGCCGGGACGTACGGGCTCGCGAGGCTCCCCTAGGCGACGGGGGCGGCGCGGCGGAGCGCGACGCCCTCTCCGAACCTCACCTGACCTGGATGCCGCAGTCGACGAACTTGATCGATGTATCGATACGGAAATGGGAGTCGGTCACGTGGCGCTCGGCGAAGAAGAAGTCGAGCTGATACTTCTGCCCGACCTCGAGGCCCAGCGTGTCGAGGTCGACGACCTCCGTCTGCTCGGCGTGGATGCCCCCGAGGTCGACGACCTTCTTGCCGTTGATGTACGTGAAGACGTCGTCGTCGCCGGCGAACGTGAACTGCTCGCCGCCGTTGTACACGAAGCCCATGTGCAGCTCGAACGTGAAGTGGTAGTTGTGCGGCCGGCCCTCGTTGCCGAACAGCTCCCCGTCGATGGGGAAGAACTCCTGGTTGTTGTACGTCCACACCCCGTCGCGGTCGGGATCTTCGAACTGGAGCGTGTAATCCATCCCGGCGTTCACCCCCTCGACGTCGCGGAACCACTGATCGAAGTTCTCCTTGCCGGTCGTGGTCCTGGTGCCCTCGGGCCCTCCGGCGTAAACCGGCTTCAGGTCCGGGCCGAGGGTGTCGGTGACGATCTCGTGGTCGTCGCACCTGTCGCACTTGCCGGCCTGCGACGGCTCCATGTCGGGGAACATCTCGTAAAAGTCGCGCACACGGCCGGTGTACTTGCCGTCGCACGATACCCCCTCACCTTGTCCATCTCTCGGGCCGCCCCCCGCGCCGTCCCCGCCCCCGATGCCGCTGTTCGGGTCGATCGTGCCGAAGCCGAGATCATCGCCGGACCCGGTGGTCCCGCCGGGGCCGCCCGTGGCCCCGCTCGACCGCGCCGAGCTCCCCCCGCTGGTCCCTCCGCTGCTCTCGTTGGTATCGGAGCTCGCGCTGCACGCGCTCAGCAATCCCGTGAGCGCAAGCGCCGCCATACAACCGACCGTCTTCGTCATCGTAAACCTCACTTTAATCAAGGAACCTTCCCAAGCCGCGGCGAGAACAGTAGCACACGAATGCTCTGTTGATGTGGTGACGTATCGCGTCAATGCAGGGCCTCTGCGGCGATGGACGCGCCGTTTCATGGGGGCCATGGGTTGAGTGAGGCTGGTATTTTCCATCCGTCGTGAGCGGCGAGCGAGCGCGGCGAGCGCTCCGCCGGCAGGCGCGGGGAGCGCCGAGGGCGACTGGCGGCCATCGCGCGCGGCCCGTTGGCAGCGCCGGTGCATGGGGTCCAGCGCCGCGGGGGTGCCCGCGGTGGGGCTGGCCTGAGACAGCGCCCCGCGCTGGATCTGGATCGTGTCCAGCACGCGGGAGGCGCGCGGAAGGAGGGAGCGACGATGAGCGAGCAAAACCGTGACGCCGCGGAGCGGACGGCCGCGCAGGCCGGGGCCGGCGAGGACGCCGCGCAGGGCAGGGCGCCCGAGGAGATCGGCCACGGCCCTGGCCTCGATCCGCCGAGCGCTCCGCCCGACGAGGACGAGAGCCCGGCGGACGAGGCCTACGCGGACCGGCCCGCGACCGCGCCGGTGGATGCGCGCCGGCCGACCGCTCGGCCGCAGGACGACGACGCCGACGTCGCGGCGATCCAGAGGCCGCCCGCCGATTCCTGAGCGGACGGCCGGGGCCTTCCCGGCGGCCGGCCCGTTCGCGGCGCCGGCCGCGCCGCGCCGTAGGGCGCGCCCGCACGAGGGGCTCGACATCCGGGCACGCTCGGAGTACGCGGGGTCCGCTCGTCGCGGGAGACGAGGGAGGGCAGTGGATCCAAAGACGCGGAGCGAGATCGACCCCGACGCCACCGTCGCAGACGCGAAGCAAGTCCGCGATGCGACCGAGGCGAGCCCTCCACTTGCCTGCCCGCCCGCCCGCTGGGACGAGGACGCGAAGGAGTCCCGCGACGCGACCGAGGCGAGCCTCCCGCCCGCCCACTGGGAGGAGCTGGAGCCGCCGGAGCTGCCGTCGAGCCGGCCGCCGCCCGCCGGTGACGTGTCGTGCCCCGTCTGCCTCGAGCGCATCCCCGCCGGCGCCTCCCGCTGCCCCGAGTGCGGCGAGCTGACCGACGGGGCCGAGCGGTCGGCGAGGGCCCCTTCGGTCCCGGACGCCGCGCGCCCGAGCTTGTTCGCCATGCACTGGCGCCCTCTCGTCACGATCGGCGCGATCATGGCGGTCATCGGCACCGGCTGGGCGCTGCGCTACCTGGCGCCGCACCGGTTCGCGCCGTCGCGGGCCGCGTCGCCGGTCCCGCCGCCGGTCCCGGTGTGCGGGGCGCCGTGCTGGAGCGGCGAGTCGTGCCAGCTCGGCCGCTGCGTCTGGCAGCGCCCGAACGACGTCGGCCACCTCGTCGACTCGCCCTCGATCGCCGGGCCCTTCTCGCTCCCGAAGGACACCTTCGACGCGCTGCCGCTCGATCGCGACCGCTTCGCCGTCGCGCTGTTCTCGGGCCTCGAGGTGCGCAGCGCCCGGACCGGCGAGGCGCTGAGCCTCGTCTCCGAGGCGCCCAACGTGCGGCGCCTCTACCGCGTGGGCGACGTCGTCTACGCGACCTCGCCGTCGCGCATCTACGTGATCGACGTGGCCACGACCCGGCTGCTCAAGACCATCGAGCTCGGCGAGTCGGTGGGCGACATCGTGGTCGGCGCCTCGGGCCGGCGCGTGCTCGCCTCGCTGCCGGGCGCGCACGCGGTGGCGATCCTCGCGACCGAGTACCACGCGGAGATCGAGCGCATCCAGTTCGGCGACGATCCCGTGGGGCCCGTGGCCGTCGACGACAGCGGTAGCCGGGCGATCACGACGACGGGGCAGATCCCGCTGTACGGCCAGCGCGAGCCGTCGGGCGGCGTCGCGTACCCGTTCGACCCGAGCCGGCTCGGCTCGGATCAGGACCGGGTGCGCACCTCGATGGTCGGCAACCCGGCCAGCGCCCTGATGGTCCCGGACGGCTCGGCGGGCTTCGTCGCCCTGCGGGCCGAGAACACGCTGGTGCCGCTGACCTGGCTGCCGTCGGGCGCGGTGCGGCAGGAGGCGCGCGTCACGACGTGCCGCGAGCCGGAGCAGATGGAGCTCGTCCGGCGCGGCCGGCGCGCCCTCGTGCGCTGCAACGAGGGGCGGGCGATCCAGGTGTTCGACCTGGAGAAGCGCGAGCTCCTCCGCGCGATCTCGTTCCCCGGCCGCGCGGTCGACATGGCCGTCGCGCCGGACGGGGCGCAGGCGGTGGTCGCGCTGAGCGGCGACGGGGCGGGGCCGGGCTCGGTGGCGCTGATCGATCTGAACACCTACGCGGCGAAGGTCCACCCGCTGGGCGGCGAGCCGCTGCGGATCCGGCTCACCCCGGACGGTGGCACGGCGCTCGCGCTCGGCGCGCGCGCGAAGGCGTGGGTGCTGCGATGAACGAGCGCCGCGTCCCGTGCCCGAGCTGCGGCGCCCGGATCATCGAGGGGGCGCGCAAGTGCCGCGCCTGCAAGGCGTGGATCGGCGGCGAGCGCGCCCGCGGGTCCGCGGCGTCGCTCTCGGGGCGCGAGCCGCGCCTCGCGCGCGCCGCGGTGTCGGTGGCGAGCGGGGTCGCGGCGGTGATCATCGCGACGATCTCGAGCCTGAAGTCCCCGGTCGGCGAGGCGCCGCCCCTGACCGCGCTCGCGCCGGAGGGCACCGCGTCGCCGAGCGCGGTCCCCGAGAGCGCCCCGGACCCCGCGGCGTTCGGCCCGGACCTGTCGGAGCCGGAGCCGGCGCCGCCGCCCGAGCCGAAGCGGCGCTGGCGCTCGCGCGAGATCCGGATCGTGGACGTCCACCCGCTCGACATCGTCTTCAACCCGTCGGGCGAGTCGATCTACGTGAGCGGCGACGACGCGTCGCTGCGCGAGTACAAGATCAAGACCGGCGATATCCTCCACAAGGCGTCGGTGCCGGCGCAGGGGGATCACATCCGGCTCCTGTTCGACCGCTACGTGGCGGTGCTGCGGCACATCGACGCCGCGCGCATCCCGGTGATGGACACGACGGCGTGGGATCGCGATCCGGTGCTGCTCGACGTCGGCCGGAGCCCTGGGGACATCGTGGCGCTGCCGGACGGCAGGACGGTGATCGCGGCGACGACGGACACGAAGCGCGTGACGAAGTTCGATCTGCCGACCGGGGTGCGGCTCGCGAACATCACGCTCCCGCACGCGACGGGGCAGCTGTTCCTGGTGCAGGCCGAGGGCCGCCCGTACATCGCGGCGCTGGGCGCGCTGACGCACGGCAGCCGGCCGGCGGGCGCGTGGATCGACCTGTTCGATCCGAGCGAGTCGCCGTTCGGCGCGACGCGGCGGAGCATCGCGGTCGGCCGCGAGCCGCGCGAGGGCGCGATCACGCTGGATGGCGGCGCGGTGTTCTTCCCGGATCGGCTGTCCAACACGGCGGTCCTGCTGAGCGTTTCGGGGGTCACCGAGACGAGGAAGGTGCCGGTCGGGGTCGGGCCGACGGCCGGCTTCCTGCTCCACGGGGATCGGTACGGGATCACGCTGAACGCCGAGGCGCGGACGGCGAGCGTCATCGATCTGTCGACGATGGCGGTGACGAGCACGCTGCCGTTCCGCGGGGTTCCGCGGACGGGGGTGACGTCGCCCGATCGGAAGACGCTGTTCGTGGCGCTCGGCGGGACGGCGTGGCCGCCGAACGGCAGCGGCGTGGCGGTGATCGCGGGCGATCCGCCGAAGGTGGTCGCGTCGCTGCCCACCGGCAAGGGGGCGTGCGCGGTGGCGGTCTCGAAGGACGGCACGCGGGCGGCGGTCGCGTCGTACTGGGATCGGTCGATCACGGTGCTCGAGCAGCAGTAGGCCGGTTGTGGGGGCAGGACGGCGTCGCCGCGATGAGCTCACCGCTGGTTGAGGGGAAGGGCGCGTCTCGGCGACTGCTCGGGCCGGAGTGTTTGCGTCTTCCAGTCACCCGTCCATCCCGTCTCCCGTCTCCCGTCCATTCCGTCTTCCGTCTTCCGTCTTCCGTCTTCCGTCCTCGTCTGGCCTCTTCGTGCGCGTGCGCGTGCGCGTGCTCGCTCATACCCTCCACGTCTCTCATCATCAGGTATTCAGGCGTCCGCCGCCGAGCTGCGCCGCGAGCGACGGTTCGGCGACCGCGACCGCCGCGACCGGAACACCAGGGCGAGCGCCGCCGCCGCAGACAGCAGCGACGCCGCACCGAGCTCGCGGTTCCGACCCACCTGGCCCACGCTGCATCTCACGGTCGCGCCGGGCTCCGTGGCCGCAGGGTCTTCCGCGGACGTCTCCGTCTCGTCGGGCTGCGCCGGGTCGTCGGGCTGCGCCGGGTCGTCGGGCTGCGCCGGGTCATCGGGCTGCGCCGGGCCGTCGTCCTCGGAGACGCACACGGGCTGCAAGAACCACTCGTTGCCGGCGACGTCGAGCACCCGCGGCGTGAAGCAGAACGAGTCGCTCGGCACCTTGATCTCGTGCTCCGAGCGGCCTTCCGGGACCGGGATCCTCTGCAACCCCGCGAGGTCGAAGAGGACCGGCTCATCCACCGAGAACGAGATCCTCACGCTCGTCCAGGGACCCACTTCGGTGCAGCCGCCGGGGTTCCGGTCACCGCGCGCCAGCACGCTCACGGAGAGATCGCTGGCGAGCGGCGTCCGCTCGTCCAGCGCCGTGCCCGTCGTGAACTGGTGCCACTCCGGAGCGCCGCCGTCCAGGCCCGTCTCGTCGACGAGGGCGGCGGTCCACTCGTACGTCGTGTTCTCCGCGAGCGGACCTGCGTGCGCGACGCAGAGCGTGTTGTCGTAGAATCCGTTGCACGACACGGTGACCGGCACGATCTCGCCGCTCGGCGCCTCGCGCAGCGTGACGTCGAGCCGACCCAGGTTCGAACCGGCGAACAGCGCCGCGTTCAGCGGCACGTCGACCGCGCCGTCGCGCGGCGAGAGCGCGGTGATCTCGGGCGCCGTTACGCCGCACGCGGCCGAGCCGGTGGTCCATGTCAGGGTGGACAGCGCCGCGGCCCCGGCCACGAGGACAGGCACACAGCGGCGAAGCAGGATGGAGTTCATGCCAGGTGTCATGTCCGGGGTTCGCAGCAAGCCACATGCCGCCTTGGGTACTTCCGGATTCCGTCGGGAAAATGCGGTTGTGCCGTGCTGCGCCACGGGAGCTACCCCCATTGCGACACGCTCTCGAGGGCGACGCGCGGAGGCCGCGCACCATGCCGAAACATACCGCCGGCCCGGTCACAGGCCCCCTGGCCCTCGGGTTGACGCTGCGGCACGCCCGCCGGATACCTCGGGCATGCGCACGGGGAACATCCCGGCCCTGCCCGGAGTCCGGCCACGCTGGTGAGCAGCCCGCCCTTCCGCGCCTGCGTGGTCTCGCTGGCGACGCTCGTCGCCTGTCGCGGCGGCGCCGGTGCGCCCGACCCCGGCCCGGCGCCGGGCCCGGGCGCGCCGGCGCCGGCGTCCTCGTCTGCCCCCGTCGCGTCCGTCGCGATCCCGGCGGCCACGGCGCCTGGCGCGGCCGCCACGGCGAGCGCCGCAGCCCCCGACGCGGGGCCAGCGCCGGACGCGGCGCCAGCGCCGGACGCGGGGCCAGCGCCCGACGCGGGGCCGGCGCCGGACGCGGGGCCGGCGCCCGACGCCGGAGCTGCGCCCGACGCGGGGCTGGCCGGAGGCTGCAAGCTCCGCCGGGGCCCGCTCGCGCTCTCGCTCCGCGGGCCGGCGCTGCTGTGGGCCCCGGACGACGCCGCGCGCGCCGATTTCCGCGTGATCTTCAACCGTGACGGCGTGGCGGAGCACGTCGCGCCCGCGTTCGGCGGGCTCGCCACGGCGGGCGCGCCGCGCGGCGAGGCCGCGCCCGACGCCGGGGCCGGCGGCGACGCCGTCCCGCGCGCGTCATGGCCCGCGTGCGCTGTGGCCGCGCGCTTCATGTTCTGCATGGACCACGGCGGCACCATCCGGAGAACCCCGCTGTCCGGAGCGCCGGGCGTGCCCGTGGGCGCCGGGCGCCGCGGCACGGCGATCTCCGCCGTCGAGCTGCCCGGAGGGCACACCCTCCTCGCCTTCCTCTCGGATCGCAAGACCACCGAGGGCGTCGTGACCCAGGCCTTCGCCGTGCTCGACGACGGGCCGGCCGTGCCCCTCTCCGCGGAGGGCAGCGGCGCGACCTTCGTCGCCCTGGCGCCGTGGAAGGGGAGGGCGCTCGCGATGTACATCGACGCGCGCGTGGCCCTCACGCCGGTGCACGCCCGCACGCTGGGGCGCTCCGCGGACGGCAAGCTCGAGCTCGGGCCCGACGCGGTCCTCTTCATCGGCGACGCCGGCGAGTCGCGGATGGGCGGCGCGCTCGCCGTCGGCGCCGGCGGGCCGGCCTACGTCCTCCTCCCGGTCTCGCGCGACGTGTCGACGTTCGGCATGGCCTCGATCCGCATCGACGAGGCGCCGCGCGACGACATGCCCGCGGTCTGGTCGCTCTACCCGAATGGCCTCAGCCCCGCGCCGATCGCCGCCACGCAAGGCGCCTCGCCGATCCACGTCGCCCGCGTCCGGCCGATCGCGCGCGAGCCCGGGTCGCGACACACGCTCGAGATAGGGCAGCTCGACGGAGAAGGGCGGTTTCTGGCGCGCTGCGAGGCGCTCCAGGGAAAGTCGTTCAAGCACGTTGCCATCGAGGCCGACCGCGATGGATCCCTGTGGATCGCGTACACCACGGGAGCCGGCACCTTCATCGAGCAACGCACCCTGACGCCGTGATCGATCCGGCCAGACGGGCCGCCCCAGAGCGCATGTCCCCTCGCGCAGCGGCGCTCCAAGGCGGTTGCTTGATCCGCGCGCCTGGCGTAAGCCACCACCGTGGCTTTGCAAATTCATTCATATCGTAATTCTTGAGGAGTCGAGATGAAGCGAAATTACGTGCCCACGGGCATTTGGCTGCCGTTGCTCTCGCTCGTCGCGCTCGGCGTCGCTGGCTGTGGCGGCGACCCGGTCGACTCCGGCGCCACGGAGAGCGCGTCGGCCGGAGGCGGCTCTCAGGGCGGCGTGGGCGGAGGGGCCGGCGACGGAGGCGCGGCGGCGGCGGGCACGGGGGGCACCACCGCGACCGGGGGCCCCGCGACGGGCGGCGGCGACCCCGGCGCCACGGCCGCGACGACCACGGCCGCGACGACCACGGCCGCGACGACCACGGCCGCGACGACCACCACCGGCACGGGCGGCAGCACGCCTGTGAGCTGCGATTATCCCGCCGGATACGAGAACGGCTCGATCACCTGGTACACGCTGGATCAGGGCTCGATCGAGGTGAACTGCAGCTTCGAGATCAAGGGGCGGAACCCGGATGTCGTCGCGCACGTCCCCTTTGGCGGCGGCCAGTACTTCGCCGCCATGAACACCGCCGATTACAACGACGCGGCGGTGTGCGGCGCGTGCGTGGAGGTCTCGCGCGACGACGGGCGCAAGGTGCAGGCCATGGTCGTGGATCAGTGCCCGATCGGCACGAACCCGAAGTGCAAGGCGGGCCACATCGATCTCAGCAAGAACGCGTTCCTCCAGATCGGCCAGGAGCAGGAGGGCTACCTGGGCACGACGAACGGCGGCGCCGTGGGGAAGATCTCCTGGAAGTACATCCCCTGTCCGACGACCGAGACCGTCTCCTTCCGCCTCAAGGATGCGACGAACCAGTACTGGAACGAGATCCTCGTCGAGGGGCACACGCACCCGATCGCGAAGGTCGACGTGGAGATCAACGGCACGTGGCAGACGGCCACGCGGCAGCCGTACAACTACTGGCTTGTCGGCGACGGGAACATGGGGTCTCCGCCGTACCATGTCCGCGCCACCGACATCAACGGCTCCACGGTGGAAGCGATGCTGGAGCTCAAGGCGGGCGCGCAGCCGGCGAGCGCTCAGCTCTCCGCGTGCGAATGAGCGAGCGCCGCGCCGCCGGGCCCGGCATCACGCCGCCTGGCCCGGCGCGCATCACGCCGCCTGGCCCGGCGCGCATCACGCCGCCTGGCCCGGCGCGCATCACGCTGTCAGGCCGCGCCTGGCCGCGCTCTGCAGCGGCGCGCCGGGCCCGGCCGGCAGAAGCAGCGCGCCCGCTGCTCTGATACGATGGCCCGCGCCCGCGGCCCGCAACACCGCGGGACGTCCAGGAGAACGCCGTGCAAGACCCTCGCCCCGCCCCGTCGCTGCTCACGGTCGACGACTTCGAGCGCGCAGCGCGCGCGCGCCTGTCCAGGATGGCCTACGACTATTTCCGCTCCGGCGCCGACGAGGGCAGGACGCTCCGGGAGAACCGCAGGGCCTTTCGCCGCCTCGAGATCCATCATCGCGTCCTCATCGACGTGGCCGAGCGGGACACGAGCACGATCCTGCTCGGGACGAAGGTGCCTTTTCCCATCCTCGTGGCGCCGACCGCCTATCATCGCCTCGCCCACCCGGACGGCGAGATCGCCTCCTCGCGGGCGGCCTCGGAGCTCGGGACGATCTTCACGCTCTCGACGCTCTCGACGATGAGCCTCGAGGCGGTGGCGGAGGCGTCCCCGGGGCCGAAGTGGTTTCAGCTCTACGTGCACAAGGACCGCGGCCTCACGCGCTCGCTCGTCGAGCGGGCCGAGTCCGCGGGCTACCGGGCGCTGATGCTGACCGTGGACACGCCGCTCCTCGGCCGGCGCATCGCGGACGTGCGCAACGGCTTCGCGCTGCCCGAGGGGCTCGTCATGGCGAACCTGCGCGACGCCGCGGCGGGCGCCCCGGCGGCGGACCAGGGCTCGCTGCTCGCGGCGTACGTGGCCGCGCGGCACGACGCCTCGCTGACGTGGCGCGACGTCGAGTGGCTCCGCTCGCTGACGAGGCTGCCCGTCCTGCTCAAGGGCATCGTGCGGCCGGACGACGCCGTCCGCGCGCTCGACTGCGGGGCCGCGGGCGTCGTCGTCTCCAACCACGGCGCCCGGCAGCTCGACGGCGCGCCCGCGACGATCTCGGTCCTGCCCGCGATCGCCGACGCGGTCGCCGGGCGAGCTCTGGTGCTGATGGACGGCGGTGTCCGGTGGGGGACGGACGTGCTGAAGGCGCTCGCGCTCGGCGCCCGCGCGGTGCTGGTCGGACGGCCCGTCCTGTGGGGGCTCTCCGCGCTCGGCGGCGAGGGGGTGGCGCGGGTGCTCGCGGGCCTGCGCGACGAGCTCTCCGTCGCCATGGCGCTCGCGGGGTGTCCCACCCTCGCTTGCATCGATCGCGACCTCATCCGCCGCGCCCACGCCTGATGCCTGAGAGCCGAGTCGCACGAGCGCGGAGATTTCCAGGCTCGCGCCCCCGGACCGACATCGCACGAGCGCAGGATTGCTACGCTGCCCGGGATCAGGGCGTCTGCGACGAAAGAAATGGTGGCGGCGAATCCATCCCACCCGTACACTCGGCGTCTGTGACAGGCGCAGTACCTGCGAGGGAGCGGTGGCGGGAGATCTTCACGCGGGGCGCCAGCGCCTCAGGTAGGGAGCCAGCGCCTGGGGAGCCGGCGCCGGCGGTGGCGGACCCGGACCTCGGGATTCGCCTCCGGCGCTTCGCGGGGCCGGCCGCGTACCTCGATCAGATGTCCTCGCTGCGCATTGCGCACCTCACCGATCAGCATGTCGGGCGGGTGACGTCGGTGCGCGTCCAGCGCGCGGCCGTGGCGCTGACGAACCGGCAGCGGCCCGATCTCGTGGTGCTCACGGGCGATTTCGTGTGTCACAGCCAGCTCTACCTCGACCAGCTCGAAGAGGTGGTGCGCGGCTTCGAGGCGCCGGTCATCGCGGTGCTGGGGAATCACGATCACTGGTCGGGTGCGGACGCGGTGCGGCGCGCGCTCGAGCGGGGAGGCGCCGCGGTGCTCTGCAACGCGAGCACGGTGATCACGCTCGGCCACCAGCGGCTCCAGGTGGTGGGGCTCGACGACGCCTACACCGGGCACGCCTCGCGCGAGAAGGCGGTGAAGGGCATGCGGCGCGATCTGCCGACGCTCGGCCTCTCGCACATCGCCGAGGAGGCGGACGGGCTCTGGCGCCACGGCATCCCGCTGGTGCTGTCGGGGCACACGCACGCGGGCCAGGTCACGGTCGCGCGCCTGAACGAGCTCTCGATCGGCAGGATCGCGGGCCACCGGTACATCCACGGCCTCTACGGCACGCGCAAGGGGGGCGAGCCCGGCCAGGGCGCGGTCTACGTGGGCGCGGGCATCGGCGCGGCGGTGATGCCGCTGCGGCTCGGCGAGCGCGGCCAGCGCGAGGTCGCGGTCTTCGAGCTCGGCTGCGCGCCGGGGTCGTTCGACGAGCACCACGCGGAGCAGGCGCCGCACCGGGGGCGCAAGCCGTCGCCGGAGGTCATGGCGCGCCGGGCGGCGCGGGTGGCGAGGAACCGGGAGCGACGAACCCACGGCTAGAGCGGCGGTCGCCCCGGCGCTTGTACCTGCCGGCGCATGCAGCCGTGGCGGCGGAGCTCGCTCGGCGGGGCGAGCTGGCCGCCGCCGGTGATCATTCCGCGGGTCCGCCGGCGCACGGGCCCTGCGTGACGCACGGGCCCAGCGTGTCGACGGAGACGCCGTTCGCGGCCGCGAAGCAGGCGTTCGAGTAGGTCTGTCCATCGCAGCCGCACACGGGCTCGAGCTCCTTCGTGCACAGCTCCGGCTTCTCCGCGCAGCGCCCGGCCTCGTCGGCGCGGCCGCAGAGCGCGCCCGGCTCGTACTTGCAGTAGAGCCCGTCCGCGCACACGCGCAGCGGGCCAGCCGTGAAGCCGCCGCAGCTCTCGCCCAGCCCCACGACCAGGAAACACACGCCCTGGCGCGCCGAGGCGCCCGCGAGCGCCGCGCCCTCCGCGGCGTCGCTCGACCCGCTGTCCGGCCGCAGACCACGCGTGGCGGCCCCCGCCAGATGACTCGTGCACCGCGCGTGGACCGAGGCTCCGCGGCCCAGCGTGAAGCGGCTCTCGTGATCGAGCGTCCCGGGGGCGGCGGCGTCGTCGCTCGGCCGGAGCGCGCCCTCGGCCGCCCCGGTCTCCACGAGATCGGCTCGATCCACGCCGTCGGCGTCGTCGGAGGATGCCATGCAGCCGGCGGGCGTTACAGCGAGAACAGCACCCAGAACATTCGCCATCTTCATAATCACAGAAACTCCTCGTGAAGAGACAGGCGCCAGCGCTCCCTTCGTCTCCTCGGAAATGCGGCTCGTGTTCGAACAGGGGAGAGTCACCCCGACCGGCCCCGGTGAGCTGCCTTGGTCTGTGGTCTCAGACAAGGCGGTTGCCAGGGCGCCGAACAGGTCGAGGCTCGCCCCGATTCAACAGAATGTGCCACCCGCTGGATCCGCCGGTGAGCGAGTTGAAAGCGCGCGGACGCGGGAAGAAAAGTAACCGCAAGGATGCAAGGGGCACGAGGAAGAGAGAGGTCTGGTTCTCTCTCCCGTGTGCTCCTCGCGCCCTTGCGCCCTTGCGGTTTTCTCCCTCACCGGCTGATTCCTGCGGATTTTCAATATCATCGATGCCCTAGGACCAGGAAAAGCACCCGTCAATCGCCGCCCGGCGAAGCGCGTCGAGCGCCCCTCGCTGCGCGGCGCCCATGCGTTGTGCGCCTCCCCGCGGTGTCGCGGTGTTTTCCAGTCCGCCGCGCCCTCACGCATCCCGGGGCGGCCAGCCGTTGGATACGTCCGCGCTCCAGCGCCGCGATGATCGCTCTCCCTTCATCCATGCAGCTATCGGCTCTCATCGACTCAGCGGCTGCTGCCCGCCCACCGTTCGTCGGCGTACGCACCCGCTTCCACGTCGCTCGCACCGTGGTTCGCACCTCCGCTCGCGTCTGCAATCAGCGTTCCCCGCGACCAGAGATGAGCCTGTCCGTCGGCGTGAATATGCGCGTTGCGGCCGAAGGGAGCGCTGGCCTCCGCGGAGCCGCGCGTGGCCGGGCGTGGCCGGAGGCGAGAAGCCCGCGCGCACCTCCTGTTCACACATCACACGGAGGATGAGGCGTTTTGCCACACGGCGGCGAGCGTCCCATGCTCCGTCCTCCCGCCGCGCACCAGCTCGTCACGCAGGTCGCCCGGCTCCGGCGGCGCCGCGGGGGGCTCGCCCTCGACCCATCCCATGATGACATAACGCCCACCGGCGCTCCGCCGGGCGCCCGGGTGGGGACGGCGGTGAGCGCGTGAGGAGGAGGCGCGCCTGGCGGCGCGGGGCTCGTGACAGCGCGATGACGACGCCTCTTGCTTTCGTCGCGCGAGCGCGGCTAAGTGGTATGGGCTCGAATGGTCCGTCCCACCGACAAGACCGCGAACAACCGCACCCCTCGGGAGCTGAACCGCTCCCTCGTGCTCGACCTCGTGGAGGCGCACGGCCCGATCTCCCGGACGAACCTCGCGCGGCTCAGCGGCCTGACCAAGCCGACGGTCTCGGCGATCATCGAGGAGCTCCTCGAGAGCGGCAGCGTCCGCGATGTCGGGACCGAGTCGCGGGGCGGGCGCCCCGCGCGCCTCCTGGAGTTCAACGAGGAGAGCGCGGCGTACCTCGGCATCGAGATCGGCGTCGAGCAGACGGCCGTGGCCGTGGCCGACGCGCGCGGGCGGCTCCGGGCGCGCATGGAACAGCCGTCCGTCCTGCGCGATCCGCACCGGACCGTCCGGGATATCGCGGATCTCTTGCCCAAGGTGCTGCAGCTCAGCGGGGTTCCGCGGAAGAGGCTGCGCGGCGCCTGCGCCATCGTGCCCGGGCTCATCGAGCGGCCGAGCGGCGTGTGCGTGCTCGCGCCGAACCTGGGCTGGGAGCGGTTCCCGCTGCGCGCGGAGCTCAGCCGCGCGCTCCGGATGCCGGTGCCCGTGTACAACCTGCCCCAGGCGGCGGCGGTCGCGGAGGGGGAGCTCGGCGCGGCGCGGGGGCACGCGTCGTATGCGTGGGTGTACGTCGGGCTGGGCATCGGCGCGGGGCTGGTCGTCGACGGGCGGCTGTTCTTCGGGATGCAGGGGTACAGCGGTGAGATCGGCCACTGCCGGGTCGCGGAGGACGGCCCGCTGTGCGGCTGCGGGCGCCGCGGCTGCCTGGAGACGTTCACCTCGGTGATGGCGCTGCGGCGCGCGGCCGAGGCGGCGTCGGCGCGCTCGCGCGTGCTCGCGGAGCTGCCCAGCCCGCACGCGGTCGACGCGGTGGCGAGCGCGGCGCTCGCCGGCGACGAGAGCGCCCGCGCCATCTTCCACGAGGCCGGCGCGCAGCTCGCGCGCGGCATCGCGGTGCTCCTCAACGTGCTCAACCCCCAGCTCGTCGTGCTGGGCGGCGAGCTCCTGGCCGCGCCCGACGTCCTCCTCGGCGGCGTGCGCGAGGCGCTGCCGAAGCACGCCGTCCGCGCCGGGGACGTGCCGGTCGTGGCCTCGCCGCTCGGCAGCGAGGCCGGGCTGCTCGGCGCCGTGCTGCTCGCGCGCGAGGGCGCGGTGCGCTCGCTCCGCCTCGTGCCCGACGGGGTGCTGCAGGACGCCACGCCGTAGCCGCGGGGGTCTTGCCGGGCTCCCCGGGGGCCTACGCCTGTCGATGAAACACGCCCCCCCCGTCATCCGGACACGGTACCCGGTCATCCGGACACGGTACCCGGTCATCCGGACACGGTACCCGGTCATCCGGACACGGTACCCGGTCATCCGGACACGGTACCCGGTCATCCGGACACGCTGAACCGCAGCGACACGGAGGGCGCAGAGGTCAGAGAGATGAACGTGCTACTCCCCCGACCCTCCTCGGTGCCCTCTGCGCCTCTGCGGTTCATTCTCGAGTCTGCAAGCCGAGCGGCGCCCTGGCTGGGACACGGCCTGTTCCCGCAGGATCTCGTCGCTGAGGCGGGATGTCCGTTGCAGGCGCTATCAGAATACCAGGCGACGGCGGGCTGGGCGGCGACGGCGGGTGTCTCACCATGTGTTTCAGCCACCCCGTGCGGTGGAGGTCGGAGCAGGCGCGCGGGGCGCGCAGCACGAATGCGCCCGTCAAGGGCCACCGGCGCCTCCCACCATCGAGGCTCGACTGGACTATCCTGCGATCCCATGGGCTCGTTTCATCACTCGAGAGGGATCGATCTCGACATCCTCGCTACCCTCGGCAGGGAGTGCGCCCGCGCGCTCGCGCGCGCCGCCGGGGTGCTCGGCGCCGCGCTCTGCGCGGGGTGCGCGGCAGACCCGGAGGCCCCGCCGCCCGAGATCTCGGTCGGCACGGTCGACGGCACCGACGCCGTGCTCGCCCTCGTGCGCGGCGAGGGCGCGGTCACGCTCTACGTCTGCGGCGGCGCGAGCAGCTACGCGACCATGACCCGGTGGTTCGAGGGACCCGAGGACCCGAGCGGCGGGCTCTCGCTCGCGAGCGGCGGGTGGACGGCGACCGCCGATCCGGGCGGCGAATCCGGTCGGCTGCGCACGCCCGAGGGCGCGGACCTCGCCTTTCGCGTGCGCCCCGCGGCCCTCGATGGCATCGAGGGCCTGTACGTGGCGGTCGACGGCGGCTGCCGCACCGGCGCCGTCGTCTTCACGCCCGACGACGCCGAGGCGCCCACGCTCCAGGGCACCTGGTGCGGCGCAGGCGACCTCTATGCCCAGGTGACGCCGATCCGCCCGCTCTCGGCGCTCGATCGGCGCGGGATCGAGGTGCAGGTCGAGCTCGGCGACGCCCGGAAGACGCTGCTCGTGACCCCGCTCGCGCGACCCTGAGCCCTCGCTGGATCCCGTTCTCCCGCCGCGCCCCTGCCACCGCGCCCCTCCCATCGCGCCCCATCGTCTTCCCGCTCTTCCCGCTCTTCCCGCTCCGGCGTTGAACTCGGCCCCCGTCCGATCGAAGGTCGGGGGGATGGCGGACGAAGCACGGCCGCGGAGGCGGCACTTCGCCCTGCCCGCGTCGCGCTTCATCGGCCGGGAGGGCGAGCTCGCCGCGATCGCCGAGCTGTTCCGGCGCGGCGAGCGGCTCGTCACCGTCTGGGGGCCGGCCGGCATGGGCAAGACGCGGCTCGCCCTGGAGCTCGCGAGCCGCTGGGCCGAGGCGCACGCCGGCGAGGCCGTGTGGCTCTGCGAGCTCACCGCCTGCCGCGACCTGCGCGCCGTCTGCGGCGCCGTCGCGCGCGCGATCGGGGCGCAGGTCGCGGCAGGGCGCCGGGAAGCGACGCTCGTCGAGCGGATCGGCCGCGCCCTCGCGACGGAAGGGCCGGCGCTGCTCGTGCTCGACAACCTGGAGCACGTGCTCGACCAGGCCGCGCCGGCCCTCGACGCGTGGGTGCGCGCGGCGCCCGAGCTCCGCTTCCTCGCGACGTCGCGCGAGCGCACCCGCCTGTCGGGGGAGATCAGCTACGAGCTCGGCCCCCTCGGCCTCCCGGCCGAGGGCTCGATCGAACGAAGCGCGGCCGTGGCGCTCTTCCTCGACCGCGCCGCGGCCCACCGCGCCGCCGCGCCGCCGCCGTCCAGCGACGAGCACCTCGCCGACGTCGCCGCCCTGGTGCGGCGGCTGGAGGGCATCCCGCTCGCGATCGAGCTCGCGGCGGCGCGCGAGGGCGTGCTCGGCGTGCGCGGCCTGCTCGCGCGCCTCGGGAGCCGGCTCGACCTGCTCGCGGGTGCGGCGCGCGGCAGGGAGGCGCGGCAGGCGACGATGCGCAGCGCCATCGAGTGGTCGTGGGACCTGCTCGACGACCGCGAGCGGCGGGCGCTCGCCTGCTGCTCCGTCTTCCGCGGGCCGTTCCCGCTCGCGGCGGCCGCGGCCGTCCTCGCGGAGCCCGACGCCGCCGCGATCGATCGCGTCGAGGCGCTGCGCGACAAGTCGCTGCTCCGCGCGGCGCCCCCGGGGAGCGACGGGGCGACGCGCTTCGCGCTCTACGAGGGGGTGCGGGAGCTCGCCGCCGAGAAGCTCGCCGAGCGCGGGGAGCGCGAGGCCGCGGTCGCGCGGCACGCGGCGTTCTACCTGGCCGCCGGCGAGGCCGCGGCCGCGGACTTCGAGCGGCGCGGCGGGCTCGACGCGCTCAACCGCATCGCCGGCGATCTGGAGGAGCTGCTCGCCGTCGCCGAGCGCGCGCTCGCCCCGGCCACGGCGCCTCGCGGCGGCGCGGAGGCGGCGGCCGGGGGCGCGCTCGCCGCGGCGGCGCCTCGCGCGGCGGCCGAGCGCGCGCTGCGGGCGCTCTGCGCCATCGAGCCCGTGCTCAGCACCCGCGGCCCGTTCGGGGCGCAGCTCGAGCTGCTCGACCGCGCGCTCGCGGCGGCCGAAGAGCTCCCGGCGGATCCGGGCGTCGTGGCCCGCGCGCTCGCGGCGCGGGGGCGCGCGCGGCGGCTCCGGGGGCAGGCGGAGGCGGCGCTCGCGGACCTCGAGCGCGCCCGCGCGCAGGCGGCGGCGCTCGGCGCAGAGGCGCTCCTCTCGGGGATCCTCGCGGACCTCGGCGTGCTCCACCACGGCCGGCGCGAGATGGAGCGCGCGCGCGACCACTACGAGCAGGCGCTCGCCCTCCACCGCGCCCTCGGCGACCGCCGCGCCGAGGGGCGGGTGCTCGGCAACCTCGGCGCGCTCCACCACGACGAGCGCCGCGAGGAGGAGGCCGCCGCCTACTACGAGCGGGCGATCGCGATCGCGGCGGAGATCGGCGACGGCCGGACGGAGGGCATCTTCTCGACGAACGCCGGCCTGCTCGAGCAGGAACGCGGGGCGCCCGCGCAGGCGCGCCGGCGCTACGAGCGGGCCGTCGCGATCCTCGGCGAGGTGGGCGACCTCCGGCTGCTCGCGATCACGCTCGGCAACCTCGGCGCGCTCCACCACGAGGAGGGGCGCCTCGCCGACGCGCGCGCCTGCCACGGCCGCGCCGTGGCGCTGCTCCGCGAGGCCCTGGATCGCCGCTCCGAGGGGATCGCCCTCTGCCGCCTCGGGGCGGCGCTCGCGTCGCTCGGCGAGGTGGAGGAGGCGCGGCGCGCGCTCGAGCCCGCCGAGCGGCTGCTCGCGCAGCTCGGGGACGAGCCCGACGTGGAGCTCGCGCGGGTGGCGTCGGGCTTCGTCGATCTCGCGCTCGCCCAGGCGGCGCGCCGCGCGGGGCGGGGGGACGAGGCCGCGGCGCACGCGGGCGCGGCGCGGCGCAGGATCGCGCGCGCGCGGGAGGGATCGCCGTCGAGCGCGAGCCGATCCGATGACGTGCGGCTGCTGCTCCGGATCCTGGAGCGCAGCCTGGCCGCGCTGGGCGACGTGCCCGAGGCGCGGGCCGAGGGCGAGCTCCTCCTGACCGAGGGGGCGCGCTTCGTCCGCCCGCCGGGCAGCGGCTGGCACGATCTGCGCGAGCGCCACGCGGCGCGGCGCCTGCTGCTCGCGCTGGCCGAGCAGCAGCGGTGCGCGCCGGGGCGAGGGCTCTCCCTGGCCGCGCTGAAGGAGGCGGGGTGGCCCGGCGAGCGGATCTTGCCGGAGGCGGCGGCGAACCGGATCTACGTGGCGATGAACCTGCTGCGGAAGCTCGGGATGAAGCCGTGGCTCCGGAGAGACGCAGAGGGGTACTCGCTGGATCCGGCGCTGCCGGTCCACTACGTCGCGGTGGAGCCGGGCGCCTGGGAAGGGGGCGATTCGCGCGGGGGGGAGACCGGCGAGGGTGGGGGGAAGCGGCGGTAGGGGCTGCTGCCGGCTGCCCGGCCCCCCGGGGGGAGGTGGGGCCCTGCGGGGGCTCGCCTCCGGGGCTTGCGTTCCGGCGAGCCCCTCTCGTGGCTCGCCTCCACGCCAGCCCTTCCGGTGAGCCCCCGCAGGGCCCCACCTCCCCCCGGGGGCCCGCGGAATGGATGGGAGTGCAAGGGCGATGGCGCCGCGGGAGGGAGCGCGCGAAGCGGTTTAAGAGAGGATTAAGGGGTGGTCCTGCGGCGGGGACCTAGCCTGTTCGGCGGAGGTCACGCCATGCGCATCATCGCTTCTGCTCTGCTGATCCTTGCCCCTGCCATCCTGCTCGCCGGATGCGGTGACAGCCGTGAGCCCGAGCCACCCGTCAATTCCAGCGGCACCAACGGCGCGAGCTCGGGAGGATCCGGCGGCGACGGCGTGGGGGGCGGCGGCCCGGGTGAGGGTGGCGGTCCGGGTTGGGGCGGCGGCCCGGGCGAGGGCGGCAGCCCGGGTGACGGCGGCGGCTGGAGTGAGGGCGGCGGCACGGGCGAGGGTGGCGGAACGCCGCCAGCGGGGGCCTGGTACCGGCAGATCTCGGGACCCGACAGGGAGCAGTCCATGGCCCTCGCGATCGATGGCGGGGCCAACGTCCTCGTGGCCGGCAACTCGATGGGAACGACCGACTTCGGCGCGGGCGCCACACCGCTCCTCGGCGTCGGCCTCAAGGGCCGCTTCGAGGACCTCTTCGTCGCCACGTATGCAGCCGACGACGGCGCCCTGCGCTGGGCCCGGCGCTTCGGCGGCGGCCTGGTGACGGCCACGGGGGTCGCGGTCGACGGAAACGACGGCATCGCCGTCGTCGGCCATTACTCGAGAGGTCCAATCGAGGCCGGCGATCTCGTCCTGGGAGAGCCGGAACGAGACGACCCGGGGGTCGCCTCGTCCGACATCTTCGTCCTCGCGCTCGATCGGGACGGCACCCCGCGCTGGATGCACCGCCTGGGCGGCGGCGGATTCGACCTCGGAGGCCACGTGGCCGTCGGTCCCGGAAACGACGTCGTCGTCGCCGCCCACTCCGCGGGCCGCCTCACCCTCGCCCGGTTCGCCGCCGATGGGACGCCCCGCTTCGCGACGGACACAGGAAAGCTGGCGACGGCAACCCCGTTCGCCCCGACCACCGGGGTGGCCGTGGACCTCCACGGCGACATCCTCGTTGCCGGGCACTTCGTCGACGACGCCGACCTCGGTGGGGGCGCCACCACCCGGCTGATAGGCGAGCAGGCCTGGGTGGCGAAATACTCGGGGCAGGACGGCGCGCACCTCTGGTCGAGGCACTTCGGCGCACCGAAAGACTACGGGATAGGCAGCGGCGACCGGGCGGAGGCGCTGCTCGTGGACGAGCACGGCGACGTGCTGATCGCCGGCCAGTTCGCGCGGGGCGCCGATCTCGGCGAGGGCCCGATCGACACCACGAGCGGCGCGTTCCTCATGAAGCTCGCCGGCGAGGACGGCGCGATCCGGTGGACAAAGGCGTTCCCGGCGCCGGACGGTGAGGTCGGCGCGCTCAGCCTCTCGTTCGCGCCCGACGGCCGGGTCGCGCTCATCGCCTCGCTCGGGGCGCCCTTCGACCTCGGCGGCGGCTCGGTGGACGAGCGGGGGACCTACGTCGCGACCTACGAGCCAGGCACCGGGGAGCTCGTCGCGCAACGGCGGCTCGTCGCGCTCGGCGAGCAGATCGGGCTGGGCGGCTTCTCCCCCGCCGCGCTCGACGCGAAAGGACACCTGTCGATCGTGACGATCTTCGACGAGGTACAGACCGGCTTCGGCGCCCTGAAGCACGAGGGCTGGGGCGACGTCCTCCTCGCCCACCTGCCGCTCTGAGACGGCCCGCTCGTTTCGAGCGGCCTCCGTCCCACTCCGCCTCCGCTCCTTCCGGCCCCCGCCTCCTCTCGTCTCGACGACGAGCTCCGGCCGCTCGTGGACCGTGGACGCTTCGTGGGTGATCTCGAGCCCGGGATGGGAGAGCAAGGGCGATGGGGCCGCGGGAGGGAGCGCGTGAATCGCTTTAAGAGAGGATTAAGGAGCGGTCCTCTGGCGGGGACGTAGCCTGTTCGACGGAGGTCATTCCATGCGCAACATCGCTTCTGCTCTGCTGATCCTTGTCCCTGCCATCCTGCTCGCCGGATGTGGTGGGGGCCGCGAGACCGATCAGGCCGTCAATTCGAGCAGCGCCAGCGGCGCGGGATCTGGAGGATCCGGCGGCGACGGCGTGGGGGGGTGGGGCGGCGGCCCGGGTGAAGGCGGCGGCCCGGGTGAGGGCGGCGGCCCGGGTGAGGGCGGCGGCCCCGGTGAAGGCGGCGGCCCCGGTGAGGGCGGGGGATCGCCGCCAGCCGAGGGCTGGTACCGGCCGGTCGTGGGTCCCCGTGGTGCGGGTGCCATGGCCCTCGCCATCGATGGCAGGGCCAACGTCGTCGTGGCCGGCAGCTCGTCGGGAGCGACCGACTTCGGTGCGGGCATCACGCCGCTCGTCGGCAGCAACGCGGACCTCTTCGTCGCCACGTACGCAGACGACGGCGCCCTGCGCTGGGTCCGGCGCTTCGGCGGAGGCCTGGTGACGGCCATGGGGGTCGCGGTCGACGGAAACGACGGCATCGCCGTCGTCGGCCATTACTCGGAAGGTCCGCTCGAGGCCGGCGATCTCGTCCTGGAAGAGCCGGAGCGAGATGACCCGGTGGTCGCCTCGTCCGATGTCTTTGTCCTCGCGCTCGATCGAGACGGCACCCCGCGCTGGATGCACCGCCTGGGCGGCGGCGGCATCGACCACGCAGGCCGCGTGGCCGTCGGCCCCGGAAACGATGTCGTCGTCGCCGCCGAGTCCTGGGGCCGCCTCGCCCTCGCCAGGTTCGCCGCCGACGGGACGAAGCGCTTCGCGACGTACATAGGCAAGCTGTGGCCGACGACCTGGTACGCCCCGATCGGCGGGGTCGCCATGGACCTCCACGGCGACATCTTCGTCGCCGGGCACTACTCCGGCGACTCCGACATCGGCGGGGGCGCCACCACCGGGGTGGAAGGCGAGCAGGCCTGGGTGGCGAAGTACTCGGGGGAGGACGGCGCCCACCTCTGGTCGAGGCACATCGGCGCACTCGAAAGCGGTGGTTTCAGCACCGGCGACCTGGCGGAGGCGCTGCTCGTGGACGAGCGCGGCGACGTGCTGATCGCCGGCCAGTTCGCGCCGGGCGCCGACCTCGGCGAGGGCCCGATCGACACCACGAGCGGCGCGTTCCTCATGAAGCTCGCCGGCGAGGACGGCGCGATCCGGTGGGCGAGGGCGATCCCGACCCCGGGCTCGCAGGTCGGCTCGATCAGCCTCTCGTTCGCGCCCGGCGGCCGGGTCGCGCTCATCGCCTCGCTCGGGGCTCCCTTCGACCTCGGCGGTGGCCCCGTGGACGAGCAGGGGACCTATGTCGCGACCTACGAGCCAGGCACCGGGGCGTTCGTCGCGCAGCGGCGGATCGTCGAGCTCGGCGAGTGGCACGGGTTCTCCGGCCAGGTCCCCGCCGTGCTCGACGCGAAAGGACACCTGTCGACCGTGACGAGCCTCACCGAGGCGCAGCAGAGCGAGGGCTGGGGCGGCTTCCTCCTCGCGCGCCTGCCGCTCTGACGCGATCCGCAAGATCGAGCCCTCGAGCGAACCACGGGCTCGGGCGTCGCTGCCCGAGCCTCCTGCGCCGCCTTCGCGCGCGACAGGATCCAGCCATATTTGGTGCCTCCCACCTCCATGAACGTCTCCTCCCGCTCCCCGCTGATGGCCGCGGTCTCACCGCCGCTGCACCGCCGCCGCCACCGGCGCGCGGCGGAGCGACTTCAAGCTGGCGATTTCAACAAAGCCCGCCCGGCGGAGGCCGCGCCACGCGCATCATCGCTCCAGCTCCGCTGAGCCTCGTCCCTTCCATCCCTCTCGCCGGATGCGATGAGCGCCGTGAGACCGAGCCGCCCATCGCCTCGATCGGCGCCAGCCCCGTGACCGCGCCGGTCGCGCCGATGTGCGCGAGCTTGGGGCTGTGTGCGTGAACGTTGCCGCCCGCGGAGCTGGTGACAGGCCCGTCATCCAGGCGTCATCGAAAGACAACAACAAGCACGTTGCGCGTCACGCAACTGACACAGGTTCCGTCTAGGCTATGCGATGCGTCTGCGCTTGCCGCTGCTTCTCACCCGTGAGGCTCGCCATGCTTGACATGTTCGTCGTCCACTCGAGCGCCCTGCCCCCTTCCACTAAGCTCGTAGCTTTTCGCGGGACCGAGGGCATCTCGAAGCTCTATCGCTTCGAGCTCTTCCTGGTGATGACGAGCGATGTCGGCCACGGCTTCGACATGGCCGCCGCCGTGGGCCAGCCGCTGACCGTCTCCCTGGAGCGGAGCGACGGCGGCGAGCGCTTCCTCCGGAGCGGCGTCCTGGGCAGCATCGAGCTCCTCAACGACTTCGCCGGTCGGTGCGTCTTCCGGGCCACCCTGGTCCCGCGCCTCGCCCTGCTCGCCCTGTCGTTTCACAGCCGCGTCTTCACCGGCAAGACCATCCCGGAGATCCTTGGCGCCGTCCTTCAAAAGGGCGGCGTCACGGATTGCGCCCTCATGCTCCAGGGCGCCTACGCCGCTGAAGAGCACGTCTGCCAGTACCGCGAGAGCGATTATGCCTTCATCGCCCGGTGGATGGAGCGCGAGGGCATCTATTATTACTTCGAGCACGGGGAGGGCGGCGAGACGCTGGTGCTGATCGACGAGAAGTCGGCCCATCAGCCCCATGGCGGCAAGCCCATCCGCTATTACCCGCAGCCCGGCGGCGCCAACACCGCGAAAGACACCTTCCACGCCTTCACCTGCCGGCACGACGCCGTGCCCAGCGCGGTCCGCCTCAAGGACCACAACTACGCCACGCCGGCCGTGCCGGTCGTCGGGCAGGCGTCGGTCAGCGAGAGCGGCTTCGGCGAGGTCAGCCTGTTCGGCGCGCGGTTCTTCTCGCCGGGCGACGGGGAGCGGCTGGCGCGCGTCAAGGCCGAGAGCCTCGCCGCGGCCGGCGTCGTCTACCAGGCGATGGGCAAGGCGGCGACGCTGGTCCCCGGGTTCACCTTCGAGCTCGAGGATCACCCGCGGGCCGCGTTCAACACGAAGTACCTGGCCACCGAGGTCGAGCACTGGTCCAACCAGGCCCCGGACATGCCCGAGCTCGACGAGCTCGCGCCGTGGCGCGGGAGCTATCGCATGGAGGCCAGGGCCATCCCCGCGACGACGCAGTTCCGCGCGCCGCAGGTCACCGCGTGGCCGCGCATCTACGGCACCGAGCCCGCGGTCGTCGACGGCGCGGCGGTCAGCGACTACGCGCAGATCGACACCCATGGCCGCTACCGGATCAAGTTCCACTTCGACGAGAGCGACCTGGGCGGGGGGAAGGCGTCGACCTGGGTCCGGATGCTCCAGCCCCACGGCGGCGGCATCGAGGGCTTCCACTTCCCGCTGCGCGCCGGCACCGAGGTCATGTGCGCCTTCGAGGGAGGCGACCCCGACCGGCCGGCCATCGTCGGGGTCGCGCCCAACGCGCTGACGCCGAGCCCGGTCACCTCCGGGAACAACACGCGGAACGTGCTCCAGACGGGCGGGCGGAACCGGCTCGAGCTCGAGGACCAGGCCGGGCAGGAGCGGATCACCCTGTCGACGCCCTATGACAACACCTACATCCGGATGGGGGCGCCCAACGCCGGCGCGTCGTATGAGGTCAAGACGCAGGGCCACGCCTACACGTGGATCGGAGGCTCCTCCGAGAACATCGTGACCGGCAACCGGACGGCGATCACCGCGGGGATCTCCGAGAGCATCGTGGGAGGCTTCAGCTTGAGCTTCGTCGGGGGATACTCCGGGAGCTTCGTCGCTGGATACTCGCAGAACGTGATCCTGGGCTATCGCGACACACGCATCCTCGGCAACGAGTCCACGAACGTCTACGGCAATCGAAAGACCCGCATCAAGGGGAGCCGGACGACGACCATCGTTCGCGACGACACGACCTCGATCATGGCCAATCGCAGCGTCACCATCCGAGGCAACAGCGGCCTGGTCGTCTCGGGGAACCGCAGCACCCGGATCGTGGGGAACGACAGGAGCGCGTTCTTGGGTTCGCGAAAGACCGACGTGACCGGACGAAGCGAGACGAAGATCTGGTCCAGCAGCGAGACCGAGGTCGTGGGCACGAAGAAGACGAGGATCGGCGGTCGCGTCACCACCGACCTGCTCGCAGGGCGAAAGACCACCGTTCACGCGGGGGGGAGCGAGACGACGATCAGGGGTGGCAGCACCACCGAGATCTTCGGCACGAGAAAGACCACGGTCACCGGGCGGAGCGAGACCACCATCCATGGCCCCGCCGAGGGCACGGTGACCGGTCTTTACAAGACCAAGATCGGGTCGCGCGTCGAGGTCATCGACAAGACGAAATACGAGAATATCAAGGGTCTGGCCTACAAGAAGGCCCCGCACGAGATCAAGGAATTGAAGCTCTCGACCATCCGGGCGAAGGGCTACAACGCCGCGCACGAGATCATGAAGATCAAGACCCACCTCGAGCTCTCGAACGCGGATTTGCACATCCTGAAGTGATCCGCCTGGCGCGCGTGGAGCAGGCTCGCGCTCGCCGCTGAGCCGCAGGATCCATCGAGCCCTCTGCCCTGGATGCCGTCGGATGAAAATCGTCAAGCCCATGCGTCTCGGGGTGGTGCCGAGGGTCTTCATGAACCAGCGCACCCCGCACCTCCTGATCACCGCCTTCGTCGGCTTCTCCTACGACAGGCCGGCCCGGCTGCTCTACGAGCCGACGGTCTGGCAGGTGGCCGCGGAGGAGCTCGGCGAGGACGGGCTCCTCGACGAGCTCAACCCCAAGACCCGGGGCGAGCTCCTCGTCACGGGCCGCTGCTATCCGCCGGGGCGCGTCGCCCGCCCCGCGAGCTCGGTCCGCGTCCAGCTCGGACCCATCGACAAGAGCCTCTATGTGATCGGCGACCGGACGTGGGGTCTGCTCGGCATGTCGGATCCGGCGCCCTTCACCGAGATGCCGGTCACCTGGCGCAACGCCTTCGGTGGAGCGGGGTTCGCCAGGAACCCGCTGGGCAAGGGCCACGGCGACAGGAGCGCAGCGCTGCCCAACATCGAGTCGCCCAGGCACCTGATCCGCGCGCGCGACGACCGCCCGTCGCCCGCCGGCCTCGACGGGTACGACATCACCTGGCCCCAGAGGTCCTCCAAGATCGGCACGTACGATGCAGCGTGGCGCGACGAGAGCTTCCCTGGCTTCGCGCGGGATCTGGACCCGACGATGTTCAACATGGCCCCGGACGACCAGCAGATCGACGGGTTCTTCCGGGGCGACGAGGCCTTCGTGGTCGAGAACATGCACCCTGACGAGCCCCGGATGGAAGGCGCCCTCCCCGGGGTCGCGAGCCGGTGCTTCGTCTGCCTGCGCACGCGCGACGGCGTGGTGATCCGCGAGCCCGCCATGAAGCTCGACACCGTGCGCCTGTTCCCGCACCGCGAGCGGGGAGTCGTCCTGTTCCGCGGCGGCGTCGAGATCGCCGAGGACGACGCGAAGGACGTGGTGGCCGTGCTGGTCGCCTGCGAGGCCATGGACGCACCCAGGCCCGCCGCGTATTACCATGAGTACCTGACCCCGCGCCTCGGCCCTCGGAACCCCGATCTCCCGGACGACGAGGATGACAGGCTCATGCCCGAGCCCGAGGATGCGGAGGCGCCGCCGCTGCCCGATGACAGGCTCTCCGGGCTCGCGTCGAGGCTCAGGCGGCAGGGGCTCTTGGGAGGTACTCCGGATCGGGCCGTCGGAGGCGCGGCCGCGGTCGGCGTCGCCGCCGGTGTCCACGGAGCCGGAGCAGGGAGGGACCCCGACATCGAAGAGATCGAGGCCGATCTCGCCGAGATGGGGATCGACCCCGAGCCCCTCGACGCCGCGACCGACGAGGACGAGGCGGGGCCGGCCATGGACATTCCAGAGGACTGGCAGGAACAGGAGAGCCTCGCGTGGTTCGCGTCCGAGCCCGAGGCGCACAACGACGCGGACCCGGAGCCGATCGAGACCGCGGCCGTGGCGACCACCCCGCATCTCGCCGAGGACCCGGAGGACGCCGAGGACATCGAGATGGTTCGCCAGCAGCAGGTGGTCCTGGAGCTGGCCAAGAAGCGGCTGCGGGACCAGGGCCTGGATCCCGAGGCCTATCTGTCCCAGCAAGGCCCCCTGGAGGACCCCGAGCCCCTCGATGAGCCCGAGGAGGCCATGATCAGCCTGTTCGAGCGCGAGATCACCGGCCGAGGGTCGAAGATTGAAGGTGTGGACGTCGATGCGCTGCTCGCGGGAGCGCGCCGGAGCGCCGCCGGGCAGCCGAGCGGGCCGAGCGAGATCTCGGTGTTGCAGACGCGCGATCGCTTGCGGCAGGCGATGCAGCGCGAGGGCATCGCACCGGACAGCGCCGAAGAGCTCCTGTCGGCGGTGGACTGGCAAGCGCTCGAGGACGGGACCCGGGACGTTCAGGCCGACCTCGACGACGACGACCCCGACGGGGCGCCCGAGGCCGCCCACGCCCAGCCCGAGGAGCCAGCCGGAGACATCTTTCCAGAGGACGAGGCCCTGGGCGGTGACCTCGCAGAGGACGAGGCCGCCGGGCTTGCGGAGGACGAGGCCGCCGGGCTTGCGGAGGACGAGGCCGCCGAGCTTGCGGCGGACGACGTCCCTGAATTTGCGGCGGACGACGCCCCTGAATCCGCGGAGGAGCTGGACGACATCGCCTCGTTCCGCGCCGGGTGGGGCGAAGAGGGGCGGCTGCTCGCGCACCTCTTGCCGGCCTCGGCGCGCCTCGACAGCGAGGAAGCGCTGCGGCTGCGCCGCGAGGTCGAGTCCGGGCACAGGGAAGGGCGGAGCTTCGCGGGGTGCGACCTCTCGGGCGCCGACCTCGCCCACCTCGACCTCGAGGGGGTCGACCTCTCGGGCGCCATCCTCGAGTCGGCCTCTCTCACCGGGAGCAACCTGCGAAAGGCGAAGCTCACGGGAGCCATCCTGGCGCACGCGGACCTGGAGGGCGCGGACCTCTCGGAGGCCAGGCTCGATGGGGCCAACCTCGGCTCGGCGTGCCTGCGGGACGTGAAGGCCCTCGGAGGCGTCGACTTCGGCGAGGCCGTGCTCGTCAAGGCCAATCTCTGGGGAGCGGACCTGTCCGGCGCCAGGCTCTCGGGCGCCGACCTCTCCGAGGCGAACCTCCGCGACACGAACCTGGAGGGCGTCGTCGCCGAGAAGGCGACGTTCCAGGAGGTGGACCTCGCGGGAGCGCGCTTCCTCGGCGCGCGGCTCTCGGGGTCCACGTTCAACGAGGTGAACGTGACCGAGGTCGACTTCACCGGCGTCGACCTGAGCTCCGCCACCTTCATCGCCGTCGAGGGCGACGGCGCCGTCTTCCGGAACGCCGTGGCCAGGGACCTCGCGAGCGTGAAGGGCTCGTCCTTCGCGGGCGCAGATTTCAGCGGCGCGACGCTCACCGGCGCGAACTTCATGGGGACGCGCCTCCGCGGCAGCGACCTCTCCGACGCCGACCTGCGCGGCGCGCTGCTGAGCGAGGCGGACCTGTCCGAGGCGACCCTGGATCGCGCGAGCCTCGTCGAGGCCATGCTGACCCGGACGAACCTCACCGGGGCGTCGCTCTACGCCGCGGACCTGAGGCAGAGCGTCATGAACCACGCCTGCGTCCGCGGGGCCGTCTTCGAGAAGGCCAACCTGTTCGGCGTGTGCGCCGACCGGATGGTCGGAGACGACGACACGAGCTTCGAGGGCGCCAACCTCAAGCGACTTCGGGTGATACCGCCCCAGAGGCAGCATGGATAGGGAAGCGCTGCGCAAGCGGATCGACGAGGGAGAGGTCGTCTCGGCGCTGGACCTGTCGGGCCGCGACCTCTCGGGCCTCGATCTCTCCGGTGGGATCTTCGAGGAGGTCTCCTTCGCCGGCGCCAACCTGGCGGGCGTCAAGGTGCGCGAGGCGATCTTCCACCGCTGTGACCTCGCGGGAGCGAACCTGAAGGGGCTGGACTTCCACCTCGGCACCGCGATGGACTGCACGCTCGCGGGGGCTGCGCTCGCCGACGCCTCGCTCGTCGGGGCGAGCCTCTCGGACGTGGACCTCGCGTCGGCCGATCTCACCGGAGCCGACCTCTCGTCGGCCGGCATCGCGCACGCCAGCCTCGAGAGCACTCGGTTCGTGCGCGCCAACCTGGCCGACGCCAGCCTGTTCCAGGCCGAGAGCAGAGGCGCGGACTTCTCCCGGGCCAACCTGACGAGGGCCGTCCTGTTCCGTCAGGACCTGTCCCAGGCCATCCTCACGGGCGCGACCCTCCGTGAAGCGATCCTCGTCGAGGTGCGGATGGGGCCCAGGGACCTCCGGCGGATGGATCTCCGCGGGGCGCAGCTCACGAACGCCGACCTGCGCGGCTGCGATCTCTCCGGGGCCACGCTGGCGCGGTGCAGCTTCAAGGGCGCCGACCTGACCGGAGCTCGGCTGGATGGGGCCGTCGCGCACATGGCCGTCTTCGTCGAGGCGACCCTGCTGAACGCGAGCCTGGCCCAGGCCGACCTGAGCCAGGCGCTCTTCGTCGACGCGCGCGTGGGCGCCGCGAACCTCTCGGGGGCGCGGCTCGAGATGAGCGTCTGGCACCGGGCGAGCTGCCCGGGCGCCCGCTTCCGCCGGGCGGATCTGAGCGACGCGGACCTCTCCCACGCCGACGTGTCCTTCGCCGACCTCTCCGAGGCGACGCTGGCGCGCGCGCGGCTGCACCGCGTGACGGACAAGGGCACGATCTGGCCGCTGAGCAAGGCGCTGGCGCACGGCGACGACGAGGAGCTCAAGGAAGCAGAAGACTGGCAGGCCAGCGTCCTCGGGAGGCCCGCCGGCGGTCAACGCACCCCGCAATCATGAGGACTCGTGAGGAGACGATGCAGAGCGTAGCAAGGACGATGCGGTACGAGCGGGGAGCCCACGGCGACCATGGCGCCGTGCTCCGCGTCGATGGCTCCACGTACATTGTCGAGACCGACGACGGCGAGGTCCGCGCGAAGCGCGCCACGAGCTGCCTGCTGGAGCCCGCCGCCGGGGACCTGGTGCTCCTCGCCGCCGTGAAGGACGCGCAGTACATCCTCGCCGTCCTCGAGCGGGAGGAGGGCGCGCCCTCGCGCCTCGTCTCCGGAGGGGATCTCCAGATCCATGTGCAGCGCGGCTCGCTGGGCCTCTCGGCGCCTGACGGCGTGCGCGTGGCGGCCGGCAAGGACCTCTCGATGGCCGCGTCGACCTTCCGTGTCCAGGCCAGGGAGGGACACGTCGCGCTGGGGCTGCTCTCGCTCGTCAGCGAGGTGGTCCGCGGGGAGGTCGACCGGGCCAAGCTGATCGGCCGGAGCCTCGACGCCCAGCTCGAGCGGCTGATGCAGAGGGTGAAGCGCTCCTACCGCATCGTGGAAGAGGCGGATCACGTGCGCGCCGAGCGCATCGACTATGCGGCCAAGGGCGGCCTCGCCCTGCACGGCGAGAACGCCAAGATCACCGCGTCGCACGTCGTGAAGATCGACGGCGATCAGATCCAGGTAGGGTGACCGGACATGTGCTTTGCCATCACCTCGGGCGGCGGGATCGACTTCGGCGTGCCCGACGTCTGCCTGCCGGGGCCCGTCCCGTACCCCAACACGGCATCTCGACCCATGGCGACGTCCGTCGCGTACAAGGTGATCCTGGGGAGGGGCGCCGCCCATACCCTGGCGACCATCGTCCCGATCTCCATGGGCGATAACCCCGGGGTCCTCGGCGGCGTCATTTCCCGTCGCAACATGGGCCCCTCGCGGCGCCTCGTCCCCTACCCGAAGCTGCTGCTCCAGAACAAGCCGGCGGTGCGGCTCGGCGCCACGGGCATCCAGAACCAGATCAACGTCAACGGGACGAACATCGCCCCGGGCCAGGTCAAGGTGCTGCTCCTCTGAGGTCCGCGTGGTCACCCTCGACGAGGGCCGTCCGCGAGAGCGACATCGACCCCTGCGCTGTTCTTCCCGGTGAGGGACACGAGCATGCCCATCAACGAGCACGCCCGCATCCGCCTGGCGATCATCCAGAGAAAATACGGCGCGCGCCTCTCCCAGGGCACGCGCGGCGCCGACCTGCCCGACCGGCGCGAGCGCTTCAACGCCGATTTCCGTCGGATCCTCGCCGACATCATCGTGCCCACGTTCGAGGCCATCGGCGACGAGCTCGCCGCGTCGGGCCACGCGTACCGGCTCGAGCATGACGTGGGCGAACAGACCCCGAGCCTCGAGTTCCACATCCTGCTCCGGGGCGTGCCGGTGGACGCCAGCAACCTGATCCGCCTCTTCTCCAGAGCGGACGCCGAGGGCGATGGAGAGGTGATCGCCGAGGTCAACGTCGGCCAGACCTTGACCGAGCTCACGCGATTCCGGGCGCTGTCTCGGATCACCCAGGATGTGGCGGAGCAGATGTGCGTGGACGCCATCGAGCACATCTTCGCCTGCAACGCCCGCTGAGCGCGGCCCGCTCGGAGCGGGGGGCCCGATCGTCGCAGCGCCGTCACGCGCCGCGCAGCGCGGCCATCCTTTCCTTCACGGCCGCGGCGAGGGCCGGCGAATCCGCGAGCCGCTTGCTCCAGAGCCGCCTCACGCGGACCCATACGGTGCGCCGGATGGCGAGGGCGTCGAGGGCGGCGTCGAGCTCACGGTGCTCGTGCGCCAGCATCAACCGAGCATAGCCGGCGACCTCCAGCGGGCCGCGCAGGGACTCCCACGCGGCGATGTAGGCGGCGTCGAAGCGGTCGCGCAGCGATCGGTCGCCGCGCCTTTGCTCCCTGTCCATCGCGTCTTCCCATCGCTGCTCGACCTCTCGCCACCGCGCGGCGGAGAGGCCGTGCGCCGCGAGCACCTCGGACCGAGGGGCGCGCCGCTCCGCGAGCTCCGCCGCGATGGCCGCGCAGCGCTCCAGGCTGATCTCCTCACGGTCGGGCGCGGACGCGAGGGAAGGGGGGGCCTCCTCGGCGCCGCCGGCGCGGTCGGTCCACGGGCGCCGGAGGTCGGGGTAGAAGCGCGACGCGCCGCTCTTCCCGCCCTCATCCTGCACCGGGGGAGGTGCGGGAAGGTCGACCTCCTGCGGGCTCGCCGCGGGGAGGGGGGGCCAGGGGAGCTCGCAGGCATCGAGCGCCAGGATGAGCGTCCCCGGCCCGGCGCAGGGCGCAGGCGCGGCGGGCGCGCGCTGGGCCGACCACGGAGCGCCAGGGAGCGGCGAGGACGCCGGCGGCGGCGCTGCCAGGGGCGGGCTCGGGGCCGCGGCCGCCACGAAGGGCAGGGCGGCGTGGCCGGGCGGGGAGGGCTCGTCGTCGGGCGCCAGCGCGAGCGTCGCGGGCGGGGCGGAGGCGCCGCCGGCCTGCTCGATCGAGGCCGACGAGGCAGACGGCGGCGGGGCGGAGGACGCAGGGGCTGCCGAGGAGAAGGGGAGCGCCGGCCCTTGCCCCGACGCCGCCGCTTCCTCGTGGTCGAGCCAGAGCGTCGCGTCCTGCGCCGAGGGCGCGCCGCCGCTCGAGAGCGCGCCGCCGCTCGAGGGCGCAGCATGGCTCTCCGGGGGTGCCATGCTCACGGTCCCGGTCGGGCCTTGCGCCCGCGCGGGCTCGGGCGCCGTCGCGGCCCGCCGCGGGGCGCGCGGCTCCACCCAGGCGAGCGGCGTCCCGGCGGACGCGACGCCGGCCGCGATCCGCACGGCCGCGAGCGCGGCCTCGCCGGCGACCGGGAAGCTGCCCCGGAAGACGAGCGTGCAGCGCTGCTCGTCGCCGTCGATGCGCAGCGTGTCGGCGCGCAGATCGAGCGGCTGGCCCTCCGGCATGCCGAAGGCGGACAGGCCGTGGACGCACGCGATGCCGCGCGCCGCCGGCAGGCGCATCCGGAGCAGCGGCCGCCCCGGGCTCAGCCCCTCGAGCACGATCCACTCGTCGCCGCGCAGGAGCTCGGTCTGCTGGTCGGGCGGCGCGGCCTGGAAGTAGGACCAGTCGAACCCGTCGGGGATCTCGGCGATGGGGCCCTCGAGCGCCTTGCGCGGCGTGGGCCCGAGGCGCCGCCGCCGCGCCGGCCAGGCGCGGGCGATCGGGCCGAAGCCGGCGGGGCGGTCCGGCGCGGCGGGGTCGAGGACGCCCGGCGCGCCGGCGCCCGGCGCGACGCCGAGGGGGTTGTCCATCCGATCGGCCCTGCAGACCGCGCGCTCGTAGACGATCGGCGCCCGCAGGAAGCCGCCCTGCTCCCGCACGACGAGCCGCTTGTCGACGAGGGGCCGGCGGCCGTCGAAGACCGCGAGCCGCACGGTCAGCGCGTCGACCGGGCGCTCGGCCGGCGCCCAGGCGTGGCCCGTGAAGAGCACGTCGGCCCGGGCCAGGCAGGGCGCGAGATCGCTCGTGAACCGGACGCTGCGGGCCGGGTGATCGCCGTGGTGGACCTCCGCGCGCAGGATCGGCTGCGGCGCCGCGCGCGGCATCGCCGCGTCCGGCGCGAACGCGAACGTCGCCTTCGCGATCACCGTGACGCGGAGCTGCCCCCGCGAGCGCCAGGCGACGGCGGTGGCCGCGGTCCCGTGGAGCGGCGTGACGGCATCTGCGACAAGGAAGCTGTCTGACACGAGATCTAGCCCTAGCACCCGTGCCGCGCGCCCGTTTGCTACATTCATTTGTCAGCCGCCGCCGCGCCCTGCCCGCGGAGGAAACGTGACGGAAACCGTCGTCAGGGCTGGCAGCGCCGCGCCCGGTCCGGCCAGGATCCGCGCCCATCCGGAGGGGGCGGGGCCGGCGGCGGCGTTGACGCTGCCGCCTCGACCGGCCATAGGGGGCAGATGCAGAGACTCGTCATCGAGGGCATGACCTGCGGCCACTGCGTCCAGGCGGTCTCCAGGGCGCTCGCGAAGGTCGCCGGCGTCACGCGGGTGGGCGAGGTGAGCCTCGAGCGCGGCGAGGCCGTGGTCGAGGGGAGCGCGACGGCCGAGTCGCTCGTCGAGGCCGTGCGCGAGGCCGGGTACGAGGCGCGCCGCGTCGACTGAGCGGCGCTCTCGCGCCACGGTGCGGCGCCCGGCCGTGTTTGATAGGGTGGCGGCCACCATGATGCGAGACCAGAGCGGGACCGGTTTTCCGGAGGGCTTTCTGTGGGGCGCCGCCGCGGCGTCGTACCAGATCGAGGGCGCCGCGTACGAGGACGGCAAGGGCCTGTCCGTGTGGGACATGTTCTGCAGGAAGCCGGACGCGGTGTGGAACGGCCAGACGGGCGACGTCGCGTGTGACCACTACCATCGATACCGGGAGGACGTCGGTATCATGCGCGACATCGGCCTCCGCGCGTACCGACTCAGCATCTCGTGGCCGCGCGTGCTGCCGGAGGGCACCGGCGCCGTCAACGAGCGCGGGCTCGCGTTCTACGATCGGCTGGTGGACGCGCTGCTCGAGGCGGGCATCGCGCCCCACGTGACGCTGTTCCACTGGGACTTCCCGCTCTCGCTCTATCACCGGGGCGGGTGGCTGAACCGCGACAGCGCGGACTGGTTCGCCGAGTACACGAGCGTCGTCGTCCGGAAGCTCGGCGACCGGGTCAAGGACTGGATGACGCTCAACGAGCCGCAGGTGTTCGTCGGCGCGGGCCACTACGAGGGCCGCCACGCGCCCGGCGACCGGCTGCGCTTCGCCGAGATCCTGCGCATCTGCCATCATGTCCTGCTCGCGCATGGAAAATCGGTGCAGGCGATCCGCGCGGCGAGCCCGGGGCGCTGCAATGTCTATTACGCGCCGGTCGCGCAGGTGAAGATCCCCGCGAGCTCCTCCCCGGAGGACATCGAGGCCGCGCGGGCGGCCACGTGGTCGGTGGCCGCCCGCACCACGTGGACCAACACGTGGTGGATGGATCCCGTGTTCTTCGGCAGGTATCCCGAGGACGGGCTCCGCCTGTTCGCGGGCGAGCTGCCCGAGATCCGGGGCGGCGACCTGGAGATCATCGCGCAGCCGGTCGACTTCTGCGGCGTGAACGTCTACTGGGGGGTCCCGGTGCGCGCCGGGGCGGGCGGCGCGCCCGAGGTCGTGCCGCACCCGGTGGGGCACCCGATCACCGCCTTCGAGTGGCCGGTCACGCCCGAGTGCCTCTACTGGGGTCCCCGGTTCTTTTATGAGCGGTACGGGCGGCCCATCGTGATCACCGAGAACGGGCTCTCGTGCCGCGACTGGATCTCGCTCGACGGGGAGGTGCACGACCCGCAGCGCATCGATTTCACGGCGCGCCACCTGCGCGAGCTCCGCCGGGCGATGGCCGAGGGCGCCGTCGTGAACGGCTACTTCCACTGGTCGATCCTGGACAACTTCGAGTGGGCCCACGGGTACAAGCACCGCTTCGGCCTCGTCTTCGTCGACTATCCGACGGGCAGGCGCGTGCCGAAGGACTCGGCGCGCTGGTACCGCGAGCTCATCGCCTCGAACGGCGCGATCCTCGGCGCCTGAGGGGCCGCTGCGCGCGACGCTCGTCCGGTAGCGCCTGGTGCCGCGTCGCCCGAGATCGTCCCTGGTTCCGTGAGGGGACGGATTGAATCGCAGAGGCGCAGAGGAAAAACCTCTGTGTCCTCTGTGCCTCTGCGGTTCCTTCTCCCATGAGACCAGGGACGAGCTTGGGCGACGCGGTGCTAACCGCTCTCCGCGGCGGTCTCATCGTCGTCGGTCAACAGCAGCTCCGTCTCGCTCCACAGCGCGTCGAGATCGAGCGCGAGCCCCTCGAAGCTGGGGAGCGCGATCGTCCCCTCTCCCACGGAACGCGCCATCACGTAGCGGCCATCGGGCCCGAGCTCCAGGAGCTCCAGCACGCGCGCCTCGGGATCGAGCAGGCCGTACCAGCGCACGCCGAACCGAGCATACTCGTTGACCTTCTCCAGCCGGTCCCGCCGGACATCACGGGCGCGGGTCGACAGCACCTCGAAGATCAGCGCAGGCGGCGTGCGCGACAGGGACGCGCGCGCACCGAGGCGCTCTCCCGGCGCGTACATGCACACGTCGGGCTTCCGTCCGCACCTCTCCGACACGCCGAGCTTGTGCTCCGAACCGAACACGAGCGCTCTCCGGGGAGCTGCCCAGCTCTTGAGCACGTGCAGCAACCAGGCGACCACGAGCTCGTGCAGATTGGACGGCACTTCCTCCTCCTCCAATCGGCCGTCGACCAGCTCACCGGGCTCGTCCTCGCCCAGATCGGCCCAGGCCTCGAGCGTCATCGGCTCCGGTCTCAGCACCTCGGCGAACGCCCTCGCGCGCATGCCCTACCGTAGCATGGGCGCCCTGCGCTCCATCCCACACCCACCGGCACCGCCCACCGGCCCCGGAGCGCCGCGCAGGCGCCGCGCGGGCGGGGCCCTCCCGAGAGCGCCCTGCGCCACGCGCGGCCGCGGCCCCCCCCTCGGGCGGCTCAGGAGGCGATCGGCTCGTCTCCGTCCTCGTCCTCTTCGTCGTCGAGGAGGTCTTCGTCCTCTTCCTCCCCGGTCGCCAGGTCGTACCCGTTCGGGTCGAAGGTGTCGAACATCGCCTGAAGCCGCTCGGTCAGCGAATCCCACGTGTCCGGTGGCTCGCCCGCCTGCCGGTCGCGCTCCGCGAGCGCGAGCGCAGCGGCGACCGCCGAGGTCAGCGGGCGCGCATCCTGGAGCACGGCGACCTTGGAGGCGTCGCCGCTGCACGCGTAAGCCAGGAGATAAGCCCTGTAGAGATCCTCATTGGTCTTGTCGCTCATTCCTTTTCCTTCGTTCCTTGGCGTCCTCTGGACCCGTTCCAGCCCTCGATGCTCGCCGGCCTCCGGGCGCAGCGGACGGCGGCGCGAGCCTAGCCCATCTCGACCTCCGCGGGGGCGTGTCCCGCCAGGCGCCCGGGCCCGCGCGGCCGCGGCCCGCGCCGCGCGGCGGCGAGCGGATCAGTTGCGCAGCCGATCGCGCAGCACGCGCACGGCGCGGTCGATCCCCGCGTGGCGGTGGAAGCAGCATTGCCCGATGCGCGGCTGGCATTGCGACGAGCGGAGCATGTCCAGGAACACGAGCGCGCGCGCGTCGCCTTCGAGCGCCGCCCGCTCGAAGAGCGCGTCCTTGCGCCGGCACGGGGCCTCGCGCAGCTCCACGGCGATGCGCAGCGGGGCGCTCGCGCGCTTCAGCACCTCGGGGCGGCGGAGCAGCGCCGCCGCGCGCTTTCCGCCCCGCGTGCCGCCGTAGCCGCTCACCATCTCGTAGGCCACGTCGAGGCCGTCGGGGCCGAGGCGGTTCTCCAGGGCGTCGAAGATCGCATCCGCGCGGTCGTCGG
Source organism: Sorangium sp. So ce1036 (assembly GCF_051369805.1). Taxonomy (NCBI): domain Bacteria; kingdom Pseudomonadati; phylum Myxococcota; order Polyangiales; family Polyangiaceae; genus Sorangium; species Sorangium sp. So ce1036. Next base: position 926,019 of record NZ_JBBMOX010000001.1, read on the forward strand.
CCCGGTACGCGGTCTTCACCGCGGCGGCCGCCGCCGCCATCATCACGTCGCGCTCCTTGAAGGCGGCGTGGTCCTGCTCGATCAGCACGAGCAGCGCGTCCTCCGCCTGCTTCCACCGCTTCGCGTTCACCGCCTCCACGAGGCGCCCGCGCTCGGCCGGGAGCCCCGCGCCCGCGCTCGGCCCCGGCGCCACGGGCGCCCCGCTCGACGCCGGCGCCGCCGCGGAGGCGACCAGCTCGGGGGTCGGGGCGCTTGCCCCGGGGGCGGCCGCGGAGGCGAGCGGCTCGGGGGCCGGGGCGCTCGCCCCGGGGGCAGCCGCGGAGGCGAGCGGCTCGGGGGTCGGGGCGCGCACCCCGGGGGCGGCCGCGGGCGTGGCCTGCGCGGGCATCGTGGGGTCGCCCGGCGCGCGCGCGCCGTCCCGCGGCGACGCCTGCATCGCGGCGGCCGCCCCGCGGAGCTCCGGGCCGGTGGCCGCTGGACCCGGCGCGCCCGCGGGCAGGCGGCCGAGGAGCTGCGCGGCGAGCGCGCCCCCCGCGGCCACCGCGGCCGCGCCGAGCAGCCAGCCCGCGAGGCGCCGCCGCGGCCTGGGCGCCCTGCGCGCGCCCGGGCCGCGCGCCTCGCCGCCCTGTCCAGGTACGCCGCGCGCGCCCGGGCCGCGCATCTCGCCGGCCGGCTCCCCGCCCGCGGCCGCCGGGCCGACCGCCGCGGGCCCGGCCACCTCGGCCGCGCCCGGCCGAGCCGCGGGCGCCGGCCGCGCGGGCGCCGGCCACGCGGGCGCCTCCGGGGGCTCCGGCGCGCGCGCCGGGTCGTGGCGCGGCGGCAGCGCGTTCCCGAACGGCAGCGCGCTCCCGAGGCCCCCGAGCGGGTCCTTCCAGGGGAGCAGGCCGAGCGCCTCGGCCGTGGGCATCGCCGCGTCGAGCGCGGCGAGCAGCGCGCGCGCGCTCGGGTAGCGCGCCTCCGGCTCCTTGCGCAAGAGGCGCATCACCACGGCCTCGAGCTCGCGCGACACGAGGACGCCCGGCGCGCGCAGCCGGAGCGGCGGCGGCGTCGCGGTGCACTGCTCGTGGAACAGCTCGACCGGCACGATCGCCTCGAACGGGCGCTTCCCGGCGAGCATCTCGTACAGGATGATCCCGAGCGCGTAGAGATCCGAGCGCTCGTCGACGCTCTCCATGCCCTGCGCCGCCTCCGGCGCCATGTACGCGAGCGTGCCGAAGACGATGCCGCTCAGCGTGATCCGGACGGGCTCCGCCCGCGCCTCGCCGAAGGGCGCGTCCGTCGTCGTGGAGAGGCGCTCCAGGGGCACCTTCGCGAAGCCGAAATCGATGAGCTTCACGGCGTCGGTGCCCTGCTCGATCATGATGTTGCGCGGCTTGAGATCGCGGTGGATGACGCCGCGCTCGTGCGCCGCGGCGAGCGCCGCCGCGATCTGCCGCGCGATCTCCGCGGCGCGCGCGGCGGGCACCGGGCCCTTCTTGATGATGCGGTCGAGCGTCGTGCCGCGGACGTACTCGAGCACGAGGAACCGGGAGCCGTCGGGGAGGGTCCCGAAGTCGGTCGCCGACGCGATGTTCGGGTGCTGGATGTGCGCGCCCGCGATCGCCTCGCGCTCGAACCGCGCGGTGAGCTCCGGCGAGCCCTTGGCCGCGGGCAGCAGGATCTTCACGGCCAGCCACTTGCGGAGGAGCAGGTGCTCGGCCTTGTAGACCGCGCCCATGCCGCCGGTCGCGACCAGCTCGACGATCCGGTACCGATCCGAGATGACCGTGTCGACCAGCGCGGCCGCCGCGTCCACTGCGGCCGCGTCGCCCGCGGCGGGCGTCGGAGGGGCGGGGGCAGGGGGCGGCGGCGTGCTCACGGCGCCGAGAACTCTCCGGCTTTGCCCGCTTCTTGTCAAAGGGGACCGGCGCGCAGGTCACCTGGCGAGCGCCCGTCCGGGCGCGCACCTTGACGGAACACGCGCTCGTTTGTACCAGAACCGCGCAGCGGTTACGGTGGGCTCACCGTCGCACCTGCTGGCCGCAGGAGGGGGAGCACGCCTTCCATGGCGCCCCTGTGCACATGCGAGGAGGAAGGGCGGATGGCCACCAGGAAGATCACACGGCGGACGAGACAGGGGAAGCATACGCCCGCGCGGCTCGAAGCGTTGCGTGTAGAGAACTACCGAGCGCTGAAATCCATTGCGCTGGAAAAGATCACACCCCTCACCGTGCTGCTCGGCGCCAACGGCAGCGGTAAGTCCACGGTCTTCGATGTCTTCAACTTCCTGTCCGAGTGCTTCCAGTTCGGGCTCCGTCACGCCTGGGATCGCAGGGGGCGCGCAAGAGAGCTGAAGACACGCGGCCAGGCCGGCGCGATCACCATCGAGCTCAAGTACCGTGAGCGCCTCGACGCGCCGCTCATCACGTACCACCTCGCGGTGGACGAAGAGGGCGGCAAGGTGTTCGTCGCCGAGGAGTGGCTGTCGTGGCGTCGCGGCAAGCAGGTCGGTCGCCCGTTTCGATTCCTGGACTATCGCAGGGGCCAAGGATCTGCCGTGAGCGGAGAGGAGCCCGACGAAAGTGACAGGCGGATCGAGTCCCCCCTGCGCTCTCCCGACCTCATCGCCGTGAACACCCTGGGGCAGTTTGCCGAGCACCCTCGCGTCGCGGCGCTGCGAGAGTTCATCACCGACTGGTACGTTTCCTACCTGTCCATCGATGACACGCGCAACCAGCCGGAGGCAGGTCCGCAGGACAGGCTGAGCAAGACGGGCGACAACTTGCCGAACGTCATTCAGCATCTCAAGGAGCAGCACCCAGAGCGGCTCGAGCGCATCTTCGACGCGCTGCGACGCCGCGTACCGCGGCTCGAGCGCGTCCTCGCAGAGCCCATGCCCGACGGCCGCCTCCTCCTGCAGATCAAAGACGCGCCCTTCGACCGCCCCGTGCTGTCACGCTTCGTCTCGGATGGTACCCTCAAGATGCTGGCGTACCTCACGGTCCTTTACGATCCCGAGGCGCCGCAGTTCATCGGCGTCGAGGAGCCGGAGAACTTCTTGCACCCGCGGCTTCTCCCGGAGCTCGCCGAGGAGTGCAGGGCCGCTACGGAGCGCTCTCAGCTCCTCGTGACGACGCACTCGCCTTTCTTCCTGAACGTCCTGAAGCCTGAAGAGATCCGTGTGCTCTACCGTAACGAGCTGGGGTACACCGAGGCGGTTCGTGCCTCTGACATCAAGGGAATTCCCGAGTTCGTGGCGGCGGGAGCTACGATGGGCCACCTCTGGATCGAGGGACACCTGAGCGCCGGCGATCCGCTCGTCAACGCGGGGGCTCCGACGAGCAAGGAGCGTCCCCGTTGAGGGTCGAACACCTCGAAGTTCTGGTGGAAGAGCCGTCCATGGAGGCGGCGCTGCGCATCCTCTTGCCCCGGATACTGTCGGGCAAGGTGTCGTTCGAGATCTATCGCCATCTGTGCAAGGACGACCTCCTGATGCGGCTACCGGCTCGGCTGAGGGGGTATGCGAGCTGGTTGCCCTCGAGCTGGCGCATCCTCGTCATCGTCGATGTGGACGACGACCATTGCGTAGAGCTGAAGAGGCGGCTCGACCTGATGGCAGAGCAGGCAGGGCTCACCACCCGTTCACGCGCGGCGGGCTCCTCCTATGCGGTCGTCAATCGACTCGCCGTCGAGGAGCTGGAGGCATGGTTCTTCGGCGACTGGGAGGCGGTGGTGGCGGCGTACCCCCACGGTCGCGACGACGATCCCGTCGCAGGCGAAGTTCCGCGACCCCGATGCGATCCGGGGAGGCACCTGCGAGGCGCTCGAGCGGGTCCTCCGGAAGGCTGGGTATTTTGCAGGCGGGCTTCGCAAGATCGAGGCGGCTCGGGCGATCGCCGAGCACATGGATCCGAAACGTAATCGCTCGGGAAGCTTCCGGATCTTGCACGCTGCACTGCAAGAGATGACACCGGCCCCGGAGGGCGGAGCCGTCGATCCCGCCGTCAAGTGAATCGGCGTCCGGGGCGGCGGGGGAGCCGGGCCGGGCGGCCCGGCTCAATGAGCTCCCTCCTCGCCGGGGGCGTGCTTTACCGGGCGCTCGCCGTCCGACCTGGGTACAGCGCCCTCCGGCCTGGGATTTCCGTCCGCCGTCCTCGGTCCAGCGCTCATCCCGGGGCTCGCTCCACGCGACCGCCGGCCCCCAGCGCCTGCCCGGCAGAGTCTCCCGGACGCCGGGTTCCCGTGCGCCGGGCCTCCATGCTGCGCCCCGCCCCTGGCCCCGCCGCGCCCACATCGGCGCCCGCTGGCCTATTGAACTGGCGGCCCTCCCGGGCCAAGGATGCGCCATGGCCGATCCTGTCCACGCCCTCTCCCGCGCCCTGAAGGCGGCGATCGTCGCCGCGTTCGGCGACGAGCACGCCGCCACCGACCCCTCCCTGCGCCGCTCCAACCACGCCGACTACCAGGCGAACGCCGCCATGGCGCTCGGCAAGCGCCTCGGCAAGCCGCCGCGCGAGGTCGCGGCGGCGATCGTGGCGGCGCTGGACGTCTCCGGGATCTGCCGCAAGGTGGAGATCGCGGGCCCCGGGTTCGTGAACCTCACGCTCGACGACGCCTACCTCGCGCGCGAGCTCGCGGACACGGCGCAGGGCGGCCGGCTCGGGATCGCGCCCGCGGCGCGGCCCGAGACCGTCGTCGTCGACTACTCGGGCCCGAACGCCGCGAAGGAGATGCACGTCGGCCACCTGCGCAGCACGATCATCGGCGACGCCATCGCGCGCGTGCTCGAGGCGCTCGGCCACCGCGTCATCCGCCAGAACCACCTCGGCGACTGGGGGACGCCGTTCGGCATGCTGATCGAGCACATGCTCGACCTCGGCGAGGACGCCGCCGCGAAGGAGCTCTCCGTCGGCGACCTCAACGCCTTCTACAAGCAGGCGCGCGCCAAGTTCGACGGCGACCCGGCGTTCGCCGAGCGCTCTCGCCTGCGGGTCGTGCGGCTCCAGGGCGGCGACGAGCCGACCCTCGCCCTCTGGCGGCGGCTCGTGCGCGAGTCGACGCGCTACTTCGAGGCGGTCTACCGCCGCCTCGGCGTGACGCTCACCGAGGCCGACTTCGCCGGCGAGAGCTTCTACAACCCGATGCTGCCCGACGTGATCGCGGAGCTCTCCGGGAAGGGGCTCGCCCGCGAGAGCGAGGGCGCGCTCTGCGTCTTCCCGGCCGGGTTCACGGGCAAGGGCGACGAGCCGCTGCCGCTCATCGTGCGCAAGCAGGACGGCGGCTACGGCTACCCCACGACCGACCTCGCCGCGGTCCGCCATCGCCTGCGGACCCTGGGCGCCGAGCGGCTCGTCTACGTCGTCGGCGCGACGCAGAGCCAGCACCTCGCGATGGTGTTCGCGACGGCGCGCGAGGCGGGCTGGCTCGCGCCGCCGGCCCGCGCCGAGCACGTGGCGTTCGGCTCGGTGCTCGGGGCCGACAAGAAGATGTTCAAGACGAGGAGCGGCGACAGCGTGAAGCTCTCGGACCTGCTCGACGAGGCCGTGGAGCGCGCGTCGAAGGTCGTGCGGGAGAAGAACCCGGAGCTCGACGCCGCGGCCGCCGACGCGGTCGCGCGCGCGGTGGGCGTGGGCGCGGTGAAGTACGCCGATCTCTCGAGCGACCGGATCAAGGACTACGTGTTCGACTGGGATCGGATGCTGGCGTTCGAGGGGAACACGGCGCCGTACCTGATGTACGCGCACGCGCGCATCCGGTCGATCTTCCGGAAGGCCGGCGTGGCGTCGCCGCGCGGGGCCGGCGTCGCCCTGGGCGAGCCGGCCGAGCGGGCGCTCGCGCTGGAGCTGCTCCGGTTCGGCGCGGTGCTCGAGGACGTGGCCGCCACGCTCGAGCCGCACCGGCTGTGCGGCTACCTGTTCGAGCTCGCCGGGTCGTTCACGACCTTCTACGAGCGCTGCCCGGTGCTCCGCGCGGACAGCGAGGAGGTGCGCCGCTCGCGCCTCGCGCTGTGCGATCTCACGGCGGAGGTGCTGGCGAAGGGCCTCGGCCTGCTCGGCATCGAGGCCCCGGAGCGGATGTAGCGGCGGCGTCCGCGCCGGCGCGACGCGGCGCGGGGGAGCGCGCGCCGTTCCCCTCCGTTCCCCTCCCGCTGTATTCGCGCTCACAGATTGCCCACTCACGAGGCGCGCCCCCTGGGACTCCCCATGTCCCCGGGGGCGGCCCGAGGCGCCCCGGCGCGGCCTCTCCGCCGGGGCGCCCCGCTCGGGATCACCGCATCTCCTCCGCGTCGTGATCCTTAACGGCAGGCGCGACAATCCCCGCCGCAATCCACGGCGGTCTCGTTTCCGTTCTGGACCCCGTCGTCGCACGTGGGATCCTGGCAGACGCGCCCCCTGCACACACCCGACGCGCAGTTCTCGCCGGCGAGGCAGCCCTCGCCCGCGGGGCAGAGCGGGCACGAGCGGGTGCCGCAGTCGACGCCGGTCTCAAAGCCGTTCGCCACGCCGTCCACGCACGTCGGGGCCTGGCACGTGCCGAGATGACAGACGCCTTCCTTGCAGTCGAGCCCGGTCTTGCACGAGGCACCGAGGCGGCAAGGCCCGCACGAACCGCCGCAGTCCGTGTCGGTTTCTCCGTCCTCGTCATCCATGATGCCATTGCTGCAATGCGGCGGAATGCAGGTGTCTTCTGTGCAGGTCCAGCCCTCGGGGCACTCTTTGCAACTCCAGATCATGATCGCCCCGTTCTCCACGCACGAGAGGAAAAACGGCGCCGTCAGCCCCAATGCAATGACGCGTCGAAGCATGGTGTTCGCTCTTGTTGTAGTTGATGGCCTGATGCCAACGACGTTACATCAAGCACGGCTCCCGAGGTCGCCGATCTGGCTCTTTTTGCGCGGATTTGTGGCATTCCGGATTGGTGGCCAGACTTGCCATGCAATCGACATAGGGAGATCCGCCGAGCGGGGAGGAGCCTCGAACCGACGCGCAGAGAGGGAGAGGGACGGGGAGAGCATCGAGGCGAGATGCCCGCGCGCGATCGGCCGTTCTCTACGGATTCGACACGGCCGGCCGCCGCGTGGCGGGCTCTCCGCCGACAGGGGCGCTCGGCGCTCTGGCGAGGTGGTGAAGCGGGGTTCCGTGACGGCGCGCGCGGTCCGCGAGACGGCGCCCGGGCGGCGCGCTGTCGTCGAGACGGCGCCCGGGCGCGACGCGCGCCGCGCTCAGGGGCGGGCGGCGGCGCGGCGCGCCGCGACGAAGGAGCGCACGCAGAGGACCACGAACGCCGCGGAGAGGCCGGCCATCAGCGACTGGGCGACGACGGCCGCCGGGCGCTCCACGTCGCCGCCGGAGAGCAGCGCGGGCAGCCTGGACAGGCCGCGGGCCGAGCCGAGGACGCCGAGGAGGCCGAGCAGCGCCGACGCGTGCATGGCGTGCATGCGATACCGCTCCTGCCTCGCGAGCAGGCCGAGCCCGATCGCGACGACCCCGAAGCCGGCCGGGATCAGCGCCGTCTTGTGCGTCGCCCCCGTCGCGGCGAAGCCGCCGACGCCGAGCGCCGCGAGCAGCGCCCCGTACCCTATGGTCACATTCGACATGCTCGACATGAAGAGCCTCCTTGTCCGAGCCCCGGGGATACCGCGCCCGGCGCGCGGCCGCCACCGCGCCCCCGGCCCCGGGGGCCGCCGCCGCGCCTCCGCGGGCAGACGGCGGCGGCGTGGTTAGATTCCGCCCCCATGCTCGGCCTCTCTCGCCTGCGGGAAACCTTCGCCCACACCCCGCGGACGCTCGGGCTCGTCTGGCGCTCCTCGAGGGCGGCCAGCGTCACGCTCGGCGCGCTCACCCTCGCGGCGGCGGTGCTGCCGCTCGGGGTGGCCTACGTGGGAAAGACGATCACGGACGCCGTGGTCGCGCGCGACGAGCGCGCGGCGCTCATGTGGGTCGCGGTGGAGCTCGGCCTCGTGGCCGCGCTCTCGCTCGCGCAGCGTGGCCTCGCGCTGACGCGGCAGCTGCTCGGCGCGAAGCTCTCGATCGACATCCACACGCGGATCCTCGACAAGGCGCTCTCCCTGGATCTGCGCCATTTCGAGGATCCCGAGTTCTACGACCAGCTCACCCGCGCGCGCCGCGAGGCGTCCTCGCGCCCCGCCGCGGTCGTCACCGAGAGCTTCGCCCTCGTGCAGAACCTGGTCACGCTCGCCGGCTACGCCGCGCTGCTCGTGGGCTTCAGCGGGCTCGCCGTGCTCGCGCTCGTCGTCGCGGCCATCCCCGCCACGGTCGCCGAGGCGCGCTTCTCCGGCGCGGCGTTCCGCCTCCGCAACTTCCGCTCGCCCGACGCCCGGAGGCTCAACTACCTCGAGTACGTGCTCGCCAACGACGGCCACGCCAAGGAGGTGAAGCTCTTCGGCCTCGGCCCCATGTTCCGCGAGCGGTACAGGGCGCTCGCCGCCTCGTTTTACCGGGAGGACAGCGCCCTCGCGGTCCGCCGCGCCGGGTGGGCCTATGGCCTGTCGCTCCTCGGGACCGCCGCGTTCTACGGCTGTTATGGCGCCATGGCGCTCGGCGCCGCGGCAGGGCGGCTCTCGCTCGGCGACATGGTCCTCTACGTCGCCGCCTTCCGGCAGGGCCAGCAGGCGTTCCAGGCCGTCCTCTCCGGGGTCGGCGGCATGTACGAGCACAACCTCTACATGTCGAATCTCTTCCAGTACCTCGGCATCCCCACGGGCGCGCCGCCGGCGCTCCCGGACGGCGGCGCGGCGGCGCGCGCCGCGGGCGAGGGCGCCGCGGCGGGCGAGCGGGGCGTGCGGTTCGAGGGCGTGGGCTTCCGGTATCCGGGGCAGTCGCGCTGGGCGATCCGGGGCGTCGATCTGCACATCCCGGCCGGGCAGAGCCTGGCGCTCGTCGGCCACAACGGCGCTGGCAAGACGACCTTCATCAAGCTGCTCACCCGGCTCTACGAGCCCACCGAGGGGCGCATCCTGCTCGACGGCAAGGATCTCCGCGCCTGGGACGTGGACGCGCTCCGCCGGAGGATCGGCGTCGTGTTCCAGGACTTCAACCAGTACCAGCTCAAGCTGCGCGAGAATGTCGCCCTCGGCAGCGTCGAGCACCTCACGGACGAGCCGCGGGTCGCGCGCGCGGTGTCCGAGGGCGGCGCGGAGGAGGTCGTGGCCGCGGTGCCCGGGGGCCTCGACGCGCAGCTCGGGCGCTGGTTCAAGGACGGCGTCGAGCTGAGCGGCGGCCAGTGGCAGAAGATCGCGCTCGCGCGCGCCTTCATGCGCGAGGAGGCCGACATCCTCGTGCTCGACGAGCCGACCGCGGCGCTCGACGCCGAGGCCGAGCACGCGGTCTTCCAGCGGTTCCGGTCGCTCTCCCGGGGGCGGACCACGATCGTCATCTCGCACCGCTTCCCGACCGTGCGCATGGCCGACCGCATCGTCGTCCTCGACGGCGGGCGCGTCGTGGAGGAGGGCGCCCACGCCGAGCTCGTCGCCCGCGGCGAGCGGTATGCCCGCATGTTCGCGCTCCAGGCCGAAGGCTATCTCTAGCCTCCCCGCGGCGCCCCCCCTGGCGCGAGGCGGCTCGAGCGAGCTCTGCCTGCTAGGCTCGCGGTCATGCGCGACACGCTCCCCAAGGAGGTCGGCCAGGCGATCCACATCCTCCGGCGACTGCGCGGGCTCAGCATGCAGGAGTTCGCCGAGAGGGCGCAGCTCTCGGCCACCTACCTGCGGCAGGTCGAGCGCGGCGAGCGGGATCTCGGGCTCGGCGCGCTCGGGCTCATCGCCCAGGGGCTCCAGTGCGATCCCCGCCTCCTGCTCCCCGGCGACGGGCGCAGCCCGGTGGCGTCCGTCGTGGCAGAGCTCTTTGACCAGGCGCACGAGTCGCTCCAGAACGCGATTCTCTTCTTGCTCATGGAGCCTGACGATTCTCCGCGGAAGCAAGCAATGCTCGCCCTGGCCAGCGAGGATCCGGAGCGCTCCCGTCCGGCGGCTCCGCCCAGGTCACGCCCGCCCGAGCGCGTCGTCTCGGGCCGCGCCGCCCCGCCGTCCAGCCGGCGAACCGGCAAGTGATCACGCCATCTCGCGCGCCCCGTGAGCCGGGGGGCTCGCCCTGGCAACGGCTTCCGTGGGCTCGAGACCTCTGTTATCTTGCGCCGAACCGATGCTCCCCGATCTCTCTATCGGGGATGCGATGGACTCGAACCTCGTGCCGGAGGTCCGACGCAGTGATCCGAATCATCTGGGTTGATCCGACATCGCAGATCGCGCTCTGCTCTCCTCCCGCGCCGGGGCCCTCCCCGCGACGTCCGCGATGGGGGGCGCGGTGAGGGGCTCATGGTGATCCTGGGCCAGGAGTTCGCGGGCTACACCATCGTGGCCAGCCTCGACTCGCCTGCTCCGGTCGGCGCCTATCGCGCGCTCGACGCGAGCGGCCACGAGGTGACCCTTTATGTCCAGGAGGACGCCCTCCTCGACGCCGACGTCTTTCGCGCCGAGCTCGAGCGGCTCCTCTCGCTGCCTCCGGCGGTGCGCGGCATCGAGCCCGTGATCGCGGGCGGCACGGAGGGCGGCGCCGGGTGGGCCGCTGCCCGGACGGGCGAGGATCCCTCGGTCGAGGCGCTCCTGCCCCGGCTTCGCCCGGTCGCGTACGAGCTGGTCGCGGACGTCGCGCGGACGCTCGGCGCGGCGCACGCCCTCGGGCTCGCGCACGGGGATCTCGGCCCGCACACGGTGGTGATCACCGAGGGGGGGGCCGCCGTGCTGAGGGCGTTCGGGCTCCACCGGCTGTTCGGGCCGCCGGCGGACGCCATGGCCGAGGCCGCGAGGTACCGGGCGCCGGAGCTCTTCGGCGGGTGGCCCATCGATCGGCGGACGGACGTCTACGGCCTCGGGATGCTGCTCTATTGCGTGCTCGCGGGGCGACCGCCGTTCGAGGGGCGCGACGATCTCGAGGCGTGCGCGCTGCGCGAGGTGCCGGCGCCGATCCGGGGCGTGCCGGCCGGGGTGAACGAGGCGCTCGCCCGCGCGCTCGCGAAGGACCCGGACGCGCGCTTCCAGACGATCCAGGAGCTCGTGGTCGCCGTGCGGCCCCTGCTCGCCGCCCCGGAGCCTCCGGTCGCGGAGGAGGAGGCGCCGCGGCCTCCGGTCCCGGGGCCGGACACCGAGCGGAGCGCGCCTGGCCCGGCGTCGCGCGACACCTTGCCGACCGGCACCCTCCCGCCCCAGGCCGTCCGGCGTCCGACGGTCCGGATCGCCGACCCCCGCCGGCGCCGCCGGCTCGTGCTCGCCGCCGGGGCGCTGCTCTCGTTCGCGCTCCTGGCGGTCGCCCTGACGCGCGTCGGCGTCGCCGTCCCCCTGCGCGCGCGCGTCACCCCGCCGAGCGCGCCCCCTGCGCCCCCTGCCGGCTCCCCTGTCCCGGCGCGCGACGACGCCGCGCGCGAGGCGGCGCTGGCTGTCCCGGCCCAGGGCGAGGCCGCGCTGGCCGTACCGGCGCGATGCGACCCCGGCGCGCCCGCGGCGGTGCGTCCCGCGGTGGCCCCCGTGGAGAGCCCCCGCATCCCCCGCCGTCACGCGCCGGCCTCCCTGACCCCGCCGCCGCGGCATGCGCCCCCCGCCGGCGTGGCGGCCGAGCGACATCGGCCGGGCTGGTACGGCGTCGCCACCTACTGACCTGCCGAGGGCATCCAGCTCGACCGCAACGAAAAACGACACCCCGGCGGATTGGGGCCGCCGGAGTGTCCACGCCGCAGACCTCGTGCCGGAGGCCTGGACGCGCGGCGAGACTACTGAAGCATTACGTTGAGCGATCGGAATTTCTCGCTTGCGGCGATTTTTTTTGTGCGCGAACGAGCTGACTCCTCGGTGACGCCCAACCCGGGTCGGGCGAGCGGCCAACCCGGGTTGGGCGCACGGCCAGCCGGGGACGGGCGCTCGGTCAACCCGGGTCGGGCGCGCGGGCGCGCCGCGGCGGCCCGTCCGGGGGGACCGGTCCGGATCACCGGGCAGGGCGGGGCGTCATGCAGGCGGCGAATCGAGCGGCGATCGCGCGGCGCGGCGGGAATCCCGGGGGCGCTCCGCGCCCGCGGGCGCGCGGCTCATCGGATCTCGTGCTCCGCGAGCGGGCGAAACACGTTGGCCCGGTACCACCTGAGCTCCTCGATGGACTCGCGGATATCGTCGAGCGCCCGGTGGATCTCGCGCTTCTTGGGCGCGGAGCGCGCCGGGTACCAGCGGCGCACGAGCTCCTTGAGGGTCGAGACATCCACGATGCGGTAGTGCAGGAAGGACAGGAGATCGGGCATGTAGCGTTGCAGGAACGCCCGGTCCTTCCACACGGAGTTGCCGCACAACACCGCCGTTCCCCTCTCGCAGTGCGCCTCGAGGAACGCGCGCGTCTCGGCCTCCGCCTCGCCGACGGAGAGGGTGGAGGCGCGGATGCGCTCCAGGAGCCCCGAGCGGGCGTGGAGCTCGCGGACGAAGTCGCTCATCGTCGCGAGGACCTCCTCGGGCTGGTGGATGACGAGGCACGGCCCCTCGGCGACCACCGTCAGATCAGGCTCCGTGACGATGGTCGCGATCTCCACGATCGCGCACGAGCTCTCGTCGAGGCCTGTCATTTCCAGGTCGACCCACACCATTCGCTGTGACCGGTCCGCCATCGCCGGCGAGCATAGCCCATCCGCGGCGGCTCCGGTCCACCGGGGCTCCTCGCGCGCGAGCTGCCCCGGGAACGGGCCGTGTGCTAAGCACGGGCCGGACACCGGGCGCGGGAGGCCTGTCATGCGAGACGTTTTCATCGTGGATGCCGTTCGCACGCCGCGCGGCCGCGGAAAGGCCGGCAAGGGGGCGCTCTCCGGCGTTCATCCCCAGGAGCTCCTCGCGCAGGCGCTCAATCGCCTCGCCGACAGGACCGGGATCCGCAAGGACGACGTGGAGGACGTGGTCGTCGGGTGCGTGACGCAGGCGGGCGAGCAGGGGGCGTGCATCGCGCGCGCGGCCGTCCTCGCGGCGGGCTGGCCCGACGGCGTGACCGGCGTGACCGTCAACCGCTTCTGCGGCTCGGGCGCGCAGGCGGTCAACTTCGCGGCCATGGGGATCCTGTCGGGCCAGCAGGAGCTCGCGATCGGCGGGGGCGTGGAGAGCATGTCGCGCGTGCCGATGGGCTCGGACGGCGCGCCCCTCGACGGGAACAACCTCGCGCTCCGCGAGAAGCTCGCGATGGTGCCGCAGGGCATCTCGGCCGACCTCATCGCGACCCTCGAGGGCTTCTCGCGCGAGGACGTCGATCGCTTCGCGCTCGAGAGCCAGCGCAAGGCCGAGCGGGCCGCGGCCGAGGGGCGGTTCGCGAAGAGCCTGTTCACGGTCGTCGATCTCGACGGCGCGCCGCTGCTCGACCGGGACGAGCACCCGCGGGCCGGCGCGACGATGGAGGCCCTCGCGAAGCTCGAGCCGGCGTTCGCCGGCCTGGGGGCGACCCCGATGGGCCCGGGCGGCGAGACGGTCGACGCGCTGGCGCTCGTGCGGTACCCGCACGTCCCGTCGATCCGGCACGTCCACACCGCGGGCAACTCGAGCGGCATCGTCGACGGGGCGGCGGTCGTGCTGCTCGCGTCGGGCGACTACGTGAAGGCGCACGGGCTCAGGCCGCGGGCGAGGATCCGCGCCACGGCGACGGCCGGGGCCGAGCCGGTGATCATGCTGACGGCCCCGGCGCCCGCGTCGGAGCGGGCCCTCAAGAAGGCGGGGATGCAGGCGCGCGACATCGATCTCTGGGAGATCAACGAGGCGTTCGCGGCGGTGCCGCTGCAGACGGCGCGCAAGCTCGGCGTCGATCTCGATCGCGTCAACGTGAACGGCGGCGCGATCGCGCTCGGCCACCCGCTGGGCGCGACCGGCGCCTGCCTGATCGGCACGGCGCTCGACGAGCTCGAGCGCGCGGACAGGGCGACCGCGCTGATCACGCTGTGCATCGGGGGAGGGATGGGCGTGGCGACCATCATCGAGCGGGTGTGAGCCGCGCCGGTGCCGTGATGGGGGCGCCCGGCGACCGGGGGGGCTTCATGCCCGGGCGCGCGCGCGAGGGCGGCGCCCGGCGCGGGGAGGACCGTGGTCACGGTCACGACGGGCACGATCACGGGGGCGACCGCGACCACGGCCACGACCACGGCCACCACCACGACCACCGGCGCGCGCCGCTCGGCCGGCTGATCGCGGCGTTCGCGCTCACGGCGTCGTTCCTGGTCGTCGAGGCGCTGGTCGGGTGGTGGTCGCGGAGCCTCGCCCTCCTCGCCGACGCGGGCCACATGCTCGCGGACGCCGCGGCGCTGGCGCTCGCGATCGTGGCGCAGCGCATCGCCGCGCAGGCGCGGACCCGCGCGAGGACGTACGGCTACCGGCGCGCGGAGGTGCTCGCCGCGTTCGCCAACGGCATCGCGCTGGCGCTGACCGCGATCTGGATCTTCATCGAGGCGGCCGAGCGGTGGCGCGAGCCCCAGGCCGTGCGCGCCGAGGCGCTGGCGGTCACCGCGGCGCTGGGGCTCTGCGTGAACATCGCCGCCGCGCTCCTGCTCTCGGCCGGCGAGCGCGGGCACAACATCAACACGCGCGCGGCGCTGGCGCACGTGCTGTTTGACGCGCTCGGCTCGGTGGGCGCCATGGTGGCCGGGGTGCTCATCCTCGCCTTCGGCTGGACGCGGGCCGACCCGGTGATCAGCGTGGCGATCGGCGCGCTCGTGCTCTGGGGCGGCTGGCGGCTCGTGCGCGACACCTCCCGCGTGCTGATGGAGGGCAGCCCGATCGAGATCGACCTCGCCGACGTCGAGGCGACGATCCGGGGCGTGCCCGGCGTGGTCGACCTCCACGACCTGCACGTCTGGTCGATCTCCGACGGCTTCAACGTGCTCACGGTGCACGTGGTGCTCGCCCGGGGGCACCACGGGACGGACGTGGCCGCGGCCGTGGGCCGGCGGCTGCGCGAGGTGCACGGCCTGACCCACTGCACGGTCCAGCCCGAGCCCCTCCAGGAAGAGCGCCTGGTGACGCTCCGGCGGCCGGGCGCCCGCGGCGACGCCGGCTGACGGTGAGCCCTCAGACCCCGCACGCGACGTTGCCGCGCTGGAGCGACGCGATGCGCGCGTCGTCGAGCGCCTCGGCCTCGGCGAGGAGCCAGCGGAACATCGCGTTGCCGATCGCCCGCTCCTTCCTGGTGTTGAACAGCCACACGGCCGCGTGGCACACGTCGGCGTGGACCTTGGGGAACGCGAGGCGGCGGAGCTCCAGGCCGGCGAGCTCCGCCGCGGCCTCGTACTGCGCGCGGAGCGAGATCCACTCGCGCCACTCCGACAGCGGCGCCAGCGCCCGCCGCTCGTCGACGCGGCGGCGCAGGGCGTCGCACGCGATCTCCACCTCGGACAGGAGCTCGTCCCGGAGGCGGCGGCGCGCGCGGCCGATCGTGCCGCCGAGGTCGTCCCACGCCGCGTGCGGCACGCGCGCCGCGCGCAGCGCCGCCGCGAGGTCCTCCTCGACCGCGCGCGCGAGCGCGCCGATCGCCGCCTGCGCGCCCGGGGCGCCGATCTCCCGCGCCCGCTCCCGGAGCTCGGCCTGGGCGCGCTCGTCCTCGAGCGCCGCGTCCCAGGCGCCGCCGAGCCGCCGGAGCTCGTCGCCCGACACCCGGCCGTGGGGCCGGAGCAGCAGCGCCGCGTGGAGCAGCATCGCCCGGCTCCACAGATCGCCCTCGGCCACCTTCGCGGCGCACGGCTCGGGCTCCGCCGGCTCCGGGCGCGGCGCGCCCGCGCCCGCCGCCAGGGCGCGGCGCAGCAGCGGGAGCGTCGCGCGGCGGCGGGGCGCGGCGAGCCAGCGGAGCCAGAGCTCGAGCGCGCCCGGCGCGCCCGCCTCGCCGAGCAGGCGGTCCGCGACGGCGCCGAGCAGCGACAGCTCCCGGCCGCGCTCCTCGCGGGCGCGCCGCTGCGCGGTCGCCCAGTCGCCGCGCGAGGCCGCCTCGGCGGCGAGCCAGCCCGCGGCGACGCGGCGGGCCTCGCGGGGGCAGGCGCGCTCGTCCAGGCTGGCGACGCTCGCGAAGAGCGCCCGCGCGCCGTCCAGGTCGCCCCGGTAGGCCGCGAGCATCGCCCCGGCCGCGACGCCCGCGCCCCGGAGCGGCGACGCCGCAGCCACGCCGTCGCGTCCGGCGTCGCCGCTCCGGCCGGCCGCGCCGCCGCGGTCGCCGGCCCCCTCGAGCCGCTCGTGGATCCAGGCCTCTGCCGCGGGATCCGGCCTGCGCGCGCGGCAGAGCGTCCACGCGGCCGCGAGCGCCGCGCCGCCGCGTCGATCGGCGCGCCACGTCCAGTCCGAGAGCCGCGCGACGTGGTACGCGGCGCGCGGCAGCCCGAGCGGGATGAGCACGTGGCGGGCGACGGGCCACGGCGCGACGATCGGCAGGAGCGGCGCGAGCAGCAGCGCGCACGAGAGCTGCCCCGCGGCCACGCAGATCGCGAGGAGCACCGCGAGCGGGACGAGGACGAACCACACGACCAGGGCGCCTGTGCTGGGCCCGCCGGCGCGCGGCGGCGGGCCGGGCGAGGCCCAGCGCTCCGCCGCCGCGACGATCACCCGCACGCCGATCGAGATGGCCAGGAGCAGCCCGAAGCTCACCGTCTCCTCCAGCCGAGGGCCGACAGCGCCTCCGGCCACGGCGCGCGCGGATCCTCCCCGGGCGCCTCCGGCGGCGGCAGCTCCCCGAGGTCGTCGTCGAGCGCGTCCCCGGGCGGAGGCCGCGGGTCGAGCCGCGCCCAGATCTCGTGCGTGAGCCGCCGCTCCGGGTCGCGGAGGGCGGCCATGGCCGCGCGCACCTTGTCGGCCGTGCGGACGCCGGGGCCGACCGGCGTCGGGTAGGTCGCGGCGCTCGCGAGCTTGAGCTCGAGCATCCCGAGCAGCTTCTGCCCCTCGCGCTCGACCTCCGCGCGGCTCGCGCTCGGGCGCAGGCCGAGCACGTAGAACGGGTTGTCGCGGAGGCGGCCCCGCGCGTCGCCGCCCGTCACCGGACCCCCGACGCGTGGCCGAGCCTGCGCTTCTGCGCGTCGACCGGCAGGAGGCGCCAGAGCTCCTCGGTGATCGTCCGGAGCGCCGCCGCGTCGCCGCGCTCCGCCGCGCCGCGCCCGTCGCGCACGAGCTTCTGCGCGCGGACGAGGTCCGAGGCCTGGTGCGCCTCGGAGGCGGCCTCCTCGAACAGCCACACCCACGCCTTCGGGTGCCGCTGGAACGCCGCGCTGCCCAGGTTGCGGACGAGGCGGAGCTGGCGCTGCAGCTCGACCTGGTTCCGCTCCGCGCGCGCCCGCGCGACCCCCTGCGCGGCCTCCTCGAGGAGCGCCCGCTCGGCGCTCGAGCCGAGCTGCGACAGCCACACCGACGCGTTCGCGACGGCGGCCTGCGCCTCGGCGTCGAGCTCCGGCCAGCGCTCGTCGGCCTCGGCCTGCTCGAGCAGCGCGTCGAGCTCGAGCATCGCCCGCCGCGCCTTCTGCCCGGCGTCGGCGTCGCCGCCCCGCGCCGCGGCCACGTCGCGCTCCACCTCGGCGAGCGCGCACTCGACGTACGTCACCTTGCCGAGCGCGCGCGGCGCGTCTCCGCGCAGGGCGCCCTCGCGCACCGCGGCGAGCCGCTCGCGCATGGCGGCGAGCGACGCGTCGAGCACCTCGGGCGCCGCCTCGGGCACGAGCAGGTGCGCGACGCGCTCGAAGACGAGCCCCTGCGCCGGGATCAGCGCGCGCGCCGAGAGGTGCCCGCCCCGGTCGAGCTCGAGCGTGAGCTCGATCGGCGAGCCCGCGGGCAGGGTCGCGGTGAGCCCGCTCCCGTCGATCTCCAGCGCCCCGACCGCGCGGCAGAGGTGGGCGACGTCGAGCTCGCCCTGCACGATCGGGATCTTCAGCACGCACCCGCGCGACCCCTTCGGCACGGTCTCCACGCTGTGGTGCACGAACGTCCGCCGCGCCGGCAGCGGCGCGCCCCGCTCGAAGTAGACGCGCACGGTGTTGTCCGCGAGCGCGACCCCGACGGTGCGCGACAGCGGCGGATCGCTGATCGTGAGCCCCTGGACGATGGTGATCGCCCGCGGGTGCACCGGCACCTCCGCGCCGGCGTCCGACGTCGCCTCGACGCGGAACACGTTCGGCCGGCGCGGCAGCAGGTCGACGGTGATCACGAACGCCCCCTCGGCGTCGAGCGCGGCCTCGGCGCTCGTCCAGGCGTCGCCCTCGCGCGCGAGCCGGATCCGCGCGGGCGCGGGCCCCGACCCCTCCACGACGCGGCCCACCACGTGGGGCGTCAGATCGCTCGACATGGCCGGGTACTGGAGCCAGAGCCGCCGGCCCTCCTCCGCGGCCGCGGCCCGCGCCGCGGGCCGCGCGTCGAGCCCGGCCGTCGCCGCGTAGATCGCCGCCCCCTGGGCCACGAGGGTCATCGGATCGAGCCCCTCGCCGAACGGCGCCCCGAGCGCGTCCCGGACCCGCGCCCGGAGCGCCGGCATCACCGTCGGCCCGCCGACCAGCACGACGCGCGCGAGCTGCGACGCGTCGAGGCCGTGCGCCGCGAGCAGCCGCCGGCACACCTCGATCGAGCGGTCGATGATGGGCGCGGCGAGCGCGTCGAGCGTGGGCCGCGCGAGGACCAGGTCGACGTCGACGGCCGCGCCGTCGACCTCGAACGCCGCGGGCAGGGCGAGCGCCGCCTCCTCCGCGCGGGTGAGCTCGATCTTGGCCTCCTCGACCGCGAGCTTGAGCTTGCGGAGGGCGGCGGCGTGCCGCGGATCGGCGCGGCTCACGGTGACGCCGTGGGCGCGCGCGATCTCGGCGAGCGCCCAGTCGACGACGGCCCAGTCGAAGTCGCGCCCGCCGAGGAAGTTGTCGCCGTCGTGCCCCACGACGCGGAGCAGCCCGTCGCGCGTCTCGAGCAGCGACACGTCGAAGGTCCCGCCGCCGAGGTCGTAGACGAGCCAGCTACCGGCGGACTCCTCGGCCGTCCAGCCGGCGGCGAGCGCCGACGCCACCGGCTCCTGGATCAGCTCCACGCGCTCGAACCCCGCGCGCCGCGCCGCCTCCGACGTGGCCGCGCTCTGCGGCAGCTCGAAGAGCGCGGGCACCGAGATGACCGCCGCGGCCGGCTCCACCCCGAGCTGCTCGGCGACGTCGGCGCGCAGCGAGCGCAGCACCTCGGCCGCGAGCTCCTCGGGCTTCCGCGTCACCCGGGCCGCCGCGAACTCGATCGGCTGCGCGGTCCCCATCAGCCGCTTGAACTCCGCGCGGGTGTTCTGCGGATCGCTCTCCAGGAACCGCCGCGCGCGGGCGCCGACCGTGACCGTCCCGCGCGCATCGATCCGCACCACGCTCGGGGTGAGCGTCGCACCCTGGGCGTTCCGGACGAGGGTGACCTTCTCGCCGTCGAAGGCGGCCGCGGTCGAATTCGTGGTGCCGAGGTCGATGCCGACGTAAAGCGGGCGCGCTGCCATCGCGTGCAAGAATACACGCGCGCCGCGGCGGCCGCCCGGGGGGAGGCCCACGGCAGGCCGGGCGGCGGTGAAAGGCGGCGGACCGGCAGGCTCCGGGCGCCTGCTTGCCGCCAGCCTGTGCCGTCCGCCGGAAGGTGGGCGTTCCGCCGGCCCGCGAGCTGACGGTCCGGCGCCACGCGGGTAGACTTCCTCCATGCGTCGCGCGACGGCCCTGTGGCACATCGATCCGGACGATCCCCGCGCCCCGACCGTCGAGATCTGGGAGCAGCTCACGCCCGAGCAGCGCCGCGAGATCGTGGACAGCCTCCCGTCGGAGTTCCCGCTGGACGAGGCCGCGCCGCCGGAGGGCGATCCGCACTGGCACCCGGTGACCCGGGCGCGCACGACGCTCGATCGCTGGTTCCAGCGCGCTGGCCGCCGCGTCTACGTCAGCGGCAACCTCGCCGTGTACTACCCGAACGAGCGGGTCTTCTCGCCCGACGTCATCGCGGTCACCGACGTGGAGACGCACGAGCGCGATCGGTGGGTCGTCACCGACGAGGGCAAGGGTCTCGACTTCGCGCTCGAGGTGATCGTCCATGGGCGGCGCAGGAAGGACCTCGTGCGCAACGTGGAGTGGTTCGCGCGGCTCGGCATCCCCGAGTACTTCGTGTTCGACCGCAAGCGCGGCTCGCTCCGCGGCTTTCGCCTGGCGACGTCGGCGTCGAGGACCTACGAGCCGGTGATCCCCCAGCGCGGGCACTACGCCTCGCGGGTGCTCGGGCTCGATCTGCTGGTCGATGGCGGCAAGATCCGCTTCTACGCGGGGGAGGCGGCGATCCCCGACACCGACGAGCTCATCGACAAGCTGGGCTCCCTCGTCGACGCCGCGGAGCAACGCGCGCAGGATCTCGAGCGGCGTCTGGACGAGGAGATCCGCGCCCGCGAGGAGGAGACCCGCGCCCGCGAGGAGGAGACCCGCGCCCGCGAGGCGGAGACCCGCGCCCGCGAGGCGGAGACCCGCGCCCGCGAGGAGGCCGAGCGCCGGCTCGCCGAGGCGCTGGCGGAGATCGAGCGGCTCCGGCGGGAGCGCGGCGGCGCCTGAGGCCCGGCGCTCCGTCACCCCGCGAGCCGCCCACCCCGCGAGCCGCCCACCCCGCGAGCCGCCCACCCCGCGAGCCGCCGCGCCGCCTACCCCGCGAATAGCTGCGCCACCCAGACCCGGCCGCTCCGGTCGCGCACGACCGCCACGCCGGTCTTCCTGTAGCGCCGGTCGAGCAGGTTGCCCCGGTGCGACGGGCTCGCCCAGATCGCGCGGTGCGCGCCCCCGGGCGAGCTCGAGGTGGCCACGTTCTCGCCCGCGATCGTCGCCTCGTAGCCGGCGGCCCGGAGGCGCGCCGCCGGGTCGCCCGAGCCCACGTCGTGGCCCACCATCCTCGCCTTGAGCATCGCCTCGGCGTGCGCCCGCGCCAGCGCCGAGAGCGCCGCGTCGCGCGCGAGCGCCGGCAGCCCCTCCGACGCGCGCGCGGCGTTCATCATCCGCAGCATCGCGTCGTCGTCGTCGCGCGCCCCCCTGGCGGCCTCCTCCCCGGGCGAGGGCGCGCGGACGTACCGGCCCGGCGGGGCGCCCCCCGCGAAGATCATCGCCTCCAGCACGGGCCTCGGCCCGGTCGACACCGTGGCCAGCACCTGCACCAGCCAGCTCCCCGGCTGGTCCACCGCGAAGCTCGACCGGATGCGCGCGCCCGACAGCGAGCTCAGCACCGCCCTGGGCGCGCCCCGGGGGCCGAGCAGCACCACCTTCACCGCGGTCGCGGGCACGCGCATCGTCCCCTCGAGCGTCACCCACTGGCCCACCCGCGCGGTCGTCGGCAGCGGCGACATGTCCGCGAGCGCGTCCACCCCGACCGCGGCCGCGATCACCGTCCCATCGGGCTTCTTCGCGTGGGCCACCCCGCACCGCCGCACCCCGAGCGTGGGCCAGCCCGAGAGCCACCCGTCGATCCGCGCCCCGAGCTCCGCCGGGCCGAGCCCCTGGCCGGCGATGGACCAGCCCCGCGGCCAGGCGTGCGGCGCGCCCGCGGCGCGCAGCGTGAACGCGAGCTCGTCGGGCGGCATGATCTCTCCCCCCTGGAGCTGCCGCTCGACGTTGCGCCGGGCCACCGCGGCGAGCGCCGCGTCCGCGGCCCCGCAGCGCGCCGTGAGCGCGGCGACCTCGGGCGCGAGCGCCGCGGCCGGCTGCGGCGAGCGCGTGGCCTTCACCCACGTGAGCGCCGGCGGGTCCGCGGCCGCCGCGCCGGCCGCGGCGAGCGCCGTGCCGGCCGCGGCGAGCGCCGCGCAGCATGCCCCTCTGGCCCACCACGACCGCATGCGATCCGGCTAGCAGGTTTCCCGACCCGGCGCCCGTTTCCTGCCGCACGCCGCGCCCACGCGGCGTGTGTGCGCCGCGCCCACGCCGCGTGTGTGCGCCGCGCCC
Organism: Sorangium sp. So ce1036; assembly: GCF_051369805.1. Lineage (NCBI taxonomy): Bacteria > Pseudomonadati > Myxococcota > Polyangiales > Polyangiaceae > Sorangium > Sorangium sp. So ce1036. The sequence goes on from NZ_JBBMOX010000001.1 coordinate 947,943, forward strand.
ACGCCGCGTGTGTGCGCCGCGCCCACGCCGCGTGTGTGCGCCGCGTGGGCGCGCCGCATGTCGCGCCGCCGCGCATCACGCGCCGCCGCATGTCACGCGCCGCACGCCGGCGCGCCTCTCGCGGAGAAAGCTGCGCGGTCCCGCCGTCACCTCGTGGTACCGTGGGCGTGGCGCAGAATGGCGGAGGTCTCCAGGGCCGCGAAGGTCGGCTTGATGACGATCGTGCTCGCGGGCGCGGCCTACGGCGGGTACCGCTTCGTCTCGCGCGACGTCGGCGGCGGGAACGGCTACCGGGTCTGGGCCACGCTGCCGGACGCGATCGGCGTGTCGCCGCAGTCGCGCGTGATGATCTCGGGCATCCAGGTCGGCGTCGTCGACAGGATCTCGCTCTACGAGGGCCAGGCGCGCATCGACATCAAGATGAGCCCCGAGGTCCCGCTCTACGAGGACGCGGCCATCGGCAAGCGCGCCACGAGCCTCATCGGCGAGTCGTTCGTCGTGCTCACGCCGGGCACCGAGGGCAAGCCGCGCATCCCCGACGAGGGGCGGATCCTCCATTACATCGACGAGCCGACGGTCCAGTCGATGCAGGGGCAGGTCGCGGAGATCCTCAAGGACGTCAAGGCCGTCACCGAGGCGCTCCGGAACTCGGTCGGCTCCGACTCCGGGGAGGAGCGGCTCACGCAGATCCTCGACAACCTCGCGGACGTGACCGAGCAGCTCAACGAGACCGTCCGCGAGAACCGCGCGAGCGTCACGCAGACGATCAACAACATCAGCCAGCTCACGGGGGAGTCGGCCCCGCGCCTGCGGGAGATCCTGCGCAACGTCGAGCAGGTGACCCGGGACATCCGCACGATGACGGCCGCGGCCGAGGTGCCCGGGCGGGACGGCAAGCCCGGCGAGCTCCGCAGCGCCGCGGAGCGGCTGGGCCGCGCGAGCGAGAGCCTCGAGTCGGCGCTGAAGCACGCGGACAACGTCGCCGCCCGGGTCGATCGGGGCGAGGGGACGCTCGGCCGCCTCACCCGGGACGAGACGCTGATCAACGAGGTCGAGACGGTCGTCGAGGACGTCGGCGAGCTCGTGGGCGGGATCAACCGGTTCCAGACGGTGGTCGGGCTCCGGACCGACTACAACTTCCTGGCGAACACCATCAAGAGCTACGTCGAGCTCAGGCTCCAGCCGACGGAGGACAAGTACTACGTCGTCGAGCTGGTGAACGACCCGCGCGGCAAGACGGATTTCCAGCAGATCGACGTCGACACGACCAACCCGAACGAGCCCGCGCACTACCGGGAGGTCCGGACGATCACGACGAACGCCTTCCGCTTCTCGTTCCAGTTCGCGAAGCGGCTCGGCCCGTTCACGGGCCGGTTCGGCATCAAGGAGTCGACGGGCGGGCTCGGCCTCGACCTCCACCTGCTCGACGACCGGTTCGAGCTCCGGCAGGACCTGTTCGGCTTCGGCGAGGAGCTGTCGCCGCGCTGGCGGGTCGCGCTCGCGTACGAGTTCATCCGCAAGCTCTGGCTGCTGGGCGGCATGGACGACATCCTGAACAGCGATCGCCGGGATTACTTCGTCGGCCTGCAGCTCCGCTTCAACGACGCGGACCTGAAGACCGTCCTGCCGTTCGCGCCGACGAGCTTCTGACCGCGGCGGGCGGGCCCGGGGGTGGAGAGGGGGCCCGGGTCGCACGAGCCCGTGTGCTATAGGGCGGGCATGATGCGCTCGCTGCTCCGCGGGGTGCGAGGGGGATACGCGTTTCTGATTCCGGTCCTGGCGATCGCCGCCGCGGGCGGCGTGGCCGCTTGCCAGGGGTGCAAGCCCCCGTCGCAGGGCGCCGCGACCGTGGAGGACGCGGCCGCGGCCCGGCCGACCGTGCGGCTCTATGCGCTCAGCACGGTGGCCGGCGCGCTGGAGCCGTGCGGGTGCACGAAGGATCAGCTCGGCGGCATCGACCACCTCGCCGCCCTCATCGAGGCGCAGCGCGACGAGGCGCCGGGCCGGCTCGTGCTCGGCGCGGGGCCGCTGCTCTTCACGGATCCCGAGGTGAAGGCGGAGCGCGCCTCGCAGGACGCGTGGAAGGCCGAGGCGATGGCGCTGGCCGCGAAGGAGATCGGGCTCACGGCGTGGGCCCCTGGCGAGAACGACTGGGCGCTCGGCGCCGAGGCGCTCGTCAAGTACAGCGAGCAGAGCGGGGCGGCGCTGCTCGGCGGCAACCTGGAGGGGGCGCAGGGCGTCCGGGGCGTGGTGGTGCGCGAGGTCCCGGGCGTGAAGGTGGGCCTCATCGGCGTGAGCGATCCGAAGGGGCGCGCCGGCACCTACCCGGCGGGGGTCAAGGCCGGCCCGGCGCTCGACGCGATGAAGGCGGGCGTCGCGGAGGCGAAGCGGCAGGGCGCGCAGGTGCTCGTGGGGCTCGCGGCGCTGCCGCGGGGCGAGGCGCTGCGGCTCGCGGATCACGTGCCGGAGCTGCACGTCCTCGTGCTGGGCAAGCCGAGCGAGCGCGGGGACGGCAACGACGGCCCGAAGCCGCCGGTGATGATCGGGTCGACGCTGGTGGTGGAGACGCCGAACCACCTGCAATCGGTGGCGGTGGTGGATCTCTTCGTGCGCGACGGCGGCGACGGCCCGCTGGTGTTCGCCGACGCCGGCGGCGTGGCGAGGGCGGAGGAGCTGATGAGCCTGTCGGCGCGGATCCGGGAGCTCGAGATCCGGATCAACGGCTGGGAGGGCGACAGGACGGTCTCGGCGAAGGACGTCGCCGACCGGAAGGCCGACCTGGAGCGGCTCCGGGCCGAGAAGGCGAAGCTCGAGGCGGCGAAGACGGAGGTGAGCGGCAGCTTCTTCCGGTACAGCGCGGTCGAGGTGCGGGAGAAGCTGGGCGCCGACAAGGACGTTGCCGGCCAGCTCCTGGCCTATTACAAGCGGGTCAACACGCACAACAAGGAGGCGTTCGCGGATCGCGTCCCCGAGCCGCCGGCGAAGGGGGAGGCCAGCTACCTCGGCGTCGACGCCTGCACGAACTGCCACGACGAGGCGCGCAAGGTCTACGACGCCACGGCGCACGCGCGCGCCTATGCGACGCTGCAGCAGGACTTCAAGGAGTTCAACCTGGACTGCGTGAGCTGTCACGTGACCGGCTACGGAAAGCCGGGGGGCTCCACGGTGACGCACAACGCCTCGCTGCAGAACGTGCAGTGCGAGGAGTGCCACGGTCCGGGCTCGCTCCACGCGGAGAACCCCGAGAAGAAGGGGCTCATCGTGCTGTCGCCCCCGCCCGAGAGCTGCGTCTCGCAGTGCCACCACCCGCCGCACGTGGAGGGGTTCGATCCCGTCGCGAAGATGGAGCTGATCCTCGGCCCTGGTCACGGCAGGGACTGAGCGCGACGGCCGGGACGCGCGGGCCCGCCGGCGTGTCGAGGCCCGGCCCATGCCGGCGGTCCGGGCGGCGGGGGCCCGGGCATGTCGGGACCTGGGCGGGGGCCTGGTCGTCGGGGCCCCGGGCATGTCGGGACCTGGGCGGGGGCCTGGCCGTCGAGGCCCCGGGCATGTCGGGACCTGGGCGGGTGCCTGGTCGTCGAGGCCCCGGGCATGTCGGGACCTGGGCGGGTGCCTGGTCGTCGAGGCCCCGGGCAGATCGGGACCTGGGCGGGTGCCTGGTCGTCGAGGCCCCGGGCAGATCGGGACCTGGGCGGGTGCCTGGGCCGATGCGCCATTCTCGCGGCCGGGCGATCGCGCTACGCAGGCCTGGTGACGAACGTTCACGCCGTCGTCTCCCGACCGGGGCCGACCGAGAGCGCCATCCTCGCGGAGCTCACCGCCGGAGCGCCCCCGTTCACGGCGCACCGCCGCGCCGCGCTGACCTCGACGCTCCGCTACCTCGAGGGCGGCAGCGGCCCGCCGGTCGTCCTCCTGCACGGCCGGGGGAACGCCGCGACGACCTGGTTCCCGCTGCTCCCCGGGCTCGCCCGGCGCCATCGCGTCCTCGCCCTCGACCTGCCGGGCTTCGGCCACGCGTCGTCGCCCCCCTTCGAGGGCAAGGGGTTCGAGGACGGCCTCCGCTTCTTCGTCGAGCCGGTCGAGGCGCTCCTCCTCGAGATGGACCTCGGCGACGCCGCGCTCGTCGGCCACTCCCTCGGCGCGCTCGTCGCGCTGGAGATCGCGCTCCGCAAGCGCGCCCGCCCGCGCAAGCTCGCGCTCATCGGCGCCATGGGCGTCGGCCCCGTCATGACCGCCTCGAGCCGCGCCTACTTCCGCGCCCCGCCCGAGCGCCTGATCCGCCTGCTCGGCGCCGCGCTCTTCCGCCGCCTCCGCCCCCCGCGGCCGACCCCGCTCGGCGAGCGCGTCGCCGCCCTGCACCGCGAGCTCGGCGCCGTGCCCGACGGCCGGGTCGCGCCCGTCGCCGCGTTCAACGCGCTCTTCCCGGCCCTCGGCCCCGTGCCCCATCGCCTCCCGCGGCTCGGCGAGATCGACGCCGAGACGCTCGTGCTCTGGGGCGATCGCGACGACGTGTTCCCGGCGCCGCTCGGCATCGCCGCGGCCGCCGCGATCCCCCGCGCCACGCTGCGCGTCGTGCCGCTCGGGCACGCGCTCCACCTGGAGGACCCGGATTCCGTCCTCCCGGAGCTCACGGCGTTCCTGTCGCCCCCGACAGACGCGTTCCTCTCTCCGCCGACCGATCGGTAGCGCGCGCACGGGCCTCACGGGCTGGCCCTCGGCGCTGGCCCCGCCCGGCGCCCCGTGATTTCCTGAACCGCCGGATGTCGCGGCTCGGCGCGTGAAATTTCGGGGAGGGCTCGCGCGAAGTGTCTGGGTCCAGGATGAATCCAGCCGCCACGCTGCCCTCTCCGCAGGCGCCCGACGGGCTGCCGGCGGCGTCGATCGCCGCGGTGGGGGCCTCGCTCGACGAGGCCGCCGCCCTGCGGCCCGTGGTCCGCGCGGCGATCGCCTGCGTGCTCGGCGAGCGCGCCGACCACCCGGACGTCGAGGACTGCACCCACGAGGCGCTCACGCGCGCCTTCGAGGGGCGCGGCCGCCTCCGCGACGGCGAGCCGCTGCGCCCCTGGGTGCTCGGGATCGCGCGCCACGTGGCGCTGGACGTGCTGCGCCGGCGCCGCCGCACGCGGCGCGCCGAGGCGCTCCCTCCGGGGGGCGCCGGGGGGCAGGGGGAGATCCTCGAGGCGGTGGAGGACCCGGCGCCGGGCCCGGAGGAGCGCGCCGCTCAGCGCGAGCGCGCGCGCCGCATCGACGTCGCCCTGCAGAAGCTGGCCGAGCCCCAGCGCCGCGCGCTCCTGGCATTTCACGTGGAAGGGCTCGACTACCAGCAGATATCGCGCCGCCTCGGCGTCCCGCTCGGCACGGTGGCGACGTGGATCGCGCGCGGCAGACGCTGTCTGGCCGAGGCGCTCGGGGAGTGAGGGATCGATGCTCGACGACGACAAGCTCTCGCAGGATCTCGTGTGGCAGCCCGACGGCCACCTGACCGAGATCGCGCTCGGCGCGCTCGGCGACGGCGAGGAGGCCCTCTTGCCGGAGGGGGCGCTCGCGCACGCCGCGCGTTGCCTGCCCTGCGCCTCGGCGCTCGGCCGGGCGGCGCTGCTGTCGCTCCGCGTGGGGGAGGCGCTGCGCGAGCAGGCCGCGCCGGGCGCGCAGGCAGCGCCGGAGCCCGCGGCGCCGCGCGAGCAGGCCGCGTCGGGCGCGCAGGGAGCGCCGGAGCCCGCGGCGCCGCGCGAGCAGGCCGCGCCGGGCGCGCAGGGAGCGCCGGAGCCCGCGGCGCCGCGCCAGCCGCTGCCGATCGCGGCGCTCGTCGCCGCCCTCGCGCTCTCGGCGCTCGGCGCGGCGCCGGCGCTCGCGGCCGGGGCCTCCGGCCTGGAGGAGAGCTGGGACAGGCTCTGGCGCGCCTGCTCGGTCGTGGTGCAGACGGGGTGCGCCATCGCCGGGAACGGGGCGCTCTCCGGGGGGCTCACGGCGCTGCCGTGGCTCTCGGCGGCGCTGCTCGTGGTCGTCGGGCTGGGTGTCGCGTGGGGCAGGGGAAATGAGCTCTCGTTGAAAGGAGGGATTTGATGCGCTTCGTCTCGGTCTCGACCCGTGTGTTGTCCTCGCGGCGCGCCGCCGCGCTGCTCGTCGCCGCGCTCGGGCTCTCGGTGAGCGGCGCGGCCAGGGCCGAGGTGTCCCGCGAGGGCGTCTGGCCGGCGGCCGAGCCGGAGGTGAGCCTCGACGTGAGCCGCGCGCCGCGCAACGAGGCCATCAAGCGCCTGGCGCAGGAGGCCGGATGGAGCCTCGTGCTCAACAACGTGCCGCCCGGCGATCCCGTCGATCTGCGCGTCCAGGACCAGCCGGCGGACAGGGTGCTCGAGCTCCTGCTCGCGGACGGGGACTACGTCGCGACCCGCGACGGCGACCTCATCGCGATCGCGCCGTCGGACAGGGCGCAGCGGTCCGCGCCCGCGCTGCCCGCGCTGCCGGCGCTGCCCGCCGCGCCCGAGCCGCCCGCCGCGCCCGAGCCGCCCGCCGCGCCCGAGCCGCCCGCCGCGCCCGAGCCGCCGCAGGCGGCCGCGCCCGCGGCGTCGCCCGACGACGCCGCGGCGGAGCAGGACGCGCCCAGGCGGCGCGGCCGGGATCGCTTCGTGACCGGCGGCAGCCTGCGCATCGAGCGGGGCGAGGTCGTCCACGACGTGTCGGTGGTCGGCGGCTCGCTCGACGTCTGGGGCACCGTCACCGGTGACATCGACGTGATGGGCGGCTCCACGCACATCCACGAGGGCGCGCGGGTGCGCGGCGACGTGTCGACCGTGGGCGGGCCGCTCACGGTGGCCGACGGGGCGCGCGTCGACGGCGACGTCGATGTCGTCGGCGGCCCGCTCCGCCGGGGCGAGCGCGCGCTCATCCGGGGCGACGTGAACAACGAGATCACCCTGAGGGGGGACGACGGGGAGCCGGAAGCGACGGGCGCCTCGCTCGCGCGCAGGGCCGGCGGCGCGATGACGCGCACGGCGCTCCTGTTCGCGCTCGGCGCGGTGATGCTGGCGCTCTGGCCGCGGCGCATGGAGGTGCTCAAGGTCGAGATCGCCGCCCGGCCGATGCGGAGCTTCGCGCTCGGCGTGGTGGGCGCCCTCGGCGCCCTCGCGCTCGCCGTCGCCCTCTGCGTCACGCTGATCGGCGTGCCGTTCGCGGTGATCGGCCTCCTGCTCGCCTTCATCGCCGCGGCCGTGGGCGGCTGCGCGGTGCTCGAGACCGCCGGGGCAGCGCTCGCCGGCCATCGCACGAGGAACCCCTACGTTCACCTCGCGATCGGCTGCCTCGGCCTCCTCCTCCTGGGCGCGATCCCGTTCGTGGGGGGCGCGCTCCACGGCGTCGTCGTGCTGATCGGCGCCGGGGCGCTCGTCGCGACCCGGCTCGCGAACCTCCTCCGCCCGCGGCCGCGGGGCGAGGGGGCGGGGGGGCCGTACCGAACGGCGCCGTGACGGGGCCGTTCGCCACGGACGGCGCGAGCGGCCGTGTACCTCCGGCGAAGGCAGCGCGCTAGCATCGCGCCGTGACCTCCGAACCGGTCGAGAAGAGGCTGCGGCTCGGCGAGGACTCGGTGACCGAGCTCGAGCGGATCGAGTCCCCTGGCAAGGCGCCGAAGGATCTCGCCGAGACGATCGCGGCCTTCGCCAACGCGCTCGGCGGCCAGATCTTCCTCGGGGTCGAGGACGACGGCACCCCGAACGCCCTCGTGGAGCTGGCGCCCCAGGTGGCCTGGGCGCGCGCCGCCCTCTGGAAGCTCGCCGCCGCCGGCGCCGCCGAGGGCGCCCCGCAGCGCATCGACGCGCCGCCGGGCTCGTCCGCCGCGCCGCCCTGACGCCCCGCGGGCCGCTCAGTGCACGCCGCCGACGAGCCACGCCTGCGCCGGGACGAGCACCTCTTCCGGGGAGCCTCCCCCCTGCGACGCCGGGCCGGTCGCGCTGCCGTCGCCCATGGGCGCCATGCGGAACCCGTGGTCGCCGAACACGAGCAGGAGGGTCCGCGGCGGCAGGCTCTCCATGAACCGCGCGACCACGTCGGCGACCTCCTCCGCGATGGCCTCGATGCGCTCCGCGAACGGCGGCCCCGCGGCGCGCAGGCGCGCCTCGACCAGGTCGAGCTTCATCAGCTCGCGCGACCCGACCCGCTCGCGCCGCAGCGTCGCCACGGCGCGCCCGCGGGCGATGGCCGGCTCCGCCTCGGCCTGTGGCATCGCCTCGCGGAGCCCGTCCGCCCCGCGGGCGAGCAGCGAGAGCTGCGCCGTCGTCGTGGGCGGCAGCGCCGCCCAGAGGAGCGAGCGCTCCACCAGGATCGCCCGGTCCGTCATGATCTCCTTGAGGTGCGCGGCGACCCGCTCCCCGAGATCGAAGCGCATGGCGTCCACGAGCAGGAGCTTCACCGCGCGCGCCCCGTTGAGCCGGCCGATGCGGGCGGCGATGTCCGGGGCATCGAACACCATGGGCGGCCGCTTGCCGGTCACGCGCAGCGCCGAGAACGCCTCCCGGTAGCTGTGCTCGAAGCTGGTCCTCCAGCCCTCGACGACGTTGCGCACGGCCGCGTCGGCCTCTCCCGCGAGCGTCGCGCCGAGCAGCGGCGTGTAATGGGTCGCGAAGAGCTGCTCGATGACCCGGACCGGCTTCGGGCCGCGGGCGTTGTCGAGCTCGACGGCGAGCGCGCGCCACTCGGCCGCGCCGAGGATCCGGTTGCGCGGCGGCGCCTTCCGCTCCCGCCGCGCCGGCGGCTGCGCCGCGGCCTCCGTCGGCCCGATCTCTGCGACGGGCGTGGCCCCGGCGGCGGGCGCGGGCGGCGCGACAGGTACGGGCTCCTGCGCGGCGCGCGCGGGCTCGTGCGCGCCGCGCGGGGGCCGGAGGGTCGCCCCCGCGCCGCGGTCCGCGGGGGAGGCGCCGGGATCCGCGCTGGCCGGGGTCGCCGCGATCGTCTCGCCCGCGGCGGGCGGCGTGCCGGCCTCCGGGGTCAGCGCCGCGGCCTTCTCCCCGAGCGCCGACGCCATGGTCCTCTCCCCGGGCGCCGGCGCCGTGGATCTCCCCGCGGTCGAGAAGACGGCCGGCGCTTCGGGCCGGCGGATCTTCGACGAGCGGGGCGGCAGCACGCCGCGCGGCCTCCCGTCGGTTCGCCCGTCGCCGGACACGGGCGGCGCAGGCGGCTCCGACGGGGCGGTCGCCGCGGCCCGCTCGGTCGCCGCGGCCCGCTCGGGCGCCGCAGCCTGCTCGGTTGCCGCGGCCCGCTCGGGCGTTGCCGCTCCGGCCGGGGGCGCCTCTTTCACGGCCGGCGCTGCGGCGTCCGGCTGCGGCGTCCGCGCCGGGCCGACGGCGCGCTCCGGCTCCTGCGCGGCCGCGCTGCCCGCCGGCGCGCGCGGGGACACGGCGCTGTGCGCCTCGGGCGCGTCCCTGTCGAGGAGCTCCGAGAGCGGCACCGGCGCGAGCACCAGCGCGAACCGGTCGACCTCGTCGAAGAGGACCGCGACGGGCGCCTCGCGCGACGCGCCCAGCCAGGCCAGGAGCGTCGCGCTGTCGTCGGGGTGGAGCACGCCCCGCGGCCCGCACGAGAGCCTCGGCAGCGCGACGGCGAGGCCCGCGGCGCCGAGCGCCCGGGCGCGGAAGACCTGGTCGGCGATCACCGCCTCGAGCGCGGCGCCGATCTCCACCCGCGGCGGCAGCGCCCCGCGCATCGCCAGCGCGAGCTCGACGGCCTCGTCGAGGACGGCGCGGAGCTGCCCGGCCGGCGCCGCTTTCGGGGCGCTTGCCCAGAGGTAGCGCCGCGCCCTGAGCTCGCGCTCGGCGTCGTGGCCCGGCCCGCTCGGGGCAAAGCGGGCCATGCCGGACGGGGGCACGGGGGGGGGCGGCAGGCGGCCCTCCTCGGACGCGGTGTCGAGGCGCGAGACAGAATCGAGGCGCATCGCGCGGCAACCTCGCAGAGCTCGGGCAAACGGGCCAAGTTTCGGCGAGCGAGCGCGCCTCGGCCCTGAGCGCTCGGCCGCCGCCGGGCTCAGCGCGACTCGCGCGCGGTCTCGGCCATGAGCGCCAGCAGCGCGCAGGCGATGGCGAACCGCGCGTCCATGCGCCCCTGGTTCATCGACAGATCGAGCGTGAACTCCTTGACGAAGAACCGGAACACCTGGGTCACCTTCGCGACCTCCTGCCCGTGGAGCTCGATGTGCCACTTGCCGATGAGGAGCGGGAACAGGCGGCGGAGCATCGCGGCGCCGTCCTCCTGCATCAGGCCGACCGGCTGGTCGTCGGGGTCGAGGATGTCCCACGTGTCACGGACGATCGACTTGAGCCCCCTCGAGCGGATGGTGCCGACCCGCTCGCCCGTGCGCGCGTCGAAGACGTCCAGACACCGGTTCAGCGCGACGACCTGCCGCGCCCGGATCGTGAGCAGCGGCTGGGTCTCCGACTCGTCGGCGAACAGGGTGAACTCCTGGCGCAGCTTGAGCAGCGGGTGCTTGACGAAGCACACCAGGGAGCCGTCCGGCGCGTGGACATGGAACTTGCGGCCGAGGAGAGACCAGAAGGGCCGCGTGATGGTGTACGTGCGATGCGCGAAGGGCTGGACGGCGAGGCCGCCGTACGCGGACGGGATCATGGGGGCGCCGGTCTGCATTGCCGCGAGTAGGCCGGAGCGGCGCGCCTCGGTCAAGCCGCGTTCACCGGCCGGCGAGCCTCCCCTCGGCGATCGCCTTCACGAGCTCCGGCTTGACGACCTTGCCCATCGCGTTGCGCGGCAGGCCCGGGACGACGACCGCATCCCGCGGGATCTTGTACGGGGCGAGCCGCTCCCGGGCCCAGGCGCGGAGCGGCCCGGTCGCGCACTCGGCCTCGCGCCCCGGCGCGGCGACGACGACCGCCACGACGCGCTCGCCCCACGCCTCGTCCGGGACGCCGACCACCGCGACCTCGGCGATCGCGCCGTGCTCGCGCAGCGCCTCCTCGATCTCGAGGGCGGACAGCTTGTAGCCGCCGCTCTTCAGGATATCGACCGAGGTCCGCCCGAGCAGCCGGAAGCGCCCGTCGCCGGAGCGCTCCGCGACGTCGCCGGTGCGGAACCACCCATCCTGGAACGCCGCCCGGGTGGCGTCCTCGCGCCCCAGGTACCCCTTGAAGACGCTCGGTCCACGGATCCAGAGCTCGCCGCGCGCGACCGCGGCGGCGCCGCCCGGCGCGGCGGCGCTGCCCGGCGCGGCGCCATCGCCCGGCGCGGCGGCGCCGCCTCCATCGCCCGGCGCCCACGCGTTGCCCGCGTCGTCCGTGATGCGGGCCTCGACGGTCGGCAGCGGGAACCCGACCCAGCCGGGCCGCCGCGCGCCGGGATCGAGCGGGTTGCTCAGGCCGACGCCGATCTCGGTCATCCCGAAGCGCTCGAGCGGGATCGCGCCCGTGAGGTCGCGCCAGCGCTCGGCCAGCGTCACCGGCAGCGCGGCGGAGCCGCTCGTCGCGAGCCGGAGCGCCCGCGCCCCCGCGGCGAACCCGGGCGCGCCGCCGCGGTCGACCTGCTCGAACAGCCGCTGGTACATGGTCGGCACCGCCATGATCGCCGTGGCGGCGCCGCGGGCGATCTCGGCGGCGACCCGCTGGGCGTCGAAGCGCGGGAGCATGCGCGTCGCGCCGCCCGCGAGCAGCGACGTCAAGAGGGCGATGGAGACCCCGTGGAGGTGGTGCAGCGGCAGCGCGTGCAGCAAGACGTCCTGCTCCGAGAAGCCCCAGGCCGCGCGGAGCAGCTCCGCCTGCACGGCCAGGTTGCGGTGCGTGAGCAGCGCCCCCTTCGGCTTGCCGGTCGTGCCGCTCGTGTAGAGCAGCAGCGCCGGATCGTCGGCGGCGAGGTCGGACGTCGCCGACAGGGGCCCCGGGGCCGCGCGCTCGACGTCCTCCACGCGGAGCACGGCGCGGCCGCCCGCGATCGGGGCGGCCACCGCGGCGAGGTCATCGGAGACGAGGACGCGCTCGACGCCCGCGTCGCCCGCGAGCCACGCGAGCTCCGCCGGCGGGTACAGGGGCGAGAGCGGCAGCGCGATCCCGCCGGCGAGGAGGACGCCGAGGAAGGCCGAGACCCACGAGGCGCCGGGCGAGACGAGCAGGGCGATCCGCTCGCCGTCGAGCGATCGCGGGGCCGCGCGCCCGTCCGCGCCGCGCCGCGCGCCCGCGGCGAGCAGCGCGCCGCGGACGCGGAGGGCTCGGTCCATGAGCTCCGCGAAGGAGAGCGGCCCCCGGTCGTCGTGGATGGCGATCCGGGCAGACGATCCGAGCTGCGCGAGGCGTTCGACGAGCGGCGAGGTCATCGCGCCGACTCTCGCACAGCAGAGGTGCGCGGAGCCAGGCCGGTTGGTTACACTGCCACGCCATGCGAGCCTTTGCCCTCCGGTCCAGCGCCTTGCCACGCCTCGTCGTCGCCGCCGGCGCGATCCTGGTCGCGGCGGCGTGCGAGAGCGCGCCGAAGCCTCCCGAGGCCGGCCCCGCCGCCGCATCGGCCCCGGCCGCGCAGCAGGCGCCCGCCGCGCCGCCGAAGCCGAAGGGGATGCCGGAGCTGCTCGTCGACTCGATGGGCCCTTACCTCGGGGGCCAGCGGGTGAACCTGGCGCAGAAGGACGGGGCGGAGAGGCTCGCGAAGGTGATCCGCGCGCTGCCGATCGACGGCAAGCCGGTCACGCTGCTCGCCGAGAAGAAGGCGAAGGTGAGCGCGGTCGCGGCCGTCGTGACGGAGCTCGGCGCGGCCGGCGCGCCGAAGGTCACGATCAAGACCGACGGGCGCGACGACCTCCCGAAGGAGATCACGGTGGTCCCGGAGGGGAGCGTCTCGAAGCCCCCGGCGTGCGCCGTCAGCACGATGGTGCTGAAGGACCTCGCGACGGCGATCTGGCCGTTCGGCGGCGGCATGGGCAAGCGCCAGCGCAAGGGGCTCGCGGGCCCGGATCTCTCGAACACCGGCGAGCAGCTCTCGAGGGACATCGCCGCGTGCAAGGCGTCGGTGGCGTTCTTCTCGGCCGACGACGAGGTGCCCTGGGAGATGGCGCACAACCTCGCGGGCACCGTCCTCGCGTCGGACAAGAAGAAGAAGCTCGACACGCTCGTCCTGCTCCGCGTCGCCCCGGTCGCCGGGAGGCCGGTGCAGCTCGGTGGGGGCTGACATGGGCCGCGCCGGCGGCTCTGTCCGGAGCGCCGCCTCGACCGGGGCGCGCGCCGCGAGGACGCGCCCGGCGCGCCCGGCCCACTCGGCCCACGAGCGCCGGGGAGCCGCTGGCAATTTCCAGCAGGACACGACGCCGTGTCCCGGCGCGTTGCACGGACATGGCCGGCCGGGGCGATGCGGCACGATCCGGCACAGGGTCCTCGCCGGGACCCCACGGAAATGCGCGCGCGGCCGCTCGCCGAGGGCGCCGGCCTGGATCATGAATACGGCGAGCTGCCGATCCCCTGCGCCATCGGGGACCTGACGACCACGGGAGGATGGTTGGGACATGTCGAAGCGACTTCTTGCATCGGTTCGCGCGAGCAACAGGGGCCGGAGTCTCCGTCCCCGGGCCTCCCGGCCCCGTGGGTCGACGGCTCCCGAGGCCCCGGCCCTCGCGGCCGAGACCTCCGCGCGACCGGCTGCGAGCGGCCCGGACGTCGCTGTCGAGGCGGCGGCGCAGCAAGCCAGCGCCGAGGCAGCGGCGCAGCAGGCCAGCGCCGAGGCGGCGGCGCAGCAAGCCAGCGCCGAGGCGGCGGCGCAGCAGGCCAGCGCCGAGGCGGCGGCGCAGCAGGCCGTGGCGCCGGCGCGCGCGGCCTTCGCGGAGGACGCGGGGCCCGCTGCGCTGCCGGTCGCGGAGGCGCCTGCCGCGCCGATCGCCGCGAAGGCGGCGGGGCCGGTCGGTGCGCTCGACGTGCCGATGCCGGCCAAGGCACGCGCGGCCGACCCGATCGCGATCGAGCGCCCCGGCCGCGAAGATCCGCCGGATGTCCTCGCGCCCGAGCTCGCCGCAGCGGCGCCTGAGCCCGAGTCGGACGCGCTCGACCCGCTCGATCCTTCCTCGCCGACGGCGGCGTTTTTTCAGCGCGAGGACGACTCCGTGCCGCCGTTCATCGACGGGGGCGGCGATCGCGACGGGCACGCCGAGGAGCGCCTCGTGGTGGTCGAGCAGCTGTCGCCCGCGACCCTCGCCCGTCGGGCGCGCCTCCGCCAGATCGTCGCGGCGGTCGCGGGGCTCGCCGGGGTGATCTCCGTCGCGGTGGTCGCCAAGGCGGTGTTCTCGACCAAGCCGTCCCCGCCGCCGGCCACGGCCTGGGTGGCCATGCCGGCTCCGACGCCTGCGCCCGTGGACGCGGAGCTCTCGGCTGTGCCGGGGAGTCCTCTGTCCGCACGTGACAAGGCGCCCGCGCAGGTCCAGCCCGCGCTCGCGCAGGCCGCTCCTGCCCCGGCGGCGACGACGGCCGCGGCGGAGCAGGCCGCGGCGGAGCAGGCGGCCGCGGAGAAAGCCGCGGCGGAGCAGGCGGCCACGGAGAAGGCCGCAGCGGAGGCGGCTGCTGCGGCGGAGAAGGCCGCAGCGGAGGCGGCCGAGGTGCCCGCGGTCAACCCCGAGGATGCGCGACGGCTGAAGAAGGAAGCGTTGAGCTTGCTCAACAGGGGCAGGTTCAAGGACGCGATCGAGGTGTCGCGCAAGGCCATCGCGGCCGATCCGACCGACGCGCTGCCCTACCTCTATCTGGGCTCGGCGCTCCAGGACACGGGCAAGTGGAAGGACGGCGTCGCGGCGTACAGCGAATGCGTTCGCCATGCCACGAAGGGCCCCGTCCACGAGTGCAGGGCTCTGGGCGGCCGGAAGTAGCGCTCAGGCCGGCCGGCGCGCGAGCTGCGTGACGAAGGCCGTCGTCAGGGCGTAACCGAACGCCAGCCCGGTGGCGAGGCGGGTCGGATGCCAGACCGGGTGCAGCCCGAGATCCTGCGTCACCACGTCGAGCACCATCAGCGCGCTGATCGCGACGAGGAGCGGGCGCCACGCCGTCATCGGCAGGCGAGGCCAGGCGAGCGCGGCGCCGGCCGCGACCCCGGCGAAGATGCCGGCGCACCGGCTGCAGACCGGCATCAGCACGCCCTCCAGCGCGAGGGTCCGCTCGGGCATGCGGTGGCACATCGGCGCGAAGAAGCGATCGAGCGCGACGCCGAGCTCTCCGAGCGGCAGGCGGCTCCGCGCGAGCGGAAGGCAGAAGGGCAGGGCGCCGAGGAACGCAAGGGCGCAGCGGACGGCCCAGAGCCGCGACGGCCCGGCCGGCCTCGGCGCGCCGGACGAAGCGGCCTCGGCGCGGCCCGTGGCGTCGGCGCGGCCCGTGGCGTCGGCGCGGCTTGCGGCGTCGGCGCGGCTTGCGGCGTCGGCGCGGCTTGCGGCGTCGGCGCGGCCCGCGGCGTCGGCCTGATCGGCGAGGCGCCCGGAAGCGCGCGCGGCCACGTCAGCCTCGGTCGGGCGCGCTCTTGCCGAGGTGGCGCATCACCTCTTTCAGGTCGCTCCAGACCTCTCGCTTCGCGCCCGGCTGGCGCAGCAGGTAGGCCGGATGGAACGTGGGCATGATCGGGATCGCGCCCTTGTAGAGCTTCCACGTGCCGCGGAGCTTCGTGATCCCCTCGGTCGTGCCGATCAGCCCCTGCACCGCGGTGGCGCCGAGTGCGACGATCACCCTGGGCTTGAGCACCGCGAGCTGCGCGGCGAGGTAGGGGCTGCAGGCCGCCATCTCGGCCGGCTCCGGCTTCCGGTTCTTCGGCGGCCGGCACTTCACGATGTTGCAGATGTAGACCTCGTCGCGCTGGTACCCCATCGCGGCGATCATCCGATCGAGCAGCTGCCCCGCCGGGCCGACGAACGGCTCTCCTTGCAGGTCCTCTTCCGCCCCGGGGCCCTCGCCGACGAACACGATCTCGGAGCGCGGGTTGCCGCGCGCGAACACGGTGTGGGTGCGCCCCGCGTGGAGCGGGCACTTCTGGCAGGAGCGGACCTCCTCCGCGATGAGCGAGAGCCGCGCGGCGCGCTCCTCCAGCGTGTCCGGCTGCGATGCGAGCGCGCGCGCCGCCGCATCGGCCCGCGGCGCAGAGGCGGCGCTCGCGGCGAGGGGGGAGGGCGGCTCCGGACCACGAGGCGCCTGCACCGGCGACCGCGCCCCCTGCGCCGGGGCGCCGCGCTGCTCCGGCGGCGGCGTGAAGGCGCCCGCCGGGGCGCCGCCGCGCGACGGCGGCGTGGCGAAGGCGCCCGCCGGGGCGCCGCGCTGCTCCGGCGGCGGCGTGAAGGCGCCCGCCGGGGCCCCGCCGCGCGACGGCGCGGGAGCGTGCAGCCCCGCGAAGCCCGCCCGCCGCGGCGCCGCGCCGCTCTCGGACGAGGACCCGCCCTGCACCTCGTGCAGCGCCGAGGGGTGCCCCGGCAGGCCCTCCGCGCCGGCCGCCGCGTGCCATTCGAGGAACGCCCGGACCGATGCGGTCAGATCCGCGAGCTCTTCGCGCAGCGCTTCGACCATCGCCGCCCGTTCCTCAGTGGCCGCCCTGCTGCGCGAGCCAGCGCTCCGCGTCGAGCGCGGCCATGCAGCCCGTGCCGGCGGCCGTCACGGCCTGGCGGTAGTTCCAGTCCTGCACGTCGCCCGCGGCGAAGACCCCCGGGATGTTCGTGCGCGTCGAGCCCGGCACCGTCTTGAGGTAGCCGTTCGGGTGCGTCTCGAGCTGGCCGGTGAAGAGCTCCGTCATCGGCGTGTGCCCGATCGCGACGAACATGGCCGCCGCCGGCACGAGGTGGCTGTCGCCCGTCTTCAGGTTCTTCACGCGGACGCCCGTGACCATGTCGGCCTTCACGTCGAGCACCTCCTCCACGACGTGGCTGTAGAGGATCTTGATCTTCGGGTTCTCGAGCACGCGCTGGACCATCGCCTTCGACGCGCGGAACTCGTCGCGGCGGTGCACCAGCGTGACGCTGCTGCAGAGCCCGGACAGGTACGAGGCCTCCTCCATCGCCGTGTCGCCGCCGCCGATGACCACGACGTCCTGGCCGCGGTAGAGCGCGCCGTCGCAGACCGCGCAGGCGCTGACCCCCTTGTTCTTGAGCTTCTCCTCGCTCTCCAGACCGAGGTAGTTGGCGCGCGCGCCCGTCGCGATGACCACCGACTTCGCCAGGTAGAGCGTGTCCTCCACCCACAGCTTGAACGGGTGGACCGTGAGATCCACCTTCGTCACGTCCGCCGTCACGATCTCCGTGCCCTGATGCGCCGCCTGATCGCGAAAACGCTGCATCAGCTCCTGCCCGGTGATCTTCTCGGGGAAGCCCGGGTAATTCTCGACATCCGTCGTGAACATGAGCTGGCCGCCCGGGATCAGTCCGCCGGCGCTGAAGCCCTCGATGAGGAGCGGCTTGAGGTTGGCGCGCGCCGCGTAGATGGCGGCGGTGAGCCCCGCGGGACCGGAGCCGATGATGATCAGGTTGCGGACGTTCGATTCGCTCATGATGGAGCGTTCTTATAGGCGCGACCGCGTTCCGCGTCGACCGCCCCGCGGTGGTGAGGCAGCGGCCGCCCGCTCAGAAGCGCATCGTTCCGCTCAGACCGAACTCGTTCAGGCTGCTCTCGAACCGACCGCCGTTCACGCTCTGGAGGCTGCGGTAGCCGGCCGTCGCGGCGCCGGAGACGGCCTTGATGTTCCCCCTGCCGCCATTGTCCAGCGCGCCGAAGAACGTGTGCTGGAACGCCGCCGAAACATCGACCGGGCCGACGCGCACCGTCACGCCGCCCCCGACGCCGACGCGGTAGCCGAGGTGGAAGTCGAGGTTCAGGTCCGCGTCGTCCTGCCCCTTCGTCTCGAAGAAGCCGCCCGCCCGCAGGGCCAGGAGATCCCGGAGCGCGACGAAATCGCCGCCGAGGCGGACGCCCATGACGTCCTTCCAGCGATGCGGCACGTCGGCGTTGGGGGGCACGAGGCCCACGACCGTGCCGCGCACCGGAATGCCCTCGCGGAACCGGACCTCGATGGCGTCGACGGCGCTGTTGTTGGCCCAGGTGAAGTCGAGCTCCAGATCGAAGAGATCGTCGGCCAGGGGGTCGCGGACGCGGGGCTCGGCGGCGCGCGCGACGCCCGCGCGCGGCCGGTGGTAGCGGAGGCCGAGCTTCGCCTCCATGGGGATCTGCAGCCTGAGCTCGCCCGCGTTCTCCTCGTCGGTGACGTTGCACCCCGGCGGCTCGTCCCCGCACGGATCCTCGTTCCTGGTGCCGGCCGGCGTCCAGTAGCGGGACTCGATGCGGAGGTCGGTCCTCGCGCGCACGGCGTCCTGCCACTTGAACCACGCGCCCACGTCGAGGTGATCCGTCGCGGCCCACCGCGCGCCGAGGACGAGGCCGGGGATGAAGAGATCGGCCGCCTTCACGCGCGTGCGCAGATCGCGGTGCGCGTTGAAGTCGTCGCCCCCCGCGGACACGGTCGCCTCGCTGAAGTTGACGAAATCGATGGCCGCCGCGCCCCAGATGAACCCGGCGCCGAGCGAGACCCCCTCCGCGGGCGTGAAGCCGACCGAGAGCGTCGGCAGCACGATCAGCGCGTCGAGCGACGTGAGCAGGTAGCGCTGCGGCGAGGGCTGCGTCCTGTCGCCGAAGGTCGGGTGCGTGTACGGGATCGACTCGGGCCACGCCCGCTCGCCGACGCCGTGCGGCCCGAGCACCGCGACGCCGACGGCGAGCGTGTCGCTCACGCGGAAGGTCGCGGCGACCTGCGGGTTCGGGAAGACGCCGCCGGCGGCGCACACCTCCGGGTCGGGGCCCCCCTCGCTGCCGGGCGCCGGGATCGGCGACGTGACGCTCGGCGGGACGGGCCGGCCGTCGGGGCCGAGGCGCGTGAAGCACTGCGAGAGGTGCATGAGGTGGACGCCGGCGTGCGCGCCGCTCCGCTGCGCGGCGAGCCCCGCCGGGTTGAAGTACGCCGCGAGCGGGTCGTCCGCCCGCGCGACCCACGCGCCGCCGCGGCCGAGCTGGAGCACGCCGATCTCGGGTGAGTCCATCCCCGACGACGCGCGCGCGGCGCCGGCGACCGTCGTCATCGCGGCGAACGCGACGCCCGCGGCGCCGGCAGCTCCTCGTTTCATGATGTCACGTCCCCCCGCCGCCGGCCGGGCGGCTCACTTCACCGGCGACGCCTTGAGCGCGGCCTTGCCGTCCTTCACGTAGACCGTGAAGCGCACCCGCGCGCATTTGTGGCGCGCCACGAGCGCGTCCTTGTTGCGCTGCAGCGTCCCCTTGAACTTCTCGAAGGTCAGGGCGTTCGTGGGCTCGCCGCACTGCTGCTTGACCGACACGAACTCGTCGTACACGGCGTTCCACTCGGCGAGCTCGTCCGCGTCCGGCGCGCCGTTCTGCTGCGCGGGATGGGCGCTCGCGGCGTCGGCGTGAGGAGCCGGAACCGCCGGAGCGGCCGGAACCGCCGGAGCGGCCGGCGCGGCCGGCGCCGCCGGAGCGGCCGGCGCCGCCGGAGCGGCCGGCGCCGCCGGAGCGGCCAGCGCCGCCGGAGCGGCCAGCGCCGCCGGAGCGGCCGGCGCCCCCGGCGCCCCCGGCGCCTTGGGCGGGGGCGGGGGCGGCGGACGCCGCGGCGGCGGGCGCCCGGGAGCGGACGCGGCGTCCTGGGAGGAGATCGCGCCCCCGGCGTCCGAGACCTCCTCGATCGCCTCGAGCGGCTCCTCGGCATCACGCGCCGACGGCGCCCCGCTGACCGGCTGCGCGCCCGGCCGCCGCGTCGGGCCGCGCGGGCTCAGCATGGGCTTCGGGAAGGACGGGCGCGACTCGGGGCGCGGCTCGCCGGGGCCGAGGGGCACCGAGAACGCGCTCATCGCCGGCTGCGACGGGATCGGGCCGAGCACCTGCTCCAGGTCGGCGGCCTTGCGGGGCGCCCCGCCCTTCACGGCCACCTTCTCGACGCCGTCGTTGATGTCGGCCGCGATCTTCCGGTAGGCGCCGCGGAACCGGCTCGGCGCCAGCACGTCGACCTCGCCCTTGGCGAAGCGCGCCGCCTCGTTGCGGAAGACCTGGAGCGGCCGCGTGTGCTCCAGGAAGGAGAAGCCGAGCCCGAGCGCGGCCACGACCAGGACCGCGAGCAGGATCATCACCGTGGGCACCGCGGACTTGTCGTCGTTGTTCGCCTTGTCGAGGAAGTCGAGCGGCGAGTCGACCGACGCCGCGAGGCGGCCGACCGCGTAGCCGGCGCCGAGCTCCCACGCCTCGCCGGGCAGCCGCGCGTAGACCACGCCGAGGTGCTCGCCGATGACGCGGACCTCCGAGCGGCCCTTCTCGAGGTAATCCTTGTTGTCATCGAGCCGCTTCAGGTCCTGCGTGATCTGATCGAGGTTCGACTTGTCGAACCCCTCGGGCGCGCCGGACGCGACGCGCGACCCCTCGGCGTAGAAGCCGACGGCGGCGCCGGTGCGCTTCGTGACCGCGCGGGCGAAGCCGTCGTCGATGATCTTGGCGCCGATCACGGCGCCGACCGGCTCGCCGTTGACGTCCTGCTCGACGGGGCGCGCCACGACGCGCAGGATGCGGCCCTTCCAGACCCACGCGTCGTCGCGGATCCAGCCGTGGAGGGCGTCGGCGACGACGGGGTAGCCGCCGAGCTCCCAGTCGTCGCGGTGCTCGAAGCCCACCGACGCGATCACCCGGCCGCCCGAGTCGACGGCCCACACGTGATCGAACTTGAGATCCGCGGGCACGTCGTCGACGGCGCTGCGCAGCGCGACACGCGCCTTCTCGCGCAGATCGGCGCCCGGCTTGGCTTCGGTTGACGCCTTGGCGAGCGCCCCCCGCAGCGCGGGGTTCAGCGCCACGCGGATGAGCGCGCTCGAGCGCTTCCGGGCGTCGTCGTTGAGGAACCACTCGACGGCGCTCGAGTCGGCGCTGAGCGCCTCGCTCATCGCGCGGTGGCTCGAGCGATTGTAGAGCTGCGCGGCGACGAAGAGGATGAAGACCGCGGCGCCGAGCGCGAGCGCGAGCACCCCGTACCAGAAGCGCGAGAGCAGCATGGTCTACTTCCCTGCCTCCGGGCTGGGGCCGCCGGCCGCGCCCACGACGAGCGGCCCCCGGACGATCTGCGTGTCCGGCCTGGCCTTCACGTCGACCTCGACGGGCTTCCCGACGGGCTCGCCGTTGAAGTAGCCCTGCAGCGTGTACTTGCCCTCCTCGAGCTCGACCGCGAAGTTGCCGTGGCGATCGGGGTAGCCGACCGCGACGGTCCGCGGCTCGACCACGATCCACGACCGGACGCTCGGGGAGAGCTGATCGCGGATCTCGTACTTGCCCGGCCCGGGCGGCGTCCACGCGCGGGTCTTGGCCGCGGCGATGTCGGCCGGAGGCAGGCCCTTGTTGCCGACCTCGTAGAGCCGGTGCGGGAACGGATCCTGGTTCTCGAACTGGATCTGCTGGCCCTCGGCGATGACCAGGGTCACGGGCGAGGTGCGACCGCCCGCCACCACGACGCGGAGCGGCGCCTTGAGCGGCGCCCCCTTCTCGCCGAGCGCGGCGACGCACAGCTCCTTCGGCGCGTAGCCGACGAGCGCGCGGACATCGGCGCGCACGGTCGGGGACGGCTCGCGGAACGTGTAGCGGTTCGACTTCGGGTCCTTGGCCTCGTTCCAGACGGGGTTCAGGAGCTTGGGCATGCCGGTGGCCCTGCCCTTGACCGTGACCGCGGCGAGCGCCACGCCCGGCACCGTGAGGATCGCGAGCGTCAGGGCCAGGCGCCGGAGGAGGCGCGCGCGGCGCGGGACGCGACCCGTGATGTGGCTTGACGACCCAAACGACGTTGCGCCGGTTCCGGTGGACAGGCGCCGCCCGTCGTGCCGCGCTCCTGCAGACCGAGGGGATCTCGTATCCATCGCAGGCCCGAAGCTACCGGAAGGGGGATGAGAACGGAAATAAAAGCCGGGCCGTCGTCCACGCTGCCCTCGCGTGGCCGAGGCGCGCTGCCTGCGCCTCAGGCCACCCGCCGGCCCGCCGACGCCGTGGCATCGGCGGACCGGCGCGTCGACAGTGGGAGCACAAAAGAACTGCGGGCCGCATGGACGGCCCGCAGGGGAGAGTTGTTCCGTACCGCCGAGGACGTGGGCCGAAGGACTTGAACCCCTAGCATAGCTGCTAGGTGGGAGCCTAAGTACCGCTTCAGGCTTCCCGGTGATTGGTTCCGGGCCTAGCTCACCACGGTATCGTCGTTGGCCCCCTGGTTCTGCTTACTCGGGATTCAATCGTCCAACGCCTCACGAAATCAGCAGAGGGAACGGCCAAAGGATAGTTCTCTCGGCGGCCCAGTCAACGGCTCCTCTCCACTTGACTTGGCGTTGATCTGGTGTCTGCTCGCGCTCGCCTGCGTTCCAGCCCGTCCGCGTGGCTAGCGATCGGGCGGGCCTGGGTGGGAGAGGAGCGCAAGGATGGGGGCGTGGACGAGGCCGTTCGAGGCCACGATGTTGCCTGCGTGGTAGTCCGGCGGGCCGCCGTCGAGCCCGGTGACGACGCCGCCCGCGCCGCGCACGATCGCGCACCCTGCCGCGATGTCCCAGGCGTGCAGCCGGCGCTCCCAGTAGGCGTCGTAGGTCCCGTCGGCGACCAGGCAGAGATCGAGGGCCGCGCTGCCGCAGCGCCGCACGGCCTGCGCCGTGCGCTTGACGGTCATGAAGGCGTCGAAGTTGTTGTCCGGAGCCCGATCGCGCGCCGGCGGGAAGCCGGTCGCCACCATCGCGTGCCGCAGCGAGGCCGTGGCGCTGACCGCGCAGCGCTCGCCGTCGCGGCGCGCCTCGCCGGCGGCCTCCGGCGGCGCTTCACCGTCGCCGCGCGGCTCGACCTCGCGCGGCCTGAAGCCCGTCCAGCGGAGCCCGAGCACGGGCGCGACGACGGCGCCGGCGACGGGCGTGTCGTCCTCCATCAGGCCGACGGAGACGCACCAGAACGGGTGGCCGTGGACGAAGTTCGTGGTGCCGTCGAGCGGATCGACGTACCAGACGAGCCCGCCTCGGGCGGACGTCGCGCGCGAGGCGCTCTGCTCCTCGCCGACGACCGCGACGCCTGGCGTGAGCGCGCCGAGCCGCGCGATGAGGAGGTCCTCGCTCGCCCGGTCGAACTCGGTCACGAGGTCGCGCGGCGCCTTCTCCTCGACGCGCGCGCCCGCGCGGAACCCGGCGCGCACGAGCGCGGCGGCCTCGTCGGCCACGCGCAGCGCGATCTCGGCCAGCTCGGAGAGCTCCGCCCGTCCGCGCGCGCTCATCGCGACCCCGTCGCGAGCGCGCCGCGGAGCTTGTCGTGGATGCCGCCGAACGCCCCGTTGGACAGCAGCGCGACCGTGTCGCCCTCCCGCGCGTCGCGCGCGATCGCGGCGACGATCGCGTCCACCGAGGCCGCCGCCTCGGCGCGCTTGCCGGTCCGCTCGAGATCGCGCACCAGCCGGTCGAGGTCGAGCCGCTCGCCCGCGGCGATCTCCGGCCGCCCGAGCGGCGCGAGCACGACGCGATCGGCCGCGCCGAAGGCGCGCGCGTAGGGCTCCTGGTGGAGGGCGCGGCACGCGGTCGCGCTGCGCGGCTCGAACACCGCCCACAGCGCGCCCTCCGGGTGCCGGGACCGGAGCGCCCGCAGCGTCTCGTCCACGGCGGTCGGGTGGTGCGCGAAGTCGTCGTAGACGCGCACGCCGCGCGCCTCGAGCACGAGGTCCTGCCGGCGCCGCACGCCGTCGAAGCGCGCGAGCGCCGAGGTCGCGGTCGAGAGCGGCACGCCGAAGCCCTGCGCCGCGGCCGCGATCGCGGCGACGGCGTTGCGCACGTTGTGGTGCCCGGGCATGCGCAGGGCGAAGCGCCCCGCCATGACGCCGCCGGCGTACAGGTCGAACGACTGGCCGCCGGCGCCGGCCTCCGCGGGCGCCGCGAGCCAGTGCGGCGGCTTGCCGTGCGTGTCGTCGCCCTCGAGCGCGAACCAGGCGACCTCGGACCGCGCCGACCGCGTCACCACGTCGACGACCCGGGGATCGTGCGCGGCCGCGACGAGGAGCCCCGCCTCCGGGATCCGCTCGACGAACCCGCGGAACGCCGCCTCGTACGAGGCCGCGTCGGGGTAGATGTCGACGTGGTCGTGCTCCATCGACGTCACGACGCCGACCTCGGGCCGGTAGTGCCAGAACTTCGGCGTCTTCTCGAAGAAGGCGGTGTCGTACTCGTCGCCCTCGACGACGAACGGCGCCCTGCGGCGGCTCGCGCCGGCCTCCGTGAGGAGCGGCAGCCCGCGGCGATCGCCGGCCGACGCGGCGCCCTCGGGCAGCCGGAAGCTCGCCTCGAAGTTCTTCGGCAGGCCGCCGATGAGGAACCCGGGATCCTTGCCCGCCTCGTGCAGGATCCACGCGCACATCGAGCTCGTGGTCGTCTTGCCGTGCGTGCCGGCCACGACGAGGGGGGAGCGCCCCGCGAGCATGTGCTCCGCGAGCGCGTGCGCCATCGTGGTCACCCGCATCCCCCGGTCGATCGCGGCGCGCGCCTCCGGGTTGGTCGGCCGGCAGACGTTGCCGATCACGACGAGATCGGGGCGCGGGTCGAGGTGCGCGGGATCGAAGCCGGTCATGAGGCGGATGCCCCAGCGCTCGAGCGCCGGCCCCATGGGCGGGTAGAACGAGACGTCGGAGCCCGAGACCTCGTGCCCCGCCGCCTTGAAGAGCCCCGCCAGCGCACCCATGCCGGTGCCCGCGACGGCGACGAAGTGGACGTGCATCGCGGCGCAGTGTGCCCGAGCGCCCCCGGAGAGCAAGAGGCTCGGCCGGGCGTCCGTGCGCGGCGGGCCGGCGCGGTCCCATCGACCCTCGGCGCCACCATGACAGGCCCATCGAGGGGGTATGAGAGCGCGACGGCGAGATCGACAAAGGGCGCGACGGAGAGATCGAACAGGCGATCGGAGATGCCGCGGCGGGCCGCCTCAGGGGGGATCCACGACCACCAGCGGCCTCAGCCGCTTCAGCGATCGCCGGCCGATGCCCTTGACCCGGAGCAGCTCGTCGACCTTCCGAAAGCGCTTGATCCTGGCGCGGAGCGCCAGGATCGCCGCCGCCTTCGCCGGGCCGATCCCGGGCAGGCGCCGGAGGTCCGCCTCCGTCGCGAGGTTCAGCACGACCTTGCCGTCCGGCGTCACGCCGCCACCGGCGGGCGCGCCCGCGTCCACGTCGCCGCCCGCGGGCGCCGGCGGCGCTGGTCCGGCCGCTGCTGCGCCGGCCCCCGCGTCCGCGATCGCCGGCGCGCCGGCCGCTGGATCGGCCGCGGGCGCGCCGGTCGGCGGGCCGCCCGCGGGGGGGGGCTGGTCCGCGGCGGCGAGCGGCGCCGCGCCGCCGGCGACCATCGCGAGCCCGGCGCTCGGGTCTGCTCGACGCGCGGGCAGCAGGCTCATCGCGTGGCCAGAGCCCACCAGCGCCAGCGCGAAGAACCCCGCGACGTACGCCGCCGCCTTGCCGCCGAGCGTGGTCCAGGCCGACTCCTTCAGGGCTGTCAGCGCCCTTTCCCTCCAGGAGCGCCGCGCCTCCGCGGCGCGCTCCCCATCCGCTCGCCCGGCGAGCTGATCCTCCTGCTTGGATGTCGCTTGCATCGTTCCGCGCCTCCTCTCACGCGCGATCTCGCGAGGGACGCCGCCCGGCCGTCGCGCGGCGCGCGCCGGCGTCCGTCCCCTCGCGGCGCCGATAGGCGAGCGGCGTGCCGGGAGCGCCTGCCCGGAAAACCGCGCGAATTCGGTCTCGTCGGCCTTCCAGGCGGCGGCGCCGCCATGGCGGCGCGCGCGCCACCCCCGCGAGGCGCCGGCAGCCGTGTCTCGAGCGACAAGCTCGGCTACCATCACCGCTCCGGGCGCCCGGCGGCCCGGCGGTGTTCCCTCCGCCCTACGGCGTCCACCACGAGGTCTTATGCCCCACGATCACCGTCACTTTGATGATCCCGGCACCGCGGAGCGCTCGCGCCGCGCCTTCCTGGGCGGCCTCGCCGCCGGCGCCGCGGGCGCCGTGCTCCTCGGCCCGGGCGCCGCGTTCGCGGACGCGCCTCCGAGCCTCGCCGCCTTGCCGCCCCCCGGCTTCACGCCCCTCTCCATCCCGGGAAAGGTGGTGAAGGTCACCAAGGGCAACGTGATGCAGCCGAACGGCCTCTGGCCGGACGCGGCCGCGGCGAAGGGGATGCTCGAGCGGGCCATGGCGGAGCTCACGGGCAAGAGCGACCTCGGCGCGGCCTTCGGGCGGTTCGTTCACAAGGACGACCGCGTGGCGATCAAGGCGAACGGGATCGCCGGCCAGAAGGGCGCGACCATGGCGACCAACAAGGAGCTCGTGCTGGAGGTCGTGCGCGGGGTGGTCGCCGCCGGCGTCCCCCCGGAGAACATCATGATCTTCGAGCAGTACCCGTCCTTCCTGGCCGGGACCCGCTGCGCCGACCGCGCCGCGAAGCCGGCGGGAGAGTTCCCGGCCGGGATCCGCGCCGCGGTGCACGAGAACAAGGACGCGGTGATGCCGAGCATCTCGGTCTGCGGCATCCCCACCAAGTTCGTGCGCCCGTTCACCGAGGCGACCGCGGTGATCAACGTGTCCTTGATCAAGGATCACTCGATCTGCGGCTACACCGGCTGCCTCAAGAACATCACCCACGGCGCGACGATCAACCCGCACGCCTTCCACCAGCACACCGCGAGCCCGCAGATCGCGGAGCTCTATGCCCAGGATGTCGTGAAGAGCCGTGTCCGCCTTCACATCACGGACGGCTTCAAGCTCATCTACGACCAGGGCCCGCTCGACAAGAACCCGAAGCGGCGCGTCCTGCACGAGTCGGTCTATGTCACGACGGATCCGGTCGCCATGGATGTGATCGGCTGGGGCGTGGTCGAGACCTGGCGCAAGGAGAACGGGCTGCCCACGCTGAAAGAGGCGAGCCGGGAACCCTCGTACATCCGCATCGCGGGCGAGCTCGGACTGGGCGTCTTCGACAAGAATAAAATCGCGATGCGCGAGGTCCGATTGTAGCGGCGCCGCGGGATCCGCTCGCGGGGCCGGGTGGTGGTGGGACTCTTTGGATTGCCCATGTCCGTATCCAGGCCAACAGCGCGCTCTTTCCCTTTCCGGGCGACCGCCTCGGCCGTCGCTCTCCTCGCGTGGCTCACCGGTCTCGCCGCCTGCGGCAGCAGCCCGCCGCCCAGGCCGCCGGGGTTGCCGCCGACGCCGGCCTCGATCACCCGCGAGAACCCGGGGGGCGACGCGGCCGACCCCGAGCGGGCCGCGCTGGAGCGGCTGCTCAGCGAGCCGTGGGGGCGCCGTCGGGACCGGTTCAACACGCTCGATGTCCCGCTCGTCGACTGGAAGAGCTGGCGCAGGGTGCGGATCTGGAATCACCCGACGCGCGCGACCTACCGGTACGGCGACGCGCATCACGCCCTCGTGACGGTGCTTTATACCGACACGTCCGGCCCGAGCGATCCCGACAGCTGCCTCGACGAGTTCTGGGCGAAGCACGCGCCGCTCGCCGACGCCTACGGCGTGCGGCTCGGCGAGGCGCAGCTCATCCGGACGACGCAGGAGATCGACGGCGAGGTGCGGCCGCTCGTGCTCAAGCTCCTCGACGGCAGCCTGGAGTCGGTGTTCGCGAGCGACGCCTACGCCGGCGCGATCGCGGCGTACGAGTCATGGCCAGGGACGTGCCTCGTGTCCGCCGTGGCCGTCAAGTCGAGCCATCACCCCGAGCTCGCGCGCCGCGTGCGCGACCGCTGGGTCGACGAGGGCGCCCCGAGGCTCAGGTGGACGCGCCGCATCACCGAGGCGCCCACCACCGACGCGCGGTAGCGGCTGCGCCAGCGACCAGGACGCGCCCTGGACGATGCTGTGACAGACCACGGTGGCGGCCGCGAGGAGCAGCGCGATCGCGACCAGCCAGGGGACCCGGAGCGGCGGGAGGACGCGGCTGTCCAGCGCGACCTCGCTCGCGCGGTCGCACGACGGGAGCTCGACCGCCGCGGCAGGCTCCGGGGCCGCGGAGCCGCCGAGATCGTTCGCCGGCGTGGCCAGCATCGCGGCCATCGTCGTCTGGTCCATCGGGTAGCGGGGCGGCGACGCGGGCGGGCCCAGCCTGACGATGGCGCTCGTCTCGGACGGCGGCCCGCCGCGGGGCGCGCGCGAAGGCTCCGGCCACGGCGTGGAGACCGGCGCGAGCGCGGAGAACGCCTCCATCATCTCCTTGCCCGACTGGAACCGCGCGCCGGGATCGAACTCGAACGCCCGGGTGAAGAACGCGTCGATGCCGGGCGGGAGCTCCGGCGCGAGCTCGGACGCCCTCGGGAACGAGGTCTGGCAGATGTGCCTGACCACCTCGTTGATGTTGGCGCCGGCGAAAGGACAATGGCCGGTGACCGCGCGGTAGAGGATCACCGCCATCGACCAGAGATCGGTCCGGTAATCGACCTGCTTGGGCGCCATCGCCTGCTCCGGGCTCATGTACCGCGGAGTCCCGAGGACCATCCCCGTCTTCGTGATCCTGTCGCGCGAACAGGACGATTTCGCGACGCCGAAGTCGAGCACCTTCACCAGCTCATCGCCGCCGGACACCGCGAGGAAGATGTTCCCCGGCTTCAGGTCCCGGTGGACCACCCCCGCGGCGTGGATCGCGTCGAGGCCCTTGCCGAGCTGCGTGAACAGGGTCGTCGCCTGCGCGAGCGGGATCTTCTGCTCCCGTTCGAGGCGGCGATTCAGATCCTCGCCCTCCAGGTACTCCATGACGATGAAGGCGCAGCCCCGATCGACGCCGTAGTCGTAGGTCTCGATGACATAGGGGCTCCGGACCCGCGCGGACGCGCGCGCCTCGCGCTCGAAGCGGGCGACGAGCTCGGGCTCCGTCGCGGCGAAGCTCCGGATGAACTTGATGACCACCCGCCGCCTGAGCTTGTCGTCGAAGCCCAGCCAGAGATCGCCCATGCCACCGCCGCCGAGCCTGCGCTCGAGGCGATACTTGCCCATGACGGCTCGACCTTCAGCAGTCTCCTTCATGGCTCCGCACCTGCCACCCAGTGACCCCGCCTGGGACAAGTGATCACCCGATTCCTGTCGAAGAGTCTACATCCATGCTACTCCCGATCGACACGCATCGCAATCCGTCCAGACCGCGCGTGACATGTTCCTGAAACAGCGCGCACACAGGCGATGCGCGTGATGCGATGGAGACGTGTGGCGCTCGGTGTCAGCGGAGGTGAGGCGAGCTGCGGTGAGGCGCGCGGCGCTCGGTGTCAGCGGAGGTGAGGTGGGCTGCGGTCACAGGATATCGAACGGGTAGGCGCGATCCGCATAGGCCCGCATCGCGATGGCCTTGCGCAGCTCGTCGTCGTTCTTCTGGAAGTCCGCCACGTGCTGCATGAGCCGCTTGTGCGCCATGCCGACGAACACGGTCGTGAGGTCGATCTCCCGCCGCGCCCCGTCCTCGCCGCGCCGCTCGATGGCCCGCGTCGTGCGGGAGATGCACGCGGCCATGCAATAGAGGTCGATCGCCATCTCCGCGATGCGGCGCTGCGCATACTGCATCTCGGCGATCTCTCGCCCGTGCTTCCGGAGCATGTCCTCGCTGTGGGTGGCGAGCTCCGCGGTGTACTCCTCGAAGATCACCGCCTCCCGGCTGAGCAGCGGGTGCGCCTTCGTCATCCGCTCGCGCCCGAGCACCGAGCGCGCCTTGCGGATCGCGAAGTCGCTGAGCAGCCCGAAGCCCTTGATGGGCTCGCGCATCGCCTTCGCCACGTCCGCGAGGGCCTTGCCCGGGCCGCTCATCCCGGAGAGCGCGATGAAGCAGCGGAGGATCTCGTTCGTCCCCTCGAAGATCATGTTGATCCGCGCGTCGCGCAGGTGACGCTCGTAAGGGTAGTCCGCCATGTAGCCGATGCCGGCCGCGATCTGGAGCGTCTCGTTGACCACGAACCACAGCGTCTCGCTGCCCGCGACCTTGCAGATCGCGCTCTCGAGCGAGAAGTCGGGGAGCCTGGCGTCGACGAGGCTCGCCGTCAGGTAGGTGATCGACTCGAGCGCGTACGTCTGCGCCAGCATCGTCGCGATCTTGTCCTTGATGAGCCCGAAATCGCCGATGTTCCGCCCGAACGCGCGCCGCTCCTGGACCCTGTCGAGCGCCATCCGGAGGAGCGTGTTGCACGCGCCGATGCACCCCGCCGAGAGCCCGAGCCGCCCGTTGTTCAGCACCTCGACGGCGACCTTGAACCCCTTGCCGACCTCGCCGAGCACGTTCTCGCGCGGCACCCGCACGTCGTCGAAGAAGAGCTCCGTCGTCGACGAGCCCCGGATCCCGAGCTTGTGCTCGTTCGGCCCGCTCTTCACGCCCATCCCCCGCTCCACGATGAAGGCCGTGAGCTTCGGCTTCTTCCCCTCCTCGAGCGCGGAGGTCCGGGCGAACACCGTGAAGACGTCGGCGAAGCCGCCGTTCGTGATCCAGATCTTCGACCCGTTCAGGGTGTAGTACGAGCCGTCGGTCGACACCTCGGCGCGCGTCTTGATCGCCGCGGCGTCGGAGCCGGCGCCCGGCTCCGTCAGCGCGAAGGCCGCCACCCACTCGCCGGTCGCGAGCTTCGGCAGGTAGCGCTGCTTCTGATCCTCCGTCCCGAAGAGCTGGATCGCCTTCAGCCCGATCGACTGGTGCGCGCCGAGGGTCACGGCGATCGACGCGTCGAGCCCGCCGACCTCCTGCATCACGCGCGTGTACGCCATGGCGCCGAGGTTGATCCCGCCGTGCTCGGACGGGATCTGCAGCCCCATCAGGCCGAGCTTCTTCATCTCGTCGAGCAGCCCGGGGTCGATGGCGTGCTCTCGATCGATCCTGGCGCTGTCGACGTTCGCGGCGAAGAAGCGCCGCACGCTGTCCAGGATCATCGACGTCGTCTCCCGCTCCTCGGCCGGCAGCTCGGGATACGGGAAGATGATGTCCTCGGCGATGATGCCGTGGAAGAGGGCCTTCATGAAGCTCTGCTCGATCGTCGGGGGCATCGGACCTTCCTTTCAGGGCGCGGGCCTCTACGCCTCGGTTGGATGAGGGCGCGCGGCGCGACGTGCGCGCGGCGCGCCCGCTCTGCTCAGTGCGCCTTCCTGGGCGCCCGATCGGAGTCCTCGGGTTGGCCGTCCTTCGCGCCAGAGGCCCCCTCGCCGTCGTCGCCGCCCGCGGGCGCCTCGCCCCTCGGCGAGGAGGGCGGCGCGGCGGCGCTCCCGTCGCGGGCCGGCGCGCCGGACGGCGGCGTGGGCGTCGGCGTGGCGGGGCGCGCCGGGCTCGGCGTGGGCGTCGGGGTGCCGGGGCGCGAGGGGTGCGGCGTGGGCGTCGGCGGCTGCCCGGCGCGATCGGCCTCGCGCTGCCACGGGTACTTGATGCGCCCGTGGTTCATGTTGACCAGCGTCGACGCCATCCGGCTCGTCATGATGCGGAGATCCTCGATCGTGAGCCCCGACTGATCGAGCTGGCCGGCCGCGAGCTTCGAGAAGATCACCCGCTGGATCATCTCCTCGAACTTCTTCTGCTCGGGCGGCCAGATGGTCCGCGACGCCGCCTCGATGGAGTCGACGAGCATCAGGATCGCGGTCTCCTTCGTCTGCGGCTTCATGCCGGGGTAACGGAAGTGATCCTGCGTCAGGCCCTTCGGGTTCCCGTGCTCGAGGCACTTGTGCCAGAAGTACTCGACGACCTGCGTGCCGTGGTGGGTGTACGCGAACTCGACCACGGGCTCGGGGATGTTGCCCTCGCGCAGGATCTTCGTGCCCATCACGACGTGCGCCATGATCGCGTCGGCGCTCACGTCCGGCTCGAGATCCTCGTGCGGCGAGCGCTCGCCCGGCGCGAGGTTCTCGATGAAGTACTTGGGCTGCACCGTCTTGCCGAGGTCGTGGTAGTAGGCGCCCACGCGCGTCAGCAGCGCGTCGGCGCCGATCGCCGCGGCCGAGGCCTCGGCGAGGTTCGCCATCGCGCGCGCGTGCTCCCAGCTCCCCGGCGCCTCGGCCGCCATCTTCTTGAGCAGCGGCTGCTCCAGATCGGTGAGGTCGAGCAGCTTGTCGCGGGGCACGTGCCCCATCGCCCGCTCGGCCGGCTCCCGGAGCGTCCGCCCGAGCAGGCCGACGAGCAGGCCCCCGCCGATGCAGGCCAGCACGTTGGACCCGAGCCAGCGCTTCAGATCCGCGCCCAGGTCGAAGCTGCCCTCGAACAGCACCGTGAGCGCGATGAAGCCGATGGCGCCGGCGAGGCCGGCGAAGCTCCCCGAGGCGAGCAGCTGCCGCGAGCCCTTGCGCTTGAAGAAGAACATCGTCGCGGCGATGCCGCGCATGAGCAGCACCGACAGGAGGACCACGTCGAAGCGGAGCAGCGACGCGGCGATGAACCCGACGCCCACCTCGACGAGGAACGCGGTCCGCCGGTCGAAGGCGATCGCGACCCAGAGCGGGAGCGCCGCGACAGGCATCCAGAACTCCGGCAGCGCCGTGAAGAGCAGGAGGAGCTTCGCCACGACGAGCGAGCCCGTCATCAGCACGAACATCCCCACCTGCGTGCGGAGCAGCCGGACCCGGTTCTGCCCGAAGCGGCGCAGGTACACCGTCAGCATCAGGCTGACGATGAGGTACATGACGTACAGGCTCGCGATCCGCGCGCCGAGCCCGGGCCGCCGCATGCGGCGCACGGTCTCGTACGCCATCGCCGCGTTGTGGTCCTCGTCGTGCTCCGAGAGCACGGTGCCGCGCGGTACGATCACGCGCCCGTGCTCGTACGACAGCGTGAAGCTCCCGTCGTGCGTGTCGCGCACGATCCGGGGCCCGTACGGGACGCGCAGCGTGACGGGCGCGGGCTCGCCCATCTCCGGGCTGAGCGCCGGGATGAAGAGCTCGCCCACGCTGATCACGGCGAACAGCGCCGCGAAGAGGGCGCTCAGGACGAGGCCGGCGAGGGGACCTGCTCGGATACGCGTGCGCAGCATGGAACCGCTCGGTCTCGTCCGCTCGATCTGCCTGGCAAACGGTTGACGGGGCCCGCTCGCGCGCCGCCCCGCCGCCACCGGCGGCCCCGGGGGGACCGCCGATGTCAAGGTGTGCGCCGGACCGTAGCAAAGAAGCGCGGCCGAGTCAGCGGCGCGTGGCGAGCCACCCGTCGCGCCCCGGCCGGGAGCGCGGACCGAGCCGGGCCGCCGAGCGGCGGCGGGAGCAGATCCGGCGCCCGGGGGGTTGCAAAGGACGCCGCCCGGCGGAGCGCAGCCTTGCCGGTGAGCTCCCCAAGTGCCCCCACCACCGGCGCCCGGACACCCGCGTGATGTTCCAAATGCTCCCGGAAAAGATCGGCTCGAGCAGACAATTGCCGCTCGGCGCAAAAGTTGCTACCCACAGGAAATGTCCCCTCTGCGCATGCTGCTCGAACGCCGCAGGAGCGTGGTGATCATGGGGGTCCTCAACCGCACGCCGGATTCGTTCTCCGACGGTGGTCGCTTCACGGATGAAGACACGGCCCTTGCGCAGATCGATGCGATGCTCTCCGAGGGGGCGGACATGATCGACATCGGCGCGGAGTCGACGCGGCCGGGGGCGGAGCCCGTGCCGGAGGACGAGCAGATCGCACGCGTCGGCGGCAGCGTCCGCGCCGCGGTGAAGCGGGGGGCCGTCGTCTCCATCGACACGACCTCCCCCGTCGTCGCGGCGCGCGCGCTCGACGACGGCGCGGCGGTGGTCAACTCGATCTCGCTCGACGGCGCGGCGGAGCTCGGCGCGCTCTGCGCGCGCCGGGGGGCGTCGCTCGTGCTCATGCACAGCCGCGGCCCGATGTCGGCGATGGCCGGGTTCTCCGTGTACCCCGACGACGCCTACGGCGACGTCGTCGGCGACGTGGCGCGCGAGTGGTCGAGCGCCGCCGCGCGGGCGATCGAGGCGGGCCTGCCCCGGGGCGACCTCGTCCTCGACCCGGGGCTCGGCTTCGCGAAGAACGCGCGGCAGTCGCTCGAGCTGTGCGCCCGCCTGGGCGAGCTGTGCTCCCTCGGCTTTCCGGTCCTGGTCGGGCCGAGCCGCAAGTCGTTCCTCGCGCGGGCCGCGGCGTCGGAGGCCGCGGAGCGGGGCCGCCGCGCGGGCGCCGAGCTCGCGCCGCCCGGAGAGCGCCTCGGCGGCACCGTCGCGGCCGCGCTCGCCTGCGCCGCGCGAGGCGCCGCGGCGGTGCGCGTCCACGACGTCGGGCCCGTGCGCCAGGCGCTCGACGTGATGCGCGCGATCGATCGCGCCGGCGCGGGGCGCGCTGGCGAGCGCGGCCAGGACGGCGCCGCTCCCCTCACCCAGGGGGGCGCGCGACGATGACCGAAGGGCTGCTGCGCCTCTTCTCGGCCCGACCGGTGACGCAGATCCTGCGGGACTTCGTCGACATCTTCATCGTCGCCTACGTCGTCTACCGCTCGCTGCTCGTCCTGCGCGGCACCCGCGCGATGCAGATGGGGTTCGGGCTCGGCATCGTCTTCCTCATCTACCTCGGGGCGAAGCTCTTCCGCCTCACCACGCTCCTCAACCTGCTCTCGTGGCTGCTCTCGTCGATCATCCTGATCGTCGTCGTCGTCTTCCAGAACGACATCCGCCGCGCCCTCATCCGCGTCGGCGGCAGCAACTGGTTCACGAGCGGCCGCGAGCAGCAGTCGCGCGTCATCGACGAGGTGGTCGCGGCCGCGACCGAGCTCGCCCGCCACCGGATGGGCGCGATCATCGCCTTCGAGCAGGACGCGAACGTGCTCGAGTTCGTCAAGAGCGACGGCATCCACATCGACTCGGTGGTGACCCGGGAGCTGCTCGTGTCGCTCTTCGTGCCCGAGTCCGTGAACAAGCTCCACGACGGCGCGGTGCTGATCCGCGATCTCAAGATCGCGCGCGCCGGGGTCTTCTTCCCGATGCCGGAGACGAAGATCCTCGACGCGAGCCTCGGGTCGCGGCACCGCGCCGCGCTCGGGATCACCGAGGAGACCGACGCGGTCGTGGTCGTGGTCAGCGAGGAGCGCGGCACGATCAGCTTCTGCTTCAGCGGCAACATCGTCTCGAACCTCGACGGCCAGTCGCTGCGGCACGCGCTGCTCGGGCTGTTCGGGCGCTCGTCGCGGCGGCGGCGCTTCGCGAAGAAGGTGGCCTCCGGCGGCCGCGCGAGCCTGCCGGCGGCGCCGGCGCGGCCCTCGACGGGCCCCGCGCAGGGCGCCGTCGGGCAGGTCAGCGAGCCGGGCAAGCCCGCCGCCCCGAAGCCCGCGCCGATCGAGGGCAAGCCCGCGACGCCGATCACGAAGACGTCGTCGATCATGAAGGCGCCGACGGAGATCATGAAGGGGCCGGGGGACATGAAGGGCGCGGCCGAGGCAGAAGCGACGCGACCGATGGCGAGGATGTCGACCACCTCCACGCCCATGCGCTCGGGCGCCGAGGCGCGCGCCGCGACGGGGGCGAGCGCCGACGCGCGCGCCGCGGCGGGGTCGAGCGCCGCGGCGGGGTCGAGCGGCGCGGCAGGGTCGAGCGCCGCGGCGGGGAGCGCCGAGGCGCGCCCGCCGGGCGGCGCGCCGCCGGCGCAGGACGGCGACCGGCCGTCGTCGGAGCGAGGCCGGCCGGCGGTCGTCGACGTCCCGGCGGCGGCGACCGACTCTCCGGTCCCGTCGCAGCGCACCTTCGTCCCGACGGGCCCGGCCGCGACGAGCGGCGCCGCCAAGGGGAGCGCGGAGGGGACGCCCCCGCGGGGTGAGCCATGACGCTGGCCGGTCTCCGCGAGGCGCTGCGCTCGGCGCTCCTCGACAACATCGGGCTCAAGCTCCTCTCGCTGGCGTTCGCGCTGTGCCTCTACGCCTTCATCCACGGCGCGGAGAACGCGCAGCGCACGATGATGCTCGACGTCGTCGCCATCCTCCCGCCCGACTCCAGCAACCGCCAGCTCATGACCCAGGTCCCGAACGAGGTGGCGGTCACGGTGCGGGGCCCCCGGACCCAGCTCGACGATCTCCGCGCCGAGAGCCTCGGGACGCTGCGGCTCGACCTCCGGAACGGCACGGTGGAGCGCATCGAGCTCGAGTCCTCGATGTTCCACGTGCCGGCGGGGCTGACGATCGAGCAGATCCACCCCTCGACGATCGAGCTCCGCTGGGACGACGTCGTCACGCGGGCCATCCCGGTGCACGTGCCTCGCGCGGGGGAGGCCGCGCAGGGCTTCGTCGTGAAGGGGATGGTCTCGATCGAGCCGCCGATGGTGAACGCCCGCGGCCCGCGCTCGATCGTCGACGTGATGCAGCTCGCGCGCTCCGTGCCGTTCGACATCACCGGCCTCACCGAGGGCACCTACCAGCGGGCGCTGGCCCTCGAGCGGCCGCCGAAGCTCGTCACGTACGACGCCGACAACGTGATGGCGACGCTCGAGATCGGCCGCGAGCTCGCCTCGCGGACCTTCGATCGTAAGGTCGAGGTCGTCGGGATGCCGCGCCTCGCGACCCGGCCGGCGACGGTGCAGGTGAGGATCTCGGGCACGCCGGAGGACGTGGCCACCGTCAACCCCGAGACGATCATCCCGCGCGTCGAGCCCAAGGCGGCGAACCTGGACATGACCCAGCCGGGCAGCACGTTCCTCGACGTGCTCGTCGACGTCCCCCGCGTGACGGCCGAGGTCAACCCGCCGAAGGTCTTCCTGGAGTGGTGAGCGCGGCGCGCTGACGGCGGCGCGTCGGTCCACGGATCAGCCGGGCGGCCGCCCGTCGCCTCCATCGTCCCGGAGCAGCCCGAGCTCGCCGAGCAGCGCGCGCAGCTTCTCGGGCCCGCGCGCCGGATCGGCGAGCTTGTAGATCGCGTAGCGCTCCTCCTCGGTCAGCCGGCCGAGCGCGTCGTCGTCGGGCGCGCCGCCCGGGCCGAGCCGGGCAGACAGCCGCGCGCGGACGCCCGCGAGATCCCAGTCGGCGCGGCGCACCGGGGCGCCCGCGAGCGGGGAGAGGGCGACCCCGGCGCGGGCCGCGAAGCCGCGGAGCACCTCGGCATAGACGGCGATGTCCTCGTCCGTGTCCACCGGCAGCTGACACAGGGCGAGCCGCTCCGCGCGCGACAGCGCCTGCCACCCCGCGAGCGAGAGCTTGAGCCCCGCGAGGTCCAGCTTCCGCCGCACGGCCAGCGGCACGAGGTCGAGCGAGCCGTGGACATCCCCCTCGATCGCGAAGCGCCTGTACATGACCTGCCCTATAGCTTCGCCCCGAACGGGTCGCGAGCCGTGACTCTGCCTGGGACGCGCGGCGCCGTTGCGCTAGCCTGCCGCCGTGCGCCGCCCCGGCCTCCTCCCGACGCTCGCCGCGCTGATCGCCGTCGCGTCGCTCACCCGTGGCGCCCGTGGCCAGGACGCGCCGGCGGCGCGGCCCTCGGCGTCCATCCTCCTCGACCGGGTCGTCGTGCGATGGCATGCGCCCGAGACGGGGGGTGTGCGCCACCCTCAGTTCATCTTCGAGCGGGAGCTCTCCTTCCAGGCGCGCATCGAGGCGCTCGCCGACCCCGACGCGGAGCCCGGGCTCTACCGCGACCGGCATGTCCGCGCCGCGATCGAGCGGCACATCACGGAGACGTTGCTCGCGAGCCTGCCGATCTCGCCCGCGCCGACGTCCGCGGAGGTGGCGCAGCGCGCCGAGGCGGCGCGGATCTCCCTGGAGCAGCGCGCCCGCGGCCGCGCGCGGCTCCTCGCCGCGGCGGCCGCCGAGGGCATCAGCTCCGACGAGCTCGACGCGCTCCTGCGCCGTCAGGCGCGCGCGAGCCTCTACCTCGACCGCATGGTGGCGCCGATGCTCGAGCCGAGCGATTTCGAGCTCAAGGCCGAGCTGCGCTCCGGCGCCACGCCGTTCAAGGGGCAGCGCTACGAGGACGTCGCCCCGGCGCTCAAGCGCTGGTACGTGGGCCAGCGGCTCGCCCGGGCGCTCGCCGCGTACTACCAGAGCGCGCGGGCGCGGGTCGTCCTGAGCATCGTGCCAGCGCGCTGAGCGAGCGAGAGCGCGCGCGCCGCGCGCGGAGACGGAGGCGACGGCAGACGCCACGTGGCGACACCCTCGCACCGCGGGGCCGCTGTCGGCTCCCTGGCCCCGAGCGCGCCGGGAGGCACCGTCAACCGTCAGCGGCGTCACTCCCCGGTCGGCGACACGGGGGAACTCTGACTCTTGATATCGAAGGACAATGCAGCAATACTGAAGCGTTGCCTGGGTATTCACCGAGGCAATCTGGAGCGCGGGCGTTCCCGCGTCCGTCCGACGCGGGGAGGGGGTCCAGTGCGCCTATCCGATGGGGCTTCGCCGGGGTTCCATGCCGGCGATCGGCGTTGGGAGGACGCGTTTCCATAGCATGAGAGAGCGCGCGGGGAGCTGAGGTGGAGCGCCGCCCACGCGCCGCCGAGGCGCGGTCGCGCCGGTCGGCGCGCTGGAGCGCGGCGGGCTCCGGGCAACATCGATGTCGCGTGGGGTCTGCGCCGAGGAGACGCGCCCTCTCCCGGTGAGCGCAGGCGAGCGAGCCCGAGGTCCACGACCGCGCGGCGAGGCTCCGCCCGCCGCCCCAGGGGGCCAGCGAGCGCGCGACGCGACGCCGGTGCCACGCGCGGTGGTCGGCGTCGAGGATTCGAGATTCGGCTCGTGTCACGTGGCGCACGGAACGCCCTGTGTTTCCGCGCGCCGTGCTCGCGTGTTTCTGTCCACGGGCGCGTGAGACAGGAGAGCATGTGCGCGCCTCGTGATGGCAAGAGCGACAGGCATCGTCAACAGACCTCGCAAGGAGTGGCTCGCATGGACACCGGAGATCATTCGTTCAATCGCAGGGATCTGTTGCGTGGAGTCGGTGGCGTCGCGACCCTCGCTGCGGTGGCTCCTCTGGTGCTTCGCAGCTCGTCCGCGGGAGCGGCGACACCGACCGCGCTCGCCTCCGGCGTCCCGGAGGCGGTGGGCATGCGTTCGGAGCGGATCGAGGATGTCTTCGCGCGCGTGCAGCGCCGCGTGAACGACGGCCTCTTCCCGGGCGCGACCGCGCTCATCGCGCGGCGGGGCGTGATCGTGGGTCACCGGGCCTTCGGCAACAAGGTCGCTGGCGCCACCGAGCCGGTCACGCTGGACACGATGTTCGACGTCCTGTCCATGACCAAGGTGCTGGCGACGGCGACCGCGGTCATGCTGCTCGTGCAGCAGGGGAGGCTCCGGCTCACCGACACGGTGGCGTCGTACCTGCCGGACTTCGCGGCGAACGGGAAGGCGCGCGTCACCGTCTTCGACATGCTCCGGTACTCGGCCGGGCTGCCCGTCGACAACCAGGCCCTCGACGAGCCGGACGCCGACACGACGTGGCGGCTCATGGCCGAGACGCCGCTCGAGTACGCGCCGGGCACGTCCGTTCTCTACAGCGATCTCACCTACCGCTTGCTGGGCCGGCTGGTCGAGGTCGTCGCCGGCGCTGATCTGAACAGCTTCGCGCGGGCCCACCTCTGGGGCCCGCTCGGCATGCGCGACACGATGTTCAACCCGCCGGCGGCGCTCGCGCCGCGCATCGCGGCGACCGGGTACTCGGCCCGCCGCGGCCGCGTCGTGCGGGGCGAGGTGCAGGACGAGCAGGACTTCGCGCTCGGCGGGATCACGGGCTGCGACGGCGTGTTCTCGACGAGCATGGACATCGCGATCTTCTGCCAGATGTTCCTGAACGGGGGCAGCTACGGCGGCGTGCGCGTGCTGAGCCCACAGGCGGTCTTGACCATGGCGCGCGACCAGACTCCCCAGGTCACCGCCGCCGCGACGGACACCTCGCCCCTCAGCAACCTGCTGCTCGCGCCCAAGGGGCTCGGCTGGGAGATCTGGACGCCGCGCTTCTCGCACGGCGGGACCCGGCTATCGCCCTGGTCCTTCGGCAAGGCGGGCGGGGCGGGCACGTTCGCGTGGATCGACCCGGCGCGTGGGCTCTTCGGGGTCCTCTTGACGAATCACGGGCTGCCCGAGCCGTTCGACGAGCCCGGCTGGAACCGCATGCTCGACAGCACAGGCGTGGTCGAGTTCTTCGACGGGATCGTGGGCGCGGTCGCGGACGAATGCTGATCGCCCGGCGCGACCCGCGCTCGGCTTGCCAGGGGCGGGCGGCGTCAACGTGCGTCGCGCTCCCGAAATCATGCCTTTGGGACCGGCGCGCTCGTGGCGCGCAGGAAACTTGACGGTTGCGCCCAGGCGCCCGCGTAGCGGCTTTCCTGGACAAGCGCGTGTCCACCCGCGCGTTGCTACGCAGTCGCGACTCATCCGCTCGAGACCTGGGTGGCTCACACCATGAGCTGACGCGTTGCGTTGTCGCGCGGCGCAACTGCGCGGCAAGGCCGGGCGCACCACGCGGCGCTCCGGCGTCCGGCGCGCGAAGGGCGAGGGGCGAGGGAGGGCGATGCAGCGTTCTCTCTCTCGGGCGTCCACGCTCGTCAGGGGCGCTCCGGCCGCACGAGGGCTTGCCATGGCCCGGCCTGGAGGAGAGCGGCGTCTCGCCGAGTTCTTGGCCACGCCGCGAAAAGGCTGGTTTGACATCCTGAAACAATTGACCTCCCGACGCCGTAAGCAGCTCCGCCGCGCGGGAAACCACGCGCGCGGCGCCCGTCCAAGCAGCCTTCCGGTCCGGGCCGCGCGCGCCGAGCCGCGGCCGAACGTGCGGCTCATTCTCGGCGGCGTGCGGAAGGGGCGTGTAGATTCTTCTGGCCCCACTTCATCCAGCGCGATCTGGCTCGAGCTGGGTTTGGCATTGACGCGTTGCGTTGTTTTGGCGCGCTTCGGCGCGCCTGTTCTGGCCCGCGGGGCGGCAAGAGCCGATCAATTACAAGTGATTTCGATTACTTGTATTTGACGCGTCGCAGAAAGTAACAATCTGTCGTGGGCGCCTCGTAGACCTTTGACATGAACAGAACGTTCCTGTTAACTGTGCCCCCCGTGTGCCGGCCGTTGGCTGCGGGAGGCTCTTCCCCAGAGAGCCGGCTCAAGTAGAGAGCCAAGCTTAGAATCTCTTTGGACCGCTTCCGCTACCGCGCTCGGCCAACTGGCCCAGTCAGCCCCCCACTACCCAAGTAGACTCCACAACATGGATAGGAGCGTCGTTCGATGACATCACTTAAGAGAGACAGGTCGTCGGTCCCCAGCAAGCGATCCGCGGGTCGGCGCGCCGCAGTCCGGGCCCTCGGGCTGGTTTCCGTCTCGGCCTTTTGCCTCACCGCAGCTCCGCGGTCGGCGCACGCCGTGTCGGGCGAGAACTTCGAGTGGCACTGGTACTCGCGCCTCGGCATGGCGTGGTCGCTCTACGGGCAGGACATCCAGGGCAGGTCGATGAACCTGCTCGGGTTCGGCATCGGCGGCCGCTACGAAGAGGGCGACTACTCCGAGCCGAGCTTCGTCGCGCACGTGGTGAAGGGCGCGACGCCGGACGACTTCTACGTGAAGTCCGAGATGACCTTCGCCATCTGGCCGACGCACGGCTCCTTCATGCAGCCCGCGTCGAACGGCGGCGACACGATCGAGGTCGAGTTCAACCAGGCCTACATCGAGTCCGGCAACTTCCTCGTCCCGGGCCTCAGCGTCTGGGGCGGCGCGCGCTTCTTCCGCGAGCAGTACGCGCCCATCGGCGACTACTTCTACCTCGACGATCTCAGCGGCCAGGGCGGCGGCATCAGCTACAAGGGCCTGAACCTCGCGATCATCGGGCACACGTGCTGCAGGCCGGGCCAGGCGCTGCAAGACGCCGATGGCAATGGTGTCCCCGATGGAATCGGGCAGAGCTTCGGGAACGGGCCGTACACCTTCGATCCCACCGGCAACGCGGAGCAGGGCGATGCCCCTGTCCGGAGGAACCGCACGATCTTCGCGGGCAACTACAAGTTCGGGTTCGGCGGCGAGGCCAACCACCACGTCAAGGTGCACGCCGAGGCCCACGTCCTCCCGGCCGCGAAGCAGGGGCCGGGCCTCGAAGAGCGTGCGCCGGGCGACTTCGGCGGCATCATCGGCGCGAAGCTCCACCTCGGGCTCGGCCAGGGCAACTGGAGCGACACGGCCGTGCGCTTCGGCACCGGCATCGCCAACGGCGCCCTCGGCGGGGGCAAGACGTACCAGACCTGGGGCGCAGCGAACGAGGACGGCACCTACGCCGGCTCCTTCGCCATCGAGGCCGTCGAGCACGTCGGCTTCCGGATCGGCGACATCGCCGCGCTGGAAGGCCTCGCCACCTTCCACTACGTGAAGGCGGCGTACGAGGCGCCCGATGGCGCCGCCGGCCCGACGAGCCCCGAGCAGGCGCTCGACTTCTCGGTCCAGGCGAACGC
This sequence comes from Sorangium sp. So ce1036, assembly GCF_051369805.1. Classification (NCBI taxonomy): domain Bacteria; kingdom Pseudomonadati; phylum Myxococcota; order Polyangiales; family Polyangiaceae; genus Sorangium; species Sorangium sp. So ce1036. The sequence continues at coordinate 990,247 of NZ_JBBMOX010000001.1, forward strand.
CGCGATCTTCGCCCACAAGAACTTCCACCCCGTCGTCGAGGCCTCGTTCCAGGGCATGAAGGTCGGCGAGGGCGAGATGGGGACCGTGGCCAAGGTCTCCGTCGTCCCGACGCTCGTGCCGACGGGTGAGCTGAGCACCGGCGCGCGGCCGCACTTCAAGCTCATCTACACGGCCGCGTTCTACAACGACGCGGCGGTCCAGGGGCGGATGTCCCCGTACCTCGCGGCCACCGGCACCGAGTCGAACGTCGGCCACTACATCGGCGCGCGCACCGACTGGTACTTCTGAGATCGGCGGCGGCTCGACCCCGCCGCTTCCCTCCGCTCCATCCTCCTCGCCTTCCGCGCCCCGCGCCGCAACGTCTCCGGCGGCGGGGCGCCCCCCCTCACGCCGTATCGCTGCGCGACTCGCTCGCGATCTCCTGCGACGCGGGCCCGGCCTCCTCGTCCGACGGCGCCGGGGCGTCGGCGTAGTGGTGCGCGAACGAGCGGGCCGCGCGGCGCGCCTTCAGGAACTCCGCGAACGCCGTCAGCGTGTCGAGGTCGCGCGGGCCGAGCGCCTCGGCGATGTCCCGCAGGTTCTTGCGCAGGCTCTCCACGCTCCTGCCGCGGCGGGGCTCCCGCACCTCCTCGCGCTCGCGCGCCGGCACCTCGACCGCAGGGGCCGCCGCGGGCGGCTCCGGGCGGGCCGGCACCTCCGGCACCCACAGCGGCCGGGGGACCGGGTTCAGCGCATGCGCGTTCAGCCACGCCTCCATGAAGATCCGCAGCCGCTCGCTCCGGAACGCGAACCAGCGCTCCCGCTCCGGGCCGTACGACATGAGCACGTCCTTGAAGCGACGGAACGCGCCCTTGCCGTCGATCGCCTGGCTGAGCTTCGCCTGGAGATCCATGTCTTCCACCATCGGGATGTACCGCTCCATCCAGCGGTACTGCTCGCGCGAGCTCACGGGATCGATCCGGAGGTAGTTCGGATCCGCCGCGATACGCGCGTGCATCTGCGGGTCGGCCACGCCATCGACCACACGGAGCACGTCGCCCGTGCCGAGGTGCAGGTACGAGTGCACCTCGGGGGCGTTGTTTTCGAAGGCGTCCTCCAGCGCCTCCCAGTCGACCGGGATGTCGCGAACGGCCGTCCCGCCGGCTGAAGCATTCTCGGTAGTCGGCATGTCCTCCTCGTCTCCATCGAAAGCAGCGAGGCGTCGGGGGGCTGGCCGAACGCCTCGGTTCAAGTGCACCAAGTTTGAACGGAAATGCGCCGTCGTCATAGCACTCTACGCTGGTTGGGGGCCTCTGGGCCTAACTCTCGCAACCTAGGGTTGATTCCTTGATCCGGAAGCCCGTTCGGCCGCCGAGCGGTCGCGCGCCGGCGCGCCCGCCCGCGGGCGGCCGGCGGCCCGGGAGCGAGCATCGGGAGAGGTTGGCTCAAGCGGAAAACAGCTTGGAAAATCAGGGGAGCCGGCGCGCGCTCAGCCGCGCTGCGAGCGCGTGCGGGCGACGGCGTCGGCCCAGCGGCGCAGGTGGGCGGATCGATCCGCGTCGCTCATCCCGACCTGGAAGGTCTGCCCCACTCGGGACATCCGGGCCGACTCCTCCTTCGTCCGGAAGAGCCCGGCGCCGACGCCGGCGAGCATTGCGGCGCCGCGGGCCGTCGTCTCCAGATCCGTGGGGCGCTCGATGGTGACGTTCGCGAGGTCCGCCTGGAGCTGCAGGAGCAGGTCGTTCGCGGCGGCGCCGCCGTCCACGCGCATCCGGCGCAGCGGGTGGCCGAGGTCGTCGGCCATCGCGCGCAGGAGATCCGCCACCGAGAACGCGATCCCCTCGAGCGTCGCGCGGGCGAGGTGCGCCGCGGTGGTGCCGCGCGTGACGCCGGCGACGAGCCCCCGGGCGTCCGGGTCCCAGTAGGGCGCGCCGAGCCCGGAGAGCGCCGGGACGAACGTGACGCCCTCGCTCGAGGGCACGCTGCGGGCGAGCGCCTCGATCTCCGCCGCGCTCTTGATGAGGCCCAGGCCGTCCCGCAGCCACTGCACCGCGGCGCCCGCGATAAAGGCGCTCCCCTCCAGCGCAAAGACCACCTCCGATCCGATCTGCCATCCCACGGAGGTGAGCAGCCCGAAGCGGCTCCGGAGCGGGCGATCGCCGATGTTGACCAGCGCGAACGCGCCGGTGCCATAGGTGCACTTGGCGTCGCCCGTCGCGAAGCAGGCCTGGCCGAAGAGGGCCGCCTGCTGGTCGCCCGCGATGCCGGCGATCGGGACGCCGTCGGGCAGGTGCGGGAAGCGGCGAGTCGCCGCGATGCGGCCCGCCGAGGGGACGATCTCCGGCAGGATCGGGCGCGGGACGCCGAACAGCGAGAGCATCGCGTCGTCCCAGCTCCGCTCGGCGAGGTTCATGAGCAGGGTGCGCGACGCGTTGGTCACGTCGGTCGCGTGCACCGGCGAGCCGCCGGCCGCGTCGCCCGAGAGGCGGAAGACCAGGAAGCTGTCGACGGTGCCGAAGCAAAGCTCGCCGCGCTCGGCGCGCGCGCGCGCCGGGCACGTTGTCGAGGATCCACGCGAGCTTCGTGCCGCTGAAATACGGATCGAGCACGAGCCCGGTCGTCTGCTCGACCGCCTGCTCGTGGCCGGCGGCGCGGAGCTCGGCGCAGCGCGCCGCCGTCCTGCGGTCCTGCCAGACGATCGCCCGGTGGATCGGGCGGCCGGTGGCGCGCTCCCAGACGAGCGTCGTCTCGCGCTGGTTCGTGATGCCGATCGCCTTGATCGAGCTGCCGGCCACGCCCGCGGCCCTGAGCGTCTCGCCCACGGCGTCCTGAACCGTCTGCCAGATCTCCTCCGGGTCGTGCTCGACGAGGCCGGGCTCGGGGAAATGCTGGCGGAACTCGCGTGTCGCGCGACCCAGCGTCGCGCCCGCCGTGTCCATGAGAAGGGTTGTTGTGCCGGTGGTGCCCTGATCGATGGCGAGGAGGTACGCGGAATCCATGGCGCCGATTAACGCGGCGGCATGGGGGCGCAAAGCCGATCCAGGCGGCGTGGTCTCGTGAAGATCGGGAGTGTGCTGACAATGTGTTCAGTGTATGCCCGCGGGCCGACCTCGAGCGCCGGCCGGATCGGCGCGCGCCGCTGCGCGGCAGGGCTCGCCGGCCCGTGCTGGTGCGGCGCTCTCCTGAACCTCGGTCGGTCCCGGACTTCGGCCGGAAAGATTGTCGGGCCGTGCCGGGCTGGGTAATCTCCCAGGACCGATGGCCCGCCTCATCCTGCAGACCGCCGAGGGCCAGCAGGCGATCGAGCTGCGGCCCGTGAACTCGCTGGGGCGCCACCCGAACAACTCCATCCAGCTGCTCGACAAGATCGTCTCGAAGGAGCACTGCATCATCGAGCAGCGGGGCGATCACTTCGTCCTGCGCGATCTCGGCAGCCTGAACGGCACGTTCATCAACAGCGAGCGTGTCCGGGGCGAGGCGCCGCTCAAGCACGGCGACGAGATCGCCCTGGGCTCCACGCGCGGTCGTTTCGACGATCCGGGCGCCCCGGTCGCGCCGCCGGTCGTCCCGGGCTGGCCGCCCATGGTGAGCCCCCAGGGCCCGATGCAGGGGGCGCCCCCGGCGCACGGCTACCCGCCGCCGAGGGATCCCGGCTACCCGGCCCCGCCGCAGGCTCAGTACCCGCGCCCGCAGCCGGCGCCGCCGGGCACGGCGGCGCCGCCGCCGCGGCAGCAGCAGCAGCAGCACGCCCCGCCGCCGCCCCTGGTCCAGGGGCCGGGCGGGACGGCGCCGCTGCCAGGGCGCCCGGGGGCGCACGGCGGCACGTACCTCGCGCAGGGCACGCGCATCGACGTGAACGATCAGGCCCGGCAGATCGGGACGCAGATCGCCGCGGTCGACAAGGGGTTTCTCGCGTTCGACCGGATCGCGAACGACATCAACCAGCTGCGCGCCGACTACGAGCGGCTGCGCCTGTCCCACGAGCTGTCCCGCGAGATCGCGGCCGAGCGCGACACGACGAAGCTGCTCGAGAAGATCCTCACGAGCGTCTTCAAGTTCATCCGCGCCGACCGGGGGGTGATCTTCCTCCGCGACGACAGCGGCGAGCTCACGCCGCGCGCCATGCAGCGGCGCGACGGGACCACGGCGCCGATCAGCGTGTCGTCGACGATCTTGAACCACGTCGTGCACGAGCGCGCCGCGGTGCTGACCCACGACGCGGCGATGGATTTCGCGGCGTCGAAGGGCAAGAGCATGATCCTGAACCGGATCAGCTCGGCCATCGTCGCCCCGCTCGTCGCCCCGCTGCAGCACAACAACGAGGTGCTCGGGGTGCTCTGGCTCGACTCGGAGACGCTCGCGCAGTTCCAGCCCAAGGACCTCGAGCTCGTGACGGCGATCGCCTACCAGGCGGCGATGTTCATCGAGATCAACATCCTCGGGAAGAAGATCGAGAACGAGATCGTGCGGCGCGAGCGCTTCAGCCGCCTGCTCTCGCCGAACATCGCCGAGCGCGTCCTGAGCGGTCAGCTCGAGGTGAAGCGGGGCGGGCAGCGCGTCGAGGAGTGCACGGTCTTCAACAGCGACATCCGCGGCTTCACGCGCATGAGCGAGAGCACGAGCCCCGAGGCGCTCGTCGAGATGCTCAACGAGTACTTCGAGCGGATGGTCGACACGATCTTCCAGTACGAGGGCACGCTCGACAAGTTCATGGGCGACGGGATCATGGCGCTCTGGGGCGCGCCGGTCGCCCACCGGGACGACGCCGTCCGCAGCGTGGAGTGCGCGCTGAAGATGGGCGAGGTGCTCGGCGAGTTCAACCGCCAGCGGCTCGAGATGGAGCAGCAGCCGCTCGCCGTGGGCATCGGGATCCACACCGGGCCGCTCGTCGCCGGGTACATCGGGAGCTCGAAGGCGCTCAGCTACACGGTGATCGGCGACGTGGCGAACACGTCGGCGCGGCTCTGCTCCATCGCGCTGGCCGGCCAGATCGTCATCAGCGAGGCCACGTTCGCGCAGCTCGGCGGCAAGTTCGAGACCGAGGAGCTCCAGCCCGCCCGGGTGAAGGGCAAGGAGAAGCCGCTCCGGGTCTACAACGTGCTCGGGACCCGGCCGATGGTGCAGGTCCCGCCGAACGCCTTCAGCAACCCCGAGCCCACCAACGCCGCGGAGTAGCGCGGGCGAGGGCGACGGGCGCGGCGGCGCGCGCGCGTCCTGGAGCAGAGCAGGCGGCGGCGCGCGCGTCCTCGGGGGGCGCGAGGCGCCGCCCGGCGCGACGCGACGCGGCAGCACAGCGCCGTAGCCGTCCGCCCGCTGCGGCGTTAGGGTCCCTGCCGTGGCTGCCTCCATTCTACCTTTCGAGAAACCCGTCGCTGAGCTCATCGAGAAGGTGCGGGAGCTGCGCGCGCTCGCCGCGGCCGACCCGCGCTTCGAGCCCGAGCTCGCCCAGCTCGAGGACAACACGGGCCGGCTGGCGCGCGAGATCTTCGCCGGGCTCACGCCGATGCAGAAGGTGCTGCTCTCGCGCCACGCGAACCGGCCGTACACGCTCGACTACGTCAAGCGGCTCTTCACGGACTGGGTCGAGCTGAAGGGCGACCGGCGCTTCGCCGACGACGCCTCCATCGTCGGCGGCCTGGCGACCTACCACGGCCGCAGCGTCGTGGTCGTCGGGCACCAGAAGGGGCGCGGCGCGAAGGAGAACGTGAAGCGCAACTTCGGGATGCCGCACCCCGAGGGGTACCGGAAGGCCATCCGGCTCTACGAGATGGCCGACCGGTTCGGGCTCCCGATCCTCACGTTCATCGACACGATGGGCGCGTACCCGGGCATCGGCGCCGAGGAGCGCGGCCAGAGCGAGGCGATCGGCGCCGCGCTCGCCTCGATGGCGCGCGTCGGGGTGCCGATCGTGGCGACCGTCATCGGGGAGGGGGGCTCGGGCGGCGCGCTGGCGCTCGGCGTCGCCAACCGCGTGCTGGTCCTCGAGTTCAGCTGCTACTCCGTCATCTCGCCGGAGGGCTGCGCCGCCATCCTCTGGAAGGACGGGGCCCGCGCCGACGAGGCCGCGGCGCGCCTCAAGATCACCGCGCCGGATCTCCTGCAGCTCGGGGTCGTCGACGCCATCGTCGAGGAGCCGACCGGCGGCGCGCACCAGGATCACGACGCGGCCGCGGCGCTGCTCGACAAGGCGCTCTGGTCGACGCTCACCTCGCTGGACGGGCTCGGCCCGGAGGAGCTCGTCGACGACCGGTACCGCCGGTTCCGCGGGCTCGGGTCGTTCATCGGCTAGGCGGCGCCGCCCGGGCGCGCAGCCCCACCAGCCGGCTGGCTCTCGCCGGGCGCCGGGGCTATACGGCTCGCGGATGGACACCCGCAAGGTGCTGCGAACGCTGCTGCTCGTGGGCACCTCGGCTGTCGCCGGCGGGGCGGTCCTCTGGGTGCAGGCGAGGTTCAACGCCTCGGACCAGCGGGCGGCGCTCGGCGTCGTGCAGCAGTTCCGCCCGCAGGGCGGCCGGAGCGTGCCGGAGGCGATCGGCGCGCGGCACCCGGGCAAGGCGCCCCGCTGGAGCGCCGCCACCGAGTCGGCCTGCTTCCAGCACGTCCGCGTGCGCGCGACGGTCGAGGAGGCGCCGCCCGTGCGCTACGAGTTCCTCGTCGACATCAACGGCCCCTCGATCCACCCGGGCAACCGCGAGGGCGAGGGGATCCTCGGCGAGCTCGCCCGCCTGTCGGGCGCCTCGGCCGCCGCGGAGGAGGCGCCTTGAGCGTCCGCGTCGCCCTGGTGGGCTGCGGGCGATGGGGGGAGAAGCTGCTCCGCGCGACGTCGGAGAACCCGCGCGCGCGCGTGGTCGCGGTGGCGGACCTCGACCTCGGCCGCCTCGCGCGGGCGCGCGCGCTCGCCCCGCGGGCGCGGCTCGTGCGCACCCTCGACGAGGCGCTCGCCGCGCGCGTGGACGCGGTGATCATCGCGACGCCGGCGGCGAGCCACGCCGAGCTCGCGCTGCGCGCGCTCGACGCCGGCGCCGACGTCTTCGTCGAGAAGCCGCTGGCCCTGTCCGCGGCGCACGCGGACCGCTGCGCGGCCCGCGCGGCCGCGCTCGGCCGGATCGGCATGGTCGGCCACCTGCTGCGGTACCACCCCTCCGTGGTGCACCTCGTCGCGCTCGCGCGCGAGCGGCGCCTCGGCGAGCTCGTGCGCTTCAGCGCCGCCCGCCTCTCCACGGGCGGCGGCGGGGCGCGCTCGGCGCTCTGGACGCTCGGGCCGCACGACCTGTCGGTGCTCTCGGCGCTCGACCCGAGCCCGCTCGTGGAGGCGCGGGCCCGCGCCTCGGTCAGCGGCGAGCGCGTCACGCTGGAGGCGCGCCTCGAGAGCGGGCTCGTCGCGGAGATCGAGCTCTGCTCGTCGAGCCCGACCAAGGAGCGGCGGCTGCGGCTCGCGGGCGCCGCGCGCGTCGCGCTCTTCGACGACGTGCGCGCGCCCGATCGGCTGCTGCTCCTCGACGGCCGCGGCGCGGCGGGCGCGGCGGACGGCGGCGAGCTCGCGCCGGCCGGGCACGAGCTCCGCGTACCGTGGCGCGAGCCGCTCTCGGTGGAGGTCGAGCACTTCCTCCGCTGCGTCGAGGAGCGCGCGCCGCCGCGCTCGCCCCTCGACGAGGGCGCGGCGGTCGTGCGGATCCTCGAGCGCGTCGAGGCGACGCTCATCGCCGCCGCGGCGCCCGCGGTCGCCGCGGTCTAGCGTCGCCCAGGGGCGCCGCCGGCGCGCCGCCGATCCCAGGGGCGCCGCCGGCGCGTCGCCGATCACCGGCCGGGCTGAGGGACACGACGGACACACGACGGACGGAGCGCGGCGGCGCGGCGCTCACCCGGCCCCGCCGCCCTTTGCAGCGCCGGATCGGCGTGGTACTGCCGTCGGTTGAAGGGTCACCATGCCACAGGATCCGAGGATTACCCCCACGCAGGTCAAGGCGCCGCACGGCGCGCGGGTGATGGAGATTCACTGGGCCGACGGCCATCGCAGCGTCCTCCCGCACGAGATCCTGCGCGGCTATTGCCCGTGCGCGAACTGCCAGGGGCACGGCGGCACGATCAAGTTCGTGCCCGGGGGCGACCTCGATCTCCGCGAGATCGAGCAGGTCGGCAACTACGCGCTCCAGTTCACGTGGGGAGACCGGCACGACGCGGGCATCTTCACGTTCCGGTACCTGCGCTCGCTCTGCCAGTGCGACGAGTGCAAGCCGCAGTTCCAGCCTCCCGGGTCGAAGTGAGCGCCCGCCGCCCGCCGCCCGCCAAGGCTGCTCCGCCGGCGCGCGCCGAGCGGCAGCTCGATCCGTTCCAGATCGTCGACTCCTCCTTCGTCGCCGGCGCGGGGTCGCTCGCGTCGCTGCCGCCGCCCGTCCGCGCGGAGGTGGCGTTCGCCGGGCGCTCGAACGTCGGCAAATCGAGCCTCATCAACACGCTCGTCGAGCGCAAGGGGCTCGTGCGGACGAGCTCCACGCCCGGTGCGACGCGGCAGATCAACCTCTACGAGGCGCGCGCGCGCGACGGCGCGGTCTTCCAGCTCGTGGATCTGCCGGGGTACGGCTTCGCCCGGCGCTCGAAGTCGGAGCAGGCCGCCTGGGCGGCGCTCATCGAGGGGTACCTGCGCGGGCGCGTCACGCTCGCCGCGGTGGTCTTGCTCGTCGACCCGCGGCGGGGGCTCGAGGAGGACGACATCGAGCTCATCCGCTTCATCGAGGCCGCGTGCGACGTGGCCCGCCGGCCCGTGGAGCTGCTCCTCGTCGCGACGAAGATCGACAAGGTGCCCCGCTCATCCGTCCGGCGCGCGCTGGACGCGCTGTCCGCCGCGGCCCCGCGGACCGCGGGCGGCGCGCCGCGCCGCGCGCTGGGCTTCTCGTCGATCACCGGAGAGGGGAGGCGGGAGCTGTGGCTCGCGCTCCGGCGCGCGACGGTCGGCGCGCCGCCGCCGGCAGGGGACGGCGCGGTCGAGGGTGGATAGCGCCCTTGCTTCAGCATGCGAGACGCGCGCGACAGCGGCGCGCCGCGCGCCGGAGCGCGGCCGATGGAGGTATTGACCCGACCTCCGAACTGCCCCTAACGTGCGGCTCCTCCGGCTTCGCGGGGGAGTCAACAGAGCCGACAGCCACGCTGACTCGCGGTGCTTGCAAGGCAGCTCGCGCGCGCCAGCCCTCTTTTCTCACCGGCTGATCCTACGATGTCCGACTACTCCGGCCAGGTCACGCACGTCCACGCGTCGCTGGCGCCGCTCTGGTGGATCCCGCTCCTGCCGCTGCTCGGCGCGGTGACGAACGCGCTGTTCGGCCGCGCGCTGCAGCGGAGCGCGTTCGGGCGCGAGCTGTCGAGGCGACTCCACATCGGGAGCTTCGGCGTCACGCTCGTCGCCGTCTCCGCGATGATCGGCGCCTTCCTGCTCGGGATCGCGGGCCTCGTGGCGCTCGTCGGGCTCCCGCCGGGGGAGCGCTATCTCTACAGCTTCGCCTGGCAGATGGTCCGCATCGGGTCGCTCGACGTGAACTTCGCGTTCGCGATGGACCCGCTGAGCTGCCTGATGACGCTGATCATCACCGGCGTCGGCACGCTCATCCACGTCTACGCCGCCTCCTACATGGAAGCGGAGCCCTCGTACTGGCGATTCTTCACCTACCTGAACCTCTTCGTCTTCTCGATGTTGCTCCTCGTCCTCGGGGACAACTTCATTGTGATGTTCTTCGGCTGGGAGGGCGTCGGCCTCTGCAGCTATCTGCTCATCGGGTTCTGGTACAGGGACTACAAGAAGGCCTCTGCGGGCATGAAGGCCTTCGTCGTGAACCGCATCGGCGACTGGGGCTTTGTGGTCGGCCTCGCGCTGCTCTTCTGGGGCCTCGGCGCCCGGTGGCTCGACGACGGCCGGTTCCTCTCCGATTACCGCGCGCGCTTCATCGCGGTCGAGGCGGAGCCGCACGGCGGCCACGGCGAGGCCGGGCGCGAGGCGGCGGGGCGCGGCGCGGCGGGCGGGGCGCGCGACGCGGGCGAGGGGGGGGAGCGCGGGCCGGCGTCGCTCGTCGGCGCGAGGGGCTATCTCACCTTCACCGGCCACCCCGGCGCGCGCGTGTACCTCGGCATCGCCGACGCCGCGCAGCTCGCCTCGAACCCGAGGCCCTTCGGCGTCTCGCCGTTCGTCCGCAAGGAGATCCCTGCCGGGGCGCACTCCGTGGTGATCGTCCCGGGCGACGGCGCCGTGATCGCGGGCGACGGCAACGAGATCGCCGCGATCGAGCGGATGCGCGTCTCGCCGGGCAAGGAGGTTGTCCTCGCGACCGTGGGCTCGACGGTCACGTTCCGTGAGATCCACGATCAGCTCGTGATCAAGGACGCGAGCGGCAAGGCGTTCCTGAAGGAGGCCCTCGAGTCGAAGACGGCGTGGGGCGGCGCGGGGCTGATCACGGTCGCCTGCCTCTTCCTCTTCGTCGGCGCGGTCGGCAAGAGCGCCCAGATCCCGCTGTACGTCTGGCTGCCGGACGCGATGGCCGGCCCGACCCCCGTCTCTGCGCTGATCCACGCCGCCACGATGGTCACGGCGGGCGTTTACCTCATCGCGCGGCTCTGTTTCCTGTTCTCGCTGAGCCCGACGGCGAGCGGCGTCATCGCGCTGATCGGCGCCGCGACAGCGCTCTTCGCGGCCACGATCGGCTTCTTCCAGTACGACATCAAGAAGGTGCTCGCCTACAGCACGGTGAGCCAGCTCGGCTTCATGTTCATCGGGGTCGGCGTCGGGGCGTACTGGGCCGCCGCGTTCCACCTGATGACGCACGCCTTCTTCAAGGCCTGTCTCTTCCTCGGCTCCGGCTCGGTGATCCACGGGATGCACGCCGTCCTGCACGGCGAGGAGGCGGCGCAGGACATGCGCAACATGGGCGGCCTGCGCCGCGTCATGCCGCGCACGGCCCGGGCTTATCAGGTGGCGTGTCTCGCCATCACGGCCGCGCCCATCCCGTTCTTCGCCGGCTTCTGGTCCAAGGACGAGATCCTCTGGAAGGCGTTCGGCACCGAGAACACCGGCCCGATCCCGGGGCTGCTCATCTATGCGATGGGCCTCGCGGCGGCGTTCTGCACCTCGTTCTACATGTGGCGGAGCTACTACCTCACGTTCGAGGGGCCGCACGCCCGCGAGGAGATCGCGACCAAGGTCCACGAGTCGCCGCCGGCCATCACCTGGGTGCTCGCGATCCTGGCGGCGCTGTCCGCGCTCGCGGGCGTGGTGTTCGGCTTCTCCAGCCACTTCGTCGGCGGCCACGGCGAGCCCCTCCTGGAGGAGTGGCTCCACCCCGTGCTCGCGCACGCGGAGGTCTCGTTCAAGCCGCACGGCCTCGGGCTCGAGCTCGCGCTCATGGCGCTCTCGGTGGGCGGCGCGATCGTCGCCTTCTCGCGCGCCCGGGCCCGCTACGGGGCGCGGCGCTCGCCGCGGTGGGCGGAGGAGGAGCGGCGGCTGCCGGGCTACGTGCTCCTCTCGAACAGGTACTACGTCGACGAGATCTACGACGCGACGGTGGTGCGCGGCTTCATGGCGCTGCGCCTCTTCCTCGCCGAGATGGACCGGTGGATCGTCGACGGCATCGTCAACGGCGTCGCGGTCCTCTCCCGGGCCGCGGCGTGGGTCACGGGCGCCATCGATCGCCACCTCGTCGACGGCGTCGTGAACGCCGTGGCCGAGGGCACGCTGCGCGCCGGGGCGAAGCTCCGCGCCCTGCAGACGGGGCGCATCCAGAGCTACATCTACTTCCTCCTGGGCGGCGTCGCGCTGTTCAGCATCGTTCGTTACTTCCTGCGGTGAGCGGCGGCCGTGGTCCTGCGCACGGGAACCTGATGTCGAACCTCTTCAACATGGGTCGTGGATTCGCCCTCGCGAGCCCGGCCGGGTCCACCTCGATGAAGCTCCTGACCTCCCTCCTGGCCGCGCTCTCCGTGGTGCTCGGGGTGGCGTTGCCGGCGCTGGCCCAGCCGCTCGAGGAGACCCGGGCGCGCGCGCCGCGCGGCCAGATCGCGCTCCGCGCAGAGCCCGCCGGCGCGCCGGTCGAGCTCACGGCGCGCGGCCCGGATTACGCCGGCTCGTTCACGATCGAGAACGTCGGCGACGGGCCCCTGCGGGTGACGCGGGTGGTCGTGCGCACGTCGGCCGAGGATCCGCGCCTGCCCCCGGGCGTCAGCGCGGAGCTCGAGGGCGGCGGCGCCGCGGCGGTGATCCCGCCGGGCGAGCGCCGGAAGGTCGAGGTCCGGTGGAGGACCGCGGGCGTGCGCGCCCGCGAGCTCTACGGGCACGTGGTGGTCGAGTCGGACGCGGTTGCCGAAGGCGCGGCCGAGCCGGGGCGCGCCCTGGCGATGGGCATCCACGCGGAGCGCGGGCGCGGCCTCGGCTTCATCGGCGACCACATCCTCTCGATCCTCACGTTCCTGCCGCTGCTCGGGGTGGTCGCGGTCTTCCTCGCGCACCTCCTGCGCTACCAGGACGACCGGAAGCTCCGGCTGCTCACCGTCGTGCTGATGGGCGTGAACCTCGTCCTGGCCGCGTGGCTCTACGCCACGTTCGACAGGGGCTTCACCCGGGCCGACGGGAACGACGGCTACCAGTTCATCGAGCACGGCGTGTGGATCCGCTCGCTGAGCGTCGAGTACTTCGTCGGCGTCGACGGCGTGTCGATCTCGATGGTCCTCCTGACCGCGCTGATCTCGTTCGTGGGCGCGCTCGCGAGCTACAGCATCCACGACCAGCTCAAGGGCTATTTCGCCATGTACAACCTCCTCGTCACGGGGATGTACGGCGTCTTCATCGCCCTCGACCTGTTCCTCTTCTTCGTCTTCTGGGAGGTGATGCTCCTGCCGATGTACTTCCTCATCGGCATCTGGGGCGGGCCGCGGCGGGAGTACGCGGCGATCAAGTTCTTCCTCTACACGCTGGCGGGCAGCGTCTTCATGCTGCTCGCGTTCATCTGGTTCTACCTGAACGCCGGCGACGCCTACCTCGTCGACGGCCAGGCGACGCAGCGCATCTTCTCGATCCCGGAGCTCTCGCGGGTCGCGTGGGTCGCGCAGGGGATGGAGATCCTCGGCGTCTCGGCGGTGAAGGTGGTCTGGATCTGGCTCTTCATCGCGTTCGCCATCAAGATCCCGATGTTCCCGTTCCACACCTGGCTGCCGGACGCCCACGTCGAGGCGCCCACGGCGATCAGCGTGATCCTCGCGGGGGTGCTCCTCAAGATGGGCACCTACGGCATCCTGCGCATCAACTTCACCCTGCTGCCCGAGGCGACGCAGTGGGCCGCGCCGGCGATGGCGGCGTTCGGGGTGATCAACATCCTCTACGGCGCCTTCTGCGCCATGGCGCAGAGCGACCTGAAGAAGCTCGTGGCCTACTCCTCGGTGAGCCACATGGGCTTCACCCTGCTCGCGCTCGGCGCGATGACGCCGCAGGGCATCCAGGCGGCCCTCGTCCAGATGTTCAACCACGGCCTGATCACCGGGATGCTCTTCACGCTGGTCGGCGTCATCTACGACCGGGTGCACACCCGCGACATCGACAGGTTCGGCGGGCTCGCCTCGGAGATGCCGCTCTACACGGCGTTCGTGGGCCTCGCGTTCATGGCGTCGCTCGGCCTGCCCGGCCTGTCCGGCTTCTGGGGCGAGGCGATGACGTTCATCGGCGCCTTCGCGCGCTACCGCGCCCTCACGATCCTCGCCGCCATCGGCGTGATCGTCACCGCGGCCTACCACCTCTGGGCGCTGCAGCGGATGTTCCTCGGGAAGTTCCGCGAGTCGTGGCGGACGAGCAAGTACCTGGAGCCGTTCGGCGGGAGGTTCCCGGAGATCCGCGGGCGAGAGATCGCGTCGATCGCGCCGCTCGCGGCGCTCGTCGTCGTCCTCGGCTTCTGGCCGCGCCCGCTGCTCAGCCTCAGCGACCGCGGGGCCCTCGAGATGCACCGCCTGGTGGACAGGCCGGGGCAGTTCCAGATCGCCGCCGCGCCGCGCGCGAGGGGCGCTGGCGAGGCCGCGTCCGCCCTCCTGGACGTCACGCCGGAGGGCGCCGCGGCGAGCCAGGTCGTCCTCGCCAGCACCAGATAAGCCGTGGAAACCCGCACCCTCGACAACCTCCAGAGCCTCCCGTACTTCGCGCCGGAGCTCGGGCTCATCGCCGCCGCCCTGCTGCTCGTCGTGTGGGATCTCGTGGCCCCGGCGCGCCTCAAGCTCGCGGGCCTCATGGCCATCAGCCTCGCGGCGCTCCTCGCCTCGGGCGGGCTCGGGGCGTACTTCCTGGCGACGGACGCGGGGCCTCACAACCTCTTCTACGGCCTGCTCGCGTTCGATCGCTTCTCGAACCTCTTCCGCGTGCTGTTCGCGTTCGCCACCGCGGCGCTCCTCCCCTTCCTCGTGCCCCCGAGGGAGCCGGGCGCCACGCCCGAGCTCCGGCGCGAGCAGGGCGAGTTCTTCACGCTGCTCCTCGTGCTGTCGCTCGGCATGAACCTGATGGCGGCGAGCCGCCACCTGCTGCTCATCTACCTGTCGCTCGAGCTCGTCAGCATCGTCAGCTTCGTGCTGGCGGGCTTCAAGATCGACGACGCGCGATCGAGCGAGGCGGCGCTCAAGTACGTCATCTTCGGCGGCGTCGCCTCGGGGATCCTGCTCTACGGGATGAGCTGGATCTTCGGCATCACCGGGTCGATGCACCTCGGCGAGTGCGCAGCGCGCATCGCCGCGCTCACGGCGCAGGAGGGCAAGGTGCCCGAGGTCGTCTTCGTCGGCACGATCTGCGTGCTGGCGGGCTTCGGCTACAAGATCAGCGCCGCCCCGTTCCACATGTGGACGCCGGACGTGTACGAGGGCGCGCCGACCCCGGTGACGGCGTTCCTCTCGGTCGGGCCGAAGGCGGCCGGCTTCGCGGTGCTGGTGCGCTTCTTCTCGGACGCGCTCGGGGCCGGGGGCGCGTCGCCCGGCGTCGAGACGCCGTGGCCGGTGGTCGCCGGGTGCCTCGCCATGGCGACCATGATCATCGGCAACCTCTCGGCGCTCGGGCAGGAGAACGTCAAGCGCATGCTCGCCTACTCGAGCATCGCGCACGCCGGCTACATGCTGCTCGGCTTCTCCGTGTTCAGCGACGCCGGCGTCGCCGCGATCGCCTTCTACCTCGTCACCTACTGCTTCATGAACCTCGGCGCGTTCCTGGTGGTGATGGCGGTGGCCGAGGAGAGCGGCGGCGACGAGGCGCTCCCCGCCTTCCGGGGGCTCGGGCGCCGCGCGCCGCTCGTCGCGGCGGCGATGGCCGTGTTCCTGATCTCGCTCACCGGCCTGCCCCCGACGGCCGGGTTCGTCGGCAAGTTCTACCTCTTCTCGGCGCTGATCACCGCCGGGGGCGCGTGGAGCTGGGTCCTCGCGGTCGCCGGGGTGCTGAACAGCGTGATCTCGCTTTTTTATTACGCGCGGGTCCTCCGCGCGATGTACCTGGAGAAGGGCGACCGCGCGGAGCCCGCGCCCCTGCGGCCGCTGCTCGGCGCGACCGCGTGCGCGTTCGCGGTTCCGACCCTGCTGCTCGGGGTAGCCTGGGGGCCCGTTTACGACTTCGTGGCGCGCTCGCTGACGATGGTGCGCTGAATCGACGCGGTCGGCCTGCACGCGGCGGTATCCCTCTCGCGGCGATCCTTGCTAGTGTGCGCGCGCGTGGCGAGGACGCAGGTCGCGAGAGTCCCAGAGGAACGCTTGAGCCGGGGCGTGCGGCTCGTCCCCGGTGGCCTGGAGATCGGCGGCAAGCTGGTCCCGCTGTACGCCGGCAGCCTCCATTACTGGCGGCTCGATCCGACGGACTGGCGCGCCTGCCTCGAGGCCACGCGGGCGCTCGGTCTGCGCCTCGTCGACATCTATGTGCCCTGGGCCGTCCACGAGACCGGCCCGGGGCAGTTCGACTTCGGCGAGACCGATCTGCGCCGCGACGTCGGCGCCTTCCTCCGCCTCGCGCACGAGCTCGGCTTCTACGTCATCGCCCGCCCCGGCCCGCACATCAACGCGGAGCTCACCTGCTTCGGCATCCCCGAGCGCGTGATCTGGGATCCGAGCTGCCAGGCCCGCTCGCCGCGGAACAACCCGGTCGTGCTGCCGATGCTGCCGTACGGGTTCCCGGTGCCGAGCTACGCGAGCGACGCGTTCCACGACGAGGTCGCCCGCTATTTCCACGCGCTCGGCCCGGTGCTCAGGCCGCACCTCTACCCGGACGGGCCGATCGTGCTGCTCCAGATCGACAACGAGGGCGCGCTCTACTTCCGCGACGGGGCGTACGACCAAGACTATCACCCGGACGCGATCACCCTGTACCGGGACTTCCTGCGCCAGAAATACCGGACCATCGAGGCGCTCCAGCGCGCGTACGCGAGGCGGGCGGAGGCGCCGCCCGAGAGCGGCGCCTCGGCGGGCGAGGACGCCGGCGCGGCGCTCCGGCGCGTCGTGGGCCGCGAGCGCGCGCCGCTCGACGGCGGCGACCTCAAGTTCGCGACGATCATGCCGCCGGTCGCGTTCGACGCGGAGGCGCCCTCGGACCTCGCGCGCCACCTCGACTGGAGCGAGTTCCACGAGCACCTGCTCGAGACCGCCATGGGGCGCTTCGCGAAGGCGCTCTCGGCGGCCGGCATCGACGGCCTGCCCACGATGCACAACTTCCCGATGGGGCAGGAGACGACGCCGCTCAACGCCGCCCGCATCTCGCGCGTCGTCGACCTCGTCGGCCTCGACTACTACAGCATCGCGAGCCCGAGCAGCCGCGCGATGATCGCCCGCCGGACCAGCGAGCTCGCCGTGCGCTGCGAGGCGCTCGCCCTGCCGCCCTTCGCCTGCGAGATGGGCGCCGGCTTCCCGCCGTTCTTCCCGCCGCTCGAGGAGCGCGACAGCGCCTTCGTGGTGATGGCCGCGCTCGCGTACGGGCTGCGCGGCTACAACGTGTACATGGCCGTCGAGCGCGATCGCTGGATCGGCGCGCCGATCGATCCGCACGGCCGCCCGCGCCCGTTCGCCGCGTTCTGGCAGAAGCTCTCCGCGGCCCTCGAGGCCACGGGGTTCCACGCGCTCCGCCGCCCCGCCCCGGTGCGCATCGTCACGCCGCGCGCGGAGCGCCGGCTCACCCGCGTGATGCACGCGTTCGGCCCGCTCACCGGCGCCTTCTTCTCGATCATGAGCTTCGGCGCGCGCGATCGCTGCGTCGAGGACGACCTCGGGCTCGGTTACCCGCTCACGGTGGAGTCCGACACCTTCGTGCGCGCGTTCGAGGAGGCGCTCGACGCGCGCGGCGTCCCCTACGCCCACGTGGGGGGCGAGGATCGCGACGCCTCGCTCGAGGGGGCGCGCTGGATCATCTGCGCCACCTCGGGCGGCCTGAGCCCGGCGCTGGTCGAGCAACTCGAGGCGGCGGCGGGGCAGGGGACACTCATCACGCTCGGGCCGCGCGAGCCCGCCTTCGACGGCGCCTTCCGCCCGCTCGCGCGCCCCTACGACCTGGACCGGCTCCGCGCCCCCGCCCAGCACATGCCGGCGCTGCTCCACGACGACCCCGCCGCGGCGGACGCCGCGGTCTCGCGCGCCATCGACGCGCTCGGCCTGCCGACGTTCGCTTGCGATCCCGACGGCGTCTTCGCCACGCTGCACGAGGACGCGTCTGGCGCGCCGCGCGTGCTGTTCCTGCTGAACCCCGGGGACGCGGACGTGGTGGCGCGCGTCACGGTGAGCGCGGCGCGCGCGATCGATCTGCTGGACGACGCGCGCTTCGAGGTGCGCCGGGGGGTGCTGGAGGTCCGCCTCATGCCCCGCACCGTGCGCATGCTCGCGCTCGAGTGAGGCGACGGCCGCGGCGTCAAGGGAGACCGGCGCGGCGACCGGGGTCAGCTGTCGAATCGGAGGGAGTTGCCCTCGGGGTCTCGGAAACGGCCCATGCCGATCATGATCACGTCGATCAGCGACCAGATACCGAATCCGCCGCAGGTCAGGAGCTTTGCAATCCCGAGACCGGTCTGTCCCAGATAGAAGCGGTCGGCCCCGAACACGCCCAGGAAATAGGAGAGCATGAAGAGCGTCGACTGGCTCTTGTTCGGGTAGCCGACGGGCGCCTCTCGCCGGAGCGCGAGCCCCTGCGCGTCGCGCATGGCGCCGGTGCCGATCAGGATCGTGTCGATCGCGCTCCAGATGCCGAAGCCACCGCACGTGAGCAGCTTCAGGAGGCCGAGCCCGGTCTGGCCCAGATAGAACCGATCGACGCCGAAGACCCCGAGAAACACCGAGAGCACGAAGGTGGTTGCCTGGTCCTTGTCGGACCACGTTGTCATCGCGCCCGGGCTGGCCGGCATCATCGGTCCGCCGCCGTACCCCGGCGGCGGGCCCCAGCCACCGCCAGGCGGCGCGCCCGCCCCTGCCGGAGGTGGGCCCCATCCGCCGCCTGGGGGCGGATAAGCGCCTCCTGCGGGCGCGGGCGGATAAGCGCCCCCCGCCGGCGGATAGGCGCCCCCCGCCGGCGGATAGGCGCCCCCAGCCGGCGGATAGGCGCCTCCGGAATGCGCGCCGCCTCCGCCGCCAGGCGGCGCTCCCTGGCCGCCGGGCGGGCTCGACCCCCAGCCGCCACCGCCGCTCCCCCAGCCGCCACCACCGCTCCCCCAGCCGCCGCCACCGGGCGGAGCCCCGCCACCGCTCGTGCTCATCCTTGTTCCTCCAGCTGACGCGGCGGACGATGCAACGGCGGAGCCTCTGCGGTCGTCGGCCGACCATGACTCTATCCTGGAATCTCCGGCCTGCGCGCGTGGAACGTGAAAATCACTGGTGTATGCTGGGAGCCCACCCTAGCTTGGGCACGATACAGCCGCTGAGCGCGGCGCGACAGGCAGGCGCGTACGGCAATGCACCAAGGTACACAGTCCGATCGATGGCTGTCGTTCGCCCTCCGGACGGGGCTCATCGCGCTGTTCTTCTGGATGGTGAAGGGCCTGCTCGTCCCCGTGTTGCTCGGCGGGCTCGTCGCGCTCCTCGTCTCGCCGCTCCAGGGCCGCCTCGCGCCGCGACTCGGTCGCTTCCGGGGGTTCGCTCCGGCGATCTCGACGATCGGGGTGATCATCCTCGTGTGCATCCCGCTCGCGGTGATCATCATCGAGGCCTCGGCCTCGATCAGCCGGTTCTTCGCCCGGGACTGGTCCCACACCATCGAGCGTGTCCAGGGCCTCCTCAACGACGGGCGGATATCGGGGCTCCTCAACAGGGCCGGCCTGTCCGGCGACGACGTCCGCAACTACCTCGGCAACTTGTTCCAGCGGGTGGGCAGCTCCATCGCGGGCTTCGCGGGGGGCATGGTCGCCGCGGTGCCGCAGACGATCGTCGACGCCTTCCTGTTCGTCGTGGCGCTCTACTACCTGCTCCGCGACGGCGGCCAGCTCCTGCGCTGGCTGCTCATGCAATCGCCGTTCAGGGGTGACGAGACCGACGTGCTCTTCGCCTCCATCCAGGACACCGTGCACGGCGCCGTCCTGGGCCTGCTCGCGACGGCGGCCGTCCAGGGGACGCTGACGACGATCGCGCTCTTCGTCTTCAAGGTGCCCGGCGCGTTCCTGTTCGGCCTGCTCGCGACGCTGCTCTCGCTCGTGCCCATGATCGGGACCACGCCGGTGACGCTGGGCGCGGCGATCTACCTGTTCATCGTCGGCCGCGTCGGCGGCGGCATCGGCATGTGCGCCGCGGCCGCCCTGGTCGGGCTCTCGGACAACGTGATCCGGCCGTGGGTCCAGAGCTCGCACGGCGGGATGCACCCGCTCGTCGCCCTGCTCAGCATCTTCGGCGGGCTCGAGCTGTTCGGCGCGGCGGGGATCTTCATCGGCCCCGTCGTCGCCGCCATCGTGCTCTGGGCGGTCGACACGCGCGCGCGCCTCCCCCGCGGGCCCACGTCGCAGGCGCCGCCGCCCCGCGGGCCCACGTCGCAGGCGCCGCCGCCCCGCGGGCCCACGTCGCAGGCGCCGCCGCCCTGAGGCGCCTGGCGGTGGTCGGTTCCGGGGCGCTCACCGGAGGGGCTGGAGTGCAGGCGGGCTACAAAAGAGGCCCACCGGAACGCAAGCCCCGGAGGTGAGCACCCCGGAACCGACCACCGCCAGGCGCCGGGCCCTCACCAGCGCTCGATGCGGTACCCCCGCCGCTCGGCCAGCCGGCGGAGCCTGGGGTCGGGGTTCACGGCGACCGGCTCGGCCACAATCTCGAGGAGCGGCAGGTCGCTGATGCTGTCCGTGTAGAACGTCGCGTCCTCCAGGCGGAACCCCTGCGCCTCGGCCAGCGCGCGCGCTCGCGCGACCTTGCCCTGCCCGAGGCAGAGCGGCGGCTCCGCGCGGCCGGTGAAGCGCCCGTGCTCGTCGATCTCGAGCACGGTCGAGACGAGGTGCTCGATCTCGAGCCGCCTCGCCAGCGGGCGCGAGGCGTAGAGCGACGCGCCGGTCACGATGGCGCAGAGATCCCCCGCCGCCCGGTGCCGCCTCACGGCCTCGCGCCCTGCGTCGGCGATGTGCGGCTCGACGTAGCGCCGGAACCAGTCGTCGCAGCGGGCCGCGAGGACGGTCTCGGGCACGCCCCGGAGCGGGAGCAGCGCGCGCTCGGCGACCTTCGCCGCGTCGAGCACGCCGAGCGTGTATTGCCCGACCCAGTAGAGGGTCCTCAGGAGATCGCGCGTCGTCGCCTCGCCGATCTCGCGCTGGTACTTCACGTAGAGGCTCGCCGTCTCCTTGCGCAGCAGCGTGCGGTCCATGTCGAACAGCGCCGCGCGCCGGCGCGCCCCGCCCTCCGCCGGCGCCGGCGCGCCGGCGCTCCGCGGAGGGCCCGGGGAGGTCCCGTCGTTCGAGGTGCTCACGGGGCGAGACCGTAACCGCGGGCGAGGGTGAGGGAGAAGAGGTTGCACGCCGCGTGGAACAGGAGCGGCGCGCCGATGCCGCCGGTGCGGGCCCGCAGCCACCCGAAGATCAGCGACGGGAAGAAGACCGCGAGCCGCGCGGGGTGCAGGATCGTGAGCACGTGCCCCAGCGCGAAGATCGCCGACGCCACGAGCCACCCGGGGCCGAGCTGGGCGCCGAGGACGCGGAGGCGCGGCGGGAAGACGCGATCGAGGGCGCTCTGGAGGTAGCCGCGGAAGAACGCCTCCTCGGGCAGCGCGACCACGAGCAGCTGCGCGGCGATCTCGTCGGCGGGCGCGTCGGGCGGCCGCAGCACGAACGGCGAGCCCGTGTCCCAGTACAGCCGGTAGCCCAGCCAGAACGGGGGGAAGACGATCGCGGCGACCAGGGCCGCCCAGGCGAGCGCGTGCAGGGCCGCGCGGGCGAGCCGCCGCGTCGACAGCGGCACGGGCTCGAGGACCCCGCCGAGCGACAGGCCGTGGGCGCGGATGGTCGCCTCGTCGTACCGCAGCACGAGCCAGAACGTCGCCGCGAGGAACGTGAGGCCCACGAGCGTCCCGGCGTAGGTCGTCGGCGCCGCGTGGGACACCGCGGTCACGGCGGCGGTCGTGATCGCCGCGGCGAGGAGCGCGCGCGCGGCGGTCGGCTCGGGCGGCCGCGGGCGCGCGCCGGCCGCGGCCGGCGCGTCGGCGCGCGCGCCGCGGGGCTCCTCGCCGGGCTGGGGGGGCACGTCGCGGCTCGGGTCGATGGGCGTCGGTGGTTGCAAAGGCGTTCTCGTCGCGGAGGGCGTGCGCGGGCATCGCGTCGGCGCTCGCCGCGGCCGCGCGCGCTCAGCCTAACCGTGAGCACGCCGGTCCGCGACCGCCAGCGCGGCGCGATTCGAGCGCTGCTCACAGGTCCAGCCTCCGCTCATTTTCTAGCCTTCCGGCCCGGTCACGTTAGAGTGCGGCCGCTGTGGCGTTTTCCCGTCTTCGCTCCCTCCTGAAGCCGCTCTCGTGCGCTCTCCTGGCCTCCGCCGCGGCGCTCTGCCCGGCCCCCGCGTCGGCCGGATCGCCCTTCCTCTTCACGCCGGAAGCGAGCGTCGCGGAGGCCTCGCCGGCGTATCGCTACGCCAACATGACGAACGAGGAGGCGATGGCCGAGCTGGATCGCCGGAAGATCCTGTACCTCAAGGTCGCGCACGCGCCCGGGGTACGCGCGCCGATCCGGCTCACGGGCCGGCTGAACGGCGTCAATTTCCACTCGGTGCTCCCGCCCGAGCAGCGCGTGACGAGCCTGTTCGAGATCCTGGACGCGCGCCTCGCGCTCGCGCTCGACGACTTCGCCGCCGTGCTCGCGCGGCACGACATCGACGAGGTCGTCCACTACACGATGTACCGGCCCAACGTGCCCATGCGGGATCACGCGCCGCACGACGACGGGGAGGACAAAGACCACGGGCACGACGTCCGCCTGGCGAAGCGCCCGGCCCGCGCGGGCAAGAAGGCACCCGGATCGACAGGGAAGGCCGCGCCCGTCGCCATCGGCAAGAAGGGGGTGCTCGACGGAGCGCCGAAGGCCTCCGGGGAGCGCCCCCGGCGCATGAAGGAGAAGGGCGCCGCGGAGGCCGGGCCGAAGGAGAAGAGCGCCGCGAAGGCCGGGCCGAAGGCGAAGGGCACCGCGGAGGCCGGGTCGAAGGAGAAGGGCGCCGCGGAGGCCGGGTCGAAGGCGAAGGCTTCCGGGGCCGCGGGCCGTCCGAAGCAGGCGGCCACGGCGCGCAGCAAGCCGGCGAAGGCGGCCGGCAAGGCCGGCGCCCGTCGCGTCGCGCGCCGCAAGGACATCGCGCCCGCCCGATCGACGGCGTCCTCGGCGCGGCGAAGCGACGCAGGGCAGAAGCCCCGCGGCGCGTGGGCTCCGCCGGGCACGCGTCACCCCGCGGGCCTCGCCATCGACATCGGCGCGCTCAAGAAGCGGGACGGGACCTGGCTCAGCATTGCGCGGCATTTCCAGGGTCGCATCGGGGACAAGACGTGCGGCGCGGGAGCGCCCCAGCCCGAGCTCCCCGAGGCGCGCGAGCTCCGGTCCATCGTGTGCGAGGCGGCCGATCTCGGGATCTTCACGTACGCGCTGACGCCCAATTACGATGCGCCGCACGCCGACCATTACCATATGGAGATCAAGCCGGGCGTGAGGTGGTTCCTGTACCACTGAGCGCTGACCTCGCGCCGCGCACGTCGAGCCCGGTACGACCCTGAAACGGCGCGCAGCTCGCTATACTGCACATCCGTTGATTGCGCGTTTTTCAACGAAGTAAGCGGTCTGTGCGCGCAACTTTCGCCGTGAGCGCGACGAATCCCTTCCCGAACGAAGGCGCCGGCGCTCTGCCGCGCGCCCCCGCAGGGGAGGTCGACGGACATGGTGCTAACGAAAGACGGACAGCCGCTCCCGGGGACCTCGTACCGCCTCCTCCGGAGGATCGGGGCAGGCTCGTGCTCGGAGGTCTTCGAGGTGACCGGGCGCCGCGGTCAGCTGCGGGCGCTCAAGCTGCTCCGCGCGATGCACGAGGGGTCGAGCGAGGTCGGCGCGCGCCTCGTCCAGGAGGGCCGCGCGCTCTCGGCGCTGAGCCACCCGCACATCGTCAAGGTCGAGGAGGTCGGCGTGACGAGCGACGGCCGGCCCTTCCTGGTCATGCCGCGGCTCTTCGGCGAGACGCTGCGCGAGCGGCTCGACGCGCGCGGGCCGCTCGCGACGGCGTTCGCGGTGCGCATCGCCATCGAGGTGCTCGGCGGGCTCGAGGCGGCGCACCGCGCCGGCATCGTCCACCGCGACATCAAGCCGGCGAACGTCTTCCTCGCGCAGCCGGACGGCGGCGCGGCGGCCGCGGCCTCCAGGGCGGCCGCGCCCGACGTCGCGCGCGCGGTGCTGATCGACTTCGGCATCGCGAAGGTGAGCTGCGACGGGCTCGATCCGTCGACGGGGTCGCACGTCCTCGGCACGCCGCGCTACCTCTCGCCGGAGCAGATCCTCGGCGGGGAGGTCGACGCGCGCACGGACGTGTACGCCGTCGGGCTGCTGCTGTTCGAGGCGATCACCGGGCGAGGGCCGTTCCCCATCGAGGACTCGATGGCGGTGATGCGGGCGCACCTCCACACGCCGGCGCCGCGGCTCCGCTCGCTCCTCCGGGTATCTCGGGCGCTCGACGACGCGGTCGCGCGCGCCCTGGAGAAGGCGCCGGGGCTCCGCTTCCAGACGGCCGACGCGATGGCCGCGGCGCTCGCGGAGGCGCAGGGAGAGGACGGCGGCACGGAGGCGCCGGAGGGCGGCGGCGCGGGGCGCCCGGCCTCGACCGATGGCGGACGCAGCGCGCGGAGGTGGCTCGCGAGCGGAGGTGCGCGATGAGCCACGCCGCCCTGGAGCGCTCCTCCGCGCTCACCTCGCTGTACGCGCGCGGCGCCGCGCTCGATCCGAGGGCCCCCGCCACCCGCTCGCTCCGCGCGCTCGACGGGGGCGAGCCGCTCGAAGAGACGCGGCGGCTCCGCGCGCTCGACGGGGGCGAGCCGCTCGAAGAGACGCGGCGGCTCCGCGCGCTCGACGGGGGCGAGCCGCTCCCGGGCACGCCCTACGTCGTGGTGCGCTTGCTCGGCCAGGGCGGGATGGGCGAGGTGTACGAGGTCGAGCACATCGAGCTCGGCCGGCGGTTCGCGGTGAAGGTGCTGCACCGGAGCCTCGCGGGGCGCCGCGACCTGTCGGCGCGCATGCGCGCCGAGGCGCGCTCGATCGCCGGGCTGCGCCACCGGAGCCTCCCCGAGGTGTTCGATCTCGGCACGACCGCCGACGGCCGCCCCTACTTCGCCATGGAGCTCCTCGACGGGCGCGATCTCAGGACCGAGCTCGCTCGCCTCGGCGTGGTCGCGATCCCGACCGCGCTCGACCTGGCCCTCCAGGCGCTCTCCGCGCTGTCGCTCGCGCACTCGGCGGGCATCGTCCACCGTGACATCAAGCTCGAGAACCTGTTCCTGTGCGATGACGGCACGCTCAAGGTCCTCGACTTCGGCGTCGCGAAGCTCCTCCACGCCGGCGCCTCGCTGACCGCCCCGGACGCGCTCATCGGCACGCCGCGGACGATGTCGCCGGAGCAGTGCGCGGCCCAGCCGATCGATCCGCGCGCGGACATCTACGCCATGGGCCTCGTCCTCTACGAGATCGTCGCCGGGCGGGGCCCGTTCGATGAGCTGCGCGGCCAGCGCGACGCGCTCCGCTTCGCCCACTGCGAGCGGGAGCCGCCGCCGCCGTCGCGCTTCGCGCCGCAGCCGATCCCGCCCGCGCTGGAGCGGCTGATCCTGCGCGCGATCGCCAAGGCGCCGGAGCACCGGTTCCAGACGGCCGCCGACATGGAGGCCGCCGTGCGCCGGCTGCGCGGCGCGGGGCAGGTCCAGACGGCCGCCGACATGGAGGCTGCCGTGCGCCGGCTGCGCGGCGCGGGGCAGGGGGACGTGGCGCCCGCGTCCTCCGCGCGGGAGCTCACCCCGACCGCGATCGACGCGCCCGCGCCCATCGCGAGCGCGCGCTGCGCCCGATCCGTCGCCGCGCGACGGCCTCCGACCGCGCCGCCGCGCCCCGGCAGGGCGGGCGCGGCGCGCCCGGCGGGAAGGGCGCTCACGCGCTCGCGGCTGCGCGCGCGAACACCGCAGCGCGTCGGCCGCCCTGCGTCGCGCGCCGGCGCGCTCGGGGTCTGCGCGCTCGCCCTCGCGTCGGCCGCGCTCGGGCTCACGCTCGCGCAGCGCTGGCCCGCGTGGGGCGATCCTCCCGCGCCGGCGCCGCCGCCCGCGCACGCCGCGGCGCAGCCGCGTCCGGCTGTAAGGTAGCCTCGTCGAGCCCGTTCTCCGGTCGACACCGCACAGGCGGCGTGGAGGCACCATGGACCGGATGCGACGGATCGGACGGGCTTGCTTTGCGATATCGCTCCTCGCGAGCGCCGCTGGCTGCGGCGGCGGCGCGTACCCGCCGCCGGACGCTGCGCGCGCGAACGGCGCCGCGGCCGCGAGCGATCCTCGCGTCGGGGGCGCCGCGCGCGGGGCCTCGCAGGACGGCGCCTTCGACACGGAGGCGCCCGCGCCGACGGGCGCGTTCGAGGCGCCCTCCGTCGAGCGCGACGCCGCCGCCACGCCCTCTGGCGCGGCCCTCGCCGAGGGGCGCGCGTTCGAGGCGCCGCGCAGGCGCGCCGCGCCGGCGCCGCTCGAGCGCCCCGGCCTCGGCACCGCGTGGGGCGAGACGCGCGTGTCCCGCATCTCCACGGCGCCGTTCCTCCGGGCGGACGTCGAGCGCCCCTTCGCGGTCGCGAGCCTGTTCTACAACGACGCCGAGGGGGCCCGCGCCATGGCGCGCGCGTCCGGCTTCCGCCGCGCGTCGTCGCGAGCCATCACGCTGGCCGGCGGCGCCGTGGCCGTCGGGCTCCGCGGCGAGCACGGCGGGTTCCTGAGCGGCTTCGTCGCCGGCGAGGCGAGCCACGTCGTCGGCGAGGCCGGCCAGCGCTACAGCATCGTGCTGCGCAACCTCACGCCGGACCGGATCGAGTGCGTCGTCTCGGTCGACGGCCTCGACGTGATCGACGGCCAGCCCGCCGCGTTCAGCAAGCGCGGCTACCTGGTCGAGCCGCACGGCGAGCTCGAGATCGACGGGTTCCGTCAGAGCATGGATACCGTCGCGGCGTTCCGCTTCGGCTCGGTGCGCGGCTCCTACGCGAGCCAGAAGCACGGCGACGCGCGGAACGTCGGCGTGATCGGCGTGGCCCTCTTCCACGAGCGCGGCGCGACGCCCTGGGCGCTCGAGGAGGTGACGCGGCGCCGGGAGGCGGATCCGTTCCCCGGGCAATTCGCCACGCCGCCCGGCCATTGACGGCCTCCGGCCGGCCCTCCGGGCCGGCCTCGCGCTCCGGCAAAATCAAGCTCCCGCTCCGCCGCTCCCCGGGCTAGGCCCACGGCACAGTGACGAGCCTCTTGAACCCGTCTCAACGTGCGGCCGTCGAGCACGAGCTCGGGCCAATGCTGGTGCTCGCCGGCGCAGGATCCGGCAAGACGCGGGTGGTGACCACGCGGATCGCCCGCTTGCTCGAGCGCGGCGTCCCGGCGCGCTCGATCCTGGCGATGACCTTCACCAACAAGGCCGCCGCCGAGATGCACGAGCGCGTCGGCAAGCTGGTCGGCTCCAAGGTCGCGCGCGAGCTCAAGGTCTGCACCTTCCACCGGTTCGGCCTCGACGTGCTCGGCGCGGAGACCCGCGCCCTCGGCCTCCGCGGCGGCTCCTTCGCCATCTTCGATCAGTCCGACGCGCTGGGGGTCATCCGCGAGATCCTCCGCGAGCTCCGCGCCGGCAAGAGCTACGACGTCGGCGCGATCCTCGCGCGCATCTCGAACGCGAAGAACGCGTTCCTCGACGCCGAGGCGTGGGCCGAGGCGCAGCGGCAGGGCAAGGGCATCGACGACTACGACGAGATCTCGATGCTCGTGTACCCGCGCTACATGGCGGCGCTGCGCTCGTTCCAGGCGTTCGATTTCGACGACCTCATCTGCGAGGTGGTCCGCCTCTGGCAGGCCCGCGCCGACGTCCTCGAGCGCTGGCGGATGCGCTACCGCTTCGTGATCGTCGACGAGTACCAGGACACGAACCGCGCCCAGCTCGAGCTCCTGCGCCTTTTGTGCGGCGAGCACCGCAACGTGGTCGTCGTCGGCGACGACGACCAGTCGATCTACGCCTGGCGCGGCGCCGACGTGCGCAACATCCTCGATTTCGAGGAGCACTTCTCGGGCGCCAAGGTCGTCAAGCTCGAGCACAACTACCGCTCCCGCAAGCCGATCCTCGACGTCGCCAACGCGGTGCTCGCCAGGTCCGGCGCCCGGCGGCACAAGAAGTCGCTCATCGCCACCCGGCTGGAGGGCGACAAGGTGCGGTCGATCATCTGCGCCGATCCCGACGTCGAGGCGAGCTTCGTGGCCACCGAGGCGCAGCGCCTGCTCGAGCGCGAGGGCGCGCGGCCGAAGGACATCGCCGTGCTCTACCGCTCGAACCTCCAGGCGGCCGCGATCGAGTCGGCCCTCAAGGAGCGGCAGATCCCGATCCGCATGATCGGCGGCCAGCAGTTCTTCGAGCGCAAGGAGGTCAAGGACCTCATCGCCTACCTCCGCGTCGCGCTCAACCCGCACGACGAGATGTGCCTGCGGCGCATCCTGAACTACCCGGCGCGCGGCATCGGCGACGTCGCGGTCTCCCGGCTCGGCGCCTACGCGACGGCGCACGACACCTCGCTCTGGACGGCGGTGTCGCGGCCGCACGCCGTGCACGAGCTGACCCCCGCCGCGATCGAGGGCTGCCGCCAGCTCCTCCGGATCATCGAGGCGGCCCGCGTGCGCTTCGATCGCGGCGAGCCCTCCGCGGAGATCGCCCGCGCGCTGCTCGCGGACGCCGGCTTCAAGGAGGACATCATGACCGGCTCGTCCACGAACAACGCCGCGGCGCGCCGCTGGGGCAACCTCGAGGGGCTGCTCAACGTGTTCGCGCGCCGCGACGAGCGCGGGAAGGGGGATCGCGAGAGCTTCGCCGAGTTCCTGCGGCTGCTCGCCCTGCGGCAGGACGCCGAGGAGGAGGAGGCCACCGATCGCGTGACGCTCACCACGATGCACGGCGCGAAGGGGCTCGAGTTCCCCTATGTCTTCGTGATCGGGCTGGAGGAGGGGCTGATGCCCCACCAGCGCAGCCTGGACGAGCGCGCCACGGACGCCGCCCCGATCAGCGCGGAGGGCGGCGACGCGGGCGGGCACAGCATCGAGGAGGAGCGGCGGCTCTTCTACGTCGCGGTCACGCGGGCGCGCGACCGGCTCTACCTCACGCGGGCGAAGCACCGGGGATCGCGCGGCAAGATGGTGCCGAGGACGCCGAGCCGGTTCGTGCTCGACATCCCCCCCGAGCTCATCGACGAGCGCGAGGAGGTCGCGCCGGTCGCCCCGGCGATGGACAAGGTGAAGGCGGGCGCGGCGAGCGTCCTGGCCGCGCTGTCGATGAACCCGTTCGCCGGCGACCCCCCCCTCATCCCTCGTCGCCGCTGAGCGGGGGGCTGCCAGGGCGCCAGAAGAGAGAGGTCTTCTGGGCCCTGGCAGGGGCTCTGGTTCGCGTTGTGACGAGATGTCAGGAACGGGGGGCGGGGGAGGCGGCGCCTCAGAGGGCGCCCTCGGCGGCGGCGAAGCCGACGCGGGTGATCTCCGGCGCGCCCTTGCGCGCCACGAAGTCGCGGAAGCTCTCGCCCTCCGCGCGCGCGGCCATGTAGTAGCGCGCGATGGCCGCGATCACCTTGGGCGTCTCCTCCTCGGGGACGCGGCCGTCGAGGCGCTCGCCGATGCGCGCGCTCGGGCCGCAGCCGCCGCCCACGCGCAGCGAGTAGTGCGGGCGCTCGACGCCGTCCTTGCCCTTCACCATCAGGCCCGTCATCCCGATGTCCGCGACGTGGTGCTGCCCGCACGAGTTCGGGCACCCCGAGATCTTGATGTCGAACTCGCCGAGCGCGCTCACGAAGTCGTCGGCCTCCTGGCGGCTACCGTTCGGCACGAGGTGCTCGCGGATGCGCGCCCCGACCTCCATGCTCTTCGTGATCGCGAGCGTGCAGTAGTCGCCGCCGGGGCAGCTCACCACGTCGGTGATGTGCCCGGCATCCGCCTCGGCGAGGCCCATCTGCGAGAGCTCGCGGTGCAGGCCGAGCAGCAGCCCCTCCGGCACCCAGCGCAGCACGAAGTTCTGGGTGTTCGTCGTCCGCACCTCGCCGTTGCTGAAGCGCCGGGAGATGTCGGCCAGGCGCCGGAGCTGCTCGGCGGTGATGTCGCCGAGCGGCAGCTTGACCGTCGCCACGCGGTAGCCGGGCTGCTTCTGCGGGATCGTGTTGGTCCGCTTCCAGCGCGCGAACGCGCCGTCGCCGAGCGTCTCCCGCAGCGGCGCGAGCGGGGGCGGGTCGCCCTCCCGGTACCCGGCGACGCGGCGGGCCAGCTCCTCCGCGAGCGCGTCGCCCCGCGCCGCCTTGATCCGATCGAACTCCTCGTCGAGCCGGCGCATGAACTCGGCCACGCCGACCTTGCGGAGCACGAACTTGAGCCGCGCCTTCTTCCGGTTCTTCCGCTCGCCGTCCCGGAAGAACACGCTCACCACCGCCTCGCACGCCGGCAGCAGGTCGGCCAGCGGGATGTACTCCCGCCAGAGGTGCGCGATCTCCGGCGACGAGCCGAGCGAGCCGGCCACGTAGACGGCGAAGCCCTGCCCGCGGTCGCCGACCTTCGCGAGGAGGCCGATGTCGTTGATCATGATCTGCGCGTGGTCGCGCGCGCTGCCCGACAGGGCGATCTTGAACTTCCGCGGCAGCCGCCGGTTGTGCTCGTGGAAGAGGAAGTGCTGGGTGAGCGCGTGCGCGTACGGCGTCACGTCGAACACCTCGTCCTCGACCACGCCCGCGAGGTGCGAGGCGGTGATGTTGCGGAGCGTGTCGGCGCACGCGCCGACCGTCGTCACGCCCGCGCGCACGAGCACGCGCTGCAGCTCGATGGTCTCCTCGATCTCCAGGTAGTGGAGCTGGATGTCCTGGCGCGTGGTCACATGCGCCAGCCCTCGACCCCACCGCTCGGTCACTTCCGCGAGCGCTTCCAGCTGCGCAGCCGTGAGCTGGCCGGCGGGGATCTTGATGCGCTGCATGTGCTTCACGTGAGCGAGCTGCGCGTAGACCCCCATCGCCAGCCGGAGCGGGCGGAATTGGTCCGGGGTCAGCTCACCACGTCTGAATTTGGCGACGTTCTCGGCGTGTTCGTCGATGGCCGCCGCGAGGCGCTCGACATGTTGCAACATGACCGATGTTATTCCCTATATTTCCGACGCGTCAAGTGGGACAATTGTCGGGCCGGTGCGTAATGTGCCGGGCACCCGAGCGTCATGAAGACCGACCTGCCCAACTCGACCGATGCTGTCCATGCGGGCGTGCCCCGCGCGCGTCCGTCCCACACCCTGGCGCCCGCGGTCGCGCAGACCGCGACGTACACGTTTTCAGACACGGCGGACCTGGAGCGTTACTTCTCCGGCGGCGACGACGATCCGGAGCGGCAGGAGTACGGCCGCTACGGAAATCCCACGGTGCGCGAGGTCGAGCAGCGCATCGCCGCGCTCGATCGCGCGGAGGACGCCCTGCTCTTCGCGAGCGGGATGGCGGCCGTGACGACCACGGCGCTCGCGCTGCTCCGCGCCGGCGACCACGTGATCCTGTTCCGCGACGTCTACCGGAGGACGCGGCAGTTCGTGATCAAGGTGCTCTCGCGCCTCGGCGTGGAGCACACGCTGATCGATCCGGGCGCGTTCGACCAGCTCGAGGCGGCGATCACCCCGCGCACCCGCTTCGCGCTGAGCGAGTCGCCGACGAACCCGTACCTGCACTGCA
Source organism: Sorangium sp. So ce1036 (assembly GCF_051369805.1). NCBI lineage: Bacteria > Pseudomonadati > Myxococcota > Polyangiales > Polyangiaceae > Sorangium > Sorangium sp. So ce1036. The sequence goes on from NZ_JBBMOX010000001.1 coordinate 1,021,589, forward strand.
TCGACCTGGCCCGCTTCGCCGAGATCTGCAGGAAGGCGCGGGTGAAGACGATCGTCGACGCGACGTTCGCGACGCCCTGCAACGCCGACCCGATCGGGCGCGGCATCGACCTCGTCGTGCACAGCGCCAGCAAGTACCTGTCCGGCCACAACGACGTGCTGGGCGGCGCGGTCTCCGGATCGGGCTCTTTGATCTCGCTGATCCGCGATCTGCGGAGCGTCCTCGGGAGCATCATCGACCCGCACGCCGCGGCGCTGATCGGCCGCGGGATGAAGACGCTCGCGCTGCGCGTCGAGCGGCAGAACGCGACGGGGCTCGCGGTCGCCCGCGCGCTCGAGGCGCACCCCGCGGTCGAGCGCGTGTTCTACCCGGGCCTGCCGTCGCACCCGGATCACGCGGTCGCGGCCGCGCAGATGCGCGGCTTCGGCGGCGTCGTGAGCTTCATCGTGCGCGGCGGGCGCGGGGCGGCGTCGCGCGTCGTCGACGCCACGCGCATGGCGCTGATCGCGCCGAGCTTCGGCGGCGTGGAGACGCTCATCGAGCAGCCGTGCATCATGAGCTTCCACGAGCTCAGCGACGAGGAGCTCGCGGCGATCGGCATCGCCCCGGGCCTCATCCGCCTCTCGGTCGGCGTGGAGGAGACCGAGGACGTCGTGAAGGACGTCCTCGGCGCGCTCGACGCGCTCAGCAAGGCCTAGGTCCCGAGCTTCTTCAGCTTGCGCTGGAGCGTCCGCCGGTCGATCCCGAGCAGCTTCGCCGCCGTGGCCACCACGCCGCCCGACTCCCTGAGCGCGGCGCGGATCGCCTCGCGCTCGAGGTCGTCCAGCTTCAGGCTCCCCGGCGGCGGCGTCGCCGACGCCGTGACGGGCTGCGGGCGCGCGCGCTCCCGCAGGCTCGCGGCCTCCCTGAGTAGCTTGTCCGCGTCGACGGGCTTGCTCAGGAGCGTGTCCGCGCCCTCGCGCATCGCCGCCACGGCGAGCGGGATGTCCCCGAACCCGGTCAGCATCACGATCGCCGCGTCCGGCTGCAGCTTGCGGTACTGGGCCAGCGCGCTCAGGCCGTCGCCGCGCGGCATCCGGTAGTCGATCACCACGAGGTCCACCGGCTCGTACTCCAGCGCGACCAGCCCCTCGTCGATCGTCGCCGCCGTCCTCGCCACGACGCCGCGGCGCCGCAGCGCTCCCTGCAGCGTCGTGCGGAACGCGTCGTCGTCGTCCACGAGGAGCGCCGTCTCGATCCGTCGCGTCATCTTCACCTCAGGCGACCCCGGCGCGCTTCAGCGCGGGGCGGAGATCCGCTTCCGTGGGGCCCGTGGTGCCGTCGAGGCGCAGGCACAAGGTCGCCTTCGCCCCCCCGGTCTCGACGCTCTCCATCCGGAGCACGGCGTTCATGCGGGAGGCCATCATCGAGCTGATGTACAGCCCGAGCCCCATCCCCCCCTGCGACATCTTCGTCGTCTGGAACGGCTCGCCGAGCCGCCCGGCGATCTCGGGGCTGAGGCCGGGGCCGCTGTCGGAGACCGCGATCTCGCAGACCTCCCCGCGCTCGACGACGCCGACCTCGATCCGCTGCTCGGCCGCGTCGGCCGTCGCCTCCGCGGCGTTGGCGAGCAGGTTGACCAGCACCTGGCGGAGCGCCGGCCGCAGCACGTGCGCGTGCACGGGGCGCGGCGTGTCGAAGGCGAGCTCGCCCCGGTAGCCGAGGCGCGCGAGCTCGACCTTCGAGAGATCGCGCACGAAGCGGGTGAGCTCCAGCGACTCCAGGCGCTGATCGAGCCGGATCTGGCCGCGCATCAGGCTGATGATGTCGCTCGCCCGGCGCGCCTCGCCGGCCACGGTCTCGGCCATGCGCGCCGCGTCCTCGGAGCCCGTCTCCCGCGCCACGTCGACGAGGTCCTTGCTCGCGAGCAGGATCGTCGCGAGCGGCGTGCTGAGCTCGTGCGACATGCCGCCGACCATGCGCCCGAGCATCGCCAGCCGCTCGTTGCGCTGGCTCTGCTGGCGGAGCTCCTCGAGCCTGTGCGCGTAGACGACGACGAAGAAGCCGAGGAACAGCGTCAGCGACGTGAGCGAGACGAGGTCGCCGAGCTGCCGGATGCGGTCGGGGCCGAGCGACGCGGAGCCGAGCGGCAGCGGCGCCGCGTCCGTGAGCACGCCGATGGCGACCAGCGTCAAGAGGCCGACGAGCACGGTCGTGCGCCGCGGGCAGAGCAGGCCGGACAGGGCGATGTGGAAGGTGAGGAAGACGGCGAACGGGTTCGCCAGCCCACCCGAGAACCACAGCATCCAGGCGCTCGCGATCACGTCGCCCACGAGCTGGGCGCGCGCGAGATCCCGCGCCGGCTCGCGCTCCGAGGGCCCCTCGCCCGAGAGCCGGCGCGCGCGCCGGACCCGGTAGGTCCAGGCGAGGTTCGCCGCCGTGATCGCGGCGATGCCGGCGACGAGCGGCCCGAGCCGGAGCTCCGGCACGAGCTTCCTGCTGGCGAACGTCGTCGCGATCATCCCCGTGATGGCCACCCACCGGAGCTGGATCAGCCAGCGGTCGGCCGTCTCCCAGGACGGGGGCTTCGGCCCGGACAGCAGCACCGCGAGCCGCCGCCGCGCCACCGGCGGCGTGCCGCTCTTGGTGGGGTCGGGGCCTGCGTCAAGCGACCATGGGTGGAAGGAGGATTGCATCCGCGCGCGGACAGGGGGCTTTCCGGGGACGCCGCGGAAGCGCCCGGAGCTTTAGCCCGGGAGCAACCTTCCGACGCCGCCTCGCATCCTCTCCCTTGTACCGCGCAAGAAAGCGACGAGCACGCAGGAGGTGCGTCCAGGTCCACACCCTGGCGTGCGCGCAAAAAATGCGCGAAACGTGAAGCCGTTGAATTTGTGTGATGAACTACAAGGAGGACGCCGTGGGGGCCACTGGCCCCCGAACGGTCACTCGCTCGTCTGGGGCTTTGCGGGGGGCGGGGCCGCCTTGGGCTTCTTGATCCTCCAGTCGTCGGCGGCGCGCTTGCCGTCGAACGGCGCCTTGATGTTCGCGGGCCGCTCGGCCTCCAGCGCCTCGGCTCGCCCGCGGTTGTTCGTGTCGAACATGGTGAAGCCGATGAAGATCGCCAAGAAGATGAGCGACGACAGGAAGATGAGGGTGTGGAACTTGAGGTCCCACTTGAGGTGCATGAAGATGAGCGCCACGACGCCCGCCTTCATCGACGCGATGAGCATCGCGACGGCCAGGTTGGCCGCGCCGAGATCGACGTAGCTCACCGCCACGGTCACGACCGTGAGCACGAGCAACGCGAGCCACGTCGCGATGTAGACCTTGAGCGGAAGGACGTGGGGCACATGGTCTGCGCCGTGGCCATGGCCGTGGCCGTGGCCGTGGCCGTGCCCGTGACCTGCGGCTGCTTCTGCGTGTGTCGACATGCTGTCCTCTCGGCCTCAGCCCACCAGGTAGAGGAGGGGGAAGAGATAGATCCAGATGAGGTCGACGAGGTGCCAGTACAGCCCGACCCCTTCGACCGGCGCGTAATAACGGCTCGAGAACTCCCCCCGCTGGTTGCGGATGAGGATCCACGTGATGAGCGCCATCCCGAGCACGACGTGGATGCCGTGGATGCCCGTCATCATGAAGTAGACGGCGAAGAAGATCCCGGCGTGGGCGGTCGTAAACCCCTCGGCCGTGAAGTACTTCCCGGGCAGGAGGCCGTCGTGGAACTTGTGCTGGTACTCGAAGTACTTGATGACGAGGAAGATGCCGGCGCAGAGCAGGGTGATGAGGAGCAGCCGGGTGGTGTTCTTCTGGTCGCTCTTCTGCGCTGACCGGACCGCGAGCGCCATCGTCAGGCTGGAGCAGATGAGCACCACCGTGTTGACGCCGCCCATCACCTTGTCCAGGTGGTGGTGAGCCTCCACGAAGGAGTCGAAGAACCAGGTCCTGAAGACGGCGAACGCGCAGAACATCCCCCCGAAGAGGAGGATCTCGGTCACGAGGAAGAGCCAGACGCCCATCCTGCCGGCGTCGAACTGCGTGTCCGCGGAATCGAAATGGTGCGCGACGTGGAAGTCGCGAGACAGGACCGGGCCTGCCTTGTTCGGCCGCTCGACGGCCTCGGCGTGCGCGCTCATGCGTTCTCCGTGTTGAAATCGTATGCGCCCTTCGTCACGACCGGGGTGCGGACGAAGTTCTCGGTGATCGGCGGGGAGGCGGTGGTCCACTCGAGGCTGAGCCCGCCCCAGGGGTTCGCCGGCGCCGGAGCGCCGGAGCGCAGCGACTGGATGAAGTAGATGATCATCAGCAGGAACCCGGCGCCCAGGATCCACGAGCCCACGGTCGAGAAGGCGTGCAGCGGCTGGAACTGGTCGAGATAGTTGTAGTAGCGGCGCGGCATCCCGCGGCTACCCAGGACGAACTGGGAGAAGAACGTGACGTTGAAGCCGATGAAGACGAGCGCGCAGGAGATCGCGGCGAGCTTCTCGGAGTACATCTTCCCGGTCATCTTGGGCCACCAGTGGTGGAGCCCGCCGAGGAAGGCGATGACCGTGCCGCCCACCATCACGTAGTGGAAGTGCGCGACCACGAAGTACGTGTCGTGCAGGTGCAGGTCGACGCTCAGCATGCCGAGGAAGATGCCGGTGAGCCCGCCGATCGAGAAGAGGATGAGGAACGAGAGCGCGTAGAGCATCGGCGCCTTGAAGGCGATCGACCCGCGCCACAGCGTCGCCAGCCAGTTGAAGACCTTCACCCCGCTCGGGATGGCCACGATGAAGGTCAGGAACGAGAAGATGATCGCCGCGTACTCGCTCTGGCCGGACGTGAACATGTGGTGTCCCCACACGAGGAAGCCGACCAGCGCGATGGCGATGCTGGAGAAGGCGACCGCCTTGTAGCCGAAGACGTGGCGCCGCGCGTGGACGGCGATGAGCTCGCTGATGATGCCCATGCCCGGCAGGATCATGATGTAGACGGCCGGGTGGCTGTAGAACCAGAAGAAGTGCTGGTAGAGCACCGGGTCGCCGCCGAGCGCCGGGTCGAAGATCCCGATGCCGAACGCGCGCTCCGCGATGAGCAGGAGGAGGGTGATGCCGAGGACCGGCGTCGCGAGGATCTGGACGACGCTCGTCGCGTAGAGCGCCCAGAGCATGAGCGGCATCTTGTACCAGCCCATCCCGGGCGCCCGGAGCTTGTGGATCGAGACGATGAAGTTCAGCCCCGTGAGGATGCTGGAGAAGCCGAGGATGAAGACGCCGAACGTGACGCTCAGGACCGAGGTCGTGGTCGTCGTGCTCGAGTACGGGACGTAGAACGTCCAGCCGGTGTCGATGCCGCCCGTGATCAGCGAGGAGAGCGTGAAGAGGGCGCCGATCCAGTAGAGGTACAGGCTGAGGAGGTTCAGCTTGGGGAAGGCGACGTCCTTGGCGCCGATCATGATCGGCAGGAGGAAGTTGCCGAGCGCCCCGGGGATGGACGGGATGATGAACAGGAACGTCATCACCGCGCCGTGGAGCGTGAACATCTGGTTGTACATGTTCGCGCTCATGATCGTCGTCTTCGGCGTCAGGAGCTCGAGCCGGAGGAGGAGCGCGAACAGCCCGCCCATCAGGAAGGCGGTGAAGGTGCTGGCGAGGTACATCAGGCCGATCCGCTTGTGATCGACCGTGGTGAGCCACGACATGATCCCGCTCTTGGCACGGATGTAGTCCGTCCCGTGGCCAGCGGCGGGCGCCGTATTGACGTCAAGGGTGGTTACGGTCTGCGACATGACTGCTTCTCCCCAGCGCTCACTTCACCGTCTTCAGGTAAGCGATGAGCGCGTCCACTTCTTTGTCCTTGAGGAGCCCCTTGAACACCGGCATCACCGGCGGGTACCCGCGCACGACCTGGCCGGCCGGGTTGAACAGGCTCTCGCGGAAGTAGTTCTCATCCGCGACGACCTTCGAGCCGTCCGTGAGCTCCTGCTCGCGGCCGAACAGCCCCTTCAGCGAGGGGCCTTGGATGCGCGTGCCGTCGAGCGAGTGGCAGGTCGCGCAGCTCCGCTTGACGAAGAGCGCCTTGCCGAGCTCCTCGGGCGGGAGATCGCTGTTGTTGTTGCCCTCGAGCCACTTCTCGAACTCGGACTGCTCCAGCACCTTGACGGTGGCGAGCATGTCCGAGTGGCCGGAGCCGCAGTACTCCGTGCAGAGCAGCACGGTCTCGGTCGTCTCCGTCGCCTCGAACCAGAGCGTCGTGTACGAGCCCGGGACCACGTCCTGCTTCACCCTGAACTCCGGGATGAAGAAGCTGTGGACGATGTCCTTCGAGCTCATGATGAGCCGCACCGGGCGCCCCCGCGGCACGGCGAGCTCGTTGATCGTCGTCGTCCCGTCGGGGTAGGTGAACGTCCACAGGTACATCTCGCCCGTGACGTTGATCTCGTAGGACTCGGCCGGCGCCACCGAGGCGTGCACGTAGCCGCGCAGGCCGACGAAGAAGAGCGAGACGACGATGGCGACCGGGATCACCGTCCACACGATCTCGATCGTCGAGTTGTGCGAGATGGCGCTCGTCTTGTCCCGCTCCGTCCGCCGCCGGTACTTGATGGCGAACAGCACGACCGCCCCGGCGACCAGGACGAAGAAGAGCACGGCGACCCAATAAGCCGCAGCCCAGCCGGCGTCGACGTGCTCTGCGAGCGTCGAGCCCGAGCGGGGCAGCCAGAAGGAGCCGAGATCGATCGGGTTTTTCATCACCATAGTTGTGGCTCCGCCACCTTGTGTCCTAGGAAGCCTTGTTTGCGCGCGCCCGTGTGCGGGAGCGCTCCATCCGCCAGAAGCGGATGAGCCAGAGCCCGAGCAGCGCGACGCTGGCGGCGCCGGACGCCTTCATCAGGCGCTGGGTCGCCAGGACGTACCCTCGGGCGTCGGGATCATAATGAAAACAGAACAACAGCACGCGATCCCAGGCGCTCCCGACCTGCCCGCTGCCCGCTTCGCGCAGCGCGAGGTTGAAGTTCTTCTGTGGAAACGTGATGCCGTAAAGCGTCCGCGAGAGGCGGCCATCAGGGGTGAAGACGAACGCGCCGGCGGCGTGGGCGTACTGCTTGGCGGTCTCGTCCCACCGGTAGCCGAAGCCCACGGCGTCGGCGAGGGCGCGCACCGACCGCTCGTCCCCGACGAGGAAGTCGAAGCCGTCGCCGACGACCGGCCTGCCGTAGGCCTCGACGTAGTTCGCCCTCTTCTCGCGCGCCGCCTTGGGCGTGTCGCGCGGGTCGAAGCTCACGACGAGGGTGCGGTACTCCTTGCCCGCGGTCCAGTCGCTCTCCCTCATGGCCTGCAGCACGCCGTTGAGGACCAGCGAGCACAGCATCGGGCACTCGTAGTAGGCGAGCAGCAGGACGAGGGGCTTGTCTCCCGCCACGTATCGCCCCAGCTCGACCTCCTGCCCCGACTGGTCCCGGAGCTTGAGATCGCGCGGGAGCAGGGCGCCTGGCCGCTCCACGATGTCGGCCCCGGTGAGCTCCGGCGGGACGGTGGTGTCCGCCGCCCGCGCGCTCCGGGCCGGGGTGGCCAGGACGAGCGCGAGGGCGGCGAGCAGGACGAACAGCGGGCGAGACATCACTGCACCGGGGCTTGGGGCGCCGGGGCGGCGGGCTTTGGCGCCGCACCGTCCGACGTGGCGGGCTTGTTCTCTTGCGGGCTGGCCGCGGCGCCCGCGGGCTTGGCCTCGCCCGCGGGGCTGGCCGCGTCCGCGGGCTTTGGGGCGCCTTCGGGCTTCTGCGCGTCCGCGGGCCTCTGCGCGTCCGCGGGCTTCTGCGCGTCTGCGGGCTTCTGGGCGCCTTCGGGCTGCTGCGCGCCCTTGTCGCCCGGCTTCTGCGCGTCCTCGGCCTTCGCCGCCTCACCGCTCCCGGCGTTAGGCGCCGAGGCCTCGTCGGGCTTCGCGCTCCCGTCCGCCGGCGCCGCGCCCTGCTCCGGCGCCGTCGCCGCGGCGGGGGCGAGCCCGATGCGCTTCTCCTGGTAGTCCTTCAGGGTGAGCGCGATGGCCCGGTCGACCGGGATGCGGACGATGCCGTCCTTCTCGTTCGCCCACTGATAGCGGGTGAGGCGCTCCTGCTCCATCGCGCGCAGGCCGCGGAGCACGCTGTTCGGCGGCTCGAGCACCTTGCGCGAGATCTCCTGCTCCATGGTGGCCTTGAAGACCTCGTTCACGAACAGCACCGTCGCCACGATGGCGAGCAGCGTGGCGGCCACGAGCACGGCCAGGAGCGCGTTGTTCGGTCGATCCGGCTCGACCGGATCGTGCCCGGCCTCGCCGGCCGCAGTGTTTTCGGTCGCTTCGCTCATCACCGGCTCCTTACGGGTTGTCGATCCGAGCCGCGTCGGCAAGGTGAGGGTCGTTCAGGGGATAAAGCGGGCTCTTGGACGCCTGGCGCGAGAGCACCCAGGCTCCCACCCCCAGCGGGCCAAGCAACCCGGCGAGGTCGATCCAGCTCGGGTGCGCGCCGTGGTGATCGAGGTTCGGCATGACCAGCCAGTAGAGGTCGACGTAGTGCATCACGAGGAGGAGCACCGACGTCGCGCCGAGGACCAGCGGGTTGCGCTTGCCGTGCCGCGACAGGAGCGTGAGGAACGGCACCACGAAGTGCCCGAACAGGAGGAGCAGGCTCACGGCCTTCCACGAGCCCTCCCAGCGGTGGCGGAAGAAGAGCGTCTCTTCCGGGATGTTGGCGTACCAGATCAGCAGGTACTGCGAGAACGCGATGTAGGCCCAGAACACGACGAAGCCGAAGAGGAGCTTGCCGATGTCGTGCTGGCGCTCGACGCTCCCCAGCGTGCGGAGGCCCGCCTTCGACAGCGCGATCGTGATCAGCGCGAGCAGCGAGAGGGAGCTCGTGGCCGCGCCGGCGAACACGTACACGCCGAAGATGGTCGAGTACCAGTGGGGGTCGAGGCTCATCAGCCAGTCGAACGCCGCGAACGAGAGGGTCAGGGCGAAGACGATGATGGCCGGGGCGCTCGAGGCCCGCATCTTCGCCGTGGGCCGCAGATCCGGGGTCTCGTCCTGCGCGCGCGAGGTCTTGATGAACCACAGCGACAGGCCCGCCCACGCCGCGAGGAAGACCACGGCGCGGATGTAGAAGAAGGTCGGGTTCAGGTACGCCGCCTTCTGGCGGAGGATCTCGTCGTGCGCGGCCTGCTCCCCCATCCAGTGATGGTAGATGTCGTGCGCGAGCACGGCGATCGGGAGGAACAGCACGGCGCACGCGGGCAGGACGCCGCTCACCCACTCCATGTGGCGGCGCGCCGCGGCCGACCAGCGCGCGCGCGTGAGGTGCTGGATGAGCACGAAGAACAGCGCGCCGAGCGCGAGCGTCACCGCCCAGGTGAAGCCGGTGAGGTACGAGAACGCAAAACGCTTCTTGTCGACGACCGCCGCCGCCACCGAGAGCACCCCGCCGGCGACGGCGAGCATCATGCCCCTCGAGACGAGCCGCTGCGCGACCGCCCGATCGAGGACCTTCGCGTCCTCGGTCAGAGCATTTCCGTGGGACTTCATGGAGTTCCGCTCTCCTTCGCGATGTTCCCCCGCTGGCCCTCCGGCACGTCGTCGATGCGCGCGTGCTGGCTGCGCTGCAGCACGCGCACCCACGTGACGATCGCCCACCGGTCCTGGGCCGGGATCTGCTTCCGATAAGCCGGCATGTTCCGCACGCCGTTCGTGATGACGTTGAAGATCTCGCCGTCCGGGAACCCGCGCACCCGGTCGGACGCGAGATCCACCGGCGGCGGGTACCCGCGCTTCACCACCGTGCCCTGCCCGCTCCCGGTCTGGTCGTGGCAGGGCGCGCAGAAGATGTTGAAGCGATCACGACCCCGCCGGAGCAGCGCCTCGTCGACGGTCACGGGCGCCATCGCCAGGAACGTCTCTCCGTCCTTGCCGGTGCGGAAGGCCTCGCTCTCGTCGAGCGAGCCCTGGGCCACCGTGCCCTCGACGAGCGGCCGCATCGCCCGCCCGTCCGGGAACAGCGACGTGCGCTCCTCCGGCTGGAACTTGGGCTGCCAGTCCATGTCGCCGAAGACGTGCACCGGCGGATCGCTGCTCGCCGACCCGCGGCAGCCTGCCAGGACGACGAGGAGGGGAAGACACCAACGTTTCACGAGGAGACCTCCGTGATGCCCTGCGCCCCGAGGCGCTGGAGGAGGTGGCGCGTCTCTGCGCGGTCGAACTTGGGGTCGCTCGCCTCGACGCTCACGAAGAAGGCGTCGTCGGTCGCGCGCGGGAACGAGGGGTGCGCCATGGTCGGGTGGAAGAACGCGGGCAGGCGCGAGATCGCGAACAGCCCGAAGAAGCACGTGAGCGCCGAGAAGAGCACCGTGAGCTCGAAGATGACGGGGACGAAGGCCTGGTACGAGAAGGACGGCTTGCCGCTGATGATCAGCGGGTAGTCGAAGGCCTGCGTGTACCAGGCGAGCAGGATGCCGCTGACGCACCCCGTGATCCCGCCGCAGAGCACGAACCACGGCAGGCGAGACGGCTTGAGCCCCATCGCCTTCTCCAGCCCGTGCACGGGGAAGGGCGTGTGGGCGTCGAAGCGGCTGTACCCAGCGTCGCGGAGCGCCTCGCACGCGTGATAGATGTCCTTCGGGGTCGTGAAATACCCCATGAGCGCGAACGGGGCCGTGGCCTCGGCCGCCTCCTGGGGAGCCTCCTGCCCGGCCTTCTGCTCCGCCCCGCGGGCCTCCGCGCGCGCGGCCTGCCCCGCCGAGGCGGACTGGCCCTCGCGCGCGGAGCCCTTGTGCCCCCTGGCCTCGTCGGCCGAGGCGGGCTCCCCGGAGCGCTTCTGGCTCGGAGGGTCGCTATCAAGCTGCATGATGAGCCTCCTCTTTGCTGTGCGAGCCGTGCGGATCGGCGGCCGGCGTGACCCCCTTCACCTCGCTGATCGCGACCATCGGCAGGTAGCGGACGAACAGCAGAAAGAGCGTGAAGAAGAGGCCGAACGTGCCGAAGAACGTCGAGATGTCCCAGATGGTCGGGCGGAAGTAGGTCCAGCTGGAGGGGAGGAAGTCCCGGTGGAGGCTCGTCACGATGATGACGAAGCGCTCGAACCACATCCCGATGTTGACCAGGATCGAGATCACGAACATCGCGGGGATGCTGGTGCGCACCTTCTTGAACCAGAAGAGCTGCGGGAAGATCACGTTGCAGCTCACCATCGTCCAGTAGGCCCAGGCGTACGGGCCGAGGATGCGGTTCGCGAAGGCGAACCGCTCGTAGCCGTTGCCGCTGTACCACGCGATGAAGAGCTCCATGCCGTACGCGTAACCGACCATGGTGCCCGTCGCTACGATCACCTTGTTCATGTTCTCGAGGTGCCGGACGGTGATGAGCCCCTCGAGGCCGAACACCTTGCGCGCGAACACCATCAGCGTGACGACCATCGCGAAGCCGCTGAAGATGGCGCCCGCGACGAAGTACGGCGGGAAGATGGTGGTGTGCCAGCCGGGGATGACCGAGACCGCGAAGTCGAAGGAGACGATCGTGTGGACGCTGAGCACGAGCGGCGTCGAGAGCCCGGCGAAGAGGAGGTAGGCGCGCTCGTAATGGAGCCACTGGCGGTGCGAGCCGCGCCACCCGAGCGAGAGGATCCCGTAGACGATCTGCTTCGTCCGGGTCGTGGCCCGGTCGCGGAGGGTGGCGACGTCGGGGATGAGCCCGACGTACCAGAAGAGCACCGAGACCGTCGCGTAGGTCGAGACGGCGAAGACGTCCCAGAGCAGCGGGCTCTTGAAGTTCGGCCAGATGCTCATCTGGTTCGGGATCGGGAACAGCCAGTAGGCGAACCAGACCCGGCCGACGTGGGCGACGGGGTAGATCGCGGCGCACGCGACGGCGAAGATCGTCATCGCCTCCGCCGCCCGGTTGATGCTCGTCCTCCACTTCTGGCGGAAGAGGAAGAGGATGGCGCTGATCAGCGTGCCGGCGTGGCCGATACCGACCCAGAACACGAAGCCGGTGATGTCCCACGCCCAGTTGACCGTGGTGTTCAGACCCCAGATGCCGAGGCCCTTCCCGATGAGGTGGGCGAGCGAGCCCGCCAGGATCATCAGGATGCTGAGGGCGAGGCACAGCAAGATGAACCACCCCGAGGGCGCCTTGCCGTGCACGATGTTGGAGATCTTGTCGGTGATCGAACGGAAGTCGTCCTTGCCCTGGACGAGCGGGACCTCATCCAAGAGGGCGGCGCGCTCGGACATCCGGGGGTGGTCGACCTGGAGGGGTGCAGTGGCGCTCATACGTCGGCGAGCTCCGGATTCTTGTTGCGGATCTTGGCGAGGTAGGTGACGCGCGGCTTGGTGTTGATCTCGTCGAGCATCCTGTAGCCGCGCGGGCTCGCGGACGCCGTGGAGACCTTGCTCCCCGCGTCGTTGAGGTCGCCGAAGACGATGGCCTGCGTCGGGCACGCGCCCTGGCACGCGGTCACGACCTCGCCGTCCTTCACGTGCTCACGCCCCTCCCGCTTGGCCTCGATCTTGGCGTGGTTGATGCGCTGCACGCAGAAGGTGCACTTCTCCATGACGCCCCGTGACCGGACGGTGACGTTGGGGTTGAACTGCATCTTCCGCGACTCCGCGTGGCCCTCGTTGTACTCGAAGTAGTTGAAGCGCCGGACCTTGTACGGGCAGTTGTTGGCGCAGTACTTCGTGCCGACGCACCGGTTGTACGCCATGTCGTTGAGCCCCTCGGGGCTGTGGACCGTGGCGGCGACCGGGCACACCTGCTCGCACGGCGCGTTCTCGCAGTGCTGGCAGGGGAGCGGCTGCGCGATGCTCTCCGGCTCGTCCGTGTCCGTGCCCTCGAAGTAGCGGTCGATCCGGATCCAGTGCATCTCGCGGGTCATCCGCACGCCGTCGGCGCCCACGATGGGGATGTTGTTCTCGGCCTGGCAGGCCACGACGCACGCGTTGCAGCCGATGCAGGCGTTGAGGTCGATGCTCATGCCCCAGGCGTGCCCCCGCCGGCTGTTCGGCTCCTTGAAGAGGCTGAAGAGCTGCGGGACGTGGGACTGCTTCTTGGCGAACTCCGGATCCTTCTCGAACTCGGCGAGCGTCCCCTCGCGCGCGAGCGGGCGGCCCTCCATGACGAAGTGCTCCTGCGTGCGCGCGAGCTCCACCGCCTGGCCGGTCTTCTCGACCGAGAAGCCGCCGGCGAGGTCGAAGGCGTCGCTCTTGCGGAGCGGGACCGTGTCGACGCCGACGCCGCGCCCGACCCGGAGCGCCGCGCGCCGCCCCTGGCCCACGCTGATGGCCAGCGAGTCGTCCGCCTGCCCCGGCGCGACGATGACGGGGATCCGGACCGAGGCCCCGCTCCCCGACAGCGTCACGACGTCGCCGTCCTTCAGGTTGAGCCGCGCCGCCGTCGACGGCGAGATCTCCGCGACGTTGCCCCACGTGAGCTTGTGCATCGGGTCGGGCAGCTCCTGGAGCCACCCGTTGTTCGCGAACCGCCCGTCCCAGGCGTGCACGTCGGGCCGGAAGGTCACCTCCAGCCCCTCGGCCGCCACGGGCGTGAACGCCTGCAGCGCGGCGATCGCGGGCTGCGGCGCGGCCGTGACCAGCTCGTCCGCGAGCTGGCTGCCCGCCCACAGGCCGTCGTGCAGCGCGCGGCGGAGATCGCTCTCGGTGCGCGTCGCGCCCTCCGCGGTCAGCCACGTCGCCCGCACGAGGTCGTACGCGCTCCGCGAGCCGCCGAGGAAGAGCTCGATGATCTCGGCGTCGGTCTTGCCGCCGAAGAGCGGCGCGATGAGCGGCTGCACGACGCTGGCGGTGCCGTCCTCGGCCCGCACGTCGCCCCACGACTCCAGCGGGTGGGCGCGGTTCAGGTGCCAGCGGGCGCGCTCGCTCGTCTCGTCGACGTGCGTCGAGGCGTGCACGCTGACCGGGACCTTGGCGAGCGCGTCGGCGAAGCGCGCGTCCGCGGGGGCGTCGAAGACCGGGTTGCCGCCCAGGATGAGCAGCGTCTCGACCTCGCCGCGCTCGATGGAGCGCGCGAGCTCCACGATCGCCTCCGGGCCCTCGCGCGACTCGTCGAACGGCGCGACGTACCGGATCGCCCTGCCGGTGTTGTCGAGGGCGGCGTTGATGAGGTGCGCGACGGCGTGGACCTCCTTCGGCTGCGAGCGCCCGACGACGACCGCGCCCTGGCCGCGGTTCGAGGCGAGGTCGGCCGCGATCGCGGCGACGTACTTCATCGCCTTGGCGTCGAGCCCCTCCGACTTGCCCGAGAGCGCCTTGAGCAGATCCGCGTCGAGCGCGACCCCGCGCTTGCCGAGATCGACCGCGAGCGCGAAGACGAAGGCGGGGATCTTGCGGCTCTGGATGCGGAGCCGGTGATCGGCGGACGCGCCGGTCAGCGAGTACGCGCTCTCGACGGCGTAGAGGCGGTTCATCGCCGCGCCGTCCTTGTCGACCGCGCGGCCCGCCGCGAACCCGCGCGCCTGCTTGACCGGGCTGCCCTCGCTGGCGAGCAGGTCGGCGTCGAGCGCGACGATCACGCGCGCCTTGGCCAGGTCGAGCGTGGTCTCGAGCGGCCGGCCGAACGCGAGCCGCGCGCCCTCCCGCGCGGCGTCGCGCGAGAACGGCTCGTACCGGACGATGCGCGCCTCCGGCAGCGTCTTGCGCAGCTCGGCGAGGCGCGTCGCCAGGGTGGGCGAGCGGTGCGCCTCGGTGAGGATCGTGAGCCCCTTGCCGCCGCGGGCGCGGAGCTTGTCGCCCTCGGCGCGCAGGAACGTCGCGGCGTCGTCCCAGGACTTCTTGGTCCCGGCCTCGCGCGGCGAGTCGCTGCGATCGGGATCGTAGAGGTCGAGGACCGCGGCCTGGGTGTAGATGGTGGTCGCCCCGAGGCTCTCGGGGTGCCGCGGGTTGCCCTCGATCTTGGTGGGCCGCCCCTCGTGGCTCTCGACGAGCACGCCGAACGCGGTGCCCATCATCGGCAGCGCCGTCGCGAAGAAGAGCGGCTGGCCGGGGATGACCTCCTCGGGCGCGCGCGCGTACGGCAGGATCTGCTCCTCGGGCCGGCGGCAGCCGACGAGGCCGCCGAGCGCGAGCGACGCGCCCATGAGGCTGAGGAACGTCCGCCTGCCGACGCCCTCCGGCGGCTCGATGGCGTTCGGAGGGAACTCGCGCCCGAGCGCGTCGACGAAGTCGGGCGAGCCGGCGAGCTCGTTCAAGCTGCGCCAGTAGGTCTTTCCAGAGAGATCCTGGGCGAGGGGGAGGGGGATTCGTTTCATCGGTGGCACCCCGAGCAGTGGAGCGGCGCCTGCACCTGCCGCCCGGAGGTAGTGACCGCGGGGACGCGGTCGTCGTAAGGTTCTGCGTTCGGCGGGGGAGCCCCGGCGCCCGCCACGACGGCCGCCGAGGGCGCCATGTCCATCTTGGTGACGTCGGCGGGATCGCGGAGGTGGGGGCCCGGATTGCGGTGGCAGTCCAGACACCAGCCCATCGAGAGCGGCTGGACCTGTCGGACCTTGTGCATCTGGTCGACTCGTCCGTGACAGCTGACGCAGCCGACCCCCGCAGCGAGGTGCGCTGAATGGTCGAAATAGGCGTAATCGGGCAGGTTGTGGACGCGCACCCAGGGGATGGGTTGATCGGTCGCCCAGCTCTCCTGCACCAGCAGAAGCTTCTCGCTGTCCCGCCGCACCTTGGCGTGGCAGTTCATGCACGTTTCAGTGGGTGGGACGGCGGCGAAGCCGGATACCTCCACGGTGTTGTGACAGTACCGACAGTCCATGCCGAGGTCGCCGGCGTGCAGCTTGTGCGAGTAGTCAACCGGTTGATCCGGCTGATACCCGACCTCGACATGCTTGTTGGTGCCGTAATACCAAAATCCGCCGATCACAGCGGCGCCGAGGGGCAAGACTCCGAAGAGGAGCCCCATCGGGACCACTTTGTTGGCCCATCGGGGAAACAGGAATCGAGCCATAGGAGTTGTAGGGCGTCTGAGCGACGCGCGGGCGCAGTTATGGCCTGCTGGCGGGGTGCGACAAGACGGCAAAGTGCCGCGTGACCGCGGCAGTTTGCCGCAGGGGAGGATCAGGGCCTTCCGGAGCGGCAGTTTGCCGCCTGTTGCGGCAAATTGCCGCGGCTGGCGGGGCTCGCCCTTACCTACAGTGGGCGACACCGGCGCGGAGCCGGGGTGAAAAATGGGCGTGACGCCGCTCCTCCGGGCGCGCCGGGGGAGCGGCGGGCGTCGTCGAGGGGGGGCCTCGGCGAGCGCCGCGTCTTCCGGAGCGCGCTCAGAACACCGGGGTGAACGTACGAGGCGCTCGTTTCTTCCGGAGGCAGCGCGTCGCCCGGCTCATGTAGCAGACGGTGAAGGCCCGCCGCGGGTGGCCGCTCCGGTTCACGGCGGAGCAGTGCCAGAGGTGGTTGTGGATCAGCAGCGCCTCGCCCGCGCGCGCCGGCAGCGCGATCTTGCGGGCGTCCGCGTCGGCGGCGCGCATGCGCTCGCCCGGGATGAGCCCGCCGAGCGGCGTCGCGAGCCCGTCGCGGTGGCTGCCCTCCAGCACCTCCACGCACCCGCCGTCCACGGGCGCGTCGTCGAGCGCCGTCCAGATCTGCAGCTCGGGGTCGCGATCCAGCCCCCAGTAGCTGCCCCCGTCCTGATGCCAGGGCAGCGGCGTCCCTCCGGACGCGGCCTTGTTGAAGAGCACGGCCCGGTAGATCGAGATCTCCCCCGGGATGAGCGACCGCGCGATCCGCTCGAAGAGCGGGTTCTCGATCCACGCGAGGAACAGCGGGTCCTTCTCGAGCTTCTCGAGCTTCCGGTACGACGTGCTCGGCCCCTGGTACCCCTTCCCGTAAGGAAGATCCTTGTAGCGACCCGAGCCCGCGTCGAGCTGGAAGAAGAGGCCGGGGTACGTCACCCGCCCGAGCATCAGATCGTCCGAGCGCGCGCGGAGCGCCTCGAGCCCCGCGTCGTTCATCACGCGCCCGAGCCGGGCGTAGCCGCGGGCAGCGTAGTCGGAGAGCGGGCCCGCCAGATCGAGCGCCCTGGCCTCGGGCAGCAGGAAGTCCATCATCGCGCGCATCGCGCGCATCGCGCGTAGCTCGCGTCCGTCCCGAGGTGATCGCCGTAGAGCGCGTCCATGCGCCGCACCGCCTCCGGCGAGAGCGGGCGCCTCACCGCGTCGGCGGCCGCGTCGAGGTGCTCGGCCCGGCTCGGACCGACCACGATGGAATCCACCACGTCCCGCCCCGCGAGCCAGGCATAGGACAGCGTGAGCAGGCTCATCCCCTCGTCCGCCGCCACGGCCGCGTAGCGCCTCGCGAGGTCGAACATGCGCCCGCTCCAGTACCGGCGCTGGTAGAGGCGGTTGCCCTCGAAGCGGGAGCCCGCCTGCGCCGCGTCCGGCCCGGCGTGCCGCCCCGAGAGCAGCCCGCCCGCGAGCGGGTTGTACACCGCGGTGGGCAGCGCATAGCGCCGCGCGAACGCGGCATACTCGACGTCGAGCTGGCGGATCAGCGCGTTGTAGAGCACCTGCGAGACCGCGGGCCGCGGCTCCCCGGTGGCGTCGCGGCGCGCGATGATCTCCAGGATCTGCCAGGAGGCGTGGTTGCTGACCCCGTAGCGCAGGATCTTCCCCTGCTCGAGCAGGGTGTCGAGCGCCGAGAGCGTCTCCTCGACGGGTGTCTCCGGGTCCGGCGCGTGGAGGTAGTAGACGTCGACGCGGTCGGTGCCGAGGCGCCCGAGGCTCTCCTCGAGGGCGCGGATCACCTGCTCCCGGCCGAGGCCCTCGGCCTTGCCCCGGATCCGGCGCAGCCCGACCTTGGTGGCGATCTGCGCCTGGTCCCGCCGGCCCCGGAGCGCGCGGCCGAGGATCCGCTCGGACGCGCCGTCCTGGTAGAGGTTCGCCGTGTCGAACGCGGTGATCCCCCGATCGAGCGCGCGGTGGACGATGCGCTCGGCCTCGTCGGGCGGGGTGCGGCCGCCGAAGTTCATCGTCCCGACGACGATCCCGGGCGGCGCGCCCGGGCGCCGCTTCGCCGTCATGCAAGCCTCGACCTCGGCGATCACGCCCCGCTCCTCACACCCGCGCGATGAGCAGCGCGAGCACGTACACGATCGGCCACACCAGCCACAGCGTGCTCATGCGCCGCCAGCCCTGCCGGAAGCCGTACATCGGCGCGAGCGGCGGCACCACCAGCGCGACGAGCCCGCGCCAGCGGGGCTGGCTCCGGAGGAGGAGCCGCGCCGCCAGCGCGACGTGGACGGTCACCCACGTGGCGAACGCCAGGATGAGCGTCGCGGTCGCCGCGATGTCCTTCACGGGCCCGTTCACGGGGCGAAGCCTAGCGTCATCGCGGCGCCCCGCTGCTGGAAATCCGCGACCCAGGGGAGCGCGGGCGACCCGCCGCGCGCTCCCCGCGCCGCCGCTCTGTCGCGCTTCGAAATCCGGGCTAAGCTTGGGGCCGTGCCTCTGCGTGACAATCCGTGTTTTCGTCCGGGTTCCTTCCTCGTTGCGCGCGCCGCCCCGCTCGCGAGCCGCTGCGGGGCAGCGCTCGCGGGCGCCGTCCGCGCCCTCGTCGATCGCGAGGGGCGCCTGATCCCCCTGAGCCTGCTCGCCGGCGCGGTGTGCAGCGTCGCTGTCGGCCTCGGCGCGGCGCACGCGATCTCCACGCCGCCCGATACCCTGCCCGTCTCCGAGGTGAAGCCGGGTATGAAGGGATACGGCCTCACCGTGTTCTCCGGCACCACGCCCGAGAAGTTCGATGTCGAGGTCATCTCGACCCTGCGCAACTTCCGCCCCAACCAGGACCTCATCCTGATCAAGACCCAGCACCCGCGCCTCGAGGTCGCCCGCACCGTGGCCGGGATGAGCGGCAGTCCGATTTACGTGAACGGCAAGATGATCGGCGCCTACGCCTACGGCTGGCTCTTCGGGGCGGAGGCGATCGCCGGCGTCACCCCGATCAAGTCGATGCTCGACGAGCTCGCGCGGCCGCTCCCGAGGAGCATCGCCCCGAGGGGCGGGGCCCCGCTGCCGGCCCCGGTGAGCAGCGCCCGCGGCGCGCCGCCGCGCACCGCCGCCCTCTCGGGGCTCCGCGGGGGCCACGCCTTCCGGGGGGCCATCGACGCCTACGATCTCGCGGGCCACGCCGGCCAGATCGCGGCGCGCGTCGCGCCGGCCATCGCCCCGCCCGCGTCGACGGGCCTCGCGCGCGCCTCGACGCCGGTGATGCTCGGGGGGCTCGGGGGGACGTCGCTGCGCATCGCGAGCGACCTGCTCGGCCCCATGGGGCTCGATCCGCTGCAGGCCGGCGGCGGCTCGTCGGCCAACCCGGAGCCCAGCGCGCCGACCCGGTACGTCGACGGCGGGGCGATCGGCGTCGAGCTCGTGCGCGGCGACATCTCCGCCATGGGCATCGGCACGGTCACGCGCGTGGCGGGGGACAAGCTGGTCGCGTTCGGGCACCCGATGATGAACGGCGGCGTCTCCAGCCTGCCCACGGCGATCGCCCGGGTGCACTGGATCCTCGCGAGCCAGAACCGGAGCTTCAAGATCGGCGAGGCGGTGCGGTCGGTCGGCACGCTGGTGAACGACAGACAGGCGGCGATCGTGGTCGACAGCTCGGCGAAGGCGCCGATCTTCCCGATGCGCATCCAGATCGACGGCGTGGAGGGCGCGCCGCACCCGACGTGGAACGTGGACATCGCGCACGACCAGTTCATGGCGCCGGCGTTCGTCTCGATGGCCATCGGCAACGCCGTCGAGGCGACCACGGCCGAGCGGCGCGACATGACCTGGCGGGCGGTGAGCCAGGTGAAGGTCGGGCGCTACGGCACCGTCTCCCTCGTCGACTTCGGCGCCGGCAACGGCACGCCGCTCACCGCGGACGACTTCGTCCGCAGCCGGCTCGTGCGCGCGATGGGCGCCCTCCTCAACAACCCCTGGGAGGACGTCACGATCGAGCGCGTCGACACCCGCGTGAGGGTGACCTTCGACCGCGAGGTCGCCCTGCTGCGCGGGGCCAAGCTGCTCGAGCCGGAGATCGACGCGGGCGCGCCCGCGCGGATCCGCCTGGATCTCCAGCCGCATCACGGCGCCGTCGAGTCGCGCGTCATCGAGGTGCCGGTGCCGCGCGAGCTCGCCGGCAGCCAGGTCGACATCGAGCTCGCGCCCGGCTACGAGGTGGAGCGCCCGATGGCCACGCCGAACAACGTCGCGGAGCTCGTCGCGATGCTGCCGAACCAGCACCACGACGCGGAGAGCGTCGTCGCGACCATCAAGCTCCGGGAGAACGGCGCCGCGTACCGCGGCCAGGTCGCCTCCCGGCTCCCCCCGGGCGCGATGGACACGCTGCGCCCGAGCTCCGCGTCCAACGCGCCCGAGACGTTCGTCGCGCAGGTGCAGGTGCCGATCTCCCTCAAGCGATTCATGGTCGGCAAGGACACCGTGCGCGTCGCCGTCCGACCCATCCTCCGCTGATCTGCCGATCGGCGCCGCCTCCCCGCCCCCTCCTTGCTCCGACCCCCTTCCACCCACTCCATGAGCACCAAGCGCGATTCCACCCGTTCGCCCTCGTCACGCCTCGTCACGACCTCCCTGCGCCGGCTCCTCGCCCTCGCCGCCGCGGCCGGCGCCGCGGGGCTCGTCTCGCCCCCGGCCCACGCCGTGGGCACGCGCAGCTTCCAGCTCCAGTCGCTCGAGGACCTGAAGGGCGGCGATCTCACCGGGGTCAGCGTCGACTCCAATGGCAACGTGCGCGCCGGGCTGACCCTCGGCGCGACGCCGCTGCCCGACGCGACGTCCATCTGGAGCTCCGCGGTGCTGCCGGACGGGACGGTGCTGCTCGGCACGGGCAACGAGGGGAAGATCTACCGCGTGTCGAACGGCCGGGTGACGCTCGCGGCGACCACCGGGCAGATGGCGGTCAGCGCGCTCGCGGTCGCGTTCAACGGCGACGTCATCGCGGGGACGTTCCCCGAGGGCAAGCTCTTCCGCCTGCCCGGCGGCGCCGGCAGCGGCGGGCCGGCGAAGCTCTTCGCCGAGCTCCCCGGGACCGAGGACGTCTGGGGCCTCGCCTACGACCCCAGGGCGAGGGTGCTCTACGCGGCGACCGGCTCCGAGGGGAAGCTGTTCCGCGTCGACGCCGCGGGCAAGGCCCAGGTGTACTTCGACAGCGACGAGCCGCACCTCATGTGCGTCGCGGTCGCGGACGACGGCGCGGTCTACGCGGGGTCGAACGGCAAGGCGCTCCTCTACAAGCTCACGGCGCCGGGGCGCGCGACCGTGCTGTACGACTTCGACGCGGACGACGTGAAGGCGATCGCCATCGCGCCGGGCGACAAGGGCGGCGCCGTGTACGCGATCGCCAACAAGTACCCCGATGCGTTCGCCCCCCCGAAGCGCAACAAGAGCGGGCCTCCGTCGCCGCAGCCGGCGCGCGCGTCGAAGCCCGGCAAGGGCGTGCTCATGCGCTTCGACCGGCGCGGCGTCGCCGAGAAGATGATGAGCGACGACGACACCCACTACGTCTCGCTCGGCCTCGGCGAGGACCTGATGCCCTTCGTCGGGACCGGCGCGGAGGGGCAGCTCTACACGGTGAGCGACAACCACGTGGCGCGGCTCGTCGCCGACACGGACGAGCGGCAGGTCGGCGCGTTCATGATGGCGGGGCGGCGCCGGTTCATCGCCACCACCGACCCCGCGGTGTTCCACGAGGTGAGGGGCGTCGGCGGCGCCTCCGCGGTGTGGACGAGCAAGGTGCTCGACGCCGGGCTGCGGGCCACGTTCGGGCGCCTGACGTGGCGCTCCGACGGCGCGCTGGAGCTCGAGACCCGGAGCGGCAACACCGAGTCGCCGGACAGCACCTGGAGCCCGTGGTCCCCCGCGCTCGCCGCGCCGGGCGACGTGAAGAGCCCGCCCGCGCGCTTCGTGCAGATCCGGGCGCGCTGGAGCCGGGATCCGGGCGCCGTGCTCCGCGAGGTGAAGCTCTCGTTCGTCACCGACAACGCGCGCGCCGTGGTCACGTCGATCGAGGCCGCGCCGAAGGGGCAGCCGAAGCCCTCTCGCTCGAGCCTGCCGCCCTCGGGCGGGGAGGCGCCGAAGCCGGTGAGCGCGCTCCAGATCACGTGGAAGGTCGACAATCCGGACCAGGACGATCTCCGTTATCGCCTCTCGTACCGGATGGAAGGCCAGTCGACCTGGCGCAGCATGCTGAAGCCGGGCGAGAAGGTGACACGCGCCGAGCACGTATGGGACACGACCGCCCTCCCCGAGGGCGAGTACCGCATCCTCGTCGAGGCGAGCGACGAGCTGGCGAACCCGCCCGAGCGCACGCAGCGCCACAGCCTCGAGTCGGGCACCGTCCTGGTCGACAACACGCCGCCGGTGTTCCGGTCGCTCGCGCTGCAGGGGCGACGGCTCACGGGCGAGGTCGCGGACGGGCTCGGCCCCATCGCGCGCATCGAGGTCTCCATCGCCGGCCTGGACGAGTGGCGCCCCATCTTCCCGAGCGATGGAGTGTTCGATGAGCCGGTGGAGCCGTTCAGCGCGGACCTCGGCGCGATCGTACCGCCCGGCTCGCACCTGCTCGCGGTGCGCGCCTACGACAGCGCGGGCAACGTGGTGACGCGCGACATCGAGGCGCGCTAGTGCGTCGTCGTCCCGGTTCGTCCCAGGCTCGTCGCTCGCGGGGCCTGCGCTCCGCCGCCCCTGCTGCGGCCCGCTTGCGCTCCGGCCCCTCCGCGATGAACCAGGGACGACCCCGGGCGACGTGGTGCGCGTCGCGCGCAGGCGATGTGAGCGCGCTCGCCAGCCGGGCGCGGCGCGCGGCGCCCGGCGTGACACGCGCGTCATGGCTGCGCCGGGAGGCCGGCCTGGCGAGGCGCACCCGCCTCGTCGAGCGCCCGCGCCGCGCGCAATAGGATGCCTCCCCACCCATTACCCGCGTGGCCCGAGGGGGCACCCTGGGCCGGCACATTCTGTGAATGCCGGTAGAGGACATGATAAGCTCACTCCGCCTGTGCTCTTCTGGCGGTCATGGAATGAGCTCGCGTCACGCTCTCCTGCTTCGCGGTCTCGCGGCGGTCTCGCTGATCACTGCCTCTGCGTGCGGGGCCGCTGATCGAGCCGACTCGGTGGGAGCGAACGAGTCGGCCGATTGGGACGCCAGCGCGGGCGCGGGCGGAGGCGCCGGTCTCGACGCCCTCACGGGCGGCGGCGGCGGCGGGGGGGGCGTCATTGACGGTGAGCTCACCATCCCGGTGGCCGAGGGCGCACGGGATCCCTACACGCGCTTCGCGCACCTGTGCGGCGAGGGCTGCACGCCGGGGGGCGATCCGGACGGGTGCGCGTCGAGCGGCGGCACCGAGCCGGGGATCCCCGTGCCGCCGACGGCGTCGACGCTGCACTGCCAGCTGGTGCTCGCCGACGGCGACGCGGCTCCGCGCTGCG
The DNA here is from genome assembly GCF_051369805.1 of Sorangium sp. So ce1036. NCBI lineage: Bacteria > Pseudomonadati > Myxococcota > Polyangiales > Polyangiaceae > Sorangium > Sorangium sp. So ce1036. The sequence continues at coordinate 1,045,008 of NZ_JBBMOX010000001.1, forward strand.
GGCCGGTGGGGCGCTTCGCGGCGGGCGGTCCTTGCCAGACGGCCGCCGACTGCGGGGCCGGCCTGGGCTGCGTGGCGGCGGAGGGGCAGGGCGGCGTATGTCGCCAGTACTGCTGCGGCAGCGTGGAGAGCTGCGATCGTGGGACGTACTGCGCGGAGCGGCCGATGGCCGAGTCGGTCGGCGAGGAGAGCGCCCGGGTCTCGATCCCGGTCTGTGTTCCCGCGGTGAACTGCGAGCTCCTGAACGATAGCGTCTGCCCGGTGGGCCTCACCTGCACGATCGTCCGCGAGGACGGGACGACGAGCTGCGTGGTGCCCGGCGCCGGGCGAGCGGACGAGCCGTGCCCCTGTGCGCCCGGGTTCGTGTGCTCGATGCTGACGAACAAGTGCAAGCGGCTCTGCCGCATCGACGGGGGGGCGCAAGACTGCGGCACGGGCGCCAAGTGTCAGGGCGGCAGCACGGTCTACCCTCCCGGGTTCGGCGTCTGCGTCGGCGGCTCGTACTAGCGTTTCGCGCGTCGTGGCCGTGCGGACGCCGGCCCGCGCCGGGCGCTCGGCGCGTCGCGCGGGGCCTCCTCGCCGGCCGAGGCCGCTCCGTTAAAAAACGTTGTCGCGCCCCGATCCCGTGCGGTCGGGGCGGCGAGCGCGCCCTGCCGTGGTCATGCTGGGGGTCGTGCAGCGGCCGCTCCTCCCCTTCGTTCTCTTCCTCGGCATCTTCAGCGCCATCGTGGCAGGCGTTCACTACTACCTCTGGCAGCGCCTGATCCGCGCGCCGGAGCTCGGCCCGACATGGCAACGCGTCGGCAGCGTGGCCCTCTGGGGGCTCGCGTCGCTGGTGCCGCTCGGCCTCGTCCTCTCGCGTGCGCTGCCCCGGCCCATCGCCGGCGTCGTCGCCGGCGTCGTCTACACCTGGGTCGGGCTCGCCGTCCTGCTCTTCTTCCTGCTGCTCACCTCGGAGCTCGTTCGCCTCGGCGCCCACGGCGTCACGGCGCTCCTGGACCGGCCGCTCGACGGCGACCGCCGCACGTTCCTGTCGCGCGCGATCGCGGGCGCCGCCGGGGTGCTCGCCATGGGCCTCGGCATCACCGGCGCCGCGAGCGCCCTCGGCGAGGTCGCCGTGCGGCCCGTGCGCGTCCGCCTCCGCCGCCTCCCCCGGGCGATGTCGGGCTTTCGCGTGGTCCAGCTCACCGATCTCCACATCGGTCCGACGATAGGGCGAGAGTGGCTCGAGCGCGTCGTCGCGCGCGTGAACGCCCTCGAGCCGGATGTCGTTGCGATCACCGGAGATCTCGTCGACGGCTCCGTCGAGGAGCTCCGCGAGCACACCGCGCCCCTCGCCGATCTGCGCGCCAGGCACGGGGTCTTCTTCGTGACGGGCAATCACGAGTACTACTCGGGCATCGACGCGTGGGTCGCGGAGCTCGGGCGGCTCGGCGTGCGGGTGCTCCGCAACGAGCGCGTCTCGATCGGCCATGGCGAGCACAGCTTCGACCTGGCCGGCGTGGACGACTGGAGCGCGAGGGGCATGGGCCGCGGCCATGGCCCCGATCTCGCGCGCGCCCTCGCGGGGCGCGATCCGGCGCGGGAGCTCGTGCTCCTCGCGCATCAGCCCAAGCAGATCCTGGAGGCCGAGCGGATGGGCGTCGGCCTCCAGCTCAGCGGCCACACCCACGGCGGCCAGATCTTTCCCTGGGGCCTGTTCGTGCGGCTCGATCAGCCGTACGTGGCCGGGCTGTCGTGGCACGGCCAGAGCCAGATCTACGTGAGCCGCGGGACGGGCTACTGGGGGCCGCCGATGCGCGTCGGCGCGCCGTCCGAGATCACGCTGATCGAGCTCGAGGGCGCCGCGCTGACCGAGGCCGTCGCGTAGCGCGGCGGCTCACTCCGGGGGCAGCGCCGGGCGCCGCTCGCAGTCGATGACCGGCGCCGGGTAGCTGGTCGGATCGGTGATGCGGTCCATGGCGAACGTCGAATCCGCGAGGTCCAGGCGGAGCGGCCTCGCCACGGTGCCGGTCACGTCGCCGCAGACGAAGTCCGCGGGCGCGCAGAGCGAGCCGGTCAGCGTGATGGTGGCCTCCAGATCGCTGCCCGAGATCGGGTTGGCGTTGCCCGGCACGGTGATCGTGGGCAGCGCCGCGGTGAACGCCCCGTCGGCGCCGGCCTCGTAGGGCCCGACGTCGACCGGCGTGCCCGTGGGCGTCCTGCGATCGGCGGCCTCGAGCGGCTGGAAACGCAGCGAGAAGCCGAGCCCGCCGTCCCTCGCCTCGGTGGCGAGCTTGGCCAGAAAGACGATGGGGGTCCGGGGGCTCAGATAGGCCGAGAGGCTGAAGAGGAAGTCGCCATCGGCAGCGCCTGCCTCCGGCAGCGCGCAGGGGGCGTCGCCGCCCGCGCCACCGCCCTCGCCGGCGCCCTGTCCCTCACGCGCGGCGGTGTCGCGAGCTACGAAGTCCTCGTATCGACCCACCGGATCCGCGCAGCCGACGAGGAGCGCGGCGCAGGGGAGGGCTGCTGAGGCGAGCGAGGTCCGGGCGGAGCGGGAGAAAAGCATTTGACACCGTGCACGAGGTGACATCTGACTTGAGCGGGTCGAGCTCTCCGCGACCCGGTGGGGGTACAACCCTACCATGCAGTGTCCATAGCAGTCGCCGCGCTCCTCTCCGAACCGGAGTCACCCCTTGGCCATGCCCATCGACCGGCACTGTCTCGCGCTCTCCGTCGGCCTCCTCGGCGGCCTTGTCTGGACCGGGCCCGCGCTCGCCGGCGGCTTCGCGACCGCGCGATTCGGCGGCGAGCACGGCAATCCGATCACCAGCAACCCGACCGCGATCTACTACAACCCCGCGGGCATCGCCGAGAGCGAGGGCATTCACCTGTTCCTGGACGGAAATCTCGCGATCCGCGCTGCCTCGTACACGCATGCGCTGGTGGCGTCCGACGACGCGACGGTTCCGGAGGCGAACGCGGGGGAGGCGAGCCTGCTCAACCTGGCCGCCTCCCCGATGCTCGGCGTGTCGGCCAGGCTGGGCGACGTGGCGCTCGGAGCGGGCGTCTACGTGCCTTTCGGCGGCGCGGCGTCCTGGGACAGGAACGAGGCCTACGCTGGCGGCGGCGAGCTCGCCGGGCCGGTCGACGGCGTGCAGCGCTGGCATTCCATCGAGTCCTCGCTCCAGGCGATGTTCTTCTCGGTCGCCGCCGCCTATAAAATCCCGGCGATCCGGCTCAGCGTCGGCGCGTCGGGGAACCTGATCCGGACCGAGGTGAGCACCGTCCGCGCCCGCAATGCGGCGGGCGACAACCTCCTCGCCACCGAGGGGCGCTCGCTGCTCGAGGTGAGCGGCCTGCACGCGAGCTTCGGCGTCGGTGCGCTGCTCGAGGCGATGCCGCGGCGGCTCTGGATCGGCGCCTCGTACCAGTCGCGGCCGAACGTCACGGGGGGCGAGACGCTCGAGGGCACGCTCACCAACCGCTTCAACGGCGTGTCCAGCGCCCCGGACGACGTCGCGCTGCACCAGGGCCTGCCCGACATCGTGCGGCTCGGCGCCCGCTTCGTCCCGGCGGACGGCGTGGAGGTCCGGCTCTTCGGGGACTGGACGCGGTGGAGCTCGATGGAAAACCAGTGCCTCACCGAGGTGGGCGCGGCGTGCGAGATCAACGAGGACGGCTCCGCCACCGACGATGCGGGCGTCGTGCAGAACATCGCCCGCCGCTGGAACGACACGTTCGGCGTGCGCGCGGGCGTCAGCTACTGGCCGCGGCCGGCGATCGAGCTCTTCGGCGGGCTCGGGTACGACTCCAACGCTGTCCCCGAGGAGACGCTGGATCCGTCGGCCACCGATTTCCACGATGTCTCGGTCGCCGTGGGAGGGCGCTTCCAGCTCGCGGAGCGGCTGCACCTCGCGGCGTCGTACACGCACCTGTTCTATGTCAGCCGCGACACGACGGGGCAGAGCATCTCTGCGGGCCTCGCGGGCAAGTCGAGGGCGCCCGACTCCGGAGGGATCTACGCGCAGACCATCGGCGTGCTCAACCTCAACCTCGACATCCCCTTCTAGAAAGGCGGGCCCCCGCTTCGGATACGGGCCCATCTCGGCGTTTTCGGTGCTCAGCGCACAGGAGTGCGCTTCCGCGCCGAAAACGCCGATCTGGGCCCGTCTCCTGTGCGGGGGACCGCCGCATGCGGCCCTGTACCAGAAAAAGCGGGAGAGGGGCCGCCGCTATCCGGTGCTGTACCAGAAGCGGGGGGAACTGAGGCGCCTCAGCGCTCGCTGCGTCGGGCCCGGCGCAGCAGGCTGAAGATGCGCGCCCCCAGCTCTGGGGCGCGGAAAGGCTTCACCATGTAATCGTCGGCACCGCAGGCGAAGGCGTACACCATGTCCTGCGATGAGGCGTTCGCCGTCAGGAAGAGGACCGGCAGGTCGCGGAGCGCCGGCTCCTGCCGCAGCGCTCGGCAGAGGTCGGTGCCGGACATCCTCGGGAGGTTCCAGTCGAGGACCACGAGATCGAAGGGCGCGCGGCGGAGGTGCTCCAGCGCGTCTTCCGCGCTGGCCGCGGTGACGACGACGAGCTCGACGGCCTCGAGCATCGTCGAGACCATCTCGCGGATGTCCGGATCGTCGTCGACGACGAGGACCCGCGACCCGTTGCCCCTGAGCCGAGGCGGCGCGGGGCGGGATGGCGTCCGGCCCGCGGGGCCTTTGCTTTGGACGCCGGCCCACGCCGCGGGCCTGGGGGCGTCCGCGGGCCGGAGCAACGTCGCCCCGTCGGTGTCGGGGATCGACCCGGGGCGCGTCGCCTCCGTCCGTGCGAAGTGGGCGAGCCGGCGCCAGTCGCGCGGCTCGAACGTGAGGCGCGCCCCCTCCGGGGAGACGGAAGCGCACGCCGCGGCCGACGTGGCGCGGCGGTGTTCGCCGAGCTCGAAGAGGGCGAGCACCCACTCGCCATCCGCGACGACCTCGCCCACGGGCAGGCCGAGCTCGAGGTCGCCCTCCTCGGGATCGCAGACAATTCGTTCGAACTGCCGCAGATCCGGGAAGCGGTAGAGGACGCTTCGCACGGCATGAACCTACAGCCGCGCTAGCATCTCGCAAAGGGTCCGACTAAGCTCGCGCCGCGATGTCGTTCCTGCGCTGGATGCCGCTGCTCCTCGCGCTGCTCTCGATCAGCGTCACGGGCTGCCCTGGGAATTCGGGTCCGAGCGACCCCAAACCGACCGCGAGCCCGGAGGTGTCGGTCTCGCTCGCCGGCGTGGACACCTCCTCCTTGACGCCCCGCGAGCGTCGAGAGTGGGCCGCCCAGGTCTCCGAGATCCTCTCGCCCTGCCCGGACACGCCCGTGAGCGTCGCGCAGTGCGTGAAGGAGCAGCGGCCGTGCAAGGCGTGCCTCCCCGCCGCGCAGCTCCTGCTCAAGCTGGTGAAGGAGGGCCGCTCGAAGAAGGAGCGCGAGGAGGCGTTCCAGATGCGGTTCGACCCGAAGCGGGTGCGGACGCTCGTCACCGACGGCTCGCCCGAGATGGGGCCGGCGGACGCGCCGATCACGATCGTCGAGTGGGCCGACTTCGAGTGCCCGTTCTGCAGGCTCATGTCGCCGCCGCTCGAGGAGCTCGTGAAGCGCTTCGACGGGCAGGTGCGGCTGGTCTTCAAGTTCTACCCGCTGGCCGCGCACGTCCACGGGGAGCCCGCCGCGCGGGCGGCGATCGCCGCGCTCAACCAGGGCAAGTTCTGGGAGATGCACCATCTCCTGTTCGAGAACCAGGACAAGCTGGAGCAAGCCGACCTCGAGCGTTACGCGCAGCGGCTCAAGCTCGACATGGTGAAGTTCCGCGCGGATCTCGTCTCGCCCGACACGAAGGCGCGCATCGAGAAGGACAAGAAGCAGGCGGACGAGGTGGGGCTCGAGGGGACGCCGCTCATCTTCATCAACGGCCGTGAGGTCGATCTGCAGCTCCTCTCGAATCCGGTGGACGATCTCGAGGCGTGGGTGAAGCTCGAGCTGGAGCTCCTCGGCAAGACGCCGCGGCTCGCGCCGAAGCCGTCGAGCGCGCAGCCGGGGCCGACGGACGCGCCCGCTTCCGCCAGCGCGGTCCCCGCCGCGAGCAGCAGCGGCGCGCCGGCCGCAGGCGCGGCGCGCACGGCGCCTTCCGCTGCGCCCTCCGCCCCGGGGTCCGCCCCGCCGAGGAAGCCTTGAAGGTCGCCGACCCGTGCGGCTGCTTCCCGACGGGCCGGCACTATCCTGGGATCGCGCACCTCCTGAAGGTGCGCGCGGTCGGCGTCGCGTCGGAGATCGATGCGGGCAGCGCGTGGATCGACCAGCCCATCGCCTTCGTCGACGTCGAGACCACGGGGCGCGATCCTGCCGGGGATCGGATCATCGAGCTCGGCATCGTCATCGGCCGCTCGGGGGAGATCCTGACGCGCTACAACTGGCTCATCCACCCGGGGCGGCCGATCCCGCCGGAGAGCACCGCCATCCACGGAATCAAGGACGAGGATGTCGAGGGCAAACCGGCGTTCGCAGAGGTCGCGGAGGAGATCCTCGCCTGCTTCAAGGGGGCGATCCCCGCGGCGTACAACGCGGCGTTCGATCGCTCGTTCCTCCTCGCCGAGCTCGAGCGCGTGGGCGTGCGCCCGCCGGAGCCGCCGCCCGCCATGCGGCGGGAGGTCGACTGGATCGATCCGCTGACGTTCGCCCGCGAGCTCTACAAGAACGAGGAGAGCCGGGCGCTCGGCGACATGGCCGCGAGGCTCGGGATCTCGCTGGAGAAGGCGCACCGCGCGACGGACGACGCCGAGGCGGCGCTTCAGGTCCTGTACGCGCTGGCCAAGGATCCGCGGGTGCCCCGGGCCTACGGCGGCCTGATCCAGGAGCAACGGCGGCTCGTCCGTCTGCAGGATGAAGCGCGGCGGCTCTGGCGGAGGGCGCCTGCCGCCGCGGATCCGCGGACTCCGAAGCCGAGCTGAAGCGATGGCCGACGGGCCGAAGCGACGCCTCCCGCTCGCCGGCCACGGTGCGAAGGGCGCCGCGCCGGAGCCCGTGCCTCAACCTGGGACGGCGGCGCCTCAACCTGGGACGGCGGCGCCTCAACCTGGGACGGCGGCGCCTCAACCTGGGACGGCGGCGCCTCAACCTGGGACGGCGGCGCCTCAACCTGGGACGGCGGCGCCTCAACCTGGGACGGCGGCGCCGGCCAGGATGGCGCCATCGGAAAAACGCAGGCTTCCCGTACTGCAGAGCCACGGCGAAGACGAAGGCGAAGAGCGCCCGCCGTGGCACTGGATTGCACTCGGGACGGTGGCGGTGTTCCTTATCTGGCTGCCGCTCGCGGGGCTCGTGAACACGCTGCTGCGCCGGATGCTCGAGCGGATGGATGACGCCGGGGCACCGCCCTCGGTGCGGCTCGCGATGGTGGGCCTCAACGTGGTCGCCTTCGCGCTCGCCGGGGCTGCCGGGGGCTACCTCGTGGGGCGGTTCGGGGGGCGCGCCGGGCGACGTGAGGCGGCGGCGAGCGGGGCGGTCGTCGCGGCGATCTCCTGGGCGATCGCCCTCGCCGAGGGGGCTCCGGCGGGCGCGCTCGGGTGGGCGCTGCTGCTCGTCGTGATGGTCTCGATCGGCAGCGCGGCGTCGTACGCGGGCGGCGCCGCCGGCCTCCGCGGCCGCCCGGGCGGCGCGCCTCCCCCGAGGCGCTGAGCGCCGCGCCGACCGGTCGTCCTGCGCGGGCGGCGCGCCGATCAGACCTCGGCGAGCTGGCGAATCGACGCGCTCGCCGCGGGGAACGAGGCGTAGGCGACGCCCGTGCGCGGATCGCGCGCGTCCGGGGCGAGATCGAGCAGCGGCCTCAGCGCGAAGACGCGCTGGTGGAGCCGCGGGTGAGGGACCTCGAGGTCCGGTTCCGCCACGATCTCCCCCTCGATCCAGAGCACGTCGAGATCGATCGTCCGCGGCCCCCACCGCACCGCATCGGGGCGCGTCCGCCCGAGGGAGCGCTCCACCGCCAGGGTGTGCTCGAGGATCCCACGCGCGGGCAGCGACGTGAGGACGAGCACCGCGGCATTCACGTAATCGCCTTGCGGCGGGCCGCCCGCGGGCGGCGACTCGTAGCGCGGCGACGCGCGGAGCACCTCGAGGCCGGGATGGGCGCCGAGCCCCTCGATGGCCGCGCGGAGGGTCGCCAGCCGGTCGCCCAGGCTCGAGCCCAACCCGATGACGACGCGCCGAGGAGAATCCATGGGAGGAGCCTAGCACGCTGCCGCGGGCCGCTCGCCGCGCACCGCGCCGGCCGGCGGGCGTCGCGCGCCGCGGAGCGTCTTCACCGGCGTGACGCCGTGATGGCCGGCGTCCCCTCCGCGATCACTCCCGCGGATCGGTGGCGCGGCGTCCGCCGCCGATCCGCCGCCCTTCGGGGCGCGGCGGAAAGACGCGCCGATCCTCGGGGCTGCGGCGCGGGATGGGCGATCGGCGATCGACGGCCACCTCGCCCTGCGCCGGCGGCTCGCCCTGCCGGACGCCCACGAACAGCGCGCGCATCTCCTCGAACGTCTCCGGCATGGCGGCCGCCACGGTCGCCGCGTGCGTCCGGCACAGGCAGAGCGCGCGCCCCTGAATGACCACGCGTGCCATCCGCGCCCTCGCGCGATCGCCGGACGCCCCGCCCTCCCGATCACCCGACTCGCGATCCTCACACACGGCACATCGCTCGAATGACTCGCCCATGGGGGAGCCTTCGCAGAACCGGGGCCGTCGGGCCAACTTCCTGGAGAGTGAGCGCGCCGGGCGCGGCGGATCACGCGGAGAGGGCGCGCTCGGCGCGGCGCATCACGCGCTCGGGGCTCGACCGCGCGCCCGCTCTTCCGCCCAGGCGATCACCCTGGCCGCGGGATCCGCGCCGGTGAAGCGCCCGAGCTCCTGGATGCCCGTCGGGCTCGTGACGTTCACCTCGGTGAGGCGCTCGCCGATGACGTCGAGGCCCACGAAGTGGAGGCCGTCGGCGCGCAGGCGGGGCGCGACCGCGCGGACGAGATCGCGCTCGCGCGGCGTGAGCTCGGTCGAGACCACGCGCCCGCCGACGTGGATGTTCGAGCGGTGGTCGTCGTCGCGCGGCACCCGGAGGATCGCGCCGAGCGGCTCGCCGTCGAGCAGCAGGATGCGCTTGTCGCCCTCCACGACGGCGGGCAAGTACTCCTGGACCATCGCCAGGCGGCGCCCCTCGCCCGTCATCATGTCCGCGATGGCGCGCGCGTTCTTGTCGCGCTCGCTGATCTGCAGCACGCCGAGGCCCCCCGCGCCGTCCAGCGGCTTGATCACCGCCGCGCCGCCGAGGGCGCGCACGAAGGCGTGGATCTGCTCGCGGTCGGCGGTGACCAGCGTCCTCGGCGTCCACTCGGGGAAGTTCAGCGCGTAGAGCTTCTCGTTGGCGTCGCGCAGCCCTCGCGGGTCGTTCACGATGAGCGGGCAGCGCCGCGCGCGCTCGAGCATCAGCGTCGCGTAGAGGTAGCCGCGATCGAACGGCGGATCCTTGCGGATGAAGATCGCGTCGACGTCCGCGAGGCGGAGCCTGCGCGGCCCGCCGGCGAGGTCCAGCGAGATGTACGGGGGCGCGTCGCCGATGAGCACCGGGCACGCCGAGGCGTGCGCCTCGCCGCCGTCGATCGAGAGATCGCTCGGCAGGCAGTGGTAGCTCTCGTGCCCGCGCGCCTGCGTCGCTCGGATGAAGGCGAACGACGTGTCCTTGTCGTGCGTCACGCGGCTCAGCGGATCCATGACGAAGACGAAACGCATGCGGCTCTCGGAGGGGGCTAGGGTGGAGGGGGAGGGGAGACGGCGCCCGCCCGCGCGGGCGCGGGCGCGGGGGCTACTGCATCGCCGCGAGGACGAGCTGCGTGGTCACGTCGTCGCCGAGGTCCGAGGCGAGCGCGTAGCCGACGCCGCTGTGCTCGGCGGCCACGACCGAGTAGCCGTTGATCTTGCCCACGTAGACGGGGCGCTCGCGCACGACGCGCGGCTTGAGGAGCGGCTCCGCCTTCTGCACCGGGACCGCGCGCGAGTTGAAGAGGTAGACCGTCACGCGGTGGTTGCCCCTCACGACGTACTGGAGCAGCGCGGCGCGCCGCTCGCGCATCGAGTGCACGCGGGCGCCCATGAAGTTCACGGGCATCGACTGGAACTTCGGCCGACGGACCGGCACGCCGACGAACGGATCGAAGCGCGGGAGGTCCTCCGGGTTGGTCGTCTCCGGCGGCAGCGGCTGCGCGTGCTGCGTGACGAGATCGTCGAGCAGGCGCTCGACCATCTCCTCGGTGCTCGCGTGCTCGACGTCCGCCTTCGCGGTCTCCTGCGGCGACGCGGCGGGCTTCTGCCGGGTCAGGCTCACGGTGAAGACGACGCCCGCGGCGACCGCGAGCGCGACCGCGTACCCCTTGTGGATGAGGCGCGGCCTCGCATCCAGCGACTGCGCCGCCTCGCGCGCCGCGCCGCGCGCGCGCTCGTGCGCCACGGCCGCGGCCACGCGCGCCCGCAGCGCGTCCGGACATCGCGCCGGCTCCACCCGCCTCAGGCTCGCGCGCAGCGAGCGCAGGAGCTTCACCTGCTCGAAGCACGGAGGGCACTGGACGAGGTGGGACTCGAGATCGACCGCGTGGTCCGGGTCGAGCTCGCCGTCGACGTAGGCTGACAGCGCGTAGTCGAAGCGCGCGCAGCGCTCGATGGACTTGGCGGCGCTCATGCTACACCCCGCTTTCGCTTGCGGTATGCGTCCAGGTCGGCCGGCGCCTCCTTCGCCGCGTCACCGCTGACGATGCCCATCAGGACCGCGTGCTCACGGAGCGTCTTCTGGAGGAGCTTGCGGCCGCGGTGCAGCCGCGACATCACCGTGCCGATCGGGCACCCCATCGCCTCGGCGATCTCCTTGTAGGAGAGCTCCTCGATGTCCGACAAGACCACCGCCAGGCGGAACTCCTCGGGCAGCTCGTCGAGGGCGCGCTGCACCTCGGCCTCCACGAGCGGCGTCAGCGCCTGGGTCTCCGGATCGCGCATCGCGCGCATCGTCGTCGCCCCGACCCAGCCGTCGGTGAGCGGCTCGGCGTCGGGCCCCTCGAAGATGCCCCGCTCGAGGCCGCCGCGGCGGTACCGGTTGATGAACGTGTTCGTGAGGATCCGGAGCAACCACGCCTTGAGGTTGGTGCCGGGCTCGAACTGGTCCCGGGCGCGCATCGCCTTCACGATGGTGTCCTGGACCAGATCTTCCGCCTCGGGCGAGCTCTTCGTCATCCGGCAGCTCACGCCGTACAGCGTGTCCAGATGACCGAGGAGCTCGACCTCGAAGGCGTCGGCGCGGCCCCCCTCGCTGCTGACCAACGAGAGATCCTGCGCTACGGATGCAGGTTTCTTGCTGAAGAAGAACGGCATGGGCTCGGCGGGGGGAACAGGGGAGCGGTCACGGCTATTCCAGCCGATCCCCGCGGGGCTCCCCCTCGCCACCCTCGCCAGCGGGCTCGTCCGCAGCGGAGCCGCCGTTGGAAGGAGCCGCGACCGCACCGTGTCCACCGGACAGCTCCTGGAGCTTCGCCTCCAGCTCGTCAATCCGCTGCGATAGGCGCTTGACATCGGACTGGAGATCGCGGACCAGCCCGAGACCCGGGAGGATGGCGCGGATCCGCTCGTCCACGGCCTGCTGCCACTGATCGAGCGTCTGCTTCGAGCTCTCGACGATCCCGCTCAGGCGCCCCTTGGCGTGGCCCGACCTGTCCGCGTCCGGCGGCGGAGGGGGCTGCGACGGCGGTGTGGACGCCGCAGGCTCCGCCGCGGCGCCCTGCGCTGCCCCTGGGGCTACGGCCCCCCCCTCTCCGGGAGCAGACCCGGGGATGAGCCGACCGATGGGACCCTCGCGCAGCTGCGAGAGCAGCCGCTCGCCTCGCTCCTGGATCAGATCGCGCAGCGTGCCGAGGGGGACGGAGCGCGGCTGCGACTTGAGGTCCTCCGAGATGATCAGCGCCAGCGTGACCTCGGTCTTGTCCTCCTTGGTCGCGTTGTCGATGATCTGGACCTCTTCGCCGGCCCGCACCATCTCCCCTATCTGCTGGAGCGTGACGTAACGACTGTCCTTCGTGTCGTAGAGCTTCCGGTTGGAGTAGCGCTTAATAACGCGACGCGGAATCTCGCCGCCTCCCAGAGTCTCCTTCGCCGTTTCCATCTCCTCTACGCCTCGAGTCGATTGGACCACCCCTAGAAAGCTCGCGCAAGGAAAGATCACTCGATATCACTCGATAAAATGGGGCGCGTGCGGGAGCCGGCGATCGAGCTGCGTGACGTGGCGGCGAGCTATCCCACCGGGCGGCTGGCCCTGGAGGGGATCTGCCTGGAGGTGCGCGCGGGCGAGCTCTGCGCGGTCCTGGGGCCGAACGGCGCCGGAAAATCGACGCTGGTCCGGGTCCTCTGCGGGGCCCTGCCCCCGGCGCGCGGCGAGGCGACCCTGCTGGGGAGGCCGCTCGGCGGCATGGACCGGCGGGCGATCGCGCGGTGCGTGGCGGTGGTCCCGCAGGGGATCGCGTCGGCGCCCGGGTTCACGGTGCGCGAGGTCGTGATGATGGGTCGGGCGCCTCACCAGGGGGCGTGGATGCGCGCCACGGGCCGCGACGAGGAGGCCGTCGCCCGCGCCCTCGTCGCCTGCGATCTCCTCGAGCTCGCGGGGCGGCCCGTGGTCGAGCTGTCCGGCGGCGAGCAGAAGCGGGTCGCCATCGCCCGCGCGCTCGCGCAGGAGGCGCAGGTGCTGATCCTCGACGAGCCCTGCGCCCACCTCGACATCCGCCACGCGATCGAGGTGCACGAGGTCGTGCGCCGGGAGGTGGCCGAGCGGCGCCTCGCCTGCGTGGCGGTGCTGCACGATCTCAACGCCGCCGCCCAGTACGCCGACCGCGTGGCGCTGCTCAAGGCCGGGCGCCTGGTCGCGCAGGGGACGATCGAGGAGGTGATGACCTACCGCCGGCTCAAGGACGTGTTCGAGGCGGAGCTCTACGTGGGCGTCAACGAGCTCGACGGCAGCCGGTACTTCCTCCCCGTCCGCGGCGCGCGGGGGTAGGCCGCCGTGGGCGCAGAACGCGAGGTTGTCGACGCCCCCCGTCCGCGGCGCGCGGGAGTAGGCCGCAGGGGGGCCTGTCGGGGCTCACCGGAGGGGCCGGCGTGCAGGCGAGCCACAGGTGGGGCTCGCCGGAACGCAAGCCCCGGAGGTGAGCCCCGACAGGCCCCCCTGCGGCCCCCCCCCCCGCGCGATCCTCCGCATTCTCGACCCCCTGAGCGGCGCGATCTATAAGCGGCGCCATGCGCCGATCTCCACCCTGGAGAGCTCTCCCCCGAGGCTTCGTGGTGTGTCTCCTGGTCCTCGGGGCGCTCCTTGGCCCGGCCGGGTGCGCCCGGAGCAGGACGGCGCCCGAGCTCCTGAACGTCATCGACGTGGTGCCGCGCGAGGTCGACGTCGGCGACCGCATCGAGATCCTCGGGACCAACCTGCCCACCGCCGCGGCCAGGGAGGCGGTCGTCTCGTTCCGCGGGACGCTCAGGCGCCCCGGCCAGGCGCCGCTCACCGATCAGAGCATCGAGATCGAGGGCGCGCAGATCAGCCCCAGCAAGATCTCGATGGTCTTCTCCGAGGGGCTGCAGGCGCGCTTCGCCGGCCGCGGCGATGACGCGGTGCACACCACCTTCCACGGCGACGTCATCGTCGAGATCCCGGCGACCGCGCAGGGCGCGCTGCCCGTGACCGGCACCGTGCGGGGCGTGACGCTCGACTTCATCCCGCCGACCCCTCGCCGCGCCGTCATCGAGGCGCGCGAGAAGGAGGGGGCGCGCGCGCTCGAGTTCTTCGGCCTCGAGGTCGCGGCCGAGTCGCCGCCCTCCGGCGGGCTCGTCGTGACGGCGGTGCGCCCCGGGAGCCCCGCGAGCCGGGCGGAGATCGCCCCGGGCGACGTCATCACGCGCTTCGAGGGCGTGAAGGTCCTCTCGAAGGGCGACGTGATCCCGAGCGGCCACGAGCGGCGGTCGCCCGTCGGCGTCCGGCGCGGCGACGGCGCCCCGGAGGAGCGCCTCCTCTCGACCGAGGGGTTCCCCGCGAGCGCCCCGACCGACCTGCTCGGCGCCGGGATCCTCCTCGGCGTCGCGGCGGCGATCATCCTGCTGTTCATGGCGCCGACCGCGGGGATCATCACCTGGGTCGAGCGCCGCGTCTCGGCGCGCATGCAGTCGCGCATCGGCCCGAACCGCGCCGGGCCGCAGGGCTTCCTCGTGTGGATCGCCGACGGCATCAAGTCGATCCTCAAGGAGGACGTCATCCCGGCCGAGAGCGACAGGACCCTCTTCCGGCTCGCGCCCTACCTCGTCTTCGTCGGCGTCTCGGCCACCTTCGTGGTGATGCCGTTCGGCCAGTACCTCATCGCGGCCGATCTCGACATCGGCATCCTCTACGTCATCGCCGTGACCTCGCTCGTCACGATCGGCCTCATGACGGGCGGCTGGGCCTCGAACAACAAGTGGTCGCTCCTCGGCGGGATCCGCTCGGCGGCGCAGATCATCAGCTACGAGATCCCCGGCGCGGTCGCGATCGTGTGCATCGTGATGATGACCGGATCGCTGCGGCTCCAGGACATCATCGGCGCGCAGGGGGGCACCGGGGCCTCGTTCATCGACGTGGGCGGGTGGCCCTGGTACTGGTTCGTCTTCAGGAACCCGATCACCTTCGCGCTCTTCTTCCTGTACTTCACGACGGCGCTCGCGGAGGGCAACCGCGCGCCGTTCGACCTGCCCGAGGCGGAGAGCGAGCTCGTCGCCGGCTACTCGACCGAGTACTCGGGGATGCGGTACCTCTTCTTCTTCTTCGCCGAGTGGGCGAACGTCTTCGTGATGTGCGGCATCGCGAGCGCCCTCTTCCTCGGCGGCTGGCAGATCCCCGGCGTCTCGCCGGCCCAGCAGGAGGCGAGCTTCGGGCTCCAGCTGCTCGGCGTGTCCCTCTTCCTGCTGAAGAGCTGGCTCCTCGTCTTCGTGGTCATCTGGATCCGCTGGACGCTGCCGCGCGTCCGGATCGATCAGATGATGAACCTCTGCTGGAAATGGTTCGTGCCGCTCTCGTTCGCGGCCTTCCTCCTCACGGCGCTCTGGATGGTCCTCGGCGTCAGCAAGACGGTCCAGCTCATCATCAGCGTGGTCACCTTCGCCGTCTGGGCGTACCTGATGATCCACTTCATCCGCCGGGTGCAATACAACCTCCGCCAGGCGAAGGTCGCGCTCCACCTGAACCCGTTCCTCTGAGGTGCCGGTCAGGGCTCGCCCGGTCGCCCCGCCGGGGCGATCCCGGCGGACCCTCGCGCCCGGCGCGTCGATCCCGCGCGCGGCGCGCCGTGTGGCCGGGGCATCACGCCTCGCCGGCCCGATGCCTCGAGCGCGAGCCCCGGCGCCCCCACTCGGCCTTGCGCTGAGGTATGCTGGCGTCGTGGCGGTCCCGTCGAGCCCGGCCTCCGATTTCTGCGCCGCATGCGGCTTCCCGCTGCGCGGGCCGCGGTGCGAGGCGTGCGGGGTCGACCGGGGCTCGGCGCTGTCCCGCAAGCCGCCCTCCGCCGACGCCGACTGGGACGCGAGCGCGATCGAGGCGTTCCGCGCCCTGGATCCGGTGCGGTTCGTCGCGCACTGCGCCTCGGCGGAGGCCGGGACGAGCCTCCAGGCCACCACGCTGCTGGACGGGGTGGGGTGGATCGTCCCGCTCGGGGCGGTGACGCTCTTCGTCGCGCTCGACGCGGCCAGCGAGCGGGTGTCGATCGACGTGCCGGTCGCGCGCGTCGCGGAGCGGCACCGGGTGCCGCTCCTCCGCACGGCGCTGGAGCTCTCCGGCGGCGCCGAGCCGTTCCGGCTATGCCTCCGGGACGACCTGCTGCTGCTCCGGCGCGTGGGCCGCGTGGCCGCGTTCGCGCCGGAGGCGCTGCGCCGCGCGCTCCGCGAGGGCGGCGAGGCGGCGGCGCGGCTCGGGGCGACGATGGCGGCGTGGTTCGACGCGCGGCCGCCGTTCTCCGAGGAGCAGCGGGCGAGCCTCACGTGGGCCTCGGCCGGCCGCGCGCGGCCGCTGAAGAGCTTCACCTTCCCGCCGAGCCCCGGTCGCGCGCAGGGCGCGCCGTCGGTGCGGGCCCCGGCGCCGCCTTCGCCGGTGTCGGCGGTGCGGACGCCCGTCGAGCCGCTCGCGGGCGATCTCGCGGCGTGGGCCGCGCCGCCCTTGCCGCGCCTGCCGGAGTCGGTCGCGCGCCCGATCCGCGACGACGACGCGATCCCCGACATCCTGTCCCCCTCGCTGGCGTCCGTCCCGGCGCATGGGTCGGCGGGGGGCGGCGCTGGATCGAGCGTCGGCGCGCCGGCGCGGAACGGCGGCGCGCCCCCCAAGGCCGGCATCCTCCCGCCGGCGCACGAGGGCGGCGCCGCGCCGAAGGCGCCGGGCGGCATGGTGGGCCCAGGGCACGAGGGCGGCGCCGCGCGGGCCGCGCCCCAGGCCTCGGCGGCGGGGGAGCATGCGCCGGCCGTGGACACGCCGTCGCAGATCAGCGATCGCCGCAGCGCGCGCACCGTCCCCTTTCGCCGCTCGACGTCCAGCATCATGGCCGCCCCGACGCCGCCTTCGCCGCCGACCCCGCTGTCGGTGCGTCCGCCCGCGCTGCCGGAGGTGGAGATCGATCCCCCGTCGCGCCAGAGCCTCCCGTCCCGTCCCGAGTCGACGAACACGGCGGCCGATCGGTTCTGCCAGCTCCTGCGGGACGCGCAGCTGCTCGGCACGGCGCTGAGCTTCCAGGAGCGGCCGGGCGTCATGGTGCTCCTCGTCCGGTGCACCGTGTTCCGGGCGATCCTCGACTACGGCGACGCGATGCCGGACGCGGTGGCGCACCTCTACCGCTGCACGGCGGCCGCGAGCCGCGAGCTCGCCCAGCCGGAGGGCGGCGCGCGCCGCGGGAGCGCCGCGAGCGTCGCGGAGCCGGCCTTCCTCGCGATGGAGCGCCTCGTCGCGGCGCGCGGTCAGGTGCCCGAGGAGAAGCCGCTCCACGTCGACCCGCTCACCACGGCGGCGCTCGCGCGCGAGCACCTCGGCCGCTACCTGCGCGAGATCGAGCGCGCGCCCGCGGATCCGATGCTCCGCCACTTCCTCGCGATCGGCGCCCTCTCGGAGCTGCTCGTGCGCACGAAGCTGCCCGCCAAGACGGAGCAGCGGCTGCGCGACATCGTCTCCTACGCGCAGCGCGACGGCGCGAAGCCGGGCACGATCGATCTGCTGATGACGGCGCTCACGAGGATCGTCGCCCAATGACGGCGCAGCTCGCCGCGCACGGGGACGGCGATCTCGCCCTGCTCCACGAGCGGGTCGCGCGCGCCCGCCGCGCGATCGTGGCGATCCGCGCCGGCGCGCTCGCGACGACGGGCTGGGTGGCGCTCGGCAACGGCGTCGTGGTGACGAGCCGGCGCGGGCTCGGCTACCCGGCGGAGGTCGCGCTGGCGCTCGAGGACGGGCGGCGCCTCGCGGGGCGCGTGATCGCGGCCGACGTGGGCCGCGACGTGGCGCTCGTCGCGCCGGGCGAGCCGCCCGGCGTGGCGGCGCTCTCGCTGCGCGCGCCGGGCGAGCCGCGGCTCGGCGAGCGCGCCGCGGTGCTGAGCTGCCTGCCTGGGCAGGGCCTGCGCCTGGCCGTCGCCCGGATCTGCCAGGTGCCGCGCAAGGTCGACGGGCTGCTCCCCTCGTTCGAGCTCGACGTGGCGGCGCCCCCCGGCGCGGCGGTGCTCGACACCGACGGGCGCGTGCTCGGGGTGGTGGCGGCGCCCGCGGGCGCGCCGGGCGAGCTCCCTGGCCACAGCGTCGTGCTGCCGGTGGGCTCGTTCCAGCCGCTCCTCGGCTCGGCGGACCGGCCGCTGCTCGACCTCCGGGACCGGGCGCCGGTCTACCGCTGCCCGGCGTGCGAAGAGCCGTTCGACATCGAGAGCGATCGCTGCCTCGGGTGCGGGCGGCTCTTGCCTCACGCGTTCCCGCCGTGCCCCGCCCGCGCCGCCGTCGAGCGGATGATCCGGCAGGCCCTGTCGGCGCTCGGGATCGTCGCCAACCGGGCGCGCGTCGGTCCGCGGACCTGGCGCATCGCGCAGCGGCCGTACCCGACGGCGGAGACCGCGACGCAGGTGGACATCGAGATCGACGAGGCGGGTCGCCTGCTGAGCCTGCGCGCGCCGGTCGTGGGCGTGCCGGCGGCGCACCACGAGCCGTTCTATCGGTTCCTGCTCACGATGAACGACCAGAGCACGGGGGAGTTTCGCCTGTCGATCGCGGACGACGAGGTGTCGGTGTCGTGCGTGGCGTCGCTGGAGGGCTCCTCGGATCACGACGCGGCGTTGCTGATCGACGGGCTCGTCCAGATGGCCGACGAGTACCGGCGGACGCTCGCCGACACCTTCGAGGCGGCGCCGCGCTTCGAGTCCGCGTCGCGCTGAGCAGGGCGGCGGGCTGTCCACCGCGACCTGACGGCGCTCCGTCTCGGCGGGATGGCTCCTCCACCCACGAGACGCCTTTGCCCCGTCTCGGCGCAGCGGGCTGTCCACCGAAACCCGCCGATTCCCCATCTCCACGGGGTGCCGCCTCCTTGCGGGAGAGGCCTTCTCCCGGTCTCTACGGGGTGCCGCCTCCCTGCGGGAGACGCCCTCCGCCCGTCTCCCGCGTGGACCCTCCTCCACCACGACACGGATGCCACCCGTCTCACCGGTGGAGACGCGGTGGCATCCGGACGGGCTCAGGGCATGTCGCTCGCTCCGGACGGCAGCGCCGGCGCGGGCTCATCCTTCTTCGGGCGGGCCCGGCGGCGATCCCTGGCCACGTCGTCGACCAGCTCGACATACGGCGCCAGGAGGAACGCGACCAGCGCCTCGCTGCCGGCGATCTCGGGGTCGGCGTGGCCTTCGATCCTCTGCAGGAGCGCCCGCAGCGCCTCGCGGGCGGTCACCCACTGAGGCCGGCCGTCGCTCGGCCCCCCCGCGGGCTGCACCACCGCCGTGAACCCGAACGCCTTGCCAAAGCGCGCGTGGGCCGCGGCGAGCTGCTTCATGTGCCGCGCCCCGCCGAAGCCGGCAATCACGGCCTGAGCCCGTTCGCCCTGAAGCACGCTCATGCGCTGCACCATCGCCGTCCACTGGGCGCGGGGCCGGCGTGTGATGAAGCGCAGCCCCTCGGGCGCCGGGAAGAGCTGCGCATAGAGCCAGCGCGCCTCGGACGGTGAAGGGCTCTCCCCGTCGTCGGACAGGCCCGCCGCGCCCGCGTTCCATTGCTCGAAGGCGCGCCACCGATCGTCGGCGTCGGCGTTCGCGGCGCTCTGCTCGCTCGCGTCCGAGGCCGTGTGCGCCTCGTTGGCCAGCGCGTCCGCGCGCCTGGCGCGGAACGCCTGGAGCTCCTGCGCGGCAGCGTC
Organism: Sorangium sp. So ce1036; assembly: GCF_051369805.1. NCBI lineage: Bacteria > Pseudomonadati > Myxococcota > Polyangiales > Polyangiaceae > Sorangium > Sorangium sp. So ce1036. The sequence continues at coordinate 1,064,449 of NZ_JBBMOX010000001.1, forward strand.
GAAGCGCCGCCATGACAGCTCGATGTGCGGCGGCAGCGCGTCGAGCGGCTCGAGGCCCTCGGGCAAGGCCACCTCGCTGTCGGCGCGCTCCCGGCCCTTCATCGGCCGGAGCACCGCCGCGATGCGCGCGGCGAGCTGGTCGCGCAGCGCGAGCACATCAGCCGTTTCGAGCTGCGGGGGCAATGTCAGTGTGGATAAGACCGGTACATCAGCCAAGGAGACCTCCCTCTATCGAGTGACACTCCAGCGTATCGAGCCCTCTTGTGGCCATGCAATGGATATGTGTCCCGAGCGGCGGCGCTCCTCCGCATAGCGAGAGGCCCTGCCGCCAGACCCAGACAATGCAGGTGGACGAGGGGCGCGCGAGGCGTTCGCGCCGACGCAGACAAGCGCTCTGCGGCGTTCACGGGGGGAGGTCGAGGGATGTCCTGTGCGTCGAGGACGGACGAGATGGCGCTCGGGGGCGATGCCAGGCCGAGCAATGTCCTATCGCTTTGCTGGAGACGCTTGCCGCTGGAGAGCGAGCGAATGAGCGTCCGCGGGCGAGAAAAATCTCGGGGTGGAGGCAATGCGAATGAGAGCGAGGCGACAGACGAAGATCCTCGTGGTGGCCGTGGCCGCCCTGGCGCTCGGCGCGATGGTATCCGGGTGCTGGAAGCGCAGCGATGACGCGCTCGGGCGCTTCTGCGCGATGCCGGCGAACGGCGAGGAGTACTGCGTGGGCGAGAACATGGGCCCGGGCAGCGCATGGAGCCAGGCCGAGGACCACGGCGCGCTGCCGATCGCGATGTGGGCGACGTGGCCGCGCGACGAGACGCTCGATGACGTCGTATCGAGCTCGTACTGGCTGGATGTCTGGCTCGGCCACCTGGACGAGGCGGTCGCGTACGTGCGCGACGAGGCGAAGAACGCCGAGTCGCTCCGGGCGACGCTCGAGGGCAGGCTCGAGGACCTGCTCGACGAGGCCACGATCCGCCAGCGAGCGCTCCTCGCGCAGACGCCGGTCGACGCGGCCGGCAACTTCAAGGCGGCGATGATCGACAAGGCGAGCGCCGAGGAGGAGCCGCTGCTCGCCGCGCTCGCGGCCGACAAGCAGGCGATGGCCGCGGCGCAGGCGGTCTTCGAGCAGGCGAGGCGCGACGCCGCGCCGCTGCAAGACAGGTACGCGGGCGCGGCGGCGCGGTTCGTTGCGTACCGCGCGACCGAGGCCGCGGAGACGGCGGCGTACGCGGCGCTCTCGGAGCGGGCGTCGCGGTCGGGCATCGAGGAGCTCGACGCGGTCGAGGAGGCGATCCTCGCGGCGGCGCGCGACGCGAGCCGCGCGCCGAACGAGCTCGCCGCGGAGGTCATGACGCTGTCGGCGGAGCTCCAGGCGCTCGCGGCCTCGTTCGAGGAGGCGATCGCGCCGCACAAGGACCTCCTCGCCACGCACGGCGCGCCGATGCCGGACCTGACCTCGGGGGCGCTGTGCTCGCTGAGCGCGATGCTGGGTTATGTGCAGCGGCGGGTCGCCCGGAGCGACGCGACCGCGACGGCGCTGCTCGGCGGCGTCGCCCAGCGCCGGCAGGCGCTCGCGGCGCTGCAAGCGGACCAGGGGACGCGCGAGGCGCTCGTGCGGTCGCGGACCGAGAGGGCGTCGGCGGCCTTCCGTGAGGGGGCGCGCGCTCGGGCCGCGGCGGTAGCGGCGGCGCCGCCGGTGAGCGAGAAGCTCGGGCTTCCGCTCCTCGCCGACCGGTACGGGGAGCTGACCGCGCTCGTCCAGATGCGGCCGCTCTGCGAGGCGGCGTCGTCGTCGTGGCGCGAGGCGGGGTGCGCCGTGCTCCGAGGGCGGTTCGACGCCGCGGAGGCCGAGCTCAGGACGAGCCTGCCCCGGAAGGTCGCGGCGGGCCTCGCGGCGCTGCGGCAGATGGGGATGGACGCGGCGCTGCTCGACGCTGCGCAGACAAGGCTCGACGCGGGCGACGTGAAGGGCGCCGCGATCGCGCATGACGCCGCCGTGCGCGGCGCGGAGGGGACATGAGCCGGTCGACCTGCGCCGCGCTGCGCGACCGGAGCGCCGCCGCCTTCCAGCAGCTCGTCGCGCTCGTCACGGCGCTGGCGGTGCTGGCGCCGTCGTTTGCGTGGGCGGGCACGCCGTACAGCCTGAGCTGGGAACGCACGGCGTTCAGCGGGTCGTGCGAGAGGGCCTACCTCGTCGGACACCAGTTCTTTCGTGTCAACGACACGCCGCTGACCACGGTGGAGGTCCCCGAGGCGCTGGTGGACCTGCCGGATGGCTCGGAGATGAACAGGTCAGAGACCGAGTTCGACTCCGTGCTGCTCCGCATCGGAACGAACGGCTTCCATTTCGGTGTGCATCACGCCGCCGGCAACGACTGGTGCTCCGACACGCGCGAGGTGGTGAACCTCGTGTCGGCGCCGCTCGGGCTGAACAAGCCGCTCTTCGATGTCCGGCGCCGTGGAGCGAAATTCTCCGGCGACACCCGGATCACCCTCGGCCTCGCCGAGATCAACCCGCCGCTCGCGCGCGACATCGCGATCCTGGAGGCGACGACCGCGGAGCTGCGCAAGGCGCTCGTCCGGAACGCCGCCAGGATCGCCGGCCTGAGGGAGCGGATGGACCTGCTCCAGCAGCTCGACACCGAGCTGCACGACCTGGTGACCCGGCCGCTGGACGAGATCTCGCGGACCGACCTCGACGCGATCCTGGACCGGTACCAGGACGTGGTCGACGCGGAGACCCGGGCGGCGATGGAGCAGCTCGTCGACGACCTGAAGCAGAGCGTCCGCGATCTCGAGGGCGAGCTCGGGCGGCTCATCGACGAGTTCGGCGCGCAGGCGGACGAGGTGGCGGATCTCGCGACGCAGACGGCGCGCGACGAGGGGTGGGATCCGGACGATCCGCAGGCGTACGCGCTCGGCGAGAGCGACGTGCCGTGGGTCGAGGTGCCGGACATCGCGGAGGTGCCGGGGGCGTTCGAGGCAGGGAGAGACCCGTATGCGGCGTACGCGGACGCGGTGATCGCGGCGCTGGAGGAGGATGTCAGCGGCGGCGTGGTGGTCGCGCGGGCGGACTTCGTGGCGACCGTGCGGGCGTGGCGGGCGAACAGCGTGGCGCTGGAGATCGCGCTGCGCGACCGGATGGGCGTGTCGATCGCCGAGACGAACGCGTTCCTGAACGCGCAGAACCGGGTCACGGCGTACGTGCGGCGGTTCATGGATGCATCGGACTGGTTCATCGACACGCCCGTCCCGCCGGACCTGCGCGCGCAGGTAGACCTGGTGCTGAAGCCCCGGTTCGAGGCGCTCGCGGACCAGATCAAGGACAGCCTCAACCAGTGGACCGGGGAGGCGCTCGACCTGGAGCAGACGCAGCTCTACCAGACGATCAGCGCCTTCGCGGCGGCGGTGTCGACGGTCGGCGAGGGCTTCGTGGCGTACGGGGAGGTGCTGCAGACGATCGTGCACGCCACGACGCGCATCGGGGTGGGGTTCGTGCCGGTGGTGGGGCCGGCGCTCGACCTGTGCGAGGCGGTCACGGGCAAGGCGTTCTGCCTGCCGTCGGGGCAGGAGCTGAGCGACGAGGAAAGAATCTTCTCGGGCGTGGGGTTCGGGCTCGGGGCGGTCGGGCCGATGTGGCGCGCGGTCAGCGCCGCTGGCGGGCTGACGCCGGGGGCGGTCCGGGTTGCCAGAACGATCGCGGAGATCGAGGATCCCGTTTGGGCAGCGCTTCGTGCAAACCGGCGCAACTGGTACAAGACGCTGCGCGGAGCGGTCACGAGCATGCCGCTCGATGCGATGGAAAAGAAGGCGGCAAAGTTCATGCTGGACGACGGGCGGGCGCTGATCGGCGTGGGGGACGACGGCGTACGCCGGGTGCTGGACATACCGAAGGAGTCCCCGCCAAATACGACCTTGGGAAGGGCTCCCGACTTCCTCACCGTTACTAAGGGAAACAAGCTGGCCCTGACCGAGGTGAAGGATATTGACCGTGCCACCGGGAAGGTCGATGTCGACTACGCACTCACGCAGCTGCAGAATGCGATGAAAAAACTGAGCAAAGAGGGGCTCGCCGGCGACGTCGAGCGGATCGAGTTCATTATCCCCAAGGGTGCACCGCTCAAGAACGAGAACAAGGTCGTCAAGGACGGCTATCTGGTCGACGCGCTCACGGGTGCGCGCATCAAACTTGAAGGCTTTAGGAACCTGGTCATGGTGATCCAGTTATGAGCGTATCAGGTCCCTGGCTCTATGCGTGGTGTGACGAGAAGGACAGGGGCGACGCGTTCGCGGCAGCTCTGTCTGCTCTCGTCATCCCGGGGGGGACGTGCGGCTTCCACATCGAGTCCATCGACCATCCCGATAGCACCTGGCGATGGCGCGATGCGGTCACTCTCAGCGAGACGGTCGCGGCGGTGCGCGCAGGATTCACCGCAGGGACACACGTCTTCGCATCCTTCGGCGTGACGCTGAACTCCGGCAGCGTAATCGAGCTCGCTATCGAATGCAATGGCGAAGAGTGGGAGCGTCGGTATCCCTCCGGTCCTCTATGCGCACGCCCCGGCGATCGCAGCGATCTACTTCCCCGGAGCCTTCGCATTGCCCTCGGCGGTGCGCGCTCTGTCGAGGTCGAGGCGGCGATCCTGGCGATGCGGGTCCAGCAGGATCTCGAAGATCTTATGACCCGCCTCTGCGCGCCGGATGCGCGTGCGCGTGTGACGGCCGGTTCCTGGACGGAACTCGCGGATTGGGGGCCGCCCATCAAGGCATGCGCGACCTATCACACCAAGGCGGCGGTGGTTGCACACGATCTCGCCCTTACGTGGGCAAACCTGCGGGATGGTGACAAAGTCGCACATTCTGCGGGGATGCCAACGGACGTGTTGCACGCGCGCGTCGATGCCGCACCGCGCGGGGCACGCGTCACTGTTGAGGACGGCGCTGAGCTCTCGCGCGAAGCGGTCCTCAAGGCACTCACGGAGTCACCGGCTGCGCTGCTCGACGCACTCGAAGCGGCCGCGGTGGCGGATGAGGAATGGCGCACCGTCGAATCGGCTGCCCTTGAGACCATCGCAGCGACGAAGGAGGGCGCGCCGACGTACGAGGTGGACGTGACGTCGCGCAAGCACGTCAGGTTCATCGAGCGCCACGCTCCCTACCGCGTTCGGCGTCTGCCGAGCGGCGGCGTGGTGCTGGCGACGCACCCGTACCGCACGCTCTGGCCGCTCTGGGCCGACGCCCTCTTCTTGCTGGGCATCACGTCCTGACGCGAGTTGCCCGCCTGCTCTCCCTCTCAGGTTCCCACCTGGACATGCCGTGCGGCGCCCCCCTCCCTGAGCGCGCGGAGCGCGCGATTTGGGAGGGGCGGACCGCGCGCAGGCGCGGAGCGCCGAGCACGGGCCGGGGGTGGGCAGCTTTCCTTCTCTCCCCCCTCCTCATCGTTCGACACGGGGCTGCACGACCTCGTGAGCCGGCCGCTGGACGAGATCTCGCGGACCGACCTCGACGCGATCCTGGACCGGTACCAGGGCGCGGTCGACGCGGAGACCCGGGCGGCGATGGAGCAGCTCGCCTGCGACCTCACGCAGGTCGACGACCTCACGCAGGTCGACGACCTCACGCAGAGCGTCGGCGCGTGCTCGCGCGCGAGCGCCGCGCGACGAGGCGCCCCGCAGCGGCTCGGGACGCACAGCGTCCGGAGCATGTCAAGCCACGCCCGCCCGCGCGTTGCCCGCGCGGCACGCGGGCGCGGCGCGGGCCGATGCGTCGCCGCCGCACCGCCGCGCCGCCCGCCCAATCCACCGCGCGCCGGCGCATGGTAGCTTGACCCGCGCCCGCACGACGCGTGCGGCCACCCCCGTCATCGAGGAGATCATGAAGCGACAGAAGCGACTGACCAAGCGCGAGCGCAAGGCGCTCGCGCCGGCGCGCCCGGCGGCGACCCACCAGCACCAGCACATCCACTGCGTCGCCTGCGGCAAACACCTCGATGCGGCGGAGTTCGACGTCCAGGGGACCGCGACCTGGCTCCAGTGCTTGCACCGGTCGCGCTTCGCCTCCTGCGTCGAGTGCACCGACATGTCGAAGCGCCTCCTGGCCGAGCACGACCGCACAGGCCAGCCGGTCCAGGCCGCCCAGGCGTGGCACTGACAGCGGGAGCCCCCGCGCGCGGGAAGCGGGAAGCTCACGTCGCCCGAAGAGCGCGCCGCCCGGGCAACGTCGCCTGAAGAGCGCGCCGCCCGGGCAACGTCGCCCGAAGAGCGCGCCGCCCGGGCAACGCACACAACGCGCGACGCGCCGCCCGGGCAATGCACAGAACGCGCGGCGCGCCGCCGGGGCGACGCTCCGCGCGCTGCGGCTGACGTTCTGGACACGCGGCTCCAGCACCGCTCGCGCTCTCACGCACGATGGTCCCGATGCAGGCCGGACGCCCGCATCGCTGGAAGGAATGGGCTCCCGGTAGTCCAGAGTACGCTGTTGTGTCCGCCGTCCGGCCCGGCGCCCTCGCGGCGCGATCCCGCTCACCGCATCTGTCGTGTCACCACGCGGCCGTTCTTCCCGGATACCCTTGCGCTCGGCGCGCTTTGCGCCAATGGTTTGCGCCCCTATCCATCTCGGAGGATCCTGCATGACGAAACCAATCCGCCGCGCGGGCGTCATCGGCGCGGGCGTCATGGGCAGCGGCATCGCCGCCCACTTCGCGAACGCCGGCGTCGAGGTCTTGCTCCTCGATATCGTGCCCCCGAACCTCAAGGAGGCTGAAAGGCAGGACCCGGCCGCCCGGAGCCGGTTCGCCGCGGGCGGCCTCGAGAAGGCCCTCAAGGCCAGGCCCGCCGCCTTCTTCCACCCGTCCCACGCCCGCCTCGTCCGCACCGGCAACACGGAAGATCACTTCGCCGAGCTCGCGCAATGCGACCTCGTCATCGAGGCCATCATCGAGCAGATCGAGCCGAAGCGCGACCTCTTCGCGCGCCTCGAGCAGGTGATGCGCGAGGACGCCATCGCCGCGTCGAACACGTCCGGGCTGCGCATCGCGGACATGATGCAGGGCCGCTCCGAGGAGTTCCGCAAGCGATTCCTCGTCATGCACTTCTTCAACCCGGTCCGGTACATGAAGCTCCTCGAGCTCGTCGCCGGGCCCGACACCGATCCGGCCGTCGTCGACCGCGTCCGGAGGTTCGGCGAGGACGTGCTCGGCAAGGGCATCGTCTTCGGCAAGGACACCCCGAATTTCGTCGGCAACCGCATCGGCACCCACGCGATGCTCACGGCCATCCACCTCATGCTCGAGGAGGGGCTCGCGCCGGAGGACGTCGACGCCATCACCGGCATCGCCATGGCGCACCCGAAGAGCGCGAGCTTCAGGACCGGCGATATCGTCGGGCTCGACACCTTCGCCCACGTCGCCGACAACTGCTACGCGGCGCTCGAGCGCGACGAGGACCGCGACGTCTTCAAGGTGCCCCCGTACATCCGCAAGATGATCGAGGCGAAGCTCCTCGGCGACAAGACGAAGGGCGGCTTCTACCGCAAGACGAAGGACGGGCTGGAGACGCTCGACCCCGCGAAGCTCGAGTATCGCCCGCACGGCGGCGACGAGGCGATCAAGAAGGCCACGAAGTCGTGCGAGAAGGTCGAGGACCCGGCCGCGCGCGTGAAGAAGCTCGCCGGCGATCCCGGCAAGGCGGGGCAGTTCGCGTGGAAGGTGCTCTCCCGCTCGCTCGCGTACACGGCGCGGCGGGTCGGCGAGATCGCCGACGGCATCGTGGCGATCGATGACGCCATGCGCTGGGGGTACAACTGGGAGCTCGGCCCGTTCCAGACCTGGGACGCGCTCGGCTTCGTCGAGACCGTCGAGCGCATGCAGAAGGACGGCATCGCGCTGCCCGAGTCGATCCTCCGCATGAAGCAGCGCGGCGCGACGTCGTTCTACCGCGCCGACGGGGCGGTGTTCGATCTGCTCAAGGGGGAGTACGTCCCCCGCGCGATCGATCCGAGGAACGTGACGCTCGCGGGCGCGCGCAAGGGCGACAAGCCCGTGCTCGCCAACGACGGCGCGGAGGCCTGGGACCTCGGCGACGGCGTGCTCGGCGTCACCTTCAAGACCAAGGCGAACAGCCTCGATCCGGACTCGATCGGGATGCTCACGCGCGCCGCCGAGAGGGCCGAGCAGGATTTCCGGGCGCTCGTGGTCTTCAACCAGGGCGAGCACTTCTGCGTCGGCGCCAACCTGTTCCTCGTGGTGATGGCCGCGGGCAACAAGGACTGGGACGCGATCCGGAAGATGGTGAAGGCGTACCAGGACGCGACGCAGCGGCTGAAGTACGCCACGGTCCCGGTCGTGGCCGCGCCCTACGGGATGACCCTGGGCGGCGGGCTCGAGCTCTGCTTCGCCTGCGACGCGGTGCAGGCCGCGGCGGAGACGTACGCGGGGCTCGTGGAGGTCGGCGTCGGGCTCATCCCGGGCGGCGCGGGGACGCTCAACATGCTCTGGCGCGCGCTCGAGGGCACCCCGGAGGGGGTCTCGGCGAACACGTACGACGTCGTGACCCAGGTCTTCAAGAACATCGCCCTCGCCAAGGTCGCGACCAGCGCGGACGAGGCCAAGGCGCTCGGCTACTTCCGCAGGACGGACGGCGTCTCGTTCGACCGGGCGCGCCAGCTCCACGAGGTGAAGGCGCGCGCCGTCGGCCTCGCCGAGGCGGGCTACCACCGGCCGATCCCGCGGGCCTACAAGCTCCCGGGCGAGAGCGGGATCGCGACGCTGCAGATGATGATCGACACCCTGGTCGCCGGCGGCCACGCGAGCGAGCACGACGCGAAGATCGCCCGCAAGCTCGCCGAGGTGCTCTGCGGCGGCGCCGGCGGCGCGGCGCGCGAGGTGACCGAGGACGAGATCCTCGAGCTCGAGCGCGAGGCGTTCGTCAGCCTGTGCGGTGAGCCCAAGAGCATCGAGCGAATGCAGTACATGCTGATGAACAACAAGCCCCTTCGGAACTAGGTGAACGCCATGGTCGACGTCGTAATTGCAGAGGCCGTCCGCTCGGCCGTTGGCCGTGCCCACAAAGGGTCGCTCGCGCTGAAGCGCCCCGACGAGCTCGCCGGCGAGGTGGTCGCCGCGCTGCTCCAGCGCGTGCCGCAGGTGAAGCCCCAGGACGTCGAGGATCTCATCCTCGGGTGCGCCATGCCGGAGGGCGAGCAGGGGCTCAACGTCGCGCGCGTCGTCTCGCTCCTCGGCGGCATGCCCGAGGAGGGATCGGCGATGACGATCAACCGCTTCTGCTCGAGCGGGCTCCAGGCGATCGCGCTCGCGGCGGGCAGCATCGCGATGGGGTCGGTCGACATCGCCATCGCCGGCGGGGTCGAGTCGATGACGATGGTGCCGATGACGGGCAACAAGCTGAGCGCCTCGCCGGAGGCGATGGAGCGGTGTCCGACGGTGTACACGCCGATGGGCATCACGGCCGAGAACGTGGCGAACCGGTTCCAGGTGAGCCGCGCCGACCAGGACGCGTTCGCGCTGCGGAGCCACCAGAAGGCGGCGGCGGCGCGCGCGGCCGGGCGGTTCGAGGACGAGATCGTCACGGTGAAGGGGGTGCGCTACGAGGGCGGCGAGCGCGCGACCTTCGACTTCCGCACCGACGAGCTGATCCGCAAGGAGACGACGGCGGAGGCGCTCGCCGCGCTGAGGCCGTCGTTCGCGGTGAAGGGGAGCGTGACGCCGGGCAACAGCTCGCCGCTGTCGGACGGCGCCGCGGCCGCGCTCGTGATGAGCAAGGCGAAGGCGGACGCGCTGGGCGTGAAGCCGCTCGGGTACTTCCGGGCGTTCGTGACGGTCGGCGTCGATCCCGCGATCATGGGGATCGGCCCGGTGCCCGCGGTGCGGAAGCTGCTCGCGAGGACGGGGCTGAAGATGGCCGACATCGATCTCTTCGAGGTCAACGAGGCGTTCGCGTCGCAGGCCGTCCACGTGCAGCGGACGCTCGAGATCCCCGAGGAGAAGCTCAATGTCAACGGCGGCGCGATCGCGCTCGGCCACCCGCTCGGGTGCACGGGCGCGAAGCTGACGGCGACCGCCCTGTACGAGCTGCGGCGGCGCGGCGGCCGCTACGCCGTCGTCACGATGTGCATCGGCGGCGGCATGGGCGCGGCCGGCCTCGTCGAGCTGGCCCGCTGATCCCGCCCTTCTGAACGCGCCGGCGATCCCGTCCGGCGATCGCCCCGCCGCGGGCCATGCTGCGGCTTTCCCGCGGCGGGGCGATGGCTTATAGATCGCCCCATGCCCAGCCACCTGACGACCTTCGAGGGGTCGGTCACCGACGCCCTGAAGCGGGCCATCGAAGCGAAGATCGAAGGCTCCACCGCCGAGGTGACCGGCGGCGGAGGTCACTTCAACCTCGTCGTGACGTCGCCGGTGTTCGCCGGCAAGAGCATGCTGGAGAGCCAGCGGCTCGTCTACCAGGCCATCGCCCACCTCATGGCCGGCGATCAGGCGCCCGTCCACGCCATCGACAGCCTGAAGACGCGCACGCCCTAGCCAGGAGGCTTGCGGAGCTGCGCTGGCCGGGGATCTCGCCGGGCTGCCCGGCCCGAGGAGAGGGGGGGCGTCGCGCGCGGCGGGGCCCCGCCGAACTCGCCTTGGCCATCTCTCCTCCGGCAGAGCCGGAGGAGAGATGGCCAACGGGCTCAGACACGGCCCGTCCCCACCGCGCGCGACGCCCCCCCTCTCCTCGGGCCTACGGTGGATCCCTGTTCGACCGGGTTCTGACATCGACCCGTCGCGCGACACCTCTCCTCGGCCTGTTCAACCAGATTCGAATATTGGCCCTCGGGACTTCCAAGACCCCTGCGCGAACGATGTTGGGCGACAACGTACGAGTACCGCGTCGCTCAAGTCCATTCCTGGATCCAGCGTAGGCCCCCGGAGGGGGTGTTCGTCGCGTGCTGTGGGGACGGGCCGTGTCTGAGCCCATTGGCCATGAATCCTCCGGCTCCGCCGGAGGATTCATGGCTCAGGCGAGTTCGGCGGGGCCCCACAGCACGCGACGAACACCCCCTCCGGGGGCCGGGCAGCCCGGCGGGGCCCCACAGGACCCCCTCCGGGGCCCCGGGCAGCCCGGCAGGGCCCGCCGCCGCGGCGCGGCGAGCTCCCGCTCCTGAGGCCGGGCAGCTCGCCAAGGCCCCTGACACGCCGCCGGCACGCGCCGTCTGTTTGACACCGGAATTCGCGCGGTGGTACGTGGCGCTGAGCCAGCGCCAGGCGCTGATCTCCCGCCTTCGACCTCACGCCCCCGAGGACCTTGCCATGACGCCTCGCTCCCCTTCATTTTTCGACGCCCCGCCCACGGGCGCCCCCGCCGAGCGCGACGACCGGCGCGCGCCGCCCGCCCGCGGTCGCCCTCGATGGGCCTCCCGCCTGGGCGCCGGGCTGCTCGCCGCCCTCCTCGGCGCCTCCATGGCCGCCGCCACGGCGGAGGACGCCGCCGCGGCAGAGACCCGCACGGGCGACGGCGCGAACGGCGACGGCATGGATCTGCACCTGTTCCGGCCGGCGATCGACTCCAAGGGGCTCTTCTCGGTCAACGGGGCAGACATCGTCGGCGCCAACGACATCAGCCTGGGGCTCGTGCTCGATTACGGGCGAAACATCATGCCGCTCAGCGAGGGCAACGAAGCGGACATGATGCTCACTCACGCCTTCCAGGGGACGTTCCAGTTCAATTACGGCATCGCCAACTACCTGGTCGTCGGGCTCTCGGCGCCGGTGGTGCTCAACAGCGCAAAGCCGGTGAACGACATCGGCCCGACCGGCGCCCTCTACAGCGACGACTCGCTCGACGCCCAGACGCTCGGCAACCTCGCGCTCCACGCGAAGCTGCGCCTCCTGCGCCCCGACCAGGACCCGATCGGCCTCGCGCTGATCGTCCAGGCCGGCGTCGGCGTGGGCGGCTCGCAGGACTTCGCCTCGGACCCGGGCTTCTTCTACTGGCCCCAGATCGCGCTGGAGAAGCGGTTCGGCCGGATCGGCCAGTTCCGCGTCGCGCTGAACGGCGGCTACCGCGGGCACACCGGGGAAAACCCCGCGTTCGGGCTGCGGCCGGATGGGTCGCCCCAGCTCAAGGAGGGGGACTTCAAGTACTCCGACCTGCTCACGAGCGGGTTCGGCATGAGCTACCGCGTCCTCACGCCGCTCGACCTCGTGGCCGAGACGTACATGACCTACCAGCTCGGCGGCGGCGAGAGCAGCAAGCAGAAGCTGTCGGCCGAGGCGATCGGGGGCATCAAGCTCTTCATCGAGAGGAACAGCTTCCTCATGCTGGGCGCCGGCGTCGGGTACACGCCCGGGTTCCAGGCGGCGGACCAGCGCGCGACCATCGGGTTCGTCTTCGAGCCGTCGATCGGGGACCGCGACGGCGACGGCATCAAGGACGATCAGGACGACTGCCCCGACGATCCGGAGGACTTCGACGGCTTCCAGGACACCAGGGCGGACTCGCCCCCCGGGAAGTACGGCTGCCCCGATCCGGACAACGACGAGGACGGCATCCTCGACGTCGACGATCGCTGCCCGAACAACCCGGAGGACATGGACGGCGACGAGGACGAGGACGGCTGCCCGGAGGGGAGCGACGGCGACCGCGACGGCGACGGCATCCTCGACTCGCGCGACAAGTGCCCGGACGACCCCGAGGACCGCGACGGCTTCCAGGACAAGGACGGCTGCCCCGACCCCGACAACGACAAGGACGGCATCCCCGACAAGTCCGACCAGTGCCCGAACGACCCGGAGGACAGGGACGACTTCCAGGACGAGGACGGCTGCCCCGACCCCGACAACGACGCCGACGGCATCCCGGACGTGACCGACAAGTGCCCGAACGAGAAGGAGACGTTCAACGGCACCGAGGACGAGGACGGCTGCCCGGACAAGGGCAGCGTCATCCTCGAGGAGAACAACATCCTCATCCTCGAGAAGATCCAGTTCGCGACCGGCAGCTCCGAGATCCTCCCGGAGTCGTTCGGCATCGTGCAGGCCGTGGCCGAGACGCTCAAGCACCACCCGGAGTTCACGCTCGTCGAGGTGCAAGGGCACGCCGACGAGCGCTCGGCCGACGCGTACAACCTCAGGCTGACCCAGGCGCGCGCGAACGCGGTCGTGGAGGCGCTCGTGCAGCGCGGGGTCAAGCGGGACGTGGTGCGCGCGATGGGCTACGGCGAGTACTGCCCGCTCGACCCGGCCCACAACGCGGCCGCGTGGGAGAAGAACCGGCGCGTCGAGTTCAAGATCGTGCGGACCGACAAGGGCCCGACCGGCGTCGAGCTCGGCTGCGACACCGCCCGGGCCAAGGGCGTCGTCCCGCCGGCTCCCTGAGCCGGGCCTCCGGCCGTTTTCGGCGCCGGGCCGCGCCATCGGCCGTTTTCGGCGCCGGGCCGCTCCATCGGCCGCGCGCCGCGCTAAAATCCGGGCCATGGCGTCCGAAGAGCACTCGCACCCCGACGGGATCAGCGCCGACGCGCTCCGGTACACGAACGGCGGAGGCGGGGAGGGGCTCGGCCTCGACGAGGACGGGCTGGCCGCGCTCCGGCGCGCGGTGGCCGCGTGGCGCGCGGGCCCGGTCGCCGAGGCGTCGGCGCGCTTCCCCCCGCGCGCCGAGCGCTTCACGACGTGGAGCGGCGTCGAGGTGCCCGACCTGGCGACGCCGGTCGAGGCGCCGCGCGACTACGCCGCGGCGCTCGGCCTGCCCGGCGAGTACCCGTTCACGCGCGGCGTCCAGCCGACGATGTACCGCGGCAGGCTCTGGACCATGCGGATGTTCGCGGGCTTCGGCACGCCGGAGCAGACGAACGCGCGGTTCAAGTACCTGCTCGCGGAGGGGCAGACGGGCCTGTCCACCGCCTTCGATTTCCCGACGCTCATGGGCTACGACTCGGACTCTCCGCGGTCGCTCGGCGAGGTCGGGATGTGCGGTGTCGCGGTCGACACGCTCCGCGACATGGAGGTGCTCTTCGACGGCATCCCCCTCGATCAGGTCACCACGTCGATGACCATCAACGGCCCCGCGATCGTGCTGCTCGCGTTCTACGTCGCGCTCGCCGACAAGCGCGGGATCCCGCGCAAGCGGATCGGCGGCACGGTGCAGAACGACTGCCTGAAGGAGTTCATCGCCCAGCACGCCTGGCTCGTCCCGCCGCGCCCGGCCATGCGCATCGTGACGGACATGATCGAGTTCTGCGCGCGCGAGGTGCCGCGGTGGAACTCGGTGTCGATCAGCGGCTACCACATCCGGGAGGCGGGCTCGACGGCCGCGCAGGAGCTCGCGTTCACGCTCGCCGACGGGCTCGCCTACGTCGAGGGCTGCGTCGAGCGCGGCCTCGACGTCGACGCCTTCGCGCCGCGGCTCTCGTTCTTCTTCGACGTCCACAACGACTTCTTCGAGGAGATCGCGAAGTTCCGCGCCGCCCGCCGCATGTGGGCGCGGTTCCTCAAGGAGCGCTACGGGGCGAAGCGGGCCGAGAGCATGAAGCTCCGGACGCACGCGCAGACCGCCGGCGTCTCGCTGACGGCGCAGCAGCCCTACAACAACGTGGTCCGCGTCTCGCTCCAGGCGCTCGCCGCGGTGCTCGGCGGCACCCAGTCGCTCCACACGAACTCCCTCGACGAGACGTACGCCCTCCCGACCGAGGACAGCGTGACCATCGCCCTCCGGACCCAGCAGATCATCGCCCACGAGAGCGGGGTCGCGAACACCATCGATCCGCTCGGAGGCAGCTATTATGTGGAGTGGCTGACAGACCGCCTGGAGCAGGAGGCGCTCGCGTACATCCAGCGGATCGACGAGATGGGCGGGATGGTGTCCGCCATCGAGAAGGGCTATCCGCAGCGCGAGATCGCGGCCTCGGCCTACCGCTTCCAGCGAGAGCTGGAGTCGAACGAGCGGATCATGGTGGGCGTGAACCGGTACGCGGCGGCGGACGAGCGGACGATCCCCCTGCTCCGCATCGACGAGGAGGTGCAGCGGGTGCAGTGCGAGAACCTGGCCAGGGTCAAGGCCCAGCGCGACCCGGACCGGGTGCGGCGCGCGCTGGCCGAGGTCCGCGAGCGCGCGCGCGGCAAGGACAACCTCATGCCCCCCATCATCGAGGCGGCCAGCGCGTACGCGACCGAGCAGGAGATCTGCGACGTGCTGCGCGACGTCCTGGGGACCTACAGCGATCCCGCGGAGTTCTGAGCGCCCCCCGCTGACGCGGGGCGCCGATCGCGCCCGGCGCGCGGCCGCGTCGCGCCGGGGCCCGGTCCCGTCGGATCGCTCACGAGCGCGGCCCCCCTCAGGTTGACACTTCTCCACAACGGCCGGTACAGTGCGCCGGCGTCAGGATGCCGCACACGCGGCCATCCGTGGCGCCGCCGTACGGTCGTGCCGCTGCGCCGCGGCGCTGCGTGCTGTCGGTAGGTTGAGAGGATCGTCGCAGGCGGCAGAAACCGCCGCGAGGGAGCAAGCTTATGAAGAGTCGATCCATGTCGCGCCGCATCTTCGCCATGTCGGCGCTGCTTCTGTCCGTCGGCGCCACGGCGGCCTGTGATAACAAGGGAAGCAGCGGGCCCGCCACCGCGGGGACCGGCACGGCCGCCGCCGCAGCGAAGGACGCGGCCAAGGGCCCGAAGATGGTCACGATCTCCAGGGAGCAGCAGGCGTCCTGGGTGCGCAACTTCAACCCCCTGCTCGCCGAGGGGGCCGTGCGCTTTCCCACGCTCGCGGGCATCTACGAGCCGCTCCTCGTCTTCAACGCGATGAAGGGCGAGTTCACCCCGTGGCTCGCCACGAAGTACGAGTGGAGCGACGGCAACAAGAAGCTCACCTTCACGACCCGCTCCGAGGTCAAGTGGTCCGACGGACAACCCTTCTCGGCGAAGGACGTCGCGTTCACGTTCGGGCTCCTCAAGAAGTTCCCGGCGCTCGATCTCTCCGGCGTGTGGCAGTTCCTCGACTCGGTGGAGGCCACGGACGGCTCCACGGTCGTCTTCGCGCTGAAGAGGCCGTTCGTCCCCGGGCTCAGCTACATCGGCCACCAGCCGATCGTGCCGGAGCACAAGTGGAAGGACGTCGCCGACCCGGTCACGTTCACGAACGAGAACCCCGTCGCGACGGGCCCGTTCACCGAGGTGAAGACGTTCCAGAACCAGGTCTACGAGCTCGGCAAGAACCCGCACTACTGGCAGAAGGGCAAGCCGGCGGTCGACGGGCTCCGCTTCCCGGCGTACCCGGGCAACGACCAGGCGAACCTGGCGCTCATCAACGGCGAGGTCGACTGGGCCGGCAACTTCGTGCCCGACATCGACAAGACCTACGTCGCCAAGGACCCGGCGAACAACCACTACTGGTTCCCGCTGGTCGGCGGCACGGTGACGCTCTATCCGAACTACACCAAGAAGCCGTTCGACGACATCAAGCTGCGCAAGGCGATCAGCATGGCCATCGACCGGGCCCAGATCGCGAAGATCGCAGTGAACGGCTACACGGTCGGCGCCGACGCGACGGGCCTGGACGACGCCTACGCGCGCTGGCGCGACGAGAAGGCGGTCGCCGCCGGCGACTGGACGAACTACGACGTGGCCAAGGCGAACGCGCTCCTCGACGAGGCCGGCTACGCCAAGGGCGCGGACGGGATCCGGGCCAAGAACGGCAAGCCGCTGCGCTTCGACATCAACGTCGTCACCGGCTGGTCCGACTGGGTCCGCGCGGTCCAGATCGTCACGCAGAACCTGAAGCAGGTCGGCATCGACGCGACCCTGAAGACGTACGACTTCAGCGCGTTCTTCGAGGCGCTCCAGAAGGGCACGTTCGACATGTCGATGGGCTGGACCAACACCGAGCCCACGCCGTTCAACTTCTACCGCAACCTCATGGCCACGGAGTTCGTGAAGCCCGTCGGCGAGATGAGCGCGCGCAACTGGCACCGCTTCGGCGCGAAGGAGGCCGACCCGCTGTTCAAGCAGTTCGAGTCGGCGACGGACCCGGCCGAGCAGAAGCGCATCATCAACGAGCTGCAGATGATCTTCGTGCAGCAGGTGCCGGTGATCCCGCTGTTCAAGAACCCGTCCTGGGGCGAGTACAGCACGAAGCGCTTCGTCGGGTGGCCCAGCAAGGAGAACCCGTACGCCAAGCTGTCGCCGAACAACTCGCCGGACTACCTGCTCGTCCTCACCGAGATCAAGCCGAAGTGACGGCTCGCCGCGCTGCGCGCCGGGCCCCCGGCGCGTAGCGCGCGTCCCTCCTCTCTCTCTCCACCCCACACACTTCTTGGCCGCCGCGGGCGCCGGTGCGAAGATCGCGCCGTATGCTCCCTTCGGGCCTCACGCGCGCACGCCTCGCGGCGCTCCTCTCTCTCGCTGCGCTCGCCGCCTGCGGCGGCAACCAGCACGCGGGCGCCGCCTCGTTCTGGGAGGGCGGCACCGTCGAGCCCTCCACGTCGGCGGACCAGGATCCGGAGGGCGAGAGGCGGAAGGCGCCGCGGAGGCCGATCGGCGGGCCCGACGAGTTCGACGGCGCGCCCTCGGTGCCGCGAGAGCGGCCCGCGACCTCGTGGGTCGGGGTGCGGCACGATCTCGCGCTCGCGAGCGCCGCGTCGCCGAAGGAGCGCTGCAGCTGCCTGGCGGTCGAGGTCGGCGACGCCCTGGATCCCCGGTTCCAGTGGGCGGCCGGCGCCCCGGAGGTCGGGGCCGACACGCTCGCGATCGCCCTGAGCGCGCGCGGCGTGCCGTGCCCGGGCGGCGCCGCCGACGAGGAGCGCCGGCGGCCCTCGATCTCCGCGGTCGATCAGGAGGGGAACGACCTCGTCATCGAGGTCGAGGAGCTGCCGCCCGGGCGCCCGCTCGCGAGCGGCGCGATCGTCCCGAGGCCGGCCCCGGGCGGGGCGATCTACGTGAAGGGGCGGGACGCGAAGGTTCCCTACGCGCGCGCCGCCGGCGGGGCGCGCTGCAAGGTGTACTGAGCCGCGAGGGGCGCGTCCCTAGCCTGTCAGCGCCTTCGCCGACAGGAACTCCCCCGGATCCCGCTCCGTGATCTCCTCGAAGCGCGGCAGATCTCCGAGCCTCCGCGTCACCGTGGCCGCCGTCTCGGGATCCCGCTGGAACACGATCGCCCGGCTGAGCCCCTGCTTCGAGACGCCCCTGAGCAGCGACGGCGAGTGCGTCGCCGCCACGAGCTGGCAGCCCGCGGGCCGCGCCGCCCCCTCCAGGTGCTGCGCGAGCAGCCCCGCGCGCTCCGGGTAGAGCCCCGCGTCGGGATCCTCCACCAGGACGAGCGAGCCCTCCGGCGCGGTGAGCAGCCCGGTGATGTTGCCGAGCGCGCGCAGCGCGCCGTCCGGCAGGCTCGGCGCCGGGACGCGGGTCCCGCCCTTCTCGACGAGCACCATCATCACGTCGCCCAGCCCCGTCTCGGCAAACTCGATATCGTCGATCTCGGGCGTGAAGACCGCGCGCAGCCAGCCGAGCACGTCCTCCTTGTGATCGGCCTCGTCGCAGAGCCGGCGGAGCAGCGCGGAGAGGTTCTGTCCGCCGGCGCCCAGGTTGTCGGCGTCGTGCGGCACATAACCCCTCATCCGAGAAGGATCGATGTCGAGCGACAGCGCGCTCCGCATCGCGACCTGGAGCGCGTTGCAGAGCGCGATGACGTCCGCGAGGCTCGCCTCCTCGGCGCGCCCGCGGTGATGCTCGATCTGGCCGAGCAGGCTGCGCCGCGCCGGGTTGCGATCCACGGAGGCGATCCTCATGCTCCGGGTCTTCTTGGCCGAAGG
Source organism: Sorangium sp. So ce1036 (assembly GCF_051369805.1). Taxonomy (NCBI): domain Bacteria; kingdom Pseudomonadati; phylum Myxococcota; order Polyangiales; family Polyangiaceae; genus Sorangium; species Sorangium sp. So ce1036. Next base: position 1,083,244 of record NZ_JBBMOX010000001.1, read on the forward strand.
CCACACGACGCCGCCCGACGCGAGCCCCTCCAGCCCCTTCAGCGCGGAGGTGTGGGTGTCGAACAGCGGCGCCCCGGCCACCTTCGCCTCGAGCGACTCGTGCTCCACGAGCACGTCCGGCTCGACCTGGCAGGTGATCCTGTGCGTGAGCTCCTCCTTCCCGATCGCCCACCGGCTCTCGATCGTGAACGACCTCGCGCCGCGCCGCGCCGCCCCCTGCGCGCCGCCGCGCAGGCCCGGCCAGACCTCCCGCCGCCCGTCGACGCGGCCGCGGAAGACGTCGCTCAGGGGGAGATCGAGCCCGATGCCCTGCAGGAAGCGCAGGGCGTCGAGCAGATTGCTCTTCCCGGAGCCGTTGGCCCCGAGCAGCAGCGTGAAGGGGGAGAGCTCCACCGTCTCATCGGCGAAGCTCTTGAAGTTCCTGAGTCGGATGGATGTCAGCATGCCTGCCCGCCCGCCGCCGTCCATGTAGCCAGGCAGGCGGCCGGATGTCCAGCGCCGGCCGCGGGATCAGCGAAAGTCGATGAGCTCGATGTCGAACACGAGCATGCCCGCCGGCGCGCCCGGGCGCGCCGGCTTCTCGCCGTAGGCGAGCTCCGCCGGGATCCAGAAGCGCGTCTTCTCGCCTTTCACCATCAGCTGTACGCCCTCGGTCCACCCCTTGATCACGCCGCGCAGCGGGAAGGTGATCGGCTCGTCCCGCACGATCGAGCTATCGAACATCTTCCCGTCGGTCGTCCACCCCGTGTAGTGCACGGTGACGCGGCTCGTCGGCTTGGGGTGCTCCGTGCCCGTGCCCTTCTGCAAGACCTTGTAGGCCAGGCCGGAGGTGGTCTTCGTGGCGTCCTTCGGCGGCGCCTTCACGTCTTTCGGCACAGGCGGCGGCTTCGGGGCCGGGGCGAAGTCGAGCAGCTCGACGTCGAACACCAGCATTCCGGCCGGGGCGCCGGGGCGCGTGGGCCGGTCGCCGTAGGCGAGGTTGCCGGGGATCCAGAGGCGGCGCTTCTCCCCCTTGCTCATGAGCTGGAGCGCCTCTGTCCAGCCCTTGATGACGCCGCTCACGCCGAACGTGGCGGGCTCGCCGCGGAGGACGGAGCTGTCGAACATCTTTCCGTCGGTCGTCCACCCCGTGTAGTGGACCGTCACCTTGTCGTCGGGGCCGGGATGCGCCTTGTCCTTGCCCGGCGTCAGCACCTTGAAGGCGAGCCCGGAGGCCGTCTTCTGCGCGTCGGCCGGCGGCGCGGCGACGTCGGGCGGCGCGGGCAGGGCGGCGGGCTCTGCGGGGGGCTTCGCCTCCGCGGTGGGCGCGGCGGTCTGTGCGGCGGGCGCGGACGAGGCGGGCGTCGGCGCGGACGAGGCCGTCGGGGCGGGCGGCGTCTGGTCGCATGCGGCGAGGGGGACGGCGAGCGTCGCGAGGAGGAGGAAGGCTCCGGGCTTCATGCGCTGCTTCATAGCCTGTCCGCCGCGGAGGGTCGGTTTTTTGTGCGGCACCGGACCGCGTGTCCGTCGAGCGTGGATCCAGAGTCTGGCCGCCCGTGGCGTCCGCTCAGGCGGTGGTCGCGTCTCGGGTGCTCACCTCTGGGGTCTGCGTTCCGGCGGGCCTCTCTTTGTGGCCTGCCTGCATGTGGACCGCCCGCGCTCCAGCCCCTCCGGTGAGCGCCCGAGAAGCGACCACCGCCACCGCTCGACGGCCCTCGACCCGACTGCGCGGACGATCTAGCGTGCCCCCGCCATGGCCAGATCGATTTACTTCTTCGGCGCGGGGCAGGCGGACGGGGACGCTCGGCAGAAGGACCTGCTCGGCGGCAAGGGCGCAGGGCTCGCGGAGATGACCCGGCTCGGCATCCCGGTGCCGCCGGGGTTCACGATCACCACCGAGGTCTGCAACGCCTATTACGCCGCGGGCAAGGTGCTGCCCGCGGGCGTCGAGGACGAGATCAAGGCCGCGATCGGCCGGCTGGAGTCGCTGCTCGACGCGAGGCTGGGCAGCCCCGACGCGCCGCTGCTCGTGTCGGTCCGCTCGGGCGCGCGCGCGTCGATGCCCGGGATGATGGACACGATCCTGAACCTCGGCCTGAACGACGAGATCGCGAGGGGGCTCGCGCGGCGCACGGGCAGCGAGCGCTTCGCGCTGGACGCCTATCGCCGGTTCATCCTGGCGTACGCCGACATCGTGCTCGGCGTGCCCCGCGAGCGGTTCGAGGACGCCCTCGGCCGCGCGCGCAGGCAGGCCGCGGCGCGCCTCGGGGTCGACGCGACGCTCCTGAACGCCGCCGAGCTCGAGCGCAAGGTGCCCGACTCCCTGCTGGATCCGGAGTCGCTCGCGGCCCTGATCCAGCAGCAAAAGGACATCGTCCTCGACGCGACGGGCCGGCCGTTCCCCGAGGATCCGTACGCGCAGCTCCAGGGCGCCATCTGCGCCGTGTTCGGGAGCTGGAACAACCACCGGGCCCAGGTCTACCGGAAGATGCACGATATCCCGGAGGCCTGGGGGACGGCCTGCAACATCCAGGCGATGGTCTTCGGCAACCTCGGCGACGACTCCGGCACGGGCGTCGCGTTCACGCGCGACCCGTCGACCGGAGAGCGGCGCTTCTTCGGCGAGTGGCTCCCCAACGCGCAGGGCGAGGACGTCGTGGCCGGGGTGCGCACGCCGCACCCGCTGTCGAGGTCCGCGTCGGGGAGCGACGACGACGAGCGCTCCCTGGAGGCGCGGATGCCGGGCGCCTACGCGGAGCTCGTCGAGGTGCAGGCCAGGCTCGAGCGGCACTTCCGCGACATGCAGGATCTCGAGTTCACCATCCAGCAGAACAAGCTCTTCCTGCTCCAGTGCCGCACCGGCAAGCGCACGGGCCGGGCGGCCGTGCGCATCGCGGTCGAGATGGCCAAGGAGGGGCTCATCAGCCGGGAGGAGGCGATCCTGCGCGTGGATCCGGGCGCCATCGATCAGCTGCTGCACCCGAGCATCGACCCGGGCGCGCCGAAGAAGGTGCTCGCGCGGGGCCTGCCGGCGAGCCCCGGCGCGGCGACGGGGCAGGTGGTCTTCAGCGCCGACGAGGCGGAGCGGCGCGCGGGCCAGGGCAAGGCGGTGATCCTCGTGCGCTCGGAGACGTCGCCCGAGGACATCCACGGCATGAAGGCGGCGCGCGGCATCCTCACGTCCCGCGGCGGCATGACGAGCCACGCGGCCGTGGTGGCGCGCGGGATGGGCAAGAGCTGCGTCGCCGGCTGCTCGGCCATCAGCGTGAGCCAGGGCCAGATGACGGTCTCGCTCTACGACGATCACGGGCACGCGAGCGGCACCCTCACGGTGAAGGCCGGCGACCTGATCACGCTCGACGGCAGCACCGGCACGGTCTACCTCGGCGCGGTGCCGACCGTGCCGGCGACGCTGAGCGGCGAGTTCGGCGAGCTCATGGTCTGGGCCGACGCGGTCCGGCGCCTGCGCGTGCGGTCGAACGCCGACACGCCGCACGACGCCCGGACGGCGCGCAATTTCGGCGCGGAGGGCATCGGGCTCTGCCGCACCGAGCACATGTTCTTCGACGAGGAGCGCATCGAGGCGGTGCGCGAGATGATCCTCGCGCCGGACGAGGCGGGGCGCAGGCGCGCGCTCGCGAAGCTGCTCCCGTTCCAGCGCGGCGACTTCGTCGGGGTCTTCCGCGAGATGGCGGGGCTGCCCGTCACGATCCGGCTGCTCGACCCGCCGCTGCACGAGTTCTTGCCGCAGGACGAGGCGCAGCTCGAGCAGCTCTCGAGGACGATGGGCGTCAGCAAGCGGGACCTCGAGCGCAAGAACGAGGAGCTCGCCGAGTACAACCCCATGCTCGGCCACCGCGGCTGCCGGCTGGCGATCACCTCCCCCGAGATCTACGAGATGCAGGCGCGCGCCATCCTCGAGGCGGCGTGCGAGGTCGCGGCGGCGGGCGTCGAGGTCGAGCCCGAGATCATGATCCCGCTCAGCATGACGCGGCGCGAGCTCGCGATCACGCGCGCGCTCGTCGAGCGGGTGGCCGAGCAGGTCTTCGCCGAGAAGGGGCGCAGGGTCGACTACCGGTTCGGGACGATGATCGAGCTGCCGCGCGCCTCGATCATGGCCGGCGAGCTGGCCGAGGAGGCGGAGTTCTTCAGCTTCGGCACGAACGATCTCACGCAGACGACCCTGGGCATCTCGCGCGACGACGCGGGCCGGTTCCTGGGCGCGTACGTCGAGTCCGGCGTCTTCGCGAAGGATCCGTTCCAGTCGCTGGACGTGCCCGGGGTCGGGGCGCTCGTGGAGATGGGGCGAGACCGGGGGCGCGCGGCGCGTCCGGGGCTGAAGCTCGGCATCTGCGGCGAGCACGGCGGGGATCCGAGCTCGATCGCCTTCTTCGAGCGGGCCGGGCTCGATTACGTCTCCTGCTCGCCTTTCCGTGTCCCCATCGCGCGCCTCGCGGCCGCGCAGGCGGCGCTCTCGGCCGGGTCCTCGAAGGGGCCGCGCGCGACGGACTGATCCCGCCGCCCCGGGACGACCGAGAGCGGGTGAGTCCCGCCGCCCCGGGGCACGCTCCAGACAGAGAGTCCTGCCGTCCCGGGACATACGAACATCGGTGAATCCCGCCTCACGGGACACGCTCCAGACAGAGAGTCCTGCCGTCCCGGGACATACGAGAGATGTCCGCGGGACATCCGTTCTCACGAACATGCTTTGGTGCGTTCACGTGCGTCCTTGGGAGTCGCGTCTGGTCTGCTAAGACGAAAACCTTGCTGTCGATCGCCGGTGTCGGTCTGGGCGCTTTGGGCAGCCCGAGCCGAGTCGCCGCGCGCTGACCACTGGAGGTTCCATGCGTCGTCTTCGCGTCTCCTCTGTGCTCATCGCTCTTCTGGGGGCCGCGGCCAGCGGTGCTCTCGCCGCGGTCGGCTGCAGCGCCTCGGGAGAGCGCCGTGATCCCGGCCCCGGCGCTTCGCTGACCGGAGGCGCCGGCGGCGCGGCCGGCGGCGGCGGCGGCAGCACCAGCGAGGGCGGCGGGGGCACGCCGCCGCAGGAAGGGCTCGGCGGGGCCGTCTTCTATGACGACGACGCCGGGGTGGTCGACGGCGCCGTGAACCCGTGCGGCACCGAGTGCGGCTCGGAGGAGCTCTGCGACCTCAATCACCTCGGCCTCGACGACGATTGCGACGGGGAGGTCGACGAGACGTGCGCGTGCGTCGCGGGGCAGGCGCACGGGTGCTTCAAGGGCGACCCGTCGTACCGCGCGGCCGAGGGGTGCTTCTCGGGCACCACCCTGTGCACCGAGATGGGCGTGTGGGGGCCGTGCATCGGCGGCCGCCACGCGACCGAGGGCTGCTTCAGCGACAACCCCCTCGGCTGCCACGCGCTCCAGGCGCCGCCGTTCGCCGACGTGAACCTGAAGGAGGGGACAGGCACGTTCAGCGCCGACGCCGCGCCCGGCTCGGAGTCCTGGACCGTCGCCTGCCCCGCGGGCATCGACCCGTGCCCGGCCGTGTCCGGCTCGGACCCGCCGGACGACTTCAAGCCGCTCCAGTCCGGAGAGTACAAGGTGACCTACACGAAGCGCATCGCCGACGGCACCGAGAAATCCTGCGAGTATGCGCTCTACGTCGGCGCGCCCGGCCTGCGGGTCGAGCTCGAGTGGGAGCACGACCTCGGGGGCGACGGCGTGGATCTCGACCTGCACGTGCACCGGCCGAACGACACGCAGCCGTGGGCGGTCTCCGGCTCGCCGAGCGATTGCGGTTACAACAACTGCACCGTGGAGAGCCTGGCGGTGAGCTCGGAGCTCGAGTGGTTCAGCGACACCGCGTCGCCGCCCGCGCCGGTGCGCTGGTACCAGGATCCGGTCGAGGCCAAGAACACCTGCTATTTCGCGCCGCGCGGCGCCGGGAAAGCGTGGCGCGACCTCGGCCGGGGCTGCCATAACCCGCGGCTCGACATCGACAACATCACCTGCTCGCCCGAGGTCACGGACCCGAACAGCAGCGACTTCTGCGCGCCCGAGAACATCAACATCGACTTCCCGCCGTTCGGGGAGTGGATCCGGATCGGGGTCCACTACTACTCCGGCCACGGCTTCAATTACGCCGTTCACCCGCGGGTCAAGATCTTCTGCAATGGCGCGCTCGGGGCGGATCTCGGCCCGGCCGGGTTCTACGACCCGGAGGCGCCCGTCACGTTCGCGCCGGAGGACGCGACCACCCGGTACTGGCTCGTGGCCGACGTCGCGTTCGTCGACGGGGGCGAGTGCGGCGAGGATACCTGCGTGGTGAGGCCGCTCTACCAGGACGAGGCGACGAAGACTCCGCTGCTCACCACGCGGTCGTCCGTCGAGTCGAGCTTCGGCCCGGCGTACCCGCCGCCGCCCTGATCCTCGGCTGTCCGCGAGGCCCCGCGGGCGGCGGGCGCGCCAGCAAAGCCGCAGGCGCCCCGCGGGGTGGAGGTCGCGTCTGGGGTGCTCGCCGGAGGGGCTGGAGTGCAGGCGGGCCACGAGAGGGCCCGCCGGAACGCAAGCCCCGGAGGGGAGCACCCCAGACGCGACCTCCACCCCGCGGGGCGCCGCTCGCGCGCGGGCGGCCGGCGCTTTACAGGGGCGGCGGGGCGGTGCACGCTACCGGCATGGGCATCTTCGACCGCATGGGGAAGGTCATCTCGAGCAACGTCAACGCGCTCCTCGACAAGGCGGAAGATCCGAAAAAGTCGCTGGATCTCATCGTCGAGGAGATGAAGGACCAGATCCGCGCGGCGCGGAAGGAGCTGGTCGACGCGGTGGCGGCCGAGAAGGTGCTGCGCAAGAAGGTCGACGAGCTCGACGTCGAGGCGAACAAGTGGGAAAAGCGCGCCGAGCTCGCGCTGAAGGCGGGCGACGAGCAGCTCGCGCGCGAGGCGCTCGTCCAGAAGAAGCGGGTCGTGGGCGAGCGCGACCGGGCCGAGGCGATGCGGGCGGAGCAGCGCTCCGCGGTCCTCTCGATGAAGAGCGAGCTGGAGCGCATGGAGGCCAAGCAGGAGGAGCTCCAGGCGCGGAAGGGCACCCTCGCGGCGCAGATCCAGCAGCAGCGCGCCGGCGGCGGCGTCGAGGGGCTCGGGGCGCGGGGCGGACAGAGCGCGTTCGCCGAGTTCCGGCGCATGGAGGAGCAGGTCGAGGGGCAGGTGGCGCAGGTCGCGGCCTCGCGCGAGATCGAGGAGGCGCTCTCCAGCGGCCGGATGTCGGCGGACGAGCTCGAGGCGAAGTTCGCGCGGCTCGAGCACGGCGGCGGCGGCGGCGGCGCGGGCGGCGAGGACAGGCCCGGCGGGGCGGCAGTCGACGACGAGCTCGCCGCGCTGAAGAAGCGGATCCGGATCGGGTCCTGATCTCGGCGGGCCGGTCGAGCTCCCCGGCGCAGGCCGCCCCCGGGTCCGCGCGCTCGCGAGGTCCGGGCGCTCGCGCAATCGAGCCGCTCCAGGCGATTCGGGCTCGATGGATGAGAAAACTCTGAGTCAAAAAGGAATGCTCGCCGCGTCGAGCAGCGCTGTTGCGAATAGGACGTGACTGCGGCAGAGGTGCGCCCATGCGCCCTGCATCGCTCCAACCCGTCCGCTGGGATGTCCCGCAATGCGATGATTACGAGAGCCTGGACGCGGTCCGCCAGTACGAGCGCGAGGTGCGTGTCCATCGCGCGCACACCGAGCCGTTCGACGTCACGCCGCTCGGCGCCGGGGTGGATGGCGGCTACGCCGTGGCGAGCGGGAGCGGCGGCCGGTACGTGGTCGATCTGGTGGACGGCAGCGCGCGGTACGACACCTGCACGTGCCCCGACTTCCTCGGCAATCAGCTCGGCACGTGCAAGCACCTCGAGGCCGTGCGCCGCGCGGTCGCGGCGCGGCCGGCGTGGCGCCGCGCGCTCGCGCGGCTGGCTGCGCCGGCGCGGCCGACCGTCACGGTCGACGCGCAGGACGGGCTGCGGCTGCGCGCGGTCGGGGCGTGGCCCGACGCGCTCCGCGCGGAGCGCGCGCGGCTCGTGCAGCCGTTCGGTCTGCTGAAGGCCCTCGCGGAGGGGGCCGGCGCGGCCCTGCGCGTCGTCCACGCGGCCGGGCCCGCGGCGGAGCGCCTCGCGCTCTCGGCCTGGCACAGGCGCCGCCGGCGCCTCGTCGACGCGTGGGCGGCCCGCGGCGACGCCGGGATGGAGGCGCTCCGGCTGCCGCTCTTCCCGTACCAGCGCGAGGGCGTGCTCCACCTCGTCCGCAGCGGGCGCGCGTTGCTCGCGGACGACATGGGCCTCGGCAAGACGATCCAGGCCATCGCGGCGTGCGAGCTGCTCCGGCGCCGCGGCGAGGCGCGGCGGGTGCTCATCGTGACGGCGGCGTCGCTCAAGCACCAGTGGGCGCAGGAGATCGCGCGGTGGACGGGCGAGCGCGCCGCGGTGCTCGGCGGATCCCCGGCGCAGCGCACCGGGGCGCTCGCGATGGAGGCCACGTACACGGTGCTGAGCTACGAGATCACCTGGCGCGAGCTCACGCGGCTCAAGGCGCTCGGGGCCGACGTGCTGGTGCTCGACGAGGCGCAGCGCGCGAAGAACTTCCGCACGAAGACGGCGGCGACCCTGCGGGCGCTGCCGTCGCGGTTCCTGTTCATCCTCACGGGGACGCCCGTCGAGAACCGCCTCGACGACCTGTACGCGCTCCTGCAGCTCGTCGATCCGGCGCTGCTCGGGCCGCTCTGGCGGTTCAACCTCGACTTCCACCGGCAGGACGAGCGGGGGAGGATCGCCGGCTACAAGAACCTCGGCGAGCTGCGGCGGCGCGTCGCGCCCGTCGTGCTCCGGCGCGAGCGCGCGGAGGTGCTGCTCGAGCTGCCGCCGCTGGTCGAGCAGACGCGGTACACGCCGCTCTCGCCGGAGCAGCGCGAGCTCGAGGGGGACTACCGCGCGCAGGCGGCGCGGCTGCTCGCGATCACGGAGCGCCGGGCGCTGCGCAAGGAGGAGGTGGACCGGCTCATGATGCTGCTGCTCAAGGCGCGGCAGGCGTGCAACGCGCTGGAGCTGTGCGACCCGCGGCGCCGCAAGCGGGCGTCGTCGAAGCTCGACGAGCTGGAGGCGCTCGTCGCCGAGATCACGGCGCAGCCCCGGGGCAAGGTGATCGTGTTCTCCGAGTGGGTGGGAATGCTGGCGCTGGCCGCGGAGCGGCTCGATCGGCTCGGCGTGGGGTACGCGATGCTCCACGGCGACGTGCCCACGGACCGGCGCCCGGCGCTGCTCGACCGGTTCCGGGAGGACGCGGCGGTGCGGGTGCTCTTGAGCACGGACGCGGGCGGGGTGGGGCTCAACCTGCAGGCGGCGAGCTACGTCGTGCACCTGGACCTGCCGTGGAACCCGGCGCGCCTCGACCAGCGCACGGCGCGCGCGCACCGGATGGGGCAGGCGCGGGGCGTCAGCGTGACGTACCTCTGCGCCGAGGAGGGCATCGAGCGGGGCATCGAGCGCATCCTGGCCGGCAAGCGCGCGGTGCTGATGGCGTCGCTCCGCGCCGGGGCCACGGTGGAGGAGCTCGCGGCGCCGAGCTTCTCGGTGGCGCTGCGCGAGATGCGGGAGGTGATCGAGGCGGCGGAGGTGATCGAGGCGGCGGAGGAGGGCGCGGCGGCGGAGGAGGGCGCGGCGGCGGAGGGGGGCGCGGCGTTGCCCGCGGAGGGCGACGTGGCCGGAGGACGGGGCGCCCGGCCGCTGCTCCCCGGGTGGCCGGGGAGCGAGGGCGCGCCGGCGAACGACGACGCCGCGGCGGGAGCGGTCGTGGCGCAGGTCGTTGCGGAGGGGGGCGCGGCGGCGGCGCTGCGCGTCGGGGCGGCGGAGGCGAGCGGCGGGGTGACCGCGGAGACGAGCGGCGGGGCAGCGGCGGAGGCGAGCGGCGGGGCGGCGGCGGAGGCGAGCGGCGGGGCGGCGGCGGAGGCGAGCGGCGGGGCAGCGGCGGGCGGCGGGGCGGAGGCGAGCGGCGGGGCGGCGGCGGAGGCGAGGGGAGACCGCCGGCACGCGGAGGGCCCGCGGGTGGAGGCTGCTCGGAGGGCGGCGCACGACCGGCTGCGGCTCGCGCAGGTGGTGCTGGACGCGGGCTTCGCCGCGGACGCCGCTCGAGCGGCCTACGAGGCGCTCGCCGGGGCCATCTCGGGCCTGCTCGAGGGGCCCGCGCCCGAGTCGCACGCGGCCCTCGTCGCGGTCGTCTACCGGGAGCTCGTGCCGCGCGGCGGGCTCCCCGTCGAGGCCCACGCCGTGCTCGCGCGGCTCCACGACCTCGGCACCCTCGCGCGCGCGGGCGTGCCGCTCGATGCGGCGCTCGCGAGGTCGGCCGTGGACGAGGCGGCGACCTGGATCGACCGGCTGGGGGGCGGAGGGGCCCCGCGCGCCGCTGAGCAGAGCGCAGGGCGGTAGATCCCGGTCGCGCGCTCAATCGTGCATGATGCGCTACGCAGGATCCGCCCCGCAGCACACAACTCTGTATGATGCACTACACAAAACTCGCCTACAGTACTCAATTATGTATGATGCACTACACAGAATCCGCCCCGCAGCATACAAATTTGTATAATGCGCTACATGAGCCCCACCCCACGGCGCTCGGCGCTGGGTGATACTGTGTGCTCTACCATGCTGACAGGGGCCCACGGGCGGGCTGCCGCCGCCTCCCCCGCGCCGGAGCGCTCTCCCGGAGCCTGATCTGCCTGCGGCCGTGACCCGCGCGTGTTGCTCCGGCGAACGACATGCGGCTCAGCCGCCGCGCGGAGCATGGTCGGCTTCCGCCGCTGGTTGGGCGGTATCCTCCCAGGTGCTGTCGTTGCTCTCCGGGCCTTGGATGAGCCGACCTTTGAATCGAGCCTGCAGCTCGGCATAATGGTGGATGAGCCGAGCGGGGTCATTCCCATGCTCTCGGGATATATCGCGACGAACCTTTCTGACTGCCTCGAGCGCAGGATCATCCTTCGTCGTCATCGTCGTTGCCTCCCAGCAATTGCAGCGGTGTAACCAGGGCAGGAGTGAACAGGTCAAGAAGGCCATTCACCCGACGGATGTGGCCGAACTTGTTCGCGTTGGCCAGATGTTTGCAGTTCCATGTCACGAGAAAGTCGCAGCGGTGATAGGACGCGATCGCAAGATGCAGCGCATCTCCAGCTGGGTCGGCGGGCATGACGCGATGACGGATGTAGGCCTCCACGATCTCGAGAATAGGCGGCTCGATGGCGAGCACAGGGAGGGCCGCTATCAACGTGAGGCAGTCCTCGCGTGCCGCAAAATCGCCTCGCTCGAGTTCTTCCACGACGGCCAGGCTCGTCACCATTTCGGTCGTGACCGACGCCTTCGTCCACCAAGCGTGCGTCCACTCGCGGCGCGCAACCATCTCTGGTTGCGGGCGTACTTCGAAGTAAAAGCTCGGAATCGAGGTCTCGACGTGCGCTCGGCGCCTCATCTTGGCCGCAGTCTACCCCGGCCATCTTGCAAGGACCAGCCGCCGCGCGACACGGGCAAGCTGCCCCGGGCGGGCGTCGCCGGTCCTGACAACGCAACTGCAGTCACAGCGGTCAACGTGCCGGCGCCGTACCGCGCAAGCGAGCCGGACGGGCGCCGCTTTCCCAGGCAGCGCGGCGCGGCCAACCAGGCCCAGGCGGGCATTGCCGCGCGGAACGCGGCGGCTCGGACCGTCGGAAGCAACGGCTTGTTGACCGGCACGGCTCGGAGACACGGCCCCGCCGATGTTTGACGACCTGCACTGCTCCCGCGGAACGACCACTCCTGTGCGGCGCGAGTTTGCTCATACCACGAGAGTATCCGGAAGGCCCAGCAGCAACACCGTGCTCTGGTTCGTCGCCAGCACGGGCTCCTCGCTCGGCCAACGCTCGGACAACGACATCCCATGGGCGGGTACGTCACAGGCCGGCGGTGTCGCCGCGTATAGACTATTCATGATGCCTGCCTCGATCCGCGCGAGTATCCGACGCGTCGTTGCCAGGGGCGCGACGAACACACGGAAGCCGCGAAGCCACTTGTCTGTAGCCTCCCGGATCTCTTCTCTTCTATTTTTGTAGTCACTCCTCAAGCTCGGAGGCTGATTCTTCCTGGTCCAGAAACCAGGCCATACCTTGCGTCGCTGGCCGCGTTGAAAAGCTTTGATGTCGAAGATGGTGTATACGCCGGAGCGGTAGAGTCTATCGTGCTGTTTGAATCTGCGTTGAAACGGCTGTGTAGTCTAGCCGGCGCAGTAGATCAGGAACCCTGCGGCATGCTCCACCGTGAAAATATAAAGACCGCCCTGGTGCTTGAAGTCCTCGATCGTCGTGTGCGCGCCGAGCAATGGCCAGGGGTGCGGACCTCGCCAAAGAAGGTCAATTTTGTCCATATGACCTGTTCGAGTTTGCGGCTTTACCATGGTTTGCCGCCCCGGGGCCAGGAAGCGCGCTGCGCCGATCGATGCGCGGGAGATGTCGCGCGAGCGCCCGCCGTTCACGCCCCGGCTCGGAGCCCGTGCGCTCGACCCCGGCCGCGCTCCAGGCGATCAGGAGAGGCGCACGTCCTTGAGGTACTGCTCGACGTCCTTGTACGACTTGTCGCCCCCGCCGTACCTCACGAGGTTGCGCGCCGTCCTGAGCCACTCGAGCGTGCTCGGCTGGGTTTGCTGGACCGCGGCCAGCAGCTCCTTCTGGGTCAGCGGCTGCTCGCTGCCCCGGTCGAGGATCTCCGCGAGGAGCTCGTCCTTCGCGCGGTTGACCACGCCGTCCACGTCCGCGCCGGAGAAATGCTCCGTGACCCGGGCGAGCGCCTCGAAGTCGAGCGCCGCCGCCGGCACGCCCTGGAGCTTCACGCGGAACATCTCGGCGCGCGCCTCCGCGTCGGGCGGGGGCACGAAGATCTGGCGATCGAACCGGCCGGGCCGCTTCATCGCCGGATCGACGTCCCACGGCATGTTGGTCGCCGCCAGCACCAGGATCTGCGCGTTGTCGCTGCCGAGCCCGTCGAGCTGATTCAAGAACTCGTCCACGATGCGGCGCGTGTGCTCGGACTGGGCCTTGGAGCGCGAGAAGGCGAGCGCGTCGAGCTCGTCGAAGAACAGGACGGCAGGGCGCTGGCTCCTCGCCTTCTCGAAGAGCAGCGAGAGGTTCCTCTCGCTCTCGCCGATCCACATGCTCATGACGTCGCTGATCCCGACGTTCACGAACGTCGCGTCGCATTCTCCCGCGATGGCCCTCGCGATCAGCGTCTTGCCGCACCCCGGCGGGCCGTACAGCAGCACGCCGCCCCCGGCGCTGCGCCGAAACCGCTGGAACAGCCCGGGGTTCTTGAACGGCTCGATGATCCGGACCCGCAGGAGCTTCTTCAGCTCGCGCATGCCCACGACGTCGATGAACCGCGTCCCCGCGCGCGAGGCGAGCGGAATGACGTCAGCCGACCCGCGCGGGGCTCCCCCCGCGATCACGCGCAGGCCAGCGGGGCCCTGCGCCTCGGCGCGCGCCGGAGCGACCTCCCGCGCGCCCGGCGCGGCCGGATCGAAATCCGGGCATCGCTCGGCGCGGGCTGCGTGTCGGGCGGCCTCGGCGTCCCGCCCGAGGCGGCGGCACGCGCGCGCAGCCCCGAGGTGGAACGCGGCCGTGTCGGCGCCCTGCCGCACGAGCAGCTCCCACTGCCGGAGGCTCCCCTCGAGGTCCCCCTCCTGGAGCAGGAGCTCCGCGTAGTCGCGGCGCGCATCGAGATCGAACGGGTCGGACAGGAGCCGGTCGGAGAGTTCTTGCCTCGAAGCCATCGTCAGAGTCCTCGCGCCCGGATCCAGCGGCGCAGCAGCGGGAGATAGGTCCAGCTATAGATCGCGTAAACGATCCAGAGGCCGCCCACCCAGACGGCCAGCGAGAGGTTTTTGGTGTGCGCGGCGATCGAGAGCGCCACGGCGGCCGCGATCCAGAGGCCGATCGACGCGAAGTGGCCGAAGCGCCGGAGCGGCCACGCCGGCCACGCGAGCGGGTGTGTCCGGGCCCCGAGCTCGATCACGGCGCGGATCGCGTCCGGATCGTCCGGGGTGGCGCGCACGATCTCCTTCGCGACCTCGAGCGCGTCCCTGTCACGGTGATCGGCCTCGAGCACGGTCAGCAAGGTCCAGGCCACGGACAGGGCGTCCGGGTTTCGCCGCACGAGCTCCGCCAGATCGTGCCGCGCCCGATCGCGCTCCCCCATCACGATCGACGTGAGCACGTCGACCACGTGCGCGAGCTCGTCCTCCGGGGACAGGCGGCGCGCCTCGAGCGCCAGCGCGCGCGCCTTCTCGACGTGCAGCGTCTCCAGCATGACCAGCGCGTACTGCGCGTAGTAGTGCCCCTGCTCCGGATTGCCGCGGATCAGCTCGAGCGCGTGCTGCTCCGCGAGCGCGTGCTCCTTGCCCTTGCGCGCGAGCTCGACGGCGAGGCTGAGCCCGCGCACGTGATTCGGCGCCAGCGTGAGGAGCTGCCCGATCTGCCGCGTGGCCTCGGCGCGGTCGCCCGCGCGATCCGCCACGCGCGCCGCGTAGTAGTGATTCTCGGGGTCGCTCGGGTTCTCGGCGAACGCCCGCTCGAGCACGCGCCGCGCGACGTCCACGCGCCGCGTCTCCAGCAGGTGCTCGAGCTGCCGGTGGAGCTCGCTCACCGGAACGCCGCGAGCATCGCCATGGTGAGCACGAACTGGAGGCCCCCGCCGGCGAGGAGGCAGGAGAGCCCGACGATCCAGGGCCGCGCCGGCTTCGCGTCCGCGAGCGCCGCGGCCCGATGAAAGCGCCGGTGTCGCAGGAAGAACGCGAGGAACACGAGGAGCCCCGAGGCTTGCACGAGGCGCCGCAGCACGGCGGCGCTCACCGCGTGTCCGAACAGCGCCACGTGCCGCGTCGCGGCGAGCTCGCTCGGCGTCGTGGCCGTCGCGTGCGCCGCGACGGCCACGACCAGGATCGACCACGCGAGCGCCAGGGCGAGGAGCCACGCATCCTGGCCCAGCCGGCGGAGCGCCCGCGTGTTGAAGGCGCCCACGAGCAATGCGGCGAGCGGGCCCCCGAGGAACGCGACCAGGAACCCCGCGCGGTCCGAGAGCATTGCTCGCGGCGCCACGTCCCGTTCGAGGCTCGGCTGGAGCAGGTCCCCCAATCCGGATTTCGCATCCATTCCAGCCGGATATCAGAGAGTCCCTGTGGCGGGGAGCATTTTCGCCGCGGCGCGCGCCGCCCCCGCCAGACGATCGCATTGCGCGTTCAGGCACGCCCGTACGGTGTTCGTCTGCTGGTGCTCCTTGACCCAGCGGAGGTCGAGCTCGATCCCGTGCTCGCCTTCGAACGCCCGGATCCTCTCGCGTAGCCTCGCGACGCCTGGGGCGCGCTGCTGAATTCGCGGCCTGAGCGCCTCCCCGTTCAGGAAGCCGACAGCCGCCTGGCTGTCCGTGCAGAATCGCGGCCGCCGCGTGCTGCAGCGCCTGGATTCGGCGGCCTACTCGAACGGAGCCTCGTAGACTCCAAATACGCGCTGCTTGTACCGCCGTCCCGAGTCGAGGTCGACCTGCCTCCAGTCGAGGACCTGCCCGCCCTCATCGAGGAACAGCTCGGCCCCGCGCGGGGAGGGCCTTGCATGCAGCCCGTCGGGGCGTTCGCGAAGGGGATAGGTCCAAGTGGCTTGGCGGGTTCCGAAAAGATAAGTCGATACTTTCCCTCATCCCCATAGGGTTCGATCGCGCGCACAGGTGCATAGTGAGTAATCGCCGATACCGGAGCGGTTTGATACGCAGCGATGTGCTTGATTCGCGTCAGCATGCCACCGCTGATCCTGATCGCGTACCAGCAGTCTTCGCCGAGGAAAACGTCGCGAAACCCGTCTTCTTGAGCGGGAACTATAATGGTGTCGCGTTCGTCGATCTGCGACACGGACACGGCAGCCGCGCGTGGCGTGCTGGAGGAAGCGATGGGAACCGGCTTCTCAAAGACGCGAACGCCTAAAAGTGGAAGGATGCGCAGGAGTTCTCCAAGGAATCCCTCCGTGTCCACTTTTTCAGCCTCCGTTAGACCGGGTTCTCGCGGGGCGTTCGCGTTGTTCAAGTGACACCGCCCGGCATTGCGGGCTCTCTCCAATAGTGCGTATTCCAGCCAGGTTATATGCGCACGGTTAAGGCTGCTGTTGCTCGAGACGAAGGCGTATCCCCACTCCCAGAACACCTTCTCGGCGTAGTGGGCCTTGATGCGCTCGCCTACGCCGTCTCCCTGGCCGACGTAGATCGTCGGTAGGTCGTCGGCGGATCCCTCTTCCGTGCCGGTCAGGATGTACACACCAGCTCTCGTGAACTCCGAGCGCGCGGCAATCTCTGGCCACAAGATTCGAGGAAAGGCGACTCCTACACCAGTCCAGTTGAACCGATCGACAATCTTCACTCCCGCGGGATCTCCAGCCGGGACGTAGATTCGTATGGTGTACGGTTCAGCCATGTCTCCTCGCGAGTTCCATGCCGATCGTAGGATTGCGTGGTTTCAAGTGTGTGGAGCCGTGGGAGGCTCTGGCTGCCAACGGTTGGCCGGTCAACGACTTGTTCGGCGGCGTCTCACGATCCAGTCTCCTACGCAGCTTCCTTCCAGCCCGCCCGGCTCGCGCGCACAGCCAAGCTCAGCGGTCTCGGATCGTCGCCGATTTTCGCGAGCGCCTCGCGTGGCATGTCCCCGGCAACCAGCAGTCGCAGAAGCCGGTCGGCGACGGGGCCCATCGTGTCTTTCCCATTCTCCCAACGCGAGATCGTCTCGGGCGAGACGCCCATGCGCCGCGCCAACTCGGCACCGGGAAGGCCAAGGTGGGTGCGGAGAAAACGGATCTCGGGGCCCACCAGCCGGTCACGCTTTTCGATGAGGTGTCTCGCGAGCAGATCGCCGAGTTGGTTCGGCTTCGGAATCACGACTTCAGACTCCCCGCATTTGGGGCACCGCAGGACTTCGACCCCGAGCAGAAGAACCCCGGGCAGCTTGGAGTACGGCCGATCTTCACGGGTCGAAATCATGCGATCGCCACATTCGGTGCACTTCACATCCTTGGTCATCGTCTCACCCTCCAAGCCGTGACTACCTTCACACGGATCTCCGAACGGAACGCCATGACGACGTAGACCCCCATTGCTCGTACCCGATATCGCCACGAGCCGCTGCGAAATTCCGCCGGTTCGACGATACCGCCGCGAAGCACCGCGAACACCTCCTCCTCGGTGATGTCCGGGTCTTCCTTGCTCATCTCGTCGAGCGCGTGGTTCGAGAACGTGACCTCGCCGTTCGCGAGGGTGTCCAGGATCAACGCTTTTGCGGCGGGAGGCGCGAGCGGCTCGGCGAGCACGGCCGCCATGCTAGCGCGAATTGAGGAAAGATCAAGATCGGCCGTCGGCGTGCGCTTTCCGATGGACGGCGCGCAACCTCGTGAGGGAGCGCCGATGTCCAAGTCACCAGCGCCCGAAGTGGCCCTCGACCCGCACGGCCGCTCCAGGCTCGCCGGCATCCTCTCTGAGCCGGCCGAGCGGCTCGAGGCCCGCCGGGGCCGCGCCCGGGAGGCAGCACGCGCTGGAGCGCCGACCGGGCGATGTCAGTCAAGAGCACCGCCTTTCCGTGCAGATCGCCGAGGGCCTCGCAGCGCTCAAGCGCTCGCTCGAAGCAAGCGAGCACCTCAATGGGCCGACCGCGCTTCCAGTGGAGCTGTCCTCCTAATCGGATCCGCGGCGCGACGTTCGATCGCGCCCCCGGGTTGTCTAGATCGTACTGAGCGAGCAAATCCGCCGCCTCATCCAGACGCCCGAGGCTGATGGCTACCGAGGCGCGCTCGAGCAGCTCCGATGTCCCTGGCCCCCCGCCGAGATGGCTGGACGGCGGCTGGGGAACGGCCGGTGCGTCGATGGCCTGCTCCAGCGTTCCGAGCTCCGCGTCCGCCGCTTGCTCATCGAGCAACCAGAGCCCGGCAAAATCGCAGAAGTTGGGCGCGATTTGCTGCAATCGAAGCGCCGCGGCCGGGTGAGCCGCAAGCACCCAGGGCAGCGCGAACCGCTGCGCGAGCTCGTTGCGATGCACGTTGAGCTGCGCGCAGATCCTGGCGAGATCACGCGCCTCCTCCAGGTGCGTCAACATCAGCATCGACGTCGCTTCCGGGGACGGACACGCCTCGTCCAGCACCGCGCGCAGCGGCCGGTCCCCGATCTGGTCCAGCCTCACCTCGCCGAGATGCGCGACGGCCGCCCGCGTCGCGGCGACGAGCGCGCCGCGCTCCCTACTTCGGGCTCGCCCGCCCGATGGCGATCACGTTCTGCTGCGGCGCCGCCGGCTTGCCGCTCTCCTGCACGGCGGTGGCGACGCGCGGGTGCGCGCGGAGCAGCGTGACCGTGAGCGTGATGCCCCAGCCGTCGTTGGTCCGGAGCTCGGCGTGGCCGTGGCTGTCCTCCACGGCCAGGATCAGCCGGCCGAGCGGCTCGAGGCCCGCCGGGGCCGCGCCCGGGGCGGTCAGCACGCGCTGGAGCGCCGACTCCGGCAGCCCCAGGCCGAAGCCCACGTCCAGGATCGAGATCTGCACGCCCTGCGACGCCTCGCGCACCGACACGACCGGCCCGTGGCCCGGCAGCCCGCGGCTCGCCACGTCGGTCAGGAACCCCTCGAGCGCCTGCGCGAGCTCGCCGCGGTGCCCGAGCGCGTGCGTCGCGCCGCGGATCGGCTCGAGCCGGACCGCGCGGCCCGTGGCGCGCGCGGCGCTCGCCACCGCGTCGGTCACGAGGTCCGCGAGCTGGAAGGCGCAGAGCGGATCGGTCGCGTCGCGCGCCGCGAGCGGCCGCACGTTCGCCGACGGGGAGGCCGCGGGCTTCGCGGGGATGAGCGCGGCGACGTAGCCCGCGATCCACGAGGAGCCGTCCGACTCGCGCCGGAGCGGGCGCAGCGAGAGCACCGCGGGCTCGGGCGCGGCGACGCTGAGCTCGATGCCCCCGTCGCTCGCCATCACGCTGGAGAGCGACACCGCGGCGCTGTCCGTCGCCGTGGCGCCCAGCACGTCGCCCAGCGTGAGCGAGCCGGGCGGGAGCGCGGCGCTCGCGCTCTCGGGCGGGACCGCGACCTCGCGCGCGCGCAGCCACCGCGCGAACTCCGGCGCGACGAAGCGCACGTCCCCGAACGCGTCGGCGTACAGCAGGCCGACCGGCGCGCTCCGCAGCATCGAGCCGAACACCTGGAGATCGTCGAGCGCGACGCGCGCCCCCTCGACCAGGTGATCCGCCGGCTCGTGGCTGCCCTTCGCCTCGCCGGCCGCAGGCAGCCCGCCGCCTCGCTCCGCGGTGCGCGCGAGGCGCTTCCGCCGCAGGAGCAGCGCGAGCTCGCGGCCGACGTTCTCCGCCCGCTCCGGCTCGCGCGCGAACGTCGACTCGGCGACCGCGCCGCAGAAGAACACGTAGCCCTCGATCTCGCCGAACGCGATGAGCGGGACCACGACCGCCGGCATGTCCTGCCGGCTCAAAAAGCGCCGCGCCACGCGGATCGCCGGCACGCCCTGCTCGCTGCTGTACGGCGGGCGGCGGACGTCGTGGCGGCGCTCGGCCACGAGGCTCTCGCCGTTCGCTTGATCGTTCCAGAACCGGAGGTGGAAGCTGCCCGGCGGCAGCTCGGCGATGAGCACGAGGTCGGCCGGGTGCGCCTGCTGCGCGAGGCGCGCCATGCGCGGCCAGAACTCCTCGTCGGGCAGCGCGTGCACCCCCTGCATGCGGAACAGCGCGGCGCGCTGGAGCAGCTCCGCGGCGCGCCCCACCGCGCGCTGGACGCCGAGGCCGCGGGTGATCATGACGCCCGCGAACGCGACCGCGAGGCCGAAGAGGGTGCTCGGCAGCGGGAGCAGGCTCGCCTCCGCCCGGGCGGCGAGCAGGCTCTGGCCCAGGGCGAGCGCGAACGTGGCGAGGAACACCGCGGTCGTGGCGACCACGCTCCCGTAGCGGCGGCGCGCGAGCCACACGAACCCACCCGCCAGCAGGACGAACGCCGAGGCCACCCAGGTCGGCGCCGAGGCGCGCCGCCCGCCGTCGAGCAGCCCGCCGAGCACCGCCGCGACGCCCTTCGCCGGCGGCAGCGCCGAGGTCGCGACCTCCTGGGGCGCGACGCCCCCCGCGCCCACCCCGACCACGGCGACGCGGCCCTCGAGCGTGGTCGCCGGGACCTGCCCCTCGGCGAGCGCGCTCAGGCTGACCGCGGGGACGCTCTGCGGCGCCTTCTTGAGGACCCACGGCGCCGCCGTGACGCCGAGCGCGCCGAGATCGGCCGCGCGCGCGTCGCCGGCCGGCGACGCGAAGCCGACGACCTCGCCCGCGCTCAGGCGGAGCAGCGCCGGCGGCATCCGCGCGACGGGCACGGCCGCCGCGGCGCCGTCGCCGCAGAAGGCGTCCGCCGGGGGGACCAGCAGCGCGCCGCGCGCGCGCCCGCGCTCGAGCAGCCCGGGGAGGGAGCGCGCGCACAGGCCGTCGCGCAGCGCGTCGGGCGCGGCCGTGACGAGCAGCACCTGCGTCGACGGCGCGCCGTCGGCGAGCGCGGACGCGGTGAGGCCGCGCGCGATGTAGTCGAAGCGCTCGAACGGCGTCACGGCGGCCAGCAGCGCCCCCGCCACGATCGAGAGCACATCGGGCCTGAGCCACCCGAGGCGCGTCGCGTCGGACTGCGCGCCCATCGGCCTCGGGACGCGAAAAGGCTTGGGGAGCCGCGGACGGGAAGTCTTCGCCATAGTCGGAGAAGGGTGCAGCGCACCCGGGGAGCGGGACGCCCAGGCAGCCGGAGCGTCGCACCGTGGTGGCACAGATACAATTGTCCATGCGCGCCCGCCGCGCCAAAAGCATCTGCGCTTCGAGAAGGTGCCGTCCCCCACCTCGGCTCGCGCGGACCGCCTCGCACGTGCTCCTTGTTGAGTCCGCGGAGCGGCGCGCCCTCGCGCGCGCAGGGGAGGCGGCGCGCCCTCGCGCGCGCAGGGGAGGCGGCGCGCCCTCGCGCGCGCAGGGGAGGCGGCGCGCCCTCGCGCGCGCAGGGGAGGCGGCGCGCCCTCGCGCGCGCAGGGGAGAGACGAGGCGCTCGCGCCGCCGCGGGGTGTTCTGTTCGAGACAGGGTGCGACGTGGTGCTCCGCACTCTCCGGAGAGGCACCTTGTGTTGTGGGCGGCGTGCGCGTCCTGCTGCGTCCGTGAGCTGTGAAAATTGCGCTGGATCGGCCTGCTGGAAGGGGCTTGAATCCCCGAGGGTATGCGGCGCACATCACCAGTTCTTCAGGTCGGTCCCGCCCTGGGCCTGCTCGTTCTGACGAGCAGCATCGGGTTTTCGTCGGCGAGCTGTGGCTGCGAGTCGGACGTGCAAATGGTCGACCCGCCAGGCGCCGGCGGCGCCGCCGGTACAGGCGGCACAGGCGGCGCGGGCGGCGACGGCGGATCGGGCGGCGACGGCGGATCGGGCGGCACAGGCGGCGCAGGCGGCACAGGCGGCGGCGCGACGGCCGAGGGCGGCGGGGGCTCCGGCGGGGGCGCGCTGCCGGACGAGCTGCCCGATTTCACCGAGGAGGAGCGCGAGCCCACGCGCGCGGTCGACGGCATTCCGAGCCCGCTGCCCAACGTGTACACCGACAAGGGCAGCGCCGCGCCGGAGGGAGAGTTCCGCGCGCTCATGGGCTTCCCCATCCGGAACGGCGAGCGGCTCGACCAGCTGATCGCGGAGATCTACGACCCGGCGAGCCCGCGGTTCCGCCAGTACCTCACCCCGGAGGCGTGGATCGCGGAGTTTGCGCCCCCGGAGCTCGACGTGCACCTCGTGAAGCTCTGGCTCGAGGAGCAGGGCATGAAGGTGAACTTCACGGCCACGAACCGGCTGCTCATCCAGTTCAGCGGCACGGTGGCCCAGTTCAACGAGACCTTCGACACCGATCTCAGGATCCTGGAGCGGAAGAACCCGCAGGCGGGCAATCCGCCGTTCGACGTCTACGGCACCCTCGCCCGGTTCACCATGCCGACGTGGGTGGCCGCGCGCACCACCGGCCTCATCACCGCGGATCTGCCGGCGAGCACCAATCCGCTGCCGGGCGAGGCCGGGAGCATCGTGGTGGAGCCGCCGAGCAACGTCGACCGGGGGCTCAGCCTGGCGCAGATCGCGAGCGCCTACGATCTCGACGATCTCTACGAGCTCGGGTTCACCGGCGAGGGCGTCAAGCTCGGGGTCACGGTCGGCGCCACCTTCAAGTACAAGGACCTGCAATCGTTCTGGCAGTCGCTCGGCGTCACCCGGGAGAACCCCAGGGTCGTCCTGACCATGGAGCCGGTCGCGACGCGCTACATCGAGTCGACGCTCGACGTGCAGTGGTCGGGCGGCCTCGCGCCGGGCGCGGAGCTCGTGGTCTACCAGGGGCCCGACGCGCGCAACACGTCGATGGTCTACACCTTCAACGAGGCGATCAGCCGCGGCGAGGTGTCGGTCATCACGGACTCGTTCGCCCACCGCGAGGACTCCGAGCCGCCCGCCGTGCGGCTCCAGTACCACGACGCGGCGCGGATGGCCGCGGCGCTCGGGATCACCGTGGTCGCGGCGACCGGCGACTCCGCGCAGACCGACACGCCGTCGGCGAGCCCCTACGTCACGGGTGTCGGCGGGACGGAGCTCTGGCTCACCTCGCGCGGCGAGGTCGAGGACGAGACCGCCTGGCCCGGCTCCGGCTCCGGTCCGACGCTCTCGTTCCCGATCCCCCCGTGGCAGGTCGGGGTCGTGGAGGGGTCCGACGGCAAGCGCGCGGTCGCCGACGTCGCGATGCACGCCGGGGTCCAGCCGGTCCCGTACTGGGTCTACTACCTCGGCGAGTGGCAGCGCTACGGCGGGACGTCCTTCTCGGCGCCCGCGTTCGCGGCGATCATCGCGCTGGTGAACGACTACCGCGCCGAGAGCGGCCTGCCGCGCGTCGGGTTCCTCAACTCGATCCTCTACACGACCCCCGCCGTGCAGGCGACGTTCCGCGACATCGTGAGCGGCTCGACGGAGTTCTACGACGCGGGCCCGGGCTGGGACTACCCGACGGGGTGGGGCGCGCCGAGCGCGCTCGGCCTGGCCACCACGCTGCCATAGCGCGCGGCCGGCGCGGGGGACGCGGCGGGCCGCGCCGGCCAGCGCACCCCGCCGCCCGCCGCCGCCCCGCCGCCCGCCCCCGCTGCCTCGACGCCTGCCGCTGCTGCCTCGCCGGTCCGCCGCATGCTCGACAACCTGCCGCTCTTCCCACCGAACGGGCTCGACCGGAGCCTCCACACCGCGGTCCTGATCGGGCTCGTCTTCGGGACGTTCTTCACCGAGACGCTCGGCTGGACGTACGCAGGGCTCGTCGTGCCCGGCTACCTCGCGACCGTGTTCTTCGCGGCGCCGGTCACCGCGGTGTTCATCATCGCGGAGTCGATCGCGACCTACCTGTTCGTCGCGCTGATCGGCCGCTGGATCACCCGGACGGGCGCCTGGTCCACGGCGTTCGGGCGCGAGCGGTTCTACCTGTTCATCGTCGGCGCGGTGATCGTGCGCCTGTTCGTCGAGGGCCTCGTCGTGCCCGAGGTCGCGGCGCGCCACGACTTCGCGCACTCGCGCGAGCTCTACAGCATCGGGCTCGTGCTCGTGCCGCTCATCGCGAACGCCTTCTGGAACAGCGGCCTGCTCCGCGCCGCGCCGCGGCTCGCGGTCATCACGGCGCTGACGGCGCTCGTGCTCGGCGTCCTCCTGCGGACGACCAACCTCTCGGTCTCGCGCTTCCAGGTCCTGAACGAGAGCCTGTCGCTCGAGTTCCTCGAGCTGCCGAAGGCCCACATCATCCTGGTCATCGGCGCGCTGCTCGGCGCCCGCAACAACGTCCGCTACGGGTGGGACTACAACGGCATCCTCGTGCCCGGCCTGCTCGCCGTGGCCTGGTACGAGCCGACGAAGCTGCTCACGACGACGGTCGAGGCGCTCTTCGTCTACTACCTGTCGCGCTGGATCACGTCGGTCCGCCCCTTCTCCCGGATGCTGCTCGTGGGGCCGCGGCGCATGATCTTCGTCTACGTCGTCGGCTTCATCGTGAAGATGGCGATCGGCTTCGCCATGGTGCGGTACGCGCCGGGGCTGCAGATGATCGACTACTTCGGCTTCGGGTACCTGCTCCCGAGCCTGCTCGCCGTGAAGATGTGGAACAAGGAGCGCGTCGGCGTCGTGATCATGCCGACGCTCCAGGTGTCGCTCACGGCGTTTTTGGCCGGCAACGCCGTCGGCTACGGGCTCGTGGCGCTCGGCTGGGGCAGCGCGCCGCCCGTGCCGGCGGCCGACGCCCGGCCCGCGCCGCGCGTCGGGAGCGCCGCGCTCTCGCTCGTGCTCGCGGACACGGCGCCGCGGCCCGGCCCGCGCCCGCGGGCGGCCGCGATCGCCGCCGACATCGAGGCGCGGCGGATCGCCTACCGCGTCGCGCGCGACGTGCTGCAGGCCGGCCGGCCGGCCGACGAGCACCTGCGCGCCGCCGAGCGCGCGCGGCTCTCGGTGGCGCAGGAGGGCGACGGCGAGAGGCCGTGGTTCGTGGTGAGCGCGCGGCTCGAGGATCCCGAGGACGCGCCGAGCGCGCCGCGGGCGGCGTTCCGCAAGCGCGCCGGCCGGGGCCCCGGGGGCGGGCCCGAGTGGCTGGTCCTGGCGGCGCCCGCGGAGGTCGGCTCCGCGCTGCCGCCCGTGGCGCTCCGGGTGGCGGAGATCCTCGACGCCGCGGGGGTGGTGCTGCTGTCGCGCCACGGCGCGATCCGGCGCCACGACGAGGCGTTCGCGGGCGCGATGATCGAGGCCATGGAGGGGCCCGCGGTGCTGATCGTCGAGCCGGGGAGCGGCGCCGCGCCGGAGCTCAGCGTGGTCGGTTCGCCGGCGGGGCTGCCGGTCACGGCCATCGGCGAGGGGCTCGGCGCCGGGGCGGCGCTGACGTTCCGCCCGGCGGCCGACGCGCCGGGGCAGCTCGCCGACATGCCGCGCCTCCGGGTGCCGGTCCACGTCGCGGAGGCGGTCGGCGCGCGCATGCTCGGCGCGCCGGAGATCGTGCGCTGGAGCGGGACGGTGGAGGAGGAGCTGTCGCGGCGGATGGTGCCGCTCACCGAGGTGCGGCCCGGCCGGTTCCGGCCGCCGTCGATCGAGGAGCTCAGGCTGTTCGACAGCGTCGTGGTGCCGCGGCTCATCGCGGCGGCGACGCGCCGGGGCGGCGCGGCGGGCGCGGCGACGCCGACCGCGTGGGAGCGGGCGATCCTGGGGCGGCTCGGCTTCCGCGAGGTGCGCATCGGCGGGAGCGAGGGCGCGCCGGCCGCGTGGGGCATCGCGGAGCCGGGGCCGGCCGAGGGCGACCCGGAGCGGCGCGGCAACCCGGCGTGGTTCGTGCTCGCCCACGCGCCCCCGCCCCCGCCGCCGCCGCCAGAACCGCGCAGCGCGGGGCCGGCGGCGTCGATCGGCGGGATCCTGCCCGCCTCGCCCTCGCCCGAGGTGGAGCGGGCGCCGCTCGCGGGCGTGATGCTGGTGGAGGTGCCGGCGCCGCGCTGGCAGATCGGGGCGTTCGGCGCGGGGCTCGCGATCGCCGACGCGCTCTCGGCGCAGTCGCTGCTGCTCGCCGGGGCGGTGCCCACGGCGGAGCCGAGCGGCGCCGCGGACGTGCGGCGCGCGGAGGGGCTGCGCAGCTTCTTCCAGCGCGTGCACGAGGTGTGGATCGGCGACGGCGGCCACGCGCTGTCGGTGCAGGCGATCGAGGCGGACCGGAGCCACGAGCGGGACGCGGTGATCTCGTTCGGGTACGAGGTCGTGCGGCCGGGGCACGTGCCGACCTTCGCGGGGCCGCTCCTCACGACGCTCGACGATCTCGAGCTGCGCGTGGGGCTGTTCGACGGCGCGCGGGAGCAGGTGCCGTTCAGCGGCGCGACGGACGTGGCGATGGGCTACGCGCGGCGGTTCGCCGAGGGGCGGTTCGGGATCGTGTACCTCGGCAGCGCGATCCGGCGCTTCTTCGAGCTCCGGCGCTTCGCGGCGCCCGGGTTCGGCGAGTCGCGCCTCGAGGCGCGCCTGTCGCGGCTCGGCGTGACGCCCGCGCCGCTCGACGTGGCCGAGCGCGCGCTCGCGCTCGCGACGTGCGCGACGGGCGCGGGCGCGAGCGGCGACGACGTCTGCCCGACCCGGGGCGTGCCGGCCGGGTGCGATCTCTCGGCGGAGATGGAGGTCTTCCGGCGCTACACCGCCGAGCGGAACCCGTACTACCTGAAGGCGTACTTCGCGGCGCGGCCGGCCGCGCCGGGGGCGCGGTGCCATGTCGAGATCGCGCGCGACGTGGTGACGGGGCGCCCCTGGGTCATCGCGGCCCGGCCGGGGGAGGCGGAGCTCCTGCCGATGGACGGCGCGCTCGTGGCGGTCCCGGGCGCGGCCGTGCCGGACGCCGCGCGGCTCCGGCGCGCGGTCACGATCGGCACGAGCGCGCTCCGCGTCGAGGTCGCGGCGACGCCGGCGTCGGGGAGCGCGGCGCCCGACGCGGCGACGCCGGCGTCGGAGGGCGCGGCGCCCGACGCGGCGGCGGCGCCGGCGTCGGGGAGCGCGGCGCCCGACGCGGCCTCGCAGGAGATGAGCCCGTGACCGCCCCGGCGAGGCGCCGCGAGCCACCGAGCCGCGGGCGGGTCGCGCCGCCGCGCGGCCCGCGGCCCGCCCTGGTCGCGCGCCCGGCGCAGGGGTCGTTCAGCGCGGAGCGGGCCGGCCCGCGCAGGGCGGTGAACCCGCGCTGGCTGATCGCGATGGCGCTGCTCGGCCTGACGGCGTTCGCGCTCGCGCTCTTGCCGGGCGCGCCGCCGCTCGGCGGCGCGCTGCCGGCGGAGGACGAGATCCTCGCCTACCACATCGATCCGCACCGGGATCTCGTCATCAAGATCCCGGTCGAGATCGACGCGGTGGAGGTGACGACGTGGGCGAGCGTGGAGGCCGACGCCTGCGACTCGGCGAGGCGCTACCCCTACGGCTTCGTCGCGGCGTTCGTCGACGAGCGGGGCGAGGAGGTCGCGCGGCACGCGATCGACCTGGAGAGCCGGGTGAGCTGCGATCCGGATCGCCCGCTCGGCGAGGGCGAGTACGCGGCGCGGCTCGAGCGCGGCGGCGGCGCGGTGACGGATCCGCGCTCGACGCTGCTCATCACGCACGACGTGCTGCCGCAGGGCGGGCAGGTGCGGCTGCGGGCGAAGCCCGCGGTGGGGAGCGACGGCGCGCCGGTCGCGCTCACGATCCTGTCGCGGCTGGAGGGCCGCTACCAGCGGAGCGAGGCGTCGCGCGCGCTGTTCGAGCAGAGCCTCGACGCCGAGGAGCGGCGGCAGATGGGGCGCCGGGTGTCGGCGCTCGGCTTCGCCGATCTGCCGGAGCCGGCGCGGAGGGAGCTGCTCCGGGGCTGGGCGCGGCGGCTCGAGGCCGCGGGCCGCGAGGGGCTCGACTACGCGGTGTCGCGGCTCCTCCTGCGCCGGTTCCGGAGGCCGTTCCCGCGCGCCGAGGGGCGCGGCGCGTCGGAGTTCACGATCGGCGAGCGCCACGCGGCCGCGCTGAACTTCCGCGGCCCGGTGTCGCTCGACATCGAGGGCCCGCCGGGCCGCACGGTGCGGGTCGCGGACGGCGCGAGCGCGCCCGTGAGCGTCGCGCTCGGCCCGCTCGGGCGGGCGACGGTGCGGCTGTCGCGGGAGGACGTCCGGACGGTGGTGATCGACGGCGTCGGTCCGGATTTCGGCGTCCGCTTCGGCGTGCCCGAGGCGCAGGCCGCGCAGCAGATCGGCGAGATCGTGCACCCGGCGATGCCCGCGCCCGAGGGCGCCCCCGACGAGGCGGCGGAGGCCGCCAGCGCGGCGCCGGCGGAGGATCCGGGCGCGGCGCCGGCGGCGACGACCGCCCCGGTGCGGCTCCAGACGCCGCCGGACGTGCGCATCGTGCGCTACCTGGCGCTGGATCCGGGCGCGCCGGTGATCGCGCGGATGGCCCCCGGGCAGGAGCTCCTCGGGCTGCTGATCCGGGCCGAGATCGAGGCGAGCACCGGGGCGGACCAGGGCGACGCGACGGTGGTGGCGCGGTGGGGCCCGGGGCCGTCGGACCGCGCGGAGCTCACGGTGACGCTGCCGCGGTCGCGGTTCGAGTGGTGGAACAGCGGCTTCGACGCGTCCGAGCCGCGGCTCGCGATCCTGCGTCCGCCCCCGGGGGTGGAGCGCATCGAGATCACGGGGCACGCGCGGACGCGCATCCGGCTGCGGGCGATCGAGCCGGGCGTGCACGAGACCCTGTACCGGCTGCCGTACCGGGTCGCGCTGGGCGAGGACGAGGTGTGGCGCTACGCGCCGTTCGACGTGAGCACGTGGACCGACGTCCGCGCGATCAACCTGGATGAGCTCGAGCGCGGCGAGCGCTTCTCCGATCTGCGCGAGCAGGTGCGGATCGAGCGCGCGGGGCGGGGGGCGAGGTCGAACGCGGACCGGCCGGAGCGGATCCTGACGCCCGAGCACGCGCCGGTGCGGCGGCGGCTCCTGATGCCGGCGTGGCAGTCGGCCGGGGAGCCGTCGCCGGGCGACGCGTGGACGCCGCTGCTCGTCGCGAAGGAGGTGCGCGTCGAGGCCGAGGGGGCGCGGGCGGGCCGGCTGTCGGTCATCTACCGCGCGGCGCGCGAGGCGCTCGGCCGGGAGGTCGCGGTGCGGGTGGACGGCGAGGTGGCGGCGCGGGAGCCGATCGTGACGCGCGCGGGCACGCTGCGGGTGCCCGCGGAGGCGGGCGCGCGCAAGGTCGAGGTGGAGGGGCTCGGCGAGGCGGGGATCGCCTACACCGACGCGCCGCCCGCGAACGGCGGGCCGATCGTGCGCCGGCGCGACGTGTTCGAGCTGACGCGCGCCCGTCCGATGACGTACCGGTTCCGGCAGGGGGCGGGCGAGACGCTGCACCTCGTGCTGTTCGTGGTGACGCCCGGGGAGAACGCGGCGTACCGCCTGCGGTACCGGATCGAGGGCGCGAGGCCGGCGTCGCGGGAGGCGGCGTTCTTCCGGCGGGTGACGATCCCGGAGGGCGTGCTCGCGGGCCGGGGCGGGGATCTCGCGCGCGCGACCTTGTGGGAGGCGGCGACCGACGCGCGGGGGACCGACGGCGTGGCGCGCGGGGTGATCCGGCTCGGCGACGATCTCGCGCCGGGCGAGCGCGTGGTGCGGCTGTGGCTGCTCGGCCCGCAGGCGGGGGACGCGGGGGAGACGGCGGAGGCGGTGTGGATCGGGGCGGTGCTGGTCGGCCAGAAGGCGCCGGGGCGCGACGACGGGCCGAGGCTGTGGGTGGAGGACGATCCGTGAGGCTCGTGGGAACCCAAACGGGTCTCATTCATTCACGCGCGATGTCAAAGGCACATTGAGCGCGCGGGGGGGCCGGCTGGACGAGCGGTTTCTTCGACTCGACGCCAGGGAGCCGCGCGGGACGACGACACGAGCGCTCCCATGCGGAATGGACCTACCCTCCGGCGAGATCGCGCCGGTTTCGTGAGGTCCCCCGACCGTGGCGACTGGAGCCCACGACGCCGGAGACACGTCCACCCCACGATACGATCTCGAGGTTCGCCGCATCTCACGAGGCTCGATCCTGGGTTCCGTCCGGCTTATCCTCCTTCTTTGTGCCAATCGAACGCGGACGTTGTGGGCTTCGAAGGCGTTGCGGCACGACAGGAGCACCCGTGAGCCCAGCAGGAGGAGCTTGAGATGTGCAAGAGACTTTGTGGAGACAGCTCGACGCATGACGGGGATCCAGCGAAGGCGGGCTCCTCTCGTCGCCAGTTCCTCGCGGTGGGAGCCTCTGCCCTCGGCGCCGCGGCGACCTTCTCGACGCCCGTGTCGGCGCAGGAGACGACGGAGACCGAGGCCATGCCGCTGGAGACCGGTGCCCCGCACCGGCAGTACCTCCTGAAGGGCGGCGCCGTCCTCAGCATGGATCCGAACGTGGGGGACTTCGCCCAGGGCGACGTGCTCGTCCAGGGCAAGCACATCATCGCGGTCGGGGCGAACCTGTACGCCCCGGATGCGACGATCATCAACGCCGCGGGGACGATCGTGATGCCTGGGTTCGTCGACACCCATCATCACCAGTACCAGACCGCGCTGCGGAGCTTCCTGTCGGACGGCCTGCTGGCCGACGACGGGCTGCCGCACGGCGACAGGAACTACCTCGACTACATCCACTCGACCCTCACGCCGGTCTTCAGGCCGCAGGACGCCTTCGTCGCCGTGTTCGCCTCCGCGCTCAGCCAGCTGGACGCGGGGGTGACCACGGTCGTCGACACGTCGCAGGTCGGGCATTCTCCGGATCACACCGATGCGGTCATCGAGGCGCTGCAGGAGTCGGGCCGTCGCACGGTCTTCGTGTACTCGCCGGGCGTGGGCCCCAGCAACATCTTTCCGAACGATCTCCAGCGGCTGCAGCTCCAGTACTTCTCCTCGACCGACCAGCTCGTGACCCTGGCCATGGGCGGCGAGCTGTTCGACCCCGCGTTCCGTGATTACTGGGCGATCGGGCGCCAGAACGGCCTGCTCATCGTGACTCACCTCGTCGGCCACCTCGGCCAGCAGACGCTCATCGAGCAGCTCGACAGCGAGGGACTGCTCGGGCCCGATCTCGAGTTCATCCACGCGAGCGGCATCTCGGCCGCTTCCTGGCAGGCGATGGCCGACGCGGGCGTGCGCGTCTCGATCGCGGCCCCGATCGAGATGGCCATGCGGCACGGCATGCCCCCGATCCAGGCTGCGCTCGATCGGGGCATCCAGCCCTCGCTCAGCACCGACGTCGAGTGCACGATGACCGCGGACTTCTTCACCCAGATGCGGGGCGTGTTCACGCTTCAGCGGGCGCTCATCAACGAGCGCGCGCTGGCGGGAGAGCCGAACCTGCCCGAGCTCCTCACGTGCCGCGACGTGATCCGCTTCGCCACGGTCGAGGGCGCCCGGGTGGCCGGCCTCTCCCACAAGATCGGCTCGCTGACGCCGGGCAAGGAGGCCGACATCCTCCTGCTGCGGGCGGACGCCATCAACGTGGCGCCGCTCAACAACGTGCCGGGGGCGGTCGTGACGCTGATGGACCGCAGCAACGTGGACACGGTGATCGT
The DNA here is from genome assembly GCF_051369805.1 of Sorangium sp. So ce1036. NCBI lineage: Bacteria > Pseudomonadati > Myxococcota > Polyangiales > Polyangiaceae > Sorangium > Sorangium sp. So ce1036. Next base: position 1,114,351 of record NZ_JBBMOX010000001.1, read on the forward strand.
CGCGGGGAAGATCCGGAAATGGCGAGGACGCCTGGTCGGCGCGCCCGTGAACCTGCTCCGCGCCGCCCTCGAGGCGTCGAGGGACTACCTCCTCACGACGGCGGGCGTGAGCGGCGTGCTCTTCTGAGGCGCCCGCGCGGCCGCTCGCGTCCAGCGCGCCGGCTCCCGTGGCCCGGGGTAGGGGCCGGGGGCAGCGGGCGACGCACGGGCGGTGCGGCGTCTCATGCTCCCTCGCCGCGGAGCGCCTGTAGCCGCTCTTCGATGGTCATGTAGGAGAAATGCTCGAGATTCTTCTCCTTGAGCTGCCTCTCGATCTCCTCGCGCCGTGGCGTGTCTCCCGCCTCGAAGGCGGCCTTGCGTTCCTCGAGCAGCCGCGTGATTTCCTCGCCGAACGGTTGCGTGCCGTCGAACGCGGGGGAGAGCAGGATCTCCTCGACCGGCTTGTTCGCATAGAGATCGGAGGCATCGTCGACCACGCATGTTTTTCGCGCCCGATCATATCGGCATACGAATACCCTGGCTCCGGGGACCGAGCCGACGATGAAGGGTGAATGCGTCGTGGCGATGATCTGGATGTTCGGGAACAGGCTGATGACGTCGCGCAAGAATCGCTTCTGCCAGCGTGGGTGCAGGTGGTTCTCGGCCTCATCGATGAGGAGCAGCCCCGGCGTCTTGCAGAGCTCGGAAGCATCCGTCCCGCGCAGGGCGTGCACGGCGTACATCTTGCCCAGGAGCCCGATCATATGCTGGATGAGGTAGGCGTTGCCGCTGCTCAGGTTGGAGAGCGGGACGAGCTGGCCGCTCTGGCGGATCATGGGCATGAAGGCGCGCCGATCCACGTGGCTCAGCTCTCCGTCGAGCACGCTGAGCTCGACGATCCGGCGTACGGTGTCGTAGAGAGCCTCTCCGTCCTGCCGATCGCGAGGATCGTCGCTTCCCCGGAGGTAGTCGAAGGCGCAGATGAGCTCCGTCACCGCGGCGTTTCGCTGGATGCCTTTCAGAGAATTTCGCAGGAAATCCTTCGGCTCTTGCCGGGTGAGCTGCGTGATCGTGTAGGCGTCCGCGGGCAGCGCAGAGCGCCAGAAATCGACCGCCCAGTTGGGGCACGCTTTGCCCCCTCCGACCTCGATGGGAAGACGGTAGAGCGCCGCGTTGCGGGGTTGAAAATCGAATGGCCCTTCGGTGTACTGCTTTTGATTCGATAGCAGTACCTCCTGGCGTTCGTCGATGACCAGGTTGGCTTTCATCTGGAACGGCGTGCCATTTCGCCAGATTGCACGCTCGAGGCGCCCGTAGTGCTCTCCGAACAATCCCCGGATGGCATCGAGCAGGATCGTCTTCCCGGTCCCGTTCTCCCCGGTGATGATCGCCACCGGCACCGGATCGTCCGGCGCTGACAGGAACTCCAGGCACGCCTCATCGAATGGGCCGATGTTTCGGATGGATAGATCGAGCAGCCGCATGGGAAACCCATGCGCAGCCTAGCACCCTTGCTGCCGCATCGGACAGATCTGGCAGTCCGCCTCACGGTTCTGGCGATGCATGGCTGAGCCCACCTCGGGGGGCTCGATGCCTGTCAAGACGGCGGCCCCTCCCGGGTACCGGCGGGCGCGCAAGCGGCGGGATCTTCGACGCCACGGACGTCCCCGCAAGGTTCCGGTTCGTTGAAGGCGGTCGGACCGGTCGTGTCAGCTCGTTTCCGGGTCTCGAGGGCGGTCGGACCGGCCGCCGGGAGCATTCCGGTATCGACGGGGCGGTCGGACCGGTCGTTTGGGTCCGCTTTCGTGTCGACGGGGCGGTCGGACCGGTCGTTTCAGCTCGTTTCCGAGGTCTCGAGGGCGGTCGGACCGGTCGTGTCAGCTCGTTTCCGGGGTCTCGAGGGCGGTCGGACCGGTCGTGTCAGCTCGTTTCCGGGGTCTCGAGGGCGGTCGGACCGGTCGTTCCAGCTCGTTTCCGAGGTCTCGAGGGCGGTCGGAGCGCCCCGGCGCGGTTCCCTCGTTCCCCTCCGGTCACCCGCGCCGCGTGCTCGGCAACGTCCGCTCCCCGCCGTGCGCGCGCTCGACGCGCGGCTGAGGCTCGTCCGCCGAATCCTCCATCGAAGGACGGGCGCGCTGCTCCGGCTCGCCGTCCCGCATCTTGTGGTGCGTTCCTCCCGGGTTGTCTCCCCGAGCGTACCGGGCGGCGCTCTCCTGCGAGCTGATGCCGCCGCGCTCCGCCTCCGCCGTTCGCCGGAAGGTCCGCTCGTCCGCGTGAGGCCTCGCGCCTCCCTCGGGCCTCTCGGGCCTTCGAGGCGCCCACCGGCGCCACGCCGCCGTCAGCCGTCCGGTCGTGCGCGCCAACGCGCGTCGCCTCACCAAGCGCACGAGCTGACGCAGAAGCCCTCGGAGCGCACGCCGCGCGCTGCGCTCGGTCGCATCCTGATTCGCCATGCGTGCTCCCTGGCGCTCCAGCAGGTCGATGGGAAGCGGCCCCTGCAACGGAACCTCCGCGAGAGCGCGCCTGGAAGCCTGCCTCGACGGCCGCCCGGCCCCAAGCAGACACCCCCGACCCGCGGAAAGCATGACCAGTCTTCCGGAGCGCCCGCAATCCACAGCATGCGACCCAGGTACCCTGTTCATCCTCCCGAGATCCTCTCCACCCCCGCAGATCCCGCACAGCCCCCGGCGCCCGCGCCAGGCCAGCATCCGCACGCCCCTGCGCCGGCCTCGGCGCGTCAGCCACCCCCGCCGCCCCCGCCGCCTCCGCCGCCCCCGCCACCCCCGCCGCCCCCGGAGGGGCCCTTTCGCGCCGATCCGCTCCGGCCCGGCGATCCGTACGAGCTGTCGCACGGACATCCCCTCTTCAGCGTGCCCAGCGGCGCGCGCGCCTCGAGCCTCAAGCTGCTCGGCGCCGCGGTCGTGGCCTGGGATCCCGCCGTCTCCGAGGTCGGCGTCGACACGGGATACAGCCCCGCGCCCGGGATGCTGCGCGCGCCGGACGTGGCCGTGGGCAATGTGCCCGCGGCGCTGCCTGGCTGGGCACCGGGCACGCCGGCGCTCGCCATCGAGTACGCCGAGGTGGGCCACGACGAGGCGCGTCTGTCGCAGAAGATCCGCGACCTGCTGGGCGCAGGCACACGATGGCTCTGGATCGTGCGCCTCGGGGCGCCGCGGCACGTGGAGGTGCACGCGCCGCACGAGCCGCCGCGGCGCGTGTTCCCGGGCGACTGGCTGCGCGCCCCCGGCGTGCTGCAGAACCCGGTGCCGGTCGAGGCGCTCTACGACCGGGCCGCGGCGCAGCAGGCCCTCCTCGCCAGCCTGCTGCAGCGCGAGGGCTACGCGAGCCTCGCGTCCCTCCGCCAGCAAGGCCTGCGCGAGGGCCGCTGCGAGGGCCTCCGGCGGGCCGTGCGGGACGTGTGCGACGCGCTCGGCGTCGCGCTGCCGTCCGAGGAGGAAGCGTCGCTCCTGGAGCTGGACGGGCCGGCGCTCGCCGCGCTGCTCGCGCGGCTGAAGCGCGAGCGGCGCTGGCCGCTCCCGTAAGCCGCAGCGGAGCCGCTCCTCGGGCGCCGATGGATGCGCTCCCGGGCGCCGATGGATGCGCCCCCGGGCGCCGATGGATGCGCCCCCGGGCGCCGATGGATGCGCCCCCGGGCGCCGATGGATGCGCCCCCGGGCGGCGGCGGATCCGCCCCGCCGACGCGTGCTGCCGCACCGGCCAGGGGCGCGTCTGCCCACAACGCGGGCTGCGTCTGCCCCCAACGTGGGCTGCGGCGCGCCGCCCCAGAGCACGCGCTTGCGCTCGCGGCCGGAAATCGGCTAGCCCGATAGCTCACGGCGCGCGGTGCGCACGGTGAGCATGGGGCAAGGGTAATCGCCGTGGATCTCGACGCCTTCGCCGCGTCCGCTGCCCGCCGCGCGCTGCTCGGCGCCGCGCTGGCGCTCGCGCTCGGCGTCACCCCGGGGGCCTCCGGCGTGCGCGAGGCCGCCGCGGCGGAGCCGCTCGCCTGGGTGGCGCCGGACAGCGCGCGGGTCGTCCTCTGGCGCCACCGTCCCCGGCAGGGCGCCCCGGGGGCGGCCGCGGCGCCGGCTGCGCCCGCCGCGGCCGATCCGACCGGGCCCGTCGCGCTCGCGGCAGAGGAGCTGCTCCTCGTGCCCGTGGAGCCCGGCGACCGGCTGGAGCTGCGCGGCGAGGTCGCGGGCATCGGCCTCGGCTCCGGCGTCGGGGACACGCCCGACGTCATCACCTGGATGCCGCTCCCGCCCCGCAGGGCGGGCGCCCGCGACTTCGCGGTGCCGGCCTGGTCCGGCGCGCGCTTCGCCGTCGTGCGCGCGGCCGTCCCGCGGGGACCGCAGCGCGCAGAGGTCGCGGTGCGCGTCGCCGCGCGGGAGAGCGCGCCGCTCGCCTGGTACCGCCTCGACGAGGACGTCGCCGCGTGGCTCGGCGGCCGCGCGCCCGCGCCCGCCACGGCGCCGCGCGAGGCCGGCGCGCTGCTCCGCTGGGTCGACGCCGCGCGCGCCGCGCTCTCGCCGCCCGCCGCCGCAGGCGCGGCCTCGCCGCCCGGAGCGGCCTCGCCGCCGGGAGCGGCCTCGCCGCGGGCCGTCGCGCGCCTCGATCCCGCCGCGGCCGCATGGCTCACCGCGCGGTACCTCGAGGAGTCGCTGCTGCTCCGGCCCCTCGTCGAGCCGTACTTCGTCGAGCAGCCCGTCGAGGTGCGCGGCGGGCGCGAACGCCCCGACCTGCCGGCCGCCCCGCGCGCCACGCCGTGGCGATGGCTCGGGGCCGGGGCGCGGCTCGGCCTGCGCGCGCCCGACGCCGACGTGCTGCGCATCGCCCTCCGGGCGCGCGCCCACGGGGCCACGCGCGTCGTGGTCCGCGCCGGCGGCGCCGTCGTCCGGGAGCTCGCCTTCCGCACGGGGCCGCGCCTCGCGGACGCCGCGCGCTGGAGGGAGCCGCGGTGGATCCGGGTGCCGCTGCCGGTCGACGCCCGCGAGGTCACCGTCGAGGTCGTCGAGGGGGAGATCGCCGTCGCCGCGGGCGGCTTCCGGCAGCGCGCCGGCGTCGCCGAGCTCCTCGCGCCCGAGCGCGATCGCGCGGCGCTGCTCGATCGCGCCGCGCAGCCCGGCCACGACGGCGAGCGCGCGCAGCCCCACGTGGAGGCGCCGCGGCGGCTCGCCGCCGCCGATCGGACCCTGGCCCCGGCCGCCGCCGCAGCGGCGCTCGACCTCGCGGCGCGGCCGGGCGTGCCGCCGCCGATCCGGGCGCTCGTCCTCGCCGAGTCCGTGCGGTGGGCGCCCTCGCCCGACGCGGCGTTCGCGCGCGCGGCGCGCGCCCACGCGGCGGCGCAGGCCGGCCCGGCGGCGAGCGCCGCGCCGCTGCAGCGCGCGGCCCTCTCGCGGCTCGCCGCGGCGCACGCCGGCCCGGGCGCCCCGGGCGCGCCCTGGTCCGCGCCCGCCGCGCCGCCGCCGCCCGGCCCCGCGGGGGCGGGCGCTCACCCGGACGACGTCGCGGTCGTGTCCGCGCTCGGCGCGGCGCTCTCACCGCCGCACGACGGCCGGCGGCCGCTCGGGGCGCCGCTCGCCGAGCGGTACGCGCTCGGCCACGGCGACCTCGGCAGCGCCGCGCCCGTCGCGCGGATCGCCTGGGCGCGCGAGGCGCCCTGGGACACGCTCGACATCCCCGAGGGCACCGCCGCCTGGAGCGCGATCGCGCCGCCGCGCGACACGCCGCCGCCCGCGCCGCCCGTGGACGGCGGCGGAGCGCCGCGCGCCGCCACGGACGCGCTCTGCGACGTCGACGCGGCGTCCGGGCTCCGCTGGACGCTCCTCGACACCCCGCGCGCCGAGCTCACCGTCGACGCGCCGCCGGGCGCGCACGCGCGGGTGCTCCTCCGGAGCGCCTCGAGCGAGGTGGTCCCCGAGTCGTCGGTGCTCATCGACGGCACGGAGGTCGCGGTGCACGGCGGCGCCGGGCTCACCTCGGTCGTCGCGGTGGCGCCCGGCGCGCGCGTCTTCGAGCGGCGCGCGGGCGCGGCGCCGGTGCTCGCGCGCATCCCGCGGCGGGGGCGCGCTCCGTGCGCGTCGCTGCGGGAGATCACCCGGTGGGCCTGGGTCGACGGCGCGGTGACGTTCCCGCTCCCCGATCCGGAGCGCGCCACGGTGGCGCGCGTCGTGCTCGCGCCGCCCGACGCGGCGGGCGCGCCCCGGCCTGCGGGCGCCGCGGCGGGCGCGCCCCGGCCTGCGGGCACGCCCGGGCCCGCTGGCGCCGAGGGGCGCGTGCTCCGCGTGCGCGCCGGCGCCGGGACCTACGAGGCGTGGGTGCGCGCGGGCGCCACGGGGGCGATCGAGATCCCGGTCCCGGCCGGCGCGGGCGAGCTGCGCGTCGAGGCCACCGCGCCGGCGCTGGTCCGCGCCAGCGTGCGGCTGCACAGGGCCGCGCCCCCGGCGCCGCGCGTCGTCACGCCCGCGCGCCCGCCGCCCGGCGCCGCCGCCGTCGACGGCACGCTCGAGCAGATCCGGGGCGCCACGCGCGCCCTCCGCGCCGCGCCCCCCCAGGCCCGCGGGGCGCTCCACGCGCAGCGCGCCGCCGCGCTCGAAGCCCTCGGCTTCCCCGCGCTCGCCGAGCTCGACCGCGACGCCGCGCTCGACCGCGACGCCGAGGACGAGCCCCGGGGCGCCGGGCAGCGCCCCGGCGCGGCGGCCGCGGGCGCCCCGCCGGTGACGGTCTTCGCGCTGCCGCCGGGCAGCCCGCCGGTGGTGCCGCTCGGCCTGTCCGCGCGCGTGCCCCCGCTCCCTTTGCCCGGAGACCGCGCGCCCCTCGCCGCCGCCCGCGACGCGCGGAGCGCCGGCGAGCCGCGCCGCGGCGTCGCGCTGCTCGAAGGCGCCGCGGGCGACAGCTCGGGCGCGGACGCGCTCCTGCTCGGCCTCCTCGCCGAGCGCGCCGGCGAGGCGCGGATCGCCGCCGACGCCTTCACCCGGATCGGGCTCGCCCACCGCTCCGCCGCGGCGCTCACCCGCGCCGCCAACCTCGCCACCGACGTGGCCGCCGCGGCCGCGCCGCCCGATCGGCGGCTCACCCTCCGCGCCCTCGCGCTCGCCGAGCTCGCCGTCCAGGCGGCCGCCCGCGAGGCAGCCGGCGCCGCCGCCGCGGGCGCGCCCTCGCGGCCCGTCCAGCTCCCGCCGGCGGCCCTCGCGCGGCTGGCCCCGGTGACGAGCTGGGACGTGCCGCCGCGCGCCGACGCCGCGGCGGGCTCGGCCTCGCTCGAGCTCCGCCAGAGGGCCGATCACGAGCTGCCGCTCCGCGTGCGCGTGCGCCGCGCGCTCGTCGATGCGCCGGAGCCGTCGCTCCTCCTCACCGACGGCGCGCGCGCCGAGTTCCGGTTCGATCGCGCCGAGCCGGGCGCGATCGTGCTCGACGGCCGCTGCCGGACGCTCGATCACGAGGAGGCCCCCTGCGCGTTCTCCGTCGCGCTCGACGGCGAGAAGGTCGCGTGCTCCGCCGCGTCCGCGCCGAGCAGCGACCCCGCGCCGATGGTCGACCGCTGCGTCGTGCAGGTGCCGAGAGGCAGCCACCGCATCGAGGCGCGCCCCACGACGGACCGGAGCGTCCTCGGCTGGATCCGCGCGACCGCGGACGGCGCAGCGCAGCCGTTCTCGGGCCGCGTCCTCTCGACCTGGCACGAGATCGATCCCGGGCGCCCCCTGGAGCTCGCGTTCGCCGGCCCGACCGTGGTGCGCATCCGCGCCCGCGCCGCCTACGCGTGCGCCGCGGCGCCCCGCGCGCGCGCCGGCGCCGGCCCGGCGGGCGAGGGCGATCCGGGCTGCCGCCCCGAGATCGCCGCCGCGACGCCCGAGGGCCACCTGCGCTACGCGGTGGCGCCGCTCGGCGGCGAGGGCGCGGCCGGCGCCGCGGTGGAGGAGGGGACGATCGCGCTCGACACGACCGAGGACCGCGCCGCGCGCCGCCTGGGCGTGACGCGCGCGCCGTTCTTCTGGCTGGGCGACGAGGTCGAGGCCCGCGTCGCCGTCCTGCCCGAGGGCCCGCACGTGCTGCGCGTCGCGTCGCCCGCGGGCAGGGCGCTGCTCCGCGTGGAGCTCGCCGTCGCCGCCGGCGCGCCCCGCCCGCGCGTGCCGCCGCCCGCGCCGCCCGCGCCGCCGCCGGCCGGGGCGCCCGCGGACGACGCGCTCCGGCCGGCGCCCCCGGTCGGCGAGGACCCGGACACAGGTCCGCTGTCCGTCGGGGGGTACGCGCGCCTCGTCGACAGCGAGCTCACGGAGGAGGACCTCCGGCTGCCCCTCCGCTTCCTCGAGCTCGGCCTCGACGCGCACCGCGAGCTCCTCGAGCGCCGCGCCTGGATCGCGGCCGCGGGGTTCGGGCGGCTGCGCGACGGGCCGGCGAGCTTCGGCGCGGAGGCGCGCTTCGATCTGAGCTCCAGCGGCTGGGTCCCTGGCCTGGCGCTGAGCGGCCGCGTCGTGCACCAGCCGGGCGCCGGGGGCGCGGTGGGGGGCCGCGCGAGCGCGAGCGCGTTCTGGTCGATCCCGATCGACGAGCTCACGCTGTCGCCCTGGGCGGGCTTCACGTGGCTCGCGGTGGACGGGTCGCTCCGGGGCGTCGAGGGCGCGGACAAGGACATCTTCACGCCGTACGCGGCCGAGCACCGCACGCAGGCCGCGCTCGGCGCGCGCCTGCGGCACCGGCCGTTCGTGGACGCGCTGGTCACGGCGGGGACGTCGCTGCGGCTGAGCCCGGTGCCAGAGACGCTCGATCGCGTCGACGTGACGCTCGACCTGGACCTGCTGCCGGGCCGGGGCCTGTTCCCTTGGATCCAGCTCGGCTGGCTCGCGAGCTACCGGCCCGAGAACGAGACGCGCGACGAGGCGTTCCTGCGCGACGCGTTCACCGCGGGGGTGACGTTCTGGAGCTGGCTGGGGCGCGGCCACCGCGTCTCGCTCGGCGCGGAGGGGACGTTCCTGTTCGACATCCCGAGCCCGGCCGAGACCTCCCCGCGCCTGTCGGCGCTGCTCTTCGCCCGCTACGACTTCACCGCCGGCCGCGGGCTGCGCGACTTCCCGCCGCGCGCGACGCCGTTCCGCGACCGGCAGGAGGAGGGGAGCGGGCTCATCGAGCGGCAGCGGCCGGCGGTGGAGCCGTCGTGGGAGGATCCGTAGCGCTGCGCGTGATGATGGTCGGGCCTGCCGCCCGCCGGGAGTCGCCGCCGGCCCTTGCGACTCGCTGCTCCGCCTTCGAGGGAACGCGCCTCCGCACAGCGAAGACGCATCGCTGGAAGAGGACACGCTGGGGCCGGTCACGGTGGAGATCGAGCGCCATGGACGGCCATTGGCCGCGCTGCATGTGGGTGCTGACCTATCGATCCAGCTTGCGTGGGATAGCCCCGCGCCCGTGGAGGCGCCTGCCGCGCTCCGCGCCTGGCTCACCGCGCACGGTCTAGCCGCGCGTCGTGGGCCAGCACGCGGCCAAGCGCCCACAGGCCTGGCGTCTGGAGGTGCGCTCGCTCCTCCGGGGACAACCCTCGTTGCCGCAACGTCGTCGTCCTATCGCCGCCTTTGCACGGATGGCAGCCGGGTCTTCGCCATCGACGGCTGGAGGCTCGTGCGGCTGAAGGAGGACCACGGGGGTCTCGAGGTGTGCCCCGTCTTCAGGCCAGACACGCCTATCGCGATCCGTGATCGCGCAGTGCTCTTGCTCGACCCGAGCGGCAGGCGCCGCATGGTGGCGGAGGACGGCGAGTCTCGCCCAGACCGGCGCCGCTCTGTGGCCTGCCGGCACTCCGCCTTCGCCATAGGTGCCGAAGCGCGGCGCTCCCCGCAATGTCGTGCTCGGCGGTCGCCCCGCATGGCTCGGTCCGACGGGTACGGCATGCTCGCTCGCCGCGCGGAAATGGCGCCCTGCCTCCGGCCTCGAGGTGCGCTCGCCTCGATGGGTCCTGCCCCCGAGCTGCTCTGGCCCCGCGGCGCCCCGGCTCAGCCCGGGCTCGCCGCGTCCGCGCGCTTCGCGTGGCTCGCCCTGTCCGCGGACGTCTTCTTGTAGCCCGCCGGCAGCAGCACCTCGTAGCCCTCGGAGAGCCGCTGCTCGAACTCCGCCTTCATCCGCTCGCCGAGCTCCTGGAGGCGCTCCTCGTCCATGGCCTCCTCCACCTTCGGGAAGAGCTCCTCTTCCTCCTCCTCGACGTGGTGCTGGATGAGCTCCCTCAGCGTCGTCACGCGCGCCTTGAACGAGGCGTCCTCCGGAGAGGTCGAGATCAGCCGCTTCAGGGCGAGCTCGGCGATGGCGTGCTCCTCGTAGCCCTCGAGGATCAGGCCCTCGTCGATCCGCCGCACGGCGGGGTAGAAGAGCTCCTGCTCGATCGCCATGTGCGCGGCGAGCTCGTTGGCGAGCTCGGCGAGGATCGGCGCCGGCTCCGAGCGGCCGCCCTCGAGCTGCTTGAACAGGGACTCCACCTTTCGATGCTGCCTCTCGAGCAATGAGGTCGCTTTCATGGTCGTTCCTCCTCCCGTGCGCGCCGCGCTCCCGCGCCGCGGCCGGGGTGTCCTGGGTTGTGCGCAGCCCGCGAGCCCCTCGTTCGCCGGCCGTCCGGCCGGCGCTCTCCGCGGTCCGCAGGGCCAACCAGGCCAGGAGGGCGAGCGCGGCGGCCCGCCCTCCTGGCCCGAGCAGCCCGAGATCACGTGAGCTCTTCGCCCTCGGCCGGGGCTCATCGGCGCTCTCCGGCGCGCCCGACCTCCCGGGGCAGAGCCTGCTAGTCGGTCTTGTCCTCGATCTCGTCCCCCGCGTCCTCCGCGGCGTCGCCCGTCGATTCCGCTGCGTCCTCCGCCTCGTCCTTGGCGTCGCGCGCCGCGTCGTCGACGGCCTCTCCGGCCTGCTCCGCCGGCCCCTCCGGCTGCGGCTTGCTGCCGCCGCAACCGAACGCCACGCTGCCAAGCACCACCATCGACAAATATACCGTTTTCACGATTCCATCCCTTCCTTCCGTGCCGCTCACGCCCTCCGCAGGGGATCCCCGCATGGGGCGCTCCAGCGGACGTTGCAACGACTCTCCAGCGCTTCGTTTCCGCAGACTCTGTCCAGCAACGCCCGGGCCAAGCAATGCGATGAGCCCGCGCGTCCCCCTCGCATCACCGCCCTCGCCGCCGCGCTCCCTCGCTCCGGGGGCGAGCCCCGGTGGGACAGTTCGCCTCGACCGTGGCATCCTGCGCCGCGCAACGGACGCAACGGACGTCGGCGCGCGCGGGCGCGCCGCCCTCTCTCGCCCGGAGGCGACCACCGCGCGCTCTGGGCGACCACCGCGCGGTGCGATGCGGGCGCATTCGCTTGCGCCTCGCCGCCGATCGGGGGCAAGACTCCGCCCGGGAAGCGCGACATGATCCACGATTTCGCCGGCGCGCTCAGCGCCATCTTCACGGACGAGCGGGCCCGCCTGCTGCACGTCATCGTCCCGGCGCACGTCCACGGTCACACGCTCGCGCTCCTGCGGGCCCTCGGCGAGGCGGGCCCCTCGCCCCGCCCCGTGTGGATCCTGGCGGACCCGACCTACGGCCCCAGCCGCGGCTGGGCCGCCCGCGCGCGCTCGCTCGCGCGCGAGCTCGGCGACCCGCCGGCCGCCGAGGCGGCCGACTCCCCCCCGGACACGCCCGCCCCGGGCCCGCCGGCCGAGCCGCTCTGCGCGTTCGCCTCCGCCCTCGCGGCCCAGCTCGCCGCCCGCGCGCCGGGCCAGGGCGTCGTCGTCGTGCTCTCGCCGCAGCACATCGACGACCCACAGGCCCACGCCCGCGACCTCCTCGCCCTCGTCCAGCGCCCCGAACTCGCGCTCGTGCGCTGGGTGCTCGTGGACGCGGTCCACGCCAGCGTCGGCGACCTCCTCGCCCGCCTCGGCGAGGGCACGTCGCGCGTCGTGTGGCCCGAGGCCGAGGGCCAGGCCCTCGTCGAGATCGAGCGCCTGCTCACCGACCTCTCGGCCCGCGGCCAGCACCTCCCGGCCGACCTGGAGATGCGCGTCGCGCCCGGCTCGCCCCTCCGCGCCCCCGAGCTGCTCCCCGCGCGGCGCCTCCTGCACGAGGCGGACAAGTGCTTCCAGGGCGGGCAGCCCGCCGACGCGGCCCACCTCCAGAAGCAGGCCGAGGAGCTGCTCCTGGGCCGCGGGCTGGGCGAGGAGGCCATCCACGTCGCCATGCAGCGCGCGCGCTCGCTCATCGCCGCCGGCGTGGTCGAGGAGGGGCACCGGGTGTTCGTCGCCGCGCTGAAGGAGGCCGAGCGGCGCAACCTGCTCGCGATCGTCCCCGAGGCCTACGCCTCGCTCGGCAGCCTCCACAGCAAGCAGCGCCGGTTCCTGGACGCGTCGGAGGCGTACGCGCGCGCCGGGGACCTCGCGGACCGCCGCGGCAGCCGCGAGTTCGCGGCGGACATGCACCGCTGCGCCGGGCACGCGGCGCTCAACGCCGAGCTGCCGGACGCGGCCGCAAAGGCGTGGCGCCGCGCGTTCGAGCTGCTCGGCGCCATGGCCCCGACCGTGGGCGCCCTGGAGAAGCCCCAGCAGATCGTCATCCTCGGCCTCGCCCTCGCCGACGTCTTCGAGGCGCACGGCAACCTCCCCGCCGCGCGCGGGCTCCGCGGGCACGCCGAGGCCATCGAGACCCGCAACCCGCGGCGCTCGGAGACCTGGAGCTAGGGCGCCGGGCCCCGCCGCGGCGCGCGCGACCCGGCCCCCCCGCGACATGAACCGGGGACGAGCTCGGGCGGCGCCGTACTAGGCTCGCCGCCGCATGACCTCCGAGGCCTTCATCGCGCTCGCCATCCTCGGGCTCACGATCGTCCTGTTCGTGAGCGATCGCCTCCGGCTCGACGTCGTGGCGATGCTCTCGCTGCTCGCCCTCGCGATCACCGGCGTCGCCACGGCCTCCGAGGCGCTCGCCGGGTTCTCGAACCCCGCCGTGATCATGATCGCCGGGCTGTTCGTCATCGGGGCCGCGCTGACCGACACCGGCGTCGCCGACTGGCTCGGCCAGCGCCTCGAGCGCCTCGCCGGCGGCGGCGAGGCCCAGGTGATCGTGGCCGCGATGGGGGCGACGGCGCTCCTGTCCGCCTTCATGAGCTCCACGGGGACCGTGGCGATCCTCCTGCCCGTGGTCGGGACGCTCGCGATGCGCCGCGGGATCGCGCCCGCGCGGATCTTCATGCCCGTCGCGTTCGCGGCGCACCTCGGCAGCAACCTCACGCTCATCAGCACCCCGCCGAACCTGCTCGTGAGCGACGCGCTCCGCCAGGCGGGGCGCGCGCCGTTCCGCTTCTTCAGCTTCACCGTGCCCGGCCTCATCGTGCTCGCGCTCGGCGTGGCGTACCTCGCCTGGATCGGCCGCCGCGCGCTGCCCGGCGCGGCGGACCGCGCGGACGCGCGCGCGCCGCGGCCGCTCTCGCTCGACGACCTCTCGACGGAGTACGGGCTCGGCGGCGCCCTGCGCGCCCTGCGCGTCCCGCCCGGCGCGAGGCTCGCCGGCCTCACGCTCGGCCAGGCGAACCTGCGCGCCGCCTTCGGCGTGACCGTGATCGGCATCGCGCGCCCCGGGCCGCGCGGCCTCGAGGCGCAGCGCGTGGTGCCGACGATGGCGTTCGCCGCCGGCGACGAGCTGCGCCTGCTCGGGAGCGACGCGGCGATCGCCGCGGTCGCGGACAGCTTCGGCCTCGAGGCGCTCGGCGAGCGCCCCACCTTCTCGCTCCCGCCCGAGGAGTCCCTCGCCGAGGTGGTGCTGCCGCGGCGCTCCAGCCTGGCGGGACAGTCGCTGCGGGAGGCCAGGTTCCGCGACCGCTACCGCGCGAACGTGCTCTCGATCCGGCGCGGTGACGGTTCGATCCCGGTGTTCCACTCCACGCCCGAGCTGCGCGACATCAAGCTGCGCGCCGGCGACACGCTGCTCGTGAAGGGCCGGCTCAAGCACCTCAAGAACCTGCGCGACGAGCGGCGCGATCTCGTGCTCGTCGCCGAGCCCGACGCGCGCGGCGAGGCCCTCGTCGATCGCGGGCGCGCCCTCCTCGCCGTGGGCATCACCCTGGGCATGCTCGTCTGCATGGCGTTCGGGTGGCTGCCCAACGTCATCGCCGTGCTGCTCGCCGCGAGCCTCCTGGTGCTCGCGCGGTGCGTGCGCCCCGTGGACGTCTACCGCTCCGTGAACTGGGAGAGCGTCGTGCTCATCGCCGGCATGGTCCCCCTCGCCGCCGCGCTCGAGCGCACCGGCGCGATGGGGGCCGCCGTCTCCGCCCTCGAGGGGCTCCTCGCGGGGGCGCGCCCCACGGTGGTCCTCGGCCTGCTCGTCCTGTTCACCTCGGCCATCGGCATGGTCCTCTCGAACACCGCGACGGCCGTGCTCATGGCCCCCCTCGCGGTCCGCCTGGCGGGCGCGCTGGGCCTCGCGCCCGAGCCGCTCCTGCTCGGGGTCGCGTTCGCGTCCTCGGCCGCGTTCGCCACGCCCATCGCCTCTCCGGTGAACATCCTCGTGATGGGCCCCGGCGGCTATCACTTCAAAGACTTCACCCGGGTGGGCCTGCCCCTGCAGCTGCTCGTGCTGGCGACGACCGTCATCGTCGTCCCGCTCGTTTTCCGCTTCTGATCGCGGGCGTCATTGCACCTACCTTGCGAACGCCGGAGCGATCCTGTAGCGCAGGATCCACGATGAGCGCTCTCGAGGACTCCGCGCATATCGCCACGTATCCTCCGCCGGTCCCGATTGCCCTCGTCCTCAAGCTGCCGCCGCCACCGCGGGGCGACGCGTGAGGGAGCGGCTCGAGAGCCTGCTCCTGGTCCTGGCCGTCGGCTCCACCGTCGCGATCGGCGCCAAGCGCGTCGGGGTTCCCTACAACGTCGCGCTCGTGCTCGTGGGCCTCCTCCTCGTCGTCCTCGACGTGCTCCCGAACACGCCGATGGACCCGGAGGTCATCCTCATCGCCTTCCTCCCCGTGCTCGTGTTCGAGGGCGCCCTGTTCGCCGACGCGGACAGCCTGCGCGCCGCGAGCCGACCCATCCTCGCGCTCGCCGTGCCGGGGGTGCTCATCTCGCTGCTCGGCACCGCCGCGGTGGCGACCCTGGTGCTCGATCTCCCGTTCGCGGCGGCGCTCCTGCTCGGCGCGCTGCTCTCGATCACCGACACCGTGAGCGTGCTGCTCGCCTTCCGGAGCGTCCGTGTCCCGCACCGGCTGGCCGCGATCATGGAGGGGGAGAGCCTGTTCAACGACGGCACGGCGCTCGTGCTCGTGGTGCTCGCCTCGCGCGTCGTCGCGAGCGGCACGTTCGACCCCGTCACCACCTTCCGCGAGCTCTCGATGGCGATGATCGGCGGCGCCGTCCTCGGCGGGGCGTTCGGCGCCGTGGGCTCGGCCATGCTGCGCCGCACGCCCGATCACCTGACCGCGATCCTCGCCTCCACCGTGATCGTGTTCGCCACCGCCCTGGTCACCGAGCGGCTCCACGCCTCGCCGGTCATCGCGGTCGTGGTCGTCGGCGTGGTCATCGGCCGGGTCGCGCGCCGGTTCCTCGAGCCCTCGCGCGTGCTCGCGCTGCAGGGCTTCTGGGAGACGAGCGGCTTCGCGCTGAACGTGCTGCTCTTCCTGCTGGTCGGCATGCAGATCCAGGCGGAGATGCTCGTGCGCGAGGCGGCTTCCATCGGCCTCGCGCTCATCGCGCTGCACGCGGGCCGGGCGGTGGCCGTCTACGGCTGCTTCGGCGTGCTGCGGGCCATGACGCAGGAGGTCGTGCCGCTCCGCTGGCAGCACGTGATGCTGGTCGGCAACATCAAGGGCGCGCTCTCGATGGCGGCGGTCCTCAGCCTCCCGCGCGACATGGCGTACCGGGACCGCCTGATCACGATCGTCTTCGGCGTGACCTTCGTCACCCTCGTCGCGCAAGCGCTGCCGTTCGCGCGGCTGCTCAGGCTCCTCGGGGTCGCGACCCCGGCGGCCGATCCCACGCTCGACGCCGCGAAGGCGACGCTGATCGCCGCGCGGCGCGGCCAGGCGGAGCTCGACGAGCTGCTCGCCTCGGGCCTCGTGTCCCGCAAGGAGCACGCGGAGCGACGGGCGGCGTTCCAGCGCCAGGTGATCGGGGCGGAGGCGGCGCTCCACTCGCCCCAGGGCGAGCAGGCCAGGGACCACCTCACGGACATCGCGCTGCTCTCGGCGCAGAAGGCGGCGGTGCTCGACGCGGCGAGGCGGGGGCTCATCGCCGCCGAGACGGCCGACGCCCACGCGAACGAGATCGATCACGAGATGGTGAAGCTCCACACGCACGAGGGAGGCGGCTGACATGCGCGTTCTCATCGCGGGCGCCGGGCGCGCAGGGCTGAGCGTCGCGGTCCACCTCGCGGCCACGGGTCACGACGTGACCATCGTCGATCGCGACGAGTCGATCGCCAACAGCGCCTTCGAGCGGAGCGGCCTGGTGTCGCTCGTGGGGGACGCGACCGACGCCGGGCTGCTCAAGGAGGCGGAGGTCGGGCGCGCCGACGTGGTGGTCGCCATGCTCCGCCGCGACGCCGACAACCTCGCGGTCGCGCTCCTGGCCCAGGCCGCGGGCGCCAAGCGCGTGATGGTGCGCATGCGCGACCCGGATTACCGGAGCGTCTATGTCCGCGCGGGCGTCCACCGGATCCTGTCCGAGATCGACGTCTTCATCGGCGCGATGGCGACGGCCATCGAGCACCCGGCGGTGCGTCACGCGATGGTGCTCGGCACCGGCGAGGCGGTCGCGTTCGAGCTCGACGTCCCCGCCGACTCGGCGGTCGCGGGCCGCACCGTGAGCGTCATCGCGAGCAGCGCCGGCTTCCCCGCCTCGTGCGTCTTCGCCGCGCTCTACCGCCCGGACGGCGGCGTCGAGGGGCCGCGCGGCTCCTCGATCGTCGAGGGCGGCGCGACGGTGCTCCTCGTGGCCGCGCGCGATGAGCTCGCCGAGGTGGTGGCGTTCTTCCTCCGGCGCGATCCGGGGGCAGGCGAGGCCCGCGCGCGGCCGCGCTGAGCCTGTGGCCGGCGCGCCCGCGGCGCGGCCCGCTCACGAGGAGCAGAGGCATGACCGAGAGACGCATGGGATCGAATCGAGCGCCGGAGGAGCCGTGGGGCGCCGGGCGCGGTCACGGCCCGATCTCGCCGCGGCGCCCGCTCGGCAGCGAGATGACGGACGTGGTGCGCGGCCTCTTCGCGCGCTTCCGGCTCCCCTGGCTGCTGCAGCGCTATTCCCAGGTGCCGGTGCTCGCCGTCTTCAGCTTCGTGAACGGGTTCGTGAGCATCGGCCTGATGGCGGTCCTCGCCGCCGTGACCAGGTCGCCCTTCGTCTTTCCGTCGCTCGGGCCGACCGCGTTCCTGTTCTTCTACACGCCCACGGCGGCCTCGGCCGCGCCGCGCAACACGATCTTCGGGCACTGCATCGGCGTCGCGGCCGGTTACCTCAGCCTGCTCGTCACGGGGCTGACGCACGCTGGCCCGGCGACCGCCGCCGGCGTGACGGTCCCGCGCGCCGTCGCCGCGGCGCTCTCGCTCGGCCTCACGGCCGGGCTGATGGTGCTCGCCCGCGCCCCCCACCCGCCGGCGGGCGCCACGACGCTCATCGTCTCGCTGGGCATCCTGGCGCGGCCGCCGGCGCTCCTGGTGCTCCTCGGCGGGGTCGTCCTGCTCACGATCCAGGCGATCGTCATCAATCGCCTCGCGGGCATCGATTACCCGCTCTGGGCGCCGCGGCGGGCGCCCCCCGAGCCGAAGCCGCGCGCGGGGGCGAGCAGCCCGCCCGGCGAATCGACGACGTCCTCGGCCTGATCCGCCTCGTGCTCTCGACCGGCCGGGCCGGGCGCGGGGGGAGCTACTTCTCGAACGATGTACCCGGGGGCGCTCAGCTCTTCGCCGCATCGAGGATCGCGGCCGCGTGCTCCTTCGGATCCACCTCCAGCCAGACCTGCTTGATCGTGCCGTCCTTGCCGACGAGGAACGACTGGCGGGAGGCGAAATCGCCGCGCAGCGGCACGTGGAACGCCCTGGCGACCGCGCCGTCCTCGTCGACCACGAGCGGGAACGGGAGCTCGTACTTGGCGATGAAGTCCGCGTGGCTCTGCGCGCCCTGGGTCGAGACGCCGTACACCTCGACCCCTGCGCCCTGGAGGTCGGCCCAGCCGTCGCGCAGGCCCTTGGCCTGGATCGTACAGCCGGGCGTGTCGTCCTTCGGATAGAAGTAAACGAGCACCTGCTTGCCCCGCAGGCTCGAGAGCTTCACCTCCTTGCCGTCGTGGAGCTTGAAGGTGACGTCCGGCGCGGCGTCGCCCGGCTTGAGCGGCCCGGCGTCGCCCGGATCGAGCGTGCCCGCGGCGGCGGGCTTTTCGGCGGGCCCTCCGGGGGCGCCCGCGGGCTTGTCGCAGCCGGCGGCGAGGGCGAGGGCAGCGAGCGCGAGCCCGAGCGCGCGGGCGAGGTGCGTTGTGCTCGTCATGGCGCGCAGGATCCCACCGGCTCCCGGAGGCGGCAAGCGGGCGACGGTCGAGGGCTCGCACCGCCGCCGGCCTCGAGGGGCTCCCGCGCGCCTCACCGAGGGGCGCGCGCGATGCATGGTGTCCTGACGGGAAGCCAAGGTGGCGCCCGAGGAGGCGCCCACGCTACGCTGCGCGGGCCATGCGCTGGACCCCGGGCGGCAAACGCAGTGGGAACCTCGAAGATCGTCGCGGCGTGTCCGGCGGGGCGAAGCTCGGCCTCGGCGGGACGCTGATCCTGCTCGCGCTCTCGCTCGTCTTCGGGCGGGACTTCCTCGGCCAGCTGGGCGGCGAGGGGGTCGGGCTCCCCGGCGCGCAGACCGAGCGGGCGAGCTCGCCCGAGGAGGACCGGCTCGTCGACTTCGTGCACTTCGTCCTCGACGACGCCCAGGCCGTGTGGGCGCAGGAGCTCCGCCGGAAGGGGCAGACCTATCCGGAGGCGAAGCTCGTGGTGTTCACCGACTCCGTGAGATCGGGCTGCGGCTTCGGCGAGGCGGCGATGGGCCCGTTCTATTGCCCTGCCGACCGGAAGGCGTACATCGATCTCGGCTTCTATCGCGAGCTCAAGGCCCGGTTCGGCGCGCCCGGCGATTTTGCCCAGGCGTACGTGCTCGCCCACGAGATCGGCCATCACGTGCAGACCGTGCTCGGCGTCGAGCGGCGCGTGCGCCAGCAGCAACGGGCGCGCCCCGGCGAGGAGAACGCGCTCTCCGTGCGGATGGAGCTCCAGGCGGACTGCTTCGCGGGCGTGTGGGCCCACTCCACCGCGAAGCGCGATCTGCTCGAGTCGGGCGACGTGGAGGAGGCGCTGATGGCCGCGTCCGCGATCGGGGACGACCGGCTGCAGAAGAGCGCGACCGGCAAGGTCAACCCGGAGACGTGGACGCACGGCTCGTCGGCGCAGCGGGTCGCCTGGTTCAAGCGCGGCATGAAGGGCGGGCGCATCGAGGATTGCGACACGTTCGCGGCGGGCGCTCCCTGAGACGGGGGCGCTCGCGCCTCGGCCAGGCTCACGAAACGAGCGCGGAGCGGCTCGTGGCGGGGGCGCAGGGGGGCCAGTCTCGCGCGCATCGGCCCGGGCGCCCAGGACCACCCGCCTCGAGAATTCTGAGCCCGCTTGGCCGCACCCCGTGTTCGCCCATCGAGGATCTCGCTCCAGCAGCGCTGGCGTCGCGCGCCATCCGCGTTGCCCAGGGCGGGCGATCGTTGACACCTCGACGCCGCGCCCTGTTATCCTCGGCCGGGTTCCGAGTCCTCCCCTGACATTGCATCGCGCAGCGTTCGCGCCCGGCATGATGCTTGTGTGGCGCGTCGATCCGGCGGGGCGGCTGCGGCGAATGCCCATCCTCGACGAGGAGATTTCATGAGCTTCTTGAACCGGATCAGATTGGCGTTCTCCGGTACGTTTCAGGCGGACGTGTCGACGGTCAACAATGACGTCCGCCATTTCGACAACGCGACGTTCGAATCGTCCTTTCAGGAGCTCCGGGACGGCAGCTCCATGAACGGCTGGTGGAACCCGATGGGATCGGGCGCATTCCGGCTGCTCGATTGCCGCGTCACGGGCGTCTGGTACGAGGACGGCTCCTTCACCGACGATCCGGCCAAGGACCCGGTGATCGGCATGCTGGTGGGCGGCTCGAACGATCGGACGAGCGGCAAGATCGTCGACATCGATCCCCAGTGGCAGCTCGCCTCCGCGCTGTGGGGCTTCGACGTGCGGCTCACCGACGACCGGGGCGTGGCCTCCTTCGGGGGCCGCTACGAGCCCCACGCGTTTCGGGACCTGTGGTTCAACCGCAACGTGAACGCAGGGGGCGACCGCGCCGCCTCGTCCACCTTCCAGTCGGTGCTGGAGGGGGTGACCTGGACCGATGGCGCGGAGTCGAGCCGCTTCCTCCGCGAGCTCCGCGCCGCCACGGCCGGCGACCGGCTCTCCATCCGGATGGTGACCTTCGGCTTCAACGACGACGCGAGCCAGCCGCGCTTCACGCTCGGCACGGTCGTGGGCGTGATCGGGCCGTATCTGCCGGGCGAGCCCTCGTCCTTCGTGCTCGGGCGGCGCTTCACCCCTGCGGGCAGCAGCTTCACCTCGTGGAATGGAATCACCTATTTCTCGGGTCTCGTGGACGAGAAATCCGGGACGCTCTTCCTCGATCTCTCGAACGCGCTCCAGACCACCGACGACGCTGGCACCCCGAGCGACATCGGCGCCCTGAGCGTGGGCATCCTGCGCGACCCGAAGCTGCAGGAGAACACCCCGGTCACCCCGAAGACCTTCGAGGAGCTGGCCGAGATTCCTTATCGCAAGGTCGACGAGCACCAGAGAGCCTGCTGGCTGTACGAGAGCGGCGGCGTCTTCACCGCCGCGCTCACGCCCGATCAGGTCGCCCTGCTGAAGAGCCATCCGCTCGCCCTCGTGAGCAAGACCGCGTTCAACCCGGGCGCCACGGGCTTCGATCTCGGCCATGGCGTCGTGGCCATCCGCGAGAGCGAGGACGGCCTCCTGGTCTGCGCCGAGCCGGCGGTGCACCGCGTCGACGGGGCCGGCGAGACGTCCGCGACCGTCTATGCCGCCCGCTATGGCGCGCCGCTCGGCGGCGCCGTCATCCAGATCGCGCAGTCGGGCGGCGTCCCCGACCAGGGCGGTGGGCCGCCGGGGGACCCCAACCCTCCCAAGGCGAAGATCCCGGACATCGGCGTGCCGACGGACACGCTGAGGCTGCCGAGCGCCGTCGAGACCTCGCACGAGGGCAAGGCCGAGCTCCGCATCACCGCGAGCTCGCCAGGCAACCCGCGGAGGTACCTCGACGGCCAGATCTACCTGGTCGCCTACCGCTACCCCGGCCAGAGCAACGTGGCGCGCCAGCCGTTCGAGTACATCGTGCTGCACGTGCGCGACGCCTTCGAGGTGCCGGCCGACCCGACCTGGAAGGACGTCGAGCCGATCTTCACCCAGTACGGGAACCTCTATCCGCTCATGAGCAAGGGGATCGTGGACCTCTCCAATCCGAGGGACGTGAAGCGTCACGCCCGGATCCTCAAGCTCGCCTTCTCCCTCGATGTCGGGGACCCGAACTACATGCCGGTGACGCGGGACCTGTCGGAGCCGAAGCGGAAGATGATCGTGAAGTGGCTGGAGAAGGTCGAGCGGGAGGGCGACGCGCTGCTCGACGCGGCCGCGGCGGCCCGGCCCGCGGCGCCGGCCAGGGTGTCGGCGAGGGCGCAGGTGAAGGCGCAGGTGAAGGCGAGCGACGCCGCGCAGGCCCGGGCCGACGCCGCCACGATGGACGCCGGCAAGGCGCGGTTCGCGGGCAAGCTCATGAGCACGATCGGCGGCCCGCGCGTGAAGTGACCTGGGCACGGACGACACGCTGCGAAGGGGAAGAAGATGCTGAAGATCAGAAATGAGATCGTCGAGAAGATCCGCGCCACGGCCGACGTCGCGGATCTGCGGGAGGCCCTCCAGAGGGCCGTCGAGCTCGAGCACGCGACGATTCCGGCGTACCTCACGGCGCTCTACTCGATCAAGCAGGGCCAGAACGCCGAGGCGGCCCAGATCCTCCAGTCGGTGGTGGTCCAGGAGATGCTCCACATGACCATCGCCGCCAACGTGCTGAATGCCATCGGCGGGGCCCCGGAGATCGAGCATCCGGGCTTCATCCCGGTGTTCCCGGGGCCGCTCCCGATGGGCGTCCACGAGGGGCTGACCGTGGGGCTCGAGAAGCTGACGCGAGGCCTCGTCTACAACACCTTCATGGTCATCGAGGAGCCGGAGATGAAGCTCCACATCCCGGTCAAGGCGCCGCGGCTCCACGCGGCCACGCCCACGCCCGCGCCGCCCTCGCCGGGGTACGCCACCATCGGCGATTTCTACAAGGCGATCATCGACAAGATCCACGAGCTCGGGCAGGGCATCTTCACGGGCGACCCGGGCCGACAGGTCGTGGACAACACCTGGTTCCCGCCGGATCTGCTCTTCCCCATCCGGACCGTGAGCGACGCCGACAAGGGGCTGACGGTGATCATCCAGGAGGGGGAGGGCACGAGCACGTCGCCGAAGGAGCCGGGCAGGGGCCTCGCGCACTATTACCGGTTCGCGCAGATCGTCTATGCGCGCAGGCTCGTGGCCGACCCGTCGGAGCCGTCCGGCTACTCGTATTCGGGCCCGCCGGTGCCGCTCGACCCGGCGGGGATCTGGGATCTCTACCCCAACGCCAAGACGGTCGACTACGCGCCGGGGAGCAGGGCGCGCTACCTCGCCGAGCAGTTCAACTATGGATACACGAACCTGCTCCGGGCGCTGCACACCACCTTCAACGGGAGCCCCGACAAGCTCCGCAGCTCGCTCGGGCTGATGTTCGAGCTGAAGCTCCTGGCCGGCAACCTGGTCTCGACCCCGATCGAGGGGACGACGATGTTCGCCGCGCCGACGTTCGAGTACACCCCGACCAGCCTCTGAGCCCGCTCCCTCGGGCTCATGCCCACACCACGCGATCGAAATCCGGATCGATCCCCGGTCGGACCGCGTCGGCCCAGGGCTGGCGCTCGTCGATCTCGGCCGCGAGGGACTGCCCGGCGTTGGCCTCCAGGACCTCTTCCTGGCCGTGGCCGGGGCCCCTCGTCGCCCGCAGGACGTGGGTCTGCGTCCAGCGCGCCACCGCCGCGCGCGCCTCGTCCGACCCCATCCACGAGAGCGCAGCCCGCACCGCGGCGGAGGCCCCGAAGGTCCTCGCCTCGTCCAGCGCGAGCAGGAGCTCGCGCAGGCACCACGGCTGGCCCAGCGCCGCGAGCGCCGCGGCGACGTCCTTCTGGACGACGGGCGTGCTCGACCGCAGCGCCCGGCGGAGCGCGGCGAGCGCGTGCTGCGGCGCGTGCTCGAGGAGCAGCAGGGCGAGCTCGCCGAGGAACGGGTTGCCCCGGTAGCCCTTGACGACCCTGACGCGCGCGAACGCCAGCGCCACCTCGACGGCGCGCTCGCGCTCGATCCCGCGCCGCAGCAGGTACCGGGCGGCGGCGTGCACGGCGTAGGGGTGGTGCTGCGCCGGATCCGCGCGCGCGAGCAGCCGGCTCACCGCCGGGCAGACGGGGTAATCCGGGTGCGCCTCGAGCCGCTCGATCGCGTGCCCCGCGGTCGCGTCCACCGCGGCGTCGATCAACCCTGCGCACGCGTCGACGAGCTCCGCCGGCGTGAGCACCGCCTCGAGGGGATCGAGGAACGCGCGCGCCGTCGCCCTGTCGGCGATCCGCGCGAGCAGGTACCGCCTGTACGCCTCGCGCTGCGCCGCGGCCCGCGCCTCGGCGGCCGCCGAGGGCCGCTCGCGGGCGAGCAGCTCGTGGTCGCCGAGGTGCTCCGCCCACCGCGCGCGGAGCGCCGCGTCGGAGAGGTCGATCGCGGCGAGCGCCTCGGCGTCCGCCTCGAGCTCGCGGGCGACGCGGAAGACGTGCCCGTGCGCGCCGGGGATGAGCAGCCCTTCCTCGGTGAGCTCGCGGATCGCGGCGACCATGGCGTCGGCGGTGGGGAGGAACGCGCGCAGGCGTCGCTCGGGGAGCGCGGGGCGAGGGAGGCTCAGGATGCGCCGGGCGAAGAAGTAAGGATCGATCGTGAGACCGCCGTCGCCGTGGTCGTCGACGTCGATCGCCTCGCCGTCGGGGGCGGTCAGGCAGAGGCCGTCGCCGTGGAAGAGAAACGTCCATCCCGGCATGCCCGGGACCTCGCCCTCGAAGGTGTCCGTGTCGAGGCGCTCGTGCCGGACCCGCATCAGCCAGCGCTGCCGCTCGACCTGCCGCGCGAGCGCCACGAGGAGCCACGCATGCCACGGATCCGGGGGAGCGCTGGAGGCGACCGGGGCCGCGGCGAGGGCGGCGCGAAGCGCGAGGAGGAGGGGATGCACGGGGACACCTCGATGGCGCCGGCGGGGTTCGCGCCGTCGACGTCAGTGTCGCATGTCCGCCCCGGGCGCGTCCCGGGCCGGCGTACGCCCGGGCTTTCCTCCCGCCGGTCGCCTCGGCCGCCCATCCGTCCAACGCCACCCGCCGCGCCCGCGCCGGGGCCCGCGCCGCGCGCAAGCTCGCGACAGCTCCGCGCGCCGGTGTACGCTGCTCGTCCGCCGATGGTCTCGCCGTACGGTGCCCCTCGCTCCTCGCCGCCCGGCCGCCCCCTGCGCGATCTCCCCCGCGCCCGTCGCACGGAGGCGCCGTGAGCCCGAGCGATCCGATCGACCCCTTCACGGCCGCGCCGC
This sequence comes from Sorangium sp. So ce1036, assembly GCF_051369805.1. Taxonomy (NCBI): domain Bacteria; kingdom Pseudomonadati; phylum Myxococcota; order Polyangiales; family Polyangiaceae; genus Sorangium; species Sorangium sp. So ce1036. The sequence continues at coordinate 1,139,066 of NZ_JBBMOX010000001.1, forward strand.
GGCCGATCGCGGAGGTGATCGAGGACAGCCTCCCGCCGATCGAGGTGCGCCTGCGCCCGCGCGCCATCGACGTCGTCGTCACGCGCGTCGTCGCCGACCTGGGCGACGAGGAGCACCCGATGCCCGCGCTCCTCGCCGCGCTCGCCCGGTGCGCCGACGGCGCGGTCGCCGAGGTCGACCGGCTGCGCAGCACCGAGTCCGCGCTCGTGGTCGCCTACCAGTCGGCCGCCACGCCCGCCGAGCGGCGCGAGCTCCTCGCCCGGCAGCTCCGCGTCGGGTCGCGGGAGCGCCGGAAGAGCGACGGCCTCCCCCTGCTCGGCTGGCTCGCCGCGCGCCTCGAGCAGACCGGCGACCTCGCCGCGCTCGGCAGGAACCTCGACCTCGAGGCGGCCCAGGAGCGCTTCGCCACCGCCATCGCCGACCGCATCGACGAGATCGAGGTCGCCTACCACGCCCTCACCCACCTCGCGCGGCAGCTCGACCCCGTCGACGCGCTGCACGTCGCCCGCGACGGCGGCGTCCTCCGGCTCGCCGTCGCGCACGCGGAGCCGAGCCGCCCCGCGCCCGTCCGCCGGGCCGCCCTGCTCGCCGCCGTCGCCCTCCTGCACCGCCTCCCGGCGCGCGAGCGGCTCGGCCACCTCGGGCTCGACGCCGCCCGCTCGGTGCTCGCGTGGTCGCGCGGGGTCGGCGCGTCCCGCTGGGTGCAGATCGCCGCCCTCGAGATCGGCGTCCTCGTCTTCCCGGACGAGGCGTTCTCCCTCCTCGCCGAGCGCCTCCGCGCGCGCGACCCCGAGGACAGGGACGGCCCCATCCTCCGCCGCAACGCCCTGCGCCTCCTCGGCGCGGCCGCCCGGCCCTCCGCCCCCGTGATCCCCATCGACGGCGGCGTCGGCGACGCCGAGGACCCTGGGCCGCCCGAGGAGCACGCGCCCGACTCGGCGCCGCGGCTCAGCGTGCCGCACGTCAGCGCGAAGAGGTCCCGCGCCGCGGCGGCGGACCCGCTCGCGATCGCGCTCCTTGCCCGCGACGACCCGAGCGAGCACGTCCGCCAGGAGCTCGTGCGCCAGCTCCTCGCGCTCGGCGGCGCCGAGGCGCTCGCGGCCGTCGCCGAGCTCGCCGAGGGCGACGCGTCGCCTCGCGTCCGCGGCCACGCCCTGCGGGAGCTCTCCCGGTACGCGACCGACCACGTGGACGCCGCCCCGTTCGCCGAGCGCGCCGTCCGGCGCACCCTCTCCGACGCCGCCCCGCCGCTCGCGTGCCGCGCGGCCCTCGAGGCGGTCCGCACGCTCTCCGCCGGGCCGTACGCCCCGCTCCCCCACGCCGCCTTCGTCGAGCTGCTCGCCGCGTTCGCGAGCCGCCCGGCGCTCGCGCCGGACCTGTCCGACGAGGCGGCCGCCGTGCTCCGGCTGCTCGAGGTCGAGAGCCGCCCGGTCGCCGATCACATCCGCCACACCCTCGTCGCCGCGGCCGCCGAGCTGCTCGAGGGCGAGAGCGTGCCGGTCGAGCTCCCGCCCGACGCGGAGCCGCGCGACGTCGAGCGCGCCCTCGCGGTCGCCTCGCGCGGCGACATGACGTACGCGCTCCGGCGCCGGGCGAAGGGCCGCTACGTGCTCACGCGCGGCGAGCCGCGCGGCTTCCGCCTCTGGCGCCTCGTGCACGAGCTCCGCACGCCCATGCCGGACAAGCGCAAGGGCTGGATCCACACGAGCGGCCGCCGGTTCGCGGGCGAGCTCGTCGCGCCGCCGGTCGGCATGGCCGAGGTCACGCCCACGCGCGTGCCGGGCGAGCGCCACGTCTACCCGCCGGTCGGCGGCTGGGGGCCGTTCGTCCCGCGCGTCGACGACCTGCTCGCCGCCGCCAGCCTGACCCGGCGCGAGATCCGCCTCATCACGGCGCGCGGCACGGTCACGGTGCGGGCGCCGGCCGCGCTGCCCCACCGCCTGCGCGCCCGCGCCCTGCTCACGCTGCGCTACGACCGCTACGCGCAGGCCCGCATGCGCGCGCTCGTCGCGCAGGAGCCCGCCGAGCAGCGGCGCTTCACGCTCATGGCCGGCGAGCTCGGCTTCACCATCTCGCTCGGCGACACCGGCGGCGAGATCGACGGCCGCCCGTACGCCATCGAGCCGCACCTGCCGAGCAAGTACCTCAGCGTGGGGCTGCCCTCGGCGCTGCAGCTCGGCCGCGACTGGCTCACGGGCCCGTCGGTGCCCGTCTGGCTCGACAGCTTCTTCTCGTACCTCGTGTCGCCGGCGGGCAACGTCCCGACGCAGCTCGCGTGGGTCGCGTGGCTCGTCCTCGCGTACATGATCCTGCGGGCCGCGTGGGTCATGACGCAGATCGAGCGCGCGCGGCGGGGCATCCCGCTCACGATCGGCGGCTGGGGGACGCGGGGCAAGAGCGGCTCGGAGCGGCTCAAGGCCGCGCTCTTCCACGCGCTCCGGTACGACGTCGTCGTCAAGACCACCGGCTGCGAGGCGATGTTCATCCACGCCATGCGCGACATGCCGGCGCAGGAGATCTTCATCTACCGCCCGTACGACAAGGCGACGATCTGGGAGCAGCGCAACATCCTGGCCGCCGGCAGGAACCTGCGCGCGCAGGTGTTCCTGTGGGAGTGCATGGCGCTCCAGCCGCTGTTCGTCGACACGCTCTGCTCCGAGTGGATGCGCGACGAGATCACGACGCTGACCAACGCCTACCCGGATCACGAGGACATCCAGGGCCCGGGGGGCGAGGACGTCGCGCGGGTGATCGCGCGCTTCATGCCGACGGACGGGCTGTCGTTCACGACCGAGGAGCAGATGCTCCCGCTCCTCAAGGACGCGGCGCAGCGGAGGGGGACGAACCTCGTCGCGATCCCGCCCATCGACGCGGACCTGCTCCCGGTCGACCTCCTGGAGCGGCTCCCGTACCAGGAGCACCCGCGCAACGTGGCGCTGGTCCTCGCGCTCGCGGACCACTTCGGCGTCGATCGCGAGTTCGCGCTGGTCGAGATCGCCGACCACGTGATCCTCGACCTCGGCGTCCTGAAGACCTACCCGACGGTGCAGTACCGGGGGCGGAGCCTCACGTTCTCGAACGGGATGAGCGCCAACGAGCGCGCGGGGTTCATGTCGAACTGGACGCGGCTCGCGTTCGACAAGCACGACGTCGACGCGACGCCGGGCAAGGCGACGGTGATGGTGGTGAACAACCGCGCGGACCGGGTCGCGCGGTCGCGCGTGTTCGCGCAGATCCTCGTCGAGGACATCGGGGTCGACCACGTGGTGCTGATCAACACGAACCTCGGCGGGATGATGCAGTTCATCACCGAGGGGCTCGACCTGCGGCTCCGGGACCTGATCATCACGGGCGACGGGGGCAAGGAGCGCGCGCTCGAGCGGTTCGACGAGCAGATGAAGAAGGTGGGCGTCCCCGCGCGGCCGGGCGCGTTCGAGGACGATCTCGCCCGGATGCTGCGCGCGCTGCCGCTCGACGAGGAGGCGGCCGCGGCGATCGTTGGCGGCCCCGAGATCGCGGGGAAGAAGGGCGAGCCCGAGGCGATCGAGGCGGCGGTGAAGCGCGCGCTGGAGGCGCACGCGCCGCCCGCGGGGGCGGACGACCTCCGCGCGGACATCGCGCACCACGCGGCCCGGCTCGCGCGGCGGCTGGCCCGGCGCGACAAGGCGCGCGCCGAGGTGGAGGCGGCGCTGTCGCGGGGGGCGGACGCGGAGGCGAACCAGGCGTTCCGGGCGGCGTTCCGGGAGCTCTTCCTGGATCGCATCGCGGTGCTCTGGGACGCCGACGTCAAGGGCGACAAGGTGATCGACTTCATCACGCGCGAGGTGCCGCCGGGGTTCGATGCGCGGCTGATGGGCTCGCAGAACATCAAGGGAACCGGGCTCGACTTCGTGTACCGCTGGCTCTCGGTGGACCGGGTGCGGAGCGCGATCCAGAGGATGCAGAGCAACGCCTCGGCGCGGCGCGAGGTCCTGACGTTCTTCCTCGCGTACTCGGATTTCGGCCTCCTCGACTGCCGCGAGGCGCTCGCGGCGGTGCGCGCGGCGCGGGACCAAGGCGGCGCCGAGTGGGCGGAGCACGCGAACCTGCTCGAGGGGGCCGTCCGCCGGCTCGAGGCGCTGGAGAAGGAGAAGACGGCGGCGCTCGTGGTGACCGGCAAGACGGGGCTCGGGACGAAGGTCCTGCTCCGGGTCGAGCAGCTCGTCGATCACCTCGACTCGGTGCGCCGCACGCGGTGGGCGAAGGTCGTGATGGACGACCTGTTCGCGATGCGCATCGGCCACGGCCGCGCCGCGCTGCTCTTGCGGGAGATCGTGGCGCGGCAGAAGGGCGGGTGGCTGGCGAAGGACATCGCGAAGTGGGTCGAGGCGCGCAGGGCGTGGATGGAGAGCCGGAGGAAGAACCGGAAGAAGGCCGAGCCGGCCGCGCCGCCGGGGGCGGCGGCGCCGGAGCAGGCCTAGTCGTGCTATCCTCCCCGTCATGGGCGACGCCGCCATTGCGCTGGACACCCCGGGCGGCCTCAGCGACGAGGCCTGGCTCGACCTGTCCGAGGACGAGCCGGGCGAGCTCGTCGGGGGCGTGCTCGTGGAGGAAGAGGTGGCGGACTGGATCCACGAGACCGCCGTGATGTGGCTCCTCCGGGTGCTCGGCACCTGGGCGGCGTCCCGCGGCGGCTTCGTGGCCGGCTCGGAGCTCAAGTACCTCCTCCGCAAGGGCACCGGGCGCAAGCCGGACGTCTCCATGGTGCTGCCGGGGCAGCGGCCCCCGCCGCGTCGCGGCCCCATGCGGCGCCCGCCGGACGTGATGGTCGAGGTGGTCTCGCCGCGGCCGCGCGACGTCCACCGCGACCGCATCGAGAAGCTGCGCGACTACGCGGCCTTCGGCGTGCGCTGGTACTGGCTGCTCGATCCGGCGACGAGGATGCTGGAGATCTACGAGCTCGGCCCGGATGGGCGCTACGTGTGGGCGCAGGCCGCCGCGGGCGGGCGCGTCGAGGCGGTGCCGGGGTGTGAGGGGCTGGCGCTCGATCTGGACGAGCTCTGGGGCGAGCTCGACCGGCTCGGGGAAGAGGAGCCGGGGGAGTAGCCCGACCCGCTCCCCACCCGCTCGTCCACGCGGCGCGCGACGGAGACGACCTCGCGAGGTGCGCTCAAGCGTCCATCTCCCGATCGAGCAGCGCGCGCTTGCGCTCGACGCCCCAGCGGTAGCCCGAGAGGTCCCCGTCGGTCCGCACGACGCGATGGCAGGGGATCGCCACGGCCAGCGCGTTGGCCGCGCACGCCTTCGCCACGGCCCGGACCGCCCTGGGCGCGCCGATGGCGCCGGCGATCTCCGCGTAGCTCGCGGTCGTCCCGGCGGGGATGTCCCGCAGGGCCTGCCAGACGCGCTGCTGGAACGCCGTGCCGCGGACGTCGAGCGGCAGCTCGACGGGCGCGCGGGGGCTCTCCACGAGGCCGACCACCTCCGCGACGAGCCGCTCGAACCCGGGATCGGCGCCGATCAGGCGGGCCCTGGGGAACCGGCGCTCCAGGTCGTGCACGAGCTCTTCCGGGTCGTCGCCGAGCAGGATGGCGCACACGCCGCGCGCGGTCGCGGCGACCAGGATGGCGCCGAGAGAGCACTCCCCGATGGCGAACCGGATATCCATGTCCGCGCCTCCGTCGCGGTACCTCGTCGGGGTCATGCCGAGCACCTGGTTCGACCTCTCGTAGAAGCGGCCGCTCGAGCCGTATCCCGCCGCGTAGATCGCCCCCGTCACGGTGCCGCGCTGCTCGAGCTCGGCCCGGACGCGCCGCGCGCGGTGCGCCGCCGCGTACGCCCTGGGGGTCACCCCGGTCACGGCCTTGAAGAGGCGATGCGTGTGGTAGGCGCTCAGCCCGGCGTGGCGCGAGAGCTCCTCGAGGCTCGGCGCCTCGTCGCTCTGCTCGATGCGCCGGCACAGGTCGGCGACCAGGGCCGCCTGGCGCTCGGCCAGAGGGGGCTGGTCCGGCTTGCAGCGCATGCACGGGCGAAAGCCCGCCCGCTCCGCGGCGGCCGCGGTCGGGTGAAACGCGACGTTCTCGGGCCGCGCCGGGCGCGCGCCGCACGACGGACGGCAGTACACGCCCGTCGTCCTGACCGAGTAGAAGAACTGTCCATCGGCGCTCGCGTCGCGGGCGATCACGGCTGCCCAGCGAGGGTCGCGCTCCACCGCGGCGGCGAGCGCATGGGTCTTTCCCGACATGAGGTCTGCCTCCTTCCGGCGGTTCTTGCGGGGCACGAGGCGAGCTTAACCCCCGCGAAGAGCGCCGCACTCCGGGGCTTGCTCTCGAATTCGTCGATGCCGGCGGGGGTCCTCGCGATGCCGGCGGGGGCGTGGACGGGCTCGACCGGGCCGACCCGGCGAGGGGCCGGGCTCGCCGCCGGGCCGCGGCGCCTTCTCTCCCCTCGCGGTCGGGCGCCGTGGCATCCTGAGCGCATGGCTGAGCTCAAGACGTACACGGGTGGTTGTCATTGCGGGAAGGTCCGGTTCGAGGTCAAGGCGGACCTGAGCGCTCCGGTCATGTCGTGCAACTGCTCGATCTGCGCGAAGACGGGCACGCTCCTGACCTTCGCGCCGGCCGAGCAGTTCGCGCTGCAGCAGGGGGGAGACGTCCTCACGGACTATCAGTTCAACAAGAAGATAATCCACCACATGTTCTGCTCGGTCTGCGGCATCCGCTCGTTCGCGCGGGGAACGGCGCCGAACGGGAGCGAGATGTGCGCGATCAACGTCCGCTGTCTGGACGACGTCGATCTCGACGCGCTGACGGTCACGCGGATCGACGGCAAGAGCATGTGATGTCGCGAGGCCGGCTCCGTCGATGAGGCCTTCCGGAGGATCGCCGACTGCTATCGGCGCGAACGCTGGGAGCTCGGACCGCGCGCCGCGCCCACCCGTTCAGGAACCGCTCGCCGGGCGCCGGCTTTCGCCGCTCGGCCACGTCCGCGTATGCGAACGTGTAGCTCGAGTCGAGCGCCGGGCGGCCCTCGACGCGGAGCTCGAGCCGGAAGGTGCTCCCCTCGAACCTCGGGAGCACGAACGAGAGCGTGGGCCCCTTCGCGTTGCGCCGCGGCGGGAGGTCCGGGAAGCTCCAGCGCACGAGCGTCACCGCGCCCCCCGCGTGGACGACGCGGGCCTCGACCGCGCCCGCGGCGACGCCCTCCGGCGCGTCGTTCAGGAGGAACAGGTCGGCGCGGAGCTCCTCCCCGCGCTTCCAGCCGAACTTCGGCGCCCGGGCGCTGGCGAGCGCGCCGGGCCGAAGTAGCGCTCGATGGTGGCCTGACACAGCCAGCTCCCCGGATCCATGTTCCAGGCGCCGAAGCCGTGGTGCGCCTCCCACGCCGTGCCCCGCCGCGGCGGGAAGAGCTCGGCCTCGGGGATGAACGTCTTCAGGTAGTCCACGTCCGAGGGGCCGGGACAGCCGAACTCGGAAGAAGCCGTGTTGCTCGCCGACGCGAAGATCTGGTGGGGCTCCCGGCCGTGCTCGTCGCGAACGCGGTAGTCGCCGTGCCCCATGCCGTCGATCGGCGCGGTCGGGATGAACGGCGTGTCCCGATCGAGCTCGTAGGTCATCTCGTTGAGCAGGCGCAGCGGCAACGACTGATCGGTCATGCCGGACCAGACGTTGAAGAGCTCGTTGCCCCCGCACCAGAGCGCGAGCGACGGGTGCTGCCGCACGCGCCGGATGATGCTCTCCGCCTCCTGCTCCAGGACGCGGAGGTAGTTCGGCTCCCCCTCGTACAGGTTGCACGCGAGGTGGAACTCGGTCCAGACCATGAGCCCGAGCTCGTCGCAGATCGCGTAGAACGCCTCCTTGTTGACGATCGCGCCGCCCCAGGTGCGGAGCAGGTTGAAGTGCGCGTCGCGCGCGAGCTCGAGCAGCGGCCGATACACGCTTTCATCGATGACGCCGGGGAAGATCTCCGGGCAAACCCAGTTCGACCCGCGCGCGAAGATCGTCCGTCCGTTGACCTCGAGCGTCACCGGCGGCCGGCTCCGGCTCTTCGGGAATTGCGCCGGCTCGTCCCACGCGCCCTCGTGCATCACGAGCCGCACCCGGCGAAGGCCCACCTTGCGCGTGTGCGCGCGCTCGCCGCCGAGCAGGACCTCGAGCGTGTACAGCGCCGGCTCGCCCTCGCCGCTCGGCCACCAGAGCCGGACGCCCGTGAGCCGCGCCTCCGGCGTCGCGCTCGACACGACCTCCTCCCCGTCGGGGTCCAGGAGCCGCCAGGCGGCGCGCGCCGCGGCGGGGTCGCTCGTCTCGGTCCGCACGTCGAGGTCGGCCGTGGTCAGGTCGTCGGACAGGCGATAACGGAAATCCACCGCGCGGAAGTGGCACGCCGGGCGGAGCTGAACGCCGGTCTCCTGCCAGATCCCGCACGGGATGAGCCGAGGGTGCCAGTCCCACCCGTAGCTCACGGGCGGCTTGTTCGCTGCACCGCGCCCGGGACCTCGGCGGGGACGAGCTCCGCGGGGGGGCGGCGGGATCCGCGGTGAACCCGACCTCCCAGGAGAGCGGGGTGAGGGGATACGAGGTCGCGACGTGCTCGGAGGCGAGGCGTGAGGGGATGGGCATGGGTGCGGCCCCGTACATAGCGCCCCGCCGCGCCGCTCGAAAGCGCCGGAGGCGCTCTCAGTGCTTGCCGAGGCGCCTCACCTCCTCGCCCGCGAGCAGCGCGTGCGCCTCCGCGAGCACGCCGGGGATGCGGTGGCGCTGCGGCGATCGCGCGAGGGCGCTCGCGAGGTCGAGCTCCTGCACCCGATCGGCGCGGTTTCCGGGGAACCAGTGATCGCCGTTGCCGAGGAGGTTGTATCGCGCCTTGCCGTAGGCCGTCATGTCGAGCGCCCTGGCGAGGTTGTACAGCCGCAGGATCTCCCGGACATTGACGTGCCCGGGGACGGACTCCCACTCGGGCAGGCCGACTTGCCACGTCTCGATCCACTCGCGGCCGAGCACGCGCACGAGCTCCTCGTCGAGCCTGCGCGCGATCGGCTCGAGCGCGCCCCGCGCGGCGCGCTCGTCGGCGAGGAGCGGCAGGACCTTCATGTGCTCGTCGAAGTCGGACGGGCGCGCCGCCCCGATGCTGATCGTGTGGACCTCCGGGCGCGCGAGGCAGAACAGGTCGTTGAACACGATCGGCGAGAGCGGCGCGCACAGGCGAGCGAGCTTGTCGCTCGGCTCGTGAAGCCTCCCGCCCTTGTCGGTGGGGCTGATGATGAAGACCCCCATGTCGCGCGCGGTGGCGGCCTGGATGGCCGGCCAGGCGAGCTGGTTCACGTAATACCAGTGCAGGTTGACGTAATCGAAGCGGCCGTCCTCGATCATGGCCAGGATCACGCGGAGCGGCCCGTGCGTCGAGAACCCCACCGCGCGCACCCGGCCCTGCCGCTTCAGCTCGAGCGCGGCGTCGAGGCAGCCCCCTTTGCGGACGGACCACTCGAGGCGCGTCGCGTCGTTCACGCCGTGGATCGCGAACAGGTCGACGTGGTCGAGGCGAAGGCGCTCCATCGAGCGCTCGAACGTCTCGAGGAACTTCCTGGGATCCGCGTCCGGGCTGACCTTCGTCTGGACGATGATCCGCTCGCGCGGGAGCTTCGGCAGGATACGACCGAGCTGCTCTTCGCTCGTGCCATATCCCCGCGCGGTCTCGATGTGGTTGATTCCGAGCTCGAGCGCCCGGGCGATGCACGCCTCCACGTTGCGCTGGCCCTCGGCGGGGATGTCGTCCTTGTCGGTCCAGGAGTGCTGGTAGCGCATGCCTCCACACGAGAGGACCGGCATCTTGATCTCGGTGCGACCGAAACGGCGGTAGAGCATGCCCCCATTCAGGATCAGGGACACGGGGTCCGCAAGGCGCCCGCCCTCCGGGAGCGGCGCCGCGCGGCCAGGGCGAGCGGCGACAGCACGGCGAGCAGCGGCCACGGCGACGCGCCCTCGGGATCGATGGCGCAACCGCCGCCGTGAGACCCGCCCGGCTCCGGCGGGGTCCCGGGCGCCGGCGCACCGCCGCCCGAGCCCGCGGCCCCCGCGCTGCCCGCGGTGCCGGTGCTCACCGACGCGCCCGAGCTCGCCGAGGTCGTCACCGGGGGAGCGGTGCCCTCACCGACGCAGCGGCCGTCGCTGCAGACCTGACCGGGCGCGCAGACGTCGGCGTCCTCATCGATCTCGCCGTCGCAGTCGTCGTCGAGGGCGTTGCACACCTCGGCGCTCGGCTCGCCGGGCACGCAGGAAGCAGGGTCGCACGTGGAGGCCTCGCGCGCGCAGAGCCCGATCCCGCACACCGGGCGCACGCCCTCGTCCGCGCGCCCGTCGCAGTCGTCGTCGATCAGATTGCATGTCTCGTCCGCGTCCGGATGGACGCGCGGGGCCCTGTCGTCGCAGTCGTTCGCGCTCGGCGCGAACCCGTCGGGGGGGCACTTTGCCATGACCGTCGCGCCGAAGAACGACCCGTACCCGTCGCCGTCGGAGTCCTCGTAGTGCGTGGTCACCTCGAGCTCCTCGTCGACCTGCCCGTCGCAGTCGTCGTCGATCTCGTTGCAGACCTCGTCGGCGCCGGGGTGGACATGGCCCCTGTAGTCGTCGCAGTCGCCGCCTTGGGCCGCGTACTCGGGCGGCTGGCTGCAAGCGAGCGTGGTCGTGGTGGAGTCGCCGTGTCCGTCTCCGTCGCGGTCCAGATAATAGGTGGTCCCGTCACACCCGAACGCGAACGTGAGCTGGGCGGCCGACGGGCCGTCTCCGCGCGAGCCGCCGTCGCCGTTGGCCGAGAGGCCCCACACCTTGAGGACCGCCCCGCCCGGCGTGGCCGGCGCGATCCACCGCGCCTCGAAGCTGACGGCGCCGCCGCTCGCCCGCTTCGGCGCGTCGTGCACGAGCTGGTGCGCGTCGATCAGCCTCGTGCCCTGACCGTTGATCGTCGCGAGCTGGCCTGTCTCGGCGCGGAGGTAGAGCCCCCCGACACCGCCGTTCACGGCCTCGATGAGCACCCGCACCGTCGCCGCCTCGCCGGGCGCGGGGCGAGCGGGGTTGAGGTCGATGGTGATATCCGGCTCCGCGCCGCCGTTGTGGCAGCCGTTGCACCCGTCCACCGCCATCCCGTTGCGGCGCGCGTGGGCCTCGGGCGCGGCCAGCATCGCCAGCAGGGCGAGGCTCACCGCCGGGACGGGCGAAAAGAGCGATGTTGTCCGCATACGCCTCGGCGCGGAGCTCGGTTCTGCGAGCGTTCGCGCGCTCCGCTGCACCGCTCAGGAATAGTCGCGCCCGCTCGACCCGACAAGCGCGACCGCGTCCAGCGTAACATTGCGCCGAGACCGTCAGTCGGCGGTGCTCGGCGCCACCAGGTCCGCGCGCCCTGTGCCGCCCGGGGGCGCCGCGTCACCCGAACCGGACGTGCTGCGGCCGCGTCACGTCGCAGACGACGCCGTGGTACCTGACGAGCCCTTCATCGAGCGTCACCACGGTCGCGTCCGCGCGGTGGGCCGCCCACAGGTACACGAGATCGGTGGCGTTCGCGAACGGCCTGCGCCCCCGCATGCGCCTCGTGAGCAGCCCGAGGAACTCCGCGATGGCGCGCTCGTCCGCGGGCGCGACCAGCTCGACCGCGAGGTCGCCGAGCGCGCTCGTGCCCCTGGCCGCGGGCGCGCCGCGCCGCGACAGGAGGAGCCGCTGCTCGGCCACGTGCACCTCCAGCCACAGCTCGGGCGGGGCGAGCGCGCGCGCCGCGCCCGAGGCCACGGCCGCGCGCAGGCGCTCGAGGAACGCGGACGCGCTCGGGTGCCCGGGCTCGGCGGGCCTCATGGCGGCGATGAGCACGGAGCTGTCGAGCACGAGCCGCATACCGCCTCACCGTGACCGTGCCCGCGCGGCGGCGCCAGGGGGGCGGCGTGCTGCTCTCGGGCGCTCGTGCATGGCGGAGATCGCCGGAGCGCTGGCACAGGCTGGCACGGTGAGAGGGCCCTGGCGCCAGGAGCGCCTGTGTCCTCTCGGTACGTGCTTTGCTCTCTCACGCCTCATGCGCACCATCCTGCTCCGTATCCTGGTCGCCTCCCAGTGCGGCGCGAGCCTCGCCCTGGCCTCCGGCTGTGGCCCGCAGATCGACTCCGGCTCCAGCTCGGGCGAGCCCACGACATCGCTCGATCCCTATCCCGATCCGACCTGCGTCGGGCCGGATCACAACGACGGCCTTTATTACGGCCAGTGCTGCTTCGAGGTGTACTGCGCTGCGCCCGTCGACGGCGCCTGTCCCGAGGCGTCCGAGGCTGCGCCGCACCTCTCGGATCTGCCGCCCGGCGGCTCGGGAATATGCCGCTGCGAGGAGCCTCAGGGCCCCTACGCGAACCGCGCGGCCTCGGATCCGGCGAGCTGCTGCTACCTCGTGGGCTCCATCGGCTGCGAGGGTCGCCCGCTCCTGATCGGGGGCGAGCCGCGCCTCGCGCCGCTCGAGCGCGCCCCGAGCGCCTGGTCGCAGTCCGCGTGGCGGCGCTTCGAGCGCGCGCTCGCGGGCGCCGACCTGAGCGCGCTCCCGCCCGCCCAGCGCCGGGCGCTCGCCGCGCGCTGGGCCGAGCGCGGCCGGAACGAGCACGCCTCCGTGGCGTCCTTCGGCCGCTTCGCGCTCGGGCTCATGGCGCAGGGCGCGCCGCCCCAGCTGCTCGAGGCGGCGCACCGCGCGGCCGCCGACGAGGTGAGGCACGCTCGCCTCGCGCTGGCGATCGCCTCGACCTGCGCGGGTGAGCCGGTCGGCGTGGGCCCGCTGCCCCTGCACGGCGCGCTCGACGGCGTCGACTCGCTCGAGGCGCTCACCCTCGCCACCGTCGTCGAGGGGTGCGTGGGGGAGACCCTCTCCGCCATCGAGGCCCAGGTCGAGGCCCAGGCGGCGGAGCTGCCGGCGCTGCGCATGGCGCTCCAGTCGATTGCCCGGGACGAGGCGCGCCATGCGGAGCTCGCGTGGGCCTTCGTCCGCTGGGCCCTCGCCGCGGGCGGCCCGGCCCTGCGCGATCGCGTCGCCGAGACCTTCGCGCGCTCGCTCGAGCCGGCGTGCGCCCTCCCGCCGGCCGGCTCGGGCGGCGATCTCCCGTCGTCCGCCCACGGGTTCCTCCCCCGGAGCGAGCTCCAGCGGCTCCGGCAGCAGGCCGTCGCCGACGTGATCCGCCCCGCCGCCGCAGCGCTCCTGGCCTCGCGCCCTTCACCCACCGAAGGCGAGCGCAGCGGCACCTCCGGGAGGGGCCTCCTGGGCGCCGGCGCGGATCACCTCTCGACGTGAGCGGGGCGCCGCGCCGCGCGCTCCTCCCCGGGCGCTGAGCGCTGCGCGGCGGCGCCGTGGGCTGGCCGGTCGTGCGCCTCGCCGCCGCGGGCCGGCGCGAGCGCTCCGGGCACGGCCCCTGCCTCGCGCCGCTCGCGCCAGAGCATGCGCATGCCGAGCGCGTAGAGCGCGAGCAGCACATACAGGTTCACCGAGAGCAGGAGCGGCGGCAGAGGCGCCTTGAACCGCTCATAGACGTACGGGAAATCGATGGTGGCGAGCGAGAGCAGGCCGAGGATCACGCCCACCTCGGCCCGTCGCTCCTGCTCGGTCGCGCGACCGAGCGCGAAGAGCGCGGCGGGGAAGACGTAGAGCGCGTGGTGCACGTAGGTGAACGGGCTCGCCACGACCATGGTGACGAGCAGCGGCAGGAGCCGCCGCAGCGAGCAGGACGGCGACGCGGCGCGGCCGCCCAGCGCGAGCGCGCCGCCGAGGAGGAGCAGGACGGTGATCACCGACGCGACCTTCACGGCGGCGGTGTTCGACGCGAAGAGCCGCGTGTAGAAGCCGGCGAGCGAGAAGTTCGGCGTCGTGCCCGGGTTGAAGAGCCCCGGTATCGTATCGCCGTGCGACATGCGCGGCAGCCGGCGCGAGAACTCGATCCACGCCGGCGCGGCGCCGAGCGGCAGGCTGACGAGGACGAGCGCGCCGAGCCCGGCGGCGAGCCCCGCGAGCGCGCGGCGGCGCCGCTCCAGGACCCAGGGGATCGCGAGCAGGACGGGCGTGATCTTGATCCCCGCGGCGACGGCGAGGGCGAGCCCCGCGAGGGCGTCTTTGCCGGAGAGGGACAGCGCGAGCGCGGCGCAGAGGAACGCGAGGACCAGGGGGTTGACCTGCCCCATCGCCAGGTTGTGGCGGAGGTTGAGCGCCCACGCGAGGAGCGCGACATGCGCGATCAGGGCGGCGGGGACCGCGGGCGCGCGGTCGGCGCCGGGCGAGCCCCGCGACGCGCGGCGGATGGCCGCGACCGCGAGCGTCGCGGCGACACCGAAGCTCACCACGGCCGCGCTCGACCAGACCGCCTGGGCGACCTCCGGGCGCAGGCGGGCGAGCCATTGAAACGCATAGGCGAAGAACGGCGGATACAGATAGGGAAACGTCGGCCCGTCGGGGAGGCGCAGCTCCGAGGCGATCGCCTCGAGGACCTCGACGTCATAGACGTCCAGGCCCCGGCCGGCCGCGAGGAAGGCGGTATAGAACGACCTGAAATCGACCGCGACCGGCTGCTTCAGGACGATATCGAGGACGCACAGCAGGGCGGCGCCCGTGGAGATCGTGAAGACCGAGAGGTAGCCCAGGAGCTCGTTCGAGAACCGCGCCCTCGGGGCGGCGCGCATGGCGGCCACGACACGCGCCATGCGGAGCGCGCGCGTTCGATCCAGGCGCCGGATGGCCCCGCCAGCCCGGCGCGCCTCGCTGCGCCGTTCTGTTCCATGATGCTCCACTCCCTCGCGTATCCTGGTCGCGCACGCCGTGGTCCGGTCTGCGGGCTCCACGGGCTCTGCGGGCTCCGTGCGCGTGACAGGCACGACGCGGGCCGCGGTCACACCAGGCGAGGGCGCGCGTCTGAGGCCATCGCCCTCGGCTCAGCCGGCGCGGCTGCGACGGCCTGGATCACGGCGCCCGGCCCTGCGCTGGGCACGATCTTGCTTGGGGCGTCGCCGCGAGGTGCGACAACATGGCTACTCTCTCCACGTCTGCATGGGTACTACATGAGCTCGGTCTGGCCGCGGGGTTCGGCGGCCCGCTCTTCGGGAGGCTGGCATTGCACCGGGCGGTCAAGGATATCCATTCCGAGGACGAGCGCGGCAAGGTGCTCGCCGAGGCCTGGCAGCGGTACAACGTCGTCAACGCGATCTCGCTCGGCACCGCCGCGCTCACTTGGTTCCTCGGGCGGGCGCTGATCTCGGGGCGTTCGATCGACGAGGAGACCCGCAACCTGGTGCGGCTGAAGGACGTCCTGCTCGGCGCCACCGTCGCGACGAGCGTCGTGAACATGGTGAGCGGACGGGAGATGAGCGAGCAGGCCCCCGATCTCGCCGTGCCCGTCCGCAGCGGCGACGCGCCGTCGCCGCGGACGCCGGCCAAGGCCGCCGGGCTGCAGCGGGTCCTGAACGTCATGGGCCCGCTCAACATCGTGCTCACCGCGGGCGTGATCGGCGTGACCACGATACTCGCCATGAAGTCCGGTCGCTCGGCGAAATGGAGCCTTGTCTCCCGGCTCCTGCCCTGACCCGCGCTCCCGGGCGCGGCGGCGCGGCTCCCATGGTACGCTGGCGCCATGAAGGTACTTCGAACGACGGCGCGCTGCGCGCTCGCCATGCTGGCCCTCTCCGGCGTGCTGGCCCTCTCCGGCGCGGGCTGCAGCAGCGGTCATGGCGAGGAGGGGTGCCCTGAGCTCTGCGAGCGCGTCGCCGAGTGTCCGGGGGCGTCCGGGGGCGAGGAGGGCTGCCTCGAGACCTGCGACGCGGAGACGGAGGCCGCCGAGGAGGCGGGCTGCGTCGACGCGCACGAGTCGTACCTCGAGTGCCGCAACCACGCCGAGGACACCTGCGACCCCGCGCAGTTCGAGGAGGAGTGCAGCATCCAGCTCGAGTCGCTGAGGAGCTGCCTCTCGCGCGGCTGAGCGCACCTCGCAGGCGGATCCGGCGCGCCGCGGGGCGCGGCCGAGCGCCCGCGCGCGGCTACTCGAAGTCGTGGAGCTCGCGCCCGCTCGGGAGCTCGTCCGGGATGAGCGCCGAGAGCCGCTCCGGGGTGGCGCGCGGGTCGAGCAGCGCCTCGCCGACGAAGGCGACCAGCCAGCGGATCTCCCGCTCGGTGAGCCGGATCGGCCTCTTCAGCAGCGGGTCCACGGCGTCGAGGACCGGGGCGAGCGGGCCCATCTCGCCCTGCAGGTCCGGGGCGAGGTGGTCGTTCGTGTACGCGAGCGCCGACGCGCGGACGTCGAGGTGGTGGCGGATGGCGCCCTCCAGCGACGTGAACGAGCCGTTGTGGAAGAACGTCGGCTGAAGGGCGACGTTGCGCAGGGGCGATGTCCTGAACTTGTACCGATCCGCCGGGTCGCCCGTGACCTGCTCCAGCCCGAAGTCCTCATCGGCGTTCGGGCCGTCGAAGACGACGTTCGAGAGCGCCGGATCGTCGGTCGGGACGATCTGCGGGACGCCGATGGCGTGCTGCTTGAAATCGCTGAACATCTCGTTGGACGCCCCCGAGACCGCGTGGCAGCCGACGCACCCGGCCTCGCCGAAGAAGAGCAGCGCGCCGCGCTTCTGCTCGAGCGTCATCGCGCTCCTCCGGCCCCGGGCGAACCTGTCGATGGGCGCGTCGGCGAACGTCAGCGACATCTCGAACTCCGCGATGGCGGTCGCGATCATCTCGTAGGTGATGTCGCCCCCCCGCTTCACCGCGCGGAAGCTCCTCGCGAACCTCCGGCGGTACGCCTCCACTGCGTTCACGCGCGCCGCGACCTCCTCCCGCACGAGGTCGTGCGACGACGGCGCCTCGTATCCGGTCATCTCCGTGATCTCGGTCGGCGGGATGAACGCCTGCGCGACGAGCAGGTGCGGCAAGGAGGAGAGCGACATCCCCTCGGGCGACGTGAACGAGAACCCGAGGCGGTTGTCGAACGGGTCGCCGGACGCGGCGAAGAACCGCGAGTTCCACATCAGCGTGGGATAGAAGGCCGTGTTCATGACGGTGGGGGCGCGGCGCTGGTTGCGCGGGCCGGCGCGGCGCGGCCCCACGACGCCGTTGCTCTCGATACCGATGGAGATCGATTGCGTGTCGGCGAAGCCCGCCGTCGGCGAGTGGCACCCGGCGCACGAGTTGTCGTCGTTCAGGCCGAGGATGCTGTCGTAGAACAGCTCCCGCCCGAGCCTCGCCAGCTTGCGGTCGAGCCTCCGCCCGAGCCGCTCCTCCAGCGTCGACTCGATCGCTCCCGTGAACCCGTGTCGGGCGAGCGTCTCCGCGAGGCGCTCATCGACGTCAGAGCACCTCCTGGCGTGCGCCGCGCGCGCGAGGAGGAGCGTGAGAACGACAGCCGTCGCCAGCGCGACGAGCACCCGCTCGAAGCATCGCAGGGTCAAGGTGCCTCCATGTCCCCCGGCGGGGGAGGCGCACATCGATGTGCGCCGGTGAGAACAACCAGTCCTGCTCGGATCCTGATCGAGCGGCGGTGAATCCGATGATGCGAATCTAGTGTCGCGGCTCGCCAGTGGGCAAGACAAATCGCTCATCGTCCGGCAGACATACCGAGTCTCCGGAGGGCCGAATACCGCGCCATCTGCGGTCGTCGTTCCCACATGGAAGTCGACGAGCCCGCCGCGCGACCGCGCTCCGCCGGCCTGCGCTCGGGGCACGGCGCGAGCCCGCGTGGGGGGAGTCCGGGCCCCGGGGAGCGCGAGCGCGCTGCCCCGCCTCCGCCGCGGCGCCGCTCCGGGGCCTGCCGGCCCGGCCGCGGCGTCGCTGCGGCCGATCCGGCCGTGACGTCGCTGTGGGTGGATGGCAGGCGCCCTGTGCTCATGCGGCTCGCCGCGGCCCGTCACGGCGTCTTGCGGCCTGTCATCGGCTGATGCGGCCCGCGCGACGCGGCGCGCCTACGATTACGATGTCGCGTGATACCTCGTGCTTTGTGGGGCGCGATGGGCCGTCGTATGCTCGAGGTCATGGGCCGGACAGCTCGTCTGGTGGATCCGACGACGCTCGTGGGGAGCGCGCTCACCGGTGGATACCGGCTCGTTCGCGTCCTCTCCGCGCAGGGGCACGGCGTCGTGTTCGAGGCCCTGGGCCCGTCCGGTCGCCGCGTCGCGCTGAAGGTCCTGCGGCCCGAGGTGGTCTCCGAGGACACCCTGTCGCGGCTCAGCCGCGAGGCGAGCGTCACGTCGAAGATCGACAACCCTCATGTCGTCCCGATCATCGACGCGGGCCACGATCTCGAGCGCGATCTGGCCTATCTCGTGATGCCGATGCTCGAGGGCTCCGACGTCGGCGCCCTGCTCGCGGAGACGGGGCCGCTCTCGCCGGACATCGCCGTGCGGATCGCGCTCCAGGCCGCCGCGGGCCTCTCGGCGGTCCACGCGGCGGGGCTGATCTACCGCGATGTCCGGCCGCCGCGCCTCTTCCTGGAGCACCTCCCGGACGGGGAGGTCCTGGTCCGCGTCTTCGGCTTCGGGCTCTCGAAGGACCACGACACGGCCGCCTCGGATCCGGGCAAGGCGAGGAGCGGCGGTCACGAGCGGGAGGCGTCGGGGCCGAGCGATCCCGCGGCGGACGTCCGCGGCGACGTGTTCGGCCTGGCGGCGACGCTCTACGAGATGCTCTGCGGCGCCTCGCCGTGGGCCGAGCTCGACGTCACGCCCGACACCGCCGACCTCGGCCCGGACGACACCGGCGCGGACGCGAGGTCGTCCGTGGCGCAGCTCCCGTCGATCCAGGACCGCGCCCCGTGGATCGAGGCGCGCCTCGCGGCCGCGCTCTCGCTCGCGCTGCACAGCGACGTGCAGCGCCGCTACCCGTCGATCGAGGCGTTCGCCGAGGCGCTGCGCGCGGCCTGCGACGGCGAGGAGCGGATCGCGATCGACATGCTGAGGCCGCTCGATCCCGAGCTGCGCGAGCTCATCGCGGAGCGCGCCGACGCCGAGACCGATCCGCTCGTCGGCCGCGAGCTCGGCGGCCGGTACGCGGTGCGCCGCCTCCTCGGGCGCGGCGGGATGGGCGCCGTCTACGAGGCGGAGTCGCCCGACGGACGGCGCGTCGCGGCCAAGGTCATCTTCCGGAGCGCCGTCGGGCAGGACGACCACGCCGTGCGGCGCTTCATCCGCGAGGCGCGCGCGGTGACCGCGGTCCACAGCCCGCACGTGGTGAAGACGTTCGAGCTCGGGACGGATCTCACGCTCGCGACCCCGTTCATCATCATGGAGCTGCTCCACGGCGCCGATCTCGCCAAGCTCCTCAGGATGCGCGGGCCGCTGGAGCCCGCGCCGGTCGTGCGCGTGTTCATCCAGGCGGCGCGCGGGCTCGCGGCGGCGCACGCCGCGGGGATCGTGCACCGCGACATCAAGCCGGCGAACCTCTTCCTGCACGCGCCGTTCGAGGGCGCGGTCCACCGCGCGCCGGTCTCGGTGGCGCCCCCGTCCGGCCGCGCCTCGGGCGCCGCGCTCCAGCCCGGCCAGCGCATCCCGGGCTCGATCGTCCCGCCGCCGTCCACCCGCCGCCCGCCGAGCTCCCTCCGCCCGCCCTCGTCGAGCGATCGCAGGCTCGTGGTCAAGGTCTGCGACTTCGGCATCGCGAAGCGCACGGGGGACGGCGTATCGCACGAGCTCACGCGCGCCGGCGGGGTGCTCGGGTCGCCGATCTACATGTCGCCCGAGCAGGTGAAGATGGCGAAGGACGTCGATCACCGCTCGGACATCTGGAGCCTCTCCGTCTCGCTCTACCAGGCGCTCTGCGGGAGCTGCCCGTGGGATCCGAGCGCCTCGCTGGCCGAGCTCCTGCTCTCGATCTGCACCGAGCGCGTGCCGCCGCTCGGCGAGGCGGCGCCGTGGATCGATCCGGGCCTCGCGGCGGTCGTGCACCGCGGCCTCCGCAGGGATCCGGCCGAGCGCTGGCAGAGCATGGAGGAGATGATCGCCGCGCTCGCGCCGCACGCCGACGGCACCGAGGTCGTCACGCTGGACCTGCTGCGCGGCATCGACGCGGAGCGGCGCGCCCGCGCCACGCCGATGTCCGAGCTGCGCCGCGAGTCCAGGGGCTCTCGTTCGGTCGACGGGGACGAGCGCTCGATCGGCGGCAGCTCGTTCACGGCGTCGCAGCCGCCCGGCGGCGGCGGGCGGAGGCGCCTCGTCGGCGCGGCCGTCACGGTGGCCGCGCTCGCCGCGCTCGCCGCGGGCCTCGCCCTGCGCGGCGCGACGGGCGAGGGCGAGCCCGCGGCGGCCGTCGCCCAGCGCGGGCCCGCCGCGCCCGCGCCGTCCGCCGCGCCCGCGCCGTCCGCCGCGTCTGCGCCGTCGGCCGCGTCCGCGCCGGCTGCATCCGCGCCGCCGGCTGCGCCCCGGCCAGCCGCGCCCTTCACGGCGAGCGTGGCGCTCCCGAAGGAAGCGACGGCGCGGGTCAACGGTGCGGCGCGCGACGTGAGCGACGGCCGGCTCGATCTGACGGGCCGGCCCGGCGACATGTTCGAGGTCGAGGTGAGCCGCGGCGGCGCGATCACGAAGGCGACGGTGTTCATGCTGAGCGACGGCACGGTCCACCCCGAGCGCATCGAGCTCCAGCCGCTCGCGCCGGCGCCCTCGACCCTGGCCGCCGGGCCTGTCCCTCGACGCGAACGGACGCGCCTCGCTCCGCGCGGCTCGTCTCCCGCGGGCGGTCCTGCGGGCGGCGCGCCTGCCCCCTCCGCCGAGGCGCCGTCGGTCGAGCCGGCCCCGACCGCGGTGATGCCGGTCGATCGGTGGTGAGCCAGCGGCCGCGCCTCCCACGGCTCGCCGTCACGGCGAGCCTGCTCGTCGCGGGGGTTGCGGCGCTCGCGCCCCTGGCCCGCGCGCAGACCGCGAAAGCCCATGGCGAACCACCCGGTCCGCCCGCCGCGTCGTCCGGTCCGCCCGCCGCATCGTCCGCGGCGCCCGAGCCGCCCGCCGCCTCGTCCGCGGCGCCCGGGTCGCCGGCGGACGAGGCGCTCGCCCGGGCCAAGGAGCTCTTCCAGAAGGGGAACGAGCTGCGCAAGATCGGCGATCACCAGCGCGCGCTCGAGCTCTACCTGAGCTCGCGCCAGCTGGTCGCCTCGGTGCCCAACACCCTCAACGCCGCGTACTGCCTCGAGCAGCTCGGGCGCTACGACGAGGCGCTCGAGCTCTACGAGGTGCTGCTCACGGAGCTCCGCGCCGAGCTCGGCGATGCGGAGCGCAGGGGCGTCGCGTCCACGATCACCCGGCTCCGGGCGCGCATCGGCAACGTCGTCGTCTCGTCGAACGTCGACGGCCTGGTGCTCATCGACGGCAGGCCGCGCGGCCGGCTCCCCCTCGCCGGGCCGATCCGGCTGCTCCCCGGGGATCACACGCTCCGCGTGCTCAAGGACGGCTGGCGCACGTTCGAGAGGATCCTCTCCGTCCGGGTCGCGGAGACCCTCTCGGTGGACGCCAAGCTGGAGCCGCTCGCCAGCACGGGCCGGCTGAGGATCGAGGACGACCGGCTCGTCGGGGCCGATCTCTACGTCGACGGCGCGCTCATCGGGCAGCTCCCGTGGGAGGGAGCGCTCGCGCCGGGCCCGCACTTCTACTCGGTGCGCAAGGCCGATCTCGGCTCCGCGCCGCGCGAGGTGAGCGTCATCGCGGGGCAGGTCGCCGTCGCGACGGTCGAGGCGGGCCCTCTCGGACAGGAGCTCCGCGTCGTCGCCCGGCCGCTCACCGCGGACCTGACCATCAACGGCGTCCCCGTCGGCAAGGGCCAGTGGCGCGGGGCGCTGCCGCTCGGGCGCCACACCTTCGAGGCGCACGAGCCGGGGTATTTCCCGCGCACGATGCGCTCGACCGTCGATCGGACGACGACGGGCGAGTTCGTCCTGCCGCTCGCCATCGACGAGGCCCACCCGCGCTGGGGGCGGAAGATCGGGGTCTTCTGGCTGGAGGCGCTCGTCGGCCACGCGTCTGCCTCGTCGCTCCACAGCGGGGCCGAGCTGAGCTGTGATCGCTATCGCTGCTCCAGCGGCTCGCCCCCTGCCGGCGTCCTCGCCGGCGTGCGCGGCAGCTACGAGTTCCCTGTCGGCGCTGCCATCGAGCTCACGGCCGGGTACCTGCATCTGCATACGGGGCTCGAGCGATCCGTGGAGACCTCGTTCGCGGCGCCGGGCGGGGGCCCGGACAGGCTCCCCGTCACGTACGCGATGCGCGACGAGCTCCAGATGGCCGGTGTGACGGTGATGGTCGGCGGCAGCTACCGTCACGGGCTCTTTTCATGGCTCGACGTCGGCGCCGCGCTCGGCCTCGGCGTGGTGCTCGCCGAGACCCGAGACGAGGTGACCGGCACGGCGTCCGATGCGACGAGGACCGTCCGCGTGGCCGTGCACAACGGGGGGATCCCCGTGCGCTCGGCCGCCCCGTTCGCGATGCCGGAGCTCAGGCTCCGGCTGAAGCTCGGGCGCCTCAGCGCCAGCGCGGGCATGGGCGTCGGCTTCTTCCTCGTCGATGGCCCGCCGCACGAGACGGGCGACACCTACGTGGTCGGCGGGCGGTGCGACGAGGCGAGCCCCACCGTCGACTGCGCCCCGGGCAAGAAGGTGGTGTTCGAGGAGCGGGCCCACGGCACGTTCACGATGCTCTTCCCGAACCTCGCCGTGGGAACCCGGTTCTGACCGCCGCGCGGGCGGGCATCACCCCCCTGCGGCGCGCTCAGTGGTTCGCCTGGTCCCTGGCGAGGCGCGCCTGCTCGCGCACGATGTCGAAGAGGCGGGCCGCGTCGAGCAGCGACGTCGTCAGGCGGCCGAACTGGATCACGTCGCCCACCGCGACCACCTGCGGCTCGTTCTCGGAGAGCAGCTTGCCGTTCACGCGGGTGCCGTTCTGTGAGCCGTTGTCGATGAGCACGAGCCGCTGCTCCGCGTCGCGCCGGAAATGGGCGTGTAGCTTCGACACCGAGGGGTTGCGCAGCACGACGTCGCAGTTGCGCGTGCGGCCCACAGAGATCTGATCGGGATACGGGTTGCCCTTGGCCTTGGCGATCTCGAACACCTCGCTCGTCGGTCCCGGCGGGGGCGGCGGCTTCCGGTGCGCGGCCGGCGAGGCGGCGACGGTCCGGAACGCGATCTGCTGGCTGTCCAGGCTGGCCTCGGACACCACGAGGAGCAGGTTCGTCACCCGCCGGACGAAGCGGTCCCGCGGCATCACGCGCGCCAGCTCGAGGAGGTCCCCTGATTCTTCCACGTTGCGCCGAGTATAGGCCGATCTGGTGGCGCCGATCCGTGGGGGTGCGCACGTTTGCCGCCCTGCCACGCGGCCGCGCCGCGGGATCGTTGCCGACGCCCCCCACCTTGTCCGCGGCACGGGAATATTGCCGGAGCTGTGCGCTCCCTGGGCTCTCTTTGCTCGGCCGGATGACTTTCCTGACGTCTTCTGGGCTGCTGGCGCTCGAATCTTGCCGCAACTGGCGTACCGTCAGCGCCCATGCACGCCCTGGTTCGTGGACGCATCTCGGTCAACCCGCGCGGCTTCGGGTTCCTGAACATCGAGGCCTGGCCTGAGAAGGGGGGCGCGTCGGGCAGGCCGAACGGCGCTGCGCTCGCCCCGGCGACCGCCTTCGTGACGCCGCCCGACCTGAACCCGCTCCTCGACGGCGACGTCGTGGACGCGGTGGTCACCGAGGCCGAGCCGGGGCGCTACAGCGCGTCGCAGCTCTCCCTCGTCCATCGCGACCGCACCGAGCTCTTCGGGACGGTCGTGATGCACGCGAAGCGGCCGCACCTCCGGGTCGATCGCCTCGTCTCCAACACGGACTGGCCGTTCAAGCCGGGCAGCGCCGACGACCTCGCCGAGGGCACGGCGGTCGTGGCCGCCATCGAGGGCGCGGCGGTCGCCCCGGCGCGCGTCGTCGCGCCGGGCGCCGATCTCGGCATCGAGCGCTGCCTCGCCCGCAACGGCGTGCGCTCCGTCTTCCCGGGCGAGGTCGTCGAGGCGTCCCGCGCGTCCGCCGCGGCGGCCTCGCTCGAGCGCGAGCTCGCGCGCGGCCGGCGCGACCTGCGCGAGCTCATCACGGTCACGATCGACTCGCCCCTCACCACGGACATCGACGACGCCGTCGCGGTGCTGCCCGCCGGCCCCGACGGCGCGCTCCGCGTCCTCGTCTCGATCGCCGACGTGGACGCGTTCGTCCCGGAGGGCTCGCCGCTCGACCTCGAGGCCCGCGCCCGCGGGACGAGCGTCTACCTCGCCGGCCGCGTCATCCCGATGCTCCCCGACGCGATCTCCAGCGAGGCGGCGAGCCTGCTGCCGGGGGTCGATCGGCTCGCGCTCACCGTCGAGCTGCGCATCGATCCCGAGGGCGGCGTCACCTCGATCGATCTCCACGAGAGCGTGATCCGCTCGCGCGCGCGCCTCACGTACGACGCGGTCGAGGAGTTCCTGACGACGGGCCGCTCCGCGGGCGTCCCCGGGGAGGTCGAGCCGCTCGTGCGCTGGCTCCGCACCGCGGCCGCGCGGCTGTCGACGGTCCGCGCGGCGCGCGGCGGCGTCGAGCTCGATCGCGAGGAGGCCTACGTGACGCTCGACGCCGAGACGCGCGAGCCGACCGGCGTCTCCCCGCGCGCCGACACGGGCGCGCATCGCCTCATCGAGCGGCTGATGGTGGCGGCGAACGAGGCCGTGGCGAGCTGGCTCGTGGCGCGCGGGCTCCCCGGCGTCTACCGCGTGCACGACGAGCCCACCGAGGAGCGCGTCCGGGCGCTGGAGCACTTCGCGCACAACTTCGGCGTCGAGGCCGGCTTCGGCCCGCGCCTCTCTCCGCGCGGCCTGGCGGCGTTCGAGGCGCAGTTCCGCGGCTCGGGGATCGCGCCGGCCATCCGCACCGTGCTCGGCAAGGCGCTCGGCCCCGCCCGCTACACGGCCGATCCCGGCCTGCATTTCGGCCTGGGCGCCCCGCTGTACCTGCACTTCACCTCGCCGATCCGCCGCTACGCGGATCTCGCGGTGCACCGCGTGGTCAAGCGCTACCTCCAGGGTCGCCGCGATCAGCACGCGGACGTCGAGGCGCTCGCGTCGCTCGCCCACCACCTGAACGCGCGCGCGCGCAGCGCGGCGAAGGCCGAGACGGAGCGGCACCGCATGCTCGTGGCGCGCCTGTTCGCCACCCGCATCGGCGAGGAGATCGAGGGCAACATCGTGGCCATCAAGCCGTTCGGCCTGGTCGTGCAGATGGTCGAGTCCGGCGCGACGGGCACCATCGCGCTGGAGGCGCTGCCGGGCGGCCCGTACCGGATCGACGCCGCCGCCCAGGCGCTGATCGGCGCGGAGCGCCGCTACGGCGTCGGCGAGCCGATCCGCGCCGCCATCGCCTCGACCAACGAGGAGCTCGGCCGCGTCGACCTCGTCCCTGCCGGCGCTCGCGACGCCTCCTGAGGGCGGCCGGGGTGCCTCCCACCCCCCGGCACCGGCTACGGCGAGAGGAGCGCGGCGAACGCGTCGGTGCCGTTCGCCTTGTGCTCGCCGAGGCCGAAGTCGATGGTCCCTTCGGCCGTCCCGCAGAGCAGGATGGCCCCGGTCTGGGGCGAGATCGCCGCCGCGTTCGATTTCTGGTTGCCGGCGGCGCCGAGCAGCTTCCCCCAGAGCAGCCCGCCCTGCGCATCGAGCTTCGCGACGAAGGCGTCGAAGCCGCCGCCGCTCTGGAGCGGCCCGCCGCCGAAATCGACCACGCCTTGCGCCGAGCCGGTCACCACCGCGTTGCCCTGCGCGTCCGCGACGATCGCCGCGCTCTCCTGCGCGCCGTCGCCGGCGAACCACCGCGCCCATACGGGCGCGCCGTCGGGGGCGAGGGACGCGACGAACGCCGTTTGCGAAGGGTTGGCGGGGAGCGTGCCCGCCGGGCCGAGGTCGAGCGAGCCCATGTAGGTCCCCGTCACGAGCACCGCGCCTGACGGGGCGGACGCGATGCCGGTGCCCTCCTGCGACGCGGTGTCGCCGTAACCCGAGAGCCAGACCGCGCTCCCTCCGCTGTCGAGCTTCGCGACGAACAGGTTGGGAGCGAGCCCGTTGTTCCTGACCTGCACGGCCCCCATGGCCAGGGTGCCGTCGTACCTGCCGGTGAGGAGCACGTTGCCCTCGGCGTCCATGGCGACGGCGGTGGCGCGCTGGTGCCTGTCGTCCCCGTAGATCCTGGTCCAGACGACGGCGCCGCGCGGATCGTACTTTCGCACGAAGATGTCGGTGCCCCCGGCGCTGGAGGCGCAGACCGTGGCCGGCGGCGCGGTGCAGAGCAGCGTCCCGCTGAAGTAGCCTGCGACCACGATGTTCCCTGCCGCGTCCACGGCGACGGAGCGCAGCGTCTGGTCCGAGGCGTCTCCGATCTGCCGCGCCCAGCGGGGGGCGCCGGCCTCGTCCAGCGTGGCCACGAAGCTGTCGAGCGCGCCGACGCTGCTCAGCGTCGCGTCGCCGACCTGGAACGATCCGTAGAACGTCCCGCCGATCGCGACGTCGCCCGCCGGCGTCACCGCGAGCCCGTGGAGCGTCTCCGCGCCGCTGCCGCCGAACCGCGTGCTCCAGCGGTGGGCTCCGGTGGCGTCGAAGCTGGCGACGAACATGTCGGCGGTGCCGATGCTCACCAGGGTGTCTCCGCCCAGGTTGATGGTCCCCGAGAAGGTGCCGCCGATGTACACGTTTCCGCGCGCGTCGACGCCGGCGGCGGTCGCGCTCTGGAGGTTCGGGTTCCCGAAGAGCGCGGCCCAGAGCGGCGCGCTGCACGCGAAGCCGTCGCAGTCCTCGTCGGTCAGATCCCCGCAGGTCTCCGGCGCCGGGGTCACCTCGCCGTTGCACGGCTGCCACGACGTCCCCGAGATGTCGCATGCCCGCAGCCCGGCCGCGCAGAGCCCGACCCCGTTCGTCCCGTCCGGGCCGCTGTAACAGGCCTCGACCTGCCCCGGGGAGCAGACGCACAGGGCGTCGGGCTCGTTCGTCGCGCCGTCGCAGTCGTCGTCCACGGTGGTGCTGCAGTCCTCGGGCCTGGGGACCACCGCGCCCTCGCACTCGCCGAAGCTCTGCCCGTCTGGCTGGCACCTCCGCACGCCCGCCACGCACACGCCGACGCCCTCGGTGCCCGGCGGGCCGGGATAGCACGGCTCTTCCGCGCCCGCGCTGCAGTGCGGCGCGCCGCCGTTGCCGCCGCCGTCGCCGCCATCGCCGCCGCTGCCGCCGTCGCCGCCGCCGCTCCCGGCATTCGATCCCGGGCCGGGCGGCCCCGGATCCGAGCACGCTGCCTGGAGCGTGAGCACGAGCGCAGACCCCACGAGCATCGATCCTGCGCGCAGGCATGTCCTCGTGACCATGAAGGGGCGGAGTTCCATGTTCGGCGATTGGGTTTCAGTCCGGCGATTGGGGCTTCAGTCGTCGCGTCGTTTCTTCTTCGGTGGATGCTGCGCGGGCCACTCGATGATGATGGTCTTGACGGTCGATGTGCTGTCCGCCTTGGGGGCGTCGGGGCGGGCCGACGCCGGCTCGTCATCCGCGCTGCGCGGTCCGTCGTCGCCCTCCGACGGGGCGAGCTGGGTCGGTCCGACGCTCGCGCTGTGCGCGGGCAGGAGATCGCGCTCCACCGAGTCGCCCCGGGAGCCATCGCCGAGCGCCATCCACAGGGCGATGACGGTCACGAGCACGAGCGCCATGCCGCCGAGCGCGAGGGCGAGCACGAGCTTTGACGGCTGCCTGGGCTGGGCGCGGCGCGGAGCCCACCCGGCTGCGGCTTGCTCGCCGTGGGCGACGCTCGCGCCGTGCATCGAAGCGGGGGCGCCGAAGGCCGAGCCTGTGCCGTGCATCGAAGCGGGGGCGCCGAAGGCCGAGCCTGTGCCGTGCATCGAAGCGGGGGCGCCGAAGGCCGAGCCTGTGCCGTGCATCGAAGCGGGGGCGCCGTGGGGCGCGCTCGTGCCGTGCATCGAAGCGGGGGCGCCGTGGGGCGCGCTCGTGCCGTGCATCGAAGCGGGGGCGCCGTGGGGCGCGCTCGCGCCGTGCATCGAAGCGGGGGCGCCGAAGGCCGAGCCTGTGCTGTGCATCGAAGCGGGGGCGCCGAAGGCCGAGCCTGTGCTGTGCATCGAGGCGGGGGCGCCGTGGGGCGCGCTCGCGCCGTGCATCGAGGCGGGGGCGCCGTGGGGCACGCTCGCGCCGTGCATCGAGGCGGGGGCGCCGTGGGGCGCGCTCGCGCCGTGCATCGAGGCGGGGGCGCCGCCGAAGGCCGAGCCTGTGCCGTGCATCGAAGCCGGGGCGCCGTGGGGCGCGCTCGCGCCGGGCCGCGAGGCGTGCCCGCCCTGCATTCCAGCGAGGCCTGCGCCGGTGTTGTACAGGGCGGATGGCGGCCCGTTCGGAGCTCCGAAGCCAGCCTGCGCCGTGCCCGGAGGCCCCCCCTGGGCTCCCTCCACGGCGCTCCCGTTCGGAGGTCCGGGGGCCGCCACGGTGGGGGCCTCCCATGCGTGCGCTCCGCTGCTGCCCAGGCCGCTCTCCGGGCCGAGCGCGGGCCCCGAGCCCATCTCGCTCCGTCGCGGCGCGGAGGGGGCCGGCGGTCGCGGCGGGGGCTCGGCCGGCGCATCCCGCCCGGCGGCGGCCGCCGCGACCATGGGGGAGAGCTGCGGCGCGCCCGCCGTCGGCAGGTCCCCCGCCGCGAGGCGCGCGGCGGCGTACGGCGGCGCCTCCCCGCGCTGGAGCGCCCGGATGTCCCCCTGCATCGTGCGGGCGTCCGGGTAGCGCCGCTCGCGATCGAACGCGAGCGCCCTGTCCACGAGGACGCACAGCCCCTGCGGCGTCTCCGGCGCGACGCTCGCGAGCGGCGGCGCCGCCATGGTCGCCATCTTCACGAGCAGCTCGGACTCCGTGCGCGCCTCGTGGATGCGCCGCTTCGCGATCAGCCGGAACATCGTCGCCCCGACGGCGAAGAGGTCCGCCCGGTGGTCGACCGAGATGCCGCGCACCTGCTCGGGCGCCATGTACGACACGGTCCCGAGCGTCGCGCCGGTCCGGGTCCGCATCGCGGTCTTCACGCCGTCGCGCATGCGGGCGATGCCGAAGTCGAGCACCTTGAGGCGCCCGCCCGTCTCGACGAAGAGGTTGTCGAGCTTGATATCGCGGTGGATGATCCCTTGATCGTGCGCCGCCCCGAGCACGTCGAGGAGCTCGTCCATGAGCCGCAGCATCTCGCCCGCCTCGACGTGGCCGAGCCGCTGGACCCGGTCGGCGAGCGACTCGCCCTCGAGGAGCTCCATCACCAGGAAGGGGGCGCCGTCATCCGTCGTGTCGATGTCGCGGATCTCGACCACGCCCGGGTGCCGGAAGCGGTTGACCGCCTGCGCTTCCCGCTCGAACCGGGCGCGCAGGTCCTTCGAGCGCGCCACCTCCGGGTGGAGGATCTTGATCGCCTCACGCCGCCCGATCTTGTGCGTCGCGGCATAGACGGCGGCCATCCCACCGATCCCGAGGAGGCGATCGATCGTCCACTTGCCCCGCAGGGTGGTCCCCACGCGCCTTTCGCAGGCCGCCCTCTCGTCGTCCATGCCCCGATCGAATGTCACCGCGAGCGGGATCAAGGTCAAGGTGCGAGCCGCGGCGAGCGCGACATCGTCACATCCCGCGCCGTCGAGGCTGCGGCCGGCCGCGACTCAGTCGGGGACCGGGTGCACGCCGTCGCGCACCCAGGGATCGATCGTGCTCCGGAACGCCGCCTCGGTCCGGAGCCCTGCCAGCACGGACGCGAGCCCCCATTGCAGCCGGTTCACGAACGTGAAGTCCTGCGGCATCTTCGGCACGTGGGGGATGGTGGGCATCTTCTCCCCCTCCTTGAAGGCGAGCCCGCGAATGCCGCGCGTCAGGTACGCCACGGTCTCACGCGCCTTCTCCGGGGAGCACTGCCAGGTCCCGTGTGCGCACAGCGGGACCATGAGCTCCATCGTGTAGCTCCGGTAGAGGTCCCAGCTCTCGTCGTCGGGGTCGTAGCCGAGCACCTCCACGCACGCCCGGTCGAACTCCTTCCAGTCCGCGTCCATGGCGGCGCGCATGTACCGCTTCATGCCCGCCACGAGGTCGGGCGGGAGCTGCTTCACGCAGCCGAAGTCGAGGATCGTGACCCGTCCATCCTCGTGGAAGCGGTAGTTGCCCGGGTGCGGATCGGCGTAGAGCCAGCCGTACCGGAGCATCGAGCGGAACGTGAAGCGCCAGATGGCCAGGCCCGCGCGGTTCCTGGCCTCCTGGCTGCCGCGCTCGCAGAACTCGGCGTAGCTCATGCCGTCGACGTACTCGAGCGTGATGACCCGCCGCGTGGTGAGGCTGTGGTGCACGCGGGGGACGCTCACGTCCTCGTCGCCGGCGTTCATGCGGCGGAACAGGTCCGCCATCTCGGCCTCGCGCGCGTAGTCGAGCTCGGACAGGAAGACCCTGCGGAGCTCGTCGACGGTCTGCCGCGCGTGCAGCTTCCTGGCGATGGGCGCCATCATGGTCTCGAGCATCGAGATGCTCTTCAGATCGTTCTCGATGGCCCTGTCCATGCCGGGGTACTGCACCTTGACGGCGACGCGGTCGCCGCCCTTCGTGGTGGCCCGGTGCACCTGCCCGATGCTCGCCGCGGCGAACGGCTCGCGCCCCCACGCCGCGAACACCTCGTGGGGCGGGGCGCCGAGCTCCTGCGTGACCATCTGCTCCGCGGCCTCCGGCGACAGGGGCGGCGCTTTGTCGAGCAGCTTCTTCAGCGCGGACTGGAACTTCTCCTCGTACCCCGGCGGCGCGAGCCCGTCGATGTAGCTCGCCATCTGGCCGAATTTGAGCGGCAGGCCCTTCATCTCGCCGAGCGTCTTCAGCATCGCCTCGGCGGTCTTCTTCACCTCCCGGGTCATCTTCCGCCGCGCTTCCGCCTCCTCCTCCTCGGTCCGCGTCGCGCCGAGGGCGCGCTTGGCCCCCTCGATCGCGAACGGGAGGGTGCGCGGGGCGAGGCCGGCGAGGCGCGCGAGGCGCCCCAGCTTGGAGGTGGGCGGTTTGTCTCTGGGCTTGTCGTCGGCCATGCGGGACTGACTCGTTAGGGTGGCGGTGCTGCGGCGGAGAGATCACGCGCCCACGCGGCGCTTCGGGGCCGCGCGGATCTTCGCGATGGGCCACATCGAGACGGTGTTCCTGAGTCGCTGGGCTTGCTCCGGGGAGATGTCGCCCTCCACATGGACGCGGGGCCGCCGGTCCTCGACCACGACCCGCACCGCGCCGCGGCCGATCGGCGCGGCGCGGAGGACGTCGGTGATGTCGTCGAGCAGCCGCTGCGGCAGCCGGCCCCGGAGCAGCCGGACGTTACGCCCCTCGACGCGCACGTAAAATAGCTCATTCGCCCGCAGGAGGGCCACGATGAGCGGGATGGTCACGGCGAGCAGGGCAAGCGGAATCAGGAGAGACATGCGTGGCCGTCCGCGACGACGGGCGCCTCCCCCAGGCCCACCGTGGGCACCGATCGTGAACCGACGCCGGCCGTTGTCAACGCCGGCCGCGGCGGGGCGCGGCGGGGGCCGGAGCGCGGGCGGGGCGCGGTGGTGGCCCGGGGCGCGCGCGGGGGCGCGGCGGAGCGCGGCGGGGGGCCGGAGCGCGGGCGGAGCGCGGCGGGGGTCGGAGCGCGGCGGGGGTCGGAGCGCGGCGGGGGTCGGAGCGCGGCAGGCGCCAGCTCGGATCGTGGGCCCTGGCCAGCGCCGGGCGCGGTGCCTACCTTAGGCACTCATGACGAGCGTCGCACCCGAGCCTGCCACCCCCATCGACCCGCGCCTGGATCTGCACGACGAGATCCGTCGCCTGAAGCGGGAGAGGAACGCCGTCCTCCTGGCTCACTATTACCAGGACAGCGATATCCAGGATCTCGCCGACTTCCTCGGTGATTCGCTGCAGCTCGCCCAGCAGGCGAAGAAGACGACCGCGGACGTCATCCTCTTTGCCGGCGTGCATTTCATGGCGGAGACCGCGAAGATCCTGAACCCCGACCGCATCGTGGTCGTCCCGGATCTCAAGGCCGGTTGCTCGCTCGCGGACGGCTGCCCGGTGGATCGTTTCCGCGCCTGGCGCGCCCGGCACCCCGGCGCGGTCGCGATCTCCTACATCAACTGCTCCGCCGACGTGAAGGCGGAGAGCGACTACATCTGCACGTCGTCGAACGCGGAGAAGATCGTCCGCGCGATCCCCGAAGGGCAGGAAATCCTCTTCGCGCCGGACAGGAACCTCGGCCGCTGGCTCTCGGAGAGGACGGGCCGCCCGATGCGCCTGTGGCAGGGCAGCTGCGTCGTCCACGAGACGTTCAGCCTGCGGAGGATCGTGGCGCTGCGCGAGCGCCACCCCGACGCGAAGCTCATCGCGCACCCGGAGTGCGAGGAGCCGATCCTGCGGATGGCCGACTACATCGGGTCGACGACCGCGCTGCTCAAGTACACCATCGCCGACGACGCCAGGAAGTACATCGTGGCGACGGAGAGCGGCATCGTGCACCAGATGCGCAAGGCGTCGCCGCAGAAGGAGTTCATCGAGGGGCCGCCGGAGGGCACCTGCGCGTGCAACGAGTGCCCGTTCATGCGGCTCAACACGCTGGAGAAGGTCTATCTCGCGCTGCGCGATCTCGCCCCCCGCCTCGAGATGACGCCCGAGCTGCGCGAGCGCGCGCGCGTGCCGATCGATCGCATGCTGGCCCTCAGCTGAGCCCGCCGCGCGCCTGCCGGCGCTCCGCCGAGCCCGCCGGGCGAGGCCCACCGCGCCCCGTCCGGAGGCCTGCCGCCGCGGCCTGCTCGCTCACTCCCGCGCGGGGCATGCGTGGCGATGCAAGGTGCAGATGTTGGTCCGCTCGCACGTGGTCGACATCGTGAAGTCGCGGCACGGGCGGCCCTTTTCGTGGGGTCGGTCTCGGGTCGCGCGGGTCGGGTGCGGGCGCGGCTCGCGCGCCACGGCGCAGTCGTGGTCTCCCTCGCAGGGCACGGGCAGAACCCGGAGCAGCGCGCACGCGCCGGCATCGCAGTAGCAGACGATCCCCTGATCCGTGACGGGCGGCTGGCGGTTCAGCCGGGGATCGGCCCCGCAGCGGCCGCTCGCGGGATCGTACCCGCAGCCCGCGTCGGCGGAGCAGGCGGTCGGAAACGCTCGCGCGGGCGCCTGCGCTGCGGCAGCGCCCGCGCCGATCGCCGCCGAGCGGTCGTTGCCGACGCGCGCGCCGGTGTGCGGCGCTCCGCTGCGCGCATGGGTGGACGACGCCGGAGCCGCCGGCGCGGACGGTGCCGGAGCCGCCGGCGCGGACGGTGCCGGAGCCGCCGGCGCGAGCGGCGGCAGCGCTGCCCGCGAGCGCCCGTCCGCGGTCGCCCCGGTGCACGCCGGCGCGGCTGCGGCGAGCGCGGCCACGATGGCGGGCAGCCGGCCGAGCGCGCTCACAGCACGAGCGACAGGCCGAGGGTGT
>NZ_JBBMOX010000001.1:1180000-4865000 GCF_051369805.1 Sorangium sp. So ce1036
GCGGCGAGGGGGCGCCGGGAGTCCGAACTGCCTGGCCCCTGGCGAGGGGGGCGGGGTTGTTCAGGTTGGCCCAGGGAGAGGGTGTTCTCCGCGTGGGGTGGGGACGGGCCGTGTCTGAGCCCAATAGCCCTCACTCCTCCGGCATCGCCGGAGGAGTGAGGGCTCAGGCGAGTTCGGCGGGGCCCCACCCCACGCGGAGAACACCCTCTCCCCGGGCCGGGCAGCCTGGCGAGACCTCCCGCGCAACCCACGACCTCCGTCCGTCCAGCCAGGGATGGCTGCTCGACGCGGGGCGGAAACTGCCGCGCCCAGCCGCTCAACGCGGAGGGGGGGCGCGGCGAGGGCCGTAGCTGCGAAGGACGATGAGCCCCGCCAGGACGACCAAGGCGGTGATCCGCAGCCAGCTCGGGATCTGCTGGACCCAGCCCTCCTCGTGGATCCCCACCACCGCGAGCGCCAGGCCGAGCAGGCCGCCCAGGGCCTCGCCCGCCCGGACCACAGCGGTCGCAGGGGTGCTCGCGAGCACCTCGTGCGAAAGCGCGTGCATGAGGAGACCCGCCACCGTGGCAAGCACCCACGGCTCGATCGCCTCGAACCGCTCCACGTCGACGATCCGCGTCGCGAAGGCGCCCACCACCGTGGCCAACGCGATGCCCGCGAGCGCTACGCTCGTGGCGCGCTTGACGCCCGCCCCCGGCCGCACCTCGAGGACCTGGATGGCCACCACCATGGCGAGCGGCACCGTGTGCGCCGCAAGCGCGAGCACCACAGGCACCGAGAGCAGCCCGACCCGCGCGAGGGACGCGATCGCCGCGCCCTCCCCGAACTGATGCGCGAGCACCGCCGCGTACCCCATCGCGAGCGCCGTCGTCGGCGCGCGGTGGGCACCTTCCTCGCCGAGCACGATGCGCTCCAGCATCGCCGGCGCAAGGAAGCCGGCCGCCGCCGCGATCAGCGCGAGCCAGCCGACCTCGTCGATGGCCTCCGGCAAGAGGTGGAGCAGCGCGATGGAGCCGGCCGCGACGACGGCGAACGTCCGTATCGCGGACATCGCGCTCGCGCTCCGGTGACGGAATACCGCCGCGAAGCCGCCCAGGATGACGGCCAGCGAGAGGAGCGAGACGCCGAGCTCCAGCGACACAGGCGCCCTCCTAGCACGGATCGCCGCACCAGAGGCACCGCACCGCGTATCCGGTAGG
Organism: Sorangium sp. So ce1036; assembly: GCF_051369805.1. Lineage (NCBI taxonomy): Bacteria > Pseudomonadati > Myxococcota > Polyangiales > Polyangiaceae > Sorangium > Sorangium sp. So ce1036. The sequence goes on from NZ_JBBMOX010000001.1 coordinate 1,181,200, forward strand.
GAGCACTACGAACGGGAGCGGCTCTGCCGCGCCATGCGGAGGATCAGGTCGCCCACCAGCGCAGTCCAGCCCGTCTGGTGCGAGGCGCCCAGCCCCGCGCCGGTATCCCCGTGGAAGTACTCGAAGAAGAACAGGCGATCTCGGAACTCGGGATGGCGCTGAAAGAGGACATGCTCGCCGTACACCGGACGGCGCCCCTCCCGATCGCGCTCGAAGATCGAGACCATGCGGCGCGCGATCTCGTGCGCGCCCTCGCGGAGCGTGCGCGGGCCGTGATCGCCGAGCGGCGGGATCGTGAGCACGTCGCCGAAGCCGTGATCGAGCCGCAGCAGCGAGCGGTAGAGCAGATACCCGAGCGGCAACCAGACCGGTCCCCGCCAGTTGGAGTTGCCCCCCTTCATGCGCGTGACCGACTCGCCCGGCTCGTAGCCGACCCGGTACTGCGCGTCGAGGCGATCGAGCCCGAGCGAGACGGGGACGGACGCGTGCTCCTTGGACAGCGAGCGAGGCCCGAACGGCGAGAGGAACTTGTCCTCGTCGAACAGGTGCGCGAGCACCCGCTCGAGGCGCCCAGGCGTCACCGCGGAGAGCACCTGCCGGCCGTCCGGACGCACCGTGATCGCCTCCGCCAGCGCGGGGTTCTTGCCGAGGAACCACTCGGTCCGGCGCCGGAAATTCGCGAGCTTGCCGTAGACCTCCGGCGTGATGACGTGCACCGCGCAGAGCGGGATGAGCCCCACCGCCGAGCGGATCTTGAGGTGTCGGGGCTCCCCGCCGGCGATGAGGATGTCGAAGTAGAAGCCGTCCTCCTCGGACCAGGGCGGGAGGCGACCGTCGGTCGCGTGGTGGAGCGCGTGCGCGATCCGCAAGAAGTGCTCGAAGAACTTGCTGGCCAGGTCCTCGTACGCGGAGTTCTCGAGCGCGAGCTCCAGCGCGATGCGCATGAGATCGAGGCAGTACATCGCCATCCACGCGGTGGCGTCCGCCTGCTCAAGGCGCATCCCGGGCGGGAGCCGCTCGCTGCGATCGAACAGCGAGATGTTGTCGAGGCCGAGGAACCCGCCCTCGAAGACGTTGTTCCCCTCGGCGTCGAGCTTGTTGACCCAGTAGGCGAAGTTGATGAGGAGCTTGTGGAACACCCGCTCCAGGAACACCCGGTCGCCCGCGCCCCGCTGCTTCCGCTCGATCTTGTAGAGCTGGTAGGTCGCCCACGCGTGCACCGGGGGGTTCAGGTCCGAGAACTCCCACTCGTAGGCCGGGAGCTGCCCGTTCGGGTGCTGGTACCACTCCTTGACCATCAGCTTCAGCTGGGCCTTCGCGAGGTCGACGTCGAGCGAGGCCAGCGCGAGCGCGTGGAACGCGAGATCCCAGGCCGCGAACCACGGATACTCCCACTTGTCGGGCATCGAGATCACGTCGGCGACCGAGACGTGCCGCCAGTGATGATTGCGGCCCCGGAGCCGCTCCGGCGGCGGCGTCAGGGCATCGCCGCGGAGCCAGGTGTCGACGTCGTAATGGTAGAACTGCATCGTCCAGAACAGCCCCGCGGCGGCCTGCCGATGGATCGCGCGACGGTCCTCGGAGAGGCCAGGGCCCTGGACCGCGAGGTAGTACTCGTCCGCTTCCCTGCGCCGGGTCGAGAGGAGCTCGTCCGCGCGGTCGAATGGCCGCTGGACCGCCTCGGGGACCAGCCGGAGCAGGATCCGCCTGCTCTCGCCGGGCGGCACCTCGAAGCGGTGCCAGCTCGCGGCCTTGGTGCCGCTCAGCCCGGGGTTCACGCGCGCCCTGTCGCCGTGAACCACCCGGTGATGGAACGCGTCCTTGACGTACGGCGTCCGCGACGGGGTGCCATGGAGCCGCTCGTGGTTCGTCTCGTTGTTGGTGAACAGGAGCTCCGGATTGCCCTCGACGTACAGGTGATGCACGCCGTGCTCGGGGTGCGCCGCGCGCAGCGATGCGTGGCCGGGCTCGGCCTGCATGGCCCGGATCTCCGGGATCGGGCCGGGCGGCTCGCTCCACGACCAGGTGTTGCGGAACCAGAGGTGCGGTAGCACGTGGATCGGCGCCGCCTCGGGGCCGCGGTTCACCACCGTGATGGCCATCAGGATGTCGTTCGGGCTCCGCTTCGCGTACTCGACGACCACGTCGAAGTAACGATCCCCCTCGAACGCGCCGACGTCGGGCAGATCGATCTCTCCCTCGGAGAGGCCGCGCTCGCGCGCGGCGGCGACGAGCTCGTCGTAGGGGAACTTCCGCTGCGGATACCGGTAGAGGTAGCGGAGGTAGCTGGAGGTCGGCGTGGCGTCCTCGTAATAGTAGACCTCCTTGACGTCCTCGCCGTGGTTGCCCTCCGGCCCGGTCAGGCCGAACGCTCGCTCCTTCAGGATCTCGTCCCGCTCGTTCCAGACCGCGACGGCGAGACACAGGATCTGATGCCGATCGCAGAGGCCGCCGAGCCCGTCCTCGTTCCAGCGATAGGCGCGGCTCCGGGCGTGGTCGTGCGGGAAATGCCCCCACGCATCCCCGTTCGCGCTGTAGTCCTCGCGCACCGTCCCCCAGGCCCGCTCCGATAGATACGGGCCCCAGTGCTTCCAGCGGAGGAGGCGCTCGCGCTCCTCCTCGAGGCGGTGGTGCTCGGCGGTCTTCGCGCTGCGGGCAGGGCTCGTCATGCCGGCACGCTAGGCGACTCCCGCGGACGCGTCGAGCCTGCGGCCGGCGGGCCGCCCCGGGTCACTCGGTGCGCTTGATGATGTGGAAACCGAACGGCGTCTCGACGACCTCGCTCACCTCGCCGACCTTCAAGGCGAAGGCGACGTCGGAGAAGCTCTTGACCATCACGCCGCGCTCGAAGACGCCGAGATCCCCGCCGCGCTCCGCCGCCCCCGGCTCGTCGCTGTACTCCGCGACGACCTGCTCGAAGCCCGCGCCGCCGCGGACCTTGAGGAGCGCCTCCTGGGCGCGCGCGCGCGCCTCCTCGCGCGTGCGACGGACGCCCTCGGGCTTGCTCTTCGAGCCGTCGTGCATGACGAGGAGATGCTTCGCGCCGATCTCCTTCGGCTGGCTCGCGATGAGCTCTCGCTCCCGCGCGAGCGCCGCGTCCTCCTCCGCCGCCCGGACCGGCGCGGAGACCGCGAGCCCGCCGCCGACCCAGGACGGCGACGTCGCCAGCGTCCCGCAGGCGGTCGCGCCGAGGAGCGCGAGGAGAGAGCTCGCCCAGAGCGCGTGCCCCAGCACGGCGCGGACTTCATGGCTTCGCATCGGCGCGGAGACTGCCGCGGGAGGACAGCGCCCGCAACCCTTCCCGTCCGCCCGCAGAGCGCGTGGTGGTGGGGCTCCTGGGCGGCTCAGCGGAGCACCATGACCGGCACGAAGGCCCACCCGCCGGCGGCCACGCTCACCCGGACGCGCCGCGTCTCGCCCCGGGCGCTCACGACGAGCTCGTGCGCCCCCGCTGGCACCCGGGCGCGCGCGATGGCGACGCGCGCCGGGAGCGTGGACCAGCCGCGCGTGTCCGGCGTGTCGAGGGCGCTCAGCGTCGCGGTCGTGAGCAAGCCGGCGAGCAGCCCGAGCGGCCCGCTGTCCTCGGCGGCGGCCTCGGTGGCGCCTTGCACGGCCTCGCCCGCCGCGACGCGCGCGATGGTCCTCGTGATCGCCGACAGGATGACGGTGCCCTCGCTCTTCTTCCACGCCGAGCGCACCTGCGCCTCGACGTCGAGGGCCTGCTCCATGGGCTGCGCGCGCCCGTCGAGCCTCAAGGTCGGGATCGCGTAGCGGCCCCTGCTCCGGCCGAGGGTCGGGTAGTTGATCCACGTGACCAGCCCCTTCGCGGCGAGCGCGTTCGCGCGCGCGCGATCCGTGGGGCTGATGTCGTCGGCCACGAGGGAGAGCGCGAGCCCGATGGGCAGGCGCTGCGGCACCTTCTGCGGCACGCGCCCGAAGCCGACGACGACGACGATCTCCGCCTCTCCGGCCTCGCCGAGCGGCGGCGGCGGTTCGACGCCCTCGATCAGCGCGGCGACGCGCGGCGACCTCGGCTCCCCGCGGGTGAGCGCGCGCAGCGGGAGGCGGAGCGAGGGATACGGCCCGTGGCGGAGCGCGTCGTCGTAGTAGAGGAGCGCCTCGTCGGGCTGCCCGCTCTTCTCGAACGCGAAGCCGGCGAGGTAGCTCCCGAGGCCGATGAGCGCCGTCTCCTCCTCGTGATCGCGCAGGTACTTCTGCATGATCGCGAGGCGGCGGGCCTCGACCCTGGCCCCGCCGAGGTCGCGCTGGGCCAGGTAGTTCATCATGTTGATCGTGTTGATCAAGAGCTTCTCGTACGCAGGGGCCTTGTACGGACCCACGTCGTCCGAGAAGAGGTATTTCCCGAGCTCGTCGGCGGCCCCGCGGGACATGTCGAGCAGGTCGATCGACTTGTCCGCCGCCCCGAAATCGCGCGCGGACAGCCTGTAGCGATCCATGCTGAGGAGGACGTTGCCGCGATCGAGCAGGAGGAGCGCGTTGTCTCCCCGGAGCGCCGGGAGATCGGCCGCGGTCTCGACCTCCATCTGCTCGTTCAGCGCGGCGATCGCCTCGGCGGGCGCCCCGCGATCGAGCGCGTGGAGCGCGGTGCGCACCCGATCCTCGTGGCCGCCGCAGGCCGCCTGGGCGAGGCCGAGGAGCAGCGCGAGGGGCGCCAGGACCGCGCGCCCTCGTCTCCCCGAGCCCGCGCGCCGAGAGCGCATCACTCCTGGATGAGCGCCTTGGTGAAGGCCGCTCGGTTCTGCCAGACCACCGCGCTCGTGGCGACCTCGATCAGCTGCATGAACATGAAGTACTGGACGCGGCGCTCGTCCGCGGTGCGCTCGTCGGAGGTGAAGACCTTGCCGGTGATGTAGTACTTCGCGCCGAGCTGGCGGTTGTACTCGGCGATGTGGCTCGGGTCGAACCCGCCGCCGTGCTGCTTCTCGATCTCCGCGATCATCTGCTGCTGGCGCTCGACGCTCACCACGGTGACGAGGCCCGTGTTGACCATGTACGTCTCGATATCGGACAGGAGCGCCTGCAGCTGGCTGTCGATGTGCTCGCTCGTCTGGTTCGCCAGGGGATAGATGGCGAGCGTGGGCCGGGAGCCCTCCTGCGCCCACTCCTTGGCGACGGGAGAGGCCATCAGTGATTTCAGGTTCTCGTGGAGGAGCTGCTCGATGTCGTGCTTGTCGATTCCCGTGCTCATCGCCGCGTCATCGAGCCCCTCGACCTGGCTGCCGCGCACGTAGGTGGGGCCGCAGCCGAGGGACATCGAGGTGAGCGCGAGCGCCGCGAGCAACGCGGCCGGACGGATGCTGGACGAACTGGCCATGGACACTCCGCAAGGTCAGGATGGCCGCATCCTAGCAGGGAGGGGCTGCGTCGCAGCGGGGATCAGGCGGAAATCGTGCTCCGCGCCGCGCCCTTCGCGCGCTGCGGTGATGCGGAGTCCCGGCTCCGCTTCCGCGCGAGCAGCGCGAGCAGCGCGAGCGCGGACGCCGCTCCGCCGTCGCCGGGGGCGGAGGCGACCGCGGGGCCGTGCGCGCACGAGAGCCAGCGCTCGTCGACGGGCCTGTGGGCCGGCAGCCGCTCCGCCCAGTCGGACGCGGTGGCCCACCACGGGACATCGTAATCGCCAGCCTCGGCGGCGCGCCTCGCCTCGGTGACGAGCCAGTCGCGGTGGGCGATCAGCCCTCCGTAGATGGGATCGGCGCAGCCGGCCGGCCCGCGCGACGTCACGCCGATGATCCTCCCGGCCAGGTCGAGCGCCGGTCCGCCGGAGTCGCCGCTGCAGATGCCGCTCTCCCCGCGCCACTCGCTCCCCGTGATGCGCTCCTGCCGGCCGCATCCGTATCCCACGCACTCGATGCGGAGCCCGTCGCGGCGCCTGCGGGCGCCGCCGTCGCGCGCCCTGCCCTCCGTGTCGCCGAAGCCCACCGCCGAGTAGACCTCGCTCACCTCGGGCGGCCGGCCGAGGCGAGGCGCGAGGGGCGTCACCTCGCTCGCGCGGAGCGGCGAGGACAGCACGACCAGCGCGAGATCGCGCCCGCACACCGCGTTGCCGTCGGGCGGGCTGAGCACCGCGCGCGCCGAGAGCCAGGGCGCGTCCGCCGCCCACAGGGCGCTGCCGAGCGTCGCGAAGACCTGCGAGGCGTCGACCGGCTCGCCGAACGTCGCCGTCTTGCAGGCGATGAGCTTCGGGGCGTCCGCGATGCAGTGCTGCGCCGTGAGGACCAGGTTCGGCGCGATCAGCGCGCTCGAGCAGGTCCGCGCGACCCGCCCCCTCCGATCCGTGATGAGCAGGCCGGCGACCGCGCGATCTTCCTCGTCGGGATATCCTCCCTTGATCTCCAGCGCGGCCGCGTCGGTGTCCTCTCGGCGCGGGCCGGGCTCGTCGGGATATCCTCCCTTGATCTCCAGCGCGGCCGCGTCGGTGTCCTCTCGGCGCGGGCCGGGCTCCTCGGCATATCCGGCGCACCCGGCCAGCGTGGCGGCTGCGATGAGACATCCGGCGAGGGGGCTCCACGCGGTGTTGTTCCGACACACGGCCACACGCCGTTGCACGGCACCTGCCAGCCCGCGCTGTGCATCACCACGCTCCTCGAAGAAGGAAGAAAATCGCCTCCGAGGAGCTTCCGTTCGCGACGTCCTCGCGCCGCTGGCGCGCGTTCTCGCACGGCAGCGCCCGTGGCGTTAGCCGACCACGATGTTCACGATTTTCCCCGCCACGTAGATGAACTTCTTCACCTGCTTGCCCGCGGAGAGGGCGGCCACGCTCTCCAGGGCCAGCGCGGCGGCGCGGGCCTCGTCCTCCGAGGCCGCCTTCGCCAGCGTCACGCGGCCGCGGACCTTGCCGTTCACCTGCACGGGGATCTCCAGGACATCGTCGACGCAGAGCGCCTCGTCGTACGTGGGCCACGGCTCGTAGCTCAGCGAGCGCTCGTGTCCCGTGAGCCGCCACAGCTCCTCGGCGAGGTGCGGCGCGAACGGCGACACGAGGAGGATCAGCCGGTGGACCGCCTCGCGCGGCGGCGAGGGCAGCGAGCTCAGGTGGTTCAAGAAGACCATCATCGCGGAGATCGCCGTGTTGAACGCCATCGCCTCGATGTCGCCGGTCACCTTCTTGATCGTCCTGTGGAGCTGCCGGCTCGTCGCGTCGTCCATCGACTCCGAGAGCGGCCGCGTGCACGTCGCGAAGAGGCGATCCCGGAACCGGACCACCCCCTGGATCTGCCCTGACTGCCAGGGCTTCACCGCCTCGAGCGGGCCCATGAACATCTCGTAGAGCCGCAGCACGTCGGCGCCGTAGGCCCTCACGATGTCGTCGGGGTTGATGACGTTGCCCCGCGACTTCGACATCTTCTCGTTGTCCTCGCCGAGGATCATCCCCTGATGCACGAGCTTCACGAACGGCTCGGGGTGCTTCACGTGGCCGAGGTCGTAGAGCACCTTGTGCCAGAAGCGCGCGTAGAGCAGGTGCAGCACGCCGTGCTCCGCGCCGCCGACGTAGAGGTCGACGGGCATCCACGCGTCGTAAGCGGCCTCCGAGAACGGCTCCGCGTCGTTCTGCGGATCGAGGAAGCGCAGGTAGTACCAGCACGACCCCGCCCACTGCGGCATCGTGTTCGTCTCGCGCGCATACCACTTGCCGTCCTTCTGGAAGAACCGCCAGTCCACCGCGCGCGCCAGCGGGCCGGCCGGGTCCTCGCCGGGGCGGAAGTCGGCGAGCGGCGGCAGCTCCAGCGGCAGGCTGGCGTCGTCCACCGCGATCGGCTGGTCGTAGCGGATCGTGTGCGCGTCGCCCTTCCTGGGATCGCCGTCGGGAGCGGCCATCTCCACGGGGAAATAGATGGGGATCGGCTCGCCCCAGTAGCGCTGGCGCGAGAAGACCCAGTCGCGCAGCTTGTAGTTCACCTCGCGCCTGCCCCGGCCGAGCGCCGTGAGGCGGTCGACGACCGCGCGCTTGCACTCCTCCGTCCTGAGCCCGTCGAACTCGCCGCTGCGGACCGCGACGCCGGGATCGACGTAGGCCGCTGCGAGGCCGTCGTGCAGCGCGCCGTCGGGGCTCACGACCTCGACGATGGGCAGCCCGTAGGCGCGGGCGAAGGCGAAGTCGCGCTCGTCGTGCCCGGGCACCGCCATCACGGCGCCGGTGCCGTAGCCGCCGAGCACGTAGTCGGCGACCCAGATCGGCACCTCCGCGCCCGTGATCGGGTGCACGGCGACGAGGCCCGTGTCGACGCCGGTCTTCTCCTTCGCGGCGGCGGTGAGCCGCTCGCGATCGCTCTTGCTCGCCGCCGCGGCGACATAGGCGCGCACCGCCTCGCGCCGCGCCTCGGACGTGCTGCCCTCGGTGGACGTGATCCAGCTCGTGAGCGGGTGCTCGGGCGCGAGCACGACGTAGGTGACGCCCATCAGCGTGTCGGGCCGCGTCGTGAACACGCTCACGGCGCCCTGGCCCCACCCCTTGACCTCGAACGTGATGAGCGCCCCCTCCGAGCGGCCGATCCAGGCGCGCTGCATCGCGACCGTCCCCTCGGGCCAGTCGACCAGGCGGAGATCGTCCGCCAGGCGGTCGGCGTAGGCGGTGATGCGGAGCATCCACTGCCGGAGCGGCGTCCGGTAGACGGGGTGCGAGCCGCGCTCGCTCTTGCCGTCGACCACCTCCTCGTTCGCGAGGACGGTGCCGAGCGCCGGGCACCAGTTGACGCTCACCTCGTCCTGGTACGCGAGGCCCTTCTTGAACAGCTGGAGGAAGATCCACTGCGTCCAGCGCACGTAGCGCGGATCGGTCGTGGCGATCTCGCGCGACCAGTCGTAGCTGAAGCCCAGCATCTTGAGCTGGCGCTTGAACGTCGCGATGTTCCGCGCCGTCGTGTCGGCCGGGTGCGTGCCGGTCTCGATCGCGTGCTGCTCGGCCGGCAGGCCGAAGGCGTCCCAGCCCATCACGTGCAGCACGTCGATGCCGCGCATGCGGAAGTAGCGCGACATGATGTCGGTCGCCGTGTACCCCTCGGGGTGGCCGACGTGCAGCCCCGCGCCCGAGGGGTAGGGGAACATGTCGAGCACGTAGCGCTTCTCACGGGCGGCGCCCGCGCTGCGGACGGCGCGGAAGAGCTCGCCCTCCTCCCACGCGCGCTGCCAGCGCGGTTCGACCTCGGCATGGTCGTAGCGCGCGGGCTCGCGCGGCTCGTTGGAGGGAGCTTCGGTGGCGGTGCGGGGGCCCATCGTCTCGGCGGCCATATCGCGACGTGCCATAGCACTGTGCTGCCGCGGTCGACAGCCGCCCCGCGGCGGCAGAAGACCGCGTCCGGCCGGAGCGCCGCCCCGCCCGCGGTCTGCGCCCGCCGTGCAGAGAGTTCCGGGCAAGCGTGGACAGCGCCTCGGCGCGGGCTCTGCCGTCCGATGCTCCCGCGCCCTCGCGACGCCCGCGCGCGCCCCGCGGCTCCTCTGCCACGCCGCACGGCGGGGCGTGCTCGCCGCCGCGCGGTGCGGCGCCGGCGTGGCGGAGCCTCGCAGGACGGGGCGACGCCTCAGAAGAATGGCCGCGTGCCGAGACTTGGGGGTAGATTGAACGCGCTGCTCCGCTTCAGTGTGGGGCGGAGGGTCCGCGTCGGCGGGCACCTTCGAGGCGCGCGGATGACCGACAAACACGTTCCATGGGGAGCCCACGAGAGCGATAGCGCGGCGCAGTCAGGCCGACCGCTCTCGTCTGCGCACGGCTCGGGGATCCCGTTCCGCCCGCTGCCCGTACCGCCGCTGACCGCGCCCGGAGCGCTGCTCCCGCTCTCGGCGCAGTACGCGCTGTGCCCCCGCCTCCAGCAGCACGGCTCGCCCGCGCTCGCTGCGCCCGCGCCGCCTGCGCCCGCCGCGCCGGCGCCGCCGGTGCCCGCGTTCGCGCCGCCCTCTGCGCCGGCGATGCCTGGGCCGGCTCCCTCCGGGGCAGCCTTCTCCGGGTACGGCCCGCCGCCGGGGACCCCGATGCCCGCGCAGCGTCCCCCGGCGGTCGTCTCGGCGCGCGGAGGGACCCTTCCTCCCGGGATGGTCTCGCAGCAGGACGTGCTCTCGGCCAGCGGCGTTTACTCCTCGAACGCGCTCCCGTTCGTGCCGGCGCCGCCGTCGGAGCGAGCGCCTTCGAGCCAGATGGCCTTCCTCCCGGCGCCGACCACGGAGCGCATGGGCGCGAACGCGGTGCAGCCGCCTCCCCAGGTGGCGCCGCAAGGGTTCGCGAGCCCTGGGTTCGGCGCTGCCGGCGGGACGACCCCGCCGGATCCGGCGCGCTCGCCCATCCCTTCGCTCGCCGGCGTGCCGGCGCCGGCCGTGCCGCCGGCCGTGCCGGCGCCGCCCGGGCCGCCGGCCGCCGCCGCACCCCCGCTTGCTCTCTCCATGAGCGGCGTGGCGGCGCCCGGCGCGCCGCCCGTGCCGCCGGCCGCCGCCGCACCCCCGCCCGCTCTCTCCATGAGCGGCGTGGCGGCGCCCGGCGCGCCGCCCGCGGCCGGCGGCTGGGACGGCGCGGCGGCCGAGAGCCCGTGGGCCACCACCTCGGCGCGCCTCGAGATGCCGGCGCTCCCGTCGGCCCTCGCGCCGGAGCGCGGGGAGCCGTCCAGGCCGGCCGCCCCCGCGGCGGCGCGACGCGAGGCGCCGCCGCGAGAGGGGGGCGGCAGGACGCTCGTGCTCGTGCTCAGCGTGATCCTGGCGGTCGCGCTGCTCTCGCTCATCGGCATCTCGGTGTGGCAAAGCATGCGCGGCCGCGGGCCCATCTCGATCGACTACACCGAGCCGCCCCCGACGACGCCCGAGATCGAGCCCGCGCCGCCCGCGACCGTGACGGCGGCCCCCCGCGCCACCGCCGCGCCCCGGCCCGCCGTCCGCCAGCGGCCGAAGAGCGACGACATCTACGAGGAGGCCGAGCGGGAGATCAACCGACGCTGAGCCCGCGCGGAGGGCGCGAGGCCCGGGCGATTCGTTGGCCCTGCGCCCCGTTCCGTGCTGGTGATCGCCCGCCATGGCGACGCCGATCCCGCAGAACCTCGCCCCCTTCACCCTCGACGAGCTGGCGCGCGCGACCGGCGGGCGCGTGCTGAGGACCGGGCCGGCCGTGCGGGGCGTCTCGACCGACAGCCGCACGATCGCGCCCGGCGCGGCGTTCGTCGCGCTCTCCGGCGAGCGCTTCGACGGCCATCGGTTCCTCGACGCCGCCGCGCAGCGCGGGGCGTCGGCGTTCGTCGTCTCGCGGGAGGGCGCCCTGCCGCCCGCGGGGGGCGTGGTGCTCGTCGAGGACGGGCTCGCGGCGCTCGGGGCGCTGGCCAGGGCGCACCGCGACCGCTGGCGCGCCGCCGCCCACCCGGGCGGGCCGCGGGCGATCGTCGCCATCGGCGGCTCCGCCGGCAAGACGACGACGACGCGCGCCGTCGCAGCGCTGCTCGCGGGCGCGGGCCGCGGCGACGTCCACGCGACCGCGGGCAACCTCAACAACGCCGTCGGGCTGCCGATGACGCTGCTCGGGCTCGAGGACCGCCACCGCTTCGCCGTCGTCGAGATCGGCACGAACCAGCGCGGCGAGGTCGCGTCCCTCGCGCGGATCGCAGGGCCGGACCTCGCGGTGCTGACCTCCATCGGCGTCGAGCACACCGAGGGGCTGGGCACGCTCGAGGACGTCGCCGCCGAGGAGGGAGATCTCTACGCCGCGCTGCCGCCCGGGGGCGTCGCGCTCGGCAACGGCGACGACGCGATGGTGGTCGAGCAGCTCGCGCGCGCCGGCCGCGCGCGCCGGATCACCTACGGCTTCGGCGAGCGCGCAGAGGTCCGGATCGCGGGGCGGCGACCGGCCGGGGGGCGCGGCAGCTCGGCGCGGATCGAGCGGGGAGGCGAGGCGCTGGAGCTCGTCGTGCCGCTGCTCGGCGAGGCGGGCGCGCTGGCGGTGGCGGCGGCGATCGCCGTGACCGACGCGGCGCTCGGGGAGCGGCTCCCCGCCGAGCGTGTGGCCCGTGCCGTCGCGGGGCTCGCCCCGCCGGGGGACGGGCGCCTCTCCGTCCTCGAGCTGCCGGGCGGCGCCGTGGTCATCGACGACAGCTACAACGCCAACCCGCTCTCGATGCGATCGTCGCTCAAGACGGCCGTCGAGATGGCGGGGGCGCTCCGGAGGCGGCTCGTCCTGCTGCTCGGCGAGATGCGGGAGCTCGGCGCGCTCGCGGCGGCGGAGCACGACGCGCTCGGGGAGCAGGTCGGGGCGGCCCGCCCGGCAGCGGTGATCGCCGTCGGCGGCGAGGCGGCGCGGATCGCGCGCGCCGCCGAGGCGGCCGGCGTGCGGGCGTGGTTCGCCGACGACGCGGACACCGCCGCGGCCCGGGCGCTGGAGATCGTCGAGGGCGGCGATCTGGTGCTCGTGAAGGGCTCGCGCGGGCTCAGGATGGAGCGGATCGTGGATGCGCTCGTGAGGCGCGGCGCAGAGGGCGCTCGCCCGCCGTCGACGTGAGCGCGTCCGCCTGTCGGTCGCGCGCGTCCTTCGATCGCCCGCGCCGCGCCGCGGTCACACGCCGAGCGCGGCCCGCGCCTCGGCGACGGGCCGGCCGATCCACAGCTTCGCCTCCTCGTTGCTGCAGAGCGACCGCGTGAGCATGCGATCGACGTAGAGCGTGCCGCGCAGGTGATCGACCTCGTGCTGGAGGATCCGGGCAGGCCAGCCGGTCGCCTCCCAGCGGACCTCCTCGCCGTCCGCGTCGAGGCCGCTCACCTCGACCGACAGATCCCGCTCGACCAGCGCCATGTAGCCCGGGACGCTCAGACAGCCCTCGAAGAACGTCGCTCGCCCTGCGCCCGGCGCGTCCGGGGGCGACGCGCCGAGGACCCTCAAGGTCGGGTTGATGATCACCTTGAGCGGGAAGGGCACGCGGCCCCGCTCGGCGCGCTCGGCCGGCGTGAGGCGGGACATCAGCGCCTCGCTGTCCTCGAGCACGATCACCTGCCGGCTGACGCCGATCTGCGGCGCCGCGAGGCCCACGCCGGGCGCCTTGCGCATGACGGCGACCATCGTGGAGACGAGGCGCTTGAGCTGCTTCGTCCCGAACTCCTCGGGCGGGACGGGCGCGGCGGGCTTCCGCAGGACGGCTCGGCCTGCGAGGACGATCGGGGGGAGCTCCATGCGGGCGGGATGGACCGGCGCCCTCGCGAGCGCAAGCGCAGCCGCCCCGGCGAGCGCGGCTACCTCGGGCGCGCGGCCCGCGTCGATGCCCTCGCGGCGAGGCGGGCGCGAGGGTAGAGGAGCGGCGCCGGGCTCGGCCCGGCCCCGCCATGGCAGCGCCCTCCTCGCCCTCGCCGGCCCGCGCAGGCTCCCCGCGCCGGCCGCTCCGCCTCCTCGTCGCGCTCGTCCTCGCGGCGCTGACGCTCGCGGCCTTCGCCGCGGTGACGCTGCGGCTCACGCTCGAGCCGAACGTCGCCTCGCTGCTCCCCGAGCGCGGGGACGCCGCGGCGCTGCGCCGGTATGTGCGCGGGTTCGGCGGCGGCGACCTCGGCGTCGTCATGGTCAAGGGGGACGACCCCGACGAGAACGCCGCCGTGGCCGCCGAGATCGCGCGCGCCCTCGCGGCGCGCCCGACCGTGCAGCGCGCCGCGGACCGGATCGACGCCTCGCGCGCGCTCGATCCGTGGCTCGCGTTCCGGCACGCGGACGCGCGCGTGCGCGAGCGGCTCAGCGCGGCGCTCTCGCCCGAGGGGATGCGGGAGCGGCTCGCCGAGACGCGCGCCATGCTGCTCGCGCCGGGCGGCGGCGCCGCCGCCGAGGCGATCGCCGCGGATCCGCTGCGGCTCGCGCAGCTCGTCTTCGAGTCCGCGGACATCGGCTCCGGGGTGCGCACCCAGGCGGACGGCGCCTTCGCCACGGACGACGGCAAGGTGCACCTCGTCCTGGTGCAGCCGGCGGGGCAGGCGCTCCGCGGCGCCGACGCGCGCGCCTTCGTCGCCGACGCGAACGCCGTGCTCGACCCGATCCGCGCGGCGCACCCGGAGATCACGCTCGGGCTCACCGGCGGGCACGCCATCGCCGCGGCCACCGAGGAGATGCTCACGCGCGACCTCGCCGTCTCGGGGTCGCTCTCGATGCTGCTGGCCTCCGCCGTCTTCGCGCTGCTCTTCCGCCGCCTGCGCGCGCTCGCCGCGGTGATGCCGCCGCTCCTGCTCGGGACCGTGTGGACCGCGGGGCTCGCCACGACGCTCCCGGGCGGGCTCAGCGCGATCGCGGTCGCGTTCATGTCGGTCGTCGTCGGCGTCGGCGTCGACACCGGCGTCCACGTCTACGCCGCCCTGCTCGAGGCGCGGCGAGACGGCCTCGATCCGGAGGCGGCGGCGCGCGCCGCGAGGGCGAGGACCTCCCGCGCGGTGCTCGTCGCCGCGCTCACCGCGGCCGCGGCGTTCGGGGCCCTCGCGCTGTCGGACATCAACGCGCTCCGGCAGCTCGGCCTCCTGTGCGCCGCGGGCGAGGTGCTCACGGCGATCGCGATCCTCCTCGTGACGCCGACCCTCGGCGCCTGGCTCGAGCGGGGCGCGCCGCCCCCCGAGGCGCCGGCGCGCTGGCCCGGGGGCCTCTACCGGCTCACCCGGACCCGAGGCCGCGCGCTCGCGGTCGCGGCGCTGGCGGCGGCGCCCATCGCGGCCGTCGCCCTCGGCGCCGCGCCGCCGCTCGCCGAGTCCGTCGTCGCCATCAGGCCCGCCGCGCTCGAGCCTCTCCAGGTGCAGCAGGCGATCTTCGACGCGTTCGGCGGGCGGCGCGGCCAGTGGGTGGTCCTGCTCGCGGACGGCGACCAGGAGCGCGCCCGGGCGCGGGCCGACCGGATCGCGGAGCGGCTCGCCTCGATGAAGGCCGACGTGGAGGCGGTCGACGCGCTCACCGCGCTCGCGCCCGCCCCCTCGACCCAGGCCGAGCGGTTCGCCGCGCGCGACGCGCTCGACCTGCCCGGGAGGGCCGACGAGCTCGAGCGGGCGCTCCGCGACACGGGCTTCGCCCCCGAGCGCTTCAGGGCGGTGCTCGACGGCATGCGCGCGCCGCCGCGGCAAGAGGTGGCGCTCTCCGACCTGGAGCGCGGCCCCGCGGCCATCCTGCTCTCGCGCTACCTCGGCGCGGACGCGGGCGAGGCGCTCGTCGCGGTGTACGTGCGACCCCGCGAGGCCGGCTCGGTCGAGCGGATCGAGCGCGCGATCCGCGAGGAGGATCCGCGGGCCATGCTCACCGGCTACAGCCGGCTCGAGGGGTCGCTCCGCGAGACGCTCGCGCACGACATGCCGCGGATCGGGCTCGCCGCGGGGCTGCTCGTCCTGCTCGCGCTCGCGGCCTCCCTGCGGAGCGCGCGCGACATCGCGCTGGCCGCGCTCGTGGTGGCCTCGGAGATCTCGCTCGTCCTCCTGCTGATCCGGGTGTTCGACATCCCCTTGCACGCGTACGACGCGCTCGTCATCCCGGTCCTGCTCGGGATCACCGTGGACGAGGGGATGTTCCTGCTCCACCGCGCCCGCGACATCGAGGCGGAGGGCGGCGGCGACGCGGTGATCCGCGAGACGCTGCGCCGCGAGGGGCCGCCGATCGCCGCCACGGCGCTGACCACGGCCGCCGGCTTCGCCGCGCTCGCGTTCTGCGACTTCGACGGCCTCCGCGATCTCGGCCGGGTCGGGGCGCTCGGCAGCGCGGTCGGCCTCGCCGTCGCGCTCCTCGTCGTGCCGGCAGGGCTGCGGCTCTGGCCTCGACCCCGCCGCCGCGCGTAACATCTCGGCGTTGCTGCCCCGGCGCCTCCTCCTCCTCCTCGCCCTCCTCGCGCTCGCGCGCCCTGCCGTCGCGCAGCCATCGCGGCCGCCTGCCGCCACGCCGCCGCGCCCGCCCGCCGCTGCGCCGCGCGCGCCGGCGCCGCCCGCCCCGCGTCCGCTGCGCCCGGCCATCGCCCGCGTCGTGGACGAGCTCGCGCGCTCCCTCGACGGCGCGACCGGCCGCGCGCTCGTGGCCGCCGCCCCGCTCGTCTCCGACGCGCCGGCGCCGCGCGGCGCCCAGCTCACCGCCGCGCTGGCCGCCCACCTCGCGGGCAAGCTCGGCGCGGGCGCGCGGCCGCAGCGGGACCCGCTCGCGCTGCCGCTCGCGCGCGAGGCCGCGCGCAGCGAGGGGGCGCTCGTCCACCTCGCCGTCGAGATCGCGGCGGGGCGGCTGCGCGTCACCGCCGACGTGTACCCGGTGCCCGGCACCGTCTGGGCGCGCCTCCGCGATCCGGAGCCGGGGCCGATCGCCCACGCTTACGCCGAGGCGCCCCTCGACGCGGAGATCCGCAGCTTCCTCGCGCCGATCCCGCTCGTCGCCGCGAAGGTCGACCGCGCCAGGAACTTCGAGGGCGACGTGGTCGCGCTCGCGTGCGGCGATCTGGACGCCGACGGCTCGCTCGAGCTCCTCAGCGTGAGCCGCCGGCGCGTGACGACGCTGCGCCTCCGCGGCGGCCGCGTCGCGCCGCTCCAGTCGCGCGCCTGGCCGGACATCGTCGGCGTGCACCCGTCGCCGCTGCGCGAGCCGATCGCGTTCGCCACGCTCGTCGAGCGCGAGCAGGGCGGCGAGCTCCTGCCCCCGTTCGCCGACGTGGGGCTGACCGATCGGGCGCGCAGCGTCCGCTTCGACGGCGCGCTCCAGCCCGTCGCCGAGCTCCCCGGGCTCGCGGTCCCGGACGGCGGGGGCTCCGCGTGCACCACGGCCTGGGGGCCGCTCCTCACCGGCCCGCTCGGGCCGTGCGCCCCCGCGGATCCCCGGCCGGCGACGCCGGCGCTGCGCGGCCGCTACGACGCGCTCGCGTCGGCGCGGCTGCTGTCGCCGCGGGGCGAGCCGTTCACCGTCTGGGCCACGCGCGAGCGCGGCGAGGTCGAGCTCCGCGACAGCGCGGGCCGCCGCAGGGTCGTGGGCAACGCCGGGGCGCAGCTCGCCCTGGGCGATCTCGATCAGGACGGGGAGCCCGAGCTGCTCGCCAGCCTCGACGTGCTGAACCCGCTCGAGGACGCCGTCGTGGTCTGGTCGTGGCGGCGCCGCCAGGGCGCCCCGGATCGCGCGGCGCCCGAGGAGGTCCTGCGCCTGCCGGCGCCGGCGGGCGTGCGCGCCCTCGCGGTGTGTCCGCCCGACGGGGCAGGGCGCGCCCCGTTCGCCGTGGCGACGGCCGACGAGATCTGGGTGGTGCGGTGAGCCGCTCGCTCCCGCGCCGGGCGTTCCTCGGCGGCGCCGGCGCCCTGCTCGGCGCCGCGGCTCTCCCCGCGCCTGCCCACGCGATGGGGCGCACCCCGCTCGGCGGCCGCCTCTCGATGCATCTCCCGTGGCCGACGAGCTCGCTCGACCCGCACGATCTCGGCGATCCGGCCGCGGCCCTGTTCGCGTCGGCGATCGCCGACAGCCTCTACGGGGCCGACGCGGCCGGGAACCCCTATCCGACGCTGGCGGCCGCGCTCCCGTCCCGCGAGGGGGACGCTGCGGTCGTGCGCCTGCGCGAGGGGCTGCGCACCGCCCGCATGGCCAGGCTCGACGGCCGCGACATCGTGAGCTCCGTCGAGCGCGCCCGCGCGCGCGGCGCCGCCGCGGTGCTCGCCGAGGTCCCGAGGCCCCGGCGGCACCCGAAGGATCCGCTCGCCGCCGTGTTCCCGCGCGCGGACCCCGCCCGCGTGGCGCGCGCGCTCGCGTCGCCCATGGTCGCGCTCCTGCCGCGCGGCTTCGACCCTGCGGCGCCGGACGGCACCGGCGCCTTCAGGGCCGACGTCGGCCCGCGGCAGCTCACGCTGACGCGCAACGACGTCGCCGCGCGCGGCCCGGCCTTCCTCGACGTCATCGAGGTGGTCCGCTCCGGCGATCTGACGACCTCGCTCCGCGCGTTCGAGGCCGAGCGCGACGATCTCGGCTGGCTCGGCGCCGGGCTGCACACGAGCCGGCGCGGCGCCGTCCGCTTCGACCTGGGCGTCGCGGGCTGGATTGTGCTCGTCACGGGCCCCGAGGCCGGGCTCTTCGGTCAGCCCGGGGTCGCGCAGCGGCTCGTCGACGCGTTGCCGCCCGAGCGTCTCGCGCACCTCGGCCTGGCCGCTCTGCCGAGGGGGCACGGCGATCCCGCGTGGGGCGGTCCTCCGGCGGAGCTGCTCGTCGATGAGACGGCCGCGCACCTCGTCGAGGTCGCCGAGGCGATCGCGCCGATCCTCTCGCGCCCTGGGCACGAGGTCACGCCCGCCCCCGTCCCGCGCGCCGAGCTCGGGCGCCGCCGCGCCCGCGGCAAGGCGACGCTCGCGATCGAGCTGGTGCGTCCGCTCGGCCCGGGGCCGCTGAGCGCGCTGCTCGCGCTCGCGACGGCGGACAACCGGGCCCGCGCGCTCGACCTTGCCCGCCACCCACCGCGGCTCGGGCCGAACGCGGCGCCGCGCTCGCTCACCGCGACGCTCCGCGTCGGGGTGGTCGCCGAGGTGCGGATCGCGGGCGCCGTGATGCCAAACGTCGCGCTCGCGCGCGCAATCCACGGCGAGGGCTGGGATCTCGGCGCCACGTTCCGTCGTCCCGCCAGGCACTGACACCGTCCGACGTGTAACCGGACGCGACCACGCCGCTGCTGTTCGGGACGCGCGAGCGGGCTGCGCGATGGTCGGAGCGCTCTGCGAGCGCTTGCGCGGGGGGGCCATTCGGTTACTATCGGCTGGTCACGAACGTCACTGGCACTCGACACGACGCTTCTCTTCTCGGGGATCGCGGATTGATCGCGGACTGGACGACGCAACGTGTGGCGCATCGGGGGCTCCTCCCCAGCGCCGCCCTCCCTCGATCCCCCACGGCTCCATCGGGGCGGCAGGGCATGGTTCGGCACCGAAGGTGACGCATCTCGCAGAGCCGTGAAGTGAATCAGTGTCATGGGTACTCGCCTCTACGTTGGTAATCTCCCCTTCTCCGCCACCAAGGCCTCCGTGCAGGCAGCGTTCGCCCAGAGCGGCGAGGTGACGGATGTACACATCGTGACCGACCGCGAGAGCGGGCAGTCGCGGGGTTTCGGGTTCGTCACGATGGGCACGCCTGAGCAGGCCCAGCAGGCGATCGAGCAGATGAACGGCGCGCTCATGGACGGCCGCCCGCTTCGCGTGAACGAGGCGGAGGAGCGTGTCCAGCGCGGCGGTGGTGGCGGCGGCGGCGGTTACGGCGGCGGCGGTTACGGCGGCGGCGGCGGCGGCGGCGGCGGTCGTGGCGGCTACGGTGGCGGCGGCGGCGGCCGTGGCGGCGGCCGTGGCGGTCGCGGCGGCCGCGGCGGCGATCGGTACTGAGCCGAACGCCCTCATCTCACGGCGGCGCCTCTCCTCGGGGCGCCGCCGTTTTCGTTGGTGCGCTGTCTCGTCCGACAGCGCCAGGCGCTCGGTCGACGCCTCGGCCTCATGGGCCGCCGCCGCCACGCGGCCGGGCGCCGGGGCGCGGCGCACGCTCTTCCCGACCACCATCGCGATCCGCGCCGAGGCCAGAGAGCCGAGCAGGGCGGAGAGCTTGCTCCTGTGCTCCGCCGGCGTCAGAGACCGGCGCGCTGGACGCCCCTCGCGCACGGGGAGCGGCAGCTCACAGCCGATGCCACCTGCTCCGGATACCAAGCCATCGCCGCGGGCGATCTCTCTCTATTACTTCGGCATCTTCGTCATGCTGGGCGTGTACCTGCCGCTCTTCCCGAGCTGGCTGGAAGCGCGCGGGGTCCGCGGGCTCGCGATGGGCGCGATCGCGGCGACGCTCCCCGCGATGGGCCTCGTCGCCCCGCCGGTGTTCGGCTTCTTCGCCGACTCGCTCGGCGTGCGGGTATGGCTGATCCGCGCGGCCTGCGCCGGCGCGTGCGCGGTGTTCTCGCTGCTCGCGCTCGCGTCCGCGCTGGGCTACCCGCTCGGCTTCGCCTGGCTCTTCGCCGCGGCGCTCGCGTTCTCGTTCTTTCGATCGCCGATGTTCACGATGGCCGACGTGGTCGCGCTGGAGACGTCGCAGCGCTCCGGGATCGCCTACGGCAGGCTCAGGCTCTGGGGATCGCTCAGCTTCGCGCTGACGGCCATCCTCGCCGGGGCCCTCGTCGATCCGGCGCGGCCCCTGGCGTTCCCCGCCACGATCGCCTCCGCGCTGCTCTTCGCGTTCCTCCTCTCGTGGGCGCTGCCCGCGCACGGCGAGGCGCCCTCCTCTCGGCTCGGCCGGAGCCGCCGCGCGGAAGCGAAGGGCGACGAGGGCGCCGCGCGGGCGCCGGCCGCCGCGGGCTCCGTGCGGCAGCGCGCCCGCGCCCTCCTGAAGAGCCACGACTTCCGCCTGTTCCTCGCCGCGTCGTTCCTGGCCCAGAGCGCGAACTCCTCCTACGATCTCTGCTACACGCTGCACCTGCGCGACGTCGGCTTCCCCGAGTCGCTCGTCGGGATCGCGTGGGCCGTGGGGGTCGCGGGCGAGATCGCGCTCATGGCGTCCTCCGGCCCGCTGCTCAGGCGGTTCGGGCCGCCCGCGCTGCTCGCCTTCGCCTTCGCGGGCGCCTCGCTCCGCTGGGCGCTGCTCTCGACCGTGCGCTTCTGGCCCGCGCTGCTCGCCCTCCAGCCGCTCCACGCCGTCTCTTTCGCGATGATGTGGATCGCCTCCCTCGCCTACACGAAGGAGCGCGCTCCCCCCCAGATCCTCGCCACCGCCCAGGGGCTCTTCTCGGCGAGCGCCGGCGCAGGATCCGTCATCGGCATGCTCACGTGGGGCGAGCTTTACAAGCGCGGAGGCGGCACCCTCACCTTCGGTGTCGCCTCGATCACGGCATTGCTGGCGTTCGTCCTGGCCATCACGTTCGCGCGATCGGCCCGGCGCCCGCTGTCAGGGAGCGCAGTTTTTTCAGCAGGCTCCCAGTAGCCGGGAGTAACGTTATCCCTTCCGCTGCACGCGTGGGCGCGCGCGCGGGCATTACCTGAACGAGGCGAGCATGTGCGGGATCGTCGGATACGTTGGCGCAAACAGGGCGGCGCCGATCATCGTCGAAGGGCTGCGGAAGCTGGAGTATCGCGGGTACGACTCGGCGGGCATCGCCATTCATGACGGCAAGGGCATCGAGATCGTCCGGACGCTCGGCAAGCTGATCAAGCTCAGCGAGGCGCTCGAGAAGCGGACCCTCGACGGCACGACCGGGATCGGCCACACGCGGTGGGCGACGCACGGCCGCCCGAGCGAGGTGAACGCGCACCCGCACTCCGCGGGGCCGGTGGCCGTCGTGCACAACGGCATCATCGAGAACCACGTGGCCATCCGGCAGCAGCTGGAGAGCCAGGGCGTCAAGTTCCTCTCCGACACCGACACCGAGATCGTCGCGCACCTCGTCCACCGCGAGCTCCAGAAGGGCGCGAGGTCGCTCTTCGAGGCGGTGCGCGGCGCGCTCCGGCAGGTCCAGGGCGCGTACGCGATCGCGGTCGTCTCGCGCGACGAGCCCGACGTGATCGTCGTCGCCCGGTACGGCTCGCCGCTCGTCATCGGCGCCGGCGAGGGCGAGATGCTCTGCGGCAGCGACATCCCCGCGCTGCTCTCGCACACCCGCGACATGATCTTCCTGGAGGACGGCGACATCGCCGAGCTCCGCGCGGGCGGCGTGCGCATCGAGACGGTGGCCTCCAGCGAGAAGGTCGAGCGGCGCGTCAAGCGCATCGACTGGAGCCCCGTCCAGGCCGAGCGCGGCGGCTACAAGCACTTCATGCTGAAGGAGATCCACGAGCAGCCCGACGTCGTCGAGGCGACGCTGCGCGGCCGGATCGATCTCGCCGCCGGCGACGTGCACGCGACCGAGATCGGCGTCACGCCCGAGTTCGCGCGGGAGCTGCGCCGGGTCTACATCGTCGCGTGCGGCACGAGCCACCACGCCGGCATCGCCGGGCGCTACTGGATCGAGCAGCTCGCCAGGGTCCCCACCGTGGTGGAGCTCGCGAGCGAGGTGCGCTATCGCGAGCCGATCTTCTTCCCCGACGACCTCGTGATCGCCATCAGCCAGTCGGGCGAGACGGCCGACACGATCGCCGCGCTCAAGGCGGCGAAGGCGCAGGGCGCCAAGGTGCTCGCGCTCTGCAACGTGCTCGACAGCGCGATCCCGCGCCTCTCCGACGGCGCGCTCTACACGCACGCGGGCCCCGAGATCGGCGTCGCCTCGACCAAGGCCTTCACGACGCAGCTCGCCGCGCTGCTCCTCCTGTCGGTCTACCTCGGCCGCCGCCGCGAGTCGCTGTCGCAGGAGCGCGGGCGCGAGATCCTCCAGGCGCTCTGGGAGATCCCGAGCCACATGCGCGAGGTGCTCGGCGACGCCGACTACGTGCACGCCATCGCGAAGCGCCTCGTCCACGCGAAGGACGTGCTCTTCCTCGGCCGCGGCCTCGGCTTCCCCATCGCGCTCGAGGGCGCGCTCAAGCTCAAGGAGATCTCCTACGCTCACGCGGAGGGCTACGCGGCCGGCGAGATGAAGCACGGCCCGATCGCCCTCATCGACGAGAACCTCCCGGTGATCGTCGTCTGCCCGCGCGACGCGCACTACGACAAGACCTTCTCCAACCTGCAGGAGGTCCGCGCGCGCGAGGGGCAGGTCGTCGCGATCGCCACGAAGGGCGACGAGTCGATCCTGGAGATCGCGCAGCACCACGTCTGGATCCCCAGGGTGCTGGACGAGGTGGGGCCGCTGCTCACCGTGCTCCCGCTCCAGCTCATCGCCTATTATGTCGCCAACCTGAAGGGCAACGACGTCGACCAGCCGCGCAACCTCGCGAAGACGGTCACCGTCGAGTAGCGGCTCCCCTCCCGCGCGCGACCACCACGCGCGGCTATGCTGCGCGCATGCGCATCCTCGGCAGAACGGAGCGGCGGGTCGTCGCGGCCATCCTCGTGACCGCGCTCATCCCGCTCGTCGCCAGCATCGTCGTCGCCAGGACGGTGATCGCGCGGGTGTCGGCGACCGCGTTCCAGCCCGAGTTCGGCGTCCACCTCGACAGGGCGCTCGGCGTGTACGCCGAGCTCGCGGCCGCCATCAAGCAGGGCATGCGCTCCGAGGCCGAGGCGATCGCCCGGGGGGACGCGCTGCGCCAGGGCGCCTTCGCCGGGGACGCGGAGCGCCTCCGCGCCGAGCTCGCGCGCGTCATCGCGGCCCAGCCCGCGCTCGTCTCCCTCCGCGTCGAGCGGTGCGGGGGCGAGCTCGTCGGCGCCGGGGAGCGCGGCCGCCCGGTGGATCCGGCGCGCGAGAAGACGCTCACCGTCCGGAGGCCGCTCGACCGCCCCCCCGGCGACCCCGGCCCGCCCCGCGAGGCGGCGACCGCCGCGACCGCGCCGGCCGGCGACGACTGCGACGGCGACGCGCTGACCCTGGTCGCGACGTTCGCCGCGCCGAGCGCTCGCTTCGACGAGCTCGAGTCGGCGCAGGCGTTCGCGCAGGCGTACCACGCGCTCGAGCGGGAGCACCGGAAGGAGTACCTCGACGAGAGCTACGGCGACGCCTTCGCCGCGCTGCTCGGCGCGACGATCGTCCTGGCGGTGCTCGCGGGCGTGCTCGTGGTGCGGCCCGTGGTCGACCGCCTCGCGCGGCTCGCCGCGGCGACCCGGCCCGTGGCGGAGGGCGATCTCTCGGTGCGCGTGGCGCTCGAGGGCGACGACGAGGTCGCCGACCTGGGGCGCGCCTTCGACCGGATGCTCGAGGAGCTCGAGGGCAGCCGCGCGCGGATCGAGTTCCTGAGGCGCATGGGCGAGTGGCAGAAGATGGCCCGCCACCTCGCCCACGAGATCAAGAACCCGCTGACCCCGATCCAGCTCGCCGTGGAGGAGTGCCACCGCAGGTACGCGGGGAGCGACCCCGCGTATCAGCGCCTGCTCCAGACGACGCTGGAGGTCGTCGAGGAGGAGGTCGCCACGCTGCGCCGGCTGGTCGGGGAGTTCTCGAGCTTCGCGCGGCTGCCGCAGGCCGAGCTCGAGCCCGTGGACCTCGCGGAGTTCCTGCGCGAGCAGGGCGAGCACATCGCGGCGGTGGAGGAGGCGGGGCGCGAGCTCGCCGCGGACGAGGCGCTGCTCGGGCGCGTCGATCTCGCGTTCGACGTGCCGGACGCCCCCATGCCGGCCGCGCTCGACCGGGAGATGCTCCGGCGCGCCCTCGGCAACATCGTGCGCAACGCGGCGCAGGCGCTGCGCGACGCGCGGCGGGCCGCGCCGGACGGGGGCGCGGCGGAGCGGCCGGGCGCCGCCCCGTGGGGCAAGATCCGCGTCTCCGCGCGGGTCGACGGGCAGGGCTACCTCATCGCGGTCGACGACGACGGCCCGGGCATCGACCCCGCCGTGCGCGACTCGGTGTTCGATCCGTACGTCACCACGCGGTACGACGGCACCGGGCTCGGCCTGAGCATCGTGAAGAAGATCGTGGTCGATCACGGCGGCACCATCGACGTGCTCGAGTCGCCGCTCGGGGGCGCTCGCTTCGTGATCCGGCTCCCCCGCGCGGGCACGCCGGCGGCGCGCGCCGCGCTCAGGGCCGACGGCGACGGCGGGCCGCGCGGCCCGGCGCCAGCCGAGCGCGAGCGCGTCGCCGGGGGCGAGCGAGCGGCGGCCGCGGAGGGCGCTCCCCCGACCTGATCTGCCGGCGCGCAGGGCTCCCCCGCCGCGCGCGGCGGCGTGGCGCACGACATCGCCCTGCGCTAGGGGTCCGCGTGCTGCGCTGGAGGTCCGCATGCTGGACGACGAGCTCCGCGAGTGCCTGACGTTCGACGACGTCCTCCTCGTCCCGGCGTACAGCGAGGTGCTGCCGAGCGAGGTCGACGTCCGGACCCGGCTCACCCGGAACCTCGAGCTCAACATCCCGCTGCTCAGCGCGGCGATGGACTCCGTCACGGAGGGGCGCACGGCGATCGCGATGGCCCGCGCCGGCGGCGTCGGGATCCTGCACAAGAACCTCTCGATCGAGCGGCAAGCGCGCGAGGTCGAGCGCGTCAAGCGCGCCGAGAGCGGCATGATCATGACGCCGATCACGGTGCGCCCGGACCAGTCGCTGCGCAGCGCGCTCGCCGTGATGAGCGAGCACAGCATCAGCGGCGTCCCCGTCGTGGAGGGCGAGCGCCCGGTCGGCATCCTGACCGCGCGCGACATCCGGTTCGAGAAGAACCTCGACCAGCCGGTGAGGATGCTGATGACGAAGGCGCTCGTCACGGTGCCGCCCGGCGTCTCGAACGAGCGCGCGAAGGAGCTGCTCCACCAGCACCGCATCGAGAAGCTTCTCGTCGTCGAGGCCGGCAAGCTCGTCGGGCTCATCACGATCAAGGATCTGCTCCAGGCCGATCGGAACCCGGACGCCGTCAAGGACGCGAGCTGCCGGCTCCGCGTCGGCGCGGCCGTCGGCCCCGGCCGGGACTGCGACGAGCGCGCCGAGGCGCTCCTCGGCGCCGGCGTCGACGTCCTCGTCGTCGACACGGCGCACGGGCACCACGTCGGCGTGCTCGAGGCGGTGCGCAGGCTGAAGCGACGGCACCCGGGCGTCGAGGTCGTCGGCGGCAACGTCGCGACCGCCGAGGCGACGGAGGCGCTCATCGACGCCGGCGCGGACGCCGTGAAGATCGGCATCGGCCCCGGGAGCATCTGCACGACGCGCGTCGTCGCCGGCGTCGGGGTCCCGCAGATCACGGCGATCAGCGACTGCGCGCGCGCGGCGGACCGGCACGGCGTGCCGATCATCGCCGACGGCGGCATCAAGTACTCCGGCGAGGTGACGAAGGCGATCGCCGCCGGCGCGTCCAGCGTGATGATCGGCTCGCTGTTCGCGGGCACGGACGAGTCCCCGGGCGAGCGCGTGCTCTACCAGGGCCGCAGCTACAAGGTGTACCGCGGCATGGGCTCGCTCGGCGCCATGCGCCGCGGGTCGAAGGATCGTTACGGCCAGGCGGGGGCCGCCGACGAGAAGCTCGTGCCCGAGGGGATCGAGGGGCGGGTGCCTTACCGCGGCTCGCTCTCGGCCATCCTCTTCCAGCTCGTCGGGGGCCTGCGGTCGGGCATGGGCTACACCGGCTGCCCCACGATCTCCGATCTCCGCGCGCGCTCCCGCTTCGTTCGCATCACGGCGCAGGGCCTCCGCGAGAGCCACGTGCACGACGTGGTCATCACGGAGGAGGCGCCGAACTACCGCACCTAGCGGCGGCGGGGCCCGGCCGCCGGGCAGGGCCCGAGCATGAAAGCGCACCGCCGGGGCGGTCGATGGCACGACATGCTTGACCGGCCGCCCCCGCTTTGCCATGTTCGCCCGCGGAGAGGTGACCGAGAGGCCGAAGGTGCCTGATTCGAAATCAGGTGTACCCGCAAGGGTACCGCGGGTTCGAATCCCGCTCTCTCCGCTACGCTTGGCTGCTTGATCCCGTTGAACCAGGTAGGCTCTGACCGCCCGCTCCTCGGGAGCGGCGCCGGTCCGACAAAGCGAGGCGTGTCGACGTAGTATCGGGAGAGGTGACCGAGTGGTCGAAGGTGCACGACTGGAAATCGTGTGTACGGCAACGTACCGCGGGTTCGAATCCCGCCCTCTCCGCTGGACCGCACAGTCCGTCGATTCCTGGTCGTGAGCTCCTCGGAGCTCCTGAGCGAGCAGAGCCCGTAAACACCTGCGAGCATCCGCTCTGACCGGCGCGTCGGTGAGCGGGCTGTCGCGGCGTCGTGGCAACTCGCTCGAGCGAGCGATGCAACGGGGTAGGGGGCATCGCCTGTTACCGCCCGTGATGACGTCGATCCCCACGGGCGTGGTGGTATCCTTCGTCGAGTCCGCCGGGGCTGCCCGTGCCCCGGGGGATCCTCCGCGAGCCGGGCGAACGCGCTCGACCGGGACAGCCGCGGGAACATGGCCCATCCATGGCCCTAGATGCTTGACAGGCGGGGGGCCGCCTTGTAGAAGTGGCGCCCCTTTTGGCAGGCGCCCTTCCGGAGTTTTTCGCCCAATGAATCCTCAGCCCAAGTCCTTTTCTGCCAAGCCTGCGGAGGCCCGCAACGAGCGCACGTGGTGGGTGATCGACGCGGAAGGCAAGCCTCTCGGCCGCCTTGCCAGCCGCATCGCCACGGTGCTGCGCGGCAAGAACAAGCCGACGTTCACGCCGCACGTGGACACCGGTGATTTCGTGATCGTCGTGAACGCCAAGAAGGTGCTCCTGACGGGTCGCAAGCTCCAGCAGAAGAACTACGTGCGGCACAGCGGCGCCCCGGGTGGCTTCCGCTCCGAGTCGTACGGACACCTGCTCGAGCGCAAGCCGGAGCTCCCCATCCAGAAGGCCGTGAAGGGCATGCTCCCGAAGAACGTGCTCGGGCGCGAGCTCCTCACCAAGCTCAAGGTCTACGCCGGTCCCGACCACCCTCACGCGGCGCAGAAGCCGCAGCCCCTTAGCTACAGCTGAGCAAAGCCATGACGGAAACGAGAACGTACGCCACTGGGAAGCGGAAGACCGCCGTCGCGCGCGTCTGGCTGGCGCCGGGCACCGGCACCATCCAGGTGAACCAGCGGCCCGCTGACGAGTACTTTGTCCGCGAGACCTCGCGGATGGTGATGCGGCAGTCGCTGGAGCTGCTGGAGCTGGTGGAGCAGTTCGACGTCACGGCGACCGTGGTCGGCGGCGGTCACAGCGCCCAGGCCGAGGCGATGCGGCACGGCATCGCGCGCGCCCTGTGCGAGCTCGATCCGGAGCGCAGGTCGTCGCTCAAGCGCGCGGGTTTTCTCACGCGCGACGCGCGCAAGAAGGAGCGCAAGAAGTACGGTCAGCCCGGCGCCCGCAAGCGCTTCCAGTACTCGAAGCGCTAGCAGGCCAGAGCGCCGCCCCGCGGGGCGGGCGCCGCTGCACAGGTCACCGAGGACGCGAGGGGTCTTCCCGTCGCGTCCTCGGTGTTTTGTGTTCATTTTTACCGTAGCAAGGGCACCGAGGGCGCGAAGGCCCTTTCCCCGCATGCTCGGTGTTCCTGCTGGCGCCGCTGGTTGCTGCGAGGACACCGAGGGCGCGAGGGTCCTCCCCGTCGCGTCCTCGATGTCCTCGGTCCGTCGAGCGCGCCGCGCGGCCCGCGCGGCGTCACCCGCGCGGCGCCATGCGTCCGGCGTCACATCGGTTTCGGCGGGTTCTTCAGATCGGGGCCCTGGATGAGCTCACCCTCGTCGTCCCCGGCATCCTCGGGCGGTTGAGCTTCGGGCTCGGTCGGCCCACTCGGCCCGACCCGGGGCGCCGTGGAGACCGTGACGTCGCTGCCCGCGGCAGCGGGCGGCGGCGAGGGGGCCGGCTCCGCGACCTCGGGCTTGACCGGCTCGGGAGGCGGCTCGGGCAGCGGGATGGCATCGAGGCGCTTGTCGAGCGCCTCCTTCGCCGCGGCGAACGCCGCACGATCGACGCCGGGCATCACGCGCTCCCCGTCGAGCTGCAGCGTCTCGGCGTCGAAGTACTTGCCGTCCTTCTTGGCGGTGAAGTGGAGGTGCGGGCCCGTCGAGCGACCGGTCGAGCCCACGTAGCCGACGAGCTGACGGGTGCCCACCTTCATGCCCGGCTTGATGCCGGGCGCGAACCTCGACAGATGCGCGTACCCCGTGGTGATGCCGTTCGGGTGCGTGACGGTCACGAGGTTGCCGCTCGGTCCCGCGGGGCCGACCCAGTCGATCACGCCGCGGTAAGCCGAGTACACCGGCGTCCCCGTCGGCGCCCCGAAGTCCGTCCCGTTGTGCGGCATGACCTTCTTGAGCACCGGGTGCATCCGCTTCGGGTTGAACCTCGACGTCACGGGCGCGCCCGGCACCGGCGCGCGCCAGCCGCCGGCGTACGGCTGCCGGCCGCGCTCGTCGAAGTAGCCGCGGGCCTCCTGCCCGGTGAAATTGTAGATGCGCAGCGGCTTCTCGGCGGGATCCACGGGCCGGTACTCGAGCGCGACGATCTTCTTGTACCGGGAAAACATGCCGAGCGCCGTCTCTTCCATGGCGATCAGCCGCACGGTGCTCCCCTCCTCGAAGCTCTCCGTCGACGTGCGCCCGCTGAGCGCCTCGTCGATCGCGTCGAGCACGCCGTCCTCCAGCCCGCCCGACTGGTAGGCCTGGACGATGTCCTTGCCGACGTAGAACGCGGCGACGACCTCCTCCTCGGCGATCTTCATGTCGAGCGTGGTGCCCGAGAGCAACCCGGCGGCGTTCTCCCTCGCCTGGTAGATCTCGCTCGAAGACACCTCGTACTCGAAGGCGCGGACGCGGCGGGTGGAGCGATCCATCGCGACCGTGAACCGGTCCTTGCGGCCGCACCTGTCGAACTTCCGCACCCCCTCGAACGCCTTCAGGATCCGGTAGATCTGCGCCTTGGGCACGCCCTTCTCGTCGAGGGCGATGATGAACGACCGGCGCTCCATCACGTCGCTCACCAGGCGCATCGACGGATCCTTCGCGAGCTCGGAGATCCGCCAGGGGCTCGGCAGCGGGGTGCGCTTCTTTTTCTTGCTCTCGGGCGCGGCCGGGGGCTTCGCGGCCTCATCCGCGCCTGCGGACGAGCCCGCCGGGCCGGCCGCGACCAGCGCGCGCTCGTCGCGCACCGGGACGCCCTGGATCAGCAGGGCGATGAGCGAGGTGAGCGTCGCGAGGCCGAAGATGCCGCCGAAGACCGCGGTCAAGCGCGGCGAGAGGTGCGGACCCGGCGGGGGACGGGTCAGGCCCGGAGGCAGGCGCGGGCCCTCCGCCGAGCCGGACGCCGCGTGGGGGCCGTCGACGAGCGACGGCGTGCGCGGCGGCAGCGCGCGCAGATCGCCGCTGCTCGACCAGCGCGCGGCCCCGCGCGGGCGGGGTGGGGCGGGCGACTGCGACCACGAGGGCCCCGCGCGCGGGCGGAGATCGCCGCTGCGCGACCACGGCGCGGCCGGGGCGCTCTCGCGGCGAGGGGCCGACAGCGGCGCGGTGAGCGGCGGCGAGGCAGGCCTGCCGGGCGCATCGAGCGCGTCGCCGGCCTCGTCGTCGGGGGCGCTGCGCGTGATGTCCGCGCGCGGCGCCGCGGGCGAGTCCGCGCGCGGCGCCGCGGGCGAGTCCGCGCGCGGCGCCGCGGGCGAGTCCGTGGCGCCGCGCTCCACCGCGCTGCCGCTCGCTCCGTTCCGCTGCTCCTCGGAGCGATCCGCGGCGTCCGGTGCTCCGGACGCCTCGGATGGGTTCTGGGGTACTGCACTCGGCACGCCGACGTGCGTACCAAGGCGTCGCCGGGGTTGCAACCGCGCGGCCTCGCGGGACTCCGCGGCATCTCGCGGAAGACGGACCGCATCGTACGCCGGTCGCGTAAGCTAACCGGCCTCATGGACGACCGCCTGAAGCAGCTCCTGGTCCTCGGCAGGGAACACTACGACCGGCGCGAGTACGATCTCGCCGAGCACGCGCTGCGGCAGATCCTCGAGAAGACCGACCGCTTCGCCGACGTCTATAACATGCTGGGGGTCATCCTCCACGAGCGGGGGGACTTCCTCGGGGCCGAGCTCCACTTCGAGCGCGCGGTGCAGCTGAACGAGCATTACACGGAAGCGCTGCTGAACCTCGCCGTCACCTACAACGACCTCGGCAAATACGAGGCGGCGCGCCTGGTCTACGCCCGCATCCTGAGCGGCAAGGGGGAGAAGGGGGCCCTCGACCCGTTCGCGCGCGGCAAGATCGCCAACATGCACGCGGATCTCGCGAAGGCCTATGCCGACGCGGGCTGCACCCAGGAAGCGATCGCCGAGCTCGAGCGCGCCGTGGCGCTGTGCCCCACGTTCGCGGATCTCCAGCTGCGCCTCGGGACGATGTACCGCGAGGCTGGCAATCTGGCGCTCGCTCGCGAGCACTACACCGCCGCGCGGGACGCCAACCCGAGGTACGCGCCCGCGCGCGTGCTGCTCGGCGCGACGCTGCTCTCCCTCGGCGATCCCGATCAGGCGATCGCCGAGTGGCGCGAGGCGCTCGCGATCGATCCCGACAACAGGACCGCGAAGATGTACCTTCGCAAGGTGGAGGCGCAGCGGAACGCGCGCCCCGGCGACGCCGAGTCGTCGCCCACCGCCGGCGGCGAGGGCTGGGACGCGCCCGCGGAGGCGACCCCCACCGACGCGAGAGACCTCCTGTCCACTACGAAGGCCGATGCGGCTGCCGAGACGGACCCTGCTGCACGGGAAGGCAGATCCTGAACGTTGGCAAGATTCTCCCTGCTCCGAGAGGAGGCGCGCCGCGCGTGGCGTGAGCTCCGCGGCAGCGAGCTGTCCGCCGGGCGGACGGCGGTGGCCGTGGCGATCGGTCTGTTCATCGGATCGCAGCCGATCTTCGGCTGTCACACGCCGCTCGTCCTCCTCCTCTGCCTGTGGTTTCGTCTGGACGCAGCCATCGCCTGGGTCGCTGCGAACATCTCCAACCCTTTGTTCGCGCCAGCGCTGCTCACGGCCGAGGTCCAGGTCGGGGCGTACCTCCGCACGGGCAGCTGGCTGCGCCTCCACGAGAAGATGAGCTGGGCGCAAGCGCTATCCGAGTTTCCCGAGTACATGTTCCTCGGCGCGCCCGTGGTCGGGCTCGCGCTCGCCGCGCTCGGCGGCGGCCTGATCTTCGCCGTCGTCGCGCTGAAGCGGCGCCGCGCCCCTCTGCTGCAGGGCCGCGGGGTGGAGCCGTATCGACTCCCCGACGACGCGCCGCCCTGGGTCCACGCGGTCGAGCGGGTCGCCGCGAGGTACAGCCCGCCCGATGGCGCGACGCCGGCGCAGCGGACCCGCTTCCATTATGTTCGGTTCAAGCTCCTCGGCGATCCGGTCGCGCGCCTGATCGCCGACGTCGCCGGCGACCGCCCCGGCGCGCTGGGGGAGGTCCTCGATATCGGCACGGGGGCCGGCCAGCTGCCGATTCTCCTGCTCGAGCTGGGGAGGGCCGCGCGGGTGCGCGGGTTCGACTGGGACCGCGCCAAGATAGAGGATGCCCTCCGCGCGCGAGGTGGGACGTCGGCCGGCCCGGCGCCCTCGTCGCCGGAGTCGCCCGGTCCCTCCGGCGAGCAGCGCGCTCCCCGGGGCGCCCCGCCGTTGCCCGCGGAGTTCTGGTGCGCAGACGCGCGAGAGGCGGAGCTGGGAGAGGCAGACACGGTGCTGCTCATCGACCTGCTCCACTATTTCCGCGTGGAAGAGCAGGACGCGATCCTGCGGCGGGCAGCGGCCGCCGTTCGGCCCGGAGGGCGCCTGCTCGTCCGCGAGGCGGACACCGAGCGCGGTCTGAGGAGCTCGATCACGCTCCTCGAGGAGCGCATCTTCACGGCGCTTCGATTCAACCGGGGCGAGCGCGTGCGCTTCCGCCCTGCCCGGGAGATCGCGGCGCTCCTCGAGCAGCTCGGCTTCACCTGCGAGACGAGGCCGGCCTGGGGAAAAACGCCTTTCTCGAATGTCCTCATCGTCGCGATCCGAGCGCGTCGCTGACCCCGAGTCGCACGCCCTCCCCTGACGCTCGATGCGCCTCTGGCGCGCCGCCCTCGGCGGACGTCGTCATCGAACGCAGCTCCAGCGCTCGGACTCTGCCACCAGCGTCACGCCGAGGGGGCGAGCGCCAAGCCCGTCAGAACCCGTCCGGCGTGGTGGGTTGATCTCGCGAGGCCCCTTCATCTCTTCTACAAGGCGCGGTATCGAGCGGGCGCTTCCGTGATGGCATAGACCATGCCTGTCGCCGGAGGCCGTTGGCGCGGTCCCGCGGCCCGCGCTCCTGTCTCCTCGACGGCGGTCGGCGACCTCCAGGGGATCCTCCTGGAGACATGCGCGTGCTCGCCGGGTAGCGCAACTTCGTCGCATCCGCCTGGGGCGTCCTCGTTCCGATGGCCGCGCAGGTGTGTTGGCCTCTGGGTCGGGTGGGGACGCAGCATGGCTCCGCGGAGCCCAGGCGCCATCGAGGGCCACAGAGGCTGGAGCGGAACGACCAGCGCGCTCGCGAGCGTGACCTCCGCGCGCCACGCCGATCGCGCTCTACCAGAGGCGCACTCCCGCCCGCCCCGCGGCTCGCCGGCGCCGGTACCGCGCCGCCCACGCGCTGGTCGCGCAGGAGGTCTTGCCGAGCTGCCCGGCCCGAGGAGACCCTGTTCGTCGCGCTGCGCGAGGACCTTGCCGAACTTGCCTGAGCCCTCGCGCCCCGGCAGCGCCGGACGCGAGGGCCAGTGGGCCCGGACATCGACCCTCCCCGCGCCGCACGACGCGCCGGGGCTCCTCGGGCCTACCGTGGTCCTCGCGGAACCAGGGACGAACTCGCGGGCGACGTGGCGCCAGATATGGTGGCTCCCCGATTGGGCCCCACGATGGGTTGTGGTTTCTTGGCCGTGTGTCGTCCTCCCCGGCTCGAAGGGAGACAGGATCCTCCGGGGCATGACGGTAGGCGAGGCGGCGTCCCGGGCAGCAGAGGGCGACACGCTGCCGGAGGGGGGCAGCGGCCGCCGTATCGCCGGGCGGATCCGCTCGGTAGAGCGGCAAGAACAGAGGCCTCGCGCGAGCTGCCTCCTCCGCGCTGCTACGCGGAGGAGTGATTGCTGGAGGAGCCTTTCTGAGGAGAGACCTGAGGCGTGTACGGCTGCGGAGCTTGCTCCGCTCCGAGGTACGACGTATCGGCGGCGAGGTGGAGAGCTCCTGGCTCGCCACGATTTCCCCCGTTGGAAGCAGGGAGAGGCTGGACGTCGACCTCGGGTTCGGCCGGACCCGCCTGTTCAGCCGGACCCGCCTGGAGGGGACCGCCGTCGATCTCAGCGGGAAAAGTACTTGGTAGCCCGCTTCTCTCCTTTCGACGTGATCTTCTTCTCGACGAGCAGCTTCCGAATCGGCAGGGTCAGCTCCTTGGTCGTGGTGCCCAGATCCTTGGCGATCTGCTCCACGCCCTGCCCGCTGTTGGCGCGGATGTGCTCCAGGACCCTCTGCGTCATGGCGGCGAGCTCTTCCTTCGAGCGCTTCTCGCCCTTCTTGCGGGCAGGCTTCGCGGCGCGCGCAGGGCGCCCCGCCGCCTTCTTGACCTCCGCAGGCGGCGGAGGAGCGGCCTTGGCCCGGCCTCCCGCCTTGCGCGGCGCGGCAACGCCGGCAGCGACCGGCTGGCCCTCGCGCAGGGCGTCGGCGACGGCCTCGAGTGCCGCTTTGCGGACAAGTGCGCTCAGTTGAGAGACGAATGTATCAACGTGGCTTCTGATTTCGGTTTCGACGTTGCTCATTGGATCTCGCGTCCCATGAATAGCTAGAGTTGTCAACTGCTGATCAGCATCACGACTGAAAATAATTCGAGAGGTGTCCCTTCAACATGCCTCGGGAAGCCCCCTTCGCGCTCCCCGTCGGCTCATGGGGTGCTGGGGCGACCGGTCGAGCCGGACTCCAGCCACCATCCCTTCCAGGCGGCATCGCTCCGCGAAGCCAGGCCCAGGCGGCATCGCTCCGCGAGGCCAGGCCCAGATGGCTTCGCTCCGCGAAGCCAGGCTCTGCCCCGGCCCAAAAGGGGGTCCGATGGACAGCGCCGTGCTCTGCTCTGCGCCGCTCTGAGCGCCTCCCTCGACGCCGGGCGCCGCGCGCCGCCGCCAGGCCGCCAACCGAGGGGAGCCAGCGACATTCCCATGACGAGTGCCTTTCCTGTGCTCCGGACACAAGCGCCGCGCCGCGCCGCGCAGCGCGCTCGGCCCGAGGCCGGTTGGAGGAGCCCGGTCCCCCCGGCCCGCAGTCCTCGACGAGGGATGGTGTCATGGCCGAGGTCGCCGTTCCGGCCCACCACCCGCGCGCTGTCCAGGGGCACATGCCTTTCATTTCTGCATTCCGCCCTGCCCCGGTGCTGTATCTGCATGCCCGGTGTTTCGTCCCCGGACCGAGCGGCTCTCCGGGATCGCCCGCGACGTGTCGGCCGTCGCCTTGCCCTCCGGCGTTGTCGAAGTCACGAGCGCTGCCGCGCACACCTGCCAGCACATCCCTCCGGCGGCTCGGCGCGGCGGCTCCCGCCGTGAGCGCCCTCCCATGCTGCCGCCCGGAGGCCACCTCGCCTTTTGTCTGGGTGCATCTTTTTGCGGCTGTGCTGAAGCTGCCCAGCCTCCGCCCGTGTCTCCCAAACCCGTCGTCGGACCCGAGACCCCGAAGGCGCCCACGCAAGCCGGAAGTCGCCTCGCGGGACGTCGCGAGGCCGGCGCTCCTGCTCTGCCGAGCATCGTGATTCGCGGGGTGACACTCGTGCTGGGCACCACGGTGACGATCGGCCGCGGCCCGCTCCTGCTCCAGGGGGCGAAGACCGCCGCCGCCGCCGAAGGCGACATCGCTCCCCCGAGCGGGGCGGTGGTGGTGGACGCTGCTGGACAGTTCGTCTCTCCTCGGCAGATCGACTCGCGCTCCCACCTCGGGGGCTACCCGACGCCAGGCGCAGAGGCCTACCTGGACGGCAGCGACGGTCGCGAACGGCAGCAGATGGCGGCCCGTTGACGGGATCGGTGGCGCCGCAGGTTCAGTCCGCCGATGCCTTCTGGCCACAGGGTCCTGGTATCGAACGGGCAGTCGCTGGTGGTGTTACGACCATACAAGTCCTTTCGGGTTCAGGCAACCTGATTGGAGGGTGCGCGGTAACGATGAAGCTCCGGCCGCCCCTCTCTCCTCGCCAGATGCTCGTCACCGCGGCGCCCGCCGGGCTGAAGATGGCTTGCGGGGAGAACCCGAAGCGCAGCTACGGCGAGGACAAGCGGGCACCGATGACGCGCATGGGCAACCCTGCTCGACAGCGGGCGGCCTCTCTCAAGACCAAGAAGCTCCAGACGGACTGGGCGCGATGGGGGAGGAGGAGTCGCGCCGGATTGCGACCGAGGCGAAGACGCGGTCGGCCCGCGAGGCCACCAGGCGGGGGCGCTCCATGCCTGACCTGCTGGGCGCGAGGCCCTCGTCCCGAGCTCACTACCCGCTCGTGGGCTCCCCGCTCGCGGTCCTGTCGGTGCGGCGAGCGATCACCCGAGTCGCCTGCGCCACCACCACACGGTCGCTGGCGAGCGGCGCGAGGCGGCGCCGCCGTGATCACGACGGGCTCCCCGCGCGCGGACAAGGACACCATGCCGGCGGCCAGCGCGCGCGTGATCATGAGGGAGCCGCGCATTCCTCGCGCCGGGCCTCACCGGCGTGCTCACCTGGCGGACCTCGTCTGCATTCCTCGCGCCGGGCCTCACCGGCGTGCTCACCTGGCGGACCTCGTCTGATTGGCGGTGGGGCGGTCGCGCGTCTGACCGAGCGACCCGCTCGCGATGTCGCCCCGGGCGTTCCGTGTCTCCTCCGTGGTGCGCGACGTCGCTCGCGAGGGGGACGCCGCACGCCGGGTGCTCACCGGAGGAGCTTGCGCGCACGCGAGCCAGAAAACGGGCTCGCCGGAACGCAGGCCCCGGAGGTGAGCTCCCCGGCGTGCGGCGTCCCCCCTCGCGAGTCGCCACCCGGCGTTTCTCGACACGCGGGCGCCCCATCAAGAAGGAGAGCCCCACCGGCGTGGACCGCGCCGGCGCTCTCCGGAAGGCAGCGCCGTGATCGGGCGCTTGCTGCCGGCGCGGGCGAATTCTAGATCCTTCCGGCCGTGGTCAACCCGAGCGCCAAGCAGGACTCCGAAGCCCTCCTCGCAGCCAAGCTCGCGTCGCTCCCGACGAAGCCGGGCTGCTATCTGTTCATCGACAAGTCGGGCGACGTCGTCTACGTCGGCAAGGCGAAGAGCTTGCGCTCGCGCGTCCGCAGCTACTTCCAGGAGGGCGGGAGCGACGCGCGCTACTTCATCCCGATACTCCGGAAGATCGTGGCCGATCTGGAGACGGTGGTGACCGCCACCGAGAAGGAGGCGGCCGTACTGGAGAACGAGCTCGTCAAGCAGCACAAGCCGCGGTTCAACGTCAAGCTGCGCGACGACAAGGACTTCCTCTGCCTCAAGCTCGACCTGCAGAAGGAGTGGCCGATGCTGGAGACGGTCCGCCGCCCCGCCCCGGACAAGGCCCGCTATTTCGGCCCCTACCACTCGGCGACGAGCGCGCGGCGAACGCTCCACCTCGTCAACAAGCACTTCCAGCTCCGCACCTGCTCGGACGCCGAGATGGCGTCGCGCCGGCGGCCCTGCTTGCAGTACCAGATCAAGCGGTGCCTCGCGCCCTGCGTGATGGATGTCGACCGCGATCTCTATAAGGAGATGGTCCGCTCGGTCGCGCTCTTCCTCGAAGGGCGTCACGACGAGCTCACGGGCGAGCTCACCACGCGAATGCGGGAGGCGTCGCGGGAGCTCGAGTTCGAGCGCGCGGCCATCTACCGCGATCAGCTCCGGGCGGTCGAGGCGGTGCGGGAGGCCCAGCGCGTCGTCTATGTGAAGGACGTCGACCAAGACGTGGTGGGCCTCTACCGCGAAGGGACGCTCGTCGAGGTCGAGGTGATCCTGGTGCGCCAGGGGCGCGTGATTGACACGCTGTCCTTCTCGCTCCGCAACATGGAGCTGCCGGACGACGAGGTGCTCGGCGGCTTCCTGAACGAGTACTATGGCGTCGCGTCCACCACGATCCCCGATGAGGTCCTCGTGCCGCTGTTGCCCGACGGCGCCGAGGGCGTGGCGGAGTGGCTCGGCGACCGGCGCGGCCGCAAGGTGTCGCTCTTCGTGCCTCAGCGCGGGCCTCGGGTGGACCTGCTCAAGATGGCGAGCGAGAACGCAGCTCACGCGTTCCGGGAGAAGCAGAGGAGCTCGGACGATCTCGAGGGTCGGCTCGAGGAGCTCAGGGAGCGCCTGCGCCTCCCGACGCTCCCGCGTCGCATCGAGTGCTGCGACATCTCGCATCTCGGCGGCGGCGACACCGTGGGATCGATCGTGGCGCTCCTCGACGGTCAGCCGGACAAGAAGCGCTACCGCAGCTTCCACGTGAAGAGCGTGGCCGACGGCGACGACTACGCCGCCATGTATGAGGTGCTCGCGCGGAGATTCCGCCGCGGCAAGGCGGCTCGATCGGCGGGCCGGCGCGAGCGGAGCGCCGACGAGGAAGCCGCCGCCACCGGCGCTCCCGGCGCGGCCCAGGGCGAGGCGCCGGGGGACGAGGCGCCCGTCGACGAGGCGGCCCTCTCGGGAGCGAGCGACGCTCCGGCGATGACGGAGACCGCCGATGCGGTCGCAGCGCCGCCTCCAGCCGGCGCGGAGCAGGAAGCGCCGAGGAGCGCGCCGTCCAGCGGCGCCGAGTGGGAGCTGCCGGATCTGTTCGTGGTCGACGGCGGCCGCGGCCAGCTCAAGGTCGCGCTCTCGGCGGCGCACGATCTCGGTCTGCACGATCTGCCGATCGTGGGGCTCGCGAAGGAGCGGGAGACGCAGACGGGCGAGAAGCTCGTCGACCGCGTCTACCTGCCTGGGCAGAAGAACGGTATCCCGCTCCGCTCCACGAGCTCCGCCCTCTTCTTCCTGGCGCGCGCCCGCGATGAGGCGCACCGCTTCGCAAACCACGCACGCAAGCGGCTCGGCAAGGCGCGGCGCCTCCGCTCCGAGATCGAGGACATCCCGGGGCTCGGCGACGCCGTGAGGACGGCGCTCCTCCGGGAGCTCGGCTCGCTCGATGGCGTGCGCCGCGCGACCGACGCCCAGATCCTGGCGGTCACGGGCGTCAAGAAGCGTCACCTCGCCGCGCTGCGCAAGGTCATCCCGGCGCCCGATCCCTCGGCTCCCTCCGACGCGCCGGAGTCAGGCGCGCCGGAGTCAGGCGCGCCGGATGGTGAAGGCGAAGCGCTCTCCTAGCGCCGCGCCGTGGTGCCGCATCGCCCGGGCGCGCGGCTCATGGCGTGAGCTCGCGCGCGCTTGCCAGTCTCGACGTCCTGTCGCAAGATCGCGCTGTACCTGAACAGCGATCCGGGTTGAGCGAGGGCGTGTTCTCTGCGACGCTCTGAGACCGGGCGGCCGGCTGCGATCCGGGCGTCCACTGTCTGTCATCGATCAAGAGCCAAGCCCGGATCATCGAGCGCCTCGTGCGGCCCGTCCTCATGCAGGCCCTGCTCGGCGGGCACGATTCCCGGCGGGGAGTGCCTCGTTTCGGGGTTACGCGGCACGTGAGCACCATGGGAGAAGTACGCGCTGGCCACACGCTCGGTCGCTATGAGCTCCTCGTTCCCATCGCGCTCGGGGGCATGGCCTCGGTGTGGGCCGCCCGGACGAGCGGGCAGCTCCCGAGGATCGTCGCCGTCAAGCTGATGCGCGCCGAGCTGAGCGACGACCGCGACTTCGAGGCGATGTTCCTGGACGAGGCCACCCTGGTCTCGCAGATCCACCACCCGAACGTCGCAGAGACCATCGATGTCGGCGAGGAGGACGGCGTCCTCTATCAGGTGATGGAGCTCATCGACGGTGAGCCGCTCAACCTGGTTCTCCGCGAGAGCAAGGCCCGCGGCGGCATGCCGCTCCCCGTCGCGCTCCGCATCGTGGCCGAGGCGGCCCTCGGCCTGCACGCGGCGCACGAGCTGCGCGGCCGCGACGGCAAGCTCGTCGGCCTCGTCCACCGCGACGTCTCGCCGCAAAACATCCTGGTCGGCTACGACGGCTCGGTGAAGATCGTCGACTTCGGCGTCGCCAAGGCCGCCTCGAACCTGCAACGCACG
Organism: Sorangium sp. So ce1036; assembly: GCF_051369805.1. Classification (NCBI taxonomy): domain Bacteria; kingdom Pseudomonadati; phylum Myxococcota; order Polyangiales; family Polyangiaceae; genus Sorangium; species Sorangium sp. So ce1036. Next base: position 1,220,741 of record NZ_JBBMOX010000001.1, read on the forward strand.
AAGGTCGGGCAGGTCAAGGGCAAGTTCGCGTACATGTCGCCGGAGCAGGCGAGCGGAGCGCCGATCGATCGGCGCTCCGACGTGTTCACGCTCGGGATCGTCTTCTATCAGCTCTTGACGGGCAAGCACCCCTTCCTCGCCGACAACGAGCCCGCGACGCTGCGCCGCATCTGCGACAAGGCCGCGGTCGAGCCGCCGCGCTCCATCGCCCCCGCGCTCCCGGAGAGCGTGGAGCGCGTCGTCATGAAGGCGCTCGCGAAGCCGAGGGACGAGCGCTTCGCCACGATGGCCGAGCTGCGTCGCGCCATCGAGCAGGCGGCGCCGGCGGGGCGCTTCGCCGCGGCGGATGAGCTCGCCGCGCTCATGCGGCATCTGCTCGGCGAGCGCGGCGCGCGGCGTCGCGCCGCGATCCAGGAGGCGATGCAGATCGCGCGCGAGCGCGCGGGCGAGCCGGACGACGCGCCGCCCCCGCCGAGCTCCTCGGAGGCCGCCGCCCGGCCCGGGCACGCGGCGCCGCGCGCCGCGGTCGCCGTGCGGGACGCCCCCCCGCCCGGGCGATCGGCGCGGCGCCCTCGCGCCGCCCTCGCCTCCGTCGGCCTCGTGGTGCTCGTCGTGACCGTGGCGCTCGTGGGCGCGTACCTCGTGGGGGCCGCGCTGCGCGGCGACGCGCCGCCCGCCGGCGGCCCCGCGCACGGGGAGGGGTCGATCGAGGCGCCGCGCCTCCGGGCCGCGTGCGCGACGTGCGCGGCGCCGGCCCCCTCGGCGTTTGCTTGACGGTTCGGCGAACGCTTTCCAAGATGGCCGCCCTCGCATGGATCTTCGCCGCTCGCCGGAGCTCTGGCGGTTCGCCGCGCTGGTGGCGATCTTCGTCACGAGCGGCCTGGTCATCACCTACCTGGTGCTCCCGCCGCCGCCGCCGGAGGACGCCCCGAAGCCGCCCCCGGTCCTCCGCGTGGCGGAGGTGCCGGTGCCGACCACCGGCGACATTCTGGCCAACGCGCTCGATCTGGTGCGCCGCTACGCCACCGGGGAGCTCCGGATCGTGCTCCCCGACGGCTCGGAGCGCGCGATCCGCCGCAACGACCTCGGCGTCGAGATCAACCGGGTCCGCCTCGCCGAGTTCGTCCGCGAGGCGCTCCGCCCGGAGAGCGCGCTCCGCCGCGCGCACGAGCGGAGGGACCAGGAGGACGCGCCGCTCGACATCCCGATCCCGCTCCTGCTCGACTCCGAGCGGGCGATCAGCAAGCTGCTCGACCTCAAGGTCGAGCTCGACGCGCCGGCGGTCGACGCCTACGTCGACCTCCAGGAGCGGAAGCTCAAGCCCGAGAAGATCGGGTATCGGCTGGACGTCTACGGCACGCTCGCGCGGATCGACGCCGCCCTCCGGGCGGGCGAGGACCGGGCGATCGCCAGCGTCGAGACGATCACGCCCAAGCTCGTGGCGGCGCAGCTCGGCAACGTCGAGTTCGACCAGGTGCTCGGCTATTTCGAGACGCGCTACTCGACCTCGGCGAGGGCGAAGGACAGGACGTACAACCTCCGGCTCGCCGCCTCGAAGCTCGACGGGGTGGTCGTCCTGCCGGGGGAGATCTTCGACTTCAACGAGACGGTCGGCCCGCGCGACGAGGCGCACGGCTACCGCGTGGCCCCCGTCATCGCCCAGGGCGAGCTCGTCGACGGGCTCGGCGGCGGGACCTGTCAGATCTCCGGCACGCTCCACGGCGCCGCGTTCTTCGCGGGGCTCGAGATCGTCGAGCGCTACCCGCACTCCCGCCCGAGCTATTACATCAAGCTCGGCCTCGACGCGACGGTCGTCTATCCGACGATCAACTATCGCTTCAGGAACCCGTTCGACTTCCCGATCGTGCTCCACGAGACGGTCGCCGGCGGCGTCGTGCGCGCGGAGATCCTCGGCCCGTCGCGAAGGCACACGGTCACGTATTTCCGCCGCATCGACGAGGTCGTCCCGTTCGAGGAGCTGGAGCGCCCGACGCCGAAGCTGCCTGAGGGGACACGGGTGCTCGCCCAGCGCGGCATCCCCGGCTTCAAGACGACGAGCTCGCGGGTCGTCCGCGACGGCGCCTACGCGGTGCGGGAGAAGTGGAGCGACAGCTATCCGCCGACCACGCAGATCATCCATGTCGGCAGCGGCCCGCGCGATCTTCAGGTGAAGGCGACCGACGACAATCACCCCGAGTACCTCGCGGACGAGTACCTCGTGGTCACGCAGGGGCCGGACATCCGCACGCCCGGCGCGACCGGCCCCGAGCCGGGCGGCGGCACGGTGGAGAGCCGCGAGCCCGGGTTCACCGGCATGCGCGGCTGGACCGAGCGCGCGGGGATCGGCACCTACCGCGAGAAGGGGAAGGACGGCGCCGAGGGGGAGGGGAGCCGCGCGCGCGGCGAGGACGCCCTGCCCGCCGAGGGCACCGCCCTGATGCAGTCCGCGCGCGAGCCCGCCGAGGGCAAGGGGGCGGCGGAGGCCCGGGAGAAGCGGGGCTCCGGCACCGACGGGGCGAAGGACAGCAAGAGCAAGAAGCGGCGCCGGAAGACGAGCGAGGACGGCTGACCGGCGCGCGGAGAGCGCCGCTCAGCGCGCGAAGACCGCCCTGCGCGTCTCCTGGATCGTCCCCTGCGCCATCTCCCTCGCGCGCGCGGCGCCTTCCGTGAGCAAGGCGTCGACGCGCGCCGGATCGGCCATGAGCTCGGCGTAACGCCGCCGCGGCTCCTCGAGCGTGCGGCTGAGCACCTCGAACACGGCCTCTTTCGCCTCGCCCCAGCCGATGCCGCTGCGATAGCGGCCCCGGAGCGCCTCGGTCTCCTCGGGCGTCGCGAACTCCCGGTAGAGGTGGAAGAGCGTCGAGGTGTCCGGATCTTTCGGCTCGCTCGGGGGAGACGAGTCGGTCTTGTACTTGAAGATGAGCTTGCGCAGCCTCTCCGGCGGCGAGAAGAGCGGGATGATGTTGTCGTAGCTCTTGCTCATCTTGCGGCCGTCGAGGCCAGGAATGACCGCGGTGTCGGCGTCGATGCGCGCCTCGGGCAGGACCAGGATCGGGCCATAGATCGCGTTGAACCGCTGCGCGATGTCGCGGGCGATCTCGATATGCTGGGCCTGGTCCTTGCCGACGGGGACCACGTTCGTCTTGAACAGGAGGATGTCGGCCGCCATCAGCACCGGATAGCTGTAAAGGCCCAGGTTGATCCCCGCGTCGAGGTCGTCGATGTCGTCGACGCCGGCGGCGCCGCCGCGGGACTCCAGGTTCCTGGCGACAGCGGCCTTGTAGGCGTGGGCGCGGTTCATGAGCCCCTTCGCCGTGAAGCAGGAGAGGATCCAGGCGAGCTCGAAGGTCTCGGGGACGTCGGATTGCCTGTAGAAAGCGACCTTTGTGGGGTCGAGCCCGAGCGCGAGCCATGTCGCCGCGACCTCCTGGACCGAGTCGCGGAGCTTCCGCGCGTCGTGGATGATGGTGAGCGCGTGGTAGTCCGCGACGAAGTAGAGCGCGCTGGCGGCGGCCTTCGCGAGCGCGAGCGCCGGCTTGATCGCGCCCACGTAGTTGCCGAGGTGCGGCGTTCCGGTGGGCTTGATGCCGGTCAGGACGGTGCGTGCCATCGTTGTCGTGTTCCTCTGGAGCTCGTCACGAGCTCCGGGCGCGTGCGGTTATCTCTTCTGGCGGAGCGCCGTCGCTCGCGGCGCCCGGTAGGGGTTCCCGCGTCTCGGCGCGGCCGCTTGCGGCGCCCAGTAGGCGTCGCACTTGCGGCAGTGCCATCGCTTGTTCAGGACGAGGAGCGGCAATCCGAGCAGGGCGACGAGGAGGACGAGCTGGCCCGGGGACCACTCGCGGTAAGCGTAGCGCGCGCCGCACGCGGGGCACTTCGGGCCATCGAGCTCGGCCGCTTCGTCTTCCTCGTCGAGCCCGTGCTCGTCGTCGACGGGCGGCGTCTTCAGGATCTCGGCCGCCCTCTCGCGATCGGCGAGCGGCACCTGGAGCCGGATTCCGAGGGCGCTGCCGATGTAGTGGGGGTTCAGGGTCGCCGCGTGCTCATCGGCGATGAAGGCGCGGATGCCGTGGGCGGCCAGAGCCGACCGCCCCATCTGCGCCTCGAAGGCCCTGCTGTAGGTCGCCACCGTGACGAGCCGCTCGGAGCCCACCGGGGTGCGGTCCCGGGCCCTGTCGGAAGAGCGCACCTCGCGAGGCTAGCATCCGCCCGCGGCGGAGCGTGTACGGCTGGCCGTTTTCGTGCCACGGTGCGGGGTCGGCTCCCCGACCCAGGTTGACCGGGGCCGACCCAGGTTGACCGGGCCGACCCAGGTTGACCGGGCCGACCCAGGTTGACCGGGCCGACCCAGGTTGACCGGGCCCGACCCAGGTTGACCTGGGGCCCGACCCAGGTTGACCTGGGGCCCGACCCAGGTTGACCTGGGGCCCGACCCAGGTTGACCGGGGGCCGCGGAGCGGCTCCCCGACCCATGCTTGCATCTGCGCCATGCCAGGCCGAACGCCGTCCTCTCCCGCGCCTCCCCCGGATGTCCCCGCACCCCCGGCCGCCGGCCGCGCGCGGCCGACCGTCGCGCTCGCCGTCTCCGGCAGCATCGCCGCCTACAAGGCCGCCGAGGTCGCCCGGCTCCTGATCCAGGGTGGCGCGCGCGTGCTGCCGATCATGACGCGCGCGGCGCAGCAGTTCCTCGGGCCCATGACGCTCAGCGGCCTCTGCGGCGAGCCCGTGCGCGACACGATGTGGGACCCGGGCTTCGCCGGCGAGCTGCACGTCGCGCTCGCCGCCGAGGCCGACCTCGTCCTCCTGGTGCCCGCGACGGCCGACGTGCTCGCCCGCCTCGCCGCGGGCCGCGCCGACGACCTGGTGACGGCGCTCGCCCTGTGCGCGAACGGGCCGGTGCTCGCCGCGCCCGCGATGCACCCCCGCATGTGGGCCCACCCCGCGACCGCGCGGAACGTCGCCACGCTCGAGGCCGACGGCCGCGTGCAGCTCATCGGCCCGGTCTTCGGCGAGGTCGCCTCGGGCGAGCGCGGCCTCGGGCGCATGGCCGAGCCCGCGGCGATCGCGGCCGCGGCGCTCTCGCGCCTCGCCCCGCGCGACCTCGCCGGGCTCCGCCTCGTCGTCACCGCCGGCCCGACGCTGGAGGACCTCGACCCCGTGCGCTTCCTCGGCAACCGATCGACCGGCAAGATGGGCTTCGCCGTGGCCGAGCGGGCCGCGGCGCGCGGCGCGGAGGTCACGCTGATCGCCGGCCCCGTCGCGCTCTCCACGCCGCCGGGCGTCCGCCGCGTCGACGTGCGCGGCGCGCTCTCGATGCGCGCCGCCCTCTGGCGAGCGCTCGGCGACGACCTCCGCGGCGCGGACGCGCTCGTCATGACGGCCGCGGTGTCCGATTACCGGCCGGCCGAGCAGCACGCCACCAAGCTGAAGCGCACGCCCGACCTCGCCTCGCTGCCGCTCGTGCCGAACCCCGACCTGCTCGCCGAGGTCGGCGCGGCGCGCGCCGGCCTCGCCGGCGCGGCGGACGGCGGGCGACCGCGGCCGCCCGCGCTCGTCGGCTTCGCCGTCGAGACCGACACGGACGAGGGCGTCATCGCCCACGCGCGCCGCAAGCTCGCGGGCAAGCGCGTCGACCTCATCGTCGCCAACCACGCGGCGGACTCGTTCGGCCGCGACGACAACCGCGCGACGCTCGTGACCCACGACGCCGCCGACGCGCTCGGCGTGCTGCCCAAGGCCGCGCTCGCGGATCGCATCCTCGACCGGGTCTCCCGGCTGTGCGCGCGATGAGGCAGGGCGACGAGCGCGCCGCGGCCCCTCCGGCCGCCCCGGGCGGCGACGCCGGCCCGGCCCCGCGGGTCGACCTCTCGGGGAGCGATCCGCGCGAGCCGCCGCGGGCCACGCGCCGCGAGGCGGCGCTCGCCGCCGCGTCGGTCACCGCCGGCACGGCGCTCGCCGTCTCGTACGCCTTCCACCCCGAGCGCGCCGGCGCGATCGGCATGCTCGCGGCGCTCACCGCCCTCTACGCCGTCCTCGCGGCCGTCACCGTGATGTGGCTCCGCGGGCGCGGCGAGCTCCGCGCCGCGCTCCGCCCGCGCTCGGGCGACCTCGCGCGCGGCGCGTTCGTCGCGGCGGCGCTGTACGGCCTCGCGATGGCGGCGCAGCTCGTGCTCGCCCCGCGCGGCTCCCCGCGCGAGGCGTGGCTGCTCCGCCTCTACCTCCAGCTCGGCGACCCCTCCGCGGACGCGCGCGTCTTCGTCGGCGCGACGGTGTTCGTCGTGGCCGCGCTCGAGGAGCTCGTCTGGCGCGGCCTCGTGATGCGCGCGCTGGAGGGCCCGCTCGGCCGCGGCTCCGCCTGGCTCTCGTCGAGCGCGCTGTTCGCCGCCGCGCACGCCCCCACGCTCTTTCTGCTCGGCGATCCGGTCGCCGGGCCGAACCCGCTGCTCGTCGCGGCGGGTCTCGGCTGCTCCATCGTGTGGGGGCGCGTGGTGCACCTCTATGGGCGCCTCCCGCCGGCGATCTTCGCCCACGCGTTCTTCTCGTGGGCGATCGTGAGCTTCCCGATCTGGCGTCCGTGACGCGGGCGCGCGGCGGCGCCCGCGGGGGTGCTGCACCACCCCCGCGCGCCGGGCTCGCCGCGGCGCGATCAGCCCTCGAGCTTCGCGAGCTCCTCGTCGGGGACGTCGAAATCGGCGTACACGTTCTGCACGTCGTCGTGGTCGTCGAGCGCGTCGACCAGGTTGAGGCAGACCTCGGCGTCGCGGCCCGCGACCTCCTTCTTGGTCTTGGGCACGTAGCCCGCGGCGCTCGATTTCACCGCGATCTTGGCGTCTTCCAGCGCCTTCACGACGGCGTCCATCGCCTCGACGCTGGAGAGCACCTGCCACTCCTCGCCCTGGTCGCTGTAGTCGTCGGCGCCGGCGCCCACGGCGATCTCCATGAGCTGGTCCTCGGTGGCCGCGTCCTTCGCGAGGAGGATGATCCCCTTCCTGTCGAACGCCCACTGCGCGGAGCCGCCGGAGCTGAGCTGCCCGTTGTTCTTCTCGAAGATCTTCCGGATCTCGGCGACGGTGCGGTTCCGGTTGTCGGTCATCGCCTCGCAGAGGAACAGCGTCCCGCCGGGGCCCGTCCCCTCGTAGAGGATCTCCTCGTAGTTCGCGCCCTCGATCTCGCCGGTGCCGCGCTGGATGGCGCGCTTGATGGTGTCGGCGGGCATCGCCTGGCCCTTGGCGTCGTTCACCGCCTTGCGGAGGCGCGGGTTGCCGTTCGGGTCCCCGCCGCCCATGCGCGCGGCGACGGTGATCTCCTTGATGAGCTTCGTGAAGAGCTTGCCGCGCTTCGCGTCGAGCGCGCCCTTCTTGCGCTTGATGGTGGCCCACTTGGAATGGCCGCTCATGCCTGTCTGCTCCGTGATGACGGGGCGCGCGCACGCGGCGCGCGCCCGGAGGGAAAATTCGGCGCACGCTAGCGGCGCGCCCGGGGGGAGGCAACCACGACCGGCGCCCCGGCCCGGAGTTCTCTTCCCGATCCGGAAAGCTGACCCGGGCAGGGCGCCGGGCACCTGGATTTCTATGATTTTTTACAACGTATAGCCGCTCTCACCGTGCTCGGTCGCGTCGAGGCCCTCGCGCTCGTCGCTCTCGACCACGCGGAGGCCGATCAGCTTGTCGACCAGCTTGAGGAGCGCGAAGGTGACGATCGCGGCGTACAGCCCGACGGCCACGACGCCGACGATCTGCGGGACCATCTGCGCGGCGTTGCCGGCGATCACGCCGTCGCGCCCGGCCTCGTTGAGGGCCTTCTCGGCGAAGACGCCGGTGAGGAGCGCGCCGAGGAGGCCGCCCACGCCGTGCACGCCGAACGCGTCGAGCGAGTCGTCGTAGCCGAGGCGCTCCTTCGAGATCACGGCGAAGTAGCAGACCGCGCCGGCGAGCAGGCCGATCACGGTGGCGGCCCAGGGCGAGACGAACCCGGCCGCCGGCGTGATGCCGACCAGCCCGGCCACGATGCCGGAGGCGACGCCGAGCGCGGTCGGCTTGCCGCGCTGCGCCCACTCGACGAACAGCCACGCGGCGCCGCCGGCCGCCGCGGCGACGTGGGTGTCGAGGATCGCGAGCGCGGCGAGCCCGCCTGCGCTCAGCGCGCTGCCGGCGTTGAAGCCGAACCAGCCGAACCAGAGGATGCCCGTGCCCGTCAGGGTCATCGTCAGGTTGTGCGGCACGTGCCGCTCGTGCGGGTACCCGGCGCGCTTGCCGAGCACGAGCGCGCAGATGAGGGCCGAGACGCCCGCGGCGAGGTGCACCACGGTGCCGCCCGCGAAATCGAGCGCCCCCATCTCGAAGAGCCAGCCCTTCTCCGCCCACACCCAGTGCGCGACCGGATCGTAGACGAACGTGGACCAGAGCAGGATGAACACCAGGTACGCCGGGAACCGCATGCGCTCGGCGAACGCCCCGGCGATGAGCGCGGGCGTGATCACCGCGAACATCATCTGGAACGCCGCGAACGCGAGGTGCGGCACGGTCCCTCGCTCGAGCGCCGCGAGCCCCCGCATGCCCACATGATCGAACCCGCCGATGAGCCCCCCGTGCGACGTGCCGAACGAGAGCGAGTACCCGATGGCCACCCACTGCACCGAGATCACCGCGAGCGCGGCGAACGAGTGCATGAGCGTCGCCAGCACGTTCTTGCGGCGGACCATGCCGCCGTAGAACAGGGCCAGGCCCGGCGTCATGAAAAGGACGAGGGCTGTCGATGCGAGGAGCCAGGCCGTATCGCCAGTGTCGATCTTCATGGCACGGGGGTACCGTGCCCGACGTTTCAATGAGGTTTCCGCCCCTCACCCGGACGCATTTATCGGGACATCGGGGAATTTCTGCGGCGACTACGGAATCATCCCTGATGGAACCCCCTCTGACGCCTCTCCCTCTAGACGCCTCTCCCTCTAGACGCCTCCCCCTCTAGAGGACAGCGCCCGCGGTGGAGCGGGGGGGCGGGGGGCTCACCGGAGGGGCTGGAGTGGAGGCGAGCCACGCGAGGGGCTCGCCGGAACGCAAGCCCCGGAGGTGAGCCCCCCGCCCCCCCGCTCCACCGCGGGCGCCGCCGAGGCGCCCGCGATCAGGCTTCTGGCGGCGGCGGGAGGCGGACGGTCAGGACCGGCATCTTCGCCGAGCGCACCACCCGCTGCGCCACGCTGCCGAGCAGCGCGCGCGCGACCGCTCCGCGCCCGTGGGTCCCGATCACGAGGAGGTCGGCCCCGATCTCCTCCGCGAGGCGGCAGATCTCTTCGTCGGGGACGCCGGCGCGCAGCTCCCCCGAGAGCTCGACGCCGGCCGAGGGCTGCCGGCGCGCGAGCACCTCGTCGAGGCTCCGCTGCGCCGCCTCGGCGATGCGCGCGGCGTCCTCCGCCGAGGGGATCAGCGACGAGCCCTCCGGGAAGCTGTAGACGGGCACGCTGTACACGTGCGCCACGACGATCTTCGCGGCGAGCTTGCGGGCGAGCTCGATGGCGACGTCCAGGGCGTGCTCGGACGTCGCGTCGAAGTCATGGGCGAGAAGGAGGGTCTTCATCTTGCTCCGCGGTGCTTTCGGGGTCGGGCGGCGCGCCGTCGGCGGCCTTGTCCGGCTTTCCTAGCTCCTCCTCCGGCTCCCCGGAAGGGGCATCGTCGGGCTCCGCCGCGCCCTTGGCCGGCCGCTTCTCCGCCGGCTTCACCCGCTTGAACAGCGCCATCTTCTTCCGCCGGCTGAGCTCCACGAGCTCGCCGCGCTTCACCGCCGCCTTGTGGCGCGAGAGGTCCTTGCCCTTGAGCTCTCTCTCGTCGAGCAGCACGTACTCGACCTCCGCGGCGCGAGACCCCGGGTAGAAGTAGGCGCGCATCCGGTTCGAGATGTGCGGCCCCATCTTGCTCGTCGCGCCGACGACGGCGTCGCGCGGGATCGCCTGGGCCTGCTCGCGGATCCACGCATACGTCGCCTCCTGCTCGGGCGTGAGCGACCGCGCCACGCGGGAGAAGCCGCCCCGGAACGAGGCGTTCTCGACGAGCCCGCCGAACTTCCACGAGACCAGCGCGCTCGCCACGAGCGTCGCCGCGAGCAGCGCGCGCGACAGGCGCCGGCCGTCGAGCCCGAAGTAGGCGGCGGGCCCCGAGTCCTCGACCCGCTTCAGGCCGATCGGCGTCAGCGCGAAGGCGATGGGGAAGAGGATCGACGAGTACTGAAAGTGGATCGAGAAGACCGCGTCGCGCGAGGCGCACAGGCAGAACAGCAGCCCGTAGGCGAGCATCCACCGGCCCGGCTTCGCGACGAACGGGAGGAAGCACAGCGGGAGGAAGAGCTTGAGGAGGAACAGGATCTTCGGCTCTTCCAGCATGACCTTGAGCGCGAAGACGGGGTTCGTCAGCAGCGAGATGAGGAGGCCGCCGAGCCCGTTCCGGTTCGGGATGAGCTCCGCGTAATAGTAGGCGTACGAGTACGCGTCCTTCCCCGACATGATGATGCCGGGCGACGTCATGAAGAACAGCTTCACGACGACGAAGTACGCGAGGCTCACCGCGATGGTGACCCAGCCGACGCGCGTCCGGCCCGCCCGCCGATCGAGGATGGCGAACAGCCCGATGAAGCACATCAGCAGCGACACGTCCTCGCGGCAGAGCAGGAGCGCGCCGAGCGTGACCCAGTACAGCCTGTCCCGGCCGGTCTCGTAGAAGTAGAGCAGCCAGACGACGAGCGGCGAGATCAGCGCGAGCGAGTGGAACTCGTACATGTTCGCGCCGTGCAGGGCCGGGTAGATGGCCCACACGACGGCGAGCAACAGCGCCTTGCCGCGGTGCTCGAGCTTCTCGCGCGCGAGCAGGTAGACGGGGAAGACGCCGGCGCCGAGCCACAGGGACTGGAAGACGAGGAGGAACTCCGCCCGCGGATAGATGAGGTAGAGCGGCGAGAGCAGGACGAGGATCGGATCGAAGTGCGCGGAGCCGTGATAGCCGGTCTTGAGGAACGAGCAGCCGAGCGGGTTGCCGTGGATCGACTGGTAGAAGATGTTGTCGTAGTACCCGAGATCCGGGGTCCGCGTGTGCAGCGCGTGGTGGTTCGTGATCGCGAGCCGCGAGAAGAAGAGGCTGTAGCCCGCCCACAGCGCGAGCAGGACGAGCGACGCGAGCCACGGCGCGCCCCTCGCGAGCGCGCGCGCCACGTCGACGCGCGCCGCCCCGGGCGCCTCCTCGAGCTCGGGCGAGAGCCGGCGGCGCCGGCCCCAGGCGTAGACGCCCGTGCCGACGGCCGCGGCCGCGAGGGCGGCGTAGAAGAGCGTCGACTTCGGGCTGTCTTTCTCGATGTTCGGGAGCCTGAGCGCGGCGACGAACGGCAGCGCGAGCAGGGGGACCAGCGCGCGGTTGAGGCGGCCCACCGTGTCCAGGAAGGACCACGCGCCCGACCGGCGCCGCCGGGCGAGCATCACCAGGAAGTAGACCAGCGCGACCCCGGCGATGGCGGCGCCGGCGCCGCCGGCCATCCAGCGGCGCTCCAGCTCGGTGAGCTTGTTCGCGTGGAGCTGGGCGAGGCGCCCCGGGTGGGTGAAGACCCAGCCCGCCAAGGCGAGGCTCATTCCGTAGAAAATCGGCCACGGCGCCAGCGTCACGACGGCGCGGGCGAGCCGTTCGGCGGCGCCGTCGAGCGTCGCGAGCGTCCTGCTGAGCCTGCTGCGGGGGGGTTCGGGCATGGGAGAGGCGGGTCCTCGGCTACTTGACCCTACCCCCCATTGTCAAGGAACGGGTCTTTCGTGGGATGGGCAGGGCGCGGCGCGCGGACCGCGGTAAACTGGGGGCATGTCGCAATACCGGGATCACCTCGATGCGGCTCGCGCGCGCATCGAAACCCTCGAAGCCAAGCTGAAGGAGCGGGATGCGGCGCTCGCCGCCAGGGACGCGGAGCTCGCGGAGGTCCGCGCCGAGATCGAGCGGCTGCGGGGCGGATCGGGCGACGACGGCCCGCACGACGGCCGCGGCGGGCAGCGCGCCCTGTTCGTGGCGCTCGCGGTGTGCGGCTTCGCCACGGCCACGGGCTACGCGGTGGTGCGCCCCACGCACTGCATGCAGCGCAGCATCACGTACCCGGCCACCGTCGAGGCGTCGCCGAGGGGCATCGACGGGCACGCGGGTCACGCGATGCTCCTGCCGGCGAGGCGCGGGCTCGACGCCGAGCGGGTCCGCCTCGGCAGGGTCGCGGGCGCCGCGATCGAGCGCGGCAAGCTGAACGCCCAGGCGTGCTGGCAGCTGGACGGCCCGCGCGGGGAGGGGAGCGTGACCGTGGTCTTCGCGCCGAGCGGCGACGTCGAGGTCGAGCTGGGGGACGACGCGCCGTACGCCGGGACCGAGGTCGGCGACTGCGTGGTGGACGCTTTCCGCTCCGCCGCGCCCGCGCTCCGGGCCTTCGACGGCGAGCCCCTGCGCCTCACCACGCACCTGTCTCTCTAGGCCGCGGCGCGCGAGGGCCGCGGCGCGCGAGGGCCGCGGCGCGCGAGGGCCGCGGCGCGCGAGGGCCGCGGCGCGCGAGGGCCGCGGCGCGGCGCGCTACGGGCGGGCCGGGTCGGCCGGGGCGGTGGAGGGCTCGCTCGGGGGGGGAGCGAGCTGCCAGCTCACGAAGCCGAGGGCGACGACGCCGAGGTAGATGACGGCGAAGACGAGGAGCCCGAAGGTGACGCCGTGCTCGGCGCCGAGGCCGAGCGCGGGGAACACGAGCGAGAAGAAGAGCTCCCGGACGCCGACGCCGGCGATGGAGATCGGCAGGAGGCCGAGCAGGTTGGCGATGGCCAGGAGGCAGGTGACGTCGAACAGCGAGAGCGAGAGGCCGATCGCCGTCGCGATCAGGTAGCCCTGCACGAAGTTGACGACGAACGTGGCCACGGTGAGCGGCAGCGTGAGGAGGAGCCCCCGGCCGACGTGGGCCCGCAGGGCCACGAGGAAGCGGCTCGCGGCGTCGGGCTCGGCGCCGGACGCGGGCTCCTTCGCGATCCTGCGCGACACGGCGAGCAGCGCCCGCTCGGCGAGCCCGGGGACGAGCAGGACGAGCGGCGCGAGCACCGTGAGCGCGATGCCGCCCCAGGTCAGCCACGCCAGGCGGCCGGCGATGACCTCGCTGTAGCGCGCGACGCCGACGGCGACGAACCCGGCCAGCACGTACAGATCGCACAGCCTGTCCATCACGACCGTGGCGAGCCCCTCCGCGTAGGGCACGCCGAGGTCGTGGCGCAGGTAGCGGATCCGGAGCACGTCGCCGACCCGCCCCGGGGTCAGCATGCCGACGTAGAGCGACGTCAGGTACGCGCTCCACGCGCGGCGGAGGGGGTAGCGGATCCCCCGGGCGCGGAGCAGCGCGTCCCAGCGGACCACCTTGAGGTGGATGTTGACGACGTTCAGCGCCGCCGCGAGCGCGAGCGGGCCGGCCGAGGCCGCGGCGACCGCGGCGAGCACCGCGTCCCGGTCGTCGATGCGCAGGAGCACGACGACGAGCAGGATCGGCCCGACGAGGCGGACGAGCGCGCGCGTGGCGGTGCGGCGCATGGCGTGGGGGGGCCGCGCGCGCGCTCAGCGCGGCGCGGCGGGGCAGGCGACCCGGAGGTGGGGGGGACGCCCGGGCGCCGTGGCCGCGGGCCGGGCGGGGGAGCGGCCGAGGGTCACTCGAGCTCCTCGCGGACCGGGGGGTCGTCCGCCTGGTGTCGCTGCTGCATCTGGAACGTGAGGAACTCGCCGATGAACCCCATCGAGAAGAACTGGATCCCGAGGAGGATCATCAGCACGCCGAGGAGGAGCAGCGGGCGATCGCCGATCTTGTGCCCGAGGAGCCAGAGGAAGGTCAGGTACGCGTTGATGGTCACCCCGACCGCCGCGAACACGAGGCCGATGAGGCCGAAGAGGTGCATCGGCTTCTTCGAGTAGCGGGTCAGGAACATGACGCTGAGGAGGTCGAAGAAGCCGCGCAGGATGCGCTCCAGGCCGTAGCGGGAGCTGCCGTATTTGCGGGCGTGGTGGCGCACCGGGATCTCCGCGACGCGGAAGCCCTGCCAGGCGGCGAGCGCCGGGATGAACCGGAAGAGATCGCCGTAGATGGGGATGGTGCGCAGCACCTCGCGGCGATACGCCTTGAAGCCGCAGTTCATGTCGTGGAGCTTCACGCCCGTGACCGCGCGGACCGTGCCGTTGAAGATGCGGGACAGGACGAGGCGGTTCTTCGGGTCGAGGCGGTTGACCTTCCACCCGACCACGACGTCGAGGCCTTCGGTGATCTTGGCGATGAAGCTCGGCAGATCGGCCGGGTCGTCCTGGAGATCGGCGTCCATGGTGACGACCACGTCGCCCTTCGCCTTGCGGAACCCGGCGGTCAGCGCGGTCGCCTTGCCGAAGTTCTTCCGCAGCCGGATGCCCTTCACGAGCGGGTTCTCCGCGCGGATCCTGGAGATGACGGCCCAGGTGTCGTCCGTGCTGCCGTCGTCCACGAAGATGAGCTCGTAGTTGAAGCGCCCCCGGAGCGCCTGGTCCACGCGCTGCGCGAGCTCGGCCAGGCTCTCCGCCTCGTTCAACCCCGGGACGACCACGGAGACGTACGGCTCCGCCGCCGGGGCCGGCGCGATGGGGGGCGCCCCGAGGCCGGGGAGCGGCTCGACGGCAGAGAGCCCGAACGTGACCCGGTCTTCCGGGGCGCCTTGTGGGGCAGGTGTGGGAGGGTGGTCCACAATCACGGCGGCGAAGGATAGCAGATCGTGGTGGGACGGGCGGTTCCGTCTGAACCGAGAAAGTCGCTGTGAGCGCGACGACAAGCAGGGCAGGGCGTGCTGTCGGTCACCGACAGGGGTTCGGGGCAGGGCTGCGGAGAGCCGGCAGGGGTTCGGAGAAGGGCTGCGGAGAGCCGGCAGGGGTTCAGGGAAGGGTTGCGGAGAGCCGGCAGGGGTTCGGAGAAGGGCTGCGGAGAGCCGGCAGGGGTTCAGGGAAGGGTTGCGGAGAGCCGGCAGGGGTTCGGAGAAGGGCTGCGGAGAGCCGGCAGGGGTTCGGAGAAGGGCTGCGGAGAGCCGGCAGGGGCGGGGGGAGGGCTCGCTGGTGCCGGCGGGGACCGGAGCAGGCTCGACCTCCCGGCGCGCGGACGGTGCGCCATGTACGTGGCTTGTCCGGGTCGGGTGACCGGTTCGGGCGGCGACCGGCGCGAGTATGACGAGGTCGATGCCGTGTGCGAGACTCTTCGCATGGGCGGCAGCACGAAGACGCTGAAGCATTTCCTGCGGGGCTTCGAGGAGGAGATCCACTTCGGTGCCGTGATGGTGGACACGCTCGAGAGGGATGGTTTCGAGCTGACGCATGTTCGCCGGGCTGCGCCGCGCAGCTGGCTCCTTCGCGCGAAGCCGCCGCAGCACATCCAGGAGGGCTTCGGCCTGGCCCCCGAGCTGCTGTTCATCGCCGCCCAGGGCGAGGTCCAGTCGCGGGATCTCCAGCGCGCCGCCGACGAGGTCGTGCGCTCGGATCTGCGCCTCGACGGCAACCTGGTCATCGTCACAGACGATGGTCACACCCACGACGACGGTCGGCCGCTCAAAGATCGCCTCGATCGGATGCCCGGTCGGGATCAGCGCGTGGCTTGGGTATGCGGCGAGGATCGGAGCTGGCCGCCGCTCTCCGAGGTGCTCCGCCTGCAGCTCCCCACGTACGACGTGTTCGAGGAGCGTGATCCGGTTCGAGGATACCAGCTCATGGGCCGTGATGCGGAGGTCATGGAGCTCCGCACGCGGGTCACCCGCGGCGACGCCGTCGGCGTGTTCGGATTGCGCAAATGCGGCAAGACGTCGCTGGTCCGGGCGGTCACCGACTGGCTCGACCCGGCGAGCGGGATCAAGACGCCAGGCGCGGAGAACATGGCGTCCCAGGCGTGCGTGATCTGGCTCGACGCGCAGGGGCTGGATGGGGCGGATGTTGACGATGTCGCCGACGAGTTGCTCGCCGCGCTGCGCCGCAGGATGCGCGCGGCCGGCCGCGCTGATGTTCCGCCGGCACAGCAGGGCATCGCCGGCCTGAAGTCAGCGTCCCAGGCGATCGTGGACGAGGGAATGCGCCTGTGCTTCGTGATCGACGAGTACGACTTCCTCTTCGAGCGCGAGGGCAGCCTTGGCCCGGTGCCAGGCATCTCGCGGCTCCTCGGGCTCGTGCGCGCCCTGTCCCAGCAACATCAGGGGGCCGTCTCGCTCGTGCTGATCGGCCGCGACCCCGAGCACCTGTCGGTTCCGCATCTGGATGGGGTGCCCAACCCCCTGCTCGCGGGGCTCACGCCGATGTGGCTCGGACCGATCCGTCCGCCGCATGACACGGAGATGCTCCGGAAGCTAGGGCGCCGCGTGGGGCTCGCCGTGGGGCCCGAGACGGCGACGCTCGCCCGCGCGTGGACCGGTGGGCATCCGCTGCTGCACCGCCAGTTCGGCTCGGCCCTCCGCGAAGAGGTCCGGCTGCATGCGCCGGGGGTCCTGCTGAAGGAACCGACGGATCCTCATCGCGAGAGGGCTGTCGAGCGCTTCCTGGGCCGTCAAGCCGTGCTGGACGTGGACCGCGAGATCATCGCGCTGCTCTCGAAGAGGTACTCGGCGGCCTACGCGTTGCTCCTCGATCTCATCGAGAGTCATGATCCTGCAGCGGCCGTGAAGCGGTCAGGCGGATCGCAGAGCTCCGGCATGCGGGTGCTGCGGAATTTCGGCTTGCTCGACGAGGCCACGCTGGCGCTGCCGAAGCACCTATCGTGGTACGTGCGGACCTTGCTCCCCACACAGGCGCGGGTGGCGGTGTGACGAGGCGGCCCAACCCTTACGGCTGGCAGCACCACACCCCAGGTCACCCGGTGCCCCGACGCGCGCTGGTGGAATCGATCGTGGAGGATCTTCGTAAGGGCATTGCCGTCAAGGTCATCGGCGGCCGCGGCAGCGGAAAGAGCGTCTTGCTCCGCCAGATCCGGGGCGAGCTTCAGGACGCGCCGGGGACGCGGGTCGTGCTCGTGCCGGATCCTCCCGAGGAACCAACCGTCGCCGGAGCGGTGCACGATCTCGCGGCGAGGCTCGGCATCCGCGATCTCTCACCGCCGCGGATGGATGACCTTCTCGAGCGCGTGCTCCAGGGCGACGTGACGCGGCTGGTGGTTCTCTTCGACGAGGCTGACCAGTACGTCACGGCTGGAGCCGGAGAGCGGGGGGCGTTCGCGCGGAGCTGGTTCAACAAGCTGGAGACCACGCGGAAGGAACACGGCGCACACTTCGATCTCGTCTTCGCGGGCGGGATTGGTCTCCACTATCTCTCGACCGAGCTCGGATCCGGGCTCGTCAGCCGCGCCGAGTCGTACGTGCTCGATCCCTTCGGACCGGCGGAGATCACGGAGCTCGCCAGGCCCTTTCAGGACGACGGGCGTCCCCTGAGCGATGTCCACCTGGAGACGCTTCGCCTGCTCTCCGGGGGCAGCCCGGTTCTCGTGACCTACGGCCTGGAGCACCTCTGGGGTACAAGCAGCGCCTCCGTGCTGGAGCTGGAGACTATTTTCGGCGTGTTCCGCGAGAAATACGACGGCTTCATTCGATCGGTGCACGCCTCCGTCTCGCACTACGGGCGGCTCGATGCTCCGTTCCGGGTGCTGAAGGTCGTTCGCGAGCACGCCGGCTCGGTTCCGATGCAACGGCTGCGTGATGCGTGCGCCTTGCAGGCAGGTGAGCACATCGCCATGGACCCGGAGGAGGCGCTGAAGCTGCTGCGCGCGGCCGGTCTGGTGAGGGTCGAAGGCTCGATGCTCGCCGATCCTGTGATCGCATGGCCCATCGCTTCGATCCTGAACCTGCCGGAGATCCCGGCGGGTTCAGGTGACCCCATCGAGCGTCTGGTCCAGGATGTCTGCGCGGTGCTGGCGAACTTGCGCCGCTTTGGACGCGACTTCCACGGCGAAGGCGGGCTGCTGCAGGAGCAGGTATTCAGCTCGCTCATCGCGGTGGGGCTGCGTCTTCTGGGATGGATCGAGACAGAGCGGGAGGCCATCCAGGTTGCGGGCTTCACCGACATCAAGGTGCGCCTGACCCGGCCGGGCCTCGACGGCCATGCGCTGATCGAGACCAAGATCTGGCGCGACGCTGCCCACAACGCGGGGATCCAGAAGCAGATCGACGACTATCGCCTCTCGGAGACCCGCCACGGGATCGCCGTGATGCTGGGCGCCCGTGACGCGGCGGGCTGGCCGGAAGCCTACGAGCGGACGTGCCTCGCGGGCCGCAGCTTCGAGCACCTTCCGACGCCGCCGGATCTCATAGGTCGTTGGCGGGTCCCGCAGACCGACCCGGATGGCAAGGCGTGGCTCACCGACCACCTGGTGGTGCAGCTCCCGAAGCGCAAGTGATCCGGGGACGAGAGCGCGCCGGGACGCCCGCACGCGCTCAATCGGTCTCGCTCTCCGACGCCTCGGCCTCGCTCTCCGGCGCCTCGGCCTCCGCGGCGTCCTCCTCGCCGGTGTTCTCCTCCGGCGCGGGGGAGGCCGCGGCGCGCTGCGGGTTGCGCTCGAGCAGGGCGAGGAACGGAGCGTGGAGCGCCTCGAGGAGCTCGCGGTGCTTGCCGCTCGGCGTGTGCTGGATGAGCCAGCCGATGTCGTCGTGGATGGCGTTGAACGCCTGCGTGCACGCGACCACCGCCTCCCGGATGCGCTTCGACCGCGCGACCGCGCGCTTCTGGCCGGAGCTGCGGCCGAGCCCCTTGGCGAGCGCGTCGGTCGCCTCCTCGACGCGCTTCAGGTACGGCCCGGCGCCGACCTTCTTCACGTCGGCGGCGAGCGGCGCCTTGCCCGCGACCGCGACCTGGTGCCAGCCGTAGTCGACCTCGGCGTCGTACGTGTAGCGGGTCTGCTCGGTGCCGGCCCCCGCGAGCAGGGCGCCGCGGAGCCGCACCGCCGCGTCGCGCTGCGCCGGGTCCTTGCTCTCGGCCGCCGAGGCCAGGAACAGGTGCAGGGCCCGCTGGGAAGCGTCCCACTCCGTGTCGAGCTCGGCGAGCGCCGCGGCCGAGGCGACGCCGAGCGCCTCGTCGAGCGCCCTGATGCTCCAGAGCGCGCGCACCTTCCAGATCACCGGCTTCGGCGCTTCGAGCAGGAGCGCCGTCGGGACGCGGTTCGGGACATCGTACCTGGCAATCGAGACGCTCTTCCACGCGCCTTGATCGAGATCCCGCGCGAACGCGCTGAACGCCTTGTCCGTGACGAAGCTGTATCCATAGGCCGCCATCGATCCCTCCTCCATTCCTCCCCCATGAAACCGGGCATTCTAACGAGGCGGGCGCGCTCCCTCGCAAGCCCGTTCTTCCCGCGGGCTCGGTCGAATTCGTGCTCGGCCCCTGTCGATCGGGTGAGCACGCCGCCGCGGCC
The DNA here is from genome assembly GCF_051369805.1 of Sorangium sp. So ce1036. Classification (NCBI taxonomy): domain Bacteria; kingdom Pseudomonadati; phylum Myxococcota; order Polyangiales; family Polyangiaceae; genus Sorangium; species Sorangium sp. So ce1036. Next base: position 1,240,142 of record NZ_JBBMOX010000001.1, read on the forward strand.
GTCACGACGTGGAGCCCGCCGGCGGCACCTCCGGAGCCGCCCGCCAGCGCCTCGCGCTGCAGCGGTCGGCCTGCTCGGACGGGCAGCGGGCGGCGCGCCTCGCGCGCCTCGCGCCGGCGTCGTCGCTACCGGGAGGGCGCGAGCCGCGCCCTCTGCCAGGCCACCTGCGCCGCGAGCCCCTCGCGCAGCGGCACCTGGGGCTCCACCCCGAGCGCCGCCCGCGCCGCCGCCGTGTCCGCCCACGTGTGCCGGACGTCGCCGGCCTGCGGCTCCCCGCGCTCCACCCGCGCGGGCCCCACGAGCTCTCCGAGCAGCCCGAGCGCCTCGTTCAGGCTCACCCGCGAGCCGCCGCCGATGTTGAACACGCCGACCGCGCCGCGCTCCATGGCCGCGACGTTGGCCTGCACCGCGTCCCCCACGTACGTGAAATCGCGCGTCTGCTCGCCGTCGCCGTGCACGCGGATCGTCTCGCCCCTCAGGATGGCCGCGATGAACCGGTGAAAGGCCATGTCCGGGCGCTGCCTCGGCCCGTACACCGTGAAGTACCGGAGCGACACCGTGGGCAGGCCGAAGTTGCGCCGGTAGAGCTCGCAGAGGTGCTCGGCGGCGAGCTTGGTCACGCCGTACGGCGAGTACGGCGCGGTCCGGCTCGACTCGCGCATCGGGACCTCCTCGGCGTCGCCGTACACCGAGGACGACGAGGCGTAGACGAGCTTGCGCACCGCGCCGTGCGTCCTCGCCGCCTCGAGCAGCCGCTGCGTCGCGAGCACGTTGTCGCGCGCGTAGGCCTCGAAGCTCTCCCCCCAGCTCGGGCGCACGCCGGCCTGCGCCGCCTGGTGGAAGACCACCTCGCGGCCCGCGAGCAGCGGGCGGAGATCGGCGGTCGCGAGGTCGGCCGTCGAGAGCGAGAAGCGCGGCTCGCCCCGCAGGCGGGCCAGGTTCCCCTCCTTGATCTCGCGGGCGTAGCAGTCGGCAAAGCGGTCCACCCCGAGCACCTCATGCCCGAGATCGATCAACCGCTCCGCGAGGTGGGAGCCGATGAACCCGGCCACCCCAGTCACCAGACAACGCATCCGACTCCCGTCCCGGTCCCGCCCGTGAACACCTCTCGCCCGGGCCCTGCCGCGCTGCGGCGCGGCGCGGCGATGCTAGCACCTCGGACCGCCCACCCCGCGCGCGCCCGTCGTCCCCTCGTCCCGAGGCCGGGGTGCGAGGCCAGGGGGCGAGGCCGGGGGGGCGGCGCGAGGCCGTGGATCGGTGCGCGGCTGTGGGGCGACCTCATCTCTTGCAAATTTACGCACCTTTCCGATGTGTATTTCCGAATCTGGTTGCGCCGACCCGGCCGGCAGGCGACCCTGAGGCGTGTTTCTGCGCCACGGATTTCCGCGCGCGACGCGCCCGGCGCAGGCAGAAGGCTAGCAGTCGCTTATGGGGATCATCGTCCAGCAGCTCACGAAGCGGTTCGGCCCGAACAAGGTCGTCGATGACGTCTCGTTCGAGATAGAGCGCGGCGCCCTGGTCGCGCTGCTGGGGCCGAGCGGGGGCGGCAAGAGCACCGTCCTCCGGATCATCGCCGGGCTCGAGAGCCCCGACTCCGGCGAGGTGATCCTGAACGGCAAGAACGCGACCCACACCCGGGTGCAGGACCGGAACATCGGCTTCGTGTTCCAGAGCTACGCCCTGTTCCGGCACATGACCGTCCGCGAGAACATCGCCTTCGGGCTCACGATCCGGAAGCGGCCCAGGAAGGAGATCGACGCCACCGTCGACGAGCTGCTCGGGCTCGTGCAGCTCCACGGGCTCGGGGACAGGTTCGCGCACGAGCTGTCCGGCGGCCAGCGGCAGCGCGTCGCGCTGGCGCGCGCGCTCGCGCCAGGCTCGTCGCTGCTCCTGCTCGACGAGCCGTTCGGGGCGCTCGACGCCAAGGTGCGCCTCGAGCTGCGCGAGTGGATCCGCAGGCTGCACAAGGAGCGGGGGATCACCAGCGTCTTCGTGACCCACGACCAGGAAGAGGCGATGGACCTCGCCGACCGGGTCATCGTGCTGCACAAGGGGCGGGTCGAGCAGATCGGCTCGCCCGAGGAGATCTACGATCGGCCGGCGACCGAGTTCGTCGCGAGCTTCGTCGGGTCGATCAACGTGCTCAAGGGGGAGGTGCGCGACGGCCAGGCGGCGCTCGGGGCGCTCGCGGTCCACGCGCCCCCCGGGACGGGCGACGGCGCGAGCGTCCGCGCCTTCGTGCGGCCGCACGACGTCGAGCTCCACACCCGGGTCGACTCGTCGAGCTCCCCGGGCACCGACGACGCCAGCGTGGCGCGCGTCGAGCGGCTGTCACGGGTCGGGTGGATGGTCAAGGCGGAGCTCCGCCTGTCCGACGGCCAGCCGCTCTCCGTCGAGATGACCAAGGACCGGGTGGCCGAGCTCGGGCTCTCCGAGGGGGACCGGGTGCTCGTAAATCTCCGTGACGCCAAGATCTTCGTGCAAGACTACGCCATCTAGCCACCGGCCAGCTGGCCGTCACGGGAGGGCGAGCACGTGGGATCCATCTTCGACAGCATCGCGACGACCGTCGGGCGCACCCCCCTCGTTCGACTGAGCTCCGCGGGCAAGGGGCTGCACGCGGAGCTCATCGGCAAGGTCGAGAGCCGCAACCCCGGCGGCAGCGTGAAGGACCGCATCGGCCTGGCGATGGTCGAGGACGCCGAGCGGCAGGGCAAGCTGACCCAGGGGAGCGTCCTCGTCGAGCCGACGAGCGGCAACACGGGGATCGCGCTGGCGATGATCGCGGCGGCCAAGGGCTACCGGCTGATCCTCACGATGCCGGAGTCGATGAGCCCCGAGCGGATCGCGCTGCTCAGGGCGTTCGGGGCCGAGGTGCTCCTGACGCCCGGCTCGCTGATGTTGAAGGCCGTCGCGCGGGCGCGGCAGATCGTGGAGGAGACGCCGGGGGCCGTGATGCTCCAGCAGTTCGAGAACCCGGCGAACCCGGCGGCGCACCGCGCGTCGACCGCGCTCGAGATCTGGGACGACACGGGCGGCGAGGTCGACGTCGTGGTCGCCGGCGTGGGGACCGGCGGCACGATCACCGGCGTGGGCGAGGTGCTCAAGGCGAGGAAGCCGGGCGTGCGGATGGTCGCGGTGGAGCCGCGCAACGCCGCCGTGCTGAGCGGCGGGCGGGTGGGGGCGCACCTCATCCAGGGCATCGGCGCGGGGTTCATCCCGAAGATCCTCCGGCGCGACCTCATCGACGAGGTGGTGCCCGTGTCCGAGGACGAGTCGTTCGACGCCGCGCGCCGGCTCGCGAAGGCCGAGGGCATCCTCGTCGGCATCTCCGGCGGCGCGGCGATGGCGGCGGCGCTCTCGATCGCGGCGCGCGAGGAGATGCGGGGAAAGAAGATCGTCGTGATCCTGCCCGACGGCGGGGAGCGGTACGTGACGTCGCCGCTCTTCAAGGAGCTCGTCGGCCGCGATCGCGGGGCCGCGGCCCGCTAGCGCGGCCCGCGGGCGCGGGCGCTGCCGCGGCGGCGTGGGCGCCCGGGCGGCGCGATCACTCGACGCGGATGGCCACGATGACCTTCATCCACACCCCCTCCGGCGGGATCGGCTTCGTCTGATCGATCTCGCCGCGCCAGTCGACGTGCGCCGTGTACCCGCCGTTCTCGGGGTCCTCGTAGAAGAACTTCCGGATGTCGTCGTGGTAGACCCGGGTGAGCGGGACGATGCGCTCCCCCACCGGCATCGGCGACTTCCTGGCGATCGTGGTCGCGACGCCGTCGACGACCGCCTCGGCGGTGATGCTCTTGATGAAGGTGAGGTCGGGGACGTTGTTGTCCCGCGCCTCGAGCCGGATGAACATGAGCTCCGCCCCGTCGATGGTGCTCGGATCCTGCGAGACGGTGAGCTCGCTCCACCCGGCGAAGGTCGACAGCGGGGTCGGCTTGACGAGGAACTTGGTCTCCGCCTCATGCTCGCCGATCACCGAGGCGCAGGCGCTCGCGCCGAGCGAGAGGGCTGCGGCCAGCGCCAGGCCGAGGCGCGTGGAACGACGGTGCGGAGCAAGTGCGGTGCGGGCGTGTCGGTCAAGCATGCTCATCCCTCGAAGATAGCATGGCGGTGTCCGCCTCCCCCGGGGATCGCAGGGATCCGCTGGTCGGTCCGCCGCGTCCGGGGGGCGCCCCTGTCCGGTCGCGCGCCGCGGGCGCGGGCCGATCGACGCGCGGCGCCCGGCCGGCTATGGTCGTCGCCCGAGGGCGAGCGGATGGCGGCGGAATCAAGCGCAGCGGTTGACGGCGGGCAGGGCTCGGCCGCGGCCTCGTTCGAGGCGAGGCTCGAGCTCGCGCGGCAGGCGAGCGCGCGGCTCTGCGAGGCGATCGGGCAGGCCGTCGTCGGCCAGGGCGACGTCATCGAGCAGACGCTCTGGGGGATCCTCGCGGGCGGTCACGTGCTGCTGGAGGGGGCGCCGGGGCTGGGCAAGACGCTGCTCGTCAGGACGATCGCGGGCTGCCTCGATCTCAGGTTCTCGCGCATCCAGTTCACCCCGGATCTCATGCCGAGCGACGTGACCGGCACGAACGTGCTCGTCGCGGCCGCGGACGGCTCGCGCCACTTCTCGCTGCACAGAGGGCCGATCTTCGGGCAGGTGATCCTGGCCGACGAGATCAACCGGGCGACGCCGAAGACGCAGAGCGCGCTGCTCGAGGCGATGCAGGAGCACGCGTGCACCATCGCCGGCACGCGGTACGCGATGGAAGAGCCGTTCTTCGTGCTGGCCACCGAGAACCCGATCGAGATGGAAGGGACCTACCCGCTGCCGGAGGCGCAGCTCGATCGGTTCCTGCTCAAGGTGCTCGTGCCGAGCCCGACCGAGGACGAGCTGACCGAGATCCTCGCGCGGACCACCGGCCACGATCGCGGGCCGCCGCCGCGGGTGCTCTCTCGCGAGGACGTGCTGTCGCTGCGCGCGCTCTGCCGCGACGTCGCGGTCGCCGAGCCCGTCCTGCGGTACGCGTCGCGGCTCACGCGGGCGAGCGATCCGGCCGCCGAGGGCGCGCCCGAGATCGTGCGGCGGGCGCTCCGGTTCGGCGCCGGCGTGCGCGGCGCGCAGTCCCTCGTGCTGGCCGCGAAGGCCGCGGCGCTGCTCCAGGGCAGGGCGCACGTCGCCTTCGCCGACGTGCAGCGGGTCGCGAGGCCCGTGCTGCGCCACCGCCTGATCCGGTCCTTCGAGGGCGAGGCGGAGGGGATCTCGACCGATCAGGTCGTGGCCGCGCTGGTCGAGGCGGTCGAGGCGCGGCCCGAGCCCGTGGCGCAGGCGATCCGGCGATGAGCGGCGGGCCGGCTGGAGCGGCGCGGGGGCGGCCTCCGCGGCGCGCGCCCCGCGCGGCGGGCACGGCGGCCGCGGCGTGGCTCGCGGCGCTCGCGGCGGCGGGGCCCGCGCTCGGGCAGGCGCCGTCGCCGGGCGCGGGGGAGCTCGTCGTCGACGCGGCGCCCGTGTTCGGGACGAGCGGCGCGCTGCCCTGGGGGTGGAACCAGATCGTCGTGCGCGTCCAGAACAACGGCGGCGCGGCGGCGAGGGGCGAGGTCGAGATCGCGTCGAAGCGCTTCTCCAACCAGCCGGACTTCGTCGCCTCGGCGCCGTACAGCGTCGCGGCGGGCGCCTCGATCCACGTGCGCGTGCCGGTGCAGGTGTCGCCGTTCGGCGACGTGCAGGTGCGGGCGCTCGACGAGCGCGGCGCGCCGGTGTCGTCGCACGCGCTCGCGTCGACCTCGCAGCGCGCGGTGGTGCTCCTCGACGTCAGCGAGCCGTCGCGCCTCCGGGCGACGCTCCACGAGGCGCCGGTCGCGCCGCTGTACCTGCCGACCGGGCGCGGCGCCGGGCCGTCGCCCGGCCCGGTCCTGTGGGTCGGGCAGCCGCGCTTCGACGGCGCGACGGGCGACCCGCTGCTGCCGGATCGGGCGGCCCTCTACAGCGCGGTGGACGCGGTGCTCATGCGCACCGACACGCTCTCGCGGCTCGGCGGGGCGGAGCTCGAGGCGCTCGCCGGCTACGTGCTCTCCGGCGGGACGCTCGCGCTCGCCGTCGCGCGCCCCGAGGACCTCCGGCATCCGGCGCTCGCGGCGCTCGTCGGCGGCGAGGTCGCGAAGGCGGGCGTCGCGCCGCCCACGCTCGAGGAGATCTTGCCGCCGAGCGTGTCGAGCGGGTTCGGGACGCCGGAGAACGCGCTCGCGCCCGCGCCGGGCGCGCGCCCCGAGGTGGCCGAGGCGCTCTCCGGCTGGTCGGGCGGCAACCTGCGCGGGAGCGCGTACGGCAGCTCGGCGTCCTACGGCCTCGGCGAGGTGCACCTGCTCGCGTTCGATCCGACGCGCCCGCAGGCGGCCAGCGACCCCTGGGTGAAGATCCGGATGGCCGACCTCGCGCGCCGCGCCCACGATCGCCGCTCCACGGTCGCCTTCCGCCCGGGGGAAGAGTCGCTGGGCCTCGACCTGGACCGGGTGCGGCGGGAGCTCGATCCGAACGAGAGCGCGCGCTGGGCGATCGGGCTCTCCGCGTTCCTGCTCTGCCTCTACGCGGTGCTCGCCGGGCCGATCAACTTCGCGCGCGCCGCGAGGCAGGGCAGGCCGCTCCGCGCGCTCCGGCGACTGCCCGTGCTCGCGGCGGTCATGTTCGCGGTGATCGTCGGCGTGGGCGTGCTCGCGAAGGGGGTGGGCGGCCGGGCGCGCCACCTCACGCTGATCGAGGCGGGGGCCGGCATGTCGAAGGGATCGGCGCGCCGGTTCCGCGCGTTCTACGTGTCCAGCGCGGAGGACCTCACGGTCCGGACGACCGACGCGAGCGGCGTCATCAGCACCGCGGTGCTCGCCGAGCTCTCGGCGCGGCGCGACCGGCTCGTCGTGGACCGCGACGGGGCGCGCCTGACGGAGGTCGCCGCGCTGCCGTGGCAGACGGTGATCGTGCGCGAGGACGGCGTGGCGCCGCTCGGGGACGGCATCGCGATCGTCGCCGAGCCGGGCGGGGACACCGTGGTGAGCAACCGGAGCGGCCGCGATCTGCGGGGGGGGATCCTGTGGCTGCCGGCGGGCGAGGCCCGGTACTTCGCGCGCATCCGGGACGGCGAGAGGGTCTCGTCGCGCGCGGGGGCGGGGGGCGGCGTGGACCTGCGCGCGCGCGTCGAGGGGCAGGCCTGGCTCTCGCACGTGGGCTTCGGGCGGCGGGTCGGCGGCATCGACGTCCACGATCTCGGCGGGAGCCTCCTGGTCCCGCTCCTCGAGCCCGACGCCCCGGGGCTCGGCGGCGCGTGGTGGGCCATCGAGGAGGCGGCCGGCGACGCGATCGACTGGTTCCCCTCCGGCGTGCCCGTCCTGCTCGGCCAGCTCGACGGCGGCGAGGGGCGCACGAGCGACTCGGGTCTGCGGCTGGAGAGCGACCGCGTGCTCGTGCGGATCGTCGGCTACGGAGGCCGGTCGTGAGCGCCGCGCCCAGCGGCGCGCGGCCGCCCGAGGCCCCGCAAGAGGCGCCGGCCGAGCGGCCCCCGCCGACGATCCGCGTCCGCCACCTCTCGCACCGCTTCGGCTCGCTCGAGGTGCTCCGGGACGTGACCTTCGACGTCGGCCCCGGCGAGATCTTCGGCTTCATCGGGCCGAACGGCGCGGGCAAGACGACGACGATCCGGATCATGGCCACCCTGCTCGAGCCGATGGCGGGGCGGGTCGAGATCGACGGCGTCGACGTCACGATCGACCCCGCGGCGGTCCGCCGCAGCATCGGGTACATGCCGGACCACGCCGGCGTCTACGACCGGATCACGGTGCGCGAGTACCTCGAGTTCTTCGCGGACGCCTTCCGGGTGCCGTCGCTCGACGTGGTCGACGCCGTCCTGGAGCTGACCGATCTCGGCAAGATCCAGGACAGGATCGTCGCCACCATGTCGAAGGGGATGAAGCAGCGCCTCCAGCTCGGGAGGATCCTGCTGCACGATCCCAAGGTCCTCATCCTGGACGAGCCGGCGAGCGATCTCGATCCGCGCGCCCGCATCGAGATCCGCGACCTGCTCCTGGAGCTCCGGAGCCTGGGGAAGACGATCTTCCTCTCGTCGCACATCCTCACGGAGCTCTCGGACGTGTGCACGTCGATCGGCATCCTCGAGAGGGGCCGCCTGGTCGTCGCCGGCCCGATCGGGGAGATCGCGGCGCGCCTCGAGGCGGTGCGCGCCGCGCAGGCGCGCGGGCACGCGCCGCCGCACCCGGCCGCGCCGTCGCCGCACGCGGCCGGCGCGGGCGACGGCCGTCACGCGCCGCCGCCTCACGGCCCCGAGGCGCCTCCGCCGGCCGTCGCGCCGGGCGCGCCGGCGGCCGCCCCGCCCGCGGGCCACGGTCCGTACCCGCCGCCCGCGGGCCACGGTCCGTACCCGCCGCCCGCGGGGCACGCCGCGCTGGCGGCGGGCGCGGAGCCTCCGTGGGGCCACGTTGCGCCCCCGCAGCTCCCCCGGCGCAAGGTCAAGGTGCGGGTCCTCGGCGAGCCCGAGGCCGCGGCGTACCTGCTCGGGGGCGGGCCGGGGATCCTCGACGTCGCGGTCGTCGCGGGCGCGGTGCACGTCGCCTACGTGGGCAACGACGTGAAGATCGCCGAGATCGTCCAGCACCTCGTGCGGAACGGGATCGGCGTCATCGGGGTCGAGCCGGAGCGCAACGAGCTCGAGCGGATCTTCCTGGAGGTCACGCAAGGAGAGGTGCAATGAGCGTGCAGACTGGCTCATCGCCGCCCGGCGGTCCGGCGTCCCGGCGGCTCGCGGATCGCGCGCTGCACCGCGCGGGGCGCCTCTTCAGCGAGCCGAACCCGATCTGGATCCGCGAGCTCAAGCAGGCGGCGCGCCTCGCCCGCACGCCGATCGTGCTCCTGGTGTTCACGATGCTGATGACGCTGCTCATGGCGTCGCTCGGCGGCATCGTGTCGACGGACATCGCGCCCGCGAAGACGGGCGTGATCCTGTTCCAGGTCTTCTTCTCGCTCGCGTACTTCGTGGTGACCCTCGTCGGGCCGGCGGTCGCCGCGAACAGCATCGCCTCGGAGCGCGAGGGCCGCACCTGGGAGGCGGTGCTCCTGACGGGCATCCCGCCCGGCGAGATCGCCCGCGGCAAGTTCCTCGCCGCCTACACGGCGATCGCGATGTACGTGGTGATGCTCGCGCCCGTCGGCGCGCTGCCGTTCCTGTTCGGCGGGATCACCGCGATGGAAGTGGTGATCGCCTTCCTCTTCCTGTTCCTGATCGCGCTGCTCAGCGTCGCCTTTGGCCTCGCGATCAGCTCGAAGATGGCGAGCCTCCGCGTGGCGATCCTCGTGACGTTGCTGCTCGCCTTCCCGCTGTCGAGCTGCCTGTTCATGGCGGGGGGCATGGGGCTCTCGTACGCGGCCCACCAGGCCTGGCCGGAGGTGCCGGACGGGCCTCCCATCTGGCTCCCGGTCGCGTACCAGCGCGCCCCCCTCGGCCTCGAGTACGCGCTCTTTCTGGTCCTCTTGCCGATCGCGGCGATCGTCGTCCCCGCCTGGTTCCTGTACCAGGTGACCGTCGCGAACCTGACGAGCGAGAGCGACGATCGCTCCTCCGGCCTGAAGACGTGGTTCGTGGTCTCTTCGCCGGTGCTCGCCGCCGCCGCCGCGGTGCCGGCGTTCTCGGTGGGGCCGGGCGAGCGCCTGGCCGCGATCGTCGCGGGCCTGTGCGCGTTCCTGTCGTTCCTGACCTTCTGCGTGTTCCTCTTCGCCGGCGATCCGATCGGCCCCTCGCGCCGCGTGGAGGTGCACTGGGCCCGCGGCCGCGCCAGCCGGCTGCGTCGCTTCCTGGGCCCCGGCGTGATGCGCTCCGCGGCGCTGCTGCTCGCGGTAGGCGCCCTCGCGATCGCCGCGCTCTGGGGCGCCGGCGTGAGCAGGCTGGTCGCCGGCGCGCCCGCCGTGTCGCCCGAGGTCGCGACGCGGCAGCTCGAGTACTTCGCCGTCTACGCGCTCGCCTTCTACGTCTTCCTCGTCGGGCTCGGCGCCTTTCTGCGCGCGCGCACCGCGTCGCCCATGGTCGCGCGGGTGCTGCTGCTGACGCTGCTCTTCGCGATCGCGGTCGGCCCGTGGATCGTCGCGGCCATCGCCGGCCTCATCGCCGAGCACGGCGCCGGCGAGGGGGCGCTCGTCATCGCGGCCCCGTCGCCGTTCTATGCGTTCCTGATGATGTCCAGGGCCGACCAGAGCGATCCGGGGGCCCTCGTCCTCGGCGGGTACCTCGCCGCCGCCGGCTGGGCGGCCGCCGGCCTCGGCCTGCTCGCGGCGGCGCGCACGCGCTGCGCCGCCCTGATCGCGCGGCGGGACGCGGCCCTGGCGGAGACGGATGCGCTCCTCGCCCAGGAGGACGCGGCGGCCCTCGCGGCCGAGCAGGTCGCCAGGGAGCGAGCCGCTGCGGCCGAGAAGGCCGCAGCAGCGCACGCCGCCGCGACAGGGCGCACAGGACCCGGCGACGCGGCGGACTCCGTGGCGTGAGCGCGTCACCGGAGCGTGATCGGAAATCGCACGAGGGTGCGATGTGATGTGGAAATTTTGGGTCGCTCACGGGAATGCGCGATGATGCGCCCGCGCACGGATCTGCTGAATTCTTGAGCGCTCCGGGGGGAGCGTGGGAAAAGTGCGTCCGCGCGCTCGAGGTCCGGGAGCGGGAGGGGACATCGATCCTCGCGTCACGCGACGACAGCGGCGCCACCTCGACGCGGGGGGATGGCCTTGCCTTCGCACGCAGACTGCCGCCTTCGGGCGCCCGAGCTGAGCGACACCATGCTGTACGGCACGCCGTACCGGCCGCTGCGCCGGCTCGGGCGAGGCGGGATGGGCGAGGTGATCGAGGCCGCGCACGTGGGCCTCGACAAGCCCGTGGTGGTGAAGCTCTTGCACCGCGATCTGAACCGCGAGCCCCGGAGCGTCGAGCGGATGCGCGTCGAGGCGCAGTCGCTGGCGCGGCTCGCCCATCCCAACCTGGTGACCGTCACCGATTTCGGGCAAACGGCCGAGGGGCGGACGTTCCTCGTGATGGAGCGGCTCTATGGCCGGACGATGCGCGAGGAGCTCGCGGCGCGGGGCGCGCTGCCGGCGCTGGAGGCGATCGATCTCGTGGAGCAGACGCTCGCCGGCCTCGCCGCGGCGCACGGCGCGGGCATCGTCCACCGCGACGTGAAGCTCGACAACCTCTTCGTGTGCGACCCGGATGCGCGGGGCCGGCGGGTGGTGAAGGTGCTCGATTTCGGGATCGCCAAGGTGGTGGCCGCGCAGGGCGACGGCCGCGCGCCGGCGCCGTCGCTCTACCAGACCGAGGAGGGGGTGCTGGTGGGCACGCCGCGCTACCTGTCGCCCGAGCAGGCGTCCGGGCTCGCGGTGGACGCTCGCACGGACGTGTATGCGGCGGGCGTCGTGCTCTACACCCTGCTGGCGGGGCGCGGTCCGTTCGAGCACGTGAAGCCCCTGCAGGATCTGCTGCGCGCCCACGCCGTCGAGGTTCCGGAGCCGCCGTCGCGCTACGCGCCGCGGCCGGTCCCGCCGGAGCTCGAGCGCGCCATCATGAGGGCGCTCGAGAAGCGCCCGGAGCTCCGCTTTACGGGCGCCGCGGCGTTCGCGGGCGAGCTCTCGCGCATCGCCGCGGCGCTGGTCCGCGGGGCGAGCCCCGTCCTGCCGCCGGGGCCGCGCTGGCAGAGCACGGCGCCGCTGTCGTTCCCGCCGGTCCGCGCGGCCGTTGCACCGACGTTGAGCGCGACGGTGAAGGCGTTCGGCTTGACGGCGCCGGGAGCGGCGGCGCCGCCCACGTGGCAGGAGGCGCCGCCGGATCCCTCGGGGGCGCGGAGGTCCGTCCGGGTCGGGGCGACGGCCCGGGCGCGGCGGAGGCCCGCGCGCCCGGAGGCGAGCCCAGCGGCCATGGCGATGCTGGTGGTGAGCGTGGTGCTCTTCGGCTTCGCGCTGGCGCTGCTGGTGACCGTGGTGGGCTGACGGCCGGAATGGCCGCGCTTGCCAGGAACGTCGTCCGGCGCAGCGAAACCGTTACCATGCGCGCTGTGGATGGACGGGCGATGGCGCTGGACGACAGGTGGGCGGCGCAGGTGGGCAACGCAACCTGGGTGCGGGCGCCGCGGCGCAAGCTGAGCCACGGCGCAACCTGGGTGCGGGCGCCGCGGCGCAAGCTGAGCCACGGCGCAACCTGGGTGCGGGCGCCGCGGCGCAAGCTGAGCCACGACGGCGCAACCTGGGTGCGGGCGCCGCAGCCACGGCGCAACCTGGGTGCGGGCGCCGCGGCGCAAGCTGAGCCGCGGCGCAACCTGGGTGCGAGCCGCAGCGCAACCTGGGTGCCGCCGGCACCCCTGCGTTCCAGCAAGGCGGCATGATGGTGGCCACGCACAACCTCGCGTCCGGGCGGTCCGCGGGACCACTGGTCGCTGGACGTCCTGGGCTGGGACACCGGCGCGTGCTGGCGCGAGGTGGCTCTGTCATGCCCATGACGGCAGCAACCTCCCGGTCCTGGTGCATTCCCGGCGCGGCCGGTGTACCGCTGCGGGGGGCCATGATGCTTGGGCGCATGGTGGTGGCGGCTGGCTGGGTTATCTTCGGGGCTATGCCGTGGCCCTGTCCCCCGAGCCTGCTCCGACCCGTCGCGCACCCGTCAGCACGCGTACGACGCTGGTCCGCTGCGCACGCGCGCTGCCCGGTGAGCTGCCACGGTACCCGCCGCGCAGCCGTCGAGGCCGAGCGCCTCGATGGTGCGCCCACGACAGCGCGGAGCCTGGGGCCAGGTGCTCGAAGCGTCGATGCCCACGCGAGGCAGCAGCGCGGCCCTCGCGCGTGGCGAGAGGGGCAGGAATGACCAACAGGAACGCGAACAAGAGCTCGCCAGGGCAGCCGGCGAGCCAGGTCCCGGCGGGCGACGCCGCGACGCAGCCGCAGCAGTCTCCGCGCGGGTATGACACGCCGAGCTTCGCCTCGCAGGAGCACCCCTCGCCGCCGCAACAGCGGGCGCAAGAGCAGCGCCGCCGGCCCGAAGACGGCGCGCCCGGCGCCACAGCGCTGCCCGCAGAGCGGGCGACGCCGTGGGGCGAGCCCAGGCCGCGGCGCCGGCAGGACCGCGAGGCAGGGCCCAGCGACAAGCAGGTGTATGTCCCGCCGGTCACCCTCCCCCCGAATCGAGAGCACCAGGCGATGGACCTGCAGAAGATCCAGGTCGCGCCGTCGCTGCTGAAGGGCGTTGACGAGCGGAACCGGCCGACCATGCGCAGGATCCCTGTGCAGGGCCTGCGGGGCGCTCCAGAGGAGCAAGGCGGCGCGCGCCCGGGCGGCGTGCGCACGGCCCGCGTCGGCGTTGGGAGCGGCGTCTGGCCGCCGCCCGAGGACGATCTGTCCGGTATGCGCGGCCACTCGTCCCGGAAGCAACGGTCCCAGGCCGCGGCCGCGCCCCACGCGGACGCCGCTCCGCGCGCGGGCCTGTCGAACAGCGCAGCGCGGCCCGAGCCCGCCGCGGTGACCGCCGCGGCCGCGGCGGTGGCGCTCGCCGCGCGGCGGCGCCGGGCCCCGCTCGGCCTGTTCGCGTTGCTCGTGTTCCTCGGGAGCGCGACCGTCGCGGGCTTCTGGGTGCTGTGGCGCGCCGCCGGTTCGACGAGCGGTCAAGACACGGCGCCGACAGCGGAGGATGGTCGCGCCCCGGCGCCGGAGCCCGGCGCTGCGATGCCCGCCCCGAACGCACGACCTGAGCCGCCGTCTCCGGTGGCGCCGCTCCCGGTCCCGGTGGCGAGCGGCGAGCCCTCACCCCCCGCGGCGCCACCGCACGGCTCCGCCGCGCCGGAGGCTCCGGTGGCAGAGCCACACGGCTCCGCCGCGCCGGAGGCCCCGGCGGCGTCCGCCGTGGCGAACGCGAGCCCGTCGTCCGCGTCTTCCAGGGCCGGGAGCGCTATTGCCCGTCCGTCTCAGGCGCGTCCTGCCGTGCCGGTGAGGCGGCCCAAACCCCCCGCCACATCGTCGGACGATCTCTACGACATGATCGAGAGCGCTCCGGCCACACCACGGGTCCCGCCGGCTGCGAGCACCGCGTCGCCCTCATCGCCTCCGGGGACGACGGCGCCCCCGCGTCCGTTCGGCGACTGATCTGTCGCCCTCTCCGGATCGCACTGCTCCCGGCAGCCATCATGCGAAAGCCATCGTTGAGATCCCCGCATCTGTTCCTCGTGTGCGCGACGGTCCTGCTGGGGTCGAGCGTCGCGAGCGCGGCCGGCACGGCCCAGTTGAAGAGCAACTCTCCGGCCGACGGCGTGCCCGCGAGCTCGAGCGCCGGCGAGCGCGCGGCGCAGCTCTACCGGGAGGGGAACAGGCTCTACGACCAGGCGAGGTTCGTCGAGGCGGAGGCGCGGTACCAGGCGGCGTGGGATCTCCAGCGGAGCTTCGACGTGGCCGGCAATCTGGGGAACGTCGAGCTGGAGGTGAACCAGCCCCGTGATGCGGCCGAGCACCTGACGTACGCGCTGGAGACATTCCCGCTCGGCGAGAAGGCCGAGAAGAGGACATTCTTGCTGAAGCGGCTCGCCGAGGCGAAGTCCCAGGTGGGCACGCTCCGCATCAGCGTGAATCTCGAGGAGGCCGAGGTGCTCATCGATGGCAAGCTCGTCGGGCGCTCGCCCCTCGCGAAGCTCGTGTTCGTGGACCCTGGCGAGCGCAGGATCGAGGCGCGCCACGCCGGGGCCAGGACGTCGATGTCGCTGCTCGTGGCGAAGGGATCGGATCAGAGCATCGCGCTGAGCTTGGACACGGGCCCGAGCATTCCGCTGGTGGTCGCGGGCGGGGCGGTCGGGCTCCTCGGGATCGCGTCGGGCGTGACCTTCGCGCTCCTCTCCACGGCGAAGGGCGAGGGGGCCGAGGCGGCGGTCCTCGGCAGCCCGGAGCGCGACGACCTGCGCGAATCGCAGACCACGCTGGGGAATCTCGCCTTCTGGAGCTTCGTCGGCAGCGGCGTGGTGCTCGCTGGGACCGCCGTGTACGCGCTCACCACCTCGGGCCGCGCGCCGGGCCCGAAGGCCGGGCTCCCCGGGCTCCGCGCCGTGCCGCTCATGACCTCCGAGGCGGCAGGCCTGCTGGTCGGCGCGAGCTTCTAGCGCGAGGGGGCGCCGAGGCAGCGAGGGGGCGCCGGAGGGCGAAAGAAGTCTTTTCTTGGCGATGGAGGAGTTGGCGATGCGTCGATTACATTGGGCGTCCGGGGCGTTGGCAATCATGTCGCTCGCGGCTGGTTTGCAGGCGCTCGGCTGCTTTCCTCTGGATTACACGGAGCGCGATCAGGGCGTCACTCCAGGCAGCGGGAGCGCCGGCGGGGAGGCTCCTCCTGAACCGCGCTGCGTTCCTGGCCTGCAGGAGGGGCCCGACGCATCGTGCGGCATCTTCGTCAGCGTCGAGGCGGGTCCAGAGGGCGACGGCTCGAAGGAGCGCCCCTTCAACACGCTGGCGGCTGCCATCGATGCAGCGGCCGGGCGTGAGCCAGGTCAGCGCAGGATCTACGCCTGCGTCGGCACCTTCACGGAGAAGGTCGTCCTCTCCGCGGACGGCATCGAGGTGTACGGGAGCCTCGCCTGTGATCAGGAGTGGCGCCTCGCCGAGGAGGACAGGCGGACCACGTTGAGCGCCGGGCCTGACGAGATCCCGCTCACGATCGTGGGCGGCGGGGGGTCGACCCGGCTCGAAGGCCTGGAGGTCGTCGCGCAGCCCGCGGCACGGCTGGGAGGCTCATCGATCGCCGTCGTGGCCGAGAAGGTCAAGCTCGAGCTCGTCCGGTGCACGTTGCAGGCGGGGGACGCAAAGCACGGCGAGTCGCCGGACAACTACGAGATGGATGCGCAGCCAGGGCGGGTCGGAGGGGATGGGGCGCCGGCCTGCTCGGCCCTGTCGGGGGCTGGAGGGATATCGGACCCGCTGGAGTGCGGCGAGGACGTGACGGTCGGGGGCATTGGCGGGCAGGGCGCTCCCTCGACGGCCGGTCAAGGCAATCCTGGCTCGCCCGAGGGCGCAACCAACACCGGAGGGATTGGTCAGCGCGCAGCGGCGTTCTGCAGCGTTGGCGGTCCAGGGGGGCGGGGACAAGATGGCGCGCCGGGAGAAGGGGCGGTGGGGCTGGGCCAGATCACGAGGTCAGGGTACAAGGGCGTTGACGGCGCGAACGGGGCGAGGGGGCGTCCTGGCGAAGGAGGGGGCGGCGGCGGCGCATCCAGGGGAAGATTCGAGGCGGCCCGGTGTCCCGCCATGGGCCCGACCAGCGGCGCAGGCGGCGGGGCGGGGGGGACGGGCGGATGCGGCGGTCTGGGGGGACGGGGCGGTCAGGCCGGGGGCTCCAGCATCGCGCTGATCAGCCTTGCCTCGGAGCTGCGCTTCCAGGATGTGACCCTGGTTGCCGGCAAGGGCGGCAACGGAGGCGCAGGACAGCACGGGCAGATCGGTGGCGCGGGCGCCGAAGGTGGCAAGGGGGGGGACGCACCGGATGGCCTGCAAGAGGGCTGCGCTGGAGGCATGGGAGGCCACGGGGGCGCAGGGGGTGATGGAGGCGGTGGTACGGGGGGACACTCGCTTGCCATCGCCTTCAAGGGGATGCCGGTGCCGCCTTCCGAGGGACAGGGCTTCACGGCGGAGCTGGGTGAGCCAGGCGCGGGCGGTCCGGGGTTCCAGGGCCGTGATGGGGCGACGGGCAACCGTGCGATTGCGCTTGGGTTTGACGAGTGAGCTCGGGTCCGGAGGCGGGCAGGGGCTCAGGGCGCTTCCGGGCCGCCGCCCTCCGCGCTCGCCGCCGGGGGTAGCTTGCGCACGGCGCGTGACGCGGTCCTCGGGGCCGCTCGTGACGCGGTCGCCGACGGCGTCTGACGTCCAGACGTGCTCGTGGCATTCGTGTCGAGCTCCAGCTTGAGCGGCGAGGCGCCGCTGGCCGTCACGACGATCTCGCCCGTGACCTGGTTCGCGCCGCGCGTGAGGCGGACCTTGTGCACGCTGCCGAGTGGACCCTCGATGTCGATGATCCCGTTGTGCGACCGCACGACCTGTCCGTCGCCCTCGGCGGTGACGTCGGAAGGCTCCAGCACCAGCGTGACCCTGCGCTACGACGCTGGGTCCGAGGCGGTAGGAGAGGATGGTGGCGGCGCGTCTGCGCGTCCTTGGAGGGGAGCGCCCTCCGTGGTTGTCGGCGATGGCGGTGGAGCGCCGTCCGCCGGCGAGGCGAGGCGTCCTCCGTGGTTGCGGGGGAGCCTCATTGGCCTGATCCGGCGGCGTGAGGACACGCAGGAAGCCGAACGTCGAGGCCGCCCTCCGTGGTTGCGGGGGAGCCTCATTGACCTGATCCGGCGGCGTGAGGACACGCAGGAGGCCGAACGTGGCGGCGGCGCTCGCGACGAGGGCGATTGCTGCGCGCACGGCGGCCTTGGAGGGGGAGCGCCGGGGGGCGATCGTGGCCTCTGACCGTGTCCTCAACCTGGGTTGGTGCCGCCGCGGCGGCCGCCGGGCCCTCCGGGCCCTCAACCTGGGTCGGGCCCTCAACCTGGGTCGGGCCCTCAACCTGGGTCGGGCGCTCCGCTCGGGGCTCAACCTCGCTCGGCGCTCAACCTGGGTCGGGCGCCCCGGCCGGGGTCGGGCGCTGGGTCGGGCGCCCCGGCCGGGGTCGGGCGCTCCGGCCGCCGGGCCCTCAACCTGGGTCGAGCCCTCGACGCGCCGGCCGGTGCCCCCGTGCCGCGCCTCGTAGACGGAGCCCATGCCGCCCCGCCGATCTTACGGACGATCTCATTTTTGCCGTCGAGGGCTCGCCAATCACGAGGATCTCGCGCGAGGGACTGCACCCAAACAATGCAGCGGTCGCCGCCTCTCGCAGGATCCGCCGGACGTCGTCATCGTCCCGAGCGTCGGCGCGCGCTGCGCGCGTTGCTTCCAGGGGTCATCACGGCTGAAAGTAACGACCTACCTGCTCGCGGTACTCCTCGGGGACATCGCTGCGCTCGACGCCGCCGATCTCCTGAGGCCCCACGACGCCGAGCGCGCCCTCTCCTCGCACGTTGGCGGTCTCTCCGGCGCGGCCCGCCGTTCGACCCACCACGCTTCCGGGCATCGGCCTGCCCTGGTTGAGCCGCGCGTCGGCGCGCGAGCGCAGCTCCCCGCCAGCGACGGCGCCCGTCTGCCCCGCATGGCTGCCAGGCTGGCCCCCCTCGGTGTGGCCTGGGTGCGCGGGCCCTTGCTGCGTGTCGGCGCCGCCCGCTGGTGAACCCTGCTGCCCGCTCTGGCCGGGCGCCCCGCTCCTCGGCCCCGAGGTGCCCGACTCGCCCGCGACCGGCAGCGGCGTGGGTACCCCGCCGATCTGTCCCTCGGCCTCGCCCGCCCCGCGCTGCGCATCGTCGAGCGCTCGCTGGCGCCGCGACTCCTCGCTGCTCGGGCCGCCCTCCTGGGCCATCCGGCGCAGCTCGTCCTCGAGCTGCTGCTGCCCCTCGGGCGTCGCGAGCTGCCGGGCGAGCTCGCGCAGCTGCTCGTCCGACAGCGCCTCCCCGGGCGCGCCCGCGGGGGCCTGCGCCATCCGCTGCTTCAAGCGATCTGCGAGCTGCTTGCGCTCCTCGGGGCTCAGCTTCTCGAGCGCCTCCTCGAGGCTGTCGGCGAGGCGTTGCGCGTCCTTGTTGCTCCCGGTCCGGCCGAGATCGCCGAGCGCTTCGTGCCCCTCGTCGCCGAGCGCCTCACCGAGCGCCTCCGCCAGCGCCCTCAGCTTGTCGGCGTCCCGTCCGCGCTGATCGAGCAGCTTTCGCTGCTCTTCGAGCGCCTCGGCCACCCCGGGGGCGTCTGCCTCCCTCGCGGCCTCGACGGCCTCCTCGAGCGTCCTCCTCGCCCGTTCGCGATCGTTCTTCTCGAGCCTGTTCGCGAGCCGCTCCATCTCCTCGTCGAACGCCACGAGGTCGCGGTCGCCGAGCGCCCTGCCCGCCCGCGTGAGGTCCGGGTTCTCGCCGAGCTTGCCGAGCGCCGCCTCCAGTCCGTTGCGCTGCTCGCCCTCGCCGAGCGACAGCCGCTCGGCCGTGATCGCGTCGCGGAGCCTGGCGATCTCCGACTGCGCCTCGCGGCGCTCGACGCCGCGCCGAAGTTTCTCTCGGAGCTTCTTCGCGTCGTCGGCGAGTCTCCGCAGCCGATCGTGCTGCTCGGCGTCGCGCGCTTCGACCTCGGCGAGCTGGATGACCCGTTCCAGCCCGGCGATCTCCGCGAGGCGCACCTGCTCGACCCCGGGCGGGAGCGCTGCCGCCAGAGGAGCAGGCGGCAGAGGGAGCCAGCTGAAATAGCCGATGGCCGCGGCCGCCAGGGGCGCTCCGGCGTGCCAGGACCGCCATACCGGCGCGTAGACCTGCCGCGTGGTGGCGTTGTGGAGGGCTGCCGTGGCGTGCGCGAACACCACCTCACGGCCCGTCGTTGCGCCGCCCCGAGGTGCGCCGCCGACGGCGTGCTCGGCTGCCGCGAGCTCCACGGCGGTCGAGATCGACTCGGCCGAACCGAGCTTGCCGTCGAGGAACAAGGCGACGTTCGGGTCCGACCACCGCCGCCGCCGCGCCACCGCCGCGCCTGCCGCCGCGCCGATCAGCCCACCCGCCGCCATCCAAGGCCGCAGCGGACCGTGACGCGTCTGCCACGCCGCTGCTGCGCCCACGGCGCCGAGCGCCATCCCGGCGGCCGCGCCGGTGAGGATCAGCTCCAGCGCGAGCCGCCGCCGGACGCGTCGAGCCCAGCGAGCGAACGCTGCGCTGAAACTTCGCTGGGGAGATGCGGCCATCATGCTCGATGTGTACCCGCATGCAGCCGCGCCGGCCAGGGGCGCGTTGGCTTCATGCGCGCCGGGGGGCACGGAGGAGAGCCGCCACATGACGATCAGTCCTCCCGCTGTGCGAAGCATCCACTCAGGTGGAATGAGGCGAGCTCGAGGTGCGCTGGGATAACGTCCAGGGCGCCTCCAAGTCGGTCAAGTCGGTGCAGATTGCATCCGGCGAAAAAGAAATCACATTCATGCGTCTCTTTTCGCGACATCCGAAGCGTAGCCGGGCAAGAGCCATCGAACAGCTCATCGCCAACGTAGATTCGCATGTTCACAGTGGCGGCGTCGCCGCCCCTGCGCTCGCTGCTGAGGAGGTGGAGATCGAGGTAGTAGAAGCCATGTCTGTCCTTCGAGTGTTCGACCAGCTCCAGGTGGGCCTCACCATCGAGGAGAGAGCATCCGACGTGCCAGCTATCGTCGAATCTGGGGACAGGCAGCTTGCCGTCATCGCCCGTGTCAAGGACCAGCTCCTCCCCGTTCATGGTCACGATCGCCTTGCCGTAGGCTTCAGGGGGGGCCGGGCCGGTAGAGCACCCGAGCGTCGAGAATGACAGCGCAAGACCTTGGGCGAGGAGCGGTCGGAGCATGGGCGTTCTCCAGCAGCACGGCGGCCAAGAGCATCGCACGAAGTCGGCAACCATGAACGCGCAAAGTCGTTGATCCATGTGTTGTGCCAGATGTCAACCGGAAACGGAAGGCTGGCGTGAGGCCCTTGTCGGATCGACTGTATCGGACCGACTGAGGTTGCCTTGTGTATGGGACCGACTGAGGTTGCCTTGAAAACCGACCGACGTTGCGTGCGAATCGGTTGAAAACCGACCGACGTTGCGTGCGATCCGGTGGCCGAACGGGCGATCGGCTGGCGGATGGGTGGCGGCCGCCACCCCCCTCGGGGCACCAACTCCGCGAAATCATTCTCTTCAGACCCGGCACGCGCCTCGCATAGGCGATCGCTCATGAGCCAGCCTCGCATTATCGTCGCCGGTGCCACGTATCTCCTCACGCGACGCGTGCTGCTGCGGCATCTCCTTCTCCGTCCAGACGCGGCGATTACACAGCTGATAACGTATGCGCTCGCTGTCTCAGCCAAGCGTTACGGCATTCACGTGCACGCTTTGTGCGCGATGTCGACGCACATCCACGTTGTCGTCACGGATGTAGAGGGCGTGCTCCCGCGTTTTCTGCAGTTCTTTCATCGTCTCGTGGCGCTGGGGACGAAGGTGCTCCGAGCTTGGGAGGGTCCCGTGTGGGACCACCAGACGACCAGCGTCGTACGCCTCGTGACACGAGCGGCCGTGGTGGAGAAAATCGCCTACACGCTTGCGAACCCAGTGGACGCGGGGCTTGTACGATGCGCGCGGGAGTGGCCGGGAGCCAAGGTCCTCGTCGGGGAGCTGGGACGCGGCATACTGCGAGCGAAGCGCCCCGAAGTCTACTTCGATCCTAGCAACCCGGCATGGCCCGACGAGGCCACCGTCGAGCTTACGCTCCCCGCTGCCGTTGCGGACGGGAGCGCGGACGACTTCCGGCGCGACGTGGCTGCAGAGCTCGAGCGACACGAGGCCGTGGCGCGTGCGGCGGTGTGCCGGAGGGGCTTTCGCTTTCTCGGCGCCGAGCGTGCATGCCTGGTCTCGCCGCACGAGCGCGCGACCAGCTTCGAGGCGCCCCGCAGCCTCAATCCAACGTTCGCTGTGGGCCGAGGGCACGTGGACGCGAGTAGGGACGCAGTTTCTGCTCTCCGTGCGTTTCGCGCGGCGTATCGCGATGCGCTCGGACGATGGAGAGCGGGCCTGCGTAGCGCGGTGTTCCCGGTCGGAACATGGTGGATGCGCGTATTCCACGGCGCGGCCGTGAGCGACGCTGCGCTCGCGCTATAGGGGGCGGGCGGGGCGCCGCGATCTGAGTCGAGCGCTTCAAGAGTGGTAGCCAGGTAAGCTGCTCTGTGTAGCGAAGTGATGGTGCTCTTGGGGCCTGAATGATCCAGTCGCGGATTCGAATTGCGTGCTAGGGTTACGGTGCGGCGGGGTTGAGGTGCGCGCTGGTGTTGTGCTGCGCTGCGCGCAAAATGCGCTGATGCTGCGCTGCAGCCGGTCGATGGTGGTATGTATGCGAAGTTGAAGTGCGGCTACGCCGTGATGCGACTACGTTGGGGTGCGACACGGAGGTGTCGCGCGTTCACGGTTTGAGCACGACCTTCACGCAGCCATCCTTCTTTGCATTGAAGATGTCGTACCCTCGCGGCGCCTCGGCGAGCGGTAGGCGATGTGTGATGACATCGTCCGCGCGGAGCTTTCCTTCCTTGATCCACCTCAGGAGCTGGTCCACGTACTTGTGCACGGGGGCCTGGCCGAAAGTAACCGTCACTCCTTTGTCGAATAGCTGCCCGAAGGGAAAATTGTCGTAGGGCACCCCGTACACGCCGACGACGCTGACGATCCCGCCCCGTCGGACTGCGCTCACGGCCAGCTTGAAGGCGACGAACGAGCCGAGCTGACCGTGAACGAGGTTGGATGCCTTCTCGAGGGGCGTCCGGTGCGCCTCCATCCCGACAGCGTCGATGCACACGTCGGCGCCGAGGCCGTCCGTCGCGGCTCGGATGAACTCCAGCGCGACGCCCGACTCCACGTTGACGGTCTCGACCGAGGCGATCTCGCGCGCCTTCTCCAGCCTGTATTCCTCCCGGTCAACCCCGATGACACGCGCGGCGCCGCGGAGCCATGCGCATTTCATCGCCATGATGCCCACCGGGCCGCATCCGATGACGGCCACCATCTCCCCCCCTCGTACGCCAGCCCAGTCGATGGCCGTGTAGCCGGTGGGGAGAGTGTCCGTCAAGAACAGGACCTGCTCGTCGGTCAGCTCGGAACCCACCTTGCGCGGGCCCGTATCCGCGTACGGAACGCGGACGTACTCCGCCTGACCACCAGCGTACCCGCCGTAGAGGTCGGTATACCCGAAGAGCCCACCCCCTTCGAGCTTATGACGTTCCCTTCAGGGCCGTAGTGTCCCGGGTTCGAGCGCTCACAATGCCCGGGCAGATTTCTCTCACAGAAGAAGCAGCTCCCGCAGGCCACGGCGAAGGGGACGACCACCCGGTTCCCCGGGCGGAGCTTCCTCACGTCACTCCCCACCTCCTCTACGATGCCCATGAACTCATGCCCGAGTACGAGCGGCCTCGTCTGCGGAAAATGACCGTTGTAGATATGCAAATCCGAGCCGCATAGGGCGGTGCTCGTCACGCGCACGATGGCGTCGGTCGCCTGCTCTAGGACCGGGGTATCGATCGTGTCCACGCTGACATGCTTTGGGCTGTGAAATACCAGAGCCTTCATCCGGCCTCCTCGCCTTCGTGCGGGTGGAACCGGGCGTGATGTCTGCAACCTGCGTGCCCCCTCGGACGCGTCCGCTGGTGCGATCGCCGCCGGCAAGGTCAATGGCAGGCGCCTGGAGCGCGCACGCGGGGGGAAGGCGATTCGCCGCTCACGCTCCCTCCCTGTATGGACGTCAGGTGCGCCCGCTGCTGTGCTGGTCCGGGGCAGCGGCGTGCCGAGCGGGTAAAACGAGGTGAAGTCGGGTCGCGGAAGGAAGGCCGTGAGCACCTCGTTGTAGAAAGGCGTCGTTGCCTTTACCGTCGGGGCGATCGCCGGGGCCGACCGTTCCCGTCGCCATCGAGGATCGCGCTCGCGTACATGCTGGGCTCTGGGCTTCGAGTCGGTCAGGTTGCGGCACGGACTCACGAAGGCAGAGGCTGCGCTCCGCGTTCGACGTGCATCCTTCGACGCGTGCATCCGCCCCGGTACAAACGCGCGCTCGCTCTCCGCGTGCGACACCTGGAGCAAGGCACCGCCGTAGGCATACGTCCGGAGCCGACGTTGCCGAGTTCGTCGCGGTGCTCGACGAGCCGGGATGCGTGGTTGATCGAGGAGAGCTCCTCCTGCGGGTGCGCCTTCCGGCCCAGCTGTCCGCTGCCAGCGCTGGATGACGGCTGCGTGGCGAGCTCGCCACCTCGACGCCATACCCATTCAGGTGCGCGAGCGGGAGCGCGGTCAACCGGCGCGGCGGCGTCTCGTGGAGCGGCTTGCGCAGTGAGGCGGGCGCGGGGTCGAGTGCGCCAAAATCTTCTGAAGCCTCCGGGATTCATGCAACTGGCGGGCCATGCGCCGAGGGCGTCGCCTCCGCGCGCTGACGCATGCAGTTTCGCGCACATTGCCATCCTCATCGCCCGGTCAACGAGGCGAAATGTCTCATCCTGAAGGATCCGCGATCCAGCCGCGCTCCATTGCGCGGCAGCAGCACGAATTCTCGCGCCGAGGAGCGCCCACCTTCCGCCGTGACGCGACGCGCTCTCGCCACGCTGAGGCGATTTGCACCGGTACCTGCCAGGGAGGCGCACCGTGGTTGCGTCGCGCGGCGTCGCGCGGGGGCGCAAGGTGCGCACCATGGTTGGGTCATGGAATGAGTTGCGTCGCCGTGAGTGCGTCGCGTCGCAATGGTGCACCGTGGTTGCGCAAGGGCGCACCGTGGTTGCGTCGTCGCGTCGTGGGATGGGACGCACCGTGGTTGCGTTGCGTGGGGAGGCACAGTGGTTACGATGCGACGCGTTGTCTGAGGCGCGTCGCGTTGTCGTGGTTGCGCCGCGTCGCGTCGCCCTTGAACGAGTCGCGCTCCTCCGAGCGCGCCGAGCACCGCGTCGCCAACCCAGTGCGCGTCGTCCCGGAGGCGCGCCCCTCGCGCCCTGCCGCAGCGACCAGCGACGCCGGGGACGGCGCGACCCACGCCGAGGCGTGCGCGAGCCCGAGCGCCACGGACGGTCCTGATGACCCGCTGCTCGCCGACCGACGAGGTCCCGCGGGTCGCTGGCGCGCGCGGCCCCTTCCGGGAAACGCGCGCGCCAGCGACGCCGGTCCAGGCAACCAGCGCACGCCCCGCTATTCTGGCAGAGGAAGCGCGATGTATGGCTCGGTGACCCGGCCGACGACGATGTCGCGCACCTGCTTCGAATAGTAGACCGAGCCAGATTGTGTGCTCCACGTGTATCCTACGATCGTGCCGCCGCTGTTCGCATACAGACGCATGACACCCTTCCCGACGCCCGCGTGCCACGAGCCTCGCCAGGTGAGCCGGGTGTCCGCCAGCCCGTGACCCGTGCTGCTCGAGTCCAGGATGGCGATCTCGTACTGGGTGGTCCCCGAGATGACCGGATAGGTGGCGACGCGCCGCACGGCGACGCCTGCCGAGATGGCGACGTGTCCGGTCGCCGAGCTCCCTGCCGGGTACTTGATCGCGAGGATATCGCCCGCAGCAACCTGGTCCACCGCCTGGATCTCCTCGAAGCCGATCTCGTTGACGATCCTGTCGTGGTACAGGATGGCGTTGGGGCTCGTGCTCCCGAACCACGTGGCGATGTCGTAGATGGTCAGCCCGTACGCCTGCTTGAGGACATTCGTGACGAAGGTCGTGCAGAGGCTGCGGCTCCGGTACTCGGTGGCTCCGTTCACGCCGGCCCACTGCACGTAGCTCGGGCCGGTGCCGTACTCGTTGTTCTCCGGCGCGATGTGCCTCACGACGGCATCCGCCCAGAAGAAATGGATAGGCGCTGCCACGGATTGGCCCTGTGCAGGGCGGGGCGCGAACAGGACGAGCCCCGCCAGGACGACGGTCGGGAGCGCGTGAACCAAGGATCGTGACCTCCTGCGCTTTGATGCATTCATGCTTCCCTCCAGTGTGGAGTCGACGGTTCCTCGTGGGCCTGGGACACCTGGGCGCGGCGGCGGCGCGGAGGTCGCGCCGGGCCGCAGGCAAGCGAAGTCGCGCACTAATCCATCCAACATACGCCTGTGGCTCCGCCGCAGTAAATGCCCGCGTGGGCGCCGCACACGCGCCTTGGCTGGCGCTGTTCCATCCCACCATGATTCCCTCCATCGCCGCAGCCTTCCTCCGCCGGGCGACGATGGATGATGTTTTCGCAGGGGCGCGTGCCGCTGCGCACCGCAGGCGCGCGCCCGCCGCCGGCGGGCGCGGGGCCGGCGGGAGCGAGGGCGCGGCCGTCGAGACCTCCGCAACGTGCCGGCGTCGGCGGCGGGCCGGCCAGGGGGTACGGTGGTCGATTGTCGGAAGAGCATGGTCGGCGATCGCCCCAGTCGCTCGTGACGGCGCTCGAGGAGAGGCCCCCCGGGGAGAGGGGACGCCAGCGGGGTGACGGCCTCGCCGGCGCCCTGCGAGCACCTCTCCCGGAGGGCAGGGGTCGACGCCACCGCGCCGGGGCTTGCCGCCCCGGCTGGCACGGCGCGCCGGGGCCCATGTCGGCCGTTTTCTTGACAGATCCGGCCGATTCGATTGGATGGCGGCGTGCCCCCCGCGAAGCGCGTATCGACCGCCCTCCAACCTGTCCTGACGCTCGGCGACGCGCTGGAGCACTACGCCTCCTGGCCGAGTCCCACGGTGATTGTCTCCGACGGCGCCTATGGCGTCTCCGGTTTTCCCGGCGATCCCCCGACCCACGAGGGGCTCCGCGCCTGGTATGCGCCCCACGTCGCGGTCTGGTCGGAGCGCGCCTTGCCGTCGACCACGCTCTGGTTCTGGGGGACGGAGATCGGCTGGGCGACCGTGCACCCGCTGCTCGACCAGCATGGCTGGGAGTACCGGAGCTGCCATGTCTGGGACAAGGGGATCGCCCACGTCGCGGGCAACGCGAACACGCGGACGTTGCGCAAGTTCCCGGTCGTGAGCGAGGTGTGCGTGCAGTACGTGCGCAGGGTCCTCCTGGAGACGGGGGGCGTGAGGCTGCCGCTCAAGGCCTGGCTGCGGCACGAGTGGGAGCGCTCGGGCCTGCCGCTGCGCCACACCAACGAGGCGTGCGGCGTGAAGAACGCCGCCACGAGGAAGTATTTCACGCGGTGTCATCTCTGGTATTACCCGCCGGCCTCGGCGTTCGAGCGGCTCGTCGCGTTCGCGAACGCGCACGGCCGCCCGGAGGGGCGGCCCTACTTCTCGGTCGACGGCGAGCGGCCGCTCTCCGGTCATGAATGGGCTGCGCTGCGGGCGAAGTTCCACTGCGAGGTCGCGGTGACCAACGTCTGGCATGAGCCGGCGGTCCGGGGGCCCGAGCGCTTCAAGGAGGAGTCGCGCTCGGTCCACGGCAACCAGAAGCCGCTCAAGCTGCTCGATCGCATCATCCGGGCGTCGTCCGACCCGGGCGATGTCGTCTGGGAGCCGTTCGGCGGGCTCTGCTCGGTCGCGGTGGCGGCCTTCGCCGCGGGGCGCCGCTGCTACAGCGCCGAGATCGCGCCCGCCTACCACGCCGTCGCGTCGAGCCGCCTCGCGAAGTGCGCGCCGCGGCCGCGCGTCGAGATCTCGGCGGCGTGACACCCGGGGGCATCGCCGCGTCGGCGCGTGATACCCTGCGCTGCCATGGCGACGCCGAAGATCGTGACCGTGGGAGGGGGAACGGGCCATTACACGCTCCTCACGGGCCTGCGGGACCTGAGCGCCCGGATCACCGCGATCGTGACCATGATGGACTCGGGCGGAAGCTCGGGCAGGCTCCGCGACGAGTACGGGCTCCTGCCTCCCGGTGACTTCACGCGTTGCCTCGTCGCCCTGTCCGAGCACCCGGAGGCGCTGAAGGAATTGCTCAGCCATCGCTTCCGCTCGGGGAGCCTCGGCGGGCATACCCTGCGCAACCTGATCTTCACCGCCGTGCAGGAGATCACCGGCTCGATGCCGCTCACGGTCGAGCGCCTGCACGAGATCTTCTCCGTCAAGAACCGCGTCCTGCCCGTCACGATGGATCGGGTCGATCTCGTCATGCACCTCGAGAACGACCGGACCATCCGCGGGGAGGCGTCGATTGACAGCCTCTCCGACATGCTCGATGCGCCCGTGCTCTCGGTGTATCTCGACCCCGAGGCGTACGCCTATCCAGCGGCGCTCGACGCGATCGCGGACGCCGATCTCATCATCCTCGGGCCCGGCGACCTCTACACGAGCCTCGTGCCGAACCTCCTCGTCAAAGGGGTGCGCGAGGCCATCGCGGCGAGCCGCGCCCGCGCGCTCTACGTGTGCAACTTGATGACGAAGCCCAACGAGACCCCCGGCTACACGGTGGAGGACTTCGTGGGGACCATCGCGATGTACCTGGGTGAAGCGCGGCTCGACGCGGTGCTCTATAACGACGTCTGGCCGTCCACGAGCCTAGGGAAGTACGCCTCGGCCGGCTCCGAGCCGGTCGTGACGTCGCCGGACAGGCCGCTCTGCTCCGATCTCCTCGTCCCGGCCGACTTGCTGTTCGACGGCAAGCTCATCCGGCACGATCCTCACAAGCTCTCGTCCGCGATCCTCGCGCTCGCGCGGGAGCGGTGGTGGTGAGCGCCGTCTCGCCGCGCGCGGCGAGCCCCGCGCTCCGCCGTGGTGACCGATGCGATGCGCCGCGCGCTCTCGCCGCGCGGCCGCGGGCCGAGTTGCGCCGGCAGCGGCGCCTCGTCGCCCGCTCTGCCATGGCCGCCGGCGCCTCGACCGTGGCGGGATCATTGGCCACGCCTGGCCAGGTTGCCCCATCTCACCCGGGGCGCCCGGCGCGTGATCGCCGCCTGCCGGCGGCTCAAGCCGCTGCGACCTCGCCGTTTTTCGCTCTCGCCGCTGCGACCTTCTGGATTGGTATGTGCTTCGCAAGAAACGAAGGCAGACGAAGGCAGACGAAGGCAGACGAAGGCAGACGAAGGCAGACGAAGGCAGACGAAGGCCAACGGGAGCGATCGGCTCACAGCGGCTGATCTTTTCAGGACGAGGTAAGGCGCCATGACCACCATCGGCAATGAGCAATACGCTTCGAGCGAGTACAGGAACGGCACCTACGAGGGGGCCGCGCAGGAGCCCGGTGCGCACGCGTCGCATGCGTCGCAGGGGCAGGACAGCGACGGCGGCATGCGCCTCGATGTGCTGCTGAAGCTCGCCAGGGATGTCCAGGGCAAGATCAAGGATGTCCCGTACATCGTCCCGATCGCGATCGGCGGAGCGGCGTTCGCGATCGGCGTGCTCGCGAGCTCGAAGATCCTGCGCCAGCTCACCCTCCTCGCCGGCGGCTACGTGGTCAAGTACGCGATCCAGAACGCTCCCAAGGAGGAGATCCTGGGGTTCGCGAAGAAGGTCGTGTCGGACTCGTTCCGGGCGTCGAGGGCCTGAGTGCGGGCGCGCGGCGCGCGCGGTCGACGGCTCGGCGCAGGGAGAGCTTCCGACCAGCGCCGCCGATCGCTGCGCTCTGCCCGCCTACCTGCGCAGCAGCCGTCCCCGCCGGGGTTTGCTCGTCACCACGCCGTCCTTTGCCACCACGTCCCCCGTGATCAGGACGGCGCGGATCCCCGAAGGCGGCGCATCCGCCCGCCGAGGCGTCGTGTTGTCCGCCACCGTGACCGGATCGAAGACGACGAGATCCGCCCAGTGCCCAGGCGCGATGCGCCCGACGCCCCGGAGGCCGATCCGCTCGGCGGGCAGCGAGGTCATCCGGCGCACGGCCTCCTCGATCCGGAACAGGCCGAGGTCACGGCTGTACCTCCCGAGCACCCGCGGGAACGCGCCGAATGACGCCGGATTGTGGCGGCCGCGCCGGGTGAGGATCGCGTCGGTCTCGAAGGCGCACAGGGGGTGCGAGAGCACGGCGCGGAGCGGCGCCTCGTGCTCCTCCACGCCGGAGTAGGTGTCGAGGAGGATCCGCGCCTTGCCGTCGCTGACGCGGGCCACGTGCACATAGGCATCGAAATCGCGCACGCCGAGGCGCTCGGCGAGGGTCCTGAAGTCGAGCCCTTCGAGCTCCTCGAGCTCCGGCGTCGCGCCCCAGAGCAGCCGGATGTCCGCGTAGTCCAGCCCGAGAAACAGCCGGAACATCGCGAATTCCCGCCGGAGCCGGCGGAGGACGACCGGGTCGTTGATCCGGGCGCGAAAATCATCGAGCACCCAGGCGGGGAAGAGGGCGTTCACCGTGGTGTTGCCGACCGTGTACGGGAAAGCGTCGAACGCGGCGTCGACCCCTCGGTCGACGGCCCGCTCGATCTCGCGGAGCACCCGGGCGCGGGTGGGCCACGTCCGCCGGCCGATGAAGATCTGGTGCGAGAGCTGGATCTTCACGCGGCTCGCCTCCGCGAGGCCGAGCAGCTCGCGGACCGAGCGGAGGTTGTGCGGCGGGCCGAGGAGCATCGGCGTGTAGAACGGCGAGACCCACGTGTAGGCCCGACCGTGGACCGTGAAGACACCCCCCTCGTCCGCCACCGTCCGGAGCAGGGCGAGGAGCTCCTCGTTGCGCGCGAAGACGCCGGGAGCATAGGCCAGCCCGGCCGATAGCCCGAACGCTCCCTCGCGGAGGGCGGCGCGCGTGCCCGCGCAGAGCTCCGCCATCTGCCGCGGGCTCGGGGCGGCGGCGTCGTTGCCCATGACCGCCTGGCGGAGCGTGCCGTGGCCGACCAGGACCGCCGCGTTCACGAGCAGGCCGCCGCCCTCGAGCGCGTCCAGGAACTCGCCCATCGATCTCCAGGGATAGGAGAGCGCGCCGTCTTTCAGCATCTCCGCGGCGTGCTCCACGAGCGGGATGGACGCCTCCGTGACGGGGGCGGGGGAGTACCCGCAATTGCCCGCCACCACGGTCGTGATGCCCTGCGCGACCATCGGCGCGAGGACGTCCTCGTGATCCGGCAACGCGAGGAGCCAGTCGATGTGCGAGTGGATGTCGATGAAGCCCGGCGCCACGACGAGCCCGCCGGCGTCGAGCGTCCGCCCTCCTCGGAGCGCGCCCGGACCGGCGAGGGCCACGACCTTGCCGTCCTGGATCCCCAGGTCCGCGGGGTAGCGCGGCTGGCCGCTGCCATCGACGATCGTTCCTCGTGAAATGACGAGATCGAACTCCATCTGGGGCTCCCCGCGGGATGTGGCCCATCTGTGCGGACGAGCGCGGACATGAAGGAGCGTGGCTTCTTGCGGAGCGCGCGCCAAGATGGCCTGCGCCGCCCCGGCGCCGCGCTCGCCGTGCGCCGCCCGTCACGCGGGGTCAACGTCACCGCAGAGCAGCGCGGCGAGCTCGCCGGCCTGCTCCGGCGTGGCGAGGTCAGCGGCAGCGACGGTGATCGCGCGGATCTCCTCCGCCCGGAAGCCGCGACGGCCGCGCTCGCGCTCGGGGGCGGCCGTGATCCGGACGCGCAGGAGCTCTCCGGACGCCATGACCGCGAGCTCCACGCCCTCTCCGCCGGGCCGGCCGCCGTCGCGGCGGATGGGCACCGCGACCGCGCCGCGCGCCTCGAGCGCCCGCGCGAGCCGCGCCTCCGGCGCCGCGGCCCCGAGGGGCGGGGCCGGCGCCGCGCAGCGCGGGGAGAGCGCCGTGGCGAGCTCCACGGACGCGACGGCCTCGGCGGCGCGCGTCCCGGCGCTGCGCACGGCGCGCTGCAGCCGCTCCGCGCGCACGCCGTCGCGGTCGAGCGCGGCGCGGTCCGCCGGGTCGAGCCGCACCACGAAGCGGACGAGCGCGAGCCCGGAGCTCCCCGGGATCGGCGCGGCCTCGAGCCGCGCGCGGCGGAGCATCGCCGCGCCCTGCGCGTCGCCCGACGCCTCGAGCAGCGCCGCCGCGCCGCCGAGGACCGCGTCCGGATCCGGCCGCTCCGGCGCCGAAGGGAGCGCGGCCTCCCGGTAGACCTGGTTCCACCCGCGCCCCGCGCCGGGCAGGCGCAGCACCAGCGACAGGTCGGCGAGCTCCGTCTCCGGCGTCCGGACCGCGCTCGCGAACGCGTCCTTCACCGCCGCGAGGCGGGCCGCGTCCGCCGTGAGCGCCGCGAACGCTGGCGCGTCGACGGCCAGCGCGAGGCGCGCGGCGCTCACCTCGCGCGAGCCGATCGTCCACCGCTCGGCCGGCGCGGCCAGCGCGAGCTCGGCGCCGGCGACCAGGCCGGAGAGCGCGCGCTCCCCGCGCGCCTCGAGCAGCGCCGCCACGGCGGCCTTGAGCGCGGGCAGCGCCGCGATCACGCCCCGCCCAGGCGCCCGCGCCGCGCTGTCCGCTCCTCCTCGAGCGCGGCGTCCGCCTCGAGCGCGGCCTCGGCCTCGCGCTGCGCCTCGGCGTCGACCGGGCGCTGCCCCTCGTGCACGCGCACGGGCTTCACCTCGGCGGTGGCCGCCTCCGCCATCGCCGCCGCCGTGTGCCGCACGTCGTCGTAGGGCTTCGCCAGGTCGAAGATCACCTTGGTGTTGCCGTGGCTCAGGTTGGCCAGCGCCTCGAAGCGCCTGAGCTCCATCGCCCCGGGCGAGCGCGCGAGGATGCTCGCCGCCTCGGCGAAGTTCTTCGCGCTCTCCACGTCGGCCTCGCTCTTGATGACCACGTAGCGCCGGTCGCGCTCGGCGATGGCCACCTTCGCGAGCACCTCCTGCATCTGGGGCGGCAGCGCGACGTCCTGGAGCCCGATCATCTCCACGTGGAGGCCCCACGACGCGGCCACGGCCTCGACCTGCGCGCGCACCTTGGCGGCGACCTCCTCGCGGTGCGCGAGCAGCTCGTCGAGCCGCGTCTCGCCCACCACGTCCCGCAGGACGACCTTCGCGCGGTCCTTCATCGCCAGCTCGTAGTTCTCGACGGCCAGCGTGGCCTTCTCCGGATCGACGACGCGGTAGTAGACGACCGCGTCGACCATCGTGGTCACGTTGTCGCGCGTGATCACCATCTGCTGCAGGAGATCGCGGTTCTTCATCCGCGTGTCGATGCGCCTGAGCTCCTGGATCCCCGGCAGGAACAGGGTCACCCCGGGCGACACGCGGGCGGTCAGCTTGCCGAGCGTGAAGCGCAGCGCGACCTCCCACTGGTTGATCTGCCGCAGCCCCGAGAGGAGGTAGAGGACCGCGGACAGCGCGAGCAGCGCGAGCAGCGAGAGGACCGTCGTCATCGTCGCAACTCTAGCAGAGCCGCGCCTCCCCTCACGAGGCCCCGCGGGGCGCCCACGCCGTGCTTCGCGTTGGTCTCGCCCTCCGGGCGGTGTACGCTCGCCCCCTCGATGGGTGCCGAGGCGGGTCAGGCGCTGCGCGACGGTCGCTACGTGGTCACGCGCGCCCTGGGCGAGGGGGCTCAGGGGCACACGCTCGAGGCGGTCGACAAGCGACACGGCAAGCTCGTCGCCATCAAGCGGTTCCAGATCCGCGGCGCCGCGAGCTGGAAGGGCGTGGAGCTCGCCGAGCGCGAGGCCCGGGTGCTCGCCTCGCTCTCGCACCCGAGCCTGCCGGCGTACCTCGATCACTTCGAGGAGGGCGGCGCGCTCTTCCTCGTGATGGAGAAGATCGACGGCGAGAGCCTCGGCGCGATGCGCCGCCGCGGCGCGGTGCTCGGGCGAGACGACGTCGTCCGCTTCCTGCGGGACGCCTCGGGCGTGCTCGATTACCTGCACGGCCGCGCGCCCCCGGTCATCCACCGCGACATCAAGCCGAACAACGTCATCCGCAGGCCTGACGGCTCCTTCGCGATCGTCGATTTCGGCGCGGTCCGCGACCGCATGCGGCCGGAGGGCGGCAGCACGGTGGTCGGCACCTTCGGGTACATGGCGCCGGAGCAATTCCAGGGCCGCGCGCTGCCCGCGTCCGACGTCTACGCGGTCGGGGCGACCGCGATCTGCCTCTTGACCGGCGAGGAGCCGGAGAACCTGCCGCACCGGGGGCTCGCGATCGACGTGCCCGCGGCGCTCGGCGGCCGCGCGGATCCGCGGCTCGTCCGGGCGCTGTCGGCGATGCTGGATCCCGATCCGGACCGCCGCGCCGCGCGCATCGCGCCGCTCCTCGCGGCCCTCGGCGCGCCCGGGCGTCCGCACGCCGAGCAGCCCGCCGGAGGCTCGTCCGGGCGCCACGCGCGCGCGGCCGAGCGGCGCGCCGAGGGCCGGGAGGAGCGGCGCGTCCGCGAGGAGGAGCGGCGCGCGCGCAGGCGGGAGCGCAGGGCGGAGCGGCGCGCCCGCGCGGGCCACGGGGCGCCCTGGCGCGGCCTGGACGGCCTGCCGCTCGTGGCCGCGCTGCTCGGCCTCACCATCGCCCGCATCGCGGTCGGCCTCGCGCTCGGGGTGGTCGTCCCGACGGTGCTGACGCTGCTCTCGCTCGTGTTCGGCCGGGTGCTGCGCGAGAACGCCGCGCCGAGCGTGCGCGAGGCGGGCCGCGCGGCCGAGCTCGCGCTGCTCCGCGCGATGCGCTTCGTCCGGGGGCGCCCCCCGCTGGACGACGTCGCGCCGCACCACGACGCCGCGGCGGAGCGCGTGCGCTTCGAGGACGCGGAGGCGCCCGGGCGAGCGCGCGTCCGCGGCGACGACCCCGACCTGGGCGCGGAGCAGGACGAGGCGCTCGCCGAGGGCGACGACGACCGGGCCGGGGCGGCCGCGCCGAGGCGGTCCTGGGCGGCGAAGCGCTGAGCGCGGCGCGCGCCCGCCGCCGCGCCGCGGGCGCGGGGATCAGATGCGCCCGAGCGCCGCATCGAGCCGCAGGCGGATGACCTCGGCGATCGCCTCGGCGAAGATCCTCCGGCTCATCTTCGAGCGGCCCGCGCGCCGGTCGACGAACACGATCGGGACCTCGACCACGCGGAGCCCCTTGCGGAGCGCCCGGTACGTCGTCTCGATCTGGAAGGCGTAGCCGTTCGAGCGGATGGTGCCGAGATCGAGCGACAGGAGCGCGCGCCGCGTGAACGCCTTGTAGCCGGTCGTGAGATCGCGGACGCCGACGCCGAGGAGGGTCCGCGCGTAGAGCGAGCCCCCCTTCGAGAGCACGTGCCGCCCGAGGCCCCAGCCCTCCACGCCGCCCCCCGGCATGTTGCGCGAGCCGAGGACCACGTCGGCGCCGCGGGCGATCGCGTCGAGGAAGGCCGGCAGGTAGCCCGCGTCGTGCGACAGGTCCGCGTCCATCTCGAACGCGACGTCGTAGCCGCCGTCCAGCGCGCGCTGGAACCCGTCCAGGTAGGCCGTGCCGAGCCCCAGCTTGGCCGGCCGGTGCAGCACGTGGACGCGGCGGTCACGCGCGGCGAGCTCGTCGCCGAGGGCGCCCGTCCCGTCCGGCGACGCGTCGTCGACGACGAGCACGTGCGCGTCCTCGAGCGTCCCGAGCACGGAGCGCACGAACGCGGCGAGGTTGTCTCGCTCGTTGTAGGTCGGGGTGATGACGAGGACTCGAGGGGCCATCCTGGCTCGGCGCGGCGCGGGCGGAGGCTTGTACGCGGGATCGCCCGCGCCGTCCGCGGCGCGCAGCGTGCAGCATCGCGCGGCGCCGCGCGCCGCCTCCGCGGGGTCTGCCTGCGTTCAGGCCTCCGCTTCGCTGGCCGGCACGGGCACCGGCTTGATCGAGAGCACCGCCGGCACGTAGACCGCGATCGCCTGCTCGGGCTCGCGCTCCTCTCCGCCGGCGAGGCGGTGCACGCGGTGGAGGATGTACGGCCGCATCAGCTCCTGCTTCCTCTCGGGGAGGCACGTCCCGAGCACGTGGCCGTACAGGCCCTTCAGGCCGCCGAGGCCGCGCGGCGTCCGCGCGGCGAGGTGCATCCCGCCGTCGATGCGCGCGACGGCCACGTCGCCTTCCGGCCTGGCCGCGCCCCGGATCGGGAGCACGGCCTCGTACTCCCACCGGTGCGGCGGATCCTCGCCGGGATGGCCCTTCAGGCCGAACAGCGGCTCCTCGAGGATCGTCAGCCCCTGCCGCGCGGCCGCCTCGGTCAGGCGAGCGCAGGCGGCGCGGAGCGCGGTGATCGTGAACGCGCGCTCGAGCGGCGCGACGAGCGCCCTGCACGTCTGCCGCCAGGTCTCCTCGACGTGGAAGGCGTCCGCCACCCTCGCCGGGGCCGTCGCGGGCGCGCCGCGAGCCCGCGGACGCCGCGACGGCTTCGGGGTGATCTCGTCCGACGACATCCGGACCGGGCGATCTACCAAAAGGGCCCCCCGGGCGGAAGGTCGCGTGGGCGCGCGCACCCGGCCGCTCGCCGGAGGTTGCCGGAGGCACGCGCGCCAGTTACTTTCCTCGCCCGACAGGGCGTTCGCTCTGCATCGGGCGACCGGCTGGAGCAGCCCCGGTCGACCTGTGGGGCCGCGCCTCGCGCGCCAGGATGCGGCCCGAACCTGAAGAGCGCGGCACCGACGGAGACAACCATGGCGAGCGAGAGCGACTGCGTCCTCACCTTCACCAACGAGAATTTCGAGTCCGAGGTCCTGCAATCCCCGATCCCCGTGCTCGTGGACTTCACGGCGACGTGGTGCGGGCCCTGCAAGGCGCTCGCCCCGATCGTCGCGGATATCGCGAAAGATTTTCAGGGCAAGCTGAAGGTCGGCAAGCTCGACATCGACGCTGCGCCGCAGCTGGCGCAGAAGTACGGCGTCCGCGCTGTTCCGACCTGCATCCTGTTCCAGAACGGCGAAAAGAAGGCATTTCACTCCGGCAACGCGCCGAAGACCAAGCTCCTCCAGTCCCTCGGCATCTCCTGAGCCGCAGCCGCGCGCTGGCGCCGGCGCGGCGAGCCCCGACGCGCCGGCCGCTCACCTCCCGAAGATCGCCCACCCCTCGAGCCCCTCTCCGATCAGCCGGTCGCGGCGCTGCGCACCGCGGCGCGATGTGCCGCCGGGGCCCCGCGCGCTGAGAGCTTTGCTTGACCGTCGCGCGCGAGGTGACTACGTATCGCGCCCGGCCACTTTCCCAGGAGTTCGTGATGGCGACGAAGATCGCAATTAACGGTTTTGGGCGCATCGGACGCTGCATTGTCCGCGCGCTCGTCGAGCGAGGCGTCAAGGATATCGAGCTGGTCGCCATCAACGACCTGACGGATCCCAAGACCCTCGCCCACCTGTTCCAGTACGACTCGGTCCACCGCGAGTTCAAGGCGGCGAAGGTCGGCTGGGGCGACAAGTCCATCAGCATCGGCGATCGGAAGATCGACGTCCTCGCGCTGAAGGATCCGGCGGAGCTGCCGTGGAAGAGCCTCGGCGTCGACATCGTCCTCGAGTGCACGGGCCTCTTCACGGACAAGGCCAAGGCGTCGGGGCACCTGAGCGCCGGCGCGAAGCGCGTGATCATCAGCGCGCCCGCCAAGGCCCACGACCTCACGGTCGTCATGGGCGTCAACGACCACCTCTACGACGCGCAGAAGCACACGGTCATCTCGTGCGGCTCCTGCACGACGAACTGCCTCGCCCCCGTGGCCAAGGTGATGCTCGAGAACTTCGGCATCGTCCGCGGCCTGATGACGACGGTCCACTCGTACACCAACGACCAGCACCTGCTGGACATCCCGCACCGCAAGGGCGACCTGCGCCGCGCCCGCGCCGCCGCGGTCAACATGATCCCCTCGAGCACCGGCGCCGCCAAGGCGCTCTCCGAGGTGATCCCGGAGCTCAAGGGCAAGTTCGACGGCCTCGCGATCCGCGTCCCGACCGTCGACGTCTCGCTCGTGGACCTCACCCTCGAGACCGAGAAGCCGGTCAGCAAGGAGAGCATCCACGCCGCGATGAAGAAGGCCGCCGAGTCCGGCCCGATGAAGGACATCCTCCACTACTCGGACCGGGAGCTCGTCTCGGGCGACTACATCGGCTCGCCCGCGTCCAGCACGTTCGATGCGACCATGACGTCGATCCTCGGCGACCGCTTCGCGAAGATCTTCTCGTGGTACGACAACGAGTGGGGCTTCTCGAACCGCATGATCGACCTCGCGCAGCTCGTGGCGAAGAAGGGCGTGTAGCGCCGTGAAGCTCACTGGAATCCGCTCCGTCGAAGATCTCGCCGCCGCGGGCAGCCTCAGCGGCAAGCGCGTCTTCATCCGCGTCGACTTCAACGTCCCGCTCGACAAGAAGACGGGCAAGATCACGGACGACTCGCGCATCCGCGAGGCGATCCCGACGATCAAGCTCGCCATGGAGGCGGGCGCGAAGGTCATCCTCGCGTCGCACCTCGGCCGCCCGAAGCCGGGCAAGACCGAGGGGCTCTCGCTGGAGCCGTGCGGGGGGCGGCTCAGTGAGCTCACCGGTTACGAGGTCCACCTGCCGGACGACTGCGTCGGCGACTCGCCCAAGAAGGTCATCTACGACCTCCGCGCGGGTCAGATCTGCCTCCTGGAGAACCTCCGCTTCCACGCGGAGGAGGAGAAGGACGACGAGGGCTTCGCGCGTCAGCTCGCGGAGCTCTGCGACGTCTACGTCGACGACGCCTTCGGCGCCGTGCACCGCGCTCACGCGTCGGTGCACGCGCTGCCGCGCCTCATGCGCGAGCGCGCCGCCGGCCTCCTCCTCCTGAAGGAGCTCAAGGCGCTCACCCGGCTCACCGATCGCCCGGAGAAGCCGTACGTCGCCGTGCTCGGCGGCGCCAAGGTCTCCGACAAGATCGACGTCGTCGAGGCGCTCCTCAACGTGGTCGACACCCTCTGCATCGGCGGCGCGATGGCGAACACCTTCCTCGCCGCGCAGGGCAAGAACGTGCAGAAGAGCCGGATCGAGGAGGACAAGCTCCCGCTCGCGCGCACCATCATGAGCAAGGCGCGCGATCGGGGCATCCAGCTCCTGCTCCCCGTCGACGCGGTCGTCGCCGCGGGCATCGACGCGACGCAGGGCGACACCGTCTCGGTCGACGCGATCCCCGAGGGCAAGATGGCGCTCGACATCGGGCCCGCCTCGGTCGATCTCTTCGGCAAGGCGATCGAGAGGGCGAAGACGGTGTTCTGGAACGGGCCCATGGGCCTGTTCGAGACGCCCGCCTTCTCGAAGGGCACGTTCGACGTCGCGCGCATCATGAGCGGCGCGTCCGGCTTCACGGTGGTCGGCGGCGGCGACAGCGCGGCGGCGGTCAAGCAGGCCGGCGAGCCGATCGCCAAGGGCTTCGACCACATCTCGACGGGCGGCGGCGCCTCGCTCGAGCTCATCGAGGGCAAGCGGCTGCCGGGCGTCGAGGCGCTCCGCAGCGCCGAGGTGAGCGAGTGAAACCCGGCAACGACGGGGGCACGTCCGCGGACACGGGCGCCGGCGCCCGGGCGGCCTCGCGTCGTCCGCTCATCGCCGGCAACTGGAAGATGAACGCCGGGGGGCAGGACGCCTGCCCCCTGGCCGCGGCCGTCGCCAAGGCGACCCGCGAGCTCGGCCGGGCCGAGGTGGTGGTCGCGCCGCCGTTCACCGCGATCGCCGCCGTCGCCCACGAGCTCGCGGAGGCGAAGAGCGAGGTCACGATCGCCGCGCAGAACATGAGCGCCGAGGTCTCCGGGGCGTTCACCGGCGAGATCTCCGCGGGCATGCTCAAGGACGCGGGCGCGACCTCGGTCATCCTCGGCCACAGCGAGCGGCGCCAGCTGTTCGGCGAGACCGACGAGGCGATCGCCCGGAAGGTCGCGTCGGCGATCGCCGCCGAGCTGCGCCCCATCGTCTGCGTCGGCGAGACGCTCGAGGAGCGCGAGGCGGGCGACACGCTCGCGGTGGTCGAGCGCCAGGTCCGCGCGTTCCTCGACGAGCTCGCGAAGCAGCCCGGCTTCGGCGTCATCGCCTACGAGCCGGTCTGGGCCATCGGGACGGGCAAGGTCGCGCGCGCCGAGGACGCCCAGGAGGTGCACGCGTTCATCCGGGGCCTGCTCGCGAAGGCCTCGGAGGACCTCGCCGGCGCCACGCGCATCCTCTACGGCGGCAGCGTCAAGGCCGACAACGCCGAGGCGCTGCTCGCCCAGGACGACATCGACGGCGCGCTCGTCGGCGGGGCGTCGCTCGACGCCGCCGGGTTCGCCAGGATCGTCGAGGCCGCGCACCGACTGGCGGAGCGCGCGGAACAGGGGTAGATCGCGGGCCGGTCCCCGTTCACCGCGGGGGCGCCGGCCTGCCCCACCCGTCCGTCAGCACCCCGGAATCGCCCAGCAGAAAGAAGCCGATGCTTCACACGTTCCTCAACATCCTGCACGTGTTCGTCTGTCTGTTCCTGATCCTCGTCGTGCTCCTGCAGCAGGGGCGCGGCGGCGGGATGGGCGCGGCCATGGGGGGCGCGACAGCGCAGGTGTTCGGCGGTCGCGGGGCCGGGAATTTCATGACCCGGCTCACGGCCGTCTGCGCCACGGTCTTCATGGCGACGAGCGTGTCGCTCGCCTACCTCTCGTCGGCGGGCGATCGCGAGCTGCGCGAGTTCGAGCAATCCCAGGACAAGTAGGCCCGCGTGCTACGGCCCGCTCCCGCGCCGAGGAGCGGCGCGGGCGGGGCGGAGGGCGCGGGGTCGCTCGCGGGAGGGGCCTCGGCCGGCCGCCTCGCACGCGACCTCGCCCTCGTCACCCTCGCCAAGGCCGCCGTCTCCGCGCTGGTCCTCGCCCTCGGCTTCCGGGCGGTGAGCGACGACGACTTCGCGCGCGTGGTCCTCGCGCAGGCGTGGGCCCACGCGCCCAGGCTCGACCCCACCGGGACGAGCTGGCTGCCGGTCCCGTTCTGGCTCAACGGCGCGCTCTTCCGTCTCCTCGCCCCGACGCTCGATGTCGCCCGCGCCATCGCCTTCGCGCTCGGCGTCCTCTCGGCGGCGCTCGTCTACATCGCGGCCCGCTGGATCACGGGCGACCGCCGCGCCGCGCTCGCCGGCGCGCTGCTCGCCGGCGCCTTCCCCTGGAGCGCCTGCCTCGGCGTGGCGACCGTGCCCGAGCTGCCGACCGCGGCCCTCTCGCTGTTCGCGGTGGCGTCGCTCGTCACGCCGCCGGCCGGGCCCGCGCCGCCCGCCGGACGCGCCCTCGCCGGCGCGCTCGCGCTCGTGCTCGCGACGCTGTCCCGGTACGAGCCGTGGCCGGTCGCCGCCGCCTTCGCGGCGATGGCGCTGCTCGCGGCCGCTCGCCTCGGCCAGGGCCGCGCCGCGCAGGCGAAGCTCGCGCTCGCGGCGCTCGTCGCCCTCGCCGGGCCCGCCGCGTGGATCGCGTGGAACCAGATCGCCCACGGCGAGGCGCTGCACTTCCTGGCCCGCGTCGCCTCCTACCGCAGCGCGCTCGGCCCGCGCGACGACGGCACCCTGCTGCGGCTCCTCGCGTACCCCGCCGCGATGCTCCGCGAGGAGCCGGAGCTGTTCCTGAGCCTCGCCGCCCTCGCCCTCGTCGCGTGGCGCGCGCGTCGCCGCGCCGCCTCCGGGGCCGATCGCCCGCTCCCTCCGTTGCTCCGCGCGGCCCGGCCGTACGCCTTGCCCGGCGCGATCGCCGTGCTCCAGATCGCGGCGCTCTCGCTCGCCCTCGTGCGCGACGGCGCGCCCACGCACCACCCCGAGCGCGCGACCCTCCTCGCCCTGCTCCTGCTCGCGCTCGCGGTCGGCGACCTCACGACGCGCGCGTTCCGCGGGGCGTCGACCGGGGCCCGGCGGGCGCTCGGCGGCGCCGCGCTGGGGGTGCTCCTCGTCGGCGTCGTCTTCCGCCCCCACCTGCGCCGCGAGCACTTCAGCCCGCGGGGCGACGAGGTCGCCATCGGCCGCGCCGCTGCGGCGCTCGTGGCGCCCGGCGCGCCCGTCCTCGTCGAGGTCGTCGACTATGGCCACCTCGCGACGCTCGCCGCCCTGGGCCGCCCGCGGGACGCGCACCCGGATCGCTCGGTCGATCCGCGCGATCCGCCCGTCCGCTCGAGCTTCGACGACCCCGCGTCGCTCGCGCGCCGCGCCGCCGCCGTCGGCGCGGCGTACCTCATCGGGCGCGTCAGGCCGTCCGTGATCGCCCTCGCCGGCGCGCCGCTCGCGACGCGCGGCGGGTGGGGGCTCTGGGCCGCGCCTCCGGCCGGCGGCGCGCCGCGGGCGGCGCCGGTGGGCAGCGCGCCGCGCCCCGCGTCCTCCGCAAAAGCAAGAGGAGCACCATGACCGTGTCCGGCCAGCCGTTCTTCGCCCACACCTCCGCGTGCATCGACGAGCCGTGCGACATCGGCGAGGGGACGAGGATATGGCACTTCTGCCATGTCTCCGCGGGCGCGAGGATCGGCCGCGCCTGCGTCCTCGGGCAGAACGTCTTCGTCGCGGGCGGCGCGGTCATCGGGGATGGGGTCCGGATCCAGAACAACGTGTCGATCTACGACGGCACCCTCATCGAGGACGACGTGTTCCTCGGCCCGTCCGCCGTCCTCACCAACGTCATCAACCCGCGCGCCGCGATCGACCGCCGCGCCCTCCTTGACACGACGCGCATCCGCCGCGGCGCCACGGTCGGCGCCAACGCCACCGTCGTCTGCGGCGTGACGATCGGCCGCCACGCCTTCATCGGCGCCGGCGCCGTGGTCACCCGCGACGTCCCCGATTACGCGCTCGTCACCGGCGTCCCGGCC
The DNA here is from genome assembly GCF_051369805.1 of Sorangium sp. So ce1036. Taxonomy (NCBI): domain Bacteria; kingdom Pseudomonadati; phylum Myxococcota; order Polyangiales; family Polyangiaceae; genus Sorangium; species Sorangium sp. So ce1036. Next base: position 1,282,236 of record NZ_JBBMOX010000001.1, read on the forward strand.
CGCCGCGTCGGCTGGATGAGCCGCCACGGCCACCGGCTCGCCGCCTCGGCCGATGGCCTGATGCGTTGCCCCGAGAGCGGCCATCGCTACGAGCGCCGCGGCGACGTCGTCCGCTGCCTCGATCTCGACGAGGATGCGCCGCTCCCCGCGCCCCGCGGCGCGGCCACGCGCCGCTACCGGGACGTCCCCGCGGCGGAGGACCTCGACCGATGACGCCGCCGCCGGTCCCGTTCTTCGACCGCGCCCGCGCCGACCTCGCCATGCAGGGCGAGCTCGTCGCGGCGTTCCAGGGGGTCGTCCAGAGCGGCCAGTACATCCTCGGTCCGGAGGTCGAGGCCTTCGAGGCGGAGTGCGCGGCGTACCTCGGCGTCCGGCACGCGGTCGGCGTCTCGTCCGGCACCGACGCGCTGCTCGTCTCGCTGATGGCGCTCGGCGTCGGCGCCGGCGACGAGGTGGTGTGCCCCGCGTACACGTTCTTCGCGACCGCGGGCGCGATCCACCGCACCGGCGCGCGGCCTGTCTTCGCGGACGTGCTCCCGGGCTCGTTCAACCTGGATCCCGCCTCGATGGCGCGCGCGATCACCGCGCGCACCCGGGCCGTCGTCGCCGTCCACCTGTTCGGCGACTGCGCCCCGATGGACGAGATCCTCGCCGTCGCCGACGGCCGTGGCCTGCCGGTCATCGAGGACGCGGCCCAGGCGTTCGGCGCCGAGCGCGCCGGCCGCCGCGCGGGCGCGCTCGGGCGGATGGGGTGCTTCTCGTTCTTCCCGACCAAGAACCTCGGCGGCTTCGGCGACGGCGGGCTCGTGACCACCGACCGGGATGACCTGGCCGAGCGCGCCCGCGCGCTGCGCGCGCAGGGCGCTCGCCGCAAGCACCACCACACGCTCGTCGGCGGCAACTTCCGGCTGGACGCGCTCCAGGCGGCGCTCCTCCGCCGCAAGCTCCCGCGGCTGGGCGCGTCCCTCGCGCAGCGGCGCCGGCACGCCGCGCAGTACGCGGCGCTCCTCGGTCAGGCCGATCTGCCCCTGTCGTTGCCCGGCGCGGGCTCCACCGGCCACACGTGGAACCAGTACGTGATCCGCGTGAAGGACGCGTCCCTGCGCGACCCCTTGCGGGGGTTCCTCGCCGCGCGGGGCATCGGCACCGAGGTCTATTACCCGGCGCCGCTCCACCTCCAGCCCTGCTTCGCGGCGCACGGCCCCCCGGCGGGCGCGCTCCCGGTCGCGGAGGCCGCCGCGCGCGAGACGCTCGCACTCCCCATCTACCCCGAGCTCACGAGCGAGGAGGTCACCCGCGTGGCGGGCGCCGTGGTCTCCTTCTTCGTGGACCCACGCGGCTGACCCCCGCGCTGCAGCGCAGCGACCGGGCGCCTGCGCCGCGCCTCGTGGGAGTGCGACGCCCCGCGCCGTGGCGCCGGGCTCCGGCTTGCCGCGCCGCGTGAGCGGATGCTAGCGTGCGGCGCCCTCACGATGATGCCGGCTCGCGCCATCACCCCGACCCCGTCGAGCGAGTTCCTCGCGCTGGGGGTCTCCGTCCGCGAGCGGGCCGACGCGATCTCGATCGTCCACCACGTCGACGCCGACGGCACGGTGTGGGCGAGCCGAGGGCGCATCGTGCTGCGCCGGGCCCGCGGCGTCGGCGCGTTCGCGCCGTTCTGCCGCTTCCCCGCGACGATGCCGCGCGACGCCGCCGCGTTCCCGCGCCTGCTCGCGCGGGCCGCGCGCGCCGACAAGTGCAACGTCTACCGCACGTCGCGCGGCGTCGTCCTCGGGGTCCGCGCGGGGACGATCTACCGGCTCGAGGAGGGGCGCGCCCCTGTGCCGCTGAGCACCGCGCTCGCCGGCGACTGCGTCCTGCATCGTGGGATCATCGAGGACCCTCTCGGCGCCGCGTACCTCGGCGAGTACACGACGAACGAGCGCCGCGACCCGGTGCGGATCCACCGGATCACCCCCGACGGCGATCGCGTCGAGATCGCCCACGAGTTCCCCGCGGGCTCGGTGCGGCATGTCCACGGCCTCTTCCTCGATCCGTTCGACCCGGGGGCGACGTGGGTGACCACCGGGGATCGCGACGGCGAGTGCTACCTGTGGCGGACGCGCGACGGGTTCCGCACGATCGAGCGGATCGGGGACGGCACGCAGCGCTGGCGCGCCGTGCAGCTGTTCTTCACCGCGGACCACGTGTGCTGGTTGACCGACTCCGAGGTGACCCAGAACCACGCCTGCCGGTTCGAGCGGCGCTCGCTCGCCCTCGAGGTGGGCTGCGAGATCCCTGCCTCGGCGTGGTACGGGGCCCAGCTCCCGGGGCCGGTGCTGCTCGCGCTCACCGTCGTCGAGCGCGGCGCCGGGATCCGCCGCGACACGGCGGCCATCCTGGCCAGCCGCGACGGGATCACCTGGCGGGAGCTCGCCTCCTTCCGCAAGGATCGGTGGCGTCCCTACTGGTTGTTCAAGAACGGCGTCCTCGCCCTGCCGTCCGGGCGCCTCAGCCTGGACGACCTCTGGTTGAGCGGAGAGGCGCTCGTGGGCCTGGACGGGAGCAGCCTCCGCATCGCGATCGACGGAGGCTTGCCGTGACCGCGCGCGATCGCGTGCTCGCGGCGGTCCGCGCGGTCGCCGCGTGGATCGACGACCCCTCCCGCGGACGCGAGCGCCGGCGGCGTCTCGCCGCCGCGCTGCGGCGGGCGGCTCCGGAGGCGGCTGCCGCCGCGCCGGCGCGCGCCGCAGGCCCCCTCCGCCCGGTGCTGGAGCAGCGGAGATGGCGCGCCGGCGCCTGTGCCGATCTCGAGGCGGCCCTCGCCGCGGGCGACCCGCGCGGCGCCGAGGAGCTCGAGCGGCTGCTCCGCCACGTCGAGCTGCGCCGCGGCGACGCGCTGGCGGAGATCGAGCCTCCGCAGGATGGCGCCGGCGTCGCGCGCGAGCGGGCCGCGGTCTGCTCGCTGCTCGCGCGGCAGGCGCCGGCGCGCCGCGACGTTCGGCTGCTCAACGCCGCCCTCAAGCTCGCCGATCGCTTCGCGCCGAGGGCGCCGCGGCTCCTCGGAGCGGCGGCGGCGGCCGACTGGGCCAGGGCGCTCTCGGACGTCGAATCCGCGCTCGCGGAGCTGGAGAGGCAATGCGCATCGCGCTGCTAGCGCCCGTTCACACCAGCATGTACGCGCGCCTGCTCGCGTGGCGGCTCGGCCGCGCGGACGGCATCGAGCTCACCGACGTGCTGCTGCGCGCGCCGTTCCAGGCCGAGCGCCTCCGCGACGAGCTCCGCCTCACCACGCCGGGGCGCGTGCTGGCCAAGGTGGTCGGCAAGGTCCTCGTGGGCAGCCTGTCCGCCCCGCGCGAGGGGGAGCGGTCCGTGCGGGATATCGCCGCCGCGGAGGGCCTCCCTGGCTCGTCGCTGCGCGACGTGTGCGCGGCGATCGGCGCGCGGTTCCACGTGGTCCGCAACCACAACGACGAGCGGTCGCTCGCGGTGCTCCGCGCGGCGTCGCCCGACCTCATCGTGTTCGCGGGCGGCGGGCTGCTCCGCGCCCCGGTGCTCGCGATCCCCCGGATCGGCGTCCTCAACGCCCACGCGGGCGCCCTGCCCAGGTACCGCGGCATGGACGTCGCGCTGTGGCCCATCCTCGAGGACGGCCCCCCCGAGCTCGGCGTCACCGTGCACCTCATCGACACGGGCGTCGACACCGGGCCCATCGTGCTGGTCGAGCGGTTCTCGCTCGAGCCCGGCGACGATCACGCCGCGGTGATGCGGCGCATCGAGCGCATCGGGCTCGAGCTCATGCTCCGCGCGGTGCTCGGCCTGCGCGACGGGACGCTCACGCCCACCCCGCAGCCCGCGGACGCGGGGCGACAGCACTTCGTGATGCACCCCGCCATCGCCGCGATCGCGGCGCGGCGTCTCCGGGCGCTCGCCGGCTGACCGCGCCGCGGAGCCGGCGTCGCGGCGAGGGGGATCCGCCGGCGGCGGCCGGGCCCATTCCTCCTTCCTCACCGGCGCCCTGCGCGCCGGGCGCTGACCCCCCTCACGCGCGAGATCGGTCGCCCGCGCTCCCGCGCGCGCCCCACAGGCGCCCGTCGCGCCCGTCGGGGACGCCCTTCAAGGCGCCCCCCGACGGCCGGGCCGCGCGGCTCGACCTGTGCTAGACGTGCGCGCCATGAGCGTCGAGGTCGGCATCGTCGGACTGCCCAACGTGGGCAAGAGCACCCTGTTCAACGCGCTGACAGCGGCGAAGGCCGAAGCGCAGAATTACCCGTTTTGCACGATCGAGCCGAACGTCGGCGTGGTCCCGGTGCCTGACGATCGCCTCCCGCTCCTCGCAAAGTACATCAAATCCGAGAAGATCCTCCCGGCCATGGTGCGGGTGGTCGACATCGCCGGGCTCGTGCGCGGCGCGAGCACGGGCGAGGGGCTGGGGAACAAATTCCTGAGTCATATCCGTGAGGTGGACGCCATCCTCCACGTCGTCCGCTGCTTCACGCTCTCCGACGTCGTGCACGTCGACGGCGGCGTCGATCCGATCCGGGACATCGACACCATCGAGACGGAGCTGATGCTGGCGGATCTCGGCTCTCTCGAGGGGAGCCTGGAGCGCCTGAAGCGGCAGGCGAAGGGCGACAAGGAGCTCCTCCCGAAGATCGCGCTCATGGAGCGGTGCCTCGAGGCGCTCCAGGCCGGCAAGCCGATCCGCGGCATCCCCTTCGACGACGAGCAGCGCAAGGTGGTGAAGACGTTCGGCCTGATCACGGCGAAGAAGGTGCTCTACGTGGCGAACGTCGACGAGTCCGACGTGCTCGGCACGGGCCCGCTCGCGGCGAAGGTGCGCGAGCGCGCCGCCTCCGAGGGCAGCGGCGTGGTGCCGGTCTGCAGCAAGCTCGAGGCGGAGCTGAACGAGCTCGCGCCCGACGAGCGCCAGGAGATGCTCGAGAGCCTCGGCATGAAGGAGCCGGCGCTCGCGACGCTCGCGCGGGAGGCCTACCGGCTCCTCGGCCTGCAGAGCTACTACACGGCGGGCCCCAAGGAGATCCGCGCCTGGACGATCCCGATCGGGTGCACGGCGCCGCAGGCCGCGGGCGTGATCCACAGCGATTTCGAGAAGGGCTTCATCCGGGCGGAGGTCTACAAGGTGGACGACCTCGTCGAGCACAAGACCGAGGCCGCCATCCGCGCCGCCGGCAAGCTGCGCGTCGAGGGCAAGACGTACATCTTCCAGGACGGCGACGTCGCGCACTTCCTCTTCAACGTCTGATCGTCAACGCCTGATCCGTCTGCCGGCCGCGCCCGCCCGCTGCGCCCCGCGTGCGCGGCCGGCGCGGCACCCCCGTTGCTGCACGAGCGCCCGCGCGAGCGCGGTGCGCCGGCCACGACCGCCGGCGCGCGCCTGCCTCGCGCAGGAGGCAGGACGGTGCCGGGGGCGAGCGGCCGCGCGTGGGGTGTGCTGGTTCTTCTCTCGTCGGGGGGCGCCGCGGCGGGCTGCGACGCCGCCTCGGCCGACCTCCCGCCCGGGGAGGCCGGCGCTCCGGGCGGCGCGGCGACCGGGCCAGGCTCTGCGCCGCCTGGCGCGTGCGCGCTGCCGCGCGGGTTCTCGCGCGGCGCGCCGGCCCGCTTCCCCGCCATGTCCAGCCCCGTCCTCGGCCACAGGCTGTCCGGGGCCCCGGACGGCGACGTCTTCGGCCTCTACCTGCGGTCGACGGTCGCGTTCTGTGGGCCCGACGAGGCGCCGTATTTCCTCCGCTACCGCTTCTACCTCACCGGCCCGCTCGCGGGGCGCTGGCTGCGCCCGCCGCTGGTTCAGCCGATCTGACGCCGCCGCGTCCGGTTTTTTGACCCCCTGGATCCGCTCGGCTACCTCCGATGTCCTCACGAGACGAAAGGACGATCGTTTGGGCGCACTCAAAGGATCCATCTCATTCTCGAAGTTCTATGTGCGCGGCGACCTGCCCGAGGGGTTCCGCGACAGGTTCGTCGAGCGAATCCGGCTCCGCGCGTTCCGGCCGCTCACGGTCGAGGAGGACGAGGAGCAGCGCGCCGGGTGGTGCTCCATCGAGAACCCGCTCGACTGCGAGCTCGATCACAACAAGATCTTCTTCAACTCGTACCTGAACCTCGGCCTCAGGACCGATCGCTGGCAGGTGCCGGCGGCGCTCTTCAAGGCGCACTTCGCCGAGGCGGAGCGGGAGCACCTCGCGAAGCGCGGGCGGGACAAGCTCGGGCGGCGCGAGAAGGAGGAGCTCCGCGCGGTCGTGTCGAAGAAGCTCCGCGCGCAGCTCATCCCGGCGATGAAGGTCGTGGATCTCTCCTGGAACCTGGAGGCCGGCGTCGTGCGGTTCTGGAACCAGTCGCCGCGCGCGCACGAGGGGCTGTCCGAGCTCTTCGAGCAGACCTTCGAGCTCGAGCTGGTGCCCGAGAGCCCCTACACGGCCGCCCGCGAGCTCGGCCTGACGAGCGAGCAGCAGGGCGCCTTCGAGCTCCTCAAACCCACCGTCTTTCACGCAGAGTCCACCGCTGGAGGTGCCCTGTGGGCCTCGCCGAGCTGATCGAGCAGCGCCGCTTCGTCGGCCGTGAATTCCTGGTCTGGCTCTGGTTCGAGAGCGAGCTCTTCGAGGGGCGCTTCTCCCTGGACGCCGTCGGCGCCTGCGAGCTCTGGCTCGAGGGGCAGATCACGCTCGTGCAGGAGAAGGAGCAGAGCCGGCTCAAGGGCGCGGCCCCGAGCAGCGCCCCCGAGGCCCACGAGGCGCTGCGCCAGGGCAAGCTCCCCTCGCAGGCGCGCGTCCGCATCACCCGCGGGGAGCTCGAGTACGCGTTCCTGTTCAACGCCGACGCGTTCGCCCTCTCGGGCGTCCGGATCCCGAGCGTCGTGAAGGACGCCGTGGACGAGCAGTTCTACGAGCGCATGTTCCTCATCGAGGAGCTCGAGACGCTCTTTTCGGCGCTTTACGGCGAGTTCCTCGCCCTCCGCCTCTCGGCCTCGTGGGAGACGGCGGTGGTGCCGTTCATCCGCGCCTGGGTCCGGGGCGAGCCGGTCGATGAGGCCGCCTACCAGAAGATCCGGGCCAAGCTCGCCCCGGTCCGCGGCGCGGCCAGGTCGAGGACGACCCCGCCGCCGTCCGCGGGCGCGCCCGAGCGCGCCGCGCGTGGCGTCGCCTGAGCCCCCGGTAGCGGCGCGCCGCGCCGCTACTTGCCCTTGCCCTTGACCTTGGCCTGGATCTGCCGCGCCTGCGTGAGGTGCTCGCGCAGCGTCGGGAGCGTCGCGGCGGCGAAGCTCTTCAGATCGGCGTCCTTCGCGTCCTTCGAGGCCTTCTCGAACCGCTCGACGTCGTCCTTGTGGTCATCGACCATCATGTTCATGTAATCCCGGTCGAACTCGGACCCTGTCTTCTTCGCCAGCTTGTCGACCTCCTCCTGGTGCTTCTTGTCGAGCTCCTGCGGCACGAGCATGCCTTTGCGCTCCGCGAGCTCGGTCAGCCGCTTGTTGATCGTCGTGTGATCGTCGATCATCCGCTGCCCGAAGCCCTTCACCTCCGGGGTCGAGGCGTGCTGCTGCGCGAGCTGCCCGAGCCGCACCTCCAGGAGCCCACCCTGGGACGCCTTCTCGATGAACTCGCGATCCGCCTTGGCGAGCGAGGGCTGCCCTTGCTGCCCCTGCTGCGCTCTTTGCCCTTGCTGCGCCGGCTGCGCCTTCTGTCCTTCCTGCCTCTGCTGCCCCGCTGCGTCCGGTAGCGCCGCCGAGATCGACAGGCCAGCCGAGAGAGCGACGGCGGTGAAGAGAACCTTGTTGAACATCGTGGCTTCCCCCTTGGTTGTTGTTCGCAGAACCCAGAGCGGCTCAGCGGTCCCGGCGCGGCCGGGCTCCGCTGCTCGGCGTCTGACGCCGAGGCGCCGGGTTTTTGTCGTGAGGCAAGGGCACCACGGCAAGGGGCGGGGTGCGCGTGGGCCCGCCCGGTCGCCGAGAAGTGGGCCGCGGGGGCGCGCGCCGTCTAGCCTTGCCCTCCTGTGGTCGGCGACTTCCTCAAGCGCCTCGTCAACGGCGTCGTGTTCCTGCTCGCCGCCCTGACCTTCTTCCTCGTCCCCATCGGCAGGAAGACGGCCGCGCAGCACCTCGTCGCGATCTTCTCGACGCCGCCGGCCAGGGAGGCCGCCTCGGCCTTCGCCCACATCGCGCGCCGCATCACCGCGGAGGCGCGCTCCGAGATCGACAAGCTCCGCCGCCCGCAGCCCGCGTCGCGCGAGCCGAGGCCGCCGTCGACCAAGGTGAAGCCGCCGTCCTGACGCGCGGCTGGCCGCCGCGCGCCGGCCTCAGCCCTTGCGCGGGTCCTTCACGTTCGGGTGCTCGTTGTAGAAGGCGTCGAGGCTCTCGCGGGAGATCTCCGCCTCGATGTCGCCGTCTCTCAGGATCTGAGCCTGACAGCCGAGGCGGCTCGTCGAGCGCACGTCGAAGGCCTTGTCGAGGATGTCTTCCTCGTCCTCGTCGGCCTCGCTGAGGAGCTCGCGCCCCTTCGTCACGTAGACGTGGCAGGTGGAGCACGCGCAGACGCCGCCGCATGCGTCGCCCTCGGGCGCGCCTACCGATTTCGACGCCTGGAGGATCGTCGAGCCCACCGGCGCCTCGACCTCCCACGTGCGGCCGTGAGCAAGAAAGCGAACCCTGGCCATCAGCTCCTCCTCGCCTCGGCGTCGGCCGATTCCCGGCGCGCGCCGCCCGCCTCGGCGTCGGACGGCGCGCGGCTCGCGTCGTTCACGCCCGCCGCGACGCCGGCCGGCGCGCCGTGCGCGTCCTGCCCGCCGTGCTCGTGCTCGGCCAGGTGCGCGTCCACGCCCTTCGCGGTCGCGACCTTGGCCTCGACGTCCTCGACCTTCCGGCCCGCGATCGCCTGCGCCACGGCGCGGTCCATCCGCCGCCCGGCCCACGCCCGCGTCGCCTCGTCGAGCGCCTCCGTGCGCGCCTGGATCAGCCCCGGCCTGTCCCCGCGGATGGCCGCGTCGAGCGCGCCGAGGGCGCCCTCGATCGCCTCGCGCTCGCCCTCCGCGAGCAGGTCGGCGTCCGCGGAGAGCGCCTTGCGCGTCGCCATCGCCACGCGCTCGGCCTCGACGCGCGCCTCGACCAGCCGCCGCTTGAGGAGGTCGTCCTCCCCGTGGTCGAGCGCCGACAGGAGCATGTCCTCCACCTCCTCGTCGGTCAGCCCGTAGCTCGGCTTGACCTCGACCTTCTGCTCGACCCCGGTCGAAAGCTCGCGCGCGGTCACGCCGAGCAGGCCGTCGGCGTCGACGCGGAAGGTCACCTCGAGCCGCGCCATGCCCGCGGGCATCGGCGGGATCCCCTTCAGCACGAAGCGCGCGAGCGACCGGCAATCGGCGGCGAGCTCCCGCTCGCCCTGCACGATGTGCAGGTCGAACCCGGTCTGGTTGTCGGCGTAGGTCGTGAAGACCTGCCGGGCCCCCGCCGGGATGGTCGTGTTCCGCGGCAGGATCTTCTCGGCGACGCCGCCCATCGTCTCGATGCCGAGCGACAGCGGCAGCACGTCGAGCAGGAGCACCTCGTCCGCGCGCTCCGCCGAGCCGGCCAGGATGTCGGCCTGGATGGCGGCGCCCAGCGCCACGACCTCGTCCGGGTCGATGTCCCGCAGCGGCTCCTTCCCGAAGAGCTTCGCCACGTAAGCGCGCACGTACGGCACGCGCGTCGCGCCGCCGACGAGGATCACGCCGTCGATGTCCCGGGCCTCGACCCCGGCGTCGCGCAGCGCGCGGCGGCAGGCGGCGCCCGTGCGCTCCAGGATCGGCGCGATGAGCGCGTCGAGCTCCTCGCGCGTGACGAGGACCCGCCGCGACGCCGGCCCGGCGCCGGCCGCCTCGCCCGGCTGCGCGGGCAGCTCGATCTCGACCTGCTCCGCGTCCGTCAGCGCGTGCTTGACGCTGCGGGCGGTGTCGAGCGCGAGCCGCACCACCTCGGGCGTGCGCCGGGTCGCCCCCATCTCCTCGAGCAGCCGCTCCGCGAGCGCCCTGTCCATGTCGTCGCCGCCGAGCGCGCTGTCGCCCCCGGTCGACTTCACCTGGAAGACGCCGTTGTCCAGCAGGAGGACGGTGATGTCGAACGTCCCGCCGCCGAGATCGTAGACGGCGAACAGGCCGTTCTGCTGCTTGTCGAGGCCGTAGGCGAGCGCCGCGGCCGTCGGCTCGTTGAGCAGGCGCAGCACCTCCAGGCCGGCCAGCCGGCCGGCGTCCTTCGTCGCCTGTCGCTGCGCGTCGTCGAAGTACGCGGGGACCGTGATCACGGCGCCGCCCACCGATCGGAGCTCGCGCTCGGCCGAGACGCGGAGCTCCTTCAGGATCTCCGCCGACACCTCGACGGGCGTCACGACCCGGTCCCGCACCTTGAAGCGCACGCTCTTCGCGTCGTCGGGGGTCTTCGGCTCCACGAACTCGTAGGGCCCGAGCCGCCGCGTCTCCGGATCGTCCGCGCCGCGGCCCATGAACCGCTTCACGCTGACGATCGTCTCGCGCGGGTGGCTCTGGGCGAGCCGCCGCGCGCCCTGGCCCACGATGGCGTTGCCGCGCTCGTCGTAGTGCACCACCGACGGGACGAGCCGCTCGCCGTTGCAGTCGTCGATGACCACCGGGCGGCCGTCGCGCACGCGGGCGACGAGCGAGTGCGTCGTCCCGAGATCGATGCCGATCGGGCTGGGCCTGGCCTTGGGGTCGTAAATCTCGAGGAGGGTCATGTCTGAACCGTGAGTTCTTCTTCGATTGCGCTCACTTCATCGAGGAACCGCCGGATGTAGCGGAGCTCGCTGAGCAAGGCGAGCACGCTCTTCAGGCGCGCCGGGTCGCCCCCGGCGTCCGTGAAGGCGCCCTGGATGGCGGCGAGGGTCGCCTGCTCGCGCGCCCGCATCGCGTCGCCGAGGCGCGAGACCCGCGCGCGATCGCGCCGCCGCGCCGCCTCGGCGAGCTCCTCGCGCGACTCCATCATCTCCATCAGCAGGGTGGGGGAGGCCTTCTGCTCGGCCTCCTCGCCCCGCGGGATGCCCGCGCGCTGGAGCAGCGCCTCGGCCCGGCGGATCGGGTCCCGGAGGACGCGTACGGCGTCGTTGGCCTCGATGGCGCGGCCGAGCGCGAGCCGCCGCTCGGCCGCGGGCGCGCCCGCGTAGCGATCGGGGTGGAGCGCGCGCGAGATGTCGCGGTGGCGCTGCTCCAGCGCGCGCAGGTCGAGATCGAACCGGGGCTCGACGCCCAGGGTGTCAAAGGGATCGGTCATGGCGTGCTCGGGGGGCGCGCCTCGGCGGCGAGGGCGGGCGCAGGCGGCGGCGGATCAGGCCACCGTGAACGAGTGTCCGCAGCCGCAGCGCGTCGCCTCGTTCGGGTTCTTGAACTTGAAGCCCTGGAACATGAGGGTCTTCTCCCAGTCGAGCACCGAGCCGCTCAGGTAGATGATGCTCTTCTTGTCGCAGAGGACGCGCACCGTGGGCCTGTCCGGCTCCGCGAACTCCAGGACGAGGTCACCGGGCCGGGGCGGGTTGTCCTCGAACTCGATGACGTAGGAGAACCCCGAGCAGCCGCCGCCGCGGATACCGACCCGGATCGCGCCCTCGGGCGTGCCGCGCTTCGCGAGCTGGGCCCGGATGGCCTGCACCGCGGCCTCGCTCACGCCGAGCGTCCGCTTCGGCCGGGCCTGCGCCTCGGCCGCCGCCCCGCTGTCCTCGACGGGCGCGGGCGCGGCGGTGCCCGCCGGCGCCTTCTGGGCCTCGGTGTCCGCCGCCCTGGTCGTGGTCGTCTCCTCGCTGCTCTGCATGGTGCTACTCCCTCTCCGGTGCGCCGGGCCGGCTCCGCCCGGCTGCCGGCGCTCTCACTCCGCGCCCGCCGCGGCGGAGGTGCCCTCGGCCGCCGGCTGCGGCGCGGAGAGCGCCTGCTTCGCCTGCTGCTTGGCCCGGAAATCGGCGATCGCGCTCTTGATCGCGTCCTCGGCGAGCACCGAGCAGTGGATCTTCACCGGGGGCAGGTGGAGCTCCTCGGCGATCATGCTGTTCTTGATCGTCTCCGCCTCGTCGACCGTCTTGCCCTTCAGCCACTCGGTGGCGAGCGACGACGACGCGATGGCCGATCCGCAGCCGAACGTCTTGAACTTCGCGTCCTCGATGACGCCGCCCTCGCCGACCTTGATCTGCAAGCGCATGACGTCGCCGCAGGCCGGAGCGCCGACGAGCCCCGTGCCGACGCGCTCGTCCTCCTTGTCGAGCGTCCCGACGTTCCGGGGGTTCTCGTAGTGCTCGATGACCTTCTCGCTGTATGCCATGGCTCTCTCCTCGACCGTTCCCTTCCTCTCGAAACCTTGATCTCAGGGGCGACGCGCCCCGCGCCGCCGCTCAGGCGCCCCTCAATGGGCCGCCCACTGCACGCTGTTGAGGTCGATCCCTTCCTTGTGCATCTCGTAGAGCGGCGACATGTCGCGCAGCGTGTTCACCTTCCGGACGACGAGGTCCGCCACGTGGTCGACCTCCTCTTCGGTGGTGAACCGCCCGAGCCCGAAGCGGATGGACGAGTGGGCGAGATCGTCGCCGATGCCCATCGCGTGGAGGACGTAGGAGGGCTCCAGGCTGGCGCTCGTGCACGCCGAGCCGCTGGAGACGGCCACGTCCTTGATCGCCATCATCAGCGCCTCGCCCTCGACGAAGCTGAACGAGACGTTGAGGTTGCCCGGCAGCCGCCGGTCGGGCGAGCCGTTGAGCTGGATGGCGTCGAGCTCCTTCCAGAGCCGCGTCCGGAGCCGCTCGCGCAGCGCGAGGATGCGCTCCGACTCCGCCCTGCCCTCCTCGATGAGGATCTCCGCCGCCCTGGCGAAGCCGACGATGCCGGGCACGTTGAGCGTGCCCGAGCGCACGCCGAACTCGTGGCCTCCGCCGTCCATCTGCGCGGTGAGGCGGACGCGCGGCTTCGACCTGCGCACGTACAGGCACCCGATGCCCTTCGGCCCGTAGATCTTGTGCGCCGTCACCGACGCGAGGTCGACCCCCATCTCCTCGACGTTGAAGGGGACCTTGCCGACCCCCTGCACCGCGTCGGTGTGGAGGAGGACGCCCTTCGACCTCGTGATCTTGCCGATCTCGGCGATGGGCTGGATCGTGCCGACCTCGTTGTTGGCGAGCATGATCGAGACGAGGATCGTCTTGTCGGTGATCGCCCGGGCGACGTCGTCCGGATCGACCATCCCGTGCCGGTCGACCTTGACGTAGGTCACCTCGAAGCCCTGCTTCTCGAGCCGCTTGCAGGTGTCGAGCACCGCCTTGTGCTCGATGACGCTCGTGATGATGTGGTTGCCCTTGTCCTTGTAGAACTCGGCGACGCCCTTGAGGGCGATGTTGTCGCTCTCGGTCGCGCCCGAGGTGAAGACGATCTCCTTCGGGTTCGACGCGCCGATGAACCGGGCGAGCGTCTCGCGAGCGCGGCCCACCGCCTCCTCCGCCGTCCAGCCGAAGACGTGGCTCCGGCTCGCGGCGTTGCCGAACTTGCCGCTGAAATACGGCAGCATGGCGTCGAGGACACGCGGATCGACCGGGGTCGTCGCGTGGTAATCCATGTAGATCGGAAGCTGGATACCCATGGTGTTCTCGCTCAACGGTGACTCGAGCCCTGGCGGCAAACCCCGTTGCCGCCGCGGATCCCGGCGACGAGCTCAGGCTCGGCCTGGCTCTTGTCGTGAAGATTGCAGTTCGTGCAGGCGGCGATGAGCTCCGCCGGGTCGCAGGTCTCGCAGGTGTCGAGGTACGCGAGGCTCGCCACGAGCTCGTGCTCGAGCGCCGCGAGGTGCGCGATCTGCCCCCGCACCTCCTCGAGCTTCTGCTGGTAGACGTCCCGGATCCGCGACATCGCCCCCGGGGCCGACGGGGCCGACTCCCAGGTCGAGACGATCTGCTGGATCTGGCTCAGCGACAGGCCGAGGTCGTGGAGCTTGCCGATCCACCGGACCCGGGTGAGGGCCGCCTGGTCGTAGAGCCGGTAGCGCCCCTTGGAGCGGGCGTGCGGCACGAGCAGGCCCACTTCCTCGTAGTGATGGATGGCCCGCACCGTCTTCCCGGTCGCCCTGGCGATGTCGCCCACCTGCAGGAGGCGATCCTCGCCTTCGGTGCAGTCCAGCAGGTCCGCCGCCGTGTCCGCCCGGGACGTACTTGCCTGGGACGTGCTGGACGTGCTGGACGCGAACGGCCCTCCGATGCTTTGCTCGTGGGCAACGGGAAGGTGGTGCCGGGTGGTCATCGATACATCGCGGGTGAAACCCTGACCCTTACGTACGCGTGAGGGTTGCGGACCTTGTAGGTCGCGGCGCCGGGACTGTCAACCGGGTTGTATGGGGCTCGGGGGGGAACACCGGAAGCAACGGGAAGCGGGCGCAGCGCGGGAGCTGAGCGCGGGCGCTGGAGAAACGCGGCGCGGCGGGGGGAGGGGCACCCCGCGGAGAGCCCGCTACCAGAGCCTGGAGCCCGCTGCCAGGCCCGTGCGCCGCGCGCCGCTCGGGTCCCGCCCGCCGGGGGCCGGGGCGTGCCGGAGCGATTGTTCAGATAGGTAGCTCCCTGGCGCCTCGGGCCGGCCGGCGGCTCCATAGGCCGGCGGGCAGCATCACGATCACGGTGCGACCGACCGGCGGCGGCTCCGTGGCGTGGGACGCTGCGCGGAGGGGGCGCGCTCGTGGCGACGGTGAAGGGACCTCTGCTGCGAGGAGCGCTCGCCTGGCGGGGTGGGACACCGACACCGACCTTGGGCCGCTTTCCAACGACACAGGAGCACCACGCGTGCGGTGTGGTTCTCAACCGCTGAGCACAGGAGAGCATCTTTTCTTCGCATCATCCGCCAGGCGTCACCCGCCAGAGCTCGCCAGGAGGCACAGCACAACCGCCAGAGCTCGCCAATCGACCCGGAATCGACCCGGAGACGAGCGTTCTTGGTCGCTCGCAGCGTCGCCGCCGACCCTTCAACAACGGGCTCTGCCGTGGCGACGCCATGCCTTGCACCGAATTGAAATTCCGTCCTGGGCGATTGTTCTATGCGCGGCATCTCACATTCCCCCATGGGGGTGGTCGGATGTCCTCCGGGGAGAAAAGCGGGAATAAAATGAATGATTTTCTTGCCTTGCCGTCCGCCGGGAAATCCCTCGGGGCAGCGCCGGCGACCATGCCTCCCCGGCTTTCTGCGGTGCTGGATCGGAGCACGGGAGAGCCCCGTTCACCCGCTCCGGCGTCTTGATGAATGCGACGCCAATCCAGAGCACCGAAGAACCCGTCATGCCTGGATCTTTCGATCGCATCGGCTCGGCGACGAGGGTCCAGATGTGCGCGCCGGTCGCCCCGCGGCATGCGGCCCTCGCGGCCGTCGTCGAGGGCACGCACCCTGTCATCCGCCGTGGCACGGGCGGCGCGCCTGGCAGCCACAGCAGTAGCCACTCCAGCGGCGGCCTGTCTGGAACGCACATGCCGGGTCCGTCCGTCATGTGCTACACCGGCCATTCCGGGATCGGAGACGTCAAGCCACGCAGCGCCGAGGATTCCCTGTTGAGCCCGCCATCGTGCGGACTCTTGCATCAGATTCCTCTTGCAACGAGCGGGAGGTCACCTCCTCAGGACTTTCATTCTTCTCAGGGCTTTCCCTCATGATGTTGCCGAGGGGCCGGCCGGCGCCGGCGTCCGCTTCGCACGCGCACGATGCGCCTTGTCCCCGCCGGAAAACGGCCGGGTTTCCGGCGTGCCGGTGTCCGTCCGGGATCGGAGCACGCATCGAGACAGCTTCGGATGCACAACGATGTTGGCAGCTCACGGCAGGGTCTGGTCTCGATGCGGATCGATGCCTTCAACGGCCGTGTCGTGCGGCCCGTCCGCGGGCTCCCCTGGAGCTCGGACGTTTGCATCTGCTGCGCCGGAGTGCCGTCTCCAGGACATCGAGGTGTCAGCGCGAAGTCATGAGGCCGTGGAGCGGCCCCGCCCAGGATTCGGTGATGTAGGTTGGTGTGTGCAGTGCGGCTGTACAACCGGCAGGGTGGAACGAGAACCTTGACTTTTTGCTCTTATTTCATTTCCCCATGCTCCCCACGCTGAACTGGTGTAGTAGGGGCGCACTGACGAAGGATCGTCCGTCATGATCACGAGCAACGAACCCCGCGATCTGCGCTGCATTCGAGAGGTGCGGAGCTCCCGAACGAAGGGTGAGCAATGGTAACTACGCTCACTGCGGTCATCCTCGCGCTGGTGATTTCCGGGGCAGTGACGCCTCTGGTGCGCCGTCTGGCGTTTCGGGTCGGGGCGGTGGACGAGCCGACCGCGCGGCGCGTGCACACGCGCTGCATTCCGCGCCTCGGCGGGCTCGCAATCGTGGTGGCTTTCGTGCTGCCCCTGTTCCTGCTGGTGGCGCTGCGCACGCAGATTGCGATGATGTGGTTCTCGCAGGGCTCGCTGGTCGTGGGCCTGCTCGCCGGCGGGCTGACGATCGCGGCGGCGGGGGCGTGGGACGACATCCGGGGAATGCGCGCGCGCCACAAGCTGCTCGCGCAGATCCTGGCGGCGTCGGTGGCGTGGGCCTTCGGGCTCCGCCTCGAGTGCGTGACGCTGCCGTACTTCGGGCACGTGTCGTTCTGGCCGTTCTCTTTCCTGGTGACGATCCCGTGGTTCGTCGCGATCATCAACGCGATCAACCTGATCGACGGGCTCGACGGGCTCGCGGCAGGCGTGGGCTTCTTCGCCTGCGTGGCCAACTTCATCACCGCGTACCTCGGCGGTTACCCGGGCAACCTGGTGATCTGCCTGCTCGCCGCGACGCTGGCGGGCGCGATCGTGGGATTCCTGTTTCACAATTTCCACCCCGCGACGATCTTCATGGGCGATACCGGGAGCATGTTTCTCGGGTTCATGCTCGCGGCGATTCCGCTGTTCGGCGTGGGCACGCACAAGGGCGGCACCGCGCTCGCGGTCATGGTGCCGCTGCTCGCGCTGGGGCTGCCGATCTTCGACATGATCTCGGCGATGGTGCGGCGCTTCATCGCCCGCCGGCCGATCTTCTCGGCCGATCGCTCGCACATCCACCACAAGCTGCTCGACAAGGGCCACTCGCACCGCGGCGCGGTGTTGATCCTGTACGGGCTGAGCCTCCTGTTCACGGTGGTCGCGCTGGTGGCGTATGTCGGCCGCTCGTACGAGATCGGCCTCGCGCTCGCGGGGTGCAGCGCGGTGCTCTTCATCGTGGTGCGCGCGGCCGGCTCGTTGGCCCTCTTCGGGGCGCGGGCGCGGGACGCCCGGCCGCCGCGCGAGGCCACGGTGGAGGCGCTGCGGCGCGCCGTGCCGCGGGCGCTGCTCGAGATCGAGGCCGCGAGCGGGGTGGAGAGGCTGCGCGGGGCGCTCGAGCGCTTCGCGAAGGAGGCGAAGCTCATGGCCCTGGAGGTGACCTCCGCGGGCGCCAACGGCAGCGCGCGCGTGCGGTCGTGGACGTGGGCGCAGGACACGGCGACGCCGCAGCAGCTCCGCGAGGCCGTGGTCGCGGCGTTCACGATCGAGCTGGGGGCCGAGACCGTCACGCTGCGCTTCCGCTGGGACAGCGAGGAGAGCGCGGTCAACCCGCAGGCGGACATGCTGCTGCAGCTCGTGGCCGACTCCGTGGAGCGCCTGCTGCGCCGCCCGCCGCCGCGCGCGCTCGAGCCGCTCACCCAGGGGCGCCTGTCGGTGGTGTGACGCCGTTCACCCCGCAGCCGACGCGCCCGCGTCGCTGCCCGTGACCGAGGAGATGTCGTGGAGATTGTCCGCTCGATCGTTCGCTTCAACAAGAAGACGAACGAGCTTTATTATCGGTTCACCAGCCGCACGCACTACTGGAAGGTCTACCAGGGCATGGTGGACGAGGCGGTCACGCCGGCCAGGGACGTGATCCACCTGGGCTGCGGGCCGCTGTGGTTCGGCAAGGTGGCGACGGTGCCGCTCGAGGGCAAGACGATCTACGCCGTCGATCCGGACGAGCAGGCGCTCGCGCAGAACCCGGCGACGCAGCGCATCTGCGCCTATGGCGAGTCGATCCCGCTGCCGGACGGCTGCGCGGACGTGGTCGCCGCGGACCACCTGCTCGAGCACCTGGAGAAGCCCGAGGCGGTGCTACGCGAGGCGCACCGGCTCCTGCGCCCGGGCGGGCGCTTCGTGTTCACGGCGCCGAACCTGCTCTCTTACACGGGCGTCGCGACGCACTGGACGCCGTACTGGTTCCACAAGTTCTACGTGGGCCTCTTGCGCGCGAAGAACGGCACCAGCAACGCCAAGCCGTACCCGACCTATTTCCGCATGAACACCGTGTGGGCCGTGGATCGCGTCGCCAGGGAGACCGGCTTTCGCGTGGACAGGCTCTACACGGGGGTCGATCACCCGACCTACACGGTGCTCTTCCCGGGGGTGCACCAGGCGGTGATGGCGATGCACCTCGTGCTCGACAAGGTCGAGGCGCTCGCGCCGTTCCGCATCACGCTCACCGGCAGCCTCGTGCGCGAGTAGGGCCCGGCGGGGGCCCCGCGCCGCCCACGCACCTCTTCGCCCGGGGGCCGGGCAGCGCGGCGAGGCCCCGCACCCGCACAATCCGGGACGAGCCCGGGCGACACGGGATCAGCGCCGGCTGCCCCTCCGCGCGACCTGCTCCAGGAGCGCTGCGTATTCGCGCGCGAGCGTGTCGCGATCGAACGAGCGAATGACGTGGTCCCGCCCGGCCTCGCCCATGCGCCCCCGCCGCGCGGGATCGGCGGCGAGGTCGACGATGGCTTGCGTCATGGCCGGCACGTCCTCCGGCGGCGCGAAGACGCCGGCCCGCGCCTCCTCGACGATGGCCCGCGCCTCGCCGTCCACGGAGATCACGATGGGCCGTCCCATGGCGAGGATCTCGAATATCTTGGAAGGGATGACCGTCTGGAAGAGCTCCGCTCGCCGCAGCGGGACCAGGCAGATGTCGGCCGTGGCGTAGACCTCCGGGATCGCGTCGCGCGGGAGCGCGCCGAGGAACGTCACGTTGGAGAGCCCGAGCTCCCGGGCGCGCGCCTCGAGGCTCGCGCGCTCCGCCCCTTCGCCGACGAACAGGAAGCGGAGATCGTCGCGCGCGCGGAGCCCGTTCGCCACGTCGAGCACGGCGGAGAGGCCGTGCGCCATCCCGTGCGTGCCCACGTAGGCGACGACGACGCGATCGCCGAAGCCGAGCCTCGCGCGCAGGGGCGTGTCGCGCGGGGCGGGCGTGAAGCGGCCGAGGTCCACGCCGTTGCGGATGATCTCGATCTTGTCCGCGGGCACGCCCCGCTCGATCAGCCGCTCGCGGAAGCGCCGGGTGACGACGACGATCTCGTCCGCCGCCCGGTAGAGGTGCTCCTCGACGAGCGTGAGCCCCCGCACGACCGCGTGGCCCTCCGGCAGGGCGCCCACGGCCACGATCGACTCGGGCCAGAGATCGCGCACCTCGAACACGAACGGCGTCCGGCGGAGCGCGGCGAGGCCGTAGCCGGCCACGGCCGACAGGAACTGCGGGCTCGTCGCGATGAGCACGTCGGCGCCGGGCAGGTCGAGCTGCGCGAGCGTGAGCGCGGACAGGGCGAAGGAGCCGTACGCGAGCGAGCGGCGCACCTTGCCCCGGTTGGCGGCGGCATAGATCCAGGTGCGGAGGACACGGACGCCGTGGAAGTCCTCCTCGACGCGGAGACGGCCGCGGTACTCGGGCGGGATCACCCCGGTCGGGTGGTTGGGCATGCCCGTGAGGACCGTGACCTCGTGCCCGTCACGTCGCCAGGCTCGGGCGAGCTCCGAGACGCGGGCAGCGGGGGCCCCCGGCTCGGGAGGGAAGTAGGGCGAGACGTAAAGAATGCGCATGGGTCGCGTGGCGATTCGGTCAGACCGTCCGGCGGAGCCCGCCTGGTGGAGGAGGTCTCCTCACGAGGAGGCGCTCGATCGCGCCGGCGGTCGGCTCCGCGGCGCGACCATACCAGATCGACGCGGCGTCTATCCGCCCGGCGCCGACCGCCGGCCGGGGCGCGGATCGCGCAGGCTCCCCCCGGCGCCCCCCCGTCGCACCGAGGCGAGGGACGCGAGCCCACGGCGGAGGTGCCTCGACAGCGAGGCGAGCACGAGCGCGGCGATCAGCGCGATCCCCAGCGAGACGGTGATCTTGAGCAGCGACGTGAGCTCACCTCGAAACTGGTTGTACGCGAACGAGGCGAGGCAGGCGGCCGTGGCGCGGATGATCATCGTCGCGTCGCGCGCGGCCGCCACGTTGAGCGGATGAAAGAAGAAGAGCGCGCTGAACACCGCGACCTCGATGAACGTGCCGAGATAGCCGAAGTTCAGGTACCCCTCCGCGGTGGCGCTCATCGCGAAGCCGCCCCCGTGACGCGCGAAATCGGGCGCTATCCACATGACGTAGCGTTGCCCCAGGCCGAGCGGCCGATCGGGCCAGATCGGCTTGGGCACCAGGATGAGAAACCCGTTGACCCAGCTCTCTCCGGGGTAGTGGACCAGGGAAGGCTTCTCGTTCGCCACGACGACCAGGTTCTCGTAGATCCGCCGGAATTCCCCGATATCCAGCACGTTCTCGGTCTGCTCGAGGTGCGCCATCGCCGAGGAGATCTGCGCCTCGAACCCTTCGCCTTGCTGGGCCCGGGCGCCCTGGATGGCGATGCCGTAAAAGAGGGCGCACACCATCCCGAGGGCCAGCCACAGGCGCCGGATCTGGATGCCGTAAGCGTGCAGGGCGAGCCCGATCGACAGGGCCGTCCAGACGAGGGGACCCCGCCGCCCGATCACGGTGTTGAAGAGGATGCTCACGAGCAAGCACGCCCCCGCGACGATCAGCACCCGCGGGGCGGGCAGACCGGCCTTGCGGAGCGAGGCGAGCCGGAGAAAGCAGTAGACGATCGCGATCCGGACCAGGTACCAGCCCGCGCCCAGCATCCCTTTGCCGTCCTCGGCGAGGTGCATGTCGCTGTAGCCGATCGAGAAGACCCGCCCGACGCCGATCGAGGCGAGCAAGGCCGCCACGAGCCCGAGCCCGACCACGCCCACGGCGATCGCCCCCCAGTCCTGGTCGAGCATCGCCCTCGGCCTGTCCGACGGGACCAGGAGCGCCGTGTTGGGGGGCTCCGGGACGCGGCTCATCGCGGTGCACACGAGCGCGCACGCGGCCGCGCCGGCGTAGGCGATCTGCATCGCCGCCGTGTCGCGGCTCGACAGCGTGAAGCTCGAGGACATCACGAGCCCCAGGACGGGCGCATAGCCGACGCTGAGGAAGTAGCTCGCCGGGACGTAGGTCTCCGGATCCAGCGGGTGGAAGCGCGGGCCGCCGGCGCGGGCGAGCGACGGGGCGATCAAGAGGAGCAGGAAGCCGAGCGTCCAGCCGCGCCCCTCGCCGAGCGCGCTCTCGAGGACAGGGCCGGTCGTCGCCAGCGCGGCGACGACGAGCGTCACCACGAGCCGCGAGCGGGCCTTCGGGCTCGCGCCGGCCGCCCCGGCGGCGCGCCCCGCGCCGCGCGCGCGCGGGAGCCGTGAAGAGAAGAACGACGGCGAGAGCAACGGCGGTGCTCCTCAGTTCGGCAGGGGAGGCGGGGGGGCGTCGCCCCCCTCGGCGGCCGCCGGCTCGGGGGTCGCCTGGTAATAGCCGTCCTTCTTGTAGCCGTAATAATGGTAGAAGCCGTATTCCTGCCGGTTCAGGTCGACGGCGTTCAGCACGGCCCCGATGACCTTGCCGCCGACGTCCTGCAACGACCGCGTGCCGTGGCGCGCGAAGTCGTGCGTCGTGGCGGCGGCGCGCACGACGAGCACGGCGCCGTCGACCTGCGTCGACAGCACGGCGCCGTCGGTGACCGCGACGATCGGAGGGCTGTCGATGATCACCCGGTCGAAGCGCTCCTGGAGCTTGCGGAGCAGCGCCTTGAAGCGATCGCTGTGCAGGAGCTCGGCCGGGTTCGGCGGGATGGGGCCCGCGGGGATGACGTAGAGGTTCTCCACCTCGGTCCTGAGCGCGGCCTCGTCGTCGACCACGGAGTCGTCGAGCAGCGCGCTGGTGACGCCGACCTCCGGCCCCTTGCCGAAGATCCTGTGGAGGCGCGGCCGGCGGAGATCGCAGTCGATGAGGACGACCCGCTGCCCGGCCTGCGCCATCGCGACGGCGATGCAGCAGCACACCGTCGTCTTGCCCTCGCTCGGGCCGGCGCTCGCGATGAGCAGCGTCTTGTACGGCCGATCAGGCGACATGAAGAGCAGGTTGGTCCGGATCGCGCGCGCAGCCTCGGCGATGCCGCTCGTCGGCTGATCGTGCACGATGAGCTCGCGGCGGCCCGGCTCGGCCGCGAGCTTGCCGCGGCGGCGCCCCCTGCGCGGACTGGCCTCCTTCCTGTCCTGCCTGTCGAACTCCGGCAGGAGGCCCAGGAACGGCAGCCCGAGCTCCCGCTCGACCTCATCCGGCGTCTTCAGCGTCCGATCGAGCATCGCCCGCCCCAGGGCCGCGCCGATCCCGAGGAGCAGCCCGGCCAGGACGCCCACCATGATGTTGACCGCCACGCGGGGCCGGAGCG
The DNA here is from genome assembly GCF_051369805.1 of Sorangium sp. So ce1036. NCBI lineage: Bacteria > Pseudomonadati > Myxococcota > Polyangiales > Polyangiaceae > Sorangium > Sorangium sp. So ce1036. The sequence goes on from NZ_JBBMOX010000001.1 coordinate 1,304,776, forward strand.
CGGTGAGCGGGACATTGGGCCTGTCGAGGACGCGGATGTTGTTCACCCGCAACATCCGCTGCAGATCGCTCTCCTTCGTGCGCTCGAGGACGAGCTGATAGAGCTTCTCGGTGTTGTCCTTCGTCCGGCGCAGCCGGTCGTACTCGATCTTGAGGGAGTTCAGCTCGAACGCCTGCCTCCTCGCGTCCTCGATCAGCGCCGCGAGCCCCGCCTCCTGGCGCTTCACGATGGCGAGATCGCGGCTCACGGCCCCCTGGACGTTCTTGATCTCGGCGATCAGCGCGTTCCGGGTCGCGGCCAGCCGCTCGGTCGCGGCGCGGACGTCCGGGTGGTTCTCCCCCTTTCCGGCGCCGAGGAGGGCGTCGCGCTCGCGGACGGCCTCCTCGTGGCGCGCGCGCAGCATCTGGAGGACCGGGCTCTGGATGAGCTCGGAGGCGGGGACGGTGAGCGGGTCGTTCGGGTCGAGCTTCGACAGCTCGTGGTTGCGCGCGGCGTACTCCTCGCGCTTCGTGCGCACGGCCGTGAGCGCGTCGTTGAGCTGCTTCATCTCCTCGCGAAGCAGGTTCGTCTGATCCTCGAAATCGACGTCGAGGATGTTGTTGTTGAGCTTGTACTCGTGGAGCGACGTCTCGCTCGCCTCGAGATCGCCCTTCAGCTTGTCGAGCTGCGTCCTCAGCCACTCGAGCGCGGAGTTCGTCGAGGCGAGCGCGTCGTCCAGGTTCTGCTCGATGTAGATGTCGAGCAAGGTGGCGAGGATGCGCTGGGCCCGCTCGCGATCCGCGTCGTTGTAGCGGAGGACCGCCAGGCGGCTGTCCTTCACCGGCTCGACCGTGAGCCGCTCGCGCAGGAGGTCGGCGGCCTCCTCCGGGCTGACGGTCCTCGGCGCGGGGGGCGCCGCATCCCGCGGGAGATCGTCGAGGAAATACACATCGTTGTGGAGGTTGAGCTGCGCGACGACCGCCAGCGCCACCCGCATCGAGCGGATGATCTTGTATTGAGTCTCGTAGTACTCGCGGTTGTTCCAGTACGAGCCAGCGCCCATGTCGACCACGGTGTCGACATCGCGGCCGAGCGGCCGAGGGGGGTTCGGGTCGAACTGCACCGTCGCCGACGACTGGTAGATCTTCTTCTGTCCGAGCGTGTAAAAGGTGACGCTGAGGGCGACGAAGACCAGGGTCGTCAGCGCGATGGCCCAGTGCTTGCCGACCGCGCGCAAGGCCGCGACGAGATCGAAAACGCGCTCGCCAGGGGCGTCATTGCGGTGGGCATTCGGGGAGGAAGCTCTGGTTTCGTCGGCCATAAGTCGTGCGCTCGCGGCGCTTTCATCGAGGTAGAGGTCCGCGCGGGGGGCTAGGGTGCTTCCCGGGCCCCAAAAATTCAAGCTGGCGATCCGAATCCGGGGCGTATGTGGGGCAAGGTACGCTTCGCGCTGAATGCGGCCTCGTCCGTGGAGCGGAGAGCCGTCGCACTCCGTGTGCGGTGGTACCTCCACGGCGATGGAGTACACTCTCGCCGCGCGCCGCGCGGGCCAGAGCAGAATGCGCGCCCGGACGACCAGAATGGAACGATCGGCCATCGTAACACGCGTCGCGGCGGCGATCTCGGTGGGCTCCTCGCTCCTGCTCGACGGCGCCGTCGCCTCCGCCGACTGGCGCGCTGCGCGCCACGACCCGCAGCGCACGGGCGCCACGGAGTCGACGAGCAATATCCTGAAGCCGGCGCCCTACTGGCGGGCGTACCTCGGCGGCGTGCTCGCGTCGTCGAGGGTGCTCGCCGGCGACGTGGACCAGGACGGCGAGATCGACCTGCTCTTCGTGTCCGGCGGCCGCGTGGTGCGCTCCGACCCGCGCGGGACCACCCGCTGGAGCACCCCGTCGATGGACCTCCAGATGCTGCACGCCGTCGAGGATCTCGACGGCGACGGGCGGCTCGAGGCGGTGGCGCTGAGCGGCGCGGGGGCGGCGGTCATCGACGGCGCGAGCGGGGCCGTCCTGTGGCGCGAGAACGCCTCGGAGCTCGGGTCGCTCGGCGCCGCGCGCCTCGCCGACTTCGACGGCGATGGCCGCCCCGACCTCTTCCTCGACGAGTGCGGCTGCTGCTCGGTGCGGACCGACAGCCCGGGCGTGATCTACAGCTTCGCGCGGGGGTTCGGCGCCGTCGAGAGGCTGCCCTCCCTCCCGCGCCGCGATCACTGCAGCGCCGGGGTCGACACCGTGGGTGACTGGAACGGCGACGGGATAGCCGATCTCCTGCTCTCCTCCCATGACCGGATGTTCTTCGTGTCGGGGACAGGGCAGGTGTTCGCGGAGTCGGCCAGCATCGGCGCTCACCTCGGCGGCGCGGTGTGCGAGGCCGTGTCCCTGCGCGACGGGTCGAGCCCCGGCCAGCGCGCGCTCTGCTTCCAGAATCGCGTCTACGGCGTGCAGGGGGCGCGCGCGGTCAGCCTGCTCGCGTACAGGCCGGGCGAGAGCCCCTCGCTGGTGCTCGTGTGGCGCAGGACGCTCAGCCCGAACGAGGGCGGTGACGCCCGCGCCCCGACGCGCCTCTCCTGGGATCTCGACGGCGACGGCGCGCTCGAGGTGCTGGCGAGCGGCAAGTCCGGGGATGCCTGGGCGACGTACGTGCTCGACGCGGCCTCCGGCGCCGAGCTCGCCGTCATCCCCGACGAGATCGCGCAGGGCGCGATCGCGGGCGACGCCGGCGCCGAGCGATGGATCCTCTCCTCGCGCGAAGAGCGGGTGTCCGCATTCCGCTTCAGGCGCGGGGCGAGCCCGCCGGTCGAGCGGCTCTTCTCGCTCCACGGAGAGCGGGTGCGGACACGGATCGACTGGTCGAGGGCGCGAGAGACGAGCCTCGGCGCCGCGCTCGTCACGCCGGATCTCACGGGCGACGGGCTCGGCGAGCTCGTGCTCGAGGCCACCTCGGAGCCCGTGGCGCTCACCGCCTACGAGGTGCTCGGGGGCCAGGCGTCGATGGCCGCGGTCTATCCCGTCGAGCCCGGCGTCGGCCTCGCCGCGCTCGACGTGCCCCCGGCGACGTCGCCGGCCTCGCCGCGGCTCGTCGTCTCCCGCGACGACGGGTTCGTCTCGCTGCTCGACGCCTCGCTCGCGCCCACGAACCTCGTGCAGGAGGGGCGCGAGATCCTGCCGGGGCTGCGCGCCGGCGGTTACAGCACGGGGCCGGGCGCCTTCATCGAATTCGGCCGCGCCCCGCTCGCGGCGCGGCTGTTCCCGGGCGACACGGCGGACAGCGTCGTCGTCGTCGACAGCCGGGGAGACCTCGTGCGGCTCGACGCCAGGGGCGCGAGCAACGTCGCCCCGGCCAAGGTCGCCTGGCGCGCGATGGACGCCTTCGGCGCGTCCATCGTCCCCGCCGAGGGCGGCTCGCCGGCGACCCTCGCGTGCTTCCGGCGGCGACGCCCGCTCACCGATCCGGCGAGGTACTCCGTCGCGACGCTCGACGCGAACGGCCGGCAGACGAGCGAGATCGCCCTGGAGAAGCCGCCGGCGTGGGACGTGCTGCACGGCGACGTCGACGGGGACGGCGCGCTCGAGCTCGTGGCGATCACGGCCGATCCGACCCTGAGCACCGAGGTCCTCGCGCTCGATCCGGGCGGCGGCGTCCGCTGGAGGCACGGCATCCGCGCCTCGGCCGGGACCCAGGCGGCCGCCATCGCCGACTGGGACGGGGACGGCGCGGACGACGTCGCCGTGGCGATCGACGCCGCCCGGGTGCTCTCGGGCCGGGACGGGAGCCCCCTCGGCCAGAGCCCCGAGCAGCTCACCTACTTCATGCCGATCCTCGCCGACGTGTCCGGGGGGCCGCAGCTCGAGATGACGCTCCAGGGAGGGCGCTACCCTGCCCGGACGCTGCCGCACGACCTCGGCGTCGCGCTCTGGCGGAGCGCGGACGACGACCGCCCGTACCCCCACGGCGCCATCGCCCGGTGCGGGCGCAGGTCGCTCCTGGTCGAGGGCTCGTTCATGCGGCCGTCGCGCCTCACGATCACCGAGCTCTCGGGCCCCACGGCCGGCGCCTCGCGCGCCCTCGTGCTCGCCGGCGACGCCGCCTTCGCCGACGAGCAGGCCGCGGCGCGCTCGGGCGCCGCCCTGGGCCAGCTCGGCGACGTGGCGATCTCGCGGAACCTCACGGGGCGCGTCTCCGACGGCTCCACGGCCGTGGTCGGCTCCACGAACGGCTTCCTTTACGCGATCGATGTGTGCTCGGCGCGCCTCGTGTGGTCCTACGCCTTCGGCGATCCGGTCGGCTCCCCGATCCTCGCGGACACGGACGGCGACGGCCACGACGACATCGTCGTGAGCGTCGCCGACGGCTACCTCTACAACCTGCGGCACGAAACCCTGCCGGCGCCCGAGCTCGTGTGGGACGTCGACCCGCGCTCGCCTGACGCCGACGAGGACGTCGACGAGATCGAGACCACGGACACGCTCCACGTGAGGTGGTCGCGGGTCGCTTCGGCCTCGTCCTACCAGGTGGCGGTCGTCGGCGGTCGAGGGGAGTACGTGAGCTCGCCGGCGTGGCAGGACGTCGGCGACGTCTCCGAGGCCTCGATCCGCGGGCTGCCGCTCCTCGACGGGGCGAAGTACTACGTGGGCGTGCGCGCGGTCTCGGCCGCGGGGCTCTCGCCGGATCGCGGATCGGACGGCGTGCTCGTGCGCATGCCGCAGGGCGAAGGGAGCGGCGGCGCGGGGGGCACGGGCGGCGACGCCTCCGCGGGGGGCGCCGGCGGCGAGGGCGCGGGCGGCGCGGCCGGCGCCGGCGGCGGGGGCACGGGGGGCGAGGCCGCCGCCGCGCCCGTGCCCGACGACACGCTCCTGTACGGCCGTGGCTGCGCGTGCTCCGAGGCGCCGGGGCGGCTCGGGGCCTCGTGGGCGGCCGGCCTTGGCAGCCTCGCCGTCGCGCTCCTCGCCCTGGCCAGGGCCCACGCCTCGCCCGGGCGGCCGGCGCGCCGCGGGGCCGGGCGCGGCGCGGCGCGCCGGCCCGGGGCGCGCGCAGGCCGCCTGCGGCCTACGGGGTGAGCGCGGGCGACAGCGCCTTGGCCTTCTCGTCGAGGATGCGCCGGCGCAGCTCGGGGTCGTCGCCGCCGCGCCGGTGCAGCACACGCTCCAGCGCGTTCGCCGCCTCGACGTGGGCGCCCGCCTCGCTCGCGGCGCTCGCCAGCTTGAGCAGCCGCTCCTCCGTCGGCTCGTCCTGCGCCGCCCGCGCGAAGTGGGTCACGGCCGACGAGTAGTCCTTCCGCGCGGCGAGCAGGTCCCCGACCCAGGTGGACGCCGCCGCGCACGCCGAGGGCGAGCTGCACGACGCGGACAGGAGATCGCGGATCGCGGGGAGGAGCCGCTCGGGCGAGGGCATCTGCGCCGCCGCCGTGACCCGCAGGCGAAGGCAGCCGGGCCGGTTGTCCAGCCGCTCGCAGCTGCCCGCGAGCAGCCGCTCCGCCTCGGCGCTCTCCTTGCGCAGCAGGAGGCGCCGCGCCCGCAGCTGGACCGCGAAGAACGAGCTCTCCTTGCGGCCCTGGATCGCCGCGGCGTGCGCCTCGATCTGCTCCTCGCAGGCGGCGCGCCGCGCCGCGGCGCCCTCCGCGCCGCCGCAGCGGGGGGAGCCCGGGTCGTCCAGCATGGCGAGCAGCGTGTCGCCGGCCGCCCAGCGGGCGCCGATGCGGTCCGGGGCGCGCGCGATCGCCTCCTCGGCGCACCGGAGGCGCAGCCCCTGGTCGCCCTGGCGCTCCCAGGCGATGGCCATCCGCTCGAGCATCTCGGCCCCGGCCTCGCCCTCCGGCACGGCCCGCACGAGCTCTTCCCAGCGCCGGGCCCACTGCAGGGCGAGGCGCGCGGCCGCGCTGGTCACGCGGGGGTCGTCCTCCACCGCGAGCCGGAGGCTCAGGAGCGCCTGCTCCGTGGCGCCGCGCGACGCGAGCACCTCCGCGAGCAGGAGGTGGGCGCGGCCGTGGCGGCGCGAGCGCTCGAGCGTGCGCTGGAGCCAGGGGATCGGGCTCTCGCTCCGGCCCTTCATGGCCACGACCGCGCCGAGCAGCGGGAAGTAGGGCTCCGCCGGGTGGCGGAGCATCGCCGCGCGGAGCTCGCCGCGGAAGGCTCCCCAGCCGGCGCCGCTGGCCGCGTCCGCGTCGCTCAGCGCGCGCAGCGCCCGGCGGTCATGGTCGACGTCGCGGGCGCCGAAGCGCACCATCAGGGCGACGAGCGCGAGCCCGGAGGCCGCGGCGCACGCGGGGAGCCCGAGCGCGCGCCACCGCGCCGCGCCGGGCTCCTCCGCCGGGGCCTCGCGCCGCCGCCGCTCGGGGTGGGCCTCGCCCCAGAGCGAGCCGAGCGTCGCCGTGAGCGCGATGGTCACGCCGGGCACCTCGAGCCCGAGATCGAACAGGTTCTGGGCGAGGAGCACCACGCAGCCGACCCAGGCGCCCACCGCCGCCGTGCTCCCCCTGAGGGCGATCTTGCCCGGGCGAAACGCGACGCCGAGCGCGCCGAGCGCGAGCGCCGCCGCCGGGATGCCCCACTCCGCCGCCCACTGGATCACGAAGTTCTCCGCGTGGGTGAACACGATGTTCCCCGGCGCCCTGCGGTACGCGGGGAACACCGTCTCGAACGCGCCGCGCCCGATGCCGAGGAGCCAGTGGTCCGCGAGCAGCGGGAGCGTCGAGTGGAACAGCGACAGCTTGTCGAGGTTGTCGTCCGCGATCTCCGTGAGCGTGTGGTTCGTGGCGGCGAGCGCGGCGAGCAGCGCGCCGCCGCCGATGGCCACGCCGAGGAGCCAGGCCGCCCGGCGCCTCTCGCGCCCGCCCAGGCGACGCCTGCCGCGCCGTCGCCACGAGTACAGCGCGAAGAGGGCGAGGCCGAGCGGCAGCACGAGCAGCCCTCCGCGGGACGACGCAATGATGCCGACCCCCACGATCGTGGTGAGCCCGACCCCGGTGGCCCAGACAGGGAGGATCGGCCTGCTCGTGAGCAGCAAGCCGACGCCCGAGAGGATCCCGAGGTTCAGGTACCCGGCGAGGTTGTTCGGGTTGAGCAGCGGCCCGACGTGCCACGCCGCGACCGAGAAGCGCGGCTGATAGAGGCCGAAGACCTTCGTCGCGCCGAGGAGCCCGTGGGCGATCGTGGTGAGCGCGGCGAGGAACGCGCTGCTGAAGACGATGGCGATCACGAGCCGCGCGCCGCGCCTCGCCCCGACGAAGGCGGCCGTGATGAAGACGCCGGCATACGTGAGCCATTTCGCGGCCTCCACCAGCGTGGCCCCGGGGTCGAGCGAGAGGCTGGCGACCGCCGGCGCCGCCTCCCCGAGCGGCAAGAGGGCGCGCGACCAGACATCGGCGCTCGCCGGCGAGAGGCGCGCGAGCCAGGCGAGCGGCAGCGGCGCCGCCTGCAGCAGCGTATATGCCGTCAAGCCGAGCAGCGTGATCGCTGGCAGCGACCTCCCCGGGGAGCGCCCGCCCGTGAGCGCGCTGGCACGCAGAGAGAGCGCCGCTGCGACCGCGGTGACCGAAGACACCAGCGCCAGCGTGGGCGTATGCACGGCGCCGATGGCGAGCACGGACCCGGCGATCGTGGCCGCGAGCAGCCATGGGATCACGCGCTCGGCGAGCGGCGCGGCCCCTCCTGGACGGCTCCACGACGCGGCGCTCATCGAGCGCCGGCGCGCGCCCGGCGACCTCGGCGTAAGGCGTGTGTAGTCCGGCTCCACGGCCCGCCAGGGTAGTCGATCTGGGTCGCTGCGGGGCGAGATCGCTCACGACAGGAGAGGTCTCAATCGCGCGCTGTGTGGACAGAGCGAGTATCGGAGGACAGTCGTCCTCTCCTCCTCATCGACGCTGGAAATCGCGTGTTCCTGCGCGCCCCGGACGGGGCCATCGTGATGGGCGAGGACGGGCTCCCACGCCGCGCCTGCGCAGGGCGGCCGAGGACGATGCTCGCGCGGCGGCCCCGGTGATGTAGAGTGCGCCGCGTGCTCACGATCGCGCCTCATCCGCTGCTCGACGCCGCCGCCTTTGTCACGACCTTCCCCGCGCCGCTCGGCGAGCTGCCGGTGAGCGAGGCGCTCCGCGGCCTCCTGTCCGGCGAGGCCTCGGCCCCGTTCCGCTCGGACGACGCCGTGCGCGCGGCCGTCCGCGACCTCCTCCGGCACGGCGGCTACAAGCCGACGGGCCGGGGCAAGCCGGCCTCCGAGTACCTCCTCCGCGCCGCGGAGGGCGGCTCGCTCGCGTCCATCAACGCGGCCGTCGATGCGTGCAACGCCGTGTCGTTGCACACCGGGCTGCCCATCAGCGTCATCGACCTCGACCGCGCGGCGCCGCCGCTCCGCATCGACGTCGCGCCCGCCGGCGCCCGCTACGTGTTCAACGCTTCAGGGCAGGAGATCGATCTCGCGGGGCTGCTCTGCGTCTTCGACGCGGAGGGCCCGTGCGCGAACCCGGTGAAGGATGCGCAGCGGACGAAGACGCACGCCGGGACGACGCGCACGCTCTCGGTCCTCTGGAGCAGCCGCGCGCTGCCGGGCCGCGCCGCGGAGGCGGCCGCATGGTACAGGGAGCTGCTCGCCGGCGTCGGCGCGGCGACGTCGGACGCGCCCGTGGCCGCCTGAGGCATCTGCGGGCGATGGGGCGCTCCGGGGGCTCACCGGAGGGGCTGAAGTGCAGGCGAGCCAGAAATGGGGCTCGCCGGAACGCAAGCCCCGGAGGTGAGCCCCGGAGCGCCCCACCGCCCGCAGGCGCGTGCGGCGCGATCGCGACGCGGGATGCCGCGCCTACTCCTCCGCGGCCGGGGGCGGGGCGACCATCGTCTTCACGGGCACGCCGGGCTCGACGATCCACTGCCAGTTGTCGATGAGGCCGGTCGAATCGAGGGTGCCGTCGCCGGCGTCGTACACGCCCCACCGGATCTTGATCTCCTGACCCGGCTCCACGGGCGCCGTGGTGACGAGCCAGCCTGTCCCGGCGCGGTTCTCGAACCCCGTCCCGAGCAGCTCCCGCAGCCCGAGCGAGCACGCGAAGGTCCTGCCCCCGAGCTCGCAGGGCGAGTCGCCCTGGCACTTGCAGACATCGATGAAGGCGTTGTTGAGGCTCATCGCGTTCTCCTCGTGGTCGAACAGGAGGTGCCCGTCGATGCGATCGGGCGGCGCCGGCGAGAGGAGCGCGAGGAAGAAGTCGTTGAAGCTGCTGCAGACGACATCCGGCCAGTCGAACGTGTTGTATTTGGTGTTGAACGAGAAGCCGTGGACGTTCGATGGAACACGGATGGTGATCTCGACGGCGATCGGGTCTTCCGGCCTCCCCGGCAGGAAGTCGACACAGCCGCGAGGCGCCCGGGGGAAGCCGCGCGGAAGATCGCCTGAATAGCCCTTGTCAAACCCCGAGGGGCTCTGGAAGTCCGGATCGGTGTCCTGCCGCGCCGCGCCGCTCGAGAGGGCGAGCAGCCGCACCCCGCCTCTCGGCGCGACGTTGGGCCCGAACCCGTCGAGGATCCCGTGCCCGAGGTGGAAGCTGGCGAGCTTGTCCGCTGCTTCCGGGGGCGCCGAGCCGTCGACCTTCATCCAGGTCGCGGAGACCACGCCCCAGCGTGTGGGATCGGACGACATCGTGCACAGCTCGATCGCCCTCGCGGCGTTGAGCGGATCCGGGTCGTCGATCGCGAGATCGCCGTCGCACGGCTCGGGCACGTTGTCGGGGATACCGTCGCAGTCGTCGTCGACGGGCTCCGGCGCGTCGCCGCCCTCACCGCCGACGGTCGGGAGCTCGAGCGCCCTCGGGTTGACCCGTGGATTGCAGTCGTCGCAGTCGCCTTCGTCCTCCGAGAAGCCGTCGCCGTCCGCGTCGTCGTCGGGCGAGCCGCCGCAGTCCGCGCCGCCGCCGCCCGCGGACCCGCCGCCGGCCGTGGTCGCGGGTCCGGACGTGGATCCGCCCCCTGACCCGGACGTGGTGATGGTCGTATCGGCCGTCGTGCCGGTGGCGCCGCCAACCCCGGTGCTGTCCGCGCCGCCGCCCCCGCCGGAGAGGAGCCCGCCTGCAGGCCCGATCCTCCCGGTGCAGGAGATGCCCAGACACCCCGTGACCGTCATGAAGCTCAAGAATTTCAGCCAGGCCCTCATCGGCGCTCCTCGAGGTCGCAAGAACCGCGGAGGTTCAGGTCGATCCGGCGATACGGGAGTCGTCGACAATTTTATCAGCAGAAGTGACGCCTACAGTCAGCCGATCCCGGCATGAGGCGGTGCTTTTTTGTGAGTCGGGTGCCCACATCGTGCACAGGCCCCCGGTCCGAAGCCCCCGCGCGGAGGACGTGCGAGACGCGCTGCCCGCGGCGACAAAGCGCGGAGCGCCGGCGCGGTGGATGCGCCGGCGCTCTCGCCCCCTCCCGCGGGACGGACGGCCGAGCGCCGCCCGCGCCGGTCCGCTCGGCGGGTGTTCCGAACGATCAGGCCTCGGCGCTCACTTCTTTCTTGCCCTTGCGCTTCGGCTCCTTCTTGAGGGAGCCGTTCGCCTTGGCGGGCACCGCGACCTGCGTCGGGCGCAGCAGATCCTCGGCCATCTTGGCCGCGCGGTTCGTCTTCTCCCAGGCGAACTCGTCGCGCCCGAAGTGGCCGTACGCGGCCGTCTTGCGGTAGATGGGCTTGAGCAGGTCGAGCTGCTCGATGATCGCCTTCGGCCGCATGTCGAAGTTCTGCATGATGTACTTCTCGAGCACGTCCTCGTCCACGCGGCCGGTGCCGAAGGTGCTGACGTGGACGCCGACCGGCTGCGCGACGCCGATGGCGTACGCGATCTGCACCTCGCAGCGCGAGGCGAGCTTGGCCGCGACGACGTTCTTCGCGACGTAGCGCGCGTAGTAGCAGGCGGAGCGGTCGACCTTGGTCGGGTCCTTGCCGCTGAAGGCGCCGCCGCCGTGCCGGCCCATGCCGCCGTAGGTGTCGACGATGATCTTGCGGCCGGTGAGGCCGGCGTCGCCGTAGGGGCCGCCGACCACGAAGCGGCCGGTGGGGTTCACGTAGATCTTCGTGCTCCGATCCATGAGCTTGGCGGGGATGACCTTCTCGATGATCATGCTCCGCACGGCATCGACGATCGTCTTGTGCTTGACCTCGGGGCCGTGCTGCGTCGACAGGACGACCGCGCTGACGCGGACGGGCGTGTACTCCTCGTACTCGATCGTGACCTGGGTCTTGCCGTCGGGGCGCAGCCAATCAAGCTTCTTGGATTTGCGGAGATCGGCGAGCTTGCGCGCGAGGCGGTGGGCATAGTTGATCGGGGCGGGCATCAGGTCGGGCGTCTCGTCGGTCGCGAAGCCGAACATGAGCCCCTGATCGCCCGCGCCCTGCTCCTTGAAGAGGCCCTCGCCCTCGGTCACGCCGCGGGAGATATCGGGCGACTGCTTCTCGATCGCCGTGAGCACCGCGCATGTCTCGTAGTCGAAGCCCATCGCGGCGTCGGTGTATCCGATCTCTTTGATCGTGTTGCGGACCACGACCGGCATGTCGACCCACGCCGACGTCGTGATCTCGCCGGCGACGACGGCCATGCCGGTCTTCACCATCGTCTCGCAGGCGACCCGCGCCGTCGGATCCTTCTCGAGGATTCCATCGAGGATAGCGTCGGAGATCTGGTCGCAAACCTTGTCGGGGTGTCCTTCGGTGACGGACTCGGAAGTGAACTGGTAACGGCGCATGAATCGCTCCTTCGGCGGACGCAAAAACGACCCCTACGAATAGTTCGAGCGCGCGGCACCGTCAACGCGAGCCACGGCCTACCCCGGACAAAAGGCGCCGGGCGGGGCCGGTCGACCACGCCGGCCAGCGGCGGCCTGCCCCCCGCCCGCGTCGAGGGGCCGCGCGTTCCGTCGCCCCCGGCGCCGCGCGCTCGCCGCGGCCGTCGTGCCTCGAAGCCTCGCGCGCCGCGCGCGGACCGCGCCGAGGCGCCTTCCCGGGCGAGGGAGCTGTTCCGCGGCGGGGCGCGCGCCCTCGAGACCGGAGGGGCGCGTGCCCTCGAGACCGGAGGGGCGCGGCGCCCCGGCGCCCCGGTCCGGCGCACTCCCGGGATCGCGCCGTGAGCGGCTATGATGCCGCGCCATGAGGTTCGACGAGATCAAGGCCTGCCTCGAGCGCGAGGGCTGGGCCGTGGAGGTCGTGTCCGACGACACGATGCGCAGCGACTTCCAGGGGGCCGAGCGGGTCTTTCCTCTGTTCGTGCGGATCTCGCCCCCCTTCGTCCTCTTCGCGGTGATCCCGTTCGTGCGGCTCCCGCTGGATCCGGAGGAGGGCGACGTGGTCGTGCGGCGCCTCCTCCAGCTGAACCGCGAGATCAACATGGCCAGGCTGTCGGCCGACGAGGAGGGCGATGTGATCCTGAGTGTCGAGTACCGCCTTCAGGATCTCGATCCGAGCGAGGTGCGCGACGCCGTCGACGTCCTCTCGTTCTATGCGAACAAGCATTATGCCGAGCTGCAGCAGCTCGCCGCGCCGTGATGCGCGCCGCCCGCCCCCTCAGGGCGGGATCTGCTCCTCTCCGGGCTTGATCTCCTCGTGCGCCTGGAGCTCGCCCCGCACGACCCGGACGCGTCGCACCTGGCCGCCGCGGACGACGGTGAGCTCGACGGCGCTCCCGACCGCCCCGCGCAGTCGATCGCGCACCTGGGCGGACGGGAGATCCCGGACATGGACGCCGTCGATCATCACGATCTCGTCGCCGGGGATCAGCCCGGACCGCTCGGCGGCCAGGCCCCGCGGCGCGTCGCGCACGTAGAGCGCCTGCGACGCGTTGTCTCTCGCCAGGACGGCCCCGATGGACCCCACGCTCGGGCTGCAGCCGGCGGCCATGAGCAGGAGCGCTGCGCTCCAGGATCTGCTTGCCACGGCCACACCCTACGCGCATCCGCGGCGATGGTGGTCACGTTTGGGGTGCTCACCGGAGGGGCTGGAGCGCAGGCGGGCCACAAAAGGGGCGCTCCGGAACGCAAGCCCCGGAGGTGAGCACCCCAAACGTGACCACCATCGCCGCCCACAATCCGGTTGGTCTCGGCGGGGAGCTGCTCTAGATTCCGGGCCGGAGTCATCCATGTCAGCGCCGTGCGCTCCCGCCGAGAGCCCGTCATCCGCCGCTCAGTCCGGCGGTGTGCCCGGCGGCTGGAAGATGCGCATGGAGGACCCGTTCAATCGCTACTACCGGTACCCGGTCGCGCGCTGGATCGTGCGCGCGTTGATGCGGACGCCGGTCACCCCGAACCAGGTGACGCTGGTGCAGCCGCTCTTTGCGGCGCTCGCCGGGTACCTGGTGACGTTCGATGAGCCGCGAGCCCTCGTCGCCGGCGCGCTCGCGTTCGAGATCCGCTCCATCCTGGACTGCGTGGACGGGGCGCTGGCGCGGGCGAAGAACCTGGTGAGCCCGGCCGGGCACGCCGTCGACGCCGTGGCGGACTGGCTGGGAGTCGCCTTTCTCTATGCCGGGATTTTCCGGCACTTTCACCTTCACCCGCCGCCGGCAGGCCCGTGGAGCGCCTACGTGTCCACGAACGGGATCCTGCTGCTCGCGCTGCTCCAAGCGGCGCTGCGCTCGTTCGCTGCGGATTATTACAAGCTCAAGTACTGCTCGGTCTTCGAGCGGGGCCGGGACGAGACGGTGGAATCGCTCCGCAGCAAGGTGCAGGCGCTTGGCCCGTCGTCCTCGTTCTTCGCCCATTTCGACGTGTTCATCGGGCGGATGGGGCATCTATGGTTCGAGCGCGCGTGGTTCGACCCGGCGCGGAGCCGGTCTTCCACCAGCGCGGAGCAGGTAAAGCAGCTGATCCGGGAGGAGGCGTCGCCGCTGGCCCGTCTCCTCGGCGTGCTCTGGGCGGTATCGAACGGGGATGCGTTCCTGTCGATGGTGGTGCTGACGCTCCTCGTGAACCAGCTCTGGCTCGGTCAGGTCTTCTTCGCGACCGTCGGCCTCGTCTGGATCCTGGCGGTCGTCTTCCTGAACGGCTGGTTCGTCAGGGCCGCGTCGCGACGCTAGAGCGGCGGTCACCCGCTTCGGAGACGGGCCCACCTCGACGTTTTCGGTGCTCAGCGCACAGGAGTGCGCTTCCGCGCCGAAAACGCCCGATCTGGGCCCGTCTCCTGTGCGGGTGACCGCCGCTCTGCGAAGCGGGGACGAGAAGGGGGCGAGAGGCGTGGGCGACGGGGGGCGGGGGGCGGGGTGGGTGGCTAGCGCGGGGGGAGGGGCACCTGGGGGGCTCACCGGAGGGGCTGGAGTGGAGGCGAGCCACGACAGGGGCTCGCCGGAACGCAAGCCCCGGAGGCGAGCCCCCCAGGTGCCCCTCCCCCCGCGCGCGGAGCGAGGGGGCCAGCGGTCAGAGAGCGCTCGCCAGGCGGCGGGCCTTCTCCACGTCTTCCTCGAAGTCGATCTCGGTCCAGGGGAGGTCGTCGACACGCTCGACGCCGAACGGCACCTCCTGGAAGGCGCGGTCCATGGCGGCCTCGTACTCCTGATCGAGGCGGCCGGCCGAGACCTCCTCCTCGAGGAGGCGCTGCATCACGCGGCCCCCGCGCGGGCCGACCTTGGCGAAGCCCACGGTCTCGCCGGCGAGATCCCAGTCCTTGCCGACCCGCCGCGCGATCTTCATGACCCGGCCGGCGCGGACGCCGACCATCATCTCCTCGCCGGTCTCCTCCGAGCTCGCGTCGACGAGCAGGCAGTTCTCGTGGGGTGAGGTCACGAGGCGCCGCAGCAGCGCGGCGGGGTAGAGCACGTCGGCGTCCATCCACAGGCCCCCGTCCGACAGCCGATCCGCCGCGACATGCAGCGAGACGATGCTGCCGTGAACGAACCGCGGGTTCCTGAGGAGCTCGACGTTCAGCGGAGGGCGGAGCGACGCGACGGCCTCCTCGATCATCTCGTGCTGGAAGCCGACGACGATCGTCAGGTCGGTGACGCCGCTCTCGGTGAGGTTCACGAGGTGACGCTCGAGCAGCGTCTTGCCCTCGATCGAGATGAGGCACTTGGGCACGTCCCGGCCGATGCGCCGGCCGCGGCCCGCGGCGAGCAGGATCGCCCTCATCGGCGCGCCTCGGCCGCGAAGCGGGCGGCGAGCTCCCGCGGCGTGGGGGCGACACGGCCGATGCCCTTCACCGTGCCGCCCTCGACGACCGCGAGGACCATCACCGGGCCCGGCTGCACCAGCGCGGCGCGCAGCGACGCCTCGAACGACTCCGCCGAGTCGGCGCGGTGCGTCGCGCGGTAGCCGACCGCGCTGGCCACCGACTCGAGCTTCACGTCGCCCGAGATCGTCCGCTGCCCGCCCGTCGAGGCGTGCGAGCGGTTGTCGAGCACCACGTGCACGAGGTTCGCCGGCCGCTCGCTCCCGACGCTGGCGAGCGCGTTCATGCCCATGAGGACGTTGCCGTCGCCGTCGAGCACGAAGACCCGCTTGCGCGGCCGCGCGAGCGCCAGGCCGAGGCCGATCGACAGGCCGAGCCCCATCGAGCCGATCATGTAGAAGTTCGAGGGCCGGTCCCGCGTCGTGTAGAGCTCGCGGCCGATCATGCCGTTGCAGCAGACCACGAGGTCGTCCTCGCCGACCGCCGTCGTGAACACCTTGAGCGCCTCGAGCTTGTTCATTCGAGCACCCCCGCCGGGACGATCAGCGCCGCCGGCCTGCTGGTCGAGAGCATGGCGTCCCTGGCCCACCGCACCTGCGGCCCCATCGGCTCGCTCGTGGTGAGGACGCGGTGCGGGATCTTCATGAGATCGAGGATGGGGATCATGATCTCCCCCATCATGAGGTGCTCCGGCGCGTCGTTGCCCCCCTCGCCGCGCCAGGAGATGACGAGCAGCGTGGGGACCTCGTACATCGTGCTCAGCGACGCCAGCGCGTTGACCGAGACGCCGAGCCCGGAGTTCTGCATCAGCACCATCGGCAATTTGCCGCCGAGGAAGGCGCCGACCGCCATCCCGATCGCGCTGTCCTCGCGCGTCGCCGAGATGTAGTGGGCGCTCCGGTCCTCGTCGAGCAGCGAGACCAGGCCCTTCAAGAGCGAGCAGGGCACGCCGGCGAAGAAGTCGAACCCCGCCTCCTTGAGCGCGGCGACGAACTCCGGCGCGTACGATCTTCCTGAACCGTGAGACATCGGCTCACTCCTTGATGAGCGCCCAGGCGCGGCGGTAGTCCTCGAAGGTGTCGATCTCGAGCCACCCCTTGTAGACGTCGATCGCCTGCACGTCCGCGCCGCGATCGATGAGCTCCTGGAGCAGGTCGGTGAGGGAGGCGCTGCGGAGCGACTCGGCCTCGTGGAAGCCGCCCCTGTCGCGCGTCTCCCTGAGCTGGTGATAGCAGTCGGTGAGCAGGCGCGCGCCCTTCGCGGTGAACATGGCCATGCCGACGAACTCGCCGTGCGACTCGGCCGCCGGGATGGAGCGGCCGATGCGGGCCACCCGGTGCGGCGCCTCGGCGCCCACGAAGCGGTAGCCGGCCTCCTGCGCGTCCTTGAGGACCACGAGGTCGGGCACGCCGCGGGCGTCCCTGGGTCGCTGGCCCTCGGCGTACGCGCGGTCGACGACGACCGAGATGTCGGCCGGGCTCTTGAGCAGCTTCTCGAGGTGGCCGCGCTCGAACACGATGTCGCCGTAGAGGGCGACGAACGGCCCGCCGAGCTCCTTGGCGGCGCGGAAGAGCGAGAAGACCTCGTTCGTGGTCGCGAACTCGTCGTTGTCGTAATAGCGGGCGTTCGGGAGCTTGATCGCCTCCTTCTTGTACCCGCGCACGACGGCGACGTCCTTCACGCCGCACGCGTTGAGCACGTCGATCTGCCGCTCCAGGATGCTCTTGCCCTTGAGGTCGAGCATCGGCTTCGGCAGCTCCTCGGTGAGCGGCAGGAGCCCCTGGCTCTGGCCCGCGGCGAGGATGACCGCGGTGACCCCAGGGCTGCCGGACGGCAAGAAGCGCGACTCCTCCCGCTTCATCTTGTCGACGCCCACGAGCTGGTAGACGCGATCGAGCGGCACGACCTTGTCGTCGACGCTGCCGGTGTACATCTCGCGCCGGAGCGTCGTCAGCGTCTCCGTCATCGCCTTGATGGAGGAGCGGATCGCGTGGTTGGCGAAGATGATCAGCTTGAAGCCGGCCCCGTGCAGGGTGTCGACGGTGGTCGTGCGGTAGATCGTCGGCACGCAGACGAGCGGCGTGCCCGGGCGATCCCACGCGCGGGCGAAGGAGAGCACCTCGTCCGGGTCCTTGCTCTTCGAGTGGATGAGCACCATGTCGGCGCCCGCGTCCGCGTAGGCGCGCCCGCGGCGCAGCGCCTCCTCCATCCCCCAGCCGGCGATGAGCGCCTCGGTCCGCGCGATGACCACGAAGTCGCGGTCCCGCTGCGTCGCCTTCGCCGCGCGGACCTTGAGGGCGTGCTCCTCGACGTCCGCGAGCTCGCGCTTCACGCCCGCGTAGAAGCTGCAGCGCTTCGGGAAGATGTTGTCTTCCATGCAGATGCCGGCGATGCCGGCGGCCTCGTACTCCTCGACGCAGCGGACGACGTTGACGGCGTTGCCGTAGCCGTTATCGCAGTCCGCGATGACGGGGAGCGAGGTGTTGTTCATCATCCTGGCGGCCTGGAGGTTCTCCGCCATCGTGAGGATGTTCGCGTCCGGCACCGCGTAGCTCGCGGAGATCTCGAACCCGGAGGCCCAGAGCCCGTCGAACCCGGCCTCCTCCCCGATCTTCGCGGAGAGCCCGTTGTGCGCGCCGATGATGACGATGGGGCCGGGGCGGGCCATCCGTTCACGGAGCTTCCTGGCTTTGGTCACGTGTCCCTCCACTTGCTGTGCGCGGCCTCTCGCCCCTCGCCCGGCGGGCCGCCGCGGCCCGCCGCGGGCTCGTCAGCGAGCGATAGCGAGCGATGCCTCCTCGTCACCGCGCGCGGGCGGCACCGGCGGGGCGCCGCACCTCGCTCTCGTCGGGCGAGCCGGGCCTCGGAACGGGCCGTGACTTAACACCGTTCTCCACGGCGGCCAATGCCGGGGCACCCCGGGCGCAGGGGAGGACGTCACCGCTCGCGATCGAGGACGCCGCGCACCCGGACCAGCCCAGGGCCGGCGCGGAGCACCGCCTGGCACGCGAGGCGATGCCGCGGCGGGGCCCCGAGGCGCTCGAGCAGCTCGCGCTCCTCCCAGCGGGGCGGCTCGAGGTGCTGCTCTCCCTCGACGACCTCGACGCGGCAGGAGGCGCAGCTCGCCGCGCGGCACGAGAACGCGACCGGGGCGCGCGCGTCGTCGCAGACGTCGAGGAGCCGCTCGCCCCCGGCCTCGACGGTGACGGTCGGACCGAGCGCGTTTTCCTCGAACACGACGGTGGGCATCTCGGCATTCTCCTGCATCTTCGCGGGCGTGCGCGGCGGGGCGCGAAGGCCCCGGGCCCGCCCGCGGAGAGCGCATTTTCTCGGCCGTCTCCACGAACTATACGACGTGGTCATGACGGATCGCTGGGACGCAATCATCCTCGGCGGAGGGCCGGGAGGGTCGACGCTCGCCGCCTCGCTGGCCCGGCTCGGCCGCCGCGCCCTCGTCCTCGAGCGGGAGACGTTCCCTCGCTTTCACATCGGCGAGTCGCTGCTGCCGCGCTCCCGCGAGGTCTTCGAGCGGCTCGGGCTGGACGAGGCGCTCGACGCGCGGTTCCTCCGGAAATACGGCGCGCGCTTCCTGTGCTCGACGACGGGGCGGGCGCGGACCTACAGCTTCGCCGACGCGTTCGAGCCGAGGTTCGAGTTCGCGTACCAGGTCCAGCGCGACGCGTTCGACCACCTGCTGCTCCGCCACGCGGCGGCGCTCGGCGCGGAGGTGCGCGAGGCGTGGGAGGCCGTCGAGGTGATGTTCGAGGGCCCCCGCGCGGTCGGGGTGCGCGCGCGGCCCCGCGCGCGCGGGGCGCCCGACGCCGCGCCGGAGCAGGTCGCGGCGGCGAGCGCGGCGTCGGGCGACGTGGTCGAGCTCCGGGCGCCGGTGATCGTGGACGCGACCGGGCGCGATACGCTGCTCGCGTCGAGGATGCGGCGCAAGGCGCAGCTCTCCGAGCTCGACAAGACCGCGCTCTTCGCCCACTACGAGGGCGTCCCCCGCGAGGGAGGGATCGACCAGGGCAACATCCAGGTGGTCCTCTTCGAGCACGGCTGGTTCTGGTTCATCCCGTTCCGCGGCGAGCTGACGAGCGTCGGCGCGGTGGTCTCGTCGCGCTGGATCCGGACCCGGCGGAGGGGCGAGGGCCTGGACGAGCTGTTCGATCGCACCGTCGCCGAGAGCGGCTGGGCGCGGGACTTCCTCGCGAGCGCGCGGCGGGTCAGGCCCGTGAGCGCGCTCGCCGACTTCTCGTACCGGATCGATCAGCTCGCGGGCGACGGCTGGCTCTTCGTCGGCGACGCGGGCGGGTTCCTCGACCCGCTCTTCTCGACGGGCGCGCACCTGGCCATCAAGGGCGCCGATCTCGCGGCCACGGCCATCCACCGCGCGCTCGACGCGGGGGACACCTCGCGCGCCGCGTTCGCGGGCTACGAGGCGGAGATCCGTTACGCGGTCGACCTCTTCCTCGGGGTGGTGCAGGGCTTCTACCGGGGCCAGTTCCGGGAGACGCTGTTCGAGCCGAACCAGCGGCCCACCATGCGCAAGCTCATCACCAGCACGCTCGCGGGCGACGTGTTCCACGCCGAGCGGCGGCCGCAGTGGGCGACGTTCCTCCGGCAGCACTATCCGCCGGACCTGCCCGTCTTCGCGTGAGGCGCGCCGGCTCCGCCACCCGGGGCCGGCGCAGCGGCGGGTCAGGCGCGGATCAGCAGGATGGCGTGCTCGTGGCGCGGGCGGCGCTGGAAGGCGCGGGCGGTGGGCCGGTGGAAGTGGGGGCGCGGCTGCGACGCGACCGCGCGGACCGAGAAGCGCGCGCCGGCCGCGGCCGCCCGGACCACGTCGACCGCGTAGACCGGCGCGCCCGCCACCACGCTGTCGGCGATCAGCAGCACGAGCGGCGCCCCGCCCCGGAGCACGCGCGCGAGCGCGGTGAGCACGCCGCCGAGCTCCTCGCGCCAGCGCGCGCGGCCGGCCTCGGGGCCGAGCGGGTCGAGGCGCCGGCGCGCCCCGATCTCGGCCTGCTCGAAGCGGGCGCTCCGGAGCCGGAGCCACCGGAGCCGCGCCTCGTGGTGGGCGATGTAGTCGTAGACGCCCGGGTAGGGCGGCGACGTGATCGCGAGGTCGATCGAGCCGGCCTCGACGCCGCGCAGCTCGCGCGCGTCGCCCTCCTCGACGATCGCGGGCGGGCTCGCCGCGAGCGGCGCGGCCACCTCGGCGAGGCGCCGCGCGAGCTCCTCGGCCTTGCGGACGAAGAGCCGCGCCGGGAAGCCGCCGGCGATCCGCCGCGGCAGCGCGTGCTCCGACGTGTCGGAGGCGCGGCGGCTGAGCTTCGTGAGGATGGCGGACAGGACGAGCTCGAGGTCCGCGCGCAGCGCGTCCGCGCCGGCGCCCGCGAGGCGATCGAGGCCGACGCGGAGCCCGTCGAGCTCCAGGAGCACGTGCGGCTCGAACAGGGCGACGTCCTCGGGGCCGTACCTGCGGCTCGGGCCGGAGCGCGCCTTGCGGCGCTCGTCGGCCGCGGCCGCGACCTCGCGGGCGGCGGCGACGAGCCGCTCGCGCTCGCCCGGGGTGCTGCCCTGCGCCTTGAGCCGGGCGAGGCGCACGGCGAGCGGGTTCGCGTCGACGCCGATCGCCGCGCGGCCCGCGAGCCGGGCCTCGACGAGGACGGTGCCGCTGCCGCAGAACGGGTCGAGCACGCGCTCGCCCGGCCTGGAGAGCCCCTCGATGAGCCGGCGCGCCGTGTCCGGGTGCATGCGGGCCGGATAGCTGTGGAACCCGTGCACGTGGGCGCGGGCCGCCTCCTCGGCCTCGCTCGAGCTGGCCACGTCGAGCGCGCGGGCGAGCAGCGCGGCGTCGGCCGGGTCGCCCTCGAGCGCCGTGGCGCCGCCGACGTGGGTCAGGGCGCGGCGCTCCTGCGGCGCGGCGCGGGTCGCGCGCGTCTTCTGCCGGGGCGAGCCCGGCTTCGGCCCCGGAGGATCAGCGCTTCGTGGGGTCGACATGGGCGGTCCGTTGTGGCGAGGGCTCGGCGATCTCCCCGGCGGCGAGGGCCTCCTCCTCGGCGGCGAGGGCGCTCGCGCCGCCCGCGGCGAAGGTCTCCCCGGGCGCGGCCGGGCCGATGCGCACCTTCGGCGCGCGGCCGAGCTCGCCCGCGGAGCCCGGCGCGCGCACGACGTCGTTGACCTCGAGCAGCGCGAGCAGCTCCTCGGCCTGGGGCTCGGCGATGCGGAGGGTCGAGGCGAGGGCGCCCGTGGTGAGGGGGGGCTCGGTCTGGCGGGCGACGTCGGACGCGACCGAGACCCAGGCGGCGTCGAGCGCGGGCGCGACGTCCCGGCCTCGCGCCCTGGCCCGCCGCACCGCCCAGACGGCGAAGACGGCGACGGGCGCCACGGTGAGGAGGCCGGCGAGGAAGAGCCCGACCTTCGCGCCCAGGACGAGCAGCAGCAGGGCGAACAGGAAGATCTCGAAGCCGAGCAGCGCGCCGGCGGCGATGCCGGCGGCGCGCCAGCCGGCGCGCGCGGAGGCCGCGGCGCGCGCCTGCTGGAGCAGCGGCACCTCGCGGCCGGATCGCCGGATGCGGGCGTCGGTGACCGGGATGCGCGGGCCGCCGCAGACGTCGCACCGGAAGCGCAGCTCGGGGTGCGGGGAGACGCCGGCCACGGCGTCGCAGTGCGGGCAGGTCTCGCCGCCCTGATCGGCGCCGCACCGGGGGCAGCTCGCGCTCCCCGGCGCGAGCGTCGCGGCGCACACGCGGCAGCGGGCGGCGCCGGGCGGGACCTGGCTCACGGCGCGCTCGCGGCGGCGGAGGCGGAGCGGCCGGCGTGCGCGTGACGCAGCACGGCGTCGAAGATCGCGCGCCCGTCCGCGCAGCCCTGGAAGGGCTGGCTCATCCGCTCCGGGTGGGGCATCAGCCCGAGCACGTTGCGCCGGGGCCCGCCGTAGATGCCGGCGATATCCATCGCCGATCCGTTGGGGTTCGCGTCGCCGCCGACCACCCCCTCGCGGTCGCAGTACTGGAGCGCGATGGCGCGGTCCGCGACGAGCCTGCGGAGCGTCTCCGGATCGGCCTGGTAGCGCCCCTCCGCGTGGGCGATGGGCAGGCGGAGCACCCGGGGCAGGCCGCTCGTGAACGGCCCTTCCGCGCGCGGCGTCACGAAGATGTCGCGGCACTCGAAGCGGAGGTGCGCGTTGCGGGTGAGGGCGCCGGGGAGCAGCCCTGCCTCGGTGAGGATCTGGAACCCGTTGCAGACGCCGAGGACGAGGCCGCCGCGCTCCGCGTGCCGCCGGATGGCCGGGACGATGGGGCTCGTGCGCGCGATGGCGCCGCAGCGCAGGTAATCTCCGTAGGAGAACCCGCCGGGGATCGCGACGAGGTCGGTGCTTGCGGGGAGCTCGGCGTCGCGGTGCCAGGCCGTGGAGGTGCGGACCTGCAGCACGTCGCGGAGCGTATGGATCATTTCGGCGTCGGCGTTGGAGCCTGGAAAGATGACCACGGTCGCGTGCATGGCCGTCCACGTAGTCTGGTTGCCGGCGCTCGGCCAGGGGTCCTGAGGGGGCGCGGCGCTTCACCGCCCGGTTTCGGCGTGCCATCATGGGACATGAGGTCGCGATGGGCCCGAACCGGCCGGTCCGACGCGGCGTTGCGCGTCGCGTCCGGCTACCTCGTGCTCGCGGCGCTCGCGATCGCGCTGGTCCTGGTGGTGCGGGACGGCTCGCCGTGGAGCTATCCGGGCCCGTGGCTCTCGCTGCCGCCGCTCGCCGCGCTGCTGATGAGCGCGGTGGTTGGCCTGACGTTCGCGGCCGGCCTGGTCGTGATGACCCGCGTCGCGGTGGCCCGGTTCGCCTGGGCGCGGCGCCTGCACGCGGAGCTCCGCCCAGTCGCGCGGGATCTCACGTTCGGCCAGATTTTGCTGCTGGCCGGCCTCTCGAGCCTGGGCGAGGAGCTGCTCTTTCGCGGGCTGCTGACGCCGCTGCTCGGCGTGCTGCCGAGCGGGATCCTCTTCGGGCTGGCGCACCAGATGCGCGGCCCGAGCCGCTGGGTGTGGGTCGGCTGGGCCATGGGGGTGGGCGTGGGGCTCGGCGCGCTCTTCGCGGCGACGGGGTCGCTCGTCGGGCCGCTCCTTGCGCACGCGGTCGTGAACGCGGTCAACCTGAGCTACCTGCGCGATCACGACCCGGACGTCCCGGCGTAGTTGCACCGCGTCGCCCAGGTTCGTCCGCCTTCAGCGCTTCTTCGGCCCTGGCCGGGGCGGCCTGGCCGGCGCCGGCCGAGGCGGTTGCGGCGCCGTGCTCGTCCGCGAAGGCTCTTCAACACTCGCCGGCCCGGCCGTCATGGGCCCGGCGGCCACGGGGGCGGGCCCGCGGGAGGGCGCGCCCACGTCCGCTGGATCCTGTGGATTCTGCCCGTCGCCGCCGCCGTCGCGGCTCGGAGGGGACGGCGGCGCGGCCGGCAGGCTGCCCGGCGGCCTCGAGGGTGGGGGCTGGCGCTGGCCCCGCGGGACCGTGGGCGGCTCGCTCTCGGCGGCGCGCGGGCTCGACGGCGGCTTCGTCCTCCGGGCCAGCGAGCGCAGCGTCGGGGGCGTCGCCACCGGGCCGGAGGAGGGCGCGGCCTCGAACTCGAGGTTCAGCTCGAGCGACGGCGGCGCGTCCGCCTCGGCGACGGCCACGACGGGATCGGGCCCCGGTCGCGGCGTGACGCTGCCCTCGCGGCGCAGGAGCGCCGCCCGCGACGACGGCGGCGCGACGTCGTCGAGCACCGACGACGGCCCGCCCAGCGCCGCCGTCGCGAGCCGGGGCTCGAGGCGGCGGCGCGACGGCGTGAGCTCGAGCTCGACGCGGGCGCTCTCGTCCTCGAGGCGGGTCGCCTCCAGCAGGTAGGCGGCGATGGATTTTCGCGTTGCCGGCGCTGGGCGGGAGTCCGGCGTGAACGCGAACCGCCCCACCTTCCAGCCCAGCATGGTGCGCAGCGCGGCCAGCGCCGAGACGGGCGTGCCCCCCACGGTC
Source organism: Sorangium sp. So ce1036 (assembly GCF_051369805.1). Lineage (NCBI taxonomy): Bacteria > Pseudomonadati > Myxococcota > Polyangiales > Polyangiaceae > Sorangium > Sorangium sp. So ce1036. Next base: position 1,328,867 of record NZ_JBBMOX010000001.1, read on the forward strand.
CCCTGGAGGATGCTCCCCTCGGCGATATCGAGCTGCGCGCGCCGCTTCTTGCTCCTGACCTCGAACACGCCCGAACGCCGCTCCATCTCGAGGACCGTGAGGATGGTCGCGATCGACATCTGGCCGAGATCCCCCTCGATCGCCGTCGTGTCGGGGGTGGCCGGGATGGACATCAGGCTGTCCCGCCGCTGCCGCAGGCGCGACGCCATCTGCACGAGCGCCCCGATCTGGGCGACAACCTCGCTGACCCGGAACGGCTTCGTCATGTAGACGTCCGCGCCCACGTGAAAGCCTTCGAGGCGGGACTCCTGGTCGTCCAGCGCGGAGAGGAACAGGAAGGGCGTGACGGAGACCCGCGACGGCTGCGTGCGCACGTTGCGCGCGACCCAGTAGCCGTCGTGGTCGGGCAGGCCGATGTCGCAGACGATGCACTCGGGCTCCATCGTGCACGCGGACGAGAGCCCGGCCTCCGCGGTGTTGCAGAAGATCACCTCGTAGCCCGCCTCGCGGATCGCGGTGGCGAGCAGCTCCGCGATGTACTCCTCGTCCTCGATCACGAGCACGACCCCGCTCGGCATCTGCCAGACGGTACACGCGCGTCGCGGGTGTGGCCAAGGGTGAATGGCGGCGAGCCGGCCCGAGCATCGCGGGCCTCGCCGCCTCGTCCCGCGCGTTCGTCCACGCCGCGGCCGGGCGCCGCGCGCGTTCGCCCGTGGCGCCCGGTCGCGGCGCGGGATTCACGCTATAAGAACGGAAATGGCAACTCCTGTCCGAGAGGCCGACGCCGTGGCGCGGCTGCGCGAGCGGGCCTCCCCGGGGGCCCGCGTCTTCATCGCGATGAGCGGTGGCGTCGACTCCTCCGTCGCCGCGGCGCGCCTCTGCGATGCTGGCTACGATGTCGTCGGCGTGACGCTGCACCTCTGGGACTACCCCGACGACGGCAGCGTCAAGAGCCGCTGCTGCGCGCCCGAGGATCAGCACGACGCCCGCAGGGTCGCCGATCACCTCGGGATCCCGCACTACACGTTCGACCGCCGCGCCCTGTTCCGCGAGCACGTCGTCGACCCGTTCGTCGACGCCTACCTCTCGGGCGAGACGCCGAGCCCCTGCGTGGCCTGCAACCGGTCGGTCAAGCTCCGGGAGCTGTTCCCGCTGGCCGAGCGGCTCGGCGTGTCGTGGGTCGCGACCGGCCACTACGCGCGGGTCGTGGAGGAGGGGGGCCGCGCGCGCCTCTACCGCGGCCGCGATCGGCACAAGGACCAGAGCTATTTCCTGCACATGCTCCGGTCGGACGAGCTCTCGCGGGTCCTCTTCCCGCTCGGCGACTCGACGAAGGACGAGGTGCGCGCCGAGGCGATCGCCCGCGGGCTGCCGGGCGCCGAGAAGGGGGAGAGCCAGGAGCTCTGCTTCATCCCGTCCGGCCGCTACGCGTCCTTCGTGGCCGAGCGCGCCGCGGACCGGCTCCGGCCCGGCCCCATCGTCGATCGGGACGGCCGCGTGGTCGGCGCGCACGGCGGCGTGCACGCCTTCACGGTGGGCCAGCGCAAGGGCATCGGCGTCGCGCTGGGCCGCCCGGCGTTCGTCGTGGGCCTCGACGCGGCGTCCGGCGCGGTGCGCCTCGGCGACGAGGCCGAGCTCTACGCGGCGGGCGCCGAGATCACCGACGCGGTGTGGAGCGACGACGCGGTCTTCCCCCTGGACGCCGAGGTGCGGGTGCGCGCGCGGCACGAGGCCGCGCCCGGCGTCGTCGAGCGGCGGCGCGACCCGGCGACGGGCGCGGAGCGCTTCGTGGCGCGGTTCGGGAGCCCGGTGCGGGCCGTCTCTCCCGGCCAGATGGCCGTGGTCTACCGGGGCGACCGCGTGATCGGCGGGGGCCGCATCACGGCCGCGCTGCGCCCGGAGGCGCTGCCGTGATCGCGCGCCTGCTCGTGCCCCTCGCCTGCGCGTGCTCGCTGGGCTGCTCGCTCGGGCAGGGGGAAGGCGAGGTCTACAGCGCCAAGCTGCGCGCGAAGGCGTGCTGGGACAGCAGCTACGACATGCGGCCGGACTTCTTCGCCGCGGTCCCCTACCGCTCCACGCTGCAGATCCGGGTGCAGCGCGGCAACGATCTCCAGGAGGTCTCGGACGGCCTCTCGGTGCTGGTCGACGACGTCGATGTCATCCGCGACCAGAAGCTCGACGTCGACCTGAGCGTCGCGCTGCCGCACGGCGTGGAGCTGCCCGGCTCGCCCCCGCCGGAGCCGAAGCCGCGGGAGCTCGCGCCGCTCGTCCACATGGCGCTTTACCTCCAGCGGTCCTGTCATAACCAGAACATCGTGCTCTACGCCGTGCGGGGCACCATCAAGTTCCAGGCGCTGTTCAGCGGCGATCCGAACGAGACCGACGCGGCCGACAAGTACACGGACGCGACGTTCGACGTCATGGTCGGCGACCCGCGCGACGTCGAGCCCGGGCGGCCCGCGGACGCCATCCCGGAGGAGCTCCTCTCGCGGGTCACGGGGTATTTCCGCTTCTACTTCGAGCGCGGTCAACCCGGGCAGCCGTTCCCCTGAGCTCGGCCGGCGGACGCGACCGCGGTCGACGGACATCCGTCGGCAGGGCTCCGGGTTTGTCCTACCTGTCAGGACAGGAACCTTCAGCCTCCGAATGGATTGCAGCTGACCATCCGCCCGGTCCCTCGACCCAGTCGACATGGCAACCCGCTACGAACTCGCGGTAAAGTAGTGACGCTCATGCCCCAACCCCCGCCTCGACCCGCAACACGAATGGGCGGACCGTCAAGCCCCGGGTCGACCAGTTCACCCGAAGCGCGCACGAAGGAGTCCGACAAGCAGCAAGGGACCTACTTCCTGGGCCGTTACCGCGTGGTCGACGAGATCGGGGTGGGCGGAATGGCGAGCGTTCACCTCGCGCGCATGGATGGCCCGGGCGGGTTTCAAAAATGGGTCGCGATCAAGCGGATCCACCCGCATTTGGTCGAGGACGACCAGTTCGTCGACATGTTCCTCGACGAGGCGCGCATCGCGGCGGGCATCAACCACGCCAATGTCGCGCAGGTCTTCGACCTCGGGAAGGACGACAACACCTACTGGATCGCCATGGAGTACCTGCATGGCGAGCCGCTCCGCGAGGTGATGCGCCGCGCCGAGGAGCGCCGGCTGCGCATCTCGCCCGAGCTCGCTGCGCGGATCTGCTCCGATGCCGCAGAGGGGCTCCACGCCGCGCACGAGCTCCGCGGCAAGAACGGCCAGCTGCTCGGGCTGGTGCACCGCGACGTGACGCCGCACAACCTGTTCCTGACCTACGACGGCTACACGAAGGTCGTCGACTTCGGGATCGCCAAGGTCGCCGATCGGCTGTCGTCCACCCGCGCGGGGACGCTCAAAGGTAAGCTGGCCTACATGTCGCCCGAGCAGGTGCGCGGCAACGAGATCGATCGCACGACCGACGTGTTCGCGCTCGGGGTCGTGCTCTGGGAGCTCACGACGAACCAGCGGCTCTTCCGGATGGACACGGATCTCGACACCCTCGAGAAGGTGCAGGCCTGCGTGGTCCCGCCGCCGTCCACGATCGTGCCGGACTACCCGATCGAGCTGGAGAGCGTCGTGATGAAGGCGCTCGCCAAGCACAAGGAGGATCGCTTTCAGACCGCGCGCGAGTTCTCGCGGGCCCTGCAGAACGTCCTGATGCGGAGCGGCATCTTCGTCGGCTCCGAGGAGGTCGCCCAGTTCGTGCAGCAGGTCTTCGCCGACCGGATCCAGAAGCGCGAGGCGCACCTCGCGTGGGCGGCGGAGGTGACCTCCACCATCAACGTCGAGCAGGTGCGCGGGCGGAGCCCGGCCCCCGTCGCCGTCGAGAGCGCGGGGCCCCGCGTCCGGGATCCCGATCTGCATCTGCGCCCCACGGTGCGCCCGAACGCCGCGCCCGCGAGCGGGGTGGCGCCCATCGGGCGGATGCCGCCGGGGGGAACGGCGGCCAGCCAGATGGCCGCCTCGTCGCTGATGGACGACGACGAGGACGTCCCGACGACCGTCGCGACGCGCGAGCACGTCGAGCCGATGAAGGCGCCGGCCCACGTCGGGCGGCCGGCGATGCGCCCCGCGGCCGGCACCGCGCCCACGCTGCCCCTCGATCTCGCCCCGCAGCCCGAACCCCCGAGGGGGCGGCCCGGCGCTCCGCTCCAGCCCCAGGGTCCTCCGTCCGCTCTCTCCGGCCCGAGCCCCGCGCCGGCGGCGGCGTTCCCGCCGGCCCCGTACGCGCCGCTGGACCGCGACGCCGACGAGCCCGCGCCGGCTCCCGCCGGGGGCGTTCCGCGCGGTGAGCTCCTCGGCCCGCCGCCGGCCCCGGCGCTCCACGGCGCCGGGAATCCCGCGCGTCCCGCCGCGCTGGCGCGCAAACCCCCGACGCCCGGCGCTCGGCCGCAGGGGCCTGCTGCCGTCGCCCACGCGCTCCCGTTCAACGGGCAGGACCACCCGCCGCCCGTCGCGAGCCCCGCGCCGCCGCCGGGGGTCGCTCCGCTCGCGCCGCCGGTCCTGGCGCAGGCGCAGCCGTTCGCGCCGCCTTCGCCGGCGCAGCCTCTGCAGTCCCAGATCGAGACCGCGCTCTCCCTGCCGCGCCCCGATCCGGCGGCGATCTGGGCCGCCACGCAGGACGCCGTGGAGCTCGGGCAGCGCAGGAACACGATCGCGCTCGTCGCCGTCATCGCGCTCACCGCGCTCTGCGTCGTCGGCATCGGCGCGCTGATCTACATGAAGACGAGGACCGCGCCGCCCCCGCCGGTCCACGGGACTGGCGCCGCCCCCGCGCCGGCCCAGATCGCGCCGAGCCCGCTCGGCCCGTCGCGTCTCGGCGCTCGCCCGCTCGGCCCGTCGCGTCTCGGCGCTCGCCCGCTCGGCCCGTCGCGTCTCGGCGCTTGCCCGCTCGGCCCGTCGCGTCTCGGCGCTCACGGAGACCCCGCGCGGAAGGTGGCGCGTCGCCCTGGCCACCCCGGCCCAGCGAGCCTCCGGCGCGTTACGATGCCGGGATGAAGGCTGTTCACCGCCGCTCGAGCGGCGCAAGGGCGCGGCCCCGCGCCGCCGAGCGGATCGAGCTGCGCATCGAGGAGCTCGCCGCGGGCGGCGCCGGGGTCGGCCGGCTCTCGGGCGAGGTCGTGTTCGTCCCCGCGACGGCGCCGGGGGACCTCGTCGAGGTCGAGCTCGACCGGAGCGCGCGCCCGGCGCGGGGCAAGCTCCTCCGCGTGCTCTCGCCGAGCGAGGACCGCATCCCGCCGCCCTGCCGCTTCGCGGACGCCTGCGGCGGCTGCGACTGGATGCACGTCCGCGTCGAGGCGCAGCAGGCGGCGCACGAGCGGATCGTCCGGCAGGCGATCGCGCGGGCGACCTCCCTCTCCGCGCTGCCGTCCGTGCGCGTCCATCCAGCGCCCCGCCCGCTCGGCTACCGGTCGCGGGCGCGGCTGCTCGCGCGCGCGGAGCGCGGCGAGGTGCGCGTGGGCTATCGCGCGCCGAGGACGCACGCCGTGGTGGCGATCGACCGCTGCCTGGTGCTGGGCGACGAGATCGCGCCGGTCGTCGGCGACCTGCCGGGCCTGCTCCGCGGGGCCGCCGGGGAGGGCGACATCCTGCTCGCGCGGGGGGCCTCGGGCCGCCCCGTGGTCGAGCTCCTGTGGCGCGGCCAGCTCCCGCCGGCCGTGTGGCAGCGGCTCGACGAGCGCACGTGCGGCGGCGCGTGGGCCGGCGCTCGAGTGACGCTCGACGGCGCGCGCGAGGCCGCGTCGTTCGGCGATCCGCGGCCGGTGATCCTGGGCGCGGACGGCCTGCCGCTGCGCCTCGCGCCGGGCGGCTTCGGCCAGCCGTCCGAGGAGGGCGCCGCCGTCCTCGCCCGCCGCGCCGCCGCGCTGGCGCACCTCGGCTCGTCGCGGCCGCCGCACGTCCTCGAGCTGTTCGCCGGGAGCGGGACGCTCTCGGTGCTCCTCGCGCGCGGCGCCGCGCCGGCCGCCGCGCTCGCCGCGACCGGCGAGGGGGCCGCGAGCGCCGTGGCCGCGACCACCGCGGCCGCCGAGGGCGCAGCCCTGGAGGCGGCGGCCCCCGCGTCGTTCACGGCGGTGGAGCTCGCGGCCGAGGCGGTCGCCTGCCTGCGCCAGAACCTCGGGGGCCGCGGCCTCGCCGGCAAGGCGGTCGAGGCCGACGCGGACCAGGCGCCGATCCCGGCGCGCACCGACGTCGTGGTGCTCGATCCCCCGCGCGGCGGGGCGCCCGGCGCGGCGCGCGCGATCGCGGCCTCGAGCGCGCGCGTGGTCGTCTACGTCTCGTGCGACCCGGCCACCCTGGCGCGCGACCTCGGCGTCCTCGTGCGCGGCGGCTTCGAGATCACGGACGTCGAGGTGGTCGAGCTCTTCCCGCAGACCAGCCACATCGAGTCGATCGTCCGCCTCTCCCGGTCGCGCCGGGCGGCCCGCTGACCCGTCCGTCCGCTCCGGCGACCTCCGCCGAGGCGGGCGCCCCCGCCTCCGCCCGGGGCCACGGCCTCGCGGCTGCGCTACGCTCCTCCGTCCGATGATCCACCCGCTCGACGATCGCCTCCGCGAGGAGGCGCGGCGCTTCCGCCTCGTGTTCGCCTGCCCCGACTGTGCCTCGTTCGATCCGAGCGGCCTGGGAGAGCCCGATCGCGACGAGCCCGGCGGCGCGCACGCGCGCTGCGCGCTCGGCTACCCGATCGCGCCCCACGTGAGCCCGTCGCTCGACGGCCGCGACGAGATCGTCTTCTGCAAGGCGTTCGAGCTGCGATGAGCCCTCGGCCCGGACCGCCCCCGCCGCCCAGGCGGGGCCGATCGCACCCCCCGTCGCTGATCCGCCTCGCCGAGCGGCTGATCCGGGACGAGCGCCTGCTCGCCCGCGGGGACGTGGTGCTCTGCGCCTGCTCGGGCGGCCCCGACTCGAGCGCGCTCCTGCACGTGCTCGCGCTGCTCCGGCGGCGGATCGGCCACGAGGTCGTGGCGCACGGCGTCGATCACGGGCTCCGCGCCGCGGCCGCGTGCGAGCTCTCGCTGGCGCGCGACCTGGCCGCGCGGCTCGGCGTCCCGTTCTCGACCACGCGCGTGGACGTCGCGCCCGGCGCGAACCTCCAGGCCAGGGCGCGCGCCGCCCGGTTCGCCGCGCTCGCTTCGGCCGCGGCGGCGCGCGGCGCCCGCGCGATCGCGACCGGTCACACCGCCGACGACCGGGCCGAGACGGTGCTGCTGCGCCTGCTCCGGGGCGCGGGGCCGCGGGGGCTCGCGGTCCTGCCGCCGCGCGCGCCGCTCCCGGTCGACGCCGCGGGCCCGGCGCGCGACGGCGCGGCGCCGGGCTCGAATGCGGCCATCGAGCTCATCCGCCCCCTGCTCCTGGCCCGCCGCGCCGACGTGCTGGCCCACCTCGGCCGGCACCGGCTGGCGTTCGCGGAAGATCCGAGCAACGCGGATCCCCGCTTCGCGCGCGTCCGGGTCCGCCGCGAGCTCCTCCCGCTCCTCGAGGACCTCTCGCCGGCGATCGTCGAGCACCTGTGCGCGCTCTCGGACATGCTCGCCGTCGGGCGCGAGCCGCCCCCGGGCGGCGATGCGGCCGTCCTCGACGGCGAGAAATCGCTCTCGATGCCGCTCGGTCGAGCGCAGCGACTGGCGATCGAGCGCGCCCGCAAGCTCGGGCGCCCGCTGCGCGTCCGGGTCCGCGGTGGCAGAGAGATCGCCGTGGGGTTTCCAGAGGAGTCCAGCGTGCTTATCGAGGACGAGTCTGTACGTCGCGGGGCCTGACCGCATGCACCCCACCCGCGACCCCCGCCGAGATCCCCCTTTTTCCGCAGTGTCGCCGCGGGAGGCCCGCGGTCGACGGCCGAGCTCACGGGTGGCATGCTGACTAGAACACGCGTACAATTTCGGTACACGCCGGCTCGCCGTGCGAGTCTAGAGGGTCCTCGTGAAGCAATCGCACAAGACGCTGCTGCTCTGGGTTCTGCTGATCATGATGTTCTTGGCGATCTGGCAGTTCCTGAATCCGGATCGCCCACCCGCCACGCAGGTCGCGTTCAGCGAGTTCATGGGCCAGGTCCAGGTCGAGGCCAAGGACCAGGAACCGCACGTCGAGTCGGTCACGATCAAGGACCGCGAGTACACCTTCTGGGTCAAGGATCCGAAGAGCGGTTCGAAGACCAAGAAGGTCACGATCGGGCCTGACAACGCCGACGAGATCACGAAGGTGCTCGTCGACAACAAGGTCGCGGTGAGCTTCGAGAAGGAAGACAGCTCGCCGTTCTGGTCCGGGGCCATCGTGACGATCCTGCCGATGGTCTTCCTGCTCGTGATGTTCTACCTGTTCATGCGCCAGCTGCAGGCCGGCGGGGGCAAGGCGATGAGCTTCGGCAAGTCGCGCGCCCGGCTGCTCAGCGAGGCGCAGAACAAGGTGACGTTCGCCGACGTCGCCGGCATCGACGAGGCGAAGGACGAGCTCGAGGAGATCATCGCGTTCCTCAAGGACCCGAAGAAGTTCCAGAAGCTCGGCGGCAGGATCCCGAAGGGCGTGCTCATGATGGGCCCCCCCGGGACGGGCAAGACGCTCCTCGCGCGCGCGATCGCCGGCGAGGCGGGGGTGCCCTTCTTCTCGATCTCCGGCTCGGACTTCGTCGAGATGTTCGTCGGCGTCGGCGCGAGCCGGGTGCGCGACCTGTTCGAGCAGGGCAAGAAGCACGCGCCGTGCATCATCTTCATCGACGAGATCGACGCGGTCGGCCGCCACCGCGGCGCGGGCCTCGGCGGCGGGCACGACGAGCGGGAGCAGACGCTGAACCAGCTGCTCGTGGAGATGGACGGCTTCGAGTCGAACGAGGGCGTGATCATCGTGGCGGCGACGAACCGCCCCGACGTCCTCGACCCCGCGATCCTGCGGCCCGGCCGGTTCGATCGGCGCATCGTCGTGAACCGGCCCGACGTGCGCGGCCGCGAGGGCATCCTCCGGGTCCACACGAAGAAGGTGCCGCTCGGCACCGACGTCGACATGGAGGTCCTGGCGCGCGGCACGCCCGGCTTCGTCGGCGCCGACATCGAGAACCTGGTCAACGAGGCGGCCCTGCTCGCGGCGCGTCAGGACAAGGACGTCGTCTCGATGGTCGACTTCGAGATGGCCAAGGACAAGGTGCTGATGGGCGCCGAGCGCCGCAGCATGGTCATCAGCGACGAGGAGCGGCGGACCACGGCGTACCACGAGGCCGGGCACGCGCTGGTCGCGAAGCTTCTGGAGAAGTTCTCGGATCCGGTCCACAAGGTGACGATCATCCCGCGCGGGCCGGCGCTGGGCCTCACGCAGCAGCTGCCGAAGGAGGACCGGCTCAGCATGTCACGCGACTTCGCCAAGGCGCGGCTCTCGGTGCTGATGGGCGGCCGCGTGGCGGAGGAGATCGTCTTCGGCCAGTTCACGACGGGCGCGGGCAACGACATCAAGCAGGCGTCGAACCTCGCGCGCCGCATGGTGACCGAGTTCGGCATGAGCGACGTCATCGGGCCGATCTCGTACGGCACGGACGAGGAGAGCGTGTTCCTCGGGCGCGACTTCACCAGCCGGCGCCGCGACTACTCGGAGACGATCGCCAACCAGATCGACGATGAGGTGCGGCGGTTCATCCTCGACTCCCACGCCGAGGCGCGGCGGCTGCTCACGGACAACCGCGAGATCCTCGAGCGGCTCGCCACGGCGCTCCTCGAGCGCGAGACGCTGGACGCCGAGGAGGTCGACGCCATCGTCTCGGGCCGCGAGCTGCCGCAGCGCCAGCGCGTCGTGATCCCGAGCTACAGCGATCGCGATCGGGCCGCGAAGGAGAAGCGCCGCGCGGCCAGCATCTTCGGCACGCCGAAGCCCGCCCCCAGCACCTGATCCCGGAGCGCGCGGCGCCTGCCGCGCGCCCTCACGCTGCGTCCCCGCGCGCCCTCAGGGGGCGCTCAGGGTCGTCTGCAGGAACACCCAGTGCTGGAGATCCGCCGGGTGGCCGCCGTCGTGGGCGCGGTTCGCGCGGGTGACGATCGCCTGGGCGCCCTCGCCGAAGAGGAACATGCCGTAGCCGAGCGCGATGCGCAGCGGCTCCCACGGGTGCAGGGCGAGCGAGAGATCGATCTCGTGGCCCAGCGCCCGGCTGTCGTTGTCGGGGGCGGCGCCGACCGGGAGGAGGCGCGCGGTCACCCACCTGCCCCCGGGGGACGCGAGCCCGACGAACGTGTACCCGGCCGCGACGGTCAGCGCTTCCCAGGGGGAGGCGCCGACGCCGCCGCCCGCCTCGATCACATTGGACCAACCGTAGAGCCCCATGGGGCCGTGGTTGTCCTGCGCGTCGGGCAGGATCGGATCGAAGCGCCGCTGCGTCTCGCCGTCCTCGAGCGGGCCGTCGTCGCCGGTCGCGTAGGCGCCGCGGGCGCGGAAGGTGAGGCGGCCGGGGAGAGCGGTCTCGAGCTCCGCCCGGGCCGCGGCCGCGAACGCGCCGAGGGGGCGGTCGGTCGTGAACGTGGCGATGCGACCGAGCTCGTACGCCCCCTCGAGCGCGTAGCGAAAGCCGCGCTGGTCGCCGGAGATGCGCGCGTCGAGGACGACGGTGTCCCCCGGCGTGAGCCAGCTCGGGCGCGGCTCCCGGGCGATGCGCGCGAGCGCCGTGGCCTCGACGTGGAGCAGCGGGGCGATGTGCCAGATCGCGTTCAGCCCGTAGAGCTGGGTCCCTGTCCCGGCGGAGATGGGCTTGCGCGTGCCGGTCACCTCGGGCGGCGCGCCCCCCGGCGCAGCGAGGATCACGGCCATCGCCTCGACGTCGACGTTGCCGAGCTGCACGCCGGCGCGCACCCCGTCGAGCGAGCGCGCGGTGAGCGCCTCGTCGTTCGCCCCGATCAGGCGACCATCCCCCCACGCGATGCGCTGCCGGCCCAGCCGGATGAAGGCGCGGCGCCCCGCGCGCGTGTGCAGGTCGATGTACGCCTCGTGAGGCGCCGTGTCCGGGAGCGACGGCTCGCCCGCCCCAACGTAGATGGCGCCGTCGCTCCCCCAGAGCCGCGCGTCCTGCAGCGTGAGGACGCCCGTGAGGGGCCCGCGCTCGACGGTGAGCCCGAGGCGGGCGCGCTGGGCGAAGAACCACTGGGTCCTGACCACCTCCCCGGTGTCGAGGAGCGGCGGCAGCGCGCCCCCGAAGCCCTCCGCGAGCACCGCGTTCGAGCTGTGGACATCGCCGCCCGTGTCCACGGGGTACCGGCGGAGCTCGCCCCGGAGCCGGAGCTCCACCGAGGGGCGGAACGCGAACCCGCCGAGGTTCACGGCCTCCGACTGCGGCGGCACCTGCGCCCCCGCCCGCCGGGGCGCGAGCGCGAGGAGCGTCGATCCCAGGGCGATGGAGACGAACGGCAGGGATCGGATCATCTGTGAGGGGCCGGAGCGCGGGGTCGTCGGACGGCAGGACGCGGCGGTTCGCGCGGCGTTCTGCGGGGCCGCGCTCCTTGCGCCGCTCGCGGAGGATAGGCGTCCCGGCGCTCCCCGGACAAGTGGGGAAGGAGCCCGCGCTGCACCTCGCCGAGCGCGCCCGCGCCTGGACGGACGAGCCCACGGGCCGCGACGTCGTCAGGGCATCGACGTCGTCGTCGTCAGGGCTTCGACGTCGTCAGGGATCGAAGTCGTCCACCCCGGGCGACTGCGGTGGCGACGGCGGCTCTTTCGGCGACGGCGGCTCTTTCGGCGACGGATCCCGCCTGGGTGTGGGCGCTCTGCCGCTCCCGCGCCGCGGCGGCGCTTTCGCCGTTCCTGCGGGGCGCCTCGGAGGAGGCCGGCTCGCCGCGCCTCGTCGCGTCGGGTGGGCGCCCGCGTCGATCGCGAGGACGAGGTCGAGCGCGAGCTTCGACGCGCTGCCGGCGTGCCGATCGGCGAGCGCGCCGGCCTCCGCGAGGACGCGCTCGGCGGCCTCGAGCTCGCGCTCCACCTCGCGGCGCCTCGGGTCGTTCGCCAGCGCCTCGGTCGACCCTGCGGCCAGCGCCGCCCGCTGCCGCTCGAGCTCCGCAGCCCGCTTCGCGAGCTCGCCGAGCTGCCGCGACGCCGCGAGCGCGCGCTGCAACGACGCCTCCATCGCCTCGACGACGCGCCGGTCCTCGGCGCCGAGCCGGCGCCCGCGCCGCGCGCGCACGATCCGCGCCTCCGGCACGAGCTCGACGTGGAGCCGCACGCCCGACGCGCGGAGCTCCTCGGCGCGCGCGCGGGCCGCTTCGATCGCCGCGTCGCGGGCCGCGGGCGGCGCGACCCCCAGCGCGCGCGCGAGCTCGGCGCGCGCCTCGCCCGCGCGCCGCTCTGCCTCGAGCGACGCCTCGCGGAGCGCGCGCGCGGCCTCGAAGAGCTCGTCGTAGGGCGGCTTGCCCGTGCGCAGGGCGCGCCCCTGCTCGAGCTGCGAGGTGCGCGGGGCGCACCCGCCGAGCAGCGGCGCGTGCAGCGCGCCGAGCACCAGCGCGAGCGCGGCGAGGCGGAGCCTGCGCGCGCGGGACGACGCGCCCGTCATCCACATTGAAGCACGACCCCCCAGAGCTCGTAGGTCGCGGCGGGCTTCGAGAGGAACACCACGCCCACGTGGCCTGTTCGCGGCGAGACGGCGAGCACGCCCTGCCCGAAGTTCCCGGCCGGCGGCGACAGCGCGATCGGGTCCCCGATCGGGGCGAAGCTCCCGGCCAGGGTCTGCGCGCGCATGGCGCGGCTCCCCGGCGGGCCCTCGGTCCACACGAGGAGCCAGCGGCCGTCGCCGAGCCCCGCGATGTCCGGCGCGAACGCGTCGCCGCCGGGGCCGCCGGTCGGCAGCGGGATCACCTCGGTCGACCCGGGAACGGAGCCCGAAGCGGCCCGGCCGGCGCGGATCTCCCATCGCCCCTCCGCCGGCCTGTCGGCGAAGACGACGGCGAGCTCGCGCCCGTTCCAGCCGAGCGACGGCTTGCCCACCGCGCCCCCGGAGCCGAGCACCCGGGCGAGCTCGCCGACGGGCCTGCGCTGGGCGTCGAGCCAGCCCGCCCAGACGGCGCGCTCGCGGCGGAACGTGACCGCGTAACCCGCCGGGCCGGCGGCGAGCGCGCGCGGCGCCTCGAGCGCCTCGTCTCCTTGCACCGGCCACAGCCGGGAGGGCGCGGCCTCGGGGCTGTCGGCCGCCACCACCGCGCCGTCCGCGAGGCCGAGGACGAACGGCCTGGGCCCCGGGACGTGGACCGGGGAGCGGATGGACCGCTGCGCCGCCGTGAGCACGCTGAACCTGTCCTCGACGGGCGAGATGCTCACGATGGCGGCGGCCTCCTTGTTCGAGAACCGCTCACTCCGCTTCCCGGTCGCGGGATCGATCTCGAGGCCGACGGCCTCCATCGAGCTCCGGGCGTAACCGACCACGAGCTTGCCCTCCCGGGTGGTCGTGACCTCGAACGGGACGCGCTTGGCCACGAGCGGCGCCCATCGCTGGGGCTGGCGGGCGACCCAGCAGGGCTTCGGCGGGGCGGGGAGCGCGGCGCGCGCGACGCCCTGCGCGGCGCCGAGCGCGTTGCGCGCCGTCTCGACGGGCGCGCGCTGGGCGCTGGCGACGGAGCGACGGCCCGCGAAGAAGGCGCCGACGATGAGGAGCACGGCGACCCCGCCGAGGCCGAGGAGCGACGAGGCGGGCACGGACACCGGCGTGGAGAGCAGCGCGAGGCCGGCCTGCGAGGGCGCGCGCGGTCCGCCTGCGCGAGGCGGGGGGGCGCGCCGCGCAGGATCCCGCGGATCGGGCGCCGCGGCGCCGGCGGGCGACGCCGGGACCGCGTTGCGGTCCGCGAGCGCGCTCGTCTGCTGGGGCGCGTCGGCGGCGGCGCTGGGCTGCGCAGCCTGCGATCCGGGCGGCCAGCCCGCCCAGGAGCGCGGGGCCTTTCGCCCCTGCGGCGAGCCTGGGCTGACGCCGGCCGAGGGGATCGTCGCGTACTCGCGGCGCCCCTCCGGCGTTTCGACGGGCAGGGGCGAGCGCTTCGTGTCGCTCGGCACGGGCCCCGCGGCGGGCTCCCTGGCGTCGCTGCCCGGTGCGGCGACAGATGCCGGAGGGGCGTCGCTCGCGGCGGAGGGCGACTCGCCGGCGTTCGCCGTCGCGGCGTTCGCCGCGGCAACGTTCGCCGTCGCAAGGTTCGCCGTCGCAAGGTTCGCCGTCGCAACGTTCGCCGTCGCGACGTTCATCGTCGCGGCGGCTGCGCTGCGGGGCAGGGGGCCGCCGGCAGGGGCCGCGGCGCCTGAAGGGCGCGGCGCAGGGGTCGCGGTTGCTGTGTCCGCAGCGCTCGAGGCGGGCGCGGCGTCGGCTGACGTCGCGGCGTTCGCCGCCGCCGGCTGGGCCGCGCGCGGCGGCTCCGCAGGGGGGCGCGGCGGCGGGGCGGGGAGCGCGCCAAGGCGGATGAGAGCCCTCGCGCCGGCGGCCGCCGGGGCCGGCGCACCGGGCGCCTGTGCCCCTGTGCGGACGGGTCTCTTCGCTGGAACCGCGGGGAACCGGACCGGGACCGGCGGCGGCGGCACCGAGCGACCCGCTGCGCGCACCGGCCCTTTCACGCCGCGGCTGGAGCTGGTCGGCGCTGGCGGCGCCGTGGAGAGCGATGCGCCGGCAGGCGGCGCGGCCGCGCCCGCCGTGCCGCCCCGCTCGCTGTCCTGCGGCGCCGCCTGGGGTGCAGCGCCGGTCGGGCCGGCGTCGCCTTCCGACGCCGAGGGGACCTTCGGCGCGCGGGGGATCGCGGCCGCCTCCTCGTGGCCCGCCTGTGGCCCGCCGTAACGGGGTAGCTGCGTGATCGCGCGGGCGACCCCTGCGTCGAAGCTCCCGCCCGCCGAGGGCACCACGATCGGCGCGCCCTGTCCGCTCACCGGGGTGCTCGCCGGCGCCTCGACGCCCGCGAGCGTCGCCATGGGCTCGCGCTTGCGCGGCGGCGGAGGCGGCGGCCGCGTCTCTGCCCGGCCGGCGCGCGCCGCCGGCCTTCGCTCGTTGGCGGGGCGGTTCGCCGGGGTCGGGCCGCTGCGCGCGCGGGCCGCGCCCAGATCCTCGACGAGCTCGACCTCCAGCTCCACCGCGCTGCTCTCGCGCGCGGCCTCTCGACTCATGGGAGGCGCCGGCTCCCCGGGCGCCCTGGCGCCTGCTTCCGGCGCGCCGGGCGCCTTGGCGCCCGCTTCCGGCGCGCCGGGCGCCCTGGCGCCCGCCTTCTTCGTGTGCCCGACCTGGGCAGCGTCCGCGAGCTCCGGGAGCCGGGACGCCGGCGCCCACGCCTTCATGCCCTGGCGCCACACCAGCGTGGAGCCCGGGATGACCCCGGACGCCAGCGCGGTGCGCAGCTCGGCGGTGCTCACGAGCCGCTGGACGCCGCGCTCGTCCGTCCATCTCCACGCGCTCATCGGGGGCCCCTCCTCCGAGAGCAAGCGCCGTGGGAGCGCCGGAGCTTCAAGACGTGATCCACAACATCGGGATCGTACCGCGCGTCCTTTCCAAAGAGATATTCTTTCGTCCTCCAGCGCAACCGCGCGCCCGCTCTCGACGACGAGCGCGATCGTCACCCATGATCGCGTGCCGCACCCTCGCCGCTGCACTCCGCGCCCTCGCCGCCGCTGCTGCGCGCGCGCTCAGCCCGCCGGCATGCGCCGGCTGCGATGCCTTCCTCGCGGAGGCCGCCGTGTTCTGCGCCGGTTGCGCGCGGACGGTCGCGCCCTGGCGCCCTGCTCGCGCTGGGTGCCTGCCGCGAGGGGCGATCGGATCGAGCTCCGCCACGGACGTCGCGCTCGTCGCGTTCGCTCCATTCGCCGGGGCGCTGGCGGACGGAATCCGGCGCTTCAAGTACGGAGATCGGCCGGATCTCGCACGGCCGCTCGGCCGGCTGCTGCTCTGCGCGGCGCGCGAGGCGGGCGTGGGCGCGGACGTCGTCGTTCCGGTGCCGCTCCATCCGCGCCGCCTCGCTGAGCGCGGCTACAACCAGGCGGCCTTGCTGGCCGCGCACATCGCCAGCGGGCTCGGCGCGAAGCTCGCTCCGCGGGCGCTCTGCCGCGTCCGTTCCACGGCGCAGCAGGCGCAGCTTCCGCGCGAGCTCCGCCTGCAGAACGTGGCAGGCGCGTTCCGCGTCCGCGCGCCGGAGCGCGTCCTGGGCCGACGGATCGCGCTCGTCGACGACGTGGCCACCACGGGGGCCACGCTCGCGGCGTGCCACGATGCGCTCCTCGGCGCGGGGGTTGCATCGGTCACCTGCCTCGTCCTCGCTTCCGCCGAGGGCGGCGTGGACGACCTCAGAAGCTCACCTCGGTCAGCTCCCCGCACTTGACGACGACGGTCCTGCCCTCGGCGAGCCAGCGCGTGCCGTGGCGCGTCGGCTCGCCGAGCCGCACGAAGAAGCGCCCGCAGCGGACCTCGATCGGCTGGTTGCTGGGTCCCACCGCCACCCCCGTGACGTAGACGGTTGCGTTCTGAGCGGTGTTGAGCTGGAGCATGCCGTGACCGCGCCGCGGGATCCGCGGAGCGCTCGGCTTCGGCGGCGGCGCGGACTCGGCGCTCGGCTTCGGCGGCGGCGCGGACTCGGCGCTCGGTGTCGGCGGAGGCGGCGCGGCCTCGGCGCTCGGTGTCGGCGGAGGCGGCGCGGACTCGGCGCTCGGTGTCGGCGCCGGCGGAGGCGACGCGGCCTCGGCGCTCGGCGCCGGCGGAGGCATGGGCCGAGCCGGACCCGCGGCGTCGTCGATCGCGCTCGCCGAGGGGGAGGCCCCCGGTTGCACCGGGACGGCCGCCCGCAGCGAGGCCGCGACGGCGAAACGCGCAAAACCGGTGACCGCCGCGCTCGCCGGGGGAACTTCGCGGCTCCGTGCCGTCCGCGCGGACAACCCTTCCTCGACCGTGTAGACGCCCAGCGTGAACACGAGCGCCGCCGTCGAGAGCGCGACCCCCATCGCCCCGAGCGGCGAGAGCGGCTTCGACGGACGGGCCTCCTCCGATGCCGGTTGTGGCGCATCCGTCGAGAACATTGACTCCCAGTGTAGCGGGATCGCCTCCAGCCGGAGCGCGCTCCCGCCCGGCGGTCCACCCCGGCCCCGCGATGCAGCGAGCATTCCTGCCGAATCCGCTCCAGGCGCGGGCACACCTCGCGTTTGTGTGCTGGAATACATTTGTGCGCTTCGTCACCCATCCACTGACGTGGATTCGGAGGGTCGTGCCGTGCGGTCGCCGCGCGCTGGTCGCCGGCGCCCTGGACACGCTCGGGCTCCTGGATCGTTTCCTGTGGCTGCGCGCGAAGCTGCGGCTGCCCGTGCTGTCCGTGTTCACCTACCACCGCATCGCGGAGCTCTCGGATGTGGCCGAGCTCGATCCAGGCGTCGCCGATGTGAGCGCGCGCGAGTTCGAGGAGCAGCTCGCGGTCATCAAGACCCACTGCACGGTGGTCTCGCTCCGGGACGTGCGGCTGTTCACGAAGGGGCGGAAGCTGCCGCCGAACCCCGTCATGGTCGCGTTCGACGACGGCTACCGCGACAACCACGACGTCGCGCTGCCCCTGCTGGAGCGGGCAGGGGTCGCGGCCACGTTCTTCATCGCCACCGAGTACCCCGACAGGGGGCGCCTCTTCTGGTGGGATCGCGTCGCGCTCCTCATGCACCGGTGCCGGCGAGCGCGCGTCGAGCTCTCCTACCCCGCGATGCTCGTGCTCGAGCCGGCGCGCGATCCGATCGCCGCCGCGGCGCTCGTCTGCCGGACCATCAAGCGCACCTCCGGCCTCGACATCGGCCGCATGTGGGACGAGATCGAGCGCGCCACGGGGGTGTCGATCGATCTCGGCGAGGAGCGCGCGCTCGCGGCGAGGACGATCATGGACTGGAGGCAGATCAGGGCGCTGCGGCGGGCAGGCATGGATGTGCAGTCGCACTCGCACAGCCATCGCGTCCTCCAGACGCTGTCGCCCGACGAGGCCGCGCGCGATCTCGCGCGCTCCCGCCGCGTGCTCACCGAGGCCCTGGACGACGCCGTGCACGCGGTCGCGTACCCCGTCGGATACCGCCTGTCCGGCGCGTTCCACCGCGCCGTGCACGAGGCCGGCTTCGAGCTCGGCTTCACCAACAACTCCGGGCTCTGCATGCTCTCGTCCTTCGACCCCCTGAATTTCCCGCGCATCGCCATGGATCGCGGGCAGATCGGCGCGCTCTTCAAGCTCAAGCTGCTCGTCGGGCAGCGCCCGGGCTGCCGGTCCATCCTCTGACCCCGCCGAGCCGCACCGCCCGCTCCACCGCCGCGCGCCGCCGCTCCCGGGGCCCCCCGCGCGCCGCCGCTCCCGGGGCCCCCCGCGCGCCGCTGCTCCCGGGGGGACGCCGCGCCCGAGGGCGCCGCCCGACCGACGCTGCCGCGGCCGGGCACGCGCGTGGCCTGGGCTGTGCACGTTCCCCGTCGCTGATCCGGTTCTGCACGCGCATGGCGGGTCATGCGGGGCTGCTCCGCAGCCTGCTCGACGAAGGGAGGCTCTCGTGAAAGGCAAAGTCCGTGGTCGCAGCGTTCGCGCCGCCCTCGCCCCGCTCGGCGCCGCCTCGCTGGGCTCCCTGGCCCTCGCCCTGGGGTGCGGCGGGTCGACGCCGCCGCCCCCGGCGGCGGCCGCGAGCAACGCGCCCACGCGACCCGCGCCCGAGGCGGCCGACGCCCGGAAGGCGGGCGGCGAGCAGCGCGAGCAGCGCGAGGCCCAGCGCGCGTGGTGCGAGTACCTCGACGCGCTCTACCAGCGGGCCACCAGCCAGGCCAGGAGCTGGCCCAAGTTCGACGAGTGCACCCGGCACACGACGATGGCCTCGCCGAGGATGCTCCGCGCGACCTCGGAGTGCTCGCTCGCGGCGCTCCAGCGGTTCGAAGGCGACCCCTTCACCCCCGAGTACGCCGCCGAGGTGAGCCGCTGCGGCTCCGAGGCGATGACGGCCACCACGCTGCCTCACGCCGATCTCGCGCCGTTCATGGCCGTCCTCTGCGGTCGCGTCGCCGGGTGCGGGGACGTCGATTACGACACCTGCCGGCAGAGCCTGGAAGACGGGCTCGGGCCGCAGCTCGAGCGGGCGATCGGCGCGATGAACAGCCGCGGGCGGCAGCAGGTCCGCGCCTGCTTCGGCAAGCTCGCGTGCGGCGGCGAGATCGGGCTCCAGATCTCCGCGTGCCTCGAGCCCATCATGGATGATCTGCTCTGGCTGCCAGGGTGAGCGCCCGGCGCGCGCGCCCCGCCGCCGCCCGGGGCCGAGGTCAGCCGGACGAGCCCGGCAGCCGGCAGCGGGCGATCAGCGGGACGTGATCGGACAGCCCGGCGAACGCGCCCTTGTGCCCGAACGGGTGCGTGCCCGCGAAGTCGAGCCACTCGAGGCGCTCCGACGAATACACGTGGTCGAGGTGCATGCGCAGGTTCATGAAGCCGGCCGTCGGGAACGCCCGCGCCTCGATCTCGGACAGGCAGCGGACCTTGGCGAACGCGTCCACGAAGCCGCCTTCCTCGCGCAGGAAGCGGTCGACCGGCGAGCCCGGCAGCGAGTTGAAGTCGCCCACCACGATGAAGTTGTCGCTCCGGCGTTCGCGGCGGACGAAATCGGCGAGCACCTTCGCCTCCTCGAGCTGGTTCGGCCCGAACCCCATCCGCGCCTCGCCCGTCCAGAACTCCCGCGCGAACACGCTCGGCAGGCTGAGGTGGGTGTTGAACACATCAAAGCTCTGCCCGCTCTCGTGCTCGAACGACACGTGCGCACAGATGCGCGTCTGCTTCAGGCGCCTCACCCGCCGCCGATGGGTAATGTCGTGCGGGCGCTCCGCGTTGTGATGTCCGATGCGGAACGTGTCGCGCGCGATGACCGCGAGCCCCGTCGTGTAGATGTTCGTCCGCGCGGTGAGCCGGTAGGTGTGCGCGGGGAAGTAGTAAGCGACGAAGCGCTCGCGCCGCTCTGCCCGCGAGAGCGCCGCGTGCAGCTCGGTCATCAGGCGGTCGAGCTGCGTCTCCTCCGGATGCCACCGCGGGTTCATCGTCGAGGAGCGCAGCGACTGGGTCTCCACCTCCTGGAGGCACACGAGATCGGGCAGCGGCGACAGCCGCGAGAGCGTCGTCGCAATCCGGGTGATCGCGGCGCTCGTGGAGGCGATGCCCCGCGTGCCGTGGCCGAAATAGCGGACGTTATAGGAGATGATCCGCAGCGGCGCGGGGGCGTCGCCCGGCGATCCGGCGCCGTGGTGAGCGCCGATCTCCGCGAGCGCCACGGCGCCGCCCGACGTCGTGACGCCGGGGCTTGAGCCGTTCGAACCAGGTGGGATGCGCCGCTCGGTCATGTATCCTCTCGCCCATGGGCAAGAACATCATCGTTTCCGAGGATACCATTCGTGACCTGCTGGAAGCGCATGCCTCCCTCTCCGCCTGGTACTACGAGCTCTGGTCGGCGCTGCGGGTCGCGAAGGCCTCGGCGAGCGCTCCCGATGATGCGGCCCGTGCGGCATTTGTCGAGCGAATGGCGGTGAGCTTTCCGGAGGTAGCGTCGATCGCCCGATCCATCCGGGTACCAAGGATGTTCGTGCCGCCTCCGCCCGCGGTGAGCGTGCCGCCCAGCCCGACCGCCGAGACCCCGGAAGAGCCCCCCACGGCGATCGAGCCGGCGCCGGCCCGGCTACGGGAGCTCCACGGCCAGCCACCGAAGAGTCAGCCAGGCTCGGGGCCAGCCCATCCGTCCGCCCCTCAGGCGCAGCCCGCGATTGCTCCTCCGCCCATGGTCATCCCTTCTGCCGTAAAATATGAGACCTAGCGGCGCGCTCCCTCCCGCGCACTCCCGATCTGACTCGCGAGCTCAGCCACGGGGCTCGTCAGCGAGCCGGGCCGCGGGGGCCTCTCCGTCGCGCGAGGATCCGCTCCGCCTCGGCGGCGCCCGTCATGTCGAACCTGGGGTTCAGATCGAGCGCCGCCCGCACGAGCCGCTCGCCTTCCTTCCGATCGCCGAGGGCGATCCGGATCGCCCCGGCGTGGTAGAGCAGGCGCGCGTCCCTCGTGCCGAGCGCCAGCGCCCGATCGCTCGCCGCGCGCGCTTCGGTGAGCTCCCCGGCGCGGTACAGCGCCCAGGCGCAGGCGTCCTCGGTGTAGATGTCGCCGCGGACGGCGCGCTCCGCGGCGGCGAGCCGCACGGCCTCGTCGCGCTCCAGGCCCTTGGTCGCATAGTAGAGGGCGAGCGTGCGGCGGTCCGCCCGCCGCCCTGACGCCACCACGCTCGCGTAGGCCTCGGCCGCGCCGGCGGGGTCGCCCGCGGCCGCCCTGGCGTCGCCGAGCAGCCACGCGATCTCCGCGTCGGGGCTCCTCCGGGAGGCCCGCTCGAGGAGCTCGACGGCGCGCCCCCACGCGCCGCGGGCGAGCGCGACGCGCGCCCTGCCGGCGAGCGCCGGCGCATACTCGCCCTGCGCGGCGAGCGCCTGCGCGAAGCCCCGGTCCGCGGCCTCGTAATCGCCCTCGTGCCACGACACCATGGCCGCCTGCGCGAGGGCCCACGCGAGCGCCTCGGGCTCGCGCGGATGGCCCGCGCGCCGCGCGAGGTGGAAGAGCTGCCTCGCGCCGGCCGCGTCGCCCTGGAGCCAGCGGAGGCGCGCGGCGCGCGCGTACGACGGCAGGCCGGGCCTGAGGTCGACCATCCGCTGCGCTGCCTCGGCTGCCGCCTGGAACAGGCCGAGCTCCAGCGAGGCGTCGCTCAGCGTCCCGAGCGCGACCACGTCGCCCCCGTCCCGCGAGAGGACCTGCTCGGCGGCGTCGCGCGCCTCGGCGAGCCGCTGATCGTGGAGCAGCACGAGGCCGCGCAGGTTGAGCGCCGCGCGATGGTCTTCCGCGAGCGCGAGCGCGACGTCCGCGCACGCCCCGGCGTTGCGGTAGAGCGACGGATCGCCCGACGCGCGCGCCTTCCGGATCCAGGCGTGGCCGAGCGCGCTCCACAGATCGGGCCCGCCGGGGGCCCGCTCGAGCCGCCGCGAGAGCGCCTGGATCTCGCGGTCGAGCGCGCCTGCGCCGGTCGGGGCCGCGAGCGCGAGCCTGCGCGCCGCGTCGAGGCCGGCGCTGGCGTGCGCCGCGGCGGCGCGCTCGGCGCTGGCGTGCGCCGCGGCGGCGCGCTCGGCGCTGGCGTGCGCCGCGGCGGCGCGCTCGGCGCTGGCGTGCGCCGCGGCGGCGCGCTCGGCCGGGGCGACCTCGCCGCGCGATCGCTCGGCGCATCCGGAGCTCCCGCTCAGGGCGAGGCAGGCGAAGAGGCAACCCGTTCGTCGCGGCATCGGAGCGACTGACCTCCTGGCTCGCCGGGGCTCCGCCCGGGGCGAGCCGCGTGGATCGCCCCGGCGCCGCGCGCCCGGCCCGATCGCGAAAGAGCTTGCCTCGCTGCCCTGCGCCGGCAAGCTCGCTGCGCTGGCACATCGCTCGATCCATCAGCAGCGCGCGGCGCGGAGGAGATCGCATTGCCTGTCTCGACGGATGGCGGCCGCCTGCGGCGGTTCGGCGCCGCGGCGCTGGTCGCGTCGATCGTCGTCGGCTGCGGGCGCGCAGAGCGCAGCGCGCCGGACGCCGGCGCGAGCGCGGCGCCTCGGACGTCGTCGTCCGCCGGCCTGCCTGCGGCGGACGGCACCGCGCCCGCCGGCCTGCCTGCGGCGGACGAGATCACCCCGGTCTACCCGGCGCTCGAGGGCGCGCCGGAGCCGCACGCGGCGCGGCTGTGCGAGGCGCTTCACGCGCTGCCGGCGCGGCGCAAGGCGGCGTGCCGCGGCGTCGCCGCGGGGTTCCACGCCACCGCCGCGTGCACGCGCGCGCTGAGCTTCGCGGTGCGCGCGGGGGCGGTGACGCTCTCGCCCGACGACGTGAGCCGCTGCGTCGCCGCGATGGCTCGGTCGCTCGAGGGGTGCGGCTGGGTCTCCCCGCTCGCCGCCGCGGTCCCGCCCGCGTGCGAGGGGATCGTGCGGGGCACGCTCGGCGTCGGGGCGCGGTGCCGCTCGTCGCTCGAGTGCGTGGACGGGCTGCGCTGCGACGGCGCGGGCCCCACCGACGCGGGCGCCTGCCGCGCCCCGCGCGCCGTGGGCCCCTGCGGCCGGTCCGTCGACGCGCTCGCCGCGGTCACCCGCCAGACCCGCTTCGCCGAGGCGCACCCCGAGTGCCGCGGCCACTGCGCCGGACGCGCGTGCGCCGACGGCGCGCCGCCCGGGGCGGCCCGGGGCTCGACGGTTCAGGGCGTGAAGTGACCCTGGCTTGCGCCCTCCCACGCCGTCGCGAGGTAGGGAAAGGTCGGGAGGAACAGCGCGTCGTTCGCGGCGACGCCGTCGCCCGCCGTCGCGCCGGTCGCGCCGGTCAGCAGGAGCGTGAGCAGCGCGTCGGTGACGTCGGTCTGCTCGTGGTCCGCGCCGGGGACGAGCGCGCGGCCGTTCGGGAAGGCCGACGGCATGCCGAGGTCGATCCGCAGTACGTCGCCGAAGGTCTCCAGGTTGTGTCCCCCGAGGCTCGCGGGCTTCAGGCTGAAGGTGTCGATGAGGTCGGTCCGGTTCTCCTTCAGCGCCCCGGGATCGAAGGCCGCGAGCGGCTGGCCGGCCCGGTACAGGCCCGCGAGCTCGGCGTCGCGCACCAGGATCGGGCTCAGGAAGTAGGCCCCGAAGTTGGCGAGGTCGTCGCGCGGGTGCGCCCGGTTGTACTTGTCCTTGTCCTGCAGGCCGATGATCCAGGTGTTGATGAGCGGCAGGCCCACCCGCGACACCTGGACCCAGGGGCCGAGGCCGTCCTCCTGCCCGTTCGCGCGCAGGATCCGCACCTTGCGCCGGCTCGCGGAGGCCCAGATACCGAGCGTCTGCTGGTCGCTCGGCCCGGGCGTGGGGGCCGCGCCGCCATTGACCTTCGCCAGCGGGATCTCGAGGGCGAGCGTGTGGACGTTATGGCCGGCGAGGTTGTCGCGCGGGGTGCACGACGGGCTCGGCGCCGCGAGGAGCGGGCACATCCCCGCGAGGTCGAACCCGTGGCCGACGTCGGCGTAGAAGCCGTCGTCGCGCGGGCCGACCCAGGCGCGCCCCTCGCCGCCCGCCATCTGCTTGAGGAACCTGGAGGACGTCGCGAACGCGGGGTAGCCGCCGCCGGAGATCCCGTAGACGAGCTGGTTCGTCCGCCGCCCGATGTTCGGCGGCGCGACCGGGGCGTCGGCCAGGATGACGGCCTTCGCCCCGCCCTCGATCTTCGTGATCGTGTACGTCTGCTCCGCGCCGGCGAGCTGCGAGAAGAGCTCGTTGCCGCCGCTCGGCGGCGCGGGGAGCCCCGCCGGATCCGACGCGCGGTAGGCCGTGGTCGAGAACCGGAACTGGTAGGTCAGCGCGTCCTCGAGGCTCGACGGCCCGCGGGCGATGTGCACCTCGTACAGCACGTCGTCCGAGAAGCCGTGGAAGCTCGGCCCGCCGGCGGGCTCCTCGTGCGGGAGGTAGCTCGCCAGGATCACGAGGTTTCCGCCCTCCACCCACGCGTGGAGATCGGTGTTGTCGGCGGCCGGATCCCGCGCGATGGCGGGCGCCTCGCGGTGGCTCGACGCCGCGGCGAGGCCGGATGCGCTGAGCGCGACGGACGCCGCCAAGGCGGCGCCGGCGCGCGACGGTCGGTGGATCATGCGTGCGGGTCCTCCCAGTCGCTCCTCTGCGGTGGCTCACGGACGGAGCAGGAACACCGAGCCCGTCTCCTGGGCCCTGTGATCGACGAACGCGAAGACATCGGCGCCCTTCGCCCGGTGCAGGCCGCCGGGCTCGTCATGGCCCCGCGCGCCGATCTCGATCGACGAGCGCGCCCCGGACGCCACCTCGATCCGCACGATCTCGTCGGCGCCTCGGGCCACGTCGCGGGTGAGCACGAACAGCGCCGCGCCGTCGCGCGTCAGCGCGAGGCCGCAGGGGTGCCCCGCGTGGAGCCCCGTGGCGAAGGGGCTCACGAAGCCGTCCTCGATCCGGAAGATCGTCGCCGTCCCGTCGGGGCTCGCGAGGGCGTCGCAGACGAAGACGTCGCGATCGCCGGCGCCGGCGGCCGCGACGCCGCTCGGATCGGCCAGCGGGCTCCCCCTGGCGATCACGGCGACGTTCCCGCCGCGCGCCGGCAGGGAGAACACGCCGGGCTGACCATCGGCGGGATCGCGCCCCGAGACGAGGATCCGGTCCTCGCCGTCCGCCGCGCGGACGACCTCGAGGCCGCGCGCGACCAGCCCCTCGCCCCCCTGGACGGGCGCGACAGCGCCGCCGGTCGGATCGATGACGAAGACGTGGCCTGCGTCGCGGTCGGCCGCGCTGCCCGCGCCCGGATCGGCCACGAACAGGCGGCCGCCATCCGTGCTCGTCGCGATCCCGAGCGGCGCGACGAACGGGGGGCCGACGGCGATCTCGACGGCCCTCGCCTCGCCGCGCGCGCTGGCCTTGAAGACGCCGGCCCTGCCGCTCGCGTCGATGGCGGTGAAGTAGACGTGGGCCGCGCCGGGATCCGGCGTCGCGTCGAACGCCCGCGCCGGCACGACGGCCGCGACCGCGTAGGGCGCCCCGCCGCCTCCGCCGCTCCCCCCGCCGCCTCCGTCCGCGCTGCTCGCCGCGGGCGCGCCCCCGGTTCCGGCGGCGGCGGCGCTCGTGCTGGTCCGTCCAGGTGTCTCCTCCGCGCGGCTGCAACCCGGGTTGCCCGCGGCGATCGCGAGCGGCGCGGCCGCGCACAGCGCACCGACGCTTCGTCGGAAGTGCCCCCTGGCTCCCGTCATGCCTTCTCCTCCCGACGGCGCGGCTCGCGCGCTCGTCCGCGGCGCGCGGGCTCTCGCGTGGACGGCGCCCGCGCGGCCTCGTACGGCCATGGCGCGGCGCCTCGCGCGACCCGTTCTGCCATGGTCCTCCCGGGTCGTGTAGGCCTCGGCCGGTCTCCGATCGAGAAAGCCGCGCGCACCCTGTCTCTCGAGTCCGGCGGCGCCTGCCGGCGCTCGGGTCGAGGCGCAACGCCGGGGGGTGGGGCGCGCGCTCACCGGAGGGGCTTTTGTGCAGGCGAGCCACGCAAGGGGCTCGCCGGAACGCAGGCCCCGGAGGTGAGCCCCCGGCGTGCCCCACCCCCCGGCATTGCGCAGGAGGGCCGGACGGCGTTCCCCCGTCGACCCGCTGTCAGCCTCGTTTTATAAAACTCCCATGTTCGATGTCGCTCGGTCAGTGTACGCGCGGGCGTTGGAGGACATCCGTGCGGCGGGGCTCTACAAGGAGGAGCGGATCCTCGCGACGCCGCAGGGGCCGGCGATCCGGACGGAGGGCGGGGGCGAGGTCCTCAACTTCTGCGCGAACAACTACCTTGGCCTCTCGTCGCACCCCGCGGTCATCGACGCGGCCAAGCGGGCGATCGACTCCCACGGATTCGGCCTCTCCAGCGTCCGGTTCATCTGCGGCACGCAGGATCTGCACCGGCGGCTGGAGTCCCGGATCGCGCGCTTCTTCGGCACCGAGGACGCGATCCTCTACTCGTCCTGCTTCGACGCGAACGGCGGCCTGTTCGAGACGCTGCTCGGCGAGGAGGACGCCGTCATCTCGGACGCGCTGAACCACGCGTCGATCATCGACGGGATCCGCCTCTGCAAGGCCGAGCGGCACCGCTACCCGAACGGGGACATGGCCGCGCTCGAGGACCTCCTGCGCAAGACGTCCGGCAAGCGGCTCCGGCTGATCGCCACCGACGGCGTCTTCTCGATGGACGGGTACCTCGCCAAGCTCGACACCATCTGCGATCTCGCCGACAAGCACCGCGCGATGGTGATGGTCGACGACTCGCACGCCACCGGGTTCATCGGGCCGACGGGGCGCGGGACCGCGGAGCTCTGCGGGGTCATGCACCGCGTGGACGTGATCACCTCGACGCTGGGCAAGGCGCTGGGCGGGGCGAGCGGCGGGTTCACGACCGGCCGGCAGGAGATCGTCGACCTGCTCCGGCAGCGCTCGCGGCCGTACCTGTTCTCCAACACGCTCGCCCCCCTGATCGCGGGCGCGTCGATCGCCGTGTTCGACCTCATCGACGCCGAGCCGTCGCTGCGCGAGCGGGTGATGGAGAACGCGCGCCGGTTCCGGCAGGGGATGACGCAGGCCGGGTTCACGATCAAGCCGGGCACGCACCCGATCGTGCCGATCATGCTGGGCGAGGCGCGGCTCGCGAACGAGATGGCGCGGGCGCTCCTCGCCGAGGGCATCTACGTCATCGGCTTCTCGTACCCGGTCGTGCCGAAGGGCGAGGCCCGCATCCGGGTGCAGCTCTCGGCCGCGCACGAGCCTGAGCACGTCGATCGCGCGCTCGCGGCGTTCCGCGAGGTCGGCCGGCAGCTCGGGGTGGTCGGCTGACCGGATCCGCGCAGCTCGGGGTGGTCGGCTGACCGGAGCCGCGCAGCTCGGGGTGGTCGGCTGGCCGGAGCCGCGCAGCTCGGGGTGGTCGGCTGGCCGGATCAGTACCGGAGGATCACCTTCGGGTGGCTCGAGATCGCCTCCTGGAACGTCGCCGCGTCGTAGTCGTCGAAGTCGAACACCGTCCCTTCGCCCCGGTTCAGGATGACCTCCCAGATGAGGTCGTGGATGTTCGGGTCGCGCGACTCGAGCAGGTGGCGCGTGATGTGCCACGTCTCGAAGATGCGGCGGCCGATCACGCTGTGGAGGCTGATGCCGTCCACGATGAGGCGGTCGAAGTTCTCGATCACCGCGTCGCCGCTCTTCAGGCCGAAGAGGATGACGTCCCCCCCGCGCCTGGCCGCGTGGATCGCGTTGTTGACGCTGCTGTTCACGCCGCTCATCTCGAGCACGACGTCGACCCCGACGCCGTCGGTGAGCTTCCGGATGCGCTCGGTCAGCTCGGGATCGCTCGCGTGGGGTCGCTCGGGGCTCGCCCTCCGCGGCCGGAGGACCACGTCGGCGCCCAGGCGGCGGGCCATCTCCGCGTTCCGCTCGGCCGGCTCCACGCCGATCACGTAGATCGCCCCCATCGCGCGGGCGATCGCGATCGCGAAGAGCCCGATGGTGCCGCAGCCGAAGATGGCCACGCGCTTGCCGCGGAGGTTCACCTTGGTGCACGCGTGCACGGCGTTGCCGAACGGCTCCTGCACCGCGGCGACCTCGGGCCGGATCCGCGCGAGATCGGTGCGCCACAGGTTCTTCGCGGGCAGCTTGACGACCTCGGCGAAGCAGCCATCCTCGCTGATCCCGATGATCTTGTCGTCGGCGCACACGTGCGTGTCGCCGACCCGGCACTGGTAGCAGGCGCCGCAGGCGATGTGGCTCTCGGTCGAGACGATGTCGCCGACCGCGAGCCCGAACGACCGGCGCGCGTCGGTCCCGAGATCGACGACGCGGCCGAGGAGCTCGTGGCCGATCGTGCGCGTCGACCTCCGGTCGCGATCGAGCGACCGGAAGATCATGTCCTTGAAGGCGGTGCGGAACCAGATGCCGCGATCGGACCCGCAGAAGCCCGTCATCAGCGGCTTGACGAGCACGTTCGCCCGGTCGTGATAGTCCCTGCCCTCGTCGATCGACGGGCGCTCGATCTCCGCCTTGACCAGCCCGATCGTGGACTCCCACGGGTCCCGCTCGCGATCGTAGGTCAGCGCCCACATCGTGTCGCTCATGCGCCTGGCTCCTGTTCCGCGCCGAGGCGCCCGCAGCTGGCGCACGGGCGCCTCAGGCGCATCTAGCGTGGCGCGCGGACGACCGGGTGCCCATTGGAAAATTGCAGCAGATCTGTCAGCGAGCGAGCCGGATGACTCGCTGCGTCGGCCGAGGAGCCCGCCGAGGGGGACGGTCCACGAGCGCACGCGGGCGGTGCTGCACGCGCGGCTGCGAGCGGGAGGGCGCAGCGGGCGGCGCACCCGGGCGCGCTCCTGCTGGCGCGCTCAGCGGCGCTTCGACGGCGCGCGCGCGGGGGCGGGCGGCGGGGTCGTCTCGGAGACCGGCGGCCGCTCCCGAAGGCACCGGTCGAGGCCGGCCTGGAGGCTCGCCTCGTGGGAGCCGGGGAGCTTGGGGCGGCCCATCACGTTGACGAAGAGGCGATCCTGCGCGATGCCGCCGCCCGGCCCGAAGCTCATCCACACGAACATCGCGCGCCCCTTGATGTACTCGAAGGGCACGCCCGCGCCGAGCCCGCCGCGCCAGCTGCGCGAGTCGTGGCTGTTGTGGCGGTTGTCGCCCATCACCCACACCTCGTCGGCGGCGACCTTGAACGGCCCCTGGAGCATGCCGCAGACGCCCGCGCGGCAGGTGTGGCCCGGCCCGCAGTCGTTGCTCTCCTCGCACATCGTCTCGTCGGGGTTCGCGTCGTAGAGCGTGAGGTACGACTTGTCCCCGAGGAACTCGACGAACAGCTCCGCCTGCCGGCCCTCGTAGCGGTAGGGGCCGACGTGGCAGTGGGGGACGAGCCAGCCGTTGAGGATCGGGCGCCCGTTGACCGCCTCCAGCGTGTCGCCCGGGGTGGCGATCGTCCGCTTGATGAAGTCCTGCTCCTTGTTCTCCGGGAACTTGAACACCATCACGTCCCCCCGCGCCGGCGGCAGGCGCGGGAAGAGGCGCTGGTCGGTCCAGGGGATGAGCGGGCCGTAGGTGAACTTGTTGACGAAGATGTGATCGCCGACCATGAGGGTCGGGATCATCGAGCCGCTCGGGATCTTGAACGCCTCGACGACGAAGGCGCGCAGGATGAGCGCCACGGCGACGGCGATGCCGATCGACTCGGCGTACTCGCGCATCTCGCCCTTCCGCCAGCGGCCGAGGTGCTCGCCGATGACGCGGTCGGCGCGGCCGTGGGCGGCGTCGAACTCGTCGGCGTCGAACGTGTCGGCGGTCATCGCGCGCTCGAGCGCCGCGATCGCCTGCGTGACCTGCTCGCGCTCGCCGCTCGTCAGCTCGCGCTCGACCTCGCGCTTGCGGCTGCGCAGGATCCGGTGGGCCTCCTCGAGGAGCGCGGCGGCGTCCTCGAAGCGCGCGCGCGCCTTCGGCGGGATGTCCCGCCGCCCGCCGACGCCGATCGCCGACGCGAACGGCAGCTCGTGGCGGAACCGCCAGAGGATCATCGCAAAGATCGTGAAGAGCACGATGCCCGCGGGGATCTGCTGCTCGCCGACGAACACGCGGAGCGGCTGGGCGCTGCCGCCCGGGGGCGGGGTGAGCAGCCAGACGTTCACGACCGCGAGCGCGAACGGCACGAGGCCGATCCACACGAGGTGGAACAGGAAGCGCAGCAGCCGACCGTCCCTGCCTCCTGGGGGAGGCGAGCTGCCGTTCGAGCGCTGTTCCGGGCCGCTGGTCGGCCTGGCCGCGCTGACGCGGGCCTCGGTGTTCGCGCTCCCTTTCATCGAGGGAGAAAGCTCCGCGCTCGGAGGCCGATGGGCCGCGACCGAAGGGGTGCTCTGGGGTTCATCATCGGGGCGCGGCGGCAAGAGAGGGCTTATGTATACGTCGCCCCTCGCCAGGGCAAGCGCGCAGCGCCACCCGCTGCCGCGTCACGGGGCGTCTCCGACCTCGACGGCATAGCTCACCAGGCCGGCCCGGTCGTCGAGGGCGTAGGTCGTCGGCTGCGTCCGACCCGCGGTGCCCGTGTTGTCGACGACCAGGTAATATTGCCCCCTCGGGAGCGGCACCGTTCGCCGGAACGGGGCGCCCGAGTACACCGGCTCGTCGAGCAGGGGCGGCGCCGAGATCGGCGCCGGCGCGGCCTGCGTCAGGTACGCCTGGAGCCACTGCTCTCCGAGGCCCCGGGGGACGAGGAGCACGTCCACGCCCGGCGCCCCCTCGAGCGCGACCGTGAGCGTCACCGCCTGGCCGCCGTCGGTGATCTCCAGCGGGCCGATGTAGTCGCGCTGGTTCTGGTGCACCTCGGTCCGCTCGTTGGCCACGAGGAGCTTGCCGTTCTCCCGGCGCTCGTACGGGGCGCGGGGCCGCTGCCCCTTCTCGATGATGCCCAGGCCGAACTGCACCGCGCCGTCGTCGTCGCGGATGACGGTGAAGCCACGGGCGATCTCGGTCTTCACGAGCTGGGCGCCGAGCGCGTTGGCGAAGGCGCTGCCCTGGGCGAGCGACACGCCGGCGACCGAGATCGCGGCCGGCTGCTCGATGAGCCGGGTGGTGAAGCTCGCCGCCGTGGTCGAGCGCTGACGGAAGTAGACGTACATCGTGTCGCCATCCATCAGGAAGTCGTGGTCGTATTCGACGGCGGCGCTCGCGTCGAAGCTCATGCGCTTCGTCAGGTTCGTCCAGACGAAGCCGCTTCCTCCGAACTGGACGAAGAGGTTCCCGTTCGCGAGATCCTGGACGAGGCAGGAGCTCGGGTAGAACCGGCCGGTCACCGGATCCTCGTCACGCAGGCGCAGCGGCACGCTGCGCCGCTGCATCTCGCCGCAGATCTGGCCCGTCGCGTAGGACAGGAGGGCCCTGCGGAGCGACAGGTTGCCCGGGTCGTTCACGACGCCCGGCAGGACGCCGAGCGCGCCCTGCCCGCACGCGCCCGCGAGCCCCCCGAGCAGCGAGAGGCAGAGCGCGAGGCCGAGCGCGCGGGCGGCGGTGCGGAGGAGCATGGGCGCAGCATAATCGAAAGGCCGGCGGCGCGAGCGGGGCGCGGCGCCCCTTTCGGCGCGGCGGGCGGGTGGTGATAGGGTCGCCTCCATGGCGAACGTCGCAGTGATCGGGGCCGGCGCCTGGGGGACGGCGCTCGCGAAGTTGCTGGCGGACAAGGGCAACCCCACCGCGGTCTGGGCGCACCACGCCGAGCTGGCCGAGCGCATCGAGCGCGAGCGCCAGAACCGCCGCTACCTGCCGGACGTGGACCTGCCCGCGAGCCTGCGCGCGACCAGCGATCTCGAGGACGCGCTCCGCGGCGCGGAGCTCGTCGTGATCGTCGTGCCGTCGCACGCGCTCCGCGAGGTGGTGCGCGCGGCCGGCCCCCACATCCCGCGGGACGCGCTCGTCTGCAGCGCGACGAAGGGGATCGAGAACGACTCGCTGATGCTGATGAGCGAGGTGCTCGTCGACGAGCTCGGGCCGGAGGCCGAGCCGCGGCTGTCGTACCTGTCGGGCCCGAGCTTCGCGCGGGAGGTCGCGGCCGGCCAGCCGACCGCCGTGGTGGTCGCGGGCAGGAGCCCGCAGGCGACGCACGTGGTGCAGCGCATGCTCGCGACCGAGCGGTTCCGGGTCTACTCGTCCGAGGACGTCGTGGGCGTGGAGGTGGGCGGCGCCCTCAAGAACGTCATCGCCATCGCGGCCGGCATCTGCGACGGCCTCGGCCTCGGCCACAACGCGCGCGCCGGCCTCATCACGCGCGGCCTCGCGGAGATCGGCCGCATGGCCGCGGCGAAGGGGGCGAGCCCGCTCACGCTCGCGGGGCTCTCCGGGATGGGCGATCTGGTGCTCACCTGCACGGGCGAGCTGTCGCGCAACCGCACCGTCGGGATCGAGATGGGCAGGGGACGGAAGCTCGACGAGATCCTCGCGGGCCTCGGTCACGTCGCCGAGGGGGTGAAGACGGCGAAGAGCGCGTACGACCTCGCGAGCAAGCTCGGCGTGAGCATGCCGATCGTGGTCGAGGTGTACCGCATGCTCTACGAGGGGAAGCCGCCGCCGCGGGCCGTCGTCGACCTCATGACCCGCGCGCTCACGAAGGAGTGAGGCGCGGAGTCGGCCCGCCGGAAGGGATTTTCTCGCACCGCGCGCGCCTCTCCCTTCGTCACGTTGTAAAGTGGCGCCGCGATGCAGACGCGCCACCTCGTGGGTCTCACCTCCGCGCTCCTCCTGTCGAGCGTCAGCTGGACGGCCTCCGCCCAGTACGGCGCGCCCTACGGCGGGCAGCAGGGCGGGGCGTACGGGGGGCAGCAGGGCGGGGCGTACGGCGGCCAGTACGGTTACGGCGGCCAGTACGGCCAGGCTCCGGGGCCGTACGGCGGCTATGCGTACCCGCCGCCTCCGCGGAGGACGAGCCGGCCGAAGTCGACGCCGCTCGAGGTCGGCTATCTCTACGCCACGTCGGTGGCCTACGGCGTCGGGACCGGCATCTGGTTCGACGCGCTCGTCGGCATCGACGACCCGGGCCTGCAGTTCATCGCGCCCGCGCTCCTCGGCGTCGCCGCGCCGGTGGGCGTCTACTTCCTCGACGCGCCGCCGATGCCGCGCGGCATGCCCTCCGCGATCGCCACGGGCATGGTGATCGGCGCGGGCGAGGGGCTCGGCGTGGCCTCCTACCAGTACGTCACGGCGGAGGAGGGGGAGGAGTGGGGCTTCCTCGGGCTCGCGACGTCGGAGGTGATCGGCTCCACGGTGGGCGGGGCCGCGGGGTGGGCGTTCTATCATTTGTTCCGGCCCAGGCCGCAGACCAACATGCTCGTCGCCTCGAGCGCGGTGTGGGGGACGCTCATCGGCAGCGCGTTCGGGGGCGCCGCCAGCAACGGCGATTTCAGCGAGGCCAACGACAGCATCTCCCTCGGCGGGCTGATCGGGTTCAACGTCGCGACCGCGGGCGCGGTCGGCCTGTCCGCGGCGTGGACGCCGTCGTGGAACCAGCTCGCCTGGATGTGGGGCGGCCTCGGCCTCGGCGCGGTGATCTCGCTGCCCATCTACTTCGCGTACCTCGGCAGCGATCACGACCCGCGCCGCGGCCTCATCGCCCAGGGCGCGGCCGGCGCCCTCGGCATCGTCGCGGGCGCGGTGTTCCTGGGCAAGCCGGACCGCGGCGGCGACGTCGTCCTGAACGAGCAGGAAGAGCGCGGCCGTCCCCCGTTCGCGCGCGTGCTCGGCGGCGGGCTCACGCCCTACAGGGGCGGCGTGGGCGCGACCCTCATCGGAGAGCTCTGGTAAGCCGCGGTGTGCCGGGCAACACGGCCGCGTGGGGCCGCGGCGCGCCTGCTATGCTGGGCTCGATGCCCACCCTGAAGTATTTCGCCTCCGAGGGCGCGCCTCGCCTGTACAGCGTCCACAAGCCGATGACGACGATCGGCAAGGCGCTAGGAAACGACGTCGCGATCGTGGGGGCGGGGGTCCTGGAGCATCACGCGCAGATCGTGTTCGACGGGCGCGACTTCGTGCTGGAGGAGTGCGAGCGCGACGGGGAGATCGCGATCAACGGCAAGAAGAAGCGGCGCGCCCGGCTGGTGCACGGCGACCGGCTGCAGCTCGGCGCGGTGGAGCTCGGCTTCTCGATGTTCGCCGAGGCGCCCCCCGCGCAGGAGCGGCTCCCGGGGGAGGGCGGGGCGGAGCGGCCCGCGGCCGTCCAGGGCTCGTCGGAGCTCGCCGGCGTGCGCAAGCTGTTCGCCTTCAGCGAGAAGCTCATCAACCGGCGCAACGTCGACGAGCTCCTCGAGGCGATGCTCGACGACGTGATCGAGCTGACCCACGCCGACAAGGGCTTCCTGCTGCTGCTGGAGGGCGCCGAGGCGGCGGCCGACTCGGCGATCCGCGGGGGCGCAGCTCGGGCGAGCTCCCCGGGCGGCGATCGCAAGCTCGCGGTGCGCGCGTCGCGCAACGTCCGCAAGGAGGCGATCACCGACGCGGCCGGGGGGATCTCGGACAGCATCGTGCGGCAGGTCGTCACCACGGGCCGCCCCGTGATCGTCTCCGACGCGCTCGCCGACGCGCAGTTCGGCCGGAGCGAGAGCGTCATCGCGATGAAGCTCTCCAGCGTGATGTGCGCGCCGCTCGTGTCGCAGGGCCAGATCATCGGCGCGCTCTACGTCGGCAACGACAAGATCAAGCACCTCTTCGACCGCGCGCAGCTCGATCTCCTGAGCATCTTCGCGTCCCAGGCGTCGCTCATCCTCCAGAACGCGATGCTCCTGAACGCGCTCCGGGCCGACAAGGCGAAGCTCGTCGCCGAGCTGCACGACAAGAAGTTCGGCGAGATCATCGGCGCCTGCCCGTCGATGCTCGAGGTGTTCCGCAAGCTGCAGAAGGTCGCGGCGACCGACATCAGCGTGCTCATCACGGGGGAGACCGGGACCGGCAAGGAGCTCATCGCCCGGGAGCTGCACCGGCGGAGCCAGCGCGAGGGCGGCCCGTTCGTCACCATCAACTGCGGCGCGATCCCCGAGAACCTCATCGAGAGCGAGCTCTTCGGCCACGTGAGGGGGGCCTTCACCGGCGCCATCGCCAGCCGCCCGGGCAAGTTCCAGGTCGCCGACAAGGGCACGCTGTTCCTCGACGAGATCGGCGAGCTCCCGCTGAACCTCCAGGTGAAGCTCCTGCGCGCCCTCCAGGAGCGCGTCGTCTTCCGCGTCGGCGACTCCAGGCCCGAGAAGGTCGACATCCGCATCGTCGCGGCCACGAACAGGAACCTCGAGGAGGAGATCCGCGCCGGCAATTTCCGCGAGGATCTCTACTACCGCCTCAACGTCGTGAACCTCTGGCTCCCGCCGCTCCGCGAGCGGGGCGACGACGTGCTGATCATCGCCAAGGTGCTGCTCTCGAAGTACGCCGACGAGCTCGGCAGCGCCGTCCGCGGCTTCAGCCCCGCCGCGCTCGCCGCCATCAAGAAGTACCCCTGGCCGGGCAACATCCGGCAGCTCGAGAACCGCATCAAGAAGGCGCTCGTCCTCTGCGACCAGGCGCTCCTCTCGGTCGAGGATCTCGACCTCGGCCCCGGCGCCGAGACCGCCGTCATGCCGCTGGAGAAGGCGAAGGAGGAGTTCCAGCGGCGGTACGTGCTGGAGGCGCTCGAGCGCAACAACGGCAACCGGACGCAGACGGCCCGCGACCTCGGCGTCGACCCGCGCACCATCTTCCGCTACCTCGAGAAGGAGCAGAACCCGATGCCGAGCGGGGCCGGCGGCGTGGCCCGCGATCCGACCGAACTCTGATGGAACACGATCCCGAGGGGCCCCTCGCGGACCCCTGTCCGCCCAAGACCCGCGCCGACCTGGAGTGGGACCGCGTCCTCGAGGCGCTCGCGGAGCGCTGCGCGTCGCGCGCCGGCAAGCGGCTCGCGCGGGCCTTGCCGTTCGCCGCGACGCGCGCCGAGGCGCTCACCGCGCTCGCGGAGGTGCGCGAGGCGGTCCAGCTCGACGCCGCCGGCGAGCCGTTGCCGACGCGCGACGTCGCGGAGATCGAGGCCGCGCTCGACCGGGCGCGCATCGGCGCCGCGCTCGCGAACGAGGAGCTCCGCGCGGTGCTCGGCCTGCTCGAGGCCGCGCGGACGCTGCGGCAGTACCTGCAGGGCCGCCGCCACGCCGCGCCCTCGCTCTACGCGGCCTGCGCCATCGATCCCGAGCTCGACGCCGTCGCGCGCGACCTCGCGTTCGCCTTCGATCCGGACGGCACGCTCTCCGACCGCGCCTCGCCGCAGCTCGAGTCGCTGCGCGCGGAGCGCCGGGCGGTGCGGGATCGCCTCGTGCGCCGCCTCGAGGACCTCATCCAGAAGCACGAGGACATCCTCCAGGATCGCTACTGGACCGAGCGCGACGGGCGCTACGTGCTCCCGGTGCGCTCCGACGCGCACGAGCGCTTCCCCGGGATCGTCCACGCGACGAGCGCGAGCGGCGCCACGGTGTTCGTCGAGCCGCGCGCGCTCGTCGAGGCCGGCAACCGGATGAAGATGGTCGACGCGGAGGTCGCGCGCGAGGAGCAGGCGATCTACGCCGCGCTCACGGCCCGGGTCGCCGGGGACATCGAGAGCGTCGCGGCCGCCGCCCGCGCGCTGGCCCACGCCGACGTGCGCGCCGCCTCGGCGCGGCTCGCGAAGGACCTCGACCTCGCCTTCCCCGAGGTCCCGGGGGACGCGTTCGACGGGGGCCGCGGCGCCCCGGAGGGCGCGGCGCGGCGGACCTCGCTCGAGCTCATCGGCGGCCGCCACCCGCTCCTCGCGCTCGACGGCGTGAGGGTGGTCCCGAGCGACGTCGCGGTGAGCGCGGGCCGCGCCATGATCGTCTCCGGGCCGAACGCCGGCGGCAAGACCGTGGCCCTGAAGGCGCTCGGCCTCGCGGCGCTGATGGCCCGCGCGGGCCTGCCGGTCGCGGCCAGGGAGGGCTCCCGCGTCGCGCTGTTCGACGTCGTGCTGACCGACGTCGGCGACGACCAGAACCTCCACAAGAACCTGTCGACCTTCAGCGCCCACGTGAAGAACCTCGGGCGGATCCTCGGCGAGACGCGCCCTGGCGCCCTCGTCCTGCTCGACGAGCTCGCCGGCGGCACCGACCCGCGCGAGGGCGAGGCGCTCGCCGCGGCCGTGCTCGACTCGCTCTGCGCGCGCGGCGGCACCGTCGCCTGCACCACGCACTACGAGGGCCTGAAGGCGCTTGCGCTGGGCGACCCGCGCTTCGAGAACGCCTCCGTCGGCTTCGATCTCGGCACCATGAGCCCGACCTTCCGGCTCGTCGTCGGCGTGCCCGGCGCCTCGAGCGCGCTCGCCGTCGCGCGGCAGTTCGGGATCCCGGGCACCGTGCTCGAGCGGGCCGAGCGCTTCCTCACGAAGGAGGCGGTCACCTTCGAGCAGATGGTCGAGAAGCTCTCGGCCGAGCGCCGCGCCCTCGAGCTCGCGCGCGCGGACGCCGAGCGCGAGGCGGCCGCCTCGCGCTCGAAGCGGCGGGAGCTCGAGGGCGAGATCGCGCGGCTCCGGGAGAAGGAGCGCGCCGTGATCACGCGGGAGGGCGAGGCGCTGCTCGCGAGCCTCAAGCGCGCGCGCGAGGACCTCAGGGCGGCGCAGGCGCGCCTGCGCGGCAAGCCCACCGAGGAGGACGTGCGGGCGGCCGCGCGCGCCATGGACGCGGTGGGGCAGAAGATATCGCTGGGCGGCGAGCTCGAGCTCGGTCGGAGGGACGAGCCGCCGGCGCGGCCGGCGGTCGATCCGGCGGCCATCCGCGTCGGCGCCCGCGTCTACGTGCCCCGGCTGCGGGCCGAGGCCGAGGTGGTCGAGGTCCTCTCCGGCGGCCAGCTCCGGGTCGCCGCCGGGGCGCTCAAGCTCACGACCTCGATCGCCGAGCTGCGCGGCGCGGGCGCGCCGCCGGGCGCCGCGCCGCCGCAGCCGCAGCGCCGCGTCGAGCTCGACGCGGCCGCGGATCCGGACGTCCCGATCCAGACGGCGGAGAACACCGTCGACCTGCGCGGCCTGCGCGCGCACGAGGCGGTCGCGATGGCCGAGCAGTTCCTCGACCGCTCGCTCGGCGCGGGCCGCAGGGTGACGTTCTTCGTCCACGGGCACGGCACCGGCGCCCTGCGCGACGCCGTCCGCGAGGCGCTGCGCGCGAGCCCCTACGTGGCGCGCGTCCGCCCGGGCGGCCCGGGCGAGGGCGGCGACGGCGTCACGGTCGCCTGGCTGAAGTGGTGAGCGGCCGCGGGCGCTAGCGGTCCCGGTCGACGCGGCCGAGGTTCTCGGCGATCCGATCGAGCACGCCGTTCACGAACGCGCCGCTCTCCTCGCTGCCGAAGCGCTTCGCGAGCTCGACCGCCTCGTCGAGGATGACCGCGCGCGGCACCTCCGGGTGGTTCATGAGCTCCCACGCGCCGAGCCGGAGGACGTTCCGATCCACCCGGGCCATCCGCTCCAGGCGCCAGTTGGTGCTCGCCTTGCGGATCGCCTCGTCCACGGCGGCGAGGTCCTTGGCGACGCCGAGCACCACCTCGTCCGCGTACGCGCGCCCCTCGGGGTCCCCCGGTGTCTCGCGCCAGTAGGCCGCGACGACGCGCGGCGCCGAGCTCCCGCCGGCCTCCACCGCGAACAGCATCTGCAAGGCCGCCTCGCGGCCAGTCGAACGCGCACCCATCTCTTGGAACCTTCGTCTACAGGCCGGCGGCGTCGAGCGACGCGCCGAGCGCGAGCATCTCGATCGCGCTCACGGCGGCCTCCCAGCCCTTGTTGCCATGCTTCGTGCCCGCCCGCTCGATCGCCTGCTCGATCGAGTCGGTCGTGAGGATCCCGAACGTGACCGGCAGCCCCGTCTGGAGCGACACGGTCGCGATCCCCTTCGTGACCTCGGCCGCCACGTAGTCGAAATGCGGCGTCGAGCCCCGGATCACGGTGCCCAGGGCGATGATCGCGTCGACGCTCTTCTTGTGCGCGAGCCGCCCCACGACCGTGGGCACCTCCCACGCCCCCGGGACGCGCACGATGGAGGTCCGCTCGAGCGCGCCGCCGTGCCGCGCGATCGCGTCGAGCGCGCCCTCGACCAGGCGGTCGACGATGAAGTGGTTGAAGCGGCTCGCCACGAGCGCGAAGCGCGCCCCCGGCGGGACCACCAGGTTCCCTTCGATGATCCGAGGCTGTGCTTGCCCGACCGCTTGCTGTGCCATCCGCCGTCCTCTCTCTCCCTGCCGCGCGGGGCGCGCGGCCCGTGCGCTCGCGACCCTCGTCCGAGCGCTCTGCTCTCAGCCCATCGGCTCCTCAGGCCTCGACCTTCATCGAGACGAGCGGCACCCGCTCGGTCACGGTGAGCCCGAACCCGGTGAGCCCGACGATCTTCGGCTGGCTGTTCGTGAGCAGCCGGATCTGCTGCACCCCGAGATCGGCCAGGACCTGCGCGCCGAGGCCGAACTCCCGCAGCCTCCCCGGCTGCTGCGCCTGCAGCACGGGCGCGCTCTCCTCGGCGCCCGTGCGCCGCAGCATCTCCAGCTCGCGGCCCAGATCCCCGCGCGAGGGGATGTAGACGACCACCCCCACGCCGGCGTTCTCGATCGCGAGGAGCGCCTCGCGCAGGTTCGACCCGCCGTCGAAGGGCGTCGAGCTGAAGAGGTCCGCCACGATCGAGCCGGAGTGCACGCGGCACAGGATGGGGTCCGGCGTCGTGACCGTGCCCTTGGTCAGCGCGAGGAACTGCCGCGGCTCGTTGATGACCTCGTAGACGTAGGCGGTCCACTCCGTGCCCGTGAGGTCGATGCGCAGCGTCCGCTCGCTCACGCGCCGGACGAGCCGCTCGGTCTGGAGGCGGTACTGGATGAGGTCCGCGACCGTCACGATGAGGAGGCCGTGCTTCGCGGCGAACACCTCGA
This sequence comes from Sorangium sp. So ce1036, assembly GCF_051369805.1. Classification (NCBI taxonomy): domain Bacteria; kingdom Pseudomonadati; phylum Myxococcota; order Polyangiales; family Polyangiaceae; genus Sorangium; species Sorangium sp. So ce1036. The sequence goes on from NZ_JBBMOX010000001.1 coordinate 1,368,797, forward strand.
GGTCCGGCATGCGGGCCATGCTGCCGTCGTCGTTCATGATCTCGCAGATGACCCCGGCCGGGCGCATCCCGGCGAGCCGCGCGAGGTCCACGGACCCCTCGGTCTGCCCTGTCCGCACGAGCACGCCGCCGCGCCGCGCCTTCAGCGGGAACACGTGCCCCGGCGTGACGAGATCCTCGGGCCTGGCGTCGCGCGCGATCGCGACCTGGATCGTGTGCGCCCGATCGGCGGCGCTGATCCCCGTCGTCACCCCCGTGCGCGCCTCGATGCTCACGGTGAAGGCGGTGCCGAGCGGCGGCCCGTTCCGCCCCGGCGCCGACATCATCGGCAGCTCGAGGCGCGCGACCTGCTCCTCGTCGAGGGCGAGGCAGATGAGGCCGCGGCCGTGCATCGCCATGAAGTTGATGGCCTCGGGGGTCACCGCCTCCGCCGCCATGCAGAGGTCCCCCTCGTTCTCGCGATCCTCGTCGTCGACCAGGATCACCATCTTGCCGGCGCGGATGTGATCGAGCGCCGTGTTCACGCGGTCGAGCACCGCCTTGTCGATGGTCAACCGATGAGGCATCGGACCCCCAGCGCTCATGTCCTGACCGAGCGCGACGCTCGAGGCCGACTGCACCTCAGCAGAATCCCCCCGCGCGCAGCTTTGCGAGGAGTCGTTCGTCGTGATCCGCATGCTCTCCCGTATTTCCGCGCTCTTCGTCGCGCTCGGCAGAGGCGTCGCCTTCGCGCGCGCCCGTGCTCGAGAGGCTCCGCAGACCGGCGAGCGCTGCGACCTCGAGCGTCCGCGCCACGTAGCGCGCGAGCACGTCAACTTCAAGGTTGACGGCCGCGCCGGGGCGCAGCTCGCCGAGGTGCGTTCGACCGAGGGTGTGCGGCACGAGCATCACCTCGAACCGGAGCTCGCCGGAGTCCGGCGCGGACACCGCGTTGAGCGTGAGGCTCACGCCGTCGATGGCGATGGAGCCCTTGGGAGCCAGGAACGGCGAGAGATCGGGAGGCGCGATCACCGCGAGGCGGAGCGCGTCGCCGGCACGCGACTGCGCGAGGACGCGGCCCAGTCCGTCCACGTGGCCCAGCACCACGTGCCCGCCCATCCGCGCGCCGAGCGGCGTCGCGCGCTCGAGGTGGACCCGCGCGCCGACCGGCAACGCCCCGAGCGTGGTGCGATCGAGCGTCTCCGAGGACATGTCGCACTCGAACCCGCCGGGCGCGATGCGATCGACGGTGAGGCAGGCGCCGTTCACGCTCACGGACTCGCCGAGCGACAGCGGCCCGAGGCTCGTCTCGATGAGCGCGCGGGCCACGGCGCCGCCGCTCCTGCGGCGGAGGATCCCGATCGACTCGACGAGCCCCGTGAACATCGCGGTGCGCCTCTGCCTAGTCCCTGGAGGCGCGGTGCCCCTGGCTGGTCAGGAGCTTGTCGATGAGCCCCTTCGAGTAGCTCGACAGCTCGGTGAACACGACCCCCATCCCCTGCGGATCGTCGTGCACGCGCACGACCTCGCCGACGCCCTCGACCGTCTCGATATCGTCCATGATCACGGTGAACCGGAGGTTCACCTTCGTCCCGACCGCGAGCGGCGTCTTCGAGCGCACGAACACGCCGGTGCGCGAGATGTTCGTGACGTACTCGTTGATGAACGCGTCGTAGGACTCGAACTCCTTGTTGATGGTGACGCGCTCTTCCCTGCGCCCCGTCATCGCCTCGCCCCCGCTGCTCTCCGGAGAACCTTGATCTTCGGCCATGGCGTCTTACCTGCCTTGCAGATCGAACTGCTCGAGGTGGTACTCCTTTCGGGGCACGAGATCGATCCGGCGCTGGAACAGCCGCTCCGCCTCCTGCACGGCGATGCGCTCGTCGTTCTTCAGGAGATCGATCACCGCCGGGTGCGCGTTGACCACCACCGAGTAGCCGGGCAAATTCATCCGTTCGCGACGGATCTGCCGCAGGATCTCGTAGGCGATGGTCTGCTTGGATTGCAGCTGCCCCGTGCCGTCGCAGTAGAAGCAGGGCTCCAGGATCGTCCGCCCGAGGCTCTCGCGCGTCCGCTTCCGGGTCATCTCGATCAGGCCGAGGTCGGAGATCCGGTTCAGCGTGGTCTTGGCCTTGTCCCTGGCGAGCAGCTCCTCGAGGCGGCGCCGCACCTTCTCCCGGTTCTGGGCGCGCTCCATGTCGATGAGGTCGAGGATGATCAGCCCGCCGATGTTGCGGAACCGGAGCTGATAGGCGATCTCCTCGACCGCCTCGAGGTTCGTCGTCAGGATCGTCTCCTCGAGGTCCTTCGAGCCCTTGCCGACGAAGCGCCCCGTGTTCACGTCGATCGCGGTGAGCGCCTCGGCCTGATCGATGATCAGGTGCCCCCCCGACGGGAGCGGGACCTTGCGCGACAGCGCGCGCTGGATCTCGTCCTCGATCCCGTAGGCGTCGAAGATCGGCTCCGTCCCCTCGTAGAGCTCCACGGCGTCGGCCCGCTCGGGCATGAACATCTCGACGAAGCGCCGCAGCCGGATGTACTCCTCGCGGTCGTCGATCACGATCTTCTCGATGTCGTCGGTGAAGAGGTCGCGGGCGGTCTTCAGCACCAGATCGAGCTCGGTGTAGAGCACCGTCGGCGCCTTCACGCCGCTCTCGCGCTTCTTCGCGACCTCGCCCCAGAGGCGCACGAGGTAGCCGACGTCGGCCTTGAGCTGCTTCTTCGTGAGGCCCTCGGCGAGGGTGCGCACGATGAGCCCGCCCTGGGGGGGCTTCATCGCCTCGATCGCCTCGCGCAGCCGGGAGCGCTCCTTCTCCGAGCCGATCCGCTTGGAGATCCCGATATGGTCGACGGTCGGCAGGTACACGACGTAGCGACCGGGCAGCGAGATGTGGCTCGTGACCCGCGCGCCCTTCGTCCCGATCGGCTCCTTCGAGATCTGGACGATGACCTCCTGCCCCTCGCGGACGACCTCGCGGATGGGCGTCGACTTCGAGATGCGCGGCGGCTCGTTCTGCCAGCTCCGCGCGCTCTGCTGGCCCCGCGCGGCGCCCTTGCCCTTGCCGTCCCGCGGTGGCTCGCGCCCGCGCTCCCGGCCGCGCTGATCGCGCCCGCGTTGCTCGCGGTCGCGCCCATCGCGTCCGCCCTGCTGCCCTCGCCCACCTCGATCGCGCGCCTCGCGCCCATCGCGCGGCGTCTCCCGCGCCTCGCGCCCATCGCGCGGCGTCTCCCGCGCCTCGCGCCCATCGCGCGGCGTCTCCCGCGCCTCGCGCCCATCGCGCGGCGTCTCCCGCGCCTCGCGCCCATCGCGCGGCATCTCCCGCGCCTCGCGCGGCGTCTCCCGCGCCTCGCGCGCCTCCACCGGCGCTGCCTCGGCCGCGGCGCCGCCGCCTTCCAGGTTGGCGCGCCGATCGCGCGTCCGTCCTGACCGTCGCACGCGCGCATCGCGCCGTCCGCGCGACCTTCCGCTGCGCGCCCGCGCCGCAGGCGGCACCTCGTCCTCGCCCGGCGTCCCCGCCGCGATGGCCGCGCCCTCGGGGGACGGCGGCCCGCCCTCCTCCTGCTCGGCCGGCCACGCGCCGGCGGCGCCCTGCGCGACGGGCGTATCCGGCGTGCGCTCCGCGGGCGTCTCCGCCTCTCCGCTCTCCGCCTCGTTCGCCGCGTCGCTCAGGACCTCGGCGGGCTCCCTCGCCGCGCCCCACGCGGAGGCCGTATCGTCCAGCGACGGGGAGGCCGGCTCGACGTCGTAGGCGGGCGCATCGAGCTCGTCCTCGCCTTCCGCCTCGGCGGCCTCCGCCTCGTCGACGTCGCCGCGAGGAGGCGCGACCAGCTCCTCGTCGTCGTCCGTCTCCGCGCTCTCCTGTCCGCTGTCGGTCGCCGGCTCTTCCTCGGCGTCGTCGAGCGCCACCATCGTACCGACGCCAGCGAACGCCTGTCCGGAGGGGCTGCCGAGCACATCGAGCGCCGTGGGCAGCTCGATCGGCACGTCGCTCGCGCCCTCGCGCGTGCCCTCCGCCTCGAATCCCCGCTCGGCGCTGGAACCCGTCCCCTCCTCGGGTTCGTGAGGTTCGGCCGTTGCGGCGGGGCTCTCGGGCGCGGCTTCTGCGCTGGCGACCTCGTGCGCCGCGTACTCGTCCTCCTCTTCAGGCCCGGGCGCCTCGCTGGCGCGCGCGGCGCGGCTTCGCGAGGAGGTGCGTTCCTCCTCGGCTGGGCGGCGGTGTCCGGCCAGGTACGCCTCGAAATCGTCGGGCCGGATGAGATCCTCGACGTGCAGGAAGGCTGCTCGCTCGAGCCCCACGTCGATGAACGCGGCCTGCATTCCGGGCAGTACGCGGCTGACCTTGCCGAGGTAGATGTTTCCGAGCGTCCCCTTGGAGCTCTCCCGCTCGAGATGCAGCTCAGCGATGATCCCGTTTTCGATCAGCGCGACGCGAGTCTCGCGGATGTCCACATTGATGACGAGAAGGTTCTTTCCCATGTCGGATGCCGCACATCGGCGGCGCCGCCAAGCGTTACCACGGGTTGCCCGGGCCATGAAGGCGCAACCCGGCGCGCGCTGCGCGATTGAGGGCGCCCGGGGCCCGAGGACGTCGAGGCAGGCCGGCCGCCAAACCGTGAGCTGCCTCGCGCACTTGCCCTGGATCCCGGGGAACGGCGGGCTCCTCCGACCGGATTGGCCCCTGGACCAGGCGCGCCCGGCCGACACGCGGCCACGGTGGCGCGCGCGCGAGCCCTGGCCGATCTCCGCCTCGTCCCTTGCCGCCGGGCACCCCCTGGCTCCGACCGCCTCCGCTCTCCCGGCCCGGTGTCCCTGCCGCCGCGGGGGCTGCGCACCCGGGCCAGGGGGGGTCGCACGGGCATCGGGCGCGCGTGCTTCCGTGGATGCAGCCACAGCAGATTTCGTGTGGACCGCGGAGACCGGGCGATGGTCGTCGTGGCGAGGAGCGCACAAAGGCCGAAGGGGGCGGCCTCACCGGGCGCCCCCTTCGGTCGGGAAGCTGGCGTGCTGTGGGTCAGCGCGTCACTGCTGACACAGCTCCACGTCGCTCGCGCCGCAGGTTTCGGGGCACTCCTGGCAGATAGTGCATTGGGTGATGGCGTCGTAGGCCTCCTCCCCTTCCGCGTTGTTCGTGCGGCACTCGGTCTCGCACGCAGCCGGATCGGCCTCCTTGGCGCACCCATCGAGACACGCCATCAGGTTGAAACAGGGGTCGTCCGAAATGCACGCAGCGATGACGTCTTTGCACGGACCCTCCTTGGCGCACTGGTAGCAGCCCGAGCCCGTGTCGCGGCCGCAGGTGTCCGAGCTCTCTTCACAGGTCACGGGACCCGAAGACGTGGAGCTCGCGGCGCCTGCTCCACCCTCGCCCGAGCCGCCGCCGCCGTCGTTGCCGCCGCCACCGTCGTTGCCGCCGCCGCCGTCGTTGCCGCCGCCGCTGCTGCCGCTGCCGCCCTTGCCACCTGCGCCGCCGCTGGCGCCGCTCCCGCTGTTGTTTCCCGGACCGGTCTCGCCATCGTCGCACGCCGCGAGGGCGCATACGGAAATCAAAAATGCAGCGAATACCCAAGATTTCATGCTCAAACCTCCACGGAACCCAACCGACCCTTCATTCGTAGACTCGGCGACCCCCCAACGCTCGGCATGCCCGCCAAACCACCCGTTCCCTGCGACCGGCCCCCGGGTGCACCTGTGCAGATCGTTGGTCAGAGAGAAGCATCGCGCGTGGAGAACAAAGAAAAACAGCCACGCAAGTTGTTTCTACACGCTCGGGATCGGCTGCGCAACGGCGTCGCTCGGTCCTGCTCGAGCCCGCCGAGGCGCTCGTGAACAGGTTTGCGGGCTGCCTCTCCGCTCCGCAGGATTCGCACGGCCGCCGCGCCGTCCCAAAATTCTGCTAAAGCGGGATGTTTCCGTGTTTCCTCGGCGGGTTCTTGTCGCGCTTGTCGCGCAGCAGGTCGAGGGCCCGGGCCAGCCGAATGCGGAGCATGCGCGGATAGATCACCTCGTCCACGAAGCCGAGCTCGGCCGCCTTGTACGGGTTGGCGAATTTCGTCTTGTAGTCCTCCACGAAGCGTGCGCGGGCGGCGGCCGGGTCGGCCGCCTGCTGGATCTCCCTGCGGTACACGATGTTCACGGCGCCCTCCGGGCCCATGACGGCGATCTCGGCCGTGGGGAAGGCGAGGTTGTAATCGGCCCGGATGTGCTTGGAGGCCATGACGTCGTAGGCGCCGCCGTAGGCCTTGCGGGTGATCACCGTCACCTTGGGCACCGTGGCCTCGGCGAAGGCATACAGGAGCTTCGCGCCGTGAGCGATGATCCCGCCGTATTCCTGGTCGGTGCCCGGGAGAAAGCCCGGCACGTCGACGAGCGTGACGAGCGGGATATTGAAGCAGTCGCAAAAGCGGACGAAGCGCGCCGCCTTGATGCTGGCCTTGATGTCCAGGCAGCCGGCGAGCACCTGGGGCTGGTTCGCGACCACCCCGACGGGCGCGCCCCCGATCCGGGCGAACCCGACCACGATGTTCTGCGCATAGCGCTCGTGGATCTCGAGGAGGTGGCCGTCGTCGACCACGGCGCGCACGACCTGCTTGATGTCGTACGGCTTCGACGGCTCGGTCGGGACCATCGCGTCGAGCTCCGGCACCTCCCGGTCCACCGGGTCGGTCGCGGCGCGGCGCGGCGGATCCTCGGTGTTGTTCGAGGGGAGGAACGAGAGCAGCTCACGGACCTGCGCGAGCGACGCCCGGTCGTCGGGGGCGGTGAGGTGGCATACACCGCTCCTGGACGCGTGCGTGGCGGCGCCGCCGAGGTCTTCCTTGGTGACGTCCTCGTTGGTCACCGTCTTGATGACCTCGGGGCCGGTGATGAACATGTAGCTCGTCCGCTCCACCATCAGGATGAAGTCGGTGATGGCGGGCGAGTAGACGGCGCCGCCGGCGCACGGCCCGAGGATGGCGCTGATCTGGGGGACGACCCCGCTCGCGAGCGTGTTGCGGAGGAAGATGTCGGCGTAGCCGGCGAGCGACTCGACGCCCTCCTGGATCCGCGCGCCGCCCGAGTCGTTCAGCCCGATGACGGGGGCGCCGATCTTCATCGCGAGGTCCATCACCTTGCAGATCTTCGAGGCGTACGCGCCGGAGAGCGAGCCGCCGATCACGGTGAAGTCCTGGGCGAACACCATGACCTTGCGCCCGTCGATGAGGCCCCAGCCGGTCACGACGCCGTCGCCGAGCACCTTTTGCTTGTCCATGCCGAAGTCGGCGCACCGGTGGACGACGAACCGGTCGATCTCGACGAACGACCCCGGGTCGAGGAGCAGATCGATGCGCTCCCGCGCCGAGAGCTTGCCCGCCTCGTGCTGCCTGGCGAGGCGCTCTCTCCCGCCCCCGTCGAGCGCGCGGCGGTTCATGTCGTCGAGGCGAGCGAGCGCCGGAGGTCGCGGGGCCGTCGGTTCAGCCATTCCCGCGGCGTACCATAGACCCCCCCCGGGATCGAAATCCGTCGCGCCCCGCGGCGCGGCCGGCTGGTATGACAGCGGCGCGAGGTCGGCAGAAACGTGCGACGCGGGGGCGACGAGGGTGCGACGGACAATGACCGCGCTCTGCGGCGACCACCTCCCCATCGCTCTTGCGCAGGGAAGGGGACACCACGTACCCTGATCGACGCTCGGTGCCGCTGGGAAATGCAGGAATTTCCGATATGTAGACTGTCCGAATGCCGGGGCGCAGGGGCCGCCATCGCTGCCCGGGCCGCGGCGCGCACCGGCTCCGAACGAGGCAGCTCGGGCCGCTGTGGCGAGAGCGCGGTCGGCTGTCGCGGCAGTTGACGTGTGGCGCCTCGTGGGAGCGCACGGAACCGCATCGGCAGCCCAGGAGCGCTCGAGGGGGCGCTCCGCCTCCTTCCCTCGCGGCGCCGGGTGGTGCGGCCCGTTGGGGGCTCACCTCCGGGGCTTGCGTTCCGGCGAGCCCCGTTTGTGGCTCGCCTGCACTTCAGCCCCTCCGGTGAGCCCCCGACGGGCCGCACCACCCGGCGCCGGGGGCGCCGTGGCCCCGGCGTGGCCTTCCGCTCCGCGCTGGAGGGTGAGATCGTTCCGGACGAGAGGTCGCTCGGGTGAAGCTCGCTCAGACGCGTGAGGCTCGTGCCCTGGCCGTCGCCGCGGTGGCGCGAGGGCTCATCGAGCCCAACGCCTTGTGGGACATGGCGTGTCGGTGGGCCCTCGGCGGCGCGTCGACGCCCCAGGAGCTCTTCGAGGGGATCCTCTCGCCCGAGCAGATCTCGGCGCTGCTCGGGCCGGAGGGGCGCGGCCCGTCGTCCGCGCGCGCCCTCGCCCCGCAGCCCGACGATCCGGACGCGCTCCGCTTCGACACGCAGCGGGACATCGACCCTCCCGGCGACGAGGCCCTGCCCGATTTCCCGGCGCTCTCGACCTCGGGCACGCGCGCCGTGACCGGCGGCGGCCGCTACGAGGTCGGCGAGGCGCTCGGGGCCGGGGGCGCCGGGAAGGTGATGAAGGCGCGCGACCGGGAGATCGGGCGCGTGGTGGCGCTGAAGACCCTGAAGCCCGGGGCCGAGGCGGACTCCGTGGTGGGCAACCGGTTCTTGACCGAGGCGCGCATCACGGCGCAGCTCGAGCACCCGAACATCATCCCGGTCTACGACCTGGGGACGCTGCCGAGCGGGCAGCCCTACTACTCGATGCGGGTCGTCAAGCGGCAGAGCCTGCAGAACGTGCTGACGAGCCCCGAGCTCCGCAAGCAATGGCCGCTGGTCCGGCTCATCGGCGCCTTCGTGCAGATCTCGCGGGCGCTGGCCTACGCGCACCGGCGGGGCGTCGCGCACCGCGACATCAAGCCGGAGAACGTGCTGCTCGGCGACTACGGCGAGGTGTACCTGGGCGACTGGGGCAACGCGAAGCTGCTCTCCAGGGCGGAGGTGGCCGAGCCGATCTCCCTCGACCCGGGCGGCGGGCAGGACTTCGGCCGGAAGCGGCGCGAGGCGCTCGCGAGCGCGCTCTCGGGCACGCCCGGGTACATCGCGCCGGAGCAGATCCGGGGGGATCACGCGCGGATCGATCACCGGGCGGACATCTTCGCGCTCGGCGTGGTGCTCTACGAGATCCTCACGGGCGAGCACCCGTTCGACGCGCCGACCGTGCTCGCCGTGATCCTCGCGACCCAGACGCGCGATCCCAAGCCGCCGCGCTCCATCTCGCCGAGCTGCCCGCTGCTGCTCGAGGACCTCTGCCTGGCGATGCTCTCGAAGGACCCCGATCGGAGGCCGCCGACGGCCGACCGCGTCGCGGCCGAGGCGGAGGCGTTCCTCGAGGGCGCGAAGGAGCGGATGCGCCGGCGCGAGGAGGCGATCAAGCTCTGCGAGCTGGCCAAGGCCCCGCTGGAGCGCGACCGCAGGCTGGACGGCGAGCGCGAGCGGCTCGTCGAGGAGGCGCGGCGGCTGCTCAAGGACGTGAAGGAGTACGAGCCGATCGAGCGCAAGCGGGCCGGCTGGGAGCTCGAGGATCGCGCCGCCGAGGTGGAGCGCGAGCAGGCGCGCGCCGCGGCGGAGGCGATCGATCTCTACACGAAGGCGCTCGCGTACGATCCGGATCTGGTCGAGGCGCGCGCAGGGCTCGCGGATCTCTACTGGTCGCGCGCGGTGCGGGCGGACCAGGAGCACCAGCACGCGGCGCGCATCTACCACGAGGCGCTCGTGGCGGAGTTCGACGTGGGCCGCTACGCCGCGCTGCTCTCCGCCGACGCGGTCGTCTCGGTCGACTCGTCGCCGCCGGGGGCCAGCGTCGTCGCGTACCGTTACGTCGAGCGGGATCGCATCCTGGTCGCGAGCGACGAGCGCCCCCTCGGCCGCACCCCGCTCCGCGAGGTGCACCTCAGCCCCGGCAGCTACCTCCTCGTCCTGAAGCGCGCCGGCTACCGCGACGTCCGCTACCCGCTGCTGCTCAAGCGGGGCACCCACCACCGCGTGGAGGTGAACCTCTACACCGACGCCGAGATCGGCGACGGGTTCGTCTACATCCCGGGCGGGGCCTTCATCGCGGGCGGCGACGCGCAGGCGTACGATCCGCTCCGCCGCGCCGAGCTCGACGTGCCCGACTTCGCCATCGCGAAGTTCCCGGTCACGTTCCGCGAGTACTGCGAGTTCCTGAACGAGCTCGAGACGCGCGATCTCGACCTCGCGCTCAAGCGCGCGCCGCACGGGACGCGCGGCTCCGAGGGCTACGTGGCGCGGCCCGCCGCCGGCGGCGGCTGGGAGCCCTTGCCCACCGTGGTGGAGGGCGACGCGCAGAAGCTGTTCCCGGCGGAGGAGGGGCACCTCTGGAACCTGCCCGTCGTCCTCATCGACTGGTACGACGCCGTGGCGTACTGCCGGTTCCGGAGCGAGCGAGACGGCATCGAGCTCCGGCTCCCCACCGAGCTCGAGTGGGAGAAGGCGGCGCGCGGGACCGACGGCAGGTTCTACCCGTGGGGGGATCATTTCGACCCCACGTTCTGCCTGATGCGCTCGTCGCGGCCGTTCCTCTCGCAGCCGGAGCCGGTCGGGACCTTCCCCATCGACACGTCGCCGTACGGCGTGCGCGACATGGCCGGCGGCGTGCGCGAGTGGGTCGCCGACGTGCACGGCGAGCGGTCCTGGGCGGAGACGTCGCGCGAGCTCGAGCTCTCGGCGGAGGCCGGCGGCGACGCTCCGCCGTGGCGCATCTCCCGCGCGGGCAGCTGGGCCGCCGACGCGCAGCAGTGCCGGAGCGCGTCGCGCACCCGCTCCTTCGGCGTGGCGCGGGCGCTCAACCTGTCGTTCCGGCTCGCGAAGCCGCTCTCGCGCGGCCCGGGGCGCTGAGCCGGCGGATCAGCGGAGGGGCCGCGGCGGGGGATCGACGTACTCGACCTCGACCCCGCGGTGGGTGCGGAGGACGGTGCGCCCTGGCCCTCGGTCGACGATGTAGTCGGGGCCGACGGGCACCTTGCCCATCCCCCCGGGCGTATCCACGATCAGCTTCGGCAGCGCGATGCCGGTGAGCCGGCCCTGGAGCTGCTCCATCAGGGAGATGCCGGTCGCGAGCGGCGTGCGCAGGTGCGCGGTGCCGCGCACCGGGTCCATCTGGAGCAGGTAGTAGGGGCGCACGCGCCAGCGCACGAGGCCCCGGAAGAGCGCCGCGAGCGTCGACGCGTCGTCGTTGACCCCGCGCAGCAGCACGGTCTGGTTCATGACGGGGAAGCCGTGATCCACGAGCCGCTGGCACGCGCGCGCGGCCGCGGGCGTGAGCTCCTTCGGGTGATTGAAATGCGTCATCACCCAGAGCGGATGGTAAGGCCTGAGCGCGCGCACCAGCTCCGTGGTGATCCGCTGCGGCAGCGTGACGGGCACGCGCGTGGCGAGCCGGATCGTCTCGACGCTCGGGATCTGCCGCAGCCGCGCAAGGAGCCGCGCCACGCGGTCCGTCGAGACCGCCAGCGGATCGCCGCCGCTCACGATGACGTCGCGTACCTCGGGGTGCGCCTCGAGGTAGGCCATCGCCGGCTCGAGCCGGTCGAGCGCCACCGCGCCGCCGCCGTCGCCGACCATGCGCGAGCGCGTGCAGAAGCGGCAGTAGACCGCGCAGCGGTCGGTCGCGAGCAGCAGCGCGCGGTCCGGGTAGCGCTGCACCAGGTGGGGCGCGACCTCGTGCGCGACCTCGCCGAGCGGATCGTCGAGATCCCCGGGCACCTCCGTGGCCTCGTCCGCGAGCGGGACGCATTGCCGGCGGATCGGGCAGGCCGGATCCTCCTTGTCGCACAGGCCGAGGTAGTAGGGGGTGACGCGGATCGGCAGCCCGGCCTTCTCGGCGCGCCTCGCGCCAGCGAGCTCCTCCGGCGTGAGCGACAGCGCGCGGTGGAGCTCGTCGGCGCTCGAGAGCGCGTGGCGCAGCTGCCACGTCCAGTCGCTCTGCCGCGCCTTCCGGCGGGCCGGGCGTGCGCTCTCGGCGCGCGCATCCGGCGCCGCGGGGCGCTCCGGCACGGCGCTCTCGCCGGCGCCCGCGCCTGGATCGTGGGGCCGCCGGGCGAGCCGCGTGGCGGCGACGAGCCCGCTACTGGCCGGCATCGCTCGCGGGGGCCGCGGCGCCGCCGGCCGGCGGCGTGCGGGGCTTTGCGGTGTCGGCCGGCGGTGCGCTCCCGGGCGCCATGAGCTGCTCCGGTAGCTTCACCGTGGCGAGCGCCGCGTCGTTGAGCTCGACGGGGAACTTCTTGCGCAGCTCCTCCTCGAGGGCGCGCTCCTGATCCTGCATCTTCTGCTGGAGCAGCGCCACCCGGATGGAGCGCTCGGCCTCGGCGAGCTCGCGCCGGTGCCCGGCCGTGAGCCCGCTCAGGCGGACGATGTAGAAACGGCCGTCGGCCTCGACGAGCTCGTCGCTGACCGCGCCGACGCTGCCGATGAGGAAGGCGGCCGCGCGGACCGGCTCGGGCACGTGCGGGTGGGCGCCGCGCGCATCGCCGGGCGGGCCGACGATGCCGAGCTCTCCGGCGAGATCGAGCGGCGCGCCCGCGCTCCTGTCCTTCGGCGCCGTGAGCGAGTGCTTGAAGAAGAGCTCGCCCCACGCGGCGCCGCTCCCGACGGCCTGCGCCTCCTTGAGGACCCGCTCTCCGAGCGACCTGTCGCCGACGACGATCGCGGCGACGCGCCTCCGCTCGGGCTCGGTGAACTTGTCGGCGTTCGCCTCGTAGTACGCGCGCACCTGGGACACGGGGATGTCGGCCGGCGCGGGCAGGCCAGCCCTCGCCTGGGCGACCATCGCCTCGCGGAGGATCTGCCGGATCGCGTCCTCGACCGCGGGGTCCTTGTCGAGGCCTCGGCGCCTGGCCTCCAGCGCGAGCAGCTCCGCGTCGATGATCTCGCTGAGCAGCTCGCGGCGCCGCTCCTTCGTCTGGTAGCGGAGCCTGTCGAACTGGTCCATCCGCTCCAGCGTCCTGGCGAAATCGGCCAGGGTGATGATCCGGTCTCCGACCTTCGCGAGCACACGCGCGGACTGCTCGGCGGTGAGCCCGAGGACCGGGGGCCCCGCGTCCGACGGGACCTGGAGAGCGGGCTCATCACAGCCTGCGACCAGCGCGGCGAGCGAGAGGGCGAGCAGGGGGCGGCGCACCGGAGCTCGGATCATTGCAGGCCCGGGATGTAGCACGGTTTCATCACGGCCAGAGAGAGCGCGGGCCCCGGCTCCTGTCGGGCGCGCGCCGGAGGATCCGGCCCGCCGCTCGCGCGGAGCGTGTCGGGGCGCGCGCTCGATCAGTCGACGATCGTGCCGATCTCCTCGCCGGTGCAGACGCGGAGGATGTTGCCGCGGGCCATGAGCTTGAACACCCGGATGGGCATCTTGTTCTCGCGGCAGAGCGTGACCGCCGTCGAGTCCATCACCCCGATCCTGTCCGCGAGGAAGCGGTCGTAGCTCAGGTGGGCGAACATCTGCGCGCCCTCGTGGCGCACCGGGTCGCGGTCGTAGATGCCCTCGACCTTGGTCGCCTTGAACAGCGCCTGCGCCTGGATCTCCATGGCCCGGAGCGCCGCGGCCGTGTCGGTCGAGAAGAACGGGTTCCCCGTGCCCGCGGCGAAGATGACGACGCTGCCCTTCTCCAGGTGGCGCATGGCCCGGCGGCGGATGTACGGCTCGGCGACCTGCCGGATCTCGATCGCGGTCATCACGCGCGTCGGCACGCCCGCCTTCTCGAGCGCGTCCTGCAGCGCCAGCGCGTTGATCACGGTGGCGAGCATGCCCATGTAGTCGCTCTGGGAGCGGTCCATCCCCGCGCTCGCGCCCTTCAGCCCGCGGAAGATGTTGCCGCCGCCGACGACGATGCCGATCTGCACGCCCATCCGTTGCAGCTCGGCGATCTCGCCGGCGACGTGGTGGAGCGTCTCGGGGCGTATGCCGAAACCCCCTTCCTCGCCGCAGAGCGCTTCACCGCTCAGCTTGAGCACGATGCGGCGGTACTTCAGCCCGGGGGCCGGACGGGGGGGAGGGGGGAGGAGAGAGTCCTGCTCGACGGCCACGGCGGCACCTCGTAGTCGCGAGGTGCCTGGAGAGCAACGGGCAACGAGCAACGAGCGCCGCACAGCGGGCGAGCGAGCTCCGCGTAGCGGGCGAGCTCAGCCGACCGGCGGATCGGCGCCATGGGGGCGCCACGCGGCATGTCCCTTGCGCTGGCTCAGGGCGAGCGCTACTCTCGGCGCCCCTATGGCGCGTGTGACTGTGGAAGACTGCCTCGAGCGCGAGGAAAACCGTTTCGCTCTCGTCGTGCTCGCGGCCAACCGGACGCGGCAGCTCATGAAGGGCTCGGACCCGCTGGTGAAGACGAAGAACAAGCCGGCGGTGACCAGCCTCCGCGAGATCGCGGCGGGCAAGGTGCACTTCCACCGGAGCTCCCACGACGTCGTGTCCGAGTGGCTCCAGCAGATGAACGCTGGCGGCCATCGCTGATGGCGCATCCGGCGAGCGTGCGCTGGTGACGCACGCCCTCGTCTGGCTTTCGATCCTGCGCCTGCTTCCGCCCCTGTGCCAGCGCCGCGCGTGATCTGCCTCCCATGAAAGGCTCAGCCACGACGCGGCCAAGGCGCGCTCCGGGGTCCGCCCGGCGTCGCGATCCCGAGCTCGAAGCGGGGACGTCGGCCCACTACGAGGATCCGGCGTACTACACGAAGACGTACGCGCGCCGGACGGACGATGTCCGCTACTACGTCGATCTCGCCGCGGCGTCCGGTGGGCCGGTGCTCGAGTACGGCTGCGGCAACGGGCGGATCACGCTGCCCGTCGCGAGGGCAGGGGTGCGGATCACGGGCGTGGATCTGTCGGCGCCGATGCTGGGCGACCTGCGCGCGCAGCTCGAGCGGGAGCCGCGCGACGTCGCCGCTCGCGTGAGCCTCCGGCGTGGCGACATGCGGGCGTTGCGGCTGGGGCGCCGTTTTCCGCTCGTGATCTGCCCGTTCAACGCGTTCCTTCACCTCTACACGCGGGCGGACGTGGAGCGTTTCCTCGCGCGCGCACGCGAGCACCTGACGCCGCGCGGCGAGCTCGTCTTCGACGTCTCGATGCCCGAGCCGGCCGAGCTCGCGCGCGATCCGGATCGCGCCTACGCCACGCCGCGCTTCCGGTACCCGACGAAGGACGGCCAGGGCGAGGTCGTCCGGTACACGGAGCGGTTCGACTACGACAAGCTCAGGCAAATCCTGTTCGTTTCCATGGAGTTTTCGCCGGTTGGCGGCGGCGAGCGGTGGATGACGCCGCTCGCCCACCGTCAGTTCTATCCGCAGGAGCTCGAAGCGCTGCTCCACTACAACGGCTTCGAGCTCACGGCGCTCCGCGGCGATTTCTCCGCGTCGCCGCCGGACAACCAGACGAGCATGCTGCTCTACCACTGCCGGCCACGGCGCTCTGTTCGGGCTGGCCTCACGCGCGCTTAACCCGGCGCGCGCGGCCTGGCGGAGCACAGCGCCGTTTGGCGTTGCATCGACGGAGCGCGGCTCGGGCCCCCGATCGAGCCCGACACGCCGCGCGCGCCGAGGGCTCAGACCCCGATGTAGAGCCGGTGGGCGAAGTTGCGCTCGAGCTTCGCGCGCAGCACCTTCTCGGCCGCCGTCTCGATGTCGTACTCGACGCGCTTGAACTCGAAGCGCTTCGTGTCGCTGTCGTAGATCGTGTAGCTCGCGCGGTTGTCGTAGTCCCGCGGCTGCCCCACCGACCCGACGCTCACGATGTACTTGCGCCCGGGCTCGAGCTGAAAGTCCACCGCGGGCAGCTCCTCGACGCTGGTCGGCGTGAGCGCGAACACCTTGCAGAGGTGGGAGTGGCCGATCAGGGTGATGTGGCCGAGCTCGTTCCACATCGGGAGGCACTCGCGCGCCTGCTCGGGCGCGAAGATGTACTCGAACTCCTCGAGGCGGACCGGCGAGCCGTGGCACAGGTCGACGTTGATGTCGGTCAGCTTCTCCTGGTACGTCAGGCTCCGGAGCCAGGCGGCGTTCTCGGGGGAGAGCATCGCGGCATGGGTGTCCAGCGCCTGCCGGGCGGCCTCGTAGTAGTACGAGTAGTCCATCCGACCCGCGACCGCCGCGTCGTGGTTGCCGAGGATCGTCTTCTTGGCCACCTTGCGGACGAGGTCAGCGCACTCGTTCGGCGAGCCGCCGTAGCCGACCGTATCGCCGAGACAGTAGTAAACGTCGATACGTTCATGGCGATAGGACTCGAGCACAGCGCTGAGCGCCTCGTAGTTGGCGTGGGTATCGCTGAAGATCCCGAGTCTCATTTCGACGCGAGGGCGGAGCTTAGCACGAAGGCCTCGAACTTACGTTAGTAATTCAATCCTGAACTCAGAAACAGTCCGAGCAGCTCGGTCGGGCCGGGCCGGGGCCGGGCGTCCCCCGGTTCCTCGATGTTGCCCCGGGCCCCATACTTTCGCCGCTCCGAGCCGCCCCTTCTGCCCGTCCTCTTCATCAGGGGGGAGGTCGAGGCGGCTCGATGGCCGGCCGCTCTCGTTTCTTCCCGGGCAGCCCCAGGAGAGACCTCGATGACGAGCGGCCACCTGCATCGGAGGAGGATAGCGTGGACCCCATGGATACCAAACAGAACGGAGCAGGATCCTCACCGATTTCGGTGGAGCGCTCGGCCGAGCCTATCGCGTCCGCTGCGGCTGTCGCGCCGCCGCCGCCACCGGCGGTCGAGGACCTCGCCGAGGGGTGCGTGCGCTTCGTGGAGCGCGCCCTCGGCGTGCGCCTCGATTACAGGCCGGAGACGCTGCCCGTGCTCGACCACTACCTCGAGGAGGCGCGTAGGGCGACGTCGGAGCGGGTCGAGGCGTTGCCGGTGGTCGCGCACATGGCGGGCGTCTACTTCGGCGAGGTCATCCGGCGCCGGTACGCCTCGTGGTGGCGGATGGACGGCGACGACCCGACGTACTGGCAGATCGAGCTCGAGCCCGTCTACCTCGCGTTCAGCCCCGTGCTGTTCATCCGCGAGGCGCTCACGCGGGATCGGGCCGCCGAGGCCCCGCGCGATCTCTCGGACGCCCCCCTGAGCGGCGATCCGGCCGCGCTCGAGCTGGAAGAGGACGACCGCGAGGCGGTCGCGGCCAGGCTCGCGGAGCTGCCGCCGGTGTCCGAGGACGAGTACTACGCGCCCTCGACGCGGCTCGAGGTGATCGACATCGCGGTGGACGCGATCCGCTCGCGCCGGCTCGCCGCCGGTGAGGAGACCGACGCCGCGCTCGAGCCGGACGACTACGCCCGCGGCGACGACTGATCCGGGCGGACATCGCGCGCGCCGGGAGGCGAGCCGTTCGCGATCTCGTGGCCGCGCGAGCCCGCGCGGCGCGTGCGGCGTGCTCCGGCGGAGGCGAGGGGTGATATCGTCGCCGGCGTGCTGTGGGTCCTCTTCGGGCTGTTGCTCCTCATCTCGTGGGCGGCGTGGTTCACGTTCAGCCTGTCCATCGCGATCCCGATCGCGACGAGCGTCCTCATCGCGCTCTCCGCGATCGCGCTCTTCGTGTTCCGCCGCGTCGGGGCGCGCCGCGCCGCGACCGCGCTCGAGCGGGCGATCGTCCAGCAGGGGACGCAGCAGGCGCTCAACGCGCGGCCCGAGCGCCGCGCCGAGATCCAGGAGCTCCAGCGACAGGTCCAGGGCGGCATCAGCGCGCTGAAGAGCTCGAAGCTCGGCAAGGGGAAGAAGAACGGCAGCGCCGCGCTCTACTCGCTCCCGTGGTACGTCATCATCGGTCCGCCCGGGGCAGGGAAGACGACCGCGCTGAAGCACTCCGGCCTCGTCTTCCCGTACGCGCACCCGAGCAGCGGCGGCGGCGTGCGCGGCGTCGGCGGCACGCGGAACTGCGACTGGTGGTTCACGAACGAGGCGATCCTCCTCGACACGGCGGGGCGCTACACGACGGAGCAGGACGACCACGACGAGTGGATCGCGTTCCTGAGGATGCTGCTCAGGTACCGGGCCCGGCGCCCCCTCAACGGCATCCTCGTCGCCGTGAGCGTGGCCGATCTCATCGACGCCAACGAACAGCAGATCGAGCTGATGGGGAAGAAGATCCGGGCGCGCATCGACGAGGTGATGACGCAGCTCCACATGGTGCTGCCCGTCTACCTCCTGTTCACGAAGTGCGACCTCATCGCGGGCTTCTCCGAGTTCTTCGGCGACATGCGGAAGAGCGAGCGCGCGCAGGCCTGGGGGGCGACGCTCAAGCTCACCGCGGACAAGGCCGACCCGGGGAGGCTCTTCGACGCGGAGTTCGACGCCCTCGCGAAGCAGGTCCACGGCCGCGCGCTGAAGCGGCTCGTGATGGAGCGCAGCCGGGAGGCGCGCGAGCGCATCTACCAGTTCCCGCTCGAGTTCTCGGGCATCCGCAGGAACCTCTCCGAGCTCGTCTCGACCATCTTCATGGTCAACGCGTTCCAGGGCACGCCCATCTTCCGCGGCTTCTACTTCACGAGCGGCACGCAGGAGGGCAGGCCCATCGACCGGGTCCTCCAGCGCATGGGCCAGGCGATGGGCATCCGCACGCACGAGGCCGCGGCCCAGCAGGGCGTGGAGTCGAAGAGCTACTTCCTCCACGACGTGTTCATGAACGTCGTCTTCCCGGACGGGGACATCGCCGCGCGGAGCGCGAGCGAGATCAGGCGTCAGCGGCTCGTGCGCGGCGCCATCAGCGCGGCGGCCGCGGCGCTCGGGGTCATCCTGGCGATCCCCAGCGTCGTCTCGTTCGGCAACAACCGCGAGTTCCTGCGCGAGGCCGGGGAGGAGGCGCGCGCGGTCAGCGCGGTCCAGTGGGGGGACACGCGGCCCGTCTCGGAGAAGCTCGCCGCCCTGCGGCCCGCGCTCCTGCGGCTCCGCCAGATCGACGAGGCGAGCGAGGACGGGCCGCCGGACGGGATGGGCTGGACCATGTTCCAGGGCGAGACGGTGTACCCCGCCCTCGTGGCCGTCTACGTCTCGAACCTCCAGCTCGGGTTCGTCCTGCCGTGCAAGCAACGGCTCGAGGACCGCCTCAAGCTCGCGAAGGGAAAGCACTACCTGCGCGAGCGGAACGACCTCAAGCTGTACCTGATGCTGAGCGACGTGGAGCACCTCGACGTCGAGTGGGCCACGGGCAGGTTCACCACGCTCTGGGCCGAGGTGCTCCGGTCGACGTCGGACCTCCCCGAGACCGAGCTGAAGGACCAGCTCGTCGAGCACGTGGGCTACTACCTGTCGCTCATCAAGCAGAAGAAGGTCACGCCGATCCCCCGGAAGGAGGAGCTGGTCACGAGCGTCCAGGCGACGCTCCAGGGCGTGCCGGTGCGGAAGCGCTACTACGACCTCTTCGTCAACTCGATCATCGAGGAGAAGTACGACGAGACGGGTGACAACAGCCGCGCGAACCGGAAGTACCCTCCGCTCACGCTGGGCGACATGTTCTCCGATCGCCTCGACGTGCTGAAGGTCATCGGCAGCAAGCAGTACGCGGAGGAGAAGCGCTGGAAGGAGGTCGAGGGGCCCTACACCGAGAAGGGGCACTTCAAGGTCCTCGAGAACTTCGCGACCAGCGCCGGGCTCCTGAAGAGCGAGACGTGGGTCGTCCCGCTCGCGCCCGACGAGGACGCCGCCATCGCGAGGCACCTGGAGGGCCTCGCCGCCGACTACGACGCCCGCTACATCGCGCAGTGGAACGACTGGATGGCGGACCTCACCGTGCGGACCCCGGCCAACCTGAAGGAGGCGAAGGAGATCTACACGGAGCTCGCGAAGCCCGACTACCCGTACCTCCGCATCCTCCGCGCGCTCGAGGACAACACGCAGTGGAAGCGAGATCGCAGCGTGTTCGACAACGACGCCCTGAACAAGCGGGCGAATGACAGGATCCGCCAGAAGATCTCCCAGCGCACGGGGCTCCAGATCCCGATCGACGTGAAGAAGATCGGCGACCGGCTCAGCCTGGTCCCGAACGAGTTCAAGCGGACGGTCGAGTTCGGCGTGCCCTCCGCCCCGAGCGGCTCGGCGCCGATCACGGACACGCCTCTCTCGCGGTACATCTCGCTGCTCAACGCGCTCCGCGACGAGATCCAGCGGCTGGAGGACGTGAACCCCAACGTCGACGCCCGCCTCATGGCCGACCGCCTGATCGAGGCGATCCGACAGGCTGACGCGCTCCTCCAGCCCTTCGATGACAGGGCCAAGACGCTGCTCTGTCCGCTCCTCCTGAAGCCGCTGCCGGTCGTGGCGGCGCGGCTGCCGCCGCTCTCGACGCTCACCCGCTGCCCCGCCGTGTCCGCAGCTCGCCCGCGCTGAGCGGCGCGGCGCCGCCTGGCGTCAGACCTCGAGGCGGATCTCGTCGCGGCCGGGCTGCACCGCGCCGGTGGCCGGGTCGAGCGTGAGCACCATCTCGACCGCATCCTCGCCGTTGTCGCTGTAGTAGCGGGGGCGCACGCCCATCGCCGTGAAGCCGAGCTTCCGGTACAGCCGGATCGCGGCCCGGTTCGAGCGGCGCACCTCGAGCAGGAGGAGCCGCACCTGCTGCTGCTGCGCGTACTCGAGCGATCGACGCATCAGCGAGGTCGCGAGCCCTCGGCGGCGCGCGCGCGGGCAGGTGGCGATGTTGAGCACGTGCAGCTCGTCGACCACGTGCCACGCGATGAGGAAGGCGAGCGCGCGCCGCCCCTCGCGCGCGATCCAGCAGCGCGTCCAGGGGCGGCGCAGCTCCTCTCTCGCCGAGAACTGCGGCACGTCGAACGCAGCGGACGCGATCGCGTCGATCTCGTCGAGCGCGGCGTCGTCGGCGGCGTCCGCCGTCAGCTGGACCAGCGAGGCCGTGCTCGTCGTCGCCTCTCGCTTCACCGCGCCACCTCCGTGGGGCAGCCGGACACGATCTGGACCTGCCCGACCCGCCCGCTCTTGAGCCTCTGGCACGCGTCTCCGCGGAGCTCGACGATCGCTGGAGCCCTCCAGCGCCAGCCGTTCTCCGGATCGTAGGGAACGAGCTCCCTGTCCAGGTAGACGTTGGTCTGGCCGTCCTCCGGCGGCGGATCGACGAGGTCGAACTCGCACGAGACGACGATGCCGGCGATCTTCGCGAGCACGCTCCCCAGCGTGTCGAGGTCGTCCACCTTGAAGTAGAACGGGCTCACGAACTGCGCCGCGCCACCGGCGAGCGCCATCTGGTCGAGGACGTCCCCGTAGAACTCGCTCCCCGGGATGCCGACGACATAGACCTCGATGCCGCGCGCCGCGAGCCGGGCGATCGCGGCGACCGTGTCATCGCGATCGAGGCACCCTTCGGGCCCCGAGAGGCCGCGCGGCGCGCAGCAGTTCTCCTCGGGGCACTGCTGCTCGATGTTGGCGATGCACTCCTCGGCGTCGCACCCTGCGGCGCTGTTGCAGTTCGGGCCTCCGTCGGTCGCGAGCACGACGATGGTCTTTCCCGGGAGCGCCGCGAGCGTCGGCGTGAGCGCGGTGAGCGTCGCCGCGGTCGGGGTCCCGCCGATCGGCTCGACGCGCGTCGCGGCGCGGAACCTCGCGGTCGTCGTCCGGCCCTCCTCTCCCCCCGCGAAGGGATCTCCCGGCGTGACAGGGAACACCTCGCCGCCGGGCCGGCAGGGCGCATCGACGGTCGCGTCGAGCGGGAACACGGCGGCGCCGACGTTGATCAACGGACCCAGGTTGCGGACGAGATCCACCGCGGCGTCGCGCACCCGGTCGTAGCGGGTCGCGCTCGACGACGCCGGGCTGAGCATGCTGCCGGACGCGTCGAGGACGAAGTAGATGTTCGGCGCATCGGTGATCTCAACCTCGTGGATGCGGTTGCCGCAGAGCCCATCGGCGTCCGCCGGCGGCGGTCCGCTCTCGTCTTCGGGGCCCGGGAAGAGCCCGTCGTCCGGCTCCTGCGCGCCCTGGCCGCCTCCGCTGCGCGGTGGCCGCCGCTCGCCCTCGTCCTCGCACGCGGACGGCGCCGCCCCGAGCGCGAGCGCGACCCCGAGGCAGCCGAGCACGCCGCCGACGCTGGCCCGCCGCTTCGCGGCCGTATTCATGGCGAACAGCGTACCATGCCCGCTCGTCCCGGCGTGGCGGCGCCGCCGCGCGCCCGAGCTCAGGGCTCGCGGTAGAACCTGGGCACGCGGCGCGAGATGCTCGTCAGCACCTCCCAGGCGATCGTCCCCGTGAGCCCGGCGATCTCCTCCGCGCTGATCGTGGCGCGCCCGAGCGGGCCGTCCTGCGATCCGAGGAACACCACCTCGTCCCCGACGCGCACACCCGGGACGTCGGTGACGTCGAGCATGGTGAGATCCATCGACACGGTGCCGGCGATCGGCGCGCGCTGGCCGCGCACCAGGCCGGCCCCGCGGTTCGAGAGCTGGCGGCTCAGGCCGTCGGCGTACCCCATCGGCACGGTGGCCACGACGCTCGGCCGTGAGGCCTCCCAGGTGTGGCCGTAGCCGATCCTGTCGCCCTTCGCGAGCGTGCGGAGCGCGACGATCTCGCTGCGCACCCGGATGACGGGCTTGAGGTCGGGCGCGAGGCCCGCGCGCGGCGAGATGCCGAAGAGCGCGACCCCTGGCCGGACGACGTCGAGCGACGCCTCGGGGAGGCGGAGCATGGCGGCGCTGTTCGACGCGTGCCGCACCCGCGGCGTGAGCCCGAAGCGCTTCGCCCGCTGCTCGATCTCTCCGAAGCGCCTCATCTGCTCGATCGTCACGTCGAGGTCGTCGGCGTCCGCGCAGGCCAGGTGGGTCATGAGCCCGTCGAGCCGCACCTCGGGGTGCTCCGCGAGCGCCGCGAGCACGGCGTCGAGCTCCGAGGTGGCGGCGCCGAGCCGCCCCATGCCGGTGTCGACCTTGAGGTGGACGCCGACGCGACCGCGCTGCTCGATTCGCACCAGGGTCGCGAGCCGCTCGATCTGCCCGGCGTCGTAGACGACGGGCACGAGGTCGCGCGCGATGATCTCCTCGAACCCCTCGCGGCGCGGGCCGTAGTAGCCGCCCATGACGAGGATGGGCAGCCGGATGCCGGCGTCCCTTAGCTCGATCGCCTCCTCGAGCAGCGCGACGCAGAGGCCGGGGATGCCGGCCCGCTCGAGCGTCCGCGCGACGGCCGGCGCGCCGTGCCCGTAGGCGTCGGCCTTGAGCACCCCCCAGATCTGTGGCTTCCTCGCGCCGGTCAGCGCCCGCTCGAGGATCCGGAGGTTGTGCCTCAGGTGCGCCAGGTTCACCTCGGCGCGGGTCGGGCGAACCGCGTCCGCCGGCGCCGCCCGCCGTGGCCGCAGCACACGCACCGCGCCGGCGCTCGCGCCGAGCCCGTCCAGGGTCGATGCGCTGCCGTTGCGATCGGACGTCGTGCTGCTGAGCTCTGGGGGCGCGTGCGAAGCGGACATCGTGTACGCCGATAGCCCTACGCTCGACGGCGGGTCAAGATTCCCGGCCATCTTGGTGCGACAAGGTGAGGCATGCCCGCGTGGCGCTTCGCGGCCGTCAGAAGCAGCGACGCATGCACCGCCTGTACTTGCCGGAGCACCCCTTTTCGCAGCCGGCGGACGTGCAGTCCTTCCGGCACCCGCTCCAGCTCTGCTCGCACGCCGCGCTGCACGCTGCGCCGGGCGGCGCGGTATCCGCGGGGGCGGCGGACGGCTCCTCAGGGGCGCCTGCGTCAGGGGCGCCTGCGTCCGCCTCCTGCGCGGGCATCGTCACGTCGGCGGTCAGGAGCATCGGCGGCGGCGCGAGCGCGCTCGTCGGCTCCGGCACGGCGGAAGGGGCCCGGCTGCTGGGCGGGTTCCACTCGCCCTCGTCGAAGTCGCTCGCCCTGCTGAGCTGCCGCTGTCGGAGGGTCGCATGCTCCACGCGGTCGCGCGTCTGGCCGAACGTGTAGAACTGAAGCCACTCCTCCCAGCACGCGCGCCGCAGCGTCGGCTTCACGTCGGAGCGCGCGTCGAGCGCCATGCAGTGCTCGAAGCGTACGTCCCCCTCGTAGACCGCGTTGATGCTCGCGCCGCACGCGGTCGCGGTCACGGACGCGGCGGTCGCGTAGAGGAGGGTACTGAGCCGCACGAGGTACGAACACCGATAGCAGAAAAGCTCCGCTCGGGTGTCTCGCCCGGCCCCAGCGCCGCGGGACGCTGGCCGATCGCCCTGGAGAGATGGTCTCCGGTTGAACTTTGCCCGGCGATGCCGTAGGTTCCCGCGCCTTCGCACCGGCAGTGGCGGCACGACGCCTCCGCGCCGGGCGCCTCAACGGAGCCTGTCCATGTTCCTCATGCTGTCGAAAGGTCCGCGAAAGACCACGCGCTCCAAGTCGAAGCGCTACCGGGCCAAGCTGAAGGCGAAGAACCGCAACCGGCGGAACCGCATCTACCAGCGCGCCTGATGGTTGCAGCGAGCGGGTCCTCGAGCCCGCTCGCTGCGCCGCCCCCCTCGGCCTGCTAGGGGCCGCCCTTCTTCAGCTCGGTCAGCACGAGCTTCGCGACCGCCTTGAGCGTGTCGAACACCCCCACGCCCGTCCGCGCGACCCCCTCGAAGTCGGGGACGTTCGTCGGGTTGAGAAGCGCCCGGAGCTCCTCGACCGTGCCGATCTCCGGCAGATCCCGCTTGTTGTACTGGATGACGTACGGGATCTTGTCGAGCGAGTAGCCTTGCTCGGCCAGGTTCGTGCGGAGGTTCTCCACCGACTCCTGGTTGGCCTCGATGCGGCCGAGCTGCGAGTCGGCCACGAAGACCACGCCGTCGACGCCCTTCAGGATGAGCTTGCGGCTCGCGTCGTAGAAGACCTGCCCCGGCACCGTGTACAGGTGGAACCGCGTCTTGAAGCCGCGGATCTCGCCCAGCGCGAGCGGGAGGAAGTCGAAGAAGAGGGTCCGGTCGGTCTCGGTGGCGAGGGAGATCATCTTCCCCTTCGCGTCCGGATTGGTGCGCTCGTAGATGTACTGCAGGTTCGTCGTCTTGCCGCAGAGACCTGGGCCGTAATAGACGATCTTGCAGTTGATCTCGCGCGCCATGTAATTGATGAAGCTCATCGACCGCGCTCCTAGTCGTTGAAGAGGTTGTCGATGTCCTCGTCGGTGATCTCGGCGAACGGCGAGTCGGCTCCCGGCTCCTGCACCTTCTTGAGCAGCGCTTCGAAGATGTGGTTGAGCTCCTCGCTCGCCTTTCGCACCCGGAGCCTCACCAACCCGAGGCTCGACTTTGAGTCGAAGATCACCACGAGGATGACGCGGTTGCCGACCAGCTGGATGTGGATGTTCGCCTTCTCACCCTCGTGGAACTGAGTGGCGAACTCGTTCTCCTTGAGGAGCTTCGCCATCCCGCCCGTGGCGGCGATGTTCCCCGCCGTCAGCGAGGCGAGCGACGTGGTGTCGAGGTTGTCGACGTCTCCGCTCGCGGCGATCAGTTGCCCGTTCTTGTCAACGATGAAGACGACCTTCGCATTGGCGTCCTTGACGAGGCGATCCACCACGCTCTGGATCTGATTGAATTCCTCCTCGTACATCACCATCTGAGGGTTGACCATCGTTCCTCCGCCAGCGCTCTCGCGATGGGGCCCTGGGCATTGCGGGCTCTGTAGCCCTTGTCATCACCGGGCGCCGCACGTGCGGTTCCCCGACCATCGTCCAAACATCCGGCTCCGCGTTGTGCGGGCCTACCTCACCACCGGTACCACGTTCGCGGCGCCACGCTCGCTGCCTGGGGACTTGGTTGACCAGTTCGCTGCGCGCAGTGCGACTGCTCCTCGACCGTGCGCCCGTACATCTTGGGACGTTTCTATCCGAAGCAGGTGCGGCGGAGCAAGGCGGCCCTTTCCGGAAGTTGGAGGATCGCGCCGCGGGGCCCCTCCCGGCCCTGCCCCGGCCCGACGGACCCGGCTCCCACCCCGGGCCTGGCTCCCGCGCTCGCCGGGCGGCCCTCGGGCCTCTCGCCCGGGCGGTCTTGTCGTCAAATGATTGAAGTTATTGTATTTTATTCCAGGCCGCGGCCCACGTGGGCCGTCTCGCCGACGGCGCGCTGGTCGCGGGGCGCTCCGCGCACGGCGCTGTGTGCCGGGCAGATGCTCGGCGAGCGGACCGGGGTCACGTGGGGCGGCTCGGGCGAGCTCGCAGGTGAGCCGCGCGACGGGCGAGGCCAGGAAGCCACCCTCGGCGGGCGAGCTTCGCGCGGACCGCGAGCACCGCCTGCTTCGCGCGGACTGCGGGCGCCGCCTCGTGGCCCGATGCCATTGCGCGCGCTGCGAGCGAGGCTTGCGCTTGACCGACGGCTCCTGCCACGGGATAGCGCCTTGGATGCGTGACGTGCACAGCCGGACCGGGGCCCGTGAGATCGCGCTGACCCCGGGGGCGATGAGGAAGCGCTTCTCCTGCGTGCTCTCCGCGGTCGCAGCGGCGCTCGTGTGCACGACGTCGTCGAGCGGCCCGGGGGCGCGCGCCGAGCTCGGCGCGGTCCACCCCGAGGTGCTCTCGGCGCACGCCGCCGTCCGCGCGGCGAGGGGCCCGGAGGTCTACGGAGCGCTGCGTGAGCTCTGGCGCACGTGGGACCGCGCGGATCCGACGCAGGTCGAGGAGGCGATCGCGTCGATCGCGGAGAGCCGCGCGACGAGCGCGCCTGCCCGGGTCTATGCGGAGCTCCTGTCCGCGTATGCGCGCAGGCGGCGAGGCGATCTCGACGGAGCGGTCGCGAGGATCCAGAAGCTCGGCTTCATCGGCCGCTGGGCGACGATCGGCCCGTTCGACAACGAGAACAAGGGGGGCTTCGATCGCGCGTTTGGGCCCGAGGAAGAGCTCGACCAGCCGATCGCAGCGGGGCGGACGTACGACGGCAAGGCGCGGGCGGTCCGCTGGCGCGTGCCGCCCGAGGCGCCGCAGTTCGGGTGGTTCGATTTCGGCGACTACATCCGCCCGGTGGAGGGCGTGTGCGGCTACGCGACCACGTTCCTTCGCGCCAAGGCGGGGACGCGCGCGCCTCGGCCCATCTCGCTCTGGGTCGGGGCCGACGGCGCGTTCAAGCTGTTCTGGAACGGCGAGAAGGTCCTTGCCGACGCGGGATACCGCGAGCTCGACATCGATCGGTTCGCCGCGTCCGTGTCGCTGAAGCCTGGCTACAACCGCCTGACGATCAAGGTCTGCGGAGGCGCGTCGGCCCCCAAGTTCGCGCTGCGCGTCGGCGACGAGAAGGGCGCCCCAGACCTCGCTCTGGACGTGACCTCCGACCTCGGGACGCAGGTGAGGGCCCCGCAGGGCGGCGCCGCCGGCGCGGCGCGCACGGGCAAGGCGCAGGCGCGGGGGGAACGGCCCGCCGCTCCCGCTCCCGCGCGGCTCGCGGCTCGGGCGTCGGCGGTCGAGGGGCCGATGCAGGCGTTCGAGCGCGCCGCGAGCGCCGCTCGGCCGTCGCCCGCGGTCCTCGAGGCGTTCGCGCGGTACCTGATGCTCACCGGCGGCGATGCGGAAGGCGAGCACAGGGCGCGCGATCTCGCGCGTCGCTCGGCCGAGGCCACGCCGACGGTGCGCCGCTACCTGCTCGCGGGCCAGCTCTCGGAGGACAGGAACCAGCAGCGCGCGTGGATCGAGCGAGCCGCCGCGCTCGTGCGCCCTGGCCACGAGGACGTCGAGGTCCTGCTCGCCCAGGCGCGGCTCGCGCAGACGGGGCCGAACTGGCGGGAGGCAGCTCCGATCTACGAGCGCATCCTGGCCTCCGATCCCGATCACGTCGCCGCCACCCTCGGCCTCGTCGACCTCTACACGGAGGCGGGGCTGGAGCGCACCGCGCTCGCCACGCTGGAGAGCGCGCTCTCGCGCCAGCCGACCGCCGTCTCGCTGCTCCGCGCCTCGGCGGCGCAGCTCCGCGCCCTGGGGCGCGACACGGAGGCCGCCGAGATGGAGGCGCGGTACGCGTCGCTGCGCTTCGACGACTCGAGCTTCCTGCACCAGCTGGTCGACCTCGCCGTGGCGCGGCGCGATCGCGCCGGCGCGGAGCGCTGGCTGGAGCGCTTCCTCCGCAGCGAGCCTGACTCCGTCTGGGCCCGCTCCGTCGCGGCGCGCGCGTTCCGCGCGCTCGGCGAGGGCGAGCGCGCCCTCGCGGCCCACCAGCGCGCGCTCGCCATGGCGCCGGAGGACATCGGCACGCTGCGCGCCCTCTCGGATCTCTACGGCGAGCAGGGCAACCGGGAGGCGCAGCTGGAGATGCTCCAGCAGATCCTGGCCATCAGCCCCCAGGCGAAGGACGTGCGCGAGTACATCGAGCACATCGAGCCGCCGAGGCCGCGCGCGGACGAGGCCTACGCCTGGGGCCCCGAGCGCTTCCTGCCGATGCGGCGCAGCGCGGACCGGCAATACCCCAAGCGCACGCTGCGCAACCTGACGGTCACCACCGTGTTCCCGAACGGCCTCGCCAGCCGGTTCCGGCAGGTCGTGTTCCAGCCGCTCACGGACGAGGCCGCGGCGAGCGCCCGGCAGTACGCGTTCGAGTACCAGGCCGATCGGCAGACCGTGAGCCTCAGGGCCGCGAAGGTCTACCGGGCGGACGGCAAGGTTGACGGGGCGATCGAGAGCGGCGAGGCGGGCGCCAACGATCCGTCGCTCGCGATGTACACGTCGGCCCGCACGTTCTACGTCAGCTTTCCGCGGCTCAACGCCGGCGACGTCGTGGAGCTGCGCTACCGCGTCGACGACGTCAGCCCTCGCAACGAGATCGCCGACCACTTCGGGGAGATCGAGTACCTCCAGGGGGATGAGCCGATCGCCAGCAGCGAGTACGTGCTGATCACGCCGAAGACGAGGCAGTTTCACATCTTCGCGTCGAGCCTCCCCGGCCTGGTGCGCGAGACGAAGGAGGACGCCGAGCGGCGCATCTTCCGGTTCTCTGCCACCTCCGTCCCGCCCGTGGCGCCCGAGCCGGCGATGCCGCCGTGGGCCGAGATCCTCGCGCATGTCCACGTCTCGACCTTCAAGAGCTGGGACCAGGTCGGCTCCTGGTACTGGGGCCTCGCGCGAGAGCAGTTCGACGTGGACGACGAGGTGCGCAAGCGGGTGCGCGAGATCACGAGGAACCTCACCGACGACCTGAGCAAGGTCCGCGCGATCTACAAGTACGCGACCGAGACGCGCTACGTGGCGCTCGAGTTCGGCATCGAGGGGATCCGCCCGAGGAGGTGCGCGCAGACGCTCGCTCGCGGCTGGGGCGACTGCAAGGACAAGGCGACGCTGATCGTCACGATGCTGCGCGAGCTCGGCATCCCGGCGACGATCGTGCTCGTGCGCACCCGCATGCGCGGCGACATCGAGCCGGAGCCCGCGAGCCTCGCGCCGTTCGATCACGCGATCGCGTACGTGCCGTCGCTCGATCTCTACCTCGACGGGACGGCCGAGCACGCCGGCTCGACCGAGCTCCCCGTCATGGATCGCGGCGCGATGGCGCTCCAGATCAACGAGGGCAAGCCGAGGCTCGTCCGCCTCCCGGAGCCGCCGCCGGAGGCCTCCGTCGCGCGTCGGACCATCGACATCGCGCTCGGCGCCGACGGCTCTGCGCAGCTCGCGGTCGACGCCCAGGTCGCCGGTGCGTTCGCCCCGGAGTGGCGGATCCGTTACATGGCGGAGGGGACGCGCCGCGACCGGGCGGCTCGGGACCTCGCCGCGGATTTCGGCACGGTCGAGCTCGCCCCCGGGAAGGCAGGCGTCGAGGTGAACGATCTCGAGGACATCGAGCAACCGGTGAAGCTCCGGGCTCGAGGGAAAGCGGTCGCGCTCGCTCGCCGGGAGGGCGACAGCCTCTCGGTCCCGGCTGTCCCGACGCAGCGCCTCGCCGCCGAGTTCGCCTCCCTCTCGACGCGCACCCGCGACGTGATCATCCCCGCGCTCACGACGCGCGACGACGAGTGGTCCATCCGGATCCCGGCAGGTTGGCGCGTCACCAGGGCGCCGCTGCCTCAGGATGTCGACACGCCGTTCGGCAAGTTTTCCATCTCGGTCGAGCAGTCCGCGGGGAAGGTCGTCGTCCGCAGCCAGATCTCCCTGAAGAAGTCCCGGATCAAGCCGTCCGAGTACATGTCCTTCAGGGCGTTCTGCGAGACGGCGGACCGCGCCTTCGGCCAGCGGGTCGTGCTCGGCAAGTGAGCGGGCCCCCCCGGGGGTTTCCCGGGGTCACGCGGGCTCCTGCCGCGCGGGCTCGTGGGGACCACCCCGGCCTTGACAATCCCTCGCCGGCTCGCCATAAAGCGCCCCCTCTACGCATCCCTGCGGCGCAGAACAGCCTCTCCGGTGGTTCGGAGGGTGGCCGCCGGGAGCGGTAGGCATCCGGGATCGAGGGCGTCATGCCGAAGATGAAGACCAACCGCGCCGCTGCGAAGCGGTTCAAGGTGACCGGCTCTGGCCGGATTCGCCGCAGCAAGAGCGGGCTCAACCACTGCATGCAGGAGAAGAGCAAGAAGCGCCTGCGTCGCCTCCGCAAGAACGACATGGTCGACTCGGCGATGGAGAAGCGCGTCAAGCTGCTTCTTCCCTACGGCTGACCCTGGAACCGGTGAGGTAAAGCTCCGATGCCGCGCGTAAAAAGAGGGTTCAAGGCCCGTCGCCGTCGCAACCGCGTCCTCAACCAGACCGAGGGCTACTTCCTCGGCCGGAAGAACCGCTTCCGCCAGGCGGTCGAGGTTCTTCATCACGCCTGGGAATACGGCTACATCAGCCGGAAGCTCAAGAAGCGGGATTTCCGTCGCCTCTGGATTACCCGGATCAACGCCGCTGCGCGCCTCAACGGCACGACCTACTCCCGCCTCCTGAGCGGGCTCAAGAAGGCTGGAATCGGTCTCGACCGGAAGATTCTGTCCGAGATCGCGATCCACGATCCGTCATCGTTCGGTGCGGTGGCGAAGCTCGCCTCCTCCTCCGCGAAGGCGTGACGGATCCCGGCGACCGTCATGGGGCCGCCGAGCGACGAGGCGTCGTTCGGCGAGCCTCCGAGGTTGCCTTACATCAGCCCCCCTACAGATCCACGCTCCGGTTGTTCTTACAGCAGGAGCACTGCTGCGGAGAGCGCGCAGGTCCTCCTGTGAGGTGCCCGTTGATCGTGGGAACGTGCCGCGGCGCGTACGGCTGAGCACAAGGTGCGCTGACCCCGGTTGCTGGTGAGGCAGATCGGTGCCAGCCAGATGCGCAGTGTGCAGTTCCTGCGCACCTTGTTGCGCATCTTTGAGGGGGCCCCATGACCCCGTCGCCAGGGTCAGATGGGACCCAGCTCCAGGATCTTCGCAGTGGGTCAGATGAACGCTCGCTGAGGGAATTCAGCCAAGCCCTGATGGCCTCAGGGGTCTTCCCGTCCGTCTCTCACGAACTCGAGTCCTGCCCCGAGCGCCAGCGAATCCGGTATAACTGCTGGAATTTCCGGAATTTTCCCAGCGATCTCTCGCAAAAATATGGTTCTCCGCCTTTCGCCGTCGGGTGAGGGCTCGACATCGCCGTCGGGAGGCCCAGGTTCAGGAGACATCGAAGCACACCGAGAGAGCGGCCTCAGCGGCGCGGTCCAGCCCCGTACGTGCCGGAAAGCATAGCGGATCCTCTTGCCTATGCTGCGGGAGCGGCCCCACCAAGCCGTCGGAGACCAGCGAATTCGAGGTGCCCTCGAGGAGGACAGGTTGCCGATGCTGTTGCGTCCCAGAAAGCGTACCCAGCCATGCAGTTCGGCTCGGTCGCGGCGAAACGTTTCGCTCGATGCGACGCGGACCGGGCCTCCCGCTCTACATACCGCACCTACACGGGGCTCTCAAACAGGAGAAGGCGAAACGCAAGCCAAAAGAGGCACTGTTCTTGCTTCTGGAGGGAGGCTGCCGCAGGGAGCTGGCTCAAGAGCATCGTCCTCGAAGAGCAGACCCGCCTCGGGTGGGAAGAGTTCGACCGGAATCAAAAGAGAGCGCCAGCAGTTGCCAGCTTCAACGGGGGCTCCTTCGGTCAGCTCCCGCTCCCTGGTGAGCTCGAAATCGTCTCGCCTACCCTCCAAAGGTGGCGCGGCATTTCAATCTCGCAATGTCAGCCGTTTAGAAGTGAACGCCGGAACAAAGACCAAGATGAGCACGTCGACCGCCCGCCGTCCAGAAGCCGCGCGGAGAAACGCAAAGGCCTCCGCTGTAGGTACCTCTGCGCGGCTTGCGGCATCCAAGAGCTCGCAGGGGGCCGGGGCAGCACCGGCTCCTCGGCGGGCGGCATCGCAGACCGTCAATCCGGGGGTCTCCGAGGTCGAGGACTTCGGGGAGAGCCAGTCGCCGCGCTCGCACGTTCAAGGAGCTACCACCGTGGAGGGAGCCGCCATGAGGTCGACCAAGAGCAACGCCACTGTGATGAAGGGCGACCCGCTCGCTCAGGGTGGGATGGCCACGCCGGAACTCGCAGCCGTCGGCCTCCTGGAGGACGAGCAGGCGGAGGAGACGGTCGTGCGACCGCGCCCGGCGGAGATCCTCGATGAGGATCGGGCGGCTGACTTCATCGATCTGGATCTCGGATCCATCGAGCGCCTGCCTCAGCCTGAACGGGCGAGGACCCAGGATCGGGAGCTGAAGGACGTCGAGGACGGGGGCGGCGACTCGATGCTCGCGCGCTACTTCCGCGACATGGCGCTCCACCCGGTCATGGGACCGGACGAGGAGCTCGACACCGCGCGGGCGGTGGAGCGCACCGAGGTGGAGCACTGGGTGGCGTTGCTCTCGTACCTGCCTGCCGCCGAGCATATCCTGACCGCGCTCGAGGAGGATGTCGCCAAGGCGGGCGAGGACGAGGTGAAGGCTCCGCAGATCACGGAGCTGCAGAAGCTCGTGCGCCTGGCGAAGAAGCAGAAGGGAAAGCTCCTGCCCGAGCAGGAGAAGCCGTGGACCCAGCTCTCCGAGGAGCTCGCCGCCGCCGTGCGCCTGCCGGACTCGGATCGCCTCTGGATGGCGCGCGCCTTCAACATCGCGCGCGACCTCGTGCGTGAGCCGGACTTCGAGGACGACGTGAGCGATCCGGAGGAGACCCGGCCCTCGCGGCCGAGGCTCCCCATGTCCAGCTCCTACCGGCGCTACCTCGATCGGGTCGAGCGGAGCTTCCAGGCGCAGCACGATGCGAAGAACCGCTTCGTGAAGGCGAACCTGCGGCTCGTCGTCTCGATCGCGCGCCGCTACAACCGCGGGCGTCTGCCGCTCATCGACCTGATCCAGGAGGGCAACATCGGGCTGATGAAGGCGGTCGAGCGCTTCGACCACAGCCGTGGCTACCGCTTCTCGACCTACGCCTCCTGGTGGATCCGGCACGCGATCAGCCGCGCCCTGGCCGACAAGGGGCGCGCCGTGCGCATCCCGGTTCACATGCTCGACACGTACAACCGCGTCGCGCGTGCGACCCAGGCGATCATCGCGCGCACCGGCCACGAGCCGACGATCGAGGAGCTCGAGAAGGAGACCGGGGTCCCGCGAGAGAAGCTCGACAAGGTGAAGGACTTCTACGCGGAGACGCCCTTCTCCCTCGATCGCCCGGTCGGCGACGAGGACGGGCGAAAGTTCATCGATTTCCTCCAGGAGGAGAACGCGCTGTCGCCGTTCGATCACCTGGCGAACAGGAAGTGGAGCGACGAGGTCCGCCGGCTCCTCACCACGCTCACGCCGATCGAGTCGCGGATCATCCGCTGGCGCTTCGGCCTGGACGATGAGGACGAGCTCACGCTGAAGGAGATCGGCGACAAGTACAACCTGTCGCGCGAGCGCATCCGCCAGCTCCAGGAGCAGGCGCTCGGCAAGATCCGCAAGCAGATGCGCGACTACTGAGCGACCGACCGGCGGGTGCAACGATCCGGCCGCGCAGCGTCATGCTGCGCGGCCGCGCTGCTCGAGCTGCCTGAGCTGCGCCGCGTGGCGCGCGAAGCGGCGAGGGGCAGGCGGGAGCTCATCGGGGGGCGACCAGGCCCCCGGGTGTCGCTCACTTCAGCGCGGCCGCGCACCCTTCCAGAGCTCTTCGGCGAGCGCCTCGACAACGTCGTCGATCGCCGCTCGCGTGGGCGCGATCTTTCCTCGAACGTCGGACGCCAGCACGGAGAAGGCGATCGTAGATCGGCCGGGCGGCGGCAGGATGTAGCCGGACAGGGCCGTGACCGAGGCGAGGGTCCCCGTCTTCGCGCGGATGGCGCGCTCCTTCGACCAGGCTCGGAAGCGGCCGCGCAGGGTCCCGTCCACGCCGCCGATCGCGAGCTGCGCGGTGAAATCGGCGCCGAGCGCTGGATCGAGGAAGGCGGCGCGGAGCAGCCTGACGATGGCCCGCGGCGACGCGCGGGCGGCGTCGAACAGGCCGGAGCCGTTCCTCAGGACGACGCCCTCCTCGAAGGCGCCGATCTCGCCGAGGGTCTCGCCGACCAGCTCCGCGGCGGCCT
The DNA here is from genome assembly GCF_051369805.1 of Sorangium sp. So ce1036. Lineage (NCBI taxonomy): Bacteria > Pseudomonadati > Myxococcota > Polyangiales > Polyangiaceae > Sorangium > Sorangium sp. So ce1036. The sequence continues at coordinate 1,403,135 of NZ_JBBMOX010000001.1, forward strand.
CGGCCGTGCCTGGGCGCCCGCGCTTCACTGCGGCGAGCGTCTTGAAGATCGTCTCCGCGTAGAAGTTGTCGCTGTCCTTCCCGAGCGGGGAGAGCAGATTGCCGAGACGCGCCGAGCGGTGGGCCACGAGGAGTCGCTTCTGATGCTCGCCGCCCAGCCGCACCTCACCGGAGACCTCGACGCCGGCCTCCTGCAGCATCTCCTTGAGCGCGTACGCCACGACCAGGCGGGGATCATCGACGCGCCTCGCCGCGCTCACCGTGCGGCCGCCCTCGGGGATGTGTCCGCTGAGGTGAACGATGAGGCGCTGCCCGCTGGGCTCGAGCCGGATCCCGATCTTCTCCGGTGTGCCGCGCTTCGCGGTGCTCACGCTGCCGCGGAGCTCCGCGAAGCCTGGGGGATCGATCGCGATCGAGGCGGCCTGGCCCGCCTTCGACGGGCGCATCGTGAAGAGCACGGTGTTCGCGTTCAGCGAGGCTGCCGCGACGGGGGCGCGGAAGGCCGCCCATTCCTCCGGCTGCTGCTCGAAGGCGGGGGGCACGTAGCGCGCATCGAAGAAGCTCTGGTCGACAGCGATCGCCCCGACCCTCCGGACGCCGGCCGCGCGCAGGTCGCGCGCCATGTCCCAGAGATCCCGGGTCCTGAGCGAGGGATCGCCCGAGCCGCGGAGCACGAGCTCGGGGACAGCGCCGCTCGACGCCTTGCCGTAGAGGCCGGTCAGGTAGCGATAGCTCGGGCCGAGCAGGCGCAGCGCTGCCGCCGCCGTGAACAGCTTCGCGTTGGACGCGGGATTGTACAGGCCGTGCTCATCGAACGCGGCGAGGGTCGCTCCGCTGGCGACGTCGACCGCGAGCACGCCGACCCGTCCCCCCCAGCGGCGCACGTCGGCCGTGAGCTTCTCGAGCGGCTTCCGAACGCGGGGGGCTGCCTCGATCCTCGCGGGACCGGACGCCGCGGAGGTCGGCGCGGGCGCGCTCGAGGCCTGGGGCGCTCCCTGCATCCCAGCGTCGGTCGAGCGCGCTGCTGCGCCGGTGCCGCCCTCGGCCGGCTGCGAGCCACCTGGGCGGGCCAGGGTCGACGAGAGAACGAGCGCGACCGCGAAGACGGCACGGGGATGTCGAGGCATGGCGGCCCTCCCGCTGTACAATGTCTTCGCCGCGAGCGCCTCATCGGGGTGTGGTCGGGCGTCGGGGCATGCTCGTAGTTGTCCTCGCAAAGGGGAGCTTGCTAGGGTGCGCGCAGCCAGTTTTTCACGCTCTGTTCGAAGGGAGGACATCGTGTCCCAGCAGCATTCGACCCGCGTGCTCTTGCCGCTCCTCATCCTCGCGGCCACAGCTTGCTCGGGCGCCAAGCCCAAGCAGGCAGGGGAAGACTACAACTTCGATCAGGCGTTCTCCGAGGAGTCCCCGCCCGCCGAGGCGGACACCTCCGGCGCCGAGGCGAGCGCGCCCGAGGCCAAGGACGGCAGCGGCGGGCTCAACGCCGACCAGAAGAAGCAGATGGAGATCGCGCTGCGGCGGGGGGGTGAGAAGGCGGCGAACTGCTCCGAGGTCGTTCCCAACGCGCCGACCGGTGAGGGGGAGGTCAAGGTCGTGTTCGACGGCCAGAAGGGACGCGTGACCGACGTGCTGGTCGGGCCGCCCTTCGCAGGGACGCCTGCGGAAGCGTGCGTCAAGCGCGCCTTCGTCGGAGAGATCGTGCTGCCGTTCGACGGGGATCCCCTCGAGGTCCCGTACACCGTGAAGCTGCCGCCCAAGAAATCCGGCTCCGCCGCTTCCAGCACGAAGGCGCCGTGAAGAGCGTCGCCCTCGCCCTCGCCTCTGCGCTCGCCCTGACCGCGGCATCCGCCGGCGCCGAGGAGCCGGGGGCGCCCAAGCGGTATCCGCCGTCCTCGGCGCGCGCGAAGGTCATCGTCGGCGGGGCGGCTGTCACAGCGCTCGCCTACGGCGGAGCGTTCATCGCTGCGTCCTCGTGGCCGGAGGTGCCCGGATCCAGCGAGCTGAAGATCCCGATCGCGGGGCCCTGGCTCGCGCTCGCCAAGAACGACTGCGCTCCTGACGAGCCGGACTGCGGTTACAAGCTGTACGTGCGTGGCGCGCTCATCGTCCTCGACGGGCTCGCGCAGCTCGCTGGCCTCGCGCTCATCGGCGAGGGCATCTTCATGACCACGGAGGCGCGCTCGGCCCAGCCGCCTGCGAGGCCCCTCTCGCTGCAGGTGCGGCCGGCGCCCGTGGTCACCGCGACCGGCATGGGCGTCGGCCTCGTCGGCACCTTCTGAAGGGCGGCGCGCCCTGGCTCGCGCGCGGTGCGCCGGCGCGGATCAGCGGCGGCGCCACGGCGGCGCCTCGGGACCACGGACCGGCCTGCCGGCGAGCCATCCGATGCGCTCGATCATCAGCTCCACGCTGGCGCCGTACGGCACGCGCTGTCCAGCGCTCCCGGCGCTCCCGTCGAGGACCCGGCCTGCGCCGATCACGTCGCCCGCGCGCAGCTCGATCTGCGCGCTGATGCACGCGAGCGATTCCGTCAGCGAGAACGTCCACTCGCCGACGCGAGAGCCGACGCGCGCCTCGGCGTCGACGCGGATGCAGGTCCGCAGCACCTCGACCGGGCCAAGCTCGTCGGGCGTGACGAGCACCGGGCCGAGCTGCGTCGCGAAGTCCTTCGCCTCCGACGTCGGCCGCCCGCGCGCTTGCGCCCGGGCCTCCAGCTCGCGCGCCGTCCAGTCGTTCATCACGGTGTAGCCGGCGATCGCGCGCTCCGCCTCCTCCGGGGTGGCGCGGCGCAGATCCTCGCAGAGGAGCGCCGCCAGGTTCAGCTCGTAGTCGGGCTCGTCCTCCAGCGCGGGGAATGGGATCGTCGCGGCGTGTCCGAGCAGCGCGCGGCTGTTGCCGAACCGGTACCAGGGGCGCTCCTCGTCGTGCGCGTACGGGCCAAGCTGGACGTAGGCTGCGCGATCCGTGGCGCAGGGGGGCAGCCAGAGGAAGGTCCCCGGCTGGAGCTCTGCCGATCCGGGGCGATCTCCGCTGAGCAGCCGCTCATCCAGCGCGTGCAGTCCGGCACAACGGAGCGCCACCACGCGCGTATGGAAATCGGACACGCCGGGGAGGTCCGCGAGCTTCGTTGCGAAGTGGCGCTCGAGCTCCGCGACGTCGTAGAGCGCTCCGTCGCGCTCCAGCGCGACGATCGGGGTGGACGTCGTGAGCTGGAACACGTGGGCGATTCTCATGGCACGGCAGGATCGTGCGGGGAACCGCTGGAGCGTACCATTCCGCTGCGCCGGCGCCCTCTGGTCCGCGGGATCTCGGGGCCCGGTGCCGGGCGACGTGCCGGCGCCTGATCCGCGGGCCGGGCCCGGCTCGGGACATCCGGATGGCCCTTTGCATTGACGCGCCTGGAGAGCGGCCTAGAATGCCGGCGGATTCAGAGCGGCATCACGTCGCGCAGGCTTGCCCCGGGCCCATCCGGCTGCTGACGAGCTCGTACGGCAGGTCAGGTTCTGTTGCCGGTGTGGGATCTCCCTCGCGGGGGGATCCTCCGGCTGCGGTCCTGTTGACGGGGCCGTGCGGCTCGGAAGCCTGGCAAGGCTTTGCCGTGGATTGCCGAACCTCGGCGGCCTCACGTTTTGCGCGCTGATCGAGGAACTGGTACCAGGCGCGCACACGGCGCGGAGCGATGGGTCATGAGCAAGCGGACCAAATTCGTCTTCGTCACAGGCGGAGTCGTATCGTCGATCGGCAAGGGACTGGCTGCGGCCTCGATCGGGGCGCTGATGGAGTCCCGTGGGCTGAAGGTCACCCACCTCAAGCTGGACCCGTACATCAATGTCGATCCCGGCACGATGTCCCCCTACCAGCACGGCGAGGTCTTCGTCACGGATGACGGCGCGGAGACCGACCTGGATCTCGGGCACTACGAGCGGTTCACGCTCGCCCGGATGACGAGGCAGAACAACTTCACCACCGGCCGCGTCTACGAGGCGGTCATCTCGAAGGAGCGCCGAGGTGAGTACCTCGGCGCGACGGTGCAGGTGATCCCGCACGTGACGGACGAGATCAAGCTGCGCATCCGCTCCGCCGCGGACGGGGCCGACGTGGCCATCGTCGAGGTCGGCGGCACCGTGGGCGACATCGAGTCGCTCCCGTTCATCGAGGCGATTCGCCAGCTCAAGGTCGAGTCGGGCGCGCAGAACGCGATCTCGGTGCACGTCACGCTCGTGCCGTTCATCGCGACGGCAGGCGAGCTGAAGACCAAGCCGACGCAGCACTCGGTGAAGGAGATGCGCGCGATCGGCATCCAGCCGGACATCCTCCTTTGCCGCTGCGATCGGCCGCTCCCGCGCAGCATGAAGGAGAAGATCTCCCTCTTCTCGAACGTCGCCGTGGACTGCGTGATCGCGGCCGTGGACGTCGACTGCATCTACGAGCTCCCGCTCGTCCTCCACGCCGAGGGGATCGACGAGAAGATCACGGAGCTGCTGAACATCTGGGCGAGGCAGCCGGATCTGTCGTCGTGGCAGCGCATCGTCGAGCGGTTCAAGAAGCCGTCACGCGGGGTCGTGAAGATCGGCGTCGTCGGCAAGTACGTGCACCTGCGCGACTCGTACAAGTCGCTCCACGAGGCGCTCGTCCACGGCGGGCTCCACAACGACGTCCGGGTCGAGCTCGAGTACATCGACTCGGAGCAGATCGAGGCGCGTGGCGCGCCTGAGCTCCTGTCGAACCTCGACGCGATCCTGGTGCCCGGCGGCTTCGGCGACCGCGGGACCGAGGGGAAGATCGAGGCCATCCGGTACGCGCGCGAGGAGAAGATCCCGTTCTTCGGGATCTGCCTGGGCATGCAGCTCGCGGTGGTCGAGTTCGCTCGGCACGTCTGCGGCATGACAGGGGCGAACTCCGTGGAGTTCGATCGCAACGCCGACTACCCGGTCATCGATCTGATGCCCGACCAGAAGGGGGTCGTCGAGAAAGGCGGGACGATGCGCCTCGGCGCGTACCCGTGCGTGCTGGAGAAGGGCTCGCTCGCCGCGGAGGCGTACGGGCAGACGAGCATCAGCGAGCGGCACCGGCACCGGTACGAGGTGGCCAACAAGTACCGCGAGGCGATGGCGCAGAAGGGGCTCGTCCTGTCCGGGATGTCGCCGGACCAGCGCCTCGTCGAGATGATCGAGCTGCGCGAGCACCCCTACTTCGTGGGCTGCCAGTTCCACCCCGAGTTCAAGAGCCGGCCTCAAAACGCCCACCCGCTCTTCGCGCACTTCGTGCGCGCCGGCCTGGAGCGCCAGCGCGAGCGCAGCAAGGCCGAGAAGCCGAAGCCCGGCGATTCCGCCACCGCCCACACCCAGCAGGCTGCCTCGTCCGTCAACTGAGCTCGGTCTGACGACGCCGCGAGCGGCCCGAGCCAGGGCGAGCGAGCGAGGAATACTGCAGTATCCCGAGCGAGCTCGACCGAGGGATCGGGTCGCGTTGGGGCTCATCATGCAGAGCCTGGGCTCCTCGGGGGGATCCCACCGGGGAGCCCTTGTCGTCGGTTGCGGCCGCATGCGTGCGGCGCCGGCGATGGCCGCCCCGCCGTCCGGCGCAGGCTGCCACGGACGAAGGCCGCCATGCGGCGTCCGTCCGTGGCGGCGTTGATGCTGGATGCTGGGGGATCAGACGTCGCCGAGGTTCGGCTGACCCAGGGGCGGGGCTTCGACGGGCTTCGCGGGCGCGGGCTGAGGGGCGAGCAGCGGGCAACGCTCGCCGACCTCCTTGATCAGGTTCTTCCGCAGCACGTGCGCCGGCGGGGTTCGGAGCTCCCAGATCAGGCCGAGCTTCTCCATCCCGCGCAGGATGTAGAAGCTGACGTCGATCTCCCACCAGAAGAAGCCCTGGTTCGCGCTGCTCATGTAGTGGTGATGGTTGTTGTGCCAGCCCTCGCCGAGCGTGATCAGCGCGAGCCAGAAGTTGTTCCGGCTCGTGTCGGTCGTCGCGTAACGCCGCGATCCGAACACGTGCGAGAGGGAGTTGATCGTGAACGTGCCGTGCATGAGCGCGCACGTCGAGACGACGTAGCCCCACAGGAACGCGTCGTAGCCGCCCACCAGGAAGAGCAGCGCGATCATGCCGAGCGGCCCGATCACGTGGAAGCGATCCAGCCAGCGGAGCTCGGGGAACCCCGCGAAGTCAGGGATGCGCTTCAAATCGACCTGCTCGTGCTCACGGCCGAGCCACCAGCCGATGTGCGCGTACCAGAACCCCTTGCGGATCGGGCTGTGGACGTCGCGCTCGGTGTCCGAGTACTTGTGGTGGACGCGGTGCGTTCCTCCCCACCACAGCGGGCCCTTCTGGGTCGCGGTGGTCCCGAGCAGCGCGAGCAGGAACTGCAGGCCGCGGCTCGTCTTGTAGCTCCGATGCGAGAAGTACCGGTGGTAGACCGCCGTGATCGCGAACATCCGGATGAAGTACGTGGCCGCAGCGAGCGCCACGAGCTTCCACGTGGCGCCGCGGACGATGGCGACCACGGTGCCCACGTGGATCGCGACGATTCCCAGCACGTTGAAGTACTGGCTCAGCCCCGGGCGGGGCTTCGGTACGACGACTCGCGTCGGGCTGGATGCAGGAGCTTGCGTCATGGTTTCCAAGGTGGGTGGAGCATCGAGCATGCCCGTCACTGAGGTTCACGACGCCGGTCATGATTCCGTCATGCAGCGCGGCGCCCGGCGCGCAGGCGGGGGAGCCGCGCTCGGGGGGCTCACCTCCGGGGTCTGCGTTCCGGCAAGCTCCCCTTTTGTGGCTCGCCTGCACTTCAGCCCTTCCGGTAAGCGCCCAGCGGGCAGCACCACCCGCGAGCCGCTCGGGCGCAACGTGGCCGACGAGCGTGGGAGCTCAGGCGCGCGACAGGACGTCGATGGCCGGTCCGGCGGAAACTCGGACCTCCGAGGCCCGAAGGGGATCTCCGTCGAGGATGTACGGGCCTTCTCCGAGCGAGGTCGCGCTGGCCGGGACGCTGAAGCGGACCGTGAAATCACGGACAAGGTCGTCAAAATGATGCTTGCCGCCGATCCGCCGGCCCGCGAGGACGAGCGGGGCCCGCGGCCCGAGCTCCCGGGGGGACAGGGCGCTGGCCACGAGGTGCGGGCGCGCGAGGTCCTCTCCAGCCCGGTAGGTGACCCGCATGTGAATGCCGAGGTCGTGCACCACCGACGCGCAGACGAGCGACCAGGCACGGGGGGCGAGCTGTCTCCCCTCCACGTCGATCGTGCACGGCAGCGGATCGAGGACGCGACGCGCATACGCGCCGCCGTAGAAGGACTCCACGAAGACCCGCGCCACGATGCGCGCGGCGGCGCCGTATCCGTCGCCTCCGCGCTCGTAGTAGACGTCGAAGAAGCTGGCGACGAGCCCGGTGCCGAAGATGAAGCCGATGCGCTCCTCCACGCCGCCACGCGCGGTCGCTCGCACGCGCAGGGTGGGCCGACGAACGACCCCTGGGATGGCGGTGCCGCTCCGGCGGCCGCGAAGCCCGCGGACGATGCGCTCGAGGAGCGCGGCGGGATCGCCGGACATGCCCCAGTTCCGAGCGACGGTGGCCACGGTTCCGCCTGGCAGCAAGGCGAGCGGCGGCAAGTCGCCCTCGCCGAAGGCGCGGGCGAGGGCCGTGACCCCCGCCATGAAGCTGCCGTCGCCGCCGGAGAGCGCGACGAGATCCGTGCCCCGCCGGGCGATGCGCTCGCACACCTCGCCGAGCTCCGCGACGCTCGAGGTCGGGTGAAGCTCCGCCGCGCCGGCGCAGGCAGCCGCCATGCGATCGATGAGCGAGCCCCCCGTCCGGTACCGGCGCGCGCTGGTGTTGGCGATGACGTCGATACGCATGGTGCCGGAATGAGAGCGCGCCGTATAGAACGGATTCCCGTGGTGGTCGAGTCGAAGGGGCTTCGATCGCGAACTTCGGCGCGGTAAGAGGCGCCCATGCACCGCGCGCTCTCCGCGTCGCTCCTCGCCGGCCTCCTCTCGCTCTCCGCGATCCTCGGCTGCGCGAGATCCGCGTCCGTGCGCGCGGCCGAGGCGGGCAGCCTCGACGAGCTGCGCCGTGCCCTGAGCGACGAGCTGCGCCGCGGCGCGCTCGACACCGACGATGCGCGCGCGATCGCGCGCGCGGTGGCGGCGGGCGAGATCTCGCGCGCGGCGCCGCCGTCCGGCGTCGATCGACTGCGCGAGCTCCGGACGTGCGCGCGTCACCTGGAGGATGTGCTCGACGAGCGCGCCGCGGGCTCGGACGTCGTCGCGACCGCCGCCGCGACGATCCTCTTCGAGGCGGGCCTCACCGAGGCGGAGCGCGTGAGGCGGTACGTCGCCGAGCGGAGGTCCGCCCCGAGCGCCGCGCTCCGCGCGCTCGAGGCGCGGGCCCTCGTGGCGGCCGAGGACGGCGCGGCGCGCCGCGCGCGGATGCTCGACGGAGATCAGGACGTGCGCGTCTCGGCGCTCCGCGCTGCGATCGCCGCGGCGGACCCGCGCGATCGCGAGGCGCTGCTCGAAGCCGCCCGCCTCGACCCGTACCCGCTCGCGCGCACGCTCGCCATCCGCGCAGCCGGCGCGCTCGGCGGCGACGCGGTCGTGCTGGCCCTGCGGGACGTCTGGGGCCTCTCGGATGAGCCGGGGCGCGAGGCGATCGCCGAGGCGTGGGCGGCGCCGCGCGCGATCGACGCGGGCGGGCGCGCGCAGCTGCTCTGGGCGATCTCCACCCAGCGCGGCGCGCCCGCGATCGCCGCCGCGCGCGCGCTGGTGCGCGCCGGAGGCGCCGGCGCCGGGGAGGCGATCTCCTTCCTCCTCGACGCGATCCGCTACAGCCAGAGCCGAGACCGCGTGTACGCCATCCTCTCTGCGCCCATCGAGGATCCCGCGGTGCGGGTGGCGCTCACCGAGGCGCAGCGCGATCCGGAGGAGGCCGTGGCCTTCGCCGCCCACGCCCGCTACGTCGAGGCCTCCCCGCGGATCGCCGCGCGCGAGCGCGCCGCTGCGGTCGCCTGGATGACGAGGCTCGCCTCGGGGACATCGACGCGCGCGGTGCGCGCCCGGAGCGTGCTTGCCCGCGCGAACGTGCGGGCGGCCGTGCCGCTCCTGGCGCGCGACGTCCGAGCCCACGAGGCTCCGGTGCGCGAGGCGGCCGGGGTCGGCATGGTCGATCTCGGCGAGATCCCGCGCGCCGCCCTGCTCCTCGCCGATCCCGACCCCCGGGTGAGGAGCTCGGTGGCCTGCGCCATCCTCGGCGCGTCCTGACGGCAGCCGGCGGCCCGCGCGGGGCGCGCACCCTGGATCAGAACCTCGAGACGAGCTCGAGCCGCGCGCCCTCGAACGGCGGGAAGAACCGGCACACGCCCGACACGCAGCGCAACCCCCCGCGCCGCTGGCCCACGAAGAGCTGCACCGTGTCGACGACCTGATCGAGCGCGGTCCTGCGCGATCCAGATTTCCACTGCAGGCCCCCGTTGAAGAAATGGCAGAGCTCGTCCCCCTTGCCGGGCTCGCACCCGGGCTGGGACGTGTACTCGTGCCCGAACACCGCGGCGATGTGCGGCGACCACTGGAGCGCAAGGTAATTGTCCCCTTCGACCCAGGACGACTCGAAGTTTTCCGGCCTGTAGCGGCGGCGGCTGTTGCCCTGCGCCTGGAGCGAGAACGCGCCGGCGAGGTGCTTCACGATGTCATAACGAACATAGCCCTCACCATAGAAGAGGTGACCGGTGTCGGCCTCGTCGGACTGCCGAGCTCCAGCCCACGCGCGCACGTGCGAGCGGCCACGATCGAAATCAATCTCGGTGCCTGCCGCGGCGTCCCAGGTGTCGGTCCGGTTCGCGTCATCCGTCTTGCAATCGTAGTTCGCCTGGCGCTCCGAGAAGCTCACGTAATGCCCGAGCCAGGCGTAGATGGCCGCGCTCCGGTTGAAGCGGTAGTCGACGCGCCCGCGCCCGCCCGTGACACAGAGGTTCGGCGCCCCGATCGGCTCGACGTAGATGGGCTCTGCCGTCGGAGGTTGATTGTAGGCGACGCCCTCGAACTCCGGCGCATTGAACCCCGGGTTCGAGAGCACGGAGACATCGATGTTGGCCGAGAGGGGAAAGAATCGCCGGTAGTGCTTCCCTTCCACGGAGACGGCCAGCGGACCGCCTCGCGCGTTCGCCGCCAGGTACACGGCGTAGCCGGACACGTCCTCCATCGGTACGTCGTCACGATCGAGGTGACCATCACGGAGCTGCTGACCAGCCACCTCGACGTAGAGATCGCCACGCTCCGCGATGGACGGAATACTGAGCGATCCGCTGAAGGTGCGGATCGTGTTGTGTTGCCGCGCGGGGTTCGCGCTGATGACATTGAACTCCGGGAACTCGCCTCCGCACAGGCGGCGAGCTGCCTGCTGATCCGCGCCGTGCTCCCTCAAGCATCGGTTGAACTCCTCGGTGTACGACTCGCGCAGGAGCAGCGCGCCGTTCGCCGCGAGCTCGACGCCCTTCACCGCCACCTCCAGGCGTCCGCCGAGCACGGTGTCCTCGAGGTAATTCGGCCGCGCCTCTTCGATCACCGTGCGGGGGCGAGGGTTCCCCTGCGCGTCCACCGTCGTCTCCCTCGTGATCAGGTCATCGGCGCCGGGGAACCCGAAGAAGAGCGGCGACCCCTCGCCATGCAGCCGCCTGCCGCTCGCGTCGTCCACGCGCAGCGGGTTCATCTGACCGGCGAAGGCGGTGGCCTCGATCCTGAACAGCTGGAAGTCCCGGTCGAGCACGAGCCTTCCGCCCCTCACGGTCGTGTCGATGGCGAGCTCGTCCAGCTTGCGGACGCTGAAGACGAGGCCGCGTCCGAGCTGGGCGTAGAAGTCACCGACCGTGGCCTCCACGTTCGACTGGGTGTAGGTGAGCCAGAGCTTCGCCGGGTAGACCGTCGTCCGGTACCGGGAATGGAGCTCACGCGCCGCGTCGTCCAGCTCGAACAGGACCTCGTCGTTCAGGACCTTCTGCTGGAGCTCGAGGCTCGTCGCCGAGGGCCTGGCCACGTAGAAAGAGGCGTTGAGCCGCGTCCCGAGCTGCAGGCGCCACCAGTTGATCTGGGCGTCCAGCCGATCGAGGAGCTCTCCGTAGTTGTCGTCGAGATAGCGCGACGGGTAGCGGCGGTCGTCGTTGCGATTGTCGAAGTGGTAGCTGGCGGTCGCGGTGTTCACGACGTCGATCGACATCGGTTCACCGCCGACATTCGGGAGCTCGACGGCCGCGGCCGGGCAGGCCGTGACGAGGAGCGCTGCGGCGAGGCAGGGACGGACGGCTTGAAGCGGGCTGCGCACCTCGAGCTTCCTACCACGGTCCTCGGACCGCGCAGCGACCAAGCTGCTCGTCGGGGCGCGGGCCGGGGCGGGCCCCCTCCGCTACTCGTCGAGCGCCCGCTCGATCTCCTGGGCGAGCACGACCTCGTCTCCAGGCTGATACCCGCCGCGCTTGTGGAGGATCGAGCCGTCCTTGCCGATGAGCACGGAGAACGGGAGCTCGCGCTTCGGATTGTACCTGGCGGCCACGGTCGTCTCCTCATCGAGCAGCACGGGAAAGATCATCTCCCTGTCGTGGACGGTGCTGCTCACCTGCGCGCGGGACTCCGGTCCGTCGAGCGATACGGCGAGGACGACGAACCCTCTGTCCTTGTGCTTCTTGTAGAGCTCGACGAGGTGGGGCATCTCCGCCAGGCACGGATCGCACGTGGTCGACCAGAAGTCGATCAGGACGACGTTCTTGCCGGCGTAATCCGAGAGCCGGACGGTCCTGCCGTCGAGGGCGGGGAGCGAGAAATCAGGCGCCGGGCTCGACGTGCGTGCGCCGGGGGCTGCTCCGCACGAGGTGGCGGCGAGGCTGAGGGCGGTGATCGCCAGCGAGAGCGCGCAGCGGATGGTTCGGGTCATCGGTCGCTTCCGTATCGAAAGGGTCGGCGTGTGGGGCCGACCGGTGTGTGGGCATCAACGTCATGGGCGCTTCGCGTCGCGCCCGGGCACGGGCTCCCGCGCGGGCGCGCCGCCGGCGCCCAGGCGACGCACCCACGTGGCGGTTCGTTCAGAGCTCGTCGCTCAGGATCTTCTCGAAGGTACGCCAGAAGCTGCTGTTCTCCTCGGGCACGCCGGCGACGATCTCCATGATGGTCATGTCCCGCGTTCTGACGATCATGTTCGCGGGGAAGGCGTCCGCCTGGAACAGCGCGCCGAGCTTGTACGTGGGGTCGATCGCCGATGGGTACCGGACCTCATACTGGGTCGTCCATTTATACAGGTCGCGCGGCACCGCCGGCTCGCCTGGAGTCCTTCCGTCCGCGAGCTGGACCAGAAATTCGCCGCCGAGCGGCTGATACTTCCTGTAGAGCCTGGGCAGGACCGACTCCGCCTCGATCTTGCACGGTAAGCACCATACGGACGAGACGTCGATCAGCAGCGCCTTCGGCTTCGGCTCGCCGGCGCCGTAAGGCGAACCCTCAGGGAAGACATCCGTCCCGGTCGGGTTGTAAAAATCGGCGAGCTGAATCGCCTGCATCGTCTCATTGTATTCCGCGGCGTTGGCGTACCCGACGAACTGATAGTTCGCGATCACCCGGCCGAGCCCGACCCCATAGGGGCCCGCGGGGTAACGAGCAGCGTTGGCCGCGGGCTGTCCCGTCCCTTCGGGGAAACCAGGGGCTGGTATGGGATCCTCTCCCGCGCAGCCCACGAGACTCAGGGCTGCCACGATGCCTGGCCCCATCCAACCGAGAACCGCGTCCATTCGCATGATGCCACCGCCTGAAGTATGGTGTAGTAGTGCTCATTCTTCTGGGCGGCACGGGAGGCGTCAAGGGCAACCTTGTCGCGGCCGCTTCGCTCGGGGGGCGCATTCCCTAGTCTCCGGTCAGGCCCACCGTGCCTGCCCCGATCTGCGGGGATTTCCCGCGCTGAGGTCCTATGCAGCAGGTTCTCACCTCTCAGAGCGCCCGTCGGCCCCGTCTTCGTCGTATCCACGCGTTCCTGATGCTCGGCGGCCTCGCGATCGCGGCGGCCGGCGCGGGCGGCGCCTGCTCCTCATCGGACACACCGCGCGACGAGTGCTTCGGCGGGATCATCGTGAACGGGGTCTGCGAGGCCAAGTGCGAGCCCGAGAAGTGCCTGGAGGGCAACACCTGCGTCGACAACCGCTGCGTGCTCAAGTGCAGCAGCCATCTGGAATGTTTCCCGGGCATCCAGGACTGTACGCCGGCCGAGGAGGACGACACGAACGCCCAGATCTCCGTTTGCAGGTCGAACGGGAAGCTCACGGGGCACGGCGCGCCCTGCCCGTTCGGTCACGAGTGCGGCCAGTACGGACGCTGCCCCGATGACACGCCGTGTAATCTGGTGCAGTGCAACAACAACCCCGGCGACTGCCGGCGCGAGGAGGCATGCGGCGACGATCCCGTCTGCACCGCCGGCAAGTGCAGCGACGGCAGCCCCTGCTTCGTCTCGACCTGCGCTCCCGACCAGTGCACCTCGCTCGGGCTGGAGTGCCTCGGCAAGGGGGAAGGGGACGCCGACGCCTACTGCGCGCAGCCGCATTGCGAGACCGACGCGGATTGCCCCGGCGGCTACGAGTGCGCCGTGATGCGCGACCCTCATGCGATCTGCGGCACGGATCCCCAGAAGGGCGATAACGACCTTTGCGGTGAGACCACCGAGGAGTGTATCGACCCGGCCTCGTTCGGCGACGGCAACACCTATGTCGAAGGCTCTCTGTGCCTGATGCGCAATACCTGCGTCAGGCGAGCCCAGTGCGCGCCGTGCGACACCGACCTCGACTGCTCGCTCATCCCCGGGCAGCGCTGCGTCACGATCGGCGGCGAGAGCCGGTGCGCCCGGTCCTGCCTCGAGGACTCTGATTGTGATTTGGATTACGAATGCAAGGACAGCGCGTGCGTGCCGCGGTTCGGCGCCTGCGTCGGGGAGGGGAACTTCTGCGAGCCGTGCCGCAACGACACCGACTGCGGCGGTGTCGGTACCACCATGGGGTGCGCCACGACCCTGCGCGGCCAGCGCGCGTGCCTGGATGCGGCGCTTCCCATCCAGTGCACCCCGGACGATCCGGACACGCTGCTGAACGAGGACAACTCGGAGGACGTCTGCCCGAAGTCACCCAGCGGGCTCTCCGGCAGCTGCGCGTGCGTCGAGCGGGACGCGAGCGGGGGCTGCGTGGAGGGGCGGTGCTACTTGCCGTCGCGCAGGCTCGATCCCTCGGATCCAGACTCCGCCGTCGCCAGCTGCTGGTGAGCGCGCCGCCGGAACCGGAAGAGCACGGCCGGCGCCGCCCGGCGCCCCGCGGGGACCGGGCGGTCGCCGGCTGCCCGCGCTCGCCGGTTGACGGGCTTCTCGAGCAGTCCTAACTCCATCGACCCATGCCCATCACGAAGGATGCCGCGCTCGCTGCGCTCGGAAAGATCATCGCTCCCGATCTCCAGCGCCCCCTCACGGAGCTCGAGCGCGTGCGCGATCTGTCGATCGAGGGCGAGGTCGTCGCGCTCACCGTCGAGCTGACCAGCCACTTCAAGCAGCGGCTCGCGGCGGACATCGAGGCGGCCCTCAAGGGCGCCGGCGCGAAGGAGGTCCGGCTCGCGTGGGACGTGAGCATCCCGACGCGCAACATCCTCCCGGACGATCCGTGCCCCGGCGTGCGGAACATCGTCCTCGTGATGAGCGGCAAGGGCGGCGTCGGCAAGAGCACGGTCGCCGCCAACCTGACGCTCGCGCTCAGCCGCTCGGGCGCGAAGGTCGGCCTCCTCGACGCGGACATGTACGGGCCGAGCGTCCCGACCATGCTCGGCGTGATGGGCCGCCCGACGTCCGCCGACGGGCAGCGGTTCCTCCCGCTCGAGCGCTTCGGCGTGAAGCTCATGTCCATCGGCTTCCTGCTGGAAGACCCGCGGTCGGCGGTCGTCTGGCGTGGGCCGATGCTCCAGAACGCCCTGATCCAGTTCATGCGCGACGTCGACTGGGGTGAGCTGGAGTACCTCGTGCTCGACATGCCGCCCGGGACCGGCGACATCGCGCTGACGATTTCCCAGAAATTGAGAACTACGGGCGCGATCGTCGTGACGACGCCGCAGGAGGTGGCGCTCCAGGACGTGTACAAATCGGTCTCGATGGCCCAGAAAGTCGGGATCCCCCTGCTCGGTGTGGTCGAGAACGAGAGCTACTTCGTGTGCGACGGCTGCAGCAAGCGGCACGAGCTCTTCGGCGCCGGCGGCGGGCAGAAGGTCGCGGAGTTCGCCGAGGCGCCGCTGCTCGGCCAGATCCCGATAGATCCCGCCGTCCGGGAGTGGGGCGACGCCGGCACCCCGGTCGTCCAGGCGGCCCCGGGGAGCCCGATCGCGGGCGCCTTCCTCGAGGTGGCGGAGCGGCTGGCCAGCCAGATCAGCGCCCACGACCTCGCGAGCGGAGGCGGCCTGCGCATCGATCGGAGCGGGGGGACCAACAAGCACCTGCCCATCATGCGCTAGGCTCTCGCGCAAACGGCTCAGGTACGTTATGGTTCCGGCCCCTTCCCCCCCATTGAACCGAGGGGGCCGCTGGAGAGAACGCGAGCACGTTTCGCCCCCCATCGGCATGCGTTGTCGCGCGAGGCGCGGATGAATACCCACGAAAACAGCACCACGCCGGCGGACACGCCGGCAGATCCGGCCGACCAGGGCGGCTCGCTCGAGGCGCCGAACGCCGCGGCCGAGCAAGCAGCCCAAGCCCACGTCGCGGAGGCCACCTCCGCGCGTGATGCGGGCGGCGAGGCCGGCGGAGAAGCAACGCCGCAGGCAACCTCAACCCAGTCCGAGGCAGCACCGGCCGCGGCGGCCCCCCCGGCTGCCTCGCCGCGCGCGGCCGACGAGGACGAGTGGGAAGAGCAGCCGGGCGACGACATCGGCAATCGCATGCCGGGGCTGCCCCGGGATGATATCGGCAACCGCAAGCCGGGAGCTCCCGGGAGGCGGGGCCCTGCGGCCGCAGGGAAGCCCGCGTCGGCCGCCGAGGGCGGCGCCGCCGCGCAGGCCGAGGGGGGCGCTGGCAAGAAGCGCCGCCGCCGCCGCCGTCGCAAGGGCGCGGACGAGGCCGGCCAGCCCGGGGCCGAGGCGGCGGACGCGACCGCTGCGTCGGTCGAGGATGGCGCCGCGGAGATGGAAGACGAGGGCGAGGAGGAGCACGCCGCCGACGAGGCAGGGCAGCCCCAGCCCGGTGGCGAGAAGCGCAAGCGGCGCAAGGGGCAGGGCGCGCCGCCCCCGCGCGAGCGCCCGGCGTTCAGCATCGGCGAGGAAGTGTTTGGCAAGGTCAGCAAGATCACTGACCATGCCATCTGGATCGACATCGCCGGGAAGGCGACGGGGCTGTTCGACCGTCGCGAGATCCTCGAGGAAGAGCCGCCTGTCGAGGGCGACCAGTTCATCGCGACCGTGGCGAGCACCGGGGTCCGCGGCGGCATGCTCCTCCTGTCGAGGGCGCCGGTGCAGCTCGATCAGGCGCGCGCGCGCGCCGAGGCGGCGCTCCAGAGCGGCGAGCCGCTCGAAGGGTTCGTGACCGGCGCGGTCAAGGGCGGGCTGGAGGTCGACCTCGGCGGTCTCCGCGCCTTCGCGCCGGCGTCCCACGTCGATCTGCGCCACGGCGCCGACCTCAACTACCTCGTCGGCCAGCGGCTCGACTTCATCGTGACGCAGTTCGCGAAGAAGGGGCGGGACATCGTCGTGTCGCGCCGCAAGATGCTCGAGGAGGAGAGCCGGCGGGCGCGCTCGGAGGCGCTCACGTCGATCGAGCCTGGCTCCCTGCACAAGGGCGTGGTGCGCAAGGTCGTCGCGTGGGGCGTGTTCGTCGCGCTCCCCGACGCCGGCGGCGTCGAGGGGCTGGTCCACATGAGCGAGGCGAGCCACGATCGGGGCGCCAAGCTGGCCGACCTGTTCAAGCCGGGCGCCGAGATCGAGGTGAAGGTCCTGCGCGTCGACGAGAAGGGCAAGCTCTGGCTGAGCCGCAAGGCCGCCACGGTCGATCCGTGGGACGCCGTGAAGGACAAGTACGCCGTCGGCACGCGGCACAAGGGCAAGGTGGCGCGCCTCCAGCCGTTCGGCGCGTTCATCGAGCTCGAGCCGGGCATCGACGGGCTCATCCACACGGCGGACCTCGCGATCAAGCCGATCCAGCACCCGAGCGAGGTGGTGAAGGTCGGCGATGAGGTCGACGTGGTGGTCGCGAACTGCGACGCCGCGGGCCGCCGGATCGGGCTCCACCCCGCGCCGCCCGAGGGCGAGGAGAGCGAGCCGCGCCAGCGCGTGCAGCAGGGCAGGGCCGTGAAGGTCGCCGTCACGCAGGTGACCGACGGCGGGCTCGTCGTCCGGGTGCTCGGCACCACGGGGCGAGCGGCCCGGGGGTTCATCCCGGCCGGCCACACCGGCACGCAGCGCGGCACCGATCTCCGCAAGGAGTTCCCGGTCGGCACCCAGCTCGAGGCGAAGGTCATCGAGGTGGATCCGCGCCGGGGCGAGGCCAAGCTGTCGATCCGCGCCCTCAAGGAGGACGCCGAGAAGCAGGCGTACCAGCAGTACCGCGCCGGCGTCGCGCGCGAAGCCAAGTTCGGCACCTTCGCCGATCTGATGAAGAAGAGCTGAGCCCGGGGCGCGCGCCGCACGTCCGGCCGCGCCTCGACGCCTCGACCTCCCGCTCTCTGCCGACCTCCTATCGCCGCGCGCGGCTCGCGTGAGCCGCGCCGCTACTCGCGCCCGAGCGCGTTCACGGGATCCAGGCGCGCGGCCCGCCGCGCCGGGAAGAACCCGAAGACGAGCCCGATCGTCGTGCTCACCCCGAGCGCGATGCCGAGCGCCACGGGCTCGATCTGCATGGGCCAGCCGAGGGCGTGCGAGGACCCGAGGACGACGCCGTACCCGAGCGCGCTGCCGACGAGGCCACCCAGCGTGGCGAGCACCAGCGCCTCGAGCAGGAACTGCAGCAGGATGTCGATCTCACGCGCGCCGATGGCCATGCGGATGCCGATCTCCCGGGTGCGCTCCGTGACCGACACCAGCATGATGTTCATGACGCCGATGCCGCCGACGACCAGCGACACGGCCGCGATGCTGACGAGCAGCGCCGAGAGCGCCGCGAAGACGGCGTCCTGCATCGCCTGGAACTCCGCCTGGCTCCGGACGGCGAAGTCGTCCTCGTCGCCCTCGCCGATGCGGTGCCGCTGGCGGAGGATCGCCTCCGCCTGCTGCTTGGCCCGCTCGGACGTCTCGGCGGACGTCGCGCTCAGCAGGAGCGCGTGCACCTCGCCAGGCCGCGTGGCGACGACGTGCGATCGCATCGTGGTGATGGGCATCAGCACGATGTCGTCCTGATTCTGGCCGAAGTGGGACGCCCCCTTCTCCTCGAGCACGCCGAGCACGCGGTAGGCGTGGCGGCCGACCCGCACCATGCGGCCGATCGGGTCGAGCGACCCGAACAGATCCCTCGCGGTCTGGGCGCCGATCACGACGACCTTCTCGGAGAGGTTCTCCGAGGCGGGGGTCCACGGATCCCCTTGCGCCACCTTCCAGTTCCGGATCTCGAAGTAGCTGAGGCGCGTGCCGACGAGCGTCGGGCTCGCGTTCTGCCCTTCGTAGATGACCTGGGCGCTCGCCCTGAGGAACGGCGCCGCGAGCCGGATGCTCGTCGATTCGCGCAGGAGCGCCTGGCCGTCGAGCTCCGACAGCCTGGTGCCGGCGGTGCTCCGGACGCCCGAGGCGCGGGCGGAGCGCGCGAAGACGATGAGCGAGTTGGAGCCGAGGTTCGAGATCTGCGCGCTGACGCTGGCGCGGGCGCCGCTCGCCAGCGCCGTGACGATGACGACGGCCGCGACGCCGATCGTGATCCCGAGGATCGTGAGCCCCGCGCGGAGCTTGTTCCTGCGGACGGCGCGCAGCGCGATCAGGACCGCCGCGATGACGCGGGTGAGCGTCGCCCTCATTCGTGCCTCAGGGCTTGGATGGGATCCAGGCGCGCGGCGCGGCGCGCCGGGAAGAACCCGAAGACGATGCCGATCGCCGCGCTCGTCCCCACGGCGACGACGATCGCGCTGGGCGGCAGCGTCATGCTCCAGCCGAGCGCCCCGGCGAGGATCTGGATCAGGCCGAGCCCCGCGCCGAGGCCCATCACGCCGCCGATGACCGACAGGGTGATGGCCTCGACCAGGAACTGGACCAGGATGTCGTCCTCCGAGGCGCCGATGGCCATGCGGATGCCGATCTCGCGCGTCCTCTCGGTGACGCTGACCAGCATGATGTTCATCACGCCGATCCCGCCGACGAGGAGCGACACCGCGGCGATGGAGGACAGGAGCATCGTCAGCGTGCCCAGGATCTGCTCCTGAGACGCGCGGAACTCCGCCTGCGTGCGGATCACGAAATCTGGCTCGTCCTCCGGCGCGATCTCGTGGCGCTGCCGGAGGATCCCCTCGATCTGCGCCACCGCGCGATCGACGGTCAGCTCGCTGGTCGCGGCCGCGATGAGCATCTGCACCTTGCCCGGCGCGCTCGGGACGACGCGCGACCGGAAGCTCCCGATCGGCATGAGCAGCCTGTCGTCCTGGTCCTCGCCGAACGGCGACTGCCCCTTCTTCGTGAGCACCCCGATCACCCGGAACGGGTGCTTGCCGATCCGGATGTACTGCCCCACCGCCTCGCCGGCGCCGAACAGGTTCTCTCGAACCGTCTCGCCGATCACGCAGACCTTGGTCTTGAGCTGCTCGTCCGCCTCGGTCCAGCCCTCGCCCTCGTCGACGGTGTACGAGAGGATCGAGAAGTAGCTCCGCGTCACGCCCATCACCTGGGTCGCGACGTTGGCCTCTCCGGCCACGATCTGCATCGACGTCGAGCTGAACGGGCTCAGCTCGGCGACGCTGATCGACTCCTCCAGGATGGCGGCCCCGTCGGCCTCCGACAGCCGCGCGCTGTCGCGGCGCTTCAGCCCCGACGCCTGGGTCGATTGCGGGAAGATGTAGATCGAGTTCGCGCCCAGGCCCGAGAGCTCGCCGAGGATCTGGTTGCGCACGCCCGTCCCGAGCGCCACCACGACCACCACGGCCGCGACGCCGATCAGGATCCCGAGCACGGTCAGGGCGGCGCGGAGCTTCGAGCGGACGATGGCGCGCAGCGCGAGCCGGACCGCGGCGAGGAGGCCCTTCACGGCGCCTGCTCGCGGTCGGCCGCCTCGGGCAGCGGCAGCGCGGCCAGCGCCTCCGCCGCGTCGACGGGGCGCGCGTTCCTGACATCGCCGCGGATCTCGCCGTCGCGCATGGTGATCACCCGGCTCGCGCACGCGGCGATGTCCGGCTCGTGCGTGACGAGGACGATCGTGATCCCCTCGAGGTTGAGCCGCTGGAGCAGCGCGAGCACCTCGTGGCTCGTGCGGGTGTCGAGGTTGCCCGTGGGCTCGTCGGCCAGGAGCAGCGGCGGGGAGGTGACGAGCGCCCGCGCGATCGCGACGCGCTGCTGCTGGCCGCCCGAGAGCTGGTTCGGCGTGTGGTGCAGGCGCTCGGCGAGCCCGACGGCGCCGAGCGCGGCGAGCGCCCGCTTGCGCCGCTCCGCCGCGCCGATGCCCCGGTAGACGAGCGGCAGCTCGACGTTCTCGAGCGCCGTGGTGCGCGGGAGCAGGTTGAAGCCCTGGAAGACGAACCCGATGAGGCGGTTCCTCACGATCGCGCGCGCGTCGTTGCTGCGCCAGGTGACGTCGAGCCCATCCAGCCGGTACACGCCCCGGGTCGGCCGGTCGAGGCACCCGATGATGTTCATCATCGTGCTCTTGCCCGAGCCGCTCTGGCCGACGATCGCGACGAAGTCGCCGTGCTGGATGGTCAGGTCCACGTGGCGGAGCGCCCGCACCACGACGGCCTCGGTCGTGTAGTCCTTGCCGACGCCGGAGAGCTCGATGATCGGCTCGTCCTGGAGCACCGCGGCGACGCCCTGGTCCTGCGGGAGCATCGCGCCTCAGAACAGCCGGCGGCCGCGTCCCGTGCCGCTGAACGGGCTGTCGTTCTCGTCGATGACGACCTTGAGCGGACCGAGATCCGTCGAGAGCGCGGTGGCGACGCCGTCCGTGATGCCGATATCGACGACGCGCGGCTCGATCTTCTCCGCGCCGGGCGTCGCGTCGGTCAGCACGTAGACGCGGCCCTTCCTGGGCGGGAGCGGCTCGAGGGGCGGCCCCTTGATCTCCTTGCCGTCGCTGTCCCGCTCCGGCGCCGGCTTGAACCGGAGCGCCGCGTTCGGCAGCCGCCGCACCCCCCTGGCCTCGGCGGACCGGATGCTCACGGTCGCCGTCATGCCCGGCCGCAGCTTGACCTCGGGGTTGTCGACCTCGATGACCGCCGCGTACGTCACCACGCCGGACTGGGTGAGCGGGCTGTAACGCACCTGGCTCACCGTCCCCCTGAACGTCTCGCCCGGGAACGCGTCGACGCTGACGTCCGCCTCCATGCCCTCGCGGAGCCGCCCGACGTCCGCCTCGTCGATGTCGGCGAGCACGCGCATCTTGCGCAGATCCTGGGCGATCACGAAGAGCGTGGGCGCCTGGAAGCTGGCCGCCACGGTCTGTCCGGGATCGATCGCCCGGTTGATGACGACGCCGTCGATGGGCGAGAAGATGCGCGTGTACTGGAGGTTCGTCTTGGAGGAGCGGAGGACCGCCCTGTGCTGCGCCACCTGCGCCTTCGAGGCCGCGAGGTCGGCGAGCGCGACGTCGTAGGCGCCCTGCGCCGCGTCCAGATCGGCCTGCGAGCCCACCCCTTCGGCCACCATCTTCCTCGCGCGATCGAGGCGCTGCTTCGCCGTCGCGAGCGAGGCCTCGGCGCGCACGACGCTGGCGTTGGCCGCCTCGAGCTGCGCCTGATTCGAGTCGATCTGCGCCCCGAAGAGCGTCGGATCGATCTCGGCGAGCACGTCGCCGGCCTTCACGACGCTGTTGAAATCGACGAAGACCTTGGTGATGCGGCCCGAGACCTGCGCCCCGACCTGCACCTCGGTAAGCGGCTTCACCTGCCCCGTCGACTGCACGATCTCGATCACGTCGCCCGTGGTGATCTCGCCCGTGACGTAGCGCGGCGGCGGCGGCGGCCTCGTCTGGATCCGCCACACGACGACCGCGGCGATGAGCGCGGCGATCACCGCCAGGGCGCCGAGCCGATGGAGCCAGCGCCTCGCGCCCACGCGGGAGAGCTCCCGCTCCAGGTTCTCCCGTCCGAGCCGGGGAGGTGGTAGACGGTCGCCCGGGGCCCGGGCCGGAGCGCCGCCAGGGGCGCCAGCGGCGGACGCAGCCGGGCGCGTCCCGCCTGACGGTGACGGCTCCCCCCCGGCCTCCGCGCGCTCTGCGCGCGGCCCGCCCTGCGCAGCAGAGGCCGACGCGTCGAGAGGGTCGCGACCGGTCGCCCGAGCTGTCGAATCGGCCATCGGTCGTCCTCATAGCACGGCCGCCTTACAGGCGCGGCTCGCTTGAAACCGCGGAACCGCCGTGGCAGACCAGATGCCGCCCATGGAGTCGCTGCCCATCGCCACGGACACGGTCGTCACGCTGTCCTACGTTCTCTTCGACGAGCACGGTGAGACGGTCGACCAGGCGACCGCCTCGGAGCCGCTCGTGTACGTGCACGGATATGCCCAGATCGTGCCCGGGCTGGAGCGGGCGCTGGAGGGGCTGCGCGCCGGCGAGCAGCGCGAGATCACCGTCAACCCGGAGGACGCCTTCGGCGAGCATGAGGAAGCCGGCGTCTTCGAGGTCGACAAGGCCGATTTCCCGGACGCGAGCGAGGTCGAGGTCGGCGACGAGTTCATCGCCCAGGGGCCCGACGGGGAGCCGATGGCGCTCCGGGTCGTCGACGTCCTCCCCGACGGCTTCCGGGTCGACATGAACCACCCCCTCGCCGGCCAGACCGTGCGCTTCCAGGTCCAGGTCAGCGACGTACGCGCTGCCAGCGAGGAAGAGATCGCGCAGGCGCAGGCCGAGCTGGAGGAGCGGATCGAGGAGTCCGAGAGCGCAGGGTGCTGCGGTCACGACCATGACCACGATCACGATCACCCGCACGAGCACGGGGACGGGGGCGTGCTCGTGAAGCTCTCGAAGAAGTCGTCATAGGCCTGCCGGATCGGGCGGGCTGTCTGAGGAGATCACACATGACCGTAGGTGAGAAGGGCAAGCTGACGGAGCTGGAGCTCGACCGCCGGGTGCGCGAGCGCCTCCTGGCGAGCGGGGCGTTCGGCGCCGAGACCATCGAGGGGTACCTCGCGAGCTTGCCGGATCTTGAGGAGCAGGCCGAGGCGATCGCCATCGATCAGCCGGCGCTCGGCGCTTCAACGCAGGGGCCGCGGGTCGAGCCCGCGCTCGACGACGAAGGGTCCGAGTGAGCGACGCCAGGGATCAGGGCGAGTCTCCCGCCCCCGGGAGTCCCCCGGAGCTGCCGACGCTCGACTTCTCGACGTTCGTGCTGTCGATCATCGGGTCCGCCTACGTGCACCTGGGCGACGCGCCAAGCCCCGATGGCAAGGAAGAGCAGAACCTGGTCCTCGCGCATCAGGACATCGATCTGCTCTCCCTGCTCCAGGAGAAGACGAAGGGGAACCTCACGGGCGACGAGGAGCGGCTGCTCGATCAGGCGCTCTACGACCTGCGGATGCGCTACCTCGAGGTCTCGAAGCGGTCGTGACCGCCGGCGCCAGGGCTCTCTCCTGGGTCCTCCTCGCCTGGCTGGTCGCCGCCTGCAACAAGGCCTCCCCTGGCCACACCTCCGGCACGGGCAGCTCCGCCATCCCGGCGGGGGCCGTGTCGGTGGTGACCGTCCCGCCGCCAGCCCCCGCGCCGCCGCCCCCTCCGCCGATCGTCCGCGCGGAGGGGATGCCCGGCTCGTTTGCACCCCTCGCCCGCAAGGCAGATCCCGCGGTCGCGACGGTCAAGGCCCGCGTCGAACGGCAGCAGCCGGGGGGGCGGCGCCGCACGGTCGCCGAGGGGCTCGGGACGGCCTTCGTCTATGATCCCGAGGGCTTCCTGCTGACGAACAACCACGTCATCGAGGGGGCAACCGACATCCTCGTGAGCTTCGTCGACGGCCGTGACATCAAGGCCACCGTCGTCGGTCGCGACAAGCACACGGACATCGCGGTGCTCAAGGTGGACGAGAAGGGGCTCCCCTCGCTGCCCCTGGGCGATTCGGACCTCATCGAGGTCGGCGACTGGGTCGTCGCGATCGGCAATCCATTCGGCCTGTCCCACACGGTGTCGGCGGGCATCCTCTCCGCCAAGGGTCGCACCCGCGACGACGTGAAGGGGCTCGATCCGAGCGGCTATTTCAACTTTCTCCAGACGGACGCGAGCATCAACCCGGGCAACTCCGGCGGTCCCTTGCTGAGCCTCCGGGGCGAGGTGGTCGGCATCAACGCGGCCGTGCGCGCCAACGCGAACAACATCGGCTTCGCGATCCCGATCAACATGGTGCGGCAGCTCCTGCCGATGCTGCTGCGCGACGGGAAGATCCGGCGGAGCCAGGTCGGGGTGACCGTCGACGTCCTCAACTCGATCGAGGCCGGGCGGCTGAAGCGCCCCGACCGGAAGGGGGCGTGGGTGAAGGCGGTGCTGGCGGGGGGACCCGCGGACCGGGCCGGGATCGCGCCGGACGACGTGATCATCGCCTTCGAGGGCAAGCCGATTTCTGACCCGAACGAGCTCCGGTGGATGGCCAGCATTGCCGGCGTCAACAGGGTCGTTACGCTTCGCATCGCCCGGTTCGAGCGGATCTTCGATGTGCGCGTCACGCTCGGCGAGCTCCCCGACCTCGATGAAGAGCCCGGTGAGCCATGAGCCGGGTGGCCCCCGCCTCCTGCTCGGTACGCCCGCCGGCTGCCGCGCGCCGCGAGGGGCGGTCTGCTGCGCTGTCGTCCTCGCTCCCCAGCCTCCTCAGGTAAGCTGACCCCGTGACCTCTGCACCTGCCCCCCCGGACGAGCTTGAGCCGGTCGCGCCCTCCGGCGATCGCTGCGATGCGCCGGTCGACGTCGAGGGCGAAGGCCCGTCCGCGGAGGGCAACCTCCGCGGCGGGAAGCTTCCCCCTCGCCTGAATAGCGCCTCGGCCCGTGCGTCCAATCGCGAGGCGCGACGGCGGGAAGCGGAGGAAGATCGTGAGCTCATCGAGCGAGCGCAGCAGGGAGACCAGGCAGCGTTCCGCGCGCTCGTGGAACGGCACCAGCGCAGAGCGTTCGCGATCGCGATGGGGCTCGTCCGGGACGAGAACGACGCGCGGGAGCTGGTGCAGGACGCCTTTCTCCGGGTCTACAAGGGCCTCGGCTCCTTTCAGGGCGGCTCCTCGTTTTTCACCTGGCTTTACCGGATCGTCACCAACCTGGCGATCGATCTCATGCGGAAGCCAGGGCGCCGCGATCTGGAGCTCCAGGAAAACCAGGTCACGGAAGAGAAGTCCGACTTCCCGCTCGTGGCCAGGATCGACGGCGCGGATCCGATCGATGTCATCCGGCGCCGGGAGATCGCCGGGCGTATTCAGGCCGCGCTCGACGCGCTGCCTCCTTACCATCGAGGCGTGATCTTGATGCGGGAGGTCGAGGGGATGTCTTACGAGGAGATGGCGCAGGCCATGGGGGTATCGAAGGGTACGATCATGAGCCGCCTGTTCCACGCTCGCCAGAAGCTTCAGCGCGCCCTCGCCGACTGTTATGCGGAGGAAGAGGGCAAGGCCGCCGCGGAGGCGCCGGAGGACATCACGTGAGCACCGCCAACAGCAGCAAGGCGAACCACGGGGAGGCGAGCGCCCCGCCGACGGATCTGGAGCTGATGCTCTATGTCGACGGCGAGCTCGACGAGGCCCGCCATCGGCAGGTGGAGGAGCATGTGCTGCATGACCCGAGCTGCCGCGCGAAGGTCGCCGGGCTCCTCGCCGCGGGCGACGTGGTCCGGGAAGGCGCGCTGTCCTCCAGCGCGGCCGACGGCATCGCGGATCGGGTCATGGCGAGGATCCACGAGGGGCAGGGGGAGGTCGCGGAGAACGCCGGCGGCGGGGCCGCGCGGCCGCTCGCGGCCCCGCCGCCGGCCGAGCCGCCGCGCATCCGGCCGCTGCGGAGGTCACCGGCGAACGACAACGCGCGCGCGATCTTTGCCCTCACCGCGCTCGCCGTGGCGGCCGCCGCCGCGCTGATGGTGTGGGGACGCACGGAAGCGGAGCCGCCCAGCGCGGCGCTGCCGACGCCGGCGCCGGTCGAGGTGCTCGCGCCGCGGGCGGCGACGACCAGCGAGCCCGCCGCCCCGCCGAGCGCCGAGGGCGCGCTCGAGCCAGGGGTGGAGGTCGCCGCCGTCGACTTCGGGGCGCGCATGGGCACGATCTTCTACGTCCCGCGGGAAGCCGTGGCATCAGGCCCGACGACCGCGGTGGTTTGGCTCTCCGACGACGGCCCGGGAGGACAGTGATGAGAGTTCTTGCGAGTGTTTTCCCCGCGGTCATGGCCCTGGCGCTCGGCTTGAGCCCTTCCTCGGCCGTCGCCCAAGGCCAGGCGCCGCCTCCCGCTCCAGCGCAGCCGTCCGACGCCGCGGCCACGTTCGAGCTCGTGGTCCTCCACGCGACGAACGACGGCACGGGCATCGATCCCAAGATCGGCAAGATGCCCGAGCTCGGGAAGCCGCCGTTCTCGGCGTACAACAGCTATAAGCTCCTCGAGCGCACGAAGATCGGCGTGCAGAAGGGCAAGCCGACCACCACCAAGCTCCCGGATGGCAGCGTCCTCATGGTGTCGCTGAAGGACGTGCTCGCCGCGAAGAAGCGGGACGAGTCGAAGCGCTACGTCATCAGCACGAGCATCCAGAAGCCGGGCGGCAACACGTTCCTGCCGCTGCTCGAGGTGAACGCCTCGGCCGGCGAGAACTTCTTCGTGGCGGGCCAGAAGCACAAGGGCGGCGTGCTCGTGCTCGGCGTCAAGGTCGCTCCCTGAGCCGGGGCGAGGGCGGGCGCCGAGATCAGCGGTGCGCCGAGGATGGCAGCGCCATCGGCAGGTCGAGGTAGAAGGTCGTCCCGCGCGGCGTGCGCGCGGCCGCGCGGATCGTGCCGCCGTGCGAGGCGACGATGTTCCGCACGATGCTCAGGCCGAGCCCGGTGCCGGTCCCGTCGGTCTTGGTCGTGAAGAAGGGGTCGAAGATCCTCGGCAGGTGATGGGGCTCGATCCCGTGGCCGTCGTCCCGGATGGTGACCGCGATGTGGTCGTCGTCCGGCGACATCGCCGTGGTGATGCTGAGGCAGCCGCCGTTCTCGTGCATCGCGTGCGCGGCGTTCGTGAACAGGTTCACGAACACCTGGGTCAGCGGGCCGATGACGCCCCGGGCCGCGGGGATGTCTCCGAAGCGCTTCTCGACGGTGACGCCCGTCTGCTCGAAGAGGTGCTCGCAGAAGATCAGCGCGCGCTCGATGATGTCATGAAGGGAGACGGCGCCCGGCTTCTCCGACGACGGCCGCGAGTACGCGATCAGGTCCCGCGAGAAGCGGAGGATGCGGTCGGCCGCCTCGTTGATCCTCGCGAGCCGCTCGAGATCCGACGGATCGAAGCCGCTGCGCTCCCCCTTGCGGCGCAGGTACTCGGAGTAGGCGAGGATCGAGGTGAGCGGGTTGTTGAGCTCGTGCACGACGCCGGCGGCGATCTTCCCGAGCGAAGCGAGCTTCTCGGCCTGGATGATCTGATCACGCAGCGTCTGCTGCGCGCGCGCCTCGCGGATCGACGCCCTCAGGGTGAGCACGAGCCGGTCCAGGAGCGCCACGAGCGGGGCGCTGTCGAGGTACCCGGAGTCGTCGGTCGCGACGTGCACGGTCGAGCGATCCTCCGGCGTGATGGTCAGGACGCGCTCGAAGGAGAGCTCGGGGAAGAGCCGCGCCGGATCATAGCCGTCGTCGGCGTGGGCCCGGGGCGAGAGCCGGATGACGACCGGCGCGCCCGCCGCGCCGGGGATGTAGACGCCGAGCCCGCAGCCCACGAGCGCCTTGGCGGCCGCGCCGAGCAGCGCCGAGGCGCGCTGCTCGATGGAGGCGGAGGGCTCGAGCTCGCTCGCCGCGAGCAGCAGGTCGTCGAGCCAGTCGAGCGGGATGTCTCGGGTCAGGGGCTTGCGGAGCGTGACGGGGGCGGCGGATGCCGGGGGCTCTCCCAGGCGCTCGGCGGTTCTCTCGTTCACCCGATCACCCGGCTCGGGTCGTCGCCGCTCGAGCGATCGAGATCGATGATCTTCGCGGCGCCGACGTAGGACTTCGTTTCATAGCGGGTGATCTTGCCGATCTTGCGGACGATCTCCGCCATCCGCTCGGCCTCGCTGCGGATCGTGGTCGCGGCGCCCTTGATGGGGGAGGCGTCGTCGATCCGGCGGCAGATGAGCTCGGCGTAGCCGAGCACGCTGGTGAGGGGCTGGTTCAGCTCGTGCGCGGCCGCGCCCGCGAGCTCGGCGATGATGGCCTGCTTCTCGCGGGCGCGGAGCTCCTCCTGGGCCTCGGTGAGGCGAGCCTCCATCCGCATCCGCTCGCGGAGATCCGTGAAGATGCCGACCGAGCCGACGGGGACGCCGTTCTCGAAGATCAGCGCCGCGGAGAGGTGCACCGGGATGCGCGCCCCGTCCTTGGCCAGGACCTCGGTTCGATACCCCTCGAGCCGGCCAGGGCCGCCGTGCTCCTTCGCGTGGATGAGCCGCATGATCTGCTCGGCGTGGTTGTCCGGGTAGAGGTTGCGGACGTTCATCGTGCCGACGACCTCCTTCGCGTCGTAACCGTAGATCCGTTCGGCCGCGCGGTTGAAGAGCAGGACGGTGCCCGCCATGTTGGCCGAGACGATCGCGTCGACGGAGCTGTCGATGACGCGCTCCAGGAACTCCTTGGTCTTGGTGAGCTCGGCCTCGGTCGCGCGCTCCGTGGTGACGTCGCGGAAGCTGACCAGGACGGCGCCGCTCTCCTCCCGCAAGACGCTGCTGAAGCTGAAGCTCAGGATGCGCTTCTCGTGCTCGAGCTTGCCCCGCCGCACGGTGAAGTCGACCATGTGCGGGAACGATCCCCTGGCGAAGCCGGCCCGGATCTCCTCGAGGACGGGGCGCTCGCGGGCCTCGATGAGATCGAACAGGTTGGCCTGCTCGAGCTCCTCCCCCGTGCGGCCGGTGATCGCCTGGGCGCGCGGGTTGGAGAACAGGATGTGGCCGTCGGGATCGACGACGATGATGCCGTCGGCCGTCGAGTGGAAGAAGTCGGCGTAGCGCTGGAGCGCCTTCAGGCGGCGCTCCGCCTCGAACCTGGCGAAGGTGCTCTGCTGCGTCTGATCGCGGAGCGACTGCAGGATGCGCGCGTTGCGCAGCGCGATCGCGGTGGCGCTCGCGACCGTGCGGGCCAGCGAGAGCTCGTGATCATGGGGCGCCACCGGCTGCCGCCCTCGCAGGAAGAGCACGCCGAGCGGCTTGTCCTCGAACAGGATGGGCAGGAGCGCGAGCGAGCGGAACCCGTTCTCGGGGAGCTCCGCGCGCACGATGTCGAACAGCGGGTGCGCCCTGGCGTCGTCGACCACGAGGACGTCGCCCGTGCGCATCACCCGCTGGATCTCCGGGTACTTGCCGAGATCGATCGGCAGATCGCGGAGCTCCTTGTCGTCGCTCGCCGCGACGACGTACCCGACGTCGCCCTGGTCGCGCACGAGCACGATGCTGCAGCGGTCGACGCGGGCCACCTCGGCGATGCGGCGCACGACCGTGAAGAGGATGTTCCGGAAATCGAGCGTCGAGGACAGCGCCTGCGTCAGCTCGAGGACCACCTTCGCGTCGTGCTCCTTGCGCGCGAGCGCGTCGACGTAGTCGCGGATCCGGAGCTGCCCCCGGATGCGAGCGATGAGCTCGGCGGGGCGAAACGGCTTGCGGATGAAATCATCCGCGCCGAGCTCGAAGGCGCGGGCGACCTCCTCGTCGGCGTCGAGCGCCGTCAGCACGACGACGGGTACGTCCCGTGTCCGAGGGTTGTCCCGGACGGCGCTGAGGACCACGTAGCCGTCGGGGGGCGGCATCACGAGGTCGAGCAGCACGAGCGCGGGGACGCTCGCCGTGAGCCAGGTGAGCGCCTCGGCGCCGGAGGGGACCGCGGTGGCCTCGATGCCCGCGTCGGCCAGCGCATGCAGCAGCATGTGCCGGCTGACGGCGTCGTCGTCGACAACGAGCACGGGATAACGACGGGGCACGCGTAGAGCTTAGCGAGTCCAGGCTGCAACGATGAGAGAATTTCCGCGCTCACTGCGGCCGACGTCGACGCTCGACCACGGCGGATCCGCGCCCCGTTGCGCCGGCGTCATGACGCGATGCGCGGCACGCCGGCGCGCCTTCGAGAAGCTGGCTGACCGGCGCGCCCGCGCGACGCGGGATCAAGAAAAGAGATCCCCCTGCTTCGCCGCCGGCTCCGAGAGGCCCAGGTGCTCGTACGCGCGGCGGGTCGCGATCCGACCCCGCGGCGTGCGGCCCAGGAAGCCCTGCTGCAGCAGGAACGGCTCGTAGACGTCCTCGATGGTATCGCGCGGCTCGCTGAGCGCCGCCGCCAGGGTGTCGATGCCCACGGGGCCGCCGTCGTAGTGATCGATGATGACGCGCAGCAGCCTGCGATCCATCTCGTCGAGGCCCGCCGGATCGATCTCGAGCCGCTCCGCGGTCTTCCGCGCGATCGCCATGGTGATCGCGCCGTCGCCCAGCACCTCGGCGAAGTCGCGGACGCGGCGCAGCAGGCGGTTGGCGACGCGCGGCGTGCCCCGCGCGCGCGCCGCGATCTCGCGCGCCCCGCCGGCGTCGATCGGCACCTCGAGCAGGCCCGCGCTGCGCTGCACGATGCGCTCGAGCTCCTCGACAGGGTAGAAATCGAGGCGGACGACGTGGCCGAATCGCGACAGGAGCGGCGCGGTCAAGAGGCCGGTGCGGGTCGTCGCGCCGACCAGCGTGAACGGCTTCAGCGCGAGCTGGATCGTCGTCGCGTACGGGCCGTCGCCGGTCATGATGTCGATCTTGAACGACTCGATCGCGGGATAGAGGCTCTCCTCGACCGCCGGCGTGAGCCGGTGGATCTCGTCGATGAACAGCACGTCGTTGCGCTCGAGCTTGGTCAAGAGCCCGGCCAGCGCGCCCTTGTGCTCGATCGCGGGGCCGCTCGTGACGTGGAGGGTGACGCCCATCTCGCGGGCGAGGATGTGGGCGAGCGTGGTCTTCCCGAGCCCGGGCGGGCCGCAGAAGAGCATGTGATCCAGCGGCTCGCGGCGCCGCCGGGCGGCCTCGACGAACACCTTGAGGTTGTCGGTGTGCTTCGCCTGGCCGACGTACTCGGCGAGCGACGCTGGCCGGAAGAGGCGGTCGAAGCGATCGTCGTCGCCTGTCTCGGCAGGGGAGAGCGCCCGTTCAGCCATACCACGGGCGTACCGCGAGCCGAGGGCGAAGGGAAGCGGTCCGCGCGGCGCCGCGGCGGTCACCGCGCGCCGCGGACGGGCTCAACCGAGCGCGGGGACCGAGGAGAGGCGGGGGCGGCGCGGCGGCGGGATGCGCGGCAGGCGGGCGCGGCAGACGGGTCGACCGTCCGGGGCGCCGTCCACCTCGAGCGAGCCGCCGTGGAGCTCGATCACCGAGCGAGCGTGGCTGAGGCCGAGCGTCAGGCCGCGCCCGCGCGCCGTGGTCTGCCGGCTGAACAGGGCCTCGAGCTCATCCGGCGGCACGTCCCGGCTGCCGTACTCGATGTCGATGCGGACCTCGCTGTTGAGCTCGCCGGCCATCGTCGCGGTGAGGCGGACGAGGCGCGCGGACGGATCGGCCGCGCCGGTCCTGAGCGCGTGCGCGACGATGACCGCGATCGCGCGCGTCGCGTACGCCTGATCGACCGGGATCAGCGGCAGGGTGTCGCCGACCTCGACGACGACCTCGCCGTCCGCGTCGCTCGCGAGCTCGCGCGCCTTGCGGAGCGCGCCCGCGATGAGCGCGTTGACGGACGTCGGCTGCGGCTCGAGCGTGAGCTGCCCGGCCTCGACGCGGGCGGCGTCGAGGATCGACTCGATGAGGCCGAGCAGCTCCCGGCCGCGCGTCGAGATGAGCTCCAGGCTCTCGCGCTGCGCCGGGGTCAGGTCCTCCTGGCCGACGAGCTCGGCGAACCCGAGGATGGCGTTCAGCGGGCTCTTGAGGTCGTGGCTCACGCTGGCGAACAGGAGGCCGCGCATGCGCTGCGCGGCCTCGCGCGACTCGAGCGCGCGCTCCTGCGCCGCGGCGAACACGCGGAAGCGCTCGGCGAGATCCTCGATCGCGAGCCCGAGCCGGGCGACGACGGCGAACCGGGCCGGGCGCGCGATCTGGGTGGCGCCGCGGAGCACGCTGTCGGTGCCGAGCAGGCGCACCTGCTTCGTGGCGTGCACCAGATCGGCGGCGAGGACGCGACCGAAGACGTTGCCGAGCGCGCCGGCGACCAGCATCGCAAGCAGCGCGACGAGCGCGCCCCAGGTCGCGACGGAGGGCTCGAGATCCGCGGAGAACCGGATGTGCGCGCAGCCTCGGTCGAGCGGCGTGATCACCGCGATCTGCCCGTCGGCCTCGCGTCCGAAGGACGGCTCCGCGCCGGCGCAGCTCTGCTCCACCCGCGCGAGGAACCCGAACTCCGCGGCGGCGGCCACGACGTCGTTGCGGGTCGCCTCGTCCATGGCCCCGAGCGACGGATCGAGCGCCGTGCGCGCGACGAGCCCCGCGGTCGTCCGCCGGCTCCGCTCGATGAACGTCTGGAGGTGCGCGTTCGCGATGAGCACCGCCCCGACGCCGACGAGCAGCACCGGCGCGGCGACCGCCAGGAGCAGCTTGTAGGTCACCCGCCGGCGCGGCGTCTGATAGAGCTCGGCCGTCTCGAGCAAGGCGCCGACCGCCTCGGCCGGGCTGATCTCGAAGAGGCTGAACGTGGTGGCCCGGATCAGCACGTAGTGCGGGATCCCGGACGCGCAGAGGATCGTGATCGCGAGGATGAGCAGGCTGACCGCGCGGCCGTCGTCGAGCTTCTCCGGCCTGATCCCCGGGATCATCGTGAGGCTCGAGATCGCCGAGCTCGCCAGCACGAAGCGCAGCGCGAGCGACGGCGGCAGCTCGGCGAACCGCTCGAGCTCCTCGTGATCGATCTCGCGCGCGCCGATGATGAGCGAGCGCAGCAGGTTTTGGTGCGTGCGCAGCCGGAGCAGGGTCAGCAAGGTGGTCGCCCCGATCGCGGCGAGGGCGATCTTGGCGCCGACCGAGAGCACGCTGGCGGCGACGTCCTGCTCCAGGATGAGCAGCTTCGGCGCGAGCGCCGCGATCGCCGCGAAGGCGGCGACGCCGACGAGCGCCTGGCGCACGAGCACGCGCCTCGCGAAGTGGATCGCGTCGTCCCTCGTCCGCTCCTCGGTCACGCGATCCTCCCCCCGCGCGGGCCCTGGCCGGGTTCGCCCCCGGGCGTGGGCGTCACGTCGGGCGCGAACGGGATCGGCGTCGCCGCGGGGTGATCCACCCAGGCCGGCAGGGTGATGGTGAAGGTCGAGCCCCGCCCGAGCTCGCTGTC
The DNA here is from genome assembly GCF_051369805.1 of Sorangium sp. So ce1036. Classification (NCBI taxonomy): domain Bacteria; kingdom Pseudomonadati; phylum Myxococcota; order Polyangiales; family Polyangiaceae; genus Sorangium; species Sorangium sp. So ce1036. The sequence continues at coordinate 1,436,716 of NZ_JBBMOX010000001.1, forward strand.
GAGCTGGATCGTCCCGCCGTGCATCAGCACGAGGCGCCGCGCGATCGAGAGCCCGAGGCCCGTCCCGGCCCGGCGCGAGCGCACGTCGCCGGTCTGCCGGTACTCCTCGAAGACCGCCGACGTCTCCTCCGGCGGGATGCCGGGGCCGGTGTCCTGCACGACGATCGCCGCGGATCGGCCGCGCCCCGCGATGTGGACCGTCACCGCGCCGCGCGTCGTGAACTTGACGGCGTTGGAGACGAGGTTCGTGAGGATCTGGCGCACCCTGCGCGGATCCGCGTGGGCGAGGAGGGCGCGCTCGCCCGTGACGCGCAGCTGCACGGGCTTGTCGCGCGCCGCCGCGGACGCCTCCCGCATCACCTGGTCGGCGAGGACGCGGAGGTTGACGGCGCGGCGGGAGAGCTGGAGCTTGCCCGTCTCGAGCGCCGAGAGGTCGAGGATGTCGTCGATGAGCGTGCGCAGGTGCTCGCCGCTCTGCCGGATGACCGAGAGCGCCTCCCGCGCGTCCTGGCTGAGCGGCCCGTCGACCTCGCTCTCCAGCACGTGCGCGAACCCGAGGATGGCGTTGAGCGGCGTGCGCAGCTCGTGGCTGAGCCCCGCGAGGAACGCCGAGCGCTCGCGATCCATGACGGAGGCCTGCTGGAGATCCGCCCGGTAGCTGCGCTCCGCCGCGGCGAAGCGGGTGATGAGCAGGTTGAAGGCCGCCGTCAGGAGGCCCACCTGGTCGAGCGACCGGATCGGCACGGGCTCGATCGGGATCGCGTCCGTGGTCGACGCGCCCCTCCCCTGGCCGCGCGCCATGGCCGTGATGCGCTCGCGCAGGTAATCGACGTCGTCGCGCGCCGCCTTGGTGAAGGAGAGCGCCACCGCGACCGCCACGCCGAGGAGCAGCGTCGTGAGCGCCGCGACGGCGTTGCCGAGGGCGATCGAGTCCGACGGCGGGCTCGGCGCCGCGACGAAGGTGATCACCGACAGGTGGGACAGCGGCGGGTGGAGCGGCCGCACCGAGAACCGGACGCGGCCGAGCGAGGTCGTCGCCTCGCCCTTGCCCATCGTGAGCATCTGGTGGATGACGGCCCTGTCCGGCGCGCCGAAGCTCTCGTTGACCAGGACGCGGCCTCCCTGCTCGACGAGCAGGATCTCCGACCCCGCGCGCCGCGCCGCCTGCCCGAGGAGCTCCGTCCTCTGCCCCTCGGCGGTCCCGCGGAGCCGCGCCGCGAGCGTCGAGGCCAGCACCTCCGCGCGCAGGCTGGCGGCCTGATCGCTCATCTTCGCGAGCTGGCGGATGCCGATCAGCGCGATCGCCACCGCCGTGGCGATGCCCACGACGATGACGATCGCGGGCGCGAGCGGCACGAGCGGCGTGGTGCCGCGAGGCCAGCGGATGAGGCGACGACGGCGGCCCACGGGGAGGGCCCGATGCTAGCGCGCTTCGGGCGGCGTACGGGGTCGCATCCGGCGCCCGCCGGCCGGGCGCGCCCGGGAGCGCGGCGCCTGGGGTCGGCCGCCGGTCACCTGGGGTCGGTCGCCAGCAGGGCGAAGACCGAGTGGTCGAGCCAGCGCCCGTCGCACCACTCCGCCTGCCGGGCGATGCCCTCGAAGCGGAACCCGAGCCGGCCGATGACCGCGAGGGAGGCGTGGTTGTCCGTCGCGGCTGCAACCCGCACCCGGTGCGCGCCCATGTGGCCGAACGCGAACCCGAGCGCGGCCCTGGCGGCCTCGGTCATGAGCCCGCGCCCGGTCGCCTCCTTGCGGAGCCAGTAGCCGAGCTCGCACGAGCGGTGCAGGTGCACGCACGCCTCGAGCCCGACCACGCCGGCGAGCGAGCGGTGGGCGCGCTCGCGGATCACGAAGCGCAGCGCCCGCCCGTGATCCCAGTCGGCCGCGCACGCCTCGGCGAAGCGCACGCTCGCGGCCGGGTCCGTGTGGAACTGCACCCAGGGCAGCCACCGCTGGAGGGAAGGGCGCGAGCCGCTCACCGCGAGCCAGAGCTCGGGGCCATCGGACGGGTCGATCGGCATGAGGAGCAGCCGCTCGGTCTCGATCGGGCGGGCGCGGACCTCGCTTCTAGGTGGCAGGATGAGCATGGGGTCACCGGCACTGGATGCGAGCCGCGTACGGCTCGAGATGACCCGCCTCGTAGTCAAGCCAGGCGACATACCATTCTCCGGGCCTCGCGCCGGGGCTGATGGAAGGCGTCGGCTGGTCGCCGCTGACGCGGGCGAATTTCGTGGGCTTGCCGATGCCGTCGCGGGTGATCGACGCGGTGGTCATGCGGCCCTTCTCGAACCAGACGAGCTGGGCCTGGCCGCTCGGCGCGATGGCGACCGTGGGCCGCGTGCCGGCCTTGGAGAACCTCTTGCGCCAGAGCGGCTGGCCCTTGGTCGGATCGATGTAGGCCGCGGAGGCGCCGCCGATCGGCGGCTCGCCGTGCCAGGTGACGAAGCAGCCGCTCGCGCCGCAGACGAGCGACGGGCTGTCGCTGCGCGCCCGATCGCTGTTCACCAGCGCGAGATCGCCGAGCGCGCGGTCGGCGCGCTTGCCGGGGCTGACCGGCGGGAGGCCCTTGTCGATGCTCGCGAGCTCGACGCGCATGTACTGGATGATGCGCGTCGGCTCGCGATCGAAGCGTAAGGCGACGTGCAGCGCGTCGTTCGCCACCGCGATGGAGGGGAAGTGCGCGCGCGGCTTCGAGGGGCCGGTCGGGGTGACGTCCGTCAGCCGGATGATCTCGCCGAGCGGATCGAGGTTCGGCGAGAGGCGGCGCAGGAAGAGGTCCTCGGAGGCGTTGTCGTCGTCGTCCGACCACGCGACCATGAACCCCTCGGGGGCGCGCGTCAGCGAGGGCCAGGAGTTCCCTCCGCGGGGGAAGCGGGCGACCATCATCGCGGGGCCGTCGATCCGGCCGTCGCCGTCGAGCCAGCGCACCTGGACGCCGGCCTCCGGCCCCTTGCCGTCCCAGTACGTGAGCACCAGCCGATCCCCCGCGGAGGTGAGCTCGGGGCGCCCGATGGCGCGGCCCTCGGGGGTCACGTCGAGCGCCGGCGACGACGGCCTCATCGCGCTGTCCAGCGCCGCCGTGTAGGCGTGCTCGCTGCCCTCGTGCGAGTCCGTCCAGGTGACCACCGCGCCGCGCGGCCCGAGCGTGATCGACGGCCGGCTGGCCCCGATGGCGCGACCGCCCCCTCGAACGAGATCGTGCGTGCGCGGCCTGCTGAGCCCGGTGAGCCGGCACGGCGCCTTGCCGTTCGCCTCCTTCAGGGCGACCTGCACGTGCTCGATCAAGGTCCGCGGCACGGCGTGGTTGCCCTTCTCCTGGGCGTCCTTGAGCAGCCTGAGCGCGGCCTTGAGATCGCCGGCGGCGATCGCCTCCTGCGCCTGCGCGACGAGCGGCGGCCAGGGCAGGCCGGGCGGCTCGGGAGGCGCCTCGGCGCGCGCCGGGACGTTGGCCGCGCTCGACGACGCGCGCGGCGCGGCGGCGCTGGCCGAGGACGGCGCGGCGGCGCTCGAGACGGGCGGCAGGGCCACCGGCTTGAGGAACTGGTGGTAGCCCGCGTACGCGGCGCCGGCGGCGAGCGCGAGCACGCCGAACAGCACGAACGCCCGGCCGGCCCCGCTCCGCCGCGGCTGCGATCGTTGCGCGGGCGCGTCGGAGAGCGAGGGCCCGCCCGCGCCCCCGGAGAAGGTGATCTGCTGCCCCGCGCCCTGGGTCATGCGAAAGGCCGCGGCGCCGGGCGAGCCGGCGGCGCCCATGCCGCTCAGGGGATCGCCCCCGCGCTCGGCCGGCCCCGAGGCCACGGTCCGCCGCGCCTCGTTGCCGCTCGTGGGGACCGCGCCCGGCGCGTCGAACGACAGGTCGGCGGGCGGCCTGTCGCTCGTCGGGAAGATCCCCGCCTGCGACGGCTCGAGGCCGCGCGGGGAGGTGGGCTGCGCGACGCCGAGCGCGACCGACAGCTCGTCGGCGAACTCCTTCGCGGTCTGGAAGCGCCGATCGATCGCGCGATCGAGCGCCTTCTCGAACCACGCGGTGAAGCTCGGCGGGAGGTCGGGGCGGAGCGCCGCGGGCTGCGGCAGGGGCGCGTTCGCGATCTGCGCGAACGTCATCGCGACGCCCTGCTCGGTCTGCCACACGGTGCGGCCGGTGAGGCACTCGTACGTGATGCAGCCGAGCGCCCAGAGATCGGCGCGATGGTCGACCGCGCCCTGGCCGCGCACCTGCTCCGGGCTCATATAGGCGGGCGTCCCGAAGACGGCGCCCTCGCGCGTGAGGCGCGCCTGCGCGTCGCCCCCGTCGACCGGCGCGTAGAACTTCGCGAGGCCGAAATCGAGGATCTTGGCGCAGAGCCGGCCCTCCTCGTCCTTCGTGAGGAAGATGTTCTCCGGCTTGAGATCGCGGTGGACGATCGAGGCGGCGTGCGCCTTGGTGAGCCCCCGGCAGACCTGCGACATCACCGCCACCGTCGTCTCGGCGTCGAGGTACCGGACGACGGTCATGCGCTCGTACAGCGACTCGCCTTCGAGGAGCTCGAGCACCAGGAAGGGGCGCCCGTCGTCGAGCTTGCCGGAGTCGTAGACGTCGCAGATGAACGGGCTGCGGATCGACGCCGCCGCCCGGGCCTCGCGGAGGAACCGTTCGACCACAACGGCCGAGGTCGTGAGCTCCTGTGCGAGCACCTTGATCGCCACCCGCTTGCCGATGTCGATGTGCTCGGCCTCGTACACGGCAGCCATGCCACCGCGTCCGATCTCGCGAGTGATGCGGTATTTTCCGGCCAGGACCGTGCCTACCGGGATCTTCGCTTTGTTCGGCAAAGCCATCAGGCAGGGCTGTCCCGCGACTGGATTCGCCTGCGCAGACTATTCGAGCCGCCGGGCAAGAACAAGGCGAGCGCGGCCTGTCCTGGCGGGAGGGGGCTCCGCGCCCCCGGAACCGCCGCGGGGGCGGGCTCTTTTGGGGGGGGCGGGCCGCGGACCCGGGCGGAGGGTGGGGCCCCCGGGGCGCTCGCCGGAGGGGCTTGCGTTCCGGCGAGCCCCTCCGGCGAGCGCCCCGGGGGCCCCACCCCCCGCCCGGGTGGGGAAAGTGAAAAAGTAAGCCGGCCACGCTTTTCTGTCGACCGATGCACTTTTCTCACGGACGCGCGGTGACCGAAACATTCCGGAAACAAGAGCTTGGGTACACCAGCCTGGACCTCGGGATGCTGCGCCAGCGCCCGGGAGAAGGGTCGCCGATCCGGCTGTGCTGGGTGGGGTCCCTGCATCGTTGACATGGGTCGGGGCAATGCTCGGTCGACCGAGCGGACCCCGCCACGGATCGGAGGCCGGGCGGCGCCCGGCACATCGACGGGAGGCCGCCGGGAGGCGTCCCCCTTCCACCGGCTCTGCTCCGGCGGGGCTTTTCGGGTGAGCGTCCGGGTTTTCCATGCCGGCGGGCACCCGGTCACCACAGGCGTGCGCAATGAAAAAGGTCGAGGCGATCATCAAGCCGTTCAAGCTCGACGAGGTCAAGGACGCCCTCGCCGAGGTCGGGATTCAGGGCATGACGGTGACCGAGGTAAAGGGCTTCGGTCGGACCGGCGGCAAGAAAGAGGTCTATCGGGGGTCGGCGTATGTCGTCGACTTCGTCCCGAAGGTGAAGGTCGACATCGTCGTGCCGGACAGCCTGGTCAGCGATGTGATCGACGCCATCGAGAAGAGCGCCAAGACGGGCCGGATCGGCGACGGGAAGATCTTCGTCGTCCCCGTCGAGGAGGCGGTCCGGATCCGCACGGGGGAGCGCGGCGAGGACGCCATCTAGGCGCGCCGCGGGGGAGAGCGTCACGGGGCATTCGCGGCGGGCCGCACGGATCGGGACTCGAGGAGCGAGCCACGCGTCACGAGAGCACGGCCGCGCGCGGTTGGGTCAGCAGGCAGCGAGAGCAGCGAGTCAGCGAGTCAGCGAGAGGTAGAGAAGATCATGAAGCCGAAAGATGTCGTCGCGTTTGCGAAAGAAAACGACGTAAAATTTGTCGATCTCAAGTTCATCGATCTGCCCGGCATCTGGCAGCACACGACGATCCCGGTGTCCCGCCTGAACGAGGACCTCTTCGAGGAGGGGATCGGCTTTGACGGCTCGTCGGTGCGCGGGTGGCAGCCCATCAACGCGAGCGACATGCTGATGACGCCCGAGGCGTCGACGGCGAAGATCGACCCCTTCCACGCGCAGAAGACGCTCAGCATGATCTGCAAGATCAGCGACCCCGTGACCGGTCAGCCCTACGGTCGCGACCCTCGCTACATCGCGCAGAAGGCGGAGAACCACCTCCGCGCGAGCGGCATCGCGGACACGACCTACTTCGGCCCCGAGGCCGAGTTCTTCATCTTCGACTCGGTCCGCTACGAGAGCAGCCCGCGCGGCGCCTTCTACGAGATCGACAGCGAGGAGGCGATCTGGAACTCCGGCAAGGCCGGCCCGAACCTCGGGCACAAAGTCCGGCAGAAGGAGGGGTACTTCCCCGTCGCGCCGACCGACACGCTCGGCGATCTGCGCGCGGACATGATGTCCACGCTGATCGACTCGGGCATCACGGTCGAGGTCGGCCACCACGAGGTGGCGTCGGCCGGGCAGTGCGAGATCGGCATCAAGTTCTCGACGCTGACCTCGATGGCCGACAACCTCATGTGGTTCAAGTACGTCATCAAGAACGTCGCCCGCAAGCACGGCAAGTCGGTGACGTTCATGCCGAAGCCGCTCTTCGGCGACAACGGCAGCGGCATGCACTGCCACCAGTCGCTCTGGAAGGAGGGCAAGCCGCTCTTCGCGGGCGACGGGTACGGGGGCCTCTCCGACACCGGCCTCTGGTACATCGGCGGCATCCTGAAGCACGCGAAGGCGATCGCCGCGCTCACCAACCCGACGACGAACAGCTACCGCCGGCTCGTCCCGGGCTACGAGGCGCCCGTGAACCTCGCGTACTCGAGCCGCAACCGCTCGGCCTCGATCCGCATCCCGCTGGCGCCCGGCAACAGCCCGAAGAGCCGCCGCATCGAGATCCGCTTCCCGGACGCGAGCTGCAATCCGTACCTCGCCTTCGCGGCCATGATGATGGCCGGCCTCGACGGCATCCAGAACCGGATCGACCCGGGCGACCCGCTCGACAAGGACATCTACGCGCTCTCGCCCGAGGAGCTGAAGGAAGTGCCGCACATGCCGGGCTCGCTCGACGAGGCGCTCACCGCCCTCGAGCGCGACCACGAGTTCCTGCTCCGCGGCGACGTCTTCACGCGCGACATCATCAAGACCTGGATCGACTTCAAGCGCGAGCGTGAGGTCGACGCGATCCGGCTGCGCCCCGTCCCGCACGAGTTCTTCCTCTACTACGACGTCTGATCCGGCCGGCCCCTGGCCTCGTTGCCGGGGCAGGAGAATCTTGCGTCGTAACCCGCTCTCGCTGCGCTCCTCCCGCTTCTCTCATTCTCGCCGCGCGCCCCCCGGGCTAGGATGACCCCTCGGGGGGACCTCCCGCCTCATGGCACCTCCGCGTCCGCTCCGACGGGCACGGCGGGAGCGTGGCGGCCGCCGCGCCCCTCGCCCTGCGGTGACCCGCTCCCGGACGGCACAACGCGCCGCGATACCGCTCGCCTCTCCGTCGGGTTATCCTCCGCCCCCGTCTCGGGCCGGGTCGGGGGTGAGGACCCTCGTCCCCAGAGACACCTCGGCGCAGCAGTGAACCCCGGCGATCTCATCCAGTCTCGTTACCGGCTCGTGAAGCTCCTCGGCGCAGGGGCCAGCGGGTCGGTCTGGGCTGCGAAGAACGAGCTCATCGATCGCGACGTGGCGCTCAAGGTGATGCGCCCCGACGTGGCCAAGGACGCCGTCGCGCTCCAGCGCTTCTTCAACGAGGCGAGGGCGAGCGGGCGCGTGCGGAGCCCCAGCATCGTCGAGATCCTCGACCTCGGCCAGGCGGAGGACGGATCCCCCTTCCTCGTGTTCGAGCTGCTCGTCGGCGAGGGGCTCGACGAGTGGCTGCGGCGCGAGCGCACCATCGAGCCGGAGACGCTGGTCGAGCTCTTCATCGGGCTCGCGCAGGCGCTCGACATGGCCCACCAGCAGGGGATCATCCACCGCGACCTGAAGCCCGCGAACCTGTACGTGCACCGCAACCACCAGGGCCAGCTCATCGGGAAGATCCTCGACTTCGGGATCAGCAAGGTGCTGGAGAAGGAGCATAGCTTCACGTTGACCCGGACCGGCTGCGTCGTCGGCTCGCCCGCCTACATGTCGCCCGAGCAGGCCGCGGGGCGGGAGGACCTGGACGGCCGCACCGACCTCTGGTCGCTGGGCGTCGTCATGTACGAGGCGCTGACCGGCACGCTCCCGCACCAGGCGCCGAACTACAACGCGCTCATGGTCCGCATCCTGAGCATGGATTGCGATCCGATCGCGGCGCGCAGGCCGGGGCTCCCGCCGCGCCTCTGCCAGATCGTCGACGCGTGCCTCAAGCGCGAGCGCGACGAGCGGATCGCCTCGGCGGGCGTCCTCGCCAAGGAGCTCGAGGCCGTGCTCCGCGAGCTCCGCGCCGCGCGCTTTCGAGGGCAGAACGGGCGGCGCGCCTCGGACATGGGCGCGGGCGGCTCGCTCGGCCTCGCGCCGGCGAGCGCCGCGGTGCGGGGCGGCTCCGCCGGGGTGTTGAGCCGGCTCCTCCGGCGAGGCAGGCGGCTGCCGCCGGTCACGCTCCTCGCGGCGGGGGTCGGGCTCGCGTTCTGGGTGACGTTGCTCGTGCTGATCGGCAGGTACTGGACCCGCTGAATCACACCGGCGCGCCGTGCGTGACGCACCGGCGTCCGTGCGCGCCGCGCTCGTGCGCGCCGAGCCCGTGAAGGCCGTGCTCGTGAGGGCCGTGCTCGCGCGGCGCTGCGGGATCCTCGCCATGGTCGCCCATGTTGCCGAACCATGCGCGGGGCCCGAGCCTCGCCAGGCTCGAGAGCAGGAGCGCGCCGAGCGCCGCCGCGCAGAGCCATTCGAGCGGCGCGTGCTCGCGCGCCAGGAGCCCGTGGAGCTCCGGGACCGCTGCGCCGGGGACGAGGGCGTTCGCGATGAGGCCGAGCGCGATCCCGAAGGCCACGCTGGAGAGCGCGAAGGCGGCGGCGACGCGCGCGCCGAGCGCTCGCCTCAGCCCGGCGAGCACCGCGAGGTTCCCCGCCGGGCCCACGACGAGGAACGCGAGCGCCGCGCCGACCGTGAACCCCTTGTGGATCATCACCGCAGCGAGCGGCGCCGCGCCCGGGGCGCACACGTGGACGGGCACCGCCACGATCGCGCTCACGAGGACGTCGACCGGCGCGCCGAGCGCGCTCGCCGCGGCCGGCGCGATCGTCGCCTCGACGACGGCGGCGAGCACCAGGCCGACCAGGTACCACGCGGCCACATGGTCGAGCGCCGGCCCGATGGCCTCGGCGACGGCCTCGCGGAGCCGCGCCCGCGGCGCCGCGGCGGCGTCCGGGGCAGCGCCCGGCGCGCCGACCGCGCTCGCCGCGGCGGCGTCCGGCGCGCCGGCCACCCGGGCGACGAGGACCGCGACCGCCACGGCGACGAGCGCGCCTCCGGCGACGCGCATCGCGGCGAGCGGCGAGCCGAGCAGCCGCAGCGAGAGCAGCGCGCCGCCGACGTCGAGCGCCGGCGCGGCGACGGCGAGGGCGACGACCGCGGCGAGCGGCGCGCCCGCGCGCAGCGGCCGCCCGAGGAGCGGCAGGACGCCCCGCGAGCGGCGGGGCAGCGGCTGCGCGAACACCACGCCCCGGGCAGCCTGGGAGAGCGTCGAGCCGCCGCGCAGCCACCCGATCGCGCGGCGCGGGAGGAACGCGCGCAAGAGCCCCGCCGCGGCGAGCCCGGCGAGCAGGGAGGGCGCCGTCTCGACGAACAGCGGGCCGAGCGACTCGGCGATCGACAGCTCGCGCGGATGTGCGCGCGTGAAGAAGCTCTCGGGGCTCGGGAGCGCCAGCGCGACGCCGAGCCCGGCGACGAACGCGGCCGCGCTCGCCGCCCGCGCCGCCCGGCTCCGAGGGGGCGGCTCGTGCGCGTGGACCACGATCCGCAGGAGGACCCCCAGGCCGAACGCGATGAACACCTCGAACACGTCGTGGGGGAGGTCCTCGAGCAGGCGCTGGCCGAGCAGGGCGCCGAGCGCCGTGAGCGCGCCGAGGAGCCCGAGGCGGGCGGCGAGCTGCCGCCACCCCCAGGCGGGCAGGAAGCGCGCGGCGAGCGACAGCCCCTCGGGCAGCCGATGCACGACGACGGCGACCGCGAAGAGCCACCCGGTCGCGTCGCCCTCGGCCGAGGCCAGCGCGAGCGCGGCGCCGTCGAGCAGCCCGTGGGCGGCGAGCGCCGAGAACGCGACCTCCCGCCCTGCGGCCTCGCCCGCGCCGCGCCGCCGGTGCTCGGTGAGCCAGAGCGCCGCGTAGCCGAGCGCGGCCCAGAGGACCGCCTGCGCCCCGATCTCCTCGACCGCGTGCGGCAGGTGGCGCGAGAGGACGAGGGCGGGGACCAGGCCGAGCGTCAGCCCGTCGAGCGCGGACGCCGGCAGCGCCCCGCGCCGGCCGAGCGCCACGAGGAAGGGCCCCACGGCGAGGCCGGCGATCGACAGGGCGACGACGAGCGCGAGCATGAGCGGGGGGCTATGCCCGACCCACGGGCCCTAATCAACATCAACTTGATGTTGCAATCAAGATGCATGCAGACGCCGGCGGTGGCCTCGTTTGGGGGGCGCGTCCTCGGGCGCTCGGGCCGCGCCCTGGCCGCGGCTCAGGCCTGCACGCAGCGGTCGCAGCGGCCCTTGATCTGGATCTGGAGGCCCTTGCGGCGCAGCGCGCGCGGCGCGCCCCGAGCGGCCTTGATCTCGATGCTCTCGTCAGGGAGGCAGAGGACGTCCCCGCACGCCTCGCACATGAAGTGCGGGTGCTCGTCCGTCGCGTGGCTGCCGGCGCTCTCGCGCAGCTCGAAGCGCCAGAGGTGGTCGCCCATGTCGGTGCGGCGCACGAGCCCCGCGTTGGTCAGATCGATCAGGTTCCGGTAGATGGTGGCGCGGTCCCACCCCTTGGGGGCGAGCTCGGCCGCGAGCTCGGCGTGGCTGATGGGCGTCCGCGAGCGGCCCAGGCTCTGCAGCACGGCGATGCGCGGCGAGGTGGCCCGCAAGCCCGCCGCCCGGATCTGCTCGCGGAGCTGCTCCGCAGACTGACCTGCTTTTGAACGCGCCATGCAAGACATCTACCGTCGCGCGCACGGTACTGCAATCGGGATGCGCCGAGCTCGCCGCGCGCACGACGCCCGGGCAAGCCGCGCCACGGCGGTGAGGTCGCCCGGCCATCGCCGAGGTCGCCGCCCGTGCGCCCGCGCGCGCGGCGCGGTGCGCGGGGCGCTGCCTCGGGCTCGCGGGCCTGGAGATCTCGACTCCGTCGGCGCGACCGCAACCGCGTGGACGTGCGGAGTGCGGATCTGCGGGAGGCGGGATTCAGTCCAATTACGTGATAGACGGCGATTTGGGACACATCGTGTGCCTGCATTCGAGCGCGGACCAAACTGCACAGGCCAGGCGGATGAGCGGCGCACTTTCATGAAGGCTGCGCCGATCCTGGGTGATCCCTTCGGAGCTCCAGGCGCGAAGCGCGCGAGCGCGCAGCCGCCCCGGGCGCTGCGTGGTCGCGAATCGAGGTGGCTCCGGCCAGCCCCGATGCTCGCCGCGCGCTCCATTATGGAGCGGCCGCTCCATGTTGGAGCAGTCGTGGAATCCGCCGCGCATCGCCTTGCGCCGCGTCATCCGGCGCGCCCCCGAGATCGATCAGCACCTGCAAGGTGATGGATATAGCCAAGACGGCCAAGATGTGGAATCTCACCTTGTCACCCCCGGGCGGATCCGGTCTTTTCGAATTGAACTGTTTGTCTTCGAGGCGATATATTCCCACGTCCTTTGCGGGGTCGTCTGAACCAAGGAGAATGTGTATGCGAGATCGGACGCGTGCGGATGTATCGGCCTTAGTCTTGATCGCTACCTTGAGCGCCACCGCGTGCAGCAGCGACCCCTCGGCTCCCGCGGAGGAAGGGACGGTCGTCGCCGACGTCGATCCCGAGCAGCAGGTGGAGGCGGCCCCCGCTCCCCTGCGGCGCGGCTGCGCGACCGTCGAGCCGGACGAGGCGGCGAGGGCGGCGATCGATGGGGTGCTGCGCGACCGGGCGGCGGCCGGGTTCACCGCGGGCCAGGCGGTCGAGATCCCCGTGCACTTCCACGTGATCAACAAAGGCCAGGGCCTCGCGAACGGCGACGTGACGGACGCGATGATCGCGGACCAGATCCAGGTGCTCAACGATGCTTACGCGAGCACCGGCTTCAGCTTCACCCTGGTCTCGGTCGACCGGACGACCAACGCGACCTGGTACACGATGTCGCTGGGCTCCAGCGCCGAGCGGCAAGCCAAGAAGGCGCTGCGCGTCGGTGGGGCCGACCACCTCAATCTCTACTCGGCCAACCCCGGCGGCGGTCTGCTCGGCTGGGCGACGTTCCCGTGGGACGCCCAGCGCTACGTGGACGAGGACGGCGTCGTCCTGCTCTATTCCACGTTGCCCGGCGGCTACGCGGCGCCTTACAACGAGGGGGATACGGGGACGCACGAGGTCGGGCACTGGCTCGGCCTGTTCCACACGTTCCAGGACGGCTGCCGCAAGAGCGGGGACTCGGTCGACGATACCCCGGCCGAGAGGAGCCCCGCGTACGGCTGCCCCGTCGGCAGGAATACGTGCCGCGATCAGGGGACGACTCAGTACGATCCGATCGAGAATTTCATGGATTACACCGATGACAGCTGCATGGATACGTTCACTCCAGGGCAGAGCAAGCGGATGATGGACGCCTGGCTGGCGTATCGTTGATGGCTGACGGGGGGGCCGCTGGAGGCCGACGGGAGATCGTCGGCCCGCCCGCGGGCGGCCGGTCGATCGGCCGCTCGCCGGCGGTTCCGCGCCGCTCGCCGGCGGCTCAGCGCGTCGCGCGGCGCTCGATCACGTCGATTTGACCTGGGCCCGGCGCTCGAAGCTCCGGTCCTCGATCAGGCGGGACACGGGCCGCGGTCGCGGCGGGGCCGCGCTCGCGTCGTCCCCCTCGCCCTGCGCGACGCGCTCCTTGCGGCGCGTGCCGGCCTGGACGCCGAAATACACCCCGAGGAACGTCACGACGCCCCACGCGAGCAGGCCGGCGGCGACGAGGCCGGTCTGTCGCGAGGCGTCGCTCCCGAGCTGGGCCATCTCCTCCATCGGCGTCGACAGCTTGCTCACGTCCCTCATCGGCTCGCGCAGCGTCGCGACCTGCTCCATCGGCTGCTTCAGGCCGGCGACGTCTCGCATCGGGGCGCCCAGCGCAGCGACGTCTCGCATCGGGGCGTTCAGCGCGGCGACGTCCTGGAGCGGGCCCCGGATGCCCACGAGGCTCTCGTTCATCTCGGCGAGCGTGGCCTCCATCTGGGCCAGGCGATTCATCGACCGCTCGAGGCTCTCGGTCTGCCGCAGGCTCTGCTGCATCGCGTCCATCGACGACTTGAGCTCGGCCAGCCGCTCCATCGCCTCCTGCATCCCGGCCACCCTCTCCATCGGCTCGCGCAGAGCCGCGACGCGATCGAGGCTCCCCTGCGACGCGCGCAGCGCCTCATTCGACTCCTCGATCGCCCCGCGCGTGCGCTTCATCGCCTCCGTGGTCGCCTGGATGGAGCGCGTGTTCGTCTCGATCATCGTCGCCATGCCGCAGCCGGTCGACGCAAGAAAAAGCAGCGTCACCGGCGCAATCTGACGGACTCTTCGCCAATGCATTCCAGATACGTGGCCTCTCGTCGGCGGCGCGTCAATGTGGGATTGACGCGGTGCGCTGGAATATGACATACCCGTGTCCTGGGGGTGAGGTGATGTGGGATACGGCGCGTGTTGACCTGCTGCGATCCACGGCGGGTGCTCGCACCGCGAGGTGAACGCTCGGCGTCGGTTCAGCGAATCTTGTCGTCGCCGATCGAGCGACCCGGCGTCACGGAGCGCGCTGGGGCAGTGCGCGGGGACGGAACGGGGCGGCGCGCAGGACGAGCGCGGCGAGGGCCGCGAGCGTGGCCGCCGCTACCCAGGCCGGGCCGCCGAGGGCGCGCGCGCCTGCGGTGAGCGCGCCCTCGATCCACGTGACGTCGAGCAACGCCCCGCGCAGGCCCGCGCCCGCGAGCAGGTTGAAGACCGCGTGGGCGGAGATCGCGGCGAACGCGCCCCCGGAGCGCCGCCAGAGCGCCGCGGTGAGCGCGCCCAGCGCGGTGGTCATCGCGAAGCTCGCGGCGGTCGCGTCCGGCGTGAGCCCGAGGGCGGCGCCGTGCGCGAGGGCGGAGAAGGCGAGGGCGAAGCGGCTCGGCAGGCCGGCGCGGGCGGCCGTGGCGAACGGGATGCCCGTGAGCAGGAGCTCGTCGCGCACGGCGAAGGCGACGGCGCGCACGAGGGCGAAGCCGGAGCTCAACGAGGGCTCGCCGCCCTCGACGCTCGCCCAGCCGAGGACCACGGAGGCGCCGAGCGTGAGCAGCACCGCGAGCGCGCCCAGCGCGGCGCCGAGGCCGACGCGGCGGAGCGCGCGCGCGAGGTGGCCCGGCGCGGCCTCTTCGAGCGGGTCGCTCCACCGCACCCCGGCCCGCGCCGCGACGAGGTCGGCGAGGACGGCGCCCGCGAGCGCCGCCGCGAGCGGGCTCGAGCCGAGGAGCACCGAAAGGAACTCCAGGACCGCGGCGAGGCCGACCAGCCAGGCGGCGCCGACGGCGAGCTCGAGTAGCCGGCGCCGCGCGCCGGGGCGGTCGGACCGGGGGGGGTCGCCCTCCCTGTTCAGTGAAGCGTGTGCCACTGGCCGTTGTGCTCCACCTTGGGTACGTCCGTGTCGCCGTCGCCCTCGGCGCGCTGGCGGGCGCCGAGGGTCGCCACGAGCTGGGCCGTGGACGCGCGCGCGGGCCGGGAGCGCAGCTCCGGCGCGGCGCGGGGCCGCCGGCGCGGCGCGGGGAGCGGCCGCGATCTCCGGGCGCGGAGCCGCTGCACCGCGAGCCCGCCCCCGACGAGCAGGCCGGCCAGGAGCAGCGCGCCCGCGAGCACCGGCAGGAAGCCGTAGCGGCGCGCCACGTCGGCGCGCCACGCGAGCTCCAGCTCGGCGCTCGTCGACGCGTAGGAGGCCTCGAGCGCGGCCGCGAACGGCGCGCCGGCGCGGAGCTGATCCAGGGCGCGCGCGAAGCTCGCCCTCCGGTCGCCCTCGAGGAGGAAGCGGATGACGTCGGACGCCTGCGCGCCGGCGATCGAGGTCGTCGTCTCCCGGGCGCCTGTGAGGCTCGCCTCGAGGTCGGCGAGCGGGACGAGGCGCGACCGGAGCGCGGCGACGCACAGCCGCTGCGCGCGCAGGACGGCGCCGTCGCCCGCCGCGTGGACCGCGAACCCCTCGTGGACCCAGCGCGGGAGCGCGGCGCCGCCCGTCGCCTCGTCGAGGGCGAGGTGCGCGAGCTGGTGACGGAGGGCGCGATCGAGGTCGGGGGCAGCGAGGCCGAGCCGCGGGGTTGCGCTCAGGACGGCGAGCCGCAGCGCGCCGAACGAGACGGCGGTCGCGGGGCGGCCGAGCCCGCCGGGGACCAGGTGATCGAGCTCGGCGGGGATGTCCGCGATCCGGACCTTCACCGGGGCGGCCAGCACCTCGCGGCCGAGCAGGGCGCGGAGCTCGGCGCGGAGCGCGTCGGCGCGGGCGATCAGGGGGCGGACGCGGTCGCGGGTCGACGGGTGGTAGGCGAACTCGATCCAGCCGAGATCCTCGATCTGGTACTCGGGCGGGGGCGGCGGGACGGCGAGCTCTGCGGCGCCCCCGAGCGCCGCGGCCGGCGCGTCATAGACGCGGGGAGCACCTCCGGCGAGCCCGGGCGAGGCGACGATCGCGAGGCACAGGAGCGCCGCGAGGCGCCTCGCCAGGGCCGCCGGGCGGTGCCGGAAGCAGCGCATCATGGTGCGATCCGACCTCGCAGGTGCACGGTCTCGCCGTCGCTGTCGCCCGTCTGGGCGAGCACCAGCACCGCGAGCCCCGTCGCGACGACCCCCGCGAGCGGCCCCCAGAACCAGGGGGAGCTCCACGGGCTCCTTCGCTCGGAGGAGGTCCGGTCCACCGGCGCCGACGGCGCCGTCGTGCCGGCGGCGAGCGGGCGCACCGGGCCGCGCTGCGGCGCGGTCGCGCCGGGCGGCGGACCGGCCGCGTCACCGGGGAGCAGCGCGCGGATCGCCGCGCTCGCGCCGGGCCACGCGAAGGCCGCCGGGGCAGGGGGGGCCGCGCCGTCGGGGGCGCGCCGGACCGTCGCGCCGAGCTCGATCGGCGCATAGCCGGCGCCCGCGACCCGGAGCACCCGGGCCACGGGGCGACCCTGCGCCGTGGTCACCGAGACGACGAGCGCCGCGCCCGCGCTCGCGCCCAGCGACGCGAGCAGGCCGCGCGCGATCGGCTCGGACTCGGCGCGCCCGGCCGAGCGGCGCACCTCGGCGAGCTCCCTCACGGAGGCCGGCGCGTCCGGCCGCGGATCCTCGCCGGCGAGCGCCTGCGCCGCCGCCTCGTCGATGGGCGGGCGGAGCGCGGGATCTCGGTAGAGCGCGCGCGCGAGCGCGCGGGCTGCCTCGGCGCTCTCGTCGTCCGCCGCCACCACGACGGCGCCGCGCAGCGCCGCCCGGCTCGCGGCGGCGCGCGGCGCCTCTGCAGCCCCGGGGCCGCCCGGGGCCGCCGCCGCGGGGGCGCCCGGGGCCGCCGCCGCGGGGCCGCCCGGGGCCGCCGCCGCGGGGCCGCCCGGGGCCGCCGCCGCGGGGCCGCCCGGCGGCGCGTCGGCCCGCGCGGTCGCGCTCGCCAGGCCGAGCGCCATGGCGATCAGGCCTGGGGCAGCGGACGAACGGCTGGACATGCGGTTACGGTACGGAGGCGGCGGGCGAGCGTCAAACGGCGCACGGCGCGGCCTCGCCGTCAGAGCCAGCCGTGTTCGCGGTACCACGCGACCGCGCGGCGCGTCCCCTCGGCCCAGCCCACCTCGGGCCGAAAGCCGAGCTCCCGCCGCGCCTCGCTCGAGTCGCAGACCCAGTGCGGCGCGGCGAGCTCGTTCAGCTTGTCGCGCGTCAGCATCACGGCCTTGCCGGTGAGGCGGCCCAGGCCCTCGCTCGCGAGCGCGGCGCCGCGCATGAGCGAGAACGGCACGCCGACCCGGACGAACGCCCGCGCGCCGAGCGCCGCCTCCACGTCCGCCAGCATGTCGCGCCAGACATACACGCGGCCGTCGTCGATGAAATAGGCGCGGCCGCTCGGCGTGTCGCGCTCGAGCGCCCGGATGCACGCGGCGGCCGCGTCGGTTGCGTAGATGACGCTCAGCGTGTTCCTGCCGTCGCCGAGCATCGGGAGGAAGCGGCGCGAGACGCTCTGGAAGAACGCGAACGACTCCTGATCGCGCGGGCCGTAGATCATCGGGGGGCGCAGCACGATCACGGGCAACGCGTCCTTCTCGGCGAGCACCAGCCGCTCCGCCTCGAGCTTCGAGCGCCCGTACCGCGTCACCGGCGAGGGGCGCGCGTCGGGCGCGACGGGGCGCCCGTCGGGGCTCGGGCCGATGGCGGCGAGGCTCGAGACGAACACGAAGCGCTTCACCGAGGGCGCGGCCTTCGCCGCCTCGAGCATGTTCCGCGTGCCCTCGACGTTGACCCGGAAGAACTCCGCCTCGTCGCGCGCCTTGACCAGCCCGGCCGAGTGCACGATCGCGTCGACGCCCTCCGTGTCGACCACCGCGCGGCGGACGCTCTCCGCGTCCTCGACGGCGCCGTACACGAGCTCGACGCCGCGCAGCGACGCCAGGAACCTCGTGTTGGACGAGCGCCGCACGAGGGCGACGACGCCGTGCCCCTGCTGCACGAGCTGCTCGGCGACGTGCGAGCCGAGGAACCCGCTCGCGCCCGTGACCAGCACCCTCATCGATCCGCTTCCTCCTTGCGCTCTGCTATCCCAAGACGGCCGCCCGCCGGCGCCGCGGCGCCATGACCGGTCTGGGAGATCAGATCGCCCGCTCGTAGACCCGGTACTTCTTGTAGATCCGGCCGCCCATCAGCCGGATGCCCGCGTTGATGGCGGCGTTGTCCTCCAGCGTCCACCCGAGCTCGCCGCCCGTCATGCCGAGCAGGTGCGCCGCGCGGTTCATCTCGACGTAGAGGAAGGCGCTGAGCCCGGCGTACCGCCGCACGTGGCGCCACTTCTTGCGGATGCCGAGCACGACGAGGCGCCCGCGCTTCGGGCCGCGCACGCGGAGCCGCCAGAGCAGCTTGAAGATCCCGCCCGGCAGGAGCTTGCCGTGCAGATCCTTGATCAGGTCGTTGAGATCCGGGAGGCCGAGCGACACGGCGGCCGGCTCGCCGTCGATGAACGTGATCTTCGTGAGCTCGGGCATCAGGATGAGCCGCACGTCGCGCGCCCACTTGATGAGCTCCTTCTCGGTCATCGGGACGAACCCCCAGTTGTCGCTCCAGGCGTCGTTGTAGACGTCCATGAGGATCCGGATGTCGCGGAGCAGGTTCTTCGGATCTCCGCAGCGCGTGTGCACCTCCGGCATGGCCAGGATCTCGGCGTGCGCCCTCTGCGCCCGGGCGGGGACGTCCCCGACCTCGTAGCGCCACGCGTAGAAGTCCTTCACCTTCTCGAGCCCCGCCTGCTCGATGAGGCGGCCCTGGTGAGGGCGGTGATAGGCCATCATCATCGCCGGCGGGAACTCGAAGCCCTCGATGAGGCACCCGATCTCCTCGTTGATCGAGAGCGAGTAAGGGCCTCGCATCCGCTTCATGCCGCGCGCGCGCAGCCAGCCCGCGGCCTCGGAGAGGAGCGCCTGGGCGGCCTCGATGTCGTCGATCGTGTCGAAGAAACCGAACGAGCCCGTCTCGTCGCGGTGGCGCTTCAGGTGCTCGTGATCGACCTGCGCCGTGATCCGACCCACCGGCCGGCCGTCCTTGTAGGCCACCCACGCCGTCCCCTCGGCGTGCTCGAAGAACGGGTTCTTCTTCTTGTCGAGCCGATCGGAGATGTCCATGTCGAGCGGGCGGACGTAGTTGGGTTCACCCTCGTAGACGGTGTCGACCACGTCCAGGAAGTCCTTGAGGACGCTCCTGTCGCCCTTCCGAAGCTCGCGGATCTCGATAGCCATAGGGCGCAAGCCCGTACCGTTCGAGACGCGGCGCCGCAAGTGGATCGCGCAGCGACGGGGCGCGCGGCGATCGGGGGCACGCCGGGCGCGAGGAGCCTGTAAGCTCCCGGAGAGGGCGGCTGTCCGGCGGCCGTGAACTCAGGTGGACGCAGCATGATGACCCCGAAGGAGTTCCAGAAGCAGTTCAAGCGGCTCTTGATGAGCCGCGTTGAAGGCATGGACTGGGAGGACAAGCTCGCCCGGGTCCGCCAGTACCTGCGCCAGCTCGAGGCGCGGCAGAGCCCGGAGGAGGAGTCGGCCGAGCTGTCCCCGTCGCTGGAGCTCATCCCGTTCGAGCCCGGCAAGCGGCCTGTCGACGAGGCGCTCTACCCGGGGCACGGCTGCAGCGAGCGGGTCGGCTGCATCAACACCGCGGGCGATCCGGCGGAGCTCGGCGACGAGGTGTGGCTGCTCTACCGGCTGCGCGATCTCTACGCCTTCGTGGCGCCGTTCGAGCGGCCGTTCGAGGTGACCCTGTCGGCGTGGTTCCTCCCTGCGAGCCCCGAGCGCGGCGCGCCGTGCCCGGTGCCCGGCCTCATCGACCTGCCGCTCAGCCCTCAGGTCGTCTCGACGTCGTCCTACCCGGTCCCGATGCTCGAGCCCGCCCCGTGGAACGCGTTCCACCAGACCGTCTACGTCGCCACGATCGCGCCCGCGCGGCAGCTCATGCCGCGCGCCCCCGGCGCGGCGGCCGGCGGGGGCTACGACTGGCTCGACCTGCCCGCGTCGTTCCGGGCGCAGATCCCCGACGGCGAGGATCCGTTCACGTTCGCGAGCCTGTTCCGCCAGCAGCTCCGGGTGGAGATCAAGCTCAGCGAGGCGGGCAGGACGGTCGCGGCCGAGTCGACCGAGATCGAGGTCTTCGACACCGGCCGCTTCGGCTCGCTCTACGCGCGGCTGCTCGATCGGCTCGTCAAGGCGGACACGGAGAGCCAGCAGCGGGAGCTCGGGATCGACGAGCTCCACGTCGGCTATCACCCGTGGTTCCCCGTGCTCACCATCGGCATGGACAAGGCCGCGCTGTACCTCCGGGCCATCCATCAGGATCTCGAGCAGCACCGGCGCAACCTCCCCGATCCCCGCTGGCTCCTGCGGGTGGGGCTCTACCTCGAGCTGCTCACGTGCCTCGGCATCTTCGAGGCCGTGAAGCGCGAGTACCCGGACATGCTCTCGCCCGAGGAGCGCGAGGCGTTCGAGCGGGGCGAGGCGTTCGCGCCCGTCCGCGCGGCGATCGACGTGGCGGCGTGGCGGCAGGTCTGGGACATGCGGCACATCGCGCCGCGCGCAGCCGGCTTCTTCGCGGCCGGGCCCGTGAGCCTGACCAACCTGATGCGCAAGCAGAAGGCGACGCTCGCGTTCCTGCACACCCACCACGCCGACCTGCAGCGGGCCATCGAGCTCGCGGGCCCCAACCTGGGCAACGCGCAGGAGACCTGGCACCGCGTGTTCCGCGACGCGGAGCGGGCGGTGCTCAGGAACAGCGCGCTCGCGTTCCCGGAGCTGTCGCACCTCGATCCGCGCTGGCGCGACTTCGCGCTCTGGCACCAGCGGGGCGACGTGCGGCTGTTCGGGCTGAGCCTCATGCCCGAGGCGCTGACCGGGCTCTTCGGCGACCAGGACGGGATCTTCCCCGCGGCGTGCCGGCAGTACCGCAAGTCGATGAACGACGTCGCCCGGTGGGCCGCCGAGCGTCGCCTGATGGACTACACGGGCGACGAGTGCATCCCGCGGAACGCGAGCCTGCTCGAGGCGACCATGGACAAGAACCCCTCGCTGCTCGCCGCGCTGGAGCGGCGCGACGGGTACGGGGCCGCGCAGTCCATCGATCTCGACGCGCCGAGCAAGGCCGCGCTCGAGGCGAGCCCCGAGGACGTGATGGTGCTGCTGCGGCGGACGCCGGTCTTCAAGCCGCTGCTCGATCGCGAGCTCCGCAAGCTCGCCAGGAGGGCGCGCCGGGTCGAGTACGGCCCGCTCGACCGGATCGTGCTGCAGGGGCAGCGCGACTCGTCGATGTACGTCGTCGCGTCCGGCACCGTCGAGGTCCTGGTGCGGCACCCGGGCGGGCAGGACACGCCGGTCGCCGCGCTCGAGAAGGGCGCGGTCTTCGGCGAGTTCGCGCTGCTCACGGGCGAGGAGCGCACCGCCACGGTGCGCGCGATCGACGAGGTGGTGCTCTACCAGATCACGAAGGAGGCCCTGCAGCCGATCATCGAGGCGCGCCCGCAGCTCGTGATCGAGCTCAGCCTGCTCATGGCCTCGCGCCAGGCCCACCTGCGCGACGCGGCCGAGCGCTACCTCGCGGCCGAGGACAAGGTCCGGAGCCTCGCCGGCCGCATCCGCAGGTTCGTCCTCGGGTAGAGCGGTGGTCATCCGCTTCGGATACGGACCCATCTCGCCGTTTTCGGTGCTCAGCGCACTGGAGTGCGCTTGCGCGCCGAAAACGCCGATCTGGGCCCATCTCCTGTGCGGCTGACCACCGCTCTGGCGTCATGTCGACCACCGCTCTGGCGTGCAGGTAACGAGAGGCGGGTGGAGGCCGCGGGGCGGTGCTCAGCCCTTGAGGAGCCAGGCGATGGCGTCGGCCTCCGCGGTGAAGAACGAGTACTCGGGCAGCCCCATGGCCGCCGACAGGCGGGAGATCTGCATCTTCGAGAGCGCGCTGTTCACGAGGTTCGCCGCCTTGCGCATGTCGTTCTCGACCGCGTACGCCATCGTCTGCTCGACGTAGGGGCTCACGTCGGGCCGCTGCGGCGGGAAGTCCGCGATGTCGGCGAGCACGTACCAGGGCTTGCCGAGCCCGAGCAGCGTCGAGGCCTTCTGCCGGAACTCGTCGAGGTACGCCTTGCCCTCCTCGACGTCCCAGAACCCCCAGACCTTCACGTGGAGGATCCCCGTCGCCGCGTCGGGCCGGACCTGGAACCGCCGCTGCGAGCCGCGCTCGCGCCGCCCGATGGGGTCGGATTTCCTCGACGGCTGGCCCGCGGAGGGGCTCGTCCTGCTCGGCGGCGTCGAGGGCGTCGACGGCGACCTGGGCCAGGTCTCCACGCCGAGCTGGAGGGGAGGCGGGGGCGCCGAGAGCGGCGGGGAGGCCGAGCGCGGCGGGGGCGCCGAGAGCGGCCGGGCCGGGGGGTGGTGCGACGTCGGGGTGTGGCGCGACGTCAGGGGGTGGTGCGAGGCCGGCGTCGGCGTCGGCCTGGCCGACATCTCGGGCACGGTGACGGTCGGCACGTCGGCGAACCTCCCCGGCGCGCCGGGCTGCGAGGGCAGGGTCGGCGCGGTCGGGCTCGGGCCCGGCGGGGGATCCGGCGGGGGGGTCAGCGGGTGATCCGGCAGGAGCACGACGCGCGAGGCGCGCGGGAGCGCGACGCCGAGCGCGTCGGCGAGCGCGTTCACCGCGATGGAGGCGCGCTCGAAGCGGTCGTCGGGCTTGACCGCGGTCGCCTTGAAGAACCAGCCGTCGAACTCCGAGGGCAGCGCGGCGGCGCGCCGGCGGGCCGCGCGGGCGACGGGCGCTTCCATCGGGCCGCGCAGGAGCTCCGCCGCGAGCAGGTAAGGCGACGGGATCGTCTCGGACTCCGGGGTCCAGTACGACTCGCCGACGAGGAGCGTGTAGGCGACGTGCCCGAGGGCGTAGATGTCGGCCCGGGGGCTCACGTTGCGCTCGGCCCGGATCTGCTCGGGCGACATGTACACGGGCGTGCCGAGCATCTGCCGGGTGAGCGTGGAGGCGTGGTGATGCTCGATGACCTTGGCGATCCCGAAGTCGAGGATCTTGACGCACGGCGAGCCGTCGTCGCGGATCGTGACGAACAGGTTGTCGGGCTTGAGGTCGCGGTGGATGATGTTCGCCGCGTGCGTCTTGTCGAGCGCGAGCGCCGCCTGGAAGAGGTAGAGCGCGACGTCGTCGGGGGGGAGCGCGCCGCGCTTCTTGAGGAGGCTGCCGAGCTCCTCGCCGCGGAGCAGCTCCATGACGATGAACGGCGTGCCGGTCTCGTCGTCGACCCCGGCGTCCGAGGTCCTGACGATGTGGTCGCTCTCGATGATGCCGGTGATGCGGGCCTCGAGGGCGAAGCGGGCGCGCAGCTCCTCGCTGTCGAGGAGGCTCGGCAGCATCACCTTGAGCGCGCGGCGCGCGGCGGTGACGTGATCCAGGACCTCGTAGACGGCGCCCATGCCGCCCGACTTGATGACGCGCAACACCTGGTAGCGGTCGCGAAACCGCGTGTTCGGCTGCAAGAGACCAGGCGAGGAGCTCATCCCGCGGCCCTCGATTCGGACATGGCCCGGATGACGCTACCAGCGGCGCTTCCCGCGTCGCAAGGCGCTCGGGCGGAAGAAAGCGATCAAGGCGGGATCGCGTCGGCGCGCGCGGCGCCGCCGGGCGCCTGGGCGGCGCGGTCCAGGAGCGGCTCCAGCGCGGCCCAGAGCGAGCGAACATCCTGGAAGCGCGCCTCGGGCTGGACGGCGAGCGCCCGGGCCACCCAGGCGTCCACCTCGGACGGCAGATCGGGCCGGAAGGCGCACAGGCTCGGCCGCGGGCCGCGGGCGGAGGCGAGCAGGATGTCGACCCGGGTCGCGCCCGAGAACGGCACGCGGCCGGCGAGCACGCGGAAGAGCACCGCGCCGAGCGAGTAGACGTCGATCCGGTGGTCGACCTCCTGGGGTCGGCCCTTCCAGACCTCGGGCGCGATGTAGCTGGGCGAGCCGGGGATGGAGCCTTCGCGGGTCAAGGGGTCGGCGTTCATGACCTTGACGAGGCCGAAGTCGAGGAGGCGCACGCGGCCGCGCGACGGCGCGTCGGCAAGGGGCCGCGAGCCGCCGTCCGGGGCGGAAGCGCCCGCACGGGAGGGATCGGCGCCGGGGCGGGAGGGGTCGGCGTCGGGGCGGGGCGGGTTGCCGCGGGGGTGGGTGGCGTCGTCACCGGGGCGGGATGTGGAGGAGGGGCCGTTCGCGGCGTCGTCCAGGACGAAGATGTTGGCGGGCTTCAGATCGCGGTGGACGATGCCGCGCGCGTGCGCCGCGTCCAGGGTGTCGACGATCGGGCCGAACAGCTCCTTCAGCCGGTCCAGCGGGAGCCGCTGATCCTGCGCCTCGATCCGGCGCAGCGTCGTTTCGAGATCGCAGCCCGTCAGGAACTCCATCACGATGTAGAGCGTGCCGTCGGGCGCCTGGCTGAACGCGAAGACCTGCGCGGCGCTGGTGCCGGAGAGCGCCCCCATGGCGCGCGCCTCGCGCTGCATCCGGGCCTTGAAGGCGGGGTTTGCGGCGATCTCCGCGTGGAGGCACTTGACGGCGACGCGCGCGCCGAGCTTCAGGTCCTCGGCGCGATAGACCACGCCGTGGCCCCCCTGGCCGACCACCTCGATCAGCCTGTACCGGCCGTCGATCACGTCGTCGATGTCGTGGCCCATCGGCAACTCCTCAGTGTCCCGGACACACCGCGCCGGCGCCCGCGTGCGGGCGGGCAGATTGAGCCCAGGTTGTACCCGCTCCGGCGCTCCGGTGGTAGAGACGGCTGAAAGGCCGAGCTGGCGGGGGACGAGCGGCCGGGCCGGGGAGCTCGCCCGGACGAGGCGCGCTGGAAGGGGAGGGCGGCTCGGCGGGAGGCGGGAGGGAGGCGGTCGCAGGGAGCGACGTGCCGGGCCTGGGCGCCATCCTGGGCGCGCCGGGGGAGTGCTGGAGAGAGCCGAGGAACACTGTCACAGGTCGCACGGAAGTGACGAGCTCGGTCGTATCGATTGATGGCACATGGCACGACGAGCCCTGGTGAAATGCAGGAGAGCGGTTTGCTCCACCCTTGACGGATGCGGGCGTTTGCGGCCTCATGCGACATCATGCGCAGCCATCGGCTCTCTGCCCTCCTCCGCGCCGGCCACGTGCTCGCTCTGGGAGCCCTCCTGAGCACCGCCTCGTGCGCCCAGGTCCTGGGGCTCGACGAGTTCGAGGACTGCGATGAGGACTCGTGCTCGGGAGTCGTCTGGGCGAAGGGCTTCGGGAACGTTGACTTCGTCTATCCAGAAAGCGCTGGTGTCGACTCCAGGGGTAACGTTATCGTCTCAGGCACATTTCGCGATACCGTGGATTTTGGTGGATCTCCGCTGATATCGTCTTACATGGCTTTCTTTCTCGCCAAGCTGAGGCCGGACGGCAGTCACGCATTCAGTCGGAAGATCCTGGTCGATGACGAGGATGGCGCCTTGTCTCCACGCCTCACGGTCCTACCGGACGACAGCGTCGTCTTGACTGGATTCTATGAGCAATCCGTCGATCTCGGAGACGGCGATCTCGTCAAGACGCCCACCCCGGGTGGGGATGGCTGCTTCGTGGCCAGGTTCTCGCCGGACGGCGAGCTGCTCTGGAAGCGCAACCTGTTCACGGGGACAGCGCACGCGTTCGTCCTGGATTTGACGTCCACTCCCGACGGCGACGTGGTTCTGGTCGGTTCCTTCGAGCGCGAGATGAACCTGGGCACGTCGACCTTGACCACCGCCTCGACGGACGCCTTCATCACGAGATTGAACGGCGAGACGGGCGCTGAGCGGTGGAGCCTCCAGCTGGGGGACGCCAAAGATACCACGGCGACGACCACCATCGAGGCCACCGCGGTGGCGGCTGATCCTGACGGCAATATCATCGTGGGGGGCCGATTCACGGGATTCAGTCAGTCCGGCTTCGAAGAGGGGTACATCCCGAGTCCGTCGGGCGCCGGTGCCTTCGTGCTCAAGCTTGTGCCCACCGGAGTTAGGCAGTGGACGTCCGTTCTCCAAGGGGAGGGCGAAGCGTGGGTGAGCGACATCGACGTCGATGCGCGAGGGCACGTCCTTGCGGGAGGGGCTCTCACAGGAACGATCGGGATCACAACAGACGGCGTTAGCGGCGTCCAACAGACCAGCGGTGCGGCCGACTCGGATATCCTGCTCGTGAAGCTCTCGTCGGCGGGAAGCCACGTGTGGTCGTTGAAATTCGGGGATGAGTCGCCTCAGTTTGACGTGGATGTGGATCTGAGCTCGCGGTCACCTCTCGGGGTTCACGTCGCCGTCGACTCCGCCGGGGACATTGCGCTGGGGGCCGGAGTCGCAGGCGCCGTCGACTTCGGGGGCGGACTGCTCGACGGGAGAGGAGATCGGGACTGGACAGTCGCAAAGATCAGCGCCGGTGGAGAGCACCTCTGGAGCAGGCGCTTCGGTGATCCTGCGGCTCTGCAAGGCGTCATCGGCATCGGCGCTGATCCGAGGACCGATGCCCTCATGCTTGCTGGAATCAACGACGGGGTGCTCGACTTCGGCGATGGGATGAAGGTCGGGGACGGCGGTAAGATCAGCGCGGCTGTGGCGAAGATCGACCTCGCGCGGGTCGGGCGATAGCTCCTCGATCGACGCGGCGCTGGTCAGTTGATCTGCAGGTTCGCCGCGGCCATGCCGTTGCTCCCCAGGCCCGCGGCGCCGCCGCTCGGGTTCGTGCCGCCCGCGCCGCCGAAGCCGGGCGTTCCTGTCGTGCAGCTGTTGTCCGCGAACATGAAGAACACGCTGCCGGACCGCGCCAGGCAAGCGCTCGGGCCGCCTCCGCCGCCCGCGCCGGGGCCGCCGTCGCCGCCATTGCCACCTCTGCCGCCGGTGCCGCCGTTGCCGGAGTTGTCAAAACCGGAGCCGCCCGAGCCGCCGTTCCCCCCGAGCTGGTGCGTGCCGCCGTTGCCGCCGCGACCGCCGGAGCCGCCGGAGCCGGTCGTGATGACGTTGCCGGAGACCACCACCCGTCCGCTCGCTGCGAAGATGCCGAAGCTCCCGCCGCCCCCGCCGCCGCCCTGCCCCGCGCGGCCGCCGAGCCCGCCGCATCCGCCGCTGCCACCCCCACCGCCACCGTCTTCCCCGCAACTGCAGGTGTTCGGCCAGAACGGGAGTTCGCACGCGCCGCCGCCCCCGCCGCCGGCGCCGCCGCCCCCGCCGCCGTTCGCGCCGTTCTGCCCATTCGTGCCGCTCGCAGGTCGGTAGAGGCTCGCGGCGACGCTGCCAAGACTCGCGCCCCCGGTCCCCGGCGTCCCCTGTCCCCCAGCCGCTCCCGCCGCGCCGTTTCGGCCTGGCGCACTATCGCTGTAGCAGGCGCCGGCCGACGTGCCCCCCGCGCCACCGGCCGCGCCGCGACTGCCAGGTGAGCCCGCCGCGCCGTGCCCGTCGTTGTGTCCGCCTGTCCCGCCCTTCCCGCCGGGCTCAGCGCACACGGGCGCGCGGCCGCCTGCCCCTCCCACGTCGGTGTCCTCGCAGTAATCGCAGCCTGCCCCACCCGCCTTCCCCGCCGGCGCCGTCCCCGCCGAATGCGCCGCGCCGTGCGCCCCGTCGGCCCCGTCCTGGCCGTCCTCCACATCGATGTGGTTGTACCGCACGAAGAGCTGCGCGCGCCCCCCGCCGAGCCGCACTCCATAGGTGCTCGCGCCGCGCGACGACGGCGAGAGCGCCTCGATCGTGAGCCCCTCGATGTGCGTCTCCTGCTCGATCGCGGGCGCATGAAACACCGTGCCCGTCGCCCGCACGGTGGTCGTCACCGCCGGCGACCTCCGGAACTTGAAATCTGGATCTTTGTGATCGAATCCACCGTAAATGCTGATCCCCGACGCGACCGTGACGGCCTCTTCATACAGCTCGCCGGACAGGCACACGGCCGGGACCGCATTGTCCCGCGCCGCCTGGATGGCCGCCGCGATCGTCCGCATCGGCGCCATGCGCGTCCCGCTGTTGCCGTCATCCCCCTCGCTCGCGGACACGTACACGCACTGCTCGACCAGCCCGTCGCCGCCATCGCAGTTGTCGTCCGTGTAGTCGCCGTCGATCGGATCCCCGCCCGTCGACGTCGGCGTGCAAGCATACTCACAACCGCACTCGCCCGTCAGCGGATTGCCGTCCACGTCGTGCGTGCCCGGGAGACACCCCGTCGCGCAGACATCGGTGATCCCACCGCCACTCCCTCCCTCTCCTCCATCCTCTTCACCGCCCTGGCCGCCCTCTCCGCCGCCCACTCCGCCCGCGTCGCTGCCCGTTCCGCCCGCGCCGCTCGCGCCGCTGGTGGCGGTCGTGCTGCTGCTGGAGGACGTGGATGTGGTGCTGCTTGCAGTGGATGAGGTGTTGCTCGCAGTGGATGAGGGGTTGCTTGCGGAGGGCGCGCCCCCTGCGCCGCCACCGCCTTCAGCGCCGGTGCCCGAGCCCGGGAGAACGGGGCCTTCAATCGAGCTGCTTTCAGCGCACCCGAGCGCGGAGAGCATCGCGAGCAGAGATGCGGTTTCGAGAACGAGTCGCGCGCGCATGTCGCAATACTGCACCTTCGCTCGTCGCGCGGAAAGACTTTGTCTCGCAATCGTATCGTTCCGTGCGGCACGTTTCAGGCTGCATGGGCCGATGCCGCCGTGGTGCGGTGTCCGCGCAAGCTAGCTCACGATTGCATGCGTTCGCGCTCGCTCCTGCCGCCCAGTTCGGTAGTCTGTCGTCCGCGCCTCTCGTCATTCCCCCTCGCACCCTCGCCGGACGACATGCCAATGCGTCATCCATCGCTCCATCACGTCCCGCTCGCCTGCTTGCTTGGACTCGCCGCCGCCGGGCTCCACGGCGCCTGCGCCCCGGACTCGGGGATCGATGGCTCGATGTCCCCGGCGGAAGGTGCCGGCCCGGGAGGAGACGTCGATTCGGGGGGAGACCCCGAGCCGGATGCTGGGCTGCTGGGGGACGCGCCCGCGGATGTCCCGCTCGACCCGGACGCAGCCTGTGGGCTCGTCACGGAGGAGGCGATCGCCGTCCCGCTCAATCTCTACATCATGATGGATAAGTCGTCCTCGATGACGGGCGATAAATGGGAGAGCGCCAAGGCCGGGCTGACGGCGTTCGTCAACAGCGCGAGGTTCGCCGGCGTGCGCGTGGCGCTGCGCTTCTTCCCGCGCGACGCGGACGCGGCGCCGGCGTGCGATCAGTTCGCGTACATGACCCCGCTCGTCCCGTTCGGCCCGCTCCCGGACAACGCGCCCGCGATCATCGAGAGCATCGAGGCCGAGTCGCCGGACGGCCTGAGCACGCCCATCTATCCGGCGCTCGGCGGCGCGATCCTCATGGGGAGCGAGGTGGCGAAGAACCATCCGGGCCAGGCCTCCGCCGTGCTGCTCGTCACCGACGGGCAGCCGCAGGGGCCCGCGGACCGGTGCGGCGCCGTCGATCCGGAGGACCCCGCCGCCATCGCGGCGCTCGCCAGGGCGGGCGCGGACGGCGTGAACGGCCTCCCGCCGGTGCGCACCTTCGTCATCGGCCTCCCGGGCGTCGACCAGCGCATCGCCCACCAGATCGCCGCCGCCGGCGGCACCGACGCCGCCGTGCTCGTCGGGGCGACCAACACCGCCGTCGAGTTCCAGAACGCGCTCGCGAAGGTCACAGGCCAGGCGCTCCCGTGCGAATACGAGATCCCTTCCCAGGTGGCCGGCGGGCAGGTCTCGTTCCGCGACGTCAACGTGCTGTTCGCGCTCGACGGCGCCCCGCAGGGGATCCTGCCGCAGAGCCCGGGCTGCGACGGTCCGGGGTGGCGCTATGACGACCCGGACCGCCCGACCGCGCTGACGCTCTGCCCGGCCACGTGCGAGGCCGCGAGGAGCGCGTCCGCCGCGAGGATCCAGATCCTCCTCGGCTGCGAGACCGTGATCCGCTGACCGCCGCCGCGCCCGGACACCAGGGCTCTCATCGGGCGAGAATCATTGATGTTTTATCTGTCTCCCCGCCCTCCCGCCCACCCCCCCGGCCCCCTCCCGGCGCGGGCTTCGCGCTCCAGGCCGGCGCGGGCTCGCGGGGTGGGGTGGTGGGGCGCGGGTTTGTCGGCGTGGGGTCGTGGGTTTGTGGACTCCCGGGCCCTCGCGCCGTAAAGGACGAGACCATGACGCCGGAGTCCTCCCTCGCCGCCGCGCGCTCGCCGCGGCCCGCCGCCGCCGCCGCCGCGCTCCACCCCTCGCTGGTGTTGAGCGCCTACCTCGAGCCGCTCGTGCGCGGCCGACGGGTCGCGGTCCTGGGCGACGCCACGATCGGCCTCGCCGAGCGGCTGCTCCAGCGCGGAGCCCGCCTCGTCCACGCCTACGACCCAGACGCCGCGCGCGTCGCGGAGAGGCTCGCCCGGTCGGCGCCCTCCAGGCAGCCGCACCCGAGCTTCGCCGTGTTCGACGGCGACCTCGGCGTGCGCGACGGCGCCTTCGACACCCTCGTCGTCCCCGATCTCTCGATCTTCAGCGACCAGGCCGAGCTCCTCCGGCGCGCCCGCCGCCTCACCGCCGCGAGCGGCGCCGCCGTCATCGCGTCGCCCAACCCGGACGTCGCCCGGGGGCTCCTCCCCGCCGGGGCGCGCCGCGGGGCGGCGCCCGGCTACTACGCGCTCTACGACCTCGTGGCGCTCCAGTTCAAGCAGGTCCGGATGATCGGCCAGGCGCCGTTCGTCGGCTACACGGTCGCGGAGTTCGCGCCGAAGGGCGAGCCCGAGGTCAGCGTCGACACGTCGATCCTCGACGGGTCCGAGGAGCCGGAGTGGTTCATCGTCGTGGCCGGCGAGCGCCTGCCCCGGCTCGACGCCTTCGCCGTGATCGAGCTGCCGTTCGCCGAGCTCCCGGCCGCGGGCGCCGGCGCCCCGCCCGAGGCGCTCCACGAGGCCCAGGGGCTCGCCGCCCGGCTCGGGGGCGAGCTCGCCGAGCTGCGCACCCGCCACCAGCGCGACCGCGAGGACGCCGGGGCGCGCGCCGAGAGCGCGGTCGCCACGGCCGCGCGCCTCGCCGAGGTCGAGGCCGAGCTCGGCGCGAAGGGGGCGCGCCTCCGGGAAATCGAGGCCCGGGCGGGCGACGCCCACGTCCGCGCCGAGCGCCTCACCCACCAG
This sequence comes from Sorangium sp. So ce1036, assembly GCF_051369805.1. NCBI lineage: Bacteria > Pseudomonadati > Myxococcota > Polyangiales > Polyangiaceae > Sorangium > Sorangium sp. So ce1036. The sequence goes on from NZ_JBBMOX010000001.1 coordinate 1,467,838, forward strand.
ATCCGCGACATGGAGGAGGAGCTCCGCGGCCAGCGCGACCGCGCGACCCGGCTCGCCAAGCAGCTCGACGACGAGAAGCGGCTGCGGACCAAGGTGGAGCTCGAGCTCGGCATGATCCGCAACAGGCCGGAGATCGCCGGCGCGCGCGATCGCCTCGACGCCGCGACGGCCGAGCTCGAGGCCGCGCGCGCCCGGATCGCCGAGCTCGAGGCGAGGCCCGCGGTCGCGCCGCCCGATCCGGCGCTCGCGGCCCGCGTGGAGCAGCTCGAGGCCGCCGCCGCGGGGGCGCGGCGGGAGCTCTCGAAGCTCACGTCGGAGCGGGACGCCGCGCGCAAGCGCGCGCAGGAGAGCGAGCGCGCGCTGGACGAGGCGCGGCGCGCGGCGGCGAAGCTGCAGGAGCTCGAGGCCGCCCGCGCCGAGGCCGCGCGCGAGCGCGACCGGCTGAAGGAGCGCGCGGATCGGCTCGAGCGGGACAACCGCGCGCTGGAGGACCAGCGGGGCGCGCTCGAGGCGCGCAGGCTGCTGCTCGAGACGCGGATCGTCGATCTGGAGCAGCGCGTCGTCTCCCTGGAGAAGCGGAACGCCGAGCTCGAGAAGCGCGACGCCGGCGAGGCGGCGGCCGCCGAGATCGCGGGCCTGGAGGAGGCGCTGCGCGAGCGGGGCCACGTCATCGCGACGCTCAAGGCGCAGCTGCTCGAGAGCGAGCGCGTGGGCAAGGAGCTCGTGGACGAGCTCGGGACGGTCTTCACGGCGGCCACGGCCGATCGCGGCGGGCCGGGCCAGGCCGCGGGCGGCGGCGCGGGCGGCATCCTCCCGGCGGCCTCCGGCGCGGGCGACGCGGTGGAGGCGCTGCGGCAGCAGCTCGACGCGCTGGCGCGGAGCGCCGCCGCGAGCGAGGCCGATCTGCGCGCGGCGAGCTGGAAGATCGCGCAGCTCGAGCGCGAGCTCGCCGACGCGCGCGACGCGGCCGGCTCGCCCGCGGCGCTGCACGCGGAGCTGGAGCAGGCGCTCATCGCCGCGCAGGCGGAGATCGCGGCGCTGCGCAGGGCGGCGGAGCACGAGGGCGTGAGCGAGGAGGGCGCCGCGCAGCCGGGCGTGAGCGAGGAGGGCGCCGCGCAGGAGGTCGCCGCGCAGCCGGGCGTGAGCGAGGAGGGCGCCGCGCAGGAGGTCGCCGCGCAGCAGCCGGGCGTGAACGCGGAGGGCGCCGCGCAGGCGGACGTGGGCGCGGAGCGTGAGGGCGCGGCGTGCGAGAACGTGAGCGCGCCCTGCGACGACGCGGGCGCGGTGCGTCAGGATGCAAGCGCAGGCCAGGAGGACGCGGGCGCGGCTCGCGAGGATCTGGGGGTGTCGCCCGAGGTGATCGAGCAGGCGGTGCTCCTCCAGCAGGTAGCCAACGCGGTCGAAGCCGGCGCCTGAGCCGCGGTCAGGACCGGAGCCGCGGCGAGGACCGGAGCCGGCGGCCCCCGGTCCTGAGGCCGCTCCGCGGGCGTGAGCGGCGCGAGGGCGGCGGCGTCCACGGCAAGGATGGGCAAGGACGCTGCCAGAAGGACACGAAGTGTCCTCTTTCTCTCGCGCCCCCCTCGCGGTTTTCCCCCATGCAGGCCAGCCGCTCGACCCGCACGCCGCGCGGGGCACCTGTGCGCACGCGGTCGCCCGCGCTAAGGACCGAGCCGATGCGCGCTCCCCGCCCCCTCGGCCGCCGCTTCGGCCGCCTCGGCCGCCCCCTCTCCACGCTCCTCCGCCTCGCCGGCGCCGCCACCCTGGCCCTCGCGCTCGGCGCCTGCGGCGCGGCCTCCGCACCCCGCGCGCCCGACCCCATCGCCTCGCTCCGCCAAGCCGGCGCCCACGCGACCGACGGCGAGGTCGTCGGCCGCTGGCTGCTCGGCGAGCTCCTCGTCCCGGGCGGCACGCCCGCCGGGGTCAAGGCGGCGCGCAAGCGCCTCGACGAGCTCGGCGCAAAGACCATGCTCGCGTCGCTCGGGCGCGCCATCGACGACGAGGGCCACGGCCGCAACGCGCGCGCGGCCATGGCCTACCTCGACGCGCTCGCCGCCGCGCGGGTGAGCGCGCACCCCGACGCCCCGCTCGTCGGCTGGTTCGCCGCGAACCACCTGCTCGCCCTCCGCTCCAGCGTCGCGGGACTCTGGGAGAAGGCCCGCGACGTCGTCCTGCGCTCGATCGATCACCCGCTGCACCTCGGCTGGCGCGCGCGCGGCGAGCTCGTCGAGTGGTGGAGCATCGAGGGGCTGCCCGACGAGGTGGCCGCCGCGTCCCGGAGCGGCGGCGCGCCGAGCGGGCCCGCCGCGCCGCTCGTCGACCTCGCGGCGCGCCGCTACGGCTGCGTCGAGGATGCCCGCTTCGCCGGGCCGTTCGGCCACCTCGCCGAGAGCGACCACCGCGTGCACTACGACGCGGAGCGCGCCGGCCCCTGGCCCCCCGTGTTCCCGCGCGACCCGCGCCGCGCCGATCCCCCGCGCGTCCTCGGCGCCGAGCGCCGCGGCTGCCAGCTCTCCGCGGTCGCGCCGGACGGGGCGGCCGGCGCCGGGTGGCGGGGCGGCGTCTTCTACGTCGAGACGTTCGTCGACCTGCCCGTCGAGCGCGAGCTCATCGTCGCGGTCCAGGGGGCGTTCGCCATCCTCGTGGACGACGTCGAGGTGCTCACCCGCGACACGAAGCAGTGGGGCATCTGGCCGAGGTTCGGCGCGCGCCTGCGCCTCGGCGCCGGCCGGCACCGCATCCTCGCCCGCGTCGGCGGCGCCGAGACATCCATCCGGCTGCTCGCGCCCGACGGCACGCCGCTCGGCGTGCCCACCTCCGCCGACCCGGCGCCGCCGTACTCGCTCCTCCCCCCCGAGGTCCTCCCGGATCCCAACCCCATCGAGCCGTTCCTCGCGGCGCTCGGGGTGCCGCCGCAGCCCACCCCGAAGGTGGCGCGCGCCCGCGGCCTGCGCGGGGCGCCGCGCGCCGAGCGCGACCTGAACGACCCGATCGCCCGGTTCCTCGCGGCCTACATCGCGCACCTCGAGGGCCAGGACGACGTGAGCTCGGTGCTGATCGAGCCGCTCGTCGCGGATCCGGCGCGCGCCACCGGCACCGCGCTCGCCATGCAGGCGGTCTTCCTCGAGAAGGACCCGATCTTCCCGGCGTCCGACGGGCGCGACCTCGTGCAGGACGTGCGCGCGCGCGCCGCGGAGCGGGACCCGGAGCTCTGGTACCCGCGCTTCTGGCTCGCGCTCGAGGAGGCCGACAAGGTCGGCCTGCCCGAGGTCACCCGCAAGGTCGAGGCCCTCGCCGACCGGTTCCGGGAGGTGCCCCACATCGTGAAGACGCTCGCGGCGATGTACTCCCGGCTCGGCTGGCGGGTCGAGCACGTCCGCGCCGTCAAGGAGGCCGCCGCCCGCTTCCCGGACGACCTCGAGGTCCTGGGCGCGCTCCTCCGCCTCCACGACGCCGAGGGGCGCGTCGCCGAGGCGGACGCCGTCGCCGCCCGCATCCGCGCGCTCGATCCGGACGCCGAGATCGAGCTGGAGCGGGCGATCGAGCGGCGCGACTACGACGCGGCGATCCGGGAGCTCCGGCGCCTCGGATCCCTCCGCAAGGACCGCAAGGACATCGCCCGCCGCATCGCCGATCTCCTGACGCGCGCCGGCCGGCGCGCCGAGTCGCTCGACCAGCTCGAGCGCGCCCTCGCGCGGTCGCCCGACGACGCGAGCGCGCGCCTCGCGCTCGCGGACGCGCGCTTCGCGCGGGGGGAGCGCGACGCGCTGCAGAAGGCGCTCATCGAGGCGATCCGCACCGGCGCCGACACCTCGGGCCTGCGCGACGCGATCGAGCTGATCGACGGCACGACCGAGCTCAGCCCCTTCCGGCTCGACGCGAGGAAGGTGATCGCCGAGCACGAGGCCTCGGGCGACGCCATGCCCGGCACCGCGGCGCGCGTGCTCGACTACGCGGCGCTGTGGATCCACGAGGACGGGTCGGCGCGGATGCTCCAGCACGAGATCCTCCGGATCCAGTCGCGCGAGGCGATCCAGGAGCACGCCGAGCAGCGCATGCCCGAGGGGCTCGTGCTCAAGCTCCGCACCATCAAGCGGGACGGGACGATCCACGAGCCGGAGCTCATCGAGGACAAGCCGACCGTGACGATGCCGCACCTCGAGGTGGGCGACTACATCGAGGTCGAGAACCTCTTCATCCTGCGCGGCGACGGCCAGGGCGGCCTCACGTTCCAGGGCCCGCGCTGGTACTTCCGCGAGGAGAAGATCCCCTACTGGCGGAGCGAGCTCGTCATCGTGTCGCCGAAGAGCCGGCCGCTCGACGTGGAGACCTCCGGGGCGGTCCCCGCGCCGGAGATCGTCGAGTCCGGCGCGCTCGTCACCCGCCGCTACCGCGTGGACAAGAGCCCCGCGCTCCCGGAGGAGCCGGCGAGCGCGCCCATCGCCGAGTTCCTCCCGAACGTCCGCGTCGGCTGGGGCATCACCCTGGAGAACACGATCGCGCGCATGATCGACGCGGCCGCCGACGAGACGCCGCGCGATCCGCGCCTCGTGCGCGTCGCCCGGTCGATCGCGTTCGCGAAGGACGCCGACGGCGCGGCCGCGGGCGGCGGCGAGGGGAAGAGCGCCGCGGGCGGCGGCGAGCGGAAGGGCGCCGCGCCCGCCGCGCCGGGCGGCCAGGGGACGAGCGCGGCGCCCGCCGCGCCGGGCGGCCAGGGGACGAGCGCGGCGCCCGCCGCGCCGGGCGGGGGCCGCGGGGCGGCGCCGTCGAAGGACGAGCAGGCGCGCCGGATCTACCGCTGGGTGCTCGCCAACGTCGAGGCGGGGCGCGAGGGCGACGGCCGCCGCGTCGTCATCGGCAAGAGCGGCAACCGGACCGAGGCGTTCCTCTACCTCTGCCGCCTGCTCGGGATCGACGCGGGCTACGGCGTCGTGCGCGACCGGCTCACCGCGCCGCCGCGCGGGCCGATGAGCGAGGCGGAGACGTTCAACGCGCTCGCGGTGCGCGTCGACACGTCCGAGGGGCCGGGCGAGGGCGCGGCGCGCTGGATGCTCGTCGGCGACAAGTTCGCGCCGTACGGCTACCTGCCGAGCTCCCTCCGCGGCCAGCCGGCGATCGTGCTCAGGCCCGGCGCGCCGCGCGAGGTGACGCCCTCGTCCGGCGCGCACGACGGCGTGGTCACCGAGGGCGTCGCCGAGGTGGCGGCGAACGGCTCGGCCTCGCTCGCGATCGAGCAGCGGTACGAGGGCAAGCTCGCGATCGCGCTGCGCTCCGCGCTGGAGTCGCTCCCCGACGCGCAGATCCGGGACGCGGTCGAGTCGCGGCTCCTGCCCCAGATGGTGCCGGGGGCGCGGCTCGTGGACCTCCAGATCAAGGCGCTCACCGATCTCGACCGGCCGCTCGTCCTGCAGATGAAGCTCACGGTCGCGAGCTTCGCGCGCGCGCAGGGCGCGGAGCTCGTCCTCTCGCCGCCGTTCCGCGTCCGCATGTCCGGCCTCGCCAGCCTGCCCACCCGGGAGACGCCGCTCTACCTCTCCGAGCAGATCGCGACCCGCTCGGAGGTGCGGCTCCGCGTGAAGCTCCCCCAGGGAGCGCGCGTGATCACCAAGCTGTCTCCGACCTCGACGGAAAACGAGGGGCGCGTCGTGCGGGTGAACGATCGCCTCGACGGGGGCGCGCTGCTCCTCGATCGCTTCCTGGAGGTGCCGGCGGGCCGCGTGCAGCCCGACGCCTACCCGCGGTTTCAGCAGTTCGCGCGCGCGGTCGACAGCGCGATCGACAGGGACATCGTCGTGCGGCTCGGCCGCTGATCCAGGCGCCCTCGCCTCGCGCGTCAGGCGGCCTGGATCCGTGTGCCAACGTACGCAAGATGGATTACTCTTCTGCTCCTACCGTGAGCGATCTGGAATCCCAACATGCGTCGGAGGCCGGGCGTCAGCCGTCCGATCCCGCGCGGGCGCGGGTGGCGCGCGCGCTCCGGCTCTCTTCGTTGTTCGCGCAGGTGGACCGCTCGGTGCGGGATGCGGTCACGGACGCGGCCCTGCTCGACGTGGTGGCGTCCGACGTGGCGATCTTCGAGCAGGGCGCCCCGGCGGACACGCTCGTGGTGCTCGGCCGGGGGCGGGCGCGGGTGGAGCGGGTCAACGAGGAGGGCGAGTCGTTTCCGCTCAGCTACCGGGGCACGGGCGACGTGCTCGGCGAGTCGTGCCTCGGCGGGCTCCTGGCGCGCACCGAGCGCGCGGTCGCGATGGACGAGGCCGAGGTGGTCCGGGTGCCGCTCGCGATCATCCGCGATCTGTGCGCCCAGAACCCGGCGTTCGGGGGCGCGGTGTTCGCGCTCCTGGTCGCGCGGCAGCGGGAGACCGAGGACCGGATCGAGTCGATGCTGTTCAAGAACGTGGGGGGGCGGCTGGCCGAGTTCCTCCTGCACGCGGCGGAGCGGTGGGGCGTGCCCACGCCGCGGGGGACGCTGATCTCGGCGCCGATCACGCACGCGGAGATCGCCCAGGTGATCGGCTCGACGCGGGAGACGGTGACGCTGACGCTCGGCGCGCTCCGGAAGGAGGGCGTGCTCGACGTGGCGGGCCGGCGGCTCATCGTGAAGGACCGGGAGGCGCTCGCCCGCAAGCGGTAGCGAGGCGGCCCGATTCGCGGTTGACGCGGCGCACGGAGCGCCGATACGCCTTCGGGAGTCGGTCCCTCGGAAAGGATTGCCCATGCCGAAGCTCCACCCGGGAACAGCCATCGCCGTCGCATTTCTCGTCGGTTGCTCCGCGTCGTACGTCGCGCCGCGCTTCCTCGTGCCGCCGGTGCACGCCGGGACCGATCCGCCCCGGTGGGAGATACGGTGCGTGGACTCCGAGACGGCGCGCGTCCCCGACAACCACATCCTGGAAGTGACCAAGGCCACGGGCTGGAACCCGGTCCTCAAGCGGTTCGGGCAGGAGGGCTGGGAGCCCGTGCAGTTCATGCGGAACGAGCTGACCGCGAAGATCGACGCGGTGTGCTTCAAGCGGCCCCTCTGAGGCCATCCCGCGCGCGACCGCCTCGCTGACGCCCGCCGGTCGAGCCGCTCTCCCTGGTCTCCGTGGGGGGCGAACCCCGGCCCGCACCGTCCTGGCCCCCTGCACGGCGCAAGCAAGGCAGATGTCGGCCGGGAGGCGTGCTAGGGGGGGCGTCGATGGGCTCCGTGATCCAGACCTACCGAATCCGCCTCGACGGCATCCGCTTCCGCGCCAGGCATGGCGCGTCCCGCGCCGAGCGCGACCTGCCCCAGGATTTCGTGGTTTGCCTGGAGGTGGAGCTCCCGATCGCCCTGTTGCCCCGCGCCGACTCGCGCGCGCGCGTGTTCGACTACGATCAGCTCGCGAGCCTCGTGGTGGACGCGGGGACCAGCGCCTCGTACAAGCTGCTGGAGACGCTGGCCGAGCGGATCATCGAGCGCGTGCTCGAGGGCACGCCGGCCTCGGGCGTGACCGTCCAGGTGAAGAAGTTCGGGCCTCCGACGTCGGTGTCGGTGGACGCCGTGGCGGTCGAGCTCACGGGGAGCAAGGGCAGGTGAGCTCGGGTTGCGGGCGTGGCGGGCGGTCGCCATGTCACGGGTAGGTCCGCTGTCGAGGTGAGGATCGGTCCACGATGCCCGGGGAAGAGACCACGAAGCGGTCGGAGGCTTACGCGAGGGAGCACCTGGCGAACGAGCGGACGCACCTCGCCTACATCCGCACCGCCATCGCGCTGCTCAGCTTCGGCATCACGCTCAACCGGCTCAGCCTGTACTTCCTGGAGACGGGGGCGAGGGCCGCGCAGGTCGAGTCGCGGTCCTTGCTGCGCGAGGTCGGGGGGGTCGGCGCCGGGATGGTCCTGCTCGGGATGGCGCTCATCGCGTGGGCGGCGGTGCGCTACCTGCGCGTCTGCCGCGCCATCGAGCGGGGGGAGTACCGGCCCGACAGGAAATCGATCCTGGTCTTCACGGCCCTGCTGTTCCTGATCGGCGCGGCGAGCATGGTCTGGCTGTTCGCGTCGTGAGCCGGGGGGCCCGCGGCGCGGGCGCTGCGGCTCAACCTGGGTCGGGTTACCGCGGGGTCGGGTTACGCCTGGAGATCCGCGCGTCAGGTCCAGGGATCGGGTTTTCCGGTCCGCCGTGCGGGATCGGCGCGCGATGGAGCGCGCTGTCAGGTCAGGCTTCCGGAAATGCGGCTCCGCGGATCGCGATCCGGGGTCCGGAGGTCGTGCGGCGGGGTCAGGGGGGTTCTCGAGACCCTGCGCGCCGTTCTCGAGAGCGGGAATTTCGTACTCGAGACCCCCTCGGCGGTACTCGAGACCCCCCTCGGCGGTACTCGAGACCCCCCTCGGCGGTTCTCGGGAGGCGCTTTTCCGTTCACGAGGCCGCCGGGAGCGTTCGGCGGACCGATTTTCACGAGCGCCCGAGCGATTTCCCGGTGCGCGCCAGGCTCTGCGCCCGCAGCCCGGTTACGTGGCCGAGGCGTTCGTGTAGGCTGCGCGGTGAGGGGGTCCACATGTCGAAGCGCGTCGTTTCGCGGCTCGCCGCGCTCGGGATCACCGTCGTCTGGGCGAGCCTGATGGTGCCTGGATGCACGATCACGTTCAGCCCGGGGACCGGCGACGATACGGACGTCGGCACGCCCGGCGGCGCGGAGGACAACCCGACGGGCGGCGCGGAGGACAACCCGACGGGCGGCACAGAGGGCAACCCGATCGGCGGAGACGCCGCCGGAGACGAGCCCGAGGAGCCGATGACGGAGGAGGAAAGTGGCTCGCGACGCTCGACCCGTCCACGCTGCCGTTGGATACCCAGCCACGGCCGGAGTGCGTGGATCAATTCGGGTGTGACAACCACATCCTGTGTGCCTATCGGATCCCGCCCGTCAGGCACGAATGTTACGTAACACACTGCGGAAATGCGGGGTCCTCCACCTGTCCAGAATGGGTCAGTGAGGCACTGAAGAATCTCCTCATCAAGGCGTGGTGCGCCTATGTCTGCATACAGAAAGGGCCGCCAACGCCGGGCAAGGTCGTTGCCGTCGGCGCCGGCGGGATTTCTGCCTTCAGGGATGCCTTCGTCGGACCCATCTGCTTCGAGCCCTGATGAGGAGGCAGCCGCGATGTCGCGAGACGAACGAAACGCAGACGAGGGGGCCGGGAAAGGTGCTGCGCACATGCCCGGCCAGAACGACAATCAGAGCATGGCGGCTCTGAACGAGAAGGCCCGGGAGGCTGGGGGCGTCCTCTGGGCTGCCATGAACCTGCTCAGCGCCTTCGCGGCGCCACGCGTCCTGCCGCGCCTCCTGGCAGAGGTATCCGGGCGTCCTTTCCACGCCGAATTCCTCGCCATCCTCGACCGGTTCATCGAGCGTTTCGGGGACGAGATCGCGCCGAATCCGCGCGTCATGGGCGCAGAGGCTCGGCCGGTGAAAGGCCTCATGCGCCGGATGCGCGCGATGCTCGCCGGCTGGCAGCCCAGCCACCCCGCGCCCGAGGAGATGGTGCGGATCGCGCGCGAGATCCTCGCGGAGTATGGCATGCGCGGCACCGACGAGGAGTGGGACCAATGGGAAGGGACGAGCGACAATGAATCGCTCGACGATCGCGAGCGCGAAACACGAGAGGAACGGCGGCAGAAGCGCGCGCGCGTCCTCCGCGCCGAGCCCATGACGCTCGAGCAATGGGCCGACCTCGACGAGCCCGGCGAGCTCTTCGAGGCGCGGCTCGTGGCGGAGGAGAGCACGACGCCGGAGCATGATGCCCTCGTGCGCTGGCTCTTCGAGGCGCTCGGCGCCTGGGCGGCGCCCCGGGGCGCCCGGGTGTTCGGACCCGGGCACAAGCTCGGCCTCGCCGCGGACCTGGGGCGTAAGCCCGACATCAGCCTCTACCTGTCCGACGCGCCGCCCCGCGGCCACGGCGCGCTCTCGACGAGCCCCCCCCGCGCTCGTCGTCGAGGTGCTCTCCCCGCACGGACCCGACCGGCTGAGGGCCCAGCACGACAAGCTCGAGGAGTACCAGCGCTTCGGCGTGCGCCGGTACTGGATGGTGTACCCCGAGATGGAGATGATCGGCCACTTCCTCCTGGGACCGGACGGCCGTTATGTCACGGAGGAGACGACCGGCGTGGGCAAGGTCCCCGGGCCCGGGTTCGAGGGGTTGGCGCTCGATCTGGACGCCCTCTGGGCCACCATGGCCGCCGCTTCGGCTCCGGCGGCGGGCGGCGCTGCCAGCGACGCGCGATGAGGGCCGTTGCGTGCGATATCGGCCTTGGGTTCGGAGGGGACCCGCCTCCTCGCGCGGGGCATCGAGGAGCGATGTCCCGACCCGATCTTGTGGCGCGGCGACGACACCCGTGAGTCCATCCCCGCGCCCGGAGCTGGGACATCAGCGCAGAGCGTCCGCGTCGGCGGACGATGGATTCTATCGGCGCCCACCTGGGCCGGGCCGGACGGTCCGGCCGTCGAATGTCCGCTGGATTTGCGCCATGGCATGTGAAATAGTCGCCGCAGCACGCGCGGAGGAGCAGGGTGGCGGGCAAGTCAAGCATGATGTGCCCAGCGGAGCTGGGCGGCATCTCGGCCATCGCAGTCGAGGGGTTCAAATCGATCCGCAAGCGTACGGAGATCGCCGTCAGGCCGCTGACACTCCTCGCCGGCACCAACAGCTCGGGCAAGTCCAGCATCATGCAGCCCCCTCTGCTCATGAAGCAGACGCTGGATGCGCTCTACGACCCGGGGGCGCTGCTGCTCGACGGCCCGCACGTCCGCTTCACGGCGGTCGAGCAGCTCTTCTCGCGCTTTGGCGGACGGAACAGCAATCAGTTCTCGGTCGGCATCGACCTGCCCACGGGCAAGGTCGGCGTCCGCTTTCAGAAGCAGGCCAAGGGCGGCCTCGACGTCGTCGAAACTACGGTCGCCGTCCCACTCGGCAGGGGTGATAGGTTGCGTCGTGGCATCGTTCACGACTACCCGGAACACGTTATTTCTGTTGTCCGTAAGCGATGTTTTCTCTGGTACCAACTGTCCAGGCGGACCGGAGAAACGCTGAGCGTTGTCGAGACGAACGACGGTTCCGGCTATGTCCCGCTCGCGCTCAGGAGCGCGCCTGACGACCTGCGCGCCATCATCCATGTCGCCGCGCTCCGTGGCATTCCCGAGCGGACGTACAGGACCACCGCCGTGGGGGACGAGTTCCCCGGCCCCTTCGAGCCTTACGTCGCCAGCATCATCCATCACTGGCAGGCCACGAAGGACATCCGCCTGAAGCAGCTCGGGGCCGCGCTCGAGAAGCTCGGCTTGAACTGGACCATCAAGGCATCTCGCGTCGACGATACCCGCGTCGAGCTGCGCGTCGGCCGTCTGAAGCAGCGAGCACGCGGCCGCGCGCAGGATCTCGTGAGCATCGCGGACGTCGGCTTCGGCGTCTCGCAATGCCTGCCGGTGCTCGTGGCGCTCCTGACGGCCCGACCGGGCCAGCTCGTCTATATCGAGGAGCCCGAGATCCACCTGCATCCGCGTGCGCAGGTGGCGCTCGCGCAGATCCTCGCCGACGCCGCGAGCCGCGGCGTCCGGGTCGTGATCGAGACGCACAGCTCGCTCCTGCTGCTCGGCGTGCAGGCGCTCGTCGCCGAGGGGGCGTTCCGGCCGGAGCTCGTCGCGCTGCACTGGTTCTCCCTCACCAAGGACGGCGCGACGCAGGTGCGGAGCGCCGATCTCGACGAGGCTGGCGCATTCGGCGACTGGCCTGAGGACTTCGCCGAGGTGGCGCTCGACGCCCAGGCCCGCTACCTCGACCCTGCCGAGAAGCGGATGGCCAAGGCGAAGCGCTGAGATGCGGGCCAAGGTCTCGCGTCGCCTCGTCATCGACGCGTCGGTGGCCCGGGCCGCCGGCGGGGAGGACGCGGTCCACCCCCTTCCCCAGCAGTGCCGCGACTTCTTGATGACGACGCTCGCCGTAGGTCATCGCGTCGTGCTCACGCGCTGCCATCAGCGCGGAGTGGAAGAAGCTCGCCTCCGTATTCGCCATGCAGTGGCGGACCGCCATGGTCGCTCGTAAGAAGTCGCTGTATCTCGATGTTGCGGAGGACGTCGCGTTGCGCGATGCGATCGAGGGCGCCTCGGCAACCGAGCGCGACCGGCGCGCCATGCTCAAGGACGTGCACCTCATCGAGGCCGCGCAGGCGACGGACCACATCGTGGTCTCGCTGGATGAGCGGGTGCGGGCGCTCTTCAGCGAGACCTCGGCGCGCGTGAGCGCCATGAAGAGTGTCGTGTGGGCCAACCCCGGCCGCGAGGCAGAAGCGTGCTCCAGGTGGCTCGAAGACGGGGCGCCTGCCCATGCGCATCGTCGGCTGGGCGCGCGGCGCGCGGCGAAGTGAGGGACAATTCCTCGCTCGCCGCTGGGATCGTCAGCGCACCACGGGCGCGCGGGCGCGGCGCTCCCCGGCGCCGGCCGCCACAGGTCCTCTACCGCAGCCGGTGCTCGCGCAGCACCTCCGCCGGCACCGCCTCGCGCGCGAGCTCGCAGAGCCGCGCGTGGTGCGTGAAGAACAGCACCTGCGTCGTCGCCGTCAGCTCGCCGAGCACGGCGAGGGCGGCGCGGGCGCGGTCGTCGTCGAAGTGGATCAGGAGGTCGTCCAGGATGAGCGGCATCGGCTCGCCCGTCCGGGCGTGGTGCTCCAGGCTGGCGAGCCGCAGCGCGAGGTAGAGCTGATCGCGCGTGCCGTCGCTCAGGCCGCTCACCTCCACCTCGCGCTGCACGGCCGCCGCCCTGGCGGGCTCGGCCGCCTTGGCGGGCTCGGCCGCCTTCGCGGGCTCCGCCCCGGCCTCGGCCGCCTTGGCGGGCTCCACCCCGGCCTCGGCCGCAGGCGCCGCAAGCGCCGCTGCCGCCGGCGCGGCCGCGCGGACGCAGCGGAGCACCGCCTGCTCGCCCTCGTCGTAGCCCACCCGCAGGCCCGCGAAGGCGCCCAGCGTCAGGCGGTGGAAGAGCGCGCTCGCGCGCGCCAGGATCGGGCCCTGGTTGCGCTCGCGGTACCGCTCGATCTCCCGCTCCAGGAGCACCGCGGCGAGGCGCGCCCGCACGTAGCGGCGCACCTCGCCGCGCAGGTGCGACAGGCAGATCTGCGCCTCCGCGGCGGCCTCCGCGGCGCCCACGGTCGCCCGCAGGTGCTCGCGCTCCTGCTCCAGGCTGCCGAGCGTCCTGTCGATCCGGCGCCGCTCGTCCTCGAGCGCCGCGAGGCGCGCCTCCGTCCGGTCGAGCTCGAGCGCGAGCGCGTCCCGCTCCGCCCCCGCGGTCTCCTGCTCCAGCGCGGCGAGGCCGGCGCCCTCGCCGGCCTCGAGGAGCTTGCCCTCGTTCTCGACGAGCTCCCGGTCGAGCCGCCGCGCCTCGCGCGAGCGCTCCTCCGCCAGCGCGAGCGCCGCGAGGTCGGCGCCGGCGTCGCCCGAGCGCGGGACGCCCGCCGCCTCGATGAGCTTCGCGAGGCGCGCCTCGGCCGCCGCGCGGCGCGCGTCCTGCTGCTCGCGCTCGCGGCGCTTCTCGGCCAGGCGGTGCTCGATCTCGCCGCGCTCCCGGAGGTCCGCGCACGCCTTGTGGTAGCGCTTGACGAGCTGGTCCGCGGCCTGCTCCGCCGGCAGCGCGGCGAGGTCCGGCGCGTGCCGGGACGCGAGCGCCGCGACGTCCTCCGCGAACGCCCGGGCGTCGCGCTCCATCCCGCGCACGCGCCGGCGCTCGTGGCCCGCGCTGTCGGCCTTGCGGAACAGCGCGCCGAGCTCGTCGAGGATGGCCGTGGCCTCGTCCGCCGAGGCGTCGCCCGGGAGCCCGAGCTGCCGCACGCTCTCCGCCCACTCGGCCCGCCACGCGTCGAGCGCGCGCGCGTGCTCCGCCCGCTCGCGCTCGAGGTCCGCGAGCTGGCGCTCGAGCTCCGCGCGATCGCCGACCAGCTTGCGGCGCTCGCGGGCCGCGTCCTCGATGGCCGCGAGCTCCCGCTCGGCGGCCTCCACCAGCGCCGGGAGGCGCGCGGCCGCGCCCCCCGGCGCCCCGGCCGCCGGGCCGCGGGCGCCCTGGAGCGCGGCGCGCAGCTCGGCCGCGTGCGCCTCGATCCGGGCCCGCAGCGCCTCGGCCTCGGCCTCGGCCGCGCGGAGCCGATCGACCGTGGCGGTCAGGCCCGCGAAGCGGCCCAGCCAGCCGCGCATCTCCTCGGGCGAGCGCGGCGTGATGCCCGCCGGGCGCCAGAGCTCGACCCACGCGGCATCGGCGTCCGCCGCGCGGCGCTCGAGCGCGGCGCGCTCGCCCGCGAGCTGCGCCTGATCCGCCTCGGCCCGCGCCTGCTCGGCGAGCAGCCGCGCCAGGCGGGCGACCCGGTCGGCCTCGCGGCGCAGCCGGTCGGCGATCGCGTCGGCGGCGCGGACCAGCTCGGCGTACTCGTCGGGCTTCGTTCGCGCCGGCCCCCCGTCGCGCGCGGTGAGCGGGGGCCGCCGCCCCGCGCCGGGCGCGGCGGCCGTGTCCGCGCCGGCGTCGAAGAGCGACGCGGTGTGGATCGCCGCCGCGGCGCGGGCGCTCCCCTTCGCCTGGAAGGCGCGCAGCAGCGCCTTCCAGGCGACGTCGCGGCGCGCGCGCGCCTCGGCGAGGTCGGCCTCGGTGGGCACCGCGCCGGCGCGCTGCAGGGCGTCGATCTCGCGCGCGCTCTCGCGCAGGCGCGCCTCGACCTCGGCGGCGCGCTCGGCGAGCCGCTCCCGCTCGCGGGCGATCGCGCTCCACTGCGCGACCGCCTGGTCGACCGTCTCGGGGAGCGGGACGGGCAGGGCGCTCGCCTCGGCGGCGGAGAGCGGCGCCCGCCCCGCGGCCGCGTCGCCGACGTCGAGGCGCGCCCGCCCCGCGGCCGCGTCTCCGACGTCGAGGCGCGCCCGCCCCGCGGCCGCGCCGAGGCCGAGGCCGAGCCGGTCGCGCTGCGCGTCGGCCTCGCGGGCGAGCTGCGCCGCCGCGGCCGTGGCCTCGCGCAGGCGGTGCTCCAGATCGCCCTGCTTCTGCGCGCGCGAGAGCGCGCCCCGGAGCGGCGCGGGGTCCTCGCCCGGCGGCAGCTCGGCCAGCCTGCGGACGCACGCGTCGCGCCGCGCGCGGTGCGCCGAGAGCAGCCGCTCCACCTCGCGCGGCCTGGCCTCGACGGCGCCGCGCTCGCGGGCGAGCTTCTTGATGCGCGCCTCGGTCGCGACGTCGACGCGCATCGCCTCGAGCCGCGCGGGCTCGGCGTCGTCGACGAGCGAGGCGTCACGCCCGAGCCGGCGGAGGATCGCGCGCGCCTCCTCCTCGAGGCCGTGGAGCTCCGCCCGGACCCGGGGCAGATCCACGGCGGCCTTCCGGTGGCTCCCGAGCCGGGTCACGAGGCCGTCGATGACGCCCGGGTCGAGCTCGACCAGCGACGCGGGGATGTGCAGCGCGGCGAGCCGGGCCTCGAGCTCCTCGATGTCGGCGCGGAGCCGCTCGGCCTGGGCGGCGGCGTCGGCGGCGCGCTCCTCTGCGTCCTCGCGGTCCCGCGGGGCGCCCTCGGGGAGGAGGACCACGTCGCCGAGGGCCGCGCGCCGGCCGAGGATCGCGCGCCGCGCCTCCAGCAGCGGGAGCACCCGGAGCGCGCGCCGGAGCCGCTTGTCCGTCGTCCGGAGCGCGCGCAGCTCGGCGTCGACGCGCTCCTGCTCGGCCCTGGCCTCCTCGATCTCCTGCCGCTTGCGGGTCCAGTCCGCGGGGGGGCTCGCGGCGCTCCGCGCCTTGTTGCGCGCCTCCTCGAACGCCTTGATCGCCTCGTTGAGGGAGCGGGTCCTCGCGAGGGGCGTGAAGATCTCGTCGGCCTCGTTGCGCAGCGCGGTGAGGAGCTGCTGCAGCCCCGGCCCGCCGAGCCCCGCGCCGAACAGGGTCTGGCCGACGTCGCCCTTGCCCTGGAGCAACGCCTCGCCGCCCTCGCGGAGCGCCTCGTGGTCCAGGCCGAAGGAGGTCCGGAAGAGATCCTCGCTGACGCCGCCGAGCACCGACGCGAGCGCGGCGTCGTCGAGGGGGTTGTCCTCCGGATCGCGGAGCGTCTTCACGCGCCCCTTGCGGCGGACGAGCGCGAGCGTGGCGCCGCCGCCCGCGAGCCGGCCGCCGACGCGGAGGTCGGTGTTGTGGTGGAGGTGGGCGTCGGGCGTGATGTGCGGGATGCCGTAGAGCAGGCCGCGGATCGCGCGCAGCGCGGTGCTCTTGCCGGCCTCGTTGGGGCCGTAGACGAGGTGGAGGCCGGCGGCCGGCGAGGAGAAGTCGAGCCGGAGATCCGTGAAGGGGCCGAACGCGAGGAGGTGGAGCTCTAGGATCTTCACGAGGTCGCCGGCCTGGCGCAGGGGAGGCGCCCTTTCCAGAGGGGGGTAGGAGTGCGAAACCCCTGGCCGGATGTCAAGGCGCTCCACCTCCCGGGGCGGGGCGCGAGCGCCTTGCGGAAGCGGGCGAGCTTTTCTCTACCTACCTACCCGCGCGCGGGGGACCGTGGAGGAAGGCCCTCCACGTGTCGCGCCGGGGCGCCTTGCCGAGCAGGACCTCGGCGAGCGCCCCGCTGATGGGCAGCCCGGGCGCGCGCTCCAGCCAGAAGAACTCGCCCACGGGGTTGACCTCGAGGAAGACGTGCCGGCCGTCGGGGGTGCGGAGGATGTCGAGGGCGCCGTAGTTGAGCCCGAGCCGGTCCATCAGCCGGAGCACCCCGGCCGCCACGTCGGGCGGGAGCGCGTCCTCGCGCCACGCGTCGATGAGCTCGAGGCCCCGCCGGCGCCAGTCGATCTCCGCGCCCTCGGCCGCCTGCGAGTCGATGGAGGCCGAGAAGACGCGCTCGCCCACGACCGTCACCCGCAGCTCGCGCGCCTTCGGGATCTTCTCCTGGAACGTCATCGGGCAGAGATCGAGGCCGCGCATGTCCTCGAGATCCTCGGGCCGGAGCGCGTTCGTGAACACCACGTGCTCCTCGCCGTCGCGGTAGACGGCGAACGACGACAGCATCTTGGCGATCACGCCGCCCGGACAGGCCGCGGCGAAGGCCCTCGCCGCGCCGGCGTCGTTGGTCGTGAGCGTGCGCGGCGTGTCGAGCCCGACCTCCCGCGCCAGCTCGAGCTGCACCTGCTTGTTCGACGCGAAGCGCACGGCCGGCAGCGGGTCGACCTGCGGGACGCGGAGCGACGCGAGCAGGCCCTCGACCGTCTGCTTCGCCTCCTGCACCGAGGCGCTCCGGAGCTGCGGATCCATCGAGCCCGGGAGCCCGCCGCCGTGAGCGACCCGGCGGTACCAGACCGCGGTCACGCCGCCGAGGTCGAGCTCCCCCTCGGGGGTGCGGAGCGTCGAGCGGCTCGCCGCCGGGCCCGAGGCGAGCGCGAGCCGCGCGCCCTGCGGGAAGAGATCGGTGTTGAAGCGGAATGCCCGGCCGCCCATCCCGCGGATCGCGGCGGCGACCCGGTCGATGCACTCGTTGTCGCTGCTGTGCGTGATGATGAGGACTGTCAAGGGTTCTCCGTGGATGCGAGCAATGCCTCCGCCAGCGCGTCCGCGATCGGCAGGCCGAGATCCCGCTCCAGCATGCCCCACTCGCCGGCGGGGTTCACCTCGAGGAAGACGTGCTCGCCGTCGGGGGTGCAGATGAGATCGATGGCGCCGAAGACCAGCCCGAGGGCGCGCATGAACGCGCCGAGCCGCGCCTCGACGTCGCGCGGGAGGGCGCCCTGCTCCCACCCGACGCCGGCCGCGACGACGTCCGGGTGGCGCCAGTCGGCCGCGATCGCCTCGTAGCGGGAGGCGTCGAGCGCGCCGGGGAAGCAGCGGCCGTCGACGTAGGCGACGCGCAGCTCGCGGGCCTTGGGGATGCGCTCCTGGAAGACCATGGGGCTCTGGCGCAGGCCGGACAGCGCCTCGAGGTCGGCCGCGGAGACGGCGCGCGTGAAGACGAAGGGCGCGCCGCCCGAGAGGCTCATCGAGAACGGCGTGAGCATCTTCGCCACCACGTTCCCCTCGAGCCGCGCGAAGAGGGCGCGGACCTCGGCCGCGTCGTTCGTCACCAGCGTCTCCGGGATGCGCAGGCCGGCCGCCGCCGCCGTGGCGAGCTGGAGCAGCTTGTCCTGGGCGCGATCCTCGGCCGCCGGCTCGTTGACCCAGCGCCGCGCGGGGAGCCCGCGCAACCACCCGGTCAGGGCCGCCATGGACTCGCGCACGCAGGCCGCGCGGTACGCCTCGGCGATGCCCTCGCCCAGGTTCGGCGCCCAGAGGCGCCGGAGCCAGACGGCGGAGATCTCCTCCCCGCTGAGCCCGGCCCCGGCGTCCTCCAGGCGACGGCGTACGCCGCCGGCCCCGAGCGCCGTGGAGAGGGTGAGCGAGCGCGGGAACCGATCGACGTTCAGGCGAACCGGTCGAGCTCCGCGCCGCCGCAGCCCGTCGGCCACGCGCTCGATACCGAACTCGTCGTGTGAATGGGAGACCAGAAGGACCGTCGCGCCCGCTCGTGTCACGTCAGAGGGCCTCTCTCAGGAGAACATGGGTGTGTGTGCGCGACGCACGCTCTTGTTCAGCAATCTTCCGCGTCCGACGGAAACTTGAGCGTGATGGGGTCCGAGCCCCCGCCGCCGCTCCCGCCCCCACCGCCGCCCCCCGGATCCTCGCCGTCCGAGGGGTACTTCAGCGTCGTTGCGACCCCGCCGGCTTTGACGCCGGTCCGGACGCGCTTCTGATCTTCCAGGTAGCGAGCGAAGAAGGGCACCGCCTCGGATTCCGAGTCCTGCTCCGCCTGCTCGAGATCACGATCGATTTCAGCCATGGAACACCTCCGGATGATACGTCGCCGCGGCGGCGCTGCCGCCGGCGGCAGGGAGAGTCCAATTAAAAGGCTGCTCGCGGGACAAGCAAGCTCTCAATGCATCGAGCAAGCTCGCGGCGACCCGGTTTCCGCTTACGCTGCTGTCGTCCAGTCGTGCTGTGTGTCAATTGAATTATTGTTAATTGTCAATCGTGCTCGCTGGCTCTCCTGGGTAGGAGAGGGTGAGCTGGTGAGCCTACTTCGCCCGCGCAGGTGCGAGCCGGCTCGTGGACTGGCTCCGGCGGTCGCGGCAAAGCGAGCCCCGCTCGCGCGAGCGGGGCTCACGGCTCACTTCGCGTAGATCTCCTCGTCGCCGTCGGACGGGTACTTCATGGTCTGGGACTCGTCGCTGTCCGAGGGGTGCTTCAACGTCGTGATGCCCCGGCCGGCCTTGACGCCGGTCCGGACGCGCTTCTGATCCTCCAGGAAGCGCGCGAAGAAGGGCTTCGCCTCCGCCTGGTCGTCCTGTTCCATCTGCTCGGTCTCACGATCGATATCCGCCATAGCAACCTCCAGAGAGATATGCCGCATCGCGGCGAATCCGCGATGGCAGCCAAGAAGCTTAGGGCGCGATTCCGAAGGTAGGCAAGCCCGCGGACGCGAATTGGCCAGCTCGTGGCGGGCGATCACGGGGGCTGGCGCGGTCGCGCGAGCCTATTCCCCGGTTTCCTCCGGACGCGTCTGCATCGTTTCCTGCGCGAGCGGCCCGCGCGGCGCGTCGTTTTTTGCTATGACTGTCGCTCTCGCCTGGGCAGGCGGCAGCGACCTGCTGAGCCCACGTCACCCGGGTACCCTGCGAACCGATCCATGTCCGCCGGTTTCTCCCGCTCGATTCACGCGATCGCGACCGACGGCCACCGGGGCTCGATCGCCGGCGTCGCGATCGGCGCCCTCCTGCTCGCGGGCTGGCTCGCGTGGTTCTTCCTCGCGCGGGTCGGGCGGTACGAGTCGAGCGTGAGCGCGCGCCTCGAGGTCGGGCAGGCGGCGCACCGCGTCGAGGCGCCGCTCGGCGGCAGGGTCGCCGCGGTCCACCTCGACCTCGGCGCCGAGGTCGCCGCGGGCGACGTGCTGATCGAGCTCGACGTGGAGCCGATCCGCCGCGACATCGACGAGCGGCGGGCCCGGCTCGAGGCGATCGCCAGGCAGATGGGCCCGCTCCGGGACGAGATCGCCGCGCGCGCGCGGGCGCTGCGCGATGGGGCCGAGGCGGCGCGCGCGCACGTCGACGAGGCGAAGGCGCGGCTCCGCGAGGCCGAGGCGGGCGCGCGCTTCCAGGAGCTCGAGGCGGAGCGGGCCGTGCGCCTGCGCAAGGACGGGCTCGTGTCGGAGGCCGAGGCGGCGCGGCTCGCGGCCGAGGCGCAGTCGAGGCGCTCCGCGAGCGAGGCGCTGGAGCGCGCCGCCGCGCGGATCGGCGTCGAGCGGCGCACGTCGCAGAGCGAGCAGCAGGCCGAGCTCGCGCGGCTCGACCGCGAGGCGGCCTCGCTCGAGGGGGAGCGGCTCGTGCTGGAGGCCGCGATCCAGGGGCTGCTCGCCGAGATCGAGCGGCGCAGGATCCGCTCGCCCATCGCCGGGCGGGTCGGCGACATCGCGCTGCTCCGGGTCGGCTCCTTCGTGAGCGAAGGCGACGTCGTGGCCGCGGTCGTCCCGCCGGGCGAGCTCCGGGCGATCGCGGAGTTCCCGCCCTCGTCCATCGGGCGGATCCGGCCGGGGCAGGAGGGGCGGGTGCGCCTCGACGCGTTCCCCTGGACCGAGTACGGCACCCTCGCGGCCACGGTCGAGCGGGTCGCCACCGAGGCGAAGGAGGGCCGCATCCGCGTGGAGCTCGGCGTGCGCCCGGATCCGGCGTCGCCGATCCCGATGCAGCACGGGCTGCCGGGCAGCGTCGTCATCGAGGTGGAGCGCGTCTCCCCGGCCACGCTCGTGCTGCGGGCCGCGGGCCAGATCGTGCAGGCCGGCGGCGGGGCGGGCGGGGGATGAACGCGGCGGCGAGCGCCGGCGCCCGGCCGTCGAGCCCGCGGAGGAGCTTCTTCGCGCCCGAGGTCGTGCAGACCTCCGCGATGGACTGCGGGCCCGCCACGCTGAAGTGCCTGCTCGAAGGGTTCGGCGTCTCCGTGAGCTACGGGCGCCTGCGCGAGGCGTGTCAGACCGACGTCGACGGCACCTCCATCGACACCCTGGAGGATCTCGCGGAGCAGCTCGGGCTCCTCGCGCAGCAGATCCTCATCCCGCCCGAGCACGTGCTGCTCGACGAGGCCCAGGCCCTGCCCGCCATCGCGATCGTGCGGCAGGCGGCCGGCCCGCTCCACGTCGTCGTGCTCTGGCGCCGCCATGGCGGCCTCGTCCAGGTCATGGATCCGAGCGCTGGCCGCCGCTGGCTCACGCGCCGGCAGCTCGAGAGCGAGCTCTACCTCCACCATCTGCCCCTGTCCGTGGCCGACTTCCGCGGGTGGGCGGCGAGCGAGGGGTTCACGCGGCCGCTCGAGCGCCGGCTCGCCTGGCTGGGCGCGGGCGCGCAGCCGCTCGATGCGGCGCTCGCGAGCCCGGACTGGCGCGCGATCGCGGCGCTCGACGCCGGCGCGCGCCTGGTCACGTCCCTCGTGCGCTCGGGCGGCGTCGGCCGCGGCCGCGAGGCCGCGCGCGTGCTCCGCGCCCTCGTCGAGCGGGGGGCCGAGGCCGGCGGAGAGGAGGCGATCCCGCCCGCCTTCTGGGCGGCGCGCCCGGGGCCGCCCGGCGAGCGCGGAGAGGAGCAGATCGTCACGCGCGGCGCCGTGCTCGTGCGGGTGCGCGGGCAGCGCCCGCCGAGCCTCGCCCCCGCCGCCGCGGCGCCGCAGTCGCTCGGGGCTCCCCATCGGCCGCAGTCGCTCGACGCTCCCTATCGCTCGGGCGACGCCACGTCGGCGCAAGGCGGGCCCCGCCTCTCCCCCGAGCTCGCCGCGGCCCTCGCGGAGCCGAAGGTCCGGCCCGCGCGCGAGCTCTTCCGCATGCTCCGCGAGGACGGCCTGCTCGCGCCCGCCGTGCTCGCCGGCGCGCTCGCCCTCAGCGCGGCGACCGTGGTGCTGGAGGCGCTGCTCTTCCGCGGCCTGATGCAGATCGGCCACGGGCTCGCGCTCTTCGAGCAGCGCCTCGCCGCGCTCGCCGCGCTCGTCGTGTTCCTCCTGCTCCAGCTCGTCGTCGAGCTCTCGCTCGCGTCGGGGATGATCCGGCTCGGGCGCCACCTCGAGGTCCGGCTGCGCATCGCGTTCCTCGCGAAGATCCCGCGCATCGGCGACCGCTACTTCCACAGCCGGCCGGCGTCGGACATGGCGCAGCGCAGCCACAGCCTCCACGTGCTCCGCGCCCTGCCCACGTTCGGCGGCCAGCTCGTGCGCGCGGGGCTCGACCTCGCGGTCACCACCGCCGCCATCGTGTGGATCGACCCCGCGAGCGCGCGCCTCGCCGTGCCGTGCGCCGCGCTCGCGCTCGCGCTGCCGCTCGCCGCGAACCGCGTCCTCGTCGAGCGGGACCTGCGCGTCCGCACCCACGCCGGCTCGCTCACGCGCTTCTACCTCGACGCGCTCCTCGGCCTCGTGCCGATCCGCGCGCACGCGGCCGAGCGGGCCGTGCGGCGCGAGCACGAGGACCTGCTCGCCCGGTGGGCGCTCGCCGGCCGATCGCTGCTCCGCGCCGCCCTCGCCGTCGACGCGACCCAGGCGCTCCTCGGCTTCGGGCTCGCCGCGTGGATCCTCGGCGACTTCCTCGCCCGCGGGGGCGCGCTCTCCCGGGCGCTCCTGCTCTTTTACTGGTCGCTCGCGCTGCCGGCCATCGGGCAGGCGCTGGCGGGCGCGCTGCTCCAGTACCCGGCGCAGCGCAACACCGCGCTGCGCCTGCTCGAGCCGCTCGGGGCGCTGGAGGAGGAGCCGAGCGCGGTCGGGCCGAGCGCCGCGGTGCCTGCGCCCGGCAGCGCGGCGCCCGCGGGCGTCGCGATCGCCTTCGAGCGCGCGCGCATCCAGGCCGCGGGCCACGTGATCCTGGAGGACGTGAGCCTCGAGATCGCGGCGGGGAGCCACGTCGCGATCGTCGGCTCGTCGGGCGCGGGCAAGTCGAGCCTCGTCGGCGTCCTGCTCGGGTGGCACCGGCCGAGCGAGGGCAGGGTGCTCGTCGACGGCCACCCGCTCTCCGGCGAGCGGCTCCGCGCGCTCCGCGAGCAGACCGCGTGGGTCGATCCGGCGATCCAGCTCTGGAACCGGTCGTTCCTGGACAACCTCCGGTACGGCGCGCCCGACGACGCGGCCGACTTCGGCGTGGTCGTGGAGGCGGCCGAGCTGCGCGAGGTGCTGGAGCGGCTGCCCGAGGGGCAGAAGACCGCGCTCGGCGAGGGCGGCGGGCTCGTCTCGGGCGGCGAGGGCCAGCGCGTGCGCCTCGGCCGGGCGATGCTGCGGAGCGACGCGCGCCTCGCGATCCTCGACGAGCCGTTCCGCGGCCTCGACCGCGAGCGCCGCCGCGCGCTGCTCGCCCGGGCGCGGCAGCGGTGGCGCGGCGCGACGCTCCTGTGCGTCACCCACGACATCGGCGAGACGCGGGCGTTCGAGCGCGTGCTCGTCGTGGACGGCGGGCGCGTCGTGGAGGACGGGGATCCGGCCGAGCTCGCGGCGCGCTCCGGCTCGCGCTACCGCGCGCTCCTGGACGCCGAGGAGGCCGTCCAGCGCGGGCTCTGGTCGAGCGGCTCGTGGCGCAGGCTGGTGGTCGCGCGCGGGCGGGTCGTCGAGGCGCAGGCCGAGGGCGAGCGGGGGTGACGACCGGGGCGCGCCATGGGTCGGAGGCACGCCGGGACGGCGCGCAGGGCGCGCTGCCCGACGCGCTGGAGTGGCCGGCCGAGCGCCTCGGCGACGCGCTGGAGGCGCTCGCGCTGGGGAGCGGCCTCGACCCGCGCGCGATCGCGGCGCCCGTCCCGACCGCCGGCCACTTCCGCAGCGCCGACGCGCTCGCCTCGTGGATCGAGCAGGCGGCGGCCCACCTCGGCGTCGAGGCGGAGCCGGTCTCGGCGCGCTACGACGAGATCGACGCCGCGCTCCTCGGCCTCGCGCCGGCGCTCGTGTGGATGCGCGGCGGCGACGCGCCGCGCTTCGTCGCGATCGCGGGGCGCGAGGGGCGGGACCTCGCGGTGCTCTGCGCCGACCGCTCCACGGCGCGGGCGCCCGTCGCGGCGATCTCCGGCCGGCTCTGCCGCCCGCTCGAGGCGCAGGTGCTCCCGGAGATCGAGCGCCTCCTCGACCGCGCCGGCGTGCGGCCGCGGCGGCGTGGGGGCGCGCGGCGGGCCCTGCTCCGCGAGCACCTCGCGCCCGTGGTCATCGACGGCCTCTGGCGCCTGCGCCTGCCGCCGGGCGCGCCGTTCCGGCGCCACGTCGAGGCCGCGCGGATCCCGCGCCGCGCCCTCGGCCTCGTCGCCGCCCACGTGTCGGCGTACGCGCTCTTTCTCCTGGTCTGGGCGACCGTCGGCCGGAGCATCCTCGACGACCACCTCGACGAGGGCTGGCTCTACGCCGGCGCGCTGCTGCTCGCGACGGTCGTCCCGCTCCGCCAGCTCATGGCGTGGCTGTCCGGCGTGGTCGCGATCGACCTGAGCGCGCTGCTCAAGCAGCGCCTGCTCGCGGGCGCGCTCGCGCTCGATCCGGAGGAGGTCCGCGGCGAGGGGGCCGGCCGCTTCCTCGGCCGCGTGATCGAGTCCGAGGCGATCGAGGCGCTCGCGCTCGGCGGGGGCGTCGCGTCGGTCGCGGCGGCGCTCGAGCTCGTCGCGGCCGCGTTCGTGCTCGCCCAGGGCGCGGCGGGCGCGCTCCACGCCGCCCTGCTCGCCGCCTGGGCGATCCTCGTCGGCGCGCTCTGCGCCCGCTTCTACCGCCGCCGCGAGCTGTGGACCGCCGCGCGGCTCGCGATGACGCACGACCTCATCGAGCGCCTCGTCGGTCACCGGACCCGCCTCGCCCAGGAGCGCCGCGGCCGCTGGCACCACGGCGAGGACGAGGCGCTGTCGCAGTACCTCCTGCGCTCCCGTGACATCGACCGGACCCAGATCGAGCTCGCCGCGCTCATGCCCCGCGGCTGGCTCATCACGGGGATCGCCGGCCTCGTGCCGCCGTTCCTGTCGGGCGCCGGCACGCCCGCGCGGTACGCGGTGGCGCTCGGGGGCATCCTGCTCGCGAGCCGCGCGCTCCAGGGGCTGTCGGGCGGCCTGTCGAGCCTCGCCAGCGCGGCGATCGCGTGGCGGCAGGTCGCCACGCTGTTCCAGGCGGCCGCCCGCGGCGGGGCGCCGCCGCCGCCGCTGCCGCCCGACGCCGGGAGGACGCCGCCGGCGGTCGCGCCGGGAGAGGCGACCTCTGGCGGCGCCGCAGGGCGAGCCGCGCCCCGCGCCCCGGTCCTGGAGGCGCACGAGCTGTCCTTCCGGCACCAGGGCAGGGCCCGGCCCACGGTGACCGACGTCTCGCTGCGGATCGAGGCGGGCGAGCGCATCCTGCTCCAGGGGCCCTCGGGCGGAGGCAAGTCGACGCTGAGCGCCCTGCTCTCGGGGCTGCGCGCGCCCGAGTCGGGGCTGCTCCTCCTGAACGGCCTCGATCGGCACATGCTCGGCGCCGCCGCGTGGCGCCGCCGCGTGGCCGCGGCGCCGCAGTTCCACGAGAACCACGTCCTCGCCGGGACCTTCGCGTACAACCTGCTGATGGCGAGGCGCTGGCCGCCGAGGCCGGGCGACCTCGAGGAGGCCGAGGCGGTGTGCCACGAGCTCGGCCTGGGCGAGCTGCTCGGCCGGATGCCGGGGGGGCTCAACCAGGTGGTGGGCGAGACGGGCTGGCAGCTCTCGCACGGCGAGCGGAGCCGGCTCTACATCGCGCGCGCGCTGCTGCAGGACGCCGAGGTGGTGGTGCTCGACGAGAGCTTCGCGGCGCTCGATCCCGAGACGCTGGAGCGCGCGCTCCGCTGCGTGCTCCGGCGCGCGCGGACGCTCGTCGTCATCGCCCATCCCTAGAGGGGGCGCTTGCGGGGGACCGGCGCTCCGCGGCGCTGGTTCATCCAGGGCTGTATCGACCCGGACGATCTCCGCCTCGCCGCCGGGGCGCCGCGCCACGGGCTGCGATGGCGGGCGCGGCGTGGTGCCTTGCCTCGGGACGGGGGGGTGCCGGTATGTTGGATCCATGTCCTCCCGCGCATCGGACGGCTCCCGCCTTCACATCGTCCTGGTCCCTGGGTTCGGCGGCTTCGACGCCCTCGGGCGGCTGCACTACTACGCCGGGGTCACTCCGGTCTTCCGCTCGTGGCAAGCCGAGGAGCCCGACGATCCCCGGAGGGCCCGCGCTGTCCTGCACTATTTCGACAACCTCCCGACCGCGGCGGTGTCGACCCGGGCCGAGCGGCTGCGCCGCTACCTGGCGAGGCGCGTGGTGCGCAACGAGATCCAGCGCGGCGACACGGTCGCGCTCGTGGGCCACTCGACCGGCGGGCTGGATATCCGCTGGATGCTCTGGACCCTGCTCGCCGACCCCGACGCGGTGAAGTGGCTCGACGGCAACAACGAGAACGCCGTCCCGGTGCGCAACGACGACGTCCGCGGCCGGGTGAAGCGGGTGGTGTTCCTGTCCGTACCGCAGCGCGGGACCAACATCGCGGACTGGCTGTCAGCCTACGAGATGCCCCGCCGCTTCCTGGCCGAGGCGCTGAGCGACGCGGTCCACGACTCGGGCCGGCGGCGCGACAGGACCCTCGGCGAATGGCTGACCAGGAGCCTCGCGGAGTGGGTCGACGCGGACCTGTTCCGCGCGGCGCAGGACGTGCTCATCGAGACGGACGCCGCGCGGTTCGCGCCCGACTCGATGGACGCGGTGGAGGCGCGCGAGGCGTACATGCGCCTGTGGCTCTGGTCGAGCGGCATCGCGGCCGACTTCAACGCGCTCAGCGATCTCATGTGCGCGCGCCCGTCCGGCGATCTCCGCAGCCCGGTGCACCTGTCCGACGAGCAGCGGAGGTGGGAGAGGTCGGTCTGGAAGGAGCGCGGCATCGCGACGCGGTCGTACGCGACGGTCAGCCGGTGCCCCTTCGAGAGGAGGGTGCTGGACGAGCGGCAGCCGTGGGTCTGGTGGGATCTGCGCACCTTCCCTGAGGTGGGGCTCGTGCCCGACGCGCGGGAGTGGAGCGATGTGTTCTATCGATTCTGTTACAGGGCGTGCCTCAGCGGGCCGTTCATGCTGGCCGACGGGCCGGGCGTCGCCACGATGTTCGGCACGGGAGAGAAGCGCAGGGTCGACGTCTGGGAGAACGACGGCATCGTGAACACGGCGTCGATGCTGTCGCCCGGCGAGGACGACACCCTGCTCGTGGAGTGCGATCACGGCGACATCATCGGGCACTACAAGCTGGCCAGGATGCCGCCGGACGACCAGCACCGCGCCGGCGCCGCCGCCAAGCCGCACTGCGGGAGGCGGTATCACACCTACGATCTGCTGCGCTCGGGCTCCACCTTCGGCGACGAGGAGTTCAGGAAGGTCTGGCGCGACATCTTCGATTTCTGCGTCTCGGACAGCGGGACATCGGCGTAGCGCCGCGCCGCGAGCGGGGCAAGAGGCGCGGGCGGCCGGCGAACGGTATCAGCAGCTCATCCATGGCGCGATCTGGTCCACCGCATCTGCGGCGCCGGGGTCGGTGAGCCGGGCGGGCAGGGGGGCCTCCGTCCTCGCGCATGCGCTCACCTCTCGGCCTGACAGTCGCGATCCACGGACAAACATCGCGATGTGTGAGAACCGGTATCGGCCGGTGTGTCCTGTATTGCATCGATATGCGAATCTCCGCTCCAAGGCTCGTCGCTTGCGCTCATACGACCTTGACAGAACGAAGCTCGATGTGATGGTGTACCCCGCGGGGATGTAACTTTCAGGTCCGCTCGCTGATCGGGCCGGGGGAGAACGGGCTCGCCCGCGAGGTCCCGCGGGAGGTGAATGCGCTCGGCGTGTTTCACATGCCGCCGGGCTATGCCGCGCGCAGCGAGGCGATGGGAGGCTGGGTGCGGCTCGCCCCCTCCTCGTTCGACGTCGGTTGCACGCTGGGACGAACCACGGAGCATAAGGGGGTGTCATGAACAGGACTGGACGACGCTGGGTGGCGGCCTGCGGGCTCGCGCTGTTGACGGGGGCATGCGGATCGGGCGACACCACCGGCGAGGGCGAGCGAGCCTCGCCCATCAAGCGCGCGCCGACGCCCGAGAGCGAGTTCACCGCGAAGGAGATCGAGGCGACGCTCGACGCGCTCGTCGCCGAGATCAACGAGGGCGCCGTCGAGCCCATGCAGATGGCGATCTTGCTGAAGGAGATCGGCGGGTTCTTCACGCCGATCACCACGGGGGCGAACCGAGCCATGGGCGAGCTCGGGGTCACGGGGAACGTGGTCGGGCCCAGTGGACTGGGGAGCGATCATCAGCAGAGGGCGGAGGCCCAGGGGGAGCAGATTGGACAGGCGGTGGCGGACGGCGCCGAAGGGATCGGTGTCTCGCCCTTCGGCGACGCCATCGCGGCCGACATCGATGAGGCCGTCGCCGGCGGGGTTCCTGTGGTGACGCTCGACACCGACGCGAAGGACTCGAAGCGTTCCATCTATGTCGGAACCATCAGCGAGTCGGCCGGCGTCACGGCAGGAGAGACCCTGCTCGCGTTGCTGCGCCCGGCGCCGGGCACGGTGGTGATCCACGGCGCCGACGACCCGTCCTGGGTCGACGGGATGAATCGAATGCTGGGGGCTCGGCGCGTCCTCGAGGACGCCGATTACACGGTCGTGGTGCGTCCGATCACCTGGTCCCCGCAGGGGGAGGTCGCTGACGTCGAAGCGATGAAAGCCCAGATCGAGACCGCGGACCCGCCCGTCGTGGGGTTGCTCGGCCTGCACAACGTCTCGTACCGGTGCGCGATGGCCACGGAGGCCGCGGGCGCGACGGATCTCCCCGTCGTCGCCTTCGACTTCGAACCGAAGACCGTCGAGTACATGCGCCAGGGGCTCATCCAGGCGACGCACACCCAGCGGCAGTATTACGCGGGGTACCTCGTGCCCTACATCCTCTACGGCATCAAGAGCATCGGCCTCGACGCGACCAAGGCGATCCTCGCCCCTCGGATGTTCGACGAGAGCCGGCTCAACGTCGGCCTCGACGTGGTCGCGTGGGACCAGGTCGACGAGTACATCGCCTTCCTCGACTCGATCGGCGTGACTCAGTAGCGGTGCCGTCGCTCGAGGAGACCTCGCGCGTCATGGCGAGGGCGCGCGCTCGTCGTTGTCATCCCCGTGATGGGAGGCCGACGCTGGCGAGGTAGGCTTCCAGCGCCGGTGCATGATCGGACGACACGATGGCGCCGATAGTTCCGTCCGGCCGGACGAGCACCCAGTCGCCGAGCGACACGCCATAGGCGGCGCGGAGATGGCCGCCATCATCGACGATGTCGCCGCGCGGCCCGACGGCGTGGATGTGGAGTCCGGGGCGCGGCTTGACGGCCGAGAGCCGGTCCAGCCCGTAACCGAGCAAGGTCCAGTGCGGACCCTGGAAGAGCTTGAAGAGCCGTGTCGGCATCCCCGCCGCGCCGCGGACGGGCGCGTCCGGCGCTCGGTCGCCCGCGTGGATGCCGCCGCTGCGTTTCGGCTTCTCCAGGGCCAGCGACGACTCCGGGTATCCCAGATCGAGCTGCTGCACCTCGCGGCCGCGGCGCATGACGCCTCCCTTGGCCGCCTCCAGGAGCCTCGTCGTCAGGCCGAGCGTCTCCGCGGCGATCGGCCGGCGCTCCTCCTCGTAGGTCGCGAGCAGCGTCTCCGGCGCACCTGCCAGAACGGCGGCGAGCTTCCAGCCGAGGTTGTAGGCATCCTGCACGCTCGTGTTGAGGCCCTGACCACCCGTCGGCGGGTGGACATGCGCGGCATCGCCGGCGAGGAAGACGCGCCCGTCTCGGTAACGGTCGGCGAGGCGCGCGTTCATGGTGTAGGCGGAGGCCCAGGAGACCGAACGGACCACGATGTCGCCTCGGCCCGTGCGGCCCGCGACCATCGCCGTGAGGCCTTCCGCGGAGAGATCCACATCGCCCTCCGGAGGAATCGGCGCCTGCAACTGGAACATGTCGGTGCCGGCGAGCGGACACAGCGATATGTGCTTTTCCATCGACTCTTTGTTGAAGCGATGCCAGGCGGCCCTGCTGAGCCCCTCCAGGACCACGTCGGCGACGACGGCGCGCACCCCCAGGGTCTTGCCGGGAAAGCCGATCGCGAGCGCGTGCCGCACGACGCTGCGGCCGCCGTCCGCTCCGACGAGGTAGCGGACGCGGACGGTCTCCTCGCCCGTCGGGCCAGCGATGCGGGCGTTGACGCCCTCGCGATCCTGCTCGAAGCTCTTCAGCTCGCGGCCGAGCTCCGGGCAGCTCCCGAGCTCCGCCAGACGCTCGCGCATCGCGGCTTCGGTCAGGTACTGGGGCACGAGGAGCGGCAGGCGATAGGGCTCGCCAGGCGTCGGGTCATGAGGCTCCTGGATCTGCGACTCCTCGTAGCCTCCGTCGTCGCGATAGTCCCGCGGGGGTGGGTACAGGCCGCCGGCCGCGACGACGCGGTCGAGGATGCCCAGATCCTCGAACACCTCCTGGCTGCGCGGCTGGATCCCTTTGCCGCGCGAGCCGCGAAACGGCCCGTCCAGCCTCTCGATGAGCCGGAACGCAACGCCCCGACGGGCGAGCTCGATGGCCAGGGTCAACCCAGTAGCACCTGCGCCGACGATCAGGACATCCGTCGAAAATTTAGATTCCACTGCGCGCTCCGCTTTACTGGTGGACTGCGTTGTTGATATGTGTACTATGCATATAGTCACGCCTTCCGAAGCGTCAAGAGAATTTGTGCAAAATACACGGATTGCAAAGAAGAAGCTCCGCGAGCTCCACGGAGCCATGGTCGATCTGGTCGCGGTCATGAATCAGCCGCAGCGCGATCAGGCGCTGCTCGCGGAGGCGGGGGTCTCCCTGGATCAAGCCCTCTTTCGGCTGCTGGTGGGGATCGAGCGCTTCGGGCCGATCGGCGTGGTCGAGCTCTCGGAGCGAGCCGGGCGCGACTACACGACCGTCAGCCGCCAGGTCGCGAAGCTCGAGAGCCTGGGGCTGATCGAGCGCCGACCGAGCCCGGCCGATCGTCGCGTCCACGAGGCGGTGATCACCGACAAGGGGCGGCAGATGACGGACGCCTTGGACGCCGCGCGTCAGAGACTTGCGGCCCCCATCCTCGCCAGGTGGAGTGAGGAAGACCTCAGCGACCTGGTGCGCCTGATGCGCCGGTTCGTGGATGACTTGATGGATCCGTCAGGCGGAACGGACAAGACCTGAGGGGCAGAGCCCGCGCCTCCGCGAGCTCCGCGGAGTCGGCCCGTAGGCGCGCGAGGCGGCTTCTACGTGGGACAGCGAACCCGTGCTGGAGGTTGGCCGGGCCATGCTCCGGGGTTGACCCCGCAGGCTTCGACGATGGCCGTTCCAGGATGGAAGGGTGGCCGACCCATCATTCCATGCTGACGAAGCCATCATCGACCTTGAACCCGCCAGGAAGCCGAGCCTCGATCGATGTCCACTTCCGACGGGCGCGCTGGCCTGCGATCGGTCATCGGGTCCAGATCGCCGCCAGATCGAGCTCCACCGCGTCGAACGGCTCGGCCCTCACCTTCACGTCCTCTTCGTAGGTCTCGAGGAGCACCCACCGCCCGCCCTCGAGCCGGTAGACCTCCAGCGTCCGCAGCAAGGGGCTGAGCAGCCACACGTGCCCCGCCCCGTCGCGCCGGTAGATCCGCATCTTCTTCCCTCGGTCGACGCGCTCGGTGCGCGGCGAGATCACCTCACACGCCCAGTCCGGAGGGACGTCGTAGTGCGCCGGTGTGTCCTCGTCCCCGAGGGCCTCGGGCATGCGCTCCCGCTTCCACCCGGCGAGATCGGGCACCACCTTGTCGGGCCGCGATCCGAGGTGGAGCTCCGGCCCATGCAGGAGCACCCAGCCGCCGGGCCCGCCGTCGCCGAGGTCGAAGGCGCTGCCGAGCTTCATCCCGAGGCGTGATGCGCTCCGCGTGTGGGGGCGGCGGGCCGCGGAAAGGTGAAGAGCTCCCCGTCGAGGATCTCCGCCACTTGCTCGGGCGGCACCGCCTCAAACGCGGCCTCGACCTCCGGTGCGTTGCGAGCGGGATCCAGGTTGCGCGGCCGCGGGCCGGTGCTCATGGCCGACCCTACCACGCCCACGCGCGCATGCCCCCAGCCGGGGCGAACGCCGTCCCACGCCGCCCGAGGTCGTGCGCCGGGCTCACGTGCCGCGCCCCGGTGGGGACGCCGGCGGTCGCCGGAGTCGGCGCGTGGAGGCGGGGCGACCTCGATGCGGTGCCCTGGGTCGGGTCGCACGGTGGCTCCACGTGCCCCAGCTCTCGTGCCGCTGCCGGTCGTGCCGCTGCCGGAGGCCTGCGGAGCTCCCGGCCGGGGTGGTGCGCTGGAGGCGGGCTGCTGGACGCGCAGGGCGCGGGGGCGCAGCGCCCCGCCGCAGCGGCGCTGCGCGCCGCGATGGCCTACTCGTGGACGGCGGCGTAGCGGCCGCTGGGCGTGACGATGACGTGGGCGGTGAGGGGCAGGTGCAGCTCCGCGGAGAGGTGGCGCAGCTCCAGGGTCATCGCTTCGTCCTCACGGGTTGGGGTCGGGTCGCCGCTGGGGTGGTTGTGGGAGCACCAGCGGGGTCAGCGTCGAGCCGGGGTGGCCGGTGTCGAGACCCTGAGCCGCTGGGGCGGCGTGGAGCAGCTCGCGCCCCTCATCGCGCGCATCGGCGGAGATGACGCGCTCGCCGCCGTCGCCGTCGTCCTCTCCGCGGCGCTCCGGGGGAAATCGCGGATGAAGGCCGATTAGCACGACTGCGGGAAGTTGCCACGGATCAGCCGAAGAACCGCCATGGCGCCAACGACGCCAAGAAGAGAGGGGAAGGGTCGTCTCTCCATAGCACCAGCGGGGTCAGCGTCCAGCCGGGGTGGCCCGTGTCGCGATGACGTCCGCGCGCCGGTCCGAGGGCAGGTTTTCGGTGAGGTCGGAGGACACGACGCTTCGCGCAGCGGCGGACCGGCAAGGCGTCCGGCGAGCGGGCGTTGCACCGCGGTGGGCCCGGTATTGGCCGTCAAACGGTGGGCACGGTGCCCCCGTCGATCAGGTACTCGCTCCCATGGATGGACGCCGCCCTGTCGGAGGCAAGGAACGCGACGAGCTCCGCGACCTCTTCGGGCCATGCGGGACGCCCGATGGGAATACCACCGAGCGCGTCCATGATGCCCTGCCGGGCCGTGTCGTCATCTGTGCCGGCGTGTTCGGCAAGGCGCTTCACCATCGCGTCGGCTGCCGTCGTGCGGATCCATCCCGGGGCGATCGAGTTCACGCGGACGCCCTTCGGCCCCAGCTCCTTGGAGAGCGCCTTGCTGTACGTGGACAGCGCGGCTTTCGCGGACGCGTACGCGATCGTCGAGTCGTGGAGCGGGAGCCGACGCTGAATGGACGAAACGTGGAGGACGACCCCCGAGCCTCGCGCGATCATGTGCGGGAGGAGCGCGCGATCGAGACGCACGGCGGCCATGAGGTTGAGCGATAGCTCGTCGTGCCAGATGTCGTCGGTGAGCGACGCAAAGCCGCCGCCCGGTGCAGAGGAGCCGCCGAGGTTGTGGACCAGGATGTCGATCCCGCCAAGCTCGCCCAGAACCGTGCGGGCGACGGCGTCCACACCCGCTACCGTGGCGAGGTCGGCCTGTACGAAGACGTTCGGCGACTGGCCTGCCGGGAGCGCAGAGCGCGCCGTGGTCACCGTCACGGCGCCCCCAGCTCCGAGGCGGCGGACGATGGCCTCGCCCGCCCCCTTGGTGCCGCCTGTGACGAGCACGCGCTTGCCGGCGAGCTCCTCGGGATCGATCGAGAATCTTCGGGGCGCGTTCATCCGT
Source organism: Sorangium sp. So ce1036 (assembly GCF_051369805.1). NCBI lineage: Bacteria > Pseudomonadati > Myxococcota > Polyangiales > Polyangiaceae > Sorangium > Sorangium sp. So ce1036. Next base: position 1,501,641 of record NZ_JBBMOX010000001.1, read on the forward strand.
CAATCTCCAGGCGCGCGATCCGATCTCGATCCAGCGTGAAGTCGTAGCGAAGCCGGATCGGGCTCCCCGGGAACGTGCCGGAGACGGCGACGCGGAGGAGCACCTGCTGGCTCGCGGTGCGGACGTCGAGCACCTCCAGCGTGGGATTGTACTTCGCGGTGGTCTCTTCCATCCACCCCCGAATGGACGAGGTGCCGCGATACTCGCGGCGTTCGTCACGGACGACGGCGTCGTCGGTGAAGCAGGCGAGCATGGCATCGACGCTTCGCGCGTTCTGCGCGGCGACGTACCCTGCGAGCGGTTCGGGTACTTGCATGGGCGATGATTCCTCCTGTGGGGCGATGACCGGAGGCCCGTCACGTGGGCCCCTTGCACCCAAAGTTGGGCTAGGCTCATCGGGTGGCAAGAACGCACAAAAAGGTGGGGTACGCACCCGAAGGTGAGTACGACGAGCCGGCGACCCCCGAGATCGCCGCCGAGCGTGTCGAGCAGGCCCTCCAGCTCGTCAAGGGGCGCTGGAAGCTGGTGATCCTTTTTCGCCTCTTCGGAGGGAAGGTGCAGCGCTTCTCGGAGCTCGAACGCGCCATCCCTGGCGTCTCGCAGAAGATGCTGATCCAGCAACTCCGGCAGATGGAGCGCGACGGGATGATCTGGCGCGTCACGCACCCCGAGGTGCCGCCCCGGGTCGAGTACGGGCTCACCGAGTGGGGACAAGCGCTCTGTCCGGCGCTGGACGCGCTGCTGCGATGGGCGGCGAAGCGCGGCGCGTCCTCTCCCGTCGATGCGCGTTCGTGATGGCTACCCCGGTGGAGCGCAAGGAACCGCCCAGCCATCGCCATGGACACGGCCTCCTCCGGCGCTCGCCAGGGTCGACGATGCCAGGAGACGGCGCGCCGGGCGCCACGAGGTCGGCCCGTGGCCGTGCCGCCCGGCCGCTCGACCGCTCCCCGCGGCCGTGTGCGCTCAGGAGCCGGTCGTCGCGAGCAGCTCCCTGGCGTCGCCGACGGAGGCAGCGCGCCGGATCCAGCGGTCCAGCTCGGCGAGGTCCGTGCTCGCGAGGACGCGCTCCCGGACCTCGGCAGGGACCTCGAGCCCGCGGGCCTCGAGGAAGGCGAGCACGTCCTGCGCCTTGGCTTCGAGGAGCCCTGCCTGCCGGCCCTTCTCCATGCCTTTCGCCACGTAGCTGCGCGCGAATTCGCTTTGAAACTCGTAACCGCTCTTCATGATCGCCTCCAACGTCCGCCTCGCCGCTGCGTTCAGCGAGGATAGCACCACACGAGCTGCCCCGTTGCCCGCAGCAGCGGAATCTTCCTCTCTCTCCAGCCTCCGTTACCCCATCGGCCGCTGCGCTCGCGGGGACGGATGGAGCCGCCTCTCTCCGCCGGGCTCATCGCTCGCCGGGCCACCCCTGTGCCGGCTGACGGCCAGGGTCGCCCGAGGCACACTGCGCCCGATGAAGCTCGCCCCCGACCTGTCGCCCGCGCAGGCCGACCGCCTCCAGGAGCGCGCAAAGAGCCTCGGCTTGCAGCCCGAAGAGCTGGCGCGGGCCGCCGTGGCGGATCTGCTGACGACGCCGGAGGACGAGCTTCGAGCCGCAGCCGAGATCGTCCTCCAGAAGAACGCAGAGCCATGACGGTCGCCCCTCCTCGATGGCGGACTACAGCGAGGGCCAGGCGCAGCCCGTGGTAGGATCGAGGCATCAACGAGAGGAGCACGAACGCCGTGTCGAGCAAACAGCATTGGGAGCAGGTCTACGTCACGAAGCCGGCAACGGGCGTCAGCTGGTACGCGCCGCACCTCGACCGATCGCTCGAGCTCATCGAGCGCGCCGCCGGAGCTCGCGACGCGCGCATCATCGACGTGGGCGGCGGCGCGAGCACGCTCGTGGACGACCTCGTAGATCGCGGCTATGGGGCCGTGACGGTCCTCGACCTGTCGGAGCAGGCCCTCGCGGTGGCGAGGGAGCGCCTTGGTCCGCGAGCGGCCGACGTCACGTGGCTTGCTGCCGATATCACTACCTCGGCGTTGCCGGAGGCGCAGTTCGATATCTGGCACGATCGCGCGGTGTTTCATTTCCTCACCGACCGCGAGGCGCGTCGGCGCTATGTGGCGAACGTCACGCGTTCGGTGAGGCCGGGCGGGCACGTCATCGTGGCGACGTTTGGGCCGGAGGGCCCGGAGCGATGCAGCGGGCTCGACGTCGTTCGCTACGACGCGGATGCGCTGCACGGCGAGTTCGGCGCCATGTTCCTCAAGGTGGACAGCATGCGCGAGGTTCACACGACCCCCTGGGGCTCGGAGCAGGAGTTCGTGTACTGCTTCTGCATCAGGCTCGATGGCTGATATCAGGACTGCGAAGCAGCGACTCGACGCGCATCATGCACTCGAGCGGCTGCGCGAGCACAGGCCATGCGCGCCGGCGGACACCCCTCGTGTATCACCATGACGGCGAAGCGACCTGTGGCGCCGAACAAGCGGCTGCTGCCGGCTGCGCCGCGCGCCGCGGCAGACCGGCAGTCGTTGGCCCGCCGGGCGTCATGCTGCGCGGGTGAGCCTGCGTGACCCGTGGTCTCCCAGGCCCGACGAACCCCCACGGTAGCCGAGCTCGCGGGCCGGATTCCGAGTGACCTGCCCGCCGCGATGTTGCTGAACCCGTGCTGGAGGTTGGCCGGGCCATACTCCGGGGTTGCCCCCGCAGGCTTCGGCGATGGCCGTTCCAGCATGGAATGATGGCCGGCCCATCATTCCACCCTGACGAAGCCATCCTCGACCTTGAACCCGCCAGGAGGACTCCATGGCCCCCCGAACGACGACGAAGAGAGAAGAGCTTCAACCCCACCGCGGCGCCGAGCAGCACCCGGCCGGCGGGGCCGCCGAGCACCCGTGAGCCGGCGGACAGGCTGGGGGTGACGCTCTCGCCGCCGCTCAAGCCCGAGCAGGCCGCGGCGCTGCGCAAGGAGTTGCCCGGTTACGCGGACATCCTGGACGACGTGGCGACGCTGTTCGCGGAGGACGCGGTCGCGTTCGCTCCGCCCGATCCGTGCCTCTGCGACCGATCCTCGACTTCCTTGAGCGCTGCGGGGATGGCATCCTGCCGGGCATGACCATCGGCTCCGACCGTCATGTATGCTCCGAAGATGTCCGAGTCCCGGTAGCGCAGGCCGTCCTCGCGGGAACCCTCCTCGCCCCTGCGGGGGCGGGCCCGCGCCCGTGTCTGCTCCTGGTCTCCGGTTCCGGGGCCAACGACCGGGACGAGACGGTGTGCGGTCAGACCCCCTTTCGGGTTATCGCTGAGTACTTTGCCGCCCGCGGGTACGTCGTCCTCCGCTGTGACGATCGCGGGGTTGGTGGCTCGACGGGTGACGCGGGTGAGCAGGACTTCGTTGGCGCTGTCGCGGATGTTGTCGCCACCTGCCGGTGGCTTGCGAGCCACCCGGCCGTCGATGCGGAACGGATCGCGCTCCTCGGGCACAGTGAGGGAGGGTTGATCGCCGCCGCCGCCGCGCCGCAGACCGAGGCATCGGCGGTCGTCATGCTCGCCGGGCCGGCCGTGCCGATCGAGCGGATCCTGCATGAGCAGGCGCGCACGCTCTCGGCGGAGGCCGGCGCGACGTCGGCTCAGATCGAGCACGAGCGTCGCATGAACGAGCGGGTGTTCGCGCTGGCCCGGTCGAGCCGGGTGTCGGCGGCCGTTCGGCCAGAGATCGAGCGAGTGATCCGAGAGTACCTGCGGTCGTGGCCGGACCTGCCGGCCGTCGACGACGCGGCTGTCGACGAGAACGCGCGGGTCATGGCCGGAGTGGTCGGCGCGCCGGCGTATCGTTCGCTGTTGCGACAGGAGCCGGCCGAGATCCTCGGCCGGCTCGATCGACGGTCGCTCGCCGTCTACGGCGGCAAGGACGTCCAGGTGCCGGGGGGGGACAACGCGGACGCGTGTCGCCGGATGACAGCCGGCCGCCGGCACGCCACCGTGCGGCTGTTTCCCGACCACAACCACCTCTTCCAGCGGGCGGGGACCGGCTCGATCTCGGAGTACGAAGCGCTGCCGCCGGGGCCCGACACAGAGGTGCTGCGGGAGGTCGCCGATTGGCTGTCCATGGTCGATCGGCCCGACAGGGCGGAGAAGGAGAGAGCCGTGCACAAGGGATCATGTCTTTGCGGAGCCGTGAGCTTCGAGGTTGCCTGCGCTCTGCCCCCGCCCGATGCTTGCCATTGCTCCCCGTGCCGCAAGCACTCGGGTCATTTCTTCGCGTCCACGGACGTCCCTCGCGCTGCCTTGACGATCCGCGGCGCCGACAATCTCACCTGGTTCCGATCTTCCGAAAAGGCGCGACGAGGCTTCTGTTCTTCGTGCGGCTCTTCGCTCTTCTGGGACCCAATCGACCAGAGCAAGCATGACTGGATCGGCGTCGCGATGGGCGCGTTCGACGCGCCCACCGATACCAGGCTGAGGATTCACATTCACGTGGCCGACAAGGGCGACTACTACGACATCACGGACGGTTTGCCGCAAAATCAGCATTGATCGCCTCGTCACCTGCCGTGCAAGCCCGGAGCGCGTCTCGACGAGGGGCCGTCAATCCGCAGCTTCCGGCGCCACCAGTACAGCGGCTTCGGCTTGTACCCCTCGCGCCGCGCGAGCTCCTCGGCGCTCAGCCCGCGGCGCTCCCCTCGCCTCACCCGCGCAGGGGTGCTCTCCGGCGCGACCTGTGGGACATCGATGCCAGGCGCCGGCGCGCCGGGCGCCACGAGGTCGGCGCGTGGCCGTGCCGCCCGGCTGCACGGCCGCTCCCCGAGGCCGTGCGCGCTCAGGAGCCGGCCGTCGCGAGCAGCTCCCTGGCGTCGCCGACGGAGGCAGCGCGTCGGATCCAGCGGTCCAGCTCGGCGAGGTCCGTGCTCGCGAGGACGCGCTCCCGGACCTCGGCCGGGACCTCCAGCCCGCGGGCCTCCAGGACGGCGAGCACGTCCTGCGCCTTGCCTTCGAGGAGCCCCGCCAGCCGCCCCTCCTCCCGGCCCTTCTCCATCCCCTTCTCCATGCCCTTCGCCACGTAGCTGCGCGCGAATTCGCTCTGAAACTCGTAACCGCTCTTCATGATCGCCTCCAACGTCCGCCTCGCCGCTGCGTTCAGCGAGGATAGCACCAGGTCCCCGTAGACGGCGCGGCGCTCCTCATCGAGCCCGGCGGCCGCCGCCAGGAACGCCACGCCGATCGCCTCGGCCGCCTCACCCCGGCCGTGCGCCATCGCCGAGAGCACGACCACCTCGGGCGCCGCGGTCGCCTGCGCGGCGTCGGTGACGACCGGGACGCCCTCGGGCCCCAGCACCAGCGGGGTCAGCGTCCAGCCGGGGTGGCCGGTGTCGATCGGCCGCGCACACCACCGCGCGATCTCGGCGTCGATCGTCACGACCAGCAACCGCGTCGGGCAGCGGTGGCGGGCGCGCGTCTGGGTGACGTACACGGGCCAGGAATACGGCTTTTCCGGGTCCACGCCGAGCTGGACCTCGACGACGATGGCCATCGCGGGCCGCTGCCGCTCGCCAACAAGCAGCACGACGATCACATCCGCGCGCCGGTCCGAGGGCTGGATCTCGGTGAGGTCGGAGGACACGACGCGCGCCTCCGTGAAGGCCGGTACCGGCTGGCCGAGCGCGTCCTGGAGCATCTCGGCGGCGAGCGTCGGCCGGTTCTTGAACAGCTCCACCAGGGCTTCATGGGTGACAGAGGGCATCGGGGGGTCTCTCGGGGGATTGCAGGCATGCTGAATCCTCAAGGGGCGCGCCAGCTCCTGCGTGAGGTCCGCAGGGGCCGGAGCAACCGCGTCCACCTCTTCAATTCCGGGCACCTCCCTCAAGGGGTCACGCCGAGTGACCTGCCCGCCGCGATGGTGCTGAACCCCTGTTGAGCCGGTCGCCGCCGACCCCGCCGCCGTCGCATCGCGCGACCAGGGCGACCAGCAACCCGCCCCGGGTTTTCCCACAGCCCCTCCTGCCGCAGCCGCTCCGCACGCGCGTTCCGCTGGCGTATCCTCGGCGCATGGCCCGTACCGCCCCGGTCCCGAACATCCCCGCCATCCCCGGCATGAACCCCGGCGTCTTCGTGATGGGCGGAGGAGGGGGAGGAGGCGGGAGCGGGGCGCGCGGCGGCAACGGGTCGAAGAACGGCCAGGGCTCCGACGGAAAGAACGGAGGCAGCGGCGCCGGCGGCGGCGGGAAGAGCGCCTGCGGTTCCCCCGGGAAGGACGGCGGCGGATGCCCCCAGCACCACGGCGGCAACAGCAGCGGCGCGGCGTCCCACGGAGATCCCATCGACGTGATCACCGGCCGCGTCTTCACCGCGCCCGTCGTGGACCTCGATCTTCCAGGCCCGCTACCGCTCGAGCTCGCGCGCTCGTATTCCTCGACCAGCCGGGAACGGGATATCGGCCTCGGCCACGGCTGGACGCACAGCTTCGCCTGGGAGGTGGAGCTGCGCCGCGGCGGCGGCGCGAAGGTCTGGACGGAAGACGGCCTTGACGTGTCCTTCGGCGTCGTCGAGCGGGACACGGGCGTGATCGGACCGCACGGATGGGTGCTCCACCGGCACGAGGAGGGGTTCGCGCTCGACCTGCCCGACGGTACGCGGCGAATCTTCGAGCCGGATCTCGGCGACCCGGCGCGCCGGCGCTTCCGCCTCGCGGCGATCGAGGATCGCGCCGGGAACCGGATCCAGCTCCACTACGAGGGGGCATCGCTCTCGCGCATCGTTGACTCCGTTGGCCGGACAGTTCGTGTCCTGACGACACGCGAGGGGCGGATCGCGGCGCACGAGATCGTGTGCGTCTCCGGAAGGGTCGTGCGCGCCGCGACCTACGAGCACGATCCAGCAGGGAATCTCGCCAAGGTCACCGACGCGGACGGTCACGCGACGGCGTACTCGTACGACGACGCCCATCGGCTCACGTCGTACCGCCTGCCGACAGGCCTGGTCTTCTTCTTTCGCTACGATCGAGAGGGGCGCGGCATCGAGACGTGGGGTGAGCATGAGAGCGGCGTCGATCCGTGCCTCGCGGACGACCTGCCCGAGCTCCTCGCGGACGGGCACACCAGGGCCAAGGGGATCCACCACGTCAAGATCGACTACGGCCCTGACGGCTACAGCGAGGTCGCCGACGCCGCGTGCGTGTTCCGGTACTTCGGCAACGCGCACGGCAAGGCCGACAAGGCGGTGGCGAACGGGCGCGTCTTCACCCGGACCTACGATGCGCGCGGGCACCTGACGTCGTACACGGACGCGATGGGCGCGACCACGCGCTGGGAGCGCGACCTGTTCGGCAACGAGACGCGCGTGATCGACGCGCTCGGCCAGGAGACGCGCATCGAGCGCCTGCCGAACGGAGACATCACCCGGGTCGTCGATCCGGACGGCGGCGAGACGGTCGTCGAGTACACGAAGGACTCGGTCCTCCTCAAGGATCCCACCGGCGCGCTGTTCGAGCTGCGCTACGACGCGCGCGGGCTGCCCCTGCAGACGATGGCCCCCAACGGGCGGGGCCGGCGTTATCGCCACGACGACCACGCCAACGCCGTCGAGGCTTCGGACGAGCGCGGCGTCGTGCTCTGGCAAGCGACATACGATGAGCTCGGGCGCTGCACATCGGTCCGCGACGAGAGCGGCGCGGTCACCTCCTACAGGTACAGCAACAAAGGGCTACTCGTGTCCATGGAAGAGCCGGGCGGGCAGATCTGGCGGTTCGCTCACGACGGCCTGGGCAATGTGATCGAGGAGATCGATCCCGGAGGACGGCGGACCGTCCTCGTTCGGGGCGGCACCGGCTCGCTCGCCGAGGCGCGGCTGCCCGACGGGAGCACGGTCCGGTTGCGTTATGACCGCAAGGAGCGGCTCGTTCGCATCGTCAACGCGCGGGGGGAGACGTACTCGTTCAAGCTCGGGCCGACCGGGCTGAAGCAGCACGAGCGCACCTTCGACGGCCGCGAGATCCGCTACGATCACGATCTCGCGGGACGCGTCGTGCGCGTGTCGTTCGCGAGCGGCCACGCGGTCTTTCTCGAGCGCGACCTCCTCGGGCGCATCGTGAAGCGGACGCGCGCCGACGGGACCGAGGAGACGTTCGAGCACGACTTCAGGGGCGACGTGCTGGCCGCCGAGACCGCGTGCGGGAGGGTGGAGCTCGTGCGCAACGCCGCGGGCGCGATCGTCAAGGAGCGGCAGATCGTCGACGGCGAGGTGTTCGAGGTCCAGGTCGAGCACGACGCCATCGGCCTTCCCGTGCGCCTCCGGACGTCGCTCGGTCACACCGCGGAATGGCGCCGGAATTATGCGGGTCGCACCTTCATGCTGCGGCTCGACGAGGCCGAGGAGATGGCGGTGCGGCTCGATCTTGCCGGGCGCGAGATCGAGCGCGCGCTCTCACGCGGCGGGCGCGTGCTGCTGCGCTACGATCTCGCGGGCAGGCTGGCCGAGAGGCAGGTCACGTCGCCGGCGCTGGAGCGGCGGGGGCGCCCGGGGGAGCCCGCGTGGACGGGCGCGCTTGAGCCTGCGACGACGATCCATCAGCGGATGGAGTACAGCGCGTCCTCCGAGCTCGCGGCCCTGTGGGACGCGCGCTATGGGTGGACCCGCTACCAGCACGACGCGCTCGGACAGCTCGTCGCGGTGGTGCCGGAGGGCGCGCGCGGCGAGCTCTTCGCCTACGATCCGGCGGGCAACGTGCACGACGCCGCCGGGACGGGCGCGAGCCGGGACTACGGCGGCGGCGATCTGCTCGCGCGCGCGGGCGCGACAGCGCTCGTCTGGGACGAGCGCAGCAGGCTCACCGAGCGGCGCGCGCGGACCGATGCGGGCGAGCGCGTCACGTCGTACAGGTGGGCAGAGGCGGGCACGCTGTCCGAGGTCGTCTTGCCGGACGGGAGCGTGATCGCGTTCGCGTACGACGCGTTCGCGCGGCGGCTGAAGAAGGAGGTCTATCAGAGAGGGGCCGACGGAAGCCGGCAGCTCCTCCGGCGCACACGGTTCTACTGGCACGGGAGCACCCTGCTGCACGAGGTCACCCACGCTGACGAGGTGAGGTTCGAGCGGCGGTATTGCTTCGATGAAGACGGCGAGCCGCTTGGGCACCGGGAGATCGTCCGGCGCGGCGGCGAGACCCGCGAGGGCCCGTGGGTCTACTATGTCAACGACCTGGCCGGATTCCCGGAGCGGCTCCTCGGCGGCGACGGCCAGATCCTCGCCGAGATCACGAGGACGGCGTGGGGCGAAGCCGCGATGCGCGAGGGCGCGCGGGCGGCGACGCCGCTCAGGTTCCTGGGGCACTACGCCGACGCGGAGACGGGGCTCCACTACAACCGCTACCGCTACTACGACCCGGCGCTCGGCCGGTACATCTCGCCGGATCCGGTGGAGCCGCTCGGCGGGCTCAACCCGTTCGCTTACGCCAGGAACGATCCGTTCGGCTACGGGGACCCGTGGGGGCTCGTCTATACGCGCATCGTCGACAACAGCACGCGGCCGGCGACGGTGCTGTACGAAGGATACAACATCGACGAAGCGAGAAACAAGAGGCCAGAAGCGGGCGGGCAGATCCCGCACGACTACCACAAGAACTCTTGCGCCGAGACCCAGGCGCTCCAGCGCATGAAGAACGACATCGTCGCCGAGGTCGAAAGTGAGCAGAACGCCGCCAAGAAGAGGGGGACCAGGAGGCAGCCGTTCGTTCCGATGACCAGCGAGCAAAAGGAAGCGGAAGTGAACCGCCGGCTCAAGGCCAAATTCGACGACCCCAACATCTCGATCGAGACATTTCAGAGTAAAGGCGGCAACCGCGTCAACCCTTGCGACCTTTGTCAGCAGATGTTCGCGGATCTCGAAATCAGCCACGCGGTGGTCGGCGAGGGAGGAAAGCGCGGCAAGTTCGGGAAGTACCGGCGAAGATGACAGATCATCCCCGTGTTGAGGAGAGCTCGATGGAGCGACGTTTCTTTGGTGAAGGCCAGTCCCGGGCGTTCGAAGCGCTGAGATCCTGGCACGAAGCGGGGCGCCCGTCGGCGTGCGTCGTCCATGGTCCCGCCGGCGCAGGGAAGAGCACGGTCGTTGAACGCTTCTTTCGCTCGATCACGGGTGCTGGCACCCTGAAGCTCCTCGTCCACGCCGGGCGCGTGTTCGGCGCGGCCTTCGAAGAAGAGGTGCTCGCGCGGCTCTCAGCCGGCCCATGGCCCGAAGGTACGGGATTTGACGAGTTTCATTTCGGCGTCCGCGCCAGCCTCGTGAACCGCATCACGAACTGGGACGGCGAGGACGACCAGCCGCAGCTCTTGATCGGCTTGATCGCGCCTGACGACTGTGTGGACTGGCCGGACGACCCTCGCCGTTCGGTGCTGGACGAGCCAGGCCCCGCCGCGCGTGTGCTGGTGGCGGTCTCCGGCACGCGCGACGTCGCCGAGCGGTGGGCGGAGCGGCTGGGTCTCCGCGCCGCGCAGGTGACGTATGTTTCGGTCGACGGATTCCGCCTGGAGGAGGTCGATCCATCCCTCCGCGGCCCTCTCGCCTGGGCGGCGGTCGACGGTCCTGGTCCACGCGCCTACGTGGACGCGATCGCGAGGACGCTCCGCGATCGCGGCGCGGCCCCGCTGGAAGCGCTCGTGACGACGCTCGCGTGCGCCTTCGCGCCGCTCGACGCGGCCGAGCTGGCGCCGCTCCTCGGCGCGCAGGTCGCCGAGGCGACCGGTTGGCTCGACGCGCACCGCGAGGCCGTCGAGCCGATCCTGGAGTGGCATGAAGACGGTCACCAGGCTCGCTTTCGTCATGAGACCCTGCGCGCCGCCTGGGTGGCCGCGCACCCGGAGCACGTCGCGCTCGCTGAGCAGCGGTTCGCCGAGGCTGCCCGATCGCTCGTTCGCACCTGGGAGAGCGTCGACACGGGCGAGCGGGGCGGGGGCACCTACCTCCGCCGGTACGCCGGCGATCACCTCGTCTCCTCCGGCGCACCGCGCGCCGATCTCCTTCCGCTCTGCGCACCGCGGTGGGCATGGCCGCGCTCGCGCGAGGATCTCGCTGCGCGCCGCGCCGAGCTGGGACGCGTGCGACGCGCGGTGTCGGCGCCGCTTTTCGCCTCCGACGCCGTGGAGACCCCGCCCGACACGATGTCGAGCTTCGTGCGGGTCGCGCTCGCGCAGGGCGCGCTCGCGACGCTGCACCGCGCGTGGCCTCCTGGAGCCGACCGGGCCGACGAGGGGGCGTGGAACGACACGGAGCGGGCGCTCGTCGTCTCGCTCTTCGCGCTCGCGGCGCGCGCCTCTCCCTCGCGGCGCGGCGACATCGAGGCGCGGGCGCTCGACGTCGTGAGGCGGACCGGCGCGGCATGGCGCGGTGATGGCTGGGAAGATGCGCTCGCATTGCTCAGCGCGGCGCGCGCTGGATCGGGCGACGAGGCGTCGACGTTCGCGCGGTGGGCGGTCTCGGCCACGTGGCGCGCGGAAGGAGGTCCCGACAGCACCTCGAGCGCGTGGCTCACGGCCGCCGACTTCCTGCCGCGCTCCGAGGCGGAAGCGCTCGTCCAGCAAGCCGTCGAGCGCGCGCTGTCGAGCGCGAGGCCGGGGCAGGCGCTCGCGCGGCTCGCCACGGTGGAGGGGATGGGGCGGCACCAGGCGCTCGCCCTCTTCCGCGCGGCGGTGGCTCTTCCTCCGGCGTCCCGAGCGAACGCGCTGGCGCCCCTCTTGCCCGTGCTGCCCGAGGAGGAGCGGGCCCGCGCTGTCTCGATGTCCCTGGATGCGTTCTTTGCCGACCACGAGGAGGGCGCCGAGAGGCACGACACCGACGCGTGCGCCGCGGCCCTCCTTCCCTTCCTCGGGCTGGCGGAGCTCTCCAGGCTGCTGGACGAGGCCCTCCCGCCCGTCTCCACGCTGGCCGTGCGGTTCGCCGAGCTCGGCGCTCCGGAACGCGCGCTCGGCATCGTCCGAGAGCGCTGTGGCAGCGGGATCTTCGCCGCTCGTCCCTTGCTCTGCGCCGCAGCGACCGAGGGAGGCCGCTCCCTCGTGCAAGCGGCGCGCGACGCGGTGGCCTCGCTGGATCCCCCGTGGGTCGCCGCGGGGCTCGTGTGCGATCACGCGGCCGAGGCGATCCAGGTGCTCGGGCTCGAGGCGGCGGTGGCGATCGCCGAGAGCGGCGGCGGAGGTGGCTCGGAGGCCGCGCGCATCATGGCCCTCGCGGCGCTCTGTCTCGCCGCCCCCGAGCCGTCGCGCCCCGCGCTGGCCGCGCGCGCCGTCGCTGCCTACCACGACGACCGGGGTACCGAGGGTCTGGAGAGCGTGGTGCGCTGCGCTCCCTGGATGTCGCTCGCGACGGCGGCAAGGCTGTTCGTCGTGAGCCTCGGGGACGCGGCGGAGGACGTCACGCTCGTCTCGACCCTGAGCCGCTGGGGCGGCGTGGAGCAGCTCGCGCCCCTCATCGCGCGCATCGGCGGAGATGACGCGCTCGCCGCCGTCGCCGGCGTCCTCTCCGAGGCGCTCCGGTGGAAATCGCGGATGAAGGCCGATTAGCATTCCTGCGAGAAGTTGCCCCGGATCAGCAGAAGAACCGCCATGGCGCCAACGACGCCAAGAAGAGAGGGGGAGGGTTGTCCATCCATTTCCCCCTTCTACTTCCCTGGTTTCTTGGCGCCTTCGGCGTCATGGCGGTTCGCCCCTCGGCCCGACTTCCCGCAGTAGCGTTGGAAGGCGTTCTTTGCGCCAGCTCCCGGCGGCTGGCCGTGCGGTGAAGGCGGTATCCTTCTAGACGGCGCGGCGCTCCTCATCGAGCCCGGCGGCCGCCGCCGGGAACGCCACGCCGATCGCCTCGGCCGCCTCCCCCTGGCCCTGCCTTCGAGCAGGCGGCCGCAAGCGAGCTCTCCAACCTCGCCCTGGTCACGATCTCCTGAGCTCCTCAGGCCGAGCTGCCGGACCGAGGAGCCGACGACTCTCCGGAGGTACAGCGGGTCAGAACCCGTCCATCGCCATGCGCAGATCTGCGCGCAGCCCGCCGAGCAGCTCACGACGGCGTCGGCTCCGGGTCGCATCCAGGAGGTGATCGCACCCACGTCGCCATGCGCCGAGCCAAGCACGGCGGCAGGCCCGCGTCTGCAGCGACGTCGCGACCGGCGTGCCGGTGAGCACGCGTCCCGCGTCCGATCGGTGAACGCCGCGGCCAGCGCAGGCGCGCCGCGACGGCCAGCTCGTGGGGCGCTGCGCCGAGCTGCTGCGCGGGCGCTGTCGCGGCGGTGTACCAGCGTGACAGCGCGCTGTCATGGCCGCGTGACACCGCGCCCCGGATCGCCGCGATCTCCGGCCTCTCCCGGCCTGGTCTGCCGGTTGCTCTGACGTCGACCGGCGCGCGGCCGCGCCGCCGCGCGCCGGCAGGCGCCCCCCCCCGCGGCGCGACCTCATTCACCCGCCACAAGGAAGCAGCCATGAACCTCAATCGATGCATCATCACGTGTCTCGGCGTCATTCCCTCGCTCGCCGGCTGCGTGGCGCCGGAAGACGGCGACGGGAACGACAGCGGGGCTGCGCAGGCGGCGTCCGCCGAGAGCGTCAGCGAGGCGACCGAGCACCTCGATTACGTCGCGCCCTCCCCGCCGCCCCTCCTGAATGCCACGCACGACGACATCTCGTGGAAGCTCGCCGAGTACGCCGGCTATCCGCGCGCGGGCAAGGTCACGCCCGGCATGATCGCCGCCGTGGTGAAGGGCAAGCACATCGTCGCGATCGGCGCGTCCGGCTACGCCAAGCTCCCCGAGAGGACCCCGATGACCACGGACATGATCTTCAACATCGGCTCGAACACCAAGAGCATGACCGCGACCCTGCTCTCGATCCTCATCGAGGAGCACCCGTCGCTCGACTGGGACACCACGCTCGCCGAGGCGCTGCCGTGGGCCACCGCGCCGGGTAAGGAGTACATCAGGCCCGCCGCGCGCAAGAACGTCACGCTGCGGCAGCTCGTCGCGCACCGCTCGGGCATCGCCTGCGCGGACGGCAACAAGCTCTATAGCCACCCCGACTACGGCCCCGGCTGGAAGAGCCAGACCCGGCAGGAGGTGCTGAAGGAGTTCCTGCGGGGGCCCGTCATCGGGGTCGGCGGCAACGCCACGGGCTTTTTGGCCGATTGCAGCGCGCCCATCGGGGTCTACGACTACGAGAACGGGAACTTCACCATCGCGCAGGCGGTGATCGATCACTGGTCCGGCATGGCGTTCGTCGACTACGCGAAGCAGAAGCTCGTCACCCCGAACGGGATGGACGCGACCTACCTGCCCTCGCAGGCGTTCTTCCTCGCGCAGAGCGGCTCGATCACCGGGACCGCGGCCCAGAAGGCGTACTGGAACCCCTACTTCTTCAAGCCCGCGCACCCCTACCTCGCCGCCGGCGATTTCGTCTGGGGCCATAACGCGGCGGGCGCGCCGCGCTCGGTGCTCCACCCCGACGTCGATCCCTGGGCCATGTCGCCCGGCTCGGGCGGGTTCGCGTTCAACATCCTCGACTGGGCCCGCTACGCCATCCTGCACCTGCGCGACAGCTCGCCGGCCATCACGAACACCCACGCGCTCGACTATGCGTCGTACAACTACGGCTGGGGCTCCGGGCCCCGCGTGACGGCGGGCGGTATCACGTATACCGGCATGTGCCACTCGGGCTCGCTCACGGGCATGCGGTCGACGATCTGCGTGTACCCCGAGATAGATATCGCCTATCTCTCGTTCGCGAACGGCGGGCCGGACCCCAAGGGGGCGATCGACAGCGTGATCGGCTGGATGGCGAGCCAGCCCGCATACCGGCGGACCACGGGCGGGTGCAAGGACGACCCCGCGCTCGTGACGGGGGTGCAGCGCTTCTGGGACGACGAGATGTTCGGCTGCGCCGGCAGCGTGACCTTCTCGGACCGCGCCGACCTGTGCGCGGCCGGCTACCACGTGTGCAGCGCCGAGGAGTTCGTCGAAAAGAACACCTACGGCGCGACGAACGCCGAGGCGCCGAAGCACCACTACTGGACCGACGATCACCTCGGCTACACCGGCACGGGCTCGGGGAGCTGCAGCGCCGTGGCCGCCGGCACGAGCTGCGGCGCCGACACGCCGATGCGGGTGTGCTCGCCCGACACGATCGATCCCGAGGGGAACCGCTGCAACTGGGTGCGGTGCGGCTACGACGGCGGCACGACGAGCCGGCACTTCGGCGGCTGCGTCGGCAACACGACGGCCGGCACGCTCTGCTGCAAGGACTGAGATCGCCCGCCGGCCCACCCGGCTGCGCGGGTGACGAGCCAGGGGCGCCCGGGGTACACTGCGCCCGATGGAGCTCGCCAAGGGCGACGAGCCTGCCGGCCGAACAGAGGGCGGCGCATGAACGCGACGTTCCGGCCGGCCAACCATCGAGATGTGGGCGAGGCCCTCGGCCTCTGGTTCGACGTATCGCCGATCCCTCCTGGCCGACTGCTCCGCGGCGGGCGGTTCGACCTCATGACGACGGCCAGCGATCTCGGCTCACCCGGTACGATACTGAACCTCCGGCGCGGCCCCGATCCCGGTCACCTCGCGGACGTCGAGTATGTGCATGTCCCCGCGGACGATGGGGTCGAGAACTACGACACGCGGCAGCGCCGGGTGAGGAGCTGGCTCGGCGAGGCCCTCTCCGTGCTCACGAGCCCCGAGCTCGCCTGGCCGGTCTACGTGCACTGCACGTCAGGAAGAGACCGGACCGGGGTCGTCATCGCGGCGGCGCTCCTCGCGATCGGCGTGCCACGGCGGGTCGTCGCCGAGGAGTACATGCTCAGCGACGGCGCCGACCCCGTCGCCATCGAGCGGGCCATCGACGGCATCCTGGCGTGGCTGCCGTCCGCCGAGCTCGATGGGGCGAGGCTGCGGGCAGCGCTCGGCCCGGGCGGAGGGGGCCCTGTGGGCTAGCTCGGCGCTGCGGCGCACGAGCGCTGCCCGTGTTCTCGACGCGCCCCCGTTCGACCGCGGCGACGTGATACGGTGCAAGGTCGCGGAGGCGGCGCTCGTCGGTGAGCGCCAGGACGTCGGGGCGCTCATGAACGGTTCTTTGGCGATCGTAAAGGTGGCGACGCTGATCCTGTCGCTCGCCGCCTGCGCACAGGGACAGCCAACCCGCATGAACATGACGATGCCTTCCTCGGAGCGGCAAATCCTCAGCAAGGGCAACCTGGACCGGGTGAAGCGCTACATCCTCGAGTCGGGCGAGCGATGTACTTACTCCAATAGGTACAACAACAACCCGTGCCTCAGGCTCCCCCAGCTCAGCCTTTACCTGAATCCCGATCCGGGACCCGATGGCCACCCGCAGTGGAACATCGACTGTGACATCACGCGCGGCGACTTCAACACCCTCGTGGTCCACGAGGAGGGCGGCGACTCCGCCTATCATACCGTCGACT
Organism: Sorangium sp. So ce1036; assembly: GCF_051369805.1. Lineage (NCBI taxonomy): Bacteria > Pseudomonadati > Myxococcota > Polyangiales > Polyangiaceae > Sorangium > Sorangium sp. So ce1036. The sequence goes on from NZ_JBBMOX010000001.1 coordinate 1,518,061, forward strand.
TTCGAGGCGCGGACGCGATCGTCCTCGAGGGCCGGGAGCGCGCCGCGGAGAGCGAGATCCTGAGGTCGAAGCTCGTGCTGGAGAGAGCGGTCCTCGCCGTCCTCCAGAGGGTGGACGCCGGGGCGAGCAGCCCAGAGGAAGCCAAGAAGTAGGGATCCATGTCATCCGCAGCAGGCTGTCGTCAGCGTGCAGCGCGCATTGGCGGACCTGGGCGTGACGCTCTCGCCGTCGCGCCGGCCCGAGCAGGGGCGCGGCTGCGCGGGGCGATGCCAGGCGATTCATCCATGCGGCCAGACGGGCATGGGCGCGCCCGGCGGCGACATCGCCATGGGCGGGGTGGGCTATGCCCGAGATCTGGCGTTCAAGGACATCGCGGCACGGATCGCGGCCGATAGCGAAGCTCGCCGCGAGCGCTGTGATAGCTTTGTCGGGAGACGATGCGCTATGCGATCGAGACGCAACCGATGCCGTCGGCGCCCGCGCCGCCAGCCGAGGCGAAGGAGGGGCGGCGGCTCGCGGTCGTGGTCCAGGCACGGTACAGCACGGAGGTCGCGCTGCTCGCGTCGGACACGCCGCTCGTCGTGGGGCGGGCGGCGCCGGCCGATCTGCAGGTGGACGACCCCACGCTCTCCCGGCGCCACGCCCGGTTCGCGCTCGAGGGCGATCGGCTCACCGTGGAGGACCTGAGCTCGCGCAATGGAACGTGGATCGCCGGACGGCGCGTCGACAGGAGCCGGATCGAGATCGGCGACGAGGTGATGCTGGGCAGCGCCCTCGCGTGCGTTCACGTGCTGGCGCCCACGGGCGAGTCGCTCGGGATTGACGGCGAAGAGAGGTTCCGGCGGCGTGTGGACGAGGAGGCGGCGCGGGCGCGCGAGTTCCGGCGGCCCTTCGCGCTGCTCGTGGTGCGCGCGGCGAGGGGGGGAGGCCGGACAGCGCACGTTCAGGACTGGCTCGCCGAGGTGCGGGAGGCGATCCGGCCCTTCGATCGGATCGCGACCTACGGGCCCGAGGCGGCGCAGGTGCTGCTGCCCGAGCTGGGGACGGAGGAGGCGACGCGCGTGGCGCAGCGGATCGCCGCATTGCGGGGGAAAGGACGGGGGCCGCTCCTGGTCGGCGTGGCGGCCTACCCGGACGCGGGGAGCACGGTGGAGTCGCTGATCAGCCTGTCCCGCGACGCGGCGAGCCGCGCGGGGCCCGAGCGGCCCGTGGAGGTGGAGGGAACCCGGGCGTTCGCCGACGGGCAGGTGCTCGAGGAAGAGGCGCTCGTCGCCGGTCGGGCGATGCGCGACGTGCTGGCGCTGGTGGAGCGGGTGGCCGGGGCGCGGGTGCCGGTCATCCTGCACGGCGAGACGGGGACGGGGAAGGAGGTCCTCGCGCGGGCGCTGCACGAGCGCGGGCCGCGGCGGGGCAAGCGCATGGTGCGCGTCAACTGCGGGGCGATCCCGAGAGAGCTGGTCGAGAGCACGCTGTTCGGGCACGAGCGCGGGGCGTTCACGGGGGCGGCGACGCAGCAGAAGGGGGTGTTCGAGGAGGCCGATGGAGGTACGGTGTTCCTCGACGAGATCGGGGAGCTGTCGCTGCCGGCGCAGGCCGCGCTGCTGCGGGTGCTCGAGACGCAGACCCTGTGCCGGGTGGGCTCGCTCCGGGAGATCACGGTGGATGTGCGCGTCGTCTCGGCGACCCATCGGGATCTGGAGGCGATGGTGAGCGCGGGGGCGTTCCGGTCCGATCTGTTCTACCGGTTGAGCACGGTCGTGCTCAAGATCCCGCCGCTCCGGGAGCGCACGGACGAGATCGAGCCGCTCTCGCGGAGGTTCCTCGCGCGGGCCAACGAGGCCAACGCGCGGGAGGTCAAGGGGCTGACGCCCGCGGTCCTCGAGCGGTTCAGGGCGTATGCGTGGCCGGGCAACGTGCGCGAGCTGCGGAACGTGATCGAGCGGGCGGTGGTGATGGCGCGGGGGGCGCTGATCGATGAGGAGGATCTGCCGGCCTGGGTGCGCGGCGTGGAGGAGGAGGCGCCGGCCGTGGTCGTCGCCGAGAGGCCAGCGCCGGCAAGACAGGGCGACACCCCCGTGGAAGGAGACAATCCGGCCGGGATCCGCCGGAAGGTGGACGAGTACGAGGCGAGGATCCTGCAGGAGGCGCTCGACGCGGCGGGCTGGAGCCGGCGCGCGGCGGCCGAGCTGCTGGGGATGCCGGTGCGGACGCTATCGTACCGGATGAAGCGCCTCGGGCTCAGGCGGCCGAAGCGATAGGGGCTCGGGGGCTTGGCCCAGAGGGGCCCCGACGCCCGGACGACCGTCGTTCAGCGCTCCGACGACGACCGCTCACGAGTTGTCGCGCTGGTACTCGAGGTCGCACCTCCCGTTGTTGATCGCGTTCCAGGGCTGCTTGCCGATCTCCACCTTCACCGGCGCGCCGCCCGTCTGGACCTCGTGCTCTTTCCAGGCGCCATTGCCGATCTTGATCCTGAACTTGCCCTTGACGTCGCCCATGTTGCGGAACTTGACCGAGCTCGTCTTGCCCGGACCGTCGCCGATCTCCTCGCCGACCTCGAAGCCATGGTACCGCGCCCCGACCCGCGGGACGTTCTGCCCCCAGGCCGCCAGCTCCCCATGCTCCTCCTGCGCGTCCAGGAAGGCGGCGTTGACCCTGGACGTCTGGTCGACCGTCCACGAGTTGTCCCTGTTCAGGATCGCGGTCATCGAGTAGACATTGGGAGGGAAGTCCACCTCCACCGGGTTGCTGATCCTGGTCACGTCGAGCACCTGCCCGGGCTGGAAGGAGCCGAAGGTGATCCAGTATTTCGGGTGAGGCGTGAAGATCAGGTTCTGGTTGGGCTGCGCCTGGACGGCGAAGGTGCCCTTGCCGGACATCCCGATGCCGACGGACGCCGAGTTGATAGGGATGGAGCCGTCCTCGGTGATGTAAAGACTCCCGGCGCGCGCGCCCGTCGTCTGATTGGTGAACGTGTAGATGCCCCCCTGGTTCGTGAAGGTGACCTGGTTGGTCTTCGAGAGATCGGCCGGCCACGTCTGGCTGGCCGTGAAGCGGACCCCGGGCTTGAGCACTCCCGTCTGTGCCCACGTGAAGCTGTAGTCGACGGTCCAGGTGAAGACGATCTCGGTGGTCGGAGCGGCGCCCTGCGCAAACCACGCGAGGGACATGACGTTGGGATCCGTGATGTCCGGATCGGTCTGATAGACGCACGCGCTGCCCGTGTTGACGGAGTTGTTCTTGAAGAGGAGGCTGTATTGAACGCTCATGGTACTCTCCTGATTCATGGAGGCATGCAGTCGGCGGCCGAGCGGAATGCTCGGTCCGACGACGATGGCTCGCTTAGCATCGGGGGTGCCAAGCGCTCTCGTCAGGAGTGGCGATGTCAGCAGCCCGCCGTGAAGGCGCAAATGGATGCCCGACGAGCAGCAAGGAGCCTCTGTTCGCCCTGTGGCGGGCAACGACCTGCCCGCGGAACGCCCTGCCCATGGGCAACGGTTTGCCCGTGGGCAGGGCGTTCCGCGGGCAAATCGTTGCCCGCAGGCAACAAGTTGCCCCCGTCGCCGAAAGGACGTTCACCGCACGCTCGCGGCGCGCTTTCTCAGAACTCCACAGGGACCGCGGCGGGGCCGCGGAGCAGCGTGACGTCGGTCCACTCGATCGCGTCCTTCGGGACGGCGAGCGCGAGCCGCGGCAGCCTCCGGAGCAGCGTCGACAGGGTGACGGCCGCCTCGATCCGCGCGAGCATCGCGCCCAGGCAGAAGTGGATCCCGCTCCCGAAGGCGATGTGCCGGTTCGGCGAGCGGCCCACGTCGAAGCGGTCCGGGTCCGGGAACTGATCCGGGTCGTGATCCGCCGACAGGATCGACGCCCCGACGCCCTCTCCCGCCGGCACGCGCGCGCCGAACACCTCGACGTCCTCGAGCGCCCAGCGGACCATCGAGAACTCGACCGGCCCCTCGTGGCGCAGCGCCTCCTCGACGGCGGAGCCGATGAGCCCGGGATCCTGCTCGACGCGCCGCCGCTCGTCGGGGTGCGAGAGCAGGAGGAGCGCGCCGCTCGCGATGAGGTGCACCGTCGTCTCGTGACCCGCGACGAGCAGCAGGAACACCATGCTCGTGAGCTCCGTCGGGCTCATCGTGCGCTCCTGCTCCTCGGCGGCGAGGAGCTTGCTGACCAGATCGTCGCGCGGGGCCTCGCGCCGCCTCGCGAGCCTCTCCCGCAGATACCGCTCGAACTCGCGCAGGACGGGCTGGATGCGCTCGATGAAATCGCGCTCGCCCGTGGGCGAGATGAGGATCTTGGTCCACCTTCGGAACTGGTGGCGATCCTCGCGCGGGACGCCGAGCAGATCGGCGATGACCGTGACCGGGAGCGGGACCGCGAGCTCCGCGACGAGGTCCATCCGGCCCTGGTCGATCACCGCGTCGAGGAGCTCGTCGGCGATGGCCTGGACGCGCGGGCGCAGCCGCTCCATCTCCCTCGGCGAGAACGCCTTCTGCACGACGCCCCGGAGCCGCGTGTGATCCGGCGGATCGGAGCCGAGCATGTGCCGGTCCAGGGCAGGGGAGCGCTCGCCGAGGGGGCGGTAGCGCTCCTGCGTCTCGGCGGGGAGCTTGCGGAAATCGCGGACAAAGCGCGGATCCCTGAGGAGCTCCACGCAGTCGTCGTAGCGGGTCGCCGTCCAGACAGGCACGTTGAGGCGAGGGTTGATGAGGCGATGGATGCGCCCGGCGGCCCGCATGCGCGTGTAGATGGGGTGCGGCTCGGCGCGACCCCTCGGAGAGAACAGCTCGGGAAAAGCGCCCTGGTCGACCATGACTCCCCCCGTCGTCGTCGCGCCCGGCCGACCGGAGCGAGGCATCTCGCCCCGCGCGGAGCGCGTGAGTGCATGGTGCATGTGGGGACCTGGGCATAGCGTCAAGCCGCGCCCGGCCAAGGGCGCGCCGGCGGGGGTGGGGGCGCGTCGGGGGCTCACCGGAGGGGCTGGAGCGCAGGCGAGACACAAAAGGGGGCTCGCCGGAGCGCAAGCCCCGGAGGCGAGCCCCCGGCGCGCCCCGACCCCCGCCGGCGCGCCGCCCGCGATCAGGGCGGGTCGCCCGCGCCGAGCAGCCGCGAGATCAACGTGTGCTCGACGTCGTCGAGCGCCTCGCGCAGGAACGCCGGGTCGTCCAGGCGGATGGCGTCGTCGCCCTCGCGCGCCTCGGCGGGGAGCTTGTTCTTGAGGCTCGTGAACTCGCGCAGGAGCGCCGACAGGCCCGCCTCGTCGTCGCGCAGCGCGCGCAGCGAGCGCGTGAGCTGGCCTATCGCGTCGTCCCGCTCCTCCAGCGCGCCCAGCTCCAGCGGCGCCAGCGTCCGGGAGAGCACGCGCTCGATCCAGAGCCCGCCGCCGAGGTCGTTGGCGATCGCGCGGATCTGGCCCGTCCAGCGCTCGAAGTCGGCGCGGAGCGCGGCGTGGGCCGGCGTGGCGCCGCACAGGATCACCCGCGCGGCCAGCGTGCGCCCGTCCGCCTCGGCGAGGCGCTGCTCGAGCTGCTCCCGGGTCAGGTCCACGACGTCGTCGGCGCAGGCGGCCGGGGAGAGGTCCACCTCACAGGCGCACCAGCGCACGACGTCGAGCGCGCGGTGCTCGACCGAGGTGATGCGCCCGTCGTCCACCGTGACGAGGAGCGCCCCCTTCTCCCCGGTCTCGCGGGCGTGGCGGCCCTGGAGGTTGCCCGGAAACACGATGTACGGGTCTTCCGAGAGCACCTCCCGGGTGTGCACGTGGCCGAGCGCCCAGTAATCGTAGCCCTTGCCGACGAGGGTGTTCAGGCTGCAAGGCGCGTAGTTGTCGTGGCCCTCGCGGCCGCCCAGGCAGGTGTGGAGCATGCCGATGTTGAAGAGGCCCGCCCGGGCGTCGGGGTAGCCCGCCGCGAGATCGTCGGTGACGGCCTTGGTGGCGAAGCCCTGCCCGTGCACGGCGACCCCGAGCCGCTCGAACACGACGGTCTCGGGGCTCTTCGTCCCGAGCCGCCGGGCGTTCTCGGGGAGCTCCAGGTGCCGCGTGATGTGGCTCTCCGCGTCGTGGTTGCCGTAGAGGAGCACGACGTCCACCCTGGCGGCGCGGAGGCGGGAGAGCTGCGAGGCGAAGAACAGGCCTGTGCTGTAATCCTTCCAGTCGCCGTCGTAGATGTCGCCCGCGAGGAGGAGCAGGTCGACCTCCTCGGTGAGGCACAGGTCGACGAGGTTCTCGAGCGCGCGCCGCGTCGCCCCGCGGATCTGCTCGACGGGGGCGCCCGGGTAGCGGTCGAGCCCGCGGAGCGGGCTGTCGATGTGGAGGTCGGCTGCGTGGACGAATTTCATGGGTCGGTGCGAGCGCGGCCATCCTAGCCGCTTCCGGGGCGCGGCGCTGCTCATCGGCGCAGGGGAGCGGGCGGCCGGGCGGCGGTACCCCGGGCTGGTCCGGCGACGGCATGCAGGTGCTCCGGTCGCCCGGGCACTCGGTGTAGGCGCCGGGCAGGCAGGCGAGCGCCCGGGTCCGCCAGGGATCGAGGAGCGCCGGCACCGGCGGCTCGTCAGCCAGCCCGAGCGAGAGCAGCAAGGTGAGCGGCGCCCCTGGCGCGACCGATCAGAGCTGCCCATACTCACGGATCCGGTCACGGTTTTCTCCCTTGTCGGACTCCAGATCGACGACGAGCCCGAGGCGCGATTCGACGTAGGCCGCCCAGAAGACCCCATGCTTCGGAGCTCTGGTCCAAGCATTCATCTCTGCTATCGACAATAGTCCATCGATGCTTCGATCGAAGATCTCTATGTCCCTGAATCGTAATCCGCACGTGAAGCCGAGCTGGACGTTGAGATTGCGGGAATAGACGTCTCCGCCGAGGAACGGATCGACGTGTCTGGTGCGGACGAGGGTCCCCTGCGGCCTCAAGGTCGTGGTGAACATGGGAAGAACGGCTCCGATCAATCGGTAGAGTTGAAAGCTCGTGGCCGCGCTCGCCCGGAACGGTCCGGCTTCGAACGTGGCATGGATCCCCAGTTTCTTGTCTTCTATCGTCGACATGTTCTCCTTGCCCACGCCGATGCCGATGAAGTACCCAATGCTGAGCTCCTGGGTGGGGCTCGCGGTCTGTCCGAAGCTCACCATGACTGTATGGACGGCCCCCGGAGCCGTTCCGCCGCCATACGTGACTCCTAGTCTCGCAAGATGGGGGAGCTTCGTCTGGACAATGCCGTTGATGTGGAGCCCGTCCCAGTGGAATCTCTCTGGGGGCCGTTGCTCTTGCGCTGATGCCAGAGCGACAAAGGAGAACACTCCAAGCCCCGACAGCGCGTGCAACAATGGCTGCCATGGCGTGCTCGAGCGGCGGGCCCATGGCTCCCGCGAGATGAGCGGCGGCGTGAAATCTGTTCGCGTCATTCGGCCTGCATGCGGTCTATGCACGCTGGGTTCTGCACCAGCTCATCGATGTCGACGTCGCCGTAGTGGCTCTTGAACATGTAAGCGCTTTCCATCGCGTTGATGCCGCGACGATCGCTCGTAACATCCGGCTGCGACGCGTCCTCGATAGAGCTTATGATATTTGAACAGTCTGAGTATTGGTCTCGGGCCAGATCTCGAATACTTAGCACGGTTTCGCAGTCGATTGTGCCGCTGCTGAGTATTGCCTTGTATGCGCCGAACGATCCCATGAAGCTCCTGCAACTCACCGATAGGGTCTCCAACTCGATCGCTTGCGATTCGAACCTGCATTGCTCCGAGAGCTCCAGCTTGGGTGAGTGTGTGCGTTTGTCTTCGTCGGTTTGGGGATGTCCCCCTCTCTTCTGAGGATGGCGATCGCGACGCTGGAGAGTCTCCTCACAGCTGGCCAAACGTCTCCTGGTGACGCTCAGATTCGACTGAAGATCGGAATCATCCTTGCTGGCGGCGTCCTGGCGCGACTCCGGCTGTTTGTTGCTCTCTGCAGAGACCTTTCCTAGATTGTATGCCGCTGCCAGCGCCGCGACCGCGATGGCCCCAAATCCAATCCATGTTGTCGGCTTTGGTGATGTTCCCATGCGTCGAGCGTTACGGGTTGAAGTCCTGGTGCGTGCGTGGGAATGGCGACCTTGGTCTGTCCGACCAGCAGGGCGAGTGATCCCGCGATATGAACGCCGGCGTGAAATGGGGTTGACTCATTCGGTCCGCATGCGGGCTATGCACTCTGGGTTTTTTACCAGATCATTGATGTTTTCAAGGTCGCCATATTTGTTCCTGGTTGCATAGGCGTCTTCCACCGCGGCAATGGCAAGCGGGTCGCTCGTGGCGTCCCGGTAGGTGGTGCCCTCGCTGTTCCTTATGATGGCGGCACAGAAGGCGGATTGTATTTGGGCCGTACTTAGGATGTCCAATACGATTTCGCAGTCGATCGTGCTGCTGCCCAGTATGGTTTTATACGCATCGAAATGTCTCCTGAGGCTCCTGCAGCTCGCAGATAGCATATGCAGCTCCTTCACCTGCGATGCGATAATGCATTGCTTTGGAAGCGCTGGCTCGGGTGGAGGTGTGGGGTTGTCTTCGTTGGTGTGGGGCTTTTCTTCTCTCTTCTGAGGATGCTGGTCATGACGCTGGAGGGTCTCTTCGCATCTGGCCAACCTCTTCTGTGCGGCGCTCAGAGCTGACCGAAGATCGGGATCGTCCTTGCTGGCGGCGTTCTGGTGCCGTTGAGGACGGCTGCCGCTCTCCGCGGAGGTTCTTCCCAGGTTGTATGCCACCGCCAAGGCGGTGACCGCGGTGAACCCCAATCCAATCCATGCTGTCGGCTTCGGCGATGTTTTCATGTATTGAACGTTGCGGGGTGGCAACAATGATTGTTGTTTGAGGGCGATTTGGTATGGCGGGGATGGGTCTCTAGGGTGATGTGAGCTAGTAGTAGCAGGGGTCCTTCTTGGTCGGCTTTATTCCAATGTCTTGAGGGAAGATGGTTGGCTTGATGCCGCTGACGGGCTGCAGTAGTTCGCGCCATTGGTGGCATGTCTTCGCATTTATCGTGTTTACGAATTGTTCCTGTAGCGTTGTTGTTCTCGTGCGGCCGATTAGCTGAGGGGATGTGTCTTCTGGTGTGCACAGTGCTTGGCACGTGGGGGATGGATCCATGCACGTCGGTGTTGGCATTTCGTCGAAGATCGTGCATCCGGCTTGGGATAGCACCGTCGCGGAAATGATCTGGGCGAGGTTGGGACGGATTGTCCTGGAGCGACGACGTGCTGCGGTCATGGGCGCTTGCTCCGAGGGGCATCTGGAGGAGGCTCGCGTTTGCCTCGAACCGGAGCCAGGAGGATACAGGAAAGGCTGTCAGCCCTCGATGAATCCGTGCGCTTGGTCGCGGCCAGACGTCGCGAGCGAGCGCGTCGAGCTCGCCAAGGCACGCGCGCGATGTCCAGGACGTCGCGAGCAATCGATGACTGGCGGTGCCGCTCGCAGGCGTCCTGATCGCGGCCCTCCGCGAGGAGGAGCGCGGAGAGCTCGCGGATCAGGTGGAGTTGCTGCCGAGCGCGAGGCGATGATCGCCTGCGCTTCTCGCGGACCCTAGGCCAGGCAGCAGAACGTCGACGGCTCGGCCGGCAGCATCTCGCCGATCGGCTCGCCGCCGCTCGGGGCGCAGCCGCCGGGATCCACGGCCACGACCTCCGCCGACTTGCTGCCGAGGGCGACGCCGGGCGGCGTGACCCCGCAGAACGGCGTCGTCGAGCTCACGACGGCCGACAAGAGCGCCTCCCCGCACGCCCCGTCGCTGTAGACCGAGGCCATGATGGTGCACGACGCGCCCTCCGGCTCCCCGCAGCCGCACGGCGAGCAGCCGCGCGTGTCGTCGATGCCGCCGTGGAAGACGTGCTTGGCCAGGTAGGGCTCGCCGCACGTCACGTCGCCCTCGTGGAAGATGCACGTCAGGAAGCCGCCGGGCGGCGGGACCCCGGGCTGGTCGGGCGACGGCATGCAGGTGCTCCGGTCGCCCGGGCACTCGGTGTAGGCGCCGGGCAGGCAGGCGAGCGCCCGGGTCCGCCAGGGATCGAGGAACGCCGGCACCGGCGGCTCGTCCACCCGCGGCGTGCATGCGCCGGCCACCGTCACGGTCGGGGCGTCGATGGAGAGCGACTGGACGCACGGCTGCCCCCCGCAGTCCTGGTCCGCGGGGATCGCGTTCGCGGCGGTGCAGGCGCCGTCCCAGGCCTCGGGCGCGGCGAAGGTCGTCGCGAGGGTGCCGGGGGCATCGCCGGAGCACATCGTCGCCGCGTGCGCCGACCAGCCCAGCGGGAGCTGGCACGAGGCCGTCTCCGGTGCCGGCGGGTCGCACAGGCAGGTCGCGCAGGCGAGCGGCTCCGGCACGAGGTCGGCGAACCCCTCGTAGCCGACGTTCGGCGCGGCGGCGGGGCAGTCGGGCGCCTGGTCCGGCGGGCCGTACCAGAGCAGCGCCGGGCCGAACCAGCCGAGCGGCGCCGGTGGGACACAGTCGCCGGCGCAGGCGGTCTCGTCGCCGCCGCTGGCCTCACTGCCGCCACCTTCGCCGCCGCCACCACCTTCGCCACCGGCCCCGCCGTCGCCTTCCTCGGGCCACGGGCAGCCTGGGTTGCCGTATTCCTGCGGCTGACAGGGGCCGTAGACCGTCGGATCTTCGCCACAGCCGGACAAGAGGAGAAAGCCCACGAACGGGAGGAAGAGGGATCGCATGCCGGACAAGATACGTAGAGATGGCCTGCGTTCACAACGGGCAGCTTTCGCGAGATCGTCGATTGCATTGAGCATTGTAGTTCTCCTTTGAAAATTCTCATGCCGTTGGCGAGGAGTGCCGGCCTTCGCGAGGTCGGTCAGTACGTCGCCGTGATGCCGAGTCCGAGCGCCGCGCCGACCGGAGGTGAGGACCATGTGAAGGCTCCAGCGGTCTCGCGCCGCTTGCCTTGGCGCCGGAGCACCGCGTCCGCCACGATCGCGCTGGCCTCGGCGTACCCGTGCACGCTCCACCTGTCCGAGAGGGCCCAGGCGCTGCCGAGCCGCGCTCCGATGCTGAACAGCGCGTCGTCGCGTTCCGTCATGTGCCACGGATGCCGGGGGACGAACCGGACGAAGCCGCCGGTCGCGACCCCGCAGCCGAACAGGTGGCGGCCGTGCAGGCAGCCCACACCAGCCGCCGTGAAGGCCCTCGCGCTGAGGGCCATATCCTTCACCTCCTGCGCCAGGGACACGAGCCCGCGCCCCTCCACCGCGATCGACCAGTCAGACCGGCGGACGCCCACGGCCAGCGTCACCCCGGCCGCTGTTCCGGGCGTGATCCCTAGGCCCAGGGTCGCTCCGAGCCCCGCCTGGAGCCGCAGCGGCTTCGGCGGTGCCGGCGCCGTCTCCGGCGGCGCGGATGCCGGCGGCCGCTCGGCCCGGCGCGCCTGCGAAGAAGGCGGCCGCAAGGGTGGCGACGGGGGCTCAGAGGGCGGCGAGGGCACCGGCGGCGGCGAGCGCTCGGGCGGTGCGGGAGCTTGCTCCGGCGTGCCCAGGAACTGCGCCACCACGGCGAGGGCCACGCCGGAGAGCAGCTCCTCGCAACCGCTCCGCGTGCTGAACCCCTCGGCCCAGTGGGTCTCTCCCTGGGCGTCACGCAGCGCCATCGAGGCCGTGAGCTCCGGCCCCTCCCGGGCGATGCTGACCGTGAGCGCCCGCGGCGCGTCGTCCTGGAACGGGTCGGCGCCGAGCCCGCGCGCGACCTCCGCGCGCAGGGACATCTCGTCGGGGCAGCCCTCGGCGCCGGGGCCTCGCACCACCTCGAGGCGTATCGCAGCCCGGGGCGGCTCCGGCGCGGCATGCGCCCCCGCGCCGCAAAGCAGGATCACGGCCGCCGCGGCGGCCGCGCGCGCCGGGCGTCCCGCGCCCGTTCGCGATCGGGCGGCGCGCCGCGCCGGGTGTGCGCCGGGTTCCTCTCTGGCCCTGGGCCTGCTCATCGCGACGGCGCTCCTCCCGACGCGCTCTGCGCCGGTCCCGGCGCGCTCTGCGCCGGTCCCGACGCGCTCTGCGCCGATCCCGGCGCGCGCTGCGCCGGAGGGGTGAGGCGCGTCCGGGCGACCGTGCGAAGCTGCTCCCGCACGGACTTCAGCCGGCCCGCGGGGAAGCGGGCCTCGTGCGCGGCGAGCTGCCGGAGCGCCGCGGCGGCGTCACCGGCGGAGAGGCGCTCCCGCGCCACGTCGAGCAGCCGCAGCTCCTCGGCGAAGGTGTCGTCCCGCTGGCCGGCCGGCGGCGCCGCCCGCGGAGCGGCAGGGCACGGGCGGTGGAGCGCCTCGGTCGTCGGAGCGACGGGCGCCGGCTCCGTCGTCCGCTGCGGCGGGGTCGGTGCAGCGCAGGCGCTGCGCGCGGGCAGCAGCTCGGGCAGCAGCGGCCCGAAGCGGCGAGCCCAGACGGCTGTCGGCGGCGCGAGCGCGAGCATCACGGCGACGGCTCCGGCGACGCCCGCCGCGGCCGACCCGAGGGCGACGCCGATCGGGCCAGGCCTCCGCCGCGCGGTCGCGGTCGCAAGCGCGGACGGCGGGGGGGCCGGCGGCGCGGGCGGGGCCGGCGGCGCGGGCGCTGGAGGCGGGGAGGCTGCCGTCGTCGAGGGGCTCTCGCCGTCGTCGTGCGCCAGGAAGCCGGACGAAAGCGGGAAGAGGAGCCAGCTCGCGCGCAGCGCCTGCCGCTGCTCCGGGCGCAGCCGCGCGACGGCTGCGCGGTAGTCCTCGCGGGCGAGGCGCAGGCGATTGCAGGCGGTGTTGTAGTTGATACCGAGCTCGCGCGCGATCTCGACGATCGGCACCTCGTAGGCCTCGTGCAGCACGAGGAGGATCCGCCGCTCGGGGGCGAGCGTGCCGAGCACCTCGATCGCGAGCTCCAGCCGCTCGCGCGCCGCGATGCGCTCCTCGCTGCTCGGCGCGAGATCGACGGGCTGGCCGTGGGGCGCGGGGTGCAGGCCGTTCGGGACCTCGCGGCGGCGGTAGGCGCGGTTCAGGTGATGGCTGACCTTCCGCCAGGCGATGCCGAACACCCATCGCGCCTCCGCGCTGCGGTGCTGGCAGCGGAGTTCCCGGTGCGGCGGAGGGCCGGCGGAGACGGCCTCGTGCGGCGGCGGCGTCCAGGCGGAGGCGGGGTAGGTGGGATCGAACCGATCCAGGCTCTCGTACGCCGCGAGCAGGATCTCCTGGACCAGGTCGTCGAGGTCGGGCTCGGCGACTCCCAGGAGCCGAAGTGCGCCGGGGAGGATGCTCACGGCAGCGGAGTGAATGGATGTCCAGGTACGGTCGCGGAAGGTGTCCTCGGCGGGAGGAAAAGGGTCGCTCATGACCAAAATTGCGCGCGGCGGTCCGGGTCCGTTCGTGAAACGCACCGCCCGGTGGAGGGGACGGAGGCGCTCGTGCGCGCCGCCCGCGGTCGCCGGCCTGGCCGAGCTGCCCTCCTGGGACCGGAACCGGCTGCGGCCGGGCAGCCGAGCTGCCCTCCTGGGATCGGAACCGGCTGCGGCCGGGCAGCCGGGCTGCCCCCCCTGGGACCGGAACCGGTTGCGACCGGGCAGCCGAGCTGCCCTCCTGGGACCGGAACCGGTTGAGAACGGGCAGCCGAGCTGCCCTCCTGGGACCGGAACCGGCTGCGACCGGGCAGCCGAGCTGCCTTCCTGGGACCGGAACCGGCTGCGACCGGGCAGCCGAGCTGCCCTCCTGGGACCGGAACCGGCTGCGACCGGGCAGCCGAGCTACCCTCCTGGGACCGGAACCGGTTGAGACCGGGTAGCCGAGCTGCCCACCCCAGACCGGGCGCTCAGCAGCACTCGATCATCTCGCCGAGCCGGCGAATGACCGCCTCGTCGGCACCGAGCGACCTGAGCAGGTCGCTCATGAGCTTCACGGCCTCCTTCTTGTGCGCGTCTGTCGTGGGGCGCGTCCAGCCGCGGCCCCGCTCGTTCAGCGCGCTGACCAGCGCCTCGACCGCGCTCTGCCCGCCCGGCGCGTCGCGCTCCTGCGGGGCGTCGCTGGCGGCGCCCTGGGTGGCGTCGCTGGCGACCCCCTGGATGGCGTCGCTGGCCGGGGCATGGAGAGCGCCTTCCATGGCCCGGCTCGCCTCGGTCGCCTCATCGAGCCTCGGGGTGTACGAGGCGAGGAGGTCCGCCCGGCTCGCGTCGGTCGCCTCGTCGAGCCTCGGGTTGTACGAGGCCAGGAGGTCCGCGCGGTCGGACGCCCTCGTGGCCTGCGCCGGTCCGCGCGCGCCCGAGCGAGCCGACTTGCGGGAGCCCTTGACGAACGCGGTAACGAGGTGCGCCTTGTTGTCGGGCCCCACCCGCACCACGACCTTGGTCGACCCCTTCCACAGCACGACGTCCGTCGCGCCGCTCTGATCCGTGCTCCGCTCGACCACGGTCGCCTCGCGGATGGCCTCGCGCGCGGCATCCAGATAACGCCTCACGCCGTCCGCCGACGCCGCGCTCGTGTCCTGTCCGTCCGGCGGCGCGAGCTCGGCGCTGTGCTTCATCGCGTGGTAAGCGGCGCTGCTGGCCGACTCGAAGCCCAGCCTCTCGGCCGCTCCCCGGAGGCCCGCCTCCAGATCTCCGTCCGGATCGAGCGTGACGTGCGCCACGGCGCCGGCGTCCTCCACGCCCTTCAGCGCCGCCTCCCACTGCGCGTCCATGTCGACGCCTTGCAGGTTGTCCTGCATCGACGCCACGTAGAACTCGAAGCGCTCGACGAACTCGTTGGCCGTCCTGGCGTGCTCGAGCGCATACTCGGCCGCCGGGCGGCGCAGCGCCTCGGGCGGCTCGCCGCTCACCAGGTCGTAGAGCCGCAGCAGCGCGTCGTGCCTCATCGTGCCCCCCTCGCCGAAGCGCGGGTCCGAGGCGGGGTGCTCGATCCCGCTGCCGATGAGGAACGGCACGACCTGATCGAGCTGTGGCTTGAAGCGGAGCCGCTGCTGGCCGCGGTGCGAGCCGGACAGGTCGAGGGTCGCCTGATCATGAGGCGACCAGGGCATCCCGTCCGACAGGTTCTTCACCAGCATGAGCAGCTTGCCGAGCTGCCCCGCGGCGTGGAGCTCGCGCAGCCGCTCCGGGTGCAGCTTCACCTGCCCGCCCAGGTCCAGCAGGCCATCTCTGGACTCGCGGAGCTCGATCCCCGCGTCGCGGACGCGCTCGCGGGCCGCCTGGAGGAAGTCGCCCGCCTCGTCGAGCCCCTCCTCGAACCGCCACGGCTGCGGCCCGCGGTACACGCCGCCCTCGATGCGCGGGAAGCCCGGCTGGCCCGTGTCCGAGAAGCCGTTCCTCTTCTTGTCCCACCTGAGGGCGCCGCCACGGCCGCTGCGCCACCGGTACACGTGGTAGTGCGGCGCCGCGTGGCCTGGGCGGTTGTGGTCGCTCAGGTCCACGTCGATGATGACGCGCTCCGCCTCTTGCCCTTCGCGCAGCGGCGGCGCCTCGGCGCGGACGCGATACTGATAGATCCGCCCGGTGCCGGTGTCGATCTTCATCTCCGGCGCCGGATAGTCCGCGTCTTCGCCCTCGGGGGTGTCGCGCCAGCGCGGCACGACGTCGCGCTCGAACGCGGCGCTCCGGTCGTCGAAGACGCCGGCCACATCGTCGGGGACGAGCTCGCGGATGGCCTCGGGGGGGAAGCCGAGGTTCCGCATCAGCTCGATGGCCTCCTTCGGCGAGCTCACGCCGGTCCTGTGCCAGAAGAGCGATTTGTCGGCGAGCGGCGTGGGGCGCCGCCTCATCGACTCGAAGAGAGCCACCGCGTGCTTGCGCAGCGTATCGAGGATCGGCTGCTCGATCTCGTAGCCGCGCCGGTAGAACTTGAACGCGCGGCCGAGCTCCCACGGCGCGCGGCCGAGCTGGTCGAGGATCGCCTGATGCCGCTGCCCGATGGGCGCGTCCGGGCCAGGATCATGGACGAAGCGCAGCCTTCCGACGAGCTGATCTTCGATGCCGCCGCCGAGCGGGTCGAAGACGTGGCCGTCCTGGTTCACGTAGAGCGCGTTCATGCGGAAGTCGCGCTTTCGCGCGTCCGCCAGGAGGTCGAGCGGGGCGATCGGGCTCGCGTCGTCGCCGGCGCTGATGTCCACCACGCCGGTCCCGTCCCCGACCTGGAGGAGGTTTTGCTCGGGGACGATGTTCTTGATGAAGGGGCTGAACCCCGGATCGTCGCGCAGCGCCTGCTCGAGCCGCGACAGCGGCATGTTGGTCTTCAGGTCGACGTCCTTGGGCTCGTTGCCCATCAGGGCGTCGCGCACCGCGCCGCCGACGATGTACGCGTCGAAGCCGAAGCTCTTGATCAGCTCGAAGAGATCGTTGACCCGGCGGGTCGCGCCGACGGGCGTGTCGAGGAGCGCCGCGCCGGTGGGCTCGCTCGGCTCGGGCGCCGCGCGCTCGGTCGCGGGGGGCGCCTGCGGCTCCCGGAACGGGATGGCGTGCGCCTTGAACTCGCGGCCTCGGAGCGCCGGGCGGAAATAGGGCGCGCCGCCGGTCTTCGCTCGCACGAAGTCGGTGAACTCGGTCCGGCCGCGCTCCGTGGCGTGGATGCCGGCGAAGCCCAGGAGGGGGGTCAGGATGCCATGATCGCTGGTGGCGAAGTGGGGCACCGCGGGCGCGCCGTCCTCGATGGCGCGGTCGGAGAAGAAGGCGTCTGCGACCATGCTGCGGTCGGCGCTGCCCTTCCTCTCGCCGACGGACGCCCTCGCGAGATCCTCGAACCCCCGGTCGTAATCGCGCTTGCGGTCGCGCACCTCGGGGTCGAGCCGGATCCCGCGCCAGGGGATCTCTCGCCCGCCGGAGGTGGTGAACGTGCTCCCGACGATGTCGCCGTACTGGAACAGCTCTCCGACGCCGATGTTGGCGAGGCGCAGGTCCTCGATGTCGTGGTCGCGGATCAGCGCCTCGAGCCGATCGCGGATCTCCTGCTTGGCCGGCGGCAGCTCGGCACGGGGCTCGAGGAGCGCGTCGACGAGGTTCGAGTCGACCACCAGCGACCTCGAGGTGAGCGGCGGCGAGAGCGCCGGGGCGGCGGCCATGCGCTCGGCGTGGCGCGTGAGGTGCTCGATGATCGCGCGGATGTTGCCGACCTTGCCCTTGTCCATGGCGCGCGCGAGCATGCCGGCGAAGGCGCGCTTGCCGATGGTGCGGCTCAGCACCTCGACCTCGCCGCGGGTGATCCAGCGCCCCTTCCGGCCGCGCTTCAGGACCTCGCGCGGCGGCGCTTCGTCGCGCGGCGGCGGCGGCGGGTTGCGCAGCGCCGAGAGGTCCATGCCCTGGAGCGACTCGAGGGCTCCGATCGCCTGGGCGAGGTCGAAGGCGCGCTCGCGCTCCGCGCCCTCGTACGGGCCGAGCACGATCCCGAGCTCGCGCTTCAGGCGCTCGCCCGCGAGGGTGCCTTTCACGCTCTCGCCCGTGCGGGAGGCCTCGAGCCCCCTGAGCGCCTTGAGCAGCACCGCCGTGAACGGCACCGAGCGATCGGTCGCGTCTGCCAGGATGTCGTCGAGCGCGTCGCGCACCGCCGGCTTCCCGAGGTTGCCGAGCAGCGCGGCCTCCAGGTCCGCATAGTACGGCACATCCCAGAGCCAGTCCGGGATGGCCCGCTCGTCCGCGCTGGTGCGCGCGCGCCGTGCGCTCGTGGACTGGGATGCCGTGGGCTGGGTGATCAGATCATCGAAGTCGTCGCCCCAGTCGCCGAACGGGTCCTCGAGCTCCTCCTCCTCCTCGTCCGCGGAAGAGTCGACATCGCTGCTCGCGTCGCTCGCCGCAAACCCGCCCTGATCGGCCTGCCCGAGCGTGTCGTTGATGCGCGCGACGTCATACCCGTCGGGGGCGCGGGGGAGCATGACGCTCGCGTTCGCGCCGAGCGCCGCGCGGAAGAAGCCGGCGACCGAGTTCGCGGAGAGCAGCAGGTCGCCCTGCGCCGCGGCGACGCCGGGCCTGCGGGCCTCGTCGGTCTGCTGCTCGAGCTCCGCGAGGGCCTTCGGCCCGAGCAGCTCGATGAAGCCGCGGGCGAGCAGGTGGTCGAGGAGGTGGCGATCCAGGTCCTTTCGGTCGCTGCCTTGCTTCAGGCTGTCGCCCTTGGCCTTCGCGGTCCTGAGGCCGTTGACGAGCGGCCGTGTGGGTGCCGGGTCGAGCGCCTGCGGGACCTCTCCTGTCATCACGCGCCGGATGAGGTCGAGGCCGTGGCTGAGCGCCCCCTCCTTGCCCGGGCCCCTCTGTCCGAAGGCGTCGGCCCCCGGGGCGCTCGCGAACCGGCCGAGCTGCTTGCCCGTGAAGAGCGCGGTGACCAGGTGCGCGGTGGTGGCGAGGTCGTTCTTCAGCGTCGGATGAAGGATGCTGTGGAGCCCGCAGTTGGCGAAGGCCGACTGCGACAGCGAGGCGGGATCGTGGAGGAGCTCGCGCAGCCGGTCGACGACCGAGGGGTGCACGTTCTGCCGCTGGAGCAGCTCGGTCAGGAGCCGGGTGGCGTCGCTCCTGTCCTGCGCGGTCGCCGGCCGCGACCACGTGCGGCTCCGCTCCTCGATATCGCGGATCAGATCCTCGAGGGGCTTTCCCTGGCCCTCTGCGCTCGGGCCGACCTGGGCAGCTCCGTCGGTGGTGAGGGAGGTCGGGGCGGGGCCCTCGCCGCTCGCGGTGGGGGCGGCGGTCTCCGGCGCGGTGGCCCACAGGACGCTGTCCTCCGCGGGCGGCGCGGGAGGCGCCTTTGCGGCCTTGACGAGCTCCGTGAAGGCGAGCGCCACCTGATCCTTGGCCCTGGACCGCTCCTTGAGCGCGGCGAAGTACTGGCTCAACGCCGAGTCCGGCTTCTGCGTGTCGTTGATGTACCGCCCGATGAGCCGGTCGGGATCCTTCTCCCGGAGCTTGTCGGTGATGGTCTTCTTGTTGATCTCGTAGAGCCGCGCGAGCTCTTGCCGTGTGTAAGGCTTGAGGTTCGTCCTCGGGTCGTCCAGCCGCTCGCCCGTCACCAGATCGCCGTTGACCTTCTTGATCCTGATCTCGACGTCCCGCTCGCCCTTCCTGGGGGACTTCAGCTTGACGGGCGGACTGAACTCCCGGATCGCCCTGAAGATCTCGATTCGATCGCTGTCGTTGTAGTTCAAGAGCCAGTTCCGGAGGCCGTTGCGCCCCTGGAGCTGCTCTCCGATGAGCTCGGCGCGCCTCGCCACGCGGTCCGCGTTGGGCACGCCGTCGAGCTCATCCGACCTCGGGAACTTGTTGCTGATCTCGCTCGCGACATGGAAATACGGCTTGTTCTGCCGCTCCTTGTCCATGCCGTTGACGCTCTCGAAGCCGTTGGGGAGGGATGTCCTGGAGCGGAGGTGCTCGAAGACGGGCATCGGGAGGCGGCCCGGCGAGAACTCGACCACGAGCACCTGGTGGGGCTCGACGCCGGCGATGATCTCCGCGGCCCTCGGATCCTCGACGTTGACCACGCGCGCGCGCGGGCGTCCGTCCTTGAAGAGCCGCTCCTTCAGGTGATCCACGAGCTCTTCCCAGCCATCCATGCCGACGGCGTCGCCCCGGTCGACGAGGAGCCGGAGACCCCCCTCCCAGTCGCCGCTCAGCATCTTCTTGAGCGTCTCGATCTCGCCCGGGTCCGCCCAGCCCGCGGCCCCGATGATCGCGCCCTTGTCCTTGAGGTCGGTCCCCGCGCTCGCGTCATCCTGGGCGTACAGGACGCCCGTGACGAGGTTGAACAGCTCGAAGACGGGCGCCTTGGAGTTGTCCTCCATGGCCGTGCCGAGCCCGTAGACGACCATGGTGTGCGCGTCCCTCGTGTCGGTCTGATCGAGGAACGCGAGGACGCCGGCCTCCTTGGCCTCGGTGCCGCTCTTCGCGAGCTCGTCCTTGATCATCGCCCCGGGGTCGTCCGGGGGCGTCGTGTCGTAGATGTAGCCCAGCCTGGAGAGGGCCTCGACCTCGTGGAACCGCTCGTTGCCCTCGCTGTCCCTGTAGGTGATCCCCCGCCTTCCGCTCTCGCGGTTCCAGTTCAGGGGCTGGAGCTGCGCGAAGACGTCGACGCCGAGCTTCGTCAGGAGGTCCTTCGGCTTCTCGTGGTTGTCCATGGCGCCGGTGAGCCCGTACTTCGCCGGCCTCCGGTCGCGCTCGGCCTCGAACGTCTCGAGGCCCATGACGTTGACCTTGAGCCCGAGCGTCTCGAGGCGCTGGATCGGGGGGCCATCCGCCTTGAAGCCCGGCAGGAGGCTCTCGAGCTTCTTCGGGTTCGATCCGTACTTCTTCCTGTCGGCCTCTGTCCCGGGGTCCGTGTCGTCGTAGACCACGTCGAACTCGCCGGAGAAGCCGAGCTTGACGAGCCTCGACATGAGCTGCACCGAGCTGCCCTGATGGCCGTTGCCCTGCGCCCGGGGCACGAAGATCCTGAGCCTCTCCTGCTGCTTCAGCTCCTCCATCGCCTCGGCGTGGGCCGCGGGATCCGTGGCGCCCTCGGTCGCGCCGCGGCCCGCGTCCGCGGCGCCGGTGGGGCCGGCCTCGGGCGCGGCAGCGAACAGCTCGCCCTCGCCCGCCGTGGGGGCGGCGTCCTCGGGCGCGACGGCCGAGGGCGACCCCGCGGCCGGAGGCGGCGCCGGCGGGTGCCAGCGGCCGGTGAAGATGCTCGGGAAATACTCCCCCAGCCTGTCCTTCTGCACCACGAACGGGAAGGCCTTCCCGTACGTCGAGATGGGGACGACATAGGCCTCCTCGCCCTCGGGGGTCGTGGTCGTCTCGATGGGACCGGCGATCCTGACCTGGTGCAGCCCTGGGCTCTTGAACGAGCTGGCCGGCTCCTTCCACGCGCCGATGCCCTGAGGCGCGCCGAGGTGATCGGAGCCGGGCGCGTACTTCTTCGCTTCGGCGTTCACCGGCGCGGCGAGGACGAAGCCGTGGACGAAGGGCCCTCGGCCCTCGTCGTCGAACAGCGCGTTGATCGCGTCGATGTCGTACCCGCCGCGCGGCGAGGACAGGATGTCGACGTCGGCCGCCCCGAGGACGTCCTTGAGGATGCTGCCGTAGGCGACGTCGTTCAT
Organism: Sorangium sp. So ce1036; assembly: GCF_051369805.1. NCBI lineage: Bacteria > Pseudomonadati > Myxococcota > Polyangiales > Polyangiaceae > Sorangium > Sorangium sp. So ce1036. Next base: position 1,539,071 of record NZ_JBBMOX010000001.1, read on the forward strand.
CGGGAAGTCGCCGCGCTTCAGGCGCGCGCCGCTGGCGTCGAGCTGCCCTCTCGCCTGGGCGAAGTCCTCGTCGAAGGCCCTCTCGACCTCCTTGATCCAGGCGTCGTACGCGTCCTTCGACCGCGTCTTCCAGAGCTTCGGCAGGGCCCGGGCGAGCAGGAAATCGAGGCGCTTGTCGCCGTAGTCCTTGCCCGTCCGCGCGGACATGCTGTCGATCTGCTTGAGCCTGCCCCCGAGCAAGACGTTGCGCTTCGGGTCCTTCCCCCGGGCCACCTCGTCCTGGCCGGGCGTGACGCGGAGGGTCCCGCCCGACTCCAGCGGAAAGGGCGTCGACGCGAACAGCGACCTGAAGACGTCGATGGCCTTCATGGGGTTGTTGTGCAGGGCCGCCTCGGCGATGGCCGCGAGCCCGCAGATGGCGAAGTCCTGCTGCTGGAGCCGCCCGGGGTGCTCGAGCAGCTCCTTGGCCCTGGCCTTGAATCCAGGAGGCATGCTGTCGATATCGTCCACCAGCGACTTCAGGTAGCTGGTCGGATCCGTGTCGCCGGTCGCCTGCGCACGCTGGATATACTCCTCGAGGGCGCTCCCCCGCAGGCCGCGCTCCATCCCCCTGTCGGTCAGCCCGGCCCGCGACAGGTCCTGCGCCGCCGGCGACGGCCCGAGGCCTTGCGCCCCGTCCTCGGCCGTCGCGGTCTGGTCGGCGGCGGCGCCGGCTGCCTCCGAGGGGGCCGGGGCCTCGCGGGGCGCGGAGGGGTCGCCGCCCCCGGACAGCTCTTCCTCGCCCTCTCCGGTGGAGGCAGCGGCCTCCGGTGCGGTCGCCATGCCGTCGCCCTCGACGGGCGGCGGGGGAGGAGCCTTCTCGACCTTGACGAGCTCCGTGAAGGCGAGCTTCACCTGATCCTTGGCCCTGGACCGCTCCTTGAGCGCCTCGAAATACCTGCTCAGCGCCGAGTCGGGCTTCTGCGCCTCGTTGATGTACCGCCCGATGATCCGGTCGGGATCGTCCTGCCGCAGCCTGGGCTTGATGAGGTCATCTTTGTTGTCATCATAAAGCTTCTGGAGCTCGGCCGGTGTATAGGCTTTGTCGCGGGGCCTGGTGTCGTACTTGCCCTTGACCTTGGGTTCTCCTGTGCCGATGACCCCGCCGCTGCCGAGCTTGATCGTGACCTTGCGGCCCTCCTTTCTGGGGGATTTCAGCTCGAGGGGCGGATCCAGGCGCGATACCGCCTCGAAGATGCCGTCCCGGTCGTTGTCGCTGTAGTTTCGTTTCCAGGGATCGACGCCTTTGCGGCCCTGGAGCATCTCGCCGACGCGCACGGCCTCCTTCGCGATGTCATCCGCTCCGGGCACGCCGTCGAGCTTGTCCGACCCCGGGAACCTGTTGCTGACCTCGCTCGCGACATGGAAATAGGGCTTGTTCTGCCGCTCCTTGTCCATGCCGTTGACGCTCTCGAAGCCGTTGGGCAGGGACGTCCTGGAGCGGAGGTGCTCGAAGACGGGCATGGGGAGGCGGCCCGGCGAGAACTCGACCACGAGCACCTGGCCGGGCCCGACGTTCTTGATGCTCTCGGCCGCGCCCGGCTCCTCGACGTTGATCACGCGCACGCGCGGGGTCTCGCCGTCGAAGAGCTTGCTCCTCAGGCGCTCGATGAGCTCCTCGTAGTCGCCCCGCCAGGTGCTGTCTTCGCTGTCGACGAGGAGCCGGAGGCCGCCCTCCCATTCGCCGTCGAGCATCTTCTTGAGCGTGGCGATCTCGTCCTGGTTCGTCCAGCCAGCCGCCCCGAGGATCGCGCCCTTGTCCTTGAGGTCGGTCCCTGCGTCCTTGTCATCCTGGGCGTGGAGGACCCCCGTGATGAGGTTGAACAGCTCGAGGACGGGCGCTCGCGGCCCGGTCGCCGTGCCGAGCCCGTAGACGACCATGGTGTGCGCGTCTCTCGTGTCGGTCTGCTCGAGGAATGCGAGGACGCCGGCCTCCTTGGCCTCGGTGCCGCTCTTCGCGAGCTCGTCCTTGATCATCGCCCTCGGGTCGGCCGGGGGCGTCGTGTCGTAGATGTAGCCCAGGTCGGAGAGGGCCAGGGCCTCGTGGAACCGCTCGTTGCCCTCGCTGTCCCTGTAGGTGATCCCCCGCCTGCCGCTCTCGCGGTTCCAGTCCATGGGCTGGAGCTGCGCGAAGAGGTCGACGCCGAGCTTGGTCAGGATGTCCTTCGGCTTGTGGTGGTTGTCCACGGCGCCGGTGAGCCCGTACTTCGCTGGCTTCCGGTCGGACCGGGCCCCGAACGTCTCGAGGCCCATGACGTTGACCTTGAGCCCGAGCGTCTCGAGGCGCTGGACCGGGGGGCCATCCGCCTTGAAGCCCGGCAGGAGGCTCTCGAGCTTCTTCGGGTTCGAGCCGTACTCCTTCCTGTCTTCTTCTGTCCTGGGCTCCGTGTCATCGTAGATCACGTCGAACTCGCCCGAGAAGCCGAGCTGGGCGAGCCTGGTCATGAGCTGCACCGAGCTGCCCTGATGGCCGTTGCCGCGCGCCCGGGGGATGAAGATCCTGAGCGTCTCCTGCCGCTTCAGCGCCTCCATCGCCTCGGCCTGGACCCTGGTGTCCGCCGTGGAGTCCTCGATCGCGTCTCCGGCGGGATCGGTCTCGGGCGCGGTGGCGAAGAGCCCGCCCTTCGGGGCCGTGGAGTCGGCGCTCGCGGGAGCGGCAGCCAGGGGCGGCGCTGGAGCCTGCTGGGGCTGGCTCCCCGTCACGTTGCCCGCGGGCGCCGGCGTCGCGCCGGGCGCATCGCCGGGCGGCGCTGGAGCCTGCTGGGGCTGGTTCCCCGTCACGTTGCCCGCGGGCGCCGGCGTCGTGCCGGGCGCATCGCCGGGCGGATCGCGGGGGTCGTCGTCCCGCGGATCGTGGTCGGGCCCGCCCGTCCGCTCCTCGGAGGCGCGCGCCCCGGCATCCCGGGGGGCGTCCTGCGGAATCTCGCGCGGGCCGACGAGCTTGCCGATCGCCTCTTTGGGATTGTCCTTCAGGTCCTGTTCGAACCTGTCCGCGCGGTCCTTGAGGGGGCTCTCCCAGTCGTCCCCGAGCTTGTTCAGGTCGACGGTGCGCGCGTTCTTGATCCGCTCGTCGCCGATCTTGTCCTGCTTGAGGCCGCCGACGCTGGAGACGGGGTTGGCGGTCTTCTCGGTGGAGCGCCAGTTGTGGATGTAGCCGACGGTGCTCGGCGCGTGAGGCCCGGTGGTCTCGATGCCGATCTGGAGCGCTCCCGGCCTGTCCTTCTTCGGCGGCCGGTAGCCGATGAAGATGTGGCCGTGCGCGCCGTCGGGCAGGATGACATCGCCGTTGAAGTCCCTCTGGCCGATCCCGCCGATGGCGAGGTTCATGCCGTGGAGCCTGGTGTCGTCCAGCTTGGACTTGATCGCGGCGACGTGCCCGCCCTCTTCCTTGAACTTCTTCTTGCCGAGCGCGATGTGGTGCGTCCCGAAGGCGCGCTTGAACACGCCGGTCGTCGGGTTGCCGTCCTCGTCGGTGATGCCGAGGAGGTCGGGCAGCGCGTGCGGCGGGCTGCCCGCGGGGATCTGGATGTTGACGCGGCCGCCGTGCGACAGGAGCTTCGCCACGGGCACGTCGCGGAGCGGGACGTGACGTCCTTCGCTGGCGTCGTAGATCTCGGCGCCTTCCTGGAGCAGGTGGAAGATGTTCTTGAGCACCTCGGTCGCCTGCAGGTGCCTGTCGCGGACCTCGTCCGTCGAGAGCTTCCTGTCCGGATCGGTCGGGTCCGCCACGGCGCCCTGCTCGATCGCCGTGATGGCGTCGTCGTTGAGATCGGTGTGCTCGAGCGTCTTCGCCCACTCTGCGGTGATGTTCTGATCGATCTCGTTCTTGAGCGCCTCTCTCCTCGCCGGGTCGGGGGTGTGCCGCGCCTCCATCGAGAGGGCGATCGCCTCCGGGGGAGTGCCCTTGAACCGCTGTCCACCCTGGCCGCTGTTCCTCTGTCGCGCGACGTAGCTCGCGAGGACGACCTTGCTCGCCTTGTGGAGCTGGTGGAAGCCGCGGAACCTCTCGGGGTTGTCGCGCTCGTCGTCCGACAGGTACTTCTCGACCTGGTCGTGCGTGAGCATGCCCGAGGCGTTGAGCCAGCGCTGCCCCTCGGGGGTCGTGGAGAGCTGCTCGAAGGCGCTCCACTCGTCGTCGCTGAACAGGCGTCCCTTGGGGAATCGCCTTCCGATCTCCTGCTTCGCCTTCGCAGGATCGCTGGGAAAGCCGCCGCTGTTCAGCACGTCGGCGATCGTGGGGGCACCTCGCTTGGCCTGGTTGCGCTGTCCCCTGCGGGTGTCGGTCCGGAAGCTGGACTCCTTGACGGCCTTGTCCGCGATCCACGTCACCTGGCCGCGCGGGCTGGGGGTCGTCGTGGTGGTCGACGAGCCCCCTGGCTGCGGCGCTGGGCGCTCGGGCCCGGGTGGCGGGGAGTCGCGCCCGGCGGTCTTCGTCTGGGGGGTTGAGGATCCGGCGGGCGCGCCCTGCGGGGTCGCAGCGGGCTTTTCCGACGGCGAGCTCTGCGCATCGGTCTTTGCGCTGCTCTGGCCCGTCGTGGTCGAGGTCTGGGTCGACGCGCCGTTCTTCGCGGCGGCCTTGTCGGATGCCTCGCTGGCTTTCGGCGCAGCGGGCTGGGCCTGCGGAGCATCGACCGGAGAAGTGGGCGGCTTCGGCGCAGCGGGCTGGGCCTGCGGAGCATCGACCGGAGATGAGGGCGCTTTCGGCGCAGCGGGCTGTGCCTGCGGAGCATCGGCCGGAGAAGTGGGCGGCTTCGGCGCAGCGGGCTGGGCCCGCGGGACATCGACCGGAGATGAGGGCGCTTTTGGCGCAGCGGGCTGGGCCCGCGGAGCATCGACCGGAGAAGTTGGCGGCTTCGGCGCAGCGGGCTGGGCCCGCGGGACATCGACCGGAGATGAGGGCGCTTTTGGCGCAGCGGGCTGGGCCCGCGGAGCATCGACCGGAGAAGTTGGCGGCTTCGGCGCAGCGGGCTGGGCCCGCGGGACATCGACCGGAGATGAGGGCGCTTTTGGCGCAGCGGGCTGGGCCCGCGGAGCCTCGACCGGAGAAGTTGGCGCTTTCGGCGCAGCAGGCTGGGCCCGCGGAGCCTCGACCGGAGAAGTTGGCGCTTTCGGCGCAGCGGGCTGGGCCCGCGGAGCCTCGACCGGAGAAGTTGGCGCTTTTGGCGCAGCGGGCTGGGCCTGCGGAACATCGACCGGAGATGAGGGCGCTTTCGGCGCAGCGGGCTGGGGCCGCGGGACATCGACCGGAGATGAGGGCGGCTTCGGCGCAGCGGGCTGGGCCCGCGGGACATCGACCGGAGATGAGGGCGCTTTCGGCGCAGCGGGCTGGGGCCGCGGGACATCGACCGGAGATGAGGGCGCTTTGGGCGCAGCGGGCTGGGCCCGAGGGACATCGACCGGAGATGAGGGCGCTTTGGGCGCAGCGGGCTGGGCCTGCGGAGCATCGACCGGAGAGGTGGGCGCTTTGGGCGCAGCGGGCTGGGCCTGCGGAGCATCGACCGGAGAGGTGGGCGCTTTGGGCGCAGCGGGCTGGGCCTGCGGAGCATCGACCGGAGAGGTGGGCGCTTTGGGCGCTGCAGGCTGGGCCCGCGGAACATCGACCGGAGAGGTGGGCGCTTTCGGCGCGGCGGGCTGGGCCCGCGGAACATCGACCGGAGAAGTGGGCGCTTTCGGCGCGGCGGGCTGGGCCCGCGGAACATCGACCGGAGAAGTACGCGCTTTCGGCGCGGCGGGCTGGGCCCGCGGGACATCGACCGGAGACGCAGGCGCACTCGGCGCGGCGGGCTGGGCCCGCGGAACATCGACCGGAGACGCAGGCGCTTTCGGCGCGGCGGGCTGGGCCCGCGGAACATCGACCGGGGGTGTAGGCGCCCTCGGCGCAGTGGGCTGAGGGCGCGGAACATCGACCGGAGACGCAGGCGCCCTCGGCGATGCGTGTGGCGAAGCGGAAGCGCTTGTGGGCGCTTGCCCCGTGCTGGACCCAGGATTGCCGGCCGACGTGCTCCCGGACGTGTTCCCCGCCGTCGTGCTCGGCGTGGACGTCGCGCCGGGGGAGCTCGCCGTGTCGACCGTCTTCCGCGTGACGGGATCCCAGCTCGAGGCGGCGCTCGGCTTCGGGGTCGGGCTCGGGGCCGCGGCCTGGTTCAAGGTGCCCGGTGCGGCCGCGCCGCTGGTCGGGCTGCTGGTGCCGGACGACGGATGCGCGAAGTTGCCCGCGCTCTTCACCTGAGCTCGCAGCGATGAACGAGCGCCTGCGGACGGCGACGGCGAACGACTGCTCGAAGACCTGCGCATGACCCATGTTTGCCCCGAAATGCACGCGGCGCCAAGCGCCTCCACCCGCGCGCGCCGGCGAGGGATTCCGTTCCATCCACCCGGGCCGAGTTGTTCCGAGCGGCGCCCCCGTGTTACGACAGGACAGCAGTGAAGCGTGAGGCCGTCGCGCCGGGCAACGAGGACAGGGAACCATGAGCATTACAACCATCGCCGTCGCCGAGGTCGAGCCTTCGACGACGCCGCTGCCCGCGTTCGACGAGGCCGAGGCGGTGCAGAGCCTGCTCGTCTCGCCGATCGAGGCCGCCTATCGCCACCGGCTGCCGCTCGTCGGGCGCACGGACGTGCACCCCCTCGTCCAGGCGGCGACCATGGCCTTCACCCAGCGCTATCCGCTCGTGCTCTCGCCCGATGTGATCTGGCTTTGCCTGGCGCGGGGGCTCGCGCTCCACATCGCCGCGCACGAGGAGCAGCGGCGTCAGGTCCTCCAGGAAGATGGGGAGTTCGCGCTGACGCTCGATCGGCCGGATTTCACCCTCGGTCAGGTGAACCCGTGGCCCGCCTCGTTCCAGGAGCTCTCCGCCCAGATCGCCGCGCGGGTCGGCACGCTGGCCGAGCACGTGACCGCCCGCTTCTCGACCACGGGGCCGGTCGAGCAGGTGGCCTCGGCGCTCACCGTGACGACCCCGTTCGCGCCGCACTTCGCGTGGACGCCGCCCTTCCCGGCCGACATGGTGTTCGCGAGCCGCGGCATCCCGCGCATCTATCTGCTCGGCACGCCCGAGGATTGGCGCTCCGTACGAGCCCGCGCGGAAGCATTCGACTCGTTCGGCGCCGAGCGCTGGACCGGCGCGCTCCTGCCCGTGCTCGACCAGATCGCCGCCGCCGCGGAGGGGCATCAGGACCCCGCGTTCTGGCGCTCCTTCTTCCGGTACGAGAACGCCGCGGACGAGCTCACGGGCTGGATTCACGTGCTCTTCCCTTACCTGCGCGCCTTCCCTGCGGACCACTTCATCCCGAGCCCGTATATCGACGGCTGGCTCGAGCGGTGGCAGGCGGCGGAGGCCCTGCGCAGCCCGCTCGCGGCGGTGGCCCGGCCGGAGGGGCCGGGGTTCGCGCAGCTCCCGCCGGGGCTGACGAGCGCGCCGCTGCGGTTCATCGACGCGCACCGCCGGGAGCATTCGATGGAGTTCATCAGCGGCCTCATCGGCGTCACGCAGGACCCGTACTCGCTCGCGCTCATCCCGGAGTTCGTCTGGGCCGTCCTGCGCCAGGAGCCCGCCGCCACGGCCGAGTAGGATCCCGCGGGCCTGCCCCGCCGGGGATCGCGATCGCCGCTCGACCGTGGCCGGTGGAGGGGCACGCCGGCGCCGAGCGCGCGGAAGTCAAGCGACACGTCCCGTCAGAACGAACGGCACGCGTCCGGCTGACGGATCGCGTCAAAGCGCAATACGCGCAGCGGCATGAGAGCAACTGCACTGCACAATTACGGCGGTGCGGAGCTATGGAATCTTATACACCCCGAGCTCTCCAGGAGGTGTAGAGTGTCGGACATGCCGCACACGCCTTGCTTCATCACACCTCACCGTCGCGCGGTCAGAGCCGCGCTCTCGTTGGTCCTCTCGCTCGCTCCGCTCGCGGGGGCCCTGCCCGCGCGCGCTGCGGTGGAGCAGCTGGACGGCACGACGCTGCCCCAGCCGGTCCCCGAGAACGAGGTTGGCCTCGTGACGGGCCGGGGGTTCCCGGCCTATGCCGTCACGCTCGAGGGGCTCTTCGACGAGCGGGGGGAGGACATCGATCCCGTGGCCGACGCGGGCACGGAGCCGGGCGTCTTCTCGCCGCTCTGCGGGTTCACCGGAGAGCTCGTGCTGCGCGGGGGCGGGTGCAAGGTCGCGTTCGGCTGGTACAACGCGACCGCGAGCGGCGTGCGCCCGCCGGACAACGAGATCTATGAGCTCATCCCCGATGACCCGAGCGAGGCGTTCGACTGTCGGGACCAGGACTTCTGCCCGCTGGCCACGATGGAGAACGAGACCCAGCCGGGGCAGCACACCTGGACGCCGAGGCAGTTCTCGGCGGCGGACATCCGCAGCGATCCGCGGTACGAGGGCGGCCTGGTCGGCTTCGCGCTGATCGGCAAGATGGGCACCTACTGCACCCAGACGAAGTTCTCGCAGCGCGAGCTGAACACCGTCTGCACGGGCTGCACGCCGCGCGAGCCGTGGGTGACCACGCTGATCTACCCGTCGACCGCGACGCCCGACGCGTTCTATGTCGCCTTCGAGGATCTGCCCGTGACCGAGACGGACTGGCGCGGGTCGCAGGGCGGATACCAGAACGACGGCGACTTCAACGACTTCGTCTACTTCATCACGGGGGTGACCTGTCAGGGCGGCGGCCAGGTCTGTGACACCGGCCTGAAGGGGGCCTGCGCCGTGGGGAGGACGGGCTGCGCGATCGACGGCGAGACCGAGTGCCTCAACGTCCTGGAGCCCGGCGAGCAGCGCGAGCGCTGCGACAACATCGACAACGATTGCGACGGCGAGGTGGACAACGGCGAAGGGCTCTGCGAGGACGGGCTCGTGTGCAACCGCGGGAGCTGCGTGCCCGTGTGCGGGCGCGGCGAGTTCATCTGCGACGACGGCCTCGTCTGCGACGAGGGCAAGTGCGTCGAGACGGCCTGCGCGGGCGTCGTGTGCGAGGGCGGCCAGGTCTGCGTCGGCGGCGCCTGCGTGGGCGGGTGCGACGGCGTCGTCTGCCCCGCGAACCAGGAATGCCAGCTCGGGCGCTGCGTCGACCTCTGCGCCGCCGTCGAGTGCGGCGAGGGCAACGTCTGCGAGCGCGGCGTCTGCCAGTCGCACTGCGGGTGCCGCGCCTGCCCCGACGGGACGGTGTGCACGGAGAGCGGCCGCTGCGTCGACGCCGGCTGCGAGGACAAGAGCTGCCCGGAAGGGCAGTACTGCAAGGCCGGGAGCTGCGTCGACGCGTGCGCGGGCGTCGTCTGCCCCGGCAACGCCGCCTGCATCAACGGGCGCTGCGGCGAGCCCGTGTTCATCGGCACGGGCGCGACGACCGCGAGCGGGGGGCCGGACGAAGGGGGCCTGATCCTGGACGATCCCGGGATGCTCACCACCGGCTCGGGGGACAGCAGCGGCAGCGGCAGCGGTAACGGCGGCGGCAGCAACGGGGGCAGCCCGGTGGACAAGCCCGACTCCTCGTGCGCGTGCCGCGCGGGCGCGACCTCCGAGAGCTCGCCGGCCCGCCTCGGCGCGCTCGGCCTCGGGCTCCTCCTGCTCGCCCGCCGCAGGCGCCGCGCCCGGGCCGGCGCGTAACCCTCCCACCTCGCCCCGTCACCTCTGCGCCGCCATCGCGGCCATCACGCCCAGCACGACCGCTGCCACGAACCACGCGAGGCGCGCGAGGGGCGCCTCGCGCGCCGTGTGGCCGGCGGGGAGCGGGAACACGACGGAGCGCACCCGGCGGGTGTCCGCGTCGACCAGGAGGACCCCGTCGACGTCGAACGCGAGGCGGTACTCGAGCAGCTGCCGCCGCGTCGCGGGCGTGTCGATGCGCGGCGCGAGCCGGCCGGTCTTCACCTCCGCGACGTACCGCCTGTCGCCGTGCGACACGACGTAGTCGGCGCGGAGGCCGACGGTGACGGGCTCGCCGTCGATCTGGACACCGTACGACACCGCGACCTGCCGGCCGAGGATGGTGTAGCCGAGCTCGCAGAGCAGCGCCTCGGCGCGGGCCTCTCCCGCGGCGCCCTGCTGCCGGAAGCGATCGAGCCGGCGCCGCTGCCGGGCGCGCTGCCACGCGAGGCGGAGCGTCTGGACGAGCCCGAAGGAGAGCGCCACGCCGGCCGCGGCCAGGAGCACCTCGGGCGGTATGTCGCGGAGCTCCACGCAGCGCGTGCTTGCGCAGAAATCCGGAGACCGGGCCAACTTTCCTGCGTCCGGCCGGCGCGCTGCCCGTCCGCGCATCGCGCCGGCCGTCCGCGCGTCGCGCTGCCCGCTGCGCGCTGGCGGCGCGCAACCAGGGTGGTCGGCAGGTCCGCGCGCGCTTATACCAGGGGTTCACCTGGCACCCTGCGTACCCCGACCTCGGTGCGCTCCGAAGGGACCGTGCTCCAGCGGGTGCCTGCCCGGTGCGACCGGGGTTGTTTGCTCCAATGTCTCGATTCTCGAGCCGAGGCTGGCCGGGCGCGCTCCCAGCGCACGCCGGAAGGCGGCCCCGGGCCCTCGGCCCCGGGCGGGCGCGAGGGCGCGGGAACCGGCCGAGGACGCCGTGAACAAGGTCAATCGAGAGCAGCCGTCGTGCATGGCGCGCGTGGCGGGCATGGATGAGGTCGACGTCCAGCGCGAGCGCTATCGACTCCTCGCGCGCGCCATCAAGGATGCGATCTGGGACTGGGACCTCCGGACGGACCAGGTCGAGCGCAACCCGACGTTTTACGAGGTGTTCCGCTACGCGCCCGAGCAGGTCGAGCCTGCCGGCTCCTGGTGGACGGACCGGATTCACCCCGAGGATCGCGACCGCGTGGCGCGCGGCATCGACGAGGTCGTCCGCGGCGAGGGCGACTGCTGGTCGGATCATTACCGCGTCTACCGGGGCGACGGCTCCCTCGCCCGCGTGTTCGACCGCGCCTACGTGCTCCGCGACGCGAGCGGCACGGCGATCCGCGTGGTCGGCTCGCTGGTCGATCTGACCGAGCGCTTCCAGATGGAGAGCGCGCTCCGGGACCGGGAGGACCGGCTCCGGCTCGCCACGTGGGCGGCGGACGTGGGCACGTGGCGCATCGACCTGGAGACGTGGTCCGACACGAGGGACGCGAGCCTGAACCGCATCCTCGGCCTGGAGGAGATCGAGACCACCCAGGACGTCAGCGACTGGATGAGCCGCGTCCACCCGGAAGACCGCGACGCCGTGATCGACATGCACCGGCGATGCGTCAACGAGCGGTGCGTGTACGACATCATCCATCGCATCGTCCGCCCGGACGGGTCGATCCGGTGGGTGCATGATCGCGGGCGCATCATCTGCGATCCGCAGGGCGCCGCGCTGTTCTTGACGGGCGCCGTCGTCGACATCACCGGGCTGAAGCAGCTCGAGGAGGAGCGCACGGAGCTGCTCCGCCGCGAGCAGCGGGCGCTCGCCCAGTCCGAGGGGGACCGCCTCCGGGCCGAGGAGGCGAACCGCATCAAGGACGAGTTCCTCGCGATCGTCTCGCACGAGCTGCGGACGCCGCTCACCGCGATCCTGGGCTGGGCGCGGCTGATCAAGGAGCGGAAGCTCGACCCGGAGCGCATCCAGCAGGGCATGGCGGCGATCGAGCGGAGCGCCCGGGCGCAGGCGCAGATCGTCGACGACATCCTCATGGTCTCGCGGATCATCACGGGCAAGGTGCGGCTCAGCACGCACCCCGTGGACGTCGCGGCCGCGATCGCCGCCGCGGTCGACACCATCACGCCCACGGCGAGCGCGAAGGACATCGAGCTCTGCGTCGAGCTCGACGAGGATCTCGGCCGGGTGAGCGGCGACCGGGATCGCCTCCAGCAGGTCCTGTGGAACCTGCTCTCGAACGCGGTGAAGTTCACCCCGAAGCGGGGCCGCGTCACGGTCCGGGCGAGGCGCGCCGGCGCCCAGGTCTCGATCTCGGTCACGGACACCGGCAAGGGCATCGATCGCTCGTTCTTGCCCTATGTGTTCGACCGGTTTCGCCAGGGCGACTCCTCGCCTTCGAGGGCGCACGGCGGGCTCGGCCTGGGGCTATCGATCGTCCGTCACCTGGTCGAGCTGCACGGCGGCACGGTGGAAGCGGAGAGCGAGGGCGCGGGGCGCGGGGCGACGTTCACGGTGACGCTCCCCCTCAGGGCCGGGTCCTGGCAGGCCCCCGCGACCTCGCCGCCCGGGGGCGCGGGCCATGCGCGCGATGACGTCGCGTCGACCTCGCTGAGCGGTCTGCACATCCTCCTGGTCGAGGACGAGCCGGACGCCCGCGAGCTCATCGCGTTCGTGCTCGAGCAGGCTGGCGCGCGGGTCACCACGGCGGCCCAGGTGAGCGAGGCCCTGCGCGTGCTTTCGCAGGAGCGCCCGGACGTCCTGGTCAGCGACATCGGGATGCCGGAAGAGAGCGGCTACACGCTCATCGAGCGGGTGCGCGCCGCGGTCCGGGACGAGATCCGGAGGATCCCCGCGGTCGCCCTGACCGCCTACGCCCGCGTCGAGGATCGACGGCGGGCGCTCTCCGCCGGGTTTCAGCGGCACGTCGCGAAGCCCATCGATCCTTCCGACCTCATCGGGGTGATCGCGGGGCTCGCCGGGCGAGCGTGAGCCGGCGGGGCGCCCCCCGGGACCGGTGCGCTCCTGCGCAGAGCGCCCGGGCGCGGCGGCGCCGGACGGTCGTGATCGACATCGCGGTACAGAGCCGAGCTTGCCTGGGAGGGAGCCTCGCGATCAGGCGAGCTCGACGCCGAGCAGCCAGAGCAGCAGCGCCTTCTGCACGTGCAGCCGGTTCTCGGCCTGGTCCCACACCCGTGAGCGCGGCCCTTCCAGCGTCTCGTCGTCGATCTCCTCGCCCCGGTGCGCCGGCAGGCAGTGGAGCACGATCGCGTGCGGCGCCGCCTTCTCGAGCACCCCCGCGTTCACCGTCCACCCCGCGAACGCGGCGCGGCGCCGCTCCGCCTCGCCCTCGTGGTTCATGCTCGCCCACACGTCGGTGTTCACCACGTCCGCGCCCGCCGCGCCCTCGCGCGGATCGCTCGCGAGGGTCACGTGCCCTGTCGCCCGCGCCCGCGCGATCTCGTCCTCCGGCGGCATGTACCCCTCCGGCCCGGCGAGCACGAGGTGGAAATCGAAGAGCTGCGCCGCCTCGAGCCACGAGCGCCCCATGTTGCTCGCGCAGTCGCCGATGAACGCGATGCGCCGGCCGGCGATGCCGCTCCGGTCGCCGCTCGCCGCGAGCGCCTCCTCGATCGTGAAGACGTCGGTGAGCACCTGCACCGGGTGGCCGTCGTCCGAGAGCGCGTTGATCACGGGCACGCTCGCCTCCGCCATCTCGAGCAGCCGCGCGGTCGTGGACGTGCGGAACGCGATCGCGTCGCAGTACCGGGCGAGCACGCGCGCCGTGTCCCGGATCGGCTCGCCGCGCGCGAGCTGGCTGCCCTGGGTGCTGAGCACCACCGGATGCGCGCCGAGCTGCGCGATCCCCACCTCGAACGACACCCGCGTGCGCGTGCTCGCCTTCTCCAGGACGACCGCGATGGAGCGGCCGGCGAGCAGCGTTGTGCGCCGCCCCTTCGGCTCCTCCTTCAGGCGAGCGGCGAGCCGGAGCACGCGGTGCGCCTCGGCCAGGGTCATGTCGGTGATCTTGAGGTAATCGCGCTTCGCCATCGTCTCGCCTTCCGCGTCGGGCCTGTCCGGATGCGCGCCGCGCGCCGCGGTCGTGACAGCGCCGCGAGGATCGCGCGCGCCGCGCGCACGCCGTGATGTGGCACGACCGGGACGCCGGCGTCAATCCGCCCAGGGCCCGCCGCGCGGCGCGAGATCGAGCGCCGCCGCCGCCCGTCAGCGCCCGATCTCGACGTGCCACGCGCGCTCGGAGATCTGCTCGACCGAGGCGCGGATCCCGAGCAGCTCGCCGAGCAGGCGCAGGTGGGTCGTCGTGTGCGACGACGGCCGCACCGTCCGGATGGCGCCGCGCCCCGCGAGCGCGATCGGCAAGAGCAGCTGATCGGCGAGGTGCTCGCCCACCGGGACGCCGGCCTCGAGGTAGTCGCGCGCCTCCTCGGCGGCCTTCCGGGCGACCGACTCGGCGCGCACGCCCTTCACGCCGAACCCGGTGAACACCTCGGTCACGCGCTCGCTCTCCACGACGATCGTGAGCACGTTGCCCGGCCCGTGGCCTCCGGAGAGCACCCTCGGCGCGAAGCACGCGGGCGCCCAGCCGAGCACCGCCGCCGCCGCGTCGATCTCGCGCGTCGCGACGGAGCCCGGGAGGTTCGAGACCGTCGCGACGGCCCTCTGGCTCACGATCTCGCCGCGCGAGAGCAGCTCGAGCGGCGCGAGCGCCGGCGCCGGCGTGACCGTGACCCGGACGCGCCCGCCGCCGGCCGGGTAGAAGCCCGGCGAGACGAGCGTGGCCCGGACGTCCGGCCCCATCCGCCGCACGAGCGGCAGGTACGCGAGGTCCAGGAAGTCGAACGGCGGCGCCATGGGGTTGTGCGTGCCGCCCTCCAGCGTGAGCGTCGACGGCGCGCCCGCGCGGAGCAGCGCGGGCAGGACGGTCTGGAGCACGAGCGTCGTGCTCCCCGCGCTGCCGACCCGGAAGGCGTGCTCGCCCGGCGCGATCGCCGTCGGCCGGAACTCGAGCTCCTGCGATCCGAGCGCCGCGCCCGTCACCTCGGCGCGGCCGACCTGGGCCGCGGCCTGCACCGCGGTGAGGTGCTGCCGCAGGAGCCCCGGGCGCGCGCGGCCCTTGCGGATCGAGGTGATCCGGACGGGCGTCTGCGTGATCAGCGAGAGGCCGAGCGTCGTGCGGAGGATCTGGCCCCCTCCCTCGCCGAAGGATCCATCGATGGTCAGCATGGCAGTCGGCTCTCCCTGGTTGAGCGACACCGCCCGATGAGCGATACCACGGCGTCGGGCCCCGGCTCACCCCTTCACGCAGACGACCTGCCGCAGGGTGTGGACGATCTCCACGAGATCCCGCTGCGCCCGCATCACGTCGTCGATCGGCTTGTAGGCCGCCGGGGTCTCGTCGATCACGTCCCGGTCCTTGCGGCACTCGACGCCGGCCGTGGCCGCCGCGTGGTCCGCGACGGTGAAGCGGCGGCGGGCCTCGTTGCGCGACATCACGCGGCCGGCGCCGTGGCTCGCGCTGCAGAAGCTCTCCGGGTTGCCGAGCCCGCGGACGATGAACGACCGCGCGCCCATGCTGCCCGGGATGATCCCGAGATCCCCGGCCCGCGCGCGCACGGCGCCCTTGCGCGTCACGAGGACGTTCTTCCCGTAGTGGTGCTCCCGCGCCACGTAGTTGTGGTGGCAATTCACGGCCTCGAGCGTCGCCTCGAAGGCGGGCAGCTCGCCCGAGCCGCGGAGCGCCCGGACGACCTGCGCCATCATGAGCTCCCGGTTCAGCGCCGCGAAGTCCTGCGCCCAGGACACCGCCTGCATGTAATCGTGGAAGTGCTTCGTCCCGTCCGGCAGGTACGCGAGGTCCTCGTCGGGCAGGCGCACGAAGAACCGCCGCATCTCCTGCTTCGCGAGCTCGATGAAATAGCTCCCGATCCGGTTCCCGACCCCGCGCGACCCGCTGTGCAGCATGATCCAGACGCGGTCTTCCTCGTCCAGGCACAGCTCGATGAAATGGTTTCCGGTCCCGAGCGTGCCGAGGTGCTCGATCGAGGCGCCGCGCCCGACGCGCGGGTGCTTCTCGACGATCTCCTTGAACCGCGGCTCGAGCCGGCCCCACGCCTCGACCTGGGCCGGCGGCGGCGAGCGCCACGCGCCGCGGTCGTTCTTCCCGCCGTTGTCGGTGCGGCCGTGCGGCACCGCGGCCTCGATGGCGACCCGCAGCCCGCGCAGCGCGTCGGGCAGGTGCGACGCGGACAGGCTCGTGCGCGCCGCCATCATCCCGCAGCCGAGGTCGACCCCGACCGCCGCCGGGATCACCGCGCCGTCGGTCGCGACGACGCTCCCGACCGTCGCGCCGATGCCCTGGTGCGCGTCGGGCATCACGGCGACCCACCGGTGGATGAACGGCAGCGAGGCGACGTTCCTGAGCTGCGCCTCCGCGCCGGCGTCGAACGGCACGCCGACCGTCCACGCCTTGATGGGCACGCCCGCGTCGGTGGGGATCACGTTGTAGCTTCGCTCCATGATGGCATCTCCAGGCAGAGGGGTTTGCGCCCGCGGGCCGGCGCGCCGCGCGACACGGCACCGCATCGCACGGCGCGTGCCACCCGGGGCGCGCCGGGATCCCCGGCGATCGCGGGCCGCTGGCCGCGGCGGTTATCCTGGTGTATAGGGTTCCTATACATCCTTCTATGAACCGCAAGCCCACCGTGGTCCTCGGCATGCTCGGCCCGACGCTGGACACCGGCAAGACGCCGGAGCGCTGGGGGCGCTGGCGCCCGAGCGTGGCGCTCTGCCAGCACGAGGATCTGCTCGTCGACCGGTTCGAGCTGCTCCACCAGCGCCGCTTCGAGGGGCTCGCCCGGACGGTGATGGAGGACGTGCGGCGCGTGTCGCCGGAGACGCTCGTCCGCGGCCACGCCGTCGAGATCGACGATCCGTGGGACTTCGAGGCGGTGTACGGCGCGCTGCACGACTTCGCGCGGGCGTACCCGTTCGCGCCGGACCGGGAGGACTACCTGGTCCACATCACGACGGGCACGCACGTCGCGCAGATCTGCCTGTTCTTGCTCACGGAGTCGCGCTACTTCCCGGCGCGGCTGCTCCAGACGTCGCCGCCGAAGCGCGAGCGGGAGGAGACGGCCGCCGGGTCGTACGCGATCATCGATCTCGATCTCTCGAAGTACGACCGAATCGCCTCGCGCTTCCAGAAGGAGCAGCGCGAGGCGGTGTCGTTCCTGAAGGGCGGCATCGAGACGCGCAACCCGGGCTACAACCGGCTGATCGAGCGGATCGAGCACGTGGCGATCGCGTCGCGGGCGCCCATCCTGCTCATGGGCCCGACGGGGGCGGGGAAGTCGCAGCTCGCGCGGAAGATCTACGATCTCAAGAGGGCGCGCCGGCAGGTGAGCGGCGATTTCGTGGACCTGAACTGCGCGACGGTCCGGGGCGACGGGGCGATGTCGGCGCTGTTCGGCCACACGAGGGGCGCGTTCACGGGCGCCCTCAAGGACCGCCCCGGCCTGCTGCGCAAGGCGCACGAGGGCGTGCTCTTCCTCGACGAGATCGGCGAGCTCGGCGCCGACGAGCAGGCGATGCTGCTGCGCGCGATCGAGGAGAGGTCGTTCCTGCCGGTCGGCTCGGACCGGGAGGTGAAGAGCGAGTTTCAGCTCCTCGCCGGCACGAACCGGGATCTCGGGCTGGAGGTCGCGGCGGGGCGCTTTCGCGAGGATCTGCTGGCCAGGATCAACCTGTGGACCTTCCGGCTGCCGGGCCTCCGGGATCGGGTCGAGGACATCGAGCCGAACCTCGATCACGAGCTCGACGCGTCGGCGCGGCTGCTCGGCGTGCGGATCACGATGAGCCGCGACGCGCGTGCGCGGTTCCTCGGGTTCGCGACGTCGCCGGAGGCGGCGTGGCCCGGCAACTTCCGCGATTTCAACGCGGCGGTGACGCGGATGGCGACGCTCGCGCCGGGGGGGAGGATCGGGGCGGCGATCGTCGAGGAGGAGATCGAGCGCCTGTCGGCGATGTGGCGGCGAGCGCCGGTCGCGGGCGGCGGCGGGGGCGACGCGGACGACCTCGTGGTCGAGGCGCTCGGGGAGCGGCGGGCGGCGGCGCTCGACCTGTTCGATCGCGCGCAGCTCGCGGAGGTGCTGCGGGTGGTGAAGGGGGCGCGGTCGCTGTCGGAGGCGGGGCGGGTGCTCTTCTCGGCGTCGCGGGCCAGGAAGAAGAGCGTCAATGACGCGGACAGGCTGCGGAAGTACCTGGCGCGGTTCGACATCGACTGGGGGGCGCTGAAGGGTGGGTAGGGGCAGGCGGGTGTCCCGGGCTGGCGCTTGTTGAACGCCGGGCCACGATGCTCCAGAGTGCCCGCGGCTGGAGGGTAATCGATATGATATTTCGTTCATTTCTTCAACTGGGCTCGCTTGCTTTCGTGCTGGGGACGGCAACGCTCCTGTCGGCATGCTCCGATGACAGCGGCTCCGGCGGCACGAGCAGCGCCAGCGCGGGTGCGGGGGGTGAGGGCGGCTCGGTCGGTGAGGGCGGCTCGGACGGCACGGGGGGTAAAGGCGGCTCGGGCGGGGCCGGGACGGGAGGTGAAGGCGGCTCGGGCGGGGCCGGGACGGGCGGGGAGGGCGGCTCGGGCGGGGCTGACCCGGGGGCGGGAGGAGGTGGGGGCGACGCGGAGACGGGGGCGATCCAGCCCAATCCCATCATCTCGCGCGGGAAGCCGGCCTTCGCGTCGGTGGGGACGGCGTCCGTGATCAACGACGGCAAGTACCGATCCGCTGGGAACTGGAGCGCGGGCAAGCCCACCGCCGAGGAGCCCGCGTGGGTCGCGATCCAGGTCGGCGACGGCTTCGAGCGGCTGCTGCTGAGCTGGACCGCCTCGTACAACTACAACTATACCGACGTGCAGTACGGGGCCCCGGCCGCCTACCGCGTGGAGACCTCCAGCGACTCCACGGACGGCGCGGACGGCACCTGGACCGCCGTCGCGACGGTGACCGACAACCCGGTCCGCACGCGCGCCCACAGCTTCGACTTCAGCGGGCAGAGCTGGGTGCGGCTCGTCGTGACCGCGGCGCCCGACGTCTCCGACAACGGCGTCCAGATCGACGAGATCGACGTGCACGACATCTCGAACGGCGCGGAGGACACGTGGTTCTTCCTCGGCGACAGCATCACGGCGTTCGCCTATGACCGCGACACCCCGGCCACCCAGCCGAGCTTCGCGGAGAACATCCACGCGGCGCACGCGGCCTACTATCCCGCGATGATCAACGGCGGCATCGGGGGCGAGCTCACCAAGGCCTCGGACGATCGCCCGAGCGCGCTCGATCGCATCGATCAGGTCCTGGAGATGAACCCCGATTACCGCTTCTTCGCCATCGGTTATGGCACCAACGACTCCTGGGATCAGACCGACCCGAGCACCTTCAAGAAGAACCTGCAAACCCTCATCGACAAGATCAAGGCGGCAGGGCGCGTCCCGGTGCTCGCGCGCATCCCGTATGCGCCCGACGGCGCTCATGACGCGCTCGACGTGTTCAACGAGGCGATCGACGAGCTCGCCGAGCAGAACGATCTCGTGCCGGGGCCCGATCTGTACACCTGGTTCAAGGACCACCCGGAAGGCCTCTCGGACGACAACGTGCACCCGTCGCCCGCCGGACGGGTCGCCATGAACAAGCTCTGGGCCGACGCCGTGGACTCCCTGTACACGAAGGCGCCGTAGCGCCCGACGCGGGGAGCGGGCGCCCCGCGGACGCGAAGGCTCGGTCGGGACGCGCGCCGCCGGGGCCGCGGCGCGCGCCCCGGCGCGGCGCAGGTCCCGGCGCGCGCCCCGGCCGCGCCCCGTCGCCGCGCGGAGCCTTGACGCCACGCGGCGGCACGGGCTAGCTCGATGCCGCGCGCGGCGAGCTCCGGGCACGGCGCTCCGGGGCAGGATCAGCTCATCAGCCGGCTTTCGTGTCGCGGACAGCGACACCCCGGGGCGGAGAGGAGATGATCGAGGAGCGGGAAGACGAGGACACGAGGAGGGACATCGCGCCCTACATGGCGCGTCGCCCCGTGCTCGCGGTGATCGGCAACGGCCTCGCGCTGGACGCGGGGACCGAGGCCGCGTGCGTCGAGCTCGGTCGCCGCGCCGTGGAGGCTGGGTTCCGGCTCGTCACCGGGGGGCTCGGCGGCGTCATGGCCGCCGCCTCCCGCGGCGCCCGCGAGGCGGCGACCTGGCGCGAGGGCGACGTGCTCGGGATCCTGCCAGGCTACGAGGCCTCCGCGGCGAACCCGTACGTGGACATCGTCATCCCGACCGGGCTGCAGATCGGGCGCAACATCCTCGTCGTCGCGGCGGCCGACGTCGTCGTGGTCGTCGATGGCGGCGCGGGGACGCTCAGCGAGATCGCCATCGCCTGGCAGCTCGGCAAGCCGCTGCTCGCCCTCGCGACGAGCGGAGGCTGGGCACGACAGCTCGCAGGCGAGCGCGTGGACGAGCGGCGCTCCGACCGCATCGTGGCGGTCGCGAGCCCGGAAGAGGCCGTGAGGACGGCGTGGGACATCGCGGGGCGCGGCCGCGGCCGGGGCATGAACGGGCCGTGATCCCCGGCCGGCGCGCCTCCCCGTCCGGCGATCGGCGGGTGTGCTCCAGAACGCGTCGAACGAGGAGAAATGGATGAACCAGCACGACTACGTCACCCTGATGGCCGAATACAACGCCTGGATGAACCGCCGGATGTTCGAGGTCTGCGCCGGGCTCTCGGACGAGGAGCGCAAGCGCGACCGGGGCGCGTTCTTCGGGTCGATCCACGGCACGCTCAACCACCTGATGTGGGCCGACCGCGCGTACCTGATCCGGCTCGGGCTGCTCGGCGCGGACCTCGAGATCGGCAGGCCCGGCGACGTGCTCTTCGACGACTTCGAGGCGATGCGGGCAGAGCGCGAGCGCTTCGACGACCTGCTCCTCGGCTGGGCCAGAGGCCTCGAGGAAGGGGCGCTCTCCGGCACCTACGCGCTCCGCAGCGCGGTCTACCGGCGCGCGCGCCGTATCCCCATGGTTGTGCTGATCGTGCAGATGTTCAATCACCAGACGCACCACCGCGGTCAGATCACGACCTTGCTCTCGCAGGCAGGGCTGGACATCGGGAGCACCGATATCCCCTGGATGCCCCACGTCGACGCGCTGGCGACCGAGGAGCGGCCCCTCACGCCCGCGACGTGAGGTGAGCCGCGCTGTCACGGCCCGGTGAGCAGGGAGGAGACGCGGATCTTCACCATCGGGTCCGCCGCCTCCGTGTAGACGACCTCGCTCGATCCGCCGAGCTCCCGGCGGACGATGACATCCTCGCCCCCCCCCGCGCCGCCCCCGAACTGGAGCAGCGCGCCGCAGGCGTCGAGCTTCGACGTGTGCGCGCTGACCTGCTCCGCCGCCGCCGGCAGCGGGGGGAAGGCGCCGAGCCGCGTCGCCTTGCCGCCGCCGTCCACCTCCCAGAGCTCCTGGCTGCTGCCGTCGTCCGTCGAGCGCTCCGCCTCGAGCACGAGCAGGAACCTGTCCGGCGGTGTGGCGCGGACGGTGTGAATCGGGCGATCGTCCGGGAGCCCGACGAGGGGCAGCGACACCGACGTGGCGAGGTGGACCACGCTCCGCTCGGCCAGCGCGAGATCGCCGTGACCCAGGTGGCGAAGCGGGTTGTCCGGATCGGCGTAGACGACCGCGCCGCTCTGGTCGTACCAGGTGGTGGCGTCCAGCGTGCCGCCCGAGCGGCAGCCATGCAAGACGATGCCCGCGGGCGAGACGAGGAAGCCGCCGAGCGAGGTGAGCGACGCCGGCGTGCACGGAGGCGTCGGCGACACGGGGTCGTTGGCGAGCGGCACGAGCGGATATGCGCCGCCGGTGTGGAGGCATCCATCGCAGTGGAACTCGCGGAGCATGCCCTCGAAGACATTGCTGTAGAGCAGGCGTCCGTCGGTCGGACGGATTCGCGCGCTCCGCTCGTCGAAGAGACAGTCGAAGCCCACGACGGCCGAGCCCGGCGAGCTCCAGTGGGCCACCGCGTCCCGGCCGCAGCGCGCCGCCTCGTCCAGCGTCCCGACGAGATAGACCTGCGCGGGATCGAACACATCACCGACGACCTCGACGGCTGCTCCGGTGCAATCCGGTGCGCCGCCGCCGCCGCTGCCGCTGCCGCTGCCGCCGTTGCCGCCGCTGCCGCCGCTGCCGCCGCTGTCGCCGCCGTTGCCGCCGTTGCCGCCGTTGCCGCCGCTACCGCTGCAGTCCGGTGTGTCGTCGCCGCCGCCGCCATTGCTCCCACCGCCGGCGCTGTCACCGCTACCGTCGTCGCCGCTGCTGCCGCTCGATCCTGGGATCGCCGCCCCGCCCGCGCCGGAGACCGCGGTGGCCGCGCCGCTGGCCCCGCCCGTGCTGCTCGCCACCGCGCTGTCCGGGGGGCCGCCGCCGGCGCGCGTGGCCGGCGCGCCGCCGCCGGTGTCCCCGTCGCCAGCGCGCCTCTCGTCGCTGGACGTGCACGACGAAAGCATGAGGAGGAGGGCTGCTCTGCCGATCATGCGCATGGCTTGACCCCTGTGCTGGAAGCGACGGCCCTCGCCACGTGCGGTGGGCGCAGGCCGCGGTCTGCGAGGGGCGAAGGCTGGAGTCGGACAGCGGCTCGCGCCAGAGCATGACGTGGGTAGTCGCGCGCGTCGACCGTCCGTCGCGCGCATCGACCGCCCCTCACGCGCGTCGACCGTCCGTCGCGCGCATCGACCGCCCCTCGCGCGCGTCGGCCGTCCGTCGCGCGCGCCGACCGCCCATGCCCTTCCCCGGACCGGCGCCCTCGCGACATGGCGCGCGGATCCGCCGCGCCGGCAACGCTGACGCGCCGTGCTCCCGGAAGCGCGGAGGGCGCAGGCGCGTGCCCCTGAGGGCTTTGCGGCAATTGCGATGTCTGGACGGTGCGCGGCGCGCCGGGCGCGTTGCTCCGACCAGGATGTACCCCCGTGCTAGGCTCGGCGCCGATGTTGGAAGCGGAAGAGGAAGAGCTCCAGCGGCTGCGCGCCCGCGTCGGAACGACCGTGGCCGGCAAATGGCGGCTCGACGCGCTGATCGGGGCCGGGGGCATGGCGGCCGTCTATGCGGCGACCCATCGCGTGGGGCACCGCGTCGCCATCAAGATCCTGCACCCCGAGAGCGCGGTGTCCCGCGAGGCCCGCGCCCGCTTCGAGCAGGAGGCGCTCGCCGCCGCGAGGCTCGGGCACCCGGCCGCGGTGCAGGTCCTCGACGTGGACGTGACCGAGCAGGGAGAGCCGGTCCTCGTGATGGAGCTGCTCGAGGGCGAGAGCCTCCGCCAGCGCGTCGCGCGCCTCGGCGGGATGCCCGTGCCCGAGCTCCTCGGGATCATCGATACGCTCCTGGAGGTGCTCAAGGCCGCGCACGACGCGGGGATCGTCCACCGGGACATCAAGCCGGACAACCTCTTTTTGACCCGCGACGGGCGGCTCAAGGTGCTCGATTTCGGGATCGCGCGCATGAGGCAGGGCGGCTCCGGGCTGAGGACGCGGACGGGCGCCGTGCTCGGCACGACGAGCTACATGGCGCCGGAGCAGATCCTCGGCAGAGACGTGGACGGGCGGGCCGACCTTTACGCGGTGGGCGCGACGATGTTCACCATCCTGACGAACCGCCGGATCCACGACGCGCTCACGGAGGGAGAGCTCCTCGTGAAGATGAGCACCCTGCCGGCTCCCCCGCTCGCGAGCGTGGCGCCCGGCGTGGATCCGCGGGTGGCGCGCATCGTGGACCGGGCGCTCGCCTTCCAGGTCGAGCATCGCTATCCCGACGCGCAAACGATGCTCGAGGACGTGCGCGCCGCGCGCCGGGGCGAGGAGCCGCCGCGCGCGGCAGCGGAGATGGCGAGCCAGGATGAGCGCACGCGGCCGCTCGGCCGGGCCCTTCCACCCGGGCCGCCCGCGGGGGCGCCCCTGCCGGGCGCGGGCGCGCCGGCGATGGCGGCGCCGGCGATGGCGGCGCCGGCGATGGCGGCGCCGGGCGCGCCGTGGCCGGGCCACGCACCCGAGTCGGCGGCGCCAGGCGCGCCGTGGCCGGGCCACGCGCCCGCATCGGCGGCGCCGGGCGCGCCGTGGGCGGGTCACGCGCCCGCATCGGCGGCGCCGGGCGCGCCGTGGGCGGGTCACGCGCCCGCATCGGCGGCGCCGGGCGCGCCGTGGCCGGGCCACGCACCCGCATCGGCGGCGCCGGGCGCGCCGTGGCCGGGTCACGCCCCTGCGTCGACCGCCCGGCCGCGCGCGCCGGGATCGCGCCAGCTCGCCCTCCTCCTCGGCGTGGCGGCGCTCCTCTTCTGCGTCGGCGTCGGGGCCGTGCTGCTGCTCTGGCCCTCCGGCGACGGCGACGCGGCCGCCACGGTGTCGCTCAAGGACATCCCCCAGGGCGCGAGCTCCCTGGTGCCCGCGGCCGACCCGGCCGGCTGCAAGCCGGGGCTCCCGTGCACCTGCCCGGGCGGCGGCCCCGGAAAGCCCGACGAGCGCTGCCTGCTCACGTGCGGCGAGGCGCCCGGCTGCAAGCCGAGCTGCACCGACCGCACCGTCTGCGAGAGCCGTTGCGCCGGCGACTGCCAGGCATCGTGCGCGCGGAGCACCGTCTGCGACACGCGGTGCGGAGACCGCTGCTCCATCGATTGCCGCAACGCGGAGACGTGTCAGGCGACCTGCGGCGCCGGGTGCTCGTACACCTGCGAGGACGTGGCCTCGTGCGGCCCGGTCGTGGGCGACGGGAGCGTCGTGAGGTGCAACCGGGTCGGGCGCTGCCAGGTGATCTGCACCGGGGCGTGCGCGGTGTCGTGCTCCAGGACCGGGAGCTGCCAGGTGGAGTGCCAGGGGCAGGGGCGGGCGACGCGGTGCCGCGACGGCCGGATGGCCTGCGGGCAAGGGTGCGCGCTGCCCCGGTGAGGGGAGCGGGATCCGCCCTGTCGCAGGGGGCGAACGGCCAGGGGCCGCTCAGGCCGCTGGCGTTGCTTCTCACCGCCGTCGTCGCCTGGACCAGTCCTCGACGTCAAGTTCGCTGAAGCGGGTGAAATCCTTCGTGTTCGCGGTGACCAGGGTGAGCCCCTTCGTCCGCGCGATGGCCGCGATCTGACCATCCACGTACGGGGCTGCCGCACCGAGCTCCTCCAGGCGCGCGC
Organism: Sorangium sp. So ce1036; assembly: GCF_051369805.1. Taxonomy (NCBI): domain Bacteria; kingdom Pseudomonadati; phylum Myxococcota; order Polyangiales; family Polyangiaceae; genus Sorangium; species Sorangium sp. So ce1036. The sequence goes on from NZ_JBBMOX010000001.1 coordinate 1,563,937, forward strand.
GCTCGGCGCCATGCCATGCCGCCGCCGCCTCGTCGTAGGCGAGGATCGGGAATGACGCGCGCACGACCTCCTCCAGGTAAGCCTCGAGCGCCGTTCGCCGCCGCCCGCGGGGAAGCCGCCTGCACCCGTAGACGAGCTCGTGCCACACGGGCGCGCCGATCGCGCACTCGTGCGCGTGCTGCTCGATCCGGCGCACGATCTCCGGATCCGGCCTGATCGAGACAGGCGCCGACACGATGTTGGTGTCCAGGAGGAATCGCAGGATCACAGAGCGACCTTGCGCCCGGCGCTCGTTGCCCGGAGGGCGTCGAAATACCTGCGCTCGACACCGACCTCGTCCAGCGGAAACTTCTCGAGAAACCGCCGGTACGCAACGGAGAAGGGGGGGCGCTCGGAGCGCAGACGGTCGTACTCCCTCCGGGAGAGCACGATCGCCACCGGCTTGCCACGGCGCGTGAGCTCGACCGGGGTGCCCGCCTCGACCTCATCCACGAGGGTCGGCAGGTTGGCTCGTGCCTCTGCTATCGAGTAACGCTTCGACATACTGAAATGTACATTGGGATGTACATCCTGTCCAGCGCGGCCCGCCCGCCGCGCCTCTCAGAGCCGCGCCTTGCGCAGCGCGAGCAGCCACGCGTCGAGCTCCGCCGCGTTGGGCGGCTCCGCCGGCAGCACCGCGCTGTCGTGGGCGGCCTCGAGCGTCGAGAAGGCCCGGGACGCCTGCTCTGCCCAGCGATCCGCGGCCTCCGGCGTGAGCGTGGTCTTCTCCCCGGCCCGCTTGGCCTCGATCAGCTCGCGGGCGGCGCCGAAGCCGTAGGGGTCCAGCAGCGCCGTCACGTCGGTGACGATCTCGCCTGTCCGGAGCGCGTGGGCGCCGGTCAACGCGGTCCTGAGGACATAGAGGAGCTTCTTCACCGACGCGCGGCCCCCCGTCTCCCAGGCGCGGAGCTGGCTCGTGGCGAAGCCGACGTAGTGGCGGAAGATCCGGCGCGAGAGCGCGGCGGCGACCAGCGGCCGGAGCGAGGCGAGGTCCGGGGAGGCGAGGAGCTGGAGCGGGCCGAGGATCCGCTCGATGTAGTTGCCGTTGCCCTGGAGGACGCCGAGGAGGACGGGGTGGATCTCGTTCGACGTGTAGTCGATCTCGACCCCGTCCACGACCTCCATGCGCGAGGGGCTCGCGCTGCTGCGGAGCAGGCCGAGCAGCTGCGCGGTGGGCTCGACGTGCACGGCCTTGAGGTCGAGATCGCTGTCCGGCGACGGGAAGCCGTACGCGTGCGCGCCGCTCAGGGCGACGACGAGGTGCGACCGCTTCGCCTCCTCCTCGGCGATGACCCGCGACGCGACCTCCTGCTGATGTCTCTCGAGCACCTCGGTGTTCATGCCCCCTCCTTATGGCTCTTCCCCGGCGCCGCCAGGCGGCGCGCGGCCTGCGTCCCCCTCGTCCCAGACCGCGACCGGCGCGGCGGGCGCGTCCCTGCCGAGCGGGCCCGGCTCCCCCGCGACGTGCCGCCGGGCAATCTCCTCGCGGACGCGCCGGAGGAGCGCCTCGGCGCGGGGCACGTCCGGGTGCGGCGGCAGCCTCGTCGCGAGCCGCGCGGCCTCCAGCTCGGGCGTCATGGCCTCGGCGAGCTCGATCGTCCGGTCGAGCGGCCACGCGCCGGTCTTGATGGCGAGGAGCGCCTCCCTGAGCTCGCCGCGCGCGGTCAGCTCGACCTCGCCGTCCCGCAGCCAGCGCGTGGCCGTCGCGAGGAGGCGCACGAGGTTGTAGGCGTTCTTGGGGCGGAGATCGCGCGCGAGATCGAGCGAGGCCCGGTCGCCCCGCGCGAAGCGCGCGAGCGAGGCGAAGTCGCGCGCCGGGAGCAGGCCCTGGTCGTGGAGCGAGCGGTAGAGCTGCTTGATGTGCTCCTTCGCCTGGAGCTCCCTGTCGGCCTCGGTCGGCGCGGCGCGCGGGCTGATGGCGGCGAGCCGCCGGGCCACGTCGTCGAGCGACAGCGACGGGTCGCCCGCGAGCCAGTCGAGCACCTGCTCCCGGTGCTCGGCGAGCCGCTGCGCCTGCGCGAGGCGCTTGAGCTGCGAGAGCGCGTACCGGCCGAAGCTGCCGTAGATGGCCGAGGAGACGAAGGCGTCGCGCGCCTCGAGGAGCCACGCGCCGATGGGGTCGCGCGCCTCGGCGGTGGGGACGAAGAGCAGCTCGAGCGTGTTCGGATCGGCGCGCAGGGCCTGGCGGATGGCCTTCTCGATCTCCCAGTACGAGGCGCTGCCGTCCGCGCTCACGAGGTCCCGCGGCGGCTCGGCGAGGCCCGCGGTCCAGAGGAAGGGGAGCGCGAACACGCCGCGTCGGTCCGTGTCGGACCCCTCGTCCGCGAGCCCCCAGGCGCGCGAGCCGACGACGGCCTCGAGGACCACCGCGGGCCGGAGCGCGTCCCACGCGGCGCTCCGCCGCTCCGCGTGCCGCACCTGGCCGGCCTTGCGCGGGACGAGCTCGTCGCGGCGGTACCGGACGACGCCCACGCCGACGAGCATCACGTCGAGCTCCGCGCCGGCCGAGCCGACCACGCGCCCGACGGCGCCCTGGGGGACGCGGCGCTCGCCGAGGACGCGGTCGACCCGGGTCGTCACCTCGGTCCCGTGGGGCAGGGGGACGGCGCGCGGATCGAGGTGGGTGAGGCCGCGCAGGCGGAGCTCCATGCGGGAACGCTACCATGCGCGGCGGCGTTCAGGCGGGCTCGGTCGGCGTCGGCGCCGCGCTGGCCCCCTCGAGCGGCAGCCCGACGCGCTCGTGGAGGTACGGTCGCCACCTCTCCCAGTGCTCGGCGCGGACCTCCGTGGCCGGCCGGCCGTGGAAGTCGAACGGCGGCCGCCGCACGTTCAGCCCCACGAAGTGCGCGCCGGCGCGGCCCACGTCCGGCTGGTGCGGCGGAAACGGCGAGCAGATGCTCACCTCGTCGGTCGTCACCACGAGCGGCGGGCGCGCGCGGCGCGGGGGCCTACGCCTGCGCGATGGATCAACCATCGAGGGATGGCACCTGCTACGGCATCGCGGCGTAGGTGGCGTCGCTGAACAGGTCGGGGATCTCCCTGTAGGTCTGCGGAAACGCGAGGGCAGATCGTGCTCCGCCATCACCCGATCGAAGAGGCTCAGATACTGCCCCCGCAGCGCCCAGAAATCGGACAGGTCGGGCAAATCCTCGGGGTGAACCAGCGAGTCCGCCAGCACGGGGAGCTTGTCGACGTACCAGGAGCGCGGCCCGCCACTCGGGTCGAAGGGAGAGATCCCGGTGATGAACGTCAGCTCGTCGATCGAGCCGACCACCTCCCCATCATACGTGAGCCCCTTGAGGTAGCGCTGGAAGTCATGGGCGAGAGAGTCGGTGCCTCGCATGTCATACGGCTCGTCCGGCAACGCCAGCTCGGCAAAGACGCTCCCGGCGAACGGGTCTTCGACGACGGTCGCGCCCTGGATCTCGAGCTCGGGCCCGTCACCGGTTGACGCGGCGGTAGTACGCGATGAGCGCCCGGGAGCGCCGCTCGGCCAGCTCGGGCATCACCGACGTGACCTTCTCGAGCGGGTAATCCGGGGGGAGATAGCGCGCGGGCAGCGGCGGCTCCTCCATGAACGTGATGCGATAGTGCACCGGGCCCGCGTAGAAGAAGCGGCGCGCGAGCTCGTCGTCGCCGATACCGGGCTCCTCCAGGAACGCGACGAGGTCACGCTGGAACTGGAGGAGCGCCTTCTTGCGGCCGCGCAGGTCGAAGAGCTCGGTCAGCTTGCGGCGCAGGACCGGGTCGTCGATCTCAGGACAGCGAAAGAGGAAGACGTGCTCGGTGAGCCCGTGCTTCTCGAGCGCGGCCTCGAGCTCGTCGGTGTTGATCTGGCCGTTGATGTACGCGTTCTGCGCCAGCCGCTGGAAGCCGTGGAGCTTGAGCGCGTCGCGCACGATCTGCCGCTCGCGGGCGTCGTCGGACGCGAACGAGAAGATCGCGAGCAAGAAGCCCTCGGGGCGCGCGCTTCGACCCAGGACCGCGCGGCTGATGGAGCGCTGGATGGCGGTCATCCGGTAGCGCGTCACGCCGCCGTCGTCGGTGAACGTCGCCACTTCGCCCGAGGCGCGCAGCCTGGACATGGCCGTGCGAATGGCGCCCGCGCCGTGGCCGCCGAACTCGGCCAGGTCGCGCATCCCGGCCGCCGAGACGAAGGGCAGGTCCGCGAGCACGGGCAGGCCCTCCCGGAAGACCACGGGCGCGATCAGGAGCTCGCTCAAGGAGACCGGGTATCTGTCTCGGAAGGCCATGCGGAGTTCAGGGGTCGGGGATCCAGCTGCCGTGGAAGCCGAGCGGCACCCGGGCCGGCAGATGGACGCGGGCGACAGGCTCGCCGGTGAAATCCTGGGCGGAGAGGATCACCAGGTCGGCCGCGCCGCGGTCCGGGTTGTGGACGTAAGCCATGACGTAGCCGTCGTCCTCGGAGGCCGAGACAGACGACGACGGAGCGAAGACGGCCTCGCTCGCGGCGGCGTCGCGCCCGAAGTGGTGGATCTCGGAGGCGCCGCGGACGAGGTCGTGCTTGATGAGCGCATTGCTCCGGGTCTCGTCCGGCAGCTCGCGGCCGGCCGGGATCATGGCCTCGATCATCGGCCCGATGACCGCGGCGTAGCCGTAGCGGTGCGGCCGCGACACGAAGGCCTCGTTCACCCGGGGGAACTCCTGGGGGCGGTCGTCGAGGCGCTGCTCGTGCACCCTGTCGCTCGCGAGATCGATGGTCCAGCGGTCGAACACCGGGGGAGGGGCCGTGTGGGCGCCGACGTCGAACACGCCCGGATACCGGACGAGATCGACGATCACGGACGAGCCGTCGTCGTAGGCGTTGAGCGTGTGGGCGATCCAGCACGGATCGATCTCCCGCCAGCGCACGGCGCCGCCGGCGCGCGGCATGACCCCGAGCCGCGCCGGGTGGTCCGGGTTCCAGAGGACCGGAAGCTTGCCGGCGCTCCACGCTTCCATGCTGAACGTCAGGGGCAAGTCGTACACGATGACATGCCGCTCGGTAAGCGAGAAGTCGTGCATCATCGGGCCGCCCTGGACCGGGATGGGGGTCGCGCGGATGACCCGGCCCGCCGCGTCGACCACGAGGTGCTGGACGTGGTCTTGCCCGAAGGCGTAGACGATCGCGTGCAGCTCGCCGGTGCGCGGATCGAGCTTGGGGTGCGCGGTGAAGCCGCCGGGCAGGGCGCCACCGAAGTCGCACGGGCCCACGGTGCCGAGCTCCTCGTCGAGCTCATACGGTCGCGGCCCGCTCTCGATCAGCGCCAGGGTGCGGCCGGCGTGGCGGATGACGTGGGTGTTGGGCGCGAGGTCCATCGGGTCGTAGAGCGGCCCTTCGCGGCGCGGCTCACCGAGCTTCTCGGCCACGGCGGGTGAGCGCACCCAGCGGTTGCGGTACCACGCGGCGCGGCCGTCGCAGAGCCTCACGCCGTGCACCATCCCCGCGCCCATCATCCAGTGGTGAACGGCGGGGTCGACCGCACCGATCGGGTTGGGGCCGTTGCGCAGGTAGCGGCCGTTCAGCTCCGGCGGGACGCGGCCGGTCACCCGCAGGTCGTACGCCGTCACCTCTTCCTTCACAGGCGCAAAAGGGCCCACGAGATACGTGCGTGCAGACATGAAGCATCCTTTCGAGGCGGTGTTACATGATGTTTTACTTGTGTATTGAACACCGTAACGTGGCCTGGGCGGCTGTCAAGCGCGGGCCGCGGGCTCCGGATGCGGCTCGGGGTCCGCGGCCCGCGCCCGACATCGACCCGCGCTGCGCCGCGCCGGTCGAGGCGCACCTCGGCGTACGGCGGGCCATGGCGCGAGGCGGCCCCCTGGATGCGGCGCGGAGGCGGCCTGTTGATGCGTGGATGAGCCGTGGATATACTGCTCCCTTCCCGAGGAGCGGCGCGGATCGCCGCGCACGGCGGCCGCGGCGCGATCCGTCAGGGGTCGGGTAGCCTGGAGCGAGGAGTCATGGACGAAGCCACGATCATCCGTTACATCGCCGATACGTTCGCCGGCGTCGACGTCGTGCGCCCGGCGCCGGGCGAAGCCCCGGAGATCGCGGTGGGCGATACGTTCTTCATCTACGACCCCGATCGCGACCTCGAGCCCAGGCAGAGGTTTCCGTTCGCCACCATCGTGACCAAGGACTATGGCGATTTCGATCGCGCCTCGAACCTGGATCGCCCGGGCGTGTTCCGCCTGAACATCGGCGTGAGCAAGGAGACGTACCGCGCGCTGTTCGGCCCTCAGCCATCCCCTCCCGGGCCGTCCGGCGCCGTGAGCACCGGCCATGACTTCACCGCCCTGGACCGGATCATGCCGCACCCGGTCCATGCGCCGCAGTCCTGGGTGTGCGTGCTCAACCCGAGCGAGGCGACGTTCGAGGCGGTGCGGCCGCTGCTCGCCGACGCGTACGATCTGGCCGTCGGGAGGCGTACCCGAGCGCGGGCCGCGCGGGAGCCCTGACGAGCTGAAGCGGCGACAGCCCCGCCGTCGCCGCGACCCTACCTCCGATTTCGCTGCATCCAGGCGACCCCGTGGTCCACGAGCGCCCGCTGCGGCATCAGCAGGGCGGCGGCGTCGCCGGCGTGACCGCGGCGCTCCTGGCCGGTATCCCTCGCGAAATCCGCGCCGATCTGCTCGAAATCCGCGCTGTCGATCGCGATGTCGTCGAAGGCGACCCACGTCCGCGCTCCGTCGATCAGGACGGGCGCGTGGCGCACCTCGGGCCGCTTGCCCGGGTAGTCGGCGCGGTGCTCGGCCAGGTGGAGCGAGGTGTTGTTGCCGTGGCCGACGCCGAGCAGCAGCACCCAGCCGTCGAGATCGTGGACGCGCCCGAGCGGCGAGCCCTCGCCGAGGCCGTACGCGAGGCCGTGGTTCGCCGTCACCAGCTCGGCGTGCCGGCCCCAGGCGGCGAACGACATGAGCGGGTGCGCGCTGCGGCGCACGCCGCGCTGCTTGCGAAACGTCTCGGGGATGGCGCCCATCTGCCGCGTCGGCGTCAGGTCCGGGTCGTAGGCCGGCATGGTCCTTCGGATCGGCGCCCACCACGCCTCGGGCACGGGCGGATCCTGCCAGAGCGCCGGGTCGGACAGGCCGGCCGAGTGGGTCGGCATCACCAGCGTGCCCTCGGGCGTCAGCACCTCCTCGAGCGCCAGGATCACCGCGACCGCTCCGCCGGAGACCCAGCCGAGCTTGCTCAGCGAGGAGTGGACCAGCAAGGTCATGCCGGGCTGGACGCCGAGCGCCGTGAAGTCCTGCACCAGCGATGGGATGGTGACGGGGGCGTCAGGGTGCATCCAGATGATCCGCTCTTCGTTCATGGCGACGCTGTCCGTCGCACCGTCGTCGGCGCGCTGCAACCGGGCGATGGCCGCTCAACCGCCCTGCCCGAGCAACACCCTCCGACACCATCGATGCAGGCGCTCATCGTCAATAGAGCTGGCTGAACGGCTCGACGCTGAACGGCTTGAACGGCTTGCCCTCGCGCGCCTTGAGCGCCCACTCCGGATCGACGAGGAGCGAGCGGCCGACCGCCAGGAGATCGAACTCCCCGCGCTCGATCCGCGTGATCGCCTGATCGAGGTTGTTCACCGACACCGTGCCTCCGGCGAAGCCGGTCTGCAGGTCCTTGGACAGGCCGACGCCGCCGACCGCCACGGAGGGCTTGCCGCTGACCTTCTTCGTCCAGCCGGCGAGCGTCATGTCGGATCCCTCGAACGCCGGCTTCCAGAAGATGCGCGTCGAGGCGTCGAACACGTCCACGCCCGCGTCCACCAGGGGCCCGAGCAGCATCTCCAGCTCCCCGGGGGTGCGGGCGAGCCGGGCGCTGTAGTCCTGCTGCTTCCACTGGGAGTAGCGGAGCATGATGGGCATGTCGGGGCCGACCGCCGCGCGGACGGCCTTGACCACCTCGGCGCCGAAGCGCGCGCGGCCGACTCGATCGCCGCCCCAGCGGTCCGTGCGCTTGTTGGTCTCTTCCCAGAAGAAGGTGTCGATCAGGTAGCCATGGGCGCCGTGGAGCGCGATCCCGTCGAAGCCGACGGCCCTGGCGTTGGCCGCGCTGCGGGCATAGCCGGCGATCACGTCGGCGATCTCGGAGTCCGTCATCGGCTCGGTCGGCGGGAGCAGCCGCTCCACGACCTCGGGCCGCAGGGAATGGGCGCCGATCCGCACGCCGCAGAGGCCCGACGGGCGGGAGGACGGCGCGTCCGGGGAGGGGCCGGTGCCCGGGACGCGGAGCACGCCCATGTGCCAGAGCTGCGGGAAGATGATCCCGCCCGCGGCGTGCACGCCGTCCACCACCTTCTTCCAGCCCGCGAGCGCGGCCTCGCCGTGGAGCACGGGGATGTTGTTCTCCCCCGGGGCGTCGCTGCCGATCGCCGAGGGGTGATCGATGCCGGTCCCCTCGGCGACGATCAGGCCCACGCCCGCCTCGGCGCGGCGACGGTAGTAGTCGGCGACGTTCTGGCCGGGCACGCCGCCGGGGGAGAACTGGCGTGTCATGGGCGACATGACGATGCGGCTGCGCAGGGTGAGGCGCAGCAGTTGCAGCGGCTGGAACAGGGGCTCGGCGGAGCAAGTCATCGCCGGACTGTAGGGCAGGCTCAGCCGTTCCGGAAGTAGGATGGCGCTGGTCGTTGTCTTGCAATGCCTGGCCCTGGATCTCTCCGCGAGTTCTTCGCGAACATCGCCGCGATCCCCCTGGCCCTCGACTTTCTCCGCGAATGCCGCCGCCGCGGCCGCCGCGCGGGCCACGGCCCCGCGGTCGACGAGCAGGGGCGCGACCTCGAGCAGCGCGTCGCGGTGGCCTACGTGGAACGGCGCGCGTGCGCGCAGCCCTGCGGCCCCGCGCGCCTGGCTCCCCGCCTGTCCGGTGTCATGGAGTGTTTGCGCTCCAGGCGAAGCGTCGGACTGCCGTGGTGCCCGGTCGTCCCATGGATGAATTGTCGAGTCGTCGTGCCTTTCCCGGGAGGGCGGATTGACATGGCCATGATTCCTCAGGTGGCCAGCGCGTACCGCGCCGCTGTATTGCCGGCATGATCCCGTGTTCGCCCCTTCGCGCAGGGAAGGCGGCTGTGTGCGAGGGTCGCCCCCGCGGCCGCTTTGACGTTCGGCGTACAAAGGAGGCATGCTGATCGGCATAACCGTGATATGAGAGCGCTGACCGGGAATCGTGGATTCAACTCATGGACCGGCAGCGCTCGCGGGCGCATCCTTGGTTTAATTATTCGTCTCGAACAGACGCCCGCGGGTCGGCCGATCCGACCAGGAGAACCTTGATGTATACCCATCGCTTGCTTGGTTACTTCGCTGCTTCATTGGCCTCGCTGGCTTGCTGCTTGGTCGCCTGCACCGTCGAGCCCCTCGACGAGGAGGACAGCGACTCGCTGAGCTCCGGGGTGGTCAGCCAGGATGGCGGGACGGAGGCGACGCTCACGGTTCCGTCGCAGTGGCACAATGGATACTGCGCGAACGTGACGATCAAGAACCTGGGCGAGCGCGCGACCACCGGCTGGCGCGTGGTCGTCGGGCTCAACGGCGCGACGATGAGCAACGGGTGGAACGCGACCATCACCCAGTCGAACGGGCAGCTGAGCGCCGTCAACGTGGACTACAACGGGACAGTGGCCAAGAACGGCGGCACGGCGTCGTTCGGCTTCTGCGCGAACGGCGCCGGGGTGCCCACGCTCGTCTCCGTCACCGGCACCGGCAACGGCGGCGGCAACGGAGGTTCGAGCACCAGCACGAGCAGCTCCTCGACGAGCACCTCATCGAGCTCCTCGACGAGCAGCGGCGCTGGCGGCTCCGGCGGCAGCGGCGGCGCCGGAGGCTCCGGCGGTAGCGGCGGCTCGGGCGGCGGCGGCTCCGGCGGCGGCGGCACGCCTGGCGAGAAGTTCGTCGGCAACATCACGACGAGGAACGCCGTGGAGAGGGGCTTCGAGCGGCACTGGGACCAGATCACGCCCGAGAACGAGGGCAAGTGGGGCTCCGTCGAGCGGTCCCGGGGCCAGCGGGACTGGAGCGCGCTCGACCGGATCTACCAGTTCGCGCAGCAGAACAACATCATCTTCAAGCAGCACGTCTTCGTGTGGGGCAGCCAGCAGCCGACCTGGATCACGCAGCTCTCCGCGGCGGACCAGCGGCAGGCCGTGCGCGACTGGATGCAGGCGTTCTGCCAGCGCTACCCCGACACGAAGTACATCGACGTCGTCAACGAGCCGCCGCCCCACACCACGCCTTCCTACAAGAACGCCATCGGCGGCGACGGCGCCAGCGGCTATGACTGGATCGTCAACTCCTTCAAGTGGGCCCGCGAGCTCTGCCCGAACGCGGTCCTGATCCTCAACGACTACAACAACATCGAGTACGAGGCCGACCACCAGAACTTCATGAAGATCGCGAGGGCGGTGATCCAGGCGGGCGCCCCGGTCGACGCCCTCGGCGCGCAGGCCCACGACGCGTACAAGATCAACACCGCCACGGTGAAGCGGTACATCGACCAGCTCGCCTCCCTGGGCAAGCCCGTCCACATCACCGAGTACGACATCGGCCTCGCGGACGACAACCAGCAGAAGCGGGTGATGGAGGAGCAGTTCACGATGTTCTACACGCACCCGAAGGTCACGGGCATCACCCTCTGGGGTCACGTCATCGGCGCCACCTGGAGGGCCAACACGGGCCTTCAGCAGGCCAACGACGGCCCCATGCGGCCGGCCATGACCTGGCTCATGAGCTACCTCGGCCGCCAGTAGGTCGCTTATCCTCGCGCCCCATGGCGCCCCGCCCGCCCTTGCTCCTCCGCCTGGCCAGCGGGCTGGAGACCCGCCCCGTCAAGGCCGCGCTCTCGATCCTGATCCTCGCCTCGGTGCTGCCCGCCCCGGACCTCGAGGACGCCCTCCGGCCGTACTTCCTCGGGATCTTCGGCGCGGAGCTCCTCCTGCGCGCCGTCCTCCTGCGGAGGCTCGGCCCCGAGCGGCCGCGCCTCGACGTCTTCCTCTTCGCGGTCGACGTCATCGCCTGGCTGAGCTTCCTGCCGCTCGAGCAGATCCTCGACGCGCACGCCGCGGCCGCGCTGCCCGTGCTGCGGCTCTCGCGGCTGTTCCTGCTCCTGCGCTTCACGCGCGAGATCGCGCGCGACCTCTACGCCATCATGACGCGGCGCGAGCTGCTCGAGCAGTTCGGGCTCGTCACGCTGGCGGTCTGGGGGCTCGCGTTCGGCGCCGCCGTCCTGCTCGGCCACCTCGCGGTCGCGCACGACTACGACGGCCGGGGCCCGGTCCCCGACGCCACCTTCCTCGACCGGATGTGGTGGTCGTTCCGGCAGCTCGAGAGCGCGGACAACCTCGTCGAGCACCTCCGGGTGCACCCCGCCGTCGCCGTGGTCTCGCTCGGGCTCACCCTGGTGGGCGTCTTCGTGACCTCGTTCATCATCGGCATCGGCGCCAACGTGGTCGACCAGGTCGTGCGCGCGGCGCGGCGCCGGCCGGTCGGCTACGCGGGGCACGCGCTCGTCATCGGCGCCGTGCACGAGGCGGAGCTCCTGGTGCAGGAGCTCGTCCGGCTGTACGAGCGCCACCGCGCGCTCCGGAGCCTCCGCCTCTCGGAGGTGTGGCAGTGGCTCGTCCACCGCGGGCCCCCGCCGACCCGGCACGCGCTGCCGCGGATGGCGCTCCTCGGCACCCAGGACGACCCGCCGGCGTACCTCTACGCGCCGGGGATGCGCTGGGTGGCCTACCGGAAGGGCGACGGCGCGCAGCCGGAGGCGCTCGCGCTCGTCGGCGCCGCGGGGGTCAAGCGCGCGCTGATCCTCGCGCGCTCCGACGCCGGCCCCGACGCCGACGCCCTGACCGCGATGGCCCTCTCCTCCTTCCGGGCGCAGAACCGCAGGGGACACGTGTTCGTGGAGGTGAACGAGAGCCGAAACCGCGATCTCCTCCAGGCCGTGGGCGGCCCGGGGACCTATCCGCTCGACATGCCGCGCTTCCTCGGGCTGTTCCTGTGCCAGCACCTGGTCTCGCCGGGCGTCGAGTCGCTCTACACCGACCTCATGACCGCGGACGGCTCCGAGTTCTACACCCACATCTTCCTCGGAGAGGCCGAGATCCGGGCCATCGCCGCGCTCGGCGAGGCGGGGAGCGGCGAGATCTCGTTCTCGCGCATGGCGCGCGCCGCCCACCGGAACCGGGTGATCCTCACGGGCGTCTTCCTCGGGGACGAGGTGCCGCGGCGGGGGAAGGGCGAGCTCGTGTCCGTGGAGGGGCTCGTCCCGTGGGTGAATCCGCTGCTCGATCCGCCCGAGGGGTCGCCGGCCTGGGCGCTCGGCGCGCGCGCGGACCGGGTGCCGGCGCGGCGGCTGCGGGGGCTCATCGGGGTGACGCCGACCTACGCGCCGCTGCGGCGCCACGGGCGAGAGCTGCTCATGGGCCGCGGGATCGCCGCCGCCGAGGCGCCCGCCGGGCCGAGCGACGCCGCGCGGGCGTGGGCAGCGCGGCTCTGCCTGCGCCGCGGGCACCTCGGGCGGGTGCTGATCGTGGGGTACAGCACCGCGCTGCCCGCGCTCTTGCACGCGCTCGCGCAGTTCGTCCCCGGCATCGAGGTGACGCTCGTCCTCGGCGAGCGCGGCGACGAGCGGATGCCGCTCCCGGAGCGGCTCGCCTCGCTCGGGTTCCGGTTCGCGCCGGACAGCCCGCCGCCGGGCGCGGAGGGGGCGACGGTCCCGCTCGTGCGCGGCGGCAGCGCCACCGTGTACACGCAGCGGGGCCACGACCTCGCTTCGCTCGCGGTGCGCTGCGCCGCGCGCGGGGCGCCGCCCTCCGCGGCGGTGTTCCTGAGCGAGCCCGAGGGGCTCGATCGCGACGCGCGGACCGCGCTGCGGCTCATCCGCTTCGCGCGGGCGCTGGAGAGCCGGGAGCTCTTGCACGGCGGGCGGCTGCACGTGCTCGCGGAGTTCACCTCGGTGGCCAAGGGCGAGCACGTGCGGAGCCTGCTCGACGCGGGCAGGTGCGGCTTCGCCGGCCCCGATCGGCTGCGGCTCAGCCTCGTCAGCACGGAGCGCATCAAGAACTACTTCATGGTGCACAGCGCCTTCGTGCCGGGGGTGACGTCCCTTTACGAGGAGCTGCTCGGCGCGGGCGGGCAGGAGTTCCTGCGCATCGAGGCACAGGAGGCGGCGCAGGCGGGCGGCGCGCTGGGCTTCGAGGATCTGCGGGCAGCGCTCGAGCTGCGGGGCGCGATCCCGGTGGCGCTGGAGCTCGACGGCGGGGCGGTGCTCCTCAACCCCGGGCCAGAGCCCATGCCCGCGGCGCAGATCCGCGCCGTGTACGCGGTCGCGCGGGGCGCGGACCTCCTGGCCGAAGACGACCGGCCGCAGGCGATCCGCGCCGACGCGCGGCCTCCGGACAGCGACGCGGCCCCGCGCCTCAGCGCCTGAGCCGCCGCGCGCGCGTCAAGGCGCCGCGGGAGCGCCCCTCACCGCCCGGGGAGCGCCTCTCGATCCGCGGGGCGGTGCCGTTCTCCCACGAAGACGAGGAGCTCGTGGTGCTCCCCGGAGGACGGCTCCGTGCAGATGCCCTGTTGACGCGCACAGTCATGCGCCCCGGTGGCATCGAGCCCGATGACCGGCGGCGACGTGGGGGCGAGCGCGCTGACCACGCCCACGACGGCGAACACAGCGAGATACCTCATTGCATCCTCCCGCTTGAATCGTGTCGCACTATCGACAGTCCCGCGCGGATTCGCGAGCTGTCCTAGGGGGACCTGACACGACAATGGAGAACGCTACCGGGTTCGACAAGCCCGCGTCCACTGCAAAGTTCAATCGCCCGCGCTGACGCCACGCGGATCGCAATCGCTCATTGCGCATTGCGCGGTGTCCTGCTGCTCGGCCGCGCGGCGGGTGATTCACCCAACAACCAGCGAGCAGCGGACCGCGCAACCAGCGAGCAGCGGACCGCCAGCAACGGACGACCGCCGGTGACCGGCGAGCAACGGACCGCGCGCCGCTCGCGTTCTGCCCCCGAGCTCCGCGACGTCCTGAGCGACGGGCGCGCGGAGCCCCCTCGGCCCGCGCCCGACGAGCGCTGCGGCATGGCCTCGCGAGGCCGCCGAGCGGAGGCGGTGGGAGGAGATGGGTGGGCTCGGCAGCGGGTGGGTGAGAGGGGCGATCCGGATACCGCTCCGCTCCGCGGGCAACGCCTGAAACGAATTCTACGCTTCCCGGATGTGTGTTTGATACCATCGCAGCGCGCAATGCCCAGCGACAGCAGATCATGGCCGAAGGGTATCGATACTACAGCGTCGATGCAAATTTACATGCCGGTCCCGCATGGCGAGGGGGGAGGTGCGGGCATCGTGCTGCTCTACGCCGACAACTACGAGCAGATTCGTCCTGCCTACGCGCTGCCCGAGCGGGGCGCGGTCCTCGGCCGGGATCCGGGCGCCGAGTTTCATGTTCCGACGCGGGCCGCGTCGCGGAAGCACGCGCGGTTCGAGCGGCGCGGCGACGCGTGGGTGCTCACCGATCTCGGCGGCCGCAACGGCACGCTCCGGAACGGCGAGTTCGTGACGGAGGTGGCCCTCGCGCACCACGATGAGATCCGGATCGGCGACGCCATCTTCAAGTTCGTCGAGCGCGACGCCGAGAGCTATGCCCATTACCGCATCGACGGCGCCTACCTCGATGATCCGGCCGCGCCGGACCCCCGGCCGCGCTTCTCGACGGGCCGGATCGTCGGCGGATACCAGATCCAGCGCATCGCCACGGGGCTGCGCGAGGTCGCGCGCAGCGAGCTCTCGGTGCTGATCCGCGGCGAGAGCGGGACTGGAAAGGAGATCTTCGCCCGGCAGCTCCACGAGTGGAGCGGCCGGTGCGGGCCGTTCCTGGCCGTGAACTGCGCCGCGATCCCGGCCGCCCTCGTCGAGGGGGAGCTCTTCGGCCACCGGCGCGGCGCGTTCTCGGGCGCCGACCGCGACCGGGCGGGCATCCTCCGCGCGGCCCATCAGGGCACGCTCTTCCTCGACGAGATCGGGGACATGCCCGCGGAGGCGCAGGCGAAGCTGCTCCGGGTGATCCAGTCGAAGGAGATCACGCCGCTCGGCGCCACGCAGCCCGAGCAGATCGACGTCCGGATCGTCGCCGCCACCCACCGCGATCTCGACAAGCTCCAGCAGACAGGCGCCTTCCGGGCGGACCTGTTCGCCCGGCTGAACGATCTCAGCATCACCTTGCCTCCTCTCCGGGAGCGCAAGGAAGACATCTTCTCGCTCTGCATCGCGCTGGCGCGGCGCTACGGCCGCTCCGATGTCCGGCCCAGCATGGCGTTCATGGCGGGCCTGCTCCACCATGATTTCCCGTACAACGTGCGAGAGGTGGAGGCGCTCATCAAGCGCTGGGCCGCGGCGGACCGGGGCGCCGCGCTCGATCTCGAGGATCTCGGGGAGAGCATGCGGGACCGGATGAAGACCTACGCGGTCCGGAGCACGGCGTCCCGGCCTCCGCCGGCGCGGGGGGGCCGCGCCTCCTCGGCGCCGCCGGAGGACGAGGCGGCGCTGGACGGCGAGGGCGCCTCCGGGCTGAACGGGCCGTTGCCGCCGCGGACCGCCCCGGGGGAGAAGGCGCTGCGGCAGCTCCTGGTGCAGCACCAGGGGAACGTCGCCGCGGTGGCGCGCGTGCTCGGGCGGGATCGGGTGCAGGTGCACCGGTGGATGAAGCGGTACAACATGAACGTCGACGACTTCCGCTGAGCGCCAGGGACCGCGCCGCCCGCGGGCGAAGTCGCGGTGGCGAACCGGCGCGCGCCGCGGGGGCCGCGATGAGGCACCCGGCCGGGTCCGCCCGGCCGGGGTCGACACGACCGCGCCCGATCCGGGAGAGGCGCCGAGCAGGCGCGCTCGGCTACGGCGACAGGGTGAGCGCGCCCGCGTCGAGCGCGACCTCGTAATAGCCGTGCGGATCCCAGGTGAGCGGGACGCCGTTCTGCTTGAGCGTCCCGCCGTCCACCCGCACGCGCAGGTACTTGCCCGGCGGGAAGTTGGCCGGCAGGGTCCACCTCCACGTCCTGTCGCTGCCGGACGTCGCGGGCGTGACCGACGAGAGCACCTTCTGGCCGCGCCAGTAGGCGCCGACGTTGACCATGCTGTCGATCCACACGTCGCCGAGATCCTTGGTGTGCTGGACGTGATCGAGGAAGGCCCGGAGCGGAATGGCCTGATAGGCGCCGTCGCTGCCGCCGGTGAAGCCGTGGATGCAGAAGGTGCGCCACCTCCCGGCGGTCCGCGCGCTCGTGACCTGCTGGTCCATCACCGACGCGGAGGCGTTGGCAGGGGGGATGTAGCTTGGGAGATTGAACGGATCGGTCGAGTCGTTCGGGCCGATCAGGTTGTTGGCCACGCCGCGGTTGATGAGGAAGCGCGTCCGGGCGATGTTCGCGTACACCGACGAGCCGTTCGGGGCCGCCATCGTGTACGGCGTGATGCCGAGCGTGCTCTTGATGAACTGCGTCGCGGCGTCGGTGTCCGCGCCGGTGTCGTTGCTCGAGTGGCTCTTCGTGTGGTTGCCGATCTCGTGCCCGTCCCTCAGCGCCCTCTGCCACACCGGATTGCTGGACTCGCTCTTGCCGGTCTGGAGATAGAAGGTGAACGGCACGTCGAGCGCGTTCAGCGCGTCGTAGTTCTGGATCTGGCTCGAGTTCGAGTCGTCGAAGGTGTACGAGACGGCGCCGCGGAACCCCGCCCAGTTGAGCACGACCAGGTTCCCGGGCGCGCCCGACGGCCTGGGCACGCCGCCGCCGGGCGGGACCGGGAGCCCCGAGCTCTCGCCCAGGGGCCCCAGGGGCCCGCCGCCGCCGCCAGCGCCGCCGCTGCCCCCTGAGCCGCCAGCGCCGCCGCTGCCGCCAGCGCCGCCGCTGCCGCCTGCGCCGGAGCTCGCCGAGCTGCTGCTGGAGCTGCTCGACGACGCGCTGCTGCTGGAGCTCGCCGAGGTCGAGCCGTCGCTCCCGCTGCCGCTGACCGACGCGATCGTGGGCGTTCCGCTGCCGTTCCCGCAGAAGCCCCACTCCGTCGAGGCGCCCGCGGCCAGCGCGGCGTTCCAGCCCAGAGGGACGGCGGCGAACTGGCCGCCCGACGGGGTGCTGGTCACGTTCCACACGTTGCCCAGGGTGGAGCCGTTGAGCGCGACGACCACGCGCCAGAAGCTGATCGGACTGGCGCTCTCGTTCTTCACGATCACGCTCGCGCAGTACCCGCCCTGCCACTGCGACTGCATCCTGAGCACCGCCGACAGGGTGGAGTCTGCGCTGCTGAGATCGCTCTCCAGCGCCACGATCTCGTCTTCTTCGTCGTCGTAGGAGCCGACGCTGCAGGCGAGGAGGCAGCACGCGATCGCGACCGAGCCGTAGCTCAGCGAGCTGGTGAGACGCATGGTTTTTCTCCTTGGAGCGGCCGGTTGAGCCGCAAAGTAATCCGCGAGATGCTCAAGCAAGATGCTTACGTCTGCGCTCCACGCGCGGAGCGCGCAGCCCCGCGCGTGCGGGGATGTGCCCGGGGGACCGCCGCGGCCGGGCGCCGCGCCACCTGGGCAAGGAGGGATATGTGGCCTGGCCGCCGACGAATCAGCGCGGCTGCGCCCCCTGCCCACGAACGATGCTCAAGACCCAGTGCTCATGTCGTCGAGAAGCTCACATCGGCAGTCCCACTGCCCTGATATCCGTCATCCGTCTACGCGCGTTGAAGCTCGATACGAGCGCCGGCCGAGGAGGGTCAGGGCCGCCAAGAGAGTATAGAATACTCATGCAGGCACGGGGAGAAAGTCAAGAGTCTTTTCTTTGTCGCGGCCGCTTTGCCCTGCGGCGCCTCGCGACATACAGCCATGTTGCGCGCGGGGGGTCGAGCATGGAACCCAGACTCGTCCACTGTCCTGGAAAAGCGACGATATGCCGACAATCGATCGTCCTCCCGGGAGGATTCGAGCTCGGGCGCGGGGCATGTTCCATGGCTCATTGCAGATGATGCCCTGCGCTCCGGCTCCCGGTGGTCTCTGTCTGGCGCCATTCGGGGGCGGGCCCCTGCCATCGGTCGCGACGAACAGGGGCCGCTCGGGGCCACGGATCTCTCTTGCGGCGCTGCGGTTCATTTCTCTCCTCACGGCACCACGGGCGGGCAGCGCGCCTGGACGGGCGAGGGTCCCGGACGCCATGAATCGAGATTGTCCCGCGAGGCCCAGTGACATGACGCGATCGTTTGGGCTACGCTGGCGAGCCGTAGGAGCCTCGTTCATGCTCTTTTCAGTCCACCGGTTCACGGGCTGCCTGGGCGGCGCGATCGTCGTGTTGTTGTCAGGTTGTATCCTCGACGTCGCAGGCACCGGCGGCCTGCTCCACCGGCAACCCGACCAGGCCGAGCTCCCTCAGGAACCCGAGCAGCTCGAGCCGCCCGAGCAGCTCGAGCCGCCCGAGCAGCCGGAGCCGCCCGAGCAGCCGGAGCCGCCCGAGCAGCCGGAGCCGCCCGAGCAGCCGGAGCAACCCGACCCGCCGTCGCCGCCCGAGCCGCCCGAGCCGCCCGAGGAAGACCCCGTCGCGCTGTGCGAGCCATCGGAGTCGCTCATCGCGTGCCTCGCGTTCGAGGGAAATCCCGACGACGGCTCGGCGCACGCCTTCACCCCCGAGGTCGCGCGCGACCTGGGCTACGCGCCCGGGAAGCAGGGGCAGGCGCTCCTCTTGACGCGGGGGAGCAGCCTCCGCTTTCCCCATGACGCCGCGTGGACCGTCCCCGAGATGACCATCGATGTCTGGATCAACCCGGCTTCCCCCCCGGAGCACCATCGATTCACCGTCATCGACAGCAACGGAAAGCCGTCCCTCTTCCTGATGCCAGGCGGCGTGATCCGCTGCACCATGGGCATCGAGAGGAACGTGCCTCACCCCATCGTCCCGGGGGAGTGGACGCACATCGCCTGTCTGTCGGACGGCCACACGCAGAGCCTCTACGTGAACGGCGTCCAGATCGACCAGAGCACCTCCGGGCCGGTGCTCGCCACGGAGGCACAGCCGATTCACATCGGCTCCGAGCAGCCCTCCGGTCGAGACGAGTTCAACGGGCTGATCGACAGCCTCCGCGTCTGGAGCCGGACGCTCGCGCCCGAGGAGATCTGCGCCGCCGCCGGCAAGGACGGCTGCTGATCGGCGCGCCCGCCGCGCTCCGCGCTCTCCTGTCGAGGACACGAAGTGCCGCGTGACGGCCTTCGCCGCGTCGACGACCTGAAGGGCGTCCTGATGGCCTTCGCCGCGTCGACGGCCTGAAGGGCGTCCCGATGGCCCTCGCTGCGTCGAGGGCGATCACGGCCGCCCGACGGCCGGCGCGAGCCCCGGTGGATATCACCAGGGCTGCGAGCGGAAGCGGCTCGGTGCGAGCAGGGAGAGGGGAAAGCGAGGAGGGGAGAGCGGGGCGGAGCGTCAGAAGGGGAGGTCGCGGTGCTTCGCCTTGTACTCCGCCTTGTACAGATCGTGGCAGGTCTCGCAGCTCTTCTTGGCGCCGTCGATGTCGCCCTTCTTGGCCTTCTCCGCGCCCTCCTTCGAGATGGCGACCCACTTGCTCATCCCGGGCGGCGGCTTCGACGCGATGTACTCGAGCGCCTTGGCGATCTTCTCGCCGTCTCCGCTCGTGGTCGCCGTCTGCATCACCTTTTTCATCCAGCCCTGCATCGGACAGGGCTTCTGTCCTTTTTTACCGCAGTCGAACTTCTTCGCCTCTTCGGCGATCGACGCGGGGGCGTCCGCCGGCCCACCCGCGGCCCACGCGGCCCCAGCAAAGCCAATGCCGCCCATCAATACAGCACCCATCAGCTTCATGCTCATCGACATCCAATGTCTCCTGTAGGTGAGGCCAAGCTCTTCGATTCCATCGCAGCTCCCAGGGCCGCTGTCAACCTGGGCCTGGGGCATAGAGCGGCGCCGGAACGCGCCGCGCGGGGGTAGACGACATGGGGGGGCGAAAACTTCATTCGCGACGCCGCCGATCCGTCTCCGGAGGCCGCGCGACGCCTTGACGCTTCGCGGCGCGGCCGAGGATGTGCGCCCCGACCGGCGCGGTCACCCCGATGAACAGGAGCGCGAGCAGCGCCTTCGTCACCACGGGACCCTCCCGCGCGTGCAGCGACAGCGCGAGCAGGAGGAAGATGAGCCCGAGCGTCGCGGCCTTCGTGGGCGCGTGGATCCGCTGCGTGAAATCGGGCAGGCGCAGCATGCCGAACGACGCGACGAGCATGAAGAAGACGCCGAGCACGACGGCGGCGAGCGCGAGCACGTCAGTCCACAAGGGTCCCCTCCACGTAGGCGACCAGCGCGACGGTCCCGACGAAGCCGAGCAGGGTGATCACGAGCACCACATCGATGAACAGCGTCGTGTCGAGCAGCATCGATGAGACCAGCACCGCGCCCACCACGTTCAGCACGAAGCAGTCGAAGGCGAGCACCTGATCGAGCAGCGATGGCCCCCGGTAGATGCGGACGCCGCAGAGCAGCATCGCGAGCCCGAGCGCCGCGAGCGCGCCGAGGAGCACGGCGGACGTCGGCGTGAGCGCGGTCACGGCCCGTCCTCCGGGGGGCGCCGGCGCGGCCGCTCGCCGGACGCGCTCAGGATGAGGTCGGCCAGCCGGCGCATGCGGGCCTGCACCGCCGGCGGATCCGCGGCGTAGAGCGTGTGCACGAGCAGCGCCGAGCCGTCGCTCTCGGCGTCGACCGTGATCGTGCCCGGCGTGAGCGAGATCAGGTTGGCGAGCAGCACGACCTGCGTCCGCCCGAGGTCGCCCACGTCCAGCCGGAGGAGCTGCGGGTGGAAGGGGAGCTCCCGCCGGAGGACGTCGCGCGCGAGCTGCAGGTTGGAGATCACGAGCTCCCAGAGGAAGCTGCCGAGGAGCCGGAGCGACCCGAGCACGGCGCGCGCGTAGCGGGTCCGGACCGGGGGGCGCTGGCCGAACAGGAGGCCGATGAAGCCGAGCAGCACGCCGAACAGGAGGCCGAGCAGGGAGAAATCGCCGGTGAGGAACACCCACGCGAGGGCGAGCAGCAGGTTCAGCGCGAGGGGGCTCATCGGGGCCCTCCGGCCGGGGAGGTGGGGCCCCCGGCCCCCGCGGCGCCGCCCCGGCCGAGCACCGCGTCGACGTACGCCGTGGCGTCGAGGAGCTGCCACGCCGCGAGCCCGGCGTAGCGGTGGAGCGGCGGCGCGAGCAGGCCGATGACCACCGAGAGCGACGCGAGCGAGAGCGTCGCGGCCACCATCCCCGGATCGCGGCCGAGCGCGGGCGCGCGCTGGCCCTCCGGCGCGCCCCAGAACACGGCCACCCAGATCTTCAGCATCGAGGCGAGCGTGAAGAAGCTCACCAGGAGCGCGAGCGTGGCGACGAGGCCCGCCCCGGCGCCGTAGCCCTCGATGAGGAGGAGGAGCTTGCCCCAGAAGCCGCTGAACGGCGGCACGCCCGCGAGCGACAGCGCCGGCACGAGGAAGCCGGCGGCCACCCAGGGGTGCGTGCGCGCCATGCCCCGCACCCCGCCGAGCGCCCCCGTGCCGCCGACGCGCTCCGCGACGCCGCCCGCCAGGAAGAGCGCCATCTTCGCCGGGATCTGGTGGGCGACGAAGAAGAGGCCGGCGGCGACGGCGCCCGGCGTGAGCAGCGCGAGGCCGAAGACCATGTAGCCGATCTGGCTCACGATGTGGAACGAGAGGACGCCGCGGATCGTGTCCCGCCCGAGCGCGCCGACCACGCCGAGCACCATGGTCGCCCCGGCCGCGATCAGCAGCGCGGTCTGCAACGAGGCGGTGGGCGCGTGCCGGCCGAGCAGGGGGACCGAGCGGAACAGGGCGTACACCCCGACCTTGGTGAGGAGCCCGGAGAAGACCGCGTTCACCGGGATGGGCGCCTCCGGGTACGCGTCCGGGAGCCAGGCGAAGAGCGGCGCGAGCGCCGCCTTGACGGCGAAGACCACGAGCACGAGCGCCGCCGCGGACCAGAAGGCGCCCGGCAGCGCGCCCGCGGCCGCGCGCCGCGCGAGCTCGGCCATGTTGACCGTGCCCGCGGTGCCGTAGACCGCGCCCACGCCGCCGAGGAAGAGCAGGCTCGCGATGAGGTTCACGATCACGTAGGGGACGGCGCGCCGGAGCTGGACCTCGCGCCCGCCCAGCGCGATCAGCGCGAACGACGCGAGCAGCAACACCTCGAAGAAGACGAAGAGGTTGAAGTAGTCCCCCGTGACGAACGCGCCGTTCACGCCCGCGACCAGCAGGTGATGGAGCGGGAGGAAGTACCTCGACTCGCGCGGGCCGCGCAGGGACGCCGGCGCGTGGACGAGCGTCGCGAGCGACGCGATCGCCGCGAGCACGAGCATGGCGCCCGTGAGCGCGTCCGCGACCCACACGATGCCCACCCGCGGATCCCAGCCGCCGAGCCGCAGGACGAGGATGTGCCCCCGGGCCGCGCGGGCGGCGATCCAGCCGGCCGCGGCGAGCACGGCCGCGGCGCTCGAGAGGGACAGCGCGCGCTGGCGCCGCGCCCGGCCCGTGAGCCCGAGCAGCGCCACCCCGGTGAGCAGCGGGGCGACCACCGGGACGACGAGCGCCGCGCTCATGGGGACGGCTCCCGGTCGAGGGCGTCGCCGCCGTCGCCGCCGTCGCCGCCGCCGTCGCCGGGCGCTGGGGCGTGCGCGTGGGCGCGCAGCGAGAGCGCGAGCAGGAACGACGTCATCCCGAGCCCGATCACGATCGCCGTCAGCAGGAAGGCGTGCGCGAGCGGATCGGCGAAGGGGCCCGCCGGCGCGCCCCCGACGATCGGCGGCGCCGCCCCCTCGGGCAGCCCCGCGGAGGCCAGCACGAGGATGTTCACGCCGTTCGAGAGCAGGATGAACCCGATCACGACCAGCTGCAGGCTCGTGGACAGCATCAGGTAGACGCCCGCCGCGAAGAGGGCGAAGGCGCCGATCGCCGCGGGGCCGATCACGGCGGGCCCTCCCGCGCGAACAGCGACAGCACCGTGGCCGTCACGCCGACCACGACCAGGTACACGCCGATGTCGAACAGGAGCGTCGTGGTCGGGTGCAGCGTCCGCGCGGCGCTCACGCGCACCTCGGCGCGGTAGTGGACGAGGAACCCGTCGCCGGCCGCGGTCGAGAGCAGGCCCGTGCCCGCCGCGAGCGCGAGCCCGATCCAGGCCGCGGGGCGCAGCGCCCGGGCGAGCGCCGCCTCGGTCCGGGCGGCGCCGAACGCGAGCGCCTCGAGGACGATCGCCACCGAGGTGACCAGCCCGGCGATGAAGCCCCCGCCGGGGTGGTCGTGGCCGCGGAGCAGGAGGTACAGGGCGAACAGCGTCGTGACGGGCAGGATGCCCCTCGTCACCGTGTCGAGGATCAGCGATCTCACGGCGCCTCCCCGGGCGACGCCCCCCGGCCCGCCCAGAGGAGCGCGGCCGCGCCGAGCGCCGCGAGCGCGAGCACGGCGATCTCGCCCAGCGTGTCCGCGCCGCGGAAGTCGACGAGGATGACGTTCACCACGTTCCTGCCGCCCGCCTCCGGCAAGGACAGCGCCACCTGCGCCGCGCCGGCCGGGTCCCTGGCGGCGTGGACGCCGGCCGCCCACGCGAGCGCCGACGCGCCCGCGGCCGACGCGAGCGCGACGGCCGCGTGCGCGAGGCGGCGCGCCCGCGGGCGGCGGTCCTCGCCGAGCGGGGGGAGGCGGCGGAAGGCGAGCAGGAGCAGGAGCAGCGAGGCGGTCTCCACGAGGATCTGCGTGAGCGCGAGGTCCGGCGCGCGGAAGAGCACGTAGAGCAGGGCGGTGCCGTAGCCGGCGATCGCCATCATGAGCACCTTGGTCACGCGCCGCCGGACGCGCAGCGTGAGGAGCGCGCCGGCCACGATCATCGCGACCGGGAGCCAGGACACCCGCGGCGAGGGCGAAAGCGCCGCGGCGCCGCCCGCCGCCGGGCCGCGCGCGCCGTGGACGAGCGGGACGAAGACGGCGGCCGCCGCGACGAGCAGCGTCACCGCGACGTACCTCGGGTGCCCGCCCGCCTGGACGGCGCGGCTCACCCAGCGCGCGCCGGCGAGCGCGCGCGCCACGATCGCGGCCACCGGGTCGCGCGCGCCGCCCTCGGGGAGCGGCCCGGGCGGGGCCGCGCGCCGCCGCCACGCGAGGTGGCCGGCGGCGCCGAGCGCGTAGCCCGCGAGGCCGAGCGCGAGCCGCGCGTCGACCTCGTGCCAGAGCGCGACGCCCCCCGCCGGCGGGCGCGCCGCGCCCGGCTCGAGCGCGGCGCTGACGAGGCCGGGCGCGACGCCGCCCACGACCTGTGGCAGGAGCAAGAGAGCCGGCGTGACGAGCAGCCAGCCCGAGATCGCGCGCCGCGGGGTGCCCCGGCCCCGGGGCGGCGCGGCCTCGCCCCCGAGGACGCCGGCGAGCAGCGCGAGCGCGTAGGTCACCGCGAGCGCGCTGCCCGCGAGCGCGAGCGCGAGCGCGGCGGCGCGCAGGGGGCCCGCGAGGCCCGGGCCGGCCGCGAGCACGGCCTCGTAGAAGATCTCCTTGGCGAGGAAGCTCAGGACGAGCGGGGCCCCGGCGAGCGCGAGGGCGCCGACGCCGATCAGCGCGCAGCCGACCGGCTCGGCGCGGCACCAGCGCTCGCGCCGGAGCAGGCCGAGGTCGCGCGTCCCGGTCGCCTTCTCCAGCCACCCGACGAGCAGGAACAGCGCGGACTTGTAGAGCGCGTGGCTCGCGATCGCGACGAGCTCCCCGTGCGGGCCCGTCCGCGCGTGGAGGCCGTAGAGCGCGGTCAACAGGCCGAGGTACGCGGCGGTGCTGTAGGCGAGGAGCTGCTTGAGATCCCAGGCGCGCGCGGCCTGGAAGCCGGCCACGACGAAGGTGGTGAGCCCGACCGCGGTCAGCGCGGGGAGCCAGAGCGGCGAGGCGCCGAAGATGGGGGACAGGCGCGCCAGCAGGAGCACGCCCCCCTGGACCAGGGTCGCCGAGTGCAGGTAGGCGCTCACGGGCGCCGGGGCGGCCATCGCCCCGGGGAGCCAGAAATGGAAGGGGAACTGCGCCGACTTCGTGAACGCCCCGACCAGGAGGAGCGCGAGGGGCAGCGCGTGCGCCGGATCCCGGACGAGCTCGGCGCCGCGGGGCTCGAGCGCGGACAGGGTGGTCGTCCCCGCGAGCTGCCCGAGCAGGATCGCGCCGGCGAGCAGCGCGAGCCCGCCGCCGCTCGTGACCAGCAGCGCCTGCACCGCGCCGCGCCGCGCGTCGGCCTGCTCGAAATCCATGCCGATGAGGAGCGCGGAGGTGACCGTCGTGAGCTCCCAGAAGACGAAGAGGAGCACGAGCGAGTCCGAGAGGACGAGGCCGAGCATCGACCCCATGAACGCGAGCATCGCCGCCCAGAAGCGGCCGCTGCCCCTGTCCTTCAGGTAGTGCCGCGCGTACTGCACGACGGCGAGCCCGATCCCGCCGATCAGCAGCACGAAGAAGGCGCCGAGGTGATCGAGGCGCAGATCCGCGTTGATCCCGAGCGCGGGGAGCCACGGCATGGACAGGCGCGCCGAGCCGCCGGCCGCGGCCGCGGGCCAGAGCGGCAGCCCGAGGAAGAGGACGGCCGCCGGGGCGAGCAGCGCGACCCGCCCCGCCCACCGCGCGGGCAGCGGGAGCACAGCCGCGGCGAGCGCGAGCGGCAAGAGCGGGATCCAGGGCAGCACGCGAATCGCGAGAACTCCCATCATGTGTCCGGAATCACGTCCTCGCAGGGCGAGGGTGGGAACAACTGGCCCGAGCGCAGGGCGCCTGGCGCCGCCCGGAGCCCTCGGAGGGCTTCGTGGACCCCCCTCCGCTGGACCTCCTGGAAGAAGCGTGCCGCCCGCGCGGATCGCCCGTCCTGAACGCGCGCCGCGCGCGAAGAGGGCCTGTGGCGGCGGATCGCCCGGATCGCTCGATCCCGCAGCGCCGGAATCGCGATCCCAGGGGACGCATCAACGGTGATGTCGTGATGGGGTGAACGTAATGGGGCTGACGCGAACACAGAGGACGCATCAACGGTGGTGTCGTGATGGGGTGAACGTAATGGGGCTGACGCGAACACAGAGGACGCATCAACGGTGATGTCGTGATGGGAACAACGGAATGAGGCTGACTGCGAGCGTCGGGGACGCTCCGTACCGGGCGGGCGTGCCGAACATGGTTGTCGGCCGTGCGCGCACGGCGCCCCGCGCGGAAAACAAGCGGGCCTGTGCCGGACGGCCCGGACGCGTGATATCGCTGGATCCACGGCGGTTCATGCGTGCGGGGGAGATCGTCGACCGGCGGTTCGAAGTCGAGCGCCTCGCGGGCTCGGGCGGGATGGGGCACGTCTACCGCGCGCGCGATCGGCACACCGGCGAGCCGGTGGCGCTCAAGGTGCTCCGCCGCTCCGGAAAGAGCGAGCTCGGCCGCTTCTCGTGCGAGGTACAGGCGCTCTCCGCGCTGCGCATCCCCGGCGTGGTGCGGTACCTCGCTCACGGGATCACGGCGGGCGGCAAGCCTTACCTGGTCATGGAGTGGGTCTCTGGCGAGACGCTCGCCGAGCGCATCACGCGGAGGGGCCTCACGCCGATCGAGGGCGTCGAGGTCGTCGCGAGGGTCGCGGAGACGCTCGGCGCCCTGCACCGCCGGGGGGTCGTGCACCGCGATCTCAAGCCCGGCAACCTGCTGCTCGTCGAGGGGCGGCTCGATCGGGTGATGGTGCTCGATTTCGGGATCGCGCGGTTCCGGATCGATCAACAGCTCACGATGCCGGGCACCGTGCTCGGGACCCCCGAGTTCATGGCGCCCGAGCAGGCGCGCGGCGAGCGGAGCGTCGACGCCCGGGCGGACGTCTTCGCGCTCGGCTGCGTGCTGTTCAAGTGCCTCACCGGGCGCGCCGCGTTCCAGGGCGCCGGGGCGCTCGCGGTGCTGGTCAAGGTGCTCCTCGACGAGCCGCCCCGCCTCCGCGAGCTCCGACCCGAGCTGCCGGCGGCGCTCGACGCGCTCGTCGCCAGGATGCTCGCGAAGCAGCCGGGCGCGCGGCCCCGCGACGGCGCGGAGGTGGCCGAGGCGCTGCGCGCGCTCGACCTCCGCGCCGCGGAGGGGTCGGCCGGCGGGGAGCCCGCCGCGCCGGCGCGCGTCCTGGAGCTCACGAGCAGCGAGCGGCGCGTCACCTGCCTCGTGCTCGCGCACGAGAGCACGGGGCCCGACGACGAGACGCGCTCGCAGGAGGAGGAGCAGGAGCGCGCGCTCGGCCGGGCGGAGGCGCTGCGCGCGCTCGCGGCGCGCTACCAGGGGCAGATGGAGCTCATCGACGCGAGATCGCCGCTGCTCGTGCTGACGAGCGCCGAGGCGGCCACGGACCTGGCGGCGCAGGCGGCCCGCTGCGCGCTGTCGCTCCAGGCGCTGCTCGGCGGCGCGCCGGTCTCGCTGGTCACCGGGCGGGCCGAGCTGTCGGCGAGGGTGCCGATGGGCGAGCTCATCGACCGGGCGGTGCAGCTCCTCCCGCCGCGCGGCGAGCCGGCGCCTCCGGCCGCGGTCCGGATCGACGACCTGACGGCGGGGCTGCTCGGCGGCCGCTTCGAGACGAGCTGCGAGGGCGGCGCGCGCTTCGTGCACGGGGCGCTGGACGATCTCGGGGGCGTGACGGCGCCGGCGCTGCTCGGCAAGCAGGTGGCGTGCGTCGGGCGCGAGCGCGAGCTGTCGGTGCTGCGCGCGGAGCTCGACCGGTGCATCGAGGAGTCGACCTCGGGCGCGCTGCTCGTGGTGGCGGCGGCGGGGATGGGCAAGTCGCGGCTGCGGCAGGAGCTCCTCGCGGGGCTGCCGGCGCGCGGAGGCCCCCGCGTCGAGGTCTGGATGGGCCAGGGCGACCCGATGAGCTCGGGCTCGGCGTTCGGGCTGCTCTCGCGCGCGCTGCGGCGGGCGATGGGCATCGTCGGCGGCGAGCCGATCGAGGAGCGGCGGCGCAAGGTGCGGGCGCGGGTCGAGCGCCACCCCGAGCTCGACGTCGCGCGCGTCAGCGCGTTCCTGGGCGAGCTCGTGGGGGCGCCGTTCCCGGACGGCGACGTCCAGGTCGGCGCGGCGCGGCGCAACCGGCTGCTGATGGGCGATCAGCTCCGCCTGTCGTGGGAGGAGCTCATCCGGGCCGAGTGCGCGAAGCAGCCGGTGCTGCTCATCCTCGAGGACCTGCAGTGGGGCGACCTGCCGACGTTGACGATGGTGGAGGCGGCGCTAAGGCGCCTCAAGGATCGGCCGCTCCTGGTGCTCGGGCTGGGCCGCCCCGAGGTGCACGAGCTCTTCCCGGGGCTGTCGCAGGGCGCCTTCGGCAACCAGCTCGCGCTGCCGCCCCTGACGCGCCGGGCGAGCGAGCGGCTGGTGCGCGCGGCGCTGGGCGAGGAGGTGAGCGGGGAGCTCGTCGCGACGCTGGTGCAGCGGGCCGACGGCAACCCGTTCTACCTCGAGGAGCAGGCGCGGGCGGTCGCGGCCGGCCACGGCGCGGACCTGCCGGAGACGGTGCTGGCGATGGTGCAGGCGCGCATCGAGGCGCTGGACGCCGAGGCGCGGCGCGTGCTGCGGGCGGCGAGCGTGTTCGGGCAGGCGTTCTGGCCGAGCGGGGTGAGCGCGCTGCTCGGGGGCGCCGAGGCGACGCGGTGGCTCTCGGAGCTGGAGCGGCGCGAGATCGTCCACCGGCGGGGCCCCGGGCGGCTGCGGGGGGAGGTCGAGTACCGCTTCCGGCACGCGCTGGTGCGCGAGGCGGCGTACGGCATGCTGACGGAGGCCGATCGGCGGCTGGGCCACGCGCTGGCGGGGGCGTGGCTCGAGGGCGCGGGCGAGCCCGACGCGATGGCGCTCGCCGAGCACTTCGAGCGCGGCGCGGTGCCCGCGCGGGCCGCGGCGGCGTACCTGCGCGCCGCGCAGCACGCGCTGGAGGGCAACGACCTCGGCGCCGCGATCGCGCGGGCGGAGCGCGGGCTCGCGTGCGCGCCGGAGCCCGCGGTGGTGGGGGCGCTCCGGCTGGCGCAGGCCGAGGCCCACGTGTGGCGGGGCGACCTCGCGCTCGCCGAGCAGCGGGGCACCGAGGCGGTGGAGCACCTCGCGCCCGGCTCGGCGCCGTGGTTCGCGGCGATCTTCCAGGGGGTCGCCGCGGCGAGCAAGCAGGGCGGCTTCGATCGCGTGGAGCGGTGGATGGCCGCGGCGCTCTCCGCGCCCGCGCTCGCCGGCGCGGAGAGCGCGAGGAGCACGTGCCTCTGCGCCGGCGCCGCGACGCTGGCGTTCGCCGGCCGCCCCGCCGTGGTCGACGCGCTGATGGCGGCGGTGGAGCGCGCCCTCGGGGACGGGCCGTCGGCCTCGGCCGAGGTGGTCGCGGGCCTGCACCAGGCGCGCGCCTTCCGCGCCATGAGCGGCGGCGATCCGGGCGCCTGCGTCACCGGCCTGGAGGCCGCGCTCGCGGCGTTCGAGCAGGTCGGCGATCGGCGCAACGCCTGCATCACCCGCGCGAACCTCGGCTACGGCTACGGGGAGCTCGGCGACTTCGGCGGCGCCGAGGCGGCGCTCCGGTCGGCGCTGGAGACCGCGGACAGGATGGGGCTCCACGAGGTCGCGGCGGCGGCGCAGGCCAGCCTGGGGCAGGTCCTCGCCTACCGCGGCAAGCTCGCGGAGGCGCGGGCCGTCGAGGAGGCGGCGCTCGCCTCGAGCCAGCGGCTCGGCGACCCGCGCGCCGAGGTGGTGTCGCGCTCGTACCTCGCGAAGATCGCGCTGCTCGCCGGCGACTTCGCGGCGGCGGAGCGGGAGGCGCGCCTCGCCGAGGCGCTGGAGAGCGCGTCGCCGCTGCGCGTGGCCGCCGCCGCGGTCCGGGCCCGGGCGCTGCTCGGGCTGGGGCGCGCCGGCGAGGCGCTCGCGGCGGCGGGCGAGGCCCTCGGCGCCCTCGAGTCGCTCGGCGGGCTCGAGGAGGGCGAGTCGATGATCCGGCTGGTCCACGCCGAGGCGCTCGCGGCGAGCGGCGATCCGGACAGGGCCGCTTCCGCCATCGCCGCGGCGCGCGACCGGCTGCTCGCGCGGGCGGCGAGCGTCCGCGATCCCGCCTGGCGCTGGCGCTTTTTATGTCTGGTTCCTGACAATGCCCGCACGCTCTCGCTCGCGGAGCAGTGGGTCGGTGCAGCGTGTCAGGTTGATCACGGCTGAATCCACGCGGGACATGCCAATTTAAATGGCTGACAGCGGCGGGCGATCGCCGTACTCTGCTCGCCGACGTGGGGAGTTCCCGGCTGTCGTCGCCGAAGGCGACGCGCCGGAGGGCGTGCTGTGATCGGGGAGCGGGAGCTCCCCTTGGCCCGCGACCGAGGTCTCATCACGTGAAAACCAGGGATGTATCCGGATGCCTAGGCATCCTCCTCATGACGGCGACCGGCTGCATGGCGACCGAGCTCGCGAGCGACGCGGACAGGGGAGCCGAGGATCTCGGCTCGGGCGCCGGCGCGCTCGTGAGCATGAACGCGCTGAGCGCCAACGCGCTGAGCTTCAATGCGCTGAGCTTCAACGCGCTGAGCTTCAACGCGCTGAGCTTCAACGCGCTGGGATCGGAGGCGGCCGGCGCGCTCCAGGATCCGGGCGAAGGGGGTGATCTCTTCCGGACGCTCGTGAGGTACACGGTGAGCTGCGCGCTCAACGGGTCCCAGTCGTTCAGCTTCTCCTGGACGGACGGCGCCGGCGCGACCCATGAGGAGGTCTATCCCGGACAGCTCGGCCTCGCCGCGGCGTGGGCCGACGGCGCGCTCGACGCGGCCGGCAAGCAGATGGTCTCGGCCTGCCTGGCGGCCAGGACGAACCGCTATGGTGTGTCGGTCGCCATCTCGATGCGTTCCCACGAGAAGCCGCTGCGCCACGACGTGGGGCAAGACGAGCTGGAGGATTACGCGCATGTCGAGGGGGCCTTCTGGGGGGACCTCTTCGCGGAGACGCCGCGCCTGCGCGCCTGTTATCACGCGCCGAGCGTCCCGGTCGCGCGCTCGGCGCAGCGCGATTGCGCCGCGGGGCAGCTCGACGGGGCGGGGGGCATCGAGGACTGCGGGATGATCGAGATCGTCGGCAGCTGCCAGGACCTCTGCGGCGGGCTCCATCCGCCGGGGCAGTATTACAAGGACTGTGATGACCCGGACTCGGGCAGGATGCGGAATGTCGTGACCACCGCGCTGGAGTGAGGGCGTCTCTACACGTACATATCTCCGAGCCGTCGAGGCAGCGGGGCCTCCGCCACCTCAGGCGTATGCGTCGGAACCACGGCCGGCCGAGGCTCGGTCCCAGGCACCGAGAGCCTGGGACTCACCCACCCTCGGCCGCCTGGCGCGGTCCGGTCTTGTTCGGTGCTCTTCTTGGGCAGCTCAAACTCTCTCGATCCTCTTGACCGCCGAGAAGAAGCCAAGGAGCCGCTCCAGAACCCCGGGATCACTCGTGTACACGATGTCTCCCCTGCCGGCAGCAGGAGCCATCACCAGAGCGTCGATGGTGAGCTTTGCTCCTTTGCGTTCAGTGTCTTCACCCAAGAATGCAAGAGCCTCGCCGGCCGCTTGTGCTTGTCTGTCGGTCAGAGGATCTATGCGCATAGACCGCAGGATTTTGCCTCTTTCCTTGCTCCAGCCGCGCCACCACTCGGCTAACACGATCTGTGGAATCGAGATGATCTTCCCGTCTTCCGTGGCCGTGGCGATGACGCGGAGGAGATTCGCGCGGCGGCTCTCGAGGGCGAAAAGGGCTCCGGTGTCGAAGGTGAGATTGGGACCCATCTCAAGAAGCCCAGCCCTTGCGAATAGCGTCCATCTCCTCCGGCGTCACGGTAACGCCTAGCTCCTCCAGCAGCTCACGTCGCGCTTGTCTCTCGGAAGCAGATGCCACTGGCTTGAGCCCGAGGCTCGCGATCAACGGCTTGGCGCCCGCCGCATAATATTCGACGGTTCCGTCTGCTCGGGCTCATCGAAGCGGGTGGCATGCGCTGCGATCAGCCGCCGAAGGGCTCGTTCGTTGATTCTGGCGACTTGTGCGGCGTCCATGTAAAAAGTTTACAGCGACAACATGCCGCCTGCAAGGCGTACGGGTAGGACGCGTACCTGCCCAACATTCGCAAGCCGTTGCGATGCAAGACGGAGAACAGGGGAAGGGTGGCGCGCCGGGCGCCGACGGTGCATCAGGCCAGGACATCGGGCGTCTCGGCGAGGATGGCTGGATCTGGATAGGAGAGCGGGCCGGGGATGGAGTCAGGGGCGGCGTGGGCGGCGGTCCTCGCGGAAGCGTCACCCTCTGGAGCGCCGCCTCCCGGCCGTGATCGTCCGGAGGGTCGGGCTGTGGCGGCTGTGGCGGCAAGGGCGGGACGGGGGGCAGCGCCGCATGGGGTCACGTGTACATGGCGACGGTTGGGCGGGTACCTCGATTCCTGGACGCCGCCGCCCGGTTCCTGGACGAGGCGGAGCGGTTCCTGGACGTCGCCGCCCGGTTCCTGGACGAGGCGGAGCGGTTCCTGGACGAGGCAGAGCGGTTCCTGGACGGGGCGGGGCGGTTCCTGGACGAGGCAGAGCGGTTCCTGGACGGGGCGGGGCGGTTCCTGGACGAGGCAGAGCGGTTCCTGGACGCCGCCGCTGGATTCCTGCGCTGCCCTTGTCGTCACCGCACGTGCGCCGGATTCGTGCTTCCACCGCGCCACCTCGTCTTCCCCTCTTACCGCTCCACGCGGACCTCCGTTAACCCGAAACGCTTGGGGAGGAGCGCATTCCCCGTGACCAATCCATCTGCACATCAGGAGATTCCGATGTTCAGAGCGAAGACCGACCTGGACCTGTGGATGAACGAAGCGCTTGCCTCTCCGGGAACTGCGGAGCTGACTATCTCCGTGCCCCTTCACGTGCTCTTCGGCGAGGCGGTCGACGTCGCGAAGTTCCACAAGGCGTACTGGAAGGCGGAGGTGAAGGACGGAAAGGTGGTGCGCCGCGGCCTCGAGATGGCGGCGAGCAAGAAGAAAAACGGGAATGCGCTGACGGCGAAGACCGGTGAGGAGATCCTCTCGCTCCAGCGCGCCGCCGCGGAGGCGGGCACGCGCTACCTGCTCGCCGTGGACCCGAAGAAGACCGCCCTTGGTCAGGCATCGCGCCCCCGCCCTTGGTCAGGCGTCGCGCCCCGCCCTCGCAGGCGTCGCGCCCCGCCCTCCGTCAGGCGTCACGCCCTGCCCTCCGCCGTCCGCCGCCACCGGTCCTCGTGGCGCGCGGCCCGCCCCTCGCGCGCCAGCTTGAGGAGGTGCGCCTCGAGGCTCAGCCGCGCGAGCGGCCAGAGCAGGCGCGGCGTGTCCGCGTAGGCGACCGGCAGGAGCTCCTCGAGGGTCGCCCCCGCCGCCCCCGCCTCGCCGGCCGAGCCGGCCGCGCCGGCCGCTGCTCCCAGCGCCGCGAGCACCTGCCGCTCCCTCCCCAGCCGGTGCGCGATGTAGCGCCGGAACAGCGCCTCGGGCGCGTCGATCGGCTCGCCGTGCGCCGGCAGCGCGACCCGCGCCCCCAGCGCCGCCAGCCGCTCGAGCTGCGCCAGATACACCGCCATGTCGCCTTCCCGGGGGTCGATGAGGATGGTCCCCACGCCGGCCACCATGTCGCCGGCGATGAGCGTGCCCCCTGCCTCGTCGAAGAAGCAGAGGTGGTCCGGCGCGTGCCCGGGCGTGTGCAGCACCCGCACCTCCATCGGCTCCGGCCCGCCGAGCCGCACGACGTCCCCGTCGGCCAGCCGGCGCGCGATCGGCACGTCCGAGAGGCGCGGCGCCGCCTCGGCGTGGGCCCAGACCGGCACGCCGAGCTCGGCCGCGAAGAAGCGCGCGCCGCCCACGTGATCCGGGTGGTGGTGGGTCAGCGCGATGGCGACCACGGTCCGCCCCTGCGAGGCGAGGCCCCGCGCCCACGCGAGCCACGCGCGGCGCTCGTCCTCGTACGGGGTCGCCGGCTCGACGAGCAGCACCTCGCGGCCGCCGAGCGCGTAGCTGTTCGTGTGCGTCGCCGGCGGCAAGGTCGGCGTGCGCGCGGCGAACGCCTCCACGAAGCGCGCGCCGCGCGCGACGGCCCGCGGCCGGATCACCGCTCGACGACGAGCGCCAGCGCCTCGCCGCCGCCGATGCAGAGCGTGGCGAGGCCGCGCTTCGCGCCCTGGTCCTTCATGGCGTGGAGCAGCGTCGTCAGGATGCGGGCGCCGCTCGCGCCGATCGGGTGGCCGAGCGCGACCGCGCCGCCACGCACGTTGACCTTCTGCGCGTCGAGCCCCGCGAGCTTGTTCACGGCGAGCGCCACGACCGCGAACGCCTCGTTCACCTCGTAGAGATCGATCTGGTCCGTGGTCAGGCCGAGCTTCTTCGTCGTGTTCGCGATCGCCGCGGCCGGCGCCGTCGTGAACCACTCGGGGGCCTGCGCGGCGCCGCCGTAGCCGACGATGCGCGCGAGCGGCGTGAGCTTGTGCTCCTTGACGGCCCGCTCGCTCGCCAGGACGAGCGCGCTCGCGCCGTCGTTGATCGACGAGGCGTTCGCCGCGGTGATGGTCCCGTCCTTCTGGAAGGCGGGCCGGAGCGACGCGAACTTCTCGGGCTTGCCGGCCGGCGGGCCCTCGTCGTCCTTCACGACCACGGCGTCGCCCTTCCTCTGCGGGACGGACACGGGCGCGATCTCCGCGGCGAACAGCCCCTCGCGCTGCGCCGCGAGCGCCCTGCGGAAGCTCTCCCGCGCGAACTCGTCCTGCGCCTCGCGCGAGAAGCCGTGCTCCTTCGCGCACGCCTCGCCCGCGGTGCCCATGTGGAAGTTGCCGTACGGGTCCCAGAGGCCGTCGTGGATCATGCCGTCCACGAGCTTGCCGTCGCCCATGCGGTAGCCGGAGCGCGCCTGCGGCAGGTAGTAGGGGACGTTCGACATCGACTCCATGCCGCCGGCGACGACGACGTCCGCGTCGCCGAGCGCCACCGTCTTCGCGCCGAAGATGACGGCCTGGAGGCCCGAGCCGCAGACCTTGCTCACCGTGGTGGCCGGCACCTTGGCCGGGATGCCGGCGTAGATGGCCGCCTGCCGGGCGGGCGCCTGCCCGATGCCGGCGGACAGGACGTTGCCGAGGAAGACCTCCTCGACGGCCTCGGGGGCGAGCTTCGCCCGCTCGAGGGCCGCCCGGATGGCGACCTCGCCCAGGCGAGGGGCGGGCAAGGGCGAGAGCGCACCCTGAAACGCGCCGATGGGGGTCCGGGCCGCAGCGACGATGTACACGGGGACAGGTAGGGTCATGATCTCCTCCAGGGGCGCTTTGCTGCGTCATTCGTGGACGCCGTCCATTGCGTCTCACGAATGCGCCTTGGTACCTCGTGCGACCGGCCGGGGCAAGCCGGCCCGAAATTCGCCTCGGCCTGCGCGCCGCCCCCCCTCGCGCTCGATCGGTTCTCCGGCGGTTCTCCGCCGGACGGACTCTGCCATCCGTCGCCGGGCCGGCGGACCGGCCGCGCCGCGCTCCCCCGGGCGCGCCGTCGGCGCCGGGCGAGCGCCTTTCGAGACCCTTTGCCCCTTTCGAGCCCCTTTGTGGTGCGCCGGCGACGCCGCGTGTATCGTGCCCGCCGCGAGGCCGAAGGGGGTCAGTCCTCCGCGGCGCCGACCCGACAAGGAGCGAACGAGCGATGGTGAATGCAGGCGACCGAGCCCCGGACTTCTCTCTCGAAAGCGACAAGGGCGAGACGGTGAGCCTCGGGAGCTTCGAGGGCAAGACGGTCGTCCTGTACTTCTACCCGAAGGACGACACGCCCGGCTGCACGCGGGAAGCGCAGGCCTTCTCTGCCGCCCTGAGCGCGTTCGTCGACGCCGGGGCCGTCGTGCTGGGCGTCTCCCGCGACTCCGTCGAACGCCACAGGAAGTTCAGGGACAAGTATGGTCTGAAGGTGACGCTGCTCAGCGACCCGGACCTCGTGGCGCACGAGGCTTATGGCGCCTACGGCGAGAAGTCGATGTACGGCAAGAAGGTCATGGGCACGATCCGGAGCACGTTCATCATCGGCCCCGACCGCACATTGGAGCACGCCTTCCGCAGCGTGAAGGTCGACGGGCATGCCGACGCGGTGCTCGCGCTCGTGCGCGGCGGCGGCGCGGCCGGGCCGCCTGCCCCGGCCCCGCGAGCGACCACGAGATCCGCCGCGAAGCCCGCGGCCACGAAAACCGCCGTGAAGGCGCGGCAGCGGCCCGCGGCCAAGCCCCGATAACGCGGCGCCTGTTTCGGCAGAACATCGACATCGTTGACTCCGGGGGTCTGAACGGCGCGATCCGATGATCGGCCGACTGGGGCCATCGTGGCGCGCCGCGGGCGAGCGCTCTGGACTGGACGTGTCCCGCGCTTCGTGAAAGAATCCTGCTTCGTTGCTTGCCAATCGATGAAATGACCACGGTGCCAGGGCTCGTCTCTCACACCGCCTCGCATCAGGCGGATCGATGAGCTCCGGAGCGCGAGGGAGTAGGGACATGGTTCTGAGATATCCGATGATGCGGACGTTGACTTTGCTGGGGTGCCTCGCGGCGATCGCCGCGTGCGGCGGCGACGATCCGCCGCCCAAGCCCGCTGCCAACGACGGTGGCGGAGGAGGCGGCGAGGGGGGCGCCGGCGGCGAGGGGGGCGCTGGCGGCGAAGGCGGCGAGCCGATCCAGACCTGGGAGCTCGATCGGAGCAAGCCGCTGTCGACGGACAAGCCGGCCTTCGAGGAGCGGGCGCACCCGGTCGAGCCGAGCGACGTCCGCGGCGACCTGAAGTCGCCGTACCCCACGGACGCCCCCTGGATGAACCTCGTGCTCGGCGAGGGCAAGCAGCGCATCCACGCGGCGCCGTACGATCTCAAGGCGCTCGGTCAGGAGCTGTCGATCTCCCGCCCGCAGATCGCCGTGGATCGCGCGTCGATCACGACGCCGGACGTGTCGCAGCTGCGGCTCAGCGCGCGCCAGGTCTTCTCCAGCCGCGCGATCCGGGAGTTCGATCCCCTCTCGGTCACCGTGGAGTGGACGGCGGAGGGGGGCACCATGAGGACGCCCATCGTGTACGGCATGCCGTACGTGACGGCCTTCTACGCGGGGATCGCCCCCTCCGTGCTCGCCGGCGAGGGCGTGGCGATCACCGCGGTGAACGGCGAGTCCTCGAGCCCGGCCACGATCAAGGACGAGCGATTCGAGGTCTCGCTGAACAACGGCCAGACGTGGATCATCTATGCATCTCCCGAGATCAGCCTCGAGTGGGACGCCGTGTCCATGAAGGCCGGCGAGCCTTACGTGGGCTCGCTCCGCGTCGCGCTCCGGCCCGAGGCGAACGCCGCGCCCGTGCTCGACAAGCACGCCGCGGTCATCCCGACGGGCGGCGACATCGAGGCGTCGGTGACCGGCGACTCGGCCACGGTGCGCTTCGCCTGGAAGACGGAGGGGGAGGGGGACCTCCTGACCATGGCGCTGCCGCACCACGTCGAGCACCTGGAGAAGGACGAGTCCGCGGACATCTCGTTCGCGACGGCGATCGGCACGATGAAGGGGGTCGTCGGCTCGACCTGGGAGTTCTCCTACCCGCTCAGCACGGTCGGCTGGGACGCGCCGCGCCGCGTGGCGGACGCGTGGGGCGAGGCCGTCGTGACGGCGCTCGAGGACGGCGACGGGACGTACAGGCCCGACGCGGACATCGTCGGCTCGGACCCGTACCTCGGCGGCCAGCAGATGGCCAAGCTCGCGCGGCTCGCGCAGATCGCCGAGGCGGTTCAGAAGCCGGATCTCGCGGAAGAGCTCAGGGCGCGGCTCAAGTCGCTCCTCAACGCGTGGCTCGACGGCGAGAACGATAACCCCCTTGTCTACGACACGACCTGGGGCGGCATCGTGACGACGAAGGGGATGGATGCGCCGGACAAGGAGCTCGGCGAGGGGTACTACAACAAGCACCACATCAACTACGGCTATTTCCTCTATGCCGCGGCCGTGCTGGCGAAGAGCGACGAGGCGTGGCGGACGAAGTATGCCGACAAGGCGCTCTGGCTGGTCCGGGACATCGCGAACCCGAGCGCGCGCGACCCGTACTTCACGCCTTTCCGCCACATGGACTGGTTCAGGGGTCACTCCTGGGCGACGGGGTTGATGGAGTCCGCGGACGGCCGCAGCCAGGAGTCGACGTCCGAGACGGTCAACGCGTGGTACAGCGTGCAGCTCCTCGGCGAGGCGCTCGAGAACGAGGATCTGAAGAACCTCGGGCGGGTGCTCCTCGCGGTGGAGACGGCCTCTGCGCAGACCTACTGGCAGATCAAGGCCCAGGGCTCCGTCTACGGTGCGCCGTTCAACGAGAACCGCGTTGTGGGGAATGTCTGGGGCACGCGGGTGGCGTCCGAGTCTCGGCTCGGCGCGGACCCCGCGTACGCCTTCGGTCTCCAGATCTCGCCGATCACGCCCATCTCGGAGTCGCTCCTCTCCAGTTCGTGGATCGAGGACGCGTGGCCGTCGATGGAGGAGGCCGCGGCCGGCGCGGAGGACCCCTGGCGCGCCTTCCTGATCGCGGCGCAGGCGACGATCGACGGCGAGGCGGCCTGGGAGGCGGCCGGTGAGCTGCCCGAGACCGCCTTCGAGGACGGGCTCAGCAAGACGGCGCTGCTCTACTGGATCGCCACGCGACCGCAGCTCTGAGCCAGGGGGCCGCGGCGGCCCCGATCACGTGACGGGGCCCTCCGACCTGCCCGGCCCCCATCCCCACCCGATTCACCCCCGGTCCCCGGTGAGCTCCCTCTCCGGGGGCCCCCATCCCCGGATCTTGCTCGTGCCCCATCAAGGACCCGGGCCTTCTCCTCCACGCGGTGAGCGCCGGGGGGTGTGTCCGCGCGCGCCGGCGTGGCGCGGGCGGGCGCGCCGAGCACCGACCGAGGTGCCATGAGGTCTCAGTGGGCTCGAGGTTTCAGGCGCGCTTCGTGTGGCGCGCGACGAAACGTCTCAGGCGGCAAGGCCCGAAGGGAGACATGCCGGGTGGTGTTGTATGCGCAAGCGCTCACGCTCCCGTCCTGGCGGATGGCCGAGCGCCCGCCCGCGCCACGCCGGCGCGCGCGGACACACCCCCCGGCGCGTGCTCCCTGGCAACCCCGACGGCCCAGCCTCCAGGCCGCGCGCCGCCGCTCGTCACGACTACTCCGCGTCGAGGATCTCCCGCTCCCGGCAGCGCGTCAGCTCGTCGACCGCCGCGAGGAACGCGTCGTAATCGATCGGCTTCGGCAGCACGCGAGCGACACCGAGGCTCGTCGCGTCGTGCTTTGACGACGCGGAGGAGACGATGACCGGGATGCGCGCCGTCTTCTCGTTGTGCCGCAACGCGGTGAGCAGACCCCAGCCATCCATGACCGGCATCATGATGTCGACGATGAGCAGATCCGGCGGCGCGATCTGATCGAGCAGCGCGAGCGCCTCCTCGCCGTTCGAGGCGCAGCGCACCTCGTAGCCGCCCTCGCTCTCCAGGATCATGCTCACGACCTCCTGGATGCTCGGCTCATCGTCGACGACAACCACCAGCTTGGCGCGGCTGTTCGGCGCGCTCGAGCGTGTTCGTACCTCAGCGTTGCGCCGCACCGTCCGACCTCCGAAGGTATCGACCAGCATGCTCATCTCCCCCGCGCCCTCTCCGGATCGAATTCCAGGGACGAGCCAGAGTATCCACCACGCATTTCGATCCGTCGCTGCGTGGAATCCAAGATTGGTAGCTCAGGAGTCTCCCGAAACCACAGGAGGTTCCGAGCTGCTGCATCGCGCTGGAATCCGCACGCCACGGCGCGGCGCGACCAGGACATCCGTTGACGCGCCCCGGTGAAGCGCGGGCGGCCGCGGTGCGCCGCCGCTGGAGGGGCCGACGGAAGCTTGCGCCCGCCGCGGCGACGACGCGCCGTCGCGGATGAACCAGCGCGCGGCGCGTCGTGTCGTGGACAGCGCGGCGCCTAGGACCCCGCGGCGCCCCCGGCCCCGCGGCGCCCCCGGCCCCGCGGCGCCCAAGCACCCCGCGGCGCCCCCCGGCCCCGCGGCGCCTAGGACCCCGCGGCCTCGAGCCGCGCGGTCGCCTCGTGGTAGGCGCGGGTGACGTCGGCCTCGTCGAGGAACCCGACGATCTTGCCGTCCGCGTCGACGACCAGGAGCTCGCGCACGCCGTGCTCCAGCAGCACCTGCAGGGCGCGGTGCAGGTCCTCCGTCTCGCGGACCGAGGCCGGGCCCGTCATCATGTCGTGGGCGATGGCGAGCCCCGAGAGCTCGGGGCTCGTCGCCGTGGTGCGCAGGATCTCGGCGTCGACGGTGCCGATGACCCTGCCGTCCTCCGAGAGCACGGGGAAGGTGTCCTGCCACTCGCACGCCGCGATGCGCTCGATGATCTGCGACGCGGGGGTGCGCGCGTCGAACGACACGAACGGGCGGCTGCGGATCACGACGTCGGCGACGCGGATGCTGCGGAGCACGTCGACGATGAGCTCGTCCCGGTGCGCGGGCGACTCGCGCTTCGTCGCGATCTGCGCGCGGTACAGGGTGCTGTGCCGGAGCGCCACGAAGGCGATGCCCTCGCAGAGCATCAGCGGCACGAGCAGGTCGTAGCTGCCCGCGAGCTCGCAGACCATGACCAGCGAGCCGATCGGCACGTGCGCGATGCCCCCGTAGAACGTGCCCATCCCCACCAGGGCGAACGCGCCGGGATCGATGCGCGGGTCGCCCAGGAGCAGCTCCGCCGCGCGCCCGAACGCGCCGCCGGTGAGCGCGCCGAGCACCAGCGACGGGCCGAAGTCGCCCGCGCTGCCGCCCGAGCCCACCGTGAGCGAGGTCGCGACGATCTTCGTCGCCAGGAGCACGAGCAGGAGCTGCACCGCCGTCCACCCGCTCGGCATCCAGCTCGCCCCCGTGATCGCGATCTGGGCCGCGCCGTAGCCCGCGCCGAGGAGCCCGAAGCCCTGCCCCAGCCGGTCGAAGCGCGGCCCGAGCAGCATGAGCAGCGGGGTCACGAGCGCGCCGAGCGCGAGGCCGCCGAGCGCGGGCTTCGCCCACGACGGCAGCGTCACGCGGCTCATCGTGTGCTCGACCGTGTGCAGCGTCCGGAGGAACAACGTCGCCACGAGCGACACGACGAGCGCGAGCGCGGCGTAGAGGGGGAGGTGGCCGGGGATGAACGGGTAGCGGGGCGCGTGCGCGAAGAGCGTCGACTCGCCGAAGAAGTAGATGAAGACCGAGTAGGAGACGACGCTCGCGAGGATGGAGGGCACGAGCGCGTCGGACTCGAAGTCGTCGCGGTGCAGCACCTCGACGGCGAGGAGCGCGGCCCCGAGCGGCGTCCGGAACACGGCGGACATGCCGGCGGCCGCGCCGGCGATGAGCAGGATCCGCCGCTCGCGCGCGCCCACGCGGAGGGCGCGCCCGATGATCGAGCCGATCGAGCCGCCGATCTGCATGGTCGGGCCCTCGCGCCCGCCGGACCCGCCGCAGCCGAGCGTGAGGATCGAGGCGAGCGCCTTGACCAGCGGGACGCGGCGGCGGAGGGCGCCGCCGCGGTGGTGGAACGCGTCGATGAACGCGTCGGAGCCGCCGCCGCGGGTCTCGGGCGCGAGCTTCGCCGAGAGCAGCCCGCCGGCGAGGGCGCCGAGCGCCGGCAGCACGCAGACGAGCCACGGCCGGAACGGCCCGGCGCTCACGCCCGCGAACACCGCCTCGCCCTTCGCGCGGAGCGGCTTGTACCC
Organism: Sorangium sp. So ce1036; assembly: GCF_051369805.1. Classification (NCBI taxonomy): domain Bacteria; kingdom Pseudomonadati; phylum Myxococcota; order Polyangiales; family Polyangiaceae; genus Sorangium; species Sorangium sp. So ce1036. The sequence continues at coordinate 1,605,725 of NZ_JBBMOX010000001.1, forward strand.
GGTGAGCGTGACGAGCAGCTCGTGCTCGGCGAGCTCGAGGGCGGCGAAGAACAGCGAGCCGACGATGCCGGCCGCCGCGCCGACGAGGATGGCGTGGAGCAACACCCGGCCGACGAGCTGGAACGCGATCAGCCCCTGTGGCCTCGGGAGCGGGGTGCGGACGGTTCCGAAGCGGCTGGGGCGTGTGGGCAGGTCCTCGGGGGACGACATGTCGTGCGTGGTCCAGGGGGCCTCGCGCGCGCGAGGGGCGCGGCGGGCGCGTTAGTTTCTCCGATCGTGCCGCGAGTTGCCCGCCCAATTCGCGGCTGGGTCCGACGTCGCTGGCGGGGACCTCCGCCGGCGCCGGCTTCCGGTGGGCGCCTCCCCGCCCCATGAGCACCGGAGCAACCGGCAGTGGGCGTGGTCCCCGGGCCCGCCCGGGCTCCCCGCTGGGGCGAGGAGGAGGAGGCATGACGACCGATCGGAGCACCGCCGAGTACGGCACCATCATCACCGGAGACGAGACCGTCGCGACGGGCGACGCGGCGGTCCAGACGACCGACGAGGCCGTCCGCACGACCGACGAGACCGTGCTCACGCCCGTGCTGGCGCTGGACCTGGCCGCCGAGATCCTGGCGAGCACGCTCGGCCCGCTGGTCGACGCCGACTACGTGCAGGGCAAGACGCAGTTCCGGGACGTGCTGTGCGCGCGCATCGACATCTCGCAGCTCGAGGCCGAGGAGCTGATCGACGATCTGGAGCGTTCGGGGCGGGTCCAGTTCATCGGCGCGGAGGAGGGCCGAGGGTGGCACGTGGAGCAGGGGCCCAGCGCGCGCTGAGGTGGCACGTGGAGCAGGGCCCCAGCGCGCGCTGAGGTGGCACGTGGAGCAGGGCCCCAGCGCGCGCTGGGGGCGTCACGCGCCGGGGCGCCCCGCGCACCCGCGGGCGCCGCGCGCGGGGTGGTCCGGCACAAGTTTCCCTTGCCGGCGACCCGGGTCATGGTCATACGCAGCGCTCGTATGGATGTGCCGAAGCCGCGCAAGGCCGTGGTCCCGGGCGCTCCCCCCGTTCCGGTGGTGATCGTCGCCGGCTGCCCGGCGGAGCTCGTCGCAGCGTGCCGCGACGCAGGGGCGCGGCTCGGCGTGGCGGTGCGCGAGGCCGACCTGCGGTCGCTCCGGGCGGTCGTCGGGGCGTCGCGGCCGTACGCCGTCCTCGTGATGGAGGATCTGTACCGGTTCGATCCGGCGCTGTTCGACGCGATCGCGCGCAAGGCGCCGGCGTCGCTGGTGCGGCTCGAGCACCGGGAGGCGCACGACCCCGAGGTGCGGCGGCTCCTGATCGAGGCGATCTTCGAGTCCGCGGCGACCGACGCCGGCATCAAGGTCCGGCCCCTCCGCCGCTGAGGCGCCGGCGGCCCGCTGCGCCGCGGGGGGGCTCGCTCCCGCGCCCCGGGGTGCGGCGGCGGCCGCGAGGGCCATCCGCCGCTCCACGCCGGGCGCCCGGCGGCGTCAGGGCTTCTTCCGCATGCCGGGGAGATAGGCCTTCTCGGGCGGCGGCTCGAGGTACTCGATCTGCTCCGCCGACAGGATGCCGTACTTCGGGTTGGCCGCGGCGCCGCCGGTCGACTTCGTGAACGTCACGCCGTAGGTGCCGGTGATCTTCACCTTCGCGCCGACGTTCGGGATCGGGTTCGGCAGCTCCTGGCCCCAGAACTCGTCGGTGACCTTCGCCTCGCCCTCCTTGCCCTTGGGCTTGCGGTCGATCTCCTCGATCATGCTGTAGATCTGCGCGAAGTTCGAGGCCCAGCCCATCACCTCGATCATGTCCTTCGTCTCGCCTTTCTCGTCGGCGATGGCGAAGCTCGGGACCGGCGCGTTGCAGTCGGGCGGGTCGGCCTTGCCGGTCTTGTGCACCGCGCACTTCGGGGCGTCCCCGAGGTTCGTCTTGACGATGTAGCCGGCGACCGTGACCTTCTTGCCGTTCACGTCCTCGAAGTGGACACGGCTCCGGAGGTCGTGGGTGAGCCCCCAGACCGTGTAGACGTCGCCCTGCTTCCTCACCTTGGCGGGCAGCGTCGGCACCGCGGGCAGGTTCGCTTTCCGGCCGCTGAACGCGGGCTTCGGCTGGTACGGCTGCTCGTCCCCTCCGCACGCTGAAGTGCCCGCGACGAGGAGGACTGCGGCGGCGAGGGGTCGACCGAATCGGACGTTCATGGCATCTCCAGGGTCAACGAGACGGGCACATCCAGCGGGAAAGTTCCAGCCCTGGAGTAGCCGTCGGACAGCATCGCGCCGCGCGCGATCCAGGTGCCTCTCGCATGCGTGCGCGGCGGCGAAACGGCTATCACGGCCGCGAGCGGATCGTAAAGAGAAACGGAAACGTCCCCCTCTCTTCATCGAGCGGCCATGCGGCGGAGCACCGAGGGGACCTCGCCGGAGAGGCGCGCGCGGGCGTGCGCCGGGAGCGAGGAGCGCCGGGGGAGCGCGCCCGAGGCGCCGCGCGGGCGCCGGCGCCGGCGCCCGCGCGGCCGAGGTGGGGCGCGGCGCGCGCCGAGGGCCACGGCCCGCCCGAGGCGCGCGGGCGTCATTGCGCCGGCTCTCGCCGTGTTCTCCCGCCCTCCGTGCTCTGCTGTACGCGAAGAAGGCGTTTCCGCTCTTCGCGCTGGCAACTTCGATCGGCTACCCTCTCCGTCCCATGCGCGAGACGACCCTGCGCGCCGCTTTCGAAGCGTCGAAGATTTTGGTGATGATCCTCGCAGGCGGCGAAGGCCGCCGGCTCGGCCCGCTCACACACGACCGGGCGAAGCCAGCCGTGCCGTTCGGCGGCCGCTACCGGATCATCGACATCGTCCTCTCGAACTTCGTCAACTCCGGCCTGCACCGAATCAAGATCCTCACGCAGTACAAGAGCGCGTCGCTAGACGAGCACATCGCCCGAGCCTGGCGCCTGTCGCCGATGCTCGACAGCTTCATCGAGACCGTGCCGGCGCAGCAGCGCACCGGCAAGAGCTGGTTCAAGGGGTCGGCGGACGCCGTCTACCAGACCCAGCACGTCATCACGGACGAGTCGCCCGAGCACCTCTGCATCTTCGGCGGCGATCACGTCTACAAGATGGACGTGCGCCAGATGCTGCACGAGCACCTGGCGCGCGACGCCGACGTGTCGGTCGCCGCCATCCCGGTGACCAAGGAAGAGGCGAGGGCGTTCGGCGTCATCGAGTGCGACGAGTCGGGGCGCATCATCGCCTTCCACGAGAAGGTGAAGGATCCGCCGAGCATGCCGGGCCGGCCGGGCATGTGCCTGGCCTCGATGGGCAACTACATCTTCAAGACCCCGGCGCTGCTCGACGTGCTCGAGCAGGACGCCGCGACGGAGGACAGCGCGCACGACTTCGGGCGCGACATCATCCCGCGGATGGTCAAGGGCGGCAGCCGCGTCTACGTCTACGATTTCCACGAGAACCGCGTCCCCGGCGAGGACGAGGGGGCGGGCTACTGGCGCGACATCGGGACCATCGACGCGTACTGGGCCGCCCAGATGGATCTCGTCAACATCCAGCCGGCGTTCAACTTCTACAACCCGCGCTGGCCGATCCGGACGGGCATCAGCCACGACCCGCCCGCGAAGTTCGTGTTCCGCGACGAGGCGAACGCGCGCGTCGGCATCGCGACGGACAGCCTCGTGTCCCTCGGGTGCATCATCTCCGGCGGCCGGATCCACCGCAGCGTGCTCTCGAACCGGGTGCGCGTGAACTCGTTCAGCCACATCGAGGAGTGCGTGCTGTTCGAGGACGTCAAGATCGGCCGGCACGTCAAGCTCCGCCGCTGCATCATCGACAAGGACGTCGAGATCCCCGCGGGCGCGGAGATCGGCTTCAACCTCGAGGAGGACCGCAAGAAGTGGTTCGTCAGCGAGGGCGGGATCGTCGTCATCCCGAAGCGCGCGAAGATCGGCTCGCCGTGAGGCCCCGCGCCTGACCGGGGCGCCGGAACCGGGCGCGGGCGCTCCCGGCGCGCCGCGTCCGGGGAAGGGCGCCGCCCTCGGCCGGCCGGCGGGGCCGCGCGGCCCCGCCCGGCGGGGATGCCGGAGCTCGGCCATCAGGTCGGGGGCTCAACCTGGGTGGGGGCCGCCTCAACCTGGGTGGGGGCTGCCTCAACCTGGGTGGGGCCGCCTCAACCTGGGTGGGGGCTGCCTCAACCTGGGTGGGGCCGCCTCAACCTGGGTGGGGGCTGCCTCAACCTGGGTGGGGCCGCCTCAACCCGGGTGGGGCTGGGGCCGCCTCAACCCGGGTGGGGCTGGGGCCGCTTCAACCCGGGTGCGTGCAGACGCGGTCGGCGGTGCTCCCTGGACGGGGCGTCCCTGCTACGGTTGGCATGAGATGCCGCGCACGATCATCATCGGTGACGTCCACGGCTGCCGGGATGAGCTGGCGCGGCTCATCGAGCACGTCGGCTACGCGTCGGGCGACCGGGTCGTCATGGTCGGCGATCTCATCGTGCGCGGGCCGGACCCGTGCGGGACGCTCGATCTGCTCCAGCAGATCGGCGCGGTGTCGGTGCGGGGCAACCACGAGGATCGGCTGCTCCGCTGGCACGCGGGGCGCAGCGATCCTCGCGGCGAGCCGCTGGGCGAGCTCTCGCGGCTGACCGCGCAGCAGCTGCGCAAGCGCGACTGGGCCTGGCTCGAGACGCTGCCGTACTGGCTCGATCTGCCGGACCACGGGCTGCGCGTGGTCCATGCGGGGCTGATCCCCGGGCTGCCGATCGAGCGGCAAGATCCGCACACGTTGATGTACGTCCGCTGCCTCGGCCGCTACGGCGAGCCGATCGAGCGCCGCGGGGGCAAGACGCTGTGGGGGCAGACCTACAAGGGCCCGCCGCACGTGGTGTTCGGCCACAACGCGCGGAGCGAGCCGCAGATGCACGCGTGGGCGACCGGCATCGACACGGGCGCCGTCTACGGCGGGCGCCTCACCGCGATGGTGCTCCACGACGGCGAGCGCGTGCCCCCGCCCGCCTCGCGCGCCGAGGTGCTCGTCTCGGTCCCGTCGCGACGCCGCTACGTGGGCCGCTAGCCGGGCGCGGAATTGCTCCGCATGTTCCAGCACTTTCGCGCGATCGGCGGAGCGGCCGCGCGGGATCTTCGCTAGGCTCGCGCGCCGCCGCGCCCCGGCGGTCCCTGTCACGGAGCAAGCCAGTGGAGCCTCGATACCCGTTCGTTGCAGTCGATGTCCCCGAGCCGGAAGCCGACGAGATCGCGGCCGCGCTCTTCGAGCTCGGCGCGACCGGCGTGGAGCAACGCGACGAGCAGACGCTCGTGCGCGGCGCCCGCGCAGGTCAGGTGACGCTCGTCGCGAGCTTCGACGATCACGACGAGGCGACGGCCGCCATCGCGGCGCTCGGCGAGCTGTCGCCCCCGCTCGCCGCGCGCCTCGAGGAGGTCGTGGGCGACGCGTGGCGCGACGCCTGGAAGGAGCACTTCGCCCCGTTCCCGCTGACGCCCACGATCACCGTCGTCCCGCCGTGGGTCGACTACACGCCGCGCGGCGAGGGTGAGCGGGCGCTGCTGCTCGAGCCAGGGCGAGCGTTCGGGACGGGCCTGCACGCGACGACCGCGCTCGTCGCGGAGCTGCTCGACGAGCACGCGGCGGAGCTCCGCGGCCGCGAGATCCTCGACGTGGGCACGGGCAGCGGCATCCTCGCGCTGGTCGCGCTGCTGCTCGGGGCGGAGCGGGCCGTCGCGATCGACAACGACGACGATGTCATCGAGGTGGTCCTCGAGAACGCGGCCCGCAACGGCCTCGAGGGGCGCATCGACGCGAGCGCCGGCGTGGTCGAGGCGGTGACGCGGCAGTTCCCGTGGGTCGTCGCGAACATCGAGGCGCGGGTGCTCCGGCCGATGGCGCCCGAGCTCGCCCGCGTGCTCGCGCCGGGCGGGCGGCTGATCCTGTCGGGCATCCTGGAGGGCGAGCGCGACGATCTCGTCGCGCGGTACACGTCCTTGCCCCGCCGGCTCGAGCACGTGGCGACGCGGCCCGATCCCGCATCGCCGCGCGAGGATCGCGGCGCGTCGCGGGGCGACGCGGGCGGCGAGGGGTGGGTGGCGCTCCTGTTCCGCGCGCCGGAATGACCCAGGCGCTCCTCAGGGTGCCGCTCGGCGCGATCGCGCCCGGCGTGATCGCGCTGCCCCGGGAGGCGGCGAGCTACGTCGTGCGGGTGCACCGCCTGCGCGAGGGCGATCGCTTCATCGTGTTCGATCCGGAGCTCGGGATCGAGGCGGACGCCACGCTCGAGTCGATCGGCCGCCACACCGCGGAGGCGCGCATCGACGCGCCCCGCCCCGCCGCGCTGCGGCCCGGGCGGCGCGTGACGTGGATCCAGGCGATCGGCAAGGGCGACAAGATGGACGCGGTGGTGCGCGACGCGACCGAGCTCGGCGCGACGCGCATCATCCCGGCGATCTCGGCGCGCAGCGTGGCGCGGCCCGGCGAGGAGAAGAGCCAGCGCTGGCGGCGGATCGCGGTGGAGGCGGCGCGCCAGTGCGGCCGCGGCGACGCGCCGCGGGTGGACGCGCCGATGTCGCTGGCGGCGGCGCTCTCGGCCGCGCGCGCGACCGAGGGCGGGGCGCTCGGGATGTGCCTGGATCCGTACGCGGAGACGCCGCTCGGCGCGCGGCTCGCGGCGCTCGCGCCGGGCATGGAGGCGGCGTTCGTGGTGGGCCCGGAGGGCGGGCTCGCGCCCGAGGAGCTCGGCGTGTGCGCGGCGCTCGGGTTCGAGCGCGTGCGCCTCGGCGCGCTGACGCTGCGCACCGAGACGGTGTGCGCCGCGGCGCTCGGGGCGCTCATCGCGGTGAGCGACGCGCACGCGGGGTGAGGGGCTGGCCTTCAGCGATCCGCGCGACGGTCGGCCTTGGCCCCCCTCGCCTCGGCGCATGCGCTGTCGAAGGCTTCGGATCCGCTCGGCGGTCGGCGGTGCGCCATCAAAGGACCACCGCGGGGGGGATCTGGAGGAACGACGATCCTCGGGCGCTCCTTGTCGACGAGCCGAGCAAACTCCGCGTGATTGAAGGTGAGCAGGGCGTCTGCGCGCACTTCCTCGGCGGTCACGACATGGAGGGCGTCGAACACCACACCCGAAGTGAGCTGACGTGCCGTGCATCTGGCCAGCGCTGCACGGTAGATATGCTCTGTGGGCGGCACCAGGTCCAGCATCGTGCGGAGGCGCCGAACGGCTGCCCACGCGGCGTGCGGTGCAATTTTCGGTGTCACCGGAAGCCGGGTCAACACCGACCACGTCTCGCTCATCGCGTGCCAGCTGGCTGTCCCTTGCAACTGCCCGGTCTCCATCGCCAGAAGCCAGCATCGTGCCCGTGCGTGGTGGCGATGTGCGCCCACGAGGGCTGCGACCAGCACGGACGTGCCCAACGCGACCTTCATCATAGCCCTTGGCCGAGCTTGTCGATCCGCTGCTCGCGATCGCGTCGGTGGTCGAGCTCGTCCTGGAGCTCGCTCCCGAGCTCCGCCTGGAAGCCGACGAGCTCGCCGTCCGCGCGGAAGCGGCCATCTTGCTCGAGTGCCGTCTCGGCCCCCGCGTCCAGCAGGGCTTCCTCGGCAGCCAGCCTGTCCGCCGGTGCGTTCGGCAGCGGGACGAGGATGATCACCTCGGCCGGACCCACGGGCAGGTCTTCCGGGAGCCTGAGCTCGATGCGACGATCCATCGGGATCGTACCCTGGATCTTGGCCGCTGCCTGCATGGTGCCTTGAGTGTGCCACGACGCCCGGCGGAAGCCCGCTCGAAGAATAGGGATGGGCGGCCCCTCCGGGGAGCGAGCATTGCGACGCTCTCCTCGCCTCTCTCGTGAGCCATCGGGACCGCCTCGCGGCCGACCCGTTCCCGCGCCGTGCTCTCGCCCAGCCGAGCCCGTGCTCCTCGGCTCACGCTCGTCCGCGCGAGCACCGCAACCGATCTAGACAACGCCGGCCGCGCCCGCGCGGCGCCGGTGCCGCGCAGGCGCGACCAGCCCTCTTCATCGGCTCACGGCAGCACCTCGCGCGTCGGGCACTCGCCGTCGCCCTGGAAGTCGCCGAGCGTGCGCGCCTGCGCGACGACGTAGTCGTACGCCGTCTCGATCGGGCCGCCCAGCGCGCCGGCGAGGTTGTACTCCGCGCCGAACACGTCGGCCGCGTTCACCCGCTTGAGCTCCTCGATCGTCGTCTCGCCGTCGCGGTCGAGATCGCTGTCGGCGATGTACTGCGCGTGGCGCTTCGTGAGCTCCACGCCCGCGGTGATGTTGTTGAAGAACCAGTGATCCCCGTGGATGGTCGGCTTCACCGCGATCGTGCCGCTCGTGGGCACGTTGAAGCCGGTCAGCCCGTCCTCGGTCGCGCAGTCGTCGAACGACGTCCCGGCCGAGAGCCCCCAGCTGAAGCGCACCCGCTCCGCCGGGACGCACGCGTCGCCGGGCGGCGGGCACGACTCGCCGCCTTCCTTCTCGATGACGCCCTCGAAGAACACCGAGTAGCCGCCCTCGACCATGAGCGCCACGTCGGCGTCCGTGGTCGGCGGCAGCGCCTTCACCCCCTCCCGCGCGTTCGGCAGGTCGAACCCGAAGCGATCCCACCGCACCGCGCTCACGCCCTCGAACTCCGCGATCACGTACCTCGTGGCCGGGGCGTTCTTGAGGTCGAGCACGAACACCGACGGATCCCCGAGCGTCTCCTCGGCGTCCGAGCGGGCCGCGCGCACGTTGCCCACCGTCACGAGGAACCGCTCGTACGTGACCCGCCACCCGTCCGCGATGTTCTCCTCGCCCGTGCCCGGCTCGAGGCCCTCGGGGATGGTGTCCTCCGGCTCCACGAACACCTGCACGGTGCCGGTCTCGGACGTGGCGCCGCCGTCGTCGCCGCACCCCGCGACCAGCGCGAGCGCGCAGGCCGCCACCACGAACCCTGTCTCTCTCGTCCTCTGCATGATCAAGCTCCTGAATCGTCTGAAGTCCGAACGAGCGCGCACGGGCGCGCCCGGCGAGCAGCGGCCCGCGCTGGATCGCGCGCCCCGCGCCCGCGTCACCCATCGAGGCTCAGCGGTTCAGGCCGCGGGAGGAGAGCTCTTCGGCGCGAGGGTCAGGAGAGGGATGGGGCGGACCTCGGGCGAGGACCGGAGCGCCGCGCGGGGGAGCACCTCGAGCAGCGTGGCCTCCGCCACGCGGTGCACGGGCACGCCGGGCTGGCCACACCGCGCGAACGCGTCGCAATGGTCGTCGTCGAGGTGGCGCAGCGCGTCCCGCGCCGCGAGCCGATCGCCGGAAGGCGCAGGCCCGGCCCGCTCCGGCGCCGCGGCGGCGGCCGGCGCGGCCCGGCCGCCGTGGTGGTCGGCGTGCTCCACGTACGCGGCGAGCCCGACGTGGACCAGCTCGCCGTGCTCGCAGCGGGCGTGCCGGACGAGCAGCGCGTGGGTCAGGCCGCACAGCTGCGCGAACATCGCGAGCAGCGCGAACGCCGCGAGCCAACGCGCGCGCCCGTCCGCCCGGGCGCGCCGGCCGGGCGGCCTGCGCGCCGCGACGCGCGCGGCGGCGCGGCGGCGACCCCTCATGGCGACACCGACCAGACGAGCTCCGGCGGGCGCTGCGCCGTCATGGCGAGCACCAGCGCGTTGTGCGCCCGCGAGCCCGGCGCGATGACGACGCCGGCCGCGTTCCCCGCGGCCGCCTCGGCCAGCGCGTCGAAATCGACGCGGGCGAGCCACGCGCCCACGTCGAAGCGGACCGCGAGGCGGACCGGCTCGGCGCCGACGCGCGCCGCGACCGCGAGGCTCGGGACCGCGCGCAGCCCCTGGAACTGCGGCACGGCGTCGACGTCGGCCGCGAAATCGAGCGCCTCCGCGCCCCGCGTCGCGCGCCCGCGCAGGCGCAGGGAGTGGCCGCCCGGGGCCGCGGGCGACGGGACCGGCGCCGACTCGGTCAGGAACCAGTGGATGCCGTAGTCGAACGACGCGCTCCGGATCTCGCCCTCGAAGCCCCGGACCCGGCCGAGCGGCTGCGGCTCGGGATCGAGCAGGTCGACGCGCACGATCGACAGCAGCTCGGCGATCGCAGTGTCGCAGAGCGTCGCCGAGCCGGACGCGGCGGCGCAGAGCTGGACCGGGCCGAAGGCGACCTCCGCCTCGTCGAGCGCGATCGTCCAGGCGCCGGCGGCGATCTCCGCGGCGGGCGCGGCCTCGGCGTGGGCGAGGTAGGAGACCTCCGGCTGGCCCGTGCCGGCGCAGCCGACCGCGGTGGTCACGGCGAGGAGCGCGAGGGCCAGGGCGCAACGCCGGGCCGCGCGGCCGTCGCGCGCGGTGTGACCGTTGCGGGCGGTGTGACCGTTGCGGGCGGTGTGACCGTCGCGGGCGGTGTGGCCGTTGCGGGCGGGGAGGGCGTTGCGCGCGTTCATAACGAGAGCGTCACGTGGCCGAGGATCGAGCGCGGCGGCCCCGCGCTGATGTGCCGGGCCGGCAGCGCCGACGGGATCTCGGTGGTCTGCCAGCTCGAGACGAACGAGTACTCGGCCTCGGCGTGCTCGGCGTCGAGCAGGTTGTGCGCCTCGACCCCGACCTCGATCCAGGGGCCGCCCTCCGCCGGGCCGTCGCCCGGGCGCAGGCTCCGCCGGAGCGAGAGCGACGCGTCGATCACGAGGAGCGGCGCCGCGCTCTGCGCGTAGGGCAGCGGCCGCGGCGACAGGAACGTCGCGCCGTAGCCGAGCCGCCCCTCGATCGGCCGGCCGCCGATCGTGACGAGCGGCCGCTTCACGGCGAGGTCGGCGCGCACCACCACGGGCGGCACGAACGGGAGCTGCTGCCCCTCGACGTACGGCGGCGTCGGGCTCTCGGGCGTCGGCGGGGGCGGCGCGTCGAGCGTGGCGTGGGCCAGCGTCGCGCTGACCGCCGCGGTCAGGGCCGGGGTCGGCGCCGCCTGCAGGTAGACGACCAGCCCGCGGCGCGTCGTCGGGCCGATGCGCGCGAGGCCGCCCTCGGTCGCGTCGAACGCGAGGTCGTACGAGAGGCGCGTCTCGTACGCGGCCGCGGTCGCGCGGAGGCCCCCTCCGGGACGCAGCGTCGCGCCGACCTCGTAGCTCCGCACGGTCGCGAACGGCGCGTTCTCCCCCTCCTCGAGCTGCCGCGCCTGCGGCGAGCGGTAGCCGTGGCCGTACGAGGCCGACAGGCGCAGCGCGGGCAGCGGATCGACCTCCAGCGTCGCCCGCGGACCGACGGCCACGCCCGCCGCCGTGCGCCGGAACCCCTCGATGTGCGTCTCCTTCTGGAACGCCGGGATGAAGTTGCCGAGCCGGTCGTCCACGTCGAAGACGAGCACGTCGGCGCGGACGCCGCCGCGCAGGCGCGCCCAGCGCGACAGCTCGAGCAGCGCGTCGCCGTGGACGCCGATCCCGGTCTGCCGGATCGACGCGTCGACCCGGCGGTCCCAGGTCTCGTTCTGCGGCGGCTGCAGGAGGTTCTGCGCCTGCTCGATGCCGTCGGTCTGCACCTCGGCCCCGACGGCGACCTGGCCGCTGAGCCACGGGGCGAGCTGGAACCGCGGCGTGCGGTAGGCGAGGCCCCCGCCGAGCGCCGTGTCCTGGTTCGACTGCTCGATGAGATCGCCGCGGCCGGCCCACGCGGGCCGCACGCGCGACCGCTGCGTGTAGCCGGTGAAGTTCATCCGGCTCCGGTACCCGGACGTCATCGCCCAGAGCCAGCCGCTCTTCTGCGAGCCGTCGTCGTCCGCGCGCTCGGCGGAGAGCGCGATCTGGAGCCGGGTCGCCGCGGCCGACTGCGAGCGGGCCGACGGATCGCGGTACGCGTCGTGGAAGCCGACGCGCCCGGCCTCGATGTCGTCCCGCCGGAGCACGCCCGCGAGGTTCGCGCGGCTGCCGTGGGCCGCGACGTGCAGCAGGAGCGAGAACTCGTCCGGCAGCGGCACGCGGTACTGGCCGACGGCGCCGCCCGACAGGGCCCCGCGCGTGCCGTCGCCGAAGCCGTCGGTCGCGCGCACGACCGCGGCCCCGAACGTGTCCTCCGACTGCGCTTCCGGCGCCCAGAGCGCGAGCAGCCGCCGGGTGCCGAACGAGCCGAGCGAGCCCTTGAGGAGCAGCCCCCGCTCCTCGACCCCGAGGTCGAAGTACGCGCTGCCCGCGACCGCGAAGTCGCCCTGCTGCGGATCGTAGACCCCCTCGACGACGCGGAGCGACCGCACCACCTCCGGGATGATCACGCCGAGGTCCGCGTAGCCTTGCCCGTGCACGTGCGAGCGCTGGTTGAGCGGGATCGGCCCGACCCGGAGCTCGATGTCCTGGCCGTGGTCGGCGTCGAAGCCGCGGAGGAAGATGCGCTGCGCGACCGCCTCGCCCTCGGGGTGCGCGACGTGGACGCCGGGCGCGGTGGCGAGCAGGTCCGCGGCGGTGGCGTGCGGCGCGGCCGCGAGCGTCGCGCGGCCGATCCGGAAGTCGCTCGTCGCGCGCCGCGGCGGGTTCGGGCGGCCCTGCACGTGGATCTCGATCGGCTTGCCCGGCTCGGCCACCGCGTGCGGGCCGGCGACGCCCCCGGCGAACTCCACCGGCGCCGCGGGCGGCGCTTTGGCCGGCTCCGCCGCGGGCGCGGCCGGCGCGGCCGCCCCCGGCGGGGGCGCCGGCTCGGGCGGCTGCTCGTGCGGGCCCGGCGCGAAGTGGAACGGCACCCGGATCCGCGCCCGCACCGGCGCGCCGCCGCGCATCGCCGGCGAGAAGCGCCACCGCCGCACGGCCGCGATCGCGGCCTCGTCGAACCCCTCGCCCCCGGACTCGGCCACGGTCGCGTCGCTGACCGTGCCGTCCTTCTCGACCGTGACGAACAGCGTGACCGTCGTGTCGACGCCCTCGGCGAGCCGCTCGGCCGGGTACACCGGGTCCACGTGCTCGAGGACGTGCGGCGGCACGGCCGCGTCGGAGGGCGCCTGCGCGCGCGCCGCCGGCGCGGCGAGCGCGCCCGCCGACAGCCAGCCGACGAGCGCCCAGCGGCTCGCCGACACGGAAGCTCCTCGCCGGGCGCGAGGCCGCGGCCCCTCCGGCGCTGCGGGCAGCGGCCTCTCCGGCGTCATGGGCAGCACCTCCTCCGGCGCCGCGGGGAGCGGCCTCTCCCGCGCCGTGCGCGGCGGACCTCCACGGCCGCCTTCGCGAGGCGTCCGCAGGCTCGAGTCTCGTCCGGAACCACGCACGGGCCCCGCGCGACTACCACGGCTTACAGCGGTGCCGCAAGCGCGCGCGGCTGGGCTCGGCGGCGACGCGGTCGCCCGGGCGCGCAGGACGGATGTGGGCGGCGCGTCGCCTCCGGGAGGCGCAGCGGCGCTCTCCCCGCGCGGCGCGCGCCCGTGTATCGTCTCGTCATGCCGAATGAGGCGCTCGTCCAGGCGGTCAAGTCCATCGTCACCCTCGCGCGCGGAGGCAACCTCGACGCCGCGTACCGCGGATACCGCGATCTCTTCCAGAAGCCGGAGTTTCTCAAGCACCGGCCCGAGGATCAGCGGCAGGTCCTGCGGCTGATGATCCTCGCCAAGGGCGTCCCGTCGACGCCGACCGAGGCGATGATCGAGGCGCACCGCGCCGCGGTCCCCGCCCTCACCGAGCTCGTCTCGGTCCACGGCGATCCCGGCGATCACGAGCTCCTCGGGCTCTGCCACGTGGTGCTCGGCAACCTCGACAGCGCCGACAAGATCTTCCGGGCCGGCCTCGCGATCGAGCGCGGGCGCAACCCGCAGAGCGATCTGTGCGGCACGCTGATGAAGCGCATCTCGCTGCTCTAGCCTCCCCGCGCCCCCCGGCGCTCCCGTCCTGGTAGTTTCCCCGCGCCTGCCGGGGCTCCCGTCCTGGTAGGATGCGTCGGGCGCCGTCGCCGGGCGCGCCGCCAGGGAGTCCATGCACGTCATCGCGGTCGCGAGCCAGAAGGGGGGCGTGGGAAAGACCACGATCTGCCTCAACCTCGGGCTCGCCCTTGCGCGCGCGGGCCACCGCGTGCTGATCCTCGAGCTCGACGCGCAGGGCAGCCTCGGGCTCTCGCTCGGCCTCGCCGACCGCGCGCGGCCGGGCGTCGCGGAGCTGCTCACGGGCGCCGAGCGCGTCGAGTCGGTGCTGCAGCGGACGCGCGATCCGCAGCTCCAGGTGCTCACGGTGGGCCGGGTCGATCCCACGACCGTGGCGGGCTTCGAGGAGGCGCTCGTCCGCGGGCCCGTGCTCGCCGGCGTGCTCTCGCGGCTCGCGGACGATTTCGATCTCGTGGTCGCGGACTGCCCCGCGGGGCTCGGCAAGGTCACGACGCGGGCGCTCGAGGTGGCGACCCACGTGCTCATGCCGCTGCAGGCCGAGCCGCTGGCGCTCCGCTCGGTGGGCCAGCTGCTCGCGCTGATCGATCGCGTCCGCGCCGAGGAGAACCCGCGGCTGTCGCTGCTCGGGCTCCTCTTGTCGATGTTCGACCGGCAGGCGTCCGCGTCGCTCGACGTGGCCGAGACGCTCTGGACCCGGTTCCCCGACGGGATCATCCTCGACACCGTCATCCCGCGCGACGGCGCGTTCCTGGAGGCGTCGCTCCGCGGCGCGCCGCTCCTGCTCATGCAGAAGCGGCCGCCGCCGCTCGCGCGGGTCTTCGATCAGCTCGCGAACGACGTGCTCGCGCGCCTGGATCCCGCGCGCCCGGAGGACGACGATGGCCCGATCCCGCTCCTCCTTTGACATCGACGGCGCCGTGGCCACGGCCGCGGCGCTCGTGAAGCGGCCGAAGGGGAGGCCGGCGCGGGCGGCGTCGGTCACGCCGGCGGCGCCGCCGCTCGTGTCGTTCGCGTCGCGCCCCCCGCCCGCGCCGGCGGAGCCGGATCCGCTGTCGCCGGCGCCGCTGTCGCCGGCGTTCGAGGAGCTCGCGCCCTCGAGCGATCTCATGCCGCTGTCGAGCCCGGGCGCGGGCGGCGACCTGGGGCTGCGGAGCGCGCTGCCCCCGTCGGCCGAGGACGTCGACTCCAGGCGCGGCGTGCGCCTCGACCTGCCGTCGCCGGCGTCGTCGCCGTCGTTCGGCGCGCCGACGTCGTCGCCGCTGTTCGCGTCGCCCGCGCTCGGCGCGCCGGCGTCGTCGCCGTCGTTCGGCGCGCCGGGCTCTCCCTCGTTCGGCGCGCCGGTCTCGTTCGCCTCGCCGGTCTCGTCCGCGTTCGCCTCGCCGGTCTCGTCCCCGGTCGCGTCGGACGCCGAGCCGCTCGGGCAGCGCCTCGGCGACGCCGTCCGGGAGCTCGCGTCCGGGCGCGCGTCGCCGCGCTTCCCGGACCTCTCGGCGCCCGCGGGGCCCCTGGCCCGCTGCGACAAGGTGATCGAGTGGCTCGCGGAGGTGACCTCCGCGACCGACGTGTTCCTGGCCGACGCGGCCGGGCTCCCGATCGCCGGCGCCATCCGCGACACGGAGGCGCGGCTCGCGGCCTCGGGCCTGATCGCGTCGGCGATCGGCTCGCTCGTGGCGGCGCTCCCCGGCGCGCCGTCGCAGCGCTTCGAGCTCTGCGTCGGCGACGGTCCGTTCTTCCAGCTCGTCGGGTTCCAGGTGAGCGCCGCCGTCTACATCGTCGGCCTGATGCGCCCGGTCCCGCTCACGCCGCGCGAGGCCCACGCCGTCCGGATCGTGTGCCGGCACGCGCTCGACGCGGCGGCCGGGGTCGTCGGGTGAGCGCCGAGCACGGCGAGCCCACGTTCGGCCGTGGACCCACCGCCGGCGCGGGCGCGTCGGACGACGACGACCCGCTCGCCCCGATCGCGCTCGACAGCATCGGCTACGGCGTGAGCGGCCTCGACGCGATCCTCGTGTTCCACCTCGCCGACGCGCGCGTCCACGCCGTGTTCGTCCGCGTGGGCGCGGCCCTCTCGCCGGCCGACGCCGCCGCGGGGCTCCGCGACGCGTACCTCGGGAGCCAGCTCGCGGCGCAGCGGCTCGTCCCGGAGCGCGACGGCTCGGCGCGGCCCCCCCGGGGCCGCGGCGTGCGGTCGTCGAGCCGGCCGCCGCGATCGCGCGACCGCGGCGAGGAGCTCCCGGATCCGCTGGTCACGCTCGAGCTGGGCGGCCGGACCGTCCTGCTCCGGCGCGTGCGCGCCTGCGTCGTGGCGTGCCTGTTCGACGGCACGATGCCGCTCGGCATGGCGCGGCTCGTGGCGCAGCGGCTCGCGGCGACGCTCGCGCCGGAGCTGCCGCTCGAGGAGCCCTCCGAGGAGATGCTGAGCGACCCGCCGGGCCTGTTCGACGAGCCGCTCAGCGCGGAGGTGGTGGACGATCTCGTGCGGGGCATCGCGCGCCCTCCGCCGCCGCGGGCGCCGTCGAACGCGCCGTCGCGGCGGCCGGGCGCGACGCCGCTCCCCGCCGAGGCGCCGTCGCCCGAGGCCGCGCGGACCGCGCGGCTGCTCGCGCTGCTGGAAGCGCGCGCGCCGGAGCCGCACGTCGCGCGGCTCCGGCTCGCCCTGCGCGCGGGGCTGACGCCGCTCGCGCTCGAGCACCCCGACGAGCTCGGGCCGGAGGCGATGGTGCTCATCGAGACGGCGGTGGCGGACATGCTCGGCCTGGACCGGGCGGCGCTGCGGAGGCTCCTGTGAGGGCGCCGCGGAGGGCGCGTGGGACGGCGTCGCGGAGGGCGCCTGGGACGGCGTCGCGGGGGCTCCTGTGAGGGCGTTCTTCCGGCGCGGCTTCCGCGATCGCATCGAGGGCCCCCTGCACGGGCTGCTCGGCGCGATCACGCCGCACAGCCTGCTCCACGTCGGCGACCAGCTCGTCGTCGTGCACTGCCACCACTACGCGCTCTTCCTGGAGCAGACGATCTTCGACGCGCTCGGCGGGGAGAGCCGCGGGGTGCGCCGGCAGGCGGCGTTCGAGGCGGCGCACGCGCTGCTCGGGCCGCTGTACGCCGAGCACCCCGGGGCGTCGCCGCGGGAGAAGCTCGAGCTGGCGGCCGAGCTGTTCGCGGCGATGGGGCAGGGCCGCCTCCGGTTCGAGCTGACCGCGGAGGGCGGCACGGTGCAGGCGGCGTCGCTCTTCCACGGCTCGAGCTTCCTCGCGAAGTACGGCGGGCGGATCCACAACCGGATGACGGTCGACGCGTTCGCCGCCGGCTACTGCGCGGCCGCGGCGAGCCTCGCGTTCCCGTCGGACTGGGGCCGGCTCGAGGCCGACGAGGTGACGTGCGTCGCGCGGGGCGACGCGGTCTGCACGTTCCTCCTGACGCGCCGCTCCGAGCGGCCGCGCTTCGGCGCGATCCTGACGCGCGACGTGGTCGCGTCCTCGCGGGTGAGCTGGGAGCCCGAGGCGGGCGCGGCGCTCCGGGCGCGGCACACGGGGAGCGCGATGCTGGGGGTGCTCGGGGCGCTCCGGTCGGACGAGCGCGGGCTCATCCCGGCGTACGGCGTGAACCTCGCGCTGCTCCCGGTGAGCTACGTCGACGTGAAGACGTTCGACACGGTGCACCTCATCGAGCGGCGCTCGCCGGAGCTCTCGCCGGTGTTCGAGGCGCTCGTGCGGGAGGCGGCGCAGACGGGCGCGTTCCACCTGCTCGGGGGGCTGCTCGGGTCGCCGTCGTTCGAGGCGGCGTGCGGCCCGGTGGGCAAGGATCAGCGCGAGCGCCTGGAGCAGCTCCTGGGGCTCTGCCGGGCGCTCGGCTGGGGGGCGTTCACCGCGCCGGACTTCCGGCCGGGCCGGGCGCTGGTGCTGCGGGCGCCGGTGACGCACGAGAGCGCGTATTACGCGATGAAGCACGGGCCCACGACGCGGAGCCGGCTCCTGTTCCAGCAGGGGACGGCGCTCGCGATCATGCAGCTCCTGCACCGGGTGGATTTCGGGGCCGAGCGGCCGATCGACGCGGACACGTACGAGGGGCTGTTCAAGAGCGGGCCGCGGTTCCGGGTGGAGGAGACGAGGTCGCCGCTCCGGGGGGACGACGCGTGCGAGGTGCGGGTGGAGGCGGTCGAGGACCGGTGGTGAGGGGGGCGGCGGCCCCCGGTTGCATCGGCATTCCAGGCCTGCCGGAGGAGCGGCTCGCTCCGCGGGCAACAGCGCAGTAGCCTACGAGAAGAGGTTGAGCATGGCCGAGCCCGCGCGGAAGTTGACGTTCACCTTCGCCGAGTACCTCGCCCGCGAGCGGACGAGCGAGGGGAAGCACGAGTACGTGAACGGCGAGATCTTCGTGATGGCCGGCGGCACGCCGGAGCACGGGCTCCTCGCGGTCAACGTGGCCAGCGTGCTCCGCGGTCAGCTCGTCGGCCGGCGCTGCCGCGTGTACAACTCCGACGTGCGGGTGCGTGTCCAGGCGACGGGGCTCGCGACGTACCCGGACGTCAGCGTCGTGTGCGGGCCGCTGGAGCGCGACGCGGAGGACGAGGACAGCCTCCTGAACCCTGTCGTGCTCGTGGAAGTGCTGTCGGCGGGCACCGAGGCCTACGACCGCGGCGAGAAGTTCGCTCACTACCAGGCCATCCCGACGCTGCGCGAGTACGTGCTCGTGTCGTACTCGAGGCGGCGTGTGGAGGTCCTGCGCCGGAACGAGGACGGCACCTGGACGCTCCTGGACGTGCGGGAGAGCGGGGTCGCGGAGCTCGCGTCGGTGGGGTGCAGCCTCCCGCTCGACGAGGTGTACCGGGGGGTCTTCGACGAGGAAGAGGCGAGCTGAGCGGGTGGCCGACGCGGCGAGCGACTTGGACGTGCTCGATCAGCTGCACGGGCCAGCATGCCGGAGCCAAGCGAAGACGCCGCGGCAGCTGAAGTTTTGGATGGAGAAACAGCGATGATCGTGCTCGATCTGCGAGACCTGTCTGCGTTCAGCTCTGCCACTCGGGCGCTGCTGACGACATGCTCGGAGGCCGCGTCGGTCATGCTCTGGAAGTTTCATACCCCTCCGCAGGGACACGGTAGCTGGCAGCATGGAGGGGGGGCCTCCCTGGAGGATCCAATCGAAGTCGTCGTGCTCTGGGACGCGCCTCCGACGGAGGTGCTCCAGTCTCACGGCAACGAGAAAGATGCGACGGAGTACGGTGCGTACGCCGTGGCCATTGCGCTGGCGGACCATCTCGGGTTCAAGGTGCTCGGGCGAACGCACCAGGGCTCTGGAACCGACTGGCTGATGATCCGAAAGGGCGAGCCGGCGAACGACTATTACAAGCTGGAAGTATCGGGGATCTCCAGGATCAACACGCAGAAGCCCGAGGCCCGCCTCGCCGAGAAGACCACCCAAGGCCGTCGTGGTGACTGGAAGCGCCCCGGCCTCGCCGTTGTGGCACGGTTCGAAGATCTTCGGGTCCTCTCGGAGGGGTGGGCATGAGCATCGAAAAATTCTTTGACGATCCCCGCCGTCGACGCAGTGAAGAGCTCGCTTTCTTCGCGGAGCGAGCCGAGCGCACCGGCGATCTCCTCGCCGCGTTGACGCAATATGCCGAGGCGGCGCGGCTGGAGGAGGCGAACGCGCTGGAGATCCCGGCCGATGTGCCTCGGGTTCGCACCGTCCTGGCCGTGAGCGCTGTCGCCTTGTGGCTGCGCGCCGAGCAGTGGGATGAGGCCGCCCGCGCGGGGTGCGCCTTCCTCGCTGCCCCGAAGGCGCTCACGCCCGATGGACGCCGCGAGTTGCAGTCGCTGGTCGACCGAGCATGGCGGGCGAGCGAGCTACAGACGATCTTCGATGGCAAGCGCGATGCTTTCGCCGGGCTAGAAGCACGCCTGTCGGGCGGTGCGGTCCGTGTCGGTCTCGCTCCGGCGGCGATCGTCGCGGAGCGTCGCGAAGTCCTCGTCCCCGTCCTCTACCGAGTGGCGGAGTGGAGGCGGAAAAAGAAGTTCCGGCGGGCTGGGCCGTCCTCGTTCGCCGCATCGCTCGAAGTGGTCGAGGCACCCGCGCGTGCGGCGAGCTTTGGGCTGCGGCTCTTCGTGGGGCGTCTCGGACAGCAGGTCACCGCTGGTGAGCCGGATCATCCACGGGACATCATCAATGCATTCCTGGATCTGGCGTCCGCGGCCGCGGAGGATCGATTGGCTTCGGTCTGCGAGGACGCCGACTACACGAAGGCATTTGTGCGCGCATTCCGCGATCTCGCGGGCGACGGAACCCAGGTCGCCAGCGTGGAGCTTGATCACGTCGAGTCGCGCAGCGCGCGGCATGCGGTGTTGCTTGGCCCGGAGCAGAGGAGCGTGTTAACGGCGCGGCTCACGCGCTCCGACGGCGCTCGGCCGATCCGTTTCGAGGGCGTGCTCAAGAGCGTGAACCTGCGGGGGCGGGAGCCGACGATCGTCATTGAGCAGGAGAACGGTTCGGCTGCTCGGCTGCGCATTGCGAAAGGTGAACATGATGACACCATCGGTCCAAAGCTGAATCGGCCCGTTCGTGTCATCGGACGCCACGACGTCACCGAGGACGGTGAGGCCGAGGAATGGGCGGATGACGTGATTCTGCTCGAGGACGCAGCCGAGGAGCCCCCTGGGTGACCACGCCTGGCAGTTCAACGTCCGCTCCGACGCCGGCTCGCTCATGAAGCTGAGCGGAGGGCGGCGGCGCTGCCGCTCCGGGCCCCGGCGAACCCCGTCCCGGTCTCCCCCATCCGCGCCCTCCGGCGCCCGCGCGTACGCCGCGAGGCCCGGGGGCGCTGCCCGTTCCGGGTCGACCCGCGCCACGGAGTGTGCCGCGAGGGCCTTGATCTGTGCCATCTCGGGGGGCTCTGGCACTGGCTCAACCGCAATGCATTGCGACACACCGCGTGCCAGAGCACCCTGAGACGCTCCGCGGAGCGCCTCAGAGTGGCAAGGTTGTGCCAAAACACGGTCTACATTGCGCAGATCCGTGCCATGGACCCCGCGAGAGCGCCTTCCTTTGTGCCAAAAGGGGGGTCCGGACCCCTCCGGAGCGCAATGCGGAGCGCGGGAGAGGGGTCGGGGACCCTCCGGGCCGGGATCCGGAGCGTTCGCGAGGGGACGGGGGCGCCCCTCGGCGGATCGCGGAGCGCTGGCGAGAGGTCGAGCCGCCTCTCTCGCCCGACGGTCACATCGCCAGGTCGCCCCGGGAGCTCGCTCACCCCGGCGCCACCATGATCTCCGTCCGCAGCACGGCGCCGCGCGCGCCCTCGGCCGTGCCCCGGATCGGCGCGACATCGTCGTAGTCGCGCCCGTAGCCCAGCACGATGTGACCTGACGCGCCGGCGCGCCCCGGCGTCGGGTCGAGATCGTGCCAGCGGCCCGACGGCAACCACACCGACGCCCACGCGTGCGAGGCGCGCGCCGGCGCGGACCCGGCGCCGGCCGCGTAGCCGCTCGCATAGCGCGCCGCGAGACCCATGGAGCGCAGGCACGCGATCGCGAGGTGCGCGAAGTCCTGGCAGACGCCGCGGCGGAGCGCGCAGAAGGCGTCGAGGCCCGTGTCCGCCGCGGTGGCGCCCGGGTCGTAGGTGAAATCCCGCCGGATGCGGGCGACCAGCCCGTCCAGCGCCTCGCCGAGCGGGCGGCCGCCCGGGAAGCACCCGCGCGCGTACCCGGCCACGGCCTCGCTCCGCGGGGCGCGCGCCGTGCCCTCCACGAGCGCGCGCAGCGCCGGATCCGCCGCCGCCGCGGCCGCCGTGCGCTCCGCCGCCGCCCGCCAGTCGCCCCCGAGATCGGCGGCGTCGCCCGCCGGAGGCTCGCCCAGGCGCACCACGCTGAGCGCCGCCACCTCGACCGAGCCGAAGCGGCCGCCGAGCTCGATGCGCGCGCGGCGGTTGCCGAAGGCGTCCTCGTCGACCCGGCGCGCGCGCGGCGAGGGCCGCACCACGAGCTGGTGGAACTCGAGCGACTGATGCGGCAAGGCGCGCGGGGTCAGGTGCGCCTCCAGGCTGCACGCGACGGCGCCCGCGGCCTCGGCCTCGAGCTCGTACCGGCTGCGATGCACCACGCGATAACGACGCTCCGCCACGAGGGCACCCCGCTCCGGGAGCCGCCCCCCGGCTCAGCCGCTCACCAGCACCTTCGCCTGCGACGGCGCGACCTGCACCCCCAGCGGCATGTTCGGGCTCTTGCCGTTCTGCGCCACCGTGCAGGTGTGGAACACGACCGGGTTGCCCTCGGCCTTCACCTTCATCGAAAACGAGCGGTACATCGCCTCGCCCTTGATCTTGCCGCTCACCACGCCTCCCGCCGAGCCCGCCTCGTCGCCGGTCGACATCGGGATCTCGCTCTGCTTCGTGAGCGCCGGCTTGCCGGCCACCAGCACCTTCAGGGCGCAGGTGCTCGGCGTGGCCTGGTTGCACATCGCCACGTTGGGGTACGGCAGCGGCACCGGCGGGCCCGGCGGCGCCGGGGTCTTGCACGTGTCCGGCAGGGCCTGGCACATCCCGGCCTGCGTCGTGGTCACAGGGAACATCGCTTCCTCCTCTAGCCCAGGTTGATCCGCTCGCCGTCGATGCTCACGTCCTCGCGCGCCTTCACCTCGACCTCGCGCCCGCGCAGCTCGATCACGTCCTCCACCAGCGCGCGCACCCGCCCCGCGCGGAGCTGGTGCAGCGCGCGCACCTCCTGGAAGAGATCCTCCGCGCGCGCGATGACCCGCCCGGCGATCGACTCGAGCTTGCCCACCGTGGCGTGCGCCCGCTCCAGCACGGCCGTGAGCGCCCGCCCCTCGTAGCGCGCCTCGTCGATGCGCACGTCGCCCCGCGCGGCGACCGCGGCGAGCGCCTCCCCGGCCACGGTGACGCGGCCGGGCGCGACGCGCACCGTGGCCCCGCGCTCCCCGGCGCGCGCGCCGAGGCTCGCGCCGCTCCGGCTCGCGATCGCGACCTCGCCGGCCGCCCAGCAGCGGATGGCGCCGCCCGCCACGAGCTCGATGTCGCCCCCGGGCGCCGCGAGCGACAGGCCGCCCGCGGCGACGAGGCTGCCCCGCCCGGTCGCCGCGTCGTACTCGAAGAGCAGCCGGCCCGCGGGATCGTGCACCGCGACGACCTCGTGGCCGTCGCGCTCGACGATCGACGCCGACGCGCCCGCGCGCGCCACGATGCGCAGCGGGCGCTCCTCGGGCCCGGGGTCGTCGCGGCGCGCCGCGGGGCTCGCGGGCGGCGGGGGGGCGTCGCGGCGCGCCGCGGGGCGCGCCGCCTCGGCGGGCGGGGGGTCGACGGGGAGGGCAGGTTGCGCGGCGGTGGGCATGGCGGGGGTCCTCGGGTCGGGGCTTCGCAGGGGTCGTGGGCCGTTCATGATCGCCGGCCGTTCACAGCGACGTGGGCGGGCGCCAGTCCTCGGCGCGGGCGCGCTCCGGATCCGTCTCGCGGGCGCCCTCGCGCCGCGCGCCGTCCCAGCGCGCGCGCGCGGTCGCGGCGCGGTGCAGGTCCGCGCCGCGGCAGTCGGCGCCCGACAGGTCGGCGCCCGACAGGTCGGCGTGCGACAGGTCCGCGTGCACGAGCGAGGCGTCGCGGAGCCGCGCGCCGCGCAGATCCGCCTTGCGCAGCACGGCCTCGTCCAGCCGCGCCCCGTGGAGCTCCGCGCGCGCGAGGACGGCGCCGTCGAGGCACGCCCGGGAGAGATCCGCGCCCGCGAGCCGCGCCCCCTCCAGGCACGCGCCGGTCAGGTTCGCGACCCCGAGGCGCGCCGATCCGAGCGAGGCGCCGGTCAGATCCGCGCCGGCGAGGCTCGCCTGCGTCAGGTCGGCCCCGTCGAGCTTCGCGCCCCGGAGCTCCGCGCGCGACAGGTCGCAGTCGCGGAGCTCCGCGCCCGAGAGATCCATCGCGGCGAGCTTCGCCTCGACGAGCGAGCTCCTCGCGAGCCGCGCGCCCGCGAGCCGCACGCCCCCGAGGTCGAGCCCGCGCAGCGAGGTGCGCTCGAGCGAGGCCCGGGAGAGGTCCGCGCCGGCGAGGATCGCGCCCGCGAGCTGCGCGCGATCGAGCGTCGCGCCGCGCAGGACGGCGCGGGTCAGGTCGGCGCCGCGGAGCCGGGCGCCCGCGACGCGCGCCCCGGAGAGATCGGCGCCCGCGAGGCGTGCGCGCGAGAGGTCCGCGCCGGTGAGGTCGGCGCCGGGGAGGCGCGCGCCCGGGAGGCTCGCGCCGCGGAGATCCGCCGCCTCGAGCGAGGCGCCCTGCAACGACGCCTCGGCGAGATCCGCGCCGGCGAGCCCGGCCCCGCGCAGCGCGGCGTCCGCGAGCAGCGCGCCGCGCAGGCGGGCGCCGCCGAGGCGCGCCCGGGAGAGATCGCAGCGCGACAGGTCCGCGCCGGTGAGCTCGGCCCCCTCGAGGACGGCGCCGTCCAGCCGGGCGCCGCCGAGGCTCGCGCGCTCGAGCGCCGCGCCCTCGAGGTCGGCCCCGCGCAGCGCGGCGCCGTGCAGGCGCGCGCCGCGCAGCGAGGCGCCGCGCAGCGACGCGCCGTCGAGCGCCGCGGACGCGAGCGCCGCGCCGTCGAGATCGGCGGCGTCGAGCTTGCAGCCGCGCAGGTCGAAGCCGGACAGGTCGAAGCCGGCGAGGTTCGCGCCCGTGAGATCGCCGCCCGCGAGATCGCGCGGGAGCGCCGCGCCGCGGAGGTCCTGGTTCGGGGCGCGCAGCCCGCGGACGAGGCGCGCGCGCGACAGGTCGAGCGCGGCGAGCTCGACCCCGATCAGCGTCACCGCCGCGATCTCCGCGTCGACGAGGCTCGCCCCCGCGAGCGTGCAGCGGTCGAGCTCGACCTCGACGAGCGCGGCGCCGTCGAGCCGGGCGCCGTCGAGGGCGCACTCCGCGAGCCCGGCGCCGGCCAGCGCGGCCCCGGAGAGGTCGGCGCCCCGGAGATCGACGCCCTCGAGCCGCGCGCGCGACAGATCCGCGCCGCGCAGCGAGGCGCCGGCGAGCGACGTCGCCCGGGCCTCGTACCCCGCGTACCCCGCGGCGCGCAGCGCCTCGACGGCCTCCGGGCCGAGATCGCGATCGGCCTCGAGCGGGGCGATCGCGGCCGCGGCGTCCCGGGTGAGCTGCGTGTGGCGCGCGAGCGCGGCGCCGGCGAGGCGCGCGCCCGACAGGTCGGCGCCGCGCAGCGTGACGGCCAGGAAGACGGCGCCGTCGAGCTTCGCCCCGGCGAGGCGCGCCTCGCTCAGGTCGACGCCGTTGAAGAGCACGCCCGACAGGTCGCGGCCCGACAGGTCGACGCCGCGCAGATCGAGGCCGACGAGCATCGGCGGGTCGAGCGGCCCGGCGTCGAGGCGCCCGAGGAGATCGTCCCTGTCGCGCGCGAGGCCCGCGGCTGCGGCGACCCTTGTCATGTCGCGCCTCGATCGCTGGTGAGCAGGGTCGACGAGAGGTGCGCGCCGCGCAGGTCGGCGCCCTCCAGGCGCGCCTGCCACAGCGCCGCCTCGTGGAGCTCCGCGCCGCGCAGGTCGGCGCCGTCGAGGTCCGCGGCCTCGAGGCGGGCGCCGTGCAGGTTCGCCCGCTCGAGGCGGGCGCCCGCGAGCCGCGCCCGCGTCAGGTCCGCGCCCGCGAGGTCGGCGCCGCGCAGGTCGGCGCCGCCGAGGTCCGCGCGGCCGAGATCCGCGCGGCGCAGGCTCGTGAGCGCGAGGTCGGCGCCGGTGAGGTCGGCCTGCTGGAAGCGCGCGCCGTCCGCGCGGGCGCCGCGGGCCTGGGCGCGCGGCAGGCGGGTCCGCTCCGAGGCGCGCAGCTTGCGCAGGTCGGCGCCGCGCAGGTCGACGGCCTCGCCGTGCGCCCCCTCGAGGCTCGCGTCCTCGAGCGTCGCGCCGCGGAAGGAGGCCCGGTCGAGCGCCGCGCGCGCGAGGCGGGCGCCGGCGAGCTCCGCGCCGTCGAGCCGCGCGTCGGTGAGATCGGCCTCGAGGAACGAGGCGCCGGCCGCGCCCGCGCCGGTCAGGATCGCCCCGCGCAGCGCCGCGCCGTCGAGGCGGGCCCCGCCGAGCGCCGCGCCGGCCAGATCGGCGCCGGTGAGGTCGGCCCTGGAGAGGTCCGCGTCGCTCAGCCTGGCCGACGGGAGCCGCGCGCCCGCCATCGTGGCGCGCGCGAGCGTCGCGCCCTCGAGGTCGGCCCCGGCGAGGCGGGCGCCGGTCAGGTCGGCGCCGACGAGCAGGGCGCGCGCGAGGCGCGCCTCGCCGAGGTCGAGCCCCGACAGGTCGAGCCCCGAGAGGTCGGCGCCCGCCATGCTCTCCTGGATGGACAGGCAGAGCTCCACGCGCTCGCGCGTCCACGGCGCCGCGGGCCCCTCGGCGGCCCGGCCCTGCGCCCCGTCCTCGCGGTCGAGCGCGTCGAGCTGCGCCGGGTCGTGGCCCTGCGCCTCGAGCGCCTCCTCCATCTGCGCGCGGGTCTTCCGCTGGATCTCGTCGAGCCGCGCCGGATCTCCGCCGAGCTCGCCCAGCCACGCCTCGAGCGCCGCGTCGCCCTCGGGCGTGCCGAGGGACGAGACGACCGCCGCGGGGGCGCGGCCCTTCTCGAGCGCCGCGCGGATCTGCGCGAGGAGATCGGCGTCGTCGACGCCGGAGAGGGGCGGCGCCCCGTCGTTGTCGTTGCCGGGCGGCGCCGCGGCCGGCCCCGCCGCGGCGGGCGCCCTCGCGTCCGCGGCCGCGGGGCGCTCCCCGAGCAGCGCGAGCGCGAGCCGCTCGCGGTAATGCGCGGCGGCGAGGCGGCCCTCGCCGAGCGGCTCGCTCGCGACGAGCACGTGCCGCACCTCGGGGTGGTCCTCGGCGGAGACGGGCGCGTGGCCGCGCCACACGAGGATCAGCCGCTCGGCTTCCAGGTCGACGTGGGCCGTGTCGAGGTGCATCGGCACCTCGCGGAAGCGGTCCGCGCCGCCCGCGAGCTCGTCGAGGAAGCAGCGGATCCGGACGCCGGGGAGCCTGGCGCGGTACTCGCGCCGCTCGCGGTGCAGGTTGTGGCAGACGATCTCCTCGTCGCCGCGCAGGTGCTCGGCCTGGAGCGCCGGCGCGGCCGCGTTGAAGTAGCTCCAGTCGAGGTCCTCGGGGAAGAACGGCCAGCGCTGCTTCAGCCAGCGCGCGTCGTAGGTGCCGAGCTTGCCGGCGCGCAGCGCCCAGGAGGCGGCGAGCGGCCCGAAGCCCGCGGGCGGCGGCCGCGCCGCGGGCGAGTCGACCGGCGCGCGCGGATCCTCGATGTTCGGCAGCGGCCGCCGCCGCACGTCGCGCTCGCCCGGATCGAAGACGCCGCGCCCCACCGGGTTGGCCGCGAAGCCCGGGCCGCCGAAGGCGCGGCCATAGCCGAGCGGCATCTCGACGAACGGCTGCGGAGCGGTGCGCTGGCCCGTGGCCGGGTCGGCCCAGTACCGGTCGCCGGTCACCTGGAGCGCGAGCGAGGTCTTGCCGACGGCGAAGCTCACCGGCAGGGAGGTGACGAGCCGGCGGCCGGGGGCGTGGGCCTTGCCGGTCAGCAGGAGATCCGCCCTCGGCTTGAACGGCGCGAAGTCGGACGCGTGGCGGAGGGCGCCGCGCGGGTCGTCCCCCTCGTGGACGTCGCCGAGCGGCGGCTCCGGCGCGTCGGCGGGGATCGCAGGCGCGCCGGGCACGAGGCGATAGGTGCCCTTCGCGATGAGGCACAGGGCCCATTGCGGTGGCCGGAGCTGCCAGGGCACCGCCGCGAACGTGGTGGGGGTGGGGTTGACGATCTTCATGAGGACAGCTCTCGACGCGCGCCTCGCCGCGCTCTCGCCCGCCGCGCGGGCTCCTCCTAGAGCCAGTGAAACTGCTGCCCTTGGACGGCGACCCCGAACTGGTCGACCTGGACCTGGCCGGCGCCGAATTTCAGGATGGATGCGTTGGTGCCGTTCAGCTCCATCTCGGAGATCCCCGCCTTGGCATTCACGCCCGTCGCGTCGAGCGTGAGGCTGGTGGGGCCGCAGGCGAGCTCGATGGCGGTGGGCGTGATCTTGAGGGTGGCGCCGGCCGGCCCGCCGCAGCGCAGCAGGATCTCCGTCGGCTCGATGATCAGCTCGGCGTCGTTCAGCGGGTTCGCGTGGGCGAGCTTGTGGACCAGGTACGACCCGACGAGCGCCCCGAGCGTCGCGATGCCCCACGTCATGCCCGTGAGCCCGCCGCCCAGGTCGAGGTCGTGCTTGCCGGCGGCCGCGCCGCCCGCGCCGAACACCGCGCCCGCGGCGCCGGCGGCCACCGCGGCGGCCCACGGCTTCGCGGCGTCGACCGTGGGCTTGTCGGTGCGCCGCACGCGGAGGTGCACCTTGGAGCGCGCCTTGATGTCCTGCTCGTCGGCCGTGGTGAGCTTCTTCGTGCTGCCGAACTCGAGCACCGGGCCGTACGCGATGTTGCAGGTCATCCCGGCCGTGATCCCGGTGTTGAGCCCGAGGAAGACGTTGCCGTTCACGCCCGCCGCGACGCTGTAGCTCCCGCCGAGGCTCATCCCGAAGTTGATGCCGGTGAAGAAGCTCGAGCTGTCGCCGTACGTGAGGTTGACCGACGAGACGTGGCTGCGCTCGGTCTTCCGCCAGCCCTGCCAGTCGTTGCTGAACGTCATCGAGTAGAAGTCCGCGTCGTAGACGCCGAGCGTCCGGTTCGGGACGACGAGCCGGTAGTTGCCGAGGACGACGTCGGTGCGGTTGCCCGTGGTGACCGACTGGTAGTCGCCCTGGGTCACGACCGTGCGGTTGCCGTCGGTGTGATCGTAGACCCCGTCGCTCGCGGCCCAGCCGAAGTGCGCGGCGGTGCCCTTGTCGCTCGCGTCCGAGCTGCTGTCGTAGCCGTCGTCGAGGCTCGACCACGTCCAGCCGCCGTCGCCGAACCCGTCCGCCGGATCGAGCCGCGCGGACTCGATGAACGAGCCGGCCGCCGCCGTGGCCCGCTCGCCGTAGCGCAGGTAGCTGTACTTCCCGTCGCCGTGCGGGACCGCGATGCGGATCCAGTCCTCCGCCTCGGCGCTCGCGGTCGTCGTGCTCGTCTCCGTGCCGAGCTGCTGCTCCAGCGGCAGCGCGCCCCCCGCGCCGCCCGCCGCGGGGACGCCCTCCGCGGCCGCCGCGGCCGCCGCGGGGACGCCCTCCGCGCCGCTCGCCGCGGCCGCCGCGGGGACGCCCGCCGCGGCCGCCGCGGCCCGCGCGCGCCCGAAGCCGCCGCCCATCTCGACCATGGCCCCGTTCGGCATCCGGATGCGGCCGCGCCCCTCGTCGGCGCTCGTGAGCGCGCGGCTCCTCGCGTTGGGCACGACGCCGGTGATCACGGGCCGCTCGGGGTCCCCGCCGACGCCGGTCCACAGCACCTCGGCGCCCTTGCGCAGCGTGAAGTGCATGCCCTCGTCGGCGCCGCCGTAGGGGGTGGCCACGCGCATCGGCACCGACGCCTGCCCCTCGGCCGCGCCGCTCAGGTCGAACGGCATCACCACGCGGTAGCGCCCCTCGGCGTCGACCGCGGCGGTGCCCTCCGGGCCGCGCGCGTCGACGCGGGCGACCATCGCGCCCTGCAGGCGCGGCCTCGGCGTCTCGCGCGGCGGGCGGTAGCGCACCGAGGCCGGGACGGCCTCGAACGCGCAGGCGTAGCGCGGCCCGTCCCCGGCCTCGGCGCGGTGCACGGCGCGGGTCACCAGGTAATCGCGGTTCCAGTCGGCCCGGAAGTGGCCGGAGAGCGCGAGGCGCGCGCCCGCGGCGAGCGGCGCGCCGATCGCGCCGTCGTACACCGTCGCGCGGCAGCGCAGCTCCTCGGCGCGCACGGCGACGAGCGCGGCGCCCTCCTCGGGCGTCGCGAACGGGTCGTCGGCGTCGACGCGCACGCCGAAGCCGCGCGCGTCGACCTCGGCCTCGGCCTGGAGCGGCACCTCCGGCGTGCGCTCGTTGTGGTCGATCAGCACGAGCGCGCGCGGCGCCACCCGGCGCCGGCAGCGCAGCGCGTGTACCTGGGCGGCCTCCGCCTCGCCCATGGTGGCCTCGATCCCGGCCCCGAAGCCGCCCGGGTGGTCGCAGAGGACGAGCCGCTCCACGCCGTCGCGCGGCTCGATGAAGTAGCTGATGCCCGCCTGCTCGAGCTGCCTGGAGACGAAGTCGAGCGCGCTCTCCTGGTACTGCACGGCGTGCTCGCGCGGCGGGTAGGTCCGCTCGAGCCGCCGCTCCACCTCGATCGCGGCCCCGCTCCCGGCGATCACCGCCTCCACGAGATCGGGCACGCTGAGCCGCTGGTACATCCGGGTCTGCCTCGCGAGGCCGAGCAGCGCGAGGCGCGGCACGAGCGCCACCCGGTAGGCGTACCGGCCGTCGCCGAGCGCGCCGCCCTGCTCCACCTCGGCGACGATCCCCGGGATCACGCGGCCTCCGAGCTCGAGCACGCCGGCCGCGCCCGCGAGGTCGTCGAGCGGCAGCGCGGGATCGGCCGAGGCGAGGTCGATCTCGAAGCGATACGGGCGCGACAGGGCCTCCTCGCCGCGGAGCCCCAGCACCGCGAACGCGCCGGCCGGGGCGGCCTCGGAGCGGAAGTGGATCCTCGGAGGGGACGGCGCCCCCACCGCGGTTGAAGCGGACGGCGAAGGCCGGTCTCCGACCGAGGTTGAAGCGGACGGCGAGGGCCGGTCTCCGGTCTCCATCAAAGGCTTGCTCATCGCTTCTCCGAGATCTCGAGCATGGTGCCGGAGGCCGTGGTGATGCGGCTCTGGTTGGCGTTGCGCGCCGTCACGGGCGACGGCGCGAGCGGGTGGAACATGGCCCCGAGGATCACCGGGCGGTCCGGGTCGCCGTTGGCGAACGCCACGACGACCTCGGTGCCCGGGCGCAGCGGGAAGTGCATCCCGTGCCCCAGGCCGCCGAACGGCTGCGCCATCCTCACCGGGCGCGAGGCCTTCTGCTCGCCCGGCTGCGCCGTGTCGAAGTGGAGCTGGACCGTGTAGCGCCCCTCGGCGTCGAGCTGGGGGATGCCGTTCGTCTTCCCCCCCGGCCCCGGCTGCACGATCCCCGTGACCACGCCGGAGATGCGCGGCCTGGGGGTCCGGCGCGGCGGCCGGTAGGCGATGCGCGCCGGGATCGCGCGGAAGGTGTTCCTGTAAAACGGGCTCTGCGCGCCGTCGTCCATGAACGCGGGGAAGCGCGCCTGGTGCTCCACCTCGACGAGGAGCAGCTCCTCGGGCGCCGGGAGGCGCGGGTGGTCGATCACGGTGACGCGCCGCCCGGCGGACAGCGCCGCGCGGCCGGCCCTGCCCTCGAACACGCGCTGCCGCGAGAGCCGCTCCTCGGCCCGGATCTGCGCGATCCTCCGGGCCTCCTCCGGTGTCTTGACGTGGCTGCCGTACTCGACGACGCCGCCGCCGTCGCCCGAGCTCAGGCCGACATACGCCGTCATATCGAGCTGCGGAGCGCGGTAGTTGTAGTCCTGCACGACGTAGCTCGTGGGGATCAGGTCGGTCGTCACCTCGAGGGCGAAGATGTCGGCGGCCTCGCCGCGGGGGCGAAAGGGTACTGTCGCCGCCCCTGCGGCGGGGCGGAAGCCGGCGGGGTGATCGGTGAAGATCAGCCTGTCGCGGCCGCCCTCGTGCTCGAAGAAGAAGCCGATGCCGTCGTGCTCGGCGAGCCGGCTGATGAACGCGAGATCGCTCTCGCCGTACTGCACGACGAACTCGCGCTCGGGATAGCTCTCGAGGAGACGGAGCTCGACATCTTCCGCGCCGAAGTTGTGCCGCTCGAGCTTGCTCCGGATGATGTCCGGAACGCTGCAATCCATGAAGATCTCCTGCGTCTCGACGAGGGTCAGCCGGTACGCGCGCGGCACGAGGCGCAGGCGGCAGGTGGCGCGCTCGGCGAGCGGCTCGAGGCGGTCGCGGATCGGGCCGAGCATGCCCGAGATGCGGCGGATCTCCTCGCCGTCGGCCTCGAACACCAGGCTGACCTCGGCGCCGGGCGCGGCGTCGGGCGGGAGCTCGCGGCCCTCGTCGAGCACGACGTCGAGATCGAACGAGAAGAGCTGCGAGATCACCTCTCGCCCGGAGAGCTCGCGGACCTTCACGTGGTCCCACGATCCTCGCGCCGACTCGATGTGGACGTTCAGTGTCCCGGAGGCCTCTTTCATTGCGTTCTCCGCGTCACGACAGGTCGGACCTAGCCTGGCTTCTTGCCGGGGCCATACAGCAGAGCCTTCACGTCGAGCTTCGCGGGGCGCTCCGGCGCCCCGGGGGACGGCGGCGGAGCCGGCGGCTCGGGGGGCGGCGTGGCCCAGGCGAAGGCGCGCGGCGCGGCCGGGGGCGCCGCGGCCGGCGGGGCAGGGGGCGCCCCGGCCGGCGCGGCCGGGACCGATGCGTCCGGTGGGGCAAGGGCTGCCGCGGCCGGCGGGGCAGGGAACGCCGCGGCCGAGAACGGGACCACCGGCTGGCGCGTCGCGCGCTCGATGGCGTCCCTGGGGAGGGCCTCCGTTCCGGATCTGCGGAGCGGCGGCGCATCGGGCAGCGCCGGCGCGGAGCGCCGCGGCGGAGAGGGCCCCTCGGGCGCCGGTCGAAACGGGAGCAGCGACTCGACCAGCGCCCGACCCCCGCCCTCCGGGAGGTCGAGCGTCCCGTCGTGCCGCGCGCCCGCCGCACGGGGGGCCATCGCGAGGGTCGACGCCAGGGCGGCGTCGTCCTCGTCGCCGTCCGCGGCCTCCACGCCGCGATGAGGCGCGCCGCCCGCGTGGGTCACGGGGTGAGCGCCGGGCGCCGACGCCCCGGCCCTGCCGGTCGCGGGCCACGCGATCGGCTCGCCGGGGAGCTCGACGCCGGCCAGGACATGGATCCTCGCGAGCGCGCTCTCATGAGGGACGGGAAAGCTGCCTCGCCACGTCACCGTGCAGCGCTGCTCGTCGCCGTCGATGCGCAGCATATCGGCGCAGAGCGGCAGCACCTCCCGCTCGTCGATGCCCGCGTCCGACAGCCCCTCCACGCGCGCGAGGCCGCGCGCGCCGGGCAGTCGCATGCGCAGGCGCGGCGCGCTCGGGTGCAGGCCATCCATCACGATCCACTCGTCGCCGCGCAGGAACGGGGGGCGCTGGTCGGCCGGCGCCGCCTGGAAGTAGTCCCAGCAGAGCTCGTCGGGGATCTCGGCGATCTCGCGCTCGAGCAGGGCCCGCGGGATCGCCCCGAGCAGCCGCTTGCGGGCGGGCATGGCCTGCGCGATGGGGCCGAAGCCGGCCACGCGCGTCGGGTCGAACGGATCGAGGAGATTCGGCTCGCCCGAGCCGCGATAGCCGGCCCCGAACGGGTTGTCGGGGAAGCCGAGCCCACCGAAGGCGTGCTCGTAATCGAGGGGGAGCCGCACGAACCCGCCCCGCTTCCGGACGATCAACGTCTTGTCGAGCAGCGTCCGGCCGCCCGCGAAGAGCCCGAGCCGGACAGGCAATGTCTCGAGAGGGCGGCCGTGCGGCGCGTGCGCGTGGCCCGTGGCGACCACGTCGGCCTGGAGCAGGCGGGGGACCGTGTCGATCGTGAACCGGACGCTCCGCGAAGGGAGCGCGCCGTGATGGATCTCTGCCCGGAAGATCTCCTGCGGCGCGACGCGGGGCATGGCCGTGTTCTGCGCGAACGCGAAGGTGGCTTTCACGATCGCGGTCACGCGGAGCTCGCCCCGGAACCGCCATGCCATGGCCGCGGCGCTCGCCGCGCCGAGCGGCGTCACGCTGGCTCGCGGGGGAGTGCGCGCTGCCATGGATCTCGGCGATGAGACCTCTCCTGTGACGCCGCTGTCAAGCCGACATGGACGCGGCGCGCGCGCTCCGCCGCGGGTGCCGCGGCGCGCCGCCCCGCGAGCCGCGCCTCGGAGCGAGCCTGTTCGAGCGCGCGGGCCGCGCGCCCGCTCTCCTGCCAGCGCGCACGGCCTGATCCGGGCGGCCCAGCGACGTGTAGCTGTGGAGGTCCACGAGCTCTTTCTGCGTCTCCGTCGATGACGCCGGGTCAGCGCTTCTCCGCGTGCACCGAGCGCTCGATCTCGGAGACGAGCAGCGCGCGCCCGGTCGGTTCGATGTAGCGCTCGGTGAACTCCCGCGGGCCCATCTGCTCGAGCTCCGTCCATCCGTACTCGGCCAAGAGCGTCGGTACGGCGGCGGGCGCCATGCCGAAGCGCCAGACCTTCTCCTTTACCTTGAAGCGCTGGTACGCGTTCTCGGCTCCATAAAAGTTCTCGCCGTCGAGGAAGTCCTTGCGCACGTAGGTGAACACGAGCCGGCTGCCCGCGGCCGCCCCGGCGAGGAAGCGAAACGTCTCACGGACCCCGCGCTCCGTCAGGTACTGCGTCACGCCCTCCCAGACGAAGAGCGTCCTGCGCGCGATGTCGTACCCGTGCGCCGCCAGGCCGGTCGCCAGGTCCTGCGTTTCGAAGTCGATCGGGACCAGGCGCACCGACTCCGGAACTCCACCGAGGACCCTCCGCAGCGTGGTCCGCTTGTGCTCGATGTTCTCGGGCAGGTCGACCTCGAAGACCGGAACGTTCGCCAGCGCCGGTATCCGGTACGCGCGCGTGTCCATCCCCGCGCCGAGGAGGACGACGACCTCGTTGCCCGCGCGCAGGGCTTCGAGGGTCTTGTCATCGATGTAGCGCTTGCGGCACAACATGCTGCCCCGGATCCCGAGCGCCGTCTTCTCGGCGGCCTGCATCAGCGCGTCCTCGAGGGGCCGCCAGCGGGTCAGCGCCATCATGAACCGCAGCCCGGCCGGCAGGAAGCGATAGGCCAGGTCGTCGTGCACCAGCCGCTGCGCAGGGCTGGTCCTCTGGTCGGCCACGACGATCGTCATCGGGCCGAAGGCGGTCTTTGCGGCTCGGTTCGCCATAGGCACCTCTCATTCGGTCCGTTCGGACCAGCGCTTGCCCGAGGGCAGTGGTGGGGCGTCCTCGAAGGCTCTCGTCATCCACGAGAAGACCTCGTGGGCCGCACGGATCCGTCCGGCGCGCGCGCTCCCGCGGCCGACGAGGTCGAGGCCGTCGTCGACGATCTCGCCGAGCGAGCTCAGCGAAGCGACCTGGCGGCGGACGACCCTCTCCCACGCGTCCTCGTCGACGCGGTAGTACGCGGTCCGGCTCCCGGACCGGGTCCGCCGGCTCACGAACCCCATCGCCGCCAGCACACGCAGGTTCGTGGTGAGCGACGCGCGGCTCGCGCCGATCGCGTCGGCGATCTCCGCCGCGGATTGCTCCGCAGGGTCGCAGATCATCAGCCACCCGAGGACGCGCCCGGCGATCGGCGGCATCCCGTCGGCGGCGAGGTACGTCGCCACGCGCTCGACCCACCCGAGGAGAGCGCTGCGCTCGACCTGGGGCCGCGGTTTCACGGGGCGGGCGCCTTGTTTCGGCATAGGCTAGTGATTTCACTCTATACTGAAATGAGGCGCCGTGCAAGGGCGGGGCGCCCGGCCGAGGAGGCCGGGCTCGTCGCTCGCGGGGCCTGCGCTCCGGCGGGCCACCAAAGGGGCCCGCCGGAGCGCGGGCCCCTCCGCGACGACCCCGGGACGAGCCTGGGTGACGCGGCGCTAGTCCGCCTGCGACGCCGCGCGCGCGTTCCTGGCGACGAAGTCCCAGCTCACGAGCCTGTCGAGGAACACCTCGAGGAACGCCTGACGGTTGTTGCGATGATCGAGGTAATAGGCGTGCTCCCACACGTCGCACGTGAGGAGCGGCGTCGCGCCCGTCGTGAGCGGGTTCTCGGCGTTCGGCGTGTCGATGATCTTGCCCTTGCCGCGGTCGAGCACGAGCCAGGCATAGCCCGAGCCGAAGCGCGCCACGCCGGCTGCGATGAAGTCGGCGCGGAACTTCTCCCACCCGCCGAGCCCCGCGATGAGGTCGCCCACGTCGCCGGCGGGCGGCGCGCCGCCGCCGTTCGGCTTCATGCTCTCCCAGAAGAAATCGTGGTTCCACACCTGAGCGGCGTTGTTGAACACCGCGCCCGAGCTGGTCCGCATGAGCTCGACGAGGCTCTTGCCCTCTTCGGGCTTGCCCGCGATCAGGCTCTTGAGCTTCGCCATGTAGCCCTTGTGGTGCTTCTCGTAGTGGAACTCGACCGTCTCTTGCTTCATGACGGGCTCCAGCGCGTCCTTGGCGTATGGAAGCGGTATCACGTCGACATACATCGTGTTCTCCTCCCCGCTCGCGCGCGGCGAGGCGCCCCGCGCCCTGGGACTCTCGGACCCGCGTCGCGGCCCGTCAATCCGGGAGAGCGCGCGCAGCGCCGCCCTGCGCTGCCTGTCGAGATATCGATCCTGAACGCGCTCGCCCTCACCCTGCTTGCCTGACGTCGCCGAGCCGGGCCGGCGCCCGCCGAGCCGGGCGGCCGCGGCCGGCGCGCACGGAGCGCGCACGGAGCGCGCACGGAGACGGAGGAGGGCGCCGCGTACGGGGGTTGCAAGGACGGACTGCATGCGACGGTTCCTGATCCTGTGCCTTTCGGGGGTGGCCGCGTGCGTGTCTCCAAGCTACTCCTATCGACCCGCGGAGCAGGCGACGGCCATCGTCTCGGGCCGCCCGGCGGCGCGCTACGCCATCCCGCCGGAGCGGCCGACCGGCGATGTCCGCGTGGCGACGTTCGGTGTCGCGTCATTGCGCCTCGCCGAAGGGGAGTCGGTCCCCGCGCTGCACGCCCGCCTGATCGTGTCGAACAGCGGCGGAGCGGCGGTGTGGACGCTCGACACACGCGACGTGCGCATCGAGGTCGTGGGCGCGGGCAGGAGCGGCCCTGCGTTCTCGAGCGCGGACGCGCCGGGGCTGCCCGTCGTGCGGATCCCGCCCGGGCAGCAGAGATCGGTCGACCTCTACTTCCAGCTCCCGCCCGAGCTCGAGGGGGCGGGGGACATCCCCGGCTTCGATGTCCTCTGGCGGGTGCAAACGGACGCGAGGCCGATCGCGGAGCGGACGCCGTTCGAGCGGATCCGCGTCGAGCCCGCGGCGGCGGCCACCGTCACCTACGGTGTCGGGCTCGGCCTCGCGCACCCCTACTGGCACGGTTCCCTTCACGCCGGGAGGCCGGTGATCGTCTACCGGGCTCGCCCCGCGTTCCGCTTCGTGGCCCCCGCGCGGTGAGGCGGGCCTGATCATCGTTATCGGCCTACAGAACGCCTTCATCCTGCGCTCGCCGGCGTGCTCAGCCGG
This sequence comes from Sorangium sp. So ce1036, assembly GCF_051369805.1. Classification (NCBI taxonomy): domain Bacteria; kingdom Pseudomonadati; phylum Myxococcota; order Polyangiales; family Polyangiaceae; genus Sorangium; species Sorangium sp. So ce1036. The sequence continues at coordinate 1,642,687 of NZ_JBBMOX010000001.1, forward strand.
TCGCCCCGTGCCGCGCGGGGCGCGCGTTCCACAGGCGGGTCGAGAGCGCGAGGCCGACGGCGGCGACCGGGAGCATGGCCAGGGGCCACGGCGTCCAGCGCGCGGGAGAGCTCGCCGCGTCGCCGGAGGGCAGGATGACGGCGTAGAGGAACGACTGCGCGGCCGTGCCCAGGTAGACGAAGCCGTCGATGATGCCGGTCGCGATACCGGCGTTCTTCCTGCCGCCGAAGTCCATGCTGGCGGTCCCGGAGAGCATGCCGTGGACGCCGATCACGCAGAGGGACATGAGCACGACGGTCCACCCGGCGACGGGCAGGCTCAGGGTGAAGAGGACGACGATCGCGCCGAGCAGGAGGCCTGCGTAGAGGACCGAGGCCACGGGGCCGCGGCGCGAGTCGAACACGTGATCGGAGATGAAGCCGGCGAAGACGCCGCCGAGGATACCGGCGATGCAGAGGAGCACGCCCCAGTGCGTCGACACGAAGCCCTCGAGCCCGGTCTTGTCCGCGAAGATGAGGTACCACTTCATGACGGCGTTGCGGAGGAAGCCGCTGCAGAACTCGATGGCGACGATGATCCAGATGACCTTCTGCGAGGACATGCGCCTCGCGACCTCGACGGGGCCGAGCCGCTCGCCGGTGTCGCCGGAGGACGCGTCGGCGGTGTCGAAGTCCTGGAAGCCTGCCTGTCCCGGCGTATCGCGGATGACGAGCAGATCGAGCACCACGAACGCGAGCAGGAGGAGGGCGGGGGCGTGGAAGACCCACGGCATGGGGAGGAGCCTCGCGATGGCGCGGCTCCAGTCGTAGGCGAAGTAGAGCCCCAGCGAGATCAGGATACCGAAGACGCCGCCGAGCATGCCGCGCTCGCGGACGTGGAACCACGGCGCGTTGACCTTGACGATGGACACGGCGCCGAAGCTCTGGAAGTACATGTTGCCGGCGAAGAGGGCGGTGAGCGCGGTGATGGTCGCGTCGTGGCCGAGCTGTCCTCCCTGCGCGAGGCGGACGGCCGCGCCCATGAGGGCGTTCATGAGGGCGGATCCACCGGCGGCGAGGGCGATGGTGACGCGCCCGCCCCATCGATCGGCGAGGGGCCCATTCAGGAGGAACGCGACGCCGTAGACGGCCGATCCCCAGCCGTCGATGTTGCCGAACTCCTGCTTGCTGACGAGGCGCATCGCGTCGAGCGCCGACGCGTTGGCGGAGAGGTTGTACCGCCCCATGTACAGGAAGGCGTAGGTGAGCCCGAGCGGGAACCAGTTGAAGAACCGCCGGCGCCTGAACTCCGCCGAGTGCCCGAGCTCGATCGTGGGCAGCCGCCGTGTGACGACGGCGATGGCCGCGAGCAGCAGCAGGATCGGCAGCAGCTGACTGAGCCAGGCAGGCATGGATCGCCCTCCGTCCGCCGACCATAACGGCGCCGCAGCGCAACGGCCACGCCTTCGCCCCGAGATCACAGGGCGCTTTCCGTGGAGGACAGCGCTCCGGACGCCAGCGGGCCGAGCGTCCGTTACGGAGAGCAGGGGAGGAGGGGAGGGAGCGTTCACGGCGCGCGTGGGGACGGGCCGATGTCCGAGCATTCCCGGCCGGTGAATCGCCCGATCCAGGGCGGTTCACCGGCCCATGCGAGTTCGGCGGGGCCCCGCGCGCGCCGTGAACGCTCCCTCCCCCCTCCCCTGCCCCCGCGACCCGGATCTACCTCGGAGCCACCCCCCCGCGGATCACCCCCCCCGCCCGCGGAAAATCGCGTGCCGGAAGTAGTTGATCTGGCTCTTGGCGAACTCCTTGGCCGCATCCAGCCGATCGCCATCCCGCGAGGAGCTGCGGATCAGGAGCTCGCCGTTCTCGTAGAGCTCGCGCGTCTTGCTCCGCTGGAGCTTCCCGCTCGAGGTCTTCGGCAGCACGCCCGCCCCCACCGCCACCACGTCGTCGACCGTGAGCCCCATCGCCTGCTGCACGACACGGCGCACCTCGCCCTTCAGCGCTTGCTTCTCCTGCTCGCTGGACGCCGCCGTCTCGAAGACGATGACGACGCGCTCGCGGTCGTTGTGCGGCTTCATCGTTCCGAACGCGATGACGTTGCCCTTCCGCACCCCGGGGACGCGGCTCGCCTCCCACTCGAGGTCCTGCGGGTAGTAGTTGCGCCCGTTGACGATGATGACCTCCTTCGAGCGCCCGCAGATATGGACCTTGCCGTCCGCGAGATACCCGAGGTCCCCCGTCCGCAGCCAGCCGCCCGCGAACGCCTCCTTCGTGAGATCCGGCTCGTTGAAGTAGCCGGACATCACGCTCGGCCCCCGCAGCCTGAGCTCCCCGACCTCGCGGTCGCCGAGCGGGCGCGCGCTCTCCGCGTCGTCCGACGCGAACACCGCGATCTCGTGCCCCTCGAACGCCGACCCGCACTGCACGAGCGTCGACGCGCCCTCGCTCTCGGCCGCGGCGGGCACCGCCTTGCCCTCCTTCCAGAGCGTCTCGCCGTCCACCGTGTCCGTCTGCAGCCCGGCCCCGAGCGCGCTGAACGACACCGCCAGCGTGCTCTCCGCCATGCCGTACGAGCAGACGAACGCCCTCTCGTCGAAGCCGACCGGCGCGAACTTCTCCGCGAACGCGCGCAGGTTGTCCGCGCGGATCGGCTCGGCGCCGCAGCCCGCGACCCGCCACGTCGACAGATCGAGCCCCGCCATCTCCTGCTCCCGGATCCGCTTCACGCAGAGCGCATAGGCGAAGTTCGGGCCGAACGACACGTTGCCCCGGTGCCGCGTGATCGTCTCCAGCCAGCGCACCGGGCGCTTCAGGAACAGGAGCGGGGGGAGGAACGTGACCGTGTTGACGTGGTAGAGCGGCGCGATCACGAAGCCGATGAGCCCCATGTCGTGGTAGAGCGGCAGCCACGAGACGCCCGTGTCGACCGACTCGCGCACGGCGAGGCCGAGGTCCACGATCGCCCGCACGTTCGCCGCCAGGTTCGCGTGCGTGAGCACCACGCCCTTCGGGCGCGACGTCGAGCCGCTCGTGAACTGCAGGAAGCAGACGTCGTCGAGCGCGACCTTCACCGGCTTGAGCTCCTCGCGCGAGCCGCGGATGCCCTCGACCGCCACGATCTGCTGGAGCTCCGGCGCCTGGGCCTGGATCGTGCCGAGCATGCGCTTGATCTCGCCGCTCGTGAGCAGGACCTTGGCCCCGCTCTTCGCCACGATGTGCAGCGTGTTCTCGAGATAGCCGGTCAGCTTGCCGAGGCCGGTCGGCGGGTAGATGGGCACCGGGATGATGCCCGCGCGGATCGCGCCCAGGAACGCGAAGATGAAGTCCGCGTTGTCCGGGAGGATCAACGCGACGCGATCGCCCTTCTGGAGCCCGAGCGCCTGGAGCGCGCCGCCGATGCGCGCGCTCGCCCGCTCGATGCCCCCGTGCGTGAAGAACGGCTCGGTCTCGCTCGACTCCTCGATGAAGCGATAGCCCGTCTTCGTGCTCGTCGCTGCGTCCTCGATCGCCTGTGCGACCGTCCGCGCTTTCCAAACAGCCGTCATCCCGAGAGCCTTCCTTCGTTCTTGAGCTTGAGCTCGATGGCCTTGACGACGTCGGCGACCGTGTCGACCTCGCGCAACACGTCGTCGGGGATCGAGAGGTCGAACTTATCCTCCATATCCGCGACGATCTCCATCACCCCCAGCGAGTCGATGCTGAGATCCGCGACGAGATGGCTGGACTCCGTGACCTTCACCTCGCCGGCCGTGTGTCCCTCCAGGAGCTGGATGATCTCTGCCCGCAACGTCTCCCGTGTCCACGTCATCGGTCGTTCCTACCCCAACTGCGGCGTGGCGAGGAGGGGCTTGCTCGGCCGCCGGGAGCGCGAGCGCGGCGCCCGCCTCGCCGCCCCCCGCGGCGTCCGGCGTGCATCAGGGACGGGCGGCGTCGATCATCGCGCGTAGCCGATTCAACCCCTCGATCGCCCGCGCTCCGTACCACATGAGATCCTTGCCATCGCAGCGGAGGATCTGGCCGCGGCGTGCGGCGGGGATGTCGAGAGAGCGAAATATTCCTGCGTCGGCGTCTGTGAAGGCGTGCGGCTCGTCGGGCAGCAGCACGATGTCCGGAGCGTGGGCGACCACCTCGTCGAGGGTCACGCGGGGGTAGCGGGTGTCGCGGCCTGCGACGCGCGCGGGCGGGAGCGGCGGCGCCTTGCCCAGGTCGGCCGCGAGCGGGTAGCGCCGGGTCCGCTCGCCGAAGACGTTCTGCGCGCCGGCCAGGTCGAGCATGTCCGAGATGAACGTGTCGCCGTGCACGGTCATCAGCGGGGCCATCCAGATCGGGATGAAGACGCGGATCGGCGGGCGCTCGCCGCGCCGCGCCTCGGCCGCGGCGTGGGCGCGGTAGGCGGTCGCCACGAGGTCGCGCGCGGTGGTGGACGGCCCGTCCGGGGCGCCGCCCTCCGGGGCCGGGGGGGTGGTCGCGGAGTGCCCGAGCAGGCGGGCCAGCCGGGCGAGGTGGGCCACGCCGTCGGCGACCCGCTTCGGGAACGAGACGAGCACGCGCAGGCCGGCCGCGTCGAGGCGCTCGAGGTCGTGCTTGCTGTTCTCCTCCTGGTTCGCGACGACCGCGTCCGGGGCGAGCGCGGCGATGCGGTCGACGTCGACGTCCTTCGTGCCGCCGACGATCTCGACGTGCTCGACCTCGCCCGCGGGGGCGACGCAGTAGCGGGTGCGCCCGACCAGGCAGCCCGCGGCGCCGAGCCGGACGAGCGAGTAGGTGTCGCTCGGGACGAGCGAGACGATGCGTTGCGGCGGGGTGCGCCACTCGTGCTTGCGCCCCCGGTCGTCGACGATGCGGATGAACGACCCGGCGAACGCCGGGCCCCAGCCTGCGCTGAACGCCATGCGCCCGATGTACCCCGTCGCCGCGCGCGCTGCACGAAATCGGACGCAAGCGAACGCGAACGAACGCGAACGAACGCGAACGAACGCGAACGAACGCGAACGAACGCGAACGAACGCGAACGAACGCGAACGAACGCGAACGAACGCGAACGAACGCCACCGGAGGCCATCGACGCGGCGGCGCCGGGATCGCCACGTAGTTGGCCCGCCCGCGCGAGATCTGCGACGAGGGCTCGTGCAGATCGAACGCCTCGATGTGCGTCGCGGGGTCACGCTCCCGTATCCCCCCCCGGACCTGCCGGCGGCCGCGCGCGGGCCCGCGCGCGAGGGGCCCGATCACCGCCGCGCGGCGACCCGCGCCGGGCGGCTCTTGCCGTGTCGGTTCGGCCGCTACACGCTGTTCGATCACATCGGCCAGGGGGGCATGGCCGACCTCTACCTCGCCCGGGTGTGCACGGAGCTCGGCGCGTCGCGCCTCGTGGCCATCAAGGAGGTCGCCCCGAAGCTCGCGCACGATCCGCGCTTCGTGGAGATGCTCGTGAGCGAGGCCAAGCTCGCGGCGGGGCTGCGCCACGCGTCCATCGCGCAGGTCGAGGACCTCGGCCGCGAGGGCGACTCGCTGTTCATCGCGATGGAGTACGTCGAGGGGTTCGATCTGCGGGAGCTGCTCCGCCGCTGCGCGCGCCAGAAGGTGAAGCTCCCGATCGCGTTCTCGCTGCTGATCGTGGCCGAGGCGCTGCGGGCGCTCGCCTACGCCCACCGGCGGGGCGTCGTGCACCGCGACGTCTCGCCGTCGAACGTGCTGCTGAGCTTCGACGGCGAGGTCAAGCTCTGCGATTTCGGCATCGCCCGCGCGCACGAGCTCGGCGGGGCGATCCTCGACGAGGTGCTGCAGGGCAAGGCCGGCTACATGAGCCCGGAGCAGGCCCGCGGTGAGCCGCTCGACGAGCGCTCCGACCTCTTCGCGGCGGGCATCCTGCTCTGGGAGCTCCTGGCTGGCCGGCGGATGTACGGCGCGGGCCACGGGGCGGCGCTCTCGAAGGAGGAGGCGCGCCGCGCGCTGCTCGAGCGCGCGCGCCGCGCGGAGATCCCGCCGCTCGCGGAGCGCGGGCTCCCGGACGAGGCGGCGCTGCGCGCGATCGTGGCGCGGGCGCTCGCGCCGGCGCCCGGCGATCGCTACGAGGGCGCGGCGGCGATGCTGCAGGACCTCACGGCCTACGCGGCGGCGGCCGATCTGTCGGCGAGCCCGCTGCGCTTCGGGGCGTGGCTGCGCGACCGCTTCGGCACGGAGATCGTCGCCGCGCGCCGGGCGCGCGAGCGCGCGGTGCGCGCGCTGGAGCTCGGCCCGCCCGCGGTGATCGTGCCGATCGGGGGGCCGCCCGCCGCGCCGTTCGTGGAGCGGGTCGCCGTGCTGCCCGCGGAGCCGGGCGCCGCGCCGCTCGCGGAGCGGGCCGCCGCGCCGCTCGCCGGGTCGGGCGCCGCGCCGCTCGCGGAGCGGGCCGCCGCGCCGCTCGCCGGGTCGGGCGCCGCGCCGCTCGCGAAGCGGAGCGCCTCGTCGCCGGTCGCGTGGACCGCCGTCGCGCCGCTCGCGGATCGGGCCGCGTCGCCGCGCGCGCCGGCCGCGGCCGCGCCGCGGGCTCGCGCGCCGCGGCCGCTCGCCCGCCCGCGGCGGCGCGCGCTCGGGCCGCTGCTCGTGCGCTGCGCGCTGGCGCTCGCGCTCGTCGCGCTCTGCGCCGCCCGGTGCTACCTCGCGGCGCGGTAGCGCGGTGCGCGGGCGCCGTCACCCGCCGTCGGCGATCGGCGCCTCGGGCACCGGGATCTGCGTCTCCGGCCTGCGCTCGCAGGCGTCGTGGCCGACGCCGACGCCGTAGCGGTAGATGAGCTCCCCGCCGAGCCAGGCGCTCGCGCCCGCGAGGCCGAACCCCGTGCTCGAGAGCGCGATCCCGAGGCCCCGCAGCCCGACCGCCCGCGAGGCGAGCGACGCGCCGTAAAGGCCCGCGATCGCCAGGTTGGTGGCGCCGTGGACGAAGCCGATCCGCCGCGCCGCGCCGAGGGTGGTGCTCCAGTCGGCGAGCCCGGCGAAGGCCGCCACGAGCGCCCCCGCGAGGCCGACCGCCGCGCTCGCGTCCGCTCCCCGGCGGAGCCGGCGCCCGCGGCCGATGCTCGCGAAATCGAGCGCGAGCGTGCACGACCACGCGCCGATCGGGATCGTCACCAGCGCCGGGTGCAGCGGGTGCCCGAGGAACTTGCCGTGGAGCACCCGGGCGAGGGCGGGCGCTCGCTCGAGGACGGCCCGGATCCCGCGCTGCAGCGGGTCGGCCATCCGGTCAATCCAGTCCTGCTCCTCGATTCCTCGCACGACAGCGCTTCCGATCATGGTCCCCTCCCGGGCGCGTGCTCCTGGCGCACATCCCCACCCATGCGGCCCGGACCGCCAGCAGCCGGCGCGCCCTCCCCGTCGGCACGAGCAATCGGCGGACCCTCGCGCGACGCGGCCGGCGCGCCGCCACCGACGCGTCGGAGGATCCGGAGGACGGGAAAGCGCAGTCCTCTTTCACTTTTGAAATGCGTGAAAGCCCGATTTTTCATGTTCGAAACGTCCAGGTAGCCCAACGGAAACGAAATACGTTCAAAACGCGAACATCACGGATGGCACGGACGGTGCTCTCTGTCCGGGCAGCGCTGCCGGCGCGGCCTTCCCCCCCCCAAGGCCCCGGCGGCGCTTTTTTTTGCGCGCTTTCCTGGCCTGCGCGGGCGACTTCGCGCGCGCGCCCAGCGTTTCTCGTCCTGCGCGGCGTTCTCTGGTATCTGGCCCGTGCCGCGCCGCGCGCGGCCATCTCCGGAGCGATGCCCCTCCTCGCCGACGTCGCGGTGCCCGTCCCGCTCGCGCAGGCCTTCACCTACGAGGTCCCCGCCGCGCTCGCGGCCGAGGTGCGCCCGGGGGCGCGCGTGCTCTGCGAGTTCCACCGGCGCAAGCTGCTCGGCGTCGTGCTCTCCGTCAGCGAGCGCAGCGCGGCCATCGATCCGTCGCGGATCAAGCCGCTCGCGGCGCTCGTCGACGCGCGGCCGGCGCTGCCGGCGGAGCTGCTCTCGTTCCTGCAGGAGCTCGCCGCCTACTACTTCGCGCCGATCGGCGAGGTGCTCCGCCTCGCGCTGCCCGCGATCGAGCGCGAGCAGGTGCGGGCGCTGAAGGCGCAGGCGGAGCTCGACGGCGTCCTCGATCTCGGCCGGGCCAGGCAGGTCGGCGGCCGCAGGGTCGCCTTCGCGCGGGCGACGGATGTGGTCGAGGAGCCCGGCTCGCTGCGCGGGCAGGCCGCCGCCGTGCTCGCGCTGCTCCGGGCGGGCGGCGAGCAGCCGGTCGCGCGCCTCGAGGAGCGCTTCGGCAACGCGCGGAGCGCCCTGAAGAAGCTCGCCGCGCGGAACCTCGTCGTCCTCGACGAGCGCGAGCCGCCGCGCGATCCGTTCTTCCGCCTCCCGGAGCAGCGCGACGTGCCCCCCGAGCTCAACGCGGCGCAGGTCGAGGCCGCCGCGCGCATCGACGCCGCGCTCGCCGCGCTGCGCGCGCCCGGAGGGGCGGGGCAGGTCGCGCCCGGAGGAGCGGGGCAGGTCGCGCCCGGAGGAGCGGGGCACCGCCCGCCGGCCGAGCAGGCGCCGCGGAGCGCCGGGCCGAGCGCCTTCCTGCTCTTCGGCGTGACGGGCTCCGGCAAGACCGAGGTGTACCTGCGCGCCATCCAGAGCTGCCTCGCCCGGGGTCGCGGCGCCCTCGTGATGGTGCCGGAGATCGCCCTCACCCCGCAGCTCGTCGCGCGCTTCCGCGCCCGCTTCGGCGACGAGCTCGCCGTGCTGCACAGCGGGCTCAGCGACGCCGACCGCCACGCGATGTGGGCGAGCCTCCACGGCGGCAAGGTCCGCGTCGCCATCGGGGCGCGCTCGGCCCTGTTCGCGCCGGTCCCGGACCTCGGCCTCATCCTGGTGGACGAGGAGCACGACGGCTCGTTCAAGCAGGAGGAGGGCGTGCGCTACCACGCGCGCGACATGGCGCTGCTCCGCGCCCACCGCGCCGGGGCGGTGTGCGTGCTCGGCTCCGCGACGCCCTCGATCGAGTCGGTCGCGCTCGTGCGCCGCGGCAAGCTCGCGGAGCTGCGCCTGCCCGACCGCGCGCACCGCGAGGCCAGCCTGCCCGAGGTCACGCTCGTCGACCTCCGCCGCTTCGGCGCCGGCCCCTCGGGGGATCCGCTGATCTCGTTGCCGCTGCACCGCGCGCTCGAGCAGACGCTCGCGGCGAAGGAGCAGGCGATCCTGTTCCTGAACCGCCGCGGCTTCGCGCCGAGCGTCGTCTGCGGCTCGTGCGGGACGCTGACGACGTGCGAGGCGTGCTCGGTCGCGCTCACGTACCACCGCGGGCGGCGCCGGGACGCGCCCCTGCCAGCGGCGGCGAGCCCGGACGCGCCCGCCGCGCCCGCCGCGGCCCAGGCCGACGAGCGGCCTCAGGGCGGGCGCCTGCGCTGCCACTACTGCGACTACGCGGGGCCGCTGCCGGACCGCTGCGGGTCGTGCGGCTCGCGGACCTTGCTGCTCGAGGGGCTCGGCACCGAGCGGCTCGAGGCGACGATCGCCGAGTCGTTCCCGGAGGCCCGCGTGGCGCGCCTCGATCGCGACGTCGCGGGCAAGGACCGGTCGCAGGCGATCCTCGCCAGGATGCGCGAGGGCAAGATCGACATCCTGGTCGGCACGCAGATGGTCACGAAGGGCCATGATCTGCCCAACGTGACGCTGGTCGGCGTGGTGAACGCCGACGCCGCGCTGGGGCTGCCGGATTTCCGGGCGGCGGAGCGCGGCTTCCAGCTCCTCGTCCAGGTGGCCGGGCGCGCAGGCCGGCGCGATCGCCCGGGCCGGGTGCTCATCCAGACGCGCAACCCCGAGCACCCGGCGATCGCGTTCGCCGCGGCGCACGACGTACCTGGCTTCCTCGAGCGGGAGATCCGCGACCGCGAAGAGGTGGGCTACCCGCCGGCCACGCGGCTCGCGCTGCTCCGGATCGACGCCGTCGACGAGGGCGTGGGCCGCAGCGCCGCGGCGAAGCTCGCCGCCCACGCCCGCACCTGTCCGGAGGGGCTCGCGCGGCGCGTCGAGGTGCTCGGCCCGTCGGCGGCGCCGATCGCGCGGCTGCGCGGGCGCTACCGGTTCCGGGTGCTGCTCCGGGCGCGCGAGCGCGGGCCGCTCCGGATCGTGCTCGCGGCGCTGACCGGGCTCATCCGGGACGGCCTCGACCGGGGGGCGCGCGTGATCATCGACGTCGATCCGGTCGCCATGCTGTGACGCGCGCCTCGGCGCCGCCGGCGGGGGGGCGGCACGCCGGGGGGCTCACCTCCGGGGCTTGCGTTCCGGCGAGCCCCTTTTGTGGCTCGCCTGCACTCCAGCCCCTCCGGTGAGCCCCCCGGCGTGCCGCCCCCCCCGCCGGCGGCGTGCTACCCGAGCGGATCGATCGCGTCGATCGCGGCGATCTCGGCGCGCGATGCGCGTGACAGCCGCTCGAACTCCGCGCCCAGCCAGTCGAGGAATGCGGCGTCCCACGACGGCCCCTCCGGCCGGGCGGCGACCGCGTCGGCGAGCTCGCGGTCCCAGCGCTCGTAGAGGCCCCGCAGGAGGGCGTGCGCCCTCCGGCTCGCGGCGGAGGCCGGGTCCGCCCGGCCGTTCAGCCGCTCGGCGAACGCGTCCTCGCAGAGGAAGTAATTGCACGTCGCCGCCCGCCGCTCGGCGGGGATCGTGCAGCCGCGCGCGCCGTGATAGACGCACTTCGACTGCCGCGGCGCCGTGCGCTCCTCCCGCCTTCGCACGCGCCGGAGCTCGAGGCCGCGGCTCGCTGGGCGCAGGTTCCGCGCGGCGATCTGCTCGAGCAGCCAGCCGCGGCCGCCGAGCGAGACGATGCGCCCGATGTCCGTCCAGTCGAGCTCGGGCGGGCTGAAGCAGCACCCCGCGGGCCCTTGCGGGCACTGACCGCACAGCGTCGAGCACAGCCGGGTGTGCTCTCCTGAAAGCTCCAGACGGATCATCGATCCCCTGCCATCGCTCGCCGTCGCTCCGGCGTCCGGGATACACCATCGATGGCGCGCGCGTCATGGTACATCGCGCGCCGGGGATCACCAAGCGCCGGCCCATGCGTGGAGACGAGCGCTCTCGCTCACAACCGCGCTGTCCGAAAAGACCGAGAACGCGCACTCCCGGGCGCTCGTGGAGGAGCTGAATCAGTTATAGTAAGTATCGGGCCTCGACGGGCGTGTCCGCGCCGCGCGGCGCTGATGAGATGAAGAGAGAAAGGTGCGATCGTCCTTTTCCGGCCGCGGCGGGAGTTGATAGGCTGCGCCGGCCATGGGCGATGACGCGCTTCCCAGGGAGGTCGGCCGGGCCATTCGCGTGCTCCGGCTGCTGCACGGGCTCAGCTACGCCGAGTTCGCCGAGAAGGCGCGCCTCTCTGCGACGTACCTGCGGCAGGTGGAGCGCGGCGAGCGCGATCTCGGGCTCGGCGCGCTGGGGCTCATCGCTCAGGGGCTCAACTGCGATGCGCGACTCCTCCTGCCCGGCGACGGGCGGAGCCCGGTCTCCGCGGTCGTCGCCGATCGCTTCGACCGCGCGCCCGAGGCGCTCCAGGAGGCGATCCTCTTCCTCTTGATCGAGCCCGAGGGCTCGCCGAAGAAGCAGGCTATCCTCGCGCTCATCAACGAGGATCCGGAGCGCTCGCGGCTGCGCTCCCGGCCCCGGCCGGACGAGCGCGCGGCGCGGGCCGGCGCCCCCGCGTCGTCGGGCCGGCGCCCCGGGCGATGATCGGGTGAGCCTCACGGCCGCGCGGACGAGACGAGGACGAGGCGCGGCGCCTCGCCGGGGGGCGGCCGGGGCCCGGGCTCCCGCTCGCCCATCGCCGTGAGCCGCTGCGCCGCCAGGAGCTGAAACGCGGCGAGCGCGCGGAGCCGCCGTTTGTACGCGGTCGAGAGCGGGATTCCGCACTGGCTCGCGAACTCTGCCATCGGGACGCCCTCGATGTCGTGCGCCACGAGGATCGCGCGGAGCTCGTCGTCGAGCTCCCGCAGGAGCGAGAGCGCAAACAGGCGATCGCTCTCCGACCCGATCTGCTCCTCCGCCGACGGCTGCTCGATCGCCACCTCGAAGTCGTCCGGCAACGGCACCTCCACCCGGCGCCGCGAGCGCTCTCCGTAATGGGAGGCGACATGCACCGCGATCCGGTTGAGCCAGCGTTCCGGCGACCCCCGCTCGGGGTCGTATTTCGAGAAGCTCAAGTGCGCCGCGAGCATCACGTCCTGCGAGACGTCTCGCCGATCCCGCCGGGGCACCCCGAGGAGCCGCAACCAGCGCCGTACGAGCACGAGCGTGTTCTTGCTGAAGAGCCGCCAGAAGGCCTTTTCCCTGTCGTCCTGCAACTGTGCACCGTTGCTCCCAAGCCCCGTGTCGGGCATTGCGTAACGATCGTTATCACAAGAAACGAAGCTTGCAAAACAGGGTCGAGAGGATCACGGGCGAAAAAGTGATCTCTTGGGTGTGTTGATGTAGGTAAATGTGTTCGCTGGCTGACGGGGGGCATCCGGCGGCGATTGCGTGTGACGAGGCAGAATCGCCAGAGAAATTGACGCTGGGACGATGGTTCATGGGGGTAACGATCGTTCCTCGTGCCTCACCGGCCGCGCGCGTCCGCGCGTCCGCTCCCGCGCGCTGCGCGGCGGCGCCGGTCGCCCGTGCGGTCCGCCGGCCTGGCGCGGGGCCCCGGCGCCAGGCCCGCTGCGCGGGTGCGGTGTTTCCCCCCAGGACCCCTGGACGCCACGGCGTCGTCCCGGTAGACAGGCGGGCGCTTGATGCACACGTGCCCTCGAACGGCGCCGCCCCTCCGGCGGCTCGGCGTGCCCTGCCGGGGGCGCGCCGCGATCGCCCGCGGCCTCTCCGGCACCATGCTCCTCGGCCATGTCCGCTGACGCGGGAGATCCGGGGGCGCCGCGCCGCGCCGCGGCCGTGCCCGCGCCGGCCGGGGGCGCGGGGGAGGCCGCGCCGGCCGGGGGCGCGGGGGAGGCCGCGCCGGCCGGGGGCGCGGGGGAGGCCGCGCCGGCCGGGGGCGCGGGGGAGGCCGCGCTGCCGCGGCTGCGCGTCGCCTACTTCGGGCGGCCGGGCACGTTCAGCCATGAGGTCGCGTCCCGGCGATTCGGCCAGGGCGCGGACCTCACGCCCCGGCGCACCATCTCGGCGGTGTTCGACGCGGTGGCCGGCGACGCGGCGACCTACGGCGTCGTGCCGATCGAGAACGCGGTGGGCGGGCCGATCTACGACACCGTGGATCAGCTGATCCGCCGCGAGGGCACGGGCGCCGAGCTCGTCGTCTGCGAGGAGCTGTCGCTCCACGTCACCCTGTCGCTCCTCGGCAGGCGGGGCGCGGCGCCGAGGCGCATCTACTCGCACTTCGTGCCGCTCAAGCACTGCGGCGACTGGCTGCGCGCGCAGTACCCCGACGCGCAGATCCTCGAGGCGGAGAGCACCGCCGAGGCCGTGGAGCGCGCGGCGCAGGACGGCGAGGCCTGGGCGGTCGGCAACAAGGGCGCGGCGGCGATCTACCAGCTCGAGATCCTGGTGCCGAAGCTCGCCGTGAAGGGCGAGAACGTCACGCGCTTCTTCGTCGTCGGCAGGGCGGCGGAGCCGCCGCCCTCGGGCGGGCGCACGCTGCTCCTGTTCGGCCTGGAGCACCGCCCCTCGGCCCTGGTCGCGGCCCTGTCCGCGCTCGGGAGATACGGTATCAACCTCACGCGCATCGTCTCGCGCGCGCTGCCCGACAGCCCCGAGGAGTACCTCTTCCTCGTCGAGTGCGAGGGCAGCACGCAGGAGCCCTCGTTCAAGGAAGCCCTCGCGCTGCTCGAGCAGCACGCGACGGGGGTGCGATCGCTCGGCTCTTTCCGCGTCAGCCAGAAATACGAGTAGGCGTCCCCACCGGCGGATTCGACACCGCGGCTCGGGGGCCTCTGGCGAAGGTGGGAATATCCTCGCGCGGGGTGGCCTGCGTGACTCGATAGCTCTTTTCAACAACCCATCACGCCTCGCCTGTGCCTAGAACGCTCGCCACGTGCGTTCTCGCACCGTGCAACAGGCAGGTGACATGGTACTACGTTGGCAATGGCTCTTCGTGATCGCGCCGGCGCTCACGGGCGTTCTGGAAGGATGTGATGGGGGAGAGTGGGCTGCGGCGCCCTCGAGCGACAGCGACGGCGCCGTCGGCGACGGGGGCGGCGACCGCGCGCTGCGCAGCCTCGCGGGCCCGAAGGTCGGGTCGGCGGGGGCGCGCTGCGCCTGCGACGCGGACTGCGAGGCGGGGCTCTGCATGCTCGGCATCTGCATGGAGCGCGCGGAGGGGCCGTGTGCGGCGCCGGGCACCGAGGAGGGGTGCGCTCCCGGATTCCGTTGCTTCAACACCGACATCCTGACGGATACGGGGGTGTGTCATCCCGTCTACGATCCCGCGACCTGCGAGGGCGTGCAGAGCCGTCACGGCCTTTGCTCCCCGCGGCGCGGCGACGGGTGCAACCCGGCCTGCGGCGTCGCCTGCACGGAGGACGCGGTGGCCGAGGGCGCCGTGGGCTCGGCCTGCGACACGGCGAGCGCGTGCTCGCTGCCCGGCGCGACCTGCTACAGCGACGCGGACAGCGCGGAGCCGAACGGCTGGGTCGAGGGCTATTGCCTCGCCTTCGACTGCCGGAGCGACCGGCAGTGCGGCCCCGAGGCGGGCTGCTTCCCCGCGGCGGCCGGCGGCTCGCCCGTGTGCCTGAACACCTGCGGCAGCGACCTGGACTGCCGGGCCGGCTACGTGTGCCACGCCGTCGAGGGCGCGGGGGGCCGCTCCGCCTGCTTCGCCGGGTGCGACGCCGCCTCGACGTGCCCGGGCGGCACGACGTGCCTCGGAGAGCAGTGCGTCTCGGACGAGGTCGCGTGCTCGCCGGCCGTCCCGTCCGGGTGGTGCCCGGACGGCGCCACCTGCGAGGGGGGCGTGTGCCGCAAGGGCACGGAGACCTCCGCCTGCGGCGCGGGGGGCGACGCGCTCGAGCCGAACGACGATCTCGGGTCCGCGGCGCGCCTGGCCTCGGACACCTCGGCGGAGCTCTCGCTGTGCGAGGGCGACGAGGACTGGCTCCGGATCGTGGTGCCGGAGCGGACCATCGTCCGCGTGGGCGTCCGCTTCCCGCACGCCGACGGGGACCTCGACCTCGTGGCGTACGACGGCGAGGGGCGCCTGCTCGGCTCGCGGTACGGCGATCGGTACCCGTACGCGTACCGCGATCAGGAGACGGACACGGAGTATTACGGGTTCTACTCCGAGCGCGGAGGCGCCGAGTACTTCCTCCGCGTGATCGGCCACGCCGGGGGGCAGAACGCGTACCGGCTCGACGTGACCTCGTATCCCTACGTCGACGGATCGAGCTGCACGGGCGCCGGCTTCTCCTTCGACGAGTGCGCCGGCCGGGGCGACGGCGGCAGCGGGCTGTTGCCGTTCCCGTTCCCCGATCCGGACGACTCGGTGGTCGGCGGCGGCTATGTCTGGGAGACGTTCAGCAACTACCGCTTTGCCCGGCGCGAGCTCATCATGCTCGTCCGCGACGCGCTCGCGGCGACGCTGCGGGCCTTCCCGGGCACGACGCCGCTGTCGCTCATCGACGTCTGCCAGATCGACGGCACGACCCCCGGCTACGACGTCGGCCACCCGCGCCATCCGAAATCGACGCACGACCAGGGCGGCAACATCGACATCGCCTACTTCCAGACGGACGGCGCCAACAACGCGGAGATCATCTGCGGGGACGGGTCGAAGCACGAGGACCAGTACTGCTCGTCGGCCGCGCGGCGGAGTCACGTCGTCGACCTGGAGCGGCAGGCGTTCTTCATGGCCAGGCTGTTCCGCTCGCCGCGCACGCGCGTCGTCGGCGTGGACAAGGTGATCGCGCCGTTCCTGTCGCAGACCGCGGCCGCGCTGAGCCGCTTGCCGAAGGGGGATCCGAGGAGGATCACGGACAGCGAGCTCGCGAGCTTCTCGGACCGGATGGCGTACGGCGCGGGGTGGCCTTACCACCACCACCACATCCACCTCAGCATGGACTGGTGGCCGAGGGCGCTGTCGGACGACGGCGCCTCGCCGCGCGCGTCGTTCGCGGCGCCCCCCGCCATCCACCGCGCGCCGGTCGCGGCCGAGCAGCGGATGGCGTGGCCTCCTCGGCCGTGACGCCGGGAGCGGCGGGGCGCCGGCCCAGGGCGCCGAACGAGGCCGGGGAGGTCTCGAGAGGCGCCCTCAGGGCACGACCGTGATCCGGTCGAGCGCGGGGGGCGAGAGGGGCGACTGGCGCGCGAGGTGGTCGCGCATGGCGTCGAGATCCAGCGCCCCGCCGAGGCGGTCCTCGCCGTCGACGAGCACCGTGAAGCCGTCGCCGCCGCTCGCCAGGAAGCTGTTCACCGTCACCCGGTAGCTCGCGGCGGGGTCGAGCGGGACGCCGTCGAGCCGGATCGACGCCGGCTCGACCTTCGCGCCGACGGGCGCGCTCTGGCTGTAGGTGTAGGAGAACCCGCTCGACACCTGGAGGATCGTGGCCCGCGGGTTGCCCATCGCGTCCACCCGGAACTGCTGCTCCAGCAGCGCGTGGATCTGCGCGCCCGTGAGCGTCATCACGACCAGGCTGTTGCCGAACGGCTGTACGGCGAAGATCTCGCCGAACGTGACCACGCCGTCGGCGGGCTCCCCGGGCGAAGCGGCGTAGGTCAGGTCGGCGCGGACGCCGCCCGGGTTCATGAACGCGATCTGCGCCCCGCCGACGCTCGGCTCGCGCGTGGCGGCGAGCTGGGAGTCGGCGATCACCGCGCCCATCGCGGACAGCCCCGCGCCCATGGCCGGGGCCGCGCGCTCGAGCGTCGCCGTGATGGCGCCGACCTGCGTGGCGGCCAGCGGCGCCGAGAGGTCCTTGTACCGCGTCACGAGCGCATCCACCGCCGCGTCGGGCGCCTCGCGCGCCACGACGACGTTGCTCGCCGTCTTCGCCACCACCTCGCCCGTGCGCTTGCTGATCTCCAGATCGATGTCCGTGATCAGCCGCCCGGCCGAGGCGGCGCTCGTCACGATCTTCCCGCCGAGGACGCAGTTGTACGCCTGGTGCGTGTGGCCGGTGACGAGGACATCCACGGCGGGATCGATGTTCGTCGCGATCTCGACGATCGGGCCGGAGACCTCCGGGCACTCGTTGAGGTGGCCGGTGGGCATCCCGCCCTCGTGCAGCACCACCACGATGGCCTCGATCCCCTGCGCGGTGAGCTCCGGGACGAGGGCGTTCACCGTGTCGACCTCGTCGAGGAACGTCAGCCCGGCGACGCCGGCCGGCGTGACGATCGACGGCGTGCCCTCGAGCGTCATGCCGATGAAGGCGATCTTCACGCCGTCGAGCTCGCGGACGTCGTAGGCCGGAAAGAGCGTCTTGTGGGTCGCCGGGTCCACGACGACGTTGGCCGCGAGGAAGCGGAAGCTCGCGCCCGTGAAGGGGGTGCCGTCCGCGCAGCCGTCGACCGGGTGGCACCCGCCGTGCTGCATCCGGAGGAGCTCGGCCGTCCCCTTGTCGAACTCGTGGTTCCCGACGCCGTTGATGTCGAGGCCGATGAGGTTCATGGCCTCGATGGTGGGCTCGTCGTGGAACAGCGCCGACACGAGCGGGCTCGCGCCGATGAGATCCCCCGCCGAGACCACCACGGTGTTCGGGTTCGTGGCGCGGAGCGCGGCGATGCGCGACGCGAAGAACGCGGCGCCGCCCGCGTCGACCTGCGCCTCGTCGGGCAGCGTGATCCTGCCGCCGCTGCCGGCGGGCGGCTCCAGGTTGCCGTGGAAATCGTTGAAGGCGAGGATCTGCACGCGCACGGTGTCGTCGTCCCGACCGCCGCCCGCGCCGGCGGCGCCGCCCTCACCAGCCCCCTCCGCGCCGCCTCCGCCCGCGCCGGCGGCGCCCTCACCAGCCGCCTCCGCGCCGCCGCGGCCCCCCGCGCCGCCGGACGCGTCCACGGGGCTCGCCGCCTCCTTGCCGGCGCAGCTCGTGCTCGCGAGCGGCGGCACGACCAGCGCGGCGCCGAGCGTCGTGATCCACCCCGCTCGCGCCCAAAAACCCACGATTCCGGCCGCTCCGATCGATCTCATCGCTGCTCCTCCACGCCTCGCTGTCCCTGCCACCGAGCGCTGTCGACATGCTGCGTTCCCCGGGCAACAGGCGCATGAACGCCGCACGGCGGCCTCATGGCTGGCCGCGGCCCCGGCCCCAGAACGCGTCGAGCGACGCCGCCTCGAGCCCCGCGCCGCACGCGACCGCCGCGCGGAGGACCTCCAGGAGCGGGTTCGCCTTGATCGCGACCGCGTGGAGGGCGCCCGCCGGGAACGCCGCGCGGATCCGCGCGATGCGCGCCCGCATGCGCCCGAGATCGTGGAACAGCACCGCGGGCTCCACATCCATCCCGCGGCGCCGCGCCTCGCAAAACGCGCGCGTCATGCTCTCCGGGTCCAGCCGCTCTGCGTCGCTCATGGGGCCCTCCTACCGCAGTCTGGCGGCCGCGAGGGGGCCTGTCCGCCCCGTTCCGGCGGCAGCGGCCGGCGCGCCGATGCGGTGCGCGGCAGCGCTACCTTGTGTCCAAGGTGTACGGGGGTTCGAGGTGTGCGAGAGGGACCCCGCGCGGGCCACCGCGGCGCGGTGCGCGCGGCGGCCGCCGGTGGGGCCAGGGAGAGCTCGGGTGGATCCTGGGGTGGTGATCACCGCCCCACGCGTCGCTGGGGCAGCCCTACGCCTTTGGGCCATCGACGACGAGGTTGAGCCTGCCGATGACCAGCCCCGACCCGGGCTCGTACTCCATGTCCTCGATGGTGGGGCCGCCGAACCCCACCTGCGGATCGAGGCTGTCCTGCGGGATGCTGGTCGATCGCGCCGCGTACGCCGGCTCGGACTCGAAGATCTGCTGGCTGAGCGCAGCGCGGAAATAGAGCTGCGTGACGATGAGCCGGGTCGTCTGTCCCCTGAGGCGAGCGATCAGGTGGACGTGGACGGGGCGCCCCCTGTACCAGCCGGGGTAGATCGTCCTGAAGCCCACGACCCCGTTGCGGTCGGAGATCTGGACGCCTCGGCAAAACCTCTCCTCGTTGTCGGGCGTGCGCTCGGCCGGGCCGCTGTACGGCGTGCTGGGATCCTGCCCGTTGAACCCGCTGTAGAACCCCTCCGCGTTGCAGTGCCAGATGTACACCTCGGCGTCGGGGATGGGCTCGCAGCCGTTCCGCGCGTCGAGGAGGCGGAAATAGAGCTGGAGCTCGCAGCCGGGGAGGCCTTCCCGGATATCGCTCCGGAACAGATGGGTGTCGTCGGGGAACTCATTATCATCGAGGAAGAACGGCCCCTCGATGTCCGTGGCGGTCAAGGTGCAGCGCTGGGCCTCGTCGAACATCGAGGGGTCCAGGTCCAGCATGCCAGCGCCCTCTCCGCCCGCATCGCCGGCGCGCGCGCCGCCGAGGCCCCCGCCCGCGCCGCCGGTGCCGGAGGTCGTGGCGCTCGGCGCGGTGGTGGCGGTGCCGGACGTCGTGGTCCCCGAGCCTCCAGCGCCGTCGCCGACACCGGGGCCGCCCGCGTTCACGTCGTCGATCGACTCGCCGTCCTCCTCCGTGCACGACACGAACACGGGCGCGGAGATCGCGATCGCCCCGATGAGGATCTGCCGCCGAGCGACGCCCCCATAGAGCACATCACGCACCACGAGTTCGTTCTTTTCAAGCATACGACGGTCTCCTCAAGCAAGTTCTCGATCGGATAGGGCGCTCTTCATCCAAGGGAAACTCTAAGATTCTGGCCAGCCGAGCGAGCTGGAATCCAGCCGACCGGCGACGAGCGCTCGCTCTCGCCGGCCGGCTCGTCGGTATTTCTGGAGACGATCACGGCGCCGCTCGTGAGGAGCATCGCAGCAGCCGTGATGAAGAAGTGCAATTCGCCCGTGTGCACCGCGGTCTCCGTTTGTGGCAGAGACGAATTCCCGGAGCGGGCCGATGTGATCACGTCGGCGGCTCGCCGGCGCCCCCGCGCCGCGGCCGCCCTCTGCCCCCGTTGCGGCCAGCGGTCGCCGTCCGCCAGCGGGGAGCGGTGCGCGCCCGCCCGCCGGGGCTGGCGCCCCACCGTCGAGATCGGTGTGCGCTCCCACATTGGAAAACTGAAGAGCTCTTCCAGTTTTGTTGTTTCCATTGTACTAGGGCGCGCGAGAGCCCCGAGCGGATCCCGCCATGCCCCGCATCCTCCTCATCGACGACTCCGCCGCGATGCGCGCCACCATGCGGGCAGCGCTCGAGGGAGCGCGCGAGCTCGGGCCGGTGGTGGAGGTCACGGACTCGTCGAGCGGGTTCGAGGCGCTCCGCCGGATGCACGGGGGCGCCCACGACGCCGTGGTCATCGACATCCACCTGCCGGACATCGACGGTCTGGAGCTCATCCACTTCATCCGCCGGAGCCGGCACCACCGTGACGTCGCCCTCATCGTCGTCTCCTCGATGTCCTCGGCGCGCGAGCGCGGGCGCGCCTTCCGGCTCGGCGCCCACGCCTTCGTCGCGAAGCCGTTTCCCCCGGAGGCGCTCGTGTCCGCCGTCCGGCGGAGCCTCGCGACGAGCCAGCTAGGCCTGCGGGTCGCGACGTAGAGCGCCCCCCCGGCGCGGCGCTTCCGGCGCGGCGCCCCGAGCTGGTAGGGTGCGCGCGCATGACGCTGCGCTCGCACCACCGCCGCCTGGCCGCGCTCGCCTCGCTCTTCCTGGCGACCGCCTGCTCTGCCACCTCCACCTCGCCCGCGCCCCGCGCCGAGCCGCCGCCCGGCGCCGCCGCCCCGGCGCCGGCGCCCAGCGCGGCCACGGACAGCCCGACGGGCCTGCTCTCCGAGCAGGACTTCAAGGCCCTCCACGAGCTCCGCCCCGACAAGGCCCCGCCCGCGCGCGGGCAGACCCTCGATCTGGCCGGGTCGCGGGCGTACCTGAGCCTGCCGGCGGGCGCGAAGGCGCCGATCCCGGGCGTCGTGGTCATCCACGAGTGGTGGGGCCTGAACGAGCACATCCAGCACTGGGCGGACCGCCTCGCGGAGGACGGCTATGCCGCGCTCGCGGTGGACCTGTACGGCGGCAAGGTCGCGACCACGCGCGACGACGCGATGGCGGCGATGAAGTCGGTCGACGAGGCCAGGGGCCTCGAGATCGTGCGCGCCGCGCACCGCTTCCTCTCGACCGACGCGCGCGTCTCCGCGCCGCGCACCGGCTCGATCGGGTGGTGCTTCGGCGGCGCCTGGTCGCTCAAGCTCGCCCTGAACGAGCCCGAGCTCGACGCCGCCGTCATCTACTATGGCCACCTCGTCACCGACCCCGCGGCGCTCAAGGCGATCCGCGCGCCGGTGCTCGGCATCTTCGCGAACCGCGATGAGGGCATTCCTCCCCAGGTCGTCGATGAGTTCGACAAGGCGCTTCAGGAGGCGGGCGTGGAGCACGAGATCCTCCGGTACGACGCCCAGCACGCGTTCGCGAACCCGTCGGGCGCCCGGTACGACACGGAGTCCGCGGCGGATGCGTGGGAGCATGTGCGGAAATTCCTGGCCGCCAGGCTGAAGGGCGGATAACGCCCCAGCGCGGCGCACACGCCCTCTGGCGCCCTCACTCGAGGGCTCCCCTCATCACAGCTTGCGACTGCCGGCCTCCATCGCACCACGTCCCGACACGCCTGATCGCGCGAGCGCTCATGCGGCGCCAGGGCGCGCCCGTAGGGTGGTATTCGATCCATTCAGGATCGCGGTTGATCCACGCAAACATGAGGCGTGATTGGATCGCCGGCCGCCCCCGGATGATTCTTTTGCTGAGGGGGTCGCCGGGCCTGTAATGAGCCTTTGGCAGCGCTCTTGCTTTGGGTGGCGCACGCTCCTCCGCGAGGGGGGTGAGGATGGCAACGCCGCGTGACGGTCGCGACGACCCCGCGCGGCGCGACGAGCGGCCTGGCCGCCGGCCCCTCGCCGCACCGGCGCTAGAGCCCGCGCCCGCGGCGTCCTCCGGGGGAGCGCGCGCGGCGCTCGTGCGCCCGAGGGGACGCCGCGTCGCTCCCCGCGCGGTGACGACGGCGCATCGGAACGATGCTTGGACGCTTGGAAAGGAAGGCACTCATGCAACGCTTCAAGTCGCAGCTGTCCACAGTCGCCCTCGCCGCGGCCTGCGCGATCGCAGCCGGCTGCATGAGCTACGAGGCCGGCGACGGCGACGCGGGGCCGGAGCCCGTCGCGTCGGGGACGCTGACCGTCGCCGTCGCCGCCGGCGAGGCCCGGTACATGCTGCAGCGGGAGGACGGGACGTACGTGCGCCTGAACCTCGACGCGATGCGCGAGGCGACGGCGTCCGGCGCCGAGCCGCCCGTCGACTGGCGCACGGCCAGCGGCTCGCCGGTCGAGGTGTTCGGCCGGGAGAACGACGACGGCAGCATCGACGTCGACGTGATGCGGCCCCCGGAGGGCATCAGCGAGCTGACGAGCGCGCTCGTCACGACGGGGACCAAGCGCGTCCTGGCGCTGCGCGTGCAGTTCGACGGCGGCCAGACGCTCGGCACGGAGCAGGACGTGCGCAACACGCTCGCCAGCGCGGCGACCCACCTCGCGGGCTCCTCGTTCGGGAAGATGCAGCTCGAGTACGACGTCGCCGGCCCCTTCAACATCCGCTTCGGCCGGTGTGACGATTACGACCGGTGGCAGAACGAGGCGAGGACCGCGGCGCGGAACGCCGGCTTCGACCTCGGCGAGTATCAGCATTTCATGATCTTCGGGCGGATCGACTGCGGGTACGGCGGCATGGGCGCGCAGCCGGGCAACGCCACCTGGATCGCCGGCCTGTGGCCCGAGGTCGTGGTGCACGAGCTCGGCCACAACTTCGGCCTCTGGCACGCCTCCTCGCGGACGTGCCGCAGCGGCGGCGCGACGGTGACCATGAGCAACGACTGCACCTTCGACGAGTACGGCGATCCGTTCGATCCGATGGGGCACGGCGGGCGCCAGCACTTCAACGCCAACTACAAGGCGAACCTGGGGTGGATCACGTCGTCGCAGATCGTGATGGCCCAGGGCAATCAGACCTACACGCTCGCCCCGATGACCGAGCCGAGCGGCGGGGCGCAGCTCCTCCGCGTCCAGGGGCCGAACGGCGTCATGTATCACGTGGAGTTCCGCCAGCCGTCGCCGACCAACGTGGTCGACTCGCGCAATCGCTCCGTGAACGGCGTCCTCGTGCATGCGTTCTTCTCGCAGGCGAGGGACAGCGGTCGTGCGCACCTGCTCGACATGATCCCTGGCGGGAATTTCACGGACGCGCCGCTCACCGTCGGCGCTTCCCACCAGTTCTTCGGGACGGATCTGACGATGAAGCTGCTCTCGATCTCGCCGACGGGCGCGCAGATCCAGGTCTCTGGCCCGGGCGGCGATGCTGGAGGCGGCGGCTCCGGCGGCGGTGACGCCGGCGGCGGCGGCTCGGGCGGCGACGGCTCGGGCGGCGACGGCTCGGGCGGCGACGGCTCGGGCGGCGGCGAGCGCTTGAAGGCCGCCCACTCCGGCAAGTGCGTCGGCGTCGCCGGCGCGAGCAGGGACAACGGCGCCACCATCGGCCAGTGGCAGTGCACCGGAGCGGTCGATCAGCAGTGGAGCATCGAGAGCGCCGGGGGCAGCGCGTACGTCGTGAAGAACGTGAACAGCGGAAAGTGCCTCGAGGTGGCCAACGCCAGCAGGGCCGAGAAGGCGCGCATCACGCAGCGGGATTGTCTCGACCGCAACCACCAGAAGTGGAACCTCCTCGATCGCGGCGACGGCACCGTCTCGCTGCGCGCGGTCCACAGCGGCATGTGCATGGACATCTCCGGCGCCAGCACCGCCGACGGCGGCCAGTTCATCCAGTACCGTTGCCACAGCGGGACCAACCAGCGGTTCTGGCGGCAGTAGCGCGCGGCCCGCGCGGGCAGGGGGCCCGGGCGCGCCGTCGGGCCGGCGGCGCGCCTCTCCCTGTCCCGCGGCGCGGCGGCGGCGCGGCCGCGCTCTCCCGCCCCCCGTTCGCTTCGAGCGCCGCGGGCCCCGGGGTCGAGGTAGGACGCGCGGGAGGACGGCGCAGATGATCTTCCCTTCGAGCAACCGCATCGCGCTCGGGCTCCGGATCGCCCTGGCGTCGGCCGCCCTGGCGGCCTCGACGCCCGCGTCCGCGAACGGCCGTTACCCCTCCGCCGGCCAGATCCTCGTCGATCCCGCCGATCCGCGGCGCATCGTGCTCCGCGCGACGTACGGTGTCCTCACGACCAGCGACGGCGGCGAGCGCTGGTCGTGGATCTGCGAGGAGTCGATCGGCTACAGCGGCTTCGAGGATCCCATGCTGGTCATCACCGGCGACGGCTCGATCCTCGCCGGGCTCTCCAGCGGGCTGAGCGCGACGCACGATCGCGGCTGCCAGTGGGACATCGCGGGGGGCGGCCTCGCCGACCTCAACCTCGTCGACGTGTCGATCGACCGCGCCGAGCCGTCGAGCGCCATCCTGCTCGGCTCGAGCGTCCTGACCGGCGACGAGATCCTGACCCAGGTCTGGGCCTCGAAGGACGACGGGAGGACCTGGGCCCAGGCCGGCGTCGATCTCCCGAGCGCGTTCCTGGGCGTGACCCTGGACAGCGCGCCGTCCGACCCCCGGCGCCTCTACGTGAGCGGGCGCTGGAACGGCCCCACGTTCCAGGGGGCGCTGCAGCGCTCGGACGATCGCGGCGAGACCTGGGAGAGCTTCGACATCCCGGGCAGCGACGATCGCAACCTGCCGTACCTCGGCGCCGTGGATCCGCGCGACGCGGACGTCGTGTACGTCCGCCGCGACGGCGACGGGGCGGACGCGCTCCTGGTCTCGAAGGACGGGGGCGCCACGTGGCGGGAGGTGTTCCACGCCGTGAGCCTCCTCGGGTTCGCCCTCTCGCCCGACGGCGCGAGGATCGCGGTCGGCAGCGACATGGACGGCCTGTGGATCGCGCCGACGACGACGCTGGAGTTCACGCAGGTCGGGCGCCTCGGCGTCCGCTGCCTGACCTGGACGAGCGACGGCCTCTTCGCCTGCGCCGACGAGCTCGCGGACGGCTTCACCGCGGGGGTCTCCGTGGATGGCGGCGAGACGTTCTCCCCGATCCTGACGCTCGATCGCCTCTGCGGCCCGCCGCCCGCGTGCGGGCGCGAGACCTCGACCGGCGCGACGTGCCCCGCGCTCTGGGCGGCGACCGCGAGCTTCCTCGGCGTCCCGGGGCGCTGCGACGCCGGCGCCGGCCCGAGCGCGGGGGCGAGCGGTGGAGACCCGGCCGCGGGCGGGGCGAGCACGGGCACGGGCGTCGGCACGGGCGCGCCGGGCGCGGGCGGCGGCTGCGCCTGCGATGCCTCCGGCCAAGGGCGCCCCGGCGCCCTGCTGAGCTGCATGATCGCGGCCGGCGGCGCGCTGCTCGGTGCGCGGCGGCGGCGCGCGCGGGGCCTCCGACTCCGGGCCAGGGAGCCGAGAGGCCCTGTCTGACGACGGCCTCCTCTTCGACAGGATCGACAATCCCCCGCCGGGGGACGCGGCGTGATCCCTGGGACGAAGATCACAGCCACGGTGATCGCAGCGGCGCTCGCGTCCGGCGTGTCGCCTGCGGCGGAGCGCTCTGCGTGGATGTGTGCGACGGCGACGTCCTCTCGTCGATAAGCCATGTGATGGTATCTTTTCAGCGGACACGCTGCCTGGCGAGCGCAGTTCGCAGCACCGGCCGACGCTTTGCGCTGGCCGCGCCCTCACGCCGGTGCGAAGATGCACCTTGAGGCGTATTCCCGTCGTCTCGGCCCTCCCATGTCTCCGTGTCTCCGCGGTGATCGAGAGGGGGCCGCGGGCCGCGAGGGTGCCGGGACGTGGTGTTGTGTCGCGGTGTTCCGGGTCGCCGCGCGGCGCGCGGTACTCCTTAACCTTGTTCATTAGCTGCTGGAGTCAGATATGTTGCGAGAGCGATCGGTCATCAGGTTTCGTAGGTGCCTGGCGGGTGGTCTTGGTCTTCTCTTCTCCGCTGCGATCTTCGGCGCGTGCGGCGGGGGGGTGTCCAGCGACGGCGGGAACGACGCGGGGTGCGCCGACGGGCGCTGCGCGTCGTCGGGCGGCGGCTCATCGGGCGGCGACGACGGCGTCTTCCTCCCGGACGAGCCGGGGGCTCCGGGCGGCCCGGGGGCTCCGGGCGGTCCAGGCGATCCGGGCACCACGGACCCGGGCGACGCCTGCGCTTCGCTCTCCGTGGGCTTCGGTCGCACGGTCCCGAACGTCCTGCTCCTCGTGGACCGCTCGGGCAGCATGCGCGACCCCTTGCAGGGCGAGGACGATCGCGGCGGCGTCCAGCGCTGGACGGCCGTGCGCAACGCCCTCGTGGATCCGGCGAGCGGGCTTGTCTCGACGCTGGAGTCGCAGGTGAACTTCGGCCTCACGATGTACACCACGCCGCGCGACGACGACCGCGGCGCGACCTGCCCCTGGCTGCTCGAGGTGCCCATCGCGGCGAACAATTACGACGCGATCGTCGACGCGTATCAGCCCGAGGAGATGGACCGGGACGACGGCGGCAACACGCCGACCGGGCAGTCCATCGAGGCCGTGATCCCGAGGTTGACAGGGCTCGATTCCGCCCAGTTCCCCGGCCCGAAGGTCCTCGTGCTGGCGACCGACGGCGAGCCGAACTCCTGCCAGAGGCGCCGCGGGAGCAGCGGCGTCGACGAGAGGGGACGCGCGGCCTCGCTCGAGGCGGTCCAGCACGCGTTCGAGAGCGGCATCACGGTGTACGTCATCTCCGTGGGGGACGAGGTGGGCATCGAGCACCTGCACGAGCTCGCGAACGCCGGGCAGGGCCTGCCGCTCGACGACCCGACCCCGCGGTACTATCCGGCCAACGACGTGTCGCAGCTCGAGTCCGCGTTCCAGTCGATCATCGGGAACGTCGTGCGGGAGTGCGCCTTCACGCTCGAGGGACGGGTCCAGGGAGACGGGAGCGCGGGCACGGTCCTGATCGACGGCGCGCCGGTCGTCCTCAACGACCCGGACGGCTGGCGGCTCAACGGCCCGAGCGAGGTGGAGTTCGTCGGCGCCGCGTGCGAGACGGTCAAGTCCGGCGATCACGACATCAGCATCACCTTCCCCTGCGACGAGGTGGTCCCCGTCCCTCGGTGAAGGCCGCCCTGCCTCGGGCGCCCTCCCCGGCGCCCGAGCCGTTCTCCTGCGCTGGACGGAGGGTCGAGCTCCAGCGGGCCGCGAGGACGGCACGAGGCGCTGTGTCCCGCATGCCTCTCCCGCCGTGCTCCGGGTCTCCGCGGTGATCCGCCGATCGCGCCGCCGGGAAAGCCGAGACTCTCCCGCCCAACGATCCTGGCGGTCTCTCTCGATCCGATCTCCGGTCCACGCTGTGCCGTCTATCAGGGCGCGCTCGCTTTCACGAGCCGAGGGCGCGCTCCATATCGTCATGGAGCACGCCGTCTGGGCGGGATGAACGTCCAGCGCGCCGACGAACGGCGGCTTCCTGGAGTTCTATCCATCGAAGGAGGGGGGGACGATGAAAGGACTGCTTCCGGGCTTCCGGAGGTTGATCGGTTACCTGTCCGAGGTTGCCCAGAGGCGGCGGCTCCGCCGCGCGCCGGATCTCCCGGGCGACCGCTTTCGCGGGCAGATCACGAGGGTGGTGGACGGAGACACGCTCCAGCTCCACGACGAGGGGGGCGTGCGCCGCCACGTGCGCCTGCTCTCGATCGATACGCCGGAGACGCACTTCTTCGGCAGGTCCCAGGGACGCTGGGCCGAGGTGGCCGCTGCGCGGCTGCGCGAGCTGCTCCCTGTCGGCTGCGAGGTCGAGATCCAGGTGGACGAGCAGCGATTCGACTCCTACGGGCGCGTGCTCGGCCACGTGCACGCGGGAGGCCAGCTCATCAACCTGCAGATGATCGAGGAGGGCCTGGCGGCGCCCTACATCGTGGCCCCGAACCTGCGTCACGCGCGGGATTTCTCCGAGGCCGCGCGGCGGAGCTCCACCGAGCGGCGCGGGATGTTCAGCGATCCCAGCGTCCTCCTCCCGTACGAGTTCCGGTGGAGCATCCGGGGCGGCGCCCACGCCAGGGCCGTCGGCAGCCTGTCCCGCGGCGAGGTGTTCGACCTCTCGGAGCGGGAGCAGGTGCCGTTCTGGGATCGGGTGTTCTTCTTCGACGTTCGG
The DNA here is from genome assembly GCF_051369805.1 of Sorangium sp. So ce1036. Taxonomy (NCBI): domain Bacteria; kingdom Pseudomonadati; phylum Myxococcota; order Polyangiales; family Polyangiaceae; genus Sorangium; species Sorangium sp. So ce1036. The sequence continues at coordinate 1,670,866 of NZ_JBBMOX010000001.1, forward strand.
GACATCCGCCCCCCCTTCGTCCGCGTCCCGGCGGAGTCCCACGCACCAGGCGGCTGATCGCCATCGAGGCCACCACCCGCGCGCGTCAGGACTTGACCGCGCCCGCGGTGAGCCCCTGGACGAGGTAGCGCTGGAGGAGCAGAAACCCGGTGACGACAGGCACGCTCACGACGACCGACGCCGCCATCACCTGGTTCCAGTAGATGTTCGACTGGGTCGCGTACCCTTGCAGCCCCACGGCGAGGGTCCGCCCGTCCTCGCTGGTGAGCACGGAGGCGAACAGGACCTCTCCCCACGCGGTCATGAACGCATAGATCGCGACCGCGACCACGCCGGGCCTGGCCGCGGGCAGCACGACGCGGAAGAGCGCGGTGAGCGGCCCGGCGCCGCTCGTGGTGGCGCCGAGGATCCGGTTGAGCAGGTCCGACCAGGGGATGACCTCGAGCTTGACCTTGATCCCGGTCTGCTTCTCGAACTTGTCGAGCTCGGGTTGCAGGATCTTCTTGTCGTCCTCGATGCTGGGCGCCTGGTTGCTCGCCCAGTACGTCAGGGTCGCCGGAGCGGACGCGGGCGAGGCGGAGGGCGAGGGCGACGAGGACGCCTTGTCGTCCCCGCGCTTGCTACATGCGGCGGCCCCGACGGCGAGCAGGGCAAATGCGGCGACGGCCTCTAGCGTGCGTGACGTCACGGTGGCTCCTTCTCCGATCGCGGGTTCGCGATCCCTCGCGCGTCCCGTCGCGCGGCCGCGCGAGGAGACCACTTAATCGGTTCAGTGTCCACGGGCACACGCGGGCGCGCTCACCGCCGTCCGCGCGGCGCGCTGGCACTGCCGAGGCCGTAGGCTGCCCGCTTGCGCTTGAGGGTATTCCTGTCGATGCCGAGCGCCCGCGCCGCGCGGGAGATGTTGCCCTGGTGCGCGTCGAGCGCCCGCGCGATCGCGGCGCGCTCCGCGGACTCCACCGCTTCCGCCAGGGTCGCGAGCCGCTCGCCGCCGGCCGCCGCGCCTGCCCCGTGCGCGTGCGCGCCCGCCCCGAGCGCGCCCGCCCCGTGCGCGTGCACGCCCGCGCCGCTGCCCGCCGGCCGCGCCGGGGGCGACGTGATCTCCGGCGAGAGGTCGCCGGCGTCGACCGTGTCATCGCAGAAGACCCCCCACCTGTGCACCTCGGCGCGCAGCTCGCGCACGTTGCCCGGCCAGGGGTGGTGGTGGAGGCGCCGCAGCGCCTCGCGGGTCACCTCGAGGCCGCGCCCCTTGCGCCGCGCCCGCACCTCGTCGAGGAACGCCTCGACGAGGATCTCGATGTCTCCCCCGCGCTCGCGGAGCGGCGGGACCTCGAGGATCGCGCCGCGGAGGCGGTAGACCAGGTCCTCGCGGAAGGCCCCGTCCGCGACCATGGCCGCGAGGTCGCGGTGCGTGGCGGCGACGACGCGCACGTCGAGCTCGATCTTCGCCTCGCCGCCGACCCGGCGCAGCGTCCCGTCCTGGAGCACGCGGAGCAGCGACGCCTGCACGCGCGGCGAGAGCTCGCCGATCTCGTCGAGGAACAGCGTGCCGCCGTGCGCCTGCTCGAACACGCCGCGCCGCCGCCCCGCGGCGCCGGTGAAGGCGCCCGCCTCGTGGCCGAACAGCTCGCTCGCGAGCACCCCCTCGGCGAAGACGCCGCAGTTCTCGGCGATGAACGGGCCCCTCCGGCGCGGGCTGTGCTCGTGGATCGCCCTGGCCACGAGCTCCTTGCCGGTGCCGGTCTCGCCGACGATGAGCACCGGCACGTCGGTCGCGGCGACCCGGGCGACGCGGGCGCGCAGGGCGCGCATCGGCTCGCTCTCGCCGACGAGGACCGCCTCGCGGGTGCGCGCCTCGGCCCGCAGGCGCACGACCTCCTCGCGCAGCGCCCGGATCTCGGGGAACCCCTCGATGTCGAGCCGGACCTCGCGCACCGGCCGCGGGTGCGGGCGCGGCACGAACGCCGCCGGGATCACCTGGAGCATGCGCGCGGGCAGGATCCCCGCCTGCACCAGGATGACCCAGATCGTCTGCGCCTGCGGCGTCCCGGCCGACAGGAGCACGTCGATCGCCCAGCCCGCCTCCGGGAACGCGCGCTTGAGCTGGCCCGCGAGCGGCCCGACCGCCCGGAAGAGCTTCGCGTGGTCCGACGGATCGTCGACGTCGACGACGCGGAGCTCGACCCGCGGCGCGCGCGCCCGCGCCCGCTCGGCCAGCGCCCGCGACGGCGCCTCGCCCGCCGGGATGGTGAGGATCACGATGGCGTCGTAGCGGCTCTCGTCCTGGTCGAGGAGCCGCTGCACCGGCCCGCGGTCGCTGTCCGGCCGGCGGCCCTGGTGCGCCGGCGCGGGGCCGAGCGTGCCCGCGTCCGACCAGGTCAGGAGGAGGCGATTCACTGGTGCACCGTACACCAGGGATGATGCGTCGTGCAGCACCTGGAGTGGTGCGCCGTGCACCAGACCGGGGCGTTTCCGCGGTGCGGGCGCCGTTTCGCGCGCTGGCACGGCAGCCGCAAGGCGAGTCTGCGTCCCGCCGGTCGCTCTGGAGCGCCCACGCGGTCTCATGACCGGCTTACGCGACCTCATGACCGGCCCACACGTTCTCATGACCGGCTTACGCGACCTCATGACCGGCCCACACGATCTCATGAACGACCCCTTCGACCCCATGACCGGCCTGTGCGGCACCACGACTGGCCCATTCGATCCCACGAGCGCTCTGGAGACCCCATGAAAGCCCCCGCCGACAGCCTCGTTCTTCCGGCCCATGCCCGCCTGGTCGCCCGTGACGACGTCTGGCTCGAGGGCAACGCCGTGCAGCAGTTCGCGCGCGTCGCCGCGCTGCCCGGCTGCGTGCGCGCCGTGGCGATGCCCGATCTGCACGCGGGGCGGGGCATCCCGGTCGGGGCGGCCTTCGCGTTCGCCGATCGCGTGATCCCGCAGCTCATCGGCGGCGACGCTGGCTGCGGCGTGCGGCTCGTCGCGACCGGCGTCGGCCGCATGGCGCCGGACGTGCTCGAGCGGCGCGTCCGGCAGGCGATGGAGGACGACCCGCTCGCCGAGTGCGATCCGGGCGAGGTGTTCGAGCAGGTCTTCCGGCGCGGCGTGCGGGGCCTCGCCGAGGTCGAGGGCGTGCCCGAGGCGCTGGCGCAGCTCGCCGCGGCGGAGCCGGAGGACGGCCTGCGCCCGAGCGGCGACCCGGCGCCGTACCGGGCCGGGTTCGAGCGCGCGCTCGGCTCGGTCGGCGGGGGGAATCACTTCGTCGAGATCGCCCGCGTCGGCGCGGTCCGGGACCCTGCGGCGGCGGCGTCCTTCGGCCTCGCCCAGGGGGCGCTCGTGGTGCTGGCGCACTCCGGCTCGCGCGGGCTCGGCGGCGCGCTCGGGCAGCGCTGGGGCGACGCGGTGCTCGAGGGGGACGCGGCGCTGCCGTACCTGGGCGAGCTGGCGGGCGCGTGCCGCTTCGCGCAGGCGAACCGGTTCCTGCTCGTCTACCGGATGCTGCGCGCGCTCGGCGCCGCGCGGCCGTCGAAGATCGCGGGCGGGCTCGACCTCATCCACAACGACGTCGCGCGCGAGGCCGTGGGCGGCGAGCCTGCGTGGGTGCACCGGAAGGGGGCGGCGCCGGCCCGGGGCGACGACGGCACGATCGTGCTCGGGTCGCGCGGGGCGCCGTCGTGGGTGATGCGCGCGGCCGACGCGGAGGCGGGGCTCCGGTCGGTCGCGCACGGCGCGGGGCGCAAGATGGGGCGGGGCGAGGCGCGCGAGAAGATCGCGGCCCGGTACCGGCGGCGCGAGCTCGCGCGCACGGCGCTCGGCGGCCGCGTGGTGTGCGACGACCCGGCGCTGCTGCTCGAGGAGCACCCGGACGCGTACAAGCCGATCGAGCCGGTGGTCGAGAGCCTGGTCGAGGCCGGGCTGGCGACGGCGGTCGCGCCGCTCGTGCCGGTGGTCACGGTGAAGCGGTGAGCCGGTCGTGGGTGCAGATCAGCGCGGGGCGGGGCCCGGTCGAGGTGCGGCGGTTCGTGGCGCGGCTGGCGGAGCGGATGGAGGCGCTGTGCGAGGAGCGCGGGCTCGTGGTGGTCGACGTCACGGTGCACGGCGACGAGGACGCGCCGGGGTCGGTCGAGATCCTGGTGGAGGGGGACGCGCTGCGGTGCCTCGCGGGCGAGATCGGGACGCACGCGCTGGTGGAGCGGAGCCCGGAGCGGGGGCGCGCCGCGCGCAAGCGGTGGTTCGCGGGGGTGGCGGTCCACCCGGCCGGGGCCGGGGCGGACTCCGGCGTGACGGCGTGCGCCGGCGCCGATATCGATCCTCGCGAGCTCGAGATCTCCGCGTGCCGGGCGAGCGGGCCGGGAGGGCAGCACGTGAACAAGACCCTGTCGGCGGTCCGGATCCACCACCGGCCGAGCGGGATCACGGTGCGCGTCGCCGACGAGCGCTCGCAGCACGCGAACGTCCGCCGCGGTGTGGAGCGTATCGCCGAGCGGCTCGCCGCGCGCGCCGCCCGGCGCGCGGCCGAGGGAGAGGCCGCGCGCTGGCGCGAGCACGACCGGCTCGTCCGGGGGGAGCCGGTGAGGACGTACCGGGCGGGGCGGAGGGGCGCGCTCGAGGTGGCGGAGGGGCGGGTGGCGCGGTGAGGGGGGAGCGAAACGCAGGTCGACGTCCGGCTTCACGTGCTGCACGACGTTGCACGCCTCGTCCAGAGAGCCTCGGCCTCGATCTTGAGTAGGTTGAGCCTGCCGTTCGAGCGGTCTATCTCCGCCTACTCCCTACTGCTCTTCCGGAGTGAGCACGCCTTCGGTCCTCTTCTGCGCGAGCTCCCCGACGCATGAGGCCAGCTCCTTATGACGGCATCGAGCGTCGCCTCACGCTGATCGAGAAATCGCTATGGTGTCCTCTGCCCGACCTCAGCGCGGAGGACAATCGCTCTGCTACGCCACGCCGGCTCGCGGATCGCTATGCGACTGCGGTCAGGAGCTCAAGATTAGGAAGACACCCTTCGTCGGCGTACACGGACAGCCGCACGCGAAGGTGGTCGCTCAATCTTCCGCCCAACGTCTGACCGGTCTACTGCGGGCGCGCAGCGCCCATCGGCAGCAGCGGCTCGTTAGGCGTGATCGCGTTCCCATTCCGGTAGGGCGAATTGGAACCCAAGCAGATGGTTCTGCTGGATCACCTGGCTGACGACCTTCTCCCACGCTGCCTTCACGATCTGGTGCGAGCTGTTTCCATCTTCATCTTCAAGACACGTCTTGAACCCACGAAGATTGGCATTGATAAAGTGGGCATCGATCGCCGGGCGGCGAAAGCCGGCAGGCGCGTGCTCGGCGAGCTGTGCAGGAGCGAAGCTGAACATTCCATCCACGGGATCGTCCGGAGTAGCTCCCCAGTAGAGCCGGTACTGTGTGCCGACGGGCGCGCAGGCAGCGGCGCAAGCCGCGTACTCCTCGTCCTCGGGAGCCCACTCCTCAGGGCCACAACCGCGCAGGTCGGCTTCTGCGCCTCGCGGCTCCAGTCGCGAGGCGCGCGCGAGGGGGCGGAGAACGGTCTCAACGAACTCCGCTGGAACGCGACCGGTCAACAACTCCACTCCACGGTTGGTTTCGAATATTTCGCTTCGAGCGACCACAAACACCGTGTCCAGAACAAACCGCCCATCGAGACGAGAGCCGAAAAGTATGACATCTCCACGTTGAAGTTTTCGCAAGAGGGTCGCGGAGCCATTGCGCCGAACCTGTTTGCAGCACGAGTACAGAAATGTGTCGCCGAAGACGAACGGATCGGTGTTCTGCGGCTGCTGCACCGCCGCGCAAGAGCACACCTTTGGAACACAGATCCAGGTTGGCAGGCCGTCACCTCCGCACCCGAGCCGTTGCGCGTCCGCTGGGGCTTCCCACTCGCCCCAGAACACCAAGTCTCCTACTCCGCGGTCCCGACCCGCGTTGTCGCGTGAGAAGCTGCCCCGGCTCTTCAGGAAGCAGCGCGCGTGTTTGTCTCGATTCCAGGGCTTCCGCCCAGATGCGGGAATCCGGTGTTCTCCGCCCGGATGCATCAATTGAACAAGTCGTGTCATTGTGCTCCTGCTGTGTCGAAGCTTCGCGCTTGACCGAGCGCCTCTCGGCGTTATCCATATAGTGTAACCGACGGCTGCCCCGCTTTGTCAAGAAGACCAAAGCAACAGCATGCAGGCTCCACATCGGATGACGCCGCGAAGAGCCTCTTGATGCATATCCCTACGAGCCGAGGAAGCCGCCTTGCAGCGATCCTCCGTGGCTCGCCCCAGCCAAGCGGGCGCCATGTGCGACGCGGCCGAGAACCGTCGCCGCCCCCGCTCGTCGACGTACTGCCTGCCCCGGAGGCCACGTGGGTCGACTTGGTGTGCTTGGCCAGCCTGGTGCGGCCTCGCGCCTGCTCGGCATGCGCGGCCTGCTGGAGCTCGGGCGCCTTCGCCGTATGCCCTGACGTAGCTGGACGTAGCCGACCGAGCTCGCTCCCGAGGACGCGCAGTGGCCGCTCGCCCCCTGCGAGTTTGGCGGCCGCGTGTACGCATCGCGCGCGCCGTCCGAGTCGCCTGCGCTCGTCGCGTGACATCGCCCGCTTCTTCGAACCGAGGTTCGCTCAGCTCGTGCACGAGGAGCTCTGGTTGGCGTGGATGGCGGCGCTCGACGTCCCACCGCCGCCACGAGCATCTCATCACCCGTGGAAAAGAGCTGCTGGGCAGCCTCCGAGCCACGCAGTACAATGCCTTCGTGAACCTCCCCGAGCTGGAAGCCGAACCCCTGAAGCTGCCCGCCGCGGAGCGCGCACATCTCGCGGAGGCGCTTCTGGAAGGCTTGGATGAGCTCTCCGAGGAGGAGCACAGGCGCCTCTGGACCGAGGAAGCCACGAGGCGGGACGCGGATCTCGACGCCGATCCATCCCGAGGGCGACCGGCCGAGGACGTCTTTCGTGACGCCCGCGCGCGCCTCCGGTGACGCTTCCGGTCATCTTTCATGAGTCGGCCGAGTGCGAGCTGAACGAGGCCGCCGCCTCTACATCAGGAAGCACTCGCCTCCTCAACCTGGCAGTCCGGCCTCAGGACGCGTCATCTTCCCCGACATACAGGCCCGGCGCCGGCGCTAACGCTGGGCGGCCACGAGCAGGAACATGGGCCTGTCCAGCTCCTCGGCCAGCTCGGGATGGCGCGTGATCTGCTCCGGGCTCGGCTGCCATTCCTCGACGTGGCGGACGGTAAACCCGGCGCGGATGAGCGTATTCAGCGTCGTTCCGAGCGTCCGGTGGTGCTTGATCACGCCCCTGGTCAGCCAGTCGGTCGTGCGCGGTCCTTCGACGAGGTACTGGTCCAGGGGCCAGATCCGGCGGCCCTCGTCGTCCGCCGACCAGCCCGGCCGGGTCGGGGCCATGAAGATCGGGTGCTCGGTTGTGAAGACGAAGTGCGAGCCGGGCGTCAGCCCCCGGTACACCGTCCGAACCAGCCGCCCCAGATCCTGAATGTAGTGGATCGCGAGCGAGCTGTATGCGAAGTCGAACGTGCCTTCCGGCAGCTCGAGCTGCTCCAGGTCGGCGATCTCATACGCGATGCCAGGATCCTGCGTGGTCGCCTTGGCTCGCGCGATCATGTTCTCGGACAGGTCCAGCCCCAGCACGCGCGCCGCGCCGTGCTCGCGCGCCCAGCGGCAGAACCAGCCGAAGCCGCAGCCGAGGTCCACCACCTTCTTGCCCGTCAGCTCGGGGAGGAGCGCCTGGATCGCGGGCCACTCGGGGGCGCCCGCCAGGCCGTGGACCGAGCGCGGCAGCCGGCTGTACGCGGTGAAGAACTCCGACTGATCGTAGATGTTCTGCGACATGGGACGCTCGGGAGTGGGAGGATATCTCTGACAGTTCGCGAGAACGCGAAGCCGGAGGGGCGGTGGCCATCACGACCCGCTCACTGGACCCGCAGAATGATCCCCGAACCGCGCAAGAAGCGCCACACCTTCTTGAGGTCCTGCAGCTCGCTCCGCCCGGTCCGCGCCGCGTCGCTTTCCGGAATCTCATACGACCGAGGACGAATCCTGGACGATTTGCTGCCAATGCCCGTAAGCAGCTTGCTGCTCGATGAGGTGTTACGGGCGCGACCCGCTGTGTGCTGCACTTTGTTGATGATTTTTATTCGTCCTCCCGTGGAGATCAATGGTGGTCCGAGCTGCCGATTCCGAGCTGCCGATATGGATTAGAGGCGGACTCCCATGCGCAATCGCTCCGACCAGCTCTTTCTGCGCGAGGCGCTGGTGGATCTGGCGGCGCTGCCGGACGATGCCTGGGAGAAGAGCATCGCCAAGCCGCTGCTGGTACACTTCCGGCTCGGAGGACAGGAGCCGGCGATCGACGAGGAGGACGAGGTGAGCGCAGAGATCCGGGCGTGGTTCGAGGATTATGAGCGGAAGCTTCGGGCCGAGGCGCGCGCCGAGGCGCGTGCCGAAGAGGCGGCTCGGGCCGTGCTGACGGCGCTCCGTGTACGCGGCATCGCCGTGCCGGACGCGGCGCGGGAACGCGTCCTGACCGAGAAGAATCCGTAAATTCTGGAACGGTGGCATGAGCGGGCGGTCGTCGCCGCGTCGCTCGCCGAGGTGCTCGACGATCTGAGCTGAGCGGTGCCCGCTGCGGCGTGGGGCCCATGGCGACCGGCGTTGACTGCATGGCGCCGGACATGCTCGGGCCGCGCGCCCGGCTCGATGTGGCGGAAGCGGGGTCGGTGCGGCGAGAGGGAGCCACCTGTCCGCGTCATGGCCCCCTCCTTGCTCATCGTGGGCAGACTGGCCGCCCGCGGGTGTGCTCCCGGCCCGCGAGCACCCACCCGAGATACCACGCGACATCTTCGGCGGCCGAGCTGGCATGTCCGCGCACGCCGGGGTCGCGGTCCTGCAGCCCGGCCTCGATGGCCGGCTGAACCCTACGGCGATGGAGGGACCGAAAGATCCGGGCCAGATGGCCGAGCCCGAGGAGCGCGTTGCCGCGGACGTCCGGCGACGGGTGGCCCACGAGCCGGAGGCAGATCTGCTCGGCCCACACCCGGCCTGGCGGATCGAGCGACACGACGAGGGGGACGTAGAGCAACTCGGCCGGATCGCCGCGTGCGATGACGGCCTCCACCTCGGCCTTCGTCCACGTCTCACGAAATGGCCCCATGGCGCACTACCCCCCGTCCGCCCAGCGCCGCCGCTCCGCCGGAGCGCGTGCCGTCGCGCGCGACCGGCTGCGAAGGCCGGCTATGCCTCCCGGTGCTCGCCTGTCGCCCCATCGATCATGCGCCGGCGTCGGACCACACCGCATACTCGTTGCCGCTGGGATCGGTGAAGTGGAAACGCCTCCCGCCCGGAAACGAGAAGATCGGCTTCTTGATGGCGCCGCCACACCGCTCCACCTTGGCCAGGGTCGATTCCAGATCGCTGCTGTAGAGTACGATCAAGGCGCTACCCTGGTTGACGTTCACCACCTGACTGGACTTGTAGAATCCGCCGTCCAGGCCGGCCTCGCCGAAAGCGCTGTATTCTGCTCCGTAATCCACGAAGCTCCAGCCGAACGCCTCCGAGAAGAACCTCTTGGTCTCACCGAGATTTCTCGCTGGAAGCTCGACGTAATTGATCTTGCCGGTTGATTTCACGGTTCACTCCTTGAACGCGCAGCGTACCCGCGCTCGGCTGCGAGCGCCAGAGCGGCGGCGGGGCCGGCGCGGCACGCTCGTTCACCGCAACGTCATGCCGACCGGCCCGGCGCAGCGGAGGGAGGCGCTCTTCAGGCGTCACGCTTGCCGCCCTCCTTTGCGCTGGAGCGAGGCGCCGGGCAGGGGGCGGGCCGGCACGCTCACGCTTCGATGAGCAGGCGGCGCCCGACAGCGGGGTCCACGAGATAGGGCCTCTCCTTCGGGAGGAATCTCGACGCCTTCTCCGCGTGCCCGGCCTGAATCTGCTGGTGGAGCTTGCGCGCCAGCGGGGTGTAGTCCTCGATGGCCACGATCCAGTCCTCGACGTACTCGCGGATGAGGTGGCGGCTGATCCCGACCTGAATGCTGTAGCAGGGCAGCGCCGCTCCGCGGAGCGTGCGCTCGGGATCCCACTGGACATGGACCTTCGCACCCGCGAAGGCGCGCGCCCACTCGTCAGGGGACCGGAACGCACCAGGCTCGGGTGACGTGAGCACGGCGAGGGAGAGCGCCTTGTCCCAGGCCGCTCGACGGATGCGCACCGCGAGCGTTCGTTCCTGACCGGCCTTGTGGTTCCAGTTGCTCCTGTGCATGAGCCACAGAAAAGATGGCTTGATCCACGTCATGCGGCCGAACGAGAACGGGGGCACGAAGCGCTGAGCGCGCAGCGCGGGCTCGGCGATCGCCGGCGCATAGGCCTGGTACACGACGATGGTCTCGCGATCGTAGTCCGCTCTGACCTCACGAAGCTTCGGCATGTGGGCCTCGTTGCATCCATCCGGCATCTTGGCGGCCAGCCGCGCGGCCCGAGCACGTGCGAAGGCGACTTGCCATGGTTGACTCCCTGCCAGCGGTCACTCTAGCAAGGCAATCCGACCCCGAACGGGTGCGATGATGGCCGATATGAGCACGAGATGCGAGATCCATGCACCTGTCTGTACGAAGGATTCGGCGGCTGCGAGCTGCTTTGCGTCGTCGCGCGCGAGCAAACGAACGAGGACACTGGTGTCAACGGCGCGCCTGGCGGTCTCTTACGTGCTGCCTGATGCCGTCCTTGAGAACCGCGAGGCTTCGCGGCTGGGGTTCCTGCGAGAACAGTGCCCGGTGAACATCCTCGAAGGTGTGCTGACCGACGCGTCGCACGGTGATTCGATCGCCTTCTGCCTCCCATTCCAGGATGGAGCCCGGGACGAGCTCCAGGCGCTTGCGTACCTCGGCGGGAACCGAGAGCTGTCCCCGCGCCGTAACCCTGGATTGTGCGATCTTCATGTGGGCACGGTACCATGGCAGTTCGCCCCGAGCGAGGACGGCCGCGTGGCCGCTCAGCCGTATCGACGAGCTCCGCGGCAAGAGGGTTCTCGAGCCCCACCAAGGCTCGGAGGCAGGGCTGGCGACGGCGGTCGCGCCGCTCGTGCCGGTGGTCACGGTGAAGCGATGAGCCGGTCGAGGGCGCAGATCAGCGCGGGGCGGGGCCCGGTCGAGGTGCGGCGGTTCGTGGCGCGGCCCGCGGAGCGGATGGAGGCGCTCTGCGAGGAGCGCGGGCTCGTGGTGGTCGACGTCACTCGCTCGTCGAGGTGCTTGACGGCCTGAGCTGCGCGATGCCGGCCAAGCATGGGCCGACCGCCTCGCGAACGAATCGGGGGGCCAGCTCCCAGCCCATCCCCGCGGGGGATGGCGCGGCTCGTGGGGGCCGGAAAGCCCGACAGCGATGGCGGTTCGAGGCGGTCGGCCGACGAGGACCGTCCAGGCCCGACGCTTGGCGGTTGGGACCGCGCTCGGGCCATGCATCCCGTGCGGACGCGAGCCATCGTGGCGTCCCTCCTGAAATCCCGGAGAAGGCGGCGGATCGCCCCGGCTCTCCGGCGCGAACACACCCTTGGGCAACAACGTACCAAGGTGCTAGACTCCTTCCGGTGCAATCCCTGGCAACACTCCTGCATGAGATCACGGTCGAGACAGGGGAGTCGGAGTCCCAGGCTCTCGCCCGCGTGATTGACGCCGGCGTTCGCGCCCTTCAGCGCGAACGCGTGCTGGCGAAGCTCGTTCGCGAGGAGATCAGTCGCAGCGAGGCGATCGCGGCCGTCGGTCTCGACTGGGTCCTGATGACGGAGCGCCAGCAGCAGGCCATCGAGGAAGACATCGCGTGGGCCTCGAGGCCGTAGCCGTCGCCGACGCCGGCCCGCTCATCCACCTGGACGAGCTGGGCGCGCTGGACCTGCTTGCGCTGTTCGAGCGCGTGCTCATACCGGACATTGTCCAGCACGAGGTGGTCCGCCATCGATCGGTGTTCTCGCTGCCGTCGACCGTCGTCTGCGAGGTCCGCGCGGTCGACGCGTCGCGGGTTGCTCCCCGCTGCGCTCACTTGCACGCGGGAGAGGTTGCTGCCCTTTCGCTCTGTGAGGAGCTCGGGATCACGCTCCTGCTGACCGACGATCTGGCGGCGCGCGACGCCGCACGAGCGTTCGGGGTGACGCCGGTCGGCTCGCTTGGCGTCGTGCTCCGCGCCGCGCGTGTCGGAATCGTTTCGGTCGATGTTGCGGAACGACATCTCGTGGCGTTGAGCAAGGAAACGACGCTCTTCACCACGCCTGCGCTGATGGCGGCAGCGCTGCGCCAGCTTCGGGGAGGACCGCAGAAGAAGCCCTGAGGCCCTCGATCGCCGGCGCCGGGATCGACACGCCCTCCAAGGCGCCCCTCACCGCTCCTTGCCGTCCGTCGCGCCGCCCTTCGCGGCCGTCGCGCCGCCCTTCGCGGCCGGCGCGCCGCCCGGCGTCGCGTCCACCGCCCCGGGGCCGAGCAGCGTCCCGCACATCGTCTTGCACAGGATGTCGTGCGCCTTGCACTCGCACTTGCCCTGCTCCTTCAGCTCGAGCTTCTCGCGCATCTCGGCCACGGTGAACCGCGCGCTCCGCTCGACCCGATCCATCTTCCACCCCTCCCGGATCTGGCGCGGCGTGCGCGGGTCCGTGGCCTCGCCGTCCGGCTCGGCGCAGCAGCGGAAGCTCAGGAAGTAATAATAGAACCCCTCGTCGTGCGTGTAGATCTTCGGCCGGCACTGGTTGCGCACGCCCTTGTACCAGGGGCCCCCGGTGTGGACGCTGTCGTACTTGCCGCGCCAGCCGCCGGTCGTCTCGCTCGCCACCACCTCGTCGGCGTTCGCGGGCAGGTCCGCGACTCCATAGTCGCTGATGCACTGCGCCTGCGAGCCGCTCCGCACCCCCTTCCAGAGGCGGGCCAGCTCGTCCGGGTCGCGCTTCGCGACCTTCTTCATGTCGGGGTTGTCCCAGAGGTGGTCGCCGTTGCACTTCGTCGCGTCGCGCGAGTACCCGTAGGGGAACGGCTTCATCTCGGGGCCCTCGCACGCGAGCGTCCACTCCGACTCGGTGCACAGGCGCTTGCCCACGGCCGCGCACTTCACCTGCGCCTGGTGGAACCGATTCATCACCTCGGGCCGCTCACCCTCCTTGTTCGGCCACTCGTAGGTGTCGATGCAATACCGCTTCTTCACCTTCTCGCCGGTGCAGCGGCCCGGGGTCGGCGCGAACTCCTCGCAGACGGTCTTCTTGTTCGACTTGTCGTACCAGCTCCGCAGGCAGGTGTGCTCGACCTCGGTGCAGTACTCGCCCTCGACGAGCTTCATGTCCGCGGGGCACGCCCGCGCCTCCTCCGCGCCGGCGTCCGCCTCGGCGGCCGCTCCGGGCTCGGCCGGCTCGGCGGGGGCGCTCGGCGGCGTGGCCGCGGCGCCCGCGGTCTCGGCCGGGGCCGGCGCGGTCGCGGGCGGCGCTTCGATGCGCGCGCGCGGGGGAGCCGCGGGCTGGGCGGGCTCCGGGGGAGCGCCGGAGCAGGCAGCGGCGAGCACGAGGGCGGGGAAGGGGAGCAGCAGGCGTCGCATGCGGGGCGTCATAGCCGAGATCGCGGCGAGGGGAACCCGGGCGTTGCCCCCCGGTGCGTCCGGCGCACCTCCCCCGCGGCGCCCTCTCTCCCCGGGCCGAGCCGTCCCTCTCCCTGCGCCGGGCCATCCGGCAAGACCTCCCGCCCAGCCAGGGACGAGCGTCGACAGGCGCGGGGCCAGCCCCGCTTCGGCGCCCTCCAGACGCGGCGCTAGCCCCGCTTCGGCGCCCGCATGCGCGCCGGATCCACGGCCACGTCCCGCGCCACCTTGCCGAACGCGATGACGCTCCGGTCGCCGTTCTTCTCCTCGATCACCACGCGCCGCACCGACCACAGCTCCGGCCCCGACGTCATCTCCAGGCTGCGCACGTGCTTCGCCACCTCCTCGGCCCGCGGCCGCGCCGCGAGCGTGATCCCGCCCGCGCGGCTCGGGATCGACAGCTCGTAGCGCGCCCTGAGCTTCTCCAGATCGCCGCCGAGCAGCACCAGCAGATCCGACAGCACCGCGCCGAAGCGCCCCGCCGCGCCCCGCCCCGCGCCCGCCGCGCCCTTCGGCGTCGCGAAGCCGAACCCCTCCGGCGTGATCCAGTAGGTGATCGCGTCCGGCGGCCTGAGCTCCCAGCGGAGGCGATCGGGCAGCACCAGCGTCATCTCCCCGTCGCTCTTCACCGCCGTCGCCAAAAGGCCGATGGTCCGCTCCTGCGTGAACGGCGCGACGAGCGTCTTCACCGACGCGCGCGCCCGCGTGATCTCGGCGAGCGCGTCGCCCACCTCGTCCGCGCCGGCGCGGCCCGAGAGCGACAGCGCCCCGCCGCACGCCGCGACACCCATCAGGAACGATCGCCGCTGCATCCTCGCCCTCTCAACCCCGGCCGGCCCGGCCGCGCTCACTCCGCCATGGGGGGCGGCGTGTTGGACCCGCTCTCCGGGAGGTCCGGCTTCGCGATGTACTCGCTCGGGATCTCCCCCGTCAGGGTCTTCAGCCAGACCACGATCTGGTCCACCGTGGCCGGGGACAGGTCCTTGCCGAGCTGGTGCTTCGACATGAGCCGGACCGCCTCCTGCAGCGACGAGATCGACCCGTCGTGGAAGTACGGCGCCGTGCTCGCCACGTTGCGCAGGCTCGGCACCCGGAACACCATGAAATCCGCCGGCTTCTTCGTGATCTCGAAGCGGCCGCGGTCCATCGTGTCCGGCCACGACCGCACCAGGCCGAGCTTCTGGAACATCGTCGCGCCGACGTGCGGGCCGAAGTGGCACGTCACGCACCCGACCTCCACGAACGCGTTGAACCCCTCCTTCTCCTCGTTCGTCAGCGCGTCGGGGTTGCCCTCCAGGAACTGGTCCCACCGCCCGCGCGTGAACAGCTTGCGCTCGAACGCGCCGATCGCCTTCGTCGCGTTGGCGACCGTCACGGGCCACGGATCGTTCGGGAACGCCCGGTTGAACGCCTTCACGTACTCGGGGATCGAGCGCAGCGTCGCCTCGATCCGCACCGGCGTCATCGCCATCTCGACCGGGTTCATCAGCGGCCCGCTGGCCTGCTCCTCCAGGGTGTCGAAGCGCCCGTCCCACATGAGCGCGAACGACCCCGCCGCGTTGTAGACGCTCGGCGTGTTGCGGCGGCCGCTCTGGTGGGCGTGCCCGGTGGACACCTTCATCCCGTCGGCGCCGTAGCGGTCGAGCGGGTGGCAGCTGTTGCACGAGATGTCGTGGTTCCGCGAGAGCCGCGGCTCGTAGTAGAGCATCCGGCCGAGCTGGATCTTCTCCTCCGTGAGCGGGTTGCCCGAGGTGGTGATGACCGACGGCAGCGGGTTGAAGCTCGCGAGCCGCTCCGGATCGATCTCCACGGGCGGGGCCGCCGACGCGCCCGGGGCCGCCTCCTGCGGCGCCGCCGCGGCGGCCGGCGCCGCGGCGGCGGCCGGCGCCGCGGGGGGCGCGGCCGCGGTCGTCTTCTGCACCAGCCAGGCGCCCACGCCGGCGCCCGTGGCGGCCACCAGCGCCGCCGCCGCCAGGATCGGCGCGGCCCGACCGCGGCCGCGCGTGGCCACGGGCGCCACCTGCCCCCCCGCGATGACCGTCCTCTGGAACGGCACCGAGGTGCCCGCGACCGTCCTCGACGAGGGCGGCATGTCGGGCCGGTGCTCCAGGCCGCTCTGCCGGTGCTCCAGGCCGCTCATCGCGAGGCCGCTCTGCTGGGAGAACGGCGTGACGCGCTCGGGCCAGCTCCGCGGCGTGTGGGCCGGCGTCGGCGGGCGCCGCGACGCGAGCTCGCCCTGATCGGACCAGCTCCGCGGCGTGTGGGCCGGCGTCGGCGGGCGCCGCGGCGAGGGCTCGCCCTGATCGGACCAGCTCCGCGACGTGTGGGCCGGCGTCGGCGGGCGCCGCGTCGGCATCTCGGTGTTCGGGCGCTGGACCGACGACGGCGGCACGTCCGCCTGGATCGCGTCGGGCAGGGGCCGCAGCATCTCCTCGCGGATCGAGAAGCCGTGCGGCAAGAGCGCCCGCACCGCGTCCATCATCTCCAGCGCGCTCTGGTAGCGCGCGTTGCGATCGATCTGGAGCGCGCGGTGCGCGATCTCGGCGACCTCGGGCGGCACCCACGGCGCCTGGTGCAGGAGGGGCGGCGCCGGTGTCGAGCAGATGGCGACGATGAGCTCCCCGAGCCCGCGGGAGTTCCTGTACGGGGTGCGCCCCGTCAGCATCTTGTAGAGGACGATGCCGAGCGACCAGAGGTCGGTCCGGTAGTCGACGTCCTTCATGTTGCGCGCCTGCTCCGGCGACATGTAGATCGGCGACCCGATCAGGTTGGTCGTGGCCGTGAGCTCCGGCTGGATCTCGGACGCCTCGTCGGCCTGGATCTTGGCGACCCCGAAGTCGAGGAGCTTGACCGTGATCTCGCCGCCGTCGCGCCGGGCGAGGAACAGGTTGGCGGGCTTGATGTCGCGGTGCATGACGCGCGCGTCGTGCGCCTTCGCCAGGCCCATGCACGCCTGGCCCACGATGCAGAGCGCGAGCTCGGGCGGCAGCGGGCCGAGCCGCCGGAGCATCTGATCGACGTCCTCGCCCGAGAGCAGCTCCATCACGAGGAAGGGGAGGCCGGTCGCGCGGTCCCTCCCGCTATCGAGCACGCTCGCGATGTGCTCGCTGTCGATGGCGCCGGCCGCCCTGGCCTCGCGCTCGAACCGCGCCATGACGGCCTCGTCCTGCGCGAGCTTGCTCGTGATCACCTTGACCGCGACGCGGCGACCGGTGCCCAGATGCCGCGCCTCGTAGACCGCCCCCATGCCGCCCTCGCCGAGCAGCCCGAGGATGAGGTACCTGCAATCCAGGGTGGTGTTGATCAGGTTGATATCTGTCATGGTCCGGTCGACCGTGCGCCGCTCCTTGGCCGCGTCCTTGCGCGCCGGATCGCATTGTCAGTCGGAAGCTCGCGCTAGGCAATCTCGCGGTAGGACAGGACCGGACGAGAAGTGTCCTGCCGCCGGTGTGCGACGGTGGGGTACGTCACGGCCTCGCAAACTTATTGAAACCTGCGCGCGCGGCGGAGGCCGCGCCGCTTCACTGAACGTCCGGCGATGGCCAGCGTCGCCTCGGCGCGCCGTCGACCCGCCCGCGCCGCCGCCCCGGCGACGACCTGCGTCGCCTCAGGGCGTCGTCGACCCGCCCGCGTCGCCGCCGCGCTCGCCGCCGGGGTGGGGAGCGCCGGCGCGCTCCCAGGCGGCGTAGTCGCCGCTCGTGAGCAGCGGATCCTCGGGCAGCGCCGCGGGCTCGGCCGCGTCGGACGCGGGGTCGAAGGCCGGGTCGAGCAGCCGCGCCAGATCGAACCGCAGGAAGCGGCCGACCAGGTGCGGACCCTCACTCACCCACAGCACGCGCGCCGTCGCATCCATGACGACGGCGTGCGTCGCGATGAGCGCGTCGATGGCGCGCCGGTCGCCGAGCGGCAGCGGCGCGCCGCCGGGCCCGCGCCGGTCGCGCAGGATGTCGACGGCCGCCTCGATCGTGGCGCCCTCGGGCAGCGCGGCGAGCCGCTCGTCGAGGCGGGCGCGCCGCGCGCGGGTCGAGGTCTCGGCCTCGACGCGCAGGTTGCGCGGGTCGCTGGCGAGCGGCCCCTCGAAGTGGTTGGTGAGCGGAACCTTGCTCCCCGCTTGCGCGGCGCCGTCGGGGACGCGCGCGTGGAGCGGCGCGTGGGGCGCGCGCTCGGCGATCGCGACGCGGCCGCCCGCGTCGACCAGCATCACGAGGTGGGACACCATGGGCGCGTGCGCGGGGTCGCGGAGCAGCGCGAGCGCCTCGTCCACGCCGCGCGCGCGGCCGAGCACCGCGCGCATCGTGTGCACGACCGGCTCGCCCGCGGCGCGCGGCTCGCCGGCCCTGCCGCCGTGGACGACGAGCGCGAGGCCCGCGGCGTTCATGCCCGTGACCGCGCCGACCAGGCCGGGCCAGGACACCGAGGCGTACGGGATCTTGCCCTCCTCGTGGACGAGGAACACCGCCTTGCCCTCGTCGAAGATGGGCCCGGCCTCGAAGTCGAAGTTGCGGGCGAGCACGGCGTGGCCCCCCGCGGACGCGCCGCCGGTGAGCGCGAAGCTGGTGCAGCCGAGGAGCGGGGAGTGCTCGAACGACAGCGCGATGTCGTAGAGCGACTGGAGGAAGACGAAGCGGTGGTACGTGGGCAGGGAGCCCTCGAACGGGTCGGGCGAGAAGGCGCGGGCCTGCGCGGCGATCTCGCGCCGCGCGCCGTCGGTCATGCCCTGGTCCACGCCGCGGAACTGGAGGCGCGCGAGGTCCATGAGGAGCCACCGGAGCGGCGCGACGGGCACGTGGAGGCGGAGCTGCTCGTGGAGGGTGCCCTCGTTCCGGACCATCTCCGGGTAGAAGAGCCGGCCGTGCTGGTGGCCGATCTCCTCGGGCGAGCCGGAGAGGCGCGCCT
This sequence comes from Sorangium sp. So ce1036, assembly GCF_051369805.1. Lineage (NCBI taxonomy): Bacteria > Pseudomonadati > Myxococcota > Polyangiales > Polyangiaceae > Sorangium > Sorangium sp. So ce1036. Next base: position 1,689,375 of record NZ_JBBMOX010000001.1, read on the forward strand.
CGAGGATGCGGCCGCGGCGGCGCACGTACGCGGGGCCGAGGACGCGCAGGCCGTCCGGCCCGACGGCGGGCTCGCCGGCGGCGGCGCGGATCGGGGGCGGCTCGATCCGGGTCGCCGCGCCGACGGCGAGGTGCGCGAGGAACGGCGCGGCGAGGAGCGCCGCGGCCGCGATGAGCTTGCGGCGGTGGCGGGCGAGGCGCGACGACGGCGTCCGCGAGGCGAGGCGCGACGACGGCGTCCGCGACGGGCCCGCGCCGGGGGCGGCCCGGTCGGTCACGTCGCCCTCCGGGGAGGAGGTCACGTCGTCCTCCGGGGGGAGATCCTGTCGTCCTCCGGGGAGGAGGTCACGTCGTCCACCGGGATCAGGGCGGCGCCGCGGTCGGCTGCGACGGGCGCGGGTCGAGGTCGGGGACGCGCGGGCTCGCGGCGGGGCGGCGCGCCGGCGGGAACGGCGCCGGCGCGGCGGGCACGTGGCGGAGGCCGCGCGTGAGCGCGAGCGTCGCGACGACGCGGGCCACGATCCGCGCCGGATCGCGCACGCTGTCGAAGTGGGTGAGCCGCTCGTCCTCGGGCGGATAGATGACCCGGGTCGGCGCCTCGACGATGCGGACGCCGGCGGCCACGGCGCGCAGGAGGATCTCGGCCTCGAAGGCGTAGCCGTCGTCGCGCGCGTCGAGCGAGAGCGTGCGCCGGAGCGGGTAGCGGCGCAGGCCGCACTGCGTGTCCGCGAACGGGCGGCCGGCGAAGAGCGAGAGGAAGAAGTTCGAGATGCGGTTCGAGATCTGGTTCGCGCGCGGCGCACCGGCGGCGACGAGGTCCCGGACGCCGAGCACCAGCGCCTCGGGGTCGGCGTCGGCGTCGAGGAGGCGCCGCGCTTCGTCGGGCGGATGCTGACCGTCCGCGTCCAGGGTGATCGCCACGTCGAACCCGGCGGCCAGGGCGAACTCCATGCCCGTGCGCAGGGCGGCGCCCTTGCCGAGGTTGACGGGGTGGAGCAGCACGGACGCCCCGGCCGCGCGCGCGCGCTCGGCCGTCCGATCGCTGGAGCCGTCGTCGACCACGAAGACCGTGCCCCCCAGCGCGTCGACCCGCAGCGCCTCGCGCGTGACGTCCCCCACGTTGCGCTCGGCCTGGTAGGCGGGAATGATGGCGCAGATTCGCATGAACCCCTGCGCGATTATCACGGTGCGCCCTGGATGAACAGCGACGGGCACGATCGAGGGGCCGCGCCGGCTGCCGGAACGAGGTCAGCCGTGCGCGTGCGGTCGAGGCTCGGCCGGGGGCGCTGGTGGTGGCGGGGGAGCGCGGGGTGCTGGTGGTGGAGGGGGAGCGCAGGTAGCCTCGCGCCCCGATGAGCCCGGACATGATCCCGGACGCGTGGGCCTCGCTCCGCGGCCTCGGCCTTCGTCGCTGCGAGGACCAGGGCAACCTGAACGCAACGTGGGTGGCCGGCGAGCCGCCGCGGTTCATCGTCCAGCGGGTGAGCCCGGTCTTCGCGCCGGAGGTGCACGACGACATCGAGGCGGTGACGGCGCACCTGGCCGCCCGCGGCCTGGCCACGCCGCGCCTCGCGCGCACCGACGACGGCGGCCTGTGGGCGCGCGACGCCGGGGGCGCGGTGTGGAGGGCGATGGACTTCATCCCGGGCCGCACGCACCACCGCGTCGGCACCCCCGCGCTCGCCCGCGCCGCGGGCGCGCTGGTGGCGCGCTTCCACCGCGCGGTGGACGATCTCGAGCACCGCTACCGGCACGTGCGGGCCGGCGCGCACGACACGGCGCTGCACATGGAGCGCCTCGACGCCGCGGCCACGGGCGGCGAGGGGAGGAGGCTCGCGGACGCGATCCTCGACGCGTGGCGCACGTGGCAGGGGCGGCTGGATCTTCCGCCCCGGCACTGCCACGGGGATCTGAAGATCTCGAACGTGCGCTTCTCGGAGGGGGGAGAGGGGCTCTGCCTCATCGACCTGGACACGCTCGCGCTCCAGCCGATCGACGTGGAGCTCGGCGACGCGTGGCGATCGTGGTGCAACCCGGCCGGGGAGGACTCGACCGAGGCGCGGTTCGATCTCGAGATCTTCGCGGCCGCGGTGGCGGGCTACCGGGAGGTGAGGCCGTTCGGCGCGGAGGAGAGGGAGGCGCTCGCGGACGCCCCGGAGAGGATCGCGCTGGAGCTCGCGGCGCGGTTTTGCCGGGACGCGTTCGAGGATCGGTACTTCGGCTGGGACGCGGAGCGGTTTCCGACGCGCGTGGCCCACAACCTGCACCGTGCCGCGGGGCAGCTCGCGCTGGCGCGCGCGGCGAGGAGGCAGCGCGAGGAGATCGCGCGGCGGCTCGCGGGGGGGTGAGGGAGAGCGTTTACGTCTCCCGACCACCCCGTCTTCCATGTCCCGTCCATCCCATCTTCCGTCTCCCGTCTCCCGTCTCCCGTCTCCCGTCTCCCGTCTCCCGTCTCCCGTCTCCCGTCTCTCGTCTTCCCTCTTCGTGCGCGTGCGCGTGCGCGCTCATTCCGTCCGCGTCCTCGTGCGCGATCGTGTCGAGCCCTCGCACGATCATGAATTCGCGGACAGAGGCCGAAGCGAATGACGAGAGACGTGCAAGGGATGAGCGCGCACGCGCACGCGCACGCGCACGAAGAGGCCAGACGAGGACGGGAGACAGGAGAGGTAAGACGGAGGAGGGCGCAGGGCATGTCGCGCCATGGTCGCGCTCGCCCTGCCCGGGCGGTGCACGTCGCGCGCACAGGTCCCCGCCCGTCGAGACGGTCTTGACACGATCCTCCCGATGCGTGCTACGGATCCATGGAGCCACCCGACGCTGCGATGGCGGCCCGGCCTTCGCCGGTCCGTAGAGCGTCCCCGGTGGCCTGCGCGGCCCGAGACCACCGGGACGACCTCCGTGGTCGCCGAGGTTCGGTGAAACATGGCTGGGACAGAGAGGGCGTCCACGACGCTGCCCCTGCTCACGTTCGTTCTGCGCAACTACAAGAATTTCAACGCTCGCGCGACGCGCGACGCGCTCCTCGCCTACTGGGAGCACATCGAGCGCGGGGGGAAGATGTTCTGGGCCGTGGCCGGGGCGATGTCTTCGGCCCAGCTCGGCATCACGCTGGCGCCCGCCATCCGCGCCGGCCTCATCCACGGCATGTCGGTGACCGGCGCCAACCTGGAGGAGTCGCTGTTCCGCCTCGTGGCGCATGACGATTACCGCGACTTCCCCGACTACCGTTACTTCACCAAGCAGGACGACACACGGATCCTCGAAAACCGGATGCGGCGCGTGACCGACACCAGCATCCCCGAGGACGAGGCTTTCCGTGCGGTAGAGAAGCACATCGTCCCCATGTGGGAGCGGGCGACGGCGCGCGGCGAGCGCCGCTTCTGGCACGAGTACTTCTACGAGCTGATCCGGGCGGTCGAGCCCGCGCTCCACCGCGGACCGCCCGAGGAGTGCTGGTTGCTCGCCGCCGCGGAGGCCGGGCTGCCGCTGGTCGTCCCGGGCCACGAGGACTCGACCTTCGGCAACATCTTCGCGTCCTATGTGAAGCGGGGCGAGTGCAGCGCGAGCATCGTGAAGTCGGGCATCGAGTACATGGCCGAGCTCTACGATCAGTACCGCGCGCTCAGCGCCGGCGCCGGCGTGGGGTTCTTCCAGATCGGCGGGGGCATCGCGGGGGACTTCCCCATCTGCGTGGTGCCGTCGCTCAAATACGATCTCGGCGAGTCGGCCCGGCCCTGGGCCTACTTCTGCCAGATCTCCGACTCGACGACATCCTACGGCTCGTACTCCGGCGCCACGCCGAACGAGAAGATCACCTGGGACAAGCTGACCGCGGACACGCCCATGTTCGTGATCGAGTCGGACGCGACCATCGTGGCGCCGCTCCTGCTCGGGGCGCTGCTCGAGTGCAAGCGTCAACCGGACGAGGCGCGGGCCATCATCGAGGCGCACGGCGCGTGAGCGCCGGCGGCTCTCTTTGCCCTGAAGCGAGGTTGCAAGACGATGAGCAAGAAGAAGGTCCTGATCTCGGGCGGCGCGGGCTTCCTCGGGATCAATCTGGTGCGGCACCTGCTCGAGCGCGGCTATGAGGTCACGTCGCTCGATCTCCTGGACTTCGATTACCCCGAGCGGTCACGCATCCGCGAGGTGCGCGGGGACATCCGCGACGCAGCGGTCGTCGACGCGGCGGTGAAGGGGCAGGACTTCGTCGTGCACACGGCGGCGGCGCTGCCCCTGTACACGCCGGAGGAGATCTACACGACCGACGTGATCGGCACGCGCGTGGTCATGAGCGCCGCGCGCCGTCACGGCGTCGAGCGCGCCGTACACATCTCCTCCACGGCCGTGTACGGCATCCCCGACCACCACCCGCTCGGTGAGGACGACCGGCTCGACGGCGTAGGCCCCTACGGGCAGGCCAAGATCCAGGCCGAGCTCGTGTGCCTGGAAGAGCGCGGCCGAGGGCTCGTGGTCCCCATCATCCGGCCAAAGTCCTTCATCGGTCCGGAGCGGCTGGGCGTCTTCGCCCTGCTCTACGACTGGGCGCTCGACGGCAAGGGCTTCCCCATGATCGGCAACGGCAAGAACCGCTACCAGCTCCTCGACGTGGCCGATCTCTGCGAGGCCATCACCCTGTGCATGACGAAGGATGCGTCGGTGGCCAACGACACCTTCAACATCGGCGCGAAGGATTTCACCACCATGGGCGAGGACTACCAGGCGGTGCTCGACGCGGCGGGCAAGGGCAAGAAGATCGTGCCCTTCCCCGCGGCGCCGGCGGTGCTCGGTCTGCGCGCGCTCGAGGCGATGGGCCTATCGCCGCTCTACAAGTGGGTCTACGAGACGGCATCGAAGGACTCGTTCGTGTCGATCGAGAAGGCCGAGCGGCTGCTCGGCTTCGCGCCGAAATACTCGAACAAGGACGCGCTGGTGCGCAACCTTGAGTGGTACCGGGCGCACCGGAGCGAGTTCGAGAGCCGTTCGGGCGTGACCCACCGCGTGCCCTGGAAGCAGGGCGCGATCGGCCTGTTGAAGGCGTTCTTCTGACGGGCGCGGCGGCCCCGGGAGGGCTCGCGCCGGCCGCGGGACGAGCAGGCCCTCGCTCGTGAGCGCGACGGAGCGAACGGAAGCAGCGCGAGGCGCTGCTCCCGACCTTCGGGATCTGGGCGGGGGTGTGGCCGGGCAGGCGGTGGGGAGGTCGAGACCTGCCCCGGACCCGCCGACGTTCTCTTCGATCTTCACCGCAGCGCCGCCAACCCCTGTACGGGCACGAGCAGCCCAGCCGTCACGAGATCATCGAACTGCTTGCCGAGCGCGAGCGCGAAGAGCCGGTCCTCGATGAGCACCCCCGCCTCGATGTTCTCCTGCTGTGCGACCACCGAGGTGTTGGCCGACGTGACGAAGGCGATCTCCTCGTCGATGACAATGCACTTGGCGTGGAAGCTGATCCTGTCGTCATCGATGGTGCGCGGGTCATGGAAGACCTCGGGGACGCGCGCGCCGCGCCAGTGCCACTTGCGGAAGCGCTGGACGAAGCGCGCTTCGTGCGCCTCGCGCGTGCGCGGTCCCGACATGCCGTCGTCGCCGACCGTGAGGTCGAAGAACATCCGGACCCGCAGCGCCGGGATCTCCGCCATCCTCGCGGCGAGCGGCGCAAACAGCGTCGCTCCGCCGCTGAGGCTGTAGCTCGACACGAGCACCGACCTCCGCGCCCGGGCGAAGAGCTCGGCGACGACCACCTTGGTGTCCCGCGACGACGCGCCGGCGCGCTCCGGCCCGGTCCACACCAGCTCCACCCTGGGCGCGCGCGCCATCGTGGCGGCCCGCTCCGCGACCACGAGGCGGCACATGGCGGCGAGCGCGGCCTCGCTCCCCGCCGTCTGCCGCAGCGCCTCCAGCGACCGGACCGCGCTCGCCGACGTCGTGAAGGCGCGCAGCCCGAATTTCGTGAGCGGACCGCGCACATGGCCCGCCTCGAGCGCGTCGGCGAGCTGGAGCAGCGTCTCGCTGGGGACCTCGAGCGGCTCCATCACGCCTCCGAGAAGAAGGCAGTGCCGGAGTCCTCCACCGTGTCCACGACCAGCGAGCGATCGAGCAGCTCGTTCGACCACTCGCACGATGGCTCCGAGATGAGCAGGCAACCGTGGCACGCGGCGCCGTGGAGGAACCGCTCCTCGTGCGCGTCGTCCGGGTGATGCTGCGCGCACACGGGGTCGTTCGAGCAGAGCTTGCCGAGGTCGAGCGCCGCGTCGAGGTGGTGAGCGAGCTTCTTGCCCACCTGCACGAGGCCACCCAGGGTCCCCTCGGCGTCGGGCGTGCCGGTGAACAGCAGGATGCCGCAGCGGTCCCCGTCGAGATAGATGCGCTCGCGGATCGAGCTGGCCGCGTAACCGCACTCGAGCGAGACGGCCGTGAGCAAGAGGTGTGACAGCGAGTGCAGCATCACGTAGGTCACGCCCGGGAACCGCGCGTTCTTGACCTGGCGGCGCTTCTTCCAGGCCTCGAACCCCGCGATGAGCTGCCGCTCCCGGGCCTCGACCTGAGGGCGCCTGTCGCGCCACCTGGCGACCGCGCCGGGGTCGAGCGCCAGGAAGATGCCCTCTCCTCGGTTCTCCACGGCGGGCAGCCAGGTCACCTCGCGCGCCAGCGGCGCCGTGCGCACGCCGAGCGACAGCTCGTAGTCGACGTCGCGCGCCGGCGCCTCGAAGCGCGTGAACCCGAGCTGCACGATCACCTCGCGCATCCGGTGCACGAGGACCACCCGCGAGACGAGCCCCATGGCGCCGCGCCGCGCGGGATCGAGCGACAGCGCATGGGCGAAGAAATCCTGTTTATCAGGCGTGTCCTCGCCGGCCGACTCCGGAATCGCAAGGAACGTGTCCAGCTCGGCCGCCTTGATCCCGCGCCCCTCCTCGCTCTGCCCCGACCTCTTGCGCTGCACCTCGGCCCACAGCTCCCGCGCGCTGAAGCGATCGCGCAGGTGCTTGTATCTGGCCTTCTTCAGCTCGTGCGCGACGTCCTCCTCGCCCTCGGCCGACTCGAGATCGCCCCACGCCGCCTCGATCGCCTCGCGGAGCGCCTGCTTGCTCGCATCGGTGGGGATGGAGATCGCGCTCACGTTCTGCGGGAAATATGCGTTGGTCGCCGAGCGGACGAGGAGCTTGTTCCGCACCGGCTTCCCCTGTTCATCGACGCAAGCGGGCTTTTCCCCGTCCCCCGGCGCCGCATCGGCGAGCCACGGCGTCTCTCCCCAGCAAGGCCCGAGGGGCGATTGATCGCCCTTCAGCGTCGCGTCGACGAGCGAGCGGCTCGCCTTGCAGGCGCAGCGCACCATGATGTCGGCGAGATCGCCGCTCGTCCCGCGCTCGTCCAGGAAGAGCTCGCGCGTGCAGTCGGTGCGGCCTCCGTGGGCAAAGCCACGCCAGTCGATGTCGCCGATGTGACCATTCGGACAGGCCCGGACGAACCGGATCGGGACGACCTTGCCGTAGCTGCCACGCTCGATCGCCCTCCGGTGGAGCAGGCGGCGCGACCGGAACCCGCCCTCGCCGACCCGGCCCTCCGGCGGCTGCTCGATGAACCACTCCGGGAACTCGAAGGCCGTGATGCCGCGCGCCGGCGCGTCGAGCGAATCCGGGCTCGACGGCGGTGCGAAGAGCCGCAAGCGGGGGTTCTGCTCACGGGCCCGGAGGGCGGCCTCGAGCCGCTCCTCGAAGACCTGCTGGAAACCCTCCTTGTCCGGATCTCCCCACGACTCGAGCCCACCCATGATGGCGGCGTGCTTCGGGAAGTCGACGAGCGCGCCGGGCCCGAAGGTCGTCAGCACCTGGCTCCTGCGGACCTGCCCCTCGGGGCGGATCCTCCCCCTGGGAGAGCCGCTCGAACGCGGCCTGCGCGCTGCCATCAGCCGTCCTCCTGCCGGCGTCCGCCGGGCTTTCTCAGGTACACATCCACGCTGGGCTCGACGTCACGCAGCGAGCGCTGCGCCTTGAACTTCCGCAGATCGCGATCGTCCGGCTCGGGCTCGAGCGGATCGCGCAGCAGGTTCGGGTGAGCGGGCTCCTCGCGCTGGTACTGGAGACCGGCGCTGACAGCGTGGTTCTTCTCGACGGTGCGCTGCCAGGAGTCGAGCAGATCGCTCGTCCGCTTTTCCACCCTGCGCCCGATCTCGGGCGCCTCGTCCTTGTCGACGTGCGCCTGTGCCGCCCGCGCGCCGAGGCGCCGCGGGATGCGGCTCACGGCCTCGCGCAGCGCGCCCTTGCCGATCTCCTCGGCCCCGCGCGGCGGCGTCAGCTCGGGGACGCTCAGGCGCGCGAGCGCCACGGTGACGGCCGCGATCCCGCGGTCGATCGCGCGCGGCGAGAACGGCGTGACGCTCGTCGCCTCGACCGCACGGTAGAACGACGCGTGGTACGCGTTGAATCGCTCGAAGTGTGAGCGGTCCCGCGGCTTGTGGCAGTTGAGCAGCGTGACGACGAGCCCAGGCCTCCTGTCGTCGCGGCCGACGCGGCTCGTCGCCTGGATGTACTCGGCGGTCGTCTTGGGCTGCCCGAACACGACCATCAGGCCCAGGCGCTGGATGTCGAGGCCGACCGAGATCATGTTCGTCGCGAGCGCGACATCGACGTGCTCGGGCCTGTCCATCGCGCACGCGAGGCGGTCCTTCGCGTTCGCGACGCGGTGCGTCGGCTCGCGGCTGGTGAGCTCGACCGGCTCGCCGAGCGAGCGCGCCGCGAAATCGCCGGCCTCCTCTCCGACGCGCCGGCGCGTGTCGTAGCCGCGGACGCGGGAGGTGACCTCGTCCTCCACGATCCGGCGGCTCCCGCCGAGCTCGCGCAGGCTGTTGAAGTAGCCGACGAGCGTCGTGTACGGGTCGGCGGCGAGCCCGGACTCGTCGTACGCCCTCTTTCCGGCCGCGAGGAGCGCGAGGTAGACGCGCAGCAGGGCCACCTTCACGCTCCGGCCGGGGGCGGCGACACCCACGTACTTCCGCGCGTGCCGCTCGGTCGCGGGCACCGTGCGCGCGAAGAACGAGTCGCGGCGGTCCGGGCCTGGCGGCGGGAAGATCGTGACCGCCGAGCGGCCGAAGAGCGCCTTGATCTGCGCCTCCGCGCGCCGCACGGTCGCGGTCGAGGCGACGATCTTCGGGCCGAACGCCTTGCCCGCCGCGGGGCGCTCGCAGAGCACGTCGATCGCCGTCTCGTAGAGCCCGACCATGGTGCCGAGCGGGCCCGAGATGAGGTGGAGCTCGTCCTGGATCACGAGGTCGGGCGGCGCGAGCTGACCCCCCTCGATCGGGCGCCCGATCCCGGGATCGCAGGGGCCGTAGAACCCGGCCTTGTCGTGCCGGTCGACCCTGCCGAAGAGCGCGCCCGTCCGGCCGACCCACGGCAACTGCGCGAACTTGTCGACGGTCGCGATGAGGAAGCACGGCAGCCGACGGTAGATCGGCTCGTCGACGGTCAGGATCGGGAGCGCGCGCTCGCCGGAGAACGCGCAATCGCGGTTTGCGCAGTAGACCTCGAGGTTCTGCGGGCGGGCAGGGGTCGGCGTCAGCCGGAACGAGCTCGGGACGAACTTCCTGTCGCACCAGGGGCACTTCTCGATCGGGATCGGCGAAGGATGCCTGTCCGAGGCCTGCTGGTACGCATTGACCTTCATCCGCGCCGTCGTCGGGTCGTAATCCTTCTCGGAGCCCATCCGGTTCGGGGTCGCGCCCTTGCCGACCCAGAGGCCGATCTCGAACGGCCACGCGCCGAGCCTCGTGTCCCCCTTCCTGGCGCGCTCCTGCCGCTCGAGCTCGAGGGCGCACACGAGCGCGGCGGCGCGGCCGAGCTGGTCGAGCGTCAGGAGCCGCAGCGTGTAGCGCATGACCACGCTGACGCCCGCCCCCGCGACCCCGCCGCTCCGCAGCCGGCGCAGGACCAGGGTGAACGCCGCGAGCCCGAGGTAGGCCTCGGTCTTGCCGCCGCCCGTCGGGAAGAAGAGCAGGTCGATGACGGCGCGGTCGTGGTGCGCCGGCTCGTGCATCGCGCGGAGGTTGATCAGCAGGAACGCGAGCTGGAACGGCCGCCACGTGGGGGGACCGTTCTTCTTCTCGGTGTCCCGCGCCCGCGCGGCGCGCGCCATCGCCCGGTTCGCGAGGCGGAAGGCCAGGAGCACGTCGGGGTCGTCGAGCGCGGCCAGGCCGTCGATCATCCGGCGCCGCACCGTGTCGGCCGCGTCGAGCAGCCCGGCCAGCACCTCGCGCTGGTGCTCGTCGACCGGCGTCCTCGCCTGGTCCTCGATCCACTGCGCGTACCTGGCCGGGAGCTCCGCGAGCATCGCCCGCACCTCGGCCGCCGACCCGGCGTCGGCGAGCGCCTCCATCCCGAGCTCCACCCCCATGACGTCGCCGGGCACCACCTTCTCGACCTCCGCGGTCGGCAGCCAGGTGGTCCACACGCGCCTGCACGCCTGCCCCTCGACGACGGCGGCCTCGGCCGCGACGCCGTGCCCGACCGCGTGCTCGTAGACATTGCGGTACTGGAGCTCTGCGATCTGCTCGTCGGGGTCGTTCCCGTTCTGCCCTCGGACGTTCGGGCGCGGGAGGAACCGCTCCTCCGTGTGGAGCTCGAGCCTCGCCTGGAAGAGGAACGCCTGGTCCTTGGGCGCGCGCTCGGACAGCTCCTTGTCGTTCACGAGGAACGCCGAGACGGCGCGCGCCCCCTCGTCGACGCCGGCGCCCGCCGGCACGCGCCGCACCGAGACGACCAGGTTCACGCCGTCGGCGAGCGGATACGCCACCTTTCCGGTCGGCGGGAGCGCGAACGCCTGCGCGACCTCCCGGGGCGATCGCCGCCAGCGCTCCTGCGGGCGAGCCGGCGCCTGCGACTCGGCCCCTTCGCCCTGCGGCGCGGGGCGGACCGACCCGTCCTCGCGCGCGTACTCGCCCCACGTGGCCCGCACCGACAGCGCGCGGGTCGCCGCCGGGACGAGCACGCTCAGCCCGATCGACGACGGGAAGAACGCCTTGCGCGCCGAGGCGACCTCCGGGGGCGCCGCGTCGTCCCCGTCTTCGCCTTCCACGCTCGCGAGCTCCTCGTCCGGCTCCGGATCCTCGCGCACCTCGATGGGCGCCTCCCGCGGCACCAGGAACCCCGTCAGGTACCAGCGGGACGGCGCCACGGAGAGCACCTCGTCCGGCTCGGCCCCCACGAGATCGCGCCCGAGGACCTCCACGAGGTGATCGCGGACCTGCACCGGCTCGGTGCGCTTCGTCCCTTCCGTCGTCGGCATCGGCGTCCTCCTCGTCGTCCCCCGGCGCGATCGCGCGGCGCGCCCCCGCCGGCCTGCGGTCCCGCTCGTTCCCCGGCGCGCACGCGGTCGATCGCGATCCGCCGCGCGAACCCACGGAATGAAGCCGGGACCCGCAGAATAGAAAGTACTAGAAGAATCGGCCGAGTTATGTCCACCGGAAAGCCCGCGTCCAGGCGCCGTCGCCCGTGGGCCGGAGCGCGGGCTCGAACGACGTTGAAGGCCCTGCCGCCCGCGGGTACTTTGCCAGGGCGAGGTCCCGTTGATTTTCAGGTTCGAAACGCGCGACGTGCCGGTCCCCACGACCCGGTGGGTCGGAGAACGCCTCGGCCAGAAGCGCGGGGGCTGGATCTTCGGGCCCATGGGTACGGGGAAGTCGCACGCCGTGCGCACCGCGGTGCGCGAGGGCATCCGGGTCGACGTGGCCTCGGGCCCGCTGCTCGGCCAGCGCTTCGCCTCGGATCTGGCCCGGCAGCTCGGCCCCGACGGCAGGCCGCTCCTCGAGGCGTTCCGGAGCGAGGGAATCGAGGCCAGCCTCCACATCGCCGATCGGGCCGTGAACGGGCACCCGTTCGTCGTGGATGGCGCCGACGCCCTGCTCCCCGGGGCGCCGAGCCTGGACGATCCGGCGGCGAGCCTCTGGCAGGACGAGAAGCAGGTGGTGCTCGACTGGCTGCGAGGCCGCCTCGAGCGCTCTCCGACGTTCCTCGTCGGGAGGAGGCACCCCCAGGGCGTCGAGTCGACCTGCGCGCATGCCGCCCCCGGCGACTGGCCCATCCGGCTCGAGGAGGCCGAGAGCGGCTATCGCAACTGGCCCACCCTGGGGAGGCTCGCGAAGGGCAACCCGGCGGTCCTTACGCTCGCGCGCGCGCTGATTCCGCTGCTGCCGGCCTCCGCGTTCAACGATCTCGTCGAGCAGGCGGAGGAGGACGAGGCGACGGTCCTCGGCCTGCTCCAGGGCCTCGGGGAGGCGTTCCAGTCGAGCGCGCCGCCGTCCTGGCAGCGGGTGCTCTCGCTCGTGGGTGCGCTCGGCGAGGTCCCGCGCGACGCGATCGAGCCCCTGCTCGACGGGCGCGCGGGCGCCACCCCGGCCGAGCCAGGGCTGCTCGTGGAGGAGCGCTCCACGCTCGATAGGCTCTGCGAGCTCAAGCTCGTCGAGGAGCGGTCCGGCGCGCTCTCCCTCCTCCCGGCGCTGGCCGACGCCGGCGCGGTCCGCGCGCTGACCCCGAAGGAGCGGGAGGAGCTGCTGCCCGCGGTGGCCCACGCGCTCCTCGCGCCGGTCAACGACGTGCGCAGCCTCGCGCCCGAGCAGGCGTCCCGGGTGCTGCGGGCGCACGCCCTCTTCGTCGAGCTGGGAGACATGAGCCGCGCCGAGCACACCGCCGCGCTCCACGTGCACGGGCTTGTCGAGCTCGCCCGACGCACCAGCCTGGACGAGCGGCACGCGGAGGCCTGGCGCCAGTACGACGGGCTCCTGCGCATGATGCAGTCGGGCCCCTGGAGCACGGGCGACCGGTTCGGGCGCCGGCTCCTCTCCTACGTGCGCCACTACCGGAGCCGGGACGGCGCCCTCGCGGGCATGCTCGACGGCGCGACGTGCCTCGCGGAGTACCGGCAGGCGGTCGCGGAGTGGCCCGAGAACGCGCTCTGGCACCAGCGCCTCATCGAGACCCTTGTGCGCCTCGGCCGTCCGATCGAGGCGATGCAGGCGGTGGAGGAGGCGTCCGCGCGCGTGGAGCCGCACCCGCGCCGTGAAGAGCTGCTCCGGGTCCGCCCCGCCGCGACGGCGCTGCACGCCGAGCTGCCGCTGCTGTCGCTCGAGCTGATCGAGCCCGTCCTCGACAAGTCGGTGGACCTGTTCCCCGAGGTCGCCGACGGCTGCCGGGCGCTGCTGCGCCGCTGGGAGAGCGGGCTCCCTGTGCGCGAGCTGCCGTTTCGCGCGGGGCAAGGGGACACCGAGGGGCTCCTCGTGTTCCACGCCCCGGCGGCGATCGACGTGCGGAAGGCGGGAGGGACCTGGGCGGCGCGCTTGCGCGGGCTCGCGAAGGAGGTCCACGCGGCGCAGCCCCGCGCCGCGATCGAGGCGCTGGCACGCCACATCGCGCACGAGACGCGCCGGCTCGTCTCGACCCCTTCCTCGAACCTCGGGGCGAAGGACGTGCGTCTCAAGGGGCGCCTGCTCTCGATCGTCGACGTGCTGAACAGCGATATCGGCCTCGAACACGCGGCGGAGCGCTGGATCGTGGGGCGGGTCGCGGGCAGGGAGCTCGTCCCGACGATGCGGCACCTGCCCCGGATCGAGCTCCCCGAGGCGCTGCTGCCCGAGAGCGCCGAGGGGCTTTACCTCGCGCGGGTGCCCGTCCACCGCGACGGCGCGCCGTCCGGCCCGGCGACGAGGCTCGAGCCGGCGGGCAGCGGCCGCGACGCCGGCTCGCTGATCGCGCTGCTCGCCCGCATGTCCGGGGACGCCGCTTGAACGATCGCCTCGCTGTCTACATGCTCGACGTCGGGCAGGGCGATTGCACGGTCGTCCTGCTGCCGGACGACCGCGTCGTGATCTTCGACTGCGCCGACGATCACGTGCTGCGCAAGGTCCTGGACGGCTGGAACACACCGGCGATCGCGGCGTTCGTGCTGAGTCACCTGGACCAGGATCACATCGCGGGTGCGCTCCAGTTCCTCCGGGGCTGGACGAGGCCCATCGAGGGCGTCTACCTGTCCACGGATCGCGACGTCGGCGTCGATCACGACGATGCGAAGCGAGCGAAGGCGCTGCTCGATTACGCGGAAGAGCAGAGCCGCGACCAGGGGGCGCGCCGCCGCCGCTGGGAGCTCCTTCCGAACACGAGGGACCGGAGACACCTGGTGAGCGGACCCGGCTGGTCCGTCACCCTGCTCGCTCCGCGGCACGGACAGGTGATCCGGCGCGAACGCGAGGGGGAGTGGGAGGAGGCGAACCGTTACTCCTCCATCCTGCGCGTCCAGGCCGGTCCGAGCGCCATGCTGATCGGCGGGGATGCGCCGCTCCTGTCCTGGAGCGAGCTGCCCCCGGAGGAGCTGAAAGCAGAGGCCTTCCGGATCCCGCACCACGGCGGTGCCCTGAACGACGGCGGCACCCCCGTGGGCTGGAGCGTGGATCGCCTCTACAACGACGTGGGGGCCCCGACGGCGCTGATCTCGGTGGGCACCAACAACGCTCATGGTCACCCGATGGAGCCCTGGGTGAAGCCGATCACCGGAGGAGGCCCTTGTCGCCTGCTCTGCACGCAGGTGACGGCGCGGTGCCACGGTCCCCTCGAGGTCCCCGGGACCGACGGCCGGATGGAGCGTGATCCCGTCGAGCTCGCGGCGCTGCGGCGCCGGGTGATCACCGAGCAGCACCAGTGGACGGAGCCGCAGTACCGGCACCTGACCGACAGGCGCGGTCAGGTCGAGAAGGGTCGTCTCGAGGTCCCGTGCGCGGGGACGGTGGTCGTCAAGCTCTACCTGAACGGGCACGTCGAGGTCTTGCCCTCGCGCGGGGGCGAGCACGAGCGGATCGTCGACGACTGGGAGCACCCGCTCTGTCGTCCGCCCGTACCTTGAGCGGTGGATGCTCGGTGCGTCCGAGCTTCCGCGCCGGGTACGCTGACGCCATCGTCGATCAGGTACGGCTTGCGCGCTGCGCGTGAAGCGAACGCGCTCACCTGGCTTGCAGCGAGTCCCGCGCGATCTGCACCGCGCCGTCCACGAACTCGAGCCTCCAGAGCGCGTCGTCCTCGGGATGGAACAGCGGCTCCACCGACGCGAGCACCAGCGGAGCGTGCGTTGCGGCGATCACCTGGACGATCGGCGCATGGGCGCCCCATGCGGCGATCGTCTTCAGCAGCCCCGGGAGCACCGCCCGCTGCCACCTCGGGTGGAGGTGCGTCTCGGGCTCGTCGATGAGCAGGATGACCTGCTCCGAGAGCGGGAGGGCCTGCCGCCGCGCCGCCTCCTCGTGCTCCGAGAACGCCCAGGTGAGCAGGTAGGCCAGCTTGAGCATGCGCTGCATCCCGGCCGCGGCGAAGATCACCGGGACCTCGTCGCCGTAAGGCATCTTGATGGTGGGGACATCGCGGACGTCCTCCAGGAAGGGCCGTGTGGGCTTGCCGGCCTCCATGGGCCGCTCCGGATCCTCGGACAGCGCCGCGAGCATCCGGGAGAGCATCGCGAAGCGTGGGTCGTTGGACTGCTGCCACCGCGTCCAGTCGTCGAGCAATCCCCGGCAGACCACCTGGTTGTCCCCGGCGCGGAGCTCGTCGAAGACCTGACCCGGCGTGAAGTGGTAGGCGGGCAGCATCTCCCGCTCGCTGCCGTCCGCGCCGCGGTAAAGGCGGTAGTTCTTCGCGGGGTCCCAGACCGAGAACGCCCCGTCCGAGCGCGCGTAGAGGACGAGGCCTGGGTTCGACGGCCGCCCTCGCTTGCGCTTCCAGTCCTGGGCCTTCGGGATCCAGGGGGACACGTCCTCGGTGAGCCCCTTGAGGCCGTCGAAGGCGAACCCGATGGACGCGTCGGGCCGCCTGGGGACGGCCGGGTACTGCGGCCAGGTCCGCGTGAGCGCCCACCAGGAGAGATCGAGGAGGAACGACTTGCCGAGGCCGTTGTCGCCGGTGACGAGGTTCAGCCGGGGGGCGAGCGGCCCGAACGTGAGCTTGTCGGCCGGACCGATGCCGTCGAGCTCCAGCCGTCTAAGCATGGCGCTCCCGGGTGAGCAGGGGGTGCGCGCTTCCGCGCGTGCGGGGCGCGCCTGCCTCAGTCGTCGCCATCGCCGTCCTCCTCGTCGTCCAGTGTGCGCGCGTCGCGCGCCACCGCCACCCCGCGCCTGCGCTCGTCCTCGGCGCGGGCGCGGTTGAGCTCGATCAGCCGGGCCAGGACCTCGTCGCGCACCTCGTCGGGCCAGCGGTAGCGGTAGGGCTTCCGCTTTCGCTTCTTGCCGCCCTCGTCGTCGTCCTCGTCCCCGTCGTCGTGATCGAGGAGGAACTCGCAGGCGGTCGGCACGTCCTGCCAGCCGTAGGCGTCGAGCACCGCGCGGTCCATCTCGGCGTGGAGCGCGCGGAGCTTCAGGATCTCGGGGGAGCGCTCGTCGGGGTCGTGGAAGCGGTTGTAGGTCTTTGTCATGCCCTCGTTGTTCTTCACCATGAGGGCGGCGCGGAACTCGTGGTAGGCCTTGCCGGTCGCCTCGAGCGCGGGGTTGGATTCCCAGCCTTCGGGGAAGGGGAAGGTCTCGAAGCAATCGGAGGAACGATACCCCTGTCGGTCCTCCAACGTTGACGAAGTGAACCGAACCCATGCCTCGTGAGTGCGTGATTGCACGAGCGGGAACGCCTGAGCGCCATACGCAATGACAACGATGTTTTCGCTGAAGACTATGCTCGACGGTAACAGTGCGAAGCCAAGATTCTTGCTCGTTCGTGCCACCGCAAGAACGTGCGGCATGTCACGAACCGCCGTGTAGAGCGCGGGTGCGGGCTCTCCGAAGCGCCACCAGAAGCGGCGTCGCACTTCGCGTTTGTTCTTCATGCGCTCAGGCTTAACCTTGCGCTCGATAATCTCCATCAAGTCCGGCCACCGTCGTGCATCTTCCTCGGTCATCTGGCCGAAGTTGATGACATACCGGCGGTGCGACTGCGTGGGGCTCGCGTTGAGCTCCTCGCCGCCGAGGTAGGGGAAGATTCGCTCCGCATTGCGTGGATTCTTCTCGATCAAGCGCTTCATTTCGGCGAGGCTGTTGGCACGCTTTTTCTTTTCCGTGTCATCGAAGGTGAAGCCCATGCCGAGTACATAACTTCCTATAAAACTGCGTCCCTGATTCGCGGCGAGCGGGGCAGGATCGTCGTCAACCTCGTTGGCAACCAGGAACGCCGAGATGCGAGGCACCGCCTTGCCATCGAGCTCCGGCGTCAGCGCGATCCCTCCGCGCTGTATATGGACCACACTCACAATCACCGCGGCGGCTCCCGGCCACTTGTATCTGCGCTTGGCGGCGTAGATGGCCCCGCCATGCAGCACGATCCAGCGCAGCCCTGTCGCCCTCGTATCACCTTGAGCAATGGTGTTCGTCGCGATGAGTCCGAACGTGCCCGTGCGCCTGAGCATCGAGAACGCCCGCCGGAAGAAGTGGGCGACCAGATCGGCGTTCCCGTGCGACCCCTCGTGCAACGTCTTGAGCCAGTCAACGATGAACGGGCCGCCGGTGGCGAGCAGTGTGTTCTTCCCCGCGAACGGCGGGTTCCCCACGAACGCATCGAACCCCGGGTTCTCCCGCGCGAACACCTCCGGGAACTCCAGCTCCCAGTGGAACGGCGTCACCGGCGGCGTGAGCGTTTTCAGCCCATCCGCCTGCTCGCGGAGCGTGTGCGCCGCGAGCCGCCCGGACAGGAACGGCTCCACCACGGTATCTCCCAGCCGCTTCCTGTGCTTCTCCCGCGCCGCGTCCTTCTTCTCGGAGAAGAACGCCAGCACCGCCAGGTCCGCGATCGCCCGCACGTCGGCGACCAGGTCCTCCGCATCGCCGAGCAGCCGCGACTTCTCCGCCACGTCGGTCGAGTCGCCGAGCGCGTGGATCTCCGCGCGCTTCTGCTCCACCGCCTTCAGCACGGTCGCGAGGCGCGGCCGGAGCAGGAGCGACGGCTTGCCCGTGTCCTTCCAGTCGAAGCACGCGATCTGCTCCTTCGACAGCCCGACCAGCGAGTCCCCCTGCCGGAGGGCGTGGTCCAGGAACGTGAACGGGTGGTCCTTGGCGAGCGTGAACAGCCACAGCGACAGCTTGGCCAGGTCGACCGCGAACGGGTTCTTGTCGACGCCGTACAGGCACCGCTGCGCGACCAGCCGGCGCGCGTGGAGCTCGCGGTCCTCGTCCGGGGGGATCCCCGGGGCATCCCCGTGCTCGCCCCACGCCGCGTCGAGCGCGGCCGCGAGGAAGCGGCACGACTCGACCAGGAACGCGCCCGAGCCCATCGCCGGGTCGCACACCTTGAGGGCGAGGATCTGCTCCGCCCGCGGCGTCTTCCCCCCGGCGAGCGCGTCGAGCTGCGGCTGAAGGGTGGTCCGCACGATCGGCTCGGTCAGCTCGCGCGGCGTGTAGTGGCTCCCCGACCGCCGCCGCTCCTCGGTGGGCTGCAGGTAGAGCGCCCCCTGCGGCAGCACGTCCGGCGTCCGCGGCGACACCTTGCGGCCGAGCGCGGCCAGCAGCGCCGCCTCGGTCCTCGCCGTCCTCCACGCCTTCTGCGCGGCGTCGGCGAGCTTGCAGCCGGCGTCGGCGAGCCGCCTGTCCCGCGCCGCCTCGGGCAGCGCGAGCGCCTCCTCCAGGTCGATCACCACGTGGTGCGGCAGGACCGCGATCGAGCGCCCCGTGGCCTGCTCGAGCGTGAACCCCATCATCGCCTCGTAGACCGAGCCGATCTGCTCGACCTCGAGCGCCCGGTACGAGAGCCGGTCCCCGTCGAGGTACAGCAAGAGCCCGAGGACCTCGTAGATCACCCCGTCCGACACCAGCGGCGGCGTGATCCGCTCGCCCTTCGCCCGGCGCGTCCCGTGGGCGCGCCCCTCGAGGAACGGGTACACGTCGGGGTCGAAGAGGCGCCCCGCGCGCGCCGGGAGCCGCATCTCCCGGGCGTGCGCGCCGTCGTGCAGCACCCGGAACAGCGTGAGGAGCTGCGCCCACGCCCCGTACCGCGCGTGCATCGTGTCGGGGTGCCGGCCCGCGTCCTCGCGCAGCCGCTCGAACAGCCCCGTGACCGAGTAGCTCCCGGGGTAGATCCCGCCCGCGGGCAGGAGCTCGCGGTCCTCGGCGTAGAGCACGAAGACCAGGCGCATCAGCGTGGTGAGCAGCCCGCCGTACACCTGGGCGCGGTCCTCGGCCATCACCTCGCGCAGCAGCTCGCCGCGCCCGCGCGGGTCGACCTCGTTCGCCGCCTGGAACCCGCGCACCAGCGCGTGGAGCGCATCGAGCACCTGCCCGGCGAGCTGGGTCGAGACGGTGCTCTGGTACTTGCGGCTCTCGGCCAGGATCGCCGGCAGCCGCTGCGCCCTCGGGCCGGTGAAGAGCCGGCTCTCGTGCAGCAGCATCACCAGGCCGGCGAGGAGGGGGCGCCCGCCGACCTCGCACATCGCCCGCACGGAGAACGTGAGGTGCCCCGGCGTCTCCGCGCGCGGCGCGTACACCAGCCGGAGGCTGGCCCCGTTGAAGAGGATGCCGATCGGGACCCCGGTGTCGCGCAGCAGCCGCTCGAAGCGCGTCTCTGGGCTCGCGCGCCACCCGCCGCCGTCCTCGCGCTCGGGCGGCAGCGCGTCGAGGTCGGTGTTCGTCGGCTCCTCGCGGACGAGGATCATCGGGGCGGGCTGCTCGCCGCGGGCGTCGGGGTCCATCACGACGTGCGTCGGCGAGAGCGTCTCGCGCTGCTCCCGGAGGTGCACCGACCAGCGCGCGTCGTCCGGCGCGACCGGGCGGAGGTCGTCCGGCCGCCAGCCGAGCACCGCCTCGCAGAAGGGGCCGAGCCGCGTGAGGACCACGTCGCCGCTCTGCCCCCAGCGATCGGCGATGGCGTCGCGGAGGTCGCGCGGCCTGTCGGTCAGGAGCGCGAGCAGCGCGTCCTGCGCGGGGATGACGTCGGTGTTCGCGTACGCCTGCGCCGCGACCAGGGCGGGCGGCGTGACGACGACGCCCACGCGCTGGCCCTCGAGGAGGCCGAGCCACGTCTTGTGGGCCTGGAGATCGCGGTTGTGGGCGGCGGTCGTGCTGCTTGCCATCAGCCTGTCCTCGGCCAGAGGTAGACGAGCCCGAGCGGATCGAGCCGGCGCGCCCGCACCTGGTAGGCGCGCTCGATGCGCCGCGGCTCCGACGTGATCTCGGCCTCGATGGTGCGCAGGCGCGCCTCCCAGAAGGCGCGCTCGGACGCGAGCTGGCGCCGCTCGAGATCGGTGAACTGGAGCTCCTGCTGGGGCTCGTCGTGGTGCTTCCGGATGCGCGCGCGCTGCGCCTCGAGCACCTTGCGGATGTCGGCCGCCTCCTTCGCCGCGCGCTTGGCGAGCTCCTCCTCGGCGCGCTTGCCCGCGGACTCGCCGCGCTGGACGAGCAGCGGCAAGAGCTCCTCGACGTCGCGCTCGGCGGCGGCCGACAGGTCCTCCCGCACCCTGTCGTGCGGGCGCTCCCCGCGCGCGAGCGCGTCGCCCATCTGCCGCAGGATCGCGTCGTGGTGGTCGAGCCCCATCCCGCGCAGCCTGGTCTTGCGCACCACGGGCGCGACCCAGGGCGCGGCCGCCAGGATGACCTCCTCGTGCAACCGGGAGGCGTGGTCCCCGTACAGGCCGAGGCGCCCGAGCAGCACGACCTTCGGCTCGGCCTCGTCGGTGATGACGGCGGTCGCGCGCGAGAGATCGTGGTGGAGGAACCCCTGGGACCGGAACCGCCCGAGCAGGCGCTGGACGATCCGGTGCTCCAGGTGGAGGTGGACGACCTCGGCGCCGAGCGCGCCGGTGTCCGCGAAGACGACGGGCCGGAGCGTCGCCTCCCGGCGCCACGCCCGGAGGTCGACGTCGCGCGGCCGCTCGGGCGCGCGGAGCGCGTCGAGGAGCTCGGCCCAGCCCGGGTCGGCGCCGGGCAGCCGGTCCAGCGCCGGGAAGGCGTACGCGCCGGGCGGCGCCGGCT
Organism: Sorangium sp. So ce1036; assembly: GCF_051369805.1. Lineage (NCBI taxonomy): Bacteria > Pseudomonadati > Myxococcota > Polyangiales > Polyangiaceae > Sorangium > Sorangium sp. So ce1036. Next base: position 1,710,336 of record NZ_JBBMOX010000001.1, read on the forward strand.
TGCCCGAGGGGAGCCGGTCGCGCGCGGGGTCGAGGGCCCGCAGCGGCTCGGCGCCGAGCAGCCGGAGCGCCTCGGAGAGGGCGCGCTCCAGGTCCCCGCCGCGGAGGCCGAGGTGCACGCGCGACTCCTCGAGGAGCTGGCGGAGCGTGGCGAGCTGCTTCTCGAGCGGCGCGCGCCGCTCGCGCGAGGCCTCGAGCTCTTCGGGGGCGGGCGCCCCCTTCACCGCGCCGATCTTCCCGCAGAGCGCCGCCGCCTGCCGCAGCGGGATGCCCCTGGAGAGCAGGCGCAGGAGCTCCCCCTCGACGACCGCCCCCAGGCTGCCGAGCTCCTTCTGGATCGTGCTCGTCTTCTGGACGAGCACCTCGAGCACGCGATCCTCGGCGCGCTGCGCGAACAGGAAGTAGTGGCAGGTCACCACCTCCTCGCGCTGCAGCTTGCGGTCGATGCGCCCGTTGCGCTGCTCCATGCGGCTCGGGTTCCACGGGACGTCGAAGTGGAAGAGGTCCGCGCAGCGGCTCTGGAGGTTGACGCCCTCCCGCGCGGCGTCGGTGGCGATGAGGACGCGCACCGGGTGCTCGGCCGGATCGCCGTTGAAGGCGCGCTTGATCTCCTCGCGCTTGGCCTCGTCGGCGATCTCGCCGTGGAAGACCTCGACGCGCTCCTCGCCGCGGTCGGTGGAGGCGAGCGCGGCCCCGAGCTGCTGCTCCAGGTAGCGCTTGGTGTCGGTGTACTCGGTGAAGATCAGGACGCGCGCGGCGTGCTCCCGCCCCTTGCAGCGGTCGAGCCAGCGGGCGGGCCTCGCGGGCTTCTCCCCGCGCGCGGGGAGGTCCGGGCAGAGGTTCTCCCGGATCCAGGAGAGGAGGCGCTCGATCCGCGCGTCGGGCGCGCTCGCGTGCGCCTCGGCGACCTCGATCATGCGGTCGAGCAGCGCGAGCTCCTCGGCCTCGGTCGCCTCGCTGGACGCGCGCGTCGCGGCCTCGACCTGCGCGCGCTCCTCGCGCCGCAGCTCGTCCTCGCCGACGCCGGCCCGCTCGTCGTCGGCGCCCGGCGCCTCGCGCAGGAGGTCGAGCCGCTCCTCGCGGACCGGCGCGGGGGGCCTGGCGCCCTGCTCCTTCTGCTTCTTCTCGCGCGCCTTGCGGAGCGCGTCGCGGTGGGCGAGCAGCGTGCAGCGGAGCGCCTCGATCGAGGAGAGGAGCCGCTTTTGCAGCGAGATGTCGAGGAGCCCGGCCGCCGCCTGCGCGCTCCGCGACGCGCGCGCGAGCCGGCGCGCGCGCAGCTCGCGGTACTGCTCGAGCATGCGCGAGAGGACGAGCTCCGGCGCGTCGTCCGGCAGGCCGTCGAGGGTGATCTGCTTCACCTCGCGCCGGGGGAACGCGACCTTCACCTCGCGGAGGTCGGACTTGAGGCGGCGCACCATGATCGGCTCGAGCTGCCGCTGCGGCTCCTCGAGCGGGATGCCGCGCGTGAAGCGCTGCGGGTCGAGGATCTCGAGCAGGGCGGTGAAGCTGTTCGAGTGCCCGTTGTGGGGCGTCGCCGAGAGGAAGAGGCGGTGCTCGAAGAGCTCGGCCAGCTCGCGCACCGCGCCGGTGAGCTTGGAGTCGACGGCGTACTTCGCGCCGCTCGCGGGCGCGGCGTTGTGCGCCTCGTCGAGGATCATCATCGAGCCGCCGCCGTCCTTCTGCAGGCAGGCGCGGAGCGGCGCGACGTACGCCTCGTCGCGGACGAGGGCGTGGGAGACGATGAACAGGTTGTGGGTCAGCCACGGGTTGACCGAGTAGCCGCGCTCCCGGCGCTTCTTCGCGACGAAGGCGCGGTCGAGGATCACGAAGGAGAGGCCGAAGCGGGACTCGAGCTCGTCGCGCCACTGGACGACCACGGAGGGCGGCGCCACGACGACGACGCGGCGCACGCGCTGGCGCATGAGGAGCTCGCGGAGGATGAGCCCGGCCTCGATGGTCTTGCCGAGCCCGACGTCGTCGGCGATGAAGAGGTTGACGCGCGGGAGGAGGAGCGCCTTGCGGAGCGGCTCGAGCTGGTAGGCGTGCAGCTCGATGCCGGCGCGGTGCGGCGCCTGGAACAGCCGCGGCCGCGTGGAGGTGACGCAGTGCCACCGCTGCGCGTTCAGGTACGCGGCGAACGTGCGCGGCGCGTCGAGCCCGCGGGCGGCGACCTCGCGAAAGCTCGCGGCGTCGACGATCCGCGCGTCGACCTCGCTCTGCCAGAGGACGGAGAGCCGGGCGCCCTGCGCGTCGTCGTCGAGGCACGAGAGGTGGACGACGGCGTCCTCGTCGGGCGCGTCCTGCGCGACCTGGTCGACGAGGTAGAGGCGCGAGCGCACGCGCACGAAGTTGCCCTGCTGCGGGGTCACGGACACGGGGGCATCCTAGAGCGACAAGCGGGTGGAACCTGCCTGAAAGGCACGGAATTTTGGACCGCCGAGGCGCCGAGGACGTGGGCGGGGGTGTGGCTCGGCAGGCGGCGGGGAGGTCCGGATCTGGGCGGGTGCGTGGCCGGGCAGGCGGCGGGTAGGTCGGGATCTGGGCGGGTGCGTGGTCGGGCAGGCGGCGGGTAGGTCGGGATCTGGGCGGGTGCGTGGCCGGGCAGGCGGCGGGTAGGTCGGGATCTGGGTGGGTGCGTGGCCGGGCAGGCGGCGGGTAGGTCGGGATCTGGGCGGGGCATGGCCGGGCAGGCGGCGGGTAGGTCGAGACATGCCGAGGGCCCTGGCGCGCAGGTCCCCCGGCATCTCGCGGGCGCCGGGATGCTGGCTACAGCTCGGGGGCGGCGGGCGCGACGGGTGAGGCCGGCGGCTCGGCGGCCGCCGCGGGTGGGGTGGTCGGCGCGGGGGGGGCAGCCGCCGCAGCCGGTGCGGCCTCCGCGGGGGCGGCCGGCCCCGGGGCGGCGCGCCCGCGCGCGGCGCGCTCGCGGTCGGCGTTCAGCTTGTCGATGTACGCGAAGAGCCGCGCCTCGTGGTCCGCCGGCAGCGCGCTGCCCTCCTCCTGGATCTCGTCCCGGAGCGCGTCCCGGAAGCGACCCAGGAGCCCCACCGCGGCGTTGCGCAGCGGCCCGGTGGCCGCGGCGCTCTCGCCCGTCGCGAGGAGCGTGGCGCGCCGGCGCAGGAGCCGGTCGATGTCGTCGCCGGCCGCCACGAACGCCTCGACCCAGTCGTGAAGGGTCCCGCCGCCCGGCGTGGCCACGGCCTCGAGCTCCGCCTTGCGCCGCGCCAGCTCGGGCCGGTTGTCGAGCGCCGCCGACGCCTCGTCCGCATAGGGGGCGCGCAGCACCTCGAGCCTCGGGACGAACGTCCGCTGCGCCGCCGCCGCCGCGTCCTTGATCGCCGCCGGGAGCGACGGGTGCGCCTCGATGGCCTTGCACAGGAAGAAGACGGCCCCCCCGAGCCCGTCGTGGCGGACGTCCGCCTCGGAGAGCTCCCGGGCGAGCGGCGCCTGCGTGCCCGCGGCGTCGGGGATGGCGTCTATCTGCTTCTGCTTTGCCCTGAGCCGCGGCTCATAGAGCTTGCCTGTCGCCGACAGGCGCAGCTCCTCGGCCCTCTCGTCCAGGAGGTCGCGCAAGGCGAGCTTCAGGTCTCCGATCGTGAGATTACGCAAGGTTCCCTCCGTGCATGCATGATCGCCCGCTCCCCCCCCCGCCGCGCGAACGGCCGGGGGGCGAGCAGAGGATTGTTGTCGGATCGTGGCACGATAGTGGAGTTGTCGGCATCCGGGTAGACCCAATTCGATCGGTCGAAGAGGGCGCGGAGGCGAGGGGGGCGAAATCGTGCTGCGTGGCGGGCGATTGGGTGTCTTCCGGGGCGCGGCCGGTTCGCCTGTTGTCGTTTGTAATTGCTATTTGCTTGTCATTCTGATTCCTTCGCGCCCGCGGAGGAAAGCGATGACATCCGGATGGGTGAAATCGAGAGGGTGGGGACTCGCGTGCTGCGTTCTGGTGCTCCTCGTGGGGGGGGCATGTAGCTCCGGCTCGCTGGACGATGAGGAGCTGCGCGGTACGGCGAAGCTCGCGGCGAGCGCCGACGACACGACCTGCGTCACGATCCAGCGCGGTACGGCCGGCTCGGTCGAGGACGCGACGATCTGGGAGACCTTCCCGACCTGGAGCGACTCGACCGTGCTCCTCCGGACGGGCACCCTGGCCGAGTTCGGCGTGCGGCACGCCGTCCTCCGCTTCGATCTTTCGCCGGTGCCGGCTGCGGCGACGATCGAATCCGCGACGCTGCGGCTCGAGCAGATCTACCGCGATGACACCAGCTCCAGCACCATCAACGTCCACCGGATCACCTCGCCATGGACCGAGCCGACGGCGACCTGGCAGAGCCTGGGAAATGGGAGCGCCTTCGACCCGGCGATCGCGGGGTCGTTCCAGTCGCTGCCCGGCGCCGGGGTTCGCTCGGCCGATCTGACGTCGCTCGCCGCGGCGTGGCTCGCCGGCACGGTCCCGAACCACGGCGTGCTGCTGGAGGAGGCGCCGGTCCTCACCACCAGCTTCCCGAGCAGCGAGGAGCCGACGGTCAGCCGGCGGCCGAGCCTCGAGGTGTGTTACACAACCACGGCGAGCTGCTCCGGCACGCTCGATGACAACGACGCGTGCACGACCGATACGTGCGATCCGGTGCTGGGCGTCCTGCACACCCCCATCTCGACCGACGACGGCGACCCGAGCACGATCGACACGTGCGACCCGGCGACCGGCGCGGTGACGCACGTCGCCTGTCCGGCGCTGGACCCGACGGTGCCCACGCGGCTCATCGACGCCGTGGGCTGCATCTACCAGGGGCCGAACGCGCCGCAGACGGGCGTGACCGCGACGATCGCCCCGGCCTCGGTCGCGGTTGTCAAGGGCAAGGTCGCGACGCGAGCGGGCGTCCCGATCTCGGGCGTCAAGGTGAGCGTGCTGCACCACGACGCGGGGGACGCGGAGAGCTACGGGCAGGTGCTCACGCGCGCCGACGGGGCGTTCGAGCTGGTCGTGCGGGGAGGCCTGCCGCTCACGATGAAGTATGAGAAGGCCGGCTATCTGCCGGTGCAGCGGCAGGTGAGCACGCAGTGGCAGCACTGGTCCGAGGCGCCCGACGTGGTGCTGATCGAGAGCGATCCGGTGGTGACGCCCGTTGCGCTGGGGAGCGTGGCCGCGGCGCAGGTCGCGCGCGGGAGCGTCCAGACGGACGAGAGCGGCACGCGTCAGGCCACGCTGCTGTTCCCCTCGGGCACGACGGGGACGATGACCGTGCCGGACCCGAGCGGACCGCCGGGGGCGACGATGACTGTGCCGCTACCGGCCGAGGTGCACGTGCGCGCGACCGAGTACACGGTCGGGCCGAGCGGTCCGGAGGCGATGCCGGGAACCCTGCCGCCGACCACCGGATACACGTACGCGGTGGAGCTCGGGCTCGACGAGGCGGTCGCCGCCGGGGCGACGAAGGTCGAGTTCAACCAGCCCATTCCATTCTATGTCGAGAACTTCCTGAACTTCCCGGTCGGAATGCACGTGCCGCTTGGCTACTATGACGCGCAAAAAGGGGCGTGGGTGCCGGCGAACGACGGGCGGGTGATCGAGATCCTCGATGTGAGCGGCGGGGTAGCGTCGGTGGATGCTAACGGCGACGGCGTCGCCGATGACGCGAACGCGCTAACCGCGCTGGGGATCAGCGCCGAGGAGCTGGGGCAGCTCGCCACGCAATACACGGCGGGCACGAGCCTGTGGCGCTCTCTGGTCACCCACTTCACGCCGTGGGACTGTAACTGGCCGTTCGGCCCGGGCCCTGGTGCCGCACCGCCGCCGGTTGGTCCTGGCGGTGACGGTTCGGGCGGCAGCGGCGGGTCCGGGGGTGGCGGCGGGTCCGGGGGTGGTGGCGGCTCCGGGGGTGGTGGCGGCTCCGGGGGCGGCGGCGGGTCCGGGGGCGGCGGGGGCTCGGACCCCGACGACCCCAGCGTCGAGTGCGGATCCATAATCGAATGCGAAACTCAGACGCTCGGGGAGCGTTTGCCCATCACCGGGACGCCATTCGCTCTTCACTACAAGAGCGACCGAACCGCAGGAGGCAACCGGGAGCGTTATCGCCTCGCGATCCCCCTGACGACGTCGGCGGTGCCCCCCAACCTCGAGCGGATCGTCTTCAAGGTGACCGTGGCGGGAAAGACGTTCGATATGAGCGTGGACTGCCCCTGCTCGCCGAACCAGAAGTACACGTTCGTGTGGGATGGGAAAGACGCGTTCGGGCGCGTGGTCCCTGGCGCGCAGCCGGTCACGGTGGACATCGAGTACGTCTACGAGGGGGTCTATTTTATGCCCGCCGCGCAGGGCGCGGCGTCGAGCGGCTCGGGTGGCAGCGGCTCCGGCGGCGGCGGCTCCGGCGGCGGTGGAGCCCCCCGGTCTTTCGCGGTTCCTTCCGATGTGATCATCACCGGGAGCCGCACGCGGGAGGAGGTCTCCATGAGCCGACGCTGGGAGAGCACGCTTGGGGCCTGGACCAACGGCGCGTCTGCGCTCGGTGGCTTCAGCTTGAGCCCTCATCACGTCTATGACCCGAGCACGTCCACGCTCTACCGTGGCGACGGCTCGCATCGCACCGGCCTCAACATGGTCCGCAGCCTCCGGCGCATCGCCGGCGCTCCACCTGAAGATGGCGGTGATTCGCCCAATGCGGTCGCTATCACCGGCAGCTCCCGTGGAATCGCGTTCGCTCCTGACGGAACCCTCTATTATTCCGATGCGACTAACTGCTGTCTCCGCAAGGTTGCTCCTGATGGTTCGGTTGCGACCGCGGTCGGAATTTGCCATTCCTGCGGATACAATGTAGATGACCAGCCTGCGACGCAGCCGCTCCTCGCCAAGCCTGAGCAAATCGCAATTGGGCCCGATGAGAGCATCTATGTGAAGGATAACTATCGCGTCCGGAAGATTGCGCCCAATGGGATTCACACCACCGTTGCAGGCAATGGCCTCGTAGGTGACCCGCCGGCCGACGGGGCACTTGCCTCCTCCGGTCCGTTGGGGCCCCTGGGTGCACTTGGGGTCGTTCGCGGTATCGCGGTGTCCAACGATGGCAGCTTGTACCTGGCGTTCCATCGGATGATCCGCAAGGTGGCACCTGATGGGATCATCACGACGATCGCAGGTTCATGGAGCAGCTCACCTACCGGAAGTTCCGGTGACGGCGGTCCCGCTGTCCAGGCCCAGTTCTCCGCCATCCGGGGCATAGCCCTCGGGCCAGACGGATCCATATACTTATCCGATGCTTGGTCCACCCTGGACGATGTAAGTTACCGGATCCGACGGATCGATCGCAACGGGATCATCACCACGATCGCAGGTAATGGGGAGAGCAGCACATCGGACGACGGCGTGGACGCGATCTCGGCGCCGATCGGTGCTCCCGGTGCATTGGCGGTCGGACCAGATGGCAGCATATACTTCATCGCGGAGTCCGGAAACGTCCTGAACCCGGATAAGCTCATCCGCCGCATCACACCCTCTGGAGTCCTCACCACCTCCGCCGGCAAACGCGGAACTCGTCCTGCGGAGTGCTGGTCCTCGTACTGCGGCGGACCCGGCAGTCCGGCGACCGCAGCCTGGCTCAGGAATCCGGTGGCGTTGGCACTGGCACCGGACGGGAGCCTGGCGTACCTCGACGCCGCCTCCCCCTACGGAATCGCGGGCGTCGTCAACCGTATCGATGTGGCGCTCCCGGGCATCACTGCGGCCGACATTGCCATCACGAGCGACGACGGGACCGAGGTGTACATCTTCGACCCGCAGGGCAGACACCTCGCCACCCGTGACGCGCTCCTCGGCACTGTGCGCTATCAGTTCGGCTACGATGCCGCGGGTCGGCTGAGCACGATCACCGATGTCGACCAGCAGGTCACGACCATCCAGCGCGACGCGGACGGCGACCCGACAGCCATCGTCGCGCCGACCGGGCAAAGCACCGCGCTCGCCATCGACGCCGAGGGCTATCTCTGGACGGCCACGAATCCAGCGAACGAAACGACGACGCTCACGTACTACCCGAACAGCGGGCTGATCCATGACCTGGAGGATCCGCTCGGCCGGGTGCACGAGTTCGAGTTTGACGCGGAAGGACGCCTCGTCAGGGACTCCGATCCGGCGGGTGGCTATAAGCAGCTCAGCCGGACCGAGACGGCCTCGGGGCACCGCGTGACGATCACGACCGCGATGGGGTTGACCCGGGGGTACGAGGTCGCGACGCTCCCGGACGGAAGCAAGCAACGCATCCGCACCGGGTCGGACGGCCTGTCGACCGTGGAGCAGATCAGCACGAGCGGGACCAGGACGGTCACGGCGCCCGACGGCACGGTGGTCTCCGTCGAGGTCACGGGAGACCCTCGCTTCGGCATGCAGGCGCCCATCCTCAGCAAGGAGACGATCACGACGCCCCTCGGAAAGACGCGGCAGACCACCGGGGCGCGCTCCGTGACGCTGTCGGATCCCAAGGACTCGCTGAGCGTCTCGTCGATGACCGATGCGGTCACGATCAACGGGCGGTCGTTCACGCGGCTGTTCAATAAAGCCACGAGCACCGTGGTCTCCACGTTGCCGTCAGGACGGAGCGTGACGACCACGCTGACGCCGCAGGGTCGAGTTGGAAGCATCGCGCTCCCCGGGATCTCTCCGGTTGGCTTCACGTACTATCCGGATGGTCGGCTGCATACCTTCTACCAGGGATCGAGGACCTGGACTTACACATACGAGAATGGATGGCTGGCGAGCGTGACGAATCCGCTGCTTCACACCGAGCAGTTCATTCCTGATCCGGTCGGCCGGACAACGCAGATAACGAGGGCCGACGAGGAGCTCATCGAGATGAGCTACCACCCTGGCGGACAGCTCCATACGGTAACTCCACCAGGTCGGCCGGAGCACATCTTCAATTATACCCCTGCGGATCAGCTGCTCGCAGAGGATGCCCCCGACGCCGGAGGCATCCCCACGGTGACCGCCTGGTCCTATAATCTGGATCACCTGCTGACGGGCTCGACCCGTCCCGGCGAGCCGGCCAGCTCCTACACGCGGGATCCTGCGACCGGCCGCCTCGAGCTTGTGACGTTGCCGCTCGGCATGGGGATTATCGATCCGGTTTATCATCCAACGACTGGAAAACTTGCCAGCATCACGGGGCCATCCGGTATCGCGCTCGCCTTCGGTTACGACGGCGCGCTGATGACCAGCCGGACGTGGACAGGCGCCGGGTTTGGAAGCGGCGCGAGCACGGTGAGCTGGATTTACAACGACGACTTTCGCATCGACAGCGAGACCATTAACGGCGCGGCGACGAGCTTCGGTTACGACGCCGACGGCTTCCTCGACCAGGCCGGCGATCTCACGCTGTACCGGCATCCGCAGAACGCGCTGTACACCGGGAGCAGCGCCGGCGTCGTCACCGACACCGTGACGCCCGACACTGACGGCGGCGTGGAGAGTTACGTGGCACAGGCGGCTGGCGCCGTGCTCTACGAGGTGACCTATACCCCGGATGCCCTGGGGCGTATCGACCTGAAGACGGAGACGAGCCTGGGAGACACCCACTCGTACGATTACGACTACGACGCCGTCGGGCGGCTCACCGACGTGTTCCGAGACGGCGTGCTGGCCGCGCATTACGACTATGACGCGAACGGAAACCGCCTCGCGCGCACGTCGCCCGCAGGGACGGAGGGCGGCTCCTACGATGACCAGGATCGGCTCCTGGCCTACGGGAACATGACGTACGGGATGAGCGCGGCGGGCGACCGGACGAGCGTGACCGACGCGGCGACGGGAGGAACGACGACCTTCACGTACGACGCCGCGGGCAACCTGCGGCACGCCGACCTGCCGGATGGCACCGAGATCGACTATCTCGTCGACGGCGAGGGGCACCGCATCTGGAAGCAAAGGAACGGGGTGAACGTCCAGGGATTCCTGTACCGGAGCGACCTCCAGCCGGCGGCGGAGCTCGACGGCGCGGGTAGCGTGGTGGCGCGCTTCATCTACGGGCGAGCGCGGAACGTGCCGGATCTGATGATCAAGGGCGGCGTGACATACCGCATCCTCACGGACCACCTCGGCAGCCCGCGCCTCGTGGTCGACATCGCGACCGGCGCGGTGGCGCAGCGGATGGACTTTGACGAGTTCGGACGCGTGCTCCTCGACACCAACCCGGGATTTACACCGTTCGGCTTCGCGGGAGGGCTCTATGACCGAGATACGGGACTTGTGCGCTTCGGGGCGAGAGACTATGACGCCACGGCGGGGAGGTGGTTAACGAAAGATCCCAGCGGCTTTGCTGGGGGATGGAATCTCTACGCGTATGCTCACGGCGACCCTATTACGTATGTCGATATTAATGGCAGAAACCCATGGCTGGTGGCGGCCGGGATTGTCGCGGGTGGAGCAGTGATTGCGACCTGGTTAGATATCTACGAGCTCCCGCTGAGGGACGCCGACGACACGGGGCTGCCCGGCGCTCTGGATGGGCCACAAGATGCCTATCGTCACTGCCTTGCGTCATGTGTTGCCACAGGTCACTTCTCTTCCTCATTTGCGGAACTTATGAGCTATTTTAATGAGGATGGTACGGGGTTGCCAGACGAGCAGATGGATCGTTACAACGATCGGCGAGGTCGTGAGTGTGGAAAGCGAGTGGGCTCTGACTCGGATACTGTCAACGGGTGCAGAGAAATGTGTATGGATGAGCTCGAGTCCAACAGGCTTCGTGTCTTGCCCCAGGATCGGTGGAGGTTCTAGAGCGATTCTCGCTCGAATGGGGCTGCTCATGGGGTCTGTGCTGCGATTTGTCGTTCTCGATCGAGCTGCGGTTCGGGTCGTGGTTGTCGCGATCGCGATTGCGGCCGTGTTGGCTTACTCCTTTCTTTGGAGGACGGTGCGCGTTCGCAATCACGCGGCGGACAAGAAGATCGTTGTGTGGCTAGAGATGGATGGGGCCATGTCCAGACGTCTGGCGCTCGACTCTGGTGCGCGTAGCTCCACATTTGTCTGGGGATGGTCATCGCGCGATGCGTTGATAAATGTGTTTGTGTTGCAGGGTGATAAATCGGTTCGTATTGGTTCCTGTGGTTACCAGGGGCGGTGGTCGCGAGCAGTGGACTATGTCGTGTTGGTGGTGGAGCGCGAGAATGGAGAGTTGAGGGCCTGGTGCGAGCGTGTCTCTGCGCTGGACACGGTGATGTCCATCCGGTGACGAAAGATATTATCGGGTTTGGATAGGCCGTGCGAGCAATCGACGAGCCGTCCGCATGGACGCATGCATCAAAGTCAGAACCCCGGGCAGCCGAGGACGCCGGATGCATGATGTGGCGGCGTTAGCGCCCTCGTGCTCGGTGGCCGCAGCTCAGCGACAGTCGCGTTCTCGTGCTTGGGCGCTGCAGCCCGAGCCCATACGTTCACGATCGGGAATCGGCTGATGACGACAGCGGCAGGTCGCCTTCGCGCAAGTTCAACAAGCCGGTCAAACTGACGCGTCCCCTCGCGTGGCCCGTGGGCGTACTCCAGGGCGATCTCCTGTTCCTCCATGCGGAGCTGAGCGACAACGCGGTCGATCCGGCGCGGGTCCAGTACCAGGGGTTTGCCAGCTACGCGGAGGTGTGCGGCCACGACGCGGATCCCGGGAGGTGCCGCGTGGTCGAAGCGTGCGCCCCGAAGCCGGGCGCGCCCTCCGGGAGGAGGGTTTGCGGGCTGGAAGCGCTGCCCGGAGACGACGGGCCGATCTCGGTGCCCGAGGAGGCGATCGTCGCGCCCGTGCAGCTCAGCGACAGCGGGATGGGCGGCACGGCGCTCTCGCTGTCGCGGGTGGTGATGCCCGAGAGCGGCACGGTCAGCTTGCTCGGCACCGTCTCCAAGGAGGAGACGCAAGGGCCGGTCGGCCTGCGGGTGGATCGGGGGAGCGAGCGGCTGTTCCGGGCGTGGCTCGGACAGGCGGCGATCTCGCCGGCGAGGAGCATGCCTGGCCTGGACACTCCGGTGGTGTTCCCGGTCAGGGCGGGCGCATCAAAACTAACATAAAAACAATGACTTAAACTCGCTCGTGGCCGGCTGGTCGGGGCTGGCGGCCGAACACAGCGACATGTCGTGTGGCAGATCTCGGGGCATGGCACCGTTCATCGAGCACTTCGCATCGCTGCCCGACCCGCGCGTCGTCGGGCGATCTGACCACAAACTGCTGGACATCATTGCCATCGCTATCCTCGGCACGATCTGCGGGGCGGAGGGCTGGGACGACTTCGCCGACTTCGGTGAGTGCAAGCATGGCTGGCTGAAGACGTTTCTGGACCTGCCGGCAGGCATCCCGAGCGCTGATACGTTCCGTCGGGTCCTGAGCGCGCTCGACCCCGAGGCGTTCAGCGCTTGCTTCGTGGCCTGGATGCAGGCGCTGGTCGGCTCGCCCGACGGTAAGCTGGTGGCGATCGATGGCAAGACGGCTCGCCGATCGTTCGACCGTGCCGCCGAGCGCTCGCCGCTGCACCTGGTCAGCGCCTGGGTTCAGCAGAACAGCCTGACGCTCGGTCAGGTGGCGACCGACCCCGAGTCGAACGAGATCACGGCCATCCCGAAACTGCTCGGCATGCTGAATCTTCGAGGTGCCACGGTGACCATCGACGCCATGGGAACCCAGAAGGAAATTGCCCAGGGAATTGTCGACAGGGGAGCCGCCTATCTGCTCGCTCTCAAAGCGAATCAGACCAAGCTCTATGAGCAAGTCGCTCAGATCTTCTCCGAGGCCGGCACCGGCTTCTTTTCGCTTGTAAAGCACACGGTGCACGAGACGGTCGAAGAGGGACACGGGAGGCGTGAGCGGCGGCGCGTCTGGACCACGACGGACCTGAGCCGGATCACGGAGGCACCGAAGTGGCCGGGCCTGCGGAGCATCACGATGGTCGAACGGGAACGCCAGGCCGGCCCCGGCGGTGAGCTCACGTCCGAGAGGCACTATTTCATCAGCTCGAGCGCACGCACTGGAGCCAAAGCGATGGCATCGTTGATTCGTGCGCACTGGTCGATCGAAAATCGATGCCATTGGGTGCTCGATGTCGCATTCCGCGAGGATGAAAGCCGCGTTCGAGCCGGGCAGGAGAACATCGGGCTGCTGCGCAAGATTGCTCTCAATCTCCTGAAGCAAGACCAGACCACCAAGCGTGGGATTGCCGCAAAACGAAAGAAAGCTGGATGGAACCACGACTACCTGCTGCGCGTCCTCTCCGGAACCATTCCTCCAGGTTAGACGCGCCCGCCCTGTGTTCCCGGTGGAGGCGGGCGACGAGCTCGCGTTCACGGAGTTCTTCGAGAACGAGGAGGACCTGCGTCCTGATCTGCTGGATCCCGGGATCGCGGTGTCGTGGTGGCCAGAGCTCGTGGTGAACGAGACGGGCACGGTGATCGACGTGCCGCGGGTCAATGCCCGCGCGATCCCGGATGGGACGATCGATGCCCGCATGGTCGGCGGGTTCCGCGGCTTCAGCTACGGCGAGTGGACGACGGAGTACGCGTTCGACGAGGCGCTGTTCGGCGAGGAGCCGGAGGAGGGCGAGCCGCCGTACTTCACGCGCGTCGAGCCGCACTGGGAGGGGTACCACGCGAGCTGGTCGCCCGAGAGCGCCGGCTTCCCGCTCGTGACGAGCCTCAGCGGGCCTGTGTTTCGCGGCGCCGGGGCCGACATGTACATCAGGGCCGGCGAGCTCAAGCCGTCGCGCGTCGGCGGCGTGCGCCCCGAGGACGTGGCGAACGTCCCGGGGCTGCGCAAGAGCACGAGCAGCACGGCGTCGAACGATGTCGCGTTCGTGGGGTCGTTCGCGCTGACGACCGGGACCACGGAGTCGAAGCTCGAGCTCGTCGACATGAACGGCGATCGGCGGCCGGATGCGGTCACGCGGGGCAGCATCCAGATCCAGACTTGCGGAGGCGACGGCCGCTGCGATGGGCAGCAGCCCGGGCAGTATGGCGCGCTGAGGGTCGAGGGCGCGGGGGACTTCCGGACGTTCGAGAACGCGAGCGCGCGGTTCGGGTTCGGGTTCGGCTCCGCGGCGTCGGCGATCGCGGACAAGGTCGATGCGGGAGGGGAGACGCAAACGGTGCTCAGCCTGCTGCCGTCGCTGGGCAAGAGCTGGGGCACGTCGCTGACGACGCGCGACCTGCTGGACATCAACGGGGACGGCCTACCGGACAAGGTGAGGTCCGAGGGAGGCGTGCTCCACGTGCGCTTGAACCTCGGTTACCGCTTCGGGGAGGAGCGCGCGTGGGCGGAGCTGGATCCGAGCGACGACCCGTTCGCGCCGCTGCCGGACGTGGAGGGGGACCCGCTCACCGCGCTCGGCCGGGTGTGGTCGGCGGCGCAGCTCTCGTCGGTGCGCGTGCAGGACAACACGACGAACAGCCTGCAGGTGGGGTATGCGGGGATCGGCGGCGGGATCGCGCACACGGTGAGCCGCACGCTGGCCGATTTCGTCGACCTGAACGGGGACGGGTTGCCCGACCGGGTGATCAAGCAGCCGGGGCAGGACTACTACCGTGTGCGGTTGAACCGCGGCGACGGGTTCGGTCCGGAGGAGAAGTGGAGCGCGCCGGCGGTGAGCGGGAGCTTGCCGTGGGGGGTGCAGCTCGAGAAGGACTTCACGCGGGAGATCAACGGCAGCAACGACGCGCTGTCGTTCTCGGAGACGACGGCGTTCAGCGCGAGCGCGGGCGTGCCGATCAAGATCCCGACGCCGTACGTGTGCATCGTGCTGGAGATCGCGGCGCAGCTCGGGCTGAACGACGGGCGGAGCGAGCTCGGGTGGGACGACGTGGACGGCGACGGGATGGTGGATCACGTGCTGAAGCTGAGCGACGGGATGCTGCGTCCGAGCGACGGGGCGCTGCGTGCGCGGCTGAACCTGACGGGCAAGACCAACCGGCTGTCGCGGGTGGTGCGGCCGCTGGGCGGGAGCATCACGCTGGACTACGAGCGAGAAGGCAACCGGGTGGCGTACGGGAGCGGCGCGGGCGAGCTCGACGTCGATATGCCCGGCAACCGATGGGTGCTGTCGCGGGTGGAGGTCGAGGATGGGATGGGCACGCCCGCGTACGTGCACACGTTCGATTACCACCAGAGCGGGTATTACGACCGGGCGGAGCGCGAGGATTACGGGTTCGCGCAGGTGACGACGACGCGGGAGGACGGCTCGCAGGTCGTGACGCGGTACCACAACCAGGACTATTACCGTCGCGGGCTCCTGGCGGAGGTGATCGAGCAGGACGCCGAGGGCCGGCTGTACAGCCGGGAGCAGGTGTTCTACCGGGAGCCCGGGGCGCAGCCGGCGGTGACGGGGGCGTTCTTCCCGGCGGAGCGGCTGAGGACGACGTCGTGGTACGAGGGGAAGACGACGGATCCGGAGGCGCCCGGGAAGCAGAGGAGCGAGGAGCGCGACTGGGACGCGCTCGGCAACCTGGTGATGCTGAAGGAGCACGGCGAGCCGGGGACGCTGGAGGATGACGTCACGTACACGGTGCACCCTGTGGTGTACGACGGGCCGTACATCGTGCGGGCGGAGGGCGTGGAGGCGCGCGACAGCGCGGGGAGGCTCTTGCGCGAGCGCACGGCGAAGTACAGCGCGGTGACCGGGGCGGTGGAGTGGGTCACGAACACGGTGATCGGGGGCAAGGCGCCGGAGACGGGGGCGCCGTACACCGGGGAGGGGTCGACGAATCCGACATGGCATTTCTTCCACGACGCGTTCGGGAACCTGTCGAAGGCGGTCGACCCGCGGGGGTACACGATCGAGTACGGGTACGAGGATGTTGCGGAGACGTACCTCGAGTGGGTGAAGGACTCGTTCGGGTACGCGTCGGAGTCGGCCTCGGACTACCGGTACGGCGCGGTCCGCTGGGTGAAGGACGTCAACGGTCATGAGATGCATCATGAGCGTGACGCGTTCGGCCGGCTGACGGCGGTGTTCGGGCCGACCGACCCGATCACGGCGGCGGAGGCGACGATCTCGTTCGATTACGCGCTCCAGCCGGGGGCGAGCGTGGCGGCGCCGGCGTGGGCGCGGACGCGGCACAAGGATGTGCTGCACCCGGGGGACCCGATCGAGACGGTGACGTTCGTGGACGGGCTCGACCGGGTGATCCAGACGAAGAAGGACCTGGAGAAGGACCAGGGGCCGGGGGTCGAGCCGCTCGTGGGGATGACGGTGAGCGGGCGGGTGGTGTTCGACGAGCGGGGCCGGGTGGCGCAGCAGGGCCAGCCGGTGTTCGACACGGGCGAGGCGACGGCGTTCGTGGAGGTGGCGCTGAAGCACCCGATCGAGCTCGACTACGACGTGCTGTCGCGCGTGATCGAGCGGCGGGAGCCGGACGACGAGGCGGGCGAGGCGGTGACCACGACGGTGTACGACCTCGAGGAGCTCGATGGGGCGACGTGGTTCGTGGCGACGGAGATCGACCCGAACGGGAAGGTGCGCAAGGCGTACCAGGACGTGGACAACGCGATCGTGGCGGTGGAGGAGCGCAATCGGTTGCGCGGGTCGGACACGTGGACGACGCTGGTGACGCGGTACGGGTACAATCCGCTGGATGAGCTGGTCCGGGTGACGGATGCGCGCGGGAACGTGACGACGGCGGAGTACGACACGGTGGGGCGGATGGTGGCGCTGACGAGCCCGGACATGGGGCGCACGGAGTGGCGTTACGATCTGTCCGGCAACGTGGGGGCGCGGCAGACGGCGAAGCTCCGGGACGAGTCGGCGGACAAGGTGATCCGGTACGAGTACGAGCACAACCGGCTGGCGCGGGTGGACTACCCGGATTCGCCGGATGTGACGTACACGTACGGCGAACCGGGCGAGAAGGGCGACGAGAACGGCAACCGCGCCGGGCGGCTGGTGGAGGAGGAGAGCGAGGCGGGGACGAGGACGTTTGCGTATGATCGGCTCGGGAACGTCAAGGAGCTGACGACCGAGTTCCCCCGGCTCCGGGAGCCGCACCGGGGGTCGTACCAGGCGAGGATGGAGTACGAGTACGACGCGTTCGGACGGCTGCTGTCGATGAAGTTCCCCGGCTCCGGTGCGGAGGTGGTGACGTACGGCTACGACCGAGGGGGGCTGGTGCGGTCGGCCGTGGGGACGAACACGCAGGTCAATCCGCAGCACCCGGACGAGCCGCCGGTGACGGAGTACCTGAGGCACATCGGCTACGACGAGCTCGGGCAGCGGGTGCGGATGGTGCATGGCAACGGGATCGAGACGTCGTACCGGTACTACGAGAAGTCGCGGCGGCTGGAGCAGATCAACGCGGATCATCGCGACCCGTACCTCGTTCAGCGAGGCCGTCCGGCGAGGCCGTTCCAGCGGGTGCGGTATGACTATGATCCTGCCGGCAACCTGGAGCAGGTGCGGAACGAGGCGCCGTACGAGCAGGACATGCCCGGGTCGGTGCTGGTGGGGCCGACGGTGCATGAGTACAGGTATGATGACCTGTACCAGCTCGTGTCGGCGAGCGGGACGTACCAGGACCGGCGGGACTGGCGGTATCAGTACCGGCTGTCGTTCGAGTATGACGAAATCGGCAACATCGCGGTCAAGGATCAGGCGAGCTATCGGTACACCTATCAGTCCTGGTGGGATGGCAGGGAGTGGAAAGGCGAATGGAGAGAGGATCACCCCATTCGCGAGCAGACGTACCGGTCGGTGTACCACTACACGGGTTCGCAGCCGCACGCGCCCCGGCAGATCGACGAGTACCTGGTGGCGGAGTCGATGCCGTGGCCGCGGGTCATCAGCTACGACGACAGCGGCAACCAGACTGGCTGGGTGTACGTACGGCTACGACCGAGGGGGGCTGGTGCGGTCGGCCGTGGGGACGAACACGCAGGTCAATCCGCAGCACCCGGACGAGCCGCCGGTGACGGAGTACCTGAGGCACATCGGCTACGACGAGCTCGGGCAGCGGGTGCGGATGGTGCATGGCAACGGGATCGAGACGTCGTACCGGTACTACGAGAAGTCGCGGCGGCTGGAGCAGATCAACGCGGATCATCGCGACCCGTACCTCGTTCAGCGAGGCCGTCCGGCGAGGCCGTTCCAGCGGGTGCGGTATGACTATGATCCTGCCGGCAACCTGGAGCAGGTGCGGAACGAGGCGCCGTACGAGCAGGACATGCCCGGGTCGGTGCTGGTGGGGCCGACGGTGCATGAGTACAGGTATGATGACCTGTACCAGCTCGTGTCGGCGAGCGGGACGTACCAGGACCGGCGGGACTGGCGGTATCAGTACCGGCTGTCGTTCGAGTATGACGAAATCGGCAACATCGCGGTCAAGGATCAGGCGAGCTATCGGTACACCTATCAGTCCTGGTGGGATGGCAGGGAGTGGAAAGGCGAATGGAGAGAGGATCACCCCATTCGCGAGCAGACGTACCGGTCGGTGTACCACTACACGGGTTCGCAGCCGCACGCGCCCCGGCAGATCGACGAGTACCTGGTGGCGGAGTCGATGCCGTGGCCGCGGGTCATCAGCTACGACGACAGCGGCAACCAGACTGGCTGGGTGTACCGGGACTCGAAGAGGCGCGAGACGGAGTGGAACGAGGAGAACCGTGTCAGCCAGGTGAGGCAGGACGGGCAGCTGCTGTCGCGGATCCTCTACGATGGCGACGGGGAGCGGCGGGTGCACCTGCACCACGTGAGCGGCGAGGAGGAGACGGCCTACCACGACCAGCACCTGACGCTGCGGGACGGGCGGTTCATCACCAAGCACATCTACGCGGGGCAGACGCGCATCGCGAGCAAGATGGATCCGGACTGGTTCCGGGACCCGCCGACGATCTACTACCACCCGGACCACCTGGGGAGCACGAGCTTCGCGTCGAACAACGAGCAGGCGCTGACGCAGCGGGATGAGTACTTCCCGAGCGGAGAGCTGTGGATCGACGCGTCGGACTCGCGGTACGAGCTGCGACGAGCGTACGTGTTCACGGGCAAGGAGCTCGACCAGGCGACGGGGCTCTACTACTTCGGGGCGCGGTACTACGATCCGCGGATCAACACGTGGCTGAGCCCGGATCCGATCCTGGACGAGTACATGGCGGGCGGGCCGGGCGCGGGCGTGTTCAACCCGGGGAATCTGGGGCTGTACAGCTATACGCTGAACAACCCGGTCAACCTCGTCGACCCGGATGGTCGGCAGGCGCAAGGGGCGCACCGGAACTTTGCGCCCGGCGCCAACGGCTGCCGGCACCCGAGCTGCTTCACCGGGCCCGAGGGGGCCGCGTTTCACCAGAAGCAGCTGGTGCAGCGCATGAACTCCGGCGCCTCCTCGGCGACCGCAGCGGCCATGGCGGGTCGGGCTTCGCGCGGCGTCGGCGACGCGATGCGCCGGGTGCTGTTCAGGCTGGTGGCGCAGCAGCAGGCAGTGCGCCCGCCTGCGCCGGCGGCGGCGCCCGCGCAGCCGGCGCAGGCGGCTCAACCTGCACCGGCAGCGCAACCGGCGCAGGCAGCGCAACCTGCGAAACCGCCGCAGAGCCCACAACCGGCGAAGCCGCCGCAGGCTTCCAAAGGGGGAGGATGGGCCCCGCCAGCTGAAGCGTCAGCCAAGATCCCGAGCTCGTGGGGAGCGAGCAAATCAACGAGAAAGGGGGTTGGTGTGCGATGGCAGGATCCGAAAAATCAGGGGAATGGCGTCCGTATCGATCGCGGCAACCTGAACAATAGCCAATCGCTGCAGCAGGTGGACCATGTCGTGGTCAACTCGAACGGACGAATAATCGGGCCCGACGGTAAGCCCATTGCTGGAGCTCTAAGTGAGCATCCGAATGCTCATATTCCGCTATCGCAATGGTTGAAGTGGAAAAGCTGGAACTCGCCTTGATGGATAATGTGATGAGTGGCGAAAAGTGCTATCGGGAACGTATTCGAGAGGTGCTGGAGCTCTTGTCGAGCCCTCAGTTGCAGCGTGCCTATCAGGCGCGGGCTCCAGCTGTGAATGTGGCAGAGGAGCTGTTTAATCAGTGGGAGGACTGGTATCATCCAGAAAGCGTCGATTTTGTTTCGCAGTTTTCCTCAGGTGAAATGCGTGTGCTTGAGGAGTTTTCTGAGGTTGTAGATTCTATTGCTGGTGAGACGCCCCAGGTGCTCCCGCCGCTGGAAGAATTTATGAATGCTGAGGCGTGCAAGCGACTATGTGCTGAAGCGCAGAAGGCTCTGAGGGCACTGGCCATCCACAGTGAGCTGGACTGATGCGCTGGCTATGGGGTTGGTGCTCTCTGTGGGTAATAGTTGAGGGCCACTCTTGAATCGCATGGAATCATGGCTAGCTCGCCCGTTCTGTGGCCGCCGGTTATTGGGGGTCCGGAGCCGGCGCCGGAGGCTCCGTCCATCGGTGATCATATTCCGATTGGAAATCGGGAGATACTTGATCTGGGCGAGATGCCGGACTGGCGCCGCATCGAGCTCGACCAGGCGACGGGGCTCTACTACTTCGGGGCGCGGTACTACGATCCGCGGATCAACACGTGGCTGAGCCCTGAGGCATCCCCTGTGCGCCGTGAAAGCGGCGCGTTCCTTGTGAGATGAGAGGAGCTCACCCTGTCAAAAGTCGAGAAGATAGGTAGCCAGGTCCCCTGCGTGATGCCGCGAGGTATCCAGCAGAAGCGGGGCCGGAAAGCTGTGGGCGGCAATCCACGGCTGCGAAGCGACGGGCCGCAGCGCGAAGCGAACCCAGATGTAGCCTCGTCAATCAACGGAGAGGCCGAGCCGCTAGGGGAATCGGCGAAGGCAGCACGTGGCGGGAAGGTGCTCGACCAACGCACCGCTGCGCTCTCCCGGGGTAGCAGGGGCAGCACGTCGCAACAGGAACGCGCTGAACACGGGAGACCTCGCCCGGTGTGGCTGGCAACTGCAACGGATCATTCAAGGTCGCAAGCCGAGATGGTCGGGCCGGCGAGGAGTCGGAAGGGTTCGTAGTACCGAAGAAGGCGGTGAAAGCCGCCGGAGGGAAGGGGCCCTGCTCGACGATGCGACCCCTGCGGGGAAGGAGAGGCGATTGTGGCAACACTAGGAACGCCGACAAAGATCCGGGAACTGCAACGGGCGCTGTACCTGCGCGCCAAGAAGGAGCCGAAGTTCCGCTTCTACGCGCTCTACGACAAGGTCTGCCGGCCGGACATCTTGGTCCACGCCTATGCGCTGGCGAAAGCCAACGGAGGTGCTCCAGGACCCGACGGCATGACCTTCGAGATGATCGAGGCGAACGGAGCGACGGCGCTGCTGGAGGAGCTGCACCATGAACTGAAAGCGAAGATGTATCGACCGGGACCGGTCCGACGGGTGTACATCCCGAAGCTGAGCGGCGGGGAGCGGCCGTTGGGCATTCCCAACATCCGCGACCGCATCGTGCAAACGACGCTCAAGCTGGTGCTGGAGCCGATCTTCGAGGCGGATTTCGAGCCGGATTCGTACGGCTTCCGTCCGAAGCGAAGCGCCCACCAAGCGCTGCGGGCGATGCGCGAGGCGCTGGAGCAGGGGATGGGCTGGGTGATCGACGCCGATCTCAGCGCTTACTTCGACACAATTCCGCATGACCACCTAATGAAGGCAGTTGCGGAGCGTGTCGTCGATGGCGCGGTGTTGGCGCTGATCAAGCGCTTCCTCGAAGCGCCCATCGTACAGGAGCGGGAGGGCGGTCACCCGCGGCAGAACCGACAGGGGACGCCGCAAGGCGGCGTCATCTCGCCGCTATTGGCGAACCTGTATCTGCACCTTTTGGATCGAAACTTCCGGCGACGGGTCGAACGAGGAGAACTCGCAGGACGACTGATCCGGTACGCGGATGATTTTGCGGTGCTCACGCCTCGTAAGCCGGACAAAGAGATGGCGTGGGTGGAGAAGATCGTGGGCCGACTCGGGCTGGTGCTGCATCCCGAGAAGACGCGCATCCTGAACGCCCGGAAGGAGGATTTCGCCTTCCTTGGCCATCAGGTGCGTTGGCGGTATCGGCCCTACGTCTTTGACCTTGCCGGCAAGACCGCGAAGCGCATCCGTGACGAGATCCGTCGGAGGACACGACGCACCTGGATGAGCCTAGAGGCGATGATCGCTGATCTGAACGGCTACATTCGGGGTGCTCGGAACTACTTCCGACAGGTCCGCCCTCGGGCGCTTGCCGATCTCGACTACTTCGTGCAGCAGCGCATGGCGCGATGGTGGGCGCGCAAGCACGCCCTCCGTCGCCCGGCGTGGTCGCTCACGCACCGGGGAACACTCTATGGCCAGCACGGTCTGGAGCGGTTTTACCTCCCCCGGGCGCTCCGACCGGCACCTTCAAGGGGTACAACGTGAACGTCGAGGGAAGCCGTATGCGGGAGATCCGCACGTACGGTTTGATGAGGGGCGGCTGGCCCGTGCGTCATGCACGGCGGGCTGGGGTCTACTCCACCATTTGACCTCGAAGAAATGGCTGAAGAACGCATGCTCGCGGACGATGCGGTCAAAGGCATCCACCAGGCGGCGAAGCCACTCCTCCCGCATCGTGGGGATGCAGTGATACCAGTACAGCCCCTGGCGATAGAGCGAGTGCGTTCGCTTCTTGACCGTGTTGACCTTCAGAGTTCGATCGAGCCCGGAGGCCTCGCTGGCGGCGCCGAGCAGCGTCAAGAGCGTGTGCGCCATGGCGACCAGCAGCAGGAGCCGATCGCGCCGGGCCGCATCGCGGATGTTCGTCGCCGACAGCCCCATGCCGAAGTGCAGGTCCTTGGTGTCACGGAAGGTCTCCTCGATCGTGAACCGCCGGCCATAGAGCTTGACTACCTCCGCCGCCTTCGTGGTCGCGAGCGACGTCGCCAGGCACCATGCCTCCTTCATGCGCGCCGCATTCACGAGCACCACGGCGCCCACGGCGGCACGCTTGTCCGTCACTCGCGCGCCGACCAACAACTTCGGCCGGCCGTTCGACGGCACCCAGTCCTCGGCGGGACGCACCGCGCCCTCGGCCGATTCGACGAGGATGCAGCCTCGGAACCGGATGACGAAGTCCCAGCCGAACGCTTCCAAGAGCGCGTAGAGCTCCTGGTAGCCGAACGCCCGGTCGGCCAGGAGCGTGATGTTCACGTTCTCGGGCAGCCAGGTGTGCAGTCGCTCGACCATCTCCAGTTCATGTCCGGTGCGCTGATCCTTCAGCGCCGACTTCTTCACCGTCTTCCAAGCCAGCGGCATCGCCCGACCGTGGGTCGTCACCATGTAGGCGCAGAGCGTCGTGTGGTCGTCCTTGTCGAAGTCGGTCCAGTCGAGGGCGATGAGAATCGACGCGTTCTCTCCCACGACGAACCGGACCCAGCGCGCCAGCACGATGTCGAGCGACAGGGCGTCGTTACCCAACATGCGGTCGACCTGCTTGACGCCGCTCTTGGCGGTGATCTTCGCCACGTTCGCGTAGGCCTGCCCGATGGCGTGGATCGACAGGACGGCGGCGTTCAG
Organism: Sorangium sp. So ce1036; assembly: GCF_051369805.1. NCBI lineage: Bacteria > Pseudomonadati > Myxococcota > Polyangiales > Polyangiaceae > Sorangium > Sorangium sp. So ce1036. The sequence continues at coordinate 1,733,810 of NZ_JBBMOX010000001.1, forward strand.
AACCCCGGCGACGCCGTTGGCCAGCGACAACACGCGCAGGGCATGCAGATCGGGGCCGAAGACGCGGTCCACGAACTCGCGGGTGTGCTCCAGGCCGAGCTTCTCTCGGTCGGGCTTCTGGGTCGAAAGCGAATCGGCAACGGTCACGGGCGGCATCATGCCGCATCAACCACCCGCCGGGCGATGGATTCCCGGCTCCGCGAAGAACAAGGGGATCCCTCAGGGCTGAGCCCGGATCCGGTGCTTGGCCGGTACATGGCAGGCCATGTCAATGGCGGCGTGTATCTGCCGGCAAATCTTGGGCTGTATACCTACACCTGGAACAACCCGGTTCGCCTGGTGGATGCGGACGGGCGAGCGCCTGGCGATCCGTGGTGGAAGCGTGGTGGGCTGCAACTGCTGGGCGTTGCTTATGGCACCGTTCAGGCGCTGGCTCCCGGCGGGTTCGCGATGGACGTCGTCGGGCCGCCGTCCCGCGACCCCGATTTCCTGGCTGGGCAGGCAGCGGGCAACGTCGTCACCGGCGCGCTTGAGGTGGGCGCGGGGGTGATCATCGGCGGAGGGGGCGGGGCTGCAGCCGTGGGCACTGGCGGGGCTGCGCTTCTCACGGGAGTGCCTGAAGCTGCGGTGGTTGTAGGCGGCGCGTTGGTCACGCAGGGAGCCGGCAACATTGTGGCTGGCGTGGAGGCGTGGAACGCTGCCATGTCTGGGGCTGGGTCAGGATCCGGTAGCCCTGCAGGGGGACCGCCTGCGTCAAGCCACTCTCCGTCGTCGACGGCATCTTCGGGAACTGCAAGGGGAGGAGCGGCCCTACAGTGGCAACTGGAAGGCTTCCAGTCTAAAGGGGGCTATTGAGAAGTTTGCCCGGGTAGTAGTGGAGTTCGGAGTGGCGGTAAAATGATTTATAAGAATTCGAAAAATGGAATCGAAGTTGTTCATGACCTCGAGGGTGATTACTTCAGGATTCATGATCCTAGTTTGCCAGGTAGACGGACGTATCTGGATCTAGATGGTGGCGTGCCGAATAATAAGATTGTGGGGGGGTAGGCAGGTGGGTCGAACTCAGGCTGAGTACAACGCGGTGACTCACTTCAAGAACACGGACTGATGGCGATGGTTAAGAAGCGTAGAGTGGTCGTTGTTCCGAAGGACAAGGGTTCTCAAGGTGCACTTGATACCGATTCGGCGGATTCGTGTGATCTTCTCGAGTATTGTTTGAGTGATGCGGAGTTTGGTGTTCTGCGTGAGCAAGGTTTGCTCGATGCTATCAATGAGAGCGGTCAGTGTAATGTGGACGACTACGAGGACGACGCGATTGTGGAACGTCGGCTTCTTGAGAATGTGATGGATAGGTTGAATGAATTTCATGACGTAACTGGTGGGGAGGCGGCGGGACTTCTGCGGGTGTTGAAATTCTTTGTTTTGGAGGCCATCGAGCGCGATACAGGGGTCTTTTTCTATTTCTGATTACGTTTGCATGAAAATACAGGCACTCCTAAACATTTCGTAGGTGCACGGCGTGGCTGGTGGTCCGGCCCACGAGCTGCCCGGCCTGGCGCCGTGCTCGGGGCCATCAAGGTTCTTCGCTTCGCTCCGACCCGCTTCGCGGACGCCTGTTGAGAATCAAGTTGGTTGATGCCGATCCCCTCAGGTTGATTGATGGCCATCGGGCAAGTGAGCGGCGCTGGTCACGGCCGTGATGGTCGGCCCGTCGCGCACCTGAGGGGGCCGGAGTGCTCGGGCGCGTCAAGGGTACCCTCGCCGGAGGCTCGGCGGCTGCGCCGCTCTTGACCCGCCCTGCGCGCTCCGGCGGCAGTCTCGTACGGGCGATGGGCGGACGGAGCCTCCGGCGGGAGTTCCGGGCACGGGATGGTGATGGACATTGTGCGTGCGAGCGAGCCATCATCCAGCCTGCGCGAAAGGCAACTTGCGGCAATGTAAGCGTTCACTGCCCGGACCGCTTGTCCCGCAGCCACCTTCCGGAGAATGTCCGGTCGCTTGCATGAGGAGGCCAGCTGCGTAGGGTTCGGGTCCTGTGGAGCGCGATTGGCGAGACGACCGGATCGAGGAGCTGGAGGCCCTTGTCGCGAGGTTGATGCGGCGGGTGGCCGAGCTTGAAGCACAGCTCGCCCAGTCCTCCGGTAACTCGTCCCGGCCGCCCTCGACCGATCCTCCCGGCGCGCCGCCGCCGTCTCGCCCGAAGCGCACAGGACGGCGGCGTGGTGGACAGCCGGCGCATGAGAAACATCGTCGCACACTCGTGCCGCCCGAGCAGGTGCTGAGGGATCCCCTTGTTCTTCGCGGAGCCGGGAATCCATCGCCCGGCGGGTGGTTGATGCGGCATGATGCTGCCCGTGACCGTTGCCGATTCGCTTTCGACCCAGAAGCCCGACCGAGAGAAGCTCGGCCTGGAGCACACCCGCGAGTTCGTGGACCGCGTCTTCGGCCCCGATCTGCATGCCCTGCGCGTGTTGTCGCTGGCCAACGGCGTCGCCGGGGTTCTGAACGCCGCCGTCCTGTCGATCCACGCCATCGGGCAGGCCTACGCGAACGTGGCGAAGATCGCCGCCAAGAGCGGCGTCAAGCAGGTCGACCGCATGTTGGGTAACGACGCCCTGTCGCTCGACATCGTGCTGGCGCGCTGGGTCCGGTTCGTCGTGGGAGAGAACGCGTCGATTCTCATCGCCCTCGACTGGACCGACTTCGACAAGGATGACCACACGACGCTCTGCGCCTACATGGTGACGACCCACGGTCGGGCGATGCCGCTGGCTTGGAAGACGGTGAAGAAGTCGGCGCTGAAGGATCAGCGCACCGGACATGAACTGGAGATGGTCGAGCGACTGCACACCTGGCTGCCCGAGAACGTGAACATCACGCTCCTGGCCGACCGGGCGTTCGGCTACCAGGAGCTCTACGCGCTCTTGGAAGCGTTCGGCTGGGACTTCGTCATCCGGTTCCGAGGCTGCATCCTCGTCGAATCGGCCGAGGGCGCGGTGCGTCCCGCCGAGGACTGGGTGCCGTCGAACGGCCGGCCGAAGTTGTTGGTCGGCGCGCGAGTGACGGACAAGCGTGCCGCCGTGGGCGCCGTGGTGCTCGTGAAGGCGGCGCGCATGAAGGAGGCATGGTGCCTGGCGACGTCGCTCGCGACCACGAAGGCGGCGGAGGTAGTCAAGCTCTATGGCCGGCGGCTCACGATCGAGGAGACCTTCCGCGACACCAAGGACCTGCACTTCGGCATGGGGCTGTCGGCGACGAACATCCGCGATGCGGCCCGGCGCGATCGGCTCCTGCTGCTGGTCGCCATGGCGCACACGCTCTTGACGCTGCTCGGCGCCGCCAGCGAGGCCTCCGGGCTCGATCGAACTCTGAAGGTCAACACGGTCAAGAAGCGAACGCACTCGCTCTATCGCCAGGGGCTGTACTGGTATCACTGCATCCCCACGATGCGGGAGGAGTGGCTTCGCCGCCTGGTGGATGCCTTTGACCGCATCGTCCGCGAGCATGCGTCCTTCAGCCATTTCTTCGAGGTCAAATGAGGGGATGCCTCAGCGGCAGCCGAGCACGAGGTGACGCGAGGCCCGATTCAGACTGGGACTATGTTATGTCGGGTAATGCTGCTCAGAGGCACTCTGCTGAGCAGCGCCTTCAAGATGGAGGGGCGTTCGCTCGATTCCGATCAGGTTTGCCGAGGAACAAAAGACGAAGCCCCCTCAGAAAACTTGCCATAAGTCGTCCGAGAGGGCCCGCTCCGGGTGTGGAAGACCGGAGAGGATGCATGCTGGCTCGCCTTTGTCCTCGGGGACAAATTTTTCTCATGCCTCCAGGAGATCGACCAGGAGATCGCGCGGCAGGTGGCGCGGGCGGGGTGCCCGCGGTGCGGCGGCCCGCTGGATCGTAGCGACTATGACCGCAAGCCCCGCGGCGATCGCTTCATCGCGGCGACCGCGGAGCCGCCGGTGCGAAGGATCAGCTACTGCTGCCGCCGGGAGGGGTGCCGGCGGCGGCGCACGCCGCCGTCGGTCGTCTTTCTGGGCCGGCGCGTCTACCTCGGCGCGGTCGTCATCGTCGCGAGCGCGAGCGCGCTTTTGCGGCGCACGACGGCGTGTCCGCCGGCGCAGGTCCCGCCGGCAGACGTGCCGCCGGCAGAGGTCGCGCCGGCGCAGGCCTCGCCGAGACGGACCCCGGCGACGCAGGTCCCGGCGCGGACGCTCGGGCGGTGGTCGAGGTGGTGGCAGACGGAGTTGCCGGTCACGGGCCTGTTCGTGGCGTTGCGCGGGCTGCTCGCCTCGCCCGTGGACGCGGCGAGACTGCCCTGCTCGCTGCTCGAGCGGCTGACCGGCAGCGCCGTCGAGCAGGTCACGGCGCTGCTCAAGCTGCTGGCGCCGCTGAGCACGGGGTCTGTCGCTGACGGCGCACGATTTCTGAGGAGCGCTGGGGCCTGATGAGGGGCACGCAGAAGATGTAAAATGAAGGGATTCGCAGGTTGGCGTAGGGTTTCCCTCGCGGCGCACGGACAGATGACCCTGCCCGCGGAGAGGACCCATGAGCCACGAAGACACGCCAGCGCGCGTGCGATGGGCACGTCTGCGCCTTTCGATCATCGGACCGCTGCTCGCCTCGCCGGCGGTGCGGGGGCGGCTCGGCGAGACCATCGCCGAGCTCTCCGGCCGCCCCTGGCATCACCCGACGACCGGCGAGACGGTCTGTTTCTCCGCCAAGACGATCGAGCGGTGGTACTACGCCGCGCGCAGCGAGCTCGACCCGTTTCGGGCGCTCGCACGCAAGGTGCCCAAGCACGCCGGGACCCATCCGAGCGTCACGCCGGCTCTCGCCGCCGCGCTCGGCAAGCAGCACGCCGAGCACGAGACCTGGAGTTACCAGCTCCACTATGACAACCTCTGTGCGAGCGCGAAGCAGGATCCATCGCTCGGGAAGCTCCCCGGTTACGCGACGATCTGCCGCTTCATGAAGGACCAGGGCCTGACGAAGAAGAAACGGCAGACCCGTATCGCCCGGGGCGAGGGCTACGTGCCCCGCGAGGTCAGGTCCTTCGAGGTCGAGCATGTCAACGGGCTGTGGCACCTCGACTTCCACAAGGGCTCGCTCAAGGTGCTCCACCCGTCCGGCGCGTGGGTGAAGCCGGTCATGCTCGGCGTACTCGACGATGCCTCGCGGGTCTGCTGCCACGGGCAGTGGTACTACAAGGAGAACACGCAAGCCCTGGTGCATGCGCTCTCGCAGGGGATCCAGAAGCGAGGACTGCCGCGCGCCCTGCTCGACGACAACGGCTCGCAGATGGTCGCCGCCGAGACCACGGAGGGGCTCTTGCGCCTCGGCATCGTCAACTTCAACACGATGCCCCGCACGCCCGCCCAGAACGGCAAACAAGAGTCCTTCTGGGGCCCGATCGAAAAGCGCCTGCTCGCCATGCTCGAGGGCGTCGAGGGGTTGACCCTCAGCCTGCTCAACCAGGCCACCCAGGCATGGATCGAGCAGGAGTACCACCGCGCTGTCCATAGCGAGCTCAAGGAGACGCCGCTGGAACGCTACCTTCGCGGTCCCGACGTCGGCCGGCCCAGCCCTGGCTCCGAGGAGCTGCGCCGCGCCTTTCGCATGGAGATCACGCGTACCCAGCGCAAAAGCGATGGGACCGTGACGGCGTGCGGCGTGCGCTACGAGGTCCCCTCTGCCTATCGCACCCTGAACCGGCTCCGCCTTCGCGTGGCGCGCTGGGACCTCAGCCATGTCGATCTGGTCGACCCGCGCACCGGCGCTCACCTCACCACGCTCCGGCCGCTCGACAAGGTCAAGAACGCCGATCGCGCGCGCCGCGCGCTCTCCGAGCCCGCGCCGGCGCCGCGGCGCTCCGGGATCGCGCCGCACCTCAAGGCGCTGATGGCCGAGTACGCCGCCACCGGGTTGCCGCCTGCGTACCTGGCGCTCGACGACGGCGGGCAGGACGGCGCTCCCGAGGATGGCGCCGCGCTCGACCCAGCGAACCAAGATCCTTGTCTTGAATCGACGGAGGAGGCCCTCTCATGACCTCGAAGATCCTGTCCCTCTACAGTCTCATCTTCAACCCCTTCCGACCCGACCTCCCCGTCGAGGCGCTCCACGTCACGCCACAGGTCCACACTTTCCTGCGGCGCGTCGAGAGCGGCGTCACCGACGGCGGCTTCGCGCTCGTCACCGGCGACCCCGGCACCGGCAAGAGCGTCGCGCTCAGGCTCGTGCGTGAGCACCTCGGCACCTTGCCTGACGTGACGGTCGGGACCATCGAGCACCCGCAGAGCCGCGTGCCCGACTTCTATCGTGAGCTCGGCGAGCTCTTCGGCGTGCCCCTGAGCGCCCATAACCGCTGGGGCGGCTTCAAGGCGCTGCGGACGCGCTGGAGCGAGCACATCAGCACGACGCGCAGCCGCCCCGTGCTCATCCTCGATGAGGCGCAGGAGGCGCTCACTCAGGTGCTCTGCGAGCTGCGCATCCTCGCCAGCAAGGACTTCGACGCTCGCCAGCTGCTCTGCGTCATCTTCGCCGGCGACGGCCGCCTGCCCGAGCGGCTGCGTACCCCCGAGCTCTTGCCCCTCGGCAGCCGCATCCGCCGCCGCCTCCACCTCGATTACGCCTCCCGCGACGATCTCACCGCCTGTCTCGACCATCTCCTCGAGGCCGCCGGCAACCTCGCCTTGATGACCCCGGAGCTGAAGGCCACCCTCGTCGATCACGCCGCCGGCAACTACCGCATCCTGATGAACCTCTGCGACGAGCTGCTCGCCGCCGGCGCCGACCGCGGCCTGCCACGGCTCGACGAGAAGCTCTACCTCGAGGTCTTCTCTCCGCCCCAGCGGCCGAAAGCATCGACGAAGAAGCGATGAGCCCCTCGGTCCGCCGCAGGCTCTACGCCGCGCGCGAGCTCCTGGAGCTGCGGCTGCTCTCCGCTGCGCTCGATGCCGTCTCCACCGCGCTCCGGCTCGAGCACCCGACCCTCGACACGCTCGCCGAGCCGACGGAGCCGCCTACGCTGTGCGCGGCACGCCATCTGCTCGTCCAGATCCGCTCGCTCCGCGGCGCCATCCGCTCCTACCGCTCGGCCGTCCACCGCGTCCTCGAACAACCCGACGATGACGGCATCCCCTTCTGACGCGCAAGCTACCCGCTTGACGCTCCGCGTCCCTCAAGCTCCGTGCGCAAGAGCCCCTCAATTCTCGTGGTTATGCTCATGCGAAGAGCTCGGTGCCACGTGGCGCCTCCGGCGGAGAGATAACAGCCGGAGGTAATCAGTCTGGTATCGATGTTTATCGGATTCCACTGGATTCAGGTCGTCCATATGTCACGTTTAAGCTTCAGGGGAAGTAGTATGATTCTACGAAGGCGTCCGGACTGGAGGAATTTGGCGAGTGAATCTGCGGCTCTTGCGCTCGGTGTTGAGTTGTTTCGCTCCGTTGCAAACGACAGGCGCCCGGCTTGGGTCGGGGGAATGTTGAAGGCCGTAATCGCTGCGGCTCGATGTGATGTGATGGGGTTCGGGGAGAAAATGGTGATGATCTGTGAAGACAAATATTTGTGGGGCACTGCAGAGTCTTTGTTTTATGATCTCAGGCGGGTTAGTTTGAACGCTAAGTTTGCTGGTTCTCCTGTTGAGCGCGCATTGGTGGATCTTCTTGAGGTTTCGGCCAAGGTTGTCTGCAACGCGAGCGGAGTTGTTCCGGGATTCGATGCACATGCTGGTGCGCGGATTCTTCCTCTGGTGGTGCGGATCGCAAGGCTCGTCGAGCAGGAGCCTGGGCGAGAGGAGGCGCTGCGTCTCGTTGACGAAGCGTTGTGGAGTGAAGTGCAGAGATGTTAGTAAATCCGACGTGTCCATGATAGTGAATCGTGAATCCGACAGGGTTGATTTGGGGGCACTCGTCACAACGGCTGCGAGCTCTGCGATGAGGCCGCCGAGGCGGTGACCACGACGGTGTACGACCTCGAGGAGCTCGATGGGGCGACGTGGTTCGTGGCGACGGAGATCGACCCGAACGGGAAGGTGCGCAAGGCGTACCAGGACGTGGACAACGCGATCGTGGCGGTGGAGGAGCGCAATCGGTTGCGCGGGTCGGACACGTGGACGACGCTGGTGACGCGGTACGGGTACAATCCGCTGGATGAGCTGGTCCGGGTGACGGATGCGCGCGGGAACGTGACGACGGCGGAGTACGACACGGTGGGGCGGATGGTGGCGCTGACGAGCCCGGACATGGGGCGCACGGCGCGGCGTTCCCTATGAACGTGGGGGCGCAGCATGAGCATGTCCATGCTTTCTGAGAGCGTCATTCGCACGAGCCCCTCGGGACGCGGCGCGTCAGACAGGCCCAGCATCGCCGGGGGCTCGGTCTCGTCCTCGAGTGGTGCACGGGGACCACTTCCCGCAGCAGAGCTGCCCGGCCTCCGGAGAGGGTCTCTGCGAGACGGCGCGGTGCTCCTCCGAGCTCGCCCGGGTGGCTGGGGGGCCTGGCCCGCATCGACCCGCGCACATGCTGGCGCTAGATCGTCCTCGTGGGCCGGGCGCCCTCGTGCCGCCGGTGTGGCCCTCGCGATCTCGCCAGCTTCACCGGCGATTGGAGAGAAGACAATGAGAGCGATCGACGAGATTGTCCCGGCAAGGGCCGATACGCCGACCCTCCAGGTCGAGCGCGTGCGGCGAGATTTCCCGATCCTCCAGCGGCCGATGAACGGGCGCCCGCTCGTGTACCTCGATTCCGCCGCGAGCGCGCAGAAGCCGCAGGCCGTCCTTGACGAGATGACGCGCTTCATGCGCGAGGACTACGCCAATATCCATCGCGGGGTGTACGCCCTGAGCCAGCGCTCGACGGCGCTCTACGACGCCGCGCGGGAGAAGGTGGCCCGCTTCATCCACGCCGCCGACCCGCGGGAGATCGTCTTCGTCCGCAATGCGACCGAGGGGATCAACCTGGTCGCCAGCAGCTACGGGCGACAGTTCCTCGAGGAGGGCGACGAGGTCCTCCTCACCCAGATGGAGCACCACGCCAACATCGTGCCGTGGCAGCTCCTGCGGCAGGACAAGGGTATCTCGCTCCGCGTGGCGCCGATCACCGACGAGGGCGAGCTCGACATGGAGGCCTTCGAGCGAATGCTCACGGACCGCGTCAAGCTCGTCTCGGTCGTCCACGTCTCGAACTCGCTCGGCACCGTGAACCCGGTCAAGGAGATCGTCTCCCGCGCGCACGGGCGCGGGATCCCCGTGCTCATCGATGGCAGCCAGGCGGTCCAGCACATGCCGGTCGACGTGCGCGATCTCGACGCCGATTTCTACGTCTTCACGGGCCACAAGGTCTACGGGCCGACCGGGATCGGCGTCGTCTTTGCCAAGCTCCGGCACCTCGAGGCCATGCCGCCGTACCAGGGCGGCGGCCTCATGATCCTCTCGGTGACGTTCGAGAGGACCGAGCTGGCGCCTCCTCCGCAGAAGTTCGAGGCGGGGACGCCGAACATCGTCGGCGCCGTCGGCCTCGGCGCCGCGATCGATTACGTGTCCTCGCTCGGCCTCGCGGACATCCACGCCCACGAGTCGGCGTTGCTCGCCTACGGCACCGAGCTGCTCCGCGAGATCCCGGGGCTCCGGTTGATCGGCACGGCGCGGGAGAAGGCGAGCATCCTGGCGTTCGTCATGGATGGAATGAGCCCGCAGGCGATCGGCGCCGCCCTCGGCAGGAGCGGCGTCGCGGTGCGGGTGGGGCACCATTGCACGCAACCTCTGATGGACCGCCTGGGGATCCCCGGCACGACGCGCGCGTCGATAGGACTTTACAACACGAGGGAGGACATCGAGGCGCTCGCGATCAGCCTCCGCCGGCTGTAGGAAGCCTCCGCTCGAACGAACGGATGGGAGCTCGGCGCGCGCTGCGCTCGGCTGCCTCCACCTCGATCGTGCCCAGCCGGTACCATCCATCCGACTCACGGCCCTCGATGGCGAGCCGGATCGCCGGCGCCCTGGTGCGCGGATCGACGAGCGCGAGGCGCAGCGCGTAGGTGCCCGGCGCGAGGCCCGCGGGCGAGCGCACCTCGCCCTCCCACGTGGCGTCCCCTGGCAGCAGCGTCCGCACGTCGAGCGGCAGCTCGACCGTGCCCGCCGCTCCCCCGGCGCGGAGCTCCAGCGTCATCGCATAGGGGCGGTAGACCGGGGCCACACCGGCGTTCTGCCACCAGAGCTTGAGCCGCATCGGCCCGCCGGCCTTCACCTTCTTCGGGTGCTCCAGCCGGCGCAGGACCAGCCGGTAGCCCAGCCGGCGGGCGAAATCGTCGAACTTCCCCTTCCATTCCGGCGGGATCGCCGACGACTTCAGGTTGATCGTCGAGGCGTGCCAGGCCAGCGCCTGCTCGAGGATGTAATCGACGTCCCAGCCCGCGGCGAGCCAGTCGCCCACCACGCCGCACGTCTCCAGCGACACCGGCCGGCGGCGCCAGGCCTCGCGCACCGCGGGGCGCGCCACCAGCTCCGGATAGGAGTCCAGCATGTGAGACCAGTTGACGTTCGGCTCGGAAGAGCGCATGTCGCCCCAGCAATCGAGGCGAAAGCCGGCCCCCCTGCCCACCGCGTGATCGATGACATTGGGTTGATCGTTGACGAGCAGCGGGGTCTCCTTGAAGGCATCGAAATAGACGTCGATGAGCCTCCGCTCGATCGCCACGGGCGGCGCGTGATCGCTCCAGCCCTCGCCCCAGTAGCCGATGGAGGCGATGTCCACGCTCTCCAGCTCGGGGTGGCCGTCATAGCGCTCGCCGACCGCGGCCACGAGGGCGCCCCAGTGCTTCAGGTAGAGCGGGTCGGTGTAGTCGGGTTCCCAGATCGAGCCGGTCGTCTCGTCCGCTGGCGCGTTCGCGCGCCGCGCGCCCGACGCCCGGTACCACCCGGGCAGCGGGACGTCGCGGTCGTACGGCATGAGGCGGATGGCCAGGGTCTGGCCGTGGCGGCGCGCCTCCTCCAGCGCGAGGTCGAGGATCTCCCAGCGGATCTTGCCGCGCTCCGGCTCCAGCGTCGCCCAGTGCCAGCGCAGGTAGGCCACCGCGCTGTCGGGGAAATCGGGCTTCACCGCGAGGTCGGGGAGCCGCGTGGTCGGGCCGGCCTCGGACCAGTTCGGGCCGGTGAGACCGGGGTTCAGCGCCTGGCCGTTGAAGCGCTGGAACGTCTGGATTCCCATGCCCGGATTGACGAGGACGTCATGAAGGACGCGCGGGCGCACCGTGACCGTGGGCTTGTCGGGCGGCGGCGGCTTGCCGATCGTCCATTTCGGTCGGACCAGCGTGGTGACCGCCGCGGGCGCGGAGCCGGCGGCGAGCGCAGAGCCGGCAGCCGGCGCGGGCGCGGGCGCGGAGGCCTGACCGTGCGCGGAGGCGGAGGCCGGCGCGGGCGCGGGCGCGGGCGCGGAGGCCTGGCCGCGCGCGGAGGCGGAGGCCGGCGCCGGCGCGGGCGCGCAGCCAGGGGCCGCGGCCTGGAGGGCGAGGGCGCCGGCGAGCGCGGCGAGCACGGCGCGGCGGTCACGCCTGGGATGCGCCTGGACAGGGGCCGGAGCAGGGCGTCGCATGCGCCCTCTCTACCACGCGGGCACAGCCCGCCAGGCATCCAGGGGCGAGCTCGAGCGTCGCGGTACCAGCGCGCCCGCACACGCCCAGTGCGCCATGAACGGACCACGGGGCGCGCTCCTAAGTACCCGCCCCTCAGGGGCAGGTCGGCCGCCACGCGTCGTCGGGGAAGTACCTGGCGATGAGATCGTGGAGCGGACGATCGTAGTCGCGCAGCTCGGCACGGGTGTTGATCTCGTTGTGGATCCCGTTCGGCGGGATCGACTCGAGGTTGGTGTCGAACCAGGCCTGGACGCCCTCGGCCCAGTATTCGTCCTTGTTCGTCGCGGCGTAGGTGTCCGCCCATTTCCCCGCCTGGAGCGCGCTCCTGAACGCGTCGGCGAGCTCCTGATTGAACGTCGGCTCGACGAAGGCGATGCCCATGATCGCGATGGCGTGCGAGAACTCGTGCACGAGGATGTCCTCGCCCCTGTACCGATCGCTCGGATAACACAGGACGTTCTCCTCGGCGCAGGAGCTCGCCGGGCGGGCGGGGGTCGCGCCGAGGCCGCGGGCCCGCGTGTCCCAGTCCGTCCCGGGGAACGCCTCATAGAGATCGCTGTGCTCCGGGATGTCGGTCGTCACCTCCGTCTCCGCCATCACGGCGAGGCGCGTGTGGTTCGCGATCATCGCCTGACGCACGTCGTCGCGATGGCCGAGCATGCGGACGACGACCGAGCACGCGCGCTGCAGCGCCGCGTCCGGCGCCTTCTCGGAGCTGATGACGGGAATTCCCGCGGCGTCGACGTACTTCTCGTAGAAAGGGTCGAGCCGCAGCTCGGACGGCACCTCCGAGACGCTCGCGCACGCGCCCTCGGGGCCTCCGCCGCCTCCGCCATCCCCGGTGCCCGTCGCGGTGCTGGAGGTCGTGCCTTCCGCCGCGCTCGAGCTGGTCGCCCCGGTGCCACCCGCGCCGCCGCCGCCGACGGGCTCCGCGCCGCCGCTGCCGACGGGCTCCGTGCCTCCGCCGACGGGCTCCGCGCCGCCGTCGCCTGCGCTGTCGCCGGGCGGCGACTCCGAACAGGCGGCAAGGGCGCAAAGCAGAACGGCGGCCAATGCACCTCTTCCACGCATGCTCGCGATCTTGCATGGCGCTCATGCCAGCGTCCAGGTTGCCCGCATGTTGCACGGGCACATGGCTGTGGGAGTGGAAAGGTTCCAGCTCCCGGCAGCCCCTTCTCCGCTCGGGGTGTTGCTGTTCCAGCGCTCGTCCCGGCCCGGCTCGTGGCTACCGTTCTTTTCTCGCAGGCTGGTCCCTGCGGGGTTTCAGCATGAGCTGATGCTCTGGACCGCCGAACGGTACGCCCGGATGGCCGCCTCGATCCCCGGGCGCGGACTGCTGTAGACGGGGACAAGCAGGTCGGGACACAGGGCGACGGCGTCGGCCATGGAGGCCTGCGCCAGGACGATCGCATCGGCGGCCGGCGCCCCCTGGCGCAGCCGCGCGGCGATTGCGCGGAGGTAACCCGCTCGATCGCCGCGCTCGAAGCGCGCCCACGCGTCCTCCACGAGCGCCTCGTCGATCGCGAGCGCCCTGCCGGCCCGCGCGGCCACCTCGAGGAGGAGCTCGCGGGTCGGCGCGAGCGTGCTCGCCAGCGTCGCGGCGACGAGGAGGCGCCCGCCCGTAGCGACAGCGCGCTCCGCCATCGCGCGATCGACGCGGAGGACGGGATGGCCGGCCGCCTGGCCGACGCGCTCGGCGCACCCGCCGATCGTCGAGCACGTGCAGAGGACCACCGCGGCCCCGCCCGCCACGGCGTCCAGGATCGTCCGGGCGATGCGGCGGGTCACGTCGGGGGTGAGGCCCAGGGCCCGGGCGTCGCGCAGGAGGCTCTCCTCGACCACATGCCTCGCCGGAATGGCCGGGGCCACCTCGGAAAGGAGCCGATCGAAGGTGGCGATGTGCGCGGGCGAGGTGTGCAGGAAGGTGAGCGTCCTGGTCATGGGGTGACGGTCGCCGGCCGAGGGCGTCTACCGGGCGGCGTCCTCGAGCCGCGCGATGTCGAGCTTCTTCATCTGCATCATCTCCTGCATGACCCGCGCCGCCCTGGCCGGCTCCGGGGGCCCGAGGAGCCGCGGCAGCGCCGACGGGACGATCTGCCAGGACACGCCGAACCGGTCCTTGAGCCACCCGCGCTGGCCCTCGGAGCCGCCGTCGGCCGTGCGCTTGGTCCAGAGCTCGTCGATCTCCTCCTGCGCCTCGCAGGTGACGATGAGCGAGATGGCCTCGGTGAACTTGACTTGCGGGGCGCCGTTGGCGAGGGCCGCCCCCGGTTCGACGACCGGCGCCCCACGCCGCCCTACGTGGCCCTCAGCGCCGCCGTGCAGTGTCCGCAGCGCACCGCCTTGATCGGGATGCTCATCGCGCACTCGGGGCACTCCTTCGTCGTCGCGGCCGCCTCCTCCTTCCGCTGGAGCTTTCCCATGGCCCGGATCAGCAGGAACACGCAGAAGGCGACGATGACGAAGCTCACCAGGCTGTTGATGACGAGGCCGTACCGGAGGAGGACCGCGCCGCCCTTCACCAGATCGTCCGGGGTCGCGTAGGGGCCGGGGCCGCTCGGCGACTTCAGGACGAGGTAGTGCCTGCTGAAGTCGATGCCGCCGGTGAGGAGGCCTATCGGCGGCATGATCAGGTGGTCGACGATCGTCTTGACGATGTTGCCGAACGCGGCGCCGATCACGACGCCGACCGCCATGTCGACGACATTGCCGCGGACCGCGAACTTCTTGAAATCCTCCCAGAACATTCCTCTCCTCCAGGCTCCGAGGAGACCTCCGCTGGTCCTGCGGCAGGCGCCCCGGGCGCCGCCATCGTCTCGTGGCGATCCGGGCGGCGCCAGATTTTCGTGTCGTTCGCGTTATCCCGCCGAGCGCACGAGCTGTGCTGCTAAGCCGGTCCGTGTTCCCTGGGGCCGTCCCAGGTTGGGGGCCGTCCCAGGTTGGGGGGCGGCCGTCCCAGGTTGGGGGGCGGCCGTCCCAGGTTGGGGGAGCCGTCCCCGGTTGGGGGCCGTCCCAGGTTGGGGGGGCCGTCCCAGGTTGGGGGCCACCATCCACCCGATTTCTCACGCGGCAGTTCCCCCGTCCCGGTCGGATCTCTAGGATGCGCTCCGGATGGACGAAGACCGATCCATGGCCCCCGAGATCGAGGCTGCCCTGCGCCACCGCGCCAAGGTCGAGCTGCGCAAGCGCGCACGGGCGCTCCGCAACTCGTTTCCCCGCGACGCGATCCTAGAGCGCTCGCGCCGCATCCAGCGCGCCATCGCGGAGCTCCCGGCCGTCGCCGCCGCCCGGCGGGTCGCGCTCTTCTACCCGATGGATGACCGCAACGAGGTCGACCTCCGCGAGCTCGACCCCGTGCTGCGCGGCCGCGGCGTCCAGGTGGCCTACCCCGCCATCGACCCCGAGTCGCGCGTCATGACCTTCCGCTTCGTCGCCGACCCGGGCGCCATGCAGGAGCGCGGCCTCGGTTTCCGCGAGCCCGGCCCGGCCGACGAGGAGGCCACATCGCTCGACGTCATCGTCGTGCCCGCGCTCCAGATCGACCCGCGCGGGCACCGCATCGGCTATGGCGCCGGCTTCTACGACCGCACCCTGCCGCGGTTCTGCCCCCCGGCGCACGCCGTCGGCGTCGCGTTCGACTTCCAGCTCATCGCCGAGGTGCCCGCCACCGACGACGACGTCCCGCTCGATACCATCGTGACCGATGCCCGCGTGCTCGCGGCCGATCCCGCCTAGGCTCTGTTCGGGCGAGCCGACCGAGGTTGAGGCGAGCCGACCGAGGTTGAGGCGAGCAGGCGAGCCGACCGAGGTTGAGGCGAGCCGACCGAGGTTGAGGCGAGCCGACCGAGGTTGAGGCGAGCCGACCGAGGTTGAGGCGAGCCGACCGAGGTTGAGGCGAGCCGACCGAGGTTGAGGCGAGCCGACCGAGGTTGAGGCGAGCCGACCGAGGTTGAGGCGAGCCGACCGAGGTTGAGGCGAGGGTGACCGTATGGGCGGAAATTGGGCGCTCAGGGAAACGAGGCCGAAAAAATTGCGCGCGCCCCCGCGACATCGCGCGATTTTTCGTCATGCTCCCGGTCGGGGGAGGAGGCAACCATGGGCAGCGTCGACGAGATCCTCAACAGGAAGGGTCGAGACGTTTACACCATCTCGCCGGAGGCGACGGTCTTCGAGGCCGTTCAGTCGATGTGCGCGCGGCGCGTCGGCGCGTTGCTCGTGAGCATCGACGCGTCCCCGAGCGGCATCATCAGCGAGCGCGACGTGCTGACGCGGGTGATCCTGGCCCGGCGCGAGCCGGCGACGACCCTGGTCGCGGAGGTGATGACCCGCGAGGTCGTCTGCGTCGAGCCGAGCACGCCGGCGCGCCAGGCCATGGCGGTCATGACCGAGCGGCGCTGCCGTCACCTGCCCGTGGCCCACGACGGGCGGGTGGTCGGGATGCTCTCGATCGGCGATCTCGTGCACTGGGCGAGCCGCGAGCAAGAGGCCGAGATCAAGATGCTGACCGAGTACGTGCAGGGGGCCTACAGCTGAGCCCCCAGGCCGGCCGCCCCTGACACTCCCGGCGGCGCGATAAAAAAAGCGTCGCCGGGGCCTTGGGGGGGAGAGGCCGCACCAGCAACGCTGATCGACGACATAGCAGACCGCATGCCACCGCGAGAAGAACAAAATGCGATGAAAATCCGCATAGATGTCCAGGGCGCATGCCCCGGATGTTGCAACCCTGCGACGGCGGGCTTGCAGGCGCGCATTGCGTCCGGCACGGCGGCTGACCTGATGCGCGGCGGCTGACGCACGCGGGGCAGGGCGATCGTCTCGCCCCGACGGGACGTGGGGGTCAGTGGAGCGGCTCGCGGCTACGGGCTTTCTGGTCGAGGTGCTCGGCGATGGTGAGCCGGTCGGCGTCGCTCATGACCACGAAGCGGACGGCCAGCAGGTTGTCGCGGTCCCAGACCGGACGGGCGCGCAGGCGGATCGGACGCCCGACCCCGAGATCGAGCTCGAACGGGGTGATGGCGGGCAAGACGCGGCCCGCGAGCGCCGGCGCGCGCTCGACGACCATGCCCGTCGGCGAGAGATCGATCGCGCGGCACCGGTGCCTGTGGCCGTCGACGAGCGCCGAGACGGGGAAGTCGACCTGAGCGCGCGCGCCGTGCCTTCGATCCATGCTTTCCTCCCTGGTGGTTGCTCGCTGGGCGGAAGCGTAGGACGCGCGGCGCGCTCGGGCCAAACATCGGGCGGGCGGGCCCGGCGCTCCGGACCCGGGCCGCCCCGTGGCGCGCGGGGGCGGCCGTGTGCGATATGCTGGGGCCCCGAAAGGAAGGTCTGGCGATGCCCACGTGCCGCGAGTGCGACAGCGAGGTCGACGAGCTCAGGACGGTCAAGGTCGGAAGCAAGAAGAAGAAGATGTGCGAGGACTGCGCCGAGCGCGCGGCGCAGGAGGGGGCCATCGCCGAGGAAAGCGAGGCGGTGGTGCAGCAGATGATGGGCTTCAAGGGCAGGCGCTGAGCCGCCGTCCGGCTGCCAGGGGCCGTCCGGGGCCGTCGGACTGCATGGCCCGAACGGCTTCCCGGGGCCGTCGGGCTGCATGGCCCGAACCGGCTGCCCGGCGGCCGCCGGCGCCGATCTCGCGAGGAGGATCGGGCGCGAGGGAGAGAGACCACGTTCCCCTCTCCCTGTGTCCCCTGCGCCCTCGCGCCCTCGCGGTTCTCTCCCTCATGGGCCGATTCATGCGGAATTCCAATGCTCCCGGCGCGCCGAGCGCACCCCGGCGAGCTTGCCGAGATTCCAGAGGAAGGCGCGCGGCCGCCGAAGGCATGGAGTCCCATCCCGTCGAGATGCGCCGGCCGTGAAGCCGGGATCATGGATGGCCAGGAGCCGGTGAGGGCCGTGATCGAGGCGCTCGCCGGTGATGTTCTTGCGGTCCGTGTTCAGCACGCCATGGACGAACCCGCCCTCACGTAGCCCGCGCAGCGCGCGGCGGCGC
This sequence comes from Sorangium sp. So ce1036, assembly GCF_051369805.1. NCBI lineage: Bacteria > Pseudomonadati > Myxococcota > Polyangiales > Polyangiaceae > Sorangium > Sorangium sp. So ce1036. The sequence continues at coordinate 1,751,424 of NZ_JBBMOX010000001.1, forward strand.
GGACCGTCGCTGCGCGCAGGAAAGCGGCGGGCGAAGGCTCGCCGGGGCGCTCGAGGGCTTCCGCGATCTCGGGCAGGCAATGCCGGGCGCAGGGCTCGAGCCGCTGGGCGCAGCGCTCGATCAGGGCGCTCGGCTGCGCCCCCTGGTCCCCACGGCGCGCCGGCGCTGGAAGGGACCGAGTTGAAGGCGAGAGTGGCTCCCCCGGACAGAGCATCGACGAGCGCTTGGCGAGCGCTCTTCCTTGGCGAGCGCTCCTCCCGAGGAAGAGCGCCTCTCCCGTCTCGAACACGCAGAACATCTCGACGCGTCGGCGCCGAGCCGCGCGAGATGCCGCTCCCATTCGGGCGCGGTGAGCCCGCCGACGCCCACCCGCTCCGCCCACCGCCGATTCCCATGATGGAGGATTCGCCGAGGGAAGGAGGCCGGCGCCACGGCATCATAGAAGGAGTCGCCGCGCTCGAGACCACGAGGATCGGGTGGGCAAAGGTCGTCAATGGGCACGGAGAACCCGGCGGTGTTGGCCGCTATCCAACATTCGTCTCGTGATGGCCTACGCGCCGGCGCGTGGGCGACCATTTCCCTACACATCCCCCGCGGAAGCAGGCGAACTGCGCATTGCAACATTGCATTGAATTTTTGCAATGTTGATGTGAAAAGCAGTCCAGGTGTACGACCAAATCATCGCTTGTTTGGTCTTCGAAAAGATTTCGTCTTGACCCATCCGGGTCTTCCAGGAATAAGTTGTTCGACGAGAGCGCCGGTATCCGCCCCCTTGGTGCTGAACGGCCTGCACCGACGGCTCGCGGCGTGAGGGCATCCAGCGGGAGGCGCGATTGCCCCCTGGTGCCATTCGGCCGCGACGGTCCTGTTCACCGTGAGGGGGTGGCGACGCCGGGGGAGAGGAAGCCATGCATTCGATTTCACAGGGCCTTGGGTCGCGATCGCTCGCCGCCGGGAAGTTCGTCGCCTCGCTGATGGCGATGTCGATCGTCGGTCTCGGCTGCGCGCCGCCCGACGAGGACGTGATCGCGGAGGACCTCGACGCGGAGGAGCAGGCGGCCGGTACGGTCTATCGCGTCGGCCCGACGAGGACCTACAAGACGCTCGCCGACGTGGCCGGCCGCCTCGCGCCGGGCGACGTGGTGGAGGTCGACGGCAACGTGACCTACCCGGGCAACGTCCGGCTCAGGAAGGGGGGCACGCCGTCGTCGAAGATCACGATCCGCGGCGTGAAGGTCTCCGGGAAGCGCCCGCTCCTCAAGGGCGGCACGAACACCATCGAGATCAACGCGAACCATATCGTGCTCGAGGGGCTCGAGGTGACCGGCGGCACGTCCCGCTGCATTTTCCATCACGGCCACGATATCACCATTCGTGACAGCGTGGTCCGCGATTGTCCCGCACACGGTATCCTGGGCGCCGACTCGGACTCAGGCTCGCTCACCCTGGAGTACGTGGAGGTCTACGGGTGCGGCAGCGGGACGACGAGGCATCCCATCTACATGGCCACCGACGAGACGGCGTATCCGGGCGCCGTCTTCCGGATGCAGCATTGCTACGTCCACGACGCGAACGGCGGTAACGCAGTGAAGAGCCGCGCGGAGAGGAACGAGATCTATTACAACTGGATCGAGGGCGGCCTTTACAAGGATCTCGAGCTCATCGGCCCTGACGGGCAGGATCCGGATCTCGCGCGGGAGGACTCGGACGTGGTGGGCAACGTCTTCCGCAAGACGCACACGCAGTACGTGGTGCGCGTCGGCGGCGACGGTACGGGCGACACGAACGGGCGTTATCGGTTCGTGAACAACACCTTCCTGCTCAAGGCGGGGTCGAGCGCGGCGATCCACCTGTTCGACGGCATCGAGAGCATCGAGCTGCACAACAACATCTTTCACCGCGTCGGCGGCGGGAGCGTCCAGGTCTTCCGCGACGACGCGAGATGGGCGGCGGGCAAGCCGCTCATCAAGGGGGTCAACAACGCGGTCCCGACGGGCACGACCGTGCCTTCCGGCTTCACGGGGACGAAGATCGTGAGCGATCCCGGCTTCACCAACGTCGCGAAGCTCGACGTGACGCTGCTCTCGACGAGCCCGCTCCGGAACGCGGGCGTCAGCGCGACGTCGGGCATCTCGGGGCGCACGTTCCCGTCGCCGCTCGCGATGCCGCTCTACCACCCGCCGCGCGCGGCGCTCATCCCCTACGGCACCGCGGTGCGGCGGCCGATCGAGGGCGCGATCGATCTCGGCGCGTTCGAGGTCGGCGCTGCGGGCACGCCTCCGCCTCCGCCGCCTCCGCCGCCTCCGCCGGAGTGTCCGCTCGCGGAGCCGGGCGAGTGGGTGAACACGCCGCTCCCGTCGTCCCAGCGCGGGACGTTCACGGCGAGCTGGGACGTCACGCCGAGCGCGTCGTACATCGACGGCGTGGTCGGCCTGTCGAGCGCCGCGGCGGACCAGTGGATCGAGCTCGCCGCGATCGTCATCTTCGACGAGGAAGGCAACGTTCGTGTCCGGAATGGGTCGAGGTACACGGCGGCGACGAGGTTCCCGTACACCGGCGGAAAGACGTACACGGTCCGGATGGTGGTCGATGTGGCGGCGAAGCGGTACTCGGCGTACATCCGGCCGAAGGGCGGCTCCGAGGTGCGGCTCGCGAGCAACTACGCGTTCAGGACCGAGCAGAGCTCGGTCACGCGGCTGAGCAACTGGGCGATCACCCAGACCATCCCGGACGCCACCCTGTCGGCCTGCAACTTCTCGATCAGGTAATCAAGACCTCCCGCGTGGCGCGGGCGGCCCGTCAAGGCCTCCCGCGCCCCCGGGGCGCTGTCACGGCGACGGAGCGGCCAGCCCGCTGCGCCGCATCAGCGCGTCCAGGCTCGGCTCGCGGCCGCGGAAGCTCTTGTAGAGATCCATCGGATCCTGGGTGTCGCCGAGCGCGAGGATCTGGCTCCGGAACGCGTCGCCCACCGCCCGGCTGAACAGGCCCTCTTCCTCGAACCGGGAGAAGGCGTCGGCCTCCAGCACCTCGGCCCACTTGTACGAGTAATAGCCCGCGGCATAGCCCACCGGGTTCGAGAAGAGGTGGGAGAAGCCCGCGATCATGGCGTAGCCCTCGGGCAGCGGGACGGGCGAGTAGCGCGAGAGGATGTCGCGCGCCAGCTCCACGACGTCGCCGGCCTCGGGTGTCCAGTCCATGTGGAGCGCCAGGTCGACCTCGGCGAAGCCGAGCTGCCGCATCATCGCGGCGCCCGCGCGGAACGTGCGGGCCGCGCGCATCCGCTGGAGCAGGTCGTCCGGAATGGGCGCGCCCGTCTCGTGGTGGCGCGCGAAGAGATCCAGCGCCTCCCGCTCCCAGCACCAGTTCTCCATGATCTGCGACGGCAGCTCCACGAAGTCCCAGGCCACGTTGGTGCCGGCGAGGCTCCGGATTGGCACCCGGCTCGAGGCGTGGTGCATCATGTGCCCGAACTCGTGGAACAGCGTCTCGACCTCGCGGTGGTTGAGCAGCGCGGGGCGGCCGCCGACCGGCGGGGTGAAGCTGCCCGCCAGGACCGCGAGGTGGCGCGGGTCGTCCGTGGTCGCGCCGGGCTCGCCGCCGGGCGTGCCCGTGACGAGCCCGTGCATCCAGGCGCCGTCGCGCTTCTGCTCGCGCGGCATGAAGTCGAGGTAAAACGCGGCGCCCTGGGCGCCGTCGGCCTCGATGACCCGGTAGGCGCGCACGCTCGGGTGCCACGTCGGGGCGTCGTCCCAGGGCGTGATGCGCACGCCGTAGAGGCGGTGGGCGATCTCGAAGAGGCCCGAGACGACGCGATCCAGCGGGAAATAAGGGCGGAGCGCCTCGTCGTCGAAGTCGTAGCGCGCGCGGCGCAGCTTCTCGGCGTAGTAGGAGATGTCCCACGGCGACAGCGGCGGAGCGCCCGGGCCCTCGATCTCGCGGCGGAAGGCGGCGAGCTCCTCGTTCTCGCGGGCGAAGAACGGCGCGGTGCGCTCCCTGAGCGTCTCGACGAAGCGGCGCGCCGCCGCGCCCGTCTTCGCCATGCGGTCCTCGAGCACCAGGTCGGCGAAGTGCGCGTAGCCGAGCAGCCCGGCCTTCTCCCGGCGGAGCTCGAGGATCCGGCGGATGATCGGCCGGTTGTCGTGCTGGCCCTCGGTCGCCCGCGTGCTGTAGGCGCGGTAGAAGCGCTCGCGGATGGCGGCGTCGTCGAGGTAGGTGAGCACCGGGATGTAGCTCGGCGCCTGCAGGGTGAAGCGGTATCCCTTGACGCCCTTGTCCGCCGCGCTCTGGCGGGCGGTCTCGATCGCGCTCGGCGGCAGGCCGGCGAGGCGGGCAGGGTCCTCGATCACGAGCTCGAAGGCGTTCGTCGCGTCGAGCACGTTCTGGGAGAAGCGCAGGGTCAGGGTCGCGAGCTCGACGTCGATCTCGGACAGGCGCTTCTTGCCGGCCGGGTCGAGCTCGGCGCCGCTCCTCCGGAAGTCGTCCAGGGTCTTCTTGAAGAAGCGGCGCCGCGCGCCGGTCAGCGCCGCCGCCTCGGGCGTGGCCGCGAACGCCTTGAGCGCGCCGTAGACGCCCTCGTTGAGGGGGATGCCGCTCAGGAGCTCGCTGACCGCCGGCTGGACGGCGTTGTACGCGGCGCGCAGCTCGGGCGTGGTGGACGTCGACTCGAGGTGCGAGACGACGTCCATGGCCCGACCGAGCCGCTCGGTGACGTCCTCGAGCGCGCCCAGCGTGTTCGCGTACGTGCGGGGGCCGGGCGCCGCGACGAGCGCGTCGAGGCGGGCGCGGGCGTCGTCGAGCAGCGCGCGGACGGCGGGCTCGACGTGCTCGCTCCGGATGCGATCGAACGGGATCTCGAAGCCGAGAGAGAGCAGGGGATTGTCGGTCGCGTCGGTCATGATCGTTCCTGGTTGTGGGGCCCGGGGGAGGGCCGGCGGACGGGGCGCGACGCCGGCCACGGTCGGTCGGCGCCGGCGCGCGCAGCCTTCCCTTGGTAAAGGCGTCCGCGCGGGTTGGCCAGCCCCGCGCGACGGCGACCCGCCGGAAGGGCCGATCGATGACGCGCAGTCGCCGGAAACAGGAGCAATTCTGAAGTTCGTTGCCCTCCTGCGCGGGCGGTGCTGGATGCTCCCGGTCGGCGTGGCGCGCTGGAGACGGGCGCTGGACGGGCGGAGGCGCGCGCAGGCCGCCGGGCGCCGAGCCGCAGACCTCCACCTGCTGGGCCGTCCTCGGCGTCGCCCCGCGATCGACCTGGAGCGCTCCGCGGGCGAAACTGTCCACGTGACCATCCCCGCGTACCTCGCGAGGCACGAGCCGCCGCGCTCGCCCGAGGACCTGGCCCAGCACAACTGCCTGACCTTCCACGTCAACCACAGGCGGCACGTGGCCTGGCGTTTCGAGAAGGACGGCGCCTGGACCGAGGTGCGCGTCGACGGCGACCGCGACGCCGACGACGCGGCCATCGCCCACCCGTGGGCCCTCGCCGGAGCCGGCCTGCTCTACAAAGCCGAGCTGGATCTGGTGCACGATCTGCGCGAGGGCCGCCTGGTGCGCCTGCTGCCCGGCTGGCAGGGTGAGCACTATCCGCTCAACGCCATCCTGCCGAGCCATCGTTTCGTGCCGGCGCGGGTGCGCGCCCTGGTCGACTTCCTCGCGGCGAAGCTCCGCGACCTCTCGCCTCAGAAGCGCGGTGTGCCCGGCGCCAGGGGCTTGAAGCGATAGACCAGGTAGGGCGGCTCGTTCCTGGCCGCGCCGTCGGCCTGGAGCGCGCTGGTGAGGGATCGCTGCGCCGCGCCGGTGTACATGGCGCCGTCGCTGTTGTAGGTGACGCCGTCCGGCCAGACCATGTCCGGGTCGCTGACCAGGCGCTCGTATTTGCGGGTGTCGGACGGGATGACGCCCACGGCGCGCTCGCCGACCTCGGTGAGGTACAGGTTGTCATCCTGGTCGATGGTCAGGCCGCCGTTGAAGGGCTTGTCCGCGTAGGTCTCCACCTTCGCCCCGAGCTGCGCGGCGGTGAGCGACGTGTCCAGAAGGTCGCTCATCCGGATCCGGTACATCTTGTAAGCATTGAGCGGGGCGAAGCAGAGCCACTCGTTGTTCGTGTCGAGGGCGATGCCGTCCACGCCCACGTACAGGTCGACGGCGCCGCTCGTGGGTTGACCCACGGCCCAGCGGATGGGCTCTTTCAGGGGCATCACGCTGTGATGGCCTTGCAAGAGGCGCCGGCTCTCGCCGGTGGAGAGGTCCACCACCACGAGCGCCGCCTTGTCGCCGACGCCGCCCGAGCCTTCGCCGATGGCCTCATCGGCGATCACGATCACGTCGTGCTTCAGGTCCACCACGAAGTCGTTGTGCTGCGACTCGGTGAGGGTGGCTTCCGGTGAGATGGGCACGACGCGCTCGAGCTTGTTCTGGTCGCGGCCAGGGTCAGGCTCGCGAGCTCGAGCTCGAGCTTGAGATGGGCAAACCGATGCATGTCGTCTCCTCGTCGTGGTGTTCGTCCATGCTTGAGGAGCGCGCCCCGCCGGACAAGCGGCGGCACGCGGAAACAGTTTCAGCGTTTCGTTGAGGATGGCTCTCCCGTCTTCAGATCCAGCTTCAGCTCCCGCACCACCTCCGGCTCGGCGCACACGATCTGCGGCGTCGAGCCGTGCACATCGGCCTTGATCCGCTCCTGCAGCCGCTTCGCGAGATCCCAGCTCGGCACGAACGCGGCCAGGAAGCGCTGCCCCATGTCGCGCGTCACCACGAAGCGCGCCGGCGAGAACTCCGTGCGTCCTTTGAGCGCCTTGCGCGTCAGCGGGAAGTCGTAGTCATCGGGCGCCGTCTTGCTGAACGTGTAGAGCACCACGAGGTTCTGCGGGCACTCCGGCCCGCCGGGCCTGGGGAAGGGGCGGTTTGCCCTGGGCTTCGGCGGCGGCCCCTGCTGGAGCTGGATGGTCCCCGACGCCGCGCCCGCGGCCTCGCCGGCGCCGCCGTGCTTCAGGATCGCCCCGCCGGCCGCCACCCACACCGCCCCATCGCTCCCCACGGCCACGTCCTGGGCCTTCACCCCGTCGGGCAGCGGCGCCGGCTCCCAGGCCTCGCCCTTGCGCGCGAACAGCGCCCCGTCCGCGATCGCCCACAGCGTGCCGTCCGGCGCCGCCGACGCCGTGAGCACGTGCGCGCCCTTCGCCGGCGGGTCGATCGGCTTCGGCTCCCCACCCTGGTAGCGGAGCACGCCCCCGTCCACGATCCACGCCTCGCCCTCGCCGGGGCCCGGCAGGATCAGCGTGCGCTCATCGCCGGAGCTCTGCCCCCCGGACTGCGGCGGGACGGGCAGGAGGGTCGCGCGTTTCTCGCCCGGCTTCCATACCTCCAGGACGCTCTCCCCGCTGCAGTCGGTCCCGTAGCTCAGCGCGGTGCCATCGCGCGTCGCCCCGAAGGCCGCCGGGTGGACCGCGGGCTCCGGCTGAGGCAGCGGCGCTTCCCACCCGCGACACGGCTCCTTCCTGGGCGCCTGCGTGATCGTCAGCCCCACCCTGGGCCCGCGCAGCGTCACGAACCTCGAGGCCCCGAGCATCGTCGGCCCCGCCAGCCCCACGAGCGAGCTGCCCATCCTCGCCACCCCGGTGAACCACAGCCCCGGGTCGCTCCCCCGCTGCACCCAGCCCTGCGCCCCCAGCACGTAGTGCTCGGCGATGCCGGTGCGGCCCGTGGTGCCCGTCGCGATCAGGTCGAGCTGGTCGGGATAACGCCCGTGGACGCCGACCACAATCACCGACCACCCCGGCACGCGCAGCCGCTTCGGGAACTCGATCTTCCCGTCCTTCAGCACGCCGACCGCGGAGCCCATCGACTCCCCCTCGAGCGCCATCGGGTGGGTGGTCGACACGAGCAGCGCCCCCTCCACCGGGTGCAGCCGCAGATCGATCCCCGCCGGGACCTGCGCCACCGGCGTGAACGCCGACCTCGGCGGCGGCGCCGGCCGCGTCGCCTCGTCCGCCTTCACCCCGCCCGTCGCGCCCGGCGCGCCCACGGTACGCGATGCGCCTGCCGCGCCTGCCGCGCCTGCCGCGCCTGCCGTGCCCGACGCGCCCGGCCCCGGCGCTGCGGCCTCCGCGCGCGGCCCCGGCGCTGCGGCCTCCGCGCGCGGCCCGTCCGCCGCCTGCGGCGCCGGCGCCGATCCGCACCCTGCCAGCGCCATCCCGAGCCCGCCCAGCCCCCACCGCGCCCTTCGCCCGATCATCGCTCCTCCTCGTCCAGGCGCGGCCGCGCCGAGCTGCCGCGCCGCGCTCGCACGCTCTCCATCTCGACCCGCTGGCCGCTCGGCCGCCCACCGCACCCCGGGCGGCTCGCCCCGCCGGCGTGCTCCCCCCTCGCGCCGATCCCTCGTCCGCTCACGGCGCGAGCCTCCCCGACGCCACCCGGATCTCGCCCTCGATCTCCGCGTCGCGCAGGTCCACCCCGTTCGGGTGCGCCACCCGCTGGTAGGCCACCTGCCACGCGATCGTCCGCCCCTCGCCGGCGGCCCCGACGTCGAGCTCCACGGTCACGGGCGCCGCGTGCACCCGATCGTCGGCCACGAGCTTCCGCCCGATCGCCCCGGGCCGCAGCGCGAAGTGCCGCGTCAGGTAGCGCGCCGCCTGCCCCAGCACCAGCTCGTCGGGCCCGAGCGCCTCCGCCGACACCTCGAGCCTCCGGAACAGATCCCCCGTCGGGAACGCGTGCCCCGCGTTCGCGGGCGCGAGCGTCACCGCCACGCGCGTCGCCGAGGGCCGCCGCGCCGTCACCGCCACGGCGCTCCGCACGAGCGCCTCGTCCCGCGAGCCTGAGAACCCGTGGCCGCGCCGCCCCCCGGGCCCGCGCGGCATGTGGCACGCCGCGCAGGGCCGGTCCGCGGCCGGCGACGCGCGGTGCTCGGTGAGGGTCGACTGCATCAGCGCCGCGGTCGACCGCCCTCGCGCCGCGGGGAACGCGAACTCGTGGCAGGCCGCGCACGCGTCCGCGCCCCCGAACCGCGCGTCCCGGATCACCGCGTGCGGCGCCGCCGGCGGCGCCCCGCTCCCCGCCCACGGCGCCGCGAGCACCGGCGCCACCGCCTGCCCCGCGAGCTCGCCCTCGCCGTCGCCCGTCACGTGGCACGTCACGCACCCCACCCCGAGCGCCCCGACCGCCTCCGGCGCCGGCTCCTCCGGCCTCGCCTCGGGCGCGTGGCAAGCCCGGCAGAACGGCATCGGCTCGATCGCGAACGCCCGCCGGTAGGCCGGCTCGGTGTTCGCCCGGTGGTGGAGCGACGCGCGCCACTCCCGCGCGACCTCCTCGTGGCACCCCTCGCAGGCCTGGTTCGCGATCGCCGCCGCCCCGAGCCGCGCCCGCCCCGGCCTCGGCATGGGCACCCGCGCCGCCTCCGCGGCCCCAGGCAGCGCGCCGCCGGCCGGCGCCTCGACCTCGCCTCCCGGCCGCGCGGGCGCGTCCGGCGCGGCGGCGCACGCGCCCGCGATCAGCAAGCCAAGGCCAGGTACATGGCGCCGCACAGCGATCGTTTCGGCTACAACATTCCCGTCGCTGCGTCACCCCCGAGGCCCCCGCGCGACATCGGCCGCTCCGCCGGCGCAGACGGCGCTGCGCCGGCGCGGCCGGCGGCGCGCCATCACCGCGCCGGCGAGGTCATGGTCGCCGGGGGCGCCAGGGTCTGCCGCGCCAGCTCCTGTACATAGGCGAGGCGGTCCGCCGGCGAGCCGAGCGCGTTCAGCCCTCGATAGAGCCCCGTCGGTCGCGACCGCGGGCGTCACGCTCGGCGTGCGCGCGTTCTCCTCGGTGTGGCTGACCGCCCAGGCCGGCCACAGCCTGTTCCGCCGCTTCGAGCCGATGAACGACGACGATGACGGCATCCCCGGAGGCGGGCAGAGCATCCCGGGCGCGTTCTTCTTCCGTGTCGGCGCGACGTGGCGTATCCCGAGGACCTGAAGCGCGACCGCTCACCGACGAACGCCGCAGGGCCGGAGCGCCCTCCCGAAAGGCACGGACGCTCGCGACGCGCCGGCACAAGGATCCCCGCCTCTTATCCGTGGAGGTGGGCAAGTGCAACGATGCGGCCGTCCAGGCCTCCGGCGCTCGGGGACGAGCGAATGCGACGTTCACGCTGGCGCCGGCGTAGGGCGTCGTGCGTGCTGGCGCGATGTGCGACGACTCTGATGTCGTGAGGAGTATTGAGAGATGCTCCCGCTCTTGACAAAGATATGCCGTCATCAGGTTCGAGCCGGGACGCGCGACACGACGCTCGAGTACTCTTGTGGTGCGGCGTGCTGCCGTCCGCAGAAGGAGCATCGTGGAGCTCGTTCTCATCGTTCTGTTCGTGGTCGCGCTCGCGACCGCGGCGTTCTTCGCATCCAAGGAGCACAAGACCAGCGGCTCGCTCCGGCAAGCGGAGGGCTCGCTCCGGCAAGCGGAGGGCTCGCTGCGTCAAATGGAGAGCTCACTCCAGCAGGTGAACGGCGAGCTCAAGCGGGCGCTCGACACGAATGGAGGTCTTTGCCAGCACGTCGCGAGCCTGCAGGAGCAACTCCAGCGTCTGAGCCGCTATCAGACGGTCGTCGACGCTGAAGCCGCCGCCGCCGGAATACGAGCGCAGACGGAGACGTGGGCAGCGCAGCGCAGGGCGCACGCGGAGGCCGCTGCGACGGAGCTCGTCACCGGCGCCCGACGGGAGGCCGATCGTCTCCTCGCCGACGCGCGCGCCACGCACGCCCAGGCGCACGCCGCGGCCGACGCCTTGAAGGCGCAGACCGAGATGTGGGCAGCGCAGCTCAGGGCACACGCGGAGGCTGCTGCGGCGGAGCTCGCTACTGGCGCCCGACGAGAGGCCGATCGCCTCCTCGCCGAGGCGCGCGACACGAACGCCCAGGCGCATGCCGCGGCCGACGCATTGAAGGCGCAGGTCTCGGCGGAGGCGCAGACCTCCCAGGCGGCGGCGCGCGCCTCCATCGAGGCGACGCTGGCCCAGGCATCTGCCGACGCGGCGCGCATCGTGGACAACGCGAACCGGCGCGCCGAGGAGATCGCCGGCGCTGCGCTCACCGCGCAACGGGAAGCGAAGCGCCTCGAGCAAACCGCGCAGGCGATGAAGAACGTTATCGAGGGCTACGGCGATCGCTACGTCATGCCGACGGCGGGTCTCCTGGACGAGCTCGCCGAGGAGTTTGGTTTCGCCGAGGCAGGACAGCGCCTAAAGGCGGCACGCGGCAAGTGCCGCGACATGATAAGCTCCGGTGCGGCGGCCACGTGCGAGTACGTGGAGGCGAACCGGCGCACGACGGCCATCGCCTTCGTGCTCGACGCGTTCAATGGCAAGGTGGACACGATTCTCGCCGATGTTCGGCACGACAACTTCGGGACGTTGCAGCAGAAAATCCGGGATGCGTTCCTGTTGGTGAACCAGAACGGGCGCGCGTTCCGCGAGGCGCGCATCTTGCCCGAGTTCCTCGACGCCCGGCTCGAGGAGCTCCGATGGGCCGTGATCGCGCAGGAGCTGAAGCTGAAGGAGCGCGAGGAGCAGCGGCAGATCAAGGAGCGAATCCGGGAGGAGGAGCGAGCACAGCGCGAGTTCGAGAAGGCGAAGAAGGAGGCCGAGAAGGAGGAGGAGACGATCAGGAAGGCGATGGAAAAGGCACGTCGCGACGTGGAGAAGGCGAACGACGAAGAGCGCGCCAAATACGAGCAGAAGCTCCTCGAACTTTCCGAGCGGCTCCGCGCCGCGGAGGAGAAGAACCAGCGCGCCGTCTCGATGGCGCAGCAGACGAAGGCCGGGCACGTCTACGTCATCTCGAATGTCGGTTCGTTCGGAGAGCACGTCTACAAGATCGGCATGACGCGGCGGCTCGAGCCCCTGGACCGAGTCCGTGAGCTGGGCGACGCGAGCGTGCCGTTCGAGTTCGACGTGCACGCGATGATCTCGAGCCAGGATGCACCGTCCCTCGAGCGCGCGCTTCACCAGCGGTTCGTCCGGAACCAGGTGAACAAGGTGAACCCCCGCAAGGAGTTCTTCCGTGTGCCGCTCCACGATATCCGCCAGGAGATCGAGCGGATGTCGCTGGAGGTGACGTGGACGCTGACGGCCGAGGCGCGGGAGTTCCGAGAGACGCAGGCCATCGAGCGCGCGATGGCGAACAAGACCTTCGACGAAGCCGCCTGGCTGGAGGCGCAGGCGAAGGCCGAAGCCGTACCAACGTTCGAGCGCGATCTCGCCGAGGCCACCGCCTGACGCCAGCGCCCATCAAGGCCAGTAGCAGAGCGGCGCAAGCACGCCGGCGCGCCGGCCTCCGCCAGGATGCACGCTACCTCTCAGCATGACCGAGCCGCGCCCGCCCCGGCCTCGGCATGGGCACCCGCGCCGCCTCCGCGGTCCCAGGCAGCGCGCCGCCGGCCGGCGCCTCGACCTCGCCTCTCGGCCGCGCGGGCGCGTCCGGCGCGGCGGCGCACGCGCCCGCGATCAGCAAGCCAGGGCCAGGTACGTGGCGCCGCACAGCGATCGCTACGGCTACAATATTCCCGTCGTTCCGTCACCTCCGATGCCCCCACGCGACGTCGGCCGCTCCGCCGGCGCAGACGGCGCCGCGCCGGCGCGGTCTCCGGCGGCGACCGCCGCTCAGCTCGGGCCGAGAGGTCCGGCTCGCGCGGTGCCGCTGCTGCGCCCAATGCGGCCCCCGCGCGACGGCTCGCCTCCGCTCGACGAGCGCGCCCGGCGTGGCGAAATACGTCAACGGCCTTGCGGGCATATAGAGAGGATGGAGACGTGGCGAACGCGGGCGCCCCGAGGGCGTTCCGAGCGGCAGCCGGGCGTTGGCGTCCATCGAGGCCAGGAAAATACAATCATGGCAAAGCGCGTGAGTCGAAGAATTGTCCTCCGGGGCCTGGGCGGGGCTTGCGTCGCGGCGCCGTTCCTCGGCTCGATCGCAGGCCGCGCCGCGAAGGCGCAGCCGGCCACGCCGCCGAGGCGGCTGATCGTGATGTACACGCACTATGGCTGCATCACGACGCGCTTCTTCCCGAAGAAGTCGCACGGCCCGCTCACCGCCGCGGACCTCCAGTCGACGACGCTCAAGCACCTGACGCCCTACGTCGACAAGCTCCTCATGCCCCGCGGCATCCGCGCGATGAACGAGTGGACGCCGGACCTGAAGCGAGGGCAGGGGAACGATCGCCATACGCAGGTGAACGGGTCGTACTTCACGTGCCACCCGGTCACTCCCAACAGCGACGACCCGTTCAGGTACGTCGCCGAGACGAAGTTCAACGCCATGCCGACCGGTCCCTCGCTGGACCACGTCATCGCACGACAGCTCAGCCCGGGCGGCGAGCCGCTGCTCATGCGCGTGGGAAACATGAACGACGTCTCTTCGAGGGCGATTTCGTACTCGGCGCCCGAGACCCTGTATCCGGGTCTGGGCGCGCCGGCGGAGATCCTGGCCAGGCTCACGGGCTTGTTCTCGGACCCCCTCCCGTCTCCGGACACGTACCAGGCCGTCCGCGGCAAGAGCATCATCGACCTCGTGCGGGACGATCTCGACACGCTCGCGCGCTTCGACATGAGCCAGGCGGACAGGAACAAGCTGGAGGCATGGAAGGCGCTCCTCCACGAGACCGTGAGGACCGTCGCTTCTGCGCAGTGCAACACGTCCGTCGCCGCGGCGCTCGGTGTGACGCAAGAAAACGTCGACCTGGCGAGCGCGCCCCGGAGCCTCGATGAAGACGTGCTGACGCGGCGAATCTCGGACAGCATGGACGGGGCGGACCTCTATTCGAACCTCGCCGTGCTCGCGGCGGCGTGCAACGCGAACCCCGTCATCTTCCTGAAGTACCCCGGGAGCCACGTTTTTGGGGGGCTCGGCCTGACGAGCTTGTGCAGTGATCTCGCGAATCGCACAGGGAGTACGAGCATTGGGGGCTCCTGCGTCCCCGGTGTGATCGACATGCTCCTCAAGATCGACGATTACCATGCGAGGAAGTTCGCCAACCTCGTCGAGCATCTGAGCCGTATCGACGAGGGCGACGGGACGCTCCTCGATAACTGCGCGGCCGTCTGGTTCCAGGACGTGTCGGACGGCAACGCCCGCAACCTCAACAACCTTCCGATCGTCCAGGTCGGCAGCGCCGGCGGCTATTTCAAGACCGGCTGGGCGGTGAACGTCGAGGACGGCTCGCCCGATCTCACGACCGGCAACAGCGAGAGCGCGTGTGTCGACGGCGCTCCGAGCGAGGTCAACGGACACACCCAGTCCACGGGGACCGATCCGTCGCTCGCCAACGCGCCGATCAACAAGTACTACTGCAACTTGATGAACGCCCTCGGCGTCAAGGCAGGCGCGGACGGTTTCCCGGCGCCGGGCGGTCCGGCGCCGGTGACCCACTTCGGCATGTACGACCGGACGGAGGACTTCATCGGTGGCGGGATCAACCCCCCCACCATCCATGATCCAGGCGAGTTCGCCGCGCTCAGGGCGAGCGCCTGAGCGGCCTCGTCCCCGAGCCGGTCGCGGGGGGTGCGGCCGCTGGCGCCGGCGTCGTCAAAGACCCAGCCACCGGGCCACGATCGTGGCGAGCACGTCGGCCGTCCCCGAATGGATGCCGCCGCCCAGCGCGTCGTCCACGGCCGACGGCAGGCCGCTCTCCTCGAGGTACCCGGCCCCGCCGCGGATCGAGAGATCCTCCAGCGCGGACTGGAGCGCGGCGTCGGCGGCGTGCCACTTGGCGAGCGCGGCCTCGGCCTGGCCGCGGCGGCCCTGATCGAGCTCCCACGCGGCGCGGTAGACGAGCAGCCGGGAGGTCTCGAGCCGCAGCTTCATGTGCGCGATGCGGTGGGCGATCGCCTGGTGGCGCGCGATCGCGTGGCCGCCGATCGCGCGCTCGCGGGCGAAGCGCACGGCCTCGCCGAGGGCGCGCTCCATGGCGCCGAGGCGAAAGGCGAGGATCAGCGCGCGCTCGTAGGTCATCGCGATCTGGAAGACGGCGAGGCCAGCGCCCGGGCGGCCGAGGAGCGCGCCCTCGCCGAGCTCGCAGCCGGAGAACGACACGGGCGCGAGCCGGGCGCCGCGCAGGCCCGCGGTCGCGAGCGGCGCGCCGGCGCGGACGCTCCCCGCGGGGGCGCTCGCGCGGGGGACGAGCAGCGCCGTGAGGCCGCGCGCCGGGGCGGCGGCGCCGCCCTCGCCGCCGTCCCGCGCCACGACGAAGTACACGTCGGCCCCGTCGGCCCAGGTCACGAACCGCTTCTCGCCCGTGAGCCGGTACCCCGCGGCGGTGCGCTCGGCCGCGGCCTCCACGGACGCGATGTCCGAGCCGGAGCCGGCCTCGGTCGCCGCGACGGTCGCCATGGCGTCGCCGCGCGCGAGCCGCGGCAGCCACGCGCGCTGCTGCGCAAGGGTGCCCACCCGCGCGAGCAGGAGCGCCACGCCGAAGAGGTGCGCCCCCGCGGCGAGCAGGACGCCGCCGTCGCGCAGCGTCGCGCCGAGGCCCTCGTAGGCGAGCGCCGTCGTGACGAGGTCGAGGCCCTCGCCGCCGAGATCGCGGGCGATCGGCAGGCCGAGCGCGCCGCCCCGGGCGAGGACGCGCATGCGCTCCTCCGGGGCCGCGGCGTCGGCCTCGGCGCCGAGGGCGCGCATGCGATCGTGGACGGCGCGCTGGGCAGGGGTCCATCCGAAGTCCATCGCGGCTGCGATACCAGAGCGGGCGAGGGGCGGGGAGGGCTCGCGGGCGCCGACATGACCGCCCATGACCGCCGCAGAGCGCTGGAACGCCGGGAGAGCCCGGTCATTCGTAGGGGGGCCGGCCGATGAAGTTGCCCGGAGGATCGTAATTGCAGACCCAGAGCTGCCATGAGCCCCCGCCGAACGGCGAGTTGCCCTTGCAATCGGCGACGCCGCAGCCGAGCCGGAGGGAGCTCGCCCACACCACCTGGGTGTAATGCCCGCAGGTGCCGCTGCAGGAGTTGTCCTCGAGGTCGTAATACGCTGCCTCCTCGACCCAGGTGGCGACCACGTCCTCCGGTGTGGCGGACGCGCCGCCCGTGGCGAACAGGTTCTCTCCGTAGGTGCCCTTGCTATGGCCGAACACGCACCCGTCGGCGTGGGCCTGGGCCACCGCGGCGAGCTCCGGCGACCACGACAGGGGCGGGAGCGGCCGGGCGGCGGGCGGGTCGACCGCGGCCCGCGCGCTGTTGTGCGCCGCCGTCATCCCGTGCATCGCGGGCGGCTCGCCGGCCAGGCCCTCGTCGCCCGACGTGCCACCGCACCCGGCCGCGAGCGCGAGAGACAGGAGAGAGACCAGCGCGTGCCTGGGGAGCCGTGGACCGAGCGTCGTCACGCGGCGATTGTCCTACGGCCCGACGGGGCTCTGCAACAGGCAATTCGATGATGGGCCATGGCAATCCACGACAGGCCATCTGCCGATGATTCGCCCCCGGACGTCCGGAGGTCGGCGCTCGGCGGTCGCCGCGCGCCGCGGCGACCACCATCGGCCCTCGCACGCAGCCCTCGATTGCGCGCGGCCCGCGAGCCCGCCGAGGGCGCCGTCCAGAACAGGAAGAATTCCACAACGTGGTCCTTGTCAGCGGGGCCGATCTGTGAGCTATTCTCGCCGCGCTTCGAAGGCCACGGCCGCCACCGGGGACGAATCGGTGGTGAGCGGCCGTGTTCGCGGGCGATCGCCGCTCGTCTGTGGCGAGCCGGCACCTGCAGCGCTCCCGACAACCAACCAAGGAGTTTCCCGATGAACATCCGGACGACGTGGCGAATCGCGACAATCCCTCTCACGCTGGCCGGGCTCTCCGCGCTTCCGCTGATGGGATGTGAGGAGGTCTCCAAGGCGCAGCAGGACCTGTGTTGTAGCGAGTTCACGCCGGGCGCCGATCTCGCCTCGGTGGAGTGGGGGCTCGATGCTCAGGCCGAGCTCAACTATGGTGCTTTCATGCAATCGGTGTCGGACTTCACCGGCGCCGCGGGCGCGATGGTGACGGACGTCACGAACGCGTGTCAGGCGATCGCGATCGACCTCGGCGCGGACCCGGGGGAGGTCACGGCGACGAGCCCGAGCGCGCGGGCGAACGCGTGGTGCGACCTCGCGGTGGAGCGGCTCGCGGCCGTGTCGGGCGAGCTCACGATCAGCTTCCAGCCGCCGAGCTGCACGATCGACGCGAGCGTGCAGGCGAACTGCGAGGCGAAGTGCAGCGCGAACGTCGAGTGCCAGGTGGACCCGGGGCAGATCGTCGCGCGCTGCGATCCCGGCAAGCTCTCCGGCCGGTGCACGGCGGAGTGCACCGGCACGTGCGAGGGCTCGGCCAACCTGGCCGTCGCCTGCGAGGGGACGTGCCAGGGCACGTGCGAGGGCGAGTGCGACGGCGCCTGCTCGGTCGAGGGGGCGAACGGCGAGTGCCGCGGCGCGTGCGAGGGCACCTGCAAGGGCGAGTGCCGCGGCTCGTGCCAGATCGACGCCGGCGTCGACGTGAAGTGCAACGCCGATTGCACGGGCGGCTGCTCGGTCGAGTACGAGGCGCCGAAGTGCAAGGCGCAGCTCGAGCCGCCGAGCGCCGAGTGCCAGGGCAGCGCGGAGTGCAGCGGCTCCTGCGAGGCGAGCGCGAGCGCGAAGGCCGACTGCAAGGAGCCGTCCGTCGAGATCTCGGGTGAGGAGGACCTCAGCGCGGCGATCGCGACGCTCAAGGCGAACCTGCCGCGGCTGCTGGTCGTGGCCAAGGCGCGCGGCCAGCTCCTCGTCGACAACGCCCAGGCGGTGGTCGACGCCTCGGCCAACCTCGACGGCGCGGTCGGCGGCAGCGTGAAGGCGACGGCGTGCCTCATCCCGGCGGGCCGGGCCATCGAGACGGCGCTCATCAACGTCGAGGCCGGGCTCACGGCCAGCGGCAAGGTGATGGCGGAGCTCGAGATCGAGTGATCGCGGGCCGGCCGCGGCCCCCGCGCCGCGGCCGGGCGACGGCGATCGTCCGGGGGCCGGCCGGGGCAGGGCGCTGCGCGCGCCCGCGCCCCGGCCGGCCCGTTTGCATGTAAGCTCGCGCCGCCGAGGAGGGCGCATGGAGCAGCAGGAGCCGAGATCCAGGGTGCTCGTCGTCGACGACAACGAGCAGAACCGCGCCCTCGCGCAGGCGACGCTCGAGGACGACGGCTACGAGGTCGTGCTCGCCGCCTCCGGCGAGGAGGGGATCGGCCAGTTCGAGCGCCACAGGCCGGACTGCGTGCTGCTCGACGTGCGCATGCCGGGGATGGACGGCTTCGCCGTGTGCGCCCGGATCCGCGGCCTGCCCGAGGGCGCGGACACGCCCATCGTGTTTTTGACCGCGCTCCGCGACGTCGACACGTTCGACAGCGCGCTGCGCGCCGGCGGGGACGACTTCCTGACGAAGCCGGTCCGCCCGGCGGAGCTGCTCGTGCGGGTGCAGACGGCGCTCCGGATGCGCCGGCTCGGCGCGGAGCTGCGCGAGCACGTCGAGCGCGTCCGGCAGCAGCGCGACGCCCTCATGCGCCTCCAGCTCCAGAAGGAGCAGCTCATGGCCTTCGTCGTGCACGACCTCAAGAACCCCGTGAGCAGCATGGACCTGCACGCGCAGGTCCTGCTCCGGGACCGCGGGCTCCCGGAGGACGCGCGCGACTCCGCGCGGCACATCCGCGACCAGGCGCGGTCGCTCCTGCGGCTCGTCTACAACCTGCTCGACATCAGCAAGAGCGAGGAGGGGCGGCTCGCCCCCGAGCGCGCGCGCGTCGACCTCCGCGCGCTCGTCGGCGAGCTGTTCGCCGCGCTCGAGCTGCGCGCGAGCTCCCGGTCGCTGTCGCTCCGCGAGGCCGTCGAGGCGCCGGCCGTCCAGGCGGATCCGGACCTCTTGCGCCGCACGATCGAGAACCTCCTCGAGAACGCCATCCTCCACGCCCCGGTCGGGACCGCGGTGACCGTGAGCGCGGTCAAGGACGGCGCCGAGGTGGAGCTCCGCGTGGCGGACTCCGGGCGGGGGCTCCCGCCCGAGATGCGCGCGCGGGTGTTCGAGCGCTTCGTCCAGCTCGACGCCGACGCGCAGTCCGCCCAGCGGGCGGGCCGCGGCCTGGGGCTCGCGTTCTGCAAGATGGCGGTCGAGGCGCACGGCGGGCGCATCTGGGTCGAGGACAACGCGCCCGGCGCCGTCTTCTGCGTGAGGTTGCCCGATGACGCGTGAGCACACACCCGAGGAGCGCCCGCATCGCGAGGCGCAGGCGCCGGCCGGCGCGGGAGATGAAATGATCGACGACGAGACGTTTCGCCAGCTCATCGACGCGGCGCCCGACGCCATGGTGGTCGTCGACGAGCAGGCGCGCATCGTGTTCGTCAACGTCCAGACCGAGCAGATGTTCGGCTACGCGCGCGACGAGCTCGTCGGCCAGGCCATCGAGATCCTGCTCCCGGAGCGCTACCGGCAGGCGCACGTCGGGCACCGCTCGGCGTTCATCGCCGCGCCCAGGGCGCGCCCGATGGGATCGGGGCTGGAGCTGTTCGGCCGCCGGAAGGGCGGCGACGAGTTCCCGGTCGAGATCAGCTTGAGCCCGCTGCAGACCGAGCGGGGCACGCTCGTCTCGAGCGCCATCCGCGACATCAGCGAGCGCAAGCACCTGGAGGCCGTGGCCAGGCGGGCGAACGACCTGCTCCGGAGCGCGGTCGAGAGCATCCAGGGCGCGTTCGCCGTGTTCGACGCGCAGGATCGGCTCGCGCTCTGCAACAGCGCGTACCGGCACTGGCTCGGCGCGAAGGTGAGCGGCCCCATCGTCGGGCGGGGCTACGTCGAGCTCTTCGACGACATCCTCGGCGCGGGCACCTTCGCGCTCGGCGACGAGGACGCGGCGGCCTTTCGCGCCCGGCTGCTCGCCTACCACGAGGCGCCGAGCGGCGCGCTGGAGGTCGGCACGAGCGACGGGCGCAGCCTCCGCATGAGCGAGCGCCGCACGGCCGAGGGGGGGACCGTGTGCACGTTCTGGGACATGACCGGCGACGTCCAGCGCGCCGAGGAGCTCCGCAAGGCGCGCGCGCTCGCCGAGGCCGCGAGCTCCGCGAAGAGCGAGTTCCTCTCCTCGATGAGCCACGAGCTGCGCACGCCGCTCAACGCGATCTTGGGCTTCGCGCAGCTCCTGCACCGCGACCGGAAGACGCCGCTCACCGATCGCCAGAAGGAGCGGATAGAGCACGTCCTGAAGGGCGGGGAGCACCTGCTCAAGCTCATCGACGACATCCTGGACCTCTCGCGCATCGAGGCCGGCCGCGTGACGGTGTCGCTCGAGCCGGTGAGCGTCCTCGAGGTGCTGGAGGAGGTGAAGGCGACGCTGGACCCGATGGCGCAGCGCGCCGGCATCACGCTCGCCTTCGCGCCCTTCCCCCGGGAGATCCCGAAGATCACCGCGGATCGCACGCGGTTCGCGCAGATCCTCATGAACTACGGCTCGAACGCGATCAAGTACGGCCGGAAGGGGGGGCGCGCCACGTTCGTGGTGTCGATCTCGGCGGGCGGGCTCGTGCGGATCTGCGTGGCGGACGACGGGATGGGCGTCGCGCGCGAGCAGCACGCGAAGCTCTTCCAGCCGTTCCAGCGCGCCGGCCAGGAGACCGGGCCGATCGAGGGGACGGGGATCGGGCTCGCCATCACCAAGCGGCTCGCGGAGATCATGGGCGGCGGCGTCGGGTTCAGCAGCGTACCGGGCGAGGGATCCGAGTTCTGGGTCGAGCTCCCCGCCTACCAGGCGAGGGAGGAGACCGCCGCAGCGGGGCTGCCGGAGGCGCGCCTGGAGACGTCGCCGCTCGCCGGGCCCGGCGGCGTCCGCCACGCGGTGCTGTACGTCGAGGACAACCCGTCGAACATCGCCTTCATGGAGGAGCTCATCTCGGAGTTCGAGCGGGTCCACCTGATCACCTCGCCGACGGCCGAGATCGGCATCGAGATCGCGCGGGCGCGGCGGCCCGAGGTCGTCATCATGGACATCAACCTCCCCGGCATGAGCGGCTACGACGCCGTGCGCAAGCTGCGGGAGATGCCCGAGACGAGCCATATCCCCGTGATCGCGCTCAGCGCGGCGGCGATGGCCCGGGACACCCGCCGCGCCGAGCAGGCCGGGTTCTATCGTTACCTGACCAAGCCGGTGAGGGTCGACGAGCTGACCGCCGTCCTCGAGGAGCTGCTCATTCCGGCCGCGTCCTGAGCCCGGGCCCGGCGCTCCGGCGGTCGAGGTGAGATCGAAAGATTCACCAGCGCTTCACTTCGCGCCCGTTCCAAATTGAGGATTCAAGATCTGGCCGGCGTCTGCTAAGAGCCTGGCAGGCTCTCGTGCTGCCGTCTCCGGGCTCGTCCCCGGGGCTGCGGGCGAGGGTCGACTTCCTTTGACCAGCTTGGTTGCGCATCGGTCGTCACGACGCGGCGCTCCCGCGACGCTCGTCGCCCGCAGGCTCACCGCGCCGGCGGCTGCCCGGCCAGCAGGCGTCCGGCCGCGCCGTGGGTGTGCGGGGCACGTCCCGGAGGTGCCCTCTCGTGGCCCGGCGGACCCGGCGGGAGAGCCCTGGAGGACACGATGAATGGCTTGCTTTCTGGTTGGTTGGCGGGTGCGAGCACCCGGCTCGGTCTGTGCTTTGCCGCGGTGCAGGCGGCCGCGCTGGGCGGCTGTGTGGCCTCGGCGGAGGACGTGAGCGGCGAAGAGAGCGTGATGGAGCCCACGGACGAGGGGTCGTTCGCGGCGTCGAGCAGGCCGGTGGACACGCACGGCGCGCTCCAGATCGTGGGCAATCAGCTCCGGGACCAGCACGGGCGGCAGGTCCAGCTCAAGGGCATGAGCCTGTTCTGGAGCCAGTGGGCCGGCTCGTTCTACAACGCGTCGGTCGTCAACACGATCGCGGACAGCTGGGGCGCGACGGTCGTCCGCGCCGCGATGGCCGTCGAGTCGGGCGGATACCTCACGAACCCGACGGCCGAGAAGGAGAAGGTGAGGACCGTCGTCCGGGCCGCGGTCGACAAGGGCATCTACGTGATCATCGACTGGCACGATCACAGCGCCACCGATCACAAGGACCAGGCGAAGGCGTTCTTCACCGAGATGGCGCGGGAGTACAAGAACACGCCCAACGTGATCTTCGAGATCTTCAACGAGCCGGACAACGAGCCCTGGTCCAGGATCAAGCCGTACGCCGTCGAGGTGATCGACGCGATCCGCGCCCAGGGCGCCAACAACGTGATCGTGGTGGGCACGCCGACCTGGTCGCAGGACGTGGACGTCGCCGCCAGCGACCCCATCACTGGGCGGTCCAACATCGCCTATACGCTGCACTTCTACGCGAACACGCACAGGGAGTCGCTGCGTCGCAAGGCGCAGACCGCCCTCGACAGGGGGCTGCCGCTGTTCGTGACCGAGTTCGGCACCTGCGACGCGTCGGGGAACGGCGGGCTCAACCTGAGCGAGTCGCAGACCTGGATGAGCTGGCTGGACACGAGGAAGATCAGCTGGGCCAACTGGTCGTTGTTCGACAAGGACGAGACGGCCTCCGCGCTCCGCCCCGGGGCCGGTCCTGGCGGCAACTGGCCGGATTCGTCGCTGACCGAGTCGGGCAGGTGGGTGAAGGCGAAGATCCTGGAAGGGAGCAGCAGCAGCGGCGCGGGCGGCAGCGGAGGTGGAGGCGGCACGGGCGGAAGCGGCGGCGGAGGCACGGGCGGAAGCGGCGGCGGAGGCACGACGTCAACCTTTCAATTCACCGTGTCGCCGAACATCAACAACTGGTGGATCCAGGTGAAGGTCGTCCCGCCGTCGGGCCGCCTGACCGACGTCGGCTCGGTCAAGGCGCAGGTGGGCTCGTCGAGCTACGACCTTCAGTACCAGTCGTGGGGCGAGTGGGCGATCAGCCGCCACGTCCCCGCCGGCACGGTGGTGCGCTTCACGGCGCGGACCACGGCCAGCGCGACGCCTCCGAACACCGAGGCGACCTACGCGTCGGCGCCGTGGCCGAGCCGGTGATGCGGTCTCCGCGGTGCGGGTAGGTGAAGGGAGGCCCCGCGCGGGGCCTCCCTCGTTTCCGGCGCCGCCGCGCCCGGCGAGGGCGGCGGTCGATTCCCATCGATCAGCGCGGGATGACGATCACGTCCTCGCAGGTGAAGTCGACCCCCAGGGCCGCCTCCGGATCTGCCTGGATCGCGGCGCACGTGCTCTCGCAGAGCACGATGGCGGCCGGGTCCTCGGGGCTGTCGTAGCGCCACGCGCTCTGGGTCGCGCAGCCCTGGTCGTACGTGAGCGCGGTCGGCTCGCCGTCGCCGCTCCGGTACGTCACACGGACCTTCTGCGCGTCGAAGCTCCTCCCGTCGGGGGCCGGCGGGATCTCGACGGTGCAGGAGACCGCGGCGCCGCGGATCGCGTCGACGGCGGCCTTGAACGCGGCCGTGGTGGACTCGGGGTTGCCGGTGTCGATCAGGTAGACGTGCTCCGTTCCGCCCGCCACGGCGACCTGGTCCATGTCCGCGACGGTCTCCGGCGCGTCAGGGAACGGGGGGTTGGCGACCCCGATGACGTACGTCGGGATGTCCTTCGCGAGCGCCGCGCTCGCCTCGTCCACCACGCGCGAGATCCGGTTGTTCCGCTCGCCGCAGCCCTGCGGATAACCATCCGTGACGAGGACGATGGCGTATCTCCCGGGCGTGGCCTGCCGCAGCGCCTCGACCAGCGAGATCGTCCCGTGCATCACGAACGGCGTGGGCGTACCGCCTCGCCAGTCGTCGTCGGTCTCCGGCGTGATGGCGTCGATCGCCTCGGCGAACACGGGAGAGGGCAGCGGCGTCATCGCGACATCCGGGGTCGTGTAGGTCTCGGCGCTGCATTTCGTGTCGTTCTCCTCATGCTCGCTGGGGAAGAACGTGAGCGACGCCGAGATCCCCCGGGACAGCGGATCTGCGAAGAACTGCTTCGTGGCCTTGACCACGGGATCCCACTTCAGCGAGCGGTCGTGCCAGAGCTCGTCGGCCGCGCCCATGCTGCCCGACACGTCGAACGCGAAGGCGAGATACACGGGCTCGAGGTCGGCCCTGGCCGTCTGGGTGGCGCACGCCTCATCATCGCCCGACGAGCCGTCATGGCCCGTTCCGCCCGGACCGGCGCCGCCGAAGCTCGGCGAGCCACCTTCGCCCGCGCTCCCGCTGCCTGAATTGGCGTCGCCTGAATTCTGAGGGCCGCTGTCGCCGTCGACGGCACCGCTGCTCCCACACGCGAGTCCGAGCGCGACCACGGCCAGCACCGAAACGATAGGTGTGAGCAATTTCATGATATGCGTCCTCCGTCAGCGCGCGCTGGCGCCCCATTGCCAGCGCCGGGGCCATTGAAACGGCGTGAGGCCCCCGGAGCGCGCACGCCCCGCGCGTCCCGTTTCCGGGTGCCCATGGTTCGCCGGAAGCATAGCTGAAGGAGCCCGGCCGGCCGGCGCCTGGCCAGGAAATGATGCGATGGGATTGCCAAGAAGGCAGAAGTTCGTGAAGTTAGGTGTTGTGTTTCACCGGCGCTGCGGAGGTGAGATTCGCCCAGGCCGCCGGAGCATGGATGGGGTGAGTCGTCGCGCGGTCCTGCCATTCTGGACGGATCGGCGCACCAGCTCGTCCTGGGGACGGGAAGAGCTCGGCCGCGACGGAGGAGCTCAGTCGAGGTTGAAGTACACGTCGTCGAGGGCGCCGTGGTACTGGTCGTTGTTGTTGCCGGCGCTCTTGGCGCCGATGCTGACCTCCTCGCCGGTGGGGCTGATGTCGTAGCTCGCGGCGATCGGCTTGCTGTTCTGGGGGACGTTGTCGATGAGGAGGATCAGCTCCGAGCTCGTGCGCCGACAGGAGACCTTGTGCCAGGCGCCGTCGGCCACCCCCACCGGCGACTTGACCTTGATCGCGTCGGCGCCATTCTCGGTGCGCACCACGCAGCTCGGCTTGCCGGTCGCGGCGTCGTCGATCTGCAGCTTCCACTGGGCGGTGTCGTAGAGCCCCTTCTGCACGAGGTTGGACCCGTGATCGGCGGTCAGATCGTCGAGGGTGAGGCGGACCCTGGCCCCGAACGTGAACGGGGCGGTGCCCGGGTTCAGGGCGGCGGCGTCCGCGGCGGTGATGACAGCGCGCGGGCATCCGGCGCCGGTGCACACCTCCGGGAACTGCACCCCCAGGCCGTCGGCGCCGGCGACGGGCACCACCTCACCGCCGCTGGCGGTCTGAACCGTGCCCGTGTGGCCCTTTCCGCTGTCGTCGACCACCGTGGTCACCGGATCGGACACCGAATCGAACCGGTACCGGAGCTTCTGGCTCGTCGCCGCGTCCGCCGCGGCGCCGAGGAGCAGCGCCGTCGCGGCGAGCGCCCCGCCGGCAATCACCCCTTTTCCGCCCTGCCAGCTCGAATTGTTCATGTCGTCCTCCGAAGTCATCCATCCAGCAAGTCAGGATAGAGCGCGCGCAGCATAGCCACGTCAGGGCGCGCGCGCAGCCTGGAGCACGCCGCTCTCGGCCCGTCGACGCCCGGCCGCGACGTCTCATCGATGGGAGTCTCGCGCATTCGAGCTCAACAGGGGTGTTCTCCCCGCGGCGCGCGGCGCTCGCTCACTCCCCGGACGCCGCCCGCCCCCCCTTGGCCCGAGCGCGGAACGCCTCCGGCGTCATCCCGGTCCAGCGCCGGAACGCCCGGTGGAACGCGCTCGCCTCGGAGTAGCCCAGCAGGTACGCGACCTCCCCGATCGCCATGTTCGCCTCCAGCAGCGCCGCCGCGCGCCCGCGCCGCACCTCGTCGAGCAGCGCATGGAGCGATGTCCCCTCGTCGCCCAGGCGGCGCTGGAGCGTGCGCGGGCTCATCCGCAGCCGCGCCGCGAGCGCCGGCAGGTCGGCCCCCTCGCGCAGCCGCTCCCCGAGCGCCGCCCGCACGCGGTCCGCGACCGCGGACGACGCCGCCCCCGGCAGCCTCGCCGTCATGGCGCCCACCTGGCGCTCCAGGAAGCCGGCGAGCGCCTCGTTCGCGTGCGGCAGCGGCCGGTCCAGCACCTCCGCCGGCACCACCAGCTCGGTCACCGGCGCCTCGAACAGGAGCCGCGCGCCGAGCTGCCGCTCCTTCTGGCCGGGATCGCCCGCCGGCGCGTGGCGGAACCGCACCAGGGCCGCCGGGAGCGGGTCGCCGCACATCCGCCCCGCGTTGACGAGCACGTCGAGCGCGAACATCTCCGCCATCTGCCCGTGGGCCGGCCGCTCGGGCCCGAACGGCGTGAACCCGAGGTGCACGTGCGCCCCGCGGAGCTCCAGCGTGTACCGCTCGCCCTCGTTCCAGAGCTGCTGGTAGCGGAGCATCCGGCGGAACGCCTCGCCCAGCGTGGGGCTCGTCATGGCCAGGAAGCCGAGCGCGTCGAAGTGCTCCGGCCGCAAGCGCCCCGCGAAATCGAGGCCGAAGTGCGGATCGGACGTGGCCGCCACGGCCGCCTCGATCAGGGCATAGAACGCCGTGAGCGGCACGCGCGCGTCGGGATCGGCGAGCGCCGCGGGCGCGAGCCCCGCGGCCTCGAGCAGCGCCGCCCGGTCCGCCCCGCGCCGCGCGGCGTGATCCGCGAGCTGGCCGGCCACGCGGGCCCAGATCGTCGGCGCGCGCGGCGGCGCCCCGGCCGCCTGGCGCCGAGGGGCAGCCGTCGTGGCGCCCGCGGCCGCCTGGCGCCGAGGGGCAGCCGTCGTGGCGCCCGCGGCCGCCTGGCGCCGCGGGTCAGCCCTTGTGGCGCGCGCGGTCACTGCCTCCCCGCCGCGCGCGCCCCACGTTGCCGGGCAATCGGAGGAACGTCATGCGAGAGCACGGCATCGAGGAGGGGCGCGGCTCGTTCATCGAGGGCGCCTGGTACATCATCGCGGACGCGTCGACCGTGGGCAAGCGGCCGGTCACCGTCGAGCGCTTCGGCGCGCGCATCGTGCTGTTCCGCGACGAGCGCGGCGCCCTGGTCGCGGCGCGGGCGCGCTGCCCGCACCGCGGCGCGGACCTCGGCCTGGGGCGCGTCGTGGACGGCGCGATCGAGTGCCCGTACCACGGCTTCAGGTTCGCCGCGGACGGACGCTGCGTCGCCATCCCCTGCGAGGGCCGCGCCGCGCGGGTGCCGGGGCCGGCGGGCGACGGCGACGCCGGGCGCGCGCGCGACGCGCTCGCGTTGAGCCGCTTCGAGGTGCGCGAGCACCGCGGCCTCGTGTGGCTCTTCTGGGGCGAGCGCCCGGCCGAGCTGCCCCCGGTGCCCTGGTTCGACGGCCTGCCGCCCGATGAGCGGCACGCCCACACGGCGACGATGGAGTGGGACGTGCCGTTCGCGCGCGCGATGGAGGGCATGCTCGACATCCACCACCTGCCGTTCGCGCATCGGCCGTGGGCCGTCGGGGTCGGCGCGCTGCTCGACCCCTACGAGGTCCGCACCGAGGGCGACTCCATCCACACCGAAGGGGTGCTCCGCCACGACGACGGGAGGCCCTGGGACGGGCGCCGGGGGTGGAAGTTCACGATGGAGGTGCGCTTCCCCGGCGTGCTCTGCCTGTCGTTCGGGGGGCGCGCGCTGGGCGTGGCGGCGTGCGCGCCGATCGATGCGAGGCGGACCGCGATCCTGGGGCGGTACTACGTGCCGATCCCGGTGCTCGGGCGGCTCGTGGCCTGGCTCGCCGTGATGCTGGAGCTCCGGCTGATCCAGCCGGGGGACGAGCGGATGCTCGCGTCGTCGGAGCCGCTCGAGCCCGACCTGGACGCGTGCCGCTTCGTGCGGGCCGACGCGGGGATCCTCGCCTGGCACAAGCTGCGGCGGGCGCGGCTCAAGGCGCCGCGCGCCGAGGCGCCGCGCCGGCTGCCCGTCGCGGCAGGGTGAGCCGGGGGGGGCCGGACCCGACCCAGGTTGAGGTGGCCGGACCCGACCCAGGTTGAGGTGGCCGGACCCGACCCAGGTTGAGGTGGCCGGACCCGACCCAGGTTGAGGTGACCGGACCCGACCCGGCCGGACCCGACCCAGGTTGAGGTGGCCGGACCCGACCCAGGTTGAGGTGACCGGACCCGACCCAGGTTGAGGTGACCGGACCCGACCCGGCCGGACCCGACCCAGGTTGAGGTGGCCGGACCCGACCCAGGTTGAGGTGGCCGGACCCGACCCAGGTTGAGGTGGCCGGACCCAGGTTGAGGTGGCCGGACCCAGGTTGAGGTGACCGGCCCAGGTTGAGGTGGCCGGACCCAGGTTGAGGTGACCGGCCAGGTTGAGGTGACCGGCCCACCGGCTGGCCTGACGGGAACGAGTTGCTCTCGGCTTTCGGGTACTCCGGCTCCTGCGCGGCCGGCTGCAGCGGGATCGAGCCAGCCTGGAGCCACGATGACGCACGCAAGGACCCCATGACCTTCCAGGCCTCCCTCTCGGCCGACGTCCGGCTGCCCGGGCGCACCGACCCGAGCGACACGCCGTACCTCTTCTCGGCTTTCCCCTTTCCACCGGGCCACTTCCGCGTGCATGCGATCCGCGGGCGAGAGGCGCTCAGCAAGCCGTACTCGTTCCAGATCACGGTCACCTCCCGCGCGCTGGTCGGCGAGGATCTGGAGCGCCTCGCGCTCGGCCAGCGCGCCGTGCTCGTCCTCCGCGTCGGCGGCCCCGCGCGCGTGATCCCCGGGGTCGTGGCGGCGGTGCGCTCGCAGGGCGTGCGCCCGCACCACGACGCGGCGCAGTACACCTTCCGCCTCGTGCCCGCGATCGCGCTGCTGCGGCACCAGCGCGGCTCGCGCATCTTCCAGAACCAGCGCGTCGATCAGGTGGTCGATCACGTCCTGCGCGGCGCGAGCATGTCCACGCGCTGGGAGCTCACCCGCGAGTACCCCGTCAGGGCGTACATCACGCAATACGAGGAGAGCGACCTCGCCTTCGTGAGCCGCCTGCTCGCCGAGGCGGGCATCTTCTACCGCTTCGCTGCCCCCGCGGCGAGCGTCGAGGCGTTCGTCCACACCGCGGTCGCGGCGCTCGCCGCCCCGGCGCCGGCCGCCGATGTCGCGGCGTTCGTGCAGGCCGCGGCCGTCGGCATCGTGTACCCCGAGGAGACGATCGTCTTCGGCGACGACGCGTCGACGTACCCGGCCATCGCGTCGGACGGCCTCCATGGAGCCGTCGAGGGGGCGGCGGCCGCGCTCGACCTGCCGACGCAGGCGTCGCTGGGGCCGGTCACGGTCGGCCTCGGCGCGCCGCCGCTGGTTTACCTCTCGACGCTCGGCCTCGTGACCGAGCGCGCCAACAAGGTCACGGCGTTCGAGGGGGTGCGGCGGGTCCGCTCCGACGTCGCCGAGTACCGCGAGTACGATCCCGAGCGCCCGAACGCGACGCTCGTCAGCCGCGACGAGGACGAGGAGCCCGCCTCCGGCGTCCTCGATCAGGCCGCCGCGGCGCTCCGGCGGCTCGTCTCCCGCCGCGCCCTGGAGACGTACGAGCACGACGGGCACTTCCTCTTTCCCGACTGGAAGGACGTCGACGAGGTGGCCCGCCGGATCCGCCGCCAGACGTCGCGCAAGCGCATGAGCGCCGAGGGGCAGAGCCTGTGCGCGGCGCTCGCGCCAGGCCACCGCTTCCGGCTCGAGGAGCACCCGATCGGCGCCTTCAACCGGGAGCACGTCGTCACGTCGGTCGAGCACCGGGGCAGCGTGGCGAGCGAGGAGGAGACCTACGCGAACGCGTTCACCTGCGTGCCGGCTGGGGTCACCTACGTCCCGCGCCGCCCCAGGCGGAGGACGGTGCAGGCGCTGATCACGGCGACCGTCGTCGGGCCCGCGGGGGAGGACGTGCACGTCGACGCCCTGGGGCGCGTCAAGGTCCTGTTCCACTGGGATCGCCGCCGGACGAAGGACGACACCGCGTCGTGCTGGATCCGCGCCGTGCAGCCGTGGGCGGGCGCGGGGTTCGGACACCAGTTCTTCCCCAGGGTGGGCATGGAGGTGGCCGTGGCGTTCGAGGGCGGCGATCCCGACAAGCCCGTCGTGATCGGCGCGCTCTACCACGCCACGCAGCCGCCACCCTTCCTGCTGCCCGCGAGCAAGACGCAGAGCGGGATCCGGACCCAATCGATCCCCGGCGGCCGCGGGTACAACGAGATCTCCTTCGAGGACGCGGCGGGCAAGGAGCGGATCCACATCCACGCGCAGGCGGACCTCGACGAGGTCGTCCGCCGCGATCACGCCATGACCGTGCACGCGGACGAGCGGCTGCGCGTGATGGGGAGTCGGCAGGACACCGTGGTCAAGAACGCCGCGACCGAGGTGCTCGGCGACCGCGAGGACATCGTCCGGGGCGACGCTTCGCTCCAGCACCTCGGCGCGCGGCGCGACGTCGTCCAGAAGGGCCTGGACCAGCGGGTCGGCGTCGTTCGCGCGATCCGCGTCGACGGGCGCGACGATCTGGAGGTCCGCGGCGCGGCGGAGCAGCGCTACCTCGGGGATCTCACGACGCGGGTGACGGGCCACCACACGGTGATCGTGGGCAAGCACGACGCGAAGCGCGCGATGACGCTGCGGGTCGAGGGGGTCGCGAGCATCTCGGCCGACGACGGGATGGAGCTCACGGCGGGCGGCGGGATCACGCTCCGGTGCGGCAGCTCGTCGATCCGGATCGGCGAGGACGGCATCGAGCTGCACGGGCCGGTGGTGCGGGTGGCGGGCGAGAAGGGGAGCGTGGAGGCGAGCAAGGAGGGGATCACGATCTCGTCCGACGGCGCCTACGCCCACTTCGGCGACAGGGTGCTCGTGAGGACCGAGAAGGCGCGCCTCGCCATGGGGGTCGAGGTGAAGGTCGACGGCGAGAGGATCCTGCTCAACTCGCCGGAGCATGCGACCGAGGCGCCGCCTGCCGAGAGGGCGCCGCCGACGGAGATCGCCCTCGTCGACGGCGAGGGGCGTCCGCTCGGACAGCAGCGCTTCCTGATATTGCTCGAGGACGGGTCGCAGCGGATGGGCGTCACCGACAAGGACGGCAGGGCCAGGATCGACCTGCCGGCGGGGGTGAAGGCGAAGATCCGTTTCCCCGAGTTGACCGAGCTCTCGCATGCCTAGAGGGCGCGCCCGGAGGGCCGTCGCGTGAGCAGGATAAGGAGGCGTTGACTTGGCGAAGCCGTGGGTACCGTACGTGATTCAGCAGGGAGACCACCTCCGGAAGCTCGCGTTCCGGGCTGGCATCGACGCCGAGACGCTCTGGCGGCACGAGAAGAACCAGGAGCTGTCGAGTCGCCGGAAGAACATGGACCTGCTCCTCCCGGGGGACGTGCTCCACGTCCCGGCGGAGCCCGCGCCGGCGCTGGATCTCCACGTGGGCACGATGAACCGGTACAAGGCCAAGGTGCCGGCGATGCACGTGAAGCTGAAGCTCGAGTCCGCGATGCGCTCGCTCGCCGGACAGCGCTTCGAGGTGCACGGGGTGAGCGAGGGCGCCGAGCCGATCGGCGGCACGACGACGGCGGAGGGCGAGGCGGCCTTCGACGTCCCCGTGCTGGTGCGCGAGGTGGAGATCCGGCTGCCGGACGCGGGCCTGGTCATCCCCGTGCTCGTCGGCGATCTCGATCCGATCGATGAGCCGAGCGGGGTGATCGAGCGCCTGCGCAACCTGGGATTCTTGCCCCCCGCCGGGGAGGTCGAGGCCGAGGACGTCACGCTGGCGCTGATGGCCTTCCAGACGGAGCAGCGGCTGCCGGTGACCGGCGCGATGGATGACGAGACCCGCCGCGCTCTGGAAGAGCGACACCTCCTCTGACCCTGGCACAGGACACGGATCCATGGCGAAGCTACCGTCGATTCGATACATCTGGACGGCCGAGGACGAGAGGATCGCGCGCGGCGGTGTGCCGGACGTGCAGGGCGCGTTCGTCACGCCGTACGGCATCCCGGCGGCCGGCATCCCCGGCTGCGCGTCGTTCGCCGCGGGGACCGAGGTCGAGGTGGATCTCGATCGCAGCGGCTGGGGAGAGCCGTGGCGCGCGCGGCGGTTCCACGTTGGCAAGCCGTTCTACGAGTGGCACAAGCCGGGCGACATCCCCGGCTCGGTCACCACGCTCGCGGAGCTCTGCAAGCATCTGCGCGAGAAGGACCCGAACGCATACCCGGACACGATTTACGGGGAGAGAAAGCTCGCGGATCTGGGCCCCGAGAACCCGGCGAAGCTGCTCTTCGATTACTGGCAGAACTCCAGGTACCGCTACGCGACGATGAAGGAGGGGTTCGACTGGAGGACCTACGCCGGCAGACCGGGCGGCATCGGGGTGAGGAAGGACGGCGTCGCGATCGAGTACGTGCTGCGCAAGCTCACGCCGCTGCCGAGGGCGGTCGCGGCGCCGGGGGCGCAGAAGAGGCTGATCGATGAGCCGTCCTTCCTAGTCGAGCATTACATCCAGGAGGTGGCCGACGCCGCCGCCAACATTCGCATGCTGCTCAAGACGTCCGAGGACGTCATGCGGGCGCGATACCAGATCATCTACAAGCTTCGGGCCTTGAGGGCGATCGCCGAGGCGTCGGGCACGAACCCGGAAGCGGGGATGGCGTCGCAAGGCTGGGAGATCGTCAAGCTCGTCGATGTCGTCCTCCCGAGAGCGCAAAAGCTGCTGGTGGAGCAGCCCATCACGATCAGCTCGGGCACCGAGATGCAGCGGGCGCTGGAGCTGTTCAAGTCGCGCCGGGAGTTCACGATGGACGCCGTGGCCGAGCTCCGGGTCGAGCAGAAGAAGCTCCGGGGTCTGCTGCTCGAGTCGAGCGCCCACGCCAAGGCGATCAAGGACTGGGCGGCGGCGAGCCACGCCGGGCTGCTCCAGGGGCAGCCGAACATCAGGGGCCTTCTCGATCGATTGACGGCGACGCTGGCGGAGGGGCACCTCGCGCTCGGCGAGTGCAGCGCACCGGGAGACGACGACGTCCTGGTGGCGCTGCTCGATAAGATGCCGGAGGGCCACGCGGTCAAGCCCGAGGACATCGAAGGCGATTCGCCGACCGCGGTCGCGCTCAGCCTGATCGGCAAAGGGACGAGCCTCACCACGACCGTGGTCGGCAACCTCGCGGGGCCGCCGAGCCTGTCCATCGCGATGCTCCAGGTCTTCGCCACGCTGAGGTTCACCCGCCTCGCGAAGGAGTCGCTCGCCCAGCTGAACGCGGTCCCGTCTACGATCATGACGTCCGCGATCCATGTGGAGAAGTGGAGAGCCCTCGCCGACCGCCTGGTGGAGCATCTCCCGGACGGCAATGTGAAGGACGACGTCAAGATCGCCCTCTTGATGCACGACCGGAACAAGCTCGCCGGGCTCAAATTCAAGGTGGGCGAGACCATGGCGGATTCGGCGCAGCAGACGGTGCCGTGGAAGGGCGCCATGGTGATCCTCGGGTTGATCAGCACGATCCTCGCGATTTCCGAGGCAGCGAGCGGAGGCGACAAGGCAGCGCACCTCGTCGTGCTCGACTTCGCGTCGAACGCCACCGCGGTCGCCAGCGTCTCGCTGGGAACCTACGAGACGTTCTTGACGGTGGTCGGGCGGCTCGATGCTGTCTCGATGGCGCTCAAGACGGCCGGCAATTGGGTGGGGCTCGCTGGAGCCGTTCTTGGCGCCATCTCGTCAGGTCTCGGAGCGTGGGAGGCCTACAAGAAGGCGGACGGATACGGCATGGTCAGCTCGACGTTCGGCTGCGTAGGGTCGCTAGGAGTGGCGACTGTGGCCGGCTACGCCCTTGCGAGTGGGGGCACCGTGATGCCCGTCGTCGCTACGGTGGCGCTCGCATGCCTGCTCGCATCGGGGGCCGTGAGCGTAGCGCAGATCGTTGAGCCGCTGGACAGTACAAGAACCAAGACCAGTAACGTCTGTCTCAGTCTCGTCCGAGCGGTGCGCAAGGAGGTCCTTGGCCAGTACATCGAGGCACGCGACGCCACGATCCTGTTCGCCATGGAGGATCTCGAGAAGCTTGCAAATGAGGGGTTCCTTCCGAACGCCAGGAACGATTACTTCGTTGTTGCCAGGCTCGCCAAGGCGGGACTTCACGAGGAGATCATCCGGCAGGTGGTGAACTCGTCGTCGATTGCGAGCACGCCGTTTGGACCAGGGGGCAGCGCCGGCATCTCCGCTCTTTAAGTCACATGTCACAGTGCGCTGTGCGTGCTCGTCGCTCCCTTACTCCAACCCCAAGGCGTCTTCGATGCACTGCTGGAGGAATATCGCGGTGGTTGGATGATTCAGTTTGGATACTACCGGGCATACGTCCCCCCTTCGCAACTTGGCCCTGAGCTCGTAAAAGGTGCTATGCCGCTGCGACTTCTTTCGTGCGCAGTAGAGGCGCTGAATGTCGTCGGTGGACAAGGTGATGTTGTCAGCCCACGGAAGTGGCCCATGGCGAACACGGAGGAGCCCGTTCGTGATGCTCAAATGGGTGCGGTTGATGAATGATACGAGAGTGAGGTAGGTGACGGGGAGTGCCGGTATTGCCGCTGCGCAGAAAAATGTGATGCGGAGGCCTATCTCTTCCTTGCTTGGGATCGTTGTCATTATATAGACGCTGAACCACAAGAAAATCGAGAGGAGTAGGTTGGGAAAGCGATGCATCCCGACGTGCCCCAGCGGCCAGGTCATGACGAATTCGCGTCTCTGGTTCTCTCGGTCATTCCATGGATCGCCGTCGAGCGCGCTCACGGAAAACGAAGGCGGGATCGAGAGGCGGCCGTACCACTTGAGCCCTGGCAGATCTTCGCGAGCGTCGTCGAAATCCGCGCTGGGGAGCTCGAACACCGCGTCACACCACCGGCACACGGGGAAGCCAGAATCCTCATCCAGATCCTTCGCGGGAGCGACGCGGCGACAGTTGACGCACGTGATCGAGAGCATTAGCGCAGGCTACCACGAAAGGCGCGCAGGACACGCGCCCCGCCGCACGACGGCATCCCGCTCAACCTCCGACGAAGACCGTTCCCTCTGCTACGACCGTGCCGTTCGGCGTGTCCTCGGGATCGTTGCACGTCACCGCCGGATCGCCCATGCGCGCAGCCTCTCTCCCGTCGAAGAAGACCCGCGAGCTCCCCCGGTGAACCGTGGCCTCGTTCGAAGGAGGCCTCTGGAACGGGCCCGCCGTGGGCGCGTGCGCCGGGCTGTTCACGGCCTTGCTGCCCCTGATCGCCGCGGCCTTGTCGTCCAGGAACACGGTGGAGCAGAGCTCGCTCGAGAGTTGCCCGCTGAACGGCATCGGCGTGGGGGTGGGCACCGGCCCCGCGGGCGAGGGCACCATCACCACGTGCGTGTCGATCGCCACGACCCG
Source organism: Sorangium sp. So ce1036 (assembly GCF_051369805.1). Taxonomy (NCBI): domain Bacteria; kingdom Pseudomonadati; phylum Myxococcota; order Polyangiales; family Polyangiaceae; genus Sorangium; species Sorangium sp. So ce1036. Next base: position 1,786,697 of record NZ_JBBMOX010000001.1, read on the forward strand.
ATCTCCTTGCTTCGCTCCCGGCGCTCCCATCGCGATCGCGACCACCTCGCCCGAGGTAGCGTAACCTGCCCGGCGACACGGTGGAAGGCGCCGCGCGCTCCTCCCCAGGGCGCGCCGGTTCGCTAGAATCGCCCTCGTGAACGCCCCCTCCGCCGGTGGATCCCCGGACGTCGAGAGCGAGCCCGTGCTCCACGGCGTCTCCCTCGCTCAGTTCGCGGCGGTCAGCGCGGCGCTCGCGCAAGGGGTTTCGCTCGCGGACGTCCTCGCCCTGGAGGGCATCGCTCTGGCATCCTGGCCCGCCGCCGAGGCCGCGTGGAAGGTGCGCCTCGTCGACGCGCCTCGGCAGGAAGGCAAAGGCCTCTTCGCCTCGTACCAGAGCAGGCTCGCCGAGGCCGAGGACCGCCTCGCTCGGCGCATCGCGCCGCTCGACACGGACCTCGTCGCCTGGACCTCTTTCCTGAAGGCCTACTCCAGCCATCCTTCTCCCTTCGAGCTGCTGAGCGGCCTGCGGCTCCGCATGAGCGATGTCTCCCGCCTGTCGCGCCTCTGGGCGCGGCGCATGACTGGCTCCCCGGAGCTCCAGGAGCGGGCCGCGGAGCTCGTCACGGAGGCCACGACCGCCTTGCCCGAGCTCCGCATCGGGCCCGGCGTGCTCACCCCCTCGTCGGCGGTGCGCCCCCTCGCGGAGCGCGTCGAGCCAGCGCCGGTGGACGCGGCCTGGGAAGCGCCGCTCGTCCTCCCGTCTGCCTACCGCCCTGGCAGCTCTCGCGAGGCGCGGCCCGCGCCCGGGGCTTCCGGCGTGTCTTCCGCGGAATCACCGCCGCCTCGACCTGCGCCGCTCGCGCCGAGCACCGCGCTGTCGCTCGATGTTCCGCGCGGCCCAGCGCTGCCGTTTGCGCCCGCGGATCCGCGGCGCCCCTCGCCGCTGGCCGCGCCCGGTGCTGCCATGGGCTCGGTTCCTCGTGCGCCCGAGGCGCTCACCGGGACCGCGCCGCTGCCCGACGGCGTCCCGCGCGGTCCGGCGCTGCCGTTTGCAGGCGCGAGCGCGGCTTCCGGCGCGTCGAGGTCGCCGCCGGTCGTCCAGGCCGCTCCGGCGCTCACCGGGACCGCGCCGCTGCCCGACGACGTCCCGCGCGGTCCGGTGCTGCCGTTTGCGCCTGCAGATCCGGGGCGCCACTCTCCGATGGCCGTCCCCGGTGTCTCCAGGCCGGCGGTCAATCGCGCGCCCGAGGCTCTCACCCGCACCTCCCTGAGCCTTGCCATCCCGCGTGGCCCTGCGCTGCCCTTCGCGAAGGAGCCCTCCGGCGTGACGGCCCCCAGCGCGGTCGCCCCGGCGACCGGCTCGCCGTGGCGCTTTCCGTCCCCGCTGCCTCCGCTCACGCTCGTACAGCACGCTTCGCTCACCCGCGAGCTTGTCCTCGAACCGTGGAAGAGCGACGAGATCCTCCGCCGGTACTGCATCAGTGCTGCTGAAAAAGAACGTCTCGACGCGCATTTCAGGCAGCGTTTCGCCGAGGACCCGTCGCTGATGGCGAGATGGAACGAGGTCTATCGGGCTGGCCCTGACCGAGGTTGAGGTGGCCGGCCCCCCTCAGCCCCCCTTCGCTCCCCCCGCGGGCGGCTCCCACCGCTCGAGCTTGCGGTGCAGCGTCTTCCGGTCCAGCCCCAGGATCCGGGCCGCGAGCGTCTTGTTCCCGCCCGCGACCTCCAGCACCCGCAGGATGTAGCGCCGCTCCACCTCCTCCAGCGGCGCGAGCTCCGACGGATCGTCCGCCGCCACGACCACGTGCGCGGGCCGATGCTCCCGCACCTTGGCCGGCAGATCGTCCACCGTGATCTCCCGGTACCGCGTGAGCGCCACCGCCCGCTCGATGCAGTTCTGGATCTCCCGGATGTTGCCCGGCCACGAGTACGCGAGCAGCTTCTCCGCGGCCGTGGGCGAGACGCCGGTCACCTCCTTGCCCGAGCGCGTCGCGAAGTCCTCGATGAAGCGCTGCGCCAGCAGGAGCACGTCGCTGCCGCGCGCGCGCACCGGCGGCAGCTCCACGTGGACCACGTTGATTCGGTAATACAGGTCCTCCCGGAAGCGCCGCTCCTCCACCGCCTCGTCCAGGTCGCGGTTCGTGGCGGCCACGATGCGCGCGTCGAACGGCACCTCCGCGCTCCCGCCCACCGGGCGCACCCGCCGCTCCTGCAGCGCGCGGAGCAGCTTGGGCTGCGCCGACAGCGGCAGCTCCCCGATCTCGTCGAGGAACAGCGTCCCGCCGTTCGCCTCCGTGAACAGCCCCGGCCGCGCCGCGCGCGCGTCGGTGAAGGCGCCCCGCGCGTGGCCGAACAGCTCGCTCTCGATCAGCGACTCCGGCACCGCCGCGCAGTTGACCGCCACGAACGGCCCGTCCTTGCGGCGGCTCCGCCGGTGCAGCGCCCGCGCGACCACCTCCTTGCCCGTCCCGCTCTCGCCCGTGATGAGCACCGTCGCGTCCGAGTCGGCGACGCGCTCGATCAGGTCGCGGACGTTCCGCATCGCGGCGCTCCGGCCGATGAGCTCCTCGGACGCGCCGGGCGCGGCCACGGCGCGGCGCAGCCGCCGCAGCTCGGTCCGGAGCGCGTGGTGCGCGATCGCCCGCTCCAGCGTGAGCGCCAGCGCCTCGATGTCGACCGGCTTCGTCACGTAGTCGTACGCCCCCGCGCGGATCGCGCGCACCGCGGTCTCGATGCTGCCGAACGCGGTGATGACCACCACGGGCACGTCCGGCCGGATCTCGGCCGCCCGGCCGCAGACCGCGATCCCGTCCATGCCGCGCATGTTCAGGTCGGTCAGGATGACGTCGAACCCCTCGTCCTCCTCGAGCAGCGCGAGCGCCTCCGCCGGAGCCGTCCTCGTGACCGCCTCGAGGCCGCGCGCCCCGAGGTCCGCCGCGAGCCACGCGCACATCGCCTCGTCGTCGTCGATGATCAGCGCTCGCCTGCCCATCACCCCTCGCGTAGTACAGCGCCCCGCCCGCGGCCAGGACGCCGCCCGGCGCGGCCACGCCGCCCGGCGCGGCTACGCCGCCGCCCCGGCCAGCCCGCCCCCGCGCGGCGCGGGCTCCTCGCCGGCCGGCGCCGCCTCCTCGCCGCCGCCCACCAGGTACACGGTGAACGTCGAACCCCTGCCGCGCTCGCTCTGCACCTCGATCCAGCCGCCGTGCTCGCGCACGATGCCGTAGGAGACGCTGAGCCCGAGCCCGGTGCCCTCGCCGACGTCCTTCGTGGTGAAGAACGGCTCGAAGAGGCGGGGGATGTCCGCGGGCGCGATCCCCTCGCCCTGGTCGATCACCCGGATGGCCAGGTGCTCGCCCTCCTCGCCGCCGTGATCGGCCGGCGGGCGCGCGCGCGCCCGCTCGACCCGGACGACGAGCTCGCCTCCCTGCTTCATCGACTGGATGCCGTTCATCACCAGGTTGGTGAGCACCTGCTGCATCTGCGCGGCGTCGACCTCGGCGCGCGCCGGCGAGAGGCCCTCGTCGTCGAGGCGCAGCGCGACGCTCCGCTTGCGCGCCATCGGCTCCAGGAGCTGCAGCGTCTGTCGCGCGATCTGCGCGAGATCGACGGGCGCCTTCTGCGCGCTCCTCCGGCGCGCGAAGTCGAGGAGCTGCCGGATGATCCGGGTCATCCGGTCCGCCTGCTCGGCGATGATGCGCGCGCTCTCCGCCGCCTCCTCCTGCGGCAGGCCGCGGGCGATCATCTTCGCGCGCCCCCCCACCACGTTGAGCGGCGTGCCGAGCTCGTGCGCGATGCCCGAGGCGAGCTTGCCCACGGTCGTGAGCCGGTCCGCGTGCCGGAGCTGCTCCATCGCGGCGATGCGCGCGGCCGTCTCCCGCGCGGCCCGCGCCTGCACCTCGGCGAGGCGCTCGCACATGGCGTTGATCTCGTGGGCGATCTGCCCGAGCTCGTCCCGCTGCGGCAACAGCAGCGGCACGCCGAGCTCGCCCTCGCCGATGCGCCGCGTCTTGTCCACGAGCCGCCGCGTGGGGCGCCCGACGAGGATCTGCCCGAAGATCATCGCCAGCAGCCCGCTCAACGCCGCGAGCGCGACCAGGGTGGTCACGGTGTTGAGCACGCTCGCGCGGACGTACGCCTCCTCTTCCTCGAGCGACTCCGAGATCTCGATGGCGCCGACCCGCGCGGGGTCCACGCCGACCGGCGCGTACGTGTAGAAGCGCCCGCTCCTGTCGTCCTCGCGCTGCACCCGGAAGACCTCGGTGCCGCGGGAGAGCTCCGCGATCTCCGCGGCGGGCAGCGTGGGCGCGAAGCGATCGCCCGCGGGCGCGTCGAGCCACACCCAGCGGAAGCGGACGCCGTCCTCGCGCTCGTTCGCCTCGTCGAGCACGCGCAGCGCCTCGTCCAGCCCCTCCCGGCGCCAGATCTCCACCATGGCCGTGCGGAGCGCGAGGCCGATGAGGTGCTCGTCGCGCCGCATGTCCGCCTCGAACAGCGCCCGCTCGCGCCGGACCGAGAGGTAGCCGTAGAGGCTCAGCACGGCGCACATCACGAACACGAGGGCGAGGGTGAGCTTGCTGGCGAGCCGCATGGGGTGAGGGAGGAGATTGCAGGAGGCGTGCGCATCCTCAAGGGGCGCGCGCGCGGGGCGAGGGGTGACGGGGGCCGCCCCGATCTTCCCCGGTGGGGCAAAACTCCCCTGGACAGGGCCGCTCGACGACGCGGCAGAGAGAGGCCTGCGCGGCGGAGGGAGGCATGCGTCGTGCAAAGCGTGGCGCGCAGCAACGGAAGGGCTCGCATCCGCACGCAATGCGTCAATCGTCGGGCGCAACGGCCCGGCGTGCGGCTGCCGGCCTCAGCCGTCCGGTGCAGCCTGCGGAAGGAGCTGTCGCATGAGCCTCATCGACGCGTGGAGTGGCGAGCGGTCCTCCTCGCCGCCCAGCGGTCCGTACGGCGCGGGTCGCCGGGTGCTCGTGGCCGAGGATGACGACGAGATGCGCGCCTTGCTGGCCTCGATCTTGAAGCAGGACGGCTTCGAGGTCGTGGAGACGAGGAACGGCCTGGAGCTCCTCGATCACCTCCTGCCGTGGTTCAGCGGTCGGGAGCCGCCCGCGCCGGTCGACGCGATCGTGAGCGACATCCAGATGCCGTGCTTCACCGGCATGGAGGTCCTCGCCGGCCTGTCGCAGGTGCGGCGCCGGCCGCCGGTCGTCCTGATCACGGCCTTCGGCGAGAGCTCCACCCACGCGCTGGCGCGCTCCCTGGGCGCGGTCGCGGTGCTCGACAAGCCGTTCGATCTCGACGACCTGCGCGGTGTGCTGTGCCGGGTGCTCGCGGCCCGGCCGCCGCCGGAGAGCGGCGGGTGAGCCCGCCCGGGCGGGCGCCGCCCTCACCGCGCGGTCGCGCGCGCCCCCTCGCGCCCCGCGTCGTCCGCGCCGCCGCGGCCTCGGCCCGCGCCGCGCCGCCGCCGCCGGACGGACACCCCGCTCGACTGCATGGCGAAGAGGAGCGCCTCCCTCAGGTTCGAGAGCGTCTTGATGTGCGACAGATCGAGCCCCAGCGACACCACCGTCTGCGCCACCTCCGGCCGGATGCCCACGACGATGCCCTGCGCGCCGAGCAGCGCGACCGCGTCGATGAGCTTGAGGACGTGATCGGCCGTGGTCGTGTCGAGCGCGCTCACCCCGGTCAGATCGATGATCGCGTGGCGGCACCGGGTCCGCGCCACCGCCTCGAGCAGCACCTCCATCATCTGCTGGGACCGCTGCGCGTCCAGCACGCCGAGCACGGGCATGGTCAGGACCCCCTTCCAGACCTCGATGATCGGCGTGGACAGCGCCCGGATCGCCTCCTGCTGCTGCTCGATGATCTCGAGCCGCTCCTTGAGCATGGCCTGATGCCGCTTCTGCTCGGTGATGTCGAGCGCGCCGCCGGCCATCCGGAACGGCACGCCCTTCTCGTCCCACTCCGCCTTGCCGCGGGTGCGCATCGTCCGGTACTCGCCGTCCCCGTGCCGGAGCCGGACCTCGACGTCGAACGGCCGGCGCTCCTCGAGGTGCGCCCTCAGCCCGTCCTGGATGGCGCTCCGGTCGTCGGGGTGCAGGCGCTCGAAGAAGTCCATGAAGGTCCCGCCCCACGCCTCGCGGCGGACCCCCATCATCTCGAGCATGCGATCGCTCCACTCGATGGTGTCCTCGCGGAGATCCCAGAACCAGACGCCCTCGTTCGACGCCTCGGCGAAGAGCCGGTAGCGCGCCTCGCTCCGCCGCAGGGCGGCCTCGGTGCGGCGCATGTAGGACACATCGATGTTGTGGCCGAGCCACCGGGTGATGTTCCCCGCCGGATCGCGCTGCGGCAGCGCGCGGACCACGTGCTCCCGGTAGCTCTGGTCGGCCGCGCGCCGGAGGCGGACCTCGACCTCGTACGGCTGCCCCGTCTCCAGGCTCCGCGGCCACTCCGCGATCGCCTTCTGGACGTCATCCGGGTGCAGCACCGCGATCCAGCCGTCGCCGGTCATCTGCTCTTCCGTGCGGTCGAGGTAATCCAGGGCGGCCCGGTTCACGAAGCTCAGCGTGCCGTCCGGGAGCGCGGTCCACACCTGGAGGGACAGGGCGTCTCCGAAGAACCTGAGCTGCGCATCCATCTCGCCCTCCCGATCGCCCTGCGGGCGCCCGGGCGCGGCGGGCCGCGCGCCCGCCCCGCGCACGCGGCTCGGCGGGGCGGCGTCGTGCGCGCCCGGCCCGGCCGCGAGCGCGCGGCCGAGCAGCGCCTCCAGGTCGATCGTGCGCTCGGCGACCGTCTCCGCGATCCGGGCGCGCGTGAGGCGGAGCAGCTCTTTCCGGATCTCCTCCGCGATCCGGCCGCGCAGGTAATCGTTCGCGAGGGCCGGCGCCTCGGTGAGCGACACGGACTCCGGGACCGGCTCCGCGACGTCGAGGAAGATCGCGAGCGGCGCGCGCGGCGTCGGCGTGATGCGCAGCACGATCGTCGCGCCGAGCTCGTGCGCCGCGGTCACCTCGCCCGTCTCGACCCGGACCGTCAGCGTGTGCGGGAGCGAGACCTCGAACGCCCCGCTCAGCCCGCGCGTGACCACCACGTTGCCGGCCGCTGGCTCCACGGTCAGGCGTGAATCCTTCCCGAGGACGTTGAGCGCTCTCTCCTCGCGGCGCGCGAGCGGAAGAAGGGCTGTCACCCGCCCGCGGACCACCTCCTCCGTGACCGTGGCTTCAAGGAGGTTCCGCCCGAGCTCCTCGAGCGCGAGCCCGTCTCCGTTCTTCACCCCTGTCTCCTCCTCCGGTGCCCGAGCGTCGTCCGCCTCGCGGCGTGCGGGCAATTGCCCGAGCTCCCCGCGCGGCGCAACCCGATTTCAACCGTGGTCGGAACAGGACGCCAGCGAAATCACGCCCTCACGCGCGCCTCGCGGAATTGGCTAGCTCGACGCCGACGTATACCGCCCTATCGCTCGTTTCCACACCGCGCGCGCCACGACGCCGAAGGCGAGCGCGCCGAGCGCCGCGGCCGCGGCGGTGCGCCAGGCGATGGTGCCGAGCATCGCCTCCGCGGGGTAGGTGGTCATCAGCGCCAGCGGGACGATCACGGTGAAGACGATGCGCCAGAACCCCTTGAAGACCGTGACCGGCCAGCGCGCGAAGTCGAACAGGGAGTTGAAGAGGTAGGCCAGGTTGTCGAGCCGCACGACCCAGAACGCGGCGGAGATGACCAGGATGCAGATGGAGTAGAGCACCAGCGTCGCGGTCACGAGCAGGCCCAGCGAGAGCGCCATGTCGGCGGGCGCGGGGGCGCGGCCCATCTTCGTGAAGGCGTAGGCGAAGATCGCCACGGCGGCGGCGGCGTCCACGACCTTGCGCACCTCGAACCGGGCCGTCGAGACGAGGAACTGCGCGTCCGCCGGCTTGAGCAGCGTGAAATCGAGCGTGCCTTTCCGGATCTGGTCGACGACGCTGAGGAGCGACGGGTTCACGGCCCCCTCGAGCACGCCCTTGAGCAGCGTGAACCACCCGACGACCACGAGCGCCCGCTCGTACGTCCAGCCGTCGACCGGCGGGCGGGCGGCGAGCGCGATGTGGAGCGGGACGAGCCCGACGAGCGTCCAGACCACGGTCATCACCGCGCCGAGCAGGAAATCCCACCGGTACTGCATCCCGAGCGCGAGGGACACGCGGAGCTGCGTGGCGAGCAGCCGGAGGTACCGCACGCCGCTCACCCGCCGAACGCCGAGAACCGCCGGACCCCGGCGCGCCACGCGACGAGCGCGAGGGCCGCGGTGCCCGCCGCGAACGCCCACTGCACGGCGAGCTCGGAGAGCGCGCGGCCCGGATCGAGCAGGCCGGTCATGAGCTCGACCGGGAACGCGAGGCTGTAGCGGAACGGCAGGACCCGCGCGACGTCGCCGAGCCACGCGGGGAAGAGCTCGAGCGGCACGAGGTAGCCGGCGAAGACCATGAAGGCCGCGAGGTAGACGTCGAACACGGCGGTCGAGCTCTCGATCACGAACGCGAGCGAGCCGATGAGGGCCATCGTGAAGAAGTTGATCAGCCAGGCGCCGACGAGCGAGGCGATCCACAGCCCGACCTCGGGCAACGTCGGGTGGAACCTGTCGCCCGACGTCACCGCGAGGGCGATGATCGCGATGGGCAGGCAGAGCGCCGCCCGCAGCGGGATCGCGGCGAGGTTGTCGGCGGCGTAGGCGATGAGCGGGTGGATGGGCTTGAGCAGGCGCTGCGAGAGGACGCCGCTCTTGATCTCCATGTTCATCTCCCAGACGAGCCACGATCCGGTCAGCTGCCGGACGATGAGGATCGTCAGGAAGTACGCGGTGAAGTCGTCCGCGCCGAAGCGGCCGACCGGCGCGCTCTCGGCGACCGCCGACCAGAGCGCGAGGCTCACGAGCGGCATCGTCGTCGTGAGCATCCAGATCAGCATCTCGGCCCGGTACGCCAGCGCGGCCGCGAGGCCGACGCGGAGCAACGTGGGGAAGGCCCGGAGCGCCCGCTCGATCCCGCTCACGGCGCGGCCTCACCCCCGGCGCGCGCCGGCGCGCCCGCGGGCTCCGCGCGGGCGTCCTCGCCGTCGCCGCCGGCGAAGAGCTCGCGCATGACCTCTTCCAGGGGCGGATCCTCGACCGTGAGGTCCGCGATGTCCGTCTGGCCGAGCAGCCAGCTCATCGCCTGGCGCAGCTCTTCCTGCGGGACCTGCAGCACCGCCCGGCCCGGATCGAGCGACAGGACGGCGCCGACGCGCTCGAGCAGCGCCCGGTCGACCGGCCCCCCGAAGCGCAGCGCGATCCGCTTGTGCGGGCGCACGCTGCGGACGAGCGACGCGAGATCGCCGTCGTAGCGCAGCCGCCCCTTGTCGATGACGATCACCCGCGGGCAGAGCGCCGCCACGTCGTCCATGTAGTGGGACGTGAGCACGATCGTGGCCCCCCGCTGCTCGTTGTAGCGGCGCACGAACTCGCGGACGCCGAGCTGCATCGACACGTCGAGCCCGATCGTCGGCTCGTCGAGGAACAGGATCTCCGGCCGGTGCAGCAGCGCGGCCGCCAGCTCGCACTTCATGCGCTCGCCGAGCGAGAGCTGCCGCGTCGGCTTCGCCGCGATCTCGGCGATCCCCAGCAGCTCTTCCAGATCTGCCATGGTTTCCCGGAACTCCGCGTCGCTGATCCCGTAGATGGCGCGGTTCAGGGCGAAGGTCTCGACGGGCGGCAGGTCCCAGAGGAGCTGCTGCTTCTGGCCCATCACGAGCGTGATCCGCTTCAGGAAGCCGGCCTCGCGGTACTGCGGCACGAAGCCCGCGACCCGCACCCGGCCGCCGGAGGGGTGGAGCAGCCCGGAGAGCACCTTGAGCGTCGTCGTCTTGCCGGCGCCGTTCGGGCCGAGGAAACCGACGCGCTCGCCCGGCGCGATCGAGAACGAGAGGTCCTCGACCGCGTGGACGACCCGGGTGCGGCGCCGGAACACCGACCGCACGGTCGCCGAGAACCCCGCGGCGCGCTCGTGGACCTGGTAGGTCTTGGAGAGGGACTCGACTGCGATGGCGCTCGACGCCGCTGCCATGGACGGTGCAGCCTAGCACCGTTCCCGCTGGATCTCTGCGACGACGGATGATCGCCCTGCCCGTCCTGGGCTAGCCTGATCCGGGGGGGACAACGGTCGCCTGGATTCCCCGATGCCGCAAAGCCTCAAGGACGACACAACCCAGGCGCTCCCGCAGCCGGAGAGCGGCGCCGGGGGCGGCGCCGAGCCTGCGAACGCCGCGTCAACCGGCCCGAGGCAGGTCCTCGCCGGCCGCTACGAGCTCCTCGGGCTGGTCGGCGTCGGCGGGATGGGCAGCGTGTACCGCGCGCGCGACCGCGAGCTCGACGAGATCGTCGCGGTCAAGGTGCTGTGCCGCGAGCTCAGCGGCGCCCCCGAGGTGATCGAGCGGTTCCGGCGCGAGGTGCGGCTCTCGCGCAAGGTCACGCACCCGAACGTGGCGCGGGTCTTCGACATCGGCGAGCACGACGGCGACCGGTTCCTGACCATGGAGTTCATCGACGGCGAGCCGCTCTCCGCGCTGCTCGCGCGCGGGCGGCTCCCCGTGTGCCGCGTGCTCGACATCGTGGAGAGCGTCTGCGCGGGGCTCCGGGCCGCGCACCGGGCCGGCATCATCCACCGCGATCTCAAGCCGGACAACGTGCTGCTCGCGCGCGACGGGCGCGTCGTCCTGACCGACTTCGGGATCGCGCGCGCGCTGACGCCGGACGGCGGGGCGAGCAAGACCCTGGGCGCCGTCCTCGGGACGCCGGCGTACATGGCGCCCGAGCAGGTGCAGGGCGTCCGGGACATCGACGAGCGCGCCGATCTCTACGCGCTCGGCGCGATGCTCTACGAGATGCTCACGGGCGAGCGCGCCTGGCAGGGCGAGGCGCCGCTCGCCGTCGCCGCCGCGCGGCTCGTCGCCGACCCCCCCGACCCGCGGCAGAAGCGCCCCGATCTGCCCGAGGCGCTCGTGCGCGTGGTGGTCCGCTGCATGGCGCGCTCGCGCGACGAGCGGTACCCGTCGGTCGACAGCGTCGCGCAGGAGCTCGCCTCGCTCACGCGCCCGGCCACGGTCCCCCCGCCCATCGCGCCCGCGCCCGAGCGGCCGTCCATGTCCGGTTCCGGGGTGATCACACCGGGCGGCAAGAGCGTCGCGGTCCTCCCATTCGTCAACCAGGGCGCCCTGTCCGACGCGTACCTGGCCGAGGAGCTCACCGACGATCTCATCGACACGCTCTCCATGACCCCGGGCCTGCGGGTGAGGCCGCGCGGGACGATACCGCAGCGCCCTGGCGCCGATCTCGATCCGCGCGAGCTCGGGCGCGAGCTCGGGGTGCAGGTCGTCGTCGGCGGGTCGGTGCGGCGGCGCGACGGGATGGTGCGGATCAGCGCGCGGCTCGTCAGCGTCACCGACGGGTTCCAGCTCTGGGCGAAGCGCTTCGACCGCCCCGAGGCCGAGGTGCTGCGCATCAACGACGAGGTGGCCGAGGCGGTCGCGGCGGCGCTGACGCTGGACGTGGCCGCCCGGAGCCGCACCGCGCCGAGCGACCCGATCGCGCTGGATCTTTTCCTGCGCGGGCGCCACGAGTACCGGAGGTTCTGGCCGGAGCACCAGGAGCGCGCGATCGGGCTGTTCGAGCAGGCGCTCGCGCGCGCGCCCGACGATCCGATGATCCTGTCGGCGTACGCGCTGGCGCGCTCGCGCCTCTGGTTCTTCACCGACCGGGGCGGCGACCTGGCCACGCAGGCGGCGGCGCGCGCGGTCGCCGCGGCGCCCGATCTCCCGGACGCGCGGCTGGCGATGGCGTCGGTGCGGTTCCAGCGCCTCGACGTGGTCGGCACGATGCGGGAGCTCCGGGCCGCGCGCGCGGGGCGCACCGGGAACGCCGAGGTCGAGGGCCTCATCGGCCACATCCTGATCGAGTGCGGCGCGTACGAGGAGGGCGCGCGGCTGGCGCAGTCCGCGATGGCGCGCGATCCGGACGTGGTGCTCGCGGTGCACGCGCTGGCGCGCGCCCACGCGCTCTTTGGCCGCTGGTCGGAGGCCGAGGAGGTGATCCAGCGGCTGGGGAAGTCGGGCAGCGGCTCGGGCCCGACCATCTTCCACATCCGCCGCGCGCTCTGGCTGCGCGATCCGGCGGTGGTCGAGGACCTCGCGCAGGGGCGCGTGACCGAGGCGTTCCCGGGCATCTCCCCGGCGTTCGCGCGGCTCGCCGAGGAGCTCCTCTCGGATCGGCTGTCGGAGGTCCGTCCGGCGCCGGAGCCGGGCGCGAGCTCCCCGGCGGCGGCGCTGCGCCGCACGTCGTTCATGCGCCAGATCCAGGCGGAGTTCGCGGGCTTCCTCGACAAGCCGGAGCTCGCCCTGGCCGCGCTCGATCTCTCGCTGGCCGACGGCCTCTTCGATCGGATCTGGATCGACCGCTGCCCCGTCCTCGACCCCGTGCGCGACACGCCGCGCTTCGAGGCCATCCGCGCCGAGGTGACCCGGCGCGCCGAGGCCGTGGTCGCCGTGTACCACGAGCGCTGACGTGGCTCGCCCCAACGCCCCCGAGTCCGCTCAGCTCGGCGCGCGGAAGAGCGCGAGCACGCCGGTGTAGAGGGCGAGCCTGACCTGACCCGGCGCCCCGGGGGCGATCTCGAAGCTCGAGTGCATGCCGGCGATCGGCAGGTCGGCGAAGCGCTGGCGCAGGATGCGCGCCTCGACGTCGGGGGCGCCGTAGAGGCGCTGGCCGCGCCCGGCGCAGGTCAGGTAGAGGGCGAAGCGCGGGGCCGAGCCGAGCGCGCTCTGGGAGACCTGCCGGGCGATCGCGTCGACCCCCGCGCGGCCCGCCGCCGCGTCGCGCACCGCGAACGCGAGGCGCACGCCCGGCCGCGCCTCGTCGCCGATCAGGATCCCGCGCCGCGACGGGTCGACGCCGCGGATCGGCCGCAGCACGTAACGGACGTTGCCGACGTAACCGACATCGCCGACGTGCCCGACGTGACCGGCCGTCCCGGGCTCCGCGGCGCGCTGCTGCGGCCCCCCGGGCGGGCCCTCGAGCGCGGCGAGGACGAGCGGCTGCGCGCTGGCCTGCTCGCCGAGCGCCGCGGTCGCGGCCGACAGGAGCTCGAGCGCCGAGCGCCCGCCGGCGCGCAGCACGACGCCGCCGCTCGCCTCCTCGACGGGGTGGAAGCCGGAGAGCAGCCTCGCGGCGGGCGACGCGTCGACGATCGGCGGCGCGAACCCGGTGATGGCGAGGCCGGTCGTCGCGCCCTCGAGCAGCTCGCCCTGGGCCGTCACGCCGATGGCGGGGCCGGACGCGGTCCCCGCGCCGAACAGGCAGGCGCCGGGCACCGCGGCGCCGAGCGACTCGAGCGCCTCGGGCGCGAACGAGCCGGGCCGGGCGAAGAGGATGGCCGTCGCGGAGCGCTGGCCGATGAGGTGGACGAGCGCCTCGCGGAGGCGGCGCCCCGGATCCCGGGCGCCCTCGGGGACCGCGAAGGGCGTGACCTGCCCGCCGGCCCACAGGACGCCGCTCGCGCCGGTGTCCCCCTCGATCTCGCCGCGCTCGCTGAGCACGCCCGCGGCCGGCACGACGCAGGCCGGGACGCCGCGCCAGGCGCTGCGGACGAGCTCTGCGACCCCCGAGGCGCGCTGGGCGAGCTGCCCCGAGACGAAGACGACGCCGCCCGACGCCGACGGGACGGCGCTGCGCAGGTCGGCCAGGTGGTGGTGGAGGCCCTCCGGCCCACAGGTGGCGGCGAAGCTTCGTGCCATGGCTGGCCGATCCATCGTAACCGAGCCGTCGCCCACTCGACAGGGCCGGCTGAAGGAGTTTATCGTGCGAAAGTCGCGCCGACGCCTCGGGGCTCTCCTCACGGGGCGGCGATAAGGACCGGGCAAGCTCGATGAGGATCCGTTCTTTCGGTCGCACCGATGTGGGGCGCCACCGGCGCGCCAACGAGGACGCGTTCTTCCGGGACGACGAGCTCCGCCTGTACGTCGTCGCGGACGGGATGGGGGGCCACGCGGCGGGCGAGGTCGCGAGCGCCGAGGCGGTCGAGACGATCTACGGCATGGTGAAGCGGGGCCTGCCCGCCATCGGGGATCGCGACGAGCCGCTGACGCAGCCCAAGGCGCGCGCCGTGCTCCGGATCCTGGAGGGCGCGATCCAGGCGGCGACGTACATGGTCTTCGCGATCGCCGAGCTCGACCGGGACAAGAGCGGCATGGGGACGACGATCAGCGCGGCGCTCGTGGTGGGCGGCGCGCTGGTGACCGGGCAGGTCGGCGACAGCCGCATCTACCAGGTGCGCAACGGGACCGCCGTGCAGATGACCGAGGATCACACGCTGATCGCGTGGCAGATCAAGAACGGGCTCATCTCCGCCGACGAGGCCAGGAGCTCGCCGCACCGCAACGTGATCACGCGCGCGGTCGGCAACAGGGATTACGTCGAGGTCGACACCTCGATCGTGGCCGTGGAGCCGGGCGATCGCTACCTGCTCTGCTCCGACGGGCTGCACGGCTACCTGCAGACCGAGGAGGAGATCGCGAGCATCGCCTCGCAGGGCGGGGAGGGGGCGGTCGATCTCTTCATCGATCTCGCGAACCGCCGCGGCGGGCGCGACAACATCACGGCGGTGCTCGTCGAGGTGGGCTGAGGCGCCCGTGGAGGGGCGCGCCCGGTCGAAACTCGGCTAGTCTGCCCGCATGGCGCTGAAGGACAGACTGGTCACCGAGGGGATGAAGCTCGCCGCGAACCCGAACGTGGCGAAGCTGATGCAGGACGAGCGGTTCATGCGGCTCTTCATGACGGCGATGAGCGTGCCGGGGCGCGTCTCGTCGTTCACCGCGGAGCAGAAGGAGACGTTCGCCCGGGCGATGGGCCTGGCCACCGCCGAGGAGGTCCGCGACCTCAAGCGGACGGTGGCCTCGCTGGAACGGGAGATCGCCAAACTCAGGCGGGAGGGCTGACCCGCGCGCGGCCAGGTGCGGGGCGCTGGCGGGCGCCCCGCCCCGGGGTCACTTCGTGTCGCCGCGGGCGTAGATGCTCGCCACGTAGTCGAGCACGTCGCGGGCAGAGACCTCGTTGTAGCCGAAGTACTTGATCATCCGCGTCTTGATGATGTCGATCTTCTCCTGCGTCTCCTTGTCGATGACGCTCGACACGAGGGTCTGGAGCTTGATCGCGTCCTTCTGGTCCTCGAACAGCTTGAGCTCGAGGGCGCGGCGCAGCCGGTCGTTCGTGTGCCACTCGAACTTCTTGCCGTCGACCGCGAGCGCGCCGATGTAGTTCATGATCTCGCGGCGGAAGTCGTCCTTCCGGTTCTCGGGGATGTCGATCTTCTCCTCGATCGAGCGCATCAGCCGCTCGTCCGGCTCGACGTCCTCGCGCGTGAAGCGGTCCTTCACCTTCTCCTTCAGGGTGTAGGCCTTGATCGAGTCGATGTAGTTCGCGGCGAGCTTCTGGATCGCGTCCTCGTCGGCGCTGATCGCCCGCTGCACCTCGTTCTTCACGATCTCCTCGTACTCGCGCTTCACCATGCCGATGCACTCGGCGTAGCGCTTGCGCTGCTCGTCGCTCGTGATGAGCGAGTGGTGGCGCAGCCCCTTCTCGAGCTCGCTCATGACCATGAACGGGTTGATCGTCCCCTCGCCGAGGTCGTTCACGAGCGCGTTCGAGATCTTGTCCTGCACGTAGCGGGGGCTGATGCCCTCCATGCCCTCGCGCGACGCCTCCTTGCGGAGCTCCTTCACGGTGTCCTGCGTGTAGCCGGGCAGGACCTTGCCGTCGTAGAGCTTCATCTTCTGCACGAGCGAGAGGTTGTGCTTCTTCGGATCCTCGAGCCGGGTGAGCGCGGCCCACATCGCGGCGACCTCGAGCGTGTGCGGGGCGATGTGCTTGCCGCGGATCTTCTCCTTGTTGAAGTCCTTCTCGTAGATCCGGATCTCCTCCGACACCTTGGTGATGTACGGGATATCGATCTTGATCGTGCGGTCGCGGAGCGCCTCCATGAACTCGTTGTTCAGGAGCTTCTTGTACTCGGCCTCGTTGGTGTGGCCGATGATGACCTCGTCGATGTCGGTCTGGGCGAACTTCTTCGGCTTGATCTTGTGCTCCTGCGACGCGCCGAGCAGGTCGTAGAGGAACGCCACGTCGAGCTTCAGCACCTCGATGAACTCGACGATGCCGCGGTTCGCGATGTTGAACTCGCCGTCGAAGTTGAAGGCGCGCGGGTCCGAGTCCGAGCCGTACTCGGCGATCTTGCGGTAGTTGATGTCGCCGGTGAGCTCGGTCGAGTCCTGGTTCTTCTCGTCCTTCGGCTGGAACGTGCCGATGCCGACGCGGTCCTTCTCGCTGAGCACGAGGCGGCGCACGCGCACGTGCTGCATCACCTTCGACCAGTCGCCGCCGTACTTGTCCATGAGCCGGTTGAAGATGAAGCGGCACGCCGGGTCGAGGTCGCCCTCGACGCGGACCTGGAACTGCGGGCTCGACAGGCCGAGCTCGCGCACGGCGCGCTCGCGCCAGGACGGCGGGACGAGGCGCAGCGGCTCCTCGTGCATCGGGCACTTGAAGCGGGAGCTCTCCGTCCCCGCCATGCCGACGTCGTCGAGGTTCACCCAGTCGAACGTGAAGAGCGCGCCGTCCGGGGTGGTCGAGTAGTGCT
Source organism: Sorangium sp. So ce1036 (assembly GCF_051369805.1). Classification (NCBI taxonomy): domain Bacteria; kingdom Pseudomonadati; phylum Myxococcota; order Polyangiales; family Polyangiaceae; genus Sorangium; species Sorangium sp. So ce1036. The sequence continues at coordinate 1,803,373 of NZ_JBBMOX010000001.1, forward strand.
CGATCCCCTTCTTGAGGAGCCGGGCGATCGTGGATTTCGACGAGCCGACCGGGCCGTGCAGCAGGATGACGCGCTTCTCCGGGCCGTACCCCTCGGACGCGGCCCGGAGCACGTGGACGAGCCGCATCAGGGGGATGTCGAGCCCGTACACGGCGTCGGCGCCGCCGTGCATCTCGTCCTTGAAGAAGTTGTACCGGATGAGCTTCTTCTTGTTGTCCGTGTACTCCTCGATGCCGTACCGGATGATCATGTCGTACGCCCGCTGGAACGCGTTGCGCGTGACCTGCGGGTTCTGGCGCACGATCTGGAGGTAGTCTTCGAACGTGCCCTCCCACGCGAGATCGCGGTAGAGCGCGAAGTCCTGCATCGCCGCTATCTTCTCAACCATCCCTGTCCGCAACTCGCCCATTTCGCACCTTTTCTCCAGGGCGATCACGGGGCGGCCAAGGCCGCCGGAGGTGCGGGAGCAGAGCTCGGCGCGCCGATCTCCGTCCCCGTCTTGCGCCGCGCGCCCGGTGGGGAATCCAAGCTTAACACCGATCACGCCATGGCAAGGCCACAGCGCCGCGAAGCGTCCGCGCTCGGCGCGGATCGCTCCCCGATCGCGGCGCGCGGCGCGCGGACGCGGGACACGAGCGCGGCGCGCCGGCGCCCTCGGGCAGGCGGCGTCAGCGGGATGAGGAGGCGCCGGACGGGCTTCCCTGCGCTCCCCAGGAGAGCCCTCCGCGCTCGACGACGCCGGGCCAGGCGTCGACGTACCGCGACGGCTCGCCGGGGCCGGAGGCGTCGATCCAGAAGAGGCGCCCGGTGCCGGGGCGGCGCACGTCGACGTGGACGAACTTGCTGTTCGGGTAGAACCCGCAGGCGACGTCGCTGAGCGTGCGACAGAACCGGAACAGCGCCGCGTTCGGAACACCCCGGACCGCGATGTCGACCGCGCGCCCCTCGGCGTGCTGGCTGTGGTGGCCGCCCGAGCGCTTGCCGCGGGCCCGCGGGCTGTCGCCGGACGGGCGCGGCCGGTAGCCGCTGTAGAGGTAGATCCCGCGGCGCGGGAAGGCGTCGGCGATCTGCTGGAGCGCCCAGAGCAGGCGCGGATGTACGAGGCGGACGTGGGGCACCCACTCGAGCGCGCGCTGCCAGGTGCCCTCGTCCGGCTCGTCGGGCAAGAGCTCGCCCGGATCCGGCGCCTCCGGGGGCCGGGCCAGGATCGACAGGCGATCGAGCGCGCCGGGGGCGACGGATCCGTCGCAGCGCACGAGCTCGAAGGCGTCGTGCTCGCCGCCGTACCGCGCGAACTGGACCGGGCCCCGCTGGCAATGAGGGGAGGGCGGCTGCTGCTTCGGCGGGTCCCAGAGCAGGTCGAAGCCGTTCGACAGGAGGCTCGGGCCGGTGGTCTCGAGGGGGGGCGGGGTGAAGCCCGGATCGAGCCGCTTCAGCCACGTCGGGTTGAGCCACGTCGGGGCAGCGGGGTCGAGGTGGAGGGTGCCGGGCAGCGCGAGCGGGGAGAGCGGGGCGTGGGCGCTCGCGAAGGCGGGGGCGCCGAGGGCGGCGGCGGCGGCGAGCCCGCGCTCGCCCAGCGCGTCGTCGGCGTCGTCGGCGTGCGCCCGCGCGCCCCCCCAGGCGAGCTGCCACCACGGCTGGTGCTGCCATTTCCCGTAGGCGCTGCTCATGTAGAGCCGGAGCGGCCCCGGGCGCTCGATGGCGGCGTTGCGGAAGGCGCGGAGGAGCGGGAGCTCCGGCGCGACGGTCTCGTTCAGGTCGAAGGTCGCGCGCCTCGGGGGCTCGTCGAGCAGGCTCGCGCCGGCGGGCGGCGGGGCGGCGAGGAGCGCGGCGGTGAGGCCGAGGAGGGCGGCGAGGGGCTGGGCGGCGGTGCGGGACGTTGCCGGCATGGGTCGACGACGACGACGAGGAGAACGGACCGGGCCAGGGAAAGACGGCGCACCCGGCGAGCGGGCGGCCCAGATTTGCCACAAACCGCGGGCGTGGTGGGTGAAAACCTACCCGCGCCCGGGTGGGCGCCGGGGGGGTGGGGGGCTGCCCGGCGCCGCGATGGTCAATCCAGCGTGCAGGTCGCGGCGCCGCGGCGATGGCCGATCAGGGCGCGGCCGAGGCGCGCGCCAGGCGGTCGCGTACGGCGTCCCAGGCCGGAGCGTCGGGGACGGCGGCGATGACGATCACGTCGCAGCCGGCGTCCTCGAGGCGGTGCAGCGCGGCGTAGAGCGCCGCGGCGTAGCCGCCGGGATCGGCGGGGAGGAGCTCTGCGTGCGGCCCTGCCACGGTGCGGGCGCCGCGCTCGATGGCGCCGGCGCGCGCTCCCGCCTGGGCGGCGCGCTCGACCTCGCCGCGGACGGCGTCCACGGGGACGAGCGCGACGCGCGCGCGCGGCGCGTAGTGGCGCGCGTGGGTGCCCGGGGACGGGGCGCGCGCGTCCGGCGCGGTGACGAGCCCCGCGCGCGTCCGGAGCGGCACGAGCGCGGCGATGGCCTCGGCGGACACGTGACCCGGGCGGAGCAGCCGCGCCGGAGCGCTCGTCATGTCGACGATGGTGGACTCGATCCCGAACGCCGTCGGTCCGCCGTCGACGATGGCGTCGATGCGCCCGCCGAGGCTCTTGTCGACGTGCTCGGCGGTGGTCGGCGAGATCGCGGTGGAGCGGTTGGCGCTCGGCGCGGCGATCGGCAGCCCGACGGCGTCGAGCAAGGCGCGCGCGACCGGATGCACGGGCACCCGGATCGCCACGGTCGGCCCGCCGGCCGCCACCTCGTCGGCGACGCGGTCGGGGCGGCGCGCGACGATCAGGGTGAGGGGGCCGGGCCACATCGCCTGCGCGAGCCGCTCCGCGTCCGCAGGCCAGCTCGCCGCGAGCGCGCGGGCGGACGCGACGTCGGGGACATGGACGATGAGCGGATTGCCGGGAGGCCGGCCCTTCGCCTCGAAGATGCCGCGCGCGGCGCGCGCGTCGTCCGCGCGCGCGCCGAGCCCGTACACGGTCTCCGTGGGGAAGGCGACGAGCCCTCCGCGGCGGAGGATCTCGGCAGCCCGTGCGATGGATGCCGCGTCCGCGGCGAGCCGCTCGGTTCGCATGCGCGGCGGTCCATGTTGCCCGGGCGCGCGGGAGGCAAACGAAAACCGACGGGGCGGCCACGGGGCAGCGCCGAGGCGGCGGCGGCCGACGGCGCCGTGCGCGACCCGCGCCCGCGTTCGATCAGCGCCTGCTTTCAGCCTCATGGCCGGCTGAGCGCCCCGCCCACGATGCACCGGCGACCGCACAGGGCGCCCGAGCTGGCAGCGCGGCCGCGGCGTCGAGGTCCGCGCGTGCGGAGCGGTCGCGGCGTGGAGGTCGACGCCGGCGAGCTCGCAGCGCTCGCTGGCCAGGGCGCCGCTGCATGCGAGCCACGGCCCCCTGCGCCGCTGCAGCCGCAGCGGTCGCGGAGCACGCCGGCGGCCACGGCGCCGTCGCCTCGGTCAAGCGAAATCGTCGCGGTGCAGCGGATCTCTGAGCGAGGACTGTTCGCCAACCACTTGGACGAACACCTCCAACCACTCAATCGGCGTTGTCGCTGGAGGTGGCGACGACCACACGCGAGACAGAGGGACCTACTGCGCGACGATGTCGCGCATCTTCAGCTGGTCATTGCTGGTCAGTCGTCGGAAGATCGGGCGCGAGACGGGCGAGCTGGCGAGGCGGACGAACGCCGCGCGCAGGATCCGCTGAGCTTCCCCGGACGGTGTGAAGAGCGCCCTCATCCTCAGCCCGTCGGCCTGCAGGCTCGTGATGAACGGGCGCAGCTTCTCCTCCCAGGCGACGAGCGCGCGTCCCACGTCGTCAGGGTACTTCTCCAGCATGTTGCCCAGAAGCTCACTCCCGGCCATGCCGGTCGAAGCGCCCATCCCTGAATACAGCGTCAGGCACCACGCAGCGTCGCCGACCAGCACGACCCGCCCCTTGTGCCAGCAATGCATGCGAACCTGGTTGACCGAGTCGAACAGGTACTCGTCTGCGGCCGCGAAATCGTCGAGGAGCTGCCTCAGCACGGGCCCTGTTGGTTCTGGTCCGTAAGCCCTGCGCAGCGACTCGATGGGGGGCATCCGGAACTGCGCATCGATGTCGTCCACGCGGTAGGAGAAGAGCAGGCCTGGGTTGTGGTCCGCGAAGGGGAATACCCACGCCGACCGCCCGACCTCGGCAAGGACCAGCCCATCATGCAGGTGATAGCCGCGGACGGGTTCGCTCAGGATGGCCGCCCCGATCATGTAATTCAGCGGGTAGAGGAAATCTTCGTGCGGGCCGAAGACGAGCCTCCGGACGGTCGAGCGCACTCCGTCAGCCCCCACCACGAGGTCGAAGTGCTCGGTCACGGTCTCGCCGGTCTTCGTGTGGGTCATCGTGACATCGACGCCGCGACCTCCTGGAGCCATCCCCGTGGGGACGGTCGAGAAGCGGATCTCCACCCGCTCCGGCAGCGCGTTGAACAACGCATCCTCGACGTCGCCGCGCAGCAGCATGCGCGGCTGGCCGGGCACGTCGGCGAAGGTCATGCCCTCGCGACGACGATTGGCCCGGTCGACCTCGTACGTCTTGGTTTGCGGGTGCTTGCGGTTGCCCATGGCCTCGAGCACGCCGAGCCGCTGGGCGGACGCCTGGCCCGTGCCGAAGAGGGCGATGAAGTAGCCGCCTCTGCGGCGCTCGGGGGCCCGCTCGATGATCACGGGCTCCCAGCCGGCCCTGTGCAGCCGCAGGGCCGTGGCGATGCCGGCGATGCCAAGTCCAACGATCAAAACGCGGCGCCCGTGGGTCGCTGAAGTCGTCATGATGCTTTGACTCTAGCCATCGACGGCGCACGCCGGCAGAGCGTGGCTTGGGGCGGAGATCGGCCTGGATTGGGGTCGGACGGCGGGGCCTTCAAGGCCCGGGGCGGCGGCGCTGATCGCGAAAGGCCCGGGGGGTCATCCCTTGGGCGCGCCGGAAGGTGCGAATGAAATGGGTGACGTCGGCGTAGCCAACCTGGTCTGCGATGCTCTCGATGCTCGCGTCCGTCTCCAGGAGCCGCCGCCGGGCCTCGGCGATGCGATGCTCGCGCAGCCAGTCCCCCACCGTCAGCCCTGTCTCCCGGCGGATGGCGTTGGCCAGGTGCGAAGGCGTGCGCCCGACCGCCGACGCGACGTCCTGAAGCGAGAGGGGCTCCAGACAGTGCGCCTCGATGAACCTGAGCGCATCTTGCACGAGCCCGCTGAGCAGGGGCGACGCCAGAGGCGCGCGCTCCGAGAGCTCGCGGAGGAGCTCCGTGATCAGGAGGGTAAACCATGCGAGCGCGGCGTTGTCCGCGCCCCACTGGGCCTCTCGCAGCTCGGCATCCATCTCGGCCACCAGGCGCTCGACTCGCTGCCGCCGGGGCTCTCCGGGTCGCAGCCGGAGCAGCCCCCGGAGAAAGAGGCTGCGCACCGGCGCGTCCTTCGCGTCGCCTCGGATTCGTGGTCGTCCCGGCAGCCGCTCCGGAGTGCTCAGCAGCGTCGGATCAAAGCCCACGATCCATCCCTCCAGGTCGCCGACATCGAGGGGCTGATGCTCCACGCCCGCGGGGATGAGGTGGATATCCCCGGCATGGAGATTGACCTGCTCCAGATGACGGCCTCGCCCCCTCCCCGCCGTCAGCACGAAGACCATGAAGAAGGTCGAGACGAGCGGCCCGGGCGGCAGCGTGGGCCGCCTCTGTCGTGGGACGCGAACGACACACAAGGGCAAGCCCCCGGCGCCGAACCCGTCCAGCGTGAGAACGCGGGGAGGGGGGTGCTGAGGCGTGCGACGCATAGCCTGCATGCATAGCATACTCCGGGATGCGACGCCTGCGCGTGCTCGGCATGGCCTGAGCGTCAGGAAGCCGATGCGAGCGCTGCTCGGCGTGAGTCAGTACGTTTGGCCCGGCAGGTTGTGGAGCGAAAGCGGCCCCGTCGATGCATGGATAAGTTGCTGATACAGCGTCATTTTTTTTTCCAGGAGGGATGCGGATCGCATCACGAATGAGTTTGGACTGGTTGCTGGACCGGACGCGCTGCTCGCTCGATCCGCGGTACGAACGCCATCGGCGGTCCCGACGCCCTCCGGCCCATCGTTCGGATGCCCCCTGGGGGTCTCGACCACGCGCGGAGGCTCCTTCGAGGCCGGTGAAACAGTCGAGACCTCTTGATTTGTATGAAAAAATTCAAAATTTTTGATCGGAACCTTTCTCCCGGCTGAAGAGATCTCCCGCGGTGGAGAGCGACCTCGTCGCGGCGCTCGCGACGAGCGCCGGCGTTGGTCATGACCTCCGCGGCACCTCCTTTCAGCCGCCCGGGATGGTTTCGAGCCGTCGTAAACCGGCTGGCGCATTGACGGGCTCGGTCGCGTCGCCGTCTCCTGGCCGCTCACGCCGTACCCCGGTCAAGGAGGTCCACGCGATGCTGAAGCACCTGATGATCGAAGAGATGGTCGCGCTCCTGTCCCCGTGGGTCGAGAGCGCGCAGCGGAAGCGGCTGTTCCTCTCGATCCCCGAGATCGCCGGCCTGCACCCGAAGGTGGTCGCGGCCCACGAGGCCGTGCTCGCGGTGCGCCCGAGCAAGGTGGGGCCGTCGGGCGAGATGATCGCATTGAACGACGAGCTCGCGCGGGTCGACGAGCGCCACGATCACCTCGCCCGGGCCGTGTGCTGGGGCATCGACGCGCACCGCGCGCAGTGCCTCGGGGAGGACCCCCCGGACCGGGAGCGCGCTGCGCTGTGTGACGAGGTGCAGTCGAGGCTGTTCCCGAACGGGCTCACCATCGTCAAGGCCTCGCCGACCGCGGAGGCAGGCAACACCGCGCGCGTCGCCCGGCTCCTCGTCGAGGAGCCGTCGATCGGCGAGTTCCTGAAGGGGATCCCGGCGCGCGGCAAGACGACGCTGCTCCACACGACGCAGCGGTGGATCGCGGCGGGCAAGGAGCTCCTGACGATCGAGCACCGGCGGAACGAGCTCGCCGCGAAGGAGAAGACGGCGCCGGTGACCCGGGCGACAGTCGCCGCCGCGCGCAGCCAGTGGTTCCGGGTCGTGTCCGCGGTGCTCTCCAACCTGGAGCTCTCCGACGCGCCGAGTGAGGCGATCGAGATGATCCGCGGGCCGGTGCTGAAGGCGTCGGAGCGCGCTGGCAAGCGGTACGGCGGGGCGCCCGCGGGCGAGGCGCCGCGCCCGGAGGCGCCGGGGGCGCCGGCGGCGGAGGGGAACGAAGACGAGAGGGAGGGGACGCGGGCGCCGTGGGCGGCGAGCTCGTGACCTGAGCCGGCCCCGAGACCGCCGCGAGCGGCCCGCGCCGCCATGGTCAAGCGGAATCGTCGCGGCGCCGCGAGTTTCTGGGCGAGGGCGGGTCGCCGACTCGGAGGGGCGGCGAACCGGCCAGCCGCGTAGCCATGCTCGCCCGGACGGCCAGATGCCCGTCCATCCTCATCGACTCGCAGCATTTCTCTGTGACGCCCACTCCATACCCCGCCAAATGGTACGCGCCATCACGTCGCGTGTCGGGTTTTTGCCACGGGCTTCCAGCGGGGGAGGGGAAGACGGTGAGGGCATCACAGCGACGGATCTCATGGGCAGCAGGACTCGTCCTCCCGCTCTTTGTTCCGACGTCCGTGGAAGCGTACGAGCTGAGCGCCGGTGTGAGCCTCGGGTGGCTCCAGGCCGGTACCGTTCCGCGCCTCGCGGTGGGGCCACACGCGGGCATCACGTGGCCCATCCAGCGAGACATTGTGTTCACGGTGCACGACCTGTGCACGTTTCTACCCCCGACCCCGGAGGGTGGGCCCGGGGTCTACAACCAGATCTCAGTGGACGTCGGGTACGCGTGGAAGGACGGCAACGTCAGCGCGGGGCCCTCGGTCGCGTTCTATGTCATGCCGGCGTGCGGCGTCTCCTTGTGCGGCCTCGTCGGTGGCTTGGCCGTAGGCGCCCATGCGCAGACCAACGCGTACGTTGCCGGACCGCTCGGGGTGTCGGTGAGCGTCAATGTGGATTGGGTCGGTCGGGGCAGTCTGGTGCTGCCGGGCTACGTGTCCGTCGTCGTTGTTGCTGGTCCTGTGCTTCGATGGAGTGTCGAATGAACCCGAGAAGAGCTCTGTTATTGATCGTGGCCATATCGGTCTGGACGCTGGCGGCGTGCAACTGGACAATAGGAGACTGCTATCCTGTCGGGGAAGGAACCACGGGTGCAGGTGCCGGTCCAGGCTCGGAGCCCCGCCCCATCTTCACCTCGTCCTCATCCGGCGACTACGGGGCAGACCCGCAAGGTGGTGGCGAGCGCAAGATCGCGTGCAACGAGTGGGAGCTCGAAGAGGAAGAGGAGAGAGCGAGCGACGACGCGGAGACCCCGACATATACATATAACCCGAAGAGCCCGCAAGACCCATGCCCCGGATTCGGCGACATGGCCGGAGACGGAGCGACCTTCTTGAGCTGTAGCGATGCGTGCAGCACGAAGTGCCCGCCGCCTGGAATGGCCCCATGGACATACGTGGATTTTGATCCGTCGGACTTTGCGTTTGTTACCATTGTCAATGACCCGGGTCCGGGTAAAATCGGAGGGTGGCAACAGGCTATGGCCAATCTGAATTTCAGGAAACTCACTATCCCGCATACGGTCAAGAGCTGGAGATGTCCTGTTACCATCAAGATGCCGATACGAACTGAGAAGATGGGGCTAATAGATCCGAGCCGTGCAGCCAGCCTCAGTGAAGAGATTACGGAGGAGGTTGCAAACGTCATGGACTACGACCTCCCGCAGGGGATCTTTTGCAAGAATTTTGCTGCCCAGGCGGACGCTGCGTTCAAGTCCAAGTATAAGGGGCTCGGCGCCAGGGTGACGAATCCATGAAGATAACTCGCTCCGAGCTGCTCGACCTCGTCTACCGCTTCTACCCTCGCGGTGTGCAGAAGATCATGCGCATCTATGTGCCTCCGGGCGAGCCCGTCTACGAGGACACGGAGGAGCACCGCCGCTTGGTGGAAGCCACAAACCGTGGGCGAGCAGACTACCCAACGTGGGAGGCCATGATCGACAGACTGGGGGATCGATACAGGCTTCAAAACGAGTCGCTCCACCTGTTTGCGGGGGGAATCGACCCGGCGTATTCGGCCCGCATCTGGCTCACCGACGAAACGGCGCTCAGCTTCCACGTGTCCCTGCTCGGGCCATACTACGGGATCCACCTCCCCGGCATCCCCGAGGAGGAGCCGGTGGCGCGCGAGATCGCTCAGGAGATCGATGCCACGTACCCCGGCTACCAGCCGATCCCACCGGCGCTCGGGAACGAGGTGGTGCCGGATGCGGACATGGATGGGTTGATGATGGGCGAGGCGACGATCTATGTGTGCCTCTTCTCGATCGTATGGACTTGGGTGGATCCGGTGTAGCCCCTCCCTGGCGGTCGCCGTCCACGTGGCCGAGTTGGGCGCGCGGACGGCGAGGAGATCGAGGCGAGCTCGGCTGCGTCCCCGCCGCGGCGGCGCGGCCGTGGCGGTACGCGCTGGGGGGAGCTCGGGCGGCTCGCTCCTCGGCAGGGGAGCATCTCTTCTCCAGGTAGAAGCACCGCGCGAGGTCGGGGCCGTCGCCGTCCACCTGGTCGAGCTCGGCCACGTCGCGGCGCTGGACGCTGGCGAGCTCGCGGTCGCGCCAGCGTACATCCATGGCGCCCGAGCAGATAATGGGGCCGCGGCGTCGAGGTGCGCCGCGGCAGGGTCCGCACTTTCCGGTGGATCGGAGGGGGCGGTTCATGAGAGGACGGCTGCCCGAGGACAAGAGGGTGGTCTCCCGGGTGCGGCGCGGTGGCTATCGACTTCAGCTCGGATCCCCGGGATTGGGTGTGGGTCGGCGTGACGCTGCTCGTGCTCGTCGGCATGGGCGCCGCGCTCGTCCTCCGCTTTCGACGCCGTCGCTGACCTGGTAGGCCGGCTGTCCCCCGCAGGGGGCCGCCACTCGCCTGGGAGGGCGCCATGCGGGGGAGCGGCCGCGGGGTCGAGGTGGACGCCGGCGAGCTCGGGGCGGCCGCGCGGGTCGAGGTGGACGCCGGTGAGCTCGGGGACATCGATGTCCACCTGGCCGGGGCGGAGCGACCGCGTCCATGTCCACTCGCTCGAGGCGGAGCGGCCGCGTCGGCACGCACACGAAGACGGGAGAGCGAAGAGCTCGGCACGCGCTCCTGCTGCCGCGGTGAGGCCGGAGGGGCTTCACACCGTGCAGCAGCATCTCTCCTGGTTCCCTGCTCGGCCGATTCCTGCACTCCAGGCGTGCGCGGGAAACCATGATCCCCGCCATCCAGCGTGACCTTCCCGCGTCCCGGGTGCGCCGGGCGCGCCGCGCTCACGGCGCCGCGGCGCGGCCGAGGGAGCGGCCGTCGCCGTCGGCGTCGATCCAGAGCGGCGCCGTCATCGCGAACGGCAGGAGCTCGCCCGGATCCCCGGAGAGCACCGGCTCGAGCGGCCGCCGCCCCCGGACGATCGCGACGACGAAGGTGTCCTCCGCCACGAAGATCGCGCCGGGCGCGCCCTGCCCGGGCGGGCGGTCGCCGAGCGCGCCGCCGGTGGGGGCGCCGGGCCCCGGCGGGCGCCGCCCGCCGCCGGCGCCGAGGACGACGGGGATCGCGATCTCGTCGAGGAGCGCGCCCGCGGGGGTGGTGCGCGCGCCGTCCAGGGGGATCGGCGCGCCGCTCGCGACGCCGCCGACGAGCACGTGGAGCTCGCGCGCGTCGACCCAGGGGGCGCGCTCGACCCGGATCGAGAGCGACATCCGCCCGCCATCGGTCCCGCGCCGCGCCGACGCGACGCCGCCCTGGCGGACGTCGCCGAGGCGCATCGTCACGAACGGCCCGTTCGTGATCACGACGTCGCGCCGGCGCCGCAGGCCCGCGACGAGATCGGCCACGTCGAGCCGGGCCGGATCGTCGTCGGCCACGGCGATGTACGTGCGCGGGGAACCCGCCTCCGCGCCGAGCCGTCCGTGGGGGCCGCTGCTCGCCGTCGGCGTGACCGGGCGCGACGCGCGGAGCAGCGCCCAGAGCTCCTCGATCGCTCGATCCCGCGCGGCAGCCTCGCGCCCGGTCCACACCTCGACGGCATCGGCGCCGTCGCCGTCCCCGACGATCTGGGCGAGCAGGCTCGGGCCCTCGTGACGAAGGCCCTCGTGGCGCGGGCCCTGATCCCCAGCGCTCCGCGGCGCTCCGGGCGCGTGCAGCAGGGGGCCGCCGCCATGAGGCCGGCTCACCTGGACGACGCGCTCGCCGGGCAGCGCGCGCACCGCGCGGAGGATCTCGTCCGCGGACCCGTCAACCCACCGCAGCGCGCCCTCGCCGGATGCGGCCGCCTCGCCGCCGAGCGGGAACACGCTGAGGCTCCCGAGCCCTGCGCCGCTCCGGCGGCTCGTGAGCTCCACGCCCGGGAGCATCCGCAGCCGCGTCCCGAGCCGCAGGGCGGCGTCGTCCCGCCGGAGGTCGGAGGCGAGGTCGTGCTCGCTCGTCACCGCGCACTCCACGCCCTCCGCCGCGCTCGACTCGATCTGCGTGGCCGCGTCGATGCCCGCGTCGGCGCCCCGCGCGGCGGGCTGCCGGAGGTTGCAGGCGATGTAGCCCGTCGTGTCGACCACCCGCTCCAGCGTGAGATCGAGCCGCGCGCTGCCGCCATCGACGATGTCGATCGTCGCCTCGGCGAGCGTGTACTCGGGCCCGCGCGAGGCGATGACCCGGATCCGCCCCGGGGGTAGGAGGAGCTGGAGCTCGCCCGTGAGCGTGAGCCAGGGCGGCGACACGGCGGCGCCGGTGGCGGCGTCGAAGAGGCCGACCTTCGCCGGGGTGAGCGGGTCGAGGAGCGCGGAGGCCGCGGCGGGCGCCGGGGCGCCGCGCTCGCGCACCCGGAGATCGAGCTGGCCGGCGCCGGAGAGCGCGCGCCGCGCTGCGTCCGCGTCGCCCGGACACAGCCCGCCCGCCGCCGCGCCGCCCTGGCCCCACCGGCAGAGCACGCCGAGCCGCTCGGCCGCGCCGGGGGACACGACCACGCTGCCGTTCTGCAGGGGCGGCGCGCAGGTGGCGGCGGCGAGCGAGAGCGCGGCGAGGCCGCAGAGCCCCGGGCGGCCGCGCGCGGCGCGCCGGGGGCGCGCAGGGCCGGGGCGGAGGTGGCGGGGTCTCTCGGGCGAGCGGATCATCGGTCCCGTTCCGATGCGCGGCCGCCGCGCGGCTTGGGTCATGCGCGCTCGGTGATGCGCGGCCGCCGCGCGGCCTGGGTCAGGCGCGCTCGGTGATGCGCGGCCGCCGCGCGGCCTGGGTCAGGCGCGCTCGGTGGCGAGCACGACGAGGGAGGCGAGCCCCAGCCCCACGCCGAGCGCGCGGCGGGCGGTGAACGCCTCGTCGAAGAGCAGCGGCGCGAAGAGCGCGGCGAGCGCGATGCCGCCGGCGAACACCATCGGCCCGGTCGCGGTCACCGGGCCGCCGATCCGCAGCGCCATGAAGCTGAGCGTCGTCACGAAGCTGATGAACAGGCCGGAGCCGCACGCCCAGAGGATCCCCGCGGTCGTCGGCGGGGCCTCGGCGCCCGAGCGGAGCAGCAGGTAGGCGAGGATCCCGGCGGCCGCGGTGCCCTCGACGCACAGCGCGCCGAGGGCGTCTCCGACCCGGCCCGCCGCCGCGCGCAGCATCAGGTAGTGGCCGGCCATGCAGACCGCCGCGAGGACGGCGGGGACGTACCAGACAGACATGCCGCGCACCCTAGCAGGGGGCCACGACGATCCGCAGGGCCACGCGCCGACGCGCAGGCCCCGCCGCCCGCCGACGCGCGGGCCCCGCCGCCCGCAAGTCACTCGTCGTCCACCATGTCCGGGTAGTCGCCGGGCGCGAGGTTGTCGAACCGCGTGCACGACGAGGTGAACCGCGTGAGCACCTTGCCCGTCGGCCCGTTGCGCTGCTTCGCGACGATGAGCTCCGCGATGCCCTTCTGGTTGGTGGTCTCCGCGTTGTAGTACTCGTCGCGGTAGATGAAGATGATGTTGTCGGCGTCCTGCTCGATCGCGCCGGACTCGCGGAGGTCCGAGAGCTGAGGCCGCTTGTCCTTGGTGGTCCGCGTCTCGACCGCGCGGTTGAGCTGCGAGAGCGCGATGACCGCCACCTTCAGCTCCTTCGCGAGCTGCTTCAGCCCGCGGGAGATCTCGCTGATCTCCTGCTCGCGGCTGCTCACGCCGTCGCGCCCCTTCATGAGCTGCAGGTAGTCGATGACGACCAGCCCCACGCGCCGCCCCGAGCTGCCGTCGCCCGGCGGCCGATCGTACTCGGCCTGGATCCGCCGCACCTTGGCGCGCAGCTCGAGGAGGGAGATCGCCGGCGTGTCGTCGATCCAGATCGGCAGCGTCGACAGGAAGGACGCCGCCTCGGTCAGGCGGCGCCAGTCGTCGGGCTGCAGGAAGCCCTGGCGGAGCTTGCCGACGTCGACGCGGCCCTCGCTGCAGACCATGCGGGTCGCGAGCTGCTCGCGCGGCATCTCGAGCGAGAAGACGGCGGCGCCGAACCCCGGCTCGTGCCGCTCGACGCCGTGCCCCGCCTCGTCCGGGCCGGGGGAGCTCACCGTGCGCGGCGACGCGACGTTCACGGCGAGGTTGAGGACGAACGACGTCTTGCCCATGCCGGGGCGGGCGGCGACGATCGTGAGGTCGCCGTCGTGCAGGCCGGCCGTCTTGGCGTCGAGCTTCTCGTACCCGGTCGAGATGCCCGTGATGCGGTCGCCGCGCTCGGCGGCCGCGGTGATCTGCTCGAACGCGGCCTTGAGCACCTGGGCGAGCGGCTGCGTCGTCGTCCCCTGGGGCGTGCGGGCGAGCTGGTAGACCGCCTGCTCCGCGCCGTCGATGAACTCCTGCACCACCCCGACGTCGCCGTACCCCTCGGCCGCGACCCGCTGGCAGGTGGCGATGAGCTGGCGCACGCGCCACTTCTCGTAGACGACCCGCGCGTGCGCCGCGACGTGCGCCACCGCCGGCGTCGCGTCCGCGAGCTGGGCGAGGTACGCGGCGCCGCCCACCTGGGCGAGGCGCTCCCGATCGCGCAGCCACGAGGCGACCGAGACGATGTCGATGGGCGTGCCGGCGGCCGCGAGCTCCTGCGCGGCCTCGTAGATGCGGCTGTTCGCCTCGCTGTAAAAGTGCTCGGCCTTGAGGATCTCGAGCACCCGGTCAAGCGCGTCGCGGTGCAGCAGGATGGCGGAGAGCACCGCCGCTTCGGCGTCGAGGTCGTGCGGCGGCACGCGCCCCGCGACGATGGGAGGCTCGATCCTCTGCGGCCGCGCTCCGCGGCGCTCCATCATTCTCATCATCCGTGCATCTCCTCCCCACCGATTCCCCCCATCCCGCCCCGAGCTTTTCCACAGGGGCCAAAATGGGCGACGCCCTGAAGGCGCAACGGTCCTTCAGGGCGTCGGGTGCAGGGTCGATTTCCGTCTATCAGAACATGGGTAGCCCTGAGAAGAGTTTCTGTTTGCATTGCAGCGTGCGTTCGTGCGGTGGGCATTCCAATGCAGGCTCCGCGCTCGAGGGGCGCTCCCCCGATCGCGGAGGACCGGCACGGCGCGACGAGGCGCCGCCGGCGATCGGGGTTGGGGACCGGGCAACCCCGGCCTCATCGCGAATTTCCTTCGCGCTTGACTCGGCTGCCATGACGCTTCGCGCCTTGCCATGAACCATCACGAGGAGCCGCACATTGTGGATCACAAAACGCGTCAAACAAGGATTGCTCCCGTCGAGGTGGTCTGCGTCGGTGAAGCGCTGTGGGACTTCTATGCGCCGGAGGGCATTCCGCTCGAGCAAGCGAAATTGCTGCGCCGGGTGCCGGGGGGCGGCGCGGTGAACACCGCGATGGCGCTCGTCCGGCTCGGGGTGCCGTCGGGGCTGTGCGCCGCGCTGGGCGATGACGCGATGGGGCGCGGGCTGCGCGATGAGGTCGCCGCGGCCGGCATCGACGTGGGGCGGCTCGCGCTGGGCGCGGCGCGAACCGGCCTCATGCTCGTGGCGATCGAGCGCGGCGAGGCGCGCTTCGTCGGGTACAGGCAGGGGGAGCTCGAGGCGCGTGCCCTCGCCGCGGCGCTGCCTGCGCGGTGGCAGGCCCGGGTCGTGCACTTCACCGGCATCGCGCCGGTCCGCGGGGCGATCGGCGCGCTCGTCCGGGCCGCCGCGGCCGCCCGGCGGGAAGGGTGCGCCGTGGCGGTGGACATCAACGCGCGCCCGCGGATGTGGCCGCGCGTCGGGCGCAGCGCGCTCCCGGGCGGCGCCGGCGCCCGCTCCGGCACGACTCCCGGCGCCGGCGCCCGCGCCGGCATCACCCCCGGCGCCGGCGCCCGCGCCGGCGCCACCCCCGGCGCCGGCGTGCGCGGCTGCTTCCGGCTCTTCGGGCAGGCCGACCTCGTGAAGTGCAGCACCGGGGATCTCGAGGTGCTGGGCACGACCGCGCCCGCGCTGCGCAAGCACCTGCGCACCGAGGCCACGCTGGTCGTCACCGACGGCGCGCGCGAGACGCTCGTGCTCGGCCCCGGCGGCGAGCGCGCGGTCGCTCCGCGTCCGGTGCGGCCGCTCGATCCGACAGGCGCGGGGGACGCTTTCTGCGCCGGGATGCTGGCGACCCTGGTGTGGCAAGGCCGCGATCGCTGGACCGACGCGGCGCTCATGCTCCGCGCCGTGGCGCGTGGACATGACGTCGCGAGGGCGTGGGTGAGGCGGAAGCGGGGGTGAGGCGGAAGCGGGGCGGAGGGCTCGGGCCGCCCGCGACGTTCGCGGGCGGCGCGCGCCTACTTGGCGGCGACCGTGACCTCGACCGTGGCCGTGATGGCGGGGGCGAGGCGGATCACGACGGGGTGGGCGCCGAGCGTCTTGATCGTGTCGGTCTCGATGCGGCGCCGGTCGACGCTGAAGCCCTGCGTGGCCAGCGCCTCCTCGATGTCGCGCGCGGTGACCGAGCCGTAGAGCTTGTCGCCCTCGCCGACCGGGCGGCTGATGGTGAGCTTGACCTGGCCGAGCTTGGCCGCGAGCTGCTCCGCCTCGGAGCGCGTCTTCGCGGCGCGCGCCTCGGCGACCCGCTTCTCGTGCTCGATCCGGGTCACGTTCTGGGCGGTGGCGCCCACCGCGAGGCCGCGCGGGATGAGGTAGTTGCGCGCGAAGCCGGGGCGCACCTTCACGAGCTCGCCGCTCTTGCCGACGTTGTGGAGGTCCTCCGTGAGGACCACGTGGATGTGGCTTGCCATAACGGACCTCCTAAGCCGTCACGGTGAACGGCAAGAGCGCGATGTTGCGCGCGCGCTTGATCGAGAGGGTCACCTTGCGCTGGTGGAGCGCGCAGTTGCCGCTGATGCGGCGCGGGACGACCTTGCCGCGCTCCGAGATGAAGTACTTGAGCGCCTGCGGGTCCTTGTAGTCGATGACCAGCGACTTGTCGGCGCAGTAGCGGCAGACGCGCTTGCGGCCGGTGCGGCGGCGCCCGGGGGCGTCCGCGTTCAGGTCGGGCGTGCGACCGAAGTCGCGATCGTCGAAGTCAGCGCCGCTGCTGCGGCCCATGTCGGTGTTGCGGCCGTTCATTGCTCAGCTCTCCTCCTCGTCGCCGGAGCTCTCGGCCTCGGCCTCTTCGCCTTCCTCCGCGTCGCCCGCCGGGGCCGCCTCGGAGGCCCGCTCCGGGCGCCGCTCCGGCTCGACGAGGCCGAGCTGCCGCTCGCGCGAGTCGTCGCGATCGTCCTCCAGCGGCGCGAGCTCCAGCCGCTCGAACTTCACGTCCTCTTCCGCGATCGTGACGCCCTCGGCCTCGACGTCGTTGCGCACGAGCACCGTCTGGTACTTCAGCACGCCGTCGAACAGGCGCAGGTTGCGCTCGACCTCGGAGACGACCTTCCCGCCCCCGAGGTACTTCAGGTACACGTACACGCCGCGGCGGTGCTTGGAGATGTCGTAGGCGAGGCGGCGGCGCCCCCACGTCTCGACCTTGGTCAGCCGCCCGGCCTCGCGCCCGACGACCTCGGCGATGCGCGTCCCGATGCGCTCGGCGCCGTCGGCGTCGATGTCGGGTCGCAGGATGTAGATGGTCTCGTATTCTCTGGCGCGCCCGGGCGCCGTTACCTGTCGGCTCATTCAGTCTTCCCTCTCGGCCAATGGCCCCGGGGCGACGCCCCGGGACGAGGAAAGGAGCAGCCCGCCGAGCGACGCGCGGATCGCCGCGCCCGACGCGCTGTCTCCAGCGAGGCTCAGGGCTTCTGTGTCGGGGGGAGGGGGACCCTCTCGCCCTTCGCAGCCGGGGCCGGATCGGCCGACCCGTCCCCTTCGCCCTTGGGCCTCTTGCCCGGCCTGGGCCGGGTGTTTCGAACGTTCATCGCGGCGTCGAAGCCGCGGGCGGCGACTTCTAGCACACTTTGGACGGCTTGCTTCAAGCCGTCGGGCAGGCTCGCGCGCTCGACCGCGTCGAAGCCGGACAGGACGTAGTCGGCGACCTCGCCCCGAAAGCCGGCCGGCGGCCGGCCGATGCCGATGCGGACACGCCCGAAGTTGCCCGTCCCGCAGTGCGCCATGATCGATCGCAGCCCGTTGTGTCCGGCGTGCCCGCCGCCGGTCTTCAGGCGCACCGTGCCGAACGGCAGATCGAGCTCGTCGTGGAGGACGATCAGCGACGACGGCGCGATCTTGAAGAAGGCCATCGCCGGCTGGACGCTCCGCCCCGACTCGTTCATGTAGGTCATCGGCTTGAGCAGGATCGCGGGCTCTCCAGCGATCTCCGCCTTCGCGTGCAGGCCCGAGAACTTCTCGCGGAACGGATCGGCCCGGACCTCGTCGGCCAGCGCATCGACGGCCATGAAGCCGACGTTGTGCCGGTGCGGAGCATATTCCTTGCCCGGATTTCCCAGGCCGACCACGAGCAGCATGACGAGCGGGCTCCGCGGGATCCCTTGAGCGGGCGAGGCGAGGCGGCAACGGGGAGCGGGCGGGCCGCGCGCCGCGGAGGCGCCGGGCGGCCCGCGCCGTGGCTACTTCTTCTTGTCCGCGGCCTTGGCGGGCGCAGCCGCACCCTTGGCGGGCGCAGCCGCGCCGGCTGCCGCCGCGCCGGCGGCCTTCGCCTCGTCCTCAGCGCCCTTCTCGGGCGCGTTGACCACGACGATCGTCTGCTCGTCGGGGAGCATGACCTTCACGCCCTCCGGCAGCCTCAGCCCGCCGGCCTTGTACGCCTCGCCCATGTCGAGCTCGGTCACGTCGACCTCGATGACCGACGGGATCTGCTCGGGCAGGCAGCGCACCGGGATCGTGCGGAAGATCTGCTGGAGCACGCCGCCGGTGACCACGCCCTTCGGCTTGCCCACGCAGCGGAAGGGGATCTGGACGTCGACGGGCTGGTCGAGCTTCACCTGGACGAAGTCCGCGTGCACGAGCTCGCGGGAGATCGGGTGGTAGTCGTAGTCGCGCACCATGACGGTGAACGTCTCGCCGCCCTCGACGGCCAGCTCGACCACGGAGTTCTTCCCGTGGTCGGAGCCGAGCACCTGAAGGAGCGCCTTCGGCGAGATGGCGACCGAGACCGGCGCGAGCTCGCGCCCGTAGGCGATGGCGGGAATCTTTCCGGTGCGGCGCAGGCGGCTCGACGCGCTCTTGCCGCTCTCCTCGCGCTTCGTGGCGTTGAGCTTGATGATCTCCATGACGACGGCTCCAGAAGTGGTCCGGACGTCCGCGATGCGCGGCCCGCTCCGGCGTAGGGTGCGGCGCTATAGCAGAGAAGAGACGAGCGAGTCGAGCCTTCGTCGTCGCTGGGCGCATTTTGTGGCGGGGGCGCGGGGGCGACCTTCGCCGCCGCCGTGCCGTACCGCCGGACGCGCGCAGCCGATCAGACGAAGAGCGAGCTCACCGAGTCCGAGTGATGGATGCGACGGATCGCCTCGGCGAGCAGCCGCGCCACCGAGACGACCTTGAACTTGCCGGAGGCCTTCGCCTCGTCCGAGAGCGGGACCGAGTTCGTCACGACCACCTCGGTGAGGGGAGAGTCCTTGATGCGCTCGACCGCCGGGCCGGACAGGACCGGGTGCGTCGCGCAGGCCGCGACGCTCTTCGCGCCCTGCTTCATCAGGGCGTTGGCGGCGTTGACCAGGGTGCCCGCGGTGTCGATGAGATCGTCGAGGATGAGGCACTGCTTGCCGGCCACCTCGCCGATGATGTTCATGACCTCGCTCTCGTTCGCCCGCTCGCGGCGCTTGTCGATGATCGCGAGCGTGCCCTGGAGGCGCTTCGAGTAGGCGCGCGCCCGCTCCACGCCGCCGGCGTCCGGCGACACGATGACCACGTCCTTGCCGTAGTGCTCGCGCAGGTGATGCTCGAGCAGCGCCGGCATCGCGAACAGGTGGTCGAACGGGATGTTGAAGAAGCCCTGGATCTGCCCGGCGTGCAGGTCGAGCGCCACGATCCGGTTCACCCCGGCCGCGACGATGAGATCGGCGACGAGCTTCGAGGTGATCGGCGTCCGCGGCGCGACCTTCCGATCTTGCCGGGCGTAGCCGTAATAAGGGATGACCGCCGTGATCGACCCGGCCGACGCGCGGCGGAGCGCGTCGACCATGATCAGGAGCTCCATCACGCTGTCGTTCACCGGCGAGCAAGTCGGCTGCACAACGTACGTGTCGACGCCTCGGACGTTTTCCTGGATGACGCAGAACGTCTCCCCGTCCGAGAAGCGCGACACGCGCGACTTCCCCATCGGTTGCTCGAGAACCTGACAGATTTCCTGGGTAAGCGCGAAATTGGCGTTGCCGGAGAAGATACTGACTCTCTTGAACACGGCGCGCCTCCAGGCCGGTTTTGGGAGCGCGGCTCTATCAGTCAGACGTGGACCCGTCAAGCAGCTCGTACATCGATCGCCTGGCTGGACAGGTGTATCGTGCCGGTCGGCTTCGCTGTTCACCCGCTTTTCGCCGGGCGGTGCTTCAGGTTAGGTAGCGTCTGTGGAGTATTTCACTGCCGCCGCGAGCGGACGGGACGGGAGCGTCGCGGCCGGGCCGCGGGGCAGCCTCGTGATCATCGGCAACTTCGACGGCGTCCACCGGGGGCACCAGGCGCTGCTCGCCGACGCGGCGCTGGACGCGGGGCGTCGCGGGCTCGAGCCGGTGGCGCTCACCTTCTCGCCCCACCCGGCGATCACCCTGGGTCGCACGCCGCCGGCGACGCTGACGGCGCTGCCGCGCAAGATCGAGCTCATCCAGCGTGCGCAGCCGTCGGTCCGGGTCGACGTGATGACGTTCGATCGCGCGTTCGCGGCCCAGACGCCCGAGGAGTTCGTCCGGCGCGCGCTGCTCGATCGGCTCGCGGCGCGCGTCGTCCTGGTCGGCGCGAACTTCCGGTTCGGCCGCGGGCGCGCCGGCGATTTCGCGACGCTCGGGCGGCTCGGCGAGGCGCTCGGCTTCGAGACGCGATCACACCCGCTCGTCGGCGACGCCGAGGGGCCCTGGTCGAGCACCCGCGTCCGCGAGGCCGTCGCGCGCGGGGATCTCGAGTCGGCCGAGCGCATGCTGTCCCGCCCGCACATGCTGTCCGGCGTCGTGGCCCAGGGCGCGAAGCGGGGCAGGACGATCGGCTTTCCCACCTGCAACCTCGACGCGATCGAGGAGGCGCTGCCGCCGTTCGGCGTCTACGCGACGCTGGTCGACCGGGTGACCTCGTCGGGCCGCGCGATCGCGCTGGCGAGGGGCGTCGCGAACCTGGGCGTGCGGCCGACCGTCGAGCCCTCGAGGCAGGCGCGGCCGAACCTGGAGGTGCACCTCTTCGACGTCGACGAGGATCTCTACGGCGCGGCGCTGCGCGTGCACTTGATCGCCCGGCTGCGCGAGGAGCGGCGGTTCTCGGGCCTCCCGGAGCTCAAGGCGCAGATCGCGCGCGACGCCGAGGCCGCGCGCGCGCGGCTGGCGCCGCTCACCCCGGACCCGACGGCGGGGGGCGCCTTCCGCTGACGGAGCGGGCGCCGCCCGGCGGTGAGCGCGCATCGGATATGGTAGCGTCGGCCGCGATGGAGCGGCGGGAGCTCGACAGGCTGACGCGGGAGGAGCTGATAGCGCGCGCCGAGGGGCTCGGGGTGCCGCGGCCGCGCGTGCTCACGAAGGCCGAGCTCGTCGACGAGATCCTGGCGCGCGCTGCGCAGAGCGAGCCGGAGCGGGCGCGCGTGCGCGGCTTCCTCGGGCGCGCGCGCGATCTTCTCTCGCGCGTGGTCGAGCGGGGGCTGCACCTGCCGGAGGCGGCGCGACCGCAGCGCGAGGCGCCCCCGCCGGAGCCTCGGCCATCGCCGCCGCCGCCGCTGCCCACCACCACGCTCGCCGAGATCTACGCGGCCCAGGGGCACGCGGAGCGCGCCGTCGCGGTGCTCGACGAGATCCTCGCGCGCGCGCCGCAGGACGAGGAGGCCAGGCAGCTCCGCGCGCGGCTGATCGAGGAGGCGCAGCGCGCGCAGGGGGAGCGCGCGGAGGACGCCGGCGCAGAGGCGGAGGAGGCCGGCGTCGAGGGCGCGGCGGAGGCGGGCGCGGAGGCGGAGGAGGCCGGCGTCGAGGGCGCGGCGGAGGCCGGCGTCGAGGGCGCGGCGGAGGCGGGCGCGGAGGCGGAGGAGGCCGGCGTCGAGGGCGCGGCGGAGGCCGGCCCCGGCGAGCCGCTCGCCGGGGCATCCGCAGGCGAGGATGGCCGTCCCGAGGCGGCGCCCGCGCCTCCGGACGGCGCGTCGCCGGTGCAGCCGCCGCCCGCGGACGCTCCAGAGCAGGCGTCGCCCGTGGCGGAAGGCGGCGTCGCGAGCGCGGCGATGAGCCTCGCGGCGGCCTCGCTGGACGAGCGAGAGGAGCTGCCGGCGAGGTACGATCTCGACGAGATCGTCGGCCTCGCGGTCGATCCGGAGACGCTCTACCTCTACTGGGAGGTGCGCCCCAGGACGCTCGCGCGAGCGCGCGCGCGCCGCCCGGACGGGCAGCTCGTGATCCGCGTGGTCGCGGTGCTCCCGAGCTGGGAGAGGCCCGTGGTCGCGCAGCGGGACCTCGCCATCGATGCGCTCTTCGGGGACATGTTCGTGCGCGACATCCCCTCCGGCGCGAACCTCCGGATGAGCACGGGGTGGCTCTCGGGCGAGTCGTTCGAGCCGTTCGCGGTGGGCCTCGAGGTCGCTGCGCCCCGCGCGCTGCCGGTCGCCCCGGGGCCGTCCCCGGAGGTGCCTGCCGCCGCGCCGGCGCTCCCGGGAGAGAGCGCGGTGAGCGACGCCGTCACCGCGCAGCGCGATGCGGTGCCGCGCTCCGATGGAGACGCCGGCGAGGCGCCCTCCTCGGTATCGGTCGCGTCCGACGCGCCCGCGGCGCACGGGCCACCTTCCGGTGCGGGCGACGCCGGGGCGGAGCCCGCCGCTGTCGCGCGCGCTGCGAGCGCAGACGTCGTGAGCGCGCCCGTGCCGGCTCCGAGCGTGACGGCCGAGGGGCGCGGCGCGGCCCTCGATGCGGTCGTCGCGGCCGAAAGCATCCGCCCTGCGCCTGCGGCAAGCCGCGAGCCCGCGCCCGAGCCGGTCGCGCCTGCCGCGGGCAGCGGCGCCGCACCCGCCGCGAGCGGCGAACCCGAGCCGGTCGCGCCTGCCGCGGGCAGCGGCGCCGCACCCGCCGCGAGCGGCGAACCCGAGCCGGTCGCGCCTGCCGCGGGCAGCGGCGCCGCACCCGCCGCGAGCGGCGAACCCGAGCCGGTCGCGCCTGCCGCGGGCAGCGGTCCCTTACCCGAGGCGGGCGCGCCGATGCTCGTCGCGGCGCCCGCGCCTGCGGCGCCGGCGCCCGCCTCCTCGGCGTCGGCACCCGTCCCCTCGCGGATGGAGCCGCCACGCTTCCCATCCGGCACGGTGCCGACCCCGGAGCAGATCGCGCAGGCGGTCGCGGCGACACGCGGCGGTGCCAGCGAGCTCGTGCGGCCGGGCGGGGGCGCCAGCGAGCTCGTGCGGCCGGGCGGGGGCGCCAGCGAGCTCGTGCGGCCGGGCGGCGAGGGCTGGCGCAGCGGCCAGTCCCCTGGCAGCGAGGCCCTGCGGCCGCACGCCGAGCGCCCGCGGCCCCCGGAAGGTGGCGGTGAGCTCTGGCGCAGCTTCACCGGCCGGAAGCGCCCGCCGCCCTCGGCTCGCTGAGCGAGGCGGCCCGCGTCGCACGCAACTGGCGACGCACGGCGGTCGACCCAGCTCGCGTGAGACCGAACCACCGCACCACCGGACGCTCCACCCTCCTCCTCGCCTGCGCGCTCGCCTGCGCCCTGTCCGCATCGCGGGCCCGCGCCGAGCTCCCCCTGGACGACGACCCCACGGCGCTCGACCCGCGCGGAGGCCGCCTCGACGCCGCGCCCCATGAGCTCTGGGCCGCTGTCCCCGGGCGCGCGCAACCGCTCTGGGTCGCGCTCCAGCTCGGGATCTCGCAGCTCGGCGGGGGCGAGCGCTCCCTCAGCGGCATGCTGCTCGCGAGCATTCCGCTGGAGCGGCTCGCCGATCGCGAGCTCCGCCGCGGCGCGCTGCCTCGCTCCCCCGGCGCATCCTCGCTCCGCGCCGTCGCCGCCGAAGCCGAGTCGCCTCGGCTGAAACCGGCGCCCGCGGCCGCGCACCCGGCCCGCGCGGCGCCGTCGCTCGAGCCCCCGGACGTGCCGCCTCCCGCGCCGCCCGCCGAGGTCGAGCCGCCGCTCCCGCTGCCGGTCCGGGTCACGCCGGAGATGGCCCGCGCGGCCGTCGAGGCGGCGCTCCGGCAGGCGCGCCTGCTCGATCCCGGGGCGCGCGTCGACGCGATCGCGTCGCGCGCCCGGTCCGCGTCGCTCCTGCCAGAGCTCCGGCTCCGCGTCTCGCGCCTCGTCGACGAGGACGAGAAGCTGGCCCCCACGGAGTACGATCCGGCGCGCCGCACCGCCTCCGGCGGCACGAGCCTCTGGCTCGAGGCGCGCGCGACCTGGCGGCTCGACCGCGTGCTCTTCGCCGACGAGGAGATCGCGCTCGAGCGCCTCCGCCGCGAGCGCGCGGAGCTGCAGACCAAGCTCACGGCGCGCGTGCTCGAGCTGCTCTTCGCCTGGCAGCGCGCCGTCGCGCGCTCGGCGGACCCGGGCGGGAGCCCCGACGAGCTCCGCGACGCGACGCTGGCGGCGCTCGAGGCCGAAGCGTCGCTCGACCTGCTCACCGGAGGCTGGATGACGCGCCACCGGGCCGCGCGCGAGTGAGGGCGCCTCGGGCTACAGGATGGTCCGCGAGAGCGTCACCTTGCGCTTGCCGGTCCCCGTGTCCCCCTCGCTATCGGTGACCGTCACGTCGACCTCCACGACCTTTCCAAGCAGCGCGTCGATGCCTACCTCCCTGCTGTCCAGCCGGAACCGCAGCCCTGCGAGCTTGCAGAAGCCGCCTTCGTCCTCGTCGAAGGTGAAGATCACCCGGAGCGGGTCGAGCGTGTGCCCCAGCTCGGGCACGGTGCCGCCGACCACGGTGATCGAGCCGGACCGGCGGAGGTTCTTGAGCCGGATGGCGACGAAGATGTGGTACCCGCCCTGCGGCCCAGCCTCCACCTGGACCTCGTCGAGATCGTCGAGCGGGAAGTAGTCGGCCTGCCCCTCGCCGACGATCACCACAGGCTCGCCTGCGTCCTTCGGCTTGCAGAGGTCCGGCGCGCCGGCGACCTCCTCCTCCGCCCAGGAGGCGCTGTACGGGTCGAGCTGCCGGGGATCCACGTCGGGCGCGCTGCACCCGCCGGCCATGCAGGTCTGCGGGGCCGGGCACGCATCGTTCCCCGGCGGGACGACGCACTCCTGCTCGAGGCGAACGGGGAGCAGCAGCGTGCTGCCGCCGACCACCCGGGTGGACGCGGTGCGGACGAGCCTCGGCCGCACCGCGTCGGCGGCCCCGAACGCCTCCAGGGTGATCTCCACCGCCGTCCCGTCCGCGAGATCGCGGAAGATGAACTCCTTCGGGAAGAACAGCTGTCCGCTCGCGTGGGTCAGCGCGCTGTCGCCCCGCACCTCGCCGCCGGCGCGCAGGAGCACGCGCATGCGGTCGATGTCGATCCCGGCGCGGAGCTCGCTCGTGACCCCCACGACGACGGTGCCGGAGGTCGGCGCCGCCGGCGCGCAGCCAGCGAGGACCAGGGAGCAGAGCACGAGGACGGCGAAGAGGACGGAGCGCATGTTCATGGCGACCTCACCGGCAGGGGGGCGAACGGGGAGGGGACAAACGGGGAGGGGGGATGAAGCGCGCGCCCTCCTCGCGATGTCCGGTCCGCGACGTCCAGGCAATCCGCGCGCCGGCGGGGCGCCCGCGCCGGGCGCCCGCGCTACTGGATGCCCTCGAGCGCGGCGAGGAACACGTCCGGGCCGACGAAGTCGTTGAAGCGCTTCCGCTCGGTCCCGCTGGAGTCGTAGATCACCACCGTGGGCAGGCCGACGACCTTGTACTTGCTCATCACCGCGTCGACCTGCGGATCCTCGTCGTCCGTCGCGTCGACCTTCACCGCGACGAAGTGTGCCGCCTTGGCCATGACACGGGGATCCGAGAAGGTCTCCTTCGCGAGCTGCTTGCAGGCGCCGCACCACTCCGCGGTGAAGTCCACGAGCAGCGGGCGCTTCTCCGCTCGCGCCTTCGTGACCGCCACGGGCTCCTCGTGAAGCCACGTGAGCTGCCGCGCCCCGGCCTCGCCGGCCACCGCCGCCGGGACGGGCGACGCGAGCCGCGGCAGGTCCAGGCTCGCGACGAGCAGGAACCCGGACGTCACCGTGAGCGCGATCCCGAGCCCCTTGCGGGCCTTCACCCCGAGGCCGCCGTCGTCCCAGGACAGGTGCACCGCGCCGAGCGCCAGGCCGATCGCGACCAGGCCGGCCATGACGGCCATGAACTGCGGCGTGGGCTGCGCGAGCGCCGACAGCGCCGGGAACGTCGTCTTCAGGAAGTAGAGCGCCACGATCAGCATCACGATCCCGAAGAACGACTTCACGCCGAGCATCCACTTGCCCCCCTTCGGCAGCGCGACCGCGAACGTGCCGACGAGCCAGAACGGCAGCCCGAGCCCGAGGGAGAACGTGGCGCCGACCAGCGCCCCGAGGCCGATGCTCTGGGTCTTGCCGATCCAGAGAATGATGCCCGTGAGGACGGGCCCGGTGCACGGTGCGGCGACCAGGCCGCTCACGAGCCCGAGCAGGAAGGCGCCGCCGTAGCCGATGCCGCCGACCTGGGAGAGCCGCTGCATCAGCGAGTCGGGCAGCGTCATTTCGAACGCGCCGAACATCGACAGCGAGAGCGCGATGAACACCATCGCGATGCCGACGATCACCCATCGGTTCGAGAGCACGCTCCCGAACAGGCTGCCGGTGAGCGCCGCGACCACGAGCATCGCGGTGAAGAGCACGACGATGCCGAGCACGAAGCTCGTCGAGAGCAGCATCGCCTCGCGCCGGGATTTCGCCTCCCGGGCGCCGAAGATGCTCACCGTGATCGCGATCATCGGGTACACGCAGGGCGTGAGGCACGTGAGCAGGCCGCCCGCGAGCGCGGCGAGCCCGGCGAAGAGCGGGCCCGCCTCGAGACCGCGCGTGAACAGGTCCGCCGGCTCGCTCGCCAGCGCCGCCGCCGGGGACATGAGCACGGCCAGCGCGGCCAGCGCGGCCAGCGTGAGCTGCGCGCCGGAGCGCGCGCCGCGCCGGAATCCCGCCGGCAGGGCGCCGGCGTGTCTCTTGAGACGGGTCGAAGCGGTCATCACGGGGTTTCTATAGCAAAGCCGGTACGGTCGTGCGGCGCGCGGCCGTCCGTTCGGGCCGCGCGCCGCCGTCCGCGCAGGCCGGCGTCAGCGCTTCGGGAGCGACGCCAGCGTCCTTCGCGCCGCCTCGATCTCGCCGCCGAGCGCGATCGCGACCGCCGCGCGCCCCGAGGTGCTGCGCTGCACGAAAGCTTCCAGGTATTTCCTGGCCTCGTCCCAGCGCCGGTCGAAGTAGGCCATCTGCCCGAGGACGAACCGGCCGTAGCCCTGGCCCGCCGGCACCTCGGAGAGCCGGTCGATGAGCGCGCCGAGCCCCTCCACCGTCGCGCCGCTCTCGCATTGCACGACGGCGAGGTGCCCCTGGTAGAGCGGCTTGTCCCGCGTGCCCCAGCGCGCCGCGCGCGTGAGCGCGCCGATCGCCTCGTCGTACCGGCGCGCCAGGTGATACACGCTGCCCAGCGTCCACCAGTGAAACGCCCTGCGGCTCGCTGGCCCCGTGCGCGCCGCGAGGCGGAGGTGCCCCACGGCCCCCTCGATATCGCCGAGCGCCTGCCTCGCCCGCGCCGCGTCCTGGTGGGCGACGTCGCGCAGCACGTCGAGCGCGACGATCTGCTCCGCCACCTCGGCCGCCCTCTCGAAGCGGCGCGTCTCGAAGTACGCCAGGTAGAGCTGCCGCAGCAGCAGCGCCTGCGTCGTCCGATCGAGCGGCCCCCGGAGCGACAGGCCGCGCCGCGCCCACAGCGCGCGGGAACGCGGCGTCGGCGCGCCCAGCGCGCGCCGCAGCATCTCCTCGGCGCTCAGCGCCGCCGCGGGCGTGCGCCGTCGGGCGGCGTTGCTCGACCGTTTCTCTCGTGGCGCCCCGCCCGGGCCGGCGTCGCCTCCGCTCCCGGCAGCCGCGCGCGTCGATTTCGATTTCTTGCGCCGTCGCGCACCCTCGGTGCCCGTACGGACGGATCGAGCGCCACCCATGCTTTCCCCGTGCCCGCTCGCTTTGCGCACAGAAAGCAATCTTACCAGACCTGCACACGCGTTCCAGCAGGACACGACCTTTCCACATTCGATCGCGGCTCGACCTGGTTGCGCCCCACCGGACGTGGCGCCATCGTCGCGGCCATGCGCTGCCGCCCTGGCTCGACTTCCCTTCAGAGGAGGACGCCTCCCTTCATCGTCTCCGGTGGCCCGGGTCGAGGCTCCGTCGTGTGGATCGCCTCGTGCTTGGCCTGCCTCGGCGGCCTGGTGTCCGCGTCGGGGTGCGGGCACCCCGCCACCCGCGACGAGTGCGAGGCCATCTTCCAGCGCAGCGCGGAGATCGAGCTCCGGGCCCAGAACGTGGTCGATCCGAAGATCGTCGCGGAGCGCACCGCGGCCGTGCGGGAGGCCCGCGGCAAGGAGCTCATCGACCGGTGCGTCGGCCGGCGCATCACGGACGCCGCGCTCGCGTGCGTGCGGCAGGCGACGACCCCGGAGCAGGTCGACCGGTGCCTGGAGTAGCGCGCCCCGCGACGCGCGTCGACGTGCTGGCGACGCTCGCGATCGTGCTGCTCGTGGCCGGGGTGGTCGCGGGGCGCGCCGCGCTCCGCCGCCTCGCCCCGCGCCCCTCGCCCGAGGCGTGCGCCGCGCTCCTCGACCGCTACGTCGAGCTCGTCCTGCGCGCGGCCACGCCTGAGCCCGCTCCGTCCATGGTGGCCGAGCGGCAGGCGCTGGCGCGCAACGCGGCAGGCGAGCGCGGATTCGCCCGCTGCGAGGCCGATCTCACCCGGGCCGAGGTGGCGTGCGCCCTGGAGGCCGGCAGCGCGGACGACCTCGAACGCTGCCTGCCGTGATGCGGTGAGGGCGCGGCCGGCGGGCGAATGCGGCGGGCGCGCGCGGCCGGCGGGCGAATGCGGTGAGCGCGCGGCCGGCGGGCGACCGGCTCCGACATGGGCCCCTCACGTGCTGGACACGTTGCGCGCTGCGAATCGTTCCGGGCGCGTCGCGCTGTGATAGTCTCGGCCGTGGCGAGCGCTCCCCTCCGGCGCGTTCTCCTCCCCTCCTCAGCCTCGGATTGCCCGTCGTGAAAGCCCCGTCGCCTTTGCTCGGCTTCAACAACAACGTCCGGCACAAGGGTCGGTTGTTCCATATACAGACCGAGGACTCCGGCATTCGCCATCCTCACATCATCACGCACCTCTTCGCCGACGGCGGCCGCATCCTCAAGACCACGAAGACCTCGTACGCCGAGCACGTGGGCCAGGCATCGCTCGCGGAGACGGTGCGCGGCATGATGAAGGAGCAGCACAAGGCGATGTTCATCGCCCTGCGCGACGGCCACTTCGACTACCTCTTCGACGAGAACGCCGCCCCGCCCGCGGCCGCGGCGCCGCCCGAGCCGAGCAAGCCCGCGCGGCCGGCGGCGCCGTCGTCGCCCGAGCCGATCAGCACGCCGAGCCCGGCCGCGCGGCCGGCCGCGCCCGAGCCGCCGCCGCGCCCGAAGGCCGCCGCCTCGCCGACGCCGCCGCCGCGGCACCCGGCGCCCGCCCGGCCCGCGGCGGCGCCGATCGGGGTGGCGCCGCCGGGGCCGCCGCCTCGCGCCGCCGCGGTCGAGCCGGCCCCCGCGGCGCAGGGCGCGCGCCCCCGGCTCGAGCCCGAGCCGGGGGCGCGAAAGGCGCTCGGCAGCGGGCACGCGGCCAGCCCGCCGGCCGGCAGGGCCGTGCGTCCGGCGCCCGCGGAGATCAAGCCCGAGCCGTCCATCGATCTGGATCTCGACGCGCTGGAGCGCGCCGCGGCCGAGGCGCAGACGCCGTTCTTCCAGCAGATCCAGGACCTGCCGCCGCCGCCCGCGTCGGTGATCGGGCGGCGGACGGAGGCCGCGACCTCGGGCGCGGGGGTCTACAGCAACGTGCACCCGGAGCAGCCCGTCACCCCGGCGCCCGCCGTCCAGATCGAGCAATTCTCGGGCGGCTCCGGCTCGGGCCGCTACGCGGCGTCGCGCCCGGCCAGCATCTTCGCCACCAACCGGCCGTCGGAGGGCGCCTCCATCTTCGGCGAGGACCTGATCAGCGAGAAGTCGCTCGACGAGGTGATCCTCAGCTACCTCGCGGAAGATCTCGACAGCCCCTCGGAGAAGAAGTAGCCGGGCCGCCGCCTGGCGTGGGCGTGCCAGGGTGGGCGTGGATCGAGCGGCGTTCGTGTCATGAAGGGGGATCGGACCGCAGGCGACGCCGAGGAGCCGCGCGGCGCGGGCGCGGCCGCTGTGCGCCTCTGGCTGCGGCCGCTGTCGTCCCTGCTGGGCGTCAGCATGGCGGCCCTGTGCGTCGTCTACCTGATCGACCTCGTGCGGCACCAGAACGCGAGCCTCTCGTTCTGGGAGGTGTTCCTGCACATGTCGCCGGGGGACGCCGAGCACGTCATGGGCGGCATCGGCGAGGTGATCGCGGCGATCCTCGGCATCGTGATCACGGTCGCCTCCATCATCGTGCAGCTCGCCGCGAACCGGTACACGCCGCGGATCACCGAGATGTTCTTCCGCGACCGGACGAACCTGCTCGTGATGGGCTTCTTCGTCGTCAGCGCGGTGTTCTCGCTCTGGGTCAACTTCTCGATCCGCGACGGCGCGAGCGGCTCGACCGAGCACGCGTTCGTCCCCCACCACGGCGTCCTCATCACGATGGGGCTGCTCACCGCGTGCCTGTTCATGATGGCGCCCTACTTCGGGTACGTGTTCGACTTCCTCGAGCCGGACAACGTCGTCGGGCGGATCAAGAAGACCGGCGTCGAGCAGGCGCTGCGCCCGGCGGGCGGGGAGAGCGACGGCGAGGTGGACGAGCGGCGCGTCGCGGCGCTCTCGTCGCTGGAGCAGCTCGCCGACGTGGCGCTGAACGCGCTCGACCAGAAGGACAAGGGGATCGCGTCGAAGACGGTCGACTCGCTGTCGGAGCTCGTCGTCTCGTACCTGCCGAACAAGAAGGCGCTCGACCCGCGCTGGTTCCAGATCCGCGACCGCCTCGCCCGGGACACGGACTTCGTGAGCATGAACGCCGAGGCGCTCGGCAAGCTCTCGGCCACGCGGACCTGGCTCGAGTACAAGGCGCTCCGCCAGTTCCTGATGGTCTACCGCGAGGCGCTCACCGCGATGCCGGACCTCATCACGCGCATCGCGATTGACACGCGCTACATCGGCCAGACCGCCATCGCCGCGGGCGACCGGGCGGCCGTCGCGGTCGTGGTGAAGTTCTTCAACACCTACATGCGCAGGGCGCTCAACGCGAAGGACATCGCCGCGGCCTACAACAACCTGAACCAGTACCGCTACCTCGCGGAGGAGCTGCTCAAGGCGGGCTGGGGGGACCAGGTCGTCGATATCGCGAGATATTTCAAGTACTACGCCCAGACGGCGCACGCGATGGGGCTCGCGTTCGTCACCGAGACGGTCGCCTTCGACCTCTGCGTGATCAACGAGCGCGCTTACGACCTCCACGCCCCCGCGCGGGACGAGCTGCTCCGGATCTTCCTCGAGGTGGACAAGGAGGTCGAGCTCGACCAGCAGGAGCCGTCGCTCCGCGGCGTCCGCAAGGCGCAGGTCAAGCTCGCCACCTACTACCTGCAGAAGGGGGAGGAGGCGCTCGCGCGGAAGATCTACCGCGACATGCGCGACGAGCGGCCCGACCGGCTGCGCTCGATCCGCGCGGAGCTCCTCGCCGTGACGAGCAACGAGTTCTGGGAGATCAACGACCGGGGCGCCGTGTTCGAGTACATCGAGCCGGAGCGGCGGCAGCTCATCCACCGCTTCTTCGAGTGGTTCCCGGCGACGACCATGCGGGAGCCGATCCGCGAGGAGCACACCCAGGACTGAGCTGCGCCGGGGGGCTGCGCGCCGGGCGCTCCCCGGGGGGCCTTCGCGCAGGCGAGCGACGACCGGGGCTCGCCGGAACGCGGGCGCCGGAGGGGAGCCCCCGGCGCGCAGCGCCCCCGGCGCCGTCCGCGGCGAGCCGGCATGCAGGCGATGCGGGCCGATCCGCACAGGGTACGACCGCGCCGATCCCAGCGGTCCGCGGGCGGCGATAGGCGCCGGTAGGGCTCACCTGTGTCTTCTGGAATCGCTGCAGGAGGGGTAGCCTCGAGAGGCCGCGATCGAGCGCTGCACACCACGAGATGCCCGCCTCACGCCCGCGCCCCCACAACGCCGCGTCCGAGCCGCCGCCGGGGCTGTTCGCCGGCAAGTACCGGCTCATCCGGATGCTCGGCAAGGGCGGGATGGGCGAGGTGTGGCTCGCGGAGGAAGAGGGCCCTCGCAACTTCCGGCGTCGCGTCGCGCTGAAGCGGCTGGCCTCGCGGCCCGAGCTCGGCGACTACGCGCGGGAGTCGTTCTTCGCCGAGGCCCAGGTGATCGCGCGGCTCGACCACCCCAACGTCGTCCGGCTCATCGAGCTCGGGACCTGCGAGGGCTCGGTGTACCTCGCGCTCGACTACATCGACGGCCCCGCCATCGATCGCGTGCTCAGGAAGGTCGGCGCCTTCTCGCCCCGCGCCGTGGCGTACATCGGCCGGGAGATGGCGCGGGCGCTCGAGGCCGTGCACACCCTCTGCGAGGACGACGGGCGGAGCTGCGCGGTCGTCCACCGCGACGTCACGCCCTCGAACATCCTGATCGCGCGGGACGGCCGCGTGCGCCTGACCGATTTCGGGGTCGCGTGGGTCCCGGGCCTCGCGGACGAGCAGACCGACAGCGGCGTGTTCAAGGGAAAGCTCCCCTACATGCCGCCGGAGCAGGCGCGCGGCGAGCCGTTCGACGGCCGCGCGGACGTATTCTCCCTGGGGCTCACGCTCCTGGAGGCGCTGCTCGGCAGCCGGGTGCGCAAGGCCGAGACCCAGACGCAGCTCATCCTGCGCGTCGCCTCGACGCCGATCCCCCGCGCGCGCGAGCTGTTGCCCGGCCTGTGCGCGCCGCTCGCGGACGCGCTCGACGCGGCGACCGAGTTCAACGTCGACAAGCGGACCCCGAGCGCCGGCAAGCTCGCCGCCGATCTGGAGCGAGCCCTGCTCGAGATGGGTCCGGGCGCCGAGCAGGAGGCGCGGAACGAGGTGAAGGAGCGCGTCGAGACGTACATCGCCAGGACGGGCCCGGTGAGCGGCTCCGGCTACCCGCACCCGTCGCTCCCGCCCGCGAGCGTGCCGGGGCAGGCGGGGAGGGGCTCGCCGCGACGGGGATCGTCGCCAGACATCGCGTCCGCGTCGACGTCCGGTAGGCCGCCGCCGCCCTCGCGCAGGAGCGGAGCGCCGCCGCCCCGCGCGAGCGGAGCGCCGCGCCCGCTCGCGGCCGGGAGCTCGCTGTCGGTGCACTACCTCGATTTCGATGGACCGTCGGACGTGCCGGCGCGCTCGCACGCGGTGGTGCGCTCGCACGCGAGGCCGAGCACGCCGGGGGACGAGCTCCCGCGGGGGCGCGCCGCGGGCAACGCCGCGCGCTCGGCCGGCGAGCGCCCCGCGGCCGCGTCCGATGTGCGCCCCGGTCTCGCGCCTGCCGAGCGCGCCTCCGCTGCGGAGGAGGTCGCGGACGTGGGGCTCAGCGCGGAGCAGCTGCGGCGCAAGCGGAGGATCTTCCTCGCGGGGCTGTTCTTGCTGGGCGCGCTCGCGACGGCCCGCCTGCTCATCGTGGCCGGCTGCCCGTGACGCGATCGAGCGCCGACGCTCGTCAGCCCGCCTGGATGGCGCGGAGCACGGCGGCCTCGTTCAGCGCGTGACGACCGCCCTGGATCGAGGCGAAGCCCGCCTGGGCGAGCGCGGCGAGCGCGTGCGCGGCGCGCCGGATCTCGACCTGGCTGCGCGAGCCGAAGCGCGCGGCGAGCTCCTCCGCGGTCAGCGCCGCGCCGCGGACGAGCACC
This sequence comes from Sorangium sp. So ce1036, assembly GCF_051369805.1. Classification (NCBI taxonomy): domain Bacteria; kingdom Pseudomonadati; phylum Myxococcota; order Polyangiales; family Polyangiaceae; genus Sorangium; species Sorangium sp. So ce1036. Next base: position 1,836,966 of record NZ_JBBMOX010000001.1, read on the forward strand.
TTCGCGGCCAGGGCGACGTGCGCCACCGACCGGGGCGATCGCCGGCGCGCGTGCTTCCTCGCGGCGAGCACCATCTGCCTGACGCCGCGCGCCTCGAGCACCGCCTCGGCCGGCATCGCGAGATCCCGGAGCGACGGCGCGGCCGGCCTCGCGACGACCCTCGCCGCCGTGGCGACCGGCGCCGGAGCGGGCGCGGGCGCGGCCAAGGCCGCCGCGGGGGCGCGATCCCTCGGCGCGGCGGGGGGCGCGCCGGGAGGAGCGAGCGCCGGCGGGCGCGCGGGCTCGCCCTGGCTGGCCCGCACCACGACCTCGTTCTGGATCACGACCTTCACGACGCCGGCCACCTGCAGCGCGATCCGCAGCCGCTCGGCCTCGGCCTCGGCCTCCCTGCGCGCCTCCTCGGCCTGGTCGAGCTGCTGCTTGAGGCGGCGGATCTCGGCCCGCAGCGGGGCGCTCGGATCCGGCGCGCGCAGGCGCTCGAGCTCCTCGGCGAGCGCCGCGCGCAGCTCGTCGATGAGCGTGCTCAGCCGGGAATCCGCGGGCTGCGGCGCGCCGCCGGGCTCGCCGGTGAAGCTCGGCGCGTCGCCGCCGTGGGCGGTCAGGCGGGCGCGCCAGCGCTCGAAGCGCCCGGCGGCGGGCAGGAAGAACTCGCCGGCCGGGAGCGCGCGGAACTCCTCGAACGGGTGCCCGTCGACGAGCGCCTTCACCGCGTCGTAATCGCGCTCGATCTCGAAGCCGCCGATCGCCGGGAAGTTGAGCTGGCTCATGAGCTCCTTCGACACGGCCTGCGCGCGCTGGCTCGCGACGACCAGGAGGACGCCGCGCTTGCGGCCCTGCTTGGCGAAGCGGTGCAGGATGTCCGAGGTGAGCGACGTGCCCGACTGCGGCGCGAAGATGTGCACCTCCTCGACCACGAGGGCGGCCGGGGCGCGGCGCTCGGACAGGAGGACCCAGAGCCGCTCGAGGAACGGGAGCGCGGCTTCCTGCTGGGAGCGGTTCGTCGGCTGATCGGACAGGTCGATGACGAGGCCGAGCCCCTCGTCGAGCACCCGCGCGAGCGTGAGCGCCGCCGCGCGCTCGCCGGACGGCAGCGGCAGGTCGGCGTGGGCGCCCCCGAGGACGAGGACGCGGAACCGCTCCCGCAGCGTGTGGAGCTCGCCCTCGGGGTCGATCGCGACGACGGGGACGCCGGCCGCGAGCAGCTCCTCGCAGAGGACGCCAACGCCGAAGCTCTTGCCGCGCCCCGAGGAGGCCCAGATGCCGACGCGCAGGCCGGTGCGCGCGTAGTCGGAGAGGTCGAGCTGGTAGCCGTCGCAGAGGGAGAGGATGGGGCTCACGGGGTCGCTGCGCGCCGGGGTGGAGGGACGGACGCGCTCGGCGGTGGACTGTAGGCGAGCGCGTCGGGGGGGGTAAGAGCGCCGCACGAGACCGACAGCGCCAGGCTGCCGGGGGGTCGCCGTCCCAGGGGTCGCCGCCCCAGGTTGGGGTTGGGGGCGGGCGTCCCGGGATGGGATCGGGGGCGTCCCGTCCCAGGTTGAGGTCGCCCTGTCCCAGGTTGAGGTCGCCCTGTCCCAGGTTGAGGTCGCCCTGTCCCAGGTTGAGGTCGCCCTGTCCCAGGTTGAGGTCGCCCTGTCCCAGGTTGAGGTCGCCCTGTCCCAGGTTGAGGTCGCCGAGGTCGCCCTGTCCCAGGTTGGGCTCGGGCGGCGGCCCCAAGCCCGGGAACGACCCTGGACGATCCGGACCTGGGCTAGCATGCCCCGCATGCGTGACCCCCTGCCGAACCCCGCCGGCCCGCTCGTCGATGTCCCCTGGCTCGCAGCCCACGCCGGCGACCCCCGCGTCCGCGTGGTCGACTGCCGCTGGTACCTCGGCGGTCGCCGCGGCGCCGACGAGTACGCCCGCGGGCACATCCCGGGCGCGGTGCACCTCGACGTCGACGCCGACCTCTCCGGCCCGGCCCAGGCAGGACCGGGGCGCCACCCCCTGCCGGATGCCGCCGCGTTCGCGCGCGTGCTCGCGCGCATCGGGGTCGCCCCGGATTCGCTGGTCGTCAGCTACGACGACGCGGGCGGCGCCATCGCCGCCCGGCTCTGGTGGCTCCTGCGCTACTTCGGCCACGGCGGCGGACGCGTGCTCGACGGCGGCCTGAACGCGTGGACCGCGGCGGGCCACCCGCTCTCGACCGAGGCGCCCGCGATCCCCGAGGCGCCTGCGATGGAGCTCACCCCGGGCGGCGCCCCGGTCGTGGACAAGGCGGCGGTCGACACGCTGCGCCGCGATCCCGCGGCGGTGATCCTCGATGCGCGCGCCCGCGAGCGCTACGAGGGAAAGAGCGAGCCCGTCGACGCGCGCCCGGGCCACATCCCCGGCGCGCGCTCGGCCCCGTTCGCCGACAACCTCCGCGCGCCCTCCGGTCCGTTCCGCGAGCGCGCCGAGATCGAGCGGCGCTACCGCGACCTCGGCGCGCTCGAGGCGAGCAAGGTGGTCTGCTACTGCGGCTCCGGCGTCACCGCCTGCCACGACCTGCTCGCGCTGGCCCTGCTCGGCCGCGCGGACGCGATCCTCTACGAGGGCTCGTGGAGCGACTGGGCTCGGGACCCCGCGCTGCCCGCGGCAGCGGGGCCGGAGCCCTGAACGATCAGGCGAGCGCCCGGCCGAGCGTGGCCTCGATCGTCTCGCGCAGGTAACGCGCGGCCAGCGCGAGCGTGCGCGCCGCGCCCTCCGGCGTCGGCGCGAGCGCCGGCGCGACCTCCATGAGATCGCCGCCGATCAGGCCGACCTCGCGGCCGAGGCGGCGGATCAGCGTCACCACGAAATCGGGCGACAGGCCGTCCGGCTCCGGGGTGCCCGTGGCGTCGGCGTGCGCGGCGTCCGTGCCGTCGATGTCGTTCGAGAAGTAGACGCCCTCGACGCCGGTGCCCTTGACGTGCGCGAGGATGGCGTCGAGCGCCGCCTCGGGATCCGCGCGGCACTCGGCCGCCCAGAACTGCCGCACACCGTAGCGGCCCTCCCAGTGCTCGCGCGGCCTCTGCGACGCGCGGATCCCCACCTGGACGAGCCGGCCGCCGCGGCCCACGAGCTCGTTCGCGTGGTACGACCACGTGGCGAAGCAGTACTTGATGCCGAGCCGCTCCTCGAGGAGGTCGGTGTGGGCGTCGGGCTGCACGATGCCCCACGGCCGCCGCCGCGCGCCCCGCGCACGGGCGAGCGCGCGCGCGACCGGCAGGGCCGTGGAGTGGTCGCCGCCGATCACGATGGGCGCGACCTCCGGGTTGATCGCGAAGACGAGATCGAGCGCGCGCTCGGCGATGGAGAGCGGCGAGACCGGCAGCCGCGACGCCTCGGGCTCGGGCACGTCGGGGTAGAGGGCGCGGCGCGACGCGGCCTTCTGGCCCTCGGACAGCATGTCGTCGTGCAGGAGCTGCGGCACCACGAACACGTCGCCGATGTCGACCAGGCCGGCGCCCCGCGCCCGCTCGCGGAAATCCGGGAGCGCCTCGAGGAGCGCGGTTCGGACCGCCTGCGGGCCCAGGTTGGATCCGCGGAGGAATCCCGCGCCGACGTCGGAGGGCACGCCGAGCAGGATCGCGCGCGCGCCGGCGATCCGGTCGAGCGACGCGCGGAACCGCGCGCGGACCTCGTCGTCGGTCCGCGCGCCGTAGAGGCGCCGCTGGACCTCGAGCTGCTGGGCGCGCCCGGTCGAGACGAGATAGAGGCCCCCGGCCGCCGGACGCAGCAGGAGCGCGAGCTCTTCTTGCGGGGTCATGCGCGCAGGGTACGCGCTCCCTGGCAGGCCGCCAGCGGAACGGCGGACGCCGGCATCGGGAAGCGCTCGGCCGAGAGGTGCGGGGCCGGCGCGCTCATCGCCGCGGGCCAGGTCGCGGCGCAGGCGACGACGCGCAGCGCCCGCAGCACGCCCGCGTGCGCGACCAGCAGGTGCGAGGGCGCCCCGGATGCCCGCCAGGACGCGCAGGACCCCGCGCCGAGCTCGCGCCAGAACGACCGCACCCGCGCCTCGACCTCGATCGCCGACTCGCCGCCCGGCGGGCCGGCGCGCTCCCAGTCGCGGAGCCAGGCGGCGTACGCCGACGGATCCTCGCGCTCGATGTCCGAGAAGGCGCGGCCCTCCCAGGCGCCGTACGCGATCTCGAGGAGGCGCTCGTCGACGACGTGCGGCACGCCGAGCCGCGTCGAGAGCTCGGCGGCAGGGCCGGCGCAGCGGGAGAGCGGCGACGACCAGATCACGCCGGGGCGCACGCCGAGGCCCTGGAGCGCGCGCTCGATCGCGTCCGCCGCCTCGGCCGGGGCGAGCGCCGCCGCCACGTCGAGGCGACCGTAGCAGATCCCCGGGAGCGAGACGGGCGCGTGGCGGAACGCGACGAGATCGTGGACGGGATCGTGGGGGAGGGGATCCATGCGCGGCGCGCCTCCGCCTCAGCCGCCCCGCACGAGCGCGAGGGCGAGCAGCGCCGCGCAGTCGGCGATCTGCTGCGTCGCGCCCAGGAAATCGCCGGTGATCCCGCCCGCGCGGGCGCGGAAGCGGAGGCCGCAGATCGTCGAGGCGACGGCCGTGGCCCCGAGCATGGCCGCCGCCTCGGCCTTCGAGACGGCCCCGGCGCCGTGCGCCACGGCGAGCGCCAGCGCGGGCCAGAGCGAGCCGAGCAGCGCCTGCGGCAGCCCCGCCTGCGCGACCGGCTTGCTGCGCGAGGCGGCGTGCTGGGTCACGTACGGCAGCGCGACCATCAGCCAGAGCGGCGGCGTGCGCGAGAGGCACTGCGTCAGCACCAGCGCGACGGGCGCGGCGGCGTCGAGGCGCGCGAGCAGGGCGATGCGCATCACGAGCACCACGATGAGCGCCGCGGCGCCGAAGGAGCCGATGCGGCTGTCCTTGAGGATGTCGAGCATCCGCGCGCGATCGAACGCGCCGCCCAGCGCGTCGGCCGTGTCCGCCAGGCCGTCCTCGTGGAACGCGCCGGTCAGGAGCAGGCTCAGCGCGACCGTCACGGTCGCCGCGACGAGCGCGCCGCCCCGGTCGACCAGCAGCCACGCCGCGCCCTGGATCGCGCCGAGGCCGGCGCCAACGAACGGGAGCCACGCTGCGGCCCAGCGCCAGTCCGCCTCGGCGTAGGGGAACCCGCCGACCGGCACGCGCGTCAGGAACGTGGTCGCTGCCCGGGCGCCGCGCAGGATCGGCGGCGCCCTCATGGCCGCCCGGGCTGCGCGCGATCGGGCACGCTCGCGCCCGCGAACGTCGCCATGCCCGTGTGGAGCGCGCAGGCGGCGTCGAGGAGCGGCAGCGCGGCCAGCGCGGCGGTCGCCTCGCCGAGGCGCATCCCCAGATCCAGCAGGGGGCGGGCGGTGAGCGCCGAGAGGATGCGGGCGTGGCCGCGCTCGGCCGAGCGGTGGGCGAAGAGCATGCCCCGCCGCGCCCGGGCGTCCATCCGGACGAGGGCGAGCATCGCCGCCGAGACGATGAAGCCGTCGACGAGCACCGCCATGCGCCGCTCGATCGCCCGGGCCGCGGCGCCGACCAGCGCGGCGATCTCCTTGCCGCCGACCGCGCGCACGACGCGGTGCGGATCGCCGTCCTGGACGCGGCGGAGCGCGTCGCGCACCACCTCGATCTTGCGCGCCAGCGCGGCGCCCTCGACGCCCGTCCCGGCCCCGACGGCGTCCTCCGGCGCGAGCCCGAGGAGCAGCGCCGTGATGGCGGCCGCCGCGGTGGTGTTGCCGATGCCCATGTCGCCGAGCAGGACGACGCGCGTGTCGCCGGGGAGCGCGTCGATCTCGGCGGCGCCGGCGCGGAGCGCGCGCTCGTAGACGGCCTCCGACAGCGCGTCCTCGACCCGCAGGTCGCCGATCGGATCGCCGGCGACCGGATCGCGGCGCAGCCGCGCGCCGGCGCCGCCGAGATCGATGGGGTTGTACGGGTGGGCGACGCCGACGTCCACGATCCGCAGCTCGACCCCGAGGTGCCTGCAGAGCACGCTGGCGGCCGCGCCGCCGCGCACGAAGTTCGTCATCATCGCCGCCGTGACCTCGGCGGGATAGGCCGAGACGCCGTGCCGCGTGACGGGGTGATCGGCGGCGAACACCACCGCGGCCGCCGGACGGCTCGCGGGCGGCCCGCCCTGGATGCTGGCGAGCTCGACGGCGAGATCCTCGAGCGCCCCGAGGCTGCCGCGCGGCTTGGTCAGCGTGTCTTGCCGCGCGCGCGCCGTGGCGGCCGCGCGCGCGTCGTGCTCCGGGAACACCCAGGGAGGCGAGGAAGCCATTGTCAGGATTTCTACTCTTCCGTGAGAGCCCGGGGAAGGACGTTGACCATACCGAGGGGTCATGATAGCCGCCATCCGGCCGAAGAGGGCCCTTGCGGGAGCGCCCGGAGGACGCGCGGAGACGGGGCGTCTCGAGGGGTGCGCTCCGGCCACCCTCCGGATGCGGGAGCGCCTCCTGCACGGCGCGATCTCACTCGAGCAGGGTCCAGGATGTCGGTGAGTGTCCTCTTCGTCGGTCTCCGCGGTGGGCGCCGTCCGCGCGCCGCGTCGGTGAGGCGCCCCGGGGCGCTCGCCTGCGCCGCGCTCCTCGCCGTGGGCCTCTCCCGGGGCGCGCGCGCCCGGGAGACCGACGGCGGTCGCGCGGAGGGCATGGTGGCCCCCGTCGATCCGCGCGCACCGGAGGCGGCCGGGCCGGAGGAGATCGGGGAGAGGAACGCCGCGGGGCTCATGGTGCTCCCGGAGCAGGCGACGGTCGACGTGGAGCTCGCGGCGCTCGCGCTCGACCGGAGCCTGTCGGCGCGCCTCGTGATCGAGAACGCCCTCGACGCGAGCGCGCTCGACGCGGTCGGCTTCGCGCTCCCGGGGCGGAGCGTCGACGCAGCGATGGAGGTGTGGTGGTGATGACGAGGAGGACGTGGTGGTGATGACGAGGAAGATGCTGCTGTCTCGCTTCGATCGGGTCCGTCTGCGCGGGCTCCCGGCCTGCTCGGCGCGGACGCTCGCCGCGGGGGCGCTCGCCGCGCTGCTCGGGTGCAACGCGCCGGAGCCGCCGGAGGACACGGGCGGCACGGACGCGCCGGAGGGGCCGTGCGGGATCGGCGCCGTGGTCGTGAGCAATGATTACCAGTCCACGAACGTCGGCCTGCTCGGCTGGGACGGCGCGGTCCTCTCCGCGTCGATCGTGTCGTCGGGCTCCGCGCCGATCGGGCTCTCGGCGCCGCTGTCGGGCGACGTCACCCCGCCGACCATGCCGGTCCGCGGCGGTCGGGTCGTGCTGCTCGACCGGTCCACCTCGGTGCTCACGTGGCTCGACGCGCGGAGCGGCGAGGTCACCGGGCAGCTCTCCGTGGCGACCGGGTTTGCCGCGAACCCGCAGGACTACGTCGAGGTCTCGCCCGGGAAGGCGTACGTCACGCGCCTGGAGCCGAACCTCGCCCCGGGCGCCGAGCCGTTCGACGGCGGGAGCGACGTGCTCGTCCTCGATCCCGGGGCCCTCGCCGTCGTCGGCCGCGTCGACCTCGCGCCGGCGATGGTCGGGGAGGATCCGGCGCTCCACCCGCGGCCGGGCCGGGCGGTGCTGGTCGAGGGGCGCCTCTACGTCCTCCTCGCGCCGTCGTCGGCCTCGTTCCTGGAGACGGCCGCATCGCGCCTCGTCGAGATCGACACGCGCGACGACACGATCGCGGCGGTCACCGTCCTGGAGGGGCTGCGCGGCTGCGCCGGGCTCGCCGCGCCCGACAGCGGCGCGCGGCTCGCGGTCACGTGCACCGGATCGTTCGGCGGCGACGCGAGCTCGAACCTGGCCGAGGCGGGGCTCGTCGTCCTCGCGCGGGGCGAGCAGGGCCTCACCGAGGAGCGGCGGTGGCCGGCGAGCGAGCTCGGCGAGGGGTCACCCGGCTTCTCCGTCGCGTTCGCGTCCGAGGATCGGATCCTGTTCACGACGCTCGGCCGCGACGCGAGCGGCGGCGACCCCCGGGTCGACGACACCCTGACGGCGGTCGACCTCGCCGCGGGCGAGCGCGGAGCGCCCGAGGTCCTGCTGCGCTCGAAGGAGCTGCCGTTCTCGCTCGGCGAGGTGCGCTGCGCCGAGGCCTGCGGGCGCTGCCTCGTCGCGGACGCCGAGACCGACGGGGGCGTCGTGCACCGCTTCGACGTCGGCGCCGACCCCCGCGCCCTCGTGCATGTGGGCGCCTTCCGCGCCGATCCGCAAACCGGCCTACCGCCCCGGTATCTCGGTGCTTTCTAAGCGAGCACGCCGGCAGACGGGCACGGCGTGGGGGGCTCCTGCGGGAACCCCTGGATCCTATCGGTGGAGCTGAGGGGGATCGAACCCCTGACCTCATGACTGCCAGTCATGCGCTCTCCCAGCTGAGCTACAGCCCCGTCGTTGGGAGCCGGGTATCTACAGCCTCTCGCGCCGCCTGTCTCTATTTTTTTTCGACCGACGTGTCGTTTTTTTCGACGTGTCGACTGCTGGTCGCCCGTTGCCCGCGCCCCCGGGTGGCGCTGCGCGCCTGGGTGGTCACGTCCGGGGCTCGCCGGAACGCAAGCCCCGGACGTGACCACCCAGGCGCGCAGCGCCACCCGGGGGCGCGATCGAGGCGCCCTCAGAAATTCATCAGCTTCGCCAGGTAGTACTTCATCGTCTCGGTCGTCCCGCCGCCGATGCGCAGGAGCCGCTGGTCGCGCCAGGCGCGCGCGATGGGGAAGTCCTCGATGTACCCCCAGCCGCCGTGGAACTGGAGGCAGGTGTCCATCACGTCGTCGGCCACGTCGCCGGCCAGGATCTTCGCCATCGAGATGAGCTTCACCGTGTCGAAGCTGATCGGCACCTTCCGCACGTAGCGCTCGTCGTTGTAGTGGTCGACGCACTTGTAGACGAGCGCGCGCGCCGCCTCGCAGCGCGTGTACAGGTCCACGAACCGGTGCTGCCACGACTCGCGCTTGATGATCGGCTTGCCGAACGCCACCCGCTCCCGCCCGTACGCGACCGCGTCGTCGAGCGCCTTGAACGAGCTCGCGATCGCGCCCACCGCCGCGATCAGCCGCTCGGTCTGGAAGTTCTGCATCAGGTACATGAAGCCCTGGTCCGGCTCGCCGAGCAGGTAGCGCCCCGGCACCCGGACGTCCTCGAGGAAGAGCTCCGCCGTGTCCGACGACTTGTTGCCGATCTTCTTCAGCTTCTTGGCGACGCTGAAGCCGCGGAGCGCCGTCGGCACGAGGAAGAACGAGCAGCCGTGGGCCCCCTTGTCCGGTGACGTCTTGGCGAGCAGCGTCACGAAGTCGGCGCGCGTCCCGTTGGTGATGAACGTCTTCTGCCCGTTCAGCACGTAGTCGTCGCCGTCCTTGCGCGCGGTCGTCCGGATCCCGGCCACGTCGCTGCCGGCCGCCGGCTCGGAGACGCCGAGCGCGGCGATCTTGTCGCCCGCGAGCGCCGGCCGGAGGAACTCCTCGATCTGCTCCTTCGTCCCGATGTCGCTGATCACCGGCGTCGCCATGTCGCTCTGGACGAGCAGCCCCATCGACACGCCCGCCATCGTGGAGCGCACGAGCTCCTCGGCCTTCACCGCCGAGAACCAGTAGTCGAGCCCGGCGCCGCCGTGCTCCTCCGGGAAGTGCGCGCCCAGGATCCCGAGCTCGCCGGCGCGCTTGAACACCCAGCTCGGGAAGCACTCCGCCGTTTCCCACTCCTCGACGTGCGGAGCGAGCTCCTTCTCCGCGAAGGCCCGCACCGTCTTCCTGAACTGCTGGTGCTCTTCCGTGAACGGCTGCCACATCGCGAACCCCTCCTCGTCAGCAGAATCGGAATGATTCGTACACGAAACATTTTCCAGCGCAAGCGCAGCGCCCCGAGCGCGGGAGGTGGCCGCGTCCGGGGTGCTCGCCTCCGGGGCTTGCATTCCGGCGGGCCTCTTTTGTGGCCCGCCTGCACTTCAGCCCCTCCGGTGAGCACCCCGGACGCGCCCTCCTCCCGCGCTTACGCCCGCGTCGGGTCTTCCGCATGGAAAACGCGGCCAATGGCGCGGCGCGCGACGGAACTCACGCGCGGCGACGCGCGGCGACGCGCGAGGCGGCGTGAAAAGCGGATCGGCGCGCGCGCCCATCCACGCGCTGTGCGGGCTCTGCTAGCCTCCGGGCCACATGCGATTCCTCGTCCTGTCGCGCAACGCGTCCCTCTACTCGACGAGCCGGATCGTGCTCGCGGGGCGCGCGCGCGGTCACGACGTCAGCGTCATCGATCCGCTCGATTTCCAGATCGTGGTGTCGCGCGGGCGCCCGTCGTTGCTCGTCGGCGGCTCCCCGGTGCCCCGCTTCGACATCGTGATCCCCCGCATCGGCGCCAGCATCACGAACTACGGCCTCGCCGTGGTCCGCCAGTTCGATCTCATGGGCGTCCCGGTCCTGAACGGCGCGGTCTCGATCGCCCGGAGCCGCGACAAGCTGCGGGCGCTCCAGCTGCTCACGCGCCGCAAGCTCAACGTGCCGATCACGGTGTGCGCCCGCAGCCCGGCCGGGGTCGACGCGGCGCTCTCGCTCGTCGGCGGCTGCCCCGCGATCGTGAAGCTCCAGCAGGGGACGCAGGGCATCGGCACGATGCTCGCCGAGACGCCCCAGGCCGTGCACGCGCTGCTCGAGACGTTCTGGGCCATGGGCCAGGACATCGTGCTCCAGGAGTACGTGCGCGAGTCGAAGGGGCGCGACATCCGCGTCATCGTCGTCGGCGGCCGCGTGGTCGCCTCGATGCGGCGGGTCGCCAAGCCGGGCGAGTTCCGCTCGAACCTGCACCGCGGCGGCAAGGGCGACCGGCTCAAGCTGCCGCGCGCCTACCGCAGCGTCGCCATCCGCGCCGCGAAGGCGATGGGCCTCGAGGTCGCGGGCGTCGACATGCTCGAGGCGCGCTCCGGGCCCAAGATCCTCGAGATCAACAGCTCGCCGGGGCTGGAGGGGATCGAGCGCGCGAGCGGCGTCGACGTCGCCGGCGCGATCATCGACTACGCCGAGCGGTACGCGGCGGAGCAGCGCGGCCTGAGCCGCCGCGCGCTCGAGGCGCGCATCGCGGAGGTGATCCACGACGAGCGCATGCCGGCGCCGCGGCGGCTCAGCCGGGCGGCTGAGAACGGCGCGGGCGCGAGCCGCAGGAAGGCCGCGATGCTCGCGAACGGCCGGGGCGCGCGGAGGGCGGTCTCGTGAGCCTGCGGGTCGAGGCGGCCGGCGACGCGGTCGTCCTCACCATCGATCGCCCCGGCTGCAGGAACGCGATCGACAGCGCGTACGCGAGGCGCCTCGGCGAGGCGATCCGCCTCGCCGCGGCCGACCCGCGCGTGCGCGGCGTCGTGATCACGGCGGAGGGCAGCAAGATCTTCGTCGCCGGCGGCGACATCCGCGAGCTCCACGCGCTCGCGTCGGGCGGCGCGGGGGGGGATGCGGTCCTGTCGATGTTCGAGGGGTTCTCGGCGCTCGAGGAGAGCGAGGTGCCGGTGGTCGCGGCGGTGCAGGGCGACGTGCTGGGTGGCGGGTGCGAGCTGCTCCTGCGCTGCGACTTCGTCATCGTCGAGGAGCACGTCGCGCTCTCGTTCCGCCACGTGAAGATGGGCCTGTCGCCGGCCTGGGGCGGGCTGACGCGGCTCTGCGAGCGGGTCGGGCCGCTCCAGGCGACGCGGCTCCTGCTGACGGCGGAGAAGGTCGACGCGGCCGAGGCGCTCCGGATCGGCCTCGTGAACGAGGTCGTTCCGACGGGCGCGGCGCGGGGCCGGGCGATCGCGCAGGTGAACCGCATCGCCGACAACCCGCGCACGACGGTCGCCGCGATGAAGCGGTCTCTGTGCAAGGTGCGCGAGGCGCTGCGCGCGTCGGCCGTCGAGGTCGAGCGGCGGGCGTTCGCCGAGCAGTGGAACGGCCCGGAGCACCGCCGGGCGATGGACGCGTTCCTGAGCAGGAAGTGACCGGGCCGCCCGGCGGGCGGCGATGGACGCGTTCCCGAACAGGGAGCGACCGGGCCGCCCGGCGGGCGGCCATGGTGGCGGCGGGGTCGGGGCGGAGATAACCGAGCAGGGGCTCCGGAGAGCCCGGGAGGAGGGTCCCCGTGAACGAGCGCGAGAGCCGGTCGGATTCGCCGTCGATCATCCTGATCACGGGGCTGATGGCCGCCGGAAAGTCGACCGTGGCGCAGCGGCTGGCCGAGCGGCTGCCGAGGAGCGTGCACCTCCGGGGCGACGTGTTTCGCCGGATGATCGTGAGCGGGCAGGCCGAGATGGGCTTCGAGCTCTCGGAGGAGGCCGAGCGGCAGCTACGGCTCCGGTACCGCGTCGCGGCCGCGGCGGCCGATCTGTATTTCCAGGCCGGGTTTACCGTGGTCCACCAGGACATCGTCCTGGGACCGGGGCTGGCCGAGGTGGTGCGGTACTACGCGGATCGTCCTCTGCATGTCGTCGTCCTCTGCCCGCGTCCCGCCGTGGTCGCGGCGCGCGAGGCGGGTCGAGCGAAGCGAGGCTACCAGGACACCTCGGCGGTCCTCGATTTCGACCGCGTATTGCGCGCGGAGACGCCGCGGCTGGGCCTCTGGCTGGACACATCGGAGCTCACGGTCGCGGAGACCGTGGACGAGATCCTTGGCCGCCTGGGGGAGGCGCGCGTGAGCGGCGCGGCCGGTTCGTAGAGCGACGGGCGGGCTGGACCACCGAGGCGCCACGGGCGGCAGGAGGCGCCACGGGCGGCAGGAGGCGCCACGGGCGGCAGGGGGCGCCACGGGCGGCAGGAGGCGCCACGGGCGGCAGGACGAAGATGGGTTTCGTCGCGCTTCAGTCCGAGCTGCCGCCCGGCAGCGGCCCGAAGTGCTTTTCGTACGCCGCGAGCCGAGCGGCGAGCCTCTTCGCCTCGTCGCCGGCGGCGCGTGCCTGCTCTTCGGCGGCGCGCGCCTGCTCTTCGGCGGCGCGCGCCTGCTCTTCGGCGGTCGGCAGCACGCGCCCCTTGGCGTCGAGCCACCGCAGCCAGTCGGCCTCGAGGCCGAGGTAGGTGCCATGGCGGACTCCGAGCCGCAGGCCGAGGCAGGCGCTCACGACGTCACCGTTCGCCTCGGGCGGCACGAGCACGTAGGACCGCGTGGCCCGATCGAGCGCATAGGCCTCGAATGCGCCCGAGAACGGATCGAACAGGTAGTATTCCGGCACGCGCAGGAGCTTCGCGTAGACGCGCATCTTGTCGCCGCGATCGACGGCTTCGGTGCTCTCGGAGAGCAGCTCGATCACCACGTCGGGCGTCCTCCCGTCCTCTTGCCAGACGACCCACGACTTGCGCTCGCGCCGGTTGGTGTCGAGCACGACGAACACGTCGGGGCCTCGAAAGTCGTTCTTCTTCGCCTGCAGCTCGCTGAAGTAGATGGCCATGTTGCCGCCGACGTAGACGTCGTCGCGGTCGTGCCAGAAGAGCTTCAACACCTCGATGAGCATGTCCATCTGGGCGCGGTGGCGCTCGGACTCCATCGGCTCTCCATCGTCGTACGGGAGCTCGTCCTCGCCGGGCGGGGGAATCGGGACGGGAGAGTTCTCGCTCTGGAAGGGCATACGTCGCTCCAGGGCGCAGCGTACCGCGTCGCGCATGCGAGCGCAGCCGGCCGGCCCGCGCGGGGCTGGCACCCGGGCTCCGAGAGGTGAGCAAGGTCGGCCGGTGCAGGGGCGGGGAGCGGAGAGCCGGGGCTGATATCGGCACCCACGGCGACGACCTCCTCCGCGAGCTCAACCATGGATGACCGGGCGGCCCGGACCGGGCTACCCCGCCTCGCGCACCGAGAGCACGACCTCGTGCGCCTCGGTCCTCGCCGGGATCTCCCAGCGCTCGATCATCCGGCGGATCGCCGCCTCGGGCACCGCCGCCGCTCGCGCGCGGTTCTGCGCGAACAGGACCGCCGCCGGCACCTCCACGTAGACCACGCGGATCCTCGCCCCGTAGTCCGCCGCCATCTGCAGCACGGGCCCGCGCCGCTGCCGCGAGAGGTTCGTCGCGTTCCACACGAATCGCTCGCCGCGCCGGAGGTGCTCCTTCGCCCGCTCCCGCGCCGCCTGGACCACCTGTCCCTGCGTGCCCGTCGGATCGATCTCGAGCTCGCTCCGCAGCGCATCCAGGGAGACGACCGGCCAGCCGGCGAGGTGGTCGCGGACATAGGTGTCCTTCCCGGCGCCCGGGAGCCCGCTCATCACCACGACCTCGGCGCGCGTGTCGTCGTAGACCTCCACGCCCGGGTGGCGCCCGCCAGCGTGGGCGGAGCGGAAGTACACGAAGCGCGTGTGATCCGACGCGAAGGAGCGCGGCGCCTGGTAACACCCCTCGTCGCGGCAGAATTCGCGGAAGAGCTCGATGTTGTCGACCACGCGGCCCATGTCCGCGCAGACGCGCCCGCGGATGTCGGCTTCGGCCACGAGCGCCAGCAGATCGCAGCGCGTCGCCAGGCTGATCTCGGCCGCGATGCGCCGCGCGTCGTCGCGCTCGATCAGATAGAACGGGATCTGGTGGTAGCGCACGAGCGCACACACCTGCTCGCGCAGCGCGAACGGCGCGCCGAGCTCCCAGAGCAGGCGGCGCGCGAGCAGCTCGCCCGCGCGCGAGTGGCCCTTGGCCGTGATCCGCCCGTCCTCCTCGCGGGTGGTCGCCGGCTTCGCCACGTCATGGAGCAGGCACGCGAGGTAGACGACGCGCTGCTCCTCCGCCGGCAGCGCCCGCCACGCGGGCAGCCCGAGGAGCGTCTCCAGCACCATGCGCGTGTGGATCCAGACGTTGCCCTCGGCGTGGTGGATCGGGTCCTGCGGGCAGCCCTCGAGCGCGCGGACCCAGTCGAAGACCTGGAGCTCGTCCCAGGGCACACGCTCCGGATCGGGCTTGAGCAGGTCGAGGAGCGAGGACGCGGACGACATGACGGTGCACCCCGTGGCGAGCGCGTACCGGACGCAGGCGCGCAGCGCGCGAGGATCGTAGCATGTCCGCGCCGGGGGGCGGTGCTACCCTGACGCCGCCATGTCGGCCAAATATCCGCGCTCGTTCCACCTGCCATGGTCGCCCGGCGGCACGTCGGACGACAAGAGGATGGCAGACGTGTCGGGGCTGCTCGGCGTCGAGATCGTCATCACCGAGAAGTGCGACGGGAGCAACCTCACGTACACGCGGAAGAGCGTCTTCTCCCGCTCGCACGCGGGCCCTCCGGCCCACCCGAGCTTCGATCTCGCGAAGGCCACGCACGCGAGCATCGCTCACCTGCTCTCGGAGGGCATATCGCTCTTCTGCGAGTATTGCTATGCGGTCCACTCCATCGAGTACGAGGCGCTGCCGGGGTACTCTCTGGTCTTCGGCGTGCGCGACGACGCGCGGGGGCTCTTCTGGGAGTGGGACATGGTCGTGGCCCAGGCGAAGGATCTGGGGCTCCCCACGGTGCCTGTCCTGTTCCGGGGCAGCGTCGAGAGCGAGCGCGAGCTCGAGGCGCTGACGAGCGCGCTCGCGCGCGAGCCCTCCGCGTTCGGCGGCCCGCGCGAGGGGGTGGTGGCGCGGGTCGCGGGGGAGTTCCCGGACGCGATGTTCCAGCGCTGCCTCGCGAAGTGGGTGCGGCGCGGGCACGTGCAGACGGACGAGCACTGGATGCACCAGGAGATCCGGCCGCAGAGGCTCGCGGCGGGTCCGGCCGGCAGGCCGCCGCCCTGAGGCCGGCGGCGCGGCCCCCGCGGTGAGGGGGCCGGCGGCGCGGCTACCGCCGCGAGGCCAGCGTCGCGAGCCGCTCGCAGAGCCTCTCGCGGAGCGGGCCGTAGGTCTTGCGGTAGTCTTCCCAGTCGAGGCGCTCGTCCGCGACGATCTCGCGCCAGGTCGGGTTCGCGGCGCCGTAGTCGTGGATGGCGCCGGTCTCGGCGATCTGCACGGCGAAGAGCGGCACCCGGATCGCGTGGAAGAGCTTCTTCTTCGAGGCCTCCGGCTCGTCGTCGAAGCGGGCGCCGGCCTTCTTGAAGTCGGACGCGGAGCGGCTCCCGGCCGACGCGGCGAGCTTCTTCCGGTCCAGCTTGAACGGGAAGGGCGGTCTCGTCTCCTTGAGCCGGTGCTCGGGCGGGAGAAACAGGCACTCCAGCGCGAAGACGCTGTGCTCGGCGATGGCGTCGCGGAAGGTGTCGAGCCCGTGCAGGACGACGTTGATGCCGGGCGCGAACGCGAGATCCTGCCTCGCGTCGCGGCGCGCGAGGACGGCGACGAAATCCTCGTCGGACGTCGCGGTCGCGGTGCCGTACACGCGCGACCCGGTGCGGAACACGCTGTGGACCTCGCCGTCCGCGCGGCCGATGACGCGGAGCACGGTGGAAAGGCTCATGGCGGATGCCTCGCGCGCGCGGGGGGGGGGAGCACCCCAGACGAGGCCACCACCCGCGAGGCGTCCGGGGAGGATTGCGCCTTTCCCGCCCCAGCGCAACAAAGGACAATCGCCCGGTGCTCCGCCGCTCCGTCTCCTGGCTCCCCCTCGTCCTCCTCCTCGCCGGCTGCGCTCATCGCGACGGAGCGCGCCACGACGACGGATTCCGGGCCCGGCTGGCGCGCGGCTGCAGGAGCGAGCCCGACTGCCTCGTGCTGCAGCTCGAGGCGAAGGCCCGCGTCGATCGATGCGCGTCGTCCTGCGAGGAGGCCGAGGCCGAGCTGCGCGCGTCGAGCGCCCTCGTCGCCCGCCACCGGCGGCAGCGCGAGGCGCGCCAGGCGCAGATCGAGGCGCGGCGGCGGGCCGGCGAGGCCGCGGAGGCCGAGCGCCGCCGCGCCGAGCTAGAGGCCGCCGAGGACGCGCGCCGGCGCGAGGAGGCGGCCCACGCCGCCGAGCTCGAGCTCGCCGCGAGCGAGCTCGCCTGCGCCCAGCAGGGCGACACCGCGGCCTGCGACGCGCTCCTCCGCTACCTCGCCGGCGCCACCCCGCTCGACCCGCGGGCGGCCCAGGTGCGCGCCTCCCACGAGGAGGGGCAGCGGCGGATCGCGGAGCGCGAGGCCCTCCGGGCCGCCGGGGAGTCGCGCGCCCAGGGGGCCGCCGAGGCCCCCGCCCTCGCGCGGCCCCCGCGCGCCGGCGCGCCGCGGCCGGCGTCCGTGGGCCGCGTCTGCTGCTGCGATGGCACGCTCTCGCCGACCTGCACCTACGTGAAGCGCGGGTGCTGCTCGCACCACGGCGGCGTCTGCGCCTGCCCTTGAGAGCACCTGCCGCAGACGCCTCCAACCGCTGAGTCGCCCGCGCGCCAGCACGGGTCATCGCCCTCTCCCCATCTGGGCCGAGGTCGCCAGCCCCCGTGACCGTCACTCCCCTGTGAGCCTGGCGTTTCCCTGACCTGGTAAGTCCCGTGCTCACGCCGCCTCCCCGGGCGGCGTCTCCGCGCGTCGGACATCGCGATCGTGGTCGTCGGCACGACCGAGCAGATCGAGAGCGAGGGCCTCGACCGGAGCACGCTCGCCCTCCCCGGGCGCCAGGACGAGCTGGCGCGCTCACGGCCGCGCGTCCCCGGGGCCGTGGGCAGGGGGCGCTCACCCCCCCGCGTCCTCGTCGCGGCCGCCGCCGGCGCCCGTGAGGCGTCGCTCGATCCAGCGGCGGAGCTGCGTCCGGTGCACGCCCAGCACCCGGGCCGTGCGCGCCACGTTCCCGTCTTCGCGGCGCAGCGCCTCCTCGATGACCTGGTCGGCGGGCAGCGCCGCCGCCCGTCGCGGCCGCCGCTCGCCAGGCGCCTGCTGCGCCTGCTGCGGCGGCTGCGAGGCCATCGGCGCCGCGCGCGGCGCGGACGGCGCCGGCGCGCTCGTCGTGGACGGGGTGAAGATCTTCCCCGCCGAGGGCGACAGGTGCCGCGCCTGCACCACCGGGCACCTCGCGAGCTGCGCCTCCTGCGCCGCCGCGCGGATCTCCACCATGAGCTCCCGCACGTTGCCGGGCCACGGCCGCAGCAGGCACGCCTCGATGAGCGACGCGTGCGCCGCGGGCGGCGCGCTCTCCTGGCCGGGCGCCGCGGCCGCCCCGGCGCTCCGCAGCGCCGCGTCCACGAGCCACGGGATCTCCTCGAGCCGCTCGCTCAGCCGCGGGATGCGGACCGCCGGCCGCGCGATGCGGAAGTAGAGATCCTCGCGCAGCTTCCCCGCGGCCACCTGCGCCCGCAGGTCCCTGTGGGTCGCGGACACCAGCGCGAAATCGACCGGCAGGGGCCGCGAGGCGCCGAGGGGGATCACCTCCCTCGTCTCCAGCGCCCGGAGCAGCTTGGCCTGCACGCCGAGGTCGAGCTCGGCCACCTCGTCGAGGAAGAGCACCCCGCCGTGCGCGGCCTGCACGTGCCCCTCGGCGTCGGCCGTGGCGCCCGAGTACGCGCCCTTGCGCGCGCCGAAGAGCAGCCGCTCGGCCAGGCCGTCGGGGATGGCGGCGCAGTTCAGGGCGACGAAGGGCCCGCCGCGCCGCGGGCCGAGCGCGTGGAACGCCCGCGCCGCGTGCTCCTTGCCGGTCCCGCTCTCGCCGGTGATGTGCAGCGTCGTCCCGGAGCGCGCCGCGCCGTCGATGGCGCCCCACGCGCGGCTGAGCGTCGCCCCGCGGATCGTGCCTCCGGAGCGGACGATCCCCACCCGGAACGGCTCCACGTCGGCCTCGAGCAGGAACACCGACGAGCCGGTGCGCACGACCCGCAGATCGGCGCCGGCGCGGACGCCCGTCAGCGGGATGCCGTCGAGCGACGTGCCGTTCCGGCTGTCGAGATCCTCGATCTCCCACCGGCCCCCTTCGCAGCGCACGCGCGCGTGCCGGCGCGACATCCGCAGGTCGTCGAGGGGCACGCCCGCGACCTCACCGCGCCCGAGCTCGATCTCGCCGTCCGTCAGCGGGAGGACATCGCAGCGGGGGCTGTCCACCGAGAAGACAAGCAGGAGCCCAGGCGTCGGCCCTCTCGTGCGCAGGTGCTCCGAGACGGCCCCGACCGAGTCGTCCAGGGTTGTCGGGGGTGCTGCGGGCACCACGTCGCCACGGAGTGTACCGCGAGCCTGCGACGAGGAGGATCCTCCTGACAAGAAATCGTTCATGGTGGATTTCGCCACATCGGATGCGATGGCCGGGCCTTTGGCGAGGCTCGGCCATCCGGCGATCGTGCGCGTGTTCGATTTCGGAGAGACCGAATCCGGCGAGCCGTTCCTGGTGATGGAGCTCCTCGAGGGCGTGTCGCTCTCCAGCTGGCTGGAGAGGCGGGGCCGGATGCCGGCGGAGCAGGCGGTCCAGATGCTCTTGCCGGTCGCGTGCGCGCTCGCGGCCGCGCATGCGCAGAGCGTCGTCCATCGCGACATCAAGCCCGCGAACATCCTCATCGTGCCCGACGGGGCGGGCGGACACGTGCCCAAGGTCGTCGACTTCGGCATCGCCGAGGTGGCCAATGTCCACAGCCCGGCGATCACGCAGAGAGGGGTGATCGTCGGCAGCCCTGAGTCCATGTCGCCGGAGCAGGCCGACGGCGCGCTGGAGGTCGGCGAGCAGGCCGATGTCTGGGCCTTCTGCGTGGTGCTGTACGAGCTCATCACCGGACCGCGGCCGTTCAGCGGGGCGAGCCTCAGCGCGGTCATCGCGTCGATCTTCAACAAGGAGCCTGTGCCCACGACCGAGCTCGCGGCGGGCGACGATGCGCTCTGGCAGATCCTCCGGCGGGGGCTGGCCAAGTCGCCGGCCGAGCGGTGGCCCAGCATGCGCGCGCTCGGTCGCGCGCCGGCGAGCTGGGCCGTCGAGCGCGGGATCACCGCGGACGTGGCGGGGACGTCGCTCACGCATCACTGGCTCGCGAGGGGGGCGGAGCCGCAGGTCGCCGCGGACAACTGTGGATCTTGCGGCAACGCATGCTCGGACGACAGCCGGTGCCACCAGGGAGAGTGTGAATGAACGCGCGACGCCTTGCTCGATCCCGTCGGATGGGCACCCTTGTCGTCGTGGCGCTGCTCTCGGCCGCGTCCCCGCGCCTCGCCTCCGCGCAGAGCGAGCAGGAGGTGGCCCGCGCGCGCGCTGTTCATCGAGGGCGCGGAGCGGGCCAGGCAGGGTCGCTGGGAGGAGGCGCGCGCGCTCTACGCCCGGTCGTTCGCGATCAAGCCGGCCCCGAACACCCGGTATAGCCTCGGCGTCGCGCAGAAGGAGACCGGGCGCATCGCGGACGCGCTCGCCAGCTTCCGCGCCTTTCTGGCCCAGCCGGCGACGCCGACGACCGCGCCCTACGCCGGGCCGGCACGCCAGGCGATCGCTGCGCTCGAGCGGCACGTTGGCCGGGCGACGATCTCGGTCACGCCAGGCCATGTCGGCGGGCTCACGCTGGCTGTGGATGGAGAGCCGCCGCGCGCAGCGTCGGATCGGGCCGTCGAGCTGGATCCGGGCGCACACGAGAGCGTCGCGCGTGCCCCGGGGTTCCGCGACGCCGCTGTCCAGTTCAGCATTGACGCGGGCCGCTCGATCGAGGTCCGGATCGCGCTCACGCCGGAGACAGCGGCCGTTCATCCCATCATGGACTCTCGAGGTGGCCTGCCCCCCGTGGCCGACGCGTCCAGCGCCTCGCCGGATCGGACCGTCCCGATCGTCGTCATGGGGGTGGGCGCCGCGCTCTTCGCCGAGGGCGCGGTCCTCGGCCTCGCCGGCCTGGATCAGGCGAGCCGCGCTGCCAGCCGCGACGGCGCGGAAGCGACGGCGCGCGGACCAAGGGGATCGTGGGCGACGTCCTCGGCGGGCTCGGCATCGCGACCGTGGGCGCCGGGCTGTTCCTGCTGCTGAAGCAGCCGGCGTCGGGCCCGCTCAGGGCGGGTTCGGTGACGCCGTGGTGGGGGCCCTCGGGGGCGGGCGTCGCGTTGCACCTCTGACCTGCCGAGGATCTCCGGGGGAGCTCGACGAGGGAATCACCTGCTGCGCCATCCGGCCAGGTGGGCCCATCAACCGCCGCCTGGGGGCCTGTCTTGTTCCGCCGCGCCCGCCGGCGAGGGGGGCGCATCGCTCTTCGGGACCTGGAGCATCGCGTAGTTGATCGTGGTCTCGTTCCTCCGCACGGTGAGCACCACCATGTCGCCGGGCGAGCAGGCGCGCAGGTAGCTCACCAGCGCTGCGCTCGAGTCGACCGGCCGCCCGTCGACCGCGAGGATGACATCGCCCGGCTCCAGGAGCGGCGTCACGAAGCTGCGAATATCCATGCTCGCGATCCTCGCGCCGGGGCCTCCGGTCGGCTGGATCGTGAGGTGCCACGGCGCCGGGATGGAGACCGCGGTCGGCGCGGGGCGCGGCGGCTCTCCTGGTTTTCCGGCGTCCTCCGGTGGTTTTCCGGCGTCCTCCGATGGTTTTCCGGCGTCTTCAGGTGGTTTTCCGGCGTCCGCCGGGCTCGCCTGCGCCTCGGCGCGTTGCTCCGTGGCCTCGATGCGCGGGCGATCCCCACGGCACGCGACGACCGCCAGCGAGATCAGCGGCGGGAGCACGCCCTGCCGCCGTCGTGCCCACCCCGGCCTGCCGCCGCCGTGCGCGACGATCGATCGAGCCTGCTGCGGACGGCCTGCCATAGGCATTCACCCTCACCTGCAGGACCGTGCAAGATCCCAACCAGCGAGGTTTGGAGCGCCTCTCAAGACCTCCCGTCGCCAGGTGGCCGAGGGCGGACGACCGGCTGTGCTGGACAGAAGTGCGCTGGAAACACCCGCTCGCGGAGCTCGTTGCGCAGCGGCCCGTCCGGACCGACGAGCCGCTTCAGGCGGACGAGCCCTGGAGCGCGTGCGCGTACACCGCCTGAAGCTGCTCCGCTGTTGCGTGGAGGTGCTTCACCAGGTTGGCCCGACCGCCGAGCTCGCGGGCGCGCGAGCTCGGCTCGATGAGGCGCAGCCGGATCCGGCGTACGCTCTGCCGGGCGTGGGGGGGCAAGCTGGCCCCCTTCGGGTCGGAGCCCGTCGGGTCAGAGCCCGCGGACCTCCACGTTGATGTTGCGCTCCGGCGCCGATTGCTGGAAGCGCCGGATGAGCTCCACCACGTCGTGATCGATGTACGACGCCGCCTGGGTGTCGACGACCACGTGCACGTCGCGCGGCAGCCGATCGAACAGCGCGACGAGCTTGCCCTGGGTGAAGAAGTAGGCCTCCTTGTTGAACCGGATCGTCACGCGCGCCCCCTCGTGGATCACGTCGAACACCCGGGACATGTTGGCCTTCAGGACGAAGAAGACGCCGACGGCGAGGCCGATGGCGATGCCCTTCAGGAGATCGGTCAGCACGATCGCCACGATGGTCACCACGAACGGGATGAAATGGCTGAGGCCGAGCTTGTACATCTCCGCGAAGAGCTTCGGCTTCGCCAGCTTGTAGCCGGTCACGAGCAGGATGGTCGCGAGGCACGCGAGCGGGATGTGCGACAGCAGCGCGCCCGCGAACACCACGGCGAGCAGCAGGAGCGCGCCGTGCACGATGGCGGAGACCCGCGTGCGCGCCCCGGCGTTCACGTTGGCGCTGCTCCGGACGATGACCGACGTGACCGGGAGACCCCCGGCGAGGCCGGAGAGCATGTTGCCGATCCCCTGCGCCACGAGCTCCCGGTTCGGGGGCGACTTGCGCCGCCAAGGATCGATCCGGTCGACGGCCTCGAGGTTGAGCAGCGTCTCGAGGCTGGCGACGATCGCCAGGGTCACGCCGAGCACCCAGACCTCGGGCCGCGCGACCGCGGACCAGTCCGGCAGCCGGAGCGTGTCGACCAGGCCCTGCGCCCCGCCTGTGGGCAGCGAGACGAGGTGCTTCTGCTCCAGGGCGAGGAACGGGAGCGCCACCTTGAACAGCTCGTTGCCGAGCGTCGCGACGAGCACGGCGACCAGCGGCGCGGGCAGCCAGGAGATCTTCGCGAGGCGCGACTTCTCCCAGGCGACGAGCAGGACCAGGCTGACGGCGCTGAGGAGGAACGCGCCCCACTCGAGCGATTGCACCGCCTGCACCACCACGGTGAAGGTGTTGCCGCCCTCGGTCTGGAACGACGCGGAGGCGAAGTTGTCCTGGTCGAAGCCGATGGCGTGGGGGAGCTGCTTCAGGATGAGCAGGACGCCGATGGCGGCCAGCATCCCCTTGATGACCGAGGAGGGGAAGAAGTGGCTGATCGCGCCGGCCCTCAGCAGCCCGAGCGCGAGCTGCAGGGCGCCGCCGATCACCACCGCCAGGGCGAACGCCTCGAGGCTCTTGAGGGTGCCGATGCCCGCGACCACGATGGCGGCGAGGCCGGCGGCAGGCCCGCTCACGCTGAGCGCGGCGCGGCTCACGAGGGGGATGACGAGGCCGCCCACGATGCCGGCGATGACGCCCGACAGCAGGGGGGCCCCGGACGCGAGCGCGATGCCCAGGCACAGGGGCAGCGCGACGAGGAAGACGACCACGCCGGCGGGGATGTCGAACTTGAGGTTCGCGCTGAGGCGGGGGTCGAGCGGCGGCGCGCCCTCGCCTGCCGGCGCGCCGGCGGGCGCTTCCCGCGCCGCGGCGCCTTGAGCGCTTCGCGAGGAGGCATCGAGGGGGGCAGATACGGCACTTGCGTGCGCGACGTCGTGTGACTGCATCGGAACGGGTCCTCTCTTCCGAGTGAAGTTGTGGGTCCGTGCCAGTCAGGCGCTCAGACGACGCGCCGCAGCCGCGGCGCCGCCGGCAGCGCCGAGGGCGGCGCCGCCTCGCAGATCTGGATGAACTGCCCGCTCTCGTGCTCGTACTGGAAGATCTGCCCGGTCTCGATCTTGAAGACCCAGGCGTAGAGGCAGAGCTCGCTGCGCGCGAGCTTCGCCCGGACCGTCGGGTGCGTCCGGAGGTTCTCGATCTGGGCGAGGACGTTCTCCTCGACGGTGACGGTGAGGCGCGCCTGCCCCTCGACCCCCGGGTAATTCTCCTGCACCAGGCGGCGCGTCACCTCGGCGTGCTGGAGCCACCCCTTGACCGCCGGCAGATCGTCGAGGCCCGCGGGATCGAGCAGCCCGCGCATCGCGCCGCAATGCGTGTGCCCGCAGACGATGATGTGCTGGATCCCGAGGTGCGCGACGGCAAACTCGATCGCCGCGGCCTCCCCGCCGTTGCCCGCGCCGTAGGGGGGGATGATGTTGCCGACGTTGCGCAGGATGAAGAGGTCGCCCGGCTGCGTCTGCGTGATGAGGTTCGGATTGATGCGGCTGTCCGAGCACGTGATGAACAGCGCCTCGGGGTGCTGCCCGTTCGCGAGGTGGCGAAATAGATCCTGATGCGAGATGCAGACCTCGTTATGAAACTTGTGCAGCCCCTGAACCAGCTTTTGCATTGGATACACTCCTGCCGATCGCGCCGATTCGGCGCGTTGATTGCCTTCGGATCCTCCTTTCACGGCCTCTCCGATCCGAGCGAGCGGCCTCGGACCGGAGCTGACCGCTCAATTCAGGAAGCGATCTGGAGGGCGGCGGACAGGAGGGCGCTGGACAGGGCATGCGATGCGCGTGGGCCTGAGATCGGCGACGATGGTGAATCGCCGATGCTTCTCGCCCGCGGTGACCGCTGCCCGTATCGCGCGAGCGCGCCGTATTGCGTCGCGGAATGACGGCTGGAAGAGCTTGATCTCGCCCTGGTCGATCTCGCTGAAACCGGTGCGAAACGCCCCCGAAACATCAGCTTCGATCGATTCGATGACGCTGGCATTCCCCCGCGTGAGCGAAACCGGCGCGAAGGCCAGCAGCAGCAGCAGCGCGATCCGGGGGAAAAATGCTCGGAGGGTTAGCATCGGTCAGCGGGGGGGGGCGCCAGTCGGCCGTGCGAACCAGGGCGGGTCCCAGTCTATTCCCTAACTTGGCAGCGCCGTTGATGCGTCGCAAGATGCCACGGACAAAAACTCGGTGCGGCGAAATGCCGCGGCCGGGGTGCACGCCTCGACCTCGCGAGGGCCGCGCCACATCAGCCGCTCCGTACCAAATAACCGCAACGGGGACGGCGTTCAACATGAAGCGAACGCCGTCGCGATGGCGTCACGAAGATTCGTCATCTCCTGCTCGCCCGAATATTTGTAACGGGGCCAGAAGAAGCCCTTGAGACCGTCCTTCTGGCGGCGCGGCACAATATGAACGTGCAGGTGGGGGACGCTCTGACTCACGCGGTTGTTGATCGCGACGAAGGAGCCGTCTGCCGCGAGCGCCGCCTCGACGGCGCGCGCGAGGCGCTGCGCCGTCGTGAAGAGCGGTCCGACGAGGTCCGCGGGGAGATCGGTGAGCACCTCGTGGTGCGTCCGTGGGATGAGCAGGCAGTGTCCGGGGAATAGCGGACGATGATCCAGGAATCCCATGACGCTCGGCTCGTCGAGCACCACGTGCGCCGGTGTTCTTCCCTGGGCGATCTCGCAGAAGAGGCAGGGGTGAGTGGCCATGGCGACCTGGATGTCGATGTCGCTCCTCGTGCCCGACGTCAATGCCTGCCCGCCCGCGGCCCGGGCCGCACGCCACGCCAGCCCGCGTGGCCCCGGCGAGGTCAGTGGCTCGCGAGGATGTCCTCGACGGAGGTGTGGACGCTCGGTTCGCGGGTCCAGTAGTCCAGGATTCGCCCGCCGGCGGTCATCCAGGCTCGGTCGTAGCGGTTGTCCTGCGATGTGATCCGCACGACGCGGTCGCCGCCGTGAAACGCCCAGTGGCGCCCCAGGTGGTCGAAATGATCGATGAGCGCGCCCTGCCGCGTCTTGACGTGGAACGCGTCGCTCGGCTCGTCCCAGGTGGTGTCGATGACGAGCTCGTAGAGCTGCCAGATGTTGCCGGACGGGAGCACACCCCAGTCCACCTGGATCGCCGAATCGTTCGGGAGCCCGAACACGAAGCAGTCGGGGAAGCGCCTCGCCGCGTGCCAGAGATCCCCGTTGCGGCTCGGCTCGTGGTGGAGCGTCACGAGCGTGTTGCGCGCGAGCCCGAACCCGTCGTTGTCGCCCGGGCTGTCCCAGACGCGGCGGAAGAGGTGCTGGGAGAGCTGATCCGCCCCGGCGGAGAAGCCCACCGTGAGCAGGCCGCGCTTCCGGCGCTCGTGCAGGATGCGCCCGAACTTGCCGGGCTCCCCGTCGAACCGCGCGCCGAGCTCCTTGTAGCGCCAGAGCCCCGTCGTGCTGTGGCCGCCGCCGAGGATCACGACCTCGGACGACGCGAGCGCTCGCCAGAGGACGTCGACGTCCTCCTTGCGCAGGTCGCTGGTCCAGTAGAACGGCGCGTGCTCGAGGCCGAACCGCTCGTAGAACCGGAAGAACCACCGGAAGCTCTCGTACGAGAACTCCTGCCGCGGGCGCTCGTCGCCGTCGCGCGGCGTCTCCGACATGGGCAGGAACAGGATGCGCTTGTTGTCCCGACCGTGCAGGGCGCGCTGCACGATGAGGTCGTTGTGGATGACGTTGCAGCGGCTGTGCGAGCTGTAAATCAGCGCGGTCGCTCTCATCGGGGCGCGCAGTTGAGCTGCGCTCCGCGCCCCTCGTCAAGGGGCCGCGCGCCCGACCGGCCAGCGCGCCGACGCTGGCCTCGCCCGGCCGCCGCTCAGCCGCGCTTCATCTGCTGCATCTTGCGGGGGATGGCGCCGGAGCGCATGAGCATCTCGAACGCCTCCTTCTCGAGCATCGGGTGGACGCCGCGCGGCGGGACGCCCATCGGGCTCTTCTTCTTCGTGACGAAGCCGCTCAGGTACTGCGGGTTCAGCGAGCTCAGGCTCCGCAGCGTGCTCTTCATCTGCTTCGTGTTGTTCGACCACGCGTAGGCGAACGCCCGCGCGCGGAGCAGCTGCGGCTTGAGGTCGGTGTAGGCCTCGTCGTTCGGATCGAACGTCTCGAGCAGCTCGACCGCCTTCGTGGCCTGGCCGGTCCGGGCCCACGCCTCGCCGACGATGGCCGCCATCATGGCGCGGATCCGCGGCTCCTTGTGGCGGGTCATGTCGATCTTGTCGACGAGCGCCCGCGCCTCGTCCGTCTCGCTCAGGATGAGGTGGATCATCCCGCGCTGCGCGCGCGCCTCGTCGGCCATCGGCGCCATCACCTTGTCGAGGTTGATGGTCTCCAGCGTCCGGAGCGCGGCCCGCGGATCCTCCTGCATCTGGAGCTGCGCCTTCGCGAAGGTCGCGGCCGCGTCGTCCTTCTTGAACTCCGTGTCGAGCTTGGCGATCGCGTCCTTGCGGGCCTCGGCGGTGTCGGCCGTGTGCACGATCTTCGCGACGGCGCGCGTCCGGTTCGCGAAGCGCATCGCCCAGAGCAGGACGCCCGCGACGACGACCGTCAGGACGCCGGCGACGACCTTCGGCCAGATCCCGGGGATGGCCAGGGCGATCGCCCAGATGATGAGCGCCGGGATGCCGACGCGGAGGGCGAGCGAGCGGGGGTTCAGCTGAGCGAGGGGATCGGCCGGCGGCTTTCCGCGGAGCGCCGCGATGGCCTGCTCGCGCTGTTGCTTGGGGCTCTGCTTCTTCGGATTGGGTTTGCCTGGGGTCTTCATCGGGGTCGTGGATCTGGCGTTCCCGCTCCCGCGGGGGGCGGGCTCTCATAGCTGGCCTGCGCGGGAGCGGCCAGCACGCCCGGCGGGCGCCGGCCGGGGCAGCGCGGCGTCGCCCAGGCTCATCCACCCCTCGCGCGCGGCAAACCCGCGCTCCAGGGGCCTGCGGGGGCGGATCAGGGGCGCGCCCGGGCGGCGTTAGCCCGCGGCGGTGTCGGGGTCGCGCGCGCGCGCCCCGGCGTCGTCCTCGGCCCCCGAGGCGGGCACCGGCGTGGCCGCCGGGCGGACCGCCTCGAAGCCGCGCAGCGGGGGCAGGGGCTCGATCGGCGGGGGGAACGGCGAGCCGCGCTGCGGGGGGACGGAGGCCGTCGGGTCGGCGAGGCCGAGCGTGGACTCGCGGAAGTGGAGGAAGACCGTCTGCGCGATCGACAGGCACGGGACCGCGAAGAGCGCGCCCGTGATCTGGAAGAAGTGCTCGCCAATGAGGAGCGCGAGCACCACGAGGACCGGGTGGATCTTCGCCGCGTCGCCGATGATCTTCGGGTTCAGGAAGTTCGCCTCGAGCTGGTGGATCCCGACGATCCACGCGAGCACGCCCACCGACGTGCCGAACGACTGCGTGAGGCCGATGACGACCGCCGGGATCGAGCTCAGGATCGAGCCGAAGATCGGGATCAGCGACATCACGCCCGCGACGATCGACAGGATCGGCCAGTACTTGAGATCGAACAGCCAGAAGCCAATGGCCGAGAGCACGCCGTTCACGAGGCAGATGAGGAGCTGCCCGCGGACGACCCCGGACAGCCCCCGGTCGAGCCGGCGGAGGAAGCGATCGAACGAGTCGCGCGAGCTCGGGTGCCAGAGCTCGCGGAAGAAGCGGAGGATCTTCTCGTGCGTCAGGATCAGGTACCCGGCGAGCATCAACGTCATGAAGAGGTTGAAGATGCCGCGCGAGATGGCGGTCGCGATGGCCTGCCCGATCCTGAGGACCGTGAGCGAGTTCTCCCGCAGGTAGTCGGCCGCCTTCTCGAACCCCTCCTGCAGCATGTTCGCGCTGGAGAGCGGGTGCGACGGGCGCCCCTGCGTGATCTGCCAGACGCCGTCGCCGGTCTCCCGGATCTCGACGTCGTCGGCGACCCGCACGTCGAAGGAGCCGTCCGGCCGCGGCGTGATGCGGACCGGCGGGCGGCCCTCGCGGCTCTCCTCCGGGGCGGCGGCGCGGGGGGGCGGCGCGGCGATCTCGTCGGGCGCCTGGGCCGGGTCGACCCCGGGCGCCGCGGAGAGCGGCGGCGCGAGATCCCGGCCCGACCAGCGGCGGAGCCGCGCGTCGAGCGCGGGGAGGTACTCCTCACGGAAGCGCGCGGCGAGGCGCGGCGCCTCGACGGTGAGCGCCTTCCCCTCGGCGATGAGCCGCGGGACGCTGACGGCGACGAAGCCCGCGACCCCGGAGATCGCGAGGGCGTACACGATGAGGATCGCCGCCCACCGCGGGACGCGCGCGCGCTCGATCCGGAGGACCGCCGGCGTGAGCACGTACGCGACGACGAGCGCGAGCACGAAGGGGAGCAGCACCGCGTGGGAGACGACGAGCAACGCCACCGTCAGGACGGCGCTGATCGTCAGGAACACGGTGCGGCGCGCGGGGCCCTCGCTCACGGCACCCCGCCGCGCGCGGCCGGCCCCGATCCGTGGTCCCCGTCGATGCGCGCGACGGGGAGATCGGCGAAGAAGCTGAGCAGGTGATCGCGCGTCGCCTCGAGCGCCTGCGGGACGACGCGGACGTCGGCGAGCACCGGCATGAAGTTCGTGTCGCCGGACCAGCGCGGGACGATGTGCACGTGCAGGTGCTCGGCGATGCCGGCGCCCGCGGCCGTGCCGAGGTTGATCCCGACGTTCATGCCCTCGCACTTCACGGCGGCGCGCAGGCGGGTCGCCGACTCGCGCACGAGGCGGAAGAGGGCCTCGTGGTCCTCGGCGTCGAGCGCGTCGAGCGAGGCGACGTGCGCGTGCGGGACGACGAGGAGGTGCCCCGACGCGAACGGGTAGCGGTTGAGCATGACGAACGCGCGGCGGGTCGTTGCCACGACCAGCCGGGAGCGCTGTTCTTGCTCGGAGGCGCGGGGGATGCCGCAGAAGATGCAGTCGGCCCGGCCCTTCGGCGCAAGGATGTACTCGATGCGCCAGGGCGCCCACAGCGGATTGCCCATCTCGCGGAGACGCTAGCACGGCGACCGCGCGCGCGGGACCACCGCGCCTCTTTCGCTGTCGCGCCGCGGCCCCCGCCGCGGGCCTCAAAACGAGACGGGCATCACCGCCAGATCGAACCAGACCGAGAGGCCAAGCCCGACCGAGGCGCCGAGCGCGTCCCAGGCGAGGTCGCGCCACGAGGGGGTGCCAGCCCCGGCCGCGTCGAGGGCCTCCTTGGCCAGGCCCGCGCCGAGCGCGAGCACGGCGCCCGCCGCGAGCCGGCTCGCGACGTCCTCGGTCGCCAGCGCGCCGAGCGCGTACCCGCCGCCGGCCAGGGCGGCCGACGCGCAGAAATGGAGCGCCTTGTCCGGGCCGAACCACGGATCGGGATCGCGCGTCAGCGCCTGTGACGTGGATTGCACGGGGGGCGGCGCGGCCGACGCAGGCGACACGAGGGGCGGCGCGAGCGGCGCAGGGGACGGCGCGAGGGGCGGCGCGAGCGGCGCAGGGGGCGGCGCGAGCGGCGCGGCGGGGGCGAGGGGCAGCGCCGCCGCGGGCAGGGGGGCCTCGGCCCGGGCGGGCGACGCGGCGAGGACCACCGCAGCGAGGACTGGCGCCGCGACGGCAGCGCGCGCGAGGGGGCCTCTCATCGGGAGCATCGTCCGCGGCATGTCGGAAAAAGCAAGAGGCGAGGCCCTGGGAAGAGCCTCGCCTCTCGCTCGCTTCATCGGGTCCACACGGCGAGCCGAGCGGCACCGGGGGCGCTTTCAGCCCGCCGTACCTGACGCGCGGCGCGCGGCGCGCCGTGGCGGCGCGCGCACGCCGAGCGCGTCACTTCAGGTCGAGCTTGCCGCCGAGCTTCTCCTTGATGAGATCGCCGATCGTCCCGGCCACCGGCTTCTCGTCGTCGTCCTTGCGCTTCTGCTGCTGGCGCTGGACCGGCGCGGGGCGCTCCATGCCGATGTTCTTCATCGTCAGGAAGAGCCGGCGATCGACCGTGTCGAGCGACGAGATCTCGGCGCGGACCTTGTCGCCGACCTTGAGCTTGCCGTCCTCGGGCTCCTGCACGTCGCTCTGCGAGATGAGGCCCTCGACGCCCTCGCGCAGCCGCACGAACACGCCGTAGTCGACGATGCTCACCACCTGGGCGTCCTCGAGCACGCGGCCGGGCGGGTACTCCTGCAGCATGGTCGGCCACGGGTCGTCCCAGAGCTGCTTGATGCCGAGGGAGACCTTCTTCTCGTCGTGGTTGATCGAGAGGATGATCGCCTCGACGTCGTCGCCCTTGTGGTAGAGGTCGCTCGGGTTGTTGACGCGCACCGACCACGAGAGATCGCTCTTGTGGACCATGCCGTCGACGCCCTCCTCGATGCCGACGAAGACGCCGTAGTCGGTGAGCGACCGGACCTTGCCCGCGATCTTGTCGCCGGGGTGGTACTTGTCCGTGAAGAGCATCCACGGATCCGGCTCGAGCTGCTTGAGGCCGAGGCTGATGCGCTTCGCGCGCGCGTCGACCTCGAGCACCTGGCACTCGAGCTCCTGGCCGACCTCGAGGAGCTTCGACGGGTGCTTGACCTTCTTGGTCCAGCTCATCTCGCTCACGTGGATGAGGCCCTCGACGCCCGGCTCCAGCTCGACGAACGCGCCGTAGTCGGTGATCGACATGACCTTGCCGCGGACCTTCTTGCCCGCGGGGTACGCCTCCTCGGCGTGGTTCCAGGGGTCCTCCTGGGTCTGCTTGAGGCCCAGCGACACGCGCTCGGTGTCGGCGTTGTACTTGAGGACCTTCACGAGGACCTCGTCGCCGACCTGGAACACCTCGCTCGGGTGGTTCACGCGGCCCCACGACATGTCCGTGATGTGCAGGAGGCCGTCGATGCCGCCGAGGTCGACGAAGGCGCCGTACTCGGTGATGTTCTTGATGGTGCCCTTGACGGTCATCCCCTCGGTCAACGTCTCGAGCGTCTTGGCCTTCATCTCGTCGCGCTCGCGCTCGAGGAGCACGCGCCGCGAGAGCACGATGTTGCCGCGCTTCTTGTTGAACTTGATGACCTTGAACTTGTAGGTCTGGCCGATCAGCTTGTCCAAGTTGCGGATCGGGCGAAGATCGACCTGAGAGCCCGGGAGGAAGGCCTTCACGCCGCCGCGGATGGTGACCGAGAGGCCGCCCTTCACGCGCTGGCTGATCGTGCCCTCGATGAGCTCGTCCGCCTCGCAGGCGTTCGAGATCTCATCCCAGACCTTCATCTTGTCGGCCTTCTCCTTCGACAAGGTGACGAGGCCGTCGTCGTTCTCGCGGCTCTCGATGTAGACGTCGACCTTGTCGCCCGCCTTCACCGTGCTCTGGCCCGCGGCGTCCGCGAACTCGCGGAGCGCGATGACGCCTTCGCTCTTGCCGCCGATGTCGACCACGACGGAGTCGCGGTTCACTGCGACCACGGTGCCGGAGATGATCTCTCCTTCACGCGCGAAATCGCCCCCCTCCACGCTCTGTTCGAAGAGCGCGGCAAAGCTCTCCATGCTCGCCCCGGACGAGCCTGCCTCCGTGATGATGTTGCTAGTCATGTTGTTCGTTCTTGGTTCCTTTCCTTCCCTGGGATTCGCCGCTGCGGGCGTAGGCGTGGACCCTGGTGCCACGCACGAGCGACGGAGGAGCGGGCGCACGCGTACCCTACACCCGGCCCCTCGGGAGAGGCGAGCCTGTAGTCTGAGGAGGTGCCTCTGTCAATGCAACGACCGAGCCACCAGCGGTTTTTGTCATTTTCGCGAGAAACGATGAGGCCGCTGGCCCAAAGCCGCACAGCGATCAGGGGCCTGCCCCGTGCGCCCTCACCACCCGGGGCCGGGCGCTCCGGGCGCGGCGTCGCGCGCGGCGCGGGCCCGCTGCGCGAGCTCCGCGCAGGCGCGATCCAGGTCCTCGTGAGGCCATTTCGTGTGGATCTCCACGCGGTCGCCGCGCGCCACGGCCTGGGCCCCCTCGAGCGCGGCCTTCATGCCGGCGACGTCGGGGACCACGGCGAGGGTGAGCTTGAGGTTGCCGAGCAGCGCCTGCGCATCGGAGGCCAGCGCCGCCGCGGCCTCGCCCGACGCGGGCGCGATGCGGAAGACGAGCGTGGGGTCGGCGCCGAGGGTCAAGGTGCCCGCGCCGTGATCGATGCGACGGAACAGCGCCGCGGCGCGCGGCAGCGCGGCGCTGATCGCGCCGGCGGCGCCGGACCACGCGGCGCCGGTGAGCGCGAAGGTGATCGCGCCCTGCTCGGGCAGGCCGAGGCGCTGCCACTCGTCCGACGCGGGCAGCGCGGCGTTCACGATCTCGACGTCCGTGCCGAGGACGAGCGTGCCGTCCTCCGCCTGGCCGATCGCGGCGCGCGGGCCGACGAGGAGATCGCCCTCGCGCCGCCAGCCGAGCCAGCCCTCCTCGCGGGCGATCTTCTCCATGCCGGTGACGAACCGCCCCTTCGGGATGCGCCCGCCCGCGAGCGCGACCCAGCTCGTGGCGTCGGTCGAGGCGATCACGATCTCGCGCAGGTCCGCGGGGAAATCGAGGCCGGTGGCCGCCTCGACGCGCGCCCTGCGCGGCGCGCCGGAGGGCGCCTCGTCGAGCAGCGGCAAGAAGTGCTGGCGCACGGGGCCGAAGAGCGCGAGCTCCGCGGCCTCGAGGCGGACGACGATGTTCGCGTCGCCCGGGATGTGGCGCCGGGCCGTCGGCTCGTAGCGCCAGAAGAAGAAGTAAACGGCGAGCGCGGCGCCCGCGAGCGTGACGAGGCACGCGAGCGCTGCCAGGAGATACGCGCCCCGCCCGGGGCGCGCCGGGGAGCCGGGGGCGCGGCCGCCGGGCGCTCCAGGGCCCGCCTCCGCGGCGTCGCCCCCGGGCGCCGGCGCGGAGGCGGTGTCGTCGATCACGGTCGGTCGGACGGGGTCGATCAGGGTGTCGGACATCGTCGGTTCAGCCGGGCGCGCGCCGGGAGAGCAGGGCAAGCACGACGGGCGCGGGGAACAGCCAGCGGAGCCGCACGGTGCGCTCCACCTGCTCGATCGAGAGCGCCTTCATGAGATCTGCGTAACGCACATCCTCGACGTTGTCGCGGAGCACCTCGAGGAACCGGCGCGCGCGCTCGGCGGCGGCCGCCTCCACCCCGACGATCTCCGCGTCGATGCGCACCCCCTCGTCGTGGAGGGACGCCACGGCGCGCACACGCTCCACGCCGGCGACGAGCGCGCCGAGCGAGGGGAAGCGCCGCGCGAGGTGGGGAGGCAGCCGGCGCCCGCGCAGGTCGACGCTCACGAGCCCCTCGGCGGCCGGGTCGCCGCGGCGCTCGTCGGGGCCGTCGCGGAGGACGCGCGCGACGCTGCTCACCTCGACCGCGGACACGAGCGCCACGGCGCGATCGCCGAGCGCGATGATCCGCGCGACGTCCGCGCGCGGGAGGGCGGCCGCGCCGCGGCGGTCGAAGATGGACACGCCGCCCAGCCTCGCCCGCGCCTCCTCCCAGCGCCCGGGATCGGGCGCGAGCCCGGCCATGCGGCCCTCGAGGACGACCACGCGGTCGCCCTCCTCGAGATCGGCGAGCCGCAGGCCGAGCCAGGCGACGTCGGCGCGCCGGAGCGCGCCCTTCAGCGCCTCGTCGGGGAGGTCGTCCAGCGCGCGCCGCGCGAGCTCGTCCGCGGCGGCCTGGCCCAGGCCGACGCGCATGCGGGCGACGTCGACGCGCACCACGAGGTCGAGATCGGCCGGCAGGAGATCGGCTGGCTCGATCCGCGGGACGATCCGCGCGCCGGCTTCGCTCTCCGCGCCGCGCGCGCCCTCGCCGGCGCGCGGCGGCGCGGCGCCCCCGCAGGCCGGGAGCGCGAGCGAGAGCGCGAGCAGGGCGGCGGCGGAGGCCGCGGCGGCGCGACGATCAGCCGCCCCGCGCACGGGTCTCCACGACGCGCGCCATCTCGTCGATGATCTCCTGCGGGCTCCTGTGGCCGGAGTCCACCAGGATCGCGTCGTCGGCCTTGCGGAGCGGCGCGACGGCGCGCTCGCTGTCGGCCTTGTCGCGGCGGAGCACGTCGGAGAGCGTCGCCTCGAAGCTGACGGACATGCCGCGCGCGACGAGCTCGTCGTACCGCCGCTTCGCGCGGATCTCGGCCGGCGCCGTGAGGAAGAACTTCACCTCCGCGTCGGGGAACACCACGGTGCCGATGTCGCGCCCCTCGAGCACGACCCCGCCCTCGGCGCCGGCCTGCCGCTGCATCGCGAGCAGCGCCTGCCGGACCGCGGGGACGGCGGAGACGCGGCTCGCCCCGAGGCTGACCTGCGGCGCGCGGATCGCGCTGGAGACGTCCTCGCCGTCGAGCAGCACCCTGAGGCCGCTGCCCCCTAGCAGGCTCGTGGAGGCCGGGCCGCTGCCCGGAGCGGATTGCGCGGCTTCCGTGGAGTCGGGCGCCGCGCCCGCCGCGCCCCGCTCCAGCGCGATGCGCCCGCCGCGCGCGAGCTCCTCGGCGAGCGCGCCGATCGCGCCGCTGTCGTCCCACGAGAACCCCGCGCGCTGCACGGCGAGCGCGACGGCGCGGTAGAGCGCGCCCGTGTCGACGAGGAGGTAGCCGAGCCGCTCGGCGAGGCCCCGCGCCACGGTGCCCTTGCCGGCGCCGGCCGGCCCGTCGATGGCGACGCGGAGCCGCCGCAGCTCGCCGTGCGCCGTGAGGCGGCGCGCGCCGTCGTGTCCTTGCCGTTCCGTCACCTGCGATCCTCCTCGCTCACGCCGCCGCGGCGCTCTCGACGTCGATGCGCGCGCCGAGGGCGCGCAACGTCCCGACGAAGAGAGGAAAGCTCGTCGCGATGCAGCCCGCGTCGCGCACGCGCGTGGGCCCGCTCCCGGCGAGCCCGAGCACCGCGGCCGTCATGGCGACGCGATGATCTCCGCGGCTGTCGACGTCCGCCGCGTCGAGTGGCCGGTCGGGCCTGCCCTCGACGAGCAGCCCGTCGGGCCGCTCCTCGCAGCGCAGGCCGAAGGCGCCCAGCACCGACGCCATCGCCGCGATCCGGTCGGCCTCGTGCGCGCGCAGCGCCCCGGCGTCGAGCACCTCGGTGACGCCGCGCGCCCGCGCGCCGAGCCCGAGCAGGATCGGCAGCTCGTCGATGGCGCGCGACGCGAGCTCGCCGCCGACGCGCCCGCCGCGCGGGGCGGCGGAGGCGGCGTGGAGGTCGCCGGTGGGCTCGCCGAGGGCGTCGCCCTTGATCTCGACGGCGACGCCGCTGTCCATGTCGCGCAGCACCTCGAGCAGGCCGGCGCGCGTCGGGTTGAGGCCCACGCGCCGCGCCGTCACGCGGCTGCCTGGCACGATCTGCGCGGCCGCGACGAGGAACGCGGCCGCGGAGAGATCGCCGGGCACGTCGACGTCGAACGCCGGGAGCGCGCCCGAGAAGCGGGCCGCGTCGAGGCGGACCACGGCGCCCACCGAGTCGACGGGCGCGCCGAGCGCCGTGAGCATGCGCTCGGTGTGGTCGCGCGAGACGATCGGCTCGCGAACGAACGTGGGGCCGTCGGCGTAGAGGCCGGAGAGCAAGAGGGCGCTCTTCACCTGGTCGCACGGGACCGGCAGCTCGTACTCGATCGACGAGAGCACGTGCGGCGCGGGGAGCGGCCCGATCTCGAGCGGCGCCGTGATCTCGCCGATCTTGCGCGGGTCGAGCTTCCCCTCGATCCGCCCGCCGCGGAGCCGCAGCGGCTTCGCCACGCGCTCCATGGGCCGGCGCGAGAGCGACGCGCCGCCGACGAGCCGCGTCGCGAAGCGCTGGGCGACGAGGACGCCCGCCAGGAGCCGCATCGTGGCGCCCGAGCCGCCGCAGTCGATGGGGCCGTCCGGTGCGCCGAGGCCGTTCAGCCCGGCGCCCTCGATGATGAGCTCGCCGGGCGAGGGCTCCTCGACGCGGACGCCCAGGGCGCGCAGCGCGTCCAGGGTCGAGCGGTGATCGCCGCCCAGCGCCCCGCACCGGATGCGGCTCCGCCCGGTGGCGAGCCCGGCGAGGAGGAGCGCCCGGTGGGCGATGCTCTTGTCGGCGGGGACCGGCACGCTCCCGATGAGCGGCCGCTCCGCGGGGTGGACGATCAGATCGGGCACGCGCTGCCGTGTAGCAGAACGACGGCGGTGCGGGCACAACGAACGGGGCGGGGCGCAACGGCGGGAGAGGGGGCGCCGCAACCCGGTTCCGGGTGGCGGTCCGGTTCCGGTCGGGGTGCCGCGGCCCCGGTTCCGCCCGGGGCGCCGCGGTCAGGCTCCGGGCGCTCGATCGCCTCATGATTTCACGCGGGGCCGGCACGGCCATGGTATGGCACCCCGAGACCCGCCCATGTTCATCCTCGCAGACCGCTGGCGCGACGGCTTCCTCGACTA
Organism: Sorangium sp. So ce1036; assembly: GCF_051369805.1. Classification (NCBI taxonomy): domain Bacteria; kingdom Pseudomonadati; phylum Myxococcota; order Polyangiales; family Polyangiaceae; genus Sorangium; species Sorangium sp. So ce1036. The sequence goes on from NZ_JBBMOX010000001.1 coordinate 1,873,957, forward strand.
TCACCTTCCCGCGGATCAAGTCCGTATCCGCGTCCGCTGCTACTGGCCCCTTCAGAGGCTCGCGGACACCCAGCTTGCCCAGCCCCGGAGCCTCCGTCGGCTCCTGGCCTATGTGGTCGAGGTGGGCCCGCGGAACACCGCGAGGAAGGTCCGCTCGAGGCTCAAGGAGCGGGCCCGGAACGAGCAGTTCCTCGCGGTGGGCATCGGCGAGATCGTCGAGGGGCGCGCCTCGGACCTCGTCCCGGGCGACGGGGTGATCTTCGTGGCCCCGTGTCACCCTCGCGCGGTCGAGCGGATCGTGCTCCCCGCGGAGCTCGTGGCCCGCGCGCCGAGCGGGCTCCTCCAGCGATACCGGGGCTCGGAGGATGTCCACCTGTGCACGCGGCCGCCGGACAGGAACGCTGACGCCGGCGACATCGCAGGATGGAGCCCCTTCTCGGGCGAGGCGATCGGCGGCCGGGCGGCGCCGCTGCTCGAGTGGGCGACAGGGGCGCTCGCCCGCCTCGATCCGGCCAGCCTGCGCAAGCTGCCGCTCTCGCCCCCGAGCCCGGTGCGGGAGCGCTCGCCGCGCGCGCAGGGGAGCGAGCGCCCCAGCAAGACGGCCGTGCTCTTCGGGCTCGGGCATTATGCGAAGACGAACGTCCTGCCCAACATCGATCCGCGCATCCAGGTCCGCGCGATCCACGAGATCGACCCGACCCAGATCGGCCCGGTGCCGTCCGCCGGCCCCGCCCATGACACCAGCGCGACCCCCCGGCCCGACGAGGACTACGATGTCTACTGCATCGCCGGCTACCACGCGACGCACGCGGGCCTCGCCGCCCACGCGATCCGGCGCGGCGGGTACGCGGTCGTCGAGAAGCCGCTCGTGACCACGCGCGCCCAGCTCGACGATCTGCTCGCCGCGTGCCGCGCGCACCCGGGCCGCCTCTTCGGGTGCTTCCACATGCGCTATAACCCCCTCTGGGGCCTGGCGCGCGCGGACCTGAAGCTGCGTCCGGGGGAGCCGGTCCATTACAGCTGCGTCGTGTACGAGATCCCGCTCGCCCGGAAGCACTGGTACGAGTGGCCGAGCTCCCGGAGCCGGATCGTCAGCAACGGCTGCCACTGGCTCGATCACTTCCTGTTCATGAACGGCTTCTCTCCGCCCGTGCGCCGTCACCTCTGGCGCGGGGCGAACGGCGACTTCCACGTCAGCGTGGAGCTCGCGAACAGGGCCGTGTTCAGCATGGTGCTGACCGACATCGGCAGCCGCCGGATCGGCGTCCAGGATCACATCCAGCTGCGGGCCGGCGGGATCACGGTCCGGGTGGACAACGGGAGCCGCTACATGGCCGAGGACAACGACCGTGTGCTCCGCGTGGCGCGGATCAACAAGATGGAGAGCTACGCGACCATGTATCGCTCCATCAGCGAGAAGATCCTGCGCAACGAGCCGGCCGACCCGATCGAGTGGATCGAGCGGAGCACCTCGCTGATGCTCGATCTGGAGGACCTGGTGGAGCCGGCCACCGCGGTCGCGTCGGGCAAGCCGTCCGCCGCGGCCGCCTCGGCGCGCGGGCGCGCGGGCGCCGCGCCGTAGGACACGAGCTTCGGCTGACGCTACGCGAGGAGGCGTGACGTGCCCCGGTCGCGCGCGAGCGCGCCGGCGTGGAGCGCGCGCACCTCGTCGATCGCGCTGGCGTCCGCGGCCGTCTTGTCGGGGCGGTAGCGCTTGACGCGCGCGAAGCGGAGCGTGACCCCGCCGGGGTACCGCGAGCTCGCCTGCACGCCGTCGAGGGCGACCTCGACGACGAGCTCCGGCCGCACGTGGACCGTGGACGCGTCCCGCGCGATCTCGAGCTCCAGGAGCCTCTCCGTCTGCCATGAGAGCGCCTCGTCGGTCATGCCCTTGAAGGTCTTGCCGAGCATGACGAAGGCGCCCGCGGCCGGGTCGCGGGCGCCGAGGTGCAGGTTGCTGAGGAGCCCGCGGCGCCTGCCGCTGCCCCACTCCGCCGCGATCACGACGAGGTCGAGCGTGTGCGCGTGCTTGACCTTGATCCAGGAGCCGCCGCGCCGCCCGGCCTCGTAGGGCGCGGTGAGCGCCTTGGCCATCACGCCCTCGTGGCCCCGCGCCAGCGCGTCGGCGAAGAAGGCCTCGGCCTCGGCCGGCGTCGGCAGCTCGATGCGCGGGACCCGCAGCGATCGGTCGAGCACCTCGCGCAGGGCGGCGGCGCGCTCGCGGCCGGGCCGATCGAGCAGGTCCTCGCCGTCGAGGTGCAGCACGTCGAAGAACAGGGCGCGGAGCGGCAGCTGGGCGCGCAGCGCGGCCACGTCGAGGGCGCGACCGAAGCGGCGCATCGTGACCTGGAACGGGTGGGGCGCGCCGTCCTCGCGGAGCGCGATCGCCTCGCCGTCGAGCACGAGCGAGCGGACCGGGAGCGCCCGCACCGCCTCGACGATCTCGGGGACCGCCTTCGTGACCGGGTTGAGGCTGCGGCTGAAGACGCACACCTCGTCGCCCGCCTTGTGCACCTGCACGCGCGCGCCGTCGAGCTTCCACTCCAGGGCGACGGCGCGGAGCTGCTCGAGCGCCGTGGTCACGTCGTCGGCGGCCTGCGCCAGCATGGGCTGCACGGGGCGGAGGAGCTGGAGCGAGAATCGACGGACGCCGCTCGCCCCGTCGAGGAGCGCCGCCTTGGCCACCTCGGCGGCGTCGCCGGCGAGCATGACGGCGCGCCGGAGCGACGGCGCCGGCACCGACGCGGCGCGGGCGACGGCCTCGATCATGACCGCCTCGGGCGCGCCCTGACGGAGCTCGCCGACGAGGAGCCGGGTGAAGAAGTCGCGCTCCGGATCGGTGGCGCGGGCGAACAGACCGCCGAGCGCGGCGCGGCGCCGCGCCGCGGAGCCCGGCCCCGAGGTGCGGGCGATGTCGGTGAAGGCCGCGTCCGCCTCGGTGAGGGTGAGCGCGGGCGCGGCGGCCGCGGGCCCGGCGCGCCGGGCGTCGGCCATCATCGCGGGCCCGAGGCCGATGCGGCCCTGACGTAGCCGGCCGGCGAGCCAGTCGACGCCGATCTCCACCTCGTCGGGCGAGAGGCGGCGGAGCAGGCCGGCGAGCGCGCCGACCTTCTCGAGGCGGCGCGAGGTCGTGGCGACACGGTCGGAGGTGGTAACGAGATCGGAGACGAGCACCGGGCCCTACTATCCTACTCTGGCGCCCCGGGCGCGCCCGCTGTCGCAGCCCACGGACGAGCCCGGCGCGGGGGGCTCGCGGCAGGACCGAGGGGCCGCTCCCCGCTGGAGCATGGGAGAGCTCGGCGGCCGGGAACGCTCATCACGAGGCGTGGTGTGCGCCGACCGGAGTGGGAGGGTGTATAACGATGTGTCTGTGGGCCTCTGTGGCGAACAGAGTTGCTCCAGGATAGACAGATGGGCTACGCTGTGCGTTTGATGAGGCGTCGGCGTATCACTCCTCGGGAGCACCTGTCCGATACGCGGCCGGAGCACACCTTCCAGGAGGGGTCGAGCGTCGAGCGCAGCGATCCGGGCTCGTCCCGTCGGACCAGGCCCCCCTCCTCCGTGCCTGCGCATCCCGGCGGGTCCACCGTGCCCCCGGCCTCGACCTCTCGACCGCCTCCATCGCGCAAGGTGCGGACGATCGACGTCCTCGTTCAGGGGGCGACCGTGGAGCTCTTTCATTTTTACGGCGTCGCCATAGCGCCGGCGAGCATCGGAGATCTCCGCGAGGAGGCGCGCCTTCACGGCGATCCCGCGAGCACCGTCGATTTCTCAGCGCCAGGCTTCTCCGGCGTGCTGGCCCTGTCCGCGAATCCTGGCGTGTTTCGCTCCATGACGGGGTTGCCGCCGATGCTCGAGGGCACCGGCGACTGGATGCGCGAGGTGATGAATCAGCTCATGGGGAAGGTGAAGAGCCGCCTCGCCCGGTTCCAGGTCGCGCTTCACGCCGAGCTGCCGCAGCTGCGCCACCCGAGCGACGTGGATCGTCGGAACCGGAGCTGCAAGCAGCAGTTCTTCTATTCATTCCGGACGCTGAAGGGCGAGGTGCTCGTCACGTTGAGCGGCGACTTCGATGAGGGCTTCTTCGTGTTCTCGAACGCGTCCCCGCTGCCGCTCGATGGCAAGGTGATCTTGTTCTGAGCGCGCTCCCCGCGCCCCCCGGGCCGACCCGCGCCGAAGCCGGACTGGCCTCCGAGAGGACCGCTCGGTCGACTCCCCGCGATGCAGAGAAGAACCGCCATGGCGCCAACGACGCCAAGAAGAGAGGGGAAGGGTTGTCCCTCCATCTTCCCCTTCTACTTCCCTGGTTTCTTGGCGCCCTTGGCGTCATGGCGGTTCGCCTCTCGGCCCGACTTCCCGCAGTAGCGTTAGGCTCCGCCGCTCCCGCCGCTGCCTGTGGCGCCACCGCCGCTCCCGCCGCTGCCGGTGGCGTCGCCGCCGCTCCCGCCGCTGCCTGTGGCGTCGCCGCCGCTCCCGCCGCTGCCGGTGGCGTCGCCGCCGCTCCCGCCGCTGCCGGTGGCGTCGCCGCCGCTCCCGCCGCTGCCGGTGACGCCGCTGCTGGGGGCGCCGCCGCTGCCGGTGACGCCGCCCTCCGGGAAAGGTACAAAGCATGCGTTCGAGATGACGAGCTGGCCCGGATCGCAGGGATCCGAATCCCAGCATCCCACGAGCATCGCCGCGCAGACGGCGCCGACGGCGACGACCAGCGCCCCGCGGCGGACGGGCGGCTTGATGCGAGACGGCTGAAGGTCCATCGTTCGTTCCTCTCTTGACGGGCTCACGGCGGCACGACCTGGCCGTCGCGGATGCGCGCGATCACCTTGACGGTGGGGTTGACTTCGCTGGCGGCGACATACCCGATGCCGCCGGCCTCCTCGCCCACGACGCGGAGAACGGCGCTCGGATTCGCCACCTTGCGCGGCGGCCGCTCGCCGCCGCGGATCTTCCGATCGATCCAGTAGCGGGCGACGCCATCGGGATCGAGGCCCAGCACCGCCATGTCGAAGCGCTGGCGCAGCGGGGAGTCCTCGGGCAGGTTCACCGGCACCGCCGACCTGCCGTACCACTCCGTGCGCGTGGTCTGGAAGATCGGGCGGAGCGTGTCGCGCCCCGCCGCCCGCACAGGGTTGGACTGGTTGACGACGACGACGATCTCGTCCTCCACCGCGAACGACGGAGGCGCCGGGGTCATGCCGAGGAGGGCCAGGAGGAGAAGAAGGGATAAACGCTTCATGGTTGCGTCGAGCCTCTCTCAGAAAGCCAGGATCAGACGGGCGATCGCGGTCGTGTGGGAGACCGCTGGCTTCACGCTCTCGTGGCGCAGGGTGTCGAGGATCGTTTGCATCGCCTGGGTCCGAAGTGTGACGCTCGGGGTGATGTAAAAGTTCAAGCCTCCGCCCAGCTGGAACATGCTGTCGTGGTCGATGAACGGCGCGCGCAGGAAGGCGCCGATCACGTACGGCTCCATGTTCAGGAAGTCCATCCGGTGCGCCGCCAGCGCGTACGTGGAGGTCTTCCACGCGTCCGGCGGGTAGAACCCGGGCAACCCGTCGCCGGCGCGCTGGTCGTAGATCTGGCGGACGACCGCCGCCTCCGCCCGGAGGCGCGTCCTGCCGACGTCGAGCGAGACATCGCCGGCCCCGATGTACTCCCGGTACGACCATGTCGAGTGGGTCGTCCGATCGAGCTCGCCAAGCTGCTCGCCGGGCGTGTAGTCGACGACCCAGTCGCGGGCCTTGCTGAGGATGAACGAGGTCCCGAGCTTCAGCGCCAGCTTGCCGGGATCCTCGTAGCTGGCGTGCAGGCGGCCGCCGAACCCGCGGTCGTCGTCGAAGGAGAACGGCGCGTTCTCGGTGCGCCCGTTGCTCACATAGGCGTTGTACCCGAGCTCCCAGGGGCCCGCGAACACGCTGCCATACGCCATGATGCCGGTCTGCCGCGTGGGAAAGATGCTCGATGTGATGAAATAGGGGATGTCGGCGGTGATGAGCACCGGGCTCCCGTGGTCGACGTTGTAGATGCCGATCGGGGTGAAGAACTGCCCGACGCGCAGCTTGAAGAGGTTGAAGCGCGTCCAGTCGACGTGGGCGCGCTCGATCGCCACCAGCCCGCCGAAGGTGCTCGTCACGTTGAGCGAGGTCGAGTCGAGGGTCCCGAAATTCTGCGTGCCCGTCCGGTACAGCACGCCGGGCGGCGGCGGATTCACGGGGACCGGGGTGCCGCCGGGCGCGGTCGTGAACCTGAGCTCCCCGAGGAAGCGAAACTCCTTGCTTGGCTGCGCGTCGAGGTAGAGGTTCAAGTTCCCCACGACAAAGTTCAGGGCGTTCGATTGCGGCATGAGGGCCGCATGATCCAAGTTCTCGTCGATCCACGAGCGCTGGACGCCGACGTCGACGAATCCGTAGATCCGGAGCAGGTCTTTGTCGTCGTCCTCCTCCGGCGATAGCTGCGCGTCCTCGAGCGCCGAGAGGCGTTTCTCGAGCTCCGCCGCCCGCCGCTCCGCCGCGGCGAGCCGCTCGGCGATGGATGCCTCTCCACCCGCGGCGGCCGCTCCGGTCGTGGCGGGCGCCGCGGCGGCCGCTCCGGTCGTGGCGGGCGTCGCGGCGGCCTCTCCACCCGCGGCGGCCTCTCCACCCGCGGCGGGCGCTCCGGTCGCGGCGGGCGCTGCAGGCGCTCTGGCGTCCCCCGGCGCGGGGCCGGCGCCGGGGCTCTGCGCGTGCGCGAGAGAGGCCGTGACGAGCACTCCTCCGATCGCAACACCCGAAGCGCGTCCGAGCCGCCCTGCGCGCGCTCGCCGCTGTGAACTCCGACCCATCATCGTTCCTTTCTCGGTGCTCGCCGAGCCTCCGTTGCGGCACCAGCCGGCGCCGCACGCGCTCTTGCGGACTCGCGACCTTCACGCGTAGCATACACAGGAACGATCCGCGGTGGGGTTCGACACGCCCCGCCCTGATCACCGGCGCACCAGGGCACGTGAAACGTCGCAACAAGAAAGAGCCTGAATCACGAGGACGCACATGGTGCGCGCGGAAGGGCCGACGACGGCCCTCTGTCCAGGTGCCTCGATGATCGCATGCGACGTCCAATTCGTCCGATGCTCCAGGCGAGGGCGCGGCGCGGGGTCTCCGGCGCTCGCGCGGAGCCCCTTGTCGTGAAGCACACGAAGGGCGCGCGGCCTCTCCGCCGCACGGGCCATCCCAGGGGGACGAGTGTGCATGCCGAGATGGCGTAGCGCTTCGATTCGATTGAAGCTGTGGTCGCTCGCCGGCGTGCCCGTCGCGGGGGCCCTGCTCCTCTCGGCGATGATCGTCGGCGACGCGCGGCAGCAGGCGGCGAGGGCGGCGGCGATCGGCACGATCGAGGACCTCGCGCAGCTCTCGTCCAGGATGGCGGAGCCGCTGCACGCGCTCCAGAAGGAGCGGGCGTGGACCGCGGTGGTGGAGGGGCTGGAGGTCCGGCCTCCGGACACGAGCCACGCCGACGGCGCGCAGGGCCAGGCGCCGCCGCCCCACCGCGCCGCGGCGCTCCTGCGCGCGCGCGGCGAGCTCGCCGCCGCGCGGGCGGCGACCGACGCGAGCCTCGCCCACCTCGAGGCGTTCCTCGCCGCGCCCGCGCGCGACCTCTCCAGGCTCCCTTCGCCCCGGCTGGCCCGCTACCTCGCCGAGGCGCGCGCCCGCGTCGGCGAGCTCGCCGCCTTCCGGGATCAGGCCGACGCGAAGGCGGTGCCGCTCGACGGCGTGCTCAAGCTGTTCGGCGCCATCAACGTGAGCCTGATCCGGGCCAACGCGGGGCTGTCCGAGCTGAGCGACGAGGGCGAGCTCCTGCGCAGCATCCAGTCGATCGTCGCCGTGCACGAGCTCGCCGAGCGCGCCAGCCGCCAGCACGCGCTGCTCGCGCACACCTTCGCGTCCACGCAGTTCGAGCCGGGCGCCTTCAAGACGCTCGTGACGCTGATGACCGAGGAGCAGCTCTATCACGAGGTGTTCAGCGCCAACGCGTCGGACGCGGCGCGCGCGCTCTACCGCGCCGCCCGCTCGGACCCGCGCGCGCTGCGCGCCGACGAGCTGCGCTCCGCCGCGATCGCGTCGACGGACGAGGCGCTGTCCGTCGACCACGAGGTGTGGCTCGAGGCGCAGCAGGGGCGCCTCGACCGGCTCGCCGCGATCGGGCACGAGGCGATCTCCGGCATGCGGCGCGCCGCCGCGGCCAAGGTCGCGGAGACGCGGCGGACGGTGCGCAACGGCGTCGCGGTCTCGGCGTTCGTGCTCCTCATGTCGGTCGCGCTCGCGTTCGTCCTCGTGCGCGGGATCTCCCGGTCGCTCGAGGTGCTCGGCGAGGCCGCGGCCCACGTCCGGCGGACGCGCGACTACACGACGCGCGCCCGGAAGACCGCCGACGACGAGTTCGGGGCGCTCACGGACGCGTTCAACGAGATGCTGGCGGGCATCCAGGCGCGCGACGAGGTCCTCGAGGGCCACCGGCAGAACCTCGAGGCCGTCGTCGCGGAGCGCACCTCCGAGCTCGAGCAGCGCAACCGGGTGATGCGCCTCGTGCTCGACAACGTCGATCAGGCCCTGGTGACCATCCGCCGGGACGGCACGATGGACGCCGTGCACTCCGCCGCCTTCGAGCGCCTCTTCGGCGCGCCGGCGGCCGGGGAGCACTTCGCCGACCGCATCGCCGACCACGACCCCCGGGCCCGCGCGTTCCTCAGGATGGGGTGGGAGGCCGCCTGCGAGGGCTTCCTCCCGCTCGAGGTCGTCCTCGACCAGCTCCCGAAGGCCCTGCGCCGCGAGGGCCGCCACCTCGCGCTCGGCTTCAAGCCGATCCTGTCCCAGGACGGCCAGTTCAGCGGCGCGCTGATGGTGATCACGGACGTCACGTCCACGATCGACTCGCTGCGGGAGTACGAGCAGCAGCGCGAGTACATCAAGGTGTTCGAGCGCGCGGTGAAGGACCGGCTCGGCCTCCTCGGGTTCGTGAACGACACGACCAAGCTCGTGGACGCGGTGAGCTCGCGCGCGGTCACCGAGGTGGACCACGTGATGCGCGTCGTGCACACGATCAAGGGCAACGCCGGGCTCTGGGACGTGACGAGCGTGGCGGACGTGGCGCACGAGATCGAGAGCTTCGTCGTCGAGGAGCGCGCGCTGCCGTCCGACGAGCAGATCGGGGCGCTGCGGGACGCGTGGGGGGCGTTCGCGTCGCGCGTGAGCGGCCTGCTCGCCTCGACGGCGCAGGCCACGCGCGTCGACGTCGGCCACGAGGAGATCGAGGCCTTGCTCGAGATGGCGCGAGCGCGCCGGGATCCCGCCGAGCTGGAGCGGGCCATCGGGGCGCTCCGCGACGAGCGGACGGAGGTGCGCTTCAACCGGATGAGGGACCAGGCCGAGACCCTGGCGCGCAAGCTCGGCAAGCCGAAGCCCGCCGTGCGCATCGACGCCGGGGGCGTCCGGCTCCCTGCGCCGCGCTTCGCCGCGATGTGGCAGGCGCTGTGCCACGTCGTGCGCAACGTGATGGACCACGGCATCGAGATGCCGGAGGCGCGCGAGCGGGCCGGCAAGCCGCCGAACGGCGCGCTCACGCTCCGCTCGCGCGCGACGGCGGGCGAGATCGTCATCGAGATCGGGGACGACGGCGCGGGCATCGACTGGGGGCGGGTGCGCGAGAAGGCGGCCGCCGTCGGGCTGCCGAGCGCCACGCGGCGGGATCTCGAGGCCGCGCTGTTCTCCCCCGGCTTCAGCACCGCCGAGCAGGTCACGGACGTCTCGGGCCGCGGCGTCGGCCTCGGCGTCGCGCTCCACGAGTGCCGGCGGCTCGCGGGCCGGGTGGAGATCGAGACGGAGCGCGGCAAGGGGACGACCTTCCGCTTCCATTTCCCCCGGGAGCCGGGCGAGGCCGCCCCGTCCGCGGGCGCGCCGCCCTCTGCCTCGCAGGGGCCTGCGAGCGCGCGGGGCGCGCTCCTCGCCGGCCCCTCGCGCGGCGGAGCGAGCCCGGGCGCGGCAGAGGGCGCGGGCAGCCCGGATCGCGTGGCGTAGTGAGCGCATCGACAGTGCAGGGCGAGAGATCGAGGAGAGCGGAATGAATTCGGAGAGCTGGCACCGCATCTACGACGAGCTTGCGGCGTCGTGCGTCCACCTGTTTCGTGACAATGGCGTCGAGCTCCGGCTGGTCGAGGAGGCGGAGTCGGAGGCGACGCCCGGCAACGCGGTGGTCTCGTTCATCGGCTTCACGGGGGATCACCTCTGCGGGAGCCTGACGATCGTCGCGCCCGTGCCGCTCATCACGCGCTGCCACCCGCTGCGGGACCGGCGCGAGCTCGACGAGGACATGGTGTGCGACTGGGCGAGCGAGCTCGCCAATCAGCTCCTCGGGCGGGTGAAGAACCGCCTCCGCCCCCTCGGGCTGGTCGTCGTGCTCTCGACGCCGAGCGCCGCGATCGGCGAGCACCTGCGCGCCAGGGAGGAGCAGAACGAGGGCTTCCGGCGGCTCGTCTTCGACGCGGGGATCGACCGGCTCGCCGTGCTGTTCGACGCGCGCGCCCAGGACACGACGCTGAAGCTGAAGGAAGTGATCACGCCCGATCCGCAGCGCGAGGGCGAAGTGCTGCTGTTCTGAGCCGCGGGGCAGCGCGCGCCAAAGGAGACACGATAGATGGCCAAGAAGATTCTTCTCGTCGAGGACTCGAACACGGTCCGCCAGCAGGTCGGTATCCTCCTGTCGGGCGCGGGGTATGGCATCGTGGAGGCGGACAACGGCCGGGACGCGGTCGCCGCGGTCGCCGCCCACAAGGACGATCTGGCCATGATCATCGCGGACGTGAACATGCCGGTGATGAACGGCATCGAGATGCTGGAGAGCCTGCGGGAGAAGGGCCTCGCGTCCGGCCTGCCGATCCTCATGCTCACCACCGAGGGGCAGCCCGAGCTCATCGAGAAGGCCCGGAAGGCCGGCGCAAAGGGCTGGATCATCAAGCCGTTCAAGCCTGACCTGCTGCTCGCCGCGGTGAAGAAGCTCGCCGGCGAGCCCTGATGTCCGGCGTCCCGGGGCGGTCCACGGGGGGCCGGCCGCGTCCACCCCGGACGGCACGTTCGCTCCGTTTAGTTGACCTCCGCCGCGGGCCTTGATACCGGGTTGGCGGTCAGCGCGCCGTGGGCAGGTGAACACGGCGGGCGGGCGCAGTTTTCCTCAACCTCAGCTTCAGGAATACCGCCCTCCGCTGCAGGGCCGCCGCGGTTTGTGGCCTCGAAAGCAGCTGGCCTGGTTTTTGCGCAGCACCTCTCTGGCAGCTTGGCTGTACCGGGAAGGAGCTGGCGTGGTGTTGGTGTTCGCACGGGAAGGCGACGGAGGTTCTTCGATGGTGGAGCGGCAAGTCCGGAGGCGGGTCGGCGTCGTGATGGGCGGCTCGTCGGGTGAGCGCGAGGTGTCCCTGCGCTCGGGGGCGGCCGTCGCCGAGGCGCTGGAGGCGCGCGGGCACGATGTCGTCCGGATCACGCTCGGGGACCGGTTCGGCACGGAGCTCTGCGCCACGCTGCAGCGCGCGCGGCTCGACGCGGCGTTCCTGGCCCTGCACGGCCGGCTCGGCGAGGACGGCTGCGTGCAAGGCGTCCTGGAGCTCGCGCAGATCCCGTACACCGGGTCGAGCGTGCTCGCGAGCGCCCTCGCGATGGACAAGCTCAAGGCGAAGGAGATGTTCCGCCTGCACAACGTACCGACGCCGCCCTACTACACGGTGGACGCGCGCCAGGACCTGGAAGATCTCGAGTCGATCCACGGCTCGTTCGGGTTCCCGGTCATCGTCAAGCCGCGCGGCGAGGGATCGAGCCTCGGCGTGACCAAGGCCGCGTCGCTCGAGGAGCTCGGGGCCGCGCTCGCGCTCGCGTTCGAGTTCGACGACGCCGTGATCGTGGAGCGGTTCGTGGCGGGGACCGAGGTCAACGTGGGGATCCTGGACGGCAAGGTCCTCGGCGCCATCGAGATCGTCCCGAAGAAGGGCCTCTATGATTACGAGGCGAAGTACACGCCGGGCATGACCGAGTACCACATGCCGGCGCGCCTCCCGCCGACCCGGTACCGCGGGGTGCTCAACCTGGCGGAGCGCGCGGCCCAGGCGCTCGGCTGCACCGGCGCGGTGCGGGTGGATCTGCTCGTGACGGGCGGAGAGAACGAGTACGTGCTCGAGGTGAACACCCTGCCGGGCATGACGCCGACGAGCCTGCTGCCGAAGATCGCGGCGGCGTCAGGCTACGAGTTCGGCGACCTGTGCGAGGCCATCCTGGCGAGCGCCCGGCTGCACCAGCCGGTGCGGCGCCGCGCGCCCGCCGCCTCGGAGCTCCGGCTGAGCGAGCGGGGCCGGGCGGAGAAGCGGCTGCGCCTCCTCAAGTCGGCGGTCTGAGGGCGGACGCCCAGGGGCTCGTCCAGGGCCCCGATCCATCGCCGCCCGCCCTGATTCACGGGACGGGGGCCGTCTCATCCTGTCAGACAGGGAGTCACAGCGCCGGCTGGAGGCGGGCGCCGGCGCGCGCTCGCGACGCCCGGGTCCGTCGGCGTCGCGAGCTCCTCGCGGCGCTACTCGGTGAACAGCTTGAGGTCGACGGCGCCCGCCATCGTCTCGTAGCCCTTCGAGTTCAGGTGCAGCCAGTCGTTCTCGAACAGGAACTCTTCGCGCAGCCTGCTCGGGTCGTTGGGGTCGCGCACCGCGGCGTCCAGATCGATGACCGCGTCGTACCGGTCGCTCGTGCGGATCCACTCGTTGACCTTCTGACGGGCCGCCTCGTGCTCGGGGCTGTAATAGCCGTTGCCGTTGAACGGCAGGATCGGCACCCCGTAGGCCTTCATCCCCTTGTCGTGCGCCTTGTCGATGAAGGTCTCGTAGGCCTCGATCAGGCGGTCGGCGACGTTCGGATCCGAGCTGGTGCCGATGTCGTTCACGCCCTCGTACACGATGAGCCAGCGAGCCCCGCGCTGGCCCAGGACGTCGCGGTCGAAGCGCTCCAGGGCGGTCGGCCCGAGCCCTCCGGTGAGCACGTTGTTCCCGCCGATCCCCAGGTTCAGCACGGCCACGTTGGCGGTCGCCTCGTTGGCGCGCAGCCGCCGGGACAGGTAGTCCGGCCAGCGGGTGTTCTCGTCCGTGATCGAGCCGCGACCGTCGGTGATCGAGTCGCCCAGGATGACGACCGCCCCGGCCGAGGGATCCGCCGCGACGTCGAGGCCGGTGATGTAGTACCAGTGAGCGGTCGCCACCGGCGACGACAGCGTCGCTGACGAGACCCCGTTACCGGTCTGCAGGTACGAGTTGGTCCGCGAGCCCGGGTGCCCGGTGATCCCGCTCGGCACGGCGCCGAACTTGATGGTCACCGCGAGCTTGGTGAGGGGCTTGACGGCATAGTCGACCGGATCGGAGAAGACGGTCTCGCCCTTCGGGATGGTCACGGACGGCTCTCCCGCGAAGGTCAGCGCCGTGTCGGTCTCCACCTCGATGCCGTCCGCGGTCGTCGAGTCCGCGATGTGGACGGCCTCCATGGTCACCGGACCGTCGCCGAACTCGTTCGACAGCAAGAGCCGCACGGAGCTGCCCCCGATCGAGGTGTAAATCACCTGGCGCAGCGTGTTGTTGGTGAGGCCCGGCTCTGGAGGATTGTTGTGGGGCTCGGTCAGCTGCGGGCCGGTCGTCCAGGTCCCGACCCAGTGCGCCTCGGCCTCGCCGCCGGCGCCGCCCCCGCCCGCGGTGCCGCTGGACACGTCCGTCCCGCCGGTTCCATCCGCGCCGCCCTGGTTGCCGCCGGTGCCGTCGGCGCCTCCTTCGCCGGAGGAGGACGAGCCGCCGCCGCCATCCGACGTGCCCCCGCCGCCCGCGGTGCCGGAGGTCGTCGTCGCGCCGCCCGTGCCCGTCGTGCCGCTCGACGTCGTGGCGTCGGAGGAGTCATCGCCGCAAGCCGGGATCAACAAGAACAGCAGAGCCCAAAGAGTTTTTCTCATGGTCCTATACGCTCGTGAGGTTGCTTCGTTCGTGATCGATCGAGCCATCCCGCGGCGCAGCGACCTCAGGCCCTCTGCTCCTTCAGCCCATCCGGCTCAAGGTCGGGATATCCCCATCGATCCACTTGGCCTTGTCAAGAGTGACGCTCCGTGTTGGCGAACACGCTCATTGACGAGTGAATCCCCTTAACATGCGAGGGATCGAGGGACTACTCGTTTCGTCGCCTGGAGATCGCGCAGCGGGGGGATCGCCCGAAGAGGTCACGTTACGATCGGTAACACGCCGGAGGCGTCGCGCTACGATCGGTAACATGGGCGAGACCGCGGTAGGACCGCTCACGCGGGGTCCGACCGCGCGAGGCGGCGCGCGCCGTGCCGCGTCACGCGCGCGCGCCGGCGACGAGGCGCCCGGGGGGGCTGGCGGTGCGTTCAGCGCGGCGGCCCCCCTCGGCCGGGAGGGCAGGAGCGCGCCTCAGCTCAGACCATCGATGTGCAGATACCCACCTTGGGATGATACACGCCGATCCTGCGCTTCCCTCTCCGCGTCTCGGGCGTGACGAGGACGACCATGCTCTTGACGAGCGGCGCATCGGCGCGAATCCGCACGTGCTCGCCGGAGACGACGACGTGCCATATCTTCACCGTCGTGAACCTCGTCACCACGACGCCCTCGTACACCTGGGCGGCCGAGGGGGCGCCGCGCAGCGCGACCTGGCAGGCGGCGTAGCAGCCGAGCCCCTGGTACAGCAGCAGGAGCGGCGCGGCGGCCAGCGAGAACCAGAACGCCATCGCGATGGCGTCGATGTGCAGGAACAGCGAGCTCGCCACGAGGAGCCCGCCCCAGAAGAGCAACCCGGCCCCGAGGCCGGCGAGCTGGTGCCGCGCGTGCCACAGGGCCGCCCAGCGACGCGGGGGCGGGTCGCGGAGCGCCTCGGGCAACCGGATCGCGGGGAGCGGCTCCATCGTGCAGCCTCGACATACCCTTTCAGCCAGCGGACCTCAACCGGCCATCGCGGCCGAGCTCCCTCACCGGCCCCGGCCGCCGGCCGAGGGGGGCTGTGCCGCGGAGCCCTGCCCGCCGCCGATCCCCCTGGAAAGCGGTCCCCGATCGCGCAGGATCCAGCGGACCATGAGCCCCCTGCGCAACCGCAAGATCGTCCTCGCCGCCCGGCCGGTCGGCGAGCCCAGGACGTCGGATTTCGAGCTGGTCGAGGAGGAGCTCCCCGCGCCCGGCGCGGGCCGCGCGCTGCTCCGCACGCTCTACCTCTCGCTCGACCCGTACATGCGTGGCCGCATGAGGGTTGGCAAGTCGTACGCGCCGCCGCTCGAGATCGGCGAGGTGATGGTGGGGGGCACCGTCAGCGAGGTGCTCCAGTCCAGCGTCGCGGGCCTGTCGCCGGGAGACATCGTCGAGGGGCAGACCGGCTGGCAGGCGTACGCGATCTCCGACGGCGGCGGCCTGCGCAAGGTGGATCCCGCGCTGGGCCCGGTGTCGACCGCGCTCGGGGTGCTGGGGATGCCGGGCATGACGGCGTACACCGGGCTGCTCAACCTGGGTCAGCCGAGGCCGGGCGAGACCGTGGTGGTCGCCGCGGCCTCGGGGGCGGTGGGCTCGGTCGTGGGGCAGATCGCCAAGATCAAGGGGTGCCGGGCGGTCGGCATCGCCGGCGGGCAGCGCAAGTGCGAGCACGTGGTGAACGAGCTCGGGCTCGACGCCTGCGTCGACCACCACCGCCCCGACCTGGCCGAGCGCCTGAAGGACGCCTGCCCGGCCGGCATCGACGTGTATTTCGAGAACGTCGGAGGCGCCGTGTTCGACGCGGTGCTGCCGCTCCTGAACCCCTTTGCCCGGGTGCCGGTCTGCGGCCTCATCGCCCATTACAATGACGCCGCGCCCCCGCCCGGCCCCGATCGGCTCCCGGGCCTCATGCAGCTCGTGCTCATGAATCGCCTGACGCTGCGCGGCTTCATCGTCAGCGACTTCGCCGAGCAGTTCCCCGAGTTCCTCCGCGTCACGAGCCGCTGGCTCCAGGAGGGCCGCCTCCGGTACCGCGAGGACATCGTCGACGGGCTCGAGAGCGCGCCCGAGGCGTTCATCGGGCTGCTCAAGGGCAAGAATTTCGGCAAGCTGCTCGTGCGCGTCGCGTCCTGACGGCGCCACGTCGCCATGCCGTCTTCAGCGCAGGGGGGTGATCGCTGCCGCGATGACGGACCATGGATGGCAGTCGCCGGAGGATCTCACCCGGTCAGCGACATCGACCTCACCGCGAGCCACGCTGCGGCGGAGAGGATATCCCGGCGGAGCGCCGGGGAGATGCGGCGCTGTGGCGACGGCGCGTCGAGTTGCCCCTCGCTCGAAATTTGTTCGTGCGCGCGGACCTGGGTTAGTCGAGCCGTGTACCCGAAAGGAGAGACGACGAGATGAGCTCGAAGCGCAAGACCCCGGCCCGCACGAAGACCACGAAGGCCCGGAGCCCGCTCGCTGCCCCGGTCGCCTCGGCGGCGCCGAGCGCCGCGCCGAAGGATCGCGGGGCCGTTGCCCCCTTTGCCGTCGAGGCGCCCTCTCCGGCCGCGGGGCGCGCGGCCTCGCTCAAGATCGCGCCCCCGCCCGTGTCGCGCGAGGAGCGGCACCGCATGATCGCCAGCGTGGCCTATGGATATGCGGAGAGGGCCGGCTTCCGGAACAACCCCGTGGAGGACTGGCTGAGGGCCGAGCGCGAGGTCGACGCGCGGCTCGAGCGCCTCGCGAGCTGAGGGCCCCGCGGCGGCGCGCGGGCGCAGCGCGCCGCCGCCCCGGCGCCCGCCGTGGGCCACGGACGACAGGCACGCTCCCCGCGACGACGCCGCGCGGCGGATGCGCGGGGAGGACCGGGAGCGCCGGGGGGCGCGCCGTCCCGCGGGCGCCCGTGCGCGCGGCGCCCACACGATGGGCCGCGCGGCGCCCGGCCTGCGCGCGGCGGCCGGCCGCCCCGCCGGGAGCTTCGAGGCTCGTAGCGGCGCCGCAGGATGGGTATTCTCGTGATCCTGCGCGGGCGGTGCGCCCGCGCAGCGCTGCCCGCGCGCGCCCTGGTCGCCTGGACCGCGAAGATTCGCACATCGGTACTTGCGCCATGCACTCAGGTCACGTCATCGCCAACCGCTTCCAGCTGGAACGCCTCGCGGGCTCCGGCGGGATGGGCGCGGTGTGGCGGGCGCTGGACCGGGAGAGCGGCCATGTCGTCGCGCTCAAGGTGATCTTCAACCAGGGCAGGGAGCACGTCGTGCGCTTCCAGCGGGAGGCGCGCCTGCTCGCCGAGCTCGAGCACCCCGCCGTCGCCCGCTACATCGACCACGGCGTCACCTCGGACGGGCTCTACTACCTCGCGATGGAGTGGCTCGAGGGCGAGGACCTCGGCGAGCGGCTCTCGCGCGGCCCGCTCGGGATCGAGCCGAGCCTCATGCTGGTCGGCCGCGTCGCCGAGGCGCTCGCCGCCGTCCACGCGCGCGGCATCGTGCACCGCGACCTCAAGCCGACCAACGTGTTCCTGCCCGGCGGCGACATCGGCGGCGCGAAGCTCATCGACTTCGGCATCGCGCGCCAGGCCGACGCGACCTACGAGCTCACCCTCACCGGCTCGGCGATCGGCACGCCCGCTTACATGGCGCCGGAGCGGGTCCGCGGCGACCTCGACGTCGACGCCCGCGCCGACCTCTACTCGATCGGGTGCCTCCTGTTCGAGTGCATGACCGGCCGGGCGCCGTTCGTGGCCCAGCACCCGCTGTCGGTGCTCGCCAAGGTCCTGTTCGAGGCGGCGCCGCGCCCGAGCGCCTTCTGCCCGAACATCCCGCCGCCGCTCGATCTGCTCGTGACGCGGCTGCTCGCCAAGAACCCGGCGGAGCGCCCGGCCGACGCCGGCGAGGTCGCATCCGAGCTCCGGATGCTCAGCGCCATCGAGGGCAGCATGTCGTCCGGCAGCGGCCTGCCGACCCCCGCGCTGACGAAGAGCGAGCGGCGGCTCGTCAGCGTCGTCCTCGCGGCCGAGATGCGCGCGGGCCGGCGCGGGCCGCCCTCGACCCGGCCCCAGGCGGGCCCGGGCGCCGGCGCCCGCCCGCCGAGGGCCGGCGACACGATGCTCTCCTCGGGCGCGGGCGATCCCGTCGCCCCCGGCGGCAAGGAGGCCTCGCCCCCGGGCGCGCACGCGCCGGCGCCGCCGGTGCGGCACAGGCCCGCCCCGCCGCCCTCGACCTCGTTCCACGAGGTGCGGCAGGCGGCGCAGGCCCACGGCGCCGCCCTGGAGGTGCTCGCCGACGGCTCGGTCGCCGCGGTCGTCGCCGGCGCGGGCTCGCCGACCGACCTCGCCGCGAACGCCGCCCGCTGCGCCCTGTCGATCCACGCGCTCCTGCCCGGCGCGTGGGTGGCGCTGGCGACCGGCTGGGACGTCATCGCCGGGACGCAGGCGGTGGGGCAGGTCATCGATCGCGTGGGCGCGCTGCTCGACGCGCGCGTCCGCAACGCCGCGGAGGACCCGGGCTCGGGCCGGCCCGTGCTCATCGACAGGATGACGGCCGCGCTGCTCGGCGATCGCTTCGACGTCGCCGCGGGCAGCCAGGGCACGACGCTGCTCGGCGCGCGCGCGCAGCCGGGGCTCTCGGCCGCGCGCACGCTGCTCGGCAAGCCGACGCCGTGCGTGGGGCGCGAGCGGGAGCTGCGCGCGCTCGAGGATCTGGTCGACGAGTGCGCCTCCGAGGGGGTCGCGCGCGTGGTGCTGGTCACGGCCGGGGCCGGCGTGGGCAAGTCGCGCCTGGGCCACGAGCTGATCCGGCGCGTCGAGGCGCGGAGCGAGCCGGTCGAGGTGTGGTGCGCGTACGGCGATCCGATGCGCGCCAGGGCGCCCTTCGGGCTGGTCGCGCAGATCGTGCGGCGCGCGGCGGGGATCGCCGACGACGAGCCGCTCGAGGAGCGGCGGCGGAAGCTCGCGGCGCGGGTCGCCCGGCACGTGGACGCGGCCGCGCGGGAGCGCGTCACCGAGCTGCTCGGCGAGATGATCGGGGCGCCGTTCCCGGAGAGCCCGTCGCTCTGCGCGGCCCGGCAGGAGCGCGCGGTGATGGAGGAGCAGATGCGGCGCGCGTGGCTCGATTTCCTGCGGGCCGAGTGCGACGCGCGGCCGGTGCTGATCGTGCTGGAGGACCTGCACTGGGGCGATCGCGGCACGGTGGACGCCATCGACGCGGCGCTCCGGCAGCTCCGGCAGAGGCCGCTCCTGGTCCTGGCGCTGGCGCGGCCCGGCGTGCGCGAGGCGTTCCCGGACCTGTGGGAGGAGCGCGAGGCGACGGAGATGCGGCTCGGGGAGCTCTCGCGCCGCGCGTGCGAGCGGATCGTGCGCGAGGTCCTCGGCGACGCGCTCCCGGACGAGGAGGTCGCGGCGCTCGTCGACCGCTCGGCGGGCAACGCGTTCTTCCTCGAGGAGCTCGTGCGGGCGGCGGCGGAGCGGCGGTCGGGCGAGGTGCCGGAGACGGTGCTCGCGATGATGCAGTCGCGGATCGCGGCGCTCGAGCCCGAGGCGCGGCGGGTGCTGCGGGCGGCCGCGGTGCTCGGCGAGGTGTTCTGGCGCGGGGCGCTGGAGGCGCTGCTCGGCGGGGGCGCGCAGGTGCCGCAGCTCGAGTCGTGGCTGCTCACGCTCGAGAAGCGCGAGCTCATCGTGCCGCGGTCCGAGTCGATGATCCACGGCGAGGCGGAGCTCGCGTTCCGCCACGCGCTGGTGCGCGACGCGGCCTACGAGATGCTGACCGACGCCGACCGGGCGCTCGGGCACTGGCTGGCGGCCGAGTGGCTGGAGCGGGCGGGCGGGGAGGACCCGGCGGTGCTCGCGCTCGTCGATGGGCACCTCGCGCGCGCGGCGGACGAGGCGCTCGCGCTGGGCAAGGGCGACGGCGCCGCGGGGCACCTCGCGCGCGCGGCGGGCGTCCGCGTGCGCCTCGGCCGGTTCGACGCGGCGATCGCCGCGATGACGCGGGCGTTCGAGCTCTGCGACGTGGCGCGGCGCGATCCGGAGGAGCTCGGCCGGTGGGTCGCGACGCTCTCGGAGGCCGTCGGCCACGCGCGCCGCGCGCCGTCGCTGCCCGCGGCCTCGGACCGCATCCTGTCGCGCATCGACGCGGCCGCCCCGCTCGAGCTGCGGGTGAGGAGCCGCGTCGAGCTCGCGCGCGCGCTCGGCGCGACCGACCGGTCCCGGATGTCGCACGACCTGCTCGACGCCGCCCTCGAGATGGCCCTCGATGACCGCGACCTCCTGCGCGAGGCGCTGAGGGTCGATCTCGAGGTCTCGTGCATGCAGGGGCAGCTCGCGCGCGCGCGGCGCGCGGCGCTGGACCTCGACGCGCTCGGGCCGGTCGACGACTCGGGGGCCCGGATGTACATCGCGTACCTCGACGGCGTGGAGGGGGTGGGGGACGCGCGCGCGCGGCTGAAGGAGCTCATCGAGCAGGCGGAGGCGGGGTGCTCCTGGCACGACGTGCTGCGCGGCCGCTGGGCGGCGGCGATGCTGCTGAAGGACGCGCGCGACGACGCGCTGGCGCGGCGCGAGTTCGAGGATCTGCTCGAGCTGAGCGTGCGGCTCGGGGATCCGCTGATGGAGCGGGACGCGCGCGCGTGGCTCGAGCGGGCCGGGGCGTGAGCGGCTGACGGGGCGGCTCGAGCGGGCCGCGCGGTGAGGCGCGGCGGCCGCGGAGGCGCGGCGGCCGCGTCGAGGGCGCGCGGGGCGCGCCGGGTACAGCGCAGCGACCTGGGGAGAGAGGCCGCCGGGGGGGCTGAAGGCACGGGACGGTGGCGGCCAGGAAGCCCGGGGACGCCCGGGGATGGGCGCGCCGTGCCGGCACCCGGCGGAGTGACACGACGTGTGCCCGGACGTTTACAGGAGAGCATGCGAAGGCTCTGGACGGTGCGACCCACGTCCATGGTGGTGTTCTCGGATAGGTTCCGTTTGACGTCGAATCCTGTCATCAGAAGAATGGCCCGCGTCGCCACGTTGCTCGCATCCTGCGGAAGAGGGGAGGGGATCGATGAGGACGACAGGCCGGCAGATCCTATCGGCGACAGGGCTCGCACTCGTTCTCGGTGCCGTTCCGGCGCAGGCCGACGCATCGGAGCTGAGCGCCGGAATTGGCTTGGGGTGGATCCAGGCTGGCACCGCGACGCGCCTCGCGGTCAGCCCGCATGCGGGAATATCGTGGCGCATCAAGAGCAACATCCTGTTTCATGTTCACGACCTGTTCAGCGTCGTGCCATCAATCCAGATAGGTGGGGCCGGTGTCTACAATAGCGCCATGGTCGCTCTCCGATGTGGTTGGAAAAATGGCGATTTCAGCGTGGGGCCATCGTTTGCGATCTACTACATGCCGGCATGCGGAAGTGCCTTGTGTGGGCACGTTGCCGGGATGGCGGCAGGCGCGCATGCGCAAACCAACGCGTACGTTGCCGGACCGCTCGGCGTGTCGGTGAGCGCGAACGTGGACTGGATCGGCGGGAGCAGCCTTGTGCTCCCAGGTTACGTGTCGGTGCTTGTTGTCGCCGGCCCCGTGCTTCGATGGAGTGTAAAATGAACACAAAAAGAATTTTGCTACCGAT
This sequence comes from Sorangium sp. So ce1036, assembly GCF_051369805.1. Lineage (NCBI taxonomy): Bacteria > Pseudomonadati > Myxococcota > Polyangiales > Polyangiaceae > Sorangium > Sorangium sp. So ce1036. Next base: position 1,895,537 of record NZ_JBBMOX010000001.1, read on the forward strand.
TCTGGCTATCGCCGTCTGGCTGCTAGCGGCATGCAACTGGACGGTAGGAGACTGTTATCCCCGCGAGGAGTGGGAAGGGGGTACAGGTGGAGGTGGCCCAGTCGGACCGCCCGTTCCCATCTACACCACCTCCGCATCCGGTGACTTCGGGGCGGACCCGCAAGGTGGTGGCGAGCGGAAGATCGCGTGCAACGAGTGGGACCTCGAAGACGAAGAGGAGAGACCGAGCGACACCTCGGAGAGGCCGACAAACAGACCGGAGAGCTCGCAAGATCCGTGCCCTGAAGTCGGCGACATGGCCGGAGACGGAGCGACCTTCTTGAGCTGTAGCGATGCATGCAGCTCGAAGTGTCCGCCTGGAATGGCTCAATTCATACACGTAGATTTCGATCCGTCGGAATTCCGGTTCGTCACCATTGTCAAGGATGACGGCAAGGACGAAGGCGGCGGGTGGCAAGAGGCCAAGGCCAACCTGAAGTTCGAGCACGCTGATGTTCCGGGCGGCACCAACACCTGGTACTGTGCGTTCACCATCAAAATGCCGATCCGGACCAAGGAGATGGAACTAATCGATCCGGGACGTGCAGCCAGCCTCAGTGAAGAAATTACGGAGTATGTTGCATACAACATGCGCAGGGACTATGAACTACCGCCGGGGATCTTCTGTAGAAGGTTTATCGACAATGCGGACGCTGCGTTTAAGTTCAGGTACCCGGACCTCGGCGCCAGGGTGACGAAATGATGATGGTGTCTCGAGCCGAGCTGCTCGATGTCGTCTACCGCTTCTATCCGCGGGGCGTGCGCAACTTCGATCGCATCTACGTGCCTCCCAACGAGCCCTTCTACGACGACACGGAGGAGCACCGCCGCTTGGTGGAAGCCGCGAACCGCGGGCGAGCGGAGTACCCAACATGGAAAGCGATGATTCGCCGTCTGGGGGATCGATACCGCCTTCAAAACGAGTCGCTCAACCTGTTCGCGGGAGGGGTTGATCCCGCCTACTCGGCCCGCATCTATCGCCCCAAGGACTTCGAGCCCGCTCCTTCGCTCAGAAGGAGGGCTTCGCTCAGCTTCCACGTGAGCCTCCTTGGGCCCTATTATGGGATCCACGACAGGGGCGAGCCCGACGCGATATCGGCGGCGGTCGCAGAAGAGATCGAGGTCACATACCACGGCTACCAGACGATCCCGCCGGAGCTTGGTAATGAGGTGGTGCCGGATGTGGAGATGGACGGGGCGCCGATGGGCGAGGCGACGATCTACGTGTGTCTCTTCTCGGTCGTGTGGACTTGGGTGGATCCGTAGCGGTTCCCCTGGGTGGACGCCGCCTGCATGGCCGAGCACGCTATGGGATGGACGGAGCAGACACATCGGTTTCATGATTGTGATTCTATGAAACACAGCATCGATGAGCTGTTTGGTATTATTTATCGATACTATCCCCGTGGGGTCGGGATCACCGATGATGGCGATATCGACGTCGAGCGCTGCAGGCACACGGAGGAGCACGACCGACTCGTGGCCGCGCGGATCCAGGCATCGAAGGGAGAGCGATGGCGCTCCATGCGGCGTCGCCTCGAAGACGGATTTCCTGGTAGGTTCATGAATCATTCGCTTTATCTCGCCGCCGGCGACAGCGACGCCTGCTACTCTTTTGCGATCGATATGCCGGAGTCCACGGGGCGAGTGCTGTGGTTTCACGTGAGCTTTTTGGTTCCTTACTACATTGTCCATAGCTCGAGCACGGTCGATATCGTGAAGCAAACGATGGAGTCCTTCTCGGTCGACTTTCGAGGTCTACATTTCATCGTTCCGCGCAGCCCGCTCGATCCGAGGTTCGTCTCGCGTCCGGACGATAGCCAAAAATTCGCCATCATCAGGAGGGAGTACGCCACCTTCGATCTCTTGCCCGACGAGCAGCCGTGCGCGGCGTGGATTTCCAGCGACATCGAAGCTACCTTCGGTTGCGAACGCATGCCGCCGGAGATCGGGACCATGCTCGTGCCGGACGTGATGCCGGGCCTGCGTCTCCCAGGGGAGGCTAGACTCTACGATTGCCTGTTCACGGACTATCACATGTGGGTGGAGCCATCGCCGTCTGATGTGCCGGCACCCGGCGTCCGGATCGAAGAGAGCAACCTGACAGAGTCGGTCGTCGCGGTGCTTACCGTGCTCGCGGTGCTCTATCGCATCTTGTGGGCTTTGATGCCAGAGATGCAGCGCGGTTCTTGTTACTGCATAGTCGAAACGAATGGAGTCCTGCGCAAAGAGGATGTGGTAGAGGTTCTTGCGGAGATTCGCGTGCTCCTTGAGCCGCCGAAGACTTCATTCGGCATCGCTGCGAAGCGCGAGCTCGACGCCGCCACGCGCGAGCTCGAAGCGCTGGTCGCTGGGTGGGACGGTGAAGGCGAACCGCCGGCCACCATGGTCGCTTGGGCCTCCAGCTTCCTGGATAACTGGCTCGCGGGCGCGGATCCCGGGGCGTCCTCGTAGCCGACGTGGAGATCCGCGCCGTCCTCCCGGGGCGTGACCGCGGCTATTCGGGAAACCGAAGCGTCTCGTGGGCCTCGCCGCTCTCTCCCACCGTCGTGCTGCCATCGTGGTTCCAACTCGTGCCGCCCTTGCCCGGCTGCCCGGTCTCGATGGTGACGTTCTCGAGCGTGAGCTGGTCCTCGTCGAGGTAGGCGATGCCGATCGTGTCGCCGCCGCGCCCCGGGCCGCCGTAGCCGCCGGGCCCTCCTTGGCCGCCCCGGCCGCCGTAACAGGCGCCGAGTTCATCCCCCGGCGCTCCGCCCGGTGCGCCTCGACCGCCTCGGCTGCCTTCCTGGGGGGGCCCGCCGTCGCCGCCATAGCCGCCGGTGACCGTCGTGATCACGCTGTCGCGCACGGTCACCCGGGCGTGAAGCGCGAGGAGGCCGATGGTCGGATGTCCGTTCGCTCCCCCGCGGCCCCCGCGACCTCCGCAACCGCCGGCCCCGCCTGAGCCTCCGCCGGCGCCTCCCTTGGAGGCCACGCCGCACACGGCAAGCCCGCCCCGGCGACCGCCGCCGCCGCCGCCGCCCTGCCCCGGCGTGCCCCAGCGGCCCCGACCGGCAGCCGGCGCCAGCGGGTTAGCAAGCGCTCGCGCGAGCCGCGCGGGCAGCCGCGCACTGGCGCACGCTCTGGACGGTCCGACCCACGTCCATCGTGGTGCTCTCGGCTAACTTCCGTTTGACCTCGAATCCTGCCATCAGAAGAATGGCCCGCGTCGCCACGTTGCTCGCATCCTGCGGAAGAGGGGAGGGGATCGATGAGGACGACAGGCCGGCAGATCCTATCGGCGACAGGGCTCGCATTCGTTCTCGGTGCCGTTCCGGCGCAGGCCGACGCATCGGAGCTGAGCGCCGGAATTGGCTTGGGGTGGATCCAGGCTGGCACCGCGACCCGCCTCGCGGTCAGCCCGCATGCGGGAATATCGTGGCGCATCAAGAGCAACATCCTGCTTCATGTTCACGATCTGCTCAGCGTCGTGCCGCCAATTCAGATAGGTGGGGCCGGTGTCTACAACAGCGCCATGGTCGCGCTCGGAGTTGGTTGGAAGAATGGCGATTTCAGCGTGGGCCCATCGTTTGCGATCTACTACATGCCGGCATGCGGAAGTGTCTTGTGTGGGCACGTTGCCGGGATGGCGGCAGGCGCGCATGCGCAAACCACCGCGTACGTTGCCGGACCGCTCGGCGTGTCGGTAAGCGCGAACGTGGACTGGATCGGCGGGAGCAGCCTTGTGCTCCCAGGTTACGTGTCGGTGCTCGTTGTCGCCGGCCCCGTGCTTCGATGGAGTGTGAAATGAACGCAAAAAGAATTTTGCTACCGATTCTGGCTATCGCCATCTGGTTCCTAACGGCATGCAACTGGACGGTAGGAGACTGCTATCCCCGCGAGGAGTGGGAAGGGGGTGCAGGTGCAGGTGGCCCAGTCGGACCGCCCGTTCCCATCTACACCTCCTCCGCATCCGGGGACTTCGGCGACGCGCCGCCGGACGGCCCGCGAGATGGCAGCGGGCGGAAGATCCAGTGCAACAAAACGGACGACGACGAGGAGAGCCAGAGCGACAGCTCGGAGAGGCCCACTGCTAGCCCGACGAGCCCGCCAGATCCCTGCCAGCAGAGCGGCGCTCCGCAAATGGGTTGCAACATTTCGGTGTTCGAACCGTCGATGTTTCAGTTTGTTACGATCGTAGCCTACGACGGCACCGTGGCAGGCGGTTGGCAGGAGGCGAAGGCGGGGTTGGTGTTCAGACGAAATGTCCGAGGCGTCGACGCGTGTATGGTTCACATCGGGATGCCATTGCGATCTGCGGCTTGGGGGGATATCTCGGCGGAGAGGGCAGCGCTCATCAGTTCCGATCTGGTGAATCAGATAGCTGCAAGGTTTTATGAAGAAGGGATCACCGATCTTCCGCCTGGTGTGTTCTGCGAGAAATTCAAGGGTGAGATGCGCCGACGGTTTGAGAAGGATGAAAATTACAAGGGCCTCGGTGCCAGACTTATGAATTGATCCTCCCCTACTTCCCCAGACGCCCCCGGGGTTAATAGGAGGCAGGGATGGGACGGAGAAGGAAGAGAACATTCGCGCCCGAACTCAAGGCGGAGGCGGTACGGCTATGAAGCACAGTGTTAGAGATCTGCTGGACGTTGTCTACAGATATTACCCACGTGGGATTGGCGGGATCGAGCAAGCCGACATTCAGCGCTACAAGGAAACCGAGGAGTACGGCCGTCTGGTCGCCGCGCGGCGGCGCGCGGCAGCGGACGAACGTTGGCCCGCCTTGCTGCGTCGGATCGAAGGGCGATTCCCTGATAGCCATGTCATGAACGATTCGCTGCACCTGCCTACGGGGTGCTTGGACGCTTGCTACTCTTTTTCATTTTCTCTGGCAGCAACCGGTCGAACATTATGGTTCAAAATTAGTTTCCTCGCTCCTTACTATATTGTCTATGGTTACCGCCGGGTCCAGTTTGTGAGGCGGCCAGAGAGATTTAGGACTGTCGTTGGCGGCATAATGTTCTTCGTTTCACAAAGTCCGCGCGACCCGGGGCTCGTGTTGAATTCCGATGAAGAAAGGCTAATGAGTGTCACGTTCGATGAATCGTTTATTGACTTCGAGCTGTCGGCCGACGAGCTGCCGTATGTAGAGTGGATCGCCCGCGACATTGAAGCGACCTTCGGTTGTGAACGCATGCCGCCTGAGATCGGCGTCGTGCTCGTGCCGGACGTGACGGTGAACTTACCGACTGTCGGTGACGCTAGACTCTATGACTGCCTCTTTACGGCCGGTGCTGAATGGGTGCCCTCCTCGCCATGTGAAGTGCGGACACCTGGCGTAGACGTCGATGCGAGCAGCCTGACAGGGCGATTCGTCGCCGTCCTCGAGGTGCTCGCGTCACTCCACCGCATCTTGTGGACGCTGACGCCAGAGGTACAGGAGGCTCAAGCGCGGGGAGCCTTTTTCGGGGGGGTGACAACAGATGGGGTCCTGCGCAAAGATGAAGTAATGAGAGTGCTTGCGAAAATTCGGGTGCTCATGGATCCGCCGAAGACTCCCCGCGGCATCGCTTCCAAGCGCGAGCTCGAAGCTGCCATCCGCGAGCTCGAAGCGCTGGTCGCTGGGTGGGATGGTGAAGGAGAGCCGCCAGTCTCCATGGTCGCTTGGGCCTCGAGCTTTCTGGCAAGTGGGCTCGTGGACTCGGACCCCAAAGCCTCCTCATAACCGTCGTGCGAGCTCCGCGCTGTCGTCCCGTGATGTGACCGCGGCTATTCAGGAAACCGAAGCGTCTCGTGGGCCTCGCCGCTCTCTCCCACCGTCGTGCTGCCATCGTGGTTCCAGCTCGTGCCGCCCGGGCCCGGCAATCCGATCTCGAAGGTGACGCCCTCGAGCGTGAGCTGGTCCTCGTCGAGGTAGGCGATGCCGATCGAGTCGCCGCCGCGACCTGGGCCGCCGTAGCCGCCGGGCCCGCCATCGCCGCCCTGGCCGCCGGAGCAGGCGGCGAGCTCATCCCGCAGCGTTCCGCCCGGTGCGCCTCTGCCGCCTCTGCCGCCGTCCTGGGGTGGCCCGCCGTCGCCGCCCGAGGCGCCAAAATCGGTCGTGATCTTCGTGTCGCGCACGGTCACCCGGGCGTGGAGCGCGAGGACGCCGATGGACGGCTGTCCGTTCGCACCCCCGCGGCCCCCGCGGCCTCCGCAACCGCCGGCCCCGCCCGAGCCTCCGCTTGGGCCTCCCTGGGAGGCCACGCCGCACCGGGCGAGCCCACCCCAGCGACCGCCACCGCCGCCGCCGCCCTGGCCCGGCGTGCCCCAGGTGCCATCGCCCCCCGTGTCGCCCTCCCATCCGGTCTCGGTGAGGCGTCCGATGCCCGTGCCGGGCGCGCCCTGTGTTCCCGGAGCCCCCGGGCCCCCAGGGAATCCGGTGGAGCAACTCTGGTTCTCCCGCTCCCCGAGACCGCCGCGCGAGGGCGACGCATAGGCAGGCTCCCCGTCGCCTCCATCCTCGGCGCTGTCGGGCAGCCCATCGCCTCCCTTGCCGCCGACGCTCGTGTGCCCGCTCTCGCACCGGTTCACGGGCGCAGGCCCGCCGGCGACGATGGTCGACGAGCACGCGTCCCCACCGAACATGCCATCCGGTCCGTCCGGTTGGAGGTGCGGCCACCGCTCACCATCGATGCCTCCCTCTCCTGCGTTGGCGGAGATCTCGCTCCGCAGGATCTCCACCGCCGTGCTCGACTGAACGAGCACGCCGACCGGGCCCCATGATGGGATGTGGAGATCGGCGATCGTCGACACCCCGTCCGCGGCCCCGATGTCCTCGGGGCCCGCGGGCTCGACGATCACCACGGGGCCGTGGACCGCCCTGTGGTTGAACAGGGTCCATGGGCGCATGGGGTCGCGCACCCATTTCCGGCAGTGGAAGCCCCCGCGGAGATCCACGCCGGAGGGCACCCTGATCTGATTCACGATGAACCCCTCGTTGCAGAGGAACACGCGCCCTCGTCCTGCGCGCGCGAGCTCGATGGCACGGTCGATGGTGTACACCGGCTTCGCCTTCGTTCCGGGGTTGCTGTCGTCGCCGCCACCGTAGTTTCCGGCGACGAACACGCCGCACCCATCGTCGAGGATGTCGGCGGCGACGCGCTCGATGCAGACCGACTCCGGGGGCGGCTCGTCCTCGCACGAGGTGCCTTCACAAAGCGTCACGCCAGGGTCGTTCACGCCGTGGGCATTTCCGCAGCCGATCGCCCACGGGGACAGCAGAAGGACCAAGGTCGCTGCGGCGCTCTCTTTCATGTGCGTCTCCTGACGTGCGATGTCAATACGGGACGGTTCATCGAGGCGGTTCCACGGCTGGCGCATCGAACCGGTACCAGAACAGCGCAATCCCTTCTTCCCCCTGGCCGGCGCCGCTTTCCTGGATTGTATTTCCGCCGCGGCCCCCCTTACCGGCTTGTCCGGGCGAGACCGTCGCATCCTGCGCGATGGTCACGGAGGCGCCCACGGATCCGATGCCGAGCGAATGGCCCCCGAGACCGCCGCCGGCATCGCCCCCGCGGCCGCCGTTGCCGCCGGCTCTGCCGTCGCACCCTCGCGCCGTGTCAGTCAAAAGACTGCGTCCACCTCGGCCGCCGCCGCCGCCAAGGCCGCCCCACTGGCCCGTTCCGCCGACCCCGCCATCGCCGCCCTTCGCCCCGAGGACCGTGCTGCCGGCCCCGACTGTCAGCTCGCTCCCCTGCAACGCCACGATCGCGATGCTCGCGCCGCCGTAGTCGCCCCCCTGGCCCCCCTTGCCCCCGCAACCGCCGCTGCCGCCCGACCCGCCGGCAGCACCGCCCTGGGGCCGACCTGCCGGACACGCGTTCATGGTGGAGTCGCGCCCCTTGCCGCCACCACCACCGCCGCCGCCCTGACCGACGCCGCCCTTCTTCCCGTCCTCTCCGCGCACGCCGACCCATCCGTCGACGTCCAGGAGGCCAGCGCCCACCGCGCCGGCTGCGTGCTCTGCATCGGCGCCGGCGGCTCCGTTCAGTCCTGGCGTGCACGGCATGCTGGACGCTCCCCTGCCAGGCAGGCCGCGGTTCTCCGGAGTACCGACCGGTTCCGGCAGTCCTGACGTCCCGTCGCCGCCCGTCTCGAGGCCTCCATCGCCCCCGTAGCCACCCGTCGACTCGATGCCATCGCCGCACACGGTCACGACCGGAGCGGCGCCCGGCGCCACGTCCGCGGTGCAGGCGTCCGCGCCGTTGTTCCCCACCACGCCGGACCTCGCGCGGAAGCTCGACGCGTCCTCGCCCGGCTCTCCATCCTTGCCATCGCCTGCGAGGATGTCGCTCGCCCGCACGATCGCCCTGGCCCCGGCGCTCAGGATCATCGCGATCGACGACTTGCCATCGCTCGCGGACGCATCCGCCGCCTTGGCCCGCACGCCGAAGATCATGGACATCGCGTCGTCCCCCGCGAGGACCGCACCGCTCTTGCCCCCGAGGACCCGCACCGGGATCCCCGCGGGCGGTGCGATGACGGTGAGCTCATTCGGCCCGCCGAACGACCCGTCATACGACCAATCGCCGCCGGAATCACAGCGACGGCTGCCCCAGAGGTCGACCCCCGAAGGGAGCGTGATCGCCTCCTCGAACAACCCGCCGCACGCGTACACGCGCCGGGTCGGCGCCTCGCCGCGCCTTCGACCGCTCGCCGCGAGCCCGATCGCGTGTTGCAACGTCCTCACCGGCGCGTCCTTCGTGCCGGGGCTGTTGTCGTCGCCCTCCTCGCTGACGAACACCCCGCACAGGTCGAGCGCCCCCGCTGTCGCCGGATCCCCATCACAAGGAGACGGCTCCGGCGGCGGAATCTCGCACAGGTAGGCGTCCGCGCAGCTATCCGAGTAGCACCCCGTGTTGCTGGCCGCTCCGGCCAGACCGAGCGCGATGGATGCCAGCGAGCGGAGGACCCCTCGACCCGTGGATCTAGAACGCATGATCTCGCCTCCGCCTCACCAGGCTCCTTCGAGGAGCACGCCCGCCCGTTCGCTCGTTGCCATGGGGACGACGCGGACGCCAGCGGCGCTCGGCCCGCCACCGAAGACCGCGACCTCCGTGAAAAAAGAGGCCGCCGTTGCCACGCCAAACACGGCGCTCGTCACCAGCGACACCTTGCCGAGGGTGGCGAACAGGTCTCGCTCGTTCACCTGATCGCGAATGTCGGCGCACGCCGCCGGGGCGCTCGCTTCCCGGCAGGTGTGCGACGTCCACCCCTGCGCGCGACGCACGACGTCTCCCTCGCGCAGATTGCTATGGACGACATGCGCGCGCAGGAGAAAGACCGCGCCGGCCGCCGCCGTCGCCGTCGTCACCGCGATGCCGCCGATCCGCGCCGTCCCCGGCCAGAAAGCCCACCGGCTGGGAGGCCCCGTGCGCGCAGCCGCCGGAGCGCTCGGGGCCAACGGCGCTTCCTTCGGGGATCCCGGCGCGCCCTCCTTTTCGCTGCTCACCGCCCCCGCCGCCGCGCGCGGTAGATGCATCGTGACGTTGTACTCGGTCTTGGCCACAGCCCCGAACGAATGAAACGCTTCCTCGCGCCCCGGCGCCCGGGCCCGCACCATGTGTTGACCCGGCTCGAAGAAGAGCCTGTAGGTCCGCGCGGCCTGGCCGAGGCGCTCGCCGTCGATGAGCACCTCGGCGTCCGGCGGATCGACGGAAAGATAAAGTGTCGCGACATGCGGCGCTGCCTTGCGCAGTCCCTGCTCGAATCGTTTCTGCTGCGCAACCGGCAGCGCCTCACGTTGCTCAAGGCTCCAGGCCAGGTGCTCGGCCGCATCGCGGTACTTGCGCAATGCGAGCTCACATAGGCCGAGCTCGCCGGCGATCTCCGCGCGCTCTCGCTCCGTGCTGGACGGCGGGGTGGCTGCTTCGAGCGCTGCCCTGTAAGCGGCGTATGCCTCGTTCCATCGCCCGGCCTCGCGCGCTCGACGGCCACGCCGGACATGGTCCTTGACCGTGGAACGGTCGCTCTGTCCTGGCAATGGATACGGTTCTTCTGCGCTGGCCGCACCGGCCAAGCCCGTGGACGCGAAAGCCGCCAGCCCAATCACGAGCAGGTGCGCACCGCAACGCATGGGGGGACGGTACTGACGCCCGACGCTCGGTGTCAACCGGCACAAAGCGCCGCAAGATAGCCGTTTGGTCGAGAATTCGTGGTCGGATGGTGGAATGGGTCCGTCCGCTCCGTGCGCCGGTGATCTCGTGGCCGAATCACGGCGGGAAGCGGCGATCTGTCCTACATTGTCCGACCGAAGTGGGCTCGTCCGTGCACTTTGCCGACCCCGAGAGCCCCGCTCAGGTGTGCTACGGGCGTGGGCAAGCCATCGGGCCTCTCGGGCACCTTCGAGCTCCTCCGGCGCCTCGCGAGGCGTCATGGGGTGCCGGCGCGACATGCCGAAGATGTGGCGCAGGACGCGCTCCTGCGCGCGCTGGAGGCGAACCGGGGGATCGGGCCGGACGGGGATGACGCGCCGTACCGCGTCACGATCGCGTGCAACCGGGCGCGCAATCATGTCCGTGATGCGCGCCGTCGGGGCGAGGTCCTGACGTCGTTCGAGGAGCGCGAGATCCGGGCGGAGCAGCCGACGCCGGAAGAGCTCCTCCGTGCTCGGCAGCGGGAAGCGTTGATGCGCCGCCTCGTCGGCCAGGTCGACCCGAAGTACCGGGACGTCTTGATCAAGCACGACCTGGAGGGGATCCCGCTCGCCCAGATCGCCGCGGAGCTGGGTCTCCACCCCGAGGCCGTGAAGACGCAGCACCGTCGCGCGCTCGAGCAGCTCGAGGCGGTGACGCAACGCTGGAGAGCGCAGCAACGCTCGCGCGGATGGGACGACGCCGCCTGCGTCGCTCCGCTGGGGCTCTACCGCCGCGAGGGCTGGGTCAGCTCCCTGGGCCGCTGGCGCTGGAGGATCGTGTTCCAGGGCGCAACCCTCGCCATCGCGGGCGCCGTCGTCACGGAGCTGATCTTCCCGTCGAGCTTCTCGTGGTGGTTCCGTTCGGCCGTCGATGAACAACATCGGACCGAGCCGGCGGCGGAGGCTCCGGTGCCGCGCCCGGCGGCGGAGGCTCCGGTGCCGCGCCCGGCGGCGCCGAGCGACGGACGCGCTGGGGGACCCGTCGCTGCGCCCCCAGGGAGCGACGGGGCGCCGCTCGCCGAGCACCGGGACGACGTGCAGGCCGGCGCCAGGGCGAGCAGGCCGCACGCGCCGTCGATCGCGGCATCCCGCGGCGCCCCGCCGCCGGCGATCTCGAGGCCGGAAGCCATCAGCGCGCGCGAGAAAAGCTTGATCCGCCGAGCCCGAAGGGCCTTCGAGGACCACACCGCGGAGGCGGACCTCGAGGCGCGCCGGCTGCTCGAAGCCCACGCGCAGGAGTTCCCGCGAGGGTGGCTCGCCGGGGAGCGCGAGGAGATGCTCAGGCAGCTTCGCTGAATCGTCGGCTGTCCATCGACAGCCGAGCAGGGGCGGACGACGGCGCTGTCCTCGGGCAGCGCAGGGCGGGGATCCGCCTTGTCGGACAGGGATGCTCACGTCCAGGAGGCGATGGATCATGGAAGACATGCTGGGTGCGTTGTGGCTCGTATCGCCGGTCGTCCTCGCGATGATGGCGTGCGTCGCGATCGGGTTCGCGGTCACGGCGCGCGAGGCGATGGGGCGCGAGCGCGGGCTCCGCGAGGCGCGCGAGGAGGCGCATCAGGACGAGGCGGCAGCGCTCACCGAGGCGAAGGAGAGGGCCGAGCGGGAGCGGGACCGAACCCGTCGTCTGCTGGACTGCCATGTCGACGCGCTCATCGCCGCGACGACCGACGTCCACGCGCGCCCCGCCCCGCGGCCAGGCCGCATCCTCGAGGCGTTCTGCGCCACCGTGCCCGGCTGGCATCGGAAGCTGGCTGACAGCACCGGGCTGGCACCGCGAGATCTGGAGCGCCTCCTGAGGAGCGATCTGCCCATCACGCCCGGCCTGGCCGCGCAGCTGGAGGCCTTCACGGCCACGCCTGCTCGGTACTGGGAGCGCCTGTGGCGGCTGCACGAGGACCACCGGACGGACGCGGACGACACCGTGGTGATCCCGCGCGGTGAGCCCATCGCCCGCGCCCGGCGCGAGAGCTCGGCGCGCCCGGCGGCGCTGTCCACGTCGATCCCGGTGCCGCCAAGTCCCCCCGCGATGCCGCCTCGTGCGCTCGATGTCCCCCCGCCCGTGGTGCCATCGCTGGAGCTCGCTGCCGGGAGCCCACGGGCAAGGCTCCCGCAGCCGCCCCAGCCGCGGCTGCGGTCGCCGCTCCCTGCTCGCGCCGGGGCGGGAGCCGAGCTCGCGCGTCGTGCCGTCAACCTGACGAGCTTCCCGCTGAAGCATGAAGAGCGCGGCTCCAGCCCTGGACGCGGATCCGATGGGGAGGACGTCGAGGGCTCACCGCTGAACACGACCCTGCCGGGCGTGGGGAGCCATGGCGCAGCCTAGCTGCGACACGCGTTCGATGGGAGCGGGCTGCGCTTGGGAGCGCGCGCTGCATCCGGAAGGCCATCGGAGGGCCAGGAGGGCAAGCCCAGGGGACAGCTCGAGGGAGGATGAGTGGAATCCGACGACCAGAGATCCAGGCTCAAGTCATTGGTTCAGCAGATGGAGTGGCGCGTCGTTCCGTTGAGCAAGGGGCATGTGCAGGCGCTCATCGAGGAGGGGTTCGATGCGTATTACAGCGCTCCGGCCGGCAAGGTGGCGACGGCCCTGCTGACGTTCGCTCGACGGGTCCTGGACGAGGCGACCCCTGGGCGTCGGAACGAGCCTGAAGTGGCTGAGACCCGCGCGCCGATCTGCCGCATCGCGCCGCTCGAGGAGGCGATGAATCACTGGGTCGACGGCGACGAGGAGGGTCGACGTCGGGTGCTTGCGATCCTGGATGCGATGGGCGCCAAGGACCCCGCCGCCCGCGCTGCGCATGCGGTTCTGTCCTGGGCCGCGCAAATCTACAAGCTCGCGAGGAGCCCGGATGTGCACGGGTAGTCCGCGCTGGTGCTCCGGTTGAACCCGACGCACAGGACGGGCGCGCTGCCCGCCGGTTGGGCTCGCATTGGCGACATGGCTTCCGAGGGGTCCCGAGCCGGGTCACGCTCCCCTGAGAGCCCGGGGCGGCCGGCAGATCGCAACGGTTCGCGCTGGCGAAGTCGTCTCCTCAGGGATCCGGGATGGACGGAACGAGAGCCGCCGCGAAGACCGCGGGGCCGCGCGATCGGCGCGCTGTCCCGGCACCTGCCGGAGTGACACTACGTGTGCCCGAACGTTTACAGGAGAGCATGCGAAATGACACTACGTGTGCCCGAACGTTTACAGGAGAGCATGCGAAATGACACTACGTGTGCCCGAGCGTTTACAGGAGAGCATGCGAAATGACACTACGTGTGCCCGCGCGTTCACAGTCCGGGATGCTGATGGACTTGCGCACCGGAGCGGGGCGGTGCGAGGCGTTCCTGCCGAGCACCTGCGCGTTGCTTTCTTGCTTTCAATGAAAGCCAGGTCACGGCCGCGCCCGGCGGCGGTACACCTTCAGGATGGCCAAAGCCAAGACCAAGAACAAAGACACGGGGAAGGCGCCTGCGTCGCCTCCCGCGGAGAAGCACTCCTACCGCGCTTGCTACAAGCGCTTCGCCCCGGAGGCCCTTGCGCTTCCGGACCGGGAGGTCGAGCTCTGTCGCGCCGACGTCCGGATCGCCTTCGCCAACGTGAAGCAGGGCGTCGCGGCGACCTGCGCCGATCCGGCGCGGGTCCGCCGGGCGCTGCCCGAGCTGCCGCTCGATGAGGTGCTCGCGCTGCCGGATCTCGGCCGGGCGCTCGTGTTCGCCTCGACGCGCGTCACCGCCAGGCCGGCGAGCAACCGCGAGATCGAGGCGAAGCTCAAGGCGGTGGCCGAGCTCCGGGAGCCGATGCTGTCGCTCGCCGAGACCCTAGCCAGGCGAGGGCTCTTGCCCAGGGACGTCGTGGCGGAGATCCGCGCCGGCTCCGGGAAGTACGACATGGCCAGCGACGGCATGGCCCTGGCCCATCTGTACGACGAGCACGCGGAGGCGCTCCGGGGGAAACACCCCTTCACGCGGGAGGAGTTCGACCTCTTGCGGGAAGCGAGCGAGTGGCTGCTCGACAACCTCACCCCCGACGGCGCCCGCCGGCCCGCCGCGAAGCAGCGCGGCGAGGCCGAGGCGATGCGCGACCGGCTCTGGACGCTCCTGGTCCGGCGCCACGCCCACCTGCGGAAGATCGGCTACTACTTCTTCGGCGATGCCTTCGAGGACGTCACCCCGAAGCTCCAGTCGCGCGTCGTCAAGGCCGCGGGGAAGCAGGAGGACGACGAGGAGGAGGTCGGCGAGGAGGAGGCCGACGAGGAAGAAGCCGGCGCGGAGGAGGTCGACGAGGAAGAGGCCGACGAGGAAGAGGTCGACGAGGAGCCCGCAGCGGCGTCGCCGTGAACGGCTCGCGACCGGCCGAGATCATGAGTCGTCCCGCCTCCTAGAGCACCGATCACGTTGAACAAGCGAGAGATCAACCGCCAAGGCGCCAAGGACGCCAAGAATTGATTCTCTCCTTGGCGTCCATGGCGCCTTGGCGGTTCGAATTTCTGCATTTTCAGGGGGGTTCAACCCGTTTGTCGCTCTAGCCCACCGAGGCGGGCGCATTCCGCCGCCCGCCTCGGGCGGAGCGCTATCACCCCTTACAACCGAGCGAGCCGGCCATCGTCGAGCAGCACCCAGGGGGCTGAAGCCGAGTACGCCTCGGTCCCGGCGATGGGCAGGCTCGGCGCGTCCGTGAGTCGATCGAGCCCCTCGTCCCGGAGCTGCTGTCCACGTTCGGTGAGGCGATAGACCTTCGAGAGCATCGGGTGGCCAGGTGGTTTCGGACCGGGAGCGCGCTCCACAGCGGCGCCCGAGTCGTGTCGTGCCCACTGGGCCAGACGATCTCCCAAGAACAGGTCCCCTGTGCAGGAGACGAGATCCCGCAAGTCCACGCCGAGCTGGGATCGGTCGCAGATCACACGCACTGGTGCCTGCCACGCCTCGGTCGACAGGATGGTCAACAGGAGGTCGTCGTATCGGCTGAGGCGCAGGGGGCCATCCGTAATCCTTCGTGGAAAAAAGCAAGACAGAAGCCCCCACAAGGGGGCAAGCTCTGGAAATCCCTCGACGCCGCGCACGCAGATCTCCGCGAACGGCAAGGGGTTCTCATCGACGTAGCTGTCCCAGAGACGAACGGCACGATCATAGCGTTCCTGTGCCCAGGGGCGGGCCTTGCCGAGACGGTCCAGAAGGATGTCGTCCGGGTGGTTGGCCGCCGACGCCGAGCAGTTGAACGGCGGTATCCTCGGTGGTCCTGGAAATCTCTTCGCTGTGCCGAATACGAGCTCGAATTCGAGGACGAGGACGTCGTTGTGCGCGATTCCCAGGTGCCGCAGCCAGCTACAGATCCGCCAGAGGTTCACCCGGTCGTCCAGGCTCTCGGATGCCCACAAGACAATGGGCGGCTCCCAGCGGACATCGGAGGAGTAAAGCCGATCGAAGCCTTCGCCTGAATCGTCTTTGTCCGAACACTCTTCACACGAAAAAAACCACGCTTCGCGCACCCGGGTGTGCTCCAGGGGATCCCTATGGCTCGGTCCGATGAGAAGGTTTTCATGTGCACGCACGATGTTGGTGGCACCGAGGTTTACCAGACGCTCCGCTGTTGGCAGGTCGAAGGTGACGTGCGTTCCACTCAGAAGAGTCGGGGTGTTCTCCATGTTCCTTAAAATCCGCACCTGAAACAAGCCTCATATGTGTACGGTCTGTCTAGTTGGCAGTCGTCGCGGCAGATCTCGCAAAGGGTAATGCCATGACCATAAACGCCCCTACGCGTGCAGTGTCCACCAATGTCATAACATTTTTCGTAGCGCTCGGTGCATGCGTGGACTGGCGTGCAGCCTGCCATCAGTGCGGACGATTCACTGCCCACTTCTTCGCCTCCGCCGTCGTCTTCTTCACCGTTGCTCGGGAAATCTCCCGCCCCTACGGATCCTGTCGGGTATTCATCACCCCCACCTCCCGGCTCCACTGTGTCGCAGGTGTAGGACAAATCGCACGCCGACGCGAGGACCATCATGAGCCCGCCGCACAGCACGAGCGCGCTCGCCTTCCGTTCCAAGCCATATCCCATGTCTTCCTCCACATCCCGGTGAGCACACCGCTCTCTCAGCAGCAAGGCGGCGTCAACGGTGACCCAAGTCGCAGATGTGTTCGCATTGTGATTGCACCTGCGGATCGAGCCGCGGCCGGCGCTTCGCTGGACCGAGGATCGCGTCGGTGCGCTCGGCGTTGCTGCCGCCCACCGGGTGGCCGGGCGCAACCAGCGCGTGCCGCAGCGCGACCGCCCCGACGTGGAGCAGGGCATCGTGCTGGCAGCCCGGCGCTCGATGTGTCGTGGCATGTACCGGCCGGCCTCCAACGCCGAGCTGCACGCGGCGCTCCGTGCCCGGCTCTACGGCGTCCGCCGGCGTCGTGTGTCGCACTACCTCAAGAGCGCGTACGTGCGTCATGCCGTCCTCCCCCCGAGCCCGTTCGGCATGCTCCGCGCGCGGGTCGGCTCGATCCTGGAGGCGCAGGTCGCGGCGCATGAGGTGCTGGAGGCCATGGCCGACCTGCCGACCTGGTAGCTGGAGGCGCTCCTCTCCGTGGGCGACCCGGAGAAGCGTCTCGGCGTACGGCCGGCGGCGCGGGATGAGTCCGCACACGACGCTGAGCCGCTGCGTATCGCCAGGGAGGCGCTGGCGCTGACCCAGCGTCCAAGACACGCATCGACCGCGAGGTGTTCCGCGAGCTGGTCGGCGTGCTGCGCGGCTAGACGTGCTCGAGCGTCACTTCCTGCGGCGCGAGCCGAAGGAGGACCGACGAACATCTGTGACGTCAAGTACCAGCACGAGGCCCCGCAGGTCAACGGCTCGCTCGTCTCGTGAAGCGATCGGCTCTTCCTGCCGATCGCGTTCGTGGGCTACCCTCTCGCTTCCGCCATGGACGTTGCAGCTTTCGTCGAGAAGTGGAGCGCCTCGGGCGCCTCCGAGCGCGCCAACAAGGACCTCTTCCTCGCGGAGCTCTGCGACGTGCTGGGCGTCCCCCGGCCCGAGCCGGCCACGGGCGACCCGGCCCGCGATCGGTACGTCTTCGAGAAGCCCATCCCGATAACGGTTGGAAATCCACCTGGTTGATGCTCTCTCGCTCGGGCTGGTCGACGGCTATCGCGCGTGCGAGCAAGCCATTTCCCGCCTGAGCGAAAAGCGGCCTCCAGCCACCCTATAGAGCGTACGGGCAGCGCTGACACGGACCGCGCTCGCGGGCGACGCTGGCGCATGGGAAGCTCCGTCCGCGCGGCCGCCAGAGCGCCGTCAACGGTAGTCGGCGGACGGCCCCGCGACGGCCGCGCTCGCGGGCGATGCTGGCGCACCGGGGGCGTGATGCAGCTCGGGGCGCGCTGGGATCGTCCGTGCGCCATCACGGCGAGATGGACGGGCCGCCGATGCCAGGAGCCAGGCAAGCATTCGCGCGCTCGCGTCAAACAGGCAATTTGGAGATCTGTCACGACTATCACGGACTATGGGACCGGCCCATCGGGAGGCTGGCAACAGGCTTCCGTTCGTCTGAAGATCAAGCGGTGGGTCGACGTGCTTCCGGAGCTCTGGGAATGTCCGCAGATGACGTTTGGGATGCCAGTGCGAAACAGAACCCAGGGATATATTCCAGCAGACGAGGCCGCGCGCATCAGTGCCGGCGTAGCGACCAGAGCTACGCGAAAGGTGATGAGGGAAAACCTCACTATTCCACAGGGGATCTACTGTATCAAGCTAAAGGAGGAAATGCACGCCAGGCTCCGCGAGCGCGTGGATGGAGCCAGGGTTACCCAGCCATGAAGCACTCGATCGAAGAGCTGTTCGATGTCGTGTATGGCCACTATCCTCGGGGGCGGCCGTACGAGGAGCTGGGCCGCATGCAAACGGAAGAGAATCGACGGCTGGAGGACGCGCGTCGTCGAGCCGGGGCCGATTGCGAGCGGTGGCTTGGTATGTTGCGGCGCCTGCGTGAGCGGTTTCCAGAGAACGCTATCGAAAATTTGTCGGTCCATCTGGCGACGGGGAGGTTCGATGCCTGCTATTCCGGGGCTCTCTATCTTCCGGAGAGTGTCGGTGAATATCGGCGTATGATTAATTTGAATTTGAGTATTTGGTTCCTTATTATGTTATCTACAGATCGCGCCTGGTTGATGCTGTCGAGGAGACCGAAGAGGGGGAGGCGCTCCGCGCGACGTCGCCTCGCGCTGTCACCATCTTCGTTCATGATACGGTCTATGTCCTGCCCGCATGGGTCGGGAAGCTGATCAGGCTGGTCAGGCCCGAGCTCGTCGAGCCGCCACCCGAGGAGCCAGAGCGACGGCAGGACGTCAGCTTCGATCTGTCGCCCGACGAGCAGCCGTATGCTGCGGGGATCGCCGAGGAGATCGTGGCGACCTGGGGATACGAGCCGATGCCGCCGGAGGTCGGAAGAATCATCGTGCCCGATGTGGCCACGGACAGCCGCCCCTTGGGGGAGGCGACGCTTTACGACTGCCTGTTTTCGGACGACTGGTAGACGCACACTTCGTGCGTCTCAGGATGCGGGTGAGCTGGCGAGCAGGACCCGCCATCGCAAGGATCGGGAGGGCACGAGAGGAATCGACCGGGGATGCGCCCGGATCAGCGCGTCACGCTCTCGTCCGGGCCGCCGCCCTTCGGCGGCTCGTACGGCTCGGGGCTCTTGCCGACGGTCCTGAGGTTCACGAGCTTGTTGAGCAGGTCGAACCAGAACGGCGCGCCGAGCGAGGCCGCGGCCGCGGTGATGAGGATGCCGGGGCTCACGATCCGGTCGAGCACGCCGCGGAGCCACCGGACGACGCCCTCGCCGAGGAGCGACGAGAGCGCCCCCCAGAGCTTCGGGAAGCTCATCTCCGCGGGGGGCTCCACGCCCCAGGTGATCTCGAGGTCGAGGCCGGTGAGCCGCTTGTGCGCGCTGCCGCCCTGGGAGAGCGCGGCCATCACGTCCTCGTCCTGGTCGAGGCCGCCCTGGTGCGGCGCGGGGCGGGGCGCTGACTTCGCCATCTCCTGCGCCGCCGCGATCATGCCCGCGCGCACCACCGCGTCGCGCGAGAGGGCGCCGGCGAGCTTCAGGCTGTCGGCGTTGAACCCCACGCACAGGACGAGCGCCGTGGCGCTGATGATGAGCTGCGCCCGGCGCTTGTAGCGGCCGGCGGCCCGGTCCATGGCGTCGTTGAACCACCGCTCCAGCCGCACGTTCGCCTCGCGCACGTCCCTGACCGTGCAGTCGACGAGGGTGGCGAGCGCGCGCCGGAGATCGCTCTCCCCGGGCATCCGCGCGATGAGGCGCCGCAGGTCGTCGAGCGGGTCCTGCTCGCAGCCCGGCAGCGCCGGCTCGCCGCCCGGCGCGGACGGGGCCGCGGCGGCGCCTTCGGGCGGAGGCGCGGGCGCGGCGGCGCCTTCGGTCGGAGGCGCAGGCGCCGCGGCGGTGGGCAGCACGGTGGCCGTACCCCCTTCCGTCTGCCCGGCGGCCGCGGCGGCGCCGGGCAGCGCGGCGGTGGCGCCCTCCGTCTGCGCGGCGGGCGCGGCGGCGCCGGGGGGCGAATGCGCGGCCGCGGCGGCGCCCGGCGGCGGCAGCGCGGGCGACGCCTCGGGGGCGCCGGGCCAGTCGATCTGCCGCAGCGTGTCGAGGAGCGCGGCCACGAACACGTGCGACGGGATGTAGGACGGCCCCACCCAGCCGTACTTGAGATCCTTGATCAGCGGGTGCAGCCGGAGCGCCTCCGCCAGCGGGGAGGGGGGCGGCCCCGGCATCAGGCGGGTGCGCGCGAGCTCCGCGGCCCGGCGGAGCGCGCGCTTCGTCGCGGGCTCGCGGAGCGCGGCCTCGCGGAGCGCGCCCTCGCGGGCGGCGAGGGTCCGGCGCACGTGCGGGTCGAGCGCGCGATCCGCGAGCATGATCTCGATGCTCTGCGCCAGGTTGAGCGCGCGCAGCCGGAAGACGCCGGCGAGCGCCTCGTAGATGGCGGAGCAGAGGACGCTGAGCAGGAAAAAGACGCTGACGAGGCCGATCGCGATGTCGAGGGTCGTTCCCATGGACCTCCGGACGGGCAACGCGCGCGGCGGCGCGCAGCGCCGGCCGGCGCGCCCCACGGAGCTCCCCCGGCCAGCAGGGCAGGGAGGAAGAGCCGGCCTGGATAGCGCCCGTTCGTCCCCCCAGCGATCCGGCAGCATACGCCACGGGGCTTCGCGGCGCGAGCGCCAGAGAGCCCCTCGATGCGGCGGCAACCTGGTCTACCATCCGCCCCGTGACGAGCACGAGTCGCACGACCTCCAGCCTGCCTCCCGAGCCGCGGCGCAGCGAGCCGCAACTGCGCACCTCCTGGGCCAGCGAGAAGGCCGAGATCGCCCGGGCGCAGCGCCCCAGGCGCGACCGGCTCGTGCACGAGCCGCCGCCGGCGTCGCCGCCCGGGACGCTCGTCATCGAGGGCACGGCGCGGCCGAGGATCTTCGTCATCGATTACGACGCCGAGGTCGTGGTCGAGAAGGAGATCCAGAGCGTGGAGGAGTGTATCCCCTACCTCACGGACGACCGCCCCTCCATCACATGGGTCGATGTCCGGGGGCTCGGCGACAAGCCGACGTTCGAGCGGCTGGGCGAGATCTTCCAGGTCCACCCGCTCGCGCTGGAGGACATGGTCAACGTGCCCCAGCGGCCGAAGGCGGACGTCTACGGGGGCGAGCAGATCCTCGTCATCTCGCGGATGGCGCAGGCGAGCGAGGCCGGCCACCTGCGCACCGAGCAGATCGCGATCCTGTTCGGCAGGAGCTTCGTCCTGACGGTCCAGGAAGAGGCCGACTGGGACGTCATCGAGGTCGTGCGGGAGCGCATCCGCGGCAGCCGGGGCGCGGTGCGGGCGCGGGGCGCCGACTACCTCGCCTACGCGCTGCTCGACGCGGTGATCGACGGCTTCTTCCCGGTGCTCGAGCGGCTCGGCGAGCGCATCGAGGACCTGGAGACCGAGGTCCTGACCGCGAAGAGCCCGATGTCGAGGCCGATCCACGACCTCAAGCGGGACCTGCTCACGCTGCGGCGCGCCATCTGGCCCCAGCGCGACCTCGTGAACACGCTGCTCCGCGAGGACAACCCGATGATCACCAAGGACACCCGGCTCCACCTGCGCGACACCTACGATCACGCGGTGCAGCTCATGGACATGGTCGAGACGTACCGCGAGCTCTGCTCGGGGCTCATGGATCTCCACCTCTCCGGGATGTCGAACCGGATGAACGAGATCATGAAGGTGCTCACGATCATCTCGACGATCTTCCTCCCGATCACCGCGATCGCGGGCATCTACGGGATGAACTTCCACCGCGAGAGCTCGCCGTACAACATGCCGGAGCTCGACTGGTATTACGGCTATCCGCTCGTCTGTCTCCTGATGCTGGCGAGCGTCCTCGGGCTGTTCACCTACTACCGCCACAAGGGCTGGATCGGGAAGGACGACGACCACGGCTGAGCGCCGCGCGGCGCGCGGCGGATCAGCGCTCCTTCCGCGGGGAACCGGCGCTGGGCGGCGGGGCAGCGCCAGTTCCGCGGGAAACCGGCGCTGGGCGGCGGGGCAGCGCCAGTTCCGCGGGAAACCGGCGCTGGGCGGCGGGGCAGCGCCCGTTCCGCGTTCCCTTCGTGGGGCCCTTCGGTATAAACTGACGATCGGCCTCATGAGGCATCGTGGACGCTGGCTCGCTCTTCTGCTCCTCGGCGCGGCGGGGATCCTCGCGCTCGCCGGCTCCCGGCGGGGCGCCTCCTCCGCGCCCAGCCTGGAGGGGCCGTCGCGCCCCCTGCGCTTCGAGAAGCGGCTCGACGTGGAGGTGTTCCAGCGCGGCAACCTGCACACGCACACGTCGCGCAGCGACGGGGACAGCGCGCCGCTGGATGTCGTCCGCTGGTATCGCGAGCACGGGTATGCCTTCGTGGCGCTGACGGACCACAACCAGCGCGTCGATCCCGCGATGTTCCAGGAGCTCCGGCGCGCGCCGGATTTCACCGTCGTCCCGGGGGAAGAGGTGACGATGACGGCGGAGGGGCGGCCCGTGCACGTGAACGCGCTCTGCACGCGGCGGACGATCGGCGGCGGGCATTTCGCGACCAAGGGCGAGGCGCTCCGGTGGGCGATCGGGCGCGTGCGGGCCCAGGGGGGCGTGGCGCTCATCAACCATCCGAACTTCGACTGGGCGCTCTCGGCCGGCGACCTGCTCGGGGCGGCCCGGAGGGGAGGGGCGGCGGGGGCGGAGCTCCTGGAGATCTGGAGCGGGCACCCGTACGTGCACACGCGCGGCGACGCGACGCGGCCGTCGCACGAGGCGCTGTGGGACACGGTGCTGACGGCGGGCGGGGCCTCGGGGTGGGGGATCGCGGGCGTGGCGGTGGACGACATGCACCAGCTCGTGCCCGGGTCGAGCAGCCCGCCCGCGGGGCCGGGGCGCGGGTTCGTCGAGGTGTTCGCGCGCGAGGCGTCGAGCGCCGCGATCTGCAGCGCGCTCGCCCGGGGGCGGCTGTACGCGTCGACCGGGGCGCGGCTCAGGCGGCTGTCGGTCGCGGAGGACGCGCTCTCGGTCTGGCCGGCGGCCGCCGGGGCGGTGGTCGAGTTCGTCGGGGCGGGCGGTCGCGTGCTGGAGCGGCAGCGGCTCCTGACGGGGCGGGCGACGTACCGGCTCCGCGGCGGGGAGCGCTACGTGCGGGCGCGGATCACGCAGCCGGACGGGAAGCGGGCGTGGACGCCGGCCTACGCGACGGTGGAGTAGGAAGCAGGCACATCGCCTCTCGCGATCTCCACGCCTTCAGCGACAGCGAGCGGCTCACGATGGCGCATCTCGCCAGTTCTCGATGGTGAGGGGATAGCCCAGCTCCTGGACCCGGGAGTAGTGCCGGATATTGCCGGTCGCGACGCCAACGCGGTGGCGGAGAGCAATTGCGGCGTTCTGGGCGTCTCCCACGTCGATCCCGCGACCGGTTCGTTCGAGCTCGCCATAGATGACCGCCGCGAGGTCGGCCGATCGCTGATCCAGCTCCAGAACCTCGATATCCTCGAGCATCCTGCGGAACTCGTCGATCCGGCTCGCGCGCTGCACCTGCTGCAGGCCCTGGATGACCTCGAAGACCGTGATGGCCGTCAGCGTATAGCGCCCGTGCTGCGAGAGATAGACGCTCGCCCTCGCGAGGACTGTCGCGTTTTTCCCCTTGAAGATCTCGGACCAGATATCCGTGTCAACGAGGGTTCTCATCATCGAGCCCTCTCGCCCTGCCTCGCGCGCGCGCTCCCGCCGTGAGCTTCTCCAGCTGATCGGCGAGCTCGGGATCATCGGCGAGCCAGCCGAGCGGGGAGACCTTCGGGCCGGGCGGTGATGCCTCGCGAGCGCCCGACGAAGCGTCCGCGAGCTCGTGGACGATGCGCTCCACGAGTCGCAAGCGGTCCGCTACAGGGAACGACCGGACTTCCTGGACAAGCTCTTCCACCGTTCGCATCAGCGACCTCCGTGTAGCGGGGTAGTGTAGCCGGCCTCGCGGCGTTTGGCACCGGAACCGCTCGCAGAACGTCGACCGGGGCGCGGCTCAGGCGGCTGTCGGTCGCGGAGGACGCGCTCTCGGTCTGGCCGGCGGCCGCCGGGGCGGTGGTCGAGTTCGTCGGGGCGGGCGGTCGCGTGCTGGAGCGGCAGCGGCTCCTGACGGGGCGGGCGACGTACCGGCGTACCGGCTCCGCGGCGGGGAGCGGTACGTGCGGGCGCGGATCACGCAGCCGGACGGGAAGCGGGCGTGGACGCAGGCCTATGCGACGGTGGAGTGAAGCCGGGGGAACGGGGCTGCGGCGGAGTCGCCCCCGTCCAGACGAGCGGCGGCGCTCCACGAGGGGCCCACGCGGGGCACGAGCTACAAAGCGCGGCTCGCCTGAGCAACTGGCGCGGGAGACGGATCGATTGGCTGGAAGCGCTCGCCTTGAAACGGGACGAAGCCGTCCGGCCAGCGCGCTTCAAGCCGACACAGAACGCGATGGTGGAGCGGTGCGGGGGGTAGGTTCACCCGCTCGGCAAATACGTTCATGGGCACCTCGCGCGCGACGAGGGTCGCGACGTCCGTGACGAGGTAGTCCGGGATGTAACCGAGCAAGCGCTTGTCCGCACTGCGGAGCGCAACGGCACCAGGGTTCGACTCGTTCTGTGCATCAAGCATCCAGAATAGCCGTTCACCGGGGGCGAGGCGTGCGATGCGCTCCTCTGCTCCCGGGATATACCGGACACCACGGAGGAGGAAGTGTGTCGTATAGCCCCCGGCCTCATCTCGCATCGGCATGGGCACCACTTCGATGCGATCCGTCTCCCGCCTCCCCCCGCTCCGGCCGAGGATCGCGATCGAGTCCGCCTCTGTCGGATCGAGCCCCAGCACCTTGACGTACTCCATATAGTCGGGGCGGGTCGTGGGCATGACCCGATTCGTAAAGAAGGGGAAGAGCGACCGGCTCCGGTAGACGCGGTCGAGCTCAGGAAACGCAATGAACGGCTGGAAACCTCTTTCCGCCGCCTCCAGGGCGCCACGGATGTACCGGAATTCGTAGAGATCACCCTCTCTCCCGCCGCGATGGACCAGGCGGGCGACAGGCATGATCGAGCGACGGTTGGGGTCGAGCCATGTGACGACGAGAGATCGGTCGGCTGTCATGGCCGCGCCTCCTGCAGCGAGAGCAACGCACGGCGGTTAGTCGCCATCACGGCGATGGCGAACTGGCGAGCGGGCTCGCTGATGCACTGGGAAGGGATACGATCCACGATGCAGGACAGTGTAGCATGCTCCGTCGCGCCGAGTCGATCGAGCCAGTGCCGGCCGGCCGGTTGCGCGTGCCGCGTCGCCTCGCGGAATGCATCCACGGGGCTCATGGGCGCAGTTTCCTGGCTGTCCCTGTACAGCGCCGAGCGCGCCTTCTTGCAGTATGCCTCGATAGTGCGCCGCCGGTCTCGACCATCGAGCCGAGCGCGCCGCTCCTCGTCCTTCAGCTCGCGACCCAAGCTCGACGCATGATCGTAGCTCGGCGCCAGCGCCGCATAGCGGTCACGATGGTCGCTGCGGACGAGCACTGCCCAGTTCTCGTGATGACGATCCGTATTGCCGATCAAGGCATCCAGCATGAGATAGCCCAGGAACCAATCCACCGCCGTGATCAGAGCGGTCGACGTCGTGCCCTCGGGCGGATGAATGAAACCTTGGCGAAGGGCGTCGAGCACACAGGTGACTGTGTGCTCCGATGCCCCGTACGCAATGCGAGCGGGGTACTCTGGACGGCGCTCCTGCAGGAGCTCGTTCCCATGAGTCAAAGTGAGCTGGCCGTCTGTGATGGCAAGCGTGAGCGTCCCGGGGTGCCCCTCACAGATGGCGAGATCCACCTCCGCATGCGGAATCCCCAGAACGCCCGCGACCTCGGCGGCGATCTTTTCTGACCAGTTTTCTCCAGTGCCGATCCGAGCATACTTGAAGAGATAGCTGCGGCCATCATCGGCCTCGCACCAGAATTTGCGCTTGGTACCCATGGGCTCCTCTCCGGCGCGCCAGAGAGGAGACACCTCGCGGATCGGGTACACATCTACCCCACAATGACCCATGCTTCATCTACCGTGGCAGGGTTGCCTCCCCACGGCAACCCCGCCGTCCCCCCGCGCTCCCGGCACGAGAGCTCAGCCGCCCCGGCGCTACCGCGCGGCCTTGTGCTTGCGCGCGCCGCGCGCCGCGCGCAGCTCGTCGGCGCTCACCTTGCCATCGTGGTTCTGGTCCGCCGCCTTCACCCGCGCCCAGCGCTTTTCGCCCACCTCGTCCTTCGTGAGGAAGCCGTCGCCGTTTGTGTCGCGCTTGGCGAAGCGCTCCTTCTGCCGCGCTGCCCGCTCCTTCTTGTGCTGCTCGGCGTGCGCCTTCAGCTCCTCCACCGACAGGAAGCCGTCCTTGTTCGTGTCCGCCTTGCCCAGCCGCTTCTGCGCTCGCTCCGGGAGCTCGGAGACGGCCAGCTCGCCGTCGCCGTTCTTGTCGGCCCGCTGGATCAGGCGGGCCGGGTCCTTCGGGCCGTGCTTGCGGCGAGCGTCCTTGTCATGGCGCTGCTCCGACTTGCCCGCCTTGTCGGGCGCGCCGCTCGCCGCGAGGGCCGCCCCGCTGCCCGCGAGCACGGCCACGGAGAGGAAGCTGCCGAGGACGAGGCGACGGAACGTGCTGCGGGTCTTCGAGAAGAGAGGCGAAATCGTCATGGGTCGTGCTCCTTGATCGCAAGGGCCAGCGTGTTCTTGCCGGCTTCTGCTCCTACGACGCGCGCCGACCGGCCCGCCCTACGCGCCTCGCGATCTTTTTTGCCCCGGCAGGCTCGCGCCCCCCGAAGGCCCGCCGTCCCCCGCGCTCCCGGCCCCCCCGCGCTCCCGGCGCGGACGCTCAGCCGCCCCCGCGCTTGCCGTCCAGCCGCGCGAGCACCGCCCGCGGCGACATCGTCGCGCGGTACACGTAGATCTCCCCGGCGTCGTCCTCCCCGAGCACCTCCTCGCTCACCCGGAGCTGCTTGCCGACCGCGAGCAGAATCCTCGCCGGGAACCCCTTCCGGATGAGCTCCACGCGGCGCCACACCGCGTCCCGGCTCCAGAAGCCGAACGCCTCCAGGTACACCTCCTCGCCGGTCTCCGTGTTCTCGAACACCAGATCCGGCGCGCACACGACCTCGCCGGGCAGCGCGAACAGCCGCTCGTTCGGCGTTACGGTCCAGGGCGAGCCGAGCTTCCGGAACCCCTCGCAGAACGCCTCGAGCTCCGGCGTCGTCTCGGCCAGCTCGCGCCCGTGGTACACGAGCCCGTCGGCGGGGCCGATCTCCAGCGCGAGCGGCTCCTTGTCCCGCCCCCAGCGCAGGTCGGCGCGCAGCCGGAACGAGGCGCACGAGAGCACCGACGGCAGGAACATCGCGAGCCGGAGGCCGTAGCGCTGGACCGCGTCGAACAGGCTGAACGGGCCGTCGAGCGTGATCGTGTACCCCGAGGCCGGATCGCCCTGGACCACGTGGAGGAGCCCGTGGAACCGGGCCGCGCGGAAGAGCTTCCGGTACCGCGGGGCGCTCTCGCCCTCGACGCGGATCGACACCCGCGTCGCCCGCAGGAGGATCGACTGCGCCAGCGCGAGGTTGTACCGGTCCAGCACGACCTCGGGCGGGTCCGCGGCCGCGCGCCGCAGGATCTCGGCCCCGCGCAGGTCGGCGTAGAGCCCCGCCTCGATCGCCGCCGGCGTCGTGCCGAGCCGGGCGGCCACCTCGTCCAGCACCGCGGCGCGATCGAAGCGGGCGCGCACGTCGAGGGCGCGGTGCGCCGCCGCGGCCGCGAGGAACAGCTCGCGCCGGAGCGCCTCGGGGTCGACGCCCTCCTGCACCTCGTACTCGCAGGCGTCCTCGAGCACCTTCCGGAGCCCCAGCGCGGCCACGCGGTCGCGCGCCGGCACCTCCACCGCGTCGAGCGCCGCCTCGACGTCGTCGCGGCGCTCGCCGACGCGCGCGGCGAGGAGGTCGACGTACGCGCGCGCGACCGGGAGCAGCCGCTCGGCCGCCGCGCCGCGCAGGTACTGCGGGACGACGAGCCCGCCCCGGCGGCGGACGCGGACGAGATCACTGGTAAGCAACGTGCTCCCGGCGCTTGTCGCTCACCCGCTGCTCGCTCGTGCCGAGGGCGACGAGCTCGTAGAGGATCGCCGTCTTGTTCTCGCTGCGGCGCAGGATGCGGCCGAGCCGCTGGACGTGCTCCCGCACCGAGCCGCTGCCCGACAGGACGATCGCGACGTTCGCCTCGGGCACGTTGACCCCCTCGTTCAGCACCTTCGACGTGACCACCGCCGAGAGCGCGCCGCGGTTGAACGCCTCGAGGATCGCGCTGCGCTCCTTCACCCGGGTCTGGTGCGTGATGGCCGGCAAGAGGAACTGCCGCGAGATCTGGTAGACCGTGGCGTTGTCCTCGGTGAAGACCAGCGTCCGGTCGGCGCGGTGGGCGTGGAGCAGCCGCGCGAGCACGTCGATCTTGCCCGGGGCGCACAGGGCGAGGCTGCGCTGGCGGCGGTAGGCCTCGAAGGCGCGCCGGCCGGCGTCGGACTGCGAGCTCAGCAGGATGAACTGCCCCCACCCCTCGGGCATGCGGATGCCGTTCGCGCGCAGGAAGCCGATGTACACGCCGCGCGCGGCCTCGTACGCGGCGCGCTCGTCGTCCGAGAGCGGCACGTCGAGCCGGACCACGTCGTAGGCCGCGAGGTACTGCCCGGAGAGCTCGGTGATCTCGCGGCGGAAGACGATGGGGCCGATGAGGTCGTCGTAGCCCCGGCCGTCGGCGCGCTCGGGGGTGGCGGTGAGGCCGAGCCGGAAGGGCGCGAGGCACATCTTCGCGGCGAGCGCGTACGAGGGGCTCGGCAGGTGGTGGCACTCGTCGAAGATCACGAGGCCGAAGCGGGCGCCGAGCCGGTCCATGTGGGCGTGCGCGGAGTCGTAGGTGGTCACCGTCAGGTCGAGGACGTCGTGGTAGCCGCCGCCGAGCAGGCCGATCGGGACGCCGAACGCGGCGGAGAGCCCGTCGTACCACTGGTTCAGGAGGTCGAGCGTGGGGACGACCACGAGCGTGCTGCGCTGCCGCGCGGCGATCGCGAGCGTCGCGACGTACGTCTTGCCCGCGCCGGTCGGGAGCACGACCACGCCCCGGCTGCGCCGGCCGGCCCACGCCTCGAGCGCCTCGCGCTGGTAGGGGAACGGCTCGTGCTTGGCGAGCGGCGCGAGCGGGAGCGCCTCGTACTTGCGCGCGGCGTCCGTGAACGGGACGCCGCGGGCGCGGAGCCGCAGGACGAGCTCGGCGTAGTCGATGGCGGGCACGCGGTGGACGCGCTCGCGCGCGTCCCAGCGGCACGAGGCGGGGAGGCACGCCGGGTCGAGCGCGTCGCCCGCGGGCGCGAGCCCCTCGATCCGGAGTGTGCCGCCCTGGAACGTCAGGACGATCGGCGCTGTGCGGACCGGGGCGGTCATCGGCGCGCTCTTTTGCCGCGGTCCGGGCGCCGTGCCAAGCGGCGAACGAGCGGCCAGGCCGGCCCGGCAGCCGCGGGCGAGGCGATCAGGCCAGCTCGGCGGGCAGGATCGAGGCGATCAGGCCAGCTCGGCGGGCATGAGCGAGGCGATCAGGCCAGCTCGGCGGGCATGAGCGAGGCGCCCCGGACCGGAGCGCGGTACCTTACCCACACGAGGGGGGACTCGTGCAGCGTGATCGTGAGGGTCGTGCCGGCGTTGACCGGGAGCCTCCGGCCGAGCTCGCGGTGGATGTAGCGGGCGATGAGCTCCGGCGTCGAGCGCTTGCCCTCGAACGCCGGGTGCTCGTCGAGGTTGCGGTAGTCGATCTCGGCGAGCACGCCGCGCAGGGTGTCGCGCAGCACGCTCGTCTCGATGACCTGGCCGAGCGGGGAGAGCTCCTCGCGCTCCACCTCGACGCTGACCGTGTAGGTCGCGCCGTGCAGCCGCTGCGCTGGGCCGAACGGCTCCCCCTTGAGGCTGTGGGCCACCATGATGTGATCGCGGACGCCGACCGTGTACATGGGCCGCACTATACCCGGCGTCCCGGCGCCGGCGGGAGATCCCAATCGCGCGCGGCGGCGCGCAGGAGTAAGGTGCAGACGGTCGTCACACCTGCCCGCGCTGGCCGGGCAGGTCCGTGCGGGACGCAGCGACCGGTTGGCCGTTGCCAGGGAGGATCGCCGATGAAGAGCGAAGCGAGCGTGCTGGCCCCAGGGTTCCTCATCGCGTCGCCGCCGCTCGGGGATCCGAACTTCGACAGGACGGTGGTGCTGCTGGCCGTGCACAGCGAGAGCGGGGCGCTCGGGTTCGTGGTGAACCGGCCGGCGCCGATGTCGCTCGGGGAGCTCCTGTCGTTCGCGGGCTACGGGACCGAGCTGAAGGATCCGGCGCCGGTCTATCTCGGCGGGCCGGTGCAGCCGAGCTCGGGGTGGATCCTGTGCCTCGATCCAAACCTCCAGGCCGACGAGAGCGGCGTCATCCCGGTGGGCGCCCGGGTGCGGGTCACGTCGTCCCGGAGCGCGTTCGACGCGCTCGCGGCCGACGCGGTGCGCGGCTCGATCGGCGTGGATCCGCGGCGGCGGACGGTGCTGCTCGGCTACAGCGGGTGGGGGCCCGGCCAGCTCGAGCGGGAGATCGCCTCCGGCGCGTGGCTGCCGACCCCGCTCGACGAGCGCATCCTGTTCGACGTGGCGGCGGACCAGCGCTGGGAGCAGGCCTATGCCCTGCTCGGGCTGCGCCCGATCGACGTGATGTCGATGCGGAGCATCGGAGAGGCCTAGTCCTGCGTCACCGAAGCTCGTCCCGGGGTCGTCGCAGAGGGGCCGGAGCGCAGGCGGGCCACGAGAGGTGCCCGCCTGCGCAGGCCCCGTGAGCGACGACCCCGGGACGAGCTTCGGGGGGACAACATAGCGGCGGCACGTCGTCGGGCGAAGACGCGTCCGCCCCTTCGAGAGCGCCGGGACCGCGGCGCAATCGCTGGCTCACCGCCGGAGCGCGTCTTTCGGCGACTCTGCGCCTCGGGGGGCGTACGACGTCGTCGTGGAGGGGCCCGATCATGTCATCGTCGTCGGGACCCTCGGACGCTTCGGGACCGTGGACTTCGACGGCGTGGGCGGAGGGGCCCTGAGCACGACGACCATGGCCTCCTATCGCGGCCTGCGGGCGGCGCGGCGCGCTGCGGGGCGGGTGTGAGCCCGCGCACGATCGGGCGCGTTCGCGCGCTGCGGGGCCTCGCTCAGCGATTTCCTCGGCCGACGGGGTTCCCTATTCTGATCCTCGTACTCCGATGGTGAACGAACTCCGGCACACGCGTCCGGGCTGCCCAGATTGATCCGCGCTCCGCGACCGCGGAGGCAGGGAGGAGTTCCTATGCCCTGTAGACCTCGCATCAAGGCAACGGAAGCTGACGCCGCCCCCGCGATGCCTCCTGTCCCAGACGACGGCGCGCCGCAGGTCCCACTCGCGATGGAGGCGGTTCACTGCGACGAGGCCCCGCAACGGTCGCCTCTCGCCGCAGGGACGCTGACCCGCGCGGTGACGTCCGCGCGCGATGAGCTCGCCGAATCGTGGATCCTTTGCAGCGCCATGATGGCGCTCGCGCTCGCGTGGCTGGCATGGTCGCAGCCACGCCCGAGCGCCCGTGACCTGAGCTTCGTGGCGCTCTGCATGGCGCTCGTGGTGATCGAGCACCGTCGGGCCAAGTCCCGGCTCCGGAAGGCGGCCGCGCTGGCCGGCTGTCCCGGAGAGGCTCCCTGCCAGGTGATCTCTCGAGGCGAGGGGACCGGCTCCGCCTGCCAGGAGCCCGGCCAGGGGTCGCCGGACTCCTGCGCCGCGTCATGGCGGGTTCGCGCGGCCACGCTCGTCTGTCCACGGCGTTCCACGTTGCCTCAACGGCGACGCGGCGGCGGTCTGCGGCTTCATGAGCGGGCGCCTGCCGCCCGAGCGTGTCGACGGGTCGGCCGCCGGTGCCGGCGCCGGCCGGGGGAGGCCGCGACGCGGTGCTCCGGGGCTGCCTCCGGTGGCGCGCGCGTGCGTCGCTTGAGGGGGACCGGCCCGAGCGGCGGGACCCAGGGCAAGAGTCGCCGCGCCGCCGCCGCGAGGGACGTTCGCCACGGCCGGGTACGCCGCGCCGCCGCCGCGAAGGGCGTTCCCCAGAGCCGGGTACGCCGCGCCGCCGCGAGAGGCGTTCCCCAGAGCCGGATACGCCGCGCCGCCGCGAGAGGCGTTCCCCAGAGCCGGATACGCCGCGCCGCCGCGTCGTCCCGCGGCTGACATCCATGGAGATCAACATCGGAATCGACGCCAGGAGCCGTGAGCAGATCGGCGCAGGGCCGGGTCAACTCACGCGGCACGATCAGGAAGGCGCGCTGCGCTCCCGCCGGCTGCGCGGCAGGCGGAACCAGAACCGGCTCCCTCGCCCGAGGTGGCTCTCGACGCCGACCACGCCGCCGTGCGCCTCGACGATCTCTCGGACGATCATGAGCCCCAGCCCGGAGCCGCCGACCTTGTGCTCGGCCCGCTGGTAGCGCTGGAACAGCATCGGCACGAGCTCCGGCGCGATGCCGCTCCCCGTGTCCTCGAGCGAGACCTCGATGAAGCGACTCTTCACGTCGACGCGCGCCGTGATCGCGCCGCGCGGGGGCGTGAACTTGATGGCGTTGCCGATGAGGTTGGAGAGCACCTGGGCCAGGCGCTTCCGGTCGCCGAGCACCACGGCGTCGGCGCGGGGGGCCGGGGCGGAGAAGGTGAGCCCCTTCTCGTCCAAGAGCGGCCGGAAGTCCTCGATGGTGTCCCCGATCAGGCGCACCAGATCGACGTCCTTGCGCTCCATGCGGTGTCGCGCGCCCTCCAGGCTCGCGAGCTCCAGGAAATCATTGATGTGCACGACGAGCGACTGCAATCGCTCGTCGAGCTTGTGGATGCCCTCGCGCAGGGAAGGCTGCCGATCGAGCTCCTCGTCGCCGAGCATGCAGGCGATCCGCAGCGTCATCGCGTTCAGCGGCGTGCGCAGGTCGTGCGCGATGATGGAGTAGAAATCGAGCCGCCGCTCGTCGAGCATGCGCCGCTCGGTGACGTCGCGGAGCGAGATGATCGTGCTCGGGGCGCCCTCCCCGGGGAGCACCCTCAGCGTCGGTGAGAAGACCCTCCCGCGGATCTCGACGTCCGCGGTGGGCAACGCGCCCTCTCCGGAGAGCGGCTCGGGCTCGTTCGACGGGAGACCGGGCGAGGGGAGATCGGGAATCAGCTCCGCGAGCGGCCTGCCGAGCAGCGCGTCCGGCGGGACGCCGAGCGCGAACGCCGCCTGCTCGTTGACGAACGAGAGGCGCCCCTCGGCGTCGACGACGAGCAGCGGGTCGGGGGCGATCTCGAGCAGCCTCCGATTGGCCGCCTCGGCCTGCTCCACGCGCTCGAGCAGCGCCCGCCAGCGCATGAGGGACGCGACGCGCGCGCGCAGCTCCTCGTCCTCGTAGGGCTTCGCGAGGTAATCGTCGGCGCCGGCGGACAGCCCCTCCACGATCTGATCGACGTGGCGATGCGCGGTGAGCAGCAGGATGCCAATCTTCTGGAACCCCGCGGGCGCGGAGCGCAGGAAGCGGCACACGTCGACGCCGGTCATGCCCGGCATGATCCAGTCGAGGACCATCGCGTCCGGCGGCGCGGCGGACGACGAGAGCCGCTCGAGCGCGGCCGGCCCGTCATGAAACACCTCCACGTCGTGCTCGCACGCGATCACCCGACGCGCCCGCTCGGCATCAAGGCGGCTGTCGTCGACGATCCAGACGAGGCGCCGTGCGCGGCGGACGATCATCCAGGGGCATCGTAGTGAAGGGGGGTGGTCGACGCAATGCGCGCTTCGCCGGGCTGAGCCGCGCGGCGCGCGCCGTCGCGGCGGCCGGGCGTGGCGTCCGGGCGCGCATCGTGCCAGGAGATCCCGCGCGGGCGCGCGCCGTGATAGGGCTGCACACCCCGCAGCGACATCGGTCCTTGCGGCGTGCGCATGAGCGCCCTCGCGCGGACCGGCCATGACCGACAGCTCCGGAGTTCGCATGTACGTGTTCCGCGGCGGCCGCCGCGACGTCCCGGGGCAGCGGCTCACCGCCGAGCTCGCGGACGATCTCCGGGCGGTCGCGGCCCCGGCCAGCGCCGAGCCCCTCCGCCGGGGCGTGCTCCGCGCCCTGATCCGCGCGGGTGAGCTCGAGTCGATCCTCGCCGACGCCGGCGCGGCCGCCGCCGCCCTCCTGGCGCGCCTGACAGACGAGCTCGCGAGCCTCCTCGTCGGTGGCGGCGCGGACGGCCGGGCCGCGCTCGCGATCTCGCCGGACGCCCTCGCCGCGCTCCCCGTGCCCGCGACGGTCTCCACCTCGCCGCCGGAAGGGTTCTCCTATTACGCGCTCCACCCGCTCGACTTCGCCCGGCTGGCCGAGCGCCTCGCGTCCCCGGGGGCCCCGGTCCGCGTCGTCGGCATTCGCAGCATCGGCACCACCCTGGGCGCGGTGACCGTCGCGGCGCTCCGGCGGCAGGGGATCCAGGCCGAGCGCGTCACCGTGCGTCCGGTCGGACACCCCTATGATCGACGGGTCGAGCTCGCCGCCCGCGAGCGCCGCTGGGTCCAGGACGGCCTCGCCGAGGGCGCGCGGTTCTGGGTGGTGGACGAGGGGCCAGGCCTCAGCGGCTCCTCGTTCCTCGCGGCCGGCGACGCCCTGGCCTCCGCCGGCGCCCCGCGCGATCACATCGTCTTCCTGGGCAGCCGCGCGCCCGACCCCGACGCGCTGATCGCGCCGGACGGCGCCCGGAGGTGGCGATCCTTCCGCTCGGAGCGCGTCGAGGGCGGGGCGCGCCCCCCGCGCGACGTGGGTGAGCCCCTCGGCGGCGGGGCATGGCGCCGTCTCGCCTACGACGACGAGGCGCGCTGGCCGGCCTCCTGGACGACGCTGGAGCGCCTCAAGTTCCTTTCCCGGGATGGCCGCCGGATCCTCAAGTTCGAGGGCATGGGCCGCCATGGCGCCGAGTGCCTGGAGCGCGCGCGCGCCATCGCCGAGGCCGGCTTCGGGCCCGCGCCGCGCGACGAGGGGGAGGGCTTCCTCTCCACGTCCCGGCTCGCCGCCCCGCCGCTCCAGGCCGAGGACCTCTCCGCGGCGGTGCTGGAGCGCCTCGCCGACTACTGCGCGTTCCGCGCCTCGGCCTTCCCGGTCCCGAGCGCTCCTTCCGAGGAGCTCATTACGATGACTCGCACCAATTTCTCTGTCGAGATGGGGTGTGACCTCCCGGCGGATCTCCCCCTGGAGGTCGCCCGTCCTGCAATCGTCGACGGCAAGATGGATCCTCACGAGTGGCTCCGCGCCTCCTCCGGCGCCGATTCCGGCCCTGACGAGCTCTTCAAGGTGGACGCGACCGCGCACGGCGACGATCATTTCCTGCCTGGCCCCGCGGACATCGCCTGGGATCTGGCCGGGGCCATCATCGAGTGGCGGATGGATGCCGACGCCCAGAGCGTCTTCCTGGAGCGGTATCGGCAGCGCTCGGGCGATCGCCCCGGGCCGCGCCTCCGGGCGTATCTCGCGGCGTACGCGCTCTTCCGCCTGGGATATGCCGCGATGGCCGCGGGGGCGCTCCAGGATCCCGCCGAGGTGCGGCGCCTCGTCGCGGCGCGACGGCGCTACCGCGCGGCGTTGGCGTTGATCGAGGGCCTCCGCCCCGCGGGCTCAGCGGGAGATCTCGGGTGATGCGCCAGCGCGGCTACGGCGCTCGCGTCTCGGTCTCATTTCTCTCCCGACCCTGCTGTGCGGAATTTCCGCGATGGTGCGGTGAGCCCCGCGGCGATAGGTTCACGCGGTCGTTCCCCTGGTTCGTCCGCGGCGAGCGCCCTCGTGGGAGCCGTCCCGAGCGCCACGCCCGGAGCCTGC
The DNA here is from genome assembly GCF_051369805.1 of Sorangium sp. So ce1036. NCBI lineage: Bacteria > Pseudomonadati > Myxococcota > Polyangiales > Polyangiaceae > Sorangium > Sorangium sp. So ce1036. The sequence continues at coordinate 1,931,175 of NZ_JBBMOX010000001.1, forward strand.
CCGCCGCAGACCGAAGAGCGAGCTCATGCTCAAGCGCCTGATCTTCGTCGCCGGCTCGCCGTCGAGCAGCGATGACCCACCGGCCCACAGCGCACCGCTCCTCTCCCCCTCCGACAGGGCGGAGCTCGCCGGGGAGTTCCCTGGCGTGGAGCTCCCAGGTGGGGAGATCGACGCGCCCTGTCCGCCCGGCGGCGAGCGCCGCGCGGTCGTCGACGCGCGCGCCTTCCGCGCCTCCAGGCTCGATCTGTGGGCGCTCGACACCGCGCTGCACGCGCTCGACGCCCGCGGCGACTTCGATCTCCTGATCGAGGGCGTCGCGCGGGAGGGCGCCGCCCAGGTGGCCTTCGAGGTCCTCACGCGCTGCCAGCGGTTCATCCGGAGGCGGAACGTCGCCTCGGCGACCGCGGTCTTCGCGCGGCTCCTCGCGCGGCACCGGGCGCTCCACGATCTCGAAAGGCCCCTTGTCCGCGCCGATCACGATCATGCGATCGACGTGTGGCAGTGGATGCTCCGCCTCGATCCGGGCGCGCGCCTCGCCGCCCAGGCGGCGGCGCTGTTCCACGACGTGGAGCGGCTGGCCTCGGAGGCGCTCGTCCGCGTCGAGCACCGCGCCCCGGACTACCAGGTCTTCAAGGACGAGCACGCGCGGCGCGGGGCGGCGCTGGCCCGCGCCGCGCTCGACGGCCTCGGCCTGTCGCCCGGGGATCTCGACCGGATCGGCGCGCTGATCGGCGCGCACGAGCGGCCCGGGGACGACGCCGAGCTCGCCCTGCTCAACGACGCCGACGCGCTCTCGTTCTTCTCGCTGAACAGCGCCGGGTTCCTCGACTACTACGGTCCCGAGCACACCCGCGCCAAGGTCGCTTACTCGCTCCGCCGCCTCCGGCCGGCCGCGAGGGCGCGGCTCCCGCGGATCCGCTGCCGCCCCGAGGTGGCGGCGATGATCCTCGGCGAGATCGACGAGCTGAAGAGGGCCGGGGCGCCGGCGCCCGCGGTGGCGCAGACCTAGAGGAGGTCCGGTTTCGCCATGCGGCTCGTCATCTTCGGCCTGACGATCAGCTCCTCCTGGGGCAATGGCCACGCCACGCTGTGGCGCGGGCTCGTCGACGCGCTCGGGCGGGCCGGGCACCACGTCACCTTCTTCGAGCGCGACGTCCCTTATTACGCCTCGCACCGGGATCTGACCGCGCTCGCGCACGGCCACGCGCTCCGGCTCTACACCTCGCTCGAGGACATCCTGCCCGAGGCCCGGCGCGCCGCCCGGGAGGCCGACGCGGCGATGGTGACCTCGTATTGCCCCGACGGGATCGCCGCGACGGAGCTGGTCCTCGAGTCGCGCGGCCTCAAGGTCTTTTACGACCTCGACACGCCGGTCACGCTGGAGCGGCTGAGCACCGGCCAGCCGGTCGGCTACCTCGGCCCGCGCGGGCTCGTCGATTTCGACTGCGTGCTCAGCTTCACCGGCGGCGAGGCGCTCGCGGAGCTCCGGACGCGGCTCGGCGCGAGGCGGGTGTTCCCGCTCTACGGGAGCGCCGATCCCGAGGTGTACCGCCCCGTCCCGCCCCGGGACGCGTTCCGCGGCGATCTCTCGTACCTGGGGACGTACGCGGCCGACCGGCAGGAGGCGCTCTCCACGCTCTTCCTCGAAGCGGCCCGGAGGCTCCCGGCGAAGCGGTTCGTCCTCGGCGGCTCGCTCTATCCCGAGGGCTTCCCCTGGGCGCAGAACCTCTATTACGTGCGCCACGTGGCGCCGCCGGATCACCCGGCGTTCTACGGCTCTTCCCCGCTGACGCTCAACGTCACCCGGGGCGCGATGGCGGCGATGGGCTACTGCCCCTCGGGGCGGCTCTTCGAGGCCGCGGCGTGCGGGACGCCGGTCCTGAGCGACCGCTGGGAGGGGCTCGATGCGTTCTTCACGCCGGGCGAGGAGATCCTCGTGGCGACGACCACGGACGAGGCCGTGGCGGCGCTCTCGCTGCCTCCGGGCGAGATCGCGAGGATCGCCCGCGCCGCGCGGGAGCGGGTGCTCGCGGAGCACAGCGCCGCGCGGCGGGCGGCGGAGCTCGTCTCCATCCTCGAGTCGGTGTCAGGGCAATGAAGGGAGGGAGAGGGCCATGTGGGGAGTGATTCCGGCGGCGGGCCTGGGGAGCAGGATCCAGCCGCTCGCGTTCTCGAAGGAGCTGCTCCCGGTGGGGACCCGCAGGGACGGCGACGTGGAGCGGCCGCGCGCGGTGAGCGAGTACCTCATCGACCGGATGATCCTCGCCGGCGCGACCAGGATCTGCATGGTCATCTCGCCGGGCAAGTCGGATATCCTCGAGTACTACGGGGGGAGCGTGGGCCCGGCGCACGTCTGTTACGTGGTGCAGCCGGTCGCCGCCGGGCTCTGCGACGCGATCTTCCGGGCGCTGCCGTGGATCCGGCCCGAGGAGGAGGTCCTCGTGGGGCTGCCCGACACGGTCTGGTTCCCGGAGCACGGGCTGTGTCATCTCGACGGCGGGGGCCTGTCGTTCCTGCTCTTTCCGGTCACGCACCCGGAGCTGTTCGATGCGGTCGTCACCGACGAGCAGGGCAGGGTGCTCGAGATCCAGGTGAAGCAGGCGGGTGCGCGCTCGCAGTGGGTCTGGGGCGCCTTCAGGCTGACGGGCGCGGTGATGCGGGCGCTATACGACCTCTTCTGCGAGCGCGGGAAGAAGGATGTGTACATCGGGACGCTGGTGAACGAGCACCTCGCGCGCGGCGGCAGCGCGCGCGCGGTGCGGGCCGGCGAGGCGTACGTCGACGTGGGGACGCTGCACGGCTACCGCGAGGCCATCCAGCTCCTCAGCGGGGCGGCGGGGTGATGGGAGGCGTCATGGAGAGGAGCGTCGAGCGGGCGACGAAGCTGACCCGCGAGCAGATCCAGGACCGCGTGCGCCGGCTCGGGCGGTGGTTCCACAACATCGATCTCGGCGGGGTGAAGACGGCGCCGGATCACTTCCTGGGCGACTATCCCGCGTTCAAGTGGAAGAGCTTCGCCCACGCGATCCCGGCGGACCTCACGGGCAAGACGGTCCTCGATATCGGGTGCAACGCGGGGTTCTACTCGCTCGAGATGAAGCGGCGCGGCGCGGCGCGGGTGCTCGGGATCGACAGCGACGAGGACTACCTGGCGCAGGCGCGCTTCGCCGCCGAGGTCTCCGGGGCGGACATCGAGCTCCGGAACCTCTCCGTCTACGACGTGGGCCGCCTGGGGGAGCGGTTCGATATCGTCCTGTTCATGGGCGTCCTCTATCACCTCCGCCACCCGCTCCTGGCGCTCGACCTGCTCCACGAGCACGTGGTCGGTCACACGCTGGTCTTCCAGAGCATGCAGCGCGGCAGCGCCGAGGTGGCGCCGCTCCTCCGCGATTACCCGTTCTCGGAGGCGCGGATCTTCGACGAGGCGGGCTATCCGCGGCTCCACTTCGTGGAGGACAGCTACTCGCACGACCCGACCAACTGGTGGATCCCCAACCGGGCTTGCGCCGAGGCGATGCTCCGGAGCGCCGGCTTCGAGATCGTGAGCCACCCCGAGGCCGAGGTCTACATCTGCCGTCGCCGCGAGAAGGACCGCGGCGCGCCGGGCGCGGTCTACCCGGCCAGGCGAGCCGCCGTGACGGGCGTGAACGGAGAGAAGGCATGATCGAAGCGGTGATGCTCTGGAACGAGCCCAACAACAAGTCGCACTGGGATTTCGAGATCGACCCGGACTGGACGACATACGGCGCCATGGTGAAGCTCGCCGCGGACGCGATCCGGAGCGAGCGCCCGGGCCTGCCCCGCGTGCTGGGCGGCATTTCGCCGATCGACCCGGGGTTCATCGCCAACATGGATCGCCAGGGCGTGCTCGAGCACGTCGACGTGGTGGCGGTGCACGGCTTTCCGCTCGACTGGAATCACTGGCAGATCCACGAGTGGCCCAGCAAGCTGGAGGAGATCCGCGCGGTCACCGACAGGCCGCTCTGGATCACCGAGATCGGCGTGTCGACCTTCGGCGCCGAGGAGGTGCAGGAGTTCGGGCTCCGGCGGAGCGCCGAGCTGCTCCGCGGCGAGGTCGACAGGGTCCACTGGTACAGCCTCTACGACCTGCCGCGCGCCTGGCCGGCGACGACCCGTCACCGCGAGGCCGAGGGGTCGTCCTATTATCGCCATTTCTACATGGGCCTGCTCCGCGAGGACGGGACACCCAAGCGCGCGCTCCGGCTCTTCCCCGAGCACGCCCCGGATTTCGGCATCTGTCAGTGGTTCCATTACGAGGACCACCGGCTCGACGACGCGGTGGCGTGGTTGAAGAAGCTCGGGGTGCGCCACCTCCGCACCGGGCTGAGCTGGGCCGACAGCTTCCGGCCCGGGGCCGAGGCGTGGTTCGATCGACAGATGAGGGCCCTCGATCCGTTCGAGATCACGCTCACGTACTGCTTCACCCCGGAGCACGCGGGCGTGAGGCCGCACCACACGAGCCCTCCGCAGCGCATCGAGGAGTTCGCGGAGTTCTGCGCCCGGATGACCCGGCGCTACGCGGGGTAGGGCGAGGCGACGCCATGAGGCCCGCCGCGCTCCGCCAGAGGGGCGGCCCCATCACCCCGGCGCCCGCCTCGCCGCCGGACGCATGGCTCTCGTCGGGCCCGGCGCCGCGCTGCCTCGTCGTGGTCGCGCACCCGGACGACGAGACCATCGGCCTCGGGGCGCGGCTCGGCCGGCTCGATCCGGTCGAGGTGGTGCACGTGACCGACGGGGCGCCCCGCGACCGCCGCTTCCTGCCGCCGGGGCTCGCGGGCGTCGGGCGGGAGCGCTACATGGCGCTCCGGCGCGAGGAGCTGGCCCGCGCGCTCGCCCTCGGCGACGTGCCGGCGCCGAGGCTCCGGTGCCTCGGCGCGGTCGACCAGGAGGCCATCGAGGAGGCCCCGCGCCTCGCCCGGGAGCTCCTGGAGCTGTTCGACGGCGCGCGGCCCGAGGTCGTGATCACGCACCCCTACGAGGGCGGCCACCCCGACCACGACGCGGCCGCGCTCGCGGTCCACGCGGCGGCGCTGCTCGCGCGCCGCGGCGGCGCGGCCGCGCCGCGGATCGTCGAGGCGGCCTCGTACCACGCCGCCCGGGGGCACCTCGTCGTCGGGGAGTTCCTCCCGCATCCGGGCGCCCTCGAGGAGGTCGCCCTCCGGCTCTCCGGCGAGGAGGCAGCGCGCAAGCGCGCGATGCTGGCCTGCTTCGTCAGCCAGAGGGAGACGCTCGCCCCGTTCGGCGCGGCGATCGAGCGGTTCCGGCCCGCGCCCGCGTACGACTTCCGGCGCCCCCCGCACGAGGGGACGCTCCACTACGAGCGGCTCGGCTTCCCGATCGACGGCGCCCGCTTCCGGGAGCTCGCCGCGGAGGCGCTCGCGCGGCTCGGCCTCGGGCGAGCGCCATGCCTCTGACGATCCTGCTCGTCGGCTACCCGCTCGCGCCGGTCGGGCCCGACGCGGTCGGCGGCGTCGAGCAGGTGGTCTCGATGCTCGACGAGGCGCTCACCCGCGGCGGTCACCGCTCCCTCGTGGTCGCCCCGCAGGGCTCCTCGTGCGCGGGCACGCTGCTCGCCACGCCGGCGGCCCCGCCGGGCGCGGTCCTGGACGAGGCGGCCACCGCGACGGCGCACCACCACCACCGGCGCGCCATCGCCCGCGCCCTGGAGCGTTATCCGATCGACCTCGTCCACCTCCACGGCGTCGATTTCGACCGCTACTTGCCCGGGCCCGGCGTCCCGGCGCTCGTCACGCTGCACCTCCCGCCGAGCTTCTACGCGCCCGAGGTCTTCCGGCTGGGCCGCCCGGAGACCTTCCTGCATTGCGTCTCCGCGACGCAGCGGCGCGCGTGCCCGCCGGGGGCCAAGCTCCTGCCCGAGATCCCGAACGGCGTCCGGCTGGAGCATTACCGGCCGCGGCGGGACAAGCGCGGCTTCGCCCTCGCGCTCGGCCGGATCTGCCCGGAGAAAGGCTACCACGTGGCCGTGGAGGCCGCGGCCCGCGCCGGGGTGCCGCTGCTCGTCGCGGGGCAGGCGTTCGGGTACGAGGCGCACACGCGGTACCTCGACGAGGTCCTCCTGCCGCTGCTCCACGCCGGAGGCGGCCCGCCGCGGCGCTTCCTCGGCCCGATCGGCCTCGCCAGGAAGCGCCGGCTCCTCGCCGCGGCGCGCTGCCTGCTCGTGCCCAGCCTCGTCCAGGAGACCAGCTCGCTCGTGGCCATGGAAGCGCTCGCCTCGGGCACGCCCGTGATCGCGCTCCGCGGCGCCGGCGCGCTCCCGGAGATCGTGGAGCACGGCCGGACGGGCTACCTGGTGGGCGGCGCCGAGGAGATGGCCGAGGCGATGGCGACGGTGGACCGGATCGATCCCGCGGAATGCCGCCGCGCCGCGGAGGAGCGCTTCTCGGCGGAGAGGACCGCGGCGGCGTACATCGAGGTCTACCTGCGGATCCTGCGCGAGGCGTGAGCGGCGCGCGGCGACACCGGATCCCGTGCTTCGATAGGATACAGAGCCCTGCCCTGCCGATGCGGACGAGCGCTCCTCTGCGGTGTCCGCCCGGTCGGAGACGTCGTCTGCGACCCTGGTCAAGGGGAGCAGGCGCCCGTGGCGTTTTCTTCCTCGCGGACATCGTTGAAAGCCTGGAGGCCCGCGATGAATGCCGCGATCTCACAGCTCGTCAAGCTCTGGTTGCCCGTGATCGTTATCCCAAAGATGGTCCGGGCGCCCAGGCCGCGAAGCGTCGTGAGTGCCGGGTTGCTCCTGATGCTCAGGCTCAGGAGATCGCGCAGATCCTCGAGCCCCGTCAGATCGAGCAACGCATCGTTGTCCTCGATGACGAGCTGGTTCATCCGTAGGATCCCGCGTAAAGCGTCGATATCGACGAGCCGAGGGTTGCCTCGGAGGGCCACCCCCACGTTCATCCCCGTGCCCTCCGAGCTCAGGGGACCAAGCCCGTCGAGGCTGGTGAGCGCGGCGTTGTTGCTGATGGTGATCCCGCTCTCCACGAAGCGGAGCCCGCTCAGGCCCTCGAGGTTCGTGAGCTGTGGGTTTCGAGAGATTCCCAGCTTGAAGAGCGCCGAGATCTGCTCGACCCCCCTGAGGCTCACGAGCTCGGGGTTACTCCCCACGGAGAGCGAGCGCAGCTCGGAAACGCCAGCAAACGCCGACAAGTCCGTGAGCGCGAGACCGGACAGGTAAAGATCCCTGAGACGCGTCGCCCGACCGATGTCGATGCTGGTGAGCTTCGGACTGCTGGACAGAGTAAGCGAGAGCGGTGGGTCCTGGTCCGGGCGAAGCTGCGCGAAGGCGTTCACGCTGACGAGCTCCGGATTCGATTCGATGACGGCGTGCTCGACCGTGCGCAGCGCGGGCGCGCCGTCCAGGCTGACCAGCGCCGAGTTGCCGTTCACGCCGAGCGAGCGCAGGGATTCGAGCGAGGTGAGCCCCGTCAGGTCCGTGAGCGCCGGGAGCTCCGAGATGTCGAGGTAGTCCACGTGAACGAGGCTCTCGAGGCCCTCGAGCGAGCTCAGGCTCTGATTCTGCCACAAAAGCAGGTTGCTGACGGTCCGGAGCTCCTCGAGCCCTTCGAGCGAGCTCAAATTCGGATTCTCGAACAGCTCCAGGACCCCGACGGTCTCGAGCCCGTCGATCCCCTTCAAGCTGACGAGCCCGTCGCTCTTGGAGATGTGGAGCGTGTCGAGGCGTGAGGCGTTGATCCCATCGAGGCTCGTGAGCGCATCGTTGTCGATCAGCGTGATCCCACCCTCGCGCAAGTTGCCGAGCGCGCTCAGGCTCGCGAGCCGAGCGTTCCCGTTGAGCCAGAGCACGCCCGCCTCGACCTCCTCGAAGCCTGACAGGGACTCGAGGGAAGCGTTGCGGGCGATCATCCACATGGGTGCCCTCGCCGCGGCGCCCGCAACGCTCTCGAGCATTGGGTTATCGAAAATTTTGATGGTACGCGCAACCTCCTCCAGGCTACGCAGCCCATCGAGATCGCGCAGCGTTGGATTCTCCCGAATCACGAGTCCACCGTCGACGGTCGTCAGACATTCCAGCGGGGACAGGTCGGGCACGTCGCCCGTGATTTCGAGCGTGCCGCGGAGCACGCTCACCCCGCGCAGTTGCTCGAGCTCCGCCTGACTCGTGACGTGCAAGTAGCCAACGAAAAGGTCGGAATTGCAGCCTTGCTCGGCTCCTCCCGCCCCCGCCGCTGGTTCGCTCGGTGAGCCTGCGGAGCTCGAGCCCCCTGACCCCGCTTGCCCCGAGCCACCCGGTCCTGCTTGCCCCGAGCCCTCTGACCCCGCTTGTCCCGCACCCGTCGCGACCTCGCTCGCCCCCGAGGGGCCGCTGCTCGATGACTGCCCGCCTTCCCCTCCCACGCTTTCGGGGGCACCTTCGCCAACATCGATGGCGTCGGTACAGCTCGGCATGAGCAACAAGGACAATACGACGGCTGCTCGCTTCATGAGGCCAGGAGATCCGAATGCGATCCGAAATTCAAGCTCCTCGTGGCGGCCGTCGCACCGTACAACCACGCCGCACGCATTGGTTGATATTCAACACCTTCGAGGCGCGCCGCCTGATGGTCGAAGAGGGCGTGGGCGCCGAGGCCTCCGCGTTCCGCGTCGGCGACAAGAGCGCCTCGCAGCTCAGCCGCGAGGATTCGCGCAGGTCCGGCGACTCGCCGCTGCGCGACGCCCGCGCGCTGAAGCAGGCGGACGCGGTCGTCCAGGACATGCAGTGCGACCGCGCCGCCGGGTCTGGCTCACGTGAGCTCGCTGAGCGCGCCCGTGGTGAGCTTCGGATCGGGCTGGGAGCCGAACGAGTCGATCTCGACGCCGAACGCCTGGGCGATCGACACGAGGATCCGGCTGTTCGTGACGGGCGTGAACGTGGCGTCGGCCTCGCCGCACCACGGCGAATCCGGAGGGCAGTCCGCCTTGAGCTTGATGCGCCGGCCCATCCGGAACTTGCCGTTCGCCCCGCCCGCCAGCAGCGTGGGCACGTTGCGCGTGCTGTGCAGGGCGGGGTTGCCCATATCGCTCGACGCGTAGATCAGCGTGCTGTCGAGGACGCCGAGCGCGTCGAGCCGCTGCATGAGGCGCGCGATCTTCGAGTAGCTGTAGCGGTTGAACTTCGCGAGCGGGACCCACGTCGACGGGTTGCCGGCGCCGGGGCGGCCGTTGTTCCCGACGGGCGAGGCGTCGTACGTGTGCGCGACCGAGCCGTGGTTGTCCTTCGGCAACCCCAGCGGGTTCCCCTCGTACGCCAGGTCGTTCGTGAACAGCGTCGCGAAGCGGGTGACCCCGCAGGCGAGCGCCTGCGCCAGCAGGTCGACCTGCGCGTCGGTGATGGCGTCGAAGTACGGCTCGCCGCCGTTCCACTGCTTCACGGACGGGAACTTCGACGCGTCGGGCCTGGGCGGCAAGGCGCACGCCTGCCCGCCGCCGCTCGGCGCGGCATACTGCTTCTCCAGCTCGCGGAGCGACGTCAGGTGCTGATCGAGCTTCTGCTGCTCGGCCGGCGCGAGGCGCCCGCGCAGGCGGTTGATGTCGCCGCGCACGAAGTCGATCACGCTCTGCCCGAGCTCGCGCTGCCGCGCCGCGCGGGCCTGCGCCTCGGGGTCGTCGCCGACGACGAGGCCCGCGAACAGGAGCTCGAACGCCTCGGCCGGGTGGATGATCTTCGGCAGCGGCGCGCCGCCCGCCCCGAAGGACAGCGTCTCTCCCGAGGCGGTCCCGTCCAGGCCCACCCCGAGCGCGACGCTCGTGATGCGGGTGTCGGCGCCGAGGCCCTTCTCCACCGCGAGGTACTGGTCGAGCGAGATGTTGAGCGGCTTCTGCCCGTCGATGCGGCTGCCGGTCAGGATGGTTCCGGCCGAGTCGTGGCCGTTGGCGTTCGACAGGTGGTCGATCCCCTCGACGACGAGGATCTTGTCCTTGAAGCTCTTGCCGAAGGTCGCCGGATCGTCGAACGGCTGGAGCGAGCAGTTCTCGTAGGTGATATCGAAGCTCGTCTCCGTCTCGCCCTCGCGCATCGCCCAGTACTCGGCGGCGATGCCGTGGGGGTGATAGATCGCGACGAGCTTGAGCGGCAGCTCCTCGCCGCTCGCCTGGGCCACGGAGTCCTCGAGCATGCTGACGAAGGGGAGCGTCGCGAGGCCCGCGCCGATGGCGCGGAGGAACGTGCGGCGTGTTGTCGACCGGCGGATCACTGGGGCCTCCGATGGCTGAAGAGATCGCTCTTGACGTAGGCAATCAGCGTTTCGACGAGCTTGCCCTGCTCGGCCTCCGGCAGGGTCTCCCAGACCTTCAGGAACGACGCCTCGCTCTCGGCGGCGTCCTTGTCGGCGCGGCCGGCCGAGGCGCGGAACACGTTGCGCGCGAAGCACGAGCGCACGGTCGGGCTCGTGGACAGCGTGACCGCGAGGGCGTTGCTGTCCGGGTACGCGCCGTCGAAGTCGGCGCCCATCGCCACGGTCACGGCGCTGTCGACCGGGTGCCCGTTGTCCGTCGTGCGGGCCATGCCCATGCCGTCGAACGCCTCGAACGAGAAGCCGAACGGATCGATCAGGTTGTGGCACCCCCTGCACTCCGCGTCGGTGGCGTGGACCTCGAAGCGCTCCCGCGTGGTCTTGGTCGGGTCGGGCACCGGCGGGACGACGTTGATGTTGAGCTCGACGGGTGAGGGGATGTCGGTGCAGGCGACGCGGCGCAGGACGGCCACCCCGCGCAGCACCGGGGCCGTCTCCGTGGCGTGCGCGTAGACGGAGAGGAAGGCGCCCTGGTTGAGGAGCCCGCGCCGGTTCGGGAGCGTCACGCGCCCGGTGCCGGCAGCGCCGTAGACCTGGTCGAGCGGCGCCTCGATGACGCTCCAGTCGGCGCCCAGGAGCTCGCCGACCGTGCCGGTGGAGCCCCACAGCACCTCCGAGACGAACTGCTCCGTCTCGCGCTCCATCGCCTCCCTGGCGCCCGCGAACGCGGGGTAGACGTTCGAGTCCTTCCCGGTCACCGCGATCCGGTCGACGCCGAGCCACTCGCGGACGACCCGCACGAGGCGCTCGCGCGCCGGCGACGTCTGGAGCAGCCTGCGCACCTCGGCCTCGCGGCCCTCGGGCGTGAGCAGCGCGCCCGACGTGGCGGCCTCGAGCAACGCGTCGTCGGGCGGGCCGGCGGTGACGAGGTACGAGAGGGAGCTCGCCAGCTCGTGGGGCGTGAGGGTGAGCACCTCGCCGCCGGAGCCGTCGCCGAGCTCGGTCAGGTAGAGGAAGCCGGCCGATTGCAGGACCGCGCGCGCGACGAGCTCGACCCCGTCGGCGTACGTCGCGCCCTTCGCGCCGACCTGGTAGACCGTGAACAGCGCGTCGGCCTCCGCCGCGTCGAGCGGGCGGCGGTAGGCGCGGCCGCCGAACGACCGGATGAACTCCCGGGCGCAGCTCTCGGCCTGCGTGCCCGGATCCGCGCAGGGGGCGAGCTCCGTCAGCTTGCCCTTCACCTCCGCGGCGAGCGCCTCGGCCGAGGCGGCGAGCTGCTTCGCCAGCACCGGATCCACGCGCTGCGCGTCGTTCACCGTGTAGCCGCCTTGCCGCGAGTCCGGCGCGAAGCGCTCGCTCGGGTTCGTGGTGGTCCCGGTCAACGCGCGCGCCGAGGCGGCGTACTCGGCGTTCGTCAGGCGGCGGACCCGCGCGGGCAGGAGCGTCACGCTCTCCGTTCCATCCGGCAGGGTGACGCCGCCGCCCGAGCCCGAGGAGCCCGAGCCGGCGGAGCCCGAGGAGCCCGAGCCGGCGGAGCCCGAGCCGGCGGAGCCCGAGCCGGAGGGGCCCGGTCCGGACGAGCTCGACCCGGAGGCGCCGGGATCTCCGAGATCTCCAAGGCAGCCGGCGACTCCCGCCAGCGCCAGGGTCAGCACGACCCCGCACGTGCGATATCGAAGCAGTCGAAGCATGGCTGATTATGTACGAGGGCGGACTCGACGGCAACCCGTTGTGCTCACGCTACGCGCGCTGCGATCGTGCTGGAATCGCCGCGTTGCGTCACCCATCGTCCGGCGGCGGTCGGCTCGTCGAGGTCGATGCCTGTCAACTCCAGGTTGACACTGTTCCACCCGCGCGTGACAGCGCGCCAGCGCGCCGCCGTGAACGAGAAAGCATATCATGGCTCCATCGAGGAAAGATCCAGCAAGATCGTGTGATGTTGACGATCTCGGACCAACCAGCGTATGGCCTGCGCGTTGCCATGGAGGCACGTGCGACCAGCGCAGCGCCGGAGCACACCTGGCGTGCGGCGTGGGGAGCTCGACGACCGCTCCGCACGCCTCGCCGCGAGGTCGTCCAGCGAGCGCATGGGCTATGCGCCAACTTGCGACAACATGAGGAACGTGAACATGAACTTTCGACGAACCTTCGCTTCTCCTGTGCTGCTGACGCTGGGGTTGGCTGGGACCATCGCGGCCGGTTGCCTCTCGGAAGAGGAGGCCATGATGGAGATCGAGAGCGCGAGCGAGGCGGTGAGCGCCACGCGGTTCGAGGGCGAGTCGCAGACCTGGTCCACCTCGTCGGGGGACAAGGTCGACGCGAGCTCGAGCACGGTGAGGCTCCAGGCGAACGCCAGCGGCGATTATTTCCAGTTCTCGAGATCGGTGCCCGCGGGGCAGTACCAGGTCGTGGTGCGTTATGCGCAGCGCAACGTGTACGGGAACTACGAGCTCCGGCTGAACAACGCTTCGGTGGGGCGCCTCGACGGATATTCCTCCTCGTCGAGCGACCGCTGGAACGTCGTGAACCTCGGTACGAGGAGCCTGTCGGGCACCGTCGCGTTCAGGCTGGTCTCCACCGGCAAGAGCTCCAGCGCGAAGGACTACGATTTCAAGATCGATCACATCGAGCTCGTGCCGACGGGGAGCGGCGGCAGCGGCGGCAGCGGCGGCGGATCGAGCAGCAGCGGCTCGACGTCGAGCTCTTCGTCGAGCGGCTCGGGCGGGGGCGGGGGCGGGGGCAGCACGACGATCGGGAACGGCGGGGTCGTGAGCGCCACCATCGTCGTGAAATCCGGCCAGGTGTATGACGGCGGTGGCAAGCGCTTCATCGCCGGCAGCGCGCTCGGCGACGGCAGCCAGTCCGAGGGGCAGAAGCCGGTGTTCAAGCTGGAGAACGGCGCGGTGCTGAGGAACGTCGTCCTCGGCGCGCCGGCGGCCGACGGCATTCACACCTACGGGAACGTCACGCTGGAGAACATCGTCTGGGAGGACATCGGGGAGGACGCCCTGACGATCAAGGAGTCCGGCACGGTCGTGCTGAACGGCGGCTCGGCCGTGAACGGCGACGACAAGGTGTTCCAGATCAACGCGGCCAGCACCTTCCGGGTCTCGAACTTCAGGGCCTCGAACGCCGGCAAGTTCATCCGGCAGAACGGCGGCACCAAGTTCAAGGTCGACGTGTTCATCGACCGCTGCGACATCTCCCGCATGAAGGAGGCCATCTTCAGGACGGACAGCAGCACGAGCACCGTCACGATGACGAACACGCGCTACAGCGACATCGGCAAGGAGCTGTTCATGGGGCTGTCCGGGTCGAGGATCACGACGTCCAACAACACCGAGTACTGACCGGCAGATCCGGCCGGCCCCGCCGGGGGGCGATTGCGCCCCCGGGGGGGCCGGGCAGCCTGGCGAGACCCCTCACGCAGCCTCAACGGCCCCCCATGGACGTCGACAGGAGCTGCGCGGCCAGGACAAGGATCCCGAAGAGGAACAGCATACCGATCGTCCTGAACGCAGCGAGATCGACCTCGACCCTCTCCGCTGCCTGCAGCAGACGATCCGAGACCCGCGCGATCGAGGCCTGCAGCGCACGCCCTTTCCGGAGCGGTGCGCTTATCCATGCCTCCCTGGCGGCGAGCACGGCCCGCTCCAGCCTCGGCAGGGCGGCGTCCACCAGGTAGAGCAGATCTCCAGGCGGCACACGGACGCGGAGCCGCGCGCCTCGTCGTCGCAGCACCCCGACGCCGGCGGCGACCACGACGCCCATGATCACGGGCCAGGCCGCACCCCAGATCTTGTCGGCATGCAAGAGAAGCGCGGTGTCCTCCGGCGTGACGGGCGGCCTCGCGAGGAGAACGAGATCCAGCACGAGGAGGGACGCCCAGGGGACCCACAGCCCCGCCCTGGGCGCGCCGGGCTCGGTCGAGCGAGGGATCGTGCGATGCAGGAAGTGGATCATCAGCACCGTGCTGGCGACGGCGCCGACGGAGAGCAGCCAGGGCAGCGGGGTGGTCCCCCAGGACGCCTCTTCCACCACGCTCTTGAGGGAGATCTTCGCGAGCGCGCCGCTGGAGAGCGGCGCCCCGGAGATATCCAGCGCTGGCCACAGGAGGCCCAGCGTCACGAGGCGCCCCGGCCAGCCGGAGCCCGTCGCCCTGGCCACGCCGGTGCCGAGGAAGAGCGCCCCCTTCGCCACGGCGTGGTGCGTCGCGTAGAAGACGATCGCCGCGATCACCGAGGGAACGACGGCTGGATTCGAGAGGCCGACGCCGATCGCGGCCGTCATGAAGCCCATCTGGCTGATGCTGGAGTAGGCCAGGATCGTCTTCGGATCTCGCTGTGTCAGCCCGAGCGCGACGCCGTAGAACGCCGCGCTGGCCCCGGCGACCACGCACGCAGCGCCGTGGGTGGGCAGCGCGACCTCGCCGAGGGGCAAGAAGCGCAGCCAGCCGAGGAGGCCCGCCTTGATGATCGCGCCGCTCAGGACCGCGCTCGCCGGCGTCGGCGCCACCGGATGCGCGAGCGGAAGCCACATGTGCAGGAGGATCGCCCCGGCCTTGACCCCGAAGCCGACGAGCACCAGCGCGCCGAGGATCTCCCGGTGTCCCGAGGCGGCCAGGGCGCGCGGGACGTCCTCCAGGCCGATGTTGATGGCGGCGCCGACGATGAGGAAGAATGCCGTCAGGAGCAGCATCTCGCCGGCAAGGGCCATCACGAGGTAGACCCGACCCGCGCGGAGCGCCGCCTCGGTCCGGTCGTGGACGACCATCCCGTACGCGGCGAAGGTCATGAGCGAATAGAAGAGATAAAAGGTCGCCACGTCCCGGGCGAGCACAAGCCCGATGTTCCCGCTCGACGTGGCGAGGAAGAAGAGCCAGAAACGAGGGCGATGCGGATCCTCCGCCATGTAGGCGCGGGCGAAGAGGCCGGCGGCGAGCCACAGGCACGCCGTGAAGAGCAAGAAGGCCTGCGCCACCATGCCCTGAGCGCCGAGCTGCACCCCGAAGACGGCCGACGCCCAGTCGACGGTCGCGCGACCCCGCAGGCCCACGGCGAGAAGCAGCGCCGGCAGCGCGGCCCACGGGGCGAGCGCCGTGGTCAGGGGCCGAAGGGCGCGAATCGGCATGACCGCCGCGAGGAGCAGGGGGAACGCGAACGCCGCGACGGTCGTCCAGGCGGCCGTGTCGACGCGGCTCACGGGCGGAATTCCCGCTCGGCGATCAACTTGGCCCACCCCAGGGGGCTCAGCGGCGTGTCGGCGAAGAGCCCGACCGCGAGGGCGAGCGCCGCCGTGACCAGCGTGGGCAGCAGCAGGGACAGACCCACTTCCACGCGGCGACCCGCTCCCGGCCAGGGCGCCGCCGGCTCCCGGAACCATGCGTCGCACACGATCGGCAGGAAGTATGCGGCGTTGAGCAAGCTGCTGACCAGCAGGACGCCGACGACCCACGGCTGGCCCGCCTCGAGCGCGCCAATCCCGAGGTACCACTTGGTCACGAACCCGGCGAGCGGCGGTACGCCGACCATCCCCAGCGCCGCCAGGGTGAAGGCGCCCATCGTCAACGGCATCCGCCGGCCCACGCCGCGCAGCTCGCTCACCTTGTGGAGCCCGAGCTCCTCGGCCAGGTTCCCGGCGCAGAAGAACAGCGTGATCTTCATCAGCCCCTGGTGGACGAGATGGACGATGCCGCCGATGGTGGTCAGCGTGCCGAACACCGCCACGCCGAGGATGATGTAAGAGACCTGGCTGACGGTCGAGTAGGCCAGCCGCGACTTGAGGTCGTCCTGAAAGAGGGCCTTGAGAGAGCCGTAGAGGATCGTCGTCGCCGCGAGGAGCGCGAGCGGCGCGGTGACGCCGAGCTCATGCACGAGTCGGACGCCGTACACGTCGTAGACCACGCGCGTGATCCCGAAGGCCCCGGCCTTGACGACGGCGACCGCGTGGAGAAGGGCGCTCACCGGGGCCGGCGCCACCATGGCCACGGGCAGCCAGGCGTGCAGCGGAAAGAGGGCGGCCTTCACCCCGAGGCCCCCGATCAGGAGCGCGAACACGACGATGAGGATCGACCTCCGCTGCGGCTCGAGCTCGGGGAGCGCCCCTCCCTCCGTGAACTCGAACGAGCCCACGAGCGCGTAAAGGGAGATCACACCCGCGAGGAGCAACGTCCCGCCGAGGATGGTATAGCGGAGGTAGAGATCGCCGGCGCGGAGCGCCTCCTCGGTGCCGCGATGGACGACGAGCGGGTACGTGGCGAGGGTGAGCATCTCGTAGAAGAGGAGGAACGTGAGCGGGTTCCCCGCGAGCGCGACGCCCATCGTCGAGGCGACGCTCAGCGAGAAGAAGCCGAAGAAGCGGCTGCGGTGGGGTGATCCCTCGAGGTAGCCCACCGCATACACGGTCGTCACGAGCCAGAGGACCGCCGAGAGCGTGACGAAGAGCATGCTGAACGAGCTGGCGCGCAGGAGCAGATCCGCGCCGGGGAGGAACGGCAGGCGCGTCTCGTAAAGTCGACCCCGCAGGACCCCCCAGACCAGGACCCCCGTGAGCACGAGCTTCACGATGGCCGAGGCCAGGTTCAGGACGGTCCGGGTGACGTGCTGCTCCTCGGTCAGCAGGAAGATGACGAGCCCAGGCAGGAGAGAGCTCAGGACGACCAGGAGGGGAATGAGCTCGTCGAGGCTCACGACGGCAGCCTCACGAGGAGGAGCTCGAGCGGGGCCTCCGGCGCGACCCCGAGCAGGAGCGCGAACAGGGCGAGCGCGAAGGCGGCGAGCTCCTCGCGGCGCGGGGGCGGGCAGGGGCGCGCGTCGCGCGGCGAGGGCCTGAGCGTGCGGCGTAACATCCGGAACACGTACCCCGCGGCGAGCAGCCCGCCCGCCAGGACCACGACGGCCAGCCACCACGCGCCGCGCTCCATGGCCGCGCGGACGAGCAGCCACTTGGCGACGAATCCACCGCTGGGCGGCATTCCCATCAGGCTGACGCCCGCGAGCACCAGGGAGCAGGAGGTGAGGGGGAGCTGCTCGGACAGGCCCCGCAGCCCATCGAGGTCGTCATGACCGACCGCGCGATGGATCGTGCCGGCTGCCAGGAACATCGACGCCTTGGCGGCGGCGTGCGAGATCGCCATGTACACGCTGCCCGACCAGGCGCCCGGGGTGTCGAGCGGAAAGAGCAGGAAGAAGTAACCGAGCTGCGAGATGCTCGAATAGGCGATGAGCGCCTTCAGCCGCCGCTGTCTCAATGCCAGGAGCGCGCCCCAGACGACGCTCGCGGCGCCGAGCGCCCCGAGGACCTGCCCGACCCGGGGCGCGAGATCCGCGGGGAAGGCCGCGAGCCAGATCCTCAGGAGAATGTAGAACGCGCCTTTGCCGACGAGCGCGGCCACGAAGGCGCTGACGGTCGATCTCGCGCTCACGTAGGACGGTGGGAGCCAGGCGTGGAGCGGGAAGAGCGCGGCCTTGAGGCAGAGCCCGAGGGTGAGCAGCGCGAGCGCGGCCCGCGTCGCGAGGTCCGAGGAGAGCCGCGCCCCGAGGATCGAGAGGTCCAGCGTGGCGTACGTTCCATAGAGGATCGCGACGCCCAGCAAGTAAATGAGCGAGCCCGGGAGCGCGACCAGGAGGTAGCGTAACCCCGCCGAGAGGGCGTCGCGGTCGTCGTCGACGGCGATGAGCCCCACCGCGGCGAGCGTCGTCACCTCGAGCGTGACGTACAGGTTGAAGATGTCGGCTGACAGGACGAGGGCGTTCAGGGCCGCCCACGCGGCGAGCCAGATCGCGAAGAACCTGCCGGCCGGGCGGCGGTCGGCGCGCCCATCCAGGATGGCCTGCGCGCTGGTCAGGGCGCC
This sequence comes from Sorangium sp. So ce1036, assembly GCF_051369805.1. NCBI lineage: Bacteria > Pseudomonadati > Myxococcota > Polyangiales > Polyangiaceae > Sorangium > Sorangium sp. So ce1036. Next base: position 1,949,298 of record NZ_JBBMOX010000001.1, read on the forward strand.
GACGACGCCGGCGACGAGCAGCATCACCGCCGCCAGGCCGTCGGCGCGCAGCTCGATGCCGAGCGGCGCGCCCCAGCCGCCCACGGCGTGGCGGAGCGGTCCGCGCGTGGCCACGGACCACGCGACCGAGGAGACCACGCCCGCGGTCCCCAGGATCGTGGCGCCGAACGCCCATCGTTCGCCGCGCGGCCCCGAGAGCAAGCACAGGACGGCCCCGATCAGCGGGACCAGGATCGACGCTGCGAGCTCGGGGCTCATGGCTCATCCATGTCGCCCCCGGCGGATCCGGACGGCCCGGCGTCGTCCGCCGCGCCGCCGAGGCGCCTCGCCAGCGCCAGGGCCAGCGCCGTCGCGCTGACGGACACCACGATGCCCGTCAGGACGAGCGCGTGCGGCACCGGATCGGGGAGGCCCGAGCGAGCGCGTCGCGAGAGCGCGACGAGGAACAGGAACACGCCGCTTCCGATGAGGTTGGCCGCGATGATCTTCCTGGCGAGGTGTCCGGAGGAGAAAAGCCCGAACAGGGCCACGGCCATCACGACGACACCCGAGAGCGCATAGGGGGTCCACTGGCTCATGACCTGCCCTCCTCGCGAGCGCGCTCGCCCGATCGGCCGGCGGGCGCCACCGCCGGGAAGAACATCGCCAGGATCGCGGCGATCGAGATCGCCAGGGCCGATTCGACGCAAAGAATCAAGAGCCCGGCGTGCTCGGGCGGGTACTCGAGCAAGCGCCTGCCGGCGAAGAGCGGCGCCGTGGCGACGGCGAGAAAGGCGGTCGGGCCGACGAGCAGGGCCATCCGGACGACAGGTGAAGAGAGCGGGGGGGGCGGGACCGTCCCCGCGAGCATCAGGAGGATCGCTCCCCCGCCGAGGATCGCTCCCGCCTGGAACGCTCCGCCGGGCGCGTGGGCGCCTTTCCAGAGCAGGTAACCGGCGACGAGGAGGATCCCCGGAAAGAGCTGGCGCACCAGCACGGGGAGCAGAGGCCTCATCGGGGCGATGCGGTCGCGCTCCTCCGCCGACCGGACCTGCGATTGCGCGCCGAGCACCGCGACGAGCAGGACGACGATCTCCAGGAACGTGTCATGGCTGCGGAAGTTGAGGAGGACCGCGGTGACGGGATGGGAGACCCCGGACGGGCCGAGGTGGGCGAGCACGTCGTCGCTCAGGCCACGGCTCGGGTCCGGCAAAGAGAACACCACCGCGCCGACGAGGAGGACCAGCCCGCAAAGGAGCAGCGCGAGCAAGGCGCGCAGACGCCAGGACGGCGGCCGCGGAGGAGGCCGCGCCGGGCCGACCCACCCGAGCGCGCTCATGACCAGGGCGCCCGTGATGCCGCTGCCGACCGCCGCCTCGACGAGGGCGATATCGGGGGCCCCGAGGCGAGCCCAGGCCATCGCCGAGAGGAGGCCGAAGGCAATGAAGAGCACCACGGTCTTCGCCAGGTCGATGGCCCGGAGGGCTCGCCACGCGAGGAACGGGAGGATCATGGCGAGGACCACGTCCATCGCCCGATCGACCCCGCTCACCGGGGCCTCCAGACGCGGATTCCGCCGCGCCGCGCGGCCCCCGCGATCAGGTGACAGCAAATGCTGCCGGAGAGCAGGACGAGCGCCCAGACCATCCCGATCTCGAGCGCCACCGCGAGATCACCGGCCGAGAGCGCGAGCCCCGCCCCCACGAACCCCAGGCCGAGGTTGTCCGCCTTCGTCAGCGCGTGCAGCCGTGTGTAGACGTCCGGGAATCGCAGGAGCCCCACCGTCCCCGCGAGGAAGAAGAACGCGCCCACGATGAGGAGCAGGGCGGCCCCGAGCTCCGCGAGGCTCACGGGTCGCCTCCGGTCCACCGCCCAGCGGCGTACCTGACGAACGCCACGACCGTGATCGGCGCGAGGACGGCAAACGTCAGGGCCACGTCCCGCATCGCCGACATCCCTGGCGCCGCGGAGAGGAGCAGGAGCACGGCCGCGCCGGACGTGCCGAAGAGCTGCGCGACCAGGAGGCGATCGGCGAGCGTGGGGCCCCGGGCGACCCGCACGAGGCACGCGAGGACGTTCAGCAACAGAAAGAGGGCGACGCCCGTCCTCACGTCATGCATGGGGCTCCTCCAGCGGCTCGCCGAGCGCGCGAGCCACACGCGCCTCCAGCGCCCGAAGCTGCTCGACGAGCGCCTCCCTCTCGTCGATCAGGACGTGGATGTCGAGCTCGTCGCCGTCGAACTCCGCGCACACCGTCCCGGGCATCAGGTTCATCAACCCGACGAAGAGCGGCCGGCCCGCGCCCGCGGGCAGGCGGAGCGTGTACCGGATCATCGCGGGATCGATCCGAGGCCGCGGCGCGAGCGCGCGGAGGGCGATGTCGAACCCGGCGCGAACCGAGCCGGTGAGGAACAGGAGGGCCAGCCGCAGCAGGCCGAGCAGGCTCCACCGGGGCGCGCGGGGCATGGGAAAGCTCACGCTCGCGAGGAGGGCCAGGAGCACCACGGGCGCGCCGAACGCGAGCCCCGCCCGATCCCCCTCGGTCAGCGCCCACCACCCGACGGCGAGGAGCAGCGTCCGGATCGGGATCGAGGACCAGCGCAGCGCAGCGAGGCGGTCCCGGACGGTAGGGCGAATCTCGCTCTTCATCGGCCGCTCGGCCGCCATGATCAATCGTAGTACTCGTTGCCCAGGTGCGTGATGAGCTCTTCCCCCATCATCCACCGCAGGGTGTTCTTCAGCTTCATCGACTGGATGAACAGGTCGTGCTCCGGGTACAGCCCCGGCGCCGTCATCGGGCTCTTGAAGTAGAAGCTCAGCCACTCCTGCGTCCCGCTGAACCCGGCCCTCGCCGCGAGGTCGAGGAACAGCGCAAGGTCGAGCACGAGCGGCGCCGCCAGGATCGAGTCGCGGCAGAGGAAGTTCACCTTCATCTGCATCGGGTAGCCGAGCCACCCGAACAGATCGATGTTGTCCCACCCCTCCTTCGCGTCGCCCCGCGGCGGATAATGCTCGATCCGCACCTTGTGATAGAGCCCCTGGTAGAGCTCCCTGTAGCGCTCCGGCTGGAGGATCCGATCGAGCGCGCCCAGCTTCGAGGCCTCCTTGGTCCGGAACGCGTCGGGGTCATCGAGCACCACGCCGTCGCGGTTGCCGAGGATGTTGGTCGAGAACCAGCCGGAGATCCCGAGCATCCGCGCCTTGAGCGCGGGCGCGATCACCGTCTTCATCAGGGTCTGCCCCGTCTTGAAGTCCTTGCCCGCGATCGGCACCCCCCGGCTGCGCGCGAGCTCCCACGCCGCCGGGAAATCCACGGTGAGGTTCGGCGCCCCGTTCGCGAACGGCACGCCCTCCTTGAGGCACGCCCAGGCGTAGATCTGCGAATTCGAGATCGCAGGGTGGCTCGCCAGGAGCCCCGCCTCGAACGCGGCCACCGACCGGTGCACCTCCGCCGGCGCGATGAAGATCTCGGTCGACCCGCACCACACCGCCACGGCCCGGCTCGCCCCGCGCTCGCGCAGGAACGCGCGGATGTCGTCGCGCACCTGCTCCACCATGTCGGCCTTGCTCCGCCCGGTCTTCACGTGCGGCCCGTGCAGCCGGCGCACGTAATCCGGGTAGAACACCGCCTTCATCGGCCGGATCGGCTCGAGCTCCTCGCGCACGGCCTCGAGGTGCGCGGCCTCCAGCACCTTCGCCTCGACGGCCGCCTCGTGGGCGTTGTCGGGGAAGATGTCCCAGCCGCCGAACTCGAGCTCATCGAGCGAGGCGAGCGGGACGAAGTCCTTGATCCGCGGCGCGCGGTCGTCGGTCCGCTTGCCCAGCCGGATCGTCCCGAGCTGGGTGAGCGCCCCGACCGGCGCGCCGAGGCCGCGGCGCGCGAGCATCACGCCCGCGATCGTCGTGGTCGCCACGGCCCCGAGCCCGGGCAAGAGCACGGCCAGCTTCCCTTGCGGCTTCGTGACGGTCTCCGGCTGCTTCATCGGTTCTTCTCCCTCGTCAGGTGGCCCGGGAACGCTCAGCCGCTGGCGGCTGGCCCGGGAACGCTCAGCCGTTGGCGGCCCGGGGCAGCGGCGAATCGCTCTCCGGTGGCGCGAGCGCCGGCGCGGGCCGCGCCGGCCCCAGCGCGCCCCGGAACCCCTCGATCGTCCGGCGCAGCCCCACCCGGAGCGGCACCTTCGGCGCGAACCCCAGCGTCCGCCGCGCGTGATCGATCACCGGCCGCCGCTGCCGCGGATCGTCCTGCGGCAGCGGGCGGAACACGATCCGGCTCCGGCTCCCGGTGAGGCGGAGCACCTCCTCCGCGAGCTCCAGCACCGTGAACTCCTCGGGGTTGCCCAGGTTCACGGGGCCCGCCTCGGTGGGGTGCTCCATCAGCCGGACGATCCCCTCGACGAGGTCGTCCACGTAGCAGAAGCTCCGGGTCTGGGCGCCCGAGCCGTAGACCGTGAGATCCTCGCCGCGGAGCGCCTGGACGATGAAGTTCGACACCACGCGGCCGTCGTCGAGCGCCATCCGCGGCCCGTAGGTGTTGAAGATCCGCGCGAGCCGGACCTCGACGCCGCGGCGCCGGTGGAAGTCCATGACGAGCGACTCGGCGCAGCGCTTCCCCTCGTCGTAACACGCGCGGATCCCGACCGGGTTCACCGCGCCCCGGTAGCTCTCCGGCTGGGGGTGGACCTCGGGATCGCCGTAGACCTCGCTGGTCGACGCCTGGAAGACCCTCGCCCCGCGGCCCTCGGCCAGCCGGAGCGCGTGGAACACGCCGACCACGTTGACCAGCGTGGTCCGCACCGGATCGCGCTGGTAATGGGGCGGGCTCGCCGGCGAGGCGAGGTTGTAGATCCGGTCGACCGCGAGGTCGTACGGCTGGCTCACGTCGTGCTCCACCAGCCGGAAGCGGCGGTGGCGGAGCAGATGGGCGACGTTGGCCCGGGAGCCGGTCGAGAAGTCGTCGAGCGCGACGACCTCGTGGCCCTCGCGGATCAGCCGGTCGCACAGGTGGGAGCCGACGAAGCCGGCCCCCCCGGTCACCAGGATGCGCAGCGCAGCGCTCATGTCTCTCTGACCTCCTCTCCGGGAGAGGGCGCGAGCTCCCGGGCATACCTCTCCAGCGCCTCGGCGCGGTGCGCGGCCGTGTGGCGGGCGAGCACGCGCTCGCGCGCCCGCCGCCCGATCGCGGCCCGCTCCCGCTCCGGGAGCTCGCGGAGCAGGCGGAGCGCCTCCTCCGTGGAGCGGGCGACGAGGATCTCCTTGCCGGGCTCGAAGAACTCGTCGAGCCCCGGCCACGCGTCGCTGATCACGGGCACGCCGCAGGCCGCCGCCTCGAAGAGGCGCACGCTGGGCGAGTACCCCGCCCCGATCATGTCCCTCCGCGTGACGTTGAGCGTGAAGCGCTGCGCGCCGTAGAAGCCGCGGTGCTCGCCCGGCGGGACGTGATCGGCGCGGTCCACGTTGGCCGGCCAGGCGATCTCCGCCGGGTACTGCGGCCCGGCCACGGCGAAGCGGCCCTCGGCCCAGCGGCGCGCCGGCTCGACGAGCAGGCGGTCCAGCGTGGGCTGGCGATCCTCGCTGTACGTGCCGAGGTAGCCGAGATCCCACCGCGGCGAGGCGCGCTCGGGGAAGTACTCGTCCGGGTCCACCGCGCAGTAGAGCGGGCGCGCGCGCCGCGCGCCGTGGCGGCGCTCGAGCCTGTCGAGCGTGGGGCCGCCGGTGAACGAGAGGTACAGGTCGAACCGGGGGATCAGCCACGGGGCCAGGTACTCGGCGTCGCCGCGCTCGAGCTTCCGGAGCGTCACCGGCGTGTCGATGTCGTAGAACGCGGTCCTCCCGCGCGCGGTCTCCGTCACCCAGGCGCCGACCGCGACCCCGTCGGGCACGTAGGAGCCGACGATCACCAGATCCGCGTCGCGCACCGCGCCCCCGAAGCGCGCGCGGAGGTCGTCGAGGCCGTGGTAGAGCTCCGTCCGGCCGTACGGCGGGCGCGGGAGGTCGCGGTTCTCCGCGTAGAACCAGAGATCCCGCTCCAGGAACAGCACGCGGTGACCGCGCTGCGCCAGCCGCTTGAGCAGCCCGCGGTACGTGGTCGCGTGGCCGTTGCCCCACGACGAGGTGATCGACAGGCCCAGGAAGACGAGGGAGAGGGGCTTCACGGCGCCGCCGCGGTGAGGGGTCTTTCGGGGCGGGCGAGGAGCGCCTCGACCTGCCGGGCGCGCTCCGCGTAGGTGTGCTCGGCGAGCACGCGCCGCTTCGCCGCCTGGCCGATGGCGCGGGCCCGCGCGGGCGTGAGCGCGCCGAGGAGCTCCGCGACCTCGTCGCCGCTCCGGGCGACCAGCACCTCGGTCCCGGGCTCGAGGAAGAGCTCGATCCCCTCCCAGGCGTCGGTGATGAGGCACGCGGCCGCGCCCGCGGCCTCGAAGACCCGGGTCGCCGGCGAGAAGCCGACCGAGGCCATGCTGTCGCGCGCCACGTTGAGCACCGCGCGGGCGCTCGCGTTGAGCGCGTTGTGATCCGCGGTGTAGACGTGCCCGACGCACCGGACGTTCGGGGGCAGCGCCCTGTCCTGCCAGCCGCTCCCGCCGAGCAGGAAGCGGCGCTCGGGCAGCGCGGCGGCGGGCCGGAGGAAGAACTCCTCCACGCGCCGCTCCCGGTCCGGGAGGCGGTTGGCGAGGAGCGCGAGGTCGCAGTCGAAGCGCGGATCCGGCGCGACCTCGAAGTGGGTCTCGGGGTCGAGCGCGTTGTAGATCGGCGCGCAGCGCCGGGCGCCGAGCGCCTCGTAGCCGCGCACCACCGGATCGCCACCGCCGTAGGTGAAGACCAGGTCGTAGCGGGGGATCTGCGCGCGGAACGGGTCCTTTGGGCTCGCGCGGACCCGCTCGAGCGTGGCCGGGGCGTCGACGTCCCAGAAGACGGTCGTGAGCCCGGGCCGATCGAGCGCGGCGACCTCGGCCTCGAGCAGCTCGTCGAAGACGCCGACGCCGCTGGCCTTGACGACCACGTCGGCGGTCCTCGCCGCCTGCTCGACGAGCCGCCGGGGCTCCGCGGCGTCCGTGCCGGAGTAGACCACCACGCGGGCCCACGGCGGATCGTCGATGTCGCGGTGCTTCTGCCGGTCGTAGGCGTCCGGTTCGTGGAAGGTCACCCGGTGCCCGCGCGCGGCGAGGGCGCGGATGACGCCGCGGTAGTACGTGGCGGCGCCGTTCCAGTAGGCGGAGACCAGGCTCGATCCGAAGAAGGCGATGTCGAGGGGGCGGCTCGGGCGTCGGTTCATGGGGTGGCTCGCTGGGCGGAGGTGGCGGGCGCGGGGGCGCCGGTTTCGAGGCCGGGGGCGGCGTCGGGGCCGGGGGCGGCGTCGGGGCCGGGGGCGGCGCCGAGGCCGAGATCGGCGGCGATGCGGAGGAGCTCGTCGACCCGGTGGGCGCAGGTGTGGCGCGCGAGGACGGTCTGCCGGCCCCGCTCGGCCACCTCGGCGGCGAGGGCGGGATCGGCGAGCAGGGCCCGGAGGTGCTCCTTCATCTCGCCGCCATCCCTGGCCACGAGGTAGTCGCGCCCGGGCGAGAACAGCGCCTCCGCGTCGCTCCACGGGGAGCAGACGAGCGGGATGCCGCACGCCATGGCCTCGAACGGCCGGATCGTCGGGATGCCCGGGAGCGCCTCGACATAGGGCCTCCTGGGCACGTGCACGGTCACCCGCGCCCGCGCGAACGCCTCGGGGACGTGGTGGTTGGCGAGCCAGCCCCGGTGCTCGATCCCGGCCGAGGCGAGCGCGGCGCGGGCGTGCTCGGGGTAGCGCACGCCGTGCACGCGGGCGGAGAGGCCGAGATCGCGCGCCGGGCCGATCAGGAACTCGTCGAGCTCCCGGGCCCGCTCGTCGTCGCCCCAGTTGCCGATCCAGACCAGATCGCGCTCGGGCTCCCGCGCGCGGCGCGGCCGGAACACCCGGGTATCGGCGGCCTCGTGCCAGACGAAGGCGCGGCGGGCCCAGCGCCGCGCGAGGTAGAGGTCGCGGATCACCCGGCCGAAGGCGAGGACGCCGTCATAGCGGGTCAGGTCGTAGCGGGCCATGGCCCCGGGGTCCGTCACGGACCGGTGGTGCGTGTCGTGGAAGAGCAGCCGGTACGACGCGCGGGCCCGGTGCGCTCCGACGCGGGCGACCAGCTCGGGCTCGTTCCACTCGTGGACGAGGACCAGCTCCGCGCCCTCGAGCGCCCGGTCCAGGTCGAGCGAGGCGAGGTCGTACCGGACCGGCGCGACCGCGGGGTAGACCTGCCTCACCTCGGCGAGCGGCGCCTCGCCGTGGTCGGCGACGAGGTTCTGGAGGCTCCACGCGTCCCTCGGCTCGAAGACGCGCACCTCGTGCCCGCGCCGGGCGAGCTCGGCGACGACGCCCCGGAGGAAGTGCGCGTTCCCGTGGTTCCAGTCGGAGAGCAGCGAGTGACAGAACAGGGCGATGCGCACGGTCAGGGCGCCTCCGTCGCCGGGCTCGCGGCCTGCAGGGCCGGGGAGGGGCTCGCGGCCGGGCCGCGCGCGAGGAGCTCGCCGTACAGGCGCAGGTAGCCCTGGGCCATCCGCGCGGGCGAGAAGGCGAGGGCGCGGGCCCGGGCGCGGGACGCGATCGCCTGCCGCGCGCCGGGATCGTCGATGAGCGCCTGGAGCGCGCGCCGGAGGGCCGCGGTGTCGGCGGGATCCACGTAGAGCGCGGCGTCCCCCCAGATCTCGCGCAGGCTGGGGAGGTCGCCGAGCACCAGGGAGCAGCCGGCGAGCGCCGCCTCCAGCACCGACAGGCCGAACGGCTCGTAGCGGGCGGGGTGCGCGTAGATCGCGGCGCGCGCCAGCGCGGCGGCGATCTCGGGCGGCGAGAGCACGCCGAGGCGCTCGAGCGCGGCGAGGGGCCGCGCGCCGCCGTCCGGGTGGACGTCGCTCCCGGCCACCCGGATCGGCCAGGGCAGGTGGGCGGCCACCTCGCCCAGCGCCGCGACGTTCTTGGCCTGGTCCCAGAGCCTCCCGATCGCGAGGATGAACGCCTCCTTGGTGCGCGGGGGGAACCGCTCGGGGGCGGCGGCGTTCGGGATCACCAGCGCCCGCGCGGCCCACGGGAGCGCGCCGTGATGGCGCGCGAGCGCGTCCAGCATCGCCCGGGTCGGCGCCACCACCGCGGACGCGGCGGCGAGCCCCCGGGCCACCTCGCGGCGGTACCGATCGAACCGCGGCGGCGCCTCCTCGCCGAGGACGGCGGCCCACCAGGAGAGGACGCAAGAGTGGGCCACCACGAGCCGGGGCGCGCGGAAACCGAGGGCGCCGTGCGCGTAGCCGCTCAGGTGGACCACGTCTGGGCGGAGGCGCTCCTCGAGCTCGAGCAGCCACTCGCCGGAGCGGGCCACGTCGTCCCACGGGTCGTCCATCCACTCGAGCCGGAAGGCGCTCTCGAACAGCTCGAGCCCCGGCACGCGGCCGGCGGCCTCGCGCTGCGGCGCGGAGAGCGGCGCGCCCAGGGTGGCGAGCGCCGTCCGGACCCCGCGCGCCGCGAGCGCGCGCGCGAGCTCGATCGCGTAGGAGAAGACGCCGCCTACCGTGTCGGCGGTCATCAGGACGAAGCCGGGCGCGCGCGGGGCGTCAACCATGGTCGGGTGTCGCGGCCTCCAGCTCCGCGAGGGGCAAGGGGCGGCTCTCCTGGAGGTCGCTGAAATGATCGAACTGACCGAGGTAGTGGGCGAGCGACCGCTCCCACGCCTGATCGTCGGGCTTCCCCCAGCGCATCGTGTACTCGGGCGAGCCCGGATAAGGGAACATGGGCACGGGCTCGTTGGCCCAGACGCCGTGCTCCCGGAGCCGCTCCCGGAAGGCGGCGACGTCCGCGGGATCGTCGGCCTGCGACCGGATGAGGTTCGCCTGGACGAAGGGGACGCTCCTCTTGGCGTGGATCAAGAGCTCGCCGAGCTCCGCGGTCGAGAGCCGGCACTGCTTGGCGAGCAGGCTCCTGCCCTCCCGCGTGACGCTCTCCACCCCGGCCTCGATCGAGACGCAGCCGGCCTCGCCGAGCAGGTCGAGCATCTCCCGGCTCCAGTTGTCGACGCGCATCTGGACGCCGAAGGCCACCTCCCGCGTGGCCAGCGCCTCGAGCAGCGGGCGGTCCGGGAGGAAGATCTCGTCGACGAAGTAGACGTAGCGGACGCCCTGGGCGAGCAGCCCGTCGAGCTCGTCGAGGATCACCGGCAGCGGCCGCTTCCGGTAGCGATCGCGGAAGTTGTCCTTCGCGCAGAAGGTGCAGTGGTACGGGCACCCCCGGGACGCCTCGATCTCGGCGCCGGGGCCGACCGGCGCCGCGTCGAAGCGGTGGTGGTGGTGGGCGTGGCGCGCCACCGCGGCGTCGTCCCAGCGGAGGGCCGGGAGCCGTCGCACGTCGGACGCGTGCGGGCCGCCCTGCACGCGCGGCTCCCCGCCGTCCACGGTCGCGATCGACGCGATCTCGCCCCAGCGCGCGCGCGGCAGGCTGGCCAGCGCCACCAGCACCTCCTCGCACTCGCCCATCACCACCGCGTCCACGCCGAGCTTGCGCAGCGTGGCGGCCGGGGTGGTGGAGGCGTGGGGCCCCACCGCGAACCGGAGGCCCGGCACGTCGCGGAGCGCGCGGAGCGTCTCCTGCGGGACCCGGAGCTCGGGCGGGGCGCAGCGCCAGAAGAGGTAGCTCGGCGCGGTGGTCACGACGAGCGCGTCGGGGCGGAGCGCGGCCACCTCGTCGCGGAGCGCCCCGTTGGAGAGGGCGCGGGCCTGGGCGTCGACGATCACGGCCTCGTGGCCCGCGGCCTCGAGCAGCGCCCTGGCATAGCCGTATTCGAGGGGCAGGTGGGGCTCGCGGCAGCCGAAATAGATGCTCCCGTCGAAGCTCCAGGGCGGGTTGATCAGCGCGAGCCTCACGGGAGCCCCTCCAGGCACGGCTCCTCGGCCGCGGGGGCGGCGGCCTTGCCGGTCGCCTCGAGCATCTCCCGCAGCCAGCCGTGGAGCTTGCGGACGCCCTCGCGGGCCCGGACGCGCGGCCACCAGCCCGTGACCGCGGAGAACCGGCGGCAATCCGAGACGTAGTAGCGCTGATCGCCGGGGCGCCACGCCTCGAATCCGGTCACCGGCCGCCTGCCCTCGATCTCCTCGATGAGATCGAGCAGCTCGAGGAGGCTCAGGGTGTTCTCGGGGCCTCCGCCGATGTTGAAGGCCGAGGCGGAGATCTGCCCGATGTGCTTGCGGGCGAGGAGGAAGGCGTCGACGAGATCGTCGATGAAGAGCACGTCCCGGACCTGCATCCCGTCGCCATAGAGGGTGATCGGCGCGCGCCGGAGCGCCTGGATCAGGAAGTGGGCGACCCAGCCCTGATCCTCGTTCCCGAACTGCCGAGGTCCGTAGATGCAGCTCATCCGGAACACCGCCGCCGGCAGCCCGAAGGTGCGGGCATAATCGAGGACGTACTGGTCCGCGGCGCCCTTGGAGCAGCCGTAAGGGCTGTGGAAGTCGAGGGCGCGCGCCTCGGAGATGCCGGAGGCCCGGAGCCTCGCGTCCTCGGGCTCGTAGTGCCTGCCCCTGCACTGGAGCGGGACGTCGGCGAGGCCGCCGTAGACCTTGTTGGTGGACGTGAAGACGAGCGGCGGCGGGGCGCCCTGCGCGCGGATCGCCTCCAGGACGTTGAGCGTCCCGCGGGCGTTGATCTCGAAGTCTTCCACCGGCCGGGCGAGGCTCGTGGTCACGGCCACCTGGGCGGCGAAGTGGAAGACGGAGGAGGCGCGCTGGACCGCCTCGGCGACCGCGCGGGCGTCGCGCACGTCGCCGGCGATGTGCGTCACGCGGTCGCCGTGGGCGCGCCGCAGCCAGTCCACGTTGCGCGTCACCGAGGGCCGGGAGAGGTTGTCGAGGAGGATCACCGCCTCGCCCGCCTGGAGCAGGCGGTGGGCCAGGTTCGCCCCGACGAAGCCGGCGCCGCCGGTGATCAGCGCCGGGCGGCCGTCCGCGCCGCCGGGGCCGGGGAGGTCGAGCGCTGCGCCGCTCATACCGTCAGCCCCCGGGCGTCGAGCTCGGCGCGGGCCTCGGCCACCGCGTCCCGGGCCACCTGTCCCTCGAGCCAGCCGGCGAGATCGCAGAGCCCCTCCTCGAGCGAGACCTGGGGCTCATAGCCGATCGTGCGCTGGGCCGCGCCGATGTCGGCGAAGCAGTGCCGGATGTCGCCCAGCCGGGATTTCCCGGTGATCTCGGGCTCGATCCGCTCTTTCCCCATGACCTTCCGGACGTGCTCGGCGACCTCGCGGACGCTGTACGACCGCCCGCTGCCGACGTTGAGCGCCTGGCCCACGGCGGCCTCCGCGCCGAGGACGCGGACGCAGGCGCGGGCCACGTCGGCGACGCTCACGAAGTCGCGCCGCTGCAGCCCGTCCTCGAAGATGAGGGGCGGACGGTCGTTGAGCAGCCGCGCGGCGAAGATGGCGAGGACGCCGGTATAGGGGTTGGAGAGCGCCTGGCGGCGGCCGTAGACGTTGAAGAAGCGGAGCGCGACGGTCGGGATGCCGTAAGCGCGCCCGAGGAGCAGGCACAGGCGCTCCTGGTCGACCTTGGAGAGCGCATAGACCGACTCGAGCGACGGCGTCTTGGACTCGGGGGTCGGGATCGGCGCGAGCGCCTCGCCGGCCTCGCTCCGGACCTCCCAGTCGCCGCGCTTGAGCTGCTCCAGCGGGCGGCTCGTCCCCGGGACCACCGCGCCCGTCGCCGTCCGGTAGAGCCCCTCGCCGTAGACGCTCATGCTGGAGGCGACGACCAGCCGGGCGACGGGCCGCTCGGCGAGCGCCTCCAGGAGCACGGCCGTCCCGAGGTTGTTGACCGAGGTGTACTCCTCGATCCTGTACATGCTCTGTCCGACGCCGACCATGGCCGCGAAGTGATAGACCACGTCCACGCCGCGGAGCGCCGATCTCACCGCCTCCCGATCGCGGACGTCGCCGACGATGAGCTCGACCTCCGGGCTGAGGTAGGCCGGGCGGCGGCGCTCGGGGCCGTGCACCTGGGGTGTGAGGTTGTCGAGCGCCCGGACGCGGTGCCCCTGGCGCAGGAGCTCGTCGGCCACATGAGAGCCGATGAACCCAGCGCCGCCGGTGATGAGGACGTGACTGGCCATATTCCTCTGGGTCGATTGGGTCGATGATTCGACGCGTGACGGGGCCGCCGCGGACCTGCTCGGACGAGGCGAGCTCCACGAGGCGCCGTCGCAGCGACGCCGCGCCTTTCCCCTTCTCCGCGTCGCCCTGCCCCGGTCTGCGCGTCGTGGACGATGTACAAGCGATGACCGGGACGACATCCGATTAACATGGTTCAGAAGGACCTGCAAGCGAGCTTCGTCAGGATCGTTGTCGGATCTCGCCTCGTGCCGTCTCGCGCTGTCTCCGGGCTCTGCATCAAAGTGCTCTGAACAGACCAGGGTTCCTGCGGAATTGCCTTACCGACTTCAGGGATGACCGTAGATGTCGATTGGCGTGTATCCGTGTTCCGGTATCAGGGGGCCGGAGAGCGGCGTTGTCAATCCGATTCCGGCAAGCTCAGCCACTCACCACCTCGTCCTGGCGAGCTGCGCGCATTCCGCCGACTCACATGAGTTTTCCGTGGCGATTTGTCTCGGCGAGCCCAGGCGCGTGAGGCGCCGTGAGGGGGAGGCCTGCTGAGGGTCATCCTTCACCGCAACGCTTCCGTCGCCAGGGGCACGAGGCCGACGCCCTGGACCCGCGGCGGCGCGCGGCGCGGCTCGTCTCCTGTCCTCCGGAACCTCGAGAGCGCGAGGGAGCCCGTGGAGGTCGGAAGCGCTGCGGGCGCGCTCCCGCTTGAAGCTGCGCGGCGTCGTGTATAGGACGCCGGCCGGGCGTGCTCGTCGGATCGCCGGTCCAGCGCCGCGCGACATCGTCGGCCCGCCGGGATGGCCACCATGTCCGAATGCACTCCAGGCAGACGAAGTCCCCGCATGGAGGCGCCGCGCGCCGCGGCCGCCGGGCCAGGCGCCACCGGCCGTCCGGCGCCGGCGCGCGGCGAGGGCCCGCGGGAGCGGCCGCGCAAGACCTGGTATCTCCTCCCCAACCTCATCACGCTGTCGTCCGTCTTCTGCGGCTTCGACTCCCTGCGTCGCTCGGCCTCGGCGCGCTCGGAGGACGATTTCCACCGCGCCGCCCTCCTCATCGTCCTGGCGATGCTCTTTGACACGCTCGACGGCCGCGTCGCGCGGATGACCAGGACAGAGAGCGCCTTCGGGCTTCAGCTCGACTCGCTCGCTGACCTCATCTCGTTCGGCGTGGCCCCGTCGGTCCTCGTGTACCAGTGGGCGCTCCACCGCCTCGACGGGCTCGGCGTGCTCGGCGGGTTCGTGTTCGCCGCGTGCGGCGCCATCCGGCTCGCCCGCTTCAACGTCCTCTCGGCGGGCGAGGCGGGCAGGCCCGCGGTCCCGCCGAAGTACATCGTCGGCTTCCCGGTCACCGGCGCGGCCGGCGTCCTCGTCGCGATCGTCCTGACCCACGCCGCCGCGGACGGGCAACCTGGCGGCGCCGGCGTCGCGCCGGCGGTCCTCGCGACGACGGTCCTGCTCTCGCTGCTCATGGTGTCGACGGTCCGGTTCCGCTCGTTCAAGGATCTGCGCCTCGACGCCCGCACCGCGCTGCTGGCGGCGCTCGCGCTCGGGTCGAGCGCGATCATCTCGGCCCGATGGCAGCCGGCGTTCGTCCTCGTCTGGCTGATCAGCGCCTATGTCCTGCTCGGCATCGCCGAGTCGTTCCGGCGCCCCCCGGCGAGGCCGCGCGACGCGGCCCCGCCGGCGGCGCCCCCCGCCGGCTGATCGGGGAGCGCGCCGCCCTGCGCCGCGAGGCGCCCGGGGACGCCGCGTGGCCTGCTCGACGCACGCGCCCGGTGAGCTCAGTCGCCCGGAGCGAGCGTGAGCGAGGTCAGCTCGCCGTAGATATAGGACTTCACGCCGAGGTCCGTCATGAGAATCAGCCAGATCGCCCTGTGCTCATCGAAGCGGCCCAGCTCCGGCGGCGTGGTCGGCAGGGCGGTGGACGTCATCGCGGATGGGTCGCGGAGGCCGGAGAGCTCGATGGTCAGCTCGACGAGCACGAGAGGACGACCCACGTCCATGCCCGCGACCGCGTTGTGACGGACGTCGAGACGGTAGCTGTCGGCCGAGTCGTACGGGGCGCCCGTGACCCCGTTCCAGAGGGTAAACGCCGAGCCGTAGGAGTACCACGGGTCCTCGCTGTCCACCTGAATCGGGGGGACATGGATCGACGTCACGCTCAGCGGACCGATCTGCGTCTCCATCTCGAAGGACCCGGGCGTGTTATGGAAAGCATAGAGCGATTGGTGCGAGCTCGAGAAGGATCTGTGGTCGGCGACGTTGTGCGGATTGAAGCGATAGACGCCGCGGATGGGATCGCCGACCTGGACCCCGGTCTTGAGGGGGTCCTCGCCAGTTTCAGGGCCGTTGCCTAGTTTGACGACGGCGCCGCTGAAGGCGAAGGCGACGGTGCCGGAGGTGCAGTCGCTGCTGCACCCGTCGCCGTCGTGGGTATTGCCGTCGTCGCACTGCTCTCGGGCTTCGATCACGCCGTCTCCGCAGGCGGCGCCTGGATCCGTGCCAGGTTCCAGCGCGCAGGCGCCGGAGCACCCGTCGCCGTCGTGGGTATTGCCGTCGTCGCACTGCTCTCGGGCTTCGATCACGCCGTCTCCGCAGGCGGCGCCTGGATCCGTGCCAGGTTCCAGCGCGCAGGCGCCGGAGCACCCATCGCCGTCGTGGGTATTGCCGTCGTCGCACTGCTCCATGCCGTCGATCGCGCCGTCTCCGCAGACGGCGCCGGGGGGCGGCGGGTCCTTCGGGCAGCCCGCGGAGGGGGCATCGGCGCCGGAGCACGGCCCGTCCACCGAACCATCGCCGCCGAGCGCGGCGTCGAGCGCCTCAAGGGATTCGGCGCTGCAGGCGGGCAGCAGCATCAGCAGGAGCGCCGCGGCGCCGAGGGGCGGACGGCGCGATAGAAGATGAGTGCTCATGGTTCTCCCTCTCGAAGCGAAGCAATCCGGCCTCGCTCGGGTAAGTGAGCGTGACGCCCTCGCCGTGGCTCACGAAAATCGAGGCCCCGGACGCCCCGGCGCCTCAGAGGCTCAGCTTCAGGCCGAGGCAAGGGAGGAGCGCTGGGCGCCCGGTGCGGCCCACCTCTGCGCCCGCGATGGTCACCCTCGGCTCTCGCGCGAGCAGGAGGACGTCGAGCTCCGCGAGCGCCGTGAGGTACGGCAGGATGCGGATCCCGACGCCGGCCCCCGCGGCGATCCCCGCGGTGAACCAGGCCTGGTGCTTGTCCCGGTGGGGCGAGTTCGCCTCGCCCTCGACGGTCAGGTGATAGACGCCGGCGCCGAGCGCGAGCAGCGGATAGATCCGCCGCTCGTCGCCGCCGGCGGCGTAGGCGAGGCCGATCAACGCCGCCGTCTGGCGCAGCGCCGCGCGCCCGGCGGGGGCGTCGAGGCGCTTCTCGGCGATGGCCGGCACGAGCGTCCCCCGGAGCGACAAGCCGGCCGCAAGGTCGTGCTCGATCCGGAGGTAAGGCCCCGCGACGATGCCGACGTCGCCGGCGAGCGCCGCGAGCCCTGCCTCGAGGCTCAGCCGGCGATCTCCGTCCGGCCGCGCAGGCGGCACCGTGCTCCTGGGAGCCCGTCGCGGCGGCGCGGCGGGCGGCGTCGGGGGCGCGGAGGGCGTCGGCGGCGCGGAGGGCGTCGGCGGCGCGGAGGGCGTCGGCGGCGCGGAGGGCGTCGGCGGCGCGGCCGTGGGCGGCGGCGCGGCGTCGGCGAGCCACTGCGCCACCTGCGCCGGCAGCTCCCGCCGCTGCGCGCCGCTCAGCTCGAGCAGGCTGGCGCGGAGCAGCTCGGCCGATCGCACGGCGAGATCGCTCGCCGCGTTGGTCACGCCGGGATCGCCGAGCTCCATGCGCCGGACGAGCGTCCGCTTCGTGACGCGATCGGCGACCCACGCGTCGGCGACCGGGCCGCGGTCGGTCTCCAGGAGGACGATCGTGGCGACCGGGGCCCCTGCGCCCTCGACCAGCGCGCGTCCGTCGACCCCCGGCGCGCCGTCGATCAGGCGCACGGAGAAGCCGACCGCGCGCAGCTCCGCCGCGAGCCGCACGGTCGCCTCCCCGACCACGGCCCCGACGCGCGGCGCGCGCACCAGGATCACCTCGATCCCTGCGGCGGCGCCCGTCGTTCGCGGCACGAGGAGCGCCGCGCACAGCACCAGCGCGAGCCAGCCCGCTCTCATCGACCGTCGAGGACCTCCGCTGCCCTGACGGCGAACGTCCCCTGGGGATAGCGCCTCAGGTACTCCTGCGCGATCGGCCGGGCGGCGCCGTCACCGCCGGAGGCGCGCACCACGAGCATCTTCCGGCCGAGCGCCTCGCTCGCGAGCGAGCCCTCCGGCGACTCGGCGAGGTACCGATCGTACCAGGAGAGGGCCTCTGCGGGCGAGCTCGCCTCCGAGAGCCGCCCGAGGAGGAACGCGGCCGAGCGTGCCTCGGGCGAGCCCGGGAAGCGCGAGCGCTCGGCGAGCAGCGCGCGCCGCGCGAGGTCGTTCCGCCCCGCATACCGCGCGGCGTCCGCCAGCGCGGCGAGCTCGGCGAGCGGGCTCCCGTCGATGGTGGCGTCGATGCCGCGCTCCTCCGCGTCCGCGATCACCCCGGCGAAGTCGCCGCGCGCGACGCGTTCGCGGTAGCTCCGAGGGGCCGGCGCGTCGCCCCCGGTCGCGTCCTGCGCGACGGGCGAGCGCGGCGCGGCGCCCGCCGGCGCGCGCGCGGCGGCCTTCTCCGGCGCCGGAGCCGCCGCGGCCGCACCGTCCGCGGCGCCCCCGCCGGCCGCGGGAGCCGCCCTCCTGCTGCGCTCCTCGGCGGCGCTCGCGGGCGCCGGCGAAGCGCCGCCGGTCGGCGGTGCGACCGGCGCGGCGCGTATCTCGGCGATCGTGAGCTCGCCGCGGACGACGTCCGCGACCAGCCGCTGGCCGCCGTGGAGCGCGATGCCGTCCGCCGCGAGCGGGCCGCGGACGACGACCGCGCCGCGCTGCATCGTCAGCTCGAGCCGCTCGCGCTCCCAGCGGAGGTCGAACTCCGTGCCGGTCACGGTGACGGTGAACGGCCCCGCCTCGGCGAACCACTCGGCCCCTGGCCGCGGGGTGACCTTGAACCGCGCTGCGCCGCGCTCCAGGTGGATCCGGGCCCCGCGCGCGGTGACGGCCGCGACGCGCCCGCGCGCGTCCGGACCGAAGCGGACGGTCGTCCCGTCGCTGAAGCGCGCCGTCGCCCCGCTCGCCCCGGCGTGCACGTAGCTCTCCGCGGCCGTGGCGCTGTCGATCCGGTAGTCGAGCCGCGGCGCGGGCCGGAGCACCATCATCGCCCCGGCGATCAGCAGCGGCGCGAGCGCGGCGGGGATGAGCCATGGCCGCCGCGGCTCGAGCGGCAGCCTGGGCCGCTCGATCTCGTCGATCAACCGCGCGCGACCGCGCGCGAGGGCGGGATCGGCCCGCCCCACGGCGCCGGCGCGGCGCGCCAGCGCGGTGAGCCGCCGCAGGGCGACCTCCGGCGCGGGCCTGGGGGTGGGCTCAGCCATGTCGGTCCTCCTCCGTGGCGACGAGGTAATCGGCGAGCACCGGATCCCGCTCGGCCATCGCGTGGACGCGCGCGGTGACCTTCGCCAGGTGGCGCTTGACGGTGGCCAGCGACAGCCCGCTCGCCGCGGCGGTGTCCGCGAGATCGAGCCCCTCGATGTGGCGCAGCGCGAAGAGCAGCCGGGCCTTGTCGTCGAGCGTGTCGAGCATCGCGTAGAGCCGGGCGAGCGCCTCGCGGGCGCCCTCGTCGACGCCGGCCGCGGGCGCTTCCGGGAGCACGCCGCTGTCGGTGAGCGAGAGCCAGCGCCGGAACCGCCGGCGCCGGAGGGCCGACCGCGCCACGCGCACGGCGATGCCGAGGAGGAACGGCCGCAGCGCCGCCGGATCCCGGAGCCTCTTCACCTCCCGGAAGAACTGGAGGAAGGTCTCCTGGACCTGGTCCTCGACGTCGCCGCCCGGGCCGAGCACCCGGCGGAGCAGGCCGTGCACCATGGCGCCGTAGCGATCCCACACGGCGCCGGCGGCGCCGGGCAGGTCTTCCGCGGCGGCGCGCGCGAGGCTGGCGTCGTCGAGGGCCGCGGTGGCGGGCGCGCGGACGAGCGTGAGGCGGGGCGCGGGGGCAGGATCGGGCGAGAGCACGCGTTGCGCAGGTGAGTGGTCGCGGGGCGCTCCGGGTGGCTCAGAATAACGACAGGGGTCGAGCGGCGGGGGCGGAGGCTGGATCGTTCTGCGTTTCCGCGCTCATGGGGATCACGCCGGGGCCAGTTCGGCCACCGCGGCCACCGGCCCGAGCGGCGTCGGAGGGCGCCGCGCGGATTGCTCGCCGTGGCAGCGGGGAGGGGAGCGAGGACCCGGTAGTGCGCGGGAGCCTCGGGGAGGTCGTGATGGCCGAGGTGGGCGATGGAGGGGGGCATGGAGAGGTCGCGACGTGCCCGAGTCGGCCCGGGCGGGGGGCGCGGGGACGTCGCGACGTGCCCGAGCCGGCCTTGGAGGGGGGTCAGGTCGATCCGAGACCGAGCCGGACGGCCTTGGAGGGGGGGTCGAGTCGATCCGCGACCGAGCCGGACGGCCTTGGAGGGGGCGTGGAGAGGTTGCAACGTGCCGGAGGCGGCCTTGAGGGGGGTCAGGTCGATCCGCGACCGAGCCAGACGGCCTCGGGAGCCTGGAACGCGCGATCCGCAGCCTCGGAGGCTCGCGCAGCGCGCGATCGCGAGCATCATCCCGAGGCGGTGTCGTGGCACTGGAGATGCGTCGGTCGGCCCCTCGGCCCACCGCTGGCGTCCGGCGATGGGTCGAGGCAGCAGCCAGGGTCGAGCTGGCCCGGGAGCGGGCACGGCTTCTGGCCGCGCCGTGTCACCCGGACGCTACGCGGCGCCACGCCTCCGGCTGCGCGTCTGCCGCGCCCCTCCAGGCGCCCCCGGGCCCCCCGGAAAGGCGGCGACTGCCACCGCTGTCAGACGGAGCTCCTCTATGGCGATGGATAGCGTTTGGGCCTTGCGGCGCAGAGCCGAGCCATGAGACTTCTCGTGGGGGGAGGTTACATAAGGCGACGATCTGGACAGACCTGGTCCGGCGGCTTCGTTTGACCAATCGATGGATAGTTGGCTGCTCAGAGACAACATGTACGAAGTCGATGAAAATGATGGTGTGGTGGAGCTGTCGGATCTGGCGCAAAGTTCCGTCGGGGCGCCGCTTCCGGTAGTGCTCGCGAACGAACATCAGGTCTACGTCACCTACATCGTCGAACGACAAGGCTGGGACGGAACGGCGATCCGGAGTGTGACTCCCCGAAGCGAAGACGAGACGATCGCCGTCGTTCAGTTCGTCCGCCCCAGCGCACATTTCTTTGGCCCGCCCAACGACGAAGCGTTCAGCGGGCATCCTCTGGCCAGTCGCGGACTGCAACCGTACGGCGCCTTTGAGGTCACTCGGTCGTCGTGGCTCCGAGCCCTCGATCGACGAAACCGTGTTCACCCGTGTCACTCGGCTTCCTTGTATGTGGATCTGAGACATTTTATTCTTGCGTTTCACGATTCGATCTTCGAGTGTATCGCGTGCGGCTATGAGTCTCGTTTGCTTCGAGGCAGCGTCAGCGATGTGGTTCAAGCGATGGCAGCAGAGCTCAGGTGAGGGCCGCAGCAGACAAATGCTTGCAGGCGACGGTTTCAACGCAACGCGCCCCTGAGGCGTGGCGTTGGCCCAGGGAGGAACAAGCTCGGATGGACGTCAAGATACGAGATGAAGAGCCGTCGGAGGCTGGGGCCATCGAAGCGATGACTGTCGCGGTCTTTCGCGGTGCGACACATGGCAGTCACACGGAGCACTTCATCGTCAATGCGTTGCGGGAAGCCGGCCAGCTGGTCCTTTCTCTGGTTGCCGAGGTCGATGGCGCTATCGTTGGGCATGTCGCCGTATCGCCGGTGTCGATCTCCGATGGCGCTGAGGGTTGGTATGGCCTGGGGCCGATCTCGGTGGCGCCAGACCGCCAGGGTCAAGGCATTGGTAGCCAGCTCATGAAGCGGGCTCTGGCTGAGTTGCGCAGGCTGGGCGCGGCTGGCTGTGTCGTGCTTGGAGATCCGAGCTACTATGGCCGCTTCGGCTTCAAAGCTGAGCCTACGCTCGTCCTGCCCGATGTCCCGCCGGAGTACTTCCAGGCCATCGCTCTCCGTGGTGCAGTACCCTCAGGCAGAGTGTCCTACCACCCGGCATTCAACGCTGAGGGCTGACGAGCCACCTGCCCTGACGGACGCAACGTCCGCCTGCCGAACGACCAAGCTCACCCGCCCGGTCCGCACCAGTGAGCTGTGAGCCCCCCAGATGGGCTGATCCATCGATGCCCGAACGACCCGGCGATGATCAGCTGGCGAGGCCCGTCTGATTCATTGCCTTGTTGGGTTGCATCCGCCAGCCGTCAGGAGAGCACTTCGGTGGCGGTCTTCGCCCCGAGGACGTTCTCGATCCAGCGGTCGAGGATGGCGATGTCCGAGCAGGCCTGGATGCGCGCGCTCTCGCTCTCGGCGAGCACGATCCCTGCGCGCGCGAGCAGCCGCAGCAGGGTTTCCTTCTTGCCCTTGAGCTCGCCCTCACGCATGCCCTCGAGCTTTCCCTCGCGCATGCCCTCGAGCTTTCCCTCGCGCATGCCGCGGTCGATGAGCCTCTGCACGAACGGGGGAAGCTTCGCCTCGCCTTCGATCTGCCGTTCCATGACCAACGCCTCCAGAGCCTGCTGCATGGGTTCGCGCAACCCGTCCCAGATGAGCTGAAAATAGACCATCGCGCGCTCCTGGTCGAGCCGGCCCAGGGCCGCGAGCGCCGCCTGGAGCACGGTGAGCCCGTTCGGCCCGTTGCCGTGCGCCACCGCCGACAGCACGGCGAGCTCCGTTTCCTTCTCCGCGCCGGCCGGGTCGGTGATCTCGGGGACGACAGTCGGACCGAGCACCAGCGGCTTGACGGTGCCGAGGCCCAGGCCGAGGTCGATGCTCTCCGCCGCCCAGGCGGCCACGCGGGCATCCGGCGCGACCACGAGGACGACCGTGGCGCAGCGCCTCCTGGCGCGCACGCCCGTGACGTACGTCGGCCACGAGAACTTCTTGTCCGGGTCCACGTTGCGCTGGACCTCGAGGACGATCGCCAGCACGAGCTTGCCGTTCGCGTCGCGCAGCTCGAGCACGAGATCCGCGCGGAGCTCCGCCGGGATGAGCTGGTCGAGCGACGACTCGACCACCGCGACCGAGGTGTGCGGCGGCACCTCGACATGGAAGAGCGTCGCGAGGACATGGGGCGCGAGCTCCGGGCGCTCACGGAACATCTCGACGAGGGCGTTGTGCTCGAGCGTCGGCATGACACCGACCTTGGGCACGCCCCATGCCGACACGAAACGACGGGAGAACGCGAGGAGAGGGCCAGCTCAGGGGGTGGCGGCGCCATGGCGGAGGGGGGGCGGCGACCACGCCCACTCCGCGGTACGACGGCTCAGTTATCCGTCGATGGATCAACCGAGGCCGCGGGACCAGGTCTGTCTCGATCGTCGCCTTTCGTGGCCCAGGGCAGGCGGCAGGGCTCCCCTGCCGCGAGCATCCAACGATGCTGGAGGAGACCATGTCGCGCATCGCATTCGAAGAGAGCCTTCGTCCCGCGACGCTGGACGCTGCGGAGCGCGCCGCGACGCGGCTCAGAACGCCGAGCCGTCCGCGCGCCGGCCGGGCGAGGCGTCGGCCCCGAACGCGCCGTGCAGCACGAAGGGCGTCCCCGGCGTGGCATCGGGGTTGCGGTTCATCGAGACGCCGTTCTGGGACGCCAGCGCGCTCGAGTAGGTCACGGCGTCCACCGTCGCGCCCAGCGCGTCCCGCAGCGTGACCGTGTCCCCGCCGTTGTTGAGGCCCAGCGCGCCCGACGACGCGCCCACGGCCCCGCTCACGCCGGCGGGAATGCCCGAGGCGCTGCCGTACACCAGGATGGCCGTGGAGGGCGCGAGCGTCGTCCCCGCGGCGAAGGTGTGCCGCGTGATGCCGGTGCTGTCGTGGAGCGTGAAGCCTCCGAGCGCCGCAGCCTCGTCGCCGACATTGACGACCTCGACAAACTCGCCGATCGGGTTGCTGCCCGGCTCGTTCGCGAGCACCTCGTTGAGGATCACGACGGCGGCGCCGGCCCCGCCACCCGAGCCGCCCGAGCCGGTCCCGCCGCCCGAGCCGCCCCCGCCGCCCGAGCCGGTCCCCCCGTCGGAGGGGATCACGAAGTCGCGCACGACGCCCATGTGCTGCATGTTCTGGCTGCCGCTGTCCGACCAGAGCGCCGGGCTGATCTCGGCGAGCGGCGTGTAGACGCGCGTATCCACCACGAGCCCGTTCGCGAAGCTGCTCCCGCCGATCACGACCGACGTATGGAACGGGCTCAGATCCGGATCGACGAGCAGCCAGTCGTACGGCTTGGTCCGTCCCGCGTTGGTGTCCGTGTTCCCGTTCTGGTCCGCGGGGTAGGGCCCGGACGTGACGACGACGCTCGACAGGGTCGAGAGGCAGCTCTCGGACCGGTTCCCCGTGTTGAAATCGCCGCCGATGACCAGGTAATCGCCCTCGGGCACGTGCGCGTCGATGAACGACACGAGCGACTGCGCCTCCAGGTCGCGCTCGGTCGCGTTCGCCGTCAGGAAGTGGACGCTGATCGCCCAGAGGTCGACCGGGCCGGGGATGTCGATGCGCGCCCAGGCGAAGTCCCGGTTCCCCACCCGCGGATCATCCCACTCGCCCGCGGCGACGATCGGCCACCGGCTCACGATCCCGTTCGGGATCTGCGCCCCGCCCTCGCGGTAGTAGCTGAACCCCGCGCCGAACGTGGCTGTCACGAACGCGCCCAGGTCGGCCGCGCTGTTGTCACCGTAGTTGAGCTCCTGCAGCAGCGCGATGTCCGGCTTCACGCCCTGCAGGATGCGCATGCCGTGACCGGGATCGTAGCTCTGGTACCTGCCGCTCGTGATGTTCGCGGCCATGAGCCGGACGCGCGTCGAGAGCGCGTCGCTGCGCTCGCCGACCACGACCACCTCGGGGGCTCGCCCGTCCGGCAGCGCGTCGGTCGTGCAGGCCACCCCGGCGAGCGCTGCCACGAGGAGCGGCAGGCGCACCGCCGCATACCGCTTCAAAAAGAGAGTCGTCGCTGGCATCTCGTCGTCCCGGACCTTTCTCGGCTTCGTTCCATGACGGCATGATCAGGAGCTCACCTGGAGGCATCCTGCGCTGGCTCTCGTGCCAGGCAGGGTGCCTCTTTGGTTGAGAACGGATGACAACCACCTCGGGCCTCATCCCCTGTCCAGAACGGCCGAGCTCGGCCGACCGAGCGCGTGCGCGCCCGCGACAGCGGCGCCGTCGCGCGGTAAGACGCCGGGGCCTCGGCCCGCGGCGCGGCGCACGCCGGGGGCGGGCGCGCCCTCAGCGGCCTCGCATGGCGAACGCGATGCCGCTCTGCAGCGAGCCCTTGACCACGAGGCGGCTCACGTCCGTGCCGCCGGCGGCGAGCCGCTGGGCGACCTCGGGGCGGATGCCCGTCATGACCACCTGCGCGCCGAGCAGGCGCGCCACGCGCACCAGATCGAGCAATGTCTGCACCGCCGGCGCGTCGAGGTCGTCCACGCCGGTGAGGTCGACGATCGCGATCCGCGTCCGCCGCGCCGCGATGCCGCGCGAGAGCGCCTCGATCATGCGGCGAGCGCGCTGCGCCTCCAGCGGGCCGATGAGCGGCAGGACCACCACGCCGTCGCCGAGGGGGATGAGCGGCACCGACAGCTTCGCCAGCGCCGCGTCCTGGGCCCGGATCACCTCTTCTTGCAGCCGCGCGCGCTCCTCCTCGGCGCGCCTGCGCTCGGTCAGGTCGATGCCGGTCATGATCACGAACCGCGAGGCGCCGTTCTTGCCGCGCAGGACCGCGCCGGACCACGCGGTCACCCGGCGCGCGCCGTCCCCCGCCGTCCACGGGACCTCCACCTGCTGCCTCCGCCCGCCCGCACCGAGCTCCTCGAACAGCGCCCTGAGCCGGGCCGACGCCGCCGGGTCGGGCGTGAGATCCCACAGGTGGCGGGGCCCGAACAGGCTGAGCGCGCGCCCCAGCGCCCGCTCGGCGGCGCGGTTCATCCGGACGATCCGCCCGCGCGCGTCGAGCACCACGATGAGCCCGTCCACGAGGTCCATGACCCCCGCCAGGAAGTCCCGCTCCCTGCTCAGCATCTCCTGCGCGTGCTTGCGCTCGAACAGGCGACCGAGCTGCCGCGCGATGCGGCCGATCGTCGCGAGGAACGTCCCGTCGTCCCCGTATTCAGC
The DNA here is from genome assembly GCF_051369805.1 of Sorangium sp. So ce1036. Taxonomy (NCBI): domain Bacteria; kingdom Pseudomonadati; phylum Myxococcota; order Polyangiales; family Polyangiaceae; genus Sorangium; species Sorangium sp. So ce1036. Next base: position 1,974,726 of record NZ_JBBMOX010000001.1, read on the forward strand.
GTCGGAGAAGAACTCCAGCACGGCCACCACCTCGGCGGCGCCTATCACCACGGGGAACGCGAACCCCGTCTTGACGCCGAGGTTCTTCGCGAGCCTGGCGCGCGGGAAGTTCGCGTCTTCCCTCACGTTGCGCACCCACGCCGGCTGCTTGCTCGCGAGCACCCGCCCGGGCAGCCCGACCCCGCGGGTGAACTGCGTCGCCTCCGTGACGGCCTTGAAGGTCGCGAACTTGACCTCATCGTCGAGGTACCAGAGCGCCGTCGGGAGGAGCAGCGATGGATCATCCGCGGCCGGCACGTACACGTGGCCGACCGGCCAGCCCAGGCGGCCGCAGATGTGCACGATCGTGCGATGCAGCGCCGCCTCGACGCTCGCCGCCTCGTGCACGTCGACGGTCACCACCCGGAGCAGCTCCACGAGCGATCGCTCGTCGGCAAGGACGCTGTCGACCCCCACGCCCGTCCTGCTCACGGATTCGTCGGACGGTTTGATGAGACACCTCCTCGCATCATCGCTAGCACGCGCCGCGTGTCGGCTTCGTTTCGGCGCGACATCGCGCCGGTGGCTCGAACGGCGCGGCGCCGCCGCGGCGCGGCGCGCGCGACCGGCGCGGCGCGCAGGAGCGCGGCGCGGCGCGCGACGCGGCCGCGCTCCGGGCGCGCGCGGCCTCACCGCGGCCGCGCATCCGGCACGCCGAAATCTGTTAGCATCCCGGCCTGGGCGCTGGCCCCTGGTGTGCGACCCGCCGCTGCTCATCGATCCTCGCCGCGGCGAGCCCGTCGATCGCGGCGAGCGGGGTCGCGCAGCAGGTCGCAAGGACAGCCCCTCTCCGGCCCTCGACTGAAAGGATGATGATGCTCGCGAAGTGTCTCCGTCGGTGCGCGTTCGTGGTGACGGTGCTGGCCACAGCCCCGGCGTTCTCGGCGGAGCCGCCGGACCGCGCCACCGAGAGCGCCCAGGAGCTCGCCCGGGCCAAGGCGCACGAGGGGCTCAAGCTGTACGGCGCGGACCGCTGGCAGGAGGCGTTCGAGGCCTTCCAGGAGGCGGACCGGCTCTACCACGCGCCGACGCTCGTGCTCTACATGGCGCGGTGCCAGCGCAAGCTGGGCAAGCTGACCGACGCGCGCGCCCTCTACGAGCAGGTCCTCGCCGAGCCGCTCCCGGACGACGCGCCGCCGGCGTTCCTCGACGCGCGCCGGGACGCCGAGGTCGAGCTCGACGCGGTGCGCGCGGCGCTCGCGCCGCCCGCGGCGGCGGCCCCGCCCCCCGCCGCGCCGGCGCCGGCGGGCGCGGACCGCGGCGGCGGCTCGCTGCTGCCCGCGGGCCTCGCGTTCGGGCTCGGGGCGGTGGGCCTCGGCGTCGGCGCCGTCACGGGCATCCTGTCGCTCTCCCGCGTCTCCGACCTCAAGGCGCAGTGCGACGGCCGGCGCTGCCCCGCCGCGCTCCAGGGCGAGGCCGACGCCGCGACCACGCTCGGCCACGTGTCCACGGCGAGCTTCCTCGTGGGCGCCGCCTCGGCCGCGGCGGGCGTCGTGCTGCTCGTGCTGCGCCCCGGCGGCGACCCCGCGCCCGACGCCGCGGGCGAGGCGCGCCGAGCGCCGCGCGGCGTGGCGTGGCGCGCGGGGGTGGGCATCGGTCGGATCGAGCTCCAGGCGACGTTCTGATGGGAACGACGGGAGCGCCGGGAACGGCGGGAGCAATGGCAGCGACGGCAGCGACGACGGCCACGCGCGCGCGGGCGACCTGTCGCGTGGGGGCGCTCGCGGTCCTCGCGCTGTCCGGGGGCTCCGCGTGCACGATGCTCTCCGGGGTGGACGATCTCGAGTTCATCGACGACCCGGGCGAGGTCGAGCCGCCGCCCGCGCCGAGCGCCGCGGATCTGCTCGCGCTCACGGCCTCGTGCGAGCAAGTCTCCTCGGGGCTCTACCGGAACGCGAGGGACCCCGTCCCGGAGCCCAGCATCCCTGTCTGTGCCCTGGAGGGCGCCTATTTCTGGCAGGCCGGCATGGGCATCGATTGCGACGGCCTCTCCCACGACTCTCCGGAGTGCCCCTCGGAGGGGGCCCACACGGCGGCGACGGACTCGACGGGACAGGCGCTCGACTCGCTCACGCTGCCGTTCGTGGTCGTCCCTGCCGCCACCGCCGTGGAGGGGTGCCCCGGCGTGCCGTGGAGCTACGACGAGGCCGGTCTCGCCATGGGGAGCGTGGTCGCGGTCGTCTACCGGGACCAGCTCGCCTACGGCGTCCTCGGCGACGTGGGGCCGTGCGACGCCATCGGGATGGCCTCGCACGCCATGGCAAAGCGCCTCGGCATCAACGTCGAACCGGGGCGCCCCGGCGTGGACAGCGGCGTCACCTACTTCGCCTTCTCCGGTCCGGACGCGCTCGTGAGCGTGATCGAGGACCAGGCGCAGGCCGCGGAGCTCGGGGAGCAGCGTGCGGCCGAGCTCCTCGCCGCGCCCTGAGGGCGCAGCGCTCGCCGCGCGGGCGCTGCGGCCGCGCCGCAGGGCGGAGCCGGGCCGCCCTGCGGCGCCGTTCACCGCTGCGTCACTCGCACGCCGCGGCCTCGCAGGCCGTCACCGCGTCGGCGCACGCCGTGGCGATGCACGCGCCGCACGCCTCCGGGCTCTCGGCGCACGCGTCCGTGCAGGCGCCGTGTCCCTGGCTCCACTGGCACTGGAGCACCGCCGAGAGCTCCTCCCCGGCCCCCGCGCAGCTGTCCACCACGCAGCCATAGTAGTCGAAGCCCTGGTCCTCGTCGGGCGACCTTGCCCCGGACAGGCACGCGAGCGACTCCGCGCACGTCGCCGTGCCGGAGCCGATCCACGTGCCGGCGAACTCGCCGTCGCCGTTCAGGCAGTTCTCGTAACTCGGCGAGCGGGGATAGTAGGGCCCGACGAGCATGCACATCTCATCCCGGGTGGTCTGGCCCTGCACCACGTCGCGGTCCTCGGGGTTCCTGTAATCGCAGCGGTAGTCGAGGGCCTCGCCCGCCTTGACCTCGAGGACCGGGGCGAACTCCCCGGACGGGACCTGCTCCCACTTGTCGTGGGCATAGAGCTCTTGCGTCGAGCCGTCGCTCTTGACCAGGTTGGCCACGTAACCGACGCCGCGGCGGTGCATGTGCGACTGTATCCGCACGACGGAGATGTCCTGCTCCGTCGTGCATCGCATCCGCGCCGAGGACTCCCCGCGCGCGGGCACGCGGATGACGGGATTGTAGTGGAAGAGCATGCCCGCCTCGGTCTTCACCTCCTCGTCCGGGATCGTGTAGAGGTTGATGCGCGCGTCGGTCTCCATCGGATCGAGCGAGGAGTTCAGGTAATGGGTGTTCATGACGAGCACCGTGCCCGGCTTGACCTTGACCGCCACGCCTTCCGGCAGGGGGCCCAGCAAGGAGTTGCCTTCGGGAGACTGGGAGCCGGAGATCACGCCCGAGACCTCCCAGTCGGCCGTGACCCCGTCCTTGCAATCATGAACCTGGGCCGCGTCGATCGGGACGCCCCGGCGCGTCTCGGTCGGGATCTCGGTATAGTTCGTGGCGTACAGGAGGACATGGTGGCTCCCGCCCGAGTACCGCACCTCGTCCCGCTGGATGTTGAGCCCCTCGGGAGGCGCCACGAAGAGCTGACAGCGCTCGATCTCCTGCCCCGGCTCGATCACGGAGGTCATCCGGTACTGGACGCCTTCGCCGGGGGCGGGCGCCTCCAGCAGCTTGTCCTCTGGACCCGGTGAAGGGGTGGGATCCGAGCTCGAACAGCCGAGGAGCGCGTGGGCGCTGAGGAGAGCGATGAGCGTGGTGATCGTACGCATAGGTTGAATCCTGCTAGGTGTGAGTACGAACTCGAGAGCGGTATCCACGACAGGCGAGCCAGCCCTGTCGGACGACCTCCCCCGAGGCTCGATTTCATGGTGCCGGGAAGCTAGGAGCGTGTCGGGCGCACTTCAAGATCTCTGGACATGCCGGCCGTGCGCATGAGGTCGCACGGTGCGCTCGTGCTGGCCGCTGCGGTCGCGCATCGACGCCAAGGCACCCATCGACGCCGGAGGCGCGCGGTGGAGAGCGCGAAGCGATCGAGCGACAGCGCGCGTGGTGATGCCACGGCGGCAGACGATGGTCGAGCCCGATGATCGACTTCACCCACGGGGTGAGACCCCGGGTTGTTGGGTTGACCACATCATTGAGGGTTGATGCCGCCAGGGGCTCGAGAAGCGCAGATTTTAGCGTTCGAGCGCAGCGCCGCCGCCCGGAGCACGAACCCGACGTGCAGCGCTGCCGAACACGAGCGCGACGCGGTGCGGCGCGGCCCGGGGCGCGGTCAGAAGCCGATGTCTTCCCGGATGGCGACCACCATCTTGCAGTGGTTCACGAGGTCGGCGGTCGACTCGACCTCGGAGGTGTAATTCAGGCCGTACGGCCAGAAGTGCTGGGCGTCTGCGTGCACGACGTCCTCCGGGTTGCCCGTGATGGCCCTGAGCTGGCTCGTCGCCTTCGGGCCTGTAAAGATGCCGTCTCTCACAAGCGCTCCGAACTCACGGCTCCCGACCCCCAGGGTGTGGCCGATCTCGTGCATGGCGGTGATGTAGTTCATGGATGCGTCCGAACCGAACCGGATCGAGCCGTTGACATTGCCGTCGGCCGTCGCGACCGAGGGCACGTAAGATACCGACAGGCGCTTCTCGATGTTCGCGTGGCAGTTGTAGTACGACAGCGCTTCATCCATGGCGCTCGTGATCCTGTCGTACGCGGACTGCTGCTCTGCCGTGGGCGCGGGCGCCCGCGCGAGCGTGTAGGTGATCCGGCCCATCTCCGTGCAGCCGGTCCCCGAGCCGCCCGAGCCGCCGCCCGCGCCGCCCGCGCCCGAGCCGCCCGAGCCGCCGTCCGCGCCGCCCGCGCCCGAGCCGCCCGAGCCGCCGTCCGCGCCGCCCGCGCCCGAGCCGCCGGTCCCGCCGTCCGCGCCGCCCGCGCCGCCGCTCCCTGCTGCGGTTCCTCCCGCTCCGTCTCGCCCACCGGCGCCGCTGCTGGCCGCGTCGTGTCCTCCGGTCGCCGCCGCGCTGCCGCTCGGGTCCTCACCGGCGCTCCCGCCGCCGCCGGCCTCCGCGGGGCCGTCGCTCGATCCCGAGCACGCGATGGCCGAAGCCATCGTGAATGCAAGCACCATGATGTTCGCTGCCGAGAGTCTAAGCATTTCTCGTACTCCTCTCCGGGAACCTTAACGCATCACGCGCCGCCTGGACGAGCTCTCTCGGGCTCGCCCGCGCCGCTCGCGGCGAGGTCGCCCGCGCCGCGTTCGCGCTCACCCCGGGGCCAGGGGCGAGCGCCGGGCGAACGACATGGCGCAGATGCTCTGCGCGGCGCCGGCGGCCGCCGCGCGCCCGAGCCTGTCGGGGGCGCGCACCTCGCTGTCCGGGGCGCGCAGCTCGTTCCTTGCCAAGGGCATCGATCGCGTCCACTGAACGCCGAGGCGCTACCCGTGCGCTCCTCCGGGCGGCGACGGCTTGCCCCGCGCTTGCTCCTCGCCCCCGGACCCGTCTAGCGTGGAAGGATGCAAGTACGCCCTTACCACATCGATGTGCCTGAGGCGACGCTCGACGATCTCCGACGCCGCCTCGCGATGACCCGCTTCCCGGACCCGCTCCCCGGCGGAGGGTGGGCCCACGGGGCCGACGTGGCCTATGTGCGCGAGCTCTGCAAGCACTGGCGCGCTCGTTACGACTGGCGGCGCCACGAGGCGTCGCTCAACCGGATCCCCCAGTATCTCTGCGAGGTGGATGGCGTCGACCTCCATTTCTTTCATGTGCGCGGCAAGGGGCCGAGGCCGCTGCCGCTGCTCCTCGTCCACGGCTGGCCCGGCTCGATCTACGAATTTCACCATCTCATCGGCCCGCTCACGGATCCGGCCGCGCACGGCGGCGACCCGGCGGACGCGTTCGACGTCGTGATCCCGTCGCTGCCGGGGTACGGCTGGAGCGGCAAGCCGCGCGAGGCCGGGTGGGATATCCGCCGCGTCGCTGCGGCGTTCGACCGCCTGATGGTGGAGGCGCTCGGCTATCCGCGGTATGGCGCGCAGGGCGGCGACTGGGGCGGCATCGTGGGCGCGCGCCTCGGCGCGGCGCACGCCGAGCACGTCATCGGCGTTCACCTGAACCTGATCATGGCGACGCCCCCCGAGGGGGAGCTGACCGAGGAGTCGAGGCGCGCGCTCGAGGAGGCCGCGGCCTTCCAGGCCGCGGAGACCGGCTACAGCCACCTGCAGGGGAGCAAGCCGATGTCGCTCGCCATCGCGCAGGCGGACTCGCCCGCGGGGCTCCTCGCGTGGATCGTCGAGAAGTTCCGCACCTGGAGCGACTGCGGCGGGGATGTCGAGCGCGTGTTCACCAGGGACCAGCTGCTCACGAACGCGATGTTCTACTGGGCGCCCAGCAGCATCGCCAGCGCGGCGAACCTCTATTACGAGACGGTGCGCAACGGGATCGTGCCGTCGTATATCCACGAGAAGATCTCGGCGCCGACGGCCGTCGCCGATTTCCCGAAGGAGATCTACCGCGCGCCGCGCGCCTGGGTCGAGGCGCGGGCGAACCTCGTGCGGTGGACCGAGATGCCGCGCGGCGGGCATTTCGCGGCGATGGAGGCGCCGGACCTGCTCCTCGAGGACGTGCGCGCCTTCTTCCGGGGCCTGCGCGAGCGCCCGGCGGCGTGAGCCGCTGACCCAGGGGCTAGTCCGCGCCCTCCTCGTCGTCGTCTCGCGCGGGCGCGGGCCGCTCGCCCGCGGCGACCTGGAGCTCGCGCACGATCGAGAGCAAGGTCTCGCAGCAGAAGCGCTCGACGACCGACCCGTCCGGCGCAAGCTCGAAGGTCGGCGGACCGCCGTGCACCGGGCAGGCCACGTCGACGTACTTCGACTCGAGATCCTTCAGGACGCTCTCGTCGACGCTGCGGACCTCACCGGCCCCGGTCCCCTCTTCCGTCTCGTTCATCGCCATGCGGCGCACGCTAGCACGCGGAGCGCCGCGCCTCGCGCGCGGACCCGAGGCGCCCGGGCGCCCGGTTCCACCGGCGCAGCGATCGGCGACCGCGGCATCGACGCCCTCGTTTGCCCTGCAGCCACCCGCTGCACAGAGGCGCGGGTGGCTGCAGGGCGCTGGCCCGACAAGACGTGAAATCGGCAGCGCCGCCGGGGCCTCAGGCGCTGGCGTAAGGACGCCGGCGGAGCTGCCGAGCGACCAAGCACCCTCCGTGCCAGTCGCATCACCCCGGGATCTGGGCCGTTCCGTCGCGGGCACGTCGCTCGGGGGTTTCGATCCTGTTACGCACGGGCTCGCATCCTTGCAAGGCCGCCATGGCGCCGTCCTCGCTGGGCAGATCACCCTGCCGCCGGCGCCGCCACGAGCGCGATCGCCCGCTCCGGGCAGGCGACGACGCAGAGGCCGCACGCCTGGCACTGCGCCGCGTTCGGCGTGTGGGCCGTCTTCCGGCCGTGGACGAGCACCTTGAGCTTGCCGCGCAGCGAGAGGGCGTCGAAGTCGGCGCGCTCGATGCGCGCGACCTCGAAGACCTGGTAAGGGCACACCTCGACGCAATCGCCCTTCGCCTCGCACCGGTTCCGGTTCACCACGGGCCGGAACGCGCCGGGCTCGGCCCGGCACCGCTCCCCCGGCCGGTCCGGGTGCGACGCGGCTCGCCGCGCCTTCTCCTTGTTCAACGACTCCGCCATTCGCTTGCCCTCCCGCTCAGAAGATGTGCTTGCGCGGGCGCCGTGACGCGCTGCCGCGCCGCGGCGGCGCGTCACGGCGCCCGCGACGCCGGGCCGCCGAGGGCGCCGGCAAAGAACCGTCGCGAGATCTGTTGCGCTTTCCCGGCGGCCGTTTAGCATCCAAAATGCCATGACACAATTCTTGCGTCAGTTGAACATCATCCTCCTTGGAACCACCCTGGCTCTTGCGACGGCCTGCGGCGATAGCTCCGACAGCGAGCGCCGCGCAGGAGACGACTCGAGCAGCGACGGCGCGACGACGAGCGGCAGCAGCACCGGAGGCGGCAGCGGCACGGGCAGCAGCTCGACCGGCGGCGGCGGCAGCGGCACGGGCAGCAGCTCGACCGGCGGCGGCGGCGGCGGCGGCAGCACCACGGGCAGCAGCTCGACCGGGAGCAGCACCACGGGCAGCAGCTCGACCGGGAGCAGCAGCACCACGGGGAGCAGCTCGACCGGCGGCAATCCTGCGGATGCGCGGACCTTCGACCACCGCCATGCGAGCCTGGAGGACATCCCGGCGCGCTGCATCGACGCGCTCAAGTCGGGCGACTTCGTCTTCCATTACGGCCATCGCTCGCACGGCGCGCAGATCATCGTCGGCGCCGAGAGCCTCGAGGCAAAGAACGCCGACTACGGCTTCAAGGCCGAGTACTGCGGCGTCCCGTCCGAGAGCGATGTCTTCCCGATGTGGGACGGGATGATCAGCGACAACCTCGTCCGGGCAGAGCACTACTGGGGGACCGAGGACGGGGTCGACAACCTGCGCTCGATCCTGAGGGAGAACCCGGAGATCCGGTACTCGATGTGGGCCTGGTCGTTCGAGATCTCGGAGCAGACCGAGGCGGACGTGCAGCGTTACCTGGAGACGCTCGACGCGCTCGGTCGGGAGTTCCCGAACGTCACGTTCATCTACATGACCGGCCCCGCGGACGAGGAGTACAACGGCGTGAACCGCGCGGAGCGCAACCAGCAGATCCGCGACTTCTGCCGCGCGAACGGGAAGATCCTCTTCGACTTCGAGGACCTGGACGCGCACTGGAACGGCGAGCGGCACACCGCGGTGGTGGACGGGGTCGAGATCCCGATGGAGCACCCGCGCTTCGCCGTGGACACGTCGGGAAACCCCGAGTACGAGCACACGCACACGACGCAGGCGAGCTGCGAGAACAAGGCGAGCGCGTTCTGGCGCATGATGGCCGAGCTCGAGGGGTGCAGCGCGCAGTAGCGCCCATTCTTCGGTCGGCGCGGGCGATCTCGCGCCGGAGATCGCGGCGCCGGCGGCGCGGCGTGGCGGCTGGATCGGGCCGCGCTACGCCGCCAGCAGCCTGTCGCGAAGGAGCTGGAGGACCCGGTCGAGCGCGGCGCGCGTCGGCTCGCCCGGGGCATCGATCAACGACGACGTGAGCACCGCGTGGTGCTTCTCGAGAGGCCCGTCGGGGTGCCCGTCGGCCTGCTCCAGCTCCACCGCGACGAACCCGTCCCCGAGGCGCTCGCGGAGGAGCTGGAACCGCTCTTCCGGCACATAGGGATCGTCCCTGAAGCGGAGCCCCATCACCCGGAGGCCCTGCCGGTCGCAGCGCTGCGCCACCGCGTCGAGGGTCGCCGGGTCGCAGTCGACGGCTCGCCGCCGGCTCCTCGTGATCCTGAGCGGGAGCGACGGCTGCGACATGACGGGCGCCAGCACCCGGGCGTCCGCCGCCATCGCGAGCGCGAAGCCGCCGGTGAAGCACATCCCCACGACGCCCACGCCCGGCCCGCCGCAGCGCGCGTGCTCCGAGGCGGCGAGGGCCCGGAGCCAGTCGACGACGGGCGAGGAGCGCCCCGTCGCCAGGCAGGTGAACTCCTTGCTGATGCAGGTTTTGACCATCGTCGAGAGGAGATAGAGCGTGGTCGAGGCGCCGGCTCGGAAGGGGTCGCGGCCCGCGGTCCCGAAGAGGCTCGGGAGCACGGCCGTGCAGCCGAGCGCGACGACCCGGTCGCCGAACCCGAGCACCTGCGGAGAGATGCCCGGCATCTCGGTCAGCACGAGGACCGCGGGGCCCGCTCCTTTCCGGTAGACGTCGTGCGTGGTCCCGCCGTGCGTGAAGCGCTCGCGCTCGAAGGTGGCGAGATCGCCCTCGGGCGCCCTGGGCTTGCTGGATGCGGTCACGGGGGCATTGCATCACGGCCGCTGCGCCCGGTGAAGCCGGCCTCTGTCGGGGCGGGGCTCCACCCTCATCTTTGGAAGCGACCGGCGTGCGCGTGGAGAGGCCCCGGCGTGCTGCTGCCGGCCAGGGGGTCGGAGGGTTGATCGCAAGCCTGGCGAGATGGCCTCCCCACGCGCGGGCAGCCGCACGTAGCGCGTGGCCTCGATGAGGTCGGTCGGGCAGGGGCAGGGGCGGGGCGTTCGGGCCCGAAGGATCCACTCCTTCAGGGCCAGATGGGTGGATCGAGCGTGCCGCCCTCATCTTGCGCTCGGCCGCGGAGGTAGCTGGCTGCGAATCGAGCAGCCAGCTCCACGGCGTGGAGCGGAGCCGCGCCGGAGAGCGGTCGATCGAAGGCGATCTCTCCCCCCCATGTGATCGTCACGCTGATGTCCCACGGCGCGGAGCTGTCGGCGCTGCGCACCTGCTTGAGATCGAACAGCCGAACCGTGATGTCTTGAGCGACATTGCCCTTGAACTGGTACGTTGCTTCGGCTTGAGGGCGCGGGGGTATCGACGCGTGCCACGCGATCGCACGATGCGCCGCATCTACTCCTTCACGGCCTGGCGTTCACGGCCTGGCGCTCCTCGTGCGGGAGGAGCGCCCACGGAAGGCTGGCGCCCCCGGGCCATCGCTGTACGGGAGACATCGGCCCGGAGGTCGGGGTGGGCTCAGGGACGGTCGCTCTCGTCGTCGCCGTCGTCGTCTTCGTCGGCCGGCTCCGGCTCCGGCTCGGAGGCGGGCGCGTCGGTCTCCTCCGGCTCGGCCGGCGAGGCCTCCTCGGACGTGCTGGTCAGATACCGCTTTCCCGCCCGGCTGGAGGCCTGGAGCACCGGCGCGCGGAGGATCTCGATATCGCGCGCCGGGGCGCGGGACATCTCGAGGTTGGAGAGCACGAGCGACACGACCTTGAACCACTGGCTGCGGGCCGACTGGATCGTGGTCTTGGCGGGAGGCGTCGTGGTCTCGGTCGCCTCGAGCTCCACGCGGGCGCGATCGAGCGTCTGGAGCTCGCGACCCGCGCGGATCCAGCGCTTCACGACGTCGAGCAGCGACGTCTTGCCCCGGGCGGGGATGCCCTTGAGGAAGGCGGCGATCTCGGGCTCCTCCTCGAGGAGGCGGGCGATGCGGCTCGTGTTGCCCGCCTCGGCGAGCGGCGACGCGTTGAGGATGCTGAGGCCGTTCGGGAAGAGCTTCTTCTGGACGACATCGCACTGCGCGGCCCGGGCGGCGTCGGACGGCTCCTCGGCGAGGCAGATCTCGCGGTGCGCGTCGATGCCGTACGATACGGCCCGGGCGAGGCGATCGTGGAGCCGATCCGCCGCGTTGCTCTTGTCGAGGATCGCGCGCAGCCGGGGCGATGTCCCGGCGCTCCTCGGCTGGACCGCGAGCACGGCGTCGTGGGCCTCGATGACCCTCGGGTGGAGCGCCGCGATCTCGGGGATCGACAGGAACAGCTTGCGCTGCTTCGGCTCCTCGACCCACGGGGCGAGGAGCGCGACCATTTCATCGAGGTTCAGATGCTTCAGCATGAAATACACCTCCTGGGTGGGGTGATGCGGGCAATGTCCGAAAAAAGGATTGCGGACAAATGCGCAATGGAAGTCGCAATGAGAGAGATGGTCAAGCGGGAGCTGCGCCGGTTTCTTGCTGCGGCGGAGAGGAGGGGAGGGGAAGGGAGAGGCGCGGGGATTGCACAGGCGCTCTGGGGATATCGTGATGGCCGGCCTGGGCGACCGAGGCCGGCGCGGAGAGGTCGAGACGTGGCGGAGCCGGCCTGGGAGGGGGAGCGGATCGTTTCGGGATCGACCGGGAGGGCCTTGGAAGGCGGCGTGGGGACGTCGAGACGTGCCGGAGCCGGCCCGGGAGGGGGGGCGGGTCGATCCGGGGTCGACCGGGAGGGCCTTGGAAGGCGGCGTGGGGACGTCGAGACGTGCCGGAGCCGGCCCGGAAGGGGGGCCAGGTCGATCGGAGATCGACCGGGAGGGCCTCGGAAGGGGGGTCAGGTCGATCGGAGATCGACCAGGAGGCCCTCGGAAGGGGGGGTAGGTCGATCCAGGATCGACCGGGAGGGCCTCGGAGGGGGGTCAGGTCTGTACGAGCGGAGCCCTGGTAACAGTTCTGACCGGGAGCAGCGGTGACACTTCCTTGAGCTACGGGCCCCTGCTCCGGGAGGACTGGGAACAGGGGCCGGATCCTCGTCGACGCGACACGCTCACCGCGCTCTCTCGGACCGCCAGGATCTATACACGAACCGCTTCCCGCGGTCTCGGTACACGCGAGCCTCTCCTCACGTTCCGGCGTGAGTGCGCGCAGGTCACCGTGCCTTGGCGAGCTGCAGCTCCTTGTTCTTCAAGGTGACCTGCGCGAGCAGAACCGGCCCGTAGTACAGCTCCCAGACGTCGTCGGCGATCGGAAGCAGCCCCACGGGTTCGTTGGCGATCAGCTTGGAGACGAAGGTGTTCGCGCCACCGAACTGAAGCCGACCCATGTCCCCCACGCGTCGCACGGCCATCGTGTCCGGATACTCCGGCGAGGAGGGCTTGCTCGGCATCGTCCGCCGCGACGGCGTGTAGCGCGAAGCCGGCGTCCTCTGGCCGAGCGCCTCGTGAGGCCGCTGGTCATTGTACTCGTGCCGGAAGCGGTCGAAGACGCGCTGCTGCGCCGCGAGCGTGGCTTCGGGCGGCGATGTCGCCTCCGCCTTCAGCGTCTTGTGCATGCGCTCGTGCCGGCCGTTCTGCTGCGGTTTGCCGGGCTCAATGCGCTCGGGAACCACGCCGAGCTTGATCCAGCTCACCGACAGCGCCGAGAGCCCTCCAATGCCCTGCGTGGCGAACGGCGGGCCGTTATCGGAGCGGATACGATTCGGCAGCCCAAACTCGCGGAACGCGCGCTCGAAGTGCGGCCGCACCGAGGCCTCGTCCGGCTTCGCTACGCCCTCGCATTTGAGCAAGTACCGCGACGCCTGGTCCGTCAACGTCAGCGGGTGGCACCGGGTCTTGTCGCCAAGCGCGAAATGCCCCTTGAAATCGGCGCACCATGTGTCATTAGGCTGCTCCGCTGGAGCCAGCGTCGACGGCATCGCTGACGTCGGCATCACCACGCGGCGCCGCCGGGGCCGGATCAGCCCGTGTTTCTTGAGCAGCTCGCCGATGGTGCTCGTCGCCGGCAGCCCCTCAAGGCCCATGCTCTCCAGCCGGGCGCGCAGCTTCTTCGGACCCCAGGTGGGTCGCTCCTTCCGCAGCTCGACCAGCGCGTTGACGATCGCCGCTGGCGTCGCATGCGGGAACGTGTGCGCCACGGGCCGCCGCTCCTCCAGACCACGAGGTCCGGCTTGCTCGTAACGCTCCACCCACTTGTACCCCGTCTTCCGGCTGATGCCGAACCGTCGGCACAGCTCCGCGAACGTCTCGTCCGACTCGTTGACCTGCGCGATGAACTGAAGCCTCTCGTCCACTGAACATGTCTCTTTCCAGGGCACCAGCGATCCTCCGTCGCCGACCCTCTACGACATGTGTCACCCAGGCTCCCGGTCCGTCCGGGTGCTACCCAGGCTCCCGGTCTGAACCGTTACCCAGGCCACCGGTCCGTACCGTCGATGCGGGATGCGGGGCGCCCAGGGGGCTCACTCGGGGAAGCGCAAGGTCTCGACGGCGAGGCCGTCCTCGCCCCAGGTCGCGGGATCCTCGGGGTTGCCGATGCCGCCCTTGCCGGGCTCGCCGAGCTCGAACGTGACGTTCTCCAGCACGAGCTGGTCCTCGTCGAGGTAGGCGATGCCGATGGAGTCCCCGCCGCGCCCGCCGCCGCCGTAACCTCCGAGGCCGCCGAGGCCGCCGTCGCCTCCGTCGCACGCATGGCCCCACGCCTCGGGCCAGTAACCGCCGACCCCCCCGCGCCCCCCGCGACCGCCGCGCTGAGGCTCCCCGCCGTTGGCGCCACGCATGGCCGGACGCGTCCAGATCCGGCTGTCGCGCACCGTGACCTTGGCGTGGAGCGCGAGGATCGCGATGCTCGGGGTGCCGTTGCCACCCCCCTTCCCGCCGCTGCCGCCGCAGCCGCCGGCGCCGCCCGAGCCTCCGGACGGTCCCGACCGGGAGGTCGCGCCGCAGAGGGCAGCGCGCCCGCGAAGACCGCCGCCCCCGCCGCCCCCCTGGCCCGGTGCGCCCCTGGCGCCGTCCCCGGCCCGGTCTCCTAGCCAGCCATCCTCGCTGAGACGTCCGATGCCCTGTCCCGGCGCGCCGTCAGCGCCCGGCGCGCCATCCTGCCCCTGCTCCCCGTCCATGCACTGGCCACTCCCTTGATCTCCGGTCCCCCCGGCGCCCCTGGGATAGGCATCGGGATCGGGGCTCGGCGCGGGCGCACCGTCGGTGCCGTCGCCGGCCTCGTCCGCTCCGCCGTCTCCCCCCTTGCCACCGATCGATACGCCGCCATCCTCACAGGAGGTCGTCACCGGCGCCCCGCCGGCCGCGGGGGCCGCGGAGCAGCTCTCCACACCGTGGTTGCCATCCGCGCCCTCGGGCGCCTCGGGGAGGCTCGGCGCATCCTCCCCCGGCTCCGTTCTGAAGCTGTAATTCCCCTGGATCTCGCTCCGAACGATCTCCACGGCCGTGCCGGACCGGACGAAGAGCCCGACCTCCCACCCGCCCCATACCCGCAAGTTGACGAGCGTCGAGACGCCGTCCGCGGCCCCTGTGTCGCCGGGGCTCGCGGGCTCGATGGTCAGCGGGACGGTCGTGTCGCGTGTCTGGAGCGAGGAGTCGCTGCTCAGGACCTTCCTCTTCCAGTCGTTCAGGCAGTCGAAGGTCCCCACGATATCGACGCCGGAGGGCAGCGTGATCGCGCCCGTATGGCTACCGCAAAAGAACACGCGCCCGCGCCCCGTGCGCGCCAGCGCGATGCCGCGCGGCAGGCTCCGCACCGGCTCGTCCCGCGTGCCGGGGTTTTCATCGTCGCCCGAGACCGAGCTGACGAACACGCCGCAGCCGTCCTCGGCCTGCTCGGCGGTGAGGTACGCGCGACAGACCGACTCGGGCGGAGCCGCAGGCGCGCACGGCGTCGCGCCGCCGCACGGCGCAGGAGGCTGCTCCTCCTCGTAGGGACCGAGATCGTTGCCGCACCCCGCCGCCGCGAGCAGCACCAGCAGGAGCCATGGTGTGGTTCGAATGATCCTCATGGGCCCTCTCGACGTGGCGCCCCGCGTGGAGACCTTCATCGAGGTCGCTCCTGATCCCAGGCCACCGCAGGGAACGCCAGCCAAACGGCCGATTCGCCTGTCGCGCCTGTTCCCTCATCGCCAGAGAACGCCCCTCTCGGGCCGCCGGCGCCAGGCTCTCCGTGCCTGACTCCCGCGCCTTGTTCAAAGCTCACCTTGGCGACGCCCACTGTGGCGATGCCAATCGAGTGCCCACCCAGGCCGCCTCCGCCGTCGCCACCGTCGCCACCCTTGCCTCCTGTACCCCCGTCGCATGCCTGCCAAGCCATATGATCTAGATATTCCCCACCATCGCCACCCGCCGCGCCCCTGCCACCGAGCTGGCCTGTCCCGCCGGCCCCGCCGTTGCCGCCTCGGCCGGTCACCACCGTGGTGGCGTCGAGCGTGATTTCGGCGCCCCATAGCGCCACGATCCCAAGGCTCGATCCCCCGTAGCCCCCTCCCTGGCCCGCCTTTCCACCACAGCCACCGCCGCCTCCGGAGCCGCCGGCAGCGCCGCCCCGAGGTGCTCCGGGCCGGCACTGGATCATGTCGACCCTGGATCGACTCCCGCCGCCGCCCCCGCCACCCCAGCCGATGCCTCCGGGGGCGCCATCGGCGCCTCGAACGCCCACCCACCCGGTCACGTCGAGGCTGCCGAGGCCGCTCGCACCCGGGCCGTGCCGCCCCGGCTCACCGTTCGCGCCCGGCGCTCCGGCTGTGCATCGCCCGGCGCCCGCGCCGAGCCCCCCCTCGCCGGACGCTGCGGGGTTCTCCGCCGAGGAAGGCGCGCCCCGCTCGCCGTCGCCACCTTCCTCGACGTACCCGTCGCCTCCCTGTCCGCCGATGGACTCGATGCCCCCATCGCACTCGGTGACCACGGGGGGTGCGCCGGTCGCGACGTCCGCCGTGCACGCGTTCACCCCGTCCTCCCCGTACGTCCCGTCCTTCGCCCGGAGGCGCGGGGCGTCCTTCCCACGCTCCCCGTCCCTTCCATCGGCCGCGTGGACCCGGCTCTCCACCAGCCGGAGCTTCGCCCCCTGGCTCAGGATCATCCCGATCGACGACTTCTCGTCGCTCGCCGACCCCTCGGCAGCCACGACGCGGACCCCGAACATGGTCGACGTTGCCCCTCCCCCGTCGAGGACCCGGACCGGGACCCTCGCCGGCCCCGGGGCGATGGTGGTGAACTGGTCGGCCCCTCCGAACGACCAGTCCCCGTCGGCACAGCGGCGCCCTCCCCAGAGGTCCACGCCCGAGGGCAGCACGATCGCCTCCTCGAACGTCTCGCCGCACGCGTAGACGCGCCGGGTCGGCGCCTCGCCGTCGCGCCGCTCGCTCGCGGCGAGCACGATCGCGCGCTGGAGCGTCTTCACGGGCTGCTTCCGCGTGCCCGGGTTGCGATCGTCGCCGTCCACGCGCACGAACACCCCGCAACCGTCGAGCGCCGGCGCCCCCTGTGGATCGTCATCGCACGGCGAGGCCGCGGGCGGCGGCGCCGGGGGGGAGGGCTCGTCGCACGTCTGCTCTTCCCAGCAGTGATCCCCCAGGTACATGCATCCCGAGACCGCGCCCGCGCCGCACGCGCCCAGCGCGGCGATCGCGAGCGACACCGGTGCCCTCCGCGCCGCCCGAGCCCACCTCATGCTCGCGTCCAGGCTCTCCATGCCCGCCGCTGGCCCGCTCACCCTACCCGTCTCCGGCCCGCTCACCACACCCGTCTCCGGCCCGCTCACCATAGCCCGAGCGCCATCACGCCGACCTGCTGCGTCGCCATCACCGGGACGACCCGGAGCCCGCTCCGGGCCTGCGTCGATCCCTGAGATGAGAGATCCACGAAGAAGGACGCGGCGGTCGCCGCACCGACCACGGCCCCCGTCGCGACCAGGGCGGTCCCGATCGCGCCGGCCCGATCGCGCTGCTCCCGCAGGCGGTGGAGCTCCGGGCACGCCGGGGGCTGCGGCGCTGCGCGGCAGGCGCCCGAGGTCCACGCCGGATCGCGGTGGAGGCCGTCGATGCGCTCGCCGAGATCCCCGTCGATGCGGCTCGCGCGGAGCATGAAGACCGCCCCCGCCGACACGGTGGCCGTCGTGACGGCGATCCCCGCGATCCGCAGCGTCCCCGGCCAGGACGCCCACGGCCCCGGCGCCGCCGCGCGCGCGGCCGGGGCCGCCGCCGGCGCGACCGGTTCGCTCTTCCTCGCGACCGGCTCCGGCGCGGGCGCGTCGGGCAGGCGCGCGAGCTGCAGCGCCGCGCCGACGGTCCTCCCCGCAGCGACCTCGACCCGTTGCGAGACCTCCCCATGCCCCGACAGCCGGGCCCGGAGCGTGTACGTCCCCGGCGCGACGAACAGCTCGTGGACCGTGGCGCCCGTGCCGATGGGCTCCCCGTCCGATCTCGGCGTCGGGCGGG
Source organism: Sorangium sp. So ce1036 (assembly GCF_051369805.1). Lineage (NCBI taxonomy): Bacteria > Pseudomonadati > Myxococcota > Polyangiales > Polyangiaceae > Sorangium > Sorangium sp. So ce1036. Next base: position 1,992,269 of record NZ_JBBMOX010000001.1, read on the forward strand.
GAGGCCGCCACGTAGATCCTCCCGACGTGCTCGACTGCCCTGTTGAACGCGCGCGTGAACCAGCGAACGAGCCCCCGATCCAGGGAGGCGTCTTGCTCGAGGCTCTGCCCCAGGTGCTCGGCGGCTTCCCGGTGCTTGCCCTGTTCGAGCTCGCAGAGCCCGAGATACCCGAGCACCTCGGCCCGCCGCACCGCGGTCGTCTCGGCCGCGTCGGGTGCTGCCAGGGCGGCCTCGAAGCCCGCCTCCGCCTCGGCCCACCGCCGTGCACCGAAGGCACGCTGGGCCTTCCGGCGCGCCTTCGCCGCCTCCGTGCTCGCCGCCGCCGTCGACCCCGGAGGCGCCGGCGCCGCGTGCGCGACCCCGATGCCGTTGCCCAGCGCGCCGAGAAGGCAGATCCCGGACAGGATCGAACGCAGGCGCGTCATGCGGCGCACTGTACCGACGAAGCCGCCGGCCCAGCAAGCGCGCTTGCCACACCGAGCACCGCGCTTTTGCATGACGGATCCGACATCGTCCTCGTAATGTGCTCCGCCGAGGCGCCGCCCTGTCGTCATCCCCCTGTGGACGCACCTTCGCGCACCGTTCTTCGTCGCGGTGGTCGATCGGGTCACCTCTTTTCGCGCCTGAATCATCTGGACGTGCATGGACGTGAGCACCTCGACGCGCCTGGACATCGCAGCCCCAGGTCCGCCTGGTTCCGATCGCTTCCGCCGGCTCGCGCGCGCGATGCGCGTGCCGGCGCAGGACGTCGACGACGTGGTTCAGCAGGCGTGGCTTCGCATCCTGGAGAACCGCGCGCGCATCGGCCTGGCGACGGACGCGGCGGCGTATGCGGACCAGATCGTCAGGAACGAGGCGCGCACCAGCCGGCGGCGCGATCGCCGCCGGCAAGAGGTGATCGCGCCGCTCCAGAACGAGGATCCTTCGGACGAGCGGCCGGGCCCGGAGGCCTCGGTGATCGCCCGCCAACGGGTTTCCGTCCTGTGGCGCTTCATCGACAAGCTCGACGACGCGCGCCGCACGGTCTTCATCGAGCACGAGCTCCTGGGCCGGACGCTCGCCGAGATCGCCGCGGCGCAAGCGCTTTCCGAGAACACGGTCAAGTCACGACTCGCTGCCGCCTGGGACAGGATCGAGCAGGAGAGGGCGCGCTGGCAGGCGGAGCAGCGCCGGCGCAGGCAGCCTGTGGCGCCGTGTTTTCTGCCGTTCTTCCCTGGCGGCTGGCTTCACGACGCCTTGCGCGGGCTTCGCCGGCTCAGGCTGCACGGGACGGCGGCCGCGGGGCTGGTGCTCGGGGCGGGCGCCGCCTGGCCCGGCCCAGCGGCTGGCTTTGCCGACGCGCCGCTGCTCGCGGCCTCGAGGCGCGCGCAGCCCGCGATCGAGACCCGGGCGGCGCCTGCTGACCAGCACGGCAATCCACCGAGCCAACCCGGGAGCGCGATCGGGCGAGGTGCCGTCACGGCCGCCGTCGTGTCCGCCCATCAGGGCAGCACCACGACGACCCATGGGATCTCCGCCGCGGTCAAGCGTGCGCCCCCGGGGCGCATCGGCGCCGCGCATGCTCGGATCGATCCGGTGATCGAGCGTGCGCGGGCGATGCTCGATCTCGGGACCATCGAGGGACAGCTCTCGGCGTGCCGTCTCCTGCACGAGCATCGCGAGCGCCGTGGTCGCGGAGGGCATGCCGCGGAGCGCGACGCGTTGCTCCGGCGGGTGCGCTGCGGGCGCGACGGGTCGATCGGGGAGCCGCGCTGATCGCGTCGCACGTGGCGGCGCGCTGACTCCTTGCCATCGGCGTCTGCGCGGCGTCGCGCCACGGGCGCGTTCCGTCGATTGCCCGGTGATGCCGCGGCTTGTCTCGTGGAGGTCTCATCGTGGAGGCGAGCCTCGATCCCATGCTGCTCGCGTCGGTCAGGCCATCATCCCCGGTGTCGGCGGGGCACCGCGCTGGCGGCGCAAATTGCGCGTGATCTCCTGTGCGAATGCATCGCGTCGTCAAGCTGGACATCGACTCCATTACCCGGCACGAGGCGATCATCAACGACGTCTTGCGGCGCTGGCGCCACCAAAACCTCCTCTCCGACGCCCCCGGCCACAAAAGGCGAGAGCCCGCCGCACACCTCGTGCGCGGCGGGCTCTCGGACGGCCTACGACCGCTCCGCTACTATTCCGGACCCTTGCCCATCCAGTAGCTCTCGGGCGGCCCCAGGTAGCTCCACTTCAGGCCACCCGTGTCCACCACGATGTTCTGCAGGATCACGCCCGGATGCACCATCCAGAACTTCACCACGTGATCGCCCGGCTCGTCGATCGTGTGCGTGGTCGGCATGATGTTGACGTTGTCCGACGTGTGCCTCTCCCAGATCTTGTTCCCACCGCCGTTGAGATCGATGGCATACGTCGCGTCGACCAGCTGGATCGGCCCATCGTCGATCGACACGCCGTACTGCAGCCCTTCCTCCCAGTTCTGGAAGTTGTTCCTGGGAGAGATGTACGTCCAGACAGTCACCTCGCCGGCGGTGGAGAAGTGCGCGTTGAACTCCAGGCGAGGCGAGTCGCCGCCCGGCTCCTGGGGCTCCGCCGTCACCGGGAACGGCGTCATCCCGTCGCCGGTGCGGCCGATGTTCGGCAGGCGCTTCCACCAGATCTCGTCCGTGCCGACCGCCTTGCTGTGGCGGTCCGCCGCCATCGAGATATAGCCGTTGGCCTCGATGTACCGGTTGGGCGCCCAGGGGAGCGGCCGCGGGTCGTCCACGTAGGCCGTGACCACCACCTCGCTGCCGTCCGAGCCCCGGACCGTGATCGGGACCTCGAGCGGGAACTCCAGCGGAAGCTGCCGCGACCCGTCTTCAGGATCGGCGTACGTCGTGGGAACGAGGTTCCAGTCCACCCTCACCGTCGCGCGCACCTCCTTGTCGACGACGCCCTGGTTCGGGTAGATGGTCAGCCACGGGCGGCACGGCGCCTCGCCGGCCCAGCCGTCCTTGTCGTTGCTCGGATCCCCGTTCCAGCCGTAGGGGCACGCGACCGGGAGCGCGGCCTCGATCGTGTACTCGAGCGGCGCGCCGCCGCGGTTGAACACCTCGATGTACTGCTGGGGCTGGGTCTGGTACAGGCTGAACGTCGGCAGCACGGGCTGCGCGTCGGCCGTGCTGGTCGGGTTGCCCGCCCCGGCCGCCGTCCAGTAGTTGCTCGAGCCGTCGATCGCCACGCCGAGCTCCGCCTCCGCGGGGACGCTGATCGTCTGGAGCTCAGGCCAGATGAACTCCTGGATGTTGTTGTACTGGTACTCGGCCTGCTGCCACGACGGGTTCCCGGGCGCCCCGTAGCTGAGGTGCGGCTGCGTCTGGAAGCCCTCCCACTTGCCGCCCGCGAGCTCGTGGTTGTAGTAGTAGGAGAGATCCAGATCGTCCTGGAGCCGCTCCTCCGCGATGTACGCCATGTCGTTCGTCGCGGCGCGCCCCTGCTCCGCGTAGAGCCGGTTCTTGAACCCGGCCAGGCGCAGCGCATACATGTTGGCGCTCGCCTTCACCTGGTAGAGGACGAGCTGGAAGTAGGCGTCCTGCGCCTCGTCCGGCAGGAGGTTCGCCACGAACTCCGCCTGCGCGGCCAGCGACTCCCACTCCTCCGTGACCCGCTCGAGCTCACGGTAGTTGGTGAGGCTGAACGGGCTCGCGCTGTCGTCGTACGTGACCGCCGCGGTGTCGGGATCTGTTACCTCGGTCGTGGGCTCGCTGAACAGGAGCTCGTAGTCGACCGTGATCCTCCGGTTCGTCAGCTCCGGCTTGCGATCGGACTGCAGGAGCGAGTAGCCGTGCAGGATGTCCGCGATGACGTCCGAGTGCTCCGCGCCGAACTGCTGCTCGGTCCACTGCCGCTCCCACTCGCCGAGCTTCTCGATCGGCCAGCGATCCGGATCCCAGGCGTAATCCAGGAAGAACTGGAGCGGGAGCTCCTCGTTCTTGAAGTCGCCGACGTTGACCACCCAGAGCCGATCCACGCCGTGGCTGTAGGCGAGGTGGAGCTGCTCCCAGACGTTCGGCAGGAGCGTCGTGTCGACCCACTTGTAATTGCGGCCGCCGCCCACGTAGTCGAAGTGGTAGTAGAGGCCGTAGCCGCCCTCCCGCTCCTGGCCGGGCCTCGGCAAGCGCCTCATGTTGCCCCAGTTGTCGTCGGCCCACACGACCGTGACGTCGTCCGGCACGCGGATGCCGGCGTCCCAGTAGCCCTGGATCTCCTTGTACAGCGTCCAGACCTGCGGGATGGTCGTCACGTCCTCGCCGGTCACGTCGGCGAGGATCTTCCGCTGGGAGGCGATGATCTCCTCCATGAGCGGGATGCCGTCCTCCGGGGGCAGGCTGACGTCGCCGGGGCCGCGCATGCCGAGCGTGACGACGCCCTCGATGTTCTCGTCGACCATCCGCTCGATGCCCTTGGTCCAGTGCGCCTTCAGCGCGTCGGCGTTCACGGAGAAGCGCCAGTCGCCGGTGCCGCCGTACGGATCCGATTTCGGGGTGACGACGTTGCCGTCCGCGTCCTTCACCTCCGGGATCACGTGGCGATTCCACTCCTCGATCCCCTGCATCATCGGGGCCTCGTGCGAGGTCCCCATCACGATGCCGTACCGCGTGGCCGTCTTGTGGTTGTCGGGGTCGTCCTCCGCGAACGCCCTGCCCCACACCGCGGGCCAGATGTAGTTCGCCTTCATGCGGAGCGCGGCCTCGAACACCTTCTCCCAGTAGAGGTGGTTGAGCCCCCCCGGGAAGCCCTCCGCCTTGCCCGGCCCGAACATCTTGGCCGCCCAGTTGCCCGTCGCCGGGTTCTCGTCGTTGATGAAGAAGCCGCGGAACCTCACGGCGGGCTCGCCCAGGCTGTGGGACCCGGGCAACACGTACAGCGCGTGCTTCTTCTGGGGCGGGACGTCATCCCACCAGTACAGGGGCGACACGCCGATCTGCGAGGAGAGGTCGTACGCGCCGAAGATGGCGCCGCGCTGGTCGCTGCCCGCGATCACGAGCGCTCGATCCACGCCCTCCATGGGATCTTCGACGATCTGCGTGACGAACGTCTCCCACTTGCCCGTCAGCGCGTCGACATCGAGCTTGTCGTCCTCCGCGAGCTGATCGATGAGCGGGCTCTTGCCCAGCGTCCCGATCAGGACCACCTCGGTCGCCGCCTCCGGGACCTCGTCCTGGAAGATCTCCGGCCGGACGTCGGTCACCCGCTCGACGTCCGCCGCGAGATCGCTCACGACGCGGATCACGCCCTCGTGGTCGTCGGAGCTGACGACCAGGGGAGCGGCCTTGCCGCCCACGGACAGGGGGAAACGATCCGCCCCCCACTCGGTCGAAACGTACTTGTCCGGGGCGCCCACGCCCGTCGGCGGGACGTCGGTACCGCCGCTCGGGCCGGGGTCGCCCGGGTCGCCCTTGTCCCCCGGATCGCCCTTCTCCCCCTGCTCCCCCTGCTCGCCCTTCTCCCCCGGATCGCCCTTCTCACCGTCCGACCCGCAGGCCGGCACCATGGCGAGCGACAAGGGAAGCAACAAGCAGAGTAGCGAGGATCTGATCCGACCCCTCGTGATGGCAATGCGTGCGTAGCTCATGACGGTGTTTTCCTCGTTGATGCGGCAGACCCGTGTCGTCGGCTCGCCCGCGCCGGGCATGCGTCGTGATATCCGGCGCCGAGGCCAGCCGCTCCTGGGCAATCGTCCAAGTCCCTCTAAGATGTGCGCCCGCGGTGGTCCCGTTCGTGTCGATGGACGGAGCCGCAGGCTCTCATTGACCGTTGCTGGAAATTTCTTCAGAACAAGCCGGCTTTCGATCCCGCCCGAGAGGGGGCGGCGCTCGATGGACCTAGGCGGCGTAATATTCCCGCAAAGCGCCGATCTGATCCCACATTCGGTGCCTCATGGGACATGATGTAAGCGTAGTAACTATCATCACGTCGACTCGAGAGCGCACTTCAGCCGGCGATGGATTGCCTGGTGCGGGGGCCGCCACGGGCTTCGCCCGCGCCGGCCGGACCGGAGCCTCCGCGCGGCGCATCGCTGGAGGAGCAGCCGATGGCGTCGACGGAGGCGCGCGGTAGCTGGGCAGGGAAGAAGGGAAGCACGCCCCGTTATACCACCCCCTGGCGGGGGGCGGGAAGCCGCGCGTTGCGCGATCTCCGGGGGACTCGCGCGGCGGGCGGCGGCGCTCCCGGGCCGGGCGCAGCGCGCGCTGCGATCGAGGCGCTCCGGAGCACCCGCGGCGACGCTCCGGGGCGACCTCGCCGCGCGCTCCGGGACGATCTCGCCCCGGAGCGCGGCAGGGCCGCCGCGGCGCGGAGCGCGCGGCGCGCGCTGGCGGTGGGGTTCGCTACCGCTCCTTGCGGTAGCTCTCCGGCGGGCCCAGGTAGCTCGGCTTGAGCCCACCCGTGTCCACCACCAGCTTCTGCACCACCACGGTCGGGTCGACCATCCAGAACTTCAGCACGTGCTCGCCGGGCGCGTCGATCGTGTGCGTGGTCGACGTGCGGTTCACGTTGTCGGAGGTGTTCCTCTCCCACGACTTGTTCATGGGGATGCCGTTGAGCGCGGTGGTGACATTGACGATCTGCGGTTGCCCGTCGTCGATGGAGACGGCGTACTTCAGCCCGTCGGTGTGCAGCACGTTGTTCCTCGGCGAGAGGTACGCCCAGACCGTGACCCTCCCGCCCGTGAAGAGGTGCATCCTGTACTCGAGGCGCGGGCTGTCCCCGCCGGGCGTAGACCACGGCGCTGTCGGGATTGCTCCGGATGTCGGCGCCGGGGTTGAGGGTGATGACCCGGTTGAGCAGCTCGGGCTTGCGGCGCGACTGGAGCCGGGAATACATCGTGAGGACCTCGGCGATCTCGGCCGCGTGCTCCGGCCCGAACTGCTGCGCCGCCCACCGCCGCTCCCACACGGGGAGCCGCTCGATCGGCCACCGCTCGGGGTTCCACGCGTAGTCGAGGAAGAACTCGAGCGGGTGCTCGGCGTTCTTCATGTCGCCCACGTTCACCACCCAGAGCCGATCGACGCCGTAGCGATAGGACAGGTGGAGCTGCTCCCAGACGTTGGGGAGGAGGGCCGTGTCCACCCACTTGTAGTTCCGCCCGCCGCCCACGTAGTCGTAGTGGTAATAGAGCCCGTAGCCGCCGGACCGCTTCGGCGCGGACAGGTCGGGCAGCTCGCGCATGTTGCCCCAGTTGTCGTCGCACCAGTTGATGATCACGTCGTCCGGCGCCCGCATGCCGTCGTCCCAGAAGGCCTGGACCTCCTTGTAGAGCGTCCAGACCTGCGGGATGGTGGTGACGTCCTTGCCGGTCACGTCGGCCAGGATCTCCCGCTGCGTCGCCACGATCCGCTGCATCAGATCGATGTTGCCGCCGTTGTCGATGGGCAGGTCGCCGTTGCCGCGCATCCCGACGGTCACCACGCTCTCGTAGTCGCCCATCCGCCGGATGCCGTCGGCCCAGTACTTCTTCAGGTACTCCGTGTTGTTGTCGAAGTTCCACTGCCCGCTGCCGTAGCGGTCCCACTCGTGCTGCGCCCGCATCATCGGCGCCTCGTGCGAGGTCCCCATCACGATCCCGTACTCGGCGGCGAGCTTCTGGTTCTCGGGGTCGTCGTCGAAGAGCGACCTGCCCCACACGGCCGGCCACAGGTAATTGGCCTTGAGGCGGAGCATGACCTCGTACACCTTGGCGTAGAGCTCGTGGTTGAAGCCGTCCGGGGCCCTGGGGTTGGGCGCGTCGCCGAACGTGTTGCGCGCCCAGGTGCCCAGGGCGGGGTTCTCGTCGTTGATGAAGAAGCCGCGGTACTTCACCTTCGGCTCTCCTTGCGAGAAGCGCCCGGGCAGGATGTAGATCTCGCCGTGCTCGTGCGCCGGGACGTCGTCCCAGTAGTGCCAGGGGGACACGCCGATGTTCCGCGAGACGTCGTACGCGCCGAAGATGGTCCCGCGCTGGTCGCTGCCGGCGATCACGAACGCGCGGCGGACGCCCGGGGCCGGGTCGTCCACCACCTGCAGCAGGGATGTCTCCCACCGGCCCTCGATGCCGGTGACGTCGAGCTTCTTCTCGGTCACCAGCCGGTCGACGAGCGGGCTCTTGCCCAGGGTCCCGATGAGCACGACGTCCTCGACCTGCGGGATCGTGTCGACCGAGATCTGGGGCTCGACCCCGGTGACCCGGTCGATGTCGGTCTGCAGGTCGTTCACCACCCGGATCACGCCCGGATAGTCGCTCGCGCTCACGACGAGCGGCGCCGCCTCGCCCGCGGCGACCAGGGGGAAGGTGTCGGGGCCGGGCTCGAAGGCGACGTACGGCTTCGGATCCTCCGGGTGAGACTCGTCCGGATTTCCCGTCTGAGAGCCCGAGCCGCCCGAGCCGCTCGGACCGCCGGGCTGTGCGCCCGAGCCGCCCGAGCCGCTCGGACCGCCAGGCTGCGCGCCCGAGCCGCCCGAGCCGCCCGGAGCGCCAGGCTGCGCGCCCGGATCTCCGGTCTGGGAGCCGGCTCCGCCGGACGTCGACGACGCCTCGTCCGAGCCCGAACAACCCCCCAGCACGGACACGGAGAGGGGCAGGAGACCGCAGAGGAGCGCCGTCCGTAACACGGGCCCAACGCTCTCCCGGAGCGCGCCGAGCGTCCGCCTGCCCGGACCAGCGCAGGGGCGACCGGCGCGACACGCGCGGGCGGCTCCTCCCCGTCGTCGCGTCGATTCGCTGTCGATGCAATCTTTCTCGATACGTGTCATGTGGTGGCTTCCCCGGCTGTTCACGAGAAGGGATGACCCGGCGCACGCGCGAGGTGCGCTCGCGCGCGCAGAGACACAGGCGCGCAGGTCCTCGCTGTCGCGAGGGCCGCGATGGATCACCGTGCTTGTTTCGTCTGTGGCTGCGCGCGAGGCGGGCTGAAGCCCCCGGATCGCAGCTCGCTGATGCAGCCCGCAAAATGCCCGGGGCGTGCCGGTCTGATCACGCCCGGCCCTTCGGGGGCAGGCGCGCCCCGGAGCAGGAGGCCCTCGCGGCGTTCAGCCCCGGCTCCCGGCTCCGGCACGGCTGCGGTGATCAGGGGGCCCGGCGCGGGCGCGCCTTCGTGCCCCTGGCGGTGCGCGCCCCGGCGCGCGGCGCGTCGCTCGCCGGGGCGGCTCCGGGCGCGGCCGGGCGAGGCATGCGGGCGATCTCTTCGGCCATCAGCGCGGTCGCCTGCTCGAAGAAGTCGCAGATGAGCCGCAGCTCGTCGAGCGAGTAGCGCGCGCAGAGCGCCGCCCAGCGCTCGCGGAACGGCGCGAAGAGCGCGCTGATCTCGGCGTAGCGCTCGGCCACCGGCTCGACCACGAGCTGCCGCCGATCGGTCGGGTGCCTCACGCGGCGCACGAACCCCGCCGCCTCGAGCCGGTCGAGGACCCCGGTCACCCCCCCCGAGGTCAGCCCCGTGAGCTGCACCAGGTCGCCCGGGGTGACCGGACCCGCCTCCGCCGCCCGCCGGAGGACGTCGAGGTACTTGTGATCCGTGCCCTTCAGCCCCAGCCGCTCGGCGATCGCCTGGTGAAGAAGCACCGACTGGGTGCTCAGCTCGCGGCCCAGCCGGTCGCCCAGGCTGTCGATCAGCTCGCTCACCGCCTTCGCGCTCGCCCGTTTCGCGGCCATCGCCTCTCGCCTCGATCCGCCCGCACTCTACCCGAGCCGCCGCCGGCTTGACAAGTCGTGGTAACTATCTTACTTACTAAGAGAGTTAACTGGCAAGGAGAGCCCTCATGGATCGTTCGACCGACGAGGCGGCCATTCGGCGCATGTTCGAGGCCCTGTGCGAGGCGTGGGCGCGCGAGGGCGCGAGCGCCGTCGACGCGTTTTACACGCCCGACTCCGACTACGTGACGTTCGACGGCTCGTGGCTGCGCGGCCGCGAGGCGAACCGCAGGGCGCACGAGGAGCTCTTCGCCGGCGTGCTCGCCGGCACCCGCCTGGTCGGCGAGGTCGAGGGCGTGCGCTTCCTCGGCCCCGACACGGCGGTGGTCGTCAGCACCGGCGCGGTGCTGTGGCCCTGGCAGAAGGCGGCGCCCGCGGGCCGGCGATCGCGGCAGACGCTGGTGGTGACGCGGGGCGACGACGGGCGCTGGCGGGTGGCGTCATTTCAGAACACCCGGGTGCAGCCGCTGCCCCGGTCCGACAGCCCGTTCATGCGCCTCTTCGCGGCCGTGCTGCGCATTCGCCTCGCCCTCTGGCGATGGCGCCACCCCGCGGCCCTCGCGTGCTGAGGGCCCGGCGCGGCCGCGCTCGGGCGTCGGGGCGCCGACGAGGCCTCACGACGTCTCTTCCTTGTCCGCGTGCGAGTGTGCGCGCCCTGCCCGACGCCATCGAGCGATGGCGGAGCGCGCTGCCGGGGGCGCGCGGCGTCGCGCGGCGGAGCTGAGCGCACGCCCGCGCGCGCTCGCTCGGCCGTCGGCGTCGGCGGGCTCCGCGCCCGTCGCGGTCACCGACGCCGCGCCGAGCGGCTGCAGATTGCCTCGTAGGCGGCCTGCAGCCGCTCGGCGACGGTGGGGCCGTCACGGCGGGCCGGGACGCCGAGGTGGGCCTCGCGCAGCTCGTCCATGAACTGGTCCCACATCGCCGGTCCGCCCTCCTCGAGGAGCTGGGCGCGGATGCTGAGCTCCTCGCTCACCGGCAGGTGCCGGCGACCCCAGGCGCCCAGGTGCGCGAAGATGGGGACCAGGGTGATCGCCTTCTCCGTCAGGCTGTAGACCGCCTTCTGCTTGTGGGTGGGGTCGTCGGTCTTCGTGATCATGCCCGCTTCCTGGAGCGACCTCAGGCGATCCGCGAGGATGTTCGAGGAGATCCGCTCCTCCGACCGGGTGAGCAGCTCACGGAAGTGGCGGCGGCCACCGAACATCATGTCGCGCAGGACGATCAGGCTCCAGCGATCCCCGAACACCTCGAGCGAGAGATTGATCGGACAGCCCGATCGGTGCGTGGCGCTCATCCCGCGGCTCCCAGAACTGCGGCTCCTCCAAAAACCGGTTGCATCCTCGCATCAGAAATTCTAACCTGCAACTGGTTGCGATTCGCAATCGGTTCTGGCGCTCGAGCGGGAGGGAGCGATGCGGGGTCGAGGAGGGGGCGCGGCGCTGGGATGCGTCGATCGCCGCCGCGCGATGTCGAGGCTCGCGGCGCTGATGGCCGCAGGGGCGTGGGGCGCCTGTCGCCCCGAGGAGGAGGAGGAGCAGGTGAGCGGCGAGCGAGGGTTCTCCGGGGCGGGACTGGAACGGATGCACGCGGTGATGGCGGCTCACGTGCAGCGGGGCGACCTGCCCGGCGTCGTGACGCTGGTCAGCCGGGGCGACGCGACGCACGCGGACGCGATCGGCGCGATGGCCTTCGGCGACGCCGAGCCCCTGCGGCGCGACGCGATCTTCCGGATCACGTCGCTCACCAAGCCGATCGCGGGCGCAGCGGCCATGATGCTGGTCGAGGACGGGAAGCTCCGGCTCGAGGATCCGGTGGATTCGTTGCTCCCGGAGCTCGCGAACCGCAGGGTCCTGAGAGCCCTGGACGGCCCCGTGGACGACACCGAGCCCGCGCGGCGTCCGATCCTGGTCAGCGATCTTCTCACCCTTCGCATGGGCATGGGCGCGATCATGGAGCCGGGCGACCACCCGATCGTCCAGGCGATGATCGACAAGGGCGTGGCCGTCGGGCCTCGGCTCCCCGACGCGCCGAGCTCCGAGGCGTGGATGCAGCGCCTTGGCTCTTTGCCCCTGATGCACCACCCGGGCGAAGCATGGATGTACGACACGAGCATGAACGTGCTGGGCGTGCTGATCGAAAGGGCCTCGGGCCAGCCGCTGGAGGCCCTCTTGCGCGAGCGGATCTTCACGCCGCTGGGCATGAAGGACACCGGCTTCAGCGTGCCGGCCGAGGAGCTCCATCGCCTGCCCGCGTGTTATGCGCGAGATCCCGGGACGGGGGCGTTCGCGATCTTCGATCCCGCCGGCCCCGAGAGCCGGTTCAGCCGCGCGCCCGGCTTCCAGTCGGCCGCGGGGGGCCTCGTGTCGACGGCCGACGACGTCCTCGCCTTCGCGCGGATGATGCTGAACCAGGGCGCGCACGAGGGGAAACGGCTGCTCTCCGAGCGCTCGGTCGAGCTCATGACCAGGGATCACATCACCCCGGAGCAGAAGGCCATCTCGCCCTTCGGCCCCGGCTTCTGGGACCGACACGGCTGGGGTTATGGGCTCTCCGTCGTCACCCGGGCGGAGCCGGGCGAGCCGCGCGGCATCGGCTGGGATGGCGGCTATGGAACCTCCTGCTACTGGGATCCGGAGACGGGCGTGATCGGCGTGCTGATGACCCAGCGGCTGATGGACTCGCCCAGCGCGCCGCCGGCGTTCGTGGACTTCTGGCGCTCGATCTACGAGGCGGCCGGGGTCTGAGGCGCTCGCGGCGCTGCGCCTGCCGGCAGCGGCTCCCGCGCTCGCCCCGGGCGCGCGCCTACCCGGTATGCTGCTCGAAGTGGTCGCGCAAGCGCGCCGCATCGAACCCCGCCCCCAGCGCGAACATCAGCGCGAGCCGCGCCTTCGGTCCCGAGAGCGCGCCTGCGGCGATCACCCCGAGCTCACGCAGCCGCCGCCCGCCGCCTGGCGCGCCGTACGTGGGCGTGACCCGGCCGCCGGGGCAGCGCGAGGCCAGCACCACCGGGACGCCGGCCTGCCAAGGTCAGCTGGCTGGAATGACGGATACGTGAGGGTAGGCAAGGATCTCGTGGTCCGCCGTCGTCAGGGAGCAGTCGTGGACCTTTGCCGTCGCGACGATGATGCCCGAGCTCCCGCAGCACGAAGCCGGCCTGCTCCATCGGCCGGAGCCCGCGGGGCACGTAGATCCCGCGCACCGCCGCCGTGCGCAGCGGGCGCCTCTGGAACACTCCGGCGTCGGAGCTCAGGAGCAGCCGGCCCGTCTCCTGGGCGCGGCGCACGAGCTCGCCGTCGTCGATCCCGTGCTCGAAGGCCGCGTCGTACCCCGCGCCGCGCAGCCAGCGCGAGAGGCCGCCCAGCATCGCGTCGCACAGGAAGCTCGGCGCCGCCGGCCCGTCCTCTGCCGGTCCGGCCCCGCCGTCCGCCTCGTCCCCGCGCCCGCCCATGGGGCTCAGGATGGCCCGGGGCCGGCGGGCGGCAAGGCGCCGCAAGCGAAAGGCCCCCGGCCTCGCTCGCCCGCTGCTACCTTCGCCCTGGCGTCAGGGGTTTGTGGAGGGCTCGATGTCGACGAAGGGTGTGATGTCCTGTTGCGCTGCCGCTGTCCTGGCCGTCCTGGCGAGCGCGCCGCGGGCGTCGGCCTACTGCCGCTCCAACAGCTGCAAGGACACGAGCCTGTGCCTGCAGGACGACCAGCCGATCGGCACGTGCATGCCGCTCCGCTGGCCCAACCCCTGTATCGGCTTCGCCGTCCAGGAGGACGCGTCGCGCGAGATCTCCTACCCGCAGATCTCCGACACGCTCGACGCCGCGTTCAGGACGTGGGAGGCCGCGCCCTGCGGCGACGGGACGCCGAGCATCCGCGCGCACAACTTCGGGCCGGTCACGTGCGGAAAGGTGGAGCTGAACGCCAGGGACAAGAAGACCCGGATCGTCGACGGGCTCGTGCCGGGCAACGCCAACGTGGTCGTCTTCCGCGACATGAGCTGGCTCTCCTACGCGAGCCACAACCCGAAGATGCTCGCGCTCACCACGGTGCAGTTCGACACCAGGACGGGCAATATCTGGGGCGCCGACATGGAGATCAACACCGATCTCTTCGATTTCTCGCTCGACGAGGGCGCGCCTGCGCCGAAGTACGATCTCCTCTCCATCGTCACGCACGAGGTCGGGCATTTCCTGGGCCTCGATCATTCCCTCGCCGGTCCCGAGGCGACCATGCACTTCATGTATGACGCGTGGGACCCGCTGAGCTTCCGGACGCTGCACGCGGACGACATCGCGGGCATCTGTCAGATCTATCCGCCGCGGGATCTCTCCGCGGTGGAGTGCAACCCGCTTCCTCCGCACGGGTTCTCCCCGGAGTGCGCGGAGGACCAGATCGTGACGTGCAGCGCGGCGCCGCCCTCCGGCGGCGGCCCGGGGTGGGGCACCCCGCTCGCCGCCGCCGCGATCGGCGCCCTGGCCCTCCGCCGCGCGCGCTCCGCACGCGGCCGGTTGACGCTTCGTTCACGGTACCGTACACCGTACGGATGACCTCGACCTCGCCGACCGACCTCGAGATCCGGCCCTTCCGCCTCGACACCCCGCAGGCGGCCCTCGACGACCTGCGCGACCGCCTCGCCCGCACCCGCTGGCCCGACGAGCTGCCTTGTGGCGGCTGGTCGTACGGCGTCCCGCTCGCGTACATGAAGGAGCTCGCCGCGTACTGGCGCACCGCGTACGACTTTCGCAGGTACGAGGCGCAGCTCAACGCGCTCCCGCAGCTCACGACCACGATCGATGGCCAGAGGATCCATTTCCTGCACGTGCGCTCGCGCGAGCCGGGCGCGCTGCCGCTGATCGTGACGCACGGCTGGCCGAGCTCGATCGTGGAGTACCTCGACGTCATCGGCCCGCTCACCGACCCGCGCGCGCACGGCGGGGATCCGGCGGACGCCTTTCACCTGATCATCCCCTCGCTGCCGGGATACGGGCTCTCCGGGCCGACCCGCGAGCCGGGGTGGGGCGCGCGCCGGATCGCGCGGGCCTGGGCCGAGCTCATGCGCCGGCTCGGCTATCCCCGCTACGGCGCCCAGGGCGGCGACTGGGGCACGTGGATCTCCCGCGAGCTCGGGCTCGTCGACCCCGACCACGTCATCGGCGTGCACACGAACGGGCTCATCTCGTGGCCGTCCGGCGATCCCGACGAGCTCTCCGGCCTGACCGACACGGAGCAGGCGCGGCTCGCGTTCACCGGCTACTACATGAAGGAGCTCTACGGCTACAAGAAGATCCAGTCGACCCGACCCCAGACGCTCGCTTACGGCCTCTCGGATTCACCGGCAGGACAGCTCGCCTGGATCACGAGCGTGTTCAAGGAGTGGACCGACTGCGAGGACACCCCCGAGGAGGCCGTGGGCCGCGACCGGCTCCTGACCAACGTGATGCTCTACTGGCTCACCAACACCGCCGCCTCGTCCTCGCGCTCGTTCGTGGAGACCCCGGACACCCCCGAGGACGCGGATCTCGCCGCCGACGTGGAGCCCTCCACGCTGCCGACCGGCGTCGCGGTGTTCCCCCGGGACATCATCGCGCCTATCCGCAGGTTCGCCGAGCGCGATAACAAGAACATCGTGCACTGGTCGGAGTTCGACCGCGGCGGCACCTTCGCGGCCATGGAAGAGCCCGATCTGTTCATCGGAGACGTGCGCGCGTTCTTCCGTCGCTTCCGCGGGTGAGCCGTGCAGCGAGGCCCGAGGCCCAGGTCACGGCGCCCCCGGAGCTGCGATGGAAGAGCGACCGTCCGCGCGCCGCCCACACAGGGGGGCGGCGTCGGGCGGGGTCGGTCGGCTGGAAAAGCATTCCCATTCGAGGGCGCGCGGGGTACGCCATTCGATGGCCGTCCGGATCGGGTCGGATGGCAGGAGGTTGCTCCTTTGATGATGCGCGCGGGCTCCACGGGGTCATGGGCATGGATGGGAATCGCGCTCGCCGTCGCCGGCTGCGGCGGCGGCGAGCGCGAGGCCGCGGCGGGCGGCGATGCCCCGGCGAACCTCTCCTATTACCGGGACATCAAGCCGATCTTCGACGCGAAGTGCGCGGGGTGCCACACCACAGGGGGCATCGCGCCGTTCTCCCTGGAGCGCCACGACGCGGCGGCGCCCTGGGCCGCGGCCATCAAGCGGGCGGTCGTCGATCGCACGATGCCCCCCTGGCTGGCCGACGACGCCTGCGCCGAGTACGTGGGCGATCGCTCGCTGTCCGACGAGCAGATCGAGACGATCGCCGCGTGGGTCGACGGCGGCGCGGTCGAGGGCGACCCGGCCGAGGAGGGCCCGCCGCTCGGGGGGCCGGCCGGCGACGACCTCGCGCGCGTGGACCTCTCCCTCGAGATGCCGACCGAGTACACCCCGGTCGAGGAGCCGGACGATTACCGGTGCTTCGTGGTCGACTGGCCCGCGGAGGGCACGCGCTACGTGACCGGCTTCCGGGTCAGGCCCGGGGAGCAGCGCACCGTCCACCACGTGATCGCCTTCGTGGCGGACCCCGATCAGCTCGCCACGGTCGACGCCCTCGATGCGTCCGACGCGGGGCCCGGATATCCGTGCTTCGGCGGGCCGGGGCTCAGGCCGCGCTGGCTCGGCGCCTGGGTCCCGGGCGCCGGGCCCGTGACCTTCCCGCCGGGGACGGGCATCCGGGTCGCGTCGGGATCACGGCTGATCCTGCAGATCCACTACAACACGCTGACCGCGGGCAAGCTGCCGGATCGCTCGGCAATGGATGTGATGATGGAGAGCTCGGTCGAGCGGGAGGGCGTCTTTCAGCCCTGGGCGAACCCGGCCTGGATCGACACCGATCTGATGGCGATCCCGGCGTTCGAGCGCGACGTGGTCCATCGCTGGGCGATCGACCCGACGCGGCCGCTCACGGGGGGCGAGCCGTTCGAGATCCACATCGCGGGCTTCCACATGCACACGCTGGGGCGGAGCGGCCGCCTCGCGATCGAGCGGGCGGACGGCAGCTCCGAGTGCGTGCTCGACATCCCGCGCTGGGATTTTCACTGGCAGGGGAGCTACAAGCTCGCGGCGCCCAAGGTGCTGAACCCGGGCGACAGGCTGTCGCTCGAGTGCCGCTGGGACAACACGCCGGAGAACCAGCCGCTCGTCGACGGGAGGCCGCAGGTGCCGAGGGACGTCGTCTGGGGAGAGGGCACGACCGACGAGATGTGCCTCGGCACCTTCTACATGACGAGGCGCTGATCGCCCGCCGCCGCTCCGGCGGGGGGGTGGTGGTCACGTTTGGGGTGCTCACCGGAGGGGCTGGAGTGCAGGCGGGCCACAAAAGGGGCCCGCCGGAACGCAAGCCCCGGAGGTGAGCACCCCAAACGTGACCACCACCGCAGGGGGGCCTTGCGCGGCGGGGCGTCCGGTGAAAGGACGCTGGACGGAGCGGCCACGATGGTCACGGAAGAGGGCGCTCGGCCGGAGCTGACGCTGGTCGTGCTCATGGGCCTGCAAGGCGCGGGCAAGACGAGCTTCACGCGCGCGCGGTGGCCCGGCGGGCACGTTCACGTCAGCAAGGACCACTTCCCGCGGCGGGCGAAGCACAAGGACGCGCGCCAGGAGCGGCTCATCGCGGCGGCGCTCGGGGAGGGCCGGTCGGTGGTGGTGGACAACACCCATCCGACCGCGCTCGTCCGGGCGCCGCTGGTGGCGCTCGGCCGCGCGCACGGCGCGCTCGTCGTCGGGTACTGCTTCGTGGTGCGGGTCGACGAGTGCCTGGAGCGCAACCGGGGACGGCAGGGGACGCTGCGCGTGCCGGACGTGGCCATCTTCGCGACCGCCAGGCGCTTCGAGGCACCGTCCTTCGCCGAGGGGTTCGACGAGCTCCACGCGGTCCGGCTCGTGGCCGGAGAGGGGTTCGAGGTCACGGCCTGGTAGGGGGCCGGGGGTGGGGGAGCGTGGTGCGGGGGCGGGGGTGGGGGGAGCCGCCGCAACCACGGTCGGCTGTCGCAACCACGGTCGGCTGCCGCAACCACGGTCGGCTGCCGCAACCACGGTCGGCTGCCGCAACAAAGGTCGTGTCCGGTCGGTTGCCGGCTGCCGCAACCACGGTCGGGTCGGCTACCGCAACCACGGTCGGGTCGGCTGGTCGGCTCCACGGTCAGGTCGGCTCCAAATTTCCTTGACCTGTGCCGATGCGCTGGATACCGTTATTGAAAATGAAGTTCATTATCAAATTGGTGCGCGCTTGGGCGGTTTCCGGAGGCGGGCTGGAGGCGGGCGCCTTCTGGCGGCAGCTGTCGTTTCGCGGCACCGGGTGCCGCGCGTTTCGCGGCATCGCGTGCGGCGGACGGGGGCGGTCGTGAAGGGGGCGACTGTACCGGGGTCACGTTGCCGCGTTCCCGCGGCGGCTCCTCGGTGCTGGGTGAGCGGCGGTCCGCGGAGCGATACGGCGCGCGAGGGGGCGCGCGTGTGCGCGCTGTGTCCGCACGGGCTCGACGACGCGCGCCCGTGGTACTGCTCGCCGCGCGTTCTCCGGCTGATCGTCGCGCTCGCGCTCTCGTGCGAAGAGACCGGCGCGGTGGCGGGAGGGGAGGGGGGTCACGAGGAGGAGGAACGCTCCGGCGAGGCGCTGCGCGTCCTCATCGACCGCGTGACGACGAACGCCCGCGCGGCGCGCCGGCTCGCGGGCGTGCTTGATGCCGCGCTCCTCAACGAGGCGTGCGGCTACCACGGGCTCTGCGTCTCGGAGCTCGCCTCGCGCTGGGCGAGCGTGCGCACCGCAGCGCCGGCGAGGGAGGCCGCGGCCGTCCTGTGGGCGAGCGCGCGAGCTCCAGGCTCGCCGATGCGCCTCCTCGAAGAGCGCATCGCCGACGACATCGAGGTACGCGCGCTCCGGACCATGGCCACGACAGCGAGGACGGCCGGCGCGCCGCGATGGCCCAGCCCGCCCCGCCTGACCCGCCGCGCGGGCCAAGGACGAGGCGAACGACGTTTCTGCGCGGGCAGTCTCGCCGGGAGAGGGCGATAGCAGGCGGGCTCGCGGACCACGGGCCGACCGAGGTTGGGGTCGAGAGGCCGACCGAGGTTGGGGTCAACGACGAGGCCGACCGAGGTTGGGGTCGAGGGCCGACCGAGGTTGGGGTCGAGGGCCGACCGAGGTTGGGGTCGACGAGGTTGGGGTCGAGGGCCGACCGAGGTTGGGGTCGAGGGCCGACCGAGGTTGGGGTCGATGAGGCAGGCCGACCGGGGTTGGGGTCGAGGTTTGTGATGACGCGTTGCGTTGTTTCGGGTGGAGGTCAACCTGGGTGAGGTCGGCCGGCCGAGGTCGGCCGCGCCCGCTCACCGCGCCGAGGCCGCCTTGATGCGACGCGCCCCTTCCGCGAACGAAATCTCCTCCGGATCGGCCGTCTCCCAGTGCGTGACCCCATACCCCGGCTCGAGCAGCTCGTCGGCCGCGTCCATCGCCGCCAGGTGGGCCGGGCTCATGACGAAGTCGTACATCGCCTCGGACGACTCCCACACCGCCAGCGTGCGCCCGGAGCCGCACGACGCCGACAGCCCCAGCTGCAATGCGACGAGGCCCGGCTGCGACGCGAGCTGCTCCTGGATCGCCCCGAAATACTGCAGGTATCGCTCCCTCACGTCGTCGCCCGACCTCGGTATCCCGTAGGTCGTGCTGACCACGTACGACGATCCATCCGGACGCGGCCGGACCTCCCCGGTCCCGGGATCGACGCCAGGCCCGCTCAGCGGCGGCGCCTCCAGATCGGCCTCGAGCGCGCCGCCCACGCACCCGGAGGGCGAGTCGGCCGCCTCGTTCCCCTCCTTGGAATCGGATCCGCACCCCGAGGCCAGCAAACCGAGCCCTGCAAGGAGCGCGGCGGCGAGCCGGCGTGACGAGGCGACGATTCCATCGTTCAATGTGCGCAGGTGCATTCTCATGGTCCTTTCTGTCTCGTGTGCCGCCGGTGGACATCAGTCGATGCGCGAGACGATCCCGAAGACGAGCGTGGGAAACGTCCGGTCGAGGCGACGCGAATGGAAGCTCGTGCGGCTGCCCATGCTCCGCACCCTCACCCGCGCGCCGGGCGGCGGCGCGTCGCCGAGCGTGACGGCCCACACGACGGCCGCGTCGGTGCGCACGGCCAGGTACGTGTACGAGCCCGCCGGGAGCCGCTCCTCGACCACGCCGGTGATGGGCGCGCGATCGATGTCGGATCGGGAGAGCTGGCCGAGCGGGTTCCCGGCGGCCGCGCCGGCGAGGCTCGCGGCCGACGAGGGCCTGTCCAGCCGCCACGCGAGCACGCCGAAGAGCGCCGTGAACGCCGCGAGGCCGAGCAGCGGCTTCATGAGCCTGCGCCGGGCAGATCGCGGCGCGGGGCTCCGCGCCGCACGGGCAGACGAAACCATCTTCATCCGTAACTCCTCGTCGTCCGCGCGCCCCGGAGATCCCTTCAGGGGCTCGCCCCGATGCGCGACCGAACAGACCTCGGTGCCCGGACCCTCGCGGAACGTTCAATCGCCTCCGCTCCAGGCGAGCCAGGCGGCCTCGAGATCACGGCAGGACGGCATCCCCCCCGGGAGCTCCCGCGCAGCGACGAGCGAAAGGAGCTCACCGGAGGCGGCGGACGAGCAGCAGCGCGAGCCCCGGGAGCAGCACGATCCCCGAGAGCAGCAAGAGGATCGACGTGAGCCGCGCGGCGGAAGCCCCCACCGCCGCGTAGCTCGCCGAGACGCCCAGGTTGGCCAGGGCCGTCACAGCGACGAAGGCGCGAACCGGCATGCGCCCCGCGCCGGCGAAGAAGAGCGAGGCCTCCGCGAGCACCGGCACGCCGCGGAAGAGCAGCAGGAACCAGGGGCCGTGCCGTCCGGCGGCCTGCGTCAGGCGCGACAGCTCCGCCTCGCCCACCATCCGCTGCAAGGCCGGCGCCCCCGCCCGCGCGCCGAGCAAGTAACCCACCCCCGAGCCCACCATCATGCCCGCCCACGAGACCGCCGTCCCCCGCCAGAACCCGAGCAACCCGCCCGCGGCCGTGCTCACGAAGCTCGACGGCACCGGCAGGACGACATCCCCCGCGAGCAGCCCGCCCAGCAAGAGCGCCGTCCCGACGCCCGACGGCGGCGCCGCGAGGTGCTCGCGGGCCGTCGCCTCGATGCGATCCGCGAAGAGGAAAAAGGGCACGAGGATGGCCGCGAGGAGCAGGCCCGAGAAGCCGGCCCACCCGAGCCAGGAGCGCCGCGCGCGCGTCGTCGCGGAAGCGAGGCGGGGGCCCCCGGGAGGGGGGATCGAGCCAGAAGAATGCCGCATGCAGCGCTCCGTGTCCGGGGAGAGGGCGGCTGCCGCGACGAGGCGCGCGCCAGCCCGCGCCCGAGTATAGGCCCCCGGACCCGACCGGCATGCGCCCCCACGCCGCGCGCCCGGCAGACCGGACGGATCACCGCGCGTGGAGCAGTTCGGGTAGGCACATGTGGTGCATGGAAGGTGAATTGACCACCACCCCGGCCGTGAGGCTGTGCAGGAGAGGCCAATGAACAGCAGGTGTATCCATGGTCTCGTCGGTTCGAGTCTGCTCGTCTCGGTCGCATGCTGCACGGAGCCGAGCGCTGTCTCCACCCCGGCCGAGGGCGGAGTCTCCGGACTGCATCCGCTGGAGCCCGCGGCACGAGGCGAGGGGACCGCCGCCTCGACCCCGACGTCCGGAGTCGGGACGACCTTCCTCTCGAGCCGGTCGTCGGGCGTCCGCGATACGACCGCGCGGACGCTCGTCGTGTTCGCGAAGGGCACGGACAACGCCCTCTGGTACAAGTTCTACGACAGCGCGGGCGCGGCCTGGAGCTCGGTCGGCGGGAGGTTGACCTCGGCGCCCGCGGCGGCGATGGCGCCGGACGGGCGGCTCGTCGTGTTCGCCAAGGGCGATGACAACACGATCTGGCATATCTTCTACGACGGCGGCTGGTCCGGCTGGTACTCGCTCGGCGGCGACTTCGCGTCGGCGCCCGCCGCGGCCGTGACGCGCGAGGGGCGCCTCGCGGTGTTCGCGCGCGGCGACGACAACGCGATCTGGCACAGGTACTACGACCAGGGCTGGTCGGACTGGAGCTCGCTCGGCGGCGCGACGACGCACGACCCGGCGGCGACCGTCACGGCCGATGGCCGCCTCGTCGTCTTCGCGAGGCACACGAGCGGCTCGCTCGTGCACTGCTCCTTCAACGGCAGCCGCTGGTCGCGCTGGAGCTCGCTCGGCGGAAGCCTCGCCGCGGGGCCCTCGGCCGTCGTGACCGCCGACGGGCGCCTGACCGTGTTCGTGCGCGGCACCGACAGCGCGATCTGGCACAAGCACCACGACCGCGACTGGTCGGGCTGGAGCTCGCTCGGCGGCCACATGGTCGATCAGCCCGGATCGGCCATCACGCCCGAGGGGCACCTGGTCGTGCTGGCGCGCGGCCATGACAACGCCATCTGGCACAGGCGCCGCGACAACGACTGGTCGGACTGGAGCTCGCTCGGCGGCGCGCTGGACTCGAGCCCCGCCGCGCTCTGAGCCCGCATTGCGGGAATCCATGGGGCGCGTCCGTGGTGGACGCTGCGCCGGATTCTGGGGCAACCCGAGGGCTCTCCGGAGGGGGAGCTCGTGCAGGCGAGCCATCAAAGGGGCTCACCGGAACGCAAGCTCCAGAGGTGAGCACCCGACGTGCCCCACCGCCCGGCGCCGCTCCACGGCCATCGGCGCTCCATCCCGGGGCACGAGCGGGCGCCGGCCGTCCACGGAAGCCTCGTACCCCGCGGGCAGCTCGAACCGGAGCTCCCGCAGCGAGGCGGCCAGGATCAGCTTCATCTGCAGCAGCGCGGTCCGCTCGCCGATGCATTTGCGGATCCCGAGCCCGAACGGGAGGAACGCCGCCGAGGGGCGCGCGCCGTGCCCCGGAGAGGCCGGATCGAAGCGATCCGGGAGGAACGCCTCCGGATCTTCCCAGTACCGCGGAAGGCGCTGCATCACGTAGGGGCTCACGAGCACCTCGTCCCCGGCGCTCACCGCGTGCGGCCCATGACGGAACTCCCGCCGCGCCTCGCGCGCCAGCACCCATACCGGCGGGTGCAGCCGCAAGGTCTCGAGCACCACCCTGGACAGCAGCGGCGCCCTCTCCACGTCCGCTCCCTCCGGGGCGAGCGCGTCGAGCTCCTCCTCCAGGCTGCTCCGCACCTCCGGGTGCCGCGCGAGCTCGACGAGCGCCCAGGCCGAGGCCGCGGCCGTGGGCACGTGGGTCACCAGCATCATCACGATCTCGTCGATCATGTCCTGCTCGGACATCCGGCCGGCGTCCACGGCGCGGACCAGCGCCTCGAGCAGGTCCATGGCGGCCGGGCTCCCGGCGGCCCGCCGGCGCTCCGCCGCGCGCGCGATCGCGCCCGCGAGCGCGGCCCTGGCCTGCTGATACGCCCCCTCGTCGCTCGCGGCGTGACCGAGCCACGCCTCCACCCGCGGCAGCTCGGTCGCGATCGATTCCACGACCTCTCCACCCGCGTCGCCCAGGAGCAGCATCGCCGCGCTCCGCAGCGCCACGTCCTCGAGCACCGGCAGCACGGCGCGGGGCTCCCCGGCGCGGAGGCGCCCGAGCCCACCGCGCACGGCGCGCATCGCCCCTCCGGCCCGCGCGAGGAGCGCCTCGCGTTGAAACGCCGGCGCGAGCGCCCGTCGCCGCTCGAGGTGGTCGCCCCCCTCGAGGCGGGCCACGCTCCGCGGATAAGCATCCTGCATGCGGTGCGACGGGGTCTTGTCCGTGAACCCGTCCCGGTCCGTGAACACCGCGAGGATGGCGGCCGGATCCGAGACGGCGAAGCACCGCGTCAGCCCGAGCCGGAACCGGAAGAAATCGCCGTACGCCAGCGCGCCGTCGAGCAGAAACGCGAGCGGGTCGTCCCGGAACTCCCGCCAGGAGCCGTGCAGCGGGTGTCCCTTCGGACCAGGTGCCTGGATCATGGGCTCATCTCCTGAAGCGCCCGGCGACGCTTCCCATCCCGGAACGCCAAGGTGAGGAGAGGGCGCGCCCCGCGCTGCGCGCGCGGGGGCGCGGCGGTTCAGGGGGACGCCGGACAGCAGCGCTCGGCGGGCGCGCGGAGGCTCAGGTACACCGCCGCATGGCCGAGATCCGACGGCGCGCGGAGGCTCAGGTACACCGCCGCATGGCCGAGATCCGACGGCGCGCGGAGCGGATGGATCCCCGGATCACCGAGGTCGCAGGCCGAGGCTTCGGGCGCGGAGCGCACGAGCTCTTCATAGGCCGCCGTGAGCTCCCGAGCGGTGCACGCGTGGCCCGCCTCCGCGGCGATCGCGAGGATGCGCGTCATGTCCCCGTCGGCCTGCGCCATCTTCTCTGCGAGGTCCCTGTCCACCTCGACCTGCGCCAGGAACGCGCGCGCGTCGCGCAGGTCCTGTTTCCGTGCTGTCATCTCTCGATCCATGCATGAGGAGCCAGTGGGCGCGATATGTCCGTTCACGGTACCGAGACCTCCTTCGGGGCCGTCCGGAGCGAGGAGCGCGGGGGGGTTGCACCCGACAGACCTCCTCCTCCGGGACGGCGGCGGCGCGCCGCGCGGTTCACGGCCCCGCGCGGGAGCTCAGCAAGCCGTACGCCAGCCCCGTGAGCGCGCGCGCCCCCGGGGCATCGCGGCGCGCACGAGGCCCGTTGCGCGCGCGTCGTTGCGCAAGTTGCGCGAGTTGAGCGCGTGTCCTTGCGTGAGTTGCGCGAGTTGCACGGGATCTTGCGCAGATGGCGCGGCCGCCCCCGGAAGATCGGGGCGTGCGCTCCGTCCGTCCGCAGGCGGCCGCGCACCGCTCAGGGCATCGCCGCGTCCGCGGGGCCGGGTCGGATGAGCGGGGCCGAGCGCGCGCGCCGGCAGGGCCTGCGCGCGCCGCCGCGTCAGGGCTGGGCGGTCCCCTGGCCCTGGTCGTCGTCCTCGGGCGCGCCGGCGAGCGCGGGGCACTTCTGCAGGATGAGGTCGCACGCGGGGATGGGCGCCTCGAGCGCGCTGATGGAGGAGTCGCACGTGAGCGACCGGATCACGTCGGCGTGGGCGAGCAGGCACGCCTCGAACTCGGCCACGGTCGCGGTGCAGCCATCGCGCGCCTCGACCGGCGGCAGACAGCTCGTGGCCGGGGCCTCGGGGGGCGCCGCCTCCCCCTCGCGCGCGGGCGGCTCCTCGGGCGCCGCCATGCACTTCTCCTTCACCGTGTCGCACGCCCCCCCGAGGGTGGACCACAGGACGCCGGCGAACTCGCAGGCATCCTCCCTGGAGAGCGCCACCCTCTCCGTGAGCGACTGGCACGCGAGCTCGACGTCACCGTCCGTCAGGTCCTTGAGCTGCTTGCTGCTCACGGCGGCAGATATCGGAGCTGCCTCCACATCCCTGTCGCTCCAGGCGACGATCGACAGGGCGGCGAGGAGCGCACCGATTCGAGTCAGTCGGTTCATTCGTTCTCTCCTTGTAAGTGCGACCGCCTCCGCGGCCGCGGTGGGCTCGGAGCAACCGACGTACCGCGCGCCGCGTTGTGCACGATCGAGCCGTGCGCGCCCGGAGCATCGCGACGAACAAGGACTGTCGTCGTCCCCTCGCGCGCGGGCGCGGGCAGGATCCCTACAGGCCTCCTGATGGACATGGCGGCTCCGCTGGCGATCCTGAAGATCGCCGTCGAGACAGGTCCGCCTCGTTTGCAAGCGATGGCCGCCGTCCGCCGACAGGACCGCCGTCGCCAGCCGTCCAACCGGTCGAAGAGGGCCCTCGGATGGATCTCAGGATATCCGACGGCCGACGCGAACGGAGCGGTCCGCCAGAGCACGATATCGATGAGCACGGATATCGCGGAAACCATGCAGGGCAGCGTCGCGCAGGCGAAGCTGAGGTGCAGCGGTGGCTGCCCCGCCACCCGCGCGAGGCCGCGGCGACGAGCGCGACCGCCTACTTGTCGCCCGGGAGCGGCAAGTGATCACGAAAGATCGCCACGATGACCTTCCCGCCGGATTCAGGGACAGGCGCATGTATGTGGGCGCGATTGGTATGCCTCTCGAGCTTGTAATGCCATTCACAGTACAGCTTCCGCCCTCCGAGCATCCGCTCCCTGGCCCGGCGGCACGTTCCGTCAGCCTGCACATCGGAGTTCTCGGGGGCGATCTCGAGCCTCCATCCCCTGAACCGCCGCTCGACGAGCTCATGGGTGATGGGTTTCGTGACCGGCTTGTCCTCCCTGGCCAGAGGAGGTCCATGAGCTTGTACGCACCGAAGACCCTCTGCTCCAGCAGCTCCCGGCTCGCGGCCCAGCGCTCCTCCCGCTCGCGGGCGACGTCCAGCCGATCGAGGAGCTGCTCTATCCGCTCGATGTACGCATCTCTGTTTTCACCATCCCAGGCCCAGCTCGCCTCCTCCAAGACGAAGCGCATCGGCTACCTCGCGGGCAGCAGCCCGTGCTGCTCTGGAGCGAACAGCCCTGCGAGCACGATCGGGAGGCTGTAGCTCACGCCGAAGCCCATGTTCGGCGCTCGCACCCAGTCGCCTCCCGGAGACCGAAAGCGGAGCGCGGTGACCGCGGTGTTGGGGAACCAGACCGTGTCGATCTCCGCGGGACGGGCGATGTCGGAGAGCCGGGCCTCGACCTGATATTTGAGGAAAATATCGGCCTCGCTTCGTCGGTCGGGGTGCAGCCGCGCGCCCACGACCTTGTGCGCGAGCCCGTGGACGGCGAGCACGTGCGCGCAGTACTCGCCGCGGATCCCCACGCCGAGATCGTCGGTGGGCCTGGCGCTGGCGCCGAGCACGTCGCGCGGACCGAGCCGCTCGGCGGAGAGATACGGGAACGCCCGGTGAGGACCGCCCAGCGCCCGCGGACACCGTGCCGGCCGCTCCTTGATGGGGAGGTGCAACAGGCGCTCTTCACGCGCGTCGAGGAGAAAATGTGCCGCGCTGCCGTCATCCATCACTGCGGAGATGGCGAGCTCGGATGCCTCGAGCGCGGTGTGAAGATTGAGGACGTCCTGAGCGCTCCCCAGCTCCAGACCAAAGGGCCCATTGAGCGGCACGGAGCCGGATTCCGAGAGGCTCGCCTCCCGCGCGAGCAGCAGCGCCTGGATGACCGTGGTCTTCCCAGCCCCGTTCAGCCTTGTCAGCACCGTGAGGGGCGCGAGGTCGAGCTTGCACGAGGAGAAGCGCTTGAACCCGGTGATCTCCAGCGACGTGATCATCCCGCGGCGCCCCTCAGGAGCTCTCGCGCCACGCCGATGCGGAGCTCGACCTTGGAGAGATCGCCGGTCCCCTGGCTGATCGCCCCGTTGTAATCGTAGTTCCCCATGCGCTCGCGCGCGGCGCTCACGATGGCCGACTTGAACGGCTCGAGCTGGCTGGGCTCGTAGTCGGCCAGCGCGACCGCCCAGCTCTCGAACAGGGAGCGATCGTTGGGGCCGCGTCGCTTCGCTCACGTGGGAAACTTGCGGAACGCGGTGCTGCCGAACACCACCGACGCGGCGCGCATCGCGCGATCGAAATCCGCGCACAGCTTCGCGAGCTCCTCGTCCGACAGGCTCGGCTTCGAGGGGTGGATGCCGTCCGCGCGGCGCGTGAAGTCGAGCAGGAACGAATCGAGGCTGCTGAACTCGCGGTACTCGTCGATGTCCCCGAGCGAGCGGAACGCACAGAAACGAAGCGCCACCTCTCGATCCGCCATCCGGCGCTCGTGGCGGAAAGCCCCGTCGGTCGCCTGGTGAAACGCGGGAAGGCTCGTCAGCTGTTTGAGCAGGTCCCGCGAGCGCTTGCGGCTCATACAGTGCCGGATCTCCTGGGGGGGTGAGCGGGCTGCCCCCCGTGTTGATCCGCCGGAACACGTCGAATTTCACGTCATCGGGCGTCTGAGGCTCGATGACGTTGACGAAGATCTGGCTCTGCTGGAAGCGCCGCCGCAGGACGACGTCGAGCTTGTTGAATGTCCGAGTCTCGAGGTCCTTGAGGTGCTCGAGATCGGCGAGGGGCTAACCGCCTGCCACGAAGCGATGGATCGTGGTGAGGCGCTGGACCCCATCCACCACCTGCATCGCCCCCTGGAAGTCCTGGTTGAAGTAGAAGGCAGGTAGCGGGATACCGAGCAGGACGGACTCGAACAGCCGCGACCGCTGCGCCGGCTTCCAGACGTAGAGGCGCTGGAAATCCGGAGCCAGATCGATGTCGTCGTCATTGATCATGTCGACGACCTGCCGCAGGGAGAACGGCTTCGTGTTGATCCGGATCTTCGAGGGATCCCACGGCTTCGCCAGCGACGACGATTCGCCCGTGTCCTCCACCTCGACATCCCGGAAGCGCTCCTCGGAGGCGGCGACCCACGTGCCAGCGTGCCAGCGTGGCACGTGCCCCGGTGCCAGCGCGGCGCTCGCACCGGGGCCGATCGATCTGCGGCGCTGGACAAGGCGCCTGGGCGGGCCGCCCGGCCGCGCCACGCCGGTGGACGTGGCTGGCGCCGTCCTTGCCAGGGGCGGTGGCGACGTCCCCCGCCGCTGTCCGGGGCGCGCCCGCGGCCCCAGCCTCGGCGCGCGCCGCGCGCAGTCCTCGGGACGTCGCCTCATGCCTTGTCGTGCTCGAACCTCATCGCGACACAAGGCGCGCAATCCTTTCCGAGGAGACCTTGATGACCATTGCAACCAGAGCGATCGCTCCTGCTTGTTTGATCCTCCTTGCCTGCACGCCGGAGCAGGGCACGCCGTATCTCGAGGTCGGCGAGGCCGTCGGCCAGCTCTCGTGCTCGCCCGATGGCGGCGCGCCGTCCGTGATCGGCGGCATGTCGGTCATCAATGTGAGGGACTACGGCGCGACCGGCCGCGGGTGCGCTGTGACCGGGGACGAGTCCGACGAGATCCAGAGCGCCATCGACAGCGCCGCGCAGTGCGGGACCCCGTATCCGGTCGTGTATTTCCCGCCGGGCAATTACTGCGTGGAGAACAGGATCAACGCCAAGGTCGACAACCTCACGCTCCTTGGCGGCACCGCGGCGACGTTGCAGCTCAACGCGGATGTCATCGCGCTCACGGTCACCAAGCTGTCCGCGTCGAACGAGTTTCTCCCGGTCAAGAACGTCACGATCGACAACCTGTCCATCGACGCGACGAGCGGTCATGGGCAGGACAACGCGGGCGTCCTCAACCTCAACAACTGCGTCGACTGCACGGTTCGCAACGTGCGCATCCTGGGCTCTCCGTCCGCCACGTCGAGGAGGATCAACGGCATCAGCACGAGCAATGGGACCACGGGCACGATCGACGGGGTGGTCGTCGACGGGATGAGCAAGCCGGGTATCCAGGCCTCCTACCGCACGGGGGTCGCCTTGGACGGCTCGGCGTCGGGGGGGCTGCGCATCATCAACAGCACGTTCAAGAACATGATCACGGGGGGCGCGGGCCCCGCCCCTGGCATCGCGATCTGGGGCGGGTCGCGCGTCATTGTGTCGTCTTGCCAGTCCTACAACAACGCGGGCGACGGGGTGCAGATCGCGGTCGTCAGCTATCCCCCGGACAACAGCCTGGGGACCGCGGCGAAGGACATCCAGATCCTGGGGGGCCAGTTCTGGGGCAACGGCCAGAACGGCATCCTGATCGGGAGCGTACACGAGGGCAATGCGCCGACCGACGTGGCCATCAGCCAGGCCCAGGTGTTCGACAACGACCAGCATGGCATCCGCGTCACGGCCGTGAAGAACCTGAGGATCGACGACGTGACGCTCCACGACAACGGGGAACCGGGCCTCAGCCTCAGGGGCCATGCGGGGGCCATCCTGCAGCAGGTCTCCGTGACGAACCCGATCGTGTACAACAACATGAAGCTGACCGCGGCGGGCGACGCCTACAAGCAGGGGATCTCCATCGTCGGGACGACCGACGTGACGATCTCCGGCGGCAAGATCTTCGACGACCAGGCCACGCCGACGCAGCTGAACGGGATCAAGCTGTTCCCCGAGGACCTCGTCGCGACGGGCACCCCGCCGCAGCGGCTTCGCATCCTGGACGTCGATGTCTCCCAGGTCCCCGGCGTCCAGCATTCGTTCGCGCAGGCGTACCCGAACGGGGCGATCCCGACGGGCTACTTCCGCCTGATCGGCAACGGCGCGCCCGAGGGGAGCCTCTACGCGCCGCTCGGGTCCGAGTACGTCGATCTGACGAGCGGCGTTTCGTACCGCAAGGTCGCGGCGTCGGGCGCAACCCCCGGCGCCACCGGCTGGAAGCAGGTCGTCACGCAGTGAGCCGTCGGCGGACCCGAGGCTGAGCCGGTATCCTCGATCGCGCACGCGGTCCCGCTACGAGCGGCGCGTCGATCGAGGAGGCATCTCATGCAAGCGGACACGTTCTCGGGGTCCACGACCGGGTTCGTGGAGATCGTCCAGCGCCTCGCGACGCGCGCCCGCAGGTTCGTTCGTCCCGTCCTGCTCGTGCAGGGCGACTCGCACCGTGACCGGGTGGATCGGCCGCTCGAGGCGGGCAGCGCCGGTGCCGAACCTCACGCGGGTGGTGGTCGAGGGCGAGACCGTGAGCGAGTGGCTGAGGCTCACCGTCGATCCAGGCGCGCCGGTGCCGTTCACGTGGGAGCGCGTGGCGGTGGGCGGGTAGTACGCGCACCGCGTCGGGTCGCCTCGGCCCGGGCCGAGCGACACGACCTCCGCACATCCAGGTGCGAAGCGCGCCTGTCCGACGCGGCGCCGCCATGCATCGACATGGACTCCGGTGTCGTAGCTCCTCCCTCCTCACCAGCCTTCGCCGCTGCCGCGCCGCGCCGCGCCGCGAAAGCCAGCGCCCGCCGCGCAACGCCGCACGCCCGCGCGCGGCCCGCGCCCGCCGCGCGATCCCGCCCGGCCCGGGCGTCCTTTCGCAGAGCCCACGGGGAAACGCTCCTGTTACCTTGGGCATCGCTCGCAGCGGATGCGAGCGCAGGTCCGAGGGCAGCGCCGGATCGCCGGCCTTGCGCCCCTTCGACAGCCGAGGTCCGGAGAGCATGCAGCAGGACACGAAGAGCGCGCGCGTCTCGTTTCGTCTCGATAACCTGGAGGCTGCCCTCGAGCAGGGGATCGACAACGAACCGGCCGCGCTCGACGTGCTCGTGGCCGCCGCGGCCAAGGGGAGCCCGCACCCCGAGCTGTGGGCGAAGCTGCACGAGTCGGCCGCGGCCCACGACCGCTTCTCCGAGCTCGCCTTCGCCTACGAGCGCCTCGTGGGCGAGCGGAGGTTCGGCATGCTCCCGCCCGCCGCGCAGGCCGAGGTCCTCGTGCACGCCGCCGAGTTCCTCGCCGACTCCTTCGGCGACCCCGGCGGCGCCCGCCCCTACCTCGAGCGCGCCCTCGCCGCCCAGCCGTCCCACAAGGAGGCCTTCGCCCGGCTCGAGCGCATCCTCCTCGACGCGGACGAGCCGCCCAGGCTCGCCGACCTCTATGCCCTCGCCGCGGGCAGCCGCGCCGACCGCGCGGAGCAGCTCGAGCTGCTCCGCCGCGCCCACGCGCTCATCGAGGCGAGCGGCAAGGAAGAAGAGCGCGCGGTCAAGCTGCTCCAGCAGATCCTCCGGATCGAGCCCGGCGACGCCGCGGCCCGCTGGGCGCTCGAGGCGCGCTACGCGCGCGCCGGGCGGCTCCCCGAGGTCGCGCGCATGCTGGAGCAGGCGCTCGCCGCGGAGGCGGCGCCGCCCGACGCGCTCGAGATCCGCGCGCGCCTCATCGACCTCTACAGCGGGCCGCTCAAGGAGATCGACCGGGCGCTGCCGCACGTCGAGGAGGTGCTCGCGCAGGCCCCGGACCACGAGGCCGCCCTCCGGACGGGCGAGGCCCTGCTCGCGCGCAAGACCGTCCTGGTGCGCGCGGCCGCGGCGCTCGAGGCGGCGTACCTGCGGCTCGGCAGGGCCCAGGAAGCGGCCCGCATGATGTCCCTGCAGATCGAGAACCTCCGCGGGCCGCGCCGCGTCGAGGTGCAGCGGCGCCTCGTCGATCTGCAGTTCCAGAAGCTCGGCGATCTCGCGTCGGCGTTCGCGCTGTCCGAGCAGATCCTCGCGGTCGACCCGGCCGACGAGGTCGTGCGCGAGCGCTACCTCGCGCTCGCGTCGGCGCTCGACCGGAAGGCCGACGCGACGCGGGTGCTCGCGCGCGCGGCCGCCGCCGCCAAGGAGAAGCCGCTCCGCGCCCGCATCGCCGCCGAGCTCGGCGAGCTGTACGAGGGCCTCGGCGACGCCCGGAGGGCGCGCATGTCCTACCAGCAGGCGCTCGACGGCGAGCCCGATCCGGCCGCCGTGCGGCGCGCCGCGCGCGGGCTCGGGCGGCTCTGCGAGCGCGAGGGCGACACGCGCGGGCTCGCCGCCGCGCTCGAGCGGCTCGTCGAGGCCGAGGCCGACGCCGTGGCGCGCGAGGGGGCGGCGGAGCGGCTCGCGCGGCTCTACGAGGACGAGCTCGGCGACACGGCCGGCGCGATCGCCGCCTACCGCAGGCTCGCGGAGGCGGGATCCTCGCGCGAGGCCGCGGCGCTCGCCGCGCTCGAGCGGCTGTACGAGGCCACCGACGCGCACGAGGGCCTCGCGTGGGTCCTCGAGCGGCGCGCCGAGGCCGAGCCGGACCGGCGCGCGGCGCGGGAGCTCGCGTTCCGCGCGGCCGAGCTGCGCACCCGGCTCCCGGACGCGCCGGCCGCCGTCGCCGCCTGGCGCCGCTTCATCGCCGCGTTCGGGGCGTCGCGCGAGGCGCACGCGCGGCTCATCCCGCTGCTCGAGCAGGAGCGGCGCTGGCCCGAGCTCGAGGCGCTCCTCGAGGCCGAGGCCGAGCTCGCGCACGGAAAGGAGCGCGCCGCGGTCCTCGCCCGGGTGGGCGCGATCCGCATGGCGCGGCTCGACGATCCGGTCGGCGCGCTCGCCGCGTACCGCGAGGCGCTCGCGCTCGATCCGACCGACCGGCCGAGCCGGCTCGCGGTCGAGAAGATGCTGGGGCCGCCCCCGGGCGGCGGCGCCGAGCCGGCCGCGTCGCGCCCCAGCGGCGGCGCCGAGCCGGCCGCGTCGCGCCCGAGCGCCCGCCTGCTCCTCCCGGACGCGCTGCGGCTCGCCGCCTGCGCGGTGCTCGAGCCGGTCGCGCGCGCCGACGGCGCGGCGCCGCTGCTCGTGCGGGTGCTCGAGACGCGGGCGGAGATCGCGCCCGCCGCGCAGGCCGAGGGCGCGCCGGCCGGGGCCGCGGCCGCGGGCAGGCTTGCGGCGCTCGAGGAGGCCGCCTCCGTGGCCGAGCGCGAGCTCAGGGACCCGAGGAAGGCGCTGGAGCTCGCGACGCGAGGGCTCTCCCTCGCGACCGCGGCCGCGCCCGAGCAGATCGCGCGGTGGGTCGCCGAGATCGAGCGGCTCACCGAGCACGGCGGCGAGTCGGCGCGGCGCGCGCGGGCGCTCGCCGGGGCGCTCGGCGAGCGCGCGGTGGACAGCCCGGCGCTGTCGCACCTCGCGCGGCGGGCGGGCGAGGCGCTGCTCGCGAACGGCGACGTGGCGCAGGCGCTCGCCCTGTACCGGCGGGCGCTCGCCTTCGAGCCCTCGTCGCCCGAGCTCATCGCGCGCGTCGACGCGCTCCTGCGCGAGCAGGGCAGCCCCGAGGAGCGGCTCGCGCTCTACCGCGAGGCGCTCGCGCAGCCGTGCCCGCCGGCCCGGCGGCGCGAGCTCCTGCACGCGATCGGCACGATCCAGCGCCGCGACCTCGGCGACCTCTCCGGCGCGGCCGCGACCTACCGCGCCGCCATCGAGGACGACGCGGACGACGACGCGGCGTACGAGGCGCTGCTCGAGACGTACGCGGCGGGCGAGGCGTGGGACGCGCTCTACGGCGCGCTCGCCGAGCGGCTCCCCGCCGTCGCGCCCGGGGAGCGCGTCGCGCACGAGCTGCGCATGGCCGAGGCGGCCGAGCGCGGCGGGGACGCGCCGGGCGCGGCCGCCCACTACCGCGCGATCCTCGCGAGCGGCGCCGCGCTCTCCGAGGCGGCGCTCTCCGCGATGGAGGCGCTCGCGCGCTCGGCCGGCGACGCGTCGCTGCTCCGCGACGCGCTCGAGCGGCGCGTCGCCGCCTCGGCCGATCCGCACGACGAGGTGCTCTGGCTGGAGCGGCTCGGCGATCTGGCGGCGTTCGGGATCGGCGGCGCGGGCGCCGCGCCGGCGAGCGCCGCGCCCGAGGAGGCCGCGCCGGCGAGCGCCGCGCCCGGGGAGGCCGCGCCAGCGGGCACCGCCCCGGAGGGCGACGTCGAGGCCGCGGTGGCGGCCTGGCAGCGCGCCGCCTCGCTCGCCGAGGGGCCGCTCGCGGATCCGGAGCGGGCCCAGAAGCTCTACGAGCGCGTGCTCTCCGTCTCGCCCAGGCACCGCGACGCCGCCGGCCGTCTCGTGTCGCTCTACCGCGGGCAGGGGGCCTGGGACCGGCTCACCGCCGTGTGCGAGGTCATGCTCGACACCGCGCCGAGCGACGAGGAGGCGCTCGCCGCGCTCGCCGCGCTCGAGGGCGCGGCGACCCGCGCGCGCGCGACGTCGCGGTTCGTCGACGCCGCGCTCTGGCTCCGTGACCGCGTGCGGGCCGGCGGGGACGGCGGCGCGCCCCCCTCCGGCGGGCCCCCCTCGGGCGCGCCCGCCGCGAAGGCCGCGGCGCGGGTCCGCTCGATCGACGCCGCGCTCGCGCGCGTGCTCGCCGCCGATCCCGACCGGCAGGACGACGCCGCCGTCGTCTACCGGCGCCTGCTCGCGCCCCCCGCCGAGGGCGACGCCGCGCCGGCGCCGCTCGACCCCGCCGCGCTCGAGGCGTTCCGCGGCTTCCTCGCAGAGAGCCCCGACACGCTCGCGCGCCGCGTGGACCGGCGGTGGCTGTTCACGCTGCTCTCGGAGCGCGCGCGCGAGGAAGAGCGCCTCCGGGCGCTCGCCGCGTGGGCCGCGTGGGAGGAGGAGATCGGCGACCGCGCGGCGGCCGCGGCGCTCTACGCCCGGCTGCTCGAGGCGGATCCGGAGAACGACGACGCGCTCGCGGCGCGGGGGCGCCTGCTCGCCGAGCTCGGCGACCACGAGGGCGCGGCCGAGGTGCTCGCGGCGCGCCGCGAGCGCAGCGAGGGCGGCGCGCGCGTGGCGCTCGACGTCGAGCTCGCGACGCTCCTGCTCGACCGGCTGGATCGGCCCGCGGAGGCGCTCGACGCGATCGCGCCCGCGATCGAGGCGGGGACGGTCGAGCCCGCGGTGCTCGAGATCGCCGAGCGCACGCTCGCGCGCCCCGAGACGCAGGCGCGCGCCGCGCTGCTCCTCGAGCGGGCGTGCGACGCGCTCGACGACCCCGAGGCGCGCGCCGCGCTGCTCGAGACGCTCCTCGCGAGCTCGCCCGCGCCGGCGATGAAGGCCGCGCCGCGCGCGCCGGCCGACACCGCGCCGCTCGGCTCCCTGCGCGGCGCGCTCGACGCGGGCAGGCTCGCCGCCGAGGAGGGCGCCGCGATCCGGCGCGGCTGGTTCGAGCGCCTGCTCGACCTCCACGAGGAGCGCCCCGCGCGGGGCCTCGACGTCGCGCTGCGCGCGGTCTCCGAGCTGCCGGGCGAGCTCTCCCTCTGGGATCGGGTCGAGGACCTCGGGCGCCGCGCGGAGCAGCCCGAGCGCGTCGCGGCCGCGTACGCCGCGGCGCTCGCGGACGAGCGCGCGGGCGCGGCGCTCCCGCCCGACATCGTCGAGGAGATCGGCCGGCGGGCCGTCGAGCACCACGAGGAGTGGTTCGACGCGCCGGACGTCGTCCTGTCGCTGCTCCGGAGGCTCGTCGAGCTCGTGCCCGGCTCGCTCTGGGGCTTCGAGCGGCTGAAGCTCGCCTACAACGCGGCCGAGCGCTGGGACGACCTCTTCGCGCTCTACGACGCGACGCTCGAGCGCACCTCGTCGGCCGACGATCGCGTCTTCCTGCTGGAGGACGCCGCGGCCGTCGCGCGCGATCTCGCCGGCGACGGCGAGCGGACCATGCGGTACCTGGAGCTGCTCCTGCCGCTGCAGGACGACGCGCGCACGCGCGCCGCGCTCGAGCGGCTCTACGAGCGGCACGGCCGGCACCGCGCGCTCATCGAGCTCCTCGCGGCCGAGCTGCCGAGGCTCTCCGGCGACGCCGCGGAGCGGCTCCGCGAGCGCGTCGCGCTGCTCTGGATCGACGGCGTCGGCGACGCCGCGTCGGCGCTCCCCGTCGTCGAGCAGATGCTGGACGGCGTCCCGGCGCCGCGCGCCGCCTTCGATCTGCTCGAGCGCATCCTCGCGGCGATCCCGGAGGAGCAGGCGACCCCCGGCGGGGCCGGCGCGGCGCCCGCGCGCGCGGCGCGGCAGCGCGCGGCCGTCCTGCTCGCGAAGCGCTACCGCGCCGAGGGGAGGCCCGAGGACCTCGCGCGCGTGCTCGAGATCGAGCTCGAGGGCGCCGGCGCGGGCGATCGCCCCGCGCTGCTGCGCGAGATCGTGCGCCTCCGCCGCGACGCCCTCGGCGACGAGCCGGGCGCGTTCGAGCGGCTGGCCGAGCTCGTCGAGCTCAGCCCGGCGGGCGAGGGCGATCGCGCCGAGCTCGCCGAGCTGGCCGAGCGCCTCGGCCGGCACGACCGCCTCGCCGAGGTGCTCGCCGCGGCCGAGCCCCGCGCCGAGGGCGCGGCGCAGGCGCTCGCGCTCGTGCGCGAGGCCGCGCTCCTCCGCCGCGACCGGCTCCACGACATCGACGGGGCGATCGCGCTCTTCCGCCGGCTCTCCTCGCTGGCCGAGCGCCACGGGGACGACGAGGCCGCGCTCGGCGCCGCCCGCGCGCTCGATCGGCTCCTCGCCGAGGGCGACCGCGCGGCCGAGCGGTGCGACGTGCTCGACACGCTCGCGGCGCTCGAGAGGGACCCCGCGGCGCGGCGCGCGGCGCTGGGCGAGCTCGCGCGGCTCGCCTCGTCGCGGCTGGGCGACGAGGCGCGGGCGATCGCGGCGTACTCGGCGCGCCTCGCCGAGGATGGCGACGACCTCGAGGCGCTCGACGGCCTCGTGGCGATCCTCGAGGGCGCCGGCCGCTTCCGCGAGCTCGCGACCGTCCTGGAGCGCCGCGCGGCCGCGCGGGGCGGCGAGGGCGCCCGGCGCGACCTCGGGCGCGTGGCGCGCCTCTTCGAGCGCGAGCTCGGCGACACCGAGCGGGCCATCGCCGTCTGGCGCCGCGTCCGCGAGGAGCTCGCGCCCGACCCGGAGAGCGGGGATGCGCTGGCCGCGCTCTACGCGCGCGCCGAGCGCTGGGACGACCTCGTCGCGCTGCTCGAGGCCGAGGCGTCGGCGGCCGGCGCATCTCCTTCCGGCCCCGGCGCGGCGCGGCGCGCGGCGCTCTACCTCCGGCTCGGCGACGTGCACCGCGACCGCACGCTCGCGTGGGAGCGCGCCGTCGCCGCCTACCGCCGCGCGCACGAGGCCGAGCAGGCCGCGCGCGGGCAGGACGGGGAGGACGCCGCGGGACAGGGCGCGGCGCAGGGCGCGGACGGCGGATGGGGCGACGGCGGACAGGGCGACGGCGCCGGCCGGGTCGGGGACGTCGGCGGGGTCCAGGACGCCGGCGCGCCCTCGGCCCGCGCGGGCCTCGCGGAGCTGCTCCGCCGCGTCGATCCGGCCTCGCCCGAGCACCGCGGCGCGCTCGTCGCCGCGGTCTCCGCGCTGCTCGATCTCTGCGTCGCCGCGGACGACTGGCGCGGCCAGATCGCGCTGCTCGAGCCGCGGCTCGCCGCGGCCGAGACGGACGCCGCGCGGGTCGCCGTCCTGAAGGCCTCGGCGGCGCTGCTCGAGGAGCGCGGCGGCGATCGCGAGGGCGCCTTCGAGCTCGCCCTCCGCGCCTTCCTCCTGTCGCCCGGCGCCGAGCCGCCCGTGGACCTGATGCGGCTCACCGACGCCGCGGGCCGCTGGCAGACGATCGCCGACGCGCTCCCCGCGCTCGAGCGCCGCGGCGACGTCCCCGCGGCCGCGCTCCGCGACCTCACCTTCCGGGTCGGGCGCTTTCACCGCGACGCGCGCGCCGACGAGGACGCCGCCGAGCGCGCGTTCGAGCAGGCGCTCCTCCACGACCCCGGGGACAGCGCGATCCTGCTCGAGCTCGTGGAGCTCAGGCGGCGCCGGCCCGGGCCCT
Organism: Sorangium sp. So ce1036; assembly: GCF_051369805.1. Classification (NCBI taxonomy): domain Bacteria; kingdom Pseudomonadati; phylum Myxococcota; order Polyangiales; family Polyangiaceae; genus Sorangium; species Sorangium sp. So ce1036. Next base: position 2,030,079 of record NZ_JBBMOX010000001.1, read on the forward strand.
CGCTCGTCGCGGCGCTGCTCCGGCTCGCGGCGGCGACCGGGCACGATCTCGCCCTCTACCGCGAGGCCGTCGAGGCCGCGCGCGACGTCGTGGGCGACGCGGCGCGGGCCCGCGAGATCGCCGCGGAGCTCCTCGAGCTCGCCGCGCGGCGCCTTCACGACGACGAGGAGGCGCCGCCGCCGAGCCCCGCCGCGTGGCCCCCCGCGCGCGCCGCCCTGTGGGCGATCGACGCGCTCGTCGGCATGCTCGCGGACGCGGGCGAGCGGCCGCAGATCGTCGCGCTCTGCCGGCGCGGCGCCGCGCTCCCGCTCCCGTCCGGCGAGCGGCGGCGGCTCCGGCGCGTGGCCGCCGAGGCGGCGGAGCCCGAGGAGGCGATCGCCCTCTACGGCGCGCTCGTCGACGAGGATCCGGCGGACGAGGCGGTCGGCGAGCGCCTCGCGGCGCTGCTCCGCGACGCCGGCGCCCCGCGGCGCGAGGCGCTCGTGCGCCTGCGCGAGCGGCAGATCGCGGCCTCGAGCGACGCCGCGCGCCGCGTCGCGCTCCGGTGCGACGCCGCGGAGCTGCTCGCGGCCGCGCGGCGCGGCGCCGAGGCGATCGCCCGGCTCCGCGAGAACCTCGCCGAGAGCCCGGGCCACGCCGCGTCGATCGAGCGGCTCGCCGCGCTCCTCGAGGAGGGCGGCCTGCACCGCGAGCTCATGCTCCTCTGCGAGGAGCAGGCGACCGCGCGCGAGGCGGAGGGCGGCGGCCCCCCGGCCGCCGAGCTGTGGCTCAAGGCGGCGTCGCTCGCCGAGCACGAGCTCGCCGAGCCCGAGCGCGCGATCGCGAGCTACCGCCGCGCCGCGGACCTCGGCTCGGCCCGCGCGCTCGACGCCCTCGCCCGCCTGCTCACGCGCCGCGGCGAGCACGCGGCGGCCGCCGAGGCGCTCGAGCGGCTCGCCGCGTGCGCGCCGCCCGAGGAGCTGCACGCGGCCGCGCTCCGCCTCGCCGAGGCGCACCTCTCCGCCGGGGAGGCCGATCGCGCCCGCGCCGCCCTCGAGCGGGCGCTGCCCCGCGCGGCGCAGCCCGCGCCCCTCCGCGAGCGGCTCGCCTACCTCTACCGCGCCGCGGGCGCGTGGATCGCCCTGGCCGAGCTCATCGCGGGCGACGCCGCGCGCGCGGACGAGGCGCAGGCCCGCCTCGCGCTCCTGCGCGAGGCCGCGGACCTCTACCTCACGCGCGGCGGCGCGCCCGCCGCCGCGATCCCGCTCCTCGACGAGGCGATCTCCCTCGCCCCGGACGACCTCTCGCTGCGCCTCTCGCGGAGCCGGGCGCTCTCCGCCGCGGGCAGGACCGAGGACGCGACCGCGGAGCTGCGCGGGATCATCGCCGACTTCGGCGGCCGCCGCCCCAAGGAGCGCGCGCTCGTCCACTACGAGCTCGCGCGCGTCGCCCTCGCCACCCGCGATCGCGCCCGCGCCATGGCGGAGTTCGACAACGCGCTGCGCGTCGATCCCGCGCACCCCGACGCGCTCCACGGCCTCGCCGGCCTCGCCTTCGAGGACGGCCAGCTCGAGCGCGCGCACCGCGCCTACCGCGCGCTCCTGCTCGTCGCGCGCCGGCCGCGGGACGAGGGCGAGGGGCCCTCCGGCGCGCGGCGGAGCACGCTGCCGCCCCGCTCCAGCCTGAGCCGCCCCTCGGCCACGTCGTTCAGCCGGGCCGAGGTCCTGCTCGCCCTCGGCGAGATCGCGGAGCGGCAGGGCGCGCCCGAGCGCGAGGCCGAGTACGTCGAGTCCGCCTTCGAGGCCGCGCGCGAGAGCGAGTCGGAGCACGAGAAGCTCCTCGCCGCGCTGCGCGCCCGCGGCCGCCACGACCTGCTCGCCCGCGCCCTCGAGGCCCGGCTCACGGGCCCCATCCTGGAGCCCGCCGAGGACGCCGCCGCGGCGCTCTCCGAGCTCGCGTCGCTCTACGAGGGGCCGCTCGATCGCCCGGAGGCCGCGCTCGGCGCCCGCCTCCGCGCCCTCGATCTCGCGCCGGGCGCGGGCGCCGCCCACGACGCCGCCCTGGAGCTCGCGCGCCGCCTCGACCAGACGGACAGGGTCCTCGATCTGCTCGAGCGGCTCGTCGCCCGCGCGGCGGGCGAGCCGCACGAGGTCGCGCTCCTCCTGCGCCTCGGCCGCGCCCTCGAGCTCGCGCCCGAGGGCCCGGAGCGCGCCGTGGCCGTCTACCGCCGCGCCGAGGCGAGGATCGCGGCCAGGGCGCCGGCCGCGGGCGAGGCGCGCGCCGAGGTGGAGGCGCTGTGGCGCGCCCTCGAGGGCCTCTACGACCGCCTCGGCGACCGCGCCGCGCTGGCCGACGTCCTCCGCAAGCGCATCGACCTCGCCGACGCGGCGCCCGCGCCCCCGCGCGCGGCGTCCGCCGAGGGCGCGCCGCCCGGCCGCGCGGATCGCGCCGACCCGCGCTACCGCCTGGCCGCGCTGCTCGCGTCGGACGCGGCGGCGGTCGACGAGGCGATCTCGCTGCTCGAGGAGGCGCTCGAGCTCGACGCCGAGCCGGATCGCGCCGAGGCGATCCTGCGGGGCGCGCTCCGCACCGACCCGAGGCACCCGCGCGGGATCCGCCTCTTCGAGCGCCTCGCGCGGCAGAGCGGGCGCCCGCGCGCCCTCGTGGACGCGCTCCTCTTGCTCGCGGAGATCGAGGGCCCGGGCGTCCTCGAGGAGGCGGTCCGCACCGCCCGCGCGCTCGGCGATCGCGAGCAGGCCGAGTCGATCCTGCAGCGCATCGTCGCCTCGGCCTCGTCCCCCCCGTCCGATCCGCCCGGCGCCGCGTGGGCGCTCGTCTCGCTGGCCGAGCTGCGCGAGGAGGCCGGCGACGTCGCGGCCGCGGCGTGGCTGTGCGAGCGCGCCGCGCGCGTGTCGGCGCCCGACGAGGAGCGCGCGCTCCTGCTGCGCGCCGCGGGGCTCGCCGCCGGCCCGCTCGACGACCTCCGCCGGGCCGCGCGGCTCTACGAGGAGCTCCGCGGCCGCGAGCCCGCCGAGCGCGAGATCTGGATGCCGCTCGCCGGCGTGTACCGGCGGAGCGGCGACGCCGCGCGCCTGTCGGCGCTGCTCGAGGAGACGATCCCGCTCGTCGACGACATCTCCGAGCGCTGCGCGCTGCGCCTGGAGCGCGCGCGCCTGCTCGCGCGGGAGTCCCCGGACGAGGCGGCGCTCCTGCTCCGCGACATCCTCGACGAGGACCCGGCGCAGGTGGAGGCCGCCATCCTCCTCGCCACGATGCTCGAGGAGGCCGGCCGCACCGAGGAGCTCTCCGAGCTCTTCGCGCTCCAGCTCGACGCCGCGAAGGATCGCGCGGACGTCGCCTCGATCGTGTCGATCTCGATGCGCCTCGGCGCCCTGCTCGAGCAGCGGGGCGACGCGCGCGCCGCGCGCGACGTCTACCTCGCGGCCGCCGACTGGGACGGCAAGAGCCGCGACGTCCTCCGCGCCCTCGAGCGGCTCGGCCGCGCGCAGGGCAGCGCCGACGACCTCATCGACGCGCTCGAGAAGCTGCTGCGCCTCGAGCAGGGGGGCGAGGCGGCGCGGCTCGCCCTCGAGCTCTCGGAGCTCCACGGCGCGCGGGGCGACGACGCCGCGGCCGAGGCCGCCCTCAGGGCCGGCTACGCCGCCTGCCCCACGAGCGACCGGCTCCGCGACGAGCTCGCGTCGCGCTACGCGGCCCGCGAGGCGTGGCCCGCGCTCGCGGAGCTCCACGTCCTCGCGGCCGAGGTCGAGGGCTCGGCCGCGGCGCGCGTCGAGCGCCTGTGCCGCGCGGCCGAGATCCTCCGCGACCGCGCGGGCGACGCCGCGGCCGCGGCCGAGCTCCTGGAGCGCGCCCTCGGCGTCGCCCCCGGCGATCGCGACGTCCTCTGCGCGCTCATCGACGCGTGCGGCGCGGCGGGAGAGCACGCCCGCGCGGTCCGCGCGCTCACGGCGACGCTCGAGGCGAGCCCGGACGACCCGTGGCTCTACCGCGCGCGGGCCGAGGTCCACGAGGCGCTCGGGGAGGGGGAGCGAGCGCTCGCCGATCTCGAGCGCGCCTACGCGCTCGGCGGCGCCGACTACGCGGGCGAGCTCGTGGCGCAGCTCGAGCGCGCGCTCGAGCGCGCGATCGCGCGGCCTGGCCAGGGCGAGGGCGCGGCCGCGGCGCCCCCGCCGGGCGGCGCGGGAGCGGTCACGCCGCGGTCGCTCCGGCTCCGCCTGGCCGAGATCCTCGCGCGCGCGGGCGACCGGGACCGCGCGCGCGCGCACCTCGGCGACCTGCTCCAGGCGGACACCAGGGATCGCGCGGCGCTCAGGGCGCTCGCCGGCCTCGAGGAGTCCGCCGGGCGGTGGGACGCCGCGAGCGCCGTCTACCGCCGGCTCATCGCGCTGGAGGAGGGCGACGCGCTCGTCGCCACCGCGCTGCGCCTCGCCGACGCCTGCGCGCGCGCGGGCCACCTGGCCGACGCCCGCGGCGGGCTCGAGCGCGCGCTCCGCGCCGCGCCGGGCCACGCCGAGATCCGCGACCGCCTGCGCGCGCTGTACGCGGAGATCGGCGCGAGCCGCGAGCTCGCCGCCATGACGCTCGAGGACGCCGCGGCCGCGTCCGACGTGGCCGGCCGCTTCACGCTCCTCGTCCGCGCCGGCCGCCTGCTCCTCGACGCCGGCGACGCGGCGCAGGCGATCCCCGTGCTCCGGGAGGCGCGCTCGCTCAGGCCGGAGGAGCACGACGTGGCCCTCCTGCTCATCGACGCGCTGACGATCGCGGGCAGCCCCGCGGAGGCGCGCGCCGTCACACTGGAGCTCATCGCCGCCAACAAGGGTCGTCGCTCGAGGCTGCTCGGCGCCGTCTACCACCGCATCGCGCGGATCGAGGCCGCCGAGGGCAATGCACGCGAGTCGCTGACCGCGCTCTCGAGGGCGCTCGAGAACGACCCACAGAACGGCGGGCTCGCCATGGAGCTTGGCGAGAGCGCGCTCGAGCTCGGGGAGCAGGACCTCGCGGCGCGCGCTTACCGGGCGGTGACGATGATGAAGATTGCCACCGAGCCGGGAGAAGGCGGCACCACGCCGGCCGCGCGCGCGGTGGCCTATTACCACCTCGGGGCCATGGCGCTCGCCGCCGGGGATCGCCGGAAAGCTCGCCTGATGCTCGACAGGTCGGTCTCCGAGGATGGGTCGCTCGAGGCGGCCCGGGCGCTGCTCGACGAGCTGCGCGCCGGTTGAAGGCGCCGAGCAGCGCCTGGCCGGCGCCGGGCAGACCCGCTCCGCGCGACGGCGATCCCGCGCGGGATCGCCGTCGCGCGGGACCGGGGCGGCTGCGCGACGGGCGCCGGGGCTCGGGGCGGAGGCCCGAGGAAACAAGGCTAGGCCCGCCCGTGCGGAGCCGCCGCGAAGCGGCGCAGAAGTCCGGCCATCGCTGGCCGGACTCCGGACGGGTGGGACTAGGGCGTGCCCCGAGTCCCCGCCGGCTAAACCCCCCTCCGCGCGCCTCGTCCTGTATGCCCTGGTCGCGGCGACCTGCCTTGCGGCCGCCCGAGGCGGCGCGCGGGAGGGGCGGAAGCCCTCGAATCCATGCGCTTTTCGGCGCTCTTGGGGCTCTCTCCGGCGGGCGGCGGCGCCGCGCAGGCCGACCATCCCCGCGGCGCGCACCCCCCTCTGGCGCGCCGCTCCGGCGCGGCCTTTCAGGGGTCCGCGCGATGCCCGAGCTCAGAAATCGCGATTTCTCCCCGCAGTTTTGTCTTTTTTTGTCCTGTGCCGTGTGTAAGGTTCGCTAAGGCTGTGCGCGACGAGGTGTCGCGCGCGAGCTCATGTCCGAGGAGAGTGCCATGGCAACCAAGAAGACGGCCGGGGGCGGCGCGAAGAAGACGTTGAGCAAGAGCGGCCTGATCCAGGCCATCACCGAAGCTGCCGGTGATGAGCTGAGCCGCAAGCAGGTGAAGAACGTTCTCGAGTCCCTCATCACGATCGGTCATCGCGAGCTCAAGAAGTCGGGCGTGTTCACGCTGCCGGGCTTCGCGAAGTTCCGGGTGGTCAAGCGCCCTGCGACGAAGGCGCGCCAGGGGATCAACCCGTTTACCAAGCAGCCGATGACGTTCGCCGCCAAGCCGGCGAGCAAGTCGGTCCGGGCTCGGCCGATCAAGGCCATCAAGGACGCGCTCCTGTAGCCTGCCGGATCTCACCGCGGAGCGCAGAGCGGCCACGGCAACGTGGCCGTTCCTGCTCGAGCGGGAGCGGCGGTCACCCGCTTCGGATACGGGCCCATCTCGACGTTTTCGGTGCTCAGCGCACTGGAGTGCGCTTCCGCGCCGAAAACGCCGAGCTGGACCCGTCTCCTGTGCGGGTGACCGCCGCTCGGGGGGGCTCGTACCGGAGGCGGGGGGGGAACCGCGCTCCGGGCGGCCGGGGCTCTCCGTGCCCGGGGCGCGAGGCTCCGCGCGGGGCGCCCGTGGCGGCAGGAGGCCATCCGGCCCGCCGCGCCTCGACGGCTCCTCGGCCCGCCGCGCCCCGACGGCTCCTCGGCGCGGGGCGCGGGGCGCGGCGCGGCCCGCGCGGAGCTCACTTCTTGCGGCTGTAGGCCTGGGCTGCGACCGGGCCCGAGCCGGTGCGCGCCTTGACAACCAGCTTGACCGTGGCGGGGATCGGGAAGGGCCATTGGTAGCAGCTCTGCTTGGCACCGATGGCGGCTGTCGGGCCGGTGTCCGAGTCGACGGCGAGCACCGGTTTCAGGTTGAGCGCGGCGAGCGCCGGCTGGCCTCCGGCGTTGAGGTCGAGCTCGAGCTGGAGATCGACCTCGGTGACCGTGGGGAGCGCCTGCGCCAGGAACGTGTAGCAGTGGCCCGGCTGGAGCATGAAGGTTTGCCCGGAGGCCGTCTGTCCCTCGGGCACCACGTTGCACACGGGCGTCCCTTCCGGCTGCATCCTCGGCGCCTCGCCGGGGGCGCGGCCCTGGAACATCGTGGTCATCGCGAGGGACTGGACTCCATCGCAGGGCGCAGCGGTGGGCACCGTGGCCGGGGGGAGGCCGGCGTCCGGGGGCGGGACGGACGCGGTCGGCTGCGGGGGCGGCGGCGTCCCCGCGTCCGGGGGGGTGTCGTCCGCGAACTCCGGCTCCTTGCCGCCGCCGCAGCCCAGCGCCGCCGCCAGAGCCAAGAGCATTGCTGAACCCAACGACCTACCCGTCACCGTCATCTGCGCCCTCCTCGAGCACGGCCGTGCCGCACTCTGCGGCTCCGCTTCCGGGGACAACTGTGCTCACGGGCGCTCATACACCCGACAGCGGCTGGGGGCTATGTGCGAGGCGTCTCGCGGGGCCGACCTGAGCAGAGCGCGGCGGCTCCAGGGCAGAGCGCGGCGGCTCCAGGGCAGGGCGCGGCGGCTCCAGGGCAGAGCGCGGCCGTCTGTCGTTCAGCCGCCGGGCCCGCCGGCGAGCTCGCGCAGGATGCACATGCGCGCGACGAGGAGCGCCTCGGGACGGACCGCATCGTCGAGGTAGGCGGCGGAGTTGGCCGCGACCAGCGCCTCCCGCAGCATTCCCTGCTCCAGGAAGGAGACCGCGCGCCCAAGGTGGAGCTGCGCCCTGTCGGCCGCAATCCCCATGCCGGCGCTCGCCAGAATTTCCCGCTCGAGAAACCGCTGCGAGAACTCTCCGGGACGATCGAACTTCGCACGGGAGCCGTGGTCGGTCATGCCGTAGGCTACCTCACTTTTTTCTCGTGGCCAGCCGCGGCTGGGCGCTTCGGGGCCCGGAAATCGTGGCGGAAGCGGCATGATTCCGCCGGGTGGATGCGATGAAAGCGGGGGCGTTGCCCGTCCAAAGCGACATCCGGCGGACGACCTCGGAGCTCGGTGGATCGGGCGCCGGGGGGTTGCTCCGGGGAGCTCGCTGCGAGGGACCCGTTGCGTCGGGGGCGCGTCAGTGAGAATGAACGCGGCGTTCCGCCGCAGAGTCTGAGGAGGTTCTTTTGCTCCGTACGATGGGCGTCTTGCCTGGCATCATCCTCACCGCAGCCCTCGCCGTCGGTTGTCAACAGCGAGAGGCATCCCCGCCGCCGAGCTATGCGAGCCAGCCTGGTTACCAGCAGCCGTACCCGCAGCAGCCTGGCTACCAGCAGCCGTACCCGCAGCAGCCCGGCTACCAGCAGCCGTACCCGCAGCAGCCTGGCTACCAGCAGCCGTACCCTCAGCAACCTGCGCCGCAGCAGCCCGCGCCGCAGCAGCCCGCGCCGCAGCAGCCTGCGCCGCAGCAACCTGCGCCGCAGCAGCCCGCGCAGCCTGGCGGCTTTCCGTGGCCGTTCCCGCTCCCTGGGGGTCAGCAGCCCGGCGGCCAGCCTGCGCCGAGCGGGGGTGGGAGCACGGCGGGCGGCGCCACGCCGATCGATCCGAACCTCGCTTCGGCCGCGACCATCCCTCTGAACGCCCTTGCCGCGAGCGAGGCGCAGGGCATGACGAAGGAGGGGGGACCGATTGCGGGCCAGTTCAGCGCCGGGCAGACCCTGGAGCATCCGATCCAGCTGATGCCCGGCAAGTGCTACACGGTCCTCGGCGTGGGCGCGGGGATCACCGAGCTCGACATCAGCCTCGTGGCGCTGACCCCGATCCCGATGGGCTCGTCGGTGCTGGCGCAGGACAACTCGAGCGGCTCCAACGCCTCGCTCGGCGGCCGTGGCAACTGTTACCGCTGGTCGTTGCCGGTGGGCATCAACGCCAAGATCATCGTCAAGGCCACCGCCGGCTCCGGCGTCGCCGCAGCCCAGCTCTACGTGAAGTAGCGAGCGGCCTCCCGCTTCGGATACGTGCCCATCTCGCGTCTGACGGGATTGGGGCGGACGGTGGACCCATCTACCGGCGTAAGCCCCCGGCGAGGCCTCCCCCACAGCGAGGCCCGCGCCAAGGAGGCGATGCGACACGGAGCCGGGCGCCGGACGACGCGCCCGGCGCCGGCACCTACCCGCGCTGATCTGAAAGTGGCGTGGTGGGAGGGCGGCCGATCTACAGGTCTACAGGCGGATGCCGGGCGCAGGGAAGCCGCGGCAGAGCTCCTCGACCTCGGCGGCGATCCGGGCGAGGCGCGCCTCGTCGTTCATGTGCTGCGCCACCTCGTCCATCCAGCCCGCCAGGCGCTCCATCTCGGCGACGCCCATGCCGCGCGACGTCACCGCGGGCGTGCCGATGCGCAGCCCCGACGGATCGAACGGCTTGCGCGGATCGAACGGGATCGAGTTGTAGTTGGCGACGATGCCCGCGCGATCGAGCGCCTGCGCGTAGGGCTTCCCCCCGATCCCCTTCGGCGTCATGTCGATGAGCAGGAGGTGGTTGTCGGTCCCGCCGGTGATGAGCCGGAAGCCGCGCGCCTCCAGCGCGCGCCCGAGCGCCTTCGCGTTCTCCACGATCTGCTTCGCGTAGGCCCGGAAGCCGTCCTCCGACGCCTCCTTCGCCGCGACCGCGATGGCCGCCGTCGTGTGGTTGTGCGGCCCGCCCTGGAGGCCCGGGAACACCGCCTTGTCGATCGCGCTCGCGTGCTCCTTCTTGCACAGGATCATCGCGCCGCGCGGGCCCCGGAACGTCTTGTGCGTCGTCGACGTCACCACGTCCGCGATGCCCACCGGCGACGGGTGCGCCCCGCCGGCCACGAGCCCCGCGATGTGGGCGATGTCCGCCGCCAGGATCGCCCCCACCTCGTCCGCGATCGCCCGGAACGCGGCGAAGTCGAGCGTGCGCGGGTACGCCGTCGTCCCGCACCAGATGAGCTTCGGCCGGTGCTCGCGCGCGAGATCGCGGACCTGATCCAGGTCGATGCGGTGATCGCCCTCGCGCACGCCGTACGGCACGCTCTTGAAGTACTTCCCGGTGATGCTCACCGTCCAGCCGTGGGTCAGGTGCCCGCCCGCGGGCAGGCCCAGGCCCATGATCGTGTCGCCGGCCTGCAGGAAGGCGAGGTAGACGGCGAGGTTGGCCGGGCTGCCCGAGTAGGGCTGCACGTTCACGTGCTCGGCCCCGAACAGCTTCGCCACCCGCGTGCGCGCGAGCTCCTCGACGACGTCGATCTGCTGCTGGCCCTCGTAATAGCGCTTGTGCGGGTAGCCCTCGGAGTACTTGTTCGTCAGCACCGAGCCCGTCGCCTCGAGCACCGCCCGAGACACGTAGTTCTCGCTCGCGATCAGCCGGAGCGTGTCCGCCTCCCGCCGCTCCTCTCTCCGGATGAGCTCGGCGATCTCCGGATCGACCTCGCTCAGCGCCCGCAAGCCCTGCACGTCGCTCTTCACGCTCATACCTCGAACTCCCCGCGTGAAAGGATGTCGGCGACGCGCCAGAGGAACGAGTTCGCCAGCACCCCGTCGATGATGCGGTGGTCGTACGACAGGGCGAGGAACATGACCGGGTGGATCGCGATCGAGTCCTCCTTGTCCTTCGTGACCACCACGACGCGCTTCTTGATCTCGCCCATCCTGAGGATGCCGACGTTCGGCTGCGAGATGATCGCGCCGCCGAACAGGTTGCCCTTCAGGCCGGGGTTCGAGACCGTGAACGTCGTGTTCGCGAGATCGTCGGCCGTGATCTTGCCGGACTTCGCGCGCCCCGCCAGCTCGTCGATGCTCCGCGCGATGCCGCGGAGCGAGAGCTCGTCCGCCTGCTTGATGCTCGGGACGATGAGGCCGCCTGGCGTGTCCACCGCCACGCCGAGGTTGACGTCGCGCAGCACCACGTACGAGTTCTCGAGCACGCGCGCGTTGAACTCGGGGTGCTCCCGCAGCGCGCGGACGGCCGCGGCGCACACGAAGGACAGGAACGTCAGCGACGAGCCCGCCTTCTTGAACGCGTCCTTGTGCTGGTCGCGCAGCTTCGACGTCTCGTGGAGGTCGACCTCGGCGACCGTCACCACGTGCGGCGACGTCACCTTGGAATAGACCATGTGGTCCGCGGTGATGCGGCGCCGCCGGCTGAAGGGCACCACCTTGTCGCCCGGCCTGGGCGTGTAGGGCGGCACCTTGTACGCGCCGAACCCGACGCCGGGGACCGGCGGGACGAACCCGCCGCTCGCCTGGATGAGCTGCGACAGCTCCGCCGCCGGGCTCGCCGCGGCGGCCGCCGGGTACGCCGGGCTCGCCGCGGCGGCCGCCGGGCTCGCCGCGCCCTGCGCCGCGCGCATCACGTCGTCGCGGGTGATCCGGCCGCGGTCGCCTGTCCCCTGCACCTCGCGCAGGTCGACGCCCGACTCGCGCGCAAGCTTCTTCGTCGAGGGGCTCGACAGGGGACGGGCGCCCTCGTCGTGCCCGTTGCTGCCCGGCGCCGGCGCCGCGGGCCGCGCCTCGGCGGCGGCGCCCGCGCCCTGGGCCGGCTGGGCCTCCGCCTCCGCCGTCTCATCGATCTGGCAGAGCAGGCCCTCCTTGGCGACGATGGTCCCTTCCGCCACCGCGATCCGCGCGACGCGCCCCGCTGTCGGCGCCGGGATCTCCGTGTCTGCCTTGTCGGTCGCGACCTCGAGCAGCGGCTGCTCGCGCTTGACGAAATCGCCCTCGCGCACGAGCCACCTCGACACGGTCCCCTCGAGCACGCTCTCGCCGAGCTGTGGCATGCGAACATCCACCATCGCTTCTCGCTCCTCCAATGTGCGCCGCCGCGAGCGCCCGTTTCTCAGGGCAGAGCGGCACGGTCGTATACGCTGCCCGCCCTTCGAGAGCAACGGCACATGTTCGCCCGATGTACATCCTCTGTCAGCGCGCGGCCGCAGGGCGCGGACACTCCGGGCCGCGCCGCGCCCTGACACCCCGCGGCCAGCCGAGGCGCCGCGCCGCGCCCATCCGCCGGCCAGCCGGCGGGGGCGGGCCGCCCCGGCGAGGGCGCGCCGCACGCGGCCGCCGCGCCCCCCGACGCAGGACGGCGGGAATCCTGCGTAGACGCTGGCGCGCCCGACCCGGTAAAAGACCCCGGTGCGTGACGCCGCGCCGGATGCGACCGCGGCCCGCTGTCCCCGGGCCACCTCGAGCGACACCGCGCGCGAGCGCCTGCCGTCGTCGCCGGCGCTGGCGCGGGCGCGCGTCGCGGGCGCGCCGGCGCTCGAGGCGTTCTCGCTCGGCGTGATCGCGTTCTTCCTGCTGCAGATCCTGACCTACGGCTTCGGCCGCGATCAGGGCATCTACGCCATGGTCGCGCGCACGGTGCTCGACGGCGGCATGCCGTACCGCGACGCGTTCGACTTCAAGCCGCCCGGCATCTTCGTCCTCTACGCGCTCGCGCGCGCCCTCTTCGGCCCGGCGCAGTGGGGCATCCGCGTCCTCGAGGTCCTCGGCCTCACCGGCATGTGCCTCGCGATGGCGTCGTTCGCCGGGCGCGCCTTCGGCGATCGCCGGATCGGCGTGGTCGCCGCTGCGCTCGCCGTGCTCGTGCACGCCCAGCTCGATTTCTGGCACACGGCCCAGCCCGAGTCGTTCGGCGGCATGCTCACCTTCTTCGCCCTGCTCGCCGCCACGCCGCGCGGCAGCGCCGGCGCGCCGCGGCCCTCGCCGACCGCGGCGGCGCTCGTCGTGGCCGGCGCGCTCTTCGGCGCCGCCGGCCTGCTCAAGCCGCCGCTCGCGGGCGGCGGCGTCGTGCTCGCCGCGGCGCTGGGCGCGCCCGCGATCGCGGATCTCGCGCGGCGCGCGGCGCGGCGCGCCGCCCCGCCCCCTTCGCCCGGCGACGAGGCCGGGCGGGCGGCGGCGTCCACGCCCGCGCTCCTCCGGGACGCGCTCCGGCCCGCCCTGCTCATCGCCCTGGGCGGTGTGCTGCCCGGGCTCGCCTGCGTCGCGTGGTTCGCCGCGGAGGGGGCGCTCGGCGATCTGTGGGAGGTCCTCTTCGTCTTCACGCCGCACTACACCGCGCTCGGCTGGCAGGACGCGGGCGTGCTCGAGATGGCGTGGCACGGGGTCAGCGAGTGGCTCGTGCGCTACTCCGGCCCGATCGCGCTGGGCCTCGCCTGCCTGGTCGCGCTGCACCCGGAGCGCCACGAGCGGGCGGCGGTCGCGCTGCTCTCGGGCGTGATCGCGATGCACCTCGTCGGCGTGGTGATGCAGGCGAAGTTCTTCCCGTACCACTACGGCGCGACCTGGCCGCTCACCGCGATGCTCGCGGCGCTCGGGCTCTGGAAGGCGTGGCAGCGGTGCGTCCGGCGCGGCGCGCTCGCCGCCGCCGCGCTGGGCGCGGCGCTCGTCGTCGCCGCCTTCGCCCGCTCCGCGACCAAGGACGTGGCCGACGGCTACCTCGAGCGCTGCGCCGAGCGGATCGCGCTGCTCGCCGGGGGCGCGAGGGATCTCGACCGGCTCGATCGCCTCGCCTCGGTCGCCGACGTCAACGCCGCGGCGAACCGCGCGGTCGCCGCGTGGGTGCGCGAGCGGGTCGCGCCGGGCCGGCCCATCTTCGTGTGGGGCTTCGAGCCGGTGATCTACGATCTCGCCGATCGGACGCCGTCGACGCGCTACCTCTACAACGTCCCGCAGCGCGCGGCGTGGGCCCGGGAGGAGGCGCGCGACGCGCTGATGCGCGACCTCGCCGCGAGCCCGCCGGCCGCGATCGTGGTCGAGCGCCGCGACGTCTTCCCGTCGGTGACCGGCGACGCGCTCGACTCGCGCGACACGCTGGACGGGTTCCCCGCGCTCGCGGGGCTCCTCGCCGACCGCTACCGGCTCGCGGTGCTCATCGAGGACTTCGAGATTTACCTCGAGCGCTGACCGGCCGCGCACCCCGGCGGACGTCCCTCGGCCGCAGCGGCTGCCCGTCGATCGCAGCGGCTGCCCGGCCGCGCTCGCGGCGGGCCGAGGCCCTCGTGCGCGCTTCGCGCGCCCGAAGAGAGGCGAGAGCACGGACGGGACGTTTTTTTCTGGCATGTTCATTGAAGTGGGGGCGGCTGGCATGGACTGGCCGCGATTCCTGCCCGAACGTGAGGGCTCGATTGCGGCGCGGCGGCCGAGGAGCGACAAGCATGCGCATTGCGATCATCTCCACGCCCTTCATCCGGGTGCCGCCGTCGGGGTACGGAGGGACCGAGCTGTTCTGCTACGAGCTCGCCGAGGGGCTATCGGCGCGAGGGCACGAGGTGACGCTCTACGCGACGGGGGATTCGGTGGTCAGCGGTCGCCGCAGGGCGCTTTACCCGACCGCGTGCTGGCCCCCGGCGCTGGAGGATGAGGCCAACCACGCCGCCTGGGCGATCTCCGAGATCGCGCGAGAGGACGGGCTCGACGTGCTCCAACTGAGCAGCCCGGTGGGCATCCTCTTCACCCGCTCGGTCCGTGTGCCTGTCGTTCACACGATCCACCACGCGCGCTGCGACGAGCGATCGCGCATCTACGCGCGGTTCCCGGAGATCATGTATGTCGCCATCAGCGAGCGGCAGCGCTCGCTCGAGATCGATCTCCCCCGCTCGTGCGTCATCCACCACGGCGTCTCGCCGTCGCGCTACCCGCCGAGCCTCGGCGACGAGGGCTACCTCGCGCACATCGGTCGGTTCGCCCCGGAGAAGGGGACGCACACCGCGGTCGACGTCGCGGAGGCCGCGGGACTGCCGATCAAGCTCGCGGGCCGCGCGCACCCCCAGGACCATGCCTACTACGCCGAGGAGGTGGTCCCACGGCTCCGGCGGGGTGGGGGCCTAGAGCTCGGCGAGGTCGATCACGATCGCAAGATCTCCCTCCTGCGCGGGGCGCGGGGGCTCCTCTGCCCGCTGGAGTGGGAGGAGCCGTTCGGGCTCATCGCCATCGAGGCGATGCTCTGCGGCACCCCGGTGCTCGGCTTCGCTCGCGGCTCCTTCCCCGAGATCGTCGACGAGGGCGTCACGGGGTTCCTGGCGGAGCCGGGGGACGTCGAGCGCCTGATCGCGGCCGCGAGGGGGCTCGCGCATTTCGACCGCGCCGCCTGCGCGCGCCGCGCGCGGGAGCGCTTCAGCGCGGCCGCGATGGTCGCGAAGTACGAGGCGCTCTACCGGACCGTGACGGCGCTGCCAGACGGCAGCCGCCGCCGGGCCGCATGAGCGGACCGGGGCGAGCGGCGTGGAGCTCGGCGCGTCGCTGGATGTCTGGCGGGCTCGCCACGTACCGCGCGTCACTGGCTGGATCCGCGAGTGAACGAGCCGAGGGCGTGCGGACGCGGGACGAATTCCCCCTCACGGAACCAGGGACGACCCCGGGCCACCACGTGCTAGCACCGCTGCGGGAAGTTGCCCCGGATCAGCAGAAGAACCGCCAAGTCGCCAAGGCCGCCAACACGCCAGCAAGAGGCGAGGGGGAGGGCCGTCCCAGCGTTTCCCCCTCCTATTCCCCTTGATTCTTGGCGCCCTTGGCGGCATGGCGGTTCGCTTTCCAGGCCGACTTCCCGCAGTAGAGCTAAGACGGCGGCTCGGGCCGGCTCGCGGTGATGTCCCCGGCGATGCGCTCGACGCTCCGGATCAACGCCTTGATCTGATCGCCGACCACCGTCCCCGCGTCGTCCACGAGCCCTTGGACGTGCCTGAGCACGGACGGCAACCCGTCCGCGGAGACCTCGCCCACGCGCTCGCCTCCGAGCTTCGCCTCGATGCGCGCGAGCTCGTCCTTGAGCTCGCCGAGCGCCCGGGCCACGTGCTCCTTGTGCTGCACGTGCTCGTGGCGCGAGAGCTCATACGCCATCGCGATGGCGCCCCGGACATCCCGCTGAACTTCCATTCGATCCATGCTGGCTTCCCCGTGCCGTCGCCGGCGTTCTTGATCTCGAAGGCCTCCTGTGCCCGCGGGGCGCGCTGCGCCGGACGCCGATGCGGTACGGGAGCGTGGTCTGCCTCGGCTGTCTGCTGGTCGCGCCCCGCAGGGTAGGTCAGTCGGCTCGCCCTCGGTCGTTGCAGGCCTCTGCGTCGTTCGCGTCGGGTTAAGCACCTTTCGTGCCCCAGGCTGCGCCGCGCTCCCGGCGGCCGGGCCGACGGCGCGGCGTGCGGCGCCGTCGGTGAGCGCTGTCCCGCGCGCGCGGGAAGGAAGACCGATCGCGAGGCGGGTTCGTTCGTACTCGGTGGCGCGCTGTCCCGCGCGCGCGGGAAGACCGCCAGGGGTGTCGCAAAGCGCCACGCGCCGACGGGCCGCGCGGCCGATCTGCCGCTGCCACCCGCCGAGGCGCCGCGGATACCCGGGCGTCCGTGCTCAGCGGGGCCCCCTCCTCAGGGCTGCGCGAGCTCGACTCAGGGCTGCACGAGCTCGACGCCGCTGAACTCGATGGGGAAGGTGACGACGGTCGTCATCCCGCCCTTCGGGGGAGGGAACAGCATCCTCTCGAACGCATCGGCCACGCAGGCGTCGACTTGCGAGTTCTTCGCGGTCGACCTCACGACATCTGCCCTGTTGACCCGACCGCTCGGCCCGATGGTCGCCTTCACGGTCACCTTCGCCACGAACTTCGGGGAGCTCTTCATCCCCACCTGGTAACACGCGTCGAACAGCTCCCCGTGCTTCTCCACCACATCGCGGATGTCCGCCTCGGTGATGTTGCCCGCCAGCGTCCCGGTCGCGGTGGCCGCGCCGGGCCGCGCGCTCCAGCCGCGGGCGGAGGACTTCGGGGCCGCGGCTCCCCGCGCCGCCGGCCGGGGATCCGCGGGGACCGGCGCGCCCGGCGGGGGCGCCTCCCCGGCAGCGGGCGAGGCGCCTGCCGCCGCCGGGGCCGTCGTGCTCCCGCGCGCCGGCGGCGCGGCCTGCGCGGGCGGCGCGGCCTGCGCGGGCGGCGCGGCCTGCGCCGGCGATGCGGGCGAAGGCCGCTGGGCGGGCGGCGGCGCGGCGCAGCCCGCCATGAGCGCGAAGAGCAGGACTGGACCCGTTCGGCGAGAGCTCATGCCCGAAGCTAAAACCGGAAGGCAGGCCCTTGTCCACGAGGATGCAAGCGCGCCCCCGGCTCAGCGCAGCCGCAGCACCTCGACCTCCGACGCGCCGCCGCGGTCGAGGAGCTTCGGCGCGCGACCCGGCGCACGGGACCTCAGGGACGCCCAGAACACCTCGGTCCCGGGCCGCTTCCGGATCGGCACCGGATCGGCGTAGAGGAAGCCCGCCCTCCATCGCTGCGGCGAGATCGCCGTCGGGAGGCCGACCTCGCGGTAGAGCGGGTCCGCCATCGTCGTGGACAGCGGGGCGCGCTCCACCACCCGCGAGCGCACCGCGAGCGTCACGTCGCTCGCCGCCGGGCCGCCCGCCCGCACGAAGAGGGTGAGCAGCGAGCGCGCGCCCTCGTGGTACGTGGTCCCGAGGATCTCCGTGCCGTCGTCGAACCGCGCCCCGAGCGGCGTGAGCGCGGCGTCGATCTCCGCGCGGAGCGCGGCCGCGCTCGCGCCGTCGCCCGCGGAGAGCGCGATGTTGTGCGCGATCCGCTTCTGATCCAGCGTCTCCGGCGGCCCCGCCGGCGGCTCGGCCGGTTGCTCGAAGTGCGTCCGGAGCTCCCACGTGAGGAACGGATCCGGCACGATCTCGCGCTCGGGCTCGGTGCCCGAGACGAGGTACCAGGTGAGGAGCCCCGGCTCCCGCTCGCGGAACGAGGACGCCTCGATGCCGCGCCCCGCGCCGGCGCTCGCCCCGAGGCCCGCGCCCATCGCCCAGAACGGCCCCACCGCCGTGATGTCGAAGCGCCGCGCGAGGCTCGCCTGCTCCCGGTCGGACAGGAAGCGCGTGTCCACCACGTAGGCCCCGCGCGGCTCGACCCTCGGCGCGGGCCGGTTCGGCGTCACGACGCGCCCGCCGAGCGCCCACACCTGGGCCCAGGTGGCCTTCATCCCCTCGTGCAGCTCGACCGGCGCGTCCTCCCGGAGCCTCGGCGCGAGCCAGCGCAGGAAGGCCGTCTTCGCCCCGTCGGAGTGGATGAGGTGCCCCCGCTCGTTGAAGCGCCCGCCCGTCTCGCGCGCGTACCGCAGGGCCGGGATCCCGTCGCGCAGGATCACGGCGAGCGGCACGAGCCACACCCCGAGCGCCGCGAGCGCCGGCCCCGCGGGGCGGGGCGCGCCCGCGGGGTCGCGCCGCGCGGCGGCGCGCTCGAGCAGCGCCGCGCCGCTGTCCACGAGCACGGCGGCGGCGAGGGCGAAGTACGCCCCGAAGTAGTGCGGCCAGAAGATGTGGATGTCCGCGCCCTGGCGGAAGACGACGTACTGCACCGTCGCCATCGCGAGGAAGAGCAGCGGCAGCGCGTCGTGCTCGCGCCGGAGCAGGGCGAGCCGCGCGACGGAGACGACCGCCGCGAGCTTGCCGGCGGCGATCGCGACCGGCGTGAACGAGAGCTCGATCCAGGTGCGCCGGCTCGCGAGCACCTCGCCGAGCGGCGCGGCGTTGCCCGAGGAGCGGAACCCGTAGCTCGAGAGCAGATCGCCGAGCTTGCCGCTCGCGTGGAAGAGGGCGACGTAGAGCGCGGCGGTCAGCGCGGCCAGGGAGGCGGTGAGCACCCACCACGCGGCGTAGCGCCGCTCGTGGATCGGGCCGAAGACGCGCCGCGGGAGCGCGTAGGCCCTGAGCGCGCCGAACGCGAGCAGCCCGCCCGTGAGCACGAACGCCGGCCAGTCCGCGTTCATCCCGAGCGTGAGCCCGAGCGCGCTCACCGCGAGGTAGCGGCGCCGGGACGTCTGCGTCATCCGGACATACCCGAGGAGCCCGAGCAGCGTCCACGCGATCACCGGCACCTCGAGCGCGTTGAAGCTCGCGAACGACAGGGTGATCGGCAGGACGACGAACGCCGCCGCCGCGGCGGCGCCCGCCGCGGGGCGGTAGACGCTCCGGCCGATCGCGTGGAGCAGGGGCGGCGTCGCGGCGCTCAGCAGGACGGCCGGGAGGCGGCAGACCATGTCGTGCCGGCCGAGGACCTCCATGAACGCGGCCGTCGTCCAGAAGATCCCCCACGGGTGATGGCAGTAGTACATCGCCGGCGCGGGCCGGCTCGCGGTGTACTCCCACACGGGCCCGAGGATCTTCCAGCGGAGCATGTTGTCCGCGATGATCCCGACGCCCGCCGACGACGCGTAGTGGCCGGCGAGGATGGGCCCGAACATCTCCCACGCCGCGACGAGCGTGAACCACGCCGTCGCGACCGCGGTCACGGCGAGCGCGACGCGGCGCTCGAGGCGCGACGCGGACGGGAGGCCGCGCAGATCGGTGGGGCGGGGGGCGGGGCGCGGGGGGAGCAAGGTGCGGGCAGCCTATCGTCGATGGCGCTCCCGCGAGAGGGGGCGCTCGCCCCACCACCGCGTCGCGCAGGGCGGGTCGATGCGCGCGCGGGGCTCGGGTAGGCTAGGGGCATGTCGACCGAGGCGCACAGGCAGGTCCAGCGGCGGACGCACCGCGGCGGCAGGGGGCACGACCCGACGTTCTATCCGGTGGAGAAGAAGATGGGGGAGGACTCCCTTCAGACGTGGATCGTGGAGCTCCTCCGTCCGCTGATCGAGCGCTGGTACATCGAGCTCGGGCGACCGAGGTTCGTGGGGGCAGACCAGTTCATCTATTACCGGCAGTTCGATCCGTCCAAGGTCGTGGCGCCGGACGTGTACGTGCTGCCCGGCGTTCCGCCCGGCCGGCGGGTGCGGAGCTGGAAGGTCTGGGAGACCGGGATCGCGCCGAGCTTCGCGCTCGAGGTCGTCTCGTCCGAGGATCCGTACAAGGACTACGTGGACGCGCCCGCGCGCTACCGGGAGCTCGGGGTGAAGGAGCTCGTGATCTTCGATCCCGACTGGGACAAGGGCCGCGATCGGGTGCGCTGGCAGCGGTACCGGAGGCTGAAGACGCGCGGCTTCGTCCGGGTGGAGACGACGAACGTCGATCGGATCCACGCGCGCGTGCTCGGCTGCTGGCTGCGGGTGATCGGCGCAGGGGAAGAGGCGCGCCTGCGGCTGGCCACGGGGCCCGAGGGCGAGGCGCTCTTCCCGACCGCCGCGGAGGCGGAGCGCGCGGCGAAGGAGGCGGAGCGCGCGGCGAAGGAGGCGGCGCTGGAGCGCGTCGCGGCGCTCGAGGCGCAGCTCGCGAGCGCCGCGGGGGCGACCGGACGGGAGGCCGCGCCGGAAGACGAGCCGGGAGCGCTCGTGGAAGGGGACCGCTGAGCTGCGCTCTCCCCCGGTAACCCCGGAGGCGCGGCCGACGGCCCCGCGACGCCGGACGGCGTGGCGCCTCGGCCCGCTCCGCCGCGCCGCGCGCGCCGCGCTGAGCGCCGCGCGCCGCGCGCCGCTCGGCGCCGCGCTCGCGCTCGTCGTGGTCGCCACGTCGGTCTACGTGATCGCCGTCCCGCTCGCGGTCGTCCGCTACCCGCCGATGACCGACCTCCCGTTCCACGCGGCCCAGACCGCGGTGTTCAGGCACTACCTCGACCCCGCGTGGCACTTCCGCGAGCAGTTCACGCTCCAGCCGCTCGCGGTCCCGTACATGTCCATGTACGCGCTGGGCGCGCTGCTCATGCTCGTCCTCTCCCCCGTGGCCGCGGTGAAGGTCGCGGCGGCGGCGATGCTCGCGCTCCTGCCCGCCGGCCTCGCCGTCCTCTTCCACGGCCTCAAGAGGAGCCCCCTCCTCGGCGTCCTCGGCCTCGGCCTCGTCTGGTGCAACCTCACCCACTGGGGCTTCCTCAACCACATGGGCGCGCTCGGCCTCTTCGCGATGGTCGTCGGCCTGACCCTCCTGCTCCTCGACCGCCCCTCGCGCGGCCGGCAGATCGCGCTCGCGCTCGCGCTCGTCGCGCTGTTCTTCACCCACATCTTCCGCTTCCCGTTCGCGCTCGCCGCCGTGGTGGGGACCGCGGTCGTCGTGTTCCCGGCGACGCGGCGGCTCCGGCCCATCGCGCTCCCGCTCGCGCCCTCGCTGGTCCTCTTCGCGGCGTGGCTCCTCGCCCGGACCGACGCCCTGCGCGGCGAGGCCGTCACGTTCGCGCTCCGCTGGGCGCGGCTCGGCGAGATCCCGTCGCTCCTGTTCACGAGCTTCACCGATCCCGCCGAGGCCGCGGCGGCCGGGCGGGCGGCGCGCCTCGTCCTCGCCGCGCTGCTCCTGTGCGCCGCCGGCGCCGCGGCGCGGCTCGCGCGCGTCGGCGTCCTCGCGGGCCCCGCGCCGTCGCCCGGATCGGCCGTCCGGCAGCGGACGTTCGCGCGCTGCGCGGCCGTCGTCCCGGTCGCCTGCGCGGCCGTGTTCCTGGGCCTCTTCCTGAGCCTGCCGCTCGAGATCGGCCTCTGGTGGTACGTCTACCCGCGCGAGATCGTCGCGGCCCTGTTCCTCGCCCTCGGCGCCTTCCCCGACCTGCCGCGATCGCCCTGGCTCAGGGTGCCGGCCGTGCTCGCGCTCTCGGCCGCGGCGATCGGCGTCGCCTCCGTCGCGGAGGACAACTACCGCCGCTTCGACCGGAGCACCCGGGATTTCGACGCCCTCATCGCCCGCATCCCGCCCGCGCCCAGGCTGCTCTACCTCGTCTTCGATCACGGCGGCTCGACCCGGACGACGACGCCATTCCTCCACCTCCCGGCCTGGGTGCAGGCCACGCGGGGCGGCTGGCTCAGCTTCCATTTCGCCGTCTGGGACGCCTCGCCCGTGGCCTACCGGCCCCGCGCGGAGCCGGGCGCCGTCGTCCCGCCGCCCACGCCGCTCCGCTGGGAGTGGACCCCGCAGAAGTTCGACGTGCGGCGCCACGGCGCCTTCTTCGACTGGTTCCTCGTGCGCCGGCGGGCAGGGGCGGATCACCTCTTCGCGAGGGACCCGAGCATCGTCCCGGTCGACCACGTCGGGGACTGGTGGCTTTACCGGCGCAGCGGCGCGCCGTAGCGCGGGGGCGCCGGCGCCCCCGGACCCGGCTTTTTTGTTACGCTGCCGACCATGCCGTCGTCCTCCGCGCTCCTCGCCGCCGGTCTCGCCCTCCTCGCGCTCTGCGCCTGCGGCTCGCCCGCCGATCCGCCCGAGGGCGGCGCGGGCGCGGGGGGCGGCGCCGCGTCGGGGCTCGCGTGCTCGGAGCCGACGCCGGTGCCGTGCGAGGACCAGGTCTTCCAGCAGATGAGCCTCCAGTCGACCGTGGCGCCCGGCGAGGTGCGCAACGAGCCGGACGGCGCGGGGTTCCGCTCCTTCATCGACGCCACCGCGGGCGGCGCCTTCGCCTCCGATCCCGACGCCTACGTCTATGCGCGGTTCACGGACAGCGGCCTCGAGAAGGTCGAGATCTCCGACGAGGCGTCGCTCGGCTCGATGGACTGGGACATCGCCTTCCGGCGCTACGTGGTGCGCATCAACAGCGGCCACTCCGGGCCGTCCTGCGTCAAGGCGGCGCGGCTCCCGGGCACGCCGGGCTACGACACGATCGCCGCGGCCCCCGACGATCTGCGGCTCCGCACCGACGAGTATTTCACCGACAGCTGCGACCTCATCCCGGACGGCTCCGGGCTGGGGGCCCCCGCGACGGCGCTCTCCGGCTACTGGACTTACTCCCGCTGCGTGGAGATGAGCGGCACGGTCTACGTCCTCGCGCTCGACGACGGCCGGAGGCTCAAGCTGACCGTCACCCACTTCTACAGCGACGAAGCCCAGGCGGAGTGCAACGAGACGGGGGCGGTGTCGGTGGCGGACTCCGGCGCCGCCAACTTCCAGATCCGGTGGGCCTTCCTCCCGTGACGCCGCGCAAGGCCGGGTGTCGCTGCGCCGTCCGCGCCGCGGCCCTGCTGGCGCCGGCGCTCGCGGCGTGCGGCGCCGGCGAGCTTGACCCGGGGCCGCTCCACGGGCCCGGCGCCGCGCCGCTCGAGCGGCCCGACACGCGCGATACGCGCCTCGAGTACCGCTTCGATCCGGAGGACGCGGTCGAGACCTTCGCGTCGGCCTCCGGGAGCTTTCTGATCCATTTCGCGCGCGGGGGGCGCAATGCGGTGCCCGACGCCGACGCCGACGCGACGGGCATCCCCGATTTCGTCGAGGAGGTGGCCGCCATCTACGACGAGGTGATCGTCCATTACCGCGACGTGCTCGGCTTCCGGCCTCCGCGGAGCGACGAGGGCCTCTCCGACAACGGCGGCGATGGCCGGTTCGACGTCTACCTCGTCGACTTCACCGGGGTCGGCGACGGGGTGTTCCGCACCGACGCCTGCGCCGTGGGCGGCAAGGACCTCTGTATCGGCTTCATGACCCAGGAGAACGACTACCGCGATTACGACTACCCGTCGACGCGCACCGCGAACCGGATCCTCGGGAGCCACGAGCTCTTCCACGCCGTGCAGGCGGCCTACGACACCGAGCAGGGCACGGTGCTGTCGGAGGGCACCGCGGTCTGGGCGACCGAGTCGTTCGACCCCTCGCTGGAGGATTTCGAGGGCTTCATCGACGGCTACCTGGCGAACACCGATCGATCGCTCGACGTGCCCATGACAGGCCCCGTCGACGTGTTCAGCTACGGGAGCGCGCTGTTCTTCCAGTTCCTCGAGGAGCGTTACGGGGACGGCACGGTCCGCTCGCTCTGGGAGCGCGTCGAGGACGGCGCGGGCGGCGAGGCGGATCCGGTGTGGTTCGAGCAGCTCGACCCGCTGCTCTCGTCGCGGGCGCAGACGACGTTCGCCGAGGCGTTCGTGGAGTTCGCCGCCTGGAACCTGCTCACCGGCTCCTCCGCGGATCCCGAGCGCTCCTACGCCCACGGGGACGGCTACCGGGGGCTCCGCCTCGAGGACGTGGCCGCGCCCCACGCCGGCCGGCTCCGCGTCTTTCACGCGTCGGCGCAGTACTTCCGGGTGCGGCCCGGCGGTCGCGCGACCATGACCGCCGCGCTCGCGGCGCCCGCGGACGACCCGGCGCAGGCCGACGGCCTCACCCTGCTGCTCGCGGCGCGGCGCGGCGGCGCGTACGGCGAGATCGTGCGCGCCCGCGACGCCGCCGCGGGCGCGGAGCTCGTCGACACGGCCGGCGCCGAGGATCTGGCCGTGATCGTGGTGAACGGCCTGCAGGAGGGCGCGTCGCGCAAGCCGACGCTGTGCGTCGGCGCCGCGGACGAGGTGGCTGCGTGTCGGGCTTCCGTGGAAGAAGGGGCTGGCGACGCGGGCGGCGGCGGCGACGCGCCGCCCGGGGCCGGGCAGGGCGGCGACGACGGGTGTGGCTGCCGCGCCGGGCCGCCGCCCGGGGGCGGGCGCCATGCGCTCGGGGCCGCGCTGCTCGCGCTGGCCCTGGGCCGCAGGCGCAGGCGTGGGGCCGCGTGACCGCCGCACGCACGTGATCGCCCCACCCCCGTGCGGACAGCGGCGCTCTCGTCGACTCGAGCGTCGCGCCAGTCACGTGCCTCGATCGACCAACATTGGACGGTTGGACGCTCCGCGGCTTGATGCAGGGAAGCGTAGATGCCTCTCGATGGCGCCTTGGAACGCCCAGTCTGGCCGGAGATCGCTTTCGACAGGACATCCTCGTATCGCCGCGGCGATGCGAGGCCGGCCAGCCGCCGACGGTTGACGCAGGCCGGCCAGCGGCCGGCCAATGGCCGGCAAAACAGCCTATCCTCGAGTCCACCGATACAGGAATCGCGGCGAAACGGAGCGCCCGATCGAATGATATCGCGACCATGCAAACGCCCCGATCCGGGGGACGGCGCTCTGCCCGTGCGCCGCCCGTGGCAGGTCGATTGCATCGGCCCCCGCCGCCCGCGCCGATGCGGGAACCGGAGGAGGACAAGAAAATGAGCTCGAATCGTCTGTCGCAGTCCGCGAGCGCCACGTCCTGGTTCGACGGCAAGCCGCACATCCGCGTCTACACGCTGTCGGGAGACGGCAACGTAAAGGAGTCCTGCTGGGACGAGGACCACTGGTACGCGGGGGCGCTCACCGGAAAGTATTCGGCCATCTCCGCGCCGGGGGCGACCTCCTGGTACGTCGAAGGGCAGGTCCACATCCGCGCCACCTCGCTCGACGCGGGCAAGAAGACGGAGGAGTTTTGCTGGGACGGGGACGGCTGGTACCTCGGCGCCCTCTCCGACAAGTTCTCGGGCGTCTACGCGGCGACCTCGACCTCCTGGTGGGACGGCTCGAAGATTCACATCCGCGTCTATGCCTTGAGCTCGAACGGCAAGATCCAGGAGTTCTGCTGGGATAGCGGCCCAGAGGGCTGGTACCTGGGCGCGCTGACGAACGCGAACGTCGCCGCGGTGTCCACGCCGGCGGCCACCTCGTGGTGGGACGGGAGCCAGGCCCACATCCGCGTCTATTCTCAGTCCGCCGACAACAAGATCCAGGAGCACTGCTGGGACAAGGACCGGTGGTACGTCGGGGCGCTGAACGGCAAGTACACGGCCCAGTCCGCGCCCGGCGTGACCTCCTGGTATGCGGGCGGGAACATCAGCCTCCGCGTCTACGTGCTCGGGGACGACAAGCGCGTCCAGGAGTACTGCTGGGACAAGGACGGCTGGTACTCCGGGGCGCTCACCGACCAGTTCCAGGCGAACTGCGCGCCCGGCGCCACCTCGTGGCTGGAAGGAGGCCAGATCCACCTCCGCGTCTACAGCACCACGCTGACCGACGGCTTCCAGGAATTCTGCTGGGACAGGGACAGCTGGTACGTCGGCGCCTTCAAGGGGACCTGAGCCCCGTGCGCCCGCGCCTCCCCCGCGGCCGCATCAGGCAGAGGCGCATGAGGTCGCGCCGGTCCTCGGACCCCGGCGGGGATCCCGCCGGCCAGCTTCCGGAGAGCGGGTCGCGAGGCTAGGATGCTCGACGGATCGTCCGGCCCGGAGAGCGCCGGGCCGCTCATGTGGACCAGAAGGATCCCGAATGACCCCAGATCTCGATGGGCACAGCGCGCACCTCGGCGTCGACCCCGTGTCGCTCCTCTGCGCGCTCCCGGTGGCCGCCGCTGTCTTCGATGCGAAAGGAGCGCTCCGGTGCGCCAACCTCCGCCTGGAGCAGCTCCTCGCGGAGGGCGCGCTCCCCGCCTGGCCGGTGTCCCTCGCGCGCTCGCCGGCCGTCCTGCCCGCGTCGCCCGAGGGGCTCGCCGGCGAGGCGCAGGAGGTGCTCGCAGGCATCCGCGCGGTCCTCGAGGGCGCGCGCGAGCACGCCGGCATCGAGCTCCGGGGCGGCGCGCCCGGCGCGTCGTCCTGCGAGATCTCGGTCACGCCGCTCCGCGTCGACGGCGCGCGCGGCGCGCTCGTCTGCGTCTGCGGCCCCGCCGCGCCGTGCAGCAAGCCAGGGGCCGCGCCCATCGAGAGCTTCCTCGACACCATCCTCGACCACGTGCCGGTCTCGGTCCTCATCAAGGAGGTGACGGAATTCCGCATCACCCGGATGAACCGCCGCTACGAGGAGATCCTCGGCATGCCCCGGAGCGAGGCCGTCGGCAAGAACGTCTTCGATCTCTTCCCGCATCGACTGGAGGAGGCCAAGCGGCTCGATCGCATGGATCGGGACGTGATCGAGAGGGGCGAGATCGTGGACGTGCCCGAGGCGTACGTCGCCCAGCCGGCCGTGGGGGAGCGGTGGCTTCACATGGTGAAGGTGCCCCTCACCGACGCGCACGGCGTCACTCACTATCTCCTGACCATGATCGAGGACATCACGGAGAGGAAGCGCGCCGAGGTGGCGGTGCAGAAGGAGCTCGCGTGGCTCGCGACGCAGCGGAAGCTCCTCGACGTCATCCAGGAGCTGTCCACGCCGGTCATCCCGGTCCACGAGGGCATTCTCGTGGTGCCCCTCGTGGGGACCATCGACTCCGCCCGCGGCGCCCAGCTCCTGGAGATGCTGCTCCAGGGCATCGAGCGCCACCAGGCCGCGACGGTGCTCCTCGACATCACGGGCGTGCCGGTCCTCGACGCCGATGTGGCCGCCCGCCTGCTCCAGGCGACGCGGGCCGCCGCGCTCCTGGGCGCCACGTGCGTCCTCGTCGGGGCCTCCCCCGACGTCGCCCGCACGCTGGTGGCGCAGGGGATCGACCTGGGCAACCTCCTGACGCAGCGCGATCTCCAGGCCGGCATTCGTTATGCCCTCGCGCGCCAGGGCAGGGCGATCGTCGCGCAGCGGGGCGCGCCGGGCTGACCTCAGCACCGCAATTTCGTCTCCAGTCACGCGGTAGTAGCATGTCTCGGCATGAGCGAGCTCGGCCCCAGGAACGCGCATTTCGACCTTCGTGAAGAGCCCGACGGCATCCTGCGCATGGAGCTCCGGGGCGATGCCTCGGAGGACATGATGCGCGAGATGGCCGCCGTGTTCCGGCGCATGGCGGAGAGCGGCCGCGAGATCCTGTTCCTCGTCGATCTGCGCCGCGTGGGGGCCATCCCGGCGTCGGTCCGCAAGGTGGCCGCGGAGGAGATGCGCAGCGCGCGCGTCGACTCCGCCGCGCTCGTCGGAGCGAGCTTCTCGGTGCGCGTCCTCGTGACGCTCACCACGAAGGGCGTGCAGCTCGTGACCGGGAAGTCCTATCCGCTGGAGTTCTTCGAGGCGGAGCGCGAGGCGCGCGCGTGGCTGCTCGCGCAGCGCGACGCGCTCCGGGAGAGGCGCGGCCCGGGCGCCTGACCGAGGCGCGGCCCGGGCGCCTGACCGAGGCGCGGCCCGGGCGCCTGACGCGACCCCTGGCCGGGCCGCGCCGGCCCCGCCCGGCGCCGGCGCAGCAGCGCGGCCGCGCCGAGGGACGCGGCGGCCACGTGGAGGAGCCCTCGGTGGCGCCCGGCCGGCGGCGCGCCGGCGGCCGCGCACGCGCAGCCGGCCTGCTCCGCCTCGTCCCCGTCGGCCTTGCCCTCTCCCGCCTGGGCCGGCGGCGGGTCGTCCCCGAGCACCTCCCGGAGCGCCGCGACCGGATCGATGATCCCGTGCCCGAAGACCGGATCGTGCCCGCGCTCGTCCGGGAGGGCGTACGGCGCCGGCCGCGCCGTGCGGATCAGGATCTCGTAGAGCTCGCCCGCGGTCCGCTCCGGCGCCGCGCTCACGAGCAGCCCCGCGATGCCGGCCGCGACCGGGCACGCCGACGAGGTGCCCCCGAACAGCGACGTGTAGTCGGTCGGGGTATCGCCCTCCCTCCCGGCGATGTCGGTGGTCAAGGTCCCTGTCGGCGCGACGAGATCGATCGAGTCGCCGCGGTTCGTGAACGGCGTCGCGTCCTCCAGGTGGTTGACGGCGCCCACGTTGAGGACGCCCCGCACCGCCTGGAGCTCGTCATCGCCGAGCTCCCGATCCTCGTTGCCC
This sequence comes from Sorangium sp. So ce1036, assembly GCF_051369805.1. NCBI lineage: Bacteria > Pseudomonadati > Myxococcota > Polyangiales > Polyangiaceae > Sorangium > Sorangium sp. So ce1036. The sequence goes on from NZ_JBBMOX010000001.1 coordinate 2,058,174, forward strand.
GCGGCGAAGAGGACGAGCGCTCCCTTCCCGTCGCGCCCGGCGTCGAACAGGTGATCGATCGCCTGCTCGACCACCCTGGGCACGGGCAGCTCGTCGGCGTAGCCCCAGCTGTTCGACACGACGGAGGCGTTCACCTCCAGGGCGAACTGGAACGCGTCGACGGCGGCGGAGATCGGCTGCTCCTCGCCGTTCAGCAGCCGCACGCACCGCACCCTGCAGGCGGGGCAGCCGCCCGCGATGCCCTCGCCGTTGTCGGTGTCCGCCGCGACCAGGCCCGCGCAGGCCGTCCCGTGGTTCACGCTCGGCTCGCCGGGGTGGTAGGTGGGGTCGTCATCGCCGTCGATGACGTCCCGCCCCGGATCCATCTTCGCGGCGAGGTCGGGGTGGTCGAGATCGCAGCCGTTGTCGATCACGACGATGGATGTCGCCTCGTCTCCCTGCGTGCGCCCCCAGGCCTCCTGCATCCCGAGGTCGTCGAAGTACCATTGGCCGGGCAGGCGCGGGTCGTCGGGCGTGAACGGCGCGCCGTGGGCCCGCAGGCGGAGATGGAGGTCCGGCACCGCCGCGCGGACGCCGCCCGCGCGCGCCGGCCCGTCGAGGCGCGCGGCGACGTCGAGGCCGTCGCCGCCGCCGCTGTCCCGCACGAGCCACAGCCCGATCGCGGGCATGAGCGGCCGCACCACCTGCACGCCCGCCGCCGCGAGCGACGCCTCGGCGCCGGGCTCGATCTGCACGATCGCGGTCGCCCCCACGCTCGCCTGCACGGCCCGGCCGTCGGCGTAGCGGAGCCGCACCGGCGCGAGCGCGCGCCCCGCCGCGTCCAGCCGGGCCGGCCCGAGCCGCTCGACCGCGACGCGCCGCTCTCCGTCCATGAACCACGACGCCCCGGGCGCGGCGGGCGCGCCGGCGAGCGCGTCCCCCGTCCCGGCCACCCCCCCGAGGAGCGCCGCCGCAATGAGCACGTTCGACAGCCCGCGTCGCATCGCTCTCCCTGACCTCGATCTGTGCGGCACTGTACCATGCCGCACATCGACCGCGGGCGACCGGTCACTCCGCCTCCCGCGCGACCAGGGACGAGCCCGGGCGATGCGGCGCTGCCGGCGCTACCCCTTCTCGGCGCCCCGGATCACCATCGAGTGGAGCAGGTCCATCATCCTCGCGAGGTCGTCCCGGACCGCCCCCGGGGGGAGCGTCGCGAGCCGCGTGCCGACCCGCTCGAGGAACTGCTGCCGGGCCCTCTCGAACCCCGGCGCGAGCTGGTCGTGCAGCGCGCAGGTCACGAGCTCCTGATCGAGCTGCCGCCAGAAGAACTTGCCGTCGCCGGTCGCGGGGCAAGGCCTCCCCGTGAAGCCGACCACCGTCCTCGCCCCCGCGCCGAGGAGCCGCTCGAACAGCGGACCGCTGGCGGTCTCGGGACAGCAAAAATACAGGATGCGACCGCGCGCCCAGAGCTCGATCTCCTGATCCGGGCACTCGTGCGACACCAGGATGCCGTCGGGGGAGTCATCGTCGATGACGCTGCTCGGCCTGCCGTGGGACGACACCACGACCGCCCGGAAGGGGTTGCCGGCGCCCTCGGCTCGCCCGATCTGACGGAGGATCCTCCGCCGCTCCGCGCTCGCGCGCCCGAACGGCACGATCGAGAACTGGTCGCCCATCCGGCTGTAGAGCGTCGTCCGGCCGGACGCGAACCACGCGCTGTCGATGTCGAAGGATGTGTCGATGGAGAGTACCGGTCGAGCAGTCATTCTACCTCCCTCGAAGGATCGTTGCGTGGCGTCGAACCCCTGCCCGCGATCGCGACGCGAACAGCCCGACCGACTACGGTAACACCCGGCAGGGGAATCCCCACCGCGAAAATCGCCTTTTCGCCGGACAGGTCTCCTCGTTCGCTGCGGCGGATTGCGCCGATTCCCCGCCTCGGACCGAGATCTCCGGACATCCGCTCACCTTTCCGCGGTGTCGTCGCGGCGCGCGCCCCGCGGCGTTCACGCCGGGCGCCGGTTCGCGCAGCCTTCGATGAAGCGGGCGGCGAGCGCCGTCCAGCCCGTCTGATGGCTGGCCCCGACCCCGCGCCCGTCGTCGCCGTTGAAATACTCGCTGAAGAGCACGAGATCCTTCCAGTGAGGGTCCGAGGCGAAGCGCGGGTCGGCGCCGTGGCACGGCCGGGAGCCGTCCTGTCTCGGCAGGAACAGCGAGGCCAGTCGGCGCGACAGCTCGCCGGCCACCTCGTCGAGGGTCATGAAGCGGCCCGAGCCCGTGGGGCACTCCACGCGGAGCGTGTCCCCGTAGAAATGGTGATACCGCTCCAGCGCCTCGACGAGCAGGAAGTTCAGCGGGAACCAGACCGGACCTCGCCAGTTGGAGTTGCCGCCGAAGAGCCCGGTGTCCGAGTCTCCCGGGGTGTACGCGACCGTGTAGACCTCCCCGTTCACCTGGAGCGAGTACGGGTGATGCAGGTGATGGCGGCTGAGCGAGCGCACGCCGTACGGGGACAGGAGCTCCGACTCGTCGAGCACGTAACGCAGCGCCCGCTGGAGCCGCTCCCGCGACGGCACGGCGAGCAGCCGGCGCCCGTGGTGCCCCTCGAGGTACGCGATGTGGCGCGCGAGATCCCGGCGGTTCTCGAGGAACCAGCTCATCCGCTTCCGGAAGCCGGGCAGGCGGTTTATCGTCTCGTCCTCGAGGACCTCGACCGCGAACAGCGGGATCACGCCGACCATCGATCGGGTCCGGAGCGGCACCACGCGGCCGTCCACGTGGAGCTGATCGTAGTAGAAGCCGTCGTGCTCGTCCCAGAGGCCGCTGCCCCCGAAGGAGTTCATCGCGTCCACGATGGCGATGAAGCGACCGAAGAACGTGGTCGCCATGTCCTCGTACACCGGGTCCTCGTGCGCGAGCTCGAGCGCCATGGACAGCATCGTGCCGCAGAAGAACGCCATCCACGCCGTCCCGTCGGCCTGCTCCAGCGTGCCGCCCGTCGGCAGCGCCCGCGAGCGGTCGAAGACGCCGATGTTGTCGAGCCCGAGGAAGCCGCCGGAGAAGAGGTTGTTGCCCTCCTCGTCCTTGCGGTTGACCCACCAGGTGAAGTTGAGCAAGAGCTTCTGGAACACGCGCTGGAGGAACGCCCGGTCGCGCTCGCCGCGGCGCGCCGCGATCTTGTACACGCGCCACGCCGCCCAGGCGTGGACCGGCGGGTTGACGTCGCCCAGCGCGAACTCGTAGGCAGGCAGCTGCCCGTTCGGGTGCATGGTCCACTCGCGGAGGAACAGGAGCAGCTGCTCCTTCGCGAACGTGGGATCCAGCCGGGCGAACGGGATCATGTGAAACGCGAGGTCCCACGCCGCGTACCAGGGGTACTCCCACTTGTCCGGCATCGAGATCACGTCGCGGTTGTAGACGTGCTTCCAGTCGGCGTTGCGCCCGTGCTTCCTCGACTCCGGCGGCAGGATCGGCGGATCCCCCTCCAGCCACTCGCCGACCACGTAGTGATAGAACTGCTTCGACCAGAGCAGCCCCGCGTACGCCTGGCGGACGACCGCGCGCTCCTCGGGGGGCAGGCCCGCGGGCGCGATGCTGTCGTGGAAGTCGTCCGCCTCCGCGATGCGCGCGTCGAAGATCGCGTCGAACCCCGCGCCGAACGGCGCCTCGGGGGCCTCGCCTTCGGCCACGAGCCGGAGCCTCAGCACGACATGGCCCCTCGCGGGCACGCTCAGGCGGTAATGCGCCGCCGCCTTGGTGCCGCGCTTCGCCGGGTTCACCGCGCCCTGCGCGCCGCGGATGATGTGCTCGTGGAAGGCGTCCTTCCGGTAGGGCGATCGGGACGCCGCGCCGAAGAGCCGCTCGGCGTTGGTCTCGTTGTCGGTGAAGAGCAGCTCCGGCTCGCCCTCGGCGTGGAGCCTCATCCTGCCGAGCGCCTCGTGCTCCGCGCAGACGACGCCCGCCGCCGCCTGCCAGAGCTCCGGCCGCCGCCCGGAGTACCCCTCCCCGGTTCGATTCCACGACCAGGTGTTCCGGAACCAGAGGGTCGGCAGCACGTCGATCGACGCAGGCTCCGAGGACCGGTTGTGGATCGTGACGCGGATCAGGAGGTCGTCCGGAGATGCCTTTGCGTACTCGACCTGGACGTCGAAGTAGCGGTCCTCGTCGAAGACGCCGGTGTCGGCGAGCTCGAATTCGGGCTGCTTCCGACCGCGGCGCCGGTTCTCCTCGACCAGCCACCGGTAGGGGAACTCGGCCTGCGGGTACTTGTACAGGCCCTTCAGGTAGGAGTGCGTCGGCGTCGAGTCGACGTAGAAGTAGCACTCCTTGACGTCCTCGCCGTGGTTGCCCTCCGGGCCGGTCAGGCCGAAGAGCCGCTCCTTGAGGATGGGGTCGCGGCCGTTCCACAGCGCGAGCGCGAAGCACAGCCGGGCCTTTCGGTCGCAGATGCCGAGCAGGCCGTCCTCGCCCCAGCGGTAGGCGCGGCTCCGGGCCTGGTCGTGGGGAAAATAGCTCCAGCAGTCGCCGTGAGCGGAGTAGTCCTCCCGCACGGTGCCCCACTGGCGCTCGGAGAGGTACGGGCCCCAGCGCTTCCACTGCGCTTGCCGGTTCGCGTCCTGCTCGAGTCGCTCGTGCTCGATGGTTCGTCGGTGCTCGCCCATGGAGGCCAGAGAACATCCAATGCGATCGACAAATGCAAGGGCCGGGTGACGACCGGCCCCGCGCGGGCGGGAGGTGGTCGCGTTCGGGGGGCTCACCGGAGGGGCTTTCGTGCAGGCGGGCCACAAAAGGGGCCCGCCGGAGCGCAAGCCCCGGAGGTGAGCCCCCCGAACGCGACCACCTCCCGCCGCCGATCGGTCCTACGCCGCGGCGAGCGCGGGCACGCTCCGCGCGCGTCGCGCCGGACGCCGCGCGCTCGGGAGGATGGTCCCCCGCGCCGGAGGCGCCCACGCCGAGCGCACCAGAGCGCGCCCGCGCGCCGCGGAATTCCCCTCCGGGGGCGTGTCATCGCGCTTCCCGGGAGCGAGCTGAACGGCGCATGATGATGTTGCGGTGTCGGAGCACAGCGGCGCTCGAGCGGATGAGCACGTCGAGGTGCCGTGGGGATCTCGAAGGCTCGGTGCTCGAACGGATGAGCACGTCGAGGTGCCGTGTGGATCTCGAATGTTTCGACCGAGCTCCGCTCCTGTCGGGCCCTGACGGAGCGCCGGCGTCGGGGAGACGCGGCGCGGATGAGGGAGCCCCTGACCCACGTCTCGGTCGGGCATGTGCCGCGCTGCCCTCCTGCGGTCCGTACGGGCGATCCTGGACGCCGCGGCGCCGCGGAGGTCACGGTCGGGGGCGCCCCGCGGCGGCGAGAGATTGGTGGCAGTGGCCGGGATGGCTGCCTGTGCCTCGCCCCGGTCTCAGACGATCTCGAGGTTGGTCACCTCGGCGTCGCCCCACGGTCCCCCGGGTTGCCCTCCCGGGGAGCGCACGACGAACGCGTCGAACGTCGCGCCCGTCGGCCGCGCGCCGGCCGGCCTGAGGTGCTCCGGGGGGAGGGCGGCGAGGTTCGGCGCGCTCACCGCCGGCACGGTCGCCTGTCCGGCGAACGCCTCCGAGGTCGCGCGCAGCACCGCCGCGACCCGATCGGCGGTCGGCTCGGGCAGGAAGATCGCGTCGACCGTCGGCACCAGCTCGATCCCGCGGGCCGTCGCGATCTCCGACAGGAACACCGCCGCGGCCCCCACCGTCCGGCCTGCCTCCTCGACCCGCAGCAGCCGGCGAGGCCGCGGATCGCGCAGGCTGTGCTCGAGCTGCGCCGCGTCCGGCGCCGCCCAGAGCACGCGCTCGTCGCGGCACGCCGCCATCGCCGCGAGCACGTCGTCGAGGTCCGCGGCCGGCGCGGCGCCGGCCCGCGGCGGCGCGGCGCCGGCCCTGGGCACGAACCCGTGGTTCTGGCACGCGGCGAGCCGCTTCATCGAGAGCCCGGCCCGCTCCACCGCCTTGGCGAGCAGGTGTTGCGCGGGCGCGGAGCGCGCCTCCACGAACACGACCGTCGGCAAGCCGGACGCCCGGACGCCGGAGAAGACCTCCGCGTACAGCCTGCCCGCCAGCCCCTGTCCCCGGAACTTCGGGCGCACGCTCAGGAACGAGAGCAGATACCCGTCCGACGTCACGCCCCGGAAGCGGAAGCGGCGCGGCGCGACGCCGATGAAGCCGGCCGGCTCACCGCCCTCGCGCGCGAGCACGGCCAGCGGCGCCGCGCCGGGGAAGCCGAGCTGCCATCTCAGGTAGTCGGCCGTGTAATGGAGGACGGGAGGCGGCCAGGCCTCGCGCAGGACGAGGCTGGCCTCCTCCGCCACGGCCAAGGGATCGACGCGCTCGATCTGCATGACGTGCGAGCCTCGCAGGAACGCGCCGGAAAGGGAACAGCCCAGCCTGGTGCTGCCCCTGGGGGTGGCGCGGCCCTTCGGGGGCTCAGAGGCCCGCCATCTCCGGGGCGCGACGCACGATGTCCGGCCAGCGGGCCGGATCGTGGCCGTGCTGGGCGAGGAACGCGTACACCCACCGCTCCAGCCCGAACGCGATGCACACGCTGTGCATCGGCCCCGCGCCGTCGACGGTGCACTGGAACGCGCGGCCGAAGAAGTCGGTGTGGTAGTTCAACGACCCCGCCGCCACCCGCTCGTCCTCCGGCAGCATCAGCGAGATCTCGTATTTCGTCTCGCTGCTGATCTGGAAGTACGTCTTGGCGGCGGCATCCGGCGCGATGAAGAACGGATCGCTCGCCGTCCGGATCTCGCCGGCCAGCTCGTGCTCGTCGAGGTAGCGCGCCACGATCTCGTTCCCCTGCTCGCGCAGCGCGAGCACGCCCTCCCGCGACCCGAGGAACACGATCTCGCGCATCGTGAACTCCCACAGCCGCCGGAGGTCGACCATCTTGCTCGACTCGTAGCGGAAGCAGCGGCCCGCGAGCGCGTAGCGCGCGCCGCCCGGCGGCAGCACCCGGTCCCGGTTCGCCGCGTAGACGTGGTAGCAGACCGCCGGCGAGAGGCAGACCTCCGGCTGCGTCATGTCGCCCAGCGCGCGCTCGTCGAGCGTGTCCCGGTCCTGGTGCCGCGCCCGGAAATCCTCGATGCGCGGCATGTCCTCCGGCAGGTGGCACGCGAAGGTCACGATGTGGGGGAAGGAGCGGAAGTAGTCGCACTTCGCGAGCGTCGTGGCCGGGATCAACGTCGGCACGAGGATCGGGCTCGGCGAGAACGGCGCGCCGAGCGCCTCCAGCGTGCGATCGAAGTAGCGGTAGAGCCGCAGCGGGAGCCCCTCGAGGGCGACCTGACCCTGCCCCATCTGCGTGATCCCGGCGGGGAGCCCGCCGCCGCGGAACTCCACCCGGTCGCACGCGGGGCTGCGGTACACGAGCTTCCGCGTGAGCTGCCGCAGGCTGCGCTGCATGGTGCGCGCGATCCCCTCGGCCGCCCGGGCGAGATCCCCCGCGCCCTCCTCCGGCGCCTCGAACTCGAGCGCCGCGCCGCCGCGGACGAACCGGATGTTCGCGATGTCCTTCGACAGGAAGGCGATCTGCTTCGGGATCTCCTCCTGCGCCATCTCCGTCGCGGGCGTGGCGAGCTCGACGGTGACGATCTTCCTCACGAGGCGAGCTCCTGGATCAACCCGCTCAGCGCGCGCGGGGTGCGGGCGAGGCTGAACCTGTCGTCGGGGAGGGCCACATTGAACCGATCCTCCAGCTCGGTGAGGAGCTGAAGCGCTCGAATCGACGAGAACCCCGCGTCATAGATGTCGTCGTCGGGCCCGATCGTTGCGGGCAGGTTGCCAATCGTGACGATGACCTCGATCACCTGATCCATCTCGGTCGCCATTGAGGAGCTCCAGGGTGGTTAAGATACGCTGTCCGGAGGAAGCGAGCTCTTTCGGGCCGCGTGGTCCGCGGCTCGGGCGCCCGCGCCGTTCGCGCTGCTCGCGTCGAGGCGAGCCCCCGCCGACCCGGCGCGCTGCGCCGGCTCGGCCCGGAGGGACGCCACCCTGCGGGCCGGATTGCCGGCCACCACCGTGTAGGGGGGGACGTCGGCGAGGACCACCGAGCCCGCCGAGACCACGCTGCCCTCGCCGATCGTGACGCCGGGGAAGATCATGGCCCGGGCGCCTATCCAGACGTTGTCCTCGATGACGACGGGCCGCACCTCGCTGTCCGGGGGCGGCAGCCCCTGCTTCCGGGCCTCCGGCTCGCTCGGGTGACCGCTCGAGTCGAGGATGTGCACGCCCGACGCGATCCGGCAGTGCTTGCCGATGGTGATCGACTTGGCGACGACGATCCTGCACTCGTGTCCGAGCCCGGTGTCGTCGCCGATCGTCAGGGTCGGGCTGTCCGAGAACCGCGCGGCAAAGGTGAAATTGATCTTGCCGTCGAGCACCACGTTGTCGCCAAGGACGATGTTCCCCCGCCCCTGAATGAAGTGGATGAACGTCCCCGTCCGGACACCCTTGCCGTACCGGGTGCAGTACGACTTGAAGATCGGCTCGCAGACGAGCACGCGAGATCCGTAGTAGTAGAGATCACGCGCCGCCTCGTACGCGAGGCGCACGGGGACGACGACCGGCCGGGGCGCGGGCAGCGTGAGGCCGCGGAGCTCGCGGCGCACGTGGCGCGCCGCCCGGGCGACGCCGTGATCGGAAGAGGCGAGGAAGCGATAGAGATTCTTCATGACGGATCGCCCAGCGCGAGCAGGTCAGAGCTGCTATGTGCAACAGGAACATACATCAAGACCGGCCGCGAGTGCACCGGGATGCGCAGCGGCTCGCTCGAAATTCGTCCGGTCGGCCCTTTTCATGGATCGAGGGCGCGCCAGCGCCGCGTGTTCATGGATCGAGGGCGCGCCAGCGCCGCGTGACGAGCCGCGTTGATCCGCGTCATGCCGGCTCCTGGGCAGCTTCCGCGGCGCCCTTCGCCTCCATGCGGGGCAGGGCGACGCGGAGCAGGGCCAGGCCGAGCGCGGCCTCGACCAGGGTGAGGGCCACGGCCCATGCCGTCGTGGACGCAGCGATCGCGGCCAGGCGCTCCTCGCGGGTGACGCCGGCCGCGAAGCCCTCGAAGAGCGCGACCGCGAGCACGTCCCGCGTGCCGAAGCCCTGCGGCGTGAGGGGGAGCGTCACCGCGACCATCAGGATCGGGATGTAGGTGAGGGCCGCGCCGAGGGGGATGCGGACGTCGAAGAACCAGAACGGCAGCCAGGTGCCCGCGAACAGGACGACGAGGTGCGGCACGCGCGCGGCGAGGGCGACGAGGTGGCCGCGCACCCCCGCCTCGAAGAGCGGGGCGAGGAGCCGGGTGCGCGCGAGCCGGGCGGGCCGCAGCGCGAGCAGGGCGAGGTAGAGCGCGCCGGCGGCGAGCAGCAGCGCGGACCCGGCGAGCGACCCGCCGTTCGCGGGGAAGGCGAGCGCGCCCAGGAGGAGCAGGCAGCCGAGCCAGGAGGCGTAGACCACGAGCGTCGCGCCCGCGGCGCGCGCGAGCGGGACGCCGTGGGCGCGGGAGAGGAAGACCGTGATGAACGCCTGGCCGACGTGGTGATTGAGGAGCGACGGGAGGTAGGAGGCGCCGCGGAGCACGAAGAAATCGCGGAAGGCGACGCGGGCGATGGAGCGGCGGTAGACGAGGACGGTCGCGAACGTGTCGGCGGCGAGGAGCGCGAGGACGAAGAGGGCCGCGGACGCGCCGAAGAGCGGGGCGTCGACGCGCGACAGGGCCGCCAGGAAGGCGCCGTGGTCGAGGCGGCCGAGCACCGCGGCGACGAGCGCGACCGCGAGGGCGAAGGGCAGGGCGCGCCTCGCGCGCCGCACAGCGCGCGAGGAGAGCGGTCCCCGCCGCGCGGGCAGATCGCCGTCGTGCGAGCGCGCGGCGCCCAGGGGGCCGGGGTGGGTCGAGGAGCGCAACGGCGGGACCGTAGCAGAATCCCCGCCGCCCCGGAGGCGGTGTACGCTGCGCGGCGATCACGCCCAAGGTGGGCCATAGTCGTCGACCATGTCCAAGTACGATTACGATCTGTTCGTCATCGGCGCCGGCTCCGGCGGCGTGCGCGCAGCCCGCATGTCCGCTTCGTACGGCGCCCGGGTCGCGATCGCCGAGTCGCGCTACCTCGGCGGCACCTGCGTCAATGTGGGGTGCATCCCGAAGAAGCTCCTCGTCTACGCGTCGCACTACGCCGAGGATTTCGAGGACGCCGCCGGCTACGGCTGGAAGGTGCCCGGCCGCGGCGGCGGGGCGGACGGGGGCGCGGAGGCCGGGCCCTCGTTCGACTGGCCGACCTTCCTCCGCAACAAGAACCGGGAAATCGAGCGCCTGAACGGCGTGTACGAGCGGCTCCTGAAGAACGCGGGCGCCGACCTCCGCTGGGGCCGCGCCCGGGTCGTGGATCCGCACGCGGTCGAGATCGACGGCGCCCGGATCACCGCCGAGCGCATCCTCGTCGCGACCGGCAGCCACCCCTGGATCCCCGACATCCCGGGCCGCGAGCACGCGATCACCTCCAACGAGGCGTTCCACTTCGACGCCCTGCCGCGCCGCGCGCTCCTCGTCGGGGGCGGCTACATCGCGGTCGAGCTGGCCGGGATCCTGCACGGGCTCGGCGCCCGCGTGTCGCTGATCCACCGCGGCGTGCACCTCCTGCGCGGCTTCGACGACGACATCCGGGCGTTCCTCGCCGCGGAGATCCAGAAGAAGGGGCTGGATCTCCGCCTGGGCGCGAGCGTCGAGCGGATCGAGCGGCGCGGCGCGGAGCTCTGCGCGACGCTCGCCGACGGCGCCGAGCTCGCCGCCGACTGCGTGCTGTACGCGACCGGGCGCGTCCCGAACACGAAGGGGCTCGGCCTCGAGGAGGTCGGGGTGAAGCTCGACGCGGACGGCGCGGTCGTCGTGGACGACGTGTTCCAGAGCTCGGTCCCGTCGATCTACGCGATCGGCGACGTGATCTCCCGGGTGCAGCTCACGCCCGTGGCCATCGCCGAGGCGATGGCGCTCTCGAGGATGCTCTTCCGGGGCGAGCGCGTGCGCATGGACTACGCCGGCATCCCGACGGCCGTCTTCAGCCAGCCGAACGTCGGCACGGTCGGCCTCTCCGAGGCGCAGGCGCGCGAGCACCACGACGTCACCGTCTTCCTGTCGGTCTTCCGCCCGCTCAAGCACACCCTCTCCGGGCGCGAGGAGAGGACGATGATGAAGCTCATCGTCGATCGCGTGACCGACCGGGTGCTCGGCGTCCACATGGTCGGCCCGGACGCCGGCGAGATCATCCAGGGCTTCGCCGTCGCGCTGAAGTGCGGCGCGACCAAGGCGCAGCTCGACGCCACGATCGGCATCCACCCCACGGCCGCCGAGGAGCTCGTGACCATGCGCGAGCCGCTCCGGGACGCGGATCGGAGCCCGGCGCCGATCGGGAGGGCGCCGAGCGCGGGCTAGCCGTACGGGAGCGCGGCGCGCGGCGCGTGGTCGGCGAGCGCTCGCGCCCGCTCGCCCGCCGTCGATCGCGCTCGGGGCGCTCCTCTGGTATGGACCGCGCGATGTCGACCCACGCCTCGAGCCCCCTGAAGCCCGTCGGCCTGCTCACCCGCACCAGCGACCGAGCGTTCTACCTCTTCAACGCCGCGCTCTCCGCGGGCGCGCTCGCGTTCCTGGCCTACATCCTGATCTTCCGGCGGGGCGCGGGCGGCGCCGACCTCCGCTTCATGCCGCCGCTGAACGCCGCGCTGAACGCCACGGCGGCCACGCTGCTCGTCGCCGGCTTCATCGCCATCAAGCGCCGCGCGATGGTCGTGCACAAGTACCTGATGGTCTCGGCGTTCGCCGCCTCGGCGCTGTTCCTCGTCGGCTACCTCGCCTACCACTTCGTCCACGGCGACACGAAGTACCAGGGCACCGGGCCGCTCCGCGTCGTCTACTTCGTGATCCTCATCTCGCACATCGTGCTCTCGATCGGGATCGTGCCGCTCGCGCTGACGTCGTTCTACTTCGCCTTCAAGGGGGGCTTCGCGAGGCACGCCCGGGTCGCGAAGGTGACGCTGCCCCTCTGGCTCTACGTGTCGGTGACGGGGGTGCTCATCTATTTCATGCTGCGCGGGAGCCCGCCGGCGGTGCCGTGATCGCGCCCCCCGGGCGGGAGGACGGCGCTCGCGATGCGCACGGCGAAGAGCGCCGCGAGGAGCGCCGCGTAGATCAAGGGCTCGGTCGTGTCCTTCTTCACGCGGAGGAAGTAGTGCGCGACCCCGAGGACAGCGGCGACGTACGCGAGGCGGTGCAGGCGCTTCCAGCGCGCGAAGCCGAGTCGCTTCAGCATGCGCGCGGTCGACGTCGCCGCCAGCGGGACGAGCAGGACGAGCGCGACGAAGCCGACGAGGAGGAAGGGGCGCTCGGTGATGTCCGCGACGATCGCCGGTAAGGCGAGCCCCTGATCGAGGGTCGCGTAGGTCAGGAAGTGCGCGCACGCATAGAAGAAGGAGAGCAGCCCGAGCGCCTTGCGGATGCGGACGGGGAAGGTCCACCCCGAGATGCGCTGGAGCGGCGTGGCCGCGAGCGAGGCGATGAGCAGCACGAGGGCGAGGAGGCCGAGCTGGTTCAGCGCCTCGGCGACGGGGTTTGCGCCGAGCGCCCCGGTCGCGGCGCGCAGGCCGAGCACCGCGAGCGGGATGAGGCCGCCGGTGACGACCGCCGGTTCGAGCCAGGGCAGCTTCCGACCCGCCGGCGCCCCGGCGCGCAGCGGGGACACAGCCTTGGCCGGCGAGCTCGTCATCAGAAGTTCTCCCGGAGATCCATGCCGCTGTACAGGCCCGCGACCTCCTCCGCATAGCCGTTGAACGGCAGCGTGGGCCGACGTCTGAGCTCGCCGATCCTCCGCTCGGTCGCCTGGCTCCAGCGCGGGTGATCCACCGCGGGGTTCACGTTCGCATAGAACCCGTACTCGTCCGGCGCGGCCTCGCTCCAGGTGGTCCGCGGCCGGCGCTCGGTGAGCTCGATCCTCACGATCGATTTGCACCCCTTGAACCCGTATTTCCACGGGACCACCAGGCGAATGGGGGCTCCGTTCTGGCCGAGCAGCGTCTTGCCGTAAATCCCGACGGCCAGCATCGTGAGCGGGTGCATCGCCTCGTCGATGCGCAGGCCCTCGACATAAGGCCAGTCGAGGACGCGGCTCTTCTGGCCGGGGAGCTGCTCCGGATCGAGCAGCGTGGTGAACTGGACATAGCGGGCGCGGGACGTCGGCTCGAGCCGCTTGAGGAGCGCGGCCAGCGGGAAGCCGAGCCACGGGATCACCATCGACCACGCCTCGACGCAGCGCATCCGATAGACGCGCTCCTCCAGGGGAAACCACCTGAGGAGGGTGTCGAGATCGATGATCTGGGGCCTCTTGAGCTCGCCGTCGGCCGAGATCGCCCAGGGGCGAAGCCTGAGGCGGCCGGCGTTGGCGGCCGGCGCGGACTTGCTCAGGCCGAGCTCGTAGAAGTTGTTGTAGGAGATGATGTCCTCGTAGGGGGTCCGGGCTTCGTCGGTGACGAACGACGATCTCCCCTTCGTCTCACCCGCCTCGGCGCGCGTCGACGCGTCCCCCGGGGGGCGCGCGTCGGTGAGCGGCACGGCGTCCCCCCCGGGTGCCTCCGCCCCGGCGGCGCCGGATGAGCCCGCATCTCGGCCCGTGAGCCAGACCAGGCCGCCGCCGATGGCCGAGGCGGTGCCGGCGAAGAGCGCTGCGTTCTTCAGGAGCTCGCGCCGCCGCAGGTAGAGGGCCGGCGGGGTGATCTCGCCTGCGGACGGCTCCTTGGGGAGCTTGCTCATGCCTCATTGTACGACGGGGGCGGGCTCGGGTTTCGGTCCACCCCGCTCACGCGGCGCTTGACAGGGCGCGGAGCATGGGCCGCTGCGCGTGGTGGAGCGACGGCAGCGCGAGCAGCTGCGCGACGCGCGTGGAGCGCTGGTCGATGCCGGCGGACAGCGCAGCCCGGTCGCTCGCCCGGCGCGCGGCGAGCAGGGCCAGGACGTCGGTCCAGACGCTCTCGCGCCAGCGCGAGAGCAGCTCCATGGCGATGCGGGTCGCGAGCTCCGGGGCGAAGTTGTGGAGGATCCCGCTCATCCGGCACCCGTGACGGCCGTAGAGGCGCGCGAGCGCCTCGACGACCGCGCCGCGGAGGAGCGTATTGACCTGATCGTGATCGTGCTTGAGGCGCGCGAGCATCCTCGGGTCGCGGTCGTGCCCGAACTCGATGATGGTCGCGTGGATGCCGAAGACCAGATCGTAGTTGATGTGGGCGTTGAACCCGAGCAGCGCGTTCTGCACGGGCAGCGCCAGGCGCGATGACGCGCTCGCGTACGCGATGCGCCACGCGCCGCAGTCCTGGGCCGCGCCCTGCTCGCACCAGCGGAACGTCGCGAGGTAACGCTCGCAGAATCGGCCGGCCAGGCGAGAGATCCACGACGGCTCGAGGAACATGCCATCGGGCCGCTCCACTTGCGCGGCGACAGCGCGCGTGACGATCCCGTAGACGTCGGTGAATGCCGCCCGCGGATCGCCCGCGGCGACGAGCCGGTCCGTCACGGTGTCGAGAACAACGGCAGCATCGTGGACGCTCTTCGGATGCAGGTTAAGGCCGTCGATGCAGCTGCTCATGAAGTTCCCTCCTGCTTCTTCACTCGTGAAAGAGACCTGGTCTGATGATCGAACTCCCGCATCAGCGCCGCGTCGTCGCTGGAGGTGTGCCTGCGCCGCCGCGTGGCCCGAGCGGCGCCAGAGAGGCGCCGGTCGGCGCGTCGCGCGGACATGCACGTCGGGTCTGCGGTCGATGCGCGTCGTTCCCATGATGAAGACGGATCCTGCCGATCCGCTGAGAGAGCGGCCGCCGCGAATGCAGCTCGGCCCCCCTACCGCCGGCCCCCCCTGAACCGGCTCCGTTGTAGAGAGAGCTGATCGAACTCGAACCTTGACTCGCTCGCAGCGGGATGCCCCCCCCTCGCTGCGGCGTTCTAAGTTGCACCTAGTCTACGACATGGTGTGGGGTCACCACAATTGTCTTATGACGTGCAATCCCGTTCGGGACAATTTTCGATGTTGTTCGAACTAGCGAGCTCGAACGAGCGGTCGTTGACCCTGACACGTTTCTTCCCCGCGCGGGAGATCGTCACGCCCTCTTCGTCGGTTGCGCTGGTACTGGAGTGTCCGAGGTTCGTCGAATTAGGAAAGTGCTCACTCGCGTGGGCGCGAGTCGCGACGAGAGGTTCTTGAAACATGCCGAGTGTTTATCCCGCGTGTCCCCGTACGGAGGTCTCCTGGGACCGAAGAGCGTTTAGGAAGTCCCTGAGCCCGCACTAGGGAATTACCTGGAAGCCCATCCACGGGCGCGGTGTAGATTTTTGCTCTATGGGTGAAATTGGAGGCGGAGGGGGCAGGGTTCAGGGGCCGCCGTGGAGGTGGGATGGGCGGGGGGTCGGCGGGGGGAGCCAGGGCGTGCCCGTCATGGCGTGGCGCAGGGAGGGGGGCGCGGCGCCCCGGGGTGGCGGCGTCGCCGCCTGCGGGCACGGAGGGGCGCACCGTACGGCGGCGAGGATGGCGGGGCGCGCCTTGGCCGTCGCGGGCAGGGCGCGTCGGTGGCGCGCGGCGCGCGGCCGCGGCCCACGGGGCGACCGCTGCGGGGCGCCGGGGCCGGTCGTGACGGATCGTCGCGCTCGCGACGGGAGCGGGCGAGGTTTGCGCGGCCGGGCAGGGAAGGGGGAGAAGCGGAGGTGCTACGACGAAGCGGAGGTGCTGCGACGAAGCGGAGGTGCTGCGACGAAGCGGAGGTGCTGCGACGAAGCGGAGGTGCTGCGACGAAGCGGAGGTGCTGCGACGAAGCGGAGGGACGCGGAGGATGCGGAGGGGCGGGGAGGGAAGGAGGACCGCCGGGGGTGCGCGGCGGCGCGGCGCCGCGGCGAGCGGCGGCGCGGCGGCGCGGCGAGCGGCGCCGCCGCGGATCAGCCGGTGCCGCTCTTGGCCTGCACGTCGCGGTGGCGCAGCGTCGCGCGCAGGTAGTCCCGGTTCATTTGCGCGATCACGTCGAGCGAGATCTCCTTCGGGCAGACCGCCTCGCACTCGCCGACGTTCGTGCAGTGGCCGAAGCTCTCCGCGCGCATCTGCCCCACCATGTTGAGGGTGCGCTGATCGCGCTCCGGCTGCCCCTGCGGCAGGAGGTTCAGGTGGGTGAGCTTCGCCCCCGTGAAGAGCGAGGCGGACGCGTTCGGGCACGACGCGACGCAGGCGCCGCAGCCGATGCACGCCGCCGCGTCCATGGCGCGCTCGGCGATCGGCTTCGGCACGGGGATGGCGTTCGCGTCCGGCGCGCTGCCCGTGGGCACCGAGACGTAGCCGCCCGCCGCGATGATCCGATCGAACGCGCTGCGGTCGACCGCGAGATCGCTCACGACGGGGAACGCGGCGGCGCGCCACGGCTCGAGCCACAGCACGTCGCCGTCCTTGTAGTGCCGCATGTGCAGCTGGCACACGGTCGTCCCCCGGAGCGGGCCGTGCGCCTGGCCGTTGATCATGAAGCCGCACATGCCGCAGATGCCCTCGCGGCAGTCGTGATCGAACGCGATCGGCTCCTCGCCCTTCTGGATGAGCCGCTGATTGAGCACGTCGAGCATCTCGAGGAAGGACATGTGCTCGCTGACGTCGGGCACCTCGTAGGTGACGAACCGGCCCGCTTCGTACTTGCCCTTCTGCCGCCAGACATGAAGCGTGAGGCGCATTATTTGTAACTCCGCTGGGTGAGGTGAACCTCGTTGAACTGGAGCGGCTCCTTGAAGAGCTCGGGCGCCTGCCCCTCCCCCTTCCAGGCCCAGGCGGCGGCGTAGGCGAAGTTGTCGTCGTCGCGCCTCGCCTCGCCCTCGGGCGTCTGGTGCTCTTCGCGGAAGTGCCCGCCGCACGACTCCTCGCGGTGGAGCGCGTCGCGGCACATGAGCTCGGCGAGCTCGAAGAAGTCGGCGACGCGCCCCGCCTTCTCGAGCTCCTGGTTCAGGCCGGACCCCGTGCCCGAGACGCGCACGTCGCGGTGGAACTGCTCCCGGAGCTCCGGGATCCGCGCGATCGCGCCCTTGAGCCCGGACGCGTTGCGCGCCATCCCGCAGTGCTCCCACATGATCTTGCCGAGCTCGCGGTGGAACGAGTCGACCGTGCGCGAGCCGTTCGTCTGGAGCAGCCGGTTCAGCCGGTCGCTCGCCGCGCGCTCGGCGTCGCGCACCGCGGCGTGGGCGTCGTCGATCCGCTCGAGCTTCGTCGAGGCCAGGTAGTCGCCGATGGTGTAGGGGATGATGAAGTAGCCGTCGGCCAGCCCCTGCATCAGCGCGCTCGCCCCGAGGCGGTTCGCGCCGTGGTCGGAGAAGTTCGCCTCGCCGAGCACGAACATGCCGGGGATCGTGCTCATCAGGTTGTAGTCGACCCAGAGCCCGCCCATCGTGTAGTGGATCGCCGGGTAGATGCGCATCGGGACGGTGTACGGGTCGTCGCCGGTGATGCGCTCGTACATGTCGAAGAGGTTGCCGTAGCGCTCGGCGATGGCCGGCTTGCCGAGGCGCCGGATGGCGTCCGAGAAGTCGAGGTACACGCCGAGCCGGGTCGGCCCGACGCCGCGGCCCTCGTCGCACACCGCCTTCGCCGCGCGCGACGCGACGTCGCGCGGCACGAGGTTGCCGAAGCTCGGGTAGCGGCGCTCGAGGTAGTAGTCCCGCTCGTCCTCCGGGATGCTCGCCGGCGCGCGGGTGTCGCCCGGGTTCTTCGGCACCCAGATGCGGCCGTCGTTCCGGAGCGACTCGCTCATGAGCGTCAGCTTCGACTGGTAGTCGCCCGAGACCGGGATGCACGTCGGGTGGATCTGGGTGAAGCAGGGGTTGCCGAAGAGCGCGCCGCGCTTGTGCGCCCGCCAGATGGCCGTCGCGTTCGACCCCTTCGCGTTCGTCGAGAGGAAGAAGACGTTGCCGTAGCCGCCCGAGGCGAGCACGACCGCGTCGGCGAGGTGCGTGTCGAGCGCGCCCGTGATCAGGTTGCGGGTGACGATGCCGCGCGCCTTGCCGTCGATGACGATGAGATCGAGCATCTCGGTGCGCGGGTACATCTTCACCTTGCCGAGGCCGATCTGCCGCTCGAGCGCCTGGTAGGCGCCGAGGAGGAGCTGCTGCCCCGTCTGCCCGCGCGCGTAGAACGTCCGCGACACCTGGGCGCCGCCGAAGGAGCGGTTCGCGAGCACGCCGCCGTACTCGCGCGCGAACGGCACGCCCTGGGCGGCGCACTGGTCGATGATGTTCACGCTGATCTGCGCGAGCCGGTACACGTTGGCCTCGCGCGCGCGGTAGTCGCCGCCCTTCACGGTGTCGTAGAAGAGGCGGTAGATGCTGTCGCCGTCGTTCTGGTAGTTCTTCGCGGCGTTGATGCCGCCCTGGGCGGCGATGCTGTGGGCGCGGCGCGGCGAGTCCTGGAAGCAGAACGTCTTCACGTTGTAGCCGAGCTCGGCCAAGGTGGCGCTCGCGGCGCCCCCGGCGAGGCCGGTGCCGACCACGATGATCGTGTACTTCCGCTTGTTCGCCGGGTTGACGAGCTTCAGGTTGAAGCGGTGCTGGTCCCACTTCTTCTCGATGGGACCTTCGGGGATCTTGGCGTTGAGCTGCATGGTGGGGGGCGCTCCGGGCTCAGCGGACCAGGCCGGTCATGACGGCCAGCGGGACGGAGGAGAAGCCGACGACGAGCAGGATCGACGACACGACGGCGAGCTTCCTGAGCACCGGCGTGTAGCGCGGGTGGCTCACGCCCATCGACTGGAACATGCTCCACGCGCCGTGGTAGAGGTGCAGCCCGAGCAGGCTCACCGCCACGATGTAAGCAATGGCCACGGGCGTCTGCTGGAACCCGTTGACGAGGTTCTCGTACGGGGCGAGCGGCACGAAGTCCGGGTGCACGGTGCCCGTCGTCAGGTGGAGCAGGTGATAGACGATGAAGGCGCCGACCACGAGGCCGCTCAGCAGCATCGTGCGCGCGGCGACGTTCGGGTGCCGCTGCCCCTTCACCTGGTAGCGGACCGGCCGCGCGGCGCGGCTGTGCTGCGCGAGCGTGATGCCGGTGTAGACGTGGACGATGAAAGCGAGGAGGAGGACGATCCGCGTCCCCCAGAGCAGCGAGGGCGTCCCGTGGAGGAAGGCCGCATAATCGTTGATCTTCTGCCGGCCCATGAAGATCTGGAGGTTGCCGGCCATGTGGCCGATGACGTAGCCGAAGAAGATGACGCCGCTCAGCGCCATCGCGAACTTCTTGCCGACGAGATCCCGGTAGAAGAGCGCGACGCGCTGGGCCCTGGAGGGGAGAGTCGATGGGGCAGCAGTGGAGCTCATCGCTCCCCTCCTTTAGTGGGGCGTGTGCGCGTTCGCCAGAGGGAATCTCGGGCGGATCGCGGAAGATTTTTCGGGCGTCTCGGCCGCGGATCGCGGCCCTCGCCGCGGTCCTGCGCCGGTCGCGGAGGCGCGCCGCCGGGCGTGGGCAGCGCGCTGGCCGCCGGGCCGGAGGTCAGGCGGCGCGCGGGCCTCGCGCGCGCGGCGCCGCGTGGCCGTGGAGCGCGAGCGCGAGCTCGATGGCGAAGATGCCGATGGCCTGCTCTTCCTGGCTGGTGAACGCGGGCAGGCGCTCGTCGCGGAGCACCACGAGGCCGCCGAACGCGCGCTCGCCCAGGCGCAGCGGCGCCGCGATGGCGGCGCCGAAGCGGTCGCCCTCGGCGGTGCAGAGCAGCTCGGGCGCCTCGTCCGCGGACAGCCGGACGGGGGCGGGCGCGCCCTCGGCCTGGGCGGCGAGCCGGGCGACGAGCGCCGGAGACACCGCGACGCCGGAGGCCGCCTGGTACAGCGCGGCCCCCTGATCGAGCGCGAGCGAGAGCGCAGCGGCGCTTGTATAGACGACCTTGGCCGCCAGATCCACGGCGCGCTCCGGGAAGTCGTCGCGCGCGAGCGACGCGACGAGGGCGGTGCTCGCCTGGTGGACGGCGGCGATGGCGTCGAGGTGCGTCCGCAGCATCGCCGCCCCGAGGCGCCGCTTCATGTCCTCGATGTCGTAGGGCTTCTCGAGGATATCGTACGCCCCGCTCTTCATGCACTCCACGGCGGCCTGCGCGCTCGAGCGCGTGGCGCCGACGAGGATCTCGAGATCCGGGCTGAGCGCCTTGAGCGCGGCGACGGTCTCGGGGCCGCCCATGCCGGGCGCCCTGACGTCGGCGACCGCGAGATCGAACCGGCGCGCCTTGACGAGCTCGATCGCCGCGAGCCCGGTGTCGGCGCAGGTGACGTCGAAGCCCCCCTCGCGGAGCTCGTCGGCAAGCCTGTCGCGGATCCGCTGCTCCGCGTCCACCACCAGCACATGGGGTCGGGCCTGGCTCACTGATCCCTCCTCCTTTGCTCTGCAGGGGTGGCCGCGCCGCCTCGCCTCCCGGCTCCGCCGCGAGCGAGAGGCGCCCCGTCGGTCGGGGCCGACGCCGCGCTCCCTCCGGCGGGCGTCTCGTCGTCCGCTACGGCCCGTCCACGATCCGCATGAGCTCCACCAGAACCCGTATATCAGCGAAAGGGAAGGCGATGTGGAGTTGCCGGCGTATCCGGACACGACATGGCGCCGCTCGGCTGGCGCCGATGTGGTCCGGTATGCCGACCGCGGGGCGCGCCACGCAGGGAGAGCGCGGCGCGTGGGCGCGCGACGCGCGCGGAGGAGCGCCCCTGACGGCCTATTGTCCCACGGCGCCTGGGGACGTCGCGCGCCGCATGGCGGTGAGGATGTGGTCGATGATCTCGGGGATGCCCTGGCCGCGGTTGCACTGCGCGAACAGGAAGGGGCCGTCCCCTCGCATCCGGCGGGCGTCTCGCTCCATGACGCCGAGATCGGCGCCGACGTGCGGGGCGAGATCGGTCTTGTTGATGACGAGCAGATCCGACTGGGTGATCCCCGGGCCTCCCTTGCGGGGCACCTTGTCCCCGCCGGCGACGTCGATCACGTAGATCGTGTAATCGACGAGCTCCCGGCTGTACTGGGCGGCGAGGTTGTCGCCGCCGCTCTCCACGAGGAGGAGCTCGGGCGCCACGCGGTCCATGAGGTCGTCCAGCGCGACCAGGTTGTGGCTGATGTCCTCGCGGATGGCGGCGTGCGGGCAGCCGCCGGTCTCGACCGCGCGGATGCGCTCCGGCGGCAGCGCCTGGTGGCGGTGCAGGAACTCGGCGTCTTCCTGGGTGAAGATGTCGTTGGTGACGACGCCGAGCCGCATCCGGTCGCGGAGCGCGCGGCAGAGCGCGAGCACGAGCGCCGTCTTGCCGCTGCCGACCGGCCCCCCGATCCCGACCGTGAACGCCCGCGCCTTGAAGTCGCGATCACGCGGCCCCTCACGCTCGCTGAAGAGCCCTGGCCCCTCCCATCTCTCGTGCACGTGCCCGTGGTCGCGAACGTGGTCGTGGTCGCGACCGTGGTCGTGGTCGTGAACGTGGTCGTGAACGTGGTCGTGAACGTGGTCGTGGTCGTGGTCGTGAACGTCGTCGTGGTGATCGTGATCGCCCTGGTCGTGCATACCGTCACCTCACGATTGAAACAGACGCGAGTAGAGCCGATCCTGCGCCGCGCCGAACAGGTCGAGGAGCGGCGCCGGCTGCGCGAGCTCATCGAGCCCTCGCCCCTCGCACTCGGCGAGGACCGCGTCGAGGAGCGGCGCGCTGTCGAGCTGGAGCCGCTGCGCCTCCAGCGGCCCCACGAGCCCGAGGCGCACCGCCGCCGACACGACGCCGCGGAGCGCGGCGTGCAGGTAGACGGCCTGCGCCTCCTCGCGCGGGACGCCGAGCGCCCCGAGCGCGGCGCCGAACATCGGCGCGTGGTGGCCGATCGCCTCCCGCGCCCGGACGGCGGCGTCGAGGCGGCGGACTTCGGCGGACGGGAAGACGCGCGCGCTCGTCGCGAGGAACGCGCGGCCCTGGGTCCGGCTCGCCCGGTTCGCGACGTGGTTCACGAGGAACGCGTCGCAGACGTCGTCGATGGCCGCGATGTCGCCGGGGCGCTCGTGCGCCGCCCGCACGCACGGCAGCGCGCCGAGGCCCACCTGCCAGAGCGCGCCCACGACGAACGACGACAGCGCCCGCCCGGGGCCGACCTCGCCGAGCTGCACCGCCGCCTCCAGGCCGGCCGAGTGCGCGAACCCCCCGACCGGGAACGCGGAGTCGGAGAGCTGGAGGAGGAGCCACCGGTTCATGCGCGCGGGGAGGAACGCGGGAGGGAAGAAGAAGAGGAGAGCGAGCGATGTGCCCGGGAAGCGCGGGAGCGGCCCATCGAACGCGCGCCGCCGCCTCAGAAGAGGGAGTACCGCTGGGCGAGGGGGAGGACCCTCGCCGGATCGCAGCGGAGGAGCTCGCCGCCGGCGCGCACCTCGTACGTCTCGGGGTCGACCGTGATCGGCAGGAGCGTGTTGTTGAGGCGCATGTCGGCCTTGCCGAGCTTGCGGCACCGGCGCACCGCGGACAGGCGCTTCTTCAGGCCGAGCCGGCGGACGACGCCCTCGTCCATCGCGCGGCTCGAGACGAACGCGACGCTCGTCTCGCCGACCGCCCCGCCGAGCGCGCCGAACATCGGCCGCATGAGGTAGGGCTGCGGCGTCGGGATCGAGGCGTTCGGATCGCCCATCTGCGCCCAGGCGATGAAGCCGCCCTTGATCACGATCTCCGGCCGCACGCCGAACATCTGGGGCCGCCACAGCACGAGGTCGGCGAGCTTGCCCGGCTCGACCGAGCCGATCTCGTGGGACATCCCGTGCGCGATCGCCGGGTTGATCGTGTACTTCGCCACGTAGCGGCGGATCCGGAAGTTGTCGCTGTCGCCCTGCTCCTCGGGGAGCCGGCCCCGCTGCTCGCGCATCTTGTGCGCCGTCTGCCAGGTCCGCGTGATCACCTCGCCGACGCGGCCCATCGCCTGGCTGTCGCTCGCGATGATGCTGATGGCGCCGAGGTCGTGCAGGATGTCCTCGGCCGCGATGGTCTCGCCGCGGATGCGGCTCTCGGCGAACGCCACGTCCTCGGGGATGTTCCGGTCGAGGTGGTGGCAGACCATGAGCATGTCGAGGTGCTCGTCGAGCGTGTTGACCGTGTACGGCCGCGTCGGGTTCGTCGAGCTCGGCAGGACGTTCGGCTCGCCGCACACGCGCAGGATGTCGGGCGCGTGCCCGCCGCCCGCGCCCTCGGAGTGGTAGGTGTGGATGGTCCTCCCCTTGAACGCCGCGATGGAGTCGTCGACGTAGCCCGACTCGTTCAGCGTGTCGGTGTGGATCGTGACCTGGATGTCCTCGTGCTCGGCGAGGCTGAGGCAGCAGTCGATCGCGGGCGGGGTCGTCCCCCAGTCCTCGTGGAGCTTGAGCCCGACGGCGCCGGCGCGCACCTGCTCGACCAGCCCCTCCGGCGAGGAGGTGTTCCCCTTGCCCGTGAGGCCGATGTTGAGCGGCAGGGCGTCCGTCGCCTGGAGCATCAGCGCGATGTGGTGCGCGCCCGGCGTGCACGTGGTCGCGTTCGTGCCCGTCGCCGGGCCCGTGCCGCCGCCGATGAACGTGGTGACGCCGGACGCGAGCGCCTCGTGGGCCTGCTGCGGGCAGATGAAATGGATGTGCGCGTCGATGCCCCCGGCCGTCACGATGAGGCCCTCGGCCGCGATGACCTCCGTGGTCACGCCGACGATCATCCCCGGCGTGACGCCGACCATCACCGCCGGGTTGCCCGCCTTGCCGATCCCGGCGATGCGGCCGCGCTTGACGCCGATGTCGGCCTTGTAGACGCCCGTCCAGTCGACGATGAGCGCGTTCGTGATGACGCAGTCGAGCGCCTCGTCGTTCGAGGCGCCGGCCATCTGCCCCATGCGGTCGCGCAGCACCTTGCCGCCGCCGAACTTGCACTCGTCGCCGTAGGACGTGTGGTCGCGCTCGACCTCCGCGACGAGGCCGGTGTCGCCGAGCCGCACGCGGTCGCCCACCGTCGGCCCGTAGATGTCGGCGTAGTGGCGCCGCTGCATCGTGTGGCTCATGCCCGCTGCTCCTTCTCCGCCGGGTCCGCCGCGCTCGAGGCGACCTGCACCAGCGTGACCGTCTTCTCGTCGCCCGGCTCGAAGCGGACCGCGGTGCCCGCGGGGATGTCGAGCCGCATCCCCTTCGCCGCCGCCCGATCGAACTCGAGCGCGCGGTTGGCCTCCGCGAACGGGTAGTGGCTGCCCACCTGGATCGGCCGGTCGCCCAGGTTCTTCACGGCCATCGTGAGCCGGCGGCGGCCGGGGGAGAGCTCGATCTCGCCCGGCCTGACGAGCAGCTCGCCCGGCGCCGGCCCGTCCTCCGGCCGCGCGGCGAAGAGCGACGCGTCGGGCACGGGGAGGAAGCTGCCGTGGAGCGCGAGCGCGAGATCGCCCTGCTCGAGCGCGATCGGGTGGTGCACGGTGACGAGCTTCGTGCCGTCGGGGAACGTCCCCTCCACCTGGACCTCGGCGATCATCTCGGGGACGCCGGCCATCACCTGCGCGCGCCCGAGCATGCGGCGGCCGACGTCCATGAGCTCGGCGACGCTGCGGCCGTCGCGGATGAGCTCGAGCAGCTGCGTCGCGATGAGCGCGACCGCCTCCGGGTAGTTCAGCCGGAGCCCGCGCGCGAGGCGCTTCTGCGCGAGGAACCCCGCGCCGTGCAGCACGAGCTTGTCGAGATCACGAGGCGCAAGGTGCATGTCCGCCCTCTCTTTTCAGCGCGGCGACGCTACCACTTCCGCGCAAACGGGTCATCTCCGAGCTC
Organism: Sorangium sp. So ce1036; assembly: GCF_051369805.1. Taxonomy (NCBI): domain Bacteria; kingdom Pseudomonadati; phylum Myxococcota; order Polyangiales; family Polyangiaceae; genus Sorangium; species Sorangium sp. So ce1036. The sequence goes on from NZ_JBBMOX010000001.1 coordinate 2,082,978, forward strand.
GCCCGCGAGGGAGCCGAGCGCGCCCCGCACGAAGGCGGCGACGCGCTCGACGCCCGTGCCCGCGACGCGCACGACGGCGCCGCCGCCCCGGAGCGGGCTCGCGGACGCGACCAGATCGGCGCGCCGCCCCGGCGGCGGCCGCGGCGCGAGCAGGGCCTCGGCCGCGCCGCGCGCCCTCGGGCCGGCGACGACGAGCGTCGCGAGCGCGTCGAAGCGCCCCATGCGCTCGAGCAGGGCGCCGTGCGCGGGATCGAGGAGCGTCGCGTCGAGCAGCGCGGCGCGCCCGCCGCGGCGCACCCGGACGCGCGACGCGTACCGGTCGAACGCCCAGCGCTCGCCGCGCGCGCTCCGGCCCGACGTCATCGCGTCGACGAGCACGAGCGACGCGTCCTCGGCGAGCGCGACGTCGATGTGCTGCTCGTACCGCGAGCCCGCGAAGCAGACGACGGGATCGGGGATCGCGACGAGGAGCCCGCCCTCGCCGACGTCGGCGTCGAGGCGCTGGCGGCTGCCGAGGGGCGACCTGTAGACCTTGGTCGACGCCTGGGTGCCGAGCAGCGCGGCGGCCCCGCCGGCGACGCGCACGTCGAGGGAGATCGCGTCGCCGCCGACGAGGCCGCCGCCGAGGCTCGCGACGAACACCCAGGCCGCCTGCCCGTGGTTGCGCGGGGTGAGCAGCCTGAGCGGGCTCCTGGCGAGCGCCCGCTCGATCACGGTGCGGCCCGCGACGCGCGTGAACACGAGCTCACCGTCGCCGGCCTCGCCCGGCCGCCGCGGGGGAGGCGGCGCGGCGCGCGAGATCGCCGCCGGCGAGGCCGCCGAGGGAGCGCCGGGAAGGGTCACAGGGCGTCGTGCGTACCACGGACCACGCCCGGGCCGCGAGCGCATGCGGCATGGTCCGCCGGCGGGGTGGCGCGGGCGGAGGCGAGGGGACGGACGCCCGTCGACTGCCCGTCCTCCCGCCCACGTGCGGAACATGAAACCTCCTGGACACCGAGGCATCACGGACTGCCCGTCACCGTTCACGCTCGGTCGCCGTGTGAGGACGATCGGGGGATTATGTTCATCCTGTCACGTACGACACCACATGTCCCGGTTGTTCGTGGGCCGTCGGGGACATCCTGAAGTTGCCTGTCGGAGGGTTGAAGGAACGACATGTGGCTTGACGGGAAAGCGCAGCTCGGCTCAGCTCGACCTGTGGCCGGGGGGGCCGCGGAGGGGGTTCGATGTTCATCGTCAAGAAGGGCGAGGTTTCGTTGTTGTCCCGTCCGTTCAAGCAGGCGATCTCGCGCCTGTGCGAGCGGTACGACGGGACTCCGTTCGAGCTGCGCTTCTGGGGCGGCGAGCGGCTGCGCCTGGGCGTGGGCGCGCCTGCGTTCCTTTTGACGTTCAGGACGCGGCGGGCGCTCTGCGAGACGGCGCTCTTTGGCACGCTGGGCCTCGGCGAGGCCTATATCCGGCGCGAGGTGGTGTTCGAGGGGGATCTCGAGGACGCGCTCACCGGGCTCTTCGAGCTCACGCGGTCCATCGGAGCGCGGCTGCCGCGCCTCGCGCCGTCCCTGCTCGAGGCCGGCGCGGCGGGCGTGCTCGGCGCGCTCCGGCTCGGGCGGCGCTCCGGCGCGGCGCGGCGGGAGAAGCTCGCCGTCGAGCGCCACTACGGGCTCGGCAACGATTTCTATCCTCTCTACCTCGACCGGCGACTCCAGACCTCGTGCGGCTACTTCGGGTCTCCGAGCGATGCGCTCGACGACGCGCAGGCGCGCAAGATCTCCGTCATCGCGAAGAAGCTGGCGCTCCGGCGTGGACAGCGGCTCCTCGATCTCGGGTGCGGGTGGGGGCATTTCATGCTCCACGCCGCGGAGACCTACGGCGTGCAGTGCCTCGGCGTCACCCTCTGCGACAACCAGGCGAGGTACATCCGCGAGCAGGCGGCGGCGCGGCGGCTTCCGGTCGAGGTGCGCGTGATGGGTTACGAGGAGCTCGAGGACGAGGCGCGGTGGGATCGCATCGTCTCGCTCGGCTCGATGTGCCACGCCGGCGAGCACCGTATCGAGGTGTTCTATGACAGGGTGAAGGCGCTGCTCGTCGAGGGCGGGATCTGCCTCCTCGAGAGCGTCACCCGGGCGAGGGAGTCGTCCCGGACTGACCCGTTCCTGCAGAAGCACATCTTCCCCGGCTACTGGCCGCCGTCGCTCCAGGGGATGGCGGCGCGCGCCGTGGCGCGCGGCCTCGACGTGCTCGACGCGGAGAACCTGCGGCGCCACTCCGAGCTCACGGCGCACTGCTGGCGCCAGAACTTCCTGCAGAACCGGGAGCGGATCGCGCGGGTGACCGGCTTCGACGAGGCCTTCATGAGGGCGTGGGAGTTCTACCTCGCCTCCGCGGTCGCCGCGTTTCGCACCGGGGCGCTGAGCTTCACCCAGATGGTGCTGTCGAACGGCGCCCAGCGCGACTATCCGCTCGCGCGCGAGCCGCTGTACATCGCGGAGGAGCCCCCTGCGCGGGAGCGCGCGCCGCTCGTCCCGGCCGTGCAGGTCGCCTCGTGGGGAGCGATCGCGCCGTCCTGAGCCGCGGGGCCAACCCTGAGCCGCGGGGCCAGCCCCGAGCCACGCGGACAGCCCTGACCACGGGGCCAGCGCTGAACCACGGGGCCAGCCCTGAGCCACGGGGACAGCCCTGAGCCACGGGGACAGCCCTGAGCCACGGGGACAGCCCTGAGCCATGGGGATGCCGCCGCGCGCCGTCCCGCCGGCACGCGCGCCGCGCGCGGAAGATCTTGTGAAGCCGGCGCCGCCAGCTATCAGCTAGAGCATGAGCGAAAGGCCACCGGCCACCGCCCATCGCGGCGCCGCGCCCTCCTGTCGCACCCCGCCACCTCGCCGCGCCGCGCGCGCGGGCAAAGCCGCCTTCGTGATCCTCGGGCTCGCGCTGTGCTCCTTGCTCTCCGGGTGTACCCAGATCCGCTACGTCGCGCAGGCGAGCCTCGGACAGATCTCGATGGCGTGGAACGCCCGGTCGCTGAAGGATGCGATCGGCGACGCCCGCCTGCCGTGGCGCACGCGCGCGCTGCTCCGCGAGGTCCCGCACATCAAGCGCTTCGGGGAGCGCCACGGGCTCACCCCGACCGACAACTACAGGACCTATGTCGAGCTCGACCGTCCGGCGGCGGTGTGGGTGGTGAGCGCATGCGAGCCGCTCCGGTTCCGCTCGAAGACATGGAGTTTCCCGATCGTCGGGACGGTCCCGTACCTCGGGTGGTTCGATCTCGAGGACGCCAGGGATTTCGCGGAGCCGCTCAGGGCGGCCGGCTGGGACGTCGACGTGCGCCCGGCGGGCGCCTACTCGACGCTCGGCTGGCTCGAGGATCCGGTCCTGTCCACGATGATCGCGCACGGGGACGAGGCGCTCGGCGAGCTCGCCAACGTGGTGCTGCACGAGTCGCTGCACGCGACGCTGTACCTGAAGGGGCAGACGCGGCTCAACGAGAGCCTCGCGAACTTCGTGGGCGACGAGCTCGCAAAGGCCTACCTGGACGAGCGGCTGGGCCCCACGTCCCCGGAGAAGATGTCCTACATGAGGGAGCAGGCGAGGAGCGAGGCCCGCGCACGCGCCCTGCACGACGCCTACCTCCGCCTCAGCCGGCTCTATGCGTCCCCGGTGTCCGACGCCGAGAAGCGGGCCGAGAAGCAGGCGGTGCTCGCCCGGCTCGCGGCCGAGATCGGGGCGCGCCGTCCGCTCAACAACGCCTCGCTGGTGCAGTTCCGGGTCTACAACTCGGGCGCTCCGGAGCTCCGGGCGCTGCTCGCGACCTGCGGCGGCAGCTGGCCGAGGTTCCTCGGCGCCCTGCGGAAGCTCGAGCGCCACCGGTTCGACGCGCCCCAGGAGCACATCGGCAAGGTGGTCGAGCCGCTGATCCAGTCCGGCTGCAGGTAGGTAGCCCGGCTGCCATCAGGAGCGCGCGCCGCGTGCTGCGTCCCGCCGCTCGGTAAATGCTGCGCGACGCCATCTCGTGTGACAGAATTTCTTCGATCTCATGGCATGAACAAGGCCGAGCGCCGCAGCCGTGGGGGACATACTTGTGTCCAGGTGATGATTCCGTTCTGGATCTGAATCCATCCGTGGATCAGAGCGGCACCTGCAGAAATGTATGACCGGAGCCGCTTTCCGGGCGGTGCACCGCGTCGTAAAGGGCGGGTTTCAGCGCGTTTTCCGCCGGAGGTGGCCGGCCCCACCGCGCCCTCGCCGTTGGCCCGCCGGTTGCTCGATGTGCCCACAAGATGTCGCTCCGGAACGCCGCGCTGTTGCGTCTGCTGCATGGAGAGCTGAAGGGCGCGACGTCTCTTTCGTGTCGTTCGCATCGCGCGGCCCGGCCCTCCGGGGGCGCCGAGCGAGGTGGTGATCGTCGGCCGGTCGTGCCGAGCGGTCGTGACCCCGCCGCCGCTCGACCTGCCAGGGCCTCGCTGTCGAGAGCCTTCGATGACTTGTTGCCGGACCCCGGCCAGAGCTTCGGTGTACGTGACGTCAGCCGCCTTGCGAGGCGAGTAAGGAGGGTGGTTGAGGAGCGCGCAGCCCGCGTCGTCGCTTGTGTTGGCTTATCGTGATCAGCTCATCGATCTTGGCCTGAGCTTCTCTTGATGCTTGATTCCGTCTTCAGGTTCGACTCTGGCTTGGTGATCAGCTTGTGCTGCTTGGCTTGATGCTTTCGCCTGTGCTTGCCCCTTCGCTTCCCGTCGCTGCTTCTGCTTGAGTCTTCGCTTTGCGCTTCGATTGACTTCTCGCTCGCTTGTACCTGGCTTCTTTTCACTTGGTCACTTCTCTTCGCTTCGGCTTGACCCTTTTCCTTTCTTATCGAGCTTCGCATCGCTTGTTGAGGTACCGGGCGTTCATCGTCTCGTGACCGGGCCACTCCAGACGTCGCCGGCGGCCCCTGTCCACCGGCGATCGTCTGCGGCCCTGGTGGGCCCGCGACAGCGGGCCTGAGGCCGGCGGGGCTCCCCGTCCGGCCTTTCTTTTTTGTCCGGCGCAGGCGCCCCGCGCCCCCCGCGTCAGGGGCCGTCGTCGCCGGGCTGGCGTCTGGGCTCGACGGTGGCGGCGATGATCTTCCAGTCGCCGTCGACCTTCTCGAGCCGGAGCGTCACCGGCCGCTCGTCGCGTCGGGCCGGCTGCCCGTGCCGGGCGCCCGTGACCGTCGCGGTGGCGATCACCTCGGCGACCATGCCGGCGGGATCGATCTGGATCTCCACGTCATCGAAGCTCACGTCCGCGGATTGATAGAGGCCCACCGCCTTGGTCGCGGCCGCCGTGAGCTCGTCGCGGCCGCGGACCCGCGCGCCGAGCTCCTCGACCCGCGCGGTCGCCTCGCCGGTGAAGATCTCGGCGAACTCCTTGCGGACGCGGCCGTGGCGCACCAGCGGATTGCGCTCGCCCTCGTCGATGCGCACCGCGCCCTCGAGCTGGACGAGCCGCTCGCGGATCCGGTCCTCCTCGGAGGGCGAGCGGAGGAACGCCACCGCGGCGAGGACGACGCCGAGGGCGATGAGCCCGAGCGGGAACCAGCGCTTCATGAAGAGGACGTTATCGCCCCTCCGGCCCGCGCTCCAGCGGCCCGGACGAGGAGGGGAGCCCCCGGCGCGCCCCACCCCCGGACGATGGGGCGCGCGGCGGCACGCCCCGAGCGGACCTGTGGCTAGCTCCCGACGATCGGCTCGAGGCACCGCTCGCGCGCGTCGCGCAGCGCGCCGAGCTCGACGTCGATGACCTGGCCGGAGGCGGCCTCGATCGTGAGCCGGGCGCCGCCCGTCCTGCCGAGCTCGACGCACGGCACGCCCGCTTCCCTCGCCCGGCGCGCGATCTCGGGCACGTCCTCGGGGCGCGCGCTCACCACGACGCGGCTCGGCGCCTCGCCGAACAGCGCCTCCGCGAGCGCGTCGCCCGTCCCGTCGGGCAGCCGCACCGTCGCGCCCACCATCGCCGCCGGATCGCCGGCCGCGGCGCAGCACTCGCCGAGCGCGATCGCGAGGCCGCCGTCCGAGACGTCGTGCGCGCTCTGGAGCAGGCGCGGCCGCGAGCGGGCGAGCGAGAGCACGAGCCCCTGGAGCCGCACCTCGCGGTCGAGATCGATCCCGGGGCTCGGCCCCTGCACCTCGCCCGTGTGGCGCGCGACGTACTCCGAGCCGCCGAGCGGCCCGCCGCGCGGGTCGCCGAGCAGGAGCACCGCGAGGCCCTCGGCCGGGAAGAAGGCCCGGAGCACGTCCCCCGCGTCCGCGATGAGGCCCACCACCGCGACCGTCGGGGTCGGCAGGATCGCGCGGCCGTCGGTCTCGTTGTAGAGCGACACGTTGCCGCTCACGACGGGCACCGACAGCGCGCGGCACGCCGCCGCCATGCCGTCGATCGCGAGCGCGAACTGCCGCATGATCTCCGGCCGCTCCGGGTTGCCGAAATTGAGGCAGTCGGTCAGGCCGACAGGCTCCGCGCCCGCGCACACCACGTTGCGGCACGCCTCCGCCACCGCCATGGCCGCGCCCTGGAACGGATCGAGCTCGCAGAGCCGGCCGTTGCAGTCGCTCGCGAGCGCGAGCAGCTTCTCCGTCCGCTGCCCGTCCCGCTCGCAGGGGACGCGCACCACCGCGGCGTCGCTCCCCGCCCGGACCTCGGTGCCGCCCCGCACGATCTGGTCGTACTGCCGCCACACCCACGCGCGCGAGCCGAGGTTCGGCGAGCCCGCCATCGAGAGGAACAGCACGCTCCACGAGGGCGGCGCCGGGATCGAGCGCGGATCGAACGCGCGGCGCGCCTCCCGCGCCGGGTCGTCGGCCTGCGGCCGGTCGTACTTCGGCGCCGCGTCGGTCAGGAAGTCGATCGGCAGATCGCAGACGACGACGGGGTTCCGGGCGACCTCGGCCGCGGCGCCGCCCAGCGGGTCGTAGCCGGGCGTGGCGCGCACGACCCACCGCCCGGTGTCGGTCACCTTGCCGATGATCGCCGCGTCGAGCTCCCACTTCTTGCAGATCTCGATGACGCGCGCCTCGCACCCGGGCTTGGCGACGAGGAGCATGCGCTCCTGCGACTCGCTGAGGAGCATCTCGTACGGCGTGAGCCGCGCCGCGCGCCGCGGGACGAGGTCGAGGTCGAGGTCGAGCCCGCTGCCGCTCCGGCCCGCCATCTCGACCGACGACGAGGTGAGCCCCGCGGCGCCCATGTCCTGGATGCCGACCAGGAGGTCCTCCGCGAAGATCTCGAGGCACGCCTCGAGCAGGAGCTTCTCCATGAACGGGTCGCCGACCTGGACCGTGGGCCGCTGGCTCGGGCCGCCCTCGGAGAACTCGTCCGACGCCATGGTGGCGCCGTGGATCCCGTCGCGCCCCGTCTTCGCGCCGACGTAGAGCACGTTGTTGCCGACGCCGCTCGCGCGCCCGTAGAAGATGCGGTCCGCGCGGACCACGCCGCACGTGAAGGCGTTGACCAGGATGTTGCCGTCGTAGGCGCGGTCGAAGGAGAGCTCGCCGCCCACGGTCGGCACGCCGATGCAGTTGCCGTAGCCGCCGACGCCCGCGACGACGCCGCGGAGCAGCGCCGCGGTGCGGGGGTGATCCGGCCGGCCGAACCGGAGCGAGTCGAGGTTCGCGATGGGGCGCGCGCCCATGGTGAAGACGTCGCGCAGGATGCCGCCGACGCCCGTGGCGGCGCCCTGGTAGGGCTCGATGTACGACGGGTGATTGTGCGACTCCATCTTGAAGACGGCCGCGAACCCGTCGCCGATGTCGACGACGCCCGCGTTCTCGCCGGGCCCCTGGATGACCCGCGGGCCGGTCGTGGGCAGCCGGGAGAGGTGCACGCGCGAGCTCTTGTACGAGCAGTGCTCGCTCCACATCACGCTGAGCACCCCGAGCTCGGTGAACGTCGGCTGGCGGCCGAGCCGCTCGCGCGCGCGCTCCCACTCGCTCGCCGAGAGCTTGTGCGCCTGCGCGAGCGCGAGGTCGACCGGCGGATCGCCGGGGAAGGGGGAGGGGGCGGGGGCAGGGGCGGCAGCGCTCATCGCGCGCCTAGCTAGCGCAAGGACGAGGGGAGGGGAAGAAGGGGAAGCGCGACGGCGAGCGGCCCGGGCCGAAACGAGCGGAGGGGCGGTCGGCCCTGCCGGTCCGGCGGCCGGCCCCGGCCGGCGTGGACCGGGCGGCGTCAGGCGTCGCGCTTGAGGACGAGCGCGGTGAGATCGTCAATCTGCCGCGCCGCGCCGGCGAACCGGCGGACCTCGGCGAGGAGCGCGCCCAGGATGTCGGACGTGGGCCGCGCGTGCAGCCGGTGGATGAGGTCGCCGACGCGCTCCTTGCCGAACACCTGTCCGGCGGCGTCCTGGTACTCGTAGAAGCCGTCGGTGAGCAGCACGAGGAGATCGCCGGGCGCCATCACGATGGGCGGCGCGGCGGGGAGGTCGAGATCCTTGAACATGCCGAGCGGCGTCGTCGTCGGCTCGCGCCAGATGACCTGCCCCTCGTTCGCCCGGTAGTGGAGGAGCGGCCCCTGGCCGGCGGCGTGGTAGCGGATCTGGTGCGTCGTCGGGTCCAGCGTCCCGAGGAACGCCGTGATGAAGCGGTCTCCCGGCAGGTCGTCGATGAGCTGCTGGTTGATGTGGTGCACCAGCGCCTCCATGTCCGCCGAGAGCCGGAGGCCGATCCGGAGCATCGCCCGGAACTGCGTCACGCTGAGCGCGGAGCCGATGCCGTGGCCCGCCGCGTCGGCCAGGAGCAGGAGGAGCGGCGAGGCGTCCGAGCGCTCGTCGAGCTGGATGACGTCGTAGATGTCGCCGCCGGTGTCGTCCGCCGGCTTGCTGAACGCCGACAGCGAGTATCCCGGGCAGCGCGGGAGCCGCCGCAGGAGGACGTTCTGCTGGATCTCGCGCGCGATGGTGAGGTCGTGCTCGAGCTTCAGCTTGATCATGCGCTCCTCGAGCAGGAGCGTGCGCTGCACGGCGACGGCCGCCTGGGACGCGAGCAGCTCCGCCACGTCGCGCTCGTCCGGGCCGAAGTGGCCGGCCGCCGAATTCAGCATCTGGAGCACGCCGACGAGCCTGTCGTCGAGCCCGATGAGGGGCACCGTGATCACGGATTTCGTGTGATATCCCGTCCGGCGGTCGATCTCCTGATTGAACCGAGGATCGGCATAACAGTCGTCGACGACGACGGTCTGGCGCTTGCGCGCGCACTCGCCGGCGATGCCCTTGTCGATGCTGACGCGGATTGACGACTCCCCCGTCGCCACCCGCGAGTAGAGCTCTTTGGCCTCCTCGTCGTACAGGAAGACGCTCCCGCGGTCGGCGCCTATCACCTCCCGCCCCGTCTTGATGATGAGCTCGAGCAGCTCTGTGAGGTCGCATGGCGCCGCGAGCTTGCGCGATACGTCCAGGATCAGGATGAGCGACGACGCATCGATCAGGGAGGGAGTGCTCACGCGCATGCGATCGGAGAGTTTGGGCTACGTGGAAATAGGGGTCAAGACATGGTCTCGTCCGGTCATGTCCGCGGCGTGCCTTGCGGACCGCGCGACGCGCGTCGACGCCGCGCGCAGCCCGCGCCCCCCCGCGTTCCCCGCGCCGGGCGGCGCGGTGCGCTTTCGGCCAGGGCGCGAATCGTCCTCCGTGATGGCCCGCGCGCCGCCCGCGCCCGGGCGACGACGCGAGGGGCGCGTCGACGCCGCGCGCAGCACGGACGGCGGAGATCGGCGCTACCCCCTGGGCCCTACCTGTCCTAGAACACGCGCCGCACACGCCCGCGCAAGCGATCCCTTCGATGAACTGGCCCTGCCTCGCCGCCCTCGCCGCCCCCGACGCGTCCGCCCGCCTGATCGGGGCGGCCTGCGCCGCGCCGGGCGGCGTGGCGCGAGGCGCCTCGCCCGCGGCCTCCGCGCCGTCGCCGACCGCGACGCCCGCGGCCGCCCCGCCGCCCGGCACCGACGTCAAGCAGAATTGATGATCCCACGACTCCCCCTCTCCGAGCTCTTTCCTGACTTCCACCCGGAGTGGATCCTCGCCGAGGACGAGGATCTCATCGTGGTCGACAAGCCGGCTTTCGTGTCGACGCACGCGCCCGAGCCGGATCGGCTCGACGACGTGGTGACGCGCCTCCGCGCCTTCCTCCGCGCCCGGGGCGATGACGAGGCGTACCTCGGGATCCACCAGCGGCTCGATCGCGACACCTCCGGCGTGCTCCTGTTCACGCGGCGGCGCGAGGCGAACGCCGCCGTCGCGCGGCAGTTCGAGGGGCGCACCGTGCAGAAGACGTATGTCGCCGCCGTCGCCGGCTTCGGCGAGCGCGCGCCGCGCGGCACCCTGCGACACCGGCTCGTGCCGGCGCCGGGCGGCGCCATGCGCGCGATCGCCGAGGCGGGCGGCCCGCGCGCGGCGCGGCCCGCGCGCGCGGCGCGGCCAGGGAAGGCCGCGGGCGGCGTCGGGAAGGCCGCGGGCGGCGCGGGGAAGGCCGCGGGCGGCACGCTGGCGATCACCCATTACCGGCTCCTGGAGCGCCGCGGCGACCGCGCCCTGCTCGAGCTCCGGCCCGAGACCGGCCGCACCCACCAGCTCCGCGTGCAGCTCGCCGCGATCGGCCTGCCCATCGCCGGCGACCCGCTCTACGGCGGCCCCGGGGCCGCGCGCCTGCTCCTGCACGCGGCCGAGCTCCGCCTCGATCACCCGGCCACGGGCGCGCCCGTGGCCTTCCGCGCGCGGCTGCCGGAGGCGTTCGCGGCGTGGCTCTCGGCCGCGCCGGCGGACCCGTACGCGGGGGGCGTCGCGGCCGTCGAGCGGGCCATGCGCGAGGCCGCCGAGCGGCGCTACGGCGTCGCGCGCGCGGGCGACACCACGGCGCTCCGGCTCGTCCACGGCGCGGGCGACGGGCTCCCCTCCGTCTCGGTCGACCTGTACGGCGAGCACCTCCTGGTGTCGCTCTTCGGCGCGGGCGAGGGCGAGCCGGGCGCGCCGCCGCGGGAGATCGTGCTCGACGCCGCCCACCGCCTCGGGGCGAAGGGCGTTTACCTCAAGGTGCGCCCGAAGCACGCGAGCGTCATCGTCGACGCGCGGCGCGAGGAGTTCGCGCCGCGGCACGCCGTGCGCGGGCAGGACGCGCCGGACGAGCTCACCGTCCTCGAGCACGGCCTGCCGTACAAGGTGCGGCTCGGCGACGGGCTCTCGACCGGCATCTTCCTCGATCAGCGCGAGAACCGGCGGCGGCTGCGCGAGCTCGCCGGGGGCGCGCGGGTGCTGAACCTGTTCGCCTACACGGGCGCGTTCACCGTCGCGGCCGTGGCGGGCGGCGCGCGCGAGAGCGTCACGGTCGACGTGTCCCGGGGCGCGCTCGCCTGGGCGCGCGACAACCTCGACGCGATCGGCGCGGACGCGGCGGCGCACGTCGTGGTCGAGGCCGACGTGTTCCCGTGGCTCAAGGCGGCCGCGCAGGCCGGCCAGCGCTTCGACCTCATCGTGATCGATCCGCCGAGCTTCGCCACGACGAAGAAGAGCCGCTTCAGCGCGGCGAGCGACTTCGGCGCGCTCGCCGCGTTCGCCTTCCGCGTGCTCGCCCCGGGCGGCCGGATGCTGGCGTGCACCAACCACCGCGGCATCGCGCGCGCGAAGTTCCGGCGCCATTTGCACGAGGCCGCGCGTGAAGCAGGATGCGACGTCGTGCAGATGAAAGACCTCCCCGATCCCGTCGACTTCCCGAGCGAGCCAGGCGCAGAGCCCCATCTGAAGAGCGTCCTCATCACCGTGGGGGCTCCCGGGGCCTCCGCGCCGTCCGCGCCGCCCCGGGGGGCCCGGGAGCGCCCCGCAGCGGAGGCCCGGTCGCGCCGCCGAGGTGGGCGATGAGCCAGCGCCCTCTCCTCATCACGATCCGCTCGTATGCGTACCTGGAGCCTGCCTTCCTGGCCGCGGGCGACTTCGAGCGCGGCCTGGTCGAGCGCAAGTGCTTCCCGGACGGCGAGCGTTACCTCCGCGTCGCGGTCGACTGCTGGGGCCGCGACGTGGTCCTGCTCGGCGGCGCCCCTCAGGATCTCGACTGGCTCGAGATCTACGATCTCGGCTGCGCCATCTCCCGCGCCGGCGCCCGGTCGCTCTCCATCGTGATGCCGTATTTCGGCTACGCGACCATGGAGAGGGCCGTGAAGCCGGGCGAGGTGGTGACGGCGAAGACGCGGGCGCGGCTCATCTCGGCGATCCCCACGTGCGACGCGGGGACGCGCATCTTCCTCTTCGATCTGCACACCGACGGCATCGAGTTCTATTTCAGCGACTCGCACGTGACGCGCCACCTCTACGGCGCTCCGCTCATCACGCAGGCGGTCCGCGAGCTCATGGGCGATCGCCCGTACGTGCTCGCGGCGACGGACGCCGGCCGGGCCAAGTGGGTGCAGAGCCTGGCCCGCGCGCTCGGCGTCGAGCCGGCGTTCGTCTACAAGGAGCGGCGGGAGGGCGGCGTCGGCGTGACGGGCGTCAACGCGGACGTCTCCGGCCGCGAGGTCGTCATCTACGATGACATGGTGCGCACGGGCTCCTCGCTCGTCCAGGCGGGGCGCGCCTACCTCGCCGCGGGGGCGTCGAAGGTCCACGCCGTGGCGAGCCACCTCGTGCTGCCGGGCGACTCGCTCGAGAAGATCAGGGAGACCGGCGTGTTCGCGACGCTGCTCGGCACCGACTCGCACCCTGGCAGCCAGCAGCTCGCCGACACGCCCGGCGCCCTGCGCTCGGTGGCGCCGCTCCTCGTGCGCGCGCTCGAGCGGGCGACCTGAGAGCGCGCGCGGAATTCCCTTGCCGGCCCGGATCGAGGCGTGGATCCTCTGCCCCGGAGCGCGGTTGCGCAGAAAGGACGTGCGTCGGAGCCATGGACGAGCTGGTGCGACAGGTCGCAGAGAAGGTTGGCATCTCCGAGGACAAGGCCCGCGTGGCCGTGGAGATGGTGGTCAATTTCCTGAAGCAGAAGCTCCCCGCGCCGCTCGCCGCCCACGTCGACACCGCGCTTGGCGCGGCGGCCCCCGCCATCGCCAACCTGGACGTGGGCAGCCTCGCGAGCTCCATCGGCGGCCTGTTCGGCAAGAAGTAGCGGCCCCGCGCCCCGAGCTCTCCCACCTTCCGGCGCGTTTTCCATCTCCACGCCGCGACGGCGGGCCTCCGGCTCGCCGGAGACACGGCTCGATCCGTCCAGGGCATGCAGGCGCTCTGCGACCTTGCTCGACGTGGGCGGGGGTTCTCCAGATCGCCTGTGCGGCCGGCGGGTTCATGGCTCCAGATCGGGTGGGCCGCGCGTGGGACGATGGCGGCCTCGATGTGGGTTGAGCCGTCGCATCGCCTGTGTGAGCGGACTCCGTCCCTGGTCGCGGGGGGCGCGCGGCAGACGCGACAATCGCGGAAAGCCGCGAGCCTCCCGGGCGTCTCGGGCGCCGTGATGGATAGCCGCTGCACAGGCGGGCTCCGGCATCCGGCTTGCGAGCGTCGCAGACCTGGAGAAGCACCCGCCCACCATCCCTTCGCGGGCGGCCCAGCTTCTCTGTCGAGAGGAGCGAGATTCCATGGCGTCCGTGATCGGCGGCGAGGCCGCGTTCATCGGGTCCTTGACTGAACTGATCGAGCTCAATTGGTCCGCGGTGGACGCCTTCACGGCGGCGCTCGCGCGGATGAGCCGCCCAGGCGACAGGAGCCGTTTGGCGAGCTTCCTGAGCGATCACGAACACCACCTCGACGAGCTCGCCGACCTGGCCCAGGAGCTCGGCGCCCCACCCATCGAGACCCCCATCCGACCCAAGCTGAAGAGCAAGGCGCTGACGAACGGCGTCATCGGGGATCGCGCGATCCTGGAGGCGATGAGGCATTACGAGGAGGACAGCTGCGCTGCTTATGAACGGATGATCTTGTCGCGCGACGGCCTCACCGAGCGCGCGCGCGACGTCCTGAGGTCGGCGCTGGCGGTGGAGCGGCGCCACCGGGACTGGTTCCTGGAGCAGCTCGACGCCCGGCAGGGGCTGTTGCTCTTGCCGCTGTAGCGCGCGGCCTCTCCGGGAGTCGGGGACCGGGAAGACGACGGGCGCGAGGCGCCGCCGGCGCCGCCGTGGCTACGGCGCGCGGCCCTCGTCGAGCCCGAGCAGCGCGGTGAGCTCGGAGAAGCTGTCCACCAGGTGATCGGCGTTCGCTCCTTCCAGCTCTTTCCGGCTGAACGACGTGGTGATCGCCGCGACCGCGCAGCCCGCCCTCTTGGCCGACAGGACCCCGTTCGTCGAATCCTCGATCACCAGGCACGCGCCCGGCTCCAGGCCGAGCTTCGCCGAGGCCCTGAGGTACGGCTCCGGGTGGGGCTTGGTCCGGGCGATCTCCTCGGCGGTCACGACGACATCGAAGAACGGATCCAGGCCGAACCGCGTGAACGCGAACCGCTGGTTCTCCTTCGTCGCGGAGGTCGCGAGCGCGAGCCGCTCGAAGCGGCGCCGCGAGAGGCGGATGAACTCCAGCGATCCCTCGATGAGGGCTATCCTGTCATGAAGTGTTCTGAACACCTCGTGCTTGCGGCCCACGACCTCCGCGGCCGACAGCGCGCCGCCGGCGAGCTCCCGGACGACGTGCTCGACCATGTCCAGGTCAGACCGCCCCCTGAACGCCGCGTACAGGCGCTCGGGGACCGCGAGCCCGTATCTCTCGAACGTGATCCGCTTCGCCTCCTCGTGCAGGCGCTCCGTGTCGATGATCACTCCATCGAGATCGAAGATTAACGCTCTGAATCGGTTCATGGTCGATGGCGACGCGGTGTCTCACGGAGGCGGCCTCGTCGCCGTCGCCGGCGTCCGCGACACCGCAAGCTCAGACCTTACCACGGGGGCTGACCGCGCGGGCGCGCCGCCGCAGCGCCGCGCCGAGCGCCACCGCGACGAGCCAGCCGCCCGGCCATCCCGCGCCGGCGCCGGCCGCGCCGGCCGCGCCGTACGCGCAGCGGACCTGCCCGTGGATGCCGCCGTTGATGTCGTTTTGCCCATCCTCCACGCCGGCCGCGCCGCCGATGCCGGTGCCTCCGCCGCCCCCGACGCCGACGCCGGCTGCGCCGGCCGCGCCGCCGATGCCGGTGCCTCCGCCGCCTGCGGCGCTCGCCTCGCCGCCGCTCCCCGCGCGGTGCGGCGGCGTGTCGATCACGTAGAGCGCCGGTCCGGAGCCCTGCGCAAGGAACGGTCGCGGCGGGAGCGCCGGCCCGGGCGGCATCGCGGCGAGCCTCCCGGCCGGCCACACCACGGCCGCGTCCGGATCGAGCCGCCAGGCCTCCGCCACCGCGGCGTCCGGCACCGCGCGCCGCTCGGGCCCGTCGATCAGCCAGAGCCCGTGCGCGCCGTCGTCGCCGCGCACGAGCTCGGGCGACGCGGGGAAGGCGTCGCCCTCGGGCAACGCGTCGAGCGCCGCGTCCTCCGCGCGGGCCACGTCCCAGAACCGCGACAGCCCCCAGGCCTCGAGCGCCGCGGCGTCGCCGAGGGGCCGCCGCACGCCGTCGGGCAGCGCGAGCGGGCACGCGAGCTCCCTCGGGCTCCCCGCGAGCTCGGCCTCGGCGCCGCTCAGCGTGTCGACCCCGTAGGCGCGGACCACGTGCTCGCCGCCGAGCAGGCTGAGCGGCACCGGGGCCTCGAAGCCGTGCGCGCACGCGCCGAGCGGCGCGCAGAGGTCGTCGCGGTGCCGGTCCGCGAGGAGCGTGTGGCCCAGGGCGCCCTCGTCCGTCGCCTCGGCGTCGACGTAGAGCCGCGCGCTCACCGGCGCGCCCTCGTCGTCCGGATCCCGCGCGAAGCCGCGGAGCCCGTCGCAGCCCGCCGACTCCAGGGCGCCCTCGGGCGGCCTGTTGAGCAGCGCCTGGTACGACGCCACGAGCGACGCGTAGGGCGGCACGTAGACCATGCCGACGCCGCTCACGGACTGCCGCAGGTTGAAGTGAAGGTGAATCGTCGTCGTCGTGCTCCCGAAGACGTTGGACACCCGCCCGAT
This sequence comes from Sorangium sp. So ce1036, assembly GCF_051369805.1. Classification (NCBI taxonomy): domain Bacteria; kingdom Pseudomonadati; phylum Myxococcota; order Polyangiales; family Polyangiaceae; genus Sorangium; species Sorangium sp. So ce1036. The sequence continues at coordinate 2,098,966 of NZ_JBBMOX010000001.1, forward strand.
GCGCTGCCCTCGCGACACGTCCTGGCCCGTCACGACCTGGACATGGGACATGTGCAGGTACTCGTAGCGAGTCCCGTCGTCCCCGGTCAGGTACACCGAGTACCTGCCGACGTTCGTGATGGTGCCGTCCGCCGCGGCGACCACCCAGTGCTTCCCCGCCTCGCAGGTCGGCGGCCGGAGGTCCTGCCCCTGGTGTCCGGCGCCGGACGGGCAGAGCGGCATCGCCCACGATCGCGATTCGCAGTAGTTGTCGCGCCACGGATACGCGTAGTTGTCCGCGTCGCACTGCCCTCCTCGCGGACCGTTGCTCCCACCCTTGCTGTACACCTGGGAGTTCGCGAACGCGGGGCCCTCCTCGAGGGGAAAGCGCATGCCGGGCGCATACACGACGTCATCGGCGCGCCCCTGTCCCGAGCCCGGCACGAGATCGCCGGCCGGGTGGTACGAGAACGGCTCGGCCGCCGCCGCGCCCGGCTGGAGCGCGAGCGCGGCGGTGGCGACCAGCGAGGTCGCCGCCGCGAACCGGGGGAGGGGCGGAGGGAGGGGGAAGCGCCGAGAGAGGAGGAGGCGCCGAGGGCGGCGGAGGCGGCGCTGCGCGGTCACCGCGGGCCTCCCGCCGCGCTCGCGCCGGCGCCGCCGACGTACACGAGCTCCGCGGCGAGCTCGCGCACGAGCGCGTCCGAGGCGCAGGGCGGCGCCTCCGGCGACGCACACTCGACGTCCAGCGCATACGAGACGCCGTTCTCGGCCCAGGCAGCGCTCCAGATGCCCTCGTTCACCGTGACGAGCGCGGGCTTGCCGCGCACGGAATGGGCCCCACGCAGCGGCGGAATGCTGGGATGTTTGCGAGAGAGCCGGGTCATCATGAGCGAGACGGTGAGCTCCTCGGTCCTCGCCCAGAACGAGGTCCAGTGCTGTCGGGTCACGATGACCGGCGCGGCGAGCAGCTCGCGCCGGGGCGGCACGAGCACCGGCACCTGGGACTTCATGGCCATGTGGGCTGCCTTCCTCGGCAGCGCCGCGAGCGCGCCCCGGTCGAGCGAGGCGGCCGCGGGCCAGGCGACGGTCGAGATCACCGGGGGCAGCGCCGTCGCGGGCGAGAGGGCTGCTGTCTGCTCACGCGGTGTCTCCGAGGCGGGAGCGGCCTGGTCGCACGCGGCGAGCGCCGCGAGGAGGAGGAGGGGAGCCGCACCGGGGACGCTGCGCATGAGATCTCCGAGAGGGGGCTCGCTACTCTAGTCGAGGCGCCGCGGGGCTGACCAGGAGATGGTGGCGCGCGCGAGAGAGGTCTTCAGCTTATAACCGGGACGACCTGGCGCTCCGTGGGATGGCGCCCAGATCGACCACGACGCGAGGGGGAGCGCGAGCGGATCGAGGCTCGCCGAGAAGCCGGTTCGTTCGCCGAGCGCTCGCAGTGAGATCCCTTTCGCCTGGCGCGCGCTCCGCAACCGCTCACCGATGCGCATGTCCGCCGGAGAGTGCCGAGCACGCGGGGTAGCGTCCAGTAGCTCTTGAACACGTTCCAGCCATGCCGTACACACGGCGGCGATGGCGAGGGGAACCAGCCTGCAGCACGGGAGCGCGCATCGCGCGCCGGCGGCGGCGTTGCATCCTGCCACATGCCCGGGCGCTCCCATCGCGGCCCTGACGCCACCGTAGTGTCGCGCTCGCGACGGGCGTGACGTTGCGCGCGCGACGCTGGCACGTCCACGCGAGCCCCTCTGGTGAGGCCGCCGAGGCCTTCTGCGTAGCAGCGTCGCGCGCGTCGGGAGATCGCCGCCATACCGATTCACCTCTCTCGTCCAGCGCGCCCCGTGGCCGACCTCGCCTCAGTGTCCTCTCGCGAGGACGGCGTCCGGCCGATCGTAGATCGCAAGTCGTCCCAGCAACGCCGTGCTCGCCTCGTTCAGACCAGACAGACGGACGTGTGCCCCCTGGCTCCGCAGCCTGAGGACGACGCGATCCACCGCCGCGACGGCCGAGGCGTCCCAGACGTGAGCGTGAGTGAGGTCAATCTCGGTCTCCCTTACCGTCTCCCGGTAGTCGAACGCAGCGACGAACTGCTCGACCGACACGAAGAAGAGCTCGCCACGCACGACGTAGACCCGCCGGCCATCGAGCGACACCGTGCGCTCGATGGACACGAGCTTCCCGACGCTACGCGCGAAGAACACTGCGCTCAGGAGCACGCCGACCAGCACACCGATGGACAGGTCGTGGGTGAGGACGACCGTCGCCACGGTGGAGACCATCACGATGGTCTCGCTCAGCGGCATCACCCGCAGCCGACCGAGAGACCTCCAGTCGAACGTCCCGATCGACACGGTGATCATGACCGCGACCAGCGCACCGGTCGGAATGCGTGCAACCCAGTCGCCGAGGACGACGACAAAGAAGAGGAGGAAGACGCCGGCGAGCAGGGTGGAGAGGCGTCCCCGCCCTCCTGATCGCACGTTGATCACCGACTGCCCGATCATCGCGCAGCCCGCCATGCCCCCGAAGAGGCCGGTCAGGATGTTCGCGAAGCCTTGCCCGTGAGCTTCGCTGTGCTTGCAGCTCGGCGTGTCGGTCATCTCGTCGATGACCGCCGCGGTGAGCAGCGACTCGATCAGCCCCACCATGGCCATCGCGAGCGCGTAGGGAGCAATGATGCGGAGGGTCGCGAGCGTGAAGGGGACCGCAGGAACATGGAAGGAGGGGAGCGCCGACGGGAGCTCACCCATGTCGCCAACGGTGGGCACGTGGGCCCCGGTCATGATCGTGACGGCGGTAAGCAGCACGATCGCAGCGAGGGGGGCAGGCACAGCCTTCGTCACGCGCGGCAAGAGGTAAAATGCAGAGGCCTCCGCGTCAGAGCGTCGCGCCGCGCGCCGCCCGCGCGAGCGCCGCGTCGATCGCCGCCGGGCTGAACCCCACGAGGATCTGCCCGCGCACGTCGATGATCGGGATGCTCCCGCCGCGCTGGTGGCTCTTCGCGAGCTTGTCCTGCATCTCCGCGGCCGCGGCCGGGTCTTCCTCGATGTCCTTGACGATCGCGGCGACGCCCTTCGCGCGCAGGTAGTCCGCGGCCTGGTGGCACGGCTTGCACCACGAGGCGCCGTAGATGATCACCGTCAGGCCGGCGAGCTGGCTCGGGGCGCCGGACGCGCCGGCGCCGGCCGAGCCGCCGGGGCCCGGCGCCGCGGGCGGGGGCGCCGTCTTCGCGAGGTGCTCCGCGCGCCGCTTCTCCAGCAGCGACTCCCACGCCCGCCGCGGCATCGTCCGGACCGCATACGTCCCGTCCGGGCGCCTCTGCGTCAGATCCGCGATGTAGAAGACGTCGCGCGTGCCCTCCGTCCGGTCCGAGAGCATGGCGCGCACGAGCGAGCGGCCCTCGGGCGGAACATCGGCGGGGCGGAGCTCGACATGGGTGTCGCCCTTCTCGTCGATCCACGTGAGCATCAGGTTCGCCGTGTCGTCGCGCAGCTCCAGCGGCGGCAGCTCGGCCGACGCCGGCTTCGGCGTGGTGCCGTCGTCGCCCTTCTCCGTGCAGCCCACCGCCGGCGCCGCGGCGAGCAGCGCGAGCAGGAGCGCGGCGAGGCGGGCGCGGGCCGCCCGCGCCCCGCCCGCCGCGCCCCGCCGCCCGCCGCCCGCCGCCGCGCGGGTCACGCCCCGCCCCCCGCCGTCGCCGACGCCCCGAGCTCCTCGCTCAGCGCCATCCACTCGGCCATCGCCTCGTCCACGCGCTTCGCGAGCGCCTGCTCCTTGCGCGCCGCCTCCGCGAGCTTCGCCCAGTCGCCACCGGGATCCTTCTTCAGCTCCTCCCGCATCACCGCAAGCTGCGACTCGCCCGCGGCGATCTCCGCCTCGAGCTCCTTCACCCGCTTGCGCTTGCGCTCCGCCGCCCGGGCCGCCGCCTTGTCGCTCTCGAACGCCCGCCGGCGCGCCGCCGCGTCGCCCGCGTCGCCCGTCGGCGGCATCGTCGAGCCGCTCCGGCGCACCGCGCGCGCAGGCTTGCCGCTCCGGTCGCCCGCCGCGGCCCGGGCCTCGTCGCGCGGCGCCGCCGCGGGCGCCGCGCCGCGCCCGCCCCGCGCGCCCTGCGCCGGAGCGCGCGCCGCTTCCTCCTCGCGCGCGGCGTCGGCCGCGAGCTTCTCCAGGTGGTCGCGGTAGTCGCGGAAGCCGCCGGGATAGACGTCCACCTGCCCGTCGCGCACCGCCACGATGCGGGTCGTCACCCCCTCCAGGAACCGCCGGTCGTGCGACACGAGCACCACCGTGCCCTCGAAGCCCGTGAGCGCCTCTTCGAGGATCTCGGCCGCCGGGATGTCGAGGTGGTTCGTGGGCTCGTCGAGGAAGAGCAGGTTGCGCGGCTCGAGCAGCAGCTTCGCGAGCGCGAGCCGGCTCCGCTCGCCGCCCGAGAAGCCCTGGACCTTCCGGAGCGCGTCGTCGCCGTAGAACCGGAAGCGCGAGAGGTACTGGCGGGTCGCGTCGACGTTCATGTCGGCCCGGACGCTGCGGATCTCCTCGACCGCGGTCCGGGCCGGGTCGAGCGAGCCGAGGTGCTGGTCGAAATAGCCCTGGCACAGGTTCGTCCCGCGCCGCACCTCGCCCTGGTCCTCGGGCGCGCCCGCGCCGGCGAGCAGCTTGAGCAGCGTCGACTTGCCCGACCCGTTCGGCCCCACGACGCCCACGCGGTCGCCGCGCCGGAGCAGGAGATCGACCCCGGAGAACAGCGCGCGCCCGCCGCGGGAGGCGCCGAGGCCGCGCGCGTCGAGCGCGATGTCCCCGCTGCGCGGGGCGGGCGCGAACCGGAAGCGGACCCGCTCGGCCGTCGCCCACACGTCCTCGGGGCGCTCGACGGTATCGAGCTTCTCCAGCATCTTGCGCCGGCTCTGCGCCTGCTTCGTCTTCTGGCCGGCGATGTTGCGCCGGATGAACTCCTCGGTCTTCGCGACGAACGCCTCCTGCCGCTCGGCGAGCTCCCGCTCCCGGGCGAGGTCCTCCTCGCGCGCGACCGCGTAGTCGCTGTACCTGAGCGGGTAGACCCGGAAGCTCCGGTGCCCCAGCTCCATCGTGCTCGGGCAGACGGCGTCGAGGAAGGCGCGGTCGTGCGAGACGCAGAGCAGCGCGCCGGCGAGGCCCGCGAGGTGCTTCTCGAGCCAGGTGATGGTCTCGATGTCGAGGTGGTTCGTCGGCTCGTCGAGCAGCAAGAGGTCGGGCTCGATCGCGAGCACGACGCCGAGCTGCAGGCGGCCGCGCTCGCCGCCCGACAGGCTCGAGACGGGGCGGTCCATGTCCGCGGGCCTGAACCCGAGGTGGGCCGCGATGATCTCGACGCGGCGCTCGAGGTCGTCGCCGCCCGCGATGTGGTAGCGGTCCGTGAGGTCGCTCAGGCGGGCGAGATCGGCCTCGCTGCCGCTCGCGGCGGCGTGCTGCGCCGCGGTGAGGGCGTGGCGCAGCTCGAGCACCTCGGAGAACCCGGAGAGGAAGGCGTCGAGCACCGTGCCCGCGGCGTGGAGCTCGTGCGACTGCCGGAAGTAGGCGACCCGAACCCCCTTGCGGATCACGACCGAGCCCGTGTCCGGGACGAGCTCCCGGGCGACCAGGCGGAGCAGGGTCGACTTGCCCGCGCCGTTCGGCGCGACGAGCGCGGCGCGCTGGCCGTGCTCCAGCGAAAAGGTGATGCCCTGGAACAGCTTGTCGGCGCCGTAACCGAAGCTGAGGTCGGCGACCTGGAGGACCGTCATTGCGGCCGAGTTCTAGCATGTGTCGGCCGCGCGCAAGGACACCCGGGCGCGGTGCCCGGCAGCGCGCCGACAGCGTGGAGGACCGTCAGTCCTGGCCGCGCAGGCGGTGCAGAGGCGGGGGCGCCTCGCCCGCTCGGCGAGCGGGGCGCCCCCGGGCTCAGGTCTCGACCATCGCCGCCTTGACGGCCGGGCGTTCCATGATGCGGCCGAGCCAGCCCTGCACGTTCTTCTGCTCGGAGGAGTCGATCTTGGCCGCCGGCAGGCCCCAGCCGAGCACGGACGCGAGGTCGAGATCCGCCAGGGTACAGCGCTCGCCGGTGAGGTACGGGCGGCCGTCGAGGCGGCTGTCGAGGATGCGGAGCAGGTCGCGCACCTCGGTCAGGGCCTGCTCGGCTTGCTTCTCGTTGTGCATCTCCTTGGGGAAATACTCGCTCGTGTTCGCCATGTAGTGGAACAGGGCGCCGGTGAGGCTGACCTGGCCCCAGACGAGCCAGGTCAGGGCCATGAGCCGCTCGGGCGAGCCGGGGGCCGGCCACAGACCCTTCTCGACGCCGTAGCGCTCGCCGAGGGCGATCTGGATCGCCACCGACTCGAACATCGGGGTGCCGTCGATCACGAGGGCTGGCACCTTGCCATTGGGGTTGAGGGCGAGGAAGTCCGGCTTCTTCTGGTCGCCGGCGCGCAGGTCGACCCGGATGATCTCGTGGGGAACGTCGAGCTCGGCGAGCGACACGCGGATGCGCCCGGCGCTGGACTGCGGAGAGTAGTAGAACGTGATGGACATGGCAGTGACCTCCGCGCCCCTTGTAGCCACCTCGCGCGCCGACGTCACGCCCCTCCGCGCGACGGCACGTCCCATTGGCCCGGTCCGCTGACAGCGCGAGAGGCGCTGGCAATTGGCCATGTCGAAACGGAATGCGTCGCCTGCGCGATCGGCCGGTCCGGCGCGCAGATCGCGGAAACTGGCAGAAACTGAGGGGCCGACGAGCCGAATCGCCGGGAGATCGGCTGAGCGCGCAGGAGCCCTCGTGCGCTGGCGAAGGGGGATGTTGCGCGCATCATGAAGCCTGCGTCGTTCGCGCCGGTGCGCCTCATTACAGGTCCGGCCGGAGCAGGGCTGTCTCACCCTGTCGCAGGGGACAGGTCCGGCATCCCCGCCTGCGGCACCATCTTTGCCCACAGCACCGCCGTCGCCCCGGGGTCCGGGGCGTTCTCTGGAAGGGGAACCCGATGCGCAACCTGCTTCTTCACTTTCCCATCGTCACGCTCCTCGCCACCCTCGCCGCCGGCTGTGCTGGCGACGCGCGCCAGCCCGGGCATGGCGTCTCGGGCACAGAGGAACCGACCACGCCGTCCGAGCCCGGGCCGACCACGCCGTCCGAGCCCGGGCCGACCACGCCGTCCGAGCCCGGGCCGACCACGCCGTCCGAGCCCGGGCCGACCACGCCGCTCGCGCCCGAGCAGCAGGCGGAGCTCGCCGCGCTGCTCGAGGAGCGCGACGCCTCGGCGAGCATGTCGGCCGAAGATTTCGCCTCGAAGTACGCCGTCTCCTTCTCGTCGGGCCTGTCCTACGCGCCGGCGGACGCCGAGGGCCTCGCGCTCCTCCAGGGCACCGCGCTCGCCCTCGGCGAGGCCGAGCTCGCGACGCTCTCCGAGAAGGGCTTCGTCATCGCGGACAGCCACCGCTTCCCGACCTTCGTCTACGGCTACGCGAGCATCTACGCGCTCGACCTGCCGCTCTACGTGTCCGCGGACTCCATCCTGCACGCGGTCCACAGCTCGTACGACGCGATCCTGAAGGAGGTGGAGGTCGTCTCGCTCGTGCCCGAGCTCGGCAAGATGCTGAAGGACATGCGCGCGCGGCTCGCCGCGGGCGCCGCCGGCGCGCTCGGCGACCAGGCGCGCGTGGACGCGGACCTGTTCACGGCCGTGGCGCTCGCGCTGCTCGAGGGCAAGCCCGTCGCCCCGGTCGCGGGCGCGAGCGCCGAGGAGATCGCGGCGCTCGTCGCGGGCGCCGAGGCCCACCAGGGCATGGCCGAGGTGGAGCTCTTCGGCGCCGAGCGGCTCATGGACTTCTCGCAGTTTGAGCCCCGCGGTCACTACGTCGACGAGATGCATCCCGAGCTCGAGCGCTACTTCCGCAGCATGATGTGGCTCGGCCGCGTGGATTTCCGCTTCCTCGAGACCCGGCCGGACGGCTCCCAGGTCCTCCAGCGGCGGCAGATCGAGGGCGCGTACGCGCTGCGCGCCCTCGCCGAGGCCGACACCGTCGCGCGCTACAAGCGCATCGACGACACGATCCAGGCCTTCGTCGGCGAGAGCGACTACATGACCTTGCCGGAGCTCGACGACCTGCTCGCCGACCTCGAGCTCTCCGACGCCGCCGGCCTGGCCGGCGTCCCGGACGCGCGGATCGCCGAGGCCATCGTGAAGGGGGGGCACGGCACGCAGCGGATCTCGAGCCACATCATGATCAACGGGCTGGGCCAGGGCACCTTGCCCCTCTCGTCGAGCTTCGCGCTGCTCGGCCAGCGGTACGTGGTCGACTCGCACGTCTTCTCGAACGTGGTCTACGACCGGGTGCAGGGCGGCTCTGTGAAGCGCATGATGCCGAGCCCGCTCGACGCGGCGTTCGCCGCGATGGGCAACGACCAGGCGGGCCAGCTCCTCGCGCCCGAGCTCGGGCGGTTCTCCTACGCGCCCGACCTGCACATGATGCGCGTGCTCGTCGACGCGCACCCCGCGGACTTCTGGGGCAAGAACCTCTACAACCGCTGGCTCGGCGCGCTCAGGGAGCTGTCGCCGGCGCGGGCGCTCGGCGACGGCGAGGGGCTGCCCGGCGTGGCGAAGACCGAGGCGTGGGGCCGGCGCCTGCTGAACACCCAGCTCGCCTCCTGGGCCGAGCTCCGCCACGACACGCTGCTCTACGCCAAGCAGTCGTACACGAGCGGCGCCACCTGCGAGTTCCCTGACGCGTACGTCGACCCGTACCCGGCGTTCTTCGCGCGCATCGCGGAGCTGGCCGAGCACGGCGGCGAGATCGTCGGCGCGCTCGATCTGTCGGGGGCGCCGAGGAACTTCGAGGAGCGGCTGCTCTCGTACTTCTCGCAGCTCCACGACATCGCGCGGACGCTCGGCGAGATGGCCGAGAACGAGCGCGCCGGCGTGCCCCTCACGCAGGAGCACCTCGATTTCATCAACCAGGCCGTCCGGATCCAGCACGGCTGCGGCTCTCCCGTGGGCGCCGACGGCTGGTACGCGCAGCTCTTCTTCGACCGGTCGAAGGCCGTGGAGCAGGACCCGACGATCGCCGACGTGCATACGCAGCCGACCGACGAGGGCGGCGCGCCGGTGGGCCGCGTGCTGCACGTGGGCACCGGCCTGCCGCGGCTCATGGTCGTGACGGCCGACCCCTGCGGCACGCCGCGCGCGTTCGTGGGGCTCGCCTCGTCGTACTTCCAGAAGATCACCGACAACTTCGAGCGCATGACCGACCAGGAGTGGGCCGGCGTGCTCCAGGAGGCGATGGCCAGCGACGTGCCCTGGATGAAGGATCTCGTCTCCCGCTGAAGCGCTCCCGTCCCGTCCAGCGCTCGGCCCTTCGATGCCGCTCCCCCCGGCGCCTGTGCCGAGCTGTGCCGGCGTGTCAGCGAGATCATGACGCCCGCGCGGGCCCCCCGAGCCGCTGGGCCCTCGACCGGTCGTCCGGCCAGCGCGTGATCATTCCGGCCCTGTCCTCCCGAGGTGAACGAGGCGGTTCGCCGTTGACATCATCGAAGCGCTTTGCTTTCCCTTCCTCCCCACGAGAGGGCAGCGCGGCGCGGCGACGACCGGGCGACGGGGCCGGAGCCAGGCGCGCCGAGGCCGGCCGGTCTCCAGCAGCGGCTGTTCGAGCGGGAGACGGAGATGCTGACCAAGCTGCGACTCAGGAACTTCAAGGCCTGGCAGGACTCGGGGGACATCCGGCTGGCTCCGCTGACCGTGCTCTTCGGCACCAACAGCGCCGGCAAGACGAGCGTCCCGCAGCTGCTCTTGCTGCTGAAGCAGACGGCCGAGTCTCCGGACCGGCAGCGCGCGCTGCAGCTCGGCGACGGCCGGGGCCTCGTGGAGGTCGGCACGTACGAAGACACGGTGCACGGACACGACGTCTCGCGGCCGGTCGAGTTCACGCTCCGGTGGTCGCTGGAGCGGCCGCTCGAGATCCGCGACCCGCTCTCGGGCGCGGCGTACGCGGGCGATGAGCTCGAGTTCGGGGCGCGCCTCGTCGCGGACGAGAGGCATCAACCCTGGACCGAGTCCTTCCGCTACGAGCTGCGGAGGGGTGGGGCCGGGGTCCTCGATCTCGCCGTCACGGAGCGGTCCGGGGCCAGGCAGCGCCGCAGGAAGGCCGAGTTCGATCTCTCGTCTTCTCGCTATGCGCTGGCGCGCCGCGAGGGCCACGCCTCGGCGCTGCCCGCGCCCGTTCGCTTCTACGGCTTCCCCGACGAGGTCGCCGCGTATTACCAGAACGCCGCCTTCACGGCCGACCTCGCGCTGGAGCTCGAGCGGTTGCTGGAGGGCGTGTTCTACGTCGGGCCGTTCCGCGAGGTCCCGAGGCGGCACCACCTCTGGTCCGGCGAGATCCCGGAGCACGTCGGAGCCCGCGGCGAGCGCGCGATCGAGGCGATCCTCGCCGCCGGCGACCGGGCCTTCCACTGGGAGGGGAGGCAGAGGCCGATGCCCCTCGCGCAGGCCGTGGCGGAGCGGCTGCGGAGCATGGGGCTGATCCACGAGTTCCAGGTCAAGGCGCTGGGGGAGCACCGCAAGGAGTACGAGGTCCTCGTGCGGACGGGCGCGAGGCGCCCGGAGGTGAAGCTCTCGGACGTGGGCTTCGGCGTGAGCCACGTGCTGCCGGTGATCGTCGAGTGCTTCTACGTGCCCCGGCGCTCGATCGTGATCTTCGAGCAACCCGAGATGCACCTGCACCCGCGCGTGCAGGCCGAGCTGGCCGACCTGTTCATCGACGCGATCCGCGCCCGCGAGGACGGCGAGGCGCGCGACTGCCAGCTCATCGTCGAGAGCCACTCCGAGCACTTCCTGCGGCGCCTCCAGCGGCGCATCGCCGAGGAGGAGCTCTCGAAGGACGACGCCGCGCTCTACTTCGTCCATACCGAGGACGCGAGCGCCCGGATCGAGGAGCTGGACGTCGACGACTACGGCAACATCCGGAACTGGCCGGACGGCTTCTTCGGGGACGAGATGGACGATCTCGTCGCCCGGACGGAGGCTCAGGCCAGGCGAATGCGGAAGGGGAGATCCTCGTGACCCGGGTGCCTCTGCGCTGCGTGGTCGACACGAACGTGACGATGACCGCCAACGGCGCGAACCCGGGCGTGTCCGCGGCCTGCACCGTGGCGAGCGCCAGGGCGCTTCAGGCCGTGATGGCGAGGGGGCACGTCTTCATCGATGACGGCGGGCGGATCGTCGCGGAGTACCGCGCCAACCTGAGCGCCAGGGGCCAGCCCGGACCGGGGGACGCCTTCCTCAAGTGGCTGCTCACGCACGAGTGGGGCGGCGAGAAGGTCACGCGCGTGCCGATCACGCCGGACGACGAGGAGGATTTCGTCGAGCTGCCGAGGCCGCCGGGGGGCATCGTCTATGATCGCTCGGATCGAAAATTCCTCGCCGTGGCCGCCGCGCACGCCGAGCACCCGCCGATCTTGCAGTCCTTCGACAGCAAGTGGTGGGGGTGGCGCGCTGCGCTCTCGAAGATCGGCGTGACCATCGAGTTCCTGTGCGAGCACGACATCGCGGCGAAGTACGAGGAGAAGATGGGCGAGTGACCCCCGCGCTGCTCGTGAAATGTCAAGAAGTATGAAGCGGATGCTGGCATCCGGTCGCTTGACAGCGCCCGATCGCCATGACAAGTCTGCTCCGAACGTCGCGAGCGCCTCGGCAGCATCCAGCAGGGCGCGGCGCAGGTGTCCGTGATGCCAGGGTGACGCCCAGACGCGCGCCCGGACCCTGCTTTGTTCGTATTCGAAGGCCCCTCTGTCTCCGAAGGCTCCTTGAGCCCGAGACTCAACGCTGCCGAGGACAGGCGCGGCGGTCCTCTGTTCGCCCTCGAACAGGAAATCGTCCACCCTTGCTTTTGATGCCGTGATGCCAGTCAATCAAACCAAGCACTCCAACATCGTGTCTCGTCATGTTTCTTTGCGTCGCGCCCTGCACGCGCTGCTGCTGGGGATCTCGGCCGGCGCCCTGGGCTGCGGCGATGCGGAGCCGGTCGCCGGGGTGTCGCAGCCCATGGTCGCCGGGAGCCCGGCCAGCGCGCCGGCTCGAGGCCTGCGGGCGGTTCCGGACAAGTCGCGAGCGTCCGCGTGGATCCCGGAGGACGTCTCCGACGTCCGCGTCGTGATCAAGTTCCACGAAGGGACAGGGGTTCAGCTTCGCGGCTCGACGCTGAGCAGCCCTGGTATCGGCGATCTCTCGAGCGCTGCGAGCGGCCTCGACGCCGATCAGCTGTCGCGTGATCTGGGCAGCGTCACCGCGCTCCTCGCGAAGCGATCGATGGGCCTCAAGTCCTTGTTTCCGCTGCCCGAGGCGCGGCTCGCGTCGCTCAAGGCGAGCGGCGAGCAGCGGAGCTCGAGGCGGCTCGCGGATCTGTCGCTCTATTTCGACGCCCCCTGGTCGGGAGGCCCGCGGAGCGCGCTGGTCGAGCTGGTGGAGGCGCTGAACGCCCACCCCAGCGTGGAGATCGCCTACGTGCAGCCGAAGCCCGAGCCCGCGACCGCGGCCCCGGAGGCGAGCGCCGGCGTCGTGGCCCTGGACGCGAGCACGCCGGATTTCACGTCCATGCAAGGTTACGTGGAGAGCGACGAGAACGGCATGGGGGTGGCCGAGGCGCGTTTGCTCCCGGGCGGCCGTGGCGAGGACGTTCGAATCATCGACGTGGAGCGATACTGGGTCCCCGATCACGAGGACCTCCCGGCGCCGTTCTTCTACGCGCCCGCGCCGAGCCCTGGCGGCGCGGACCACGGCACCGCCGTGGCTGGCGTCCTGGTCGGGCAGGAGAACGGCTTCGGCGTGACCGGCGTCGCGCCGCTCGCGGGCATCGGCTACGCGAGCTGGGTGGGCATCGACGTCGGGCCCGCGATCGCGCTGGCTGCCGCGCAGCTCACGGCCGGCGACGTCGTGCTCATCGAGGTGCATTCTCGCGGCCCGAGCACGACCACGTGCAGCTGCAACACCACCCAGTGCAACTACGTTCCCATGGAGTTCTTCCAGGCCTCGTTCGACGCGATCCAGACGGCGACGGCCAACGGGATCATGGTGGTCGAGGCGGCTGGCAACGGCTCGGTGGATCTGGACCACCCGACGTACGGTGGGGCCTTCGACCGGGCCGTCCGGGACTCCGGCGCCTTGATGGTGGGCGCGAGCCTGTCGACCTCACGCGGCCCGAACTGCTCCAGCAACAGCGGCGACCGCGTGGACGTCCATGCCTGGGGACAGAACGTGGTCACGACGGGAGGCGACGGCCAGCTCTACAGTGGGACGCTGGGCGAGCGGGACCGTTACACCGCGACGTTCTCCGGAACGTCGAGCGCCTCCGCGATCGTGAGCGGCGCGGTGGCCGTGCTGCAGGGCGTCGCGCGGCAAGCGTCAGGGCCGCTCACGCCGCAACAGGTGCGCGATCTGCTCGTGAATACCGGGAAGCCGCAGCAAGATCAGCTCAGCCGCAAGATCGGCCCGTTGCCGGATCTCGCCACGGCGGCGCCTCTGGTGGCGGCCAACCCCGGGAGCTGCGGCGACAGCACGTGCTCTGCGCTCGAGAGCTGCCAGTCCTGTGAAGCGGACTGCGGGGTGTGCTCCACCTGCGTACCCGCGGGCTGCGAGTCGGCGGCGCACGTGACCCTCCCTTATGTGAGCGACGGTCCCGTCGATACCTGCGTGTTCTTCGATGCTGCGAGCTCGAACCTGCAATCGTGGAACATGACGACGGTCGAGCTCAACGGAGTCAGCGTCCTGAACACGTGGGTGTCGCCCTCGAGCTATCCCCCCGCCTGCGACGGCGGATACTATCTGCGTCTGGTCGGCGACTTCGCCTGGTCTCACGCCGAAGTGAACTGATGCCGACCCGATCCGGGTTGGCCGACTCGGGTTCCGACCCGACCCAGGTTGACCTTGCCGACCCGACCCGGGTTGGCCGACCCGACCCGGGTTGGCCGGGTTCCGACCCGACCCAGGTTGACCTCGGCCGACCCAGGTTGACCTCGGCCGGCCCGGCCGACCCGACCCAGGCTGATTCCGGCCGAACCAGGTCGACTCCGGCCGACCCGACCTACGATGAGCCATCGACCGCGGCTCGCCCGTCGGTATGGAACGGCCCCAGTCGGCCCTGACAACCTCCAGCGACCCGGTCTCCGCGCCTCGTCGCCCATGCTCAGCGCGGCACGACGCATGCGTGCCCATTCGCTCAATGCTGTGTGGAGGCTCTGTCGCCTGCTCCTACTTCTGCGAACGCACAACCTCACGACGACACGCCGAAGCTGTCGCTCGCCACTGCCCGTCTCGCTCACGCTCCGGTGAGCGGTTCTACGTCGAGAGCACCACGTCGTTCACGCTGGCGCCGTGAAACGTACGCATCCACCACGTCCCCGCCGGGAACAGGGCGCTGCGCACGCCGGCACGCCATCGTTCCAGCGCCGCGCGGTACGAGGCGCGAAACGCCCGCACAGCAGCCGCAGCGGTTCGCCGCGCGTCACCCTGCTCACGGCCGACTGCGAACGTCGGATTACACTTGCGCAACACCTCGAAGCTCGTGACCCGCTCATAGGGGGGGATCTCGCTGGCTCGATCGGCGCCCAGGAAACCAAGCCCTTGCCGCTCCGCCTCCGCATGGGCCAGCGCTTCCTGTCGCTCGACCTCAGCGGCGACCTGATGGCGAAAGCCGTCCGCGTTGTCCTGGTCGATGCCCGGCGGAAGCGCGAGTGGGAGCATTGCTTCCTCGATCCACTGCGGATTTTTTGGATCGAGATATACCGAGGGACGCGCCGCGTGCAGCACGCCACGGCCGATCTCACCCACGTCCACCCTGGCGCCCGGCCATTCGCTCGCATGCCGGACGAGGCCAGCGGCCACAGGGTTCACGAGGACGTAGGCGATCTTCTCCACCACCGCCGCCTGCGTCAGCAGCCGTACCACACTCGTGGCTTCATGGTCCCATACCGGCCCCTCCCACTTCCGCAACACCTTGGTGCCGAGCGCGACGATGCGATGGAAGAACTGCAAAAATCGCGGCAGGACGCCATGCACATCGGTCACGACGAGGTGCAGATGCGTCGACATCATGCAGAAGGCATGAACCTCGACGTCGTAGCGGCGGGCCGAGACAGCAAGGACGTAGAGCATGAGCTGGTTGATGGCCGCATCGGGGCGAAAGAGGAGGTGTCGGCGCAGAACGCGCCGGGTGACCAGGTAGGTGGCGCCTGGAGCGATCTCGCGAGGCTGGCTCATGGTCGGAGCACATAGACAAGCGCCGCGCCGTGGAGTGGCGTGAATCATTTCAAGGAGTTGCCTCGGCCTGTGGGTGGCGGCCGCCGGCTTCTGCCAGCTTCCGCCATGCTGGGCCGGCGTGTGGCGCTGCCCCAACCCGCGATACAGTGCAGCCAACCGGGATTGCGACGCGGATCGCGGCGCGGCGCGATCAACCTGGGTCGGCGCAGGCAACCTGGGTCGGCGGTGCAGGCAACCTGGGTCGGGTGCTCAGCGACCTGGGTCGGGTGCTCAGCGCAGGCAACCTGGGTCGGGTGCTCACTGCTTGTTCAACCTGGGTCAGGTTGTCCGGCTTGTCCAACCTGGGTCAGGTTGTCCGGGTCAGGTTGTCCGTCCGGTCCTCAGGCCGCAGCGGCGCCGGACAGCAGCACCCGTGACAGCTCTGCCGGCGCCGGCAGCGCCGCGCTCCCGAGCCCCCGCCGCGCGACCGCGAGCCACCGCATCGGGTCCATCACCGCGCCGCTCGCGATCGCCGAGAGCAGCCGCCTTCGCATCCAGTCCTTGCGCCGGTAGAAGCTCGTCCCGTGCTCGGCCGTCGGGCGCGGGACGTAGCTCGCCAGCGACACGTGCGTCTTCTCGTGGAGCAGGAGGTCGATGAGCGCGCTGAAGGCGATCGCGTCGTCGCGCACGAGCACCGCGGTGAGCAGCGCCCGCACCCGCGCCGAGGCGAGGTTCACGCTGATGCCGCTCCCGTCCGTGTGCGCCATCTCGTCGGGGCCGTAGAGGTCCTGGTGCACCCAGATCGGCGACGTCGGCAGGTCCGCGGCCTCCGAGATCGCCGCGTCGAGCCGCTCGAGCACCGTCATGGCCGCGACGACCGCGCGCACGCCGGGCACGTCGGCCGCGAGCTTGAGGAGCACCTCGCGCGAGGTGCGAGGCATCGGGCACGCCGCCCCCGACGCGCGCGCGGCCCCGGCCGCGGCGGCCGCGAGGGGCTGCGCGGACGCGCCCTCGGTCACGAGCCGCCGCCAGAACGCCTGCGCGAGCGGCTCGTCGATGGCGAGGTACACGAGCTCCCCGGGCCGCGCGAACGGCGCCTCCCGTCCGAAGGCGGCCTCGCGCGCGGGGTGGGGGGCGCCCGGGTGCCAGCGCGCGGTGCGCCGCGCCTCCTGGAACGGAGCGCCCTCGAGCGGCCGGAGCACCCCCGCCCGGTGGGCCTCCAGGAGCTCGCGCAGCGTGAGCGGCACGCTCCTCCACTGGAGCTGGCCCGGCCGCGTCGGCGGCGCGGCCCCCGCGGCGCCCGCCTGTGCCCGCTGGCCGCCGGCGTCGACCACGATCGACCGGAAGAGCGGCGCGTCGAGCAGCCCGCTCGCGAACCGGATGACCTGCTCGGGGGCCGCCACCGTGGGCGTGCGCGCGGCAGGGTCGAGCTCGTCCACCCGCTGGGCCGACGCTATCGTGATGCTCTCGCCGAGCAGCGCCGCGGCGACGAGCCGGTCGAGCACCGACGAGAGCCGGTGATCCACCGCGCGCAGCAGCTCGCGATCGTAGAGCGCGTCGCGCAGGATGAACCGCTCGAAGGCGGCGACGATCGCCGCCTCGACCGCCGCGGCCGCGGTCGCCGCGACCGCCGAGCGGCCCTTGTTCAGCGGCACGCCGATCGGCAGCTCCGCGACCAGGCCGAAGCCGGCCGCGGTGATCGCCCGCGCGATCTCGCGGTGCAGCCCGAGCTCGGGGCCGGGGAAGGGATCGATCCGCGTCGCGACCGTGAGCCCCTTCTGGGTGATGGTGAGCTGCGGCTCGATGCCGTCGCCGCGGCCGACGAGGAGCTCGAGGGCGCCCAGGACCTCGCCCGACGGCGAGAGCGCGATCGGCACCTCCGCCGCGCGCCGGAGGCGCCCCCGCGCCGTGTTGACGAGCGCGCCGTCGACGTAGATCCGCGCGACGTTCGGATCGACCAGCCCCACCGCCGCGGCGACCTCCGCGGCGAGCGCCGGCCGCGAGACCCGCTGCGCGAGCGACAGCCGCACCGAGGTGCCCGTCGCGCTGCGGCGCTGCGGCGCGGGGCCGCGCGCGCGCCCGTCGCCGGCGAGCGCCGGGGCGGGCGCGGGGGGCAGGCGGGGCAGCGGCAGCAGGGTCCACGAGAAGTCCTCGTAGCGCGGCCCCGCCCCGAGCGGCGCCACGAGCAGCCGGTGCCCGTCGGTCGCCGTCGCGGTGACCACCTCGATCCAGGGCGCGATCTCCAGCGCCGAGAAGAAGCCGATCCCGTGCTCGCCGATCGCGTCGGGCTCGCCCGCCTTGCCGCTCCGGAACGGGACGAGCAGGTCGGTGAGGAGCTCGGTCCGGGTCATGCCGCGGCCGTGATCGGTGACCGAGATCTCGCGCCCGTCCTCGCTCGAGCGGACGTCGATGCGGGCGCCGGGCGGCGAGGCGTCGAGCGCGTTCTGGAGGAGCTCGCGGAGCGGACCGACGCGCGACGACGCCTGCGCGTAGATGGTGCGCGAGAGGATCCGCTGCGCGAGGTCCGGCACCGTGGCCTCGCTGCGGCAGGCGGCGACGATCGCGCTCCGCGCGGCGCCGCTCGCCTGGAGGTACGCCTCGGCGCGCCCGTGAATCCGCACGAGGAGCAGCTCCGAGAAAAGCCCGTACGAGATCTGGCTCATGGCTCGCCTCCGGACGTCCAGATGCCGGCCCCCAGCGCGGCGCTTGCCGCGTCGTCCACCGGCTCGCCGACGATGAGATCGCGCTCGAGATCGGCCTCGCGCACCCCGGAGGCCCGATCGAAGGCGGCGCGCAGGGCGTACCAGTCGCTCCAGCCCGCGGGGCGCCGGACGGCCGCGCTGTCGTCGCGGATGAGCAGGAGGCGGCGCGTCCCGAGGCACGGCAGCGGGCCGGCCGGCCGCCGCTCCGCGACGCGGGGGAGCGGGAGCGCGCCCGGGATCCCGCGCGCCGCCGCCGCGCTCCCGGCGGCGCCCGGCAGCGGCCGGCTCCGGCAGAGGGCGACCAGGGTCGTGTGCGGGTTCGGCGCGCGGGCGAGGAGCAGGGGGATGCCCGCGAGGTCGGCCCGGCGCCGCGCGAGCGTCGAGAGCGTCTCCGGCGGATCGAAGTCGAGCTCCTCCTCGAGGAGCTCGCGCTCGCCGGGCAGGTGGGGCTGCCACTCGCGCTCGGCCCAGAAGCTCTCCGGCACGAACAGCCGCTCGGCCACGCTCGGCCCGAGGAACCCGAGCAGCGCCTCGCGCCGCTCGGCCGTCACCATGCAGCGCCCCGGGCCGAGCAGGGCAGCGGCGACGTCCTTGGCCACCTCGTCCCAGCCGGCCGATTGCAGCATCAGCGCGCTGATCTGCGCGGCCACCTCGGCGAGCCGGTCGCGCGCGCGGCGGCCCTCGCCGCGCGCCACGGCGAGCTGGATCAGCCGCCGGTGGAAGGCCGCCGCAACCTCGGTGAACTCCGGGCCGACCTTGAGCGCGTCGCGCCCCTCGGTCAGCTCCACCACGCCGGGGAAATCGATGAGCGCGAGCTCCGCAAGGGCGAGGCACGCGTCGACCTTGACCCCGGCGTGGAACGTGGCCGCCGAGATGCTCGGGAGCAGCCCTCGCCCGCCGAGGTGGAACCGCGCGAGGAGCCCGTCGCCGCGCGCCTCGCCGACCGGACCGCCGCGCGCCTCGCCGACCGGACCGCCGCGCGCCTCGCCGACCGGACCGCCGCGCGCCTCGCCGACCGGACCGCCGCGCGCTTCGCCGACCGGGCCGCGCGCGCTTCCGGGGGCCCGGCCGGCGCGGTGCGCGATCGGCTCCTCGATGAGCTGTCCTCCCGAGATCAGCCGGCCGTCGTTCAAGGCGGCGCCGTCGAGCAGCACGAGGGCGCGGCTCGCCGGGAAGAAGTGCAGCGCGTCGCGCAGGTACGCGCGGACCGCGATCGCCTCGAGCTGCGCCGACGTGACGCGCACGCGCGTGCCGAGCAACGGCGCGATGCGGCGCACGGAGCACATCAGCGCGGAGGTGAGCTCGACCGACGCGCGGCCGCGGGCGCGCCCGGGCTCCTCTGCGGCCGGCTCGTCCGCGGCGCAGGCCTCGTCGTCGCCGGACCAGGCCACGACGCGGATCGCCCACCCCTCGACGCCGTCGCCGGTGGTGAGCTGTAGGCTGAAGCTCTCCGGGTGCGCGAGCCCGAAGCCGAGCACGGAGAAGAACCCGACCCCGAACCGCCCGAGATCGATCCCGGGCCGCTTATCTGTCGCGAACGGGATGAGCAGCCGTGAGAGGATTGCCCGGAGCCCCATGCCGGCGCCCGTATCGCAGACGTCGACCCGCCCGTCGGCGACGGTGACCTCGACGACCGGCTGCGGGGCGCGGGCGGCGTCGGCGGCGTTGAGCACGAGCTCGACGAGCGGCCGGAGCGGTTGGCCGAACTGCCTGGAGATCTCCTCGTCGAGGATCTTGAGCAGGTAGGCGCGGTCGATCGGCGGCTCCTCGAGGTCGCGCTGTCCCGCGCACAGCGCCTCCAGCGCCGGGCGGTGCAGGCCGACGGCGACCAGCTCGTGCAGCGGCCCGAGGAAGTACAGCCCGGCATCTCCTGGAGAAGGCGTGGGGTGTCGGCTGCCACCCCCGTCCCCTCCCGCTCCGTAGTGCGCGTGCACGCTCGACCGCTCCCCCTCACGCCCGCCCTCGACATCTCTCTGCGCGAAGCGCGCGCACCCACCGTGCGAATGCGCGCCGGGTGAGCCGCCGAGCGGCGAACGAGCGACGGAGCTTTCACTGCCCGTGCCGAGCCGAGCGGTCGTGCGACGATCGTCCGTCCTTCAGCGCGCGGTCGCCGTTGCGCGCCTATCCTGCGACCCGCTGCTCTGGCGCCGAGCCCGGGGCGCCGCGCTCCTCGTCCTCGTCCGCGCCCTCGTCGTCACCGAGCCGCGCCGCGGCGCGGCGGGGGAGCGTGGCGCTCGGGCGCGGCGTGGCGCTCGGGGGCAGCGGGGTGATCGAGGGCGGGATGGCGCTCGTGGGGGACGGGGTGCTCGTGGGGGACGGGGTGCTCGTGGGGGAC
Organism: Sorangium sp. So ce1036; assembly: GCF_051369805.1. Taxonomy (NCBI): domain Bacteria; kingdom Pseudomonadati; phylum Myxococcota; order Polyangiales; family Polyangiaceae; genus Sorangium; species Sorangium sp. So ce1036. The sequence continues at coordinate 2,119,203 of NZ_JBBMOX010000001.1, forward strand.
GGGGTGCTTGTGGAGGACGGGGTGCTTGTGGAGGACGGGGTGCTTGTGGAGGACGGGGTGTTTGTGGAGGACGGGGTGCTCGTGGAGGACGGGGTGCTCGTGGGGGACGTGGCGCTCGGGAGCAGCGGTGTGCTCGGGAGGGGCGGCGCGCTCGGGAGCAGCAGGGGGCTCGCGGGGGGCGGGGAGCGCCGGGTGGGCGGGGAGGGCTCGGGCAGATCGGCGAGCGAGAGCGGGCTCCATTTGCCTGGGGGCGGGATCGACATCACCCCGTCCCGCTCGCGCTCGAGGCGCGCGTTCAGCTCGCCCCCGATGAGCAGGGCCAGCGCCTGCAGCCACAGCCAGAAGAGGAAGGTCGCGACGGTCGCGAGGCTCCCGTAGAACGTGGCGTAGCGGCCGAGCGTGGCGACGTAGAGGGAGAAGAGGGTCGACACGATCGCCCAGAGCACCACCGTGAGCACCGCGCCCGGGAAGATCCGGCGGCGCTCGATGTTCGGGCGCTGGATCGAGATCCGGAAGAACGCGGCGACCATGCAAATGACGAGTCCTGCGGGGAGGGCGAAGGCGACGACGCGGGCGCCGAGCGAGCCCGAGAGCGAGCCGATGAGCACGCCCACGCCGGCCACGACGGGCACCACGGCCAGGCTGGCCACGACGCACGCCGCCGCGATGGCCCTGCGCACGTACCAGGGGCGCTCGCGGATGTTGTAGATGGTGTCGAACACGCCCATGGCGGTCGAGAGCCCGGAGGACGTGAGCCAGAGGAAACCGGTGAGGCTGATCGGGGCGACCGCGGACGACTGCGCGAGCCGGATGAGCTCCTCCGAGACGAGCGCCGCGACCTCCGGGGGCACGGCCTGCAGGATCGGGCCGACGATCACCTCCGACCGCTGGTAGCTCCGGCTGAGCACGTAGCCGGCGAAGGCGGCGAGGGGGATGAGGCTGAGGAACGCGTCGAAGGCCATCGCGCTCGCGGCCCGCGGCGCGTTGTGACGATCCAGGCTGACGATGACGCTCCACACGGCCCTCAGGGCGCGGTGGTGCTCGATCTGTTGCCGGATCCTGGCTGGCACGGGAGCAGACTGTCTCCCTCTCGCACGGGGCGCAATACCATCCACCATGCGTTCCCGGCTCGGCGGATCTCGCGGGGGTCGCATGGTCGCCGGGGTGGGGGATCGAGAGGGCGCGTCCCGGCCGCCCGGCGGGGGCGACGCCCGTGAGGAACGGTCCCACATCGATCCTGCACCGGGGTCGCGTCGGTGCCGCGTCGGTGCCGTGTCGCTGCCGCGTCGGTGCCCGTGCTCGCTGCCGCGTCGGTGCCCGTGCTCGCTGCCGCGCACTGCGAGCCTGGGCGGCGCGGTCCTAGGCGTCGGATGCGCGCTCGGCGGCGAGCAGGCTTTGCACTGCGTAGGGCACCGCCTCGACGCCGGCGAGCTCTGCGAGCGCATAGGCGATGTGCTCGCGGCTCGCGTGCGGGGGGATGCCGACGATCGCCCACGAGCCCCCTTCGCCGCGCTGCAGGTTGCGGCCGCGCTCGACGCGGAGCGTGGAGACGGCCGAGTAGACGGCCACCGTCATCCGCTTCGGTCGCAGGCGGTCGAGCGCGCGCAGGGCGAACGCGATCCGATCGAAGTCGCTGGGATCGCGGTACTCGACGTGCAGCTCTCGATCGATCGCCACGTGGTGGGGGTCACGCTCGCGCACGGCGTGAGCATAGCCCATGCGGGTCCTCGCGCTGCCCTGGCGGCGATCGACCCGCGTCAGCCATCCGAGCCCGGACGAGGCGGCACCGTCGCGATCGCTCCGCGCCTGGATCGCGCGCTCGTCCAGCATCGCGCACGTGCTGCGGCCAGCCCTCCGGAGGAGGTCGATCCGTTGCAGACCCCCCTGCGGCAGGCCCTCTGCAACGGACCCGCTCCGTCGCGGGCCCCCGGCGGCACCTCCCGCAGGGGTGCTGGGTGCCGCCGCCGTCGCCCCTCGGCCGGGGCCGGGGGCGCCGAGGGCCCAGGTCTCCCTACCTCGGGCCGCCGTCACCCTCGTGCCGTGTCACGGCAAGTTGGTGTCCATCCAGGCGAGCCGCTCGATGAGGAAGTCGCGCATGACCTGCAGCTGGCCCTCCCACGTCGGCTCGGTGGGGCCGCCGAGGAAGCCGGTGCTCGACCGGATGATGCTCGCCACCGGCCACCGCTCGAAATCGCGGACCACGGCGCGCGCGAGCGGGCCGCTCAGGCTGTCCATGCGCTGCTCGATCGCGGCCTGGGACAGGAGCGTCTGGCGAAGCTCCGTGTAACGCGCCCTCACCTGCGCCATGAAGGCCGGATCGGCGGTGAGCTTCTGATACCAGTTGTTGACGTTCCTCTGGCCGCTGAAGCGCCAGCCGGTGTCGGACGCCGATTGCGGCGTCGCGTCCTGGGCGCCCACGCCGCCGAGCGCGAAGTTGTAGTCCCACAGCGGGCCGGCCTTGAGCTTCTGGTTGCGATCCTTGAAGTAGTAGGCGCTCCGCACGTACGCGTCCACGTTGAGCGTCAGCTCGTTGATGATCAGGTAATCGATGAACGACGGCACGTCGATGTGCGCCGTATAATCGCCGATCGGCGTCTGGTGGAGGCTGTCGTGGAACGCCTGGATGTACTGCGTCAACCAGGTCTTCTGCTGTTCGTTCAGGGGATCGGGGTCCACCACCTCGAGATCGATCCAGCAGGTGCCGCCCGTGCCGGGGCGCGGCCCCCCGAAGCCCCCGAACGACGGGAGGGGCTCCGAGCCGGTGCAGAGGAGCTTCGGCTCCTCGGCGGCCGCCTGGTCGAACTTGAAGATGTAGCCGCCGCTGATCTTGGGCAGCTCCTGGTCGTCCTCGTCGAGCTGCTTGAGATCGGTGCGCACCTTGTTGTTCTTGATGGTCTCCGAGACCCAGTAGATGCCCTGATAGTCCGCCTCGCCGATGGGGCGCGCCTCGTAGTTCAGGTAGACCTCGGCGAACCTGGTGCGCGGCGCCTCCAGGCCCATGTCCCGGCCGAGGGTGTAGGTGAACGGATTGCGGATCAACGTGCGGTCGTAGTAGGGCGGGATCAGCGCCCAGTCCGAGTCGGCGGGCATGCCGAGGATCTCGTAGTCGAGGTCCTCGTCGTCGTTGTCCCACAGCTCGAGCTTGTACGGCGTCTGCGGGAAGGAGCGCGACGACTGGCCGCGCACGTGATAGCCCCCGCGCATCGCCAGCGTGGGCAGCGAGGCCATCGAGGCCACCCCGTTGACCGGCTCCCAGATCATCACCGCCGCGTCGAAGTAGACCTCTTTGTCGGTCGGCTTGCCCTTGCCGTAACCGTCCACGACCATGATGGGGATATCGGAGATCGCATCAACGGTGCGCGCGATGTAGATGCCCGTGCTCACGGAGCCGCTCGCGGCGCCCTCCACGAACGCCTGCGCGCGGAGCTGCGTCGTGGCCGTGAGGATCACGGGCTCGCCCGTGTACAGCGTGGAGGCCGCGGTCGGCAGCTGTCCATCGACCGTATAGCGGATCTCGGCCCCCGCGATGGTCGTGGTCATTCCCACCTGGATCTGATCCCTGAAGGTCTGGCTCGGCGTCGAGAACGCGACATCCCCGATCAACGATGGAGCCGTCGGCGTGGTGCCGTCGTCGCTCGAGCCTCCGGTCGACGTGCTCGTCGTGGGCGCCCCGCCGTCCCCGGTCCCGCCCGTCCCCACGGTGCCGGGCTCGTTCGTTCCACCCGTCCCCGCGCCGCCGCCGCCTGTCGCGGAGCCGCCGCCGACCGCGGAGCCGCCGCCTGTCGCGGAGCCGCCGCCGTCGCTCGCGTTGCCGCCTGTCGCGGAGCCGCCGCCGTCGCTCGTGCCGCCGCCGTCGCTCGCGCCGCCGCCTGTCGCGGAGCCGCCGCCTGCCGCCGAGCCGCCGCCTGCCGCCGAGCCGCCGCCTGTCGCGGAGCCGCCACCCACCGCGGAGCCTCCAGCGCCGTCCTCGGGCATCACGGGCAGCCGGTCCGGTGCCTGGCCGCAGGCAACGCTCAGTCCGAAAATGACGAGGGAGATGGATCGATTGGGCCCGGTAAAGCGTGTGCGTTTAAGCATGTCGGTATTTTCCGCCGTTGACTTCATCCAAAGTTTGCAAGCTCGTCATTCTACTGGCGCACAGGGGTGCCGCGCCACCGGCATCTCGGCGGCACGGAAGATGAACTTTCCGACACGCACGGAGAAATCATGGAGGCGGCATCGCGCTTCTCCGGCCCTGGCAAACGGACTCGACGCGTCGCGACCTCCCGGGCATTGCCGCGTATCCACCGGCGGAGCGCAAACGTGGAGGTGAACGTCGACATGGAGGTGACGTGAACGCGGTCGTACACGGTCAGACGTCGACGTGGACGACCACGGCCAGGACGGCCCCTGGACTGGCAGCCGCCTTCTGACGGGCGAGCTAGCCAGCACCCCTCGTGGATGGGAGTGCATACGTCCACGGTCACGTCAGCCGGCGACGACCACGACCACGGCCACGACCATGGCCACGGCCACGACCATGGCCATGGCCGCGACGCGGAGGGGGCGCGCGTGCCGGGGCTCCTTGCCGAGGCCGCCGGGCGCTCGGCGGATGCCGGCGAACCCCGGCCATGCTACGCGCGAGGCGCCATGGACAGCCTCCCCCTCCTCTCAGGCCACCCGTACGCCTCCTTCCTCGACCAGGTCGAGAAGCCCGCGCGGTACGCGGGCGGCGAGGTCGGCTCGGTCGTGAAGGACTGGTCCGCGGTCGAGGCGCGCGTCTGCCTCGCCTTCCCGGATGTCTACGACATCGGGATGAGCCACCTCGGCTTCAAGATCCTCTACAAGCTGCTCAACGACGACCCCCGCACGCTCGCCGAGCGCTGCTACGCGCCCTGGGTCGACATGGAAGCCGAGCTCGTGAAGCGCGGGCTGCCGCTCGTCTCCCTCGAGTCCGCGCGCCCGCTCCGCGACTTCGACGTCGTGGGCTTCTCCCTGCAGTTCGAGCTCACCTACTCGAACATCCTCACGATGCTCCACCTCGGCGGCGTCCCGCTCCGCGCCGCGGACCGCGGCGAGGACGACCCGCTCGTCATCGCGGGCGGCCCCACGGCGACCCACCCCGAGCCGATCGCCCCCTTCCTCGACGCCCTCGTCATCGGCGACGGCGAGGCGAAGGCCTCGGAGGTCGCCCTCACGTGGGCGCGCCTCAAGCGGGAGGGCGCGCCGCGACGCGAGCGGCTCCTCGCGATCGCGCGCCTCGGCGCCGTCTACGTGCCCTCGCTCTACGCGACCCGGCTCGACCCCGACACCGGCCTCGAGGTCGTCGACCGCCCGCTCGCCGACGGCATCCCGTTCCCGATCGAGCGCGCCCTCGTCGACCTCGACCAGTACCCGTTCCCGGACGAGAGCCCCACCGGCGGCCCCGAGGCGATCTTCGACCGCATGTCGATCGAGATCGCCCGCGGCTGCACCGAGGGGTGCCGCTTCTGCCAGGCCGGCATGATCTACCGCCCCGTGCGCGAGCGCGATCCCGAGCAGATCGTCGACACCGTGATGCGCGCGGTGCAGCGGTCCGGCCAGGACGAGGTCTCGCTCACGGCGCTCTCGACGGCCGACGTCTCCTGCATCTCTCCGCTCATCAAGAAGGTCACCGAGCGCCTCACCGCCGAGCGGATCTCCCTCGGCGTCTCGTCGCTGCGCGCCTACGGGCTCGAGCCCGAGCTCCTCGACGAGCTCAAGCGAGTGCGCGCGACCGGCCTCACCTTCGCGCCCGAGGCGGGGACCCAGAGGATGCGCGACGTCGTGAACAAGAACGTCACGGAGGAGCAGCTCCTCGAGACGGCCGAGCGCGTGTTCCGCCGCGGCTGGGGCAAGATGAAGCTCTACTTCATGATCGGGCTCCCGACCGAGACCGACGAGGACGTGCGCGGCATCGTCGAGACGGGCGCCCGCGCCGCCGCCGCCGGGAGGAGGGCGGCCGGCAAGGGCAAGCCGGTCGACGTCACCGTCAGCGTCTCGACCCACGTGCCGAAGCCCCACACCCCCTTCCAGTGGGCGGCGATGGACACGCTCGCCGAGGTCGGGCGCAAGCAGCAGCTCCTCAAGGACACGGTGCGGCCCTACCGCGCCGTCACGCTGAGGACCCACGAGGCGCACGCCAGCGTCCTCGAGGGCATCTTCGCCCGCGGCGATCGCCGCCTCGCCGACGTCCTCGAGCGGGCCTGGCAGAACGGCGCCCGCTTCGACTCGTGGGACGACCAGCTCAAGCTGTCCGTGTGGGAGGAGGCGTTCGTGCGCCACGGCGTCGACCGGGCCAGGTACCTCGGCACCCTCCCGCTGACCGCGCGGCTGCCGTGGGACCACATCGACGTCGGCCTCGAGGAGGGCTTCCTCGCGAGGGAGTACAGGAAGGCGCTCCAGAACCGCCTCAGCCCGCCGTGCGGCAAGGTCGCCGGCACGTTCGTGCACCACACCAACCTCGAGGACGCGACGGCCGATACCCGGCGGCTCGTCTGCTACGACTGCGGCGTCGCCTGCGACATGACGCAGATGCGCGAGGAGCGGCTGACCTTCCTCGAGAAGCTCGGCGCGCACCGGCGCTCGCTGCCGGTCCTCCCCGACGATCGCGACGCGCCGCCCGCCGCCGGCCCGGCCGCCGAGGCCTCGCCGGCCGCCGCCGAGGCGCCGGCCGCCGCCGAGGCGCCGGCCGCCGCCGAGGCGCTGCCCGCCGCCGCCGAGGCGCTGCCCGCCGCCGCCGAGGCGCTGCCCGCCGCCGCCGAGGCGCTGCCCGCCGCCGCCGAGGCGCTGCCCGCCGCCGAGGCGCCGCCGAGGGCGCCGAAGCAGAAGAAGCCCGCGCCGGTGCGGCAAGGGCGCGGCGGCATCCGCTACCGCTTCCGCTTCGAGAAGACCGGGCCCATGGCGCTGCTCGGCCACCTCGACGTCGTGCGCGAGCTGCCCCGCGTGCTCCGGCGCGTCGGCGCGCCGATGACCTACACCGCGGGCTTCCATCCCAAGCCCGACATGACGTTCTCGCCGGCGCTCTCGCTCGGCGTGATCAGCCTCGACGAGTACGTCGACCTCCGCCTCGAGCGCGATCTCGACGCCGCCGCGCTCGACGCGCTCGCCCAGGCCATGACGGCCGCGAGCCCGCGCGGGCTCGTCTTCCGCGCCGCCGTGAAGCTCGGCCCGGACGATCCGGCCCTCAGCAAGCTGATCGCCGGGGCCCGCTACGCGCTCGCGTTCGCGCGCTCCGCGATCGGCCGCGACGCCGAGGCGATCCTCGCCGCCCGCGCGAGCGCCGCCCTCGCGGCCCCCGCGCTCCCGATCCGCCGCGAGATCGAGCGGCTCGCGAAGATGGTCGACGTCCGCCAGTACCTCGTGCGGGCCGAGGTCGGCGGGCCCGACGTGCTCTCGGCCCTCGCGCGCGCCGGGCTCGCCGGCGACCTCGTGGCGCTCGACGTCGAGGTCGACATCCGCGGCTCCGGCGCGGTGAAGTCGTCCGAGGTCGCGGCCGTGATCGCCGGCGAGCCCGGGGAGGCGCCGGGCGCGCTCGTGCCGCCGCCTCACCGCGCCGTGCGGCTCGAGCTGTTCGGCCGCACCGCGCCGGCGGGCTCCGCGGCGCCCGAGCGCTTCTCCCTCCTCGACCTCGCGCGGGCGCGCCGCGTCAAGCCGGCCCCGGAGCGAGCGCAGCCGCCCGCGCCCGCGGCCGACGCGCTCGCCACCAGCGCCGAGTGACCCGGGCCCGTGCGCCCCGATCGTGAGTCTCTGCCCAGGTCGTGATCCTCGCTGGACGCGCCCGCGCGCCGCCCGCTCGGCGCGCGGGCGATCGCGCGGGGCATCGGCTACGCTCAGCGCGGACGTATGACAAAAGAGGGTTCCAGGACCGAATGCTGCGCCGCGCGCCTCGCGGCGGCGGGAGCGGTCGGCGCGAGCGTCGCCCACGAGCTGCGCAACGCCCTCGCGGTCGCCGAGTCGTCGCTGTTCCTGGCGCAGCGCGATCTCGACGATCGGCCCCGCCTGATGCGCCACCTCGACCGGGTGACGAGCGAGATCCGCAAGGCGCACGAGGTCATCGGCAGCGTCCTCGGGCTCGCGCGCGGCGAGCCGCTGCGGCGCGAGCCGGCGCCGGTCGGCAAGCTCATCGAGAGCGCCCGGCACGCGCTGGTCCTGCCCACGGCGGTCCAGTTCGAGGTGGCCGTCGCGCCGGCCGATCTCACGCTCCTCTGCGATCCCATCCTGCTCGAGCGCGTCTTCTCGAACCTCTACCTCAACGCGGTCGAGGCGCTCGACGGCGCCCCCGGGGGCTCGATCGTCACGCGCGCCTGGCGAGGCGACGAGCGCACCTACCTCGAGGTCGAGGACAACGGCCCCGGCGTCCACCCGTGCGTGATCGACCACCTCTTCGAGCCGCTCGTGACCGCCAAGGTGAAGGGGACGGGCCTCGGGCTCGCGCTGAGCCGGATCATCATCGAGGCGCACGGCGGCGAGATCACCGCGACGCGGGGCGCGGGGCGGGGCACGGCGTTCCGCATGTGGCTGCCGAACGACTAGCGCTGCGTCCCCGGGACGGGCTCGGGGGACGACGTACCAGGCCGGCCGGCCCGGGGGGCGGACGGCCGACGGGGCGCGCCGCCCGTGTGCTATCGTCGTCTCATGCAGCAGCGGGCCAGGCGCCGGCCGACCGAGCGCGGACCTTTCCGCGTGGAGCACCTCCGCTCGGGCGACCCGTACGAGCTCTCGAACGGCCACCCCATCTACTGCGCCCCCACCGGAGGGCGCGCCTCCGGGCCGAACTCGCTGGGCAGCTCGGTCGTGGGGTGGGACCCCGCGGTCAAGGAGGTCGGCGTGGACACCGGGTATTCCCTGGGCCCGGACACGCTCCGCGCGCCCGACGTCGCGGTGGGCAACGTGCCCGACCGGCCCGGCTGGGTGAACGGCGTCCCGGAGCTCGCCATCGAGTACGCCGACGTGGGGCAGGACGAGGCGAAGCTCCAGCAGAAGATCGCCGAGCTGCTCGCGGCCGGCACGCGGTTCCTGTGGGTGGTGCGCCTCAACGGCCCGCGGCGGGTCGAGGTGCACGAGCCTCGCAAGCGCGCGCGGGTCGTGCTGCCCGGTCAGATGCTGAGCGCGCCCGGCGTCCTCAAGAACGCGATCCGCGTCGAGGCGCTCTACGACCGCGGCGAGGCCGAGAAGGCCACGCTGACCAACCTGCTCCAGCGGCATGGGTACGAGGACCTCGACGCCGTGCTCGCAAAAGGGCGCGAGCAGGGGCGCGAAGCGGGGCGCGAGGAGGGGCGCGAGGCGGGGCGCGACGAGGGGATCCTCGAGGGCAAGCGCGATGCACTGCGGCGGGTGATGGGCCGGCGCGGGCTGCGGCTCACGAAGGCGGCCACGGCGAAGATCGCGTCGTGCAGGAGCGAGCGCGAGCTCGATCGATGGCTCGACCGCGCCCTCGTCGCGAAGACCGCGGCGGAGGTGTTCAAGCGCGCGGGCCGCTGAGCGGCGGGCCCCGGCTCAGGCCCGGCCGCGGCCGCGGACGAGCTCCGCGACGGCGTCCCCCAGCCCCTCGAGCGTGAGCGGGAACATCGGGAAGATGCTCTTGATGGCGTCGACGGTCGGGTGCGGGTACGGGCCCACCCCGTCCGGGTTCAGCCACGCCGCGCGATCGAAGTGGTCGCGGAGCATCATCAGCCACGCGACGCCGGGCGCCCGCGCGTCGGCCTCGAGCGCGGACAGGCCCCCGCCGCCGGAGATCGACGCGCCGAGCAGCTCGTAGGGCGCCATCGCCGCGTCCCCGACCATCACGAGCTTGTGGTGCCTGCCGCACTCGTGGAGGAGCTCCCGCACGGAGACGGGCTCCCGCAGCCCCTCGGTCCTGAAGACCCTGCCGTAGACGCAGTTGTGGAAGTAGTAGCTCCGGAGCTCCTTCCAGTGCGTCGCGCGCCTCGCCGCGCTGAAGAGCTGCGACACGAGCGCGGCGTGGGGATCCATCGAGCCGCCCACGTCCATCATCAGGATCACGCGCGTGCTCGGGCGGCGCGGTGGCCTCATCACGATCTCGATCTCGCCCGCGTTCCTGGCCGTCGCGTCGATCGTCGCCTCGATGTCGAGCTCGCGCGCACCGCCCTCGCGCGCGAAGGCGCGCAGCTTGCGCAGCGCGATCTCGATCTGGCGCACGTCGAGCGTGACGTCGCTGCGGTAGGCCCGGTAGCGGCGCGCGTCGGCGCTCGCCAGCGCGCCGCCCCGCCCGCCCGCGGGGCCGCCGACCTGGATCCCGCTCGGGTGGTAGCCGTGGCGGCCGAACGGCGAGGTGCCGCCGGTCCCGATCCAGCGGCTCCCGCCGTCGTGGCGCTCCCGCTGCTCGCGCAGGCGCTCCTCGAACTGCCGGAGCACCTCCTCGAGGTCGAGCTCCTCGATCATCGCCTTCTCCTCGTCGGAGAGGGCGCGCATCTTGACCGGATCCCGGAGCCACGAGAGCAGCTCCTCCGCGACCGCCTTGGCCTCGACGGGCACGCCGCGAAAGTGCTTGGCGAACGCGAGGTCGAAGTCGTCGAGGTGCGCCTCGGAGTGGACCAGCAGCGCCCGCGCGACGTGGTAGAAGCCGTCGAGCGAGCTGTCGTGGAGCCCCGCGGCGAGCGCCCGCGCGAGGCCGACGGCCTCTTGGGCCCCGACCGGGACCCTGCGGGCCCGGAGCTCGTAGAGGAACTCGACGAACATGGCTACGACCGGTACCGCCTGCCGCCGGCGAGCTGGTCGGCGAGCGCGGCCAGGTCCTGCTCCTTCTTGAGCAGCGCGCCGAGGAAGGGCAGCGCCTTCTCGAGCCTCACCTCCCTCACGCCCGCCCTGCGCAGCACCGCGATCCAGTCGATGAGCTCGCTCGTCGACGGCCGCTTCCGGAGCCGGGCGTTGCTCCGGATCTCGTAGAAGACCTGCATGGCCTGGTCGGCGAGGGTCCGATCGAGGTCGGGGTGGTGGACGCGGACGATCTCCCGCATGAGCTCGGGCTCCGGGAAGTCGATGAAGTGGAACACGCAGCGGCGCAGGAAGGCGTCCGGCAGCTCCTTCTCGTTGTTGCTGGTGATGATCACGACGGGCCGCTCCCGCGCGACGATGTCGTCCCCGGTCTCGGCGATGCGGAAGCGCATCCGATCGAGCTCGTGGAGGAGGTCGTTCGGGAACTCGAGGTCCGCCTTGTCGACCTCGTCGATGAGGAGCACGACGCGCCGCTCGGCGCTGAACGCCTGCCCGAGGGGGCCGAGCTTGATGTAGCGGCGGATGTCGCGCACGTCCCCGTCGCCGAAGCGCGAGTCGTGGAGGCGCTGGACGGTGTCGTAGACGTAGAGCCCGTCCTGGGCGCGCGTCGTGCTCTTGACGTGCCAGGGGATGAGCTCGGCCGACAGGCTGTCTGCGATGGCCTCGGCGAGCAGCGTCTTGCCGGTGCCGGGCTCTCCCTTGACGAGGAGCGGCCGCTCCAGGACCAGCGCGCAGTTGACGGCGGCCTCGAGCGCCTCGCTCGTGAGGTAGCGTTCGGTGCCGCGGAAGCGGCGAAAATCGGACATGGCGAACGGTAGCACCGCGCGGCGGCGGCGGGCGCGGCGGGGTGGAGCGGGGCGCCGGGGGCTCACCGGAGGGGCCGGAGCGCAGGCGAGCCACCAGAGGGGCTCCGCCGGAGCGCAGGCCCCGGAGGGGAGCCCCCGGCGCCCCGCTCCACCCCGCCGCGGCGGCGGGCGCGGGCAGGTCAGAGCCAGTCGCGCGCGAGGTAGGCCGTCCAGGAGGCGGCCCGCTCCCAGAGGGGGCGCCGGATCCAGCGCGCGACGGTGATCTCGCGGCACGAGGCGAGGTCCTCGGTGAACATCCGCTCCATCGCGCCCGCGAACCCGCGGTGCGTGATGACGGCGTTCGCCTCGATGTTCATGCGGAGCGACTGGCTGTCGAGGTTGGTGGAGCCGACGGTGGCCCAGGAGCCGTCGACGACGGCGGTCTTGGCGTGCAGGACGCGGCCGCGCCACTCGAATAGGCGGGCGCCGGCGTCGAGGAGGTGGCCGTAGATGGCGCGCGACGCGAGCAGGACGGCGGGCACGTCGGTCGTGCCCGCGACCATGATCCTGACGTCGACGCCGCGGCGGGCGGCGGCGGCGAGCGCGTGGATGATCCGGAGCGGCGGCAGGAAGTAGGCGTTCGTGATGAAGATCCGGCGCCGGGCGCGCTCGATGGCCTGGCGGTAGGCGTCGCGGATGCCGTGGCGGTGCCTCCTCCGGGGGAGATCGTTGCTGATGATCTGGACCGCGGGATCGGGCCTGCGCGCGTCGTAGCCGTAGCGCTCGCCGTCGACGGGGGGGCCGCCGGCGCGCTGCCAGGTGCGCAGGAAGAAGTACTGGAGCTCGGCGGCGGCGGGGCCCTCGATGCGGAGGTGGGTGTCGCGCCAGCCGGCGCCGCCGTCCTCCGGGGCCGCGTAGTCGTCGGAGATGTTGAGGCCGCCGATGAACGCGACGGCGCCGTCGACGATGAGCGCCTTGCGGTGGTCGCGGCGCGCGACCTTCCCGAACGGGGCGGAGAGCTCGATCGGGCGGAAGGCGAGGGGCCGGACGCCGGCGCGGCGGAGCCCGTCGAGGAAGGACGACGACACCGAGGAGCCCCAGGCGTCGAAGAGCAGGCTCACCTCGACGCCCGCCGCCGCGCGCTCGGCGAGCGCCTCGGCGAAGCGCTGGCCGGTGCGGTCGCTCCTGAGGATGTACGTCTCCAGGCAGACGGTGCGCTGCGCGCCGGCGATGGCCGCGAGCATCGCCGGGTACGCCTGCGCGCCGTCCTTGAGGAGCGCGAGGCGGTGATGGCCGACGGTCATCTCGGCGAAGGCAGGGGCGGTGGACGCGGGGGGGCGCTGGGACATGCGGCGGGCGGCAGGGCTCCGCGGTGGAGGCGGCGGCCGGCGATGATAGCGCGACCGGGGGGTGACGCCGAGGCGGGCCGGGGCAGGGCGGGGGAGGGGAGCCTCGGTCGTCGCGCGCGCGGGATCGTGGGCCGCCCGCCCCCCGGGCCCGTCGAGAGACGAGCACCCCTGCGGTCAGCTCGGAGGGCGATCGGGCTCGGAGCTCGACCCCTGGAGCGGCGAGCCCTCCCGGGCCAGCGGGGAGGGCGGGATGCCCGGAAGAGCGCCTGAAGCAGAGAAGTCCAGGAGAGAGCGGCAATACGTGAGATTGGCACTCTGTTCGGCTCGCCTGGAATGACGCGCGAGGTGAGGTGCTCGCCACGTCCGCAATAAAGCAGGTTGGACTCACTCCGGGTGGACGGGCATTCTCCAGCGGCGCGCGGGACGCTCTGGCGCCGTGCTCATCGCAGGGGTTGCGCGGTCGGAGAGAGGACACGTCACGGGATGACACGGAAGCAAGGGAGAGGGGTCTTGCAGGAGGACATGTCGAACGTGGGGGGGCGCGAGCACGGGTACCCGAGGCCGCAGCTCCGGCGCGCCGGGTGGACTTCCCTGAACGGGACATGGGCGTTCGCGCTCGATCCGGAGGCGCGATGGCGCAAGCCCGGCGAGGTCGTCTGGGATCGCGCCATCGAGGTCCCGTTCGCGCCGGAGACGGAGCGGAGCGGCGTCGGAGAGACGGGGTTCTTCCGCGCCTGCTTCTACCGGCGGATGTTCGAGGCGCCCGATCTCCGCAAAGGCGAGCGGCTGATCCTGCACTTCGGCGCCGTCGACTACGAGGCCACCGTCTGGATCCAGGGGAGCCGGGTCGCGCAGCACACCGGCGGATACACGCCCTTCTCCGTCGACATCACCGACTACCTCACCCCGTCCGGGCCGCAGGAGATCATCGTGCGCGCCGAGGATGATCCCGCCGAGCTGACGAAGCCGCGCGGCAAGCAGGACTGGCAGCTCGATCCCCACTCGATCTGGTACCCGCGCACGACCGGCATCTGGCAGACCGTCTGGATGGAGCGCGTCCCCGCGACGTCGGTCGCGGTGGTGCGCTGGACCGCGAGCCTAACCCGATGGGAGCTCGACTTCTACGTGAAGATCGCGGGGGTCCGGCGCGACGACCTGCGCCTCAGGCTGCGGCTCCACAGCGGCGGCACGGTGCTCGCCGACGACACGTACGCCGTGGTCGCCAGCGAGGTGCACCGGCGGATCGCGCTCTCCGATCCCGGGATCGACGACTCCCGGAACCTCCTCCTCTGGAGCCCAGACTCGCCCACCCTGATCCAGGCGGAGATCGAGCTCCTCGGGCCGGACGGAGAGGTCATCGACCGCGTCCTCAGCTACACGGCGCTGCGCTCGATCGCGATCCAGGGCGACCGCATCGTGCTCAACGGGCGGCCGCTCCCGCTGCGGATGGTGCTGGATCAGGGCTACTGGCCCGGCACCGGGATGACGCCGCCGGACGATCACGCGCTCCGGCGCGACGTGGAGCTCGCGCGCGCGATGGGCTTCAACGGCGTGCGCAAGCACCAGAAGATCGAGGACCCGCGCTACCTCTACTGGGCGGACACGCTGGGCCTCATGGTCTGGGAAGAGATGCCGAGCGCCTACCGCTTCACCATGCTGTCGGTCGAGCGCCTCACGCGGGAGTGGACCGAGGCGATCCGGCGCGACTACAGCCACCCGTGCATCATCGCGTGGGTGCCGTTCAACGAGTCCTGGGGCGTGCCGAACCTGCCGGACAACGCGGGGGAGCGCCACTGGGTCGAGGCGCTCTATCACCTCACGGCGACGCTCGACGCGACCCGCCCCGTGGTCGGCAACGACGGGTGGGAGAGCGTCGCGACCGACATCATCGGCATCCACGACTACGACGCCGACGCGGAGCGGCTCGCGCGGCGCTACCACGCCGACGAGGTCCGCCCCCGGCTGTTCCAGCGGGAGCGCCCCGGGGGGCGCATCCTGGTCCTCGGCGGGCACGAGAAGAAGATCGACCAGCCGATCATCCTGTCGGAGTTCGGCGGGATCGCGCTCCGGCGGGGCGAGCCGGGGATCTGGGGTTACTCGGTCTGCGACTCCCCGCAGGCGTTCGCGCGCGCGTACGAGCGGCTGATCGCGGCCGTGCGCTCGGTCGAGCTGCTCTCCGGCTTCTGCTACACGCAGTTCGCCGACACGTACCAGGAGGCGAACGGGCTCCTCTACGCGGACCGGACGCCGAAGTTCCCGCTCCACGAGATCGCCGCGGCGACGCGCGGCCACGCCGCCGGCCACCCGCTGCCCGACTGCATGGATCTCCGGGAGCGCGATGGCCCGCGGCAAGAAGGGATCATCGAGCCTCCGCCCAGCGGCCACGGATAGCCGCGCCGGGGCGAGCGCCTCGGCCTGGTCGGCGCGCGCGCCCCTCGCTGCGCCGCGCTGCGCGCCCCTGGCGGTCGCGCTCATCGCGCCGCCGCACACACGCTGGCGGTCGCGCTCATCGCGCCGCCGCGCGCCCTGGCGGTCGCGCTCATCGCGGCGCCGCACACTCCCGGGCGATCACGCTCATCCTCCACGCGCCCTTCGCCGCTGCGCGATCGCAGCGCGGCGCTCAGCGATCCTCGCGGTGATGCGAAGAGCGCCGCGTCATGCGCTCCGGGCATGCTCCTTGAAAGGCGCCTGCGCGGAGCCCGTGCCGGGACGCGGATGCACACCGGGGCTCGAGGGGAGGAACCGATGAGCCTGAGACGGCGGCCGGACGTGCTCTGTTTCTCACATCTGCGCTTCAACTTCGTCTTTCAGCGCCCACAGCACCTGCTCACGCGCTGCGCGCGGCGGCGCCGCGTCTTCTTCTTCGAAGAGCCGACGCGGGGCGGCGGACCGCCGCGCCTCGAGGAGACCGCGGTCGAGCCGCACGGCGTCTGCGTCGCGACTCCGCACCTGCCCGCCGGCGTCGCGCCGTCGCGCGCCGCCGCGATGCTGCGCGAGCTCCTCGACGACATGATGAGACGCCACGCGGTGAGCGATCACGTGCTCTGGTACTACACGCCGATGGCGCTCGCGTTCTCCCGGCACCTCAAGCCCGCGGCGATCGTGTACGATTGCATGGATGAGCTCTCGGCCTTCGCCGGAGCGCCCCCCTCGATCAAGGAGCATGAGACCGAGCTCCTCCGCCTCGCCGATCTGGTCTTCACCGGCGGCGCGAGCCTCTACGAGGCCAAGCGCGCGCTGCACCCGAGCGTGCACGCGCTCCCGAGCAGCGTCGACGTCGCCCACTTCGCGAAGGCGCGCGGCGGGGGCCGCGAAGAGCCCGACGATCAGGCGTCGATCCCGCGGCCGCGCCTCGGCTTCTTCGGCGTCCTCGACGAGCGGATGGACACCGCGCTCGTCGCGGCCGTGGCCGCGCTCAGGCCAGCCTGGCAGATCGTGCTCGTGGGCCCGGTGGTCAAGATCGACCCGGCGTCGCTGCCCCGCGCCGCGAACATCCACTATCTCGGGCAGAAGCGGTACGAAGAGCTCCCCATGTACCTCGGCGGCTGGGACGTGGCGCTCATGCCGTTCGCACGGAACGAGGCCACGCGGTTCATCAGCCCGACGAAGACGCCGGAGTACCTGGCGGGCGGCAAGCCCGTCGTCTCGACGTCGATCCGCGACGTGGTGCAGCCCTACGGCGAGCTCGGGCTGGTCCGCATCGCGGACGCGCCGGCCGACTTCGTCGCCGCCGTGGAGGCGTCCCTGGCCGAGGATCGCGGCCGCCTGCTCTCGAGGGTCGATGATCTCCTGGGGCAGAGCTCGTGGGACGCCACGTGGGCCCGGATCGAGCGGCTCCTCGACGGCGTGCTCTCGCGCCGCGGCGCGGGCGCGCCCGGGAGGTGAGCGGTGTTCGATTACCTCATCGTCGGCGCCGGCTTCGCCGGGTGCGTCCTCGCCGAGCGGCTCGCCCGCGGCGCCGGCAAGAGGATCCTGCTCTGCGACGTGCGCAAGCACGTCGGCGGGAACGCCTATGACCACCACGACACGGCCGGCGTCCTCGTGCACAGGTACGGGCCCCACATCTTCCACACGAACTCGCGTGAGGTCTTCGACTATCTCTCGCAGTTCACCGAGTGGCGCCCGTACCAGCACCGCGTGCGCGCCTGGGTCGACGGTCAGCTCCTGCCGATCCCCATCAACCTCGACACGATCAACGCCCTCTACGGGCTGAGCCTCAACGCGCTGGAGGTCGAGGGCTTCCTCGCGTCGAGGGCCGAGCGGCGCGAGCGGATCCGCACGTCGGAGGACGTCATCCTCAGCAAGGTGGGCCGCGAGCTCTACGAGAAGTTCTTCCGCAACTATACCCGTAAGCAGTGGGGGCTCGACCCCTCGGAGCTCGACGCCTCGGTGACGGCGCGCGTCCCCGTCCGCACGAACCGGGACGACCGCTACTTCTCCGACACCTACCAGGCGATGCCGCTCCACGGGTTCACGCGGATGTTCGAGCGGATGCTCGATCACCCGGGCATCAAGATCCTGCTCAACACGGATTACCGCGAGATCCGCCACGTGATCCCGCACCGTGAGATGATCTACACAGGTCCGATCGACGCCTATTTCGATCACCGCTTCGGGAAGCTGCCGTACCGCTCTCTCGAGTTCAAATTCGAGACGAAGGACCAGGAGGTGTACCAGACGGCGCCCGTCATCAATTATCCGAACGAGTACAGCTACACGCGGGTCACCGAGTTCAAGCACCTCACCGGCCAGACGCACCCGAGGACGACGATCGTCTACGAGTTTCCGAAGGGCGACGGCGATCCGTACTACCCCGTGCCGCGGCCGGAGAACGCGGCGCTCTACCGGAAATACGAGGAGCTCGCCCGGGAGACCGCCGGCGTCCACTTCGCCGGCCGGCTCGGCACGTACCGCTATTACAACATGGATCAGGTCGTGGCCCAGGCCCTCACGCTCTACGCGAGGCTGACGGGGGCGCCGGGCGTCCGGGCGCTCACGGAGGCGGCGTGAGCGGAGCCGCGGGCGAGGGCGGCGCCCCCGCGCTCGAGCTCTGGGGCGGCGTCGAGTGCACGGTGAACCGCGTCGGCGACACGTACCACGACCAGATGGAGCGCAGCGGCCACGCGCGGAGGCTCGATGATCTCGAGCGCTTCGCCGGGCTCGGGATCCGGGCGATCCGCTACCCCGTGCTCTGGGAGCGCGCGGCGCAGGGCGGCCCCGCGCGCTTCGCCTGGGCCGACGCGCGGCTCCCGAGGCTGCGCGAGCTGGGCCTTCGACCGATCGTGGGGCTCGTCCACCACGGCAGCGGGCCGCCCTCGACGAGCCTCGTCGAGCCGGGCTTCGCGGCGGGGCTCGCGCGCTTCGCCCGCGAGGTCGCCGAGCGCTACCCGTGGGTCGAGCACTACACGCCGGTGAACGAGCCGCTCACCACGGCGCGCTTCTCCGGCATGTACGGCCACTGGTACCCGCACGGGCGGGACGGCCGCACCTTCGTCCGCGCGCTCCTGTCGCAGTGCCGCGCCGTCGCGGCGTCGATGCGCGCGATCCGCGAGGTGAACCCGCGCGCGCGCCTGGTCCAGACCGAGGATCTCGGGAAGACGTTCAGCACGCCGCTGCTCGCCTACCAGGCGGAGCACGAGAATCACAGGCGGTGGCTGAGCATGGATCTGCTCATGGGGCGGGTGGACCGGGATCACCCGCTCTATCCCCGGCTCCTCGAGTGGGGCGCGTCCCCCGGCGAGCTCGAGGCGTTCGTCGAGTCGCCCTGCCCCCCGGACATCCTCGGCATCAACCACTACATCACGAGCGATCGGTTCATCGACGAGCGCGTGGAGCGTTACCCGGCCTGGGCGCGCGGGGGCAACGAGAGGCACGCGTACGCCGACGTCGAGGCCGTGCGCGTCGTCGCGGAGGGCATGGGCGGGCACCTCGCGCGCCTCCTGGAGGTCTGGGAGCGTTACCGGCGGCCGGTCGCGATCACCGAGGCGCACCTGGGCGGCCCCCGCGAGGAGCAGCTCCGGTGGCTGCTCGAGGCGTTCGACGCGGCGGCGGCGGCGCGCGCGGCGGGCGCCGACGTGCGGGCGGTGACGGTGTGGGCGATGCTCGGCTCCTTCGACTGGGACTGCCTGGTCGTGCGGGAGCGCGGGCACTACGAGGCCGGCGTGTTCGACGTGCGCGGCTCCGGGCCGCGCCCCACGGCGCTCGCCGCGCTGGTCCGCGCGCTCGCGCGCGGCGAGCCGTTCGAGCACCCGGTGCTCCCCTCGCCGGGGTGGTGGCGTCGCCGGGAGCGGCTGCTCTATCCGGCGGTCCTCGTGGGGGAGCCGGCGGTCCGCGTGGGGGAGCCGGCGGTCGGCGTGGGGGAGGAGCGTGAGGCCGGGGTCGGGGCGGGCGAGCGCGAGGGCGCGATCCACGGGACGTCGGCCGGCGGCGGCGCGGCCGGGGGCGCCGGGCGCCCGCCCCTCCTGATCGCGGGCGCCTCGGGCGCGCTCGGCAGAGCGTTCGCGCGCCTCTGCGCGGAGCGCGGGCTCCCGCGCCGCCTGCTCGGCCGTGGCGAGATGGACATCGCCGATCCCGCGTCGGTCGAGCGCGCCCTCGCGCATCACGCGCCGTGGGCGGTCATCAACACCGCGGGGTACACGCGCGTCGACGACGCGGAGCGCGATCCGCGCCGGTGCGAGCGTGAGAACGCCGTCGGGCCCGCGGTGCTCGCGGCCGCGTGCCGCGCGCGCGGCGTCCGGCTCGTCACCTTCTCGTCCGATCTGGTCTTCGACGGCGCCCAGCGGACGCCTTACGTGGAGACCGACCCGGCGAGGCCGCTCAGCGCGTACGGGCGGAGCAAGGCCACCGCCGAGCGGCGGGTGACCGAGGTCCTGCCGAGCGCGCTGGTGGTGCGCACGGCGGCGTTCTTCGGCCCCTGGGACGAGCGCAACTTCGTCGCCGCCGCGCTGCGCGCGCTCCGCGACGGCCGGCCGTTCAGCGCGGCCGAGGATCTGATCGTGACCCCCACGTACACGCCCGATCTCGTCAACGCGGCGCTCGATCTCCTCATCGACGGGGAGAGCGGTATCTGGCACCTGACGAACCGCGACGCGGTGACGTGGGCCGAGCTCGCCGCGCGGAGCGCCGCGCTGGTGCGCGTGGACGCGGGGCGCCTCGTCCGGTGCCCGAGCAGCGCGCTCCCGTTCGTCGCGCCGCGGCCTCGCTACAGCGCGCTGGGGAGCCGGCGAGGGATCTTGCTGCCTGCGCTGGAGGACGCGCTCGCGCGCTATCTCGCCGGGTGGGAGGGGGACGCCGCTCGTCGGGAGCCCGCCTAGAGCGCCGAACAAGACTACGCCGTGAACTCCGTCGTCAGCGTCACCCAGTTCGACGGCGGCCGGACGGCGTAGCTCAGCGCCAGCACCTCGATCAGCACCACCCGGTAGATCGCGTGGACGTCGTCGACGTCGACCTCGTGCGCGTTCGCCTCGAGGGCCGCGTCGAGGTGCTCCTGCACGAAGGCCAGCACGTCCGGCTGCTCCATCGCAATGACGTCATCCGAGTCGACCGCCTCGGCGGGATCGTGCAGGCGGATCTGCTCGTCCAGGTTCAGCGACTCCTCGACGCCCGTGAGCGCCGTCTCCGTGACCTCCTCGAGGTCCTGGCCGAACAGCTCGTCGAACGCGAGCCAGATCGCCAGCGTCAGGAAGTAGCCGAGGGCCAGCGCGGTCTCGTCGAGCGGCCCGGAGAGCACCCCGGAGATGCGATCCGCGAGCGCGGGCTGCGTCTGCTCGAACCGCGTGAACGCGTCATCGAGCTGCTTGCGGGAGTCGTCGTCGTCCTCGGCCAGCTGATCCTCGATCTCGGACAGGACGCGCGCCGGCACCTGGGCGTACGAGGGGACGGGGCGAATGGCTGCGCGGCGTACCCACACGCGGACAACCTAGCACACGATGGCGCGGCTCATGGAGCGAGCAACCGGATGCTCGACAGGGAGACCCAGCCTTCCGTGGCGCCCCAGCGGACCTCGGCCAGCCCGCCCGATCTCCGGCCGACCTCGACCGACGCGCCCTCCGGGATCAGGGTCTGCTCGGCGTCGGGCAACGCGCGCCCGGACTCGTCGACCAGCCGGACCTCCGGGACCACCACGACGCCCGGGCGCGTCGTGAGGCGGAGGTGCCGCGCCGCGTAGGTGAGCGGCACGAGCGCGAGCAGGGCGACGAGCGCGGTCGGCGCGAGGACGCTGCCCGCGACGTGCGCGGGGCCCGCCGGGCGGCGCCGCAGCACCATGCCGAGGGCGAGGAGCAACGACGAGAAGAGCGCGGCCGCCGCCCAGGTGCGCTCCGAGGCGAGGCCGACGAGGACCCGGTCGAGCGTCGGGCGCACCTCGACCGCATCCTTGGCGCGGCGCGCGCGGCGGCGCGTGATCTCGGCGCGCACGAGGTCCAGCGCGCGATCGGCGTCCGCGTCGCCCGGGCGCAGCCGCAGCGCCTCCTCGAAGGCCGCCGCCGCCCGGCCCAGGTCGCCGGGGCGATCCGCGCCGTCGCGGACGCGCGTCACGTAGGCGAGGCCACGGTTGTAGCTCGCGTCCGGGTGCACGAAGCCGCGGTCGGCGAGCAGCTCGAACGTGTCGATCGCGGCGCCGTACTCGCCGCGGCCGAGCGCCTCCGTGCCCTTCCGGAACAGCGCCTCCGGCGGCTCCGCGGGCTCCGCGCGCGCCTCGCCGACGAGCGCGGGCGCGAGCGAGGGCGAGAGGCCGGCGATCGCGGGCAGGAGGCCCGCGGAGGCGGCGAGCGTGAGGGCGGCGAGGAGGCGCGCGCGGCGGCCCGTCACGTCGCCTTCCATCGCGCGAGCTCGGTCATGACGGCGCGGCCCTGCTCGACGAGCGCGGCCGCGGCGCCGTCCCCCGGGCGGCCGGCCGGCTCGAACCGGATCGCCTCGCAGGCGGCCAGCACCTCGTGGGCGCGCGCCGACAGCGCGCCCGGCACCCCGCGCTGCTCGAGCTCGCCGGAGAGCGCCTCGAGCAGGACGCCCCGGGAGCGGAGCCCCGTCGCGGACTCGATCGCGCGGTGCACGGCGCGCTCGATCGCGGCCGCCGTCGCCTTGAGGTCGCCCTGCGCGGCGGCCTCCTCCGCCTCGCGCTGCGCGACCGCGGCGAGCCGGGCGGGCGACGCCTCGCCCGCCGCGCGGCGCTCGCGCGCGCGGCGCACGAGCCGATCGCCCGCGCCGAACAGCGTCACGAGGAGCGGCGGGGCGGCCAGGAGGCACCAGAACGGCGCCCCGTCGAGCGGCAGCGTCGCGGGCGGGGAATACGCGCCGAGCGACGCGCGGAGCCCTGGCATCGCGGCGAACGGCTCGGCGCGCGCGGCCGCGTCGCGAGCCCCGGCGGGCGACCCGGAGGCGAAAGGGGGCGCGACCGGGGTCACCTCGACGCTGCCGAGCTCGACGCCCTCGACCACGTAGCGCTTCTGCGCCGGATCCCAGTAGGGCAGCTCGATCTTCCCGAGATCCACCGTGCCGCTCTCCTCGATCCGGACCACGTAACCGAACGACCGGGAGCCGCCGATCTCGCCGCCACGCGGCTCGATCGACTCGCGCTTCTCCGGGTCGAGCCACTCGAGGCCCGTCCGCTCCGGCACCCGCAGCGACTGCGGGAGGTTGCCGGTGCCCTCGACCTGCACGGTCACGGCCACCGAGCCGCCCTGGTCGATCCGGCGCGGCTGCACCGTCGCCTTCAGCGTGAACCGACCGACGTCGCCGAGGACATAGCCGGACGGGCGGCCGGCGAGCGGCGGCTCCGTGACCCGGATGACCACGTCGTTCGACTCGCGCAGCACGCGCGAGCCGATCCGGCGGCCCGTGATGCGCGCCTGCATGCGGCCCGTGTGCAGCTCGCCCGCCTTCAGCGGGAACAGCGCCAGCTTGTCGATCAGCCGCGCGTTGTAGAGGTGCCCGCCGACGCGCGTGTGCACGGGCCGCACGTGGCGGGGATCCTCGAGGAGCGCGTGGCGGACGAAGTCCGCGGCGGGCGCGGCGCGGGGTTCGGTCATCTCCGCGTTCTCGCGGAAGTACAGGTAGAACGAGACGGTCACCTGCTCGCCGACCACCGCGGCCGTCTTGTCGGGGATGGCGCGCAGGAACACCACCGGGTCGGGCTCGCGCGGCATCGCGAGCTCCGGCGTCTCGTCGGGCGCGGCCTCGAGCTCGTCGTCGAGCAGGTCGTCGAGCGTCCGCCCGCCCGGGCCGCCGAACGGCCACGGGAGGCCGTGCAGCGGGCCGCCGGGCAAGAGGAACGGGTTGCTCGGGCGGCGCGGGCGCGAGCCCTCCGGCACGATCCGGATCTGGATCGGCCGCGCCGGCAGGCGCCGGCCGTTCCACGAAATCGTCGGCGCCGGGATCGTGTAGCGGCCGGGCTTGTCCGCCACGATCTGCCAGCTCGCGCTGATGCCGAGCTGCGTCGACACGGCGCCGTTCACGATCTGCGTCTGCATTTGCGTGCCGATGCTCGGGCCGGAGAGGATCGAGAGCTCCGGAGGGACGCGCAGCTCGGGATCGGACGGCATGCCCGCGCCGCGCTCGACGAGCGCCTTCACCTCGACCGTGAACGGCTCGCCGACCTCGGCCTCGGTGGGGATCGCGCGCGCCGAGATCTGCGGCTCGGCGCGGGCGTGGAGCGGGGCGAAGAGCGCGAGGAGCGCGAGGAGCAGCGCGGCCGCGCGCTGCGCCGGGCGGTGGCCGACGAGCGCGACGAGCGCCGCGAGCGCGGGCGGGGCAGGGGAGAGCGGCGGGCGCGTCACTTGTCCTCCATCGCGCGCCCGCGCCGGGCGCCGGCCCTGCTCTTCGCTTCCTGCTCCTGGTACGTCGGCGCCTCCTCGAGCTGGTCGAGGATGCGATCGTCCTGCCGCCCGGTCGGCGGCGGCTGCGTGGGCTGCTCGGGCGGCGGCTCGGGCTCGCCGGCGTCGGGCGCCTGATCCTGCGGCGCGGCGTCGGGCGCCTGGTCCTGGCCGCCGTCGTCGCTCGCGTCCGGCTCGCCGCCGTCGTCGCCCGCGTCGGGCTCACCGCCGTCGTCGTCGCCCGCGTCGGGCTCACCGCCGTCGTCGCCCGCGTCGGGCTCACCGCCGTCGTCGCCCGCGTCGGGCTCACCGCCGCCGTCGTCGCCCGCGTCGGGCTCGCCCGCGTCGGGCTCGGCGTCCGGCTGCGCGTCGGGCTCGGCGTCCGGCGGGCCGGCGTCCTTCTGCTCCTCGATGCGGCGCAGCGCGATGGCCCGGTTCCAGGCCGCGTCCCGGCCGACGCCGTCGCCGCCCGCCTCCTCGGGCACGCCGGGGACGATGGAAAGCGCCTGGTCGTAGTACTTCACGGCGTCCTCGTACCTGCGCCGCAAGAACTCGAGGTTGCCCGAGAGGTAGCGGGCGCGCGCGCGCAGGTCGGCCGGCACGCGCGGCTCGGCGGCGATCGCCTTCACGAGGACCAGCGCGCAGTCGATCTCGATCCCGCGCAGCACGTCGTTCTGCTCCTGCTCCGGCCCGCCGTCCGCGAGCTCCTCGTCGCCGAACCTGTGGCCGTAGCGCTCGGCGAGGTGGAACAGCGTCAGGCCGAGATCGAACGCGCCGTTCGGCTTCTGCCGGACCGAGTCGGGCAGGCCGATGCCGGCGTCGCTGCACGGGCCCGTCCCGAGGTAGCTCTGGAGGAGCTCCTCGGCGGACTCGAGGTTGCCCGCGTCGAGCTCGACGATGGCCTGGTCGACCTCCGGCGCGTTCCGCTCGAACGGGGACGTCGGGTCCCACCCGCTGCACCCGGACGCCGCCGAGAACGCGGCCCCGGTGAGGCACGTCGCGGCGAAGGCGAGCGCGAGCCCGCGCCCGTGGCGGACGAAGAACCCGGCGAGATCCACGCGCTTGCGATCACGACGCGGCATGCTGCCCTCCCGCCTCGCCGGCCGGCGCCGCCCCCGCCGCGAGGCCCGCGTCGCCGAGGGGGCGCGCGCGCCCGAGCAGCGCGGCGCGCCTCGGCGCGGCCTCGGGCCGCACCGCCACGAAGCGCCGCCGCGGGGCGTCCTTGAGGAACACCTCGGCGATGAGGAGCAGGATCGCGAGGCCCAGCGGATAGAAGTAGACGTCCGCGTAGACCGTCTCGACCCGCTCCGAAAATTCGCTCTTCATCTGCCGCCGGAGCTCCGCGGCGATCGTCTCGATGCCCGTCGTCCCCTTCTCCGCGCGGATGATCTGCCCCCCCGGCGTCGCCTGCGCGATCGCCGCGAGCTGCTGCTCGCCCGCGAGCGACAGCTCCGTCGTGAGCGGCCTGCCCTGGCGATCGGTCCGCCACCCGACCACGTGGCCGTCCGGGCCGATCTCGGGGATCGGCTCCGGCGTGCGCCCGCCGATCTGCACGACGTGGATCGTCGTGCCCTGGGCGCCGATCGCCTGGGCCACGCTCAGCGGGTAGCCCTCGAGGTCCTCGCCGTCGGTGACGAGCAGGATGATCCGCCGGTGCTCGGCCGACTTGGGATCGCGCTTCAGGAGGTCGTTCGCCTGGTCGAGCGCGCGCGCGATTGCGGTGCCGCCGATCGGCATGTCGTTCGGGTCGAGCTGGCGGAAGAACTGGGCGATCGCGGCGCCGTCGGCGGTGAGCGGGAAGCCCATCGGCTCCCCGGCGAACGCGACCGCGCCGAAGCGCGCGCCCTCCAGGTCCTTGATGAGGCGGGCGACCTCGACCTTGGCCCGGAAGATGCGGGACGGCTCGACGTCGCGCGCGTACATGCTCTTCGAGTAGTCGAGCGCGATCACCACGTCGACGTTGGTCGCCGGCACGAGCCGCGTGCCCTTGCCGTACTGCGGGCGCGCCGCGGCCACGAACGCGAGCGCGGTCGCGAGCACGAGCAGGACGCCCTTCCAGGCGCGGCGCTTGGCCGGATCCGCGGTGGTGAGCGCCTTCACGCGGTCCTCGTCGCCGAAGCGCTTGACGGCGCGCGCGACGCCGAGGCCGCCGAGGATGAGCAGGAGGCCGATCAGCGCGGCGAACGCCGTCCCGAGCAGGTACCAGGGGGCCGCAAAGTTCACGGGAACCTCCGGAGCAGCCAGGCGCGCAGGAGCGCGTCGAGCCCGATCAGGAGCACGCCGGGCAGGAGCAGGAGCGGGAAGAGATCCTCGTACGAGGCGCTCGACGCCTCGAAGCGGGTCTTCTCCAGCTTGTCGAGCACGTCGTGCATGCTGTCCGCGAGCGCCTTGGCGTCGGTGGCCACGTACGCCTGGCCGCCCGTCTTCTGCGCGATCTCCTGGAGCAGCGCGGGGTTCACGGGGAAGCGGTGGCGCACGTAGCGCGGCTGCCCGAAGAGATCGACGCCGTCCTCGACCTCGACCTCGTCGTCGGTGCCGATCTGGATCGTGTAGACCTTCACGCCGAGCGAGGTCGCGAGGTGGGTCGCGTACTCGGGCGAGATCGAGCCCGCGTTCGAGTCGCCGTCGGTCAGGAGGATGACGACCTTCGACTGCGCGTCGCTCCGGCGCAGGCGGGCGACCGCGGTGCCGAGCGCGTCGCCGATCGCCGTCGCGCTGCCGTCGATCACGTTGAGCGTCATCCGCGAGACCATCTGCGTCAGCAGGTGGTAGTCGAGCGTCGGCGGCGACAGCACGTAGGCGGCCTTGCCGAAGACGACGACGCCGAGGCGGTCGGTCCGCCGCCGGCCGATGAAGTCCTGGAGCACGAGCTTCGCCGTGTCGAGCCGGGTCAGCCGCCGGTTGCGGGGCAGCTTCGGCTGGCCGGGCAGGTCGCTCGGCTTCGCGTCGAGGATCGCGCGCATCGAGCCGGACAGGTCGAGGGCCACGACGATGTCGATGCCCCGGTCGTCCGTGCGCTGCTCGCGGAGCACGCTGACCGGCCTCCCCATCGCCAGGATGAGGAGCCCGAGCGAGACCGCGCGCAGCACGCCGGGCAGATCGCGCAGGTGGCTGCGCAGGCCGCGCGGCCCGCGCGCGAGCGGCGCGACCGTGCCGAGCCGGAGCCTCGGCCTGCGCGCGTCCTCCGCGAAGATGCCCCAGTACCAGACGACCGGCACCGCGACGAGCGCGGCCAGGAACCACGGGTTCTGCCAGCTCGCCGAGGCCCACGCGTCGCGGCGCGCGAGGTACGGGTACAGGCAGGCGAGCGCGGCGACGACGAGCGTCGCCAGGACCGCGAGCGCCGCGCGCTTCCAGCGGCTCACGGCGCCTCCTCCGGCGCCCGGGACGGGCGGCCGCGCGGCGCCTCGGGCGCCGTCGGCGCGCCGCCGGCCCCGGCGCCGCCCGGCCCCGCCGCGCCCTGCGCGGGCCGCGCCGCGGGCGGCGTCGTGCGGTGCACGATGATCTCGCCGCGCTCGAGCGCGTCGAGGCAGTCGGCCTCGCCCGGCTGCAGGCGCGCGAACTTCACGAGGTCGCAGTCGGCGAGGAACCGATCGATCTGCGGCAGCACCGGCACGGGCGGGCGCACCCGCGCGAGCAGCGCGCGCATCTCGTCGCTGGTCGTCTCGAGGCCGTCGAAGCCGTACCGGGCGCCGAGGTAGTTGCGCACGCAGTCGCTCACGCGATCGAAGTACTCGTCGGTCCGCCCCTCGCTGAGCAGGCTGGAGCGCCGGAGCGCCTCCAGCTCCTCGAGCGCGGCGACCCACGGCAGCTTGGGCGGCGGGGCCGGCGCCACGCGGGGCCGGCGCAGCCAGCGCCGCACGAGCCAGGCCAGGAGCAGGCCGAGCGCCGCGCCGAGGAGGACGCCGGCCGTGAGCTGCTTCGCGAGCACCCACTCCTCCCGCTGCGGCCGCGGCGGCGGGTTCGGCTTGACCCGGGGATCCCGCTCGTTGGCGATCGGATCCTCGACCACGATCTCGTGCGGCCGGGTGCAGACCGTCACGAGCTCGCCGCTCGCGCGGGACACCGCGATCGGCACCGGCGGCAGGACCAGCACGTTCCTCCCCGGCTCCTTGGGCAGCGGGACGAACGGGATGACCAGCGTGGTCGTCGCGCCGGAATCGGTCGCGGTGGTCGTGCTGGTCGGCCCGGCGCCGGCGTCCGCCTCGGGGAGGACGAACCCCGCCTGCTCCAGCGCGCGCGCCGCGTCGCTGTCGCCCTGGACCTTGAAGCCCTCCGGGAGCACCGTCTCGCCCTTGCCGTGCGCGACCGTGACCTCGAGGGGGGCCGCGTACCCGCTGAACCCGTTCCGGGGAAACGTCTCCTGGATCCGGGGCCGCGTCGCGCCGGTCGGCACGTGCTCCGCGCACGAGGCCCACGCCTTCGCCCCGTCGCGCCCCGTCGCGGCCGGCGCGGGCGGCGGCGGCGGCGGTGGCGCGGGTTGCGCGGTCGCGGGCGGCGCGGCGCTCGCCGGAGCAGGCGGCTGCGCGGTCGCGGGCTGCGCGGCGCTCGCCTGCGTGGGCGGCTGCGGCGGCGCGGCGTCGTCCCGCGCGGCGGGCCCGCCGGCGCCGCCCGCGGCCGGCTGCGCGAGCGCCGCGCCGCCGCCGACCGCGCCCGCGAGCGCCGCCGCGACCGCCGCGCACGCCATCGCCGCGCGGGCGGCCTCGGCGGAGGGGCGCCGCCGCGTCATCGCCTGATCCTCCGCGCCCGCCTGGCGAACAGGTCGCGCAGCGGGGTCACGAAGCTCTCGCCCGTCTTCACGACCACGGCGTCGAGCGCGAGCTTCTTGAAGAGCTTGTCCCGGTCGCTCCGGAGCTTGCGCATGGAGGCGCGGTAGTGATCGCGCACCGCGCGGTCCCCGGTGTCCACCACGACCTCCTCCCCGGTCTCGAGGTCCTCGAACGTGGCGAGCCCCACGTCGGGCAGCTCCTCGTCGCGGGGGTCGACCAGCATCACGGGGATCACGTCGTGCTTGGCGCTCGCGAGCGAGAGCGCGCGCTCGAAGCCCGTGGCGAAGAAGTCGCTGATCACGAACGCCACGCTCCGCCGCTTCGCGACCTTGACCAGGGTCTCCAGCGCGAGCTTCAGGTTCGTCCCCGTGTACCTCGGCTCGTGCCCGAGGATCTCCCGGATGACGCGCATCACGTGCTTGTCGCCCCGCTTCGGCGGCACCAGCTTCTCGATCGCCTCGGTCGCGAGCACGAGCCCCACGCGGTCGTTGTTCTTGATGGCGCTGAAGGAGCAGAGCGCCGCGATCTCGGCCGCCACGCGCGCCTTCGACGCGCGCCTCGTGCCGAACTGCTCGCTCTGGGAGGCGTCGACGACCAGCATGACCGTCATCTCCCGCTCCTCGACGAACACCTTCACGAACGGCTCGCTCATGCGGGCCGAGACGTTCCAGTCGATCCAGCGCACGTCGTCGCCGGGCTGGTAGGCGCGGACCTCGCGGAACGAGAGGCCCTGCCCCTTGAACACGGACGAGTACGATCCGGAGAGCTGCTCGTTGGCGAGCCGCTGCGTCCGGATCTCGATGCGCCGGAGCTGCTTCAGGAGCTCGGGCGACAGCGGGCTCTTCGCGCCGTCGCGCGGCTCCCGCGCGCCGCCCCGGGCCGGGCGGGCGCCGCCCTCCGCGCCGCGGGCGCCCGCGCGCCCCCGCGCCGCCGCCGCGCTCCCCTCCCGTCGCTCGTCCGGCGCCTTGCTCACGGCACCTCGACCACCTCGAACACGCGACGGACGATCTGCTCGGCCGTCACCTCCTCGGCCTCGGCCTCGTAGGTCAGGACCACCCGGTGCCGGAGCACGTCGGGGCCGATCGCCTTCACGTCCTCCGGCGTGACGTAGCCCCGGTGCCGCAGGAACGCGTGCGCGCGCGCCGCGAGCGCCAGCGCGATCGAGGCGCGCGGGCTCGCCCCGTACTCGATGAGGCTGCTCAGCTCCCGCATCCCCTTCTGCCCGGGCTCGCGGGTCGCGAAGACCACGTCCACGATGTAGTCCTTCACGCGGTCGTCCATGTAGACGTCGCGCACGACCTTGCGCGCCGAGACCAGCTCCTCGGGCGACGTCACCTTGGCGGCCTTGCCCTCGATCACCGCGGTCGTGCGGTCGATGATCTGCCGCTCCTCCGCGCGGCCGGGGTAGCCGACCTTGACCATGAGCATGAACCGGTCGACCTGCGCCTCCGGGAGGCGGTAGGTGCCCTCCTGCTCGATCGGGTTCTGGGTCGCCATGACCACGAACGGGCTCGGCAGCGGGTAGGTCGTGTCGCCGATCGTGACCTGCCGCTCCTGCATCGCCTCGAGCAGCGCGCTCTGCACCTTCGCCGGCGCCCGGTTGATCTCGTCGGCGAGCACCAGGTTCGCGAAGATCGGGCCGAGCTTCGAGGTGAAGTCGCCCTTCTGGTGGTTGTAGATGACCGTGCCGATGAGGTCGGCGGGCAGGAGATCCGGCGTGAACTGGATCCGGGAGAACTTCGCGTCGATGGCGTCGCAGAGCGTCCGGACCGTGAGCGTCTTGGCCAGGCCGGGGACGCCCTCGAGCAGCACGTGCCCGCCGGTGAGCAGCCCGATGAGGATGCGCTCGATCATGTACGTCTGGCCGACGATGACCTTGCCAACCTCGTTGAGTAGGGTGTCGATGAAGGCGCTCTCTCTGGCGACCAGCTCGTTCAGGGCGCGTACGTCGTGCATAACGGGTGGGAGCTCATAGCAAGCCCGGCGGCCCGAGGACAACCGGCGGCGCCCGAATATTCCTCGCGCGGGAGCCGCGGCCCCGCGCGCGCCGCGCCCGCTCTAGAAGCCGGGATCCCGGAACTTGGCGCGCCCGGTCTCGGCCGGGGCGCGCGCCGGGGGCGGGGCCGGGCTCGCGCTCGGCGCGGGGGCGGCGGACGGCGGCGCCGCGGGCGACGAGGAGGGCGAGAGCGCGGCCTCGCGCGGCGGCTCCGGCAGCGCCGCGCGCGGCTCCGCGGTGGCGATCCGCGGCCGCGGCTCCGCCGGGAAGGCCGGCGGCGCGGGCACCGCCACGCCCGGCGCGGCGGGGCCCTCCGCGAGGCCGATCCACAGCAGCGTCGCCGCCCCGAGCAGCGCGCCCGAGGCCACGAGCGCCGCCGCGGTCGCGATCGTCCGAGCCCTCCTCCGCGGGTCCAGGCGCGAGAACGGCCGCCCCCGCGACCAGCCGTCCGCGGCGCGCACCGCGTCCCGGATCACGGCCGCGCGGCGCGCGACGCGCGTCGCGAGCGCGTCGCGGATGTACGCCGTGACCTCCTCGCGGCGCGCGCCGAGCGCGGCGTTCACCGCCTCCAGCGCCTCGGCGAGCTCGGCCATCGTCGGGAACCGCTCGGCGGGATCCTTGGCGAGCGCGCGCACCACGGCCGCCTCGAGCTCGGGCGGGTACCCGGGGACGAGCGAGCTCGGCGGATCGACCGGCTCGGGCCGCGCGATGCGCGCCATGGTCGCGAGGTCGTGGCTCGCGGCGAACGGGTGGGTGCCCGTGGTGAGCTGGTAGAGCACGATCCCGAGCGCGAAGATGTCGGACCGCCGGTCGAGCGTCTCGCTGTAGACCTGCTCGGGCGCCATGAAGAGGATCTTGCCCTTCATGTGGCCGGTGTTGGTCGTCGGGTTGTCCGCCTGCGCCACGGCCTTGGCCACGCCGAAATCGGCGATCTTCACCGAGCCGTCCCGCGTGATCAGGATGTTGTGCGGCGAGACGTCGCGGTGCACGAGCCCGATCAGCGCGCCGCTGTCGTCGCGGAGCTCGTGCGCCGCGTGCAGCCCCCGCGCGGCCTCGATCGCGATCCGCACCGCGACCGGCAGCGGGATCGGCCGGTTCTGCTTGCGGGTGCTGCCGCCGAGCAGCTCCACCAGCGCGTCCCCGTCGATCCACTCCATCACGAAGTAGAGGACGCCGTTCTGTTCACCCTGATCCAGGATCGCGCACACATTGGGGTGCTTGATCCGTGACGCGATGCGAGATTCGGTGAGGAACATGCGCTTGCAGCGCGGATCGCTGGAGAGCGCCGGCAGCATCGTCTTGACGGCCACGATCCTGTCGCCCGCCGGGCTGCCGCGGTCGCGCGCCGCCCACACCGTCCCCATTCCGCCCTGCGCGATCGCGATCAGCAGCTCGTAGCGGCCGAGCAGGTGGCCAGGCGCGAGATCGACGGGCGGTATCACGGCTCGTACCTGTGACTCCTGTGTCGTCTTGAATCCGACCACGCTGAAGGCCTCACCGGTGGTGCAAGAGCGTTCCAGGATCGAGGGGCAATCTCAAACATTTTTCCAGTTGTCTAGAATCGCTCGGCGAGATTACCGTTGGAGTGCCTCTATCGGTTGCTGCAGGAAGGAGGCGTGGGTGGAGCGTCGGATCACCATCGGCGGAGTGGTATTCTTCGCCATGGTTGGCGTCGGTCCAGCTGCGTTCGCCGACACGGCTCCGCGGGGCGCGGGGGTGGCTCCGCGAGGCGCCGCGGCGATGCCGCGGAGCGTCGAGCGCGGGCCGCGCGACATGGCGGCTCCGGCGGCGTCGCGGCCGCCGAACGCCGCGGAGCTCGCGTCGGCGCGGCGCCTCTTCGCGATCGCCCTGTCGGCCGAGGACCAGGGCCGCTGGGCGGAAGCGCTGGAGACGTACGAGCGCATCCGCAAGATCGTCGTGTCGCCCTCGCTCTGGTACCACATCGGCGTGTGTCACGAGGCGCTCGGCGAGGTCGTCGAGGCGCTCAACGCCTTCGAGCTCGCCCTGTCCGGCGCGACCGCGCGGAAGGAGGTCGCGCTCGCCAGGGAGTCGCGATCCCGCATCGAGGCGCTCCGCGCGAGGGCGTCGCAGATCGTCCTGCGCCTGCCCGACGACGCGGCCGGCGTGCGCGTCGAGATCGACGGCGACCCGATCCACCCCGCGCTCGTCGGGGCGGCCATCCTCGTCACGCCCGGAGCGCGGCGGGTCGTGGTGGAGGCGGAGAATTACACCGAGACGTTCGAGGCCACGGTGCAGGCGGACACCGGCGCGCTCGTGGAGCTGCGCGCCGAGCTCGGCCGCAAGCGGTCGTCGGCCCCGCCGAGGCGGCGCGCGCCGGTTCGACCGGCGCCCCGCGGCGAGCCCGCGCCCGACCCGCTCCTCCCGGCGGAGGTCGTCGTGGGGACGGCGGCCGCGCTCGCCGTGGGCGCCGTGATCACGGGAGCCCTCGCGTACGACGTGCGGCACAGCTACCTGAAGGAGAACGCGGATCCGGCCCCGGGCTCGCTGGGCAAGCGGGAGGCGCTGTACGAGCGGGGGCAGGCGCTCGCCATCACGAGCACGGCGCTGACCGGGGCCGCCCTCCTCGCGGGCGGCTTCGCCACCTACCTGTTCTGGCCCTCGTCGCCCGCGCGGTCGGCCTCTCCGGACGCCGCGCGGTCGTCGGCGTCGCGGCCGCGCGCTCCCGGGCCGACGGCGCTCTCGCCGTGGATCGGGCCGGACGGCGCGGGCGTCGCCCTGCGGGGGTCGTTGTGAGCCGCGGACGCGGTGCCGGCGTGCGCCTCCCCGCGATGCTCGCCCTCGCCCTGGCCAGCACCGGCGGCGGGGCGTGCATCTTCCTCGCGCCGTTCCCCGACGTGGCGGCGGATCCAGGCGTCGAGGGGGGCGGAGGCGGCGGCGAGAGCGGCGTCGACACCGGCACCGGCGCCGACTTCGGCCCTGGCGGCGGCGATGGCGGAGGCGGCGGCGAGATCGCGGAGACCTGCGCTCCCCTCGCCGAGGCGGCTTGTTACGAGGGCCCGCTGGACACGGAGGGCAGGGGCCTCTGCCTGGCCGGCGTCGCGACCTGCAACGCCGACGGGACCGGGATGAGCGCGTGCGCCGGCCAGGTCCTGCCGGACTACGAGGACTGCGAGACGGCGGCGGACGAGAACTGCGACGGGCTGGGCTGCGCGGGCGAGCCGGTGCGGGGGGTCGCGCTGGGCGGCGCCGGCGACCAGCGCGGCACGGCCGTCGCCGTCGGCGAGGACGCCGTCGTGGTGGCCGGCTCGGCGTCCGGCAGCACGGATCTCGGCGGCGGCCTGACCGAGGAGCTCGGCCACGTCGGCGATCCGGACGCCTTCGTCATCTCGTTCACCCGCGACATGCGCCCCCGGTTCAGCCGCCGCTTCGCCGACAGCGTGGCCCGGGGGGTCGCGCTCGCGCCGGACGGCGACGTGGTGATCGTGGGCGGCGCGTCGGGCGACGTCGATTTCGGCGGCGGTGAGCTCGCCGGCGGCCCCGGCAAGGGCGAGGACGTCGTGGTCGCGCGGCTCGGCGCCGACGGGGCGCACCGGTTCAGCCGGCGCTTCGGCGACGGCGCGAACCAGTTCGCGACCGCGGTCGCGGTGGACACGGCGGGGAACGCGTTCGTCACCGGCAGGTTCTGGGGCACGCTCGATCTCGGCACGTCGTGCCGTGGCGAGCCCATCGTCCTCACGAGCGCGGGCGAGAGCGACGCGTTCCTCATCAAGCTCGACGCCACCGGCGCGGTCTGCCTGGCCATGCGGTTCGGCGACGCCGAGCACCACCAGGCCGGCACGGGCGTCGCGATCGACAGCGAGGGCAACCTGCTCCTCGCCGGCTGGTTCGGCGGGAACATCGATCTCGGCGGCCCGGAGCTCGTCACCCAGGCCAGGTCCGACCTGTTCATCGCGAAGCTCAGCGCCGCGGGGGACCACCTCTGGAGCAAGAACGCCGAGGCGAGCAACGCCGCCGAGGCGCTCGGCGTGGCCGTGGACGGCGCGGACAACGTGTTCGTGGTCGGCTCGTTTCGCTCGAAGGTCACGTTCCGGGAGCGGCCGCTCACGACCGACGACGACAAGGACATCCTGCTCGTCAAGCTGGGCAGCAACGGCGTCGCGCGCTGGAGCGAGCAGTTCGGCGACGGCGCCGACCAGGAGGGCGCCTCGGTCGCGGTCGATCTGGCCGGCGACGTCTTCGTGACCGGCTCCTTCCTGGGCAGCATCGTGGTCGGGGACGACGTGCACACGGCGACGGGCGCCGCCGACGCGTTCGTGGCCAGGCTCGACCCCGACGGCGGCGTGCGCTGGTGGCGCTCCTTCGGCGACTCGGGCGAGCAGCGCGCCGCCGCGGTGGCGGTCGATCGCCTCGGCGGCAGCTGGGTGGCCGGCCGCTTCAGCGGCGGCGTGGATCTCGGGAGCAGCGCGCTCGCGAGCGAGGGCACGGGCGACGCGTTCCTCGCCGAGATCGGACCGTGAGCACCCCGGACGCGCCCGCCCCCCGCCGGCGGCTCACTCGCCGGCGAGCGGATAGATCGGCCGGATGTCGATCGGGATCCCCTCGAGGCCGCCGAGCGCCAGCCGCATGGGCTCCGAGAGGCCGCCGTACCTCGAGAGGAGCTCGGCGGCGGCCTGGCTGTCGCCGCGGTGCTGCACCAGGCAGAGGTCGCGGACGAGCCGCGCGATCGCGGCCTCGAGCTCCGCGGTGTCGACCGTGAAGCGCCGGGCCTCCGGGTCGAAGCGGGCGGCGCGCTCCTCCAGGAAGCGGTTGATCTGGAGCGCGGCGCCCTTGCCGTGCGCCTCGGCCACGCCGAAGCGCGTGCTCCGGAAGAGCCCGGCGAAGTAGGAGACGAGGAGCTTCTCCCTGAAGTCGGCGGGGAAATGGCCCCTCTGGATCATGAAGAGGACGTTGTAGGCGCCCATCGCGTCCGCCTTGGCCTCCTCGAGGGCGGAGTAGTTCGCCCCGAGCGCGAGCCGCACCTCGACCCGCTCCCCGCCCAGGGTCGTGAACGCAGGGCCCAGGCTGTGCGAGAGCTCGTGGAAGAGCGTCTCGTTGAAGAACGCCTCGGACGACAGGTGATCGAGCTGCGCCGGGTCGAGGATGCGCTCGGCGATGGGGCGCATGATCCGCTCGAACTTCGTCTCGATGACGTTGCGGAGCAGGACCTTCTTGGCCCCCTTCTCGGCGCGGACACGCTCGTCGTTCGGCAGGTTGAACGCGATGGTCTGGACCGATTTGCGGGCGTCGCCGGCGCTGAAGACCAGGTCCACGACCCGGATCGGGCTCTCCCCGCCGCGCTCCGTCTTGACCTCGTCGGGGATGGGCAGGTTGCGCTCCATCTCCGGGAGGAGCTCCTTGTAGCTGGAGAGCCGCCGGGACGCCTCCGGATCGCTCACCGTGACGAACGACTCGAAGGAGGCCTTGAGCCCGAGGAGCTCGTCCTCGTAGGTCTCGTACGGGCCGATGGTCACCTCGACCTGGCTGTCGAGGTCCATCCAGTCCTTGTCCGACGCATGGTAGTCGTCGGAGCGGAACGCGTCGGCGCGGGAACGCAGGAATCTCCGCAGGCTCTCGTTCTCCGTGAGCGCCGCCGCCTCGCGGAGCAGCGCGCCGGCGGGGGCGAGCCACGCCGCGTAGGCCTCGCTGTACGGCACGGCCACGAGCCCGCCGTCGTCGCGGCGTATCCGCGTGAACAGGCTCTCGAACGCCGCCTTGTCGCCCGGGTGCCGCTGGATCCACGCGTGGAGCTCGGCGGCCGAGAGATCTTCCGGGTAGAAGCCGGCGCCCGGGGGGCGCGGCCGGTCGACGGCGAAGGGGCGGTGGTGATCCTGCCTGTCCCACGGGCCCCGCATGATGTCGAAATAGGCGAGCCGGTCGCGCCCCTCCGGGCTCTGGTCCGCGAGGAGCCGCTCGCGGATCTCCGGGTTCGTGGCGCACGCCTGGCGGTCGAAGATGGGATCGAGCAGCCTCGAGGCCTCGATGAGCTTGTCGAGCGCCCTCCTCTCCGTTTCGGGCAGCCGGCTGACGTCCGCGGTGAGCCTGGCCGGCGCGAACTGCTTGACCTTGTCGGACAACAACGGGACCTCCTCGGGGCGGTGTCCGGCGCTCCGGACGTCTCGGATCAGCTTGCCTGGATCGGATGCGCGTCGCGGTACTCGCGGATCGCCTGCGCCTCGTCGACGGCGTGCTTGAACCCGGTGGCGGCGCGGAAGGCGGCGCTGTCCACGACGATGGGATACTTGATGTGGCTGAGGGCCGCGCGCGGGAGCTTCGGAAAGCCGAAGCGGCCGAGCGCGTTCCGCAGCACGAACTCGGGCAGGGGCACCGCCACCCGGCCCGCCGCCCGGATGATGAGCGACAGCGGCACGGGCTGCGGGCCCGAGACGTTGTAGACGCCGCGGATGCGCTTCTCGAGGGCGAGGCAGATGGCGGTCACGACGTCCTGCTCGTGCATGAACTGGAACAGCGGGTCGAACCCGAGCACGTACGGGACGCGGGGCCCCCGGAGGAAGCTCGCCAGCGTGCCGTGGCCTGTCGGTCCGAGCGTGTAGCACATGCGGAGCACGGTCGTGCAGAGCTCCGGAGCGCGCCAGAGCGCCGTGCAGGCGTAGAGATCGGCCGCGACGAGGTCGGCGAGCTCGGGGAAGGTGGAGACCGCCATCGGCGGATCCTCCTCGGTGTGGTAGAGCGGCGACTCCGGGCCGGCGCCGTAATACGTGTGTCGACCGACGAAGATCACGTGCTCGACCCCGCAGGCGCGGCTGTTGTCGAAGACGACGCGGGTGCCGCCGAGGTTGATCCGATACCGCTCCTCCGTCTGCTCCGCGAGGTGCGTCACGGTCGCCATGTGGATGACGGCGTGAGGCCGGCGCTTGCGGAACACGTCCTCGGCGGCGCGCTTCTGCAGATCCACGTTGTGCATCTCGACGCCGGCCGGGGCGGTCGGCCACGGGCGGCGATCGATGCCGATCACCTCGTGCCCCTGGTCGAGGAGGCGCGTCGCGACCATGCGGCCGAGCAGCCCGGAGATCCCGGGGATGAGGATCCTCATGCGCGCTCCTTCGACGAGGGCGCCCCGGGCCGCGCGGCGCTGCCCGGGCCGGCCGCGAGCTCCCCGTGGCGCCGCTCTCGCCCGACCTCGATGAGCTCGGCGATCCGGGCCTTCACCTGCTCGACGTGGGCCGTGATCACCTCGTCTTCCTCCGCGCCGGTCCCGGGGAACCTCATGGGCTCGCCATAGGTGATCTCCAGCCGGACCGGCAGCGGCGCCGGGACGAGGTACGGGGTGATGGGGATGTACGGCACCCCGAACAGCCGGCCGACGGTGTAGGAGTTCGCGACGGTGGGCACCGCCTCGCCGCCGCCGACGAAGCCGAACGGGATGATGGGCGTGTTCGTCTTGAGCGCGAGCCGGAGGAACCCCGAGCCGAAGTGCACGAGCGAGTTGCGCTCGCCGTAGAGCTTGGCCGTGCCGCGCGCGCCCTCGGGGAACACCACGAGCAGCCGCTCGTCCTCGAGCAGGCGGCTCGCGTGCTCGGGGAGGCCGGTGAACTGCCCCGTGCGGCTCGACCAGAGCGAGGTGAAGGGGAGGCGATTGATGAATTTCTCCGCCATCCCTTCGGCCAGCCGCGGGGGATCCATCTCGAAGAACATCGACGCGACCACCATCGCCCCGTCGATGGCGATGCCGCCCGAGTGGTTGCCGACGAGCATCGCGCGCCCGCGCGCCGGGACGTGCTCCGCGCCGCTCACGCCCACCGTGAAGTAATGATGATAGAGGAAATCCAGCAACGTGAAGAACAGACCGAGGTGCTTTCGGGAGATGCCGTAGGGATCGACCCCGAAGCTGTTGAACGGGATCTCCAGCCGCTGGACGCGCTGAGCAATCGAGTCGCTGACGAGCAGTGTCAAGGTCACCCTCCGGAGGCGTCGGCGCCGGGAGGGTACGCGCGATCGGACGGAAAGCACAACCTTCGCCGGAGCGCGCGCGAGGCGGCGGGCGCGCGACGCGCCGCGGCGGCTCACGCGCTCGCGGCGCGGCGTCGCCTGCGACGGGCTCGGCCGCGGCCCGGGCCGCGGTCATTGAGGAGCCCCGCCGGCTGCGGTATGGGTCGGCCATGTCGAGCCGACGCCGCGCCCCGCGATTTCCGGTCGTCCGACGCCCCGGCGATCGCATTACGACCTTTACGAGCTCGACTTGATCTCCGGCTCTTCCTGAGCTGCCCGGCTCTCCTGGCTCGTTCCGGGGGCCTTGACCGCGGGCATGGAGGGCCAGGATCCCCGGACGAGCGCGCGCATGGCCGCCGTCTTCAGCGCGACCTCGCCGGGATCGAGGAAGACGCCGAGCGCGCTGCGGATATGGGGGAGCGCGCGGATCAGGTCGGCCGGCGTCATCCCTTCGGGCGGCGACACGCCGCTCCGGTCGCAGGCCTCCTGGATGATTTTCCTGGCGAAGGTGGGCGCGAGGCCGCAGCACTCGACCACCTGCTCGAAAAGCGAGCGCATGAGCTGATTCCCCCCGGGATAACGTCTGACGCGCGGCGCGTCTTTCACTTGGGCGAGCACGTGCCGGGCCCACCACAAGAATAGCCTGCCTCGTATGTCGTGCTCGTGAGACGGGGACTTGCCATCTGCGGCCTCTGGCGAGGGTGTAGGTGTCGCGATGCGGCGCCCTCGGAGCGGGACAAGCGCCGTGCTCCGCGCGATCGGCGCTGACGCGGAGCGCGATCGGGGTCGCCGGCGCGTTGGACGGGTCTCCCTCATCAAAGTGTTGGACGGGCCTTCGAAAAGGATCATCGCCGTCGCGCCGGCGTCGCGCGTCACAGCTCCGTCGGCCGGAAGGGCGTCCAGGATTTCGTCCGCGGAGCGCGGGTCCGCTTCGGCGCCGGGGCCTTCGGCGATGTGCTGCGCACGGTCGACGTGCGGGGGGCGGGCTTCGTCGGGGCTGCGGGCCGGCCAGCCGCGCGCGTCTGGGACGGGCCCGTCCTGGGCTTGTTGGCCGCGGAGGGCGTGGGCGCGCTGGAGCTCGGCCCCGGAGCCGCGCTCGCCGATCCGGGAGCGCCGGGAGCGGAGCCCGGCGCGGACGCGGTGGGAGCGGAGCCCGGCGCGGACGCGGTGGGAGCGGGGCCCGGCGCGGACGCGGTGGGAGCGGGGCCCGGCGAGGGCGCCGTGGCCTGCACCGGCGCCATCGGCGGGGTGGGCATGCGGTCCGCCGTGGACGAGAGCGGGAGAGACAGGGCGGGCGAGCCGGGGCCGCCAGGGCCCGCCTCCTGCCCAGCAGGATCGCGCCCGCTCCGGACCAGGAAAGCCCCCACCCCGAGCGCGAGCGGGAGCACGAAGAGGGTCGCGATCAGGCTGCGGCGCACGAGGCCCTGCCGCTGGCGCTGGAGCGCGGCCTCGGAGACGACGGCGCCCAGCCCCGGCGTGCTGGTGTCGGCGCCCGCGCCGCCCGACGCGAGCGGGGTGCCCCGCTGGCTCAGGGGCGAAGGCTGGCCGAGCGGCGGACGCTGGCTGCGCGGCGGACGCTGGCTGAGCGGCGCGCGCAGCGATCGGGGCGCGGAGCTGGACGCGGGCCCGCTCCGCGCGCTGATCGGTGAGCCTGCGAGCGGATCCGGGGACGCGTGCAGGCCGACCTCCTTGAGGAGCGCCTCCACCGCCCGGTGGGACGCCACGGCGAGGCCCGGCGTGTTCGCGGCGGCCTCTTCCAGGGCGTCCGCGAAGGCGTCCGCGGTCGGGAAGCGCTCGTCCCGATCCGCGCGCAGCGCCCGCAGGCAGATCCTGTCGAGCGCGACCGGGACCGACGGCATCACCGCCCGCGGCCCCGCCGGGGCGCCCTCGAGGATCTGCGCGATCAACGCGCCCTCGTTGTCCGCCTTGAACAGGCGCTGCTCGGTGAGCATCTCCCAGAGCACAACGCCCGCCGAGTACACGTCGCTGCGGCGATCGGCCTGCTCGGCTCGGATCTGCTCGGGCGCCATGTACGCGAGCTTGCCCTTGAGCGCGTTGCCCCGCGTCGAGACGAGCCTCGATTCGGCGCGCGCCACGCCGAAGTCGGTGATGCGCGTGACGCCGTCGACGCCGACGATCACGTTCTGCGGCGAGACGTCCCGGTGCACGAGGTGGAGCGGCTCGCCGCCCGGGCCGGTGAGCTCGTGCGCGGCGTGGAGGCCCGCGAGCATGTCGAGGAAGACGCGGAGCGCGATCCCGAGGGGGACGGGCCGCCTCGCCCGCGCGCACGTGCGCAGGAGGTGGTGAAGCGAGGGGCCCTCGACGTACTCCATGACGAGGAACAGCGGATCCTCGACCAG
Source organism: Sorangium sp. So ce1036 (assembly GCF_051369805.1). Classification (NCBI taxonomy): domain Bacteria; kingdom Pseudomonadati; phylum Myxococcota; order Polyangiales; family Polyangiaceae; genus Sorangium; species Sorangium sp. So ce1036. Next base: position 2,159,951 of record NZ_JBBMOX010000001.1, read on the forward strand.
GTCGAACGTCGCGACCACGTTGGGGTGGCGGACGCGCGCGGCCAGGCGCGCCTCGTCGAGGAACATCGCGACGAACTCGGGTTCCTCCGCGAGGTGCGGGTGCATCATCTTCAGGGCGACGAGGCGCTCGAACCCCCCGGCGCCGACGGCCCGCCCCAGGTAGACCGTGGCCATGCCGCCCGACGCGATGGCGCGCACGGTCTCATAGCGGCCCGCGTACAAGGTCACATGAGGAGATTACACCATGGTTGGTGCGTTCTCCACGAGTCCCGCGCTGCACGGGGCCCCCGCAGCCCACGTGACCAGCGCTCCCCGCTCATCGATGTGAGGCGCTCTGCGACCGCGGGCGCGCGGCTGCGCCGCCGGGGCCAGCGGCGGCGCGGCCGCGCGAAGCCGGCCTATCAGCTCACGATCGGCAGCCGCCTGGCGGCCGATCGCGCGCGTGCGCCGCCCTGCTCGCGCTCGCGCAGCGCAAGGTCGTGCTCGACGATCGTCAGGGGATTGTCGTAGGCCGGAAGCGGAAGATCCTTATTCTTGGCGTGCACGGGATGCCTGCCGTGCCGCCTGTACCACTCGGCCACGGTGGCATTGGCCTTCATCTTCTCGAGGATGTTCCGCCAGCCGGCGCCGGTGTTGTAAGCGCAGAAGCTGATCTCGCCGAGCTGTGTTCCGTACGGAATGATGCACATCTCGGTGCGCCGGAAGTCGTAATTGAACAGGTCCTGAAACCACATGCCCGCGACGAACAGGACCCGCCACTCGTACTCGCGGGCGTCGCCCTCGCCGGCGTGCGCGGCGCCGGTCTGACTCATGAACTGCTTCACCAGCGTGCCGAGGTGGAAGCCGGGCGGCGCCTTCTCGGGCCGGTAATGGCGGAGCAGCGCGGCGACGACCTGCGCCTTCGTCAAGGTGCGGCCGCGCCCGGCGTCGAAGATCTCCCGCAGATCCTTGAGCAGCCCCTCGACATCGAGGAAATCGAGCAGCGGGATCATCTGCTTGGTTTTCTTGTGGACGAACAGGACCGTCCCGATACCGCAGTTCGGGTGGCAACCGCAGTTGATCTGTCCCCAGTCCTTGTCGGGGCCGTCGAGCAGATCGGTCACGTCGCCGAACGGGCTCAGCGCGGAGAGGGGGAACCAGTCGCGGAGCGGGTCGGTCACGCCGGTCTGCCGCGCGATGTCGTGCGCCAGGTGGCTGAGCGTGTAGCGCTGCTGCTCGCGCAGCTCGTCGGAGATGTCCTCGTCGCGGCCGGTGAAGCTGACCGGCTGGAAGCTGACGACCGTGATCTTGTCGGCGTTCTGGACGGCGAAGTCGATGATCGGGCCCACCTGGTCGTTGTTGATGCCGTTGACGATCGTCACGACCAGGATGACGTCGATCCCGGCGGCCGAGAGCTCCTCGATCGCCCTGAGCTTCACGTCGTACAGGTTCCTGATCTTCCGGTGGCTGTTGGCGGCGTTCGTCACGCCGTCGAACTGCAGGTAAGCCATCCGGAGGCCCGCCTCCTTGGCCTTCCTGGCGAAGCCCGGCTCCTCCGCGAACCGGAGGCCGTTCGTCGCGCACTGCACCGCGAAGTAGCCCTTCTTGCGCGCGTACCGGATGGCGTCGAGGAAGTGCGGGCTCAGCGTCGGCTCGCCCCCGGAGAACTGGATCGACATCTGGCGGCGCGGGCGCACGTCCGCGGCGTCGTCCAGGATGCGCGTGATCTCCTCCCAGGAGAGCTCGTGCACGTAGCCGACCTGATTGGCATCCATGAAGCACGGGTCGCACATCATGTTGCAGCGGTTCGTGAGGTCGACCGTGAGCACCGCGCCGCGCCCGTACCGGATGGTGCTCGATCCATGGTCGTGGATCCGATCCGGCGTCATCTCGACGTCTCGGCCGCCGAACAGGCGCTCGATCCGGGCGAGGAAGGCCGGGTCGATCGAGATCGTGTCCGAGAAGGAGCCGTGCTTCGGGCAGGTCTTCTCCATGACGACGCGCCCGTCGCGCTCGACGATGCGGGCGCGGATCTCCCCGGGCTTGTCGGAGATGAGCTTCGTCCAGTCCGCCGCGCCGCTCAGGATCTCGGCGCGAGCCTCCTTGACGCAACGGGGGCAGAGGCTGTCCGTCTCACGGGGCCAGCCGAGCGGCGGCTTCGAGCGCTGGCCGCTCCTCGGGATCGGTCTGTCGCTCCACCGCGGGTGAAACGGCGCCGGCTCCGCGGCGAGCCGGTTCAGATGCTGCAAGACTGGCCACGCCTTGTTGGCGGATACCGTGATGGCTTTTTCCAGTGTCCGTACCAGGTCGATCAAGCGTCACCTCGCTCACAGGCTCACACTCGCGGCGCACCGTAGGTCGACCTGCCGCGTGCTTCCATCAAATTTCCGGCGCGTCGCGCGGCCGTGACGGGCGGTGGGGGACCTGGGGTGCTCGCCGGAGGGGCTGGTGCACAGGCGAGCCACCGGATCGGCTCGCCGGAGCGCAAGCCCCGGAGGTGAGCACCCCAGGTCCCCCACCGCCCGTCACGGCGGCCCGGGCCGAGGGTGACAGCGGGGGGGCGATCGCGGGATAGTGCGGCCGAGCGAATGCGATCCCTCCCTGGAACCCCCCGCGCCCTGGGCCTCGCGGCGGCGATCGCCGCGGCCGCGCTCGCCGGGCCGGCCGCGGCGCAGCGCGCGGGCGACGGCGGCGACGCGGCCGCCGCCGGAGCGGGCGCGGCGCCGCTCAGGGGCAGCCTGGGGGTGCCGGTCGCGGAGCGGCTGCTCTCGTCGAGCGATCCCGAGGCGCGGCTCCGCGGCATCGAGCGGCTCGGCGCGATCGGCACGGAGGAGGCGACGAGCGCGCTGCTCGCCGCGCTCGAGCAGGGCTCTCCGGCGGCGCGCGACCCGCGGGCGCGCCTCGCGGCGGTGCGGGCGCTCGCCCCGCACGTGCGGCGCGACGGCGTGCGCCAGCTCCTGACGCGCGAGCTCTCCGAGGGCGGCGCCCCCGCGCGCAGCGCCGCCTCGCCGCTCGGCGGCGTGCTGCGCGGCACCGCCGCGCTCGCGCTCGCGCGCTCCGGCGACCGGCGCGCGCTCTCCGCGCTCGTGAACGCGATCGTGCAGGGCGGGGCCGCGGGCGAGGCCGCGGCGAGCGCGCTCCGGGCCTACCCGCCCCGCTCGCTCCAGCTCCTGCTCGGCAGCCGCAAGCGGCTCGAGCCGGCGCTCGTGCGCTTCCTCGGCGAGCTCGGCGATCTCCGGGCGATCGGGGTGCTCCGGCCGATGCTCGACCGCGGCGACAGGGCGGCGCAGGTGGCCGCGGCGCGCGCGCTGTCGCGCCTCGGCGACGAGGCTGCGCTGGCGAAGGCGCGCGCGTGGCTGCGCAAGCCGGATCCGCGGCTCCTCGAGGCGACCGCCGAGATCCTCGTCCACCTCGGCGCGAAGGAGGCGCCCGACGCCGTGGCCGCGCTGCTCGGCGCCGAGCCCGCGCGGCTCTCCGGGCTCGGGCTGGCCGAGCTCGCGCCGTCGGAGCGGCTCGTGCCCGCGCTCGCGCGCGCGATCCCGCTGCTCCCGGAGGACGCGCGGCCCCGCGCCGTCGCGGCGCTCGGCCGCGCCGGCGGCGCGGAGGCGGCGCGGCAGCTGCGCCGGATCCTCGAGGAGCGGCCCGAGCTCGCGACCGCGGCCGCGTTCGCCCTGGCTACCCTGCCCGGGGCCGAGGCGCGCGCCGCCGTCGGGGAGATGATCGAGGGCCCGCGCGCCGCGCGGGACGCGGGCCTCCTGCGGCTCGGCCTGCGCGCCGGCGTCGTCCGCGCCCTCGCGCTGCGCGACGCGCCCGAGGCGCTCCCCGCGCGGCTGCTCGCCGCGCTCGCCGCGCCGCGTGGGTCGGCCGATCGCGCCGTCGCGGTGTTCGGCGCGGTGGCGCTCGGCCTCCGCGGCCCCGTCGAGGTCCTCGGCGCGTGCTCGCCCGCCGCCTGCGATCGCGCGGCGGTCCACGCGGCGGCGCGCGGCGCGCTCGCGCGGGGCGAGGGAGCGCTCGCCGCGCTCGCCCCGCTCTTCGCGGCGCTCGTCGCGCCGGGGGGCCCGGACGGCGCGCCCGACGCGGCGGCGATCTCCGCCGGCGTCGCGCTGCTCGCCGAGCCCCGGGGCGGCGCGGTCGCGACCTCGCGGCTCGCCGCCCTCGCCGAGGCGGGCGGGCCCCTGTCGCCGCTCGCCGCCCGCGCGCTCGCGGCCCGCGACGACGACGTGATCCGCGGGCGGATCGAGCGGCTCCTCGAGGGGAGCGATCCCGTCGTGCGCGCGCACGTCGCGCTCGGCCTCGGCCACGACCCGAGGCCGGACAGCGTCTCGCTCCTCGCGCGCGCCTACCGCTTCGAGCACGACGCGGCGGTGCGCCGCGCCATCGTCCGGGGGCTGTCCCGGCGCGCCGAGGTGCAGCGCAGGCGCGTCCTCCTCGCGGCGCGGGATCTGGATCCGGACGACGGCGTGCGCGCGCTCGCGCGGGCCGCTCTCGCGGGGCGAGCGCTCGACCCGCCGCGCGCCGCGCTCGCGACGGGCGTGGTGTGGATCGCGATCGTCCCGAACGACCCGAGCGCGGCCGCGCGCGCGTCGTCGCGCCCGGCGCGGCTCGTCCGCCCGGATGGGCTGGCCGTCCCGGTCGTCGCCGATCCGGACGGCGTGCTGCTCGTGCCGGGGGTGCCGCCCGGGGCGAGCTCCGTCCTGCTTGCGCCGGCCGCACGGCCGGGGGACTCTGGCTCATGACGACGATGAGCGACGCAACGGACGAGAGCGGCCGCGGCGCGGACGCGGGGGCGAGCGCGGCGCCCGGCGCCGCGTCGACGACGGGGGCGACCGACGCCGTCGGCGCTCCGGGGAGCGGCGACGCGGCCGCGGGCGCCGGCGGGCTGTCCTTCGAGGAGTCGACGCGCCGGCTCGCGAAGATCGTGGCGGAGCTCGAGGGCGGCGACCTGCCGCTCGAGCGCGCGCTCTCGCTCTTCGAGGAGGGCATCCGGCTGTCGCGCTCGGCGCAGGAGCGCCTCGACCGCGCGGAGAAGCGCGTCGAGGAGCTGCTCGGGATCGACGCCGACGGGCGCCCGGTGACGCGCGAGTTCGAGGGGTGAGCGGAGCAAGGTGGAGATGAGGACCGCAGCGGCGCTGATCATCGGCAACGAGCTGCTCAGCGGGAAGATCGCTGACGAGAACCTGGTCGTGCTCGCCGGCACCCTGCGCTCGCTCGGCGTCAAGCTGGTGCGGGCGGTCATGGTGCTCGACGAGCTCGGCGTGATCGCCGCGGAGGTGAAGGCGCTCGCCGCGGCGCACGACTACGTGTTCACGAGCGGCGGCGTGGGCCCGACGCACGACGATCTCACGATCGAGGGCGTCGCGCGCGCGTTCGGCGTCCCCGTGGTCCGCGCGCCCAACATGGAGCGCATGCTGCGCGAGTACTACGGCGACCGGCTCACCGAGGGGCACCTGCTCATGGCGCGCGTCCCGGAGGGCGCGCGGCTCGTGGCCGGCGAGAGCGCGGCGTGGCCGGCGGTGGTGATGCGCAACGTGTGGATGCTGCCCGGCGTGCCGCAGATCTTCCGGGCCAAGCAGTCGCTCATCCAGGCGGAGCTCTCCGGCGGCACGCCGTTCGTCTCGCTCGCGGTGTTCACGACGCTCGACGAGGGGCAGCTCAAGCCGATGCTCGATCGCGTGGTCGCGGCCCACCGCGACGTCGACATCGGCTCGTACCCGCGGTGGTCGGGCGCCGACTACCGCACGAAGCTCACCTTCGACGGCCTCGTCGAGGCGAAGGTGCGCGCGGCGCGCGACGCCTTCGCCGAGAGCCTGCCCCCGGACGCGATCGTCCGCGTCGAGTGACGCGCGCCCCACCCCCCGCAGGCGCCCGGCCCTGGCGGCCGCCGTCGCCGCCGCCGCTCCGCCACCTCGTCGGCGGGCGATCCCCCGCGCCGGCGCGCGTAGCCGGCCGGGCCCGCGGCGTGCTTGTCGCCCGCGCATGAGCCTGTGGAAGAGCGCCCTCCTGTCGCCCGAACACCTCCCCGAGCCCTGCGCGGACGATCCCGCCGCGCTGCCCGGCTTCGCCGGCCCGCGGGAGCGCGCGCTCGAGGAGGGGATCTGGTCGCTCGGCGACGCCGACCTGCTCGCGATCGTGCTCGGCACCGGGCTGGTCGGCACCCCGGTGACGCTCGTCTCCGCCGCCATCCTGGCCCGCTTCTCCGGGCTGGAGGGGCTCTCGCGGCTCGGCCCGCACGCGCTCGCCGAGCACCCCGGCCTCGGCCTCGCCAAGGCGCTCCGCATCGCCGCGTCGCTCGAGCTCGGGCGGCGCGCGTTCGAGCGCGCGGTGCGCCCGCGCCCTCCGGTGCGCTCCTCGGCCGAGATCGCGGCGTGGTGCGCGGCGCACCTCGGCCCGCTCGATCACGAGCAGATGTGGGTGATCTCGCTCGACGGCCGCAACGGCATGCGGGGGGCCCGCCGGGTCGCGCAGGGCGGGCTCCACGGGTGCTCGGTCGCGGCGCGGGACATCCTGCGCGCCGCGCTCGCGGACGCGGCCTCGGCGCTCGTGCTGGTGCACAACCACCCGAGCGGCGACTCGGCGCCCTCTCCCGAGGACGTGGACATGACCAATGCGGTCGCTGCGGCCGGCGAGGTGGTCGGGGTGCCGCTCGTCGATCACATCATCCTCGCGCCGGACGGCCACTACTCCTCGCTGCACGATCTCGGGATGATCGAGCCCGGCGACGCGCCGCGCGACGCCGTCGCGCGTCCTTGAGGCGGCGCCTCGTGGGACAGGGGACGGCAGAATGAAGAGACCGCCGCTCTAGCCCCGCTGGCTGACCAGGATGCCGTGCCGCTCCCCGCCGGGCTTGCCCGCGGTGCCCGGGACGCTCGCGAACCGCAGCGTCGCGCCGCCCCAGTCGACCGAGGGGCTCCCCTGGAGCAGCGAGGTATAGAGCGCGCTCGCCTGCGTCATCGGGCAGCCGAGCGCCTCGCGCAGGAACGTGAGCGACGCGCCCGTCGCGTAGCTCACCGGCGCCTGCCGGCCGTCCTCGCCGATCACGGTGACCTTGAAGACGTCATCCTCGGCGCGCGCGGCGCGATCCGGATCGGTCAGCGCGAGGTGCAGCGCCTCGATCGCGCCGCCGCCGGGGCCCCCGCCCGCGTCGAGGGTGACGTGGAGCTCGAGGAGCGGCGCCGTGTAGCGGACGGTCCGCCGCATCCCCCCGCCCTCCACCGAGACGGGCGGCGCCAGCGTCTCGCGGCGCGCGAGCTGCGCCTCCACGACGAGCGCCGACCGCGCGAGCTCCCGCTCCGTCTTGCCGAGCAGCCGGCGCGCCCGCATCTCGGCGAGCGCGCGCCGCAGCACCTCGCGGTTGCGCGCGGCGCGCTCGTGGCTCCGCTCGCGCGCGAGCAGCGCCTCGAGCTCGATCCGCGCCTGCTCGTGCTCGCCGATCGACGCCAGCGCGTCGGCGAGCGTGAGCCGCGCGTCAATGAACCCCGGCGCCCGCCGCACCGCCTCGCGGTAGGCGGCGATGGCCGCCGCGATGTCCCGGCGCGCCTCGTGCGCGAGGCCCAGCGCGAACGCCGCCCGCGCGTCGCCCGGCGCCGCCTCGCACGCGCGCGCGAGCCAGGCGGCGGCCTCGTCGTAGCGACGCTGGTCGTAGAGCACGACGCCGAGCTCGCGCAGCACCCGCGGGTCGGCGGGCGCGATCGCGGCGGCCCCCTGGAGCGCCGAGGCCGCGCCGTCGAGCTGCCCGATACGGACGAGCGCGCGCGCGTGGGCGAGGCGCGCCTCGACCGCGTCGCCGCCCCGCTCCACGGCGCGCGCGAGCGCCGGCGCCGCGTCCGCCCAGCGATCGAGCGTCGCGTACGCCGCGCCGAGCGCGAGCCACGCCCCGCCGTCGCCCGGCTCGGCCGCGAGGTGCCCCTCGAGGCCGGCGATCCCGCCGGCCATGTCCCCGCGGCGCAGCAGATCGAGCGCGCGGTCTCGCGCCTCTCCAGGCGGCGTCATGGCGGAAGGGTACGCCGGCGCCTGCGAGCAGGTCGAGCGCCGCCCGACCCCACGGGCGACCCCTCGCGACCTCGGTAGCCCCGCGGCAGCCGGCGGCCTCGCGCTCGCGGCAGCCGGCGGCCTCGCGGCCTCAGTAGCCCGGCGGCAGATTGAGCGTCAGGCACGTGACGGTGTTCGGCTCGCTCGCCCCCGACGCCCTGGCGCCGACCGGCCGCCCGCCGGAGAGGCGCACGCCCTCGCGCGGATCCCACGTCGGCTCCTCGCTCGGGCGGAGCGAGTGGGTCCCGCTCTGATAGAAGCCGATGATGTACGTGTGGCTCGCGACCCGGCAGCCGAGCCGGTCGGCGAGCGCCCGCGCGAAGGTCCGGCCGGTGTGGCCGAAGGCGCTGCAGCACCGCAGCCACACGACGGCCTCGGGGCCGGTGAGCTCCTCCCTGAACGCGGTCAGCGCGTCGTCGAGCGGGGAGCCCGGCCGGAGCGCGGCCTCGTCGAGCCGGGTCCCGCCGAGGGCCATGTACCCCCAGCCGCCGTGGCCCCAGGCCTGCAGCGACGCGATCTTCTGGCGGCGCGCGCGCGCCGTGCGCGCCGCCCACGCGAGCGACTCGGCCCAGCTCGCGGCGCCCAGCCACGCGTCGGCCGCGCCCGTCATGCGGTGCAGGACCGCTCCGGCGCGCCAGATCCGCGTGAGCCCGATCGAGATGTCCGCCGTCCCATCCGGCGGCGGCGCGTCCGGCGCCGTCGCGTCCGGCGCCGCGGGGGCGGCGGCGCGGCGCAGGCCCACGAGCCGGCGGCGCGCGTCGTTCACCCACCGCGCGGCGCCCCGCCCGAGGTCGGTGTTATCGAAGAGGACCAGCCGGAGCGACGTTCCCATGAGCTCCCCGGAATGTACCGCCGCTCGTTGCCCGGGCCACGGCGGCCTGTGCCCCACCCGCACCCCGAGCGCCTCCTGCCCACGCAGGCGCGTCCCGGGCGCGCGGGGCGCGCCGCGAGCCAGGGGGAGGTTGTCCCGTTCGCGGCGGGCGCAATCGCTAGTGATTTCCTCCCGCGGCCTCGGGTAGCCTGCCCGGACCGATGGGCCTGTCCGAAAACATCAGGTTTTATGCGGCCACGGATGTCGGCCGCATGCGGGACCACAACGAGGACAACTACCTCGTCGACAAGAAGCTCGCGCTCTTTGTGGTTGCCGACGGAATGGGCGGGCACGCCGCGGGCGAGGTCGCGAGCGCCCTCGCGGTCCGGATCATCCACGAGGAGCTCAAGAAAGAGCGGGATCTCATCGAGAACCAGGCGCGCAGCAACGTGCGGCGCGCCGCGATGAAGGAGGTCCTCAGCCTGCTGGAGCACGCCGTCCAGCGCGCATGCGCGCGCATCCACGAGGAGGCGAAGGCCGACGCGACCAAGCGCGGCATGGGCACGACGCTCTCGGCGCTCCTCATCGCAGGCTCGCACGGCTACATCGCGCACGTCGGCGACAGCCGCATCTACCTGCTCCGCGACGGGCGCATCCAGCAGGTCACCGAGGACCACACCGTCTACAACGAGCTCATCAAGCGCGGGAAGCTCACCCGCGACCAGATCGAGAAGGTCGCGCAGAAGAACGCGATCACGCGCGCCGTCGGCGTGTACGAGCGCGTCGAGGTCGACACGCTCACGATCGAGGTGCTCCCGGGCGACCAGTTCCTGCTCGCGTCGGACGGGCTCCACGGGTACATCGCGCACACCGCCGAGCTCGAGCCGTTCTTCGAGGAGGAGAACGGCGAGGCCGCCACGAACGGCCTCATCGATCTCGCGAACCGGAAGGGCGGCAAGGACAACATCACCGCCGTCCTCGTGCGGCTCGGCCAGGGCGACCACCGCGACAGCGTCCGCGCGCGGCTGCTCGCCCTGAAGCGCGACGTGCTCGCGAAGATGCCGCTGTTCGCGCGCCTGCACGAGCGCGAGATGCTCCGGGTCATGCAGGTCGCCGAGGTGCTCTCGTTCGAGCCCGGCCAGGTGGTGGTCCGCGAGGGGGATCGCGGCGACGAGCTGTTCATCGTGCTCTCGGGCCTCGTCCGGATCGTCCGCGGCGACGCCGTGCTGAGCGAGGTCGGCCCGGGCGAGCATTTCGGCGAGATGGCCCTCATCCGGAGCATGCCGCGCTCGGCCACCGTCTCGGCCGTCGAGCAGAGCGAGCTCATCGCCGTCCGGCGCGCCGACTTCTTCGAGATCCTCCGCAAGGAGCACGAGCTCGCCGTGAAGCTGCTCTGGCAGTTCCTGGGGGTGCTCGCCGACCGGCTCGATCAGACGTCGCGCGACCTGACCACCGCCCGCGAGGAGCTCGCCGCGGAGGACATCACGAGCGAGATCTTCCCCGACAGCGAGGAAGGGAAGAGCCCCTTCGCCCCCGACGAGCGCTCGCCGACGGGCTGAGTGGCCGGGCGAGCGATTCGCGGATTGACACCCTCCTACCTCGGCCGGTAGCGTCCGTCCGACGGATAACCATGAGCATGCACGGCAGAAGGTACGGCGAAGGCCATCTAGCGCGCGTCGCCATCAGCGTGGATGGGGGCTCGGCGTTCGTGTCGCTCGCCGTCGCCGCGGCGGCGCTCCTCGCGACACCCCCCGCGGCCGCCGACGAGCCGCGGAGCGCCACCGAGCCGCGCGTGATGCTCGAGTCGGGGGAGGTCACGAACGTGATCGACGCCTTCGACGACGGCGACACCTTCGATCTGAACCTGAGCCTCGGCTTCGAGTACTCGACGAAGAGCGCGAAGATCCGCCGCGAGACGAGCATCGCGGCGCCGGGGCTGTCGACGGGCGGCTACACGTCGAACCTGCTCAACGTCGCGAGCTACAGCGAGACGACCTCGAAGCTCATCCCGCGCGTCGACGTCGGCCTCTACAAGGACCTGGCGCTCTACCTCAAGCTGCCGATCATCCTGAACAGCTCGCGCGAGCTCACCGATCTCGACGGCAGCGCCGGCCAGCAGGACGTCGCGCTCGCGGGCGCGCCGGGGGAGCGGCTCTTCGACCTGCCCTTCAGGTCGCCGAGCCGCAGCGGCATCGAGCACCTGGCCGTCGGCCTCGACGTGAACATCATGAACCAGGCGCGCGACCGCACGAAGCCGACCTGGCTGTTCGGGATCGAGGGGCGCTTCCCCGTGAGCGAGCCGATGCACGCCTGCACCGAGTCGCCGAGGGACGGGCAGGTGAAGTGCGCCGATCCGACGGACATCAACCGGAACGACCGGAACGACCTCCAGTTCGAGGGGGGGCGCATCAGCCAGCGCGAGCCCGGCGTCTCTCGCGGCACGATCGGCCTCGAGGTGCACACGCTCCTGTCGAAGCGGATCAAGTACGTCGAGCCGTACGGCGGGCTCAAGGCGCTGTTCGAGTTCCAGCAGGAGTCGAGCGACTACGGCCTCATCGACCTCGAGCGGTCGCTGGTCAACCACCCGCCGCTCGTCGGCACGGTGCTGCTCGGCGTGATGATCATCCCGTGGGAGAACCGCGAGAAGTTCAGCCGGCTCACGTTCGATCTGCGCTTCACCGGCGAGTACCACTCCGAGGGGCGCGACTACTCGGAGCTGTTCGACGCGCTCGGCTCGAGCGACGCGCCCTCGCTGCGGCAGCCGCAGTGGGCGGCGTTCCGCGAGAACCCGTCGTACAACCCGACCGATTGCAGGAACGGCGTCCAGGCGGCCTGCGCCCCGTCGATCATCGACGAGGGCTCGCAGCGGACGTACTTCACGGGGCTCAGCGACGTGCAGGCGTACGGCTCCTACCGCGTCAAGGCGAGCGTGGCGTGGCAGGCGAGCGAGAACGTGAAGTTCCAGCTCGGCGTCGGCTTCCGCCACGACCAGGCGCACGGCATCGGCGGCGACCAGCCGTGCAACGCGGCGTTCAAGGACAGCCCCGGGGCCTCGGGGCCGTGCCGCCGCCAGAACGCCGACGGCTCCTTCGAGGTCACCGGCAGCCCGAACCCCAACTACCGCCAGACCATCAACTCGGTGGGCCGCCGCTTCTACGTCAACGACAGCAACACGTTCGACGTCTTCGCGAGCGGCACCGTGATGTTCTGATCGGCGCCCCGCGCGGCGGCGGCCGGCGCGGCGCGCGCCGCGGGGCCCGAGCAGCGACCCCATGATCGATCCCTGGCACCTCCGCGGTCGCGCGGGCGCCCTCGCGCTCGCCGCCGCGCTCGCCGCGTCGCCGGCGTCGGCCGAGCCCGCGCGCGCGGCGCCGGCCGAGCCTGCGCGCGCGGCGTCGCCCGCGCCTCTGCGCGCGGCCTCGCCCGCCCTGTCCAGGCAGCCCGCGCGCCCGGCGCGGCCCGCGGTCGTGCTCCCGACCGCGGTGGCGCCCGAGGCCGTCGAGCGCATGGCGCAGCTCGCGAGCGCGCTCGACGCGCTCCTCTCGGACACCGCGCAGGACCTCGGGCTCGCCCTGGACCTCCCCGGCCGCGTCGCGTCGCGGGCGCCGCTCGACGAGGCCGAGCTCGTGGCGCAAGCGCGCTCGGGCACGAAGCTCGTGATCGCGCCGAGCCTCGCGCTCCGCGGAGAGCTGGTGGAGCTCAGGATGGCGCTCGCGCCGCCGGGCGCGCGGTCGCTGCGGGTGCGCGTCGAGCGCGTCGCGCGCGACGATCTCGCCGTGCGCGCCGCGGTGATGCTCCGCGACCTGCTCGCGGAGCTCGACGGCGACGCCGCCGCCGCGCCTCGTCCTCGCGAGGAGGCGCCGTGCTCCGAGCGGTGCCGGGGCAGCCTGGCCACGCCGGCGCGCAGCGCGGGGAAGGCGACGCTCGCGGCGAACGCGACGCTCTACGGCGGCCTCGTGGGCTTCTCGATCCAGCGATCGAGCGGCTCGGACGATCCGCGCCTGCTCTATCCGCTGCTCGCGGTCGGGGCCGGCATCGGGCTCGGCGGGGCGATGATCATCGCGGAGGAGTGGGACATCGGCGTGGCCGACGCGTGGTTCCTCGGCTCCGCGGCGTGGTGGCCGACGATCGCGGGCCACCTCATCTACCAGGGCCGCTTCGCGGAGCACGCGGGCGATCCGGGCCAGGAGCGCTGGGCCTCCGGGCTCATCGGGGGCACCGCCGGGATCTCGCTCGCGGCGCTGGGGCTCTCGCTCGGCCCCATGTCCGAGGGCGGCGCGCTGCTCGCGCAGTCGGGCGGCGGGCTCGGGCTCCTCCTGGGCGGGCTGGTCGAGTGGGCGGCCAGGGCCGACGTGTACGAGACGCCGATCGCGGGGATGGGCTACGGCGCCGCGCTCGGCTGGCTCGCTGCGGCGGCGGCGGCGACGCAGGTCGACGTCACGGCCTCACAGGTCCTGTCGATCGACGTGGGCGCGCTGCTCGGCGGCCTGGGCGCCGCCGCGCTCGCGAGCCCGCTCGTGTTCGAGTCCCCGACGCCGGCTCAGCAGCGGGCCTGGGTGGGCGCGTCGGCGGGCGGGTTCCTGCTGGGGGCGGGCGTCGCGTGGTTCATGACGCGGCCCGCGCCCGCGGGCGGGCGCGCGGCGAGCGCCTCGTGGAACCGCGTCGGCCTGCCCATGATCGGAGTGATAGGAGAGAGCGTGGTCGGGGGCCTCCGGGCTCCCGCGCTCGGCCTCGGCTGGCAGGGCACGCTTCCGTAGGAGCCATGAAGATCACGATCACCGAGCTGGATGCAGGGACGCGCCTCGACAAGCTGCTCGTGCAGCGGGTGCCCGGGCTGGGGCGGGCGGGCGCGAAGCGGTTGTTCTCCGAGGGGCGCGTGCGGGTGCTCGGCGCCGGCAAGAGCGGCGCAGGCCGGCGCGCGTCGAAGGGCGACGTGGCGGAGGCGGGGGAGGTGGTGCTCGTCGACGTCGAGCCCGCCGAGGCCTCCGGGGCGGCGACGCCGGATCCCGACGTGCCGCTCCAGGTGGTGCTCGAGCGCGACGACCTCGTGGTGGTGGACAAGCCCGCCGGGATGCCCACGGCGCCGCTCGACCCGGGGGAGCGCGGCACGCTCGCGAACGCGCTCGTGGCCCGCTACCCCGAGATGGCGCGCATCGGCTTCTCCCCGCGGGAGCCCGGGCTGTGCCACCGGCTCGACACGGACACCAGCGGCCTCGTGCTGGCCGCGCGGACGGCCGACGCGTTCGCGGCGCTCTGCGCCGGGCTGAAGGAGGGGCGGCTCGACAAGCGCTACCTCCTGATCTGCCAGATCGGCGATCTGCCGGAGATGGGATCGATCGAGGTGCCGCTCGCGCCGCACCCGAAGGACAAGAAGCGGGTCTACCCGTGCATCCACCCGCGCGACGTGGCGCGGTACGCGCCGCGGCCGGCCGCGACGATGTACAAGCGCGTGCGGCAGGCGGGGCTCTGGGAGCTCGTCGAGGCGCGAGCCCCGAAGGCGCTGCGGCACCAGATCCGGGCGCACTTCGCGTCGGTGGGGCACCCGCTGGCCGGCGACGTGCTCTACGGCGGGCCCGCGGTGGAGGGGTTGAGCCGCCACGCGCTGCACGCGCACCACATCGGCTGGGGCGGCAGCGACGTGGTGCCCGCGTTCGTGGTGACGTCGCCGCTGCCCGCGGACATGGCCGCGCTGGTCGGCGACGGCTGAGCCGCCGCCCGCCCGGCTCAGCGGGCGCGCGCCTTGACCTCGTGGCCGTTCACGTCGCGCGCCCGCGCGGTGATCCGGAGATCGTCCTCCGACGCCGTCCCGTCGAGGTTGCTGAAGCGGAGCACGATGACGTAGGCCGAGGACTGCGCGTTGAACTTCGCCGGCTCGATCCGCACGCCCCCGAGGCTCTGGCTGTCGATGGTCGCGGGGTCCTCGTCGGACGTGTACTTGCGGTTCCACTCCTCGTAGTTGAACACCCGCTCCTCGATGAGCTCCCCGGTCGAGCGGTTCGACGTCGCGACCGCGACCTCGACGAGGCCCGGGGCGACGCTGGGCGTGGAGACCTCGACCTCGACCGAGACGCTGGACGCGCCGTCGGTGTCGGTGCGGCGCGCGGTGAGCGCCGGGGGCAGCCCGGGCGGCGCCGGCAAGAACCGGAGCGGATGCACGCTGTACGCCTTCGCGGTGCCGCCTTCCCGGATCTCGAAGTGCAGGTGAGGGAACAGGCTGCTGGCGGCGAGGCCGGTGTAGCCGATGTGCGCGCCGCGCCCGACCTCCTCGCCCTCCTCGACGAGCGGCATGACCAGGTGGATGTACGTGCTGTAGAAGCACGCATCCTCCTCGTCGCAGTGCTCGATCTGCACCGCGACGTCCTCGAAATCGCTGTAGCGCCCGGCGCGCGTCACCGTCCCCGCCGCGACGGCGTACACCGGGGTGCCCATCACGGTGGGGATGTCGATGCCCCGGTGGAAATCGTACACGCCGTCGCGCGAGGTCTGCAGCCGCGGGCCGAAGCTCGACGACAGCGGCTGGACCTCGCGCGTCCCCCCGATCGGCCACACGAGGTCCTCGACCTCGGGATCGGAGCCGCAGCCGAGGGCGGCCGCACAGAGCGCCAGCGCGGGCGCGAGCTGCAACGGATGGCGCGGTTCTCTCATGATGACCCCGTGGTGCGCGGGCGCTGACCAGGTGTGGAGCCCACGGCGTGGCGCGCGCCGTGAGGCTAACGAAGCCGCTGCGGGAAGTCGAGCGGGGGGAGCGGCGCGCCGCCGTGGCCGGCGGCGGCTCGGGCCACGCCGGCGCGCTCAGGGCGCGGCCGGCGCGAGCGCGTAGGTCCGGTGCGTCAGGGTCAGGCCGAGGCTCGTCAGCCCCGTGCTCGCGGCCGTGCAGCGGACGAAGCTCCAGTCGTTGGGCGTCGGGAACGCGAACCCGGCCGCGCCGTCCGCGATCGTGCCCTCCCACTCGACCAGCGACACGTCGTCGAGGAACGTGTTGGCCTCGCCGGTCGCGGGCGGGGTCGCCCTGAAATAGACGCGCACGGAGCCGGCGTTCGACGGCGGGGTGAGGTCGATGTCGAACCGCTCCCAGCCGTAGGTGCCGGCCGCGCGCGTGTACATCGTGCTGTTCGACACGCTCGATCCGCCGCTCGTGTACCAGTAGACCTGGACCCGGAACTGGCCCGCGTTCTCCCCCTTGAGGTAGCCGCTCAGGCTCAGCTTGCGGCCGGGCTGGAACTTGACGCGGTTCTTCATGTACGTCGAGACCTGCGTGGTGCTGCTCGATTTGCGCAGGAACACCATCGCGCCGGTCCCGCTGCGCACGACGCTGTTCTGGACGCGGCGGTAGTCGCTCATCGACCACATCGAGCCCTCGTGGAAGGCGTCGTCGACGTCGTGGTCCTCGAAGTCGCCGTAGAGCATGATCTCACGGCCGTAGTCGCAGCTCGCGGGGGCGCTCGTCCTGAGGCCGGCGAGCGAGTCCGCGGCGCTCGAGCGCGGGTACGCGACGGGCCCGGTGCTCCGGCTCGCGAGCGGCACGGCCCGCGCCTCGACGCGCTCGCTGGTCGTGTACTGCGAGGCGGCGCTCGCCGCCGCGGCCCGGGGGCCGCTCGGGAACACGACCGCCCCGGTGAGGCCGTCCGCCGCCCCGCCGGCCGTGGCCGACGGCGGCAGCGTCGTGGAGAGGTGGCCGATGTTGCGGATCGCCCGATCGAGCCAGGCGCCGCTCACGAGCTTCGGCACGTAGCCCTCGTTCTGGAACGGGATGAGCTGCACCCGGTGCACCGCACGGCTGCCGTCCGCGGCCTCGTCGATGTCGATCGCGGCGAGGTACGACTGGAACGTCTCGAAGACCTCCTGGTCGAAGACCATGTTGCCGAGCGACATGAAGACGAAGCGGGGGCCGGCGCCGGCGTCGACCAGCCCGACGCCCTGGATCGTGTGCGGGTGGTGCGCGACGACCATGCCGGCGCCCATCTGGACGAGCTGCGTGAACCGCAGCCGCATGCCGGACGAGGGATAGTCGCTGTACTCGATGCCCCCGTGCAGCACCGGGATGGCGAAGTACCCGGGCGCGTCCTCCCTCATGAAGTCGGCGATCGTGTCCCTGTTGAGCGCGAGCGCGCCGGCCTTCTCCGGCGGC
Organism: Sorangium sp. So ce1036; assembly: GCF_051369805.1. Taxonomy (NCBI): domain Bacteria; kingdom Pseudomonadati; phylum Myxococcota; order Polyangiales; family Polyangiaceae; genus Sorangium; species Sorangium sp. So ce1036. The sequence goes on from NZ_JBBMOX010000001.1 coordinate 2,176,897, forward strand.
CCGTCGGAGGCGGTGAGCGTGTACGCCGCGAGCGTGGTCCCGTCGTTCACTTGCTGGTTGAACCCCTGGAAGGCCACGTCGACGCCGCGGATCGTCCTGTAGAGCACGGTGCCCTTCGCCGTCGTCTCGTCGGGGCCCGCGCCGAACCCGTCGAGGCCGGCGTTCGGCACGGCGCTCAGCGTGTCGGAGACGCCTCCGTCCAGGTAGTCGTACATGTGATTGTTCGCGAGGCTCACCCCATCCACGCCGGCGAGCGCGAGCGCCCTGACCGTCTCGGGGTAGGAGAAGAACGTATAGGACTTGTACGGGTGGGGCGTCTCGGGGTTGGCCGTGACAGGCGACTCCAGGTTGACCTGGGTGTAGTCGGCCGCCGACAGGACGTCGCGCAGGAAGCCGAGGACGGCGCTCGCGTCCGCGCGCCGCGTCGCCGGGCGGATCAGGTCGCCGGCCTCGCCCTCGATGCCGTCGCCGTCGCTGTCGACGAAGCGCCGCCCGAACATCGTGTCACCGCCCACGAGGATCCGCGCGCGGCCCGGGCGCTGCTCGGTCAGCACGATCGTGCCTGTCCCGACGGCGGCCTCGTCGAGCGGGCGGTGCAGATCGGCGGGGACGATCTCGGTGTAGTACCCGTCGACCTCGACGCGCAGGAGGACCGAGCGCCGCGCGAGCGCCGATAGCGTGAACGCGCCCGCGGCGTTGGTGAACGCGAACTCGCCGTCGTTGGCCGCGCCGCTCCCCCAGCCGATGGCCGTCACCTCCGCCCCCGCGATCGGCTCCCCCGCCTCGTCGACGACCACGCCCTCGACGTCGATGGGGGTGGCCGCGTAGGTCGCGTCGAACGCCGCCTCGGCCGCGTCGAAGCGGTACGCCGCGTGCGCGCCGGTCGCCGCGAGCCCCACGCAGGCCGCAGCGCACGCGGACAGGGTGGGGGACGTGAAACTGCGGATGACGGGTCTTCTTGCCATGATTGCTCCCGATCGGCTGGGGGCCTGTCCGAGGACGGCTGACATCGACAGACGGAAACAGGCCAGAGCAGGGCCATGTCGGAGTGAGCCAGTCGCGCGCAAATGTGCCGTGTGACCGGGCTCCGGAGGTGCCCGAGGGCCAATAAGGGTCCCGAGCGTCGATTGGCGCTCAGCCCTCGCTGAGGAGACAGCGAGAGCGCCAGCCCATGCACGATTCGATCCGCTCCGTGCGCAGGTGCTCGAGAAGAGACGATCAGCGCGAGACTATCATGATGAGGTCGGCGCTCGCTATACGCTCGAGCGGGGCTGCGCGCGTTTTTCTTGTTTTGTTGGCATCGCACGATCGGCGATCGGTCAGGGCGCCATGCCATGTCGCTGTCGGCAGCATGGTGCGCAGGCACGTCGCGCTGTGGTGATGCGCGCTGGCGTCGTACATGGCCGTACGGTCGTGCGCCGGCGACTGGCGCGCTGGCTGGAAGCGCGTCAGTCGTCGGATCTCTGAGGATACTCCGATCTGACCAGAAAGCTCGCGCGGGAGGGTGGGAGGTCAGGCAGGTTGTCGTCTTTTTCTCCCGGCCGTCCCAGCTTGTCGTCTACGTCTGCTTTCTCTGCAGGTGGGGAACCTTCAGAACTCCGGAGGTTGGCGCCGATCCGACCGCGCGTGCTCCTGCGGGGCTCGGGGAGCATCCGTGCTTGGATCGGCGACTCGAAGCGTCCGGGCGGATTGCGACGATTATGGCCTGCACGGCGCTCCAGGGCGGGCGGCTGCCCGCTCTGAAAGCGGTTGGCGCCCTTTCCGTGGAGGTCGCCAGTCCGCGTCGCCGGGGTCGTCCCTGGTTCGGCGCCCACCCCGTGGGCCGATGGAGAGGGGGGCGCCGCGCGGGGCGCGGGACGGGCCGTGTCCGGGTCCCGGGGGACAGCGTACTAGCGCACCTGCGGGAAGTCGGGCCGAGAGGCGAACCGCCATGACGCCAAGGGCGCCAAGAAACCAGGGAGCTAGAAGGGGAAGATGGAGGGACGACCCTTCCCCTCTCTTCTTGGCGTCGTTGGCGCCATGGCGGTTCTTCTGCCGAGCCGGGGCAACTTCCCGCAGTAGTGCTAGGCTGCGGCGGAGACCGCCTTGTTCCGCGGGCGCGGCGTCCGGGGCGCGCCGGCGCCTCGCGGCCGGGTCGGCGCGGCGTCCGCGGGCGGGGTCGAGACGGCGCGGACCAGGGCGGCGGCGATGCCGGCCGTCATCCGCGCGGTCGGCAGCCGCGGCGCGAACGCGAGCACGCGCTCACCGGGGCGACGGCCGCGCGAGGACCGGCCGCTCTTCGCCAGCGACTCGACGGCGCGCTCGCACGGCGAGCCGGGCACGACGCGCAGGAGGACCTCGGGCAGCCCGATGGCGCCGCCGGCGCCGGGCGCGTACACGACGCCGACCTCGATCGACACGAAGCCGGGGAGCGCGGCGCGCGGCGCGAGGCCGAGCCGGAGCTCGTCGGCGTCGGGGCTGCCGTCCGGGATGCGGATCCGGCCGACGACGCGGAGCTCCGGCGTCGTCGCGGCGCTGGCCGCCGCGCCGGCGGGCGCCTTGCCGGCCCGCGCGCCCGCGCGCCCGGCCGCCTTCGCCGCGGCCCGGGGCGCCGCGCTCGCGCGCCCCTTCACCGCGCGCTTCACGCGCCGCGCGACGTCGCGCAGGAACGCGACCGGCCGGGCCGCCGGGTCGGGGGGGAGCTCGGCGAGGCGGCCGGTGCAGAAGATCGCGAGCAGCGCCGTCGCGTCGAGCGCGAGGAGGTGGGCGTGGTACGGCGAGACGGCGGCCACGGCGTGCACGCCCGCGCCGAGCGCGGCGAGCAGCGCGAGGAGCAGCCCCTTGCCGGCGCGCGTCGAGACGTCGAGGTAGACGCCGCGCGGCCGCGGCGGCTCGCGGAGCGCCTCGGCCTCCGCGACGGGGAGCCACTTGCCCGGGCCGCGCAGGGCCCCGCCGGCGCGCTCGGGGCGCGGGGTGCGGTGCGCGGCGAGCGCGGTGGCCGCGGCCACGAGCGCGGCGCCCGCGGTGCCGTCCTTGAGCAGCAGCTCGAGGGCGACGCCCGCGACGAGCGCGAGCCCCGCGAGGGCGGCGCGGGGCGCGAGCGGGATCGGGATGAGCGGCCGCGGCGCGGCGCCCGCGGCGCGCGCGAGGCGCTCGTGCTCGCGCGCCTTGAGCGCGACGAGGGCGCTGTAGAAGGCGAAGAGGGCCAGGCCGCCGGCGAGGTAGAGGGTGCGGCCGCGATCCGCGCCCGCGGCCGCGGCGTCGGCGAGGCGCCCGAGGGCGTCGGCGCCGGGCGGCGCCGCGGCGGCCGCGGGCTGAAAGGCGCGCGCGTCGGCGCGGATCGTCCACCGCAGCGGCTCGTTCTTCGGGGCGTACGGGCGGAGCAGCTCGAGCTCGTCCTGGTCGGCCAGGCGGCGGAGCGTCGAGAGCGTCACCGGCGCGTCGCCCGCCTCGTCGACGCCCGCGTCGCCGCCGCCCGCCTCGTCGTGGCGCGGCTCGTCGGGCGCCGCCGGGAGCTCGACGGTGAGGCGGGCCGCGTCGTAGCCGTCGTTCCAGAGGGGGCCGGTCCACGAGATGCGCGCGCTCTCGCCGTCCCGCTGGATGAGCCCGCGCTGCATGAGGTCGGTGCGGTAGCGGAACAGGAGCACGAACACGCCACGGCTCAGGCCCTTGCCGTCGAAGCGCGCGCGCAGCGTCGGCGGGCGGCGCGTGCCGTCCTCGCGCAGGCGCGTGTCGGGCGGCAGGAGCTCGAGCGCGACCGGCGTCGCGGACGCGAGCGAGCTCGCCGCCGCGGCCTTGGAGGGCACCACGTAGCTGCCCGGCTCGATCTGCGCGTCCGGATCGACGCCCCGGATGTCGAGCGCGCGGAGGGGCCCGCCCGAGATCTTCAGCGTGACCTTGTGCTCGACCGTGGCGGCGCCGGCCCGGTCGATCGAGAGCCGCACGTCGTCTCCGGCGACGTGCACCTCGACCCACGCCCGCGCCGGACGCGCGAGCGCGATCGACACGAGCGCCGCGAGCAACGAGAGCAGCAGCGCCGGCCCGGCACGGCGGGCGATGCGAGGGGGCATGGTGCAGACGTCCCACGGCGCCGCGCGCGGGGCCAAGTTCTCAGGGGGCCGCAGGGCGCGGGGCGCGTGTCGGGCAGGGGGCCGCCGCGCGCGGGGCGCGCGTCAGGCAGGGGGCCGCGGGGCGCGGGGCGCGCGTCAGAACACCACGCCGAGCGAGAGCGAGCCGAGGAGCTTGATCTTTCCCGCCTTGTTGTAAAATTCGACATACTCGTTGCCGGCCACGATCTGCACCGGATCGGCCAGCGCGACGCCGAGGCCGATCCCACCGGACATGGCGAACCCGCCGTCCCGGCCGAAGACGTTCGTGCTGCCGAGCATGCCGCCGAGCACGACGCTGCTCACGTCGCCGACGCCCGGCTCGACGGTCGGAAAGCGGGAGGTGAGGACCGCCTCGAACGACTCGTAGCCGATGCGCCCCTTGATCCAGAAGCCGCGCAGCGGCTTGCCTTCCACGTAGACGCCGACGTCGGCGGCGAGCGCGAAGCCTGTCGTGTCGAGCTGCTCATCCATGAGCGAGCCCCAGATCCAGGACGGCGCGACGCCCACGGTGAGCGGTCCGACGATGACGACCTCGCCCTCGAAGGTCATCCTCCCGAGCAGCAGCTCGAAGGGGTTGTACCGGACCGACCAGCGGCAGCAGGACGACTCCGGCGGCCTCGGGGGCGGCGGCGGCCCGTCCGGCAGCGCGTAGCCCTGACCCTGGCCGGGCGGCTGCTGGGGATAGCCCTGCTGCGGGTAGCCCTGCTGTTGAGGGTAGCCGTGCTGAGGATACCCCTGCTGGGGATAGCCCTGCTGTTGAGGGTAGCCGTGCTGAGGGTAACCCTGCTGGGGATAGCCCTGCTGTTGAGGGTAACCGTGCTGGGGATAGCCTTGTTGAGGATACCCCTGCTGAGGGTATCCCTGCTGTTGAGGGTATCCCTGCTGTTGAGGGTATCCCTGCTGTTGAGGGTATCCCTGCTGCTGAGGATACCCCTGCTGAGGATACCCCTGCTGGGGATAGCCTTGTTGAGGATACCCCTGCTGGGGTTGACCTTGCTGGGCGTGGCCCTGCTGGGGATAGCCGGTCCCTGCTTGGGCAGCTCCGGCGGGCTGTCCCTGACCTTGCGGGAGCGGCTGACCGGGCTCTTGCGCTGCCGCCGCGGGGGCGAAGGCGAAGAGGAGCGCGCCGAGCACGGCGCCGCAGGCTGCCGGGCGGCGGAGCGCCCTGGAGGAGGGCGCGCGCGCGGAGCCCCGGCCCGTGTTGGAAGCGCAGTCCATGGCGCTTCACTCTACCGAATCCCGTGCAGGCCGGCTACACGCGCGCTGCGACCGGTCGCTGCGCTCGCGCGCGCGATCACCTGACGGTAATCTCCCTGCCGATGCCGCCTGATTCCGATCCCGCCACCGCCCACGCGCCCGGCGGCGCCGCCCTCAGCGAACCCGCGGTCACGAACGACGAACCCGCGGCCGCGAACGGCGTCCTGGAGCCCGAGGCCGCGATGGACGCCGCGCATGGGGCGGAGACCCCCGCGGCCGAGCTCGATCGCGCGCTCTCGGAGCTCGGCGCGGCTGCGCTCGGCTTCGCGCGCATGTCGCCGCGCGACAAGGCCTCTCTGCTCCGCTCGATGCTGCCGGGCCTGCTCGCCGCTGCCCGCCCCATGGTGGAGGCGTCGTGCGCCGAACTGAGGCTCGACCCCGGCTCCGCGGCGAGCGGCGAGGCGTGGCTCTCCGGGCCGTGCGTCACCCTCGCGCACGCGCGTCTCCTGGCCGAGGCGCTCGAGGACATCGCCGCCCGCGGCCGCCCGCGGCTCGGCCGCGGCGCGGTGCGCGTCCGCGCCGACGGCCGGGTCGAGGTGGACGTGTTCCCCGCGCGCCTCCAGGACGCCGTGCTCCACGGGCCGCTCCGCGCGCGCGCGCTGATGCAGCCCGGCGCGACGCGCGCCGGCGTGCTGGAAGGGCAAGCGCCCTTCTATCAGCAGCGCGACCCCGACGGGGGCGTCGCGCTGGTGCTCGGCGCCGGCGACGCCGCGAGCGTCCCGCTGCGGGATGCGCTCCACAAGCTGTTCGTGGACGGGCGCGTCGTGGCGCTCAAGATGAGCCCCCGCAACGCCTACCTCGGCCCGATCCTCGAGCGCACCCTCGCGCCGCTCGTCTCGCGCGGGCTGCTCCGCGTCGTGTACGGCGGCGCCGACGTGGGCGCCTACCTCGCCGGCCACCCGGCGGTGTCCGAGGTGCACATCACCGGCTCGGCGGCCGCGCACGACGCGCTCGTCTGGGGGCCGCCGGGCCCCCTCGCGGCGCGCCGGCGGGCGTCGGGAGAGCCGCTGCTCGACAAGCCGATCACGTCCGCGCTCGGCAACGTGGGGCCGGTCCTCGTCATGCCGTGGCTCTACGGCGAGGACGAGCTCTGGTTCCAGGCGCGGAGCCTCGCGAGCCAGATCGCGAGCAGCACCTCGCTCGGCCGCGACGCGGCCCGGGTGCTCGTGCTGCCGAGGGGCTTCGCGCAGCGGTCGCTGCTCCTCCGGATGCTCCGCCGCGCGCTCGCCGGCGCGCCGCCGCGGCGCGCCGGCCACCCCGGGGCCGAGGCGCAGCGCGCCGCGCTCCTCGGCGGACGCCCGCCGCTCGCGGACACGCACCTCGAGGGGTCCGCCGACGCGCCGCTGCCGCGCGGGGCCGCGCGCCTCGGCGCGCCCGGGCCGGGCGAGCTCCCGTGGACGCTCGTCACCGGGCTGACCGAGGCGGACGCGGACGAGCCCCTGTTCTCGACCGAGTCGCCCAGCGGCCTCGTCCCGATCGTCGAGGTCGGCTCGAGCGATCCGGCGGAGTTCCTCTCGGCGGCGACGCGCTTCTGCAACGAGAGGCTCCGCGGCACCCTGAGCGCGACCCTGGTGGCGCACCCGGCGTCCGAGGAGGACCCCGCCGTCGAGGCCGCGCTCGACCGCGCCCTGCTCGAGCTCCGGTACGGCATCATCGCGGTGAACCACGCGCCCGCGGCCGCGCACGCGGTCGTCGTGCCGCCGTGGGGGGGCCACCCGAGCGCGACGCTCGCCGACATCCAGAGCGGGCTCGGCTTCGTCCACAACACGGCGATGCTCGGGCAGGTCGAGAAGGCGATCCTGCGCGCGCCGCTCACCACCGTTCCGCGGCCGCCCAGCTTCCGCGATCACCGGCGCGCCCACGTCGTGGGGGAGCGGCTCTCGGCCTGCGCGGCCGGGCCAGGGTGGGGCGCGATCGCGCGCGTCATGGCGGCGGCGCTGCGGGGGTGACCCCACCACCGGCCGCCGCCGCCACGAGAGGCGCTCCGGGCCGCGCGGGCGCTGGCACGACTGCGGGAAGTTGCCCCGGATCAGCAGAAGAGCCGCCAAGGCGCCAAGGCCGCCACGAGGAGAGGGGGAGGGCCGTTCCAGCGTTTCCCTCTCCTATTCCTCTTATTTCATGGCGCCCTTGGCGGCGTGACGGTTCGCTTTCCAGGCCGACTTCCCGCAGCAGAGCTAGGAGGGAAGCGACGAGCGGAATTCCTTCACCTTCTCCACGATGTCGCGCAGCGCGTTCCGCGACGTCTCGGAGACGTCCTCGGCCAGCTTCTCGGCGTCGAGGAGCGTGGGCTCCAGCTTGCCCCAGGCATCCTTCGCCTCCATCCCGGCGAGGTGCAGCCGGACCCGGATCTCATCGCGCAGCGTCTGGAGCGCCTCCAGGCTCTTCTGCAGGTCGCTCTTCAGGTCGGACGTCATGTTGCCCATTCTCCTCCTCCCGCTTTTGCGAGGTGTTGGTGTTCCCGCCACGAATGCATTGGCCGGGCCAGTCGGCGCGCTTCGACGCGGCGCGCGACGCCGGCGCGGTCTGGCCGGAGCCGGGCCCATCCATCTGGGACAGCCAGCGCGCATCGCGCGCGCGTCCTGTGGCGAATTTGCGCATCGAGGTGCGCTTTGCCTCGCCCGAGCGACAGCGCCCGTGGGAGCGCCTCAGGCGAGCGGCGCCTGGGCGTAGATGAGTCCGTCGTGGTCGGCGTAAACGAACCTGCCGGGGACATAGGTGATGCCGGCGAACGTCACGGGGATGTCGCGGTCTCCTGCGCCCTTCTTGTGGCTCTTTCGCGGGTGCGTCGCGAGGGCCTTCACGCCGATGGGGATACGGCTGATCGCCTCCGAGTCGCGGATGCAGCCGTACACGATCAACCCGGCCCATCCGTTCCGGTGGCCCAGGGCGGCGAGGTTGTCGCCGACGAGCGCGCAGCGGAGGGAGCCGCCGCCGTCCACGACCAGCACCCGCCCATGGCCCGGTTCTTCGAGCGCCGCGCGGACGAGCACGTTGTCCTCGTGGACCTTGACCGTGGCGACGCGCCCGTGAAACAGGCGAGCTCCGCCGTAATCCCGGAAGATCGGCTCGGCGACGAGGATCGCATCCGGGTGCGCGTCGCACAGGTCGGTGGTTCGGTGGCTGATCTCTGCGCTCATGGGCCTCCCTCCTTGACAGGTCTCTCCGGGCGCTGCCGGCGCTCGACCGGCATGCGCCCGCCGGACGGTATTGCCCTGGATCGACGGGGGAAGCGAACAGGAAGGAGGCGGGGGCGCGCGACGGCGGGGGACGTCGCGATGGCAGGGTCAATAACGCGGCACCGAGGGGTCGACCGTGCTCGACCACGCGTCGATCCCACCCTGGAGGTTGTAGACGTTCCTGAAGCCCTTCGCGAGGTAGTGCTCGGCCGCCGCGCGGCTGCGCCCGCCGTGGTGGCAGTGGAAGACGACCCGTGTGCCCTTGTCGAGCCGCTCCAGGTACTGCTGGCCATCGGCGTCGAGGTGCCGCGCGCCGTTGATCCTGGCGATCGTGCGCTCCTGGTCCGTCCGCACATCGAAGAGCTCGAGCGCCTCGCCGCGGTCCATCATCTCCTTGAGCGCGGCGGGCGCGAGCTCCTTGACCTTCGCCGGCTCGTTCGGGCTCTCCAGCTTGAAGCCGCCGCCGGAGGGGCCCTCGACGAAGTCGATCGACAGCCCCTCGGCGCGCCGCGCGCTCGCGGGATCGAGCAGGAACACGAGGCCGCCCGCCTGGACCTCGACGTCGCCCGCCTCCCGCGGGCCGAAATAGAGGCCGTACTTGTAGGAGGGGTCGATCTCGATGTGCACGAAGTCGGCGTCGGACTCCCGCGCGGCCTCGAACGCCGCGACGGCGGCCTGGGTCACGCGGATCGAGGGCGCCGGGACCTCCTCCTGCGCGAGGCCGAGCGTCTTCACCAGCTCCCCGGTCGCGTGCAGCTCCTTCACGATGTCGCAGCCGCCCACGAACTCGCCCCGGACATAGAGCTGCGGGATCGTCGGCCAGCTCGAGAACTCCTTGATGCCGTCGCGCAGCTCGGGGTCCGAGAGGACGTTCACGGTCCGGTACTCGGGCAGGAGCTCGTCGAGGATGTTCACCACCGTGGCCGAGAAGCCGCACTGCGGCATGCTCCGCGACCCCTTCATGAACAGGACGACATCGTTCTCGCGGATGATGGTGGCGATCCTGGAGCGCATGGGCTCGCTGAGGCTCATCGTTCTTCTCCCTCTGCGGGCGCGGCGCCGAGGTGGGCGATCGCGCGCGTCCGTGGGCGTCTCGCTAGCATGGGCCGTGCACGACAGCGAGGACCCGCGAGCGAGGATCCGCGGCCGGCGTGGCCCGTGTCCATGAGGGGCGGGATCGCCGGCCGACGGCGCGGATCGTCCGCTCAGCGGCTCAGCAGCAGGCCCACCACCGCCGCGAGCGCCGCGAGGGCCGCGAGGACGGCCGGCGCGCTGAGCGGCGCGCCCAGGAGCGGCCCGCGCGCCGCCCGGGAGCGCGCGAGGGCGCTCGACGGGGGCGGCGGCACGCGGAGCACGCCCGGCGACGCCGCCGTGTCCGCGCGGAGCTCGACGAGGAGCTGCTCGAGCGGGGCGTGCTCGCCGAAGGGGCGGACCAGCCGGACCGTGACGCAGCCCGCGAGGTCGGCCGGCAGCGAGAGGCGGAGCGTCCGCGCGGCGGGCTCTGCCGGGGCGCGGTGCGCGCCGCTCCGGTCGCAGCTATCGCAGCCGCCGCCGTCGCAGCGCGCGCAGCAGATGCGCGCGGGCACGGTGACCTCGATGCCCGCGCCGTCGCGCGCCCACGCCGCCGGGACGGCGAGCGAGAGGCGGCCTTGCGAGCCGCCCGAGGCGTCGAGTGCTCCGCGATCGATCAGCTGCCCGAGCTCGGCTCTGCCCATAGGGACCCTGTCGTGCCGCACCTGAGCGCCGGCGCCAAGGGCCGGCGCGGGGCGGGCCAGCGACGAGCGCGCCCGGCGCCGGCCTGCTCGGGCAGGCGTGGCGGCGCGGGGGATCGGGCAGGCGAAGGGGATCGGACAGGGAGCGGATCGCGCCGTCGCCGCGCACGCTGGGCAGCGACGGCGCGGTGCGCGGATCAGGGGCCGACGTCGACGACCTCCAAGCTCGAAATCCCCGAGCGAGCAGAGCGCGCGGTCGCCGTCGAGCGTCACCCGTCTTTCATGTGGAAGCAGGGCGTGGCGTTGCCCTGGGGGCAGCAAGCCGGGCACCTGCTGCTATCATATGTTGTTTTTGTTACAAATGCTGAGGAATTTTTCGTATCCAGCAACGAGAACGATAGGTGTATCGTTTAGCGTGAAAGTGTGCGCTCCTGTTCCGGAGGAGCGACTGCCAGTGAACCCGCTGGATCCATGCCGGTGCTCTCGGAGGGAATATGGCACTCCTCGACAATATCCGCCGCCTGAGCGAGAATGTCCGTAGACGACAACCCAATACGCGAGGAGAGCAAGCGACGAAAAACGCGCTCATCCTCCCCTTCCTGGATGCGCTCGGGTACGACATCTTCGACCCGACGGAGGTGCATCCTGAGTACATCGCTGATTTTGCCAAGAAGCGCCCGAGCGGCCCATCCGAGAAGGTTGATTACGCCATCTACCTGAACGGTATGCCGATCATGTTCTTCGAGTGCAAGTCTGCGGATGTGGAGCCGAACCTTCACAATGGTCAGCTTCAGCGCTATTTCAATGCCACGCCGTCGGTGAAGGTTGCCGTTGTGACGAACGGTATCCGTTATCTGTTCTTCACGGATCTCGAAGAGCCCAATATCATGGATTCTAAAGCCTTCTTCGAGTTCGATGTCCTCGCCTTTTCCGAGCGCGATGTCGAGACGCTGGAGGCGTTTTCGAAGGCGTTCTTCGATGCTGCTCTCGTGCGGCAGCGCGCCGAGGATATCATATATACCGGCAAGGTGACGGGCTACGTGAATGAGCTTCTCCGGAATCCGTCGGAGTCGTTTACTCGATTTCTTCTGGATGAAATCAATATCACGACTGGTAGGCTCACGGCCAAGAGGCTCGAGAAGTTCGTGCCCATTGTGAAGAAGGCGATCCAGTCGACGCTCCTCGAAATGGCGACCCGTTCGATAAAGCAGGAAACCTACGATCCCGTCCATCAGGCGCCGGTTGCTGCAGTCGGGACGCCGCCGCAGCCTTCTTCTCCGCGGCCGGCGGCGGAGTCGCAGCCTGACATTGGTAAGGGCGTCGTGACCACCGCCGAAGAGCTCGAAGCTTTCGAGATCATTTCGCGCATCTGCGCCGATTCGACGCTGAAGGACAAGCCTGAGGTTCAGTACCTTGATGCGGTGAACTACTTCGGCTTGAACATCGGAAACCGGAGAAAATGGTTCATGCGCCTCTTCTTCGACGGGCGCCGCAAGGCGGTGGTGACGCGCCTAGCCGTCGAGCGCGCGTCGCCGCTCGTCCCGGGCTTCGAGATCGAGCCCGCGCCCGAGAACATCGGTAAAAGCCGCGTGTACATCGCCGGCCTGAAGGACCTCGAGCGGCTTCGGCCCCTCGTGCTTCTTGCGTACGAGGAAGAGGTCAAGCGTGCGGAGGCGAGCAGCGAGGACGACGACGCACCGGCAGCCGCAGCCGCAGCCGAGCCGCTCCGGCACTGAGCCGGCACTCCGCGCGGTGCCCCCGCTGAGCCGGATGCAGGCGCCGCGGACCGGCGTCCTGTTGTCCGCCGCCGCCTCGATGCAGACGTCGGACTCCAGCGCCTTCCGCCAGCAGCTCCCACTAGGGGAGCGATAGCGTCCTCCGCGCGCCAATCGCTCAGCCCGCGACGGTCCACGGCCGGCGGCGCCGGCGCGGCGTTGTCGAACCCGCGGTTCTTCGGTGAGCCGCACCGCGCTGTGCCAGAGTGTGCAGCCACCAGGTCGCTGCTGTCGCTCTTTCCCCGCAAACCGTGCGCGGCGCCTGCAACCGCGGACCGGTCGCGGGCTGAACGGTTGGTGTACGGAAGACGGCGTCGATTCCCTGGCGGGCACTGCTGGCAGCGGGGTGACGTGGGTGCCCTGTGGATGTACCGCCGGCCTCGGGAGCCACAAGGCGCTGGCGCTGGCGCGTGCCGGATGGCACGGTCGAACTCTTGCTAGGAGGGCTTGATATGGATCGATTCAGCAAGCGTCATCGGTTGGTCGTCTCGATGCTCGTGCTCCTCGTCCCGGTGCTCACCGGCGCCAAGGGGCGAGGCTGTCAAGTCCCGGACTCGAGCGGCGGTGGACCCGGGGGCGGCGGGCCCGGGCCCGCGCCCACGGCCTGCGTCGTGACCGGCTGCAGCGGGCAGCTCTGCGCCGACGAGGACATCGCGAGCACCTGTGAGTGGCGGGAGGAGTATGCGTGTTACGCGAAGCACGGCGTGTGCGAGCGTGACGCCTCGGGTGAGTGCGGGTGGCGGGAGACGCCGGAGCTCGCGGCGTGCCTGGGCGGGGACGAGCCCGCGCCCTGCGTCGTGAGCGGTTGCAGCGGGCAGGTCTGCGCCGACGAGGACGTGGCCACCGACTGCGCGTGGCGGGAGGAGTACGCGTGTTATCAGGAGCTCGGCGTGTGCGAGCGCGACGCGTCGGGCGCGTGCGGGTGGCGGGAGACGCCGGAGCTCGCGGCGTGCCTGGGCGGGGGCGAGCCCGCGCCCTGCGTCGTGAGCGGCTGCAGCGGGCAGATCTGCGCCGACGAGCCGATGGCGAGCACCTGCGAGTGGCGGGAGGAGTACGCGTGTTACCAGGAGCTCGGCGTGTGCGAGCGCGACGCGTCGGGCGCGTGCGGGTGGCGGGAGACGCCGGAGCTCGCGGCGTGCCTGGACGGGGGCGAGCCCGCGCCCTGCGTCGTGACCGGCTGCAGCGGGCAGGTCTGCGCCGACAGGGACGTGATCACCACGTGCGAGTTCCGCGAGGAGTACGCGTGTTATCAGGAGCTCGGCGTGTGCGAGCGCGACGCGTCGGGCGCGTGCGGGTGGCGGGAGACGCCGGAGCTCGACGCCTGCATCGCGGCGGCGTCGGGGGACGACCGCGTGAGCCTGCCCGCGCGGCCGTGACGAGGTCCCGGCGCGCTCTCCCTGCGGGCGGCCCCATCCGGGCCGCCCGCGCGCGGGGGGCGGCCCTCACTCGCTGACGAGCCGCAGCCCGACCGGCAGCCCCTCGCCGAAGAACGCCTCGCGCTCGGCCTCCTCGACGGCGACCACCTCGCGCACGGCCCGCGCCCACGCCTCCGGCGCGCCGACCTTGACGAGCCGGCGCTCCACCTCGCCGCGGACGCGGTCCGACACGTCGCGCGCCCGGTCGCCGGTCCTGCGCGCGAGCTGGACCGCGGCCGCCGCCGCGGTCGGCAGCTCCTCCCACTTCTCGCGCAGGAGGTGGTCGAGCCAGCGCTCCGCCGCGGCCGGCGAGACCACGTGGTGCACGCTCGCGTAGGCCGGGACGCGCGCGCCGACGCGGCCGATCGCCGCCCACAGCCGCGGATCGCGCTCGGTCCACGTGCGCTCCAGCAGCCACGCGCCGAGCTCGCTCCGCCGGACCGCGGGCACCCGCTCGAGCGACGCGCAGAGCTCGCGCAGGTCGTCGAGCGCCTCCGGCTTCACCCCCTTCGGCTTCTTGAGCCGCTGCTCCGCGGGGGCGAGGAACGGGTCGGCGAGGTCCCGGATCGCCACCTGCCGCGGCTCGTCGAGGCCGCCCGCGACGCGGCGCCAGGCGATCCAGAACTGCTGCCACGAGCGCGCCTCCTGCGGGAACGCCAGCCGCTCGGCGAACAGCGGCGCGAGCGCGGCGACGCGCGCCGGATCGCCCGCGTCGCCGAAGCCGGGGCGGAGGCAGTAGCCGGCGAGCGACCAGAAGACGCGCTCGTGATCGGCCGAGCGCCGCCGCGAGCGCGCGCTCGGGATGAGCGCGTCGAACAGCGCCCGCGCGGTCTCCGTCGTCCAGGTCGCGCGCTCCCCGAGGACGCGCTCGAGCTCGCGGACGAGGTTCTTCACCTCCCGCGGCGCGACGTCGGGCCGCCCCTTGCCGAACACCCGGTCGAGCGCCTCCCGCGCGTCGTCGAGGCGCTTGCCGCCCGGCGCCGGCGCCGCCGGCCTGCCCGCCGCCCTCTCCGGCGCGGCCCCGCCCGGCGCCCGCCCCGGCGCGGCCCCGCCCGGCGCACCTCCCGCCCCGGCGGCGCGGGCGTCGCGGCCCTCCTCGCGGAGCTGGAACGCGAGCCGGAAGCGGCGCGGCGCCGGGACCCCCACCTCGACGCAGGCGAGATCGAGGGTGCCGATCGCGGTGAGCTCCCCCTCGATCTGCACGAGGACCTCCGCCTGCTTGCCGGCGGCGGCGCGCGCCGCGTCCCCGGCGTCGAACGCCACCGCGACCGGCGGCAGCGCCTGGAACCGGTCCTCCTCGAGCGGGACGATGTCGCCGGCGCGGTCCTCGCGCGCGTCGTCCGACGCGAACAGGTCGAACCGGACGGGGCGGCCCACCACGAGCGCGAAGGTCCGCCCGGCCGCCGTGTGCGCGCTGCCCTCCTCCGCGCCGCGCGGCACGACGCACACCGCGGGGCGCGGCCCCCCGCCGGCGGGCGGCTCCAGGCCGACGTAGTAGCCGCGCGCCGCGCCCCCCGCGATGCGCACGCCGTGGCCGGCGAGGGCGAGGCCGTACGCGACCGCGCCGCGCGCGACCGCGAGGTCGGGATCCGCCTGCTGCAGCACGTCGAGCGGCGGGCCGCCCCAGCGCTGGATGACCTCGGCGCAGCGCTCGGCGACGCGGCGCGCGCGGAAGACGCCGCCGTTCAGGAGCAGCGAGGTCGGGCCGGCGGCCCCGGGGGCGTGGCGCGCGAAGAACCAGGCCACGTGCCGGGTGATCGCGACGTCCCGCTCGTAGGGCAGGCCGAACGCGACGAGCCCGCTCCCGCCGCGCTGGGGGCGGGCGCCCCGCGGCGCCTCGGGGAAGAAGCCGTCCAGCACGACGCGCTCGGTCTCGTCGCGGCCGAGGCGCGTCGTGAGCGAGCCGCCGACGAGCCGCGCGCCGCGCGCGAGCACGGTGACCGGCGCCTCGTCCGGCGCGGGCTGCGTGGCCGCGCCGCCGGCTGCATCGCCCGCGTCGCCCTCGCCGCCGCCGAGCAGGCGCTCCTTGGCGGCGCGGCAGGCCAGCACGAGCTGCCCGAAGCGCGCCGGGTCGAGCCGCTCGCCGGCGCCGACGAGGCGGGGCTCGCAGAGGTGCGCGAGCGCGAGGTCCATGTTGTCGCCGCCGAGCAGCAGGTGGTGGCCGACCGCGACGCGCGAGACCTCGATCGGAGGGCCCCCCGCGGCCCCGGCGCCGCGCGGCGAGACGCGGATGAGCGACAGATCGGTGGTGCCGCCGCCGACGTCGCAGACGAGGACGGTCGCCTCGCCGCCCGAGCGGTCGAGCAGGGCGCGCTGGCCTTCCGGGCCCGCGAGCCGCATGAAATCGTAGAACGCGGCCTGCGGCTCCTCGAGCAGCCGCACCGAGAGGCCGGCGAGGCGCGCGGCCTCGACGGTGAGCTCGCGCGCGACCTGGTCGAACGAGGCCGGCACGGTGAGCACGACCTCCTGCGCCGCGAGCGGGTGGTCCGGGAAGGCGTCGTCCCAGGCGCGCCGCACGTGGGCGAGGATCCGCGCGCTGGCGTCGAGCGGCGAGGCGCGCGGCGGCGCGGCGGCCTCGTCCTCGTCGGGCGCGCCCCACGGCAGGATGGGCGCCGTGCGGTCGACGGCGGCGTGGCAGAGCCAGCTCTTCGCCGAGGCGATGAGCCGGCCGGGGACCTCGCCGCCGCGCCGGCGCGCGTGCTCGCCGAGGACGAAGGGCGCGTCGCCGAACGGGTCGGCCTGCGCCTCGGCGGGCAGGGGCGCGTAGAGCAGCGAGGGCAGGAGCGGCCGCGCCTCGATCTCGGTGGCCGTCACGAGCTGCGGGATCGAGAAGATGCGGATGGCGTCCGGCCTGGCGTCGCGCTCGGCCCATGCCACGACGGTGTGCGTGGTGCCGAGGTCGATGCCGACGATCAGGCTCCGGTTCTTCGCGGGGGCGGGCATACGTGAGCGCTGCCACGATACTGGATCGACGCGGCGAAGGCCGCATGCCCGGCGTGCTCGGCCCGGGGTGGCGCGGGCCGCGGCGCTCGCCGGGGCGCTTCTGCCGGGCGGAGCCCCGTGCTAGAGCACCGATCACGTTGAACAAGCGAGAGCTCAACCGCCAAGACACCAAGGACGCCAAGAATTGATTCTCTCCTTGGCGTCCTTGGCGTCCTTGGCGTCTTGGCGGTTCGAATTTCTGCACTTTTCAGGGGGGTTCAACCCGTTTGTCGCCCTAGAGGCGCGGTGAGGCAGGGAGATGCGAGCGAACCGGGCGATCTGGCTTGTGGTGATGGGCGGCCTTGCGGCGGGGTGCGGGTCGGCGAAGGTCGAGACGACGGCGGCGATGACGGCCCAGCCGCCCCCGCCGCCCCCGCCGCCCGCGCAGCCGGCGGCGCCCGCCGATGCGGTCATCGAGGGGGATCGCATCAAGATCGCCCGGCCGATCTTCTACGATCTCGACAAGGACGAGATCCGCCCCGAGTCGTTCCCGGTCCTCGACGCGGTGGCGAACATCCTCCGGACGCACCCCGAGATCATCGCGCTCACGGTCGAGGGGCACACCGACAACCAGGGCTCGGTGGAGCACAACATCAAGCTGTCCGAGCGCCGGGCGAACGCCGTGGTCCGCTACCTCGTCCAGCGCGGCGTCACGACGCCGATGACGGCGCCGGGCTACGGGGCCGCCGCGCCGGTCTGCTTCACGAACGACGAGGGCTGCCGCGCCATGAACCGGCGCGTGGAGTTCCGGATCAAGACGGCGAACTGATCGCCCCGAGCCCGTGGGCCGGCGCGCCGGGCGCCCGGTCCCCGCGGCGCTCCCCGCCTTCCGGCGCGCGGCTCACTGCGCTGCGCGTGCGCCAGGACAACAGGCCAGGTTAACACGGGCCTCCACTCGAGATCGCCCGCTTTCCGCTGCGCCGGCTCGCATCCTGTCCCGATGCCGCGATGCCGCGATGCCGCGCCGGGCGCGCGTCATGACGCCTGAGGATGCCCGTCTGCCTGTGTGTCTGTGGGACAAGCGGCCCCCCAAAAACCTTGGTGGTGCAAATTTGTATTGATCGGCGTCTCGTCACGATGGTTAATACATCACGGGAATACGCGCGCTGGGAGCGACGCGCCGGTCCGAGCAACTCATCGCATGGTGTGGTGGATCATGGCGAGTGTCCGTCGTCGTCCGTTGGGGGTCGCCTGTCTCATCCTCTCTGGCCTCGCGTGGATCGCGCCGCGCCCGGCGGCGGCGCAGCCCACCGCCCATCTCACCTGGGCGGAGCGCCTCGTCGACAACATCGCTCCCGAGGACAACGAGTACGGCTCGCGCCCCTTCATCACGTGGGCTGGCGTGGCCGGCGCGAGGCGTTATGCGAACCGGACGCAGTGCGCGACCTTCCTGACGGCGCTGCTCAAGCGGAGCTACGGCTGGAGCGCAGACACCTTTGAAGACTGGCTGGACAGCGCGAGCCCGAACGCCGCCACCTACCACGACGCCATCCTCGCGGAGGACGGCTTCGAGCGGATCGAGAGCCCCGAGGACGCGCGCGCCGGCGACATCCTCGCCCTCCGTTATCCCGAGAGCGCGTCGTCCTCGGGGCATGTCGCGATCCTCCGCCGGGCGCCGAAGCGCCGGTTCCCGATGCCGCCTTATGTCGTGGGCACGACCCAGTACGAGGTGTTCGTGGTCGACTCGACGAACTACCATCACGGCACGTCGGACTCCAGGAGGCGGTCGGGCGGCCGGTGGTCCACCGGCGCGGGCTTCGGCTCGATGCGCATCTACGTGGACCGGTCGGACACCGTCGTCGGGCACACCTGGAGCATGGCCGCCACCACGGTCTACCACCCGACCACGCACCGTCAGGTGGCCATCGGCCGGCTGGCGCTCCGGGAGCGCTAGCGACGTTGTCGCCCGGAACCACTCCTGGCCCTGCGTCGATGGGGGAGGCCAGGGAGAGGGCGCTCGCCGCGCGGGGCGGGGGACGGGCCGTGTCCCCCAGGCCCGGTTGACAAGGGCGGGGCGCGGGGGCTAGAGTGGCGGCCCTCTGAGCTCGCTCGGAGGCCCCAGGCCCATCAGTCTTCGGCTTCTGAAACCCGGGGCAGCGCCGCCTCCGGGTTTTTTTCTGTCCGTCTTCTGTCGGCCGAGAGGAAGACGCTTCCTTCTCGATCCGGTTACACCGCTTCCCCCGATCCACGGAGACCGCGCGTCCATGAGCAATCCGTACGGCCACTTCGACGACGAGAGCCGCGAATACGTCATCACCCGGCCCGACACGCCGCTGCCCTGGCTCAACTACCTGGGCTCGGACGAGATGTTCGGCCTCTGCACCAACACGGCGGGCGGCTACACGTTCTGGAAGGACGCCAAGCTGCGCCGGCTGACCCGTTATCGCTACAACAACGTGCCCATGGACGTCGGCGGGCGCTACCTGTACGTGAACGACGGCGGCGTCGTGTGGAATCCGATGTGGAAGCCGCTCAAGACGGCGCTGGATCGGTACGAGTGCCGCCACGGGCTCGGCTACACGAAGATCACGGGCGAGAAGAACGGCGTCGAGGTGGAGGTGCTCTTCTTCATCGTGCCCGGCGAGAACGTGGAGATCTGGCGCACCCGGGTCACGAACAAGAGCGGCTCGAAGAAGGACCTCCAGCTCTTCTCCTTCCAGGAGTTCTGCTTCTTCGAGGCCCTCAATGACATGACGAATTACCAGCGCACCTACTCCATCGGCGAGGTGGAGGTCGAGGGGAGCGCCATCTATCACAAGACCGAGTACCGCGAGCGCCGCTCCCACTACACGCTCTTCGCGTGCACGCGGGCCATCGACGGGTTCGACACGAGCCGCGACGCGTTCTGCGGCAGCGTGCACCACGGCCTGCACGAGGCCCAGGTGCCGCTCCGGGGCAAGGCGACGGGCTCCAAGGCGTTCGGCTGGAACCCCATCGGCAGCCACCAGGTGAGCCTCTCGCTCGCGCCCGGCGAGAGCGAGACGCTGAGCTTCGTGCTCTCGTACGTGGACCAGGGGGATCTGCCCAAGTTCAAGGCCCCGTTCGTCATGAACAAGCAGAAGGGCAAGGAGATCCTGGCCAAGTACTCGGCGCCCGGCGTCGTGGACGGCGCCTTCGCCCAGCTCAAGGCGGACTGGGCGGGGCTGCTCGCGAACTTCCAGGCCGACTGCCCGGACGAGCACGCCCGGCGCATGCTCAACACCTGGAACCAGTACCAGTGCATGGCGACCTTCAACCTGTCGCGGTCGGCCAGCATGTACGAGACCGGCATCGGCCGGGGCATGGGCTTCCGCGACTCGAACCAGGATCTCCTGGGCTTCGTGCACCTCATCCCCGAGCGCGCCCGCCAGCGCATCCTCGACATCGCCGCCACCCAGCTCAGCGACGGCACCTGCTACCACCAGTACCAGCCGCTGACGAAGAAGGGGAACGCCGACATCGGCGGCGACTTCTACGACGATCACCTGTGGCTCATCCTCTCCACGTGCGCCTACATCAAGGAGACGGGCGACAAGAGCATCCTCAAGGAGTCGGTGGGCTACGCCGACAAGCCGGGCTCGAAGGAGGATCTCCTGCACCACCTGGAGACGTCGATCGCGTACACGATGAAGAAGCGGGGCCCGCACGGGCTGCCGCTCATCGGCCACGCCGACTGGAACGACTGCCTGAACCTGAACTGCTTCAGCACCGAGCCCAACGAGAGCTTCCAGACGGCGGGCGACGTGAAGGACTCGAAGGCCGAGTCGGTGATGATCGCGGGCCTGTTCCTCTACGCGAGCCGCGAGATGGCCGCCCTGTACGACTGGCTCGGCCAGAAGTCCGACGCGGATCGCATGCGCGGGCACCACGCCGAGATGCTGGCCGTGGTCGAGAAGGAGGCGTGGGACGGCGCGTGGTACCGCCGCGCCTATGACGCCGAGAGCCGGCCGGTCGGGAGCAAGGAGAGCGAGGAGGGCAAGATCTTCATCGAGAGCCAGGGCTGGTGCGTGCTGGGCGGGGCCGGCGCGGACAACGGCCGCGCCAGGCAGGCGCTGGAGAGCGTGCACAAGCACCTCTACACGAAGAACGGCATCGTGCTGCAGCAGCCGGCGTACTCGACCTATCACCTCGAGCTCGGGGAGGTCACCTCGTATCCGCCGGGCGTGAAGGAGAACGCCGGCATCTTCTGCCACAACAACACCTGGATCCACCTGGGCTGGTGTCTCCTCGGCGAGGGCGAGCGCGCGCTGGAGTACTATCTCTCCATCTGTCCTTCGGCCAAGGAGAGCCAGATCGAGACCTACCGCGCCGAGCCCTACGTCTATGCGCAGATGATCGCGGGCAAGGACGCCCCGGTCTTCGGCGAGGCCAAGAACGCCTGGCTCACCGGCACGGCGGCCTGGACGTTCGTGTCCGTCAGCCAGGGCATCCTGGGCGTGCAGCCCCAGTACGACGGCCTCCGGCTGGATCCCTGCGTGCCGAAGGCGTGGAAGAGCTTCTCCATCAGCCGCCGGTTCCGCGGGGCGACCTACGAGATCAGCGTCAAGAACTCCGGCGTGTGCAAGGGCGTCAAGAAGCTCGTCGTGGACGGCAAGCCCGTCGCGGGCAACGTGATCCCGCTGGCCCCGACCGGCGCGACCGTCAAGGTCGAGGTCGAGATGGGCTGAGGCCCCGCCGCCGCGCGGTCACCGCGCGGCGCGCCATCCCACCCCCCGCGGGCGCCATCCCACCCCCCGCGCCCGCCTCGGGCTCAGTCGCCCTGAAGGGCGGTGACCCATCGCCCGTTCAACATCACCTGCTTCACCCGGCGCATCGCGCCGAACTCCGCGAGCGGGTCGCCCTCGACCAGCACGAGGTCGGCGAGCTTACCCGGCTCCACGCTGCCGAGCCGGTCGTCGATGCGGAAGAACCTGGCGTTCTCCAGCGTGCCGGCGACGAGGGTCTCCATGGGCGAGAGGCCGCTCTCGACGAGCAGCTCCATCTCGCGCTGGTACGCCCACCCCCGCTCGGCGCCCGGCGCCGCGCCGTGCGAGCCCACGACCACCCGCACGCCGGCGCGGCGCGCCTTGCCGACGA
Source organism: Sorangium sp. So ce1036 (assembly GCF_051369805.1). NCBI lineage: Bacteria > Pseudomonadati > Myxococcota > Polyangiales > Polyangiaceae > Sorangium > Sorangium sp. So ce1036. Next base: position 2,198,357 of record NZ_JBBMOX010000001.1, read on the forward strand.
GCCTCATCATGTTCTCGAAGCCGCGCACCTCGGCCTCGGTCACGCCCTCGTCGCCGGCGCGGCGCTCGAAGACGGCGAGGGTGGGGGCCAGGAAGGTGCCGCGCAGCGCGAGCAGCCCGAGCAGCTGCGCGGTCCGGGGGGCTTCCAGGGAGATGCCGCGAAAGAGCTGATAACGCCCCTGAAACCGCGCCGTGTTGTCGGCGAGCACCGCCTGCCGGTAACGCTCCGCCTCGCGCGGCGGCACGAGCGCGGTGCCCAGCGAGGTGATGTGCTCGATCCCGTCGATCCCGGCGCGGATCGCCGCCGCGGCGTCCACCGCCTCCAGGTGCGCGGTGGCGACCACGCCGCGCGCGTGCGCGGCCTGGATCACGGCCTCGACGGTCCCGAGCGGCAGGCGGAAATACGCCTTGATCCCCGAGGCCCCGCGCTCGACCAGCCGATCGACGGCCCAGCGCGCCTCGGCCGCGTCGCGCACGACCATGGCGCTCTCCGGGTACGCGGAGGCGGGCTCGTCGAGCAGCGGCCCCATCAAGAAGAGCCGCGGCACCGGGCCGAGCCGGCGCGCGGCGTCGTACGCCTCGATCCAGTGCCCCGGCTCGCGCAGCGAGGTCACGCCGCGCTGCAGGACGAGGCCCGGCAGCCCGTCATCGTCGCCGAGGTGGAAGTGCGCGTCGATGAGGCCCGGCAGGACCGAGAGCCCTGCGCCGCGCACGACCTCCGCGCCGGCCGGGACGGCCGTGTCGCCGCGCGCGCCCGCGGCGACGATGCGCTCGCCGCGGACCACGACGACGGCGTCCCGCACAGGCGGCCCGCCGTGGCCGTCGATCAGGGTCGCCCCCACGATCGCGGTGACGTGCGCCGCGTCCGGCCGCGCGACGGGGTTGATCTCTCGCGCCGGCGGGAGCTTCGGCTGCCCGTCTGGCGAGGGCCACTGCACGGGCGTGCTCGCGCAGGCGCACAGGCCCGCGAGCGTCGCCGACAGACCCACGCGCAACCAGGAGATCATCGCGGCCTCCCCCCGTGACCCGAAACGCGCGGCAGGGCCGTGCGGGTCGCCGGCGGCCGCGGCGCGCGTCTCGTCGTGTCGCTGGCGCGCAGCGCCCGCGGGCAGAGCGAGCTCGGGCTCTCTGACCGGACACGGCTGCGGCATCGCATCTCCAAGCATAGCAGCGAGCTGGCGCGGGGCCGCGCTCGGGTGCGTTTTTCGAGTCCCACGTTCGAGCCCAGCGCGCCCTCTTCGCGAGGTTCACCCCGGTTTCCCGACCCGAGAGCTGCGGAGTCGAGACGGCGCGTCGGAGGTGCTTCGGCGACGGGCGCAGGGGCGTGTCGAGCGCGAGCGCGCGGAGCCTCGTGAGACATCGAGGAGATTCAGACATTGCGGCGCGCCATCCCTCACGACGGGGCGCTCATGGCGACTCGCAACAGGGTTGAGCGGGCGCCCGCGCGGCGGGGATGCGCGCGGGTTTGCTCTGGGCAGCCGTGTTCCGCCGCGGCAGGGCGCCTCGTCGGGCGATTCCCGAGCCGCGGGCGCTGACGGCCTCGTCCTCACGAGCGCTTGTTCCATCGTGATTTCGTCACGTCATCGGCGTGAGCGCGAGAGGCGATTTCTGTGCTTTGCACCGAAATCGTTGAGCCCCGCCGGCTGGCTGGAGTAGTGTGCCCGCGCCGGGAAGCGGGGATTGCATCGATCGATATGTCCCGCCGAGGCCGGCTGATAGATCGATTATCGAAGGTCTGCGCTCGTTCAAGCGCGCTGGAGGACATCATGCGTAGCATCCATCTTGTTGGCATTGGCTCGACAGCTCTCCTGCTGGCCACGACCGCCATCTCGGCGGGTTGCGGGGACGACGACACCAAGCCCTCGGACACCACGACCACCACGACCACCACGGCCAGCACGGGCAGCGCTGGCGGTGAGGACGGCGCCGGCGAGGGTGGCGCTGGCGAGGGCGGCGCTGGCGAGGGAGGTGCCGGCGAGGGCGGCGCCACCGGCGACGAGACGTGCGTGACCTGCTCGGCGCCGCTCCTCCAGGGCGCCGACGTCGCCGATCTGTGCGAGGTCTCGCGGCCGAAGTACGTGGCGGTCACCACGTGCATCTGTGAGGTCTGCGGCGCGGCGGAGGGCGACTCCTGTTACATCTCGTGCACCACGGACGAGGCGCCGAGCGCCGAATGCGAGACGTGCGGCCGCGCGGCGGCCCTCGAAATAGGAGGCGAGTGCGAGGCGGAGGGCACCGCCTGCGCCCAGGACAGGGGCGAGTGACCCCCGCGGGCTGAGGTCATCCGCGCCGTGTCGCCTCGGCGCGCCTCGGCGCGGCGCCTCACTCCTCGGCGCGCACCGACAGCTCGATCCGCCAGCGCTCGTTGGGCTTCTGCGCCTCGCGGGGGATCGCCTCCAGGAGCAGCGTCCCCACCTCGGTGACCGAGGCGTGCAGCCGCACCGGCACCATGTCCCCCTCGCGCCGGCCCTCCGTGGGCAAGGTGATCTCGATGGGCGAGAGCTCCTCGAGCTCGCCGGGCGTCCAGTGCTCGAGCTCCGCCCCCGCCTGGTCCTCCCGGCGCACCGACGAGCTGAAGAAGCGGAAGCGCACCGGCTCGCCGACCACCACGCTGAACTCCTGCGGCGGCAGCGTCGCCTCCGTGCCCTCCTCCATGCCGAACGGCGCGAGGCAGAGCGCCGTGATCGGCGGCTCCAGCCCCGGCACCGCGGGCACGGCGCCCTCGATGCCCACGTAGTAGGCCCGCGCCGTCCCGCCGCGGATCCGGAGCCCGCGGCCGCGCCGCGCCAGGCCGTAGGCGGCGGCGCCGCGCGAGACCGCGAGATCCAGGTCGTCGCTCGGGAGCACCCGCGGCCGCGGCGCGCCGTCCGCCTCGAGCCAGGCGCCGAGCGTCTCGACGAGCCGCTCGCGCAGCGCCGCGCTCTTCATGACGCCCCCGTTGAAGAGCACCGCCGTCGGGTGCAGGAGCTGCGGCGCGCGGTCGGGCCCCGCGCCCGCCGCGTCCCTCGGGACGAAGCCCTCCAGCCGGGAGGTCGCGCCGGCCTGCCGCCCGAGGAAGGCGGCGAGGTGGCGGGTGATCGCCGGATCCTGCGCGTACGGCAGGCCGAGCTGCGTGAGGCCCGCGCGCGCGCGCGTCGCGGGGCGCGCGGACGACGGCACCTCGGGGAAGAACCCGTCCACGAGCGTCCGCGTGATCTCGTCGCGCGTGAGCTCCGTCCGGATCGACGCGCCGAGCAGCTTCGAGCCGCGGCCGGCGATCACGATCGGCGCCGCCGTCATCGACGGATCGCCGAGCAGCCGCTCCTTGGCGACGCGCGCCGCGTGGGTGAGCGACGTCATCTGCCAGCGATCGAGCTCCTTGCCCTCGGCCGCGAGCTTCGCCTTCACGACGTGCGCGAGCGCGAGATCCATGTTGTCGCCGCCGAGCAGGATGTGGTCTCCGACCGCCACGCGGACGAGCTCGAGCGACCCGTCGCGCGGGACCGCGGCGATCGCGGAGAAGTCGGTCGTCCCGCCGCCGACGTCGACCACGAGCAGCACGTCGCCCGGCTGGAGGTGCTTGCGCCACGCCTCGCCGGCCGCGTCGATCCAGGCGTACACGGCGGCCTGCGGCTCCTCGAGGAGCGTGAGATCCTCGAAGCCGGCCGCGCTCGCCGCCTCGACCGTGAGATCGCGCGCGGCGGCGTCGAACGACGCGGGCACGGTGATCACGATCTCCTGCTTCGCGAGGGCGAGCTCCGGATCGTCCTTCGCGAACACGTGGTCCCACGCCTCGGTGAGGTGCTCGAGGTACCGCCACGACGCCTCGACCGGCGAGATCTTCTCGACGTCCTCGGGCGCGCCGACCGGCAGCGTCGGCCCGCGCCGGTCGATGCCGGGGTGGCAGAGCCAGCTCTTCGCGCTCGAGATGAGGCGCGCCGGCGCGTCGGCCCCGCGCGCGCGGGCGTGCTCGCCGACCACGAACCGCCGCTCCGCGTCCCACGGCAGCCCTTGGAGCCCCTCGCTCTCGTGGGGGATGTACATGAACGAGGGCAGCAGCGGCCGCGCCTCGAGCTCCCCCTGCGCCACGAGCTGCGGGACGGCCATCACCTCGGGCGACGGCGTGAGCCGCGGGTCGGCGCCCTCCTCGGGCACGCGCGCATAGGAGAGGGCGCAGTGGGTGGTGCCCAGATCGATGCCGACGATGTAGCGCGCGCTCATAGCTCGACCTCCGCGGGGGCGATGATGCTGGCGTCGTGGCCGGCGATCGGCATCGGCAGCGACAGCTCGTCGGCGCGCCAGCCGCGGTGGCGCAGCACGCCCCTGTACGGCGCGCTGCCCGACACGTTGCCGATGAGCTTGACCTCGGCGGGATTGTAGCCTGCCTCCAGCGTGACCTTCGCCCCCTCCTCCTCGCGCCGCACGGGCGCGAGCTTCGCGTGGCCCAGCAGCGCCTTGCGGCAGCCCTCGTGCACCATCCTCGCCGCCGCGCCGATGTCCGCGTCGCTGAACGAGGCGATGTCCTGCTCGAGGAAGTCGACCAGCCGCCCCTCGCGCTGGAGCAGCGAGAGCAGCTGGAGCGCCGAGCCCACGGCGGGCGCGGCCGGCGGCGCGGCGGCGGGCGCCTTCTCCTCCGGCTCCGCGGCCCTCTCGGGCTCGGGGAGGGGGGGCGCGCCGCCCTCGCGCGCCCGGTCGAGCTGGGCCTGCGGCCCGGCCGCCTCGGCCGGCGGCAGCGCGGCGCGCGCCCGCCACGCCCGCGCGGCGAACTGCGGATCGAGCAGCACGCGGAAGAAGCAGACGAAGGCGAACCAGAGGCGCGTGGACCAGGGGAGCGGGGTGTCGTCGAGATCGGCCACGGCGAGAGCCTAACGCCGAGCGTTGCGATCGGCACAGAGACCGGCGAGCGGGACCATGCGCACGCCAGCCCGGCGGCGGGTCAGAAGGTCGCCCGGAGCACGGGGACGCGGAGCTCGTGCCCCTGCGTCACGCGGAACTTGAACAGCTCGTCCTGCGAGTACAGCGGCCTGAGCGAGAGCGCCGGCACGCCGAGCGCGACCCGGCTCGGCGCGATGTCGATGAGGCCGAGCCGGGGGGCCTCTGCCCGGATTCCCCGCAGGAGGGGCGCGGCGTCCGACGTGATCTGGACGTTGATGCCCGGCTGGGGGGGCTCCGCGACCGGCTCGTTGCGAATGGGCTCGCTCTGGTCCGTCTCCGGGGGCCGGTACGCGGTGGCGTTCAGCGTGACGACGAGGGTGGGGATGACGAGCGCCATGCCGCCCGCGAGCATGTAGAGCGGCACCTCGGCGGGGGGCTCCGCGGCCTCGACGAAGTAGCCGGCGACGCCGCCGCCCACGGCGCCGAGCCCGCCGAAGACGAGGTAGGGCCAGGCGCGCTCGACCCCGATCGCCCCCATCGTCAGCATCACGACCTCGCCGCCGAGCAGCGCGCCCCCGACGATCCCCTTGCCGTCGACGCTCACGGTGTCGCTGGCCGCCCCGCCCGCGTCCTGGGCGCTCGCGCGCTCGGGCGCGCCGGCGAGCACCGCCGCCGCGACCGACGCCCCTGCCAGACAATGCGCTGCCTTTCGATTCATGCGGTTGAACGGCATCGATCTTTCCCCGTGTCGCTCGTCGCGAAGGCTACGAAGGCTAGAGGTTCGGCCCGGCGGCCCGCCTGGGCTGTCGAGCCGGTCTGAAGTTGTGAATCCCTGGCGGAGCGAGCGGGGGCGCACGCCCCTCTCCCTCCTCCAGCGAAGACGGTTGCGCGAGCCTAGCACGGGATTCAAGGCTCCGAGCCGCTGCATTGCCCGCGCGGGGGATGGGTGGTATGGGTGCAGCGGTGCAGGCCCCGGCCCGCCGTTTGCCGCCGAGAGCGCGGCAGCCTCTGAAGGAACATCGCCATGGGTAATGTCGGACCGCTCCAGCTCGCCCTTATCATCGGCATCGCGCTGCTTCTCTTCGGAGCGGGCCGGATCGCAGAGGTCGGCAAGGGAATCGGCGAAGGCATCCGGAATTTCAAGAAGGGGCTCCGCGACGACGACGACGAGGATCCCTCCAAGCAGCTCCCGCCGAAGACCGAGACGAAGGAAGAAGACACCCACAAGCCCGCGTAGCGGCCGCGGCGCACGGCGCGCGGCGCGCGCTCGAACCGGCATGCGCGGACGCCGGTCGACGCTCGCGGAGGCGCGTCTATACTCGATCGCCGTATGCCTCACAGATTGTTGGAGCGCCTCGGCAAGGTGCTCGCGCTCTTCGGCGCGTTCTCGCTGGCAGCGTACTTCGTACTGCAGTTCGGCCCCGGGGGGCTCTGGCGTGGGTTCGAGCCGGCGCTCGCCGTCACCGGGCAGGTGGCGAAGGCGCCGTACGACCTCACCCGCCTCGAGGCCGTGAACGAGACGCTCAAGATGATCCGGGACAAGTACGTCGACCCGGATCGCGTCAAGCCGAAGGAGATGCTGCTCTCGGCGCTGAACGCCGTGCAGCGCGACGTCGCGCAGGTGATCGTCCTGAACGAGGATCCCAACGAGGTCACCGTCCGCGTCGAGACCAGCGCGAGGAAGTTCCGGATCGACAACATCCAGGGCCCCTGGGACGTCTCCGCGCGCCTGCGCGAGGTCTTCGCCTTCCTGCAGAAGAACCTCAAGGGCACCGAGGTCGATCTCCGCGACGTCGAGTACGCCGCGTGCAACGGCATGCTGCACACGCTCGACCCGCACTCGGCGTTCCTGAGCCCGGAGGCGTACAAGGAGATGAACCTCTCCACGTCGGGCGCGTTCGGCGGGCTCGGCGTCGTGATCTCGATCCGCGACCAGATGCTCACGGTCCTGAACCCGATGCCCGACACGCCCGCGGGCAGGGCGGGCCTCAAGCGGCTCGATCGGATCGTGAAGATCAACAACGAGTCGACGCTCAACATGCCGCTCGACGACGCCGTGCGGAGGCTCCGCGGCGACCCTGGCACCGCGGTGACCGTGTGGGTGACCCGCGAGGGCGAGGGCGGGTGGCAGGGCGCGAAGCCGTTCGAGCTGACCCGCGAGGTGATCAAGGTCAGGTCCGTCGAGTCGCGCGCCCTCGACGGCGGCATCGCGTACGTCCGGCTCAAGACGTTCCAGGCGACCTCGACCGCGGAGCTCGACGCCGCGCTCGACGGCCTGCGCAGCAGGGGGCAGCTGAAGGGGCTCGTCCTCGATCTGCGGGGCAACCCGGGCGGCTTGCTCGATCAGGCCGCGCGCATCGCCGACAAGTTCCTCGCCGACGGCGTCATCGTCTCGACGGTCGGCGCCTCGGAGGGGCGCGAGGAGAAGCGCGCCAAGGGCCCTGGCACGGAGCCGCCGTACCCGATCGTGGTGCTCGTGAGCGGCAACAGCGCGAGCGCCAGCGAGATCGTGGCCGGCGCGCTCAAGAACAACGATCGCGCCATCGTCGTGGGCTCGCAGACGTTCGGCAAGGGGAGCGTGCAGCTCGTCTTCCCCGACGTCACGGCGGAGAAGGCGGCCCTCAAGCTGACGATCGCGCAGTACCTGACGCCGGGCGACGTCTCGATCCAGGGCGTCGGCGTCACGCCGGACATCGAGCTCGATCCGATGACGGTCGACGAGCTCGAGATGGATCTCACCGTGCAGAAGGACGGCCTCCGGGAGCGCGACCTCTCGGCGCACCTCTCGAACGCGCGGGCAGCCGCGGCGGGCAAGCCGTCGGAGGTGGTGCGTTACCAGCTCACGAGCGCCGAGCGCGAGCGGCTGCGCGACCGCGGGGGCGACATCGACGAGGACTTCTCGCTCGACTTCCCGATCCGCTTCGCGCGCGAGCTCGCCGCGCGGATGCCGCCGAGCACCCCGAGGATCCAGCAGCTCCGGGCGGTGCACGGCTACATCGAGCAGGTCGGCAAGGAGGAGCTGGCCAAGGTCTCGGCCGAGCTGGCGAAGCTGGGCGTCGACTGGTCCGACGCGCCCGAGGGCACGACGCCCGCGGCCAAGTCCGAGCTCGACATCAAGGTCGAGACCGATCGCCCGAACGCCGAGGTGATCGCCGGCCAGCCCATGGAGCTCCGGGTCACGGTCAAGAACAACGGCAAGCAGCCGGTGTACCGGCTGCGCGGGACGACCGAGAGCGACAACCTCTACTACGACAGCAAGGAGCTCATCTTCGGGAAGATCGGGCCCGGCCAGACGAAGACGGCGAAGGCGCCGCTCGGCTGGTGCGAGATCGAGGGGCGCAAGATCGGCTCCACCAAGCCGAGGAAGGCGAACGAGAAGCGCGTCTGCAAGATCCCGATGGACGCCCTCTCCCGGAGCGACGGCGTCAAGGTGAAGTTCGAGGTCTCCGGCGCGCCGGAGCCGCCCCCGGTCGAGATCCGGCCCACGGTGCGCGCGCTCGAGCGGCCGCTCTTCCAGTACGCCTACCAGATCGCCGATGATCGGGGGGGCAACGGCGACGGGCTCATCCAGAAGGGCGAGCGGGTCAGCATGTACCTGACCGTCAAGAACGTCGGCAAGGGCCCGTCCTACGAGACCCAGGCGAACATCGCGAACCTGTCGGGCGACGGGCTGCTGCTGCACGCCGGGCGCTTCGACATCTCGAACATCAAGCCGGGCGACGTGCGCAAGGTGGTCTTCACGTTCGACGTGGGGGCGCAGCTGTCGGAGCCGGAGGCGACGCTCACGCTGTCGGTCGGCGATCGCGATCTGCGCGAGTTCGCCAGCGAGAAGGTGAAGATCCCGATCTCGCCGCGCGTCGCGATCCAGGGCGGCGGCTCCACCGTGAAGGCGGGGGCGGAGGGGGCGATGCTGCTCCCGTCGCCGGAGGCGAGCGCGCACGCCTTCGGCCGGCTCCCGGCGGGCACCGTCGTCAAGCTGCTCGGCGAGGCGCCCGGCGGGTTCCTCAAGGTCGAGCTCGGCGGAGGCCGCTTCGCGTTCATCGCGGCGCGGGAGGCGACGCCGGGCGGCGCGGCGGCGGCCCCCGCGACGGTCGCGTTCGAGGACATCTACTCGCACGCGCCCCCGACGCTCGACATCGCCGCGGCGGCGCTGGCGACGACCGCCGACACCGTGAAGATCACGGGGACGGCGTCGGACAGCGAGCGGCTCCTCGACACCTTCATCTTCGTCGGCTCGCGGAAGCTCTATTACAAGTCGAACCGCGACGGCGCGGACCCGAAGCGGGCCGAGTTCTCGTTCGAGGCGCCGCTCCGGCCCGGGGTCAACGTGATCACCGTGGTCGCGCGCGAGACGCCCGACACGACGACGCGGCGCACGCTCGTGGTGCGCAAGGACGGGCCTGACGGCTCGATCCTGAAGACCCCGAAGTCGGACAACCCCGTGGACGACTGGCTTGCGGAGCGCGACGGGGAGGACTAGGGCGCCGCATGTGATGGGTGTGGGTGAGCTGCGACAAGAGCGGTGCTCCACCGGGCTGCCCAGCCTGGCGAGGATCTGGTAGCTTCGGCGCGTGGGACTCCTCGCCTGGCTGGGCCTGAAGCAAGGGGACTCGTTCCCGAACCTCGACGCTCTCCTGAAGGAGCTCCGCGCGGCGCTCCCGGAGGACGAGGCGGTCGTCCTCCGCTACATCGCGACCGTCATCGTCCTGCTGGGTAAGGTCGCCTGCGTCGACGGTCGCTTCACCGACAAGGAAGACGCGCTGCTCCGCGAGCTCTTGACCCACGTGGACGGGCTCGCGCCGAGCGGCGTCGACGCGGTGTGCAATGCGCTTCATGGCAAGCTGCCCGCGCTCCAGGAGGAAGAGGTCGATCGCTGCTACCGCGAGCTCAAGGCGCTCTGCAACGCCAGCGAGCGGGTGGAGGTCGTGCGCCTCCTGATCCGGCTCGCCGCGGCGGATGGCGCGCCCACGGCGGCGGAGCGGGCCGAGATCCAAAGCATCGCCCAGGAGCTCGGCGTGTCGCTCGTCGACATCGAGCCGGACCTCTCCGGCAGGGCCGGCGACGAGGGCAGCCCCCCGGCATCTCCGGGCGCGCCGCGCGACCCGGGCGACGGATCCCAGGGCTGAACGCCGAGGAGGGCGGCCGGCCGGCGCGTGCGCGCCGCGCGGCCGGATCAGTCGTGCGCGTCTCGCTGCTCGGCGGGGCCGCCGTCCGGGCTCGAGGCGCGCGGGGTGGGGCCGAGCGCGCGGCGCTGCTTGAGCGCCGTGACCGCCACGAAGAGGACGAACAGGACGGCCCCCAGCACCGCCACGAGCACGCCGAAGTTGAAGAGGTAGTGCGCGCCCAGCGCGCCGCCCACCCCCATCAAGAAGATGCCGAACAGCGCGATGCCCGCGCCGATGACAGGATCGGGGCCGACGTCGTTCTCCGAGGTCGCACGCGCGAGCCCGCCCCCGGCCCCGCCAGCCTCGTCGCTCATCGGATGGGTCACACGCAGAGCTTAGCAAACTGGTTCACGGCCCGAAACCCGCCCGAGCTGGACTCGGGCTATGCTGCCCGCGTGAGTACGCCCCCGCGCCCACTGAACGACCGTCCTGTCCCGACCGCACCCCCCGATTTTGCGGGGCGCCGCGTCATCAGCTTCGAGAGCCGCCGCGCGACCGAGATGGCCTCGCTGATCCAGCGCCACGGCGGGGTGCCCATCACGGCGCCGGCCCTGCGGGAGGTGCCGATCGAGCGAAACGAGCGCGCGCTCGACTTCGCGCGGCGCCTCGCGGGCGCCGAGCTCGACCTCGTGATCCTCATGACCGGCGCTGGGACCAGGGCGCTCGTGGCCGAGGCGGCGCCCGCGCTCGAGCCCGGCCCGGGCAGCGACGGCGCGCCCGGCGGGGAGGGCGAGGCGAGCGCCCAGGGCATGTCGCGGATGACCGCGGCGCTCTCGTCCGTGCAGCTCGTCGCGCGCGGCCCCAAGCCCGCCGCGGCGCTGCGCGAGCTGGGCATGACCCGCTTCCTCACGGTCCCCGAGCCGAACACCTGGCGGGAGATCCTCGACGTCGTGCGGGGCCTCGGCGACCTGAGCGGCAAGCGCATCGCCGTCCAGGAGCACGGGGCCCCGAGCCACGAGCTCTACGCCGGGCTCGGGGCGGCCGGCGCCCAGGTCACGCCGGTGCCGGCGTACCGCTGGGCGCTCCCGGAGGACACCGCGCCGCTGCGGCGGGCGCTCCACGCCCTGGCCGACGGCGGCGCGGCGATCACGCTCTTCACGAGCCGCGCGCAGGTCGAGCACGCGCTGCTCGTGGCGGCCGAGGAGGGGCTCGTGGCGCGCCTGCGCGAGCGCCTCGCGCGCGGCGTGGTGGCCTCGATCGGCCCGGTCTGCACGGAGGCGCTCCGCGCCGAGGGGATCGAGCCGGACTTCGAGCCCGAGCACCCGAAGATGGGCCACCTGGTCAAGGCGGCGGCCGCGCGCTCGGGCGAGCTCCTCGCGCGCAAGGGGGACCAGGGCGACGCGCCCCTCTCGGCTCAGTCTTCGTAATCGGACCGCGCTACCGTCGCCGGGCGCGGCACGGGGTGGGGATCTGCGCCGGCGGCCGTCGCGTCCGCGCCGCGCGGCGCAGCGTCCGCGTGCCCCCTGTCGACGAGCTCTGCCCGGTACAGCACGCGCCCGTCCTCGGTGGTGATCTCGCCGCCGACGTCGCCCCAGGCGAAGTCGTCGCTCTGGAGCGTGCGCATCGTCGCCTTCGTCCTGCCGATGCGCACGCGGAAGCTCGTCTCCTGGCAGGCGATGGGGGCGCCGCCGACGTCGACGCTCACCGCCTCGCTGCCGAGCACCGCCTCGTTCTCGTCCGCGGCGAGCGTGGTCTTCTCCATCATCGCCTCGTACGCCGCGAGGGTCGCCGGCCGCTCGGCCCCGCCGTCGAGCCACGCCGCGCCGAGGATCTCGCCGCGCCGTCCGGGCGCGTCGCTCATGCGGACCCGCAGCGACTCGGTCTCCTGGTCGTCCGCCAGGGTCATGTCGACGACGAGGACGTCCCCTTCGCGCGCGACCACGCGTTGCGTGAGGAGCAGCGGCGTCTTCCGGAAGCTGCCCGAGAACCGGTAGGCGACGTAGTCGCCCGGGGCGCGCGCGACGGCCGCTCCCTGCGCGCTCGGGCGACCCGCGTCGGTCGAGCCCTCCGCGCGCTCGGCGACCTCGCGCCGCCCCTCGGTCGCCGCCTTGACGGAGGCGTCCTGGGGACTACCGGCTCGCGCGTTCATGTCGAGCCCCGCGCCGCAGCCGGCGGCGAGGAGCGAGGTGACGGCGGCGAACAGGAACGGTCGGTTCATGGACCTCCGGTACATGAGGGCGCCCGCCTGGGCCCAATTTCCGGCACCTCGCGATCTCCGGCCTCGCGGATACGCCGGCCTGGACGCGCGGCGCTCGCGGGCCCTGGAGGTGAGCCCCCGGAGGGCCGCGCTCAGGGCAGCTTGCCGCTGGGGAGCATGTCGTCGAAGGCGGCGTCGAACTCGTCCGCGATCATCTCGGCCCCGACGGCGCGCGCGGCAGGCTTCGGGGCGTCGATGCGGCGCAGCCGCTCGGCGATGCTGCCGCGCGGGTCGCTGTAGCTCGGGCTCATCCGGGCGACGCGCTGGAAGTAGTAGAGCGCTTGCTCGGGGGTGCCCCGCATCTCGTAGGCGTTCGCGATCTCGTAGTTCAGCGCGAGCTCCTGCTCGATCGTCTTGTGCGAGGCGTGCAGCCCCCGGATGAGCGCCTCGATGCCCGCGTCGACGTTGCCCATCTGGAGGTGCGTGACCCCGATCATCGACAGGCAGACGCACTCCCGCCCGGGATCGCGGGCGGCGAGCTCGAACTCGGCGATGGACTCCTTGTAAAGGCCCATCTCCTTGTACGCCACGCCGAGATCGTAGTGCGTCGCCGCGTCGGCCTCCGAGACCTGCGCCGCCACGCCCGCCTTGAACTGCTCGAAGACGCTATCGACGCTGACCTGCCGGGGATCGTCCTGGACGCCCGTCACGGAGCCCGGCGCCACCTCGAGCTCGTCGATCAGCTTGAGCGACTCCGCGATGTCGAACGCGCGATCCTCGTCTGGCCGCTCGCTGCCGCGCGGGACCGCGCGCGTGCCGCTCTGGTTGTCCGCGGCCACGCGCGCCTGCGACGCCAGCTCGACGACGTCGCGCAGCCGCTCCATCAGGAGCGGGTGGTTCGGCAGCCGCGCGAGCTGCTCTTCCAGGATGTTGCGCGCCTCGTCGAACATCCCGTGCTGCGCGAAGAACTCGACCTCCTCGAGCGCGTCCTCGTCGAGCGCGTCCGCGCGCCGCCCGGAGCCCGGCGGCACGGAGCGGCTGGCGGTGGGCCGGACCGACGCGGGGGTGTACAGGGTCGATGGCGGCCCGGCGAGCACCGGGGGCGCGGGGGGGATCGAGGGCGGCGGAGGCGCCTGCGACGCCGCGATGGCCAGGGGGTGCCCGGGAGAACGGCCCGGGTGGACCGAGGCCGTCTCCTCGTCGTCATCGTCTTCGAGGACGTCGTTGTCGACGAGATCGTCGTCGAGGACATCGTTGTCGACGACGTCGTCGTCGTCGATCGGGAAGCTCGGCAGCGGCGGCTCGTTCGCGAACGGGTCGTCGAGGTGCGTGACGAGCGGGGGCCGCCGGGGGAGCGCCTCGACCACGCCGTCCTCGTCGAGCGTGTACGCGGGCAGCGGCGCGCTCGGGTCGTAGAGCTCCTGGCTCGGCACCTCGGAGGCGTACGCCTCGTTCTCGCCGGCGGCGGGCGGGGCCTCCGACCCGACCTGCACCTCGTCGAGCTCTTCCTCCTGCGGCACGGCGTAGCCGAGCTGGTGGAGCATCTCCGTGGCCTGGGCGTGCCCGGGCTCCAGGAGCAGCACCTCGTCGAGCAACCTCGCGGCGTCATCGACGGCGCCCTCGCTGGTGAGCTGCCGCGCGAACTCGAGCATCTGCTCGATGGCGCCGTCCTGGTCTCCCGCCTCGATCAGGACGTCGCAGAGCTTCTCGCGCAGCTCCCGGGCGGCCGGCAGCCGGGCGATGCCGCCCTTGAGGAGGGCGACCGCCTTGTCGTACTGGCGGTCGCGCCGCAGGCTCTCGGCGTGGGCGGCGAGCTGCCGCGGGCTCGCGACCGGCGCCGTCGAGGGCTGCGACGCGCGCAGCGGGAACGGCACCGCGGACGAGGGCTCGGCGTCCTCCACCTCGAGCTCCTCGATGTCGTCGGCCTCTTCCTCCTCTTCCTCGACGAGCTCGACGTCGATGGATGCGCGCGTGTCCCGCCCGGCGGGCGCGAGCTGGGATGCGAGCTGGCGCACCCCCTCGTCGTTCGGGGCGCGCGCGAGCAGCGCGGTGATGAGGGCGGTGAACTGGTCGAGCCGCCCCGCCTCCTTCGCGATGCGCGCCGACTCCTTCTGCACCTCGATCGCCTTGGCCGGCTGCCCCAGCAGGTCGAAGGCGCGGGCGAGCAGCGCCAGCGTCTCCAGGTCGCGCGGGTTTTCCTTGAACGCGATCTGCAGCTTGGTGAGGGCCGACATCCCGTCGCTCGGCTCGCCGCGGTCGAGGTAGATCTCGGCGGCCATGCGGGCGAAGCGGGCGTCCGGGCGGTGCTGGAGCAGGCGCTCGACCACCTTCAGCGCGTCGTCGCGCCGCCCGAGCTTGAGCAGGATCTCGGCCGCCGTCCCGAAGCGCTGGATGGCGAGGTCGTAGTCGCGGACCCGGATCAGCGCCTCGGCCAGGCGGAGATACGGGAGCGGGTTGTTCGGGTCGAGGTCGACGACCTTCCTGAAGATGTCGATCGCGTCGCGGTCGCGCCCGGCGCGGAGGAGGCGCGTCGCGACCTCGTCGTAGGCCGCGAGCGCGTCGCTCGTGAGCCCGAGCTGCGTGTAGATCTCCGCGAGGCGCGGGACGATGTGGCCGAAGCGGTCCTCGTACTGGGGGACGTGCTTGTGGATGATCTCGCGGATCTGCTTGTAGACCGCGATCGCCTTCAGCGCGAAGCCCTGGAGCGAGTAGAACTGGCCGACGCGCTCGTAGGTGGTGATCGCATCGACGTACTCCTCCATCCGCAGATAGAGGTCGCCGATCTTGAGCAGCGTCCGGACGTCCCTCGGATCCTCCGCGACCAGCTTCTGGTACTCGGCGATGGCTCTGTCGAAGCGCTTCCGCTCGACAAGCTTCTGCGCGGTCTGGAGCACCTTGTCGCGATCGACCGCCACGGCGATGGGAATCTCCTGCGAGGACAGCAAGGCGTTGCTCGGGCGCCCGGTCGGCGTCCCTCACCTCGCCTAAAAACACCTAGCCAATCCCGCTACCACGTACAAGCGCGCGGCATCGGAAGTTCCGGAAGCTACCGCCAAGGTGCTTGTTTGCAGCACGCGGGCCCCGCGTGGGCGCCGTGGCGAACGCGGCGACACCTGCGAGGCGGCCTGGATCCCCCCGCCCCGGTCGGACGCTAGGCGAATCCGATCGGGGCGCGTCGAAGAGCGCGCCGGGGCACGCTGATCACCGGGGAATCGAGAAGATCGCGGAGAAGGCGGCCATCGCCACCACCGACGCGAGGACAGCTCGAAGCATAGCAGTCGAGCGGCGTTCTTGCACATTTCTGCATACCTCTGCCGGGTCGGTCCCGGCGGCGCCGCGCGTCGTGACCGACGTCACACGGCCGACCCGCGGACGCCGCACGGCCGATCCGCGGTGAAGGGGCAGGAAGTTGCCCCACACCGCGAGCGCGGCTGTCGTCGCGCGACGCCCGCACGTTCGACGTTCGCGCCTCCGTGATCAGGATCTCCGGGGCGGGGCGGGGCGCGAGCGCGCGGACCGGTGGCAGGAGGTGTTCCGTATTCCTCGCTTGCCGGAAACGGCGGCTCGGGCGAGGCGTCGCGCAACGCTTGCGCGCACCGCGTCGGCGGGCTGAACAGATGCTACGCTGGCGGGCTGAACAGGCGCCGCGCCGGCGGGCTGGATGTGCGCCGCGCCGGCGGGCTGGATGTGCGCCGCGCCGGCGGGCTGGATGTGCGCCGCGCCGGCGGGCTGGAGGTGGTCGCCGGCCTGGCGATCGCCCGGAGCGCTCCAGGTGCCGCCACGCCTCGACCGTCCCGGCGAATGGACCTAGAGTTGGCCGACCATGTCGCGCAGCCAGGCCTACCGCGCCCCGTTCGCTCCCGGAGAGGAGAATGCCGTCGACGCCGCGCTCTGCGAGCGGCTGCTCTCGGTCGCCCTCTCCAAGGGAGGTGATTACGCCGATCTCTTCTTCGAATACCGGGCGGGAGGCGGGTTCACCTTCGACGAAGGCATCCTCAAGGCGGCGTCCCGCGGGGTGTCGATGGGGGTCGGCGTGCGCGTCCAGCGGGGGGACGCGACGGGCTACGCCTACACCGAGGACCTCACGTGGGACGCGATGAAGCGCGCGGCCGAGACGGCGGCGCAGATCGCGATGGGCACCGGCGGCAAGGAGAAGATCGAGCTCCGGCGCCGCCCGCTGCCGAGCCGCTACGAGCTGCCCCACGTCTCGCTCGACGTCCCCGGCCTCGAGAAGCGCTCGCTCCTGGAGCGCGCGAGCGCCGCCGCGCTCGCCTACGATCCCAGCATCGTCAAGGCCGAGGCGAGCTTCGCCGAGGAGGTGCGCGAGGTCCTGATCGCCACGAGCGACGGGCGGATGGCGCACGACGTCCAGCCGCTCATCCGCTTCGGCGTGCGGGCGCTCGCCGAGCGCGGCGGCAAGCGCCAGGAAGGGTCGAGCGGCGGCGGCGGGCGCATGACGACGGCGTACTTCGAGGGCAGGTCGCCGGAGTGGCACGCCGAGGAGGCGGCGCGGCAGGCGGTCGCGATGCTCGACGCGCGCGACGCGCCCGCCGGCGAGATGAACGTCGTGCTCGCGCCCGGCGACAGCGGCATCCTGCTCCACGAGGCCGTGGGGCACGGGCTCGAGGCCGACTTCAACCGCAAGGGCACGAGCAACTACTCGGGGCAGGTCGGCAAGGACGTGGCGAGCCCGCTCTGCACCGTGGTGGACGACGCGACCCTCCTCCAGTCCCGCGGCACGATCAACGTCGACGACGAGGGGCACGAGCCCGAGCGCAGCACGCTCATCGACAACGGCAAGCTCGTCGGGTACATGCACGACCGGCTCTCGGCGCGGCACTACGGGCTCACGCCGACGGGCAACGGGCGGCGGGAGAGCTTCGCCGCCGCGCCCATGCCCCGCATGACGAACACCATCCTGCTCGCCGGCCCGCACGATCCCGAGGAGATCGTGCGCTCGGTGAAGCGCGGCATCTTCGCGAGGAAGTTCGGCGGCGGCCAGGTCGACATCTCGAACGGCGATTTCGTCTTCTCGCTGACCGAGAGCTACCTCATCGAAGACGGCAAGCTGACCGCGCCGCTCAAGGGCGTGAACCTCATCGGAAACGGCCCCGACGTCCTCCGGCGCGTCACGATGCTCGGCCACGATGTCGCCACCTCCGACGGCATCTGGACCTGTGGCAAGGACGGACAGAGCGTTCCGGTCGGCGTGGGGTGCCCCACGATCAAGATCGATCGCATCACCGTCGGCGGGACGCGGATCGGCTGATTTCGGCCGTCCGGGGTGCAGGCATAGGTAAGCTGCCTCGCGTTGTTGGGTCGTTTGGCGCGGTGCGTCTTGCCGCCACGATGTAGCACCCGTATACGGGGCGGACATGGCGCGCCGTTCGTTCATAGCCATTGTGGGGCACGGGCCAGATCTCGAACGTGATGAAGGCGCCGCGGCGGTCTTGCGATCGCTCGGCGCCGACGTCCGGACCCTCGACCTCTGGGACGACCCACCGCGGCTATTCCACGACGACGAGAGCAAGGCGCGCGCGATCGTCGTCGAGGCGCTCGACCGGCCCGATCTCGCCGCGGCGGCGCTGCGGGCGCTCCGCCGCGAGCCGCGCCTCGAGGAGGTCGGCGCGCTGGTCGCGGTGAGCGTGGCACAGATCGCGCGCATCGAGCCGTCGAGCGGCTTCGATGACTTCCTGCTCGTGCCGTACGTCCCCGCCGAGCTCTACGCGCGTGTGCGCCTCGTCGAGTGGCGCCGCAGCGAGTTCGCGACCGAGGAGCGGGTGAAGGTGGGCGCGATCGTCATCGATCGCGCAGCGCACGACGTGTCGGTCGGCGGCATGCACGTGCCGCTCACGGCGAAGGAGTTCGCGCTGCTCTCGTACGTGTGCGAACGCCGCGGCAAGGTTGTGTCGCGGACGGAGCTGCTCCGTCGCGTCTGGGGGAGCCAGTACGAGGGGGGAGCGCGGACGGTCGACATCCACGTGCGGCGCCTCAGGGCGAAGCTCGGCGCGGCGCTGCCGCTGGTCACGCTGCGTGGGGCCGGGTACCGGCTCGAGTCGCCCGTCGTCGGCGCCGGCGGCCCCGAGGGCGGCGACGCGGCGAAGGCGCCGCAGCGGAGCGCGGCGAACGCGGCGGACGAGCGCGCGGAGCAGCTCGACGAGGACGACGAGGACGTCGACGACGAGGAGAGCGACGAGGACGACGGCGACGACGACGGCGACGAGGAGCGCGACGAGGAGCGCGATCCGGCGCGCGGCGAGGCGTCCGTGCGCGGCGAGCCGCGGTCAGGGCCGTCGGGGGACGGCTCCACAACCACGGGGCGCGAGCGGCGCGTCGTCCGATGACGTCCGGCGAGCGGCGCAGCGCTGCAGGATCGACCGCCGCCCGCGCGGCGCGCGCACGGTCGCGCCGCGCGGAGCCGCCGCCCGTCGTCGCGATCAGCGTCGGCTGTCCGAGCGGGGTAGGGCCCGAGGTGGCCGTCGCCGGCGCGGCGTCCGTCGCCGGCGTGCGCTGCGTGCTCGTCGGCGATGAGGCCACGCTCCGCCGCGCCGCGCGGCTCGTGCGCGTCGCGGCGCGCCGCCTCGTCGTGGTCGACGGCCGCGCCGCCGTCGATCGGCTCGCGCCCGGCGAGATCGGGCTCTGGGCGGGCAGCACGCGCCTCTCGCGGCCGAGCGCGTTCGGGCGGCCCGAGGCCGAGGACGGCGCGGCGCAGCTCGCGTGGATCGACGAGGCGACGGACCTCGTCCGCGGCGGCGTCGCGGCGGCGCTGGTCACGGGGCCTGCGTCGAAGCACGCGATCGCCACGAGCGGCGCGCCGGGGTCGGCCGACTTCCTCGGGCACACCGAGCACCTGGGCCGGCGGCTCCGCGCGCGCGAGGTCACGATGGCCTTCGCCTCGGGCAAGCTCGTGACCGCCCTCGTGACGACCCACCTGCCGCTGCGCGAGGTGCCCGACGCGGTGAGCCCGCGCGAGGTGGCGCGCGCAGCGGTGTGGCTCGCGCGGCTGCTCGCGGCCCTCGGCCGCGAGGCGCCGCGCGTGGCCGTCGCCGCGCTGAACCCGCACGCCGGCGAGGGCGGGCTCCTCGGCGACGAGGAGCGGGCGCGGATCGCGCCGGGCATCCGCCTCGCGGCGCGGCGGCTCGCGCGCTCGGGGCCGGCGGCGGAGCTCTCGGGGCCCGTCGGCGCCGAGACGGCCTTCCGGCTCGCGGCGAGCGGCGCGCTCGACGGGGTCGTCGCGATGTACCACGACCAGGCGACGATCCCGTGCAAGCTCCTCGGCTTCGGGGAGGCGGTGAACGTCACGCTCGGCCTGCCGATCGTGCGCACGAGCGTCGACCACGGCACGGCCTACGATCGCGCAGGCACAGGGGGCGCCGACGCGCGCGGCATGCGCGAGGCGATCGCGCTCGCGGCGCGGCTCGCGGCGGCGCGCTGACGCGCGGATCAGCGCGCCGCCTCGCGGCCCTCGATCAAGGTCATGAGCTGCTCGAGCGACGGCAGGCGCACGCCGTGCTCGCGGCCCAGCGCGAGGATCGTGGCGCCCATCGCGAGGTGCTGCGCGTGGAGCTTGGGGCCGAAGTGGGTGTCGACGAACCGCAGCGCCTCGGGGAACAGGTGGCGAGCGATCTGGATACCGGGCTTCAGCGTGAGGGGGCCGGCGAGCCTGGCCAGGAGCTTCGCCCAGGGGGCCACCTTGCCCAGCCTGTCCGCGAGCGCCGCGCACTCCCGGGTGGCGCCCCGCGCGGCGCCGAGCACGCGCGGATCCGAGGCGAGGCCGACGACGCCGCCGCCCGCGTCGATGGCGGCGATCAGCGGGAAGAACGCGGTCGTCGTCGCGGCGTTGTGCGCGCCCACGCCGCGCTCGAGCCGCGCCGGCACATCGGCGCTCGTGAGGCGGCGCGCGAGCTCCTCGAGCGTCGGCCGCTCCGCGGGCGCGCCCCCGTCCTCGTCGATGAGCGTCGACGCGAGCCCGGTGATCCAGTACCGGACCACGCCGCGCTCGTCGAGGTACCCTGAGGCGCTCGGCATCGCGGGGGTGACGCGGCGCTGGGCGGCCTGATCGAGCGCCGCGCGCTGCGGCGGCATGAGCGGCGTCAGCACCACGGCGGGGACGGCGGGGCCGCCGCGGAGCAGGTCCGCGACCGACTTGCGCCCCGCCGCGCGCGGCGGGGCGCCGCCATGGTCAGGCTGGGCCGGGGCGAGCTGCTCGAAGCGCACGGTGACGAGGACGACCTCGGTGTCCGCCGGGATCTCCGCCGCGAGGCGCGGGCGCTCCAGCGCGTCGCGGCGCGAGCCGTTGACCTGCTCGATGACGAACGGCCCGGCGTCGGCGACGCGCTCGGGGCGGACCACGAAGGTGACGTCGTCTCCCTGGGCGGCGAGGCGCACGCCGTAGATCCGCCCGAGGGCGCCTGCTCCCACGATGCTGATCCGCATGGCTCCGCGGTAGCCTGGGCGAGGCGGGGCGGAAAGGGGCTCCCGCAGAGGAGCGCGACGGGCTGGACGGTGACAGAAGGTCCGCTCTGAACGGCGTCAGGACGTCCCGCGTTGAACAGCGCGAGAGCATCCGTTCTGAACGGTACCAGAGCGTCCCGCTTCGGGCGGTGTCAGGACGTCCGCTTCGGGCGATGTCAGAACGTGCGCTTCGAATCGATGAGGATGGTGACCGGCCCGTCGTTCTCGACGAACACGCGCATGTCGGCGCGGAAGCGGCCGGTCTGGACGTCGACGCCGCGCGCCCGCAGGGCGGCGACGAAGCGCTCGTACAGCGCCTCCGCGCGCACGGGCTCCATCGCGCCGTCGAAGCTCGGCCGCAGGCCGCGCCGGACGTCCCCGAAGAGCGTGAACTGGCTGATCGCGAGCACCCTGCCGCGCGCGTCCGCGAGCGCGCGCGACATCTTGCCGGCCTCGTCGGCGAACACGCGGAGGCCCGCGACCTTGCCGGCGACGTAGTCGGCGTCCGCGTCCTCGTCGTCCCTCGCGGCGCCGACGAAGGCCACGAGGCCGCGCTCGATCGCGCCGACCACCTGGCCCTCGACCTCGACGCGCGCGGCGAGCGCGCGCTGCACCACCGCGCGCATCGCTACCTTTGGGCCGAGCGCTGCGCCGCGACGGGCTCGGCCCCGGCGCCCGCGGCGAGCCCGAGCTCGCGCATCAGCTTGGCCGTGAGCTTGAAGTAGGTGCTCCGATCGTACGGCTGGTTGAGGATGTGGAAGTCCTTGCGCACGAGGCCCACGCAGCCGAAGCAGTAGGTGCAGCCGGTGCAGTCGACCGAGCGCACGAGGTACGACGACTGCGTGCACCGCTCGGACGCGACGCAGTGGCTGCACTTGATGAGATCACGGCACCCGCGGCAGTGCGTGCTGTCCGAGCAGCGCTGCGTGTCGACGCAGTAGTGGCACCGCTGCAGCGCCTTCGCGTTGCGGCAGAACGTGCAGTCGACGCAGCGCTCGCACGCGACGCACTCGACGCACCGCTCGTTCGCGGTGCCCGTCTCGAACGCCTGCATCAGCTTGCGGAGCTCGGCCTCGAATTCCGCGCGCGTCATTCCGCCTCGCCGGCCTCGGACAGGGCGCAGGGCGCGCCGCCCGCCGCCGCGCGGGGCAGGGCGGCCTGCTCGCCCGACGGCCGCGGCTGCGAGCCGGGCCCGGAGGCGCCGTTCGCGCCCGGAGCGTCGGGCCTGCCGCTCACCTGGCGGCGCAGGCGCTCGGCGGCCGCGCGCGTGGCGGGCTCCTCCGCGAACTGCTCGATGCGCCGCAGCCGCGACTCGAGCACCGCGCGCCGCTTGGGCAGCTCGCCGGCGAGGATGCCCGAGAGCTCGTCGATCGCCTCCTGGATGCGCTGCTCGTCGCTGTGCTCGAGAAGCTGCAGGTACACGTCCTGCTCCGCCGGGAAGGTGTGGCCGGCGCGGAGGAAATCGTTCGCTGCCTTGGAGATGTTCGGCCGGCCCGACGCGTCGAGCAGCTTCGCCAGGAGCCGCTGGCGCTCGACGGCCTTCGGGTCGCTCTGCGGGGGCGGCGCGAGGACGATCCGCCCCGGCGCCTTGGACGCGGCGTCGCGTCCGGATTTGACGCGCCCGCCCTTGCTGTCCTCTGCCTCCGGCTCCTTGCGCGGGGAGAACAGCGCCTCGAGCGCTGCGCGGTGCTGCTTCGCCGCCCTACGGTCCTCGCCGGTCTGCGTCGGGCGCGGCAGCCCTGCGCTGTTCGGCTGACCGCGGCCGTAGGCGGTGTGAAGCTCGGGATTGTGCCAGACCTTGGTTGCGTCTCTACGAATTCGCCGCATGTCGTGCCCTTGCTGACGTCGGAGCGGACATGGACGCGCCACCGGGTTCGGCTTCCGCATCCCGCGTGTGGCGCCCCGCTTGCATCGATGGTGTGGTGACTGAGGCTGGTGTGAGTTGAACCGGGCGCTTCCCCCGCGATCTGCGACGGCCCGGACGAGATGGCGCTGGAACGCGACGCCTGGTGCCCCCGGTCGATCCCGTTGATCGCGGAGACAGGGCCACGCCGCACTGCGCCGAGAGAACCCCGACCGCGGACCGCGTGATGAGGGGCTCTGCCCCCAAGCCACCCGGAGCCGCGCTCACGACCCTACTGCGGTCGCGAGGCAGCTGGTTCCTACCACAGCCTCTGGTCAGCGCCGCAGAAAATTGGGCTGCCCGCCGCACTTCATGACATTCGTGTCCTCAGGGATCCTTGTTCCTGGTTCCTGGTTCCTGGTTCCGGGGGGCACCTGGTCTACATGGGTCTACCCGGTCCACTCCCTTCAAGGAGCTTTCGTGAAGGGAGCGCCGGAGACGCTGTGTCGAGGTCGCCGACCCCGCGGCCGAGGTCGATTCAAGAAGCGGACCGCTGACTGCCTTTCCTGTCCCCCACCTACGGAGGGGCGGCGACGACGTGTCCGGGAGATCCGTGGTGGAGGAGCACCCGCACCCGACCCGACTGGAGCTTTCCATGGTGAGCCTTCGATCCGTGAGCAGTGCAGGCGCGGCGCCGCGGGCCGCAGGGAAGCCGATGCGCAGCGCGGCGATGCGCGCGCGTCTGAAGCGTGCTCGGGCTGCCGCGCTGGCCGCGCTGCTGGGCATCGCGGTGCCGGCCGCCTCGGCCGGGCCTCTCTGCGCGGAGCCGCTGCCCAGGGCGCATGCGGCCGAGCAGGCCGGGGAGGAGGCCGGCAAGCTCGCCCGTCGTGAGCGTCCGCCGGCGAGCCCCGCGGGCACGCGGCGCAAGCGCGCGGCAGAAGATCGCGAGGAGACGGGGGCGCGCCGCAGCGCCACGAGGTCCAGCGCCGCGAAGTCCGATTCCAAGGCGGCCGGTGACGGGAAGAAGAGGACGAAGGACGGGAAGAAGAACGACGCCGGGGACCGGAAGGAGCGCACCCGCAAGAAGACGCCGCGCGCGGCGGAGAGCGCGGAGAGGCGCGGGCATGCGGCCAGGTCGGCCAAGAAAGAGCGCCGGAAGAAGAAGAAGAGGGCGGCGCGCACGGTCGAGAGCAAGCGGCGCGGGGCGAAGAAGCGGGCGAGCAAGGAGGCTCCGGCGAAGCCGTGCCTCGGTCCGGCGCTCTCGATCGATCGCAGCGGGATGGAGCCCGATCGCCTCGCGCTCGTCGACTGCGCCGGGAGGCCGCGCGAGGAGGCGCGGCGCGCCCTGTCCCTGCTCGCGCGCCCGTGGGGCACGCCGCGGCCGGTCCTGCCCGACGAGCGTGCGCTCGCTGCGCGGAAGCCGGAGGCTGCCGGCCGCAAGCGGCGCGCGCCGGACGGTGCGCCCGGGGGCAAGGGGGGCAAGCGGGGTGCGCTCCGGGCCGGGGAGATCGCGCCCGGCGTGCGGCTGCTCGATCCCGGGCTGCTCGTCCGCGTCGACGCGCTCGCGCGGCGGTATCCGGGCCGGCTCGTGTCGCTGGTGAGCGGGTACCGGCCGCAGAGCCAGGGCAGCCTGCACCAGACCGGGCGGGCGCTCGATCTGCGCATCGCCGGGGTGCGCAACGACGAGCTCGCGGCCGCGTGCCGGACGCTCGCCGATACGGGCTGCGGGTACTATCCGAACAGCTCGTTCGTGCACATCGACGTGCGCGCGCCGGGGACAGGGAGCGTGTCATGGATCGACGCGTCCGGCCCTGGCGAGCAGCCCCGCTACGTCACCGCGTGGCCGCCGCCGCAGGACGAGGGGCAGAGAGCGACGGCGGGGCAGGGGGCGACGGCGGGGGTGCCCGGCGACGACGCCGAGGAGGTGCTGCGGAAGGAGCGCCGCGAGCGGCCCGCGCCGGCGACCACGGCGCGCGAGGTGCCGGGCGCGGCGGCGAGCGCGGCGCCGGCGACCGCGGGGGCGGCGCCGGCGGCGGCGAACGCCGCGCGCGCGGCGGCGGTGGCGGCGCTGACGGCGGTGGCGAGCGCCGCGCCGGCGACCGCGGACAGCTCGGCATCGGCGAACGGCGAGGCCGCGCCGAAGGGCGACGACGCGGCGCCGGAGGGGGAGGCGGCACCGAAGGGCGAGGCGGCAAAGGGGGACGCGGCAGCGAAGACCGACGCGGCGGCGAAGGCCGATGCGGCGGCGAAGGCCGATGCGCCAGCCAAGGAGCGAGGGGCGGATTCCTGAGGTGCGAGCGAGCAGTCGAGAGCGACCTTCACCCCAGGATGCGCGACGCGAGCGACCTCGACGGCGCTCTCCCCGGCCGCGGGGCGCCGTGGTGTAGTATCGACGCGCGATGGGTATCACGATTCCTCGCCGGCACGCCTCGGTGGTCGCCGGCAGCTTTGGCCCGCTGGCGGTGCATCGTCATGACGTCGTGGCCGAGGGCGCGTCCTACACGAGCTTCACGCTGGAGCTCGCCGACTGGATCTCCGTGGCGGCGATCACCGACTCAGGGGAATTCGTCCTGGTGCGGCAGTACCGGCACGGCGTCGATGCGGTGACGATCGAGACGGCGGGCGGCATCGTCGACCCAGGAGAGGAGCCGGCAGCGGCGGCGCTGCGCGAGCTCGTGGAAGAGACGGGCTACGCCGCGGCGTCGATCGAGCCGCTCGGGTGGGTGCACCCGAATCCGGCGCTCCAGCCGAATCGCTGCCACCTCTACCTGGCGCGCGGCGCACGCCTCATCGGCGAGCCCGAGGGCGACGAGCACGAGAGCACGGAAGCGGTCGTGATGACCGCGGGCGAGGTGATGGCGGCCATGCAAGACGGTCGGATCAGCCACGCGCTCACGGTGGTCGCGCTGCTGCGGGCGCTCCCCCTGGCGGCGGTGCCGCCGCGCTGAGCAGCGCACCCGCGGGGGCAAGGCCGGTGCTGGGCCGCGGCGCCGCCGAGCGGTCGCGGGGGCGGCCGCCGAGGTCCAGCGAGCGGGCGCATCGGCCAGCCGAACGGGATCGGCGCTCGGTAAGGAGGGCGCCGGCCGACCGTGGAGATTCGCTTCGCAAGCATCGGTCAGGTAGTCGAGGACATTGCGCTTCTGTATCCGCAGCGTCGTCACGACCGTCAGGATGCGCTCGACAAATCGGCTGCCGTTGGGGCTATCGGTTCCAAAGCTGGTCTTTCTCCACATCACCGCGTGGCGAATGCGCTGTTCTCCCTCGTTATTCGTCGGCTCAACACCTTCAACATCGACGAAGGTCCAGAGCGCCGGCTCGAGTTCCAGTATCTCGCGACATCGACCTGCAACGGCGCGCAGCGAGCAGCCCGCGCCCTCACGTAGGTGCGCAATGACATAGTTGCGCAGGGGCCCCATGCGCTTCTGAAACTCCCTGCGCGTCATCGTGCCGTCGCGCACTCGATGCCAGAGGTGGAACATCGTCTCGGTGAGCAACTCCAACGCGCGGCCAATGGCGCTCGCTTCAGCGCCATGAGTTTGGAACCCGAGGAACTGACGCAGCAGGTGCGCCCAGCAGAGCTGTCGCCGCTGGGTGTCGACCCACGCATAGGTGGTCCAGCGGTCCGAGATCAGAATCCTCGAAAACGCCGAACCGAGCAGCTCCTTGGCCACGTGCGCGCCGCGGCTATGGCGGATGGCGAACAACGCCATCCGGGCGGTCACCGCGATCCACAGCCAGGCCCGCTTACTCTGCTCGAACCACCCCGTCTCGTCCATATGGACGATCGATTCTTTGGGCAGGGCTTGGGCGATCTCTTCGACCGGTGCCGCGAGGGCCTCGCTCGTCGCCTGCTCCAGGTTGGAGACGCTGCCGAGGGCGATCGGCACACCGAACGCGTCTCCCACCAGCTCGTCGATCGCGCGCTTGGACAGGCGGTAGGCGCCGCTCAAGACCGCGACCAGGGCTTGCAGGCGCGGCCCGAACGAGCTCGTCGGGACCCCAGGCGGCAACGTCGCCCGCGTCGAGATCCCGCACCTGTCGCACTTCAGTGCATGCAGCTGGAACTCTTCGACGGTCGCCTTCGCCCTCGGAATCTCGACCACCTGATGACGGTGAGGATCGGGGTCGTTTCCCGCCAGAGCCGTGCCGCAACGCCGGCACGCTTCGGGCTTGCAGGTCTGGAGCTTGTCCACCTGCTCGGGCGGCACGAGTGTGCGACGATGTTTCTCATGCCCCGGCTGCCCACCACGCCGCCGTCCTGTGCGCTTCGGGCGAGACGGCGGCGGCGCGCCGGGAGGATCGGTCGAGGGCGGCCGGGACGAGTTACCGGAGGACTGGGCGAGCTGTGCTTCAAGCTCGGCCACCCGCCGCATCAACCTCGCGACGAGGGCCTCCAGCTCCTCGATCCGGTCGTCTCGCCAATCGCGCTCCACAGGACCCGAACCCTACGCAGCTGGCCTCCTCATGCAAGCGACCGGACATTCTCCGGAAGGTGGCTGCGGGACAAGCGGTCCGGGCAGTGAACGCTTACCTTGAAGAAGGCGGCCTCGAAGGCCTCACGGCGGGCGCGCGGGACGATGCGGCGGATGATGACGCGGGCGCGGGGGAACCAGGTATTCTCGAACGCGTCGACGTCCTGGAGCAGGCGGAGCCGCTCCGCGCCCTCCAGCACCCCTCCGTTCGCGACCTCGACGAACAGGTGCTCGAGCGGCTTGTCCTCGCCCGAAGCGAGCCTGAGGAGCCGCCACCCCTGGCGATGCTCGTCACGGTCACTCCCCATGCGTCCTCATGCGCGTCGTTCGCGAGCCGCCCTGGGAGGCTCTCGGGAGCAGCGCGGCGGAGCGCAGCAGTGAACTTCATGGGGGGCCGTGGAGATCGGATCGATGAGCCGTGTTCCTTGGCGGACGGCTTGGTTCGCCTGTGCTGGGGTCGTCTTGCTCACGGGGTGCAGCGGCGCTTCGACCGCGCCGCTCCAGACCGTGGCCGATTCGAACGGTCAGGGCGGCGGCAGCGGTGGCGTCGCGACGGGGGGAGTCGGAAGCACCGGAGTCAGAAGCGCCGGAGTCGGGGACCCGGGCGGCGAGGCGGGCGCCTCCTGCGACGCGCTCGCGGCCGAGCTCCAGCGCGCGCTCGACGCGGCGGTGGCAGTTCAGAGGCTGCCCGGCGCGGCCGCCGCCGTGACCCTCGGCGGGTGCGGCTGGCGCGGCGCCTCCGGGGTGGCCGACGCCGAGGCGAAGGTCGCGATGCAACCCGACGACCTCTTCCGCGTGGGGAGCATCACCAAGACGTTCATCGCCACGCTGGCGCTGATGCTCCGCGCCGAAGGCCGCCTGTCGCTCGACGACGCCGTCTCCGCGTACGTGGGCGGCGTTCCCCGCGGCGAGCAGATCTCCGTGAGACAGATCCTGAACCACACGAGCGGCGTTTTCGACTTCACGGAGAGCGATGACTTCTGGTCTGCGGCCCTGGCCGAGCCGACGCGCGCGTGGGCGCCCGAGGAGATCCTCGAGATCGCCGCGTCGCATCCGCCCTACTTCGAGCCGGGGCAGGGCTTCGCCTACTCCAATACGAACTACATCATCGCGGGCCTGCTCCTCGAAGCGCCCTCGGGAGGGCCCGTCGGCGAGCTGCTCCGCACCCGCATCCTCGATCCGGCCGAGCTCACGCACACCTACCTCGACGGCGCCGAGGCGGCTCTGCCGGGCCTCGTGCACGGCCACGGGCGGATCCAGGGCCGGCTGATCGACACGACCTCTGCGGTCGACCCGTCGGCGGCCGGCACGGCGGGCGCGCTCGTCTCGACCGCCGGCGATCTCACGCGCTTCTACCGGAAGGTGCTCGACGGCAACCTGCTCGGCGCCGCCGAGCTCGAGGAGATGACCACGCGGGTGGACGCGCCGCTGGGCGCGGTGAGCGGATACGGCCTCGGGCTGTCCCGCCGTGAATCTCGGCTCGGCTCCCAGCTCGGGCACGACGGGGGTATCTGGGGGTTCACGTCCTCGTCTTATTACGCGATTGACAGTGATGCTTCTGTCACCTTGCTCGTCAACTTCGAGGGCGCCGATCCCGGCAGGATCATCGATGATCTATCGAATGTCCTGGTAATACCCTGAGCCGAGCGGGGCGCCGTCGCCGCGGCCTCGATGCGCGCGAATGCGCGCGCCGGGACCTCCGTCGACGAGCGCTGTCCAGAGCGTGCACGCCCGGGCTCAAGGCGGCGGGACGCGGCGCGCGGAGACGCGTTTGTCAGGAATTGTCGCTCCGGTGTGGGGCGCCTCGGTACGCTGCGAACGGGCCTCACGCTTGCATCACCATGGACGCAGCCTGCATGGGATGACACCCATCAAGCCGCTCGCCTCGAAAAGGAGTCCATGATGAAACTGATGAAAGCGCTCGGTGCGCTGGCGCTGTCCGGGATCGGCCTCGGCGCCACACAGATCGCAGCAGCGGAGACCACGACCCCGATCCAGGATCTCGTGCTCGTCGAGGAGACGACGCGCTCGGCGCGGGACGCCCGGCTCCCTGATGCCGAGGTGCCATATTATAGGCCCTATGGGCATTACCGGCCGTACGGGCATCACCGGCCGTACGGGCATTACCGGCCGCACGGGGGGCACCGGCCGTACGGGCATTACCGGCCGTACGGGCATTACCGGCCGCACGGGGGGCACCGGCCGTACGGGGGGCACCGGCCGTACGCAGGCCCCTGGCGGTCCGAGATGGCGCCGATAGGCGATCTCCCCGCGCCCGCGGTGAGCCTGGCGGAGCCTCGCTGATTCGTTTTGCGCGCGGCGCCGAGGGGCGGCGGCCCAGCCTCCGCGCCTCGGCGTCGCGCGGATGAGCCGGCCCCCGCGACGCGGGGAGCCGGAGGGGAGCCGCATGGATGGAAGAGCAAGGAGCCGCGGGCGCGCGCTGTTGATCCCGAGCGTCGCCGCGGCGCACCTCGTCTGCGTCGTCCTCGGGGCGCTCCAGGTCGATCTGCAGAGCGCGGGGCGGCTCGGCCGGGCGGTCGCCTATTACGGCGCGCTCTCCGGGGCCGACAGCGGCTACAACTTCTTCGCTCCCGAGGTCAACGCGCTGCCCTGGGCGACGTTCCAGATCGCCGACGCGGGTGGGACGGCGCGCGCCGAGGTGCTGGAGTCCGGGGCGAACCACGAGGCGGATCTCCGGGTCAGGAGCATCATCTCGCTGTTCTTGCTCGCGGACCACGAGGCGCTGCGGCGCTCGCTCGTGGCCTCGTGGGCAGGCAAGATGTTCGCGAGGCACCCGGGCGCCGAGAGCGTGGTCGTCCGGCTCGAGATCTGCGATCTCCCCTCGATGCAGGGATACCGCGACGGCGCGCGGCCATCGTGGGACCTGCTCTACCAGGCGAAGCTCGTCACGAAATCCAGGCTCCGGGCCGCCTCCCCGCGGAGCGACGGCGGTGCACCGTGAGCGGGTCGAGCGGCGTCTCCCGCGGGGCGAGGCTCTCGCGCGCCTGGTCGCTCGTCGAGCGCTTCGCGCTCGCCCCGGCGTCCCCGGCGCCCCTCGCGGCGCTCCGCATCGGGCTCGCGGCCGTGCTCCTCGTCCAGGCCGCGCTCATCGCGCCCGCGTTCCTCGAGCTCTACGGTCGACAGGGCATCCTCCAGGGCCCGCTGCGCGAGGCGTTCGGCCGGCTCGCCCTGCCAGGCATCGGCTGGATGGCCGACCGGCTCGCCCCGCTCGGGATCGACGAGGCCTCGGTCCTCGTGGGCACCGGAGCCCTCTACGTGCTCTCCCTGATCGCGCTGCTCTGCGGGCTCTGGACGAGGGCCGCCGCCCTGCTCTCGTGGAGCACCCACAGGATGCTGATGGTGACGGCGGACACCACCCTTTACGGGGCGGACCTCTTCGCCAACATCTTTCTATTCTATCTCATCTGGGTCCCCGCGGGCGCCACGCTGTCCCTCGATCGATGGCGCCGGGCGCGCGACCCGGGCCGCGCGCCCGTCGTGCCGACGTCGGCGGCGCGGCTCGGGCTCAGGGTCGTCCAGCTACACCTCTGCATCGCCTACCTGGCGAGCGGGCTGGAGAAGGCGAGGGGCGCGTCGTGGTGGAACGGCGAGGCGATCTGGCGCTCGCTCATGCTCCCGGAGTATCGCCAGCTCGACTTCTCCTGGCTGGCCTGGCACCCGTTCATCGCGCAGGCCGCGGGGTGGACCGTGCTCGGCGTGGAGATCGGGTATGCGTTCCTGATCTGGCCGCGGCTCACCCGGCGCGCCGTCATCGTGGCCACGGCCCTCCTGCACCTCGGGATCGCGGCGTTCATGGGGCTCGGCGTGTTCGGCGCCCTCATGCCCGTCTTCACCCTCGCCGCCTTCGGGGTGCCGGCGGACGCCCGCGCTCCCTCGCCGTCGCGCCCGGCGACGCGGACCGACCTCCCGGTCCCGGGCGGGTGACACCCCAGGCGCCGCGCCGCCAGGGCGTGCGCGCGCGGCCGCGGCGGCCTCGGTCCGATGAAGTATCCTGCGCCAGATGCGCTCTCCCGACCGCGAAAGCCCCGGCGCCCCGGGAGCTCCCCCGTCCCCCGCCGAGCTCTTCCACCGCATCTTCGAGCTCCTCTCGGCCATGGAAGAGGCGCAGCGGGCCAAGGTCATCGACCTCGCCCGGCGCCTCCTCCCCACGCTCACGGCCGAGGACATCCGCAACCCGCACGACTTCCCCGACCTCGACGACCCCGACTGGCAGTTCGAGGACGGGCAGCTCGCCGGCATCGAGTCCGTCCGGTTTGCGCTCCGCGGCCTCGCGCGCGATGTTCTGGGGGATGGCGAAGGGCGCGAAGCGCGAGACAGATCCGAGATCGGCCGCCAGGCCGGCGCGAGCCACCAAGGCGGCGCGGAAGGCGAATGAGGCGTTCTACCAGCCGTTCTCTGCGCTCCGGCAGGTCGCCAGGGCGAAGCCGAAGCCCGGCGTGGCCAGCGCGCCGGCCGCCGCGCCCGGCGCGCAGCCGAAGCCCGGCGCGGCCAGCGCGCCGGCCGCCGCGCCCGGCGCGCAGCCCAGGGCGAAGGCGCCCGCGAGCGCGGGCCCGGTGGCGCGCGCGGGCGGCGAGCTCGCGGCCCCGCGCCCCGTCGACCCCGAGACCTTCGCCATCTACATGGCCGGCGTCCGCGTGCTCGAGGACCGCGTGAACCGGATCCCGGCCACCGCGAGCCGCGTCGAGCGGGCCGCGCAGCCGGCGCCCGCGCCCGATCCGGACGAGGATGCGCGCTCGCGCATGCGCTCGCTCGTCATCGAGGGGATCAAGTTCGAGACCACGGACGACGGCGAGCGCATCGAGGGCAGGCGGCTCGACGTCGATCCGCGCGAGCTCAGGCGGCTCCGCCGCGCCCGCTACGCCATCGACGGCACGCTCGATCTGCACGGCCTGCGGCTCGAGGCGGCGCGCGACGCCGTCGAGGCGTTCGTCGGAAAGCGCCAGCGCGACGGCGACCGCATCGTCGCCATCGTCCACGGCAAGGGCCGCCACTCGCCCGGCGGCTACGCCGTGCTCCGCGGCGAGATCGCCGCCTGGCTCAGCCAGGGCCGCGTCGCGCGCCACGTCGCCGCGTTCGCCACGGCCCCGGACACCGAGGGGGGCGCCGGCGCCGTGCTCGTGCTGCTCGCGCGATGAGGCGCGCCGCGCTGGTCCCCCCGCTCGCCGCGGCGCTCCTGCTCGCGCCCGCGTGCGCGCCGGCCCCGGCGGCGCCGCCTCCGCCCCCGCCGAGGTCCGCGCCGCCCCCGCCGCCGCCCGACCTCGGCGACGGCCAGCTCGGCGAGTACCGCTCCGAGCGCTTCGATCTCCGGCTCCCGCTGCCCGACGCCCGCGGCTTCCGCGTCGAGGACGGCCAGGGCCCCTGGCTCGTCGCGACCCACGCCGCGTCGTCGACCTCGCTGCTCGTGCGCGCCTGGCGGGAGGACGGCCGCGCGAGCCGGGCCGCGTGCGAGGCGCGCGCGCGGCTCTGGCGCGATCTGCCGCGCCCCGACCCGAGCCTCACCGCGGTGGAGCGCCGCGTCGACGCGCCCGAGGGCTTCGACACCGTCGTGCAGATCGGCGTCGTGGAGGCCCCGCCCGGCGCGCCGATCCGGGGCTTCGCGCTCGCGTTCGGGGGCTCCGGCCGGCGCTGCGTCGCCTTCGTCGCCGGGACGCGCGCCCAGGGGGCCTCGGCCGAGCGGCTCGTGGCCGAGCGGCTCGCCGCGGTGGTCGAGATCTCGCTCGGCGGCCTCCGCCTGGAGCGCGAGGTCGCGCCCGCCGTGCCGCGCGAGCCCGTGCCCTGACCGCCGCGCTCAGCGGTAGATGCCCGGCCGCGCGCGCGCCTCGAGCGCCGCGGCGAGCTCCTCTTCGCCGATCGCCCACGCCTCCGCCGACAGCGCGCGCGCCTCGGCCGCATCGAGCGCCTCGAGCGCGTCCGGGAGGAAGCGCAGCCGCGACAGGGAAAGGAGGCGCGAGAGCGCCTCGGACGTCGCGCCGCCGCGGAGCTCGCGCCGCCACGCGCGCTCGATCGCCTCGAGCCGCGCGGGGGACCGCCAGGCGTCGGCGAGCACCACGCGGCCGAGCCGCGCGTCGATGGCGTCGATCCCCGTCGGCAGCGCGAGGATCGCCTGCTGCGCCGCGCGCGCCGGGTCGCCGAGGCCGAGGGAGAGCAGCGCCCGCGCGGCATCGAGCAGCCGCGCCTCGTCGGGCCGGAGCGCGGCCCGCTCGACGTGCGGGAGCCGCTCCAGCGCGATCGCGTAGCGCTCGCGGCGCGCGGCGTCGATCACGGCGGCGAGCGCGCGCAGGACCCTCGCCGTCGGCGGCGCGAGCCACGGAGCCGCGCCCTCGGGCGGCCGCTGCGCGGGGTCGTCGAGGTCGAGGGCGGCGGCGCGCCACACCGCCGCGCGCGCGTCGAGCACGGCGCGCGTCGCCTGGACCGCGAGCAGGAAGAGCGCGATCGAGGGGAGCAGCCCCTTCAGACCCCAGAGCTCGCCGAGGAAGAAGCTCGCCACGATGAGCAGCGAGAGCGCGAGGAAGAACAGCGACCGGCGCCGCCGCCGCGCGCCGGCCTCGGGGCAGCCGGCAGGCCCGTCCGTCGCGCCGAGGGCCTCGGCGCACCACTCGAGCAGCCACGTCCATGCCGACCCCACGTCTGCAGGACCAGGATGCCCGGCGCCCGGCTCGCGCGCGAGGGGTTTTCGACCTGCGCGCGGCGCGCCTTCCCTCGTTCTTCCCCGCGTCGACCGCGCTCGCGGCGCGGGCTCGATGGGGCGATGGGGGCTTTTACAACCGCGCGCGACCTCGCTAGGGTACGTCCCCGCGCGGCCTGACCGGCCGCTGTGACCCGGAATGGCCGCGGGACGAGCCCAAAGGCCTCCGGCCATGTTCACAACCACGAGTGAAGGAGCGTGCTCATGCACCTTCGTGTCTTGAAAGGTCGCAGATCCGCGTTCGCGGCCTTCCTGCCTGCCGTGATCGCGTCGTTCTCGCTGGGGTGCGGCTACTCCGAGGAGGAGTGGAAGGCCCAGCTC
This sequence comes from Sorangium sp. So ce1036, assembly GCF_051369805.1. NCBI lineage: Bacteria > Pseudomonadati > Myxococcota > Polyangiales > Polyangiaceae > Sorangium > Sorangium sp. So ce1036. Next base: position 2,232,308 of record NZ_JBBMOX010000001.1, read on the forward strand.
GACAAGTACAACCGCCTTCAGAGCCAGCACCAGACCACGGAGGGCCGCCTCGCCCAGACCGAGAAGGAGCTCGAGGCGGAGCGCGCGAAGGTCGCGGAGCTGACGAGGCAGCTCGAGGCGGCGGGCATCGACATCAGCAAGCTGAGCGAGAACCTCCAGGCCACGAGCACCCAGGTGTCGCAGCTGAGCTCCACGCTCGAGGAGCGGGAGAAGGCGCTCGCCGAGTTCAAGGCGCGGGCGCGCCAGCTGGAGCAGATCAAGGCGCGGTTCGAGACGCTCAGGAAGAAGCTGGACGAGCTCACGAAGCTCGGCCTCGCGGTGAACATCCGGCGCAACCGCATGGTCATCTCGCTGCCGGGCGACGTGCTCTTCGACTCCGGGCGCGAGACGCTCAAGAAGGAGGGCAAGGAGATCCTCCTCAAGGTGGCGAACGTCATCCGGAACGACGCGTCGCTGCTCCAGCGCGACTACCAGGTCGCCGGCCACACCGACAACAAGCCGCTCGTGGGCGGCCGGTTCGGCGACAACTGGGGCCTGTCGCTGATGCGCGCGCGCGAGGTGCTGCTGTTCCTGGTCAGCCCGGCCGACGCCAGGGGCGGCGGGGGCGCGATGCCCGTCGCGCACTGGAGCGCCGCGGGCTTCGCCGACACCGACCCGGTCGCGGCGAACGACACCGACGAGGGGCGGCAAAAGAACCGCCGTTGCGACCTCATCGTGGTGCCGAGCGTCGAGGAGATGCTCGACCTCAAGGCGATCGCGCAGTAGCCACGCCGCGGCGCGGCCGCCCGAGCGCGCGCGAAAGACGCCCCGGCGGCGCCGTCGGCGAGGGCGGGGATCGGCGCCCCCGGGGCGGCGCGCTGCGCCGAGCCATCCATCCCCGAGCTCTCCATCCCCGGGCTATCCGTCGGCGGGCGGCCCGCCGCCGCCCGGCGAGGGCAGGGCGGCCCTGCGGAACTCGCTCGGCGTCTGCCCGGTGACGGCGCGGAACGCGGCGGCGAACGCCCCGAGGTTGTGAAAGCCGACGTCGAGCGCGACCCGCGTGACGCTGGCGCCCGGGATCGAGAGCAGGTCCAGCGCCCGGAGCACGCGGGCGCGCGTGACGAAGGCGCGCCACGTGACGCCCGTCTCCTCGCGGAACCGCCGCCTCAGCGTCCGCTCGGTCGCCCCGGCGAACGCCGCGGCCCGCCGGAGGTCGGCGCTCGCGACGTCGCGGAGCGCGCACTCGATCGCCCGCTGCACGGGCTGCGTCCTGCCGCGGGGCAGCCGGTACGTGGCGCCGCGATCGACGAGCGGCCCGACCACATCGGCCATCGCCGAGAAGAACGTGTTGGCCGTGACGTCGTCCGGCCGGCGCGCGACCGTCCAGCGCCGCGCGTGGAGCACCATCTCGCGCAGCAGCGCTGGCGCGTCGAACACCCTGACCCCCGGGAGCGGGTGCGGGAACGCCGCGGGATCGAAGTAGATCGAGACGATCGACGCGTCACGACGGAAGGTCGCGTGCCGCTCTCCCGCGGGGATCACGCTGCTCGACGTGGCGTGCGGGCCGGGGATCGTCGCCTGCGCGCTCTCGCCCCACGTGGCGAGCGTGCGCGGGATCGACATCGTCCCCGCGATGCTGGACGAGGCGCGGAGGAGGCAGGTGAAGCTCGGCGTCTCGAACGTCGCGTGGGAGCTCGGCGACGCGAGCCGCCTGCCCTGTCCGGCGGAGAGCTACCGCCTCGTCACGACGCGCTACAGCTTCCATCACCTGCTCGATCCGCTCGCGACGCTGCGCGAGATGGCCCGCGTGTGCCAGAAGGGCGGGCGGGTCGCGGTGATCGACGTGGCGCCCGCGGAGGACAGGCGGGACGCGTACGACAGGGCCGAGAAGATCCGCGATCCGTCGCACGCGCGCGCGCTCACCGAGCGCGAGCTCGCCGCCCTGTTCGCCGCGGCGGGCCTCGAGATCGAGCGGGTCGCGCGGTACGAGCTCGAGATGGAGCTCGAGGCCGCGCTCCAGGCGTCCTTCCCGGAGCCCGGCGGGGCGGACCGGCTCCGCGCCCTCTACCGCGCCGACGTCGGCGTCGACGCGCTCGGCGTCGGCGCGCGGATCGACGGGGACGAGATCCGCTTCGCGTACCCGTGCATCATCCTCGTGGGGCGCAAGCCGGGCTGACGCCGGGGCGGCGCGCGCTCGCTCAGCTCCTCATCGTCTCCGTGGCGCGCGCCGGGCCGGGGCTCCCCGCGTCGCCCGCGCCCAGGAAGGCCCGCAGCTCGGCGATCAGCGGCCGCGTGTCGCCGACGAAGGGCAGGTGATCCTCGCCCGGGAGCTCGACGTGGCGCGCGCCCGGGATGCGGCCCGCGAGGTCGCGGCCGGCCGCGGCGGGCACCGCCCGATCGCCGGCCCGGTGCAGCACCAGCGCCGGGGCGCTCACCCGGCCGAGCGCGCGGCGGAGGTCGACCGCCGCGTGGGCCCGGAGCAAGCGCGCCGCGCCGCCGGGGCTCGCGCCGAGGCGCAGGTATGCGGCCCAGAAGCGCCGGAACGCGCTGTCCTGCGCCGCCGAGGGGGCGAGGCGATCGAGGAAGAGCGGCTCGCCCCACCCGCTCCGCAGCGCGCGCTCGACCTCGTCGGCGCCCTCGCCGGTGACGCCGAAGAGGCACCCCGGCCAGGCCGCCATCTGGGCCGCGCTCCCGAGCGCGATCAGCGCGCGCGCCCGCGCCGGGTGCGACGCCGCGAGCAGCGCGCACGGCGCGAGCCCGGCGCCGACGCCGAGCAGCGCCGCGCGCTCCACGCCGGCCGCGTCGAGGACCGCGAGCAGATCCTCGGCCTGCTGCTCGGCCGACGCGCCGGCGCCCTCGCGCTCGCTCATCCCGGTGCCGCGCTGGTCGAGCACGATGAGCCGCGCCCACGCGCCGAGCTCGGCGAAGAACCGGGACACGAGCGCGTGCTCCCACGCGGCCTCCGCGTGCGTCACCCACCCCTGCACCAGCACCAGGTCGATCGGCCCGGCGCCGGTGACCGTGTAGGCCAGGCTCGCGTCGGCGCTCGTGGCGAAGCGGATCTCCGCCGCGCGGCCCGCCCCCGGCGCCGGCCGGGGCGCGCCGGTCGTCCGCGGCGCGGCCTCGATCCCGCGCCGCATGGCCCCGGCGATCTGCGCGTAAGCGCCCGCCCAGGCCCGCGCGGTGGCGGGCCCCCACGCGTCGCCCTCGAGCTCCTCGAGCGCCTCGAGCAGCGCGCGGCCCAGGGCGTCGAAGTGCTCGGGCGCCACGCCGTAGCCCGCGTGCCGGCGCCCGAGCGCCTCGAGCATCTCGAGCAGCTTGTCGGGCGCGCGGAGGTTGTCGATCACGAGCTGCAGCGTGGCGGCGAGCTTCAGCCGCTGCTCGCGCATGTCCGGCGGAAACAGGGCGCGGAGCGCCGGCTCCCGGGCGAAGAGCCGCTCGTAGAAGCGCGCGACGAGCTCCTCGGCGCGCGGCAGGAGGCGCGCGAAGGAGGCGCTCACGAGGTCCGCGTCCTCCTCCCGGGGCCCGGAGGGCGGCGCGCCGGGGCGCACGATCTGGAACGCCCGGCAGAGCGCCTCGGTCTCCTCGAGCGCGGCCTGCACCTCCGCGGCCGAGGCGAAGCGCGCCTCCGGCGCGCGCATGACGCAGCGATCGATGATGGCCGCGAGCATCTCGGGCATGTCCGGGCAGAGCGAGCGGAGCGGCGGGAGCGCCCGCGCCGTCACCCAGCTCGCGATGGCGTGCACGTCGAGGCCCGCGTGGGGCAGCCGGCCCGCGCACAGCTCGTAGAGGACGAGCCCGAGCGCGTACACGTCCGAGTGGGGCGTGGCGGCGGTCCCGGCCCAGAGCTCCGGCGCGAGGTAGAGCGGCGTGCCCATCATCATGCCGCCGTCGGTCAGGGCGGCGGTCTCGACCGCGCTGAACGCGCCGGACTCGGCCGGGATGGCGGTCGTCAACGACGCCAGGTTCGCGGGGGCCCGGAGCGCGACGGCGCTCCTCGGCGCCGCGCGCCGGCCCGGGTCGGGGCCGGCGGGGCCGGGCTGGTCGATGAGCTTGGCGAGCCCGAAGTCGAGCAGCTTCACCTCGCCGTTCGCGTCGAGCATCACGTTCGCCGGCTTGATGTCGCGGTGGAGGACGCCCCGCCGGTGCGCCGCGGCGAGCCCGCGCGCGAGGCCGAGCGCGATGCGCAGCGCGCTCGGCCACGGGACCGGCTTGGGGAGCAGCTCGAGCGGCTCGCCCTCGACGAGCTCGTACGCGATGTACGGCCGCCCGCGGACCTCGCCGATCCGGAAGACGGCGACGACGTTGGGGTGCTGGAGGCGCGCGATCGCGCGGGCCTCGACGCGCAGCCGCTCGATGGTCCGCGGATCGGGCTTGTCCGCCGAGACGAACTTGAGCGCGACGGGCCGATCGAGGACCTCGTCGTGCCCGAGGAACACCTGCCCCATGCCCCCGCGGCCGAGCGGCCGGATCACGCGGAAGTCGTCGAAGGCGGCGGGCGGCGCCCAGGGGACCGAGGACGACGGCGGCGCCAGATCGTCGACGCGCTCCCGCGTGGACGGGAGCAGCGGGGCGTCGATGTCGCTCTCGCTCGGGCTGGCCGAGATCAGGGCGCGGCAGTCGTCGCAGCCGTCCACGTGCCCCCGGATGCTCGCCGCGGCGTCGAGCGGGAGCTGGCCCTCGAGCCAGGCGGCGAGGGCGTCTTCGGACGGGCACGGGCTCATGCGCTGCGGTTCTCCGGACCGGCATTCTCCGTGCGCGCGGCGGGCAGCGCAATGGCCGCGCGGGGGGGCGCTCAGAGCATGGGCCGGTCGAGCGGCGGCGGGCGCCGCTGCCGCGCGGCGCGCGCCCTCACCTCGGCGAGCAGCCGCGGGCCCGCGTGATCGCCGGCGCCCGCGAAGAACGCGCCGGCCTCGTCGAGGTCGCCGTGCGCGGCGTAGAGCTCGACGAGCTCTCGCTCCGCGGCCGCGTCGATCGTCGCTTCCGGCGAGCCCTCGCCCGCGGGGCCGAGCTGCACGATCTCGCGGAGCGCCGCCATGGCCGAGAGGGTGGCGCCCCGGCCGCCGAGGCCCCGCAGGCTCCACGACTTCACGTAGAGCGCGCGCTTGCGCAGCGCCGCCCCCGCGCCGCGCTGGAGCGCGCCGTCGCACGCGCGCGCGGCCGCGTCGAGGCGCCCCGCCGCGAACGCGAGGTTCGCCAGCGCGAGGTAGGCCTCGGGCGCCTCGCTGGCGTCCGGGTGGTCCTCGACGAGCTGGCGCAGCCGCGCCTCGGCGCCGCGCGCTTCGCCGCGATCCTGGAGCGCCCGCGCGAGCCCGAGGAGCGCCCGCGGCCGCTGCTCCGCCCGGCGCAGCGCCGGCGCGTCGACGAGCGCCGTGTAGGCCGCCACCGTCCTCTCCAGCACGCGCGCGGCCTCCGCCTCGAGCGCCGCCCGCCGCGCCGCGCCGCGCTCGTCCTGCGCGTCCGCCGCGCTGGCCTCGTCCAGCACGAAGAGCTGCACGCCGATCACGCGGTAATGGCCCGCCAGCGACTCCGCTTCGCGCAAGCGCTGCGCCGCGCTGGCCGCGCCCGCGCCCGCGCCCGCGCCGTCGGCCGCTCGTGGCGGCGCGGCGCGCGCCGCCGTCGCCGGGGGCGCGCACCCCGCGGCGGCGAGGGCGAGCGCCGTCATGGCGGCGACCCGCCGCGCGGCCGCGCGGCGCGGTTTGATGAGATTCCCGGCGATCCATGCTGCGCGCTCCGGCACCCGTGACACTCCCTCTCCGTTCGACCTCGCCGGCGCGACGCGGGGCGCCGCGCGCGGTCGGCCGAACGGCGCGGCAAGATAGCCGCGAGCGCCCCCGGGACCAGGCCAATCCAGGGCGAGCGCGCCGATTGTTGCGCTGAACCGCGCGGAGAGCAGGGCCTTTCGAGAGCCCTGCGCGGCGGCTCACGGGGCATGCTGGGCGGAGCGAGGCGCCGCGCCGCGCGCGGGACCCGGGCCTCGCGGCCCGTCCATTGCGTCTCGGCCTCCACCTTCCCTGTCCGCGCCGGTGCTTCACACCCGAGCGGGGGCACGCCGAGATGGAGAGTCACGACATGGCGACAAAGGTGAACTGCCGCCCGTTCACGATCCCCACGCTGCCGGGCCTGGGGCTCGCCGACATCGAGAGGCGCTTCAGGCGCATGACGCACCTCATGTACGACACGAGCGTTCCTGCCTCGGTCCTCGCGGAGGAGGTCTATCCCTACCTCGCCCCTGACATCGAGTTCGTCAACCCGTGGCGGCGCGTGCGCGGGGTCGAGACGTACCAGACCGACCTGTCCGGAACCCATCGCGGCGTCCATGGTGACCTCGACATCGCCCAGATGAACGTCCGGCTGTCCGAGCGGCGCGACGCGGGCCGGGTCCTGGTCGACAGCACCCAGAGCCTGAGGCTGCTCCCGCGCCGCGCGTACCGCCTCCGGATGATCCTGACCTACGACTTCGAGATGATCGAAGAAGGAGAGCGCTTCCACGTGACGCGTCACGAGGAGATGTGGAGCGTCGGCGACATCCTCCAGAGCCTTCCGCTGGCCGGCCGCGGTTACGACGTCCTCCGATCGCTCTCGGGCTATGTCTTCACCGGAGCCGTGCTGCTGTCCCGCGCCGTCGCCGGCCGTCTGTCCGGGGCCGAGCGGGGCGCGCCGGCGCCCGCGCGCTGACGCGGCGCCGGCCCGGCCGCCCTGCGCTCCCGGGATGTGAAGAATGAAGAAGAGAAACGCCCGCCGCCGTCCCGCTTGACGATCTCGCTATCGCACGATAGAACACGCCTCGTGAGCGTATTCACCGCGACCACGACGACCACCACCCGCACCGGCGGGACGGGTCTCGTGTGCGTGCGCTGAGCTGACGATCACACGAGAAACCAGGCCCCGCCGGAATCCGGACGGGGCCGTCGCGTCGCTGCGCTCCGTCCGACCGGCCATTGCCCGACGGAGACTGACATGCTCGACGACGACGATCATCGCATTTTGGGCCAGCGCCTCGACCTGTTCCATTTCCAGGAGGAGGCGCCCGGCATGGTGTTCTGGCACGCGCGCGGCTTCACGCTCTATCGCCTCCTGGAGGAGGCGGTCCGGCGTCAGATGATGCGCGACAGCTATCGAGAGGTCCGCACGCCGCAGATCTTGAGGCAGGCGATCTGGAAGGCGAGCGGCCACTGGGACAATTTCTCCTCGAACATGTTCCGGCTGTCCGAGGAGGGTCACGCGGCCGCCATCAAGCCCGTGAGCTGCCCGGGGCACATGCAGATCGTGGCGCGCATGGCGCCGTCGTACCGGGATCTGCCGCTGCGCATCGGCGAGTTCGGCCTCGTGCACAGGGACGAGCCGAGCGGCACGCTCCACGGCCTCTTCCGCCTGCGCCAGTTCACCCAGGACGACGGCCACATCTTCTGCACGGAGGAGCAGGTCGAGCCCGAGGTCGTGCGCTTCGCGAGCGCGCTCCGCGATTTCTACTCCGGCTTCGGCTTCGAGGACATGGGGGTCGGCTTCTCGACGCGCCCCGCCGAGCGCGCCGGGAGCGACGCCGCGTGGGATCGCGCGGAGGCGGCGCTGTCCGCGGCGGCGCGCAGCGCGGGGCTCGATTGCAGGGAGCAGCCCGGGGAGGGGGCCTTCTACGGGCCCAAGCTCGAGTTCGTGCTGCGCGACCGGCTCGGGCGGAGCTGGCAGTGCGGGACCATCCAGCTCGATTTCGTGCTGCCCGAGCGGTTCGACATCACGTATGTCGACGCGTCGGGGGCGCGCCGGCGCCCAGCCGTGCTCCACCGCGCGTTGCTCGGCAGCCTGGAGCGCTTCCTCGGCGTCCTGCTCGAGCAATCCAGGGGCGCCTTGCCACCCTGGCTGTCTCCGGAGCAGGTGGTCGTCGTGCCGGTGGCGGAGGCGCAGCGCGCTTATGCCGAGGAGGTCCTCCTGCGGCTCCAGCAGAAGGGGGTGCGCGCGATCCTCGACGCGGGGGACGAGACGCTCTCGCGCAAGATCGCCCTCGCGCACGCGGCCGCGATCCCCCTCGTCGCGGTGGTCGGCAAGCGCGAGGCCGAGCGCCGCTCCGTGGCGCTCCGGGAGCGCGAGGGGGGACGGCAGCGCGAGCTCCCGCTCGACGAGGCCGTCCACGAGGTGGCGCGGCGGTGTGAGCGGCACGCCTGAGCGGCGCTCTCCGTCGCGCGCCGGCGTTTGCTGGAACCAAACGCCGGCGCGCGTGTCGGACCGGTTCGCTGGCGCCCTCGGCTCGTCCGGACGTCCGGGGACATGACAGCACGCCTCCCAGCCCTCCACGGAGCCAACCGATGGGACATCTGCCGCCCGGACCGACATCATTCAACCTCGTGGACTTCATCCGCGCCGGATTCATCTCGTCCGAGCCGGTCTTGAAGCGCCTCGCCGCCGAGCACGGCTACACGTTCCGCATGAGGACGCCGAATGGACCTCTCACCATCACGGGAGATCCGGAGGCGATCCGCGCGATCTACACGGCCGACCCGGACACGTTCGATGTCTGGGGCGCGGAGCTGACCGCGCCGGTGTTCGGGGCGTCCTCGGTCGTGGTCACGACGGGCGCCCGGCACCGGCGCGATCGAAAGCTGCTCACGCCGCCGTTCCAGGCCGCCACGATGCGGGCCCAGGGCGAGGCGATCGCCGAGATCTGCCTCGACGTGGCGTCGCGGTGGCGGCCGGGCGCCCCGTTCTCGATGCTCGAGGCGACCCAGGCCATCGCGCTCGACGTGATCATCCGCGTCGTCTTCGGCGTGACGGGCGAGGCGCGCGTCGCCAGGACGCGCGAGGCCGTGCTCCGCCTCGTCGAGTCGCTGAGCCCGAGCTTCATCATCATCCCGGCGCTCCGGCGCGATTTCGCCGGCCTTGGCCCCTGGGCGCGCCACCAGCGGGCGGGCAAGGCGCTCGAGGCGCTGCTCGTCGAGGAGATCCGGCGGAGGCGCGGGTCGGGCGCCGCCTCGCAGGACATCCTGGGGCTGATGATGAGCGCCCGCTACGACGACGGCGGGGCCATGAGCGACCTGGAGATCGCGGATCAGCTCCGCGCGCTCCTGTTCGCGGGCCACGAGACCACGGCCATGTCGCTCGCCTGGGCGATGTACTGGCTGCACCGCGAGCCGGCCGTCCTCGCGCGGCTCCGTGACGAGATCGACGCCCTCGGCCCGGCGCCCGCGCCGGACGCGCTCGCGTCGCTCTCGTACCTGGAGGCGGTGTGCCTGGAGGCGCTCCGGATTCACCCGCCGGTCGTCGACGTCGGCCGTGTCCTGAGGAGACCCCTTGAGCTCCAGGGCTACACCGTCCCGGCCGGCGAGGCGGTGACGGCCTCCCCGCTGCTCCTGCACGGCCGCGAGGACATCTACCCATCGCCGGGGCGATTCGATCCCTCGCGCTTCCTGGACCGCAAGCCCTCTCCGTTCGAGTTCATCCCGTTCGGAGGCGGCGCCCGGAGGTGCCTGGGCGCGGCGTTCGCGACGTACGAGATGAAGGTCGTCCTCGGCACGATCCTGGGGAGAGCCCGGCTCCGGCTCGCGAGCCAGGCGCCCATCCAGCATGTGCGGCGCGGCATCACCATGGGGCCGAGCGGGAAGGTGGCGATGGTGCTGGAGGGAGCGCGGGAGCGGCCCAGGGAGAGCGGGCGCGCTGCCTCGGCCCGGCAGGGCCAGGCGGAGGCGGCGGCGGAGCGCGCCGCGGCTCAGCCCGCCGCCCGCTGCCCGATGCGCGTCTCCTGAGGCGCGCGGAGGGCGGGTCTCCCCGGCGCCGCGACCCCGCCCGGCGAGGCGCGCGCGGCGCGCAGGGCGCGTCGCAGGTCGGCCCGCGGCGCCGGGCCGGCTTGTGATCCGGGAGCGCGGCTCCAGGATGCTCCTCCAGACCCAGTTCGCGAGGGAGATCCATGCTGCAGAAACCCATCGAAGGTCCGTGCTTCCTGTGCGGGGTGAGCTCGGCGTGCTGGAACGAGCCGGCAGCGGCCGCGGATCCGGCGCAGGCAGGCCGCGAGTCGGCGGGCCTGGCGAGGCGGCTCGACGAGCTCAAGAGTGGACGGGCGAGCGTCGAGGAGCTCCGGGCTCACCTCCTTCAGATGTGCGCGATGTGCCAGCAGGTGTTGATGGACGCCGGGAGCGGGGCGACCCGAGACGATGTCCTCTCCCGGCTGGAGTTCCGCATCGCCCGCCTGCGCGACGTGGCGGCGGCGAGCGCGCAGGGCAGGGCGGCGTCCTGAAGCCGCCGCGCCGGGGCGCGAGCCCGCGCGGCGGCGCGGCGGGCGTGATCGCGCCGTCCGCGCTTCACGGCATCCACAGCGAATCACGGCAGGACAGAAGGCCCGGGCCCGTCGCGGCGTGGAGGACGGAGCGGGCGAGCGCCGCAGGGAAATTCACGTGCGAGGAGGTCGAAGGACGCTCTACGCTGGGTGCCTCCCTCGAACAGCGAAGGTGGCCATGAGCGACGACATCATCGAGCTGACCACGAAGCACACGTACGGCACATGGCGCGCCCAGCGCGGATGGAAGCCGATCCACGTCGCCCGCGCGGAGGGCTGTGCCTTCTGGGACGCGTCCGGCAAGCGCTATCTGGACATGTCCTCCCAGCTCGTCTGCTCGAACCTCGGCCACCAGAACGAGGCCGTGATCGAGGCGATCTGCGCGCAGGCGAGGCAGCTCGCCTACATCAGCCCGGCGCACACGTGCGAGGTCCGGGCCAGGGCGGCGCAGAAGCTCCTCGAGGTGATGCCGAGAGGGCTCGACAAGTTCTTCTTCGCGACGTCGGGCACGGAGGCGAACGAGGCGGCGATCAAGATAGCGCGGCTCTACACGGGCAAGCACAAGATCATCGCCCGTTACACCTCGTATCACGGCTCCACGGCCGGCTCGGTCGCGGCGACCGGCGACCTCCGGCGCTGGTCCATCGAGCCGACCGGCAAGATCCAGGGCGTGGTGTTCGCCCCGGAGGTGAACTGCTATCGCTGCCCGCTCGGCCGGGGCTACCCGGAGTGCGGCGTCGCGTGCGCCGATTACCTGGCCTACATGATCGATCACGAGGAGAACGTGGCGGCGGTGCTGGTCGAGCCGATCGTGGGCACGAACGGCGTGCTCATCCCGCCGGCCGAGTACCTCCCGAGGATCGCGGAGCTCGCGAGGAAGCGCGGCGTGCTCCTGATCGCCGACGAGGTGATGAGCGGCTGGGGCAGGACCGGAAAGTGGTTCGCGATCGAGCACTGGGGCGTGGCGCCAGACATCTTGACGACCGCGAAGGGCGTGACGAACGCGGCCGCGCCGCTCGGCGTCGTCGCGACCTCGCGCGCGATCGCCGACCACTTCGACGACAACATGTTCGCTCACGGCCACACCTACGAGGCCCACCCGCTCACGCTCGCGCCGGTGATCGCGGCGATCGACGAGTATCGCCGCCTGGACCTCCTGAGCCGCGCGACGAAGATGGGAGAGCGCGTGGGCGAGCGGCTCCGCGCGCTCAAGGAGAGGCACCCTTCGATCGGCGACGTGCGGGGTATCGGCCTGTTCTGGGCGGTGGAGCTCGTGAAGGATCGCGCGACCAAGGAGCCGTTCAACGTCCCGCAGGACAAGGCGGCGAGGCGGCCTCTCGTGGTCGACGCGGTGGTCGCCGAGGCCGCGAGGCGCGGCGTGTCCATCATGGGGTGGGTGAGCCACCTCGTCGTGGCGCCGCCGCTCATCATCAGCGAGGCCGAGATCGACGAGGGGATCGCCGCGCTGGACGCGGCGCTCGACGTGGCCGATCAGCGGCTCTCGGCCTGACGCGCGCCCCCCGGGGTGCCTCGTCACCCCCGGGCGCGGGCGCGCGGCGCCGTGTGCTATGCTCGCACGCATGAGGAGCGCGTTGCCGACGACCCGTCCGCCCCGGAACACGGGGCCGATCGAGCTGCGGGACTTCGGCCCGACCGGCCGCCGGTTGGGCACGGCCGCCGATTGCTACGACGGCAGCCCCTGGGAGCTGCACCGCGGGGAGCTGGTCGAGCAGATGGGGAGCAGGGACATCCACGGCATCGTGATGGCCCTCGTCGCGGCGCTGTTCCGCACGCACGCGCGCGAGGGGCTCACGGTGATGACCGATGTGTACTGCGACCTCAGCGACCAGGCGGGCCCGTCGCTGCGGGCGCCGGACGTGGTGGTCGTGGGCGATCTCGCGGCGCCGCGGAACGACGCCTACCGCGGCACCCCGGTGCTGGCCGTGGAGATCCGGGGCACGCAGTCGAAGCGCTACCTCGAGGAGAAGGTGAAGCTTTACCTCGAGCACGACTGGCCCTGGGTGTGGATCGCGCACGCGGAGCGGCGAGAGCTCGAGGTGGTGCGGCCGGGCTCGGCGTCGATCACCTACCGTCCCGGCGCGGAGGTGCCGCTCCTGCCGGAGCTGGGCAAGCACGGCCTCGGCGCGGTGCCGGTCGCGGCGCTGTTCGAGGAGCGCGACGCGTCGCGGTTCACCGACGAGTGGGTCGCGGCGCGCACCCAGGCCCGCGCGATCCTCGCGGTGCTCGCGGCGCGGGGGCTCGCCGTGCCGGGGGCGGTGGAGGCGCGGGTGCTCGCGTGCGAGGCGCCGGCGGCGCTGGAGCGGTGGCTGGCCGCGGCGGCGACGGCGGCCAGCGGGGAGGCGTTCGCGGACGTGGTAGGGCGAGGGTGACGCGGCCGCGGCCGGCTCACCCCGGCCGCGCGCGCCGCGGAGAGGCCTCGTGGGCGTCGCCTACGGCTGCTCCGTCTCGAGCCGCGCGGCGTTCTTCCGCTGCTGGAGCCTGTGCTTGATGGCCCCGACGAAGACCGGCGCCACCGAGATGAAGATGATCAGGTAGACGACCCGCTCGATCTGCTTCGCGTCGAAGACCTTGCCCAGGAAGTACCCGAGGAAGGTCATCGAGAAGATCCAGAGCACGGCGCCCACCACGTTGAACATCGCGAAGCGCCGGTATTCCATCTGCCCCACGCCGGCCACGACCGGCGCGAACGTCCGGGCGAACGGCATGAAGCGAGCGAGGATGATCGTCTTGCCGCCGTGCTTCTCGTAGAACTTCTGCGTCGCGATCAGGTGGTCTTTGCGGAACAGGAGCGACTGCTCGCGCGTGAAGATCTTCGGCCCGGCGCGCCGCCCGATCGAGAAGCCCACCGCGTCGCCGATGATCGCCATCGCCATCAGCGTGACGTTCATCACGAGCAGGTTCTGGAAGTTCGATATTCCAAGCGGGTTGATGAGCCCTGCGTTCACGAGCACGCCGGCGGTGACGAGCAGCGAGTCCCCCGGCAGGAAGAACCCGACGAGCAGCCCCGTCTCGGCGAAGATGATGGTCATCAGGACGGGGTAGCCGCCCCACTGGAGGAGCGACTCGAGCTCCCGCAGCCTGCTGAAGAATTCACGGAGGAGTTCCACGCCCGCTCGATAGCTCACCCCGGCGGCCGCGTCGAACCCGGCGTGCGCCCCGGCGTCGGCCCGGGCCGCCGGTAGCGCGGCGCGGCTCACCGGGACGGGCGCCGCCGGCCGGCGCCGACGGCCAGGCCAGCGCGGTATACCCGACCAGGCTGGACGCTCGGGCGCACCCCGCGCCGCCGCCCTCGGTGGAGAGCGCCGAGAGCGTGGCAGGCCCCCCGGGCCGCACCGGCGACGAGGCCGGCGATGGGCGGGCCGGCGCGAGGCGCGCTGCGTCGGCCAGCGTCGAGGCGCGGGCGCGCGCGCCCGCGGGCCGTCGCGCTTGCGCTGCGGTGGGGGCGGCCTCAGGTACCGTGCACAGCGGTCGTCTTCGAACGCACGACGCACGACGCACGACGCGCGAGGAGGGGGGCAACATGGCTCTTGATATCCTGAAAGAGCGGGGGATACCGCTCGAACGCCAGTCGTTCAACTGGCGTGAGCTCGTCGACGTTCCATTCAGCAAGCTCGATGATGACGCGTTCACCCGGGTGCGCGTCATCCTGATGAACGGGATCGAGATGGAGAGCGTGCGGTTCCTGCACAGCTTCGCGCGGATGAACCGGGATCTGCGGCGCGTGCTCGCCGAGGTGCGCCGCGTCGATCACCACCAGATCACGGCGGTGAACTGGCTCAACCCGCCGGACCAGTCGCCGCTCGAGACCACCATCGGTTACGAGCAGGTCGCGATCGAGATCACCGCGCACGCGGCGCTGTCCGAGCCGGACCCGTACCTCGCGCAGGTCTATCGCTTCGGCATGCTCGAGGACTACGATCACCTCTATCGCTACTCGGCGCTCCTGGACCGCCTGGAGGGCAAGGACGCCAACAACATCCTTCAATCGTACACCGATGTCACGCCGGGGCGGCCCACCCTCGTCGAGCACCGCGCCCCCGTGGACGACGTGCGCGCGCCGTACGATCGCCGCAAGGCGAGCGTGATCACGAAGCTCAACGCGCTCACGATCATGTCGGCCGAGCAGCAGACGCACAACTACTACGCCAACGTGGGGCCGTTCTTCGCCGATCCGGTGGCGCGGCTGCTCTACGCCGAGATCGACTCGATCGAGGAGCAGCACGTCACCCAGTACGAGGCGCTGATCGACCCCGAGGAGACCTGGCTGGAGAAGTGGGTGCTGCACGAGGCCAACGAGGTCTACAACTACTGGAGCTGCCTCCAGCAGGAGCAGAACCCTCGCGTCAAGCAGCTCTGGGAGCGATTCCTCGATTACGAGCTCGGGCAGCTCCACGTGGCGATCGAGCATTTCAACCGGCTCGAGAAGCGGGACGCGGCCGAGATCCTGCCGGCCTCGCTCCCGGATCCGGTCTCTCACACGAGCCATCGCCAGTTCGTCCGCGATGTGCTCTCCAGGGAGGTGCACCTCCGCGCGGTCGGCGATCAGATCGTGGATCCGAACGTCGTCCCGGAGTCCGCCGCGACCCTCGAGTACAGGAAGCGGTTGAACTCGGCGGGCTCTCCCTCCGAGCTGGTCGCCGCGGGCTACCAGTACACGCCGGGGACCGAGCTCTCGCGGCGCGCCGCGCAGATCGTCGGACAGAAGGAGGCGACGCCATGAAGCAGATCACGATGGGAACCAACACGACGGGCATCGCGACCTCCCCCCTCGACAGCAAGAAGCTCGTCGAGTTCGCGCAGGCGGTGCCGCCGAGCTCCCCCGGGAGCGAGGCCGACGCCGCCGCCGTCAGGATCGAGTACGCGCGGGGGTCGGGCACGATCGGCAGCGTGCCGCCGCCGGCGAGCCTCAAGGGGATGGCCAAGGCCGCCGGCGAGCTCATCCAGGGCAAGCGGCCCGCGCTCCTCGTCGACAAGCTCGGCGAGCGCCTCGCGTTCGAGCGGTCGGGCACGCGCCTCTACGAGGCGATCATCGCCAAGCTCGACGCCGAGGGCGGCTTCGAGGGCGGCCCGACCCGCGCGGAGCTCGAGGCGATCCGCGACGACGAGACCCGGCACTTCGCCATGGTGTGCCGCGCGATGGAGCGGCTCGGCGCCGATCCGACCGCGCAGACGCCCGGGGCCGACGTGATCGGCCTGGCGTCGAGCGGCCTCCTGTCGGTGGCCGTCGAGCCCAGGATCAACCTCGGGCAGAGCCTGGAGTCCTTGCTCGTCGCCGAGCTCGCGGACAACGACAGCTGGCGGATGCTGATCGACCTGGCCGTCGCCTACGGCCAGGACGAGATGGCGGCCGAGTTCCGCATCGCCGAGCAGCACGAGATGATCCACCTCGCGCTCGTCCGCAAATGGCTGTCGAGCAAGCTCGCGCTGGACGCCCGCGCTCAGCCCTCCACGACGCCGCAGCGGGCCGCCTGACGCGATCGGTCCCCCCATGCCGCCCGGCGACGGCGCACGCCCTCGCCGGGCGGGAGAGCCCGCCCCCGGCCCTCGCGCATCGGGCGGAGGCCGGCGGGCGTGCATCGAAGCCCGCCCCCGGCGCGCGCGGCCCTCGCGCCCGGCATGGACCGGCCCGCGCGATCTGGGTATGACGCGGGATGCGCGGAGAGGGCCGCGTGCGGGTTCCCCGCCGGCGACTCCGCCTCTCGGGTGAATCCATGAACCTCCCCCAGAAGATCCGATCGCTGTTCCTGCTGCCGCTGCTCGTGCCGGTCGCGTGCGGCGGCGCCCCGGCGCAGGCCCCGGCGCCGCCGCCCTCCGCGGCGCCGCCGCCGGCCTCCGCGCCCGCCGCGGCCGCGCCCGCCGCGCCGGCGAAGCCCGCGCCGCGGGCCGACGCGACGCTCGCGCCGCGCGGCGTGCTGTTCGGCAACCCCGATCGCGCGAGCCCACGGGTCAGCCCCGACGGCAAGCGGCTCGGGTTCCTCGCCCCCTCCGAGGGCGTGCTCAACGTGTGGGTCGGCCCGGTCGACGACCCCGCGTCGGCCAGGCCGGTCACCCAGGAGAAGAGCCGCGGCGTGCGCTTCTTCCTGTTCCCCTACACGAACGAGCACGTCCTCTATCGCCAGGACAAGGGCGGCGACGAGAACTGGCACATCTACGCCGTCGACCTCAAGACCGGCGACATCAAGGACCTCACGCCGTACGACGGCATCGCCGCGAACGTCGTGGGGGTGAGCCCGAAGATCCCGAACGAGATCCTGATCGGCATCAACGATCGGGACAAGCGGTACCACGACCTCTACCGCGTCAACGTCCGCACCGGCGAGCGCAAGCTCGTGCGGCAGAACGACGGGTTCGCGGGGTTCGTCGCCGACGACGACTTCAAGGCGCGGCTCGCGATGCGCATGACGCCGGACGGCGGCCAGGAGTACCTCGACATCACGGGCAAGGCGCCGAGGCCGTTCGTCGCGTTCGGGCCGGAGGACAGCGCCACGAGCGGGGCGATCGGCTTCGACACGGCCGGCACGACCCTCTACTTCCAGGACAGCCGCGGCCGCGACACCTCCGCGCTCGTCGCCCTCGACCCGCGGACCGCGAAGCCGTCGCTGCTCGCCGAGGACCCGAAGGCCGACGTCGATGACGCGATCACCCACCCGAGGACGGGCAAGGTCCAGGCGATCACCTCCGCGTACGAGCGCCAGCGCTGGCAGGTGCTCGACAAGGGACTGCAGCCGGACCTCGACGCCCTCCGCGCGGTCGCCGAGGGCGATCTCGAGATCCTGAGCCGCTCGCTCGACGACCGGCGCTGGACGGTCGCCTACGTCGTCTCCGACGGCCCCGTCCGGTACTACCTCTACGATCGAGACAAGAAGCAGGCGAAGTTCCTCTTCACGAACCAGAAGGCGCTCGAGTCGGTGCCGCTCGTGAAGATGCACCCCGTGGTCATCAAGGCGCGCGACGGCCTCGAGCTCGTGAGCTACCTGTCGCTGCCGCGCGCCGCCGACCCCGACGGCGACGGCAAGCCGGAGAGGCCGCTCTCGATGGTGCTCTTCGTGCACGGCGGCCCGTGGGCGCGCGACACCTGGGGCCTGAACCCGATGCACCAGTGGCTCGCGAATCGCGGCTACGCCGTGCTGAGCGTCAACTACAGGGGCTCGACGGGCTTCGGGAAGAGGTTCATCAACGCGGGCGACCGCGAGTGGGCCGGCAAGATGCACGACGACCTGCTCGACGCGGTCGGCTGGTCGGTGGCGCAGGGCATCGCCGACAAGGACCGCGTGGCGATCATGGGCGGCAGCTACGGCGGCTACGCGACGCTCGTCGGCCTCACCTTCACGCCCGAGGCCTTCGCCTGCGGCGTCGACATCGTCGGCCCGTCCAACCTCGTGACCCTGCTCGAGTCGATCCCGCCGTACTGGGCGCCGATGCTCGAGCTCTTCGCCCAGCGGGTCGGCGACCCTCGCACCGAGGACGGCAAGGAGCTCCTGCGCTCCCGCTCGCCGCTCACCCGCGTCGAGCACATCAAGCGGCCCCTGCTCATCGGCCAGGGCGCCAACGACCCGCGCGTCAAGCAGGCCGAGAGCGACCAGATCGTCAAGGCGATGCAGAGCAAGGGGATCCCGGTCACCTACGTGCTCTATCCGGACGAGGGCCACGGCTTCAACCGCCCGGAGAACCGCACGTCGTTCAACGCGATCGCGGAGATCTTCCTCGCGCAGTGCCTCGACGGCTCCTACGAGCCGATCGGCGACGACTTCAAGGGGTCGAGCCTCACCGTCCCCGCGGGCGCCGACGCCGTCCACGGGCTCGCCGCGACGCTCTCCCAGCGCTGAGCCGCCGCCTCGCCCCGGCCCCGCCGGCGCGCCCGCGCGGCGGGCCGGGGCCGCGCGCGGCCGGCGCGCGCGGCGCCCTTCAGGTCTGCTGCGTCGACGCGGCGCGCGCGCGCCGCATCGAGCCCGGATCGCTCACCGCCGGCGCGCTGGCGAGGTCGTCGAGCGTCTCGAGGAGCTGCTCCAGGTCGAACGGCTTGTTGATGACCCGCGTCGCGCTCGGGTGGTTCGGGTCGATGCAGAAGCCGGGATCGCTGAGCGCGGTGACGAGCACGACCGGCACCGTGCTGCCCTCCGCCGTGAGCGTCTCCATGAGGCGCGGCCCGTCCATGAACGGCATCACGCAGTCGAGGACGATGACGTCCGGCGGCGCCTGGGAGCGTAGCTGCTCCAGCGCCTCGAGCGGATCGGTGTAGCCCTCGACGTCGTATCCCTCCGCCTCCAGCACCTCTTCCAGCGTCTCGACGATCGCGTCGTCGTCATCGATGATGACGACCCGCCGCCGCCTTCCTTTGTCCGCGTCCCCGTGCTCCTCGCTCACGCTCACCTCGGTGGAGAACCCCGGTGTCACTTCTGGGACCGGCCGCCGCCTCCGTCGACCCTCGGACGTCCCGTCTGTGCGAATTGTTTACAGGCTCTCCCGGTGGTCGGTCCAGCGGCGGGCGGCGCTGTCCCCTCGGCGGCCGGCCGAGCGCGCTCCGCCGACCCGCCTCAGCCTTTCGGCTGAGGCTGCTCGCCCTGCTCGAGGAGGTCCGGCGAGCTGCCCAGCCTCGAGTGGAGCTGGACCGGCTGCTGGCGCAGCTTGAGGCGCATGTTGATGAGCTCGACGCCGAGCGAGAAGGCCATGGCGAAGTAGATGTAGCCCTTGCTGATGTGCTGCCCCATGCCGTCGGCCACGAGCACCACGCCGATCAGGAGGAGGAAGCTCAGCGCGAGGATCTTCATGCTCGGATGGCGGTGGATGAACGCGCCGATGCGCCCGGCGAAGACGAGCATCACGCCCACCGCGATGAACATGGCGACCATCATGATCGAGATGTGCTGCGCCATGCCCACCGCGGTGATGACCGAGTCGAGCGAAAAGACGATGTCGAGCACCACGATCTGAGCGATGACCGTGCCGAAGGACGCCCTGGCCGGCGCCTTGTCGTCCTTGCTCTCGGCGACCTCGAGCTTGTCGAACATCTCGTGGGTCGCCTTGCCGATCAGGAACATGCCGCCGGCGAGCAGGATGAGGTCACGCCCGCTGAACGCGTGTCCGAGCAGGGTGAACAGGGTCGCCTTGAGCTCCATCACCCACGAGATCGCGAGCAGGAGGAGCAGCCGCATGCCGAGCGCGAGCAGGAGGCCGATGCGGCGCGCGAGCGGCTGCTGGGGCCCCGGCAGCTTCGCCGTCATGATCGAGAGGAAGACGATGTTGTCGATTCCGAGGACGATCTCCAGCGCGCTCAGCGTCGCCAGGGTGATCCATCCGTCCGCGTGGAGAAATGGGCTCAGGTCGAGCATCGAGGTGGCCCGTTGTAGCATGGCGAGCCGCGCCGGATCCCGGCTCGCCGAGGTGGCGGCCTCGGCGCTGCTTGACGAGCTCGACGCGGCTGACGCGCCCGACGCGCTTCGACGTCCAGGCGCCCGGGCATTGCTCCGGTGTTCAGCGGCGTGGAGCCCGCGCGCGCCCCTCGCGACATGCCGGGCGCTTGACCGGGGATGTCAGCTTCCTGTAGAGATGGTAGGGAAGTAAGAAGTGTCAAGTGGATCTGCCTCCGTGCTGGCATCCGGGTGAGCTCTTGAGGGGTGTTGGCGAGCTCGCGGGCGCGTGTCCGTACGGCAAGAGCGGTGTCGGGGGCTGTGCCTCACCGAGGACAGGTGTTCTCTTACCGGGGGGGAGAGCCACGTGAC
The DNA here is from genome assembly GCF_051369805.1 of Sorangium sp. So ce1036. Lineage (NCBI taxonomy): Bacteria > Pseudomonadati > Myxococcota > Polyangiales > Polyangiaceae > Sorangium > Sorangium sp. So ce1036. The sequence goes on from NZ_JBBMOX010000001.1 coordinate 2,252,288, forward strand.
AGAGGTCCCGAAGGTGGGATTGGGGGAGGCGGAGAGCTGGGCGTACCGCGGCGGCGCCGACGGGCTGGCGCTGGGGCGGACTCTCCTCGAGCGCCCGCAGCTGTCCGAGGCGCCCGAGGCGTGCTGGCTCGAGGCAGACGCCGCGTGGGTGCGGATCGAAGGGTTCGAGTCCAGCTACCCGATCGCCCTCCTCGGCGTGATGGGCGCCTGGATCGAGCCCGATTACCGGACGTCGTTTCCCTTCGGCAGCGTCGTCAAGGCGCGCCTGTACTGGCGCGGCGCCGAGGTCGGTCCGCTGCCCGCCCTGTTGATGTTGCAGTCGATGGGCCTGCGAGGGCCGCTCGTCGGCCTGTCCTTCCAGGACGTGCCCCCCCGCGCGCGCGGGCAGATCCGCGACGTGCTGCGGGTCCTCGTCGAGGCCGGCGCCGCGAAGGCGGCGGCGGCGAGCCTCTTCAGGCAGGCTGCCGCGGAGGCCGCGCCGGTGCACGAGATCATCGACGACCCGCGGCGGGTGCGCAACATCCTGAGCGTCCTCTTGCGCAAGAAGGGCGTCGTGCGCCGCGCCGCCGAGAGCGCGCCGCCCCTCTGCGTGCTGCTCAGCGAGGTGGGGGCCGGGACGGTCCGGTGGTGCGGCATCGAGGGCTGGAGCGAGGCGGCCGCGGTCGAGATCGCGGGACACAACTCCGTCTTTCGGTTCAGCATCCGGGCGGAGCAGGTGCGCCCGGGCGAGGTGGTCTCCGGGCTGCCGGCGACGGTCGAGCGCGTCCGTCAGAGCCTGCACCAGCGCGGCGTCGAGGCCGAGCTCACCGCGCGCTTCCTGCACCCGCTCTGGCTGCACCTCCCGCCGGTCGAGGCGGAGGTGGTCGACGTGTCCTTCTCGAGCCTGCGGCTCGCGCTCAGGGAGGGGCAGCCGCCGCTCCAGCCGAGGCTCAAGCTCTCGCTGGAGCTCCCGGACGGCGACGACGGGGTGGTGCACCTGCAAGGCGAGGTGCGGTCGGTGTCCGCGGCCGGGGGCGAGCTCACCCAGCTCTGCAGCGTGCACGTGACGGCCGCGCGGCGCGAGGACGAGCGGCGCTGGCTCCGGCTCGTGTCCCGCATCCTGCACGCGACCACCTACGGGGGGACGGCCTGGCAGGCGGAGCTCTGGGATCTGTTCGCGTCGTCTGGCTATTTCAACCTCTCCGGCCGGCGGCCGGAGCACTTCGACGCCATCAGGCCGAGCTTCCTGACGATGGCGCAGAAGGCGGCGGCGGTGCCGCACCTCCTGTACAACGTGGCCTGCCTGTCCGAGCACGGCATCGAGGGCAATTTCTCGCTCATGAAGCCGTACCACAGCACGTGGATGTTCCACCAGCTCGCGAAGCGGCCGAAGAGCGCGTCGACGCTGAGCTCCCGGCAGGTGCTCCGCGACATCTTCACGCGCTGCTGCGAGCACGCCCAGGCCGACCCGGAGTGCCGGTGGATGATGGTCTATGCCGAGGCGCGCGTGTCGTGGAACGAGCGGTCGTTCTTCGAGTTCGCGCGCACGCACGAGGCGACGGGGCTCGCCGCGGCGCTGCCGTTCCGGCTGATGGGCGTGGACGTGCCGGACCCGCCGCCCGGGGAGCGCGGCGGGGCGGAGGGGCTCCCCGGGATCGGCGAGGCGACGGCGCTTCAGATCGGCGAGGCGACGGCGCTGGAGCAAGCGGAGATGCTCGAGCAGCTCCGCGTCACGTCGCCGCGGCTGTACACGGAGGCGCTCGACCTCGTGCCGGGCCGGTTCGCGCTCGGGCCGTGCATCGAGCGCTGGCGCGCGGCGGGCCTGGAGCGGGAGCGCGCGCTCCTCGTCGCGCGGCGAGGCGGCGAGCCCATCGCGGCCGCGGTGCTCGAGCTCGGCGAGCTCGGCACCAACCTGTTCCGCCTGCTCGACTCGGTCCGCCTCGTGCCGATGCGCCCGGGGGGTGAGGCCGCGTTCCGCCCGCTGCTCGACGCGGCGTGCGGCTGGTTCCACCGGCACCACCGCACGTCGTTCATCTACTTTGGCGAGCGCGGGCAGCTCACCCACACCGGTCGGGCGACCGTGAACGATCTGGGGGAGGGGAGGTTGTGGATCATCGCCATGGAGCTCGTCCCCGAGTTCGTGGAGCACGTCTACAAGCTCACCTTGCCAAAGCCGCATCGATAGGGCTGGCTCAGGAGTCACAGACCGTGGTCGTCCGTCGCCCCGAGCTCCCGGAAGGGGGGAGACATGTACCGTATCAAGATCGATAAGATCAACGCCGTCGTCGAGGTGGCGTTGATCGGCGTCGTGCGCGCCGAGGAGGCGTATGCGTATGCCGCCGAGTACAGGAAGGCCCTCGGCTCGCTGTACGGTCGCAAGATCCGGATCTTCGTGGATCTGCGCGGCTTTTCCATCGCGTCCGAGGAGGCGACGGAGCTCTTGCGAGAGATCGATTCGGCCTGCGCGGACATGGGCGTGGTCCGTGTGGCCGAGGTGGTCCAGAGCGATGTCGCCGCGCTGCAGGCCAACCGGATCGCCCGGGAGGCGGGGGCCACGAAGTGGCTCCGGATCTTCAAGGACGAGGCGACTGCGCGGTCATGGCTCCAGAACGGGGATCGCGTGTAGACGGTTGAGGTTGCGGGAGAGGGAGAGAGAGGGAGAGGGCGTTGTCCAGAGCTGCCCGGCCCCCGGGGAGGGTGTTCGTGGGGCGGCGTGGGGGCCCCACCGAACTCACCTGGGACGTTCTCTCTCCGACGCGCTGCGCGCGCCGGAGAGAGAACGTCAAATCAGGTTCAGACATCGGTCCGTCCCCCACGCCGCCCCACGAACACCCTCCCCGGGGGCCTACCGATTCGTTGACCTCTACCCCACGAGCCTCGGTCCGCCCCACGAACACCCCTCCAGGCCTGCCGAGCTCGTGATCAGCGCACGAGGAGCACGTCCTCGAGGGGGCGCCGGAGCGAGCGCGTCGACGCCGGGTCCGCGAGAGACAGACGGAAGAGCAGGATCTCCGCCGTGGCGTCGGTGACGTCGAACAGGCGGACATACCGCTCCCGGAGCGCCCTCGCCGCCACCACCGTCTCCGGTTCCATCCCCTCGCCGTGGCCGCGGATCAGCCGCGCGAACATGTACGGCAGCGTCGCCATCGGGTAGACCGCGATCCCGAGCTGCGTCGCCGTGAGCCACGCCCGCTCCATCGCCCTCCCGCCCTGGAAATAGTCCTCGAGCCCCGCGCGAGGCATGGTGATCAGCGCGACCGCCATCGCGCCGGAGATCGCCTTGTTCGCCTGCTTCTCCAGCGCCTTGCCGCCGCCCCAGGACCGCACGAGCTCCAGCACGCGATAGTCCCGGCAGACGTCGTACCCCGCGCGATCGGTCGGCGAGAGCTCGAGCGAGCCGATGAACAGGCCGTCCCGGCGCGCCTCCGCCTCCGCCTCGGTCCAGCGGATCTCCTTCATCAGGTCGGCGTGCATGCGCTCCGAGAGCAGCCGGAGCCGATCGGCGGCGCCTAGGAGAGCCCCGATCTCCCGGAGCGCCGCGGCCGACCGGATCAGCTGGAGATCCGCCCCGGGGATCGACCGGACCGCGGCGAGCAGGGCCGCCGCTTGCTCCTCCGCGAGCTCCGCCCGCCGGCTCACGCGCCGGTTCGTGTGCCGCTGCCCGATGGCGCCCACGAGGCCGTCCATCGCGTGCCCCTCCACGCCGCTCACCGGCGCCTCGAAGAACTCGAGCACCGCCGCGAGGTCCTCGTCGCCGGCGCGCGGGAAGGGCGAGACGCGCACGCCGAGCCCCTCGCGATGCGCGGCGAGGACGACGTTCTCCGCGGCCGCGCCGAGCGCGACCACGCCGCCCGCCCCCCGGAAATCGGCGAGCGACTCGGAGCGCGCGCGGTCGTGGAACAGGCCGAGGCGCCGCGCCTCGTAGACCCAGCGCCACGGTTGACAGTTGCCGCCCGAGGGCGCCGCGATCCCCGCGCCGACGAGCCGCTCCAGCCGCCCCCGGTCGAGCTCGACGGCCCCCGCGTCCCCGGCGACGCCCGCGAGCGACCCCGGCTCGAACGCCCGGCCCCGCCCCTCGGTCCCGGCCGGCGCGGGCGCCCCCTGCGCGGCCGGCGCGGGCGCGCCCTCCTGCTGCCCGCGCTGCGCCCCGCCGATGATCTGCTCCAGGTCCACGTAGTACCGCCCCGAGGGCACCGGCTCCCCCGCGAGGATCCGGCGCGCCGTGTCCGCCGCCGCCGCCCCGCCGTGCACCACCGCCGAGCCGAGCTGCGACCACGTGCTCACCGTCTGCTGCACCTCGAGCAGCGTCGCGCGGAACCGGACCGACATCGTGTCCTGTCCGATGATCCGCATCACGTAAGGCACCTTGTCCTCGGTCGACAGGCCGCGGATGAGGTCCGGGCTGAGATCGCCGACGAGCCCGTGGAGGATCGGCCGATCCCCCTCCAGGTCGAAGCGCTCGACGTCGATGAGCCCCCGGTCGCTCGTGTCCATCAGGACCGGGATGCGGTGGGCGCGCGCGCGATGGCGGATCAGGAGCTTGATATCGAGGCTGTCGCACTCGTCCACCACGAGATCGAGCTTGCCCCCCTCGAGCAGGAAGCGATCCATGCTGTCCGCCGTGACCCCGTCGGGGAAACACCTCACCTCGAGGAACGGGTCGAGCTCGGCGATCTCGCGCGCGGTGGCGTACACCTTGGGCACGTCGAGGTTGTGCACGCCGGTCCGGATCCGGTTCATGTTCGAGAGCTCGAGGTGATCGAAGTCCGCGATGCGCAGCTCGCCGGCGCTCCGCTCGAGCGCCATGGTCAGCGCCACGGACTGGCCCACGGAGAGCCCGATCACGCCGACCCGCCGCCCGGCGAGCCGCTCCTGCTCCTCGCCGGTGATCTTGTACCGGTTGCGGTTGGTCCTGAGCTCGATGAACTCCTCCCGATCGAGCAGGTGCACCAGGCGGTGCGACCAGGGGTAATGAACCCAGACCCCGTACGCCTCCCGGGGGACGCCCGCGAGGTGCTCCTCCACGAGCCGCGCGATCTCGTCGTCGCGCAGGGTCCGGCTGGGGTGCCGGGTCCTCACGAGATCCGCGAGCTGCCGGTCGATCGTGTCGAAGACCTGGAGGCGCGCGTCACCCCGGAGCAAGCGCCCGAGCTCCCCGGCGTCCGCCTCGCTCGTCGGCCGGAAGAAGCGAGGCCGCCACTCGGCCCCTGGCGCGTGGCGCTGCCGGTTCTCGATGAGGAGCCCTTGCCAGCCGGTCATGCCCATTGCGGTGTTCCCGTCTCTCCTGTGTTTGGCGTCGAGAGCCCAGGCGGCGCCGGGATCCCGTGAGCGACCCCCCGGTCAGCGCGTCGCCCGAGGCGCCCGACCTTCCATCTCCAGCCTCATCTTGGCAACCTTGTGATGCACGAGGGCCGCTTCAGGCCCGGTCACGTCGAGATAACGCAGCGCGGCCGCGATGTCGTTGCCCCGGAACGACCTCACCCTCGGGTTGAACCAGCTGAGCGCAATCCCGATCTGCCGCACGAGCAGCGCGTCGGTGCAGATGGCCACCGTGAGCGTATTCTTGCTCACGAATTCGTTGATGGCGGCGCGCTGCTTCGCGTTGGGCCCCCCTCCGGCGGTCACGACCAGCGTCTTGGAGCAGGTGGCGGGCCGATCGAAGACCGTCCGCATATACGCCTCCCATTCGTCGTCGCTCGGCGGTTCCCTCCCGTGGACGGCGATGAGCAGGTGCTCCGTCGTGTCGAACAGCATGGTGGGTAGGATCATCGCTTCACCGGGCGCACCTCGATCTTACGTCCTCGTGTCGCCGAGCCGCCAGAGCGCGCGCGCGTCTCCCGGACACAGCCGGTTGTCAAGCACCTGACCCCGGGTGCCCGAGTGCACTGGATTGCGCCTGGGACGGTTTGAATGCGGGATCGACGGCCCGGGGGCGATGCTCGATGCGGCGTTGGCCCCGAGCGCCGCGCGCGCGGCGCGGCCGCGAGCCGCGGCTCCGGGCAGCGCGCCCAGGCGGGCTCGGGTGGCGTCGGGCCGGTTCGATGCGGGGCGCCGCCGATGACGTCGCCCGAATGCGCTGCTGCTCACGTTTTCACGACATGCCCAGGGCGTACCCGAGTTCTTTCCAAAGGATTTCATGACTTGCTGCTGGGCACTTGCCTGGAGCTTCAACACGCTCTGTGTGGGTTATACTACTACGAAATGGGACCGGGAGGAGCGCCGTCCGGCGGCTGCAATGCGTGCCGCATCTCACCGAGACTTGACGGATGGCCCCAACCCCATGTAGCGCTCGATCGGTGGGTTGTAGTGCAAGGCGTTCAGGGCCTCCGCCCTGGCTGTCTGCACGAGTCCATGGGACGACCCGCCCGGGGAGGTTCGTTTCGCAATGCGCGTGCTGGAAAACTTCATCGGTGGCGCCTGGTCTCGATCCTCGGGGACGACGCTCCTCGACGTGAAGAACCCGGCCACCGGGGAATGTCTCGCGAAGGTCCCCCTCTCGACCGCGGCGGACGTCGACGCGGCGGTGAAGGCCGCGCAGGCGGCGTATCCCGGCTGGAGCGCGACGCCGCCGGTGCAGCGGGCGCGCCACCTCTTCAGGCTCCGCGAGGTATTCGACGCGCACCGTGACGAGATCGCGGCCATCTGCACGGCCGAGCACGGCAAGACCCTGGCCGAGGCGAGGAACGACTTCGGGCGCGGCATCGAGAACGTCGAGCACGCGGCCGGCATCCCGGCCCTGCTGATGGGGCAGGGCCTCGAGGACGTCGCGTCCGGGATCGACTGCCACACGGTCCGTCAGCCGCTCGGCGTCTTCGCGGCGATCACGCCGTTCAACTTCCCTCCGATGGTCCCGCTCTGGTTCCTGCCGTACGCGATCGCGACGGGGAACACGTTCGTCCTCAAGCCGTCGGAGCAGGTCCCGCTCTCGCAGCAGCGCATCTTCGAGCTCATCGACCAGGCCGGGCTGCCGCCCGGGGTCGTCAACCTGGTGCACGGCGGCCGGGAGGTCGTGAACGCCTTCTGCGCGCACGAGGGCATCGCCGGCGTCTCGTTCGTCGGCTCGTCGGCGGTCGCTCGCCACGTGTACAGGAGCGCCGCGGAGGCGGGCAAGCGGGTCCAGGCGCTCGGCGGGGCGAAGAACTTCCTCGTCGTCATGCCGGACGCCGAGCCGTCGAGATCGATCGCCGCCATCGCCGAATCCATCTACGGCTGCTCCGGCCAGCGCTGCCTCGCCGGCAGCGTCGTCGTGTGCGTCGGCGAGACGTACGAGGCGGTGCGCGAGGGGCTCCTCGAGCGGGCCAGGGCGGTCGTGCTGGGGGACGGGGCCAGGCCGGGGGTGACCATGGGCCCCGTGATCTCGGCGGCGCACCGCGATCGGGTGGTCTCGTACATCGACCGGGGCGTGGCCGAGGGGGCGAAGCTCCTTCTCGACGGCCGGGGCGCGAGGGTCGAGGGGTATCCGGACGGCAACTGGGTGGGGCCCACGGTCTTCGACGACGTGAAGCCGGGGATGGTGATCGCGACCGAGGAGATCTTCGGCCCGGTCGCCTGCCTGGTGCGCGCGCGGGACCTCGACGAGGCGATCGCGCTCGCGAACCGGAGCGAGTACGGCAACGCGGCCTCGATCTTCACCTCGAGCGGCCGCGCCGCGCGCGAGTTCCAGCGCCGCGTCGGCGCCGGCATGGTCGGCGTGAACATCGGCGTCGCGGCGCCCATGGCCTTCTTCCCCTTCGGCGGCCAGAAGGGCAGCTTCTTCGGCGACCTGAAGGCGCATGGCCCGACGGCCATCGATTTCTACACGGAGCGCAAGATCGTCATCACGAGGTGGTTCTGATGGCACGCAATGTACTTGGCGGGCTGATCCAGTGCTCGAACCCGATCAACGACGAGGGCGCCTCCGTCGCGGCCATCCGGGACGCGATGTTCGACAAGCACCTCCCGTTCATCGACGAGGCGGGGAAGAAGGGGGTGCAGATCCTCTGCCTCCAGGAGGTCTTCAACGCGCCGTACTTCTGCCCTTCCCAGGACGCGCGGTGGTGCGATCTCGCCGAGCCGGTCCCGGGGCCGACGGTCGAGCGGCTCGCGGCCTACGCCAGGAAGTACGAGATGGCGATGATCATCCCGATCTACGAGCGGGAGATGGCCGGCGTCTATTACAACACGGCGGCCGTCCTCGACGCCGACGGCACCTACCTCGGCAAGTACCGGAAGACCCATATCCCGCACACGAGCGGGTTCTGGGAGAAGTTCTTCTTCAAGCCGGGGAACCTCGGATTCCCCACGTTCCAGACGCGGTATGCGCGGATCGGCGTTTACATCTGTTATGACCGCCATTTCCCGGAGGGGGCGCGGCTGCTCGGACTGAACGGCGCCGAGATCGTGTGGAATCCCTCGGCCACCGTGGCCGGGCTCTCCCAGTACCTCTGGAAGCTCGAGCAGCCCGCGCACGCGGTGGCCAACGGCTACTTCATCGCCGCCTCGAACCGGGTCGGCACGGAGGCGCCGTGGAACATCGGCAAGTTCTACGGCACGAGCTACTTCTGCGATCCGCGGGGCAACTTCCTCGCGACGGGCAGCGAGGACGGGGACGAGCTCGTGGTCGCCGAGATGGACCTCGACCTGATCGAGGAGGTCCGCCGGACATGGCAGTTCTTCCGCGACCGGCGGCCCGAGAGCTACGGAGATCTCACGAAGCAGCACCCCTGACCGGCCCAGGCCGCGGCGAAAGGATGGCGAGCGTATGGGCATCCTGATCAAGAACGGCGAGATCATCACGGCGAGCGATCGGTTCCTCGGCGACGTCTACTGCGAGGGCGGGAAGATCGCCGCCGTCGGCGCGGGGCTCGAGAAGGAGCGGGCGGGGGACACGGTGATCGACGCCTCGGGGCAGCTCGTCTTCCCCGGCGGGGTCGACGCGCACGTGCACATGGAGCTCCCGTTCATGGGCACGGAGAGCTCCGACGACTTCGAGACCGGGACCGCGGCGGGCGTCGCCGGGGGCACGACGACCATCATCGATTTCGTGATCCCGGGCCGCGGGCAGCTCCTGCTCGACGGGCTCGCGATGTGGAACGAAAAGGCCAGGAAGGCGGTCTCCGATTACGCCTTTCACATGGCGGTCACCTGGTTCGGCGACAGGACGCTCGCCGAGATGGCCGCCTGCACGCGCGAGCACGGCATCCCGTCGTTCAAGACGTTCATGGCCTACCGCGGGGCCATCGGCGTGGACGATCCGGAGCTCATCCAGGTGATGGAGGCCGCGCGGGGCCTGGGCGCGCTCGTGACCGTGCACGCCGAGCACGGCGATGCGGTCGTCGCGCTCCAGAAGAAGCTCCTCCGGGAGGGCAAGACCCACCCGCGGTACCACGCCCTGAGCCGCCCGCCGCCGATCGAGGGCGAGGCGACGGGGCGCGCGATCATGCTCGCCCGGGTGATCGGCGAGCCCATCTACATCGTCCACCTCACCTGCAAGGAGGCGCTCGCCGCGGTCGCCGAGGCCCGGGGCCGGGGCCAGGTGGTCCTGGCCGAGACGTGCCCGCAGTACCTGTTGCTCGACGACTCGGTCTACGAGAAGCCGGGCTTCGAGGGCGCGGCGTACGTGATGAGCCCGCCCATCCGGCCGAAGGGGCACCAGGACGCGCTGTGGGCGGCGCTCGCCTCGGGGCTCATCCAGACGGTGGCGACCGACCACTGCCCGTTCAACCAGGCGGGCCAGAAGGACATGGGCAAGGACGACTTCTCGAGGATCCCGAACGGCGCCGCCGGCATCGAGCACCGGCTCGCCCTGCTCTGGACCTACGGGGTGCTCGAGGGGCGGATCGACGTCCACCGCTTCGTCGATCTCTTCGCCACGCAGCCGGCCAAGATCTTCGGGCTGTACCCGCGCAAGGGGTCGATCGTGCCCGGCGGCGACGCCGATCTCGTGGTCTTCGACCCGGCGGGGACGAGCACCCTCTCGGCGAAGACCCACCACCACCGGTGCGACCGGAGCATCTTCGAGGGGTTCGAGGTGAAGGGGAGGCCGTCGCACGTCATCGTGAACGGCAGGGTCCAGTGCAAGGACGGCAAGCTCGACGTGGAGCGCGGCGCGGGGCGGTACCTGCCGCGCCGGCTCGCTCCGGCCCCGGGCTCCCGGGCCGCGTAGCCGAGACCGCTGCCCCGGGAGCACGACCAATGACCCGCGCGCCATCCCTCTCCTCGATCCTCCCGCCCGGGCGGATCGAGGAGCGATTCGAGGACAAGGACCCGCTTTACACCGAGGCCGAGGCGGTCGCCGAGGCGAACCGGTGCCTCTACTGCGTCGACGCCCCCTGCGTAAGGGCGTGCCCGACCGCCATCGACATCCCGAGCTTCATCCGGAAGATCGCGACGGGCAGCGTGAAGGGCGCCGCGCGCACCATCCTCACGGCCAACCTGCTCGGCAAGTCGTGCGGGCAGGCCTGCCCCGTGGAGGTGCTCTGCGCGGGCGACTGCGTCTACAACGCGTGGGGGCGCGAGCCGATCGCGATCGGCCGCCTCCAGCGCCACGCGGTCGAGGCCGCGCTCTCGCGCGATCCGGGGCTCCTCCGGGCGAGGCCGCCCACGGGCAGGCGCGTCGCGCTCGTCGGCGCGGGGCCCGCGTCGGTCGCCGCGGCGGGCTACCTCGCCCTCGAGGGGCACAGCGCCGTGATCTTCGAGCGGAGGTCGATCCCCGGCGGCCTGAACACGCTCGGGATCGCGCCGTACAAGATGAAGGGGCGCGAGGCGCTCCGCGAGATCGAGTGGGTGCTGTCGCTCGGGGACATCGAGCTCCGCGCCGGCGTCGCGGTCGTGGAGCAGGCGGCCGCGCCGGGGGAGATCTCGGCGCGGGAGCTGCTCGAGGGGTACGACGCGGTGTTCCTGGGGCTCGGCCTGGGCGGCGACGCGCGCCTCGGCATCCCCGGGGAGGACGGCGAGGGCGTGGTGGGCGCGACGGCGCTCATCGAGCGGCTCAAGGCCGATCCGCGGCTCGATCTCGCGGGCGTGCGGCGCGCGGTCGTCGTGGGCGGCGGCAACACGGCGCTCGACGTCGCCCACGAGCTCGCGGCGCTCGGGATCGACGTGGCGATCGTGTACCGCCGCTCGGAGGCCGAGATGTCGGGCTACGCGCACGAGCTCGAGGGCGCGCGGATCGCGGGCGCGCGGCTCATCGAGAACCGGGCGCCGGTCGAGGTGGTGCGCGAGGCCGGGCGGGTCGTCGGGCTGCGGATCGCGGCCACGGACGCCGGACCGGGCGGGCCGGCGCCGGGCGGACCCGGTGGGCCGGCGCCGGGCGGCCCCGCGCCCGCCGTGGAGGAGCTCTTGCCGGCGGACCTCGTCGCGGTCGCGATCGGGCAGAGCCGGGCGACGCGGGTGGCGCTCGCCTTCGACGGCGTGGCGCTCGACGAGCGGGGGCGCGTCCTCGTCGATCCCGCGACGCACCGCACGGGGAACCCCAGGGTCTACAGCGGCGGCGACTGCGTGAACGGCGGCATGGAGGTCGTCAACGCGGTGGCCGAGGCGAAGATCGCCGCGCGCGCGATGCACGAGGCGCTGACGCGGCAGGCGGGCGGCAGGGCGCCGGGCCCGCCGCCGCGAGGGAGCTGAGCGATGGCCGACCTGTCTATCGACTTCGCCGGGATCAAGAGCCCCAACCCGTTCTGGCTCGCGTCGGCGCCGCCGACCAACACCGGAGATCAGGTCCGGCGGGCGTTCGACGCGGGCTGGGGCGGCGCCGTCTGGAAGACGCTCGGAAACCCCATCGTCAACGTGTCGAGCCGCTTCGGCGGCATCGATCACGGCAACATGCGGCTCATGGGGCTCAACAACGTCGAGCTCATCACCGACCGGCCGCTCGACGTGAACCTGCGGGAGATGCGCGAGGTCAAGCGGCGGTACCCGGGCCACGCGCTCATCGCCTCGCTGATGGTCGAGACGCGGGACGAGTGGCGGGAGATCATCCGCAAGGCCGAGGACACGGGCGCCGACGGGCTCGAGCTCAACTTCGGCTGCCCCCACGGCATGTGCGAGCGCGGCATGGGCTCGGCCGTCGGCAACGAGCCGGCGGTCCTCGAGGAGATCGCGCGCTGGGCGGTCGAGCTCGCGACGACGCCGGTCATCGTGAAGCTCACGCCCAACGTCGGCGACATCGTCGCGCCGGGCGAGGCCGCGCTCCGCGCCGGGGCGCACGGCATCTCGCTGATCAACACCATCAAGTCGGTGATGGGCGTCGACCTGGAGCGGATGGTCCCGCTGCCGCGCGTCGGCGACGCGTCGACCAACGGCGGCTACTGCGGGCCTGCGGTCAAGCCGATCGCGCTCCACCTCCTGGGCCAGCTCGCGCGCCACCCCGAGATCGGCCGGCTGCCGCTCTCGGGCATCGGCGGCATCGCGAGCTCCCGCGACGCCGCGGAGTTCATCGCGCTCGGCGCGACCAGCGTGCAGGTGTGCACCGCGGTGATGCACCGCGGCTACCGCATCGTCGAGGAGATGATCGAGGGGCTGAGCGACTGGCTCGACGATCACGGGATGCGCTCGGTGAGCGAGCTCCGCGGCCGGGCTGTCCCGCAGCTCAGGGAGTGGGGCGAGCTCGATCTCTCCTACCGCGTGGTCGCCGAGATCAGCGCCGAGAAGTGCATCGGCTGCCAGCTCTGTCACGTCGCGTGCATGGATGGAGCGCACCAGTGCATCCACCTGCCCGGGAGGACGGAGGAGGAGGCGCGCGCGGCGGGCCACACGCGCTTCCCGAGGGCCATCCCGGATCGCGTCGTGACGGCGAACCCGAGCGGGGTGGCGCCGCCGTCGCGCGTCCCGTTCGTGGACGAGGAGGAGTGCATCGGCTGCAACCTGTGCGCGCTGGTGTGCCCGGTGTCCGGGTGCATCACGATGAAGGAGGTGCCCTCGGGCAAGCCGCCCGAGACGTGGAACGACCGTGTCCAGAAGGGGACAGACTTCGTGCCCGGCGGTCTGGAGACGACCGCCCGCGCACGGAGCTCGTGATCCAGGGCTCCTCACCCGCCGGCCTGGAGCCTGACGACCGCGCACGCGCACGCGCCGGCGGAGGGGCAGGGAGGAGCATCGATGTCGCTGACGAACGAGGATCTCGCGCCCACGCCGGAGGCGGCGCGCACCTGGAAGCTGTGGCACTTCGCGGCGCTCTGGGTCGGGATGGCCGTCTGCATCCCGACGTACACGATGGCCTCCGGGCTGATCGATCAGGGGATGAGCTGGCAGCAGGCGCTCGCGTGCGTGGCGCTCGGCAACCTCATCGTGCTCGTCCCGATGATCTTGAACGCCCACGCGGGGACCCGGTACGGCATCCCGTTTCCGGTGCTCGCGCGCGCGTCGTTCGGCGTGATGGGCGCGAACGTGCCCGCGGTGCTGCGCGCGTTGGTCGCCTGCGGGTGGTTCGGCATCCAGACGTGGCTCGGCGGGCAGGCGCTCTGGCAGCTCCTCGTCGCGCTCGCGCCCTCGGTGGAGGCGCCGCTCACCTCGGCGGCGTTCCAGGGGGCGATCGGCATCCACCCGGGGGAGCTCCTCGGGTTCGCCGTGTTCTGGGCGATCAACCTCCATTTCATCCTGAAGGGCACGGAGTCGATCAAGTTCCTCGAGAGCTGGGCGGCGCCGTTCCTCCTCGTGATGGGCCTCGTGCTGCTCGGGTGGGCGTACGCGCGCGCGGGCGGGTTCGGCCCGATGCTGTCGCAGCCGTCCAGGATCCCCGAGGGGCAGTTTCTCTCCGTCTTCGCGCCGGGCCTCACGGCGATGGTCGGGTTCTGGGCGACGCTCTCGCTGAACATCCCGGATTTCACGCGGTACGCGCGCACCCAGCGCGATCAGGCCGTGGGGCAGGCGCTCGGGCTGCCGGCGACCATGGTGCTGCTCTCGTTCATCGGCGTCGCGGTCACGTCGGCCACGCCGGTGATCTTCGGGGAGCTCCTCTGGGATCCGGTGAAGCTGGTCGCGCGGATCGGCGGCGCCTTCGTCATGGTCCTCGCGATGCTGGGCCTGTCGGTCGCCACGCTGTCGACGAACCTGGCGGCCAACGTCGTGTCGCCGGCCAACGACTTCTCCAACCTCGCCCCCCGCCGCATCTCCGCGCGGGCGGGCGGCGTGATCACGGCGATCCTCGGGGCGGCGATCCTGCCGTGGAAGCTCATCGAGTCGTCGAAGGGGTACATCTTCACGTGGCTCGTCGGCTACTCCGCGCTCCTCGGGCCGATCGGCGGGATCCTGATCGCCGACTACTTCCTGCTCCGGAAGATGCGGCTCGAGGTCGACGACCTGTACCGGCGCGGCGGCGCGTACGAGTTCCAGGCCGGGGTGAACTGGCGGGCCATGGCGGCGCTCGCGGTCGGCGTGCTCATCAACCTGCCCGGGTTCCTGGCCGAGGCCGTCCCCTCGATGAAGGACGCGGTGCCGGAGGTGCTGCGCTCGATCTACGCGTATGCGTGGTTCGTCGGGTTTCTCGTGTCGGGAGGGCTCCACGCGCTGCTCTCGCTGGCCGGCCGCGCGGTGCCCACGGCGGCGCGCGCGGGGCGGGGCGCGCGCGCCGCCGGCTGAGGGGGCCGCGGGTCGCTCCGGCCACGCGCCCGGGGCCCGGGGGGGCCTTCGCACGGGCGAGCTCTGCCGTACCGTCTCGGCGGCGAGGGGGAGGAGCGGCCGGGGGGCTCAGGCGTCGGGGGGTGGTCTTCTTCGCCCTGCCTCGTCGCTCCGGTCCGGAAGGGCGCGGTCTCGGTTGATTCCGTGACACGCGCGGCGGGGTGGCCGGAACAAGGAACAGTGAGGGCAGGGGCCCTCGCTGGAGGTACATGGTCCCGACATATGGATCGACGGAAAATCCGTTGAACGCGCCGGAGTTCAGCGCCCTGCGGGCGCTCCGCCGCGCCTTGTCGCGCGGAGGGCTGCCGCCGGTCTCCCGGCGCAGGCCGCGCGACGAGGCGCGGATCGCGGCATTTTTCACGGTGCAGCAGCTGCTGCACATCCTCGAGGAGTTCCGGAGGGCGTGCGCTCGCGGTGAGGCCGTCCGTCTCGTCGTCAGCGAGACGGGCATGTCGCCGACGCGCGTTCTCATGACGATCGCCATCGTCGCGAAAGGGCAGGGCGAGCATGACCGAGCATGACGAGCGGGCCGAATTGCTCGCAGCATACCGTCCGGCGCTGGCGCGCCTGCTGCGCGAGGCGGCGCGCGAGGGCGCGGGCGCCTCGCTCGCCGCCTACGTGCTCAGCTTGCGCGAGCCGACCGGGTACCTGATCGCGCTCGGCCTGCAGCAGCGCAACAGGGCGCTCGATCCCGAGCGGGTGCTCCGCAGAGCCCTGAGCACCGGCGAGCGCACGCCGGTGCTGGCCGGCGTGCTGGCGCGCTCGGCGCTGGCGGAGCTTCTGAGGTCGCTGGCACCTGTCACGGAGGAGATGGCAGACGAGCTGGAAAGATCGGCTCCTGACGGCATGGTCCGCGTGCTCGTCGCGGCGGGCGGCCGGGGGGAGTTCCTCAACCTGGGTGAGGCGCAGGCCCCGCAGGCCCAACCTGGGTGAGGTTGCCCTGCCCGGCCTCAACCTGGGTCGGGTTGGTGCCCTGCCCGGCCTCAACCTGGGTCGGGTTGGTGCCCTGCCCGGCCTCAACCTGGGTCGGGTTGGTGCCGCAGGCCCAACCCGGGTGAGGTTGCCCTGCCTCAACCTGGGTCGGGTTGCCGGCCCAACCTGGGTGAAGTTGCCCCCCTGCCTCAACCTGGGTCGGGTTGCCGGCCCTGCCGCTCACTCGTTCGCGTAGACCCGCCGCTCGCTCGAATCGAGCCCGAGATACACGGCGCGGCTGTTCAGGCTCGCGCCGCCGCGCTCCGCCTTCTCCGGCGCCGGCCGCCGGTCGGCGGCCTCGTCGTTCCTGCGCAGCTCCTCGTACTCGGCCACGGAGGCGCGGCGGCAGTCTCCCAGCGGGGCCTCGATCTCGAGCTGCGCCGCGAACGCCCCGGCTTCCGGCCCGATCCTGCCCGCGAAGAACTCTGCGCAGCAGCCTGACCCGTAGCTGAACAGCCCGATGCGCCGCCCCTCCAGGGCGCGGGCCTCCGCGTTGAGCAGCGACGCCAGCGCGAGGTAGAGCGATCCCGTGTAGATGTTGCCGATCCGCGCCGGCAGATCGAGCGACGGCTCCACCTCGACGGCGAAGCTCTCGTCCGCGGCCTCCTCGCTCAGCCCGTCCATCATCCGCCGATGCCGGTGGGCCTTGCGGGCCATCTTGCCGTAGGGGACGTGGTAGCAGGTGCGCGCGAGCGGCTCGCCGTCCCCGCCCAGGCGGCGCCACTCCTCGTACGCGCCGGCCAGGGCGTCGAGGTAGCACTGCACCGAGAAGTGGCCGTCCACGAGCGCCTCCTTGTGGTGGAGCGGCCGCCAGAAGTCGTAGACGTCGCGCGCGTACGAGCCGGTCCGGCCGACCTCGATCTCCAGGAGGCGCGGGCGCTCGCGCACGAGCAGCGCCACCGCGCCGGCGCCCTGCGTCGGCTCGCCCGCGGAGCCCAGCGCGTAGCGCGCAACATCCGAGCACACGACGAGCGCGGCGCGCCCCCGCGCCGAGCCGGACGCGATCCAGTCCACCGCGTTGAGCAGCCCCGCGGTCCCGCCGAAGCAGGCGTGCTTCGCCTCGAAGACCCGGCACGCGCTCGGCAGCCCGAGCAGGCCGTGGACGAAGGAGGCCGCCGGCTTCGAGTGATCCACGGCGGTCTCGGTGCCCACGACGCAGAGCCCGATGTCCGAAGGGCTCGCGCCCGAGCGCTGGAACAGGCGGCGGGCCGCGTTGGCCGCGAGGGTGATCGGATCCTCATCGGGCGCCGCGATCGCCATCCGGCGGGTGCCCAGGCCGGTCAGGTACTTGGACGGCGGGACGCCCCGGACCTCGGCGAGCTCGCCGAGCTCGACGAAGCGGCGGGGGACGCTGAGGGCGATCGCATCGATGCCGATGGGGGGAAAGCCATGACGTACGCTCATATCCTGCATCCTAGGGGCGCATTGTGCAGAGACCATCGAGCGGCCGCGGAAGCTCCGAGGAGCCCGCCGCGACGCCCCCTCTCCGCGCGGCGCCCGCCCCCCGCGCCAGAGGTCCCCTGGCCCGGCCGGCCGCGCCGCGCGCTCCTCGCTTCCTCGGCTCCTCAATCCATGTGGGCTCGCGCACCCCGCCTCGCGTCGCCCGTGCGCGTACACGGGTGAAGCGGAGTCACGCCCCGGACCGCATCCCTTCGAGGCTCGCTGGCGAAGGGAGGACAACGGCCATGAGCGCACGTCTCACGACACGTCGCGCGACAGCCGTCGAAAGAAAAAATTGCATGCGATTCAAAAATTCACTCACGACATCGTGTCGTGTTCGTGCATTCTAGTATGGCGCGCTCTTGCGCCCTAGCGCTCGAGGTTCATGTGATGCTCTCCAGGTCTACCCTGTTGATTCCGCTTCTTGGGCTCGGTCTCTTGGCCATGGCCGGCGCGGCAGGCTGTTCCAGCAGCTCCGGGTCGAACGGCGACGCCGGGGCGGCGGCCGGCGGGAGCGTCGGTGGAGGTGACGGAGTCGGCGGCGGCGGCGACGGCGGCGATGACGGGGCGACCGCCGGAAGCGGCGCCGGCGGCGGCGACGGCGCAGATGGCGGCGGCAGCGGTGAGGCCGGCGGGCTGAGCTACGGAGGCGGCAGCGGAGGCGCTCCACCGGTCACGCCGGACACGGCGTGTGTCGCCACGGTCGCCGAGGCGACGCTCACCAAGCGGCCGGTCGACATCATCTTCATGATCGACAACTCGGAGAGCATGGCGAACGAGATCATCAGCGTACAGAACAACATCAATGACAGCTTCGCCGCGATCATCGCCGCGAGCGGCATCGACTACCGCGTCATCATGCTCGCCCAGCACGGCGACCCGAACGTCGGAGACTCTGTGTGCATCGGCGCCCCCCTCAGCGCGGCGAGCTGCGACCCCATCCCCGAGCAGCCCGGGAACAACCCGCCCACCTTCTATCATTACAGCTACGAGAACCGGAGCCACAACGCGATCTGCAACATGCTCGCCAGCTACAGCGGCGGCGTGGTCGACGAGTACGGCGCCGCGCCCCTCGGCTGGTCGGAGTGGACGCGCGCCGACTCGCTCAAGGTGTTCGTCGTGATCACCGACGACAACGTGGGCTGCCAGACAAGCCACCTCGAGCGCAACGTCTACCTCGATGATCGCAACACCGCGGAGGCCGGGGAGGACGTCGCCGCGCGCGTCGAGGAGATGCTGCTCGGCCTGGAGCCGCGGGTCTTCGGCGACGCGAGCGCGCCCAACTACATCTTCCACAGCATCGTCGGGCTCAGCGAGAACTCCCCCGCGACGGACGCGTACCCGCCGGAGGGCGACACCGTCCTTGGCACGTGCGGCACGGCGGTCGCGCCCGGCACCGGCTACCAGGCGCTCAGCAGGCGGTCCGGCGGGCTGCGGTTCCCGCTCTGCGAGACGAGCTCCTATGACGTGGTGTTCCAGGCGATCGCGGAGGGCGTCATCACCGGCGCGGTGGTCGACTGCGAGTTCGAGGTGCCGGATTCGCCGCCCGGGGAGATCATCGACCTCGCGACCGTGGTCGTGCAGTACACGCCCGGCGACGGGAGCGAGGCGCGATCGTTCAAGCAGGTGGCCGGCGTGGACGCCTGCGAGGCGGGCTCTTTCTACATCGAGAGCGACACGATCAAGCTGTGTCCGGACGCGTGCCAGACGGTCCAGGCCGACGCCGGGGCGCAGGTGGACGTCCTTTACGGCTGCGACCCCGAGGCGACGCGCTGATCTCTGACAGGGGCGGCGTGCCGTGCGGAGAGGGCCCGCCGTGGGGCCGGCTGCCGCGGCGCGCCCCCTCTCCCGGAGCCCGCCGGCTCGACGCGGCGCCGGGGACGAGCCCGGGGGGACGCGGCGTCGGGGAGCCGTCGCAGGCAGCGCGGCCGGGGTGGTCCCCCGGCGCGCTGTGCGCCTGGATGCGCGGAGCTCAGGTGCTCAAAGGCAGCAGCGGAAGCCGATGTGAGGGCTGCTGCTGTCGCGCCGCGGCCAGGTGGGCGGCTTCTCGTTCGGGTCTTCCGGCTTCTCCGGCGGCTTGACGCCGCAGAGGGCATGGTCCGCGCCGGAGCTGATCGAGCCGCCGCGGATATGGCAGTTGCCCTGCTCGTCACACGAGTTCTCCCACTCGGCCACGTTGCCGCTCATGTTGTACAGGCCCGTCACGCCCCCCTCGCACGTCGGGACGGGCGGGCTCGGGTTGGGCGGCCCGGGCTTCCTGGAGATGAGCTCCTCCGGGTTATCCACGCACTTGCTCTCGTCGTGCTCGTCGCCGTACGGGTAGTCGCTCACGCCCTGACCGGAGCACGCGTTGAACCACTCGCTCTGCGTGGGATCGTCGAAGGCTTCGGGCGAGATCGCGCCGCCCCCGATCTTGCCGCAGAGGTGCTTGAGCTTGTAGCTGCAGTACGAGAAGGCGTCGCACCAGTCGACGTAGGTGACGGGCTCCCTCCCGTCGGTGAAGGGCCACCCGCCCGAGGGCCGGAAGATGTTGCCGGCGCACGCGGGCGGCAACCCGGCGATCACCGGGGGGTTCGCCTGGTAGAAGCTGTTGTACTCCGCCTTCGTCACCTCGTACTGATCGATGCAGTAGCTCCCGCCGCCTGCCACGGGCACGATCACCATCGACTCGGGGCACGCGCAGGTGCGATTCGCGCCGCTGCCGCTGCAGATCGACGTCGTGCAGTCGTCTCTGGTGCTGCACCGCTGCCCCGCAGGGCACCGGGCGCCGCACGCCGCCCCGCCGCAGTCGATGTCGGTCTCGGTCCCGTTCTTCACGCCGTCGCTGCAGCTCGGCGGCAAGCAGACCTGGTTGGCGCAGACCAGCTCGCGGCAATCGGTCGACCTGACACAGGCCGCGGCGGGCGGGCAACCGGCGCAGAGCCCACCGCAGTCGATGTCGGTCTCGGTCCCGTTCTTCACGCCGTCGCTGCAGCTCGGCGACAGGCATATGCCGCCCACGCAGCTCAGCGACGCGCAATCCGACCCCACCGTGCACGCCTGGAGGTCGGCGCAAGGCGGGCACGCCGGGTTGTCGCCGCGCGGCGCGGCGCCGCCGCCGCAGTCGACGCCGGTCTCGTCGCCGTCCTTCACGCCGTTCGCGCAGTCCGCCGCCACGCACACGGCGCCGCCGCCGCTACCGCCATGGCCACCGCTGCCGCCGCTGCCGCTGCCGCCGGCGCCGCCGTTGCCGCCGCCGCCCTCCTCGCATCGCCGTGAGAGGCAGTCTCCGGGCACCGAGCACGCGCTTCCGTCACGGCAGGGCGCGCAGGTGCCGCCGCAATCGACAGCCGTCTCGTCGCCGTCCTTCACGCCGTTGGTACAGGTCGGCGTGGTATCGCCGCCGCCCTGCCCATCGACGCCTCCCTGTCCGCCGGCGCCTCCCGGTCCACTCGGGCCGCCGTCCTGTCCGCCGGAGCCGCCCTGTCCGCCGAGGCCGCCGTATCCGCCGCCGCCCTGCCCATTGACACCGCCCTGCCCGCCGGAGCCGCCCTGTCCGCCGAGGCCGCCGTGTCCGCCGCCGCCCTGCCCATCGACACCGCCCTGTCCACCGGAGCCGCCCTGTCCGCCGAGGCCGCCGTGTCCGCCGCCGCCGTCGGATCCTCCACCCGTCGTGACACCGGTGCTCGAGATCTGGGTTCCCTGCCTTGGAGGTGGCTTGTCGCTCTCGCTGCTGCACGAGATCGCGAAGGCGAGGGTCGCGAGGGGGATCAGGACAACGGACGACCGCATCATGGCGCTGCCTCTCTGTGTTCGGTCACGAGGTTGGAAGGGAGCGCTCAGCTTACTTGGGATGACTCCTGGCGAGCGCGACAAAACTGCGTGGACCCGCAGGGCGCCGAGTAGCGCTGGAATGCCGCCCTCTTCTCCGTCCCGCTCGTCGTGGCCGGGCAGCCTGGCCAGACCGAGCTTCTCCAGGAAGACGCGTCGCCGTCCGCGCGCTCCGCGACCGAGCGAGCGCGCCGCCCTCGAGCCCGCAGGTCGCCCGGCTTCGGGTCGCGGTGGACGAGCCCGGCCGGCGGACGGCGCCGGGCGTCCTCGCGACGCGCAGGCCGAGCTCCGCGCGCCTCGGCGCCGGGTCGCGGGCGAGCGCCTGCCCCTGCGGGAGGGATTGCGATCGCGCGCGTCGAACGCGATGGAGGTCTGACGGGGAGGTGTGACATGGCGACGATGACCGAGGCCCAGAAGACGACGATCGAGGCCCAGAAGAAGCAGCCGATCGGGCAGCAGCCGGCCGGCGACGGCGGGAGCCCGCCCGAGTCCCGGCCGATCCTGCGCCAGCGCGGCGAGGAGATTCAGCCGTACGGCGCGCTCACGCGCTACCCGCTCGGCCTGAGCGACGACGTGCGCGCGGCGAGCGTCGAGGCGCTCAACCAGATCCTGTGCGACACGCTGGCCCTGCGCGACATGTACAAGAAGCACCACTGGCAGGTGTCGGGCGCGACCTTCTATTCGCTGCACGAGCTGCTCGACAAACATTACGCGGAGCAGGCCAAGCTCGTCGACGACCTGGCCGAGCGGGTGCAGACGCTCGGCGGGGTCGCGATCGCGATGCCGCACGACGTCGCGGAGATGACGCGGATCGAGCGGCCCCCGCGAGGGCGCGAGGAGGTCCCGGTGCAGCTCTCGCGGCTGCTGGAGGCGCACGAGCAGATCCTGATCGAGGCGCGCGAGGCGGCCAGCAAGGCGTCCGAGTGCGGGGACGAGGGGACGAACGACCTGCTCGTCAGCGGGATCGTGCGCGTCAACGAGATGCAGGTGTGGTTCCTGTCCGAGCACCTCGTGGACACGCCGCTCGTCCGGGCGAGATAGGCGGCTCCCGGGCGAGACAGGCGGCTCGCGTCGCCAGCCCGGACCGCGCCTTTGACGACGCCGCGCCGCGCGCGGGCGGCAACGCGGCGCCTCGGGGGGACATAGCGCACGCTCGCGTTCGCCAGGCCGGCGGATTGGTGTAGGCTCGGGCCCGAGCGAGGAGCATCCATGACCGCGAGCGATCGACGCGCACCCCGGCCGGGCGCCGGCGAGGGGATCACGGTGCTCCTCCACGCGGCGCAGGGCGGCCAGAAGGACGCCACGGACGCGCTCCTTCACGCCGTCTACGCCGAGCTCAAGGCCATCGCCCTGGCCCGGGTCCGCCACCTCCGCGCCGGGCAGACGCTCGGCCCCACCGCCCTGGTCCACGAGGCTTACGTGAAGCTCTTCCGGGAGGGGGAGCCTCGGTTCGAGAGCCGCGCCCATTTCTTCGGCGCCGCGTCCCGGGCCATGCGCGATCTGCTCGTCGATCATGCGCGGCACAAGGCCTCCCTCAAGCGGGGCGGCGATCAGGAGCGCGCGCCGGCGGAGGCCATCGAGGCGCTGCCCATCGCCATCGATCTCCCGTTCGAGGACCTGATCGCCCTCGACGAGGCCCTCCGCGCCATGAGCCGGGAGCACCCGCGCAAGGCCGAGATCGTGATGCTGCGCTATTTCGCCGGCCTGACCGAGGCCGAGATCGCCGAGATCTTCGGCGTGACGGCGCGCACGGTCGAGCGTGAGTGGCGGTTCGCCAGGGCGTGGCTCTACCGGGCGCTGCGCGGCGGAGATGAGCCCCCGCCCTGATCCGGGCGAGGTCGAGGCGCTCTTCGAGGCCGCGCTCGATCAGCGCGACGACCTCCGCCGGGCGTTCCTCGAGGCCCGGTGCGCGGGTCGCCCGGACCTCTTCCGGGAGGTGTGGAGCCTCGTCCAGTGCGACGGCGCGCAGCCGGGCGGGTTCCTGGAGGGCGCCGCCGTCGCGCTCTCCGCGCGCGACGAGGCGCTGAGCCCCGGCGCGCGCATCGGGCGGTTCACGGTGCTCTCCCGGGTGGGCCAGGGCGGCATGGGCATCGTCTACGCGGCGTACGACGCGGAGCTCGACCGCCGCGTCGCCCTGAAGCTCATCGCGCCCGGGAGGGTCGATCCCGAAGGCCGGGCCCGCCTCGTGCGCGAGGCGCAGGTGATGGCCAGGCTCTCGCACCCGAACGTCGTCCCCATCTACGAGATCGGCGAGCACGGCGAGGGCGTGTTCGTCGCGATGGAGTTCGTCGACGGCCGCACGCTCCGCGACCTCTGCGGCGAGCGGCCTCGCGCGTGGGAGGCCGTGCTCGCCGCGGGGATCCAGGCGGGCCGCGGCCTCGCGGCGGCGCACCGGGAGGGGCTGGTCCACCGCGATGTCAAGCCGGACAACATCCTGATCGGCAAGGACGGCCGGGCGCGCATCGCCGATTTCGGCATCGCGCGCCCAGGACTCGAGGAGGTCTCCCTGCCCTCCGGCGGCCCGGGCGTCGGTGTCGCGGGGACCGACCCGCTCCGCGCGCCCCTCACGGCCGGGAGCGCGTTCATGGGGACGCCGGCCTACATGGCTCCGGAGCAGGCCAGCGGGGCGCCGGCGACGGCGGAGAGCGATCAGTGGAGCTACTGCGCCACGATGTACGAGGCGCTCTACGGCGAGCTGCCCTTCGAGGGCGGCGACCTCCACGCGCGGCTCGACCGCGCGCGGCGAGATCTCCTGAGCCCGGCGCCGCCCGGCTCGAAGGTGCCGTCGTGGGTCCGGGGCGCGCTCGCGCGGGGGCTCCGCGCCCGCCCCGAGGAGCGGTGGCCGAGGCTCGACGACCTGCTGGACGCCCTCGCCGACCAGCTCGCGAGGAGCTCCGATCTCGACCTCACCGTCTCCAGGCGAGAGCGCATCCGGTTCGGCCTCGCGATCGTCGCCGTCGCCGTCGCGATGGCGACCCTCGCGCTGGGCCGCTTCGTCCACGTGGCCCGCCCCGCGCACCTGCTCGGGATGGGCTGCGTCACGGCGTCCTCGGCGCTCTCGCTGCTCTGGATCTTCCGCCGCCCGCTCTCGAAGAACGCGGTGAACCGGCGGATCGGCCACGTGGTGAAGGTGCTGTGCGGCGCGATGCTCCTGCACCGGGGGCTCGCCGTGATCACGGACGAGCCGCTGGAGCGCGCGCTCGCGACCGACCTGCTCCTCTTCGCGACGGTCCACGCCACCGCCGCGCCGGGCCTGCCGAAGGCGAGCTGGCTATCGGCCGCGCTGTGCGCGGCGAGCGCGGTGATCGCGGCGGCCTCGCCCGAGCACGCCAGGGTGGTCTACGCCGTGGGCGTGCTGGGCTCCCTGGCGAACGCGATCGTCGCGTGGCACCGCGAGTAGCGCGCCGGACCGGGCCGGGAGGGCCGAGCTGCTCAGCGCTCGATCGCCTGGGCGACGGTGTCGAGCATCCGGGGGATGGCCACGGAGATGAGGATCCCCAGGTTCGCCCGCTTGTTGTCCACCAGGATGCCCTGGAGCAGGTTCCCGTGGTTGACTACCACGACGGTGTGGTTGCCCGCCATGTCGAGCAGGTAATACCGCCCGAGCGGCGGGAAGCTCGAGTCACGGAGCGAGCTGTCCAGCTCCTCGGTGATGCGCGTGAAGAGGGCCACCGCCACCGGCTGCTGGTTGAAGCCGGCGAGCGACAGGCCCGCCGTGCGGTCCCAGATGTCGGTGGCCAGCAAGCCGTCGCGGAGGATGTTGCGGAGATCATGGACTGCGGCCTCGAGGACTTTGGTGTCGATCATCGTGCTTCGGTCGCTCCTGGGCGCGCGCGCCCGCGTTGAACCATCCGGATAGATTACAGCCCGCGCACGGTCGTCTCGAGCGCCTCCTTGAGCTGCTCGAACGCCCGCGTGGAGAGTGCCTCGTCGCCCACCGTCCCGAGGCAGAAGCCCCCGCGCGCCGTGCGCGCCTCGACCCAGGACATCATCTGCGCGCCCAGCCAGAGCGCGCCCGCGGTGGCGTCGACGCCGGGGACGGTGCGGACGCCGACCAGCGCCGACAGCAGCGGGCCCACGAGGGACACGTGCGCCTCGGAGATGCCGTGCGCCGCCAGCGTGAGGCCGTTGTCGTCGGCGACGAAGGCGCCCGCGCACGCGTGATGGGCGAGCGTCCAGGCGACGAGCGCGTCGAGCCGGTCGGACGGGTTGTCGGAGGTCTGCACGAGGCGCGGCACCTCCTTCGGCGCCGGAGGCGCGGCCTTCGCCGGCGCGGGCGCCGCCCTCCCGGGCGCGCCGGCGCGCGCGTCTCCCATGGCGCGCACGAGCGCCGCGGGCTCGCGCGACCGCGGCGCGCCCACCCGCTCGAGCAGCGACGACACCCGCTGCGCGTCAGTCCACGAGACGGATCGGACCGTCATTGTCCCCTCCTCCTTCCGCCGGGCCGAGGCGCTCCTCGATCTCGGCCACCAGCTTGTCGAACACCGCGGCGACCGCCGGCGGGCGCCGGCTGAGCAGGCCGAGCGGCACGCCCGCGCGGCTCGCCTGGAGGAACGTGCCGTCGCGCGGGATCGCGGTGTCGAAGACCTGATCGCGGTAGAGGGACCACAGCTCCTCCAGCGAGGCCAAGAGGACCGGGTCGCGGAACGAGCTCATGGTGCCGACCACGCCGAGCAGGGCGCAGGCGGAGCCGATCTCGCGGAGCTTCGCCAGGAGCTCGAGCAGCCGGGGCAGGGCCCGGAGCGCGAGCGGCTCGCACTGCGCCACGGCGATGACGCTGTCCACCTCTTCCAGCGCGAGGCGCGACATCCCGCCGAGCCCGGCCGGCGTGTCGAAGAGGACCAGGTCGAAGTCGCGCTGGCTGTGCTCCAGGATGCGCCCCAGGATGTTGGCGTCGCGCGCGACCACGGCGAAGCGATCCTCGTCGAGCGCGTCGACGACGCCCATGGGCAGGAGGCAGAGCTCCGGGAGCCGGGTCTTCACCAGGCCCTCGAGCGGCGGGCCGCCGCGCGCGAGGTTCGCGGCCAGGCCGGCGCGGTCGCCGACGCCGTCGAGCGACATGCCGATGGCGCCCTGCGGATCCGTGTCGACGAGGAGGGTCCGCGCGCCCCGGCGCGCGAAGGCGAAGGCGCAGTTGAGCGCCACGGTGGTCTTTCCCACTCCGCCCTTCAGGCTGGCGAATGCGATGGATCGGGTCATCTTGGGTATCCGAGCTTGCGTAGCTGTTCCAGGTTGGCGCGCACGAGGCTGGAGGCGGGATCGAGCGCGGAGAGGTCGGTGAGGACGCGGGCCGCCTCGCTGTAGCTGCGCTCCATCAAGAGGCGCCGCGCGTCGGCGTTGAGCTGCTTGATGCGGGACGCGATCTGCTCCGGCGAGGAGATCGCGATCTCGATGCGCCGCGAGGAGATCGGCGGCGGCGCCTCCACGCTGCCCTCGTCGATGCGGCGCAGCGAGTCGAGCAGGAGCTCCGAGAGATCCTTGAAGATGGTGCGCTCCTTCGTCGAGCCCACGGCCGGGGTGACGCGCACCCGCATCTCCGGGCGGATGAGCCGGGCGAACGCCGCCTCGCCCACGCCGAGCCCGTCGAACGCCGTCCACACCTGGCCGCGCCGCACCTCGATCAGGCCGACGTCGGCGCTGTCGTTGCTGACCACGAGGACGTGCGAGTCGCCGGACATGCAGATCATCTGCAAGAAGTCGACGGGCACGAAGTTCATCCCGAGCGGCGCCGACTGCGCGCCCGCGGCGTGCGCCATGAGGACGAGCGTCTCCTCGGCGATGGGCCACGCGACGCGCGTGGTGCTCGCCGCGTCCGGGACCTCGTCGCCGTCGTTCACGGCGAGCACCAGCCGCGCCGTGCGGCGGAGGAGCCGCGCGACGGCGTCCTCCGGCTCGCCCGGGAGCGCCGGCGCGTAGATGATGAGCTCCGCGTGCGGCGCGCCGTCGAGGGCCTGCTCGAGCTCCTCCCAGGTGGCCGCGCCGAGGGCGCTCACCGGCGCCTGCCCGGCGATGACGCGGATGCACCGCATGCGCTCGCGCAGATCGGGATCGGCGACCACGACGATGGGCATCCCCATCAGCCTCCGAGGTCGCGCTCGCGCTGCGCCCGGCGCAGCATGACCGACGCCCCCGCGTCGCCCGGGCGCATGCGCGCGCAGGCCTCGAAGGCCTCGATCGCCTCGGCGTAGCGGCGCTGCACGAACGCGGCGGTGCCGCGGGCGAACGCCTCGCGGTAGCGCCGATCCTCCGCGCTCTCGGCCACCGGGAGCGTGAAGGGCTTGCTGTCGGGGGGAGGCTCCTGCGGTCGCCGCTGCACCCCGCGCGCCGGCATGGTCGGCGGCGCCATGTCCGCGCCGGCCTCGGGCATCGTGTCGAACGCCCGCCGCACGGGCATCGGCGTCATCTCGCTGATGGCCGGCGAGGTCCTCTCGCTGACGCTCGGCGAGGTCCTCTCGCTGACGCTCGGCGAGGTCCTCTCGCTGACGCTCGGCGAGGTCCTCTCGCCGACGGTCGGCGAGGTCCTCTCGCTGAACGGCGACGCGACCTCTCTCCCCGTGTAGAGCCCGACCAGCACCTGCAGCGTGCGGAGCCGCCCGAGCGGGCACATCTGCGCGATGTCGTCGAACGTCGACGAGCCATCGACGTACCGCGCCACCAGCAGCGCGTCGGGCGAGCGACCCGCGGACATCGGGATGGGCCCCGCCACCTTGTCGAGGCCGCCGAGCCGCTTGGCGTAGGCGCCGGCCAGGAACTCCTTGATCCGCTCGATGCTCGCCTGCAACTCGCGATCGCCGGGGGACTCCGAGCGCGCCTGGTACAGCACCGCCAGCGCTTCCTCGTAGCGCTTCTCACGGACCAGCCGCACGACCTCGTCTCGCACGGGGGCGCCCTTCGGGAGCGCGCGGCTCTCAGGTTCCATCACCACGACTGAGTCGAATTGGTTTTTCACGGCACAACTCGGCAAGTTACATGCGCCGGCTGTCCCTCTTCAAGCTGTTTGATCACGCGCTCGCGACCGACGTCGCCGGCCCGTCCACCCGGCTCGATATCGCTCAGGTGCGAGCGAGTGGGACCCGCCAGAAGCATGCTCGAAATATGGGTGTGCGACATGGGCCCACTCCCACGTTCGGCGGTGAGTCGATGGGCGCTCTCGGGCGCGCTTCGGGACGAGTCATCAACCGAGGCCGGACGTCGAGCGACGATGTCGCACATCGACGCTACTTCGTCTACCTGGGCGCCGTCCCCCACGTCGGTATGGATTTTCCTGAAGATACCGGATTCAGCTCACGCCCGACTTGCGCTAGAGTGCCCTTACCGAGTGGAAGCACCCCCCAACGTTGCATGACGTCTGAGGTGGTTTGACGTGAATTTTCGGAAATCAAGCTCGGAGTGTAGTGGAGGGGGTTCGTAGCAGGATTTCACCCCAGGTGAGATCCGACAGCATCCATTTCGGCGCGCCATCGTCTTGGGGCCTCAGGGGGCACGCACGACGCTTGGCTTCACAAACAGAGGGATCGCACCGACCAACACAATCAGCCGAAAGGAGATCGCTTATGCGGCAGGTCTTGCGGCACATTTTCGAGAAGAAGCAGGCATACGCTCGTCTACCCCTGTTCGAGCGGATGCGTGACGAGCAGCTCGATCCGCGTGAGCGGCTCGCGTTCTATCCGTGCATGGCTCACTTCATCTTGAGCTTCGGTGACCTGAACAAGTTCGTGCTGCGGGAGGAGGGCGCAGCGGACGTCTACCAGGAGATGGTCAACGAGCACTCGCGCGAGGACGACCACCACTGGCCTTGGTACCTGGAGGATCTGGAGAAGCTCGGCTACAACGTGGAGGCGCGGGGCACGGAGTGGATGCGCTTCCTTTGGGGGGAGGAGACGATACAGAACAGGATCCTGACCGCGCGGCTCACCGCGCTCATCAAGGGCACGACGGGCCTCGAGCGGCTCGTCATCATCGAGGCCATCGAGGAGACTGGCAACGTCCTCTTCGGGGCGATCCTCCCCCTGGCGGAGGTGCTGGAGAGGCGCCTCGGGACGCAGCTCCGCTACTGCGGCAACTTCCACTTCGAGCGCGAGTCGGGCCACGCGGTGAACGCCGATCACGCGGAGCTCGCGCGCATCACGCTCGATCCGGAGACGCGCGCGCGGTACAAGGCGCTCGCGGACGAGGTGTTCGCGATGTTCGAGCCGTGGACGCACGAGCTCCTGCGCTACGCGCTCGCGCACCCCGCGAGCGCGAGCAAGGCGCCGTGGCAGAGCTCGCCGCGCGACGCGACCCGGTCGAGGTCGCTCCGGTCGCGGCTGCTCGGCTCCGATCGCCCCCCGGCGATCGCCCCGCGCCGCGCGCTCCACGGGAAGGCGCTGCTGCAGATCCTGCACGGATGCCGGTAACCGCCCGCCGCCCTCTCCTCCACCACATCCTCCACATCTCATGTCCTTGCGCCGGGTGATCGGCCCGCGCTCGCCCGTTCCCTGGGGCGCGGACCCGATCAAGCCGCACGACCGGCGGCGCCGGGGAGCTCGGGCGCCGCTGGCTTCCCCAGGCGCGCCATCGCCTTCACGAGGAGCTCCCGGTCGAGGAAGCGGGAGAGAAACGCGGTGATCCTGTTCGCGGCGCCGTGGACGACCGTCGCGCGGCCGGCCACGAAGGCCGCGAGCCCGAGGCGCACCACGTCCTCCGGCCGCGCCCTCCTGCTGGCAAACGGGACCTCGCCGGCGCGCTGGAAGAACGGCGTCTCCGTCGCGCCGGGGCACAGGGTGAGGACGCGCACGCCGCGCGGGCGGTACTCGGCCCAGAGCGCCTCGCCGAAGGAGAGGACGAACGCCTTCGTCGCCGCGTAGACCGTGAAGTACGGAATCGGCTGGAAGGCCGCCATCGAGGCCACCTGGATGACGCCCCCCTGGCGCCGCTCGAGCATGGGCATGAAGAGGTGCGTGAGCTCGACGAGCGCGCCGACGTTCAGATAGACCTGCTCGCGCTGCGTCGCCAGGGAGAGGTCCCCGAAGGCGCCATAGACGCCGAAACCGGCGTTGTTGACGAGGACGTCGACCTCGAGCCCCTTCGCGGTGACGGCGTCGAAGAGGCGCTGCGCGGCGCCTGGCGCGGCGAGATCCGCGGCGAAGACGTGCGCCTCGCCGAGCTCTGCGGCGAGCGCGGCCAGCTTCGCTTCGCTGCGAGCGGTGAGGACCAGGGTCGCCCCGCGCCGCGACAGCTCGCGGGCGAACGCCTCGCCGATGCCCATGGAGGCGCCCGTGACGAGCACCGTCTTGCCCTTGAAATCGAAAGCATTCATGCCTGGACGATGGTCTCCGGCGCGATGGTCGACAACGGGCATCGGTGGTAAGTCGTTTTCCAGGAATGCAAAGCGCAGGCTCTCCGCCCTGGGACGATCTCCGCGTGCTCCTCGCGCTGCACCGCCATCGCAGCTTCCTCGCCGCGGGCAAGGCGCTCGGGGTCTCGACCTCCACGGTCGCGCGGCGCATCGACGCGCTGGAAGCGGCGCTCGGGCGGCCGCTGGTGCACCGGAGCAACGGGGGGACGTCCGTCGAGCCCGACGCGCTCGAGCTCGTGGCGCTCGCCGAGCGGATCGAGAGCGGGCTGCGCGCGATCCGTCGTGACGGAGGGGAGGAGGCGTTCTCCGGGACCGTGCGCGTGTCGCTGGCCGACGCGGTCGTGCGGCCCGTGACGCAGCTCCTCTGTGGGCTCCGGCGGCTGTATCCGGGGCTCCAGCTGGAGATCCTCTCGGAGGCGCGGGTCGTCGACCTCGCGCGGCGCGAGGCGGACATCGCGATGCGCTCGAGCAAATCGTCGTCGCCCGCGGTCGTCCATCGCCCGGTCGGGCGGGTCCCGTTCGGGCTCTACGCCGCGCCGAGCTACATCGAGCGGCGGCTCCGGGGCGGGCGGCTGAGGACGGCCGATTTCGCGCGCCACGATTTCGTCGGCTACGAAGGGACGCCGGGGCCAGCGCCGAAGACGACGTGGCTCGTGGCCCACGGGGCGAAGCGCTTCGTCCTGCGGTCGAACTCGCATTTTGCGCTCCTCGAGGCGGCGCTGCAGGGGCAAGGGATCGCGGTCCTGTCCGAGCCCGCGGTGCGCTCGACGCCGGGGCTCGTGCGGCTCGAGGTCGACGCGGAGCTGCCGTCGGTGCCCGTCTTTCTCGCGTACCACCGGGAGCTGCGCAATGTGCCGCGCGTGCGTCTGGTGCTCGATACGCTCGACACGGCGCTGCGCGACGCGCTCCGCTGATCGTGGTCACCCAGGTTCGTCCCTGCGGCGGAGCGGAGCCGGGCCGCTCCCCGTCACTCCGTCACGATCGTGATCGGATTGAAGTACACCCTGACCCCCGTCCTCGTCCCCGCCTCGTTGCCCTTCGTATCGCCGACATAGTCCAGCTTGTTCACGAGGCTCTCCGGCCCGAACGAGAAGATGTCATGGGCGTGGTCCGTGTCCGTGTACGAGTGGCTGAAGTCGCCCGGGCCGTCCACTTCCACGATCGGGCTGCGCGCGGTGTACAGGCGGTACCAGGCGGTCCCCTCCGCGTGCGTCCAGTTGCTCTTGGTCTCCAGCGCGTCCATGGAGACGGCGGCCCAGAGCTCGTTGCCATTGAAGACGCTGAGCTCGACCTGGAGCGACACGCTCGGCCCGTGGCCGTCGAACTCGGCGTCGCCCCCGACGCGCGGAGGGATGTAGAACCCCGTGGAGAGGCCGACGAGCGTGCTCGCCGTCGTCGACAGGGGCGCGTCCCCGTCGGCGGCCGGCGTGCTCGCCAGCTCGGCGGCGGCGCTCTCGAGCTGCGCGCCGTCCGACTCCAGGGCTCCTTCAGCGAAGATGTCGTCCTGCGTCTCGGCGCTCGACGCCACGCAGCCGGGGGCGGCGGCGAGCAGGACGAAGGCGAGGGGCGAGAGGCTGCGGCAGAAGGCGATGGTGTTCATGGTGGCTCCCAGGACTTTCTTTCAAGGGTTGAGCGCAGGCGAGCGGTCCCGGGGTGCGTCTCACCCCGCCGTCCGCTCGCCTCACCCCCTCATCCGGAAGCGGGGAGAGAAAGCCGACACGGGTCGGTCCATTTTTTTCGGGCCGTACATCGCGGCGTGGAAGAACGGCTCGGATCGCGCGCCTGCGGTGTCGTCAAGGGCGCCGCTATCCCAGCATGCGCCTCCACTGCTCCGAAAGCCGCTGGGGCGACACCGGGACCGCCGCCTTCAGCTCGGGCGCGAACAGCGACACGCGCAGCTCCTCGACCATCCAGCGGAACGACTCCAGCTCCTCGGCCGGGACGCCCCGCTTGCGCAGCGCGTCCCTCTGCTTGAGCCAGTCCTGCCAGAACGGCAGCACCTGCGCGGCCTTGGCCTGGTCCTTCTGCGGGCCGTTCGGCAGGCGCTCGAGCCGGATCTGCATCGCGCGCAGGTAGCGGGGCAGGTGCGCGAGCCGCTCGAGCGGCGCGCGCGAGAAGAGCCCCACCGGGAACAGGAAGTCGAGCTGCGTGCGCACGTCGTCGAGCGCCGGCCGCGCCGCGCCGGGCTTGCCCGCCATCGTCCGGAGCATCGACTGCACCCGGTCGAGCTCCACGCCGATCTCCCGCGCGAGCCCCGTGAGCCGGCCGAGCACCCCCTGCAGCGTCCCCCGGCCCTCGGTCAGGCGCGCCTGGAACGCGGCCCGCGTCCTCGGGAACGCGGCCGGATCGCCGAGCCGGAACGCCTCGTCGAGCGCGCGCAGCACGATCTGCCGGGCCAGGCCCGGCTCGCCCGGCGCCACCTTCGCGCCGAGCCCGCTCACCGCGACCGCGCTGCGCAGCGGCTGCTCGAGCTGGCTCGGTTTGCCCCCCATCTGGAGCAGGATCAGCCGCCGCAGCCCGCCCCGCGTCGCCTCGTCGGCCGCCGCCCGCGAGGCGAGCACGCGCACCGAGACCGACGTCTCCGCGTCGACCAGCGCCGGGTAGCCGAACACCCGGATCCCGCCGGCGTCGACCGGCACGCGCTCGGGCAGCGCCTCGACGGCGAACGACGTGAGCCCCTCCCGCTCCACGCCCGCCTTGCCGGCCCGCGCCCACGCCTCGCGCGCGCGGCCCGAGAAGCGATCCTTCAGATCCCAAAGGTCGCGCCCCTCGCCGATCACCCGCCCGTCCTCGCCGAGCACGCGGAAGTAGAAGCGCAGGTACGGCGGCAGATCCTCGGGCCGGAACACGTCGGGCGGCACGCGCTCGCCCGTCCGCTCCTCGACCGCGCGCGCGAGCGCGGCCCGCAGCGGCCCCTCGAACGGGCGCAGCTCGTCCGCGAGCTCCCGGGCGACGTCCCGGATCGGGAAGAGCGCCTTGCGGAGCGCCTTCGGCAGCGTCTCGAGGAGCTGGGCGATCTTCTCGGCGTGCCAGCCGGGGATCATCCACTCGAGCTCGTCCGGATCGGCCTGCGGCAGCAGCACGAGCGGCAGCGCGAGCGCGATGCCGTCGTCGTCCTCGCCCGGCTCGAAGCGGTAGGTGAGCGGCACGGAGGCGCCGTAGAGCTCGAGCGCGTCGGGGAAGCGCTCCTCGGTGAGCTCCGTGGCCTCGTCGAGCAGCACGTCGGCGAGCGCGAGGTGGAGCACCCGCGGGTCGCTCGCCTCGGCCTCCTTGCGCCACGCCTCGAACGTCTTGCCGCTGTACACCCCCTCGGGCAGGCGCCGGTCGAAGAAGAGCTCCAGCGCGTGCTCGTCCGCGAGCAGCTCGCTCCGCCGCGCCTTGTCCCGCAGCCGCCGGACCTCCTCGAAGAGCTGGCGGTTCGCCTCCATGAACGGCGCGCGCGTCGCGTACTCCTGCCGCACCAGCGCGTGGACGATGAAGATCTGGCGCGACGCCCGCGGATCGATCGGGCCGTAGTCGACCCGGCGGTCGCGCGCGATCGGCAGGCCGTAGAGCGTCACCTGCTCCCGGGCCGTCACCGTCGCGGAGCGCGCGGTCCAGTGCGGATCGCTGTAGCTGCGCTTGCAGAGCGGGCCGGCCGCGGCCTCGAGCCACGCGGGATCGACGGCCGCCGCCATGCGGGCGAAGAGCTGCGAGGTCTCGACCAGCTCGGCCGCCATGATCCACGCGGGCGGCTTCTTCGCGAGGCCCGACGAGGGGTGGAGCTGGAAGCGCGTCTGGCGGGCGCCGAGGTACACCCGCTGCTCCTGGTTCCACATGCCGATCCTGCTGAGCAGGCCGGGCAGGAGCGCGCGGTGGATGGCCTCCCCCTTCGCGGGCGCGGTGTTCGGCGACAGCCCCATGTCGCGCGTGATGCGGGTGAGCTGCCGGTGCACGTCGGCCCACTCGCGCATGCGCAGGTACGAGACGAAGTGATCGCGGCACGCCTTGCGGAGCTGGTTCTGGGTGAGCCGGCCCTGCGCGTCCTGGTAGAACGCCCACAGCTTGAGCAGGCCCGCGAAGTCCGAGCCCTCGTCCCGGAACTTCCGGTGCGCGTCGTCGGCCTGCCGCTGCGCCGCGAGCGGCCGCTCGCGCGGATCCTGCACCCCGAGCGCGGCGGCGATGATCAGCACCTCGGCGAGCGCCCCCTCGCGCTCGCCGCCCAGGATCATCCGGCCGAGCCGCGGGTCGAGCGGCAGCCGCGCGAGCTTCTGGCCGATGTCCGTGAGCGCCCCCGCGTCGTCGAGGGCGCCGAGCTCCTCGAGCACCCGGTAGCCCTCGTCGATCGCGCGCTTCGACGGCGCGTCGAGGAACGGGAAGCCCTCGATGTCGCCGAGCCCGAGCGCCTTCATCTGCAGGATGACGCCCGAGAGGCCGACGCGCAGGATCTCCGGGTCGGTGTGGGCGGGCCTCGCCTGGTAGTCCTGCTCGGCGTAGAGCCGGAAGCAGACGCCGCTCTGCACGCGGCCCGCGCGCCCCTTGCGCTGATCGGCGCTCGCCCGCGAGATGGGCTCGATCTGGAGCTGCGTGACGCCCGTGCGGGGGACGTAGCGGTTGACGCGGGCGAGCCCCGCGTCGACCACGTACACGATGCCCGGGATGGTGAGCGACGTCTCGGCGACGTTCGTCGCGAGCACGATCCGCCGCCCGGAGAGCGGCTGGAACACCCGCTGCTGGTCGCCCTGCGGCAGCCGGCCGTAGAGCGGCAGGAGCGTCGTGTGCGGGAGGCCGTGGCGCTCGAGCTCGGCCATGGTGTCGTGGATCTCCCGCTCGCCCGGCAGGAACACGAGGATGTCGCCGCGCGGATCGATGGAGGTGATCTCCTCGACCGTGTTGGCGACGGCGTCGGCGAGCTCCGCCTCGCCGCTCTCCGGGGGGCGGTGGATGACCTCGACGGGGTAGGTGCGGCCCGAGACCTCGATGACCGGGGCGCCGCCGAAGTAGGCCGAGAACCGCTCGGTCTCGAGCGTCGCGGAGCTGATGACGACGCGGAGATCGGGCCGCGCCGGCAGCAGGCGCTTGATGTAGCCGAGCAGGAAGTCGATGTTGAGGCTGCGCTCGTGGGCCTCGTCGATGATGAGCGTGTCGTACGCGCGGAGGCGCGGATCGCCCTGGATCTCGGCCAGGACGATGCCGTCGGTCATGTACTTGACGTACGTCGCCGGGCTGGTCCGGTCCGAGAAGCGGATCTTGTAGCCGACCTCCTTGCCCAGCTCGACGCCGAGCTCCCGGGCGACGCGGGCCGCGACGCTGGTGGCGGCGATGCGGCGCGGCTGGGTGACGCCGATCCGGGCGGAGAGGCCGCGGCCCATGGCCAGGCAGATCTTGGGGAGCTGCGTGGTCTTGCCGGAGCCGGTCTCGCCGGCGACGATCACGACGGGGTTCGCCTCGATGGCCCGGGCGATGTCGAGCACCCGCGCCGAGATGGGCAGCTCCTCGGGAAAGCGGACCGGGCTCGCGGACGCGGACGAGGCCGCGCCGCCTCGGGCGGGCGGGGTGATTTTCGGCTGCTGCGGAACGCGGGGGCTCACGGTGCGCGAGGGGGTAGCACCTCGCGCCGCGGCGCGCTGCGCCGTTCGGAGCCGTGGTCCTTCAGTCGCCGGCGTCGCCCTCGCACCCGGGCTCCGGACAGCGGCCATCCAGGAGGTCGTCACAGACGTCCTCGCGCTCGTCGCTGTCCGCTTCCTCCAGCGCGACGTAGAGCTGCTGCAGGCTGCACGCGAGCGAGCCCTCGGCGTCGATCTCTCCGCACGCGCTGGAGACCTCCGGCGTCGGCCAGAGGGCGCACAGGGACGCGCAGCCCTCGAGCTCCGCCATCGCGCGCGGGCAGAGCGCCGCGAAGACCGTGCAGAGCGCCTCGCAGCCGTCGCCGTCCTCGCCGTCCTCGCCGCCCGCGCCCGCGCCGCCGCCCGCGCCCGCGCCCGCGTCCGCGCCTGCGCTCGCGGCCACGTCGTCGAGCCCGGGGATATCGCCTTCGTCCCCGGCGGCGGGGAGCGGGGCGACGACCTGGCAGCCCGCGAGCCACGCGGCGAGCGCGCCGAGGAGGGCGGGGCGCCTCGTCATAACGTCCCTCGCACGCCGATGTAGCCGGGCCCGAGGGTCCAGGCGACGCTCGAGGCCGGCGCCCTCGAGCCCTCGAGGCCCAGGGCGAGCCCCCCGACGGCCGCGCCGGCGACGGCGAGGCCGAACCCCACGTTCGAGGTCCAGCCCAGCGCGTTCGCGCCGGCGCGCGCGTCCCCGGAGCAGCCCGCGTCCCTCCGCCGGCACGCCGCCTCGAGGTCGCTCCGCTCGCTCAGGTACGCCGCGCCCGCGCCGATCCCCACCGCGAGCCCCGCGCCCGAGACCAGGAACCCGCCGAGGATCCACGGGGCGCCGCCCGAGCGAGGCTCCGGCGTGAGGGCGATGTCCAGCGTCGTGACCTCTTTCTCCGGGACGTAGACGCGCTGCCTCACGGCGACGTAGCCGTCGGCCTCGACCTCGATCCAGTGGTTGCCCGGATCGATCGGGACGCCCTCCGCGGAGAGCGCCACCTCCTGGCCGTCGATCTTGAGCGGGGCCCCGCCGGGGTCCGGCGTGATCGTCACCCGCAGCCGGGGGATGCGCTCGTCGAGCTCGGCCCGCAGCGCGTCGGCGCGGCGCCGCGCCTGGGTGAACGGCCACGGCTCTCCCGGGGTCGCGTGCTCCGACGCGATCGCCGCCGCGATGTCGCGCGCCTCGCTCAGCCGCCCGATCGCGGCGAGCGTCTTCGCCACCTCGATGGAGGTCGTGGGCACGGCGACGAGCTGCTCCGCGCGCTGGTAAGCGCGGAGCGCCTCCGCGAGCTTCTTCCGGGCGAAGAGCTCGTCGCCCAGGTACACGAGCTCACGGGCCTCGCTGCGCGTCCTCTCGTCCAGCGCGGCGACGGAGTCGGCCTGCGCTGCCGTGGCGCTCGGCGGCAAGGTCGCGACGAACAGGCAGGGAATCATCCACAGCGTCCTGGGCCCCGGGTGCATGGGTGTCCTCTGTCAGAAGCCGAGATCGCGGCGCGCGCGCGCGCGGTGGGTGACCTTCTTGCCGGCCGGCAGCGCGGCGGGGGCGGATCGAGCGGCGGAGCGCGCCGCCTGGACGCCGTCCGGCGCCAGGGAGTCGCCCGGCGCCCCGAGCGCGGCCTGCGGCGCGGCCTGCGGCACGTCCGGCGCGCCGGGGGACGGCGCGCCCTGCGCTCCGGAGGGCAACGCGCCCGGCGCTCCGGAGGGCGGCGCGTCCGGCGCGCCGGTTCGCTCCGCGCCCGGCCCTCCTGGCTGCGACGCGCCCGGCGCGCAGTGCGCGGCCAGCCCGGCGGCAGGGGAGGCGGGGCGCTCGGCCGGCCCGTCGCCGCCCAGCCCGAGCGACGCGATCTGCGCCGGCTGCACCGCCGGCGCCGCCCGGGTCACACCGGAAGCGCCGGCCCAGGCCAGGGTGCCGGCCCCCAGGATGGCGGCGGCGGCCACGGCCCAGGCGCGCTTGCGCGCCGGCAGCCCCGGCGAGCCCGGGCCCAGCGGGACGAACGGCAGCAACGTGGTCACGAGCGACGGGAAGCCCTCGCCCGAGGCGAGGGCGTCGCGCGCGGGCGTGGGCTCCGTCCGGGCCGCGGCGGGCCGCGCGTCGCGGGGCGCGGCCAGGGCCGCGTCCAGCGCGTCGAGGACGTCGCGCGCGCTCTGGGCGCGGCGCGCCGGGTCCGGCTGGAGCAGCGAGAGGAGCCACGCGTCGATGGCGGGCGGCAGGCCGGGGACGAGCCGGGACGGCAGCGGGGGCGGCCCTCGATCGATCGCGACCGCGACCGCCGCGATGGTGGCGCCGCCGAAGGGGGTCCGTCCCGTCAGGCAGAGGTAGCTCACGACGCCGAGCGACCAGAGATCGCTCGCGGGTCCGACCCGCGTCCCACCGGCCATCTGCTCCGGTGACATGAAGTGCGGCGTCCCCAGGATGGCGCCCGTCATGGTGAGCCGCTCGGCGTCGCCCGCCGTGTCCTTGGCGATGCCGAAGTCGAGCACCTTCACGAACGGATCGCGCTCGCCGGCCACGAGGAAGACGTTCTCGGGCTTGATGTCGCGGTGGACGACGCCCGCCTCGTGCGCCCTGGCCAGCGCCGCGCCGAGCTGGCGCACGATGCAGGCCGTCTCGTCGAGCGACAGCCGCCCGCGCCGCGCGAGCAGGTCGTGGAGCGTCTCGCCTTCGAGGTGCTCCATCACGATGTAGGGGGTCCCCTGGTCGGTGCACCCGAGATCGAAGACGCGCACGACGTGGGGGCTCTGGATCCGGGCGGCCGCCTCGGCCTCGCGCCGGAGCCGCTCGACGGCCAGCGGGTGATCCGCGTACGTGTCGCGGAGGAACTTCACCGCGACCTGCGTCCTGAGCGCGACGTGCTCGGCGAGCCAGACGCTCCCCATCCCGCCCTGGCCGAGCGCGCGGAGGAGCCGGAGCTGCGACCCCGCCTGCGCGCCCGGAAGAGGCCCAGGCTCCACGTCCGACGCCGCGACGTGACAAGTTGCCTCGGCTGGGGCGATCAGGCACGGCGACGGTTGTGTGGCTTCGCCCATCCCTACCGTCTTGCTCATGGACGACGCGGGCTTGCACGGGGCGAGCCAGCGTTCTGGAGGGTGTCGTTCCGGGATCGTGAGGGAGCTCGCGCCGGCCGCCGTGGCGCGGAGCCGCACTCCGGGGAGCGCTCGTGACAGCTCGCTACAACGTGCGCGGCGCTGAATCCGTTGCCCGGGATGCACCGGAGGCGTTCCGGTGTTGCTGCGGTACTTGTGTCGTGGACGCAAAGCCAGCAGTCTGCGCCGAGCGATGCAGCCACTCCACCTCTCCTTTCTCGCGGGCGTCGCCCTCCTCGCCGCGGCGTGCGACGCGCCGCGCGCGGAGGCGCCGAAGCCGGTCCTCCCGCCCGCGGCGCCGGGCGAGCTCCGCGGCCCGGAGGCGTTCGCGGCCATCCGGGACGACGACGCGCGCGCGGCCTCGATCTTCCTCGAGGCGAGCAAGGTGCTGCTCCATCCGCGCTGCGTGAACTGCCACCCGCACGACGGCGTCCCGCGCCAGGGCGATCGCGGCGAGCGCCACGATCCGCCGGTCGAGCGCGGCGCTCGGGATCGCGGGGTGGTGGCGATGGAGTGCACGTCGTGCCACCAGGACAGGAACCTCGAGCTCGCGCGCGTGCCCGGGGCGCCGGGCTGGCACCTCGCGCCCGCCGAGATGGCGTGGCTGGGCCGCTCGCCCTCGGCGATCTGCGCGCAGATCAAGGATCCCGCGCGCAACGGCGACAAGACGCTCTCGCAGATCGCCGAGCACGCCGCGCACGACGAGCTCGTCGCCTGGGGGTGGGCGCCGGGGCACGGCCGCACGACGCCGCCGGGGTCGCAGGCGGCCTTCGGCGCGCTCATCGACGCGTGGGTGAAGGCGGGCGCCGCGT
Source organism: Sorangium sp. So ce1036 (assembly GCF_051369805.1). NCBI lineage: Bacteria > Pseudomonadati > Myxococcota > Polyangiales > Polyangiaceae > Sorangium > Sorangium sp. So ce1036. The sequence continues at coordinate 2,291,887 of NZ_JBBMOX010000001.1, forward strand.
GCCCGCCCGAGGAGGCACGACCATGATCATCCTGAAGGTGAACGGCGCCGAGCACCGGCTCGACGTGGATCCGGAGATGCCGCTCCTCTGGGTGCTGCGCGACGTGCTCGGCCTCACGGGGACGAAGTACGGCTGCGGCCAGGCGCTCTGCGGGGCGTGCGTGGTGCACCTCGACGGCGAGACCGTGCGCGCGTGCGTGACGCCGGTGCGGCGCGCGGCGGGCGCCTCGGTCACGACGATCGAGGGGCTGAGCCCGTCCGGCGACCACCCGCTGCAGCGCGCGTGGGTGGATCTCGGCGTCCCGCAGTGCGGCTTCTGCCAGGCGGGGCAGATCATGAGCGCCGCGGCGCTGCTCCGGAAGAACCCGCGGCCCTCGGACGAGGACATCGATCGATCGCTCGCCGGCAACCTCTGCCGGTGCGGCACGTACACGCGCATCCGGGCGGCGGTCCGCAAGGCCGCCGGCCTGCCCACGGAGTGAAGATGGAACAGCAACGGGTCGTCCTCCTCCGCCGCTCTTTCCTCGCGGGGCTCGGGCTCGCGGTGGGCGGGCTCGCGCTCGGGCTCGCCGAGGGCCGCGCCGACGCCGCCGAGGCCAGGGCGCCGGCGTCCGCCGGGCTCCGGACGAGCGTGTTCCTGCACATCGCGACCGACGGGACGGTGTCGATCGTCTGCCACCGGTCGGAGATGGGGCAGGGGATCCGCAGCTCGCTGCCGGTGCTCGTCGCCGACGAGCTCGGCGCCGACATGGCGCGCGTCAAGGTCGTGCAGGCCGACGGCGACAAGGCGTACGGCGACCAGAACACCGACGGCTCGCGCAGCGTGCGCGGCAGCTACGAGCCGCTGCGGCGCGTGGGCGCGACGGCGCGCGCCATGCTCGTCGCGGCCGCGGCGAGGCGGTGGCGCGTGCCCGCGGCGGAGTGCGTCGCCGAGGGGCACGCGGTCCACCACGCGAGGTCGAAGCGCTCGCTGGACTTCCGCGAGCTCGTGGCCGACGCGGCGAAGCTCCCGGTGCCGGACGCGAAGGCCGTCGCGCTCCGCCCCGCCTCGGAGCTCAAGCGCGTCGGCGGCCCGCTCCCGCTGCTCGACGGGCCGGCCATCGTCACGGGCGCCGCCCAGTTCGGCGCGGACGTGCGCCTGCCGGGGATGCTCACCGCGGTCGTCGCGCGCCCGCCGGTCGTGGGCGGCAAGGTCGCGCGGTACGACGGGGCGCGCGCCCTGGCCGTGCCGGGCGTGAAGCGGCTCGTGGAGCTGCCGGCGCCGAAGGGCCCGGCCGGGTTCCAGCCGCTCGGCGGCGTCGCGGTCGTGGCGGACACGACGTGGGCCGCGATGCGCGGGCGGGCGGCGCTGGAGGTCACGTGGGATCACGGCGCGAACGCGGCGTACGACTCGGCGAGCTTCCGGGAGGCGCTCTCGCGCGCGGCGAGCGCGCCGGGCAAGGTGATGCGGCAGGTCGGCGACGTGGACCGGGCGTTCGCGGCGGCGGCGCGCACGATCGAGGCCGAGTACCACGTGCCGCACCTCGCGCACGTGGCCATGGAGCCGCCCGCGGCGGTGGCGCGGGTCGACGCGGACGGCTGCGAGGTGTGGGCGCCGACGCAGAACCCCCAGGCGGCGCGCGCCGAGGTGGCGCGGGCGCTCGGCCTCGACGAGGGGAAGGTCACCGTGCACGTGACGCTCCTCGGCGGCGGCTTCGGCCGCAAGTCGAAGCCGGACTACGTCGCCGAGGCGGCGCTCCTCGCGCGCGAGGTGGGGGCGCCGGTCCGCGTGCAGTGGACCCGCGAGGACGACGTGCAGAGCGGCTACTTCCACAGCGTGAGCACGCAGCGGCTGAAGGCGGGGCTCGACGCGGACGGCAAGCTCACCGCGTGGCTGCACCGGACGGCCTTCCCGCCGATCCCGTCGACGTTCGACGGGAAGGCGACGACCCCGAGCGCGATGGAGCTCGACCTCGGCGTGCTCGACGTCGCGCTCGCGACGCCGAACCTGCGCGTCGAGGCGTGCGACGCCACGGCGCACGTCCGGATCGGGTGGCTCCGGTCGGTCTGCAACATCTTCCACGCGTTCGCGATCCAGAGCTTCATCGACGAGATCGCCCACGCGCGGCAGGCCGATCCGCGCGACGTGCTGCTCGAGGTGCTCGGCCCGGCCCGCGAGGCGACGCCCGCGGAGCTCGGCCTCTCGAAGCTCCCGAACTACGGGGCGTCGCTCGACGAGCACCCGGTCGACGTGGGCCGGCTGCGGCGCGTCATCGAGCGCGTGACGGAGCTCTCGGGGTGGAGCGCGGCGCGCAAGGCGGGGCGCGCGCTGGGGCTCGCCGCGCACCGGAGCTTCCTCACGTATGTGGCGGTCGTCGCCGCGGTCTCGAAGGGCGCGCTCGGCAAGGTGCAGGTCGACGAGGTGTGGCTCGTCGCGGACCCCGGCACGATCATCAACCTGGACCGCGTGCGCGCGCAGATGGAAGGCGCCGTGGTGTTCGGGATGAGCGTCGCGCTCCACGGCGCGATCACGATGAAGGGGGGCGCGGTCGAGCAGACGAACTTCCGCGACTACCCGGTCGCGCGCAGCACGGAGGTGCCGAGGCGGATCCACGTGGAGATCGTGAAGAGCGACGCGCCCCCCGGCGGCGTCGGCGAGCCCGGGGTGCCGCCGGTCGCGCCGGCGATCGCGAACGCGGTCTTCGCCCTGACGAAGACGCGCGTGCGGGAGCTCCCGCTGCGGCGCCTCGGGCTGTGACGGGCGCCTCAGCCTGCGGGACGCGGGCCCCGGGGGGGTGGTCGCGTTCGGGGGGCCCCCGGGCCGGGCCGGGGCTGCTGTCGCGTTGCGCCGGGGTGGGGTATGCTCGGTGAATGATGCAGCCGAGCGGCGTAGCAAGTCCTGTACGGCGCGGCCGGAGGCCAGGAGCGTTCGTCGTCCACGATCCAGCGCCCGAGGAGGTGGGCGCGCCGGTCGACTGGTCGGCCTGGTACCTGACGGACGAGGACGACATGGGGGAGAGCGTCGAGCAGGGCGAGATCATCCGCATCCTCCTGTCCTGCCTGAGCGAGCTCCTCGCGGAGCGCGGCATCACGACGCTGTACTGCGGGGGCGATCACTTCTTCGCCTGGGTCCGGGGGGAGCCGCTCGTCCGGGTCTCGCCGGACGTCTACCTGCTCGAGGATCCGCCGCCGCCGCCGCGGCCGAAGATGTGGCAGACGTGGCTGCCCGGCCACCGGCCGCCGCGCTGGGCGGTCGAGATCGTGTCCGACGAATGGAAGAAGGACTACGAGGAGAACCCGCCGAAGTACGCGCAGCTCGGGGTGCGGGAGCTCGTGATCTTCGATCCCGAGGCGGCGCTCAGCCCCGATCGGCGCGGCGTGCGGGTGCCGCTGCAGGTCTATCGCCGGGACGCTGACGGGGCGTTCGTGCGCGTTTACCGCGGCGACGGCCCGGCGCGGAGCGAGGAGGTCGACGCGTTCCTGGTGGTAGGCCGGGAGCGGGGCGCGGTGCGGCTGCGGATCGCGCGCGACGCGGCGGGAGCGGACCTCGTGCCGACGACCGAGGAGGCGAAGCGGGCGGCCGAGGAGGCGAAGCGGGCGGCCGAGGAGGCGAAGCGAGCGGCCGAGGAGGCGAAGCGGGCGGCCGACGCGCGGGCCGCCGCCGCAGATCAGCGGGCGCTGGCCGCGGAGGAGCGGCTGCGCGCGCTGGAAGCGGAGCTGGCGAAGCGGCGGGGCGGGTAGCCGCGCCTCGGCGCAGCGCCTCCGCCCGCCGGTGCGCGGCGCTGCCCGCGGCACCCTCGCTTGCTGGAGCGCGCCCCGGGCACCAGGAAGGGCCCCCGAGGACGAACCTCGGCACGGAGGCCGCCATGGCGCTGACGTTGACCTCGCCTGCATTCGCTCACGGCCACGAGATCCCGGTCCGGTACACGGACGACGGAAACGATATCTCCCCCCCGCTCGAGTGGACCGGCGTCACGGGGGACGTGAAGAGCCTGGCCTTGATCGTGGAAGATCCCGACGCGCCGGATCCCGCGCGCCCGCAGCGCACGTGGGTCCACTGGGTCCTCTACGACATCCCCCCGTCCGCGCGCTCGCTCGAGGAGGGCGCGCGGGGGGCCGATCTGCCGGAGGGCACGCGCGTCGGGAGCAACGACTGGGGCAAGCGCGCCTGGGGCGGTCCCGCGCCGCCCATCGGCCGGCACCGCTACTTCTTCCGGCTCTACGCGCTCGACACGGAGCTCCGGTCCCTGACCCCGGGGGCCACGAAGGCCGACGTGCTGCGGGCAATGGATGGCCATATGCTCGCCGAGGCCGAGCTCATGGGGACGTACGAGAAGCGGCGGCACCGGGCGACGGGCTGACGCGCCGGCCTCCCCGGGCGCCGTCCGCCCGCGCGCGCCGCGCGGGCGCGTGCAGGCGGGCGCTCCAGAGCAGGATCGCCGCGACCGTGGGCGCCGCGACCGCCACCGCCGCGATCGCGACGTCGAGCGCGCCGCGCATCCGCGGCGCGTTGAACAGCACGGCCTGGAGCAGCGTCAGCGCCGCGTCGCAGGTCACGAGGGCGGCCAGGAGCAGCAGGAGCGACGGGCTCGGCCGCCGGCTCAGCCGCAGCATGGCCAGCGCGAGGCCCACGTCGAACGCCACCCAGGCCCATTTCACGGCGGGCGACGGGAACCACCGCGCCGCGGGCGCGAGCGCGAGCAGCGCCGTCCACGGGATGAGCAGGACGCCGAGCAGCTCGAAGACCACGGCCGGCCCGCGCAGCAGCGTCGCGACGCCGAAGCGGAGGAGGCCGCCGCGCGCGAACGCCGTGAGCACGTCGTGGATGGCCAGGAGGCCGTGTCCGCCGGGCGGCACGGCGAGGTCGATCGGCTCCCATCGCTCGGGCCGCAGCTTCGCCTTGAACGCGTAGAGCCCCCGGAAATCGTAGAGGCGAGCGCCCAGCCGGCGCGCCGCGCGCAAGCCGCGGGCGACCGGGCCGGCGAGCGGGGCGAGGCCGAGCGTGACGTAGGCGCACCCCTCGGCCGCGGCGGCGCGCATCGCCTGATCCACGAGCAGCTCCGCGGTGCCGTTCGGCGCGGCGGGGTCGCGCAGGAGGTCCTCGAGGAAGAGGCCGCGCCGCGCGTACACGGGCACGGCCGAGAGGAAGCCGACCACGGCGCCGCCGGCCTCCGCCACGAAGTAGCGGCGCTCCCGGGGGAACGAGAACGGCTCGAGCTGCACGAGGAAGCCCATGAGCGCCATGGGCCGCGAGGACGCCCACCGGGCGATGACGCCCTCGACCTTGTGCCGCAGCGGCCCGGACGCGTCCTCGAGCTCGGCGGGGCTCACCGCGCGCGCGATCACGCCCTTGGCGCGGGCGCGGCGGAGCTGCTCGCGCAGGCTGCGGCTGGACCGCAGCACGTCGGCCCAGCGCGACGGATCCCATACCGGCTGCTCGCCGATCAGCAGGGTGGCGCACCGGTACTGGCGGGAGAACCGCGCCTCCGTGCCGAAGAAGCACGCGCGCCGCCCCTCGGCCGCGGCCGCCTCCACGAACGCCCGCGCGGTGTCCGCGAGGCGCTCGGCCGGCGCGAGCGGGGCGCCGGCGGCGACCCACGCCGCGCCGGTGTCCACGTAGGCCACGCAGGCGTCGTCGCCGTGGAACCAGTAGCGGAAGTCGGACTCGAGGGTCTGGAACGAGGTCGCGTTCCAGCCGTGGCGCTGGAGCAACGCGAGGACGCGCTCGCGCTCGAGGCTCTCGGGGGACGGCTGCACGGGTCGACGGGATCGCCGCCCGGGGATGCGGCGTCGGCGGCGGCTATACGCCGCGCCGGCGCCCCGGACAAGCCCGGGGGCGCGCGGCCACCGGCGGCGCCGGGACGGGAGAGGTCACGGAGCGCTGCCCTTGACGATCTCGCCGACGATCGCGTCCAGGTCCACCGCGTTCGCCATCGCCTGATACCCGGCGTCGTTCGGGTGCAGGTGGTCGCCGTCGTAGGCCGGGAGCAGGCGGCCCGGACTGGACGGGTCTCGCACCGCCTTGTCGAAGTCGATCACCCCGTCGAAGGCGCCGCTGGTGCGGATCCAGGTGTTCAGCTTCTGCCGCTCCTGCTCGCCTCTGGCCGTCCCGTAGTCTCCCTTGTAGGTCCCGGTGGAGCCGGCGAACGGCACCAGGGTGCCGCCATAGATCTTCAACCCGGCGGCGCGGACCGACTGGATGATCTGGCGATAGACCGGGATCAGATCCGCCGCCTTGGCCGAACGATCGCCGATGTCGTTGATGCCCGCCAGCAGGATGACGGCGCGCGCGCCGGGCTGGGTCAGCACGTCGCGCGCGAGGCGGGCCGGGACGGGATGACCGAACTGGAGCTGGGGACGGATGGTGAGCAGCTCGTTCCCGATGATCCCGGCGTTGGTCACGGCGAGGGTCGGGCCCTTCCGGCTGGCCAGGCGCTGGGCGAGGACATCGGGGTAGCGACGGTTGGTGTTCTTGGTCGAGAGGTATCCATCGGTGATGGAGTCGCCGAGGGTGATCAGGGTGCCAACGACGTTCGGCGCGGCCTTGACGTCGACGCCCGACAGGAACATCCAGCACGAGATTTTCCGCGTGAAGCTCTTCGCGGCGCCGGCCCTGGTCTGGTCGCCCGAGGCGAGGAAGCTGTCCTGTGCCGCGAAATAGTGCTGCGTGGCCGGCCCGGTCTTGCCCGGCAGGTAGAGGCTCACCGCCAGCGTCTGCAGGGGCTGCACCTTCAGGGGCACGGGGTCGCTCACCGCCTCGCCGCCCGCGGCGATGACGATCGAGGTCTGGCCCCCGAAGCGCAGCGGCTGCGGCGCGCCCGTGGCCGCTCCGCCCGTCGAGAGCGCGATCGACGCCGAGCCCACCTTGAGGGGCTCGCTGCCGCCGGCGTTGGAGATCCGCGCGCGCACCTCGCCGCCGCCGGCGCTCACGCGGACGATGTTCCGGACCGTCTGGCCGGCCAGACCGACGTCCGACGGGCAATCTTGCGCGTTGAACGTGCCGCCCGGCGTCGGGCTGGCGTGCCATGTGGCGACCCATCGACCGGGCCCGCCAGGCGCCTGATCCGCGGCCAGCGCCTGGCGCCCCGGTGCGCCGGTGACGAGCGCGAGCACCGCGGCGACGAAGAGCGCTCGTGGTCGTCGGCCGAGCCTCCTCTCTGGCAGCTTGCGCGAGGAGCACGAGGCGTCACGGCGCCTTGCGGTGCCCCCGCGAGATCTCTGTAGACTGGCCATCGGTTCTCTCCCAGTTGCTCGTGTGAAACGCCGGAGACTGCCCTGGCGCGCCGCTATATCCATGGCGGTTTCATGCGTCAACGGGCCGCCCTCGCGCCAAGACCCGTGGGAGCTCGTCCCGCGCGGCCCGGCCAGCCCGCGCCGCCTCGCGGCCCGGGCGCGCGGGCGCGACGCCTCGTCCGGGCGATCTTGCGCCCCCGCGGGACGGCGGCGCGCCCGCCGTGGGGCGAGGTCGCTCGCGATCACCGATAGCCGAGGACCTCACGGAGCTTCGAGGTGTCGATGAAGCCGCGCAGCGGATCCTTCTTGTCGTTGCTCCGGCGCCTCGTCTGGGCGACGCCCTGCCACTTCCCGGCGGGGAGCTCGATCGCGTGCCCCTCCTTCCTGAGCTTCTCCAGCGAGGGGAGCCAGCCGCGCTCCCTGTCGAGATCGAACGACTTTCCGTCGATCGTCGTGAACAGGTCGGCGCCCCGCTCCCCGCCGCCGGGAGGCTCGCGCTCGTGATCGGCGACGATGGCGATATGTCCCCCGGCCGCGCGGTTGGCCATGAAGATATCCCCTGGGCTCGGCAAGTAGCCATCGCCAGGAGGGTGCCACACGAGGAGGCCGGTGGAAGCCTCCTTCGCGTAGGCCTCGACCATGCTCAGGTTCTTCCCGGGCTGCCACGCGCCGTTGAGGGCCTCCCGGTTGAGGAACTTTCCGAGCTCCGTCTTCGTGATCTTGTCCTCCGGGCTCCCTCGCAGCACCCATGCCTTCCAGAACACCCAGGTCACGAGATCGCCGCACCAGCTATAGAAATCGTTGTAGAGCAACGGGTGCTTCTTCCGCGCCTCCTGCTCCGCGGCGGAGGGCTCCATGCCTGCGGCCTTCAGGCGCTTCGTCTCGGCGTCGCAGGACGCCTCTCGCTCGATCCTGGTCCTCGCCAGCGCGGCGTGCGATCGCCTGCACGTCCCGCCCTCCTTGACGCCCGGGAAGGTGGGCAGCGCCCCCGGGCATTCCGCGCCGCTCTGGCTGCCGTGCCGGTTCTCGGTGATCTCGAGGATGAGCGGGCTCCACTCGATGCAGTTGACGGCCTGCCAGGCGATGTCGACCAGCCAGTCCTTCCGGGTGATGACCGTGAGCTGGCCCCCGAGCTTCGGCACATGGCTGTCCTTGCCCGGCGCCTCGGGCGCCGCGGCGGCCGGCCTCGCCGGCGGGGCCGGCGGCGCCTGCGCGGGCTCGTCCGTCGCCTTCGGCCCGGTCAGGTCTGGCCTGCACTTCCGGCCCACCACGCAGGTGGCGCTCACGTTGCTCCCCGCCTCGGGGCCCTGAAACGCCTCGATGACGTAGTCGCCCGCAGGGGTCGCGCCGTGGTCGTTGTCGCCGACGAACGGGTTGTTCCAGTGGAGCGTCACGGCGCCGCTCGGCCCCTTGTAGGTGACGCGACCCTCGGTCCCCGTCATGAGGCCATCGGACTCCCCCGACCACGACGCGGCTCCATTGCAGGTCGCCGGTGGCGTCTTCCCCGGGGTGAAGATGCCGTGGTCGAGCTGGGTGTCTGCGAGCGACAACAGCTCGCCCGTCTTGTTGATCAGAGTGCACACCACGCTGCGCGCTGCCATCCGTCCTCCACTCCCTTGATGCTCGTGCGCGGTCTCCCTGCGCGCGCGCGTCCTGTCGTCCAGGATCCCCCGTGGGCTCGCGCCCGCCGATCGCGCTGGAACAACGCGATGACGTCGATCGCCGCTCCCTCCTTCTGTTCCTCGGTGATCCGATGGTAGCCGAGATCCTCCAGCCGCAGCCGGAATTCCTGCGGCGTGGCCATGGGGCCAGCCCATCGAGCTTCACTGGATCTGCGCTGGCCGGGGAGCCCCACGAGCGGAACGTGCTCGTCCGGGGCAGAGAGTGCGGAGAGGGCGGAGCAGGTGAGCGGGATGGCGCGGGCGCTGGAGGTGCCTGTCGGGACCGCCGTCTCACTGCTCCGCCGGGGACGAATCTGCTTGTCGCCGACCTCAGGCGACGGCGTCGGGGCCCGGCGGCCCCGCGCCGGGATCGGTCACTGGAGCCTCGGCGCCGTCCACTTCATCCACCGGTTCAGATCGGCCCTCGCCCCCTCGCCCCGGAGCACGTTGGTGTCGGCGGTGCCGCCCCCGACGAGGAACTTCTTCACGTACGCATCGAGGATCGCCCGCTGCTGCGACGGGAACTGGCAGTGCATGTGGCCGCCGAGCTGCCAGTAGCCCATCTTGTCGGGCACTCCGAGCCCCTCCCGGATCGCGTGGGCGATGGACCCGGCCGTGAAGGTGCTGTCGATGCCGAGCCAGTCGATCTTGTTGTCGAGGACGAGCAGCGCGCGCGGCGCGACGAGGCCCATGACCATGTGATGGTCGAAGGGGAGGTTGTTCACCCGGTTGCCGAAGTTCGAGCCGAAGCTCGCGCGGAACCAGGGCTGCTCCCTCGCCGGCCGGTTTGCATGCGTGCGGCGACCCCCATGCTGTCGTCGAGCCTCTGGGCTGCGCGGAAATTTCGCGCCTGAGATATCGATGGACGAGAGCGCACGTACCTGGCGCGACCGAGGGGCGCGCTGGCGCAAGGGCGGGCATTCCGCCCGCGTGTTCGCGGAGCAGGAGGGGATCATCGCCGGCGCGCTGTGCTCCAACGATCGCTGATGCCTGGTACAAGCGTGTTACGAGCTCCAACGCGGTGCTCTAACCCTCCGGCGCCTCGCGAAGCTCGACCGGGTTGCCGTCCGGATCTTCGATCTGAATCTGCGCGCCACCCGTGCCGCGTTCGATGTCGTTTCGGAAGGGTGTCCCGGCCGCACGGAGTCGATCGATGAGCGCGGCGAAGTCGTCGACGTAGAGGACGACGCGGTTCCAACCGCCCGGGACCTGAGCGCGGCCGTCGGGCATCGGGCGCGCGCCGGAGCTGCCGGGGCCGCTCAGGAGCAGGTGCAAGTCACCGCGCGAGACCCCCGCGAGCTGCGTGCCGGCCTGCACGTCGAGCGCGAAGCCGAGTCGTTCGGTGTAGAAGCGAACGGCGCGATCGACGTCCGTGACCTGGTAACGGACGGCTGCCGTGGTGGCATCGGGGCCTGCCGCGGCCGAGGTCGATCCCTCCGACGCCTCATGGATCTCGATCGGGTTGCCGTCCGGATCCTCGATCTGGATCTGCGCGCCGCTCGTGCCGCGTTCGATGTCGTTTCGGAAGGGTGTCCCGGCCGCACGGAGTCGATCGATGAGCGCGGCGAAGTCGTCGACGTAGAGGACGACGCGGCTCCAGCCGCCGGGGACCTGAGCGCGGCCGTCGGGCATCGGGCGCGCGCCGGAGCTGCCGGGGCCGCTCAGGAGCAGGTGCAAGTCACCGCGCGAGACCGCCGCGAGCTGCGTGCCGGCCTGCACCTCGAGCGCGAAGCCGAGTCGTTCGGTGTAGAAGCGAACGGCACGATCGACGTCCGTGACCTGGTAGCGGGCGGATGCCAAGGTGGTCGCGGAGCCTGCCTCGGCCGAGGTGGATTGCGTGTCGTCGGTCATGCAGCCCCCGAGAGCGAGCATGACCAGGAAGAGGATGATCTTCATGAGCCGACTTTGCGGTCCGCGCGCGCCGCCATCTTGGACAAATTGGAAGCCGCGGGCCCGAGCCGCCGCAGGTGCCGCGACGCTGAGGTGTGCCCTGGCGGCCCCCCCGGCCGCCGGGGATCGACCCGACGTGTGCGCCGAAGCCGAGCGACAGGCCGACGTGGGGGACCGCCGCGCGGCGATGTGGTCGGCGACGTGGCCTCTCGCAGGCCGAGAGGGAGCCTTTCCCTTCGCGTCGGCCGACCTCGACAGCGGCCGGCGCCCGACTTGCCAGGCCGCCGCGTCGACTATCAATAATTGAAGTTGCGGACGAGGATGAGCGCCTTCCCGTTCCCGTCCATGTCATCCTCCCAGGCCGCCACGAAGCGGCCCTGATCATCCATGGCCGTCACAGGCGACCGCTGCTGGCCGCTCGAGTCGCTGTTGACGGTGAAGTCCGCCCGGTGCTGCGCCCCGCCGGACGTGAAGTCGCGCCCCAGGATCTGGTACACGCCATTGTCGTCCTTGTCATCCTGCCAGACCACCGCGAACGCGCCGTCGCCGCGCATCCCCACGCTGGGCGCGACCTGCTGACCATCAGCCACGCTGTTGACGGTCATCACCCCGAACCGCTCGGCGCCGGTGATCGTGAACCCGCGTGCATAGATCTGGTAGTAGCCGTTCTCGTCCTGGTCGTCCTCCCAGGCCACAACGAAGTCGCCGTTGTTCGCCATGCCGATCGACGGTCTGGTGTGCTGACCCGCAGTGTTCGTGTTGACCGCCCCTTGCGCGAAGCGGTTGCCGCCCGTGGCGGTGAAACCCCGGTGATGGATCTGGAAGTTCCCATCGTCGTCCTGGTCGTCTTCCCAGGCGACGACGAAGTCGCCATCCGGATCCATGGCGATGTCCGGGTTGAACTGCTCACCCGCAGCGACGCTGTTGACGGTGAACGTCGCGATGCGCTCCGCGCCGGCCGCGGTGAAGCCGCGCGCCAGGATCTGGTAGTACCCGTTCCCATCCTGGTCGTCCTCCCAGGCGACGACGAAGTCGCCGTCGGCGTCGCAGGCCACCGCGGGCCTCGACTGCTGGCCGCTCGACACGCTGTTCACCGTACGATCGTGGAAGCGCTCACTGCCATCGGCGTTGAAGCCGCGCGCCAGGATCTCGTAGACGCCGTTCCCGTCCTGATCGTCCTCCCAGACCACCACGAAGCGCCCCGAGTCGTCGATGGCGATGTCGGGGTGCATCTGCTGACCTGAAGCCACGCTGTTCACGGCGATCTGCGAGAACAGCGCGTTGCCGTCCGGGTCGAAGCCGCGCGCGTAGATCTGCCCGACACCGTTGTCGTCGTGGTCATCCTCCCAGACCACCACGAAGTTGCCGTTCGGCGCCGTCGCGATCTTTGGGTCGAAGTGCTTGCCCGTCAGCTGCACGTTGGCCATGCGATCCTTGAACAGGATATCGCTGGCTCCGTAAGCGTACCCGGGCAGCGCAGACTGCATGTCGTAGCTGATGGCGTAGTTCTGCTGGTTGTGCTTGGTCGCGGTCGGGTTGGTCACTTTGTCGTAGTTCAGGTACAGCGTCGCCTGACAGCTCGCGAAGATCGCGCAGTTGCCGTCCTCGACGCTCAGCGACTCCACCGTGATCTGGTCCTGCGCCGGATCGAACGTGAGGACGCGCAGCCAGCCGTTGCCCAGCGCGTGGCCGTTGCCCAGGACCGGCTCGCTCTGAAAGTCGCTCAGGATCTCGTGTACGACGTTGCCGTTGCTGCCGGTGCGGCGGCGGTACGACACGCCCTGGATGTGTCCGCTCACGGACATGAACACGTTGCTGTGGCGCTGGATCAGCTCCTCCCAGAGGTCCACGCCGTCGCGGCCTTCGAGGTTGTAGTGGTCGGCGCAGCCGCTCGCGTGCTCGGCGTTGCTGTTCATGTGGCAGTGCGTGGCCACGATGACGCGTCGGTCCGGGTGGCTCGCGATGACCTGATTCGCCCACGTCACCACGTCCTTGCGCGGCGCGAACTCGAGGCTCACCACCATGAACTCGAGCCCGCCGGACTCGAAGTACGTGTAGTTGTTGGTGTTGGACGCGTCGTAGGCCCCGCCGTAGAAGGGCTCGCCCTCGTAGCGCGGCTGACCGAAGTAGTTGGCGTACAGCGAGTCGCGCTCGTAGGCTTCGTTGCTCGGGAAGATGTCGTGGTTGCCGATGGTCATGCTGTAGGGCACGCCGGCGATGTCCAGCAGCGTGTGCGCGGCGCTCGCCACGTCGTACTCGCTCGCGGTGTCGTGATTGGTGATGTCGCCGAGGTGCACCGCGAACTTGATGTTGCGCGCGGAGCGGTTATCCACGAGCCACTGCGTCTGGTGCTCGTAGACCTCGTACGAGGAGTACTGGCTGTAGTTCTGGGTGTCGGGGATCAAGACGACCGAGAACGCGGCTTGCGCGCTCGCCGAGCGCGCTGCGGTGCACCACAGCGCGAGGACGGCTACTGTGAGCATCAAACGATGGGTTCTTGTCATGTGCGGGTGCTCCCCTGGCCGAGGTGGGCGAACCTGACTCCGTTCGCGGCCGCGCTTGTAGGCGGTCCAGGTCACAGCTCCGTGCGGCGCTCGTTACCTCTCGGTGCCTCTCGTCGCGGACCGCGGCGCGATCCGCGGCGGGCGCCGCTCCGGCGCCCGACCGTCAATTCATCCCGCCGTCGCGCCGCCGAAACGGAGATGTTACGGAGGGCCGGTAGCGTCCGCCGCGCTCGCCACGCCGTGAGCCGGATACGCTGCACTCTCGGGAGCCATGACTCGAACCGCCGCCCGTCCAACCGCTGGCTCGACCGCGATCGAGGGCCCATCGGGCCATGCCGGGACCTACGCCGCCTGGTTGCGGCGCATCGCGTCCGAGCCGTTCGTTCACTTCACGCTGCTCGGGGCGCTGGTGTTCGCCGGCCATCGCCTGGTGACCCGCGCGCCCGACGTGCCCACGCTCGAGGTGTCGGTGTCCAGGCAGCGAGAGCTCGTCACGCTGTTCGAGCAGCGCCAGCGCAGGGCCCCGAGCGACGCGGAGCGCGAGCAGCTCATCCGACGCTACGTCGAGGACGAGGCGCTGTTTCGCGAGGGGGTGCGCCTGTCCCTCGTGCACACGGATCCCGTGCTGCGCGCGCAGGTCATCGCCCGGATGCGCGGCATGCTGCAAGCCGAGCTCGACCAGGAGCCGCCCACGGACGTCGAGCTGCAGCGCTATCACGAAGAGCATCGCTCGGACTACGTCATCCCGGAGACCATCAGCTATCGCGAGTACCTGATCCGCGGCGGCCCGGACGCCGACGACCACGCGCGACGGCTCCTGTCGTCGCTGGAGCGAGGCGGAGCGGCCGACGGCCCGGGGCTGCCCGTTCCGACCTACTACGCGCGCCGCTCCGAAGCACAGCTAGCCTCCTTGTACGGCCCCGAGCTCGCGCGCGACCTCTGGGCGTCGCCGAGCGACGTCTGGCGAGAGCTGCGGTCCAGCCGCGGAGTTCACGTCGTGCGCGTCGTCGAGCGCACCGCGGCCTCGGAGCCCTCGTTCGCGACCGTCCGCGAGCAGGTGAGCGAGGACTATCGCAAGGATCGGACCGCGCGCGCGTTTCAGGCGGAGCTCAGCCGCCTCACATCGCGGTGGCGCGTCTGGATCGAGGGGCAGCCATGACGGGCGCGACGGGGCTGCGCGCGGCGGCGTTGCTGTGGATCACCCTGTGCTCCCTGTTCGCTGCGAGCGCGCACGCCCACACACCCTCGCTGAGCGTGCTGGCGCTCGACGAGCGCTCACCGGGCGAGTTCATCGCGCGCTGGGAGCGCACGCAGGGGATCCAGGACGCCGGCGCGGCGTACGACTTGCTGAAGCCCGTGTTCCCCGAGCACTGCCGGTTCGCGGCGCCGCGCCTCGACTGCGGCGCGCGCGGCCTGTCGGGGCGCGTCGGGTTCGACGGCCTGGGCGATCTCTCGTCCTCCGGCATGATCAAGATCCAGTGGGTTGACGGCAGCACCCGGACGTTGAGCCTGACCGCCGCGCAGCCGCACGTCCGGGTGTCGGAGGTCCGGCACGACGCCGGGGCGCTGCGCGGGGTGTCCAGCTTCATCTGGCTCGGGATCACGCACATCTGGCTCGGGCTGGATCACTTGCTGTTCGTGGTAGGGCTGTTCTGGTTGCTGGACTCGTGGCGCGTCCTGATCACGACCGTCACGGCGTTCACAATCGCGCATAGCTTGACGCTGGGGACGGCGACCCTCGGGCTGCCCAGCCTGCCTACCGCCCCCGTCGAGGCCGTCATCGCGCTCAGCATCGCGTTCGTCGCCGTGGAGATAGCCGGCGAGGCGCGCACGAAGCAGCCGAGCTTGACTCGCCAGCGGCCCTGGCTCGTGGCGTTCGCGTTCGGCCTCTTGCACGGCTTCGGCTTCGCCAGCGCGCTGGCGGAGCTGGAGATCGCCGGGGCGGAGCGCCCGATCGTGCTGCTCTGCTTCAACGTCGGCGTGGAGATCGGGCAGCTCGTGTTCATCGCGGGGTTGCTGGCGCTCCGCGCGGCGTCGCGCAGGCTCGAGCGCGCGTCGGGCGTCCGCCTCGCGATCGCCGGATATTACGCGATGGGCACCCTGGCGATGTACTGGTTCTTCGAGCGCATCGTCGCTTTCATGCCCAGCGTGTGACGTCGAGCCGCCTGCCGGGGGCGCCATGGGTCATCCACGTCTGCGCGGCGGGTCTCGAGCGCGTTCGCGAGCACGGCTCGGACGCTCGAACCGCTGTCGGCCCAGCAACGCGCACGGCCCTTGACATCCTCGAATCGTTTTGCTCTCGCTTCCCCCCCTCGATGCGCGTTGGCAAGATCAACCCGCCCGGCGTCCACCCAACTCCCGGCTATCATCACGTCACGATCGTCGAGGCTGGCCGGCTGGCCTTCCTCGCCGGCCAGTGCCCGCTCGACCTCGACGGCAACGTGGTCGGCGCGGGCGACCACCTCGCGCAGGCCGACCAGGTGGCAGCGAACGCCCTGACCGTCCTGGCCGCGGCCGGGGCGCAGCCCGCCGACGTGGTGCGCTCGGTGATTTACGTGGTCAGCGACGACGATCAGGTGCTGGGCGCGGTGTGGCGGCGACTGAACGACTCGGCGCTCGGCCCGGCCTTCGGTGCGGCCAGCACCCTGCTCGGGGTCGCTTCGCTCGGCTTCCCCGGTCACCTGGTCGAGCTGGACCTGACCGCCGCCCTCCCCGATTGATCTCCTCTGCTGACGTGCGGATCGCGCGACTGGGCAGATTGCGGTCCAACGACGAGTGCGTTCGGGTGTCGAGCGGCAGTGGCCGGAGCTCGTAGGTAATGGAACCGATTGGGCACGACGATCCAACCCACCTCGCCGAGCGCGCCGAGCGCCGCGCATACATCGTCGGTGGGGGTGCATGGGCTATGAACCCAGAGGGTATCGCCCGAGAGTCGAACGACGGTGGTCCTCGATCGCAGGCGGACACCGCTGAACCATATCGGACGTTCGGTGACCCAGATGGAGTCTGGTACGACGACCTCGAAAACGCCGGGAGCTGCCATGGGGCAAATTGTCCTCCTTTGGGTGTAGGCTGTCACGATGATTCGCGCGCGCGGCCGGGCGTGAGAAGAAGCCGGTCAGGCACGTTGTCCCCGATCCGGAGAGCAACGCCGACCACAGGTTTCCGGCAAGGCGCGCTTTGCTTTGGAAGCATGTCTCACCCGGCCGCCTACGCGGTACCATTCTACGTCATCGGTCAGAAGGTGTGGGCTGAACCGAAGCGGGCGCATCGTTACGACGGCTGGGCTCTCGGGGCGATCAAGTGGCGGCATAGTCACAACGCAAATTTGTACGCGTGGCAAAAATGACGTCACCAACGCGAAGAACACGCAAACTTCCCTACAGTATGCTATAAGTACACCGGTTTTTCCGCGTGTCACGTGTCATGCGCCGCGTGCCACGTTTCGCTACTGCAATCGAAACTCGGAGGCCTTCATGTCTGTCCGTTCGCGTACCACGTGCAGATTCACCGCTCTCGCGATTCCCATCCTCGCCCTCTTGAACTTCGCTGGTTGCTCCTCAGGCACAGTATCCGGCGGTGGCGAGGGAGGTGATTGGGGCACAGGCGGCGGGACATCGGGCGGGAGCGAGGGAGTCGCCACGGGTGGAGGCTCCGCGACCGGCGGAGTCGGCACTACGGGCAGCGGTGCTCCGACGGGCGGAGCCGGCGTGGGCGGCTCCGTAACGGGCGGGGCTAGCGGGACCGGCGGGGCTAGCGGGACCAGCGGGGCTGGCGGGACTGGCGGGACTGGCGGGACTGGCGGGACCAGCGGGACCAGCGGGACTGGCGGCGGCAACTTCACGTGTACCCTGCCCGATTTGCCTGATCCGAGTGGTCTGACCGACGTAAACATGAAACTCCCGGATCCGTTCACGTTCTTTGACGGAACGAAGGTCACCACCAAAGAACAGTGGGAGTGTCGCCGCAAGGAAATCCTGGCGATGGCTGCCAAGTACCTTTACGGTCCAGTTCCCTCCGAGCCGGATGAGGTGACCGGAACTGTGTCCGGAGGTACCGTTTCGATCACTGCCAAGGTGGGTGGAAAGACAGAGAACTTCTCGGCGACTATCAATGGATCCGGCGATGTGATCGCGCTCAAGTTGTCGGGTGGAATCTTCCCGTCAAACAGCAAGACGCTGTCGTTTGGAAGCGGCTTTGAAAGCAAGATAAGAAATCTTTTTGGCTTGTCCGAGCTCAACACCAACATCGCCAACGGATGGATGATCGACCGGGTGATGGACGTGTTGGAGCAGAACCCGGGCAGCGGGCATGACCCCACGAAGGTGATGGTGTCGGGGTGCTCCGGATGCGGAAAAGGTGCTTACCTGGCGGGTGTCTTCAGTCGTGTACCGCTGGTCGTTATCGTGGAATCGGGCGGTGGTGGTGTAGCCAATTTGCGTCAGGCAGAGTGGTTCAGGCACGGTGAAGGTAGTTCTGTTTGGCAGTGTTCAGATGCCAAGCCTCAGAGCATCGACAACCTCGAAGACAGCGGTATCTGCGGACCCTGGGTGACCGGTGCGGCCCGTTGGCTCCGGAGCGACCCCTCGAAGGTGTACAACCTCCCCTTCGATACGCACTTGCTCCTGGCGACGATCGCTCCACGGCATCTGGTGCACTTCACGAATAGCAATGGCAGGAACTCATGGTGTCATCTGGGTGGGACCTGTGAAGCGCTCTCCGCATGGGCAGCAAAACCGGTATGGAAGGCGCTCGGTGTTCCGGAGCGCATGGGTTTCCAGATGTACAGCGCAAATCACTGCGGCGCATCGGGCTCTCAAACCGCTCTTGCAGGCGAAATGTTCAAGCGAGCTTTCGAGGGCGACACCAGCGCAAACACGGACGTGATGGGAATCCTGGACAACGGCGTTCAGCAGCCGGTCAGCGAATGGAAAGACATGTGGATTGACTGGGATATGGAGACAGTGCTGCAGTAATGATGCCCTTGGGGGGCATGAGAGCCACTCTGGCCTTGCCCTCCATTCGGCGTGATTCCCGGGCGTCGGTCATTCGAAGCTCCCCTCCCCGAGAGCCCCTCTTCCGCAGGTTGGGAAGGGAGGGCTCTCGGGGAGCTGCGTGCCCTGACGTCGGGGCACACGTAGGTCACAGGGCGCCGACTGGCCTCTTCGAAACGCCGGACGATTCAGCGCGAGAGCCGCGCAGGCATCATGAACGAGAAGCGGGTGCGCACGATCCCGTCGGCGCCGCGCTCTTCGGGCTCGTCGACGGAGATCCTCTCGAACTCGGCCGTTGTGCGTCGCCAGAACGCGAGGCCCTCCGGGTTCTCGGGGCGCACCGTGAGCGTCCATGGGCCCGGGTACTCGGCGAAGAGCTGGCGCATGGCGCCCCGTCCGGCGCCGCTGCGGCGCGCGCCGGCGATCACGAACATCTCCTCGACGTGCTGCGTGCCGCGATCGTCGCGGCAGGTGAGCGCGAAGCCGGCCGGAGCGCCGGCGTCGATGTCGAGGAAGAGACACGCACTGAGCGGCGCGAGCTTCGGGTATGTGTAGAGCGCGTCGGGACCGATCGGCACGCACACCCGCGCGCTCCATCGAGCCGGACGAGATCCCGTTTTAGCGCCGTCCTCCGTGGCTCCCCACCTCGCGTCCGAGCTCGATCTCACCCTCGCCTGCGCGCTGCACGAGCTTCCGAACCGAGCCCATCACCACCTCCGACGCCACTTGTCACGGTAGGAAGGCGGCTGGGGGATCGGCTCGGTGGGCTCGTTGGTCCGCTCGGCGGCGAACGCGGACTCGTCGCCGTTTTTGATCTTGATCGTCCCCGTGAGCCGCCCGTCCTTTCCGAGCCGTGCTCGGCCGGTTCCAGACATCGGGTCGTACTCCCACGCGCCCTCCCACGTGAACGAGATCCCGCCCCGCGTGAACCTTGCGGTGACGTAGGCGAGGAGGCAGTGCATGCGGAGCCGATCGCCGTGCCCCGTGAACGAGATCACGGCCGGGCCGAGGTCGTCCAGGTGCTCGCTGACCCACGTGCCGGTCTCGGTGATCCGCCACCAGCCGGCGTACTCGGGCGGGATGAGGTCGGAGGGCATTGTGGGCGCGAGCGTAGCACCGTCGGATGCCTACGTCGGCGCGCTACGCCTCGCGTGCTCCAAGTCCGCGCTCGCAGTCCACGCAGCGATCGCTGATCCGCGCCCGGACCATTTCTGACGAGCACGGGTGGGTCATTTCTGGTGAGCGCCGAAGCCATCGAGGGCTCGATTCCTCCCGTGCTTTCTCGATAACTCTCGTGGCGTCTCGTGCCCTGACGTCGGGGCACACGGAGGTCACATGGAGACAAACGAACCAAGGCCGGTGCTCGTAAGCACGGGTCGGAGCCCCCCTCCGGGCCAGCGCACGGCTCGCCGTAGGCGCGGTGATAGCGCGGACATAATTGGGTCCTGGATTACCGGTTGACGTCGGCTTCCAGCAGGAGGACGGTGGCCATGGGGGGGTGAAGCATGGCCCACGGGCCGAAGAAGCAGGCGAGGGCGCTCGTGCTGTGCGTCTGTGCCTGTGCACTCGTCGTCGTTCCGGCGCCGGCAAGGGCGCTCGAGCTCAGCGGTGGCGTGAGCGTGGGCGGGTTCCAGATCGGGACCGGCCCGAGGCTCGCGCTGAGCCCCTTCGGCGGATTGCTCTGGCGCCGAGAGAAGGATTTCCAGATCGAACTCCACAACATGTTCAGCGTCGTTCCTGGCTCTCGCGTCGGGATCTACGATCGAACAGCAATCTCCCTCGTGTACGCCTGGAAGACGGGCAAGGCGAGCCTCGGGCCATCCGTGTCGATCTACGCGATGCCGGTGTGCAGCCCCATGAGCTGCAACCGAGTGGTGGGGGTTGCTCCGGGCGGTCACGCACAGACCGACTGGTACTTCTCCGAGCCCCTGGGCGTATCCGTGAGCGCCAACCTGGATTGGGCTGGCGGAGATAGTCGCGTGCTTCATGGTAGCTGGGTGGCGATGGTCGCTGCTGGGCCTGTTTGGAGATTTGGGGGAGAGTCGAAATGAACAGAGCTTTTACGGTCCTGCTCGTCAGTCTTTTCGCTGGTCTTGTTGCTTGCAATTTCGACGTCGGTGAGTGCTGGCTTCCTGGCGATGAAACGAGCGGTGCCGGCGGCGGCATCATCTACCCGACGGGGGCAGGAGGCTTCGGCAACGTGCCGCGGAAGCCGCAAAGCACCGACGGTGACTATGCTTCCTATGATCTGTGTGCCTCGCAAACGGTGACGTGTACGGTCACATGGAAGGCCGGCTCGAGCATCTGTGGTGGAAGCGCAGCTACCTGCACGACCCTGTACCAGGGCAAGCATGCGTCACTCGACGAAGCCAAGGACTATTGCGAGATGGCCTACGGAGTCGGGAAGAGCTCCGAAGCGCAGTCTTGCGGCTCTTGCGAGTGGGGCACGGGGGCATCCGATGAGAAATGTAAGAGGATTTGTGATAGGGCCTACGATAAGTGTATGGACAAATGCAAAGATAAAAAATGCCGTGACGACTGCCTTAAGGACTATGTTGAGTGCTTGAGGGAGTGCGACAGGTAGCCATGCTCGAATTATCGACAATGCTCACTCAGGCAGACGGCAGCCAACGGGTCATCACGATTCGGATTGGCGATGTTTCCGAGACGCATGGGGGAACCGCGAACCCATGGTCTGCCGCCGTGGAGATCCTCGGTTTCGCGAAAGCGGAAGCCACTCGCCTTCGTGGGCGAGACTGGGCCGAAGCCATCGAGGATGCGGCAAGGTTTGCCGCGCTCCGTGTCGCTGACAAGGTAGAGGCAGCGGGCGGAGGAACGCTCGATCCGCCGTTCTTTCCCCGCCCGCGCACGCCGGCATCGACAGGGGCCGCCTGCCGCATCGCTGATGACGAACCCGAATAGACCAACTCCGCCTCGCTCCCCAGCGGAGGCCCCGCAAGGAGAGGCCCCGCGGGGAAGCTCGGCGCTCATGAGGGGGGCGGCCCCTCGTAGGAGCCGACGACGAGCCAGCCGGCGCCGTCGCTCATCAGCCGGAGGCACGCCCACGGGCCGCTGTAGCTGAACGTGGGAGCGCCCTCGACGCTCTGCCCTGGCCCCGCGGCGAGCGTGAGCGTCCTGCTCCCTCCGACGACCTCCTTGATCAGGATCGCCGCACCGACGTTCCCCAGGGCCGACGGGAGCGTGATGGTCACCGGGTCGTTCAGGTTGACCTTGACGAGCTCGCCCGGCCGGGGCGTGTAGGTGCTCGTCACGATGGGGCTGACCTGCCAGATCCCCGGGATGAACACGTCGGTCCGGTTCTCGGCGGGGTTGTCGGTGCAGACCGCGCCGACGAAGTTGAGCGCCGGCCGCCGAGGCCGCGAACGACGTCGAGAAGGCGCCCGAGGAGCCCGCCGAGGGCAGCGAGGCCCCGGCGAGCGAGAAGGCCCCGGAGACGGCTGCCGAGAGCCACGAGAAGGCCTCAGAGGGGCAGACGGAGGGCAGCGAGGCCCAGGCCGGGCAGCCAGCCGCAGGCAAGCCTGCCGCAGGCAAGAAGGCCAAGGCGGCGAAGGCGCCCAAGGCTCCGCGGGCCAAGAAGACGGTCACCACGGCGACGGGCTTCTGCCTCTGCGGTTGCGGCGCCGAGCTCGGCCCGAAGCGGCGGTTCGCCCTCGGTCACGACGCGAAGCTCCACTCGATCGTCCTGAAGGTCGCCCGCGGGCAGGCAGGCAGGGGCGCGCTCCCCGAGGCCTGCTTCGACAAGTCGAGCGCGACGGTGGCGTACCTGCGCGGAGCGCCCTGGATGACCGACGAGATCCGCGAGGCGATCGGCCTCTGACGGCCTCCGTCGCTGGCTGAACCCCGGTGTCCCGCGGAAAGCGCGGGCCCGGGGATAGCGGCGTCGGAGGTTTTCAATGCGAACAGCATTCGGTCAAGCACTCACGAGCGCGCGTATCGCAGCAGGTCGCTCCCAGGAGATTCCCGCGCGCCGCCGTTGCATCGAGTTTGCTCGAAGTCTCGACGGCCTCGGCGTGACGAGCAACCAGGACGGCTATCTGGACCTGATCGCCGCGGGGGAGGAACGCCAGCGGGCGCTGGAAATGGGCGCCATGTCCGGTTGCGCTCTCGTCGTTCGAGGGATGTGGAGGCGCCTCGGTGTACATCACCCGATCCTGCGCGCGCCCTACCGCACCGGGCGAGCGGTGGCGGATCTCGTCGAGATCGCTGCGGCATCGCACGCGCTCGTGGAGGTCCGCGAGCGGTTACCGGCCCTGCATGAAGGCGATGTGGTGATCGTGGGAGGCGGCCCGGAGTACGGCGGCCCCGAGCACGTCTGGACGGCGCTCGACGTGACAGCCCAAGGCTACCCCGACGAGACGACGGCGCTCATCCGTGGGCTCGACGGAGGGCAGCGCGACGAGCACGGGAGGCAGGCAATCCGTGTCGTGCAGCACGAGATATCGGGCGTTCCGCCGAGGGACAGCGGGCGCCGTGTTCGATGGGTGATCGACTTTGGCGTGGTGTGGTGCCGGTGGGGCCAAGAAGCGACTTGAAGGGAGGAGTCTATGCCGGGCAACAACGGAAAATCTGATGATCGGGCTCATCGGGCGGCGATCGACGACGAGATCACGATGGATGTCATCCACACGTACACCCGCAAGGAGGCCATCGAGGACGGCGTGCTCATCGACGTCTCCAAGATGGCACGCGAGCTCGGCGTGAGGATCCCCGTCGCCGTGACGAGCTCCGTCTGGGAGCGCTACGTGAAGCTGACGCCGGCCGCGATCCGGGCAGCCGGCAGCGAGGACGGGCGCCTCTGGGACATTCTGTGGATGTTCCGGTGCTTCGCCCTCCGAGCGATGGAGGCGAGCGAGCTCCGTTTCCAGCTCCGCGTGATCACCGAGTCCATCAGGCCATCCCTCGTGGAGCTCAAGGCCATCTGCGGGCCCGGCGACGACGGCGAGCCGGTCATCACCATCATGCTTCCTGACGAGGACTGACGCCATCATCTCTGCGGCTTCGCAGAACAGCTTTGTAGAAGAGCTGCGCAGCCGATTGGCGCGAGTTGTGCCTCTCTGATCGTGCCTGTTACAAGGCCCAAATGAAGTGCAGCCCGCGGGTGCGCCAACACCCCGGGCTGCGTGGCCGAACCCCGCACTACCGAGGTCCGACAGATGATCCTTGTATCTCGAGGTCCCACGAGGGGCCAAGGAATCGATCCGTCCATCGCTCGCCCCTGGTCGCCCGCCGATCCAGGCAGCTCCCAGGCGCCCGCCGGCCAGGCTGAACGCGGGAGGGCGGGGTGAGCAAGCGGCGGAGGGGGGCCAAGCGCCCGCCCGCCGCGCAACATCCCCCGGCCTTCCCGAGCATCGAGGCGCTCATGGCCGAGCAAGGCCTCATCGTGGGCACGCTCATCAAGAGCGGCGTGCCTCGACGCGACCGCGCCGACGTGGCGCAGCAGGTGCTCCTCGGCGCCTGGCAGTCGGTGAAGCGCGGCATGTACCGGCCGGACCCGAGCCTGGAACCGCGCGTGGCGCTCCGCAACTGGCTCCGCGGCGTCGCTTGGCGGAACGCGTCGCACTACGTCCTGAGCGCGTACGTGCGCCATTCCATCATCCACCCGGAGCCGCTCGGGCTGCGCCGCGACGTCCTGGGGCCGAGCCTCGAAGCGCAGATCCTCGCCCGCGACATGCTGGAGGTGCTGGTCGACCTGAAGGCGTGGCAGCGCGAGATCCTGCTCGCTTTGGACGACCCGGAATCGCTCGTCCAGTACGCCAAGCGGCACGGGATGAACCCCAGCACGGCAGCGTCCCGGCTCCGCATCGCCCGCAAGGCGCTGGCCCTGCGGCTCAGGAGGTGGCGCCGATGAAGGCTCGAGCCATGAAGCGACGGCATCGCCTCTGGTTGCCCGGGCCGGCCATCAAGGGCGAGGTGTCGCGCGAGGACGTGCACGCCTACCTCCGGGCGACCGGCTGGCTCGACGGGAGCCCGCACTGGCTCAGCCGCGGCTCGGAGTCCGTGCCGCTGCCGTCCCGCTGGGACTACCGGCTGGAGGAGCTCGTCACCCTCGTCGCCAGGGCGGAGCATCGCTCCCCTGGCGAGACCCTTCGCGCAGTCGAGGCACGGGCGCTCGGCCTGAGCCCCACCGACCGGGCGCCCCAGGTGCTGCGCCTCGCCGAGGAGGACCTGTCCAGCATCGCCGATGAGACCGGCGTGCTCGACGGCCTCCCCGGGGTGCGGCCGTGGGACCCGCGGGCGCTGTGGCGCGCCGTGCTCGACCTCGGCGTCCGCGCCGCCCCGAAGCGCCAGCGCAAGCCGCGCGACTGGGAGCGCTTCCAGCAGGCGATCGGCGCACTGAAGGTGCTCGACGTGCTCGATCGCGCCTACGTGCGGCACAGGTAGCTGCCTCCTCGTCGACGAGGGCGAGCAGGTAAGCGAGATCGCCCGGAGCCTCGGGCTGCCCCTCCGCCGTGGACGGAGTCGTTTCGCTGCCGTGCTCAAGCGGTGGCGTCGCTCGCGGTAGACCCCTTCTTGAATGTTCACAGTAAGTACAGAGGGAGGGCCCGCAGTAGGGAGGGGGATGAAGCCAAAAATCAATTAGTCCTTGACAACCCTCGCGTTTCCTCCAAAGATGTGCTGCATGTATCAGTGCGGTTCCTGAACCCTTCCCACTCGCCGGCTCCGGCGCCGTGGGCCCACATTGAAGAACCGTAAGGACAGCAGGTGGGCCTGGTTACCTGCGGTCTTCCGCCGTAAAAAAACGGCGGCCACGTTGAGAACGTGTTGTGATCTATCTTACTCAGCTCACGGCTGTTGAGCTGTGAGCATGGAAGGCGAAAGGGTCCCGGCTGGTCCCCGGAACCCCTTCTCGTCTTTCCTGTCGCGCAGCTCTGAGAACCGCGACCGACAGTCCCTGCACGGGCGACTGTGCCGGAGTCTACCCAGGTTCTGGCACGTGTCAAGGTTCTGGTGCTGCCAATGCGGTGGTCTGCTCTCTAGAAAGGCATTCAAACCGAAGAAAGGCAGTTGAACCAAGATGTTCCAGTTCTTGAAGCTGCACGTTGAGATGCTCGACGAGCTGGAGGACGCGCATCGACGCGTTCCTCCTCCCGCTCCGTTGCCGCGTTACGAACCGCTCCCTCGGGTTCCGAGGCCGTTCGTGCAGGCACCGCCGTTCATGCGGCCGGAGTACAGACGGCGCCGGTAGCCATCGCCGATCCGTGATCGTCGTGCGGTCGCTCGTGGCGTGGGGATACGCATGCCCGGGGGCCGCCGGCATCCGGAACGCTCGACCGAGGGGCTCCGAGTCATGACAAGGGAGTTTAGACATGGCGTTCAGGGTTCGAGTTCGTTTTCGTACCAGGGGTATGAATATCAATGAGCACGAACGAGAAATGCCGCTGGAACTCGGCCCAGACGGTCCGCGCCTCATGATGTCGGCGTTGGACGCATCGGAGATAGGCAAGGCTACGGAATTGCACATAATCAGTGGTAATCTGGATTCGAGATCGAGTGCGCAGGGACTCGGTGAACGAATCCGAAATGCTCTGCTAATGTCTAGCCTTGGTCTTCGTATGGGATTTGATGTCGAGGATCGTGGCGGATCTCTCGCTCAGGCGCTCGTTGATGAGTTCTTACGCAGGGACGGTATTCGGAGAGAATGGGATCGGAACGGCGTGAGTGTATTCGAGGAGTCGCCACCGGTTGCGTGGATTAGGATGGGCGGCACTGCTATGACTTCGCGCAAAGCTGAAGATTTTGTCCCGGAATTCAATAGAAGTTTTGAGCTTGCAGAGCGAGGTTTAAGTCCCAGCGAGTCACTGGCACTGGAGCTGTATAGCCGTACATTCTGGGAGGGGTCTAGCCGCTCAAAGATAATTTTGTACGCAACGATTGTAGAGGTTTTGTCCGGAGGGGCTCCTCTGGGCGTGTGGGGACAGCGACTGGCTGATGATTTCTGCCGAAAAGTTGAAGAGCAGCAGACTGATGGCGGGGAAGATCATGATGACAAGGTGGCGATACTAGATGCGCTTCGACATCTCCGTCGAAAATCAGTGACCAAGGCCACAGCCGGTCTTGTTCGTCAGCTGCTAGGAGGAGAAGCAGCGGCGCGGTTTCAGTCTTGGTATAATTTACGGGGCCAGCTCGTGCATTCTGGGAGGCCGAAGAAGGCGGACGTGGATCTTGCGGCAGAGTCATCGCAGATGGGCCAGCTTATTGCCAATCTGCTGAGCGTTGTTGTTGGCCTCAAAGCTTCTTAGAGCGCCTAACAATAGCCCGCCGACCTCGCTCGAGCGCCCGCTCGCTTGAGACAAACGGTACGCGCATTAGATTGCACGCGTGGGCAAGCTGTTGGTGCCGGACGAACTCTGGGAGCGAATCGAACCTCTATTGCCGAAGGCGGAGCCGAAGCCGCAGGGCGGCCGGCCGCGCACGCCTGATCGAATCGCCCTGACGGGGATCTTGTTCGTGCTGAAAACGGGGATTCCTTGGGAATATCTCCCGCAAGAGCTCGGCTGCAGCGGCATGACGTGCTGGCGCCGGTTGCGCGACTGGCAGCAGGCTGGCGTCTGGGGTCAGCTCCACAAGGCATTGCTGGATGAGCTCGGCGGGGCCGACAAGATCAACTGGGAGCGTGCTGCGCTGGATGCCTCGCTGGTTCCGGCAAAAAGGGGGGTGAAGAGACTGGCCCGAACCCCACACATCGCGGCCGGCCGGGCACGAAATATCACATTTTGGTCGATCAGAATGGTATCCCGCTCGCCGTCGAGATGACGCCGGCGAACGTCCATGACTCGAAGATGTTCACGCCTATGGTGGATGCGGTACCGACGATCGCGCGGCCTTGCGGCCGACCGCGGCGCCGCCCCAAGAAACTGCACGCCGATAAGGCCTACGACGACCCGGCCCTGCGCTTGGCTTGCCATCTGCGCCACATCGTGCCCCGCATCGCTCGCAAGGGCATCGAGTCGTCGGAGAAGCCAGGGCGGGCGCATCAAAACTAACATAAAAAACAATGACTTAAACTCGCTCGTGGCCGGCTGGTCGGGGCTGGCGGCCGAACACAGCGACATGTCGTGTGGCAGATCTCGGGGCATGGCACCGTTCATCGAGCACTTCGCGTCGCTGCCCGACCCGCGCGTCGTCGGGCGATCTGACCACAAACTGCTGGACATCATTGCCATCGCTATCCTCGGCACGATCTGCGGGGCGGAGGGCTGGGACGACTTCGCCGACTTCGGTGAGTGCAAGCATGGCTGGCTGAAGACGTTTCTGGACCTGCCGGCAGGCATCCCGAGCGCTGATACGTTCCCTCGGGTCCTGAGCGCGCTCGACCCCGAGGCGTTCAGCGCTTGCTTCGTGGCCTGGATGCAGGCGCTGGTCGGCTCGCCCGACGGTAAGCTGGTGGCGATCGATGGCAAGACGGCTCGCCGATCGTTCGACCGTGCCGCCGAGCGCTCGCCGCTGCACCTGGTCAGCGCCTGGGTTCACCAGAACAGCCTGACGCTCGGTCAGGTGGCGACCGACCCCGAGTCGAACGAGATCACGGCCATCCCGAAACTGCTCGGCATGCTGAATCTTCGAGGTGCCACGGTGACCATCGACGCCATGGGAACCCAGAAGGAAATTGCCCAGGGAATTGTCGACAGGGGAGCCGCCTATCTGCTCGCTCTCAAAGCGAATCAGACCAAGCTCTATGAGCAAGTCGCTCAGATCTTCTCCGAGGCCGGCACCGGCTTCTTTTCGCTTGTAAAGCACACGGTGCACGAGACGGTCGAAGAGGGACACGGGAGGCGTGAGCGGCGGCGCGTCTGGACCACGACGGACCTGAGCCGGATCACGGAGGCACCGAAGTGGCCGGGCCTGCGGAGCATCACGATGGTCGAACGGGAACGCCAGGCCGGCCCCGGCGGTGAGCTCACGTCCTGTCGGTGATCATCGCGTCCCGCGTCCGATCGGTGAAGACCGCGGCCGCGTGATCGCCAGCGTTCACCGTTCACCGCCCGCACCACCTGCGCCGATCTGGGCCCCGCTCGCCTCCGCAGCGTAGACGTTGGGCCCGCCGAAAAGTCGAAGGCCCGAGGGCTGCCACCCTCGGGCCTTCTGGAGCTCCGCCTTGTCGGAGTCCCCCACCCTCATCACAAGCCGGGCTCCAGGTCCAGAAATCGGCGGCATGGAGCTCGTTGCCTTCGTCCACCTACCGCCTCGCCCTCTGCGCCTGCTGCCGCGTCCAGCTTCGCCTCTGCCGTCGCTGCGATCGCGGCCAGCGCCTCTGCCTCGACTGCCGCCCGCTCCGGCGTCGTGAGTCGCTCCGCCGCGCCGGCGCCGCCTATCGGACCCGGCTTCGCGCTCGCCGCCTCCATGCCGCTCGCCAGGCCCGGTACCGCGAGCGGCAGCGGGACAAGTTCTCGGCGCAGAAAGTGACGCATCACAGGGTGACGGAAGCCGCGGCCGCGTCGATGTCCCAGGTCGCGCCGGAGATCACCCCCGGCCGAAAGGACAACGATGACGATCGGATCCGAGATGTCGGCCGCTGCTCGCTCTGCGGAGCGCGGCTTCCACACTGGGCCATGCGCGAGCGGCGCGCTCGGCCAGCTCTCCACCGACGCGCTCCCCGCGTCCCACGAGGGCCACCGCGGTGACGGGAGGTGGCGGTGATCGCCAAGGAGAAGGAGGCCGAGATCCTGCGCCTCTACCACGGCGAAAAGTGGCCCGTTGGCACCATCGCCGGCCAGCTCGGGCTGCACCACACCACCGTGCAGCGCGTGCTCGGGCAAGCGGGCGTCGACCCGAAGGTCGTCGCGCCGCGCCCGTCCATGGTCGACCCGTTCGTGCCGTTCATCGTCGAGCAGCTCGGCAAGTATCCCTCGCTGCGCTCGAGTCGCCTCTTCGTCATGCTCAAGGAGCGCGGTTATCCGGGCGGTCCGGATCATCTGCGCCGGGTGATCTGCCGCCTCCGCCCCAAGAAGCCGGCCGAGGCATTCCAGCGGCTCCGCACGCTGCCCGGCGAGCAAGCGCAGGTCGACTGGGCGCACTTCGGCAAGCTGGCTATCGGCCGGGCTCGGCGACCGCTCTGGGCCTTCGTCATGGTGCTCAGTTACTCGCGGCGGATCTTCCTGCGCTTCTTCCCGGGCGCGGCGATGCCCTTCTTCGTGCGCGGGCACGTCGAGGCGTTCGCCGAGTTCGACGGTGTTCCACGCGTGCTGCTCTACGACAACCTCAAGAGCGCCGTCGTGGAGCGCCACGGCGACGCGATCCGGTTCCACCCCATGCTGCTGGATCTCTCGGCGCATTACCGCTTCGAGCCGCGCCCCGTCGCCGTCGCCCGCGGTAACGAGAAGGGCCGCGTCGAGCGCGCCATCCGCTACGTCCGCGAGGCGTTCTTCGAGGCCCGGACCTACGCCGACCTTGACGATCTCAACCGACAAGCGGCCGAGTGGACCAGCTCCGCGGCGCTCGATCGCTCCTGGGTCGAGGACCGCGCCCGCACCGTGCGCCAGGCCTTCGACGATGAGCGCAGCGTCCTCTTGCAATACCCCGACACGCCGTTTCCGGCCCACGAGCGCGTCGAGGTCGAGGTTGGAAAGACCCCCTATGCGCGCTTCGATCTCAACGACTACTCCGTCCCCCACGACCGGACGCGCCGCACGCTGGTCGTCTTCGCCGACCTCGAACAGGTGCGCATCGCCGACGGCAACGAGATCGTCGCGACCCACGCCCGTTCGTGGGATCGCGGTCAGCAGATCGAGCAGCCTGAGCACATTCAGCGCCTCGTCGATGAGAAGCGCCGCGCCCGCGAGCACCGCGGCCTCGATCGCCTTGCCCGCGCCGCCCGCAGCAGCCAGGCCTTCCTTCGCGTCATCGCCGAGCGCGGCGGCAACGTCGGCAGCGCGATCGCCCGGCTTCTGCAGATGCTCGACGCCGTCGGCGCCGCAGAGCTCGAAGAGGCCCTCGTCGAGGTGCTCGAGCGCGACACGATCCACGTCGGTGCCGTCCGCCAGGTGATCGACCGCCGCCGCTCCGAGCGCTGCCTGCCCCCTCCGGTCTCGATCCCCGTCACGCGCGGCCAGCACGCCAACGTCTGAGCATAACCACGAGAATTGAGGGGCTCTTGCGCACGGAGCTTGAGGGACGCGGAGCGTCAAGCGGGTAGCTTGCGCGTCAGAAGGGGATGCCGTCATCGTCGGGTTGTTCGAGGACGCGGTGGACGGCCGAGCGGTAGGAGCGGATGGCGCCGCGGAGCGAGCGGATCTGGACGAGCAGATGGCGTGCCGCGCACAGCGTAGGCGGCTCCGTCGGCTCGGCGAGCGTGTCGAGGGTCGGGTGCTCGAGCCGGAGCGCGGTGGAGACGGCATCGAGCGCAGCGGAGAGCAGCCGCAGCTCCAGGAGCTCGCGCGCGGCGTAGAGCCTGCGGCGGACCGAGGGGCTCATCGCTTCTTCGTCGATGCTTTCGGGCGCTGGGGCGGAGAGAAGACCTCGAGGTAGAGCTTCTCGTCGAGCCGTGGCAGGCCGCGGTCGGCGCCGGCGGCGAGCAGCTCGTCGCAGAGGTTCATCAGGATGCGGTAGTTGCCAGCGGCGTGATCGACGAGGGTGGCCTTCAGCTCCGGGGTCATCAAGGCGAGGTTGCCGGCGGCCTCGAGGAGATGGTCGAGACAGGCGGTGAGATCGTCGCGGGAGGCGTAATCGAGGTGGAGGCGGCGGCGGATGCGGCTGCCGAGGGGCAAGAGCTCGGGGGTACGCAGCCGCTCGGGCAGGCGGCCGTCGCCGGCGAAGATGACGCAGAGCAGCTGGCGAGCGTCGAAGTCCTTGCTGGCGAGGATGCGCAGCTCGCAGAGCACCTGAGTGAGCGCCTCCTGCGCCTCATCGAGGATGAGCACGGGGCGGCTGCGCGTCGTGCTGATGTGCTCGCTCCAGCGCGTCCGCAGCGCCTTGAAGCCGCCCCAGCGGTTATGGGCGCTCAGGGGCACGCCGAAGAGCTCGCCGAGCTCACGATAGAAGTCGGGCACGCGGCTCTGCGGGTGCTCGATGGTCCCGACCGTCACGTCAGGCAAGGTGCCGAGGTGCTCACGCACGAGCCTGAGCGCGACGCTCTTGCCGGTGCCGGGGTCGCCGGTGACGAGCGCGAAGCCGCCGTCGGTGACGCCGCTCTCGACGCGCCGCAGGAAGGTGTGGACCTGTGGCGTGACGTGGAGCGCCTCGACGGGGAGGTCGGGTCGGAAGGGGTTGAAGATGAGACTGTAGAGGGACAGAATCTTCGAGGTCATGAGAGGGCCTCCTCCGTCGATTCAAGACAAGGATCTTGGTTCGCTGGGTCGAGCGCGGCGCCATCCTCGGGAGCGCCGTCCTGCCCGCCGTCGTCGAGCGCCAGGTACGCAGGCGGCAACCCGGTGGCGGCGTACTCGGCCATCAGCGCCTTGAGGTGCGGCGCGATCCCGGAGCGCCGCGGCGCCGGCGCGGGCTCGGAGAGCGCGCGGCGCGCGCGATCGGCGTTCTTGACCTTGTCGAGCGGCCGGAGCGTGGTGAGGTGAGCGCCGGTGCGCGGGTCGACCAGATCGACATGGCTGAGGTCCCAGCGCGCCACGCGAAGGCGGAGCCGGTTCAGGGTGCGATAGGCAGAGGGGACCTCGTAGCGCACGCCGCACGCCGTCACGGTCCCATCGCTTTTGCGCTGGGTACGCGTGATCTCCATGCGAAAGGCGCGGCGCAGCTCCTCGGAGCCAGGGCTGGGCCGGCCGACGTCGGGACCGCGAAGGTAGCGTTCCAGCGGCGCCTCCTTGAGCTCGCTATGGACAGCGCGGTGGTACTCCTGCTCGATCCATGCCTGGGTGGCCTGGTTGAGCAGGCTGAGGGTCAACCCCTCGACGCCCTCGAGCATGGCGAGCAGGCGCTTTTCGATCGGGCCCCAGAAGGACTCTTGTTTGCCGTTCTGGGCGGGCGTGCGGGGCATCGTGTTGAAGTTGACGATGCCGAGGCGCAAGAGCCCCTCCGTGGTCTCGGCGGCGACCATCTGCGAGCCGTTGTCGTCGAGCAGGGCGCGCGGCAGTCCTCGCTTCTGGATCCCCTGCGAGAGCGCATGCACCAGGGCTTGCGTGTTCTCCTTGTAGTACCACTGCCCGTGGCAGCAGACCCGCGAGGCATCGTCGAGTACGCCGAGCATGACCGGCTTCACCCACGCGCCGGACGGGTGGAGCACCTTGAGCGAGCCCTTGTGGAAGTCGAGGTGCCACAGCCCGTTGACATGCTCGACCTCGAAGGACCTGACCTCGCGGGGCACGTAGCCCTCGCCCCGGGCGATACGGGTCTGCCGCTTCTTCTTCGTCAGGCCCTGGTCCTTCATGAAGCGGCAGATCGTCGCGTAACCGGGGAGCTTCCCGAGCGATGGATCCTGCTTCGCGCTCGCACAGAGGTTGTCATAGTGGAGCTGGTAACTCCAGGTCTCGTGCTCGGCGTGCTGCTTGCCGAGCGCGGCGGCGAGAGCCGGCGTGACGCTCGGATGGGTGCCGGCGTGCTTGGGCACCTTGCGTGCGAGCGCCCGAAACGGGTCGAGCTCGCTGCGCGCGGCGTAGTACCACCGCTCGATCGTCTTGGCGGAGAAACAGACCGTCTCGCCGGTCGTCGGGTGATGCCAGGGGCGGCCGGAGAGCTCGGCGATGGTCTCGCCGAGCCGCCCCCGCACCGCCGGCGAGGCGAGCAGCGGTCCGATGATCGAAAGGCGCAGACGTGCCCATCGCACGCGCGCTGGCGTGTCTTCGTGGCTCATGGGTCCTCTCCGCGGGCAGGGTCATCTGTCCGTGCGCCGCGAGGGAAACCCTACGCCAACCTGCGAATCCCTTCATTTTACATCTTCTGCGTGCCCCTCATCAGGCCCCAGCGCTCCTCAGAAATCGTGCGCCGTCAGCGACAGACCCCGTGCTCAGCGGCGCCAGCAGCTTGAGCAGCGCCGTGACCTGCTCGACGGCGCTGCCGGTCAGCCGCTCGAGCAGCGAGCAGGGCAGTCTCGCCGCGTCCACGGGCGAGGCGAGCAGCCCGCGCAACGCCACGAACAGGCCCGTGACCGGCAACTCCGTCTGCCACCACCTCGACCACCGCCCGAGCGTCCGCGCCGGGACCTGCGTCGCCGGGGTCCGTCTCGGCGAGGCCTGCGCCGGCGCGACCTCTGCCGGCGGCACGTCTGCCGGCGGGACCTGCGCCGGCGGACACGCCGTCGTGCGCCGCAAAAGCGCGCTCGCGCTCGCGACGATGACGACCGCGCCGAGGTAGACGCGCCGGCCCAGAAAGACGACCGACGGCGGCGTGCGCCGCCGCCGGCACCCCTCCCGGCGGCAGCAGTAGCTGATCCTTCGCACCGGCGGCTCCGCGGTCGCCGCGATGAAGCGATCGCCGCGGGGCTTGCGGTCATAGTCGCTACGATCCAGCGGGCCGCCGCACCGCGGGCACCCCGCCCGCGCCACCTGCCGCGCGATCTCCTGGTCGATCTCCTGGAGGCATGAGAAAAATTTGTCCCCGAGGACAAAGGCGAGCCAGCATGCATCCTCTCCGGTCTTCCACACCCGGAGCGGGCCCTCTCGGACGACTTATGGCAAGTTTTCTGAGGGGGCTTCGTCTTTTGTTCCTCGGCAAACCTGATCGGAATCGAGCGAACGCCCCTCCATCTTGAAGGCGCTGCTCAGACGCCATCGCGGGTTCGATTCCTCCCGTACCCTCTCGTGCCCTCTCGTGAAGTCTCGTGCCCTGACGTCGGGGCACACGGAGGTCACACGGAGACAAACGAACCCAGGACGATGCTCGTAAGCACTGGTTGGAGCCCCTCCGGGCCAGCGCACGGCTCGCCGTAGGCGTGGTGACAGTGTGGACATAATTGGGTCCTGGATTACCGGTTGACGCCGGCTTCCAGCAGGAGGACGGTGCCCATGGGGGGTGAAGCATGGGCCACGGGCCGAAGAGGCAGGCGAAGGCGCTCGTGCTGTGCGTCTGTGCCTGCGCGCTCGTCGTCGTTCCGGCGCCGGCAAGGGCGTTCGAGCTCAGCGGTGGCGTGAGCGTGGGCGGGTTCCAGATCGGGACTGGCCCGAGGCTCGCGCTGAGCCCCTTCGGCGGATTGCTCTGGCGCCGAGAGAAGGATTTCCAGATCGAGCTCCACAACATGTTCAGCGTCGTTCCTGGCTCTCGCGTCGGGATCTACGATCGAACAGCAATCTCCCTCGTGTACGCCTGGAAGACGGGCAAGGCGAGCCTCGGGCCATCCGTGTCGATCTACGCGATGCCGGTGTGCGGCCCCATGAGCTGCAACCGAGTGGTGGGGGTTGCTCCGGGCGGTCACGCCCAGGCCGACTGGTACTTCTCCGAGCCCCTGGGCGTGTCCGTGAGCGCTAACCTGGATTGGGCTGGTGGAGATAGTCGTGTGCTTCATGGTAGCTGGGTGGCGATGGTCGCTGCTGGGCCTGTTTGGAGATTTGGGGGAGAGTCGAAATGAACAGAGCTTTTGCGGTCCTGCTTGTCGGTCTTATCGCTGGTCTTGTCGCTTGCAATTTCGACGTCGGTGAGTGCTGGCTTCCCGGTGATGAAACGAGCGGTGCCGGCGGCGGCATCATCTACCCGACGGGGGCAGGAGGCTTCGGCAACGTGCCGCGGAAGCCGCAAAGCACCGACGGTAACTATGGTTCCTATGATCTGTGCGCCTCGCAAACGGTGACGTGTACGGTCACATGGAAGGCCGGCTCGAGCATCTGTGGTGGAAGCGCAGCTACCTGCACGACCCTGTACCAGGGCAAGCATGCGTCACTCGATGAAGCCAAGGACTATTGCGAGATGGCCTACGGAGTCGGGAAGAGCTCCGAAGCGCAGTCTTGCGGCTCTTGCGAGTGGGGGACAGGCTCAAGGTCGTCCGACTGCAAAGAGGCATGTAAGGAGAAGTGTGACAGAATTCATGATCGATGCCACGAAGACTGCAACAAGTATGACCGCACTCAAAGCTGTCGCAAGAAGTGCAACGACGAGTATTCCTCGTGCCTCAGGGATTGTGACCGAAAGTGCTAGGAGGACCAATGCTGGAGCTCACCACGACATTTACACCCGCGGACGGGAGCTCGCCTCGAACCATCACACTCCGGATCAGTGACGTGCGTCCGGATCCAGATGGCTTCACGTGGTCCGTGGCCGTTGACGTGCTTGGATTCCAGTATGACGACAGTGTGCGCCTGAAACAGGTGGACTGGGCGGCTGCGATTGAGGACGCAGGGCGATTCATCAAGAGGATGGTGGCAGACAAGGTGGAGCTTGCGGGCGGAGGAACGCTCAACCCGCCCATTTTTCCTCCGGAAACATAGACCTTCGACGATGCGGCGCGGCGACCATAGGGCCGGCCGCATCCGTACCCGCGGCAGCGCGGGAGCACGTCCTCGCGAGCAGCGACCTCGCCGAGCTGGACCGCTGGGTGTTGATGATCTCGGTAACCCGCGGGAATTCGGTGAAGTTCACCGGTGAAATCCGCAGCCGGTGCCGATGGAGACCACGCCGGATGCCGGTGAAGTTCACGTATCCGTTCTGTAGACCCCATCCTCGCGAGGTGCGTGCCGCCGCCGTAGATTCGCGACGCGATGCCAGAGCAAGAGCGGCCTGCGACGAAGGGAGGCTGGGCGCAGCAGCGAGCGGGGGACGCGGCGGTCGACGCCGACATCGCCGCCCGAGTGCAGGTCGCCCGCAGCCGCACGGCGGCGAAGCCGCGTGCCGCCGATGCCTCTGCCGAGCCCGAGTCGTCGACGCGGCGCCGGCGGCCACGCGCCGGCCGAGCGAGGGCCGAAGAGGCGGCACCAGCGCGTCAACGCCGGCGAGCCGCGAGTCTGGCGGCCGGCAACGGTGCGTCCGTGCCCGCGGCAGCGGATGGCGAGGCCGAGCAGCGATCAGCTCGGGGCTGCGGCCGGCGCCCGAGACCACGGACTGGCCGCGAGCCGTTGCCGAGTGTCAGCGTTCTCGAGGGTCTGCTTCCAGGACTTGGGAGCGAGCTCGATGACCCGCTCGTGAGGCCAGGTTGGCAGCAGGATCAGCACATCGCGCAAGTAAGCCCAGGGCTCGATGCCGTGCAGCGCACAGGAGGCGATGAGCGACACGATGGTGGTGTTCCACTCGGCGCCGTCCTGGCTGCCCACGAAGAGCCAGTTCTTCCTGCCCACGGCTTCACGGCGGAGCTCGAGCTCGCTCCGGTTGTTGTCCAGGCGGAGCTGACCATCCTCGAGGAAGCGAGTGAGTGCGACCCATTGGTTGAGCGCGTAGCCGATGGCGCCGGCGATGGGGCTCCTCGGCAGGACGAGCAGGTCCTCTGTCTCAAGCCAGGCGCGGAAGGCCACGAGCACGGGCTCGGCATCCGTCCGGCGCTGCTCGGTTCGACGGTTCGGAGACAGCTTCTTGGTCGCCTTGTCGATCGCGTAGAGCTTGCGGATGAAGCCGATGGCTACCGTCGCGCGGTCTCGGTCGGAGGTCATCGCCTCGAAGAACTTCCGCCGGCAATGGGCCCAGCAACCGACCTCGGTCACCTTTTCGGTGCGGAAGAGCTGCTCGTAGACGCTCGAGGCGTCGGCCTGAACATAGCCCTTGTAGCCGCGAAGGAACTCTTTGGGGCCATCCTGGTTGTGATGGGGCGTGAACCGGAACAGGACGTGATCCCGGTCCGCCACCAGGACCCAGAAGTGGCCCCGCCGGCACTTCTCCTTTGCTTGCACGAGCACGCCGGTGGCGTCGATGGCGATGCAGTGCGCATTCAGGGCGTCCTTGGCCATCGCCCCGACGAGGATCGCGAGCTGGTCGGCGCACGACTCGACCCAGCCGCACAGCGTCGAGCGCGACAGGTGAACGCCCCAGCGCTCGAACATCTTCTCCAGCCGGTTGAGCGGCAAGTGATCCGCGTACTTGCTCACCAGCACGTGCGCGAGCAACCCCGGACCGGCGAGGCTGCGCGGGATGGGGCTGTCGGGGACGTCCGCAATCGTGATACCTTGCTCGGGCTCACCCTTGACCGCGAACTTCGGCCTCACGATCTGCAGCCGCACGAAGCTCGCGGGCCGCCACTCCAGCGTCTCCGACACCTCCTCGCCGATACGGACAAGCGTGGTTGCGCGTTCATCCTGCGCCTCCGGCGGCAACAGCTCGATCCGCTCGACAGGCAGATGCTCGGGCAGGCGCTGCCGCCCGTGCGGGCGGGCCTGGCGCTTCTTGTCCCCGCCTCCGGAGGAGCCGTTCGGCGCCGCGCCATCGTGGCCGTCCGGCGAGCTGGTCGCGCCCGCGTCCGGCTGCGCACCGGCGCCCGCGAGCATCTGCACGATCGCGTCGAAGGCGAGCTGCATCTGCGCTGGGTCGACGTGCTCGGCCTTCTGGCCGAAGATGTGCCGGCGAAGCCGCTCCAGCTCGATGCTGGCGAGCTCGTAGAGCTTGCGGTACTCGTCCCGTTCGTGGGAAGCGCGCGCAAGCTTGTCCTTGAGCTCACGAATCTGCTCCTCGAGCGGCTTGCTCACGGCGCCGTAAGTACTCGTGAGCTCATGTTTTTTGAAGAGGATTGTTGAGGAAAATTACTACCTCTCACGGGAATGCAGCTATCGATGCACCCCGGAAGCATGCAGAGCTCTCGGGTAGGATCAGGGCGCTGGAGGCGGTGCAGCCTCGGCGAGCCGGACCTCTCGCCGCAGCTTCGAGGGCGAAAGCGCGATGCCTTCAAGGATCTTCGCGAGCTCGGCGGCGTCGATGACGACGCTCGTGCCGCCCGGTGTGATCGCGCGCGGGACTCGGAACGTTCCGCGCTCTAGCCTTTTGTAAAGCAGGCAATACCCGCTGCGGTCCCACCACAGGGCCTTGCAGCGGTCGGCTGCCCGGTTGAAGAAGAGGAACAGCGCGCCGGAGAGGGGATCCTGCCGCAGCACCTCGCGCACGACGGCGGCAAGGCCATCGAACGACCGGCGCAGGTCGAGCGGCTCGGTGGCAACGTAGATCGAGACACGGCCCGGGATCATCGCGCACCCCCGAGCGCACGAACGACGCGCGCCAGCGTGGCCTCGTCGAACGACGGCGGGACACGGACGACCGCACCGTCCGGCAAGACGATCTCCAGCGGTGCGCTCGACGAGGGCGCCGTAGCTCCTGCCGGGGCGACCACCACGGGCAGCAGCGCCGGCAGCGTCGCCCCCTCCGAGCGCTGCCGGTGCTCGCTCCGCTTCATGCCCAGCCGGCGGCTCCAGGAGTAGAGCGTGCCGGCGTTGACCCCCTCCTGCTCTGCGAACACGCGGGCGGAGTGCCCGCTCTTGTGCCAGCGCGCCACACGGTCGCGCCAGGTGCGTGTGCTCTCGTCCATCGATACCTCCGGTGCGGTTTTCTACGCAGCCCGCGGAGAATGCCAACAGGTTTGAGACAGGCCGGACGAGAATCCTATGAGGGCATGGCGCTGAGGAGCGCGTTCCGGCTCTGGGCAGCGTCCGGTCGGGGCGGCTGCGGCACGGCGGTGTGCGTGACGCCAGATTCGGGCGCGGCGCGGGTGGTGGCCGTGTGCGTCGGCGCCGCGGCCTCGGAGGCGGCGTCGTCGACGGACAGCGGGTTGATGACTACCGAAGCGGGCGGCCTGCGCACGACGGGCGGCCCGTTTGGGAAGCGTTCCGGATGCGCGGCGTAGGCCGTGTCCAGGGCGACCTGGCGCCGAGCCGCGACATCTTCGACTCGGCCATAGAATACATCAGCAGGTGTGAAGAGCGCAAGTCCAGAATGCTGATGAAGGTCGTTATACCAGGTGAAGAACTCCTGGCACCACGCTCGTGCGTGAGCCAGCGAGGCAAAGCGGTCCGGATAGTCGGGCTGGTACTTGAGCGTCTTGAACTGCGACTCGGAGAAGGCGTTGTCGTCGCTGACGTGAGGCCTGCTGAAGCTACGAACGACGCCGAGCGAGCCGAGGAGCTGGGCGAGCCCCTCCGACCTCATCGCGGAGCCGCGGTCGGCGTGCACCGTGAGCGAGCCGGGCTCGACGTCGTGGCGGGCGACGGTCTCCGCGAACAGGTGCTCGGCGAGCTCTGCGCTCTCGCGCTCGGCGAGCAGCCAGCCGACGGTCATGCGACTGAACAGGTCGAGGACGACGTACAGGCAGTAGAAGACCCCGGGCAGCGGCCCGCGCAGCTTGGTGATGTCCCACGTCCAGATCTGGTTGGGAGCCGTGGCGGTGAGCGTCGGCTTGGCATGCTTCATCGGCCCACGCTGCGCGCGTCGCTCGCCGCTCTCGCCGGACGCCGCGAGCAGGCGGTACATCGTGCGGATGGAGGCGAGATAGACGCCGCGCGACAGCAGCGTCGCATAGACCTCTGGCGGGGGCTGGTCGACGAACTCCTCGCTGTGCAGCACGTCGAGCACGGCTTGCCGTTCGGGGTCGCTGAGCCGGCGTGGGCTCGGAGCGGGCCCGGTCAGCGCGGGCGGCTTCGCGGGCTGGGTCTGCCGGTAAAGCGTGGCGCGGCTGACGCCGAGCGCCGCACACGCCTGGGCGATGGGGACGTGCGGGTCATCGAGCTCCTCGATGACGTCCATCAGCGCTCTTCGTCGGTCGTGAGATTGACACCCAGAATGGCAGAGACTTTTTTTTGGAGGTCGATGAGCTTCTCAGCGAGCGCGAGCTTCTCCTCGAGCCGCGCCGAGCGCTTCTCAAGCTCGGCGATGCGCCGGTCCTTCGCGTCGTGCTTCGGCTTGCGGCCGGGCTTGCGCCCCGCGAGAGCCTCGCTGCCGTGAAGGGCGAGCTGCTTGCGCCACGCCGCCAGGAGGGAGCTGTAGATGCCCTCGCGGCGCAGCAGCGCCTCGATGTCCCCGCGCTCGGTGCACGCGGCCGCCGCGCGAACGATGCGCAGCTTCTCAGCCGCCGAGAACTTCCGCCTCTTGCCCGGCTTCGGCAGGGTCTCGACGGCGACGCCACTCGGGCGGGGAGCAGCGCCCTGCGCCGCTGGGGCGGGGGTAGGATCGACGGATCGGAGATGGGAAGGCTTCGGCACGGGTCAGGTCCATTCTCCGCCCTCTCACCACAGATTTCCAGGGGGAGCCTGTCTCACCCGACGTTGGCACAGAGGGCAGTCTTGCGGCTCTTGCGAGTGGGGGATGGGCGCAAAGTCCGATTGCCGAGAAGCGTGCAAGGAAAAGTGCGATCGGATATTGGATCTGTGCCACAAAAACTGCCCAAAGGGGGACAGGAACTGCAAGAACGAGTGTATGCAAGAATACGGACGATGCCTCAGAGACTGCGACAAGAGGTGCAAGTGATGATCGAGCTAACTTTTAGGGTGACGCCAGACGGCGACAAACCGCGCGACATCTTCGTTCGGATCCATGAGCCAACACGAAGCCCTCCGGAGGAGGAGTGGCCTTGGGCTATCACTGTAGATCTCGATGGGCGCCCATTTACCACACACGGAATGGATCCTCTCGATGCAGTCGAGAGCGGAGCCCGGCACGCCGCGATCGTGTTGCGCGAGATCCATGGCGATGCGCTCGATCCGCCTCTCGAGCCGCGAATGAAGGAGGGCGAATGAGCGACCCGCGGATGCGCTGAGCCTGCCTCGTCGCTGGGACGGAGGCGTACTCGCCTTCGTCCTTCCCCGGGTGCTGCTCGAAGACGGGCGGCTTGCTCGGATGTAAGGCTCGTCTGTGTCGCCTGCCGGGGGGGCACCGGCTGGAGGTCTCCGCGGCCCGCGGCGGCGTGGGAGCGCGTCCTCGCGAGCACCGACCTCGCCGAGCTGGACCGCTGGCTCCGCCGTACCGCGGCTGTCAGCCATGCCCGAGAGCTCCTCGCCACACCGGCCTCGCAGAGGGAACCCCGTGTCCTGAAGTCGGGGCACAGCCCCGCAGGGGGAGGCCCCGCAGGGGGAGGCCCCGTGCTCATGAGGGGGGCGGCCCCTCGTAGGAGCCGACGACGAGCCAGCCGGCGCCGTCGCTC
This sequence comes from Sorangium sp. So ce1036, assembly GCF_051369805.1. NCBI lineage: Bacteria > Pseudomonadati > Myxococcota > Polyangiales > Polyangiaceae > Sorangium > Sorangium sp. So ce1036. Next base: position 2,333,083 of record NZ_JBBMOX010000001.1, read on the forward strand.
ATCAGCCGGAGGCACGCCCACGGGCCGCTATGGCTGAACGTGGGAGCGCCCTCGATGGTCTGCCCTGGCCCCGCGGCGAGCGTGAGCGTCCTGCTCCCTCCGACGACCTCCTTGATCAGGATCGCCGCACCGACGTTCCCCAGGGCCGACGGGAGCGTGATGGTCACCGGGTCGTTCAGGTTGACCTTGACGAGCTCGCCCGGCCGGGCCGTGTAGGTGCTCGTCACGATGGGGCTGACCTGCCAGATCCCCGGGATGAACACGTCGGTCCGGTTCTCGGCGGGGTTGTCGGTGCAGACCGCGCCGACGAAGTTGAGCGCCGGCCGTCGAGGCCGCGAACGACGTCGAGAAGGCGCCCGAGGAGCCCGCCGAGGGCAGCGAGGCCCAGGCGGGCGAGAAGGCCCCGGAGACGGCTGCCGAGAGCCACGAGAACGCCTCCGAGGGGCAGACGGAGGGCAGCGAGGCCCAGGCCGGGCAGCCTGCCGCTGGCAAGCCTGCCGCAAGCAAGAAGGCCAAGGCGGCGAAGGCGCCCAAGGCTCCGCGGGCCAAGAAGACGGTCACCACGGCGACGGGCTTCTGCCTCTGCGGCTGCGGCGCCGAGCTCGGCCCGAAGCGCCGGTTCGCCTTGGGGCACGACGCGAAGCTCCACTCGATCGTGCTGAAGGTCGCCCGCGGGCAGGCGGGCAGGGGCGCGCTCCCCGAAGCCTGCTTCGACAAGTCGAGCGCGACGGTGGCGTACCTGCGCGGAGCGCCCTGGATGACCGACGAGATCCGCGAGGCGATCGGCCTCTGACGGCCTCCGTCGCTGGCTGAGCCCCGGTGTCCCGCGGAAAGCGCGGGCCCGGGGATAGCGGCGTCGGAGGTTTTTAATGCGAACAGCATTCGGTCAAGCACTCACGAGCGCGCGTATCGCAGCAGGTCGCTCCCAGGAGATTCCCGCGCGCCGCCGTTGCATCGAGCTTGCTCGAAGTCTCGACGGCCTCGGCGTGACGAGCAACCAGGACGGCTATCTGGACCTGATCGCCGCGGGGGAGGAACGCCAGCGGGCGCTGGAAATGGGCGCCATGTCCGGTTGCGCTCTCGTCGTTCGAGGGATGTGGAGGCGCCTCGGTGTACATCACCCGATCCTGCGCGCGCCCTACCGCACCGGGCGAGCGGTGGCGGATCTCGTCGAGATCGCCGCGGAATCGGACGCGCTCGTGGAGGTCCGCGAGCGGTTGCCGGCCCTGCATGAAGGCGATGTGGTGATCGTGGGAGGCGGCCCGGAGTACGGCGGCCCCGAGCACGTCTGGACGGCGCTCGACGTGACAGCCCGAGGCTACCCCGACGAGACGACGGCGCTCATCCGTGGGCTCGACGGAGGGCAGCGCGACGAGCACGGGAGGCAGGTAATCCGTGTCGTGCAGCACGAGATATCTGGCGTTCCGCCGAGGGACAGCGGGCGCCGTGTTCGATGGGTGATCGACTTTGGCGTGATGTGGCACCGGTGGGGCCAAGAAGCTACTTGAAGGGAGGAGTCTATGGCGGGCAACAACGGAAAGTCTGATGATCGGGCTCATCGGGCGGCGATCGACGACGAGATCACGATGGAGGTCATCCACACGTACACCCGCAAGGAGGCCATCGAGGACGGCGTGCTCATCGACGTCTCCAAGATGGCACGCGAGCTCGGCGTGAGGATCCCGGTTGCCGTGACGAGCTCGGTCTGGGAGCGCTACGTGAAGCTGACGCCGGCCGCGATCCGGGCAGCCGGCAGCGAGGACGGGCGCCTCTGGGACATTCTGTGGATGTTCCGGTGCTTCGCCCTCCGAGCGATGGAGGCGAGCGAGCTCCGTTTCCAGCTCCGCGTGATCACCGAGTCCATCAGGCCTTCCCTCGTGGAGCTCAAGGCCATCTGCGGGCCCGGCGACGACGGCGAGCCGGTCATCACCATCATGCTCCCTGACGAGAACTGACGTACTCGCCGTCTCCACTGCTTCGCAGAAAGCTGCGCAGCAGATTGGCGTGAGTTGTGCCTCCCTGATCACGCCTGTTACAAGGCACTAAATGAAGTGCAGCCCGCGGCGATGGCCGTCGCCCGGGCTGCGTGGCCGAACCCCGCTCACACGAGGTCCGACAAATGATCCTTGTATCTCGAGGTCCCACGAGGGGCCAAGGAATCGATCCGTCCATCGCTCGCCCCTGGTCGCCCGCCGATCCAGGCAGCTCCCAGGCGCCCGCCGGCCTGGCTGAACGCGGGAGGGCGGGGTGAGCAAGCGGCGGAGGGGGGCCAAGCGCCCGCCCGCCGCGCAACATCCCCCGGCCTTCCCGAGCATCGAGGCGCTCATGGCCGAGCAAGGCCTCATCATCGCGACGCTCATCAAGAGCGGCGTGCCTCGACGCGACCGCGCCGACGTGGCGCAGCAGGTGCTCCTCGGCGCCTGGCAGTCGGTGAAGCGCGGCATGTACCGGCCGGATCCGAGCCTGGAACCGCGCGTGGCGCTCCGCAACTGGCTCCGCGGCGTCGCTTGGCGGAACGCGTCGCACTACGTTCTGAGCGCCTACGTGCGCCATTCCATCATCCACCCGGAGCCGCTCGGGCTGCGCCGCGACATCCTGGGGCCGAGCCTCGAAGCGCAGATCCTGGCCCGCGACATGCTGGAGGTGCTGGTCGACCTGAAGGCGTGGCAGCGCGAGATCCTGCTCGCTCTGGACGACCCGGAGTCGCTCGTCCAGTACGCCAAGCGGCGCGGGATCAACCCATCCACGGCAGCGTCCCGGCTCCGCATCGCCCGCAAGGCGCTGGCCCAGCGGCTCAGGAGGTGGCGTCGATGAAGGATCGAGCCATGAAGCGGCGGCATCGCCTCCGGCTGCCTGGCCCGGCGATCACGGGCGAGATTTCCCGCGAGGACGTGCACACCTACCTCCGGGCGACCGGCTGGCTCGACGGGAGCCCGCACTGGCTCAGCCGCGGCTCGGAGTCCGTACCGCTGCCGTCCCGCGGGGACTACCGGCTGGAGGAGCTCGTCACCCTCATCGCCCGGGCGGAGCACCGTTCGCCTGGAGAGACGCTCCGGGCCATCGAAGCGCGGGCGCTCGGCCTGAGCCCGACGGACCGGGCCCCCCACGTGCTGCGCCTCGCTGAGGAGGACCTGTCCAGCATCGCCGACGAGACCGGCGTGCTCGACGGGCTCCCCGGGGTGCGGCCGTGGGACCCGTGGGCGCTGTGGCGCGCTGTGCTCGACCTCGGCGTCCGCGCCGCCCCGAAGCGCCAGCGCAAGCCGCGCGACTGGGAGCGCTTCCAGCAGGCGATCGGCGCACTGAAGGTGCTCGACCTGTTGGATCGCGCCTACGTGCGCCACAAATAGCTGCCTCCTCGTCGGCGAGGGCGAGCAGGTGAGCGAGGTCGCCCGGAACCTGGGCCTACCCATCGGGACGGCGTTCTCGCGGATCCGTCGGGGACGGAATCGCCTTGCCACCGTCCTCAAGCGGTGGCGCCGCTTCCGGTAGATCGCACCTGCCACGCCCGCGGAGCTCGTCGAATTTGCGAACGCGGTAGCCCTCCGCGCGATGCCTTACGCTTGCGCAAGCGAAACTTAGCTCTTGCGCATGTAGCTACGCGTAGATATCCTAGCGCTGAGCGCTACTTTGTAAGCGGATATTTTTGTTGCCCGAGGCTGCCCGGCATGCCACACCTGTGGCCTGGAGGCACGAGCTTGTCGGGCTCACAGTAAATTCCGCTGCGCATGGAAGGCGAAAGGGCTCCGGCTGGTCCCCGGAACCCCTTCTCGTCTTTCCTGTCGCGCAGCTCTGAGAACCGCGACCGACAGTCCCTGCACGGGCGACTGCGCCAGAGCCTACCGAGGTTCTGGCACGCGTCAAGGTCTCGGCGCTGCCAAGGCGGTGATCTGCCTCCTGGGAAGGAAGCCGAGACGACATGTTTCAGTTCTTGAAGCTGCACGTTGAGATCCTCGCCGAGCTGGAAGACGAGCGCACACGCGTCCCTCGTCCAGCCCCGTTGCCGCGTCACGAATCGCTTCCTCGGGTTCCGAGGCCGTTCGTGCAGGCGCCGCCGTTCATGCGGCCGGAGTACAGGCGGCGCAGGTAACGGTCGCCGATCCGTGATCGTCGCGCGGTCCCTCGTGGCGTGGGGTCACCAATGCCCGAGGGCCGCCGACAATCCGGAACGCCCGACTGAGCGGGGCCCGAGTTCAGGCCTCCCCGATCTCGGCCGCCCGCCACCATGACCCGGTCCGCCAGGTCGCGGCGAACGGGCCGCAGCGGTCATAGGCGAGCTCCAGCACGAGGCCGGGGGCGACGAGCAGGGAGAGGGTCTCGTCCTCCTCGGCGAGAGCGGCGTCCGCGATGGCGGCGAGGTCGTCAGGGTCGATCAGTAGCCGCTCCGCAGACCACGTCTTTCCCTTGGCCAGATTCGGTTGCACGCTACGCGACGTCCGGTGAGGGCCGTGCCCTCGCCGAGCGAAGAGGAGCGAGCGATGCCAGGAAGCAGGGAGCTGGTGCAGCTGCGTGCGGAGCTGTCGAGGTATCGAGAGCAGAAGAGCCGTGGGAAGTACCCGAGCGAGCTGCGGGAGCGAGCCGAGGCGTACGCCAGGGAGCGTTCCCGCGCGGGGGCGACGCCGACCGAGATCGCCACGGAGCTCGGTGTCCACAAGATGACTGCCGACCGATGGCTGGCTGGCGGTGAGCGCGTAGACGACGGGGCGTTGCCAGGAGCCACCAAGGCGGCTCAACAGGATGTTCCGTTCCTACCCGTCGTGGTGCGCCCGGAGCGCCGAGAAGCGCCGTCTTTGCGGCTCAACGTCGCATTTACCGATGGGACGCGGATGCAGGTATGTGGGATAGGCGCGCGCGACCTCGTGGAAGCGATCGAAGCGTTGCGGAGGGGACGGTGACCCCCGCGACGATAGCCGTCTATCTGGCGGTCGGTCCAGTGGACTTGCGTGGCGCATTCGACCGGCTCGCCGCGATCACCCGGCAGGTGCTGTGTCTGGACCCGGCCAGTGGCGCGCTGTTCTTGTTCCTCAATAAGAGGCGCAACCGGCTGAAGGCACTTTGGTGGGACCGCAACGGGTATACAATCCTGTACAAGCGTCTCTCGAAGGGTGCATTTGTTCTGCCCTCGTTCACCGAGGCCGACGGCAAGTGTATCGAGCTGTCAGCACACGACTTCGCGCAACTGCTCGCCGGTCTACCCGTGGAAGAGCTGGCAAGCCGCCGCCGGGTGGTCCACTGAGGCGTCTGCGCCGCCGCTCGTTCACCGCGCTGCCGGCGCCAGCGCAGCCCGATGGTGGCCGGCGCAGCCCGATGCGGAGATGGATCAGGGCACGAGCTGCATCATCCCGAAGACCTCGCGAGAGCGCGGCGCCGAGGGCGCACCATGCCTGTTTGCATTCCCGTCTTCGGTGAGAAATTCTCATCAAAGACAGCGAATATTGTCTACATAAGGTACTTGCCAAGCGCAAGCAAAGGGGGCATTCATGGCGCGCCTTGACCTCGACGACCCGACCCGGTGAGACCGAGCTGCCGCAGCCAGCGGAGACAGAGCGCCTTGACGGCGCGGCGCTCGTGCTCGGCTATCTCCAGGCCAGGGGACAAGGACAGGGGAGCCCCGCCGACGCCGCGTCGGTGGTCGACGCGCTGCTCCGGCGGGTGCAGGAGCTCGAGGCGAGGCTGGCCGACCTCTCGACGGCGGCGCAGCAGGCGCAAGAGCTCGCTCGCTCTGTCGAGTCGCTCAAGGCGTATAATCAACAGCTGCAGGAGACGATCCGGACCTTGGAGATCGGGTTCCGGCGCCATGTTTCCGAGCGAGTCTCGCCTGACCAGCTGCGGCTTTCGCTGGCCGGGGAGCCCGATGCCTGTTCGGGGGCGGCTGCACCGCAGGCCGAGGGCCTCGACGCCTCGCCCGAAGCAGACGCAGACGAGGTCAGCAGCCCGCCGCCGGGCCCCGCGAGCCCGCCGGAGCGCGCGGGGACGGCAGAATCCTCCTCCGGCTCGGATCCCGGAGGAGGCAAACGAGCCAAGCGCCACGAGCACGGGCGCCGCCGCATCAGTGTCATTCCGCGGGTAGTCATCGAGTCGCTGCCGCCGGAGGTGCTGCTCAAAGGCATCGAGCGCTTCGAGCGTGTGGGCGCCGAAGACAGCTCGGTGATCGGCCACCGGCGCGGCGGCCCCGTGGAGATCATCTGGCGTCGCCCCAAGTACGTGGCCAAGGCGGAAGCGCCGGCGGCGAGCAGCGGAGCGGGCGAGGAGCCTGCTCCTTTGCCAGCCGGTGGACCGGCCCTCACGCGCGAGCTCGACGAGCCCCTCGTCGTGCGGGAGCACGAGCTCCTGGGGATCCCCGCGGACACGGGCTTCAAGCGAAGCCCCTTCGTCGACGGCGTCCTCGTTCGCTACACGCCCGAGTCGGACGCTGCGGAGGACAGCGGCGGACCGGTGAAGATCGCCTCGCTGCCGGAGCGCCCGATCGACAGGTGCCTTGCCGATCCGAGCCTCTTGGCCCACCTGTTCGTCCACAAGCTCGACTACCACACGCCCTACTACCGGCAAGAGGTGGAGTCGGAGCGCCACGGCTTCCGCATCGGCCGCGGCAACATGACACGCTGGCAGTACGATTGTGGTGGCATCGCGATGCGCATCGCCGATGCCATCTGGAGCGACGCGCTCTCGAGGTCGTGGTTCGCCATGGATGCGACGGGCACCGCCATCCGGGCCAAGGAGAAGCACCGCTACGGGCATGTCTTCGTCCTGGTCGCGCCGGGCGATGGGGTGCTGTTTCGCTATACACCGACGTACGACGGCCCCACCGTCACGAAGCTCTTCGGCGGCTACCAGGGGACGCTCGTCGCCGATGCCTCGTCCAACCACAACGTGCTGTTCGGGCCGGGCAAGGCGCGCGAGGCCGGCTGCTGGAGCCATGCACGAAGGCGCTTCTTCAAGGCGTTCAAGGCCGGGGCGGGCAAGGAGGCGGCGTTCGCGCTCCAGACCCTCCAGGCGCTCTTCCGGGTCGAGGAGGAATGCGCGCTGTGCAGCCCCGACGAGCGCCTCGAGATCCGGAAGCGCGAGTCCGCACCGCTGATTGGCAAGCTCTTCGCGTGGGTCGAGGCGCGGCGGCAGGTCGTCCCGGAGCATTCGCCATTGCGCGAAGGGCTGGTCTATCTGCACAACCAGAGGGCCGCGCTCTGCGAGTTCCTCTCCAACGGGGAGATCCCCATCCACAACAATGCCTCCGAGAGGGCGCTGCGCCGCGTCGTCAAGGGGCGGCGCAACTGGCTCTTCCACGGCAGCGACGAGCATGCGGTCCGGGCGTGCGCCATCACGTCGCTCATCGCGACCTGCCAGGTGCACGGGCTCGATCCCAGGGCGGGCGCATCAAAACTAACATAAAAACAATGACTTAAACTCGCTCGTGGCCGGCTGGTCGGGGCTGGCGGCCGAACACAGCGACATGTCGTGTGGCAGATCTCGGGGCATGGCACCGTTCATCGAGCACTTCGCATCGCTGCCCGACCCGCGCGTCGTCGGGCGATCTGACCACAAACTGCTGGACATCATTGCCATCGCTATCCTCGGCACGATCTGCGGGGCGGAGGGCTGGGACGACTTCGCCGACTTCGGTGAGTGCAAGCATGGCTGGCTGAAGACGTTTCTGGACCTGCCGGCAGGCATCCCGAGCGCTGATACGTTCCGTCGGGTCCTGAGCGCGCTCGACCCCGAGGCGTTCAGCGCTTGCTTCGTGGCCTGGATGCAGGCGCTGGTCGGCTCGCCCGACGGTAAGCTGGTGGCGATCGATGGCAAGACGGCTCGCCGATCGTTCGACCGTGCCGCCGAGCGCTCGCCGCTGCACCTGGTCAGCGCCTGGGTTCAGCAGAACAGCCTGACGCTCGGTCAGGTGGCGACCGACCCCGAGTCGAACGAGATCACGGCCATCCCGAAACTGCTCGGCATGCTGAATCTTCGAGGTGCCACGGTGACCATCGACGCCATGGGAACCCAGAAGGAAATTGCCCAGGGAATTGTCGACAGGGGAGCCGCCTATCTGCTCGCTCTCAAAGCGAATCAGACCAAGCTCTATGAGCAAGTCGCTCAGATCTTCTCCGAGGCCGGCACCGGCTTCTTTTCGCTTGTAAAGCACACGGTGCACGAGACGGTCGAAGAGGGACACGGGAGGCGTGAGCGGCGGCGCGTCTGGACCACGACGGACCTGAGCCGGATCACGGAGGCACCGAAGTGGCCGGGCCTGCGGAGCATCACGATGGTCGAACGGGAACGCCAGGCCGGCCCCGGCGGTGAGCTCACGTCCGAGAGGCACTATTTCATCAGCTCGAGCGCACGCACTGGAGCCAAAGCGATGGCATCGTTGATTCGTGCGCACTGGTCGATCGAAAATCGATGCCATTGGGTGCTCGATGTCGCATTCCGCGAGGATGAAAGCCGCGTTCGAGCCGGGCAGGAGAACATCGGGCTGCTGCGCAAGATTGCTCTCAATCTCCTGAAGCAAGACCAGACCACCAAGCGTGGGATTGCCGCAAAACGAAAGAAAGCTGGATGGAACCACGACTACCTGCTGCGCGTCCTCTCCGGAACCATTCCTCCAGGTTAGACGCGCCCGCCCTGGGCTCGATCCCGAGCTTTACTTGCAGGAGATCCTGACCGTGGCTCCGAGTTATCCGCTCAGCCGCATCCTCGACCTGAGTCCCAAGAACTGGGTCGCGACGCGACAACGCCTCATCGCCGAGGGGCGGCTGAAGTACCTGGACCTGGCTCGGATCACCGGCTCGCGGCTCGTCCTGCGCGCTCGCTGATCGCGCCGCGTCGCCCGCTTCCATCGCGCCCACAGCGCTCGTCGCGTTCGGAGCGGCCGAGCCAGGCGCGCGTCCTTTCCGCGCCGAGGAGCGTCGGCTCGTCGAGCCGGCGCTGTCGTCGCTTTGCCCGGCCGCCGTCGAGCTCGTCCTGGCGGGGGGCCTTCGGGTCGCATCGCTTCCGCGCTGCTTGTCCGCGCCTCGCGTCGGCCGCCGTCCGCCCACCTCCTCCGCGGACGGGAGGGCGGCGCTCTCGCGGCGCCGCACGCCTGCGGCGTCGGCTGCTCCCGCGCGCTCCTTCTGCCCGGCCGCGCGACGCGGTTGCCCCTTCGCGCGGGCGGGGGCGTCCTCGCGACCTTGCCACGCGACGTGCGGCGCAGACAGCGTCAGCACCGCCGTTGTCAGGCTCGGGATCTCGACTCCCTCCTCCCCGCTCCGTCGCTTCGTCATCGCACCGCGACTCTACGCACGGGGTCGCCTTCCACAAGCACGCTTCAGAACGCGTTCTGCGGAGCGGCTACGTCGATCATGTCCGAGGTATCGACCGGACGGGGGCGACAGTTGCGTGGCGTCGGACGGGGGCGGGTTGCCGCCGCGGATCCGCCGGCCCACGTCGGCCACGAGGCGCCGTCGCCCCATGCGGAGGTCGAGGCGCGGGCCCTGCTGGACCTGCTCTGGGAGGTGCATCCCCGGGAGCGCCAGGGCTCATCCTCGTCGGTGAGGGCGAGCAGGTGAGCGAAATCGCCCAGAGCCTCGGGCTGCCCATCGGGACCGCGTTCTCACGGCTCCGCCGGGGACGCAGCCGCCTTGCCGCCGTGCTCAAGCGCTGGCGCCGCGTGTCAACCTACTGACCTGTCGGTTTACCGCCGCGCGAGGCGCGCTCGATAACAGCAGTCTTTGGACGCGCCTGTTATTCCATATCACCGCTCGCGCGAACTTTGTCGATAAGGTGGCAGTGCCAATACCCACCGTGTGAGTGTTTAACGTAATGGGTCCCTCGGCTTAGAGCGCCTAACAAAACCCGGCCTGGATATGGCAGAGGCAGATCAGGCACACGGCGAGCTGGAGGAACGCTCGGTGAATATCGGCACGGCGTTCATACCGCACAGTCAAGCGCCGAAAGCGGCGGAGCCATGCGATCGTCCGTTCGACGACCCAGCGGTAACGGCCGAGCTTCTCCGACGACTCGATGCCCTTGCGAGCGATGCGGGGCACGATGTGGCGCAGATGGCAAGCCAAGCGCAGGGCCGGGTCGTCGTAGGCCTTATCGGCGTGCAGTTTCTTGGGGCGGCGCCGCGGTCGGCCGCAAGGCCGCGCGATCGTCGGTACCGCATCCACCATAGGCGTGAACATCTTCGAGTCATGGACGTTCGCCGGCGTCATCTCGACGGCGAGCGGGATACCATTCTGATCGACCAAAATGTGATATTTCGTGCCCGGCCGGCCGCGATCTGTGGGGTTCGGGCCAGTCTCTTCACCCCCCTTTTTGCCGGAACCAGCGAGGCATCCAGCGCAGCACGCTCCCAGTTGATCTTGTCGGCCCCGCCGAGCTCATCCAGCAATGCCTTGTGGAGCTGACCCCAGACGCCAGCCTGCTGCCAGTCGCGCAACCGGCGCCAGCACGTCATGCCGCTGCAGCCGAGCTCTTGCGGGAGATATTCCCAAGGAATCCCCGTTTTCAGCACGAACAAGATCCCCGTCAGGGCGATTCGATCAGGCGTGCGCGGCCGGCCGCCCTGCGGCTTCGGCTCCGCCTTCGGCAATAGAGGTTCGATTCGCTCCCAGAGTTCGTCCGGCACCAACAGCTTGCCCACGCGTGCAATCTAATGCGCGTACCGTTTGTCTCAAGCGAGCGGGCGCTCGAGCGAGGTCGGCGGGCTATTGTTAGGCGCTGTTAGATGCCAAAGATGCCGACTTTGTGCCCGGCTCGTCGAAGCGCGCTCGTGGCCTTTGACCGCAGCCGCAGCACAGCCACAAGATTTGCTGCGCCAACAAGAACAGTCACTGAGGTTCCGAGAATAATAGAACCTGACCATTGTAGCCAGCTGATGAAGTTTGATGCCCCAGTTATGTACCAGAGCAGTGCGAGAGTAAGCATGATGCCCAAGTTTAGGGCCATGGCAGATCTCGACCATCGAAGTCCTTTTCCGATATTCGACACCCCAGCCAAGTAGAGTATCGCCGTTATGGGAGCAAATAATATGCTCCATTCGAGCGCCATGGCCCATTCGAGTGCGAGCAGGAATTGGACGTATAGCGCACCAAGCAAAAATCTTCGTCCCCAGATTAGATTGGTCTCGGTGCCTTGTAGTTTTGAGCCTTTCTTTGACGTTGAGCGCCGTCGCTTCATGGTCCCGCTGAGGAAGTCGTAGCCACAGTTGCATCGTTCGGCGGATGGGTGATTAACGAGGCCGCACTTTGGGCAATCTCTGGTCATGTGCCAATTCCGGTGGTTGTGAGCGCGATTGCTTTCTGCGATGAGAGGTGCGATAGTGAGTGTGTTGCACTGCGTTGTGCGCCGTCTGCCTGCATGCGAGCCTAACGCAACCGCCTTGAGTCAAGAGACTGGCTGCGGGCCTGGTTGACGTGTTCGTACGCTTCGGCGTGCGCATCTGGGTAACGCGATGGTTCCGGCGGCGCAGCCGTCCGCACGCAGATGCATCCGAAGGCGTTTCTCCGAGCCTCGCCGCTGCTCCAGCTACCCCCATCGCCACCCCGCTCTGTGAGGCCATCCGAGGTGCCGTCCCGTGTCAAGAGGAGCCCGGACGGCAGAGGGCCGCCGGCAGGGTGGGGGGGCGGCCCCGCAGGGGAGGGGCCTTACCTGTACCTACATTCCCGCCCGACGGTAGCGCCCGCTCGCCTGGCTTCGAGCTGCGCAGCACGCCAGCACGCCAGCTCGGACCCGGGGTTGGCCCCGCCGGCCTGGTGTCAGCCGGTCGCCCGTCGTGGAGCCTCGTGGGAGTCCCGTACCCTGGCGTCCCCCGCTGCGCCCGTTCCCGGTGGTCCCGCCCACATCCGGCTGCGCAGCAAACCAGACCTACCAAAAATTTGTCAGGTCACACGCAGGTCACACAAAAGCAAGAAAACACGGCGATCACCGTGTCTTCTGAGTGGAGGCGCCGGGAATCGAACCCGGGTCCGCAAGGCATCCAGTCTACCTTCGTTCACGTGCGTAGTCGCCATGCGCCGGCGACGGCGTTCGTGGATTCGGCCACGACCTATCCCTCACTGAATCTCGGCCGCGCTATCGAGGGCACCCTCACGCGGCCCAGCCCTGTGGTTGACACCCTTGGAGTACCAGGACGATCTCCTCCTCGGATGGCTTAGCGGTTCTTAGGCCGCGACAGCGTATGCGTTGTCGTTCGCACTTGTAACGTCCCGCTTGATAGGCGGAGCAGGAGCCGCCAGCACGCAGATAAACCTTCAGTCCCCACGTCGAAGCCGATCGCCCCCTCGTGGTTCGTTCAGACGGACCGAATATTGCTAGGAACCGCGCCGCCGTCAACCCCTCCGCGTCAGATCGCCTCTCTGGCTTCCTGGCTTGCCCGGCTCCCCCGACCTGGCTCGGCTTGCCCGGCTTGCTCGGCTGCGGCGGCTGCCCGGTCACTCCGGGCTGGCCGGCTACCCGAGTTGCTCGGCCACCCCGCCTGGCTCGGCCGCCGCACCCCGGCCGGGCTTGCCTCTCCCTGGCGACCAAGCTCTGCCTGCTCCCGCATCCGGGCACCTGCCGCTCCCCACGCCGGCCCGCCCCCGCCCCTCGCCCCGTCCGTCGCTCACCCCCCCAGCCTCCGCCCCTCATTCCCCGCCGCCCCCGCCTCCGCCAGCCGCAGGCCTCGTCTGCTCGTCCGCCGCCCTCGACGGCTCCCCCTGGCTCGGCTAAGAGACCCGCGAAAAGGAAAAGGAGACGGGCAAATCATGGCGAGGATGGTCCACTGCGTGAAGCTCGGCCGCGAGGCGGAGGGTCTGGAGAAGCCGCCGCTGAAGGGCGAGGTGGGCAAGCGTATCTTCGAGAACGTCTCGAAGGAGGCGTGGCGGATGTGGCTCGAGCACTCGAAGATGCTCATCAACGAGTACCGTCTCGACCTCATCTCGGAAGCCGGCCAGCGGATCTGGATGACCGAGCTCGACAAGTACTTCTTCAGCGGCGGGACCGAGGCCGCGCAGCCCCCGCCCGACTACGTGGCCCCCAAGGACAAGCAGGAGTAGCAGCTCCGACGGCTGCGTCCTCCTGCCTGTTCGCGCCGCCCGCCTCACTTCTGATGGCCTCGGTTCCAGGGTGACCCCGGTCCCGGACGGTCCCGGTCCCCGGTCCGGCGCCATCAGCGCTTCCCCGGCTGCCCCTGATCCCCTGCGGTAGCGACCTTGGCTCCGGTCTTCAGGCTCCGGCCTGCCCCGTCGCCGTCAGCGCCCCCCGCCGCATGCTTCACGGCGGCGGCCCCCGCCTCACGCCTCACGGCGGCGGCCTCCGCCTCATGCCTCACGGCGGCGGCCTCCGCCTCATGCCTCACGGCGGCCTCCGCCTCACGCGCTCCCCGCCGCCCCTCCCGCCTCACGCGCTCCCCGCCGCCCCCCGCCTCACGGCAGCGGCCCCGGCGTCGGCAGCGCCCCCCCGTTGCGCACGAACTCGACCAGCGCCGCGCCCATCTGCTTGTCGACCTTCTCGCACTTCAAGCTGACCGCCCCCATGGTCGCGCCCTTGCACTCTCGCCGCCGCTCCGCGACGATCTTCCCGACCTTCTCGTCGGCCTGAAACGCCTCGCGCGTCTTCTGGTCGAGGCTCTTCCACGGGACCTTCGCGAATTTCGGCTTCGGCGGCACGTGCAGCCGGACCTCCTCGGTCATCAGCGACGCGCACGTCCCGTCCCACCGGAGCACGTCGTATCCGCCGCCGGCGCCGCTCACGACCATGCCGCCCGTGTCGGCCTTCCGGCGGGAGAGGATCAGCACCTCCTCGTCGAAGAGCAGCTTGTCGTTCGAGGACGACCCGCCCGAGGCGTTCCACGCCTCGGTATCGCGCGTGAGGTACCCGCGCGTGAACGGCGTCCCCTTGGCGAAGAGGCTGAGCGCCACGTCCGGGTGGAACCCGCTGCAGAGCCGCTTCACGAACGCCGCGGGGGGCAAGCACATGTCGTCGCTCTGCTCGCACGTCGTCGGAATCTGCCTCGACGCGTCGGCCGCCGCGTCCTCCTCTGTCTTCGCGGCACCCTCCTTCGATTCCTCCGACCGCTCCCCAGCCGCCCCCCCGGGCGCCGCGGCCGCGGCGTCCGACTCCACCGGATCCGGAGAGGCCGCAGGCGGCGAGGCGCCGCCGCAAGCGAGCACCGATGTCATCAGAACAAGCGCAAAAGAGCTCTGGACAGATCGCATGGCCCACGAACCTACCGGAGCCGGCGCGCTGCTCCGCACAGAAAAAGATCGCATCCCCACCCGCACCGTCCCGGCCACGCCGCCCCCCACCCGCACCGTCCCGGCCACGCCGCCCCGACCACGCCGCCCCGACCACGCCGTCCCCAGCACGCCGTCCCCACCACGCCATCCCCGCCACGCCGTCCCCGCCACACCGCCCGCCATCCCCTCCTCACCACGCCTTCCTCGCCGCCCACCCCACCGTCATCGCCCCACGGTCACCACCCCACCGTCACCACCCCACCGTCACCACCACGCCCTCCCGCACGACGCGATGCGCCGACACCGCATCCGGACATCACGACGCGATGCATTGCAATCATCATCACCACCCTCACCACCCCTGTCATCCACACCGCTTTTTGCGACGCAACGCGCCAACAGGCACCCATGGTTCAAGTTTCTGACACTGCTTGACACCAGGTCTCCATCAGCGGACTCTGCGCTGATTCCGGCGGGAGGTGGTGGTGCTGGATCTTGCTTCGTCGACGCGGGTGGGTGGTTCGCGTAGGTGGAAGTCTCACAAGGACTCTCGTCCAGGACGACGGGTGTCCGTTCATCTCGGGGGGTGTGCGATGATCTCCAGTGCTCTCCTCGCGGGCTGCGGCGCCGCGGAAGAGCCGTTTGCGCCATGGGACACGGGGGAGGTGATCACGGGAGTCGGCGGCGGCCCCGCCTCGGGATCAGGGACGGGGTTGCCGGATGTCCCGGGCGGCGGCCCCGGCGCCGGCGGCGGCAGCAGCGGCGGCTGGCCCTCTATCGCCAGGCTCGGCCCCCCTTATCCCATCGTGCTCGCCCACGGCTTCTTCGGGTACGAGGACTTCGCGGGCGCGGGGTACAACACCTATTTCTACAACCTCAAACACACGCTCGCGGAGAGCGGCGAGACCGTCTACACCCCCGCCGTCGACCCCTTCAACAGCTCGGCCTACCGCGGCGCCCAGCTCATCGCGCGGATCGAGGAGATCCTCGCGGAGACCGGCCACGAGAAGGTGAACCTCATCGCCCACTCGCAAGGGGGCCTCGACGCCCGCGTGGTCGCGCACGAGCGGCCCGATCTCGTCGCCTCGGTCGTGACCTTCGCGACGCCCCACAAGGGCTCGATGATCGCCGACGTGGCCCTCGAGCTCGTCGCGCACGAGCGCTTGCAGGAGGTCCTCGACGACCTCCTCAACGCCATCGGGGCGCCGCTCTACGATCAGATAGGCAACGAGACGAGCGTCGTGGCGGCGCTCGAGCAGCTCTCCTCGCCGGGGACCGAGGAGTTCAACACGAAGTACACCGACGCGCCCGGCGTCTTCTATGCCTCCTTCAGCGGCCGGTCCGGCCGCGCGAAAGGGGGGCGCGACTGCATGACGCACGAGCCCGCCCCCTTCGTCGCGCGGTTCGACGCCGACCTCGATCCGGTGCACCCGCTGCTCTCGCTGACAGAGGCCATCCTCGACGGCGGGTTCGGCGAGTCGTTCCCGAATGACGGCCTCGTGCGCGCGCGGGACGCCCGGTGGGGGCGCTTCTGGGGCTGCGTGCCGGCCGACCACTTCGACGAGATCGGCCAGCTCTTCGGACAGAGCCCGGGGGAGGGGAACACCTGGCGCTACCTGGACTTCTACCGCGCCGTGATCGAGCGCCTCCGGCAAGAAGGCTTCTGACTCGCCTCTTCGCCGTGGAGCCCGGAGGGGCGGCGATCGACGTCAATCGCCTCGACGAGGCGCCGGACTCGAGCTGATTTCCGGCCTTGCGGTCGCGCTGGCAGCGCCGGTCGTCGAGGGGCCGGCGCCGGTCGAGGTCCTCCGGCCGTAGTGGTCGGCGAGCATCGAGAACGCCTCCTTGGGCTCCCAGGTGCCGTCCTCGAGCACCTTCACGACACCGGAGCTGGCCAGGTCGAGGTCCTTGCGCGGCGCGTCCGGGCGGTGCGGCAGGACGTAGCCGGCGAAGGCGTGCACGAACGCGGTGTCGACCCCCTCGGTCTCGAAGATCTCGAGCAGCTCGCGCAGACAGGTCGCTTGCCCGGCCTCGTCGCGGAGGTACTCGCCGTTCAGCTCGAGCGGCGTCGCGGTCGCCTCGTCCCACACGACGATCTCGCTGCCGCGCGGGCCGGCGTCGGCCGCGCCCTTGTAGGTCGCGCAGCCGAACTCGGTGATCACGACGGGCTTGCCCTTGGCTTTGCCCTGGTCGACGAAGGCGCGAATGAGCTCGGGGAACCGCTCGGCGATCGGCGCGTACCGGTAGCCGGCGTCGGTGCTGATGTAGTCGAACGGCGTCCAGTCGACGCCCTCGAACGGGAGCGAAGCGTAGCTGATCTTGCCGCCGAACCGCCCGCGGACCACCGCGACGGCCCGGGCGAGGAGCTCGTTCATGCGGGCCGGGAGCGCGGCGAGCAGCTCCTGGAGCCGAGCCCCCCGCTCGGCGAGCACCTTGCTCCGGTCGAGGAACGTCTCGCCGGGCACGAAGCCCTTGTTCATCAGGCTGAGCTCCGAGCCGGTGACGAGCACGACCTCGGACCCCTCGCGGCGGAGCCGTTCGCCGTGGTCGGCGCACTCGGCGAGGAGCGCGAGCAGCTCATCGCCGGTCAGGTCGGCGGTGAACGGGCAGATCCAGGTCTCCAGGCCCGCCGCGGCGGCGTGGGTGGCGGCGATCTTCAGCCGGTCCACGTCGCCGCCGGTGATGCGGACCGCGGTGCAGTGCAGGTCGGCGCGGAGGACCCGCATGTCCCGCCTCACGCGGTCGGGCTCGAACGGCTCGTGGGTGCTGTTGCCCTTGTTGAGGAAGCCGGTGTCGTAGCAAATGCCGTAGGCTCGCAAGGTCGTCGCTCCGGTTAAGGTACTGAGCGTACCTTAAATCGTTTCGGCGTGTGCGCAAGGCGGTATGACTCACGTGTCAGAAGGCGGGTGACCGCGGTGGTGGCTGAACGGCGGCGTGGCGTGGTCCTGGAGCAGGCGATCCTGCGCGCCGCGGCCGAGGAGCTCGCCGAGGTTGGCTTCCCCGGGCTGACGATGGACCGGGTCGCGAAGCGGGCGGGGACGAACAAGAACGCCATCTACCGTCGGTGGCCGAGCCGAGCCGCGCTCGCCGTCGCCGCGTACCGGCAGTTCGCCGAGGGCAGCGCGGAGCTGCCCGACACCGGCTCGTTGCGCGCCGATGTGCTCGAGCTGCTGCGGCGGGCGAACCGGCAGTGGTCCTCACCGCTCGGCGACGTGCTCCGCGGCCTGCTGGCAGGGCTCGGCGGCGAGCCGGAGCTGCTGAAGGAGCTGCAGGACGCGTCGAGCGACGGCGGCAGCGCGGTGTGGCTCACGATCCTCGGCCGCGCGGTCGCGCGCGGCGAGGCGACGCCCGAGGCCCTGCACCCGCGCGTCGCGACGGTGGCCGTCGTCCTGCTGCGCAACGAGTTCATCACGCGCGGCGTGCCGCACGTGCCCGACAGCGTGCTCGTCGAGATCGTCGACGAGGTGTACCTCCCCCTGATCCGCGGCCGCGGCACCCCGCCGGGCTAGTACGTTGTCGCCCAAGCTCGTCCCTGGTTTCGTGGGGGGGAAGAATTTGAACCACCGGGGCCCAGCGGACGCAGAGGAGAGCGCGAAGAACCGCTGTCCTCTGGGCCTCGGTGGTTCCTTCTCCCATGGAACCAGGGCCGCCCATGGGCGGCACAGGCTCCCGTCTCCCGCCTCGGTGTTGACCAAGCTTGTTCGGTCGCGCTCAGCGCCCGAAGCCCCCCAACGCCCACCCACGTAAACGTAAACGTCTCATCATCCGTCACATCTCGCTCAAGCCCTCTGATTGGACTTTGCCCTTGGGCTAAATGCGGGTAATTTCGCGAGGTTAGGCGAGATGTGATGGATGCTCAGACGTTGACGTGGACGTGCACGCTGGTGACCGCCGGGGGCAGCCACCCCCGGTGATCCCCTCAAGGCCGCCCCGTCTCCGCCTTCCACCCCTCGTACGCCTCCATCAGCGCCAGGTAGAGCCACCGCCCGATGACCTCGGCCCCCGCCCCCGAAGGGTGCGCCAGATCCGCCCCTCCGAGCCCCCGCCTCGCCCAGATCCCCATCGACCCGGACCCGCCCATCGCGCCGAACGTATCGAAATACCCGCAGCCCACCTGCCCGGCCACCCGGCGCTGGATCGCCGAGAGCTTCGGGATCACAGGGCGGCTCCGGTATCCCTCACCCTTCTTGTCCGCGCGATCCATCGGGCCGACCAGCAAGCACGACGACTCCGGCAGCGCCGCTCTCACCTGATCGAGCACCGCCTTCATCGTCGACTCGACCTGATCCAGCGGGAACAGCTCGCCGTCCTCGCTCTCGTTCATGCCGTACTGGAACACCGTCAGCGACGGGCTCCGGGCGCGGAGCTGCTCGGCGAAATGGGCGTCATCGCTCTTGTCGAGGAAGCGGATGCGGCAGCCCTGGATGCCGATCGCGTCGAGCACGACCCCCGGCGTGTCCCGCTCCATCCACACCCCGAACGCCCGCACCCCCGGGCCGTGCGCCCGCACCTCGAGCTCGTGCGGCCCGTCCGGCACCTCGTACGTCGCGATCACCGCGCTCGTCTGGTCGGCCCGCGTGTCGATCATCTCCCGGGTCTCCCCGTCGATCTTGATCTCCATCCGGCCGCCCTCGGGGTGCCTCAGGTAGTCGACCGAGAAGCGCGAGACCGCGCGGCCGAAGCTCCCCGTCTTCGCGGTCGCAAAGCGCGAGAGCACGCCCGTGTACTCCGAGCGGAACGACACGCCGCCGAGCCCGTAGAGCCCGTCCTTGGCGTACGGGCCCACCACGCGGCTCACCTGCCAGCCCCGCGTGGCGTAGCGCACCACGTCGTTGTGGAAATACCCCGGCCAGGCGTTGGCCATCAGCATGAAGCCGTGGCCCGCGTCGCCGAACCGCTTCTGCAGCTTGCGCCGCAGCGTCGCCGTCACGAAGTCGCTCGCGACGATGGAGTCGCCGAAGTACGTGATGCGCGCGATCGACCCCGGCGTCCCGCGCTCCACCGCGGCGAGCGCGCGGAAGAACGGCGTCATCGCGCGGCCGCTCGGGTCCTCGATCGGGCGCGGCGGCTTGCCCTCGAGCGCGACCGCGGCCGGCATCAGCTCCGCGGCGGCCTCGGGCAGCGCGACCTCCTCGGGCAGGCGCAGCTCGGCCTGCTCGGTGGTCTCCGCGACGAGCGCCGTCTCGCCGACGGACGCCGCGGGCGCGGGCGGCGCGGCCACGACGAGCCCCTCGCCCTCGGGCAGCGGCGTGAGGAGCTGGAGCCGCCACAGGCCCGGGTGCGCGTAGGGCAAGAGCACGAGCAAGAGGAGCGTCGCCATCGCCGCGGCCGCGGGCGAGGTGAGCCCGTTGCGCGGCGGCGAGCCCGAGGCCGCCCCGGCCGCGGGGGCCGCGCTCGCCCCGGGGGGCGCGTCGCTGTCGCCGCGCGCCGGCGGCTCGCGGATGTCGCTGCCGCCGTGCGCCGCCGGCTCGCGGGGATCGCTGTCGCCGCGCGCCAGCGGCTCGCGGGGGTTGCCGGGAGAGGTCGAGGTCATGCGCGCGGCGAGGATAGCGGCGCCCAGGCGTGCGCGCCCGTCAGGGCTGGCGCTTCTCGAGGAGCGCGGTGGCCCTGTCGCGGCAGACCGCATCGCCCTGGTGGATGCAAATCGCGCGCAGCAGCCTGATCTCGCTGATCGACGCCTTGCCGCCCCAGACCTTCGGCTCGAGCACCCTCCGCTGCGCCGGGTACGAGCTCGAGTCCAGAGGAGCGCTCACCGGCACCGCGCCCGTCTCCGCGGGCCTGGCCGCCGAGGCCGCCGCGGTCGCCGAGGCCGCCGGCGGCGCCGGCGCCGGCGCGGGCTGCGCGGGGTGCGCCGGCTGCGCGGCCGCGAACGACGGCGGGCCGTCGTGCGGCGCGGGCGGCGGCTCGGCCGGCGCGTCGGGGTCGATCTCCCGCCGCATCTCGGCGACCTTCTCGCGGAGCCTCGCCGGCACGCTCGTCGTCTTGGCGATCTCGTTGAGCAGCGCGAGCTTCTCGGCGTCCGTCTCGGCCCGCTCGACCCGCTGGAACATCCCCTCGGCCCAGCGCTCCTCGATCGCCCGCTCGATGTCCTTGAAGTGCTGCGCCTCGCGGAGCGGGGCCGTCTCGGCGATCTGCTGCAGCTTCCTGTGCGCGTCGTCGACGTCCCCGGCCAGGAAGCGCTCGTGCGCCGCCGCGAGCAGGCGCGCGTCGTCGCCGGACGCCGCCGTGGCCGCGGGCGCCGCCTCCGGCTGCGCCGCCGCCCCGCGCGACCGGACGCGCGTGACCACGAGCGCGACGATGGCGAGGAGCACCACGACGGCCAGGAAGATCCCCATCACCTTGCTCACCCCGCCGAGCCCGCCGGAGGGCGTCCGCTGCGACGACGCCACGCCCCCGTACGCGCCGGGCGCGGCGCCGAGGCCGGGCGCGCCGTCGGGCCCGGCGCGGAAGATCTTGCCCGCGCCGACGAAGCGGAGGCGCACGTCGCCGAGCTCGATCGCGTCGCCCGCCTCGAGCAGGCCGCGCTTGAGCTCGACGCCGTTGATGCGCACGCCATTGGCGCTCTGCTTGTCGACCACCTCGTAGCGGCCGCTGCCGAGGCTGATGAGCTCCGCGTGCAGGCGGCTCACCGAGCTGTGGTTGATGGAGATCGTCGCGTCCTCGGAGCGCCCGATCGTGAAGCGCTCGCCGTCGAGCGGGAACTCCGCGCCCGGCGTCGGGCCCACGACCATCACGAGCCGGTTGGGCCGGGTGTGGAGCGGCAGGTGCGCCGTGCTGCGGCTGCCGGGCGGCGGCGTCGGGCTCGTCACGGCGGACGAGAGCGCCTCGTCGACGATCTCGATGCGGTAGTCGCCGAGCTGCACCAGGTCGCCGTGGCGCAGGTGCTGCTCGCCGTGGACGCGCACGCCGTTGACGTACGTGCCGTTGTAGCTGTCGAGATCCCGGATGACCCAGCCCTGGCCGTTCTTGGCCAGCGTCGCGTGACGGCGCGAGACGTTGCGATCGGTCAGCCGGATCGAGTTCGACTCTCCGCGCCCGAGCGCATACTCCTCATGGGCGAGGGGGAGCCCCGTCTGTTTCCCCTCGTCGTCCTCGATCGTCAGCTTCCACATAGCGGGTTCGGGGCATTCAGGCAGAGCCAGGCTCGCCTCGCGAGCTCCCTGCCGTGGACCGGAGGCATCCACCGCTCGCCGTTCGAGCCTCCTCGGTGAGGCCGGACTACTTTAGCGAGTCCGCCTCCGGGAACGCAATGACAGCGCACCGGCCTCGACCGGGCGCCCCGCGAGCCCCGAGCGACCGGACGGCGCGCAGGCGCACGCCGCTGGCAGGAACCGGCGCACCGGCCCGACGACCCGGGCGCGCCCGCCCGCGCCACGGCGCCGCCGCCGCCGGCCCGATCCCTCGGCCCGGGCGCCCTGCCGCCCCGCGGTCCAGGCGCTGTCGGTCGGACGTCGCGAGCGGCCCGGATCCGACGGTCGAGCTCGCCGGCGATCGCGCTAATGGCCCCCGCCCACCGGCCGGAACGGGTGGAGGAACGCCGAGAGCGCCGCCGGGTTCCGGGTCTGCAGCCAGATCCGCCCGTGCCCCTGGAACTCGCAGACGAGCCCCTCGCCGGACAGGAACAGGCCCTTGAGGCCGGCGAGCTTGCGCACCTGATACCGCAGCCCCTCGGTGAACGCGAGCAGGTGTGTGTTGTCACAGAGGTATCCCGGGTGCTCGCGGCCGACGTCGATCGTGTGGATACCGCCGTAGCTCGAGATCCAGATCAGGCCGTCGCCATAGGCCCGGAGCAGCGACAGGCCGCCGGCGAAGAAGCCCTTGGCCCCCTGCCACTTCGTGTCGAACGCGATGCCGGCGGTCGAGGCGAGATAGGCGCCCGACTGGAGGAACACCTCCATGCCCGAGCGCAGGACGATGCGCTCGATCGCGCCCTCCGGCGCCGGGGCGAGGCGCATCGACTGCATGGGCGCCGTCGCCGTGAACGTGTTCTGGAACAGGCTCTCTCCGGCCGTCACCTTGCGCTTGAGCGCGCTGACGAGCCCGCCGTGCAGGCTCGTCTTCATGTCGATGGCCGTGTCGCGCGCGAGGAGCGCGCCGCTCTCGGCGATGATCTGCTCGCCGGCGCGCTCGAACGTCACGTGGAGGACACCGGAGTCAGGGTTGTTTCGGATCTCGTCGCGCACGGGGGCCTCCGGATCGCTCAAGGTTGCCGCGGCGCGAGCCGCGGGCCGACGGCCGCGCCGTACCGCCCGGCGCTGCGCGACTGGATCCACAGGCTGCCGCGCCCCTCGACGTGACAGACCAGGCCCTCGCCCGACAGCCACGAGCCGAGCCACGTCGAGGTGCTCTTGCCGATCCGGCACGAGAGCGTCGACTCCCACGCTGCCAGATGGCCGGTGTCGACGACGACGTGGCCCTCCACCGGGACCCGCTCGAGGGCGCCGAAGGCGCCGAGGATCATCTGCCCCTCTCCCGCCGTCTCCAGGGCGAACAGCCCCGCTCCCGAGAAGACGCCGCGCAGCCCGCCCGAGCGCGCGCTCACCGCGACCCCCGGGGTCGAGGCGACGTAGGCGCTGCTCTGGACACACCACTGCGCGTCGCCCACCTCGAGCACCGCCATGTCCCCGGGGAGTGGCGTCGCGAACAGCACCTCTCCGCGCCCGCCCTCCGCGGTGAACGTGTTTCGATAGAACGACTCTCCGGCGAGCATCCGCTTCAGCCCCGACATGATGCCGCCCGACTGCGTCTCCACGCGCACGTTGGTCGACATGCCCACGAGCGCGCCGCTCTCGGCGATCACGCGCTCGCCCGGATCGAGCCAGCACTGCGCCAGGGCGTGCAACGGACGGTGGAGGAGATTCACGTGCATCGGGCGTCTCCGTCGCTCGTTCAGGGGGGGAGGAGGGGAGAGAGCCAGCCCACGAGCGCGCCCGGGCTGCGCGCCTGGACGAGCACGCGGCCGCGGCCGGCGAGCTCGCACACGACGCCCTCGCCGGAGACCATGAGGCCCGTGAGCCCGCCGCCGGGGCTCCTGAGCTTGAGCGTGAGCGACGCGTCGAACCCGACGAGGTGCTCGCTGTCCACGACGAGCGAGCCATCGCAGACGAGCTCCTCGACGGCGCCGTGGCTCGCGATCCAGAGATCGCCGACGCCGGAGGCCTCGATGAAGAAGAGGCTCTCGCGCGCGAGGACCGCGCGCAGCCCACCCCAGCGCACCTTGACGTCGAGGTCTCCCGCGCTCGCGAGGTAGGAGCCCGCGCTGAAGAGCACGGCCTCTCCTCGGACGGGGACGTGCAGGACGCGCCCGCCGAGCGGCGGGGCGAGCCACACCCACCCGGCCTCGGGCGCCGCGATGTGGTTCACGAAGAACGTCTCGCCGCCCGCGAACTTGCGCAAGAGCGCGATGACGAGCGCCTTCAGCCGGCCGAAGAACCCGGCCCCGCGGCCCGCGTTGAGCCGGACCGCCGTGGAGAGGCCCGGCGACCGGGCGACCATCGCGCCCGCCTCCGCGAGCAGCGACTCGCCCGGATCGAGGCGGATCTCCAGCAGCGCGGACGACGGCTCATGCTTGGTGCGATGTTGCATTCGCCCACCTGAGAGGCGCGTACATATAACGGACCGACCGCGGGAGCGAAAGCAGGAAGGAGGTGTGGACAGGTGAGCTGAATGATGGGATTTCGTGTTTTCTGTCCAGCGGCCAGGGCGCGCTGACTTCTTCCCTCGGGGCCGGGTACACTGGGCGTGTGAGCGACAGGCGACTACCGGCGCTGGAGCCGACGCCCCGCACCGAGTCGCGCAGCGAGCGCGGCCATGGCTCCGGGTTCGCCTCCGCGCCGCAGCGCATCGCCGGGCGTTACGAGATCCTCGGCCTGCTCGGCACCGGCGGGATGGGGAGCGTGTACCGCGTGCGCGACACCGAGCTCGACGAGGTGGTCGCGCTCAAGATGCTCCGGCGCGATGTCGCCGAGTCCGTCGGGATGCTCGAGCGCTTCCGGCAGGAGGTGAAGCTCGCGCGCCGCGTGACCCACAGGAACGTGGCGCGGACGTTCGACTTCGGCGACCACGAGGGCGAGAAGTTCCTCACGATGGAGTGCGTCGACGGCGAGTCGCTGCACAGCGTGCTGGGGCGCACCGGCCCCATGCCGGTGCAGCAGGTCATCGGCATCGGCTGCGCCCTGTGCGACGGGCTCGGCGCCGCGCACGCGGCCGGCGTCGTGCACCGCGACCTCAAGCCCGAGAACGTCCTGCTCGACAGGGGCGGTCGGGTCGTCATCACCGACTTCGGCATCGCCCGCGCCTCGGCCGGGTCGGGCGCCGGCCAGACGTCGGGCTTCGTGCTCGGGTCGCCCGCGTACATGTCGCCGGAGCAGCTCACGGGCGAGCCGGACATCGACGCCCGCACCGACATCTATGCGCTCGGCATGATCCTCTTCGAGTGCCTGACCCATCGGCGCGCCTGGCCGGGCGCTGGCGCGATCGCGGCCGCCATGGCCAGGCTGACGTCCCCCCCGCCGGATCCGCGCGCGCTCCGCCCCGACGTGCCGCTCGCCGTCGCGGACGTCGTCCTGCGGTGCATGGCGATGAAGCGCGAGGACCGGTACGGGAGCGCGGCGGAGGCCCACCGCGCGCTCCTGCTCGCGCGCTCGCGCGTATCGATCTCCCCGCATGCGGGCGCGCAGGCGGGCCCGGCCCTCTTCCCCGTCCCGTCGCTGGCCGGCGGCTCGGCCCCGACCGCGGTCACGAGCGCGCCGACGGCGCCGCAGCCGATCGAGGGGAGCGTGACCCGGGTCGCCGCGGCCTCGGGCGCGGGCAAGGCGCCGCCGCGGTCGATGTCCCCCACGCTGGCCGCCCCGACGCCGACGCCCACGCCGAGGGGGACTTCGCCCACGCCGAGGGGGGCTTCGCTCACGCCGACGGGCTCGGCGCCCACGCCGTCGCCCACGCCGAGGGGCTCGGCGGCCACGCCGGCGCCCGCGCCGAGGGGGTCTTCGCCCATGCTGGTGCCTTCGTCGACGCCGGCGCCCGCGCCGAGGGGGTCTTCGCCCACGCTGGTGCCTTCGTTCACGCCGGTGCCCACGCCGAGGTCTTCGCCCACGACGCCGAGGTCCTCGCTCACGCCGGCGCTCAAGACGGTCGCCGTGCTCCCGTTCCGCAACGCCGGCGCGCCGGACGACGAGTACCTCGCCGACGGGTTCACCGAGGACCTGACCGACACCCTGTCGATGACCGCCGGCCTCAAGGTGCGGCCGCGCGCCGCGGTCGCCCGGGTGCCGCTCGACGGCCGCGACCCCAGGGACGTCGGCCGCGAGCTCGACGTGCAGGTCGTGGTCGAGGGATCCATCCGCCGCACCGGTGGCGGTCCGGCGCAGGACGCGTCGCGCGGCCTCCGGGCGGCGCCAGGGTCGCGGCCGGGGTCGCGCTCGGCGCCGGGCGGCGTGCGCGTCACCGCCCGCGTCATCAGCGTCGAGGACGGCTTCCAGCTCTGGGCGAAGCGGTTCGACAGCTCGGCCGAGGCGCTGCTCGACGTGAGCGACGACGCGGCGCGCGCCATCGCCGCGGCGCTCACCGTCGACGTCGCCAGCCGCGAGCGCGACGCGTCGGGCGATCCGCGCGCGGTCGATCTGTACCTCCGGGCGCGCCACCAGCTCCGGCGGCTCTGGTACGGCGACGCGGCGCCGGCCGTGGCGCTCTTCGAGGAGGCGCTCGCGTTCTCGCCGAACGACCCGACGCTCCTGTCCGGCTACGCGGTCGCGACCGCGCGGCTGCTCGCGGCGCGGGGCGACGGCAGGGCCCAGCTCGCGAAGGCGCAGCAGGCGGCCGAGCGGGCGATCGCGCTGTCGCCCGCGCACGGCGAGCCGTGGGTGGCCCTCGCGACGGTCCGCTTCAGCGCGTGCGACCCGGTCGGCGCCGTGCCGGCGCTGCGCAGGGCGCTCTCGTGCGCGCCGAGCCTCGCCAGGGCGCACGAGCTGCTCGGCCGCATCCTCATGGAGGCGGGGCTCGTCGAGGAGGCGATCTTCCGGCTGGAGACGGCGCTGTCGCTCGACCCGAGCGAGCTCTTGCCGCGCTGGGAGCTCGCGCGCGGCCGCGCGCTGCTCGGCGACTGGGCGGCGGTCTCCGCGCTGCTCGATCTGCCGACCGAGGATCCGTCGGACCGCTTCCACAAGGCGGTGATGCGCGCGCGCTTCGGGCTGTGGCGGAGCCGCCCGTTCTCGATCGACGACCTGCTGCTCGCGGCGGAGACCGTCCCGATCCAGTACGCGCGCGTCTACCGCGACGTGCTCGCGACCTCGCGGCTCACGGACGAGCAGCGGGCCTTCCTGCGCTCGAAGGCGGAGGGCTCCGAGCCGGGCAGCCGGCTCCGCCCGCTCTTCTTCCAGATGTACGCCGAGACCCTCGCCTTCGTCGGCGACGACGAGGCGCTCTTCGGCGCCCTCGCCGCCGCGGTGGACGCGGGGCTCTTCGACGCCCTCTGGATGCAGCGCTGCGCGGTGCTCGAGCGCGCGCGGTCGGACGCGCGCTTCGCCCCGCTCCGCGCGCGCGTCGAGGAGCGCGCCGCCGCGATCGTCGACGCGTTCAAGGCGTGAGCGCGGCGGCCCAGCGCCACGCGATCGGGCGGCGCGCGATCGGGTGGCGCGCGCTCAGCGCCCGCGCGCGCCCTTCGCGGCCCTGGAGACGGCGGGCATCAGCACGTCGCCCTCCACGTGTCCGGCGACGTCGAGGAGGGTGCGCCCGTCGGGGTCGCGCCCGGGGCGCTCGCGGGTGTAGCGCTCCGCGGGGGCGGCGAGCACCACCCCGAGCGCGCTCGCCGCGGAGGTGAGCTCGGCCCCGAGCGCCTCGTCGATGAGCCGGGCGCGATCGGCGCTCGGCGTGCCGACGGGGATGGCCACGGCGACCGTGCCCACGACGCGGCCCTCGCGCGCGAGCAGCCCGTACGGCGAGCCGGTCTCCTGCGCGATCCGGAGCGCCACGCGCGCGGCCTCCGCGCGCTCCTTCGCGGCGGCGAGCGACGCCGCGCCGCGGCGGAGGTGCTCGCGCGACGCCTCCTTCGGGGCGCCGCGGAACGTGTCCGCGAGCTTCGCGTTCTCACCCCGGATCCGCTTCACCTCGGCCTCGGCGGCGGCGAGATCGGCCTCGTAACGCGACAGATCGATCGAGCTCATGGCGTGCATCACCCTCGTTTCGTGAACAGGAGGCTCCCGGCGAGCAGCGCCCCCGCCGCCGCCGAGCCGTAGAGGCAGTAGCGCGCGAGCGCCGCGTGGCCAGCGAGGTAGAGCTCCAGCCCGGCGAACCCCGCCGCGATCGCGAGCGCCGCGTAGATGAGCTGGCGCACCCCCGTGTAGACCAGCCCCGCGGCCTGGGCGAGGCCGCGGATCTTCACCTCCGCCTCGCCGCGGTTGGCGCGCGTGAGGTACTTGCGCAGATCGTCGGGGATCGTCAGCGCCTTGATCCCCATGTCCTTCGCGGCCTCGAGCGCGATCTGGGCCCAGTCGCGGCTGCCGAGGACGAAGTCCTGCAGGTAGGGGCGCACGACGTCCATGGGGTTGAGGTCGGGGTCGAGCTGCGTGCACACCCCGGTGAGGAGCAGGAGCGTGCGCTCGAGCAGCACGAAGTCGCGCGGCACGTGGAACGCGCCGGAGAGCTCCTTCAGCCCGATGTTCATGCGCCGCAGATCGATGAGGCTCTCGATGCCCTTCTGCGGATCGAGCTTGATGTCCTTCAGGTTGAAGGACTCGAGCTTCACCTCGTCCTGGAAGCGCTGGTGGAAGAACTCGACCACGCGCTCGCTGACGTCGAGCGTGTCGCTGCGCGAGAAGAAGCCCATCTTGCGCAGCGCCTTGACGATGCGCTCGGTGTCGCGGCGGATGACGGCCTCGAGGAACTCGGGGATGCCCTCGCGCATCTCCTGGGAGAGCTCGGCGACGGCGCCGAAGTCGAGCAGGATGAGCTCCCCGCTCGGCCCGACCAGCATGTTCCCGGGGTGCGGATCGGCGTGGTAGACGCCGTCGATGAAGATCTGCTGGCAGAAGACCTGCACGATGTGGCGGGCGAGCGCCTTGCGGTCGACGCCGTGGGCGTCGAGCGCGGCGACGTCGCCGACCTTGATGCCCTCGACGAACGTCGTCGTCATCACGCGGCGCGTGCAGTAGGCGTCGATGGGCCTGGGGAACCGGACGCCCGGCTGCCGGGCGAAGTTGTCGGCGATGCGCGTGATGTTCCTGGCCTCGCGCACGAAGTCGAGCTCCTCCAGGATCATCGAGCGGATCTGGTGGTAGTAGGCGTCGAGCCCCTGCACCGGGACGAACTTCGCGACGATCGCCATGATGCGGCGGATGGTGAGCAGGTCGAGGCGGACGATCTCGTCGATGTCGCGGTGCTGCACCTTCACGGCGACGCGGGTGCCGTCCATGAGCCACGCCTCGTGGACCTGGCCGAGCGACGCGCTCGCGAGCGGCTCCCTCTTCAGGCGGGCGAAGACCTGGTCGACGGGGCGCCCGAGCTCCTCGGCGATGCGCTCCTCGATTTCCTCGTAGGGGCGCGGCGGCACCTGGTCCTGCAGCCCCTCGAGCCCGGCGCGGAGCGTCGCGGGGAGGAAGTTCGCCATGATGCTGAGCATCTGGCCGACCTTGATGAAGAGCCCCTGGAGCTCGACGATGGTGCGCTCGATGCGGCGGGCGTTCCTCGCGTGGACCTCGTCGACGCGGTTCTTCTCCCAGGTCTCGCCGAAGAGGCGGCTCAGGAAGAAGAACCAGAGGTAGCTCGCGATGACGACGAACGTCGTGAAGTAGGCGCGGATGAAGCGGCCGCTCTGCGCGGCGTTCTGGCGGAACGAGCGGGGCTTCGCGCCCGGGCGCGGCGCGAAGGGCGCGCGTGCCGGCGCGATCGACGCGCGCGCCGGCTCGACCGACGCGCGGGGTGGCTCGACCGAGGCGCGCGCTGGCTCGACCTGCGGGCGAGCTGGCTCGACCGGCGCGCGGAGCAGCCCGGGGGATGAGACCAGCTCTTCGGGGGTGCCGGGGGACACCGCGGCAGCCTAGCACCGGAGGGCGGCGGCCCACGAACACGCGGGGCTCGATGCGGTGCGCCATCGGTCATCGCGGGCTGCGCGGCGTCATGGCGGTCGGCGAGGGCGTCGTGGGCCGCCGGTCATCGCGGCCCGCGCGGCGTCATGGCGTCGGCGAGGGCGTCGTGGGTGGCGGGGCGCGCGCGGCGGATCGCGTCGGAGGCGCGGGTCGGGTGGACCCGGTTGGTGAGCATCACGCCGACGAGCTCCGCGTCCGGATCGATCCAGAGGCTCGTCCCCGTGAACCCGAGGTGGCCGAACGTCCGCGGGCCGAACCGGGCGCCGGCGCTCGGCGTCTCGCCGCTCTTGCCGTCGAACCCGGCGCGCAGCGACCCGCCCGGCCGCGGCTTCACGAGCTCCCAGAGCTCGTCGCGCGAGAGCCATTCCGGGCGCTCGCCCGCGAGCGCCTCGAGCAGCGCGACCCCGAGCCGCGCCACGGAGAGCGCGTCCCCGAAGAGCCCCGCGTGCCCGGCCGTCCCGCCCTGCGCGATCGCCCAGGCGTTGTCGTCGTGCACCGCCCCGCGGATCACGCCCCCGCGGAGCGCGACCTCCTCGGTGGGGACGACGCGCTCGTCGAAGCGCGGATCGCGCCGCCGGTGCGCGCGCGCCGACGCGATGGCGATCTCGAGCGGCCCGGTCACCTCGCGCTCGACGATCTCGTCGAGCTCGGCCCCCCCGCGCCGCGCGACCGCGGCGCCGAGGAGCAGGTAGCCGAGATCGCTGTAGACCGGCGGGAACCCCCCGGCCGGCGGCGCTCCCGCGCACCCATCGCGCCGCGCGTCCGCGCAGACGCGCAGCGCGCCGAGCGGATCGATGGGCCCGCAGTCGTCGGGCGGATGGAGCCTCCGGTGCGCCTCGAGGCCGGCGCGGTGCGCGGCGAAGAGCTCGAGCGGCACGGTTGCCGACCGCGTGTCCGCGAGCTCGGGCAGCACCTCCGCGAGCGGCTCGTCGAACCGCAGCTTGCCGGCGCGGGCGAGCCGGGCGAACGCGAGCGCCGTGAGCGGCTTGCTCACCGACGCGAGATCGAAGATCGCGTCGACCGTCGCCTCGGGCGGGGCCGCGCCGCCCGCGCCGGCCGGCGGGCTCGCCTCGAGCCACAGCCGCCCCGCGGCGCCGAGCCCGTACCGGACATGGTCGCGGGCGCGCACGGCCGCGGCGACGCATGCGCAGGGCGCCGCGCGGTGCGCCGAGACGGCGATCTGTGCGACCGGCGAGAGATCGACGACGCCGGTCGATGTCGATGACGATGACGACGTGAACGGTTGCATGGCCGAGGATGAGGAGACGGGCGCGTCCGTGTCAAACGAGCTCTGGCGCGGGCCGGAGGGGACCCGGGGAGACTGCTGGACGGATCCCCGAGCGATGGGGCGGAGCGCGCGGTGAAAGATCGGGCGGAGCGCGCGGCCCTGCTTCAGGATCTCGCCGTGACGTCCTCCACGGGCACCGATCCTCGCGCTGCGGTTGCGGCGCTCGCCTCGCTCGCGGCGCGGTACGACGCGCGCCGGGCGGATCGCTGGGCGAGGGTCCCGGAGGAGCTCGACGCGGTCATCGCGGAGGACGTCGAGCTCGCCGGGGCGGGGCGGGTGGCGCGCGCGCCGCTCGTGGCGGAGCTCGCGCGCCGCTTCGCGTTCTCGGCGCGCTACCTCGACGCGATCCTGCTCACGCCGCGCGAGCGCTTCGTCTTGCCGGAGGACATCGCGGCGTCGGCGGACGACACGCCGTTGCCGCTCGATCGTGCGGGGCAGGCGACGGTGAGCGCGCCGCACGCCTACCTGCTCACGTACAGCCTCCTGGGCCTCGCGCCGGGCGATTGCCTCCTCGAGCTCGGCACGGGCACCGGCTACGGGGCGGCGCTCGCGCGGCGCATCGTCGGCCCGGCGGGGCATGTCACCTCGATCGAGATCGACGGCGTCCTGTACGAGCGGGCGGCGCGGCTCCTCGGCGCGCGGCCGGCGCGCCTGGACGAGGGCGCGCTGGGCGCGGCGACCGCGAGCAGCGGCGTCGCGGCGACCGGGGACGACGCGAGCGTCACGCTCCTGTGCGGCGACGGCCGGGCGCTCGCCGAGCGCGTGCTCACGGACGCTCGCTCGTCGCCGCCTGCGAGGCCGTGGAAGGTCGCGATCACGTACGCGCTGACCGACGCGCCGGCCGCGCTGGAGGAGCAGCTCGCCGAGGGCGGCGTGCTGGTCGCGCCGGTCGGCGCGTGGGAGGGCCACCAGGAGCTCGTGCGCGTGGAGCGCCGGCAAGGCGCGCTCCTGCGCGAGGTGCACGGCGCGGTCCGCTACGTGGCGGAGCGGGGGCACGGCTAGGGCTGCTCGCCGGGCGATGCCGGGGAGCGCGGTCATGGGCGACGGACCGGCCCGCGTCCGCCCGGCACATCGCGCGAGGGGGTGCGCCCGAGGGCTGGCGGAGGCTGATCATGCGGGCCGATGGCCTGCTGGCTCACGGCGATGCGTCGGAGCGGCGCGGGGAGGCTTCTGTACCCAGCGCTGTTCTCGGGCTAACGAGAGGGTGGCGATGCTGGCGGAAGCAAACTTCAAAAATTTCAAGCTGCTTCGAGACGTGAGGCTGCCTCTCGGTCGGCTCAACGTGCTGGTCGGCCCGAACGCCGTGGGCAAGAGCACCGTGCTGGAGGGGATGCACTACCTGCTCCAGCTTGCCGCCGCGAAGCCCGGGGGGGCCGCGACCATCCATTCGGGGGCGCTCTTCAGGGGCAAGGGCGCGGTGGACGACCTGGTCGCGAAGCCGGACGCCACCGAGCTCGAGCTGGAGGCCGTCCTGGAGGACGGAAGGCGGTTCCGTCTTCGTCTGCTTCGCGGAGGGACCCCGGACAGGGAGCCGGGATCTGAGTGGGGGCACCTGTGGTTCGGCAAGGAAGGGCAGGAGACGGAGCTCAGTCTGCCTTGCGACGACCAGAAGGAAGAACAGAGCTTCTTTGAAGGCCCCCGCAAGGCGAAGCTCGGCTCGGTCGTCCGGCTCAAGCTCCACGCCGAGACGCTCGCCGCGGAGCACTACTCCGATGAGGAGATCCCAGGCGTCGGACACGACGGTGAGGGGCTGGCTTCCGTGTTGCAGTACCTGCAGGGGCTGCGCGACGGAACCCTGGAATCGATCGAACGGGATCTGGCGACGATCGTCCCCGGCGCGCGGCGTATCCGCGCGCTCCCCGCCCGTGTCCGGCGCCGGGAGAAGCAACGGATCTCCGTCGGTGGCCAGGACTTCTGGGCCGAGCAGGTGCACGACCGCACCGGCGCCCGCGTCGAGGTCGAGTGGGAGGGGCTGGGGTGGGTGCCTGCCGACCAGCTCTCCGAAGGGACCCTGCTCGCCCTCGGGCTCATCACGGTGGTGCGCTTCAACGCGCCGAGCCTCGTCCTGCTCGACGACCTGGACAAGGCGCTGCACCCCGTTGCGCAGCGCAAGCTCGTCGCGTACCTCCGTGGCGTCCTCGAGGCGACGCCCCACCTGCAAATCGTGGCGACGAGCCACTCGCCGTTCCTCCTCGACGAGCTACGCATGGAGGAGGTCTTCGTGATGAGCCGCGATGGTGAACGGGGCTCGGCCCTGCGCCGACTCGACGAGCACCCGACAGCGAAGAAGCGCGGCGGGTATCTCCGTCCTGGCGAGCTGTGGAGCCTCGTCGGGGAGGGGTGGGTGAGCGAGGGGCGAGAGTGAGTCCCGTCGCCATCGGGATCGCCGCGGAGAGCGAAGGCGATACACGGATCATCAAGTCCCTCGTGGACCGCATGCTCATCGACGGGATCGCGTGGGTGGCAGAGACCTTCGAGGCGTGTCGGGGGTCGATGGAGGATCCCCTGTCCCCGTGCCGGAGCTGGCGAGGCGTGGAGGGGGCCTGCTGGCTCGATCTCCACGGCGCCGCGCGCCTCGCTCGCGAGCGCGGGCTCCGCATCTTCGGTAGTTTCGGAGGGGTTCCGGGCGAAGAGGACGCGCACATGCATCGAGCCGTGCTCCTGCTCTTCGCCGAGGAGGACGAGCCCCCGAGGGCGGTGGTGATCGCACGGGATCTGGACGGCAGGCCAGAGCGCGCCGAGGGCTTTGCCCAGGCTGCAGCCGACAGCAAGAGAACGTGGCCGTTCGAGGTCGTCGTCGGCGCGCTTGCTGAGCCCGAGGTTGAGGCCTGGCTGGTGGCGGCGTGGGACCCGGAGGACGACTCGGAGCGCCAACGCCTCGCCGCTCTCTGCGGCGAGCTCCACTTCGACCCCTGCGCGAAGCCGGAGCGACTCACCTCGAAGAACGAGGCGGATCGCAAGGACGCCAAGCGGGTGCTGGCGGCGCTGACGGCCACGGGGCGAGACGCCGGTGCGCGCTGGGCCGACGCGCCCGTCGAGCGCCTCGAGTCCCGCGGCGCATCCTGTGGCCTCACACGCTTTGTGCGCGAGGTGCGGCAGCATCTGGTGCCGGTTGTGAAGCGCGGCTGACGCTCGGTCGTCCTCGACACCAGGGGGCGCTGCCCACGCGGATCGGATGCCACGCTCCCCCGACAGCGAGCGCCATCGCACATCCTGGTGCTGCGGCTGTGCCGCCCAGGTGGTTCCATGGCAGGTCCGGATGGCACCGCCCAGCATCCGGGTGGGGCAGTCCGGCGTCCGGATGGCACAAACCAGTGTCCGGATGCTCCGACCTGCTGTCCAGATGGCACACTTCGATGTCCAGATGACACACTCCGATGTCCAGATGGCACACTCCGGCGTCCATGGACGAAGTGTACCGATCCGTGCCAGCGGCCCACATCAGGACAGTCGAGCGCGTGGCGTCCTGCTCCCCGGCCCCTGGCGAGCCATCGGCTCGACCAGCTCGACGTGAGCGCCGGCGGGGTTCCCCCGGCTCGACGTGAGCGTCGGCCGGGTTCTCGCG
Organism: Sorangium sp. So ce1036; assembly: GCF_051369805.1. Taxonomy (NCBI): domain Bacteria; kingdom Pseudomonadati; phylum Myxococcota; order Polyangiales; family Polyangiaceae; genus Sorangium; species Sorangium sp. So ce1036. The sequence goes on from NZ_JBBMOX010000001.1 coordinate 2,367,202, forward strand.
GCTCGACGTGAGCGCCGGCGGGGGTCTCCGCGCGGCGGGGGCGGGCGGGCGCGGCGAGCACCGACCGAGGTGCCATGAGGTTTCAGGGGGCTCGAGGTTTCAGGCGCGCCTCGTGTGGCGCGCGACGAAACGTCTCAGGAGGCGAGGCCCGAAGGGAGACATGCCGGGCGGTGTTCTCAGCGCAAGCTCCCAGGTCCCGGTCTTGGCGGATGGCCGAGCGCCCGCCCGCCCCCGCCGCGCGGAGACCCCCGCCGGCGCGTGCGCCTTGGCACGACCTCACCTCACGCCCCCTCCTCGCACCCGCCCCTCCTCGCACCCGCCCACCCCTTGGAGGGCGATCGCTCCACCGTCTTTGACCCTGGACCACCCGGAACTTTATCCTGGCGTTCCCCGAGGCGGGGCCACCCCGGCGCGTCGGCTCGCCCGTCGCGGGCCAGGGAGAAGACCGAAGGCACTATGGCGGAGTTCGTGTGGGAGGCGCGTGGCCGCACCGGAGAGATCCGGAAGGGCACCATGGAAGCCGAGAACGAGGCGGCGGTGCAGAACCGGCTCCGCGCCCAGCAGCTCAGCCCGACCCGCGTCAAGAAGAAGGCGGCGCAGCTCAGCTTCAACCTGACCATCGGCTCGGGCGTCGATGCCAAGGACCTCGTCAAGTTCATCCGCCAGTTCGCGACGATGATCGACGCCGGCCTCCCGCTGGTCCAGTGCCTCGAGATCCTCTCGAACCAGGAGCCGAACAAGGTCTTCCAGGCCGCGCTGCGCGACATCAAGAACACCGTCGAGCAGGGCGCCACCTTCAGCGACGCGCTCCGGCGCCACCCGAAGATCTTCGACGACCTGTTCGTCAACCTCGTCCAGGCCGGCGAGGTGGGCGGCATCCTCGACAGCATCCTGAACCGCCTCGCGGTCTACATCGAGAAGCGCGTCAAGCTCGCGCGCCAGGTGCGCGGCGCCCTCGCGTACCCGATCGCCGTCATCCTCATCATGATCGTCGTGATGGTCGTGCTGATGTCGTTCGTCATCCCGTCGTTCGAGTCGATGTTCGCGGAGTTCGGGGCCAAGGACGCGCTCCCGCAGCTCACGAAGATCGTCATCGCGGCGTCGAAGGCGTTCGTCACGTACCTCCCGGTGACCATCACGATGACGATCGCGGCCGTCATCGGCGCGACCTACTTCTACCGCTCGCCGGCCGGCAAGCGCGTCGTCCACCGCGTCCTGCTCCGCGTCCCGATCCTCGGCCCGGTGATGCAGAAGATCGCCGTGGCGCGCTTCTCGCGCACGCTCGGCACCCTGCTCGGCTCCGGCGTGCCCATCCTCGACGCGCTCGACATCGTCGCGAAGACCGCCGGCAACGTCGTCGTCGAGGAGGGCCTCATGTACTCGCGCCAGAAGATCTCCGAGGGGAGGAACCTGGCCGAGCCGCTCGGCGAGATGCAGGTCTTCCCCGGCATGGTCGTGCAGATGGTCGCGGTCGGCGAGCAGACCGGCGCGCTCGACACGATGCTGAACAAGATCGCCGACTTCTACGAGGAGGAGGTCGACGTCGCCGTCTCCGCGCTGACGTCGCTGCTCGAGCCGCTCCTCATGGTCGTCGTCGGCGGCATGGTCGGCATCGTGCTCGTCTCGATGTACCTGCCGATCTTCGATCTCGCCGGCAAGATCAGGGCGGAGTGACGCCGCCGTCCGCCGCCCCCCCGGCGAGCCCGGGCGGCGAGGCCGGCGCGCGGAGCGAGGCCGCGGCGGGGCCGCCCCCGGGCGCGCCGGCCGCGGCGCCCCGGGAGCCGGGCGCCGCCGAGGCGCCGCTCGCGAGCCGGCTCACCTGGCTGATCGCGCTGCGCCTCGTCGTGCTCACGGTCTTCCTGATCGTGACCGCGGCCGTGTACCTCGGCGGCTTCACCCCGGGGGGCTTCTCCAGCATCGTCGCGCTCGTCACCGTCGCGGCGGCCTACGGCGTCGCGGGGATCTACGCCGTGTTCCTGCGCATGAACCGCGCCCTCCGCGTCATCGCCCGGGCGCAGCTCGTGACGGACCAGATCACCTGGACCGCGCTCGTCTACATCACGGGCGGCGCCACGAGCGGCGCGACGTCGCTCTACGGGCTCACCTGCCTGACGGGGGCGATCCTCCTCGGCCTCCCCGGCGCGATCGTCGCCGCGGCGTCGGGCGCGACCGCGTACCTCGTCCTGTGCGCCGCGCTCGGGCTGCACCTCCTCGGCGTGCCGCCCGACCAGCCGGCGGGGGCGTACGTGACGCACTGGGACGAGCTCAGGTACCCCCTGTTCGTCAACCTGCTCGCGATCATGGTCGTCACGCTGCTCGCGAGCTACCTCGCGGAGCGGCTGCGCACGACCGGCGGCCGCCTCGTGCAGGCCACGGCGCGGGCGGAGCAGGCCGAGCGGCTCGCGGCGCTGGGCCGCCTCGCCGCCGGGCTGGCCCACGAGATCCGCAACCCGCTCGGCTCGATCGCGGGCTCCATCGAGCTCCTGCGGACGGGCGGCACCCTCTCCGACGAGGACAGGATGCTCTGCGAGATCATCCAGCGCGAGACCGCCCGGCTGAACGACCTCGTGGGCGACATGCTCGACCTGTCGCGCCCGCGGGTGCCGGCGCTCGAGGAGGTGGACCTCGCGGCGACGGCGCGCGACGTGGTCGTGCTCGCCGGGCAATCGGGGCGCGGCGGCGACGTCGAGGTCCGCTTCGAGGGGCCGGCGTCCGCGCCCGTGAGCGCCGACGCCGCCCAGATGCGGCAGGTCGTCTGGAACCTCGTGCGGAACGCGATCCAGGCGAGCTCGGCGGGCTCGGTCGTGGCCGTGCGCCTGTGGCGCGACGCGGGCGCCTGGCTCCTCGAGATCCGCGACCAGGGGCGAGGGATCCCCGCGGGCGCCCGCGACCGGCTCTTCGACGCGTTCTTCACGACCCGCGCGCACGGCATGGGCATCGGCCTGGCGGTGGTGAAGCGGATCCTCGACGATCACGGCTTCACGATCGAGGTGGACAGCCGCGAGGGCGAGGGCACCGCGTTCCGGGTGCGGATCCCCGCCGCGGGCCAGCAGGAGCGCGTCACCGGCCACACCGGGCACGTGGCGCCGCGTTCACACCGCGCCCCGGTCGACTCCCGCTGGATCTCCGGCCGAGCCCGCTCCGGGCGTGAATAGCGCCGCGGGGCGGCTCGTCTTCCCGCCTGGAGACCGGGGCAGGCTGGCGGATTCCGGTCTCTTTTCGCGGCGTTCGTGGAGAGCAGGGACCGGACGGCGCCGGGCCGCGGAGGCGCCGTCCGACCCGGCAGGCCGTTTGCGTGGGGGCTGGGCGAGCGTTACAAGCGACCCGGGCTCCGCTCGGCTCGCAGGAAAGAAGGAGAAGCATACGTGACACGCAGGATGAACCACCTCTTCGCGGCGACGTTCTCGCTGCTCGCGCTCACGCTCGGCCAGGTGAGCCCCGCGAGCGCCGGACCGGCCACGGACGTCGTCAAGGCCAAGCAGACGGCCCTGTTCGACCTCCTGAAGCGGGGAGGGGGGGAGAGCCAGAAGAAGATCGGCGTGATCTTCGACGAGATGCTCGACTACGACACGCTGGCCGAGCGCTCGCTCGGCAGCGAGTGGGCCGCCCGGAGCGACGCCGAGAAGCGCCAGTTCACCGAGCTCCTCAAGCAGCTCGTGCGCAGGTCGTACGAGCGCAACCTGAAGAAGACGCTGAACTTCAACATCGAGTACCTCGGCGAGAAGGAGAGCAACGGCGCCCTGACGGTCAAGACCAGGGCGGTCTCCAGGACGGACGCGCGCGAGGAGCCGGTCGAGATCGCCTACAAGCTCGCCAGGAGCGGGGACACCTGGCGCGTGCAGGACATCATCACCGAGGGCGTCAGCCTGGTGGGGAGCTACCGCGCGCAGTTCACCAAGATCATCAAGAAGGACGGGTTCCCCGCGCTCATCCAGAAGATGAAGGACAAGCTCGCCAAGGGCGACGTCTGACCCGCCCGTCGGGGGAGTGGGGTACTTGCCCCAACCCTGCGGGGACACCGGAACCGCCAAGGCGCCACAAGACGCCAAGATCTTTGTGTTTTTCTTGGCGTCCTCGGCGCCTTGACGGTTCAAAAGACCCCACCTTCAGCCAAGATACCCCGTCACCCCCGCCGGCCGCCCCCTCGCCGCGCCGGCCTCGCTCCCTCGCCGCGCTGGCCGCGCCCCTTGCCGCGAACTCGCCTGAATTGCCGCAGGATTGGTAGCCTTGCCCGGCATGGCTGCTGGACAGAAGCGCGGCCGGTCGGCGCGCGCGCTGGGCCCCTCGCCGTCGCTCCGCGCGCTCGCGCCCGGAGGCGGCGCGGCCCCGCGCCCGCCCGACGACCGCCCTGTCCTCCGGCTCGCCGTCAGCAAGGGCGCCCTGGGGATCGAGCTCGGCGAGCCGTTCGCGCTCGGCCCGCTCCGCGTGACCGAGCTCGTGGTGCGGCTCCCCGGGATCCGGTTCCCCGTCGACCTCTCCGGCGGCGTCGCGCGCTTCCGGCACCGGCGCGGTGAGCTCGCCCGGCTCGCCGTCGAGGCGCGCGCGACCGACCTCACCGCCTGGGTCGCGCCGCGGCTCCGGGGCCTCCTCGGCGACGGCGCGCCGCAGCTCCTCATCGCGCCGATCGAGGCCGGCGCGCTGGTCGCGCTGCGGGCCGGCGAGGCGGCGCTCGCGTTCGACGTCGCCGTCGCGCCCGGCGAGCGCGCGCTCCGGTTGATGCCCGAGCGCGCCCGCGGCGTCGGCCTCGGGGCCCCGCCGCACGCGCTCGCGCTCCGCGCGCTCGCGCTGATGGCGGACGACCACGGGCGCCTGGTCGAGGGCGCCGTCGTCCTGGACCGCGCCGTGGAGCAGATCGTCCGCAGGCTCCTCCCCGCGGCCGGCGCGAGGGCGCCCGCCGTCGCGGGGGTGCGGTGGGCGGCGGTCGCCTCGGAGGCCGGCCGCTTCCGCGTCGAGGGCGCGCAGGGCGAGGCGCCGCCCGCGCTCCACGAGCGCGCGCTCCGGGCGCTCGAGGCGGCCGAGCTCGCGGGCGCCGCCGATCGCGCCGCGCTCGAGGGCGATCTCGACGAGGCGCGCCGCCTCTACCTCGCCGCGCTGGAGCGCGCCCCGCGGCACCCGGAGATCTCCTCGCGCCTCGCCTGGCTCGACCTCGTGATCGGCGACCGCGCCGAGGGCGCGCTCTCGACCGTCGTCGAGGCCATGCCCGCCGTGGACGCCGGCCTCCTCGGCGGCGCGCTCCTCGAGGCGGTCGGCGATCGCGACGGCGCCTTCTCGGCGCTCACCCGCGCCGCGCACGCGGAGCCCTACGGCCCGCTCGCCGCGCTCGCGTGGCTCCGCGCGGCGGCGCTCACCGACGCGATCGACGTGCGCCTCGACGCGCTCGACCTCGGCGTGGCGCGCGCGCCCGGGCTCGAGGCGCTGCGCTGGGCGCGGCTCGAGGCGCGGCTCGACGTCGCGGACGCGCGCGGCGCGCTGGCGGACGCCGAGCACCTCGAGGCGGCGGCGCGCGGCGCCGAGGCGCGCCACGCCGTGTGGCGCCGGGCCGCGGAGGCGTACCTCGCGCGCGGCCACGTGGCCGACGCGCGGGCGCTCTTCGAGCGGGCGCTCCGCTACGCGCCGGAGAGCCCCGAGGCGGTCGCGGGCCTCGCGCGCTCGCTGCGGGCGGCCGGGGAGGGGCGGCGCGCCCTCGATCTGCTGGCCCGCGCGCGCGCGCTCATCGCGCGCGGGCGGGGGGAGGGCGCCCCGGTCCGCGCGCTCGACCTGGAGCTCGCCCGCGGCCTGGCGGAGCTCGCCGACGATCGCCCGGCGGCGGTCGCGCGCGTGCGGGGCATCCCGCCCGAGGCGCCCGAGGCGCTCGAGGCGCGGCTGCTCGAGGGCCGCTGGTGCGCCGAGCTCGGCGACCTCGGGGGCGCGTCGGTCGCGCTCGGGCGGCTGCGCGACGCGGTGGAGCTCGCGCTGCACGGCCGCGCCGCCGACGAGGCGGGGCCCGGGCGGGGCCCGCGGCGGGCGCCCGCGTTCGACGACCCCGCCGCGGTCGCGGCCATGCTCGCCGAGGCCGCCGAGATCGAGGAGCGAGGCCGGGGCGATCTCCTCGCGGCGCAGCGCCACCTCGGGCTGGCGCTGCGCCTCCGGCCGCGGGATCCGGGCATCCGCGCCGCCTTCCGTCGCGTCTCGGGCGAGCTCGCGCCCCCGCCGGCGGCGGCCGCGCGCCCCGCCTCGCGGCCCCCCGCGGCCGCGGAGCGCATCGAGGTCCACGTGGACGTGCCGCGCCGGCGAACCGCCCCGCCCGGGCCGGTGGAGATCGCCCCGGCGCCGGCCGTCCCCGCGCCGGGAGCCGCTGCGCCGGCCACCCCCGCGCCGGTCGACCGCGGGCAGGTGGAGGACATGCCCACGTTCGAGGGGTCGGCCACGTCCACCGATCCGGGCGCGTACGTGCCCCCCAGCGTCACGCTGGCGGAGGGGCAGGCGCCGCTCGCCCGCGCGTTCGGCATGGACGACGAGCTCCTGGCCGACCGGCTCGCGGATCGGCTCCGCGCCGACCCCACCGACCACGGCGTGGCGATGGCGCTCGCCGACGTGCTCGCGCGGCTCGGCCGCGATCTCGATCTCCTCGCGCTGCTCTCGGCGCGCATGGAAGAGGGGGACGAGGCCGCCCGGCAGGAGGTCGCGCCGCGCCGCCGCGACGTGCTCGCGCGGCTCGCCGCGGCGGCGCGGCGCGAGGGGCGCGACGCCGAGGCCGAGCTCTACGAGATGCTGCTCCACGGCGAGCCGACCTGAGCCGCGCCCGGGGGTGGTGGCCACGCTCGGGGGCTCCCCTCCGGGGCTTGCGTTCCGGCGGGCCCCTCTCGTGGCCCGCCTGCACTCCAGCCCCTCCGGGGAGCCCCCGAGCGTGGCCACCACCCCCGGGCGCGGGCGCCGCGCGCTTGGCCCGCCCGCCGCGCCCGTGATAGCCGGATCCCGCGGCGCAGCACGCGCCGCGCCCGGAGGTGCAGCATGGCCGAGAAGACGGCGGATCGCGTCCAGCAGGAGGGCTCGCCGCGCGAGCCCGGCGCCTCGCCCCGGGGGGCGGGGCGGCCGATCCTCGTGCAGAAGTACGGCGGATCGTCGGTCGCCGACGTCGACCGGATCGGCCGGGTCGCCGATCGCGTCGTCGCCGCCAGGCGCGCCGGCCACGACGTCGTGGTCGTGGTCAGCGCGATGGGCAAGACCACCGACGGCCTGCTCGCCCTCGCCCGGCAGGCGGCGAGCGCGGGCGCGGCCGCGCCCGCGGATCCCCCGCGGCGCGAGCTCGACATGCTGCTCTCCACCGGCGAGCGCGTCTCGATGGCGCTCCTCTCGATCGCCATCCAGGCCCGGGGCTTCGAGGCGATCTCGTTCACGGGATCGCAGTCCGGCATCCTCACGAACGACCGCCACTTCGACGCGCGGATCATCGAGGTCCGCCCGTTCCGGATCGAGGACGAGCTCGCCCGCGGCCGCATCGTCATCGTCGCCGGCTACCAGGGCATGAGCTACCGCCGCGAGATCACGACCCTCGGCCGCGGCGGCTCCGACACCACCGCCGTGGCGCTCGCGGCCGCGCTCGGCGCCGAGCGCTGCGAGATCTACAGCGACGTCGACGGGGTGTACTCGGCCGATCCCCGGGTCGTGCCGGACGCGCGCCACCTGCCCGAGCTCGACTGCGCGGTCCTCCAGGAGATGGCCGAGTGCGGCGCCAAGGTCGTCTGCGCGCAGGCGGTCGAGTGGGCGCGGCGCTCCGGTGTCGCGCTCTACGCGCGCTCGACCTTCGACGCCGGCCCCGGCGCGAGGGAGACCGTGGTGCGCAGGTCCACGGCGGGCGCCCAGGCGTCGCGGGCGCGCGCGGTCGTCGCCGAGGGCAACGTCGTGCTCGCGCGCGCCCGCGGCGGGCACCGGCTCGACGAGGTCCTCCGCGCGGCCGGCGAGCTCGGGATCGGCTTCCGGGATCTCTCCTTCGGCGACGGCGGCGGGGCGCTCGTGATCCCGCTCCTCAACGTGCCCGACTGGCAGGGGGCGAGGCGGACGCTCGCCGCGCTGCTGCCGTCGCTCGAGCTCGTGGAGGGCCTCGCGTCCGTCAGCGTCGTCGGCGACGGCCTCGCCGCGACGGCGGAGCCGTTGATCCGCTTCGTGGAGGTCCTCTCGCGCGCCGGCATCGCGCCCCGGCTCACGGTCGCGGGGCCGCTGCGCCTCGGCGCCCTCGTCGGCGCCGCGGAGGCCGAGGCCGCGCAGCGGCTGCTCCACGCGTCGTTCGTCGCGGGCTGAGCAGGCGCCGGTGGGTGGGGCCCCCCTGGGGGCTCCCCGGAGGGGCTGGAGTGCAGGCGGGCCACGAAAGGGGCCCGCCGGAACGCAAGCCCCGGAGGGGAGCCCCCAGGGGGGCCCCACCCACCGGCGCCCGTGGCGGTCACCGGCGCCCGCGGTCGCCCGCGGCGATCAGTGCTTGCGCTGCCGGGAGAGCGCCAGGAGCCCCGCCCAGCACGCGACCCACACGACCTCGCGGGACGGGTCCCAGGCGAGCGCCGCCGCGCCCGGGGACGCGGGCTCCTCCTCGAGCTCGCCGTGGGGCGCCGCCCCGATCTCGGCGACCAGCGTGGGCGCGGCGCTCGCCGGCACGTGGACGAGCTGCGCGCGGCGCTCGCCCTCGCGGGCGACGAGCGCGAGCAGCGGCGCGGCCTTGTGATCGCCGGCGAAGGCGAGCGCGACGACCGGGGGGAGGCCCTCGAGCACGCGGAAGGTCTCGCCCCCGTCGCGGGACACGCAGAGGAGCCCCGCGCCGGAGAGCGCGAGGGCGCGGCCGCCGGCGGCCGCCGCGAGCTGGCCGTCGTTGGCCTCGGCGGCGCGCCGCGCCGCGCCGGACAGCGGGAGCAGCGGCGAGCCCTCGTCGTCGCCGCGGAGCCGCTCGAGCTGCGGGCCCGACGGCGCGCTCGTGAGCGCCACGATCACCCCCCCGCTCGCGCTCATCCGGAGCACGCTGTCCCGCACCGCGGGCCCGGGCGAGAGCGAGGCCCGGGGCGGCGCCGCGCCCGCGTCGCGGCGCGGCGCGCCCGCCGCCGCGCTGGCGCCGGCGTCCAGCGAGTGGGCGACGGCGCCCGCCGCGGGCGACCACAGCGTCTTGCCGGACAGCACCCACAGCCGGCCCGGCGTGGTCGCGAGCGTCACCTGCGCCCCGCCCGAGCCCCACGCGCCCAGCGGGCTCGCCGTCTTGCCCCTGTCCTCGCTGAAGAGCAGGTTCCCGCGCCGCGTCGCGATGAGCAGCGCGCCGTCCGTCAGCGCGATCGAGGCCGCCGAGGCGTCGATGCCGGCGCGGCGCGCGGGCAGCGCGCCCGGATCGACGACGAGCACGGTCCCGCGATCGCCCCCGGTCCGGTCCGCGCGTCGCGGGCGGCCGCCTGGCCGCGCGGCCGGCTCGCTCGTCAGCGCGGCGTCGCAGGCCCCGCCGGCGACGACGTAGCCGCCCGCGACCGCGAGCGTGCTGCACGGGACGGCCGCGCCGGCGCCCTCGACGACGACCCACGGCAGCGCGTCCCAGCCCGGGGGCTGATCGTCGGCGAGGTCGGGCAGCTCGGCGAGCAGGTCCTCGCCCTCGTAGACGCCGTCCTGGTCCGCGTCGAGCGCGGGCAGCTCGCGCTCGTCCACGTCGTCCGACGGATCCTCTCCGGTCCCCTCGGCGCCGCCGTCGTCGCCGTGCGCCCCGCCGCCCTCGTCGAGGTCGTCGTGATCGCCCTCGCCGGGATCGATCGGCTCGTCGGCCAGCCACGAGCCGGCCCCGGCGTCGTCGATCCCCTCGTGGAGCGCGCCCACGTCGACGCCCTCGTCCGTGGGCTCGTCCTCCCCGGCCGCGCGGTCCTCGTCGACGGAGAGCTCGACGCCGATCTCGAGGTCGCTCGCGTTCACGTCGTCGAGGCCGCCCTCGGCGTCGTCGACCGTCTGCAGGAGGTCCTCGAAGCTCTCTTCGTCCTCCTCGTCGTCGTCGTGCCCGAGCGGCGGCAGGTCGAGCAGCTTGTCGTCGTCGTGCTCGCGCTCGTCCTCGTCATCGACGACGCGCTTGGGCTGCGGCGCGGGGCACGCCTCGCGGCGCTCCGCCGCTCGCTCGCTACAGGATCGTGAGGCTGACATCGGGCGGGAGTGTAGCGCCCCTGTCGGCGTTTTCGCCCCGCGCGAGCGGTGAGCGGGCCGACGATCGGGCGAGGCGCCTCGGCTGCCTCGAGAGCGCACCGCGGGGTCGCGGGCCGAGGGACGGACGCGGCCCCTTGACGCGGCCCGGGACCCGGTCATCCCCACCGGGTTTGCCCGCTGGATCCCTCCGGCGAGCGGTGCTTAGCTGCCGCCTCGATGGGCCGGCGCGACAGCATTTCCAGGCCGGTCGCCGCCGGGGCTCCGGCCGGCGACCGGTCCTCGGCGGGGTTCGGGGGGCCTCCGCGATCCGATCGCGGTCCCCTCTCGATCGTCGAGGCGAGCGCCGGGATGCTCGTGCAGGACGTCGTGGTCGAGCCCTCCGACGTCGTGTTCGTGAAGGGGATCGTCGAGGCGAGCGAGGGCATCGCGCTCCTGTTCGCGGAGCGCGGCGGGGAGCTCACCCTCGCCGCGCCGCTCGGTCGGGGCGACGAGTTCGCCGAGCTCCTGCTCGATCTGGAGCGGGACGTCGGCGCGCGGCGCCGCGGCGCGCCACGCTGAGGGAGGCATGACGGAGCGCCGCGACCCGAGCTCGGTCGATCTCGCCCAGGAGTCCGCGCCGGGCGCCGCTGCCCAGGAGGCCGCGGCGCAGGTCCGGCCCGTGCCGTCGGGCGCGCTGCTCGATCCGCGCATCCTCGCCGCCTGGCGGGAGTGGCTCGCGGCGCTCGCGACCGACGCCGAGGCGGCCATCGCCGCGGCCCACGTGTACGGGGAGCTCGGCCCCGAGGCGCGCGACGCGTGGCTCGACGTCCTCGCGGAGGACGCGCCCAAGCTGCAGGTCCCCGCGGTCGCGATCTACGCGCCGCTCCTGTCGGTCGAGAGCGACGCGGCGCGCCGCGCGCGGATCGAGGTCGCGCTCGAGGCGGGGGAGCGCACGCCGCGCCCGACCGGGGGGGTCGCCCTGCGGGGGGTCACGGTGGGTGGGGACCGGGTGGTGGCGCTGGTGACGCCGCTCTACCTCCGGTTCGTGCGGGTGCTCTGGTGCCGCTACCTGCCGGAGGACGGCATCACCTGGGCCCGGCACGATCCGCTCGTCCGCGCGGAGGAGGCGCCCAGCCCTGGCCTCTTGCTCGACGGCGCGCACCTCGAGGCCACGCCGATGAAGCTGGTCATCGAGGAGCTCTGCCACGCGATCCTGGCGCAGCGGCGCAAGGGCGCCGAGCTTCCCCCCTCGCTGCAGCTCTGCGCCGATCTCTTCGACGCGCACCTGGAGGGCGATCCGCTGCCGTGAGGCCGCCCGCGCCGCTCCTCGCGTGCGCGCTGCTCGCGCTCCCGCTCGCGCTCGGTTGTGCCGGGGGCGACGGCGCGACGCGGGAGCCGGCGTCGGCCGAGCGCCCGCCCGCGCCGGCCCTCCCGGCGCGCGGCCCGGTGCGGACCTTCTCGTACGAGACGCTCGACGGCCGCGAGCTCTCCACCGCCACGCTCGCTGGCAGGCTCAGCGTCATCGGCTTCGTCGCGACGTATGATGTGGCCTCCCAGGCGGAGGCGCGTTTCCTGGCCGGGCTGGTCCGCGATCACACGCCGCGCATCAACGCGGCGCTGCTGGTCCTCGAGGCGGAGGAGAACCGGCCGCTCGTCGAGGCCTTTGTCTCCGCGCTCAAGCTCCCTTATCCGGTGGCGCTCGCGGACGCGGCGACCATCGCCGGAGAGGGGCCGTTCTCCGGGCTGCACCACGTGCCGAGCGTCGTGATCCTCGACGCGGAGGGGCGGGAGGCGTTCCGGCATGTCGGGCTCATCACCCAGGAGGCGCTCGAGGAGGTCCTCCGCGGCATCGAGCGCGAGGGCGCGCGCTAGGGCCCGGGGCCCGGACCGCGTCTTTTGTACAGCCAGTGCGCTGCTCTGGTGCATCATCACGAGCATGATGCTCGACCACATCGGTTTTCCGGTCTCCGATTATGCCCGCAGCAAGGCGTTCTACCTGGCGGCCCTGGCCCCTCTTGGTCACGGGCTCGTGATGGAGCTGACCCCGGAGATGACCGGGGGTCGCGGCAGCGTCGCCGGCTTCGGACCTGCCAGTGACCCGGCGTTCTGGATCAGCAGCGGCACCGCGCTGAAGGGCACCTTGCACGTCGCGTTCGCCGCGAAGACGCGCGCCGACGTCGACGCCTTTTACCGGGCCGCGCTGGCGGCGGGGGCCACGGACAACGGCGCACCGGGGCTCCGGCCGCAGTACCACCCGGGCTACTACGGCGCGTTCGTGCTCGATCCGGACGGGCACAACATCGAGGCGGTGTGTCATGGCCCCTGATCGCTGACGGCATCCGCCGTCGCGATTTCCCGCGCTGCGGGATCGCCGCTCATTCCGAAGAGCCGTGTCTGCGCGGTGGGGGACGGGTCGTGTCCGAGGGATGGATCGGGGGGGCAGCTCCCACCGAACAGGCGTAGACCGCTCAGCCCGCGAGCTTGCGGGCGCTCGCCAGCAGCACACAGACCGCGACGACCTCCATGGCCACGCGGATCTGGTCGAGCGGCGGCAGCGACGGCGCGATCCGGATGTTGCGGTCGCGCGGATCGCGGCCGTACGGGTACGTCGCCCCCGCGCCGGTGAGCTTCACGCCGGCCTTGTTGGCCAGCCGCACGACCTCCTTGGCGCAGCCGTCCAGCGTGTCGAGGCTGATGAAGTAGCCGCCGCGCGGCGACGTCCAGGTGGCGACGCCCTTGCCGCCGAGCTCGCGCTCGAAGATGCTCGTCACCGCCTCGAACTTCGGCCGGAGCAGCTCGGCGTGCCGCTGCATGTGGCGCAGCAGGCCCTCGTGATCCTTGAAGAACCGCACGTGCCGGAGCTGGTTCACCTTGTCGGGCCCGATGGTCTGGATGCCGAGGTGCTTCTTCGCGTCCGCCACGTTGGCGGGGCTCGACGCCATGGCCGACACGCCGCTGCCGGCGAACGAGATCTTCGACGTCGAGGCGAAGACGAGCGGGCGGTTGGGGTTACCCGCCGCCTGGCACGCCGACACGATGTCCGCGAGCCGGTCGCCCTCGGCGTAGAGGTCGTGCACCGCGTAGGCGTTGTCCCAGAACAGGCGGAAATCCGCGGCCGCCGTCTTCATGCTCGCGAGCCTGCGCACGACCTCCGCCGCGTACGTGGCGCCCGTGGGGTTGCTGTACTTCGGCACGCACCACATGCCCTTGATGGCCTGGTCCTCGGCGACCAGCCGCTCGACCTGCTCCATGTCCGGCCCGTCGTCCTTCAGGTCGACGGTGATCATCTCGATGCCGTGGTGCTCGCAGATCGCGAAGTGACGATCGTAGCCGGGGCTCGGGCACAGGAACTTGACCTTCGGCAGCTTCGCCCACGGGCCGCTCCCGTCCGGCACGCCGTGGAGCAGCGCGCGGACGACCGCGTCGTGCATCATGGTCAGGCTGCTGTTCCCGCCGACGATGACCTGCGCCGCCGGTACCTCGAGCAGCGCGGCGAAGATCGCCTTCATCTCGGGCAGGCCGTCGAGGCCGCCGTAATTGCGCGTGTCCGAGCCGTCCGATGCGATGAGGTCGCTCGCGCCGGGCAGGCCGAGCATGCCGTTGGCGAGGTCGAGCTGCTCGGACGACGGCTTGCCGCGCGTCATGTCGAGCTTCAGGCCGCGGGCTTCGAAGGCAGCATAACGTGCCTCGAGCTCCCGGGTGAGCGAGGCAAGAGCATCGGGGGACAACGAGCGCAGTTCGGTCATGGTGGCGGCTGTTTAGCAGAAGTTCGCCCGCGCGTCGCGACCCGCGTGGACCCCCCACGCGGTCACGCGCGCCGCGGACATGCCGCGGCCCGACCGCCTGTTGCCGCCGCGTACGCCGCCTCGCGTCGTGAGCCCTCGTGCCGACCGCCTGTCGCCGCCCGGACCCGCGGCGACAGGCGCCCTCGTCCGTGATGCGTTTGGCCAGCGCCTCCCTCACTCCGCGGCGATCGGCTCCTCGTGGTAGGCCACGTGGCGCACCTCGGGGTTGTTCTCGAAGTACGCCTTGCCGGCCAGGCGCTTCACGAGCGGGCTGAACCGCTCCACCGCCTTGCCGCGGACGATATCGCGGATCAGCGCCACGTCCTCGCGCGCCCGGGCGAGCGTCTCCGGGTCCGACAGGAACGCCTTCGCCGCCCTCGCCCGCTCCGGGGCCGCCTTCACCGCGTCGCGGAGCGACGCGGCCGCCGCCTTCGCCTTGCCCACGGCGCGCTCGGCGGCCGACTGCTTGATGAGCGGCGCCACCTCGTAGACGAGGTTGGCGGCCGACCCCGCGACCCGGTGCGGCGCGTGGTGGAGCGGGCTCGCGTACCTCGGGTGCTTCTCGAGGAAGGCGCGCACCTCGGCCTCGGTGACGCCCGCCTCCTGGTAGGCGCGCTGGAGCTCCTCCTCGGCCAGGATGCGCGCCTTGAACATGTACATCTGGATGCGGGAGTAGAAGTTCGTCGCCCCGTCGCCGCTCGTCTCGACCGCGCAGAAGATCGTCCCGGGGTAGCGGGCCGTGATCAGCGACTGGACTCCATCGGAGACGCCAGACGACGGCATGCACCCGAACGGCTTCACGCTCACCGTGAGGTGCGCCTTCGACTTCACCGCGTTCACGATGAGCTTGCCGACCTCCATGTGCCCCTCGCCGCCGCGGAGATCGTTCGAGTAGTAGTCCTTCGCCACGTCCGCGACGAGGTCCATGTCCGGGAGGTGGTAGCCGAACAGGCCGAGCGGCAGCGCGAACGCCTGGAAGCCGACGCGCAGCGCCGCCTCGGCGAGGCGCATCGTCGCGAGGCGCTTCGCGACCCCGAACTCGTCGAGGCCCGCGAGCCCGTACTGGCCGTCATCCGCGCCGCGCAGGTCCTTCCGCTCGCGGGTGTCGCGGGCGCACTCCCAGATGTTGTAGAGCAGCCACGCGGTCGTGAGCTGGATGTCGTTCTCGCCGCCCTCGCTCTCGAGGAACCTCTGCAGGGCGTAGTTGCCGTCGCCCTCGGTGGTCATCGCCCAGAACTCGCCGATGATCGAGGTCTTCGCCTTCGGCCGGAGCTTGTCGACCTTGACCTGCTCGAACTCCTTGCGCGCCTCGTAGAGCGCCCGGAAGACGTTCGTCCGCTCGTAGAGGGCCCTGTAGAGGATGCGCTTCGCGCTCTCCATCGCGCGGTTGGTCGCGCCGGGCTCGATCTCGTACGGCCGGATGCGGTACCCGAGCGCGTTCAGCGTGTCGCCGCAGACGATGGCCTTGATGATCGCGATGAAGAAATCAGGGTTCATCTCGAGGCCGACGTCATCGCCCGTCGCCTGGGAGAGGCCGCCCGTCTGCTGGAAGAGCATCACCCGGAAGCCGTCGAAGCCGGCGTCGCGGAGCGCCTTCCGGTACTCGGTCACGTACATGCCGAACCGGCAGGGGCCGCACGCGCCCGCCGTCAGGAACACGTACTTGTCGATGATGTCCTGGGTCGACATGCCCTGCTTGTCGCGCAGGTCGATGAGGTACTTCACGAGGCCGCCGACGGTGAAATACGTCGGGTTGCACTGGCCGCGGTTGCCGAACTCCTTGCCGGCCTGGAGCCCCGCGTTGTCGCTCATCCCGAAGTAATGCACGTTGTAGCCGAGGCCCTTCAGCGCGCCCTCGCACAGGAAATCCTGCGCGGCGGTCAGGCCGCTGATGAGGAGCGTCACCTTGTCGCGCTCCTTCTTCGTCATCTTCGGGTCGAGCATGGTGTCGACCCACTGCCGGCGCTCGGCCTTGAGGCCGAGCCGCTCCCGCTCGGCCTCCTCGAAGGCCTTGAGCTCCGCCTCGACGTCGATGTCCGCCTTGATGGCTCTCGTCTCGCCCACCAGAGGGAGGCGCGTCTTCTGCGTGATCGTCTGTTCCATGGCGTGGCTTCCCTTCGCTTGGACGCTGGAAGGGGGCGGCCGCGCCGTCCCCCACCGAACCTTGGCTATGGTCTACGCTCCGAGAGGGACGACCGTCCCGTCGGACTGCCTCTTCTTGAGCTGCACGAGCCCCGTCCTTGGCGCCTCGGGCGGCGACTCCGGGGCCACGTAGCGCCGCACCTTGTCGGCGAGCTCGGCGATCTCCCGCTCGAGCGCGGGGTCCTGGATCTTGCGCGCCGCCTGCTGCTCCCGCTTCAGCCTGAGGAGCTCGAGCCGCTTCTCGTCGATGCGCTGGGCGAGCTCCGCCCGCTTCTTCGCGGCGTCCTCGAGCGCCTCCTCGTGCAGCTTGAGGCTGTGGGCGTACGTCTTCACCCGGATCTTGATCGATCCGCCCGGCTTGTTGGCGTCGATGTCGTGCAGGGCGGCGTACGGCGTGGCGCTCGCGCTCACGATGCTGTCGATGATGCCGTACGTCGGGGCGTCATGGCCGCACTTGAAGCTGGAGAGGTCGAGCAGCACGACGTTCGGGTGGCGGGCGGCGAACTTGACGGCCCAGACCTTCTGCGCGCTGTTGGCCGAGTAGTTCTCCGGCCAGACATCGTTGATGTCGAGCGGGTGCTGGCCCCTCGCGATCTCGTCCTTGAAGTACCTCGACAGGTACTCCATGTCGCGCGGGATCGACCGGACCGAGAGGATCGGATACCCGAGCACCTGGAACTCCTCGGGGATGCCGTGGTTCAGGCCCGGATCCGAGTGGTACGGCCGCCCGACCATCAGGATGGCCACCCGGTTCTCGGCCTCGACCGTCTCGAGGATCGCCCGCCCCTTGTCCTGCAGATCGCGCTCGAACTGCGCGAGCGCCCGCACCCCCTCGCGGTGCGCGTGGTCGCTCTCGTCCTCGGTGATGCCGAGCCGCGGGCCCCACGTCTCGAACATCCGGCGCGCGGTCAGCGTCATCTCGGAGAACGTGAGCGGCGGGTCGAGGTACTCGATGCCGCGCGTCTTGAAGAAGTCGATCTCCTTCGTGAACGCCGCCTTCATCACGTCCGGCACGCCCGCGACGATGGGACAGCTCGTCTTGTCCATCACCCCCTCGCCGAAGCTCGGCACGTGGGTGAGGATGGGGAAGAAGATGTAATGGAGCTTCTTCTCGTCCGCGTGGTGGTGGAAGAGGAGGTTGTGAATGTGGGCCTGCGCCACCTTGGACGGGAAGCACGGATCGATGGAGCCGTACTTGCCGCCCTCGACCCACATCTCCTCGCTCGTCGCGTCGCTGAACACGATGTTCTGCTTCGGGACGCCGAGCGCCTCGAAGTAGGCCCGGTAGTAAGGGCCCGTCGAGTAGATGTTGAGCACGCGCGGGATGCCGATGCGGACGCGCCGGAGGCGCTCGCGCACCTCGGGGCCGCTCCGCCGGAAGGGGCGCGTCGTCTCCACGCGGCGGATGCCGAGGAAGCCCTTCTTGACGACCACGTCCTTCACCGGGGCGCCGTCCGCGGGTAGCGGCGCCGTGTCGTAGAAGTGCCGGAAGGCGAGCTTCGACTCGTAGTCGACGAGGTTCGGGAACTGCTTCGCGATCTTCTTGCGCTCGGCGACGAGCGCGAGCATCGCCTGCTCGCTCTCGACCGTGCCCTTCTCGCACGAGAAGCCCGAGATGTAGCGGCTCGTCGTCCCGTCCGGCCGCTTCGCGTCGATGAAGGTGCGCTTGCACTCGTTCGGGCAGAAGTGGCAGACCGTCTCCTCGTCGTTCTTCGTCGTGTAGTCGAGGGCGATCGCCGCGTCGATGCCGATGAACGTCGAGTGTCCCCTGCGCTTCACCACGCGGAGCGTCTCGAACGCCGCGCCGAGCGCGCCGGCCTCGCCCGTGTGCGGGTGGACGAACACCTCGGCGCCGGGGACGCGCTCCTTGATGTAATCGACCTGCGCCTTGACGGCCGCGAGGTTGTACTGCGTGCCGCCCTGGAGCACGTACCGCGTGCCGAGCGCCGCGAGCCGCGGGATCTGCACGACGTACTGCCACACGTTCTTCGGCAGCACCTGCGCGAGGCCGGCCAGCAGCTCTTCCTTCGAGAAGCCCTCTTTCTGGAAGTTCACCCGGTCGGTGTCGAGGAAGACGGCGCAGCCGTAGCTGAACTTCGGCGCGAGCTCGGCCCCGAACGCCGTGTCGGCGTACTCGGTCACCTTCAGGCCGAACTGGTCGGCCATCGCCTGGAGCAGCATGCCGTTGCCCGCAGAGCACGAGTTGGAGAGGCGGAAGTTGGCGATGTCGCCGTTCTTCATGAACAGGACCTTGATGTCCTGTCCGCCGATATCGCAGATGACGTCGACGTCGCCGAAGAACTTCACCGCGCTCATCATGTGGGCGACGGTCTCGACGATGTTGACGTCGGCCCTCATGCACTCCTGGAGCACGTCGGCCGCATAGCCGGTGCCGCCGAAGCCGAGCACCTCGAGCGTCGCGCCCTGGTCGACCACGTACTGCCGGAGCTGGGCGAGGAGCTCCTTCGCGTCCTGGATCGGGTTGCCCTTCGAGAGCTGGTAGGCCTTGCAGACGATGTTCCCGTCCTCGTCGATGAGCACCGCCTTCGACGAGGTGGAGCCGCCGTCGAGGCCGATGACCCCGCGCACCACCCGGCCGGGCTCGAGCTTCATCGGCGTGAACCTCGGGATGCTGTAGAGCCTCTTGAACTCGTCGACCTCGTCGCGGCTCTTCACGAGCGGCGGGCCCGCGCTCTCGCCGAGGCGCGCCTTCCGGCCGTTCGTCATGTACTCGACGAGCCCCGCCTTGCCGGCGTAGCGGCCGACCTCCGCGGGCTCCTTGAGCCCGTAGACGCAGGCGCCGAACGCCGCGTAATACTGCGAGTTCTCCGGCACGAAGATCGTCTCCTCGACCGGCCGGTCCTTCGGCCACGCGTAGCCGCGCTCCTCCCAGGTCTCGGGGATCCGCTTGCGCCAGCACTCCTGGAGGAAGGGGAGGTAGGTGTTGGGCCCGCCGAGCAGGATGACCTTGTGCTTGAGCGTCGAGCCGCGCGTCAGCACCGACAGGTTCTGGAGGACGATCGCGTCGGCGAGCGAGCAGAGGATCTCCGTCGAGGGGATCCCGCTCTTCACCAGGTTCACGATGTCCGTCTCGGCGAAGACTCCGCACTTCGCGGCGACGTGGTGGAGCTTCGAGTCGTCGAAGTGGATCTTCACCACCTCGGTCGGGGGGAGGCCCACCTTGATCATGCACTTGTCGATGGTGGCGCCCGTGCCGGACGCGCACTTGTCGTTCATCGACGGCGCGGCCGTCTTGTCGCCGGTCTTCTCGTCGCGCTGGAAGATGATGATCTTGGCGTCCTGTCCGCCGAGCTCGATGACGCTGCCCACGTCCGGGTGCAGGTTCTCGACGGCGAGCGTGACCGCGTTGACCTCCTGGACGAACTTGGCGCCGAGGCCGGGACAGAGGGGCGCGGCGCCGGAGCCCGTCATGAACACCCGCCAGCGCTCCCGGGGCGAGTCGGGGAACGCCGCCTCGATGGCCTCGAGCAGCTCGAGCACCTTCTCGGGCTGCTTCGTCTGGTGCCGCTGGTAGTCGCTCCAGAGAATCTCGAGCGTCTGCGGATCGAGAACGACCGCCTTCACGGTCGTCGATCCGACGTCGATGCCGACCACGACCGGATCCTGGGTCTGCCTTGCCATCGGGCTCCTCCCACCGCCGCAGCCGACCACCAGCGGTGCGACTGACTGGCTGGTCAGTCGTGATGGCTACAACGGGATGCGCCGAAAATCAAAATGATTCGGGGGCGGCGCGACCCTGCAATCCGCGCGCCTGTGCCCTGAATCCCGCGCGCCTGCGCCCTGGGCGCGCCCGCTCGGTGCGGGCTCCCCCCGGGGGATCCCGGGGCCAGAGCATCCCACGCCCCTGTTTCGCGTGGGCGACGCCGGGGTGAGGACATCCTTTCCAGATGGCGCGCCGGTGATGGTAAAGCGACCGGCCCATGAACAAGTCCCAGCGCCGCGAGGCCCTCCTCCGCGCGGCGCGCGCCGTGTTTTCCGAGAAGGGCTATCACGAGGCGAAGGTCGACGACATCGTCGCGCTCGCCAGGGTCGCGAAGGGGACGTTCTACCTGTACTTCCCCGACAAGCGCTCGGTGTTCGGGGAGCTCGTGCGCGGGCTCATCGCGCGCCTCGGCGGCGCCATCCTGCGCGTGGATCCGTCGGCGGACGTGGAGGCCCAGGTCAAGCACAACATCCGCGCGATCGTGGCGGTCCTGCTCGATGATCCGGCGCTGACGAGCATCCTCCTGTCGCACGCGGCGGGGCTCGACCCGGCGTTCGTGAAGGAGCTGCGGGCGTTCCGGCAGGAGGTGAAGCTGCTCCTCACGCGGAGCCTCGCCGACGGGCAGCGGTTCGGCATCGTCGAGCCGGGGGACACCGAGCTCTATGCGACGTTCACGATCGGGGCGCTGAAGGAGGTGCTGTTCGAGAACGCCCTCGAGGCGCGCGTCCTGCCGCGCGAGCAAATCGTGACGGCGCTGTACGACCTGCTGCGGCGCGGCTACCTCCGCATGGACGTCGCGCCGGGGGCGGCGGCCGAGCCCCCGGCCGTCGAGCGCGGGCCGCGCGCGCCGAAGGGCGCTGGGCCGCAGGACGCCGCGCCGGAGGGGGCGGGACGGACCCGGGCC
Source organism: Sorangium sp. So ce1036 (assembly GCF_051369805.1). NCBI lineage: Bacteria > Pseudomonadati > Myxococcota > Polyangiales > Polyangiaceae > Sorangium > Sorangium sp. So ce1036. The sequence continues at coordinate 2,387,864 of NZ_JBBMOX010000001.1, forward strand.
GGCGCCGCGCGCGGCCGCCGGGCGAGGCCGAAGGGCGACTGACCGGCGCGTCAGTCAGGAGGATGACCAGGCGAGTACCGGCGCCGCTGTACCGGAGTCGTTCGGCCGCAGGAGGCCCATGGGTGGCCGGCAGGGGGTGGGGGACGGGGGGCTCACCTCCAGGGCTTGCGTTCCGGCGAGCCCCTTGCGTGGCTCGCCTGCACTCCAGCCCCTCCGGTGAGCCCCCCGTCCCCCACCCCCCGCCGGCGCGACGGTCCACGGGGGGCAGGCGCGGGATGCGACCGCGTTGGGGGGCAGGCGCAGGATGCGACCGCGTGGGAGGCAGGCGCGGGATGCGACCGCGTGGGGGTCAGGCGCGGGGCGCGACCACGTGCTGGATGAAATTGTGCAGCGTCCGCGTGCCGAGCTGACCGGGCGAGACGCGGGCGAGGAGCGCCTCGACGTCGAGGCCTTCGGCTTGCAGGATCTCGCGCCGGGACGCGATGTGGCTGGCGATGACGTCGTGGTCCATCTCGGGGTGGAACTGGACCCCGTAGCAGGTCCGCGTGAAGCGGATCACCTGGTGATCGTCGAGCTCGGTGAACGCGAGGCTCCGGGCGCCCGCGGGCAGCGCGCCGACCGTGTCGACGTGCGTCGCGTGGGTCTCGAAGCTGGGCGGCAGCCCGTCGAAGAGGGGGTCGTCGGCGCGGCGCTCGACGCGGATCCTGCCGATCTCGCGGCCGCGCGGGTTGCGGACGACCTCGCCGCCGAGGGCCTGGGCGAGGATCTGGTGGCCGAAGCAGATGCCGAACGTCGGGGTGCCGGCCGCCACGACGTCGCGCAGCCAGGCCTCGGTGCGCACCATCCAGGGCTCGCGGTGAGGGACGTTCGCCGACGAGCCGGTGATCACGAACGCGGCGGTGCCCGCGCCGTCGGGCGCGGGGAACTCCTCGGTGCGGGCGTCGAAATGGGCATATCCGCCGCCCCACGCGGAGCCGATCGCCTGCTCGATCAGGGTCGCGTAGTGGCCGCGCCGCTCGAGCACCGAGGCGACGGGCTCACCGGTCTTCACGATCACGATTTTCCTTTGATATTCCACGCTTTCAGCATAGCAGCGCGCCCGACCGCCGAGGGCGGGACTTGGCATCGGGGGGCGGGGACGCGAAGATGCTCGCCGATGTCCGCGTATGTCGTGTCGCGCCCGATCTGGCGGCGTTTCCGCCCGCGTTACCTCGCCCGCGCCGCGGCGCACGTGAGGGCCGGGGGGCACGCGGCGATCGTGCTGCCGGAGGAGCGGATCGATCTCCTGCTCTCCGTGGACGAGGACGGGAAGCTCACCGAGCTCGGGCAGTGGGCGCTCCTGTCGATCGAGCAGCAGCGCTTCCGCCGCGTGAGCGAGGGGCCCGCCCGGGGGCTCGCGACGGCGCGGGTGAAGCGGCAATACGAGGGCTCGGTCCTCGACTGGTGCGAGCGGGACAGCGTGCACCCCGGGACGAGCCGCGAGCTCTCGCTCGACTGCCTGGCGTGCGGGGCCTGCTGCCACGACGCCAACGTGGTGCTCGACGGCGACGATCTCGCGCGCTGGAGGGGGGCCGGGCGGGGCGACCTCGCGGGGCGCGCCTACGTGCGGCGGGCGCAGGACGGGAAGATCACGCTGCGCTTCGCCGCGAGCGGCCGGTGCCAGCACCTCGGCGACGACCTGCGCTGCGCGATCTACGAGCTCAGGCCGGACAACTGCCGCGCCTTCGTGGTGGGGAGCGAGGCGTGCCTGTCCGCGCGCGAGGAGACGCTCGGGATCCGGGACGGGGCGCCGGCAGAGCCCGAGCTGGACGAAGCGGAAGCCTGAGCCGGCCTCGGGCTCCAGGGCGGCGTCCGGCTCACGGCGCCGGTACGGCTCCCGGAGCCGGGGCGCCCTCCTGCGCCGGGGCGCCCTCCTGGACCGGGACGTCCATCGCGCAGCGGAAGCCGATCCAGGCGTGCGCCGTCACGGGCGCCGCGGCGGTGCGGTACGTCGCGATGACCTTCTCGGGGCCGTCCCGGAAGCTCGCGCCGCGCACCACCTTGAGCGGGGCGGACGGGTCGCCCTGCGGGTCCTCGCCGCCGGGCGGCGGAAACACGAAGCCGTCGGAGACCCACTCGGACACGTTGCCGGCGAGATCGTAGACGCCCTCGGGCGTGCGATCGCTCGGGTGGGCGCCGGACGCGCAGGTCGAGACGTCGGCCCCGCGCGCGAGGCAGCCCTCGTTGCGATCGTAGCAGGCGCGCTCGCAGGTCGGCTCGTCGGCGCCCCAGACGAACGGGCGGCCCTCGGCGCCTCGCGCCGCGATCTCCCACTCCGCCTCCGTCGGCAGCCGCCGGCCCCGGAAGCGGCAGTAGCTCTCGGCCTGGGAGTAGTCGACGCAGTTCATCGGGTGCCCGGTCAAGCCGCGGGGCTCGTTGCAGCGCCGCGACCAGAGCTCGGCCTCGCCGTCGGACGGCGCCGGCGCGGGCAGGCCGAGCGGCACCTCGGGCGTCAGCGAGACGTGATCCGCCGCCCCGCACATGCGCTGTTGCATGCAGGCGCGGTAGGCGCGGACGGTCACCTCGTTCCGGTCGATGTAGAACCCCCGGGTGAGCGTCACCTGGCGCGCCTCGACCAGGGCGCCGATCGTGGCCGACGTCGGCGGGATGTAGACCATGTCGGCCGGCGGCGGCGGGATCTCGGTGGGCGCCGCCGCCGACGTCGCGGCCGAGGCGCTCGCCGCCGGCGCGGCGCTGTCGCTCGCCGCCGGCGTGGCGGTCGCCGCCGGCGCGGCGCGGCCGGCCGGCCGCGCCGTCGCCGCGGCCGCGGTCCGCGCGGCGGGCGCGCGCGCGGGCTTCTTCTCGGGCGCCCGCGTCAGGAGGTACGCCGCCGCGCCGCCGCCGCCGAGCAGGAGCACCGCGGCCAGCCCGAGCAGCACCCCGCGCGCGGCGCTGCGGCCGGGCCGCGGCGCCGCAGGGGACAGCGGGCCGCCCGGCGCGCCGGCCGCCGGCGCGGGGGGCGCGCCCGGGGCGGGCCGAGGCGCCCCCGCGGGAGGCTGCGCCGCGGCGCGCGCGGGGGGCGGGACAGGCGCGACGGGGGCGACGGGCGCGACCGTCTCGATCATCGAATCGTCGACCTGCGCGGTCCGGGGCGCCCCCGTGTCCTGCGCGCTCCTCCCGCCCGTGGCGAGGGCGGCCGGCTGCCCGCCCGTGGCGAGGGCCGGCTGCCCGCCCATGGCGAGGGCCGGCTGCCCACCCGTGGCGAGGGCCGGCTGCCCGCCCGTGGCGAGGGCCGGCTGCCCGCTCGCCCCGAAGGCGGCCGACGGCCCGCTCGCCCCGAAGGCGGCCGACGGCCCGCTCGCGCCGCCGTGGCTCACCTTGACCACGGCGGGCTGCGCCGGGGCGTTCGCGCGCGCGTCGGCGAGCATCGTCGGATCCACCGGCAGGCCGGCCCCGCCGAGCCCCTGCGCGGTCGCCACGTCGGGGGTCGAGCGCAGGCCCGCGCCGCCCGCGGCGTGCCCCGCCGAGGACCCCGCGCGCGCGCCGTACGCCGCGGCGGTGAGCGCGTCCCAGAACTCGCCCGCGCTCGTGAAGCGGTGCTTGGGCTCGATCGCGAGCGCCCGGTCGAGCACGCGCTCGATCGCCTCCGGCGCGTCCGGGAGCCCGCGCGCGCGCAGCGTCGGGCGCACCGCCGGATCGGCCGAGGCGATGTAGAGCTGCGTGGGATCGTCCCCCTCGAGCGCGCGCTTGCCGCTCACGAGCTCGACGAAGATGAGCGCGAGCGCGAACACGTCGGTCCAGGGGCCGGTCGCGCCGCGGGACTTGTTGAACTGCTCGGGCGCCCCGTAGCGCGGCGTGAACGCGCTCGGCCCCATCCGCGTCGCCGCGAGCGCCTCGGTGAACGTGGGGTGGTTGGCCAGCACCTTCGCGATGCCGAAGTCGAGCACCTTCAGCGTCCTCGCCCCGCCGACGTCGGTGAGGAACAGGTTGGCCGGCTTGACGTCCCGGTGCGCCACCTTGTGCGCGTGCGCGACCGCGAGCGCGCGCGCGGCCGGCGACAGCAGCTCCAGCGCCTCGCCGATCGACATGCCCACCTCGCCCCGCTCGCGTCGCTCGCGGAGGTGCTGCCCCAGCGTCTGGCCCTCCAGCCACTCGAGGACCAGGTAGGGCACCCACACGCCGGCCCGCGTGGTGAACGCGCCGACGTCGAGCGCTTGCACGATGCCCGACGTGGCCCGCGACAGCCGGTGCAGGATCCGCCCCTCGCCGCGCAACGTCTCGAGCAGGGCATCGCGCTCCGCGGGCTCGAACGAGGCCGGCAGCTTCAGGCACTTGACCGCGATGAGCTCGCCGAAGCCCTCGTGGACCCCCCGGTAGACGACGCCGAACCCCCCGTCGCCGACGACGGCGTCGACGCGGTACTTCCCCTCGATGGTCTGGCCCGAGAGGCCGAACGGATCGTCGAACGAGGGCTCCGCCATGGCCCCCGCTCCTAGCGCGTCGGCGCCCTCGGGCAAAGGGGCACCGGGGGGCCGGCGGCGTCCGTGCGAGATTTGCGTCAAGGGTTCGCGCCGCCGGTCTGCCGGGAGGGGGTCGTCCATCCCGGCCGCAGGCACCCTTTGCGGGGTCGACGCGCATCGCTACGCTGACGCCCATGGCCGAGCCGGCGCGCAAGCTCCCCGCGTTCGACGAGCTCTACCGGCAGATCGCCGCGCTGCCTCAGGGGGTGACCGGCGAGATCCTCGAGCCGGGCGTGATCCGCACCATGTCGCGCCCGGGCAGGCTGCACCGGCTCGCCCACCGTCGCCTCCTGCGGTCGCTGCGCGGGTGGGACGTCGACGAGGGCGGGGACGGGTGGTGGTTCGAGATCGAGGCCGAGATCAGGTTTCCGGGGGACCTGCTCGCGGTGCCCGACCTCTCCGGCTGGCGGGCCTCCGCGGAGCCGGCGTTTCTGGAGCGGAACCCGATCGAGGAGGTCCCGGATTTCTGCTGCGAGCTCCTGTCGCCCTCCACGGCGCGCGACGATCGACGGCTGAAGCTGCCCCTTTACGCCCGGGCGGAGATCGCGTGGATCTGGCTCGTCGACCCGGAGCAGCGCCTCGTGGAGGTCTACCAGACCGAGAACCGGCGCCCGGCGCTCGCGCTCACGGCCGCGGACGACGACGTGCTCTCGCTCCCGCCGTTCGGCGGCGAGATCGACGTGGGCCGCTTCTGGCCTGGGCTCGGCGAGGCGCCCGGCGGGCGGCCGGGGGCGCCGCGGTAGGCGCCTGTCGATCGGATCGCGAGCCGGCCGCCGCGGCGCTACGCCGGCGGTGGGGATCGAGGAGCAACGGAGACGTCGCTGCGCGAGGCGAAGCGGGCTCCGGCGCCGGACACCTCGGATCGCATCCGCTTGCCTCCGGCGGCTCGCGGCGCCATGGCGGCGGCATGAAGACACCGCGCGCGCTCGTGATCCTGGCCGAGGGAGCTGAAGAGATGGAGACCGTGACCGTCGTCGACGTGCTGCGGCGGGCCGAGATCGAGGTCGTCCTCGCCGGGCTCGACGGACCGGGGCCGGTGCGCTGCAGCCGCGGGGTGCGCCTCGTGCCGGACGCGGAGCTCTCGGCGGTGACGGGCGACTTCGACGTGGTGGTGCTGCCGGGCGGCAAGGGAGGCGCCGAGCGGCTCGCCGGCGCGGCGGCCGTCGGGGAGCGCCTGCGCGCCCAGGCGCAGGCGGGCGGCGCGGTCGCGGCGATCTGCGCCGCGCCGATCGCGCTCGCCGCCCACGGGCTCTTCCAGGGCAAGAGCATGGCGTGCCACCCGTCGGTGAACGACGTGGTGTCGGCGCACGGCGCGCTCGTGGCGAGCCCGGTGGTCGAGGACGGGCAGCTCGTGACGAGCCAGGGGCCCGGTACCGCGCTGGCCTTCGCGCTCGCGCTGGTCGCGCGGCTCTCGGGCGAGGACGTCGCCGCGAGGGTGCGCGCGCCGATGATGCTGCCGTCCTGAGCTCGCGCGCGGCAGGGAGGAGCGCGCGGCTCACCCTCCAGGACGGCGGCCCGGATCCGACGCGGCGCCCCGCGCGCGGAGGCCGCCGGATCCACCGGCCGGCGACCCTCGCTCCCCCGTTTGCCGGCCAACACCTCTGCGAAGAAGGGCCTTATACTCCGCCGCGTGCTGCCGCTGCTCGCCCTGACCGTCATCGTCGTGCTGTGCCTTGGCTATCGCTTCTACGGGAGGCTCGTCGCGCGCAACTACGCGCTCGACGACGGCGCGGTGACGCCCGCGGTCAAGGTGAACGACGGCGACGACTACGTCCCCACGAAGCCGTTTTACCTCTTCGGACAGCACTTCAGCGCCATCGCCGCCGCGGGCCCGATCGCGGGGCCGATCCTCGCGGGCCAGGCGTTCGGGTGGCTGCCGTGCGTGCTCTGGATCGCGATCGGCGTCGTGTTCATCGGGGCGGTCCACGACTTCTCCGCGCTCATCGCGAGCGTCCGCCACGAGGCCGAGAGCGTCGCCGAGATCGCGAAGCGGCACATCGGCCGGCGCGCCTGGCTGTCGATGATGATCTTCATCTGGCTCGCGCTCTCGTACGTGATCGTCGCCTTCACGGACATCACGGCGAGCACCTTCGTCGGCAAGACCGAGGAGCTCGCGGGGGGCGCGCTCCCGTTCAACGCCGGCGGGGCGGTCGCGGCGGCGAGCGCCACCTACCTCGGGCTCTCGCTCGTCATGGGCGTCATCGATCGGTACCTGAAGCCGCCGCTGTGGCTCACCACGCTGATCTTCGTGCCCGCCACGCTCGGCGCCGTCTGGCTCGGCACGAAGGTCTCGACCGCGTTCGTGCTGCCGATCGACAACCCGCAGCGCGCGTTCGGCCTCATCATCCTGGTCTACTGCTTCGTCGCGTCGCTCCTGCCGGTCTGGCTGCTCCTCCAGCCGCGCGGCTACCTGGGCGGGTTCGTGCTCTACATCGCGCTCGCGGTCGGGGTGATCGGGATCTTCTTCGGGGGCCTCCGGTACCCCGGGGAGTTCGAGCTGCGGCAGCCCGCGTTCACCACGTGGGACGCCGGCGGCGCGACCGGCCTGCTCTTCCCGTTCCTGTTCGTCACCATCGCCTGCGGCGCCTGCTCCGGCTTCCACGGGCTCGTCTGCTCGGGGACGACGTCGAAGCAGATCTCGAAGGAGTCGCACACGCACTCTGTGGGCTACGGCGCGATGCTGGCCGAGGCGTTCGTCGCGCTGATCGCGCTCGCGACGCTCGTCATCGTGGCGGAGGGGACGAAGCTGCCCGGGCCGGGCAAGATCTACGGCGACGGGATCGGCAAGTTCCTCACGGTGATCATCGGCAAGGAGCACTTCCTCTTCGCCGCCACGTTCGGCGCGATGGCGTTCTCCACGTTCGTGTTCGACACGCTGGACGTCTCGACGCGCCTCAGCCGCTACATCCTCGAGGAGCTGTTCGGCTGGAAGGGGAAGCTGGCGTCCGCCGCGGCGACCGCGCTCTCGCTGGCGCCCCCCGCGCTGTTCATCATGACCGCCCGCCCGCCCGCGCCCGGGGTGCGGCCCGCGTACCTCGACTTCTGGACGCTGTTCGGCACGAGCAACCAGCTGCTCGCGGCCCTGACGCTGCTCGCGGTCACGGTCTGGCTGCACCGCGAGAAGCGGCGCATCTGGTACACGGCGCTCCCGATGGTGTTCGTCATGGCGATCACCGTGTGGGCCCTCATCCTCCAGGTGCGGACCGCGTTCACCACCGCGCTGGCCGAGGGGCTCACGCTGAGCGCGACCACGCTGAACGGCCTCGTGGGGCTCGCGCTGATCGGGCTCGCCGTGTCGCTGATGGTCGAGGCGGTGAAGGCGATGCGGGGCGGGCCGGCCACGGCGCCGCTGCCCGGGCCGGCGCGCTGAGCCGCGGCGCGCCCGGCGCGGCCGGGCGGCGGGCGCGCCGATCCTCCCAGGTCCGAAAACCGCCAGAGCCGCGCCGGCATCCGGGCTACGACGCGGGGCATGCGGCTCGACGAGGACACCTGCTATCGCGCGCTCGAGGCCCGCGACGCGCGCTTCGATGGTCGCTTCTTCACGGGGGTGCGGTCGACCGGCATCTATTGCCGCCCGGTCTGCCCGGCGCGGACGCCCAGGCGGGAGGGGTGCGTCTTCTTCCGCTCCGCGGCCGCCGCGCAGGAGGCCGGCTACCGCCCGTGCCTGCGTTGCCGCCCCGAGGCGTCGCCGGGGACGCCCGCGTGGCTGGGCACCTCCGCGACGGTCTCGCGGGCGCTGCGGCTCATCGCCGAGGGCGCGCTGGACGACGCCGACGCCCCGGCGCTGGCGGCGCGCCTCGGCGTGGGCGAGCGCCACCTGCGGCGGCTCTTCCTGAGGCACGTAGGCGCCTCGCCGCTCGCGGTGGCGCAGACGCGGCGCCTGCTCTTCGCGAAGAAGCTCCTCGACGAGACCGCGCTCTCCATGACCGAGGTGGCGCTCGCGTCCGGGTTCTCGAGCGTCCGCCGCTTCAACGACGCGATCCGCGCGGCGTACGCGCGGACGCCGCGCGAGCTGCGAGGGGCCGCGGCGAGGCGGGGCGGGGGGCCGGCGCGAGCGGACAGCGGCGCGCCGGGCATCGCCCTCCGCCTCCCGTTCCGCCCGCCGCTCGACTGGGACGCCCTCGCGGGCTTCCTCGGGGAGCGCGCGATCCCCGGCGTGGAGTCGGCGGGCCCCGGGGCGTACCGCCGCACCGTGCGGGCGTCCGGCGGGCACGGCGTCGTCGAGGTGTGCCCGGTGCGCGGCGAGCCCTGGCTCCTCGCGCGGCTGCGGTTGCCGGGCACCGAGGGGCTGAGCTGCTGCGCGGAGCGCCTGCGGCGGCTGTTCGACCTCGGCGCCGATCCGCAGGCGATCGCGGCGCAGCTCGGGGCCGACCCGCGGCTCGCGCCCCGGATCGCGGCGATGCCGGGCGTGCGCGTGCCGGGCGCGTGGGACGGCTTCGAGCTCGCGGTGCGGGCGATCCTCGGCCAGCAGGTGAGCGTGCGCGCCGCGACGCAGCTCGCGGGCCGCCTCGTCGAGCGGCACGGCGAGCCGCTCTCGCTGCGCGCCTGCCTGCCCGGGGGCGCCGAGGGGCTCCGTCTCGTCTTCCCGACGCCCGAGGCGCTCGCCGCGGCCGACCTCACGGATCTCGGCCTGCCGCGGGCGCGCGCGGCGGCGATCACGTCGCTCGCGGCGCGGGTGGCGCGGGGCGAGGTCGCCCTCGACGCGTCACGCGGGCTGGAAGAGACCGTGCGCGCGCTCACCTGCGTGCCGGGCATCGGGGAGTGGACCGCGCAGTACATCGCGATGCGCGCGCTGCGCGAGCCGGACGCCTTTCCTGCCACGGATCTCGGCCTGCGGCGCGCGCTCGGCGGCGTCTCCGGCGCGGACCTCCTTTCGATGGCGGAGGCGTGGCGCCCGTGGCGCGCCTACGCGGCGGTGCTCCTGTGGATGGTGGACATGCGGGGAGTCGACCCCGCGGAAGGAGAGGTCTCGCGTGGAGCTCTTGCTGGATGAGGTCGAGTCGCCGATCGGGGGCCTCCTGCTGGTGGCCTCCGGCGGCGCGATCCACGCGCTCGATTTCGCGGACTGCGCGCCGCGCCTCCGCCGCCTCCTGGCGGCGCGGCACGGCGCCGTCGCCCTGCGCCGCGCCGCGGATCCTCACGGCTTCTCCAGCCGGCTGAGGGCCTATTTCGGCGGCGATCTCGGCGCGCTCTCGGGCATCCCCGTCGAGCCGGGCGGCACGCCGTTCCAGCGCCGCGTCTGGGCGGAGCTCCAGCGCATCCCCCCGGGCGCGACGCGCGCCTACGGGGAGATCGCGGCGTCGCTCGGGCGGCCGTCGGCGTCCCGCGCGGTCGGCCTGGCGAACGGGCGCAATCCGATCAGCGTGATCATCCCGTGTCATCGCGTCCTCGGCGCCAGCGGCGCGCTCACCGGATATGCCGGCGGCCTCGAGAGGAAACGATGGCTGCTCGCGCACGAGGGCGCCGCAGGAGCAGCCCCCGGGTCAGGGCCGCGGTGAAGCACCCCGGGGGGCCCACCACCGGGGGCGACAGATGGGTGGCAACCGCCTGAAAAGAGCAGACGTTCGAGCCGTCGAGGCGCCAGCACGCGCGCGTGCGCCGGGGGCGCCGCCGCCGCTTACTTCGTCGCCCCGAACAGCGCCGCGATCGTCGGGTAGTCGCTGTCCTCCACGGCCCCCTGGATCACGCACGTCACCTGCCCGCCCGGCGCCGCGATCGCGTGGATCGGCAGCTCGGTCGTCTCCTTCACGCCCAGCGCCCGCAGCCACCCCGCCCGCGGGGCCCCGTCGGGCAGCCAGTACGAGGCGCGCACGCCGGTGCCCGGCTGGGCCTCCAGGAACCGCGACAGCTGCCGCTCGTCGTCGTCGATGGAGATGAACGCGAGATCGATGAGCACGCCCGCCGCCCGGAGCTTCTGCTGCCACCCGAGCAGCCGCGGCATCTCTTCCAGGCACGGCTTGCACCACGCCGCCCAGAAATTCACCCACACCCACTTCCCGACGCCGAACCCGATGCTCGCCGGCAGCGGCCCCGCCCCCTTGGCGGCGACCGCCGTGAGCCCTCCCGACGACGGCGCAGGCCGGGGCGACTGCCCGGCGCACAGCTGCCGCGGCGCGGCCTTCGCCGCGCTCGCAGCGCTCGCGGCCGGCCTCGTGCTTCCGGCCGGGCCGCCTGTCGCGGCGCTCGGCGCCGTCACCGCGTTGCTCCGCCCCTGGCCCGGCGTCGGCGGCGGCGGCAGACCCGGCTTCTCCGTGTCGCACCCGCCCGCGAGCCCGGCCGCCACCGCCACGGCGGCGGCGGCGCGGAGGAGCGCGCCCCTCCTCCTCACAGCTGACAGTCCACCCACGAGACGAACGCGCTCCGGTTGATGGCCTCTGCCGTACATGCCTTGTCCTTGCGCGAGATATTCCATTGGCAGTACTCCGCGCCGAGCTGGGCGAACTCGTTCCCGAGCCACAGCATCCCGACCTTCTTGTCCAGCTCCTGGTCCTTCGTCCGGTCGGCGATGTCGAAGAGCACGCTGTTCGCGCGCTTGTGCGACAGGGTCCGGTTGAACTCCGGCGTCCCCGTCTTCGACGCGCGCGCGACGATGAAGAAATAGCGCGCCCCGCGCCGGTCGAGCCACATCTCCTCGACCATCTTCCTGCCTTCCTCGTCGAGCTTCTCCGAGCCGTCGTCGAACATCACGACGCCGCCGCGATTCCTGAGCGGCGTGAAGAGCGCGTTGAAATCGTCGTCGCTGATCGACGCGAGCGTCTTCACGTCGGCCGGCTGGCACCCGCGCCGCGACTCGGTCCCGACCAGGCCGCACGCGTTGAGCACCCGCTGGAGCACCGTCTTGAACGCCGGGGTGCAGTACGGCGCCTCGGCGTCGTTCGCGATGGCCACCGCCGGCTTCACCGCCGCGGCCACCCCCGTCTTCAGGCGCTGCGACGCCGCCTCCACCTGCCCGTGCACGGTGATGCCGGACACGACCAGCAGCGCGCACCCGGCCGCGATCCCGATGACCCCTGCGCCCCTCATGACCACCTCACCTCGTCCGGAGGGCCGGCGCGAGCCGCCGTATGGCGTACGGGAGCCCGATGTCCGTGTCCTCGTCACAGAGCCGCGTCTCACCGAGGAACATCTGCGGCGTCGAGACGGGCAGCTTGTTGTCCACGATGTAGCGGAGCATCCGGTTCAGCCGCAGCGTCGTGGCCTTCGACTCCATGCAGGCGTCGAACCCCGGCCAGCGCTGCCGGATCGCCGCCTGCACGTTGGCGGCGCCCGCCCCCGCCCGGGCGCCCTCGAGCAGGCTCTCCTGGTTGTCGTAGGCCCACTCGAGGACGTCGAGCGCCCGGTGATCGGCGCAGAGGATGGCCTTCGACACGAGGCACGCGCCCGGGTGCACGGGCTGGCTGAGCATCCAGTTGCACTCGCTGTCGAGCGGGAAGAGCACCAGCGTGGCGTCGAGCTTCTCGAACACCCCCTCGGCCACGAGCCGCTGGTGGAACGCCTTGCACGTCGGGCAGAGCGGATCGACGAAGATCGTCGCCGGCTGCACCGCGCCCGCCTGCTTCACGTGGAGCAGCGCGCCGTTCGGCTCGGTCGGCTTCTCCAGCTTGCCGCAGCCGGTCATGTAGCGGTCGTAGCTCGGCAGCGCGCTCGCGTAGAGCAGCGCCGGCGTCACCGCGGCCACGCCGAGCGCGACGAGCCAGGGCGGCAGGAGCAGCCACGAGCCCATCGGGCGGCGGCCCTGCGCGGCGGGCGCGGCGGCCGCCCCGCCCGGCCCGGCGACGCCGAGCGGGGCCATGGGCACCGTGGGCCCCACCCCGACCGCCCCGGCCGGGCGCGGCGTCGCGCTGGACCACGCCGCGGCGCGCGCTTCCCGGCGGTCCTCGAGGAACGCCCAGACGCCGCCGGCGGCGAGCAGCGCCGACGAGATGTACATGCCGACGCACGTCTTGCAGAACACCCCGAGGCGCACCGCCGAGATGAGCGCCATCAGGAGCGACACGGCGAGCGGGGTCAGGCCGGCGACGAACAGGAAGTGCGCCGCGCGCCGCGGCGCGTGCCGATCCGCGAGCAGCACGTAGAGCGCGAACGCCGCGAAGAACGCGAACGCGCCGAGGGCGAACAGCGAGATCGGGATACCGCCCCAGAAGCTCTCGCGGAGCAGGGCGGAGTAGGGGCTGTACATGGCCACGCGGCAGGCGCTGTCGGCGCCCTGCTGCGCGGTGAGGCCGGGAATGAAGCTGCAATGCAGGTCGTGGACCTGCCGGTCGAGGTGCCGGATGTAATCGAGCGTCGACGAGGCGCTGAACGAGAGTCCCAGCAACGACCCGCCGAGCGCGAGCGCCGCAGGCCAGCGAAGACCACGACTGCCTGACATGGAGAACTGGATTACGCGACGCCGGGCAACACGTCAAATTACGATGCGCTGTGCGTGCGCGTGTGCGTGTGCGTGTCTCCCGAGGCACGATCTCCCGAGGCATGAGCGCCTGCGGTGATGAGGTGCACCTCGATCCGCGAGCGCCGCGCGTCTCCGGCAGCGCTGAGCTCGCTCCCGCCCCGATGCGCCCATCCCCTCGGGCGATGGCGATCGTCGCCCTCGGTGGAATCCGCGCAGCCGGGCGCGCCCATCGATGCAATGCGCGACGTGATGCGCGCCCGGCTCGTATCCATCGACACAGGATCGACCCTGCATCCGCGCTTCGCCACGAACGCCGAGCTCGCCGCGGCGGCGACAGGACAGCGGTGTGGACGAGCGTGCAGGACATCACCGCCGAAAATTCTCGACCCTGGCCCGGAGAGGAGATCGCGCGATCCCTCGCTTGACCCTCGCGTTCGGCTCGTCTACCGGCCCTCTCACCATGCCGGATTTCGACGCGGGATCGATCGTCCCGTCCACACGCGATCTTCTTCAGGTGATCTCCACCCGCAGGAAGAACATGGCTCTGGTCGGGCTCATCGACTCGGAGGCGCCCGCGGAGGACGCGGCGCGGCTCCATGAGCTCAACATCTCCGCGCTCGCCTTTGCCGGGGCGGGGCCTGTCATGCAGCGGGCGGCGGGCGCGACGAGGACCGTTCCGTCGCTGTGCCTGTCGCGGGTGAGCGATCGCGACGGCGCGCTCTCGGCCCGCTTCCACGGGGCGGACGGGGTGTGCATCGACGCGCTGCTGCCGCTCGACGACTGGGACCGCCTCGCGAAGGGGGCGAGGACGATGCGCATGCTGCCGCTCGCGCTGGCCGAGAGCCCGGAGGGCGCCGCGGCCGCCGTGAAGGTCGGCGCGCGCGCGGTGCTGGTCCGGGGCGACTCGGCCGAGGCGGTGATCGCGACGGCCGGGGCGCTCCCGAGGGCGCTCACGGTCGTCGCCGAGGTGGTCTCGGCCGACGCCGACGCGCTCCGCCGCCTCGTGGGCCACGTCGACGCGGCGATCGTCGCGCCGGCCGTCCACACGTCGGCCGATTTCCCGGCGCTCGTCGCCGAGGTCGATCCCTGAGCGCGGGCGGGCCAGGGGGCGCCGCGGCCCGCCGGAACGTCGCGCTCCCCCCTCGACGGACCGGGCTTCTGCCTCCACGATCCGGATCCGATGGACTCGACCCACGAACTGGATGAGCAGCGGCGCGCGCTCCGTGAAGGGGCGCTCGTGCAGCCCGTGACCGAGCTCGGGACGCTGGTCGTCACCGGATCGGACCGACAGAGCTGGCTGAACGGCCTGGTCACCTGCGATCTGGCGCCGCAGAAGCCGCTGCCTGCCGGGGGGAGGGCGGAGCCCCCCGCCGGCGGGGCGTACGGGCTCAACGTGGTGAAGACGGGGAAGATCTTCGCCGAGGTGTGGATCGTGATCGCGGAGGGCCGCATCCATGTGGGCGCGCGGCGGGATCGCATCGGGCAGCTCCGCGAGACGTTCGAGCGCTACCTCATCATGGAGGACGCCGAGATCCGGGACGCCTCCGACGAGCACGGCTGGATCTTCGCCCACGGCCCGCGGTCGGCCGACCTGGTGGCGGCGGGGCGCGCGGCCGGCGCCGACGCCGCGATCGTCGACTGGACGGGCCTCGGCGGCGCGCTCTTCGTCGCGCCGCGGCAGGCCGAGGGCGCGGTCCTCGCGGCGCTGCTCGCCGCGGGCGGGGCCGGCCCGGTCCTCGCCACGACCGACGCGGCGTGGGAGGTGCTCCGCGTCGAGAACAACGTCCCGCGGTTCGGGGTCGATTTCGACGACCAGCACTTCCCGCAGGAGGCCTCGCTGGAGGCGCGCGCCGTCTCGTTCAACAAGGGCTGCTACCTGGGGCAGGAGACGGTGTTCATGCTCCAGATGCGCGGCCACGCGAAGAAGCGGCTGGTGCAACTCGCCGTCGAGGGCGAGGACGACGTGCCCCCGGGCGCCGAGATCGCGCTGCCCGGCGGCGCGGCGGTCGGCGCCGTCACGAGCCGGGTCGCCGATCCGCGCGGGCCGCGGGTGATCGCGCTCGGCTACGTCAAGTACAAGCACGCCGTCGTGGGTCAGGCGCTCCAGGTCGCCGGCCGGGCGGCGGAGATCACGCGGGCCCCCGGCGCGGCGCCGGGGGCCGGCGACAGGCCGGCGCCGGGGGGGAAGGCCGCGCGCCCGTCGTGAACGCTCGGGGGGAGGGGGCCGACGCCCCTCCCACGACGACGCTCGATCCTCTGGCTCAGGGGAAGATCTCGCGCTCGCCGTAGACGGCCGCGAGCCGCTGCAGCGCCACGGCGTAGGCCGCGATGCGCAGCGTGCACTTCTTCTGCCGCGCCATCTCGGCCACCTCGCGGTAGGCCCGCTTCATCGCCTTCTCGAGCCGGGCGTCGACCTCCTCGAGCGTCCACGTCTCCGAGCGCTTGTTCTGCACCCACTCGTAGTAGCTCACCGTGACGCCGCCCGAGTTGGCGAGCACGTCCGGCAGGATGTCGATCCCGCGCTCCAAGAGGACCCTCTCGCCCTCGGGCGAGCAGGGCCCGTTGGCCCCCTCGGCCACGAGCCGGACCTGGAGCGAGCTCGCCTCCTCCGGGCCGACCTGGTTCTCCAGCGCCGCCGGGATGAAGATGTCCGCCTTGAGCCGGAAGAACTCCTCGCGGCTGATCGGCTTGCCGGCCGGATAACCGGCGATCGAGCGGTGCTTCCTCACATAGTCTTGCAGCTTGTGCGGATTGAACCCCTCGGGATTGTACAGATACCCCGTGTGGTCACCGACGGCGATGGTCGAGGCGCCCAGCTTGGACAGGAGCACCGCGGTGTTGGAGCCGACGTTGCCGAACCCCTGCACGAGCAGCGTCGCGCCGCCGAGGTTCACGTCGTGCTCCTCGGCCCACTCGGTGATGCAGTGGACGACCCCCTGTCCCGTGGCCTTCTCGCGCCCGTGCGTCCCGCCGGACGCCACCGGCTTTCCGGTCACGACCCCCTTCACCGCTTGCTTGAAGAGCTGGCCGACCGTGTTCATGTACGTGTCCATGGCCCACGCCATGGTCTTCGCGTCCGTGCCGACGTCGGGAGCGGGGATATCCGTCTCGGGGCCGATGTTCGCGCCGAGCGCATGGAAGAAGCGGCGCGTGATCCGCTGGAGCTCGGCGCGCGAGACCGCGTTCGGGTTGAACTTGATGCCTCCCTTGCCGCCGCCGAGCGGCAGGTTCATGAGCGCGCATTTCCACGTCATCATCGCCGCGAGCGCCTTGAGGTCGTCGAGCGTCACGGTCTCGTGGTAGCGAATACCGCCCTTGAAGGGCCCGAGCAGGTTGTTGTGCTGGATCCGGTAGCCCTTGAAGAGCCGGATGCTGCCGTCATCCATCCGCACCGGGAAATTGACGATGATCTCGTTCTTGGGCTGACTCAGGATCGTGGTGATGTAACCGGGCACCTCGATCAGGCGGGCCGCCTCGTCGAGATAACCCTGGACGACCTTGAAGAACTCGTATTTGGGCTTCTGACCGGGAGCGGGAGGCACGCTCACCGGCGGCGCTGCGGGTTTGGTGCTGAGTTGTTCTTCCATGGTTCTGTAGTTTTTTAGTCCGGGTCGACCCCCGGTTCAATGTCGGTTCGAGCGCGCGCGGATTCGCTCGCACGGGGATTGCGCGCTGCGTTGTCGCGAGTCGGCGAGATCGGGACATCGCGTTACGCCGGCGACGCGGCGTCGCGCCGGCGCCGGCGTGGCCGCGTGGGGGGCGCGGGGCCTCAGCCTGGGCGCGCGGCGTGCGGGCAGCCCGACGACGTCGGCCCGTGCGCCGCGCGCCGCAGGCCGCGGCTCACGATCTGGACCAGAGGACGTACAGGTACGTGATCGTCCCGGTGACGAGCAGGGCGTCGACCCGGTCGAGGATGCCCCCGTGGCCCGGCACGATCCCGCCGGAGTCCTTGATGCCGAAGGAGCGCTTGAACAAGGACTCCCCGAGGTCTCCTGCCTGGCCCAGGCCGCCCGCGACGATCGCGAGGGCGAGCCCATCGACGAGGGGCAGCGACCGGAGGAACCAGACATGGGCGAGCAGCGCCCCGAGCACCGCGAAGAGCAGGCCGCCGAGCGCGCCCTCGACGGTCTTCTTGGGGCTCACGGCCTCGTAGAGCTTGCGCTTGCCGAGGAAGCGGCCGGCGAAGTAGGCGCCCGTGTCGGAGAACCAGGAGAGCAGCAGGGCCAGCACCACGAACGAGGGGCCGTCGGCGCCGGCGTCGCGCCGGAGGAGCGCCAGCGCGCCGAGCCCGCCGCCCACGTAGAGCGGGCCGAAGGTGGCCGCCAGCACGCGCAGGGCCGCGGTGCGCATGTCGCCGAGGCGCATCAGCGTGAGCAGCATCGCGGCGAAGGGGAGCAGGAAGATCAGCGCGAGGAGCGCGGCCGGCGAGCGCCCGAAGCCCACGATCACGCCGAGGACGACGAGCGTGAGCGCGACGCCGGCGAGCCGCCCGACGCGGTCGTCCGCGTGGGTCATCGAGAAGAACTCCAGCGCGCCGATGGCGGCGGCGACCGCGACGAGCGCGGCCCAGCCCCAGCTCGGTCCGAGGTAGAGCAGCGCGAGGAGGAGGGGAGCGGCCACGAGCGCGGTGAGCACCCGCGTCGCGAGGTTCGAGGCGAGCAAGCGTCAGACCCCCGTCCTCGGGCCGTCGTGCGCGGCGAGCTCGCGCGCGCGCCACGGCCGATCCGCATCGGGCGCGCCGTTCGCGCGGGCCGCGTCGCCCTGCGCCCTGTCCGCGGGCCCGGCGTCGCGCAGGCGCTGCTGGTAGGCCGCGATGGCCGCGAAGAGGTCGTCCTCGGTGAAGTCCGGCCACAGCCGCTCGGTGAACGAGAGCTCGGCGTACGCGGCCCCGTAGAGCAGGAAGTTCGAGAGCCGCTGCTCGCCGCCGGTGCGGAGGATGAGATCCGGCTCGCCCACGCTCTGGCTCGGCAGCCGGGCCGCGAGCAGCGCCCCGTCGATCGCCTCCGGATCGAGCTTCCCGGCGACCGCCTCCTTCGCGAGCTCGCGCGCCGCGGCGGCGATCTCCTCGCGCGCCCCGTAGGAGAGCGCCAGCGCGAGCGTCATCTTCGTGTTCTCGGCGGACGCCGTGCGGAGCGGGTCGAGCACCTCGCGCACGACCTCGGGGAGCCGGCTGATGTCGCCGATGGCCACGAGGCGGATGTCGTTGTCGAGGATCTCACCGCGCTCGCTCATCAGGAACTCGCGCAGGAGCCCCATGAGCGCGTCGACCTCGCCGCGCGGGCGCGCCCAGTTCTGCTCGCTGAACGCGTACAGCGTCAGCGCCTCCACGCCGAGCTTCCGGCAGGCGCGCACGATCCGCCGCACGGCGGCGCTGCCGGCCTTGTGCCCGGCCTCGCGCGGCTCGCCGCGCAGCTCCGCCCAGCGGCCGTTGCCATCCATGATGATTCCGACGTGCCGCGGGAGATTTCTTGCTTCTACGAGGTTCATCAGCGGGGGGAGTTTCCCTTGTTGACTACCGACTGTCGACTGTTGAGTCTTCGCACCCATGAGCACTGGGGTTGGTCTCACGGTCACGCTGCGCGTCAGGATGGGCGCGCACGACGCACATTATGCGGGGGAGCTGTGCGATGGCGCGCGTATTCTCGCGCTCTTCGGCGACGTCGCCACCGAGCTCCTCATCCGCCTGGACGGCGACGAGGGGCTCTTCCGTGCGTACGAGGCGGTCGAGTTCCTCGCCCCGGTCCGAGCAGGCGACTTCATCGAGGCGACGGGGGTGATCACGAAGGTCGGCGCCACGTCGCGCGCCATGGCGTTCGAGGCGCGCAAGGTCGTCGCCAGCGTCCGCGAAGGCGGCGTCGCCCCCTCGGCGGCGGACGCGCTGGCCGAGCCGATCATCGTCTGCCGGGCGCTCGGCACCTGCGTCGTCCCGAAGGAGCTTCAGCGTCGGCCGCGCCTCGTGCTGCCGGCCCTGTCGGCGCCGCCGCCGGACCACGCGCAGCTCCCGGAGCCGCGGCCGATCATCACGCCGCCCCCGCGGATCATCGTCACGCCGCCGGACAGCGCGCTGATCCTCACGGCGGCGATCGTCGGCGCCGAGACGACCCGGGCGCAGACGCCCCACCTGCCCGTCACCGCGCGCGAGCTCGCGGACGAGGCGGCGCGCTGCCGCGACGCGGGCGCCGCGGTGATCCACCTGCACGTCCGGAACCCGGACGGGTCGCCGAGCCAGTCGCGCGCGCTGTTCGAGGAGGCCATCGCCGCGATCTACGAGAAGACGGACGTCATCGTCCAGACGTCGACCGGCGGCGCCGTCGGGATGAGCGTCGACGAGCGCGCCCAGCCGCTGCTCTGCAAGCCCGAGATGGCCACGCTGAACTGCGGCACGATCAACTTCGGCGACGGGATCTTCGACAACACCCGGCCGCTCATCCGGGACATGGCCGCGCGGATCCGCGCCGCGGGGAGCGTCCCCGAGCTCGAGTGCTACGAGGTCGGGCACATCCACGAGGCGCTCGGCCTGTTCGCCGAGGGGCACCTCGCGGCGCCGCTCCACTTCCAGTTCGTGCTCGGGGTGCCCGGCGGCATCGCCGCGCGGGAGGACGTGCTCCGGTTCATGATCGGCCAGATCCCGCCCGGGTCCACCTGGGGCGTGGCCGCGGTCGGTCGGCACCAGCGCCCGATGACCGAGCTCGCCATGCAGCTCGGCGGGCACGCCCGGGTCGGCCTGGAGGACAACATCTACCTCGACAAGGGCGTGCTCGCCGAGGGGAGCGCGCCGCTCGTCGCGCGCGCCGCCGCGTACGCGCGGAGCATCGGCCGCGAGGTGGTCGATCCCGACCGCGCGCGCGAGCTCCTCGGGATCCGCCCGCGCGCGGCGGCCGTCCAGGCCGGCGCGGAAGGTGGAAGGAGCGCGCTGGAAAAGGGATGACGGGGCGAGCGCTCTCCACGTGGGTGGATCATCTGCGCGGCCGGCTCCCGATCGCGCTCGGCGCCGTCGTGCTCGGGGTCGCCGCGCGGCTCGCGACGCCGGCGCCGCCGGCGCGGACGACGGACGCGATCGCCGGGATGCTCGGGGACGCCATCGGCGGCGCCGTCAGCCCTGACGATTTCGTCTGGGAAGAGCGCGGCGGGTTCCTCCACGACGCGCTGCTGGGCCGCCGGGTGCTGTTCCTGGGCGCGCCGGACGCCGGGGGCGCGCCGGACGCCGGGGGCGCGCCTGCCGGGCGCGGCGCCGCCGAGCTGTACCGCGCGCGCGTGCGGCTCACCCGCTCCGGTCGGCCGGTGAGCCTGGACGGTGTCCGCAACCTGACCGACACGCCCCTCGGCGACGACCGCGACCTCGTGGCCCGTGGCCGTCGCGTCGCGGTGACCACCTTCGCCGACGGCGTCGTGCAGGGGATCACGCTGCTCGACCTCGGCGGCGACGCGGATCTGCGGGCGCGGCCGCTCGGCGAGCGGCTCCGCGCGGCGGCCTTCGGGTGGCTCGAGGCCGGCGCCGTGGACGGCGTGTCGCGCACCGAGATCTCGTTCGAGAAACCCCCCTCGACGGCGCGGCTCGACCTCGTCGAGGACGCGCTGGTCATGGCGCTCGGGCCGGACGCGCTGCCCGCGGCGCTCGACGCCAGCACCGGCCAGCTCGAGACGGGCGGCAACGATCCGTTCGGCGCCCGCGCGCATCGCGTCCCGCGCCGCGTGCCGTCGTTCGTGGAACTCGCCGAGCGGTCCGCCGGGCGCCTGCTCGGCCCGGGCGCGGCCGCCGCGGTGGAGCGGCTCGCGCTCGCTGCGGGCCGCATGGCCGGGGCGCTCCGCGCGGAGCCCGACGCTCCGCCCGCGAACCCGGGCGACCCGCTCGCTCCGGAGCCCGTGCCTCCGGGGCTGCCCTCGCTGTGGCCGCCGCCGCCGGTGGCGCCCGCGGTCGAGCCTCCGCTCCCCGGCGAGGGCGTGTGGAGCCTCTTGCCCTCGCCGCCCGGGCAAAGCCCTCCCGGTGCCGGCGGCGACGGCGCGCGACCTCCCGCGGGGAGCGCGTTCGCGACGACGTTCGTCCGACCCGATCCGGAGCACCCGCGCCGGCGCGTCCACCTGCTCGCCATCGACACGCGGCGCATCGGGTTCGACCTCCAGGCGGGCTTCGAGGCGCCGCGCCCGACGATCGGCCCGCGCGGGACCGGCACGATCCCCGGGCGGGCGCTGCCCCGGATCGTGGGCGCCATCGGCCTGGGCGCCCGCCCCGCCGGCTCCGCGCCGGGCGGCGCGGGGGCGCCGGGCGGCGCGGGGGCGCCGGGCGGCGCGGGGGCGCTGGGCATGATCGTCGAGCGGCGCGCGCTCGTGCCTCCGGCCGCGGGGGCCGCGACGCTCGCCGTCGATCGCAGCGGTCGGCCGTTCTTCGGCGCGTGGCCGTCGCGTGGCGGGATCCCGGACTCGCTCTGGGCGCTCTGGCAGGGCCCGGCGCTCTTCGACGCCGGCGGGGGCGCGGCGCTCTCGCCGGGCGACGACGACGACCTCCTCGTCGAGCGCGCCGCGCTGTGCATGACCGAGCGGGGCTTCGTGATCCACGCCTGGGGCGAGGCCCTCGACGCGGCGACCCTGGGCATGGCGCTCCGCCGCGGCGGGTGCGCCGCGGGCCTCTCGCTGGGCAGGGCGCCGTCCCCGCTCGGCGTCGCCCTCGTGCGCCCGCGCGACGGCGGCGGCCTGAGCGCCGAGCGCCTCGCGCCCGCCATGTCGCTCGTGCCCGAGCGCCTCCTCTCCGCGTCGCCGGACGCCTTCATCTACCTCGTCTCGCACGGGGCGGACCCCGCCCTGCCGCTGCCGGACGGGCTGTCGTGGACGGCGGACGGCGCCGCGCAGCCGTACCCCGCCTGGCTCCCGGCCGTGCATTCGGTCGACGTCGTGCACCTCGGCGCCCGGGTCCGCGTCTTCACCTTCGCCCCGGACCGCTTCGTCTTCCGGCTCCGCGCCGGCTCGCGCGAGATCTCGCCGCGCAAGGCGCCGAAGCTCGCGACCGAGGTGTCGGCCGACGAGAGGGAGCGGGTGCTCGCGGCGATCGGCGTCGGCACCGGCCGCAGGCGCCGCCCGCACGGGCTCGCCGTGGCCGGCACGATCGGCCTCCCCTTCCGCGGCGAGGGGGGCTTGCTCGTGGTCCGCGACGGCCGGGTGGAGATCCACGCCGCCGGCGGCGTCGAGATCGCGCCCGGCATGGACGCGACCGAGCTGCCGCTCACCGCCGACGACGGCACGATGCGGCCGGCGGCGCGCAAGATCGGCACGATGCGCCGGCGTGGCGCGGCCTGCGTCCTCCCTGACGGCGCGCTCGTCACGGCCATGACGACGTTCGACAGCGACGAGGCCACGACCGAGGCGCTGCTCGACCTCGGCTGCGCGCGCGTGGTCGCGCTCGATCGCGGCGCGCACCGCAACGCGTTCGTGCACAGGGCCTCCGGCGACCCCGCCCTCGAGGAGGCGTACGGCGAGACGGCGCTCTTCGCGGTCGGCGTCGCCATGCCCGGCCGAGCGCGAAGGCTCAAGGGCGGCGCGCTCCCCTGACCGGCGGTCAGGCGTGGAGCGCGCGAAGGCGCAGGGGCGGCGCGCTCTTCTGACCGGCGGTCAGGCCTGGGAGAGCATGCCGCGCAGCATCCCGAGCGCGCGCGTGTGCAGCTGCGACACGCGCGGCTCGCCGACCCCGAGGACGGCGCCGATCTCCTTCAGCTTCGCGCCCTCGAAGTAGTACATGCCGATCACGCGCCGCTCGCGCTCCGGGAGCTGCGCGATGGCCCCCACCAGGGCGCGCCGGGTCGCGCGCGCCGACATCGCCTCGATCGGGTCGTCCCCCCCGGACAGGTGCGCCGACTCCTCGGTCGGGGTCACCTCGCTCAGGCTCACGAAGACGGTCGTCCCGCAGGACCTGTTCGCGGCGCCGGCCTCGACCGCCTCGCGCGCCCGCCGGGAGAGCCAGTCCTGCGCGCGGAGCTCGTCGACGATCGCGCCGCGGATCCGGAGCTTCGCGTAGCCGGCGAACGTCTCGCCGTCGCTGCCGCCGTTCTTGCGCAGCGAGTCGACGAGCCCGAGCAGCCCGGCGCTGAGCAGGTCGTCGCGCTGGACGTTGGGCGGCAGGTGCCGCGACACTTGCCGCACCAGCTTGCGGACGAGCGGGAAATACCCCTTCAGCACCTCCGGGTGGAGCGGGGCGCACGACGGCTCGCGCTCGCGCCGTCCGTCCGTCTCGGCCGCGCCGGCGCCGCACGGCGGCGCGTCCACGCGCCCGCCTGGCTCCGCGCATTCCCAGGAGTCATCGTGCGTGCAGGCCGCCATGGCCTCCGCGGATTCCCAGACGTCGCGCGCGCAGCCCGCCATGGCCTCCACGGATTCCCATGCATCCCGCGCGTGCGCCGACCCCGGCTCCGGCAGCGCGCAGAGCAACGCTGTGGCGTCGTTCAAGCCGTGCTCACTCAGGTCGTGATCGCACGTGACGACCGGGCACGACGTGCCCAGCAGGACCGGCTGGACAAACCCGTCCCCCTCACAACACGGGACGAATGGCCTCGGAGGAGCGAGCTCCTCCCGCTGCAGTCGGGTCGATTGCTGCACGTGAGGTGGATTGGTGCCACAACTCTCGCAGCGTGCAAGGCAGAGCCGTGCAATTGTGTCTGGTGCGGATGTTCAGTGTGTGGATACTAGCCAGCGGTCTGGGCAGTTCATCTTCCCGCCGGGGAAGCGCCGGGGGCCGAGGTGGGTGCATTTGACCCCACCTGCCTCCGCCCCCCGTTGCCGCCGGGCCCCGTTCCCTGATTTGTCACTGTGATATTCGACGCTTGCGGCTGAGGGGCACGGGTATTCTCTGACCCGTACACCTCTTCTTCTGCCGAGAGGGGCACATCGCGCGCCGCCTCGTCGGGGGCGACAGAGCCCTTCGCCCCAGCGTAACGCGGCGGCTCTCCGGGCCCCGAGTAATCCACCCAGTAGACCTTCTCTGAACGGACGTCCAGATGAACAAAGGTCGAGTTGGGATAGTATCCGACGCCCGCGTTGCGAAACGTCCGACAGAAATCGCGGACCACGGTGTTGGGCACGCCCTCCACCATGAAATCGACGGCACGTCCGAAGTTGTGGTTGGAGTGCGGCGTGTACTGGGTCGGGGAGTAGGGGCGGTAACCGCTCACGATGCGGATGGTCCGGCCGCCGAAATGGTTGCTCACCATGCCGATCAGCGTGGCGAGCCTCGGGTCGATCGGGATCGAGGCGGTGGGTGACGCCCGCATCAGCCGGCTGAGCTTGGGGAGGGCCTTGGACACGAGGCGCCCCTTCGGCGTGAGCAGCCGGAGCTCCAGCCGCTCGGTGCCGCGCACCAGGCGGACCCACCCCGGGCGCCTGGGCCGCTTCGCATAGCCCTTGTTCTTCGCGGCGGGCTCGGCCTTCGCCACCTTCTTCTTGCTCGGCCCTCTGCCCGCGGACCGGACCTCGGCGTCCCGCTCCTTCGAGCCGCGGCTCCGCTCCGGCCCGCGGCGCAGCGCGGCCGGCCGGTTCGGCCGGGCCTTGGCCTGCGCGCCGGGCTTGCCCCGCTCGGGGATCACGAGGACATCGCCGGGGTGGATGGGCTCACCGCGCTTGAGCCCGTTCGCCTCGCGGAGCGCGTCGACCGTGACCCGGTAGCGCTTCGCGATCTTGCCGAGCGTCTGCCCCGCGTAGACGGTGTGGTGACCGTCCTCGGCGAGCGCCGGGCCGGTCGCGGCGGCGAGGAGGAGGACGGCCGACGCGAGGGCCGCGAGCACCCGCCGTCCTCGGGACCGCGGGCGAGACTGCGTCGCGGAGCCGGCGCGCGGGGCGCAGGTGCCGCGGAAACGGGAGAAGTCCGGATGCATGGGGGGACTCTGACCTGACGTCATCCGTGCCCGACGACCGAGGCCCGGACGGTGCTACCCTGGGCTGGCGCGCGCCGCCGGCCGGACCGGGAGCGCCGCACCGTAGTTCGAGCTTCGATAGGCGGGCCCCAGGCGAGCGTAAAGCGGTTTTTTGCCCCGCGATCGGCGGTGGTGCGAAGCTTCGTCAGAAGCGACCAGAAGGATCGGGCGCGGCGAGGGCCGGGCAACGCAGCCCGGCCGCTCCTCTTCACCAAGGCGGGCGCGGGCCAGGACGGACGGGATGTCGGAAGGCAAGAACTTGGTCGGGGTCGATATCGGATCGAGCGCGATCAAGATCGCTCAGATCAAGGAGAGCCGTAAGGGGTATGGCCTCGTGCGGCTCGGCTACGCGCCGCTCGCGCCGCAGGCCATCGTCGACGGCCACATCATGAACGCGCAGGCCATCGTCGAGGCGCTCGGCCGCGCGTTCTCGGATGCAAAGATCCGCCAGCGCGAGATCGCGCTCAGCATCAGCGGGCAGGCGGTCATCATCCGCAAGATCACGGTCCCGCTGATGACCGCCGCGGAGCTCGACGAGCAGATCCAGTGGGAGGCCGAGCAGCACATCCCGTTCGACATCAAGGACGTGCACGTCGACTACGAGGTCCTGCGCCGCCGCCCCGAGGCCGGGCAGATGGATCTCCTGCTCGTCGCCGCCAAGCGCGACGAGATCAACGACTACACCCAGATCGCCAGGACCGCGAAGCTCAAGCCCATGGTGGTCGACATCGACGCGTTCACCGTGCAGAACCTGTTCGAGGTGAACCGCGGCATCCCGCCGGACCAGACGTTCGCGATCATCAACGTCGGCGCGAGCCTGGCGTCGATCAACATCGTGTCGCGGGGCGCCAGCGCGTTCACCCGCGACATCGGCAACGGCGGCAACTACATCACCGAGCAGATCCAGCGGAAGCTCGGCATCAGCTTCGAGCAGGCCGAGGAGTTCAAGTGCGCCAGCGTGACCTCGGGCCCGGGCGGCGTGCCCGCGCAGGTCATCGAGACCATCGAGCAGGTGTGCGACTCGATCGCGGGCGAGATCCAGCGCTCGCTCGACTTCTTCCTGGCCACGAGCGGTGAGGGCGACATGCACCGCATCTACCTGACCGGCGGCTCGTCCAACCTGCCGGCGCTGCCGGCGGCGATCGGGCGGCGCGCCCGGGTCGCCGTCGAGCTCATCCAGCCGATGGAGCGCATCACCGTGGAAGCCAAGGAAGTCAACCAGGAGCTGCTCCGGCTCCGGGCGGCGCAGTTCTGCGTCTCGCTCGGGCTCGCGATGCGCAAGGACCGGGAGAAGCGCTCTTGATCCGCGTCAACCTGCTCCCGCAGCGGCGCGGCGCGCGGGGGGCCGCGCCCCAGGCGAGCCAGAGGTGGCTCCTCGTCACGCTCGGCGTCGTGATCCTCGAGATCGTCGGGCTCTTCCTCTTCCACCAGACGAAGGTCGAGGAGCTCGCCGAGCACACGCGGAAGAACTCGCTGCTCCACAGCCAGATCCAGGACATCCGCAAGCTCGTCTCCAACCACGAGGAGATCAAGAAGTCGCTCGAGGTCCTCCGCGCGCGCGAGGACGCGATCGCGAAGCTCCAGGCGGCGCGGAGCGGGCCGACGGCGGTCCTGATCGAGCTCGCGCAGCTGCTCACGAACGGCAAGGGGCCGACCGCCGACCCGGACAAGCTCGCGCAGCTCCGCAAGGAGAACCCGCTCGCCGTCTACAACCCCTCGTGGGACAGCCGGCGGCTGTGGCTCACGAGCTACGTGGAGTCGGAGCGGACCGTGCGCGTCGAGGGGCTCGCGCGCGACGGCACCGACGTCTACGAGCTCGCCCAGCGGCTGAAGCTGTCGTCGTACTTCTATGACGTGCAGCTGCTCCCGGGGAAGAAGGAGAACGAGAAGGCCTCGCGGCTCGAGCTCGTCTCGTTCGCGCTGCAGCTCAAGGTGAGGTACTGATGGCCACGAAGCCCAATCCCGCGCAGGCCGGGTCGGCGCTCGACCGGCTGCCGCCGCTCGCCAAGTTCGGGGTCGGCGCGCTCTTCGCGGCGCTCGTCGGCATCCTCTACTTCGTCGGCTTCTACGCCGACGTCGACTCCCAGATCGCGAGCGCCACGCAGCAGCAGCAGTCGCTCCAGGCGGAGCTCACCAAGGCGCAGGCGTCGAAGGCCGCCTACCAGAAGGATCTCGACGAGAAGACGCGGCGCGAGCAGCTGAGCCGCGAGCAGAAGAAGATCCTGCCGGACGAGTCCGAGACGCCGGCCTTCCTCTCCGCGATCCAGGGCGTCGCGACGGTCTCCGGCGTCAACCTGACCTCGTGGAGCCCGACCGAGGAGATCCCGCAGGAGTTCTTCTCCAAGGTGCCGATGAAGCTGACGCTCACCGGGAAGTTCCACCAGGTCGCGAAGTTCTTCCACGGCGTGGGGCGGCTCGACCGCATCATCAACCTCGAGGAGGTCCAGATCAAGAACCCCAAGGTCGAGGGCAGCGACGTGCAGGTCGAGGTGGAGTGCCTCGCCACCGCGTTCCGCGCCGTGCGCGCGGGGGAGACGCCGACGAGCGGCGTGAGGCCGCGGCGCGGCGGAGGTGTCCGGTGAGCGCCGGCAGGAAGCTGCTGCTCGCCCTCGCGGCGACCGCGGCCCTCGCGCTCGCGGGGTGCGAGGACGAGCCGGCGGTCGCCCCCGCGAAGAAGCCGGCCGGCAAGGCCGCGACCGCGGTCACCTCCTCGCCGCCGCGCGCGGCCGCCCCGGGCGCGTCCGGCGCGGCCGCGGACGCCGGCGCGCCCGAGATGCCGCCGCTGCCGCTCCGCGAGTTCCAGGAGGCCGACTTCACCGAGAGCGACAGGAGCCGCGACCCGTTCCGGAGCTTCGAGTCGCTCTTCGCGACGCAGGCCAGGGGGCGGGTCACGATCCAGCGGCAGGTCCTCGTGGACCGCTTCGCGCTCGACGAGCTCAAGCTGGTCGGCGTGGTCTCGCGCGCGCCCGCCCGCGCGCTGCTCACCGATCCGACGGGGCTCGGGTGGGTGGTGAAGGTGGGCGATTTCGTCGGCAAGGCCGAGATCGTGCACTCCGGCGGGCCGACCGGCGTCGACGTCGCCGTGAACTGGCGCGTCGATCGCATCCGCGACTCCGACGTCGTCTTCATCCGCGAGGACCCGTCGCACCCGGAGATCCCGCCGACCACGCGCGTGATCGCGCTGAGGCCGCTCGGCGAGGCGAACGCGCCGGCCTTCGGCGCGCCCTGAACGCCACGAATTGGGCCCGCGTCGGGCACCCGAAGTAGCTTCCCGGCAGCGTGACGCAGATCTCGCGTCACCGCGAAGCGGGAGTGCAATGAAGAGCAATCGAGACTGTCGCCCGAAGCGGGGCGCGCTTCCGAAGCGGGGCGCGCTCCGCCGTGCCGCGGCGCTCGGGGTGATGTTGAGCCTCGGCGCTCCTGCGGGAGACGCATCCGCCGCCGCGCCGATCCAGGTCAGCGACGTGAGGCTCACGGCGCCGGCGGAGGACAGGGCCGAGATCGTGGTCGCGACGAGCGGCGCGCCGCGCTTCTCGGCGCAGGTCGCGGACGGCGGCAAGCGGCTCCTCATCCACCTCGAGGGCGCCGAGGTGCGCGGGGCTCCCGGCGCGATCACGCGCGGCAACGCGATCGTGGCGGGGGTGATGACCCAGGGGTTCGGCGAGGCGGCCCGGCGTACGACGCGGGTGCTCGTGCAGCTCGCGCGCCCCGCGGCCTACCGGATCCACGCCGAGCAGGGCGCGCTCTTGGTCGAGCTCGCGGCCGCGGACGCGACCGCGCCCATGGCGCCACGGGCGCCGAGCGGCCCCGGCGCGGCGGCGCCGTCGCGCGAGCCGGCGGCGATCACCGACGTGCGGTTCGAGCACCAGGCGACGCTCGATCGGGTCATCATCGAGCTCTCGTCGATCCCGAGCTACCGCGAGTCGACCGGCAAGGGCGGCCGCCGCGTCATCGAGCTCAGCGGCGTCCGGCTCCCCGACGCCCTGCAGCGCAAGCTCGACGTCGGCGCCTTCGGCGGCCCGGTGCGGGCGATCTCGACGTTCCGGCGCAACAGCGACGGCTCGAAGGTCGTCGTGGAGGTCGAGCAGGTCGAGGGCGCGCAGGGCGCGCTCGCGCGCGAGGGCAACGCGCTCGTGCTCAACGTGGCCCGCGGGGCCTTGCCCTCGAGCCTCTCGGGCGTCGGCGCCGACGGGGGCGCGGCGCGGCGGACGCGCACGGTCGCGCGCGAGGAGCCCCTCGACCTCGGAGCGCCCCGGGTGGAGACCTCGTTCGGGGGGGCGGTCGAGGAGCCCGGCGAGGCCGGGCGCGGCCCCCACCTCGCGACGGACGCCCGGGAGTCGATCGCCGAGCCCGACCAGGCCGGCGCCTTCACGCCCGCGCTCGCCGGGCAGCAGCGGCGCTTCACGGGGCGGCGCATCGACCTGGATCTGAAGGACGCGGACATCCACAACGTCCTCCGGCTGATCTCCGACGTCGGGCGGGTCAACATCGTGACCGCCGACAACGTGAGCGGGACGGTCACCATCCGGATGCGCAACGTCCCGTGGGACCAGGCGCTCGAGACGGTGCTCCAGGCCAAGGGCCTCGGCATGGTCCGGCAGGGCAACATGATCCGCGTCGCCCCGATCGCCGATCTCAACAAGGAGCGGGAGCTCGCGATCGCGCGGCGCAAGAGCGAGCTCCAGCTCGCCCCCGTGGAGACGCGGCTCATCCCGATCAACTACGCGGACGCGAGGGACCTCCAGGATCGCTCGAAGGACCTCCTGTCGCCGCGCGGCTCGCTCGCGGTCGACGAGCGCACCAACGTGCTCATCGCGCGCGACGTCGCGGGCAACCTGAACCAGATCGAGGAGCTCGTGCGCTCGCTCGACACGCAGACCCCGCAGGTCCTGATCGAGGCGCGCGTGGTGGAGGCGACGAGCCGCTACCTGCGCGACGTCGGCATCCAGTGGGGCGGCGACGGCACCTTCAGCGCGGCGACGGGCAACCCGACCGGGCTCGTGTTCCCCTCGGCCATCGGCCTCACCGGCGGCGCGTCCGACTCGAACACGCCGACGGCCGGCCTCTCGCCGTTCGCGAACCAGGTCGCGAACCCGAACTTCGCGGTGAACCTGCCCGCCACGGTCGGCACCGGGCAGGGCGGCGCGCTCGGCTTCACGCTCGGGTCGATCAACAACACCGTGAACCTCGCGGTCCGGCTCTCCGCGGCCGAGGCGAGCGGCATGCTGCGGATCGTCTCGAGCCCGCGCATCCTCACGCTCGACAACCGCGAGGCCCGGATCAGCCAGGGCACGCTGATCCCGTTCTCGCAGATCAGCGCCCAGGGCGTGCAGACGACGTTCCAGGAGGCCAAGCTCCAGCTGCTCGTCAGGCCGCACGTCACGTCGGACGGCAGCGTCGCGATGCACGTGAAGATCAACCGCGACGAGCCGGACTTCAACCAGACCTCGGCGCGGGGCGACCCCACCATCCTGAAGCGCGAGGCGGAGACCGATCTCCTGATCATGGACGGGCACACGGCGGTGATCGGCGGGATCTTCACCCGCAACACCGGCCGCAACCTCGATCAGGTGCCGTTCTTCGGGGACATCCCCATCCTCGGCATGCTCTTCCAGCGGCGCCGCGCGAGCGACACCCGCAGCGAGCTCGTCATCTTTCTCACGCCGCGCATCGTGAACCGCGCCGAGGCGCTCGGCCGGTAGCCCCGGCTCCGGGGGGTGGGCCTGCAGGGGGCTCCCCGGAGCCGGGCGCGGCGTCGTCACACGCGCTTCCGCCGGCCCGCGTCCTGCATGTGCGCCACGGCGTCGTTCACGACGCCGCGCAGCCACGCCTGCGCCGGCTCGTTGTGGGTCCGGGTGCTCGACAGCATCGAGATCTGGAGGGGGGGCAGCTCGAACGGCAGGTCGAAGGTGCGGAGCGGCAGCATGCTCGAGAACGCCCTGCCGATGCGCGTGGCCACCGTCGCCACGTGGTCCGAGCCCGCGACCACGTGCGGCACGAGGAGCACGTGCGACACGGTCATGACCGCGCGGCGCTGGACGCCGCGCGCCGCGATGAGATCGTCGGCGACCCCGTCGTGCGCGCCCTGCCGGGGGACGGTCACGTGCTCGAGGGCGGCGTAGGTGTCGAGGTCGACGCGCCCCCGCGCCCTCGGGTGGCTCGCGCGGGCGAGCCCGACGAAGCGATCCTCGAAGAGCTCCTCGCGGCTCACGCCGGAGGGGAGGGCGTCCGCCGGGAAGGCGCCGATCGCGAGATCGACTTCGCCGATCCGGACCGCGTCGGCGGCGCGCGCGTCGAGGGGGAGCAGGTGGAGCGAGAGGTTCTTGCCGCCCTGCGCGAGCGCCGCGTTGAGCTTCGAGAGGAGGACGAGGTCCACGTACTCCGCCGCGGCGATCCGGAAGGCGCGGGGGGTCGTCGCGGGATCGAAGGGCGGCGTCTCCATGCCGAAGAGGCCCGCGAGCTCCTGCATGATCGACGCGACCTGCGGGATCATCGCCTCGGCGCGCGGCGACAGCGCCATCTGCCGGCCGACCCGCACGAGCAGCGGGTCGGAGAAGAGCTCGCGCAGCCGCGTCAGCGCGTGGCTCATCGCGGGCTGGCTCAGGCCCATCCGGCGGGCCGCGTACGTGACGTTGCGCTCGCGCAGCAAGGCGTCGAGCGCGATCACGAGGTTGACGTCGATGGCTGAAAGATTCACGGGATGAATCTAACCATATAGTCGAATCACGGTGTGGATTGCTGCGCTCGCCGCCCGCTCGCGGGCGGGCGGGCCCTGGCTTCCGGGCGCTGTCGTGCGGCCGGTCTGGCTGCTACGGTCGCCGGCGCCTCCACCTGACGGCGGCGCTTCGCGGAGATCATGACATCGACCGTCCTGCTCGGGGGCATCGACTTCTTTCACCTCATGAACGATCGCGCCATGCGATCGCGCGGCCAGGCCGGCAATCACTGCCTGTTCGTGCTCGAGCTCGACGGCCGCCTCGACATGGCGCGGCTCGCGGCGCGCCTCGAGCGCGCGACGCGGGACGTGCCCGAGCTCCGCTTCCGGCTCGACAACAGCCTGCTCGGGCGGGCGGGGCGGCCGCGCTGGGTCGTCGATCATCACCGGCGGGCGCCGGCGCCGCGCCTCATCGAGGTGTCGGGGGAGCGCGAGCGCGAAGCGCGCGTCGAGGCGCTGCTCGCGGACCGGATCTCCGGGGAGCGGCCGTGGGCGATCGACGTCCTGCGCGGGGCGGGGGCCGGGGACACCGTCGTGTTCCGTCACCATCACGCGCTGACGGACGGCAGGGGCGCGGATCGGCTCGTCGCCTGGCTCGGCTCCGGCAGCGGCGACGCGCCGGACGAGGCGCCGCCGCGGCAGGAGCGGCACGACAGCCCCGAGCGCCTCCTCTCGGGCCTGGATCGCGACGCGCGGCTCGCGCTCGCGCGCGCGTACAAGGAGCACGCGCTCGCGCTCGGCCGCGCGCCCATCCTCTCGCTCGCGCGCGCCTGCCCCGGGGTCCGGCCCACGGCCTCGCGCGTCCTCCGGCTCGTGCTCTCGGCGGAGGAGACCCGCGCCTTCGACCTCCGGGTGCGGCAGCGCGCGCGGCTCGCCGAGTCGAGCCTCATGCTGATCGCGGCCACCCGGCTGGCCGATCGGGCGCTCGTCCGCCGCGGCTTCGCCCCGCCGCACCACGTGGTCCCGCTCCCGCTGTCGCTCGACCCCAAGGCGGGCGCGCGCCGGCTCTTCGGCAACCACCTCACGATGGTGCTGCTCTCGCTGCGCCGTGACGAGCTCTACGACGACGCCCGCGCGGTGGCTTCCCTGGCCGAGCAGCAGCGCGCGATGGTGCGCGACAAGCTCGACCTCGCGATGGTGGCGGCGCTCGACCTCGCCCGCTGGCTCCCCGGGCCGGTGTACCGCTGGCTCGGCGACCAGCCGTTCGGCGGCGAGCTCGCCTCGCTGATCGTCTCGAACCCGGGCGCGGTCACGGTGGAGCGGTTCGCGGGGCTCCCCGTGGTGTCGGCGTACCCGCTGCCCGCCGTGGTCACGCCGCCCGGGTTCCAGGTCATCTTCAGCCGCTTCGGCGGGCGCCTCTCGGCGTCGATCTTCCACGGCGACGGGCTGCTCCGCCCGGACGAGGCGGCGGCGATGCCCGGCGCGCTCCGCGCGGAGCTGCTCGGCGAGCCGGCGCCGCCGGCGGCGGGCGCGGTATGAGCGCCGCCGACATGCGCACGGTCGACATCGTCATCATCGGCAGCGGCATCGCCGGAGGCCTCCTCGCGCGCCAGCTCCGCCTCACCTGCCCCGATCTCGGGGTGCTCGTGCTCGAGGCGGCCTCGGCGATCGTCGACCACAAGGTCGGCGAGAGCACGGTCGAGGTCGCGGCCCACTACATGGTTCGCCGGCTGAACCTCGGCACGTACCTCTACCAGCACCAGCTCCCGAAGAACGGGCTCCGCTTCTTCTTCGACGCCGAGGGCAAGGACCTGCCGCTCCCGCGGATGAGCGAGATCGGCTCCGACCACATGCCGTTCCACCCGAGCTTCCAGCTCGAGCGCGCGCGGCTGGAGCGCGATCTGGTCGCCATGAACCGCGCGGCGGGCGCCGAGGTCGAGCTCGGCGCGAAGGTGATCGACGTCGCGATCGACGGGCGCGGGCGGCACCGGGTCGTCTACGAGCAGGGCGGCGAGCGGCGCGAGGTCGCCTGCCGCTGGGTGTGCGACGCGTCGGGGCGGCGGCACGTGCTCCTCCGCAAGCTCGGCGTGAAGGTGCACAAGGAGGCGCGCCTCAACACGGCGGCCGCGTGGGGCCGCTACCGCGGCGTCGCGGGGCTCGACGCGGTCACGGAGCCGGCGTGGCGATCGCGCGTGCGCCACACGTCGCGCCACCTGTCGACGAACCACTTCATGTACGACGGGTACTGGATCTGGTTCATCCCGCTCGCCGGCGATCTGATGAGCGTGGGCGTGGTGTTCGACAAGGACCGGATCGGCGAGGGCTCGGGCGCCGCGCTCCGGGGGCCGCGCACGCGCGCGGAGCTCGAGCGCTTCCTTCGCGCCCACCGCGCGGTACGCGACCTGCTCGAGGGGGCGGAGCTCGAGGATTTCCAGGGCTATGCCCACCTGCCGTACCACGCGGACCGGTACTTCTCGACCGACCGGTACGCCGTCACCGGCGAGGCGGGCGCGTTCGTCGATCCGTTCTACAGCCCCGGCTCCGACTTCATCGCGACCTCGAACGAGTTCATCACCCAGATGATCCTCGCCGACGTGCGCGGCGACCGGGCCGGGTTCGAGGAGAGGGTCGCGGCCTACGACGCGTACTACCGGTTCAAGTACGACAGCACGCTCCGGCTCTACGAGCACATGTACCCGGTGTTCGGCTGCTTCGAGCTCTACCGGCTGAAGTACCTGCTCGACTTCAACAACTACTACAACCTCGTCCTCTGGCCGTTCATGGCCGACCGCGTGACGGACGTCGGCTGGATCCGGGAGGAGCTCCGGCTCGCCGACCTGGTGCTGCGCGCCCTGTCGACGATGGGCGACCACTTCGCGGCGCTGGCGCGCGATCTCCGCGCGCGGGGCGAGTACTTCGCGCAGAACGAGGGGCGCTTCGCGAACGGGCTGAACGGCGTCGCGCAGCTCGAGGCGCGGCTCGGGCCGGCGATCGACGAGGGCTTCCGGCGGGAGCAGGTCGACCGGGCGTACGGGAGCGTGTTCGCGGCGCTCCTGGAGCGGCGGCTCGGCGAGCCGGCGCTGTCCGACCGCGCGCGCGTCGTCTCGGAGCTCAGGCTCCCGCAGGTGCTCACGTTCCGGGACATCACGCCCGAGCGGCTCGCGCGGCTCCTTTCGCGGATCGGCGAGCGGATGACCAGGGAGCTCCGCGGCGAGTTCCCGGACGCGGGGGTCGAGCGGGTGGAGATCAGGCCGGGCGGCGGGGGGGTCTCGGTGACGGGCCCCACCGAGGGGACGAAGGCGCACGGCGAGGTGCTGTCGCGGGCCCAGGCGCTCTGGGATGCGTCCGCCGGCTCGCTCGCGCACGTCGCGCTCTGAGCGACGCACGGCGAGCGGGGGGCTCCTCGCGCCGCTCGACTCCGCAGGTGGCGAGGGCGAGGGGGGCAACGCGAGCGGACGAGGGGTCGAGCGGCGCCATTCGGACACGCGGTCATTCGGTCGCGCGGTCACTCGATCTTCATCGAGAAAGCTCCGTTCTTCACGACCGGCGAAATAGGGGCGTGGCCGCGTCTGTTGCCGCGCTTGATGGTGAGCGGTGTTGTGGGGTCACGCGCTCGCCTCGTCAACGTGCTTTGCATGAGCTCACGGAGCGGACAGGGAGCATGAGGCTTGCGCGACGCGGTCGCCGCGCATCGAGCTCCGTTGATCCCGGGGCGCGCCGGGCGCGCTTGCGCCGGGCGCCGGATGTCCACTAGGTTTGCGCGTCCTCGCCGGCACCGCGGCCCGTACGGCTCCGTGAGGCGTACACGCGCCGCGCGTGGCGTGCGGGGGCCAAGGAGATGAAGATGGCAATCTCGATGTATCGGTCCTCGGTCCCTGTGCTCGTGAAGATGCTCGGCAATCTCTCGGCGATCCTCACCAAGGCTGCCGCGTACGCCGAGTCCAGGAAGATCGAGCCGCGCGTCCTGCTGGACGCGCGCCTCGCGCCGGACATGTTCGCGCTCACGCGCCAGGTGCAGATCGCCACCGATCTGGCGAAGGGGTGCGGGGCGCGGCTGGCCGGCGTGGAGGTGCCGAAGTACGAGGACAACGAGGCGAGCTTCGACGAGCTGCAGGCGCGGCTCGAAAAGACGATCGCGTTCCTGAACGGCCTCGGGCCCGAGCAGATCGACGGCTCCGAGGAGCGCGAGATCACGGTGCCCACGCGCCGCGAGCCCCTGCGCTTCCTGGGCGAGGCGTTTCTCCTGGAGTGGGTCCTGCCCAACTTCTATTTCCACGTGACCACGGCGTACGCGATCTTGCGCCACAACGGGCTCGACATCGGCAAGCTCGACTACCTGGGTCAGCGCTGACGCCGCGGCCTCCGGCCGGCTGCGCCGCCGTGCGTCGCGCGACGCGCGGCGGCCGGACCGAGCGCCTTGGACCGCCATTTGTTCTGCACGGGCGGCCGTTCCGCAGTATCACACGCGCCCATGAGGTCTAGAGCAGCAGGTGGGCCTTTCAAGCACTGGGCGATCAGCCTGGCGCTGTCGCTGAGCGCCGTGGGCGCGTGTGTGAGCGCGGTCGCCGAGGGCGGCGCGCCGCCGGCCTCCGGGCAGGGGTCGTCGGGGCAGGGGTGGATCACGGCGTCGACGCCGGACGCGGGCGATGGAGGGGTACGGTGCCCGCACGGCGCGCTGGAGGATCCGCACCGTGGCTTTGTGCGGTGCCTCGAGCCGGGCGAGGCGGATGCCGGCTGGCTCCCGCCGTCGCCGCAGCCCGAGCCGCCGTCGGACGACGCGGGCGCGCCGTCGGACGACGCGGGCGCGCCGGGCGATGGCGGGGCACCTGGCGACGCCGGCGCGCCCGACGGCGCGGCGCCGGAGGCCCCGGTCGCGTCGCCGCCGCCGATCGTGGAGGTCGGCGAGCCGGAGTTCTTGAACGGCGAGGTCCCGAACGTGACCAAGCGGCTCGGGAGGCTTTCCGCCGATCTGGCGAAGTGCGTCGCGGATCATGGCGGGCTGACGGGCTCATCGGGGAACGTCAAGCTCCAGTTCCTGGTCCGCGTCCGTGGTCGCGCCGAGGGGGTCGAGGTCCTGAGCTCCAGGGGCGTGACCGCTGAGGCCGAGCGCTGCATCCGGCTGTTTCTGAAGAACAGGGCCATCGGGGTTCCCACGGCGGATCCTGTTGGCGTGACCGTCACGCTCTCGCTGAAGCCGGGCAAGTAGAAGAGGGCGAACCTCCGGGCGCGAGCGTGGAGGACGGGGGCGCGACCACGGCCACGGCGACGGCCACGTTCGCGTCCACGACCACGGCCACGTTTGCGGAGGTGGTCATGAGGTCATGGATGAGGTTGGTTCATGGCTGAGGGGGTCGGGGCGGGAGGGGGGTGAGCGCGGGGGCGGGAGGGGGTGGGCCCCACGAATCCGAGGGCCGGCGTTCCCCGCAGCCTTCTCCGTTCTGACCATCCTCTCCCGTCCAGTCCGGCCACGGCCCTCCAGCAGGCCCGAGTTCGTGGGGGGACCCCCTCCCGCCCCCGCGCTCACCCCCCTCCCGCCCTGGCCCCCCGTCGCCATCCAAGTAAGTCACGGTCCGGACAGGTTGACGTGGCCCTCCCCGCCTCTATCCTGCCGCGCCGCTGTGCCCGACCCGATGCTCACCCGCGAGATCGCGCGCCGAAAGACGTTCGCGATCATCTCCCACCCCGACGCTGGCAAGACCACGCTGACCGAAAAGCTCCTGCTTTACGGCGGCGCGATCCAGCTCGCCGGCGCCGTGAAGGCGAAGAAGGCGCGGGCCCACGCGGTCAGCGACTGGATGGAGATGGAGCGCGAGCGCGGCATCTCCATCTCGACCAGCGTCCTCCAGTTCCCGTACAAGGGCCGCCTCCTGAGCCTGGTCGACACCCCTGGCCACGCCGACTTCAGCGAGGACACCTACCGCGCGCTCATGGCGACCGACGCGGCCATCATGATCCTCGACTGCGCCAAGGGCGTCGAGGCCCAGACGAAGAAGCTGTTCCGCGTCTGCAAGCTCCGGCAGATGCCGATCTTCACGTTCGTCAACAAGCTCGATCGCCCGGGCCGCGACCCGTTCGAGCTGATCGGCGAGGTCGAGGAGGTCCTCGGCATCGGCGTCTACCCGGTCACCTGGCCCATCTCGGCGGGCGGCAAATTCCGCGGCGTCTACCACCGCGAGCGCAAGCAGGTGTTCCTCTTCGAGCACGTCGCGCACGGCGCCGAGATCGCCCCGATGGAGGTCGTCTCGCTCGACGCCCCCGAGCTCGTCGAGGCGCTCGACGAGGAGGGCGCGCGCCAGCTCCGCGACGACATCGAGCTCATCGACGCCGCCGGCGACGCGCTCGACAAGAGCAGGCTCGCCCGCGGCGAGGTCACGCCCATGTTCTTCGGCAGCGCCATCACCAACTTCGGCCTGCCGCAGTTCCTCGACGCCTTCATCGAGCTCATGCCCCCGCCCGCGCCGCGCGGCAGCGACAAGGGCCCCATCGCCCCCGACGACGACCGGTTCACCGCGTTCGTCTTCAAGATCCAGGCGAACATGGACCGGGCCCACCGCGACCGGATCGCGTTCCTCCGCGTCTGCTCCGGCCGCTACGAGCGCGGGATGAAGGTGCACCACGTCCGCCTCGGCCGCGACATCCGGCTCACCAACCCGGTGCAGTTCATGGCCCAGGAGCGCACGCTCGTGGACGACGGCTTCGCCGGCGACATCATCGGCGTCTTCGACCCGGGGCTGTTCCTCATCGGCGACACGCTCTGCGGCGGCGGCTCGCCCGTGCGGTACGCGCCGCTGCCGCAGTTCCCGCCCGAGCAGTTCGGCCGCGTCGTCATGCTCGATCCCATGAAGCGCAAGCAGCTCAAGAAGGGGCTCGAGCAGCTCGCGCAGGAGGGCTCGGTCCAGCTCTTCCGGCCCCCCGAGGGGCGCGAGGGCGAGGCGATCCTCGGCGTCGTGGGCGAGCTCCAGTTCGACGTCGTGAAGCACCGGCTCTCGGCCGAGTACGGCGTCGAGGCGCGCATCGAGCGGCTCTCGTTCAGCCTGGCGCGCTGGGTCGAGGGCGAGCCGGTTCCCCTCGCCGAGCTCGAGTCGAACCTGTACGGCTACGGCGCCCTCGACGTGCACGGCAACGCCGTCGTGCTCTTCAAGGGCGACTGGCAGCTCGAGACCTGCGCGAAGGCGTTCCCGAAGACGCGCTTCGTGGAGCTCGGCGGCTCCATCAGCCCGGTGTGAGCCGGAGGGGCACCCGAGGTGCCCCCCCACCCTGACCCGCGCTACTCCGAGAGCAGCGCCTCGAGGTGCCGCACCGACGGCGACCCGTGGCTGAGCAGCCGGTCGTGGTAGGCGCGCTCGGTGAAGCCGGGCTTGCCCTCGTGCGCGGCGCGCAGCCGCATCATCTCGGTGAAGCCGTGGAAGTACGTGGTGAGCTGTGCGCTCGTGAGCCGGGCGCGCGCCCACTTGCCGACGGCCTCGCCTTCCTCCTGGAACGCGTCCTCCATCATGAGCGCGAGCGCCTCTTTCTCGTCCATCGCGCCCGCGTGCACCCCGTGGTCGAGGATGGCGTTCGCCGCGAGGCGCAGCACCATCTTCTGGCGCTGCATCCGGACCTTCGGGCCGCCGAAGCCGTGGTGCGCCATCAGCCACTCGGTGTAGACCGCCCACCCCTCGACGAACGGGCCGCTCGAGAAGACCGCGCGGATCTTCGAGGGGAACTTGTTGTTGTGCATGAGCTGCAGGAAGTGGCCCGGCATCGCCTCGTGGACGGTGAGGTCGGCGAGCATGCTCCGGTTGTACTCGCGGTAGAACGAGTCGACGCGCGACCTCGGCCAGCCCTTCGGCGTCGGCGCGATCGCGAAGAACGTCTCCTGCTTCGCCTCGAGCGGGCCGGACGCGTCGCAGTACGCGACCGCGACGCCGCGGCGGTACTCCGGCATCTCGATCACGCGGCAGGGCTCCTCGGGCAGGCGCACGAGATCGTGCTTCCGCACGAAGTCGGTCGCGGCCGCGAGGAGCGCCTCCGCCTCCTTCACGATGGTCTCGTTCGTCGGCCGGTCGGCCGCGAGCGCGTCCAGCACCTTCCGGATGGCGGCCATCTCCTCGTCCCGCGTCTCGACCCGCGGGAACGGCTGCTTGCGCGCGTCGAAGAGCGACGGCCAGAGCTCCCGCGCGGTCTCGAGCATCTCCGCGTGCGTCTCTGCGAGCAGCGCGCGGGCGCTCTTGACCACGCCGTCGATGTCGACCGTCGCGTCGTCCAGCGTGAAGCGGAGCTTCTTCTCGAAGCGCGCGCGGCCCAGCCGGAAGTCGCCGTTGCTCCGCGGGAGCAGGTCCTCCTCGAGGAACGCCTGGAGGTCCTCGAGCGCCGCCGCCGCGGCCTTCGCCGCCGCCTCGAGCTCGGCCCTCTGCGGCGGGACCGACGCGAAGCGCGCCGGCAGCTCCCCCTTGCAGAGCGCGATGAGCCCCTTGTTCTGCCGGATCGCCGTCTCGGTGTGGATGCGCGGCGGCGCCTCCCGGAGGCGCGCCTTCGCGGCCGCGACGATCGCGGGGATGCCCGAGAGGCGACCGCCGAGGCTCCGCATGCGGTCCTCGAGCGGCGCGAAGTTGCGCGTGATCAGCGGGTCGAGCCCGTCGCCGATGAGGCCCGTGTAGACCATCGGGTTCCACGAGAGCTCGCGGAGCTCGTCGATCCCGAACAGCCAGGACCGCAGCTGGTTCTCGATCATGTCCGCGTCGACGCGGCTCTGCACCCCGAGCTTCTCCCTGGGCACGGCCTCGAGCGCCGACAGCGCCTCCGCGATCGTGCGCCGACGCGCCGCCTCGCCCTGCTCGGTGACGTCCGGCCACGCCGCGTCGTGCCGGTGGTCCCCCGCCTCGGTGGCCCGGACCGGCTCGTCGCGGAGGTGGTCCTCGAGCACGCGCGTGAGCACCGCCGCGAGCGCCCGCTCCGCGTCGGCCTCCGCGCGCCCGGCGCCGCCTCCCGCGGCGTGATCCGCGCCGCTCATGACGACCTCCGGCGTCGCAGGCGGCGGGACCGTGGGCTCGGTCGACCCGCACGCGCAGAGCAGCGCGGCGAGCGCCGCGACGCCGGCGCGGAGCGACCGGGAGACAGGAGGGAGCTCATGGGGGGAGGATTGTAGTCGCACGTGCGTCCTCTAGCTCCGGTTCGACGGGAAGGGTACGCGCCCGCGGAACGCAGCGCCGTCATGGCGCGCCGCCGAGCGAGGTCTTCGTGATGCGGGAGATCGCCGCCACGTCGCGCTCCACCGCCTCGAGCAGGGGGCCGAGCGCGACCCGGAGCTGCTTCGAGTTCGGGTGGCGGAGGACGCGCGCCACGCTCTCGGCGGCCTGCTCGCCGAGGTCGTGGTCGGCATAGCGGGCGATCTGGGCGCTCGACAGCGCGAGGCCGGGAAATGCGGTGCGGCAGAGCGCGTCGACCATCTCCGCCGCGACGCCGGGCGTGATCTGCGCGGTGCGGAGCGCCGCCCTGGCCTTCTGCGCGCTGATCGCGCACGACTCGGTGCGCAGCTGGCTGAGCACGGCAGAGCCGAGCGCCGTGTGCCACCGGGAGAGCTCGGCGGCCCGGCTCGCCTCGAGCTCTCCCGGCGGCGCCTCGGAGACCGGCACGAGCGCCACGAGCTGCTCGGTCGCGCCGGCATCGATGGCGACGCGACGCACGATGATCAGGTCGTGCGCGCGCAGGCACCCGAGGAGCAGCCGCGTGGCCGCGTCGCGCAGCAGGGGCGCGAGCGCGGTCGCGACGACCGCGGGCGGCGAGCCGACCAGCGACGGGCTCGACGCCCGCGCGTTGCCCGCCCCCGCGCCCCGGAGCCGGCCCGCGCCGGAGCTCGGCGGCGAGCGCACGCTGAGCGGAGGGGGCGCGCAGGTCTCCGGCGCGCGCTGCGCGACGCCCGGGAGCGCGCCGGAGACCTGCGCGCCGTACGCGCCGGCGCGGGGGCTCGCCGGCGGCGCTCCGGTGGTCCGGCCAGCGCCGGCGAGCGAGAGGTCGCTCGCCGACCCGCGCGCGCCGGCGCCGCCCCGCGCCGCCTCGGCGCCGAGCGGCGACGCGAGGGCCGGCGCGCTCCGGCGCGGCGAGCTGCCGCGGTCGACGAGGGCGTGCAGCGAGGTGAGCTCGACGGCGCGCAACGCCGCGGCGCCCTGCGGCGCGCGGGCCGCGATCGCCGAGGCGAGCTCCGCCTCCCTGCCGCGGAGCTGCTCGTGATCCGCGATCTCGCGGAGCAGGCCCTCGGCGATCTGGACACATCGCTCCGCGGCCCTGTCCGCCGAGGCCTGCGTCTGCGGCTCCTTGAAATAGAGCGTTAACTTTCCCCGGACGGCATAGCCGCGTGTCGGTGCCGTGACGATGCGCGATGCGCTCTCGACGTCGGCGCGCTCACGCCCCCCGAATGGCCAGAACCCCATAGGCCCATTGTCGCGCGATCCCGGGGCCGGGCGCGAGCACTTCGATTGTCCGGACGCTCACGACCGGTCAATGGCGAGGCGAAACGGACACATAGCGATTGCCTCGCTCGTAGAAGCGCCACGGCTTCTGCGCCCAGGCACCTGCGTAGTCCACGTTGATACGAGGCGACCGGCCGATGGGCCCCGCCGGGCCGGGCAGCAGGTACAGCCGAGCTCCGCAGAGATCCATTCCATAGGCGGCGCGGCCGAGCGCGAGCGCCTGGCACAGCTTGCCT
Organism: Sorangium sp. So ce1036; assembly: GCF_051369805.1. Lineage (NCBI taxonomy): Bacteria > Pseudomonadati > Myxococcota > Polyangiales > Polyangiaceae > Sorangium > Sorangium sp. So ce1036. Next base: position 2,429,985 of record NZ_JBBMOX010000001.1, read on the forward strand.
GGACCGTTGCTCAGCGCGACCCGGTCGGGCGCGATACCCCGCCGGTGGCTCATGATCGAGAGCCCGAGCACAGGCTCGATGGCGCGGACGAGCACCGCGTGAGGCTCCCCCTCGGACGCCACGACGATGTTGAACGCCCAATGCATACCATAGAGCACGAACATATAGGCATATCCCGCCGGGCCAAACATAACCTCCGTCCGCGACGTTCGTCGGCCTCCTGCGCTGTGGGCGGCGAGATCTTCCGGGCCGCGGTACGCCTCGGTCTCCACGATACGGCCGGCCACGATGCCCTCGGGCGTCCTGTGGACGAGCACCTTGCCGATGCACGCCCGCGCGACGACGAGCGGAGGGCGAGCATAGAAGTCGCGCGGCAAGGGCGCGGCGCCCTCGAGGAGCGCCGCGCGCTCGGGGAGCGCCGCGCCGTCGGACGGCCCGCGACCGCGACGAGGAGGCGTGGGGCGCATGGCGGGCGGGCTCACGCGCGCCCCGCTCAGGAGCGCTGGCCCGGCGAGGCGGGCGCCTCGCCGGGCGCGGGGACATCGCCCTCGCGCGGCGCTCGCTGCGCGTGCGGCGAGCCCGCCGTGTCCCCGGCGGCGCGCGCCGACTGGAATCGCTCGTTGATGAACGAGAGCACGTCGTCGCGGTGCTTCCTGATCTGGAGCTCGTGGCGGAACACCGCAGCGACCTCCATGTCGGGCGTGATGACGTAGGTGACCCGCCGGGCGACGCCGAGGATCGGCCAGAGGACCCCGTAGGCGCGGCACACGCCGAGATCGCTGTCGGCGATCATGGGGAAAGGGACCTTCTGCGACGCGGCGAACCTGCACTGCGTCTCGTGATCATCGGTGCTGATACCGACGATGCGCGCCCCCGCGAGCGCGATCTCGACGTGATGGTCGCGGAATTGCTGCGTCTCGACGGTGCAGCCGGGGGTGAAGGCCCTGGGGAAGAAGAACAGGACGGTGCAGAGCCCGCCCTGGCGGGACAGCACGAAGCGCTGGCCGTCCGTGGTCAGCCTGTCGATCTCCGGCGCGCGTTCCCCGACCTTCAGCATCTCGCCGCAATCTGCCGCAAGTCGCCGCCCGCGTCGACCGGCGCGGCGGCGGGAGGCGGGGGGCCTGGGGTGCTCACCGGAGGGGCTGGAGTGCAGGCGAGCCACGCAAGGGGCTCGCCGGAACGCAGGCCCCGGAGGTGAGCACCCCAGGCCCCCCGCCTCCCGCCGTCGCGAGGGCGGGTCACGCGTCGATGCCGAGCCGCTTCAGCCGGTAATAGAGCGTCGTGCGCTGCATGCCGAACTGCCGCGCGACCTCGGCCTTGTTCCCGCCGCAGCGCTCGAGCGCGGCGAGGAGCTCCCGCCGCTCGATCTCGTCGAGCTGGGAGCTCAGGTCGAGCCTCGGCCGCGGCGACACCGGCGCGGCGGGCGCCTTGCCGGCGGCGTCCGCCTCCGCGCCCGGCGCGGGCGCGGCTCTCGGCGCGCGGGCGGGGGGCTCCGCCGGCTGCGGCGGGCGCGCCGTGAACGCGAGGTGCTCGGGCAGGATCACGTCGCCGCGCGAGAGGATGGCCGCTCGCTCGATCACGTTCTCCAGCTCGCGCGCGTTCCCTGGCCACGCGTACGCCGTGAGCTTCGCGAGCGCCTCCTCCGAGAGCGAGGTGGCCGCGCGCGCGTTGCGGCGCGCGTACTTGCGCAGGAAATGCTCGGCGAGCGCGTGGATGTCCTCGCGCCGCTCGCGGAGCGGGGGCAGCCGCAGCGGGAAGACCGAGAGCCGCGAGACGAGCTCGGGCAGGACGCCCGCCCGCGCCCAGGCCTCCTCGATGCCGGGCGTGAGCGACAGCACGACGCGCACGTCGACGCGGACGGTCTCGGTCGACCCGAGCCGCTCGACCTCGCCGTCGGTGAGCACGCGGAGCAGCCGCGCCTGCAGCGAGGGCGTGAGCGGCGCGGGCTCGTCGAGGTAGATCGTCCCCCGGTGGGCGAGCTCGAGCCGGCCCGCGCGCTCGGTGTACGCGCCGTCGAAGGCGCCCCGCCGCCAGCCGAACAGCTCGCGCTCGAGCGTGTCGCCCCGGAACGCGGCGCACGTCACCTTGACGAACGGCTGCTCCTCGCGCGGGGAGCCGACGTGGATGGCCCGGGCGACCACCTCCTTCTCGGCCCCCTCCTCGCCCTCGATCACCACGGGGGTCGAGGTCTTCGCGACCTCGCCGATCCGGGCGGAGACCTCGCGCATGGCCTCGCTCTCCCCGGCGATCTCGCCGAAATCGATCGGGTCCCGCTGCTCGCGCTCGAGGTAGCCGGCGTAGAGCGCGAGCTGCTCGCGCAGCCGCCGGTTCTCCCGGACGGTCGCGACCACGGAGATCGCCTGCCGCAGGACGATGGCGAGCTCCCGGGAGTTCCAGGGCTTCTGGACGTACCGATCGACCGCGCCCGAGTTCACTGCGTCGATGAGCACCGCCATGTCCGCGTAGGCGGTGAGCAGCACGCCCGCCGCGTCCGGCCGCCGCTCCTTGGCCCGCTTGAGGAACTCGATACCGCTCATCCCCGGCATCCGCTGGTCGGCCACGATCACCGCAGGATCGAGCCAATCGAGCAGGGCCAGGGCCTCGGCGCCGCCCAGCGCATAATGGAGCTTGAACGACTTCCGGAAGGCGAACCGGAAGGCATCGAGGTTGTCTTGCTCGTCATCGACGACGAGGACGTCGAAGCTGTTCCAGTCCAGATCGCGCATGGGTCGCCTTCTTCCCAGAGTTACTACAGCTCGGCGCGACGGGGGCGGCCGAGGTGGCGTGGCCGGCGGGCGCCGCGCGCCGGCCACGCCACCCCGCGCGCCGGCCGTCAGCCAGCCCGCAGCCCGCGGTGGTGGAGGAGCGCTCCGGGGGCTCACCTCCGGGGCTTGCGCTCCGGCGAGCCCCTGTTGTGGCTCGCCTGCGCTCCAGCCCCTCCGGTGAGCCCCCGGAGCGCTCCTCCACCACCGCGGGCTGGCTGACGGCCGGCGCGCCGCGGCGCCCGGGCGGGGGCGAGCGGCCTTCCGCGACGCCGGTCGCGTCGACCAGATCGATTTCTCCGCCGGCTCAGAAATCCGCGGTAAGCTCCGCCCCCGCTCGCGGAGAGGGCGGGCTGGGCGAGCCCCACACGGAGGAAGCCGGATCATGCTCGAGGACGTCATCAAGGAGCTGCGCGAAGGGATCGACAAGGCCATCGAAGCGCTCCGGCGAGACCTGGCGAAGGTGCGCACCGGGCGCGCGAACGCGGCCATGCTCGACGGCATTCGCGTCGACTACTACGGCGTGCCCACGCCGATCGCGCAGATGGCCACGGTGTCGGTGCCGGAGCCGCGGCTCATCACGGTCAAGCCGTGGGAGAAGAACCAGGTCAAGGCGATCGAGAAGGCGATCCGCGAGAGCGATCTCGGCCTGAACCCTCAGGTGGACGCAGACCTCATCCGGCTGCCCATCCCGCCGCTCACCGAGGAGCGGCGCAAGGAGATGGTGAAGCTGACCAAGAAGAACGGAGAGGACTGTAAAGTTGCCATACGGAAGCACCGCCGGGATGCCAACGAGCTGATCGACACCCTCGAGAAAGATGGCGAGGTCAGCGGCGACGACGCGGATCGGGCCAAGAAGAAGGTCGACGAGGTGGTGTCCGAGGGCACGAGGCAGGTCGACGCGGTGATCGCGGCCAAGGAGAAGGACATCCTGGACGTGTGAGCGGGGCCTGAAGGGGCCTGCGGCGGCGTGCTCCCGGCGCGGAGCGTGATGGAGCGTGAAGGCGCGTGCCTCGGGCGAGGCGCGTGCGGATCTGGGTGGGGCGGAGTCCAAGGCGAGCGGCGCTCGGGGCGCTCGGACGAGGGGTGAGCCGGAGGGGGGGCTCCGGGAGGAGCCTCGGAGTCCTGCCGGCGCGCGGCCCGCGACCTCTGGCATCCCGACAGAAGGCGCCGGATGAAAAAGGGGCTTGCGGTCCCCCCGGGCCAAGTCGGTAGGATCAGGAAGGTCGGCGAGCGGGCGTCTCAGGACGCCCGAAACGGCGCGAAGGGCCCAGCTTGACAGGTTTTCGGTGGCATGAAACGGTTGGCTATCGAAGCCTCCGACCCGGAGCCGTCGCAAGGATTCCCGAGGTTATGCGAGCGATCGCTTCAGGAATGACGGACGTTGGTCTCCAGCGCGACCACAACGAGGACAGCTACGCCGTCCTGTCGGAGTATGACCTGTTCATCGTCGCGGACGGCATGGGGGGCCACCGCGCGGGGGACGTCGCGAGCAAGCTGGCGACCGAGTCGATCGCGGACTTCTTCCGGTCGACGTCGCGGGAGGACGCCACCTGGCCATTCCACTTCGACACCAGCCTGTCGGAGGAGGAGAACCGGCTCGTCGCGGGCATCCGCGTCGCCAACCGTCAGATCTTCGAGCGCAGCATCCGGTCGCGCGACTGCGCCGGGATGGGCACCACCGTCGTGGGGGCGCTCTTCTCGAAGAAGAAGAACCGCATCTACGTCGGCCACGTCGGCGACAGCCGCGCCTACCGCGTCCGCAAGGGCTCGATCAGCCAGCTGACCCGCGACCACTCGCTGTTCAACGACTACATCATGGCGATGCCCGAGCTCACCGAGGAGCAGCGGGCCGAGCTGCCGCGCAACGTGATCACGCGCGCGCTCGGGATGCAGGACAGCGTGGTGGTCGATCTGATCAGCGACGAGCCGCAGCCCGGCGACGTCTACCTGCTCTGCTCCGACGGCCTGAGCGGGATGCTCTCGGACGACCAGATCCTCGCGATCGTGAGCTCGACCAGCGAGGTGCCGGAGATGTGCCGCCGCCTGATCGCCAAGGCCAACGACAACGGCGGCGAGGACAACATCACCGCGCTCGTGATCCGGATCGACGAGAAGGACGAGGCCGAGCTGCCGAACAGCGCGACCCTCGGCCCGCCCGCCGACTCGCAGCAGGTGAGCGTGAACGACCGGGCGACGGTCCCGGCCGTGTCGGTCTCGGGCTCCGAGAAGAGCTGACGCGCGCCCGCTGGCGCGAGGGGCGCGCGCGGCGAGGAGCGGACGCGCGCCCGCGGGGCGAACGGCGCGCGCGGTGTGCCCGGCGCGCCCCGGGCCGGTCAGATCCCGCAGCTGTCGAAGGCCAGGACGCCGCCCCGGATGGAGCAGACGTAGCCCTCGTTGAGCATCCTCGGGCACTCGAAGACAGCCCAGATCTTGCCCGCGTCGACCCCTTGCTGGCTCCCCGGGGTGAACCAGAAGCGGCACGGATCGTCCGGATCGGAGACGAAGACCTCGCCGCCCGTCCTGGCCGAGGAGAAGCTGATGTAGCCCGTCGCGGGCTCCGCCTGCGAGGCCTGGGGGGTGATGCCGTCGATGGTGACCTGGATTTCCTCGGCGTTGGCGGTGTCTCTGGCCCTCCCGGAGACCGAGAAGCTGCCCGAGCCGGACACGTCGCACTCGACCACGGCGCCGTCGCCGTCAGCGAGCACCTCGTCCTTCCTGTCCTGGCTCACCACGCCGAGGTTCGCGCCGTGCCCCGTCGTGTTGCAGGTGGAGCCCCCGCCGACGAAGCTCAGCGTGAAGGCGCCGCGCGGGGTGGGCGGCGCCGGGTCGCTGCAGCCGAAGCCGAGCAGGGGGAGAAGGCCGAGCACGGGCACGAAGCCGAGGCGGGCGAGACTCATCGAACGCTCCGTTGGTAGATGGCGGCCCCGAGGCCGCACCTCGCTTTTATCGTACTCCGGCGCTCGTGAGCAAACGGCCTTCGCCGACGCGCCCGGCGCTCGCGCGTCCGCGCGCTCCGGCGCCCGGCGCCGCGTGCGCGCGCTCAGGCGCTCGGCGCCGCGTGCGCGTCGTCGAGCGCCTGCGCGATGTCCTGCCAGAGGTCCTCGCTCGCCTCGAGGCCGACCGAGAGCCGGAGGAGGCCGCCGTCGATGCCGAGCGCCTCCCGCGCCTCGGCGGGCACGGAGGCGTGGGTCATGAGGGCGGGGTGCTCGGCGAGCGACTCGACGCCCCCGAGGCTCTCCGCGCACGAGAAGATCGCGAGCCGCTCCAGGAAGCGCGAGGCGACGGGGAGGCCGCCGCGCACGACGAACGAGATCATCGCCCCGGGCGCCTGCATCTGCCGCGCGGCGAGCGCGTGGCCCGCGTGCGTGGGGAGGCCGGGGTAGTGCACCGCGCGGACGGCGGGGTGCTCGGCGAGCCGCTCGGCGATGCGCGCCGCCGACGCGCACTGCTGGCGGACGCGCACCCCGAGCGTCTTGAGCCCGCGGAGCACCATGTAACAATCGAACGGGCTCGGCACCGCGCCGAGCGCGTTCTGCAGGAACGCGACCCGCTCGGCGAGGGCGTCCTCCGACGTGACGAGCGCCCCGCCGACGACGTCCGAGTGGCCGTTCAGGTACTTCGTGGTCGAGTGCGCCACGACGTGGGCGCCGAGGGCGAGCGGCCGCTGGAGCACCGGCGTGGCGAAGGTGTTGTCGACGACGAGCAGCGCCCCGTGCGCGCGCGCGATGTCCGCGAGCGCCGCGATGTCGAAGATCTTGAGCATGGGGTTCGTCGGGGTCTCGATCCAGATCATGCGCGTGGCCGGGGTCAGGGCCTCGCGGACGACGTCGAGGTCGCGCATGTCGACCGAGGCCGAGGTGATGCCCATCGGCCGCATGACCTTGTCGAAGAGCCGGAAGGTGCCGCCGTAGACGTCGTCGCCCGAGAGCACGTGATCGCCGGGCCGGAGCGTGTGGAGCAGGGTGGCGGCCGCCGCGGAGCCGCTCCCGAACGCGAAGCCGTGCCGCCCCCCTTCGAGGGCGGCGAGGCACGCCTCGAGCGCCTTGCGGGTGGGGTTGCCGCTGCGCGAGTACTCGAACCCCTTGTGCTGGCCCGGCCGCTCCTGGGCGAAGGTGCTCGCGAGGACGATCGGGGTCATGACGGCGCCGCTCGTCGGATCCGGCGGCTGTCCGGCATGGACGGCGAGCGTGTCGAGGGCGAGCTTGTCGTGGCCTAGGTGGGGTTTCATGCGGGCGAGGGTGAGCCCTCGGGCCCCGTGTGTCCACGATCTTGGCGGCCATCGGGGCCGGGCGCGCGCTCGAGGGTCGCGCCGGGCGCATCGGGTGTGCCGGGCGCGCCGGGCGCGGGCCGCGGCGCGGCCGCGTCGAGCGCGTCGAGCAGCGCCCGCGCGGTGCCGATGCGGCGCTCGGGGTCGCGGTCGAGCGCCCGCGCGAGGGCGCGGCGCTGCCCCGGCGCGAGCGCCTCCACGGCCGCGAGGGCGTCGAGGCAGAGGCCCGACTCGCTGATCTCGAGCAGCATCGCGGCCGGCTCGCTCGCGCGCGTGAGCGGCGCGCCGGTGGCGAAGGCGACGAGGGTCGCCGCCATCGCGTAGACGTCGCCGCGCGGGGTCGGCGGCGATTCACCGCGGGCGATCTCGGGAGCGACGAACGGGACGGTGCCCCGGTCGGCGGTCTCGAGGTCCGGATCCATGCCCCGGAACCGCGCAGCGCCGAGGTCGACGAGGCCGATGTCGCCGAGCGGGCCGAGCAGGACGTGATCGGGGCCGAGATCGCCGTGCACGAAGCGGAGCGGCCCCCCGGCGTCCTCCAGCTCCTGGAGCTCGGCGAGGGTCTCGATCGCGGTCCTGACGATGTGGACGAGGAGCGAGGCGGGCGGCGGTCGGCCGCGGTCGCGCCATCCGTCGAGCACGTCGCGGAGCGAGGCGCCCTCGCGCCGGCTCTCGAGCAGGAAGGGGCCGTGGCGATCGGCGCCGACGCGCGCGAGCGTGGGCAGGGCCGGGTGCCGCGCGAGGGCGAGCGCCCTGGCCTCGCGGATCATGGCGGCCCGCCCGGCGTGCGCGTGGAGGGCGCCCGGGGCGAGGCGCTTGCAAACGAGGGGGACGGGGAGCGGGGCGGGGGGCGCCACGGGCGTGCGGCTCCTCGGCCGGACCAGCGCCACGTCGAAGGTGGCGCCCGTGCCGAGGTGCTCGATCAGCTCGGTGCCATCGGGGGCGGGGTAGGGCATGGGCGGCTGCCTCAGGCCTCCTCCTGCGCCGAGATCAGCGCCTCGCACGCGCGGAGCCAGCCGAGCGCCTCCCGGGCCCCCTCGCTGCCCCGCATCGCGAGCGTCCACCGCGCGTCGCGCCAGCGCGCCGCGAACGCGGCCCAGGCCGCCGCCTCCCGGCGGCGCTCGGAGAGCGCGGCGAGCTCCTCGTCGATGCGCTGGAAGGGGAACACCGGCTTGCCGAGGCCGAAGCGCGCCTGCAACCAGTGGACCACGCTGATGAGGAGACCGTACCGGCAGCGGCGAGCGGCCTCGTCCACGCCCACCACCGGAGATCTCCAGTCCAGGTGGATGTCGTCGAGCTCCGGCGGCCGGGGCTCGATCTTGCCCACGCAGAGGTGCACCGCCTCCTGATCGGGCTCATGCACCTCGCGCCACGTGTCGGCGTCGAGCGGCTCGCCGCCGCCGAGGAGCGCGGGCCAGCTCCTGGCGAGCGCGCCGAGCAGCGCGCCCCGCTGGTGCTCGATCCCCCCGAGGACCGTGTCACGCGCGACGCGGCGGCCGCCCGCCCCCGCGAGCAGGCCGTCGAGCCGCTCGCGCATCGCGGCCGGCTCGGCGTAGACCACCTTGAATCCCGCGCTCCCACCGCACCACACGTTGCGCAGATACCTGATCTGGCTCCACAGCCCGAGCGCAGGATCGATGTCGCGGAGCCGCTCGAAGATGCGCGCGACCACGTTGAGGCACGTCGGTCCGAGCCGGGTGAGCGCCTCGCCGAGGTCGCGGGGCGCGGGGGCGCCCCAGAACGCGTTGTCGAGGTTGAGCGCCGCCCCGGGGCTCCCCGCGAGCCGGTCGGCGAGGCTCCTCTCGAGCGCCTCGCGCAGGGGCGCCTCGAGCCCCGAGAGGTGCGGGCCGGCCCCCTCGTCGCGTGAACCGCTCATGCGAGCATCCTATCACGATCGCCGCGCGCCTCCGCCCGCGCCGCGGCCGCCTGTGGGGGGGGGCGGCGCACCTGCACGGGAGGAGGGCGGCCGTCAAGTTTTCTTCGTGTCGTGCGGCATATCACTGCGTTCAGCGCGAACGTGCTAGAAGTCTCGAGAACCGGCATGGATCCCAAGATTCTGGAGATGCTCTTCATCGCTGTTAGCAACGGCGTCGCCCTCTTCATCGGCGCTTACCTCGCGCGCAGATCGGCAGAGCTCAGCGGGGACCGCCGGGCCGAGCGCGAGGAGAGCGCGGAGCTCACGCGGCAGCGGCGAGAGGCGCTCCTGCAGCGGCTGGCGCTGCAGCGGCGCGCGCTCGACGACTACGCCCGGATCGTCGTCCGGTGGTCGTCGGCGCCGGGGCCCGGCGCGCCGCACACGAGAGAGGAGGATCTCGCGGCAGACCAGGAGTCGATCGCGGTCTACGCGCAGATGGCCAACGCGTTCGGGAGTCGGCAGTTCGCGGAGCAGGTCGCCGCGACGCTGCACGCCGTGCGCGCCGGCAGGGGCAATGCCCAGGTGTTCCCGTTCTCCGTGCAGATCGTGTCGGCGTGCTATCAGGAGATGATCCGGGCGATCTCCGAGCTGGAGAAGGAGATCGGCCTGCCGGCGCCGCGGTCGCCCGCGCGGCCGTTCCTCCCGGACGAGGAGCTCGCGAAGGAGGCGACTCGGCTGTTCTCCAGGAACGTGGTGGAGCGCTCCGGGATCGACCTCGGCATGGTCGATCAGATCCTGGAGCGCGTCAGGGTGAACCCCTCGTCGGAAGAGACGGAGAGCTCCGGGTAGCGCTCGTACCAGGGCTTCACTGGCTCCATCCCAGCCGGATGAGCGCATAAAAGAGGATGAGCCGCGGCACGCGGAACAGCACCAGCGTGACGAAGTAGCGCGGCGGGATCCGGTACAGCCCCGACAGGTAACAGAGCATCGAGAAGGGGACCGGCGTGAGGCTCCCGATCGCGATCGCCCAGTACCCGTAACGCGCGAACAGGCGGTCTATCCTGGGCCGCGTCCGCTCGAGGCGCGCCGCGAGGATGCGGAAGCGCGCGAGGTGCCCGGCGAGGAGGTAACCCGTGCTGCCGGCGAGGAGCGAGGCCACCGAGATCACGACCATGGGCGCGACCTGCGGGCCTCCCGAGGAGATCGCCGTCAGCATGTAGAACTGCGGGGGGATCGGGAACGAGAACGCGTCGGCCAGGTAGGTGCCGAGGAACATCCCGGCGAGGCCGAAGCGCTCCACGAACGCGCGGCCGAGCGCGTCGAGCGGGTCGCGCGCGACGTGCGCCGCGAGCGCGATCGCCCCGAACAGGGCGCCCAGGCTGAGCACCAGCTGGGCCAGCGTCCGCCACAGATCTCGCCGTCCTTCGGTCGAGCGCGCCTCGCGTCCCTGCGGCGTCAGACCGCCTCCTCGCGGCGGCGCTTCAGCCGCTCGATGATCCGCCTGCCGCGGAGCGTGCTTTGCGGAAGCCGCGTGGCCGCGGGCTTCTCTTGCGCCCACCGCTGGCCCGGATCAGCCTCGAGCGGGGTGTCGGCTTGCTTGGATGGCATCCGTCCTCGGCGTCTGTGGGCGCACGGGAGCGCCCATGCCGCAATGTAACACGCCAGGCGTATCGGGCCAGCGCGGCGAGGTGTCCTTCGGCGCGCGCGCCTCAGCCCGCGCGCGCCGTGGGCGGCTGCGCGGGATTCGTCTATGCTGGGCGCGGACGCGTGGCCTCCTGGTGAGGCTCTCGGGCTCGAGCCAGGGCGCCGGTCCCGCGCCGCGCCCCGCGCTCGCGTCACGCACGATGACCCAGGCCAGAGGTCGACGGCGGGGTCGCTCCCCGAGAAGAACGCCGTTCCACAACCGAGATGGGCTGATCATGAAGAACGCAGAACTCCGAACGATTCCCCTCGTCGTCGCGCTCGCTCTTGGGTTGGTCGCCGCAGGATGCAAGGACGAAGAGATCTTGCACTCGTGCCATGAGCTCTGCAAACACCGGATCCTGTGCGAGGAGGAGCGCGGGAATCCGCCGCCGAACCAGACGAGCTGCGAGACCGCGTGCCTCGGCATCCAGGGCAACGACCTGATCGAGCGATCCGAGGAGTGCGTGAACGAGGCGTCGTGCGACTACGTGGCCTGCGTGGAGCCTTGAGCCGGCGAGCGCGCGAGGGGGGCGGGGCGCCTCGCCTCCCGGCCAGAGCGCCGGATCAGCGCGGCTCGCGGCACTCGGGCGCGTCGCGGAGCGCGCCCGAGGTGCGCGGCCCGTCGAAGTGCAAAAGCTCGAGATCGACCAGATCGAGGCTCTTGAACGTGAGATCGAGCGGGCCGACCGACACGCCGGCCTCCGCCTGGGCGTAGGCGCGCACGCCGCCGTCGACGCGCGCGTCGTACGAGCAATAAGGCGGCGCGGTCTCCGCCGTGACGCGCGCATAGGCCTGCACGCCGACGTTCGGGCCGAGGATCCCGTACAGGCGCGCCCGGAGCTCCGCGCCGGCGCTCACCTTGCCGGACGCCGTGATCGGGCCGGGCGCCCCGACCTCCGCCGTGCCCGACGCCGAGCAGGAGGGCTCCCAGATCGTGCGCCACTCCTCGTTCCGGTAATCGACCCCGGCCGCGATCTCGGCGGTCGCCTGCGCCTCGGCGGTCACCTCGGCGGCCGTGAAGGACAGCCCCAGATCGGCCTTCGCCCTCGGCACGACCTCCGTCGTGACGATCACGGGCACGGGACCCACCCAGAACGTCAGCGTCGGGAGGGGCAGGCTCGGGACGCCGCCGGCGAGCGCGAGGAGATCGACCGTGCAGCGCCCCTCGACCGTGCCCGCGCCGCGGAGCCTGGCGGTCACATCGAGCTCGCCGGACGCGACGAAACGGAGCTGCTTCAGCTCGGGCACCGGGTTGAGCTTGCCCCTCGGGCCGACGTGGACCTCGAGGTCGAGCACCGGGGAGAGCTCGGCCTCGACGTCGAGCTCCGCCGCCCCGTGCGCGGTGACCCCGCACGACGCGGGGAGCGCGGCCGAGGAGAGATCGACGAGCTTGAGCGAGGCGCCGGACGAGACCTTCAGGGCCTCGGCCTGGCTCGCGATCGGCTCGCCGTCCTCCTCGCCGAGCTCGCGGGCGCGGGCCGCGTGCGCGTCGAGGGCGCGCGCGTACTCGCGAGCGTCGTAGTGGACGCGGAAGTGCCCCTCGGTCATGAACTCCGTGAGGTAGGCGGGCGTCGTCTCGAGCGCCACGCGCATCGCGTCGAGCGCGCGGACGCGGACGACGCGGATGAGGTAGCCGCCGCCCTGCGTGCCGCCGAGCACGTCGCCCGGCGCGAACGGCGGCAGGCTGCCGTCATGGGTGATGACGAGTTCATGGCTCCCGAGCTCCGCGCCGAGGAACCCCGGCTCCTTCTCGGGCACGCGCGCGCGGTCGGACAGCGTGATCGGCTGGACGACGTCGACGGCGCCGGGGGCCGGCAACTCGGCACGTTCCGACGCTTCGCTCGATTCGACGACACACGCGCTGAGCGGCGTCGCGCCGGCTGCGAGGAGGATGACAGTCATGAGGCGCGCGGCCCGCGCGCGGCGCCCGGGAGAGGTGGTGTGCATGGGCGCGGACGCTACGCGGGCTTTGTGGCGAACGGGTTACGAGAAAAAGACTTGCTGTCTCCGTCCGCGTGGACAAGCGCTCACCGCGCTGGGTGGATATCCATGAATCGAGGTGACCGGGCGAGCGGCGCACGCCGGTCATGCGCGTGTTCCTGGTTCCCTCTTCCCGCGGGCAGCCCGTGACATCCCTCTTGCGAGCGCCGCCGAGGCGCTGGCCCGCGCGGCCCTGCCTCGCGGCGAGCCCAGGCAGGTCTCGGTCATGGGCGACGCGCGAGGGCGCGCGGCGCGTGGGGGGTCGACCCCGATCGCCCGGACGCTCGAGGCCGACGTGCTCGACGCGGCCCGCCGCCCTGGGCCCACGGCCGTCCACGCGACGCGCGCGGCCTGGAGGTCAGGGCCGGGTCGCCAGGGACGGGCCTGGACCCGCCGCGCTATCCGCGCCCTCGACTTCGTCTACCTCTTGCCTCTGAAGCCCTCGGGCCGCCGTTTTCTTCAGCGATTTCGGGCTGTTCTACCTGGGGTGAGTAACGGGATTTGAACCCGCGACACCTGGAGCCACAAGGCGCTTGCGGGCGTTGCGAAGTGCGGGTTTTCCCGGGGTTTTCCCGCCGCACCCCGGTGTCGCCGGCATCACCCCGCCGCACCCCCTTGTCGCCGGCGCTACACCGCCATGGCCGGGCGTCGAGGCGATGACCTCGGAGCCTCCGCCGAGCGCCGCGAGCATCGAACCGCCGGACCCGCTCGCGCTCACGCTCGCTCTCGGGCTCGCCGTCGGGCTCGCCGTCGTAGCGCTGCGCCGGTAAGCGCCCCGCCCGGCAGCACGGCTGCGCCGAGCTCCAGATCGGCACCTCGAGGCCTTCCAGGGCCGGCGCGGTGCCACCGCCGGCGGCGAGGGCGGCGAGGCACGAGGCACGAGGCACGCCTCGAGGGGCGCCAGTCTTCCCAGGCGATCGCCTGGACTTGAGCGATTCCGGGCGTTTGCGGCCGGTTTCGACCCCTGATCCGATCACCCCCCACGCGCGCGAGCGCGGTCCGCAACCGTAGACTTCATCTCTACGGTTGCCCCCGCTCACCCCGCGCGCGCGGAGCGCGGGGGGCTAGCGCCGGCAGAGCTCGCGCCGTGACCCCGCTCACCCCGCGCGCGCGGAGCGCGGAGCACCATGTCGAGCTGCGCCTCGAGGGCGAGCTCCCCGCGGGCGACGGCCACGGCCAGGGCGGCGAGCTCCCCGTGGGGCGGGCAACCCTCGAGGGCGACGTAGACGCCGGCGGCGCTGCGCCTCGAGCCCGGCCAGCATAGCGCACGAAGCGCAGCTCGACGGCCGGCCCCCCAGCCTGCAGCGCCCCGCTCCGGTCGCGGCATTACGGATGCGCCCGATCTTCTCTCACGAAATCGTCACCCACCGGCGGGAAGCCCTGGTAGCTTCCGCGCTCGTCCAGCCCGCGGGCGCGGCGCTGTCGGGGCGATCGGGCGGCGAAGAGCTGCCGCTCGGGAGCGCCTTTCCTCTTGACGCTGGCCACCCCCTCGCGCGTGCGCGCGCGTGCCACAGGTAGACCGGCCGAGCCAAGAAAGTGGACGACGTCCACGGGCCGGCGCTGGTAGCCTCGCCCGCATGCCCATCACCCCCCCGGATCCCGGCATCATCGGCAGGTTCCTCGAGTTCCTTGCCCTCATCGGCGTAGGAACCGCCCTTTCTTGGCCCACCTGGAAGCGCCGCGTACGGTCGGCGCCGTGCCCGCCGCACCGTCTCCCGAAGCCCTGACAGCGCCGCGCGGGGGCGCCGCCCGCGCCCCTGGCCCTGACCACCCCGTCGCCCACCCGCAAGCCCAGGCGTCGCCGTGATCCCGGCGCTATGGGGCTTCTCCGCCCTGGCGACGCTCCTCTCCTGGATCGTCGCGCGGCATCAGCGTGAGCACCGACCGATCGCCTGGCTGCTCGCCTACGGCCTCGGGAGCGACGCCGTCCGGGAGTTGATCGGCGCGCAGGTGCTTCGGCCCGCTCGCGCCGAGCTCGAGGGCGCCCCGTTCACGGGATGGGTGCGGGCGGCCTTCCACTTCGAGTCAGCGATGTTCGTGGGCTGGATGGCCGGGGTGGCCGCGCTCGCGGTGTGGATCTTCGGGCGGCGGCGCCCGTGGGGCGTGCTCGCGGTCTACCTCGTCGCGGTCGCGATTCTCGCCGCCGGATACCCCACCTTCCGGGGAGAGCTCCTCGGGAAGGCCTACCTGGCCTTGCAGCTCGCCGCCCTGTGCGTGTCGGTCGGGTGCCTGATCTCGTGGTTCCTCGGAGACGAGCGAGGCCGGACCCATCACCTCGCCGCAGGGTTCTTGATCATCGGTGAGGCGATGATGCTGATCGGCCCGTACCGCGTGGGCCTTTTCGAGTCCTGGGAGCTCGCGCGCTCGGTCCTGATCGCGCTCTACATCTCTCTCGTGCCAGTCCAAGGGGTAGCCATATGGCGCCGGACGTCATAGTCCTGACCTTCGGGCAGCTCATCGCGTTCGCTGCCGTCTTCATCATCCGGAACAGGCGTTTCGCCCCGAAGCGGCTGACCGCGGCGGAGCTCATCGCCCAAGCGGGCATCGTCCGGGCCTTCATCGCGCGCAGCCTTCGAGGCACCCAGGCGACGAGAGAGGACGTCAAGGACCTCACCCAAGACGTGCTCCTCGCCGCGTGGGAGGCCAGCGAGGAAGAGCGCTACCGCCCCGACCCGGACGCTCCGCCGGTGCGCGCGCTCCGTGCCTGGCTGCGCGCGCTGGCCTTTCACCGCGTCTCCCATCACCTCGAGGCTGCCCGGACGCGACGCGAGGAGCTCGTTGCTGACCCGCCCGACGTCGAACGCGAGCCGACCGCGGAGCGGGACCTCGAGCGCGAGGAGCTGCGCCTCGCGTTGCTCGACGCCCTGCGCGAGCTGCCCGAGCACGAGGGCGCCGTCGTCATCGCCCACGACATCGACGAGATCCCGATGGAGGAGATCGCCGCGCAGCAGGACACGCCGGTCAGTACGCTCTATCGGTGGCGCACGCTCGGGATCGCCGCGCTGATCAAGGCGTTGCGGCCAGCGCGCAGGTGAGCGCTGGCGCTCAGGTGTACTGACCGAGGGCGATCCAGTCGTTCGCAGCAGCGATCTGCGCCTGTATCTCGAGCTCCAGCTGCCGCACCGAACGATCGTAGAAGCGTCCGTACGGCAAGGCTTCCGCCCCGCGGAAGCTCATGTAACGGGTCGTCGTACCAGCAGACGTGTCACCGCTCTCCTGTTTTGTCGGCGTGAGATCGGGCGGGAGCTCGCGCGGCTGGACGGTCCCGTCCGCTCTGAAACAGAGTCCACCGGGCGGCGGGGGAGCGTAGGTGGCCTTGAAGCGGGCGAGCTTTTCCGCCTCTCGCTTCGCGTCGATCTCCTGCGACACCGCGCGAGCCTCGTCGGCCGTTGTGCAGTTCAGCCAGCGGTCGATCTTCTCCTTCGCATCACGGGTGTTCGTCGCATCTCCGCCCCCGCTACTCGGAGGGCTGAGCTCGAACCGATAGGCAGGCGTCTCAGGATTACCACCCGCCCCGAGCTGCATCGAGACACCGCAGGTGTAGCCCAAGAAGCGGCTGTGACCGTACCAGTGCCGCGCCTTCTCTGGCAGCGCGAGGAATTGCGCGTGCTGGACGTGAGCGAGCTTGTGGAAGTTGCCGATCGGCTTGACGTCGGCCCCGAGCTTCTGTGCCCACTTCGCGTCGTCCCTGGCGCTCTCGACCGCGGCGGCGATGTCAGCGAGGTTCTTGCGAATGAGCGCCTCCCCCGCGATGACGAGCTCGACGCTCAGCATGAACCGGGCCTTGGCGGCGGCGAGGGATGCCCGCTCGGCCAGGTCATCTCTCGTCTCGCCGGAGCGCCTCTCGGCACGAGCGCGGAGCTCCTCGGCGCGGTCCGGGGCGATGGCCATCAGCCGCATGCTCGGCCGCGGCGAGGGCAAGGAGAGCGCCAGCCTGCTCGGGGTGCTGGTTGTTCACCCAGGTTTCACTCGCGCAACCCTTGCGCGGAAAAGTCGGGAGGTCCCCGCCTGGACACCCCTGGAACTGTAGACGGGGGTGCGCAGCGTGCCCCACCGACACCCCGAGCCCTCGGGCGATCGACCGATAGGGCTTCCCCCGCCGGTACCGCTCGCGTTCACCAACCCGTCGACTGGCGGGCATCTCAGCACCTAGTCTGCGAGCATGCAGACACCCGACGGCGAGCCTCCTCAGGCTCAGCCCGGCGCGCTCTCGAAGCGGCAGATCATCGTGTGGAGCGTCATCTTCGGCGCGGTGCTGCTCGTGGTCCTGTCGCGCTCGGCCTTCGAGCCGAAGACGAACAGTCGCCCGGCGGCGCCGGCGGCACAGGTACCGGCCGGGGCTCGGCCCGCTTCCACGTCCGCCAAGCCACCAGCCTCCACGACGGCGAACGCCGCGCTTCCAGCCCGCGAGGAGATCGCGACGTGGACCGCGGCGCAGCGAGAGGCGCGCATGCGGGAGGCCTGCCGGGACGACGGCCACTGCAACCCGGCCCTGGTCTACGAGCTCCTAAAAGCCTCGTCAGGCGCAGAAACAGCGCGGCTGGAGAAGGTCTGCCTCGAAGCTCGCAACGGTGCGGTCCGACGCGCGCGTGCCCTTCTCGGCCAACTCCGAAAGCTCGCGCGCAACGGCGGCGGCGCCGACGCTGTCGGAAGCGTGGACGACGTGCGCGCCGAGCTCAACAAGATGGCGGCGGACTTCACCGGGATCGTGAACCTCAGAATCGCCGCTGGGAACGTGCGCGCGTGCGTGATGCTGGGCGAGGGGAGTCACTGCGACGACGCGGCAGCGCTTCTGCGCGATGCCGAGAAGGAGTTGCAGGAACCACAGCGCGCCTACTGCGCGCTGAAGTAGCTTTGCGCCGAGCGTCCTCCGCGCTCTGCTCGTCGGCGACGCGCACGCCTTCGGCGAAGAGCCTCGCCTGCCCGGGCTCGTTCTGGCGCCGCATGCCGAGCTTCTGCGCGAGCACCTCTTTCCCGGCAACCGGTCGGCCGGCGCGGGTCTCCTCCAAGAGAAGGCGCAGCACGAAGCCCTCGGGTCGCCGTTTTCTTCAGCGATTTCGGGCTGTTCTACCTGGGGTGAGTAACGGGATTTGAACCCGCGACACCTGGAGCCACAATCCAGTGCTCTACCAACTGAGCTATACCCACCGTTCTTCACGGCCCAGCGGGCTGCGAAGGCCTGGCAGGATACTCAGCTCCGCGCAAAGTGCAATCGGGTAACGCACCGGCGCATCTGCTTTTTTTGGGTCGACCTGTGGGCCCTCCCACACCCGCCCCCCCGCCGCCCCGGCCGCGCCCCCGTGCCCGTGCGCGCCGGCCGCGGCGCCCGGCCGGCTCAGAGCGTCGTCCACCGGCGCCGCGCGACCGTGCGGACCCGGTCCAGGTCCGCACGGTGGCGCGGCGAGATCGGCGCGCGCTGGGCCGGCTGCGCCGCGGCCCCGGCCGGCTCGTCCGGTAGCGCGCAGCCCGCCGCGCCGAGCAGCGCCGCGGCGAGCGAGTTCTCGAGCGCGGACAGGTCGTAGCCGCCCTCCAGGAGGACGCCGAGCCGGCCCCCCGCCTTCGCGGCCGCCATCGCCGCGAGCCGCCGGCCCATCGCCGCGTAGGCCCACCGCGACAGCTTCATCGCCGCCATCGGGTCGCGCTCGTGCGCGTCGAACCCCGCCGACACCAGGATGAGCTCGGGCGCGTACTCGTCCAGCACCGGCAGGACGATCTCGTCGAACGCCGCCTCGTACACCGCGTCCGTCGCCCCGTCGGACAGCGGCACGTTCAGCGTGTAGCCCGTGCCCTCGCCCCCGCCGATCTCGTCTGCGGCGCCGGTGCCGGGATAGAACGGCCACTGGTGCAGCGAGCAGAACAGGACCCGCGGGTCGTCCCAGAAGATGTCCTGCGTGCCGTTGCCGTGGTGCACGTCGAAGTCGATCACCGCCACCCGCGAGAGCCCGCGGCTCAGGGCGGCCCGCGCGGCCACGGCGACGTTGTTCAGCAGGCAGAAGCCCATGCCGGTGTCGCGCGTCGCGTGGTGGCCAGGCGGGCGCAGCAGCGCGGCCCCGAGCCGGCCGGGGCCGGCGAGCAGCGACTCCACCAGCGCCACCGCCGCGCCCGCGCCCCGCTTCGCCGCGTCGACCGAGCGGGGCACGACGTAGGTGTCGGGATCGAGCGCGGCGTAGTGGCCGCTGAGCCGATCGAGCGACTCCAGGTACCGCGGGACGTGCGCGCGGGCCAGCTCGTCCGGCGTCGCGTCGCGCGACGCGACGCGCTCCAGCGAGAGGCCGGACGCGGCGCAGCGCGCGATCGCGCGGCGGGCGGCCTCGAGGCGCTCCGGGCGCTCGGGGTGCGCGCCCCGCGCGCGGTGTTGTTCGAACAGCGCGTCGTCGACGACGTAGAGGCGCGGGCCTTCGGTGTGCGGTGGATTCAAGTGCGCCATGTGCCGGGTTGGGAGAGTTGTAGCAGCGCCGCAGCGGATGTTAGCTTGCCCTGGGCCCCCACAAGAAGGAGTGGAGACGCAGGATGCGCGGAAAGATCATCGCAGTCTTCGCCGTGATTGTCCTCATGGTCGGAGGGCTTTCGTACACCCTCGCGCGCGCCTCCCTGGGGAGCATCTCCGCCTCCGGCGAGGCGCCCCGCGCCCTCGCGGCCGCCATGGCGCAGCTCCAGGTCGACGGCCTCGTGCTGGAGCGCTGGCTCGCCTCGCACGCGAGCGGCCCGAGGCTCCGCGAGCCGTTCAACGCGGGCACCGCCCCGGCGCGCGCCGAGGCCGCCACGAGCGCGGCCAACGCGATCCGGGAGGCGGTCGCCGCATCGCCCGAGCTCGCCAAGACCCCGCCCTCGCTCGTGGTCCTCGTCGACAGGAAGGGCGTGGTCCTCGGCCGGAACGCGTCCGCCCTCATGCGGGGGGACGATCTCGGCGCCGTCTACCCGTCGCTGAAGCGCGCGATCGAGCAGGGCGTGACCGGCTCGGACGTGTGGGTGAGCCGGGCGCGCAACGAGCAGCTGCTCGCGTCCTACGCGCCCGTCCGCGACGACGCCGGGCAGATCGTCGGCGCCGTCGCGGTGGGCACCGCGCTGAACGACGAGCGGCTGAGCAACGCGAGCGAGCGCACGAGCGGCCGGATCCTCGTCGTCGCGGTGCAGTCGGGCGACGGGCTCGACGTGGTGGCGAAGTCGCGCGACGCCTCGCCCCAGCTGGTCTCGGCGCTCACGGCGTCGCCCGCGAAGGACGGCGCCCTGCACGCGCTGGGCTCCGGGCGCATGGTCGACATCGGCGGGCTGCCGGCCGAGTACCGCGCCGTGGGGCAGGCGCTCGACGGCTACGGCGACGGGCGGCGGGCGGTGCTCCTCAGCATCGCGGAGCTCAAGGCGCCGGGGACCGCGGGCGCGCTGCTCTGGCCGGTGCTCGGGGTCACGGCGCTCGGGCTCGTGCTGGTCGTGGTCGCCGCCTACTTCCTGGACGCGTACGTCTCGCGGCCGATCTCCGAGATCGAGGACGGCCTGCTCGCCATCATGAACGGCCGGACCGACCTCCGGTTCGGGATCGAGCACGCCGAGCTCGGCGGGCTCGTGTTCCGGCTGAACTCGCTCCTCAACCAGCTCCTCGGCGTGCAGGAGGACGAGACCGACGCCGACGGGCGGCCGTCGCGCGCGCCCGCGTCGGCGTCGTTCCGGGACGCGCTCGAGGTCGACGAGCGGATGGCCGCGCTGTCCGCCGACGAGATCCCGGCCGACGCCAAGGCGCTGCTCGAGGAGCCGGAGGACGCGTACTATGCGCGCATCTTCCGCGAGTACATCGCCGCGAAGCGCTCGCTCGGCAACCCGGTGGATCACATCACCCGCGACGCCTTCGTCGCCCGCCTCAAGGCGAGCGAGCAGGAGCTCGGCCAGAAGCACGGCAAGCCGATGCGCTACAAGATCGAGGTGCGCGGCAAGGAGATCGTGCTCCTCGCCGTCCCGCTGGCGTGACCGCCGCCCTACGAACTACTAGCTAGTGAAGGACGGCGTCGGGGCCCTGGTGCAGCTCGACGCGTCCGGACGCGGGGTCGCGGCGGAGCGCGATCACCTCGGAGAGCTCGCAGCCGAGCGCGACCGCGGGCGATGAGGTCGTGACGATCCACTGCACGTTGGGCAGCGCCGCGCGCAGCCGCGAGGTGAGCGAGCGCTGGCGGTGCAGCGGCTGCTGCGCCTCGATGTCGTCGATCAGCACCACGCCCTCGGCCAGGCGCGGATCGACGCCCGGGTGCGCGGCCGCGAGCGCGCGGAGCGAGAGCGCGCCGAACGCGACGATGTGCCGCGCGCTCCGCCCGAGGTCGTCGAAGTCCGCGCGCTGGCCGCCCGCGCGCTCGAAGACCGGCTCGAGCCGGAGCGGATCGACGCCCAGGTACGCCGCGCCGGTGCCCTCGAGCAGCACCGCGAGCACCTCCCGGAGCGCGCGCTCGAGCGCATCGAAGCGCGCCGCCCGCGCGTCCGGCCTGCCCTCCGGCCGGCCGCGCGCGACCGCGGCGGCGAGGGGGACGAACGAGAGCACCTGCTTCGTCTCGCGGGCGAGATCGGCGCGCGTCGCGTCGTCGAAGCCCGCGACCGCGCGGACGTCGTAGCGGAGGACGCTGCGCTCGGGCGCCGTCAGCACGATCGACGCGCGAGAGAACCAGCGCGCGCCCGGGAGCGCGACGAGGACGAAGCCGCCCTCCGCCGCGCGCCGATCGAAGAGCGCTTGCTCCCTCCGCCGCACGACCGCCGCCTCCTCGGGCTCGTCGAGGCGGGCGTTCGGGCTCGCCACGCGCAGCGGGTGCGCGCGCGCCGGGTCGTCGACGCCGAGCACCCAGTCGGCGACCACGGCCGACGGCGGGCCGTCCTCCCCGCGCGACCTCGGCTGGGCGACCGCGTACCCGGGCCGCGTCGACGCGATCGCCGAGAGGATCGACGTCTTGCCCACGCCGTCGCCGCCGAAGAGGACCACGAGCCGACGCGGCGCGCCGGCGGCGTCCTCGAAGCCGAGCGAGAGGTCGTCGAACGGGCCGACATGGGCGAGGCGGACGCGGGAGAGCAGCACCGCGGTCGAAGCTACCACCGCGCGGCGCGCGCGCGGAGCGCCGCACGCCACCCGGCGCGCAGCGCCGCCCGCGGGCGGCGCCGCCGCGCATCCGGTGGCGCGCCGGGGCGCGGCGGCCTAGAGTCGTCCTCTGGGGTGCTCACCGTGCTGCGCAAGCTGCCTCCGCCGGACTTTCGCTACGTCGGGCTCCACCCGGATCCCGGCTCGACCGGGGCGCTCGCCGCGGCGGGGACGGCGGGGCTCGCGGGCGTCGCCGCGGCGCTCTTCAGCGCCGGCAGCCAGACGCTCTCGCTGGGGCTCATGGCGATGGGGAGCGCGATCGGCGCGCTCACCCTCGCGCGCGCCGGGCAGCGCATCTCGGCCCGGCGCGGCGCGCGCGAGGTGACGATGGCCGTCGTGCCCTGGGGCGTCCTCGTCGACCCGGACACGGCGCCGCGGGTGCTGCGGTGGCCCGCCGTGCGGCGCGTGAGCGTGGACGTGTCGCACACGATGCGCGGCGGGACGCCGGCCGTCGTGTCGAGCCTCGTGACGGTGCACACCGAGCGCGACGTGCTGGCCGGCCGCGCCGCGGGCGCCGTCAACCTGGAGCGGCTCCTCGCGAACCTCGACGGCTACGCGCAGGAGGCGGCACGGCCGGTCGCGGGCGACATCGAGGGGGTGACGGCGCTCGGCGACGGCGTGACCGAGCCGGTCGCCGCGGCGCTGCTGCGAGCGGCGGACGCCGCGTGCGTGACGAGCTGCGGCGCGGCGCGGCTCGCGCTGCCGGCGGGCGGCTACCGCGCCGCCGCGGCGCGGGGCGCGGCGCCGGAGACGGTCGCGGTGCTGCGCGCGGCGCTCACGTCGAGCCACGGCTGCCCCGCGGATCCGCGGCCGCTCTCGGCCATCCTCGCGGGCGTGCTCGGGGCGACGGAGCTCGTGCCCGATCTCCTGCGGCTCGCGAGCTCGCCCCACCCGGTGGCCGCCGCGTTCGGCAAGGCCGCGGCGCTGCGGCTCGGTGCTCCGCCGAACCGGGCCGGCTCGCTCGATGAGATCGCGGCGTTCCTGTTCGAGGAGGACGTCGAGATCGGCAAGCGGTGGATCGCGTCGGACGCCACACTTTGTTTGCGACAGGGCGCGGAAGCTTGCTAGCTAGAGGGGTCGGCAGCGCGAGCGCTGCGGCGCGAGCGGCCTGCGCGCGGAGGCCGCCGCCCCGCGGGGCTCCGTCCACGGGGCGCGCTGCCGGCGGATCGTCCACCGCGCCGGGTCGGCCATGAATCGGGCTCCGTCGCTACCGAAGCCGTCATCACGGGAAGCGCGCCGCCGGCTCGCCGCGACGTGCCTGTTCGGCCTCTCGCTCGCCGCCTGCGCCGAGCACCGCACGGCCGGGCCGCCGCCGTCGCAGAGCACCGCGCGCCTCGCGCCGCCGGCCGGGCCGCCCGCGGCGGCCGCGACCGCCCCGCAGGGCGAGTCGCCCGCGCTGGACGGCGGGTGGGTCGAGGCGGTGCGGCTCGAGCGCTGGGCCGAGGCGGCGGAGCGGATCGACGCGATGCCGCTCGAGCAGCGGGCGCTGCCGTCGATGAAGTACGCGCGGGCGCGCGTCGCGTTCGAGCTCGGCGATCACGAGAAGACGGTGGAGCTGCTCCACGGCCTGGAGCAGGCGCTGCCGCTGCTCGCGCGCGAGGTGGCGCGCTACCGCGCGGCGGCGGCGCTCGAGGTGGGGCCGTTCCTCGCCGCGGCGGCGTACTACGAGGCCTCGGGCAGCGCGCTCGATCTGGCGCGGGCGGCGACCGCCTACAGGAAGGGTGGCGACCTCGAGCGGGCCCGCGCGCTCGCGGACCGGGCCGTGGGCGCGGCGCAGCGCGCGCGCAGGTCGCGCGACGAGGCGACGGCGCGGCTCTCGCGGGCGCGCGTCCAGCTCGCCGTGCACGACGCGCCCGAGCGGCCGGCGGACAAGGGCAGGTCGAAGGCCGCCGCGGCGGAGCTCGCGCTCGTGGACCTCCGGTGGATCGTCAAGAACGCGCCGTCGTCGCCCGACGGGCGCGAGGCCGCGGCGCTCCTCGCCGCGGCGCCGGGGCAGGCCTCGCCGGGGGAGCGGCTCCAGGCGGTCGACGCGATGGTCGCCGCGGGCCGCGCGGCCGACGCGATCGCCGAGCTCGACAAGCTGTCGGGCGTGCCGGCGGCGGAGCTGCACCACCGCCGCGCCACGGCGCTGTACCGGGCGCGCGACTACGCGGGCGCGGCGGAGGCGTTCCTCAAGGGGGCGGCGTCGCCGTCCGCGCGCCAGGCGGAGCAGCTCCACCTCGCGGCGCGGTCGCTCTCGCGGCTCCACCGCGAGGGCGAGGCGATCGAGCAGCACCTCGCGGTCGCGCGCAGGTTCCGGAGGACCCGCTGGGGCGAGCTCTCGAGCTTCCTCGCGGCGCAGCTCCTCATGCAGGTCGGGCGCTACACGGAGGCGGTCGCGCAGTACGGTCGGTTCCTCGCCGCCTACCCGCGGAGCGCGCGGCGCGCGGAGGCGCGCTTCGAGCGGGCGCTCGCGATGCTGTCGACGAAGGGCGCCGGGGGGGCGCGCAAGCCGCTGGAGCAGCTCGCGCGCCGCGCGCGCGCGGTCGAGGCGGCGAGGCTGCGCGAGCTCGCGGGGCTCGCGGCGCTGCGCGGGGGCGACCGCGGCGGCGCGGTGCGGATCTGGACCGAGGTGATGCGGGAGCAGCCGCTCTCGTGGGGGGCGCTGCTCGCGCGGTCGCGCCTCGCGGCGGTGGGCGCGCCCATTCCGCCGCTGCTCGGCTCGGCGTCGAGCAAGGACGCTCGGCCCCTCGAGGTGAAGCTGCCGCCGGCGGCGGCGCTGCTCGCGTCGATGGGGCTCGACGGCGACGCGGAGACCTACCTCGCCGAGAACGAGCGGGAGGTGACGGCGGCCTACGAGGGGCAGGAGAGCGAGGCGCTCTGCAAGATGTACGCGCTGCTCTCGCCCGCGAAGCGGCGCTACCGGGTGGGCACGCGGGCGATCTCCGCCGCGGCGCTGCAGCGCGCGCCCTCGGAGGCCGA
Source organism: Sorangium sp. So ce1036 (assembly GCF_051369805.1). NCBI lineage: Bacteria > Pseudomonadati > Myxococcota > Polyangiales > Polyangiaceae > Sorangium > Sorangium sp. So ce1036. The sequence continues at coordinate 2,454,602 of NZ_JBBMOX010000001.1, forward strand.
GCGCTGGGCGTGGGAGTGCGTCTATCCGGCGCCGTACCTCGGCGAGGTGCGCGCGCTGGAGGCGCAGCACGGGCTGCCGAAGGGGCTCGTCCACGCGCTGATGCGGCAGGAGAGCGCGTTCGATCCGGTGGTGGTAAGCCCCGCGAGCGCGGTCGGGCTGATGCAGCTCATGCCGGCGACGGCCCGGAAGGCGGCGCGCGAGCTCTCGCTCGGCTTCGATCTCGGGCAGCTCAAGAGCGCGCCGGTGAACCTGCGCCTCGGCGGCTTCTACATCGGCAAGCTGCTCCGGACGTTCCAGGGGAGCCTGCCGCTCGCGACGGCCGCGTACAACGCGGGGCCGAAGGCCGTGTCGCACTGGCTCGAGGGCCGCATCGACAGGGACACCGACGTGTGGGTGGCGCGGATCCCCTACGACGAGACGCGCAAGTACGTGGGCCGTGTTCTGTCGAACCTGGCGCGTTACCAGTGGCTCGACGGCGGGGACGCGGCGGTGGCGATGGTCTCGCTCTCGCTCCCCGCGGACGCGCGCGCCCCGGCGGACGCGTACTGAGGACGGCCGGAGGGTGGCCGCCGCGGCGGCGCGGGCGCTCCTCTCTCGCTGGAATTTTCGCTGGAATCGCGCGATGGGCCGGGCGCACCTTTACCGCTGAGGCCGCGCAGCGGACCGGGCGCTCCTCTCCCGTTGGAATCGCGCTGTGCGCTTGAAATGGAGGGCGGGTGCGCTCACCGTGAAGGGGTGGCAGGAACCGCTGGAAGTGACGGCGTGTTCAAGCGCTGCGGGGTGGTCGTCCAGCCCTACGCGAGCGTCCGCGCCCTCGGCCGGTTCCTGACCGCGACGCTCACCTGGCTCCTCATCCTGTTCTCCGCGGCCCGGCTGATCGTGCCGCTCGCCGAGCCGCTGGCCTTCGGCCTGGTGATGCTGTTCGCGACGCTCGGCGCGGTGCTCGGGCTGCTCGGCCTGGCGTGCCTGATCTACACGCCGTTCGCCTGGCTCCGGGCGGTGGTGGGCTCCTCCGGCGCCGCGGTCGTCCGGGTGGGCGGCGCGCTCTCGATCGAGCATCCTGGCGACCGGAGCTCGTTCCCGCTCGCCTCCCTGACGAGCGCCCGGCTGTCGAGCTCCGGCGGCGAGGTCGCGTTGAGGACCGACGACGGCGACATCATCCGCGTGCGCCTCGATGAGCCGGGCGACGCGGAGCGGCTGCTCGGCGCGATCGCGACCGGGCGGGCGCGCGGCACCTGGAGCGCCCGGCTGTACGGCGCGCCGCTGCCGCTCGGGCGCCGTCTGTTCGTGGGGGTCGCGGCGCTCGTGACCCTGGTCTGCTGGGCGGTGATCGATCTCGACGTGGCGATCTCGCTCGGCGTCGTCACGGGCGTCGCGGCGTGGGCGCTCGCGGCGCTGCTCCGGGAGGGCTCCGGGCGCCGCGTGCTGGTGGTCGGCCACGATGGCGTCTCGATCCGGAGCGACGGGGGCGAGCGCTTCATCTCGTTCCGCAGCATCGAGCGGGTCGACGAGACCTGCCTCGGGGTGGAGCTCGTGCTCCGGGGGGGCGAGGAGGTCGCGCTGACCATCGTCCCGCCGCAGCTGCTGCGCGACCCGACGGAGACGGGGCTCAGCATGGTGCTGGCCGAGTGGCGCCGCGAGCACCTGCTCCGGCTGCTGCGCGAGCGCATCGGGCGCGACGATCATCCCGAGGCGGGGGGCGCCGGCGCGCTCCTCGAGCGCCGCGGGCGGACCGCGCCGGCGTGGCGGGCGGCGCTGCGCTGCCTCGTGGCCGAGGCCGGCGCCGACTACCGCACGGCGAAGCTCACGCGGGAGCAGGCGCTCGCGGTGCTCGAGGCCGGCGGCGCGCCGGCCGAGCTCCGCATCGGCGCCGCGCTCGCGCTCTCCTCCGCGCGCGACCGCGCGACGGCGGAGCGGCTGCGGGTCGCGGCCGAGGGCTGCGCGAGCTGCGACGTCCGGATCGCGCTCGAGCAGGCGGCCGACGGCGAGGTCGACGAGGGCACGCTCGAGCGGGCGCTCTCGGGCGGCGAGGCGGCGCCGGCGGTCCTGCGATCCACGGCGCCCGCGGCGTGAGGGCAAGCGCGAGGCGGAGGCTGGCGGGACGCTGACGTTGGCGCGAGGATGAGGCTGGCGGTGCGCTGAGGTAGGCTTGGGCCGAGGCCGGCGCGCGGCTGGGTCCGGTGCGCGGCCGAGGCCGGCGCGTGGCCGAGGCCGGCGCGCGGCTGAATCCGGCGCGCGGCTGGGTCCGGTGTCGCGGCCGAGGCCGGCGCGACGCCGGGCGATCCCCGCCAACCTGCCCTGGGAAGCGGGCCCGGTTCGATTTCTCCTCGCCTTCCGGCGTTCCTGTTCTCAGATCTCTCGAAGAGGACGCGCGGCTCAGCCTGGTCCGTGCACAGGCCGAGCTGTCGCGGGCGCCTTCCGCGCGCGTGGTCCTCCGAGGCTGCTCTCCGAGGTTGCTCCCTGATGGAAGGCCCGATCCAGGATCCTTACGCTTCGGTGGTCGTTCGTGCGCCGCGCCCCCGCGCGCCCCTGGGCCGCGCCGCGCAGATCGCGCTGGCCTGCGTCGCGCTGCTCGCGGCGGTGGGGCTCGGCGCGTTCGTGGTGGCGCCGCGCCTCGGCGCTCGCGGGCCGGCGGACACCGTGGTCGCGCGGCCGTCTCCGGCGCTGCTCATCGCGATCCGCGACCTGTCGCGGCTCGAGACCACGGAGGTGCACGTCGAGAAGGTCGTGGATCTGGCCGACAGGCAGAGCCGCCTCTTCGGCCTGGTGCAGGCCACCGACGCCCTGTTGCTCGTCGCGGTCGGCCACGTGACCATCGGCGTGGACCTCGCGCGGCTCGGCGAGGGCGACATCGCGATGGATCCGGAGACCGGCGTCGCGCGGATCACGCTGCCGGCGCCGGAGGTGTTCTCCACCCGGCTCGACGAGGACGAGACGTACGTCTACACGCGGTCGACGAGCCTGCTCGCGCGGCGCAACGAGCAGCTCGAGGCGCGAGCCCGGAGGGAGGCGACGGCCGCGATCGAGAAGGCGGCGCTCGAGGGGGACGTGATGTCGCGGGCGAGGGCGCAGGCCGAGCGGCAGATCACGGCGCTCGCGACGCAGCTCGGGGCGAAGCGCGTGGAGGTGCGCTTTCGCGAGGTGGGCCGGGGCGGGGATTGACCCGGGGCGTCACCCACGCAAGGCAGATGCGCTCATCAGCGGGTTGCTGAGCGCGCCGCAAGCCTCGTTCCGAGCGGCGCGCACGCCGGACTCGGCGCACGCGTTAATCAAGGAGACATCGGAGAGAATCGGCCGGTGCAAGGGTCCAGTCGACGCTCCATGAAATAGAGCGTCTCCCTCGGTGGCGAAAGGCCGGCGAGAGCTAGGTCGCATCGATTCGTATGAGCGAAGCACAAGTCTGAGTCTGGGCGTTGTTATCTTATTTTCTTGGCATACATGAACTTTACATAACGATTTATGAATCCGTTTAATCCATGGCCATTGACGGTCAGCTTCTTCATTGTTTCGATATTGCTTCTTCCAGCGCTCGTGTAGTTGTACAGATAACAACTTCTGTCTCTGAATTCAACCGTGATAGTTTCGGCGCCGATCTCGTAAGACAATACTCCAGAGTTGCCGCTTCTATTTCTGTACGCTACCACCTCTACCTCCCGCTTATCAATCGTGAACTGGCTCTGTCTCTGACGATCGACAGCGAGCGCTTGCGCCGCTCGTACGCTGCAGCGGCTCGTTAGCCTTCCGGAATAGTCCTCACACAGCGGACCACCAAAGGGCCACCTCTTGGCACGCTGCTGCGACGGTGTTTCGGCGTACCCGGAAGGCAGTCGGGGCCCGATGCCAACTCTTTGTGAAGACGTCCAGTACGGCGCAGTGCCTGGCGCTGGCGACATCTCCAGCAGCAAGCAGGTATGTCTCAACGTGCTGATGCATGATGGTGGCAACATTGAGTCTGGCGTCATCCGTGAGCGTGTTGGATTTGGAAAACTGAAACTTCAACGCTCCGACAACGTTCTTCCCTCGGTGTGTTCCACGAAGGCTGAGGCATCCCCTGTGCGCCGTGAAAGCGGCGCGTTCCTTGTGAGATGAAAGGAGCTCACCCTGTCAAAAGTCGAGAAGATAGGTAGCCAGGTCCCCTGCGTGATGCCGCGAGGTATCCAGCAGAAGCGGGGCCGGAAAGCTGTGGGCGGCAATCCACGGCTGCGAAGCGACGGGCCGCAGCGCGAAGCGAACCCAGATGTAGCCTCGTCAATCAACGGAGAGGCCGAGCCGCTAGGGGAATCGGCGAAGGCAGCACGTGGCGGGAAGGTGCTCGACCAACGCACCGCTGCGCTCTCCCGGGGTAGCAGGGGCAGCACGTCGCAACAGGAACGCGCTGAACACGGGAGACCTCGCCCGGTGTGGCTGGCAACTGCAACGGATCATTCAAGGTCGCAAGCCGAGATGGTCGGGCCGGCGAGGAGTCGGAAGGGTTCGTAGTACCGAAGAAGGCGGTGAAAGCCGCCGGAGGGAAGGGGCCCTGCTCGACGATGCGACCCCTGCGGGGAAGGAGAGGCGATTGTGGCAACACTAGGAACGCCGACAAAGATCCGGGAACTGCAACGGGCGCTGTACCTGCGCGCCAAGAAGGAGCCGAAGTTCCGCTTCTACGCGCTCTACGACAAGGTCTGCCGGCCGGACATCTTGGTCCACGCCTATGCGCTGGCGAAAGCCAACGGAGGTGCTCCAGGACCCGACGGCATGACCTTCGAGATGATCGAGGCGAACGGAGCGACGGCGCTGCTGGAGGAGCTGCACCATGAACTGAAAGCGAAGATGTATCGACCGGGACCGGTCCGACGGGTGTACATCCCGAAGCTGAGCGGCGGGGAGCGGCCGTTAGGCATTCCCAATATCCGCGACCGCATCGTGCAAACGACGCTCAAGCTGGTGCTGGAGCCGATCTTCGAGGCGGATTTCGAGCCGGATTCGTACGGCTTCCGTCCGAAGCGAAGCGCCCACCAAGCGCTGGGGGCAATGCGCGAGGCGCTGGAGCAGGGGATGGGCTGGGTGATTGACGCCGATCTCAGCGCTTACTTCGACACAATTCCGCATGACCACCTAATGAAGGCAGTTGCGGAGCGTGTCGTTGATGGCGCGGTGTTGGCGCTGATCAAGCGCTTCCTCGAAGCGCCCATCGTACAGGAGCGGGAGGGCGGCCACCCGCGGCGGAACCGACAGGGGACGCCGCAAGGCGGCGTCATCTCGCCGCTATTGGCGAACCTGTATCTGCACCTTTTGGATCGAAACTTCCGGCGACGGGTCGAACGAGGAGAACTCGCAGGACGACTGATCCGGTATGCGGATGATTTCGTGGTGCTCACGCCTCGTAAGCCGGACAAAGAGATGGCGTGGGTGGAGAAGATCGTGGGCCGACTCGGGCTGGTGCTGCATCCCGAGAAGACGCGCATCCTGAACGCCCGGAAGGAGGATTTCGCCTTCCTTGGCCATCAGGTGCGTTGGCGGTATCGGCCCTACGTCTTTGACCTTGCCGGCAAGACCGCGAAGCGCATCCGTGACGAGATCCGTCGGAGGACACGACGCACCTGGATGAGCCTAAAGGCGATGATCGCTGATCTGAACGGCTACATTCGGGGTGCTCGGAACTACTTCCGACAGGTCCGTCCTCGGGCGCTTGCCGATCTCGACTACTTCGTGCAGCAGCGCATGGCGCGATGGTGGGCGCGCAAGCACGCCCTCCGTCGCCCGGCGTGGTCGCTCACGCACCGGGGAACACTCTATGACCAGCACGGTCTGGAGCGGTTTTACCTCCCCCGGGCGCTCCGACTGGCACATTCAAGGGGCACAACGTGAACGTCGAGGGAAGCCGTATGCGGGAGATCCGCACGTACGGTTTAATGAGGGGCTGCTGGCCCGTGCGTCATGCACGGCGGGCTGGGGTCTACTCCACCATTTGACCTCGAAGAAATGGCTGAAGAACGCATGCTCGCGGACGATGCGGTCAAAGGCATCCACCAGGCGGCGAAGCCACTCCTCCCGCATCGTGGGGATGCAGTGATACCAGTACAGCCCCTGGCGATAGAGCGAGTGCGTTCGCTTCTTGACCGTGTTGACCTTCAGAGTTCGATCGAGCCCGGAGGCCTCGCTGGCGGCGCCGAGCAGCGTCAAGAGCGTGTGCGCCATGGCGACCAGCAGCAGGAGCCGATCGCGCCGGGCCGCATCGCGGATGTTCGTCGCCGACAGCCCCATGCCGAAGTGGAGGTCCTTGGTGTCGCGGAAGGTCTCCTCGATCGTGAACCGCCGGCCATAGAGCTTGACTACCTCCGCCGCCTTCGTGGTCGCGAGCGACGTCGCCAGGCACCATGCCTCCTTCATGCGCGCCGCCTTCACGAGCACCACGGCGCCCACGGCGGCACGCTTGTCCGTCACTCGCGCGCCGACCAACAACTTCGGCCGGCCGTTCGACGGCACCCAGTCCTCGGCGGGACGCACCGCGCCCTCGGCCGATTCGACGAGGATGCAGCCTCGGAACCGGATGACGAAGTCCCAGCCGAACGCTTCCAAGAGCGCGTAGAGCTCCTGGTAGCCGAACGCCCGGTCGGCCAGGAGCGTGATGTTCACGTTCTCGGGCAGCCAGGTGTGCAGTCGCTCGACCATCTCCAGTTCATGTCCGGTGCGCTGATCCTTCAGCGCCGACTTCTTCACCGTCTTCCAAGCCAGCGGCATCGCCCGACCGTGGGTCGTCACCATGTAGGCGCAGAGCGTCGTGTGGTCGTCCTTGTCGAAGTCGGTCCAGTCGAGGGCGATGAGAATCGACGCGTTCTCTCCCACGACGAACCGGACCCAGCGCGCCAGCACGATGTCGAGCGACAGGGCGTCGTTACCCAACATGCGGTCGACCTGCTTGACGCCGCTCTTGGCGGCGATCTTCGCCACGTTCGCGTAGGCCTGCCCGATGGCGTGGATCGACAGGACGGCGGCGTTCAGAACCCCGGCGACGCCGTTGGCCAGCGACAACACGCGCAGGGCATGCAGATCGGGGCCGAAGACGCGGTCCACGAACTCGCGGGTGTGCTCCAGGCCGAGCTTCTCTCGGTCGGGCTTCTGGGTCGAAAGCGAATCGGCAACGGTCACGGGCGGCATCATGCCGCATCAACCACCCGCCGGGCGATGGATTCCCGGCTCCGCGAAGAACAAGGGGATCCCTCAGGGAGGGGAGGGGACCGAGGAAGTTCGATTTGTAGTCGACCACGTAATACCTCCCTTCGTGCTCGAATACGAGATCGATGAACCCGCGCAGGAATCCATCGAGCGGCGGAAACGGCAGGCTCCGGAGCGCCTCCGCGTAATCGCTCGGGATCGGCGGCGGCGCGTGCCGAGCGAAGACATCGGCGAGCGCCCTCTGGGTGAACGGCTCCCCCGTGCCGTCGGGGCGGCGCCCTGCGACCGGGAAGACGAACTCGAGCTCGGAGAGGCGCTTTCCGCGGGCAACGTCCCGGAGGGCGAACGGCGCCGCGTCCGGCGCCCACGGGGCCGGGAGCGGTGTGGCGAGCGCGCCGAGCACGGCGCGCGTCAAGGTCTGCTGCCATGTCGCGACGGACAGGCCGAAGCGGCTGAGCTGCCGCGCGACGCAGGCCGAGACGTCGGCTTCGGGCGCCGCGAAATCGACGAGCTCGAGGATCTTGTGGATCATGTCGCCGGGGCCGGGGCCTCGCGGGAAGGCGTGGAGCAGGACCGGGGTCCCGTGCGCGGGGACCGCGGGCGGTGAGGGGGCCTCCTCGACGATCGCCTTCGCCTCGGCCTCGTCGTGGTCGCGGCCCTCGGATTCGAGCGGCGTCGGGACCGCGGCGGTGGTTGTCTTGATGAGGCCGGAGAAGCTGCTCGTCCTCCGCCACGAGGCGAGCGATCGGGATACGGCCCGGGCGCGGAGCGAGCCACCTGCGTCGGGGGGTGGTGTGTAGGGGGGGCCGGGATCGAGCGTGAGCTGCTCCAGGGCGACCGCGCCTGCCGTGGTCTTGACGAGCTCCTTCAGCTCCTCGAATAGCTCATCGTCATCCAGCGTTTTGATGCGCTGCTTCGTCGACTCGAATCGATCCCCCTCCGACGCCGGTCCTTGATGGAGCAGATATCCGAGGGCCGACGTCTCCGCGCTGTCGAAATTCCCCCACACGACGGAGCACAGGTGCTTGGCCCGCGTCAGCGCGACGTAGAGTAGGCGCAGGTTCTCGGCGGCCTCCTCGCGCTCGGCGAGCCTCTTGTGCTCCTCTCTCTGTGAGGAGCCGAGATCGAGCTTGCGCCGGTGCTCGTCCGCGGGATCGTGGAAGCTGATCGGACCGATCTTATCCTGGGGGCGGCGCACGCCCTCCCAGAGATAGGGACAGTAGACCACGGGGTACTCGAGCCCTTTGCTCTTGTGGATCGTCACGAGCTTCACGGCGACATCGTCGCTCTCGAGCCGGATCTGCGCGGCCTCGGCGCCGAGCCGGTCCCGGGCGCCCTTGCTCCGGCGCATCGTGGAGAGCCACCGGAGGAGACCCGCCGGGCCGAGGTGCTCGCGCGTCGAGGCGACGTGGAGGAGCTCGGCCAGGTGAAGGAGGTTGGTGAGCCGCCGCTCCCCGTCGACGAGGCGGAGCAGCCGGGCCGGCGCGTCCTGCTCGTCGAGCATCCGCCGGAAGGCCGTGATGAAGCCACGGTCGCGGGCGAGGTGCGCCCAGCGCTGGAAGCGCGAGACCCACGCCTCCCAGGCCCCGTCGTCCGCATCGAGCGCGTGGATCTCGTCCGCGCTCAGGGAGAACAGGCTCGTGCTCAGCGCGAGGCGCACCGCGCCGGAGTACGAGGGCTCGACCATCGCCGCGAGGACGTGCTGGACGCAGCGCGCTTCGGGGGCGTCGAAGACGCTGACGTCGCCCTGGCGCACGCTCGGGATGCGCAGCGCGCGGAGGGCCTCCTGCACGGCGGCGGCCTGGCTGTTCTTGCGCACGAGGACCGCGATGTCACCCGGGGAGAGCCGGCGCCCGTCGAGGGTGGCCCCGGATTGGAGCCACCGTGCGATGTCCGCGGCGACCGCAGAAGGCAGGTTGTGGCCAGCCCAGTCCTTGGTGAGCTGCGCGGTGGGCTTGTCCGTGCGCCCCTCGCGCGCGACGAACAGCAGCCGCAGCGGGGCCACCCGAGCGCCGGGCACGCTGAGCCGCGCGGTCGCTCCCGGCGCGGGGTTCACCTCGACGAAGCCGATCTCGCCGAGCAGGAACGGGTCGCGGGCGCGGGCGAACACCGCGTTGACCGCCGCCACGAGATCGGGATCGGATCGGTAGTTGGTGTCCAGCGTGAAGCGCCGCTCCTCGGCGTCCCGCGCCGCGCGCAGGTAGGCGAAGACATCCGCGCCGCGGAAGGAATAGATGGCCTGCTTGGGATCGCCGATGAGGAACAGCGACCCGGCCGCGGGGCCGGAGTAGATGGCGCGGAAGATGCGGTACTGGACAGGGTCGGTGTCCTGGAACTCATCGATGAGCGCCGCCCTGTAGCGGCCGCGCACCGCGGCCGCGAGCGCGGGGCCGGCGTGGCCGCGGAGCGCGGCGTCGAGCTTGTGGAGCAGGTCGTCGAAGCTCTGCGTCCGCGTGGCCTCGCGGCGGCGCCGGACCTCCCGCCGGGCGAACTGGACGAAATCGCGCTTGAAGGCGACGATGCGCTCGTCGATCGCCGCCGTCGCCTTGTCGGCCGCGTTCCGTAGCCTGTCGCACGCATTGAAGAACGGGTGGTCGGGCGGGCTCTGGCCCTTCTTCGCGCCCTTCTTGAGGCTCTGCGTGGTGAACTTCTCGAACTTCTCGAACTGCTTGAACAGCGGCAGCGAGCCCGTCTCGTCGTCGAGGAGCGTGCGGTCCATCTCGCGCGCCCACTGGGGGACGTGCTTCCGGTTGTACTGCCGCTGGTCCAGGGGTCCGAGCAGCTCGATGACGCGCTCGCGCTCGTCGCGCCAGATGGCCGCCGCCTCGTCGCGCGCCGCCCCGAAGGCCTCGAGGGCTGACTCCATCGCCTCGGGGGCGCGCGGCTCCGGGAGGACCGGCACCTCGGGGTCGTCCCCCGCCGCTGCCGCGAGCTGCGCCAGGCTCTCCGGCGAGATCCTGGCGCCGAGGACATGGCGGACCCAGCTCGACGGCGCCTGGTACAGCGACTCGGCCCAGTAATCCGACGCCACCTCGTCCAGCAAGGCGCCCTGGTCGGCGACGAGCTCGGCGTCGAAGCTCGCATGGCTCTCGAAGGCGTGGTTGGCGAGGATGCGCTGGCAGAGGCCGTGAATCGTGAAGATCGCCGCCTCGTCGAACGCGCGGAGGGCCTGGACGACGTGCGCCTTGTCGCGGGCGGGATCGCGGCTTTCGCGGACGAGCGCGGCGAGCTCCTCGTCGCCCGCGGCGCGCTCGTCCGACAGCGCCGCGAGCGCCTCGCGGAGGCGCCCGCGGATGCGGTCACGCAGCTCCGCCGTCGCCGCCTTGGTGAACGTCACGACCAGGATCTCGCCGACGGATAGCCCCTTCTCCAGGAGCAATCGCAGGAACAAGGTGGTGAGCGTGTACGTCTTTCCCGTCCCGGCGCTCGCCTCGATGAGGCTGCCGGCGAGCGGGGTCCGCAGGGCGTCGAACCTCTCCACCTCAACCCTCCTCCCGGTGCTCGATCAGCGGCCGGAACACCGTCGCTGCGAGCTCGGCGAAGCCGTGCTCCGGAGACGCCCCAGCGCCGGGGGCGGAGGCGAGGCGCAGCGTCGGATCCGTCGGATCCCGACCGCCGAGCACCCGAGCGATATAGGGATCCGCGGATTCCTTGCCTTCCGCGCCCCGGCCCCCGTCCGGCTTGAAGGTGGAACGCGCCGCCGCGCGCGCCGCGTCCTCGGACTGGCCTTTCACGAGCGCCTTCGCGTACGCGAGCGAGGTTTCGGGGAAGAAGGGGAGCGGCTGCTCCTGCCCCGCCCGATAGAGGTCCACGAGCGCAGCCAGGTGTCCGAGCGCGTCGGCCACCGGGCGATACCGCACGACCTCGACCTTTCCGTCGTAGCCGACGAAGAGGCTCTCGCTCGGGTCTCCTGGCTTCGCCGCGAGCTGGAGCGCGAGGTGCCTTATCCAGAGCGCGAGCTCGTTCGACGCCTTGACCTTGCCGAAGCGATACCGCACCTGCGCCCCCGGCCAGAGCTCGCGCAGCCACCCCGTCACCCGCGCGCCGCCCGCGAGGAGATCGATCTCGCGCGGCGCGAGCGGCTCGCCGTCGGCGTGGCGGCGGATCTCGGCGGTCATGCGCTCGATCTCGGGGAGCCTCTGCTCGAATCGGCACCGGCCCACCGCGCCGAGCGGCAGCGCGCCGCTCGCGCGCAGGTACTGGTACGCGGCGCGCGGATCGTCGCCGCCGAGCGCGCGGCGCAAGAGGTCGGAGCCGAGCTGGTATTTGTCGAGCGGGGAGAGATCCATCGGCTCGCGGTCGGGGACGTCCTCGTCGCCCTCCTCGAGCCGGAGGCCGATGCGATCGCGCAGGAGCGCCCTCATCGGGTTCCTGAAGAACTCGCTGAGCTGGTCGAGCGTCACGGCGGTGATCGGCTCGTCCGGCGGCCGCAGTCGGGCGTGGAAGAACGGAGGCTCCTCGACGCGGGGGTCGATGAGGGCGCGCGCTCCCTCGCAGAACCGAGCCGCATAGCTGAAGAGGCGCGCGTCGCCGCCGGCCCGGAAGTACACGGGGCTGAACGGCTGTAGCGGGTGCCGCACCAGGACGTGCTCGCGCGCGGGTCGGATGCGGGCGCCGCGCGCCGGAGGATCGAGCGTGAAGCCCTCGTCGATGGCGTCGAGCAGCTCGCTGACGACCACCGACGGCGGGATCTCCGCGTGGTCGCGCATCGACTGGCCTACGTAGGTGAGCAGGAGCCGGTCGCGCGCGGAGAGCAGCGCCTCCAGGAACAGGTAGCGGTCCTCGTCGCGCGGCGATCGGTCGCCGCGCCGCGGGTGCTCCGCGATGAGATCGAGGCTCGCGGCGCGCGCGGCGCGCGGGAATATCTCGTCGTTCATGCCCAGCAGGCACACGACGCGGAAGGGGATGCTGCGCATCGGCAGGAGCGCGCAGAAGGTGACGCCGCGCGCGAGGAACGCGTGGGCCCCGCCCGGCTCGCCGAGGCGCGCCTCCAGCCGCGCGCGCACGACCTCGAGCGGGACGGGCTCGTCAAAGCCGGCCTCGCGGGCGTCCTCGACGAGGTCGGCGAGGGCCTCACGGAGCGCCTGGAGCTCGTGCGCGTGGCCGTCTGGCGCCGCGAGGAGGCCATCGAGCGCGGCGGACAGCTTCTCGTGAAGGACGGCGACCGGGTGCGGGCCGGCGAGCGCCTGCTCCAGGGCGAAGAGGCGCTCGCAGCCAGCGGCGAAGCGCCCGAGCAGGTCGCCGTCGCTGCCCTCGACATCATCGAACGGCAGGGTGCCCTGGAAGAGGACGCGGCCCTCGCCCGGCATGGCGTAGCCGAGCAGGAGCCGGTCGAGGCCGAAGCGCCACGTCGTCTCGTGGAAGGCGGGCTGCTTGGAGCGGGCGCGGTGCGCGGCGTCGATGCCCCAGCGCACGTTGGACTCGACGACCCAGCCGCGAAGGGCATCGAGCTCGTCCTCGGCGATCGCGAAGGCGGTCCGGATCGGCTCGCGGCCGAGCAGCTCGAGGACCGCGCTCGCGCTGACGCGCCCGGCGACCACGGAGAGCAGCGCGAAGAACGCCTCGAGGACGGGGCTCTCGGCCTCGATGCCGCGGTCGGCGATGCGGAAGGGCACGTGGTCCCGCTCGCGCGGATCGGTGCCGAAGATCGCCTCGACGAGCGGCGCGTAGGTCTTGAGATCGGGGCTCATCACGAGGATGTCGTGCGGCTCGAGGCCCGGCACGTCGTGCAGCATCGCCAGGATCTGGTCGCGCAGCACCTCGACCTCGCGCATCGGGCCGTGACAGACGTGGATCGTGATCGAGCGATCGTCGCGCGCGACAGGGAGCGGCGGTGTCGCGGGGTCCCCGGCGCGGCGGTGGCGTAATGACAGGATGTCGGACTGGAGCACCGCGAGCATGCTCCGCGGTCCGGCGGCGAGGGGATCGACGTAGAGATCGCGCGGGTCCTCGACGTAATCGACGCGGCTCTCGAGCACGAACTGGAAGTCGCGCCCCATGCGGCCGAGCGAGGCGAGGAGCGGGTTGCCCTCGGCGAGCGCGAGCGCCTCCTCGGGCTCGGCGGCTGGCCCGTTGCGGTGCGCGGCGCGGAGCTCGCGCGCGATCTCGCGCCTGGAGCGGATCTCGGCCCAGTGCTCACGAGAGGGGCTGAGGAGAAACAGGTGCACCTCGATGAGGCGTCCGAGCGCGGCGAACAGATCGACGAAGAGCGGCGGCAGGCTGCCGATGCCGAAGATGCTGATGCGGCAGGGGAGCCCGGAGGGCGCCTCGCCGAGGCGCGCGGCGGCCGCGGCGAAATCGGCCGCACGGCGCGCGATGTGCGTGGCGCCGACGCGTGCGACGAGGGCGCGCCAGAGGCTCGACTGCCAGCCATCGTCCTCGCCGGCCTCCCAGGCGAGGACGCGGTCCGGGCGGTAAACGGGGTACTGATCGAACAGGTCGGCGACGCGTGCGGCGAGATCGAGGCGCCGGACGCCGAGCGCATCGCCCTCAAGGTAGCCGCGAAGCTCCGCGAAGGCGGGCTGGGTGACGAGATCGGGAAGGAGCGCCGCGATCGACCAGACGATCTGTTCGGGCGTGAAGCGCGGCGCTTCGCTGGCGGGGGCGTCGAGCACTGCCGCGAGGGCCTCTTCGATGAAACGGCGCGGGAAGGGGAATCGCGCGTTTGCCCAGATGCCGAGGTGCTGGGCGAGCTCCAAGGCGAGCCACCGTTCCATGCCCTTGCTCTGGACGACGATCACCTCGGGCTCTGTGGGCGCCGGCCCCGGCATCGCCACGAGAGCCGCGAGCTCATCGAGGAGCGACTCGAGGCGGTTACTGCGGTGGACGAACATGGCGCGATCCGGACATGGAACGAAAGCAGGGGCAAGCGTCGTCTCGGCGCACACTCCGGGCCCGACGAATCTCTAACCGATTCTTTGGCATTCGAAGCAGTGACTCTTGCCACCCGTACCCTTCAGCCGATGCTCGGGCTTGATCTCTTCTCCGTATCGGCAGGTGCTCTGGTCGTGATACACCTCCCGATGCTCAGGCGGATATTCGCGGGTGCTCGTATGATAAGCATCTACCTTGGCCATGCAGAAACCTCCTCCGGTAGCACGTAAACAGGCGGCGAGAACACCCTGGCGCCGTTCGATTCTGGGAGGATATTAGCCGGTTCCCCGCACCCCCCACGATACGCAGATCTACGTAGAGAAGCGGGCCGCCGGACCGGCCGCACGCGCGATGCCGAAGCGCACGGCCCCACCGGCAAGTTGTTAGGCACGAACCCTGTATGTCACCGCGCCATGCGCGCGCTCCCGCCGATTTCGCCCGCGTCGCGCCGTCACATCGCGCAGCTCCTGCACCGGCTCATGGCAATCGCCGTCTTCCCCTGCCTCCTCGTCGCGACCAGCCCGCTCCCCCGCGGCCTCCTCCCCAAGATCGGCTCCGCGATGGCGAAGGCGTGCCTCTGCCCCGACGAGGGCGCGCGGCTGCTGGCCAGCACCGCGATCCCGCTGTGCTGGCGCCTCCTGTGGGCTCCTGACCCGCGGGGGCCCGCGCATCGGCGAGGCGGCGCGCCTGCCAGGCGCGGGACGTCGCCCTCCAGGGCGGGCGCGCTGCGCCTCGAGAGGAAAGCACGACCGCCAGCAGGCGCGCGCACGACACGCGCGCGACGTCCATCACCGTCGCGCTCGTGAGCGGCCGGAACGAGATCGGGCCCGCCGATCGGATCGGGCACCGGAGCTCCGTCGTGGGCCACAGGGGCCGCCGGGCGGCCAGGACCTTTGCAGAGCGGGCCCTCAGCGAGCTAGCTTCCCTCGCCGAGGCGAGCCCAGGGCACGAGGATCACGCCAGCGGGACGGACAGCGAAGGGGGTGGTGCGGCGCGGGACGAAGCGATAATATACTACATTATCAACCAGTTGGCCCCGTGGCGAAATGGCAGACGCGGTGGATTTAAAATCCGCGGCCCGTACGGGCGTCCCGGTTCGAGTCCGGGCGGGGCTACCAGGCGAAATCATTGGGTTTTTTTGACCGTTTCCGGTGCGGCGCCCTCGCCCCATGATGGGCCGGTCCGCCCGCTTCCGCCGCCTTGTCGGCGCAGCGGTCCGGGATCGCGGGTCGAGCGGGGCGAGCTCCCCGAGCCCACGCTCGGCCGCCGTCCTGGCCGCGCCCCGGACGCGATTCGGGCGCGGAGGGCGCGCGCGACGCCAGAGCGAAGCGCCCAGGCGGTGGTCGGGGTAGAGCGCCGGATCCGCTCACCCGACGTCCGCTGCTTCCCGAGCGCCTCGAACGCGGCGCCGGGCGGCGGAGGGCCGGGCAGGGGCGCGCGCGGGCGCGCCTCGTCCTCGCAGAACCCGTCGGCGGCACCGCAGAGGGCTTCGAGCGCCTTGCCGTCGCGCTGCGCCGCACGCTCGATGCGCCGCACGCTCGATGCGCCCGCGCGCAACGTGCCAGCGCGTCCCGGCTCCGCCGGATCAGAACACGAGCCGGGCCGACAGCCCCCCAGCCCCGAGCGACGCGATGGGCCGGAGCTCGACCTTCACCTCGCCCCGATCGTGGATGCGGTAGGCCTGTGGCCTGTTCATGAGGAGCAGGACCGTCCCCGTGACCGCTATCGCCCCGCCGGCGATGAAGGCGCCGATCGCGACGTCGTCGCCGCCCTGGTTGCCCCTGTCCGCCTCTCCGCTCCACATCAGCCCGCCGCCGGCGGCGCCCAGGGCCGCGCCTGCCCCGAGCACGGCCCAGGGGATCCACCTGGGCCACGGCGGCGGGGCAACGACGGTATCGACGCGCCGCGCGAGCTGGCCTGAGGCCTCTCTGCCGGCGATCACGAGGATGGGTTTGACGATCGTGGAGTAGCCGTCCCTCCTCACCATGACGATGTGCTCTCCGGGCGTGACCATCCGACGCTCGGTGCCGGGGCCGACGAACCAAGGTTTGCCGTCGAGCAGCACGGCAGCGCCCGGCTCATCGCAGCGGATCTCGATGGCGGCGAGCTCGTTCTCCATGAGCGCGCGTATCGTCGCGCGCGCCTCCTGCTCCTTCTCTGGATCGAGCGCCCCGGGCCCCCATCGCAGGGCGAGTCGCAGGTTCTCATAGGCCAGGAGCGGCAGCCCGATGCTCCTCAACACCCGCCCGAGATAAAGCCGGAGCTCAGGGTGCTCCCAGGCAGCCAGCGCCTCTTCGTATTTCGCCCGCGCCTCGACGAGCATCATGCGCCGGTGCAGCGCCCGCGCCTCCGCGAAGTGCACGTGCGCCTGCTGCTTTCGATCGTCGGAGATGCCCTGGTGCCATGGCGGCGGCGACGGTGAGGGACGGGGCGGCGGCGCCTCCACCGCCGCCGGCGGCGTCGACGGCGACGGTGGACGCGGCGACAGCGACGGTGGATACGGCGACAGCGACTCTGGAGGCGGGCCCGACTGCGCTTCGGCCCGTGTGGGCGCGGCGCACAAGGCGCACGAGGCGCACAGGGCCACGAGAGCGATCGGTGGTGAGTGCTTCGCTGCTGGGAGGGGGACGTGCATGGGTCGCGTGCGGATCGTCTTGCGTTGCAGGTCGCCCGAGGTGGTCCATCGAGCCTTCACCCCGGCTCGCCCGGGCCGGCGAGCATGCCGCGCGCGCAAGGGTACGCGCTCGCAGGTCCTCCTGTGAAGCGAGCTCGTCGCATGTCCGAGGTCCATGGTGATCGAGGACATCGGCGGGCAGCGCCTCGGCGCCTGGACGAGGCAGCGCAGACCTCCGGACGCCGGGGAGGAGATGTCGACGGCGCCCGTGCCGCCCAGCTTCGGGCGGCTCCGGTATCGCATCGACGGGCTCGGCGGTCGAGGGATGCTGCGCGATCCGGAGTCCCCCGGACTCGTCAAGCCCGAGGTGCTGCACCAGGCTGATCCCGGCGGTCCGGCAACGTTCTTCGTGGAGTTTTCCCGCGAGGCCGGATGATCCCGATCGGCCGGGGTTGGGCGGTGCGCGGAGGGCCGCCCCGCACCACCCGCGAGCGGACTGCGGCACTGAAGAGGCCCCGTCGACGCATGATGGGTCAATTATCGATATAGAGTCGCTTTCCCAGGAGAGTGAACGAGTCTGGGTTCTATGCTCGAACCCACGCGCGCAACGTGGCTGTACGCCGAACGGACACTGTACGGCAAAGCGCGGCAAAACGGCCTCGACTAAGAAAAGAGTCTTGACTTTCGCCCCCTGTTTGTGTGAATGTTCTAATCTCCCTTGGCGGTCCGGACCGTCCTCGGCCGGGGGCCGCAGCCGGTTGCAGGATCGCCCAGGGGCGACTCCGAGTGAGGCCATTGCCGGGATTGCTTGCTTCTTGCGGCCGCGTGCCCGCGTTGTTCTTGCTTACATCTGAGCAGGCGCCCGGCCCCATCACACGGGGTGTTTGAGTGTGAGCATCTGTCCGACAAACATCGTGATTGCCAGGCATGTGGTCGGCGCAGGCCCGCGGGGGCATCTGTGATCATCGGGATTACCGGGATCACGGACACGCTGGTCGAAAAAATTTGAACTCTAACCAAAAGATCGGAGGGCTCGCGGGCGTCTCGATGGTTCACGACTCCGTCTCGAGCAGAGGCCCGCGACTCCGCCGGTCCGATCATGGAGAAACCTTAAATGCGCATCGCTCCCTTACTTGGCTACTTATCCGCTTCGATCGCATGCGGCCTGCTGGCGTGCAGCGTCGAGCACATCGAGGCCGAGGACATCGAGCTCCTGGACTCCGCGCTGGAGGGCCCGGACGGCTCGTCGGCGACCCTCGCCGTTCAGTCGAGCTGGCAAGATGGTTACTGCGCGGACGTGACGGTCAAGAACGCGACCGGCCGGGACGGCTGGCGCGTGGTGATCGGCCTCAACGGCACGACGGTGACGGGCTCGTGGAGCGCGAACTTCGATCCGTCCGGCTCGTCCGCCGGGCAGCTCATCGCCACGAACATGAGCTGGAACAAGGACAACGCGAGGTTCGGGTTCTGCGGGAAAGGCACCGGCAGGCCTTCGATCGTGTCGGTCACCGGCACCGGAGGCTCGGATAGCTCCACCTCCTCGAGCAGCAGCTCGAGCTCGTCGTCGAGCAGCAGCTCGAGCTCGTCGTCGAGCAGCAGCTCGAGCTCGTCGTCGAGCAGCAGCTCGGGGGCCGGCGGGGCGGGCGGCAGCGGCGGGGCGGGCGGCAGCGGCGGGGCGGGCGGCGGCAGCGGCGGCGGCACACCCAACACGTGCTCGACACCCGACCAGAGGGTCTGCAGCAATCAAACTGGCAACCACTGCGGCCTCACCTATGAGTACTGGAAGGACCAGGGGAGCGGATGCCTGACGAACACGGCGGATGGCTTCAGCGTCGAGTGGAGCAACATCAATAATCTGCTGGGGCGCAAGGGGATCAGGCCCGGCTCGAAGAATCAGATCGTGACCTACGACGCCGACTACCGGCCGAACGGCAATTCGTACCTGGGTGTCTATGGGTGGACGACGAGCCCGCTCGTGGAGTACTACATCATCGATAGCTGGGGCAGCTGGCGTCCCCCGGGCGGGGAGGGGTTCATGGGCACCGTCACCAGCGATGGCGGCACCTACGACATCTATCGGACCCAGCGGGTCAACCAGCCCTCCATCGAAGGTACCAAGACGTTCTATCAGTACTGGAGCGTCCGGAAGGAGAAGCGTACGAGCGGGACCATCACCGTCGCCAATCACTTCAATGCATGGGAGAGGTTGGGGATGAACATGGGGAGCTTGTACGAGGTCTCGATGGTCGTGGAAGGCTATCAGAGCAGCGGGTCTGCTGATGTGAGCGTCTCGATGAGATGACCGCCGAGCCTCCGCGGCTCGGGCTCGACGTCTCCGAGGCGTCTGGGCTCCCCTCTCCCTCACCGATCCTGGCGATCACGGCCAGGAACGCCTCCTGAGCCAGATCATCCACATCGGCCGGGCCCCCCAGCCCACGAGCCCGATCACGGCGCCCGTCTCGTCGACCGGGAGGGCCTTAGGGGCGCGCCGGGGGACGGGCGGCGGGCGGCTCGGTCCGCCGACCTGCCCGAGACGCCGCGCGCCCGTCACGGTCTGGCCCGAGACGCGGCGCGCCCGTCACGGTCTGATGGCAGCCGGCGCGCCGTTCGCTCCGCGTCCTCCGGGCTCGACAATCGACGGGGGTTCGATTAAGGGGGAGCGCCACATCGCACATGGATCTGGACATCGAGTGTCTGCGTGAGGCCAAGGTAGAGAACGTGGAGCGTCTCGCCCACGCGCTGGGCGTCAGGCTGCCCGAGCACAAGCGCCACGACAAGCGCGCCTACACCCGCGAGCTCATCCGCGTGGTGATGCAAGGCATCCGGCGCGACGCCGAGCGGGCGCGGGGCCGCAGGCTCTTCGGTCGCCGCTGACGAATCCAGCCGAGCGGCGGGGCCCGCGGCCCTTGTTCCCCGCCCCGGTCGGGCCGTGTCTGCTCTCGTCAGAGGGGTAGCAGTCCCCCCTACCGCGCCTGCGGCTTGCTGCGCATCGACAGCCGGCTCCCCGCGACGCGGCTCCGGGCAGCCAGGAGGAGCGGCGCCGCCGGCGTAAGCGGGTCGACCAGGTCGTTCACCTGCAGCATCGCCTTGTCCGTCACCCTCCACGCCGCCGCCTGACCCGACGCCCCCTGCTGGGGAGCCCCCGCCAGATCCAGCGCCCGGCTCAGCTCCTTGCCCACCCGGGCGATGCGCGCGAGGTCCTCCCGCGACGCCCCCCCGTCCTTGGCCGCCGCGTAGATCGCCCTCACCACGCCGAGCAGGTCTCGCACGGCATCGAATGGAAACGGCGGGGTGCTGACCGGAATGGGCACTGCGCCAATGTACAGCATCTCGCCGTTCGATGGAGCATTTGCATTCCGTTGACTCGAATCAAATTTCCAAATAATCGTCCCAGATGTAATTTATTTAACAGAAAAAATCAGTTGAGCGGTCCCACCGCCCGCTCGACCTCGGCGAGGAGCGCGCCGCTCTGGATCAGCTCGGCCACGGCGGCGATGTCGCGGTAGAGGGGGCGATCCTCGACGAGCCCAGGGACCACGCGGCGGATGGCGGCGTGGGCGGCTGCGACGCCCGCGCTCGGGCGCAGGGGGCGCCGCTGATCGACGCCCTGCGCCGCCGTGATGAGCTCGATGGCCAGCGCGTTACGGACGTTCTCGATCACCTGCGAGAGCTTGCGGGCGCTGATGCTCCCCATGCTCACGTGATCCTCGCGGCCGGCGCTCGAGGGGATCGAGTCGACGCTCGCCGGGTGGCAGAGCACCTTGTTCTCGCTGACCAGCGACGCGCTCGCGACCTGGGCGATCATGAACCCCGAGTGCAGCCCGCTGTTCGGCGCCAGGAACGGGGTGAGGCCGGTCGAGAGCGCCGGGTTGACCAGCTGCTCGACCCGCCGCTCGCTGATGTTCGCGAGCTCGGCCGCGGCGATCGCCGCCAGGTCCAGGGCGAGCGCGACCGGCTGGCCGTGGAAGTTGCCGCCCGAGATCAGCTCCGCGCCGCCCTCCCCGAGGAACACCGTCGGGTTGTCGGTGACGCTGTTGACCTCGCGCGTCAGCACCTCGGCGGCCCAGGCCACCGCGTCGCGCGTCGCGCCGTGCACCTGGGGCATGCAGCGGAGCGAGTACGCGTCCTGCACCCTCGGGCAGTCCGCGTGGCTCTGCATGATCTCGCTGCCGTCGAGCAGCGCGCGCAGGTTGCCCGCCGTGCCGGCCTGGCCCGGGTGGGGGCGGACGCGCATGAGCCGCTCGTCGAACGGGCGCTTCGAGCCCATGAGCGCCTCCAGGCTCACCGCGCCGGCGATGTCCGCGGCCGTGCAGAGCGCGGCCGCGTCCCGGAGCGCGAGCGCGCCGAGCGCGGTCATGTACTGGGTCCCGTTGATCAGCGCGAGCCCCTCCTTCGCGGCGAGCTCGAGCGGCGCGAGGCCGGCCTTCGCGAGCGCCGCCGCGCTCGGCATGAGCTGCCCCTCGAAGCGCGCCTCGCCCTCGCCGAGGAGCGCGAGCGCGAGGTGCGCGAGCGGCGCGAGATCGCCCGACGCGCCCACCGAGCCCTGCGCCGGGATGCGCGGGCACACGCCGCGCTCGAGCAGCGCCGCGAGCAGGTCGAGCACCTCCGTGCGCACCCCCGAGTGCCCGAGCGCGATCACCTGCGCCCGCAGGACGATCATGGCGCGCACCTCGGCCTCGCCCAGGTCGGGGCCGACCCCGCAGGCGTGGCTCCGCACGAGGTTCCGCTGGAGCGCCCGGATGTCGTGATCGGCGATGCGCGTCTCCGCGAGCGCGCCGAAGCCGGTGTTGATCCCGTACACCGCGGGCGCGGCGTCGCCCGCCGCCGCGATCGCGTCGATCGCGCGCCGCGAGGCCGCGGCGCGGGCGCGCGCCTCGGCGCAGATCGCCACCGGGCGGCCGCGCCGCGCGGCGTCCTCGAGATCCGCGAGCGAGAGAGGACGGCCCAGAAAGAGCGGGGAAACGGCGGGGGGGTGCGGCGCGGTGCGGGTCACGAGGGCGCACGCTAGGGCGGCGGACGCCGCGAGGAAAGGACACCCGCGAGGCCGCGCTCGGCGCTGTCCGGCCGCTCGCCTGGGGCGATCCTGGCCGATCCGTCCGGGCGCCTGCCCGGGGCGATCCGGTCCGGCGATGTCCGGCGGCGATCGCCTGGAAGGCGCGGAGAGCGCGGAGCGCGCGGAGCGCGCGGAGACCGGACCACGACCACCACGCTGGGGTCCGCGGCGACGGAAGAATCCGGTGCCCTGCGGAGATCGATCCGCCTATCCTCCGCGGGGCGCGCCCGACCGGGCTCGGCACGAGCGCGCCGCTTGCTTCCGATGCGCTTCACCTTGGCCCTCCTCGCTCCGCTTGCGCTCGCCGTCGCGCTCGCCGCGCCGGCCGCTGCTCAGCCCGCCGCGGGCGCCGCCTCGCCGGCCGCGGGCACCGCCACGCCGGGCGCCACCTCGCCGACCGCGGGCGAGTTCGAGGAGCGCTTCGTGCTGGAGACCGGCCGCGCGCCGTCGCGCCTGCCCGATCCGACCCGGGCGACCTTCTCGCTCCAGGGCGAGTACCAGCTCCGCTACCGCGCCATGAGCGCGCTCCGGCTCGAGGCGCCCCCGTCGGCGCCGAGCGAGACCAGGCTCGGGCAGCACCAGTACGTCGCCCACTGGCTGCGCCTCTCGCCGCGCTTCCATTACAAGGACAAGGCCTCCGTCATCGCGCAGATCGATGTCGTCCGGGGGCTCCTCGCCGGGGATACCACGCGGTACGTCGACCAGGTGCGCGACGCGCGCGCCTCCCTTTCGTGGTACGAGGTGCACCCGCGCTACCTCTACCTGGAGGTGCCGACCGAGATCGGGATCTTCCGGCTCGGCCAGCAGGGCGCGCACTGGGGGATGGGGCTCGTCGCCAACGACGGCGATCACGCGACGCTCTTCGGGGATCCCAGGCGCGGCTCGCTGGTGGAGCGCGTGCTCTTCGCCGCGACGCCGATGGGCCGGCATGCGCCGCTCATCGTGACCGTCGCGGGCGACGTCGTGTTCGAGGACGGCGCGGCCGACCTGCTCGGCAACGACGTCGAGGGGCAGGACGGGGGGGCGGGCGACCGGGCGCTCCAGGCGGTCGCGTCGGCGCTCTGGCGCGAGCGGCGCGGCGAGGTCGGGATCTACGCCGCCTTGCGGCGGCAAACGCGCGAGCGGCGCGTGAAGGGGAGCCCCGCGAGGTTCACCGAGGCGCTCACGGCGGGCGTGATCGACGTGACGGGCAAGTTCAACGCGCAGGTGCCGGGGGACGGCGGCGCCCACGTGTACGGCCAGATCGAGGCCGCGGTGATCCTGGGCTCGGCGGCGTTCTCCCCGCGCGACCCGGCGCAGGCTCCGGGCCCGGGGGCCGAGCGCGCGCCCGGCGCGGTGCGCTCGATCGGCGGCGCGGCCACGCTCGGCGCGGTGCACGTCGCCGGCCGCTCGCCGCGGCCGGGCGAGCGCTGGGGGCGCGTCGTCACCGAGATCGAGGCCGGCTACGCCTCGGGCGACGACGACCCCGGCGACGGCGTGTCGCGGCGGTTCACCTTCGATCCGGGCCACCACGTCGGGCTCCTCCTGTTCGACCACGTGCTCGCCTGGAAGACGGCGCGCGCGGCCACGATCCTCGAGCTCGAGGCGGAGCGCGCCGGCGCGGCGCCCGGGCCGGGCCTGAGGGCGCTGCCCTCCAGGGGCGGTATCTTCGGCGCCGCCTACGTGAACCCGCGCGTCGTCGTGCGGCCGGCGCGCTGGCTCGACCTGAAGGCGGGGGCGGTCATCGCGCACACCACGGCCGATCCGGTCGATCCGTACCGCGTCGCCGCGTCCGGTAGCCTCGCCAACTACGACGGGGGCGACCGGCGCCGCCGCGACCTCGGCGTCGAGCTCGACCTCGGCGTCGACGCGCGCATCGCGATGGGCAGGCTCGTCACCATCCAGCTCGGCACCGAGGCCGGCGCCTTCTTCCCCGGGGGCGCGTTCGACGACGCCGCGGGGATCCCGCTCTCCGATCAGTTCCTGATCGCCCTCAAGCTGGGCGTGCTCCACTGAGCCGGCCGGGGCTCGCCCGGCCTCCGGTCGAGCTCGCGCGCGACACGGCAGACGGGGGCCGCCCAGGGTGCTAGAGGGGCGGCTGCGCGACGGCGTCGAGGGGGCTCGCGCTCGCCGCGCGCCGCCGCGGAGGCGCGGCGGCGCCACCTGGTAAGATCAACGAGACGCGATGCGATACCACGTCACCCTTCCCTCCGGCCGAGAGATCCCCGTCGACGTCACGCACCTGCCGGACGGCCAGCTCGAGGTCTCGGTCGAGGGGCGCCCGCTGGCCGCCGACGTCTCCGGGCAAGGCGCGTCGCTGCACGTCCGCCTCGACGGCCGCGGCGTGGATCTCTGGCTGGCCGGCGCGCCGCCCGACGTGGACGTCGCCGCGAACGGCCGGCGCTTCACGGCGCGGGTGGAGAGCGAGCGGGCGCGGGATCTGCGCAGCGCAAGGAGCGCCGGGCCGGTCCTGGGCGAGGGGCTCGTGACGTCGCCGATGCCCGGCCGGGTGCTCAAGGTGCTCGTCCGCGAGGGGGACGAGGTCCTGGCCGGCGCGCCGCTCGTGGTCGTCGAGGCGATGAAGATGGAGAACGAGCTCGGCGCGGCCCGCGGTGGCGTGGTGAAGAAGATCTACGTGACCCCGGGCGCCGCGGTGGAGAGCGGCGCCCGGCTGGTCGAGGTGGGGTGACGGCGCCGGCCGCGGCGCCATCCCCGGGACAGAGAGACTGGAGAGAGACGATGCGCAAACGACTCGCGCTGGCCCACCTTCCGACCCCGATCCAGCGCCCGAAGCGGCTCGCCGACGCGATGGGCGTCGACCTCTACGTGAAGCGCGACGACATGACGGCGGGCCCGGAGGCCGGCAACAAGATCCGCAAGCTCGAGTACCTGCTCGCCGCCGCGCGGGAGGAGGGCGCGGACTGCGTGATCACCTGCGGCGGCCTCCAGTCGAACCACGCGCGCGCGACGGCGCTGCTCTCTGCCGGGCTCGGCCTGCGCGCGGTGCTGTACCTGCGCACCGCCGACGTGGCGGCCGGCGCGCCGTTCGAGGGCAACGCGCTGCTCGACCGGCTCGCCGGCGCGGAGGTCCGGCTGATCTCGCCGGAGGCGTACAGGGACCGCGAGGCGGTGATGGCCGAGGCGGCGGCGGAGATCCGCGCGGCGGGCGGCCGGCCGTACGTGATCCCCGAGGGCGGCTCGAACGGCCTCGGCGCGCTCGGCTACGTGCGCGCGATGGAGGAGATCCGCAAGCAGCTCGATCTCGGCCTCGCGGGGGGCAAGCCGTTCGACGTCATCGTGCACGCGAGCAGCTCGGGCGGCACGGCGGCGGGCACGGCGCTCGGCGCGGCCCGCTACGGGGTCGCCGGCGAGGTGCGCGCGATGGCGGTGAGCGACGACCGGGCGACGCTCGCGCGCGTCGCGCTCCAGCTCATGGACGACGCGCGGGCGCTCGAGCCGCACCTCGGCGCGCCGGCCCACCTCGTGGTGGACGACTCGGCCAGGGGTCCGGCGTACGCGGTGGCCACGCCGGAGCAGCGGCAGCGGATCGTCCAGGTGGCGCGGCTCTCGGGGCTCCTCCTGGATCCGGTGTACACGGGCAAGGCGTTCGCGGGGCTCTGGGACCTGGCCGAGCGAGGCGAGCTGGCGGGGAAGAGGGTGCTGTTCCTGCATACGGGGGGGCTGCCCGGATTGCTCGCGCAGGGGGCGAGCTTTGCGGATTCGATGTAAGCGGGGCGTCGCGCCCTGATCGACCACGTTCACGACCACGACCACGACCACGGCCACGTGGACGCGGACGGCCCCCGTCCCCCTCTCAGCCCCTTCCAGCCCCCTCTGCGCCCCCGCCCCCCCACCACCTCTCCGCCAGCCCCGCATCCTCCAGGGTATCGATCTCCATGTACCCCCCATGGGTATCCACCCTGTGCATCGCGCTGCCCCCCTCGATCATGTGCTGGAGCAGATCGATGAGGTACGCCCGGCGGAACGTGCGCCCCTCGCGGAACTCGGGGCTCTCGGCGAAGGCCGCGCGCGCGGCGTCGAACGCGGACAGGAACTGCGCGGCGCCCCGCGCGGAGAGCTTCATCACCCCGATGAACTCGCCCGCCGCGGACTCCGGAGCGATGCGGCGCGAGATCTCCACCACGCGGTCCCCGTCGGCGCGGAGCTTCTCGGCGTCCGTCTCGGGGTGCTGCGAGCGGCCCCGGTAACGGCGCCGCCAGTCCGTGTCGCACGCGAGCGCGATGTCGTGCGGAGAACGGACCAGCTCCGCCACGATCTCCGGGCGGTAGACGATGTCCGCGTAGGTCGAGACGAAGCCGCCCGCGAGGTGCTCGCGCGCGCAGAGCAGCGAGAGCAGGATGTTGTTCTGCTCCCAGTCGCGGTTCTCGACGTACGTCAGATCCGGGTACGCGGCGCGGATCACGCTGGCCTTGTAGCCGCAGACGAACACGATGTCGGACCGCTTGAAGCCGCCCGCCGCCAGCGCGTCGAGGATGCCGTCGAGCATCGGACGGCCGAGGATGGGGACCAGCGTCTTCGGCAGCTCTTCCGTCAGGTGACGCAGCCGGCTGCCCCGGCCCGCCCCGATGATCACAGCCTTCACGACATGCCCGTTACCACGGACGGGCGCGGGCGATCGTCGAGGACATCACTCCCGCAGAAGAAACGCCCGGTGCCTGCGCCCATTACGGAATCGTGACCGTGCGCTGACCTGTCGCCGCGTCCCCCCGGGCTAGAAGCGAACCATGGAGATCGTGATCGTTCTCATCGCTCACTCGACACTTTCGGTCTTTTTCCAGACCTTCTTCCTTCACCGGTACGCCTCGCATCGGATGTTCACCATGTCGAAGCGCTGGGAACGGATTTTTCACTTCCTCACGTACCTGACCCAGGGCTCCTCGTACCTCGTCCCCTGGGTCTACGCGATCTTGCACCGCATGCACCACGCGTACAGCGACACGCCGAAGGACCCGCACTCGCCGCGGTACTACAAGGAGCCGTTCGCGATGATGTGGGATACGGCGAAGCGCTACGACGAGATCTACGCGGGCACGGCGAACGTGGAGCCGCGGTTCCTCGGCGGCTACCCCGAGTGGCGCACGCTCGACCGCATCGGCAACTCGTGGATCAGCCGCCTGGCCTGGGGCACGGGCTACACGTTCTTCTACATCGCCTTCGCCTCGCACTGGTGGCAGTTCCTGTTCCTCCCGCTCCACTGGACCATGGGCCCGCTGCACGGCGCCATCGTGAACTGGTGCGGCCACCGCTACGGCTATCGCAACTTCAACAGCGATGACGATTCGCGCAACACGCTCGCCCTCGACTTCGTGACGCTCGGCGAGCTGTTCCAGAACAACCACCACAAGTACGCGATGAGCCCGAACTTCGCGGTGCGGTGGTACGAGATCGACCCGGCCTATCAGGTCATCCGCGTGCTCGCCTGGGTGGGCATCCTCCAGATGCCCGACAAGCGCCAGGTCGCCCGCCTCGAGCCCGAGGTCGCGCGGGCCGAGGGGTGAGAGCCGCCCGCGGGAGGGGGAGCAGCCCGCCGGGCGCTCCCTGGAGGGGCTGGAGTGCAGGCGAGCCACAACAGGGGCTCGCCGGAACGCAAGCCCCGGAGGGGAGCGCCCGGCGGGCTGCTCCCCCTCCCGCGGGCTACGGTGATCGGCTGGAGGTGAGGCGGTGAGGCGCGCGCCCTGCGCGCGCGGGGGATCACGCGAACAGCAGCCGGAACGCGTCGGGGACGTCCTTCGCCGAGAGCCGCGCCTTGCGCTCGTTGAACTCCGGCAGGCAGGCCTGGTAGGCCGCGTCCACCCGCAGATCGCTCCCGTCCCAGCTCGGGCGCCACACCTCCATCGTGTCGCGCGCGAGCTCGAGGATGTCCTTGAACTGCCCCCGCTCCTTCAGGATCTGCGCGCTGAGCGCGTACATCAGGAGCCCTCCAGGGATCGCCCCGAGCGCGGTCGTCGCCAGGGCGGGGTAGCAGATGCGCGCCGTCCGCACGCCGAACCGCTCCCTCATCTCCCCCATCGTCTTGCGCTGCAGGATCTTCGAGCCGGCGAGCGGCCCCACCGCATAGACCGGATCGTCGCTCGGGAAGTCGTAGTCGCAGAAGGCCACCACGCTCTCGCCCTTCGCGAGCAGCCCCGCCGCGGCGAGCGGCTCGGCCCAGAGCATCGACGACGTGCCCATGAACTTGTTCGTCCGCTCGATGTCGGCGTCGTTCGCGACCTCGACGTCGACGAGGCCGAGCTTGCGGAGGTTCTCGGGGCGGGAGAAGTCGGGGACCTGGAGCACCGGATCGAACGCGACGTCGAGCTCCTTCACCTTCGTCGGCCCGTGCTCCGCGTACCGCTTCGTCGCGCCGTTCGCGATGCCGTTCACGAGGTGCACCGCCCGGTACCGCTCCTTCAGCGCGGCGACGACCTCGTCGATGACCTGCGGCTTCGTGGCGTCGCCGTTCCAGAAGCGCGCCGTGAGCCCCTCGGCCGCCGCCGCCTCCGTGATCGCCTTCACGTGGTGCGGGCCGATCTGCATCTTCTCGCTGTCGAAGTGCACGCCGAAGACGGCCGCGCGCTCCCCGAAGAGCAGCTGCAGCGCGAGCGCCCGGGTGATGCCGTTCGAGCCGCCCAGGATCAGCACCGCGGTGTCCGGGGCGATGCGCGTCCCGGCCGGGCTGATGCGGGCGCGATGCGCCGCGAGCTGCTCGGCCGCCACGCGCGCGCCGTGCTCGGCCAGCGCCCCGACGAGTGCACGGCGATCCAGGCCGCCGAGCGGTAGCTTCTTGAAGGTTTCTAGGTCGTCCATCACCACCTCCTCTTACCGTCTATCGTGCTCCGCGTCACGACAGGAGCGCCCTGGTCCGTCCGCCGCACCTCCTGCGCTTCCGTCAGCGCGCTCCGTCTCCGTCCAAGCCGTGATAGAAGGATCCCGTGAAGACGGTTCTGGTCACCGGCGGCAGCGGGTTTATCGGGCGCGGTCTTGTGAAGGCGCTGCTGGCGCGGGGGGATCGGGTGACGGTGCTGACGCGCGACGTGCAGCGGGCGCAGGCGGCGCTGCCCGGGGCGCGGGTGGCGACGTGGGACCCCGAGCGGCCGGGGCCGTGGTTCGAGGAGGTCGACGGGGTGGACGGGATCATCCACCTCGCGGGCGAGCCGATCGCCAAGCGCTGGACCGAGCCGGTGCGGCGCCAGATCGTGAACAGCCGCGTCGAGACGACCCGCCTCATGGGCGAGGCGATCGGCAAGGCCCGGCGCAAGCCGGGCGTGTTCGTCTGCGCCTCGGCCGTCGGCTACTACGGCCCGCAGCCGGGCGACAAGGTGCTCGACGAGAGCGCCGCGCCCGGGGAAGGCTTCCTCGCCGACGTCGTGGTCCGCTGGGAAGAGGCCGCGCGCGCGGTCGAGGCGCAGCACGGCACGAGGTCGGTGCAGCTGCGGATCGGCGTGACGATCGGCGAGGGCGGGGGGGCGCTCGACAAGATGATCGCGCCGTTCAAGCTCTTCCTGGGCGGGCCCATCGGCGACGGGACCCAGGTGATCTCGTGGATCCACGTCGACGACGTCGTGGGGCTCACCCTGCTCGCCCTGGACAACGAGGCGGTGCGCGGCCCTCTGAACGTGACGTCGCCGAACGCGGCGACCGGCGAGGAGGTCGCGCGGGCGCTCGGCGTCGTGCTCCACCGCCCCTCGTGGCTCCGTGTGCCCGAGGCGGTGGTGAAGCTCGGGCTGGGCGACGCGGCCGAGATCATCACGACCGGACAGCGCGTCTATCCCCGACGGGCGGAGGAGCTAGGGTACACGTTCCGCCGCGCCGACCTCGTGCCGGCGCTCCAGTCGATCTTCGGCCGCTGAGCCGCCCGCGCAGGGCGACCGCGCCGAGACCGCGGCGAGGGCGACCGCGCGCGCGGAGAGCGCGCTGCGCGCGGCCCGCCGCCGCGGAAGGCGTGAGCAGCTGGGCGCCGCGGACGGTGGCGCGGCGCCCAGCTGCTGGCACGCGCAAGACGAGCCGCCGGCGGCGCTCTGAGAAGTCGACCCTTGTCGAGCAGCGCACCACCGGGAGCTCGGACGGCGTTTTCCCAGCGCTCCCCCAAGCGCTCCGTCCGCTTCAAGGATTACGACATCGCGCGCCGGGAATCTCTCGGGATGAGTTGGATTGGCGCGTGCAGGGTATCCCGACTCGACCGTGCCGTGGAGCCCCGGAGCGGTCGATGCGATGTGCAAAGTCGTTAAGGAATCTCCTTGCCGCGCTGCGTAATCGCGAGATTGCTCGCGAAGATGACGAGTCCAGCGCGCGAGGAGGGGGGCATGGGGGCGCAGGTCGCGGCCCCTGTCCTGACAGCGCGCTACCACGGCGCCGCCCCGGTGTGGAGGCCCTTCGTGACCGGCGAGCTCGCACGTGCGGCGCCGCCCGTTGCCGCCGGGGGGCTCACCGGAGGGGCTTTCGTGCAGGCGAGCCACCAAGGGGGCTCGCCGGAACGCAAGCCCCGGAGGTGAGCCCCCCGGCGGCAACGGGCGGCGCCGCACGCGCGCGGGGCGCGATCAGGCGTTGATGCCGCGGCCCTGGAGGATCTCCCGCACCACGGCCTGCGTGGAGCTCGGCAGCTCGGCGAGCGAGCCGCGGGCGAGATCCACGAACTTCATGCCGCGCGCGCGCTTGAGCGCCTCGACGGCCGCGACGCGCTCCTCGCTGCCCTCGTGCTGGAGGATGCCGAGGAGCATCTCGGCGGCCTCGAGGGTGTCGATCTTCGCGATGGCGCGCACCGCGCTGGCGCGCACGGCGGGCGCCTGCGCCTCGCGGTAGATGCGGGCGAGCGGATCGAAGGCGTGGGGGAAGTGGATCCCCTCCAGCGCGCGGGCCGCCTCGTGCACCACCGTGGGGTCAGGATCCGCGAGCGCCTCGCGGAGCGTGATGAACGTGCGCTTGTAGAAGAAGCGCGAGAGCGCGCGGGCGACGGCCACCCGGATCTTCGGCTCGGGGCGGCGGAACAGGTGCTCGAGCGGCGAGAGGATCGTGTAGAGCTCCACGGTCGCGAGCTGCTCG
Organism: Sorangium sp. So ce1036; assembly: GCF_051369805.1. Lineage (NCBI taxonomy): Bacteria > Pseudomonadati > Myxococcota > Polyangiales > Polyangiaceae > Sorangium > Sorangium sp. So ce1036. Next base: position 2,485,322 of record NZ_JBBMOX010000001.1, read on the forward strand.
GCGAGCGTGACGAGCTGCTGCGCGGGCGCGCGCTCGGGTGCCGCGGACGCGGGCGCGCCGTCGGGCGCGCTCCGCTCGACGCCGAGCGCCGTCAGCCGGGCGAGCATGGCGCGGCGGCGGGTGACCTCGGACCACTGCGCCGGGTCGAGCACGATGTCGCCGCACGCCTGGCTGGCGCTGCCGGCCTGCTCCCACTCGACCAGATCGATGTGCCAGACGTCGGGGAAGCCGAGCTCGTGGCGGAGGTGCGCCGGCAAGGGCGCCGCGTCGATCGGCAGATCCTGCGCGTCGACGTAGCGGGCGCCGGCGCGGGCGTAGTGGCCCTTGCGGGCCTCGTCGATCGGCAGGGCCGTGAGGGCGCGGTAGACGCCGCCCACCTTGCTGTACTGGCCCGCCTCGCCGAGCGCGATCACGGCGGCGAGCAGCGCGTTCTCGGCGATCTCCGGCGGGGCGGCGCGCCGCTGCGAGACGGCGGACACCTCCTGCCAGAGGCGGGCCTGCGCGAGCACGGCGAAGTTGGCGACGGCGGCGAGCCCCTCCTTGCGGGCGTAGGCGGCCATCTCGCGGGCGAGCGTGGCGGCGGCGGCGATCTCGCCCTGCCGCTCGGCCACGGCGACCGCCTCCTCGTAGGACTGGAGCGCGTAGTAGCGCAGGTGGTCCTCGCGCAGGATGCGGATGACGTTCACGTAGCCCTCGAGGACGTGCTCGAAGGCGCCGCTCTCGCGCCCGACGGCGATGAGGACCTGGTAGCAGTCGAAGGCGCGCTCGCGCTGGCCGATGGTCTCGTACCGGTCGGCGGCCTCCTCGAGCAGGTGGACGGAGGCGAAGACCGCCTCGCGCGCCGCCGCGGCGTCGCCCGTCCGGAGCGAGGTGCGGGCGAGGTTGAAGCGGGCGAGGCCCGCGGCGTAGAGGTCGGCGCCCGACGAGGAGAGCAGCTGGGCGAGGCGCGACCAGAGCGCGCGGGCGCGGGCGAAATCCTGGCCCCGCTCGCGGGCGATCGCGGCCTGGGCGACGAGGCCGGCGGCCTCGTACTCGTCGGCGGCGCGGGCGTAGAGCCGCCTCTGCCGCTCGGGGTCCTGCTCGCGCTCGGCCCAGGCGAGCGCGGTGCGGGCGCGATCGATGGGCGGGACGTGGGGGACGAGGGGGCGCTGGGTGAGCTCGCTGCCCGCGTACCAGGCGACCGTGAGGGCGGCCCTGGGCTCGCCGAGCCGGACCAGCACCTCGCGGAGCTCGTCCGTCATGGCGACGTAGTCCTCCTCGCGGGCGATGGTGTGCTGGAGGGCGCCGAGGAGCGCGTCGCGCGCGCGGACGAGATCGTTCCTGGCCAGCGCGGAGCGGGCCTCCTCGCGGAGCTCGTGCAGGGGGCGGACGCCGGGGCTCATGCGGGCAGGAGAGGGTAGTACACCACGAGCGTCGCGGCCGCGCGGCGATGGAGGAACCGTGAAACGGCGCATCGCGGGTCCGCCGTGATGCGGCCCGCGGAACCGAGAGAACCCGGCTGTCGATGCGCCGGCGCGCTGCTAGAGAGCGGCCGTCGAGGGGGGCGGGCGGCGTCGGCGCGCCCGCATGTCGGCTCCTGGATTCGAGGGAAGAACATCGAGATGAAGGTGCTTCGCTGGGTTGGTTTGCTCACCGCGGCCGCCGCGGCCGCGGTCTCCTGCGGGGATGGCGGCGCGCGCACGTCCGTGCAGCCGGAGGCGAGGCGCGCGGCGCCGCGCGTGACGGCGTCCGCCGCGCGGCTCTGCGGCGCGTTGCCCGCGGCGGAGGCGCCGGCCGCGCCGGCCGGCGGCGCGCCGCGCGCGACCGAGGCGCTGGCCGCGCGGGCCCCCGCGCCGCGCGAGGAGGCCTCCGGCGATCATCGCCTCTGCGGGTGGCTGCACGAGTTCCTCGGAGACCCCGAGTCCAGCGAGCTCGGATACGACACCTTCGCGGCCCACGCCGCGGCGTTCGACGCCGTCCACCCGAAGTGGTGGCGCGTCGCCTCGCCGACCACGTTCGAGAACCACCCGCGCGGCAGGGAGGAGCCGTACGCGGGCTTCCACGACCGGCGCGTCCTCGACAACACGACGCGCGGCGGCAGGCCGACGCGGCTCGTCCCGCTCATCGCCGCGGTCGACAGGCCCGATGTCGCCGCGGTGCACGCCATGATCCACGATCCCGCGCTCCGGGCGGAGCACGTGGCGGGCGTCGTGGCCCTCGTGATGGACAACGGCTACGACGGGATCGACATCGATTACGAGCACCTGTCGTCCGCGCTCGGGCCGGGCGAGACGATCGAGGCCGAGCGGGCGGCGTTCTCGGCGTTCATCGACGAGCTCGCGCGCGCGCTCCACGCCCGCGGAAAGACGCTCTCGCTCGCGGTGCCGGCGGTGACGTCGGCGCGGGGCGTGTTCGATTACGAGGCGCTGAGCGCGTCGGCGGACCAGGTGCACGTGATGGGCTACGACTACCATTGGGGCGGCGGCTCCCACGCGGGGCCGGTCGCGCCGCTCGGGTGGCTCGAGCGGACCATCGCGCACATCGGGGCGCTGGACGGCGGCGCGCGAGCGCCGAAGTTCATCTTCGGCCTGCCGAACTACGGACTCGTGGGGCCCGAGGCGCCGGAGGACGAGGGGACCGTCGTGGGGTGTGAGCCGCTGACGAAGTGCCTCGAGCTCGCGGGCGAGCGCTACGAGACGAGCACCGGGCACATGCGCCGCTGCGGGGAGGACGGCGGAGCGCCGGTCGAGGCGGGGAGGGCGCCGAACCGCGCCCTGGCGAGCGGAGATCACCTCTTCTTCGAGGATCTCGCGTCGCTCGAGGAGAAGGTCGCCGCCGCGAGGCGCGGCGGGCTCGGCGGGATCACGTACTGGAGCATCGGCGGCGAGCCCGAGGGGGCGGCGTTCTTCTCGATGATCGAGCGCCACTTCCCGAGGTGATCGCGATCGTCTCGAGGGCGCCTCGGACGGGCCGCGCGGTCGCAGCGACCGATGAGCTCGTCACTTTCTGCTCCCTCGCGCATCGAGCGCTTGAAGCTGTCTGCCGCCTGGACCAGCCTGTGAGGCTGCGCTCGTGGCGCCGGGCGCTCGCCGGGACCGGCGAGGCCCTCCGGCGCCCCGCAGAGAGCCCGCTGAACCTCCGTTTTCTTCTCAACCACGGAAGAGGCCGATGTCTCAGTCCTCGCAGCTCAAGGTCATCGCCGCGGATGTACCGCTGAACCGAGACGTCTTTCTGCGCGCGCTCCTCCGCGAGCTGGCCGGCACGCTCGAGGACGTCGTGGGGCTGAAGGAGGCCTCGGGGTTCATCAGCGTCGTGGGGCAGCACATCGGGCTGCAGATGGACCGGGATTACCGGGCGGCCCTCGCGGTCCCGCAGCTCACCCGGGAGCAGGTCGCCGCGGTGCTCGTGGATCTCAAGCGCCGCATCCAGGGCGATTTCCACGTCATCGAGGAGGATGACGAGAAGATCGTCCTCGGCAACCGCGCCTGTCCCTTCGAGGACAAGGTCGTGGGCCGGCGGTCGCTGTGCATGATGACCTCGAACGTCTTCGGCGCGATCGCCGCGGAGAACCTGGGGTATGCCAAGGTCGAGCTGAAGGAGACCATCGCGCAGGGGCATGGCGGTTGCCGCGTGGTGGTCTACCTGCAGCCGACGCCTGCCGCCGTGACCGCAGAGGGGAGAGAGTACTTCCGCGGGTAAGCGGTGAGATGGACGACGCAGGTAGCTTCGAGCGGTTCTCCGGTCCCTTCTCCGAGGCGATGTTCCTGGTCTCGTCCGGGGGGCTCGTGCTGGCCTGCAACGCTGCGGCCGGCGCGCTGTGCGGGGGTGCGCCGCCGGACGTCCGCGGCCGCCCCGTGGGCGAGCTCGTGGCCGATCCCCTCGAGAAGGTGCAGCGGTACCTCGGCCTGTGCGCCAGGAGCCGCGCGATGGTCGTCGGAGCCCTCGCGTTCCGCGCCGGCTCGGGCGCGCTCCGCGAATGCCGGGTCGACGGGGCGCTCGTGCGCCCGCGCGACGGCGCGTCCCCGGCGCTCGTGCTGCTCCGCTGCCGGCTGAAGGCCGAGGCGACGCCCGGGTTCGCTGTCCTGAACGAGCGGATCGAGGCGCTGTCCCGCGAGATCAACGACCGGCGGCGGGCCGAGGCCGAGCTCCACGCCCAGCGCGAGTGGCTGCGCATCACCCTGGCGAGCATCGGAGACGCCGTGATCGCCACGGACAGGGAGGGGCGCGTCACGTTCATGAACCCGGTCGCCGAGTCCCTGACCGGCTGGCAGCGCGAGGAAGCCGCCGGGCGGCCCCTGGCCGAGACCTTCCGGATCCTGGACGAGGATACCCGCGAGCCGACCGAGGATCCGGTCTCGCGCGTCCTGCGCGAGGGGAGGGTGGTCACCCTCAGCAACCACACGCTCCTCCGGTCGCGGCGGGGCACGGAGCGGCCCATCGAGGACTCGGCGGCGCCCATCCGGGACGAGGGGGGCAAGGTGGTCGGCGTGGTGCTGGTGTTTCGCGACGCCGGCAAGCACCGCGACGAGGCGCGCCGCCGGGAGGAGCTCCTCGCGCGGGAGAAGGCGGTGCGCCAGCAGGCCGAGGCGGCGAGCCGCATGAAGGACGAGTTCCTGGCGATGCTCTCCCACGAGCTCAGGACGCCGCTCGGCGCCATCTCCGGCTGGGTGCACCTGCTCAGGCAGGCGGAGCTGCCGCCCGACCAGGCAGCGCACGGCCTCGCGGTGATCGATCGCAACGTGCGCGCGCAGACGCAGCTCATCGGCGATCTGCTCGACGCCTCGCGCATCTCCTCGGGCAAGCTGAGCCTCGACATCGAGCCGGTGGACATCGGCTCCGTGGTCGAGGCGGCGATGGAGTCGGTGCGGCTCGCCGCCGTGGCCAAGGGGATCTCGGTGCGCTTGCGCCCGGGGCCCGGGGTGGGCTTCGTCCACGGCGACGCCGACCGGCTGCAGCAGGTCGTCTGGAACGTCCTCCAGAATGCGATCAAGTTCACCCCGGGCGGGGGGCGCGTGGAGATCGATCTGCGCGCCGAGGGGTCGCTCGTGCAGATCGCGGTGACCGACAGCGGCGTGGGCGTCGCGCCGGAGCTCCTGCCGCACCTGTTCGAGCGGTTCCGGCAGGCCGACAGCTCGATCACCCGCCGACACGGCGGGCTGGGGCTGGGGCTGACCCTCGTGCGCCAGCTCGTCGAGCTGCACGGCGGCACCGTGCAGGCCGACAGCCCGGGGGAGGGCGAGGGGACCACGATCACGATCCGGCTGCCCAGGCGGGCCGCGCCGGTCGAGGCCGCGCCCCCGCTGGCCGAGCGCGACGCGCCCCGGACCTCGGAGCCGCCCCGGAGCATCCGGCGAGAGCTCGACGGGGTGCGCGTCCTGCTCGTCGACGACGACGGCGACTCGCGGGAGCTCCTCCGGCTCGTGCTCCAGCGCTGCGGGGCCGAGGTCGACGACGTGGCGTCGGCGGACGAGGCCCTGGAGCGGCTGCGCCTCTGCGTGCCGGACGTGCTGATCAGCGACATCAGCATGCCGGGGCAGGACGGTTACTCCCTGATCCGCAGGCTCCGGGCGCTGCCCGAGGCCCAGGGCGGGCGCGTGCCGGCGCTGGCGCTGACCGCGCTCGCGCGCAGGGACGACATGGAGCGCGCGCTGCGGGAGGGGTTCCAGGTGCACCTCACCAAGCCGGTCCGGCCCCCCGCGCTCTCGGCGGCGGTCGCCCGGGTCCTCGGGCGCGAGCCGCCCGGCGCGGCGTGAGCCCCGCTCGCCGCGGGGGGGTGGAGCGGTCGCGCCCGTCATCGTGCGTGATATGGTGCGCCCGGCCATCCGAGAGGAGGATCTGTCATGGCACGCACCCCGTCCACGATGCTTGAGCTGGGCACCCCGGCGCCCGACTTCAGGCTGCCGGACTTCAACGGAAAGCAAGTGGCGCTGTCGGACTTCACCGAGCCGCCGGCGCTCCTCGTGATGTTCATCTGCAATCACTGCCCGTTCGTCAAACACATCCGCCACGAGCTCGCCAGGCTGCGGCGCGACTACCGCCCCGAGGACTTGGCCGTCGTGGCCATCAATCCCAACGACGTCGTCGCCTATCCCGCGGACAACGCCGAGGCGATGGCGAGGGAGGCGCGCGAGGTCGGCTACACGTTCCCTTACCTGCTCGACGCGTCGCAGGAGGTCGCCAAGGCCTACCGGGCGGCGTGCACCCCGGACTTTTACCTCTTCGGCCCCGATCGCCGGCTGGTCTATCGCGGCCAGCTCGACGACAGCCGCCCTGGCAACGACGTCCCGGTGACCGGCCGCGACCTCCGCGCCGCCATCGACGCGGTGCTCAGGAGAGCGCCTGTCCCGTCGGATCAGCGGCCGAGCATCGGGTGCAACATCAAGTGGAAGCCCGGCAACGAGCCGGAGTATTACGGTCGAGCCTCGTGAGGCTCCCGGCCGCGGTGCAGGGCATATCGCCGCAGGCCTCCGGCGAGGGGGTTCGTGGGGCGGCGCGCGGTTGAGTGAGTCGACGGTTGATTCATCGATAGGCGTAGGCCCCCGGCGAGGGGGTTCGTGGGGCCCCCACGCCGCCCCACGAACCCCCTCGCCGGGGGCCGGGCAGCCCGGCAATACCCTCTCTCCGGGGCCGGGCAGCCCGGCAGATCCCCTGCGATTCACCCCCCTGCGCGCCGCGCGCCCGTCCCCCCGCCGCGGGCCGCCCCCTCCTCCTGCTCGCCCAGGATGGCCTTCGCCGCGCTCGCCCGCGCCGCCCCGCTCGCGACCGTCGCGTGGTCCACCACCCAGTGCGCATCGAGCAGATCCAGGTAGTCGAGGTCGAGCTGCCCCCCGGACGGCAGCATGAACACCGCCGAGATGTGCGCGTGGCTCTGCACCGCCTGCACCATCTCCCGCGGGATGTAGAGCGCCGCGTGCGTGAACAGGTGCACCACCGGCGTGCGCGGATCGTGGTGCCGCGCGAGGTCGAGATCCGTCGCGAGCTCCGCGAACACGCGCGCCGGGTTCCGGCCGCGCTCGCCCTTGAACGAAAGGATGTGCGCCGTCGGGAGCTGGCCGTTCTTCGTGCGGTGCAGCTCGTACAGGCGCGCGTCGAAGAAGCGGAACGCCACGTCCTCGCCCTCGAGCAGCAGCCGCTTGCCCGTCGCGATCGCCATCCCCCGCGCGAACGTCTGGCGATCGCCGCGCATCGAGGCCGACGCGTCGATGAGCAGGTAGTGGATCCGCCGCTGCTCGTCCCGGCTCTGCTCGCGGGCGAAATAGAGCACCTCGTTGTCCGCGATGCGCCGCGCGAGCTCCATGTCGTCCCAGGCGAGCTCCGTCAGCACCATGCTGTCGATCGAGCCGCGCGTGCCCAGCCCCGAGTAGCCGTGCGCCGCCGTGGTGCCGGCCGCGGGGCGCGTCTTCGTCTCGAGGACGCTCGGCAGGATCTCCAGCGAGAAGCTCACGATGTCGTTCGCCTCGGGCGACGAGAGCGCCGCGAGCAGGTCGACCTGGGCGAGCGCCCCGGCCGACGTCTCCGAGCCCAGCATGCCGAACAGGCGCAGCGTCTCGACGTCGAGCGCGTCCGACATCGTGAGCACGTACAGCCGCGCGACCTCGAGCGCCTCGAGCGCCCGCTGCTCGAACTCGCGCCGCGTCGACAGGAACAGCCCCCGGAGCTGCGGCTCGAGGCCCTCGAACAGCGCCGCGTCCACCGGGAGCGCCGCGCGGTACGCCGGCGCCGTGGGCGTCCGCGCCGCGACCGTGCCGAGGAGGCGCGACAGCACCACCGTGACCAGGTCGTCGTTCATCCGGAGCTGCGCCGCGCTGCGCGCGGCCTCGCTCTCGCCGAGCTCCCGGAGCACCGCCCGGTACGCCGCCACGACGCGCTCCGCGTCGCGGAGCCGGCCCGACAGCTCCTTCGGGTCGCAGCGCGGGCCGAGCTCGAGCTGCTCGCGCGGCGTCGAGAAGAGCAGGCCCGCGTCGTGCACGAGCGCGAACGGCAGCACGACCCCGAGCCGCTCCAGGCTCTGGTGCCAGCGGATCGCGCGCAGCGCGAGCGACGCGCTGAGCGGGCGCACCTGCGAGAACGCGAGCGTCCCGAGGGGGCCGGCGATCGACGGGCTCGTGAGCTGGGAGGCGGGGACGGGCACGGCTACAGGTTCATCACGCAGCGGAAGCCGATGCCCGGGGCGCTCGCCGTCGCGAGCTGGTGGTAGCGGAACGCCGGGTCGACCCACAGCGCGAAGCCGCCGTTGTACCCCCCGCCCCGGATCGCCTTGCGATCGCCGGCGGGCGCCCCCTTCGGGTTCACCTGCTCCTCGTCCTTGTAGGTCTCGAACCAGTCCGCGGTCCACTCCCACACGTTGCCGACGACGTCGTGGGCGCCGAACCGCGTCTTGCCCTTCGGGAACGAGCCGACCGGCGCCGTGCCGAAGTAGCCGTCGTCGGCCTCGTACATGCGTTGGCTCACCGGCAGCCCGCGCGCCCGCTCCCACCGCGTGCACTCGGCGCCGCACGCGTTCATGAACGTGTGGTCGCCGGGCTCGTCGCCCCAGGGGAACTTGCGCCCGTCGGAGCCGCGCGCCGCGTACTCCCACTCGGCCTCGGTCGGCAGGCGCTTGCCCTGGACTGCGCAGTACGCGTCCGCGAGGCTCCACGGCACGCAGTTGATCGGGTGCCGCGCGAGCGCGGGCTTGCCGAAGGTGCAGAGCTCGGCGAGGGCCTCGAGCGTCTCCCGGTGCGCGGCGTCGGACACCCCGTCCGCCTTCGGGAAATCCGGCACGGGCGGGGGCCGCTTGCACTCCCCCTTGTCCGAGCACGCCCGGTAGTCGCCCGCGGTCACCTCGTGCACGTCGATGCAGAACGTGTCGAGCGTCACCTTGTGGGCGGGCTGCCACAGCTTGAACGTCGGATCGTCGGAGCCCATGAAGAACTTGCCGCCCGGGACGAGCACCATGCCGGAAGGGCACTCGGTCCTGCGCGCCGGCGCCGCGGCCATGGCCGCGGCGCTCGCGGTCGCGCTCGCGGTCGCCGCGGCCGCGGTCCCGGCCGGCGGGGCCTGCGAGGCCCCGGCCGCGGGCGGCTGGTCGCGCAGCAGCCCCCAGGCGAGCGCGGCGCCGGCCGCGAGCGTGAGGGCGGCGCCGCCGAGCACCAGCGTGCGCCGCGACGTCACCGCGGGCCGCCCCGCCGTGTCCTTCGCGGTGCCGCCCGTGATGCCCGTGATCTTGCTCTCGAGCGCCGGGCCGGGCCAGGACGCGCCCGCGGACGGGGGCGCCGCGGTCGGCAGGCCCGGGGGCGCCACCAGGGTCGGCGCGAGCTGCGGCGAGGACGCCGGCGGGACGGACGCGCCGCCCGGCAGCGTGCCGGGCAGGGACGCGCGGCCCGGCCCGCTGCCCGGCAGCGAGCCGCGGGCGCCGCCGCCCGTGATGCCCGTCCAGCTCGGGTTGCCGGGGAAGAGCGCCCGGTGCAGCGCCGACCAGAAGCTCCCCATGGTCGGGAAGCGATCGGCCGGCGCGACCGCGAGCGCCCTCGCGAAGACCGCCTCGACCTCGTCGCTGACCGCGAGCCCCAGGGTCCGCGGGGTCGGCCGGCGGGACGGGTCGCGGCTCGCGACCGCGAGCTGGATGTAGTCGTCGCCCTCCAGCGCCGGCGCGCCGCCCCGCATCACCTCGATCAGGATGAGCGCCATCGCGAACACGTCCGTCCAGGGGCCGGTCGCGCCGTGGGTGCGGCTGAACTGCTCGGGCGCGCCGTAGATCGGCGTGAACGCGGTGATGTCCTTGCCGGTGTGGGCGAGCGCCGTCGCCGCGGCCGCGTGCTCGGCCATCACCTTGGCGATGCCGAAATCGAGCACCTTCACGAGCGTCGTGGCGCCGCGCGCGGGGCCGATGACGAAGAGGTTCGCCGGCTTGATGTCGCGGTGCGCGATGCCGCGCGCGTGCACGAGCTCGAGCGCGGTCACCGCCGGCTCGAGCAGCGCGACCGCCTCGCGGAGATCGCGCGGGGGCATGCGCCGCTGCGCCTCCTCGTCGAGGACCCGGTCGAGCGGGTCGCCGTCGAGCCACTCGAGGACCATGTAAGGCAGCCACTGTCCATCCGGCGCGTTGAACGTGCCGATGTCGCGCGCCTGGACGATCGAGGCCGAGCGGCTCGAGAGCTCCGCCAGCAGCTTGCCCTCCTGGATGAACCCCTGGAGCAGCGACTCGCGCTGCTCGGGCGGCGCGTTCGCGAGGAGCGTGAAGCACTTGAGGGCGACGGGCTGCTTCCAGATGACGTGCTCGGCCTTGTAGACGACGCTGAAGCCGCCCTCGCCGACGGCGCGCTCGATCCGGTACTTGTCGGCGATCAGGGTGCCGGCGATGTGGAGCGGATCGCTGCGGTCCGGGTTCTGGCTCATGAGCTCCCTGCGCACCGCGGCGGGGCGCCGGGGGAGCGCCCCGCGCGTGCGTCAGCGCCATCTTAGTGGCAGCGCGCCCGGTTGGAACCCTCTCGCGGCGCCCCGGCGGCCTTCGCCGCGCCGGCGCCGCCATCTCCAGCCGCGCGCCGGCCAGATCCTCGTCCCGTTCGACCGGGCGAGGACCTCGCGCGAGCACACCCTCCAGCGGGTCGAGCGCCAGCTCGCCGTCCGCGAGCCGACCCTCGCCCGCGACGTCGGCGTCGCGGGCGGCTACGACCACCAGGCGGGCCGCCAGGACAGCACCTGCGGCACGACGCTGGCGCTGGGCGCGGGCGATTATCTCCATGGAGCGGCCGATCTCGTTTTCAAGGTGGCCGGATCCTCGCTCTCGGCGGAAGGGGTGGTGCGCCATGCCGAGAGGGACCTGTTCGAGGGCGAGATCGACGTGGGGTGCCCGATGCGATGTTTCGATGGATTGGCGATATGCGGCTGCCTTGTGGACGGGTTGAAGGTGGCCGCGCCAGGAACTCGCCTCCTCGTCGTGCCGCGTCGCGCATGGCTGCTGCTCAGCGGCCTTTGCGCGGTGGGAGTTGCCTTATGCGCGCTCCGCAGGTCGCGCGTGGCCTGCGGCGGCGCCAGGGGCTGACGCCGGGCGGTCGGGGAGGACGGCGCCGTCGAGCTCGGTGACGTCCGCCTCGACGCCACCGGCTGCCCTGCGCGCGCCGGGCAGCGCTCAGGGGCCGGCCCTGCGCTGGCCATACGGATCCGCCGCCGGGACCCGTCGACCCGACCGATCCGCCCAGGGAGAACGCCAGATATTCACAGGCGCTTCTGCCCGAACACGGACTCTCGCAAGGTCGTCGTCTGAGCTTCGGAAAAAATGAGAATTCATGCGCGTCCGATGGAATGCCTCGGATCGTTGAGCCTGCGCGCAAGATTGGACTTTCCTGCATGGGTCGATACAAGTATGAGATCGGAATGCGGGCGCTCGTTCGCTCTGGAGCGTCGCCAGCGCCGCGCGCCCCGGGGGGATCGCCTCGTCAACGTGCCTGAACAAGCGGGGAGATCCCGGGGGGCCGCGGGGATCGGCGTCGCGCGAAGATACCGTGTCAGAGAGCGGCGTCGATCCGAGTCGGAGAAGGCCTATGATCATGAAGAATCGTCGGGCCGGGACGGCGCTCGCCGTCGCTGCCCTCGGGAGCGTCGCGGGCTGCTGGACGGCCGGAAAGATCATGTTGAGCACGGAGGAGGACCCGTACCCCGGCCTGGACCTCTATGGAAGTATAGACCCGTGCGTGACGGCCCCGCCGCCCCCCGGCTTCAGCGATCCCATCCTCCTCTGGATGGGCGAGCCGGGCGATGAGGCGTCCGTGCCGGAGTGCCCGAAGGAGGCGCCTGAGCGCGTGTTCGATGGCTACGGCGGCCTCGATCGCGCGCACGAGTGTCCTCCCTGCAGGTGCTCCGAGCCGTCCTGCGAGCTGCCCCGGGCCCTCGAAGGGAGCGCCTCGGCCGCGTGCGACGGGCCGGGATCCATGTCGTTCGACGCGCCCGCGGGGTGGGACGGCGCGTGTGCGGCGCCGGCCGCGGCGACGCCGGGGGAGATCGGCTCGCTCCGCATCCCGGCGCCGACGGTGAGCGCCTGCGAGGTGGTGGACGAGCGCGCAGGAGAGCCGCGCGATCTGCCCGCGCCGTGGGGCGAGCGCGCGCGCGGCTGCGCCGGCGTCGAGGAGGAGCGCGCCGACTCGGACCTTGACGCGACCTGCGTCGCGTCGCTCGCGTCGCGACATCCGGACTTCACGGTGTGCATCCACTATCTCCGCGAGGGCGCCCCGCGTTGCCCGGCGGAGTACCCCGAGATGCGCACGTTCTTTCAAGGCTTCGACGACACGCGCGGCTGCACGCGGTGCGAGTGCGGCCCGGCGCACGGCAGCAGGTGCATCGCGCTGGTGTCGGCCTATGAGGACCGCAGTTGCGGGCGGGTCCTCGACGCGGTGACGGTGACGCTCGCCGGCCCGAAGTGCGTCACGGGGCCGGGCCTGCGGCTGGCGAGCCTGGACGCGCAGTGGATCGAGGATGAGCCAGGCTCGTGCGCCGCGCGTGGCGGCGTGCCCACGGGTGACGTGAGCCCGAGGGGCGAGTCGTTCTTCTGCTGTCAGTCGGATGAGGCCATCTTCATCCGCTGACGGATGCGGCCGCCGTGGGCCCCGCTGCCGGGCATGCCCTCCACGGGTACAGGCGATCCCGTGGAGGAGACGAGCGGCGGCGGGACGGCACGAGAGGTCGATGCGGACGCGATGAGGGGCGGGCTCGCCGGCCCATGGCGAGCGCTTCGGGAGGGGGCACCTTGAAACTGGCGCGATTCTCGCTGTCTGCGGTGTTCGTTGGGATGGTCATGCAGGTCCTTGTCACGGCGGGCGCCGGCGGGTGCGGTGACTGCGGGCAAGTCTGCGAAGCGGAGTCCGAGTGTCCTCCTTATTTCGTCGTGTGCAGCAACGGGATAGAGGGAGACGCGCAAGGGTGCTCGAACGCCGGGTGCTGCTGGGAAGGAGCTGAGCTGTGTGAGATATTGTGCGACGCCTATGACGCCGACGTGGTGCACTGTTCACCCAGCGACGAGTAGCTCGTCGCGACGCGCTCACCGGCCCGACGGTGCCACGATCCCCACGTACGTCGGCCGGGGTACCTCGGTGACGCGGCCGGTCGGTTCGAGGGCGCCAGTCGTCTCGTCCACGTGAAACGCGACGATGCTGTCGGAGTCCTGGTTCGCGACGAGCAGCAGCTTGCCCGTCGGCGAGAGCTGGAAATGACGCGGCGTCTTCCCCTGGGTGGGCTGGTGGCCGACGGCGGTGAGCGCTCCGGTCCCGGCGTCGACCGCGAAGATCGCGATGCTGTCGTGGCCTCGATTCGAGCCGTAAACGAACCTGCCCGTGGGGGCCACCTGGATCTCGGCGCAGGTGTTCGCCAGGCCGCTCACGCCGTCCGGGAGCGTCGAGACGGTGGACAGGGCGGCGAGCGTGCCCTTTTGCGGGTCGTAGCCCAGCGTGGTGCTCGCGTCGGAGGACTCGTGGATCACGTAGGCGAGCGTCCGGCTCGGGTGAAAGTCGAGGTGCCGGGGGGTCGTGCCCGGAGGGAGGGAGAGGGCCGGCGGATCGTTGGGCGCCATCTGGCCCGTGTCCGGATCGAAGGTGAGCTGGGCTATCGCGTCGAGCCCCAGGTTGGTGACGAACGCGAACCGGTTCGACGGGGCGGTCACGATGTGATGCGACCTCGGCAGGCGACCCGGGAAGACCGCCTCGGAGACCGCCTGGCCGAGCGCGCCGTCCTGGCCGATGGGGAGCACCGCCGCCGTGCCCCCGCCGTAGTTGGCGACGAGGACGAAGCGGCCGGCGCGATCCACGGCGAGGTGGGCAGGCCCGGCGCCCTTCGAGGAGACCCTGTTGAGGAACGTGAGCGTCCCGTCCGCCGGGTTGATCCGGTACGCGCTGACCGCGCCCGACCTCTCGCCGTCCACCTCGCCCAGCTCGTTCACCGCGAAGAGGTGCCGGTGCGCCGGGTCGACGGCGAGGAAGGTCGGGTTCATCTCGGCGTCGATCGGGCCCTCCACGGCGGAGAGCGATCCGTCGGACTCGTCCAGGCGAAAGACGAAGATGCCTTGATGGCCGCCGACATAGACGAAGGGCACGCCCGCGGGCGCCGAGGCGCCGCCGCCCGCGCCGGTGCTCTCCCCGCCGCCGCCCGCGCCGGTGCTCTCCTCGCCGCTGCCGCCCACGCCGGTGCTTCCCATTCCGCTACCTCCTGCGCCGGCGCCGGTGTCGCCGCCGCCCGCGCTGCTGCGGTCGCCCGTGCCGCTGCCCGGATGGCTGCTGTCACCCCCGCCGCCGGAGGCGCCCGCCTGGGACCCGTGCCCTGTGGCGCCGGAGCCGCCGCAACCGAGCCACAGGCCGGCCGCCAGCCAGAAGAGGGTGCGTTGCATGGGTCGATCCGCCATCACCACGGGGATGCGTTACCCCCGGGCAGCGCCGCGGGGCAAGCGCGGCCGCGCGTGCTCCGGAGGGGGCGCGTCGGAGCAAGCGCGGCCGCGCGTGCTCCGGAGGGCGTGGCCGCTGCCGGCCCCGGGCGGGCAACCCCCTCCACGGGCCGGAGATCAGCGCTGCGACGGCCCGAGGAGCACCCCGCGCTCGGCGAGATCGCCGAGGAGCGCCGCGGTGCTCTCCAGCACCGGGCCGTCGACCGGGTGCTCCAGCGCAGCGCAGCCCGCGATCACGGCCTCCCCGAGCGCCTCGCCGGCGAGGAGGCGGCCGAGGATCTCGGCCGCGAGCGGCGTGAGCTCGAGGAAGCGGACCTCGTGCTCGGCGTCGCGGTACACGAGCAAGCTCACCGGCTCCCGCACAGGGACGTCGCGCGCCGCCTCGTCGGCGGACAGCCGGTGGACCGCGTGCTCGTGGCGCACGAGCGTGGCGGCCCGCTGAAAGCGCGCGCCCCGGTCGAGCGAGAGCTCCTCGCCGGACGCGCCCGACCCGGACGCGCTCGGCGTGACGGTCTCCGCGCCGTCCGGCTCGGCGCACGCCACCGCGAGCGCGACGAGCTCGTGGCGCGCGAGATCCGCGAGGTACGAGGGCACGTCCGGGTCCTCGGCCCAGCGCGGCGCCGCGAAGGCCACGAACTCGAAGGCGACGTCGCGGAGGTAGCGCGAGCGGGGCAGCTCCTCCTCGAAGAAGCGGGCGACGTCGGCCTCGAACCGCGCGCCGAGCCGCGCCGCGGTCCGCGGGATCTCGGCGCGGATCGCGCCCGTCAGCCCGCGGCGGACGAGGCGCCGGTAGAGGAGCAGCCGCCCCGGAGGGAGCGCGGCCATCGCCTCGAGGTCCGGCCCCGTGAGCCCGGCGCGCTCGAGCCACGCGCGCGGATCGGCCGCGATGGCGCCGTCGTCCTTCGCGCTCACGGTGCGCTGGAGCGCCCGCTGCAGCGCCGCGAGCTCGGGCGGCGCGCCCTCCGCGGCGCTCACGCCCGCGCCTCCCGCGCGGCGAGCCCGCGCCGGTACGCCGCGTCGACCTCCGCGACCTCGGCGAGCAGCGCCGCGAGCGGCGGCACGTCGTGGTCGCGCTCGAGCACGACGGGCACCGGCCCGGTCCGCGCGACGGCGCGGGCGAGCAGGTCGAGCACGGGCGCGATCACCGGGGCGCCGTGCGTGTCGATGAGCAGCTCCGCCTCGGCGCAGAACGCGTGCCCGGCGACGTGCATCGCGACGACGCGCCCGGGCGGGATCTTCTCGAGGAACGCAGCCGGATCGAAGCCGTGGTTCCGGGAGTTCACGTAGACGTTGTTCACGTCGAGCAGGAGGCCGCAGCCGGCGCGCTCGAGCACCTCGACGAGGAAGTCGGCCTCGTCCATCGCGGCGCGGCCCGGGACCAGGTAGGCGGTGATGTTCTCGATCGCCATCGGGCGCTCGAGCCGGTCCTCGGCCTCGCGGATGCGGGCCGCGGCGTGGGCGGCGGCCGCGGAGGTCAGGGGGAGCGGCAGGAGGTCGTGGAGGATCCTGCCGTCGACGCCGGAGAAGCAGAGGTGGTCGCTGTGGAAGGGGGGATCGAGCCGCCCGAGGAGCTCCTTGAGGGCGCGCAGGTAGCCGGGGTCGAACGGGTCGAGCCCGCCGACCGACAGGGTGAGCCCGTGCGTCAGGATCGGGCAGCGCTCCCGGATGCGCTCGATGGCGGCGGGGAAGTAGCCGCCGCGGCGCAGGTAGTTCTCGGGGGAGAGCTCGAAGAAGGGGACGGGCAGCGCCGCGGGCGGGTCGAGCGCGTCGACCGCCGCGAGCACCTCGTCGAGGAGCTCCCACCGGAGCCCGAGGCCGACGCCGGTGAGCGCGCTGCCGGTCATGGGGGGACCTCCGCGGGTACGGCGGACGCGCGTCAGCCGCAGGTGCCCTGGCCGCAGCCCGCGTGGGCGGGCTTCTTGGCGGCCGGCTTCTTCGCGGCGGGCTTGGCCGGAGCGCTCGTGGGCGCGGGCCCGGGCGCGGCGGGGGCCGGGGTGGCCGTGGGCGCGACCTGGGGCGCGGTCAGCGCCGACTGCGCGTCGGCGGGGGGCGTGGACGCGTCGGTCGAGGCCGGGGCGGCCGGTGCAGCGGGGGCCGCGGGGGCCGGGGCCGCGGCGGCCGGGGCTGCGGGGGCCGGGGCCGCGGGGGCGCCCTCGCCCGCGGCGGCGTCGCCGGAGGTGGCCTCGGCCGGGGCGGCCGGAGGTGTCTCCTGCGCGGCGGGGACCTCGGCCGCGTTCACCGGCGCCTGCGCGCTGCCGCAGCCGCTCATCACCATGGCACCCGTGCTCAGCGCGGCGAGGGTCTCGTAGATGCTCTTCTTCGACAACATCGTGTGGCTCCTCTGGTTTTCGTCTCGATGGCCGAGCGCCCGGTACGGGCGCGGCCGGGTCCGGTGTCTCCGCGGCGGCCGGAGCGCCGCTTCTCTCAGACCCGCCGGGCCGCCGCAACGGCTCACTGCGGGCGGCCGGGCCCGCGCTGCACAGGGGAAATGTGGCCCACTGTGTGCACACGCCGGCGTCACAGGCGGAACCAGTTCACGGAGGGAGACCGATGATGCGGACGCTACGATACGCGGCGGCGGGAATGTCCGTCGCTGCCACGATGACGCTCGCGCTGGCAGCGGGCGCGCAGGACACGGGGGCGACGGGCCAGCGCGGCGGCCCGCCGACCGGGGAGGTCCCTTCGGCGGATCAGCCGCTCATCCGGCGCATCCCCGAGCCCGCGATCGCGGTCGAGGGCGGCCTGGGCGTGCTGGGCTACGTGGGCGGCGCCGCGGGCATCGGCCCGAGCTGGAACGTGCGCGTGACCGGGACCCTGTCGCCGCGCGTGGCGATCGAGGGCAACTACACGGGCTCGGTGAACGAGCGTGCCACCACGGACGAGGCGCTCGTGATGACGTCGCTCGACGCGGGGGTGCGTTACAACATCATGCGCGCCGACCAGGCGGTGGTGCAGCCGTTCGTGGTCGCGGGCGTGGGCTACGTCGGCTGGGCAGGCGAGGGCGGCGACGCGTTCGCGCTGTCGGTGCCGATCAGCGCGGGGGTGGAGCGGCTCGTCACGCGCAACGTCAAGCTGGGGGCTCGGCTCAACTTCCGTCCCGCGTTCTTCGACGACCTGGCGGTGCGCGGCTCTGCGACCCCGACGGGCGGCGACAGCTGGGCGCTGCTCGCGCACGGCGGCGGCGCGTTTTGACCGGCGCGTGCCTCCTCGCGTGTTCCAGCACGATCGCCGACGCCGGCCGACCTGACCGAGGTTGCGCCCACGGCATCCTCGCGGCCGCGCGCCCCCCGGCGGCGGTGGCGAAAGCGCCGGGGGCGCGCCGTCTCGTGGAGTAGTCTGCCGGGCGCGCCGGGCGGTGGCCTGCCTCAGGGATCCCCGTCCGGACCTGACCCACGGAGAACCACGGCATGGACGCTCGGAGCCGCACGCCCCGGAGGGGCCCACTCCTCTTCACCGCGCTCGCGCTCGCCGTGAGCGCCGCCTGCACGACGCAGCAAGCGGCGCAGGGGACGACGGCGCCGGGCGTCCGGCAGGGGGACGCCTGCTCCACGGGGCCGCTGCTCGACTGCCCCGAGGGGCAGGTCGACGGCTGCGCCCTCGGGACCACCACGGAGCATCGATGCGTGGAGGCGGGGCCGGGGAGATGCCTCGACATCCGGGCTGCGCTCGTGGTGTGCAAGGACGGCGAGGTCCTGACCCACGATGGCTGCCCCGGACCGGACTACATCAAGCGGTGCGCGCCCAGGCCCGCGCTGCAACACCGGCAGCGGCCGTGAGCTGCTCCGTCGGGCCCGAGGCTCGACGCCCGCTCGACGAGCCCGCTCCGCGCGCCCCCGCCACGCGCAGACCGCCGCGATCACGCCGGTCTGCGGCCCGAGCGCCCCGGCGGCAGCTTCGTGTCCGACACGACCGGCCCCCCCTCGTAGGTGCCGGCGCCCCCCTCGCTGCCCCAGGTCTCGACCTCGCCCGAAGGCGCATCCTCCCGCTCGCCGGACGAGGTGACCGGCCCGCGCACGCCAGGCACGTCCGCCTGCGACTCGGGCCGTTTCTCCTCGCTGACCTCGTGCTCCGGGCGCTCCATACCGAGCTGGTCCTGCGTCCTCTCGCTCGCCATGCTTCGTCCTCCGGAGGGACCTCCTGGGGCCGGCGCGATCGATCGTCCACTCCTCCCTCTCCCCGCCGGGGGGCGCAGCCCCCGACGTCTCCCGGCCGGCCCGGGCTCAGCGCTCGACGTCGCCCACGGGGATCGTGAACCGGAAGGTGCTCCCCTCGCCCACGCGGCTCTCCACGCCGAGGGTCCCGCCGTGCGCCACCACGAGCTCCCGGGCGATGGCCAGGCCGAGCCCGGTGCCCTTGTAGCCGTTCCGCTGGCCCCGCCAGAACCGCTCGAAGAGGTGCGGGAGCTCGTCCTCCGGGATCCCCGGCCCCGTGTCCGCCACCGAGAACACGACGTGCTCCGCCCGGCGCTCGCACCTCACCGAGACCGCGCCCCCCGGCTCCGTCACCTTGAGCGCGTTGCTCAGCAGGTTGGAGAGCACCTGGAGCATGCGATCGCGATCGCAGGGGATGAGCGGGACGTCGTCGTCCGACGTCGCGCCCAGGCGGACCCCCTTCTCCAGGGCGAGCGGCTCGAACGTCTCGACGGCCTCCCGGACGATCTCCCGCGGATCCTGCGGCTTCCGGCTCAGCGCCAGCCGGCCCGCGCGCAGGCTCGCGAAGTCGAGCAGATCGTGGATCAGCCGGTCCATCCGGTGCGCCGAGCGCTGGATCGCCTCGATCGCCTTCGCGTCGGCCCGGTCCTCGCCGCGCGCCGCCGCGCGCCGGGTCAGCACGGCGGTCGCCGTGATGATCGCGCTGAGCGGGTTCCTGAGGTCGTGCGACACCGTGGCGAGGACCTTGTCGCGCAGCTCGATCGCGCGCTGCGCGGCCGCGTAGAGCCGGGCGTTGTCCGCCGCGAGCGCCGCCCGCTGCGCCAGATCGCGCGCGACCGCGAGGTCCGCCTCGTCGTAGAGCCGCCCGGACTCCGCCGTCGCCAGCAGGATGCTGCCGAAGGCGCGGCCCCGCGCGATCAGGGGGACCAGCATCGCCGACCGGAGCCCGAGCTCCCGGACGAGCGCCCGCGCCCGCTGCTCGCCGAGCAAGGCGAGCAGCGGGCGCGGGCGCGAGAGGTCCCGGAGGAGCTCCGCGCGCTCGCCGCGGAGCACCTGCTCCATCCGCGCGGCGAGCTCCGGGGGCGGATCGAGCCGCCGGAGCAGCGCGCGCGCCCGCCTGACCTCCTCGGGCCGCGCGTGCGTCACCAGGACCCGCCGCGCCGCCTCGGCCTCGGGGAGCGTGTGGACGACGCACCAGTCCGCGAGCTCGGGGACGGCGAGGCGGCCGAGCCGGCCGAGCGTGTCGTCGAAATCGAGGCTGTCGCTCAGGGCCGCGCTCGCGGCGGCGAGGAAGCGCTGCGCCTGCGCGGAGCGCGTCCGCTCGGTGACGTCGAAGATGGTGGCGACGCCCGCCGACACGCGCCCGTCCGGATCCCGGACCGGACTCGCGCAGACCAGGATCCGCCGCCGCGTGCCGTCGCCGCGCAGCACCTCGATCTCCTCGTCGCGCACGACCTCGCCGGCCGTGACGGCGCGCGCCAGCGGCCACTCCGAGCGCTCGTACGGCTCGCCGGTGTCCGGGTGGAACCCCGCCTCCGCGGCGTAGTCCTCGATGCCCCGCGCGGCGTCGAGCGGCCGCCCGGCGATCGCCGCGGCCTGCCGGTTCTTGAGCAGGACGCGCCCCGTCCCCCGCTCGGCGATGATGACCCCCGCCGGCATCTGCTCGATCACCTCCTCGAGCAGCGCGCGGGCGTCGTCCGCCTCGCGCATCGCCGCGCGCTCCTTCGCGGCGAGCTGCGCCTGCAGGATGAGCGCGTTCGCGCGGCTCGTCATCGTGCGGAGCATCAGGATGTCCTCCTCGGAGAGCTCGTCGGCGCTGCGCGACCCGAAGACCGTGACGCCGAGGGGGCGCGCCTCGTGGAGCAGGGGCACGCCGTAGACGGCGCGCAGCCCCCTCGACCGGAGCGCCCGCGCCGCGCCGGGCGCCGACCCGAGCACCTCGTCGAGCGAGCAGGGCTGGCCCGCGTCCAGGACCGCGCGCGCGAGCTCCCGCGCCGCGTCGATCACGGCGCCGCGCAGGGGATCGTCCTCCAGGCCGGCGCTCGCCTGGACCTCGAACGCGTCGCCGTCCCGGAGCAGCAGGATCGCCACGTCCACGGCCGCCGCGGCCTGCCGCGTGGCGCGCAGGAGCGCCCCCAGGAACGTGTCCATATCGCTGCTGCCCAGCGCGGCGATCGAGATGCGCTCGAGCACCTGGAGCAGCCGCACGCGCGCGTCCTGGTAGCGGGTCACGGCGTCCGCGATCGCGTCGTCGATCGCCTTGTTGAGCAGAATCCGCCCGCCGCCCGCGCCGTCGCCGCTCCCCTCCCGCTCCCAGAGGTCGAGGAGCACCGTGCGGAGCGTCGCGTACTCCTGCACGACGTCGGCGAGATCGTACCCCTGGCCCAGCCGGCTCAGCGCGTGACATCCGGGCATTCCGCGGAGCGTCCGGGGGACGGCGGCCCCCGTGATCGCGCCGCTCGCCACGTCGGCGATGTACTCGAGGAGGTGTGGGATGTGGTCGATCAGGACCGGATCCGACAGCCCTCTCGCGGGGCTCAGCGACCGGACTTGCGCCTTCCAGGTTTCCAGGATCGCGTCACGGCGGCGGCGGATGAAACTGGAGAGCCGCTGTGGGTTCGGTCCACCGAGCTGATCCATGCAGGCCTCCACGCACGACAGCGCGGTGCTCGCGTAGGTGTTACCTCGCGCCGCGCTCCAGTCGACGACAACGGAAGTTGAGCTCGATCGGCGCTCGCGCCGCGCGGCCGGGCGCCTGGGGTGCTGCGCGCCCGACGCTTCAGCTCCTGAGCCCCGGCGCCTCGTGTCCGCTCTGGGCCACGTACTCCAGGTATCCGCCGCCGTAGACGCGCGGCCCCTCGGGCAGGACCTCGAGGACGCGGTTGGAGAGCGCGGCGAGGAAGCGGCGATCGTGGGAGACGAACAGCATGGTGCCCTCGAACGCGGAGAGCGCCTCGACGAGCATCTCCTTGGTGGCCATGTCGAGGTGGTTGGTCGGCTCGTCCAGCACGAGGAAGTTCGGCGGATCGTAGAGCATGATCGCGAGCACGAGGCGCGCCTTCTCGCCGCCCGAGAGGACGCGACAGGGCTTGTCGATGTCGTCGCCGGAGAAGCCGAACGCGCCGGCGAGCGTGCGGAGCGAGCCGACGGAGGCCTGCGGGAAGCTCGCGACGATGGACTCCCAGACCGAGCGCGAAGGGTCGAGGAGCTCCATCGCGTGCTGCGCGAAATAGCCGAGCTTCACGCTCGCGCCGACGGTCACGCTGCCCTCGTCCGGCGCGGCCGCGCCCGCGACGAGCTTGAGCAGGGTGGATTTGCCGGCGCCGTTCACGCCCATCACGCACCAGCGCTCGCGGCGGCGGATGAGGAGGTCGAGCCCGTCGTAGACGGGGCGGCCGCCGTACGCCTTCTTGACCCCCTCGAGCCGCGCCACGTCGTCGCCCGAGCGCGGCGGCGGCTTGAACTCGAAGCGGATGGTCCTCCTCTGCTTTGGCGGCTCGACCTTGTCGATCTTCTCGAGCTTCTTCACGCGCGACTGGACCTGCGCCGCCTTGGCGGCCTGCGCCTTGAAGCGCTCGATGAAGCGCATCTCCTTCGCGAGCATCGCCTGCTGGCGCTCGTACTGCGCCTCCGCCTGCTGCTCGTGGATGGCGCGCTGCTGCTCGTAGAAGTCGTAGTTGCCGGAGTAGGAGGTGAGCTCGCCGCCGTCGATCTCGATGATTTTGGTCACGATGCGGTTCATGAACTCGCGGTCGTGCGAGGTCATGATGAGCGCCCCCTGATGCTGCTTGAGGTAGCCTTCGAGCCAGATGATCGACTCGATGTCGAGGTGGTTGGTCGGCTCGTCGAGCAGGAGCGCGTCGGGCCTCATGAGCAGGATGCGGGCGAGGGCGACGCGCATCTTCCATCCGCCCGAGAGGGCGCCCACGTCGCCGTCCATCATGGCCTGGCTGAAGCCGAGGCCGGCGAGGATCTCGCGCGCCCTGGCGTCGAGCGCGTAGCCGCCGAGCTCCTCGAAGCGCGCCTGCGCGTGGCCGAAGCGCTCGATCAGGCTCTCCATCTCGTCCATCCGCTCCGGATCGGCCAGCGCGGCCTCGAGCTCGCGGAGCTCGGCGGCCGCGACGGAGACCGGGCCGGCGCCGTCCATCGTCTCGGCGACGGCGCTCTTGCCCTTCATCTCGCCGACATCCTGGCTGAAGTACCCGATGGTCACGCCGCGGTCGATGGCGACCTGGCCGCCGTCGGGGGCCTCCTCGCGGGTGATCATCCGGAAGATCGTGGTCTTGCCCGAGCCGTTGGGCCCTACCAGGCCGACCTTCTCGCCGCGGTTCACCGCCGCCGAGGCCTCGAGGAAGAGGATCTGCTTGCCGTGCTGCTTGCTGATGGAATCGAGGCGGATCACGAGGCGCTGCGCCGCCGGAGGCGGCTCCTTTCCGCGCGCACGTATACCAGAGGGCTCGTCCCGCGAAGCGGCATTTCTTCCGCGTCGAGGAGGCGAGGAGGCTTCATCGACCGAGGAGATCCGGTAGTCCGAATCCGTCGGTAGCGCGGGATCGGGGCTCCACGGCACCGGGCGGGATTCATTTTGATGCAGTCCGTGTCCCGCCTCACACTCCGTCCCCCATCTTCCGTCCCCCATCTTCCGTCTTCCGTCTTCCGTCTTCCGTCTTCCGTCTTCCGTCTTCCGTCTTCCGTCTTCCGTCTTCCGTCTTCGTCCGCCTCTTCGTGCGCGTGCGCGTGCGCGCTCATTCCGTGTTCGTCCACGTGCTCGCGAGCAGTCGTGTTGAGCGCCCGCACGATCATGAATACGCGGATGGACACAGAAGCGGAGGACGATAGACGTGCACGGAATGAGCGCGCACGCGCACGCGCACGCGCACGAAGAGGAAGAGGGACGACGGAAGACGGGGGAGGGACGACGGAAGACGGAAGACGGAAGACGAGCGACGAGCGACGAGCGACGAGCGACGAGCGATGGCATGGCCAGTGCTCCGTCATCCCTTGCTTCCCCTTCGCGAAGGCGGCAGAAGCCCCGGCATGAGCAAGGTCCAGATCCTCTCCTACGCCGGCTGCGGCACCTGCAAGAAGGCCCTCAAGTGGCTCGGCGACCACGGCGTCGACGTCGCCGTGCGTCCCATCGTCGACGAGCCGCCGACGGCCGACGAGCTCGCGCGGTGGATCCCGGCGAGCGGGCTCTCCGTGCGCCGGTGGCTCAACACGAGCGGGCAGAGCTACCGCGCGCTCGGCAAGGCCCGCGTGGACGCCGCGAGCGACGAGGAGATCACGCGCTGGCTCACCGAGGACGGGAAGCTCGTCAAGCGCCCCGTGCTCGTGAAGGGGGACAAGGTGCTGGTGGGCTTTCGCGAGGGCGACTACGCGGCGCTGTTCGGCTGATCCCGCAGCAGCCGCACCACCGCCGCGCCCCGGAGGCTCAGGGTGCGGACGGGAAGCGGTCCCTCCGGACCTGCTTGAGCTCGAACGAGCTCTCCGGGTCCAGCCCTGGGTCCGTATCGCCGAAGCGCGTGCGGCTGATCTCGAGGTCCACATCACACGTCTCGGGCTCGTCCGAGCGGGTCGACTCCAGCGTCCCCGCCTTGATGGTGTAGGTCCCCGGGTCGCCCCCCACGTCGATCGTCCGGGAGAAGATACAGCTCCCGTTCACCCGAATCTGCATGTCGTCGCCGGTCCCGCTCGGCGACCACGAGACGGTGAGGTCCTCGCCGCGCGAGGCCGGCTCCGACGGCAACGCCTCGAGATCGAACGGGGCCGGGAGCGTCCCGGTGTTGCCCGGCGCGTCGTCGTCGTCCTCCCGATCCAGCAGCACCTTGAACTCGGTATCTGCCGCGCCCGTCTTGAACCGGGCCACGTAGACGCCGGAGCTCTCGGCCGACATGTCGACCGTCTCCCCGTCCGCCTCCGCCGAGATCCGGTCTCCTCCGCTCAGGATGATGTACGTGTTGCTCTCGTCGCCGCCGGCCTTGAGGGTGGCCGTCACGCTCGTCGACGACGCGCTCTCGGCGACCGCCTCCAGGGTCGCAGAGATCCCTCCGGTGCGGATCTGCTGCGAGTCGAGCGTCTCCGTGCAGCCTGTGACCAGGCCGAACCCTGCGAGCCCAAGCGCTGCCGTCGTGGTCTTCGTGATCATCGGTCGTCTTCTCCTCGTAAGCTCCTCGCCGCGTCGCGTGTTGGCGTGAAGTTTTTTTTTGTTGATACTATAACGGATCGTCCCTGCGATGGGCGGGTTCCGCGAGGCGGCCAGATCCCGAGGAGGTCTCCGTCACGCGCCCCCGCTGGAAGGTCCCTCGACGCGCTGCTCGACCTTCGTGACGGTGCGCGACGTCTGTGCGGAGCGCGCCGAAGGGGGCGGTGATCGACAGCCTGTTCGGCTCGATGCTGGCGTTCGTGCCCGCGCTGGGGCCCGTGCTCGGCGCCCTGCTCGCGGACCAGCTCGGCTGGCGCGCGATCTTCCCGGCGACAGCCGGCTCGCCGGATCCGGCGCGTCATCGCGAAGCGTGAGGCGCTTCGAGGCGAGCGGCGTCGAGGGCGGCCGCGGGCGAACCTAAGCGACGCGGCGCTCGGGATGGCGAGCTGGTGGAAGGCGAGTACGGGGCGCTCGCGAGCACCTCGTCGGCGAGCGAGGCCGCCCGGTCGCGCCGGCGCGAGCTCATCACGCGCCGTGAGCGCGGCCCCACGCCCGCGGGGCGGGCCCACCGCGCCGGACGCGGGCCCACCGCGCCGGACGCGGGCGCCCGCGCCGCGCGCCGAGGCCCCACGCCCGCGGGGCCGCCGCGCGTGGCGCGGCGCGGCACGGCGCCGCGGCGGCCGCTCGCGACCGCACTGGACGCCGCGGCCCCGGCCTGCGAAGAATGCGCCGCCGTGGCTGCCAGCCGACCCACAGAGAGAGATCGACGACGCGCGGGCCGACGCCTTGCTGAGCCGTCCGATCCGCACAAGACAGCGGTGGCTGACGGCGCATGAGCCACGTGTGAAGGAGAAGAACCGGGATGAATGATGCCACATCCAGCTGCGACATCGGCATGATCGGGCTGGCCGTCATGGGCGAGAACGTCGCGCTCAACATGGCCGACCACGGGTTCAAGGTGGCCGTGTACAACCGCACGGTGCAGGTCGCCAAGGACTTCGTCGCGAGGAACCCGAGCACCCCGGGCGGCCTGGTCTATTGCGAGACGCTGAAGGACTTCGTCCGCGCCCTGAAGAAGCCCCGCAAGGCGGTGATCCTGGTCAAGGCCGGTCCGCCGGTGGACATGGTGGTCAAGCAGCTCCTCGAGGCGGGGATCGAGCCGGACGACATCGTGGTCGATCTCGGCAACTCGCTCTGGACCGACACCATCCGGCGGGAGCAGGAGTACGCGTCGAAGTGCAAGTTCTTCGGCTCGGGCGTCTCGGGCGGCGAGGTCGGCGCGCGCTTCGGCCCCTCGCTGATGCCGGGCGGCGACCCCGCGTCCTGGCAGCACCTGGAGCCGATCTGGCGCGCGATCGCCGCGAAGGTGGATCCCGTGACCGGCAAGCCCATCGAGGGCGCGGCCCCGGGCAAGCCGGTCGAGGGCGGCGTCCCCTGCACGGCGTACATCGGGCCGAACGGCGCGGGCCACTACGTGAAGATGGTCCACAACGGCATCGAGTACATCGACATGCAGCTCATCTGCGAGGCTTACACGCTCCTCGAGGGGCTGCTCGGGCTGTCGAAGGACGAGATGTCGCGCATCTTCTCCGAGTGGAACAGCGGGGATCTGGACTCGTACCTCATCCAGATCACGGCGGACATCCTCCAGCAGAAGGATCCCGTCCAGAAGGACAGGCCGTTCGTCGACTTCGTCCTCGACACGGCCGGGCAGAAGGGCACGGGCAAGTGGACGAGCAGCAACGCGCTCGACATGGGCATCCCCGCGAACGCGATCGCCGAGGCGGTGTTCGCCCGCTGCCTGTCGGCGCTCAAGGACGAGCGCGTCGAGGCGTCGAAGCACCTCGCCGGGCCGACCCCCGCGCCGATCGAGGACAGGCAGGGCACGATCAACGCCATCCGCGACGCCCTGTACTGCTCGAAGATCTGCGCCTACGCCCAGGGCTTCCAGCTCATGGCGGCGGCCCAGGCGGAGTACGACTGGAAGCTCGATTTCGGCACCATCGCGAGCATCTGGCGCGGCGGCTGCATCATCCGGGCCCGGTTCCTCCAGAAGATCACGGAGGCGTACACGCGCAATCCTGGCCTCACGAACCTCCTGCTCGATCCGTACTTCAACGATCAGATCAAGCGGGGACAGGCCAACTGGCGGAGGGTGGTCTCGATCGCCGCGCAGAACGGCGTCTGGGCCCCTGCGTTCATGTCGGCGCTCTCGTACTATGACGGCTACCGCGCGGCCCACCTGCCGGCGAACCTCCTGCAGGCGCAGCGCGACTACTTCGGCGCCCACACGTACGAGCGCACGGACCAGCCGCGCGGCAAGTTCTTCCACCTCGACTGGCCGCACCCCACCCGTCCTCAGCTCGAGATCAAGGGCACCGGCGGCGGCCACTGACCGCCTCGCCTGTGCTGTAACTCGACCCCACCCGGCAGACGCCTTCACCGAGCTCCGACGAGGGCGTCGCCGCCGCCATGGCCACGACCGTGTCGACGGGGATCGCGGCGCGGCGTGGGCCGGCGGCAGAGCACCGACCTGGGCGCCAGCGCTGGGCCAGGTCGTTGCGCTCGGGATGCCGTCCTTCGTAGCATCATGGATGCTATGGCGACAAACACCACATCAAGGAACCGAGGAGCGGCCAAGGGGGCATCCACGGCCGCACCTCGGAAGGCGAAATCGACGGTCGCGAGGGCGAGAGTCCAGGAGGCGCGGTCCGAGCGGGTAGGGGAGGACGAAGAGGACGCGATCTACAGCCTGGATGAGCTCGTCGAGCGCCGGGGCGAGGCGACCGTCGAGGAGGTGCGCGCGTATGTGGGCGGCGTCGAGAAGGCCGATCTCGTCCGGGAGGGCCGAGCGGTCGCGACCTCGCGGATCGACCGGGACGCGGCGCGTCTCTATGGCAAGGCGGACGCGTTCCTGCGGAAGGCGACGGAGGCGCAGCGCGACGCCTTGCTCGGGCTGTCCGACGATCTGCTGCGGGTCGCGATCTGGGCGGCGCGCCACGGCAGCCGGCTCGCGGCCGCGCGCGATGGGAGCAAGGCCAAGGCCGGGAGCGCCAAGGCGGCGCGCGAGGCCGCGGCGGACGCGGCGCGGCGCAAGGGGCGGGGCATACGGGAGCAGCTCACGACCGCGCTCCGGATCCTGAGCGGCGGCGAGCCCAGGCTGCTGAAGAAGATCGACGGCGCCTACGGCGTCGCGCCGGACGCCGGCAAGCTCGCGACGTCGCTCGCCGCGCTGGTCAAGGTGGGGCGGGAGCTGCTCGCCGACACCTCCGCCGCGGCCGAGCAGCGCCGGAAGGGGACGCGCCTCGACGCCGCGAAGCTCGACGAGATCGAGGCGCTCGCGGGAGAGATCCGCAAGGCCGGCGACGCCGCCGCGGCCGTGACGGCGAGCGCGAGCGTCGACCAGACGGAGGTCGATACCTGGGATGGGATGAACCTCCTCCTGCTGGAGATGATCATCGACCTCTTCGATGCGGGCCACCTGGTCGATCCGTCGGTGCCGCGGCTCGTCCCCATCTCGCTCGGCCGCTATTTCTCACCACGGCGCACGAAGCCGGAGAAGCCCACCGAAGAGGCCCCCGCGACGTCGCCGCAGCCCCAGCCCCAGCCCGGCGTGCCGGCGTAGCTCCGCCGCCGCGCCGCCACCGTTCCTCGGCGATGCGCGAGGTTCCCTGAGAGCGCAACGCACGCTGTCCGAGGATGCAGCGATGACCTCCGAGCGTGCAGCCACGGGCTCGGAGAGCGCGGCCATGGGCTTGGAGAGCGCAGCCATGGGCCACGAGAGCGCGGCCATGGGCGCGGAGAGCGCGGCCATGGGCCCGGAGAGCGCAACCATGAGCCACGGGAGCGCGGCCATGGGCTCGGGGAGCGCGGCCATGGGCGCGGAGAGCGCAGCCATGGGCGCGGGGAGCGCGGCCATGGGCTTGGAGAGCGCAGCCATGGGCCACGAGAGCGCGGCCATGGGCGCGGAGAGCGCGGCCATGGGCGCGGAGAGCGCGGCCATGGGCCCGGATCGCTTCTGCGATCGACCTGTTTCTTGAGAAATCCACGCCTCCACGCCGATAGATCCGCCCGAACGCGCGGAGGACAGCCGCCGCCTGGCCGACACCCGGGCTCCCGGTGTTTCCGCCGCTGTCCTGTCTGCGCGCTCTCCGAGGAGGAACATGGCCGTGACAGCCCGTCGCTCGATCGAACGCCACCTCGTGACCGTGCCGGTGGACGAGCGCGTTCGCACCGGCGATTGCGCCACCGAGCCGGTGGGTCGCGGCGAGCCTCCTCTGGCCCGGCTGGCCACGGAGCCGGTGATCACCGAGCCAGTCGGCCGCAGCGAGCCTCCTCTGGCCCTGCTGGGCACCGAGCCGGTGCTCACCGAGCCGGTGCTCACCGAGCCGGTGGGTCGCAGTGAGCCTCCTCTGGCCCGGCTGGGCACCGAGCCGCTTCCAGCTTGCTTTACCCCGCGCTCGCCCCTTCCGTGGCCGCGGCGCGATGCGGCGCCAATTCCCATGGAGACGGCTCCATTACCGCTCGTCCCAGACGCGCCGCCGGTCGTTGCGGAATGCGTCGTCGTCCGGGCGCCGGATCGGTCGATCCGCCGGGCATCGCTCCCCCCGGAGGCCGAGGAGCGGCCGCGGGGCGCGCGGGCTTTCGCCTCGCGCACGCGCGAGCTGGCGATGACATGGCTCCTCGTCGGTTCGACGGCGGCGTTCTTTGGTATGGTCGCCGCGCTCTTGATGCGGTGGTGGATGGGATGAGTCACGGCGAAAACCGCGACACGGACGATGGGAGTCAGCGATCCGCGCCCCCGGCTCCCTATGCGCCGGGCAGCGTCGTCGCGGGCCACAGGCTCGTCCGGGTGCTCGGCACGGGCGGCCTCGGCGCCGTCTACGAGGCGGTCCACGAGTTCACGCAACGGAGGGTCGCGCTCAAGCTGCTGCTGCCGAGCTACGCGAGCTCCGCGCAGGCGCGCGAGCGCGCCCGCAAGGAGGCCATCGCGCTGTGCAGGCTGCGGCACAAGAACATCGTCTCCGTGCACAGCGCCGATACGCTGCCCGACGGCACGGTCTGGATGGCCATGGAGCTGCTCGAGGGCCAGTCGCTGCGCCGGATCTGCCAGGTGGAGTCGCCGCTCTCGGTCGCGCGGGGGCTCCACCTCGGGATCGAGATCGCCGACGGCCTCGCGGCGGCGCACGACCTCGGGATCGTCCACCGGGACGTGAAGCCGGAGAACGTGTTCCTCGACCGGCACGGCGACGTGAAGCTGCTCGACCTGAACATCGCGAAGATCCAGGTCGACGGCCTGCCGAGCACCCGGCCGGGCCAGCGGTTCGGCACGACGGCGTACATGGCGCCGGAGGAGTGCTACGGCGACCCGTGCACGCCGGCGAGCGACGTCTACTCGCTGATGCTGGTGATCTACGAGCTCCTGGCCGGGCGCTACGTGTTCGCGACGGGCCGGGGCCTCTCGGGGATCCCCAGCGAGGGACAGCTCGTGGCGGCGCACCTCTTCTGGCCGCCGACGCCGCTGCACGAGGTCACGCCGTCGATCCCGGCATACTTCTGGCCGGTGTTCCAGCTCGGGCTGGCGAAGCAGCCGGCCGCGCGCTTCCGGCACGCCGGCGCGGCGGCGAGCGCGCTCCGCGAGCTCCGGGAGCGCTACGTTTCGGACGCGCGTGCCGGCCGGCTCGCCGTGGAGCAGGCGGAGCAGGCGGAGCAGGACGCGGGGCAGCCGGGGTCCCGGCGGGAGCACCACGGGCCACGCTCGCCCGAGCGGCTCATCACGGCGCCGATGCCCGCCGAGACCCGGGTGATCCTCGCCGGGCTGGCGGCTTCGGCCGATCCGGGCGAGGCCGAGGCGTGCGAGGAGGGCGCGGCGACGGGGGCGCGGCCGGCGCAGCCTTCGGTCGCTCCGTCGCATCCGCCGCCGAGCGCTGCGCCTGCGGCAGAACCGGGCTGGCCGCTGGCCATGACGCCCGGGCCCGTCACGGTGCGATCGTCGCCGGGAGACCGGGGGTCGGTCCCGCCCGCGCCTGGCCTCCCGCCGACGGACCGCGTCGCCGACCGGCGCCGGCGCGCGCTGCTCCTGCGCCGCTGTCTCGCCGCCGCGGTGCTGGCGATCCCGATCTCCGGCGCCGTGACCGCGCTGTACATCCACGCGCGCCGCGAGCGTCCCGCGGCGGCGGCGTCCGCCGGCGAGGTCGCGGCGGCCGCGTCCGCGCCCCACGCCTCGAGCGCGGCCGTCGCGACGGTGCGGGCGGAGCCGGCGCTCCCCGGCGCGCGCGAGACCCGCGAGACCGGGGCGCCGCCGGGCGTCGCGCCCGCGCACGCCGCGCAGGCGACCGCGCCGGCGCCCGGGCCCGAAGAGGCCGAGGCCGAGGCGCCCGAGGCGGCGCCGTCACCCCGCACCGCGGCGAGCGCCGGGGGCGCCGGGGCGCCGGCCAGGGAGAGCGCCGGGGCGCCGGCCAGGGAGAGCGCCGGGGCGCCGGCCAGGGAGAGCGCCGGGGCGTCGGCCAGGGAGAGCGCCGGGGGCGCCGGGGCGCCGGCCCGGGCGAGCGCGCCGGCGACCCGGGCGCGTCCGGGCGCGGGGGCGGCGCGAGCGCCCGCGCCGCACGCGTGGGACTGGCTGTCGAGCGACATCTACGAGGACGACGAGGACATCTACCCGATGCCCTCGCGCGGGCGCGCCGCCGCGCCCGCCAAGCCGGCCCGACCTCGGCGGGCGGTGGGCGGCGAGCCGCCGTTCGGCAGCAAGCCGATTTTCTGAGCGCGCGGAGCGGCGCGCCAAGGAGCGAGAACATGGCGAAGGACGAACCCAGCGCGGCCGATCCCTTCCTCGACGAGGTCGTCGAGCGGGCGCTCGCGCCCTACCGCGGGGTCGCGCGGCCGGAGCTGCTCGAGATCATGCGCGAGCTGCTCGTCGAGGCGCTCACCGAGGACGAGGTCGGGCGGGATCTCGTGGAGCGCGCGCGGCCTCGGGCGGCGCCGCTCGGGAGCGGCGTGCAGGCCCGGGACGGCGGCGCGGAGCCGGGGCGCAAGGCGGGGGGCGGCGAGAATGGCTGAGCCCGGGGACGGGGACCGGCTCACGCCGGCGCAGCAGGCGCTCGTGGCGTCGGCGGTGGACGAGGTGAGCGGCGTGGCGCGCGGGCTGGCCGCGAGGCTCCGCTTCCGCCTCTCGTTCGACGAGCTGGTGTCGCTCGGCCACGCGGGGCTCGTCGAGGCGGCGCGCGTCTACGACCCGGCGCGCGGCGACAGCTTTCCCCGCTTCGCGCGGTACCGCATCCGGGGCGCGATGCTCGACGGCTACGCCCGGGAGGCCGCGGAGCAGGAGCGGGTGCTCGCGCTCTGCATGAAGGGCGGGTACGACTTCGTCGGCCGGAGGCGGCGGCAGGGCGACGTGATGACCGACATCGACGGCAAGGCGGAGGAGCGGCTGCTGGACCACGTCGACGGCCTCGCGGCGAGCGTCTTCGCGACGGCCGTCGGGGCGGCGAAGCCGGCGACCGCGGAGGATGCGCTGTCGCGGCGCGAGCGCCACGACCGGGCCCACGCGCTGCTCCGGAGCACCCTGGCCAGGCTGACGCCGCGCGAGGCCGAGGTGCTGTCGATGCACTACCTGGAGGGGCGGCCGCTGAACGAGGTCGGCGGCGCGCTCCGGATCCCGCACCCGGGCGCGTACCGCGTTCACGACCGCGCGATCGTGCGGCTGGGCAAGCTGATGCGCGCGGCCGGGGTGACCGAGCTGCCGCCGCGGGAGGACGAGCTGTGAGCGGACGGCGCGCCGCGGAGCGCGGTGAGAACGGTGAGAAACCGGGCGCGCTGGGGCGATGGATCGCGGTGACCGCGCAGCGGCACGGATCTCGGCGGCACGGATCTCGGCGGCACGGATGGGAGGCGACGCAGTGGCACTGAAGGACGACGACCGGGACGAGCGCGGAGGTCGCGAGGAGGGCGCGGGCGCGGTCGCGCCGGCGAGCCCTGTGCCCGGATCGAGCCCACCCCTGGGGCACCCGGCGTTCCACACGGGGGTGGTGCACGTGGAGCCGGAGCTGCGGGACGAGGTGGAGGCGTACTGGCAGGAGTACGCGGCGTGGGAGAGGACGAGGCAAGGGCCGCCGCCGCGGGCGCCGAGCGTGAGTGTGCGGGTGGACCACGAGGGGAAGCCGACCGAGGCGGCGCGGCTGCGGGACGCGGTGGCGCCGAAGGGCGCAGGGCGACGGGGCGGGGAGAAGAGCGCCGGCGAGCAGCGAGGCGGCGGGAAGAGCGCGGGCGAGCAGCGAAGCGGCGAGAAGAGCGCTGGCCGGAGCCCGTGGGCGGCGGACGAGGCGGCGGCGGCGGTGATCGACAAGGGCGCGCTGCCGTCGGCGAACCGGCCGAGGAGCGAGGCGGCGGAGGAGAAGGACGGGGCGGCGGCGAGGCCGGCGAAGGCGCGGCGTGTCGGGACGGCGGTGGCGGCGCTGGCGCTGGTGGCGGGGATCGGGGCCGCGGCGATGTGGGGAGCGAGGCGGCCGGCGGAGGCGCCGGGGGCGCGCGGGGCGGCGGCGAGCAGCAAGGCGGCGGCGAGTGTCGCGCCCGTGGTGAGCGATGCGCCCGCGGTGAGCGGTACGCCCGCGGTGAGCGGTACGCCCGCGGTGGGGAGCAATGCGCCCGCGGGGAGCGATGCGCCCGCGGCGAGCGTGCCGGCGTTGAACGCCTCGCCTCACCCGGCATCGACCGAGGCGTCACGCGCCGCGCGGCCCGCGCGCTCGGTGTCGGTGGAAAGCGCGCCGGAGCCGCGGCCCGCGCCGGAGCCGCGGCCCGCGCCGGAGCCGCGCTCCGCGAAGTGGGTAGCCCCGCCGCCGCAACCACCGAAGGTGACGCGATCGCCATCGGAGGAGCAAGCGACGCGGCCTGCGCAACCCGCGCCGGCGGCATCCGAGGCGCCCACCTCCACGCCGCCCGAAACGCGGCCGCCGGCGCCGCTCGGCAGCGCGAACGATTCCCCCGAAGCACCGGGCAAGAGTGCCCCCCACACGGAGCCGAAGTTCTGATCATGCACAGGCACGTTCGTCGTATCGCGTCTCTCGCCGGCTTTGTCGCCTTGCTCACCTGGACCGCGCCCGGCAGGACCCAGCCGAGCGCGGCGCCGCACGAGGCGGAGGCAGCCGCGATGACGCAGCAGGCGCGGAAGCTCTTCAAGGAAGGCGTCGATGCCTTCGCGCAATCCCGCTGGGCCGATGCGCGGGCCGCGTTCTTGGCGGCGCTGTCGCTGAACGCTCACTACACGATCCGCGGCAACCTGGGCGCGGCCGAGCTCAAGCTGGGCCGCTACCGCGACGCGGCGGAGCACCTCGCGAGGTACGTGCGTGAGATGGGGGAGGACGCGACGAGCACGGCGGCGGAGCGGGAGCGAGGCGCGGCGATGTACGCGGAGGCGCGGTCGAAGGTGGGCACGCTGGTGGTGCGCGCGGACGTGGACGGGGCGCGGGTGTTCGTGGACGGGACCTGGCGAGGGCAGACGCCGCTGGCGGATCCGGTGTTCGTGGAGCCAGGGACGCACACGATCTCGGTGGAGCACGAGGGGTACGACACGAAGAAGATGACGGTGCAGGTCGGGGCCGGTGAGGAGATCGAGAACGGGGTGGAGCTTCAGCCGAAGTCGGCGAGCGCGCCGCCGCCGAAGCCGCCGGTGATGACCCTGGCGCCGCCTGCGCATGGCGCGGAGGAGCGCGCCGGTGGGCCGAGGACGGCGGTGCTGATCGGCGGCGCGGCGACGGCGGGGGCGGCGGCGGTCGCGGGCGTGGTGTTCACGGTCCTCGCGGTGGCGAAGGGTGACGAGGCCGAAACACAGCGGGAAGCGCTCGTGCGCGAGAACGGGCCGGGACCATGCTCACGCGCGAGCGCACCGGCGACGTGTTCGACCCTCAGCGATACGGACGACGCCCATATCCGAGCGGCCAACGCGGCGATCTTGAGCTTCGCTGCTGCGGGTGCAATCGGCGCGGGAACGGCGATCTACTGGTTCGCGACACGGCCCTCAGTGCCGCAGCACGGCGTCCGTGCCATGCCGGTCGTGGGAGCGAACGGCTTCGGCGTTTCTGTCAGCGGTGAGTTCTGAGGGCGCGGCTCGCAGGGGAGATAGGAACAACATCATGGGTCGTTCTGCTCGTCGTACATCGACATTCTTCGTAAGCGCGATGCTTGCTGCGACCGTGTTACCTGGGTGCTGGCCGCTCGCATTTCGTGACGATTGCGAGCACAAGCTCATCGGTTGCGATCTCGGCGTGGGGGGCGGCGGTGGTGCCGGCGGCAACAGCGACCACGTCTGCGAAGCGGATCCGACGGAGGACGCGAGCACGGTGACGGAGGAGTGCGCGGTGTTCGCGAGCGCGAGCGCGGTGCCCGGCGGCAATGGAACGAAGGCGAGGCCGTACGCGTCGCTCGGGGAAGCGATCGCGAACGCGAACGGCAAGCGCGTGCTGGCGTGCGCGAGCGGGGCGTTCGCGGAGAGCGTGACGATCGGGGCGGAGGTCGAGGTGATCGGGGGCTTCGACTGCGGCGCAGAGTGGACGTGGAGCGAGGAGGCGCGGAGCGCGATCGAGGGGCCCGCGAACCAGATCGCGCTCACGCTGTCGGAGGGCGCGAGCGGAGCGAAGGTGCGGAGCTTCGCGGTCCGCGCGGCGAGTGCGACGGAGGCGGGCGGGTCGTCGATCGGCGTAGCGGTGGCGGACATCGATGCGGAGCTCGCGCAGGTGGACGTGACCGCGGGCGACGGGATGGATGGCGCGAAGGGAGAGGCGCCAGCGGAGCCGCCGCAGGCGGGAGCGCCGGCGGGAGCGGTGTCGAACGCGTGCGCCGCGGTGTTCGGTGGCGAGGCCGGCGTGACGACGTGCGAGGACGGCGAGACGCGCGGCGGCCGAGGTGGGCTCGGAGGCACGCCGGGGATGGAGGAAGGGAACGGGCAGCGCGGGGAGGACGGCGCGCCGCTGCCGGAGGAGAACCCCGACGCGTACGGGCTTGGGGGTGCAGGACAAACGGGTGCCGCGGGGAACTGCAGGCGAGGCGAAGACGGCGCGCCAGGAGCATCCGGCGTCGCAGGCGCCGCCGGTAGCGACACCGTGCTGACGCTGGCCGGCATCGGCGGCGGCGACGGGGGCCCCGGCACATCGGGGAAGCGAGGTCAAGGGGGAGGTGGCGGCGGCGGTGCGAAGGCCGGACTGTTCTGCCCGGCGGGCGCCGACACCGTGGAGGGCGCCGGCGCGAGCGGCGGCGGAGGCGGCGCCGGCGGCTGCGGCGGCAAGGGAGGAGGCGGCGGCAAGGCCGGTGGGTCGAGCATCGGCATCCTCAGCCTGGGGACGAAGCTGGTGCTGACGGAGGTGACCGTCGCGGTGGGCAAGGCGGGCAAGGGGGGAGATGGAGTGGCTGGGCAGAACGGGGCGAACGGTGGCACCGGCGCCGCAGGCGGAGCTGCATCGGAGAACCCACCCTCAATCCCCGGCTGCGACGGCGGTCGAGGCGGTCGAGGCGGCGCGGGCGGGTCCGGTGGCGGCGGCCGAGGCGGTCACGCCGTGGGCATCGCGTACGCCGCGGCACCGAGCGCGGCGGTTGAGCTGAAAGACTTCACCGAGGGTACGGCGGGCAACGGCGGGCAGGTCGGGCTCGGCGGACCGCCGGAAGGCGCCGGCGCATCAGGGTCGAGCGGAGTCTGCTGGAACTTCGCGACCGGCGAGAGCTGCGGGCAGTAAGAAGGAAAAAAAGATGTGATGCGTGGCAATTTCGTGGATCTCAACGGAATGCATCTTGTTGAGATCATGAGAGCTGCGCCGTGAGCTACTGAGCTGAAGGGGTCAAAAGAAATGAGTGGACGCCCTCTGCGCTGGGGTGATAGGGACCGGTTTGTCGCGGAAACGCGGCACGGTGGGCTGCCCGGCGCTTACAACCTCGCCACCGAAGTGTGGAATGCCCAAGGCGCGGGCGGACGGACCGGAGATCTGCTGATCCCTTCTGCGTCGGGCCGCGAGAGCGGATGTTATCCGACGGTCGCTGAAGGCAGCCCAGCAGCAGATCGCTTTTGCCTCGTGCAGGAGCCGTCGTGGATGGAGACCGCGACGGCACGAAGGCACGGGCAGAGAACCGCCGGCGCGCTCCAGGGGACCCCTCCCGTCCCGCGCGGAGCGCGGGACCTGGGAGGGGCGGACCGCGCGCAGGCCCGAAGGGCCGAGCACGGGCCGGGGGTGGGCATCCCTCGTCACGCTTCCTCTGTGTCTGCCATCGCGATGCTCGCCGCCAGCATCCCGCTGCCTGGGTGCGCCGCTGGACAGGCGGAGCACCTCGCGAGGTACGTGCGTGAGATGGGGGAGGACGCGACGAGCACGGCGGTGGAGCGGGAGCGAGGCGCGGCGATGTACGCGGAGGCGCGGTCAAAAGTGGGCACGCTGGTGGTGCGCGCGGACGTGGACGGGGCGCG
The DNA here is from genome assembly GCF_051369805.1 of Sorangium sp. So ce1036. Lineage (NCBI taxonomy): Bacteria > Pseudomonadati > Myxococcota > Polyangiales > Polyangiaceae > Sorangium > Sorangium sp. So ce1036. The sequence continues at coordinate 2,522,437 of NZ_JBBMOX010000001.1, forward strand.
GGTGTTCGTGGACGGGACCTGGCGAGGGCAGACGCCGCTGGCGGATCCGGTGTTCGTGGAGCCAGGGACGCACACGATCTCGGTGGAGCACGAGGGGTACGACACGAAGAAGATGACGGTGCAGGTCGGGGCCGGTGAGGAGAGCGAGAACGGGGTGGAGCTTCAGCGGAAGTCGGCGAGCGCGCCGCCGCCGAAGCCGCCGGTGATGACCCTGGCGCCGCCTGCGCGCGGCGCGGAGGAGCGCGCCGGCGGGCCGAGGACGGCGGTGCTGATCGGCGGCGCGGCGACGGCGGGGGCGGCGGCGGTCGCGGGCGTGGTGTTCACGGTGCTGGCGAACGCGAACGCCAGCGACGCGGAAGAGCAACAGAGCCTGCTACGGCAAAGCGGCGGCCTGGGTGCATGTGCAGCTCCCGGCTCACCCGCGCGATGCACGGCGCTGAACGATGCCGTCGCGGCGCGCTACGACTTTAGCAACGCGGCGTTCTGGAGCTTCGTCGGTGCGGGTACGGTCGGGATCGGAACGCTCGTCTATGGCCTCATCACGCGCCCCTCGGTCAACGAGCGGCGTGTGCATGTAGCGCCGCTCGTCGGGTCGAATGGCCTCGGGATTGGAGTACGCGGTGACTTCTGAGCAGGGCGTAGTGGATCGAGGAGAGGGAAGCATGCGTCGGACTGCTCGATGTGTCTCGGTGCTCATCCTCGGGATGATGGTTGCGGGGAGCCAGCAGGTGGGATGCTTCCCGTATGTGATGCCGGACGACTGTGCGCTCACGCTTGTCTGCGACGTGAGCAGCGGCGAGGGCGGTGGCGGCGGGAGCACCCTCGCGTGCGAGGCGGATCCGACGGAGGACGCGAGCACGGTGATCGACGAGTGCGCGGTGTTCGCGAGCGCGAGCGCGGCGCCCGGCGGCGATGGCACCAAGGCGAAGCCGTACGCGTCGCTCAGCGAGGCGATCGCGAACGCGAACGGCAAGCGGGTGCTGGCGTGCGCGGGCGGAGCGTTCGCGGAGAGCGTGACGATCGGGGCGGAGGTCGAGGTGATCGGCGGCTTCGACTGCGGCGCGGAGTGGGCGTGGAGCGAGGAGGCGCGAAGCGCGATCGAGGCGCCGGCGAACCAGATCGCGCTCACGCTGTCGGAAGGCGCGAGCGGGGCGAAGGTGAGGAGCTTCGCGGTCCGCGCGGCGAGCGCGACGGAGGCGGGCGGGTCGTCGATCGGCGTGGCGGTGGCAGATATCGAGGCGGAGCTCGTGCAGGTGGACGTGACCGCGGGCGACGGGATGGATGGCGCGAAGGGTGAGGCGCCAGCGGAGCCGCCGCAGGCGGGAGCGCCGGCGGGAGCGGTGTCGAACGCGTGCGATCTGGTCTTCGGCGGCGAGCCCGGCGTGACGACGTGCGAGGACGGCGAGACGCGCGGCGGCCAAGGTGGGCTCGGAGGAAGCCCGGGGATGGATGAGGGGAACGGGCAACGCGGAGAGGACGGCGCGCCGCTGCCGGAGGAGAACCCCGACGCGTACGGACTCGGCGGCACGGGACAAACGGGGGCCGCGGGCAACTGCCGACGTGGAGAAGACGGCGCGCCAGGAGCCTCCGGCGTCGCAGGTGCCGCGGGCAGCGGCACCGTGCTGACGCTGGCCGGCATCGGCGGCGGCGACGGGGGCCCAGGCACATCGGGGAAGCGAGGTCAAGGGGGAGGAGGCGGCGGCGGTGCAAAGGCCGGGCTATTCTGCCTGGCCGGCGCCGACACCGTGGAAGGACCCGGCGCGAGCGGCGGCGGAGGCGGGGCCGGCGGGTGCGGCGGCAAAGGAGGAGGCGGCGGCAAGGCCGGTGGGTCGAGCATCGGCATCCTCAGCCTGGGGACGAAGCTGGTGCTGACGGAGGTGACCGTCGCGGTGGGCAAGGCGGGCAAGGGGGGAGACGGAGTGGCCGGAATCCCCGGCGGCGCCGGCGGCGCCGGCAGTCCGGGGGGGCAGGCTTCTGGGGAGGTGGGCTCGATCCCTGGCTGCGATGGCGGTCGAGGTGGCCGAGGCGGAGACGGCGGCCCTGCCGGAGGCGGCCGAGGCGGTCACGCCGTGGGCATCGCGTATGCCGGAGCACCGAGCGCCGCGGTTGAGCTGAAGGACTTCACGGCGGGCACGGCAGGCGACGGCGGGCAGGTCGGGCTCGGCGGACCGCCGGAAGGCGCCGGCACGCCGGGCGCGAGCGGGGCCTGCTGGGACTTCGCGACCGACGAGAGCTGCGGGCAGTAAGAAAAGGATGTGGTGCGTGGCAATTTCGTGGGTCTCACCGGAATGCATCTTGTTGAGATCATGAGAGCTGCGCCGTGAGCGGCTGAGTTGAAGGGATCAAGAGAAATGAGTGGACGCCCCCTGCGCTGGGGTGGTAGGGACCGTTTTGTCGCGGAAACGCGGCACGGTGGGCTGCTTGGCGCTGACAACCTCACCACCGAAGAGTGGAATGCCCAAGGCGCGGGCGGATGGACCGGAGATCTGCTGACCCCTTCTGCGTCGGGCCGCGAGAGCGGATGTTATCCGACGGTCGCTGAAGGCAGCCCAGCAGCGGATCGCTTTTGCCTCGTGCAGGAGCCGTCGTGGATGGAGAACGCGACGCCACGAAGACGCGGGCGGAGAACCGCCAGCGTCCTCCAGGGAACCCCTCCCGTCCCGCGCGGAGCGCGGGACATGGGAGGGGCCGGCGGCGCGCAGGCGCGGAGCGCCGAGCACCGACGGGGGGTGGGCATCCATCATTGTCCTGCTCTTGAAGCGGACGCCTTCGCCCGAGGAGGAGCCCGCTGGTGCAGCCGCGTCCAAGGACGCGCTCGCGTCGCCAGCCTCCTCGCAACCACCGATGGTGCCGCCGCAGCCGCCACCCTTTGTCGAAGGAGTACCGGAGTTCTAACGATGAACAAGCATGCGTTGATGTGCTCGCTCGGCGTCTCGATCGCGCTGCTCGCGCCCGCGAGCCGCGCCCAGACGAGCGCCGAAACCCCCGGCGCGGCCGAGGCGGAGGCGCTGACGGACAAGGCGCGACAGCTCTACGACGAGGGGCTCGCGGCGCTCAACCAGTCGCGCTGGGTCGAGGCGCACGCGTCGTTCCTGGCGGCGTGGCGGATCGAGCGGCACTACCAGATCGCATCGAACCTCGGCGTCGCGGAGCTCCGGCTCGGCAAGTACCGCGACGCCGCGGAGCACCTGTCCTGGTACCTGCGTGAGGCGCCCGCGACGAGGGTGACGCAACGGCAGCGCGCGGAGGTGCTGCTGAAGGAGGCGCTGGCGAAGGTCGCAGCGATCACGGTGAAGACGGAGCCGGAGGGCGCCGAGGTGACGGTCGACGGGGCGGAGATGGGGCGGACGCCGCTGGCGCTGCCGGTGTTCCTGGAGCCGGGGCAGCATATGATCCAGGCGGAGCTCGACGGCTACAAGCCGGCGCAGGAGCGGATCGAGCCGAAAGCAGGCGATGTCGTCGGGATGAAGCTGTACTTGGTGCGGAGGGATGCGGAGGAGCCGGCCGCGGTGGAGGCGCCGGGGACGACGGGGCCGCGGGCGGCGAGCGAGCCGGGGCCGGCGGGGACGACGGGGCCACGGGCGGCGAGCGAGCCGGGGCCGGCGAAGCTGCCGGAGACGACCGTGGTGCCGCCGGCGGAGCGGAGCTGGGTGCCGATGATCGCGCTGGGAGCTGCGAGCGTCGTCGGGCTCGGCGTGGGCGTGGGCATGACGATGGCGTCGAACAACGCGAACGACGAGGCGCGTGCGCAGAGCCGGTCGATCCAGGGCGCTGGCGGGCAATGCATCGAGCCGTCGACCGCGTTCACGGTGCGGTGTGCCGAGCTGAATCGGCTGGGAGCAAAGGCCGACGGCCTGGGTGACGCTGCGTTCGGGAGCTACGTCGCGTCGGGCGTGTCCGCTCTTGCCGCGCTGACGTATGCGCTCTGGCCCAGGCGAGCGGCGACCAACTCGACGGAGGTGTCGGTGCTACCCAACGTCGATTTGCACGGCAGCGGCATCATCGTCGTGGGGGCATGGTGATGAGCCGGAGAAGTCAGGCGATGACACGTCAAAGAATGGGCGCGCTCACGGTAACCACGGCGTTCGTCATCGGTGCCAGCGGTTGCGATGGGCTCTGGTACCACATCCAGGACGACTGCGAGCTGATGCTCACGTGCGAGCACTTCCGCCCGACGACCAGCACCAGCAGCGGCTGGCCGGCCGGGGGATGCGTGCCGAGCGAGAGCGTGGAGGGCGTGAGCGATGCGTGCGGTGTGTTCGTCGCGGCGAGCGGCGACGACCGACGCATCGGGACGAAGGCGGAGCCTGTGAAGACGCTGAGCAAGGCGATCGCGCGAGCGGCGGAGAGGGGGACCGCCGTGTACGCGTGCGCGGAGGAGTTCGCGGAGGCGGTCGAGGTGCCCGCCGGCGTGACGCTCTTCGGCGGGCTGGACTGCGCGAACGGGTGGCGATGGATCGGCGAGGAGAAGAAGACGACCGTGGCGCCGGGCGCGGACGCGATCCCGCTGAAGCTGGTGCGAGGCGAGGGCGCCGTGAGGATCGAAGACGTGTCGGCGCGCGCCGCGGACGCGCAGGCGGCCGGCGGCTCGTCGATCGCGGTGCTGGTGGATGGTGCGACGGCGGAGCTTGCGCGGTGCGAGCTGGTCGCGGGCAACGGGGCCGATGGCCCCGACGGAGAGGACGCGCCGAGCGAGGCGGCGATACAGGGACCGCGAGGAGTGGACGGAGCCAACGCGTGCAGCGATCTGGATACGTCAGGTGCACCGGATGAGACGCTGCCCGGAGGGGCTCAGGTCGAGAACGCGTGCGAGGGCGACACGCTGTCGATCGGCGGAGAAGGCGGCGACGGCAAGGTGAGCAACGGCGGCGGCGGCGATGCTGGGCAGATCGGGATCGAGGGTCAAGGCGGTGCGGGAGAGCCTGCTTCCACGACATCCATGTGGAACTGTGGTGCCATCCCGAACGATCCGAACAAAGGCGGTGGCAGTGCCGGCAGCAACGGCACCGCCGGTGAACCTGGCGTCGGGGCGAGCGGCATCGGGACGCTGAGCGCATCCGGCTACGCGGGCGTCAGCGGCGGCGCGGGCAGCGCAGGCAAGCCCGGACAGGGCGGTGGCGGCGGTGGTGGCGCGAAGGGTGGCCTCGTCTGCGCTGGCGGCATGGCGGGCGCCGGCGCCAGCGGCGGCAGTGGCGGGGCTGGCGGCTGCGGCGGGCTGCCCGGCCAAGGCGGTGGGGCCGGTGGAGCGAGCATCGCGCTGGTGAGCGTGGAGGGGACGGTGACGCTGACGGACTGCTCGCTGAAGGCGGGCAGCGGAGGCAAGGGAGGCGCCGGCGGTGACCTGCAGCCGGGCGGCGCCGGTGGCGTCGGTGGGCTAGGAGGCATGGGCGTGGGCGGCTCGAAGAACGCGTGCGCTGGCGGGCAGGGGGGTCAGGGAGGGAACGGCGGGCCCGGCGGTGGAGGTCTCGGTGGGCCGTCGCTTGCGATCGCGTTCCGGGGTGAGCCGGTGAAGCAGGAAGGCAAGACGACGCTGACGCCGGGGGCCCCGGGCGCCGGTGGTCCTGGCGGGAGCAACAACGTCGCGCTCAACGCCGGAGCTGAGGGCGTGGTGGCCGCGGAACAGGAGCTTCCGTGAGCGCTCCGGTGCAACCTCCAGCAGCGCGCGGTGGTTCGAAGGCAACCCGTGGACGGAGGGCAGCGATGAGAACGATGAGCAGCAAGGCCGCGAGCAAAGCATCCCCTCTCGTCCCGCGCGGAGCGCGAGACGTAGGACGGTCGGGCGACGCACAGGCGCACAGCCCCGAGCACCGCCGGGTCGTGGGCATCTCCCATCTCGCCTCGCCACGGTTCGGCGTCCTCGTGCTGGCCGCCGGGGTTTGGCTCGCTGGGTGCGCCGCTCGGTCCGCGGATGTCACGGCGACGCTGGCGCAGCCGTCGTCGTCCCCACAGGAACCGCCCGCGGAGAGGACGGCCCAGGGGGAGCGCACGACCTGCTGGAGAGCGGACAGCACCGAGCCAGCGCAGCGGTCCTCGTCCGTGGAGCTGACGCCCGACGACATGGCGCTGCTGGAGCAGTCCGAGAAAGCGCTGAAGGAAGCAGTGACCAGGGTCATGACGCTCAACCTGGCGACAACGCCGGAAGGCGCGCAGGTGACGGTCGATGGGTGCAAGCGGGGCCGCACGCCGTTCTCGGTTCCGGTGTTCCTGGCGCCGGGTCCGCATCGGATCCAAGCGGAGCTCGATGGGTACGTGCCGGCGCAGCTTGTCATCAAGGCGAAGGCGGGGGAGACGCTGGAGCTGACGATGCATCTGCTGCGTCCGTCGCACACGGAGGTGCCCGCCACGATGAACGCACCGGTGAAGGAGGCGTCGCCTGCGGCGAGCCACGCCGCCGCGGAGTCGGAGCGTTGATGGAGTGAGCGCGCAGCCTCAAGGCGTCGAGGCTGCGCGCGTGAGACGAGGCGAAGGCGCGCGAGAGCAGCTCGAGCGCGGCGAGTGATTGAGGCGAGAACGCGCGCCGCCCTGACGGCGGAGCGGTAACGACGCAGCGAAGGCCGCGCGCGGCGCGGCCTGATCACATCGAGGAGAACGCGCGCCGGTGATGTCAGCGCGCCATGGCTCGGCTCGTCCTGACGACGAGCGCGCGAGGAGGACGATCGTGTATCCACAGGTCGCCATCGAGGCGGCAGCGCACTCGGGCGTGGGCCGGCGACGGAGCCACAACGACGACAGCTTGGCGGCGCTGCCGTGCCTCGGGCTGTTCATGGTGGCCGATGGGCTGGGCGGCAACGCGGCCGGCGAGGTGGCGTCGCGCATGGCCATCGAGGTCGTCAAGAGCTGCTTCGAAGTGGACGAGGAGATCGAGGAGACGTGGCCGTACGGCACAGCGACGCCGCACGACCGGGACGAGGTGAGGCTCGTGCTGAGCGTGCGGAGGGCGAACCGGGCGATCTACGAAGCCAGCCAGCGGCAAGAGCACACGCGTGAAATGGCGACGACCTTCGCTGGCGTGCTTCTCGGGCTCGGGATGGCGTACATCGCGCACGTGGGCGACTCGCGGGTCTACCGGATGCGCGGCGGCAAGCTGGAGCGGCTGACGCGGGATCACACGCTGCTAGAAGAGCTGCTCTACGATGGCGATGGTGTGCGGGAGGCGGTCGAGGCGTTGAGCGACCGGGCGAACGCGGTGACACGGGCGCTGGGGTGTGACGAGAACGTCGAGATCGAGTCGCGGGTGGAGCCGACGGCACCAGGAGACATCTTCCTCGTGTGCTCAGACGGGCTGTGGGGCCCGGTGCCCGAGGGGCGTATCGCGGGGGTGCTCGGGAGCCACCGCGACCTGAGCCTGGCGGCGAGCCTGCTCGTCGACCTCGCGAACGAGCACGGCGAGCCGGACAACGTGACGTGCGTGCTGGCGCGCCTGGGAGGCGGATGACGTGCGCAGCGGTGCCGTGCTGTTGCGGGTGGAGCTGTCGATCGGGGGCGGCGAGATGCAGCGCGTCGAGCGGGGCGCGGTCCGCGCGGCCGCTGAAACCCTCATCCCCCCGATGGCGTTCCCATCGCTCTGGTTTGCCGTTTCATCCGGATCATTTCCGGCGTCGTTGCTCGATGCATGCACGGAGTTGAAGTCAGTGAGCGACCACGGTGGCATTGGCATGATGGAGTCGCCGGATACGTCGATTGGCAGCCGATGTGGGCAGGCTGCTCATGACTGGGCTCGACGGTTTCCGGGAGGCGGAATCCTCTGCAAGCCACTCGACTTGGCTCCAAGAAGGCAGATGGGATGCGGAGAGTATCCAGGGCATCGACCGGGCGCCGCGCGGCGCGCGCGGCCTCCTCGGACCGGGCCCTCCTCGAGGCCGGCCCCGGCCCGCCCCCCCCGCAGCGCGCCGGACGCGCTCGCCCTCCGCCCGTGAGCGCCCTCCGCCCGTGAGCGCCCCCCGCCCGTGAGCGCCCTCCGCCCGTGAGCGCCCCCCGCCCGTGAGCGCCCCCCGCCCCCGAGCGCCCTCCTCAGCCGGCGCCCAGCCGCGGCCGCAGGTTCCGCGCGCGCAGGAACGGCTCGAGGTCGTCCACGATGTCGATCGGCACGCGCGCCAGGCTCATCGCCGCGGCGATCGTCTGGATGCCCATGCGCCCGAGCTTGTTCATCTCCGGGGGCGGCCGGATGACGATGTGCTCGATCCGGTCGCGCACGTTCAGCCCCCACTGCGTCAGGATCACGCGCGCCTCGCTCTCGTACCGCACCATGAGCGCCATGTCGTAGAGGAAGAAGGCCCGCTCGTCCGGGCGCATGACGCCCACGAGCCGCTGGTAGGCGTCGTGCGAGATGAACCGCGCGATGTCGCCCGTCGTCACCGTCTCCCGCAGGAGCTGCACCAGCATGCCGGCCGGCTGCGTGAGCCACACGCCGACGCTGCCGCTGCCGTCGACCAGGTGCGGCTGCCTCTGGAACGCGAGTCTGCGAGTGGTCGTGCTCATCTCCCCCGACACGTTAGCCATTCTGGCTCGAGAAACCCGCTCGTGACGACCGGACGGGGGCGGAAGCCCGCCGCGACGGCGCGCCTCACCGGCCGGACCCCTCCCGCGCCCTCCGCGCGGCGCGGCGCGGAGGGGGAAAGCGAGCATGTCCTGGAGAACTGTTCTTCAACCACCAGGGATTGCCCTCCGGGCCAGGGTGGCCGGGCGCGCGGAGCGTCGTGCAAGGGAGGTCGCGGGGGAGGAAGGCCGGCGCGCGCGGCGCCAGCGGGCTCGGTCAGGCGAACAGCGCCGCGCAGGCCGAGCCGATCAGGTTGACGTGGTCGAGCCGCGTGATCCGGGGCTCGACGCGCGCGCCGACGAGGGCGCGCAGCGTGTCGTGCACGCGCGGCGCGTAGCGCGGATCGCCCCAGAAGAGGCTGCCCTCGGCGAGGACGCCGACCCCGGCGGGGCCCTCGAGCACGTCGACGACCGCCGCGAGCGCCGCCGCGACGAGGTCCGCCGAGCGCTGGAGCAGCTCGCCCGCGACCTTCCGCGCCCCGTCCGGGCCCTGCTCCCGGAGCGCCACGAGATCCGCCGCGCTCGCGAGGGGCGCGTGATCGGGGCACAGCCGCGCGAACAGCCGCGGCAGGTAGGCCCCGGAGACCGCCTTCTCGAAGCGCTGGGCCCCCGGGTTCTCCGAGGCCGCGTCGAGCTCCGCGTCGACCGGCCGGAGGTGCGGAGGGTTGTAGTTCCCGTTCTCGAGGTTGATCGCCATCGGCGCGACGAAGTGCCCCGTCTTGAGCTTCGGGATCCGGCTCGCGGGCAGGAACGTGGCCATGTTGGTCCCCGTCCCGACGATCAGCCCGATGAACGCCGCGGGCTGCGCCCCGCCGTGCGCGAACGCGCCGCCGAGCAGGCTCGCCACCGTGTCGTTCAGCACCCGGACCGGCCCCGGCCGGAGCCTGCGCGCGGCGAGGGCCCGGCCGAGCCGCTCGCCCACGCAGGTGCCCTCGACCCCCGGGATCTGGATGCCCTTGGTCCAGCGGAGCAGCCGCGCATCGAGCGACGGCAGCGTCTCCGACGGGTACGAGAAGCAGTACCCCACCGGCAGGCCGTGCACGGCGCCGAGGCGCTCGACGACCTCGGCCTGCACCTCGAAGAAGGCGTCGCCCGCGATCTCCGGCCCGCCCGGGAACCTCGCCGACTCGGGCCCGGCGACGATCCGCGACGCGCCGCCCGGCATGAGCTCCACGATGGCGGCGCGCAGGTTCGTGCCGCCGGCGTCGACCACCACGGCGCGCCCCGTCATCCCGGCCGGCGGCGGCGCGAGGTAGGCGGGGAGCGCCGCGATCTCGGTGCCCGGCGTGGAGAGGCCGAAGACGATGCGCGCCGCGAGGGTGCGGCGGATGTCCTGCAGCTCGGTGAGCGAGAGGTTCATCGGCGGAATGCTTACCCTCGGGTCCTGGAGAAGGAAACTTCTTTGCACGTCGGGGCGCGAGCGTGCTTGACGCCGGCCACGCTCGATCGGTCGGGGGTGCGCCGGGCCGCGGGGATTGCGCTCCGCGTCACCTGGTCACTGTGCCGGAGAGCGGTTGTGGTCCACACCGAAGACGATGGGATACACGACCGTCGCGACGCTCTTGCGGTCCGCGAGGGCGGGGAACCGGAGCCCGCGGAAGACCCCGAGCACGCAGTCGACCACCCCCTCGTCGCGGAGCGGCGGGGCCGGCGACGACGGCGGCGTCGCGCCGGGCGAGGGGAGCGCGATCAGGAGCGGCGCGTCCGCGGCGGGGCGGTCGGCGTCGCCCGCGTACGTGACCCTCCCGTCGCGGTCGACGACGAGGTGCACGGGAATCCGCCCCTCGAGCCGGGGGTCCCGGCGAAGGCCCTTCTCGTAGCAGGCGCGCATCGGCGCGAAGTTCTCGTGGACGACGCGCCGCACGACGTGGGGCGGGATATGGGCTTTGCCCTGGATCGGCTCGTACGGGTCGCTCTTGCAGCGGCCGGCCACGCTCCTCACGACCTTCGCGTCGCGATCGAGCTCCCGCTCCAGCCTGGCGCGCCCGAGGCTGGCCTTCTTGATGTCGCGCGCCTCGAGGGTCGCCCGGAGCTCGCGGACCGCGGCGCCGGTCCGGGCGAAGCTCTCCCGGAGGTCCCGGGCCCTCTCCGCGAGCTCCGGATCGGACGCGCGGACCGCGGTCGCCCTGGCCCACAGGTCGAGCCGGTCCGCGATCCTGCGCAGCGCGTCCGGCGGCGTGCTCAGGTCGGACTCGCGGAGCACCTCGATCATCCGCGAGGCCTTCTGCACCTCCGGCGCGAGCGCCGCGCAGTCCGCGTCGGTCGAGCGCAGGGCCGCCGCGGCCGAGCCCGTGGCGGCGCGCTCCTCTCCGGCCGGCCGGGCCGGGCGCCGCTCGTGCGGGGCGGCGCTCCTGATCTCCGTGGTGGGGCGGGCGGCGTGGGCCGGCTCCGTCCCCGGCGCCGCCCCGCAGCCCAGCAGGACGTGAGCGCCGACGAGGACGAGCAGCGCGCTTCGCATCGGTTCCTCCGAGGGGGTACGACGTCGGGCGTGACGTTTCGCTACAGTACACCGCCCTGAGCAGCGCCAGAACACGAAAGGGCGCGGCAGGACATCCGCCTGCAGGATGATAGCCTGGCTCTCCAGGGCGTCGGAGAGGCGCGCGAGAGTGAAGACGTGAGCAAGCGCGAGAAGCACGGCCGGGGAGGCGGTGACAGGGACGATCGCCTGCGGGGCGGGGGGGAGCTCGCCGAGGCGGCGCGGGCGCTCGAGCGCGAGCTCCACGCCTTCGAGGGGATCGCGGAGGCGGTGCGGAGGATGTCGCTCGATACGCGCAAGGGCATCGAGCGCGCCGCCAGGGCGACGACCGAGGCCGCCGGGGCGCAGCAGCGGGTGAGCGCGGCGCTCGGGGCGCTCATCGCGGCCATCACGGCGGCGCGCGACCGCCACGAGGCGACGGCGGCGGCGCTCGCGGCGCGCGGCGAGGAGATCCGGGGCCGGGCGGAGCAGCTCGGCGCGCTGTTCCAGCGCTTCGCGGCGCTCGGCGAGGAGGGGCGGCGCATCAACCAGCTCGTGCAGGACATCGCGGCGCGGCAGCGCGAGGCGGCGGCGCCCGAGCAGATCGCCGCGGTCGTGGCGGCGATGGACGAGGTGGAGGGGCGCATGACGCGCCTCGCCGACGAGGCGCGCGCGCTGGCTCACGCGGCGAGCGCCGCCGGCTTCGTCGACCTCGCCGAGCAGGCCGACGGGATGCGGCAGCAGGTCACGGCGATGCGGAACAAGATGGGGCTCCTGCGCAAGGGGGTGGCGGCGCGCCTCGGCACGACGGGGCCAGCCGGAGGGGCGCGGGGCTGAGGAGCCGGGGCCGATGGCGCGTGGGGCGGCCGCCGGGGAGGCGCGACCCGGCCGCCGACCCATCTGGCCCAGCCTGGAGCGCCGAGCAGGTTGAACCCACGAGGAAAGGAGAGGGATTTGAACCGCGGAGGCGCAGAGGGCACAGAGAGGAGAGTTCTCTTGCTCTCTCTCCTCTGTGTCCTCTGCGCCTCTGTGGTTATGGGTCTGAGTTCAACCCGGATTGTCACTGCTGCGGAAAGTTGCCCCGGACCAGCAGAAGAACCACCATGGCGCCAACGACGCCAAGAAGAGAGGGGAACGGTTGTCCCCCCATTTCCCCCTTCTACTTCCCTGGTTTCCTGGCGCCCTTGGCGTCATGGCGGTTTGTCTCTCGGCCCGACTTCCCGCAGTAGCGTCAGCGGCGCGACGCGCGCCGTCCTCGTACAGCACGCGGTCGAGGTGGCCGGTGATGCGCCGGAGCTGCGCCCGTCAGCCGTCGCGCGGCTCGCGGCACAGCGTGAAGTAGTGGTCGAGCGCCTTCTCCCCCTTGAACGCCGCGCCGATCGACACGTCCTTCGAGACCCTGCGCATGAAATCGCGTGTCCCGGCGTAAACGACGGACTGGAGACCCTGGCTGTTCGGCACGACTTTCGGCCAGCCGTCGGGCACCGGGCCGTCCGGGACCTGGAAGTAATCGATCACGATCGCGCCGCGCTCCTGCCACGCGGCGTTGCCCGCCGTCGGCACCGCGACGAAGTAGCCCGGGCCGATCCACGCGCGCGTGAGCCCCTCGTTGTAACCGAAGAGGCGGGCGCTCCCGTCCTCCGGGGCGGCAAACCGCTTCTCGAAGACGCGGAGCGGCGGGGGGAGGGGCAGGCTGTTCCTCCCCTTGTGATGAACGGCCACGCGGGGCGGGGTGCCGCCCGGGACGAAGAAGTCGAGCGTGAGCGGTGGTGATGCGCTGGCGGCGTTGTAAAGCGCCCGCTGAACCGCGCGCGTCGTGATGGACAGGGCGCGCAGGCGCTCCTCGTGCGTCAGCCCGTCGAGGTACTCCGCGACGCGGGCGACTGGGGCGCCCTGGCGAACAAGGTCATTGAGCTCCGGCATGGGCCGGAGAGCATAGCAGCGGCGCCCGGCCCCGGCGCAGGCGGTCCGCCTCGCGGGAGCGCGAGGCGGACCGGACATGCGCGATGCCGGGGCAGGGGAGCCTCAGCCGCACGCCGCGGGAGCGCGCAGCAGGGCCGCGGCGCGATCCGAGAGGGCTGCTCCCTCGAGCGCCGCGGTGAACCGGCCCCAGGCTCCCTTGTCATCGCCCGTCAGCTCGAACGCCGCGCAGACGGCCGCGGCGTGGACCGCGCGGGTCTCCCGGGCGCGGAGCACCCGGAGCAGCCCCTTGAGCGCGCCCGCGTTCTCCGCCGCGGTGGGCGCGGCGGACGCCACCACCGCGTGGAGGTCCGCGCGCAGGATCTCGGAGACATCGGTCTCGTCGAGCACGCGGGCGAAGAAGGCGCGCCACGCGGGCAGCTCGGCCGGCGCGACCCCGCCCAGGTAGGTCGTGAGGTGCTCGATCGCGAGCAGGCGCGCCCGCACCGAGCCCGACGTCAGCGCGACCTGCCCCCACGCGCGGAGCGCCCTCGCGGCCGGCAACCGGAACTTCGACAGGAGATGGAGCCGCTCGCCGGAGAGCTCGCCGGACGGCAGCCCGGCCTCGAGCGCGGCCCACTCGTCCGCGAACAGGTCCTCGGGCGAGACGACGGCGCCGCACGCCGCGTAGCTGCCGACGTAATCGAGCCCGTAGCTGGGCGGCGCCTCCGCGAAGAGGCCGGCGAGCACGCTCGCCCACGCGTCGCGGAGCGCGGGATCGAGGTCGTCCGCGCCCGCGGCCTCGCACGCCTCCGCGACGGCCACGCCCCGGGCCGCCCCGGCGTCGAGCCCCTCGACGAACGCCTCGAACCGCTCGGGCCCGACCCCCTCCGGCAGCCCGTCCTTCAGCGCGGCGAGCTGGTGCGCGCCGCCGAGCTCGAGGAAGCGCGGGATCGCCTCCGGGACCCTCGGCGCGCGCAGCGGCGCGACGTGGGCGAGGTAGCCCTCGAGATCGTCCACCGCGCTCAGGAAGAGCGCCTCGGGGTGGCGATCCTGCGGATCGACGACGAGCAGATCGGAGGGCGCCCCGGGCGCGAGCTCGACGCGCTCGCCGGGCGCGAGCGTCATGGCGCGGGTCGCGCCGTCCGCGGCCACCCAGGCGACGTCGAGGGGCGCGACGAGGGCGCCCTCCGGGTCGCGCAGCGTCACGAACGCCCCGCCCGAGGGCGCGGGGTCGACCTCGAGCGACGGCAGCGCCCTGGCCACGACGGCGCGCCGCGCGCGGGCCGTCGCGTCCGGGCCGAGCGCCGGCGCGAACGCGTCGAGGAACGCGTCGGTCCCGAGGCTGCCGAAGCGGTGCTCCTCGAGCACGCCGCGGAGCGTCGACCAGAAGGCGTCCTCGCCGACGAGGCTGCGGATCTGGGTGAGCACCCAGGCGGCGCGGCCGTACGGGCCGCTCGTGTACTTCTCGCCCGGATCGAGCGACACGTCGCGCACGGCGTCGCCGTCCGCGGCGGCGAGCTCGTCGCCGTTCAGCGTCCCCGCGCCGCTCTCGTCCGTGTAGGCGCGCGCGCCCTCGTTCTCGAGCAGCGTCGCCATGCCCTCCTTGATCCAGAGATCGTCCCAGCTCTCGACCGTCACCAGATCGCCGAACCACTGGTGCGCGAGCTCGTGCGTCGTGAGCAGGAGATCCGAGGCGAGCGCCGGCTGCGTGCTCCGCTCCTCGCGCTGGAAGCTGATGCTCGCGTGCTCGACGCCGCCCACCGAGAAATCGGGCAGGAGCACGAGCGCGTATTTCTCGAACGGGTACGGCACGAGCAGCTCCTCGAAGCGACCGATGGCGCGCTCGATCTCCCCCAGCACCTTGCCGTAGTCGCCCGGCAGCCCGCGGCGGCGCCAGACGGCGATGGGCAGATCGCCCTTCGCCCCGCGCTCGACCTCGAAATCGCCGATGGCGAACGCCATGAGGTACGTCGGCAGCGGGTACGCGGTCTCGTACCGGATGAGGCGGCCCGAGGCCCCGAGGTCCTCCTCGCCGACGAGATCGCCGTTCGCGATCATCGCCTCGCCGCCGTCGACGCGCATGGCGATCGAGAAGATGGCGCGGTCCGAGGGCGTGTTGTGGCACGGCATCCACCGCGACGCCCCGAGCGGCTCCGAGATCGTGTAGACCGCGCGCACGGCGACCGGGTCGCCCTTGCGCGCCGGGACCGCGCGGAGCGCGTCGCCCGCGAGCGCCTCGTAGTCGATCTCGACGGCGATCGCCCCGCCGTCCGCCGCCTCGGGCACGCCCGACAGATCGATCGCGAGCGCCTCGTGCGCCCGGTGGAACGTGTGCGGGAGCGCGCCGCCGCCCCGCTGCCGGACCCCCTTCACCTCGGCGACGGCGCTGTCGAGGACGACGGTGCGCGGCCCTTCGCCGGTGATCGAGAGGGTGAGATCCAGCGTCGCCACGAGGCGCTCTCGCTCCCAGTCGAACTCGCCCCGGAGGTCGTAGCGCGCGACGTCGAACTCGCTCCCGAACGGCGCGCCCGGGTCTTCACCCGAGCACGCCGTGGCGAGCAGTCCAGGCAGCAGCAGGCAGGCCACCCGGAGCGCTCCGGGGCGGCGATGGTGAACGGTGCGGTGCATCCGGTTTCCTCGGAAGATGGGTTGGCATTCACGCCGTGAAGGACTTCAGCAGACAGCGCTCGTCCCGGGCCGGCGCGGCCACGGGCCGGCGCCGGGCGTGTAACTGACCTATGGACAGTTACGAGAAACCGGGCGCGCGGCCAAGCGACGCGGTGGCCTCGGGCATCGAGCGGGCGGGGCGCGCGAGGTGCCGCGGGCGCGCACCCTTGCGCACCGTCTGCGCAGAATGCCTTTCATTTGCAAGGGTTACGGCGACCTGTGCGAGGATGCTCGCGCCATGACACATCACACAGATGGGTGGGTGCGGCGGCGCGCGTGGAGCGCGCCGCTGGCTGTGGGCGCGGCGCTCGCCGTCGTGCTCGGGCCGACGAGCTCGGCCGCGCAGACGTGGACCGGCGGGCGGAAGACGCCGGTGCTCGACGAGATCGTCGCCATTGACAGGACGGGTGAGCCGCGCTGGCCGTTCGGCGACGAGGACGTGGCCGGGGACGGCGCCGCGCGCTTCGAGCAGCCGGAGCGGTCGATCGATTTTCGCACGGCCTATGCGGTGGCCGACGCCGGACGGCTCTGGGCGCGCGCCTACGTGTCGGAGACGGCCGCGATCAGCGGCGCCGTCACGCTCTACGTGTTCATCGACGCCGACAGGAACCGGGGGACCGGGGGCACGGCCGAGGCGACGGAGATCGATCCGAATTTCACGATCGACAGCTCGCCGGGCGGCTATGAAGTCGTGCTCGGCGTGAAGGGCGACGGCACGCTCGCGGGCGTCTGGGCCTTCGGGGCGTCCGGGGATTACGAGCGCCTCACGGTGCCGGCGGAGCAGGTCGCGACCGAGGTGGGGACGGACGTCGACCCCGTGCTGATCAACGAGGCGGTGCGCGGGTATGCGCAGGGCGCCATCGATCTCGGGGTCGTGGGCGTCACCGCGGCGTGCGACGCGAATCTTTATTTCCGGTCGGTGAGCGGCACGGCGGGCCTCGGCCCGGGCGATCTCGACATCGGCATCTCCGCGCCGTGCGTGCCCGGCGACGCGGACTCCGACCGCGTGCCCGACGTGATCGTCCCGCCCTCGGGGTGCACGTGGGACGGCGATTGCGCGGGCCGCGGCGTCTGCGTCGACCGCGCCTGCGTGCTGCCCGTGTCGTGCGTGGAGGACACCGACTGCGACGCGGACGAGGAGTGCTCGCCGGACTGGCGGTGCGTCCCGGTGCCCACGGGCACCTGCACGACGAACGCGGAGTGCGACGGCCTCGTCTGCGCGAACGGGCGGTGCGGCCCGTGCGCGCCGGGCGGCGCCGAGTGCGGTCCGGACGCGCGCTGCGCGCCGACGGGCGTCTGCGTCGAGGGCGCGGCGTCGGGCGGCGCGGGATCGGGCGGCCCGGGATCGAGTGGCGCGGGAGGGCCGGACGGCCCCTGGCTGGAGCCGGGCGACGAGGTCCGCGGCGGCGCCTGCGCCTGCGCCGCGGGGCCGGCGCCGTACGGAGGGGGCGCCCTCTCGCTGCTCGCCGCCGGCGGGCTCGCGCTCCGGTTGCGCCGGCGCCCGCGCCGCGGACACGGGACAGGTCGATGACGAGGAGACCCATGCGCGCACGGATCACCGCTGCCACCGCTTGCATCGTCCTCGCCGCCGCCACGAGCGCGGCGGCGCAGGAGAACGACATCGATATCGAGCGCTTCAAGCCGGCCGTCACGCACGACGGGTTCGTCGTGACCGAGGGCTCCGGCGTGCGCGAGCCCGCCGACCCCTGGGCGTTCGGGCTGTTCTTGAACTACGCGCGCAACCCGCTCATCGTCGCGACGGGCGACGGCGAGGTGCGGCGGGAGATCGTGAGCGGCCGCCTCGGCGCCGACCTCATCGCGTCGGTCACGCTGGCCGAGCCGTTCGCGATCGGCCTCGGCGTGCCGTTCTTCCTCGCGCAATCGGGCGAGGGGTCGCCGTCGTTCGCGGGGCTCGGCGACATCCGGATCGTGCCGAAGCTGCGCCTGCTCGACGATCGCGACTCCATCGGCCTCGGCCTGGTCGCCGAGCTGCGCGTGCCCACGCACACCGGCGATTTCTCGGGCGGCGCGCGCAACGTGGTGTTCTGGCCGCGCATCGTGCTCGATCACCGCTTCGCGCCGGGCCTCAGGTTCGGCGTGAACGCGGGCGTCGCGATCCGCGAGGGGACGCAGTACGCGAACGTCGAGGCGGCGAGCGAGCTGACCTACGCCGCGGCGCTCGGTTATCGCTTCGGCGGCATCGACGGCAAGGTCGAGATCGGCGCCGAGGCGAACGGCGGCGTGGGCCTCACCGCGGCGGACCTGGAGGAGACCCCGCTCGAGGCGCTCGGTTACGTGAAGATCAACCCGAGCGACGAGTGGGAGATCGTCGCGGGCCCGGGCATCGGCGCGCTGGCGGGGTACGGCGTCCCGATCTTCCGCGTGTTCGCGGGGGTGAAGTACACGCCGACGTCGCACGACGGCGATCACGACGGCGTCGACGACGAGCGCGACCTGTGCCCGGACGTCCCCGAGGATCGCGACGCCGACTACGACAGCGACGGCTGCCCCGAGGAGGACGCCGACGACGATCAGGACGGCGTCCCGAACGCGGACGACGCGTGCCCGAACGAGAAGGAGACGATCAACGGAGTCGAGGACGACGACGGTTGTCCTGACGAGGGCGAGCCGCGGGTGACGTACGAGGACGGCGAGCTCGTGATGCGCGACACGATCCGTTTCCAGACCGGGTCGGCGGAGCTCGAGCCGGAGTCGCGGAGGACGCTCGATCAGGTGGCGCTCGTGCTGAAGGCGCACCCGGAGGTCGAGCGGGTCCGGATCGAGGGGCACACCGACGAGACGGGGACGCGGGAGTTCAACATCGAGCTCAGCGAGCAGCGCGCGGAGACGGTCCGGAGATACCTTGTCCGGAGAGGGGTCAGCCCTGGCCGGCTCGAGACGGAGGGCTACGGGCCGGATCGTCCGATTGCGGAGGGCGACGACGAGGCGAGCCGCGCGAGGAACCGGCGCGTGGAGTTCGTGGTCGACGACTGACACGGATCCGATCGAGCGGGAGCCGCCCGGCCAAGGAGCGCCGGGGGCTCCCGCTGCCGCCGGGGCGGGCCATCCGGTGCCGGGCCTCGGCGGGACAACGCCTCGAGGCCTCGCTCAGGCCATCGGGTGGGGATCCGGGTTGATGCCGTGGGGCGCCATCGCGCGGAGGCGCGGGTTGCCGAGCCGCGCGACGCGGTGGCCGAAGTGGATCTGCTGGAAGTCGGGCCCGAGCGCCCGGACGACGCGGGAGGGGGGCGTCGTGAGATCGGGGGATGTCACCTCGACGATGGCGATGCGGAGCCCCGCGGCCGTCACGCGCCGGGTGAGCTCGGACAGCGACACCCTCTCGGGCTCCTCGATCTCGGCGGCGGTCAGCACGCCGCCCTCGCCGAGGAAGGCGAAGGCCGTGGCGCGGCTCGGAGGGACGTAATAGGCGGCGTGATCCGCGCGTGTGCGCACGTCCTCCGGCCGCTCGGGGATCGCGCGCTCGTCGCCGGTCATGCGCCGGAGGACGCGGGGGCCTGCCTGGCCCTGCGCCAGGATGGCCCTCTCGATCGCCTCGTGCGGGCTCAGGTGGGCGGCGAGCGAGACCACGGCGCCGGGCCAGCGCTCGCCGTCGCCGTACCCGACGCACAGGATCGTGGGGACCGCGATGCCCGCCTCGAGGAGATAGAGCTCGATCCGGGCGCCCTGCTCCGCGAGCTGCCGGGCGATCTCGTACACCTCGGGGTCGAGCGTGTCGTCGGGGAGGATCCGCCGCCCGGGGCGGCGCGCGAGCCACGAGATCATGAAGGCGTCACGCGCGATGAGCTCGAGCGCGGCCGCCATCGACGCGCCGTCGAGCGCCTCGCCCGCCGCGAGCCCGCTCGAGGTCACCTGGCAGAAGCGGGCCTCGGGGCCGGTGCGGTGGTCGGGGCAGGCCGGGAGCGCGGGGACGCGGACAGGCGCGCCGGTGTCGAGCCAGCGCCCGAGCGCCCACGCGATCGGCGTGGCCGGATCGAGCGGCGCATAGGGGAACCCGGGGCTCCCGTACTGCGCCTCGTCGTAGAGACAGAGTCGCTCCGGCGCGATGAAGTCGCCCGTCATCCCGGCGAGCGGGGCGCGGAGGAGCTCCTCTTTCCTGGGCGGCTGGGTGGACACGCGAGCTCTCCGGGAAGGGGCGGCGCGCCGGCTCCGGGGCCGCGTCGCACGCCACCTTCGGTCATGGGGTTTCGTTCCCGGCGCTGCTCCGCGCGGCGCGCCGATTCGACCTCTCGGACTCCGGGCTAGCTGCAGCCGCGACGGCCGCGGCGGCGACGACAGCGGCGGCCGGCCGGACTCGCGATCTCCGGTGCCTCCAGCCTCGTGGCCAGATCGTCGATGGCAGCGCGGAGCTCCTTCACCGTCACGTCCAGCTCCCTGGCCGCTCCCCTGTTCGAATCACTCCTTGCTGAGCCTCCCATGCCCAGGTGGTGCGCGCAAAGGCTCTTCGTCATTCAGCGGTTTGCATCCTGCGAGCGCCGACCCCCGAATCGCCCATCATGGTGAATTCTGCAGGGGTCTGCCGATGAGGGAGAAGACCGCAAAGGCGCAATGGCACAAGGGCGCGAGGGAAACGAGGGAGAGAGCGCCGCTCGCCTCTCCCCTCTTTCCCATGCGCCCTCGCGGCCCCTCTTGCCCCCCGCCGCGGCGCGCGTCGCGCGCGCTCGGGTCGACCCCGGGGCGCGCGTGCGTCCGCGACGGCGGCGCGGCCGCCGGCGCGATCAGTCCGACCCGAGCAGCCAGGCGATGGCGCTCCCGATCGCGAAGAACAGGATGCCCGCGCCGGCCAGCGCGGCGCGCGAGGCCCGCCCCTCGATGAAGCGGGCCGCGGTCCGGAGGCTCGCCGGGGCCATGCGCATGCTCTCCGGCGCCGTGAGCTTCTGCAGGACGGCGTCGAGCGCCACGAGCACGGCGCGCGCATGGGGGAAGCGGTCGTCCGGGTCCTTGGCCAGGAGGCGCATCACCACGCCCTCGAGCGCCGGCGGGACGACGACGCCGGGGGAGCGCTCGGCGATGGGCGGCGGGGGCGTCGACCGGTGCTCCGCGAACAGCGCGGCCGGCTCGACGGCGGTGAAGGGGTGCTTGCCCGCGAGCATCTCGTAGAGGATGACGCCGAGCGCGTAGAGGTCGGCGCGCCGGTCGATCGACCGCATGCCGAGCGCGGCCTCCGGCGCCATGTACGCCACCGTGCCGAGCAGCACCCCGGCGTTCGTGAGCGAGCGGCGGGAGCCGTCGTCGGTGGTGAAGGAGAACTGCTCGACCGGGACCTTCGCGAGGCCGAAGTCGATGAGCTGGACGCGCTCCTCCGGCCCGTCGAGCACCATGATGTTGAGCGGCTTGACGTCCCTGTGCACGATCCCGAAGTCGTGCGCCGCGTTGAGGGCGGTCGCGATCTGGCGCGCGATGTTCGTCGCGCGCAGCGGCGGGATGGGGCCCTGGTCGATGAGCTTGCGCAGCGTGATGCCGCGGATGAACTCCATCACCATGAACCACGAGCCGTCGTCGAGCTGGTTGGTCTCGTACACCGCCGCGACGTTCGGGTGGTAGATGTGGCGGCCGGCGATGGCCTCGCGCTCGAAGCGCTCGATGAGCTCCGGCAGCTCCTCGGCGTCGGGGTGGAGCACCTTGACGGCCACGTCCTCGCCGGTCGCGAGCTTCGTGGCGCGGAAGACGGCGGCGATGCCGCCCATCGCGACGAGCTCCTCGATGCGGTAGCGGTTCACGAGCGTGCGGCCGATGAGCGCCATGGCCCGCTCCTGCGCCGCGGAGCTCGCCCTGCCCCCCGCGATGTACACGGACCCGCTCATGCGGGGGCGCCCCCCGCCCGCGCGCCCCCGCCCCGGCGCCGCGCGCGCGTCGGTGCGCCGCGCCCGCAAGGCGCTCCGCGGCGGAACGGCAGGTCCACCCTCGCTGGCATCGTACGCGCTGACACCCGGCGCCCGAGGGTAGCGCCCCTCTCGGTCAAGCGCCATACCGCGAAACCCCGGGGCCCGGCGGCGAGCGCGGATCGAGAGCGCGCCGGGAGAGGGGAGTGTCACTCCAGGATCTCCGTTTCTTGTGAGAGACGAGAATTCGACGCAAGAACGCTGAGCCGCGAGGCGGTGCGGCCCTTTGGGGGCTCACCCCACATGGGCGCCGACGCGCGCGGGCACACGAGGCGTCGGCGCACGACAGGAGACGACACACCGAATTCGCAGATGCGTTTTCCCGATCGGCTCGTGTAGCCTGTATGGGTGGAGGTTTCCATGCAGAGCACAATGCGTCACGCCGTTCTCCTCGCGCTGCCCATCGGGCTCGCCGTAGTCGCCTGCTCCGCTCCCGAGGCGTCGAGCCTCTTCGTCTCCGGCTCCTCGGGGCAGGGGAGCGCGACGTCGTCTTCCTCGGGCGGAGCGGGCAGCGGCGCGACGGGCGGGGGCGGCGCGACGGGCCAGGGCGGGGGCGACGCGGGCGGGGGCGGCGCGGGGACCGGGGTCGTGGAGCCGCCGACCTGCGGGGAGACCTACGTCGATTGTGACGGCGATGCGGAGAACGGGTGTGAGGTCAACGTGACCGGAGACGCCCGGCACTGCGGCACCTGCCCGGTCGAGTGCGAGGGCACCTGCCGGGCCGGCGCCTGCGTCCCCGTCACCGTCCACGCCACCGACCAGCACGAGCCGCTGTACATCGCCGCCGCCGGCGGCAACGTGTTCTGGACCAACGGGGGGGTCGAGGGCTCCGTCATGCAGTTGTCGCGCGACGGCGACACCACGATCCCGCTCGCCACCGGCCAGGTCAACCCGGCGGGCATCGTGTCCGACGGGACGCACGTCTTCTGGGTCAACCAGGGCGTGAGCGGCGAGGACAACGGCCAGGTGGTGCGCGTGCCGGTGGGCGGCGGCGAGGATCCGGTCGTCGTCGCCGCGGCGCAGTCCGATCCCTTCAGCGTGGCGGTGGACGAGGAGTTCGTTTACTGGGTCAACCGCGAGGGCGCTTCCCTCGTCCGCACGCGGAAGAGCTCGCGCGGCAATGGCCCGTTCGTCGAGATCCCCACCGGCGGGACGCCCCACGCCCTCACCGTCGACGCGACCCATGTCTACTGGACCCTCCGCGACGGCGGCGGCCGCGTGATGGCCGCGCCGAAGGACGCGCGGGGCGACACCCCGCCCACCACGCTGGCGACCGATCAGGGCGAGGTGCGCGAGATCGCCGTCGACGCCACCCACGTGTACTGGACGACCAGCAGGACGGGCACCGTGGTCCGCGCGCCCAAGGCCGGGGGCGAGGTCACGGTCGTCGCCCGTGGGCTGGGCAATCCGCGGGGCATCGCCGCCGACCGGACCGGCATCTACTGGGCCGACCCGACCTCGACGGACGTCATGAGGGCGTGGCCGAACGGCGTCACCGGGGCCTTCGCCGCGGGAGAGCGGTCGCCCCTCGGCATCGCCGTCGACGCGGAGCGCGTCTACTGGACCAACAGCCTCGGGCGGGTCGGCAGCATCGTGAGCGCGCCGAAATAGCGGGCCGGGGGGCGCGACGCCCGGCGCGCGGCGGGAGGCCTCCGCGCCCGGGCGATCGCCCGCCGCCGGGCCGCGGCGTCGGGCTCGCCTCCCCGGCCGCCGGCGTCGCGGCGAAGCCGCG
The DNA here is from genome assembly GCF_051369805.1 of Sorangium sp. So ce1036. Lineage (NCBI taxonomy): Bacteria > Pseudomonadati > Myxococcota > Polyangiales > Polyangiaceae > Sorangium > Sorangium sp. So ce1036. The sequence continues at coordinate 2,545,628 of NZ_JBBMOX010000001.1, forward strand.
GTGGGGTCCGACGCGCGGCGTGCTACAAGCTCGCCCCGTGCAGATCGAGACATTTCCCACAGGGCCGCTGGGGTGCAACTGTTCGCTCCTCGTCGACCCGGTCAGCAAGGGCGCGATCGTCATCGACCCCGGGGGCGACTTCGACGAGATCCGCGCGCGCCTCGAGCGGGCCGGGGCGCAGGTCGCGGCCATCGTTCACACGCACACGCACATCGATCACGTCGGCGCCACGGCGCCGCTGCAGCGATGGTCGGGCGCCGCGGCGCGCATTCACGAGGCCGATCGGTTCCTCTACGACATGCTCCCCATCCAGGCGGCGTTCCTCGGCGTGGCGACGCCGGAGACGTGCGAGATCGACGGCGACCTGAACGACGGCGCGATCGTGAAGGCCGGCGGCCTCGATCTCCACGTGCTCCACACGCCGGGGCACACGCCCGGCAGCGTGTCGTTCCTGATCGAGTCGAAGGCGGGCGCCGTCGCGTTCACGGGGGATACGCTGTTCCGGCGCGGCATCGGCAGGACCGATCTGTGGGGAGGCGACTCGCAGGCGATCTTTTCATCCATACGGCGCAAGCTGCTCACGCTCGACCCGTCGACCCGGGTCGTCACCGGACACGGCCCCTCCACCACCATCGGTGAGGAGCGAGACCGAAATCCGTTTCTCAACGCGTGATGCGCACCGCGCGGGCGCCGCCGGCGTGCCGTGTCGGCTTCAGCACGGCCAGCGCGCCGGCCGGCGTGACGGCGGGGGCGCCGATCGCTGCCGCTACTCCGCCGGCGGCGGCCGCCTGGACTTCGCCGTCATCCCGTATTCGTGGAGGCGGTACTGGATGGTGCGGATGCTGATGTCGAGCAGCTCCGCCGCGCGCGTCGTCGACCCGTTCGTGGCCTCCAGCGTGGAGAGGATCGCGTAGCGCTCGATCTCCGCCATGGTCGAGCCCGGGATCCGCACGGCGCCCTTGGGGACCGGCGCGACGTCGATGGGCAGGTGCTCCTCGTCGATGAGCGTGTCGTCGCAGAGCACCACGGCCCGCTCGATCGCGTTCTCGAGCTCCCGCACGTTCCCCGGCCACCGGTGGGCGACGATCTTCCCCCGCGCCCGGTCCGTGAACCCCTCGATCTTGCGCCGGTTCTCCGCGGCGAACCGGCGGAGGAAGTGGTTCGCCAGGAGCAGCACGTCGGTGTCGCGGACGCGCAGCGGCGGCATGTCGATGTGGACGACGTTCAGCCGGTAATACAGGTCCTCCCGGAAGCGGCCCTCCTGCACGGCCGTCACGAGATCGCGGTTCGTGGCCGCGATGAGCCGCACGTCGACCGACACCGGGTCGTTCCCGCCGACGCGCTCGAACGTCCTCTCCTGCAGGACGCGGAGCAGCTTCACCTGCGTCGAGGGGGCGATCTCGCCGACCTCGTCGAGGAAGAGCGTCCCGCCGTGCGCCTGCTCGAACCGGCCGATGCGCCGCTTGTCGGCGCCGGTGAACGCGCCGCGCTCGTGGCCGAACAGCTCGCTCTCGAGGAGCGACTCCGCGAGCGCCGCGCAGTGCAGCGCGACGAACGGCCCCTTGGCGCGCGGGCCCTTCGCGTGGATGGCGCGCGCGAGCTCGCCCTTGCCCGTGCCGCTCTCGCCGGTGATGAGCACCGTCGCCCGGGCCCCCGCCACCTGCCGCGCCATCCGGTAGACCTTCTGCATCGCCGGGCTCGCGCCGATGAGCCCCTCGACGCCCTCGCCCTCGCGCTCCCGGAGCTGCCGGCGCAGGTTCTCCGCCTCGACCCGGAGCGCGCTCCGCTCGATGGAGCGCTCGATGGCGAGGAGGAGCGCGTCGAAATCGACCGGCTTCGTCAGGTAATCCTCGGCCCCCGCCCGCATCGCCTGCACCGCGGAGGACACGTCCCCGAACGCCGTGACGACGATCACCGGGAGATCCGGATCCTGCTCGTGGAGCTTCCCGAGCAGCGCGACGCCATCCATCCTCGGCATCTTGAGGTCGGTGATCACGATGTTCGGCGGCCGCTCCGCCGCGACCTCGAGCGCCTCGACCCCGTCGGCGGCCGCGTCGACCAGGTAACCCTCCTGCCGCAGGAGCTTCTCCAGCCCCGAGCGCGCGCTCGCCTCGTCGTCCACGACGAGCACCCGCGAGCCCTGCTTCTTCCCAGCGTTCATGTCGTTCCTTCCGCAGACCTCGGGAGGATACCTCGACCGCGGGGCGCCGCGATCCCCGTTCGGCCGCGCCGCCCGCAGGCGGGTGTCCCCCGGGAAATAACGCAAGATCTGCGTCGCAGCGAAGGCGGCGCGAGGGGTCTGCGGGGAGGCGGGCGGGCGTCTCAGCGGGTCTCGGTCGCCTCGACGTTCTCGCGGATGCCGGCGCCCAGGTCGGAGAGCTCCGCGGTGAGCAGCACCATGAGATCGTCGGCCGTGACGATGCCGGTCACCTTGCCGTCGTGACGGACGATCGGCAGCCGGCGGATGCCGCGCTCGCGCATGATGCGGAGCGCCGTCTCGATGCTGTCGGTCTGCTGGAGCGTGGTCGGGTCGTACGTGACGATCTCGGAGACCAGGGTCTCCGCGGGCGAGCGCCCCTCCGCGAGGACCCGCAGCACGAGATCCCGGTCGGTGAGGATGCCGATGGCGCGCGCGCCCTCGGTGACGACGACGCACCCGACGCGGAACTCACGCATCCGGCGCGCGACATCGATTGCGGTCTCGGTGAGCTCCGCGCTCACGGCTCCATGCTCGAAACGGCTGAGGGACATGCCCCGACCCGGTGCACGCCCCGCGCCAGGCGCGCTCCCCCGGCGCTCTCCCCGGGCGGCGCGCGGCGCGGCCCGCTCCGGGGTGGACCGCCCGCGGGGCGGGGGCGGCCGGCCGCAGCGGTTGCACGCGAGCGCAAGTCGTTCGCCGGGGGCGGCGCCGCGCGCCGGGGGCTCACTGGCTCGGGCCGGGGCAGGGGCGGGGGAGGCTCGGCTGCTCGGCGGCGCGCATCGCGGCCGCGCTCGCGCGGAGATCCCTGCTCAGGGCGGCGTAGTCGACCGGCTTTTCGTGCACCACCGCCCGGGGCTCGAACTCGTGCCCGAGCCGCGCCACGATCTCGGGATAGCTGGTGAGCACGAAGAGCGGGAGCCCCGGCCGGAGCGACCTCGCGAAGCGCGCGACCGCGATGCCGTCGGCGTGGGGCATCCGGAAGTCCGTGACCAGGATGTCGGGCAGCGGGCGCCGCGTGAGCCGCGCGATGCCTAGGGCACCGTCGGTGGCGAGCTCCACCCGGAAGCCGTCGTCCTCGAGCAGGCGCACCAGCACGCGGGCGGTCCGGACGTCATCGTCGACCAGGAGAATCAGCGGGTCCTCGACGCGGGGTTCCACGCAAGGACAGCTACCAATTTGCGTGCCAGACGCAGCTCCAGCCTGGTCGATGCGGGCGAGGAGGCTCATCCGGAGAGGCGGATGGGGAGCGTCACCCGGAAGAGCGTCCTGCCCGGACGACTCTCGAACTCGATGGCGCCCTCGTGGTCGGTGACGATGCGGTGCGCGATCGCGAGGCCGAGCCCGGTGCCGTTCGGCTTGGTCGAGAAGAACGGGTCGAAGATCGGCGCGTCCGGGCTCGCGAGCCCGGGCCCGTTGTCCTCGACCTCGATGACGGCGTGGCGCGGCCGCCGCCGCGCGCGCAGGATCACGGCGCCGCCGCCGGCCGCCTCCAGCGCCTCGATCGCGTTGCGGAGGAGGTTCAGGAGGACCTGCCCGATCTTCGCGGGATCGAGGTCGAGCACGATGTCGGCCGAGGGCAGGTCGAGCTCCACCTCGACGTGCGCGCCGGCGCCGTCCGACCGGGCGAGCCGCGCCGCCCGCTCGCAGAGCGGGAGCAGCGAGGCCTGCGTGAGGACCAGCGGCTTCGGCCGCGCGAAGTCCAGGAACTCGCTCACCAGCGCGGACAGGCGGCGGATCTCGTCGTGGACGACCCGGATCGCGTCCTGGGTGTCCGGATCCGCCATGCCGGCGCGCGCGAGGCCCCGCTCCAGGAAGGTCAGGTGGAGCTGCGCGCCGTTGAGCGGGTTGCGGATCTCGTGCGCGAGCCCGGCGGCGAGCGTCCCCACCGCGGCGAGCTTCTCGCTCTGCCGCACGCGCGCGGCGAGCGCGTTCTCGTCGGTGGTGTCCTGCCCGATCGCGAACAGGACGACCCCGTCGTCGACCTCGGAAGGGGCATACGCGAGCTGCCAGCGCACGTCGCGGATCTTGCCGGCCCGCGTGCGGAGGCTGCTCTCCAGGAGGTCCGCGCCGGCGCGGCGGCCCGCGGCGATGTCCTTCACGAGGGCGCCGTGATCGCCGCGGACCTCCTCGGGGAGGAGCGTCTCGACGAACGGCATCCCGACGACCTCCTCCCGCCCGAGCCCGGTGATCCGCTCGGCTTCCCGGTTGAAGAGCCGCACGATCGCGTGCGCGTCGAGGCCCACGATGAGGATGCGGGCCAGCTCGACGGCGTTCTTGTAGCGGTGCTCCGTGCGCGCGAGCGTGCGGCCGACCTCCTCCCGGTCCAGGCGCTCGGCGCGCTGCGCGCGCGCGAGGAAGGCGTCCCGGTACGTCTCCAGCATGATGGCGAGCTCCAGGTCGAGGACCTTGTTCACCGCGGCCCGGACCTCGGCCGCCCGCGCGCCGAGCGCGCCCTGGGCGATCTCGTCGAGCGCGAGGCGGATGAGCGCCATCGCCGTGAACATGTACCGCTGAGGCAGGCCGACCCGCACGTGGATCCGCCCGATCTTGGCGGTCTCCTCGAAGTACGCCTCGTCGTGGGGCCCCGTGAGGAGCCGCGCCATCCAGCGGACGAGCGAGCGCTTGAGCCGCTCCACCTGCTCCTCGCCGGTGAAGACCCGGTGGGCGTCCTCGTGCTCGCGGATGCGATCGTAGAACTCGGCCGCGATGCGGGGAAAGTGGGGCTCCGCGTGGGCGCGAAAGGCGGCGAGGCAGCGCGCGTCGTCCTCGTCGAAGCGGACGTAGCGCTTGATCTCCTCGAAGAGGCTCTCGCGGCCGGGCACGGCGGCGGAGCCTACCACGGGGCCCCTTCCCCGGACGCGGACCAGGACCTCGCGGCCGCGACGATCGCCCGCAGCGCCTCGTCGTCCTCGCCGCCGCGCGCGACGATCTCCGGCGCGCGCGGCGCCTCGTAGTCGAGGCCCGCGCCGGGGAGCCCGCCGAGCGCGCCGGCCCCGGCGGCCCGGTAAAGGCCCTTCGCGTCGCGCTCGCGGCAGATCGGGGGGGGCACGTCCACGAACACCTCGACGAGCCGCGGCGCGAGCGCGCGCGCTCGCTCGCGGTAGGCGCGGCGGTGCGCCGTCGCCGGCACGACCACGACGAGCCCCTGGCGCGCGAGCAGCGCCGACAGGCGCGTGAGCGTCTCGTAGAAGCCGTCGCGGCCCGCCGCGTCGTAGCCGGGCCGCGGGACGAGCGCGTCCCGGATCTCGTCGCCGTCGAGGAGGCAGCTCGCGAGGCCCTCGCCGCGGAGCGCGCGGAGCGCCCGGCCGGCGAGGGTGGATTTGCCCGACGACGGCAGCCCCGTGATCCAGACGACCCCGCCGCTCACGCGAAGATCCTCTCGGCGTCGTCCGGATCGAAGCGCTCGGCGTCGAGGGCGCGCTCCACGAGCGTGAGCAGCGCGCCCCGCGCGCGCTGCGTGACCGCGGGGTACCAGCGCGGGTTGGCCAGCACGAGCGCGCGCCACGCGAGGAACGGCGCCGCCGCCTCGAGCAGGCCCGCGGCGCCGCTCCACCCGAGGTACACCTGCCAGAACCGCCGCCACAGCGCGCGGAAGCCCGCCTGCCACGCGCCGGGCGCGTCCAGCGCGAAGAAGATGTAGTTGATGGCGAGGCAGGTGACGTCGTCCGCGGGATCGCCCTGCGAGCCCCGGCTCGTGTCGAGCAGGGTGAGGTCGGATCCCTCGTCGAAGACGATGTTGAACGGGTGGAAATCGCCGTGCGTGCGCGCGAGCCGCGTGTCCCGGCCGCGGAGCTTCCACCGCCACTCGACGCAGCGCCGCTCGATGGCCTGGAGCCGCTCCGGCGGCGCGCCGGGCACGTCGTCCGGGTAGCCGTCGATGATGCCGAAGATGCCCTCGCCGTGGCCGACGAGATCGCGCACCGCGCGGCGGTAGGTGCCCGGCTGCGCGCCGGGCGCCCCGTGGAGCGCGATGAGGTAGCGGGCGAGCGCCTCGCAGCGCGCGAGATCCTCCGGGAGCGCGCGGCGCTCCTTCGCGATCCGGCGCAGATCCGTCGCGTAGACGTGCCCCTCGGCGTACGTGGTCAGGAGGTAGAACTCGCCCGCGTCCCGCAGCGACAGGAAGCGATGGTCGCGGGTCAGCGAGCCGACGTCCACCGCGCGGACGTGCGACGGGATCGACCCGAAGGTGTCGAAGGCGAGCAGCATGTCCGCCGCGCGATCCGCGCGTCGCTCGTGCCCGAACTCGTTCGCCGTCGACGTGTGGAAGACCAGCCTCCGCGTCGAGCCGTCCCGCCCCGCCACCGTGATCCGGCGCGCGACGCCGTACCCGGCGGCCTTCTCGGTGAGGTCGTGGCTCGAGCTGCCGTCCGGCCCCAGGGGGGCGATCTCCACCACCCGTGCATCCGGCAGGACCGCCTCGACGAGCTGACGGATCTGACGGGAGGGCTCGGGCTCGGGCAAGACCGTCTGGGTGCTCATGGTGTCCTCGGGCGCGAAAACAAGGGGACTGGGTGACGTGCTGACGTGGCCATGAGCCCAGCAAGAAGCAGGCCGCGTGCCCGATGGGACCACCCGCCGCGCAGCGTCCCGGGATCCTGGCGTCGCGCCGCGCGGGGCGGCGAGCTCGGCGGGCTGGCCGGCGCGGCGCGCTCGCAGAACGTGCGCCTGCGCGCGAGGCGTGCGCCGCGCCCGCGGGGAGAGAAGGGATCCGGGAGGTGGTGCGGTATCGGCCCGGAGGTCCTCTGGTCGCACGCGGGGCGCGGCGCTCAGGCGCTGTTTTCCGTGTCGAGCCCGCCGCGGTCGACGACGCGGGCGCTCACTCCCTCGAGTGACCCCGCGGATCTCGATGCTCGGATTCGTGGAACGGGAGATCGCGGGGTTTCGGCCCGATGAGCAGAGGCCGCATCATCTCGTGATCTTCGTGCTCGAGGATGTGGCAATGCCACACGAACAGCCCGGGGCTGGGGAACTTCGCCTTGATGCGCGTGATCTGACCAGCGAGCGCGCCGACCGTGTCCTTGAAGCCCTCCTCCCCGGGGAACGGATCGATGGGCGGCGCGGACTGGTCGAGCACCTGGCGGTTGACGACCTGGAACTGCGCGTTGTGGAGGTGGATCGGGTGGTCGTCCGCGGTGAAGTTGAAGAGCTCCCAGAGCTCGATCGAGCCCGGGTCCGGCCTCTCCGTGATGCGATCGTCCCAGTGGAGCCGTACCGGCGTGTCTTCCCCACGGACGACGCCGAGGAGCGCCCGGATCGGGCCCACTCCCTCCAGCATCTCCTCGTTCAGCGACACGCGCCGTGCCGCGTCCTCGTCGCCGAGCGGATCGAAATCCGGCAGCGTGAGCAGCTCAGGGGGCGTGCTCGTGTCCGTGCTCGTCGCCTCCTTCACGCGGAACTGCATGACCTGGCCCGTCGTGTCCGGGTCGGCCACGGACGGCATGCCAGGCATGCCGGCGGGGACCTCCGGTCCGACGTTGAGGAGGAGGATCTCGGTGCCGGCGGGGACGCCGCTGAAATCGATGATGACGTCCCAGCGCTCGGCCGGCCCGACGAAGAGCTCATTGACCTGCACGGGCCTGGGGAGGAAGCCTTCGTCGGAGCCGATCACCCAAATCGGGAGCTCGTTGCTCAGCCTCAGGACCAGGAGCCTCGTGTTGCTGCCGTTCAGGATGCGGAACCGGTAGCGGCGCTTCTGGACGTCGAGGTAAGGCCACGTCTTGCCGTTGACCACCATCGTGTTCCCGAAGAACTCGGGAACCCAGTACGGCGCGATGGGGCCGTTCGGCGTGTAAACCTCCCTGGCGAGCGCGGCCGGAAGCCCCCGGCTGTCCGGGTAGAAGAGCGAGCCGTCGTTGTTGAACGAGCGATCCTGGATCACGAGCGGGATATCGAACACCTCGGCTCCGGGGCGGTCGAGCGGCCCCGGGCGCGGTCCAGGCAGCACCCCCCTCGGCAGATCGTGGGGACCGCCGCTGATCAGGTAGAAGCCGGCGAGCCCGGCGTAGACGTTGAGCCGGGTGATACCGAGGCAGTGATCGTGGTACCAGAGCGTCGTCGGCCGCTGGCGGTTCATGTACTGGAACACGGCCGACCCCGGCCTCCACAGGGGCCCGAGGCGTGATGTCTTCTGGAAGTAATCGTAGAAGGTCCCGGTCGTCGCGAAGCCGTCCGGGATGTTGCGCGCGTTCGGCAGGAACCACGCTTCCGGGAAGCCGTCGCTCTCCTGCTCCACCGGGGCCGCCCCGTGGAGGTGGGTCACGATGGGCACGGGGCCGTTGTAAGGATCCGGCGGGCAAGGGCCCCTGAACTTGGGCGCGTCGTCGCGGCCCTCCTCCCCGCCGGGCGGGTTGGCCCAGTGGAGCGTCGGGTCGACGGTGAACAGGTGCGGGAGGAACTTCCCCGTCCGGCGATCGGTGAGGTCGTTGATCCACCTCACGCGCACCGGCTTCCTCCACGTGGCGTCGATGGTGAACCCGGGATACGAGAACGTCCCCGGGTGCTGGGCGGAGCCGTACGCCCACACCGTCGTCCGGGGAAAGTCCGCCGGCAAGATCTGCTGCCTGATCTGACGGACGGCGATCTCGTAATAGTCGATGAAATCGTCGTGGATGAGGCGCCCCCTCGCCCTGGGCATGACGGGGGGAATCAACAGCGGCTCCGTGTACTTCGGGATGCACCCGGGGTCGAGCGTCGGGAACGACGGGGCGGGGAAGTCACATCGGCCCACGGGCACCCGCGCGAGCCCCTCGCGACGGAACAGGAGGAGCCCGCCCGTCGCGGTCAGGCCGTATTGCAAGAGCAGTCGTCGCTTCAGTGAAGACATCGGATCTCCTTGCGCCATGATCGGCGGCGCGAGCGCACGGCCAGCATGACGGCGGCGCAGATCCGGGCCATCCAGGAAGCGCCGGATTTAGGGATGCTGCGTGTTCACGAGCAGATCCCGATTCCTCATGTAGTCGCTGCGATCCGGCGTTGTTCGAGCAGATCGAGTCCGCCTCGGGCGAGGCGCGGTATGCCGGAGGGAGATCGGGTGTCAGGAGCCGCGTCGGGGACGGCGCGGAGCGCGGCGAGCGACCCCGCGGTGGCGAGATCGCTCGCGGCGGCGATGCAGCTCTCGTCCCGCGGCTACTTGGCCGCCGGCCACTGGTCCTTGGGAACGTCCTTGTAGACGTCCTCGACCTTGTGGAACCCGTCGGCGATCACCGTCGAGGCGAGGTTCGTCTTGTCCACGGCGATCGGCGCGATGAGCACGCTCGGGACGTCCTTCTTCCCGTTGTTGACCGTCTGCGTCTTCTCGCCGAGGTCCTCCTTCTTCGCCAGCTTGACGGCGAGCTCGGCGGCCTTCTCGGCGAGGGCCTTGAGCGGCTTGTAGACGGTCATGCTCTGGGTGCCGGCCGCGACGCGCTGGCAGGCGGCGAGCTCGGCGTCCTGACCCGAGACGCCGACCTTGCCGGCGAGCTTCTGCTCGCCGAGCGCCTGGACGGTCGCGCCCGCGAGCCCGTCGTTCGAGGCGACGACGGCGGTGACGTCGTTCTTGTTCTTCGTGAGCGCGTTCTCCGTGATCTTCAGCGCCTCGACCGGCTGCCAGTCCTTGGCCCACTGGTCGGCCACGACCTTGACGTCGCCCTTGTCGATGAGCGGCTTCAGGACGTTCATCTGCCCCTCGCGGAAGAGCTTCGCGTTGTTGTCGGTCGGGGAGCCGCCGATGAGGATGTAGTTGCCCTTCGGGTGGTTCTTGACCAGGTACTCGGCCTGGAGCTCGCCCACGCGCACGTTGTCGAACGACACGTAGAGGTCCACGTCGGAGTCGAGGATCAGCCGGTCGTAGGCGAGGACGGGCACCTTCTGCTTGTGCGCCGACGCCACGATGGTGGCGGTCGTCTTCGCGTTGTGGGGCACGACCACGAGGACGTCGACGCCCTGCGTGAGCAGGTTCTCGGCCTGCGAGTTCTGCAGGGCGTCGTCGCCGTTCGCCGACTGCACGAGGACCTCGGCCCCGAGCGACTCGGCCTTCGCCTTGAAGAGGTCGCGGTCGCGCTGCCACCGCTCCTCCTTGAGGGTATCCATCGAGAAGCCGATCCGGATCTTCTTGTTTGCACCCTTGGTGTCCGCGGTCTTCGCGGCGCTCTCTCCCGTCTTGCCCGCCTCGCCCTCGGACGGCTTCGAGCAGCCGGCCGAGAACGCGAGCGAGAGCATTGCCATGAGGAACGTAGAACGACGAATCAAGGTGACCTCCGCGTCAGTGGAATGGGGTTGCTATGGGGCGCCGGCGGTTATTCGATCGTAGTGATCTGGTCGGCGTAGCTCATGATGACATTCAGCGTTTCCGTGTCGTCGTCGTACACCGAGTACCACCCCTGGATCTCGTGGGGCGGATCGCCGATGTACTCCTCCCCGAGGAGCCAGTGGTCGTTCGCGTCGTCCGACGGCCGCCCGATCCCGGCCCAGGCCCAGAAGTTGACGCCGGCGAGCTCGGGGTTGTCGACGACGGCCTCGAAGACCGAGGTGTAGTACTCGTTCCGCTTCGTGACGGGCGACGCGACCGGCTCGGACTTGTCGTCGCGCGCGAGCCCGAACTCCTCGACGACGATCGGCTTGTTCAGCGCCGCGGCGTGCTCGAGCTGCAGCGCGATGTACTCGTCGCTCTTGGCGATGGCCGCCTGGAGCGACCTCTCGTCGTCGCTGTCCGCCGGCAGCGACGGGTCGTACCACTGCCAGTTCTCCGGCCAGATGTGGAAGGTGAGGTAATCGATGCCGGGCACGTCGTGGAAGTCCCGGAAATCGCTGTTGGCGTAGTCGCCCCAGTTGTAGGACAGGTCGCCCTCCGAGCCGATCGAGACGAGGTGGTTCGGGTCGATGTCCTTGATGAACTTGGCGTTTCGCTCGACCCAGAGCTTGAAGAGCGGGCCCCAGCCCTTGAAGGAGCGCGGCTCGTTCCCGAGCTGCCACGCCATGATCCCCGGGTGGTCCTTGAGCTTCTCGATCACGACCTTGGCCCGGCTGAAGTAGAACTCCTGGGCCTTCTTGTTGCAGAAGAACAGGGTCGAGAGGTCCATCTGGTCGGGCCAGGGGTTCGTGTCCGGCGGGAGCGTGTCCGGGTGGGGGATCGCCCACTCGCCCTTGGCCACGGCCTGGCAGTCGTCGCCGGTGCCCTCCTCGAACCGGATGGAGCCCTGGAACGGCACGTGGTGGCCGTCCTCGAGCAGCGCGTCCCCCGTCTCGGGGTGGGTCAGGCCGACCTGGTACGCGCTGAAGTCCTCTCCGCACGAGGTCTCGGCCTCCTCGTGCGCCCACTTCATGTACTGGGGCATCCCGCCGGACCAGTGCCAGAAGTCGTTCAGGGTCATCACCGCCTTCATCCCGCGGCCGTGGATCTCGTCGAGCACCGTCTTCAGGTGGTCCGCGAACTCCTCGAGCTCCGGATCGGCGCACGGCTCGTTCGATGACGCCGGGAAGATCCGCTGCGGGCCGTACAGCGCGTCGTTCTGCTGCGACGCGGGGATGTCGCCCTCGCTCAGCGCCATGATCCGGAGGTTCAGCACGCCATGCGCCTGGAGGATGTCGAGCTCGGTGCTCAGGCGATCCTGCGCAATGTAAGGTGCCGACCAGAAGTTCGTGCCCATGTACTTGTACGGCTCCCCGTCGAGCACGAGCTTAGTCCCGTCGACGCGGACGTAGCACTTTTCGGGGTCGTTCTCGCAGTCGAGCTCCGCGACCGGGCCGCCGCCCTCGCCGCTGCCCCCCTCGCCGCTGCCCCCCTCGCCGCTGCCGCCGGTTCCGTCCCCGCCGCCGCCGGTCTCCTCGCTGCCGCCCTCGCCGCTGCCCCCCTCACCGTTGCCGCCGCCCGCGCCGGGGTTCGAGGGATTGGTGGATTCCGAGGAGCACGCGGCCAGCGAGAGCACGCTCAGCGCGAGCAATAAGGTCTTCTTCATGATCGTTCCCTTGATTCGTTGCCGTACCGTTTCCGAGCCGCGACCTCGCTCCGCTGCCTCGAGCTTGCGGCCGGTCCGCGGCGACGCGGGCTGCCGCGTGCGATGCTCAGCACGCCTGAGGACCCAGCGCCCCTTCTGCCATGGGGTCACTCCCGCCGCCAGACTCGGATTGCCCAGGACGCCTCGTGCGCCGACCCGCGAGCACGCGGCGGCGACGCCCGGAGTTCCTCCGGTTGTCGCGCGGATACAAATGTCCGCTCGTGGTGCTCGCCGGCGGGCTGGGCGCGCGCGTCGACGCGCGTCGCGAGCGTGCGCCGGCGCGACAGGGGCGCTGCGGGGGGCTGACAGGACCCGGCGCAGGAGGCGTATCGAGGCGCCCGGGCGATGGGGAGGGCGAGCGGGCCGAGATCGACCGCCGCGTCGGCGAGCGGTTCCATGTCAACAATGGAGGTCGCGAGCAGAGCACTTCATCGATTCATGGTCAACAGCTATCCGCGGGGTGCGGCCCCCGTTCTGCCTCGGCCTCGAGCGCGATCCGTGCGCGCCGCCGGCCCGGCCGGGGGATGATGCATCGCGCGGTGAGCGGCGCGGCTGACCTGGCGCCGACCGCCGTCGGCTTGCCTGCGCAGGGGCCGGGAGGCAACCTGGCGGCGTGGGGTGCGGCCCCCGGCGCGCCGGCGCCGGCGGGGAGCGAGGGCCATCGCGCGCTCGCCGACGCGCGGCTGACACGATGTCGGTCGGCGCGGGCGGCGCCGGACATCCTGACAGGCTCCGGGGGCGCGCCGCGGTCTCTCGCCGCGGCATCTCGCGGAGATCCGGTTGCGGTGATTCCCGGGCATGAAGCGTGAATGGCGCGCTCGCATGTCCATGGCAATGACGCATATCGATCGCGAGGACCGGCTCATCGGCGTCCTGCTCGGCACGGCGGTCGGCGACGCGCTCGGCCTGCCCCGCGAGGGCCTGTCGCCGCGCCGCGCCGCGCGGCTCTTCGGCGGGGCGCCGCTCGAGCACCGGTTCGTCCTCGGCCGCGGGATGATCAGCGACGACGCCGAGCACGCCTGCATGACCGCGCAGGCCCTGCTGGCCGCGCGGGGGGATCCTGCGCGGTTCGCGCGCTCGCTCGGGTGGCGGCTCCGCGGCTGGCTGGCCGCGCTGCCTGCGGGCATCGGCTACGCCACGTTGCGGGCCATCGTGAAGCTCTGGCTCGGCTTCTCCCCGGAGCGGAGCGGTGTCTTCTCGGCCGGCAACGGCGCCGCGATGCGCGCGCCGATCCTGGGGGCGAGCCTCGCCCTCACGCCCTCGCGCATCGAGCCGATGGTGCGCGCGTCCACGCGCCTCACGCACACCGATCCGCGCGCCGAGGAGGGGGCGCGGCTGGTCGCGCTGGCCGCCGCGTACGCCGCGGTGCGCGCGCCCGGGCAGGTGCGCCCGGCCGAGCTGCTCGCGGCGCTCCGCGAGCGCGTCTCGGACGGGGAGCTCCGCCGCCGGCTCGACCGCGCGGCGGAGCTGCTCGGCCGGGGCGCGTCAGCAGAGGACTATGCGCGGGCGATCGGCCTCGAGCGCGGGGTGAGCGGCTTCATCGTGGACACCGTTCCGGCGGCCCTGTTCTGCTGGCTGGCGCACCCGGGCGATTTCCGGCGCGCGGTCGAGGACGTCATCCTGCTCGGGGGCGACGCGGACAGCACGGGGGCGATCGTCGGGGGCCTCGCGGGCGCGACGCTCGGGGCGCGCGCCATCCCGGAGGCGTGGCTGGACGGCATCGTGGACGTGCCTGTCTCCGTCGCGTGGATGCGGCGGCTGGGGGCGCGGCTCGCGCGGGAGCTCGACGGCGAGGGGGACGGCGCCGCGGCGGGAGAGCGCTCTCCCCGATGCGAGGGGCCGCTCCCCCTGTTCTGGCCGGCGCTGCCCGTGCGCAACCTGGTCTTTCTGGTGCTGGCGCTGAAGCACGGATTCCGGAGGATGTTGCCGCCTTATTGAGGCAGCGGCGGGCCATCGCTGCATTACGTGATCGACAAGCGTTCGATCAGGCGAGTGACCGGCAGCCTCTCTGGCTTATTGAAGTCACGCGGCACGTGCGCCCTTCGCGATGCTTTGGGTTGTCGTCGGTGCGTGACGACGCGCCGCGAGCAGAGCAAGGGGCGAAGCGGAAGAAGGGGTTTGCGCGCCACGCGCCGGAGGTGCTGCCGCTCGATGCGAAGGGCAGACCGGATCTGCCGCCGGTGTGGCGGACCGACGCGCGCGTCCGGCAGGCGATCGCCGGGATGTCGCATGGCTTCTGCGCCTACTGTCAGTCGCGCGTCAGCTCGACGCATGCCGGGAAGAAGGGCAAGGCCAAGCCGCCGGGCCAGGTCGAGCACTTTCGACCCAAGGCGCGCTTCCCCGCGCAGGCTTACGGCTGGAAGAACTACTTCCTGGTGTGCATGGGGTGCAACGGCGCCAAGCACGACAGGTGGCCGAACGGCGGGTACGTTCGACCCGACCAGGGCAAGCCGGGCAGCCGCTTCGTGTTCGCGGAGGACGGCACGATGGGCGGCCGCAAGGGAGACGAGCAGGCGAAGCGCACGGTCGAGGATCTCGACCTGAACCGCCACGGGCTCAGTTACCATCGGGGCAGGGCGATCGAGAGCCATCTCGTCTTCGTGTGCCGCCTGATCCTGATCGCGGCGGACCTCGACGTGCGGGTGGAGGATCTCCTGATCGCGCCGCACTCGGCGTTCTCCGAGGCGATCAACCAGAACGTGCGGTGCGTCTGGGCGAGCGGGCGGCAGCGACGGCGGAAGCGGGGCCAGCGGGGGCGTGGGCGGCCTCGTAGTGTTCGATAAGCGCTTGCAGCCTCTCGCGCCCCTCCGAGCCTTTGGCGGATTTCACCAGCGCCCGTAACATCTTGACAGCGCTCGGATCTGCGCCGGGCATGGTGGCATGAATGGCGGAGAATGCTGCATCAGAAAAATTGACCATTTCCGCCGCCACGCCTGCGGCGTGCTCCGCGAGGGTTGTTGGAGCGGGCGGCGTCGCTGCTGAACGAGTCGGCGTCGAGCGATCGATCGGGGTCGAGTCTTTCATGAGACGAATCGCCGCATTCGTCGTATGCTCGTAGTCTCGGTGTCTGTACGCGATGGAGCGAAGCGTGTTCATGATCCTGGCTTTACCGACTGTGCTCGCTTTCTCCAGCTTTCGCAGCAGCGTCGGCCCAGCCGCTGCGCCCAAGTTTACCAGTACTTGTAATTCCGTGGGGCTTGTCGGCGGAACCAGCTTGGCCACGCGTCTCTCGAGCTCCTTGCGCAGCGGCTGCCGCACCTCGATCGCTGTTTCCGCGCACTGCGCCGCGAGCATCGTTCCAGTCGCGACCTCGTCGCCGTCCTTGCCGAGTAGCCCGCGGATGATCCTCTCGGCATGTGCGCCTGGAAAACCGGCTGCCAGAACGATGACTTCGTGCCACCACCTGTCGTGGTACTCGAGGAGGAGATCGTCCTACGCGTGTGCGTTCACGAGCTCCATCGCCGCGAGGTACTCCTGGAAGGTCAGGTGCGAGAACGCGAACGATCCCGGTGCCCGCTCCACGAGCACGCCGTCGCGGTCGCGAATTTCCGCCACGATCGCCGCCGCGTCCTCCTCCGGATGGCCAAGATCGGGGAGGTGTGCTGCCAGCTGCTTTATCACCTCTTCCGCGGGCAGCTCCGCCACGCGCGCCCGGTGCATCGAAAGCGCGAGCCGTGCGAGCAAGGCGCGCTTTGCGTGCGCATCGAGCTTGCCGGTGGCCGTGCCCTCCGGGAACTTGGCCCGGTCCCACTCATAGAGCAGAACGTTGGTGATCGCCTCGTAGAGGGCGACCCGACGCTCCGGGATCCTCTGTCCGAGGAACCGGTGGACGACGCAGATGACGGAGCAGAGGAGCGGCGTCTGCGCGAGCTTTTCGATCGCCCGGCTCGCTCGCATTCGCTCTTTCAGGTCGTCGGCGGCGGTTCGTGCGTCCATCTCGGCCTGCGCATGCGGCTTGCTGAGGCTCAGCTCGGCGGCCAGGCACCATCGGTCGACGAAGAGGCCCACCTCCTCGCGCGTCATCGGCAACAGCCGCGCACGCGCGAAGCCCCTGGGCGCCGCCTCGTCGTTGCCCGGAGCGCCGGCCGGCCTCGTCGTGGCGAGCGCGTGGTTTCCCGGGTAGGCATCCAGCAGTGCCGTGAGCGCCGGGAGCACCTTCCCCGCCACCTCGGTCGGTGCCTCATCGAGCCCGTCGACAAGGAGCAGCGCGTGACCACGGCCGAGCGCTGTTTCCCCGAACCAGTGCTCCGCGCCGGCAGCACGAGCGATCGCTTCCGGGGTCCCGGGGGCTGAAAGGCATCTTCGAACCCCTTTTGCGCCCATCGCTCCACGAGGGTGCGCAGCTCCGCCCGCAGCACCTCCGGCATCGGGTAAGGCCCCCGCGCCGCGAGCGCATCGAGCAGCCGCCGCTTCGCCCGTTCGCGCCGGTTCCTCCGGACCACCTCGGGCAGCGCCCCGCTCGCCTGCGGGCTCTCCGGCGCCGCGGCGAGGATCCCATCGAGCAGCGCCTCCGGCGTCTCCGCCGCGCGCGTCGTCACGGGCGTGACCTTGGCCCGGGCGGCCTTGCCCGCCTTGCCTCGCCCAGCCCTGGCTTTCGCCTGTCGCACGGCCGCCGTCACGAGCCCGCATCCAAGAGATCGCCCTCCGGCGCGTCCAGCAGCCGAGCGCCGCCGGCCGCCGGGCAGCTCGGCAAGACCTCCCCCCATCCCAGGCGAGTTCGGTGGGGCCCCCACGCCGCCCCACGAACCCCCTCGCCGGGGGCCGGGCAGCTCGGCAAGACCTCTCGCCTCCCGCGTCACCCCAAGGCGCCCCTCACTCGCAGCGCGCGGCCTCGCAGGCGGCGACCTCCTCCCCGCACGCCTCCGCCACGCACGCGGCGCACCCGTCCCCGCCCTCCGCGCACGCCTCGTCGCACGCCCCGTGGCCCCCGGTCATCTGGCAGCGCAGGAACCCCGAGACCTCCTCCGCCGCCCCCGCGCAGCTATCCACGACGCAGCCGAAGACGTCCGCGTCGCTCTCGGCCGCGGAGACGCACGCGAGCGTCTCCGCGCACGTCGCCGCGCCGGTTCCGATCCACGTCTCGGCGGGGACACCGCCCGCGCCGTTGCAGTTGTCGAGCCCGGGGCGGCGCGGGAAATAAGGACCGATGAGCATGCACATCTCGTCCCGCGTGGTCAGGCCCTGCGCGACCTCGCGCGACTCCGGGTTCACGTAATCGCACCGGAAATCGAGCGCCTCGCCCGCCTTCACCTCGAGCGGAGCCGCGAACACCTTCGCGGGCACCTGCTCCCACGCCTCGTTGGCGTAGATCTCCTCCATGGCGCCGTCCTCGCGCACGCGATGGGCCGCGAAGCCCACCCCGCGCCGGTGCATGTGGGACTGGACCCGTACGAGCGAGATGTCCTCGTCGACGCGGCACCGCATCCGCGCCGACGCCGCCCCGTTCGCGGGCACCCGGATGAACGGGTTGTAGTGGAACAGCATGCCCGCCTCCTGCTCCACCTGCTCCGGCGGGATCGTGTAGAGGTTCACGCGCGCGTCGGTCTCGAGCGGATCCGGCGTCGTGTTCAGATAATGGGTGTTCATGACGAGCACGGCGCCCGGCTCCACCCGGAGGGCCACCCCGTCCGGGAGCTCGCCGAGGAACGAGTCGCCCTCGTACGACTGCGAGCCGGCCACCACGCCGGTGATATCCCAGGCGGCCGTGGCGCCGTTGTTGCAATCGTGGACCTCGGTCGCGTCCACCGGGATCCCCTCGCTCGTCTCGGTCGGGATCTCCCGGTAATCGGTCTTGTAGAGGACGACATGATGGCTCCCCGGCGAGAACCGGACCTCGTCGGCGCGCACGTAGAGCCCCTCGGGGGGCGCGACGACCAGCATGCACCGCTCGATCTCCTGCCCCGGCCCCACGGTCGAGGCCATGCGGTACTGGACACCCGCGCCGGGCGGCGGCGGCGCGAGCTCGTGGTCGGCGCTGTCGGGCCCCGGAGCGCCGGTGCCCCCGGAGGAGCACCCGGCGAGCGCGTGGACACCGAGCAGAGCGAGGAGGGCGATGCTGCGCATGACGTCGAACCTGTTGTCTTTCCGGCCGTGCTCTGCGCCGGGGCGCCGGGCGGCGCGCCCCCGCGCCAGGGCGCAGGCGAGCGCGCGCTCCCGGGCCGCGGCCGGCGGAGCAGACCTGTCTTCCTGGGAGCGGAGTGCCCGGACGAGGGGCGATCGTTCAATCCCATCGCGCTCGTCCCGGCGGCCGGCGGTCGCCCGGCGGTCGCGCGCGCCCGGGGCGGCCTCGCCGCGCCATATCGCGCGCCCTCGGCTCGTGGCAAACTGCCGCTCACGGGACGCCGCCATGCACTTCGTCACGTACAAGCCGCCTCCCCCTCTCGGCCGCTTCGTCGAGCTGCTCTGGTACCACGAGGCCCCCGAGCTGCCGGACCAGCTGGAACGGGTGCTCCCCACCGGCGCGCTCAGCCTCCTCATCAACCTCGCCGAGGACGAGCTGCGCTGGTACGAGGGCCGGGACGGCGCCCGCTGCCATCGCCTGCGCGGCGGCATCGCGATCTGCGGCGCCCACGCCGAGCACTTCGCGATCGACACGGCCGAGCAGCGCCTGATCGTCGGGGTCCGGTTCGCCCCGGGCGGCGCCTTCCCGTTCGTCGGCCCGGACGTCGAGGCGCTCGGCGGCGCCCACGTGCCGCTCGACGCGATCTGGGGTCGCGACGCCGGGCTCGTGCGCGAGCGCGTCCTCGAGGCGACGACCCCCGAGGCCATGCTCCGCGCGCTCGAGGCCGCGCTCGCCGCGCGGCTCGTCCGCCCGCTCGCCCGCGACCCCGCGGTCGATTTCGCGCTCGCGGCGTTCGCCGACCCGGCGCGCGCGCGCACGGTGGCCGACGTGATCGGGCAGCTCGGGATGAGCCCGAAGCGGTTCATCCGCACCTTCGCCGAGCAGGTCGGCCTCACGCCGAAGCGCTACTGCCGCGTGCAGCGCTTCCAGCAGGTGCTCTCGGCCGTCGAGCGGGGCGAGCGCGTCTCGTGGGCCGGGGTCGCGGCCGCGTGCGGCTACTACGACCAGGCGCATTTCATCCACGACTTCCGCGCCTTCGCGGGCCTGACCCCGGCCGAGTACCTCGCGGCCCGCCGCGTGCGCAACCACGTCCCGCTCCCGGGCTGAGCCGCCGCCACGTTTTTACGATGGCCGCGGCGTCCCCGGGGCCATCGTGCGCGCATGCCCGCCCCGGGCGCAGGCGCCCGCCCCGGGCTCTTCGCCGCCCGCCCCGGGCCGTGCGCCCTGTCGTGATGGAAGCCCCGCCGGCGGGCTCACCTGCGGCACTTGCTCACGGGGCGGAGCGCCTGGGCGGCGGCCCTCGTCGACTCCGGCTCCTGCTGCGGCTCGGGCGGCGCGGCCGCGGGCGCCTTGCAGGGCTCGAGCCTCGTGGATCTCGGCGGATAGGACGAGTCCGGCGCGGCGTCGGACCAGTCGCAGGACATGAGCTCTCCGCCGGAGGCCGCGGGATCCGGCGGCGCGAAGGTGCCCGTCATCGAGTGAACAGAGCGCTTCATCTCGGTCAGGCGCGCCAGGTGGAGCACGGTGGCCGTGAGGCGGCCCTCGTCGAGCGGCTTGACCATGACGTGGTAGTGGCCGCCGTCCCTCGCCGGCGTGTAATCGTCCACCTCGGTGATCAACAGGCAGCTCGTGTAAACGGGCATGCTCGACACCAGCCGGAGGAGCTGATCCCCCTTCATTCCAGGCGTCGTGTGGCTGCAGCAGACGAGATGGAACTGCGCCGCTTCGAGCAGCTTGAGCGCGTGCTCCGCCGACATACATGTCACGACGTCGATGTCCGTGATGCGCGCCGTCGAGATGCTGCTCAGGGCCCCCTCGTCGTCGTCGATGACGAGGATGCGGTACTTGCGCCGGGGAGATGAGCTCAGGGCGTGCTTGCGGGGCGCGGAGGTGCGATGAGCTCTTACGGTCGCTGACACGGTGGCTGCCTCCTGCGACGATCACGCGCGCTCGCTCCGGGCCGCTCTCTCACGGCCGGTTCGCGCGGGCGCGCGTGCGTGTTTTCCGACGTGCCGTCCCGGCGCCCCCCGGCGCCAGCGGCTCCCGGAGACGAGATCTACACGACCGAGTTTGTTTGCGTCAATCGCGCAACACGGTCTCTCGAAGTTTCGACATCGAGATCTGGAGTTCCGTTCGGCTTGCTCTCGCGCCGAACTCTGTCGCTCTGGACGTCGAGGGTGCGCCGTGAACGAATCATTTTTGCCGAGGTCGCCAGCGCAGCGGACGACCTGCGCAGCGCCTCGACGAAATGGGCCTGTATCGAGATTCATTCCCGGGCGCCCATCGCGTTACCGGGCTCATCCCTGGTTTCACGGCAGGCCGCCGGAGAGGGGATTCGCCGCGCGGAGGACGCCCTCTCCGGGGGCCAGGCGGCCAGGCGAGACCAGCTCGGCGAGCGCCGGCGCGACGGCCCGCTGCCCTCGAATCGCAGAGCCCGTCCCCCCGCGGCGATCTCGCCCCTCGTCACCGCGCGCCGCGCTCGCGCGCCGTCGTGTGCGCCCGCGGCCGGCGTCCCGGGCAACTTGCGACAGATGTGGCCAATTGCCTCGACGCCGCGAGCCGCCCGCCGCCCGCGCCGCGCGCGCCCCCGGTGGAGCGCCTCTTGCAGCCGGCGAACCATCGAACACGGGAGGTCAACGTGGCACTCGATTTGTTGAGGGAGCGGGGCACCCCGCTCGACGAGCAGCAGTTCGACTGGCGAGAGCTGGTCGGCACCCCATCGAGCAAGCTGAACGATGACGCGTTCACGCGCGTCCGGATCATCTTGATGAACGGCATCGAGTCGGAGTCGCTGCGGTTCTCGCACGCCTGCGCCCGGATGAACGGGCCGCTCCAGCAGGAGCTCGCGCGCGTCCGCCGGGTCGAGCAGCACCAGCAGACGATGGTGAACTGGCTCCTGCCGGGCGATCTCTCGGTGCTCGAGACCACCATCGGGTTCGAGCAGGTGGCCATCGAGGTCACCGCCGCGGTCGCGCAGCGCGAGCCCGACGAGTACCTGGCGCAGGTCTACCGGTTCGGGATGCTCGAGGACTTCGATCACCTCTACCGCTACGCGGCGCTCATGGACCGGGTGCACGGCAAGGACGCGAACAACATCCTGCAGTGTTACACGGACATCTGCCCCGGCAGGCCCACGAGCGTCGAGCACCGCCACCCCGACGACGACCTGCGGGCCCCGTACGATCGGCGGACGGCGGCGCCGCTCAGCAAGCTCCACGCGCTCACGATCATGGCGGCCGAGCACCAGACGCACGACTACTACATGACCGTGGGGCCGACGTTCGCCGATCCCATGGCGCGGCAGCTCTACGCCGAGATCGCCTCCATCGAGGAGCAGCACGTCACGCAGTACGAGTCGATCATCGATCCCGACGAGAGCTGGCTCGAGAAGTGGCTCCTGCACGAGGCGAACGAGGTCTACACGTATCACAGCTGCGCGAAGTCCGAGTCGAACCCCCGGATCAGGGCCATCTGGGAGCGGTTCGTCGATTACGAGCTCGGGCACCTGCACCACGTGCGCGGCCTGTTCGAGCGGATCGAGCGGCGGGATCCGGCGGAGGTCCTGCCGGCGGAGCTGCCCGATCCGGTCGACTTCGCGAGCCAGCGGGAGTTCGTGCGCCGCGTGCTGCGGGGCGAGGCGCACCTGCGCGCGCTCGGGATGAGCCTCGTCGATCCGAGGCTGGTGCCGGAGTCGCCGGAGACGCTGGCCTACCGCGAGCGGCTGAACCGGAGCGGGTCGCCGTCGGAGATGGTGGCGGCGGGGTACGTGTGGGTCCCCGGGACGGAGCTCGCCGTCCGGGCGGGGAGCGGCAACCAGGCGAACGGCAACGGCGCGAGGGCGCGCCAGGTGAGGTCAGCATGAAGACCGAGACGATCGCGGGGATGAACCGGACCGGGATGGACATGTCGCCGATCGACGCGAAGGAGGTGGTCGCGGGGGCGACGGTCATGCCGCCGAGCAGCGCGGGCGACGAGTCGGCGATCGCCAACCTGCTCGCGCACTACGCGCGCCGGGACGAGCGGGTCGGGACGATGCCTCCGCCGGGCACGCTCAAGGGCGCGGTGAAGGCGGCGGTGCAGGCGCTGAAGGGCGAGGCGCCGCTCGTGCTGCTCGACAAGCTGGGGGAGCGGCTCGCGTTCGAGCGGGCGGGGAGCCGGCTGTGGAAGGGGGTGCTCGCGAAGCTGGACGCGCTCGGGTCGTTCGAGGGCGGGCCGACGCGCGAGGAGGTCGAGCGGATCTACCAGGACGAGGCGGCGCATTTCCTCCTGGTGGCCACGATGATCCGGCGGCTGGGCGCGGATCCGACGGCCGAGACGCCGCTGGCGGACGTGCACGGGGTGGCGTCGTGCGGGCTGATCCAGGTCGTGACGGATCCGAGGACGAACGTGGCGGACGCGTTGGAGGCGATGCTGGTCGCGGAGCTGACGGACAACGACGCCTGGGATGTGCTCATCGAGCTCGTGCAGGGCCTGGGGGATGCGCAGATCGTGGCGCAGTTCCAGGAGGCGCGCGCGGCGGAGGCGCGGCACCTCAGCCTGGTGCGGGCCTGGGTCAAGGCGTCGGTGCTGGCCAGGGCGCACGGCGACGGCAGGTCGATGGGGATGCCGGCGAGCTGAGGCGGGCGGCGGGGGCTGCGGGCGCGGGCGCGGGCGCGGGGAAGGGAGATGGGAAGGGGAGGGAAGGGAGGGGAGAGAGGTTGTGCCGGGCTGCCCGGCCCGCGGCGAGGTGGATCTCCGCGCGGGGTGGGGCCCCGCCGAGCTCGCCTGAGATCTGTCTCCTCGGCAGAGCCGGAGGAGACAGATCTACTGGGCTCAGACACGGCCCGTCCCCACCCCGCGCGGAGAACCCCCTCGCCGCGGGCCTACCGCCGTTCCGAGGGACGCCATCGGACCCTTCCTCCCTCTAGGCTCGGCCCATCTCCCATGAACCGGGGCGCGTAGCAGCGCGTCAGAGGGGCCCAGGGCTTGACCCCCGCGCGCGGCGGCGTGATCGCATCGAACCACTCCGTGGCGCAACGCCTCGAGGTCGCGGAGGGGAGAGAATCCATGCACCGAGCTACCTTCCCTTTCTCTGGACGAGCATCCGCTTCTTTCTGCGCGCTGCTTTTGGTGGCGCTCATGGCCGGATGCGGCGGCGAGGACAGCCCGGCCGGCGAGGCCGGCGCAGGCCAGGGCGGCGGCTCACCGGCGGAGAGCGCTGCCAGCAGCGGCGACGGCACAGGCGGCGCGGGCGGCGCGAGCAGCAGCACGACCGCAGGGAGCGGCGGTGAGGCCACGGGATCGACGGGCACCGGAGAGGGGGGCGGCGGCGAGGCCAGCGGCGGCGGCAGCGCGGGCAGCGGCGGGGAGGGGGCCGGTGATGGAGGCGGCGGCGGGGACGCCGCGCTGCCCGACGTGTCGGTGTACATCGCCGGCGACTCGACGGTCCAGACCTACAGGAACAGCGCGATCCACCAGGCGGGCTGGGGGCAGTTTCTGGGGGAGTTCTTTGATTCGCGGGTGCACGTCGAGAACCGGGCCATCGGCGGCCGGACCGCGCGCCGCTTCATCGACGAGGGGCACCTCGACGACGTGCTCGACGACATCCAGCCCGGCGACTACCTGCTCGTGCAGTTCGGCACCAACGACAGCAACCGGAACGCGACTTACGAGCTCGACGGCCAGACGATCCCCTACTATCTGGACCCGGCGACGGACTTCAAATCGTATCTCCGGCAGTACATCGAGGGGGCGCAGGAGCACGAGGCCACGCCGGTGCTGGTCACGCCGCCCCCGCGGCGCTCCTGCACCGGCGACAGCCACGAGTTCGGCAACGGCCTGAGCGCCCATGCAAAGGCGATGCGGGAGCTCGGCGACGAGCTCGATGTGGCCGTCATCGATCTCAACGAGATGACCCTGGCCTACCTGCGCACGATCGGATGCGTGGCGGCGGGCACGGATTTCTTCCTGGTCAGGGCCGACGGCACGGTCGACGGCACCCATTTCCAGGAGAAAGGCGCCCGGATCATGGCCGGGTTCGTGGCGGACGGCACCGCGGACGCCGGCCTGCCGCTCGCGCAGTACCGGAAGTGAGGCCGGGGGCGGCGGGCTTCAACCCATTGGATCGTCGGCCGTCTTGTTGAGCCGATCCTGCCTGTCGTCGGCGAGGTTCGACGTCGCGACGGCCTCCTTCTGCAGCTTGTCTCGCACCATGGCGTCGTAGCGCGGCAGGACGTTGCCGATCTGCTCGACGAGCTCGGGCCCGGCGAGCGCGTCGATCTCGGGCTTCAGGCCCGCCTGCGCGATGTGCTCGACGATGGAGGCCATCACGGTGTTCTGCACGGCGTGCTCGGCCGAGAGGAAGGAGAGGCCGTCATCGCCGAAGAGCTGTTGTTGTTCAGCCCCGAGGCAGTCGAGGGCATTCCGGAGGAGCGCCTGCGGCCTCTCAGGGCAACATGGATGATGAGATCCATGACAGCGGATAACTCGACATCAATCGGGCCCGTTGCTCAACGGCTGGCGACGTTCAAGCGGTGTCGTCGCGACCCACGCGCCTGGGTCTCGATCTCGTACCGGAAGTCTGCCTGGCTGGTTCACAAAGAATTTACACTATCCGATGTTTGTGCTTCCTTCTCCTCCAATGCCGGGTCGTGCGCCTCGCTCTGTCCAGACAAGCCATAGGGGTGAAGGGCCCTCGCGCGCCGTGCAGGCGCCGGGGGCGGGGATTGCGCGGGCTCAGCTTGTGTGCACCGGCGACGTCGGCGAGGCTCGGGAGGCCTTCCGCCGCGTTTACGTGGACGCGACCCTCGAGCCCAAGCGCGGCACATCCTTCGGCTGTGCGATGGAGGTCGCCTCCTTCGGCACAATCCGTGTCGTGGCGGGCGACTGGCCCGGCGGAGGGCGGGCCTTCGTGCCGGCAGTCGGGGAGCAATACATCCTGTCTCTCTCGGCCGGCGGCGAGAGCGCCGGCGATCACGCGGGCGAGCCCTTCCGCGTCGTGCCGGGCCGGCGGGGCGCGCTGTTTTCACCAGGGCGATCCTGCTCGCTCGATGTCGGCGGGGAGTTTCACGGGCGGACCCTCGTGATCGACCGCGGAGCGCTCGACGCCCACTTCACCACGCTCACGGGCGCTGCGCTGCGCGGCCCGATCCGGTTCGGTACGGCGCTCGACATCGAGGACGGACCGGGCCGCACGGTATACGAGGTCGCGCAGCTCTTCCGCCGCCAGATCGAGCAGTCATGGGCCTCGCCGATGCTGCTTGTCGGGCTGCGTGGTGCCCTCTTCACGAGCCTCCTGGTACACACCCGGCACAGCCTATCGGAGATCCTCGATGCACCGCAGCCGCGCGTGGCCCCGGCGTGCGTCCGCAAGGCTGAAGAATACATGGCCGCGCACGCTGCGGCGCCCATCACGCTGGCCGACATCGTCGCCGCGGCGGGCGTGCCGGAGCGGTCCCTGCGAGCAGCCTTCGTGGCGAGCCGGGGAATGCCACCGATGGATTTCCTGCGGCGGCGCCGGTTCGAGCTCGCGCGCCGCCAGCTGGCCGAGCCCTCGGCCGGCACGTCGGTCGCGGGCGTCGTGGCCGCGCTCGGGCTCGGCAACCCGGGACGGTTCAGCGTCGAGTACAAGCGCCGGTTCGGCGAGAGCCCCTCCGAGACGCTGTCCGCGGGGCGCGCGGCCGCGGGCCTGCCGCGCCTCCAGCCGCGACGCCGGCCCTGAACGTCGCGAGCGCTGGCACCCGCGAGCAACAACTCCGGCGACAACGCCACCCCGGACCAACCGCCCGCAGCTCACCATGGCGTACCGGCAGCCGGGGTCGACCTCGATGTAACGCACAGTTCGCTATCGATCGCGTGCGCGAACGATGTCGCCTGTCCAGAAACGGCAGTGAACTGTCCACGAACGGCAAGACAAGCGTGCGGACGAGCTCTTCGCTGTTGCATCCCCACCTGAGCCTATGGTGGATTGTCGCTCCGTCATCGATCCCGGCAGGGGCGCCGCGGTCGGTCACGGCGGTGCGTCGTGCCCTCCGCAGGTGAGGCATTCAGGCAGCAGCAGGCGGCGGCACGCGACCGGACCTGGGCCACGGGAACCGTCGGCGCTCACGCGCCGAATGACATGCAGGGCTCTGCGTCAACATCACCTCCGAAAGCGCCGATTCGACGCTGGCCTCAAGCATGAACAGGACGACCTGACCCTTCTCCGGCCGGCGCAAGAACGACATTGAAAGGATGACCTCTCATGCGGTATCTCGCGGGCTCACTTCTCCACTCTCTGACGATCCCGGCGCTCTCTACCCTGCTGCTCGCGGGCTGCTCCAGCGCCGGGCCCTCCGCGGCCGACGGCGACGAAAGCAGCGAGGCGGGCGGGGCCCATGACGCGCTCACCCCCGAGCAGTGCACCTATTTCGATCCCAGCGGCACGGTCCAGATCTGCCACCACACCGGCTCCGCGACGAAGCCGTACACGATCCTTCGTCTCGGCGACCAGGCGTGCATCAACGCGCACAGCGCCCACGACGGCGACTACATCACCAGCACCGACCCGAGCTCGCCGCTCTACGACCCGACCTGCAACGGCCAGGGCTGCCTGCCGGTGGGGGCGCCGTGCGACGCCACCCTCCCGTGCTGCGACGGCCTGCAGTGCCAGAACGGCACCTGCACCGACCCCTGCGCCTCGGCCCCCTGCCAGAACGGCGGCGCCTGCGCCGCGATCGAGAGCGGTTACACCTGCACGTGCGCGCCCGGCTGGACGGGGACGAACTGCGAGACGCCCGCCTGCGTCGCCACCACCTGCGCCGGTCAGGGAGCGACCTGCGGCTCGATCGCCGATGGCTGCGGCGGGACGCTCGACTGCGGCTCGTGCGGGGCGGGCTTCACCTGCGAGAGCGGCACCTGCCAGCCCACGGCGCCGGCGTGCCCGTGTGATGGCATGCCCGGGTGGGGTCCCCCTGCCCCCCCCGTCCGGTGCATCAACTACTCGGGTTCCATGGGGCCCGGCAGCATCTACTACTATCTGAAGAGTGACAGTGGCCCCGAGGGCCCCTGGGTCAATTTCGCTGTCAACAACCCCCAGCTCGGCCCGCAGCCCGACCAGTGCGGATACACGTCGATGGCCAACACCGTCACCTCCATGCCGCTCGCCAGCCAAGCTCAGGCGGACGCCTGCGTACAGAGCTTCCTGAGCTTCGCCGGCAGCTGCCCCTGAGCTGGGCGACGCCCCAGGGCGGCGTCTGCAGCTGAGCCTGCGGCTCGCGGCGTCTACCACGCGGATAGGACATGCAAACGCGTTCCGCAACGTCAAGATTCTCGGAGCCGTTCCTGGCTCGCGCAGTCCGATTGTACGAGCTCTTTGACAAAACGGTCCTTTTGCGATCAGGCGGGGCCTCCATGCCTTCAAGCGCGCGGACGAGCTCGTCGCTGTTGCATCCTCGCCTGAAGCTATGGTGGAAGATCGCTCCGTCATCGAATTCGTCAGGGTCGCCGCGTCGTTCACGACGGCTGACCACGGAAGCAGGGCTGAACCAGTCGCGAGACGGGGCGATGGAGCTCGAAGCCGCAGTCTTGCAAAACACCGACGGGGCGGAGCACACCCGCCTCCGCAGCGTCTTCGCGAGTCACTGCACGGAGAACCATGCTGATGATTGGATGAAAAAACCTCAGCATCCGCGTGCGCGGCTCGCGAAGGCGTGATGCGGGGGTCAGCCGCCGAATATCACCACACTGCCAAGCGAGGTGTAGAGCCCGAAGTTTATCTTGATATACGTGCAGGCATTCGTCTCTCTTGGGCGTCCCTTTGGCGCCCATGGGGGGCCCACGATACTTGGATGCAGCCACGATGAGGAGTCATCAATGCCGCTAGATCGAGACCTTCCCAAGCGCGACATCCTGCCGATCCCCGACCGTCCCTATGTCGGCCCGACGAAGTACAACGCCGCGGATCCGCGTCCTGAATTCCCTCCCATCTTACCGATCCGCCCGCCCGAGGGCGCCCCCAACGTGCTCATCATCCTTATCGATGATGTGGGCTTCGGCGCCTCGAGCACCTTCGGGGGACCCATCAATACTCCGACAGCCACGGAGCTCGCCGAGGCGGGCCTCAAGTTCACCCGCTTCCATACGACAGCCCTGTGCAGTCCGACGCGCGCCGCCTTGCTGACTGGCCGCAACCCCCACTCCGTCGGCATGGGTTGCATCACCGAGATGGCCACCTCGGCGCCCGGCGCCACCTCGATGATCCCCAACAGCGCCGCCTCGATCGCCAAGATACTCAGGTACAACGGCTACTCGACGGCCCAGTTCGGTAAGTGCCACGAGGTGCCCGCCTGGGAGACTGGCACCACGGGGCCCTTCGACCACTGGCCCACCTACATGGGGTTCGAGAAGTTCTATGGCTTCGTGGGCGGCGAAACCAACCAGTATTACCCTACCCTCTACGATGGAACGACCCACATCGAAATGCCGGAGCGCGGGAACTATCACCTGACCACGGATCTGGCCGATCAGGCCATCAAGTGGATTGAGACGCAGAGGTCCCTCGCGCCGGACAAGCCCTTCTTCATGTACTTCGCCCCCGGCGCGACCCACGCACCCCACCAGGTCCCGGAAGAGTGGAGTAACAAGTACAGAGGGCAATTCGACGCCGGCTGGGACGCCCTGCGCGAAGCCACGTTCAACCGCCAAAAAGACATAGGCGTCATCCCGGTGGTCGCGCAGCTGACGTCTCCCAACGAAGGTGTTCCAGCCTGGGAAGCGATGAATCCCGACGTCGTGGATTCCCTGAAGCGCGAGATGGAAATTTACGCCGGCTTCCTCGAACATACCGACTACCAGATCGGCAGGGTGATCCAGACGCTCAAGGACCTCAAGGTCCTCGAGAACACGCTCATCATCTACATCCTCGGCGACAACGGCGCCTCCGCCGAAGGCACGTTTCTCGGCACCTTCAACGAGATGATCGGCTTCAACGGCATCGTGATGGGGGAGGAGGAACAGATAAAGCTGATCAATGATCACATCGAGGAATTCGGCACCAAGAAGGCGTACAATCACTATGCCATCGGCTGGGCCCAGGCCATGTGCACGCCGTATCAGTGGACCAAGCAAGTCGCCAGCCACTTCGGCGGCACGCGCAACGGCATGATCGTCCATTGGCCCAAGGGCATCGAGGCGCGTGGGCTGAGACACCAGTTCACTTACGTGACCGATGTGCTCCCGACGGTCCTCGAAGCGATCGGGCTGCCGGAGCCGTTGAGCGTCGACGGAGTGCTGCAGAAGCCCATCGAGGGTGTGAGCTTCTTCTACACGTTCAATGACGCAAACGCGACCGAGCGCCACAGGACCCAGTACTTCGAGATGTTCGGCAATCGTGGCATCTACCATGAAGGCTGGACCGCCGTCGCCCTCCACTCGAAGCCCTGGCAATTGGAGGACGAGTTGCCGGACTTCTCGGAGGATACGTGGGAGCTCTACTTCACCTATGCCGAGAAGTCGGAGGATTTGCCGAAACAGGACTGGACCCAGGCAAAGGACCTCGCCGCAGAGAACCCGGACAAGCTAGAGGAGCTGAAGAACCTTTTTCAGATCGAGGCGGCCCGTTACAACGTCTTCCCCCTCGACGACCGAAAGATAGAGCGCCTGCCCTCGGGGCCGTCCGGCCAGGAGGAGGACGTCCGCCGCCAGAGGTACGTCGACGGTAGCTTCGTGGCCGACTCGGTCGTGATCGACAACTTCAACCGTTCTTTCAAGATCACCGCAGAGATCACGGTGCCAGCCGATCTGCCCGGGCCAGCGCACGGCGTGATCCTCGCCCGCGGCAACGATTTCGGCGGCTTTGGCCTCTATGCCAAGAATGGAATTCTCACATACGTCTACAACTACCTGGGGCTCGAGGTCTTCTACGTCCGTGCGGATAACCCGGAGGACGTGACTTCGCTGCTGCCGTCGGGCACGTACCAGGTCCGCATGGAGTTCAACTACCAGGGCGGCGAAGTGGCGGGCGAGGGCGGCACGGTGAAACTCTTCCGAAACGACGGGGAGCGTGACGTCCAGCTCGGCGAGGGCTTCATCCCCAGGACCAATCCGGTCATCTTCAACGTGGACGCCTTCCTGATGGTCGGCAACAAGACTGGCGGCCCCTTGTGCGAGGACCTCGCAGGGGACAACCGCTTCACCGGCAAGGTGGACTGGGCGGAGATCGAGGTAACGGGGCCACCCGGCATCGAGAGCCCCGAGCCGCGATTGCACGCGCTGATGGCGATCCATTGACACCTCGTGTCACGCCACACACCCTGTGGCAGTGAGCCCGGGGCCTGTTGCACGGGCGGTTGGCAGGAGCTGAGGCGACGACGGGTGTGAGCCGGGCTTGGTACAAGCTGAGCCTGGTCGGGAGGGACGGTCGCATCGCTGATGCTGCTGCCTGCCGCATGGGTCCGTACCTGACAGATCCCCTCATTTTATACGGCAAATTCGTCGACTTCCGCGCCGCAGGCACGTCGCTTCCACCGGGCGCGATCGTAGGTCAATTGTTTATATGGGCCCACGAAACTCAGGTGTTTCGGGTGAGCCGACGGCGGACACGTGAGAGTTTGCGGTCGCTGGCCGGAATAGTATCAGTATGAGGCAATCGGCGGGCGTCGACGCGTGCACGGAAGGCAAGGCGAAGGGGCACTTGAGGACGACGCGCTCGGAGGAGCGGTCGCATTCGACGAGGGTTCGCAGGCAACTCGAGCGCGTAGGGCTCAGAGGCGCTGATCACGCTGCTGGAAGAAGAACGACCAGACGTTGGCGGAGCTAGTACGTCGTCCCCCAAGCTCGTCCCGGGGTCGTCGATCACGGGGCCTGCGCTCCGGCGGGCTCCTTTTGGGGCCCGCCTGCGCTCCGGCCCCCCCCCCCGCGACGAACCCGGGACGAGCTTGGGCAACGTCGCTGGTGCCGAGGGATGCGCGACGGGAAGAGCAGTGCTTTCAATGGTCTCCGGTTGCTGTTCGGCCGAGTCACATTCCCTGCCGGGCCCAGCATGGCCCAGCCAGACGCCTTCGGGAGCGTTCGCCTCCGCCGCGACGGTCAGCGAAGCCGCCCGGCTCGGCTGGCCGCTGTCGCGCCTGGACGAGCTGCTGCCCGACGCCTGGGGCAAGTCGCCGACGACCGACGCGTGAGCCGAGGCCCCCCCGGGGGGGCAGCGGCAGATCGAATGCATCCGGGGGAGCGCGAGCGCCCGGGCGGTTACCTGCCATCATCACTCCGTCGCGCGTGATGCACGGCGGCGGAGCGCATACCTTCGCGGCGACGAGCCCAGCACCTTCTTGAACGCGAGGCTGAACGCGCTCTCGGACTCGTACCCGAGCGAGCTGGCGACCGTCGCGATCACGTCGCGCGAGGTCGTGAGTCGCTCGGCGGCGAGCAGCATGCGCCACCGCGTGAGATACGCCCGCGGCGTCACGCCGACCTTCTCGTGGAAGCGGAGCGCGAAGACCGAGCGCGACATCGACGCGATCTTCGCGAGCTGAGGCAGCGTCCACGCCCGCTCCGGCGCCTCGTGCATGGCCGTGATCGCCGCGCCGATCTGCCTGTCGCCGAGCGCGCGCAGCCAGTTGGCGCCGCCGGCATTCTCGTCCACGAGATACTGCCGCAGCGCTTGAACGAGGATCATGTTGCCGAGGTGCTGCACCATCAGCGCACTGCCCGGTCGGCGCTCCCCGAGCTCTTGGCGCATCCGCTGGATCGACCACGCAAGCACGTCTCGTGCAGCGGCTTCGCGAACGCGGATGACGGGCGGCAAGGCGCCGAGCAGCATCGCCCCGTGCTCTCGACCCAGGTCGAAGTGGCTCCCCACGAGGAAGAACTCGCCCCCGCAGCCGCACCGGAGGACGTCGCCGTGGCGCGCGTTCGCCCAGACCTCGTCGGCCGGCACGGGCCGCACCGAGAGCGTGCTGGCCAAGACGAACGAGCGGCCTCTCGGCAGCAAGAAGCAATCGCCCGCGTCCATTCGCACCGGCCTTCGAACGCCCTGGACGCGTAGCCAGCAGGAGCCCGCGAGCACCGCGTAGCACTTGATGCCCTCGTAACGCCCGTATCGAATCGCCCACGCGCCGCCCGCGTCGAGACCTCCAGACACTTGGCTCAGAGGTCTCAGCAGCGAGAGCACATCGGACAGCGGGTCCATTGGGGACGTTTTAGCAGAAAATACGGACTTCGCATCGTGGTTCGTTCGGCAGGATCGGCCTACGGTCGCCATCACTCCCGGCGCTGTCGCGCGGGGACAACAAGGAGGTCCTTCATGCGTGTGTTCGTCACAGGCGCAACTGGCTTCATCGGCTCGGCCGTCGTCGCGGAGCTGCTCCGCACAGGGCATCACGTCGTCGGCTTGGCGCGAAGCGACGCGTCGGCGGCGGCGCTGGCGCGGCAGGGAGCGGAGGCGTTTGGAGGCGACCTCAACGACGCGGCCGCGCTCGCGGCCGGCGTGAGATCGAGCGACGGCGTCATCCATCTCGCACACGACTGGGCGGCGGGTGACCTCGCCGAGTCGATGGTCTCGGATCGCCGCGCCATCGACACCATCGGCAGCGCACTCGAAGGGACAAACAAGCCCTTCGTCGGCACCAGCGGCGTGATGGTCCTCGCGCCGGTCCGCATCGGTGCCGAGGACGACGCGGGCGATCCGGCGTCGGCCGCGAGCTTCCGCGTGCCGTCGGAGAACGCGGTCCTCGCCTTCGCCCAGCGTGGCGTTCGCGCGTGCGTCGTGCGTCCTTCGCCGTCGGTGCATGGCCCCGGCGATACACGCGGCTTCGTCGCGATGTTCGTGCAGGCGGCGCGACAGCACGGCAAATCGGCCTACATCGGCGCGGGAGACAACCGATGGTCGGCGGTGCACCGGCTCGACGCGGCGCGCCTCTTCCGGCTCGCGTTGGAGAAGGGAATTTCCGGTACGCGCTACCACGCCGTCGGTGACGAGGGCATTCCGTTCCGAGAGATCGCGGAGAAGATCGGCCGCGGACTCGGCGTACCAACGGTGTCGCTCACGCCCGAGCAGGCCAGCGCGCACTTCGGCCCGTTCGCGCCCTTCACGGCGATCGACAACCCCGCGTCCAGCGCGCTCACGCGGGCGCGACTCGCGTGGGAGCCGCAGTCACCGGGCCTCCTCGAGGATCTCGAAACCGGCATCTACACGTCGTGAACGGCGTCGCACTCCGCGATGTGACCGAGCATCTTGATGTTGCCGACGCGTGAACAGCCGTGCGAGGGATACCACCCAGTCGTGCAGGCTATGCGAATCGGACGAACGGTTGCAGCCCTGGCCTCCCTCCCGGGGAGCGCGCTCTATATCGCGTCATGCATCGCGCCGTCATCCGATGCAATCTCGGAAACGGAGGCGCCATGGAAACGAGGGAGGATCATCCCTGTTTTCCCGGTCGGTTTCCTCAGCAGGGGCCATGTTCAGACTCTACCCCCGCTCCGCGGCGCCGCCAGCGTGGAGGGCCGCCGGCGCGCCTCAGGCGGGCGCCCCCGGGCCGCCGCCGTCGGCTCCCGCCTGCGTGACCGCCTCCGTGGCCGGCGGCGCGGCCGGGGCAGCCTGCGCGCCGCTCCTGGCGCCGCCCTGCGCGCGCCGGGCGCTGGCCTCGCGGTGCGCGTCCCTCCTCGGTGAGCGCGCCGTCCGCCCGGCGCCTCCGCGGCGGCCCAATGCGCCCGTGCCGGTGAGCCGAGCGGGTCCTCCGCCCCGGGGTCACGACACGCTGGTCGAAGGGAAGGTGACGAGCTGGATACGTCGCGACCAGCCGAGCTCGAGCCGACCGAGCTCGGCGCGGATCTGCTCGACAAAGCCAGCGGTGCAGGTCGCAGCCGCTCGTCATCCGCTAACTCGACCTGGATCCCTGTGCCTGAAGCCTGAGCGGCACGGTCCAGGCGCCCTCACGGGCACGCGACCGAGTTCGGCAAGCACCGGTTGCAGGTCGTGCCGCCGCCGGGCTCGCAGCAGTGCTGTCCCGAGGGGCACGCGGGGCCGGGGGGCGGCTCGGGGTTGTACACGCGCTCGGTGCACACGGTGCCGCAATCCAGCATGAGGCCCGTTCCCTTCGAGGTCTCGTACATCCAGGTCCGCTTGGGCGGGATGAGCGCGGCCTGCTGCTTCATCGAGAACGAGGGCGCGTCGTAGTAGCGGCCCGAGTGGACGGCCACGGCCATGCGCACGCCGTTCCGGGTGAGGAGCCAGGGCGCACCCGAGTCGCCGCCGCAGGTGTGCCTTGTCCCGTAGGGCGACTTGATGCTGAGCACATCGAACGATTCCCTGTCCATGACGAAGCCGGTGGCGATGCGCTTCGTGCTGTCCGAGCCGCCGCAGCCCGCGGCCGACAGGCCATAGCCGATGATCGAGAACGCGCGGTCGCTGGTCGAGCTCGACGTCCAGGGCGACGTGTAGCCAAAGAGCCTGGCCGTGCCGGTGACGCTGAGGTTGACGCCGGCCGCGCCCGTGAGCCGGACGATGGCGATGTCGTTATCGACGTCCGGCGTGAGCCCGGAATCATAAAACGTGTGCTGGTACGTGCGCGCATTGCCGGTGTAGACGTTCACGACCGAGCCGGCGGCGTTGCGGGTGCTGACGCTGACGGTCGTGAGCGCGCCCCGGGAAAGGCTGTCGACGCAGTGAGCGGCGGTGAGCAGCCAGTGCGCGGTGAGGACGGACGCCGTGCAGCGGGACCCGATGCCGGTGAACGTCAGGTTCACGATCCACGGCTCCGCGGTGGTCGCGGGCGAGCTGGTGAGAGGCTGCGGCGCCTCGCCCACCTCGTCGGCGCCCCCGTCCTCCGGCTCGCTCCAGCCGGCCGGGGTCTCGGTATCCATCGCGCAGCCGCTCGTGGCGAGCACGGAGAAAGAGAAGGCGGCTGCGAAAGCGTGAGTCGATTTCATGTGATGTCTCCCTGATCTGGTTGGCTATGAGCGGGTCATGCCCTGCATGGGTGATGAACAGCGCTGCGGGATCGAGCCCCACGAGACGTGTCTCGCCTCCATCGAGGGTCGCCCCGATCGCCGCGCGATCCGCTGGCCAGCGGATCGCGCGGCGATCGGGATCGCCGCTGCGGGCGAAGCGCAGCGGGGTGACCTGGGCCAGCGCGAACGCGCGCTTCGACCTCGGTGAAGGCAAGCTCGTTGCTGCGTGCCCGGTCAAGGCCGGGTGTCGGACAGGAGAGCAACCCTCGGGCCAGTCCTCGGGCGCAGCGGGCGGCGGCCTTCACCGCCCGCGCGCGCCGCTCGTCAGGCGATGGATCGGCACCACGGG
This sequence comes from Sorangium sp. So ce1036, assembly GCF_051369805.1. Taxonomy (NCBI): domain Bacteria; kingdom Pseudomonadati; phylum Myxococcota; order Polyangiales; family Polyangiaceae; genus Sorangium; species Sorangium sp. So ce1036. The sequence continues at coordinate 2,581,111 of NZ_JBBMOX010000001.1, forward strand.
ACGGTCCCGCGACGCGCCTCGCCGTGCGCTTGTGGCGCTCCGTTGTGCGAGGACCTGCTCAACTTGTGCGAAGACTTGCGCAAGCGCGCGTGGTCCTCGAGGCGGAACGCGGACCGGACCGCCATCGCGGCATCACGGGCGGATGTGCTGCAGCGCACCCCAGGAAGGCGCTCGCCCGACGCGCGCGCGCCGGCGAGCCGAGCGAGTCCTCCGCCCCGGGTGTCACGCGCCCACGGATCCTGCGGGATCGTCGAAAAAAATTCCCGGGACCGATGAGTTTGGGCCTGACCGGCAGTCCAAGCCTCCGAGGAGGAACGATAGGATCATGAAGAGCACCGCGAAAATTTTCCCGCATCTCTGGTACGCCAAGGAGGCCGAAGAGGCGGCGAGGTTTTACGTCTCGATCTTCCCGAGCTCGCGGGTGGACCACGTCACCGAGCTCCGGAGCGAGTCGCCCAGCGGGCCGCCGGGATCCGTGAGGGTCGTGGATTTCACGCTCCTCGGGCAGCGCTTCCAGGCGATCAGCGCCGGGCCCCACCACGAGTTCAACGACGCCGTCTCGATGGTCGTGGCCTGCGACGACCAGGCGGAGCTCGACCGCTACTGGAACGCGCTCCTCGAGGGGGGCGGCCGGCCGCAGGCCTGCGGCTGGCTCATCGATCGCTTCGGCCTGCGGTGGCAGATCGTGCCCGCCGCGCTCGACGAGATGATGCGCGACCGCGATCCGGCCCGCGCGAAGAGGGTGACGGACGCGCTCCTGAAGATGGTCAAGCTGGACATCGCGGCGCTCGAGCAGGCCTACCGCTCGTAGCCCTTCGCGGCCACGTCGCCACGGGCAGCGGCGGGAGCCCGCAGCCGGTCGTCGCGTGGGATCAGCACGCGCGGTGCTGGGTGCCCTCGCCGGGCGTGATGAAGATCATCACGCTCGGCGCGCGCACGATCTGCCCGTGCCAGACGCCGCGCGGGACGATGCACGTGCCCTGATTGCGCAGCTCGATCACGCGCTCGCCGCGCTCGTCTTCCAGCACGACGTCGACCGCGCCGGAGAGCAGGATCAGGAGCTCGTCGCCACGGGGGTGGACCTCGCGGTGATCGGGGCTCTCGTCCATGTGAAAGAGGCCCACCATGCGGCCGGCGTGCAGCTCCTCGCGCTCGCCGATCTTCGCCCAGAACTCGGCGTCCACAGGGATCAGCTTCGCGGCGCCGCCGTCGAGGAGCTGCACGTAGGTGTCGGAGAGATGAAAAGCGTGGCTGTCGTGTCGGGTCATGCGCGCATCATGGCCCCTCGCGCGCGCCGGTGATTGTAGATTCTTTCCCGATGATCACCGTCTGGGGCGCAAGATCCAGTGTCGTCCGCTTGATCGTGCCCAGGTTCGAGCGCGTGATCTTCTTCGGGTCGACAGCCTCCTCGGCAAGGCTGATCCGGGCCAGGCGACAGGGGTAACACGAGGGGATGGGGGATGAGGACGGTCAGAACGGTTCGGCAAGCGAGACCCAGGCCGGGCCTCGGGGGGATGGCGGCAGAGGACTCTCCAGGGGATTCTGGGATGTCAAGCCCGAAGGTGGATGCCCGACCCTGTCGGTGAGAGGCGACCCCCTCCGCTGTCGTTGGCCCGTGCGGTAGCTCGCGGCACCTCCACAGCGCCGCCCCGCGGCCGCAGCGACCTCGCAGCGCGCTCTCGATCCGCCGCGCCCCGCGTGCGGCTAGACTCGGCGCAATGTTCTGGTTCGATGCCGTCCTGCTCGGGATCCTCGAGGGGCTGACCGAGTTCCTCCCCGTCTCCTCGACCGGTCACCTCATCCTGCTCGGCGCGTGGCTCGGCCACGAGAGCGAGGCGGCGAAGACGCTCGATATCGTCATCCAGCTCGGCGCGGTGCTCGCCGTGGTCGTCTATTTCCGCGCGCGCCTCGCCGACACGCTGCGCGGCGTGCTCCGGCGCGATCCGGAGAGCCTCCGCCTCGCGTTCGCCGTCGTGATCGGCTTCATCCCCGCCGCCGTGGTCGGCCTGCTCTTCCACAAGGCCATCAAGGCGCACCTGTTCGGCCCGGGGCCGGTCGCGGTCGCGCTCATCGCCGGCGGCGTCCTGATGATCGCCGTCGAGGCCGTCCGGAGCCGGCGGCAGGATCCCGGCGACCCCCGCCTCGAGGACATCACGCCGCGCCGCGCCGCCGCGATCGGCTTCGCGCAGTGCTTCGCGCTCTGGCCCGGCGCGTCGCGCTCGATGACCACCATCGTCGGCGGCCAGCTCTCCGGCCTCAGCACCGCCGCGGCCGCCGAGTTCTCGTTCCTCCTCGCCATCCCGACGCTCGGCGCCGCGACCGTCTTCGACCTCGCCAAGAACGGCCGCGCGCTGCTCGACGCGCCCGGCGGCCCCACGGCCCTGGCCGTCGGCCTCGCGGTCTCCTTCGCGGTCGCCCTGCTCGTGATCGCGGTCTTCCTGCGCTACCTCAAGCGCTACGGCCTCGCGCCGTTCGGCTGGTACCGCATCGCCCTCGGCGCGCTCGTCCTGTGGCTCTGGCTGGCGAGCCGCGCTGCCCCCACGGCGGACGGCGCCGCCGCCGTCGCGCCGGGGCCGCAGGCGGACGCCGCGGCGACCGCCCTGCGGCGCGAATAGCTCGAGGCGAGCGCCTCCCCGCGAGGCCGCCTCCCGGCGAGGCCGCCTCCCCGCGAGGCCGCCTCCCGGCGAGGCCGCCTCCCCGCGAGGCCGCCTCCCCGCGAGGCCGCCTGCCCGGGGCGCGGCGCATCTTCCACGCGTAGCCGAGAGCCCCGGCGGACACGCGCGGGGGTCGACGCTATGCTCCGCCGATGAGTACCACAGAGCTCAGCGCGGAGAACTTCGAGCAGACGGTCGAGTCGAACGACATCGTCCTCATCGACTGGTGGGCGCCCTGGTGCGGCCCCTGCCGTACCTTCGGGCCCGTCTTCGAGAAGGCCTCCGAGAAGCACACGGACATCGTGTTCGGGAAGATCAACACCGACGAGCAACGGGATCTGGCCCAGGCCTTCAATATCCGCTCCATCCCGACGCTCTTCATCTTCCGCGAGAAGGTCCTCCTCTTCGCCGAGGCGGGCTCGCTGCCCGCCTCGGCGCTCGATCAGGTGATCGAGAAGGTGCGCGCGCTCGACATGAACGAGGTGCGGACGAAGATCGCCGAGGCCGAGGAGGAGGCGAGGCAGGCCGCCGAGGAGGGCCAGGCGGGCGGCGGGGCCTGACGGCCGCGCGGCGCGCGCTCAGCCGGGCCTGTCCTTGGCCATCGCGCGCGCGGCGGCGGGGCGCGCGGCGCACCGGGCGAGGTAGTCGTCGAGGCGCTGGCCCTCCGGCAGGCCGGGGCGGAACCACCGTCCCAGGCTCGCGAAGAGGATATCGGCCGCGGTGAGCTCGCCCCCGAGGATGTAGTCGCTCTTCGCGAGCGCGGAGGCGATGCGCGCGTGGACCTCGGCGAGGCCGCGGAAGGTGTGCACGAGCGCCGGGTTGTCGGTGACCTTCGCGAACTCGAGCGTGACGACCGGCTCGACGACGCCGGCGTACCACGCGAGCCAGGTCAGGTACGCGCCGCGCCGAGGATCGCCGACGCGCGGCGCGAGGCCCGCCTCGGGGTGGAGGTCGGTGAGGTACAGCATGATCGCGATCGACTCGGTGACGAGCGCCCCGTCGTGCTGGAGCGCGGGGACCTTCCTGTCCGGATGCGGGTTCGCGGGATCGGCGGCGCCCGAGCCGTCCATCCGCGGGATGCTCGTGTAGACGATATCGTATTTCGCGCCGAGCTCCTCGAGGAGCCACACGATACGCGAGGAGCGCGACTGCGGAGCGTGAAAGAGCGTGAGCATGGTGGGCCTTTTAGCCCACGGCACCCGCGCGCGGAAACGGCAAGATGCACGAGGGACACCCGCGCGCGGGAACGCGCGGGAACGGGAAGAAGAAGGCGCACGAGCGACCGCGCCGGCGCGGTGGTAGGCCCGACTCGGGCATGTCTTGTTGGGATGATGACCTGCCGGGCTCGGGACCGATCCAGATCTTGCCCTGGTGAGAGGGACGATCTGTCTCTCGCTCATGCGCTCGCCCCTCTCGAGCGCCGCCCGAGCAAGAGCGCGGGGAGAGCAATGGATGCGACGCGTCGCCACCGCAAATTCGTCCTCTGGCGATGCGCTGCGCGCTCGGTCCGGTCTGGCCCCGGGGCTCTCCACGGTCACGAGTCGGTCACGAGCGTCGCTGGAGTCGCGCGAAACGCAACGTTGCTGCTTGACTTCTTCCGAACGAGCGCGGCCGACTGCGCGCGCTCGCGACGTCATCCACGGGCTCGCCCGCTCAACATCGCCGGATCTCGCGCTCGAACGGCTCCGGGCGCCCCGGGAGATCTGGGATGGCCGAGGAAGGCGGAACGGCTCGCTTGCGGAGGACGACGCGTCGGGCTAGGATGCTCTCTCTCACGAACGTCCCTGGCCCTCGACACGACGCTTTCCCTCCTCCCTCCTTACGTGGGGAGGCTTCAGCTCGCTCGGACGACTGGACGACGCACCGTGTGACCGCGCGGGAGTTCCGCGCGGCACGTCTCCGTTCGATCCGTCACGGCTTCGTCGGATGGCAGGCCGAGAGCGCCCCTGGCGCACCAGAAAGCCGTGAAAAAAAGCAGGATGACATGGGAAATCGTCTCTACGTAGGAAACCTTTCGTTCAGCACCAGCCGGGAGACCCTCGAGGCCGCGTTCGCCGCAGCCGGCGAGGTCCGTGAGATCGCGATGCCGACCGATCGCGAGACGGGGCAGCCGCGCGGCTTCGCGTTCGTCACGATGGGCTCTGCCCAGGCCGCGAACAGCGCCATCTCGCAGCTCAACGGGGCCCTCCTCGACGGCCGCCCGCTCAAGGTGAACGAGGCGCAGGAGCGTCCGGCGCGCAGCTTCGGCGGCGGCGGTGGCGGCGGCTTCGGCGGCGGCGGCTTCGGCGGCGGCGGTGGTGGTCGCGGCTTCGGCGGTGGCGGCGGTGGTGGCCGTGGCGGCCGCGGCGGGCGCGAGCGGTACTGATCGCGCGTGCGGCGCGGCGGCGTGTGTGCGCCGCCGCGCCTTGTCTTTTCCGGCGGCCGAGCGCCGCCGCGCCTTGTCTTTCGGCGGCCATGCGCCGCCGCGCCTGTCTTTGAAGCGCGCCGGAAGGCGCTGAAAGGCCAGAGGTCCGCATGCAAAAGCAGGGAGCGTTGAAGCGGCAGAAGGAACGCGCGCGGCAGGAGAAGCAGCGCGAAAAAGACGCGAACCGCCTCGCACGCCGCAGGGAGAAGGGCCCCGGCTCCAACGCTGCGCCAGGAGAGGATCCGGACATCGCGGGGATCGTCCCCGGGCCTCAGCCGCCCATCGAGTAAACCGCTCGGCGCCGAGCCCGGGCGCCGCGGCGGCCGGGCTGGTAGCGTGTTGTCCAGGTCCCGCGCTGCTCGCGCGGGAGCGCGGTAGAGCCTGCCGAGCTGCCCGGCCCGAGAGACCGTGTTCGTCCCATGACGCCGGGATCCGTCCGTCGCGTCAGGGCAGCGCATCGGCTCCTCGCCGCAACCCTCTCGATCCGTTGAACGCGAACGTCCACTCGCGTGATGCTCGCGTGATGATCGAGAGGAGCCTGACATGTCGAGGAGGAGCCTGACATGTCGAGCACGATGCACATCGGCCTTGCCGGAGACAGGGGCGGCGACGTTCGCGCCCACCGCGCCGTCCTCTCGCTTTCGAGCTCGTCGCGAGCGGGGGAGGCCCCCGGGCGGCTCGAAGGGTTGCCGGAAGACCGTCTGGCGAGCTCGGAGGCGCCGCTCGGCCCGCCGGGCGAGGCGGACCGCAGCGGGGCGCCGGGAAGCGCTCGTCTCGCGGAGGTGACGCCGCCCTACGACACGTCGGAGCGCGGCCGGTACGTGGCCGTGGCGACATACCGGAGGATCCTGGAGCAGAACTCGCCGCCGCAGCTCCCCCGGCAAACGCATTCGCCCTCGAAGCGCATCGAGCGCGCAGCGAGGGCGCTCAGGATCTCCTGCGTCGCGTCGTAGCCGCCGTTGTCGCAGGACGAGTACGAGCACGGCATCTCGAACAGCGCATGCGCGTGCTCGACGACGACACGACGGATGTACTGCGTATCGTTCGTGGGCGCGTTGGGCCGTGTCTCACGGATTTCCAGGCTCAAGCTCTCGAGATCCGGAATCTTTTGAAGGAGCTTGCCGGCCGCTCGCTCCCGCTGCCCGCGGAGGGCCATGCGCTCTTCACGCTCGATATTCCTGCGGCGGTTCGCTGAATACATCTCTCACCTCTGTCGCGCAGGAATGCACCGAGCCCCTGCATCTCCAGTATAGCGCAGGCGTCGAGGTGGCGCATGAACAATCTGGGTTTTCCAGGATCGCGTCGAGCTGCCACAGGACGACGGAAGAGCACGTCGTCAGGGCGATCGGCTGTGGACAGTCCATCGCAGGTCAACGAGCGAGGAGCGGTCCCATGCCCGCCTGCTGCCCCGCCCCGACAAGCTGCCTCGGTCGGTCCAGCGCCGCGCGTGTGGCTGATCCTGCAGGAGCTGCACGGCAGGTGAGGAGACGGGGGGAGCCGGCGCAATGCACCGTCAAGGTGTGAGGACGTTCGGTTGCTCATCGCAATGGGCTGCGACTCGCCCGTGGACCACGAGAGCATGAGCCCGCGGGCGACGCCGCCCCGAGCCTGGCCGCCGGCTCCACGCGGCCGCCTCATCGGTCTTCACGCGTTCACCACGTCTTCGAAGGCGCGATTCCGCGAAGCTGGACGGGGCGGACAGGAGGCATTGAAGGCGGCAGCGGCGCTTCGCGCGCTTCCGCTGTCGGGGGGCGGCCTTAGGATGGGGCCATCATGCATCAAGCCCCCCTGCGCGACCCCCCGCGGTCGCTTCCAGAGGAACCCCCGAATCCCATCGAGGACCGGCTCCTGCGCGCCTCCGCGCTCGCGGCGTGCGCCCCCGTGCCCGCCCGCCTGGATCGCATCCTCGCCGGGACCGCCGGGTGGACCGATCCCACCCTGATCAAGAGCCGCCGCTTCTATCCGAAGGGCGTGGCCACCCCGGAGCAACGGCTCAAGTTCTACGCGTCCCAGTTCCCGGTGGTCGAGGTCAACTCGAGCTATTACGCCCTCCCGAGCCCCGCCGTCGCCGAGCAGTGGGTCCAGCGGACAGCGCCCGATTTCGTGATCAACCTCAAGGCGTTCGCGCCGCTCACCCATCACCCGGTGGAGCCCGCCCGCCTCCCCGCAGACCTCCAGCGCGCCCTGCCCGCAGCGCTCCTCGACAAGCAGCGCCTCTACCCGGCCGATCTGCCCGCCGAGGCCAGAGACACGCTCTGGGACCGCTTCCGGCGGGCCATCGCGCCGATCCGCGAGGCGCGCCGGCTCGGGTACGTGCTCTTCCAGTTCCCCCCGTGGTTCACGGCCACCCGCGGCCACGTGAGGGCCATCGAGGACTGCCGCGCGCGCATGGACGGGTTTCCGTTCGCCGTCGAGCTCCGGCACGCCTCGTGGGGGACCCCCGACCGGATCGAGCGGGTCATCGCCTTTCTGCGCGATCTCGGCGCCTTCTACGTGATCGTCGATGAGCCCCAGGGCAAGGCGAACAGCATGCCTCCAGCCCCCCTCGTCGCCGATCCCCGCCTCGCCGTGGTGCGCTTCCACGGCCGGCGCGTCGAGACCTGGGACGCCTCGGTGAGCGTCCACGAGAAGTTCAGGTATCTCTACGATCCCGCGGAGCTCGATCCCTGGGCCGAGACCGTCGAGCGACTCTCCCACGAGGCAGAGCGGGTGCACGTGATCTTCAACAACTGCGTGTCCGATCACGCCGTGCTCGGCGCGAAAGGGCTCATGGCGCTGGTCGCCGCCCGCCACGCCGCCCGCGCGGTGGACGAGGCCGCCCCGGCGCCGGCAGCTTCATCCATTCACTGACGCCCCGCAGGTGCCCCGCTCCTGCGGCGCTCGGCGTCCGCGGACATCCCTGGGGTCCCGCGAGGCAGCCCACGGTGATCCGGCGTCTCCACGGCGAGGCGCGCCGCCCGGCGCCGCCGCTGCCGTGGATCCGCGGTAGTCTCCGCCGCGATGTCGCAGCCCAGAGCGGCGGGGGCTCCCCGCCTCGCAGCGCGCCCCCGGACCGCGCAGCGCGCCGCCGCGCTCCTCGCCGCGCTCGCGCTCACCCGCTGCGGCGGCGCGCCGGCCCGGACGGCGCCGGCCGAGCGCCGCGCGCCCGCGCCGGCTGCCGGGCCGCCCACGACCGCCGCGGCCGCCGCCCCCGCCCGCTGGGTCGACGCGAGCGGCGCGACCGCGATCGGCCCCGATGTCCCTGGCGGCACCCTCGCGCTCGTCGGCGGCCGGCGCGTCCTCGTCGCGAGCGACGGCGCGGTCCGGCCGGAGACCGCGCCCTGCCCCGAGCCGCTGCTCGAGCTCACGCTCGTGCCCACCGCCGCGGGCGCGCGCGTCGTCGGGCGCGGGACCCGCGGCGTCTATCGCTTCGACGATCCGCTCGGCGCGCCCGTGCTCCTCGCCCGCTCCGGGACCGAGCTTTTACGCATCGGCGGCGGGCCCTCCGTCGTCGCGGTCTGGGACGCGTCCGCCGAGCTCCCGAGCCTCCTCGACGTCGACACGGGGCAGCCGCGCACCCTGCCGGGCCTGCCCGCGCTGCCGCTCCGCGCGGTGGCGTTCCGCGACCTGCAGCAAGGGGCCGGGCTCTTCGAGGCAGCGGGGCTCGCGGTCACCGTCGACGGCGGGGCCTCCTGGCGCCCCGTCACCCCGGCGCGGTGCGCCACGGGCCGCGCGGAGGCAGAGGGCCGAGGCGACCGGGCGGCGCCGGTCCGCGACGAGGACCCGCTGGCCGACCCTGCCGCCCCGCTCCACGTCTCCGACCTGCGCCTGCGCGGCGGCGAGCTGCGCGCGCTCCTGCACGGCGCGGGCGCGCTCGCGGGGGGGCGCGAGGCGGTCGTCCTCGTCGCCGAGACGCGGCTCGCGCCCGGAAGCAGCGCGCCCGACCCCGCCGAGGGCGCGCCGCTGCTCCGCTGGATCCACGAGACCGGGCGCGCTCCGCTCGAGGTCGCGATCTCGGGCGGCGCCGCCGCGGGGGCGGGCGCCGCGATCGCGGCGAGCCACGGTCTCCTCGCCCGCGTGGACATCGCCTCCGGCGCGCCGCGCGACCTCGCCGTCTTCGGCCGCGGGCGCTGGGTCAGCGCCTGCGGCGTCGGCCGCGCCGGGCGCGCGGCGTGGGTCGCCTGCGCGCTCGGCGACGAGGCGTCGGACCGGCTCCACGACCCGTTCGGCGTGCGGAGGGTCGAGCTGGACGGGGGCCGCCTCGGCGGCGAGCCGCCGGTCGTGCTGCGGAGCGGCGAGGCAGCGCTCCGCGTGTCCCCGAGCGGCGGCGCGATGCTGCTCGCGCCGTGCGGCGCGGACGAGGAGGGCAGCACGTGCGTGCGCCAGCCGAGCGGGCGATGGATCACCGTCCGCGCGGGCGCCGACATCCACTGGCGCGGCGCGGGCCCGCTCGCCGACGGCCGGATCGCGATCGTGCGCGGCCTCTGGGACAGCGACCGCGCGCCCCGGGACGGCACCCCGCGCGACGGTGCCCAGCGCGACGGCGCCGGGCCTCTCGCGGGCGATGCGCCCGGCGCGGGCGGCGCGCCCGGCGCGGGCGGCGGCGACCCCACCGCGGCGCGCGCCGCTCGCGGGGTGCACGTCGCGGTGATCGACGCGCGCGGCAGGGAGGAGCCGCTGATCCCGCTCGGCGGGCTGCGCCGCGGGGGGGGCGATCTCCACGTGATCAGCCCCATCGAGGAGGGGCTCGACGGCGCCCTGTCGTTCGTGGTGGCCGATCAGGACGGCGCGCTCACCGCCGTCGTCGCGCCGCCGCGCGGGGAGGCCTCACGGGCTCGCCTGGACGGCGCCGCGCGCGCCGTGATCCACGCCGGCCACGGCGTCGCCGTCGGGGACGCGCAGGTGCTCGCGTCGACCGACGCCGGCCGCTCGTGGCTCCCGATCGAGACCCCGGCCCGCGTGACGGAGGCGATCGCAGAGCTCGGTGACCTGCTCGAGGCGCCGGGCGCGCTGGCGGTGAACGAGGTCGGCCTCAAGATCGACGGGCACCTCCGCGTCGGCTGGGGACCGGCGGGCTCCACGCCGGGGGCGCTCCCTGCGCCGGGGGCGCTCCCTGCGCCGGGGGCGCCCCCCGCGCCGGCGTCGCAGGCCGGGACGCTGCTGCTGCCCCACGGCGCGCCGCCGCCCGAGCTCCCGGAGCGCGCGCTCGTCTGCACGACGCTGCCGGGGTCGAGCGCCCGGCCGGGGGTGCCGCCGCCGCGCAACGCGCAGGAGCGGCTCGCGATCGTCGCCGGGGACGCGCGGCCCGGCTCGGCGGGCCAGCGACCCGTCTCCGCCCTCGTGAGCGACACGCGCCGGGGCATGCTCTCCTCCGTCGCCGCGCTCGAGGTGCGCGCGCCCGGCGCCGCCGCGCCCGGCGCCGGCCAGCGGGGCCCGGTCGCCCGGACGACCCGGGGGACGTGGACGCTGCGGTGGTTCGATCCCGGGGAGCACCAGGGCCGGGTTCGATCGTGGACCGGCCCCGCGCCCCACGGCGTCGGGCTGGACGCGACCCTCACGAGGTTCGCGGCGTCCCGCGACCGGATCCTCTTCGGGGTGCGCGCCGCCGGCCGCGACCTGCTGATCCGGGCGAGGCCTGGCCGCGGCGCCGAGATCGCGGAGGTGCCCGAGGCGCTGCTGCCCGAGGCCGAGGTCGCCTTCAGCGAGGCGCCCGACGGACCGATCGCGTGGCTCCGCGGCACCTCGCTCCTCGTCTGGTCCTCCGGCGAGGCCCCGCGGCCCATCGCCTCGCTCGCGAGCCGCGGCGCGCGCGCGCTCGGGCCGCCGACGGCCGCCGGCGTCCCGCTGCTGCTCGACCTCGGCGATCTCGCGCTCGGCCGCACCGTGCCGATCCCGCCGCCCGCGCAGGGCGCGCGAGGCGCGGCCGCAGCGCCCCCGCCGCTCTTGCCCCTCGACGGCTGGGAGGTCGCCCCGAGCCTCCGCCGGACGCTCACGCGCCTGCCGGCGTGCGGCGCGCGGCCGCGCGGGACGCGCTTCCTGCTGGGCCGCGCGAGCGCCGTCGTGATCGTCGACGGCCGCGCCACGCCCGCGCGCGAGGCCGTCTATGACGTCCGTGTGTCAGGCGCCGACGCCTGCGTGACGGGGATCACCGCGCTGCTCGATCCCGGAGCGCGGGGCGCGCTGCCGCCGGGCGCAGCGCCGGGGCCGGGCCCGCTCGCGTTCGTGCGCGCCGACCTCGCCGCGCGGCGCGCCGAGGGCGGAGTTCACGACATCGGCGACGACGACGGACGGCGCGGCGGCCCGCTGCGCCGGCTCGCGTGCTCGCTGTCCCTCCGCCCCTGAGATCGCCTCACGGGAGAGGCGGAAGCCGGGGCCTTCGGGCTCGACGGCCTACCCCTTGCGCGGCTATATGTTCGCGCGCCATGTCCTCCCCGAAGGCTCCGCGTTCCTCGCACCGCAACCTCAGCGACGGCGTCGAAGACAAGCTCGTCCCGCTCGAGGCGCTCGACCCGCTGAAGATCGGCTCGTTCGACGACCTGATCCGCGCCATGAGCAAGACCGCGTTCAGCGGCCGCGCGCTCGGCGAGGCGTGCGACGTGCTCGAGGCGATGGTGCGCGACGACGACTGCCTCGTCGTCGCGACCTTCTCCGGCGCGATGACGGTCGCCAAGATGGGCGTCGTCATCGTCCGGATGATCGAGGCCGGCATGATCGACTGCATCGTCAGCACCGGCGCGCTCATGGCGCACGGGCTCAGCGAGGCGGTCGGCCTGACCCACTACAAGGCGAACCCGACCATCTCCGACGAGACGTACTTCGAGAAGGGGTACAACCGCGTCTACGACACGCTCGAGATGGAGAAGAACCTCAATGCGATCGAGGTCTTCGTCCGCGACGAGCTCGACAAGCTGGACCCGACCACGCCGTGGTCGAGCGAGATCATCTGCCGCCAGCTCGGCAAGGCCCTGGCCGAGATGGGCGACTCGCCCGGCGTGCTCCGGAGCGCCTACCTCCACGACGTCCCCGTCTACGTGCCGGCGTTCACCGACAGCGAGATGGGCCTGGACGTCGCGACGTGGATGCTGCGCAAGGTGAAGGCGCAGCACGGCGACGCGCCGGGCTTCGACGTGTGGCGCGAGGCCGCGCCGCCGTCGTACAACCCCTTCCTCGACCTGCTCAGCTACGCCCGCCTGGTCCGCAAGAAGAAGCGCCTCGGCATCTTCACCATCGGCGGCGGCGTCCCGCGCAACTGGGCGCAGCAGGTCGCGCCGTTCTACGACATCGTCGGCGACCGCCTCGGCATCGAGGTCGAGCACCCGCGCTTCCAGTACGGCGTCCGCATCTGCCCCGAGCCCGTGCACTGGGGCGGCCTCTCCGGCTGCACCTACTCCGAGGGCGTGAGCTGGGGGAAGTTCAAGCCCCCGCACGAGGGCGGCCGCTTCGCCGAGGTGTACGCGGACGCCACGGTCGCGTGGCCGCTGCTCGTGCGCGCGCTGCTCGAGCGGCTCGGGAAGACGCCCAGGAAGTAGCCCGGGCAGCTCAGGGGGCGGCGATGAAGCTGTCCTGGTAGCCCGGGTCCTCCACCGCGAGCGCGGACGGGGTGGGCGTGAGCGGGCGCGTCGTGTCGAGCATGACGGCGAGCTCGGACGTCTCGCGGGCGCCGAGGCTCGCCTCGTACGCGCCGGGGTGCGGCCCGTGCGGGATGCCCGCCGGATGGTGCGAGATGCTGCCGGGGCCGACGCCGCGGCGCGACGTGAAGTTGCCGCGGCAATAGAACAGGATCTCGTCGCAGTCGACGGACGCGTGGGGGTAGGGGCAGGGGATCGCCTCCGGGTGGAAGTCGACCGGGCGCGGCACGAAGCTGCAGATCAGGGCGCCCCGCGCCGCGAACGTCCCGTGCCAGTCCGGCGGCAGGTGCACGAGCCCGACGCGCGCCTGGAAGCGCAGGATCGGGAACACGAACGGGTACACCGCCCCGTCCCAGCCGACGACGTCGAGCGGCGTGCGCGCGCACGTGAAGCCGTGGAAGGCGCCGCCGCGCTTCACCACGAGCGCGCGGATGCCCTCGTCGAGCGGGCCGACGAACGTGGGCCGCCGGAAGTCGCGGTGCGAGTAGGGCGCGTCCATCCGTAGCTGGCCGACCTCGTTGCGCCACTTGCGCGGCAGGTGGAGGTCCGCGGCCTCGATCGAGAGCCACCGCTGCGGCGCGGGGTCGGGGAGGAAGCGGTGGAACAGGCCGCGCGGGATGACGACGTAGTCGTCCTGCTCGAAGCGGAGATCGCCGAGCATCGTGCGCAGGACGCCGCCCCCCTGGAAGATGAAGAAGAGCTCGTCGGCGTCGGCGTCCGCGAAGTACACCGGATCGGCGGCGTCCGGCTGGGCGATCCCGATCACCACGTCGTCGTTGAAGAGCAGCGGCACGCGGCAGTCGATCGCGGGCCCGCCCCGCCGCGGCAGGTCCTGCGACCGGTAGTGCCGCTTCGCGAGCGGCCGCGGCGGCGCGGCGACCGGCAGCGCGAAGCCGTGCGCGATCTCGGCGACGCGGTGCTCGTGCGGCCTGCGCTCGTGGTAGGCGATGGTGTACGGGCCGTCGAAGCCCCCGCGCGTCAGGCACTCCTCGTAACGGAGCTCCCCCGCCGCGCCCCGGTGCGCGATGTGGTGCTTGGGCGGGATGCTCCCGACGGCGACGCGGTCGAGCATCAGCCCTGGCCCTCCGCCTTCTGCTGCCGCTCGATGCTCTCGAAGAGCGCCCGGAAGTTGCCGGCGCCGAAGCCCCGATCCCCCTTGCGCTGGATGAGCTCGAAGAAGAACGGCCCGGCGCCGGGATCGCGGTGCGTGCCCGCCGACTCCTTGAGGAAGATCTGGAGCAGGTAGGACCTCGCCCCGTCGCCGTCCACGAGGATCTCGAGCTCGCGCAGCGCCGCGACGTCCTCGTCGATCGACCCGACGCCGAGCTGCCGCAGGCGCTCGGGCAGGAGCTCGTAGTAGGCGGCCGGGGTCGGCATGAATTCCACGCCCCGCGCCCGCATCCCGCGCACGGCCGCGAGGAGGTCGTCCACGGCGAGCGCCACGTGCTGCACGCCGTCGCCGCGGTGCTCCTCGTTGAAGACGTTGATCTGCGAGGTCTTGAAGTAGGGCCGGTAGGGCTCGTTGTTCGCGAACTTCACGCCCGAGGCCGGGTCCCACATCACGGCGGACCGCAGGCCCGAGCCGTGGTCTGCGTCCCTCGCGACGTCGTTCGTGTGAAACTCGATCTTCCAGAACGGCTCGAGCCCGAGCACGTGCTCCATCCAGAGCAGGGCGGGCGCCATGGTCTGGAAGTTCGAGGTGATGTGATCGAACCCGGTGATCCGGAGCCGGTTCTCGCCCCCGCGCGGCGCGCCGTACGCCACGCAGCCGGGGAACAGCGACGGGTAGCCGCGCCGCTCCACGAAGCGGAAGGTGGTGTCGCCGAACGGCGTCGTGATCGAGAACGAGGCGAAGGTGCCGCCCCCCTCCGTCACCCGGTGGATCTCGTCGATCGGCGTGCCCCCGCGGCCGTCCAGCAGCCGGAAGGCGCGGCCTATGTCCTCGACCTCGAAGACGATCGTGCCCACGCCGTCGGGGTGCTTGCGCAGGTAACGCCACGCCCGCCCGCCCTCGCCGATCGGCTGCGAGCACACGATCGTGCACGCGCCGGCCTGGAAGACGACCGATCGCTGCGCCGCCGCGGCCGTCAGCTCCGGCGAGCTCGCGGCGATCTCGTGGAAGTCGAGCTTCTCCGTGTAGAACCTGCGGCTCCGCTCCAGGTCGCGCACGTAATAGTGCAGCGCCTCCACCCTCTTGATTCCGATCGATTCCACCTTGGCCATCGGCATCCTCCGTCACGTGCGGGGTCAACGCGGGAAGCCAAGCAAGCACCAGATCGCCGACCTGGTCTCCTGGGAGGAGGAACCACCGTGGCGCAGAGGACACAGAGGCTCTTTGATTATTCGTCCTCTCCTCTGCGTCCTCTGCGCCTCGGTGGTTCAACTCTCCGCCTCGCGAAGCACCAGGGCCGACGCTGGGCGACGCGGTGCTAGGCGCCCGCGACCGCGTCCATCTGGCGGTCCGGGTGCGTGGTCTGGAAGGCCGGCAGCGCCATGCACGCCGCCTCGATCCGCGTGAGCAGCGAGAGCGGCGCGAGGTCCACCGCGAGCCGGCGCGCGTTGTAAAGCTGGGGCACGAGGAGCACGTCCGCCACCGTGACCTGGTCCCCCACGCAGAATTTCCCGGCGAGCTCGCCCGCCGTCGCCTGGAACGCGGCGAGGCCGGCCGCGACGAAGCGCCTGGCGAAGGCCATCTCGTCGCGGCCGAGCTCGTCCTTCACGTACCGGAGCACGCCGGTGTTCTGCAGCGGCTGCGTGCCGGCGTTGATCGTCTCCGCGAGCTGCCGCGCCTTGGCGCGCAGGTACGGATCGGCCGGCAGGAGCGGAGGCGCGGGGAACCAGTCGTCGAGCAGCTCGATGATCGCCATCGACTGGGACACGCGCCGGACGGCGCCGCCCTGCTCGAACTCGAGCGTGGGCACCTGCGCCATGGGGTTCTTGGCCCGGTAGTCGTCGCGGAGCTGCTCGCCGCCGTCCCGCAGCAGGTTCACCGGCTGGTACGCGTACGCGACGCCCTTGTGGGCGAGGGCGATGCGCGCGCGCCAGCTGCACGAGCTGCGCCAGTAGTTGTACAGCGTCAGCGCGGGCCGCGGCTCCGGCGCGCTCATCCGGCCACCACCCGCTGCGCGATGCGCCCGAAGAGGCTCCTGCCCGACGGATCCAGCATTTCGATCATGATCGTGTCTCCTGGCTTCATGAACGGGGTCGTGGCCGCGCCGTACGCGAGGATCTCGAGCATGCGCCGCTCGGCGAGGCAGGACACGCCCCGCGCCGGGTCCTGGTTCGAGACGGTGCCGCTCCCGAGGAGGGTACCCGCGGTGAAGCCGCGGGTCCTCGTGATGTGCGCGATGAGATCGAAGAACGAGAAGTGCATCTCGGGACCGGCCTCGGGATCGCCGACGAGGGCGCCGTTGTAGGTGGAGCGGAGCCGCAGGTGGACGCGCCCGTCGCGGAACGCGTCGCCGAGCTCGTCCGGCGTGATCGCGAACGGCGAGAACGCCGTGGCCGGCTTCGAGCAGAAGAACCCGAACCCCTTGGCGAGCTCGGAGGGCACGAGGTTGCGCAGCGTCACGTCGTTGGCCAGGAGGACGAGGCGAATGTGCCGGTGCGCCTCGTCCCGGGTCGTGCCCTGCGGCGTGTCGCCGAGGACGACGCAGACCTCGGCCTCGAAGTCGAGGCCCCACGCCTCGTCGCGCAGGACGATGTCGTCGGTCGGCCCGAGGAGGACGCCGGAGCCGCCCTGGTACACCAGCGGATCGGTCGTGAGCGTCTCGGGCGGCTCGGCGCCGCGCGCCCTGCGCACGAGGACGATGTGGTGGAGGTACGCCGAGCCGTCGATCCACTCGTAGGCGCGGGGCAGCGGGGCGGCGAGCTGCTCCGGGACGAGCGGCGACGCCGGCGCGGCGCCGCGATCGAGCGCGTCGGCGAGGCGGCGGAGCGCGGGCTCGGCGCGCTCCCAGTCGTCGAGCGCGGCCTGGAGCGTGGGGAAGGCGGCGCCGGCCGGCGCGTACGCCGCGCCGTCGCGGCGGACCACGACGAGCGTGCCGTCGCGGCCGGGGCCGCGGAGAGAGGCGAGCTTCATGCGGGCGCGAGCTCCTCGAAGGGGTCGGGATCAGGCGGGTAGCACGGGCGAGCGACGCGGTTCAACCCGGCGCGCGCCGCGCTCGATCCGTGGACGAGGCCCCCCGCTTCGGATCGTCTCCGCTTGACAAGGATGAGCTCCGTCGCGCCTGCTAGGGGCCCCTCTGTCCTGCGGCGGCGCCTCGAGGACGGGTCGAACGGATCCGCATGAACACCGGGCTGGATGTCTTCGCAACGCTCCATCATCTCGTGCAGCGCGCGGTCGCCTGCCTCCCCGGCGCGGAGCGCGGGAGCCTCCTCGTGCGTGCGCGGCGGCGCCTCGTGTACAGGGCGGCGGTGGGGCTCGACGGCATCGTCCCGGGGCGGCTGCACATCCCGTCGGACGGCGGGGAGCTCGGCGCGTCGGCGCCGTACGGGCCCGCCGCGGCGCCCGAGGCGGCGCTCGGCCCGCGCGTCGTCCCGGCGGCGGCGTGGTACCGGGCGCACCTGCCCGGCGCGGCGGCGTCGCCGGGCTGGCCGCCCGAGGGCGCCCGCGTGCTGATCCTGCCGGTGCGCCTCTTCGGGGCGCCGGGCGCGTACCTCGCGCTGGAGCTGCCGGAGGGAGCGCCGCCCTCGGACGCCGACCGCGCGCCGCTCGACCCCATCGTGGAGAGCGCGCGCGCCGTGCTCGAGCGGCGCAGCCTGTTCGACGAGAAGGCGCAGCTCGCCCAGGAGCTGCGCCTGCTCGAGGACGTCTTGAGCGCCGTCGCCGAGTCGGTCGATCTGCTCGAGCTCATCGAGACGGTCGCGGACGGGATCAGGAGCGTCCAGACGGGCCCGCGGTGGAGCGCGATCGACCTGGCCATCCTGGAGGACGGGGAGGGCGGAGACGGGGCGGACGCCCGGCGGACGCTGCGCGTCTACAAGGCCCCGCGCAGGCCGCTGACGGCGTACTGGAACAACGTGCGCGACGGCGCGCTGGCCGCGGGGCGCGATCTGCGCGTCGGGGTGACGTTCAAGAGCGGGATGGCCACGGGCCCCGCGGCCCAGGAGGCGTTCTTCGAGGAGGGGATCCGCCGCCGCGTGGACGGCATCGCCATCGCGCCCATCGACGCGGCGGCGCTCGAGCCGTACATCCAGCGCGCGGTGGCCGCGGGCATCCCGGTGATCGCGATCGACTCGCCGCCCGTGGAGGGCAGCCAGGCCTCGCTGTACATCGGGACCGACAACCGGGCCGCCGGGCGGCTCGCGGGCGAGATGATGCTGCGGCTGCTGCCGCAGGGGGGCGTGGTCGCCACCCAGGCGGCCTCCGTCGCCGTCTCGAACGCCCGGGGGCGCCTCGAGGGCTTCCGCGAGGCCCTCGGCGGCTCGGCGATCCACGTCGACGCGCCGTCGGAGAACCACTTCGACGCGGAGCGCGGGCTCGAGCTCGCCCTCGCCACGCTGCGGAGCAGGCCGGAGCTCGCCGGCGCCTTTGGGGTGTGCAGCGAGAACGGCCCGAGCTTCGCCCAGGCGTCGAGGGCGCTCGGGAGGGCGGGGGACCTCAAGCTCATCGCCTTCGATCTCATCACGTCCACGGTCGCCATGCTCCAGGACGGCGTGATCCACGCCGCGGTCGTGCAGCGCGAGTACGACATGGGGTACCGCGGCGTGCAGATCCTCCACGACATGGCCACGCGCGGCGAGGCGGCGGCCCTCGCGGAGCTGCCGGCGTCGCGCTTCCTCGACACGGGCGTCGACCTCGTCACCGTCGAGCGCACGCCGTTCTCGACCGCCCTCTCGGACCACCTCGCCATGAGCGCCGCGCGCAGGATCGCGAACCGCAAGCCGGACGCGGCGGACCGCGGGCGCGGGCTCGAGCTCCTCGTGATCGGCATGGCCGAGCGCGAGAGCCTCGTCGACGACGAGCGCGCGCCCGTCTCGGAGGACTCGCTCCTGGGCCGGGTGCTGCGCTCGTGCTGCTCGCTCGTGGTCGACACGACGTCGAGCGAGGTCGAGCGCCTCGGCGACGTCGCCGAGGCCCGCTTCTGCGGCGCGCGCACGATGGCCGTGGTGCCGCTGATCTCCCGGGACGCGGTCCTCGGGGCGCTCGTCCTGAGCAGCGCGCAGCCCGACGCGTGCTCGCCGGGCGACCTGGCGCTGCTCGAGCGCGTGGCGTCCGTGGCCGCCGTCGTGCTCGAGAACGCGCGGCTGCTCTCGCGGATCAAGGAGCGGACGCGGGAGCTCGAGGCCCTGAGCCGCCGGAAGGAGGCGCTGCTCGACACGATCGCCGAGCTGTCCAGCCCGGTGGTGCCCGTCGCGCGCGGCGTCCTCGTGATGCCGATCGTCGGGGCGCTGGACGCGCAGCGGTCCGGCCGCTTCATCGACTCCATGCTGCGGGAGATCACCGAGCACCAGGCGCGCGTGGTGATCATCGACGTGACCGGCATGGCGGTCGTCGACGCGAGCGCGGCGAGCCACCTCGTGCAGGCGGCGCGCGCCGCGGGGCTGCTCGGGAGCGAGGTGGTGCTCGTCGGCATCGCGCCCGAGGCGGCGCGGCTGATGGTGGAGCAGGGGCTCGATCTCGGGGACATCGTCACCCGCTCCACGCTGGAGCTCGGGTTCTCGTACGCGCTCGGGAAGACGGGCGGCCAGCTCGTCTACCGGCGATCCTGATCGGCACGGGCGGCGCGAAAAGCGGCCCCGGCACCTCCACCAGGCGCCTGCGGGATCAATCGCCCCGGTGGAGCTCGATGGCGGCGGCGACCAGCTCGGCGAGCTTCGGGACGTCCACGTCCTTTGCGGAGCGGATATGAACGTTCCTGGCCTGCTTGGTGGTGCCGGTGAGCAGGCCGTTCGGATCGGGCAGCTTCGCGCCGTGCTCGAAGCCGAGGTTCACGCCGAAGCGCTGCGGGGCGAGCCAGCAGATCTGGTGTTCGTGCCGGTCGCCCATCCGGAAGCTGATGATCCGCCAGCCCGGATAGACGTGCTCGGTCACGTCGGGAATCATCCGGAGGAGCAGCTTGCGCACGCGCAGCGTCAGCTGCTGCGCTGCAGGAGGGTACTCGCTCAGCAGAGCGGCCACGGCCGGATCGTCCGACACAGCCCATGACGGTAGGTCGATGTCCACGAAGACGCAACGGGCTGCACGTCGTGCCGCCATGCTCCGCCCGGGCGTCGGGCGGCGTTCACCATGCTCCGTTGGCGTCCGACGGCGTCCAACGGCGTCCGTTCGCCGCTCCCTGCATCCGGCTGCGCCCGTTCGCCGCTCCTCGTGCCCGTTCGCCTCCACGGGCGTCCGTCGGCGCCCCTCTGCATCCGCCTCGCCAGGCTGGCGCGCGGGCGTGCAGGGCCATCCGTCAGGGGCGGGCAACCGTGGCGTTGCTCGCGGAGGGATCACTCGGTCGCGGGCACGCCGCGCGGCCGCTCGTCCTTCGCGATCCAGACGGTCTTGACGTTCACGAACTCGCGCAGGCCGTAGGACGAGAGCTCGCGGCCGAAGCCGGACATCTTGACCCCGCCGAACGGAAGCCGCGGGTCGGACACGACCATCCCGTTGATGAACACCTGGCCCGCCTCGATCTCCTCGATGAGGCGCTCTCGCTCCCCCGCGTCGCGGGTCCAGGCGCTCGCCCCGAGGCCGAAGCGGGTGGCGTTCGCCATGCGGATGGCCTCGTCGATGTCGGTGACGCGGAAGACCGCGGCGACCGGGCCGAAGAGCTCCTCGTCGGCGGCGGGCGAGGGGCTCGGGACGTCGGTGAGCACGGTCGGCGGGAAGTAGTTGCCCGGCCCCTTCAGCCGCTTGCCGCCGGTCAGGAGGAGCGCGCCCGCGGCGACCGACGCCCGCACCTGCTCCTCGAGCTCCGCGGCGACCCTGGGCGTGGCGAGCGGCCCGACGTCGACCGAGGGATCCATCGGATCGCCGACCCGCAGGCGCCGCATGGCGGCCACGAAGCGCTGCTCGAACTCCGGCGCGACCGCCTCGTGCACGATGAAGCGCTTCGCCGCGATGCACGACTGGCCGTTGTTGATGATGCGCGCCCGGATCGCGGTCCCGACCGCCGCGTTGAGATCGGCGCTCGGCAGGACGATGAACGGATCGCTGCCGCCGAGCTCGAGCACCACCTTCTTGAGGTGCTTGCCCGCCTCGGCGCCGACGCTGCGCCCTGCGCCCTCGCTGCCCGTGAGCGTCGCGGCCGCGATGCGCGGGTCGGCGAGGAGGCCCGGCACGGCGCTCGCCCCGACGAGCAGCGCCTGGAAGACCCCCTCGGGGAAGCCGGCCCGGCGGAGGATGTCCTCGATCGCGAGCGCGCAGCGGGGGACGTTCGAGGCGTGCTTGAGCAGGCCCACGTTGCCGGCGACGAGGGCCGGCGCGGCGAAGCGGAACACCTGCCAGAACGGGAAGTTCCACGGCATGACGGCGAGCACCGGGCCGAGCGGCTGGAACGCCACGTAGCTCTTGCCGGCGTCGGTCGCGACCTCCTCGGGGGCGAGCAGGCGCTCGGCGTTGTCGGCGTAGTAGCGGCACGCCACCGCGCACTTCTGGGCCTCCGCGATCGCCGAGCCGATGGTCTTCCCCATCTCGAGCGTCATCAGGCGCCCGAGCTGCTCCTTCTCGGCCTCCAGGATCTCGGCCGCCCGGCGGAGCTTCTGGGCTCGCTCGGCGATCGGGGTCCGTCGGAAGCCGCGGAACGCGGCGTGCGCGCGCGCCACCTTCTTCTCCAGCGCCGCCGACGAGAGGGGCTCGAACGCCTCGAGCGTCTCTCCCGTAGCCGGATTGATCGTCGCGATGACGGTGTCCACGGATGTGCCTCCTCCTCGAAGAGCGGGGGCCGCGCCCCCGTCGCCTGCCCGCTCGGCGCGTGCCGAGCGAGCCAGGCAGGCGAGCTTGAGCCAGACCCGCCTCCCCTTGCAATGGCCAGCGAGGACGAGCCCGTTCACCTCGCCTCCTCGCGCACCTCGTGCGGGAGCGTGAGGGGGAGGGGTCGCCATCGCCCGTCCTGTTCATTACGCAGAGAACGATGGTCCGCAGCGGTGTTCCTGCCACGACCGACGCAGAGCGCGTGGTCCCGGCTCGGGCGACGAGCGCCGAAGGCCACGTCGCGCTCTCGCCTCCGGCCCGGGAGGGCGTCGAGGGCCCCTTCGCCCTCGCGGGCGAGCTCGAGGTGAGGGAGAGGGCGCTGGAGTCGCTCATCGCCGCCGGTGTGCCGTTCATGGTGGCGGGGGCGTACGCCTTCTTCTCGTACACCGGCATTTTCCGGGACACGAAGGATCTCGATCTGATGCTGGATCAGCGGGACGTGCCGGCGGCGTTCCGGGTGCTCGAGCGGGCGGGGTTCGCGACGGAGCTGCTCGACCCGCGCTGGATCGGCAAGGCGTACGCCGGCGAGAGCTTCATCGATCTCATCTTCTCGTCGAGCAACGGCCTGGCCGTGGTGGACGGCGACTGGTTCGCGCACGCGCGCCCGGCCACGATCCTGGGTCACTCCTGCCTGCTCGCGCCGGCCGAGGAGATCATCTTCACGAAGGCGTTCGTGGACGAGCGGGAGCGGTACGACGGCGCCGACGTGAACCACCTCATCTACGCGTGCGGCGACGAGATGGACTGGGAGCGGCTGCTCGAGCGCTTCGGGCCGCACTGGGAGGTCCTGTTCGCGCACCTCACGCTGTACCGCTTCGTCTATCCCGGCGCGCGGAGCCGGGTGCCCGAGTGGCTCGTGGAGGAGCTCTGCCGGCGCACGATGGAACAGGCGCGGGCCGGCGACGCGCCGCTCCGGGTCTGTCGGGGAAGCCTGATCAGCAGGCACCAGTACACCCACGACTACGACAAGCTCGGGCTCGCCCCGCCGTCGGGCGCGCCGCACGGCGGGGCGCAGGCGGCGCTCGGCCGGAAGCGCCGGCAGCCCGCGCGGGCGCGGCAGCTCCTCGGCAAGGGGGAGGCCGCCGGCGGCGGGGGCGCGGGCGGCGCGGAGCGCCCCGGGGCGGAGAGCGAGGCGACGCGCGCCCGCAAGCCGAGGTCATGAGCTCCGGATCCGGAGCCGGGAACGGCGGCGGAGTCCCCGCGAAGCGGCGCGTGGCGGCGGCCTCGGACCTGCATTGCCGGCCCGAGCACGGCGGCAAGATGCGCGAGCTCGTGAAGGCCGTGAACGCGGAGGCCGAGCTGCTGCTGATCTGCGGCGATCTCACCGACCGCGGCCAGCCGGACGAGGCGAAGGTGCTGGCCGACGCGCTCTCCGGCCTGACGGTGCCGTGCGCGGCGGTGTTCGGCAACCACGACCTCGACCGCGGCGTGAGCGCCGAGCTCGCGAAGATCCTGGGCGACGCGGGCGTCGAGGTGCTCGACGGCGATCACCTGATCCTGGTCGATGACATCGGGGTGGCCGGCGTGAAGGGGTTCATGGGGGGGTTCGGGAGCGCGACGCTGCAGGCGTTCGGCGAGGTCCCGCTCAAGGCGTTCGTCCAGGAGGCCGTGAGCGAGGCGCTGAAGCTCGAGGCGGCGCTCTCGCAGCTCGACACGGACAGGCGGATCGTGATCATGCATTACACGCCGATCGTCGAGACGACGGTGGGCGAGAACGTGGAGATAAGGGCCTTCCTCGGGTCGAGCCGGCTGGCCGCGCCGATCGACCTGTACGGCGCCGACGTGGTCTTTCACGGGCACGCGCACCACGGGGCCCTGGAGGGGCGCACGACGAACGGGACCCCGGTCTACAACGTGGCCATGCCGCTGCTCAAGAAGCTCACCGGGCGGCCGTTCCTCGTGATCGACGTGTAGCCGCCCGGTCCGCGACACCGTCCTGTTTCGCGCGGGACACGCGTCGATGTCCGCGCCCGGCTAGCGTGCTCGCCCTCATGCCGTCCACCAGAGGAGAGCGCACCATGCCGAAGACGAGCGCCCGAACGAGCCTCGCGATGGCCCTCATCGCCCTGTCCGCCGCGATGGCGAGCGCGTGCGCCGGCGACGAGCGGATCGAACAGACCTCCGCGGTCGCCGCGGCGCCGCCCAGCGTGCAGCTCGGTCCGCGGCCGCATTACCTCGTCGAGGACATGGACGAGGGCGCGCTCAAGGATCGGCTCCTGGCGTGCGCCGAGGGGCCCTTTCGTCGGACCGAGTTCTCGATAGGCCATCGCGGCGCATGCCTGCAGTTCCCCGAGCACACCAGGGAGTCGTACGAGGCGGCCGCGCGCATGGGCGCCGGCATCGTCGAGTGCGACGTGACGTTCACCAAGGACCGTCGGCTCGTGTGTCGACACGCGCAGTGCGATCTCCACACCACGACGAACATCCTGGCGATCCCGGAGCTCGCCGCGAAGTGCTCGGAGCCGTTCACGCCGGCCGATCCCGAGGCGGGCACGCCGGCGTCGGCCAGGTGCTGCACGAGCGACATCACGCTCGCCGAGTTCAAGCGGCTCTGCGGCAAGATGGACGCCTCGAACCCGGACGCCGCCACGGTCGACGAGTACATGAACGCAACGCCGGATTTTCGGACGGATCTCTACGCCGCCTGCGGCACCTTGCTCACACACGCGGAGAGCATCGCGCTCTTCTCGAGCCTGGGCGTGAAGTTCACGCCCGAGCTCAAGGCGCCCGAGGTGGAGATGCCGTTCGAGGGCGACTACGATCGAGCGGCGTACGCGCAGCAGATGATCGACGAGTACAGGGCGGCCGGCGTCGATCCCGCGAGCGTGTACGCGCAGTCCTTCAACCTCGACGACGTGCTGTACTGGCTCGACAGAGAGCCGGAGTTCGGCCGACAGGCCGTGTTCCTCGACGAGCGTGTCGACACGCCGGAGGGGTACGAGGCGGCGGTCCTCGGGATGCAGGAGCTCGCGGCAGAGGGCGTGAAGATCGTCGCGCCGCCCCTGTTCGCGCTCGTGGCGCTCGACGAGGACGGCGAGATCGTGCCGTCGGACTACGCCGAGGCGGCCAGGGCCGCGGGCCTCGACCTCATCACGTGGACCCTCGAGCGCTCGGGGCCCCTCGCGGGCGGCGGCGGCTATTATTATCAGTCAGTGGCGGACGCCATCGACAACGACGGGGACGCAATGGTCGTGCTCGACGTGCTCGCGCAGCAGGTGGGCGTCCGCGGCGTCTTCTCCGACTGGCCCGCCACGGTGACCTACTACGCGAGCTGCATGGGGCTCTAGAGGGGCGGTCCACGCTCTGCGCCCCGCTCGTCGCGCTACGTTCTGATGGACGCGAAGCCTCGACGGGCCTCGGCCACGAACGCTTCCACGAGCTCCCGCCGCTTGCGGCCGTCCGGCCCTTCCACGCCGGTGTGCACATCGACGCCCGCCGGCCGCACGGCGCGGATGACGTCACCGACATTGCTGGGCCGGAGCCCTCCGGCGGCGATGACGGGCCGGCGCGATCGCGCCACGATCCGGCGATCGACGTCCCAGTCATGCACCTTCCCGGTCGCCCCCGAGGCTCCCGTCTCCGGGTCGAACGTGTCGGTGATGAACGCGTCCACCCACGGCTCGTAGCGCGCGACCTCGGCGTCCATTCCCGCCGCGTCGCCCGCGCGCACGATGAGGCTCTTGATGATCGTCAAGGCGGGGTGCGCCGATCTCAGCCTCTCGAGCGCCGTCACCTCCACGCTGCCGTGGAGCTGCACCCACGAGACCCCGAGCTCGCCGGCGAGCGACGCGATCTCGGCCGCCGTGTCGAGATAGGTGATCAGCACCCCGCGGACCGAGGCCGGCAATGCGGCGATGATGTCCGCGGCCGCGCGCTCGGAGAGATCCTCGCGGTGCACGGGCAGGCGGAAGGGGAAGCCCAGATGGGTCACGCCGCACGCGACGAGCAACTCGGCCTCGTCCGCGTCGATCACCCCTGCGACCTGGATCATGTCCTCCACGCGCCACCTCCGCATCGGGCCCACCGCGTCCGGGGCCCCTGCCAGCTACTCCTCGATCCCTTCATCCACGACCGGCACGAGCTCGATATCGACCGTCTGGGGGATGAACGCCTCGCACTCCTCGCTCATGACGGGCGCCAGTGTCTGCTCGAAGTCCTCGTATCCCGTCCCGGAGATCTCCACCCGCGTCACCCCCGCTGTCCACAGCTCGCAGACGAGCGCCTCCAGCGCGTCGGGAGGGGGCTTCGTCCGGTCGACGGCGCACACCAGGTTGGCCTCCTCCAGCGTCTTCCACGTGGTCGGATCGTTCAGCACGAACGTGGGCTCTTCCGCGGCGCTCCACGCGATGTGAACGGTGGTGTCCGGCGGGACGGACCCCCCCGGGGCGCGCACGGTGATGGTGAACATGGCCTCTCGCACGCTCGGGCAGCCGCCTGCGCCGCCCGAGCCCGCGCCGCCGGCCCCGCCGCCGCCCGGGTCCTTGCAGGCGCCCACGGCGACCACGGCCGCAACGAGCGCAGGGAACGCCGCGAGGGCGGCGGCTCTACCCGGGGGAGGACGTGCAACCACAAAGGCGGCAGGATAGGGGTGCCTCTCGGGCAAATCCAGCGAGAGCACAGGCTTGGCGCGGGACCGCCCGCGTCCCCCTGGGAAGGAGGGTAGGCGCCCGGGGAGGGGGCTTCGCGGGGGCTCACCGGAGGGGCTGGCGTGGAGGCGAGCCACAACAGGGGCTCGCCGGAACGCAAGCCCCGGAGGTGAGCCCCCGCGAAGCCCTCTCCCCGGGCGCCGGGCTGCTCGGCGAGACCTCTTCTCTCCGCGCCCGCGCCCGCGCCCGCGCCCCTGCCCGCTCAGCCCTGGGCCTTGAGCTCCTGGATGTCCTGGAGGAGCGCCCGCTCGTGCCCTTCGGGCTTCACCTTGAGGTAGGTCTTCCGCAGCACGCCCGACGGATCGAGGACGAACGTCGTCCGGTCCCAGTACAGGGTGCCCTTCCACTCGCTCTGCCCGACGCCCGCGGCCTCGAGGAGCTCGTGCTTCGGGTCGGCGAGCAGGTCGATGGTGAACGAGAACTTGTCGCAGAAGCTCTTGTGCGACGCCACGTCGTCCTCGCTGACGCCGACCACGGCGATGTTCGCCTTGTCGAACTCCTCCCTGGACGCCGTGAACGACTTGCCCTGGACGGTGCACCCCGGCGTGTCGTCCTTCGGATAGACGTACACCACGAGCCACTTGCCCGCGAAATCCTCGAGCCGCACGACCTTGCCGTCCTGGTTCGGCAGGGCGAAGCGCGGGAACGGCTTGCCAACCTCGACGCTCATCTTCTCTTTGCCTTTCCTGAGGGCCGGAGGAAGGCACCTCCCCCGGCCTGTGATCGCGAAGCGAACGGTACGACGCCCTCGCCCGCGCCGCACCCGCGCGGGCTCAGCGCGGGATCAACCCCCGGAACCACGCCGCCACGGAGGAGGAGGCCTCGTCCTCGTGGAGCGACTCCGGCCCTTCCAGCTCGTCGGCGAGCCCGCCGAGCGGCCCGTCGCTGCCCGGGGGGGACGAGCTCGAGTGCGTCGGCATGTGGAGCAGGCTCGTGGTCGTGTCCAGGCTCGGCAGCAGGCTGAGCCCGCTGCCGCCGCCGCCCGTGTTCGGCTCCTTCGTGAGCGACTTGAACTCGAGGAGCATCATGTCGATGAGCTCGGCGATCTTCTGCGTCCCGTCGACCGCCCGCGCTGGCCCGCCCTTGGCGCGCTCGACCAGCGCCGCGACGTCGTACTCGCTCACCGGGCGGCCGTGGCGGTAGAGGAAGCGGGTGAGGTCGCGCCCGAGCTCGCGCGCCGTCCTGTAGCGGGCCGCCGGGTCGCGGGCGAGCGCGCGGCGGATGATCTGCTCCAGCTCGCGCGGCACCTCGCCGTTGATCTGCTGCAGCGAGGGGATCACCGCGTCCCGCACCAGCCGCACCGTGATGTAGTCGGAGTCGCCGAGGAACAGCCGGCGTCCGGCGAGCATCTCCCACAGGATGATCCCGAGCGCGAAGATGTCGACCCGCTGATCGACCCCCTGCTCGAGCACCGTCTCCGGCGCCAGGTAGCCGAACTTCCCCTTGATGATGCCCGCGTCGCTCTCGGCGAGCTGGCTCGACGCCTTCGCGAGCCCGAAATCCACGATCTTCACCTCGCCGTAGCGGGTGATCAGCACGTTGGCCGGGGTGATGTCCCGGTGCACGATCTGGAGCGGCTTGCCGTCCGCGGTGCAGAGCTCGTGCGCGTAGGCGAGCCCCTGGCACATCTTCGCGGCGATGAACGAGGCGACCTCGACGTTCATCGGCCGGCCCAGCTTCTTCTGGTGCTCGAGCAGGGCCCGGAGGTCGGCGCCGTCGACGTACTCCATCACGATGAAGTAGGTGCCGTCGCCGACGCCGATGTCGAACACCGACACGACGTTCGAGTGCGACAGGTGCGCCGAGAGGCGCGCCTCGTCGAGGAACATCGCGATGAACTGCTCCTTCTTGCTGAGCTGCGGCAGGACGCGCTTGATCGCGACCTGCTTCTTGAAGCCCTCGATGCCCGCGCTCTCGGCGACGAAGACCTCCGCCATGCCTCCGGAGGCCAGGCGCTTGATGACCCTGTACCGCTGCTGCTCCGACATGCCCTGCCCGTCGTCCTCTCGCCCCGCCTCGTCCCGCCCGCTCAGTCTAGCGGCTCGGGGCGCGCCGCGGATGAAATCCACGCGGCGGCGCCCCGCCGCCCGGGCGCCCTCACCACGTGCCCGCGCGTCAGCGGAACGTGGCCAGCGCCGCCACCGCCGCGAAGGAGAGCCCGACGAGCGCGGCGAGCGCGAGCGCCGAGAGCAGCGGCTCCGCGCGCGCCGCGGCGAGCACGCGGCCGCGATCCTCGCTGGACAGCGGCGCGGGGCCGCCGCCTTCGCCCGCGCCCCCCGAGGCGGCGGCGAGGTGCGCCGCGAGCCGCCGCCGCGCGCTCCGGGCCTCGATCGCGAGCAGCAGCATCTCCGCCGCCGCGGCCGCGCCGAGCACGAGCAGGCCCCTCCGCCGCGCCCGCGAGGCGCGCGCCCGCTCGCGCGCCTCGGCCTCCGGCCATCCGTCCGCGAGCAGCTCCACGCGCCGCGGCGTGGCCACCGCCGCGGCCGGCGAGAGCGGCCACGCCACCGCGCCCGCGCCCTGCTCGTGAGGGTCGCTCGCCACGACCGCCCAGCCGGTCGCGCGCAGCGCCGGCTCGCCCGGCAGCGCCAGCTCGCCCGAGGAGAAGCCCGCGCCGTCCGGCGCGAGCGGGACGACCGCCCCGAGCAGACGTCCGCGCGCGTCTCCGAGCGAGACGTACGCCCGCGTCCGCGGCGCGGGCGAGACCAGGCGCAGCGCCGGCGGATCGCCCGCGAGCCTTGCCGGGTCGAGCCAGATCGCGCCCGGGATCACGGGCAGCCTCCCCTCCCAGGTGCCGGTCGCGCCGGGGGCCGCCGGCGATCCCGGTCGCGCGCCCGCCGGCGGCGTCGCGCGCACCGTGAGCTCGACGGCGTGCGACCGCGGCGTGACCGTGAGCGCCGCGGCGCCGCGCGCATCCGCCTCGACCTGCGCCGGCCCGCTGCCCTGCCCGTCGAGATCCGCCCCCACCGCGCTCGCCTCGACGCGCGCCCCCGCGACGGCCGCGCCGCTCTCCGTCTCGACCGCGACGCGCACCGCCTCGGGAAACGGCGCCGCGAGGACCCCGCGCGCGGCCGTGACCCGGAGGCGCAGCGCCCCGCGCGTCACGCCCGGGAGCGGGGTCGCCTCGGCGGCGGGCGGCGGCGGGCGCAACGGCACCCGCGCTTCCAGCAACGGCACCCGCGCTTCCAGGAGGGCGCCTGCGTCATCGCCGCGCGCCACCCGCACGACGACCGGCTCCGCGAGCCCGCCCGGCGCGCGCAGCAGCGCCTCGCCGACGCCGTCGCTGCCGGTCGAGCCGGTCCATGGATCGAGCGGCGACCCTGCGGACGTGGCGCTCACCCCGATCCCGGACAGCGCGGCCGGGTCGTCGGCGCCGTGGAGCCGGCGCACGCCTTCGATGCGGAGCGAGAGCGCCTCGCTCCCGGCGACGGGCGCTCCCCACACCCGCACGAAGGTGACGCCGCGCGGGGCGCCCGGTCCGAGGAGCACGAGCGCCGCGAGCCCGATGCTGAGCGCGGGGAGCCCGAGGATCGCCGCCCGGAACATCGCGGTCATCGCCGCCGAGCATACCGCTCGGCCCGGGCGGCGCGGGCGGAGCGTGGATCGACGGGGCCGGCTCGCGCCGAGCCCCTTTGCGTCCCGGCGTCTCCTCCGATAGGAAGCCGCGGATGGCAGCCGACAGACCGGTGAAGCGCAAGCGCAGGGGCTCGGGTTCCACGGGGCAGGGCGGAGGGGTCTTCCTGCGGCAGCGGACCGATCCGCGGACCGAGCGGCGGTTCGAGCCGAAGGCATCGCTCGAGCTCGGCCTCACGCTGCTCGGCATGTCCGTCGCGGCGCTCCTTGCCGGGGCGGGCGTCTACGGCCGGTGGTTCCGCGGCGACGAGGCGGGAGCGCACCCCTACGCCCCGTACCTGCTCCTCGGCGCGTTCCTTCTCGGCGCGGCGGCGGGTCTCTTCGGGCAGTGGTCGATGAAGGCCATCCGCGTCGGCGATGCCGGCGTCGCCGTCGAGAACGGACCGACGGAGATCGAGCGCATCGGCTGGAACGAGGTGACGGGCTTGCTGCTCACGGAGGCGGCGCTCACGGTGCAGGGCAGCGGCACGGCGATCGCGATCCCGCTGCGGGCGCACCTTCCGGCGGCATCGCGCGTCCTGGCCGAGGTGAGGACGCGCATCCCCGGGGTTGCGGTCGACATCAAGGAGGACGCGTTGCCCGTGCCCGACGACGCGGCCGGCGAGGTGCGCTCGCTGGAGCCGCCGCAGGTGGCCGGCCTCCGTTGCAAGGCGACGGACAAGCTGATCGCCTTCGAGGCCGACGCCCGGCTCTGCGGCCGCTGCGGCGAGGTCTACCACAAGGAAGGCGTCCCCGAGCGCTGCGCCACCTGCGAGGCGCCGCTGCGTTAATCCGCATCGCCCAGGGTCGGTTCCACGCCGTAGGCCCCCGGGGAGGTGGTGGGGCCCGTGGGGGCTCACCGGAGGGGCTGGCGTGGAGGCGAGCCACGCAATGGGCTCGCCGGAACGCAAGCCCCGGAGGTGAGCCCCCACGGGCCCCACCACCTCCCCGGGGGCCGGGCACCCCGGCACACCCCCTCCGCCTCAGACGAGACCGAATCGCGCCGCGTTCTCGCGGAGGAAGGCGAGGTAGACCTCCGCGTCCTGGTGCGACGGCACCTCGCCGGCCTCGACCGCCTCCTCGAGCCCGCGCTTGATCTCGCCGACCCGCCGCGACGGCGGTATCCCGAACACCTTCATGATCGCGTCCCCGATGCCGCTCGGCAGCGGCGGCACGACCGCGTCCTCCGCCTGGACCTGGAGCACCCGCTCGGCCAGCTCCTCGATCTGCTTGAGACCCCGGCGCTTCTTCTCGGGCCGCTTCGTGGTGATGTCCGCCCGCGACAGGTCGAGCACGTCGTTCAGGCACGCGCCCATCTCCTTGGCGAAGCGGCGCACGGCGCTGTCGGTCCAGGACGCGTCGTACTGGCTCGCCCGGAGGTGATGCAGGATCAGGAAGCGAATGCTGCCCTTCAGCGACGCCTCCTTCGTGAAGAGCGGCAGCCGCCGGTCGATCTTGTCGAACATCCGCGCGCCGACCTCGGCGTGGCCGAAGAAATGGACCTCGCCCGTCGGCGAGATGGAACGCGTCCTCGTCTTGCCGATGTCGTGGAGCAGCGCCGCCCAGCGGACCTCCAGCCGGGGGACGGCCTGACGCACCACCTGCTTCGTGTGCTTCCACACGTCCTTGTGGCGCCACTCCCCGTCACCGAACCCGACCATCGCCTGGACCTCGGGCAGCATCGCGGCGAGCGCGCCCGACTCGAGCAGCGCGTCGAGGCCCGCCTCGGCGTCCTCGCTCATCATGATCCGGTCAAGGAGCTTCCGGACATCCGGCAGGTAGAGGGACGCCGCGGCCCTGAAGTCGGCCGGGCTCCCGGAGATCACCCTGGGCGAGGGGCGCAGCTCGGCGCTCGTTCCGGGCGGCGCGACGTCCGCCCTCTCGGCTCGCTGAACGGCCCACTCGAGCGCCTCCATGGCCCGCCCGGGGCTCGCTTCCTGGGTGAGAATCTGCTGCACGCTGGCCTTCCACACTTTCAAGGTTAGGGGTTCGCCCGTGCGACGCCGGTTCGCGCGGCCGCACGAGGGTCCGCCGGTTTAGAGCCGGCTCGTACTTCGCGCAACGGTTCGTCGCTCGGCGCTGGCCGATTGGGGGAAGGGCCGCCCGCGGGGGCGGGGCGCTCGGGGCGCTCCCCGGAGGGGCTGGAGTGCAGGCGAGCCACAAGAGGGGCTCGCCGGAACGCAAGCCCCGGAGGGGAGCGCCCCGAGCGCCCCGTCCCCGCGGGCGAATGGGGCCGCTCAGGTCAGGTGCGGAGGAGCCTGGTCACGTGCGCCTGCTCCCAGGCGAGGGCGCGCTCGTAGTCACGGAAGAGCCGCTCGCGGGCGAGGAACTGGGGCGGATGGAGCATCCGGCGCCCGTTGCCGTGGCTCGCGGGCATCACGTGGTGGAGCATCTCGTGGTAGATGACGTAGGAGATGAAGTAGCGGGGGACCCAGGGCCGGTCGAGCACCGGGTGGATGCGGATGAGCCGCTCGACCGCCGAGTAGCTCCCCAGCTTGATGGTGCGCCGCGGCTTCTTGGCCTTGGTCCGTTTGCCCCAGGTGATCAGCGCGTCGACGGCGCCGCCGAAGTACGAGAGGTTCAGCTTCTGGAACAGGCTGAGCAGATCGTGCGTCCGCCCCTGCGTCGTGAGCGGCGTGCTCACCGGCCGGCTCGCCCGGATGCGGTGCCCGTTCTCGTCGATGTACCGGCCGACCACGAGCGACGCGGCCCGGTCCTGGGTCACGACGTACCGGACGAGCGCCTCCTGCACGACCGCCGGCGCATCCAGGAACATGTGATGGACCCGCGCCTGCAGGATCCCCTCGCGCAGCGAGGACGAGATCATCTGCCGGTAGTTGTCAGTGACCGAGAGGAGCACCGGCCGCTTCTGGGCCAGCTCCAGGCGCCGGATGAGCGCCTGGCGCGCCCCCTCGTGCACGTAGATCTGCGGCTGGCCCGCGGGCAGGTCGATGTGGAACTGGTGGTGTCGGGGATCGGGCACCCGGACGACAGCCCGGGAGACGCGCGGCCACAGGGAAAGCGGTGCGCCCTTCCCACCGGCACGCGACAGACGGCCTGGAGGGGGTTGAGCGAAGGGGAAGACCATCTGTCCCGCCATCTCAATCCTCCTTATTTGGGCGTATTCTCGGGGGGGATCCTTGTCAAGCGAGCGGCCGAAGTCATCGAAATAATTCAATTTTATGAGCACATGCGCGGGGGATCGGTCCGCCCTGCGGGGCCCTCCGGGCGTCCCGGCCGTCGTCCGGTGGTGATCCGGATTTCCGCTGTGAATTCACCGCGTTGCCCGGAGCCCTCGCGTCCGCCGGCGGCGCGCGCCGAACCGGGCCGTCTTCCGCCTCGGACGCGCGGAGCCGCGCCGCGCCGCTGCTCCATGGCACAGCGCGTCCCTCGCTAGCCGAGCGCGTGGGGGTCGAGGATCTGCGCGATGCGCCAGCGGCCGTCGGCGTGCGGCGCGGCCTCGGGCTCGAGGGCGACGACCAGCGCCGTGACGAAGCCCCTGAGCCGCATCCCCGTCGCGGCCCGGCCGGGCGCATCGACGAGCGTGCGAACGAGGTGCTCGACGCTCGGCTGGTGCCCGACCAGGAGCGCGTCCGCGCCGCCCCGGGCGAGCGAGGCGACGAGCGCGAGCGGGAGGTCGGCGTCGAGCGAGAGCTCGTCCCGGAGCTCGACCTCCGGCGCGCCGCAGATCGGGGCCGTGATCTCGCCGGTCTCGCGGGCGCGCGCGAGGGGGCTCGAGAGCAGACGCGGCAGCGGGGCGCCGCCCCGGAGGCGGCGGAGCTCGAGCGAGACCCGCCGCACCCGATCCCGGCCCTCGGAGGTGAGCCGCCGATCCGCGTCTCGCCCGGTCGGCGATCGCTCCTCCGCAGGGCCGTGCCGCATCACGTAGAGGTGCATGGCTGCGCCGTGGGCCCGCGTCAGTTCGTCTTGCCCGCGCCGCGCCGGGCGTCCGGACCGGAGGAGGCGCCCTCGCGCCCCGCGGCCTCGCGCCCCCTCGCCGGCGCGGGCGCCTCGGCCCCGTTCGCCCCGGCCTTCGCCCCGGCGTTCGACCCGGCGCGGGCGATGCCGTGCTTCGCCAGGACCAGCCCCTCGATCTTGTCGAGCACCGCCGGGTGCTGCTCCAGGTAGTTGCGGGCGTTCTCGCGGCCCTGGCCGATGCGCTCGCCCTGGAACGAGAACCAGGAGCCGCTCTTCTCGATGATGTTCGCCTCGGTCGCCAGATCGATGACGTCGCCGCTGTGGCTGATGCCCTGGCCGTAGAGGATGTCGAACTCCACCTCCCGGAACGGGGGAGCCATCTTGTTCTTCACGACCTTGACGCGGGTCCGGTTGCCCACGACCGACGGCTCCTTGCCGCCCGCCGCGGCCTCCTTGATGGCGCCGATGCGGCGGATGTCGAGCCGGACCGAGGCGTAGAACTTGAGGGCGTTGCCGCCGCTCGTCGTCTCGGGGCTGCCGAACATGACGCCGATCTTCATCCGGATCTGGTTGATGAACATCAGCAGGCACTGCGAGCGCGAGGTCGTCCCGGTCAGCTTGCGGAGCGCCTGGCTCATCAGCCGGGCCTGGAGGCCGACGTGGCTGTCGCCCATGTCGCCCTCGATCTCCGCCTTGGGGACGAGCGCGGCGACGGAGTCGACGACGATGATGTCGACCGCGTTCGAGCGGACCAGCATGTCGGCGATCTCGAGCGCCTGCTCGCCGTAGTCGGGCTGGGAGATGAGCAGCTCGTCGGTCTTCACGCCGAGCTTCTTCGCGTAGTTCACGTCGAGGGCGTGCTCGGCGTCGATGAACGCCGCCGTCCCCCCCGCCCGCTGGATGGCCGCGATGGCGTGGAGGGTGAGGGTCGTCTTGCCGCTCGACTCCGGCCCGTAGATCTCGACGATGCGGCCGCGCGGGTAGCCGCCGATGCCGAGCGCGATGTCGAGGCCGAGCGAGCCGCTCGGCACCGCCGCGACCTCGTCGTGCAGCGTCTGCCCGTCCTTGAGGCGCATGATCGCCCCCTTGCCGTACTCCTTCTCGACGCTGGCGATCGCGAGCTCGAGGGCGGCCGACTTCTGCTTGGTGTTCTTCTCGTCACTCATGCGTACCTCGGGGAGGGGTTCCGAAGGGGAAGGGTGGTCGAAGGGGACCGCGGGGCTCGAGCCTCGACGCGCGGGCCCCGACGCGCGGGGCAACAGATTCCGGCAGACCTTTACTGTCCGGTTGTTCAGGAAGCAAGGCCCCGGCGTCCCGGATAGGACCGAAAACGTCCGCGCAGCGGGCGGGCCGGGAGGGCCGTGCGCGCGCCGGTGCAGGCGCCGCGAGGGCAGCGCGCGTCGCGGGCGGAGGCGATGTTCCCGGCTGCCGTGGAGTCGCACAATCCAGGCAACAATCGTAATAGCCACGCAGCATGAAGACTGGCGAATTCGCCACCCTTGGGCCAGACCTACAGGGTGGGGGGCGGGGGGCGTTTTTACCCGGGGTTTACCCTGGGACGGTACGAGTTCGTCTTGCGGGTGGCCGCAGGCGACATGGGGGAGGTCTGGGCGGCGCGGCTCAGGCGAGAGCACGGGTTTCAGAAGCTCTTTGCCATCAAGCTGCTTCGCCCGGAGCTCTCCCCCGATCCGGAGGTCGTGCGCAGGTTCCTGGACGAGGCCGCGCTGGCGGCGCGCATCCGGCATCCGAACGTGGTCCCTGTCGTCGATCTCGGCGCGCAGGACGGCGTGCTCTTCCAGGTCATGGAGTGGGTGAGCGGAGAGCCCCTGTCGTCGGTGCTGCGCGCCGCGCGCGGGCGCCCGGCGCCGGTGCTCGCCGCGGCCAGGATCGCCTACCAGATCTGCGCGGCGCTCGACGCCGCGCACGAGCTGCGGGACGAGCTCGGGAATCCGCGGGAGCTCGTGCATTACGACGTGTCGCCGGACAACGTTCTCGTCACGTCCGAGGGGCTGGTCCGGCTGGTGGACTTCGGCATCGCGAAGTTCGAGGGAGAGCGGCTGTCGGAGCGCTGGCTGGGCGCCGCCCGAGGCGACCGCGGCCGCGCCCGCGAGGCGGCGGGCCACGAGGGGGGCGCGTTCCTGTTCAGGAGCAGCGCGCCCTACATGGCGCCCGAGCACATCCGCGGGCAGCCGTGCGATCGCCGCGCCGATCTCTTCGGGGTGGGGCTCCTGCTCTACGAGCTCCTGTCGGGCGCGCACCCCTTCCAGGCCGACGACAGCGAGAGCACGATGACCCACATCGCGAGCGAGCGGCCCGCCGCGCCGCTGTCGTCCCGCGCGGTCCCGTCCCGGCGCGGGCTCGCGGAGCGGCTGAGCTCGGCGCCCCCTCCGGAGCCGATCCCGCCGGCGCTCGATCGCCTCGTCTCCGAGGCGCTCGCCAAGTCGCCCACCGCGCGCACCGCGACGGCGTCGCAGCTCATGCGCGCGCTCGAGGAGGCGGTCCCGGGCTCGGCGCACCCGGGCAACGACGCGATGGTCGCCGCCTGGATCGGGCAGCTCCTCGGGGGGGCGTCGCACCTGCGCACGCAGCGGCTGCGCGCGGCCCTCGAGGCGCTCGACCCGGTGAGCGAGGCGGGGGAGGAGGCGGAGCCGGTGCCACGCCCGCGGATCTGGGTGCAGGCCGTGTGGGCGCTGGGCGTCGTGGTCGCCGGGTGCGTGCTCGCGGGGACCGCGGCGGTGGGGCACGGCTCGCTCCGGTCGCTCCAGCTCATCTCCCCGGCGGCGTCGGCCGGGGGCCACGCCGGGACGAGCGTCAACGCCGGGGCGAAAGGCAACGCCGGGACGAGCGTCCATGCCGAGAGGAGCGTCAGCGCGCCGCCGCGGGGGCCCCGCGCCGCGGCGACCACGGCGCCCCGGAAGTGAGCCGGCGCGGGTGAGGCGTCCGCATCTCCGCCGTCGCGGCGTGGGCGCATCCCGCGACGTGGACCCGCCGCCGGCCGCGCCCGGGCCGGACGGGGCGCGCGGCCGGCGCTGGCCGCCGCCCGGCCTCACGCCTCGACGCGCCCCTCGAGGATCGCGCGCGGCCCGTCGATGAGCAAAAACCTCGCCTCCTCCTCGCCGACCCGCGCGAAGAGCGCCTCGATGCCCGCGCGCACGTCGGCCACGTCCCTCGCGGCGTGCGCGTCGCTGCAGGCGGCGTAGTAATAGCCCTCGTCGAGCAGCCGCTCGGCGGCCCGGCGGGGGGTGCGGCCGTACTTGCCGGCGAGCGCGGCGACGTCGAGGAGGAGCACCGCGCCCGCGTCGAGCAGCGGATCCAGCGAGGTGGGATCGGCGAAGACGGGCTCGTAGCGCTCCGGATGGGCGAGGACCGGGCGGAGCCTCCGGCGGCCGAGATCGAAGAGCCGCTCCGCCGCCCGGAGGGGGAAGCTCCGGTTCGGGAACTCGATGAGCGCCGCGCGCCCGCCGGGGTAGGGGAGGGCGTCCCCTGCGAGCAGGCGCTGGAAGACGATGTCGTCGAAGAAATGCTCCGACGACAGGGCGACCGCGGGCAGGTCGCGCGCCCCGGCGAGCGCGGCGCAGGTCGCGTCGTAGGCGGCGCGGAGGCTCCGCTGGGTGTTGTCGAACATCCCGGGCCGCATGTGCGGCGTCGCCACGACCGTGTCGAACCCGGCGGCGCGGAGCGCGGTGAGCAGCGCGAGGCTCTCCTCGACGGTGCGGGCGCCGTCGTCGATGCCCGCGACCCAGTGGCTGTGGAGATCGATGAAGCCGCGCATCCCGGGCCCGAACTTAGCAAATTTGGCCGACCCCGCGCCCTGCGACCATCCTTCGCGTCGAGGAGGTGTTCGTGTCGCTGTCGTTATCGAACCAAGAGCTCATGCCTCAGCCCGGCGCCGGTGGTTGCGCGGGCGGCCAGCGCGGTGACGGGTCGGGGGGCGGCGCCCGGCGCCCGCTCGATCCGGGCGCGCCGTGCGCCGGCGAGGGCGCCCCGGCCTCCGAGCGGCGCCGCCGCCGCAGCGACGATCCGATCACCGCGCTGCATTATCAGCTCTCGACGACCCGCGCCGAGGCGAACCTCGACGTCGTGGTCCTCGTGGACGACAGCGGCTGCCTCGTGGCCGGGGCGGGCGCGTGGCCCGCGTGCGAGGAGCTCGCCGCCTACGCCCCCCTCCTCGCGAACCGGGACGCCGTCCAGAGCGCGGCGGTCGACTCGCGCATCGCGGTGCTCACCCAGGACGTCGAGGTCCAGAGCCTGTCGGTCGAGGGCGCCGAGGTCTTGCTCTGCGGCCGAGGCGGCACGGCGGCGCGCGCCGCGTCCATCGCCCGCGCGGCCGAGGGCTGCCTGCGCATCCTCCGCGCCGCGGCCTGACCGCCCGCCCGCTCGCCAGCGCATCCTCCGCGCCCGGCGGGCCGCCACCGCCGGCGCGCTCGCGTCGCCCGGTTCGTGCTAGTAAGGGGCCGCGACCCGCGTCGCGCGTCATGTCCGGTCCGCCTGCCACCTCCCGAGAGACCCCGCCCGCCGTCCCAGCGCCTCCCCCGGCGGACGGCGTCGGCCTGGCCCCGCTGCTCACCTCCCGCCGCGTGATCCTCTGCGTCGGCTGCGGCGGCGTCGGCAAGACGACCACGACCGCGGCGCTCGGCCTCGCCGCGGCCCGCCGCGGCAAGCGCGTCCTGTGCCTGACGATCGATCCGGCGCGCCGCCTGTCCCAGAGCCTCGGGCTCGAGGAGATGAAGACGGAGGCGCAGACGATCGAGCCGGCCCGGTTCGAGCGGGCGGGGCTCGACGTGCCCGGCTCGATGACGGTCATGATGCTCGACACGAAGTCGACGTTCGACAGCCTGGTCGCGTCGCTCGCCCCCTCGCCCGAGCATCGAGACCGGATCCTGAGCAACGTCCTCTACAAGTACATCTCGACGTCGCTCGCGGGCACGCAGGAGTACATGGCGATGGAGAAGCTCTACGCCGTGAGGAGCGACCCGCGCTACGACCTCATCCTGCTCGACACGCCGCCCACGGCGAACGCGCTCGACTTCCTCGACGCGCCGGAGCGGCTGGTCGGCGCCATCGACAGCGCGGCGACGCGCTGGTTCGTGCAGGCGTTCCAGAGCTCCGGCAAGCTGTCGCTGAACCTCCTGGCGCGCTCGACGGCCGCGGTGCTGCGGGGCATCGGCAAGCTGACCGGCAGCGGCTTCCTCGAGCAGATCGCGGCGTTCATCAGCGAGATGAACGCGGTCTTCGGCGGCTGGAAGCAGCGGGCGGACGCGGTGGCGTCGGCGCTGCGCGGCCCCGACGTGGCGTACGTGCTCGTCACGACGCCCGATCCGCTGTGCGTGCGCGAGGTGCTGTATTTCGCCGACCGCCTGCGCGCGCAGGACATGCGCCGCGACGCGTTCGTCGTGAACCGCGTCCACCCCGTGTACGGCGCGCTGCCCGGCGCGGCCGAGATCGCGGCCGCGCTCGACGGGAGCGGCCTCGCGCTCGGCCCCGGGGCCGCGGCGCGGCTGCTCCAGGCCGCCGAGGACGAGAGCCGCATGGGCAAGCTCGACCACCTGAACCTGATGGCGCTCGAGGCGGCGCTGGAGGACGAGCAGAGCGGCGGCAGCGTCCGCGCCGACGTGCCGGCGTTCCCCTACGACATCTACGACGTCGCCGGCCTCGCGCGGATCGCCGACGTGCTGGCGCCGCTGCCCGGCGCGGCGGGCTGAAAGCTCGTCCACGGTGCCAGCGGGCTCCGCGCACGCCCTCCGGGCTGCTGGGCCGATTCCGGGCAGGCCCTCCGGCGGTCGCCTGCGGCGCCGTGGCGCGGCGCCGTCCGCCGGGGGAGCGGGCTACCGCAGCAGCCTGCCCACGTTCTCGCCCCGCACCAGCGCCTCGATCTCCGCGGGCGCGGCGAGGTTCGCGTCCCCCTCGACGGCGTGCTTGAAGGCGCACGCCGCCGTCGCGAAATCCAGCGCGCCCTGGTCGTCCTTCCCCGCCATCCAGCCGTAGATCAGGCCGGCCATGAAGGCGTCGCCGGCCCCGATCCGATCCACGATGGGGATCAGGTCGTACTCCTTCGAGCGCAGCAGCCGCTCGCCGTTCCACATCACGCCCGAGATCGCGTTGTGGGAAGAGCTGATGACCTCCCGCTCGGTCGAGGCCACCTTGCGCACGTTCGGGTACGCCTCCATCGCCCGCTGGCACGCCTCCTCG
Organism: Sorangium sp. So ce1036; assembly: GCF_051369805.1. Classification (NCBI taxonomy): domain Bacteria; kingdom Pseudomonadati; phylum Myxococcota; order Polyangiales; family Polyangiaceae; genus Sorangium; species Sorangium sp. So ce1036. Next base: position 2,621,037 of record NZ_JBBMOX010000001.1, read on the forward strand.
TAGGTCGCGCCCGTGATCCCGACGCAGTTCTCGAGGTCGCCGGTGCCGGCCACGATGGCGTCCGTGAGCTGGATGAGCGCGGGCATGACCTCCCGCGCCGTCTTCCCGTACTGCCAGAGGTTCCTCCGGTAGTTGATGTCCCCCGAGACAGTGACCCCGCGCCGCCTGGCCGCCTGGAGCGCCTCCAGGCAGACGTCGGCGGCGCCCTGCGAGATGGCCGGCGTGATGCCCGTCCAGTGCAGCCAGGCCGCGCCCGCCAGCGCGCCGTCCCAGTCGACCATCCCCGGCGCGATGTGGGCGAACGCGGAGCCCGCGCGATCGTAGACGATGCGGGCGGCGCGGTGCGCCGCCCCGTTCTCGAGGAAGTAGAGCCCCATCCGCTCGCCGCCGAACACGATGCGCTCCGTGGCGACGCCGTGCCCCCGCAGCGCCCGGACCGCGGCCGCCCCGAGGTCGTTCTCCGGGAAGCGCGTCACGTGCTCGGCCGGGACGCCGAGGTGGGCCAGCGACACCGCGACGTTGGCCTCCGCGCCGGCGTACACGACGTCGAAGCTGCCCGCCTGCGTCAGCCGGGCGAACCCGGGCGTGGAGAGCCGCATCATGACCTCGCCGAACGTGACGACCTTTCCGTGGCGCATCCGTCTCCTCCGCTCCGCCTGCTCCGCCCCGTCCTCGTCGCGGCCGGGGCGCCCAGCTCCAGGAGCACCGATTCTGCTGAGATTCCGAAGAAATCAGACCACGGGAGAGGAGACCGCAACGTCGCGAGGGACGCAAGGGAGAGAGGGAGAGGGGAGGAGCGCGACCATCCCCCCGGGGCCCGGGGGGCCTAGCCGCGCCGCCGGCGCTCCTTGTACTTCACCCGGACCGGCACGCCCTCGAGGCCGAACGCCTGCCGGAGCTGGTTCGCCACGTAGCGCCGGTAGCTGAAGTGGATCTTGTCGGGATCGCTCGCGACGACGACGAACAGCGGCGGCGACGTCTCGGCCTGCGTGATGAAGAACAGGCGGGGCGCGCGGCCCCCGTGCGTGGGCGGCGGGTGCGTCAGGAGGATCTGCTCGAAGAAGCGGTTCAGCTCCCCGGTGGGCACGCGCCGCCGGTAGGCGTCGGCCACCCGGCCCACCGTCTCGATGAGCTTCGCCACGCCGCGCCCGCTGCGCGCGCTCACGTGCGTCACCGGCGCCCACGGCACGAACGCGAGCTTGTCGCGCGCGTCCGCCTCCGCCTTCGCGAGCGCCTTGCGGTCGAGCAGGTCGATCTTGTTGAGGCCGATCACGATGGCGCGGCCGCGATCGACCGCCAGGCCGAGGATCTTCGCGTCCTGCTCGGCCACGCCCTCGGCCGCGTCGCTGAGCAGGACCACGACCTCGGCGCGCTCCATGGCGCGGATCGCGTGGAGCACGCTGACCGCCTCGACGGCGCTGTCCTCCTTGGCGACCTTCGCCTTGCGGCGGATGCCGGCCGTGTCGATGAGCAGGAGCCGCTTTCCGTCGCGCTCGGCCAGCGTATCGATCGGATCGCGCGTCGTGCCCGGCTGCGCGTCGACGAGCATGCGCTCCTCGCCCGTGATGCGGTTCACGAGCGACGACTTCCCCGCGTTCGGCCGCCCGACGATGGCGATGCGGAGCGCCTCCTCGGCCGACTCCGCCGGGGCCACGGGCTCCTCCGGCAGCGCGGCCTCGATGGCCATCTCCAGCTCGGAGATCCCGCGCCCGTGCAGGGCGCTGATCGGGATGAGCCTCTCCATCCCGAGGCGGTAGAGCTCCGCCGCCTCCGCCTCGGCGCGCGGCGAGTCCGCCTTGTTCGCGACGTAGATCACGGGCTTGCCCGCGCGGCGCAGGAGGCCGAGCTCGGCGTGCTCGGACGGCGTGACCGGCGTCACGGCGTCGAGCACGCACACGATCACGTCGGCCTCGGCGATGGCGAGATCGATCTGCCGCTTGATCCCCTGCCGCATGGGATCGTCGCTCTCGGGGTCGAACCCGCCGGTGTCGACCAGCGTGAACCGCCGCCCCCGCGACGTGACGTCGCCGTAGTGGCGGTCGCGGGTCACCCCGGGCTCGTCGTGCACGATCGCGGCGCGCTTGCCGACCAGCCGGTTGAACAGCGTGCTCTTGCCGGTGTTGGGCCGCCCGACCAGCGCCACGATCCCGAACGACGGGCTCGGCGGCGGCGCGATCACCGGGCCGTCGTCCTCGAGGGCGACGACCTCCTCCTCGGCCTGCCCCTTCTTCGCAGAGCGGCCGCCCCCTGCGGCGCCCTGGCCGCGCCGGGTCGATCGGGGCAGCGCTGGTTTCGACGCGCTCACGAGGTCTCTCCCTTGTTGTAACCGAGCTCTTCCAGCCGCTGCAGCGACTCGCGCCACTCCGGCGTCACCCGCACCCAGAGCTTGAGGTTCACCTGCCGCCCGACAAGCTCCTCGATCCTGAGCCGGGCCTCCGTGCCGATCCGCTTCAGCTGCTCCGCGCCGGCGCCGATCAGGATCTTCTTCTGCCCCGGCCGCTCCACATGGATCGTCGCGTCGATGTGCAGCGCGCCGTCGCCCGTCGGCTCGACGTAGCGCTCGATCTGCACCGCGCTCGCGTGCGGCACCTCCGCCTGCGTCGCGCGGAGGATCTGCTCGCGCACGTACTCGGCGGCGAAGAAGCGCGTCGGCCTGTCGGTGAGCTCGTCGGGCGAGAAACCCCACTCCGCCTCGGGGCAGAGCTTCGCCACCTCGTCGAGGACGCGCTGCACGCCGTCCTCGCGCAGCGCCGAGATCGGGACGATCGCCGCGAACTCCCGGAGCTTGGCGAACGCGTCGAGGAGCGGCAGGAGCTGCGCCTTGTCCCGCACCCGGTCGACCTTGTTGAGCACGAACACCACGGGGGCCTCGCTGCCCAGGTCGGCGAGCAGCGCCAGGTCGCCCGGGTGCGGCCTGAGCGGCGGGAGGTCCTCGCCCTCCTTCGCGGGAGCTCGCCGGACGCGCGTCAGATCCGGCGCCTCCGTCACGAACACGATCACGTCGGCGGTCCGCGCGGCCTCGCGCGCCGCCTGGTTCATCACGCGCCCGAGCTCCGTGCGCGGCCGGTGCAGCCCGGGCGTGTCGAGCAGCGCGATCTCCGCCGGGCCGTGGTGCACGACCCCGAGGATCGCGTCGCGCGTCGTCTGCGGCGTCGGCGAGACGATCGCGAGCGGGTGACCGAGCGCCGCGTTGAGGAGCGTCGATTTGCCCACGTTCGGCCTTCCCACCAGGGTGACGCGCCCGGACCGCTTCGGCAGCGGGGCGTCCGGCTCCACGGCCGGCCTCTGCCCGGCGCTCCGCCGCCGCTGCTGCCCGGCGCCCCGCGCGCCCGCCGGCGACGCGGGCTGCGGTCGCCCCGCCGCGCTCCGGCCTTTCCGGGGGCCACGCCGGGCCTGGCCGCGGGCCCCGTCCGGAGAGCGCGCCGCGGAGCCAGCGCGCGCCGCGGCGCTCGCGCGGGGTTCTGGGCCCGACGGCCCTGTCCGGCGGCCGCCCTGCGGCACAGGACGGGGCCCGGGGGCAGCCGGGGAGGGCTTCGGCGCACGCGGGCGCGTTTTCGCGCCCTGGGGCGCGCTCTTGGGACGGCCTTTCACCACGCCGCGCGCGATAGCAGACGCCCAGGGGGGCTACAAACGCTTCCCTGCGATCCGTGGTCAATCCTGCGCGGAGGCGGTAAGGGGATGCCTCGCATGTCGAGCGTCCACCGAGGAGATCCGCAACGCGGAGCCCCGCCCGCCATCCTCGAGCCGCACGCGAGCGGGGCCCCGGCCCACGGCGGGGCGCCGCCGCGCGAGGAACGCTCGCCCGAGGCCGCCGCGCCGCCGTCCTCGGACCGGTCCTCCGCGCCGCCGGCGTCAGACCGGTCCGGCGCCGCAGCCCGCCCCGGGGGTGGTCTTGCGCGGCTCGCCGCCCTCGCGCTCTCGGCCGTCGCGCTGCTGCCCTTCCTTGGCAAGAGCGGCATCTGGGATCCCTACGAGCTCGACAACGCCGACCTCGCCCGGCGGATCGCGATCCACGCCTTCGGCGCGCGCGGCCTCGAGATCGCGGACGCGGCCTCCGCGATGCCGACCCTGACCGACCTCGGGATGGGCGAGCTCGGGTTCACCTCGATGGCGCTCGGCTTCCGGCTGTTCGGCCTGCACGACTGGGCCGGTCGCCTCCCGCTCGCGCTGTGGGGGCTGGCTGGCGCGGTCGTGCTCCACGAGCTCCTCGCGCGCCTCGTCGACCGCCGGGCCGGCCTGTACGGCGTCGCGGTGCTCGTGACCATGCCGCTCTACGTGATGCAGGCCCGCACCATGCTCGGCGACATCGTCACGATGGCCGCGCTCACCATGGCGTTCTGCGGGCTGACCGGCGCGCTGGTCGAGGGCGCGCCCCGGGCGCAGCGGGGCGCCCTCTTCGCGCCCGCCGCGTGGCTCGCGGTGGGCGCGCTCGGCCTCGCCGCCGGCTTCCTCAGCCGCGGCCTGCTGATCGGGGTCGCCGTGCCCGCGCTCGGCGCAGGCCTCACGTGGCTCGTGCTGCGGACGTCCGGCGCCTGGCCCGAGCCGGCGCGCCCCCGGGTCTCGCTCGGCGACATCGTGGGCGGCGCCGCGCTCCTGATCGGCGCCGCGGCGGCGGCGAAGGGCGTCCTCGTGCTCGCCTCCTCGACCGCCGGCGCTCCGCTCCCCCGCGCCCTCGGCGTGGCGCTCCTCGAGAAGCCGCCGGTCGAGTCCACGTTCGATCTCACGCTGCGGCAGCTCGGGCACGCGCTCTTCCCGTGGAGCGCCTTCCTGCCGTTCGCCGTCGGCCGGATCTTCCGCGCCCCCTCCGCGCCGCAGGGCGACGCCGCGGCGGGGGCGACGGCGCCGGGCCTCGCGCTCGATCGCGAGGCCGCCGTCCGCGTCGCGCTCGTCGTCACCTCCGCGCTCGCCTACGGCGCCTTCGCGCTGCTCGGCCCGCACGCCGGCGCGCTCCCGTTCAGCGGCCCCGCGCTCCTCGCCGCGATCGCCGCGCTCGCGATCCGCGATCTCGAGCGCGGCGCGCCCGCCTCGCGGGCGCTCGCCGTCGGCTGCGCCGTGCTCGCCTTCGTCCTCTACCGCGACCTCGTCCTCTCGCCGGACAGGGCGCTCAGCGTCTTCTCCGTGGACAGGCCCGCCTTCCCGGAGAGCTTCGAGGAGGAGGCGGCCGCGGCGATGCGCCTGGTCCTGCTCGCGTTCGCGGGGCTCGTGGCGCTCACCTGGTTCGAGGAGCAGCCGCGCCAGCTCGACCGCGGCCTCGCGGCGTGGGCGCGGCGCCTCGCGGGCACGTACGAGGGCGGCGCCGCGGCGCTCGCCCGCGTCTGGAGCGGCAACCTGCTCTTCCTGCTGATCGTCCTCGAGGCGGCGCTCGTCGGCCTCGGCGCGATGCTCTTCGTCGGCAAGCGCATCGGGTGGGGCGCCCTCTCGCGCATGCCGGACCGCGTCGCCGCCGGCGGCATGAACGCCTGGTGGGCGCTGCCGCTGCTGCTCGCCGCGAGCCCCGCGGCGCTCATCGCGGTGCGCGATCTCTTCCGCCTCGCCGTCGCCCGCACCGCCATGCCCCGCGCCCTCGGCACGCTGCTCGCCGGCCTCCTCGCCGGCTCCGTGCTGGGCTTCTGGTATTACCCGGCGCTCGCAGCCCAGCTCTCGCCGAAGGAGGTCTTCGAGTCCTACGCGGCGCAGCGCAAGCCCGGCGAGCCGCTCGCGGCGCTGGGCGTCCGGAGCCGCGCCGCGGCCTACTACCAGGGCGGCGCGGTCACCTCGTTCTCCGAGGCCGCGGAGGCGTTCGCCTGGCTCACCGCCTCCGCGGGCGAGGACGCCGCGGGCGGATCTCCCTCGCCCCCCGCGCGCCGCTGGCTCATCGTGAAGGCCGGCGAGCTGCCCAGGCTGAACGCCCTCTTCCGCGCTCGGTACCGGCGCAACCTGCCCGTGCTCGACGGCCGATCGAGCCAGATCCTCCTGGCGTCGAACGAGCTCGGAGGCCGCCCGAACGAGAGCTGGCTCGCCCGCGTCGTGCTCGATGAGCCCCCCGCTCCGGCGAACCCGGTCGAGGCGATGTTCGAGGACCAGCTGGAGGTGCTCGGCTGGGAGCTGACGGACGAAGGCGGCCGGAAGGTATCGAGCGTGGTCCCCCAGAGGGTCTACCGTCTGCGGACGTATTTCCGCGTTCACCGTCCGATCACGGAAAACTGGAAGATGTTCGTCCACATCGACGGCTTCCAGCGCCGTTACAACGGCGATCATGCCGTGCTCGAGGGGCGTTACCCGATGAGCCTGTGGCAGCCGGGCGACATCCTCGTCGATGATCACGAGATCCGGCTCGATCCCAACTTCACGCCGGGCGATTACGCGTTGTACTTCGGCTTCTTCGCCGGCGCGACGCGCTTCCCGGTGACGCGCGGCCCCGCGCACGAGGATCGCGTCCGCGGCGGCGTCCTTCGCGTGCGGTGAGCCGCCCCCCGCGGGACGCTCACCGGATGCACGCGGCGTGCGCGCTTTCGCTGCTGAGCTCGGGCCCCTGGCGGCGCGCGCGCGCCCGTCCTCATCGAGCGCCCTCGACACGCGTGCGGAAAGCGGCTAGTCGCAGAAACATGACCGGGGGCCGTGGTGATTCGAAGCATCCGCCCGACACGCGGGGCGGTGCGTCGGCCGCTCGCGCGCAGGCCAGCGCCCACGGTGATGGGAATCACACCGGCGAGGAGGTCGAGTGTGACGCCCCCGCCCCGGACTCGCTCAATCGACGGTCGTCCGAGCGCATCGACGTCACGTGGCTCGTGGACTGCGAGACCGACGACACGTTTCTCTATGCGTCGATCACGAACATCTCGGAGATGGGCATCTTCGTGCGTACGACGCAGCCGCTCTCGATCGGCACGCGGCTGACGCTCCGCTTCTCGCCGCCCGGGAGCGACGGCTCGTACGTGCTCGAGGGCACGGTGCAGTGGATCAACGAGGTGCGCCCCCTCCACGACAACCCGAATCCGGGCATGGGGATCCGTTTCGCCGATCTCACGCCGGACGACCGCGAGCGCATCGTCGATACGATCAGGACGATCGCCTACCTCCGCGACGCGCCGGGCAGATCCAACTGACGGCAGCGCCCCCCACGGCGCGGCACATCCGTTCGCGGGCCCGGGTCGGCGGCCCGCGCCTGCCCCGCGCCGGCGTCAGCGTGATGCGTCGGTCGTCGCGGCCGGCTCCGGCGAGCGCTGGGTCCCGGGGGCGGCGCCGGCGGCCGGCGCCTGCGGAGCGCCGCTCCCGTCCGACGGCGCGGCGGGGCGCGCTGCAGGTGCCGCCATGGCGCGCTGAGGGGCCGCGAGGGAGCCCGCGCCCGCCGGGGCCGCGCTCTTGGCCTGCGCGCGCGCGGCGCTCGCATCGAGGCCGTCGAGCGCGCGTTCGGCGCGGTCGCTGTAGCCCCTCACGGCACGGAGCGTGAGGAGCAGCGCGCGCGCCTTGGCGACGTCCCCGGCGGCCCGATGGCACTGGGCCGCCTCCCACATCGCGGCGTACGCGGCCGACGTGCCTGGATACCGCGTGCCGACCTCGTCGAGCTTGCCGAGCGCGGCGGCGCACCCCGACCTGCGTTGCACCGCCTGTGCGTCGCGGAGCGCGGCGCTCGCGCCGCCCTCCGGCTCCGCGGCCCCGCGCTCGCCCTTCTCCTTCGCCGCCTCGAGCGGCCTCGGCGCCTCGAGCGCCTTCTGCTCGGCCCCGCGCCGGCCCTCGCCGTCCTCCGAGAGGGCGGCGGCCGCGGGCGGTGGCGCGTCGCTCGGCGGGTCGAGCTGCGGCGACGCAGGCCGGCCCCACTCGGTGACCCGCACGGGGGCCACGCCCGACTTGGGCCGGAGCAGCAGCAGGCTCGATCCGATGACGAGCACGAAGAGCGCCGCCATCGCCAGCTGCGGCCGCATCGCGTGGCTGCCCGCCCAGGCCAGCGCGCGGAGCGCCTTGCGCCGGAACGGCGTCTTCTTCTGCGCGATCTCGACCGCGTCGAGGATCCGCGCCTCGAGCTCCTCGCCCGGCTCCTCGAGCGGGAGCGCGCCGACGTCGCGGGTCGCGCGCAGCCCCGCGAACGCCGAGGCGCACCGGGCGCAGCTTTCCATGTGCCGCTTCATGGCCGCATGCGTCAGCTCGTCGAGCTCGTCGTAGAGCGCGTCCATCACGTGCTGATCGAATCGTTCGCAGTCCATAGGCAGCTCGCTCACGGCGCGCTAGCGCAGCGCCCTCGCGTAATCCTCGTACTCCGAGAGGGCCTCCTGGAGGCGCTCCAGCGCATAGCGCATGCGGCTCTTCACCGTGTTCTCCGGCACCCCGACGATCTGGGCGATGTCCTTGAAGGGGACGCGCCCGATCTCCCGGAGCAGGAAGACCTCCCGCTGCTCGTGAGGGAGGCCCTCCACCGCGCGGAGGATGAGCTGCCCCATCTCGGTCCCGATCGCGGCCCGATCCACCGCGGCCCGGGGGGCCTGATCCGCGGTTCGCTCGCCGAGGGTGGGCCCGTCGCCGGCGTCGCCGGAGCCCTGGTCGAGCGACGGGTGGCGCCGGAGCGACATCTTGCGCAGGTGGTCGATGCAGACGTTGCGCGCGATCGCGTACGCCCAGGTGGTGAACCGGGCCTCATGCTTGAAGTCGGAGGCGCTCTGCACGATCTTCACGAACACGTCCTGCACCAGATCCTCGGCGGCCTGCGGCCCGCGGACCTGCCGCAGGATGAAGTTGTAGATCGCAGTCTTGTGCCGCCGGACGAGCCCGGCAAACGCGGCGCGATCACCGCCCTGAAAGCGCATCATCAGGACTTCGTCGGTGACCTCCTCTCGAGAAATCGGGACCATCCTAGCTCCCGGAGCGGCCGAGCCTGTGCGCAGTCCTCTTGGCGGCCCGAGCGGCGGCGGGTTCGTGGCGGCGACCGCGATGTCGGATCGGACGCGCAGCGCGGCTCGAAGATCTGAGGAGCTCTCCTTCCCCTGACACAAGCGCACCTTAGCGGATCAGCCCCCGAGCGAGCGAGCCCCCTTCGCCCGCGGGAGGGCCGGCGGTTCGCCCGCAGCAGAGAAGGCAGCCTGCGGCGGCGCCCGGAGAGGGCCGGCCAGGGCGCGCGGGGCCGGGCGAGGACCCCTCCTGGGCCGCACGGAATGCTCCTGGACAGCGCGCCGCCGGACCGGATAGGCGCCCCACGGTGTGCGCCGGGCCAGGGCACCAGCACGATTTCGGCTGCTCGATGTCGCGCCGCCGTTGCGGCGCAGCGACGGAACGCTCCACCGGGGCCGGGGGGCTCGCCCAGGTCGTTGCGCTCCGAAGCCCGCCGCCACTAGACTCCGGGCACCGGGCGTGAGGTCGCCCCCCTCTGCGACGAGGGTAAAACCACGAGGTTGCCTTTCGATGCGACTTATCAGGATGCTGGCAGTGGGGGTGGGGGCCTCGTTCTTGATGGTCACGCCGGCCCTCGCCCAGAGCCCGGGCGGCGCGACGGGCAAAGCCGATGCACCCGCCGCGTCCGCGGCGCCCGCCCCGCAGGGCGCGCCGGCCGCCTCCGCGGCGCCGGCCGCCTCCGCGGCGCCCGCCCCGACGGGCGCCGCGGCCACGCCCGCCGGCGGCGCCGCGGCCACGCCCGCCGCCACGCCGGCCACGACGAAGGCCGCGCCCGCCGCCGCGCCGGCGATGGACGGGCCGACGTACGCGGTGCGGCTGCGGGACCTGGAGCAGCGCATCGACGAGCTCAAGGAGCAGATCCGCCGCAGCCACACGCGGCTCTCGCTCCTCAGCGACACCATCCTCTCCGGAGGCGGCGCCGGCTCGCGCGCCTCCATCCGGTTCAACAACGAGCTGTCAAGCGCGTTCCGCGTGACCCGCGTGCTCATCGTGCTCGACGGCGCCGTCCAGTACAACAAGACCGATCAGTCCGGCGCCCTCGCGGAGCAGGCCGAGATCCCGATCTTCAACGGTTCGGTCCCGCCGGGTGACCACACGCTGCAGGTGCTCGTGAACCTGCAGGGCAACGGCTACGGGGTGTTCTCCTATCTCCGTGGCTACCGCTTCGAGGTGCGCTCCAGCCACTCGTTCACCGCGGTCGAGGGGAAGACGATCAACCTCCAGGCCGTCGCGTTCGAGAAGGGCGGGGTCACGACCCCGCTCGAAGAGCGCCCCGCCGTCCGTTTCGTCGAGAAGATCGTGAGCGGCCTCTCGGACACCTCCGGGCAGCCGGCCGCCGCCGCGGGTGGCAAGTAGCATCGAGCTCGTTAGGACAAGTCGCCATGACCTGGGACTCCGGATCGCGGGTACTCCCTGCCTTGCTTGGCTTGCTCACGCTCGGCGCGGCCGCGACCGCCGCCCCCTCCGAGGCGTGGGCCCTGGACTCCGAGCGCGCGTACACGAGCGCCTCTCAGCAGATCCGCGGCGTCGCCTCCGGGCTCGGCGCCATCCAGGCGGCCATCCAGAAATCGCGCGGCGAGGAGCGCACCGCGTCCCAGCGCATCGCGGACGCCGTCCTCCTGATGGGCTCCAGGGACTACGCGCGCGCGGCCAACGTGCTGAACGAGGTCGTCGAGAAGTACCCCGAGCATCCGACGGCCCTCCCCGACGCGCTGACGCTGCTCGGCGAGACGTACTTCCGCTCGAAGCAGTACCTCTCGGCGCGCCGCGCCTTCCAGCGGATCGTCGCGAGCGGCGCCGAGCCGCGGTTCGCCGCCTACCAGGAGAAGGCGCTCGGCCGGCTCGTGGACATCTGCCTCCGGCTCAAGGACCACGACGCCCTCGACGCCATCTTCGCGTCGATGGACGGCGTCCCGCCCACCGCGGCCGGGAGCGCCCTCTCGTACGCGCGCGGCAAGGGCCTCTACGTGAAGAAGGACCTCGCCGGCGCGAAGGCCGCGCTCGGGGCGGTCGACCCGCGGAGCGAGTACTACCACCAGGCGAGATACCTGCTCGCCCTGATCGCGGTGAAGGAAGCGACGCCCCCGCCGGAGCCGCCCAGGGAGGACGAGGCGCCCCTCCCGGTGCCCAAGACGCGCTACGTCGCCGCCATCGACCTGTTCCAGAAGGTGACGCAGCTGCCGCCCGACACCCCGGAGCACCGGCGCGTCATCGACCTCTCGTGGCTCGCGATCGGGCGGCTCTTCTACGAGGCCGACCAGTGGGCCCAGGCCGTGCAGGCGTACGGCCACATCGACCGCGCCTCGCCCGAGTTCGGGACCATGCTCTACGAGCTCGCCTGGGTGTACGTCCGCCTGGGCGACGTCGACCGCGCCCAGCGGTCGCTCGAGATCCTCGCCATCGCCGAGCCGGATAGCCAGAACATCGCGGACGGCTCGCTGCTCCGCGGCGACCTGATGCTCCGCGCCGGCCGCTTCGAGAAGTCGCTCAGGGTGTACGAGGGGGTCCGCGCCACGTACGACCCGATGCGCGCGCGCGTCGACGCCTTCCTCGGCGCGACGAGCGATCCCGCGGTCTACTACGACAAGCTGAGCCAGGAGCAGATCGAGGCGCTGGACACGACCTCCGCGCTCCCGCCGCTCGCGGTGCAATGGGCGCGCGAGGCCGAGGACGGCCCGGCGGCGTTCGCGGTGATCGACGACATCAACCGCTGCCGCGAGCTGATCAAGCAGTCGAACGAGATGATCGAGAAGCTGAACGCCGTGCTCACCTCGCCCAACCGGGTGCGCGCGTTCCCGGAGCTCAAGGCCGGCGAGGAGCGGGCGCTCGCGCTGCTCAACCGGGTCGCGCTGGCGCGCCTCGCGCTCGGCCAGGGCATGGACGACGTGGAGGACGGCTCGCTCTCGGGCGAGATCGGCAGCGCGCGCGCGCGGCGGCGCGCGCTGGAGCGGCGCCTCTCCCAGGTGCCCGTCGCGGACGCGGACTTCCAGGAGCGCGAGGCGCAGGCGATCAAGCAGTGGAACACGCAGTCCCAGCGCCTGCAGCAGCTGACGCTGCAGATGGACACGCTCCAGGCGACGATCAACGGCCTCAGGCGGGTGCTCCGCGAGGGCCCGCAGGCGGGGGTCGTCCGGGATCCCGCGAGCACCGCGCGGTTCGAGCACGAGCTCGCGCAGAACGAGCGCGACCTCGCGGTCTACCGCCAGCAGACGGAGGTGCTCCGCAAGCAGATCAGCGCGGGCCGGGTCCAGGTCGGCTTCGGCGATCAGCGCTTCATCGAGGACGCGCAGGTCCGCAGGGCCCACCGCGACGCGCTGACGCGCGAGGTCGAGCTGGCCGCGGCGGGCGCCGGCGGCCAGGATCTCGCGGAGTACGCGCGGCGGATCACGCCCGTGCTGCGCGCGGGCGACGCCGCGGACGCGCGGGTCGAGGCGGCGCTCCGGGACATCGAGGGGGAGGTCGCCGAGAGGGCCGCGGGCCTCCGGCAGACGGTCGCCCGGGAGACGGCGAACGTCGTGGGCTACTCGGTGCAGCTCGAGGCGCTCGACCGGGAGGCGCGCCTCGTCGTCGGCGAGGTCGCGATGCGCAACTTCGGCCTCGTCCGCGACAGGCTGAAGAACATCATCCTGCGCGCCGACGTCGGCATCACCGAGGAGGCGTGGGAGGTCCGCGAGGAGCAGATGACGCGCGTCCGCAGCCTGCAGGTCGAGCGGGCCCGGGAGGATCGGGTCCTCAGGGAGGAGCTCAACGAGGTCCTCGATGACAGCGGCGATCCGGAGGATGAGAAGTGAGCAAGGAGCACGGCGGCGCGGGCGCGCCGCGGACGTCTGAGGCGCCGCGCGCGGGGGCCGTGGCGCCGTCGCTCGGATCAGGGGCCGCGCCCGGCCCGCGCGGCGTCCGCCCGCGCCGCCGCCGCCCGCGCGGCGCGCTCGGGGTGGCCAGCCTCGCCCTGGTGCTCGCGGTCACGCCGCTCGCACTCTCCCAGCCGGGCGGCCAGCCCGCGCCGGCGGCGTCCGCCGCTCCTGCCGCGACGCAGGCTGCGCCGGCGCCGGCGCCCCTCACGGCGCCGACGGCCCAGGGCGCCACGGCGCCGGCCGGGGCCGCCCCTGCGCCGCAGGTGCCCGCCTTCGCGCCGCCGGTGTCGACGGGGCGCAAGCAGGCGCCGCCGCCTCCTCCTCCCACGCCCGCGCAGCTCGCCGCGCTCGCCGCGCTCGAGAAGGAGGCGGCCGCCTACGAGAAGGCGGCCCGCGATTACCGGAGCGCCATCACCCGCATCGTCCAGCACCACTACGAGGACAGGCGCCGCCGCATCCTCTCGGCGCTCGACCGGGAGCTCGAGACGGAGAGGAAGGGGCTCCGCGACGCCCGGGAAGAGGCGATCCGGCGCCTCGAGGTGTTCGTCCAGCGTTACAGCGGCCCGAACGCCCACCCGGAGAACACCCCCGACGCGATGTTCCGCCTGGCCGCGCTCTACGAGGAGCGCGCGCGCACGGACACGGACGCGAGCGAGGATCTCAGCGCGGCGCTGCTCCCGGCCATCGCGCTCTACAAGCGTGTCATCCGCGAGTTCCCGCAGTACCGCGAGCTCGCCGGGATCTATTACTACCTCGGCCACGCGCTGAACGACTCGGCCCGCTTCCCGGAGGCGCAGCAGGTGTGGCGCTCGCTCGTGTGCCACAACAGGTATCCCTACCCGGTCGAGCCCGACCCGAACGACCCGACGCGCGACACGGTCGGCAAGCTCCCCCAGGACCACGACGACGATTACTGGACCGGCTGGGAGGCGCGCCATCCGACGCCGATCGGCGCCACGCCGGGCAGGGCGGGCCAGCCCGCGCGCCGGGCCGGGCGGGCGCATGCGGACGTCGTCGAGGACGAGACGACCTTCATCGATCCTTACCCGGATGAGTGCCAGCCGATCCCGCAGAAGACGGTGCTCGGCGCCGAGCCCCGCTACATCGCCGAGGTCTGGTGGCAGATCGGCGACTATCACTTCAACGAGATCGACCGCGCCGGCGGCCCGTTCAACTACAACCGGGCCGAGTCCGCATACCGGCAGTCGATCAAGTACAAGAAGCCCCCGGTCCACGGCGTCGCGATGTACAAGCTCGCGTGGACGTACTTCAAGCAGCAGCGCTACGAGACCTCGGTGCGCCAGTTCATCGAGCTGCTCCGCTACACCGATGAGCAGGAGAAGCTGACGGGGGATCCTGGCGCGGATTTCCGGGCGGAGGCGTATACCTACATCGCTGGCTCGCTGACCTACCTGGACTTCGTCGGCCCCGGGCCGGAGGAGCCCTACATCCCGAGGAACGATGTCCTCGATATCGAGACCGACCCCCGCATCGCGGAGCAGAAGATGCGGATCGCGATCGAGCGTGTCCAGGATCCGAGGCTGATCCCGCAAGATCAGAAGTGGACGGTCGAGATCTACAAGGCGCTCGCGCTGGAGTTCAAGGAGCTCAACCAGTATCGGAACACGATCGAGGTGAGCGAGATCCTCCTCCAGAAGTGGCCGATGCACCGCGACGCGCCCGTCGTCCAGAACCAGATCGCGGACATTTACGACACGCTCACGTCGCAGTCGCGCGAGGGGACGGCCGAGCGGGCGCTGAACTCGGCGAAGGCGCTCGAGGCGCGCACGAAGCTCGCCCAGTACGTGGGGATGACCCCGTGGGTCGAGGCCAACAAGGACGACCCCGAGGCGATCCAGGCGGCCGAGCGGCTGGTCCGCGGCGGGCTCCGGCGGGCCGCGGCCGACCACACGAACGCGGGGCGCGCCCTCGTGCAGCAGGCGCTGAACGTCGACGAGAAGGAGACGCGCGACCCGATCTTCGAGCGCGCGCTCGGCGAGTACCGCCTGGCCGCGCAGGGCTGGGCCGGCTACCTGAGCCAGGACGAGAACGCCCCCGACGCGTACGAGAGCCGCTACTGGCTGGCCGACGCGCTCCACATGGTGGTCGTCATCACGGTGGCGATGGATCGCTCGCCCACGGCGCAGGAGGTCGACGCGGCGAGGCGCGCGGCGATCGGCGTGCGTGACTCCAACGAGGACGACAAGTACCTGCAGCCCGCAGCGTACATGGTCGTCGACACGGCCCACCAGGCGCTCCTCGACCAGCACAAGCGGTTCCAGCGGACCGGCGGCGCCGAGGGCATCGAGCCGCGCGAGAAGGTCAAGATCGTCGGCGAGGGCAGCGAGCAGCGGGTCGTCGCCGAGCCGCTGCCCGGGCCGGTGCAGGCCGCGGTCACCGCGCGCGACGAGTACATCCAGCGCGTCCCGCCCGCGCTCGACGCCCCGAAGAACATCGATCTGTACGCGTTCCAGGCGGCCGACTACTACTTCCTCTACGGCCAGTTCGCCGAGGCGCGCAGGCGGCTCGAGCCCATCTACGACGCGCAGTGCGGCAAGACGGAGTTCGGCTACAAGGCGTGGGAGCGGCTCACGACGATGTCGAACCTCGAGAACAACGTCGAGCAGAGCCGCAAGCTCGCCGAGGCGGCGCTCACCCGGAGCTGCGCCGTCAGCGAGGAGCAGAAGCTGAAGGAGGGCGACATCGCCCGGCCGACGATCTCGCGCGGCTACTACATCGACGCTGCCCGGGCGTTCGAGAAGGCCGAGAAGATGCCGGACGGCCCGGAGCGCGTCGCCGCCTGGCGCGAGGCGGCCGCGCTGTACAAGGTCGCGCTCGAGAAGGCGCCGGCCCGCGACGAGGCGCCGGAGGCCGCCATGAACGGGGCCTACTGTTACAAGCAGGTCGGCGACTACGATCAGGCCATCGCCATGTACTCGCTGTTCATCAAGGAGTACGGGAGCGAGGAGAACCTGGCGAAGCTCGAGAAGGGCGACCCGGAGGCGACCCCCCCGAAGGTCCCCGATCCGAAGCGCTATGCCGAGCGGGTGAAGTACCTGAAGCAGGCGTACGACGCGCTCTCCGCCGCGTACGTCCTGTTCTTCAACTACCGGAGCGCGGCCGAGACCTACGACACCATCGCGCGCAACACGCGGTTCGAGCAGGCGGCGCGCCGGGACGCGGCCCGGAACGCGGTGCTGCTCCACGCGAACAACGGTGAGCGCGACAAAATGACCGCATCGCGCGCCACGTTCATGAGCCTGAGCCCGCCCCCCGAGCAGAAGGCCGACATCGATTTCCTGGTCGCGTCGGCGGACATGAAGGCCTGGGACGAGCGCGGCTCCGACGAGGGCCCGAACCGGGCCGCGCGCAACAAGGCGATGCAGTCGATGGAGGCGTATTACACCGCCAACAAGAACAACCCGGCCGCGAGCGGGTATGTCGTCCAGGCGGCGTACCACGCGTCCAAGATGCGCGCCGCGGGCGGCGATCCGAAGGCGCGCGACTGGTGCAGGAACACCATGAACGCGTTCACGGCGTTCCGGCGCTCCGCCGCGGGCGACACGGCGAAGGTCCTCGGGTCGGTGCAGGCCGACATGGCCGCGGAGTGCGCCTACAAGGCCATCGATGAGCGAATCAAGGCCGAGTTCGATTACGACACGGGGCACCACCGCTACGAGGGCGTGATCGACCGGGTGAAGAAGGCCTTCGAGGCCGATCTCGTCAAGGCCAACGACAGGTACTGGAAGGAGCTCCAGGAGGTCATCACCACCTACGAGTCGCGGCCCTGGTCGGTGGCCGCGCGGGCGCGGCAGGGCTCGCTCTACGACTCCTGCCGGACCGGCCTCTACAACGCTCGTCCGCCGGGCCTCAGGCTCTACACCGACAAGGAAGAGCGGCTGCTCAAGCTCGCCGAGACGAGCGATCGCGAGGATCTCCAGGAGACGGCCGACGCGCTCCGCCAGAACCGGCGCGAGCAGTGGCGCGCCGCCCGCGAGCGGCTCCTCGACGACGCCGACAAGGCGATGGTCAAGTTCTACGTCGAGTCGGTCGTCTGGGCGAAGGCGTGGAAGATCCGGAATCCGGCCGTGGATCACGCGATCCAGCGGCTCGCGTTCTTCACGGACATCCTCGGCGACGCCAAGCTGCGCGCGTGGAGCCAGGGCGTCATCGACCCCGAGACGAAGCGCCCGTTCGAGTACAAGGACGGCATCTTCCTCCGGACGCGGCCCGGCATGACCCCGCCGCTCGCGCCCGACGGACTCCCCCTGCCCCTGCCGGTCGTCCCATGAAGCGCCGCCTCCCTGACGCCGTCCTCGCCGCCCTGCTCGCCCTCGCGGCGCCGCTCGCCGCCGCCTCCTGCGGCGACGAGGCGACGCCGCCTCCCAGGGCGCCCACCCACCCCGCGGGGCCCGGCGCCGCCGCGCCGCCGGGCCTGGCGCCGTACGGCATGAGCGACGCGCCGAGCTCGATGCGGCCGTACGATCAGCCCGCCCAGGGGGCGCATCCGGCCATGAACGCCCGCGCGGCGGCGCTCTACCAGAGCGGCCTGCAGGCCTTCGCGATCGGCGACCTCGCCAGCGCGCGGGCCCTGTTCTCGCAGGCGACGCAGGCGGACCCGCGCGCGCACCAGGCCTTCTACTCGCTCGGCGTGGTGCAGGAGCGGCTGCGCGACAGCGGCGCGGGCGCGAGCTACCGCCAGGCGTTCACGATCGTGCCGGACTACGAGCCCGCCATCATCGCGTACGCGATGCTGCTCGCCAGGAAGGACCAGCTCGGCGAGGCCGAGCGGCTCCTGAACGAGAAGCGCGGCCAGGTGCCGAAGTCGGCGGCCATCACCGCGACGCTCGCCGAGATCGAGTCGCTCCAGAGGGACACCGGCTCGGCCCAGCGGCTCGCGCAGGAGGCGCTGAAGATCAACCCGGATTACCGGCCGGCGATGGTCATCATCGCGCGCGACCACTACAGGAACAGGCGCCTCGACCTCGCGCTGTACGCGCTCCAGGCGATCCTGGACGGGTTCGAGCCGGTCAGCGAGAACCCGCCGCGCGACAGGGACAACGCCGAGGCGCTGCTGCTCCGGGGCCTGATCTACCGGGAGCAGGGGCAACGCGCCGCGGCGATGGAGGAGTTCCGCAAGGCGGTGGCGCGTCGCCCGGACCTCGTCGAGGCGCGGGTGCAGCTCGCGACCTTCCTGCTCGAGGCGGGCAACGCCCAGGAGGCGCTGCCGCTCCTCGAGGGGGCCATCCGGTTCGACGCCGAGCACCTCGCCGCGCACCTCAACCTCGGGGACGCCTACCGCCTGCTCGAGCGCTACGTCGAGGCGAAGCGCGAGTTCGACTGGGTGCTCGCCCGCAACCCGAACCTGCCCCAGGTCCACTACGATCTCGGCCTGCTCTACCTGTTCGCCCCCAGCGTCCCCGGCATGACGCCGAAGCAGCAGGTGACGGCGGCCATCCAGTCGCTCACGAAGTTCCAGGAGCTGCGCAACAAGGGCCAGCGCGACGACTCGGAGGAGCTCCTGAACCGCGCCAAGCTCAAGCAAGGCGAGCTCGAGGCGGCGGCGGCCGCGGCGCAGCCGGTGGCGCCCGCGCCCCCTGCCGCGGCGGCGGACGGCGGCGTGGTGGACGCCGCGACCGACACGGGAGGGACACCATGAGCATGTACAGGTCACTGGCGCTGGGTTCGGTCCTGCTGGCGATCCTGGGCCACGGCGGACGGGCCGACGCGCAGGAGAAGGGCAAGCAGCGCGGGGTCATCACCCTCGCCGAGGTGACGATCACCGGCCGGATCCAGAAGCCGATCGCGGCCGTCGACGTGAGCCGGATCCAGCCGAAGCTCACGCTCGCCGAGCTGCGGCAGCCGTTCCTGGACCGCATCGAGCAGGCGATCTTCAAGGAGCCGTTCTAGGCGGCGCCGTGTCCGCCGCGCTCTTCGCTGCGCTCTCGCTCGCGATGAGCGGCGCCTGCGCCGCGATCTCCTGGAAGCACCCGGCGCGGATCGCGCGCGCGACCTGCGGGGACGCGAGGGAGCTCGCGCGCTCGCTCCGCGCGGTGCCGGGCGAGGCGAGGCTGGCCGAGCTGGCGAGGCGGTCGCCGCCGGAGAGCTGGGAGCACCGGCTCTCCGTCGCGGTCATGACCGCCGCCGACCCCCGCGCGAAGATCGCGGCGGCGAACGAGCTCCTCGCCGAGGTCGAGCAGCGGCTCGACGTCGGCGCCGGATGGCCCCCTGCGGCGGCGCGCCTGTCGGCGCTCGGCGCGCTGCTCCTGGCCACGCTCTCCTTCCTCGCGCGGGGCGGTCCATCGGTCATCGCGCTGGTCCTCGGCGTGGGGGCCGCCGGCGCGATCGCGTCGGCCGCGGCGGGGCGCGCCGGCCGGGCCGCCGCCGCGCGCCAGCGCGAGGCGATCGACGCGCTCGTCGCCGCGGCGCTCGTCGACGAAGCGGCGCTCGACGGCGTCGCCAGGGCGCCGTCCGCATCGTCACGCCGCGCGCGCCGCAAGCACCCCTGAGCCCCCTCCGCACGGCGCGCGCTCCTGGACCGCCACAGCGTGTCCATGTACCCTCGCCGGAACTGTGGTTCTGTCACCCGTGCAGCGCTCTCTCCGCGGATCGAGGCCCGGTCTCCGCCGGGCCGCGGGGCGCGGCTTCGCCTGCCGATTGCGGTCGGCGTCGGCCCCTGGTTCGTCCCCCCTCGCTCGGAGGCCCTTGCCATGACCCAGCAGCAACCGCACCCCACCCCGTCACGTCCCGGGCAGCCCGGGCAGATGACCGCGGTCATGCGGGCCATCCCGCAGGCGACGGGGCCCAAGGTCCTCCGGATCGGCCTGGTTCAGGGGGGAAAGGTGATCGAGGAGCGCGTCATCAAGCAGCGCACGCACGTCACCATCGGCCCCAGCGAAAAGAGCATGTTCGTCATCCCGAGCAAGAGCATCCCGCCGAGCTTTCGGCTGTTCGAGCTCGTGGGGGGCGAGTACTTCCTCAATTTCCTGGAGGGGATGACCGGTCGGGTCGCCTTCAAGGCCGGCGTCTCGGAGCTCTCCGCGCTCAAGTCGTCCGCGAAGCGCGTGACGGTGGGCAACACCCAGGCGTTTCAGGTCCAGCTCAGCGAGGAGGCGCGCGGCAAGATCGTCGTGGGGGAGACGACGTTCCTGTTCCAGTTCGTGGCGCCGCCGCCGGTGCAGCCCAAGCCGCAGCTGCCCGTGTCGGTGAAGTCGGGCATCGCGAGCGATATCGACTGGACGACCACGATCATCGCGGCGTTCTCGTTCCTGTTCCACTTCGGCGCCGTGGGGTCGATCTACTCCGACTGGATGGACCCGGTCGTCGACGATGAGGTCGATGTGGCGCAGCTGCTCGAGTCCGTGAAGCAGCTACCGCCTCCGCCGCCGGTCGAGCAGCCGAAGGAGACGGTCGACGCGCCGGCCGCGACCGCGGCGGCCACGGTCGAAGCGCCCAAGGCGGCCAGCGGCGGCAGCAAGGGTGGCGCGGGCAGCCCGGGGAAGGGCTCCGGCGGCATGAGCGACGCCCGCGCGTCCGCGATCGCCAACGAGCTCGCGCAGCTCGACGTCCAGATGCTGGCGGCGCTCAACTCGAGCGGGAACGCGACCTCCAGCGTCCTGAGCTCGGGGGACGTGCCGACCGGTCTCCTGGAGAACGCAGCCGCCTCCGGGGCCGGCGTCGGAAAAGGGGGCGTGGCGGGCCTGAACATGGGCTCCTCGGGCGGGGGCACGGTGAGGCCAGGCACCGCCGGCGGCGGAGGGCTCGCGACCATCGGCAACACGGGGACCAGCGGTCCGGCGACCGCAGGCTCGGCCCAGGCGGTCAAGGGACCGGTGGGCAACGCCCAGGTCGGCGGCGCCGCGGTCTCTGGCGGGAGCGTCTCGAACGCCCCCGCCGTCGTCGCCAGGATGACGGCGGGATTCCGTCGTTGCTACAACAAAGGTCTTCAGGAAGATCCGACCATGAAGGGCTCGGTGAGGATCACCGCAAGGATCGGCCCCAACGGCGAGGTGCTCTCGGCGACGCCCTCGGGCGGATCCACCCTTTCCGGGACCGTGATCTCCTGCGTGGTCGCCCGGGTCCAGAGCGCGCAGTTCGCGCCGCCGGAGGGTGGTGGCGCGACGATTGTGATCCCTGTCACTTTCGTGAGCCAATAGCCCCGATCTCTGCCTCTGGCCCTGATCTGGCCGCCATCCTCATCCGCTTCGCCTTCGCCCGAAGTTGAATGGCGTGCCGGTCTCACGCATCCAAGGAGGGAGCACCTCGTACGGATTCGCCTGATGGGTTCGATCTGCTGGCTACCCGGCACGCTCATTGCGTTTTGACAACCACGTCTGCCCGCACTTATACTTCGCGGGCCTGACTTCCGGAGGCTTGGATGAAGCGCGAACAGATCCCCGGCTTTGCAGCAGTGGCGCTGATCTCGATCGTGGTCGGCCATGGCATTGCTGCTGCGCAGGCGCAGACGGCGCCTCCGCCGGATGCATCTGCGGGGCTTGCGCGGCAGGTCACGCTCTCCCCGGCCGAGCAGCTTGCCCAGAGCGAGACCTTCCTTGCCCGGATGGATGGCGCCCGCACCTCGGTGCGCCGCCAGCTCGAGACGGCCCGTTCGCAGCGCGATGTCGTGAAGACGCTCTGTCTCAACGACAAGCTGAATCAGATCGATGTCGCCATCCGGTCCGCCCGCGAGCGGCGACAGGGGCTGGAGCTCGCCGTGAATCGGCGGGACGCCGATCTCTCCAACCATGAATTCACGATCCTGACGGTCCTGCGCCAGCGGACTGAGCAGCTGACGGCCGAGGCCAACCAGTGCATCGGTCAGGAGGCTGGCTTCATCGGCGACAGCGCTGTGACAGCGACGATCGATCCGAACCTCCCCAAGGAGGATCCTTCCGAATACCCCGTCAGCGAGATCATCATCGAGCCGCCTGCGTGCAGTAGCTGTTTTAGGTAGGCGACCGCCTCTCCCGGATTGCCACTGCCCAATAGGCGATGAAACTTCGTCCCATCATAGCCGCTGCCGTCTGCACGTTCACTCTGTCCCCGGCGCTGGCCTTCGCGCAGGATCAGCCCTGGCTCAAGGATCGTCGCTATACCGAGGGTATAGGGATACGCGCCGGCGATCTGGAGCTGCACCCCGGGGTCGCCGCGGAGTTCGGCTATGACTCGAACTTCTTCCGCAGGGCCGAGGATGACGTGATCGATTCGCTCGATCGCGGGCCCGTGGGGTCGATGCGGCTCCGGATCACGCCGTCCTTCTCGCTGTCGACGCTCAGCCGACAGCGCCTGGAGGTGACGCCCGACGCGCCGCCGCCGGACGTGGAGTTCCGCGGCGGTATCGCCGCGACCTACGAGGAGTTCTTCCCGGTCTCCGGCACCGAGACAGGGCAGGATCGGCTGAGCGATCAGCGGAACATCGGGGGGCTGCTCGATGCCAGCCTCACGATCCTGCCTCGACGACCGTGGTCCGTGGTCCTCGATGGGTCGCTCGGCCGGACCATCGCCTCCTCCGATCTCGGGATTTCGAACCAAAGCTTCCGGCGGATCCACGCGAACGCGGGGGCGGAGCTCGTGTGGACGCCGGGCGGGGGGCTGCTCGACTGGCGGCTGGGCTATCGCTTCCTCGGCACGTTCTTCGAGGTGGATGAGTTCAGCGGCCTGACCAACTTGCACCATTCGATCCGCACGCGGGGCCGCTGGCGGTTCTTGCCGCGCACCGCGCTCATCTACGACGCGTCGCTGGGGTTCGTCGATTACCCGAACCCGACCTCGCAGCTCTCGTCTCATCCGCTGCGCGCGCAGATCGGGATCAACGGCCTTGTGACCCCGTCGTTCGGCCTCCTCGCGATGGCCGGCTGGGGCGCGAGCTTCTACACGGCAGAGGGCCAGGTCGACGCCGTGAACGACTTCGACAGCGTCATCGGCCAGCTCGAGCTGAAGTGGTTCTTGACGCCCAACCCCTCGGCCGATCCGGAGGCCGCCACGCTCGCGCTGTCGTCGCTCTCGGCCGGCTTCACGCGCGATTTCCACGATAGCTATCTCTGGACCTACTACGAGCGCAACCGCGGTTACCTGAAGCTGACGTACTTCTTCGGCGGGCGCTTCCTGCTCATCGCCGACGGCGGCGTGGCGGCGATCGTCTACCCTGGCGCGCCGGAGACCCCCAGCCTGGTGGCTGAGCCTTCCTGGACGGATGTCCGCATCGATGCCTCTCTGTTCGGCGAGTATCGGATCACGGACGCCCTCGGGATCAACTCGACCATCCGGTACGGGAACAACGTCAGCAGCACCGCTCTGACCGCGCGCGGGGTCGACGGGAACGTGGAGAACCATCTCGGGTGGCAGCAGTTCGAGGCCTACCTGGGCGTGCGTTGGTTCATGTGATGCGGCGTTTTGAGAGGTGGCTGGCCGCGGCGCTCGCGCTCTTGATCTCCGCCTGCTCGGCGCGTCAGCCTGAGCCGGTGAACCTGCCTCCGCCCGTGGAGGCGACGAGCATCGGTGTCGGAGACGTGTTCGAGCTCCGCATCGTCGGCGAGGACAAGCTCCCCACGACGTTCACCGTCGCTCCGGATGGCACCGTCGACTTCCCTTACGTGAAGCGGCTCAAGGTCGCGGGCCTCGAGCCGCAGGAGCTCGCGGAGCTCGTGCGCGCGAAGCTCATGGAGGGGCAGATCCTCACCGATCCCAGCGTGAGCGTGAGCATCAAGGAGTACAACTCGAAGCGGGTCGAGGTGCTCGGCGAGGTGCAGAAGCCCGGGTCCTTGCCGCTCCAGCCTGGCATGACGTTGCTCCGCGCCATCTCGATGGCCGGGGGGTTCAACAGCATCGCGGACAAGGATCGCGTCACGATTCGCAGGAGGTCCCAGGGCAAGACGGTGTTCGCCACCGTCTCGGTCGAGGACATCATCGACAACAAGATCCCCGACGTGCCCCTCCAGGCAGGGGACTCCATCAACGTCGCCCAGCGCGTCTTCTGAGCGGCCGCGTCTCCGCGCCGCCTCGGCCCCCTCGAGGCGGCGCGAGGCCCGTTCAGTTCTTTCGCGCGAGGCGGAAGTGCCTCTTGCCCGTCGCCGCGTCCACGGTGGGCGTCTCGATGCGGAGCATCGTCAGCGAGACCTCGCGCACGCGGCCGTCGCGCTCCTGGCGGAGGCGGATCCGCTCGCCGTCGGAGCTGATCACGATGCACTCGCCGAAGTGGAAGTGGGTCACGCCGTCACCCACTTCCGGATAGATCTCCTCTTCCTGGCGACGACGGACCGGGCGCTGGGGCAGGGGCAAGGCGGCGGGCTCCAGAGTGGAGGCCGGGGGCGCGGAGCGGACCGGCTCTGCGCCGGAGATCGAGGGCGCGGTGCGGGGCGGCTCGATGCCGGAGGTCGAGGGCGCGGTGCGGACCGGCTCTGCGCCGGAGGACGGGGGCACGGTGCGGGGCGGCTCTGCGGCCGGCGCCGGAGGCACGGAGCGGGGCGGCTCACTCACGATCGCCGGGGTCGTGGAGGACTGGGCCGCGAGCTGCAACAGGCCCGTGCGATCGTCAGGAGCCCGCACGAGCGGCACGTCGTCGAACACGGTGACGCGGAGCTCGAGCCCGTAGACGCGCGCCCACACGAGCTCCCCGGCGGCGAGCTGGAGGCCGACGCCGGACTCGCGGGCGAGCGTCGCCGACAGGCGGGGCGAGGTCTCGCCCTGCTGGAGCGCGATGCTCCCCGAGAGCGCCACCACGTCGCACGGGCCGTCGAGGACGCGCGTCTTCGCGTAGGTGCGGGAGGCCTGGTCGAACAGAGCGATCTCGGCTCGCTCGAGCGAGCCCGTCCCCTCGACCCAGCCGGCGCGCGCCTCCGCCTCGTCGAGGGCGCGCACCAGCGCGGCAGGGAGCTCTTCGCCTCGATCGAGGCGGACGATCAAATGACGGGCACGGCGTGCCTCGAGGACAATCATTGCTGTTTCTTCTCTCCGGTCGTCGAGGCGGCTGCGTCCGGCGCTCGAGGGTTTGCTTTCGAGCGCCGAGCACGGATGGCCGTGACCTCGATCTGGGGCGCGCCCGGTGCGCGCTGGGTCGATGAATCGCCGGCGGCGGCCGTGATCCGGTCCGCCGGGATGCCTGCGCCGGCAAGGAGCTCCTTGACGGCGCTTGCGCGCGCGCCGGCGAGATCGAGCGCGCGCGCGGACTGATCCCCCTGGCGATCGGGGTACGCCTCCACGATGACGACATCGAGGGGCATGCGCCCGCGCAAGAGCTGGGCGATCATGCCGATCTGGGCCATCAACGCGGGGGGCACGCGCGCGCTCGCCGCGGGGAAGCGGACCAGACCGTCGAGCATGACCCGCTCGCCGGACCACCGCGGCAGCGACCTGCCCCCGGGCTCGGGGCAGCCGTCGGCGTCGCTCGTCCCGTCGATCGTCTCGGCGGCCACAGGGCACGCGTCGACCGCGTCGGCCACGCCGTCCTCATCGTTGTCGGGCTCGGGGCAGCCGTCGTCGTCCTGGAAGCCGTCGCGATCTTCGGGCTCGCCTGGGCACTCGTCGTCGGCGTCGGGCACCTGATCGATGTCGTTGTCCGGATCGGGGCAGCCGTCGCTGTCCCGGAACCCGTCCACGTCCTCGGCGCCGTTCGGGCACATGTCGCGCTCGTCGGGGATGCGGTCGCCGTCGTTGTCCGGATCGGGGCAGCCGTCGCTGTCCTCGAAGCCGTCGCGATCCTCCGGGGCGTTCCTGCAGGCGTCGGCGTCGTCGGGGACGCCGTCGCTGTCGTCGTCGGCGTCGGGGCAGCCGTCGCCGTCCTGGAAGCCGTCGATCGTCTCGGGCTCGTCCCGGCACCGATCGTGCTCGTCGGGGATGCGGTCGCCGTCGTTGTCGGGGTCAGGGCAGCCGTCGCCGTCGTGGAAGCCGTCGCGGTCCTCCGCGACGAGCGGGCAGCGGTCGTCGCGATCGAGGACGCCGTCCGCGTCGGCGTCGCGCCCCGTCGGGGCGTAGCGGAGCGCCAGGTTGAGCCGGAAGCGCGGCGCGGTGAGCGCGCCCGCTCCGGCGAGGGGGAGGGCGCCGCCGCCGCCCGCGGACAGCGAGAGATCGCCGGCGAGCAGCGGGGCGCTCGTGGCCGAGAGGATCCACTCCGCCGGCACGAGCGCCGCGTCTCCGGCGGGCTGCTCGGCCAGCGTGTAGAGGGCGAACGCCTCGGCGGAGGCGGTGAGCCAGCGGTCCGGCAGCACGTCGACCGCGGCGCCGAGCGCGCCGAGGAGCTGCGAGCCGACCTCGGTGCTCGCCAGCGCGCTCGACCCGCGGAGCCGCGCGCCGAGCTCGGCCCCGAGCCGGAGGCGGCCGCGCTGGTACGCCGCGGCGACGCTCGGCGCGAAGGTGGCGGTCCCGGCGCTGGCGAACACGCTCCCATCGCCGGTGGGCAGGCCCAGCTCCAGGCGCGCGGCGAGCGAGAAGCCGTCGAGGGGGCCGCGCTGGGGCGGCGGCACGATCGAGAGCGCGGCGCCGAGGCGCGCGTCGCGCAGCACGCTGCGCGGCAGCTCCGCGTCGGTGCCGTGCACGTCGGAGAAGCCGGCGCCGTCCTGGTACAGCGTGACGGGGGCGGCGACCGTGACCTCGAGGCGATCGGTGAGGCCGAGCGACCAGAGGAAGGTCGCGTCGACCATGTTGTCCAGGAGGTGAACGACCGTCCCCTCGGGGTCGGGCGAGGCGACGCGCAGGCCCACGGGCCGCGACAGATAGCTCGTCACGAGGCCGAACGAGGCCTTCGCGCTCGGGGTCGTCGCCGTGCTGCCCACGGCGAAGAACGGGCCGCCGCCAGCGTGGGGCCAGAGGTTGTCGGCGTCGATGCAGCCCGACAGCCCGTGGTCCGGCGCGCACTCGTCCGCGCGCGCCGGCGTCGGGAGGAGACCCGCCACGAAGAGCCCGGAGGCCAAGAGCAGCGGGAGGCCTGATCGTGCCGGCTGCCTCCGGTTGGCGCGCATCGCGCCCGACCCTCTACTACTGCCGGGGTGAGAGTCAAAACAGCAATCGTCCCGGCGCGATCCGGAGGGCGCTCGAGGCGCCGGGGCGCGCTGTGCCCCGCGGTCCCTCTCGAGCCGTGCTAGGACGATGCGCGGCTGGGGCCGGCGCCCCCCGCGCTCGCACGCCCATGATCGACGAATCGCATCCGCTCCTGCTCGGCTCCGGCTCGCCGCGCCGGCGGGAGATCCTGACCACGCTCGGCCTGCCTCTCCGCGTTGCGGCGGCCGAGGTCGACGAGTCGGGCCGCCCCGGCGAGAGCGCGGCGGCCTACCTGGAGCGCATCACGCTGGCGAAGCTCGCGGCCGCGCGCCGCCTGCAGCAAGCGGTCGGGGCCGGCGCGGTCCTCGTCGCGGACACCGCGGTGATCCTGGACGAAACCCCCCTCGGCAAGCCGCGGGACGAGGCGGACGCCCGCGCCATGCTCCGCGCCCTCTCTGGGCGCGAGCATCAGGTCTGGACCCGGTTCGCGATCGCCGGCGGCGGCCGGATCGAGCTCGCCGCGGCCGCCGTCCCGGGCCGCGACGAGGCGCTCCACGCCGAGACCGTCATGACGCGGGTGCGCTTCCGCGCGCTCGGCGACGACGAGGTGGCGTCCTACGCGGCGACCGGCGAGGGCCTCGACAAGGCCGGCGCCTACGCGATCCAGGGCGTCGGCGCGTTCGCGGTCGCGCGCATCGACGGCTCGTACTCCAACGTCGTCGGCCTGCCCGCGTGCGAGGTGATCGCCGCGCTGCGGGCCACAGGCCTGCTCGCGCGCTTCCCGCTGTCGCCCGCGCGCCCGTCATGAGCGGCGACGCGCCCGCCGCCCCGCGTCGGCGCGACGGGGTCGCGATCTTCGCCCTCGCCCTCGCGGCGCGGGTCGCGGTCGTCGCCTGGGCGGCCGGGCGGTTCCCGCCCACCGCCGACGCCACCTACTACCAGCGCATCGCCGAGCGGATCGCGGCGGGGCTCGGCTACACCTGGCTGTGGCCCGACGGCGTCGTCACGTACGCCGCGCACTATCCGGTCGGCTATCCAGGCGCGGTCGGCGCGCTGTACGCGCTGGTCGGCACGCACCCCGCGGGCGCGATGCTGCTGAACGCCGTGCTCGGCGCGCTCGGGGCGCTCGCCGTCCACCGCCTGGCGGCCCGCGCCGCGCCGCGATCGCGCGCCGTGGCGGCGCTCGCGGGCGCGCTGGTCGCGCTCCATCCCGGGCTCGTCGCGTACACCCCGGCGCTCATGACCGAGGGGGTCACCGGCTCGCTCGTCGCCTGCGCGGCGTGGGCGTCCGCGTGGGCGCGCGAGCGCCGCCCCGCGCTCGCCCCGCTCGTCGTCCTCGGCCTGCTCGTGGGCATGGCCACGCTGGTCCGCCCGCAGACGCTCGTGCTGGCGCCCGTGTTCGCCGGCCTCGCCCTCTTGGGTCCTGCGCCCGGCGACCCCCCTCGATCCAGCGGAGCGCCCGCCCCGCGGGGCCGCGCGGCACAGGCTGCGCGGGCGGCGCGCCGCGCGGCGCCGATCCTGCTGACCGTGATCGCGGCGCTCCTCGTCTGCGCGCCGTGGACCGCGCGCAACTGCGCGCGGATGGACCGGTGCGCGCTGGTCAGCGTGAACGGGGGCTGGAACCTCCTCATCGGCGCGGACCCGGCCTCCACCGGCGCCTGGTCGCCGATCCAGGTGCCCGAGGCCTGCCGCGACGTCTTCGACGAGGCCGGCAAGGACGCCTGCTTCGGCCGCGAGGCGCGCCGGTTCATCGTGGAGCACCCCGGCACCTGGCTCGGGCTCATGCCCCGGAAGCTCGCGGCGACGTTCGACTACTGCGGCGCGGCCGGATGGTACCTGCACGCCTCGAACCCGGCGGCCTTCAGCGAGGCCGCCAAGGTCGCGCTCGGCGCGGTCGAGACCGCCTTCGAGCGCGCCGTCCTCCTCCTCGCCCTCGTGTGGGCCTTGCGCCGCTCGGCGCCGGCGCCCGGCGCGCTCGGGGGCCGCGCCCGCGAGCTCTCGCTCGCGCATCGCGGGCTCGCCCTCGCGCGACTCGCGCTGTTCGCCGTGGGCGTCGTCGCCGCGCTGCACGTGCATGCCTGGGTGGGATACCTCGCGCTCCTCGGCCTCGCGCTGCTCGAGGGGCGCGCGCTCCTCCGGGCGCCTGTGCTCGCCGGCGCCGCGCTCGCCGTCCTCGCCGCGACCGCGCTCACCCACGCCGTGTTCTTCGGCGCGGGTCGTTACGCGCTCGTCGTCTTCCCGCTCCTCACGGGGCTCGCCGCCCTCGCCGCGGCGCGGCAGGACCCGGAGCGGCATCGCGCCGGCGCGCCGCGCGCCATGGATGGCAGCGGCAGCGGCGGCGCCGGCGCCGCTGGCAGCACGGTTTCCGCGCCGCCCTCCGCGTCGGGAGCGTGAGCGACTTTGACAGCGCCGCCCGCGCTGCTGCATCCTAGGCGCCCCTCGGCTCGGGAGCGCGTGCCCCCGGCTGGCGAACCCTGGAGGAGAGACCGATGCCCTTGATTGAAACGGAAGAGGCTGCGCGACGCCTCGCGCGCGCCATCGCAAGCGATCTCTCGCTCTACAACGAGGAGAAGATCGTGCAGGGCATCCAGCAGGATGACCTCTTCAACGTCCTCACCGAGGAGATCGAGGAGGGGCGCGCCCTCTACAAGAGCCGCGTCTCGCCCGATCTCTACCAGAAGAATTTCTACGACCGCGCCCTCGTGGACATCCTGATCAAGTCCAAGGGTCACATCAAATCGAAGATCTGGTAGCGAGCCTCCGCAGCCGATCGAGCGCGTCGAGCATGTCCGCTGGCAGCGGGCTCTCCCACCGCACCGGCGCGCGCGTCACGGGATGGCTGAACCCGAGCACGCGCGCGTGGAGGGCCTGCCGCCCCAGCTCCTCGGAGATCGCGCGCAGCTCGGGCCTCTTCGGCGGCTTGCCGTAGAGGGGATCTCCGAGGATCGGCGTCCCGCCGCGCTCGGCGAGGTGCACCCGGATCTGGTGGGTGCGGCCCGTCTCGAGCGAGCACGCGACGACCGTGGCCGCGCCGCCGAGCCGCTCGATCACGCGGACGTGCGTCACGGCGCGGCGCGGCGCGCGCGCGCCGGGGGCGCCGGCTCCGTCGCGGATCCACGACGTGAAGCGGAGCCTGTCGGTCGGGTGGCGGCCGTGGAGCGTGTCGTAGGTGGCCTCGCGCGCCTCGCCGCCCACGATCGCCACGTACTCGCGCTCGATGGCGTGCCGCGCGAACCGCTCCTTCAGCGCCTCGCGCGTGGGCTCGTCCTTGGCCACGACGAGCAGGCCGCTCGTGCCTCGATCGAGCCGGTGCACGATCCCGGGGCGGAGGTGGCCCGCCGGATCGCGCGGATCGGCGGGCGCGAGCGCGAACCCGGGCAGCGCGAGCAGCCCGTTGACCAGCGTGCCCGACGCGTGCCCGCGGGCCGGGTGCACGACGAGCCCTGCGGGCTTGTCGATCACGAGCAGGTGCTCGTCCTCGTACACCACAGGGACGGCCACCTCGGGCTCGGCGGCCGCGCCGGACGGCGGCGGCTCCTCCGGCCGGATCTCGAGGTCGGCGCCCGCGCGCACCGCGATCGAGGCGCGCGCGGGCTCCCCGTCGACGAGGACCCGACCCGCGGCGATCCACCGCTGCACCGCCGCGCGTGAGGTCGCGCGACCGGCGCGCTCGAGGAGGTGGACGACGAGCTTGTCGAGCCGGTCGCGCGGGTCGGCTTCGCCCACCCGGACGTGGAGCACCTCCGCACCGGCAGCCATCGCGTTCGTCACGAGCCTCGTCCGCAGCCGAGCGGCGCCGGCGCGAACGCGGCGCTGCGATGCGATCAATACTCCGTGTCGCCCTCGTCGTCCTCCTCGGTGCTCCCGAGCTCCGGGTTGAGCGCGATGTGCGACTCGAGATCCTCGAGCCGCTGCGCTTCGGACAGCCGGGCGAGGCCGCACTGCTCGACGAGGTACAGGTCGAACGCCGTGTAGCGGGGGAAGACCCGGACGTTCGTGTCCTCGTTGTCGAGCCCGAGGATGACGAGCTCGCCGTCCCGCCGCGCCTCGCCGAGGTAGAGCGCGTTCCACGGGTGCCCGGGGAGGTTGGGCAGCCGCACGAGCTTGCCGCGCAGCCGTGACTCGGTCCAGCCGAGGTCGGTCTTCGCCTCGGCCAGCTTGCGCACCGAGGTGAGCTTCGGCCGCGGCGCCGACGGGTCCCGGCCGAAGCGATGGCGCCCCTTGAACCGGGAGCCCAGGCTGTCGAACGTGAAATCGAACTCGAGGAACGTCCTCAGCGTGGGCGGCAGCTCGACCATGAGCTTCGACTCGAGCGCGTCGAGAGCCGCCTGGCTCGCCCCCACGGCGGTCTGGCTGGAAGGGCGCTTCTTCAATTGCGCGATCACGCGCTGCACAAGCTCAACGCCACGTTCGATCGGTGCCATGTATCCACGGGCCGCAGTTGCGCGGCGATCTTCGGGACCCAAAACAGCCTCGCTAGGGCCGTGTTCCGGGCCAGGTTGTTGCGGTCTCATCGCCCGCTCGGGCGGCACTCTACATCAGCCGTCCGGGAGCGCGTCCCCTATGGTGCCTACCGGTCCGGTCCGCTCGGTGTCAACCGGCGATCGCACCGGTGTTGAACCCCTCCCTGGAGCGACCTTCGGGCGTGCGCCTCGTCACCGGCGCCTCGAAGGGTGTGGCCCGCCGCGCGCCCGTGCGCGGAGGGCGCGCCGCGCCCGAAAGCTCAGCAGCAGGATCGCGACGAGCACCACGGCGGCGCCAACCGTCAGAACGACCCATGGCGGCGCAGCGAACCGGCCGCGCTGGAGGCCAGGGGGTGGCCGCTCGTACTCGATCTGGAGCTGCGCTGCCACCGGCCCTCGTTACACGCTGACGCGCCGACCCGCAACCGGGTCCGCCGCGCAAATCACCAGGTCCGCGGCACAATCCTGCCCGATCGACGTACCGGGCCTGACAGCCACGTCCTGGCCACCGCCTCGCACGCCCTTCCGCGGTGCTTCTGGAGCTCGTGGCCCCGGAAGCATCGACAGCCAGGGGGGCGCCCGGGGATCAAGACTTGCTTCCCTGGAAACCCGGGCGTGTAAAGTGGGCCGTGCAGCGTGGCCCCACGGCGGCCGGCGCGAGAGGGTGAGCGATGAAGCCGGGCTCTTCAGCAGGGAGCGGGGGCGCGCCTCCGCGATCCCCGTTGGTTCGACGATTTTTCTTCGCGATGGGGGCGTTCGCGGCGCTCGGCGCATCGCTGGGAGCGTGCGGCCGGACGAGCCTCCTCGAGCTCCCCGCCTCCAGCGGCGGCGCCGGCGGCGCGGCCGGCTCGACCAGCACGGAGGGGTCGAGCTCGAGCTGGCCGACCGGCGCGGGCGGCGCGGAGGCCTGCGGCGGCCCGACGGACTGCGACGACGGCGACGAGTGCACCAGCGACGCGTGCGAGCAGGGGCGCTGCGTCCACGGGCCGCGCGACGACGATCGGGACGGCGCAGGCCCGACGACCTGCGGCGGGGACGACTGCAACGACCTCAACCCGGCCGTCCGGCCGGGCGCGCCGGAGATCTGCACGGACGCGGCGGACAACGACTGCAACGGCGTCGCCGACTGCTTCGACCCCGCGTGCGCCGCCGCGGAGACCTGCGGCTGTACCCCGGACCCCTCCGGCGAGATCTGCCAGAACGGCGTCGACGACGACTGCGACACCGTCGTCGACTGCTTCGACGAGGAGTGCGCGGGGACCTCGGCCTGCGGCTGCTCTGCCTCCGAGGCCGGGAAGTGCGGCAACGGCTTCGATGACGACTGCGACGGCGCCCTCGACTGCGACGACGTCGACTGCGCGGCCGACCCGCTGTGCGGCTGCAGCGCCCGCGCGGAGCGCTGCGACAACCGCCAGGACGACGACTGCGATCTCCTGGTCGACTGCGCCGATCCGGACTGCCGCGGCGTCTTCCCCTGCGCGTGCGTCCCGCCCGGCTCGCCGGAGCGGTGCCAGGATGGCGTCGACAACGACTGCGACGGGCGCGTCGACTGCGCCGATCCAGAGTGCATCACCGCGCCGGCGTGCGCGGTGTGCGTGCCGGAGATCTGCGACGACGACGTCGACAACAACTGCGACGGGCGCGTCGACTGCGCCGACGCCGCGTGCGCGTTCGCGCCGAGCTGCGCGCCGACGCCGGAGCAGTGCAACAACACCCTCGACGACGATCGCGACGGCCTGGTCGACTGCCAGGACCCGGACTGCGCGAGCAACCCGCGGTGCGTGCTCGAGCAGGCCAGCTGCCTGTCGCCGAAGCTCATCCCCGCGACCGGCACCTACACGGGCGACACCACCGGCCACGTGAGCGAGACCCGCGGCGCCTGCGGCGGCGACGCCGGCGAGGCGGTCTTCTACTTCGTGCTCACCGCGCCGTCGCGCGTGCACCTCGACTCGATCGGTTCGGGCTTCGACACGGTGCTCTACGTCCGCACCGGCATCTGCAACGCCGGCCGGGAGATCGGCTGCGACGACGACAGCGGCGGGGACTCGTGGTCGTCCCGGCTCGACTTCGACATCCTCTACCCGGGCACGTACTTCGTCTTCCTCGACGGCTACACGATCGATCCCGCGAGCGGCGCGAACGAGGGGCCCTTCGCGCTCAACGTGGAGATCGTCCCGAACCCGCGCGAGGTGTGCGACGACGGGCTGGACAACGACGGCGACCACCACGTCGACTGCGCCGATCGCGACTGCGCCGCCGTCGGCGCCTGCTTCCGCTGCGCAAACGGCGCCGCGCCCGGCCCCGAGTTCGGGACCGTCGCGTGCACGGACGGGCTCGACAACGACTGCGACGGCGCGATCGACTGCGCCGACGACGACTGCAGCGCGAGCGACTTCTACGTGACCGAGTGCTGCGACGGCGTCGACGAGAACGGCAACGGCATCCCCGACGACTTCAACTGCCGCTGCGCCTCCGACGCCGACTGCGGCGGCGGCCAGATCTGCTACACGCACACCACGTACACGTGCGGCCTGCCGTGCGACGCCTTCTTCGGGAGCGTGTGCCCCTTCGTGGCCCCGGGCTCGCACTGCAACGCGGCGACGCACCAGTGCGAGTTCTGACGAGCGCGGCCCGCGCGCCGCTCGCGCGCGCGCGGCGCTCGCCTGCCGCTCGCGCGCGCGGCGCTCAGCTGCTAGAGGTCGCTCCGGCCAAGGTCATACGATGGAGATCCTCATCATTCGCCACGGTCAGGCCGTGGATGACGCGCCTGACCTCGGCGACGCCGGTCGCTGGTTGACGGGCAAGGGGCGCAAGGTCACGCGACGCGTCGCCCGGTGGCTCGCGAGGCGCGAGGGCCGGCGCCCCGCCGCGGTCTGGACGAGCCCCCTCGTGCGCGCGGTCCAGACCGCGGAGATCATCGCCGAGGCGGCCGAGCTGACGGACGAGGTGTCGGTGGTCGCGGCGCTCTCTCCCTCCCGCGACACGGCCGAGATCCTGCGCCTGCTCTCGCAGTACCAGGGGGCGCAGCCGCTGGCGCTGGTGGGGCACGAACCCTCCCTGTCGGCGCTCTTGACCGCGCTGGTCGGCGACGTCGGCTGGACGGGCCTGAAGAAGAGCGGCGTCGTGGCGGTGAGCTGGGACGGCCGCGGGCCGGGGGCGCTGCGCTTCGTCCTGGATCGGAAGGCGATGAAGGCGGTGAGCCCGCTGAAGGAGGCGCAGCACTAGGCGCGTCGATCCCGGTAACCGACGCCTGGCTCGCGCGCCCCCCGCGGCGCGGGGCGCGCGGGCGCGGAGCGCAGGCGGACCGGGCGCCGCTCAGCGCACCGATCGCTCCACGGCGTTCAGCACGTCGACGTCGCGAACGCCGTCCGCCTCGGCGCGGTACGAGAGCACGATCCGGTGCCGCAGCGCCGGGATCAGCAGCGCCCTCACGTCGTCCACGTCCGCGGCCGCTTCGCCGCGGAGCGCGGCGCGCGCCTTGGCCGCGAGCACGAGCGCCTGGCTGCCGCGCGGCCCGGCGCCGTAGCGCACGTAGTCCCGCACCTCCTGCGCGACGCGCTCCGAGGTCGGTCGCGTCGCCCGCGCGAGGCGCACCGCGAGGTCCACGGCCTCGTCGGTCACCGGGATCCTCGGGATGAGGCGGCCGATTGCGCGCACCTCCCCGGCCCGGAGCACCGCCTCGATCGCCGGCGGCTTCCCCGAGGTCGTCCGCCGCGCCACCTCGCGCTCCTCGGCCTCGCTCGGGTAGGTGACGTGGATCTCGAGCAGGAACCGATCGAGCTGCGCTTCGGGCAGCGGGTACGTCCCTTCCTGCTCGATCGGGTTTCGCGTCGCGAACACCTGGAAGGGGTCGGGGAGGGGGTGCGTGGTGGTCCCGACGGTCACCTTGCGCTCCTGCATCGCCTCGAGCAGCGCGGCCTGCGTCTTCGGCGGTGTCCGGTTCACCTCGTCGGCGAGGACGAGGTTGTGGAAGATGGGGCCGGGTTGAAAGCGCAGGCTCCGGGAGCCGTGCTGCTCGTGCAGCACGTCGGTCCCGGTGATGTCGGCGGGCAGGAGGTCCGGCGTGAACTGGACGCGCCCGAAGCTGAGGTCGAGCGCCCTGGCGAGCGACGACACGAGCAGCGTCTTGGCGAGCCCCGGGACGCCGACGAGCAGCGCATGTCCGCGCGCGGCGAGCGTGATCAGCATGGCCTCGACGACCTCGTCCTGCCCCACCACCGCCCTGGCGATCGCCGAGCGGAGCCGCCTGGCTCCCTCCGCTGTGCGCTCGAGGAGCGCGGCGTCGGAGAGGGCGCTCGACCCGTCGTCGTCGGTCGCCTCGGCGTCATTCCTGTGCTCGGGGTCGCTCATAGAGGCAGGCCTCGTACCCCGAGGCGGCGATGCCGACAAGGACCGGGCGAGCCCGCTGTCGCCGCGGCGGCGCCCTGCTCGGCGGCGTTTGATCCGGCAGGTGGCCCGGTGTTAGCAATCGGATCGTCATGGCGCAGAGCTCCGAGGCCCGGGAGATGAGGGACGCGTGCGCGGTCAGCGGGGAGGCGCGGCCCGAGCTCCAGGCGGCCGACCCCGCGGGCGAGCTGCGCGGCGACGTCGCGGGGGCGGAGGCCTCCAGGGACGGGGGACAGGACGAGCCCGCCGAGGGCGGCGGAGAGGGGGGCGGCGAGGACGGGCGGGCGCAGTCGGCGCCGCTCGAATCGCTGAGCCTGCGCGACGAGCCGATCCCAAGCGCGCCGCGCCCGCCGGTCGCCGGGCCGTGGCGCTCCTACAAGGAAATCCTCGCGGGCCTGGCCCAGCGCGTGCTCGATGCGCAGCGGCCGATCCGCATCCTCCAGGCGCTCCGCTGGGAGGCGGACGTCGAGGAGCAGTTCCTGCGTTCGAAGCAGCGCGAGCTGCCAAGGGTAACCTACGCCGACGACCTGGGGTTCGATCCGGCGGCCAAGCTGCGCGAGATCGAGGAGATCCTCCGCGACGCCGAGCGGGAGCTCGGAAAGCGCGACCGGCTCGGGCAGATCCTCCGCGCGACCGCGGACGAGTACCGGAAGGTCGTGAGCATGCTCATGGGGCGGGGGACGAAGGCGTTCTACACCCTCTCCCGCGAGCTCTACGGCTCCCCGAAGGACAAGCTGCCGGACGGCAAGACGAGCGTACGGGACATGGGGTTCGTGCTCTACGACCTCCTGACCGCGATCGGCGGCGAGCGGCTTGGTCCATCGCAACGTCGTGAAATTACAGCAGAAATGGCCGCGCTGGAGCTGAACGCCCGCTTCGACCGCTTCTTCGGCGGCGCGTCGATCCGCGTGCAGGTGGACGACTCGCTCCTCGCGGACGCCGCCGCGGGCAGCGACTACGTGAAGATCCGGAGCGGCGCGATGTTCTCCAAGAGCGACGTCGACATCCTGGAGGCGCACGAGGGGTGGGTCCACGTTGCGACCAGCCTGAACGGGCAAGCGCAGCCGGTGGCGCGCTGGCTCGCGAAAGGCCCGCCGCGCACCACGGCGGTGCAGGAAGGGCTCGCGGTCCTCGTCGAGATCCTCACGTTCAGGAGCACGCCGCGCCGCGCGAAGAAGCTGAACGACCGCATCCTCGCGGTGGACAAGGCGGAGGACGGGGCGTCCTTCCTCGATGTGTTCGAGTGGTATCGCACGGAAGGCTACGAAGAAGAGGAGTGCTTCCAGAACGCCCGACGGGTCTTCCGCGGCGGCGTGCTCGCGGGAGGGGCGCCTTTCACGAAGGACGCCTGCTACTGCAAGGGCATCGTCCTCAACTACGCCTTCATGCGCGCGGCCATCCAGCACGACCGGGCAATGCTCATTCCGTTCCTGTTCGTGGGGAAGGTGGCGCACGAGGACGTCCCGATCCTCCACGCACACATGACGGACGGTATCGTTCGCCCGCCGCCGTATCTCCCGCCGATGTTCGACGACATGAACGGGCTGGCGATCTGGATCTGCTACTCTTCCTTCTTCTCCCGGCTGGGAGGGACGGCGATCGCCGAGTATTACGGCAGGATGCTGGAGCATTGACCGCATGGCCCCGCGGGCGACCTGCGCGCCGCCCGCCTCGGGGCCGGCGCGCCTCGAGCAACGTTGCCTACCCGGGCGGCGCCGCGGAGGGCTGCGCGCTGGCCGCGCGCGCGCCGGTGGTCGCGCGGGTGATCGCGCTCCAGAGCTTTCGCCGCACGGCGTCCGGCACCTCGGGGATGCTCCGGGCCGCGCGCATGAGTGCCTCGTCGTCCGCCGTCCGGTAGCGCTCGGCCACCGGGAGGCTCAGCGGGCCGCGGAGCGCGCGCCGCTCCTCGGCGTTCATGCGCTTCACGGCCACGCGAAAGTCCGCGCGCGCGAGCCGGAGGCGGTTGCGCGCCGTGTTCTCGTTCACCTCGAGATCGCGCGCGATGTCGACGATGGGAACCTCGAGCAGATCGTGCAGGATCAGGACGAGCCGCCGGTCGTGGTCGAGCGTGCCGAGCAGCCGGCCGACGAGCTGGCCGCTCTGCTCGCGCGCGAGCAGCTGCTCCGAGCTCAGGCCCGGGTCGGCCAGATCGAGCGGCCAGCTCGTCCCGGCGCCCACCGTGACCTCTCTGCGACGGTGGGCGCGATCACGGTAATGGCCGACCTGCCGCCAGGCGATGCCGAACA
Organism: Sorangium sp. So ce1036; assembly: GCF_051369805.1. Classification (NCBI taxonomy): domain Bacteria; kingdom Pseudomonadati; phylum Myxococcota; order Polyangiales; family Polyangiaceae; genus Sorangium; species Sorangium sp. So ce1036. The sequence continues at coordinate 2,658,816 of NZ_JBBMOX010000001.1, forward strand.
GCCAGCGCCTGACGGGCTCGCAGAGCGCGCTCGCGACCTGCGGAGCGCTGCGGCCTCCGGCCGGACCGTGCCCGCAAGGCCGAGGGGCGGCGCGCGCCTCGCCCGTGCAGCGGCCTGGATCAAAGCCGTCGAGCGCGTGATAGGCGGCGATCATGACGTCCTGAAGGACGTCATCGAGGTCGCGCTCCGCCACTCCGAGCCAGCGCAACGCTTGCCGGAGGAACGAGAGGCCGATGGTGTACACGGTCTCGAAGCTGGGCCGCTCGAGAGGCGGCGCGTGCTCAGAAGGCTGTTGCATGCCTGAACTTACGTGCAGCAGCCTATGCTGATTTCAAAATCGTCAGGTCCACAAAGTAACGGTGCCTGATCTGTGATTTTTGTTACGGATCGCACCGTGCTCTGGCGGGGACGGGCGGACGGCATGGCCGCAGGCCGCCCTATCGGCGAGCTCACGCGCCCTGCCGGCGAGCTCACTTGCCCTGGAATATCGGCTTCCGCTTCTCCATGTAGGCCGCGAGCCCCTCGCGGGCGTCGTCCGAAGCGAACAGCTCGGCCTGGAGCTCTCGCTCGAGGGCGAGCCCCTGCTCCAGGCCGATCTCGAAGCCCGTCTGCACGGCGCGCTTGATGCGGCCGACCGCCAGCGCCGCGCGGTCCGGGAGCGTGAACGTGTGGCTGTACGCGAGGACCCGGTCCATGAACTCGTCGTGGGACGCCGTCTCCCAGACGTCGTTCACCAGGCCATACGCGAGCGCCGTCTCGAAATCGAACGTCTGACCCTCGCACATCAGCTGGATCGCACGAGACTTGCCGATGAGCCTGGCGAGGCGCTGGGTGCCCCCCGTGCCAGGCAAGACGCCGAGCGCGACCTCCGGCAGGCCGATCTTGCCGGCGTGCTTGCGGGCGATGCGGAGGTCGCACGCCATCGCGATCTCGAGCCCGCCGCCCACCGTGTGGCCGTTCAGCGCCGCGATGCAGAGCTTTGGCGTGTGCTCGAGGCGGCTCAACGTCTCGTTGGCATGGAGACAGAAGTAGTATTTGAACGTCGGATCCGACTCGCGGAGCATGTTGATGTTCGCCCCGGCGCAGAAGAACTTTTCGCCATGCCCGGTGATGACGATGACATGTACATCGTTATCGAAGCGGGCCTCGAGGATGGCCGCGTCGAGATCCTTCATCATCTCGTGGGTGTAGCCGTTCACTGGGGGATCATTCAGCGTGAGCAGCGCGACGCCTGCGGAGGTGGCGTAGTCGACGAGGGCCATGGGCGCTCTTTACCAAACCGGCAGAAAAAGTTCTGCCCTCTGGTGGAAAGGCGCGGAATTGTGCTACCCCGCGGGGACGTGCCCATGAACGCGCAGGACGTCCGGCAGAAGTTAAAAGAGCTCATGGTCGAGGAGCTGAACCTCGAGGGAAAGACGCCGGCAGACATCGACGACGCCGCGCCGCTCTTCGGTGAGGGGCTGGGGCTCGACTCCCTCGACGCGCTCCAGCTCGCCATGAGCGTGGAGGAGCGCTTCGGCGTCCGCATCCCGGAGGGCGACGAGGCGAGGCCGATCTTCGCGTCGGTCGACGCGCTCGTCGCCCACATCACCAAGTCGATCGCGGCGGCGTGATCCGGTCGGAGAGAGCCGTTCCATCGTGCGAATCTGGGTGACGGGCATCGGGGTCGTCTCGCCGCTGGCGCGCGGGGCGATGGCGACGATGGACCGGCTCATCGCAGGGGAGCGGGCCTTCCGGCCGCTGTCCCTGTTCGAGATCGCGGGGACGCGCGGGCGCATGGTCGCGGAGGTCCGCGATCTCTCCCCGGAGGAGGTCGCTCCGCCGGGCGAGGCCGAGGGGTGGTCTCGAACCGACGCGATGGCCGTGCTCGCGGCCCGCGAGGCGCTCGCGCACGCCGGCGTCGACCTCGGGGCGACGCCGGTGGACCTCGTGGTCGGCGGGACGACCGCCGGGATGTTCGAGACCGAGGAGCTGCTCGCGTGGCTATCGCACGATCCCAGCGCGATCGCTCCTTTGAAGCGCATGCTCTCGCATCCGCTCTCGTCGACGGCCGATCACGTCCGCGCCGCCGTCGGCCCGTTCCGCCGGGCGAGGAGCGTCTGCAGCGCCTGCTCGAGCGGCGCGAACGCCCTCTTGCTGGGCGCGGCCTGGATCCGGGCCGGCCTGTCCACCTGTGTGCTCGCGGGGGGCGCCGATGGCCTCTGCCGGCTGACGTACACCGGCTTCGGCGCGCTCTCGGCCGTGGATCCGGAGCCCTGCCGCCCGTTCGACCGGCGGCGCGCGGGGCTGAACCTCGGCGAGGCCGCGGCGTTCCTGCTCCTCGAGCCTGAGGACGCCGCCCGCGCGCGCGGGGCGGAGCCGATCGTCGAGCTGCGCGGCTGGGCGACGGGTGCCGAGGCGCACCACATCACCAACCCCGAGCGCGAGGGGCGCACCGCCGCGCGCGTCATGCGGGACGCCCTCCGGTGCGCGGCGCTCGCGCCCTCGGATCTCGACTACATCAACGCGCACGGCACCGCGACGCCCCTGAACGACGCCATGGAGAGCGCCGCCCTGCGCGCCTGCCTGGGCGCCGAGGTGGACCGCATCGCCGTCTCCTCGTCCAAGGGGCAAATCGGGCACACGCTCGGCGCCGCGGGCGCGATCGAGGCCGCGATCACCGCGCTCGCCGTCGCGCGCGGCGTGATGCCGCCGACCTGCGGCCTCGAGCAGGTCGACCCGGAGTGCCAGCTCGTGCACCTCAAGGAGGCGCGCAAGGCGCCGATCCGGGCGGCGATGTCGAACTCCTTCGGCTTCGGCGGGACGGACAGCGTGCTCGTGTTCGCGCAGGCCGGTCGTTTTCCGCCGCCGCCCGGCGCGGACGGCGCGCCCCGGCGGCGCTCGGTGGTCGTGACCGCGGCCGCCACGATCGGTCCGCTCGGGGTCCTCGCTTCGCGCGGCGGCGCCGCGTACCTCGAGCCAGGCCCCGCGCCGACCGAGGGGGCCATCGCCTTCCATGCGGGCGCGCACCTCGATCTCGCGCGCGCCCGGCGGCTCGACCGCGCCGGCCGGCTGACGACCGCCGCGATCCTCACGGCGATCTCGGACGCGGGGCTCGCGGGGGCGGCTCAGGGCGAGGCCGGCGCGAACGCGGGCGACGCCGGGACGAGCGCGGGCGCCCCTCCTTTCGCGGTCACGCCGAGCCGCGCCTTTCCCGGCGCGATCGTCGGCGCGTCCTTCGGCAGCGTCGACGCCTCGACCGCGTACATGCGGCGCATCTACGACAAGGGCGCGAAGTTCGCGAGCCCCGCCGATTTCCCGAACCTGGTCCCCTCGTCCCCGGTCGGGCACGCCTCCATCTATCTGGGCCTCCGCGGGCCGGTGTTCGCCATGGCCGATCTCGGCGCGACCGCGGAGGCGGCCATGGTCACGGCCATCGAGCTCATCACGGCCGGGGAGGGGGAGGCGCTCGCCGCCGGCAGCGTCGAGGAGGCGAGCCCGATGATCGAGCGATGCCTCGGCCCGATCTGCTCGGAGGTCGCCCAGTGCGGTGTGCGCAGCGAGGGCGCCGCCGTGGTCCTCTTCGAGAGCGACGCGCACGCGCGGGAGCGCGGGGCGCGCACCTTGGCCAGGGTGGCCTTTTGGACCTCGTGGCGCGGAGACGGCGTGGGGATGCTCGCGGGAGCGCCGGCGCCCGCCGGCCCTCCGGCGATCCCCTCGCAGGGCGCGCGGCACGGCGTCCCATCGCCGGCCGCCGTGTTCATCGGGCGGCAGGAGGAACGCCTCGTCGCTTGCCTGCGCGGCTCGCCGTGGGCCGAGGTGCCGCGCTCCATTCTGGCCTCGCGCGCGGGCGACCACGAGGGGGCCGGGGGGTTCGCCGCTGCGGCGGCTGTCGCGGCGCTCGCGAGCGGCGCCCTCGCGAGCGTGCTCATCCTGGGCGGCGCGCCGGACCGCGGATACGCCATCCTGCTGGTCGCGCCCGGCGACGCGTGACGACATCGCCGCTCGCGCCTGGCCGTCGTGCGCATCGCCTCGTCCGCGCTGCGTGCCTCCTGCTCCCGCTCTCGTGCGCCGCCGCCTGCGCCGCGCCGGCCGCGCGGCGCGGCGGACCGCTCGACGCCGAGCTCGCGCTGCTCCTGCCGCACCCGTCGGCCGGCGCGTCCGCCGCGCGGCGCGGCGCGCCTGCCTGGCGCGAGGGGCGCCGGCGCCTCGCCGATCTCCGGCGAAAGGTCGAGGGGGCTGGCCCGCGCACCCTCCGCGTGCGCCTCGCGCTGCGCGAGCCGCGCACGGGCAAGGTGCTCGAGGCGCGCGGCGCGATCGCGATCGCCCCGCCGGCGGCCGATGGGCGCGCGCGCCCCGCGGGGAGCGCGGGCCTCGCCGCGGACGGAGCGCTCCGGATGATCCTCCTCGGCCCGGGCGGCACCACCGCGCTCGATCTGTGGGCGCGCGGCGATCGCTTCCGCTTCGCTGTCCCCGCGCTCGATCTGCTGAGGCGCGGCGACGCCTCGACGCCGCGCGCCGCGCGCCGCGGCCTGCCGGTGGATTTCCTCCGCTGGTGGATGCTCCGCCCCGCGGCCGGGACGCTGCTCTGGTACGAGCGCGCCGACGGCACGGACGCGTTCATCCTGCGTGACGGCGACGCCGTGATCGATCTGCGGGTCAACGATCGCGGCGTGATCGGAGCGCGCCGCACGACGTGGGCGGCCGGGGAGGGCGAGCGCCGGCGCCGGCTCGACGAGGAGGTCGTCATCGCCGAGGGCCTGGGCTGCGGCGACGTCCGCTACGCGCAGGCCTCGACCGGGCTGCTCGTCACCGTGACCTGCGAGGCCGAGGAGCGGGGCCGCGCCCCGGATCCCCGCGCCTTCGTCGATCCCGACGCGATCCGCGCGGGGGGTGGATCGTGAGCGACGCGTGCGTGATCGCCTCGGGCGCCGTCTCCGCGCTCGGCCTCGGCCCGCTCGCCTACCGCGTCCCCGAGGTGGGCGAGCCCGCGCCCGTCGCCATCGCGCGCGACGCGGAGCTCGCCCGCGCCGGCCTCCTGCGCCCCTTCGCCGCGCGCGCGCCCGCGCAGCTCGGCGTGGCGGCGGGGGCCGATCGCGCCGCGGATCTCCTGAAGGCGGCGCTCTCGCAGGCGCTCGCGACGCTGGAGGACGCGCGCCCGGGCTTTCGTCGCGAGCGCCTCGGCATCGCGCTCGGCACCTCCAGCGGCGGCATGCTCACCGCCGAGCGGTTCTTCGCTGCCCGCGCCGAGGGCGCCCCGGCCAGCGCGCTCGCCGAGCTGGCCCGGGGCGCGGCCTACTTCGCGCCGTTCAACGAGGCGCTCGCCGCGTTCGGGCTCGAGCGGACGCCGCTTCGCACGCACCTGCTCGCCGCGTGCGCCGCCAGCACCCTGGCCATCGGGCTCGGCCTCCGGTGGCTCGATCGCGACGCGTGCGATCTCGTGCTCGCCGGCGGCTACGATGCCCTCAGCGTCTTCGTCGCCGCCGGCTTCGAGGCGCTCCGCGCGACCTCGGCGTCCAGGCCTCGCCCCTTCGGCCTCGGCCGCGACGGCATGGCGCTCGGCGAGGGCGCCGCCATCGTCGCCCTCGTGCGCGAGGACCGGCGCCGCGGCGCCCCGGTCATGTTCCGCGTCGCCGGCTTCGGCGCGTCGACGGACGCGGTGCACATCACCGCCCCGGATCGGACGGGCTCGGGGCTCGCGCGCGCCGGCGCCGCGGCGCTCGCCGACGCGGGGTGGCCCGCCTCGCGCGTCGGGCTCGTCAGCGCTCACGCCACGGCGACGCCGTACAACGACGCGATGGAGTCGCGCGCGATCGCCGCGGTGTTCGCGGCGCCCCGCCCGCCGCCCGGCCCCGAGGCGCCGCCGGATGCGAGCCCCTCTCCGCCGGTGGTCCACCCGTTCAAGGCCCAGATCGGGCACACGCTCGGGGCAGCGGGCGCGCTCGAGTCGCTCGCGGCCGCGGCCGCCCTCAGGGCGTCCGTCGCCCCGCCGGCGGCGTCCGAGGGCGAGCTCGATCCTGACGCACCGGCGCTCCTGCTCGCGCGCGCCGAGCCTCGAAGGCTCGACGCCGCGCTCAAGCTGTCGGCGGCGTTCGGCGGCGCCAACGCCGCCCTGCTGCTCACGTCGTCCGCGAGCGGGCGCCGCCCCCGGCGCGCCCGCCCCGTGTTCCTCCGCGCGCACGCGCGCGTGACGAGCGCCGACGTCGACCTCGGGCGCCTCGCCGAGGCGACCGGCATCGCGCGCGATCGCCTCGCGCGCCTCGACGCGCTCTGCCGGCTCGGGCTGTCCGCGGTGGTCGCCCTCGCCGCGCAGGTCGGGGCCGACGCCTTGCGGGGCGCGGGCATCGTCGCCGGCCATGCGCTCGCCACCCTCGACACCAACGAGGTCTACGACGCCCGCCGTCGCGCGCGCGGCGCCCGCTTCGTCGAGCCGCGCCTCTTCCCCGCCACCTCGCCGAACGCGATCGCGGGCGAGTGCGCCATCGCGTATCAGCTCACCGGGCCGAGCTTCGCGGTGAGCGCCGGGCTCGGCGGCGCGCTCGAGGCGCTCCGCGCCGCGGCCGGGCTGGTCGCCACCTCCGACGCCGATCGCATGGTCGTCCTCGCCGCCGACGACGCGGGGCCGGTCGCGCGTGAGCTCCTCGATCTGACCGGCGCAGGCGGGCGCTCGCTCGCCTGTGGCGCCGTGGCGCTCCTCCTTCAGGCCGACCCAAGCGACCCGGCGCGTCTGCGCGAGGTGGACCCTGATCTCCCTGTCGATCATGAGGGGCCCGTCGGCCACCTCGCCCTCCTCCGCTGGCTCGATCGGCACGGGTGAGCCGTTCGGGGCATCCACGGTGGTCGTGATCGCTTCGCTTGCCGATCGGCGCTCCGATCTGGCAAGGTCCCCGACCGGAATCCGCCGCGTCCCTCGAGCGTTGTCCTGCCCGCGTATGCTCTGCCGCCAAACCAAAGCTGTCGCTTCGTTCCTGGTCGTCGCCTCGACCGTCCTCGCCGGTTGCGCGACCCACTACATCCCGAACACGGATGTCGAGGACAGCGAGGACAACCGCAAGATCATCTCGTTCTGCGAGCGGTATCGCAACGCGGTGGAGAGCAAGAACGTCGGCGCGCTCCTCCAGCTCGCCTCGCCGAAGTACTACGAGGACGGCGGCAACATCGATGCATCGGACGATCTCGACTATGCCGGCCTGCGCGAGTACCTGACCGGCAAGTTCCAGGACGCGCGCGCCATCCGCTACGAGATCCGTTACCGACGCGTCATCAAGGAGGACGACGTCATCTACGTCGACTACACCTACAGCGCCAGCTACCGCATCCCGGGTCGCCAGGGCGAGGAGTGGCGCCGCAAGGTGGACGACAACCGCCTCGAGCTGGTGGAGCACCAGAACGAGTACCGCATCATCGCGGGGATGTAGCGCGACCGCCGCTCTAGTTGAGGGCGCGTTTGGAGGACGGGATGTCGAAGACGCCCCGCTCCTTGGCGGCGGCGAGCACGCGGAGCGCCGTGCGGTAGCCGCGCAGGATGAGCGGCTTCGCGGCGAACCGGTTCATGTAGCTGTACCGCCCGATCGCGGGCGCCACGTCGAGGAACGTGACGTTCGGGTAGAGCTTGGAGAGGAGCTCGACCCCACGGCGCTCCTTCTCGGCGAGCAGGATGCTGAGCGACTGCCGGACGACGCTGAGCGCGCCGCTCCTCGCGATCGAGCGGTGCGACCCGTCGCGCTCCTCCGGGCGGTAGATGTTGGAGATGATCACGATGTTCGCGCCGGCGTTCACGGCCACATCGGCGGAGAGCGTCCGGATCACCTCGCCGCTCAGGTAGTAGCGCCCCTCGATGCGGTAAGGCCGGAACAGGCCGGGCACGCAGCAGCTGGCCGCCACCGCCTGGCTGATCGGCGTGGCCTCGTCGTAGCCTGGGCCGAACACGACGCGCCTCGTGCTGTCGACGTCGACGGCGGTCACGTAGACCGAGTGCGGTAGCTGCCGGAAGTCGTTGATGGGCAACGTCCGGCGGACGTAGCGCTCGAGCCGGTCGATCGAGAACACCCCCGAGCAGAGGTAGCCCGGGTCGAGCAGGTCGCGCAGGGCAGGGGCCCCGAAGAAGCTCGACACGTGCAGGCGGGGTCCGCGGTGACGGCGTCTCCAGGGGAGCCGGTATGCGTCGAGCAGCACGTCGAGCGGGATGTCCTGCCCGTACGTCGCGCTGACCAGCGCACCAGCTCCCGCGCCCACGTAGATCTCTGGATGGATTCCGAGCTCCTCGCAGGCCTTCAACACACCGAGGTGCGCCAGCCCGCGCGCCGCCCCACCGGAGCCCACGAACGCGACCTTGAGGCGGTTCATCGAGCCCTGATCTTGCCGGAGATGCGGCACAGGCGCAAAGATTACTGGATCTGAAAGTCTTCGAGCAGCCGGTAGATCTTGAATCGAGGACCATCTCGGCGCAGCCAGACCACGATCTCGTCGCCGAGCAGCCGGTCGGTCGCGACCCGCGCGGTCACGATGGGCACGCGGATCACGACGTCCTGATCGTCCAGCGTGTCCGGCTGGATCGCGGGGTGCTGCGGGGACGCGAGCACGTCGTCCGCCCGGAAGATCTGGAGGTCCGATTCGCGGTAGATGGGCTCACCCGCGAGCTTCTCGTACTCGAGCCTCCGGAACCGCTGCTCCCACCAGAGGCCGGCGTTCGGCGGTTGCCCGTGCCCGCCGGATCCCGTGTGGATCGCGAGGGCGTCGCGCGTCAGCAGCTCGCTCAGGGCCTCGCTGTCCTCGGCGACCACCCGTTTGAAGAATTCGGCCACGACCTCCAGCGCCAGGCCGATCCCGAGCGGCGTCCGAAGGGTCACGACGCTGTCACTGGCCTCGGCCTGGTTCGTCGGTGGCGGCGGGCTGCTTGCCGGATCGAGCGCCACGCCGTCAGGGCGACGACGCTCGTCCGGGAGCTCGGAGGCGGTGGGAAACGCAACCGATCCTCCGACCCCACATCCCACGAGTGACGCGCTGAGGACCGCGACGGCGATGCGCCGCGCGGGACGCGCGAGCGGCCGGCCCGAGATGCCGGCCGGCCGCGATGACGGAGAGCCAGGGACGCCGATCGGCGGCGATGGCGCCAGGTTCCGATGCGGGCGACGACGGCGTTCAGATGGGCTCGATCGCTGGCTCATCGGCGCGCGTGAACGTCACGATCGCACGCTCGCCGACGGGGATCCACCCCGCGGGGACCAGATCGTCTTCGAAGTCCGAAGCGACCAGCGTCAGCCGGCTCGCGGCGTAGTCGGGCATGCGCATCCGGCCCAGCCCACCGTCGCTCAGCAGCCGCTCCATGTCGTCGCTGCCCTGGTAGATACGGTACGCCATCCCCGCGCCGCCGCGGGCCGCGAGCAGGTACTCCGGGTTCGTGACCACGATGTTCATCGCGCTCGGCCCTGCCCCCTCCTCCGCGCAGAGCCGATCCACGAGCGCGATGGAGGACCGGAGGGCCGCGCGCGCGCTGGCCGCGTCCACGTTGGGCCGATCCAGCTGGCCGCTGTCGTGGAGGAAGGACAGGAACAGGTGGAAAAGGATCTCGCTGTCGGTCTCGCCGCGAACGTCGCGCTGGAGGAACTGCGGCAGCGAGTCGCTGAGCTGGCCCCGCAGCCGGGCGAACCCTTCGACCGTGCCCGTGTGAGCGAACAACCACTGCCGGTAACGGAACGGGTGCGTGTTCTCGGTGCGCAGGCTGCCGACCGTCGCAGCCCGGACATGCGCCACGAGGATGTCGGCGCGCACGTCCCTGGTCATGTCGACCAGGCTGATCTCCGGTCGATCGTCGATCGGCCGGCGCTTCAAGAGGATCTCTCCTCCCTGGTAGAAGCCGACCCCCCAGCCAGGGATCACGCCCTCCCTTCGGCGAACCGTGAGGGCACGGTCTTCGAGCTCGATCGCACGCGCGCCGAGATCCGGACGGTTACCGATGAAGCCGACGAGACGAGCCATAGCTTTGTCCTCGCGAGTTGGTCGGGGAGGCGGGGGCAGTGCCCGGCTCGCCGGTAGAGCGCTCCCTCATCTGCAAGCAGGGGTGGCTCCATCGGCAGGCCGAGCGAGCCCGGGTCGCCGGTTGCACCCTATGCTTTCTTGATACGACAGAGTCGCTCTGCAAGCGGAGCAAAAACGGATCCCCCGGCGGCGAGGGCGGCTGCGGGCAAGGCCTGACCACACCACCCTCGGCGCGTCGTGCTGGTCGCGTCACCTCTCACTCGGCGCGCCCCCACGTGGCGATCTCCCACCGTGCACAGGGTGGGAAGCGGCTAGCCTCATGGGCTTCCCCGCGCTGGCCCGTCGCGTCGACGCGGCCGTGGCGCATCGCGCCGTGGCATGCCGCAGCGCGCGCCAGCGCTCGGCCGCCCCGTCGGTAGCTACGGCGCGAGGCGATTCAGCATGCGCGGGAACGGGATGGTCTCGCGCACATGGGGCAGACCGCAGATCCAGGCGACGCTCCGCTCGACGCCCAGCCCGAAGCCCGCGTGCGGGGAGGTGCCGTACCGGCGGAGATCCAGGTACCAGCGGAACGCCTCGGGGGGCAGCCTGTGGGTCTCGATGGCCCGCTCGAGCGTGGCGAGGTCGTCCTCGCGCTGCCCGCCCCCGATCACCTCGCCGTAGCCCTCCGGCGCCAGGACATCGACGCAGAGCGCGAGCCGGGCGTCCGCCGGATCGCGCTTCATGTAGAAGGCTTTCACCCCGGCCGGATAGCGGTGGATCATGAGGGGGCGATCGTACCGGCTGGAGAGGATCGTCTCGTCCTCGCCGCCGAGATCCTCTCCCCAGGGAAAGTCCGGAACGCCAGACTCTCCTGCTTTCCGCTTCTCCGCGCGCGCCTCGTTCAGGAGGGCGACCGCCTCGTCGTAGCGAATGCGCGGGAACGGCTTCTTGACGGCTTCGAGCTTCCCGACGTCGCGCTCGAGCACGGCGAGCTCGGGGCGGCGCCGCTCGAGGACGCGCTCGACGATGAAGCAGAGGAAGTCCTCCGCGAGATCCATGTCGCCGTCGAGGTCCATGAACGCCACCTCGGGCTCGACCATCCAGAACTCGGCCAGGTGGCGGCGGGTCTTCGACTTCTCGGCGCGGAACGTGGGCCCGAAGCAGTACGCCTTCCCGAACGCGGCCGCGGCCGCCTCCATGTAAAGCTGCCCGGACTGGGTGAGGTACGCCTTGTCGCCGTGGTAGTCGGTCTCGAACAGCGTGCTCGTCCCCTCGCACGCGTTCGGCGTGAAGATGGGCGCGTCGACGAGCGTGAACCCCCGCCCGTCGAAGAAATCGCGGATGGCCTGGATGATGGTGTGGCGCACGCGCAGGATCGCGTGCTGCCGCCGCGAGCGCAGCCAGAGGTGGCGGTGATCCATGAGGAAATCGGTCCCGTGCTCCTTCGGCGAGATGGGGTACTCGCCGACGGTCGGGCCGAGCAGGCGGAAGCCGGACGCCGCGACCTCGAAGACGCCGGCCCGCTTCGGGTGCGCCTTCACCTCGCCGGAGACCTCGATCACGCTCTCCTGCGTGACCTTGTCCGCGGCCGAGAACACGTCGTCGCCGACGTCGCCCTTGGCCATCACGCACTGGACGGTGCCGAAGCCGTCGCGCAGCTCGATGAAGTGGAGCTTGCCGCTCGAGCGCTTGTGGTAGAGCCATCCGCGGAGCGTGACGGTGCGGCCGACGTGCGCGCTGAGGTCGCTGGTGGCGATGACGGGCAGGTCCTGCATGCACGCCCGAAATAGCACGGTTTAGTTGCGGCTGACGCCGGCTCCGGCCAAAAATGGGCGTCATCTTGGCCCAACGGAAGCGTCGCGCGCTCTGCATGCCTGCGTTCCTCGCGCTGCTCATCGCGGGCGGCTGCTCGGTCCTTTACCCCGAGCTCGCGACCCCGCTCCGCGCCCCTCCGCCGGAGCTGGAGCTCCACCCGCCGCCGCCCGAGGACGTCCGGTGGCTCCGGATCGTCTGGGCGCGAATCCCCGAGCGCACCCGGGACGGTCGGGCCTGGGATGAGGGCGCGGGCAAGCTGCCGGACCCGTACGCGCGCGTCCTGGTCAACGGCAGGGAGATCTTCCGGACCGACGCGCAGGAGGACACCCTGGAGCCGACCTGGCCCGGTGGCCCCAGCGGGAACTTCCGCATCCTGCCCGAGGACCGGCTGCGCGTGGAGGTCTGGGAGGCGGACCCGTTCCTCGACAAGCCGATCGGGGTGCGCGAGATCGGTCGACCGACCGACGCGCACCGCGCCGCCGGCGAGATCCATGTCGATCTGAACGGGGGCGGCTCGCTCACGCTGGCGTTCGAGCCCGCCCACGCGAGGTTCGGTCTCGGCCTCTGGTACGAGCTGCGTTCGGGCTCCGTGGTGGTCTCGCGGATCATCGAGGGGGGGCCCGCCGAGCGCGCCGGGCTCCGTCCGGGCGACGAGGTGCTGGAGATCGCCGGGCGCCCCGTGCGGCGCATCTCCTCGAGCCAGGTCCGCGCCGCGCTCGACGCCGTGCCGCGCACCGGGCTCGTGCTCCTGGTCAAGCACGAGACCGGCGCGACCGAGCGGATCCGGGTCCACGAGGGGCCCATCTACCCGCTGTTCGATCGGTTCGGGGCCGTCGAGTAGGAGGACCAGCACGCCGTGAAGATCCCGCCGTTCGGGCTCACCACCGCCGAGATCCGCGAAGAGCTCGCGCCGCTGCGGCACGACTTCTCGGTCGCGGTCTGCCGCGCGAAGAACCCGTTCAACATCGGCGCCATCATCCGCGTCGCGCACTCGTTCCTGGTGCGGGAGATCTTCCTGATCGGCACCGAGCCCTATTACGAGCGCGCTTCGATGGGCATGCAGAAGTACGAGACCATCATCGAGTGCCCCGACGAGGCGGCGTTCCTGGAGGCGGCGCGCGGCCGCCCGCTCATCGGTGTCGAGCGCGACCACGCGCGGCGGACCCTCTGGGAGGCGCCGCTGCCGCGCGGGCTCGTCTTCCTCTTCGGCAGCGAGGACGACGGGCTGCCGCGGGTGCTGCTCGACGCGTGCGAGGACGTGATCGCGATCCCGATGTACGGGATCAACCACTCGTACCCGGTGGCGATCGCCGCGGGCATGACCATGTGCGAGTGGGCCCGGCGGCGCGACCCGCGGGGCGGCGTGAGCTGCGTGGGAGAGTGAGCCGCACGGGGGAGCGCGCCGCGCGCGACACCCGCGCGGGCGACCCGCTTCTGGACGCGGGCGGTGGCGGGCTCGTCGCGGGGCGCCCGGGCGCGGGCGGCGGCGGGCTCGTCGCGGGGGCGCCCGGGCGCGGGCGGCGGCGGGCTCATCGCGGGGGCGCCCGGGCGCGGGCGGTGGCGGGCTCGTCGCGGGGGCGCCCGGGCGCGGGCGGTGGCGGGCTACTCGCGGAAGCGCTCGAAGACGAGGAGCTCGCCCAGGAGGTCGTGCTCGAGCGTTCCCGTGGGGCGCATCCCGAGCTTCTCGATCACCCGGAGCGACGCGCGGTGCCACGCCGGGGTCGTGGCGATCACGCGCCTCACCACCGGCTGCTGCAACGCCCAGTGCAGGACGGCGCGCGACCCCTCGGTCGCATAGCCTTGCCCCTGGGACTTGCCCTCCACGCCGTAGCCGATCTCCACGGTGCCGGTCGGGTCGGGCCGACCGTTGAGCACCACGCTGCCGACGACGACCCGCGCTCCCAGCTCGCGCGTCACCATCAGCCGCGTGCCCCAGAGGAAGGCCTCCGGATCCTCGCGCAGCCGATCGAGCGGGGAGCTGAAGGCGCGCTCGACGAGCGCGCGCCCGGGCCAGGCGTCGGGGAAGCGCGCGCCGGACAGGGCCTCGGCCTCGAGGCGATCGCCGCGGATGACCGCCTCGAGCAGGGACAGCGAGACCGGGGTGAGCTCTAGGCGCTCGGTAGTCAGGGTGCTCATCGCGAACCTGAGGCGGATCAGATCACGCGTCGCCGCCTGCCGGAAGTCGAAATGGCGAAGGGCCGGCTCCCCAGGGGAAGCCGGCCCTTGCCCGCTCGGCTCAGCAGCCGGCGCCGCGATCAGAAGTCGTGGCCGTGGCCCGCGTGAGCGCCGCCCGCCGCCGCCTTCTCCTCCTTCGGCCGCTCAGCGATGAGCGCCTCCGTCGTGAGCATCAGGCTGGCGACGCTGGCCGCGTTCTGGAGCGCCGACCGGACGACCTTCGCCGGATCGATGACGCCCATCTCGAGCAGGTTGCCGTACTCGCCCGAGGCCGCGTTGTAGCCGAACGAGTCCTTGCCCTCGCGGACCTTCTGCACGACGATCGAGCCTTCCTCGCCCGCGTTGGCCGAGATCTGGCGGAGGGGCTCCTCGATGGCGCGACGGATGATGTTCACGCCGAACCGCTGCTCGTCGTTGACCTGCAGCTTGTCGAGCGAGCTCTGCGCGCGGATGAGCGCCACGCCGCCGCCCGGGACGATGCCCTCCTCGACGGCCGCGCGGGTCGCGTGCAGCGCGTCCTCGACGCGCGCCTTCTTCTCCTTCATCTCGGTCTCGGTCGCGGCGCCGACCTTGACCACCGCGACGCCGCCCACGAGCTTCGCCAGGCGCTCCTGGAGCTTCTCGCGGTCGTAGTCGCTCGTCGTGTTCTCGATCTGCGCGCGGATCTCCTGCTGCCGGGCCTTGATCTTGTCCTTCTTGCCCTGGCCGCCGACGATCGTGGTGTTGTCCTTGTCGATGATGACGGTCTTGGCGCGGCCGAGATCGCTGATCGTGACGTTCTCGAGCTTGAGCCCGAGCTCCTCCGCGATCACCTGGCCGTCCGTCAGGACGGCGATGTCCTTCAGCATCTCCTTGCGGCGATCACCGAAGCCCGGCGCCTTCACGGCCGCGCAGTGCAGCGTGCCGCGGAGCTTGTTCACGACGAGCGTCGCGAGCGCCTCGCCCTCGACGTCCTCGGCGATGATGAGGAGCTGCTTCTGGGCCTTGGCGATCGCCTCGAGCACCGGGAGCAGATCCTTCATGTTGGAGATCTTCTTCTCCGAGATGAGGATGTAGCAGTCCTCGAGGTTCGCCTTCATGGCCTCCGGATCGGTCACGAAGTACGGCGAGAGGTAGCCGCGGTCGAACTGCATGCCCTCGACCACGTCGAGGGTCGTGTCGGCGCTCTTGGCCTCCTCGACCGTGATCACGCCCTCCTTGCCGACCTTCTCCATGGCGTCGGCGAGGAGCTTGCCGATCGTCTCGTCGCCGTTCGCGCTGATCGTGCCGACCTGCGCGATCTCCTTCGCGTCCTTCGTCTGCTTGGCGGAGCCGCGGAGGTGCTCGACGATCGCCTCGACCGCCTTGTCGATGCCGCGCTTGATTTCCATCGGGTTGTGGCCCGCGGCGACGAGCTTGGAGCCCTCGCGGTAGATCGCCTGGGCGAGCACGGTCGCGGTGGTCGTCCCGTCGCCGGCGATGTCGCTCGTCTTCGAGGCGACCTCGCGGACCATCTGGGCGCCCATGTTCTCGAAGCGGTTCTCGAGCTCGATCTCCTTGGCGACCGTCACGCCGTCCTTGGTGACCGTCGGCGAGCCGAAGCTCTTCTCGATGACGACGTTGCGCCCCTTCGGGCCGAGGGTGACCTTGACCGCATCGGCGAGGGCGTTGACGCCCGCGAGGATCATGCTGCGGGCGGACTCGTTGTAGATGATTTCCTTGGCTGCCATGATGTCTCTCCTAAGTTCCTGCTGACGCCCGCGTCACTTCTCGATCACGCCGAGGATGTCATCCTCGCGGAGGATGAGGTGCTCCTCGCCGTCGATCTTCACCTCGGTGCCCGAGTACTTGCCGAAGAGGACGCGATCGCCCTCCTTGACGTCGAGCTTCCGCACGGTGCCGTCCTCGCCGACCTTGCCGTTGCCGACGGCGATCACCGTGCCCTCGATCGGCTTCTCCTTCGCGGTGTCCGGGATGTAGAGACCCCCCTTGGTCTTCTCTTCTTCCTTCACGCGCTGAACAATCACGCGGTCCTGGAGCGGTCGAATCTTCATGTGTGCGAATCCTCCGGGGACGAGCGCCGCGTCCCACAAGACGGCAGGACCCGGTGGCCCGGGTGAGCAGGCCGCAAGGTCCCGTACGATTGCAGTCTGGGCACTTTGCTAGCACTCACCTATGGCGAGTGCTAGCGAGCGGCGCCGAAGATAGCCACCCCCTGAGGGGTGTCAAGCGCGGCCCAGGTCGGTATTTGACGCGTTGGCAGCCAGGCGCAGCGGTGGCTGTAAGTCCTGGAGATCGCAGGGAAAGCGCGTGGCGTGAAGCTGGGCTCGGCCAGGTTCGTGGGCTAAATTGAGCGCATGAGGGCGAAAATGCGGCAGCCCAGTGACGCGAAGCCCTCACGGTCTCCAGACCCATGGAGGCCGACAGGATGTGTCTGGTCGACCTGAGCGCGTGGTGGCCCGGGTTACCTCGGTATCCAGGGCGCCCGCGCGAGCTGTGAGGTGCCCCCGTGAGCCAAGCGATCTCCGTGTCCCCGAGCATGACCCGCTATTTCCAGGAGGTTGTGGACGAGGCGCTCCGCGTCAGGAACGTCGCTGCGACCGAGGCGGCGTCAAGTTACCTCGTCGGCCTGCTTTGTGCGTTCGCTCACCCGGACGAGCATGTCGAGTCCGCCTTCAACCAGCCTCTGACCTTTCTGCTGCGCGATGCCCTGGAGTCCACCGGGGCCGAGCGCTTCCAGCGGCTGCGCGCGCTCGGCGACGGCGTGCTCTACGCGGTCGGCTTCTTCGGTGGCCATATCGAGCTCAAGGGCGTCGATCGTGGTTACGTCGTCGGGGTCGGCTCGTCCGCGTACCACCATGCGGCCGCTATGCTGCGCCTCAACGCGCGCGTCGGCCAGGGCCCGGATGTTCTTTCCGAGCTGGCCGAGAAGTTCGAGCGGTTCGTGAGCGTCCTGAACGATGTGGCGGACGGGACGCTCGCGTCCAGCGCCCGGGATGAGCGCTCCGTGCTCCGGCTGTACGAGCGCTGGCTTCGTACGGGCTCTTCCCGACTCGCCGAGGAGCTGGGGGCGCGCGGGCTCGTGCCGAGCCGCGGGACCGGTGGGCTCAACTGATGCAGGGCGCGACCTTTCCTGCGCGGATCCAGCGGCACCTCGCCCGGACCTACGCGCTCGACGACGCGCCCGCCGTCGACGATTTCATCCGGCCGACGGACGGCGCGGCGCGTGAAGCGCTGCTGATCCGGCACGCGGACGGCGACATCGAGGTGGCGCTGCACCTGCCGCGCCGGGCGATCTCGCGGGGGCGTGAGGGGACCTTCGACGAGATCTGCCAGATCGTCGAGGGCGTGAGCCACTTTCTCTACGTGGCCGAGCGGGCGCGCAGGGAGCTCCCGACGACCCAGCTCGAGCTCGAGCTCCAGGCCGAGGTCGACAAGTACGTGCTGCTCGTCCACGGCGGCCTGGCCGAGGAGGTCGGGCTCCCCGGTCCGCCTCATCCCGGGCACCACGAGGTCGCCCGGCCGGGGCCGGCGCGCTTCGAGCCCGAGCGCGCCGCCCGGATCCGCGCTCGCCTCTTCGAGCGGGTCGCCTTCATGGATCCCCCGGGCACGGAGACCGGCGATCGGTACCGGATCGCGAACGAGCTGGCCGCGCGGTTCACGGGCCGGCTCGAGGCCGAGTTCTCCCGCCGGGGGCGGCACGCCGAGCTGCTGGCCGCGCTCCGCCGCTTCTACGCGGCGGGGCAGACCGAGAAGATCGCCCTCGCGCGCGCCGCGTGAGCGCGTCCCGTGAGCGCGTCCTCGGCGGCGTGCAGCACCCCCCCGGCCTCGGTCCCCGAGGGGGGGCGAGGCCGGGGGCGGGCTCGGGTCGCGCCGGCCCGAGCCGCTGCGCGGAGCGTTACCTCTTGACCGATCCGCGCGCACGTACTCTCATCCGCATCCACGATGCCTTCCGCGAGCATGACGCCGCCCCGCGTGCTGGTGGCCGACGATGAGCCGGCGATGTTGAGCCTCGTTGCGCGTCACCTGAGGAACCTTGGTTTCTCCGTGATCGAGGCCTCCGAGGGCGATGCCGCCTGGGAGCTCGCGCGCGAGCATGTGCCCGATCTGGTGATCCTGGACGTGATGATGCCCGGCATGAGCGGCTGGGAGGTCTGCAAACGGCTGAAGAGCGACGGCGCCGACGGCCGGCCCTTCGTGCGCACCGGGGTCATCATGCTCACCGGCATCGGTGAGAACCTGAACGAGATGACGTCGCCGTTGTTCGCCGCGGACGCCTGGTTGAACAAGCCGTTCAACCTGTCGGACCTCGATGAGCGCGTGCGCGAGACGCTCGCGCGGTACGCGAAACCGGAGCTGGAATCGGAGCCGGAACCGGAGCTGGAATCGGAGCCGGAGCCGGAGCTGGAATCGGAGCCGGAGCCGGAGCTGGAATCGGAGCCGGAGCTGGAATCGGAGCCGGAGCCGGAGCTGGAATCGGAGCCGGAGCTGGAATCGGAGCCGGAGTCGGAGCTGGAATCGGAGCCGGAGCTGGAATCGGAATCGGAGCCGGAGCCGGTGTCCGATCCGGAACCGTTGTCGGACGGCGGCACGGTCCAGGCGCGCATCGCGGACGAGGAGGGCGAGGCTGCCGAGGATCCCTCCTCCGGTGCGCGCGCGAGGCCGTCGGCCACCACGAAAAAGAAGGCGGCGGCGAGGCGCGCCCCGGCGAGGAAGACGCCTGCAAGGAAGGCCGCCGCGTCGAAGAAGCCGGCCGCGAGGAAGAAGGCCGCGTCGAAGCGGGCGTCGGCGAAGAAGGCCGCGCCGAAGAAGAAGGCCGCGCCGAAGAAGAAGGCCGCGAGGAACACGGTCGCGTCGAAGCGGGCGTCGGCGAAGAAGGCCGCGAAGAACAAGGCCGCGTCGAAGAGGACGCCGGTGAAGAAGGCCGCGTCGAAGAGGACGCCGGTGAAGAAGGCCGCGTCGAAGAGGACGCCGGTGAAGAAGGCCGCGCCGAAGAAGACGGCCGCGAGGAAGACGGTCGCGTCGAAGCGGGCGTCGGCGAAGAAGGCCGCGCCGAAGAAGACGGCCGCGTCAAAGCGGACGTCGGCGAGGAGGCCCGCGCCGAAGAAGAAGGCCGCGAGGAAGACGGCCGCGTCGAAGCGGACGTCGGCGAAGAGGCCCGCGCCGAAGAAGAAGGCCGTGAGGAAGACGGTCGCGTCGAAGAGGACGTCGTCGAAGAGGGCCGCGTCCAGGAAGAAGACGGCGACGTGATCCCACCCAGGGCCCGCGCTGCGCGCGGCGCCCGGTGTCATCCCTTCACGACAACGCTCGTGTCCGTCCGCTGAGTCCGACGCAGGGGCGCCGTCCGGTCCGAAATCGGGACGGGGTCCGGCCCTTCGCCCTCGGCGCGTCGCGACCCCCGCGACGCGAGCGCGCGGTGGACGCTGCCCTCGCGCGGCGGATGCTGCCGTCGCGCGGGGAATCACCGAGGCGCGGCGTGCGTCGTGCTCGTACGCGCCGCGCGCGCTCCCATACGCGCCGCGCGCGCTCCCAGGAACTTTCGGGCGCGTGACCCGTCAGCAGGTACAATGCCCTGACGTTTCCACTTCGAGGGGCCCCGCGGGGGGGCGCCCGGAGCGACGAGCACCGTGAGCGACTCTCGCACGAAGCACCTGGATCGTATTCGCCGCGCCGCCTCCGCGGTCGAGCTGAGGCTGCGGCTTGGGCGTGCGCTGCGCGCGTTGCCGAGCGCGTTGACCCTCGCGCTGGCGATCGCCGCCGGGACGCTCGCGGTCCACAAGGCGCTGCCCGGGCAGCTGAGCGAGCTCCGGACGCGGCAGATCCTCGTCGGTGCGGGGCTGCTCGTGCTGGCCACCCTCGCCCTCGCGATGCTCCGCCGCTTGCCCCCGCGGTCCGGCACGATGGCGCTCGACCGGCACCACGGCCTCTCGGACCGCCTGACGAACGCCCTCGCCTTCGAGGCGCTGCCCCCGGCGCAGCGCACTCCGCTGATGGAGGCGGCGATCGACGACGCCTGCGAGCACGCCGCAGGGCTCCGCCCCGCCGGCGCCGCGCCGCTCGCGTTCCCGCGCGATCTCGCGGCCTCGGCCGCGGTCGCCCTCGGCCTGCTCGCGGTGGCGCTCCTCGAGGTGCGCACCCCGCGGAAGGTGGCGCCCGTCGCGCAGACCATCGACGCGCTCACCATGTCGCCCGACGACATCGAGCTCTTCAAGGACGCGGCCAAGGCGCTCGACCGGCAGGACCAGAGCCCGGAGGTGAAGGCGGCCGTCGAGCGGTTCAACCAGCTCATCGAGGACATCGCCAACAAGCGCCTCGATCGGACCGAGGCGTTCCGCCGCATGGAGGCGATCGAGCGCGAGCTCCTCAAGGGCGCCGAGGCCGACCTGAAGGCGCTCGAGGAGGCGCTCAAGGAGACCGGGATCGACCTCAAGCGGAGCGAGCTGACGAAGAGCGCCGGGGAGTCCCTCGAGAAGAAGGACCTCGAGAAGGCGAAGCGGGACCTGAAGGAGCTCGCCGAGAAGCTCCGGGACAAGAAGCAGAAGCTCAACAAGGCCGAGCTGGAGCGGCTGCGCAAGGCGCTCGCCGAGGCGGCCTCACGCCGCAAGGAGGCCCTCGCCGCGATCAACGAGAAGCGCGCCGAGGCGCGTGAGCAGCTCCTCAAGCAGAAGCAGAAGGCCGCCGCGAGCGACCCGCAGCGATCCGAGGAGGAGCGGCTGCTCCGGAAGAAGGAGCGCGAGCTGGAGCGGCTCGACCGCGACGCCGAGCAGAAGGAGCGGACGGGCCGGCAGCTCGATCGGCTCGACCGGGAGCTCGCCAAGGCCGCAGAAGATCTGCTGAGGGATCTCGGGATGTCCGCGGACGATCTCGAGCAGGCCGCCGAGGACATCAACCGGATGCAGCAGGAGGAGATGTCCGAGAAGGAGAAGGAGGAGCTGCGCCAGCGGCTCGAGGAGCTCCGCGAGCTCCTGCGCCAGCAGGGCCAGGGAGGCCAGCAGCGGATGGCGAGGATGCTCCGCTTCGGCAAGCGGGCGCGCGGCAACCAGGGCGGCGGCGACGAGCAGCAGGGGCAGGGCCAGGGGCAAAAGGGGCAGGGGAACGGCGAGCAGGAAGGGCAGGGCGGCCAGGGCAAGGACGGCCAGGGCCAGGGCCAGCAGTGGGTGATCGGGCCCGGGGGCAAGAAGATCCTGCTGCCCGGCGGGCAAGGTCAGGGGCAGAACGGGCAGGGGGGCGACAAGGGCAACTCCGGCGGCAACCAGCCCGGGGGCGACGGCGCCGGCTCGGGGCGCGGCGGCGAGGTGGCGGGCAAGCGCACGGACCCGAAGATGGGGACCCAGGACGTCCACGCGCAGGGGCTCGACACGCAGCAGGGGCCCTCGAACAGCGAGGTGATCCTCAGCGCCGCCGAGCGGGGGTTCAAGGGGACCGGCTACAAGAAGGTCTTCACCGACTATCACACCGTCGCAGAGCAGCAGATCAACAAGGACCAGATCCCGGACGGATACCGGTTCTACGTGAACCGGTACTTCCAGCTCATCAGGCCGCGCGAGTGACTCGAGCCGGCGGCTCGAGCGCGACCGCGCCTCTACGGACGCCCCGCGACAGCGGGCTCCACGCAGGATGATATGGCCGAGAAGACGAAGGAAGCAGCGCGCGCCGAGGTGGACGAGTTCCGCGCGGGCATCGGAGAGCTGCGCGAGGAGGTGGGGAAGGTCATCGTCGGCAACCGCGACGTGGTCGACGGGGTGCTCACGTGCATGCTCGCCGGCTCGCACGCGCTCCTCGAGGGCGTGCCGGGCCTCGGCAAGACGATGCTCGTCCGCACCATGGCCGAGGCGCTCGAGCTCCAGTTCTCGCGCATCCAGTTCACGCCCGACATGATGCCCGCGGACATCATCGGCACGACCGTCATCGATGAGAGCGCGGGCGGGCAGCGGGCGTTCTCGTTCCGCAAGGGGCCGATCTTCGCGAACATCGTCCTCGCCGACGAGATCAACCGGGCGACGCCGAAGACCCAGAGCGCGCTGCTCGAGGCGATGCAGGAGCACCGGGTCACGGTCTCGCGGCAGAGCTACACGCTGGAGGAGCCGTTCTTCGTCCTGGCGACGCAGAACCCGCTCGAGAGCGAGGGGACCTACCCGCTCCCCGAGGCGCAGCTCGATCGGTTCTTCTTCAAGCTGCAGGTGCCGTTCCCGAGCCGCGACGAGCTGAACTCGATCCTCGAGCGCACCACCGGGTCCGAGGCGATCGACGTGCGACCGGTCCTGAACAAGGAGCGGATCGTCGCCATGCAGCGGCTCGTCCGCGAGGTGCCCGTGGCGAGGCACGTCCAGGACTACGCGGTGCGGCTCCTCCAGGCCACGCACCCGACCGAGGACGGCAGCCTCGACATGGTGAAGCGGTTCGTGAAGTTCGGCGGGTCGCCGCGGGGGGCGCAGGCGCTGCTGCTCGCCGCCAAGATCCGGGCGCTCTTCGAGGGGCGGTTCGCGGCGTCGGTCGACGACGTGCGCGCGTGCGCGCTGCCCGCGCTGCGCCACCGCGTGCTCCTCAACTTCGAGGGGGAGGCCGAGGGGGTGAAGACCGACGAGGTGCTGCAGGCGATCCTCAAGCACTTGCCGGAGAGCCAGTGAGGGATCGCCGAAGGTAAGATGGGGCTCTTCGACGCGTTCAAGAGGGCCGCTGCGCCGCTGCGCCGGGTCCGTGGGCTCTCCGGTGCCGCTCCCGACGAGGAGCTCTTCGACGACGAGTTCCAGCGCAAGCTCGACTACCTCGCGATGGTGAGCCGCCGCGTCTTCTCGGGCGCGATGCGCGCGGAGCGGCGGACCAAGAAGACCGGCTCCGGGGTCGAGTTCGCCGATCACCGCGACTACGTCGCCGGCGACGACTTCAGGTACCTCGACTGGGCCGCGTACCAGCGCTTCGATCGCCTCCTCATCCGGCTCTACGAGGAGGAGGAAGATCTCTCGATCTACTTCATCCTGGACACGTCGGCGTCGATGTCGTTCGGCGACGGCGAGAAGCTCAGGCACGCGAAGCGCCTCTGCGCGGCGCTGGCCTACGTGGGCCTCGCCAACCTCGACCGGATCGCGATCGTCACCGCGACCGACGAGATCAGCGGGCGCATGCAGTCGACGCGAGGCAAGGCCCGCATCTTCAGGATCTTCCGCTTCCTCGGGCAGGCGCGCGCCGAGGGCGCGACCGACCTCGGGGAGGCGATGAAGACCTTCGTGGCGCAGCACAAGCGGCGCGGGCTCGCCGTCGTCCTCAGCGATCTGTACGACCCGGTGGGCTTCGAGCGCGGGATCAACGTGCTCCGGTACAACCGCTTCGAGCCGTTCGTGCTCCACATCGTCGACGCGCGCGAGGCCCGGCCCGCGCTCCGCGGCGACGTGCGCGTCTACGACTGCGAGACCGGCGACGAGCGCGAGGTCACCGTGACGGCGAAGGTGCTCGACCGGTACGCCGAGGCGTACGAGCAGTACCTCGACGAGATCCGCCGCTTCTGCACGTCGCGGCAGGTGAGCTACTTCCGCGCCGACGTGTCCGTCCCCTTCGATGAGCTGATCCTGCGCGTGTTCCGCAGAGGCGGCTTCCTCCGGTAGCGGCCATGCACTTCACCGGCGTCCCGCTCGCGACCCTGCTCCAGATCGGCGCCCTCGCCGGCGCGGTGGTCGTCGTCTTCTACATCCTCAAGCTGCGCCGGCGCCCTGTCGCGGTGCCCTTCTCGAAGATCTGGGAGCGCGTCCTCCGGGACAAGGAGGCGACGAGCCTGTTCTCGCAGCTCAAGCGGCTCCTCTCGCTGCTCCTGCAGCTCGCGCTGCTCGCGCTGCTCCTGCTCGCGCTCGGAGATCCGCGCCCGGAGGCGAACCTCATCGAGGGGCGCAACATCGTCGTCCTCATCGACGCGAGCGCGAGCATGCAGGCCATCGACGTGGCGCCCTCGCGCCTCGAGCGCGCGAAGGAGGAGGTCAGGAAGATGGTCCGCGGCCTCTCCGGCAGCGACCGCATGCTGCTGGCCCAGATGGACGCGGCCGTCACGCCCCTGTCCACGCTCACCGGAGAGATCGCGGAGCTCGAGGCGGCCGTCGCGGCCGTGAAGCCGACCGACGCGGCCGCCGACTTCGCGCGCGCGCTCCGCTTCGCGAGCGACACCCTGAGCGGGCTGCCGTCGCCGGAGATCATCGTCGTGAGCGACGGCGCCCTCGGCGAGCCCGCCGACGCCGGCGGGCCCGTGCGCCTCGGCGACGTCAAGCTCTCGTTCTTGCCCGTCGGCGAGGGGGCGAGGAACGCCGCCATCACCGAGTTCTCGGTGCGGCGCTACCCCCTCGACAAGAGCCGCTACGAGGTGATGCTCGAGGTCACCAACACGAGCGACGAGCCGCTCGATCTCGAGCTGTCGCTGCTCGGCGACGGCCAGCTCACCGATCTGACGCGCATCCGGCTCAAGCCCAAGGAGGAGCTGCCCCGCTTCTATCCGAACCTCTCCGGCGCCTCGAAGTCGCTCGAGGCGAGGCTCTCGCTGGCCGACGGCAGCTCCGACGACCTGCCCGCGGACGACCGCGCCTACGCGCTCTTGCCCGAGCGGCGCCGCGCGCGCGTGCAGGTCGTCTCCGCGGGGAACATGTTCCTCGAGGCGGCGCTGCTCCTCGACGAGTACCTCGACGTGACGTTCGTCGAGCCGCAGCGTTACCCGGCGGGCTCCTCGTTCGACGTGACCATCTTCGACGGCGTGACGCCGAACGTCGCGCCGGGGAGCGGGAGCTTGCTCTACCTCAACCCGACCGGGGCCAACCTCCCGTTCGAGGTGGGCAAGGAGATCCTGGACGACGATCCGAGCTACCGCCTGGGGTTCGACGAGCTCGACGCGAAGCACCCGCTCCTCCGGTACACGGCGCTCAGCGACGTGAACATCGCGCGCGCCCACGCGCTCAAGGGCGACAAGGAAGACAGGGTCGTCGGGCGGAGCTACAAGGGCCCGCTGCTCATCGAGGGGCGGCGCGGCGGCGTGAAGTTCGTCGCGCTGGGGTTCGACGTCCGCGAGAGCGACTTCCCCCTCCGCATCGCCTGGCCGCTCTTCCTGCTCAACGCCATCAACAACTTCGTGGAGGAGGACACGGGCTACATCTCCTCGTTCCGCACGGGCGCCGTGTGGCACATCCCGGCGTCCTCCTCCGCGGAGACGGCCACCCTGGAGCAGCCCGACGGGACGGAGCGGACCGTCCCGATCCAGGACGGGCGGGCCGTGTTCCTGGGGCAGCACGCCGGCTTCTACACGCTGCGCGTCGGCGCCGGCGGCGCGGCGGAGGAGAGCATGTTCGCCGCCAACCTCTCCGCCCCGGAGGAGAGCGCGATCGCCCCCGCGGCCGAGCTCAAGGTCGGCGGCCAGAGCGCCGGCGCGGTGAGCGAGTTCAAGATCGGCGTCCGGCGGGAGCTCTGGGTTTACCTGCTCGCGGCGGTGCTCCTCGTGACCGCGATCGAGTGGCTCACGTATCACAGGAGGGTGACGGTGTGAGCGCGTTCAGCGACCGCAGATTCCGCGTCGTCGCGTGGGCCATCACCTGCGTCGCCCTCGCGGGGATCCTGTTCTGGGCGTACCGGAGATACGTCCTCTTGCACCCGGATCCGACGCTCACGTGGGTGCGCGAGGGCGTGAAGTACGAGCTCCTCAACCCGAAGATGCTCGGCGCGCTCCTGCTCGCGCCCTGGTTCGTCGGCGTGCTCGCGGGATCGCTCGCCGATCTCCCCCTCCCGCAGCGCGTGATCTCGGTCCTGCTCCGGATCGCCTTCGTCGCGCTGATCGCGCTCGGGCTGTCGCGGCTCGCGCGGACCGCGACCACGGAGAAGGTCGCCACCGTCTACCTCATCGACGTCTCGGAGTCGGTCACGGACGAGGCGCTCGACGACGCGCGCGCGGCGCTCGACCGGGCGTTCGCCGAGAAGCCGGAGGACGGCGTCGTCAAGGTGATCACCTTCGCGCGGCGGCCTCGGCTCGTCGAGCGCGCCGCCGGGGAGGCGGCCGGCCGCGACGCGGCGCGGCGCGCGCCGGCCATCGGGCGCCACCTCGACGAGAAGGGGCAGCGCGGCGATCTCGGCGCAGGATCGAACCTCCAGGCGGCGCTGCAGCTCGCCTACGGGCTGTACCCGCCCGGCTACCTCAAGCGCGCCGTGCTGATGTCGGACGGCGTCCAGACCGACGGCGACGTGCTCGCCGAGGCGAACCGGGCGCGTGACTTCGGGGTGAGGCTCTTCGCCATCCCGTACCGGCGGCCCGCGCCGCCCGAGGTCGCGGTGCGCGAGCTCAGGATGCCGGACCGGGTGAAGGTCGGCGAGACGTTCGAGATCCACGCCGACATCTACGCCAGCCGCGCCACCAGAGCCCGGGCGCGGCTGTTCCAGGGCGAGGCGCTGAACGGGCTCGAGGGCGTCCGGAGCCTCGAGCTCAAGGCGGGGCCGAACGACGTCGTGTTCAAGAGCGTCGTGCGCATCGCGGGGCAGGTGACCTACGCGCTCGAGCTCGACGAGATCGCGGACGACAAGTTCAAGGAGAACAACCGGTACGCGACCACCATCGACGTGCCGGGGCGCCCGTCGGTGCTCTACATCGAGGGGACGCCGCAGCACGCGGGCCCGCTCTCGAGCGCGCTCACCGCGCAGCAGTTCGACGTCGACGTCAGGCCGCCGGCCGGCTTCCCGGGCTCCCTCAAGGAGATGGAACGCTACGATTTCCTGATCGTGTCCGACACGCCGAAGGAGGCGCTCAGCCTGCAGGGGCAGGAGATCATCGAGCGCTACGTGCGCGATCTCGGCGGAGGGTTCCTCTTCGCCGGCGGCGAGTCCGGCTACGGCCTCGGCGGCTGGTACCGCACCACCATCGAGCGGATCCTTCCAGTGCGGATGGACAACGAGCGGAAGAAGGACATGCCGAGCGTCGCGATGGCGCTCGTCATGGACCGCTCGGGGTCGATGACCGGCCTGCCGATCGAGATGGCCAAGGCCGCGGCGAAGGCGACCGCGGGGGTCCTGTCGTCGGACGACCTGATCGAGGTCATCGCGTTCGACTCGGCGCCGACCCGCTACGTGAAGATGCAGCCCGCGCGCAATCGCTCGCGCATCGCCGGCGAGATCGCGCGCATCCAGCCGGGGGGCGGGACCGAGATCTTCTCCGCGCTCGACGCCGCCTACCAGGACATGACGGTGACCCAGGCGCGCAAGAAGCACGTCATCCTCCTCACCGACGGCAAGGCGTCGACGGGCGGCATCCGCGATCTCGTGTCCGCGATGATCGCCGAGTCGATCACCGTGACGACCGTGGGGCTCGGGAACGACCTCGACGAGCAGCTGCTCAAGATGATCGCCGACGTGGGCGGGGGGCGCTTCCACGCGGTCCCCGATCCGAACAACCTGCCGCGGATCTTCACCAAGGAGACCGAGATGATCGCGCGCTCCGCCGCGGTCGAGGAGTGGTTCCCGGTCACCCAGGTGGGCGACGCGGCGTTCCTCCGCGGCATCGACGTCCGCACCGCGCCGAACCTCCACGGCTACGTCTCGACCAAGCTGAAGCCGCCGCCGGCCCAGGAGCTGCTCACGAGCGACACCGAGGAGCCGATCCTGGCGCGGTGGCGCGTCGGCCTCGGCTGGACGCTGGCCTGGACGAGCGACGTCAAGGCGCGCTGGGCCGTGGAGTGGCTGCGCTGGCCCGGCTTCGAGAGGTTCTGGGGTCAGCTCGTCCACGAGCACATGCGCACGAAGCACCGGCGTGAGCTCGACATGAAGGCCGAGATCGTGGGCGGCGAGCTGCGCGCGTCCGTCGATGCGTTCGGGGCCGACGACCGGTTCGAGAACCACCTGACCTCCCGGCTCAGCATCATCGGGCCCGAGCCGGGCGGGGCGACGCGGGTCGTCGAGATGCGCCAGACCGCGCCGGGGCGGTACGAGGTCGCGCTCCCGCTGGATCGGTACGGATCGTTCCTGCTGCGGGCGGAGCACCTGCGCGAGGCCGAGGACGGCTCGCTCCGCGCCGTCGCGGTCAGCTACGGCCACGTCTCGAACCCGTACCCCCGCGAGTACGCCAGCTTCGAGCCGGAGCTCGCGACGCTCGAGAAGGCCGCGGCGTCGACCGGCGGTGGGGTCGATCCGAGCGGCGTGGCCGCCATCTTCGACCCCCGCGGGGAGAAGGTGACCTTCCACGAGGAGCTCTGGCCGCGGTTCATCTATGCCGCCATGGCGGTCTTCCTGCTCGATCTGTTCGTCCGGCGGGTGCGGCTCTTCGACAGGAAGTTCGTCGCGCGCCGGGGCCGCGACGGAGGTGGCAGGAGGCTCGCCGCGGCGGGGCGGTCCGTGGCACAGCCGAGGCCAGAGTGACCGCGGATCCCCTGCTCCGCCCCTGTGCCGCGCCCGACGCAGACCGGCGTCCGTCGGGCCGTTCCCGAGCGCGCCGCGTGGCTCGCTGTGCCCTGGCCCGCTGGTCTGCACCATTTCGCGACGCGGAAGGCTCGTCTTGGGCTAGTTTCCCCATATAGACCGGTGGTAGAGGAGCCCTGGAAAACAGCGAAGGACGTGAACGCGCCCGAGGCCTCCACCTCCCGGCCTCCGACGGGTCGTCCGCTCATCCTCAGCGGCGATCCGCTCGCTTCGCTCCGGGGCCGGGGCGCGGTGGTCTCTTCCAACACCGCCGTCGGTCGGCTGCTCCGCGAGTCGCCGCGGGCCGTCGCGGAGCTCCACGAGCAGGAGGTCGCGCTGGGGGTCGACGTCGTTCGCGCGCTCACCGCCGCGACGACGACGCGCGCGCTGGCGCCCATCGGGATGGCGTTCCGCGCCGCCGCGCTGACGGGGACCGCGGTCGAGCTCGCAACGGAAGCAGCAGGCGCGGCCCCGCGCCGTGTGGCGGTCGCCGGTATCCTGGGCCACACTGCTGCCGCGCCCATGGCCGAGCGGATTGCGGAAGACTACGCGGTCCATGCGGCCAGGCTCGTGGCGGCCGGCTGCGAGATCCTCGTTGCGTGCGGCTTCGATCCGGCCCAGGCGGCGTGCGTCCCTCCCCAGATCGCTCGGCTCGCCCGGCGCGCCGCGGTGGTCAGCGCCAGCTCGACGCAGCTGGCGACGTGGGCGCTCGTGGAGCTCGACGGCGCCGGGCGCACGATCGACGGCGAGGGGATCGAGGAGGTCGCCCGGACGGCGCTCGACAGCGGAGCGGACGCGCTGCTCTTCGAGGTCGCGTCCGCCGATCTCGGGCTCGGCGTCCTGCGGCGCCTCGAGAGCGTCGCCCACGAGGCTCAGATCGGCCTGCTGCTCGGCGTCGAGCCCGCGCCGCGCGACGGGGCCGACCGCCTCGCGCCGGCCGAGGCGTGCGACGCCTGGGCGACCTCGGCGGCGCGCCTCATCGAGGCGGGCGCGCGGATGATGGGGGGAGGAACGGGGACGACGCTGGCGCACCTCGGCGCGCTCGCGAAGATGCTCCGTGCGACGCAGCGCGCGTCCCTGCTCAGGCGCGCGCTATAGGCGAGAACGACACAAACCGGAAACGTGAAGATGGCCGACGCAAGCCAGGCGAGCGAGTCGAGATCCGAACCCCTGAAGACGTTCGACGATCTGCTGTTTCCCTTTCACGACGCCCTCAAGCCCGAGCCGCTCCACCGGATCGGCGCCGAGGCCGAGAAGTTCGGCGTCGACGCCAGGACGGGCGCGGCCATCCCCTACGAGGGCGAGCGGAGCGTTCTGACCGTGCTCCAGGCGCTCGTCGAGCGGCACGGGTGGACCCCTGAGCACGAGGCGCCCGGCGGTCCGCTGATCGCGCTCGCCCGGGCTGGCGCCTCGGTGACCCTCGAGCCGGGCGGGCAGCTCGAGCTGTCCGGCGCGCCCCTCGAGAACATCCATCAGATCTGCATGGAGATGTGCGGGCACCTCGCGGAGCTGCGCGACATCTCGGCCGAGCTCGACTTCGCCTGGCTCGGGATCGGGTTCCATCCGTTCGCCGCGCAGGCCGATCTCCCCTGGGTGCCCAAGGCCCGCTACGCCATCATGCGGCGCTACCTGCCGACGCGCGGCGCGCACGGCCTCGACATGATGCGCCGCACCGCCACCGTGCAGGCGAACTTCGACTACGCCACCGAGGAGGGGGCGATGCGCGCGCTCCGCGTCGCGCTCCGGCTCTCCCCGCTCGTGACGGCGATCTTCGCGAACTCCCCGTTCTACGAGGGGGCGCTGTTCGGCGGGCGGAGCTACCGCGCCAGGGTCTGGCTCGACGTCGATCCGGCGCGGCAAGGGCTGCTCCGCAACGTGCTCGAGCGCGGCCGGCGCTTCTCGGACTACGTCGCGTGGGCGCTCGAGGCGCCGATGTTCCTCATCAAGCGCGACGGCGACGTGATCGAGAACACGGGCCAGACGTTCGGCGAGTTCCTGGAGCGCGGCTTCCAGGGGCACCGGGCCACCCGCGCCGACTGGGAGATGCACCTCAACACCCTCTTCCCCGAGGTCAGGCTGAAGCGGACCATCGAGGTGCGCGGCGCGGACTCGCTGCCGGCCAACCTGGTCTGCGCGCTCCCGGCGCTGTGGGCAGGGATCCTGTACGACGCGCGCGCGCTCGACGAGGCCGACGCCCTGTCCGAGAGCTTCCGGTTCGACGAGCTCGAGGCCGTGCGCCCCCAGATCGCCGAGCGCGCGCTCCGCGCGACGTTCCGCGGCAAGCCGCTCGCGGCCCTGGCCGAGCGGCTCCTCGGGATCGCCTCGGGCGGCCTCGCGCGGCGCGCGCGCATGAACCGGAACGGCAAGGACGAGCGCGTCCACCTCGAGCGGATCGGCGCGCTCATCGCCAAGGGGCAATCCCCGGCCGATGCGCTCGTCGAGGGGCTCAGCAACGACGACCCGGCCCTGCGAAGCAAGATCCTCGACCGTGCGCGGATCTGAGCGCGGCCCATCGTCGAGGGGGCGCGGGGGGGCCGGCGCGCCCGGAGGACGTCGAGCGGCATGACACTGGTCTATCTCGTGGGCACCGCGCTGCTGGTGCTCCTGAACGCGTTTTTCGTCGCCTCCGAGTTCGCCATTGTCAAGATGCGGCCGACGCGGCTGGAGCAGCTCGTGCGCGACGGGGACGCGCGGGCACGGCTCGCGCTCCAGATGTCGCAGCAGCTCGACGCGTACCTCTCCGCGAACCAGCTCGGCATCACCCTCGCGTCCCTCGGGCTCGGCTGGATCGGCGAGCCGGCGCTCGCGCACCTCATCGAGCCGCTGCTCACGCCGCTCGACGCCTGGTCGGGCGTCGGCGCGCACGCCATCGCCGTGGGCATCGCGTTCATCTGCATCACGGCGCTCCACACCGTGATCGGCGAGCTCGCCCCGAAATCGCTCGCCATCCAGCGGACGGAGAAGGTCACGCTCTGGGCGGCGCGGCCGCTGCACTTCTTCTTCGTGCTGATGTGGCCGGTCATCTGGGTGCTCAACTCGATGGCGAACGGGTTCGTGCGGCTCTTCGGGCTCCGGCCGGTCGGCGAGGAGGAGATCGCGCACACCTCGGAGGAGCTCCGGCTGCTCCTGACCAGGAGCCCCGCGGGGCTCGACCCGGCGCTGCGCAGCATGCTCGTGCGGATCTTCGATCTGCGCCGGCGCACGGCGCGGCACGTGATGTCGCTCCGCTCCGACGCGTCGACCCTGCGCGCCAACATGACGATCGAGGAGGCGGTGCGGATCGTGGCCGACGCCGGCTACTCCCGGTACCCGGTGCTCGACGACCACGGCAAGAACGTGCTCGGCTACCTGCACCTCCGCGACCTGTTCGACGTCCTGAGCCAGCGCCGCCGCGCGGCGCGCGTGGCCGAGCTGCTCCGCAAGCCGATCTTCGCGCGCGAGAACACCTCGGTCGAGCGCCTCCGCCTCGAGATGCAGGCGCGCCAGGTGCCCGTGGCGATCATCACCTCGGCCTCGGGCGAGTTCATCGGGCTCGTCACGATGGAGGACCTCATCGAGGAGATCGTCGGCGAGATCCGGGACGAGAACGACGAGGAGGTGCCGCCCATCCACCGCCGCGGCGGCGGCATCGTCGACGTCGACGGCCGCGTGCTGCTCGCGGACCTGGAGCGCGACGCGCACATCGCGCTGCGGCCCGAGGTGAAGACCGTCGAGACGGTCGGCGGCTACATGCTGGGCCGGCTCGAGCACCCGCCCGAGGCGGGCGAGCGCGTCGAGTGCGAGGGCTACACGCTGGTGGCGATGGACGTCGCCGGCCGGAGGGTGCGGAGGGTCCGCATCGTCCCGACCGACGCGGCCGGGGGCGAGCGGCCGTGAGGTGACCGGCCGCCCGCCGCTGCCTCCGTGAGGCCGCGCCGCCCCCGAGGGCGCCGCCCCGGAACGTTCGCGGCGCGACGTGCACCCCGGAATCGGCCGTCCTGGGCGCGAGCTGCGCGCGGATCCAGGTACAAACTTCCGCGGACCGGTACTACCCTGGCTCCGTAAGTGGAAACGCTTGCAACTCGGATCTCGCGCGATGGCCCGCTGAACGAGCTCGACGCCGTGGGCTGGGCCATTCGCCTCGCGAAGAGGATCGAGGCGCTGCACGCCCTCGGCGTGGCGCACGGCGCCATCTCGCCCGAGTGCGTGCTCACGGCGGCCGTCGATCGGACCTCGAAGGCCATCCTGGCCGATCTGCGCCAGACGCCGAGCCGCATCGCCTACCAGTCGCCCGAGCGCGTCGCGGGCGGGACGCTCTCGCCCGGCGACGACGTGTGGGCCATCGCGGCGACGCTCTACGAGGTGCTCACCGGGGCGAGCGCGTTCGGCGGCGCGAGCGACGCCGAGACGCGGCAGCGCATCGCGAACGCCTCGCCGGCGCCGCTCGCGGTCTTCGACGTCGGCGACGACGATCTCCAGCGCGTCCTCGACGACGCGTTCCAGCGCGATCGCTCCCTGCGCACGACGAACGCCGCCGCTTTCCGGCGCGCCCTCGAGGAGTGGCACCCCGATCCCGCGGCGCGCACGCTGCTCCCGCTCGACGACGAGGACTCGACGAACGACGACGAGGACGACGACGAGGTGCGCACGCTGATGCGCCCTGCGCCGCTGAGCTCGGCACAGCTCAACGAGCTCATCGCGCAGCGCACGGCGGCGCTCCAGGCCGGTCTGCCGCCGACGCCCGCGCAGCCCGCGCGCCCGGCGGCGCCGGCCGCGCCCGGCGGCGCGGCGCCCCCGAGGCCGGGCGTCGCGTCGGTCCCCAGGGCCGCGGCGGCCGCGGTCGCCCCGGCCGCGGGCGGCCGCGCGCCGGTCGCGCGAGGGCGCGTTCCGGGGGTGGGGGCGGTGCCGCTGACGCAGTCGTTCGGCGACGACCGCGAGCCCGAGGACGATCTGCTGACGATCATGCGGGGGACGCCTCCCCTGGGGGCCCACGTGGCGGCCGGGCCAGCGGCCGCCACCCCACCCGGAGGCACGGCGTCCGCCGCGTACCGGGTGAGCCCCGCCGGCCGGCCCGGCGTGAGCGCGGCGTCGCAGGCGGCGGCCTCTCCGGACCCGTCCGCCGCCGGCGCGCCGGCGCCGCCGCTCCTCGGGCGCGATCGTCCAGGCGCAGGGCGCGATCCGCGGGCGGGCTCGCACGCGCAGGCCGACGCCGTGCCCCGCCTCGTCGATCCCGCCGAGGTCCTCGATGATGAGCTGACGCTCGACGCGCCCACGCTGAACGCGCCCGCGCTGGTCGACGCCGAGGACGACGAGGACGACGTCCCCACGCGGACGCGGGAGGCCCCGCTGAACACGCCGGCGGCGCCGCACCCGGCCATGGCGGCGGCGCTCCCCGGCTCGCCGCCGGCCCTCGCGGGCGTGGGGGCGCACGATCGCCCCGCTGCGGCGGCCGCGGCGCCGCTCGATCTGGGGGCAGGGGCGCGCGCGGCCTCCGCGCCGAGGGGCGGCGACGCCGGGGTCGGCCCGGCGATCGGCCCGGGGCCCGCCGCCGCCGGGGCGTTCAGCCCGCCGCCGCAGGCGTCGCCCCGCCCGCAGAGCGCCCTGGCCGCGCAGCCGAGCGCGGCTCCGGCTCAGGCGGCGGCGCTGGGCTCAGCCGCGTCGCCCCCGTCGCCGTTCGGAGGGGCCGGCGGCGTCGACCTGGAGAGCGACATGCCGCCCGACCGCTCGGGGCGGCTCGGGATGATCATCGCGGTGATCGTGGCGCTCCTCCTGGCGGGCGGGGCGATGCTGTTCGCCGCGCAGATGGGCCTCCTGGGCGCCGCGCCCGCCGCGCCGCGGAGGGTGGCGGAGGCCGCCGTCCTCGCGCCGACCCTCGCCCCGGCCGTGGCCCGCCCGCGCGCGGGGCGCCTCCTTGTGGAAGCGCTGGATCTGGGCGTCGAAGCCGCCCATGTCGACGCGCTGCAGCACCTCGGGCCGGAGGCCTGAGCGGCGCGCGGCCGCCTCGGTCCGCTCGGGGAACGGCGAGATCCAGACCAGCCTGCCGCCCGGCGCGAGCGCGCGCGCGGCGCTCTCGACGAAGCGGGTGAGCAGGGCGTCGAGATCTCCCGTGCGCTCGACGCGGCGACCGAGCGGCGGGTTCGTCAGGATCAGCGTGGGCGCGTCGCCCGGCGGCGGCGCGCTGCACGCGTCGCGCTGGAGGAGCTCCGCGCCGCGCGCGCCCGCGGCGTCGAGGTTCTCGCGCGCGATCCGGAGCGCCCGGGGATCGCGATCCGAGCCGACGAGCCGCCGGTACGGCCCGAGCAGGGCGCGCTCGCAGAGCTCCAGGCCCGAGCCGACGA
The DNA here is from genome assembly GCF_051369805.1 of Sorangium sp. So ce1036. Taxonomy (NCBI): domain Bacteria; kingdom Pseudomonadati; phylum Myxococcota; order Polyangiales; family Polyangiaceae; genus Sorangium; species Sorangium sp. So ce1036. The sequence continues at coordinate 2,693,438 of NZ_JBBMOX010000001.1, forward strand.
ACGGATCCCAGACCACGTCGTCGCCGCGCACCCCCGCGATGCGCGCGAGCGCCGCCGCGATCGTCGGGTGCGAGGCCGCGGGGACGTCGCCCCTCCGGTAGCTGAACCGCGGGTCGGGCAAGCGCGGCGCGAGCTCGACCCGGACCCGGCCCGCGCCCTCGTGGACGACCACGTCCCACGTGCTCTGGGTCGGATCGTTCACGAGCTCCGGCGCCGCCGCCTCCACCGCCGTCGCGACGCGGAACACCGCCGCGCGGCGCTTGCCGCCCCGGGCCCAGTCGATGCGGTAGCGGATCGCGCCCAGGGTGAAGCGGCGCAGGGCGTCCTGCGACTCCCGCGAGAGCAGCCGCTCGGCGACGACCGCGGCGAGGTCGCCCCCCGCGTCGAGCGCGCGCTCCGGCAGGGGCAGCGCGAACGACAGCATCGTGCGCGCCCCGAACAGGACGTCGAGGCGGCCGCTGAGCGTCACCTCGACGCGCGTCCCGCCGCAGGGATCGCTCCGGAGCTCGGGGACGAGCGCCCCGGCGGGCGAGCCCTGGTCGAGCGCCGCGAGCTCCTCGGCGAGGATCGTCTCGAGCCCGCGCCTCGCGCGCACCGCCACCCGGAGGGGGCGCTCCGGCGCGCGATCGCCGGCGATCGCCGACGGCTCGCCGCGCGACAGCGTCCTCCTGGCCAGGAGCTCGGCGCGCGCGCGCGCGTCGGCCAGGTCGTCCTCGCCCCCGAGCTCGGCCAGCGCGTCGAGCGCGGCGCCGCCGCCGACCTTGCCCAGCGCGTCGATCAGCGCGCGGCGGACGTCGGGCGAGCGCTCGCCGCGCGCCGCCTCGGCGAGCGCCGCCCCGACGCGCGGCCGCCCGGCGTCCATCGCGGCCGGCTTGCCGAGCGCCACCGCCGCCATGCGGCGCGTGCGGCGATCGTCGTCGCCGAGGCGCGCGAGCAGGTGGTCGCGCGCCCGCTCGGCGAGCTCGGGCGCGATCGGCGCGGCGGCCATCAGCTTGCCGACGAGCCGCGTGAGCGGCGCGCGCTGCGCCGGCGCCGCGGCGGCCGCGCGCTCGAGCGCCGCGGGCAGCGCGGCCGCGCCGGCGCGCCGCAGCGCCCGCTCGGCCAGCGCGGCGGGCTCGCCGCCCGCCGCGAGGAGATCGAGCAGGGTGGCGAAATGGCGGCGCCCCGGCGTGAAGCCGGGATCGGAGAGGGAGCGCTGGAGGTCGGGCTCGGGCGTCGCGGGGAGGCTCATCGGGTCTGGGTTCTTCGCGTTCTCACGGGGTTTCCGGCGGGGCCGGCCGGACGGGCTCCAGGGCGCGTGCGCGCCGCTCGCCGCGCGCGCCCGACTCTCGCGAGAGGCGCGGCGTCCCGGCAAGCTCTTTCCGCGCCGGGCCTCAGGGCGCTCTCGTTTTCGGGCCCCGGCTCGCTAGAGTTCCCTCATGCCGGATCTGAGCCAGATCATCCCGCGGACGGCCTCACCGCACGAGGTGCTGCGCGCGGCGCTCGACGCGCTCGAGGCGGGGCGGCGGGTGGTGCTGGCCTCGGTGGTGGGGCGGCACGGCTCCGCGCCGTCGACGCCGGGGCAGAAGCTCTGCCTCGTCGACGATCTCACCGCGGTCGGCACGATCGGCGGCGGCGCCGTCGAGCGGGCGGTGCTCGGGATGATGGGGCGCGCCCTCGACGAGCTCGCCACCACCCCGAAGCTCGAGACGTTCCGCCTGGGCCCGAGCCTGGGCATGTGCTGCGGCGGCTCGGTGGAGGTCCTCATCGAGCCGATGCTGCCCGCGGTGCACGCCCTCGTGATCGGCGCCGGGCACGTGGGCGCGTTCGCCGCCCCGCTGCTGGCATCGCTCGGCTTCCGGGTCACCGTCTGCGACGCGCGCGCGGCCGCCGCCGATCCCGCCCGCGTGCTCCCCGCCGCGGCCCCCGCGCCCGCGCTGTCCGCGCCCGGCGGCGCGCCGCGCGTGCCCGGGGCGGCGCGCATCGGGGAGCCGGTGCGGGTCGTGCTTGCCGACCACGACGACCCGGAGGTGACGGCGGGCCTGCCGAGCGAGCTCGGCGAGGCGGCCGCGCTCGTGATGACGCACGACCACGGCCTCGACCAGGCGGCGATCGAGTGGGCGCTCGCACGCGGCTTCGGCTACGTGGGCGGGGTGGGGAGCCGTGCGAAGGCGGCGCGCACGCGCGCGCGGCTCGAGGCGAAGGGGGTGCCGGCGGGCGACGTCGCCCGGGTCCGGATGCCGATCGGCCTGGACATCGGCGCGCGCACACCGGCCGAGATCGGCGTCGCCCTCGCGGCGGAGCTCGTCGCCTGGCGCGTGGGGCGCCAGCGCGCGCGGTGGTCGCCGATCGCCGGGGCGCCGGCAGGGGAGGAGCAGGCGGAATGAAGCGGGTGGTCACGATCGTGCTCGCCGCGGGCGCGGGCAAGCGGCTCGGCGGGCCGAAGGCCCTCCTCGCCTGGCCCGCGGCGACGAAGGACGGCTCCGAGCGGCCGCTGGCCGTCGCGCACGCGGAGGCGCGCCTCTCGGCCGAGAGCGCGCGGGTGCTCGTGGTGGTGCGCAGCTCCGTCATGAACGCCCTCCTGGCCCATGTGCGGCCTGGCATCGACCTGGTCGCGTGGAGCGCCCCGGATGATCTCGGGCCGGCCGGCTCGCTGGCCGTCGCCGCGCCGCGCATCGGCGACGCGGAGGCGGTCGTCGTGACGCCGGTCGACGTGCCCCCCGCGAGCGCCGCCACGGTGGCGCGGCTGCTCGCGCGGCTCGACGCGGGCGCTGCTTCCGAGGCTTCCGCGGCTTCCGCGGCGCCGCCGCTCGCGGTGCGGCCGCGGCACCTCGGCCGCGGCGGGCACCCGGTGGTGCTGCGCGCCGAGGCGCTCGCGCGCTACCTCGAGCCGGATCCGCCGCCGCTGCGGGACCACCTCAGGTCGCTCGGGGAACGGTGCGTGGACGAGGACGTGGACGATCCGGGGGTGCTGCTCGACCTGAACGTCCCGGTCGACGTGATCCGGGTGCTGGGGGGACCGCCGCACTTCCTGGCCTGAGCTCTCCCGACGTCGACCGGCGGCGGGCCGGCGCGTCGTTGGTGCGGCGCTGGGTCGACGTTCCCCTCGGGACCAGGCTATCGTCGGTGAGGAGGAGCAGACGAATGGCGACGAGCCCTCCAGCCTCAGCGCTTGCCGCGGGGACCAGCGTGCCCCGCGCCGACGGCCCGCCCAAGGTCACCGGGGCGTCGCGCTACGTGGACGATCTGCCGGCGATGCCGGGCGAGATCTTCGGGCGCACCGTGCGCAGCCCGGTGCCGCGCGGGATCCTCCGGGGCGTGCGGCTCGACCCCGCGTTCGACTGGAGCGACGTCACGGTGGTGCTCGCCGAGGACGTCCCGGTCAACGTGGTCGCGCTGATCCAGGAGGATCAGCCGATCCTCGCCGCGGGCAGGGTGAACCACGCCTACGAGCCGATCGCGCTGCTCGGCTGCGCGGACCGGGCGAAGCTCGCGCGGGCGGCCGCGGCCGTCTCGCTCGACATCGAGCCGCTGCCGCCGGTGCTCGACGCGCGCGCCGCGCTCGAGGGGCGGGAGATCCTCTGGGGCGAGGACAACGTCTTCAAGCGGTACCTCATCACCAAGGGGTGCGCCGACGCGGACCGGGAGCGCGGCGAGGCGGCCATCGACGCGGCGATCGCGCGCTGCGACGTCGTGGTCACCGGGACCTACGCGTCGCACCACCAGGAGCAGCTCTACATCGAGCCGCAGGGGTTCATCGCGTGGTGGGACGCGGCGGGCGCGCACGCGATGGGCTCGCTCCAGTGCCCATTCTACGTGCAGAAGGCGTTCCTCAAGGCGTTCGGGCTCGCGCCCGACCAGGTCCACGTCACGCAGTCGGTGACCGGGGGCGGCTTCGGGGGCAAGGAGGAGTACCCGTCGATCCTCGCGCTCCACGCGGCGCTCCTCGCGAAGAAGAGCGGCCGGCCGGTGCGGATGATCTATGACCGGACGGAGGACATCGAGGCGACGACGAAGCGCCACCCGGCGTGGTGCGAGATCACGACCGGCTGCGATCGGGACGGGACGCTGCGCGCGCTGAAGATCCGGATCCTCATGGATGGCGGGGCGTACACGACGCTGACGCCGGTGGTCCTGTCGCGGGGCGCGCTCCACGCGGCGGGCGCTTACCGCTGGGAGGACGTCTGGATCGAGGCGACGGCGGTCGCGACGAACACGCCGCCGAACGGCGCCTTCCGCGGCTTCGGCGCCCCGCAGACGATCTGGGCCATCGAGCGGCACCTCGATCGCGTCGCGCGCGCGCTCGGCCGCGATCCGCTCGACCTGAAGGCGAAGAACGTGCTGCGCCCCGGCGACGCGACCGCGACGGGGCAGGTGCTGCGCGAGAGCGTCGCGGGCGAGGCGTGCATCGAGCGGGCGATCACGGCGAGCGGCTACCGGCAGAAGCGCGCGGCGGGGCCGGTCGTGCGAGGGCGCGTGGCGCGGGGGGTCGGGCTCTCCGTGTTCATGCACGGCGCGGGCTTCACCGGATCGGGCGAGCGTGCCCTGAAGGGCAAGGTCGCGGTGGATCTCGCGCCCGGCGGGCGGCTCCGCATCCGCACGGCGTCGACGGACATCGGCCAGGGGACGGAGACGGTGTTCCGGCAGATCGCCGCCGACGCGGCGGGGCTTCCGCTCGATCGGGTCGAGCTCGCGGTGCCGTGCACGACGTCCGTGCCCGACTCGGGCCCCACGGTGGCGTCGCGCACGGTGATGGTGGTCGGCTCGATCGTCGAGGCCGCGGCGCGCGAGGTGGCGGGCCGCGTGCGCGAGGAGCAGGAGGCGGCGCGGCGGCAGGCGGCCGGAGACGACGGGCAGGGGGCCGGCCAGGCGGCGGCGCCGGCGGGGCTCTCGTTCGAGGAGGCGGCCGATCGGCTGCTCGCGCGCGAGGGGCAGGTGACGTCGCTGAAGCAGTACGAGCCGCCGGGCCACGTGCGCTGGGACGACGAGGCGTACAAGGGAGACGCGTACCCGTGCTTCGGCTGGGCGTGCGACGTGGCCGAGGTCGAGGTGGATCTCGACACCTTCGAGGTGACGGTCGTCGGCTTCTGGTCGGCTACGGACGTGGGCAAGGCGATCCACCCGGTGATGTGCAAGGGGCAGATCGAGGGCGGCAGCCTCCAGGCGATCGGCTGGGCGCTCTCCGAGGAGATCGTCTGGCACGACGGCAAGATCAAGAACCCGCGGATGACCAACTACATCATCCCGACGTCGCTCGACGCGCCGCCGTTCCACGTGGCCCTGCTCGAGTCGCCGTTCCCGTTCGGCCCGGGCGGCGGCGCCAAGGGCGTCGGCGAGCTGCCGATGGACGGCGGCGCCCCGGCGGTGGCCGCGGCGGTGGAGCACGCGACCGGGATCGCGGCGTGCGCGCTGCCGCTCACGCCGGAGCGCCTGTTCGAGGCGGCGCGTGGCGCCGCGGCGCCGCGGCCGGCCGCGGGGGGAGGGGAGCGCGCATGAAGATCTCGCTCGTCGTCAACGGCTCGCCGCGCGAGGTCGACCTGCCGCCGCTCTCGCGGCTGCTCGACGCGCTCCGGGGGCCGCTCGGGCTCACGGGCACCAAGGAGGGGTGCGCGGAGGGCGAGTGCGGCGCGTGCACGGTGCTGCTCGACGGCGACCCCGTGAACGCCTGCCTGGTCGCGATCGGCCAGTGCGACGGGCGGCGCGTGATCACGGTCGAGGGCCTGGCCGGCGCGGGGCACCTGTCGCCGCTGCAGCGCTGCTTCGTCGAGGAGGGCGGGGCGCAGTGCGGGATCTGCACGCCGGGCATGCTCCTCTCGGCCGAGGCGCTGCTCGCGAAGAACCCGGACCCGTCGGAGCTCGACGTCCGCGAGGCGCTCGCGGGCAATCTCTGCCGCTGCACCGGGTACCAGCGCATCGTGGAGAGCGTCCGCGCCGCGGCGGCGCTGCGCCGCGGCGGCGCGGGGGGGGCCGGGCCGTGAGCCTCGCGGATCTCCCCCGGTTCGAGCTGCGGCGCGTGTCCGGGCTGGGCTCGCTGTGCGAGCTCGTGGCGGAGCAGGCCGCGCTCGGCGCGCCGGTCGCGCTCCTGGCCGGCGGCACCGACTGGATGGTCGAGCAGGAGCTCGGCCCGGCGCTCGCGGCCCCCGCGCCCGGCCCGGCGGCGCCGTCGGGCGGCGGGCCGGCGGCGACGCCGGGCAGCAGGCCGGCGGCGACGCCGCTCGTCGTCGACGTGTCCCAGCTCCCGGACCTCTGCGGCGTCGCGCTCTCGGGCGACACGCTGCGGGTGGGCGCCGCGACCACGTACCTGGAGATGCGCCGGAGCGACGTGCTCTGCGAGCGGGCGCCGCTCCTCGCACGGATGAGCCGCGACGTGGGCGCGGTGCAGATCCAGGCGCGCGGCACGCTCGGCGGCAACCTGGCCACGGCGTCGCCGGCCGCGGACGGCGTCGCCGCGCTCGCGGCCTACGACGCGACCGTCGTGGTGCAGAGCGTCCGGGGGGAGCGGCGCATCCCGATGAGCGCGCTGCAGACGGGCTACAAGCGGACGTCGCGCGCGCCGGACGAGGTGATCGTTGCCGTGGAGATCGCGCTGCCGGCGCCGCGATCCCCCTGGTACTGGCGGAAGATCGGCGCGCGCCGGGCCCAGGCGATCTCGAAGGTCGCGCTCGCGGGCGTGGCCGAGGTGCGATCCGGGCGGCTCACGCGGCTCGGGCTGGGCATGGCGTCGGTGGCGCCCACGACGGCGCTCCTGCCGAGCGTGCGCGCGCTCTGCCTGTCGCGCCCGCTCGCCGAGCTCACCGCGGCGGAGATCGACGCCGCGGTGGCGCAGGACATCGCGCCGATCGACGACGTGCGCTCGACGCGGGCCTACCGGGAGCACTGCGCGCGCGCGGTGGTGCGCGAGCTGCTCCGGCAGCTCGGGGCGCCGGTCTGAGTCACTCCATCCAGTCGAGCTGCGGGGCCGCTTGCCGGCGACCGCGCAGGCCGGGGGGCGCGGGCCGCTCGCAGCGCGGCGCGAGCGGCGTATCCACGTCCACATCGTGGCAGCGGGCGCAGCGCCGCGGGGTGTTGTCCTCGATCTGGAAGATGGTGACGCAGCCGCAGGCCGAGCAGATCATGCCGATGTCGTACTTCATGAGCACTCCTCAACAACGCACGCTCCGGGACGGCCAGAGCGGCGGGAACATGCGCTGAAGGGGCGACGTCCCGGCGACGGCCCTGCAACATCGCGCCGAAGCCCCGGCGCGAACGGCCGTGGCAGAGATGCCGCACGCTCGATGGTGAGGCCGGCCTCTCGCGCGGGGCAGCTCGGTCCCGAGCGGACCGGGGCGGGGGCTCCGGACGCCCGCCATGGGACGCCCGGGTTCTAATTGATTTTGACTTTCAGTCTTTCGCAGGTCCGTGATAGTCGCGGGACCTGGAGGGGGGACGTCGCAGGCTTCGTCGAGCGTGCGGCGTGATGATTCTGGTTTTGTAAGAATTTTACAATTCATGTCGCTCTGCACCTCCCTGCGCTGGCCTGGCCTCGCCGCGCCCGCGCTTCTGCTCCTCGTTGCCCGAGCTCATGCACAGTCTCCTGAGCCGAGCTCACCAACCCCAGAGGAGCCGCGGGCCGCAGAGGAGCCGCGGGCCGCAGATCAGCCGCGGGTAGCAGAGGAGCCGCGGGTAGCAGAGGAGCCGCGGGTAGCAGAGGAGCCGCGGGCCGCAGATCAGCCGCGGGTAGCAGAGGAGCCGCGGGTAGCAGAGGAGTCGCGGGCCGCAGATCAGCCGCGGGTAGCAGAGGAGCCGCGGGCAGCAGAAGAGCCGCAGGCCGCAGAGCAGTCGCCGGTCTCGGGGACACCTCGGAGCGCCGCGGCGCCGGTGGAGCTCGAGACGACGGCTGCGCCGGAGGCGGCGGCTCCCCTTGGCGAGGCGCCGGTGGAGGTCACGGTCGCGGGCACGCGCGTGACCAGGACAGCGGGCTCTGCCCACGTGATCAAGGGACGCCAGCTCGAGCGCTTCGAGCACGACGACCCGCACGCCGTGCTGGTCAGCGTCCCGGGCGTGTACGTGAGGGGCGAAGATGGGGTAGGCCTGCGGCCGAACATCGGCGTGCGCGGCGTCAACCCCGATCGCAGCAAGAAGGTCACGCTCCTGGAGGACGGCGTCCCCATCTCGCCCGCGCCGTACTCCGCGCCAGCGGCCTATTACTTCCCCCTGATCACGCGCATGTCGAGCGTGCGGGTGATCAAGGGGCCGGGGGCCATCGCCCATGGCCCGCAGACCGTGGGCGGCACGGTGGATCTCGTCACCCGCGCCGTCCCGTCCCTCGCCTCGGGCGCGGTGGACCTCGCCCTCGGCCAGTACGGCTATGGCAAGGCGCACGGGTACGTCGGGACGAGCGACGGGCAGATGGACGTCCTCGTCGAGGGCGTGCACCTCCGGAGCGACGGCTTCAAGGAGCTCCCGCGCGGCGCGGACACCGGGTTCTACCGCAACGAGGTGATGCTCAAGGGCAGCTACCTCGTCGACCCGACCGCCCGCATCCGGAACGAGCTCCGCCTCAAGCTCACCTACTCGGAGGAGCTCTCCAACGAGACGTACCTCGGCCTCACGGACGCGGATTTCGAGGACGACCCGCGCCGCCGCTACGGCGTGAGCGCGCTCGACCGCATGCAGAACCACCGCATCGCGGCCGCCGTGACCCACGTGATCGAGCCGCTCCCCGGGATGTCGGTGACGACGACCCTCTACCGGAGCGACTTCTCGCGCGTGTGGCGCAAGGTGAACGGCTTCCGCGGGGCCAACCTGTTCGACGTGCTCACCGCGCCCGACACGCCGCAGAACGCCGTGTACTACGCCGTGCTGACCGGGCAGCTCGACAGCTCGACGCCGGGGGAGGCGCTGCTCATCGGGCCCAACGAGCGCGAGTTCGTCGCCCAGGGCGTGGAGACCCGCGTCCGCTGGGACACCACCACCGGGCCGCTCTCGCACCGCCTCGAGTACGGCGTGCGCCTCCACTACGATCGGATCGAGCGCCGCCACAGCGAGAACGGGTTTCACGTGCTCGGGGGCGCCCTCGTGCCGGACGGCGGCCCGACCGTCGTGACCCAGCTCAACGAGGCGTGGACCGAGGCGGCCGCGCTCCATGCGACCGACGCCGTCACGTGGGGATCGCTCACGGTGACGCCCGGCGTCCGCGTCGAGCTCATGCGCTCCGCGTTCGTGGATCGCGCGGCCGGGAGCGAGAAGAAGCGGCTCGCGCAGGCGGTCCTGCCCGGCGCGGGCGCGTACTACGCGCTCACCGAGGAGCTCGGGCTGCTGGCCGGCGTCTACCGCGGCTTCAGCCCCCCGGCGCCAGGGAGCGACGAGCACGTGGAGCCCGAGCTCAGCGTGAACTACGAGGGCGGCGCCCGCTTCGCCGACGGACCGCTGCGCGGCGAGATCATCGGCTATTACAACGATTACTCGAACATCACGGACGTCTGCACGCTCTCGAGCGGCTGCCTCGACGCGGAGCTCGACCGGCAGTTCGACGCGGGCGAGGCCCGGATCTACGGCGTCGAGGCCTACGCCGAGCACGAGATCCCGCTCGGCGCGCTGACGTTGCCGATCACCGCGGCCTACACGCTCACGCAGACCGAGTTCCTCACGAGCTTCACCTCGGACGACCCGATCTTCGGCCGGGTCGTGGAGGGCGACGAGATGCCCTACGTCCCGCGGCACCAGGCGAGCCTCTCGATCGGCGTCGAGCACGAGCGCGCCGGCCTCGTCGTGAGCGGGAGCTACGTGTCGGCCATGCGCGAGAAGGCCGGCAGCGAGCCCATGTCGCGGGCGCTCGCCACCGACGAGCAGCTCGTCTTCGACGCGAGCGGGAAGGTGCGCGTCGCCGGGCCGCTCGTGCTCTACGTGAACGCGCGGAACGTCCTCGGCTCCCAGTACATCGTGTCGCGCCGGCCCTTCGGCGCCCGGCCGAACGCGCCGCGCTGGATCCAGGTCGGGGCCAAGGCGTCGTTCTGACGCGGCCCACCCCCCGGATCAGAGCGGCCGGAGGTGGGGCGGCGGCTCGTCCGGGCCCGGGAGGACGTAGGACGCCCGGCCGATGCCGTCGCGGACCGACGCGAGATCGACGGCGGGATCGATGAGGCGCGCGATGCGGCGGCCGTTGAGCGAGACGAGGGCGTCGGCGCGCACCTCCACCGGCCCGCGGCCGCGGCGCTCGAAATCCTCCCGGATGTGGCGGGCGAGCTGCAGGATGAGATCGGGCTGGCCCGCCATCTCGCGCTCCTGCAGGCGCGTCAGGTACGCCCGCGGGCTCACGTGCCACGTCCGGCCGGTCTGCTTGTTGCGGACGACGAAGGTGACGCTCCCGTTCTTCTCGCGGACCATCACGCGCCACGAGAAGCGCATCCCCTGCTCGTGCCAGCGCACGTTCCCGCCGTACGCCAGGAAGCGGAGCGGCATCGCGAGCTGAACCGCGCAGTAGGCGGCCCCGAGCGCGAGCCCCAGCGCGCGCAGCCGCCGGGCGGACGGCGTCGCCGGCGAGGGATCCGGGCCGCCCTCCCGCGCGGCCTGCGCCCCGGCGCCGCGGAGCGCCCGGGCGAGGAGCCGCCTCGGCCAGTCCGCGGGGAAGAACACGAGCGCGGACAGGACCATGATCACCGGGAACATCCCGATCGGGAACAGCGCGCGCGTGACGGTGTGGAACACGATCACCACGGCGTAGGCGAAGGGGCGGACCCGCCGGATCAGGAGCAGCCAGACGATCCCGGTGTCGAACAGGAACCCGGCCCAGCTCATGAGCGGCGCGGCCCACGGGAGCGCAAAGAGCGGGCCGAGCACCGGCATGTCCGTGCGCGACCCGAGCCAGATCCGGAGCGGCTGCGCGTGCAGGAGCCAGTCGGCGTGGGCCTTGGCGATCCCCGCGAACGTGTAGACGACGCCGACCTGGAAGCGGAGCAGATGGTGCCACGCGGCCGGGACGGAGCGCGCGTGGCGCCGCGCCAGCAGCGCGTCGATGGACCAGGCGCGATGCGCGGGCGACACCGCGAGCAGGAGGGCCAGGAGGCTCGCGAGGTAATAGTGGTTGAGGTACGTCGTGACGTCGATGAGCCCCAGGTAGGTGAAGCCGACGAAGAACAGGGGCGCCGCGACGCGGAACAGGAAGCCGAGGGAGACCGCCAGGGCGAGCGCCGCGAGCGCCCAGAACAGGGCGTGCATCCCGGCGGGCGACAGCGGCTCGACCCAGGCGAAGCCCCAGTACTTGAAATGGAAGCTCGGCTTGACGAAGAGCTGGTCGATCCAGCCGTACGCGATGAAGCGCGCCATGCTCACGCACATCGTGAGCCCGAACAGGGCGCGGAAGGCCGCGAGCCAGGCGATGTCGACCGGACGAGAGAGCGCCGCCGCGGCGCGCGACCACGCGGCCGCGAGCGCGCGGGGGCCCGCGCGGCCGGGGAGATCAGTCGTTGTCACCTTCCGACGACTGGGGCAGCTCGAGGTTCAGCGCGGTCACGAGCTCCGTCTTGATCAGGTCCGTCAGGGCCTTCACGGCGTAGTACACCGCCTCGACCTTCGCCCGGTCGGACACGAGCGCCTGCTCCAGCGGCGGGTCGAGCCCCTCCACGGCCGCCTCGGCCCCTGACAGCGCGTCCAGCATGCGATCGGCGAGATCGGCCGAGCCGACCTCGCGCAGCCAGTCGTCGAACCCGAGGCCCTCGCCGCCCTCGCCGCAGCCCTGGAACAGGCGCCGGAAGCCGCGCAGGTTCGCCCGGAGGTGCGACGTCGAGGCCAGGGCGAAGCGGGACTCCAGCGCCTCCGGGCAGGTGGGCGTGACGCAGTCCTCGGTGAAGCCGAGCGGCCGCCCGAGCTTCCAGTCCTTGAGCTCCTTCTCGACGTAGAACATCGCGTCGCTCACCGCGTTGAGCGCGTCCTGCTCGGTCGCGAAGACGGCGCTCCCGCGGCCGGCCCGGGTGAGCTGCTCCCGGAAGCTCCCCGCCTCGGGCGCCCAGGCGCGCGCGAGCGCGCCCGCGCGGGCGAGCACGTCCGCGGCCGCCGCGGCGGCGTAGTCGGCCTTGCGCTGCGCGAGCTCTCCGGCGCCGAGCGCCGCCCAGGTGCGGCCCGCGTTGATGGTCGAGAACTGCGAGCAGGCGTTGTCGCTGCCGCCGTAGAACACGAGGTACTCGAGCGCCGCGAGGCCGCGGGCGTTGATGAGCGACGAGGAGAAGCCCGGCTGCGCGTAGGCCCGGCTGACGATCTGCTCCTCGATCTTGCACCGGCTCACGAGCGGCCAGGAGTAGATCTGATCCCGGAGGTCCTGCCCCCCGGGCTGCAGGGAGCTCGCGGCGGGGCCGAAGCGGAAGATCTCGGCCTCCTGCCAGACCGCGATGGCGGCGCGCCAGGCGTCGCGCGCGGCGGCGGCGCTCGGCTCGCCCGGGGCGCGGGCGAGGGCGGACGCGCTCTCGTGCAGCGCGCGCGCCCGCGCCTCGAACTCGCAGGCGCGGTTCAGCGCGCAGTCGGCGGCCGCCGTGAGCAGCCCGGCCTTGGTGAAGGGGCCCTCGGGGGCGGCGACCGGGGCGCACTGCGCGCCGCCCGGCTCGCCGCCGCCCGCGCCGCCGGTCGCGGCGCTCGTGGAAGCGGCCGTCGTGGCGCCCGTGGCGCCGCTCCCGGTCGCGGGCGCGGCCCCGCCGGCGCCCGAGGGCTGCGCGCCGCCGGTGCCCGAGGACTGCGCGCCGCCGGTGCCCGAGGGGGGCGCGCCGCCGGCGCCCGAGGGGGGCGTGCCGCCGGTGCCCGGGGGCTGCGCGCCGACCGTGCCCGCGCTCTGGCCCGTGTAGACCACCTCGTCCGGCGGCGGCTTGCGGCAGGCCACGGCCGTCGTCACGCCGACGAGCGACAGCAGGAGCGCTGCCGGGAGGCGGCGGGACGCCTTCTCGTTCCGGGCGCGGTTCGTTCTCGGCCTCACGCGGGTCATGCAACCTTCCTGGGTCAGGGGGCTCGCCCGGGGCCCGCCGCCATGGCGGCGGCCCCGGCTCGCTTCGCGCGACGATCGTCCGCCGCCCCCCTGCCCGTCAACGTGGAGCGAGGGGGGCGCGCGTCGGCGCCCGTCACGTCGGTGCCCGTCAGTCCTGTCAGTCCCGCTGCGCCGGGACCGGCAGCAGGACCAGCGTCGCGTCGTCGTCCTCGGGGCCGTTGCCGTCGGAGCGGTATCCCGCGGCCGCGATCCAGGCGCCGTCCGGCGAGAGCGCGACCCCGAAGAGCGCGTCGTCGGAGCGCTCGAAGCCGTAGAGCCGGTGTCCGCTCGGATCGAAGCGCGTGTCCGGGGCGCCGTTCGGATCGAACACGGCGATCATCGCGTCGACGTTCCCCGTGGCGGGCGTGGCGCTCCCGACCATCACGATCCGATCGTCGGGCAGGGCGAGGAGGTTGCGCCCGCGGTCGTTGTCGCCGGCCACGTCGAGCAGGACGCCGCCGTTCACGCCCCAGGACGCGTCGAACCCGCCCGTGGCCGTGACGCGGAAGGACACGAGATCCACGGCGCCGCTCTCCTCGGCGCGCCCGTAGCCGGTGGTCACGTATTTGCCGTCCGACTGGCGGGCCGCGCCGTAGGCCTCGGCCATGCCCACGGGGAACGGCGAGAGCCTCACGACGCCGTCCGCGGAGAAGGTCGTGTCGGGGGTCCCGTCCGCGTTCAGCCGCAGCAGCACGATCTGGTTCCTGCCGCCCACGCTCGTGTAGCCGGAGGAGACGATCTTCCCGTCGGCCTGCACGAACCCGTTGCGCGGGTTGTCGCCCAGGTTCAGGCCGTCGACGTCGAGCGTGTGAACGCCCTCGGTCGCGAAGGTGGTGTCCAGCGCGCCGCTGGCGGTGAGCCGCACGATGGCGCGATCCCGGTCGGCGCGGTCGGCCGCCTTCTTGCCGGCGAAGAGGACCAGCCGATCGTCGGCGTCGCGGTCGACGTTCCAGAGCATGTCGCCGGTGCTGCCCTCGCCGGCGCCGAGATCGTGGATGGCGATGCCGTTCGTGCCGAAGGTCGTGTCGAGCGTGCCATCGGCGTTGAACCGCACGACCGCGAGATCCGCGTCGGGCTGCGTCAGGCTCGGGTCGTGCTCGACGTTGCCGGCGAGCACGACCTTCCCGTCGGACTGCAGGACGATGCCGCGCGCGGTCTCCGCGGGGCCGCCCGCGACCACGTTGACCCTCGCGATGCCGTTCGTGCCGAAGGTCGTGTCGAACGAGCCGTCGGTGTTGAAACGCGCCACCGCCATGTAGGTGTCGCTCCCCACGGCCACGTGCCCCGCTGCGTAGGCCCTGGACTCGGCGTCGAACGCCACGGCCCAGAAGCGATCGTCCGCGGCCTCGTCGAGCGCCACGACGCCCGCGAACCCGCGCGCCCAGGGCTCCGCGCCGCCGGTGCCGTCCTCACCGCCCGCGCCGCCGGTGCCGTCCTCACCGCCCGCGCCGCCGGTGCCGTCCTCACCGCCCGCGCCGCCGGTGCCGTTCTCACCGCCCGCGCCGCCGGTGCCGTCCTCACCGCCCTCGCCGCCGGTGCCGTTCTCACCGCCCGCGCCGCCGGTGCCGTCCTCACCGCCCTCGCCGCCGGTGCCGTTCTCACCGCCCTCGCCGCCGGTGCCGTTCTCACCGCCCTCGCCGCCCCCGCCGCTGGTGCTCGTCGAGGTCGCGCCACCCGCACCCCCGCCGCCTCCCGGCCCCGAGGTGGCCTCGGAGTCGTCACCGCATGCGGCAACTCCGCCGAGCAGCACGCACCAGGAGATTCCGAGAGTCGCAAGCGCGGTCCGTCGGGCGGACAGCCAGGTCCTGTTCGCAGGCATGTTCCACGGCTCCTTCATCGAAGATGAAAGTGAAAATCGTTTAGATTGGCGTCTCTACTGGCAGGATGAGCGGCCTGTCAAGGGATTCCGCTGTCCCTGTCCCGCCGGCGGCCGGTGCCTCGCGCGAAGGGCCTGGATCGAAGCCGCACCTTTGGTGATCCTCGACCGATGCTCACCTCCTGGTCCTCCGTCCGCCTCAACCGCAGCGACCTCGAGGTCGCGCCGCTCGGCCTCGCGTCGGGCTACGGCGTCTCGGGACGCGACGTCGAGCGCGCCTTCGAGCGCGGCGTCAACTTTTTCTACTGGGGCTCGCTGCGCTCGGCCGACTTCGGCGCGGCGCTGAAGCGCCTCGGCGCGCGCGATCGCGCGCGCATGAAGGTGGTCGTCCAGAGCTACGCGCGCTGGCCGTCCGGCATCGGCAAGTCGCTCGACAAGGCGCTGCGCGAGCTCGGCTTCGACTACGCCGACGTGCTCCTGCTCGGGTGGTGGAACCTGCCCCCGCGCGCGTCGATCCTCGACGCCGCGGCGGAGGTCATCCGGAGCGGGCGCGCGCGGAAGCTGATGATCTCCTGCCATCATCGCCCCACGTTCCCCGCGCTCGCGCGCGATCCGCGGGTGGATCTCCTGATGATCCGCTACAACGCGGCGCACCCGGGCGCCGAGCGCGACGTGTTCCCGCACCTCCCGGCCGAGCGCCCCGGCATCGTGACCTACACGACCACGTCGTGGGGGCAGCTCCTCGATCGCGCGCTGGTGCCGCAGGGCGAGCGGCTGCCGACGGCCACGGACTGCTACCGCTTCGTCCTGTCGAACCCCGACGTCAACGCCTGCTGGGCCGGCCCCAGGGACGCGGGCCAGCTCGATCAGGCGCTCGCCGCCCTCGACGCGGGGCCCATGAGCGAGGAAGAGCTCGCCTGGATGCGCCGGGTGGGCGCCGTCGTGCGGGACAGGACGAAGCTGCGCGCGCGCGGCATGGGCGTCGCGGACCGGCTCATGAACGCGATCTCGGGGTTCGGGTTCCGGAGCACGGCCGAGCTCGGCTAGAACACCGGCGAGCGATTCGCTCGCTGCGCGACCGCTCCTTCGCCGCGCGCACGACTCGTGATCTCGCGTGATCTCGATCGTGGCAACGCCGAGCTGCTCGTCTCCCCGCCGGCGGCCCAGGGGGCATGCGGCGAGCTCGCCGCGGGCTCCTCGGCGAGGCTGTAGAATCCCCTCCGTGGACCGCCTCCAGCTCGAGAGCCATGCCGTGGTCCTCCAGCGCGAGCGCCGCGCGCGCCGGCTCGCGTGGGCGTTGCTGCTGGTCGGGCTCGCGCTCACGGCCGCGGCGCCGCCCGCCGCCGCCCTGACGCAGTTCATGATCGGCGGCGCGGGCGCGTTCCTCCTGATGCGCGCCTTCGGCAAGACGCCGACGCCCCGGCGCGGATCGGCGCGGCCGGCGACCGTGGTCGCAGAGGACGGCGATCTCGTGATCCAGCAGGCGGGCCAGAGGACGCTCCTCGCGCGACGCGAGCTCGAGAACGGCTGGATCGACGCGTTCGGCGGCCACCATCACGTCGTGCTCCGGAAGAAGGGCGGCGACGTCCTCTGGGTGCGGGTACGGGACGCCGACGAGGCCGGCCTCCTCCTCCGCGCGGCGGGCTTCGCCGCGGATCAGCACGCCTTCCGGATGCGCCTCGTCAGCGTCCTGTCGGAGCGCCTCAGCCACCGGGCCCGCGCGGCGCTGATCGTGCTCGCGAGCCTCTTCCTGTACCCGCTCGTCGGCCTGGCGCCGCTCGCGTGGGCGCTCGGGGGCGCGACGGTATTCCTCGGGGCGCTGCTCGTGCTGCTCGTGCTCGTCTATCCGATCCTCCAGCTCGTGATGCCGCGGACCGCGCTCGTGGGCACGGATGGAGTCGTGATCCAGGGGATCGCCACCCGGCGCCTCATCCCCATCACCGAGGTGGCTGGCGCTCGCGCCGACGCGCGCGGCGTGTGGCTCGATCACGTCGGCGGCACGTCCATCCTGCTGCCGACCGTTGCCCGGATGACGGCGAGCCACGGCGCCGCGCCGCTGGTTCACCTCGGCGCCGACACCCGCGTGCTGCTCGCGCGCGTGCAGGAGGTGATGGCGTCGCGCGGTCACGCGGGCACCTCGGCGCGCCTCGGCGCGCTCGACCGGAGGGGGCGAGCCTTCGAGGACTGGCGCGGCGCGCTCGGCCGCCTCGCTCACGGCGACGCGGGCGGCGGGAGCTACCGCGAGACAGCCCTCGATGTCGACGATCTCGCCCGCGTCCTCGAGGACGGCGCGGCCCCCGCCGAGCGTCGCATCGCCGCCGCCGTGGCGCTCGCGAGCTCCGGCGACCCCGCGTTGAAGCGCCGCGTCCGCATCGCCGCCGGCACGTGCGCCGACCAGGCATTGCGCGACGCGATCGAGAGGGCGGCCGAGGAGGAGCTGCAGGAGCGAGACGTCGACCGGGTGCTGCGGCTCCGCGCGGACTGAGCGAGGGGCGGGCGCAGGTCGCTGTCCGGGCGCAGCGCCCGCGTCCGCCGCGTCAGAGCAGGGGAAGGAGCCGCCTGGCGCGGGCCTCGGCCGCCTGGATGATCTGCGCGGACTCGCCCTCCGGGAGCTCGAGCTTCTTGCAGAGCGCGGCGAGGTACTGCCTCTCCGCGTCGTGCTGCTCGCCGTCGACGAAGGTGAGCAGCACCGCGTGCTGGAGCAGCGCACGGCGGTCGTCGCCGCCGAGCTGGCCGATGGGCACGTCGTCCAGCGTCTTCTTCTCGGCGGCGTAGGCGCGGATCTCCTTCGCCTCGTCCTCGCTCGCCTCGAACGCCGAGATGAGGCCCTCGACCATCTCGCGCTCGGCGTCGTGGAACTCGCCGTCCGCCCACGCCACGCTCACGAGCGACTTCACGATCGCCATGGTCTGCTCTTGCATGGCGGCGATCTTCATCGCTCCCGGGGGGCAGCGTCAATCGTGAGCGAGGGGGGCCTTCGCCGCCGCGTGCGGCGCGGCGTGAGGAGCCTCGCGCGCGAGCGGCTGCGCCAGCGAGGCGAACAAGTCCGGCCGCAGGGTCCCGGCGAGCCCGGCGCCGAGCAGCGCGAGCGCGACGAGCGCGAGCCAGAGGGACAGCCCCTTCCGGCGCGGCGTCCAGAGCGGCGCAGGCGGCCTGCTGCGCCCGTCCAGCGAGGCCCCGTGCGCGGCATCCTCGGACGGATCGGGGCGGCTCGCGGCGCTCGGGGTGACGGTGGCCGGCGGGCGCGCGCCCGGGAGCCCGAGCGCGGCGCTCGCCGGGAGGACCGCGACCGGGGGCGGCGTGAGCGTGGGGTCGAGGCCGGCCAGCACCTTCATGCTGCGCGCGGCGCGGCGCTGCGTGCTGCGCTCCGACCTCGCCACGAAGCGCGCCATGAGCTCGTCGACCCGGGAGGCGTGGGCGCCGTCGCCGTCGGCCGGAGGGGGCGCGCTCCGGGCTCTCCGCGAGGCGCTCCATACGATGGCGTCGATGGGGGCGAGGCCGGGCGGGCACGGCTCCTCCGCCGGCGCCGCGTCAGCCGGCGCCGCGTCCGCGGGGGGCGCGGCCAGATCGCGCGCGTCGCACTTCGCCGGGACCGGCCAGGGCAGCGTGTGCCGCGCTGCCGGCGATTCCTCGGGCGATGCCACGCTGGCTCGAGGACAGGAGGGCACGGAGGCGAGCGCCTCGCGGTGGGCGGAGGACCAGCCGCCGTAGGCTGGGGTGAGCTGGGACGCGGGCTCCTCCGCGGGCGGAGGATCGGCGGTCGCGACGGCCGTCGCGCGCGAGGCCTCGACGGTGGCCGCCGGGACGCTCGCGATGCTGGCGGGGGCGTCTTCCGCGATGCCGGCAGGGGCGTCTTCCGCGACGCCGGCGGGCGCCACCGCCATGCCGGCATCGACAGCGCTCTCGGCGTCCGCCGCCTCGGTCCAGACCGGCGTGGCCACCGTCGGCGTCGGCTCCTGCGTGCGCGGTACGACGCCGGTGGGGTCCGGGGAAAACGCGACGAGGATCGCCTCGATGCCCTCCGGGCTCGTGAACGCTCCATCGCACGCCGCCGTGTCGCGCGCGACGGCGTCCGTCTCCGAGGCGGGCACGGCGCGCGCTTCAGCAGGATCGACCGCCGCCGCCGCGTCCAGCACCGCGGCCGCGATCGGCGCCACGGGGGCGATCGGCGCCACCGGCGCGACCGTCCG
Organism: Sorangium sp. So ce1036; assembly: GCF_051369805.1. Lineage (NCBI taxonomy): Bacteria > Pseudomonadati > Myxococcota > Polyangiales > Polyangiaceae > Sorangium > Sorangium sp. So ce1036. Next base: position 2,712,408 of record NZ_JBBMOX010000001.1, read on the forward strand.
CGCCGGCTCGACGAGCTCCGGGATGAGCGGGATCTCCGCCAGCGCTGCCGCTGGCTCGACCTCCACCTCGACCTCAACCACCGCCTGCACGATGGTCGGGGTCGGCTCCGGGAAGCCCTCGGCCAGCTCGCTTTCGTGCGCGGCGTGCCCGTGCGCCGGATCGGCGTGGGACGGCGGCTCGAAGGCTGCGGGTCCGGCCGCGTCGTCGGCGATCGCCGGGGCAGGGACCGTCAGCCCGGTGTCGTCACAGGCGGCCTCCCCGGGGTCGAGCGTCAGCTCGACCACCGCGGGAGCCACCGGCCCGGGCTCCAGGGGCAGCTCGATCCCGGCGGGCGCGGGCGCGGCGGCCGCCTCGGCGAGCGGCGGCGCGGCCGCCTCGGCGCGCGGCGCGGCTGCGCCGGCAGCTTCCGCGAGCTGCGGCGGCGCCGCCTCCGCGCCGGGCGCCGCCGGCCTCGCCTGGACCTCGCCGCGCGCGCGCCGCAGCCGGCCGGCGTCCCTGGCGCGCAGCGTCTCGCGGGCGAGCCGCGCGAGCGCGCGCCGGGCGGCGTGGCGGTTCACCGGGATCAGCGCGGCCTCGAGCTCTCGCGCGACCGCATCCGGATCCCGCTCCGCCTCGGCGCGCGGGCGCGCCGTCGCCGTGAGGTTCGGCATGCTCCCGGCGGACGCGGCGAGCAGCCGCGCGAGCAGGTCGCGCAGGTGCCGAGCGGCCTCCGCGGGCGCCACCGGCTCCCCGCGCGAGCGCACCGTGACCGTGCCCTCGGTCGTGAGCAGCACCGCGCGCTCGTCGAGCCGCAGCGGCAGGCGCGACGTCGCGTCGCTCACCGCGAGCGCGAGGTAGCCCGACGTCTCCGGCACCAGCGAGGCGCAGCGCGCGTGTGCCGCCGCGAGGACCTCGTCCAGCGTGACGCACGCGCTCACGACAGCCCCCGCTCCGCCGCGGCGCGTGCCGGCCGGACCGGCACCCCCGCCGCCTCGAGGTACGCCTTCGCCTCGCCGATCGTGTACTCGCCGTCGTGGAAGATCGACGCGGCGAGCGCCGCGTCGGCCCCGCCCTCGACGAGCCCGGCGCGCAGGTGATCCAGCGTCCCGACGCCGCCCGAGGCGATCACCGGGACCGACACGGCGCGCGCGATGGCGGCGGTCAGCAGCAGATCGTACCCGTCCCGCGTGCCGTCGCGGTCCATGCTCGTGACGAGCAGCTCCCCCGCGCCGGCGCGGGCGATCTCCTCCGCCCACGCGACCGCATCGCGCCCCGTGTCCCGCCGGCCGCCGTGGGTCACCACCGTCCAGGCCACGCGCGAGGGATCCTCGATGCGGCGCGCGTCGATCGCGACCACGATCGCCTGCGAGCCCCACCGGTCCGCGGCGCGCCGCACGAGGTCGGGATCGTTCACGGCGGCCGTGTTGATCGCCACCTTGTCGGCCCCCGCATGGAGGAGCGCCTCGACGTCCTGCTCGGACCGGACGCCGCCGCCGACCGTCAGCGGCGTGAACAGCACGTCCGCGGTCCGCGCCACGACGTCGAGCAAGATCCCGCGCTTCTCGTGCGACGCGGTGATGTCGAGGAACGTGATCTCGTCCGCGCCCTCGGCGTCGTAACGACGGGCGGCCTCGACGGGATCGCCGGCGTCCCGCAGCCCCACAAAGCGGACGCCCTTCACGACGCGGCCGTCTTTGACGTCGAGGCACGGGATGATGCGCTTCGCGAGCATGCGTCCGCGTTAGCGTACCTGCCGCGTCCGGGCCAACTGTTGCGCGCGGCGCCGGCGGCCCCAGGCGCGCGCGGCGCGAGCCCCGCAGAGCGGACGGCGCCCCCGGGCCGCGGATCGGGCGCCCCGGCGCCCGAAGCCTGACCGCGCCGCGGTTCCTCGCTACCATGGCGCCATGCATTGCCCGCACTGCGGGAAACCCACGCCCGAGGGCTCGATCATGTGCCCGCACTGTGGCGCTGCGCTGTCGGGGCCGGGCGGCCCCGGGGCTTTCCATGCCCAGAGGCCCGCGACCCGCACCATGGTCGGCGTCGCGCTCCCCGACGCGCTCCGACACCTCGCGTCCGCCTCGGCCGGCCCCGGCGGCGCTGGCCACGGCGGCACCGCGCCGGCGCCGAACGGCGGCACCGCGCCGGCGCCGAACGGCGGCACCGCGCCGGCGCCGAACGGCAGCGCGCCGCCGGCGCCGATGGCCGGCGCGCCGGGCGCCGGCTCGCGCACGCTCGTCGGCATGCCCGTCGCGAGCTTCGGCGTGGCGCCCGCGCCGGCTGATCCGCGCCTCTCCGGAGGCACGCTCGTCGTCGGGACCCCGGCGGCTGCCGGACTGGGCGCGCGCTTCGATGTGCCCCCGGCGGCCGGCGCGCCCCTGGCAGCCGGCGCGCCCCCCCTCGATCAGACCGCGGTGCTGCCCCCGGGCGCCGGCGCGGCGCGTCGCCCGGCGCCGCCCCCCGCCGTCTCCCGCACGCTGGTCGGCGTGGCCCGCCCTGGCATCGCGCCGCTCGCGCCCGGGGTCGCGGCGCCCGCGCCTCACCCCGCGCCCGACCACGACGCGCGCTACCAGCCGGCCGAAGAGCTCGGCGCGACGATCGCGCCGGTGCGCGCCCGCGCCGCGGCGCTGCCCAACCCGATGCTGCTGCGCCCGCACCGGCTGCAGCAGCGGATGGTGCCGCCGCCCCGGCGCGCGCGCACGTCGCGCCGCGCCGTCGCCGTCGTCGCCGCGGGCGGCGTGCTCGCGATCGCCGCGGTGCTGTTCGCGCTGCTCTGGCCGAGCGCACCCCCGGTCACCGCGCGCGCCCGCGCCGACGCCGGCGGCCGCGAGGTCATCGAGCTCCGGTGCGAGAGCTGCCCCGACGGCACGACCGTGTCCATCGGCGGCGACCGCGCCACGATCACCGGCCGCGTCGCGCAGATCCCGCTCGCGAGCCCGCTCTCCGTCGGCGAGAACCGGATGAAGGTCGCCATCGACCGCCCGGGGGGAGGGCGCGACGAGACGGTCGGCGTCTCGATCCACGTCGCGTACCGGATCCGCCCCGACCTCGGCACGCTGCAAGGGGAGCGCCCCTCCATCCAGATCGTGGTCGAGGCGAGCGCGGGCACGCAGGTGCTCCTCGACGGCAAGGAGATCGCGCTCTCGAGCGGCCGGGCGATCCGGTCGATCGACGTCACCGGCGCGGTCACGGGGCCCTCGGACGACGCGAGGACGCTGAGCCGGCAGGTGCCGTTCACCGTCACGCCGCCCGACGGGCCGCGCGAGCAGGGCATGGTGAGCGTCGCGGTCGGCATCGTGCCCCTCACCATCGAGGCGCCCGGCCCGAGCGTGGTCATCGACAAGGAGAGCTTCGTGCTGGCCGGGCGCACGGCCCGCGGGGCGCAGATCTTCGCCGGCGCGCACCCGATCGCGGTCCGCCCCGACGGCACCTTCGCGCACGTGATGAACGTCTCGTCGGTGGGCGCGACCCAGTTCGAGGTGCGCGCCAAGATGCAGGGGATGGCCCCGCGCATCGCGAAGATCGCGGTGCGCCGGGTCGACCGGCTCGAGACCGCCGCGAAGGAGTTCGCCGCGCGCGGCCCCGTCGGCTACGCCGAGCTCGCCGCCGGCGGGAAGGACCTCGTCGGCAAGCCGATCGCGCTGCGCGGCGAGGTCCTCGAGGCGCGCCGGCAGGGCCATTCCACGATGATCCTGCTCTCGGTCCCGCGCGCCGCCGGCTGCAAGGACGGCGGCGCGACCGCCGCGGGATCGAGCCCGGGCGCCGCGCCGCGCCCTCTGGCGGCGTGCACCGTCCGGCTCGTCCACGGCGCCGAGAACCCCGCCCAGCGCGGGGATGTCCTCACCGCGTACGGCACCGTCGCGCCCCCCTTCGTCGCGCCGGGCGGCGCCGAGATCCCCGAGGTGTCGGTCGAGTTCACCCTGAAGGGGGCCCGGTGAGCGCCGATCGCGCCCCGCGACGCGCCCCGCGCTGGCCACGCCGCTCGTGGAGGGCGGGCCTCGTCGCGGCCGCGGCCCTGCTCCCCGCCGCGGCCCTGCTCCCCGTCGCGGCGCCGCTCGCCTTCGCCGACGCCGTCGACACGAGCCGGCCGCACACCGTCATCGTCGGCGCGCCCCGCGGCTTCGCCCCGAGCGAGCGGCTCGACGCGCGCCGCACCGGCCGCTCCCCGTCGCCGCTGCCGAGCCCCGCGCGCGAGGCGTGGCGGAGGCAGCTCCGCGGCGGCATCGACGCGGCGCCGCTGGCGGACGCCCGGGGCGACCTCGTCATCGCGCTGACCGTGCCCGAGATCGTCAAGCTCGGGTCGGACGGCCGGGAGCGCTGGCGCGTGCGCATCGGCAACAGCGCGCCGCTCGCGCCGGCGGTGATCACCAGCGACGGGACCATCGCGATGATCACCTCGTCCGGCGTCGCGCTGGGGCTCACGCCCGCGGGCGGCGTGCGCTTCGCCGTGCCGCTCGGCGTCCGGGGGCGGGATGCCGACGTCACGCCGCTCGCGCTCGACGACGGCGGCTTCGTGGCGGCCGTGGGGCGGTCGCTCGTGGAGCTCGCCGCGGACGGGGGCGTGCGGGCGCGCGTCGAGATCCCGGACCGCGCGGTCGGCGCCCTGCTCGCGGGCCCCGAGGGCACGCTCGTGACCACCGAGTCGGGCGCGGTGCTGGCCTGGCGTCCGCCGGGCGCGCCGAGGCGGCTAGGCTCCCTCGGCGGGCTGCCCCGTCACGGCGCCGTGCTCGAAGGCGCCCGGACGCTGCTCGCGGTCGTCGACGGCCGCCGCCTGGTCGCGCTGGATCTGCCGACCGGGACCACCAGCGTCCGCGTCGGGAGCGCCCTCGGCATGCTCGACGGGCCGCCCGCGATCGGGGCCGGTGGCACGGCCGTGCTCATGACGTCGGCCGGTCTGCTCCTCGGGGTCGACGGCTCGGGCGACGAGGCGTTCCGGATCGCCCTCGACAGGCCTCCGCCCGCTCTTCCCGCCGGCGGCGGGCGCGCCGGCTTCTTCGGCCCGGTGGACGCGAAGCCGAGCCCGCCGGTCGTGATCGACCGCGCCGGCCGCGTCGGGTTCGCGCGGGCGGGCGGGCGCGCGGGCGTCGTCGGCGTGGATGGGAGCGTCTCGATCGCCGCGGAGCGCGTCTGCTCGACGCCGATCGCGGTGATCCCGGCCGGCGAGGAGCGGATGGCGGTCGCGTGTCGGGACGGGACCGTGGTCATGCTGGCGCGCTAGAGGACGGCGTCGCCCCGAGCTCCCGTCCCAGGGGCCACACGCGGCGGTATCCCGGAGGCCTCGCCGGTGGCCCGGCCCGGGGCGCGGGGGTGGCTCCGGGCATCGCCTCCGGGGCCGGCGCTCCGGCGGGCCCCTTTGGTGGCCCGCCTCCGCTCTGGCCCCTCCGGCAATGCCCGGAGCCACTCCCGCGCCCCGGGCCTACCGGGGTTCGAGAGCGTGCGCCCTCGTGGCGTGATCGAGAGCTGCCCGGCGCTCGGCGAGGGCTCAGGCCCAGCTCACCGCCTCCGGATCCCACTTCTTCCACGTGCCGCCGTCGTCCTTGTACAGCTCGGACTCGCCCGCCACGGTCTTGAACCGCTCGATCACCATCCCCTCGATCGTATCGCCCTCGCCGTACAGCGGCATATCGGCCACGTTCTCGGGAATCAGGTACATGCTCACCACGAACTCGGTGGCGTTCGCCTCCGCGATGCAGAACCCGTTGTGCCTGGCATCGGCGAAGGCCAGGTGAGGGTTGATCTTGGTGTCGTGGCCGACGAGCAATGCCTCGAGGCTCTCTGCGACGAACGACGCGTCGGGGACGGTGCTCAGGAGCGGATCGAGCGCGATCTGCCGCACGAGCCCCGAGTGGAACGTGCTCGACGAGATCGACGAGCCGACGAACTCGACGATCTTCTTCGATGGATCGCCGTCCGCGGCCGGCGTCCCCGCGAGGAAGGCGTGGATATCGCCCGTGATGGCCACCACGTTGCCGACCTCCGCGAGCTGCTCGAGCAGCTCGTTCCGCCCGTGGCGAAAGCCGTCCCAGCCGTCGCAGCTCATGTAGAAGCGCTGCTTGAACCGCTCGTCCACGAGGGCGGTCGTCGTGAGATCGATGGCGAGCTGCGAGAGGCAGTATTCGTTGCCCCACACCTTCCAGGTGCTCTTGGACTCCTGCATCGTGGTCAAGAACCACGCCTCCTGCGCTTCCCCCATGACGGCGGCGCGCGCCGGGTCATCCTGGGCGACAGGGGTCGAGGCCACATCGAAGACGTCCTTGACGACCAGGTAACGCGAGCCCATGGCGCCGTAAAACGCCGTCTTCCCGAGGTCGGCATAGGAGAACCCGGGGTCCATGCCGCCCAGCGCGGTCTCGGAGAGGGTCGGCATCTGCTCGGTGCTCCCCGGGCTGATGCTCTCCAGGAGCGCCTTGACGAAGGTGCCGCTGAGCAGGCGGGCCCCCTCGTTCGGGGCATACCCGAAGCTCGGGTCGAACCCGAGCGTGGACGCAGCATCCTCCAGCGCCTTCTTGACGTCTTCGTAGCCTTGGCCGTCGATGTCGAAGCACGGGCTCGCAGAGACGGGCGGCCCGCCGAGCACGGCGTTGAGCTTGTCTTTGTCGACGACGATCTTCCCCGGGAAGGCGTCCTCCGGGATCAGGTGGTCCGCGCGGTAGGAGCGCAGGTCCGTCATCACGAGGTGGACGTGCTTGCCGAAGGTGAAGTCCCGGTAAATCTTGATGTCGTCCGGGTGCTTGACCTCGCGGTCGTACGCGAAGTCGTCGCCCTCGGGGTAGTCGACCGGCATGTACTCGAACCACGCCTGATTGGCCGCCTTGCGGCGCTCCTCGTCCGTCTCCACTTGCCGGCCGTCGAAATAGGTCGCTGTCGCGCCGTGGCAGTCGTTGGAGAACTCGTGATCATCCCAGGTGGCGATCATGGGAAAGCGCTCGTGCACCGCCTGGAGCTTCGGGTCCGAACGGTACGTCCTGTAGAGCTCCCGGTAATTGCTCAGCGTCCTGGCGGCGTGATAGGGCTCGCCGTCCGCCGAGGTCAGCGCGAGGGCGCCGTCCGCGTCGGAGAACGTGACCGTTCGCTCGCTCGAGGCGCTCTGGAAGCTCGGGTCGCCGGTCGTCTCGTAGATGTAGTCCCCGAGGTGGACGACGAAGTCGAGCTCTTCCTTCGCCAGCGCCGCATAGGCGTTGTAGTAGCGACCGATGTAGTCCTGACACGACACGAAGGCGAAGCGTACGGGCACGTCCTCGTCGGGCGCCGGCGCCGTCCGCGTCCGCCCCATGCGCGAGCGGTAGCAGGCGTCTCCCGTCGTGTAATAGAACCGGTAATAGTAGGTGGTCCCGGGGGTGAGTCCGGTCACCTTGACCTTGACGCAGTGATCGAACGCCGCCCGGGCCGTGACGAGGACGCGCGTGCTGCCCGACCCGGCGGTCAGCAGGCCCCCGGAGACCGGCGTCAGCTCGAGCAGCTGGGTGAACTCCGGGTCGAGCGCGACGGCGAGCGCCAGGCTCAGGTCCGCCTGCTGCTTGCCGTCGACGACCCGGGTCCACAAGACGACGCTGTCGGGCTTCGGGTCGCCGGAGGCCACCGACTGGGGGAAGAACCCGTCGGCGTCGTGCACGTCGCACGCGCCGATGGTCGGCTCGTCGTCGGTGCAGGCGGCCGGCACGACCACCGCGCCGGCGGTGACCAGGGTGGTGCGAAGAAAGTCTCGGCGTCTCATCATCGCTTGAGGTCCTCCAACGACGGATACACCCCGGGCTCCGGGCATGCAATGGCGGCGCCCCGGGGCGCCCGGCGCCCCAGCCGCGCGGGCGCTCCCGGAGACGGCGCGCGCGGCGCCGGCCGCCGGATGGCGCCCGCGAGGACCGCGAGCGCTGCTCGACGTGCCGAGTCAGGACGCTTCTCGTGTGCGTTCCGCCTGCCGCAGCGTACACCCTGGGCGCCGGGGCGCGTGATAAGACGACACCGGCTCAGGCCCGCATCCCGGCGGGGCGCGGGCCGTGGAGCCGTGGAGGGGAACGATGAGCGCGATCACGACCCATGTGCTGGACACGTCGCGGGGCCGCCCGGCGAGCGGCGTGCAGGTGGTGCTGGAGATCCAGGGCGCCGGCGGCTACCGGGAGCTAGGCCGCGGCGCGACCGATGACGACGGCCGGCAGAAGGCGCTGCTCCCCCCGGGCGAGCGCCTCCTCGAGGGCATCTACCGGCTCACCTTCCACACGGGCGCCTATTTCGCGGCGCTCGGCGTCGAGAGCTTCTACCCCACCGTGTCGGTCCTCTTCGAGATCCGCGACCCGGCGCAGCACCATCACGTCCCGCTGCTGCTCAGCCCTCACGGCTACACCACCTACCGCGGCAGTTGAGCGCACCCGCGCGCGCCGTCCCGCCGCGAGGCGGCGAGCACGACACCAGGCCGAGCGGGTGTGTGAGCTGGTCCGTTGCGTTCGCCGCCTGCGCCAGGCGGTGGCGGGCGGCTCACGGCAGAAGCGGAGCGGGAGCACGCCTCTGCCAGAGGGAGCGAGCCGCGGGGGTCCCCGGGCACCGCGGTCCCGGGCCCTTACGTGGAGCGTCGTTCAGGGGGCGATCGTGTAGATGACCGACAGGGCCACGACGAGCGTCGTGGCTGCGAGCGCGAGGAGCTTGGGAAAGGTCCAGTCCTCGCCGTTGTTCGTGTTCTCCGTGCTCATCGGGTGCCTCCGCCGTGCTCTCCGCGCGCCAGGCGCGCGCGACCGACTCGTGGCAGAAGGCGGACTCGTCGTCAACCCTTGATGCCTGACCAGGACGGGGCGAGCGGCCTCAGGCGGTCGCTTTCGCCGCGCCCTGTCCGCGCGCGTGGACCATGGCCAGCCTCAACCACCTCGGGCAGCAGATCGGCGAGCAGATCCCGCAGCGACGCCCGGTCGAGCTCGTGGCGCTCGATCCAGTCGAGGCTCGTCGCCTCCACGAACCCGATCCACCCCCGGAGCGCCATCCGGAGCGCCGGGGGGCGCTCCGCCACCGGCACATCGGCGAGCAGCTTCTCGAGGAAGCGGCTGCGCGTCTCCTCGATGATGGCCAGCACCTCGGCGTTCGATCCGATGCCGCCCCGGAAGACGGCCGCGTAGGAGATCCCCTGTCGCTCGACGTACGCGAGGTACGCGTCCAGCCCGGTGCGCAGGCGGTCGGACACGGGCACGTCGTCGATGGCCAGCGAGCGCTCGACGAGCTCGCGCGCCGCTTCCCTCAGGACGGCGACGTAGAACTCGCGCTTGGTCGGAAAATAATGATAGAGGAGCCCTTTCGAGATCCCGGCGGCCTGGGCCACTTCATCGATCGAGACGTCGTCGTAGGCCCGCTGGCTGAAGAGATCGAGCCCCAGCGCGAGCAGTTGAGCGCGGCGAGCGTCGAGGTCGAGCCGCTGCCGGGGCGGCTTGGCGTCGCCGCGCCGGGCGGCCGCGGCGCGGGATGGCCTTCGGGTCGACACCATGAGCGGGGGGCGCTCTATGCTTCCGCCGATCCGGGTTCAATCTCGGCAGGAGCGGCGACTCCGATCCACGACTCCGATCCACGGATGGCCGGCGGCGTTCGGCGCGTCGTCGATCCGGCGCGCCGTCATCGGGATCGAGGGGCTGTATCCGTCGAGGCGCTCGTCGCCGGGAAGGTGATCCGCTCGCCGCCGACCATCGAGTCACGAACCCGGAGGGCCGATATCCGAGTGGGCCAGGTACAAGAGAGCGGTAGGCCCCCCCGTGGCGGGTGTTCGTGGGGGGCGGGCCGACGTCCGAGTGGGCAAGATGCAAAGAGAGCGGTAGGCCCCCGTGGAGGGTGTTCGTGGGGCCCCCACGCCGCCCCACGAACACCCTCCACGGGGGCCGGGCAGCCCGGAAGGCCCTCCCGCCGCCCGCTGCCCGCCGCTCACCGCCCGCCGCTTGCCGCTCGCCGCCCCGCGGCTACCCGCCCCGGAGCATCTTCTTCAGCCGGATCGCCGTGATCTTCCGCTGCTCCTCCGCGGCGATGGCGAGCTCCTCCTCGGGCGTGTGCTCCAGCCGCTCGCGCAGGACCTGCAGCATCTCGCCCGCGCTCTTCCCCGTCGCGCAGACGATGAAGATGTGGCCGAACTTCTCATCGTAAGCGCGGTTGTCCCGCGCGAGCGCCTCCCGCGTCTCCTCGTCCGCCGCGCTCGTCCCCGCCTGTTCCTGGCTCGAGAAGCGCCGCGCGAGCGCGCTCTTCCCCGCGGCCTCGTCCGCCGGCCGGGCCTCGCCGATGCGCGGGTGCGCGCGGAACGCCTCGAGCCAGTCCTCCGGCCCGAGCCGCGCGAAGACCTGTTCCGCCGTCGCGCGCAGGTGCTCCTCGTCGCGGAACGGCCGCGCCTCGGTCATCTGCGCCGCCCACGCCGAGGCGCCGCACGCCACGCGGAGCTCCGCCTCCGCCTCGGGCGCCGTGAGCGCGTTGAGGAGGCGGAGCCGCTGCTCCGCCGCCCCGCTCCGCGTCGCCTTGCCGTGGACGCGGAGCCGGCTCACGCCCCCGTCAGGATAGATGTTCAGGCGGACGTGCGTGAACGGCCCCGTCGCGCGCAGCTCTCCCTCGAAGAGATGGCGCGTGTGCGCCTGGAGCTTCGTCTGCGGCACGATCTCCCGCCAGCCCTCGACACCGGCGAGCTCCTCCGCGGAGCGCCCCGCCGCGTCGATGCCCTCGATCATGCAGCTGTCCGGATAATTGCCCTTGAAATGGCTGGTATCGACCTCGATGCGGTCGATCTCGCCCTGGGCCGCGAGCGCCACGAGCGCCCAGTCGTGGCCGGGTCCCCTCCGGCGGCGCGTCTCCCACCCCTCTCCCATGTTCGCCGCGCGACCCGGCATGATGAGGTTGTGGCGCACCCCGAAGAACATGTCGCTGCACGACAGCACGCGGGCGCCGTTCTCCGCCGCCGCCAGATCGATCTCCCGGCCCGGGCGGTCCAGCCGGCGCCAGTCGGGCACGGCGTCGCCGTGCACCCGGAGCCGCGCCACCCCGCCGTCCGGGTAGATGTTGAGCCTGAGGTGCGTGAACCGGGACGAGCAGCTCACCGCGAACGCGTTCTGCGCGTCGCCCGCGAGCGGCGAGCGCGGCACGATCTCGACCCAGCGGGCCCGCGGATCGAGCAGCTCCTCGACCCGCGCGTCGGGGCGCGCCGCGCACGCCTCGATCGAGCCGTGTTCCGGGTAATTGCCCCGGAAGAACGCCGTATCGACGATGATCCCGCGGACGATGCCGGGCAGCCCCAGCCGCACGAGGCACCAGTCGAACCCGGGGGTCCTTCGCCTGCGCGTCTCCCAGCCGTCCATCCACTTGCCGCGATCGGTGTACTCGTGCTCCAGGAACACCGGCCTCGACGCCCTGAGCAGGTTCTCCTTCGGCGCGAAGAACTCGTCGCTCGCCGCGAGCACCGCGCCGCCCAGGCGCTCCGAGGCCAGATCCAGCGCCTCCGCGAACGCCGGCGCCGTCACCCCTCTCGCTTCAACCATCGCCCCCTCGCCTCACCGGGGAAGCTCCCGCGCTCGTAGACCTTCTCGCCGCGGAGGTAGGTGGCCTGCACGACGCCGTGGAGCTCCTCCCCCGCATACGGCGTCACCTTGTTCCGGTGCTGGAGGCGCGGCGGCTCGACCCGGAAGCTCGCCTCGGGATCCCAGATCACGAGATCCGCGTCGAACCCTCGCTGGATCTCCCCCTTGCGGCGCAGCCCGGCGAGCCTCGCCGGCCCCCGGCACAGCCAGCCCGGGAGCCGCTCGATCGGGATCCCCCGGCGGCGGGCGTCGGTCCAGACGATCGAGAGGCCGAGCTCCAGGCTCGAGATCCCGCCCCAGGCGGCGTCGAAATCGCCCGCCTCGAGCCGCTTGAGCTCGGGGGTGCACGGCGAGTGATCGGAGACGACCAGATCGATGAGCCCGCCCTCCAGCGCGGCCCAGAGCGCCTCGCGGTTCTCCCGCTCGCGGATCGGCGGCGCGCACTTGAATGGCGTCGCGCCGTCCGGGATCTCCTCGGCGGCGAAGTGGAGGTAATGCGGCGTCGTCTCGGCGGAAAGCGCGACCCCGCCGTCGCGCGCCGCGCGCAGGACGCCGAGCGCCGTCGCCGACGAGAGGTGGACCACGTGCGCGGTCGCGCCCGTCGCCTGGCAGAGCGACGCGAGCAGGGCGATCGCCTCGTCCTCGGCCTCGCGCGGCCGCGAGCGGAGGTAGGCGGCGTACGTCCGCGGATCGAGGCCCGCGATCGCCGCGCGCGCCGCGTCGATGGGGCCGGGGAGCTCGGCGTGGACGAGCAGCGGCGCCCCGGTGCCCGCGAGCGCCGCGAGCGCCGCGCGGAGGTCCGCCTCGGCCACGTGGCCGAACTCGGCGACGCCGGAGTCGACCAGGAAGCACTTGAAGCCGAGCGCGCCGGCCTCGAGCAACGGAATCAGCTCCCCTGCGTTGCCCGGGACGGCGCCGCCCCAGAAGCCCACGTCGACGCGACACCGCCCCTCCGCGGCCCGCGCCTTCTCCTCGAGGTGCGCCACGGTCGTGGTCGGCGGGATGCTGTTGAGCGGCATGTCCACGAGCGACGTGACGCCGCCGGCCGCGGCGGCGCGCGTCGCCGTCTCGAACCCTTCCCACTCGGTCCGTCCGGGCTCGTTGATGTGCACGTGCGCGTCGACCAGCCCGGGCATCACCACCGCGCCCTCCGGCGCGTCCACGACGGGACAGCCCTCTGGCACCTCGTCGTGGCCGGCGACGTCCACGATCGTGCCGCCCTGGATGTGCACCGAGGCCGGCCGCGCGGCGCCCCCGGTGAGCACCCGCAACCCGCGAACGACGAGGTCCGGTGTCATCGGGAGGAGAGGATACCACGGCGCCGGGCGAGCCGCCGGGGCGGCGCTGCCGGCGCTCGCTCTCCCTGTCAGCGCGCGATCTTCATGCGCTCGATGAGCGCGACGAGCTCGGCGCGCATCGCCTCCTCGGAGGGCGCGCGGTAGCGGCGGCCGTGGCCGGGGAGCACCCACGTGAACCGGTGCTGGAGGAGGCGTTCCATGGAGCGGATCTGCTCTGCCCACCAGTGCCAGCAGACGTCTCGCGACGCGTCGAGGCGGCCGGTCTCGCCGGAGAGCCAGAGGTGGTCTCCCGTGAAGAGGTATCGCTCGCGGACGAGCAGCGCGACGCTGCCCCGCGTGTGGCCGGGGACGGGGATCACCGTGAGATCGGGGGCGAGGGCGAGGGGGGTTTCGCCCTGGATCTTCACCTCGGCGGGGGCCGTCCCGTCGTCGACGTCGGCCTCGTGGATCACGCGATCGCACCCGAACACATCGTGGAAGATCTGGTGATCGGCCACGTCGTCGCGGTGGGTGAGCACGAGGGTCCGGACGCCGCCGAGCTCGGCGATCCGCTTGAGGAGCGGCCGCGCGGCCCGGGGCGAGTCCACGAGCACGTTGCCCTCGGGCCTCTGGATGAGGTAGCTCGCCGCCCCATAAGACGACGCCGAGGTGTAGCCGCAGTAATAGACGCCCTCCGCGATCGGCTCCGGGAAGGCGGCGGCCGCGGCGCCCGAGCTCTGCCGGGCGGTCGTGCCGATGGACGCGATCGGGCAAGACACCATGGCCATGGCCGCGCGGAGGTGCTCGTCCGGGCCCTCGGGCTGGTGAAAGACGATGGCCTGACGGGCGGCGGGCGCTTGCTTGAACACGGTTGGGGCGATCTGGCGGCAAACATCGCAGTCGATGCACGTCCGGTCCACGAAGTAGTCGCCAGGGGCGTTCTCGGGCAGGCGTTCCTCGAAGCGGGCCATATTCGCTGGAGGATGACACGCGCGAGGCGGGCGTGGAGACCGATCCTTGTGAATCGAGCGTTCCCCCTGCACCTCTGTCGGGCAGCGCGGCACCTCCACGGGCCGGAAGATCGGAGTCGCCTGGCGAAACGCGGAATGCGAAGTCCCGGGAGGGGCCATCGCGGCTGTACCGCATCGCTCAGGCTCGTTCCCGATTCCACGCTCATCCCGCAGGCCCAGGGAGAGGGGGTTCTCCGCGCGGGGTGGGGACGGGCCGTGTCTGAGCCCAACAGATCTCTCTCCTCCGGCGCAGCCGGAGGGGAGAGGTCTCAGGCGAGTTCGGCGGGGCCCCACCCCGCGCGGAGAACACCGTCTCCCTGGGCCGGGCAGCCCGTCGAGACCTCCCGCGCCGCCGCGGCTTGAGCTCTCGCCGCCGTCCTCCTATCCTGCGCCGGGTGAGCGCCGCCGGCCGAGCTGCGCCGCGCCCCCCCGGCGCACCGTCGCGCAGGTCTCTCTCCTGGGAGCCGCTCTTCTACGAGAAGAGCGGGCTCTTCTGGCCCATCCGCCCCCGGGCCGAGGCGTTCGCGACCTTCGCCGCCTGGCCCTCGGTCGAGGACTACAACCGCGCGCTCGGCCCGGGCTTCCCCGTGCGCTTCGCGGAGCAGGCGCCGACGCCGCGGCGGCGCAGGCGGCGCGGCCCCGTCGATCCCGCGGCGCTCTACGACGCGCGGATCCACGTCGAGGGCCGCGTGCCCACGCGGCCGAGCAACTGGCACGACTTCCTGAACATGCTCGTGTGGAGCGCCTTCCCGCGCGCCAAGGCCGAGCTCCACGCCCGCCAGCACCGATCGATCGCCGCGCGCCTCGACCCCGGCGCCGAGGTGCTGCCGCCGTCGCGCACGCGCGAGCTCGACGGGCTCGCGCTGCTCGACGAGGGCGGCCTCCTCTTGCTCCACGACGCGCGCCGGGCGGCTCCGCTCGACGACGCGTCCGGTCTCTGGGACCGCGCCGAGGAGGTGCGAGGCGCCGTGCGCCGGGGCGAGGCCGCGGCGCTGGTCTTCGGCCACGCGCTGTACGAGAGCCTCCTTTCGCCCGGCCCGGCGGTGTACGCGCTGGTGCAGCCGATCCCGTGCGCCGGGCCGATCCCGGCGGCGTCCGCCGAGCGCGTCGCGCTCGCCGACGCGCGCCTCCGCGACGCGCTGCGAGCGCCCGGCACCTTCGCCGCCCCGGAGCGCAGCGGGCGCCTCCCCCTCGACGAGCGCGTCCTGTGCGGAGCGCCTTGATGCGCCCCCGCTCCGCCTGCACCGTCGCCGGCGCCGCGCCCTCGCGATCCGCGCGAGCGCGGGGGCGCCCGGATCGCGCCGCGCACGATCCATCGTGACAAGGAGAACCGACGATGAGCACCGCCCCGCTCCACCTCTACATCGGCAGCAAGAACCGCTCCTCCTGGTCGCTCAGGCCGTGGCTCGCGATGTCCCACGCGGGCATCCCGTTCGAGGAGCACCTGATCGGCTACGAGCTCCCTGACTGGGTCGACCGGGTGGCCCAGCACTCGCCGACGCGCAAGGTGCCGGCCCTGCGCCACGGCGAGCTCGTCGTGTGGGAGTCGCTCGCCATCTGCGAGTACGTGGCCGAGCTCTTCCCCGGGGCGAAGCTGTGGCCCGAGGGGCGCGAGGCCCGCGCGGTCGCGCGGGCGGTGAGCTGCGAGATGCACGCGGGCTTCATGGACATGCGCCGGGAGCTGTCGATGGACATCGCGCGCCGGCATCCGCGGCGCGAGCTCTCGGGCGCCGCTGCCCGGGACGTCGCCCGTGTCCTCGAGATCTTCCGCGATTGCCGCGCGCGGTTCGGCCAGGGGGGCCCGTTCCTGTTCGGCGCCTTCTCGATCGCCGACGCGATGTTCGCCCCCGTCGTGACGCGCCTGCTCACGTACGACGTCGAGATCGACGACACCGCGCGCGCCTATACGGCCACGATCACGTCGCTCCCGTCGATGGCGCGCTGGTCCGCGGCCGCCGCCGAGGAGGTCCGGGTGAACCCGCACATCGTCGCGCCGCCGAGCGTCCTGTAGCCAGCGACCAGCGGCGGCCCGGGGGAGGGGGATCAGGCGCGCCGGCGCGCTGCGAGCGCCACGACGAGCGGCAGGCGCCGCCCGAACTTTCGCATGCGGAACTGCCCGGGCGGCCCTTCCTCCATGTCGGGGAAGATGTCGTAAGGCGACCAGTCGAATTCGCGGAGCCGCTCCAGCGTGAGGCCCGCCTCCAGGAGCGCCGTGACCACGGTCCCGATTCCGTGGTTGAAGCCGACCTCCTTGAGCGTCACGGCCGCGTCGCGGTCGGCGTACGTGCCTGTCTGCTCGGTGAGGATCGGCTCCCCGTGCCCGTCGTACGCATACGCGATGCGCTCGAACGCATCGTCGAAGGTCCAGACCAGCGGGTGGAGCTCGACGAGGTGCAGCACGCCCCCGGGCTTCAGGCACGAGGCGGCCGCGCGCGCCCAGCGCCCCATGTCCGGGAGCCACCCGAGGACGCCGTACGAGGTGAAGACGACATCGAACGTCTCGCCCCCGAGGGCCGCGGGCGCATCGTAGACGTTGGCCTCCACGAAGCGCGCGTCGATCGACAGCTCCTTCGCGAGCGCGCGCGCGGCCTGGATGGCCGCGTCCGAGAGGTCGAGCCCGGTGACGCGGGCGCCCAGCCGCGCCCAGGAGAGCGTGTCCTGGCCGAAGTGGCACTGGAGGTGGAGGAGCGTCTTTCCGCGCACGTCGCCGACCTGCGCGAGCTCGATCGGCTTGAGCGAGCTCGCGCCGGCCCGGAAAGCGGGCATATCGTAGAACCTGGAGCCCAGGTGCACGGGGGTCCGCGCGTTCCAGGCGCTGCGGTTCATGGCAAACCACTCGGCCTCGGACATGGACGCCTGTCTATCACGGCTCCCGCCGCGCCGTTGGACGCCGCGGGGTGTGGGCTGCGCGGGAGGCTGCGCCGGGCCGCCCGGCCCCGGAGAACCCCTCTCCGCGCGCCGGGCCGCCCGGCAGGACCTCCCCAGCAGGTTCTCCTCGACCTCAGGCGCGCTCAGCAGCCCCTGGCCGCCGTCGGGTCGTACCCCAGGTTCGCCGACAGCCACCGTTCCATCTCGTCGACCGGCATCCCCTTGCGCTTCGCGTACTCCTCGACCTGGTCCTGGCCGACGCGCCCCACCATGAAGTACCGCGCCGCCGGGTGCGCCAGGTAGATGCCGCTGACGCTCGCCGCCGGCATCATCGCGCACGTCTCGGTCAGCTCGAGGCCGACCGACGGCGCGTCGAGCAGCGCGAACAGCTTGCGCTTCTCGGTGTGATCCGGGCACGCCGGATACCCGAACGCCGGCCGGATCCCGCGGTACTTCTCCTCGATGAGCTCCTCGTTCGTCAGCGCCTCGCCGGCGCCGTACCCCCAGTCCTTCCGCGCCCGCTCGTGGAGCAGCTCCGCGAACGCCTCGGCGAGCCGGTCCGCGAGCGCCTTCGCGATGATCGCGCTGTAGTCGTCGTTGTCCTTCTCGTACGCGCGCACCACCTCGTCGAGCCCGAGCCCCGCGGTCACCGCGAACGCGCCGACGTGATCGGCGAGCCCGCTCTCCCGCGGCGCCACGAAGTCCGCGAGCGAGAGGTGCGGCTTCTCGCCGCCCGCGGCCTTCTCGCCGACCCCGTCCTCGGCGTCGGCGCCGCCCGCGGCCTTCACCTGCTGCTGGCGCAGCATGTTGAACCGGACGAGCTCGCGCGAGCGCGCCTCGTCCGCGTAGAGCACGATGTCCCGCCCCTCCCCGCTCGCCGGCCAGAACCCGTAGACGCCCCGCGCCTTCAGCAGCCCGCCGTCGATGATCCGCCGCAGCACCTTCTGCGCGTGCTCGTACAGCTCGCGCGCCGCCTCGCCGTACTGCGGGTGCTCCAGGATCTGCGGGAACGGCCCCCGGAGCTCCCACGCGGTGAAGAAGAACGTCCAGTCGATGTACCGCGCGATCTCCCCGAGCGGCACGTCATCGACCACGCGCCGCCCCGTGAACGTCGGCGTCGCGATGTCCTCCGGCCGCCACGCGATCTTGAGCCGCCCCTCGTCCGCCGCGGCGAGCGTCACGAGCGGCTTCGCCCGCTTCCGCGCGAAGAGCTCGCGGAGCCGGCCCTGCTCCACCCGGTTCTGCTCGTCGAACGCCTGCTGCTGCTTCGGATCGAGCAAGCTCGACACCACGCCCACCGCCCGCGACGCGTCGAGCACGTGCACCACCGTCCCGCTGTACTCCGGCGCGATCTTCACCGCCGTGTGCTGCCGGCTCGTCGTGGCCCCGCCGATGAGCAGCGGCAGCCGGAGGCCCCGCCGCTCCATCTCGCGCGCCACGCTGACCATCTCGTCGAGCGACGGCGTGATGAGCCCGGAGAGCCCGATCATGTCGGCCCCCTCGGCGAGCGCCGTCTCCAGGATCCTGTCCTGCGGCACCATCACCCCGAGGTCGATCACCTCGTAGTTGTTGCACCCGAGCACGACGCCCACGATGTTCTTGCCGATGTCGTGCACGTCGCCCTTCACGGTCGCCATCACGATCTTGCCCTGCGACGACGTGCCCCCCGCCGCCTTCTCGGCCTCCATGAACGGCAGGAGGTACGCGACGGCCCGCTTCATCACGCGGGCGCTCTTCACCACCTGCGGGAGGAACATCTTCCCGGCGCCGAACAGCTCGCCGACGATCCTCATCCCGTCCATCAGCGGCCCCTCGATGATGGACAGCGGCTTCTCGTACTTCTTCCGCGCCTCCTCGACGTCCGCCTCGATGAAGTCGACGAGGCCCTTCACGAGCGCGTGCGACAGCCGCTCCTCGACCGTGCCCTCGCGCCAGGCGAGGTCGAGCTCCTTCTTCTTCCCCTTGCCCTTCACCTGCTCGGCGAACTCGACGAGCCGCTCGGTCGCGTCCGGGCGCCGGTTGAAGAGGACGTCCTCCACCCGCTCGAGCAGGTCCTTCGGGATGTCCTCGTAGACCGCGAGCTGCCCCGCGTTCACGATCCCCATGTCCATGCCGGCCCGGATGGCGTGGTACAGGAAGGCCGAGTGCATCGCCTCGCGGACGACGTTGTTCCCGCGGAACGAGAACGACAGGTTCGACACGCCGCCGCTCACGCGCGCGCCCGGGCACGTCGCCTTGATGATCCTCGTCGCCTCGATGAAGTTCTTGGCGAAGTCGTTGTGCTCCTCGATGCCGGTCGCGATCGCGAGGATGTTCGGGTCGAAGATGATGTCCCCCGGATCGAACCCCGCCTCCTCGGTGAGGAGCTTGTAGGCGCGCTGGCAGATCGAGACCTTGCGCTCGACCGTCTCGGCCTGGCCAACCTCGTCGAAGGCCATGACCACGACCCCGGCGCCGTAGCGCCGGATGACGCGCGCCTTCCGGAGGAAGTCCTCCGGCCCCTCCTTGAGGCTGATGGAGTTGACGATCCCCTTGCCCTGGACGCACTTGAGCCCCGCCTCGATGACCGACCACTTCGAGCTGTCGATCATGATCGGGATGCGGGCGATCTCGGGCTCGGTGGCGATGAGGTTCAGGAACGTGGTCATCGCCTGCTCGGAGTCGAGCATGCCCTCGTCCATGTTCACGTCGAGGATGTTCGCCCCGCCGCGCACCTGGTCGAGCGCCACCTCCAGCGCGGTCGTGAAGTCCCCCTTCTTGATGAGCTCCATGAACCGGGCCGAGCCGGTCACGTTGGTCCGCTCGCCGATCATCAGGAAGTTGGTGTCGGGCCGGATGACGAGCGTCTCCAGGCCGCTGAAGCGCGCGAACCCGTCGCCCTCCGCGGGCACCTCGCGCGGCCTGAGCCTCTCCGTCGCCCGGACGATCGCCCGGATGTGGTCCGGCGTGGTGCCGCAGCAGCCGCCGACGAGGTTCACGAGCCCGCTGTCCGCGAACTCCGCGAGCAGCCGCGACGTCGTCTCGGGCAGCTCGTCGTACTCGCCGAAGGCGTTGGGGAGGCCCGCGTTCGGGTAGCAGCTCACCCGCGTGCGGGCGAGCTTCGCGAGCTCCACGAGGTACGGCCGCATCTCGCTCGCGCCGAGGGCGCAGTTGAGCCCGACGCTGAGCGGCTTCGCGTGCTCCACGCTCGTCCAGAACGCGTCGATCGTCTGGCCGGAGAGCGTCCTGCCGCTCCGGTCGGTGATCGTGACGCTGAGCATGATCGGCAGGCGCCGCCCCTTCTCCGCGAACACCTCCTCCATCGCGACGAGGGCCGCCTTCATGTTCAGCGTGTCGATGAACGTCTCGGCGAGGAGCACGTCGACCCCCCCGTCGACGAGCCCCCGCACCTGCTCGGCGAACGCCCGCCGGAGCTCGTCGAACGTGGCCGCGCGGAGCGACGGGTCGTTCACGCTCGGCGAGATCGACAGCGTCTTGGGCGTCGGCCCCATCGAGCCCGCGACGAAGCGCGGCCTGTCCGGCGTGCGGGCCGTCCACGCGTCGGCCGCCCGCCGCGCGATCTGGGCCGCGGTCAGGTTGATCTCGTAGGCGAGCGGCTCCAGCCGGTAGTCGGCCTGGGCGATCGACGTGCCGGTGAAGGTGTTCGTCTCGATGATGTCGGCGCCGGCCTCGAGGTACGCGCCGTGGATCTCCGCGATGACGTCCGGCCGCGTCAGCACGAGCAGATCGCTGTTGCCCTTGAGGTCGATCGCGTGGTCACGGAAGCGCTCGCCGCGGTAGTCGGCCTCGCCCAGGCGGTAGCGCTGGATCATCGTGCCCATCGCGCCGTCGAGGCACAGGATCCGGGTGTCGAGGAGCTCGTCGATGCGCGCGGGGCGTTCGCTTCCGTTCATGGTTCTACTCTTCTCCTGGGCTTCTTTACCGCGGAACCAGCGGCCGTGTGGCCGCCGTGCTGCTGTGCTTGCTGCGGCGCCTGCTCGGGCCGGGGCGCGCCGCCGTCGGCTTCGCGGGCCGGGCGGGCGGCCGTGTCCCCGTCGATCCGGCGGGCGTGGATCGAGATGACCTCGAAGTGCGGGGGGCGCCTCTCGCGCGAGGTCACGTCGCAGGCGTCCACGAGGAAGCCCGCGGCCTCGAGCATCGCCCGGAGCTCGCGCGGCTCGAAGCCGAAACGCACGTGGCTGTACGTGACGGCCGCGATCTCGTGCCGGTGCGCCTTGAGCGTCACCCCGGCGAGCGCGCCGCCGGGCCGCAGCACGCGGGCGGCCTCCGCGAGCGCGCGGGACGGCGAGCGGGCGAACGTCAGGCAGTTCATCAGCATCACCTGATTGAACGACGCCGCCTCGAACGGCAGCTCGTGCATGTCGCCGCGCGCGAACCGGACGTTGCCGAGGCGCGCGAGGCGCAGCCGGGCCGCCTCGATCACCGCCTCGCTCGCGTCGAGGCACGTCATGGAGCGGCACCGCGGCGCGACGAGCTCGGCCAGGGCGCCGTCGCCCGACGCCACGTCGAGCACATCGCCGAGCGAGAGCAGCCCGAGCAGCCCGCGCAGCGAGGCCTCCCACGTCCGCCCGGGCGAGTAGTGACGTTCCATGCGCCCGGCCACCGAGTCGGCCCAGCTCGCCCCGCCGGCGCGCGCCCGCACGACCTCGCGGACGCGCTCGCGGTCCTGCTCGATCAGCGGGTCCTCCGTGGTCGCCTCGAGCAGCGCCCAGATCCGCCGGGCCTCCTCGGGCATCGCGTCGTGGCTCAGCGTGTAGAAAGACGAGGCCCCGTCGCGCCGGTCCCGGACGAGCCCGGCCTCCCGCAGCTTGCCGAGGTGCGTCGAGACCCGGGACTGCGCGAGCTGGGTCACGTCGGTGATCTCCGCGACGGTCAGCTCCTCGCGGCCGAGCAGCGCCAGCAGGCGGACGCGGGTCGGGTCGCCCAGGAGGCGAAGGAGCTCGGTCGTGGCGCTGAGATCGGGCACGTGATATCTTCCAATCCGGATGGCCGGATGGGAGCCTGCCGGTCCGGGGCGCGCGCGTCAAGCGCGACCCGCGCGGCCGTACCTGCCGCGGCTGAGGTACTGGCGGACATCGCTGAACGTGCGTATCTTTGGCTGGCTCTGAGCTCCCAACCTCAGGGCGCGGCCGGCCGGGCTCACCGCACGGCTCGTCATCCGACGGGGATGATCGCCCCAGGCAAGGACCTACAGTCCCCCGCCGGACAGAGCACGCAGAGGAGATTTCAGGATGATCACGATCACGCAGAAGGCAGCCGAGAAGGTGATGGAGATCGCGACCGCGGAGGAGTTGCTGGGGCAGGGGCTGCGCCTGCGGGTCGTGGGCGGCGGATGCGCCGGCTTCTCCTACGACCTGTACTTCGAGGACAAGCCGACGGAGTTCGACGAGGAGTTCGAGGACAAGGGCATCAAGCTCTACGTCGACCCGCTGAGCTTCCAGTACCTCGACGGTACCGAGATCGACTACGTGGAGGGCCTCCACGGCTCGGGCTTCAAGTTCAGCAACCCGAGCGTGAAGAGCACCTGCGGCTGCGGGTCGTCGTTCTCCGTCTGATTCCGTCTGATTCCGTCTGACCTTCGTCTGACGCGCAAGCGCTCGCCCCCCCGCGAGCGCTTCCCATTCTGTCCCGGTCCGCGCCGCTGCTTGCCGGCGCGGCCGACGCGAGATGCACACGGTCGGCCTGGGCGGGGCCGTCCGGAGCATCGAGCCCTTCCCGGCTCTCTAGCCCTTCGCCTTTCTCTCCGGCGCGCGCGCGGGCGCGCGTGAGCCGCCGTGCGCCGTGGCTTCGCGCCACGGTGCACAAGCTGCCCGCCCGGGGCGGCATGCCAACTGCATCGCGGTTTTGGTGGGCTGCTCCCTTTGGAATGTCGAACCAACCACTTCGGCGGCAAGTGCCGGCGAGGCGATCAACGCGATCGGGACCCGGCGTCGGGCCCCGCCCGCGAGAGTCGAGGTCCGGCGTGCGCCGGCCTCATCAACCGAACCGGGGTCCTCGGACCTCGAAGGAAACCCTGTGCAAACGTCCCGAGATCAGGCCAGCGCGGTCTCGCGCTACATCACGCATGTTCGGCAGATCCCGGAGCTGTCGCGCGAGGAGGAGGTCGAGCTCGCTCGACGGTGGCGAGACCACGGCGACGAGCAGGCCGCGGCCGCGCTCGCGCTCGCGAACCTGAGGCATGTTGTCTCGATCGCGATCAGCTACCGGCGCTACGGTATTCCGCTCGCCGACCTCATCGCCGAGGGGAACTTCGGGATCGTCCACGCGATCCGCAAGTACGACCCGGACCGCGGAAATCGCTTCGTGACCTACGCGGCCTACTGGATCCGGGCGTACATCCTGAACCACGTCATCCACTCCTGGAGCCTGGTCGGGGTGGGCTCGGGCCCGCTGCGCTCGAAGATGTTCTTCCGGTTGCGGCGGGAACGGGCGCGCATCGCCGGGCTCGTCGGCGAGGGGGAGGAGGGCGACCGGCTGCTCGCCGAGAAGTTCGGCGCGCCCGCCGAGAAGGTCCTGGAGATGGCCCACCGGCTGGAGGCCCGGGACGTGTCGCTCGACACCAAGGTGTTCGAGGACGGCGCCCGGTCGCTGGTCGACACGCTCGCGGCGGACGATCAGGACCAGGAGGAGCGCTTCTCCCGGGCCGAGGAGGGGGCGCTGCTCCGCGAGCGGCTGACGCAGGCGGTGGAGAACCTCGACCCGCGCGAGCGGTACATCGTCGAGACCCGGATGATGGCCGATCCGGAGGAAGAGCTGTCGCTCGCCGAGATCGGGCGCCGCCTCGGCGTGTCGCGCGAGCGGGCGCGGCAGCTCGAGGCGCGGGCGAAGAAGAAGCTGCGCGACCGGCTTCAGCCGCTGGCGGCGTAGCGCGTTGCCACAGGTGGGCGGCGGGCGAGCACAGAAGCACGAAGCCCCGCCGGAGCGGGGCCTCGTGGTCGCAGGGGACATAAGCCGAGTTCTGTTGCGCGGGGGGTCGCCCCCCTCGCGCCGACGATCATTCCTCTAGGACGCGCGTCACCGCGCGCCTCAAGCAGCCAACCCGGAGGCCTGGGGCGGGCAACCCTCGCCGCGACGGCTGTCGCCGCCGCGGACGCCTCCCTACGCGGCCTTGCTCCAGGTGGGGTTTGCCGTGCCGCCCTTGTTGCCAAGGGCGCGGTGGGCTCTTACCCCGCCGTTTCACCCTTGCCGCGCGGCGCGCCCGCGGAGGCTCGGAGCGTTGCCCCGCGGGGCGAACGGCTCCTCACCCTTGCGGGGCACACGGCGCGGCGGTCTGTTCTCTGTGGCACTTTCCTCGAGATCGCTCTCACCGGGCGTTACCCGGCACCCTGCCCTGCGGAGCTCGGACTTTCCTCCCGCGCCCGGGTTTCCCCGGTCGCCGGCGATCGTCTGTCCCGCTGCGACGCGGCGAACATAGTCAAGAGATCGCAGAACGCCAACACCCCGGATGCAGCACGAAGAGACATCTCAAGGAACGAAGGAAGAGAGGTCTGTTCCCCCTCTGTCGGGTGGTGGTCACGTTTGGGGTGCTCACCGGAGGGGCTGGAGTGCAGGCGGGCCACAAAAGGGGCCCACCGGAACGCAAGCCCCGGAGGTGAGCACCCCAAACGTGACCACCACCCTCCGTCGTGTCCCTTGTGCCCTTGCGGTCTTCGCCCTCACGGGCTGGTTGCTGCGGATTCTCGAGCCGATCGTCGTCCTAGGGGCAGGCCGCGGGATCGTTGCACTCGCACCCTTCGCCTTCCGGCAGCGGCTGGCCGCAGCCGCCGAGCCAGTCGAGCAGCACCTGCTCCTCGTCCGCGGTCAGCGTGATGCCGACGGGCGGCATGCGCCGCGTCTCGACCGCGTCCCTGATCTCATCGACGCGGAGGAGGCCGTCGTCGGCGGCGACGCGCGTGTCCTCGAACGTGAGCAGCGAGAACAGGATACCCCCCTGATCCGGCGGCTTGTGACAGGTGTGGCATTTCGCCTTCAGCACCTCGTACACCTCGCAGGGGTAAGACCCCGCGTCCGGTGTCGCAGAGCAGTCCGGAGCGTCGTCCCCCCCCGCGGCGCCCTGCCCGGCGGTGTCGGAGCCGCACGGGCCCGAGAGGCAGCCCTGCTCGATCGTCGTCTCGCAGGCGGCGAGCGCGAGGGCGAGGGCGAGCAGCGGGATCAGCGAGGCGGGGCGGAGCACGGGCCCCTTATACAGCAGACGGGCGCAGCTTGGGAGCCGCGCCCATCCCGGGCGCGATCGCCGCTCGTGCCGCCGATCCACCCGGTCGCGACGCCTCCTCTCGCGGGCCGGCGGGGAGGGGAGCTCGGCCTCCGGGTCAGGTGCGGCGGAGCTTCTGCGCCATCTGCGCGCCGAGCTCGGCCGAGCGGTTGGACGCGGCCTCGACCGCGTCGATCAGCGTGCGCCGGAGGCCGCCCGCCTCCAGCGTGTGGAGCCCCGCGATCGCCGTGCCGCCGGGGCTCGTCACCATGTCCTTCAGGCGGCCCGGGTGCTCGCCGGTCTCGAGCTGGAGCTTGGCGGCGCCGTACACCGTCTGCGCGGCGAGCAAGAGCGCCGCGTCCCGGCCGAGGCCGACCTTCACGCCCCCGTCGGCGAGCGCCTCGATCATCAGCATGACGTAGGCGGGGCCGCTGCCGGACAGGCCGGTCACCGCGTCGAGCAGCGACTCGTCCAGCACGACCGCGCGGCCCACGGCCTGGAACAGGGCCCGCGCGATCTCGACATCGTCGCCCGTGGCGTGGCTGCCGGCGGAGATCGCCGTGGCGCCGGCGAGCGCGATCGCGGCCGTGTTCGGCATGCTCCGGATGACGCGCGCGCCCTCCGGCAGGCGGGCCTCGATGGCGTCGATCGGCACGCCGGCCGCGACGGAGATCACGACGTCGGTGGGGCCGAGCCCGGCCGCGATCGGGCCGAGGACGCGATCGACGATCTGCGGCTTGACGGCGATGACGAGGACGTCGGCCCACCGGCAGAGCGCGTCGTTGTCCTCGGTGGTCTCGATGCCGTAGCGGTCGCGGAGGAACGCCAGGCGCTCGCTCTTCAGATCGCTCGCCCGGACCTGCTCGGGGCCCACGGCGCCCCCCTGGAGCAGGCCCCGGATGAGCGCCTCTGCCATGTTGCCCCCGCCAAGAAACCCGATCTTGCGATCTCGCAGTCGCCCGTCGTCGCTCTGCATGGATGGCCTCCAGGAGCGCGCACCCTAGCAGCCCTCCCCGCGCCGCGGCTCAAATCTCGACCGCACCGCCGAGGCGCGGGCGTGACGCCATGGACGGCGGCGCCGTCGCGGCGCGGGGCGCGAGGCCCGCCGCGCCTCCCGCGCGCGGCGAGCGCTCTTGTCAGCGGGCCGTGGAACGTTATTTCTGCGCCGGAATGAACGCGGTCGGTCCCACGTTCGCCCACGGCAGGACGGGGCCCCTTCGACTGCCCGACGGAGATTCCATGATTCAAGCGGTTTCCCCTCGCACCCGCGCTTCAGCCCTCGCGCTGCTCTCGCTGACCGCGCTGTCGCTCGGCGGGTGCGGCCAGCAGGCTCACGCCACGCCACCTTCCACCCAGGTCGCCGCGGCCGCGGCCGCGCCCACCACGCCGCCGGTGTCGACCGTGACCCTCCCGCCCGCGCCGGTGCCGGCCACCTTCGACGTCGCCGCGCTCTCCGAGCGGGTCAGGCCGATGGTCGTCAACATCACCGCGACGCACGAATCCCGGGGCCGCCAGGGGCTCGATCCGTTCGAGTTCTTCTTCGGTCCGCACGGCGGAGGCCGGCTCGGCCCGCAGATCCAGCGGCCGCCGCAGACGGCGCTCGGCACCGGCTTCATCATCGACCCGAGCGGCTACGTCGTGACGAACGAGCACGTCATCCACGACGCCTCCGGCGTCCGCGTCCGGCTCGCCGACGAGCGGGAGTTCGAGGCGGAGGTCGTCGGCCGCGATCCCAAGCTCGATCTCGCGCTCCTCCACCTGAAGGGCGCCTCCGGGCTGCCCGTGGCGCCGCTCGGGTCGAGCGAGCAGCTGCGCGTCGGCGAGCACGTGCTCGCGGTCGGGAACCCGTTCGGGCTCGGGCACACGGTCACGCTCGGCATCGTGAGCGCGAAGGCGCGCGCGATCGGCGCGGGCCCGTACGACGACTTCATCCAGACCGACGCCTCGATCAACCCGGGCAACAGCGGCGGGCCGCTGTTCAACTGGCGGGGCGAGGTCGTGGGCATCAACACCGCGATCCGCGCGGGGGCGAACGGCATCGGCTTCGCGATCCCGGTCGACGCGCTGAAGGACGTGCTCCCGCAGCTCCGCGAGAAGGGCTACGTCGAGCGCGGTAAGCTCGGCCTCCTGTTCCAGCCGATCACGCGCGATCTCGCCAGCGCGCTCAAGCTGGACGCGCCGAAGGGCGCGCTCGTCGCCGAGCTCGAGCCCGGCGGGGCGGCCGCGCGCGCGGGCATCAAGCCCGGCGACGTGATCGTCGCGGTGAACGACGTCCCGGTCCACCACGCCGAGGAGCTGCCGCGCCTCGTGGCGCGCAACCCGCCCGGCTCCGAGATCGAGGTGACCGTGCTGCGCGCCCAGAAGCGGCACGAGATCGTGGCCAGGCTGGACGCGCTGCAGGACGAGGCGAGCGAGGCGGCCAGCCGCGCGCGGCCGGGGCAGGGCGCGAGGCCCGAGCGGCAGCAGAGCGCCGAGAAGCTCGGCATCCAGGTCTCCGACGTCGCTGGCGACGGGGTGCGGGTCGACGGGTTCGCCCGGGGCAGCGACGTCCAGGAGCTCAAGGTGGGCGACGTGATCCTCGAGGTGAACGGCACCCCCATCAAGGACGTCGCCGGCCTGCGCGCGGCCATCGCCAAGCTCAAGGAAGGCTCGGTGGCGCTCGTCAAGGTGCGCCGCGGGAAGGCCGTCCAGTTCGCGGCCGTGCCCGTCCCCGCCCGCTGATCTCCCATCGCGAAGGCGCGGCGCGTTTCACCCTCACCCCATGCTGCGCCGCCGCTCCGCGGCCTCCTCCTGCCCCTCGAGCGCGGGCGGGGCGTCGGCGGCGCGCTCCGCGAGCGCGCGCTTCTCCGCCTCGGTCTGCTTCACGCGCGCCTCGAGCACGTCGGCGCCGAGGTAGCGGAAGACGTAGACGCCCCCCACGAACATGCACAGGAACAGGGCGAGCAGGCGCCAGAGGACGAGGTACGGCAGCTCGAACGGGCCCTTGACCCAGGGCGACATGAGCGCGTTCGAGCCGAGCTCGGCGATGCCGCTCGCGCCGGGCGTCGGGCTCATGTACAGCGCAAAATTGAGGAGCGCCTGGATCAGGATGACCTGGACGATCGGCGGGCCCACCGCGACGAAGGTCGAGGGCGTGGTCGGAATGCCGAGCCCGAGCAGGATGAAGTAGGCCACGGCGAACCGCGAGCAGAAGAAGCCGAACGTGAGCAGCAGCGCGGCGGCGTAGGCGCGCTTGCCGCGGCGCATGTAGATGCGGAAGCCGTCGTGGAACTCGTCCACGCTCCGCAGCAGGCGCGCGGTCGTCTTGCCGGGCGCGGCGAGCGCGGCCTCGGCGCGGGCCCGCAGCCTGGGCACGTGCCGGGCGCCCCGCAGGACCGCGCGGAGGAGCGCGCCGAGCGGCGCCGACAGCGCGCGGACGAGCGCCTTGAGGAGCGGCGGGTACGCCGCCGCCACGAGCAGCGCGACGAGCGCCGCGCCGAACATGACGACGCTGACGGAGAGCAGCCACTCGAGCTGCTCGCCGCCGTGCACGACGAGCATCCCGGCCTGCCGGAGCGCGAAGAGGGTCACGGCCGTGACGAGGAAGAAGGTGACCGTGCACGACGCCGTGAGCAGCTCCGCCGTGGCCACGTCGACGAACCGCATGCCGCCGTGCGCGAGCACCGCGATCTGCGAGGGCGCCGCGCCGGCCTGCCCCGGGGTCACCCCGGCGCAGAACATCAGCACGAACTCCGAGGTCACCGCGGTGCGGAGGCGGAGCCCGGGCCAGAGCACGCGCCCGAGGACCCAGATCCTGAGGCCCCCGAACACGCCCTCCTGCAGCGCCAGCACGGCGGCGACGATCAACCAGCCCGGCCGCGCGTGCGCGAGCCCGGCCGCGAGGCTCGCCTGCTCGCTCCTGATCGCGCCGTACAGCACGTAGGCGAACGACGCGAGCGTCAGCGTGACGATGAGCTGGATGCCTCGGATCAGGGTGGCGCGGTTCATACGTGGGCAAGCGGCCGGGGCGACCGCGCGCATGCCTATACCCTGCCGGCGGGGTCGCGACCGGATGCCGGCGACCGTCCGGCGAAGGATGCCGGCGACCGTCCGGCGAAGATCGCCGCGACGGCGCTCCCGCCAGCGCCGCCGCGGCGCTCCCGGCTGGAAGGAGCGCGCCTGATCCAGGTGCGAAGCGCGCTTCGCGGGGGCGCTCGATCCGCCTCCTGCGCGCGCCGCCGATCGTGCTCGTGCCGCGCGGCGCGGGGTCGCTGGCCCAGGGCGCTCCGCGCCATTCAGGCCGGGGGAGGGGGATGCCTATTGCGTCGGCGAGGAGGGCTCGCAATGCTGCGCGCCTCATGGCGGCACGCAAGATCGCTATCAATACCGGCGGGGGTGACGCGCCCGGGCTCAACGCCGTGATCCGCGCGGCCACGCTCGCCGCGCTCGAGCGCGGCTGGGAGGTCTGGGGGATCCGGCAGGGGTACCGCGGGCTCCTCGAGGACGCGCCGGACGGGCTCATCCGGCTGGATCGCGAGCGGGTGCGGGGCATCGTGCACCTCGGGGGCACCATCCTGGGCACCGTCAACCGCGGTGATCCGTTCCACTACCCGACGCCCGGCGAGCACGGGCTCGTTCCCCGGGACCGCTCCGAGGAGCTGGTGCGGCGCTTTCGCGAGCGAGGGTTCGACGCGCTCATCGCGGTGGGCGGCGACGGCTCGATGCGGATCGCGCACGAGCTCGTCCAGCGCGGGTTGCCGCTCGTCGTCGGCGTGCCGAAGACGATCGACAACGACGTGTGCTGCACCGACATGACGTTCGGCTTCGACACGGCCGTGTCGATCGCGACCGAGGCGCTCGATCGGCTCCACTCCACGACCGAGGCGCACGAGCGGATCATGGTCGTGGAGGTGATGGGGCGGCATGCCGGCTGGATCGCGCTCAACGCCGGGATCGCCGGCGGCGCCGACGTCATCCTGATGCCGGAGATCCCGTTCCGGTACGAGCCGATCGCCGAGAAGATCCGCCTGCGGGAGTCGCGCGGCCGGCGCTTCTCCATCGTGGTCGCGGCGGAGGGCGCGTGCGCGGAAGGGGGCGAGCTGATCATCAAGGACGCGGGCGACACGTTCCGCCGCACCGTCGTGCTCGGGGGCGTGGCCGAGCGCGTCGCCAAGGAGCTCGCTGCCCGCACCGGCAAGGAGGCGCGCTCCATGGTGCTCGGGCACCTGCAGCGCGGCGGCGGGCCGACGACGGCGGACCGGCTCCTCGCCCTCCGTTACGGCGCGGCCGCGGTCCGGTACCTCGCGGAGGGGTGCGAGAGCGGCATGGTCGCGCTGCGAGGGAGCCGGATCGAGCTGGTCCCGCTCGACGAGGTGGCCGGCAAGACGAAGACGGTGCCGCTCGACTCGGATACGGTCGTCACGGCCCGCGAGATGGGCCTGTGCTTCGGCGACGAGCCGCCCGGCCGCTTCGCCGCGTCCTGATCTGCGCGCGCGGCGGCCGCCGGCCCCGCGCTGGCCACGGCGGAGCGCGGCCCAGATCGCCAGCCCCGACGCCGCCACGCCCCCCTGACGCATCGGCCAGACGGCCCCGTCGGCGCGGGCAGCCTCGTGTTTGACACTCGTCGACGGGGGCCGATATCTTGGGCTCCCCTCCGAACCCGCGCACACCCCCAGAACATGACGAAGGTCCTCGTATTTGAGAGCGATCCGGCGTTTGCCGGGGAGCTCCGCACGGAATTGGGTCGTCTGGGCTGCACCGTTCAGGTCGTCGACGACGGCAACGTCGGCCTGCAAGCCGCAGCGGCCGATCGGCCCGACCTCATCCTGCTGTCGATCGAGCTGCCGCGGATGAACGGCTTCTCGGTCTGCAACAAGCTCAAGAAGGATGCGCAGCTCAAGGACGTCCCGCTCGTCATCATGTCGAGCGAGTCGAGCGAGGAGACGTTCGAGCAGCACCGGAAGCTCAGGACGCGCGCGGAGGACTACATCCACAAGCCGATCGCCTTCGGCGAGCTCCTCGAGCACATCCGCAACTATGTCCCGCTCGACGCGGGGGACGCCGAGGCCGATCCGATCATGATCGACGAGGCCGAGGTGCTCGAGGCCGACCTCGACGAGGACTCCGGCGACCCCACGATCATCACGGCGGCCGTCTCGTCGACCGGCGCCTCCACGAGCGCGCCGCCGCCAGCGCCGCCGCCCGATCCGCGGGTGCGCGCGTCGGGCCCGCCGCTCGGGCCGCCGCCCGATCCGCGGGTGCGCGCGTCGAGCCCGCCGCTCTCGGCGCCGCCCGAGCCGCGGGTGCGCGCGTCGAGCCCGCCGCTCTCGGCGCCGCCCGAGCCGCGGGTGCGCGCGTCGAGCCCGCCGCTCTCGGCGCCGCCCGAGCCGCGGGTGCGCGCGTCGAGCCCGCCGCTCTCGGCGCCGCCCGAGCCGCGGGTGCGCGCGTCGAGCCCGCCGAGGCCCCCGCCGGTGACCCCGGCGCGGTCGGCCTCCGGCAAGGCGGACGAGGACATCGACGAGTTCATCGGAGGCGCGTTCACCCGGCTGATCCGCGACGAGGAGGACGAGCGGACCGAGGTCCGTGCCTCCGTCGCGCCGTCGACGCGAACGCCTCCGCCCGCCCCGCCCGCGCCGGCCTCGGCGCCGCCGCCCGTGAGCTCGCCGGTCGCCGCCTACCGCGCCCCGATCTCGGAGCGCGGGCGGATGACCCCGGTGCCGTCCGCCCCGCCCCGCCCCGACGCGGACCCGGGCGAGATCGAGCGCCTGCGCGCCGAGCTGGACAGGTCGAAGGGCGAGATCGCCCGCCTCACCAGGGAGGCGGACGCCGCGCGCGCGACGTCGCTCCGCCTGGAGAGCGAGCTGTCCACCGCGAACGACGGCAGCCAGGAGGCGGCCCGCCTGCGGCGCGAGGTCGACGAGCTCAGGGCGAAGCTCGCCGCGGCGGGCACGACGTCGAGGCCCGGCGGGGTGTCGAGCCGCGAGTTCCTCGATCTCCGCGAGGCGCTGAACAAGAAGGACAAGGAGATCCTCGCGCTGCGCGATCAGATGTCGCGCAAGGACAAGGAGCTCCTGGAGCTCCGCGATCAGTCGCTGTCGCTCGAGCGCGAGAAGGCCGACCAGATCGACAGGATCCTGGAGCTCGAGCGCGCGAGCGAGGATCTCGACGGGCAGCTCGCGTCGCTGCGCGCGGACAAGGAGCTCGCCGCGAAGCGCGCCGACGACTTCAAGGCGCGCACCGAGAAGCTCCAGGCGCTGGTCGCCGCGCGCGACGCGGAGCTCTCGGCGGCCCGGCAGGCGCTGGTGGAGGCGGAGGCGGCGCACACGGACGCGCTGCGCGCCGCGGCGGAGGAGAAGGCGCAGGCGATCGCCGCGGTCGAGCTGTCGGCGCGGCGCGAGATCGAGGAGAGCGCGCAGGCAGAGCGGGAGCGCTTCGAGCAGGCGACCCAGGCCCACCGCGCGGAGATCGACAGGCTCAACGCCGAGCACGCCGCCCGGGCGGAGCAGCAGGCCCAGGAGCACCGCGCCGCCGCCGACAGGCTCGCGGGCGAGCACGCCGCGGCGACGGATGGCCTGCGGGCCGAGCACGCCGCGGCCCTGGAGCAGCTCGCGGGCGAGCACGCCGCGGCGACGGATGGCCTGCGGGCCGAGCACGCCGCGGCGATGGATGGCCTGCGGGCCGAGCACGCCGCGGCGATGGCGGCGTCACGGAGCGAGCACGAGGGCGCCGTCGAGGCGCTCCGGCGCGAGCACGCGGGCGAGCTCGAGCGGCGCGATCGCGAGCATGCGGCCTCGCTGGACGGGGCGCGGGAGGAGCACGCGCGGGCGATCGAGCGGCTCCAGGCGGAGCACGCGGCCGCGCTGCACGGGGCGCGCGCCGAGCAGGCCGCCACGCTCGAGCGGCAGCAGGCCGAGCACGCTGCGGCGATCGAGGCGCTGCGGGGCGAGCACGCCGCGGCGATCGACGCGCTGCGGGGCGAGCACGCCGCGGCGATCAAGGCGCTGCGGGGCGAGCACGCCGCGGCGATCGAGGCGCTGCGGGGCGAGCACGCGGGCGAGGTGGAGCGGCGCGACCGCGAGCACGCGGCTGCGCTGAACGGCCTCCGGATCGAGCACGCGCGGGCGCTCGCGGCGCAGGCGGAGGAGCACGCGCGGGCGCTCGAGGCCACGAAGGAGGACCTCGCGGCGCGGGAGCGCGAGCTCCTCGAGGAGCAAGCGCAGGCAGCGCGCGCCGCCGAGCAGGCGCACGCGCAGGAGCTCGGGGAGGTCCGCGCCGCGCACCAGGCCGAGATCGCCGAGCGGGAGGCCGCCTGGGCGGCTGCCAAGGACGAGCTGGACGAGATCGCTCGCGGGCTCTCGACCGAGCTCGGGCAGGCGCGCAGCCATGTGGCGCAGCTCGAGTCGCGCGCGGCGGAGCTCGAGCAGCAGCTGGCGCAGCGGGCGGGCGAGCTCTCCGCGGTCGGCGAGGAGCGCGATCGCCTGCTGGGTGAGCTCGCCGAGCGGGCGCGCTCCGTTGCGGAGCTCCAGGGCCGCCTGGCCGAGGCCGAGCAGCGGGAGAACGAGCTCGGCGCTCAGCTCTCGCGCCGGACCGAGGAGCGCGACGCGCTGAAGCTCCAGGGCGAGCGGCTCGCCGAGGAGCTGGCCGTCGAGCGTGCTCGCCTTCAGAAGGCGCGCGCGAAGTGGGGCGAGGACCGGACCTCGCTGGAGCGCGCGCGAGAGGCGCTCGCGGCGGCGCTGTCGCAGATCGAGCAGGCCGAGGCGCGGCCGATCGAGTGAGCCGACGCTCTGCGGGCGCGCTGCTCCGCCGGGCGCGTTGCTCCGCGGGGCGCGCTGCCCCGCGGGCGCGCCGCTCCCGGGGTGTGAGGGGCGATCAGCGTGCCAGTGCCGCCGCCCCGAACGCGTCCGGCAGGAGCGTCGAGAGAGACGTGCCCCGCGGCGGCGCGTCGCCTCCGGCGGCGATGAGGCGGATCGGAAGATCTCTGGCGAACTCGGCGAGGGTCTGCCGGCACATGCCGCACGGGCTGCCCAGGACGGGCCCGCTGGTGGCGACGGTGAGGGCGACCGGATCGCGCTCGCCGGCCGCCACCATCTGCACGATGGCCGAGCGCTCCGCGCAGATGGTGAGCCCGTACGAGGCGTTCTCGACGTTGCAGCCGGTGAACACCCGGCCGGATCGCACGACGATCGCCGCGCCCACGGCGTAGCCCGAGTACGGCGCGTAGGCTCGCTCGCGGGCGGCGAGGGCCGCTTGATCGAGCGCAGCCCAGTCGATTCCCTGCGCCTCGCCGTGTCCGGCCTGCGCCTCGCCGTGTCCGGCCTGCGCCTCGCTGGGCGCTTGCGGCGCGCGGCTCATGACGCGGAGCTCCTGGCCGCAGCGTCTTCGCCCGCGCGGCGCACCCACGCCGAGAGCAGCGCGGAGAACCGTGCGCGCGCCTTCCGGGCGGTCTCCTCGACCTCCGCGTGGTCGAGCTCGCGCCGGGTCAGCCCCGCGGCGAGGTTCGTGATGCACGAGATGGCGGCGGCCGGGACGCCCATGTGCCTCAGCGCGATGATCTCGGGGACCGTGCTCATCCCGACCGCATCGGCCCCGAGCGTGCGCAGCATCCGGATCTCCGCGGGGGTCTCGTACGACGGTCCGAGCAGCGCGGCGTAGACCCCCTCGCGCAGCGGGACCCCTGCCTCGCTCGCCGCCGCCCGCGCGAGCTCGAGCAGCCTGGGATCGTGCGCATAGGTCATGTCCGGGAAGCGCTTGCCGAGCGCGTCGTCGTTCGGCCCGACGAGCGGGTTCTTCCCCATCAGGTTCAGGTGATCGATCAGCAGCATGAGGTCGCCGGCGGCGAAGCCGTGGTGGATCCCGCCGGCCGCGTTGGTCAGGAGCACGGCGCGGCAGCCGAGCCGCGCGAGCACGCGCACGCCGAAGACGACCTTCGCCAGCGGATGCCCCTCGTAGAGGTGCGCGCGCCCCTGCAGGCAGGCGACCGGCACGTCCCCGACGCGACCGGCGCAGAAGAACCCGGCGTGCCCGACGACGGCGGCCCGGGGCATGCCGGGGATCTCCGCGTACGGCAGCTTGACGAGATCGGCGAGCGCGTCGCCCCAGCCCCCGAGCCCTGACCCGAGCACCACGCCGACGGTCGGGGGCGCCGGGACGTGGTGGCGAATGACGCGAACGGCCTCGTCGAGCTCGGAGAGCGTGGTCACCGAGACAAGCTACCCCAGGGCGCGACGAGGGGTAAACGTCGCAGATGCGCGGGGCGGCGGCGCGTGATAGGGTCGCGGCCCTTTCGGGGCAAGTGACGACGATGGGCACCAAGATCGAAGATTTCTTGAAGGAAAAGAAGATCGACCCCCGCCGCATCCTCGCGGCGTCGGTCAAGCTCGAGCGGCTCCGGCCGGAGGACCGGTCGATCCGCCTGACCAAGCGGCTGGCGCGCGGCAGCGAGGACGCCGCAAAGAAGAAGGAGGCGGCCAGCGCCAAGAAGCCGCGCAGCGGCCGTCCGGTGACCGACCGGACGCTGAACGCGGCCCTCCAGGGCAAGCCGATCAGCGGCCCCGCGAAGACGCGCCTCCTGCGCGCGGTCAATCGCATCCTGGAGCAGAAGAAGCAGGAGCAGGTGGGGCTCTCCGCGCTGTTTGACCTGCCCAAGAAGGGCGGCGCAGCGGCCGAGGGCGCCGAGGCCGCGGGGTAAGCCGACCGGACGAACCGGAAGGCTCCCCGCGATCGCAGGACCGCCCGGCCTGAGCGCACGTCGACCGTTGTTCGGCGCGGCGCTCGCCGGGCGCTCTTTTTTTGTCCCTAGACGCGCTCCCGGCGGCGGGAGCCCAGATCGAGCAGGTCGGCGGCGACGAGGGCGACGGTCAGCGACACGGCGATGAAGATCATGTCCTGAAAATTCGCGCCGATGCGCCTTCAGGAACAACTTTTGTGCGCCTCCGGCGTGATGCCGGAGCGAGCAACCCCGCGCGGGCCCCGTGAATCCTCCGGGCGGCCGGCGCACCGAGGGCCCCCGTGGACACGGCGGCGACATGAATGATCCGAGCGGCCGGCGCATCGAACGCCTCCGTGGGCACCGTGACGATCGAGAGGGGGGCGTTCTGGGCGCACCTCTCGCAGTCGTTCCTCCTCCTCGGGCCCGGCGCGGCGGATCCCCGTGACGGCGAGCTGCCTGCGCGAGGCGCCGGGGACGCGCGTCCGGCGCTGGTGCTGCAGCCGCTCGACGCGGCGCTCGGAGGCGGCCACCCGTCTCGTCGCCCGGCGCTGGTCGTGTCGCCGTCGAGCCCCATGACGCCGGCGGTCGCGGCTAGGCTCTCGCCCGTGACCGAGCCCGATGACGTGGGCGAGTGCATCCGTCGCTTCCAGAGCGGCGATCCGGCGGCCTTCGCCGAGATCTTCCGCCGTTACCGGCGCGACGTCGCGCGGCTCGTCTTCAGGATGCTCGGACCGAACGCCGACACCGAGGACGTGATCCAGGAAGTGTTCATCCAGGTCCACCGGAGCCTGAAGGACTTCCGTGGCCAGTCGAAGTTCTCCACGTGGCTCCACCGCGTGACGGTCAACGCGGTGCTGATGGCCCGGCGCGCGGCGCGCAGCCGGCCGGTGCTCGCCGGCGAGCCGAGCGTCGATCTCGAGGTCGACCGCGGCATGCTCCCGGACGAGGACGCCGCGCGCGCGCGCCGGATCGACGCCTTCCGCCGCGTGATCGCGCGGCTCCCCGAGAAGAAGCGGATCGTCTACGTCTTGCACGAGCTCGAGGGGATCGCGCCCGCCGAGATCGCGGAGATCGTCGACGCGCCGGTGCTGACGGTGAGGACGCGGCTGTTTTATGCGCGCCGCGAGGTCGAGGCGATGATGCGCGGCGAGCCCGCGCTCGCCCAGCTCGCCGCCGAGCTGGCCGAGGGCGGCGAGGACAGGGCCGACGGCGCGGCCGGCCCGGGGGCGCCGCGCGCGCGGGGCGGCGTCGGGGGCGCTGCGGCGGCGTGTCCCGCGGCGGACAAAGCTGCCGTCGACACGGAGGACATGTGAGCGGCGCAAAGCAATACGAACGGGCACGCGAGCACATGGACCGGCTGCTGCGCGCCGAAGAGCCCCCGGAGCCGCGCTGGGACGCCATCGAGCGCGAGCTGTTCGCGCGGCTCGAGGCGCCCGCCCCCGCCGTTCGCGCGGCGCGGCCGCAGCGCTCGCCGCTCGGGCGCGCGCTCGCGTTCGCGGCGGCCGCGGCGGCCATCGCGCTCGTGGTGCTCGCGGCCAGCCGCTCGGCCCCCCCCGTCGCGTCCGTCGCGGCGCCGCGCGCCCGCGATCTCGCCGAGGTGCCCTGGGCCGCAGGGAGCGCCGGCGCGGCCGGCGATCGGGACTTCCGGGCCCTCCGGTCCGGCGATTCCATCGAGACCGCGGACGCCGCGGTCTCGTTCATCGACGCCGGCTCCGTGCGCTGGACGCTCCTGCCGAGGAGCCGCGTCGTGGTGCGCGCCGTCGGCGCGGCGGGGGTCGGCCACGTGGTCGCGCTCGAGCAGGGCTCGCTGCGCGCCGAGGTCGTCACGCGCGCGCCCCAGGAGGGGCTCGTCGAGGCGTTCGCCGTCGACGTGGGCGGCACCCGGGTGGCGGTGCACGGGACGCTGTTCACCGTGACCCGCCTCGACGACCGCGTCGAGGTCGACGTGGAGCACGGCACCGTCGCGGTCGGCCCCGCCGCGTACCGCGGCGCGACCACGGCGCGCCTCCTCGTCGGGCCGTCGCGCGGCACGTTCTCGCTCGACGGCGGCCGCGAGGCCCGCCTCCTCCCGCGCCCTGCGCAGCCGGAGGGCGCCCCCTCCGTGGCGACGCCCGCGCCGTCCCCGCGGCCGCCGGCCGCCGACGCGCAGGCGCCGAGCACGGCTGCCGCGGGTCGGGCCGTGGCCGCTCTGGCAGAGGAGCCCGCCCAGTCCGCCGAGCCCGCGGAGCCCGCCGGGGTCGCCAGGTCCGCGGAGTCCGCCGAACCCGACGCCCCGGAGCTCGAAGCGCCGCTGCCGCCGTCGTCCGTCGAGCCGGCGCCCGTCCCCGCGGCGCCCGCGCCCGAGGCCGGGGCGGCGCCGCTGCCCTCCAGGCTGACCCCGGCCTCCGTGCAGGCGTCGCTCTCGGGCTGCTTCGCGCGCGAGAGCGCGCGCGGCTCGTCCTCGGTGCGCCGGTCGATCGTCTCGACGCTGCGCATCTCCGTGCGCCCCGACGGCGGCATCGCGGCGCTGCGCTTCGATCCGCCGCTCCGGCCGGCGTTGCAGGCCTGCGCCGAGGGCCTCTACAGGGGGCGCTTCGCGGGAGGCCCGCAGCAGATCGACATCCCGCTGACCATCGAGGACTGAGCGCGCCGCGCCTGAGCGCGCCGCCCAGGCGCGGCGCGGCGGATCAGCGCGAGCCGAGGAGCTGCGTGAGCGCATAGGTCTCCCGCGCGCCCATCGCCCCGAACTGCACCCCCATCCCCTCGGGGGTGGTCCATCGCACGATCGACGGGATCGCGGCGGCCTGCTTCAGGCCCGCCAGGGGCAGCAGCACCTCGATGGTCGCTCCGAAGGGGGCCGGCGAGGCCGTCTCGATGAACATCCCACCGAGGCTGATGTCGCGACACGTCGCATCGATGCGCGGGCCATCCCCGACCCGGAAGGCGATCGAGAGCCCGATGAGCTTGCGCGGGTGCTTGCGGTGATCTCGCACGGTCCTCCCTGGCGAACTGCGCGGCACGGAACCCGGCTCGCGTCGGGTTATCCTGAGGCGCAGAGGAGACGATCAATGTCGCGAGCCGAGAGCGTCGCTGTCAAGCGCGTGGAGCCGGGCTCGGCGCCGTCGAGCCGCGCCGGCGCCCGAGCTCGAGGCGGCGCGGGAGCGCGCCGCGGCTGGAGGAGGCACCTCGAAGGGTGGGAGCCGGGGCTCGTGGCCGTCTTCATCGCGGGCTCCGCGGCGATCCTCGCCGTGCCGCGGCCGGTGGAGCCGACCGAGATGCCGCTGCCGTTCGCGGATGCGCGGGCGCTCGCTCGCGCGCGGGCGGCGGACCGCGTCCGCGCCCGTGAGGCCGAGGAGCTCGGGCTGGACGCCGAGGTGCGCGAGCTCGGCTCCGCGTTCCGCGCCTTCGGGCTCGTGGACGGGAGCGGTGACCCCACGGAGGCCGAGCTGTTCGCCGCGCGCAAGCGCGTGCTCGCGGCCGTGGGCCCGGCGCTCGCTCAGGGGGACGAGGCGGTGCTCCGGCTGCGGGCGTACCAGCAGAGGTCGTTCGTCCGCGAGGTGCGCCGGTTCGAGGCGACCGGCGAGGAGACCGAGGAGCTCCGCGAGCTCGGCGGCAACTTCGTCGGGTTGCTGCGGCGGAACGCGTGGCTGGAGAGAGGGGGGGCGAGCCGGCGCGGCGGCGGCGAGGCGCGCCGCGTCGCCATGGATGGCACGGTGCTCGGGGTGCTCTTCAAGAAGCGCTGGGGCGCCATCGTGGGGCTCCAGCGGAGCCCCTTCGACGTGACGCTCGACGAGGAGCGCGCGCTGTTCCGGTTCTTGCTCTTGCGCCCGCTCCGCGCCGGAAGAGACGTGCAGGAGCTCGCGGCGCCTCCGGAGGTGATCGCGGCGCGCGCCGACCGGGCCGGGGAGCAGGGGCCAGGCTCGCTCGCGGCGGCGATGCGCGCCCGGGCGGCGCAGCGCGCCGAGGAGCAGTACCGGCTGAAGAAGATCGACGAGCTCGCCGCGCTCGACCGCGCGTATCCACGGCAGCTGGCCCGCGGCGTCGCGCTGTACCGGCTGGGGAGGTTCGCGCAGTCGGCGGAGGCGTTCCGCCTTCACCTGGAGCAGCACCCCGACGGGGCCTACGCGCTGCGAGCGCAGAACTACCTGCGCGCGGCGCTCGACCGCGCGCGCGACTAGCACCGCCGCGCGCGCGACTAGCACCGCGCCCCCCAGGGCGGCGAGGCGCGTTACGGGCCCCGGCGCATGCCGCCAGGGCGGGATGGACGGCCGCTGATGCCCTTGGCGGGGTTGCCCTGCCCGCCGCGCCCCCGGCGCGTCTCCATCTCGTTCATGATCGAATGCATCGCGGAGGCCTGGAGGAACCGGCGAGCCGCCGGAAAGACCTCCTGCTCCTCGCAGGCCACGTAGCGCTGGTACGCCGCGCGCAGCCCGTCGATCAGCGGGGGGAGCGCCTCGGCCGCGTCGGCGCCGCCGTCCCGCTCGATCGCGGCGCGCAGCTCGTCGAGCGCGCGCCGCTGGGCCTTGTGCTCCTGCCGGAGCCGATCGAGCGTCGGCGCGACCGACTCCAGGACCGCGAGCCGCGGGAACAGCGAGCGCTCCTCGTCCTCCTGGTGCCGGCTCATCGAGCGCTCGAAGTAGGCGACGACGCAGGAGAGCCCCTCGAGCGCGGCGGCGCGCCCGCGAGGATCGCCGAGGGAGCGCGCGGAGCGCGCCAGATCGTTCAGGTTCTCTTCCAGGCTCCGGTGCGCGGCGGCGAGCTTCTCGAGCGGATCGTTCCGGTCATCGGGCATCACGCAATGATTCATCAAGACCGCGCGGGCCTGGGAACCTTTTTCCTGTCCAGCAGCGGTCGCGCGTCGCTCGGCGGCGCTCGTCCTCCACTTCGCTCCCCCCCGCCGCGCCCCGGAAGCGCGCGCTGGGGCCGACATCGCACCCTTATCGCACCTTTACGGGAGCCTCGCGCTGGCGGGCAGATCGAGGTGCAGCGAGGGGGCCAGCAGGTCGCGCGCGAGGTGCACCTCGAGCAGGTCGATCACGGGGCTCTTCGCCACCGCCCGGAGCTGCTCGTCCGCGCCCGCGTCGCCGGCCGCCTTCCTGGCCATCGCCGTGTAGAATTGCGCCTCCACGCGCTGCGCCGCGCTCTGGGCGAGCCTGCCGAGCTCCGCGTCGCTGAGCTTGCCGTTCGCCCACGCGGCGAGCTTCCCCGTCCATGA
Source organism: Sorangium sp. So ce1036 (assembly GCF_051369805.1). NCBI lineage: Bacteria > Pseudomonadati > Myxococcota > Polyangiales > Polyangiaceae > Sorangium > Sorangium sp. So ce1036. Next base: position 2,753,128 of record NZ_JBBMOX010000001.1, read on the forward strand.
CGTGCGGCTCGTCGCGCCCTCGAGCGCGCGGCCCGCGGTGCCGTCGGTGGCGACGCCGAGCGAGCGCTCCAGCAGCAGGACCCAGAGCCCGCCGTAGACGAGATCCTCTTCGTCCAGGTTCGCCTCGAGGCCGCGCTTCAGCGCCCGCCGCGCGCTCTGGAGATCGCGCCGGACGAGCGCGCGCCCGACTGCGTCCAGCATCGTCGCCCCGAGCAGCGGGGGATCGGCCGTCACGAGGGCGAACGCGCGCTCGTGCGCCCGGGCCGCCCCCTTCCCGTCGCCGTAGCCGTCGAGGATGCGCCCGAGCAGCCGCTCGACGCGCGCCTTCGTGCCGGGATCTCGCGCGCGCTGCCGGGCGTCGAGGGCGGCCGCGAGCGCTGCGTCGAGGGACTCCTTGGCCCGGTCGTGCGTGCCAGCGTCGCGGTGCAGCTCGAAGGCGAGTACGTGCGCCTGGATCACGTCGAGCAGCGAGGTGCGCGCGTCCGGCGCTCCCAGCGCCCGTCGCACGTCCTCCAGGGCGGCCTGGGGCTCGCCCGCCTGCCGCTCGGCCATCGCGAGCACCGTGAGCCCGTTGACCGTCGGCTCGGCCGCGGTCGCCGCGCGGAGCAGCGGCAGCGCGGCCGCGAGGTTGCCGGCGCGCAGCTCGAGCGACGCCATGAGGGAGCGGACGCTCGCGCCCGACGGATCGAGCGCGCCGCCGCTGCGCGCCGCCCGATCCGCGAGCACGAGCAGCGGCCCCGCGGCGTGGTAGGTGCGCCGGGCCGCGTCGAAGTCGTCGGTCGACGCCTCCTCGGCGAGCGCGCTCAGCACGAGCCCGAGCGCCGCCCCGAGCGCGTCGAGGCTCGGCCGGTCTCCCAGCGCGCCCGCGACCACGAGCGGCGTCGCCTCGGACATGCCGAGGCGGATCATCAGCTGTGAGAGGAGCGCGGCGCTGTCCTGGCTCCGCGGATCGCGGCGGTAGGCCTCGAGGGCCGTGCCCCAGAGCGCCCCGTCGAGCAGATCCTGCGAGAGCCCGGTCTCGACGTCGCGCTCCTGCCCCGCGTGGTGCGCGAACGCCATCGCGAGCGCCTGCCAGGACGCCGCGTCGTCCTCCGTCGCGGCGGCCTTGAGCCGCTGGTAGAGCCCGGGCGGGATCACCCGGCGCGCGCTCGTGCGATCGATCTGCTCGACGGCGCCCTTCGCGTCCCCGTGGCGGAGGAACAGCGCGGCCAGGGTGGCGCCGCCCGACTCCAGCGCGCGCGCCGCCTCGACGGCCTCGTCTCGCTCCGGCCTCTTTCCACCCTGCTGGTACTCGATGTTGAACTCGATCGCCAGGTCGATCCACGCCGCGGTGGCGGCGGCGGCGCGCTGGATCGACTCCGGGCGGCTGTCGACGAGGGCGCGAGCGACCGACGCGCGCTGGTCCATGCCGAGCCGCTCGAGCGGCCCGCCGGTGCGCGTGTCCTTCATCCAGCGGGCGAGCGCGGCGAGGTGCTCGTCGACCTCGGCGCGGGCCCGGCTGCCGCGCGGCAGCGCGGCGGCGCGGAGCTCCATCAGGGCCTGCACCCGCCCCTCGTCGCCGCGGGGGCTCAGCCGCTCGATCGCGCCCGCGAGCGCGCGCTCGCCCACGGCGTCGATCATCTCGGCGCGGCCCTCGCCGGGCCGGACGAGGTAGAGCGCGCCGAGCACGCTCTGGAGGCCGCGGTCGGGGTGCCCCGCGTTGAAGCGCGCCGCGGCGTGCGCGAGCTGCCTGCGGACGACGCCGATGAGCAGGCCCGCGCGCTGCGCGCTCGGCTCGCCGTCTCGCACGATCGAGTAGAGGCTCGCGGAGAAATCGGCGTCGCGGACGTCGACCGGAGCGACGCGACCCTCGGCGGCGCCGGGCGGCCCCTTCGCCCCCGACGGGCCAGAGGCTCCGCAGGCGACGGGAGAGAGCGCGAGCGCGAGCGCGGCGAGGCCCCGGGCGAGACGGCGCCGGGGGGACAAGGTCGACGGCGACATTGCGGGGCAGTGTACACGGGGGACGCGCGTGCGCACCCCCCGGCGACCGGGCCCGAGCGCTACCGAGAGCCCTCGCCGAGCCTCCTGCCGAGCAGCTTGGACGCGAGCGTCTCCCCGAGCTCGTTCATCATCAGCTGCTCGACGATCGACTCGGTCGCGGCCCGCTCCGCGTCGCTCTCGTACTGGAACTCGATCCCCATCCCCGGCGGAGAGCCCTCCGTCGCCTCGGACGGCATCACGATCCGCTTCACCTGCCCCCGGAGGCGGAGCGGCTCCGGCAGGGTGCGGATCGAGAGGGCGAACACGAACTCGGTGCCGACCGCGAGCGGGCGATCCGTTCCGATGAACATCCCGCCCTTGGAGATGTTGCGCGTGTAGTCGGCGAAGAACGTGTTCAATCGTTTGTACTCCACGCTCAGCTCGATGGCGGCGCGCGGGGTAGAGCGGCGATCGGTCTCCGTCACGGCGCCACCCTATCACGGCGCGCGCGAGCCAGAGTAAAGTCGCCCCCATGGATGGTCCTCGCGTGCTCGCGGCGCTCTCCGGCGGGCGGCGCAAGATGAGCGCTCTCACGGAAGGGGCTCGCGTGGCCGGGCGGGCGGTGGCGCGGTCGGGGCTCCTCGCCGCGCTGCGTTGGCCGGGGCTCAAGGTCCTCGCGCGCGAGCTCGCGCGGGGCAAGGCGAACCCGTCGCTGCTGTTCCGGTTTCACGCCGAGAACAGCCCGCACCGGATCGCGGTCGTCGACCCGCGGAGCCTCGCGTCGCGCGCGGCCGGCGGCGCGGCGGACGACCGGGGCGAGGATCGGGTCTACTCCTTCTTCGAGCTGAACGAGCGCATCGATCGGCTGGGCCTCGCGCTCGATCGGCGCGGCGTCGACCCGGGCGCGACGGCGCTCCTCGTGCTCAAGAACCGCCCCGAGTTCCTGATCTGCCAGGTCGCGATCGCCCGCGTCGGCGGCTCCGTGGTGACGGCCTCGTGGCGCTCGACCCCGGCGGAGCTCGCCTACCTCGCCGGCCACTCCGGGGCGAGCCTGCTCCTGTTCGACTCCGACATCGCGGACGTGATCGGCGAGGCCGCGCCGCGGCTCGAGGGGATCCCGCGCGAGCGCATGATCGCGATCGGCGAGCGCGCCCCGGGCTTCTCGCACCTCGACGAGCTCATGGCCGAGCGCGGCGCCGCGCCGGATCGGAGCGAGCGCGCCGCCGTGGTGATGTACACCTCCGGCACCACCGGCAAGCCGAAGGGCGCGGTGCGCGGCTTCGGCGGCGGGGCCGCCGTGTCGGCGCTCGGGGCGATCGGCGCGACCCCGATGCGCGTGGGCGACGTGCACCTCGCCGTCTGCCCGCTCTACCACCTCACGGCGTTCGGCTTCGTCACCATGTCGCTCGTGCTCGGCGCGACGATCGTCGTCCTCCCGGAGTTCCGGCCCGAGCTCTTCCTCGAGGCGATCCAGCGTTACCGCGTGACCACCACGGCCGTCGTCCCGACGATGCTCCAGCGCGTGCTCGAGCTCGGCGAGGCGCGCCTCCGCGCCCACGACACGTCGTCGCTCACCGCGATCTTCACGGGCGGCGCGCCGCTCTCGCCGGCGCTCGCGTCGGAGGTGATGGGCGTGTTCGGCGACCGGCTCTACAACCTCTACGGCGCGACCGAGACGGGCATCGTCACGATCGCGGGCCCCGAGGATCTGCGCGCGTCGCCGGGCACCATCGGGCGCCCCGTCGCCGGCAGCGAGCTCCTGCTCGTGGGCGAGGACGGGCGGCCGTGCAGGGACGGCGAGGTGGGGGAGCTCTACGCAAGGAGCCCCCTGCTCGTCTCCGGCTACCACGGAGATCCCGAGTCCACGCGCGCGTCGATGCTGGACGGCTACTTCTCGGTCGGCGACCTCGCGCGCCGCGACGTGCGCGGCTGCTACCACATCGAAGGCCGCAAGCGGGACCTCATCATCTCGGGCGGCGTGAACGTGTACCCCGCGGAGGTCGAGTCGGTCCTCCACGACCACCCGGCGGTCGCCGAGGCGGCCGTGGTGGGCGCGCCCGATCGCGACCTCGGCGAGCGCGTGCGCGCGTTCGTCGCCCTGCGCCCCGGGGCGGCCGCGAGCGAGGAGGACATCAAGGCGCACTGCCGCGCCCAGCTCGCGGGCCCCAAGGTCCCCCGCGAGGTCGTCTTCCTCGACGCCTTGCCGCGCAACCCGACGGGCAAGGTGATGAAGCGCGACCTCGCCGGAGCGGACGCGAAATCGGCGGAATGAGCGCCCTGCTAGGCGCTGTCCCGGCGGGGCGATCGATGCTATTTCGCACCTCGTGCGGGATCCGTACGAAGTTCTGGGCGTCGAGCGCTCCTCGACGCAGGATGAGATCAAAAGCGCTTTCCGGCGCCTCGCCGCGCAGCACCATCCCGACAAGAACCCGGGGGATCAGGGGGCGCACGTCCGCTTCAAGGAGCTGAACGCGGCGTACCAGATCCTGAGCGATCCGCAGAAGCGCGCGGCGTTCGATCGATTCGGCCCGGCCGCCGTCGGCGCCGCCGCCGGGGGCCCGGGCTTCCAGGGCGTGCCCTTCGATATGCACGATCTGAACCTCGACTCCATCTTCGGCGACCTCCTCGGCGCCCTCGGCATCCGGGTCGGCGATCGCGGGACGCTGCAGAAAGAGGTGCGGATCAGCTTCGAGGAGGCGGCGTTCGGCTGCACCAAGCAGATCACCTACGATCGCATCGAGCCCTGCGGCGACTGCGCCGGCTCGGGCTCCGCGCCCGGGGCGCAGACCGAGCGCTGCTCGGCGTGCGCGGGGCGCGGCCGCGTCCGCATGCAGCAGGGCATGTTCCCGATCGCGATCGAGCGCCCCTGCGGGCGGTGCCGCGGCTCGGGTCGGATCGTGACCGACCCGTGCAAGACGTGCCGCGGCGCGGGCCTCGCGGCCAAGCAGAAGACCATCGAGGTGACCATCCCGCCGGGCGTGGAGAACGGCGCGACCCGGCTCGTGGAGCGCGGGGGCAACACCTCCCGCGAGGGCCGCGGGCCGGGCGACCTCGAGCTCACGATCCGCGTCGCGCCGCACGAGCTCTTCCGCCGCATCGGCGACGACGTCGTGTGCGCCGTGCCGATCTCGTTCGCGCGCGCGGCGCTCGGCGGCGAGCTGGAGATCCCGACGCTCGACGGCAAAGGCAAGCTGCGGATCCCCCCGGGCACCCAGCCCGGCTCGGTGCTCCGGATCAAGGGCAAGGGCATACCGCGCCGCGTCGTCGGCGGGCGCGGCGATCAGCTGGTCGAGGTGAGCGTCGAGGTGCCGACGCAGCTCACCGCGTCCCAGAAGGAGCTCATCGCGCAGCTCGCGAAGGAGCTCGGCGAGAACGTGCAACCTCAGCAGTCCTCGTTCATGGAGAAGCTGAGAGGGCTGTTCGGTTGACGGCGCGCGCGCCCGCGGGCGATCCTCTGCGTCCCTGACTGACCGAGGCACGGGCCCTGCCTCGAGCGCCGCTGCCGAGATGGCGAGGGGGAGCATCGGACATGGATAAGCCGAAGTTCATCGACGTCCTGAGCGACTCCACGGGAGAGACGGCGGAGAAGGCCGTACGCGCGGCGCTGCTCCAGTACCCGAAGGCGGGCGTGCAGATCCGCCTCCACACCCGCGTGCGGATGCAGGAGGTCGCGCGGCCCGTGCTGGAGCGCGCGGCCCGGGAGGGCGCGCTCGTCGTGTTCACCGTGGTCAGCCCCGAGCTGCGCGAGTTCGTCCACGCCTCCACGGCCGAGCTGAACATCGAGGCGATCGATCTGATCGGCTCGCTCATCGTCCGGCTCGGCACCTTCCTCGACCGGGAGCCGATCAACCTGCCGAGCGCGATGCTCCCGCTCAGCGAGGAGTATTTCCGGCGCATCGAGGCGGTCGAGTTCGCCGTCAAGAGCGACGACGGCAAGGAGCCGCGGAACTTCAGGAAGGCGGACATCGTCCTCGTGGGCGTCTCCCGCACATCGAAGACGCCGCTCTCGACGCTGCTCGCGCAGCGCGGCCTCAAGGTCGCGAACTACCCCCTGGTGCTCGGCGTCCCGCCGCCGCTCGAGCTGATGGAGGCCCCTCAGGACAGGATCGTGGGCCTCACCATCGGGATCGACCAGCTCTGCGAGATCCGGCAGGCGCGCCTGCGCCAGCTCGGGATGCCCGCGGAGACGAACTACGCGATGCGCGAGCACGTCCGGCAGGAGCTGGAGTTCGCGCGTCGGCTCTTCGACGCGCACCCGGAGTGGCCGGTGGTCGACGTCACCGGGCGCGCCATCGAGGAGACGGCGGTGATCATCCTGGAGCACATGAAGGAGCGCGACGAGCGCGCCAAGGCGGCGCGCGCGACGCTGATGTGAGGCCGCGCGGGCGGGCACGTGCGGCGCCGCCGCACGGCGCGAAGGCAGGGAAGCGGCGTGTCCGGATGGGCTGCGGCGTGTCCGGATGGGCTGCGGCGTGTCCGGATGGGCGTGCGGCGTGTCCAGATGGGCGTGCGGCGTGTCCAGATGGGCGTGCGGCGTGTCCAGATGGGCGTGCGGCGTGTCCAGATGGGCGTGCGGCGTGTCCAGATGGGCGTGCGGCGTGTCCAGATGGGCGTGCGGCGTGTCCAGACCTTCGTGCCACGGGCGGCGCCCCGACATGCCAAGATCCAGCACGGGTAAATGATCAGCAAGAGGACACACTTCGGGAGGGCGGGCGAGTACCACGCGATGTCGGAGCTGCTGCTGCGCGGCTGGAACGTCGCGGTGCCTGTGGTCGACGTGGGCGATGACGCGTTCGTGATCGACGACCGCGACAAGACGACGCGCCGGGTTCAGGTGAAGACCGCGAAGGCCGAGCCGATCGAGGGCCACATGGAGAGCTCGGGCGCGAGGCGCGTGCGCGCCACGTTCAAACTGTCGCGTCAGCAGCTGCGGACGCAGCAGGCCATAGAGCTCTTCTACATGCTCCTCGTGCGGCTCCCGGCGAGCTGGAGATCCCTCATCATCCCGCGCCGGGATCTGTTCCAGATGAGGGAAGCTTATGTCGCGATGGCGCGAACCAGCTCAGGGCGGCGCCCGCGCTCCGACGAAGACGCGACCACGGACACGCTCATCTTCGCCGTGGATGTCGAGCTCGAAACGAACGTTGCACACGGCTGGGGGGGTGCCCTCGACCTTTACCTCGACCGATGGCCGGACGAGCTGTGTGTCGTCGAGGGCGGTCCAGGCAGCGTCGGGAACGGCAGCGCAGCCGAGCCTATGCCGCCGTCCGCGGGAGATCCTTCTCGCTGACCGGGTCGCGGAACACGACGCCGCCGAGCGGTCGCAGGTGATCCTCGCTGAGGCCTGTCAGGAGAATCACGATCTGCGGCGCGATGCTCCCCTGCACCTCTTCGTAGTCAGCCCGCGTCTCGTGCGCGATGAAGATCCGGTCGCGAGCGCGCACCGCCGATCCGAACATGGTGCGGAGTCGATCGAGCGACCGCGGCTCGAGCGCGAACGTCGCGCCGTCACGGTTGACGCTGCGGTAGATGACGATCGGCTCAGCGGTGGCTTCGCTCATGGATCGAGTATGCGGCGAGCCCCACGGCGTGGCAACGGATGCGAGGCCACGGTCACCCGCTCGGCGCCGCGTCATGGGCCGCGGAGGTCGCCCTCATCGGGCGCCCGGCGGAGCCGCCGCGAGCCGCGCGCTCCGCGTCTCCGCCGGGGTCAGCTCACGATCTTGAGGGCGCGGCCCACGAGCACCTCGTTGTGGCTGCCAGTCCGGTAGCCGCCGAGGTCGAGCGTCACGTAGCGGAAGCCGTGCCGCTTGCCGGCGGCCACGATCTCGGCGCGGATCGACGGCTCGGCGGCGCGCGCGAGCTCGCCCGCGTCGAGCTCGATGCGGGCGAGCTCGTCGTGGTAGCGGACGCGGACCTGGCGAAACCCCATGCTGCGCAGGGCGGCCTCGAAGCCGCCGATCTGGGCGAGCCGCTCGCGCGTGACGCTGGTGCCGTAGGGGATGCGGCTCGAGAGGCAGGCGGCCGCCGGCTTGTCCCAGATGGGCAGGCCGACGCGCGCCGCGCCGGCGCGCACGTCGGCCTTGCTGAAGCCGAGCTCGACGAGGGGGCTCAGCACGCCCGCCTCCCGCGCCGCCTCGAGGCCAGGGCGGTAGTCGCCGAGGTCGTCCGTGTTGGTGCCGTTCAGGATCGCCGCGAGGCTCCACTCGGCCCGCTTCCGCGCGGCGATCCGGTAGAGCTCGCTCTTGCAGTGGAAGCAGCGGTCGGGGTTGTTCGCCACGTAGCTCGGGTCGTCGATCTCCGACGACTCGACCAGCCGGTGATCGGCGCCGATCAGCCGGGCGATCGCCGCGGCCTCCTCCTTCTCGGCCGGCGCGAGGCTCGGCGAGACCGCGGTCATGCCGACGGCCCTCGGGCCGAGCTCCTGATGGGCGACCGCGAGGACGAAGGCGCTGTCGACCCCTCCGGAATAACAGACGAGGACGGAGCCGAGCTCCCGGAGGCGGGCGCGCAGGCCGGCCAGCTTGTGATCGACAGGGGAGCCCTCGGCGGTGAGCGACGGCGCAGGCATGGGATCCTTCCTTTACCACAAGCCGCCCGGCGCGCCGGTCGGCCCCGCGGCAGCGGTGGCGGGGCGCGGGGCCCATGAGGCGCTCGCCTCCGGGGCTCGCGTTCCGGCGTGCCCCTCTCGTGGCCCGCCGGCACGAGCGCCCCTCCGGGGAGCACCCCACGGGCCCCGCCGCCGCTGCCGCCAGGTTTACTTGCGGTTCGAGCGCCGGTTCTGACACGCTAAAGGACGAGATGGACTCGAAGAGGAAGCAGGCAGGACGCACCGCCCTGCCGTTCGCCGTCGCGGCGGCGATCGCCGTCGTGCAGGCCGGCCACGGATGCGGGGACAACCGGCTGCCGCCGCGCGACCTGCCGCGCGCCGAGGAGCAGCGCGCACTCCCACGCTGGTATCCGGAGCGCCCGTGGTCGGAGAAGGGCGGGGAGAGCCAGGTCTTCATCGAGGGCAAGATCGTCTTCAACACGAACCAGGCCGCGATCCGGCCGGGCAGCGAGAAGACGCTGGAGACGCTGCTCCAGTTCCTCAAGGAGCACCCGGAGGTGACGCGCCTGCGCATCGAGGGGCACACCGACGCGCAGGCGAGCGAGGAGCACAACCAGGAGCTCAGCGCGCAGCGCGCCCTCGCGGTCGCCGACTGGCTGGTCGACCGCGGGATCGAGAGCACCCGGCTCATCGCGGTCGGCTTCGGCGAGTCGCGCCCGCTCGGGCCGAACGAGATCGCGGCGGGGCGCAGCGAGAACCGTCGCGTCGAGTTCCACGTGGCCGAGGTGAACGGGCGCCCCTTCCTCGGCAAGGACCCGTACGCGGGCGGCCTCGCGCTGGAGGTGCTGAGCCTGGAAGAACGCAAGCTGCGCGCCGAGCAGGCGCGGCAGCGGCCGGCGCCGCCGCCCCGCAAGGGCTTCGTGGCCACCGGCGACGAGATCAAGCCGGTGCAGGTCGGGCCGCCGGGCAACGCGGCGCAGGAGGGCGAGCCCCTCCCGCCGGCCAAGGAGGGCGCGCCCGCAAAGGACGGCGCGTCGCCGACGGGCGGGGGCTGAGCGGCCTCGCGGGCGTGGGCTGAGCGGCCCTCGCGGCCGGGGGCTGAGCCCTCGACGCGCCCCACCACCTCTCACGGCGCGAGGTGCCGCGCGCGCGGCGCCCGCGTCCGGTACTGCGCGAGGAGCGCGAGCGACGCGGCGAGCGACTCGTCGTACGGGAGCACGTTGCCCTTCGGGGTGGCGTACTCGAGGTAGAGGTTGTCGTCCGTGGACACGATCGGACCGCCGTCCTCGGCCGCGTCGGCGATGAACCGATCGAGCTCCTCGCCCGAGGCCACGAGGTCGTCGAGCAGGTCGGGCAGCCGCGCGCCGGCGAGCGTCGCCTGGACCGCGGGGCGCGCCTCGAGCTCCGCGAGGCGCGCCCCGGAGGCGACGAGCGGCTCGGCGCTCGCGACCAGGATGCCCTGCGCGCCGCCCACGAACAGCGCCACGTGCGGGAAGGCGCTGCGCATGGTCCGCACCACGACGGCGAGCTCCCGCCGCCGGATGTGATGGAGCTGCACCCACTGCTGGAGGACGCCGTCCGCGGTGAGCCGCGACCGGGCGAGCTCGTAGAACTCGCGGCTGTACAGGCTCGCGGCGCCCGCGAACCAGACGCTGGTGAGCTCGATGGCGATGAGGTCGTAGCGGGTCTGCGCGACGAGCAGCTCGTTCCTGCCGTCGTTGAGCGAGAGGCGCACGCGGGGATCGTCGAGCGCGCCCAGGCTCGGGCCCGCGAAGAAGCGCCGCGAGGCCTCGACGATCGCCGGGGAGATCTCGGCGACGTCGATGCGCGCGAAGGGGTAGGCCGCGAGGGTGCCGGTGGTCGTGCCCGTGCCGAGCCCGATCACGAGCGCGCTCCGCGGCTCGCGGACGAAGAGCGACGGGAAATGCGCGAACCGCCGCTGCGCCGTCATCTCGGGGCCGTCGTCGCCCTGGAACTTGCCGTTCGTGTACAGGGTCGTGACGCCCGCGCGGCGCGCGACCGTGGTGACGCCGCCGTGCACGTCCTCGCGCACGAAGTCGAGGCGCTCGGGCCGCGGCCCCATGGCGAAGTAGACGTTCGCGCCGCTCGTCATGCGGGCCATGTCCCAGCGGGGCGCGAGCGCCGCGAGGACGGCCGCGGCGGCGGCCAGCGCGAGGGCGCGGCGGGGCTCCACGCCCGCGCGCGCCGCGGCGAGGACGGCGAGGAGGGCGAAGGCCAGGGCGATCGCGACGAGGGCGCGCTCCGAGCCGAGCGCGGGCAGGAGCAGGTAGCCGGTGATGATGGAGCCGGCGATCGTGCCCAGCGTGTTCGCGGCGGTCAGCCTGCCGACGCGCGCGGCGACGTCGGCGTGCGCGGCGGCGCGCGCGAGGAGCAGGGGGAAGGTGAGGCCCATGCACAGCGTGGGCAGCGCGAGGATCGCGAGCGCGGCGAGCGCGCGGACCCCCTCCCGGCCGGCCCACCCGTGGACGTGCTCGCCGGCGAACGCGAAGAGCCACGGGAGCTGATCCCAGAGCGGGATGGTGGCGGCGAGCGAGAGGGCCGCGGCGACGAGGCCGCGGAAGAGCGCGCTGTCGCCGTGGCGCCGCGCGAGGGCGGGCGAGCGCGCGGCGCCCGCCGCGAGGCAGACGAGGAAGACGGCGAGCATCAGCCCGAAGGCGTAGGCGCTGTTGCCGATGAGGAGCGCGAGCAGGTGCGTCTGGACCACCTCGGCGGCGAAGACGAGGAAGCCCGAGGCGAACGCGAGCAGCAGCAGGAAGGCCGGCTCGGCGGGGCCGGTCGCGGCCGGGAGGGGAGCGCACGGGGCGCCGGCCTCCGCGGCGCGGTCGGCCGGGACGCCGGCCTCCGCGGCGCGCGCCGCCGTGGCGCCGGCCTCCGCGGCGCGGGCGTCCGGGGCGCGGGGGGGCGCGGCGGCGGGGCCGAGCGCGGGGCCGCGGAGCCCGGCGGCGACGGCGACGGCGCCGAGGAGGAGGTTCGCGATCGCCGCGGACCAGAGCGCGCCGCGGATGCCGAGGTGCGGCAGGACGACGTAGGCGCCGGAGAGCGCGCCGGCCGCGCCGCCGGCCGTGTTGATGGCGTACAGCGAGGCGAGGCGGCGCGCGGCGTCGTGCTCGGAGGGGGGCGCGCCGCCCTCGGGAGCGCCCTCGGCGCGGAGGATGCGCGAGAGCACGGGGAGCGTGGCGCCCATCGCGACCGTGGGGACGACGACCACGAGGGCGGTCAGCGCGGCGCGCGCCGCGGTGAGCAGCGCGAGCGAGTCGGGCGCGGCGCGGACGACGCCGACATAGGCCGAGGTCAGCGCCTCGAACAGGAACGGCGAGACCGCGCAGATGGCGCCGACGATGGCCTCGAGCACGCCGTAGGCGACGAGCGGACGGCGGGCGGCCGCGGCGTGGCGGCCGCCGAGGTGCGCGCCGAGCGCGAGGCCGCCCATGAAGGCGGCGAGGACCGTGCTGACGGCGTAGGCGGTGGCGCCGAAGACGTAGGCGAGCTGCTTGGAGAAGGCGACCTCGTAGAGGAGCCCGGTGGCGCCAGAGACGAAGAACAGGACGGCCACGAGCGGGAAGCGGGAGCGCACGGGCGCGCACGCTAGTACGTCGTCGCCCGGGTTCGTCCCAGGTTCGTCGCGGAGGGGCCGGGGCGCCGGCAGAGCCTGGCTGGCGCGCCGCTCCGTGGCGCCTCGGCCCCCGGAGGAGGGCGTCCGCGCCGGCGGCGCCCGCCGTCAGGGATCGTCGCTCGCTCCCGGCGCGAGGCCGTCCCACCACGCCGCGAGGTCGATCTCGATCGCGTCGAACGGCGCGGCGCGCACCCGCTCGTCCTGGCCGTGGAGGCCGAGCTCCATCCACCTGCCGTCGATGTGCTGGGCGACGAGGAGCGTCCGGTCGCGGGGGTCCACGTACCAGATGTGCTGGACGCCGATCCTGACGTAAAAGCGGCGCTTGACGATCTGGTCGTAGCTCGCGGTGCTGGGCGACAGGATCTCGCAGACCCAGTCCGGCACGACGGTGATGGGGCCGTCGCTGGGGAGCGTCGGGAGGCGGTCCCGGCGGAAGCCCGCGATGTCGGGCGACACCTCCGGCGCCCGCGGCAGCTGGATGCTCGGCTCGGGGAGGATCCACCAGCCGCCGGGGCCGCCGCGCCCGCGCTGGAACGGGTTCGTCAGGTCGGTCGTGATCAGGCCCTCGACGCTCGCGTGCGGCGCGCGCGGGCGAGGAAAGGCGTACAGCGTGTCGTCGAGGATCTCGCCGCGCCACGTCGGCGGCAGCGCCTCCAGGTCAGCGAGCGTGGCCGGGCGGACGAGCGTGGGGGCGAGCGACATGGGGACCTCCGCGGATCGTACCCGATGAAGGGAGCGGACGCCCGACGGACGCGCCTGACCCGCGCCGCCCCGTCAGAGGCCCGCCCGCGAGAGCCGCTCCCGCGCCCCCTTCACCCCGAAGATCGTCGCCTCTCCCGGGGGCACCACGGGCGCGAGCAGCACCGCCGCCAGGATCGCGGCCACCGTCAGCGGCGCGCGCGCATCGTCGCCGGCGACCTGCGGCTCGCGCACCTGCCAGGCCCGCCGCGCGCGCGCGAGCAGCGCGTCGAACCCGCGCCCGCCGATCGCCCGCACGCCCGCCGCCGCCGCCGCCCGCACCTCCGGCGCGCGATCCAGCGGCACCGTCAGCACGAGCACCCGGCTCGGCGCGCCGCCGGCGCGCGCGACGTCGACCTCCACGGCGTCGACCATCGGCGTGGCCCCCGACGGGTACGACTTCTTCTGCACCAGCGCGAGCTCCGCGCCGAAGAAGACGCGCGCCTGGTGCGCCCAGCGGTGCTCCTCGATCCGCGCCTCGGGCTCCGGCGACAGCAGCGACCAGCCGTGGCTGGCCGGCAGCAACTCGATCCGTCCAATGGCCCACCCGTTGTCATCGAATTCCATGCTTGAGCCCGCTGTCACGGCGATCCGGGGCTGGCCAGCGGCCCGCTCCGAAGCGCGCGAACACGCGACCGGTGCTCTATGATTCCCCCCATCTGAGGTAAAGGTGAGCCCTGCATGCCGGAGTCCGATCAGGAGTCGGGAGAGCGAGGCCGGGCGGCCCTGAGGGCGGCCCTGTTCGTACATCGCCGCACGCCCCTCTCGCGCCTGCTCGCCCGCCGTGGCCTCGGTCCTTACCGCGGGTACGGGGAGCTCCTGGAGGCGCTCGATCGGCTCGCCGATCGGGGCGCGCAGCTCTCGCTCATCGGGCGCTCGGTCCGCGGCGAGCCGCTGCTCGCCGTGCAGATCGGCGCCTCCAGCCGGGCGGGCGCGGGCCTGGGCCGGGCGGGCGCGGGCCTCGCGATGCTGTCAGCGTACGGCGCGGCGAGGTCGTCCCACGGCGGGGCGAGATCCCTGAACGGCGCCCCGCCCCCCGGGGCGCGCGACGGCATCGGCGCGCCCGGCGGCCCGGACGCGCCGGCGCCGGACGAGCCCGCCCTCGCGCTGCCGGCCGACCGCGCCGGTCCGCCGGGCCAGGGCGCCCCCGCGGGCGCCTGGCTGCGCGACCGCGGGCGGACGACCGTGATCCTGTCGGGGATCCACCCGCTCGGGTGGATCGGCATCGAGACCCACCTCGCGCTGCTCGAGCGCCTCGTGGCCGAGGATCTCGGCGGCCGATCGATCTTCGCCGTCCCCATCATGAACCCCGACGGCCTCCTCCGCGTCGAGATGAACCTCCGCGCCGGGCGCCACCGGTACGTGCGCGGCAACGCCCGCGGCGTCGACCTCAACCGGAACTTCGACGCCGGCTGGTACGAGCGCGGCGTCGTGCAGCGCCTCGTCGGGCTCGTCTGCTCGCCCGGCAGCCGCCCGGGCAGCGAGCCGGAGGTCGAGGCCATCGCGCACGCGCTGTCCTCGCGCCGGATCGACCGCGCGCTGTCGCTGCACAGCGCCGGCGGCGCCGTGCTGTACCCGCCCGCGCACCGGCTCTGGCCCGTCGACGACGTCGCCGAGCACCACGCCTATGCCCTGCGCGTCGCGCGCGCCGCGGATCGCAGGCCGTACCGCGCGATGTCGTACGTCCGCTCCGCCTGGGGGTTCCGCAAGGCGGGCCTGGAGGTCGACTGGCTCCACGATCGCCACGGCGCGCTGTCGCTCATCGTGGAGTGCTCGCGCCGCCGCGTCGGCCTGCGCCCGTCGCGCCTGATCGAGCCGTTCGCCTGGGAGAACCCCCGCAGGCTCGACGACGTGATGCCGCCGCTCGTCGAGGCGGTCGTGCCCTTCGTGAAGGGCGCGCGCGCCTGAGCCCCCGGAGGCCCCCACCCCCCGGAGGCGCGCCGCTCAGGACTCGACCGGCTCGCCGGCCGGGATCTTCTGCGCGCCGAGCAGGACGCCGAGGGCCGCGAAGCTCGCGGCCATCAGGCCGTATGCCGCGAGCGCCCGGTGCTCGATCAGCCACCCGGCGGCGATGGGACCGACGATCTGCGAGACGCTCGCCAGCGACTGGCTCACGCCGAGCGCCGCGCCCTGCTCGTCGCGGCCCACGCTCTTCGTCAGCAGCGTGGTGATGCTCGGCCGCACCACCGCCGCGCCGAACGCCGCCACCGCCACGAGCAGCAGCAGCGTGGGCAGGTCGTACGCCACGCCGAGCAGGCCGTAGCCGACGACCATCGCCGAGAAGCCGACCCGCGCGAGCCGCTCCTCGCCGAGCCGCTTGACCAGCCGGCCGATGCCCCCCTGGATGCTCCCGCCCACGAGGCCGGAGAAGGCGTAGAGGTAGCCCGTCTTCTCGACGTCGAACGCGAAGCGCCGCTCCAGGAAGAGCGCGAGGCCGCCGATGAGCGTCGAGAACGAGAGCGAGAAGGCGAGGAACTCGAGCAACCGGCGGCGCGGGAGCGGCCGGTCGAAGAACCGGCGGAAGGCGTTGCCGCGGCCGAGCGGCGCCGGCGGCGCAGCGCCGGCGGGCGAGGCCGCCGGCGCGGGCTGCTTCGCGGGCAGCAGCGCGGCCGTCAGGATGATCGCCGTCAGCGACAGCGCCGCCGCGCCGAAGGCCGGGGACGCGTAGCCGAACCGGTGCGCGAGGAACCCCGAGATGGCCGGGCCGAGGAGGAACCCGCCGCCGAAGGCGATGCCGATGAGGCCGAACGCCTTGGTGCGCTCCTCCGGCCGGGTCACGTCGCTGATGTACGCCTGCGCGATCGTCAGGTTCCCGGCCGTGAGGCCGTCGATGATCCTCCCCAGGAACAGCATCCAGAGCGAGTCCGCCGAGCCGAGCACCAGGAAGCCGATGAAGGTGCCCATCTGGCTCGCGAGCAGCGTCGGCTTGCGGCCCGCCCGGTCGGAGATCCGCCCGAGGATCGGCCCCGAGACGAGCTGGCACACGGCGTAGCTCGCCGCGAGCAGGCCGACGACGAGCGGCGTGGCGCCGAAGTGCTCGGCGTAGAACGGGAGCAGCGGCAGGACGAGCGTGAGGCCGAGGACATCGACGAAGACAGTCAGGAAGATCGGCAGAAGCGGCGAGCGGCGCATGGTGGCTTTCGGTGGCGATGGACTGCGGTGGCGGCCGGGAGGCACCCGACGCCGGCAGGGAGGCCGGATCGACAGACAGGCGCCCAGAACGGCGGGTACCGTCATGACCGATCCGCGCGGCGATGGGTACCCTCCACGGCGCCTCGGGGCCACGCGGCGCTCGAGGCGGCCCGGGCGCCCCGAGGCCGCAGAAGCCCCTCCCGGCCCGACCCCCCGGGGCGCCGCGCCGGGCGCCCGGGGCGCCGCGCGGTGGCACGGCCGCTCAGCGGACGGGCGTGGTGCGCTGGCCGGGGGGGCGGAGCGCGAGGGTCATCTGGATGTCGTCCAGGGGGACCCCGTCCACCCGGAAGGCGTCCTCGCGGGTGCCCACCGGGATGAAGCCCATGCGCGCGTAGAGCCGCCGGGCGCGCTCGTTGTTCGAGAAGACGCCGAGATCGAGGTACGAGAGGCCCGCCTCGTCACGGGCCCACGCGATCGCCGTCTCGAGCAGGCGCCGGCCGTGCCCCTGGCCCGTGTAGGGGCCGAGGATGCCCATGGCGACGACCGCACGGTGATTTTCTGACGGAACGCGACCGCCTCGCAGCTCGATGTGTCCGATGATGCGCGTCCGGGGGGCGCTCACCCGGAGCAGCCAGGCCCGCCCCCAGAGCGGCTCGCTGAGCGCGCGGCTCCAGCGGTCGAGCGCGCTCTGCTCGACCTCCTCGGGGACGAGCGAGGTCGTGACGGCGAAGTGCGGGACGCCTTGCCGGCCGGACTCGGCCATGTGCTCGACGAGGTAGGCCGCGAAGGCCCGCGCGTCCGAGCGCTGCGCCGGAGCGATGGTGGGAAGGGCGGGGGAGAGGGCCATGCCATGGCGCGCGCGGCGCCGTGGAGAACGGTAATGCCGCCGTCGCGCCGGCGCGACCTGGAAAGGCGGCGGGGCGAGCTCTGCCCGATGGCCGACGGCCGCGGGCTGGACGCGCCGCGCGGACCGTGGCCCGCGCGCGTTCACGAGGAGGGGAAGGAGAGGAGAGAGGCGAGGGAAGGAGAGGCGAGAGAAGGAGGGGTGAGGGCCCCGGCGCGGGGCCCTGTCACGGCGAGGGGCGGATCACTCGGGGAACACGCCCAGCTGATCCGGATCGGCGAGGCCGAACCTGGCCATCATCTTGAGCATGTAGTCCGGCACCGATTTGTAGCTCCTCAGCTCGTACGCGTAGTGGTTCTTGTGGATGGTGAGCGGCGTGCAGGTCGGGTCGATGTTCTGATCGCACGGCTGCACATCCACCAGACCACCCGTCGTCGGGTCCACGTCCTTGATCATGGGGTCGTGGCTGACGATCGGGGTGCCGTCCGGGTGGTGCACGACCATCGCGCGGCCGTACTTGTTGAAGCCGGGGCCGTACCCGGCGGTGAACGCGGGATCCGCGACGACCCCGTCCTCGGGGATGCCCGGCTGCGCCTCGTACCTCGGGTCGAGCTGGTAGCCCTTCGCGGTGAGCTCGTTGGCGTACTCGAGCACGCGCGCCGCGATTCCCTTCTGCACCCACTTGCCGCCGGAGGCCTGGCAGTCGGCCCTGCTCTTGCCGGTCCCGAAGAGGCACTCCATGCCGTACGTGCGGGCGTAGTAGATCTGCCCGGACGTCGGATCCTGCCACTCGATGCGCTGCTCGATCCCGGGGTCGGAGTGGGTGCCGAGGCGGTAGATGCGCATCATGTCCAGCCAGTGCGTCTTGCCGTTCGCCGGGATGTACGCGAGCGTCCAGGCGATCAGGAACTTCTGGACCTCCCAGCCGACCTGCGGATCGACGGGGATCGTTCGAGGCACGGTCTCCGGGTCGAAGTCGCCGCCGAGGTAGCTCGAGCAGAGGTTCCTCCCGTTGCTCGGGAAGCAGACCTTCGGCCCCTCGTTCGGCCACCAGCTCACCCACCCCATCGGGCGCGCCGGGAACTCCTTCGCGAGCGGGTCGTTCGGGTCCTCCGCGTCCGCGTCGAGCACCGGGAAGCCGTTCTCGTCGGCCTCGAGGCGCGGCGCGAGGAGCGCGCGATCGCCGGTGAGCGCGTTGGCGAGCAGGCGGCGGTAGCCCTCGGGCAGCACGTCCGCCATGCCGACCGCGCGGAAGCGGGCGTCGTAGAAATCGCGGCGGGAGCTGCTCACGAACCGGTCCTCCGACTGGGAGAGCAGGATGGCCGTGTGGATCTTGTCGTAGTAGCTGCCCGCGTTGATCGTGAAGTCGGTGTCGAAGTCGCCGTTGTCGTCCGAGTTCGCGTTCTCGAGCGGGTGCCCGCCGAACCCGATGTCCTTCAGGTAGCCGGTCGAGCCGTTCGGGATCTGCACCAGCACGGGGCTGTTGGTCGTGCCCTCGAGCTCGCCGAAGTCGGTGCCAGCGCCGTAGTCGTCGCTGTCCTTGTCCGAGCGCAGGACCCGCCACTCGGACCACGGGTCGTTCGGGTCGATGGCGCCCGTGTTGCGCAGGTAGTGCGGGCCGTCCTCCGGGCGCGCGAGCTGCCGGGCGAAGTGGTCGAAGGCCACCGTGGCGGCCACGACGTTCTCCTCCAGGTCCCCGTCGATGAGCAGCGGCCACAGCGTGTCGAACGACAGGCCCTGGTTCGTCGCGAGATCCTGGTAGATCGTCCCGTAGAACCCGATGCCGCCGGCGATGCCGAGCAGCTTCTCGTTGTACCGGCCGTAGGACCGGTCCGCCGCGCCGCGGACGCTGAACGTCGTGCGGCCGCGCCGGAAGTTGTCGAAGATGTGCCTGTTCTCCTGGGAGGTGATCAGGAACATCAGCTGCTCGTACGGGTCGGCGCCGTTGTCGTGCCGGAAGACCGAGACGTTGCCGGTGTCGGCCCAGTTGTCGCTCGCGAACGCGTAGGGCACGCGGACGCGCCTCTTCTCGTCGACCGCCGGCCCGCCGCGGAAGGCCACGAGGGAGGTCTCGCCCGCCTCCGGCTTGCGCAGGTGCCGCCAGCCCACGTAGTCGACCGGCTGCTGGCGGCAGCGCTTCGTCTCGCCGTCGACGGTGACGATGCCGCCGTCCATCACCGGGTGCCACTTGCCGTCGAGCGCCTCGTTCCAGGTCGAGGGCGGCGCCGGCGACACCTCGTAGCAATCGCGGATGACTTCGTACTGCGATTGCAGCTGCGAGTAGTGGAAGTCCGTGACGCCGTCGGCGCGCTGGCTGTAGTTGCCGTACTTGATGCCTGCCAGCCCGCCGAAGGAGTCGGTCGCGGCGAGGAGCCCGCCGCCGATCCTGGCGCCGGCCAGGTAGTGGCGGTTGTTGTTGTCGTAGACGCTCACCGTGTCGCCGTAGAAGAAGCGCGCGGCGGCGAAGTCGTAGACGCCGAGGCCCACCAGGTCCTGCGAGACGTCGCCCGGGTAGTCCATGACCGTGGAGTGCTGGAACATCCAGATCATGTTCTTCTGCTCCTCGTCGGTCAGCGCGTCGAAGTAGCGCGGGCCGACGCACTCCGCCGGATCCTCGCCCGGCTCACCGGTGCACGGCGCCTCGACCTTCCCGTTCCTCGTCCGGAGCTGCCAGTACTGGGGCCGGAAGAACAGCGAGGCGTAGGTGCTCACGAAGTTGTGCCGGAGGCCGACCGAGTGCCCCATCTCGTGCGCGATGACCGCGTACTGGTAACGGCGCTGGATGTACTTGAACATCCGCTCGTACCGCGCCTGCCGCGCCGCGGGCGTCTCGTCCTTGCCCACGGGGAACTTCTCGCGCAGCGCCTCGGCGAGGCCCGTCATCGCCGAGGCCTCGGGGGCCTCGTGCAGGATGCAGGCGCCGCGCTCCGCGAGCGCGCTCTCGTGCATGCGGCGGAGCTGCGACTGCACCTTCGGGTTGTTCATCGCGAACGGCGAGGCGGCGTCGGCGAGCGGACCCTCCACGGGCATGCCGGCGGGGATGCCCGCGAGCTTCAGCATCGCCGGGTTCATGAGCTCCGCCTCGGCGAGGCTGCCCCGGGCGGCCCGCATGCGCGCGCCGACGATGGCCTGCTGCGGGGAGGGGACGTCGGCCCGCACCGCGATGTCGGCGAGCTCCGCCTTCATCGGCTTGAGCAGCGCCTTGAGCTCGGGGGACACGCCCTGCGCGATGCGCTGCTTGTACTCCTCGGGATCGAGCTTCGTGGCGCTCGCGAGGCGCGACGTGACCTCCTCCCGGGTCATCGTGGGGCCGCTCCCGCCGCCCGAGAGGCGGCTCGCCTGCGCCCAGTCGCGGACGTACTTGCCCTCGGTGATCTCGGAGGTCGGCAGCTCGCCGTTGATGTAGCGGACGAGATCGAGCAGCTGCTGCGCCGCGGTGTCGGTGACGTGGCTCCAGATGTTGATGCTGGCGGCCACCTTCTCGCCCGTGATCGGGTCGTCGCCGTCGACCATGATGCCCCACGCCGAGGGGGTCTGCGGCTTGTCGATGATGAGGACGCTGTGATAGCGGAGGTCGCCGAGCCGCGGCGCGAGCCCGGGCTCGCCGCAGGCGGGGTGATCGGCGTCGACGACCGGGTTGTGGCAGAGCACGATGACCGGCGGCTGCGTCACGACGTCGGCGATGGCGAGCGTCGCCGGATCGTTGCCGCGCCGCTGCGAGAGATCCGCCACGGCCGCCCTGGCCGCGTCGTCGCACTGCGGCGCGTCCCAGCCGTTCGCGCGGCGGCAGGCGTTCAGCTCGCGCGAGATCGCGACGGCCTCGTCGATGTCGTCCTGCTGGCCCTTCCACATCGGGTACCGCGCGTCGCAGTCCTGGCCGCCCGTCTTCCGGCACTCGACGAGGCGCGACGTCTGGATCGCCGTCTTCATCGCGAGATCCCACTCCTCGGTGGCCCAGTTCGTGGCCTCGAAGAGGTCCTCCGACGTGTTGCCGCCGATGTACCAGGGGATGGTGACGGCCTCGCGCTGCGCGTACGGCAGCGTGCACTTCTGCTTGAAGATGTCGCACTGCGAGCCCGGGCCGGCCGCGGCGCACTCGTCGGCGGTGCCGTCGCCGTCCTCGTCGCGGTTCGGGTCGCCGGAGTCCCCCGTCGTCTCCTTGGTCGCGCAGGCGATCGGCCCCTCCATCGCCTCGGGGTCGTCGTAGTAGTGGCTGCGCTTCCAGAGGTTGTAGCGGGCCGCGAAGCGCCGCCACTGGTTGTCCAGCATCCCGTAGTTGCGCTCGTAGCCGTAGCGGTAGTCGAAGTTGAAGATGCCGAACGCCTGGAACCTGACGCCGTCGAAATCGACCGGCTCGTAGTCGGTGTCGACCACCCTCTTGAACGAGTGGCGGAGCGTGATCTCGACCGGGTTGCAGTTGCCGTACGGGTCGGTGCCGCCGGCGAAGTCGCCGGGGAGCATGCAGGCCGGGAAGCGATCGATCCCCCAGCCGAGGCTCGACAGGTCCAGCATCGCGGGCGTGGCGAACGCCTTGGTGGTCACGTCGAAGTAGCCGCCCTCCGGATCGAACACGGGGCGGTCCGCGGAGGTGTCGTCGTCGGCGACGTAATAAGCGAGCGGCTCGTACTCGACACCTCCGTAGAGGCCGAGCTGCGAGAGCGTGTCGAAGTTGTAGGCGTCGGTGGCGAGGTTGCGCGACCAGTCCACGCGCATGTGCTCGCGCTGGTACCAGGGCCTGTCGGTCGTGTTCTCGACGACGACGTTCATCTTCTCGCCGGTCGTCGGGTTGTATTCGTAGATGACGTCGAAGTGCGACTCGATCGCGTAGCTCGCGACGATCTGGCCGTCGTTCGTCGTCTTCTTGGTGAGCCCGTCGTAGGTGTTGCCCTTGCCGTCGGTCCCCTCGATGCGCTCGTAGGCGAGCCGGGCGTTGAGCTGGTGCTCGGTGATCTCCCACTTGATCCGGGAGACGGGCTGCGCGTACGTGGACGTGAAGAGGCCATTCTGGGCGGCGCCGTACCCGACGTCGATGACCGTGCCCCGCATGTAGAACTCGGGGTCGTCGGCGATGTCCATCAGCTCACGTCCGACAAAGAAGGACTTGTGGAGCCCGCCTTTCTGCAACCTGTTGATGGGGTCCCGCTCCTCCGCGCAACCCGCCCCCACGACGGCCAGCGCGGCGGCGCCGAGGAGCACCGCACGCTTACAAATTCGATTCATCAACGATCCTCCGGAAGCTGCCTGTCGACATCGACGCACAAGCCGGCCCTTCGCGAACACGCGCGCGCGGGCGCGCGTTCGGTACTCCCGTGCCGCCCGCGCCTCAAAGCAAGAACGTTGCCAGCGTGAGATCGCGCGCTCTTTCGATGAGTTGAGCCCATGTCGTACATGGGCGCCCGGGGTGGCGTTAAAGAGTTAACTGCGGCCGCGCTGCCCGGGGCCGTGCCCGGCTCCGGGGCAGCGGTGGTCGGGACGGCTCGAGCTCGGGCTCGCCGGCGGCCGCGCGCCAGCGGCGGGGGACGACAAGTCGTCCGCTGTCACGTTCTTTGGTATGGTCGCCGCGTGGAGTCCCCCTCGCATCGAGCGCGCGGGTCGCGTCTGCGCGCGGACAGCCCTGGCCGCTGCGCTCCGTGGAGCGGGCGCCGCAGCCGCCCGCGGGTGAGCGAGCAGGCCGGTCGCCCGCGGGCCAACGAGCAGCGCGGTGGGCCGCGGGTACCGGGCGCATGAGGCATGAGGCTCTCCTCGGCCGCAAGGTGGCCGGGCGGTTCACGATCACGCGTCTCCTCGGCGAGGGCGGGATGGCGAGCGTCTTCGTCGCCGAGCGCGACGCCGAGCCCCGCCGGGTGGCGATCAAGATCATGAGCCCGCAGCTCACCGCCGATCGCGCGTTCGTCCGGCGCTTCCAGCGCGAGGCGAAGGCCGCGGCGCGCGTGAAGCACCCGAACTCCGTCAAGATCTTCGAGTACGGGGTCGAGGGGCCGCTCAGCTACATCGTGATGGAGCTGCTCGCGGGGGACGACCTCTACGCGCTCCTCGAGCGCCACGGCGCCATCGGCCAGGCGCGGGCGGTCCGCATCCTGTCCGAGGTGTGCGACGCGCTCGCGGTCGCCCACGAGATGGGCGTCGTGCACCGCGACCTGAAGCCCGAGAACGTCATGGTGATCGCCGATCCGACGCACCCTCGCGGCGAGCGCGTGAAGGTGCTCGATTTCGGGATCGCCAAGATCCTGGACACCGAGTCGTCCCGCGACGCGGGCGACGCGCCCCTCGATCCGATGTCCGTGGTCACGCGCGCGGGCACGTTCATCGGCACACCGGCCTACATGTCCCCCGAGCAGTGCGGGCTCTTGCCGGTCGATCCTCGGTCCGACCTTTACACGTGCGGGGTGCTGCTGTTCCAGCTCGTCACCGGGCGGCTGCCGTTCGAGGGCGAGACGCCGCTCCACACCGCCACGCTCCACATCCACGCGCCGGTGCCGGCGCCGAGCGGCTGCGCGCCGGGGATCGATCCCCGCCTGGAGGCGCTCCTCCTCAAGGCGCTCTCGAAGCAGCCGGCGGATCGGCACCAGACGGCGCGCGAGCTCGGGGACGCGCTGCGGAGCCTGCTCGCGGACCTGCCCGACGCGGCGGTTGGGCTGGGGCCGATGTCGGCGAGGCAGCCGAGCTCCGTGATCCCGCGCGAGGTGCTGCCGGGGCGCGCGCCGGTACAGGCGCTGGAGCGCGCGCCGACCGCGCCGTCGGGGCTGGAGATCGCGACCGGCGCGGCGGCCGAGTCGGCCAGGACGCTCGTGTCCGGCTCGCCCGGCCCCGACGCCGCGCCACCCCCGCCGGCGTCGAGCGCCTCGCCGCCGCCCGAGCTCCCTCCGACCCTCGACGGGCCGGTCGTCGGCCGGGGAGCGGACGTCGAGCCGCAGCGCTGGGCGCCGGAGTCGGTGCCCGAGATCTCGCTGCAGCTCCCGTCCTGGACCCATGGCGCCAGCGAGGCGCTGCTCTCGGGAAATGGGCTCTCCATGTCGGGCGCGTCGGACGAGCCGGGCGACGACGACAGCACGCTCACCATGGTTCGCCGGGACGAGCTGCTCGCCCCGCCGCGGGTCCGTGTCCACCACGACGAGGGCGGCGAGCTGGACCTCACGCCGCCGGGGCGCGAGGTGAAGTCGACGCTCCGCTCCGCCGAGGATTTCGGGCTGGGCACGCCGGAGAAGCGCGCCGAGGTCGGCCTGGTGCGCGTCGACCCCGCGCCGGCGGCCCCGCCGGTGACGCCGCAGAGCCCGGTGCTCGACGCCGCGGCGGCGCCGCTGGACGGGCGGAGGCGCCCCACCGGGACGCTCCGGATGGCCTCGCCCTATGGCCCGGCCTACGGCCCGGTGGACAGCGCGCTGCCCACCGTGCAGCCGGGCGAGCTCCAGGCGAGCATCCCGGGAGCGGCCGGCGTCGTGGTCGCAGCGCCGGCCGGCGGCGCCGGAGGGGCGGTCCAGGCGGGCCCGTTCGCGGCCGGCGGCGCCGCCGCGGCGGCCCCGGCGGCTGTCACCACGGCGGCGGCCGCCACGGCGGGGGCGGCGCCGCTCGCGTTCGCGTCCACCCTCGCGGCGCCGGGCCCGATGGGCCGCGCCGCGCCGGCCGCGCCGGCCGCTCCGGCGGCGGCGCCGAAGGCACCGCCCGCGCCGCCGGAGCCGAGCTGGCTCGCCGGCAAGCGCGGGCTCCTCATCGGCTTCGTCGCCGGGATGATCCTCACGGCGGCGGCGATGTTCCTCGTCATGCGCCTCCTCTGACGCCCGGGCCACCCCGCGGCGCCCGCCGCGCGCCCACGCGACGCCTGCCGCGCGCCCGCGCGCGACGCCGCGGCGCGCTCCTCAGGGGATGTCGTACGTGAGCAGCCGGCACTCGATCGGGCCGTTGAACACCGTGAGCGATCGCTCCGGCCGGCGGCGCATCGCGCGCTCGATCTCCTCGGTGCCGGCGAGGAGGGCGACGCGATGGCCCGGGAGCCGCGAGAGCGCGGCCGCCACGTCGCGGTAGAGGGCCAGCGTGCCCGGGAGCCGCTCGCCGTAGGGCGGATTCGTCAGGACATGGCCCGCCGGCGTGGTCGGGGAGAGCGAGGAGATGGGCTGGCAGCGGACCTCGATCTGGACGCCCGCCATCCGGGCGTTGCCGCGCGTGATGTCGACGGCCCGAGGATCGATGTCCGCGGCGAGGATCGGGGGACCCTCGGGCCGGATCCGCGCGCGGGCGGCGTCGCGGAGGGCGGTCGCGCGCTGCGCGGCGGCCTGATCGTGGCAGGCCCACCGCTCGAAGCCGAAGCGCTGCGCGCGCAGCCCTGGGGCGATGTCCCGGGCCCAGAGCGCGGCCTCGAGGGCGATGGTGCCGGCGCCGCACATCGGATCCACGAACGGGCGGGCGCGGTCCCAGCCGGAGAGGCGGAGCAGCGCGGCGGCGAGCGTCTCCTTGAGCGGCGCCCCGCCGATGTGCGTCCGGTAGCCGCGCCGGTGGAGCGCGGCGCCGCCGAGATCCGCGTAGAGCGTCGCGCGGTCGCGGACGAGGTGGACGAAGAGGGCGAGGTCCGGATCGTCGAGGTCGACCGACGGGCGGGCGCCGACGCGGCGCCGGATCTGGTCGACGATGGCGTCCTTCGTCCTCTGGGCGATGAACTGGGTGTGGGTCAGGGCGCTCGACCGGCAGGAGGCGCGGACGGCGAGCGTGTGGACCGGGCTCAGGTAGGGGGCCCAGTCGACGCCGGCGACGCCCTCGTAGAGCGCGTCCCCGCTCGGCGCGTCGAAGGAGGTGAGCTCCACGAGCACCCGCACGGCGGTGCGGAGCTCGACGCAGGCGCGGAACCCCTCGTCGAGCGCGCCGGCGAAGTGCACCCCGCCGCGATCGGCGCGGACCCCGCGGAAGCGGAGCTCGCGGAGCTCGTCGCGGAGGGCTGGCTCGGTGCCTTTGGCGGCGGTCGCGAAGAAGTCCATGGCGACGGGCTTGTAGCCGATGGGCCGGGCGTCGGCCGTCACGATCGGGGGTGCTGCACGCGGGAGCCCGCCCCGGGGCCTCTCGTTCCGGCGAGCCCCTTCCGTGGCTCGCCCGCGCCTCAGCCCCTCCGGTGAGCTCCCGGCGTGCAGCACCGAGCGCGCGCCGCGGGCCGCCGGGCGCGTCCGCCGGGCGCGGGCGCGGCGGTCCTGGCACCGGTTTCGCACACCGAGGCAAGAGCTCTTTGATGTGCGGGGCAGACGCAGGCGCGCCGGGGCTCGAGAGGAGGGGGGAGCGGGCTCGGCCCCTGTCAGGGCCCCAGGAGGCCCTCGAGGGCGCCTGAAGAGGGACCTCGCCCGCGAGCGCGGCGGGCGGGAGATTGCGTCGCGCGGCGGAGGGCGCCGGCGCGGCGATGGGAAAGGAGGGGAAGTCATGCAGAATCAGATGACGGCTGCGCGGGGCATCAACATCGCGCTCGGGATTTGGTTGTTCATCTCCGCCTTCCTCTGGCCGCACAGCCAGGGGCAGTTCACGAACACCTGGGTCGTTGGCGCGCTGTGCGTCCTCTTCGCCCTGATCGCGCTGCGAGCGCCCAAGGTGCGCTACCTCAACACGATCCTGGCGATCTGGCTCTTCGTCAGCGCCTGGGGGATACCGGCGCTGTCGGCGGGAACGGTCTGGAACAACGCGCTCGTCGCCGTGGGCATCCTCATCGTGTCGCTCCTCCCGTCCACGCCCGCGGTCCGCGGCTCGCCGACGGCGCCGCGCGTCTAGCACCGCTCGCCTGAGCTTCGCTCCGCACCGATCGCGCAGGCCCCCGGAGAGGGGGATCGTGCGGCGGCGCGGCGGCCCCACCGAGCTCGCCTGAGCCGCGCTCCTCCGGCAGGGCCGGAGGGGTGCGGGCAATCGGGCTCAGGCATTGTCCGTCCCCCGCGCCGCCGCGCGATCCCCCTCTCCCGGGGCCGGGGAGCCCGGAGGCGCCTCCCGCGCGGCCGGGACCCGCGCTGGCGCGCGGCGCGTGTTCGCCTCGCAGCGGCGATCGTGTATAGCGACGCCGCGAAAGCCGCGCGCCGCCTCGCGAGAGGAGTCCCCATGAAGCTCAGCGTCAACGTGAACAAGATCGCGCTCCTGCGGAACTCGCGGGGTCACGACGCCCCCAACGTCCTCTCGTTCGCCCAGAAGATCGTCTCTTACGGGGCGCACGGCATCACCATCCACCCGAGGGCCGATCGGCGGCACATCACGCCGGACGATGCGCGGGCGGTGGCGCGCCACATCACCACGGTGGAGACGAACTTCGAGGGCGATATCCGCGAGGAGTTCGTGGAGCTCACGCTCGAGCTCAGGCCGACGCAGTGCACGCTCGTCCCGGTCACGCCGGGGGAGCTCACGTCGCACCGCGGCTGGGACGTCGCGCGGTGGCGCTTCTTGCTCCAGCCGGTGGTGAAGCGGCTCAAGGAGGAGGGGATCCGGACAAGCCTCTTCGTCGAGGCGGATCCGGCGGTGGTGCCGGTGGTCGCGGACCTGGGGGCCGATCGCATCGAGATCTACACAGGGCCCTATGCGCAGGCGTTCGATCGCGGCGATCACCGGGCGGAGCTCGACAGGATCGTGGCGACCGCGAAGGCCGCGGCGGCCGCGGGGGTCGGGGTCAACGCGGGGCACGACCTCACCGTGACGAACCTCGGGCCGCTCGTGAGCGAGGCGCCGGAGATCCAGGAGGTGTCGATCGGCCATCACCTCGTGGCGCACGCGCTGGAGGTCGGCATGCAGCAGGCCGTGGTCGATTACCTGATGGCGGTCGAGGGGCGCTACAAGGGAGCGCGGTAGGCGCTGCGCCGCCGACTCCACGGCTCCGGTCGAGGGGCGCCGCTCCTGCGTTGCGCAGCCAGCCCCGATTGCTAGGGTCCGCGCGGCGCTCGCGTGAGGCGCGAGGCCCCGGACGAGACGCGCCGTACCCGGTCAGGACAAGACGACGCAGCCGCATCACGAGGTGAATCGTCATGTCATGGCTGATGCTGGTCCTGGCCGGCCTGCTCGAGGTCTGCTGGGCGGTCGGGCTCAAGTACACACAAGGCTTCACGCGACCGCTGCCGAGCGCGCTCACGATCGCCGCGCTCGTCGTGAGCGTGTACCTCCTCTCGGTCGCCGCGCGCACCCTGCCGATCGGGACGGCCTACGCCGTCTGGGTCGGCATCGGCGCGTTCGGGGCGGCCGTCGCGGGCATCGTCCTGTTCGGCGACCCGGCGACGCCCGCGCGGCTGGGCTTCCTCGGGCTGCTCGTCCTCGCCATCCTCGGCCTCAAGCTGTCGAGCCCCTGAGCGCGGCAGCCCCCCCGGCGCGCGGCCGATCGCCCCCGGCTCGGCTAGCCTTCCCGGCCATGCACGGAACCCCCGAAGCCCGCGCCCTGCACGCGCAGTTCCCCGCCATCGATCTTCACGCGGACAGCCTCATGTGGTCGCGCTGGGTCGGGTACGATCTGCACGAGCGCCACGAGCCGCCGCTGCCGTTCGCGGCGCTGGGCGGCCACGTGGATGTCCCGCGGCTCGTCGAGGGCGGCGTCGGCGCGCAGTTCTTCGGCCTGGTCTCGCTGCCCATCGGGCAGCGGCGCGGGCTCGCCGCCGTCGTCCACGAGCAGATCGACCTCCTGGAGCAGGCCGTGCTCGCGCAGCCCGGGCGCCTCGTCAAGGCGCTGACGGCCGAGGACGTGGACGCGGCGAGGGCCCGCGGCGCCGTCGCGGCGCTGCTCGGGATCGAGGGGGCGCACGCGCTCGAGGGCGAGCTCGAGACGCTCGAGCGCTTCGCCCGACGCGGCGTGCGCTACCTCGGGCTCTGCCACTTCACCGCCAACGAGGCGTGCTACCCCGCCTACGGCCGCGGCCGCAGGGACGGCGAGGGCCTCACCCCGTTCGGCCGCGAGGTCGTGCGCCTCGCCGAGGACCTCGGCGTCATCGTCGACCTCGCGCACATCAACCGCGCAGGCTTCCTCGAGGCGTGCGCGCTCGCGCGCCGGCCCCCCATGGTCAGCCACACCGGCGTCGCCGGCGCGTTCGCGCACTGGCGCAACATCGATGACGACCAGCTCCGCGCCGTCGCCGACCGGGGCGGGTGCGCCGGGATCATCTTCTGCCCGCTGTACCTCGGCGCCGATGGGCTCGACCCCGTGATCGAGCACCTCCTGCACATCATCAACGTTGCCGGCGAGGACACCCCGGCGCTCGGATCCGATTGGGACGGCTTCATCGTTCCGACGCGCGATCTCCGCGACGCCGCGCACCTTCCGCTCTTGACGGATGCGCTGCTCCGGGCCGGCGTGGGCGAGCGAGTCATCGGCAAGCTGCTGCGGGGCAACGTGATGCGCGTCCTGAGCGACAACCCGCTTCCAACGGCGCGCTCGGTTGCGTAGCCTCTCTCGACAGGACCGTCGGGGTGGGTGGTCGCTCCGACGCTGCGCGAGCTCATCTCCACGCCGAGCGGATGCCACCATGACCCTCCATCGACTCGCCGCACAGGGCTACGCGACCGCAGCGGACGCCTACGAGAAGGGGCGCCCCGACTACCCGCGCGGCGCGATCGCGCTCCTGCGCGACACGCTCCGCATCGACGCCGCGAGCACGGTGCTCGATCTCGGCGCGGGGACCGGCAAGCTCACGCGCCTCCTGGTGCCGACGGGCGCGCGGCTCATCGCGCTCGAGCCGGTGGAGGGGATGCGCCGCAAGCTGAGCCAGATGGTCCCGTCCGCCACCGTGGTGGACGGCGTCGCGGAGGCCATCCCCCTGCCCGAGGCGTCGGTGGACGCCGCGACCGCCGCGCAGGCGTTCCACTGGTTCCACGGCGATCTCGCGCTCGCCGAGATCCATCGCGTGCTCCGGCCGAGGGGGCGCCTCGCCCTCCTCTGGAACGTGCGGGACGAGCGCGTCGACTGGGTCGCTCGCATCTCGCGTATCCTCGACGGCCACGGCCGGGACGCGCCGCTCCACCGGCTCGGGGCGTGGCGGAGGTGCTTCTCCGAGACGCGCCTGTTCGCGCCGCTCGGGGAGCACGAGCTCACCCACGCGCAGGAGCTCGACGAGGGCGGGCTCCTCGAGCGGGTCGCCTCGATCAGCTACATCGCCGCGCTCCCGCTGCAGGAGCGGTACGCGGTGCTGAACGAGGTCCGCGAGCTCGTCACGTCTCACCCGGAGCTCGCGGGCAAGAGCGTGTACCTCTTCCCGTACCGCACGCTGGTGGCCTCGTACGAGCGGCGCTGACGGGCCGCCGCGCTGGAGCGCGCGCCCGGCGCCGTGCTAGAGCGGGCGCCGCATGTCGGCGAACGAAGTCGTGATCGTCGGCGGCGGACCGGCGGGCCTGAGCACGGCGCTCTTCCTGGCCCACCATCGCCCGGCCCTCGCCGAGAGGATCGTGGTCCTCGAGAAGGCGCGCTACCCCCGGGACAAATGCTGCGCGGGCGGGCTCGGCGCGCGCGCGGACAGGGCGCTCTCGGCCATCGGGGTGGCGATCGACGTGCCCTCGGTCCCGGTGAACGGCGTCAGCGCGGCGTTCCAGGACGGCGAGATCACGCTCCGCGAGGGCAACATCGGCCGCGTGGTCCGGCGCGTCGAGTTCGATCGGGCGCTCGCGCTCGCCGCGCGCGCCCGCGGCGTCCGGATCGTCGAGGGGGCGCGGGTCACGCGCGTCGCGCTGGGCCCGGGCGGCGCGCGGCTCGAGGGCTCGGCCGGGGAGATCCTCGGCCGCGTCGTGGTGGGCGCCGACGGCGTCGGCAGCGTCGTTCGCCGCGCGATGGGGCTCTCGTTCGGCAGGCTCCGCGCGCAGGCCGTCGAGGTCGACACCGAGCCCGTCGCGCGAGATCCGGCGCGCGATCTGCTGCATTTCGACATGCGGGATCGCTCCTTCGCCGGCTACCTCTGGGATTTTCCCACGCGCGTCGAGGGGCGCGAGCTCGTCTGCCGGGGCGCGTACGTGCTGCACGACGGCGCGGCCCCCGCCGCGCGCCCCGCGCCCGACGCCGAGCTCGTCCTGCGCCGCAGGCTGTCGGCGCTCGGCCTCGATCCGGGCCGCTACCGGGTGAAGCGCTTCGCCGAGCGCGGCTTCGATCGCGGAGGCCCGATCGCGCGGCCCGGCGCGCTGCTCGTCGGCGAGGCCGCGGGCATCGATCCGATGCTGGGGGAGGGGATCGCCCAGGCGATCGCGTACGGCGCGCTCGCGGGCGAGTACCTCGCCGAGCGGCTCGACGCCGGCGACCGCCGCTTCCTCGACTGGGGGGAGCGCGTGGAGGGGTCGATGCTGGGCCTGGATCTCCGCTTCCGGCGCCGGGTGATGCGCGGCTTCTACGGCGGGGCGCGCGAGCGCATCGAGCGCTACCTCCGCGACGAGCCCTCGTTCCTGCGCGTCGGCATGCGCCACTTCGCCGGCAAGCCGCAGCCGCTCCGGGGCGCGCTCCGCGCCGCGGCGACGGGCGCGCTCGTCGCGGGGCAGATCGGGATCGAGGGCCTCCTCGCGCGGCTCCCGCCGCGCGCCGCCGCGCACCCGTAGCGGCGTGATCGCCGCGCGGATCGAGGCCGCGCTCGCGCGCTCCAGCGGCGCGCGGCGGCGGTGTGCGCGGACACCCGCGGGGCAGCGAGCGTGCTAGCATCGCCCGCCATGATCGCGCCGTTCCAGCCGGCGATCGGGATGCTCTTCGGGGAGTTCCGGATCGTTCGGCCCCTCAGCGCCGGGGGCATGGGCGCCGTGTACGTCGCCGAGCAGGCGAGCACCGGCAAGCTGCGGGCGCTCAAGCTGATGCACCCCCAGCTCTGCGCGGACGCCCGGCTGCGCGAGCGGTTCGAGCAGGAGGCGCGCGTCGGCGCGCTGGTCGAGAGCGACCACATCGTGCAGGTGATCGGCGCCGGCGTCGACGCGCAGAGCGGCGTGCCGTGGCTCGCGATGGAGCTGCTCGAGGGGGAGGATCTCGCGGTGCGGTTGCGGCGCTGCGGGCTGTTCTCGCCGCAGGACATGCACGCCGTCTTCGAGCAGCTCTGCCACGCGCTCGGCGCGGCGCACCGCGCGGGCGTCGTCCACCGGGACATGAAGCCGCAGAACATCTTCCTCGCGAAGACGCACAGCGCGACGGCGCCGTGGTCGGTCAAGGTCCTCGACTTCGGCATCGCGAAGATCGCCGCGGAGGCGAACACGATGGCGACCGCGTCGCTCGGCACGCCGCTCTGGATGGCGCCGGAGCAGACCGACGCGCGCGGGCAGATCACGCCGGCGACCGACGTGTGGGCGCTCGGGCTGATCGCGTTCGCGATGCTCACGGGGCGCATGTACTGGCGCGCCGCGAACGATCCGATGGGCACCGCGATGCCGGTGCTGCTCCGCGAGATCCTCCTCGAGCCGCTCGACCCGGCGTCGACGCGCGCGACGGCGCTCGGGCGCGCCGGCTGCATCGTGCACCCGTTCGACGCCTGGTTCTCGCGCTGCGTCGCGCGCGACCCGTCGGAGCGCTTCTCGACGGCGCAGGAGGCGTTCGACGCGCTCGGGCCCGCGCTCTTCGTCGATCCGCGGCGCGCGCTCGTCGCGCGCGCCAGCGCCACGCGGATCTCGGTCTCGCCGTCCGCCGCGGGGCCCGCCGCGCCGGCAGAGCCGACGTCGCCGCTGTCGACGACCGGGCCGACCGAGGCGTCGGTGGACACGCCGCGCCCGCCCGGGTCGGCGCGCCGGCGCGCCCCGTCGAGCGCCGCGGCGGCCTCGGAGCCGGGGCCGGGCGCGGCGGTCGCCGCGGGCAGCGAGCCACCCCGCGCGGGCGGCGCGCCGGCGGACGCTCCGCGCAAGGCCAGGTGGGGGCCGCTCCTGGTCGCGGTCGGCCTGCTCGGCGGTGCCGTCGCGGGGGCGATCTCGTTCAGCGCCGGCCGCGAGCCCCGCGCCGTGCGCGTCGCGCAGCGCTTGCCCGAGCCGGCGCGCCCCTTCGTGGCCGGTCCGGTGGGCGGCGACGCGGCGCGCTGGCCGCCGCCCGCGGACGACGGGGAGAGGGCGCCCGTGCTCGATCACAAGCCGATGCCGGTGACCCTGCCGCGGGTCCCGCGCCCCACGCGCGAGGCCGGCGCGCCCGCCCCGGTGACGGCCTCGCGGCCGAGCGCGGCGCGGCCGTTCGATCCCGCCGCCGCCCATGCATCGCTGGAGCAGAAGGCGGCGTCCGCGCGGATCCACTGCAAGGGCAGCGCAGGGCCCAGCGCGGTGGCGGCGAAGGTGTACTTCAACCCCGCGGGCGCCGTGCAGCGCGTGTCGATGGATCCGCGGGTCGGGTCGACCCCGGCCGGGCTCTGCGTGCAGCGGCTGCTCGGCCTGGCGCGGGTCCCGGCGTTCGACGGCAGCGAGCTCCAGCAGGTCTCGACCACGGTCGCGATCGAGTGATCCGCGAGGGCGGCCGGCGGCCACGCCGGGCCCTCGGCGGCGTCCGCTCGAGGCCGTCGATCGCGTCGCTCGGCCGCGCCGCTCAGGGATCGCCGGAGGTGCACTCGCCCTCGCCGCGGAAGTGCCCGAGCGTGCGCGCGAGCGCCGCGACGAAGGCGCCGAGGTCGTCGACGTTGCCGGCGCTGCCCGTCCCGTACGGGCCGTCCTCGATCTCGACCAGGCGCACCGCGGCGAGCTCCTCGAGGGTGACCTCGCCGTCGTCGTCGGCGTCCGCGGCGGCGATCGGCCCGAAGCGGCGCTTCGCGGAGGCGGCCTGCAGGTCGTCGTAGAAGAAGTGATCGCCGTGGATCGTGAGCTCCACGGTGTCGGTGCCGCCGTTCGTGACGAGGACGCCCTCCGTGGGCTTGCCGTCCTTCTCGCCCGCGCAGTCGGCGTAGCGGGTCGCGGCCGTGAACGTCCAGTCGATGCGCTTCTCGACGTCGCCCTTCCGCGCGGTCGCCTCGACGTGCACCGACGCGCCCGCGCTCCGCATCAGCTCCCCGTCCGCCTCGGTCGCGCCGGCGAGCGCGGTGTCCGCGTCCGGCGGGCCGATCTCGTAGGAGACGCGCTCCCACGGCCCCGCCTCGAGGTCGTGGAACGTCGCCACCGGCTTCGCGCCGGGCGTCGTGTGGTCGACCAGGATCGAGCCCTGCATGCGCGCGCCGACGTCCCCTCCGTGATCGGCGACGGTCACGTCCCGGATCACGAGCAGGAACTTGTGGAACTGGATGCTCCAGCCGTCCTCGAGATCCGCGGCCGGGATCTCCTGCTCGATGTACTCCTCTCCCCACGTCGAGAACGCCACGCTCCCGGTCCCCGACGCGCCGCCGTCGCCGCAGCCGGCGAGCGCCGCCGCGGCGAGCGACAGCGCCGCCGCGCGCACGCCCTGATGGATCCTCATCGCTCCTCCTCCTCCTCCGGGGATCCGGGCGCGAACGAGAGCGCGTACGCCGTCCCCTTCCTGAGCCCCCGCGTGAACCCGCGCAGGGCCTGGCTCCCCGCCTCGAGATCGATCGGCTCGCCGTCGTCGCCCTCGCTCACCTCCGCGAAGTCGACCTGATCGAGCCAGACCGCGGGCTTCACCGCGAGCGTGACCACGCCGGGCTCGTCGATGAAGACCTCCTCGAAGACGCACCCCTCCACCGCCGGCTCGCCGGTCGCGTCGCCGGTGACGTCGTTCGCCCCGGCGCGCGCGCGGAACACGCGCGACGCCCCGTCCCTCTCGGCGCGCCCCTCGACGACCACCACGTGCCCATCGAGCTCGGCGGCGAGCGGGCCCCGGGGCGGCGCGCCGTACGTGAAGCGCGCGGAGCGGACCAGCCCGCTCACCGCGTCCGCGTCCGCGAGCGCCGTCGCTCCGCGCAGCAGGTCGACCGAGGCCGGCTCCGTCATCTGGCCCCGCGCCTCGCCGGCCTGGTAATGGCCCGGGTGGGCGTGCGCCTCGGGCACGGCCCACCGCGCGAGCCGCTCGAGCAGCGAGGGATCTGCGCCGCGCCCCGGCCCGCCGCGCCGGGCCGTGACCGGCGCGCCCTCGAAGTAGTGGAGCGCCCCGACCGACAGGTACGCCTTCGACAGCGCGACGCGCCAGCCGAGCCCGGTGGTGAACGGCTCGACCGACGCCGCGTCGGCGGTGATCCGCGTCGCGTGCGTGAGGCGCCGGCCGGTCGTCGCGTCGCCGTCGCCGGCGCCGCACCCGGCGGCGAGCGCGCACGCCGCGAGCGCCGCGGCGAGGCGCCCGGGGGGGAATGGTGCTGTGCTGGACGTCATCGAGGACCTCATCCGATGTGGAGGGTGAGCGAGGCGAGGAAGCTGCGCGGCGCGCCGACGGTCACGTGCCGCGCGGGCAGCAGGTCGGGCGCCGCGCCGCGGGTGAAGCGCGACGGGTACACGAACTCGCCGTCGAACCAGGACGCGTCGAGGAGGTTGTGGACGTCGAGCCCCAGCTCGACGCGGTGGTAGCGGAGGCGCGCCGTCACGTCGGTGAGGAGCGCGTCGTGGCCCATCTCCCCGCACGGCAGGGGCCGGCGGTGCAGCAGCGTCGCGCCGGCCCCGGCGCGCGCCTCGACGCTCCGGCCGAGG
The DNA here is from genome assembly GCF_051369805.1 of Sorangium sp. So ce1036. NCBI lineage: Bacteria > Pseudomonadati > Myxococcota > Polyangiales > Polyangiaceae > Sorangium > Sorangium sp. So ce1036. Next base: position 2,788,453 of record NZ_JBBMOX010000001.1, read on the forward strand.
ATCGCGCCGAGGCGCGGCGTCACGGCGAGATCGGCGCGCGCGACGACCTGCGGGACAAAGGGGAGGAGATCGCCCCTCGCGTAGCCCCCGCCGCAGGCGGTGCGCCCGCCCGCGGCGGTGAAGGCGGCCCGGGTGTACGTCAGGCCGACGCTCGACACGAGCCACGGCGCGGGGCGCCCCACGGCGTCGAGGGCGAGGCCGGTGCGGGCCGTCGCGGGCACGCGCTCGTTGCGTCCGGTCGCCTCGTCGAAGACGAGATCCTGGTCGAGGCGCGCGTGGAACAGCGCGGCCGACGCGCGCAGCGCCTCGTCCGCGTAGCGGAGCCCGGCCTCGCCCGAGAGCGCGCGCGCGAACGGCGTCTGCTCGCCCTCGCCGAGGCTGCGCGCCTGCGGCGAGCGGAACCCCTGCCCCACGCTGACGAGCGCGCGCAGCCCGGGGAGCAGCGCGGCGTCGAGCGTGCCCTTGCCGCCCACGTGGACGCCCTGCGCGCCGCGCGCCTGCGCGCCCAGGGTGACGTTGTCCCGGACCTGGAACGCGAGCCCGTCGACGCGCAGCCCGCCGCGCAGCGTGATCCGCCGCAGCGGCCGGAGCGACGCGTCGAGGTAGCCCGCGATGTCGGTCGCGCGCACCCGCGCGTCGACGAGCGTCGCGGTCGGCCTGTCGTCGACGGCCGCGAGGCGCCGCTGCGACTGCTCGATCCAGTCGGTGCGCGCGACGACGCCCGCCTCGAAGGTGTCGCGCTCGGAGAGCAGCGGGAACCTGAGCCGGTAGGAGGCGGTCGCGCCCAGCGTGGTCGCCTCGTTGAGCTGCTGCGTGGAGTCGCCGGCGACCGGATCCGCGACGTAGCCGGTGAAGTTCGAGCGCAGCCGGAGCGCGCGCAGCACGACGAACGGCGCGATCGAGAGGCCCTCGCCGCGCTCGCCCGCCTCGCGCAGGTCGAGGACGAGCTGCGCGCGCGACGCGTCGCCCCCCTGCCTGGGGTCGTACGAGGCGAGGCGGTCGACCTTGCCCGACGCGAGGTCGTCGAGGCGCAGCACGCCGGCGGAGCCGAAGCGCGAGGCGGACGCGGACACCATCACGCGCGCCGCGAGCCCGTCGAGCGGCCGGTAGACGCCCTGCGCGATGAGCGAGCTCCGGCTGGCGGCGCGGGCGGGGCCGAAGCCGTCGGTCGCGTACGCCTCGAAGGCGGCGAACGTGGACTCCTCGGCGGCCGTCGGGTGGTAGGCGAGGAAGAGCCGCCGCGCGCCGTGCGAGCCGGCGGCGGCGGTCGCGGTGATCCCGGGCTCGTCGTAGCCGAGCTCGAAGCGCATGGTCCCGGCGACGGCGAAGTCCCCCTGGCGCGGATCGTACGAGCCCGGCTGCGCGCGGAGCTCGCGGATCACCTCGGGCATCACGAAGTGGAGGTCGGCGTACCCCTGGCCGTGGATGTTGGAGACCTCGTTGACCGGCGCGCCCGCGACCCAGATCTCGATGTCCTGCCCGTGGACCGCGTCGAAGCCGCGGAAGAAGATCTGGTGGGCCTTGCCCTCGCCGCTGTGCTGGGTGGCGAACACGCCCGGCACGAGCTGCATGACGTCGCTCGCGGTGCGGTGCGGCGCGGCCTGGATCTCCGCCCGCCCCCGCACCGCCTCCGAGGCGCTGCGCGGCGGCGCCGCGCCCTGAACGACGACGGTGACGGGCGCGGCACCTCCAGCCGCCCCGGAGGCGTCGCCGCCGGCCGGCGCTCGCGCCGAGGAGCTCTCGGCCGCGGCGGCGGCCGGCGGCGGCGGGTCCCCGTCGCCGGCGCGCGCCGGCACAGCGACCGTGGTGATAAGGAGCGGCGCGAGCGCCGTGCGAAGGGAGAGGGGCATCCGGGCGGGCCGGACCGTAGCACGATTCTACAAAATCGTGCCACACTGCGGGAGCGCACCTCGCCTCGCGCGATGTCCGCGCGTTCGCTCGACGCTCCAGGGGAACGGCGCGTGCGGCCGTCCCGGTCCCGCGTGCGACCCGTGGGGGCGAGGGGATATCGGCAGAAGGTTCTTTTTTGATGTCGACGCAACCCGCGCGCTGGAGCGGACCGCTGTAGCAGATTGCGACAAGATGCCGCATTCCCAGTGCATTACGGCGTGGCCTAGCGTGGCGTGCGTCGTTCTTCAGGAGGGCTCCCATGAAATTCGGTCTTCGTGCATCACGTCTCCTGTTCCCGCTGGCCGGGGCGGTGCTCTCGCTGCTGGCCTGTGGGGGTGATGGCGGGGTGAACCCTGTCTCGGGCACATCGGCCTCCACGAGCGCCGGCGGGACGGGCGGCGCCGGGGGAAGCGGCGGGGCAGGCGACGTCGGGGGGAGCGGCGGGACAGGCGACGCCGGGGGGGGCGGCGGGACAGGCGGCGGCGACGACGGGACGATCCCTGTCGAGCTGCAGTTCGAGGGCCGCGTCTTCGACAGCGTGTTTTCCTGCAGCGACACCTACGCTGTTGGCCTCTCGGCGACGCAGGTGAGGATCACCGACTTCCGCCTTTACATCCACGATGTGCGCCTGCGACGGGCAGACGGCGAGGACGTGCCCGTCTCGCTCGATCAGGACGGCCTGTGGCAGTACCAGGACGTCGTGCTCCTCGATTTCGAGGACAAGTCGGGCGGCTGCGCCAACGGGACGCAGCCGACGAACGGCGTGGTGCGCGGGCGGGTGCCGGCCGGGGAGTACGACGGGCTGTCGTTCAAGATGGGCGTCCCGTTCGAGCTCAATCACGGCAACGCGGCGACCGCGGAGTCGCCGCTCAACCTCACGGGGCTGTGGTGGAACTGGAACCAGGGCTACAAGTTCCTGCGGATCGACAGCGTCCCCGAGGCCGGCGACGACGGCTTCATCGTGCACGTCGGGAGCACCGGCTGCATCGCCGACGACGACGGCGGGGTCGCCGCGTGCGATCGTCCGAACGTGGCCGAGATCGTGTTCACGGACATCGATCCGCTCTCGACGAAGGTGCTCGTCGACTACGCGGCGCTCGTGCAGGACAGCGAGGTGGGGGCGAACGCCGGCGGGCAGCCCGGGTGCATGTCGGACCCGACGGATCCCGACTGTCTGCCGGTCTTCACCCGGCTCGGCATCGACACCACCGACGGCTCGCCGCGGCCCGAGCATCAGGCGTTCTTCCGGATAAACTAGGCGCCACCATGTCGATTCCTTTCATGCGAATCGTCCTCCGCCGCTTCGCGACGACCTCCGCTGTCCTCGCCGCGCTCGCCGTCCTCTCCGGCGGCTGCGGCGACGACGAGGCCTCACCGGACGCGCGCGAGGGGGACCCTGCGGGGACGGGCGCCGGCGGCGGGGGGGGCGACGCCGGCGTATACGACTGGGGGCTGCCGCCGGGCTTCCCGGTGCCCAGGGTCCCGGAGGACAATCCGATGTCGGAGGTCAAGGTCGAGCTCGGGAGGCGGCTGTTCTACGACAGGCGCCTCTCCGGCAACGGGACCTATTCCTGCGGCTCGTGCCATCGCCAGGAGCTCGCGTTCACCGACGGCCTCGATGTCGCGGAAGGGTCGACGGGCGAGCTGCACACGCGCGGATCGATGAGCCTGGCCAACGTCGCATACCTCACGACGCTGACCTGGGGCAACCCGCTCATCGACTCGCTCGAGGAGCAGGCGCTCGGGCCCATGTTCGGCGAGACGCCGGTCGAGCTCGGGCTCGCGGGCCTGGAAGAGGAGATGCTCGATCGGCTCCGGGCCGAGCCGCTGTACCAGGATCTGTTCCCCGCGGCGTTCCCGGGCGACGCCGACCCCATCCGCCTCGCGAACATCACGAAGGCGATCGCGGCGTTCGAGCGGTCGCTGCTCTCGTACCGATCGCCGTACGACCGGTACAGCTACGGCGGCGACCCGTCGGCGATGTCGGCCGCGGCGCTGCGCGGCAAGGACCTGTTCTTCTCCGAGCGACTCGAGTGCTTCCACTGCCACGGAGGCTTCAACCTGTCGGACTCGGTGGCGCACGACGGCACGACCTTCGAGGAGGTGATGTTCCACAACACGGGGCTCTACAACATCGACGGGAACGGCGCGTATCCGCCGGGGAACGCCGGGGTCTACGAGGTCTCCGGCCAGGAGACCGACATGGGCCGATTCCGGTCGCCCACGCTGCGCAACATCGCCCTCACGGCGCCGTACATGCACGACGGCAGCATCGCGACGCTCGAGGGCGTGCTGGACCATTACGCCGCGGGGGGCCGGACGATCGAGTCCGGCCCGTATGCCGGCGTGGGGAGCGAGAACAGGTACAAGAGCGAGCTCATCAGGGGTTTCGAGCTCACAGCGGAGGAGAAAGCGGACATGATCGCCTTTCTGGAGAGCCTGACGGATGAAGAGTTCCTCACGGACCCGCGCTTCGCGGATCCGTGGGTGGAGGCGCCATGAGCCGGCGGGAATGGGCGCGCCGCGCGCTCCTCGTCCCCGCGATGGCGGCCCTCGCGTCGGGCGTCCTGTACGCGGGCGCGTGCGGCGGCGGTCACGACGACGGGTCGAGCGGGACGTCGGCCGGGGCGGAGCTCGACGACGTCATCTACGAGGGGGGCGCGACCGACGAGGCGCTGGTGGCGTTGCTCGCGGCGGAGCCGAAGACCGACGCGTCGCAGGGGACGGTCTTCGACGCGCCCGAGGACGGCGCGGCGCTGCCCGGCGACACCCCGCCGGCGCTGTCCTTCCATGTCGGGGGCGCGGCGATCCGGACGGCGCCGCCGGCCGGGCCGGCGCTGCGGCGCGCGGCGGGCGCCCTGCCGGCCGCGCGGGACGGCGGCGCGCCGCACGCGCCCGTGTGGGCCGAGCTCGGCGCGCTCCTCGGGCCGGTGCGCGCCGCGCGGGCCCACGGGACGCCCATCAACGGGCGCGCGTACTTCCTGGTGTTCTCGACCGAGGCGCGCGAGGGGCTGCTCCGGGTGTTCACGACCAAGCTGAGCTACACGCCGGACGCGGCGGCCTGGGACGAGCTCCGCTCCGCCGGCGCGCCGATCACGGTCCACGTGACCAACGCGGTGTTCGAGAACAACCGCATCGCGCCGGGCGGCGGGCCGTTCGCCGGCGAGCCGGTCACCTTCTCCATCGAGCCCTGAGCTCCATCCCGTCCTGAGCTCTATCCCGCCCTGAGCTCCATCCCGCCCCGAACCCAGCCCGGAGCGCCCCACGAGCTGCCGGAGAGCTCAGCGCGTGCGGGGGAAGATGAGCACGTACGAGCCCGGCGCGGGGTTGAAGAGCACCGTCCTGTCCGGGTGCTCCTCCCGATCGAAGTGGGGATACCACGGCAGCGCCCGCCACGGCGCCGTGTCCTTGATGAACTCGCGGACGATGATGTCGAGCTCCACGTACTTCCCCCCGGTGCTGGCGGCGAGCTCAGGTCCGAAGCTCCAGCGCTCGCGCCCGGGACGCGGGGCGATGTCGTTGTGCAGCGCCCCGCCGTAGGCGACGATCATCTTGCCGGCCCTGTCCTCGCGGCCGAGCAGCGCCTTCGCCCTGGCCGCGGTCAGGCGCGCGATCATCTCGAGCATGGCGGGCACCGCGTCCGCCCCCGCGCGCGCGATGGCGTCGACCTCGTCGCAGGAGGGCGTGAGCGCGTGGGGCTGGATGCCGAGCCGCTTCGCCGCGTGGCCGAGCGCGAGGAACTCGCCCTGGTTGTCCGCGGCCTGGCCCTGGGTGACCGCGCGCTGCTCCTCCTCGACCCGCGCCGCCTGCTCCTTCTTGCAGCGCGGATCCGCCACCCAGAGCTCGATGATCAGGTCCGAGGCGCGGCCGGCGAGCGCCGGCAGGAAGCGCTCCGTGAACCGCCGGGTCGCCGAGGGGATGCCCTCGGCGCCCTGCTGCGCGTGCGACTCGCCCACCGCGAGGACGCGCGGACCGTCCCCGAGCACGTGGGCGAACGCCCGGTCCGGCTCGTCGAAGGCGAGGCAGCCCAGCGCGCCGCACGGCGCCGGCGCAGGCACGGCGGCGGCGGTCGCCGCCGCGGCGGCCGTCGGGGGCGGAGCCGTCGCGGTCGGGGGGGCGGAGGGGGGAGCCGCCGGGGACGAAGGGGAGGGGCCACCGACGGCGGGGTCCGCCGCGACAGGAGCGCTGCTGGCCGGTGCGCCGCCGCACGCCGCGAGGAGGACCGCGGCCGAAAGGACGATGCGCGGTGTCTGCATGAGCGCATCTTACCGGGCCTGGAGCGGCCGAGCGGCTCCGGGGCCAGCGCCCCAGGGGCCCCATCCCCCGCCCGCGCGAGGGCTACCAGCGGCCATGTCGCTGACCCATGTACCGCGCGATGCGTGACGCGATGAACAAGGGGCCACCTGGCGAGGGGAGGGGGAGGCGCTGAGCGAGCTGGCGCATGCGCCGCGCGCGCGACGGTCCGGGCGCCATGGCGGGCGAGCTCGGGCTCGCTCACGGGGCACGCGCGAAACGCACGGAGAGGGGGATCGAGATGAGAACGAGCGGGCGGGCCGATCACGAGATCGCCGCAGGACACGCGGAGGCCGCGACCACGAACAGCCTGGAGCAGGTCCGCGAGATCCTGTGCGGCGCCCAGCTCCGCGAGCTCGCGCGCCGCCTCATGCACACCGACGCCCAGGTCGCCGCCCAGGCGGAGGAGCTCCGGGGCGAGGCGCGGCGGCGGCTGGACGTGCTGGAGACGCACGTGCGCAAGGAGATCGAGGCGCTCAGCACGTCGTTCGAGGCCCACCGGTCGGCCGACGCCTGCGCGCTCGGCAACGTCGCGCGCGAGTCGCGGGAAGCGCTCAGGCTGTTCGAGCAGCGGATCCAGCGGCTGGAGGAGCTCGTCGTGCGGACGCAGCGCGAGTTCCGCCAGCTCCTGCTGGAGCAGTCCAAATCGTTCCTCGACGAGACGCAGCGCACGCGCGACGAGCTGAGCGCCGCCCTCGCGCGCGAGCTCGCCGGGGCCTGGGAGGAGAGCTCCGGCGTGATCGCGCCGGAGGCGCCGACGTCCGAGCGGGTGGAGGCGGAGCGGCACCAGAAGACGGAGCGGAGCTCGGACGAAGCCGCGTGAACCCGCGGCGCCGCTCCGGCGGGCGACGCGGCCGTGGAAGCTCGGAGGCGAACGATGGGGCAACCGAGGGCGCGCCGCGCGGCACCCCCGCCATCCAAGACGCTCGAAGACCTCCGCCCCCTGCTCGTCGGCCCGGAACAACGCCGGATCCGGCGGCTCGAGGAGCGGCTCGACCAGCACATGACCGGGATGGTCGCCGACGTGCTCCCCGAGGCCGTGATCGAGAGCCGCAAGCAAGGCGAGGCGCTCTCGTGGGCGATGGAGCCGCTCCTCTCCAGCGCGATCCACGAGAGCGTGCGCAGGGATCCGGCGGCGTTCGCGGACGCGATCAGCCCGGCCATGGGGCCGGCGCTGCGCAGGTCGGTGGCCTGTATCCTCCGGACGATGATCGAGCGCCTCAACCAGGCGCTCGAGCAGAGCCTCTCCCCGCGCAGCGTGCGCTGGCGCATCGAGGCGTGGCGCACGGGGCGCCCCTTCGCGGAAGTGGTGCTGCTCCGTACCATGGTCTACCGGACCGAGCAGCTCTTCCTGGTCCACCGCGGGACCGGGATCGTCCTCGAGCACCTGAGCGCCGAGGACATCCCCGTCCGAGATCCCGATCAGATCTCGGCGATGCTCGCGGCCATCGACGCGTTCGCCCACGACGCCTTTCGGGCCGAGGCGCGGCTCGAGCAGTTCCGCGCGGGCGATCTCACGGGCTGGGTCGAGCAGGGCCCGATGGCCCTCCTCGTCGCCATCGTGCGCGGCGTGGCGCCGCAGGAGTACGAGATCCACCTGTGCGAGACCCTGGAGCACGTCCATCTCCTCTATGGCCGCGAGCTCGCCGATTTCCGCGGTGATCCGGCGCCGTTCTCGGGCAGCCGCGACCTGCTCGCCGGCTGCCTGCGACAGCAACGCAAGGAGGCCGCGCGCAGGGGGCGGGCCGCGCGCGCCGCGGCGGTCCTCGCGGCCGTGGGCCTCGCGACCGCGCTCGGCGTCTGGGCGTACGCCTCGCGGCAGAACCAGCGCCGCCTCGCCGAGGCCGTCGAGGCGCTGCGGAGCGAGCCCGGTATCCTGGTGATCTCGGCGGAGCGGCGGGCGGGCGAGGCCGTGCTCACGGGCCTGCGAGATCCCCTCGCCGCGGATCCGAGGGCGGTGATCGCGCGCGGCGGCCCCGCGCGTTCCGCCGTCACGTTGCGCTTCGAGCCGTTCTATTCGCTCGCCCCGCAGATCGTCGCGCGCCGGGTGGAGCGGGCCCTGCGCCCGCCGCCGAGGGTCTCCCTCGTGCTCCGCGGCAACACCCTGGTGGCCAGCGGGGTCGCGCCCGAGCGCTGGATCGAGCGCGCGAGGGTGGCGGCGGCGCTGCTCCCGGGCGTGGAGGCGCTCGACGACGGGCGCCTCCACGCGGAGGAGTCGATCGCGCGGGTGCGCGCCGCGGCGAGCGCCATCGAGCAGGCGGCGCTCCCCTTCGACCGCGGCGCCGTCGAGGTCGCCGCCGGGCATCGCGCCCGCGTCGCCGAGGTCGCCGCCGCGGCCAGGCAGCTCTTCGCGCGCGCGCCCGAGGCCGGCATGGCGGCCGAGATCCGCGTGATCGGCCATGCGGATCCGGTCGGCGCGGAGGCGTCGAACCGGGCGCTCAGCCTCGCCCGCGCGGAGCGCGTCGCGGCCGAGCTCGTCGCGCTCGGCGTCCCGGCGGACCGGCTGCGCCCGATCGGCGCGGGCGTCCGGCGCGCGCGCAGCGTGACCTTCGTGGTGGACCTGCGCGCGGCGGAGGCGGACTAGGCCATGGGGGAGAAGCGCAAGGTCTGCATGCTGGGGGCCACGGGGGTCGGCAAGACGAGCCTCGTCGCCCGCTTCGTGCGCAGCATCTTCTCCGAGGCGTACCGGACGACGATCGGCGTGACGATCGAGGCGAGGCGCGTGAGGTGCGACGGCCAGGAGCTCGATCTCATCCTCTGGGACCTGAGCGGAGAGGACGAGTTCCAGAGCGTCCAGATGTCGTACCTGCGCGGCTCGTCGGGCTTCCTCCTCGTCGTCGACGGCACGCGGCGCGCCACGGTGGAGACGGCGCTCCGCCTGCATGACGCCGCGCAGGCGGCCGCGGGGGCGGTCCCCGCCGTCTTCGTCCTGAACAAGGCCGACCTCATGGCCACATGGGAGATCGACGAGGCCGCCGAGGCGGCGCTGAGGCGCGCCGGCCTGCTGGTCACGAGGACGAGCGCGAAGACCGGCGCCGGGGTCGAGGAGGCGTTCAGCGCGCTCGCGTGCGCGATCCTGGCGAGCGAGGCGCCCTCGCGGCGAGGGGGGTGGACGTGAGCGCCTGTCTCTCTGCGGCGCTGGACCAGCTCGTGCTCGAGCGCCTGCACGACGGCCGCTTCGTCGTCCGCGAGGCGCCGCCGCCGTGGTTTCTCCGGCTCGGGATCGAGCCGCCGTGGCGCGACAGGCCGCTCCAGATCGACCGCGCGCTGCCGTTCCTGGAGGTGTTCCTCCCGGAGGCGGAGCGGGCCTGGTCCACGGAAGGGGCGCGGCGTGCGCAGTCCGACTGCTGGACGCAGATGACCGAGGACGACGAGGAGCTGCACCTCGAGGCGACGGCGCTCCGGGTGGGCTCGTCGCCGCTGCTCGTGATCACCCGGAACGACGCCCTGTTCCACGAGCGCCGCCGCGTCCTCCAGCGGGCGCGCGAGCTGCGCCTCGTGCACGAGACGCTGTCGCGCGAGGTCGAGCGGAAGGACGTCCTGGTCCATTGCATCGTCCATGACCTCTCGGGCCCGCTCAACAGCATCCTCGGCGCCCTCTCCCTGCTGGGAGAGCAGCCGCTCCCGGAGAAGAGCGCGGCGCTCGTGGGGGTCGCGCTGAAGGCCGCCCTGCGCCAGCGCGAGCTCATCCGCGAGATCCTCGACACCTTCACCGCCGAGCGGGCCGCGCTCGACGCCTCGTACGACGACGTCACCGTGGCGGCGAGCCTGAGCGACGCCCTCGCTCAGGTGATCGAGTCGCTCGTGCCCGTCGCGTGCGGCCGGGGTGTCCACCTGGAGGGCCCGCCGGAGATCGGCGGCGGGCAGCCGTGCGAGGTCATCGCCGAGGAGCGCAGGCTCGCGCGCGTGGTGTCCAACCTCATCGAGAACGCCCTCCGCTTCGCGCCCACGCGGACGTCGGTGCGTGTCCTGGTGCAGGAAGAGCCCGGGTGGGCGCGCGTGCTCGTCGAGGACGAGGGCCCGGGCGTCGCGCCTGCCCTCGTTCCGGGCCTGTTCCAGAAGTTCGTGCGCGGCCGTGATCCGGGGGCAGGCTGCGGCCTCGGGCTCTACGGCGCCCGGATCGCGGTGGAGCGGTGGGGCGGGGCGATCGGGTACGAGGCGCGGCCGGGAGGGGGGGCGAGGTTCTGGCTCCGGTTGCGGCGTGTCGGCGCGGCGCAGCCGGCGGGGGGCGCCGAGGCCGAGGGGCAGGAGCGGAGGGAGTGACGCGATGGCGAAGCTGCTGCTGGTCGACGACGATGGGGGGACGCTCGCGTGGATGGCCGAGGCGCTCGAGGGCGCGGCGCACGACGTCCGGGCCGTGCGCAGCGGGAGCGCGGCGCTCGACCTGCTGAGGAGCTGGAAGCCGGACCTCATCCTCGCCGACTTCCTGATGCCCGAGATGGATGGCCTCGCCTTCAGCCGCCTGGTGCATGCGCGCGAGCGGGTGCCGGTGATGCTCGTGTCCGTCCTGCAGAAGCCGGCGGAGGCCATCCTGCGCGGGGTCGCCGGCTACGTGCAGAAGCCTGTCACCGCGGCGGAGCTCCGGGACGCGGTGACCCGCGTGCTCGGCGCCGCGGCCGAGGGCGTCACCGTCCTCGTCGTGGACGACGACGCCGACATTCGCGGCTGCTACCGGATGATCCTGGAGCCGCGCTTCACCGTGCTGGAGGCCGAGAACGGGTGTGACGCCCTCGCGCTCCTGTCGAACGAGCCGGTGGCGCTGGCCATCGTGGATGTCCACATGCCCGTCATGAACGGGGTGGAGCTCATCCGCGCGATGCGCGACGACGCGCGGCTCTCTGCGATCCCGGTGGTGGTGCAGACGAGCGACCGGGCGGCGGCGCGCGCGCCCGTCTGGACCGACCTGCACGTGGCGCAGACGATCCTGAAGGACGAGTTCATGGACTGGCTCTTGACGCAGATCGACGCGCACATCGCGGCGGCGCCGTCGTGCCCGGCCGGGCGCGCGCTCAGCCGGGGGTCCACTGCGGGTTCGCCGTGAACAGCCCGGACCCGATGCTGATGTCGTAGGCGAGGAACAGGCCGAACCCGACGCTGAGGAGGCCAGAGGCCGCGCCGAGCGCGCGGTGCATCCCGCCGAAGCGGGCGCGCGTGTACGCGAACGGCAGCGCGAGCACCCCGGTGATCAGCATCATCCCGGCGACCGTGCCCGCGCCGAACAGGGCGATGTAGCCGACGCCCCACCGCGGATCGCGCACCGTGGTCAGCACGAGGAGCGCCACCGCGGCCGAGCCCGCGAGCCCGTGGACCACGCCGATGAGCAGCGGTCGGAGGCTCACGTACACCCGCGACCCGCCGAACACGCGGTCCGCCCAGCCGAGGTCGTGCGCGTGAGCGGCGTTATGCTCTGCGCCCGGGTCCGCCGGCTCGCCGCGGCGGATGGCCAGGTAGAGCCGCCTGAGGTGGTACGCCCCGAGGCCGATCAGCATGAACGCGACCGTGAGCTCCATCGCCAGGCCGACGTGCGGCGGCACGGCGAGCCCGAACAGGAGGATCGCGCCGCCGATGAGCATCAGCGTGAGCGTGTGTCCCAGGCCCCACATCGCGCCGATCAGCAGCGCCACCCCGAGGCTCCGGACCCGGCTCACGATCGTCGCGACCGCGATCACATGGTCCGCGTCGGTCGCATGGCGCATGCCGAGAGAGAACCCGAGGAGCAGCAGCGGAAATGCCGAGGCGATCATGCCGGGTTCGTAGCACGGGCCGCGGATGGCGTGCCACGCCGGCGTGGGACAGGCCCGTTCCAGGGCGACCGGGCGCCGCCACGCGTAGGGTGACCGAGCGCCGCCACGCGTCGTTCACGCGTCGTTCACGCGTCGTTCCGCGCACGCGTCGTTCCGCGCAGGCCCGCTGCGCCTCGCTCACCGCGCCGGTGCTCGTTCTCGTCCGGCGGACGGAAGCTCCCGGAGCGCTCCGGAGATCAGGTCAAGAACGGCCAGCTCTCCCGGCCGAGATCCAAGACATCGACGAGCCCACCGCCATGACCCCGTGACACCTGATGCGCACGGGCTCGAATGGCGCGCGCATCCACGGAAACCGTCCTGCCCTGCCCGGCGCGCTCCTTCCGGCCTGCCTCGACGAATTCAGCTTCCGGCCTGCCTCGACGAATTCAGCTTCCGGCCTGCCCCGACGAATTCAGCGACCCTGTGCCCACCGTGCCTGTCCGCGGCCCGACAGGCGCTGTCTCGGCCGCTAGTTCACGTGATCTCGACTCAGCGCGTCGATGGTCTGTTGCATCCAGTGCGCGTCCTCTTCCGCCTGCTTCAATCCATGCATCATCTGCGCGCGCAGCGTCCCCGTGGTCTCGCGGATGCCCCGCCGGAAGACGTCTGCCGCGCGCTCGTGGACGACCTTGAGCCATGGTGCCAGCACCCGCTTGTCGAGCGGCCCCGGAGCGTCCAGGACGGTGATGCACGCCTCGATGGCCTCGCGCATGGCGCGGGATTCGAGCGCATCGGCGAAGGCGGAGAACTGGAGCAGCGACTCTCGCAGCGCAGCGCGACCGGTCGGTGAGACTCTCTCTGTCATGGCCTTGGGGAGGGTACCACCGGGGCGCGGTCCACGCCCGTGCGCGGCTCCGATTGCGCCTCAGCGCAGGTGGGATCGTCCCGCCGTCTCCAGCAGCATCGCGAGCACGAGCGGATCGCCGAGGCCGCGCTCTGCGCCCATGTGCGCGCGGAGGCGCGCGAGGCGGGCTGCGTCCTCCCGGAACAGCGGCTCGTTCCGCCGGGCCGCGGCCTCGTGGAGGATCCCCTCGCGCTCCGCGAGGGCCGCGGCCTCGGCGAGGGCCTCGCCCGCGGCGAAGCCCTGGAGCGTCCGCGCCACGGAGCGATGGACCGAGGCCGCGCTCGCCGCGTCGCTGTCATCGTGGCGCACCTCCCTCCTCCCTCGTTCCCGCCCGCGCCTGGCCCCTCAGCCCTCCGCCCTCCGCCGCCTCCTCCACAGCGCGGCCGCCCCGAGCAGCGCCGCGCCCAGCGCCGCGCCCTCGCCGCGATCGCCCGACCCGCGCCGCGCCTCGTCCCCGCCCGGGGCCGCGCACGCGCAGCCCCCGCTCAGGCGCAGGAGCGCCGGCTCCTTCGGGGCCGGCCCGGCGCACGCCTCGACCGTGAGCGGGCGCGCCGCGCGCCGCGCGCTGCCCTGGTCGAGCGGCGTCTCGAGGTTGCCCGTGTTCCGGTTGTCGTGGTGGATGCTCTCCCAGGCGACGATCGCGTCCTCCGTCGCCCCGGTGCGCCAGGCGAAGAGCCAGCCGTCGCGGGTCCCCACCGCGACCTCGAGCGTCCCGTCGCCGTCGATGTCGCCCACGGCCGGCGTCGTCGCGATCCACTGCCCGGTGAACTTCGGGAACCCGGGCGGCTCCCGGCCGCACCCGTCGAACGCGTGGAGGAAGTAGCCGCTCGATCCCGTCAGCACCTCGGGGTAGTCGTCGCCGTTCAGATCGACGACCGCCTGGCTGTTCCCGAGCGCGTGATCCTCGAGGACGAACGGCGCGCCCGGCAGCATCGCGCCCGAGCGGCCGCTCCACACGGCGAGCAGGTGGACCCCGGTCGGCCCCGCGTCGCGCGCCCCCGCGTCGCGCGCCCCCGCGAGCGCGAGCGCCGCTGCCTCCGTGGCGCCCGCGGCGATGATGTCCGGCGTGCCGTCCTGATCGACGTCGCCGAGCGCGGGGTGCGAGAGCAGCGGCAGCATCGCCCCCGCGCCTTCGGCCCGGGAGAGCGGCCCGAACGCCGGGTGGAGCCCGGCCTGCGCGCGGCCCTGGGCGCGCGGCAGCGCGCCCGACGGCGTCGCCGAGAGCTCCTCCTGGTCGCCGGGCGCGCGCGGCAGGATCAGCGGCAGCGCGCCGCTCGCCTGCACGACGCCCGCGAGCGTGCGGCCGAACCGCCCGACCGCGCCCGACGCCGTGATCCCCTCGGCGACGAGCGGGACCAGCGGCCGCGACGCCACGGAGATGGGCCAGCCGGCGAGCACGGGCCCGGACGGCGCGCTCGTCCCGCGCGCGTCGATCACGTAGACCGCCCCGGCCTGGCCGCCGTCGCCGAGCCGCTCGCTCGACCCGACGAGCAGATCCGGCAGCCCGTCGCCGTTGAAGTCGGCGACCGCGGGCGTCGCCAGGAGGCGGCCCCGCGCCGGCTCCTCGGCGAGCGGCCCCGCGTAGTGCACCTCCACCGGGAAGCCGCGCAGCGCGTCGCCGCGGGCATCGAACGCGTGGATCTTGCCGTCGAAGGCCGCCTGGATGACGTCGAGCCGGCCGTCGCCGTCGAGATCCGCGAGCACCGGCGAGGCGAGGGCCCCGCGGGCGATCCGCGCGTCCCTGGGCACGCACGGCGCGCTCGGCGGCGGCGCGGCGAGGTCGAGCGGGCAGACGGGGACCTCGGGCAGGCGCTTCGGCCACCCCGCGGCGATCAGATCGTCCTCGTCGAGGTCGACGACGTAGATCGTCCCGGGCCACGTCGAGATCACGATCTCCTGCGCGCCGTCGCCGTCCAGATCCGCGATCGCGGGCGCGCTCAGGATGGGCTCGCGGCCGAGCGCCCCGTCCATGTGCTCGCTCGCGTACGCGGGGGCGTCGAGATAGACGGGCGCGTCCTGGCTCGACCCCGCCGCGACCAGGCCGTCGACCGGCTCGGTCAGGAACGGGAACCCCGGCAGCGGCTCGGGTCCCCTCGGCGTCATCGTGAGCACGTGCAGCGCGCCGCCGGCCGTCGGATAGACGATCTCGCGGACGCCATCGCCGTCGAGGTCCGCCATCTTCGGGCTGCCCTCGCCGCTGTCGCCGACGGGGTAGGGGAAGCCGGGGACCAGCGTCGGATCCTCGGCGACGTGGTACGTGCGCCGCGCCTCGCCGTCCACGTCGCCGACGTCGCCCCCGTAGCGGGCCGTCGCCTGGACGCGCACGGTGATCGCGCGATCGTTCTCGCCGCGAAGGCTGTCCGGGTCGCGGGGGTGGGCCACGTCGATGGTGCGGATGTCGAGCGTGGCGAGCGGCCCGTTGCTGCCGGTCTTGACCGTCGGGGCGACGTTCGACTCCTGCTTGATGATCGTGAAGTCCTCGTCGCGCGGCTGCACGCCGGGCGCCCACGCGACGGAGTACGCGTAGGCGCTCGCCCGCTTCGCCGAGATGGTGCCCTCGATGGGGATCGGCCCCTGGACCTGATCCCGGTAGAGGACCTCGAACCACCGCGGCGACGTGAGGTCGACCTCGGGCGGGACGCGCCCGGCGCGGATCGCCTCGGCCGCGCGGTTCGCGTTGACGCGGCCGTAGCCGAACCGCTGATCGAACCCCGGCTGCGACGCCCGGTACGGCGAGCCCGGCTCGCGCGACCCCTGCACGTCGATGTCGTCGGCGGTCGTGAACAGCAGGCCCTGCATCTCCGCGGGGGAGAGCGGCATCTCCCCGGGGGACCTGGGCGCGCGGTACTCGAGGGCGGCGGCGTAGAGCAGCCCGGCCACGCCGGCGAGCGCGGCGGTCGCCTCGCCGGAGCAGCCGTCGCTCGACACGGAGAGCAGGTTGTTGCCGCCGAAGTTCGAGCACGGCGCGGCGTCGACGAACGTGGTCGACGTCGTGACGCTCCGGCCGTCGTAGCGGACGGCGTGCACGGGCAGCGTGTGGTTGTTGAGCGCGGGCGCGCTGTGGTGGCGCGAGCCCCCGTTGCCCATCGACGTGACGACCAGCGTCCCCTCGTCGTGGGCGTAGTCGAGCGCCGCCTGGATGAAGCGGGTGTTGTCGACCGCGCTCACCGGACACTGCACGACGGCGGCCCCGGCGTCGGTCGCGTAGAGGATGGCCTTCGCGAGGTCCTGCGCGTCGGCGACGCGGCTGTCGCCGACGCGCAGCGGGATGAACCTGCAATGCGGGCAAACGCCCGCGCCGCCCACCCCGTTGTTCGTCTGCGCCGCCGAGATCTTCGCCCCCTCGGTGCCGTGGCCGTCCCTCGTGTCGTCGAACGGATCGTTGTCGTTCCTGAGGAAATCCCAGCCCGCGATGTCGTCGGTGTAGCCGTTGTTGTCGTCGTCCAGCCCGTCCGAGAAGTGGAGGATGAGGTCGCCGGCGTCGAGCCGGCCGTTGCCGTTCCTGTCGCCCCTCGGCCGCCCTCCCGACGCCAGCGCGAGCGCCGGCGTGTCCTTGTAATCCGAGACGGTGAGCACCCCGTCGCCGTTGCAGTCGAAGCCGGCGAGCTCGCCTTCGCCGCCGCACGCGCTGCCGTCCGCCTGCTGCGGCTTGTGCGACGCGAGCTCACCCTGGTTGAGCCATGCCTTCTCGATGAGGTCGTCTTCCTCCCAGAGGATGCCGGAATCGGTGATGGCGATCCGGACGCGCGGGTCTCCCTGGGTGAGCCGCCAGGCGAGATCGATCGACATGCCGGCGGCGGACTCCTCGGGACGGGGGCGGACGTCCCCGCTCGGGGTCGGGACGAAGGAGTAGAGGCTCCACTGTCCGCTCTGCGTGTCCGAGTAGCCGTAGGTGGGATCGGCTGGCCAGCGCGCCGGGTCGGCCATGTCCTCCGCGCTGGCGGACAGGGGCGGCGGCCAGCCGGCAGCCGCGTCGGACGGAACGACGGCACCCGCGGCGGCGCCGCCGAGCGCCCCGAGGAAAGCAAGCGAAGGGACATGCGTACTGCGCATGCCGGCAACCTACCATCGGTCGCTGCGCGCGAGGGGAGACCGGCGCTGGGGCGAGCCGCGCCGCGCGTGGAGGCGCCGGCGCTCAGGGCGGGGGCAGGCAGGGCTCCGGGGTGGGGTTCTGGGCGCAGTACACCGGGTCGTCCGGGGGACCGATGCGCAGGACGACGTCCTGCGACGCGAGGCGCGGCCGCTGGCCGCAGACCCCGGCGGACGTCCGGGGCTCCGACGGCGCGCAGACCCCGGCCTCGTTGGGCACGGTCCACGCCTGGCCGGTGCCGTAGACGAGGCTGAGCGCGTAGCGCCCCTCGGGCAGGCAGCCGTAGGCGATCGTGATCGTGCGCCCGAGCTGCGCCGAGAGGGCCGCCTCGACCTCGGGCACGTCTCGCTCGGGGAGGATCTCGTTGTCGTTCCTGTCCCTCTTGCGGCTGAGGACGAGGACGCCCTCGTCCGGCCTCTCCGGGGGCAGGCACAGCGCGGCCGGACGGATGCCGATGAGGGCGCTCTCCTTCGGGTCGTTCAGCGTGTCCGAGCCGAGCTGGCCGGCCGTGGTCGGGAGGTCCTCGTAGATCGTGAGCCCCTGGAGGAGGACCGTGGGCGCCGCCTGGCTGACCAGCCCGGCGTCGCCCTCGAGCTTCGCGAACACCGCCATGGGGAAGAGCGCCGGGAGCAGCGCCGCGTCGGGAACGTGATCTGCGGCGTCGAGCGCCCCGTCGCCGTTCACGTCCTGCCGCGCGTACGTGAGGGTCGACGCGGTCGCGCCGCCCACCGGCAGCGAGAGCGGGGGCTTCGCCGCGGCCGCGATCTCGCCCGCGGGCAGCCCGGCCGCGAGCCGCAGGCGCAGGAGCGACGCCTCGGTCCCCTCGGGATCGGTCGGGCTGAACGTGTCCAGCCAGTAGTCCGACGCCATGACCACCTCGTCCGGGCGCGGCGTGACGCCGGACGGCGCGATCAGCTCGGCGACATGGAAGATCGGCCGCTCCAGCGGGAACGGGAGGCTGAAGGTGACCGCGATGCCGCTGACGCGCGCCCCGGTCTCGGGGATCTCGAGCGCCCCGCCGGCCGACGGCGTGCCGAGCGCGATCTCGCGGTAGCGCGGCGGGGCGCCGGCGAGCACCTCGCCCACGTTCTCGATCGCGCCGCCGCCCACGTCGCCCTGGGTCGGCAGGTTGGCGATGCCGAAGAGCGGGTCGAAGTCGCCGTCGTGATCGTAGAAGCCGCGGACCTGGTAGGTGCCGGCGGGCAGCGGCGACAGCCGGAAGGCGCCGCTCACGGTGACGTGCGGCTCGTCCGGCTCGGGGCAGAGGAGCGCGCCGTCCGGCGCGTGCCGCAGCGCCGGGCCCAGGCCTCCGAAGAGCTCGTCGCCCGGGATCACGTCGAGGCTCGCGGCCGAGGCGCCGAGCCCCTCCGGCGGCGGCAGGCGGCGCGCGTCGAAGCCGAGCACGATCGCGGCGCCGACGACGCGCCCGTCCTTCGTGCAGGGCCGCGGGCCGGAGTACGTCACCGTGCCGTCGAGCACCCCGGCGGGGCCGCTCTGCGCGGGCAGCGGGATGAACACGTCCGCCCCTTCGCAGCCGGGGAGGGCCGCGAGGAGCGCGCCGAGCAGGAGCGGGCCGGTGCGGGGGCTGGGTCCGAGCATGGAGGTGCCTAGAGCGAGTACCGGAAGAATCCCATGAAGCGCCGGCCGATGCGGTTGCCGAACGGGTGCATCTGGAGCGGCTCGTCGCCGAGCCCGTCGAGCGCGTTGAAGACGGTCGCGGAGATCTCGGCGCGGTTGTCGAGGAACCGGTAGCCGAGGCGCGCGTTGAGCAGCGTGTACGCGGGCAGCGCGTAGCGCCCGGTGGCGATGACCGTCCCGGTCGGGACCTGCTCGGTCCACGTTTGCCCGGACTGGTAGTGGAGCGTGACCTCGCCGTCGACGCCGACCGGGGTGCGGACCTGGACGCCCGCGTTCACCTTGTGCTGGCTGGTGCGCTCGTCCTCGAGGGCGCCGCACCCGTCGGGGCGCTGCTGCTGCGAGAGGTTGAGCGCGTAGTTGGCGAAGACGTCGAGGCCCTCGACGGGGTAGACGCGGCCGCCGAGCTCGCCGCCGACGACGTGATAGATGTCGCACTGGTTCTCGAAGCCGCCGAACCCCGACGTGTAGCGCCCCGTCTCCGGGTTCAGCCCGCCGAGCCCCGCGGCGCGCTCGGACAGGGTCATGGGCGCTGGCTCGGCCAGCACGACGAGGTTGCTCACGCGGTTGTAGTACGCCGTGATCTCGAACTCGAAGTGGTCGCTCTGCTGGTTCAGGTAACTCGCCTCGGCGGTGATGATCTGCTCGGGATCGAGGAGGACGTCGGTCGTCCCCGGCGACCTCGTGGTCGAGAGGAGCTCCAGGCCGGGGAGCGCGAGCTGGATCGGCAGATCGACGTACGCCTCGAGCGCCGTGGGCGAGCGGAAGGCGGTCGAGCCGGAGAGGCGGATCGCCTGGCGGTCGGTCGGCTTGATGATGAGGGAGCCGCGCGGCGACGGGATGAGCCGCTCCAGGTAAGGCACGTAGTCGAGCCGCCCGGAGGCGACCAGCGTGACGTGCGCCCCGAGCCTCATCGAGTCCTGGAGGAACACCGAGCCGTGGTGCTCGATCGGCATGCCCTCGTCGAGGTAGCTCCACGCGGTCGCCTTGAGCCGGTAGCCGAGGCCGATGTGGAAGTCGTGCACGACGGGCGCGGGCGCCCGGAGCGTCTTCACGAACTCGAGCTCGGCGTTCACGATGTGCTGCTGCGGCCGCCCCGCGTACAGGGTGTGCCCGAGGTACGCGGCGTTGAGCTGCGAGCGCCCGTCGAGGCGCGAGTAGTATGTCCTCGCGTTGACGTTGTCGCTGAGGTACGCGATCGAGACGTCGGAGGTCTCGACCTCCAGGTTGTAGTCGTTGAACGGCCCGATGCCGTAGATGTCGAGCTCGCTCCGGGCGTAGCCGCCGCCGATCGCGAGCTCGCGGCCCGGGCCGAGCCGCTGCGAGGCGCGGAGGTCGACGCGGACGTTCTGCGCGCCGAGGTCCTGATCCAGATCGCTCTTCTCCAGGTCGATGCGATCGTCGGCCACCTCGCGCGTCCAGCGGGGATAGCGGGTGTAGCCCGCCGACAGGCGGTAGGCGAAGTCGCCCTCGCGCGCGGACGCCCACACCGAGCCGTAGCCCTGCTGGTGGTCGCCGTAGCCGGCGCGGAAGCCGCTCTCGCCGGCGCCGGGCTCGATCGTGATGATGTTGACGATGCCGGCGAAGGCGTCCGCGCCGTACAGCGCCGAGCCCGGGCCGCGCACCACCTCGATGCGCTCGATCTGATCGACGTCGATCGAGAGCGCCTCCCAGAAGGTCGAGCCGAGCACGTCGTTCTTGATGGTGCGGCCGTTCACGAGGACGAGGAGCTTGTTCGCGAGGCGGCTGTTGAAGCCGCGCATCGAGACGTTCTCGTCGCCGCCCGTGATCTGCATGACGTCCATGCCCGCCACGCGCCGGAGCAGCTCCGGGATGCGCGTCATGCCGGAGAGCCGGATGTCCTGGCGGGTCACGATGGTCGTCGAGTTCGGCGAGTCGAGGGGGCTCTGGGCGCCGCGCGACGCGGTGACGACGGTCTCCTGATAGACGTCCTCGGTGCGGGCCGCGCTGGCGAGCCTCGCGGCGTCGGCCCCGCGCTCGCGCGGCGGCGCGGGCGCCGGCCCCGCGGCCTCGGCGGCGCCGGGCTGCGCGGCGGTGGGGGCGCCGGCGCCGCCGCCCGGCGCGGGCTCGGGCGGCGCGGGCCGCTGCGGCTCGGGCGCGGCCGGCCGCTGCGCCTCGGGGGCCGCCGCGGCGCGCTGCGCCGCGAGGCGCTGCTCCAGGTGCTCCACGAACCGCGTGACCTGCACCCGGTCCGGCGGATCGCTCGCGAGGTACTCGCGGTACGCGGCGATCGCCTGCTCGATGTTCTCCGCCTCGGCGTGCGCGCGGGCGATGTTGAAGACGACGTTCGGGTGCGGGAGGATCTCGTGGGCCTTCTGGAGCTGCCGGATGCCCTCCTCGAACCGCTTCTGGGCGATGAGCTCCATGCCTGCCCTGAAGTGGAGGCGCGCCTCGGTGCGGGCGTCGGCGAGCGCGCCGCGCGCGGCGGTCATCGCGCCGAGGAGGACGGCGCAGGCGAAGAGCTTCCCAGATCTCATCGAACAGCCTCAACCATCGAAGGAGCGCCCGGATCGCTCCTCCGGCGAGCGCGAAGGGGGTGCGGCCGGCGGGGCACGGCGAGCAGCGTAGCCGACGCGCGGCGCGCCCCGAATCAATAAGGATTGGTCTTGTAGGGAGCGGGCTTGTAGGGGCTCGATCGGGGCTTGCTCGGGGCGCCCACCGGCGGGATCACGACCGGATCGAGCCGCGCGCGCACCTTCTCCTCGGCGCCCGAGACGCGCACCGTCGCCGGCTTGAACCCGTTCTTCTCGAAGACGAGATCGTGCTCCGCCGTGGGCGCGGCCGCCGCCCCTCGCCAGGTGATCTCGCACGGCGTCTCGGCGCAGAGCTCCCGGTTGCCCTCCCTGACCGCCGCGCCGGGCGGCGCGCTCTCGACGCGCAGCGTGTGCGGCGCGGCCCCGGCCGGGGCGGTCCCGGCGGCCGGCGGGCTCGCCGCGCTCGGATCGCCGGCCGCGGCGCGCGGGCCCCCCGCCGCGCTCGGACCGCCGGCCGCGGCGCTCGGGCCGTAGGCCGCGGCGCTCGTCGGCGGCGCGGCGTGCGGGCGCGACGCCGCGACGGCGGCGGCGCCCACCCCGGTCGCGAGGACCGCGGCGATCGCCCACGGGGCGAGCTTCCGGCCCGGACCCGTGCCGGTCGCGGTCGTGGAGAGCACCTCCAGGGGCGGCGCCGGGCGCGACGTCCTGAGATCGGCCCTCGTGGGATCGGCGCCCATGGAATCGGTGATCGTGGGCGCGACGAAGAGCGGCGCCGCCGCCTGCGGCTGGAGCGCGGTGTCGGTGGCGAGCGGGCCTGCGCAGGCGCCCGCGGCGCTCGTGGGGGGCGACGAGCCCGGCACGGCGACGCCCGGGAAGTCGCTCGTGGTCGAGAGCGGAGGGATGGATGGGCGGTAGCTCGCCAGACCGGAGAGCGTGGGCAGGCTCTCGCCCGGCTCGCGCGCGGCCGGGCCGTCCCCGGTGAGCTTGAGCGCGGCGACGAGCTCGTTCATCGACGAGAAGCGCTGCGCCGGATCCTTCTCGAGGCATCGAAGGACGATCGCCTCCATCGTTTGCGAGATGGAGAGCGCCGGGTTGTGCCGCTGCATGGGCGGGACCTGATCGTTCACATGCGACATCAGCGTCCCGACGCTCGCGCCCTTGTCGAAGGGCACCTTGCCCGAGAGCATCTCGTACATCATCACGCCGAGCGAGTAGATATCGGTGCGCGCGGACACCTCGCTGCCGGTGATCTGCTCGGGCGCCATGTACTTCGGTGAGCCCATGAACAGGCCCCGTTGCGTCAGGTCCTCACCGCTCTCGGTGTCCTTGACGAGCCCGAAGTCGAGCACCTTCACGTGATCGTGCTCATCCTCGTGATCGACGAGCAGCACATTGCCCGGCTTGAGATCGCGGTGCACGACGCCGAGCCCGTGCGCCTCGCGGAGCGACCGGCCGATCTGGCGAGCGATGTGCGCGGTGCGCGCCTCGGAGAACGGCCCTTCCTCGCGGAGCACGCGGTGGAGGGTCTTCCCCTCGATGTACTCCATCGCGATGTAATAGATATCGTCGTCGCTCTGGCCGTAGTCGAACACGGTGACCGTGTTCGGGTGCGAGAGCTTCGCCGCGGTCGACGCCTCGAGGAAGAAGCGCCTGTGGAACTCGGGGTCGTGATCTCCCTCGTATTTGGGGCTCAGCACCTTGAGCGCGCAGATGCGGCCGAGCGGCGCCTGCTCGGCCCTGTAGACCTTCCCCATGCCGCCGCGCGCGATGACGCTGACAATCTTGAAGCGGCCGTCGATGACACGCCCTAGCAGCGGGTCCGCCGCGGCGGGCTTCGAGGTCCTCGCGCCGCCGGTCATCTCTCGCTGTCGGCCATCAGGCATGTTGTGCCTCTCCTCGGGCAGCGGGAGGAGGTGAAGATTGGACACACAAGAGCCGCCTCGGGAGCAGTGTGACTGAGGCGACTCTGATGTGTCAATCTGCCGTGCCGTGACACATGGATGAAATGCGCGGAGCGCGGTGCGGCGCGCTGCCGTCTGGACGGTTGGCCACTCCCAGGGTGGCCGCGGCACAGGTGCCCTGGCGCAGGTGTCAATCACACCGTCAATCCAGGAACGTACATGGCTTTTCGGTGATCGATGTGAGCCACCGCGCGTGATGAGGTCGTTTGGGGCGGTCCTGCGGAGTCTCGAACAGGCGAGGCGCGGCCTGTGGACGGATCGCGTGCGGCCTGCTGTGCGCCGCAGCGTGGGGTGCGGCGAACACGTGGCCGCGGCGATCCGCGGTGACCGGGCCGGCGCCATCGACCCGGATCAGGAAGCGGGGGAAGCCGTCCAGGAAGCGGGGGAAGCCGTCCAGGAACCGGGAGAGGCCGTCCAGGAAGCGAGGGAAGCCGTCCAGGAACCGGGAGAGGTCGTCCAGGAACCGGGAGAGGTCGTCCAGGAACCGGGAGAGGTCGTCCAGGAACCGGGAGAGGTCGTCCAGGAACCGGGAGAGGTCGTCCAGGAACCGGGAACCGCGCGTCCTGTCAGGCGGAGCCGCAGCGGCCGGACCTGCAGAGTCCGCCTGGCTCCGTGGCGGGGTCGCCGACCGGCGAGGCGCTGAGAGGGAGCAGGCGATTCGCCTGGGGCGGAGGCCGAGAGGAAGCCGTTGACATCGCACCGCTTCGCCGTCGCGCGCCCGTCGGGCACGGGGGCTCCCTGCGCCTCCGGGGGAACGCGCTCGTTCAGGAGCTCCTCGGCTTCACCGCCCCGCTGGCCCGGCGCCGCGCGCGATGCCAGGCGACGACGGCGCCGGCGCGCGCCGGCCGGCGGGCTGCCCGGGCCGCGTAAACAAATCGGCGGCCCTCGTCAAGCGTCCCGGCTGCGGGAGCGTCCGGGGGAGCGATCTCGGCCCAAAATCGGCCCAAACCAGCGGGGCGGGGGCTGGCATGGCGCTGTGTCCGGCCTGTCCCCCAGAACGACCGTTGCGCTCCACGTGGAGATGGACGACGCTGTGCGCCGCAGCCGGTGTCGGGCACGCGCCGGTTCGCGCTCCTTTTTGATCCACCGCGGGCCGTGACCAAGACACCCCCTCCTCCCATCACTGCCGGAACGGTCATCAACGACCGTTACGATATCCGTCAGAGCCTCGGTAAGGGCGGCATGGGCGAGGTCTTCCTAGCCTTCGATCGCTCGACGCAGCAGACCGTGGCGCTCAAGGTGGTCCGCGAAGAGTCGCGCATGCCCGGCGACGACGAGGCGCTTCGCCAGGAGCTCCTCCTCGCGCGCTCGGTCGGCCACCCGAACGTCTGCCGCGTGCACGACCTCGCGCCGAGCCCCTGGGGCCCCATCCTCGTGATGGAGCAGATCCCCGGGCAGACGCTGCACACGCACATCCGCAAGCGAAAGGCCCAGGGCGGCTACTCGGCGGACGAGTTCCGCAAGATCGCGAGCGAGGTCTGCAACGGCCTCGCGGCGATCCACGCGCAGGGCCTCGTGCACGGGGATCTGAAGCCCGGCAACGTGATGGTCTCCGAGGGGCGCGCGGTGATCCTCGACTTCGGCTTCGCGCAGGAGCGCGCGCGCGCCTCGGCGCGCCGCCCGGGCGCGCCGCCCGACGGCGGGACGCCGAACTACATGTCCCCCGAGCGGCTGCGCAACGGCGGCGCGAGCCCCGAGGACGACGTGTACGCGATGGCGCTGACCCTCTGGGAGATGTGGACCTGCCGCGTCCCCGAGCCCGGCTACAAGCCGCGGCTCAAGACGATGAAGCAGCAGATCATGTTCGACGTGCCGGCGGGCCTGTCGATCGACGAGGTGAGGCAGATCTTCCGCGGCCTCAACGAGGACCCGTCGATGCGGCCGCAGGCGCGGCACATGCGCTTCTTCAACCCGTCGCAGCTCACGACGAGCCCGATCCAGCTGCCGCGCGAGCGGCTCGACCCGGGCCCGCCGCCGGGCGGCGCGCTGAAGCTGAACTTCACGCCGGGGGCGCAGTCGCTGCTCGTGACGTACGCGACGAACGCGCCCGAGATCGTGGGCACGCTGCTCCCGCTGCACGACACGAAGCTGGCGCTCGGCCGGCGCAGCGATCAGAGCCTGTGCGTGCCCGAGGCGACGGTCTCGGGGGCGCACGCGATCCTGAAGTGGCAGACCGGCTCGTGGCTCATCGAGGACCAGGGCAGCACGAACGGCACGTACGCGGACTTCAACTACGAGCGCAAGGCGCAGGTCTCGCTGCTGCACGGCGGCGAGGTGCAGGTCGGCGAGTGCCGGATGAAGCTCGTGACGTTCGGTCCGGACTCGCCGCAGCACCGGCGCGCGCGGCAGTACCTCGCGAAGCGCGACGGCCTCACCGGCCTGCTCGTGCGCGAGCACCTGATGAAGGCGATCGACGAGGACGGCCTGTTCGCCGACTGGGCCGAGGTGCCGATGCAGGTCGCGCGCTACGAGCTGCGCGGGCCGAACCGCCAGGTCAGCGAGCGCCCGACCATCCTGGAGATGCTCGCCCTGCGGAAGGCGGCGCAGCGGGTGATCGATCTGACCGAGATGCTGCTGCTCAGCCTCACGCCCGCGGTCGCGGGCCGGACGGGGCCGCTCAAGTTCGTGGTCTCCATCGTCGGGCCGAGCATCGACGAGGCTCGCCACGTGGTGGAGCAGGTGGTCGCGCAGGTTCAGGGGATGCTCCCCGAGACGCTCGAGCTCGGCGCGACGCTGGTGAAAGGCGAGCCCGGGCGCCCGGCGCGGACGCTCATCGATTGACCCTGAACGCGTCTGATGAACAGCCGGCCTCCGTTCCCGTCCAGCCCGCCGTCTCAGCCCTCGCCGTACCGCTACCTCGGTCGCGGCGGCAGCGAGCGCCCCGTGCGGCTCCAGATCATCATCGCGCTCGTCGCGGGGCTCATCGTGGTGGCGGTGCCGCTCTATCTCTGGCGCCGCCCCAAGCCCGAGTCGATCCCGTCCGCGGACGCCGCCACGGTCGACGCGGGCGCGCTCGCCCTGGACGCCGGGGTGCCCGCGGACGCGGACGCCGGGCAGCCCGAGCGCGTCACGCTCTCGCCGTTCACCACGATCCGGTGCCAGAACCCCGGCCCGGGCACGACGCCGCCGGATCGCTGCGATCACATCACGTTCTTCGAGGACGCCCTCGCGCGCGCGATCCGCGACAGTGTCCCGTGCGCCCCCACCGGCAAGTCGAGCATCACGGTGAGCTTCGTCCTCGACATGGACTTCCGGCGCAAGCGCACCAACCTCTACGCGGGCAAGTCGACGACGGTGAAGCGCACGAGGACGAGGGAGCTGATCCGGTGCGTGAAGCGGGCGATGCCGAAGCCCGACTGGGCGGCGATCCCGCACCAGTACGTGAAGTACAAGATCAACGTCATGGCGACGTACCCTCCCAGCGACGGCGACTCCTTCTGAGGCGAGCGGATCGTGCGTGGCGCGTCGATCGCGGTGATGCGCTTCGCGCTCCTGGCCGCCGGCGCGACGTCCGCGACCGCGTCGCGCGCCGAGCCGCGCGCGCCGGCGGCGCCCCCCGAGGCCCCTCGGCTCGAGGGCTACTCGAGCTACGAGCGCGACACGATCGAGCGCGCGCTCGCGCGCCTCGGCGCGACCCTCGAGCCTGCCCCCGAGGGCAAGATCGTCGAGGCGATCGACGTGGTCCCGCTCGAGGTGATCGAGGATCGCGACCCGGCGCCGCGCTTCCTGAACTGGTTCCACGCGCTCTCGCGGCCGTACGTCATCCGGCGCGAGGTGCTGCTCGCCGTCGGGCGCCCGTACGAGCAGGCGCTCGCCGACGAGTCGGCGCGGAACCTGCGCGACCTGAGCCAGCTCTCGCTCGTGCTCGTCCTCGCCGCGCGGGGCAGCGCCCCGGGCCGGGTGCGGGTCGTCGTCGCCACCAAGGACGTCTGGAGCCTGCGCCTCAACACGGACTACCGCTTCGCCGGCGGGCAGCTCGAGTACCTGTTCCTGCAGCCCAGCGAGCAGAACCTGCTCGGCGTCCACCACGCCGTCGCCGCGCAGCTCGCGCTCGATCCCGGGGCGCTCTCGCTCGGCGTCGCGTACGCGATGCCGCGCATCGGCGGCAGCCACGTGCGGCTCAAGACGGACCTCAACGCGATCTTCGGCCGGGAGACCGGGGAGCTCGAGGGCTCGAGCGGCGCGTTCCTCTACGGGCAGCCGCTCTACGCCTCGTCGGCGGAGTGGGCCTGGGAGGCCGAGATCAGCTGGCGCGACGAGGTGACCCGCCGCTTCGTCGGCGCGGAGCTGGCCCGCTTCGACGCCGAGGCGACGCCGGAGCGCGACGGCATCCCGTACAGCTACCGGAGCGATCTCCTGGTCGGCAGGTACGTCGTCACGCGCAGCTTCGGCGGCGGCGCGGCGCGGTCCCCGGGCGTGAAGCACGACCTCTCGGTGGGCGTCGAGGCGAGCCGCAGGTTCTACCGCTTCGACGACCGGTCCGGCCTCGCGCCGGCCGCGGTCGCCGAGTTCGAGCGGCGCGAGATGCCGGTGAGCGACACCCGCGTCGCGCCGACGCTCAGGTACGCCACGTACTCGACCCGCTTCCTGCGCGTGCTCGACTTCAACACGCTCGCGCTGCAGGAGGACTACCGGCTGGGGCACGATCTCTCGATCCTCGTGTACCCGGTCACGACCGCGCTCAATTCGACCCGGAGCTTCCTCGGGATCTCCGCCGCGGCCGCGTACACCGTCCCGCTCGGCGACGGCCTCGCGCGCGCGGTGGTCGAGAGCGTCACGGAGCTCGAGCCGTCGCGGATCGCCGACGCCTCGCTCGAGGTGCGTGCGCGCGTGCACACGCCGAGCTTCGGCGTCGGGCGGCTGGTGTTCGACGCGCGGCTCCTCGATCGCTACAGGAACCACCTCAACCGCAGATCGCAGCTCGGCGGCGACACGCGCCTGCGCGGCTATCCGACGGGGGCGTTCCTCGGCGAGGACGTGCTCTCCGCGAACCTGGAGCTCAGGACCCGCCCGCTCGAGGTCTGGTCGTGCCAGCTCGCGGGCGCGGCGTTCTTCGACGTGGGCGACGCGTTCGACGGCTTCGACGACCTGCGCCTCAAGCAGTCGGCCGGCTTCGGGATCCGGTTCCTCTTCCCGCAGCTCAACCGCGTCGTCATGCGCGCCGACTGGGGCATCCCGCTCACGCGCGGCCACAGGGAGGCCGACTCTCTCCCGGGCGACATCGTCGTCACGTTCAATCAGGCGTTCCCGATGCTGCCGGCGGACGAGTAGGCGCGCCGCCGGGCCCGCGCGGGCCGTCGCTCGTCGCCGCGCCCGTCGGCCTCGCCGGCGCCACCCCCGCCACCCGCGCGCGGTGGGCCGCGAACGCCTCGCGGAGCGCGGGCGGCACCTGCTCGCGGTCGAGCGCCGCGAGCGTGTCCTCCGCCGGCCTGCCCGCGAGCCGCGCGTGCCACGCCCGCTCCAGCGCGCGCCGCAGGCGCGTGGCGTCGTCCTCCGGGGGCGCCGGCGGCCTGCCGTCGTCCTTCGGGGGCGCCGGCGGCCTGCCGTCGTCCTTCGGGGGCGCCGGCGGCTTGCCGTCGTCTTTCGAGCGCGCCGGCGGCTTGCCCGGGCCGGCGGCCTCGCCCGCGCGCGCCGCGTGAAACGCGCGCGCGGCGTCGCCCCGGTGCGTGTAGCGACCGCCCTCGAAGGACGCGACGTCGAGGAGATCCGGACCGATGGGATCGCGCTCGGGGACGCGCACCCGGCCGGCGAGCTCCAGCAACCCGTCGCGGTCGACGTCGAGCGCGAACCGCGGGGGCGTGGCGATCTCCACGGCGTACCGCGCCGCGCCGAGCGGGTGCACGGCCCAGATCTCCAGCTCGCCGGCCTCGTTCCTGAGCACGACGTCCGGGGCGTCGTCGCGGTTGAGATCGGTGCCGGAGCGGAACACGCCGAGCTCGTCGTGCGCGGGGTCCGCCTCGGATCCTGGAAGGAGCGACGGCACGAGCTGGGTCGCCTGACGGCGGTCCGCGCGCGCGCCCTCGAGAGGCCCGGCCGCCATGACCACCCCGCGCGGCGTGGCCACGCGGACCGCCGACGTGCGGCGCCCGAGCGCGTCTGTCCCGCTGTAACCGCGCACCACCACCTCGCCGCGGCCGCGCGGGAGCGCGCCGCGGAGCTCGACGTCGAGCGACAGCCCGAGCTCGGCCACCTCGAGGTCGATGGCGCGTAGCTGAGCGTCGAGATCGGCCGGCGCGACGTACGCGCCGAGGGTCGGCCTGCGCGCGGCGCCCCAGGGAGAGACCTGATGATCGCTGGCGCAGGAGAGGGCCAGAACGCCCATCGTCAGCGCGAGCTTTTCTGTTACCGTTCCCGCTCGCATGCGCCTGCTAGTTGCCGACAAGTTGGATCTCTCGGCCCTGGAAGAGCTCAAGGTGCTCGGGATCGAGATCGAGTCCCGGCCGGAGCTTACCAGGGACACGCTGCCGGCGGCCCTGGACGGCGTCGGGATCCTGGTCGTCCGCTCCACGGAGGTCACGGCGACGGCGATCGAGGCTGGACGGCAGCTCAACCTGATCGTCCGGGCGGGCGTCGGAGTGAGCACGATCGACGTCGCGGCGGCGAGCGCGCGCGGCGTCTACGTGGCGAACTGTCCCGGCAAGAACGCGACGGCGGTCGCCGAGCTCACGATGGCGTTCATCCTCGCGCTCGATCGACGGCTGGTCGACGCGACGGTCGATCTCCAGGCCGGCCGCTGGGAGAAGGCGAAGTACTCGGTGGCCCGCGGCCTGTACGGGCGGCGCATCGGGATCGCGGGGCTCGGCGCGATCGGCCGCGAGGTGCTGCTGCGCGCCCGGGCGTTCGGCCTCGTGCCCCACGCCTGGTCGCGCTCGCTGACGCCGGGCCGCGCCGCCAAGCTGGACGTCGGCCACGCCCGGACGCTGGAGGAGCTGGCGGCCCGCTCGGACATCTTCACCATCCACCTGACGTCCACCCCGCAGACGCGCGGCATCGTCAGCCGGCGCGTGCTGGAGGCGCTCCCCGACGGCGCCATCGTCGTGAACGCCGCGCGCCCCGACCTGCTGGACTACGCCGCGCTCGAGGAGCTCATCCCCCGCAAGGGGCTGCGGGTCGGCCTCGACGTGTTCGCCGGCGATCCCGGCAAGTCCTCGGGGGCGTTCGACGCGCGCATCCTCGGGCGAGGGATCGTCTACGGGACGCCGCACGTGGGCGCCCAGACCGAGCAGGCCCAGCGCGCCGTCGCCCAGGAGACGGCCCGGATCATCCGCTCCTTCATGACCGAGGAGGACGTGCCCAACGTGGTCAACATCTGCGCGACCTCGCCCGCTCGCTATGCGGTCGTCGTCCGGATGCTGGACAAGGTCGGTGTCCTCGCGAACACGCTCATGGTCATGAAACGGCACGGGATCAACATCGAGGAGATTTCAAACACCGTCTTCGATGGCGCCACGGCCACGTGCACGAAGATGCGGGTCTCCGGGCGGCCGAGCGAGGCTTGTCTCAAGGAAATCGCGGCGTTCGAGGAGGTTCTCCACGTGGATATCGTCGCGCTGCCCAATCTGGCGTAAGGCAGGCCGCCGTCCGGCGGCGACGGGGCTCACGGGCCCTCGCGGAGCATCCGGGGTGGTGCGCTGCGGCACCGCGCCGGCGGGGGAGATCCCCGTCCCTGTGGGGGCGGATTGCCCGTATCCCCCCTTGCATGAAGGTCAGCATTCGACTAGGTTGTCCGCCGACAACTAGGCGGATCCGCGAGCCGGGTTCCCAGTTCGGGAATCGGCTCTTTTTTTTTGGCGCAGGGGCGCCGGGCAACACCGCTCGGGGCGCGTGGCGCCGAGGGTCCCCGGATTCGCCGAGGGTGACCTTCCGACAGATGCAGCAACCGATGGAGTCTTCGACCAGAGCCGCATTCGATCTGGGGCGCGTCCGCGACGCGGTCGTGCCGGTGCTCGCCTCGCACGGGGTCGTGCTCGTCGATCTGGAGTGGGTCACGGAGCGCGCGGGCTGGACCTTGCGGATCACGATCGAGCGCGAGGGCGCGGCGGACGTCGCCGGCGGCGTCACGCTGGAAGACTGCGCGGACGTCTCGCGCGACGTCTCCTCGGTCCTCGACGTGGAGGACCTCATTGCCCATCATTACAACCTCGAGGTCAGCTCTCCAGGCCTTGATCGGCGGCTGCGCACGGCGGCCGAGTTCGCCCGCTTCCGCGGCCGGACGGCCAAGGTGAAGCTGTCTCGCCCGGCGCCGGACGGCCAGCGGCTCCTCCGGGGCGAGCTCCTGGAGGCCCCGGAGGGGCAGGTCGCCGTCCTGGTCGATGGCAAGCGGATCGAGGTCCCGCTGACCGATGTGGTGGAGGCGCGCCTCGTCTTCGAGCTCACGTCGCAGCCCAAGCCCAGGAAGGGGCAGCGGCAGGGCAAGGAGGCCGCCAAGGGGCCAGGGCCGGCGAAGCGGCTCGCGGAGGCGGCTCCAGAGCGGAGCGAGCGCGGCTCCGAGAAGCGCAAGTAGAGAGCAGAAAGATCAGGAGACAGGGACGTCATGGCAACGATGGCAGCGATGCCGACCTCGGAGACGAGCCTCGGCAGCATCCTCGATCAGGTCGCGAAGGAGAAGGGGATCGACAAGAAGATCCTTGTCGAGACGATCGAGGCCGCGATCTTGAAGGCCGCGCAGAGCGTCTTCGGCCCCACCCGCGAGCTCGAGGCGCGCTTCAACGAGGACACCGGTCAGGTCGATCTCTTCCAGTACATGACCGTGGTCGAGGCCGTGACGGAGCCGGAGCGCGAGATCTCCATCGCTGACGTGAACAAGCTCAAGCTCGACGCGACCCTGGGCGAGGAGCTCGGCTTCCAGGTCTTCTGGCGCCCCGAGGACGCCGAGAAGGCGCGCGATCAGGACAAGGAATACGGCGACATCCTGAAGCTCAAGCACGGCCGCACGACGTTCGGGCGCATCGCCGCCCAGACGGCGAAGCAGGTCCTGCTCCAGCGCGTGCGCGACGCCGAGCGCGATCTCATCTTCAACGAGTACAAGGACCGCAAGGGCGAGCTCATCCGCGGCATCGTGCGGCGGTTCGAGAAGGGCAACAACATCATCGTCGACATCGGCCGCACCGAGGGCGTGCTCACGTTCCGCGAGCAGACCCCGCGCGAGACGTACCGGCCGGGGGATCGCATCGTCGCGTACGTGAAGGACATCGATCGGGAGGCGCGCGGCCCGCAGGTCATCCTCTCCCGCTCCGATCCCCGGCTCGTCGAGAAGCTCTTCGAGGCCGAGGTGCCCGAGATCTACGAGGGCATCGTGCGGATCGTGTCGGTCGCCCGCGAGCCGGGCGCCCGCTCGAAGATCGCGGTGACCAGCCGCGACGCGGACGTCGATCCGGTCGGCGCGTGCGTCGGCATGAAGGGGTCGCGCGTGCAGGCGGTGGTCCAGGAGCTCCGTGGCGAGAAGATCGACATCGTGCCGTTCGACCGGGATCCGGCGCGGTACGTCATCGCGGCCATCCAGCCGGCCGAGGTGCACAAGGTCATCGTCGACGAGGCCGACGGGCGCATGGAGCTCGTGGTCCCGGACGAGAAGCTGTCGCTCGCGATCGGGCGCAAGGGACAGAACGTGCGGCTCGCCGCGCAGCTGACGAACTGGAAGCTCGACATCATCAGCGAGACCAAGTTCAAGCAGATGGAGGAGGAGGCGATCTCCGCCCTCCAGCAGATCGACGGGGTGACCGAGCAGATCGCGAAGTCCATGTACCGGCTCGGCTTCCGCGCGCTCGAGGAGGTGAGCGAGGCCTCGATCGAGGAGCTCGCCGCCATCCCGGGCCTCGGCGGCGCCGAGGCCGCCGAGCGGATCAAGTCGCAGGCGGACACGACCATGGAGCGGCTCCGGCAGGAGCGCATCCGCGCCGCGAGCTCGCGCACCGAGCCGCTCACCGATCGCGAGCGGCTGATGTTCATCCGCGGCGTCGGCGAGCGCACCGTGGTGCTGCTCGAGGAGGCCGGGTACCGGAGCGTGGAGGATTTGCTCCGAGAAGACGAGGATCGGCTGGCGATCCGCACGGGCCTCGGCATTAAGAAGGCGCGCGCGATCAAGCAGGGCGCGCGAGATTTCGTTGAGAGTGAGCAGAAGGTGCTCGATGCAGCGCGGGCGGACATTCGCCGCGCCGCGGAGGCGAGGCACGCCTAGCGCATGCCGAGGGGATCGAGGATGGAATCGGTGGTGAGTCGACAGAACGGCGCGGGTGAGCGCGGCCCCTCGGAGAGGGGGCGGGTGCGCACGTGCGTCGGCTGCGGGGAGCGCGTCGACGTCGCGGATGCCCGCGGCGCGCGCCCGCTCGTCCGGCTCATCCTCGGCCCCTCCGGCGTGATCGCGGTCGATCCGGGCGACGGCGGGTTCGGGCGGGGCGCGCACGTGCACCCGCGCCGGGAGTGCCTCTCGGCCGCGGTCGCCCGGGGCCTCGCCCGCGCGGCGAAGGGGCGCGTCCACACGATCCTCGGCGGCGCGGGCCTCGACGGCGCGGCCCCCTCCGCGGAGGGTGCGGGCGAGGGGACCCCGGAGGGCGCGGCGCCGCTCACGGTCGTCTCGCTGGCGCGAGCGATCCGTGAGGCGACCGATCGCCGGATCCAGGGGCTCGTCGGCGCCGCCGTCCGCGCGCAGAGCGCGGCGATCGGCGCGGACGCTGTGGCGGGGGCGTGCGCGCGGGGCGAGGCCTCGCTCGTGCTGGTCGCGTGTGACGCCGCGGCGGGTGCCGATCTGCCGGAGGTCCGGCGGGCGATCGCGGAGGGGCGCGCCGTCGCCTGGGGCAGCAAGCAGGTGCTCGGCGCCCTCGCCGGCGGCCCGCGCGAACGCGGCGTGGCCGTGATGGCCATCTCCTCGGCGTCGATCGCGGCCGCCGTCGCGAGCGCGGTCCATGTCGTGGACACCTGCGCCCGCATCGAGCGGGGGGAGGATCCTGCGACGGGTGAGCGGGGCAGCCCCGGCCGGCGGGGGCGGCCGGCGCGCCATGCGCCCGCCCGCGCGGAAGAGGGCGGGAACCCGGAACCGCTGAAGACAGCGCCAGGCCATGGTGGCCCGGAGCATCGCCGTCGGCCGGGTAGACCGGGGGTGGCGTCCGAGCACCCCGAGCCCGGCGCTCGCCTTTCGCCCCAGGAGGCCGGGAAACAACCCGGCAGCCCGGAGGGCGCGCCTGGCAGCCGCGAGGAACGGCCGGCATCCAGGGGCGGGGCCGGTCGGTTTCTTGCTACTGCGCCGGAGACCGGGGAAGGCGGCGCGGTCGGGGGCAGGCGGGCGGAGTCCGGGGAACCCGGGCGCGCCCCGACGGTGGACAGAGTGGCCGCAAATCGTCGCCCGCGCGGATGGGTGAGGCGGATTGGTTAACGTGGAGCGAGGTGCATGAGCAAAGTCCGGGTCTACGAGGTCGCCAAGCAGCTCAACATGGACCAGAAGACGCTGGTCGCGCTCTTCCAGTCCATGGGTATAGGCGACGTGCGCAATCACATGAGCGCCGTCGAGTCCGACGTCGTCGAGCGGGTCAAGCGGCACCTCGAGCGGCAGAAGTCGCCTGAGGTGGTGGAGGAGCGGATCCGCCCGACGGTCGTGAAGCGTCGCGCGCGGCCCGGGGCCGAGCCCGAGCCTTCTTCGCCGGGCCGCGGGCCCGAGCCGGCCGAGGCGCCCGCGCGCGCCGCCGCCCCGACGCCCGCCCCGGCGCCCTCTCGACCCTCGGCAGTGTCCGCTCCGGTTCCTCCGCCGCCCGAGCGCGCTGCTCAGGAAGAAGCGCCGGCCCATCGCCCCGCTCCGCCGCCGCCCACCGCTCCCGTCGCAGCGCCCCCGGCGCCCGCCCCCGAGCCGCCGGTCGCCGCGAGCCCGCGCGAGCCTGCGCCCGCGCCCAGCGCGCCGGCGCCCGCGGCCCCCGCCGCCGCGCCCCCCGCACCGGCTGCGCCGCCGCCGGCCGTCGCTGCCGCTGCGGCCGAGCCCCCCACGCCCGCCGCGGCGCCCGCGCAGGCGCCGGCCGAGGCGAAGGCGGCCTCGACCGACGCGAAGCCCGTCTCGCCAGCGCCTGCCGCGGCGGAGCAGCCCACGGCGGCGGCCGCCGCCGCGCCTGCGCCTGCGGCGCCTGCGCCGGCCGCGCCCGCACCCACCCCGGCGCAGGCTGCTGCGCCCACCCCTCCGGCGCCGGCTGCGCCCGCGGCTGCGCCTGCGTCTGCCGCGACTGCGCCCACCCCGGCGAAGGCGGCCAGCGCGCCAGCGCCTGCTGCGGCGGCCGCACCCACGCCGGCGCAGCAGACCGCATCGCGGCCGACGTCTGCGCCTGCCGCGCCCACGCCGGCACAGCAGGCTGCATCGCGGCCGACGTCTGCGCCAACCGTGCCTCAGCGGCCGTCTACCGCTCCGGCGGCGCAGGCTGCGGGGCCGGCGGGCGCCGGTCCCCGCGCGCCGTCGCGGCCGGCGCCGCCGCCCGCGTCGCCGTCTGCCGGCAAGCCGGAGGAGACGGCGGCCGCGCCCGCGCAGCCGCCGCGCCGCCCGTCCTCGCCGCCGAAGACCGGCATCGAGGTATGGCAGGGGCGTCCTGGTGTCACCATGCCTGCGGCCCGCACCGGCACACCGCCGGCGCGGCGTACGACGTACGACCCGCGCGCCAGCGCGCAGCAAGCGCGGCCCGGCGGCCCCGGTTTCGGCCCGGGGGGCCGGCCGATGGGCGGCCGGAACACGCGTCCGGGGGGCTTCCGCCAGCGCCCGGGGGGCGGGGGCGGTGTCCCGCGCAAGCCCGTCCAGGTCTCCACGCAGGAGATGGCCTCGCACAAGAAGGTCATCAAGATCGAGGAGCAGGTCAGCCTCCAGCAGCTCGCCGCGAAGATGAGCCTCAAGGCGACCGATGTGCTCATGCGCCTCCTGTCGATGGGCATGACGGGCGTGAACATCAACAGCACGCTCGACGCCGACACCGCGAAGATCCTCGCGAGCGAGTTCGGCTGGAGCGTCGAGGACGTGGCCGTCAGCGAGCAGGACACGCTCACCGCGGCCATGCAGGCCGGGACCGACACCGACGAGGACCTCGAGAGCCGTCCGCCGATCGTCACCGTCATGGGTCACGTCGACCACGGCAAGACGTCGCTGCTCGACCGGATCAGGAAGTCCACGGTCGCCGAGGGCGAGGCGGGCGGGATCACGCAGCACATCGGCGCCTACCGCGTCGACACGCCGCGCGGCACGATCGCGTTCCTCGACACGCCGGGCCACGAGGCGTTCACGGCGATGCGCGCCCGCGGCGCCTCGCTCACGGACATCGTGATCCTGGTGGTCGCCGCCGACGACGGCGTGATGCCCCAGACCAAGGAGGCGATCTCGCACGCCCAGGCCGCGAAGGTGCCGATCCTCGTCGCCGTGAACAAGATCGACAAGCCGAACGCCGATCCGGACAAGATCAAGCGCGATCTCGCCTCGCTCGGGTTGCAGCCCGAGGAGTGGGGCGGCGAGACGATCTTCTGCCACGTGTCGGCCAAGATGGGCCAGGGCATCGACCAGCTCCTCGAGTCGGTCCTGCTCCTCGCCGAGGTGCAGGAGCTCCGCGCCAACCCGAAGAAGCGCGCGAGCGGCACCGTCATCGAGGCGCTGCTCGATCGCGGCCGCGGCCCGGTCGCGCGCGTCATGGTCCAGGACGGCACGCTCCGCACGGGCGACATCCTCCTGGCCGGCGCCGCGTGGGGCAAGGTCAGGGCCATGACCGACGAGCTCGGGCGCTCCGTCGCCGAGGCCGGCCCCGCGACGCCCGTCGAGGTGCTCGGCCTGAACGAGGTGCCGAGCGCGGGCGATCCCGTCCACGCCGTCAAGGACGGGAAGACCGCGGAGGAGATCGCCGAGACCCGCCGGAAGAAGGCGTCCAAGACGCTGATCCCGCAGGACTCGCGCGTCTCGCTCGAGGCCATCACGAAGAACCTGCAGGAGGCCGATCAGCTCGAGCTCAAGCTGATCATCAAGGCGGACGTGCAGGGCTCGGTCGAGGCGATCACCCACGCGCTGGCGAAGCTCTCGACCGAGAAGGTGAAGGTCACGATCGTGAACGGGGCCGTCGGCGGCATCACCGAGGGCGACGTCAACCTGGCGGTCGCATCGAAGGCGATCATCGCCGGCTTCAACGTCCGGCCTGCCGGCAAGGCGGGCGCGCTGGCCGAGAGCGAGGGCGTCGAGATCCGGCTCTACAACATCATCTACAACGCCGTCGACGACATCCGCAGCGCGATGGAGGGGCTCCTGCCTGCCACGAAGGTGGAGAAGGTCCTCGGCCGCGCGGAGGTGCGCCAGGTCTTCAAGATCACGAAGGCCGGCACGGTCGCGGGCTGCATGGCGATCAGCGGCTCGATCAAGCGCGCCGCCGAGGCCCGGCTGATCCGCGACAACGCCGTGGTCTGGACGGGGCGCCTCTCGGGGCTGCGCCGCTTCAAGGACGACGTGAAGGAGGTGGTCGAGGGGTTCGAGTGCGGCATCTCGCTCGAGGGCTACTCGGACATCAAGGAGCGCGACATCATCGAGAGCTTCGAGATCGAAGAGGTCAAGACGAAGCTCTGAGGCGCCTCGATGTTCGTCGGCGTCCTCCGCCTCCGCCTCGATATCGTCGGGGCCCGCTCCCTCAAGGACAAGCGCAGCGTGGTGCGCTCCTTGAAGGAGCGGGCGCAGGCCCGGATGCGCGTGTCGATCGCCGAGGTCGGCGTGCTCGACGATCCGAGGCGGGCCACGCTCGGCGTCGCGGTCGTCTCGAACTCGGCGGCGATGTGCGACAAGGTCCTCGCGGACGTGGCCGCGATGGCCGGGTCGCTGCCTCACGCGGTCCTCACCGATCGGGCGACGGAGATCGTGCCGTTCGGCGAGGGAGGGGCGGGGGTGCAGGGCGGCATCGAGCAGGCGCTCGGGCGTGACGATCCGGATCTGGGAGCGACCTACGACAGGCTCGAGGACGCAGAGGACGACGAATGAGCGGCATGGTGAAGCGGGCGACCCGGGTCGCCGAGCGGCTCCGGGAAGACCTGTCCAGCTTGCTGCGGGAGCTGCGCGACCCGCGCCTCTCCGGCGTGCTGGTCTCGCGCGTGGAGCTCACGGACGATCTGCAGAGCGCGAAGGTCCACGTGCGGCACGAGTTCGGGGCGGAGGACGCGGCGTCGCGCCGCTCCCTGCTCAAGGGGCTCGAGGCCGCGTCGGGCCGGCTGCGCAGGGACGTCGCCCGGACGATGGGGCTGCGCGTGGTCCCGACGCTGCGCTTCTTCTACGACGAGGGGCCGGACGCCGAGCGGCGGATCGAGGAGCTTCTCCGCGAGATCAAGGACGGCTCGGGCGGGGAGCGCTCGTAGGGCCGAGGTCCCGGCCCGGGCGGGGCGCCGAGGGGCGGTTCGGACGAGCCGGGCGTCGCGCGGTCACCGCGAGATGAGCCGCTCGACCGCCTGGTCGGGCGCGAGATCGAAGCGCCACGGCCCCAGCCTCGTCGGCGCGTCGAGCGCCTTCGCGAGCGCGCGGAGGAACTCGCGCCGCGGCCACTCCACGGCGCCGAAGCGGTCGAGGTGGTCCGTGTACACCTGGCAGTCCACCAGCGCGAAGTCCCAGGCGACGAGGTTCCCGAGCAGCGTCGCGAACGCGACCTTCGACGCGTCGGGGGCGCGCGCGAACATCGACTCGCCGAAGAACATCCGCCCGAGCGACACGCCGTAGAGCCCGCCGACGAGCTCGCCGTCCGACCAGCTCTCGATGCTGTGCGCCACCCCGGCCGCGTGCAGCGCGGTGTATCCGGCGACGAGCTCCTCGGTGATCCACGTGCCGTCCTGCCCTGGCCGCGGCGCCTCGCTGCAGGCCCGCATGACCTCGACGAACGCCGTGTCGGTCCGCACCTCGAGCTCACCCCGCCGCATCCGCTTGCGCAGCGAGCGCGGGACGTGCGCCTCGCGCGGCGGCAGGACGAAGCGCGGATCCGGAGAGAACCAGAGCAGCGGCAGCCCCTCGTGCGGCCACGGGAAGATGCCCCTGCGGTAGCCGGCGAGGAGCCGCTCGGGCGACGCCTCGCCGCCCACGGCCACGATCCCCTCGGGGGTCGCGCGCTCGGGCGGAGGGAAATCGAGCTGGCTCGTGAGCACCGGGACGCGCATGGTCGTGGGGCCGAATCCTCCCATCAGGGAGCGCGCTTGCAAATACTCGCTCGGGGCGCGCGCTCAGGAGGCGCACACATAGTCCGAGCCCTCGACGAAGCCGCGCGCGGCGAGGTGATCGCGGATGAGCGCGCGCGCCCCCCGCGCCCCCACGGCGACCACGAGGGTCTGCGCGCCCCGCGCGAGGCGCGACGGGTCGACGATCGGCGCGCCCTGCGCGACCCGGCCGATCTTCCGCGGATCGATGTCCACGAACCGCTCCGGCCGCACGCCGTTCCGGGCGAGCTCCCTCGCGAGCCGCCGGCCGGTCTTGCCGGCGCCCCACACCGCCACGGGGCGCGTCCTGTCCAGCTTCCTCGCCAGGTAGTACCCCTTCGCCTCGAGGAAGCGCAGGATCGCGTACCGCGGATCCGCGAACGTGGCGCGACCCTCGCGGTGCCGCCAGCGCAGGCCGAGCTCGGGGAGCTTCGCCATCCGCACGCCCGCCGCGTCGAGGCGCAACCACAGGTCGTAGTCCTCCGCCCACGGCGCGTCCCGGAAGCCGCCGACCTGCTCCAGCGCGCTCCGCCGCAGCATCACCGACGGGTGGCACAGCGGGGACTCCACGAACATCTCCCGCGCGTGATCCTCGGGCGTGAGGATCGAGTTCAGCCAGGCCACGTAGCGCAGCATGCCCTCGCCGATCGGCCCGGACGCGAACGCCTCGACGCGGGTCCCGACGACGCCGAGCCGCGGATCCCGCCGGAGCGCCTCGACCTGCCGCGCGAGGCGCCCGCCGAGCGAGATGTCGTCGCCATCCATCCGCGCGAACAGCTCGCCGCGCGCCGCCGCCGCCGCGCGGGAGAGCGCCCGCGCGATCCCCACGCCCCCCGTCGCGATCGGGACGACGCGGCGATCGCGCCGGGCGATGCGCGCGACCGTGGCCGGCCCAGCGTCGGTCGAGCCGTCGTCGGCGGCGATCACCTCGAGGTCGACCTCGCGCTCGGCGAGCACGCTCTCCAGCGCCTCCTCGATGGTCGCCTCCGCCTGTCTGTAGGGGAGCAAGACGGAGACGAGCGGCGTCACGCCGAGACCATGACGGCGCGCCGGCGCAGCGTCCAGGAGAAGGGGCTCGCGCCGCGAGCCCGCTCCGCCGCGTCCCCCTCGAGGCCCGGTCCCCGCGAGGGGGGTCGCGGCCGCGAGCGGGACCGGCGCCCCTCGGCCACGTGAACCTGCCGAGGTGCGTGATGTGCCGGTGCTCGCGCCGCCCGGGGGCGGGCCCGGCTCACTTCTCCAGGATGATGAACTGCACGCGCCGGTTCTTGGCCTTGTTCGCGGGTGTGACGTTCGGCGCGATCGGGCGGTCCTGCCCGTAGCCCTTCGCGACGAGCCGCGCGCCGTCGACGCCGGCGCGGACGAGCCAGGCGCGCACCGAGTTGGCCCGGGCCTCGCTGAGCGTCTGGTTGTGCTCGCGCCCGCCCGTATTGTCGGTGTGCCCCTGGATCTCGACCTTGCGGATGTTCGGATTGCGCTGGAGCACGTCCGCGATCTCCTCCATCAGCGCGTTCGAGTCGCCCAGGATCTTCGCCGAGTCGGTCTCGAAGTGGATCTGCTTCGAGATCTTGATCTCGTTGCCCTGCACCTTCACGAGCGACACCTTCGGCCGCTTGTTCACCGTGAGCGCGGCGCGGGTGTCCTCGTTCGTCCGGACCTCGGCCTGGTTCACGTGGTTCATGTAGCCCTGCGCCTCGACCTTGAGCGTCACCGCGCCGGCCGGCAGCTCCGCGAAGCGGAACGCGCCGCTCGCGTCGCTCGTCGCCGTCTGCTCGCGGCCGGCCTCGTCGACGAGCCGGATGGTCGCGCCGGCGACCGCGTCCCCGCTCTCGGCGTCCTTCACCGTGCCGACGACGTTGCCCGTCTTGGGCAGCGCCTCGAGCGAGCAGTCGACGTCCACGAACGTCGGCCCCTGCGGCTGCACCGGGCCAGGCGCTGCTCCGGGCACCCCCGGCGGCTGGCCGAACGGCGGCTGCCCCGGCTGCGGACCGAAGGGGCCGGGCTGCGGGCCGAAGGCGCCGGGCTGCCCCGGCTGCGGGCCGAACGGCCCTGGCTGCGGGCCGAAGGCGCCGGGCTGCCCCGGCGGCGCGCCGAAGGGGCCCGGCTGCGGGCCGAAGGCGCCGGGCTGCCCCGGCTGCGCGCCGAAGGGGCCCGGCTGCGGGCCGAAGGCGCCGGGCTGCCCCGGCTGCGCGCCGAAGGGCGCAGGCTGCGGGCCGAATGCCCCGAGCTGCCCAGGCGCCGCCCCGCCGGCGGGGACCGTCGCCTGGCAGGTGCCCGGCTTGTAGCCGGTCGCCCGGACGTTGAACGTGTACGTCCCCGGATCGAGGTGCCGCGTGAGGAAGCGGCCGTCCGGGCCTGTCGCGTACGGCGGCTGCGCGACGCCCTCGATCGTCACGATGGCGTCGGCGACCGGCGCGTCGGGCTTGTTCTGCTCGTGCACGAGGCCGCGGACGAAGCTCTGGGGCGCCGGCACGATCTGCGGCTCCCGGATGATCCGCGGCGCGGCGGCCGGCGGCGGCTCCTTCTGCTTCGTGTCGTAGGCGTAGCCGATCCCGAGGTAGAGCGACCACGGCGCCTGCGGCGCGACCTCCTCGATGAACACCGAGGTCGCCGACAGGCCGAGGTCGAACGCCGCGTGCGCGGAGAGCCCGCGGAACGCCTTCTCGAACGGCGTCGCCCGCACGCCGAGCGACAGCCGCGACGGCACCGCCGAGTACCCCGGCCCGCCCTGGCTCTGCGGATCCGGCGCCGCGAAATCGTCGAGCCCGAGGCAGACGTCGCCGCGCGACACGCGGCTCGTGTGGCACTCGTAGCCCTGCCGGTTCACCGGGATGTCGAGCGTGTACTCGAGGTACGGCTGCACCTTCGGCAGCGGCACCTCGACGCCCAGGTGCGTCTGGAAGAAGTCGACCCGGTTGATCCCGAGCCCGAACCGCTCGATGCGGGAGATCGGCTGCCGATCGCGGCCGTCCCTGAACGCCTTGGCCCGCTCCTTCTCGACCTCCTCGACGACGACGCCGGAGTTGTCGAGCTTGTAGCCGAGGTTCAGGTTGACCCGCAGCGGGAACCCCTTGCCCGCCGGCTTGCGCAGATCGAGCGACGCGAGCCCGCGGAACACCGCGCTCGTGCCGCCGCCCGCCAGGCCGACGTCGCCCGTCCCGTTGAGCAGGAGCAGCTGCGCCTCACCGCCGAAGGTGAACCGCTTGGCGATCTTCTGCGGCGTGAACGCCTTCACGCCGAGCGTCGTGTCGCCGAGCACCTGGAGCAGCCGGGGGCGCCCCTGATCGTTCGCGTTCGCGAACGTGCGGATCGACGCGTACCCCTCGAGGAACGGCAGGGGGGTCGCGTTCAGCGCGAAGAACGCGCCCACGTGGCTCGCCGAGTCCTCCTGCGCGTCGGGGCCGCAGGTGATCGGCTGGCCGGCGGGCGTCGACTCCGCCGGATCGCAGAGGAAGCCGCTCGTCGAGAACCAGTCGAGCAGGAACGACACCCGGAAGGTGCCCGGCGCGCCGGAGCCCGCGTACGACGTCCGGAGGAGGCCGGTCGAGCCCCACAGGTTCGGCTGCTCGATGAGCGAGAGGGCGCGCTCCTGCTCGCTCCACGCCGCGGAGCTCGACGCGGTCGCGCCGGCCCGGGCGCCCTGCTCGTCGGCGGACGCTTGCGCGCCGAACGAGAAGCTCGCGTCCGGCTGCGGCTGGCCAGGAGACGGCGCCGGCCCGAACTGCTGCGGGGCGTCGCCTCCAGGAAAGCCCGGCTGCGGCCCGATCTGCGGCGGGCCACCAGGGAAGCCCGGCTGCTGCGGCCCGAGCTGCGGCGGGCCCCCGGGAAAGCCCGGCTGCGGCCCGAGCTGCGGCGGCGGCGCGTCTCCCGGGGGCGG
Source organism: Sorangium sp. So ce1036 (assembly GCF_051369805.1). Lineage (NCBI taxonomy): Bacteria > Pseudomonadati > Myxococcota > Polyangiales > Polyangiaceae > Sorangium > Sorangium sp. So ce1036. The sequence goes on from NZ_JBBMOX010000001.1 coordinate 2,831,470, forward strand.
CTGCGGCCCGAAGGGGCCGGGCTGGCCGGGAGGCGGTTGCGGCCCGAAGGGCCCAGGCGGCGCGGGCTGGGCGGGAGGCGGCTGCGGTCCGAAGGGCGGCTGCGGCTGCTGCGCCTCTGCGGTGCCCGCGAGCGTGAGAGAGCCGACGAGCGGCAGCGCCGTGAGCGCAGCGCGCGGGGGCTTGCCGGCAAACACCTTCAGAAGCGTGTGCATCGAGCCTCGTCCGCGAAGCCAATCAAGGAAACGCCCGCCAATCGGGACGGTGCAGGCCTCGCGCGCGGCCCGTTGTATCACTCCGAGCGGTGCACGAAACAGCGGTTTCGACAGCGGCAGAGCCGCGACAAGCGCCGTTGCGCGGCGCTCCAACGGCGGCGTCGCCGCGCGATCATCCGCGGTCGCCCGGGCGTACCGCGGATCACGCCGAGGCGGCGCGGGCGCCGCGCCGTCGCGCCGGCGACCCGGTCGCAAACGTGCTCGGCCATCGCGCCTCGCGGCGCCGAGCGCTGCTCGGGCCGGGGGGCGAGCGACGCCCAATTTCCGGGGAGCACATGCTAGGAAAGCCACCATGGCATCCCGGGGGCGCATCCTGATCGTCGACGACGAGGCGAACGCGCGCGCGGCGCTCTCCGAGATCCTCCGCGAGGAGGGGTACACGACCGAGACCGCGGCCGACGGCTTCAAGGCGCTCGGCAAGCTCGAGGAGTTCGCGCCCGACGTGGTCCTGACCGACCTCAAGATGCCCGGGCTCGACGGCATCCGGATGATGGAGAAGGCGCAGCTCGCGCTGCCGGACGCGACCTTCGTCGTGATGACCGCGTTCGGCACCATCTCGAGCGCCGTCGAGGCGGTGAAGAAGGGCGCGTACAACTACCTCACGAAGCCGCTCGATTTCTCCGTGCTCGCGGTCGTGGTCGAGCGCGCGGTCGAGCGGGCCCGGCTGCTCCAGGAGAACTCGCGGCTGCGCGAGCGGCTGCGCGAGCGCAACGCGTTCGGCCACGTGATCGCGAGCCACCCGAGCATGGTGAAGCTCGTCCGGCTGGTCGAGCAGGTGGCGCCGAGCCGCGCGAGCGTGCTCATCGTGGGCGAGACGGGCACGGGCAAGGAGCTCATCGCCGAGATGATCCACCGCGCGAGCCCGCGCGCGAAGGCGCCGCTCGTCCGGCTCAACTGCGCCGCGCTGAGCGAGTCGCTGCTGGAGAGCGAGCTCTTCGGGCACGAGCGCGGCGCCTTCACCGGCGCCGTCGGGCGCCGCGAGGGGCGGTTCGAGCAGGCGAGCGGCGGCACGCTGTTCCTGGACGAGGTGAGCGAGATCCCGCTCGCCACCCAGGTGAAGCTCCTGCGCTTCCTGCAGGAGCGGACGTTCGAGCGGGTCGGCGGCAACGAGACCCTCAAGGTCGACGTGCGGATCCTCGCCGCGTCGAACCGCGATCTGCGCCAGCGCATCGCCGAGGGGCTGTTCCGGGAGGACCTCTACTACCGCCTCAACGTCGTCACGCTGGAGATCCCGCCGCTCCGCGAGCGGCAGAGCGACATCCCGGAGCTCGCGACGTTCTTCCTGGGCCGCTACGCGCAGGAGAACGGCAAGCGGATCGAGGGCTTCACCGACGAGGCGCTCTCGGCGCTCACGGCCTACTCGTTCCCCGGCAACGTGCGCGAGCTCGAGAACGCGATCGAGCGGGCGGCGGTCCTCTGCGACGGCGCGCGCATCGAGCTGCGACACCTGCCGGCGCAGATGTCGTCGGAGCCGGCCGAGGCGGTCGACGCGATGCCGCGCATCCCCGGCAGCACGATCTACGACCTGGAGCGCTACGCGATCCTGCGCACGCTCGAGGCGTGCAGGGGCTCGACGTCGAAGGCGGCCACGATCCTCGGCATCAGCCCGCGCAAGATCCAGTACAAGCTGCACGAGTACAGCGCGGCGAGCGCGCGGAGCCGCGGGCGGCCCGGCGACGCGTCGGCGGGCGAGCAGCGCGAGGGCGAGGAGGGCGCATGAGCGGAGCCGAGATCGCAGGCGAGGCGCGCGACGAGCGCGCCCTTCGGCCTGGCTCGGGCGAGGGCGGCGAGCTCTTGATCGACGTCCGCGGGCTGCTGAAGACGTTCCGGGTGGGGTTCTTGCGCCGGAAGGCGGTCGAGGCGGTCAAGGGGGTGAGCTTCGGCGTGCGCCGCGGCGAGATCTTCGGCTTCCTCGGGCCGAACGGGGCCGGCAAGACGACGACGATCAAGATGCTGACCGGCCTCATCGCCCCGACCGGCGGCGAGGCGTTCCTGTTCGGCGCGCGCGTGCCGTCGCCCGAGGCGCGGCGGCGGATCGGCTTTTTGCCGGAGAACCCGTACGTCTACCCCTACCTCACCCCGCGCGAGTTCGTGGAGCTCTGCGGCCGGCTGTCCGGGATGCGCGGCGCGGCCCTCGGCAGGAGGGCGATGGAGGTGCTCGATCAGGTGAAGATCGCGTATGCGGCGGACCGGCAGGTGCGCCGCCTTTCGAAGGGGATGCTCCAGCGCACGGGGCTCGCCGCCGCGCTGGTCGCCGATCCCGAGATGCTGATCCTGGACGAGCCGATGAGCGGCCTCGACCCGGTGGGGCGCAAGGAGGTCCGCGACCTCATCTTCGCGGAGCGCGATCAGGGCCGGACGATCTTCTTCTCGACGCACATCCTGAGCGACGTCGAGGCGATGTGCGATCGCGTGGCGATCCTGCGCGAGGGCAAGGTGGTGGTGAGCGGCGCGATCCGGCAGCTCCTGCGGGGCGACGTGCTGCGCACCGACGTCACGCTGGCGGGGGCGGGGGAGGGGCTGCTCGACGAGCTCCGCGCGAGCGGCCTCTCGACCTCGCGCCGGGGCGACGTCGTGGTGGTCGACGTGCAGGGTGAGGCGCGCGTGCGCGAGGTGCTGGAGCGCTCGCTCGCGGCCGGCGCGCAGGTCGTCGAGGTGACGCCGCGCCGCGAGACCCTCGAGGATCTCTTCATGCGGCGAGCGCTCTAGCCAGCCACGAAGGCCGGGCAGCCCGGAGCGACCCGCTACGCCGTGGCGCCGGCGACGTCCTGCTTGGCCGCCTCGATGATCTCGAGCGCGTACGCCCCGATCGCCGACGCGTCCTCGCCCTCGACCATGACGCGGAGCTTCGGCTCCGTCCCGCTCCAGCGCACCAGGATGCGCCCCCGGTCCCCGAGCGTCTTCTCGATGCGATCCACGGTGATCCGCGTCCGCTGCATGCTGTCGAGCGGCACCCGGGTCACGAACGTCGCGTTCTCCAGCACCTGGGGCACCCGCTGCATCGCCTTCGAGGCGAGCTCGCTCAGCGGCTTGTCCTCTTCCATCATGATCGCGAGCACCTGCAGCGCCGCCACGATGCCGTCGCCCGTCGTCGCGTGGTCCAGGAAGATGAGGTGCCCCGACTGCTCGCCCCCGAACGAGTAGCCGCCGTTCCGCATCGCCTCGACGACGTAGCGGTCCCCGACCGCGGTGCGCACGACGTGCCCGTTGTGGGCCTTGAGCGCGCGCTCCAGGCCGAGGTTCGACATCACCGTCGTCACGATCGTGTTCCGCGGCAGCTTGCCCGTGCGCAGCATCCTGAGCGCGCAGAGCGCCATGATCGCGTCGCCGTCGACCACCTCGCCGCGCTCGTCGACCATGATCACCCGGTCCGCGTCGCCGTCGAGCGCGATGCCGATGGCCGCGCCGCGCTTCAGCACCTCGGCCTTCACGTGCTCCGGGTGCAGCGCGCCCGTCTCGCGGTTGATGTTGCGGCCGTTCGGCTTCACCCCGAGCGCGGTCACGTTCGCGCCGAGCTCCGTGAACACGGCCGGGGCCACGCGGTACGCGGCCCCGTGCGCCGCGTCGACCACCATCTTCACGCCGTCGAGCGACAGCGCCGCGGGGAACGTGCTCTTGCAGAACACCACGTACCGCCCCCGCGCATCGTCGAGCTTCACGGCGCTGCCGATCGCCGCCCCGATCACCCGGGCCTCGTCGAGCTCGTGGCTCTCCATGAGCCGCTCGATCTCCTCCTCCTCGGCGTCGGGCAGCTTGTAGCCATCGGGCCCGAAGATCTTGATGCCGTTGTCCTGATACGGGTTGTGGCTCGCGCTGATCACGACGCCGGCGTCGGCCCGCATGCTCTGCGTGAGCTGCGCGACCGCCGGCGTCGGGATCGGCCCGCTCAGCATCACGCGCCCGCCCATGGCGCACACGCCGGACGCGATCGCGGTCTCGAGCATGTAGCCGGACAGCCGGGTGTCCTTCCCGATCACCACCCGCACCTGCCTCGACTTCCCGCGGCTCGCCACGAACGTGATCGCGCGCCCGAGGCGCAGCGCCATCTCCGGCGTCATCGGCGGCTGGTTCGCCACGCCGCGCACCCCGTCGGTCCCGAAGAGCTTGCGGCCCGGCTTCTGCGGCTCGCCCGTCGCCGACGGAGCGGCGCCCTGATGATCCTTCCTGGTCTGCTTCGGCACGGTCCCTCTCTCTGGTCTGGGCTGAGGAGACCACCCTTAGCAACCTTTGCCAATCCAGCCTACGGCCAATCTCCGCCCGCGCGGCGCGGTCGTGTCCTTGCGCCACGCCGGCGTGGCGCGCCGCCGCCGGCGAGACCCCCGCCGCGCCTCGGTGTGACGTGGACGCCATCGCCCCCTGGCCTTTCGCGACCGCCGCCGCGAGGCGGTGTGACGTGGACGCTCTCGCGCCCTGGAGCTCCGAGCTCGCTACCGCGCCGCCTCCGGCGGCGCCTCGTTGTTGCGCCGCGCCGCCTCGTTGCTCAGGCGCAGCAGGACCGAGCTCTGGAGCGGCGCGCGAAGATCCCGGCCGCGCGTCGTGCCCGCGCCGCCGCGGGCCGGTGGCAGGAGCGCGTTGAGCCAGCCCATCAGCCGCGCCGTCGTCTGCGGCGCGACCCCGTGCGCCCAGCTCAGGAGGTGCGCCGACAGCCCGAGCTTCACCTCGGCGCGCCCCTCGCGCGCTGCCGCCACCACCCGCCGCGCCGCGCGCCGCGCGTCGATCGTCGCGATCGGGATCGACGACGCGAGGCCGAACCAGCCGAACTCGCGCTGCCGGCTGCCGCCGAACTCCGCGTTGTAAATCGACCCCGTGCGCATCGGCCCGGGGATCACCGTCGTGACGCGCGGGCCCCTCGCGCCGCCGTGAGAGAGCTCGGCCTGGATGCTCTCCGAGAAGCCCATCATCGCGAACTTCGACGCGTTGTACCCGAGCAGGTGCGGCACGGCGACCCGCCCGCCGATCGACACCACGTTCACGATCCGCGCCGCCCGCCCCTGCTCATCGAGGTGCGGCAGCGCGCGCAGCGTCGTGTAGACCGCGCTCCAGTGGTTCGAGCGCATCGCCTCCTCGAGCTCCTCCACGCGGAGGTCCCGCATCGGGGCGACCTGGATCACGCCGGCGTTGTTGACGAGCACGTCGATCCGCCCGAAGGCGCGCGCCACGCCGTCGATGAACGCCTCGGCCGCGGCGCGGTCGCCGAGGTCGCGCGCCTCCGCGTGCACCTCGACGCCGCGCGCCCGCAGCCGCTGCGCCGCCCGGTCGAGCGCCTCGGCGTCGCGCGCGGCGATCGCCACCCGGGCGCCGAGCCGGCCGAACTCCTCGGCCAGGAGCAGGCCGAGGCCGCGCGAGCCGCCCGTGATGACGACGACCCGGCCCCGCAGGTCGATCCTGCGCAGCGCGCGGACCGCCGTCCGCGCGAGCGCGACCGCGCCGAGCGCGGCCGCCGTGAAGAGCACCGGCGAGCGACGTTTCCTGGATGCCATGGCCGTCGATGACGGCATCGCCCGTGCCAGGGCGTCGCGGCAGGCGGCAGCGACGCGCCTGCACATCGCGCGCGGGCCGCGCTCAGAGCGTCACGACCGGATCCGGCGTGATGCCGAGCAGCGCCGACCGCACCTCGCCGACCAGGTAGATCGAGCCGGCCACGACGACGAGCCCGCCCGGCGCCGCGCCCTCGAGCGCCCGCGCCACAGCCGCGCCCGGATCGCCGACCGGCTCGCCCGGCGCGATCGCGCGCAGCGCCTCGAGTGGGGCCGCCGCGCGGCCGCGCGGGGTGACGTAGAACCGTCGCTGCGCGCGCGGGGCGAGCGCCTTCAGCATCTCGCCCCAGCCCTTGTCCGACATCGCCCCGAACACGAGCGCGGTGCGCGCCGCGCCGGGGCCCTCCTCGTCGAGCCACGCCGCGAGCGCCTGGGCGCCGTGCGGGTTGTGCGCACAGTCGAGCAGGACCTGGGCGGCGCCGGCCTCGAGCCGCTCCAGCCGGCCAGGCCAGCGGGCCGCGGCGAGCCCCGCCGGGAGCGCTCGCTCGAGCGCGGGCCACCGGGCCGCGAGCTGCCACGCGATGCCGCACGCCACGCCCGCGTTCTCCGCCTGGTGAGCGCCGCGCAGGCCGAGCTCCACCTCGACCTCGCGATGCCCCGGCCCGGCGACGCGCGTCGCGCGCCCGTCGCGTCGGCCGCGTCCGACCGTGATCTCCCCCGGCCGCGCGTCGCGCCCCGCCGGCGCGACGCGGAGGCGCGGGCCGGCGCCGATCGCCTGCGCGGTGGCCTCGATCGCGGCGTCGGCGTCGGGCGTGAGCGGGCCGAGCACCGCGGGCGCGCCGGGCTTCAGGATGCCCGCCTTCTCCCGGGCGACGTCGGCCACCGTCGGGCCGAGCAGGGCCTCGTGGTCGAGCGCGATCGAGGTGATCGCCGTGCAGAGCGGCGCCTCGATGACGTTGGTGGCGTCGAGCCGGCCGCCGAGGCCCACCTCGACGATCGCGAGGTCGACCTCCGCGTCGCGGAACGCCACGAACGCCGCCACGGTGAGCGCCTCGAAGAACGTGAGCGGCGAGGGGACCTCGGAGAGCGCGGCGGCGAGGGCGCGCTCGAACGCCGCGTCGCCGATCGCCTCGCCCCCGATGCGGATGCGCTCGGCGAAGCGCGACAGGTGCGGCGACGTGTAGAGGCCGGTGCGGAGCCCGGCCGCGCGCGCGACCGACTCGACCATCGCGCACACGCTCCCCTTGCCGTTGGTGCCCGCGACGTGCACCGCCGGCGCGGCCGCGTGGGGATCGCCGAGCGCCGCGAGCGCCTCGCGCACCCGGTCGAGCCCCAGCACCATGCCCCGCGGCGCGCGCTGCCCCAGCTCCGCGAGCAGCGCGGAGAGCCGCGGCGCCGGCGAGGTCATCGCCGCGCCCGGCGACCGTCCGAGAGGTGCTGGAGCAGCGTCCCGATCCGGGCCTTCATCTCGAGCCGCGGCACGATGAGGTCGACCATCCCGTGGTCGAGCAGGAACTCGGCGCGCTGGAAGCCGGCCGGCAGCGTCTGCCGGATCGTGTTCTCGATGACCCGGGGCCCGGCGAAGCCGATGAGCGCCTTCGGCTCGGCGATGTTGACGTCGCCGAGGAACGCGAAGCTCGCCGCGACGCCGCCCGTCGTCGGGTGGAGCAGCACCGACAGGAACGGCAGCCGGGTCTTCCGGTACCGCTCGAGCGCGGCGACGCTCTTCGCCATCTGCATCAGCGACAGGATGCCCTCCTGCATGCGCGCGCCGCCCGACGACTGGAGGAGCACCACCGGGAGCTCCTCCCGGGCCGCGCGCTCGAACAGGCGGGTGATCTTCTCCCCGACGACCGAGCCCATGCTCCCGCCCATGAAGGCGAACACGAACGCGCCGTAGGCGACGTCGCGGCCGTCCATCCTGGCCCGGCCGATCTCGATCGCCTCCTTCGCGCGGAGCTTCTTGTGGAGCGCGGCGACCCGGTCCCGGTAGCTCTTGCCGTCGCTGAAGCGGAGCGGGTCGTTCGGGACGAGGTGGTCGTCCCACTGGGCGAGCTCGCCGTCGTCGAGCAAGAGCCTCCGCCACCCGTCGGCGTCGAGCTTGTGGTGGTGGCCGCACTGCGAGCACACCTCGAAGGTGCGCGCGAGCTCGGCGGCGTCGTGCGTGTGCGCGCAGCCGTCGCAGCGACGGAACACGCCCGCTCCCAGCGAGCGCTTCTCGCTCGCGTCGGTCGTCGGCAGGGTCTTCTCGGGCCAGGTCATCGGCGAACCTTCAGGCGCTCCTCAGGGCCATCTCCTTCACGTCGGAGGGGACCCGGACGGTTGGTTGTGTCTTCTCCTGCACCTCGCGGGCGCTCACGCCGGGCGCGAGCTCGCGCAGCACGAGCCCCTCGGGCGTCACGTCGAGCACGGCGAGATCGGTGATGATCCGGTGGACCACGCCGCGCCCGGTGAGGGGCAGCGCGCACTCGTTCAGGATCTTCGGCGCGCCGTTCTTGGCCGCGTGATCCATGACCACGACGACCCGCTTCGCGCTCACCACGAGATCCATCGCCCCGCCCATCCCCTTCACCATCTTGCCGGGAATCATCCAGTTGGCAAGATCGCCCTTCTCCGAGACCTCCATGGCCCCGAGGATCGCGAGGTCGATGTGGCCGCCCCGGATCTGCGCGAACGAGTCGGCGCTCGAGAAGATCGCCGAGCCGGGGAGCATGGTCACGGTCTCCTTGCCCGCGTTGATGAGGTCCGGGTCCTCGGCGCCCTCGATCGGGTAGGGGCCGATGCCGAGCAGCCCGTTCTCGCTCTGCAGCACCACCTCGATCCCGGCGGGGATGTAGTTGGCGACGAGCGTCGGCATGCCGATGCCGAGGTTGACGTAGTAGCCGTCCCTGAGCTCCAGCGCGGCGCGCTGCGCGATCTGTTCCCGCGTGAGTCCCATCGTGTCCCCTGTCCCTGCGCCGCGCGCGGCTCAGGCCGAAGGCGCCTTGCGCACCGTGCGCCGCTCGATCCGCTTCTCGTAGCGCTCGCCCTGGAAGATCCGGTGCACGAAGATCCCGGGCGTGTGGATGTGGTCCGGGTCGAGCGAGCCGACCTCGACGAGCTCCTCGACCTCGGCGATCGTCACCCTGGCCGCCATCGCCATCATCGGGTTGAAGTTCATGGCGGTGTGGCGATAGACGAGGTTGCCGAACCGGTCGCCCTTCCAGGCCTTGATGATCGCGTAATCGCCGCGGATGGCCGGCTCGAGCACGTAGTCGCGGCCGTCGAACCGCCGTATCTCCTTCTTCTCGGAGTACTTCTTGACGGTGCCGTCGGGGTGATAGAGCACCGGCAGCCCGCCCTCGCTGATCGCCGTGCCGGCCCCGGTCGGGGTGTAGAACGCGGGGATCCCGGCGCCGCCGGCGCGGATGCGCTCGGCCAGCGTGCCCTGCGGCGTCAGCTCGACCTCGAGCTCCCCGCTCAGGTACTGCCGCTCGAACTCCTTGTTCTCGCCGACGTACGACGAGATCATCTTCCGGATCTGGCGGTTCTGGAGCAGGATCCCGAGCCCGAAGCCGTCGATCCCGCAGTTGTTGGACACGACCACGAGATCCTTCGTGCCGAGCGTGCGGAGCGCCGCGATGCAGCTCTCCGGGATGCCGCAGAGGCCGAATCCGCCCGCGAGGAGGGTGGCTCCGCCCGGGATGTCGCGCACGGCATCCAGGGCGCTCTTGTAGACCTTGTCCATGGCCGCCCAAGAGGTAGCCCAACTGGCCGCGCGGCAAAAGGCTTCGCTTCCGCCCCCTCGTGACGCGACGCGGTGGCGGCGCGGCGGCGTCCGCCAGGCCGGTCGCGCTCCCCTCAGAGCGATGCGGTCCCGCCGGTCGGCCAGGGCACGCCGGCTTCTTGGCCCACCCTCTGGAAACCCCGTAACGGACCGGTGTGCCTCGACCGCTCTTGCTGCTGCTCACGATCCTGGCGCTCTCTCTCCCCGGTCTCCGGTCAGCCGCAGCGGCCCCCGAGGCGCCGGCGCGCTCGCAGCAAGCGCGGTCCGCCGCGGGCGCGCGCGCGCGCCCCGCCGCGCCGCGCGCGCGGCGCGCGAAGGAGCCGGCCGACGCCCGCCGCCACCGCGGGGGCGGCGCCGGGCGGGCAGCCGAGCCCGCGAAGACCCGCGCGCCCCGGATCCCCGCCGTGTCGGTCGGCCACCCCAACGACGGGCGCCTCGAGGGCGGCGTGCGGCTCGACACCTCGCGCAAGGAGATCCGCGTCGTCCCCGCCTACGCCCGCGCCGACGTCCGCTGGGGGCTGCCGGCGCTCGTCGGCATGGTGGAGCGCGCGGCGCGCGGCGTGGCCAGGCGCTATCCGGGCGCCGTGCTCGAGGTCGGCGACCTGTCGCGAAAGGGCGGCGGCGACGTCCACCGCCACGGCTCTCACGAGAGCGGCCGCGACGTCGACCTCGGCTTCTACGCGCTCGACGCCCGGGGCAAGCAGGTCCACGCGCCGACGTTCCTCCGGTTCAACGCCCGGCTCGCCTCGACCAGCCGGCCCGGGGTGCGCTTCGACCTGCCGCGCAACTGGCTGCTCGTGCAGCACCTGCTCACCGACCCCCGCGCCCACGTGAGCCACATCTTCATCGCCGATCCGCTGCGGCACGCGCTGATCACCTACGCCAAGCGCATCGGCGTCTCCCGCGCCCTGATCGTCCGCGCGCAGCTCGCGATGATGCAGCCGACCGGCGGGGAGCCGCACGACGATCACATGCACGTGCGCATCTCCTGCCCCCGCGCCACGCGCGGCCGCTGCATCGAGCTCGCGAAGAACGCGCCCTCGTCCCGCACGCGCGCGCAGGCGGCGAGGGTGGCCAGCGCAGGCAAGGTGGCGACGCCGCGCCGGACCCCGGGCGCGCGCGCCCGGAAGCCGGCCGCGCGCCCCGCGCCGGAGCGGCCCCGCGAGGCCGGATCGAGCCGGCGCGATCCTGCCAGGCAGGAGGGGCGCCGGGCGGACCCGCCACCGGCCGCGCGCCGCGAGCGAGGCGCGCGCCGCGCCGCCCCGCGAGAGGAGCGGGCCGGAGCGCGAGAGGCGCTGCCCCCCGCCGCCGCCCGCGCGGCCGCGCAGCCGCCGAGGGATGCCGTCGACCTGTCCTTCCTGCGGCCGTCCACGACCCAGGAGGCGCTCGAGGCCGACTCCGACGGCCTCGACGCGGGGCGCGCGCTCGACGACAGCGGCGCGCTCAAGATCACGGACTGACCCCGCCGCGCCCCCTGCGCACGCCCTGCAGGCAGCAGGGACGCCGCCGGCGCAGGGACATCGCAGGCAGCAGGGACATCGCAGGCGGCCTGGACAGATGGATACGCTGCGTCGCGTCGCGGGGACGCCCGCAATCTTCGGTACGGGCGCTGCGGCTGCTGGCCCTGGGCGGAAGGCCTCGTGCAGACTGCGACGGACAGGGGGTGCTCATGCGGCAAGCGGTCTCGCACACCTCGATTCCCACCCTTCCATCGACTCCATCGCTCGTCGCCGGCGAACACGATCGCCGCGCGCTGCTCGCGGCGCTGACGTTCATCGACAAGCCGCCGCGGAGCGCGCCGGCGCTCGCGGGGTGGTTCGAGAAGCACCTCGTGCGGCCCGGGTGGATGCGGCGCCCGACGCACGTGACCGAGGCCTTCTCGCTGCCGGTGTCGCTCGGCCCGGCCGCGCCCGCCGGCGCGGACGAGCCCGAGCTCCAGGAGATCGTCGAGGCCGCGCGGTACCGGGTGCTCGCCTCGCTCCGCGCCTTCATGCCTCCTGCCGCGGACGATCGCTTCCTCACCGCGGCCATCGCCGGCGCGCGCGTGCGCCGGGCCGGGAATCCGGCGCTCTGGGAGCCGTGCCCGCGCGAGGACGAGCAGCTCGGCGACATCGTCCTCAGCCTGTTCGCCGCGGATATCCTGAGCCACCGCGCGTTTCACGACGCCTATCTCTGCGTCTGCAAGACCTGCCTCCGCATCGACTTCGACCCGAGCCGATCCGGTCGCACCGGTTGCCCCGAGCACGAGCCGACCGCCACGGTCAACGTGATGCGGCGCGGCCGTCCGCCGGCCTGAAGCCTGGCGTCACAGGCACCCGAGGCGGCACTTGGAGGCCCGCTCGAGGCACGTCGACAGGCAGGCCTGGTAACGCTGGTACTGGCTGCTCTGGGTGGGCTCCTCGCCGCACTCGCTCGCCCGGCACGCGCGGTGTCGCCGCTCGCAGGCGCCCAGGCACCCGGCGTTGCCGGCCGCTGCGGGCGCGCGCGCCGCCGCGGCAGCGCGGGCCGGCTGGGCCCGCGCCTCCTCCGCGGCGGGCTGGCCGGGCGGCGCTGCCGGCGCTGCCCGCCCCGCGCGCTGCGCGGCGAGGGACGCCGGCCCGCAGCGCTCGAAGGCGCGGCGCATCACGTCGTCCGCTGGCCCGGGCGGGATCTCGCACACCCGCGCCACGCTCTCGACCCGCCGCGCGACCGCGGCGGCCGCGCGCGCCGCGATCCCCTCAGGCCGCGACGAGGTCGGCGCGCCGCTCGCTCGCGCCGGCTCTCCGGCCCGCTCGCTCGCTCGCGCCTCCTCTCCTGCCGGCTCGCCCGCTCGCGCCGCCTCTCCTGTCGGCTCGCTCGACGCCCTGCCCATCAGGAACGCGACGATCAGGCTCGCCACCACGAGCCCCAGCGCGGCGAGCAGCAGCCTCGGATCGATGCGGCGCGACCCCCGATCCGGCGGTCCCGCGGCGGCGCCCGGAGCTCCAGGCGGACCGTGCGCGGGCTCGCGGGCGTCGGGCGAGCGCGCCCTCGTGAGCGCCGCCCCCGGGACGGCCGGCGTCCGCGTCGTCGGCGGGATCGGCGGTGGTCCCAGCGTCGGGGCGTGCTGCGGCGGCGAGGCGACCGGCAGCGGCGAGATCCTCGGCAGCGGCGCCGGCCGCGGGATGTCCGCGGCCGCCCGCGCGAGCGACGTGGGCGGCGGCACCGTCGGCATGTCGGGCCACTCGACGAGCGGCCTCACCTGACGGAGCTGCGCGACCAGCCCCCAGAGCTCGCCCCGCTGCTCGAAGCGGCGGACCAGCTCATGCGTGGCCCCCTGGATCCCGCGGTCCCACGGGATGCCCGGCTCGCCGAGCTCCTCGGCGAACCGGCGCAGCTCGACCGCGCTGAAGCAGGCCGTGATGCGCCCGCGGATCTCGGCGGCATCGCGCGCCGTGGTGCCTGCGCTCCGCGGCGTCCCCGTTCCCTCGGCGTCCACGCCTCGCAGCTTACCGCACGCGCCACCGAAGCCGAACCTGGTATAGGCTCCAGGCATCGTGTCCCGAGCGCGGCCCCCGGGGACGTGGAGACCTGCCAGATGAGCCGAGAGGACAGTGCAATTGGCGCGGCGCCGCCCGCCCGCGCACCGCTGATCGGGCGCGAGGCCGAGCTCTCGTCGCTGGCCCGCGCCCTCGACGCGGTCGAGGAGGAGCGCTCCACCCGGACCGTGACGCTCGTCGGCCCGCCGGGCATCGGCAAGAGCCGGCTCGTGCACGAGTTCCTCGAGCGGCGCCGCGGCGCATCACCGCTGCGCGTCTACGCCGGCAGCGCCCGCGACCTGCCGTCCGCGTACGGCATCTTCGCGCGGCTCCTGCGCGCGCGCTTCGGCCTCCTGGACGGCGCGGACAAGGACGTCGCCCGCGCCGAGGTCCGCGCGCAGGTCGCGCACGTGATGGACGACCGCAAGGTGGGGGACGTCATCTATTTCCTCGGCCAGTTCATCGGGCTCGCGTTCGGCGACAGCCCCCTCACGCGGGCGGTGCAGGACGACCCGGCGCAGGCCGACCTCATCCGCCGCGCCGTCCTGAAGGCGTTCCTCGAGGCGGACGCGGCGCACGGCCCCGTGTGCCTCTGCTTCGAGGATCTCCACGCGGCCCACGACGACTCGCTCGCGCTCCTGCGCTACCTCGTCGAGTACCTCACCGGGCCCGTCCTGGTCCTCTGCGTGGCGCGCCCGGATCTGCTCACCCGCCAGGAAGACTGGGGCAAGCTCGGCGAGCGGCGGCACACGCTGATCGAGCTCACGCCGCTCCGCGAGGCCGAGGCGGCGGAGCTCTCGCGGGCGCTGCTCGCGCCGTGCGTGGCGCGCGGGAGCGAGGACCTCGTCCCCGACGCCGCGGGCTCGGAGCCGCAGGCCGAGGCGGGCGCGCCGCCCGAGCTCGTCGAGGCGGCGTGCGCCTTCGCGAACGGCAACCCGGCGCTGCTCGAGCAGATGGTCTGCATCTGCCACGACCAGGGGGTGCTCGAGGAGCTCGCGCCCGACGCCGCGGGCGGGCCGCGCTGGCGCGTGCACCTCGGCAAGCTGTCGACCGCGAGCCTCCCGATGACGGTCGAGGACGCCGTGAACGTGCGCCTCGCGGCGCTCGACCACGAGAGCCGGCAGCTGCTCGAGCAGGCCGCGACCATCGGCCCGGTGTTCTGGAGCGGCGCGCTGTTCGTGCTCGGCCGGGCCGGCTGCCAGGCGCCCGAGCTGTGGGGCGAGGAGCAGAGCGACCGGGACCTCGACCGCATCCACGCCGCGCTCCGCGCGCTGTGCGACCGCGGCTACCTGCGCAAGCAGAGCGAGTCGAGCTTCGCGGGCTCCGACGAGTACGTGTTCGTGCACGACAAGGAGCGCGAGGCGCTCCAGAAGCGGATGAGCGCCGCGGCCCAGCGCAGGTACCACCACGCGATCGCCGAGTGGCTGGAGCAGCAGGTGGCGGTGCGCGCCAGCGAGGAGCTCCTCGCGCAGCTCGCGACGCACCGCGAGCGCGTCGGCGACGCGGTGCGGGCGGGGCTCGCGCTGCTCGACGCCGGCGACGTGGCGCGCGGGCGCTACTCGAACGCGAAGGCCGCGGAGTACTACGCGCGCGGGCTGGCGCTGCTCGGCGACGCGCACGTCGCGCGGCGCATCGACGCCCTCCACGACTACGGCGACGTGCTGCAGCTCGCCGGCAGGATCGACGACGCGCTCGCCGCCTTCCGCGAGATGCTGACGCTCGCCTACCGGCTCGACAACCGGCGCAAGGGCGGCGCGGCCCACAACCGCATCGGGCGGCTGTACCGCGACAGCGGCTCGCTCGACGAGGCGGGCAAGCACCTCACGACCGCGCTCCGCCTGTTCGAGGGCGCGCGCGACGAGCGGGGGGTCGCCTCGACCATCGACGACATCGGCAAGCTGCACTGGCTCCGGGGCGAGTACCAGGAGGCGCTGAAGTGGCTGCGCGACGCGCTCGTCCGCCGCGAGCGGATGGGGGATCGCCGCTCGATCGCGCTGTCGCTCAACAACCTGGGCCTCGCCATGCAGGACTCGGGCGAGGTCAAGCAGGCGCTCGCGACGTTCGAGCGCTCGCTCGCGATCCGGCGCGAGATCTCGGATCTGCTCGGCGTCGTGATGAGCCTGAACAACCTCGGCACGCTCGCCCAGGATCAGCGCGACGATCGCCGCGCCCTGGAGCTGTTCAGGGAGGCGCTGGAGGTGGCGCGGCAGATCGGCGATCGCAACCGCACGGCGCTCATCCTGACGAACATGGGCGGGTCGTACTACCGGAGCGGCGATCCCGACGAGGCGGTGCGCGTCCTGCAGGAGGCCGAGGAGCTCTGCGACGAGCTCGGCGACCGGCTCGGCCTCGCCGAGGCGCGGCGCGCGCTCGGCAAGGCCCACATGCTGCGCGGCGATCTCGAGAAGGCGCGCGACTCGATCAGCCGGGCGGTCGACCTGTTCGCGTCGGTCCGGAGCAAGGTGCACCTCGGCGTCGCCCTCCGGACGCTCGGCGAGATCACGGCGGCGGGCGGCTGGGGCAGCGCGCACACGAAGAGCGCGCGCGCCTACTTCGCGCGCTCGGTGAGCATCTTCGAGGAGACGGGGAACGAGCTCGAGCTCGCGCGCACCTTCCAGGCCTACGCGAGGTTCCTGACGACCGACCGCAGCTTCGTCGCGAACATGGCGGCGCGGCGCGAGGCGATGGCGATGAACGAGCGCGCCGAGGCGATCTTCGCGCGGCTCAAGGTCTCGCTGGTGCGCCTCGAGGACGACGCCACGCTCCCGACGGGCCCGCCGAAGCCGGCGGCCGGGTCGGGCTCCGACCGGGCGTCGACCACGAGCTGAGGCGTCGGCGGGCGGGCCAGCGCGCTCTGACGCGGGGGGCCGCCCGTGATACGCCTCCCGCGTGAAGGCCCACCACGACAAGCGCGCCGCGGACTCGGTCACGACGATGACCGAGTACGTCCTGCCGACGCACGCGAACGCGCTCGGCTCGATCTTCGGCGGACAGGTGCTCGCCTGGATCGACCTGTGCGCCGCCATCTGCGCGCAGCGGCACACGGGCAGCACGGTGATCACCGCCGGCATCGACGACCTCTCGTTCGACCGCGGCATCAAGGTCGGGCAGGTCGTCCGCTTGCGCGCGCGGGTGACGGCCACGTTCCGCACGTCGCTCGAGATCCTGGTGTCGGTCGAGGGCGAGGACGCGGCGACGGGCGACGTCTGGCCCATGGTCACGGCCTTCGTGACGCTCGTGGCGGTCGACGCGTCGCTGCGGCCGACCGCGGTGCCGCCGCTGCGGCTGGAGACGGACGAGGATCGCCGCCTCGCCGAGGCCGCGGCCGAGCGGCGCGCGCGCCGGCTCGCCCGGCGCCAGCAGGGAAGAACGCCCTAGCGCCGCTGCGGGAAGTCGGGCCGAGAGGTGAGCCGCCATGACGCCATGGCGGTTCTTCCGCTGATCCGGGGCAACTTCCCGCAATCGTGCTAGTTTGCCCTGATGCGGTCGGGGTTCCCGAGGAACTCGAAGTGCATCGTGTCCTCGAGCTCGTCGTGGCCCAGCCAGTCGAAGCCGTAGCGCTCGAACGCCCTGATCCAGCAGCGGGAGAGCGCCGTGCGCTCGTAGGCGCTGCGCTTCTTCTCCTGGCAGAGCGGGCTCGTGGGCCACGGATCGACGCACCCGCAGCACGGGTTCCGGTCGGGGTCGATGTCAATGGCGATCCCGAACAGGTGGTTGGAGATCTCCGCGCCGCGGTAGCTGTTCGCGGTGCGGAACCCGCCGACGGCGCGCGGCGTGTAGCGGCTGGCCTTGCGGCGGCACGTCTTGCGGATCCGCTTCTCCACGCAGTGGAGCGCCGGCGCGATCTTCTCGTGGATGGAGATCGGCAGGCCCATGAACCGCACGGTCGTGGCGTGGGAGTAGGCGCTCTCGGGGTTATGGCGCCGCGTCTCCTCGGTCTCGACGTGGCCGTAGTGCTCGGCGAGGTAGCGCACCGCCTTCGCGTGCTTCTTCGGGTTGAGCACCCCTTTGCGGACGAAGGTGCGCCGCTTGAGGAATTTCTGCGGCTTCTGCAGGCGGCACAGGACGCTCTTCGTCCTGGTCTTGCGCGCCTTGGTCTTGCTCGTCTTCGCCTTGCCCTGGACGCTCTCCTTCGCCTCGGCCGCGGGCCCGCCGTCGAGGCCCAGGGGGCCCGCCGCGAGCAGGGCGAGCGCTGCTGCGACGAGCAGGGGCGCTCGTGTCCGGCCGTTCGCGTTCACGCGCGGAGGTTAAGCAGGCCGCCGCGGGGGCGGCAAGGGCCTGCCGCGCGCGCCCGCGCGCCCGACACGGCGCTCCGACGCGGCGCTCCGGCGCGATGTACGCCGGCGAACGCGCTCCGGGCGCCGCCCGGCCTCAGGGCACGCTCCAGGGCGAGCAGATCTCGACGAGCACGCCGTTGAGATCGCGCACGTACGACACGCGCTGGCCCCACGGCTTGTCGTGTGGCTCGGCCACGGGCGCGGCCCCGGCCTGGACCGCGCGCGCGAACGCCGCGTCGACGTCCTCGCTGACGACGCAGAGCTCGATCCCCGCGGGCTTCGCCTCGCGCCGGTTCCTCTCGAACGCGCCGATGCCCTCCTGCGCGAAAGCCTCCTGCACGAACCCGAGCGGCAGCGCGCCGTGCATCTCGCAGTAGGCGTTGCTGTCGGAGACGAATTTGCGCTCCATACCGAACGCGCGCTCGTAGAACGCCGCTGCCGCCACCGCATCGGGGACATACACGATCGCGCCGCCGAACCCTGTCTTCATGGTCGTCCTCCTCGCGGGCCCTCCGCCCGCGCTCGACGGCACCCTACGACCGGGCTGCTGACACCGTGCTGTCAGCAGCGGCCGTTCGGCGCCCCTGCCGGCGCGCATGACCGGAGGTGCGCGGCGCGCGATACTCCCGCGCATGGACACACTCACCACGTTCCGCGCCATGGCCCGGAACAACGCCTGGTCGAACCACCGGCTCCACCGCGCGTGCGCCGAGCTCTCCTCCGCCGAGCTCACGGCCGAGCGGACCAGCTTCTTCCCGTCGATCCACAAGACGCTGACGCACATCCTGCTGGTCGACTGGTATTACCTGGACGCGCTCGAGCGCGGCGGACGCGGCCTCACCCTCTTCGCGGACATGGAGCCGTTCGCCGATTTTGCTGCGCTGCGCCAGGCGCAGCGCGAGGCCGATCGCCGGCTGATCGCCTTCTGCGAAGCGCTCCCGGACGAGGCCGCGCTCGACGGCGAGGTGCAAATTCAGCGCGAGGCGCACGTTCAGGTCGATCGCGTGGGGGGCGTGCTGCTGCACCTCTTCGTCCACCAGATCCACCACCGCGGGCAGGCGCACGCGATGCTCTCGGGCACGCGCGTCCAGCCGCCGCAGCTCGACGAGTTCTTCCTGGCCGAGGAGCTGCCGCTGCGCGAGGCGGAGCTCCGCGAGCTCGGTCTCCCGGTGCGCTGACGCGGTGTGTCCCCGGGGCCGAGATTCCAGGCTTCCAGGCGCGACGATCGCGTGGATCTGTGCCTGGGCGTACGCGCGCGCCCGGCTGGAGCGGAGCCCCGAACCGCCCTGAGCAACGCCGCCGCTTGCATGCCTGAAGCGGCCTTGCATCCATGCAAGGAAAATCCGCGACCACCCCCCGCGTTCGTGCGGTGAAGCGCTCCGGAGACGGCGGGCATGGCCATTGCAGAACGAAGAGCACTGTCTCCGCTGCGGTGGCTGCCGCAAGCGGTCCGTTGCGTCGAGGACTTTCCGCGGTGAGCTCCCCATGAAAGAGGTCCGCAGCGACCAGCGCGTGCAAGCAGGCGAGACCCCGGTCCCCAGGAGCGGTGTCCTGCGCACGGTGACTCGAGGCATCATGCCGGCGAGCGTGACGGTCGGCGAGGGCCCGTTCGCCGGGTCGAGCGGCGGTTCCTTCGAGGTGCGTCCGTCCGACTCGCTCCTCGGCAACATCGATATCGAGGCCGTGCTGGCGAGCGTCCCCGAGTTCCACGCGGTGAAGGGGATGTTCTTCAACGCGCTCGCGGCGACGCTCGGGGAGCGCTTCACGCAGGTGGTGGCCACCCTGTCGAGCCCCCCGCGCGGGGGGCTCTACCTGCCGTTCTCGGACTACCCGATGCGCGACTTCCTGCGGCTCTACGACGCGGCCGCGCGGCTGTCGCACCCGAACCGGAGCTCGCGGGAGGCCTACCGCCGCCTCGCCCGGCAGCAGGTCTCCGCCTTCCGGGAGAGCGCGCTCGGCCGGATCACGATGCACCTCGCCACCGACCCGGGCGCCGCGCTGATGCGCTACACGGGCAGCCTCGGCGCCCTCACGAAGGGCCCGACGGCGCGGGCGCGCCAGCTGGGGCCGTCGGAGGTGCAGATCGACATCAGCGGCTACCGCGGCGTGCTGGAGTACCCGCTCGGCAACTTCGAGGCGCTCGTCATGGGGTACGGGGCCAAGCCGACGGTCGCCGTGGACGTGCGCTCGCCGGACGCGCTTCGGTTCGTGGTGAGCTGGTAGCGGGGCGCTGGCGGGGGGCCGCGCGGCCGGGAGCGGAGCATTCTGCGCGTCGCGCCCTGGTCCGAGGTCCTGCGCTTCCAGACGGATTCAGGCCGTTCGTCGCTAGTGCCTCGTGCGAAGGAGGGCGTGCGCGATGCCGCTCTGCAGGGTGCTGAGCGTGGTGATCCCGGAGAGGTCGACGCCGAGCGTGACCAGCGTCTGCGCTACCTCCGGGCGGACGCCCGTGAGCACCACGTGGGTGCCGAGCAGCTGGGCGGCGCGCGCGGTCCGCGTCAGCGCGCCGGCGACGTGCGCGTCGACCGCGCGCACGCCGGTGACGTCCAGGATCGCGGTGTGGGCGCCCTGACTGCTGATGCTGGATAGCAGCGCCTCCATGATCTGCTCCGCGCGCGCGCTGTCGATCGTCCCTACCAGCGGCATCGCCACCACCCGGTCGGCGATCGGGATGAGCGGCGTGGACAGCTCCCGGAGGGCGGCCTGCTGGGCGACGATGATCTTCTCCTGCAGCGCGGTCCGCTCGGCCTCCGCCTCCCTCAGCGAGGTGATGTTGGTGACGACGCCGCCGAGGCCGATCGGCGCGCCGCGCTCGTCGAGGATCGGGAATTTGACCGTGTGGAAATGAATCCGCGCGCCGCCGAGCTGCAGCATCTCTTCGTACTGCTTCGCCTCCCCCCCGGCGAGCACAGCGCGCTCTCTCGCCACGACCTCGTCGATGGCCTCGGGCGCCAGGGGGCTCAACTCATGCTCATTTTTGCCGATGATCTCGACGACATGCCGCTGATAGACCTCCGCGTGAGCGCGGTTGGCGAAGAGATAGCGTCCGTCGGTGTCCTTGACGAAGATGGAGTTGCGCGAGTGGTCCACCAACTGAAGGAGCAGCTGAAGCCGCCCGAGCAGCGCGTGCTCGCTCCACGGCGGGTCGCTGGCGTCCTCGACGATCGCCGCGATCTCACGCACGGCGCCGCGGTCGTCGCGCAGCACCGCGTGGTTCCACCGGCAGAGGCGCGCCTGCCCGTCTTTCGCCCGACCCTCGCTCGTGACCGAGGCGAACCGGTTCTCCGCCCAGTCGAGCACGAACGCGCGCGCCGCGTCCGGCGACACGGGATCTGCGGCCACGAGGTCGGGGAGCCCGCGACCGACCGCCTCGCCCTCGCTCCAGCCGAAGATGCGTTCGGCGCCGTCGTTCCAGCGCGTCACCGTGCCGTCGGGGCGCCAGTGGATCCGCGCCGGCTCCGGCGTGAGCAGCCACGCGAGCGCGGCGAGCGTGGCGTGAGCGTCCGCGCTCGCCGCGTCGCGCCGCGCTACTTCCTCGGCCGCGCGGCCGCATGACCGCTCCGCCAGCGCCCTCTCCAGCTCCTGGATGCGCGCGTGCAGCGCGGCGATCTCTGACCTGAGCCGCCCATTCTCCCCCAGCCCATCGTCTGCCATTTTGTCAGACGATGGAGTCTAGACGGAGCGCTCCCGTGGTTGCAAGACGGACGAACGCGAAGAAAGTGCAACGTTCCTGTCGGGCTGCAGCTCCCCGCGGCCCCGTCGTCGTCCTCACCGGCTCACCGGCCGAGCTTGCGCCCGCTCTCTCGCTTTGCGAGGGTCTTCGCCCGGCCGCCGAACCCGTCCGAGGACCACGACCGATGACCACCAGCGAGATCGCGCTCTTCGTTTACGACAACCTCATGAAGGGCGAGGACCAGCACGGGTGGCTCGCGGCAGCCCGCCCGCTCGGCGAGGCGACCACGACCGCCCAGTACGCCCTCGTCGACCTCGGTACGAGCGGCGCCCTCGTCGAGGGCGGGCTCGTCGCCGTGGTCGGCGAGCTCTACGCCATCGCGCCCGCCGCGCTCGCCGCGCTCGACGTGCACCGAGGTCACCCGATCTTGCACCGGCGATCCGCCGTTCGCCTCGCCGACGGGCGGGAGGCCCAGGCTTACCTCCTCTCGATGGAGCAGGCGGCCGGGTGCCGCCGCGTCCGCGAAGGCGACTGGCGGAGGCGCCGCGGCGCGCCCGGCGCCGCGCGGACCCGGGACAACAGCCCGCTCGTGAGCTGGGCGAAACGCCGCTTCGATCCCCCCCGCTGAGCACCGACGAGCACGGCCCCCGCGCCCTGCTCGCTCGATCACGCCGCCCGGGGTTGGCTCGGCCGCACCACCCGCCCTCGGGCGGCGGCTGATCCCGAGGCGGCCGCGGGCGCGAGGCCCGCGGCGCCCGCTCAGCCGTTCTTGATGCGCGCCACGACGGCGTCGGTGAGCGCCCGGGTGTCCGCCTTGCCGCCGAGATCGCGGGTGCGCACCCCGTCGACGTTCAGCGCCGCGTCGATGGCGGCGCGGAGGCGACCGGCGAGCTCCCGCTGGCCCACGTGATCGAGCATCATCGCGGCGGCGAGCATCAGCGCGATGGGGTTCGCGACGCCCTTGCCGGCGATGTCCGGCGCCGAGCCGTGCACCGCCTCGAAGATCGCGGCGTGCTGTCCGATGTTCGCGCCCGGCGCCATGCCGAGGCCGCCGACGAGGCCCGCGAGCTCGTCCGACAGGATGTCGCCGAACAGGTTGGTCGTGACGATGACGTCGAACTGCCACGGGTTCAGGACGAGCTGCATGGCGCACGCGTCCACGATGCGCTCGTCGGTGTCGACGCGGCCGGCGTAGGTCCTGGCCACCTCGCGCGACGTGTCCAGGAACAGGCCGGTGAGGGCCTTCATGATGTTGGCCTTGTGGACGATGGTGACCTTCTTGCGGCCGTGCTTCTCCGCGTAGTCGTACGCGAACTCGGCGATGCGGCGCGAGCCCACGCGGGTGTTCACGCCGGAGCCGATCGCGACCGCGTGCTCGTCGCTGCCGATGGGGATGTAGTGCTCGAAGCCCACGTACAGGCCCTCGAGGTTCTCGCGCACGAGCACGATGTCGATGTTCTCGTAGCGGCCGCCGGGGATCAGCGTGCGCGCGGGCCGCACGTTGGCGTAGAGCTTGAATTCCTGCCGCAGGCGCACGTTGGAGGAGCGGTATCCGCCGCCGATCGGCGTCTCGAGCGGCCCCTTGAGCGCGAGCTGCGTGCGGTGGATGCTGTCGAGCGTGACCCGGGGCAGCGGGTCGCCGAACTCCTTGACGCCGGCCATGCCGGCCACGCACGTCTCCCATTCGAAAGGCGCGCCGAGCGCGTCGAGGGCGCGCAGCGTCGCCTCCACGATCTCGGGGCCGATGCCGTCTCCGGGGATGAGGGTCGCGGGATGTTTCTGTGAGGTCACGGGCTGTCTCTCGGTCTCGGGGTGAATCGTGCGGCCAGGGAGAGTCGCACGTATTGCCGACGTCCGCTCGGCGATCTACCACGCTTTGGCGGCGAGACGCCCCATGACCGCAGCCGGGGCGGACAATGCTCGAGGCCCCTTGCGTCTTGAGGAATCTCGCGCCCGCCGTCATGATGACGCGCGCCATGATCTGCCCGCGCTGCCGCCGCGCGTACGCCGACCGGTCCTATGGCTTCTGCCCCGAGGACGGCGCCCGCCTGGTTCAGACCCTCTCGGCCGCCCCGCCGGCGAGGCCGACGCGGCAGTTCGGCGCCGTCCTGGAGGATCGGTATGTGATCCAGGGCTTCATCGGCGCCGGCGGCATGTCGCGCGTCTACCTCGCGGCGGACAGCCGCACGAGAGAGCAGGTCGCGATCAAGATCTTGAACCGCAGCTTCGCCGCGGACCGGGCCCAGCGGGCGCGCTTCCTCCGCGAGCTCGAGGTGGCGGCCGAGCTCGGGCACCCCAACATCATCCAGGTCCTCGACGCGGGCGAGCGCGCGGACGGCGCTCCGTTCATCGTGCTGGAGCTGCTCACGGGCGAGTCCGTGGGCGCGCTGCTCCGGCGCGAGGGGGCGGTGTGCGAGGCAATGGCGCTGTCGCTGGTACGGCAGGCGGCGTCGGCGCTCGCCGCCGCGCACGCGGCCGGCATCATCCACCGCGACGTGAAGCCGGACAACATGTTTCTCGTCAGCGCCGGGGGCGGCCCGCGCGTGCTCAAGATGATGGACTTCGGCTTCGCGAAGGTGCGATCGGGCCCCGCGACCGCGACCGGCATCGTGCTCGGCACGGTCCCCTACATGGCCCCGGAGCAGGCCCTCGCGGATCCCATCGACGGCCGCACCGACGTCTACGCCCTCGGCGTCACCCTGTTCCGCATGCTCACTGGCCAGCTGCCGTTCTCCTCGCCGGACGACGTGGTGGTCGTCGCCCAGCACGCCTGCGCCCCGGCTCCCCGGCTGAGCGCGCTCCGCCCCGACATCGATCCCCGCGTCGAGGCGCTGGTCGAGACGGCGCTGCGCAAGCTGCCCGGGAACCGCTTCGATTCCATGCAATCGCTGCTGGAGGATGTCGAGCGCATCCTCGGCGTCCGCGCCGGGGAGCCGGTCGGGGCCGTGCTCAGGAAGACCCCGGACGCCTACGAGCCGGTGAGCCCGGCCGCGCGTGAGGCCCTGAAGTTCCTGCGCCGCCAGCTACCCTGAATCGTTCCTGAAACATTCATGAAAAAGAACCTCTGGGACCTCTCTGAAAAGAATCTCAAATGTCCCTGAACGAATCTCTGAAACCTCTCTGAAAAGCATCTCAAACGTCCCTGAACGAATCTCTGAAACCTCTCTGAAAAGAGCTTCTCGAGCCTCCCTGGCCGCAAGAGCGGGCTTGCTTTGAGAGCAGAGGTGTGCTCGTCACCGCGCGCCGAGGTCCTCGATGCGGTAGCCGTCCGGGTAGGTGCGGTTCCTCTTCTTCGTGATGAGGTGCGGCGAGCGCCGGGGCGGCATCGCCCGCAGCAGGGAGCCGCGCGCGCGTAGCGCCGCCTCGACGATGCGGCGCATCGCGCGGGACGGACGCGGCAGCCCGACCGCCTCGAGCAGGCGATCGTCGAGGAGCGCGTGCATGACCGCCGCCCCGAGCGGCCACAGGGCTCTCGGCAGCACCCAGCCCAGCATCATGTCCCGCGTCGCCACGGCGAGCCTGCGGTTGTCCTCCGAGAACCAGAGGTGCTCCGCCTCGTAATCGAGGTTGAAGCGCTCGAACGCCTCGTAGCTCGGCGGGATGTCCTTGATGTTCATGAGCGCTCCGACCTGCTTCCAGTAATGATACGACGCGAGCTTTTCTTTCTCGATCAGCTTGCGCCAGCCGAAGCGCTCGTTCCAGCGGATGGGCTCGAAGATGAACGTCGATAGCGTGTAGAGGTACTCGTCGTTCGGGATGACGTGACGATGGTGCTGCCGGTTCATGCGCCGCAGCGCCGCCCGTCCGCGCTCGCTGTCATATCCGTTCTCCAGCATCTCGGCGAGGAGGAGGACCGTGTCGTCATAACGCTTCTGCGTCCGCACGAGGAGCTCGCCAGTCTGCACCAGGAGCGCCGATGTGCTGGCGACGCCGAAGACGCGGAGCAGCGCGAGCTCCAGGGCGCGCCGCGTGTCCCAGGGGAAATCATGGCATGTCGAGAGGAAGGTGATCTCCTGGTGATCGGCGACCGGGTCGAGGTTCGCCGCGATATGGTCGCGGATCGCATGGCGTGAACGCGAGTCGGGAGGAGCCCAGCGCATGGGGATCTCCCGATCCTATCAGCTCGATCGAGCCGTCGTGTCGATCCTGGCCCCGTGTTCGCGGCGCGGGCGCCGCCTGACCGACGAGGGGCGATGGCGGCGCGCGCGCCGGGCGCTCCCTGCCTGCAGCGCGTCATGAGGGGGGCGGGCGCGACCGGGGCGGTGGCCCTCCGCGCGCCTCGCGAGGCCAGGCAGGCTTGCCTGACCGCGCGCGGGCGGGCGGGGCGCTCGGGGCGCCGCGCTCCCGGGAGCGCGCCCCGGCGTGCGCGCGCGGCGCGCAGGTGCCACCCTGGCTCCGTGCGGCCTGTCATCGACGACATTTTCCAGGAGCTCCTCACACGCCATCAGCCGACCGGCCGGGTGGACCTCAACGACATCGCCGAGGTCGTGGGTCGACGGCCGGTCTCGTACGAGGACGTGGAGCACCTCATCGACCGTCTCGAGGCCGCGGGCCTGCGCGTCGCCGAGCCGCTCGAGTCGGGCGACGTCGAGGTGCTCCGCGCCGTCCTCGTCAGCGCGCGGCGGCTCACCTCCGAGCTCGGGCGCAGGCCCACCGTCGGCGAGATCGCCCTGGCCTCGGGTCACGCCCCGCACACGGTGCGCCGGGCGCTGGAACAAGCCGGCCGCGCCATGCCTTGTTGATCTCGCTGACGCAGAGCGTCCCGGCGGCGCGCTCACCGGGACCGACATGAACAAAACGATGCGCTGCTTTGAGGGCAGACCCGAGCTGGAGGTTAGTGTTATTATGGAGATGGAGGGGTGCTCTGTAGCCGTAGTCGATGGTTTCCTCTACGCGTCAGGGAAGGAAGGCTGGGCCCGATGAACATCACGATCACGTTCCGGCACATGGTGGGTACCGAGGCCGTCAAGAAGTACGCGCACGAGAAGGTCGCCAAACTCCAGAAATTTCTCCGTCAGGCGATGACGGCGCAGGTGACCCTCTCCGTCGAGGGGCTGACCCACGTCGCCGACGTCCGCATCTCCTCCGGCAGCCTGGCGTTTCAGGCGACCGAGCGGGGCGAGGACATGTACGCGTCGATCGACATGGTGCACGACAAGCTCGAGCGGCAGATCCGCGATGGCAAGGGGCACACCATAGCGCGCAAGCGCGGCGGCACGAGCGCCGGCGAGTACGCCGCCGAGGTGGAACGGGAAGTGGAGGCGGCGGCGCGCTCTCGCTCGTGAGCCGCCGCGTTCGCCGCTGAGGCTGCGCCGGGCGCCCGGTTGAGGCTGCGCCGGACGCTCGCCAGAGAGCGACGCGCGGCGCACCCACCGGCCCCGGGCAGGTGGTGCCCGGGGCCGGGGCGCGCTGCCCTCCTCGGCCGGAGCGGGCGCGCGGCAGCCCCGCGCCGGCGGCGAGGCTGAACATCACCGCCCTCCGGGACGCCTCGCCGCGATAGCCTCCTTGAGTCGCGTCCCCGAGGTCCTCAGGGTACGATGGATCCATCGGCACGCTCGGCCCCTCGCCGAGCTCCGCGTGCGCCGTCCCCGTGCCCTCTCACCTCGTTAGAGCGCCGAAATCAGCATGCAAGTCTGCGACATCTTGTCCGCGCACCAGGTCTCCGTCGCCAGCGAGCAGGAGGGGCTCGTCCGCTCCAAGGCGGAGGCCCTCCGCCGGCTCGCCGCCCTGCTCGCGGCAGGACAGCAGAGGGTCGAGACCGAGGACATCGAGCGGGTGCTCGTCGAGCGCGAGCGTCTGCAGTCCACGGGCGTCGGGGGCGGGGTGGCCATCCCCCACGGCGCCATGGAGGGCGTCGAGCGATTGACCGGCGCCGTCCTGCTCTGCCCGAAGCCGATCGACTTCGACGCGATCGACGGGGCGCCGGTGTCCATCCTCGTCGCCGTGATCGGGCCGAAGCGGGCCACCGGGGAGCACCTCAAGACGCTGGCGCGCATCTCCCGCCTGCTGCGTGACGAGGCCTTCCGGAGGCGGCTGCTCGGCGCCTCGACGGGGCGCGCGGCGTTCGATCTCATCGCCGCGGAGGAGGGGAGGTCGACGTCATGACCGGAGAGCACGGCGGCAGGCACGAGGGGCGCGGGGGCGGGCGGGCGCCGCGCTCCGCCGGAGCGGTGCGGCTCGACCAGCCCTCGATCTCCGTGCGGAGCCTGATGGCCGACGAGGCGCTCGGCATCGAGCTCACGCTGCTGGCGGGCGCCGCGGGCCTCGATCGGCTCGTCATGAACCCCCGCATCCAGAAGTCGGGGCTCGCGCTCGTCGGCCACTTCCACGGCATCGTCCCGACGCGCGTGCAGATCCTCGGGCAGACCGAGCTCTCGTTCCTCCACAAGCTCTCCCGCGAGGACCGGCTCCTGTCGCTGCGCGGCTTCTTCGGGCTCGGCCTGTCGTGCCTCATCCTCACGCAGGGCGACCAGCCGCTCGAGGCGAGCGCGCCCGGCGCCGGCGCCGTCCCCGTGCCGGAGCTCGCGCAGTGCGCGGAGGAGACCGGGACGCCCCTGCTCGTCTCGGCGGTGCGATCGAGCGCCACGATCACCGCGCTCCACGCGCTGCTCGACGACCGGCTGGCGCCGCGGCTGCGCCTCCACGGCGTGCTCGTCGACGTCTTCGGCGTGGGCCTCCTGCTCATGGGGTCGAGCGCGATCGGCAAGAGCGAGTGCGCGCTCGATCTCGTGATGCGCGGCCACAGGCTCGTGGCCGACGACGCGGTCGAGTGCGACTACCGCCCGCCCGGCATGATCTTCGGCGCCCCGGCGGAGCTGCTCCGGTACCACCTCGAGGTGCGCGGCCTCGGCATCCTCAACGTGAAGGATCTCTTCGGCGTCACCTCGATCCGCGAGCGCAAGCGGATCGACGTCGTGGTCAAGCTGGTCGAGTGGTCGAGGGAGACCGAGTACGACCGGCTCGGGCTGGACGATCGCTACCACACCATCCTCGGCGTGCGGATCCGGGAGCTCGTGATCCCGGTGCGTCCTGGCCGCGACATGGCGTCGATCCTCGAGGTCGCCGCCCGCAACGAGCTGCTGAGGAACGCCGGGTTCCACGCGGCGCGCGAGTTCTTCGGCAACGTCGAGGGCGAGCTGCTCCGCGATCGCTCGCAGGAGGAGTCGTCCGTGCCGCCGCCGGTGACGCTCGCGGAGGAACCGTCGCCGCGGGGGGCGGCGCAGCCCGGCGCGCTCCGCGCCCCGCGGCCTGCCGGCGGCGTGGAGCCGCACCATCCGCCCAGCAGCGCCTTCCGGCAGCCCGGGGAGCGGGGCCACCCGCCCCCGGATCGCCCGGGCTCCGGGTTCGTCGCGACCGAATCGTCGGTGAGCCTGCCGCGGCCGAGGAGGCGAGGGTGAGCGACACGAGCAAGAGCGCCCAGCAGGGCCCGGCCGCGAGCGCGCCGGGGCGCGTCGTCGTCGTCACGGGCCTGTCCGGCGCGGGCAAGTCGACGGCGCTCCACGCCCTCGAGGATCTCGGCTTCTTCTGCGTCGACAACCTGCCCACCTCGCTCGTCCGGCCGGCGGTGGAGGCGTGTGAGGCGGGCGGGATCACCCGGATCGGGCTCGGCATCGACGTCCGGGTCGGCTCGTTCCTCGCGGGCGCGACGGCGGCGCTCGACTCCATCCGGGTCGGCCGCGACGTGGTGATCCTGTTCCTGGACGCCTCGGACGAGACGCTGCTCCGGCGCTTCAGCGAGACCAGGCGCCCGCACCCGCTGACGACGGGCGGCAGCGGCGCCATCGCGATGCTCGACGGGGTGCTGCTCGAGCGCGAGCGGCTCGCGTCGCTGCGGGCCAGGGCCACCATCCAGCTCGACACCACGCGCCTGTCGACGCACGACCTGCGCCGCGTGGTCATCGAGCGGCTGCGCCCGGGGAAGGTCGACGTGCCCCGGATGTCCACCCGGTTCGTCTCGTTCGGTTACAAGTACGGCATCCCGCTCGACGCGGATCTGCTCTTCGACGTCCGCTTCCTCGACAACCCCTATTTCGTCCACGGCCTCCGGGAGCTGACCGGCAACGACGAGCCCGTCCGGGACTACATCCTGAGGAACGGAGACGCCCTCGAGTTCATCAGCAGAACAGAGCAGCTGCTCTCGTTCTGCATGCCGCGCTACGCCAGCGAAGGAAAGAGCTACCTGACCGTCGGCATCGGGTGCACCGGCGGCCGGCACCGATCCGTCGTGCTCACCAACGTGCTCAGCGACAGCCTCCGGCGGAAGACGGGGCTCCCGATCACGGTCGTGCATCGGGACGTCGCTCGAGCGAGCGCGAGTGTAGTACCCTCGGGGGCGGGCGAGGTCATGGCCGGGGTCGCGGGCGCCGACCTCCGACGGGCGCAGCCGGGGGCGGCCGCGCCGGAGCCCCGCCCGGCGCCGGAGGAGAGCGTGACGGGGGGCGAGCGGTGACGAGCGACGCGGTGACGAGGCGGTTCACCATCATCAACGCGCGGGGGCTGCACGCCCGCGCAGCCACGAAGCTCGTGCAGCTCGCCGGGCGGTACGATTGCGAGATCTCCCTGTCCGGCCCCGACGGGCAGTCGGCGAACGCGAAGAGCGTGATGGGGGTGCTGCTGCTCTGCGGCTCGATGGGCACCCAGATCGAGGTCCACGCGACCGGGGACCAGGCCGCCGAGGCGGTGTCCGCCATCGGCGAGCTCATCGCGTCGCGCTTCGGAGAGCCCGAGTGACGCGCGGCCCGAACGCGCTCTCCGCGGAGGGTCCAGGCGATCCTCCAGTCCCGGCGGACGCTGCCCGGGGCGACCCGGCGGCGCCCGGCGCGCGGGGGGAGGGGTTGGCGCCAGGCGGCCGGGGCGACCCGGCGGCGCCCGGCGCGCGGGGGGAGGCGATGGCGTCAGGCTGTCGGTGCGACTCGACGGCGCCCGGCGCCCGGATGGAGACGCTGCGGGGCATCGCCGGCTCGCCCGGGGTCGCCATCGGCACCGCGGTCGTCGTCGGCGCGAAGAGGGCGGAGCACCCGCGCCGCCGCGTCGGCTCCGGCGAGGTCAAGGCCGAGCTCGCGCGCTTCGCGGCCGCGGTCGAGCGCGCCCAGGGCGAGCTCCGCGACATGGCGAAGCGCGTCGGCGATCACCGCGCCGAGGCGTCGATCCTCGAGGCCTACCTGCTGATGCTCGGCGACGAGGCGCTCGCCGACGCCGTGGAGCGCCAGGTCACCGAGGAGCGGCGCTGCGCCGAGTGGGCGGTCGCCGTCGCGTGCGACGCGATCGCGGCGCGCTTCGCCTCGCTCGACGACCCGTACCTGCGCGAGCGCAGCCATGATCTCACGTTCGTCGCCGAGCGCCTGCTGCGCGCGTTCAGCGCCCCGCCGAAGGAGCCGCCGTCCTCGCCGGACGCCTCGCCGCTCTCGACCCGCAGCCTGAGCGAGCTGCAGGGCGTGAGCGTCCTGCCGGCGACGCTCGGCGCCACGCTCCCGCGCTTCTCCGGGCCGACGATCCTCGTGGCGCACGACCTGTCGCCGGCCGACACCGCCGCGATGGTCGAGGAGCCGGTCGTCGGCTTCGTCACGGAGGTCGGGACCCGCACGAGCCACACCTCGATCATGGCCCGCGCGCTGGAGATCCCGGCCGTGGTGGGCGTCAGCGACCTCCTGCAGCGCGTGTCGACGGGCGACCTCATCGTGATCGACGGCCTGCGCGGCGCGGTGATCGTGCGCCCGGGGCCGGTCGAGCTCGCCGAGGCGCGGGCGCGCGCCGAGCGCCACGTCGCGCTCGCCAAGGAGCTCGCCGAGGCCCGCCACCGCGCGGCCCAGACGAAGGACGGCATCCGGGTCTCGCTCCGGGCCAACGTCGAGCTCCCGGCCGAGGCGATCCTCGCG
This sequence comes from Sorangium sp. So ce1036, assembly GCF_051369805.1. Taxonomy (NCBI): domain Bacteria; kingdom Pseudomonadati; phylum Myxococcota; order Polyangiales; family Polyangiaceae; genus Sorangium; species Sorangium sp. So ce1036. Next base: position 2,862,305 of record NZ_JBBMOX010000001.1, read on the forward strand.
CGCGACCAGGGCGCCGAGGGCATCGGCCTCTACCGGACCGAGTTCCTCTACATCGATCGCACGTCCCCGCCCTCGGAGGAGCAGCAGTTCGAGATCTTCCGCGCCGTGGTCGAGGCGCTCCGCCCGAAGCCGGTCACGCTGCGCACGTTCGACATCGGCGGCGACAAGTTCGTCTCCACCTTCCAGGTGCCGCCCGAGATGAACCCGATGCTCGGCCTCCGCGCCGTCCGGCTCGCGCTCTCGCGCCCCGACGTGTTCCTCGAGCACCTGCGCGCCATGGTGCGCGCCTCCGCGTACGGCGACGTGCGGATCATGATCCCCATGGTCGCCGGCCTGGGCGAGCTCCGGCAGGTGCGCGCGCTGCTCCGCCGCGCGCAGGAGCAGGTGCGCGCCCGCGGGCAGCCGTGCGCCGACGAGATCCCGCTCGGCGTGATGATCGAGGTGCCCGCGGCCGCGATCATGGTCGACCACTTCGCGCGCGAGGCCGCGTTCCTGAGCCTGGGGACGAACGACCTCATCCAGTACGCGCTCGCGGTCGACCGGACGAGCCGCTCGCTCGCGTACCTGGCCTCGCCGTTCGATCCGTCGATCCTCCGGCTGATCTCGAAGGTGATCCAGGCGGGGCAGGATTTCGACCGCCCGGTCTCCATCTGCGGCGCGATGGCGAGCGATCCGCTGGCCGCGCTGCTCCTGCTCGGCCTCGGCATCCGCGATTTCTCGATGGAGGCCGCGGCGATCCCCGAGATCAAGGAGACGCTCCGGCGCGTCACGGTCGCGGAGGCCGAGGCGGTCGCGGCCGAGGCGCTCACGTGCGCCACGGCGGAGGAGGTCGAGTGCTGCGTCGCCGCGGCCTTCGCGCCGGATCTCTACGATCTGCTGACGGGCGAGCGCGAGGCGAAATGACCTGACGAGCTCCCCGCGTTCAGCGCGGCTGGAACGCCTTGAACGCCGCCTCGGCGCGCTGCGAGGTGCTCACGGTCTCGACGATGCGGAAGCCCCCGCGGAGATAGAAGCCCTCGAAGTGCAGGACGCTCTCGCCCTCGGCGGGCTCGATCTCCCAGTAGCGCGAGCGCTCCTTCGTCGTGCCGAGGATGGCGATGCGCCGCCACCCCGGCGGGATGGTGCCTGTCCACTCCGCGCCGTGCCGCTCCGTGAGCTCGAACTCGTCGCGGCTGTGCTTCACCCGGAAGCTCGCGTCCGGCCCCGAGCCGATGCGCGCGTCGAGCACGCCCCCGGGCGGGCCCTTGGCCGCCTGATCCTGCCGCCTTGGCCCTCGCTTGCTCACGCGGTAGCCCCCGACCGAGCGCGGGTCCAGGTAGTACGTCCCGCCCTCCTTGCTCGCGCGCAGGCGGCCCGCGTAGATGGCCTGGCGCACCGCGCTCTCCGAGATGCCGAGCTGCTGCGCCGCGTCGGGCACCGTCATCGTGTAACGCGCCCGCGACGACGCCGCGGGCTCCGTCGGCCGCCGCTTGCGCGCGATGCAGTCGAGCATCACGTGGAAGATCGGATCGCGATACACCTCGGCGGTCGCGACGCTCCGGCCGGCCATCACCGTCCTGTTCAGCAGCGGGTTCTCCGGGCCGAACACCAGATCGTTCAGGTCGGCCTCGGTCACCGAGGGCTCCTTCGCCGCCGCCAGCACCCGGCGCAGAAAGTCGCCGAGCTCGCCGACCGGCGTCGCGAACTCGACCGTCTCGCCGGACAGCAGCGTGTATTCCGTCTTCATCTCGCCCCTTCGCAAGCTCGTCGTGTGCGCTGGCGAACGCCGCACGCGTGCTCCGGGGCCGCGCGAGCCCGAGCCGTCCCCAGGGCGGACGAGGTCCCTCACCGGCGCCGGAATCGGCGCCCGCAGGCGGATCTCACCCGCCGGGGGCACCGGGCCCGCGGCGCCGACCTCCCATGGCCAGGCCGCTCGCACGTCGTCCCCGCGGGCACGCGTTCAGCGCCGCAGCAACGGCATTACTGTATGCCCGTTCAGTTAGTTCCGTCTAGTGCCTTCGCGCGACGATAGGACAAATCTCGTCCCGAGCTCGCAGCGGCGTTTTCTTGTAAGTGGCCGCAATCAATTGAATTTTTGGTGGAGATCGGTGCGCGCCAGGAGGATGGAAAAATCGTCGCCCCGTGCGGACGAGGACGGATCGAGGGGCTGGCAGGCGTCCGCGGTGGGGGTGATGGGGGTTCTGTTCAGTGTTCGTGGGCGTCGCGTGTTCAGGTGTCGGGCGTCTGCCCCACCTCGGCGAGCGCCTCGATGGTGTCGCGGTCGTGGTCGCGGATGCAGTCGACGCCGTTGCGCGTGAACTGGACCGCCGCGGCCAGCGCGGTCCGGCTGCGCTCGCGGTCCATCGCCCACGCCGCGTGGCGCACGAGCAGCGCGAGCTCCAGCGCCCGGCCGAGCGTGATCGCCACCCGCCGGGCGCCCGCCTCGAGCCCCGGGCGGTCGGTGCCCGCCATCTCCTTGATCCACGCGCGCGCGTGGGACACGGCGCGCGACGCGGCCGTCTCGGCCTCGGCGAGCTTCGGCTCGACCACGCCGGTGAGCAGGCGCGCCACCTCGGCCGCCAGCACGTCGAGCGAGCTGTCCTTCATGATCACGCGCAGCGCGTCGAGGGCGAGCACGTTCGTCGTGCCCTCCCAGATCGGCAGCACCTGCGCGTCCCGGAGGAGGCGCGGCAGGCCCGTGTCCTCCACGTAGCCGGCCCCGCCGAACGCCTCGAGCACCTCGCTCAGCACCGCGACCGCCTGCTTGGCGGTCGTCAGCTTCGCGATCGGCACGAGCAGCCGGAGCAGCTTCGCCTCCGACTCGGTGAGCGAGCCCGTCTCCTCGCGCCCGAGCAGCTCGATGGCGCGGAAGGTGAGGTGGAAGGCGCCCTCGAACTCGGCCTGGAGCTCGGCGAGCGTGTCCATGTGGAGCGGCTTGTCCGCGAGCGCGGTGCCGAACTGCACGCGGCGCCGGGCGTAGGAGCGCGCCAGCGCGAGCCCCCGGCGCATCCCGGCGACCGCGGCGACCGCGTTCCACGTGCGCGTCACGTTCAGCATCGGCGCGATCGCCCGGACGCCGTTCGTGAGCCCGGTAACCGGCGTCGCGAGCACGCCCTCGAGCCCGATCTCGGCGGTCGGGAGCTTGCGCGTGCCGAGCTTGTCCTTCAGCCGGTGGAGCACCACGCCCTCGCGCCGGCCGCCCTCGCCCGCGAGCTCGACGTAGAACAGCGCGAGGCCGCGGCTGCCCTCCGGGTTGCCCTCGGGCCGCGCCAGGGCGAGCGCCATCTCGGACGTGGCGGCCGAGGCGAACCACTTCGTCCCGTGGAGCCGGTAGGTCCCGTCCGGTCCGGGCCGCGCGACGGTCTCCGTCCTCCCCACGTCCGAGCCGCCGGTCCGCTCCGTCATCCACTGGCCCGACGTCCAGGCGCTCGCCGGATCGCGGGTCGTGAGCCGCGGGACGGCGCGGTCGATGAGCGCGCGGTTGCCGCTCTCCAGCAGCGCCCGCGCGGCGCCGTCGGTCATCGCGAGCGGGCACGTGTAGACGTCGCTCGACGCGTCGAACAGGTACGCGAGCGCGAACTGGTGGATGCGCGAGAACGCCCCGTGCGCCCGCTCGTACGCCGTGGCCACGACCCCGTGCTCGCAGGCGATCCGCGCCGCCTCCTTCCAGAGCGCCGTGACCTCGACGTGGTCGACCCGCCTGCCCCAGGCGTCCCACGACGTGAGCGTCGGCTCGCTCGTGCGGTCCGCGAGCTGCAGCCGGTACAGGGGGCCGCCGGCGAGCGCGCCCATCTCGCGCAGCGAGGGGGTGATCGCCGCGGCCACGTCCCGCGGCAGCGCGCGCGCGAGGTACGACCGCAGCACCCGGTCGTCGTCGTACTGGTTCCCGAGCGTGGGGGGGTCTTGATAGAAAGCCACCGGCCGACTCCTAGGTTGGTGCGCCGCGGCCCGAACAATGCGGCGCATGCGCGCCGATCGCGTTCCGCGCGCCCATGCGGCCACGCGCGGCGACTCGCAGCCTCGATGGATTCGAAGCTACTGAACCCGTCCCTTCCGGTTCAACAGGAAGCCGAAGCCGCGTCGCGGCGATCCGGCGATCGATGAAGCTCGGCTGGCAATTTCACCCCGACCAGGCGGCCTCCGCGGTGCGGGCCGGTGCGTCGTCGTACGAGAACAACGTCAAGTCGTGGATCGGGCTGTTCTTGACTTCTCCGATGTACCAATGCATATCGATGGCGGTGAAGCTCTCGAACAAGGGTCGCTACGGGGTGCGCGCATTGTTCGACATTGCGTTCCACAACGAGGGGCGGCCGACGCAGATCCGCGAGATCTCCGAGCGGGAGCTCATCCCGGCCCGCTTCCTGGAGCAGATCTTCCAGGACCTGAAGAAGGCCGGGCTCATCAGCTCGAAGCGGGGGCCGCGCGGCGGCTACCACCTCGCGCGGCCCGCGAGCGAGATCAGCCTGGGCGACGTGGTCCGCGCGCTCGAGGGGCCGGTCGCGGTGCTCGCGCCGGACGACGAGCGCCCGGGGAGCGCGCCGCCCGACCCGCTCACCTCCGTGTTCCAGGATCTCGCGGCGGCGATCGAGCGCTGCTTCGACTCGGTGTCGATCGCCGACGTCTGCGAGCGAGGGGTCGCGCTCGGCGTCCGCCGCAAGGGGCGGCCCGAGCGGTCGACCTACGTGATCTGAGCCGACCGCCATGAGCAAGCCCGACCCGACCGTGCACTTCTCCGGCGACCGCCCCGCGGCGGCGACCGCGCTCCCCCCGTTGCCCTCGCACCCGCGCGTCGTCGAGAGCGTGCTCGATCTCGTGGGCGACACGCCGCTCTTCGAGATCCGGCGCCTCGACGCGGAGGCGCCGCGGGGGCGCGTCTTCGGCAAGGCCGAGCAGCAGAACCCGGGCGGCTCGCTGAAGGACCGCATCTGCCTCGCGATGATCGAGGGCGCCGAGGCGCGCGGCGAGCTGCGCCCGGGCTCGGGCGTGATCATCGAGCCCACGTCCGGCAACACCGGCATCGGGCTCGCGATCGTCTGCGCGGCCAAGGGCTACCGGTGCATCCTGACGATGCCCGCGAGCATGAGCCTCGAGCGGCGCCAGCTCCTCGAGGCCTACGGCGCCGAGGTCGTGCTCACCGAGCCCGAGCTGCAGATGGAGGGCGCCATCGCCAAGGCGCGCGCGCTCGCGGCGGAGATCCCGGGCGCGATCCTGCCGAGCCAGTTCGACAACCCCGACAACCCGCGCGCGCACGCCGAGACGACCGCGCGGGAGATCCTGCACGCCATGGCCGACCTCGACCCGCCCGGCACGGCCAGCAGCGGCCCCCGGCGGTCGCTGACGATCGACGCGTTCGTGGCCGGCGTGGGCACGGGCGGCTCGGTGAGCGGGATCGGGCGCGTGCTCAAGCGGGTGCGCCCGGCCACGCGCGTCATCGCGGTGGAGCCGGAGTCGTGCGCGACGATCTCGCGGGGCGAGCGCGGGCCCACCAAGATCCAGGGGCTCGCGGCCGGGTTCGTGCCCGACAACTACGACGCGAGCGTCGTCGACGAGGTGCGCACCGTGACCGATCGCGCCGCGTACGAGACGAAGGCGGCGCTCGCCAGGCAGGAGGGCCTGCTCGTCGGCATCAGCGCCGGCGCCGCGGTGCGGGTGGCGCTCGACGTCGCCCGCGAGCTCGGCCCGGACGCGTGCGTCGTGACCGTCCTCTGCGACACCGGCGAGCGGTACTTCAGCCTCGACGAGTACTTCCGATGAGCGGCGGCGGCGAGGCGATCCGCGGGTGCGCGCTCGTCGTCGGGGCGGGGGGCATCGCGCACCCCGCCGCGCTCGCGCTCGCCGCCGCCGGGGTCCGCGACCTCCGGATCACCGACGACGACCAGGTCGAGATCACCAACCTGCACCGGCAGATCCTGTTCGACGACGCCGACCTCGGCCGCCCCAAGCTGGACGCGTTCGCCGAGGCGCTCGGCCGGAGGTTCCCCGGGATCCGCGTGGACCGCCGGCCCGGCCGCTTCACGCCGACCACGGCCGCCGACCTCCTGGACGGCGTCTCGGTCGTCGTCGACGCGACCGACAACTTCGCGTCGCGCTTCCTGATCGCCGACGCCTGCCACCTCGCCGGCGCGCCGGTCGTGCACGCCGCCGCGGTGCGCTGGCGCGCGACCGTGATGGCCGCGCCGGGGCCCGGCGCCCCCTGCTACCGCTGCCTCTTCGAGGACCTGCCCGCCGGGCAGGCGCCGGACTGCGCGACGGCCGGGGTGGCGGGCCCGGTGTGCGGCGTGGCCGGCGCGATCGCGGCCGACCGGGCGCTCGCGATCCTCGCGGGCGACGCGTCGGTGTTCGGCCGGATCGCGACCTACGACGGCCGCTCGGACACGCTGCGGAGCGTCGCCGTCGCGGCGCGGCCCGGCTGCGCCCTGTGCGGCGAGCGCGCCACGATCGCGACCCTCGACGTATCCCGCTATGTCATCTCGTGCGCTGAAGGGGACCGCGGGAGCGGCTCCCCGGCCCACCTCAACACTGGAGAGCAAGACCATGGCTGAAACCGCGACCGTCCGCATCCCGACCCCCCTCCGCACCCTCACCGGCGGGCAGGACGAGGTGAGCGCCGCCGGCGGCACCGTCGGCGAGATCATCGAGAACCTCGAGAAGAGCTACCCCGGCATCCGCGACCGGCTCCTCGACGAGAAGGGCGTGCGGCGCTTCGTGAACATCTTCGTCGGCGACGAGGACATCCGGTTCCTCGACGGGCTCAAGACGCCGGTGAAGGGCGGCGATCAGATCGCGATCGTGCCCGCGATCGCCGGAGGCTGAGGTGATCGACCCGCGCTACCTCCGCCAGGTGCTCCTCGCGGAGATCGGCCCCGAGGGGCAGGCGAGGCTCGGGGCGGCGACGGCGCGCGTGCTCGGCGAGGGCGCGGCCCCGCTCGCGCACGAGGTGGCGGCGCGCTACGCGCGCGGCGCCGGCTTCGGCGCGCTCGCGGAGGGCGCGATCGACGTCGACGCGCTCGCGCCCGCGGACCTCGTCCGTGCCCCGGCGGCGCGCGCCGTGCTCGCCGGGGCGCGGGCGGCGCTCGCCGAGCTGCGCGCCGCGCTCGGGCTCCACGGCGCCGCGGCGGAGGGCAGGCCGTCGTGAGGCGCTCGCTCGCCCGCTCCCGCCGGATGGCGTCGGTCGTCGACGCCGTGGGCGACACGCCGCTCGTGCGCCTCGCGCGCGTGGCGCGCGAGGCGCCGTCGGTCGAGGTGTACGCCAAGCTCGAGTTCGCGAACCCGGGCGGCTCCGTGAAGGACCGCGCCGCGCTGCGGATGATGAGCCGCGCGGCCGCGGACGGCCGCCTGACGAGCCAGAAGACGCTGATCGACTCGACGAGCGGCAACACCGGCGTCGCCTACTCGCTCTTCGGCGCGGCGATGGGCTTCCGCGTGGCGCTCGTGATGCCGTCGAACGTGTCGAAGGCGCGCAAGGACATCGCGCGGGCGTTCGGCACCGAGCTCATCTTCAGCGACCCGATGGAGGGCTCCGACGGCGCGATCCGCCACGTGCGCGCGCTGGTCGAGCAGGACCCGGAGCGGTACTTCTACCCGGACCAGTACTCGAACGAGGACAACCCGCTCGCGCACTACCACGGCACGGCGAGGGAGATCCTCGAGGCCGTCGGGGACCGGATCACGCACTTCGTCGCCGGGCTGGGCACGAGCGGCACCATCGTCGGGACGAGCCGGCGGCTCCGGGAGCACCACCGGCCGATCCGCTGCATCGCCGTGGAGCCCGCCGACGCGCTGCACGGGCTGGAGGGGCTCAAGCACCTGCCGAGCTCGCTCGTCCCCGGCATCCACGACGCGAGCGCGTACCACGAGACGATGCGGATCACGACGGAGCAGGGCTGGGACATGGCCGACCAGCTCGCGCGCGAGGAGGCGCTCCACGTGGGGCACTCGGGCGGCGCGGCCGTCTTCGCGGCGGTCGAGGTGGCGAAGCGCCTGCACCGCGAACAGCAGGGCGGGTGCGTGGTCGCGATTGTCCCGGACCGGGGCGATCGCTACTTTGCACCGATGAAATGGGAGAAGCGCTACGTATGGTGACAGCTCACCCCTGGACCGCGGGCGGGGTGTTCCTTAAGTCCAGCGTCCTCAAGGCGGTCGAGGACGAGGCGCTCGCCGGCTACGCGCGCGACGAGGAGGCGTGCGGGTACCTCAAGGGGCCGGCGGCCGAGCCGCTGCTCTGCGACGAGCACGTCCGGATGGAGAACATCGCGAACAAGCTCCACGCCATCGACCCGGAGCGTTACTTCCGGACGGCGCGGACGTTCTTCGACTTCAATGGCAAGCGCTTCTCCGATGCCGTCGAGAAGGGGGCCTCGGAGGGCCGCCCCGTCAAGGTGCTCTATCACTCGCACCTCGACGCCGGCGCGTACTTCAGCCCGACCGACGCCGCCATGATGAGCGGCGGCGAGCCGCCTGCCGAGGAGGGAGGCGCCATCACGATGGGGCCCGGGCCGGCCTTCCCGCTCGCGTTCCTCGTCACGAGCGTGCGCGGCGGCGCGGGGCGTCCGGACGGCCGGCCCTACATCGCCGAGCACCGCCTCTTCGTGTGGGACGGCGCCGCGTTCGTCGCGTCGACGTTCTCCGTCATCGATTGAGCGGCCGCGTCGCTTTTTCGTCGAGCCGGGGCGCGCGCCCGCGGCCCACGTGCCAGCGTCACTCGCAGGGCGCTGCCATCCAGGCCCAGAGGCCGAGCCCCTAGTCCCTTGATCACCGAAGGAGTTGCCTAAATGTCAGGTTTTGTTGTCTGGTTCACCGGTCTGAGCGGCGCTGGCAAGAGCACGCTCGCGGCGATGCTTTCGGCCGAGCTCCGCGCCCGCGCCGTCCACGTGGAGGTGCTCGACGGCGACGAGGTGCGCACGAACCTCTCGAAGGGCCTCGGGTTCTCGAAGGAAGATCGCGACACGAACATCCGGCGGATCGGATACGTGGCGAAGCTCATCGCCCGCTCGGGCGCGTGCGCGATGACGGCCGCCATCAGCCCGTACAAGGCGATCCGCGACGAGCAGCGGGCCCAGATCCCCCACTTCGTCGAGGTGTACTGCTCCTGCTCGATCCCCGTGCTCACCGAGCGCGACGCGAAGGGGCTCTACAAGAAGGCGCTCGCGGGCGAGATCAAGAACTTCACCGGCATCGACGACCCGTACGAGGCGCCCGAGAACCCCGAGGTGGTCGTCCACACGGACAAGGAGACCAAGGAGGAGAGCCTCGCCAAGATCCTCGCGAAGCTCGAGGAGCTCGGGTACATCCCGCGCCGCGGCGGCGTGGCCGTGGCGCCGGGCGCGGCGGCGGCGGGGGCCCGCGGGCTCATCGCGCCGCACGGCGGCGAGCTCGTGAGCCGCTGGGTCGAGGGCGCGGAGAAGGCGGCGCTCGCGGAGCGGGCGAAGGGGCTGCCGGTCATCGATCTCGACGAGCGCACGGAGAGCGACGTCGAGATGATCGCGGTCGGGGCGTTCTCGCCGCTGCGCGGCTTCATGAGCTCGAAGGACTACCTGCGCGTCGTGCGGGAGATGCGGCTCGAGAACGGCCTCCCGTGGTCGATGCCGATCACGCTCGCCGTCTCGGAGCAGGCGGCGGAGGGGCTCCGCGTGGGCGCCGAGGCCGCGCTCCGGGCGCGCGACGGACGCATCGTCGCGGTCATCGAACTCAACGACAAGTGGCGGCCGAACAAGGAGCTCGAGGCGCAGGAGGTCTTCCGGACGACCGAGACGAAGCACCCGGGCGTCGCCTACCTGATGAGCACGGGGCCCGTGTACGTCGGCGGCGAGATCCGCGTGCTCGAGCGGCCGGTCGCGTCGCCGTTCCCGGCGTACGACCGGAGCCCGGCCGTGACGCGGGCGTACTTCGCCGAGAAGGGGTGGCGCCGCATCGTCGGCTTCCAGACGCGGAACCCGATCCACAGGGCGCACGAGTTCATCACCAAGACGGCGCTGGAGATCTGCGACGGGCTGATGATCCACCCGCTGGTCGGCGCGACCAAGTCGGACGACATCCCGGCGGACGTGCGGATGCGCTGCTACGAGGAGCTCATCGCGAACTACTACGTGAAGGATCGCGTGCTCCTCTCGATCTACCCGGCGGCGATGCGCTACGCGGGGCCCCGCGAGGCGATCTTCCACGCGATCGCGCGCAAGAACTACGGCTGCTCGCACTTCATCGTCGGGCGCGATCACGCCGGCGTCGGCAACTACTACGGCACGTACGACGCGCAGGAGCTGTTCAATGCCTTCAGCCCCGGGGAGCTCGGCATCCAGCCGCTCTGCTTCGAGAACGCGTTCTACTCGAAGGTGGTCGGCGCGATGGCCACCGCGAAGACGGCGCCGGGCGACGCGTCGACGCAGGTCAACCTGTCCGGTACGAAGGTGCGCGAGATGCTCCAGCGCGGCGAGCTGCCCCCGCCGGAGTTCTCCCGTCCGGAGGTGGCGCGCATCCTCATCGAGGCGATGCGCAGCCGGTCGTAGGCGAGGAGGCGTGATGGCAGCGGCGCGCGGCGTCGTCGAGCGGGGCCGCCCTGCGGCCCCGGGCCTCGCGTGCGGCGCGCGCGCCGCGGCCTCCGCGGTCTCCGTCATGGCCGCGCTCGCCGGCCTCTTCACGGCGGCCCCGGCGCGCGCGGACCTCGGCGACGACGCCGCGCGCCTCGCGCGGATGTGGTCGCTCTCCGGCGCGCGGGTCGCGCGCCTCCCCCCGATCTTCGTCGAGCACGGCCGCTCCAGGGCGGTGGCGGTGTCCCCGCCGCCGCCGGCGCGCGCTGGCGCGGGCGGCGCGCGTCCTGCGGGCGGCGCGGGCGCTGCGGGCACCGCGGGCGTTCCGGGCGCTGCGGGCACCGCGGGCGCTGCGCGTACCGCCGGCGATGCGCGTACCGCCGGCGATGCGCGCGCCGCGGGCGATCCGGCGGCCGCGGCGGTGGCCGAGTGCCTCACCGTCGCGGTCCTCGCGCCGCGCGTCGTGGAGTTCACGCTGGAGCCCGAGCCGCTCCTGGACGACACCTCCGCGCTCGAGGCGCTCGCGCACCGGCTGCGCGGCCAGGCGCCCGAGGACGATCGCCGCGTCCGCAGCGTCGCCGGGGCTGCCTCGGTCACGCGGTGCGGTCCGCTGCGGGATGAGCTGCGCCGCGTGGTGATCGACGTGATCTCGCCGCGCGCGGCCTTCGAGATCGTCGTGGCGGCGTCGAGCGGGCCGCCCGCGCGCATCGCGTCGATCTTCCCGGAGCGGGTGTTCGGCCCGGTCGCGCCGCGCGGCGACCCGGGCCGGCCGGCCGACCCCGGGCCGCTCGACCCCCGGGCGGCGCGGGCCGCGCGGCGCGCGCGCGCGGAGGGGGCCTCGCGCGTCGTGCAGACCGAGATGGACGCCTCGGTGGTCGGGACGGGGCAGTTCTCGATCAAGCTCGCCGAGGGCTGTCACCGGCTCGACCTGATGGCCCAGGTGCCGCGCGCCACCGTGCGCCGCGCGACCGACGTCGACGCCGAGGCGCGCGAGGCCGGCTCGGGGCGGGTGCTCGATCGCGACCGGTCCGACGCGCCCGACGCGCGGCTCGACTTCTGCCTGGGCGAGCCGGCCGTGGTGGAGGTGCCCTTCCTGGGCGCCGCGGGCCCGGTGAAGGTCGTGCTGTCCGACGCGCACTGGCCGCTGCCCGCCTTCGTGCCCGGCCACTTCGGCGCGCGCGTCCGGGGCGGCCTGGCCGCCGCGCTGCACCGCCGCCACGCGCCCGCGCCGCGCGCGCAGGCGATCGCCGAGGCCGTCGGCGCGCAGGGCGACACGCTCATCCCGGTCCCGATCGAGCCGGGCCGCTGCTACTTCGCCGCGGCGGCGCTGGTCCGGGGCGATGTGCGCGTGCTCAGGATCTCGGCCGAGGTGGGCGACCGCGCCGCGCGCGACGACGCCGGCGAGCGCGGCGAGGGCGCCGGCGTCGCCTTCTGCTCCGACATCGAGGAGAGCGCGGCCATCCGCGTGGCCGCCCGAGGCAGCGCGCCCGTCTGGGTGCTCGCCGTCTGGCCGATGGACTGAGGCCGCCGCGCTCGCAGGCTCACCCCGGCGCGCCGCGGCGCGCCCCGCGCTGCGGCCTCCTCGGGCCGCGCGTGGTGGCCTGCTCCGACCCGGGGCCGGCGACGGCGCCCGGCTGCGCCCGCTCCGGCAGGAGCTGGCGGAGCTGCCACGCCTGCAGGAAGGCGCGCCGCTCCGCGTCGCGCAGGGCGTGCTGGTGCTGGCCCATCATGAACGCCGGGACGACCAGCATGAACAGGGTCGCCAGCGTCAGCGCCGTCATCGTCGGGACCTTCGAGTGCTCGACCGCCTGGGGCAGGATGATCATCGCGCCGTCGGTGAACTCGTAGGAGCGCGGCACGACGCCCGCGTACTCGATCCACGTGGCGAGCAGCACCGCGACGCACCCGGTCACGACCACGGCGACGCGGTAGGCGGTCCTGTACGTGAACGAGTTGCCGTACGTGAAGATGACGAGGAGCATCGGCATGAAGAGCAGCGGCCCGAAGCCGCGGCCGACGAACAGGAACGCGAGCACGTTGAAGACGAACCCGGCGTATGCGTACCACTCCGCGGAGGGGCGGTGGACGACGCGCGCCGCGACGAGCTTCATCCCCGCCGCCAGGGCGGTGAACCCCAGGATCATGCCGAAGACCTTCCACTCCCGGACGCCGAGCCACAGCGCGGCCACGAGCGTCGCGATCGCCGTCGCGAGCAGCTCGGCGCGGACGCCCGCGTGGAGCTGCAGCCGGTGCCGCGCCGCCGCGGCCGCGTCGAGCTCGGCGAGCACCTCCTGCGGCAGCTCGCGCGGCGGCTCGGTGAGCGTGCGCCGGAGCGTCTCGAGGGCGCGCTCGTTGGACGGGTCGAGGGCGAGCGCCTGGCCGACCTCGCTGAGCAGCGTCTTCCGGGCGCTCTCGGCCTCCTTCCCGCCGGCGAGCGCCTTCTCCACCTTCTCCTCGGCCAGGCTCGCGTGCCGCGCGGCGAGGTCGCGGCGCAGCTCGACGTCCCGGGCGCCGTCGAGGAACCGCTCGACGGCCTCGTAGAGCGCGCGGGCGGACGGGTAGCGCTCGAGCGGATCGCGCCGCGTCGCATTCAGGCAGATCGCGTCGAGCTCCGGGGGCACCTCGCGCTCGGGCGCGCGCACCGACGCCCGCGCGTCGGCGCCCTGCAGGAGCGAGCTCAGCATCTCGTTGCGGTCGCGCTTCGGGTGGAGCGGCTGCAGCGTGAGGAGCTCGAAGAGGATGGCGCCGAGCGAGTACACGTCGCTGCGCGGGTCGAGCGTGTCGACGCACCCCTGCGCTTGCTCCGGCGACATGTAGCCGAGGGTCCCGAGCACATCGCCCGGGATGGTCCTCGTGCTCATGGGATCCTCGCCCATGTCGAGCATCTGGAGCGGCGTGTCGATGAGCTTGGCGACGCCCCAGTCGAGCAGGTACACCTCGCCGAAGTCGCCGAGCATGATGTTCGCGGGCTTGAGGTCGCGGTGCAGCACGCCGCGCGCGTGCGCGAAGTCCACGGCGAGGCAGATCGAGGAGAACGCGGTGAGGAGCTTGCGGCGCGAGAAGCTCTGCAGGGCCGCGGGCTCGCCCTCGCGGAGCTCGCTCAGGATCCGCGCGAGCGTGAGGCCCCGGAGGCGCTTCATCGTGAAGTACGCCGAGCCCTTGGCGTCCACGCCGAGGTCGTAGACGGGCACGATCGAGGGGTGCTCGAGCTGGCCCTGGACGCGCGCCTCGCGGATGAACCGGTGCCGGAGCGTGGTGTCGCCCTGGTGCTCGGCGCGGATGACCTTCATGGCGACGTCGCGGCCGATGCGGCGGTCCCGGCAGAAGTGGACCTCGCCCATCCCGCCGACGCCGAGGAGCGCGCGCATCTCGTAGCGGGGGCCGTCGCCGGTGAGCTCCGAGAGCTCCGCCCGGCCGCGCCCGGGGTTCACGGGCGCAGGGCTCTGTCCGTGCGAATCCCCGCCCCTTCCCCGCGATTTTCGCATCTCGGGGAGCTGCTCGAGCGTCTCGAAATCGTCGTCGAACAGAGCCATTGGCCTTCGGGAAGCCAGGCTCAGTCGCGCCGTGCCAGCAAGACCCCGCACCGGCAGGGCTCCGCGTTGGCGGCCCCCGGACCCATCGACGGACGGACGCGAGCTGCGCTGCGGATTGCTGGGCTTCCTTGACCGAAGGATCTCGTATCGGGGGGTGATGTCAACGGGGTGCTGCGTCCACGGACAGCGCGGGCAGCGCGCGAGCGACGCTGCCCGCGAGGCCTCTGCTGCCGACATGGCGGCGCGCGGTGGTGCGAGAAAGGGCGCAGAGGTCGGGCGCTCGGCGGCGGTGCCCCACGGCGGTGCTCGTGCGCTCACGTCCGGCCGCGGCGCGCGGGGCGCCGCGGGCGCAGCGCGTCCGACGAGCGCGCGCTCAGCGCCCGACGAGCGCGAGCAGCGTCTTCTTGGTGGCGAGGCCGACGTGCTTCCCTGACGGCTCGCCGTTCTGGAAGGCGACCACCGTGGGCACGCTCCGGATCCCGAGCTGCTTCGTGATCGCGGGCGCCTCGTCGACGTCGATCTTGACCACCTTGATCTGCCCCGCCGTCTCGTCGGCGATCTCGTCGACCACGGGCGCGAGCCGCTTGCAGGGGCCGCACCACGACGCGGAGAAGTCCACGAGCACCGGCGTCTGCGTCTCCAGGACCTCCTTCGCGAAGTTCAGATCGTTGACCTCGATGACGTTCGTGCTGGCCATGGTGCTGTCCTTTCGGTGCATCTCGGGGATGGATGGTCCCGGCCGCGACGGGCCCGCTCGGCGCCGGCCGCCCCGTCGGCCGCTGCCATGAACTGTTATAAGTACGGTTTCAGTTTTCGCCAGGGGGGGGGCCGCGGCGCGGATCCGCTGTCGCGCGGCGCGCCCCGGGCCGGCGGCGCCGCCGCGCGGGCCGGGCTCCTGCGAGATCAGCCGGCCCTGGCCGGCCCCGTCCGGCCGAGGCGCTGCGCCCGCAGCGCGATGTCCGCCACGGTCTTCTGCGAGAGCCCGCGCAAGAGCCCCTCGTTGGCCGCCTCGGCCACCTCGTCGAACGCCCGCCGGATGCCCGCGCCGATGGGGCATCGCGTGTCCGGCTCGCACGGGCTCGGCGCGATGGCGCCCTCCGGCTCGACCGCGGCGTACACCTCGCTCAGCCGGATCTCCTTCGCCGGTCTCGCCAGGCGATAGCCGCCGGCGCGGCCCTCCCGCGCCTCGATGAGCCCCGCCTGCGACAGCCGCGCGAGGATGCGCCGCAGGAAGGCCGGGTTCGTGTTGATGCTGCTCGAGAGCTCGTCGCTCGCGCAGCACGCGTCGGCCCGCGCGAGCAGCGCGAGCGCGTGCGTGGCGATGGCGAAGCGACCCGAGGACACCGGACGATCCCTTGAGCCACCTCTCTGCGCTTCGCGGGATCCGTCGTCAACCGGGCGCGCGCCCGGTCAGGGGATCGCGGCGAGGCGCGGATCAGGGCGATCGCGGCGAGGTGCGGGTCAGCACGAGGGCCCCTCCCTTGCCGGCGGCGAGCCGGAGCTCGATCGAGGCGGGGACGGGCGCCGCGCCCGCGCAGCGGCTGTCGGAGACGACGTGGCGCGCGCGGGCGAGCGAGCTCTCCCCCGTCGAGGTGTCGACGAGCCGGAGGTCGAGGCCGACGCCCTCGGCGTCGAGCGCCGCGATGACCTCGGCGCACGTGTTGGCCGGGATCTGGAGCGGGAGGATCTTGAGGCGGGCCGCGTCGAGCGCGACGACCCTCACCCCTTCCGCGGCCGCGGCGCCGGAGGGGCCGGTGGCGCTCATGCGCCCGAGCAGCCTCCCGGCCGCGAGCGGGTGCGCGACGAGCGCCGGCGGGGCCTTGGGCTCCTTGCGGACCTCCACGGCGAAGGGGCCGGGCCGCGCCATCGACTCGACGTCGACGCGGGCGGGGCCGCCGCCGCCGCACGTGAAGAGCGTCGCCCGGGCGCCGCCCCGGGCGCGGCCGAGCAGGGCGTGGTCGTCGCTCCAGAGCTCCGCGAGCACGTCGGCCAGCGGCTTGCCGGCCAGCACGTCGATCCGGGCGCAGCCGGCCGGCAGCTCGATCGGCAGCGTCGTGCGGCTCCCGAGCCGCGCCGCCCCGGTCGACACGCGCGGCGCGCCGTAGCCGAGGCCCGCGAGCGCGCGGCCGTGGGCCGCCCGCGCCTCGGCGAGCTCGCGGCCCTCGGTGACGCGCTCGATCGGCGTGGCGTGGGAGATCTCCGCCTCGGCGCCCGGCTGCGAGCGGCCGACGACCACGGCCACGAGGCCCTGCGTGCCGCGCGAGCGGACCGCGATCGAGAGATCGATGGAGACGGTGGAGCAGAGGGTCAGCGAGCGATCCGGCCCTCGCTCGCGGGCGCGCGCGACGATCCGGCCGGTCTCGTCCTCCGCGACCACCTCGAGGGAGGCGACCTCGTTGCTCGGGGAGACGAGCACGTCGAGGCAGCGGCCGCCCTCGAGCGTGGCGCCGATCCGGCTGGCCGTCCTCGAGCCCACGGGCAGCGCGATGCGCCGGGTGTCCTCCCAGCGCGCGCCGATCGCGGCCCGGTGCGCGCGGATCTTCGCCTCCAGGCCGGGCCACGACTCGAGCCGGCCGCTCTCGTCGCCGACCCTACCGCGCGCGCCCACGGCGCGGGCGACCGCATCGGCCGCCTTGACCGGCACGCTCTGCACGCCGAGGCTCACCGCCCCCGCGCCGGACATGACGCGCGCCATGACGTAGAGCCTCCGCGGGTGCGGCGGGCACACGAGGATGGAGGCGCGCGCGTCCGCGGCCTCGTCCGTGGAGAACGCGCTGCCGTCGTCCTCGAAGGCGAACAGATCGACGTCGCCGATGCCGGGCGAGACGCGCGCCATCCCGAGCATGCACTCGCCGGCCGGCACCTCGACGAAGGCGCCGAGGCGATCGCCGTCGGACGCCATGTCCGCGCCGAGGACCCGGAGCGGCCCCGCGCCGGCCTGGGCGGCGCGCTCCGCGTCGCGGCCGAGCAGGGTGCTCCCGTCGATCCGATCGGGCAGGACCCGCAGCGCCTCCGGCGCCTGCGCGCCGGCCGCGCGTGCGCGCGCGCCCGCGCCGCAGGCGGGCAGGGCGGCGAGCACGACCGCGAACGCGCAAGCCGCGCGGGCGGGCGCGGGACCGGGCGTCGGCGCGGGACCGGGCGTCGGCGCGGGACCGGGCGTCGGCGCGGGACCGGGCGTCGGCGCGGGACCGGGCGTCGGCGCGGGACCGGGCGTCGGCGCGGGACCGCGCACAGGCGCGGGACGGTGCGCGGGCGGAAGGCGGGGCGCGGGGTGTCGGGGACGCAAGGGCGTGGGCTCGTCGAGGCGCGGAGCGCGACACGAGGTTCTACTTCAGGGCGGGTACGGCATCCAGGGCGCCAGAGGTCATGCCTCGGCCGCCTCCGCGCAGATCCGCCCGAGCGTGCCGACCGCGTGCTCGATGAGATCCGAGAACGGGTAGCCGCAGTTCACCCGGATGTAGTTCGAGAACCGGTGCTTCGCGGAGAAGATCGGCCCCGGCGCGACGCTGATGCCGTGCTCGAGGGCGCGCTCGTGCACCGCGAGCGCGCTCGTTCCGGGCGGCAGCTCGATCCAGAGCACGAAGCCGCCCGCGGGGCGCGAGACCCGGGTGCCGGGGGGGAAATGCTCGGCGATCGCCTCGCTCATGCGCGCGACCTGGGCGGCGAGGCGGCGCCGCAGCGTCCGCAGGTGGTGGTCGTGGCCGCCGTTCTCGAGGAACTCCGCGATCGCCATCTGCGGCAGCGTCGCGCCCCCGATGCTCTGCGCGAACTTGAGCTGCTCGATCTCGTCGCGGAAGCGGCCGGGGGCCGTCCAGCCGACCCGGTAGCCCGGGGCCATGGTCTTCGAGAAGGACGAGCAGAGCATCACGAGGCCCTTGCGGTCGAACGCCTTGGCCGGACGGGGGCGGACGTCGCCGAAGTACAGGTCGCCGTAGATGTCGTCCTCGATGAGCGGCACCTCGCGGCGCGCGAGCATCGCGACGAGCCGCTCCTTCGCCTCGTCGGGCATGGCGCTGCCGAGGGGGTTGTTGAAGTTCGGGATCGCGAGGCACGCCTTGATGCGATGCCGGTCGAGCATCTCCTCGAGCATGTCGAGGTCCATGCCCGTGCGCGGGTGCGCCGGGATCTCGATCACCTTGATGCCGAGGCTCTCGATGAGCTGGAGGAGCCCGTAGTACGCGGGCGACTCCAGCGCCACGGTGTCACCGCGGCGCGCGACCGCGCGCAGGCACAGGTGGAGCGCCTCCATGGCGCCGACCGTGGTCACGATGTCGTCGGGGGAGAGCGCGCAGCCCCACTCGA
Organism: Sorangium sp. So ce1036; assembly: GCF_051369805.1. NCBI lineage: Bacteria > Pseudomonadati > Myxococcota > Polyangiales > Polyangiaceae > Sorangium > Sorangium sp. So ce1036. Next base: position 2,880,642 of record NZ_JBBMOX010000001.1, read on the forward strand.
CCGATCGCCGGGCGATCTGCCGCCTGAGCGCCGGCAGGCCGGGCGGCGGATCGTACGCCACGCCCGCGCCGCCCGCGCCGCGCGCGATCGCGCTCAGGATGCGGTTCAGCTTGTCGGTGGGCAGGAGCTCGGGGCTCGGGCACGCCGCCCCGAACGGGATGATGTGCGGATCCCGCGCGGCCCTGTAGACCTTCGTGACGAGGCTCTTCACGCTCACCCGCGACGCGGAGCTGGTCGGGCGCGCGGCCCGCGGCTCCGGCAGCGCCGAGATCCGGCGGGCGCGGACGTAGTGCCCCGACTGCGGGCGCGCCTCGATGAGGCCGCGGTTCTCGAGCTGCAGGTACGCCTGCAGCACGGTCGCGACGCTGACGCCCTGCTGCCGGCTGAGCCGCCGCACCGACGGGATCCTGTCGCCGGGCCGCAGCGTGCCGCGCGCGATCAGCGCGGCGATGTGCGCCGCAACACGGTCGTAGAGGTGGGCATCGTCCTGTTGCTCGATGGGCGCCTGCACGAAGGAAGATTGTACAGCCGGGCGATCCCGGCGACACCAGCACAGCCGGCGAGGGTGAGGACCGGTACAGCTGGCGATTCCCGAAACTGTACTGGCCTCAATGCCGGGAAGACTGCCTCTGTGCCGGTCGCCCGGCGCGCTCCAAGCTCGCGGTCATGGAATTGGCCTCACTTGAGCCGGACGCGCCATCGCGGGTCCGGGGTTCGTCGCGGATCGATCTGGGGAAGGGGGCCCTGTGGACGCACCGCCTCCGGGGCGGTCCGCTGCTCCTGAGCTGCACCGCCGGCTCGGTCTGGATCACCCGCGAGGGGGAGCCGGACGACGTGGTGCTGGAGGCGGGCTCCAGCTACGGCGGCGAGGGCCGCGGGCTCCTCGTGGTGGAGGCGCTCGAGCCGGCGCAGATCGCGGTGGCGGCGGAGGGCGCCGGGAGGACGGCCCGCGCGGCGGTGCGCGCCGCGCTCGAGCGGGCGCGGGGGAGCTGGCTCGTGCTGCTCTCGCTCGCCGCGGTGTACCTGATCTGGGGCTCGACCTACTTCGCGGTGGCCATCGCGCTCGAGGCGTTGCCGCCGTTCCTGCTCGCGGGGGTGCGCTTCGTGCTGGCGGGCGCGGTGCTGTACGGGGCGCTCCGGCTGCGCGGCGCCCCCCGCCCGACGCCGCGGCAATGGGGCGCGGCGGCGCGGGTGGGGGTCCTCCTGCTCGTCTTCGGCAACGGGTTCGTCGTCGTCGCGCAGCAGTGGGTGGGCTCCGGCGTCGCCGCGGTCGTGGTCTCCACGATGCCGCTCTGGGTCGCGCTGTTCACCACGGCCTCCGGCGCGCGGGGCCGGCGCGCCGGGGAGGCGAAGGCCGCGGCCCCGGAGGTCTCCCGCGGCGAGTGGATCGGGCTGCTCGTCGGGTTCGCGGGCGCGGCGCTGCTCCACCTCGGCGGCGACCTCCACGCGGAGCACGCCGGGGCGTTGCTCATCCTGCTCGCCCCCGTGTCGTGGGCGCTCGGCTCGGTGTACAGCCGCTCGCTGCCGCTGCCGGACGGGCCGATGGCGGTCGCCGCGGAGATGCTGACGGCCGGCGCCGTGATGCTCGGGATCAGCGCGCTCCTGGGCGAGCAGCTCGCCGCGGCGCCGTCCCCGCGCTCGCTGCTCGCGCTCGCGTACCTCGCGGTGTTCGGCTCGATCGTGGCCCTCAGCGCGTACACGTTCCTGTTCAGGAACACGCGCCCGGCGATCGCGACGAGCTACGCCTACGTGAACCCGATCGTCGCCATCGCGCTCGGCATCCTGCTCGGCGGCGAGCGCGCCTCCGCGGCGACGTGGGCGGCGGCCGTCATCATCGGCGCCGGCGTCATCCTCGTATCGAGGGCGCGTCCCTCACGGTGATTCGCCGCGCGGCGACGAGGCTCGGAGCGCCGCGCGGCGACGAGGCTCGGAGCGCCGCGCGGCGACGAGGCTCGGAGCGCCGCGCGGCGGCGCGCGTCCCGGATGGCCCACGGAGGCGAGGGGAGCGCGCCGGCGTCCTCCCCTCAGCGCGCCCTCCTCCGTAGGCAGTGAGGAGGGATGTCGTGTAGCGTGCCTCGAGGAGGCGAGGATAGATGAAGAGAGGTCACCGGTTGCGCGGGTGGGCGCTGCTCCTTCTGGGCGCGCCATCGGCGTGCGGCGGCGACGCGGCGGGGAGCGCGGCCGCGGGCGCATCGGGGCCGGGCGGCGGCGCGACGAGCGTGACGGCGAGCGTGGGCGCGGCCGGCGGGTACGAGAAAGGGAACGGCGGGGGCTCAGCGGGCGCGGGCGCGGGCGCGGGCGGCGAGGGTGCGGGCGGCGAGGGTGCGGGCGGTGAGGGCGGCGAGGGCGCGGGCGCGGGCAGCGGCCCGACGGGCGAGTGCGCGGTGCTCCCCGCGGGACCCATCGAGCCGGTGCGGGTCACGGACGTGTTCAGCGGCAGCGAGGACTTCGCGTTCGATGGCCAGGGCCACCTCGTCGCCAGGCAGGGCCCGAACCTCATCCGCTTCGACGCCACCGGGCGGACATCCAACTTCGCGTCGCTGCGCGAGCGCGTGCTCGGGCTGCGGTACCGGCCCGACGGGACCCTCGTCGCCGCGCTGCCGGACATGGGCGCCGTCGTCCAGATCTCGACGGCCGGCGTCGTCAGCGATTACGTCGAGGGCCTCACGGCCCCGAACGGCCTGTCGCCGGACGCGGAAGGCAACGTCTGGGCAACGGAGACGGCCGCCGACCGGGTGATTCGCCTCGGTCCGGATGGAGCGGTCTCCGTGATCGCGAGCGGCGCCCCCGCGGTGAGCCAGCCGGACGGCGTGCTCTTCGATCCGGCGCGCAGGGTCGTCTTCTACACGAACGCCGCCGCCGGCGAGATCCGCAGGATCGACGCGGCCGCGCCCGGCGCGGCGCCGGCGCTCGTGACCACGGTGGCGGGGGCGGAGCTCGCGGGGCTCGCCCTCGACGTCTGCGGTCATCTCTACGTGGTGGATGGCAAGGGGGCGACGCTCTACCGCGTGCGGCTCGATCGCGGCGGCGCGGCCGCGGAGGAGCCGGAGCTCTTCGCGAGCTTCCCGACCGCGGTCTCCAACGCGCAGTTCGGGGCGGGCCCCGGCTTCGATGCGAAGGCGCTCTACGTGGGCGGCGCGCCCGGATCCATTTACGCCGTCACCGCGGGCATCGCCGGGGCACAGGTCCCCACGCCGCCGCGAGCGCCCTGACGGGCGCTCTCCGGCGGCGCGCGGGACCCGGCCTTCAGCGGGCGCCTTCGACGGCGGCCACGTCACCCTTCTTGAGCTTCTCCTGGAGCTCGCCGAGCTTCCCGGCCGTCCGATCGAGGGCGCGCGCCGTGTTCTCTAGCGCGATCCGCCCGTACCCGATGGCCACCTCCGCCCACGCGGTGCCCCGCTCGCGCAGCGTCTCGAGGAGCGCCGCGGGCCCGGACGCCTTCGAGGCGCTCGCCTCCGCCGGCGGCGTGGCTGCCGCGCTCCCATTCACGTTGCTCTCGGCCTTCGGCTCCGTGATGCTCTGGGTCTCACTCATGATCTTCCTCCCACTTTGGTGTGTCTCCCGCGCTGGCCGCGGGCGTCCAGAAACCATGAATTGGAGCTCAGACCCCCATGCCCCGCGCGTCGCCCGCTCCGCGGGCCCGTGTTGATGCGTTGGCACTGGAGCGCGGGGGCCGTACGGCGCGACCATGCCGGCAGGCGGGGCCGCGGTCACGGCTCCGTCGAGGGCACGAACGCGTCGTCCCAACACAGCTACGACGCAATGCATTATCGGTCAAGTGGCGGTGTCGTTTTTGTTGCGACCCTTTTTCACTCGGCGGTTTGATGGAGACCCTGCGGCGGCCACCCCGCTCGCCCGGCAGATCAAGGAAGGGAGTTTCCCCGTGTCGCTAGCGCGCTGGAACGTTGCTGCGCCTTCAAGGCTCCTCTGGCTCCTCGTGGTGCTGCTGCTCGCCCTCCCCTCGCCGGCGCTGGGGCAGGCCGCGGCCGACCCTCCCGCCGCGCCGGGCCCGGCGCCGGGGCCCGCGGCGCCCGCGCCGCGCGCTGCGGCGCCCGCGCCGCGGGCCGCGGCGCAGGGCATCCCTCCGGGCTCGTGGGCGGGAGAGCTCGAGACGCTCTCCCGCTGGCTCGATCTGCGCCGCGGATCGGAGGCGTGCGTCGAGCGGTGCTACGCGCTCGATCGATTGCGCATCACGGGCGCGGTGGGGGAGGGGCCGCTCCACTTCGAGCTCTCCGGCGCCGTGCTCGCGGACGGCCCCGTGGCCGTGCCGCTGTTCGGGCCCCCGGAGCACGTCCGCGTCGAGGCGGTGCTCGACGCCGACGGGCGCCCCGCGGCCCGCCGCGAGCCCGCGCCGATCAGCTTCGCGGCGGGGCATTACTACCTCTGGACCGCCGCGCGCCGCTTCGTGCTCCGGGGCACGATGGAGCTCCAGGGCGACCTCACGCTCACCATCCCCGGCCCGCTCAACAGCTTCGAGGCCGACGTCATCGACGGCGCCGTGGTGGAGGGGTCGCGGCTCTCGGGGCTCTCGGGGGCGACGCTCCACTTCAGCCGCGACGGGGACGCGGCCCAGAGCGCGGGGCCCACGGTCTTCCAGCTCTCGCGCGCGGTGCGGATCGGCCGGGAGATCGGCTTCGAGTACCGGCTCGTCATGCGGTCGGGCACCGACCTCGGCGTGGTGCGGCTGCCGCTCGCGTTCGGCGAGAAGGTGCTCGACGTGTCCGGGGCGAGCGGCTTCCGGGTCGAGGGCGGCGAGCTCGTCCTCCCCACCTCGGGCCGCACCGCGGAGATGACCATCTCGGGCACGCTCCCGAAGGTCGGCTCCTTCACGCCCGACGCGCGCTCGGCCTATGAGTGGTGGCTGTTCGAGTCCGACGCGGAGCACCGCTTGACCGTGAAGGGCGACGCGCGCCAGGTCGACGCGGCCGAGTCGCCGATCCCGCCGACGCAGGCGACGTCGCGGCTCCTGCTCGTGCAGCGGGGGCAGCGCGTCGAGGTCTCGGTCGAGCCGCTCGCGAGCGTCGAGGTGCTCGCCGCGGTCGTGCGCGGCCACCGCCGCACGCTGGTGCTGACCGAGCGCGGCGATCTCGTCGCCGACGACGCGCTGACCTACGAGAACAACGGCATCGACTACCTGTCCTACGCGCCCGGCGGGCGGCCCATCTACCTGGCCACCGACGGCAAGGCCCAGCGGATCATGCACCAGGGCGCGGCGGCGGCGGAGGAGGTGCTCGTGCCGCTGCAGACGGGGAGCCACTCGATCCAGGTGCAGTCGCTGGCGCAGGCGGCCCTGCGCCCGTTCGGCGGCACCCTTTCGCTGCCGATGCCGCGGTATCCGCTCACCGCGAGCCACGTGGCGCTCACCGTCGGGATGCCCCAGCGGGTGGTGCCGCTCGCGCTGCTCGGCGGCGACCGGCCGGTGTGGTTCGCGGACGCGGGCGACGCCGTCGCGGTGGTGCTCGGCTTCCTCGCGGCGTGGATCGCCGTCCGCCCGGGCGGGGCGCCGGGCCGCGGGCGCCTGCGCGCGCTGCGCGTGCTGGGCGGGCTGGTCCTCGCGGGGTTGTGGTTCGTGGCCCCCGCCACGTTCGTGGCGATCCTCGTCGGGATCGCGACGGCCGGGGTGGCGTGGCTCGCGGGGCGGCTCTTCCGGGGCACGGCCCGCGCCGTCGCGATCGCGGTGCTGGTCGGCGCCGGCTGCCTCGCCCTGCTGGCCGGGCTCTTCGCGGTCTCGGCGGGGCGCTACCCGCAAGCGGTGGGCGCCGTGTACGAGACGGCGTCGGCGCCCGCCGCGAGCCGGTCCGCGGACGTCAAGCCGTCGTCCAAGGCCACGAGCGCCCTCGCGCCCGGGGGCGCCGTGCTGGAGGGGGTGACGCCGGTCGCGCTGTCGCTCCCGAGCTACGCGAGGAGCCTGCACGTGCGCCGCGAGCTCGTCACGCGCGACCGCGCCTTCCGCCCGGTGCTCGTCTACGTGACGTCCTCGGCGCTCCTGCCGCTCGGGCTCCTGTGGCTCGCGGGGGCGGCGCTCCTCTTCGCCGCGCACCGCGCGCCGCTCGCGGAGCTCTACCGGCGGGCGGCCGAGCGCGTCGCGCGCAAGCCCGACGGCGACGGCGACGGAAGGCCCGGAGGTCGCGCGACGGGCGAGCTATAGCCCCGGCACGGGCGGGCATGTCATCGGAGCCCACAGAGACGGGGCGGGCGGCGCCGGGGGCTCCCATGAGCTGGCCGCTCCGCCTCGCCGTGGCGCTCGCGCTGCTCGCGCTGGTCGTGCTCCGCCTCGCGGAGCTCCGCCCGCCGGACGTCGTCCCGGAGAGCGCCCCGCCCGGCGTGTTCTCGGCCGAGCGGGCCCTGCGGCACCTCGCGCGGATCGCCGCGGAGCCGCGCCCGACCGGCTCCGCGGCGCACCGGCGGGCGCGTGACGACCTGCTCGCGAGGCTCTCGGAGCTCGGCGTGGAGGCCGAGGTGCAGCGCGCCTCGGTGCTCGGCACGCGGTGGGGCCTGCCGTACGACGCCGCGCGCGTCGAGAACATCGTGGCGCGGCTGCCGGGCACGGACAGCACCGGGGCGGTCGCGCTCGTCGCGCACTACGACTCGGTGCCGGGCAGCCCCGGGGCCGCGGACGACGGCAGCGGCGTCGCGGTGCTGCTGGAGGCGCTGCGCGCGCTGAAGAGCGGCGCGCCGCTGCGGAACGACGTGCTGCTGCTGTTCACGGACGCGGAGGAGGGCGGGGTCCTCGGCGGCGAGGCGTTCATGGACGAGCACCCGCGGCGCGGCGAGATCGGGATCGCGCTCAACTTCGACGCCCGCGGGGCCGGCGGCGTGGTCGCGATGTTCGACACCGGCCCCGGCAACGCCTGGCCCGTCCGCGAGCTCGCCCGGTTCGCGCCCCACCCGGTCGCCTCGTCGCTCTTCTCCGAGGTCGCGCGGCGCATGGGGCACAGCACCGATCTCAGCGTCTTCAAGGCGGCCGGGATCCCCGGGCTGAACTTCGCCTTCAGCGACGGCGTCGCGCACTACCACGCGCCGTCCGACACCGTGAGCAACCTGGACCTCCGGAGCGTGCAGCACGCCGGGGACTACGCGCTCTCGCTCGCGCGGCGCTTCGGCGCGCTCGATCTGCGCCGCCCGGACAGCGCGGACGCCGTGTTCTTCAACACGTGGGGCACCCACGTCGTCGCGTACCCCGTCCCCTGGGCGCCGCCGATCGCCGCGCTGCTCGCCGGGCTCTTCGTGGCGGTCGCGCTCCTCGCGCGGCGGCGGCGGGTCGCCTCGCCGGGCGGGAGCGCCGCGGGCGCGCTCGCCTTCGCGGCGCTGATCGCCGGCGTCGCCGCCGCGGTGGGCGGCCTCGCGTGGATCCTGCTCCGCGTCCACCCGGCCCTGCGGGTGATGCCGCTCGATCCGTACAACGCGCCGGCGTACCGGGTCGCGCTCGCGCTCGTCGCGCTCGCGGCCTCGGCGGCGGGCTACCGGCTCCTCCGGAGGCGGCTCGGGGCGGGCGAGCTCGCCCTCGGCGCGCTGCTCCTCTGGCTGGTGCTCCTCGTCGCGACCAGCCTCGCCATGCCGGGCGCGAGCTTCTACTTCGCGTTTCCGCTCGCGTCCGCCCTGCTCGGCCTGCTGGCCGTGGCGATCCGCCGCGGCGGCGCCCCGGAGACGCCCGGGGACGCCGCGCTCCTCGTGGCCGCCGCGGCGCCGGGCATCGCGGTCGCGGTGCCGGGCCCGTACCTGCTCTTCGTCGCGCTGGGGCTGCCGATGGCGGCGGCGCCGGCGCTCGTGATCGCGCTCGTCTTCGGGCTCTTCCTGCCGCACGCCGAGCTCCTCGGCGGCGGCCGGTCGCGGCGGCTGTCGCTCGCCTTCGCGCTCCCGGGGGCGGCGGCGCTCGCCGTCGCCTGCGCCACGAGCGGCTTCTCCGAGGCGCGGCCCCGGCCGGCGAGCCTCGCCTACGCGCTCGACGGCGCCGCGGGCACGGCCCACTGGCTCTCGGCCGACCGGGACCTCGATCCGTGGACCGCCTCGTTCTTCCCGGCCGAGCGCGCGCAGGCGCCCTCGTTCCTGGTGCCGTTCGTGCCCCTGACGCGCCAGAGCGAGGCGGAGGTCGTCGCGCTCCCGAAGCCCTCGCTCACGGTGACGAGCGACGAGACGCGCGGCGGCGTGAGGACGCTCCGGCTCCGCGTCGCGTCGCCGCGGGGGGCGCCCTGGCTGTTCGCCTGGGTGATGTCACCGGCCGCGGTGAGGAGCGCCGAGGTGGACGGCCGGCGCGTGAGGGAGCCGGTCCGCGCGGGGGCGGCGGCGGGCGGCTGGGGGTTCACGTACATGGGGGTGCCGGCGGGAGGGGTGGAGTGGTCGCTGGAGGTCGCGGGGGCAGGGCCGATCGAGATCCGGCTCGTGGACCGGACGTATGAGCTGCCGCGCGAGCTCCTGCGCGAGCCGCGGCCGAAGGAGATCATGGGGGCGTCGTTCCGGCTCGCGGACTCGACGTTCGTGAGCCAGTCGTTCCGGCTCTAGCGGAGGGGGCCCGGCCCCCAGAGGGGGTGTTCGTCGCGCGCTGTGGGGCCCCGCCGAACTCGCCTGGGCCATGAGCCCTCCGGCGGAGCCGGAGGACTCATGGCAATCGGGCTCAGACACGGCCCGTCCCCACAACGCGCGACGAACACCCCCTCTGGGGGCCTACGGTGTTGATGATTTGGGTTCTGTTCTGCAGCGGTCCCGATGCGGTCCCTCCGAGGGCCTGCGATGAGGGGCTGCGGTGGTCTTCAGGGGCCTGGAATCGCGCTCGCTGGGACGACGGGGGGCGGCGCGGGGCTGGATGGGAATGGGGCGCGCTCAGTCGACGAAGATGGGCTCGCAGTTCGTGAACGCGAGCGACGACTGGATCTTGAAGTTCGACGCGGTGGTGTGCCGCTCGGCGTGGAAGAAATCGAGCGAGTACTCACCGCCGGGCTCGAGACCGAGCTCGTCGGCCCGCTCATCGAGATCGATCTCGTCCGACAGGGCGCTGTGCAGGCCGCCGAGATCGATGGCGAGCTTGTCGTTGATGAACACCCACAGATCGTCGTCGCCGGTGAACGAGAACACCTCGCCGCCCCGGTACGTGAACGTCATGTGGAGCTCGAACGTGAAGTGATAGTTATGGCTGTTCCCCTGGTTCCCGAAGCCCTTGCCGTCGATGGGGAAGAAACTGCTGTTGTCGTAGGTCGCGAGGCCGCTCGCGTCGATCGTCGGCGTGATGGTGAACTCGATCGGCTGGTTCACCCCCTCGACGTCGCGGTACCACTGATTGAACTCGTCCGGCCCGGTCGTGTGCTCCGTGCCCCCCGGGTGCGCATACACCGGCTTGCGATCCGGCCCCAGCTCGCCCTCGACGATGCCCTTCAGGCCGCTGCCGGTGAACGTCTCGAAGTCAGGATGCCCGTCGCCGCCGTCGTACGCGCGGAAGTCACGCACGATGCCCGTGAGGCTCGGGGTGCAGTCATCCCCGCCGCCGCTGCCCGCGCCCGGCCCCACCGTCGTGAGAGATCCGAACGTGTCATCGCCGCCCGCGCCCGCGCCAGGCCCGGGGCCGCCGGCCCCGGCGCCCTCGGACCCGCGCGCGCCGCCGTCAGCGCTGCCGCAGCCGACCCCGGCGAGGAGCAGCAATATCGAAAGCGGAGCGCACCATCCCGATCGCAGCGGTCGAAGCATTCAAAGACTCCTTATTCATGCCTGGCAGGCGCCAGGGCAGCCAGCGTGGGCGCCTTGCCACGGCGCAGGTGGGGAGATCATCTTATCTCGTCAGGTGCGCGGAACGAACCACAAATCAGCCCGCCCGCAGGTCACACGCGCGCGACAGCGCGGTTCCGAGGTGAAGATTTCCGCGGACAGAGCGCGGCGCTCCTGGGCGAGCCTCGGCGCAGCGCACCGCACGGGTGAGAGTCGCCCGGTTCATGTCCGCCGCGGTCAGCGCGGCGCGCCGGAGACTGCTCAGCGCGGCGCGCCTGTGGGAGAACAGGCGCCCGGTATGCGGCGGAGTCGTCGCGCCAGGGCGGCCGGGAGCCGGTCGCAGGTGCCGTCCGGGCGGGGCAGCGGCCCGCGCCGCGCCGTCTGCCAGAAGAGCACCGGGCCGAGCCGGCGCGCGCGCGCGTGCGCCATCAGCGCGGCCATCGCCTTGCCGGTGTAGACCGGCTCCAGCGCGATGCCCTCGGAGGCGAGCGCCTCGCAGGCGGCGAGCGACGCCGGCGTGGGCGCGCCGTACGCCCGGCCCACGTACCCGTGGACGAGATCGATGGGCGCGGCGGGCGGCACCGGCGCCACGCCCTCGCGCTCGAGCAACGCGCGGAGCGAGGCCGTGAGCGCGACGAGGCGACAGCGCGGGGCGAGGATCCGCTCGACCACGGCGACGGCGACCACCCTCGAGCGCAGCCCGCCGAGCGCGAGGCCCACCGCGAGGCCCGCCGCGATGCCGCCGGAGCCGAGCGGGACATAGACGCGCGCCGGCTCGGGCAGCTCGCCCGCCCGGACCTGCGCGCACAGCTCGAGCGCCCCGCGCGCGACGCCCACCATGCCGAGCGGCGACGTGGCGCCGGGCGGCACGATCGCCGCGCCCTCGGCGTCGCGCGCGCGGAGCGGGAGCAGGAGCGAGGGGCGCGCCAGCGCGAGCGCGAGCCGCGACGGATAGAAGCGGATCGAGGCCGGCCCCCAGGCGGTGAACGCGAGGTTCTCGAGCACGGCCTCGGAGACGTCGGTCCAGAACAGGTGCGCGCGCACCCGCCGGCCGAGCCGCTCCGCCGCGGCGACGAGCGCGGCCGCGTTGCCCGAGCCGATGCCGCCGGCCGTGGACCACGCCGCCGCGGTCGAGAAGGGAGGCGAGGCGAGCAGGTAGTCGAGCTTCCGGGTCTTCGTCCCGCCGTGGTGGGGCTCGCAGAGATCGTCGCGCTTGATGCCCAGGTGATCGAGGCCCAGCGCGGCGGCGAGCCGCGGCAGCGCCGCGACCGGCGACGGCTCGCGGATCCAGCCGAGCCGGGGGATACCATCGAGCTCTGCGGTGCGATCGCGCATCAGGGGACCCTCGGAGGAGCGGCGGCGTCAGGCGATCATCGGTGTCAGGCGATCTTCGGAGGCGCGACGGCGTAAGGGGGCCCCGAGCGCAGCGGCGGCGTCGCGCTGGACGGGCGCGGCGCGCGCGGCGGCGGTCAGGCCGGGGGGCCCGCGGCGCGCTGCCCTGCGAGCACCGCGTCCGGCTCCAGCGCGAGCAGGCGCACGCGCCCCGAGGCGCAGAGCCGGCCCTCGTCGTCGTGGATCGAGCACTCCCAGACCTGCGTGCGGCGGCCGCGGTCGAGCGGCCGCGCGCTGGCGCGCAGCCGGCCGGAGCGGACCGCGCGCAGGAAGCTCGTGTGGTTCTCGAGGCCGACGACCGAGCGGCCCTCCGGCAGCGCGTGGAGCGCCGCGCCGATCGACGCGAGCGTCTCGACGATCCCCGCGTGGACGCCGCCGTGCACGATGCCGTAGGCCTGCCGGTGCTGCGGCCCGATCGTGAGCTCGGCCTCCACCTCGTCGCGCGTGGCGCGGATCAGGCGGAGCCCCATCGCGGTGATCCAGCCGTCGAGGCCCGCGGCGTTGAGCGCCGCGGCGACGTCTTCCGGTTCCCCATCGGCCATGACGCCGAGCCTAGCACGGCCCGCCGGCGCGCCGCGGGAGCGCGTAGCCGGAGCGCGTCAGCCGGAGGCACGCTTATCGAGCAGATCGCCGAACTCGTCGCGCAGCTTCGACTTCAGGAACTTGCCGGTCGAGGTGCGCGGGATGCGGTCGAGGAAGAGGTAGTCGTCCGGGAGCCAGTACTTCGCGAAGCGAGGCTCGAGGTGGGCGCAGAGCTCGTCCTTCGAGGCGGTCTGGCCTTGTCGGAGGACGACGGCGGCGAGCGGGCGCTCGCCCCAGGTCGGGTGGCGCGCCGCGAACACCGCGGCCTCGAGCACGGCGGGGTGACTCATGAGCGCGTTCTCGATGGCGACCGAGCTGATCCACTCGCCGCCCGACTTGATGACGTCCTTCGCGCGATCGGTGATGCGCATGTACCCGTCGGCGTCGATCGTCACGACGTCGCCGGTCTTGAACCAGCCGTCCTTCGTGAAGCGATCTTCCCCCTCGCCGCCGAGGTACGACGCGGCGACCCAGGGGCCGCGCACTTCGAGCTCGCCCATGGTGGCGCCGTCCCAGGGGAGCGGCCGGTCGTCCGGACCGACGTGGCGTTGCTCGATGAACGGCACCGCGTAGCCCTGGGAGGCGCGCGCGTCGAGCGACGCGGCGGCGTCCAGGTCGAGCGTGCTCCGGATGTGCGCGACGGCGCCGAGCGGGTTGGTCTCGGTCATCCCCCAGGCGTGGGTGACCACGAGCCCGTGGCGCGAGAGGAAGCCGTCGATGAGCGCGGGCGGCGCCGCGGCGCCGCCGATCACCATCGAGCGCATCGCCGAGAGATCCCAGCGCTCCGGGTGCTCGTCGAGGAGCGCGAGGATGCCGAGCCAGATCGTGGGCACGCCGGCGGCGAACGTGACGCGCTCTCTGGCCATGAGATCGAGCAGCGACGCCGGGTCGAGGTGCGGGCCGGGGAGGACGAGCCTCGAGCCGGCCGCGACCGCCGAGTACGGCAGTCCCCAGGCCGCCGCGTGAAACATGGGCACCACCGGCAGGACCACGTCGCGGTCGCGGAAGCCGAGCGTGTCGTGCATGCACGAGACCAGCGTGTGAAGGACGAGCGACCGGTGGCTGTAGACGACGCCCTTGGGGTTGCCGGTCGTGCCGGACGTGTAGCAGACCATCGCGGCGGAGCGCTCGTCGAGCCGCGGGAAGTCGAAGTGATCCGGCTCGGGCGCGAGCAGCGCCTCGTAGTCGAGCCCGTCGCTGTCCACGGGGCCGTCGTCGCCGATGACGATGACGCGCCGGATACAGCGGACCTGCGGCTCGAATTTTCGGAAGAGCGGGAGGAGCGAGCGGTCGACGACGACGACCTTGTCCTCGGCGTGCGCGGCGATGTACGCGAGCTCGTTCGGGTGGAGGCGCAGGTTGAGCGTGTGGAGGACGGCGCCCATGGCGGGGACGGCGAGGTAGAGCTCCAGGTGCCGGGCGTGGTTCCACGAGAGCGTCGCGACGCGGTCGCCCGGGCCGACGCCGAGCCGCGTGAGGGCGTGCGCGAGCTTCGCGGCGCGGCGGTGGAGATCGGCGTAGGTCGAGCGGGAGCAGGTCCTGTCCGGGTTCTGGGTCACGATCTCGCGGCGCGCGTGATAGGTCCTCGCGCGCTCGAGGAAGTGCGTCAGCGTCAGCGGATAATCCATCATGCGGCCGGCGAACATGAGCGGTGCCTCCTTGTCCCGCGCGGGGCGCGGGGCGCTGTCTCGGTCAGGAGGGCTCTCCGCGGCGCCGCGAAGGCGCGGCGCGGCCCCCCGGAGGCGTAGGCTAGCGGCTCGCGCGCGCGCGGCGCGGAGGATCGTGGGGACGCGGCGCAGGGGATCTCGGGGATGCGCTCGCGGCGCGCGCGGCCAGGCGCCGCCGCGCCGGCGTCGTCGCGCCGGCGGGCCTCGTCCAGGGCCTGGGCGCGCGCGGGGGAGGGGGCGTCGCAAAATCTTCCAAGAACGGCGGGGGGCGATCTCTCTAGGATGACCGCCGGCCCGAGGGTCGAGAACGTGCGAGGTCAACCATGTCCGAGATCATTCTTCATCACTATCCGCTATCGCTCTTCGCGGAGAAGATCCGCCGGATCTTCGCGTACAAGAAGATCGCGTGGCGATCGGTCGAGCAACCGATGGTGGCGCCGAAGCCGGAGCTCGTTCCGCTCACCGGGGGGTACCGGCGGATCCCGGTGTTGCAGATCGGAGCGGACATCTACTGTGACACGGCGTGCATCGCGCGTCGGCTGGAGCAGCTGCGGCCCGAGCCAGCGTGCATCCCGGAAGGCCAGGCCGGGCTGGCGAGGGTGATCGAGGACTGGGCGGATCATCGGCTGATGCCGCGGGCGGTGCCGTCGGTGGTGGTGGAGCGGCTCCAGGATCTTCCGCCCGGCATCCTGGTCGACCGCGCGGCGATGTCGCCTGCGCTGAGCGAGGACGCGATGCGCCGGGCGGCGCCGCACGCGCTGAGCCAGGCGCTGCTCTCGCTCGATCGGCTGGATGCGCAGCTCCGCGACCGGCCGTTCCTGCTGGGCGACGCGTTCTCGATCGCGGACGCGGCGTGCTTTCACCCGGTGTGGTTCATGAAGCACAGCGCCCGGCACTTCGCCGCGGTCGAGGCGAGGCCGGCGCTCGCCGCGTGGTTCAAGCGCATCGAGGGGTTCGGCCCCGGCGACGTTCGACCGATGAGCGCCGCCGAGGCGCTCGCGATCGCCCGCGCGTCGGAGCCGGAGGACGTCGCCGGAGGCGAGATTGTCGAAGGAGAGGGGATCTCGCCGGGAGATACGGTGACGATCGTCGCCGACGATTACGGGCCAGAGGAGACCCGGGGGGTCGTGGTGAGGCTGTCGGCCGACGAGATCACGATCCGGCGCCGGGATCCGGTCGTGGGGGAGATCGCGGTGCACTTTCCGCGAGAGGGGTATCGCGTCAGCAGGCAGTGAGCCACGCCGGGCGCCGGAGCCGCTGAGGTCATATCCGTCTTCCGTCCTCCGTCTTCCGTCTTTCATGCGCGTGAGCGTGCGTCGTCCTCCTCTTCGGCATCCGTCCGCGCATTCATGATCGTGTGGGCGAACAACACGATCGCTCACGAGCACGATGACGCGCACGGAATGAGCGCGCACGCGCACGAAGAGGCCAGACGAGGACGGAAGACGGGAGACGGGAGGAGACAATACTAGAGGGGGGAGGCTCACCCGGCTCGATGGCGCTGGCAACGCTACTCTCGCCCTCTCTCTGGCGGTGCCGCGCTTCGGAACGCCCTCATGTGGAACCGGCGCTGTTCCTCAAGATAGATGTTCTCCTGTCCGATCGGGCATGCGCGGCGTGACTGGCATCCTCGGGTCATGCACTCTGCGGCAGGGTCGGTGTCGAGGTGGCCTATGCAGGCTTTGACATCGTAGCCGGTGGCGGAGAACGCGGACACCGGACAGGCGCGGAGACACGGCTTGTCGACGCAGGACGCGCAGGGGCTCGGCAGGTCCTCGCGCGGCGGGAGCGACAGCCTCTCTGCGAAGACGAGCGCGGCGCGGTAGCCGTGCCAGAGGCCGAACCGCGGGTGGATGAGGATTCCGAGCGGCGAGGGAGACACCGCCTCGGCCCGCTGCGCCCAGCGCTGGAACGGCCAGTAGGGTGGGCCGGTGAAGGGGAAGAGGGCCGTCGCGCCGAGCTCCGCCGCGAGCGCGGAGACCACCGTGCGGGTCCAGTCGTCGAGCGCGAGATCGGGGGCGCCCTCGCGGGCGCGCGAGAACGCGCGCCACATGGATGGCCCCGCGTTGCCGAGCAGGACGAGCGTCCCCGCGGGGAGCGCCCCGGCCGCGGGGACGCCGTCCCCCTCGCCGGGGTGGAACCCGCCGCGCAGCGGGATGCCCGCGCGCTCGCAGCGCGCCGTGAGCTCAGGCCAGCCGATCGGCATCGCCGCCCGCTTAGAGCGCGCGGCCCCGCGCCGCAAGCGGGAGGTGGGCCGCGCAAGGGCTCCCGTCGCCGGAAGAGAGCCCTCCGTCGCCCGGACGAGAGCTTCCGCCGCCCGGACGAGAGTTTCCGTCGCCCAGACGAACGCTTCCGTCGCGCGCCAGAAGCTTCCGGCGCGCTCGGGAAGCTTCCCGAGCGCGCCGGAAGGTCCCGCGGACGCGCGCCGGAGGCCGTGATGGGTGTGCTGGGTTACTCCGGAGCGGTCGTGTCCGCCTCGCCAGTTGGAGCGGCGGGCCCGGCCGGCGCGGTCCTGGGGACAACGTACTAGTCTGCGCGCCGATGGACTCCGCCTCCGGCCGCGACCGGCGCATCGCCCACGTCCTGCTGTTCCTCACGCCCGCCATGTTCGCCACCAACATGGTGCTGGCGCGCGCCACCGCCGACTTCATCCCGCCGGTGGCGCTGGCCGAGCTGCGCTGGGCCGGCGTCGTGCTGCTGCTGCTGCCCTTCTGCGGCGCCGAGCTGCGCCAGCGCCGCGCCGCGCTGGCCCGCGAGTGGCGCGGCCTGCTCGTCCTCGGCCTGCTCGGAATGGGCATCTGCGGCGCCGGCGTCTATCTCGCCGCGGCCAGCACCACGGCGACCAACATCGGTCTGCTCTATTCCTTCTCGCCGATCGGCATCATCCTGCTCTCGCGCGCCATGTTCGGCGAGCGCCTGAGCCCGCGCCAGGCGCTCGGCGCGGCGCTGGCGCTCTCCGGCGTGCTGGTCATCGTGCTGCGCGGCGATCCGGCGACGCTGCTCCGCCTGAGCTTCAGCGCCGGCGACCTGCTGATCCTGGTCGCCGCCATGTCGTGGGCGCTCTACGCCGTGCTGCTGAAGCGCTGGCCCAGCGGCCTCGGCGTCAACGCCCGGCTGACCGCCATCGCCGCGGCCGGCGTGATCGTGATGCTGCCCTTCCTCGCCTGGGAGCTGGTCGAGCAGGGCCCGCCGGTCTTCGACGCCCGCACGGTGGCGGCCGTCCTCACCCTGGTCGTCGTGCCGGGCGCCGGCGCCTATGCCACCTACAGCTACGTCACCAAACACCTGGGCCCGAGCCGCGCCGGGCTGATGCTCTATCTCTCGCCCATCTACACCGCCGTGATGGCCTGGCTGTTCCTCCGCGAGGCCTTCGCGGCGTACCACTGGATCGGCGCGGCCCTGGTCCTTTCGGGGCTGTATCTCGCCACCCGGCGACAACGACCTTGACGCTCACCGGCACCCTCTCTTTTCACAGGTCCAGTCCGGTGAAAGGGGCCCGCGCGCGCGTCCGCTCCCGCCGCGCGCGCGTTCCGGCAACCTGCTCCTGCGAGGTGAGATTGGCTATCCCGACTGATTCTCCCGCGCCGCCCCCGGCGCCCGCGTCGCCCCCGGCGCCCTGCCGGGAGCTCTGGTTCGTCCGGCCCGGCGTCGTCGAGGTGCGCCGACGTGCGCTGTCCAGGAGCGGCGCCGCGAGCGGCGCCAGCAGGTCATCGAGCACTCGCGCATTTCCACCCAGATGCGCCCGCTGGCATCGTTCCACAGCGCGGCCAGATCGCGGTTCGGCTGATGGGCATCGGACATCGGAGTCTCCTTCGGCCTGCGGAGTGTCCGCGCTTCCGCCACATCGTCCGGCTCGCCCAGCGGATCGCGCAGGCGGGGCAGGATCGGGAAGATGCCTCCGTCGATCTCGGGATCGCCGGAGGCACCCTTCTGCACCACGCGAGCGGCGACCAGATCCCAGGAGCGGAGGGAACGCGAGCCGGCTCGCGCGCGGACGCGCACCTCGCCGCCGTGGAGCAGGTCGCGCAGGGTGAGGCTCGCCAGGCCGCTCGTGAGCGACCCACGATCCCGCCGCTTTGAGCGGCCCCTGCTCCGAAGGCCCCCGGCTTCCCCGGGGGGATCCGTACCCGATTTGGCAACTGCCCGACATCCGAACTACTCGTGCAAGATCGACCGCGCGTGACAGCTGCGCTCACAGCAGTATGGCATGCCTGATGCCAGGCAGACGCCAGGAGGAACTCATGAACACGCATCGCCGCTCCGCGACAAGCCTCTCGTTTGCATGCCTGCTCTCCGTCGGGATCATGGGAATGTCATCTCCCGCATTTGCGCGAACATGCGCGACCATCTATGAACACAGAGATTTCAAGGGTGAGCGGAGGGGAGTGTCCACCGGTCGCGATGCATTTGTCGGAAATCTGTGGAACGATGTCATTTCATCGGTGAGGGTTAAGCCTGGCTGTGTTCTGAATGTATGGAAGCATGCAAATTATCGCGGACCACAGGCTTCATTTTCTGGCGACGTGCCCTATGTCGGAAGTTCCTGGAACGACGAGATAAGCTCGTACACCTGCTCATGTAGGTAGTTCGCCACGCGGCCCGGGGTGTTCCAGCACCCGCGGGCTGCCTCGCGGCCTTGATACCTCCACCGTTCTACCCGACCATCACCTACCACGGTGTCTTCGCTGCCCGCTCGACGTGGCGCCCCCTCGGTGACGCCGAAGCCGCCCGCAGGCGGCACGCGGCTCGCGAAGAACAAGGCTTGTGACGACGCAAAGGCGGACGAGAAAGCACCGGCGCGCGAGCGCACCACGGCGCCAAAGCCGACGGAGAACGAAGCACCGGCGCCGCCCGCCGCGTCGCTGCTTTCGCCAACGCCCCACGTCGTGATGCCCACGAGCATCACCGTCGCGCATCGGGGGCGCTTGCTCGACGGCGAGCTCCTCGCCGGATCGCGCCGCATCGACTGGCATCTTCTTCTCCGCCGGACCTTCGGCGCCGACTCCCTCCGGTGTCCCAGGTGCGAGGGGCGCTCGAAGCTCCTCGCGACCGTGACCGACCGCGGAGCCGTCACCAAGAACTTGGCCCACCTCGGGCTTCCTGCGGCGCCACCCCCGCGCGCTGCTGCGCGTGACCCAACCGACGAGCAGATGACCTTCGACGTCGACGCCGCGTAGCCGCCGGCCACGGCGAGCCACGACGCCCTCCGCCACGCGGGCGCGGGCGCCGCGGTGCACCCGCGCCTCGGCGTCGTGGTGGCCAATGGGGTTCTGCGCCATCGCCGACGCGCTCTGCGCCGCCGAGGAGGGGCGCCGGGCACGGGCGCGACCCGCAGCAACGCCCTGGCGCTCCCTACCCGCCGGGACGGCGCAGTTCGAGTGAGGGGCACAGCGCAACGCTGGTCACCGGCCGCCGCCTGAGGCAGCCTGGACGCATGAAGAGTCAGGCTGGGCTTGGCGGTGCGCCGCGCGGAGGGCGACGCACGAGCCTCCTTGGGCGCCGAAGCCGCTGGGCGATCGCCTGGACGCTCGGGCTCGCCGGCGCGGCGTGCAACAGCGGCCACACCTCGACCACACCGTCTCCCCCCGGCGGCGGTGACGGTGGCACCGCAGACCCGGCCGGCGCCGGTGGGAGCGTGGGTCGGGGAGCGGCCCAGGGGGGCGGCGCCCAGGAAACCCCGGCCGGCGCGGCCGGGACCGCGACCGGTGGCGTCGACACCGCGTCCGGTGGGCAGGGCGGCGCCACGGGGTGTCCCGTGGTCCTCCCGGCGCCCATCATGGTGGATCCCGATGGCGACGTCGCGCGCCTCCGCGTCGTGGACGACCCACCGGGCTCGGAGATCGGCACCTTCGACCCCTCGCTCGTCAGCGCGACGGATGGCTCCCTGGCGATGAGCTACACCAGCGTCGATCTCGCACGACGGAAGCTCCACACGCGGATCGCCGTGTCCACGGACAGCGGCGCGAGCTTCGTCTTCGCGGCCATCGCCAACTTGCCCGACGAGGGACTGCTCGTGGAAGCCCCCGGCGACGCGGACTGTCCGGGTGGGACCTGCGCCGACGCGACGCTCGTGCACGAGGTCTCTGGCCTGGTCGAAGATCCCGCGGATCCGGAGCCCTCCAGGCGATGGAAGCTCTTCACGCACAGCTACATCGTGCTCGCGCCAGATCCCGAAGACCCGAACACGCCGCGGCTCCGCTACCAGTACGGTCAGCTGCGAATGGGCACCGCAGCGACCGCCGCCGGGCCGTGGTCGGCGCCGGCGCCGCTCATCGGGTGGCCATCGGCCTGGCCCTCGTCGCTGCAAGCGCCCCAGGTGACGACCGCGCTCGGCAGGCTCGAGGATTGTGTCGCGCTCACGGAGCCGTCAGGGGCGTTCGACCCGGAAACGGGCGCACTCGAGCTCGCGGTCGGTTGCGTAGCTCCGGCTGGATCGCAGCACGGGATCCGCATCGAGCTCCTGCGCTCGCTCGACCACGGTGCCTCCTGGTCCCACGCTGGCACGCTGCTCGAGGCCGCGGACGCACCCTGCGTCGGAGGCGAGGAACTCCAACTGAACGCGGCGCATCTGTTCGCGAGCGGCGGCAAGCGGTATCTCATCGCGTCACCGGCGGGACCGGTCTCGTTGCCGGGGGACGTCACCGGATCGGGCTACCGCGGGTGCCTGGTGTTCCCTCGAGCGGGCGACGGTGTCGAGCGGGACGCCCTGGGGGCGCCCCTCGTCGTCGCGCGGATCGACGCGGGTGAGGGCGTGTTCGCGGGTGCTTGCTCGCACCACCCCGCGGGCGGCTACTTCCTCTCGGCGGTCACGTTCGCATCGCCCCCCGACCTCTTCCGCATGTTCGGCCCGATCGGCGCTGCGCCGTAGCCTCGGCCAGCGTAGCGCTCGTTCCAGGAGAGACGCGAGCACGACCTCGGGGGGCAGCGCTTCACCTCGAGAGAGGGGACGGGCGCTTGCCAAAACTGCGTCTCGCCGCGCGCGCTCACCGGAACGCGGGCGCTGGAGCGGGCGACGCTCCGGATCTCGCTGCTCGCCGGGCCACCCAGAAACTCGACCGCGTTCGCCCCGGCTCGGAGCTGACGTTCCTCTACGGGACGGCCCTCCGCGTCGCCGCGAACGCGCGGCGCTCGATCCGGCGACGCGGCTTCACGCAGCCCCTGCCGGAGACACAGCCCGACCAGAGCGCTGGGCCCGACGCTCAGGTCGATGGCCCACCTCGGGCTTGCTACGGCGCCACCCCCGCGCGCTGCTGCGCGTGACCCAACCGACGAGCAGATGACGTTCGACTTCGACGCCGCGGTGCACCCGCGCCTCGGCGTCGTGGTGGCCACCGGGGTTTGCGCCATCGCCGACGCGCTCTGCGGCGCCGAGGACGGGCGCCGGGCACGGGCGCGACCGGCAGCAACGCCCTGGCGCTCCCTGCCTGCACCGCGATCCACGGACAGACGCCTCGGTCTCCGAGGAGCGGTATCGTGAGACGTGTTCTGCGTTGCATCCCATCATGAGTCGCCCGTTTCAGGAATCGCGATGTGTGCTCGTGCGCCCTTGACAGGTCAGTCCTCGATGTGATGGCGTGTCTCGAAGGTCGAGTATGTACCTCGGGATGCCTGCCGCGCCGCATCGCCCCCGTCGAGCCGGCGTGTGCGCCGCTCCTCACGGCCGACGCACGGACTGTTTGGAGACCGGGCTGCTCGTGGGGCTCGCGTCCCTGCTCTCGGCCAATTGCTCGCCGACGGGGCCCGATCACCCCGAGGACGCGGTCGTCATCGGGGGGCTCCTGCCCTCCTCCGGCGGCGACTTCGATCCTTACGGCGCGAACGAGCATCACTTCATACAACAGTGGAGGATCGACGGCGGCGCCTTCGTCGATTTCGCCCGCGCCGCCGTCCGCTGTCCCGCCTGACGGCGATCGGGAGAGAGGCGCGATTCTCACGCAGCATCGCCGTGCACGACCGCACGGCTCACGGAAGAGGAGGGGTCTCATGAGGACGATTGGACGATGCTGGATGGCGGCCTTAGGGCTCGCGCTGATGACGGCGGCATGCGGATCGGACGGCACCGCCGACGCGGGCGAGGACGCAGCGCCCATCAAACGGACGCCGACTCCGCGAAACGAGTTCATCCCGATGGATCTCGAGGCGACAATCGACAACCTCGTCGCCGAGATCAACAGGAGCTCCATCGAACCGATGCAGATGACGGTGATCCTGAAGACCCTCTCCGAGTTCTTCGCGCCGATCGCCACGGGGGCGAACCGAGCCATGGGCGAGATCGGGGCCACGGGCAACGTGGTCGGGTCCTTCGCTGACACGGACGATCAGCAGAAGAAGGAGGAGCTCCAGAGCCAACAGATTGAAAATACGGTCATGGAGGGCTCCGAAGGGATCGGCATCTCGCCCTTCGGCGCACGCAACGCGGCCGCCATCGATGAGGCCGTCGCCAAGGGGGTCCATGTGGTGACGCTCGACACTGACCTGCCGGCCTCGAAGCGTTCGATCTACGTCGGAACCATCAACGAATCCGCCGGAACCACGGCGGGGGAGACCCTGCTCGAGTTTCTTCCCCAGGGGCCGGGTACGGTGATCATCCACGGCCACCTCGACCCGTCGTGGGACGACGGGCTGAAGCGGACGCAGGGCGCCCAGCGCGTGCTCGAGGAGGCCGGTTACACGCCTCTGGTGCGTCAGGTCACCTGGCTGTACGAGCGCGCGGACGAGGACATCGAATGGATGAGGGCCCAGATCGAGGCCGCGGAGCCGCCCGTCGTCGGGTTGATCGGGATGTTCAACGTCTCGTACTGGTGCGCGACGGCCGTCGAGCGCGCGAACAGGCCGGACCTCCCGGTCGTCGCCTTCGACTTCAGCCCGAACACCGTCGACTACATGCGCAAGGGGCTCATCAAGGCCACGCACGTCCAGCGGCAGTACTACCAAGGGTACCTCGTGCCCTACGTCCTCTATGGCCTCAAGACCATCGGCCTCGATGTGACCAAGGCGATCCTCGCTCCGCAGATGGTGGACGACAGCCGGTTCGACCTCGGCCTCGACGTGGTCCCGGGGCACAAGGTCGACGACTACATCACCTTCCTCGACCTGATCGGCACGAATCAGTAGCGGCGCGCGGATAGGACACCGGGGTGCCCTCCGGCGAGGCGGCCAGGAACGTGTCGAGCGCGCAGCGGGAAGGCGCCTGGATCGGGGCGACGCTGCCCGGGGTGATCTGCAGGACCGACGCGGTTCACCGGCCGCGCAGACCGCCAGCGAAAGAGCTGACGCAGGCGCGCACGTGGGGAGGCGACGCACCTCTCGGCGGTTCGGGGGGCGCGGGGACGGGTGGCGCTGGAGGGGCCGCGATGGGTGGCACCGAAGGCGGCAGCGCGCAGTGCACACGCGGTGAGCCGGATGCTTCCGGGCTCCTCAGTTGCAGCGCTCGGAGATCCACGCCTTGACGTACGCGATCTCCTCCTCGTACGTCGTGAAGTCGTCGCGCCCGCTCCAGCCCTCGCGCGCGAGGCCCGTCGAGCACGCCACGGGGAACGTCACCGTCTCCCCCTCGGGCAGCCAGTGCGGACCGCCGCGCGCGGCTCAGGCCGAGGCGCCTCGATGGCCGTTCGCGAGCAGCGCGCGGATCGCCTTGAACTGAAAGCCCCTCGCCAGCGCACAGAGCCGCTCCAGCCACGGTCTCAGCCGCTCGTCCCGATGCGGCCGCCCATCCGCTCGACGAGCTGCCGGGTGATGGTTCGCCCCAGGCCCGTCCCTTCGGTGCGCGCGACCCCGCCGCCGACCTGCTCGAACGGCTCGAAGATGCGCTGCTGGTGCCCGGGCGGGATGCCCGGGCCGCTGTCCTCGACGCGAAAGCGCACGGTGCGCTCGGGCCCGCCGCCCTCCAGGACGTGGACGCGGAGGCCGACGCGGCCGCGCTCGGTGAACTTGATCGCGTTGCCCAGCAGGGTGAGCAGCACCTGGATGAGGCGCCTGTCGTCGGCGTGAACATGAGAGAGCGCCGGCCCCGTGATCTCGGACGAGAACGCGAGCCCCTTGGATTCGGCCCGCACGCGGCAGAGATCCGTCACGATGCCGAAGAGCGCTTCGAACTGGACGTCCCTCGGGGTCAAGTCGATCCTGCCCGCCTCGATCTTGGCCAGATCCAGGACATCGTTGATCAGGGTCAAGAGGTGCTCGCCCGAGCGACGGATGGTCTGGCCCCCGTCCCTGTCCGCCCCGAGAGCGAGCTCGAATGCTCGAGGATCTGGGCGTATCCGAGGATTCCGTTGAGCGGCGTGCGCAGCTCGTGGCTCATGTGGGCCAGGAAGGTGCTCTTCGCCTGGTTGGCGGCGTCCGCTGCCTCCTTGGCGGCGCGCAGCTCCTGGGTGCGCCGCTCGACCTCCAGCTCGAGGCGCGCGTTGGCGGCCTGGAGCGCCTCCGTCTTGCGCTGCACCTGAGGCTGGCGGTCAGGTTGTTCAGCAGGCCCGAGAAGGCCTGGGCGAGCGCGGCATAGGGGACGGAGCGCCCGAGCCGATGGCGCTTGCAGGTCTCGAAGCCGTCGAGGTTCGGCATGAGCGCGTCGAGCAGGATGAGATCCGGCTCCTCGCGGCCGACCACCTCGAGCACCTCCTCGCCGTCGCCCGCCATCGCGAGATTCAGCCCCTCGTCGGAGAGCGCGCCGCAGAGCACCTCGATGTTGAGCGGATTGTCGTCCGCGATGAGCACGAGGGCGGGGGACTGGGGCGGTCGCATGGCGGTCTCTGGAGTACGCCAGTAGGACTTCAACCGTCCCGAACGTCAAGCTTTCGCTGTGTAAGTGCGTGAGCCCACAGGAGGCCGCGTGCCATCGCGCGCTTCATCGTGGGTAGTCGTGTCGCATACGGCCGGCGCCGTTGTGGGCGAGAGGACAAGCGGCGATCCGGCGGCGTCCCGCGCGGCGGCCGCTGTCAGGGGGCGATCCGATCGACGGTGACGTTCACCCCGTCGGTGACCGTGCAGTACCCGCCGTGGCGCCCGCAGCTGTCGATATCGAACGTGGTCGTCCCGTAGGGCTCGCCGCTCTCTGGCCCGTCGGCCTGCGCGTCCTCGCCGGCGGAGAGCCAAGCGAGCAGGCGCCAGCGCTTGTGATCCGTCGTGCCGACGACGTCGCCGATCTCGTACGGATGAGGGAAGCTCAGCCCGTCCAGGGGCTCCGAGAGCGCGTGCCATCGATCGTCGGCGGCGAGATCGGGTCGGGTGAACTGCGGGCTCTCGTCGTCGAACGGCAGCTCCGAGGCCGGGATGGCGCGGACCTGGAGGGTCTTGAGCTCGCTCGTGCTCACGCCCTCGCCGAGCGAGACGACGCCCCTGGCGCCAGGGCCTTCGGGGTCGCCGAAGGGGACGCACCCGGCGGACACGCCGCCGAGGGTGATCAGCGAGAGCACGAGAACGGATCTGCGATACGTCATGACGGATCTCCTCAGGTGAGCCTCGCGCGGCCGCGTCGTGGGCTGTCGCGCGGAGGGCGGCCAGCGGGGCGCGGGGCGCCTCCGTCCTTGAATGGAGCGGGGCTCGCCGTCCCTTCGCGCGATCGTCGCCGGAGGCGCCCCGGCGGGGGGCGCAGCACGATTGCCACGCTCGCGCCGCCGGGCGCGCCCGCGCCGCCCGGCGCCGAGCGCCCCCGCGCCCCCGCTCATCCGATACCGATCTTCTCCTCCGGCAGCCTGTAGAGCTGCGACCGCGCCCGGTTCGCGAGCGCCATCGCGATCGTCAGCGGCCCGATGCGGCCGATGAACATCGCCAGCGTGAGCACGAGCTTCCCCGGCGCGCTCAGCGACGACGTGACGTTCGCCGAGAGGCCGGTCGTGCCGAGCGCGCTGACCGTCTCCATGGCGAGGCCCATCGGGTTGTGCGTCTCCAGGGTGAGCATCACGAGCAGGAACCCCGACACGAGCAAGTGGGAGGGGCGCGTGAAGATCCTCGCGACCGTGACCGACCGCGGAGCCGTCACCAAGATCTTGGCCCACCTCGGGCTTGCTACGGCGCCACCCCCGCGCGCTGCTGCGCGTGACCCAACCGACGAGCAGATGACGTTCGACGTCGACGCCGCGTAGCCGCCGGCCACGGCGAGCCACGACGCCCTCCGCTCCGAGGGCGCGGACGCCGCGGTGCACCCGCGCCTCGGCGTCGTGGTGGCCAAAGGGGTTCTGCGCCATCGCCAACGCGCTCTGCGCCGCCGAGCGGTGCCACGGCCCACCGCGGCGCGACCTCTGCCGCTCACGTCCCAGCGCCGGAACGCGCCTCTCTGCGCGATCCGCTCATAGGATTCTCGTCCGGCCTGTCTCAAGCCTGGTGGCGTTTTCCGCTCCCTC
The DNA here is from genome assembly GCF_051369805.1 of Sorangium sp. So ce1036. Taxonomy (NCBI): domain Bacteria; kingdom Pseudomonadati; phylum Myxococcota; order Polyangiales; family Polyangiaceae; genus Sorangium; species Sorangium sp. So ce1036. The sequence goes on from NZ_JBBMOX010000001.1 coordinate 2,906,311, forward strand.
TGTGCCAACCTCGGGTGAGACAAGCTACCGCTGGAAATCTGTGGTGAAAGGGCGGAGAATGGACCTGGCCCGTGCCGAAGCCTCCCCATCTCCGATCCGTCGATCCTACCCCCGCCCCAGCGGCGCAGGGCACTGCTTCCCGCCCGAGCGGCGTTGCCGTCGAGACCGCACCGAATCCGAGCGAGCGGCGGAAGTTCTCGGCGGCGGATTCTCGGCGGCGGAGAAGCTGCGCATCGTTCGCGAGGCGGCCGCGTGGTCCCAGCGCGGGGACCGCGTGCACCCAGCGCGGGGACATCGAGCCGCTGCTGCGCCGCGAGGGCAACTGCCGCGAGGGCATCTACGGCTCCCTCCTGACGGCCTGGCGCAAGCGGCTCGCCCTCCACGGCAGCGAGGCTCTCGCGGGGCGCAAGCCCGGTCGCAAGCCGGAGCAGGACGCGAAGGACCGGCGCATCGTCGCGCTCGAGAAGCGCTCGGCGCGGCTCGAAGATGAGCCGCGAAACATCATATGACAACAATCGTCAGCGAGCAATCTTGGAGAAGATTCATGACAAATTCGAATCAGAAGCAATTCTCTCGTTGGCTCATAGCGACGTTCGCGTCAGTCGCGCTAGCAGGCTGCGACGGTGGCACCAATACCGCAGAGCCATCGAGCAGCTCATCGTCTTCTAGCAGCTCTTCATCCTACAGCTCCGGCTCTGGCACGTCGTCGAGCAGCTCTGGCACGTCGTCGAGCAGCTCTGGCACGTCGTCGAGCAGCTCTGGCACGTCGTCGAGCAGCTCTGGCACGTCGTCGAGCAGCTCTGGCACGTCGTCGAGCGGCTCCGGTTCTTCCGTTGGCGATCTCGCATTGGTGGTCGCCATCAACTCCGGCAGCAATTCGAGCGCAACAATTGACGGCGTAGAGTACCAGGCGGACAAATATGCCAGCGGTGGTACGACCAATAGCACGCAAGACCCCGTCGTTGGTGGGCAGCTCTATCAAACAGAGCGGTACGGCTCATTCAGCTACGAAGTCCCGGTTACCGCCAATGGCAACTTCACCGTGAAGTTGCATTTCGCGGAAATCGCTCACAATAGCGCTGGGTCGCGCAGCTTTAGCGTTGCGATTGAAGGAAACACAGTTATCAGCAATCTGGATCTCTATGCCGAGGTCGGTCATGGCACGGGCTACATGGAGACCTTTGCGGATATTGCGGTAAATGACGGCGGCGTCACCATTGAGCTGATTGAGGGCATAGAGAACCCCACCATCGCAGGATTTGCTATTTTCTCCAACGATGGAGAATTGGACACAACGGCTACACCCGCCCCCGATCTCTCCAAGTACTCGGCCTACACTCAGAAATACACTGAGAAAACCGTGATCACTTCAAATCACGCAACGGGCCATGTCGGTGATCTTTTCTTCACGCACTGGAAAGATGGCGGCTCGACATCTTTGACCGTGGACCCGAACGGCGAATTCAGCGTGGCCTGGCAGGGCGGTGGATATAACTATGTCGGTGGTCCAGGATGGCATTACGGGGATGAGAACAGGGTGATCGGCTACCGATTCAACAGCGACAGTGGCGCGAGCTATCTCACTTTGTACGGCTGGGGGTACGACAAGAATATGCCCACTTCAAACCCGGCACACCTGGTGGAGTATTACATTCTGCAGCGATGGAGTTATGACCCCAGCCAGGGGGCTACCTATGGCAAGTCCTTCATGAGCAATGGGGTCGAGTATTCCACTTACCGCTCGACACGGCAGCAGCAGCCCTCTATCAATGGTCGCTCCACTTTCTACCAATACTGGAGCAAGCCTGCTCGGCAGCAGGCCCTCGGACAGGACCACAAAATCATATTCGCCGATCACGTGAAGGCATGGGCTGACACCGGGTGGACTCTTCCGAATATGAACAATCTGGATGCGAGTGACGATCCCACCTATCAGGTCATGGCCGTCGAGGTGTTCAACCCCGGTAGCAATGGAACTGCATCTGGTCGCGTTTGGGACGAGACGCCCTGAACGAAAGGAAATGGGCTCGTCGTCGGAAATCGGGCCGAATGATCCCGGCGAGCTGAGCCCCTTCGATCTGCGTGCCCTCGTCGCCGCCAAGCCCGACGTGCGGACGGCCGTGGGGCGCATCTTCGCGGAGGAGATCGCGCGCGCCACCAAGCACCATCACCTACCACGGTGTCTTCGCTGCCCGCTCGCCGTGGCGCCCCCCTCGTGACGCCGAAGCCGCCCGCAGGCGGCACGCGGCTCGCGAAGAACAAGGCGTGTGACGACGCAAAGGCGGACGAGAAAGCATCGACTGGCATCTTCTTCTCCACCGGACCTTCGGCGCCGACTCCCTCCAGTGTCCCAGGTGCGAGGGGCGCTTGAAGATCCTCGAGACCGTGACCGACCGCGGAGCCGGCACCAAGTCTTGGCCCACCTCGGGCTTCCTACGGCGCCACCTCCGCGCGCTGCTGCGCGTGACCCAACCGACGAGCAGATGACGTTCGACGTCGACGCCGCGTAGCCGCCGGCCACGGCGAGCCACGACGCCCTCCGCTCCGAGGGCGCGGCCGCCGCGGTGCACCCGCGCCTCGGCGTCGTGGTGGCCACCGGGGTTCTGCGCCATCGCCGACGCGCTCTGCGCCGCCGAGGACGGGCGCCGGGCACGGACGCGACCGGCAGCAACGCCCTGGCGCTTCCTACCCGCAACCGCCTGCTGGCCCCGTACCCCCGCGGCGGGGGGCGCGTTGGCCCGGCGAGGCGGGGTGGCGACGCCGAGCTGCATTCCGCTGTTACTGCAAATGGTCGCAAATTTCTGAATCAAAGTCGGCCCGCGACGCAGCACGCGCTCGATACTCCTCTTGCACGACGCCGACTCGCGCGTCATATACTGAACCACATGGTTCAGTATTCGAGTGCCCGCCTCGATGCTTCCTTCGCCGCGCTTTCCGACGCGACCCGGCGCGGCGTTCTGGAGCAGCTCGGACGAGCCGACGCTTCGATCACGGACCTCGCCGAGAAGTTTCACATGACCCTCACGGGCATGAAGAAGCACGTCGGCGTCCTCGAGCGGGCCGGGCTCGTCACCACCGAGAAGGTCGGCCGCGTGCGTACCTGCAAGCTCGGCCCGCGCCGGCTCGACGAAGAGACGGCGTGGATCGAGAGGTACCGCCAGCTCTGGGCCGCGCGCTTCGACGAGCTGGACAAGGTCATCGAGGAACTGAAACGAAAGGAGAACGTCGATGGACGCAAGTAAAGAGAGTGAGCCCAAATTGACGAGTAATCGCACGACGGTGGAGCCGAGGTCCGATCGCGAGATCGTCGTCACACGGACCTTCGATGCCCCGGCGCGCATCGTGTTCCAGGCGTGGACCACGCCGGAGCTGTTCAGGCGGTGGTGGATACCGAAGTCGATGCCCGTGCCTCTACTTTCCTACGAAGCGGATATTCGCGCCGGCGGCAGCTACCGCCTGGTCTTTGGTCACGATGCCGCGCAGCCGATGGCGTTCTTCGGCACGTACCTCGAAGTGACACCGCACTCGCGCATCGTGTGGACGAACGACGAAGCGGGCGACGATGGCGCCGTCACGACCGTGACCCTCGAGGAAAAAGGCGGCAAGACGCTGCAGGTGCTGCACGAGCTCTATCGATCGAAGCAGGCGCGCGACGCCGCCCTGGCCTCGGGCGCGTACAGCGGGATGGGCGAGACGTTCGAGCAGCTCGATGAGCTCCTCGTCACGCTTGGTACGACGGCGCGATCGTCCTGAAGCCATCGCGCGGGAGGGGCGCCGGGGAGCGCGACGAGCGCGGTCCTCCTTCTCGGCGCTGCGCATTCACGCGGGCGGCGCGAGGCGCACGAGGGCCGCCGCCTCGGCACGCGCGCGAAGAGGGCGCGGAGCTCGGGCGGGATTCTCTGCAAATGCACGCGTCGTCACCGCGTTCGTTCGAGTGGATCCTCTTGCGGCCATGCGCAACCGACCCGCGCTTCCAGATGGACGGGCGGTCGGGCGTTTGCGAGAACGTCGACCGACTCGCCAGGGCGGCTTCCGAGAAGGCTTGCCTCCTCCGGACCCCCTGCACGCAGACGCCAATGGAACGCGCCGCCCGCTCGGCGTGCTCGATCTGAGCACGCACGTGCGCGACGACGGCACGACGGACAACGAGCACGACCGCTGGGGAGAGCAGGTGGAGCGAGTCGCGGCGCTGGGCGCTGCTCCGCACGACGTGGTGCACGTCATGGACCGCGAAGGCGACGACTACGGCCTGTTCGCGCAACTGCTGAGCGCAGGGCATCGGTTCGTGATTCGGCTCGCGCACAATCGCCTCGTGGAGGCTGACGCCCTCGGAGAGGAGGCCAAGCTCGAGCAGGCGCTCGCGCACGTTCAGTGAGAGGGGCCCGCGGGCGAACCGAGGTCCCTGCTCGATCCGGTGCCGAGCGGCGGCCTCAGCGAGCGCCGTGCGCGCCCCGTGTGGGGACGTGCGGTCCTCCACGGATCGGGCGTTCTGGTCTAGAGTGGCGCCGTGATCCGGAGGCTCCGCTGCCGGCTCGGGACGACGACGCAGTCCCCCTCGGCCCGCGACGCGCGCGCGCTCGTACCCGCCGCGCGCGCGTTCGATCCCGCAGGGCGCGCGCTCGCCCGCGCCGGGGGCACGCCCGCGAGCGCGCCATGAGCCTTCCGCGCCCGCGGGTCACGCTCCACTTCGCCCAGACGCTCGACGGCCGCATCGCCACGCCGGGCGAGCGCGTGGTGCTCAGCACGCCCGCGGGGATCCAGCACGCCCACCGGGCGCGCGCGGAGCACGACGCGGTGCTCGTCGGGCGCCGCACCATCGTCGTCGACGACCCGCTGCTCACGGTGCGCGCCTGCGAGGGGCCCCAGCCGATGCGCGTGGTGCTGGCGAGCGCCCTCGACCTGCCCGACGGCGCGCGCCTCCTCGCGCCGGCGAGCCGGGGGCTGCCGGGCGGCGGGCGCGTGCTCGTCCTCGGCGCCCGGGGGCGCGCGCCGGACGGGGCGCGGGCGCGGCTCGAGGCGCGCGGCGTCGAGGTCGTCGTCGTGCCCGCCTCCGAGCTCGGCCGCGTCTCGCTGCCGCACGCGCTCGCCGAGCTCCACGCGCGCGGCGTGCGGCGGCTGCTCGTCGAGGGGGGCGGCACCGTGCTCACCTCGTTCCTGCGCGCGCGGCTCGCCGACCGCGCCGAGGTCGAGATCGCGCCGCGCCTCTTCGGCGACTCCGCCATCGCCGCGATCGGCGCGCTGGGCGAGGCGCCGCACGCGGCGGCGATCGACCTGCGCGAGCCGGCCGTCGAGCTGCTCGGCGGTAATCTGCTCCTGCGAGGCGAGATTGGCTATCCCGACTGACCCGCCCGCGCCGCCTTCGGCGCCCGCATCACCCCCGGCGCCCGCGTCGCCCCTGGCGCCCCTGGCGCCCTGCCGGGAGCTCTGGTTCGTTCGTCCGGGCCTCGTCGAGGTGCGCCTGGGCGCCCCGCCGCGGGAGCCCGGGGCCGGCGAGATCGTGGCGCGGGCGCTCGCGTCGGGGATCAGCCAGGGCACGGAGCTCCTGCTCTATCGCGGCGAGGGGCCAACGCCGTTCGATCCGTCGCTCGATGCGCCGGGCGCGCCGACCTACCCTCGCCGCTACGGCTACGCGTGGGTGGGCGAGGTCGTCGCCCGCGGCGAGGGCGCGGCGTTCGCGCCCGGCGACCGCGTCTTCGCGCTCGCCCCGCACGGCGACGTGCACGTCCTCGGTCCGGACGCCGCGCGCGGCCTCCCGCGCTCCATCCCCGCCGAGCGCGCGGTGCTCGCGGCGAACCTGGAGACGGCCGTCACGTGCGTGTGGGACGCGGGCGTGGGGCTCGGGGACGTCGTGGTGGTGCTCGGCGGAGGGGTGGTGGGGCTGCTCGTCGTGGCGCTCGCGCGGCGCGCGGGGGCGGCCGAGGTGCGGCTCGTCGAGCCGAGCGAGAGGCGGCGCCAGGCCGGCCTCGCGCTCGGCGCCGCCGCGGCGGCGCGGCCGGAGGACGACCGGCCGCGCGGCGACGCGGACGTCGTGATCGCCGCGACGGGCGATCCCGCCGAGCTCGACCGCGCGATCGCGCACGCGGGGCGCGAGGCGACCGTGACGGTCGCGTCGTTCTACGGCGCGCGGACGAGCCCGGTCGCGCTCGGCGCGGAGTTCCACCGGCGGCGGCTGCGCCTGCGCGCGAGCCAGGTGTCGACCCTCCCGCCGGAGCGCGCGCCCCGCTGGGACCCCGCGCGGCGCTTCGCGCTCGTCCGCGCGCTCCTCGAGGACGCCGCGCTCGACGCCCTCCTGGACCCGCCCGTCCCGCTCGACGCCGCGCCGCGGCTGTACGCCGCGCTCGCCGCCGAGCCCGGGGCGCGGCTCCTTTCGGTCTTCCAGTACGGATCACGACACACCGCGAACACCTAGAGGTCTGCCATGTTCCTGCTCGGCGTCAGCGATCACATCATGATCGCGCACAGCTTCTCCGACCCGTTCTTCGGCCCCGCGACCCGGATGCACGGCGCGACGTACTCCGTCGACGTCGAGATCCGCGCGACGGCGCTCGGCCCGCACCACGTCGTCATGGACATCGGCGCGCTGCGCGCGGCGCTGCGCCGGGCGCTCGACACGCTCGATTACCGGAACCTCGACGAGCACCCGGCGTTCCCCGGGCGCACCTCGACGACCGAGCGGGTGGCCGAGCACGTGGCCGCGCTCCTCGCCGACGATCTCGCGAAGCTCCCCGCGGGCGAGGCGCCGCCCCCGGGCGCCACCCTGCGGGTGCTCGTCCGCGAGTCGCCGTCGGCCTACGCCGGCTTCGAGCGCTCGTTGTAGCCCCTGATCCTCTGATTCCGCGCCGAGCGCGCAGGCCCCGGAGAGGGGGGCCTGCGCGGCGTGGGAGGCGGCGATAGCCCGCTCTCGGCCAGAGGCACGCGCGCGGCGCGCCGCTCACGCGCAGGACACGCTCACCCTTCCGGGCAGGCGGGCAGCGGGTCGTAGCACGGCTGGCCCTCGATCCAGGGGCGCGTCTGCGCGCAGCCGGTCACGCTCTCGAACGTGTTTCCGGTGACGAAATCGGGCTCCGACGTGCCGACCCACCCCCGCGTGACGCCGTGGCCGGCGATGTGGCGGAACGTGGACCGCTGGATGAACGCGCGGCTCGGCTCCTGGCTGAAGATGACGGCGCCCTCGAACTCCTCGATGTCGTTGCACGTGAGCAGGGAGCAGCTGCAGTCGTAGCCCGCGTACTCGATGATGACGTTCTCCAGGACGTTCTCGTCGCGCGGGATGCCGCCGAACCACAGCCCGCCCCAGTCGCCGGGCGCCGGGTCCTCCGCGGCCGAGGTGAAGACGATCGGCTTCTCCGGCGTGCCCACGGCGCGGAGGGCGCCGCTCGCCGCGAACTCGCCGGTGAACCGCTCGATCCGCATCCAGGTGCCGGGCTCGAAGCGGAGGGTGACGCCGGGCTCGATGGTGAGCGTCGTCAGGGGGGCCTCCTCGCCCCCGCCGCCGATGTTGAAGCGGGCGTCCTGCCAGTCCCCGAAGTGGTAGGGCACGCCGCGGTCGCGCAGGGTCGCGTCCTGCTGCAGGCCGGAGGCCTGGTTGGCGCCCTCGTCCTGGATCAGGATCTCGTCCTTCCGGTTGCCGGTGTACACGCCGGTCGGGATCGAGCCGAGCGCCTGCTCGCCGAGCTCCAGCGGATACGGGTGCTCCTCGCTGCCGCTCTCGGTGATGGTGAGGTCCGTCGAGCCCTCGGCGAACGCCGACGCCCACAGCAGGAGGACCCCGGCGCCGAGCGACCCGCGCACCGTCACGTGATCGACGAGGAGGGCCGGCGCCGCGGGCGTCACGGACGCGCCGTAGGCGGAGAGCGTCGCGTTCGCGTGGAAGCGATCCCCGCCGCCGCCCTCCAGGGTCACGTGCCGGAGGGTCGCCTTGCCCGGCCAGGCGACGTGCACGTCGTTCCAGCGCGCGCCGTCGCTGCCGCGGAACACGATCGGCCGCGTCTCCGTGCCCTCGGCCCGGAGCTCGGCGCCCTCGCCGGTCACGGCGATCCCCGTGTCCTCCTCGAGCAGCACCTCGGCGCAGGGCTCGATCGTGAGCGTCACGCCGTCGAGGAGCCGGACAGGGAAGCTCACGATGTGCGGGCTCCCCGCGGCGGTCCAGGTCTCGCTTTCGCTCAGGTCTCCCTCGTGGATCGTCGGCTCGCCGGACGGCGCCCCACACCGCGGCTCGGCCGAGCCGCCCGCGCCGCCGCCCCCGCCCGCGCCGCCGCCACCGCCCGCGCCGCCGCCCCCGCCCGCGCCGCCGCCATCGCCGGCGCCGCCGCCACCGTCCGCGCCGCCGCCACCGCCCCCGCCCGCGCCGCCGCCGCCGCCCGCGCCGCCGCCCCCGCCCGCGCCGCCGCCACCCGGAGGCGCATTGCCGGGGTCGCACGCGGCGAGGAACATCACACCTATCGCAGTGAGCGGAGCTACAATGTTGCGTAGAGCCATATCCTGTATCCCTCGTGACCTTGTGTGAGTCGGCGCGCGCACGCGCAAAGGCGCTGAGACTAGCGGATTCACCGCCCGGTCGCAGAGACTTTGCGGGGAAAAGCAGGGAGGGAGGCCGACAACACCGGGGTCGCGAGACCGGCCAGGCAGCCTGTGCCGAGGCGGTCCGATTCAGGATCTCACCGCGCCGTACCATGGAGTACCTGCGCGTCCTGCGAAGCGCCGGAGCGCCGCGGTGCGCTCGTCGCGCCCGCGCCGGATCGGTGCCCCGGAAAGACGCAGGCGCGACGCACAGGCGCCGCGCCCGCTGCTGGATGCCACCCGCGCGCCGGGCGCCGCGCGCCGGCTCGTCAGGGCGGCGGCGCCGCCGTCACCGCGGGATCACGAACCACTGGGCCGCACGGATGTTGGCGCACGCCTGCAGCTCTGCCTCGACCCCCTCGGTGGTGGAGCCACCCGGAACGGTCATGCACTGCCCGGGCCACGGGTCGCGCGCGTGCGTGGGCTGCAGCGCGTAAGAGCCAATCCGGGCCATCGTGTGGAAGAGCTGGCTGTCGCCGAAGGCGGCGTCGAACCGGCAATCGGCCTGAACCAGCGGCGTGCCAGACGTCGCGCCCGAATCGAGGGCGTCGATGCACTTGCCGGTCACCGCATTCTCGATGAGGACGAGGGCCCCGTCCTTGTGGAAGATCCAGTCGGGCGCGGACGTCGCGCTGGGGGTGCAGCTGACGACCTTGACCGCCCCGCCCGGGCCCTCCGTGGGATCGACGCCCAGGCAGGCGCCAGCCGTCGACTTGAGCTGACCTGCCAGCTCCTCGAGCGCGGCCTGGTCGCTGTCGATCTCCAGCTCATCGGCCTCTACCGCGTCACCGACGCAGCCGGCAAGAACGGAGCACGCAGCGAGCACGACCATGGACATGGAAAGATTCGTTGTCTTTACCTCGTTGGGATTGATTGCCAGGCATTTGCTCGACGGAGTCAATGTCTGTTCCTGTTTCATGTGTCATGGCAGTAGGAGTTGCCAGTGAATAAGTGTTAAGTGGTCTCCGTGGACGCCGCTTCTCTCGCATTGTGGCGCGCCGAGCGACGAGGAGGTGGCTCCGTTTCGTGCCGCGTGATGATCCCGTGTGTTCATTCCGCGCGTCGATTTCGTGTCAGTTTCCTGTGTCGATTGCGCGTGATTGCGCGTGATTGCGCGTGATTGCGCGATGCGCGCGTTGCTTCACGACGTCCGTCGACGTGCCGAGCACGGCGGCTGCCTCCGAGACATTGAGGCCCTCCTCCTTCAGCAAGAGGTACGCGGTGCGGCTCAGCTCGGACATCTTGTTCAGCTCGAGGGTCACGATCTTCAGGATCTCATGGGCTCCGACCTCGGCTTCGGGGCAGGAGGCGTAGGCCGACGCGCCGTGCACCACGGGATCGCCCGTCGGCGCCACGTCCTCGGGATGCCGGCGTCGGTACCTGAGCCGATCGAGGTGGAGCGAGCGCGCGATCGCGAACGCCCAGGGGAACACGCTGGACCCGCCCATGTACGACGCGCGCGCACGGTGAATCCTGAGGAAGCTCTCCTGGAAGAGATCGTCGGCCTCGGGAGCACCCCCTGTGAGACGCAGGCAGAAACGGTAGAGCCGGGGCGCCAGCAGCGCGTAGAGCCGATCGAAGACGTCGTCCTCGCCCAGCGCGTACCGCTGCATGATCTCGTCGAGGTCGTCTCGTTCCGCACGGATGCTCATGGATCCAGGCGAGCTGATGGCTGCCGCGCGTTCGCACGTGGGGCGCCCAGCGGCAACGCTCCACCAGGGCGCGACCGGGCGATGCGCGCCCCCCGGTAGGCGTGTGAGGCGCCCGGTCGCGTGATCTATCATCGTCCTCCCACCGGCAGTGCCCTGAAATACGCCGCAGCCCGCAGCGGGTGACACGCTTCCTCGAAGAAGATCTCAAGAAAGGCAACAGTTTTGGTGGAATATTTTGTGCGAGCGACGCCTGGTCGCCGGTTGTCCTACAGGCCCGGCAATGCGACGAGGGGGCGTAGAGTCGCGTCCTGGCCCGATCTCAGTCGGTGATCACGATCCGCGTACCGTCGGGCGTGAGCCGCGCGATCTCGTCGATCTCGTCGTCGTCGAGGGCGACGCAGCCGAGCGTCCAGTCGCTCTCCTTGTGTACGCCGGCGGATTGCCGGCCTCCGACGCCGTGAATCCCGATGCTGTGGCCGATGCCGCGGCCGGGCGGGACCTCGCCGAGGCGCTTCAGCGCGGCGAAGCGCCGCCGGTCCTCCTCGTTCGGGTAGCTGACGAGGAGAAACCGATGGAATTGCCCCTTGAAGCGGCCGGCGACTCGGTACGTCCCGACCGGGGTGCGCCGGTCGCCCTCGTAGCGCTTCGGCCCCGGGCCGCCCGGCCCGATGGCGACACGGTAGGTCTTGAGGATCTCGTCCCCGGCCACGAGCTCCAGCGTGTGGTCGCTCTTGTCGATCCGGATCTCGGTGACGCGGGGCCGAGGGGGGGCGGCTGGCGTTCGTCCCGGAGGGCCGGCGGTACCGGCGCTGGCCGGCGAGCCGGCGGTCGGGCGTGGGGTCGTGAGGGTGAGGAAAACGGCGAGGGGCGCCGCAGCGAAGGCAGCGAGGCGGTGGAGGCGCATGCTGCCCCGGTCGGCAGCCCGCGCCGGAGTGTGACGCCCGGGCGAGGCGTAGCGTATTCTCGAGCGCTCGCGTCACACTCCGCGCGCTCCGCGCGATGCAGCGGTCATGAGCACGCCGATGCCCACCGAGGACTCCCCCCGCGCGTCGAACCCCCTGGCGGACTCGGCGCTGCGCCGCGCCCTCGTGGATTTCGTGCGCCGGCGGGTGCCCAGCGCCGAGGTCGACGATGTGGTCCAGACCGTCCTGTGCGACGCGCTCGCCTCGCCCGCGCGCCCGAGCGACCCCGCAGAGCTCCGGCGCTGGCTGCTCGGGATCGCGCGCCACAAGGCGGCGGACCACCACCGGCGCGCGTCGCGCGAGACCGCGGTCGAGCTGCCCGACGTGCCCACCGGGCCGCCACCCGTCGAGGCGCGCGAGCTGGCGCGCTGGGCGGAAGAGCAGGCGTCCGCGACGCGCGAGGCCCGGCAGACGCTGGCGTGGATGGCGCGCGAAGGGGAGGGGGAGAAGCTGGAGAGCATCGCCGCGGAGGCGCAGGTGCCGGCCGCCCGGGTGCGGCAGCGCGTGTCGCGGATGCGGCGCTGGATGCGCGAGCGCTGGCGCGCGGAGCTCGCCGCGGTCGCCGCGCTGGCGCTGCTCGTGCTCCTCTTCGCGCGGCTGCTGCGCTCGCCGGACGAGCCGGCGGAGATCGCGCCCCTCCCCGAGCCCGCGCCGACCGCGCCGCTCGAGCAGGAGCCGCCGCGCGACGCGCTGGAGCGCGCCCGCGCGCTGCGGGTCGACGCGCTGCGCGCCTGCGACGAGGCCGCGTGGCGCCGGTGCCTCGATCGGCTGGACGAGGCGGCGAGGCTCGACGCGGCGGGCGACAGCGCGCCGGACATCGCCGCGGCGCGCGCGCGGGCCCAGGAGGCGCTGCAGACGCCGCCCGGGCCGGAGACGCGGGCGCCCGGGCCGGAGGCCCCGGCCCCCACGCCGGAGACGCGGGCGCCCGTCCTTCGCGAGAGGTCGAACGTGGGCCCTCGGCCCATGCCCGAAGCGCCTCCGCAGCCGGCGCCCAAGGCGGGGCCGCCGAGCAAGCCCACGGCGCCGCCGAAGGCGCTGAAGAGGCTGCCCACCAAGGAGGGCAAGACGGCTCCGCGGATGGAGGCGCCCTGGCTCGAACCGAAGAAGGGAGCGACGCAGAAGTAGGGCGCGCTGCGGCGGCAAATCACGGAGGCCGGCGCATCGCCGGAGCACGCCCGGGCGCGAGCGCTGCGGCGGCGAATCACGGAGGCCGGCGCATCGCCGGAGCACGCCCGGGCTCGAGCGCCGTGACCGCGCTCGCGCAGGCGACGCTGCGAGCGCGCGGCGCGGGGCCGCCCCCGCGGCGCCCGGGCGCAGCCCGTCCGAGGGATCGAGGGATCAGGGCACGCTCATCTCGAACGCCACGCCGTAATTCGGCTGGGCGACGCCCGTCACGGAGCCCACGAACGGATCCGAGTCGCGCAGCAGGCCCCAGCGCGTGGTGCCGCCCTCCATCTGCGTCCCGTCGGAGGTCGCCGCATAGCCGACCCACACGCCGGACGCGGGCAGATCGCCGGCGCACGTGATCTTGACCGTGTTGCCGGCGATCTCCACCCCGCTGATCGCGATGCGGGTGTCGCCGCTCCAGACCTCGAAGCCGCGGCCGTCCTTCCACTCCGTATAGGCCGTCTGGTGGGGGGCCGGCATCGCGGTGTCCCAGACGAGCGGCGGCACCGGGACGTGGAAATGCACGGTGATCTCCCGGCCGCTGCGCTCGACCCGCGTCGGCTGGAGCGGCCGCCAGTCGTCCCCGCGGGCCACCTTCTCGAAGTAGATCTGCCCGACCTTCTCGCCGAGCAGCTCGTACCCCTTCGCCGTGAGGTGGACGTGGTCGGGCGCGTACGGATACTGGTACTTCGGGCCGGAGCAGACGACGTCGCCCGGGCGCTCGACGCCCGCGTGCCACTGCGCCTGGGTCGACGCCGACCGCGAGCCCGCCTCGGTGGGCACCGAGTGCTGCTGCGACACGAACAGCGGAATGCTCCGCGATTGTCCGGTGATCTTCTGGATGTCTTCGTTGTAGTCGGACCAGAGCTGGATGAGCTCGTCCTCGTACGTCGGGCTGCCCGCGTCGGCCTCGCCGTGCGTGATCACGACGGCGCCGACGCCGTAGGTCTTGCCGGCCGCGTCGGCGAGCCGCTTGATCGCCGCGGCCTCGAACAGCGTCGCCGCGAAGGCGCGGCCCTGCGACTGGTTGCCGCTCACCGTCTCGGTGGCGCCCTTGCGGAGGTAGGTCATCCCCTGTCCGCTCTCGCCGACCACGGTGTGCACGGAGACGTAATCGCCGCCCGCGGCCGCCTGGAAGAGCGTCGAGATCTGGTCCGCCATCGCCGTGTGCGGGGTCTCGCCGTAGATGTTCTTCGGGTAGGCGCTCGGGTACGTCGTCGCGTACGCGCGGATGGGCTCGACGAGCGGCACGAGCGACAGCGCGGCGTGCGCCGGGTCGAACGGGGGGACGCCCGCGGCCCCGAGCGACAGCTTGAGGTTGTTGAAGCGCTGCTGCGTCCCGCCGGCCGGCGTGCCCTCGGCGCCGACCGACAGGCTCTGTCCGGTGCCGACGATGCCGTTCCAGTCCCAGGCCGCCACGGGCGCGGCGCCGCCGCCCGAGCCCCCGGTGCCGTCCGCGCCCCCGGCGCCGTCGCCCCCGGCGCCGCCGGTGCCATCCCCGCCCGAGCCGCCGGCGCCGGCGTCCGCGCCGCCGGCGCCGGCGTCCGCGCCGCCGGCGCCCGCGCCCGAGCCGCCGGCGCCGGTCGTCGAGGTCTGAGCCCCGGAGCTCGTGGCATCGACGGGGGCATTGGACCCATCCGAGTCGCCGCACCCGGCCAGGAGGAGGACGATAACGGCAAGAGGTCGCAAACTCAGGTCCAGGAAGCGTCGGTTTCGCATGAGGTCCCTCGCCGCCGCCTCGGCGGTCCAGCGATGTCCGTGAGTCTCCGCGGGCGCGCCCGGCGATCGTTCGAATCACCGCCGCAGCAGCCCAGCTCGTGCGGCGCGCAGGATAGGATGGTTTGCAGTCTTGACAAAGCGGTCACGCGGCGAGGACGAGCCGTTGCCGCGCGTCGCGAGGGCGAGTAGGACGCGCAGGCCGGAGCCGCTGGCCGATGCGCATCGCCTGGATCGTCTATGGCGCCCTGGAGCAGACCACGGGTGGGTACATCTACGATCGGCTCGTGATCGAGCGGCTGCGCGCGCAGGGCGACGTGGTCGAGGTCGTCTCCCTGGATCCGGCGCCGCTCTCGCGCGCGCTGTCGGGGCTCGCGCTGGCGCGGCGCCTCGCCCGGCTCGATCCGGCCGTGGTCGTGGGCGACGAGCTCTGCTTCCCGGAGCTCGGGCCGGCGTTCGCGGCGCTGCCGCGGCGGATCGCGCGCGTGCTCCTCGTGCACCACCTGAGCGCGTGGGAGCTCCGGCCCGGGCCGCGGCGCACGGCGGTCGCGCTCGAGGAGGCGGCGGTGCTCCGGCTGTGCGAGGCGCACGTCGCGACGAGCGCGACGACCGCGGCGCGGCTCCGGCGCGAGCACGGGCTCGGGCGCGTCGACGTGGCGGCGCCGGGCGCGGACCGGCTCGCCTTGCGCCCGCGGGCCGGGCGGGGCGACGGTCTGCTGCGGCTGACGTTCGTGGGGAGCTTCATCCCGCGCAAGCGGATCCTGGAGCTGCTCGCGGCGTTCGAGCGGGTCGGGAGCGCGCACGCGACGCTCGCGCTCATCGGCGACGTGACGCGGGACCCGGCCTATGCCGCGCGGGTGCGCCGGGCGATCGAGGGCTCGGCGTTCCTGCGGGCGCGCGTGACGGCGCCCGGGGTGCTCGGCGACGAGGCGCTGGCGGAGGCGCTGGCGGAGACGGACGCGCTGGTGCTGCCCTCGTCGCTCGAGGGGTACGGCATGGTGCTGACCGAGGCGGTGCGCGCCGGGGTGCCGGTGCTCGCGGCGCGCGTGGGCGCGATCGGGGAGGTGGTCCAGGACGGCGCGGAGGCGCTGCTCTGGGACGATGGCGACGGGCTCGTGCGGGTGCTCTCCCGCTTCCTGTCGGACGCGACCTTGCGGGCGAGCATGAGCCGCGCCGCGGTGGTCCGGTCCGCGGGGCTGCCCGGCTGGGACAGCACGGCGGCGGCGGTGCGCGGGGTGCTCGCGCGGGTTGCAGCGGGGCGCTGAGCGGGGGCGTCCCTGGGGCCGGGGCGGGGCGGGCTGTCATGGACCGGGGAGCAGCGCCGTGGCCTCGTCCCGGAGCCGCCGGGTGAGCGACGCGTCATCGTCCAGGCCGTCCACCACCGCGGCCGCCTCGCGGGCCGGGCCGAGCCGCACCCGCACCTCGACGTCATCGAAGCCGGGCAGCGCGATCTGCAGGAGCGGGGCCAGCGTGGTGATCCCGCGGCGCTCGGCCCAGCGCGTGACGAGGAGCCGCTTCGCCCGGGGTGAGTGCACCCCCGAGACGATCGCGACGGCGACGCGCCCGCCCGCGGCCGCGGTCGCGCGCAGCAGGGCGCCGGCGCTCGGGTGCCACGCGCCGAGCGGCGCGCCGCCAGCGCCCGCGAAGGCGGGGTCGGCCTCGATGCGACCGGCGGGGAAATGGAGCAGCGCGCCGCCCGTGCGCAGGTGCCGCAGGGCGCGGCGCACGCTGGCGGTCCGCGCCGCGAGCGCGCGCGCGCCGCCGCCCTCGTCGATGGGCACGAACAGGAGCCGCTGGCTCACGTGGGGCAACGCGCGCAAAAACCGCCGCTCCGCCGCGACGATCATGAGGTCGCCCCGGCCGAGGGCCGCCATCAGCGCGAGGGCGTCGTAGGCCCCAGGGTGGTTGGAGACGACGAGCAGCGCGCCGCGCGGAGGAGGTGGGGAGTCGGCGCGAAGGCGCGCGCCGAACCCGGCGAGCGCCTCCCGCGCCGCCACGTGGAGCCCCGCCTCGCCCGTGCGCCGGTCGAAGCGCGCGAGCACGCGCCCGAGCGGCCACGAGGGCACGGCGAAGGCGGCGCGCCCGGCGCGGCGCACCCACGCGGGCGCCCCGCCGAGGCCGAGCGCCGCGACCATCTCCTCGCCGGACAGGCTCGCGAGCTCTCTGTCGAGGGATGCGGCCATGAGGCCGCCGTCTCTACCCGGAGTCGGCGCGCGGCGCCAGCCCGGCGCCCGTGCCTCGAGGGCGGCGCGGGCGCGGGGGGCCGACGGCGCCTCGCCGCCGGATCACTTCACCTTGGCGAGCGCCGCGTCGTAGTCCGGCTCCTGCGCGATCTCCGGCACGAGCTCGGCGTGGACGACCTTGTTCTGCTCGTCGAGCACGAGGACCGCGCGCGCGAGGAGGCCGGCGAGCGGGCCGTCCACCAGCTTGACCCCGTACTTCTCGCCGAAATCGCCGCGGAACGTGGAGAGGCTCTCCGCGTTCTCGATGCCCTCGGCCCCGCAGAAGCGGCCGTGCGCGAACGGCAGGTCCGCCGAGATGTTGAGCACCGTCACCCCCGGGAGCTTCTCGGCGCGCTCGTGGAAGGTGCGCACGGACTTCGCGCAGACGCCGGTGTCGACGCTCGGGAAGATGTTGAGGACCTTCTTGCCGGAATACGACGAGAGCCTGCCCTCCGAGAGGTCGGTCTTGACGAGCGCGAAATCCGGGGCGGTCGCGCCGACCTGCGGCAGCTCGCCGACCGTGTGAACAGCGCTTCCCTTGAACTTGGTCTGGGCCATGGTCGCTTTCTCCTCTGTGCACCTGTACGGCAGGGCCCGTCCTACGCGCGCGGAGCGCGGATGCCAAGCGGATCCGTGCGGCGTCGCCAGGCCGCCGCGGTCGACTGGCACGCTCCGCGCGTCGGAGCGCGTCCGCCGGCGAGCGGCGAGCGCACGGCGCCGGGGCCGCCCGTCACGGCAGGGGCGCGCGCGTGACCCGGGGGAACGGCTCGACCTCGGCGTCCTCGGGGTTCGTCGCGTCGGTGTCGTCCGCGAGCTCCTGCGCGGCGGTCGTGATGAGGAACGGACCCCCCATCTCCTCGGGCTCGATGTGGTCCTCGTATTCCTCCGTGGTGTCCACGCCCGACGTCGCCGACTGGACATAGTGCTCGGCGATCTGCTCGGCGAACTCGTCCACGACCCTCGGCGGGCCGTCGTTCGGATCGGGGATGAACGCATTCCCGGTGTCCGGGCGCTCCGCGCGCTGGCGCGCCGCCTCCTCGAAACCTCGGCCGTGACTCCCGCTCGCGGCCCGCCGGGTGCCGTCTTGCTTGGTGTGCATGGATGATCTCCTCGCTCGGCAGCGCCCGCTCCCACGCGCTCCTGGCAGCGCCGCCCTCGATGTCCTCGCGCCGAGCGATGCACCGCGCGTACCAGCGCGGGATCCGCCGCGTGATCCGTGCTCCGGCGGGTGGTGGTCGCGTCTGGGGGGGGCTCACCGGAGGGGCTGGTGGGCAGGCGGGCCAGAAAGAGGCCCGCCGGAGCGCAAGCCCCGGAGGTGAGCCCCCCGGACGCGACCACCACCCGCCGGCGAGGAGGGTTGATCGAGATCGGGGCGTCCTGGGGCGCGTGGCGGTGAGGACGTGGTCACGTGGCGCGGAATGCCACAGCCGGCGGCGCGCGCGGGCGGCGCGACGACGCGCCGCCCCGCCGTCGCGCGGTGTCTACCAGCCGAGCTCTGCGCTGATGGCCTCGGCGAGCTGCTGGGCCATGAGCTGCTGCGTCTTGGCGCTCGGGTGCCAGTCGCAGCCGCGCCCGTTCGTCCCGTCGTGCTCGGGGAACTCGAGGTAGCGCACCTTGTCGTCGCCGTCCTCGGTGCGGTCCTCCACCACCTGGGTGATGTAGGACCGCACCGTGCTGAGCGCCATCGTGCCCTCGGGGTACCCGTCGCTGAGCATGGGGCCCACCGTGCAGAAGATGAGCGCATCCGGGTAATTGGTCCTGACGGTCTCGACGAGGCCCGCGTAGGCCTCGCGGAACGGCTCGCCCGGATTGACCCCCTTGCCGTCCTTGTCGACGCTGAAGTCGTTGGTCCCCAGGTTGATCACCACCACCTGCGGCACCCAGGAGGAGAAGTCCCACGCGGGCTGCGCCTCGTCGGGGAGGGTCCGGCCGTAGAGCTCCGGCATGGTCGGGGCCGCCTCGTCCGCGTAATTGCGGTACGCGCCCCTGCCGGACCAGGCGATGATCGTGGCGTCCGCCCCGAGCTGCCGGGCGGCGATCGGCCCATAGGTCAGGTAGTTGTTCTCCGTGGCGCTCGTGAAGGGGCAAGTCTCGTCCGGGCCGTCGACGCCGTAGCCGGCGGAGATCGAGTCGCCGATCACCTCGATCCGGCGGTCGGGCGCCGGTGCGACCGGCAGGAGCTGCTCGCCCTCCTCCGGGATGAACTCGAGGAACTGCGACCAGCCGATGAGCCCCTCCGTCCGCCGGTGGAGCAGCAGATCGTGCTCCCCGTCCGGCAGGTTCTCCGCGACCGTGTAGACCTTGTCCGGGCCGCTGACCTCGAGCGCGCCCTGGGACTCGCCGTCGATCACCACCTCGAAGTAATTCGGCCCGTCGTTCAGGGGCGACTCGTCGTTGAAGCGGGCGCGGATACCGGTCCCCGAGAACCGCGTGACGATCGCGCTCCCGGGCCACCCGAAGCGGGGGCCGGCCGGGTCGGTGGTGTCGAAGCGCCCGATGAAGCGGATGGTCGCGTCGCCCGATCCGCTGCCGCCCTCGTTGCCGCCGCCCTCGTTGCTACCGCCCTCGTTGCCGCCGCCCTCGTTGCCGCCGCCCTCGTTGCTTCCGCCGGTGCCGCTCGTGCTCGCGGTGGTCGAGTCGCCGCCCTCGCCGCCCGCGCCGCTGGTGGCGCTCGTGGTGCCCCCGCCGGCGCCGGCCGTCGTGTCGCCGGACTCGTCCCCGCACCCGGCCAGCGCCGACCAGGCGATGCACAGGGCGCCCGCGAGCCTCGGAAGATTGTAGTAAGCTTGTGTGGTCATGCGCGGGAGGATGCTGCAACCCCGCGGCGCAGACAACTGCGATCTTCTTTTGCCAGCAGAAGCAGATCCGCGCCCGGGCGGAGCGGGCTGCGGCGTCGTGGTCGCCCGGGCTCGATGGCAGCGCGGCGCCCTGGAGCGGTTCCCTCCCCCACCTCTGTTGCGGGCGACGCCGAGCGGAATTCGGTAGCGTCGGCCACAATGAGCCGGATCAAGCTATCAAGAACCCTCCCGTCTCCCGTCTCCCGTCTCCCGTCTCCCGTCTTTCCTCTCCCGTCGCCCGTCTTCGTCTGGCCTCTTCGTGCGCGTGCGCGCTGGTCCCCTGCACGTCTCTCGTCATCCGCTTCTGGCTCGTCCGCGAGTTCGTGATCGTGCGGGTGCTCAACACGATCGCGTACGAGGACGAGCACGGGATGAGCGCGCACGCGCACGCGCACGCGCACGAAGAGGGAGAGGGAAGAGGTGAGAGGGAAGACGGGAGAGGGAAGACGGGAGAGGGAAGACGGGAGAGGGAAGACGTGAGAGGGAAGACGTGAGACGTGAGAGGGAAGACGGGAGAGGGAAGACGTGAGAGGGAAGACGGGAGAGGGAAGACGTGAGAGGGTGGATTCGTACGACGTCCTGATCCGGCTCCTCGCGGGTGAAAGCCGTCTCAGTAACGGGTTTCGCAGGGGTAGCGGTCGGCGAACGCCTTGACGGCCGCCTTGTGGGACGACCAGGGGAAGTTCCGGTCGGTGACGGACCAGGAGAGCGCGCCCGCGTACCTCATGTCGTAGAGATCGCTCACGAACGTGTCGTACGTCACGTTCATCCCATCCATGTTGATGGGGAACTCGCCCATGACGACGGGCTTGTCCGTCAGGCCGTACTCGGAGAGCGGCTTGGTGTACGGGAAGTACTCGTTGACCCACCCGTACATGTGGACCTGATAGAAGTCGACGTCCGCGTGCGTCCACGCCTGGCCCCACTTGATCGCGGCGCTCCCGACGCTCACGGGCGCGCCGGTCTCCTCCCTCAGCACGGCCGCCGATTCCTTGGCGAGCGCCTCCATCTGCGCGTGCGTGACCAGATCGAACTTGCTGGCGTCGCCCTCGAACGGCGGGTCGCCGCCGTAGAGGCTCGGCCCCGTCATGGCCCATTCGGGCTCGTTGATGACGTCCCACGCGATCATGCGATCTCGGTGCGGGCTCGACCCGACCGTCTGCGCGATGGGCCGGACCACGTTCTCGATGAGCTTGGCGCGGCGGGCCGGATCCGCGACGATGGGGCCCATGCTCGCGACCGACAGGCCGGTCGGCGGGTTGTGCGTCGTCTTGTAGAAGCCGTCGAAGGAGAACAGCGTGAACATCACGTTGACCTCCGCCTGATCCGCGAGCTCGAGCGCCGCCAGGAGGTCCTGCTTCGAGGTGCCCCCGAGCCCGGTCGGGTTGCCCTGCCCGTCGAAGGTCACCGCCTCCCCCTGGAACCGCGGGTAGATCCACCAGCGGACCACGTCGACGCCGTGCGCGCGCATGTCCCGCAGGTCGGCGAGCACCTGGTCCCGCTTCCCCGAGACGCCGGCCTGGCTCCACTGGCGCTGGCCGCTGAAATCCGCGCCGAAGTCGCGCCAGGCGTAGTTCACGCCGTACATGAAGCGCAGCCGGCACGCGATCTCGACCCCTCCGTCGAACGGGCAGGCGTCCTCGTCGGCGCAGGCGCTGCCACCTCCCGTCGCCGTGCTGCTGCTCGTCGTCGTGCCGGCGCCCGTCGTGGCGCTGCCGGTGCTCGTCGTCGTGCCGGCGCCCGTCGTGGCGCTGCCGGTGCTCGTCGTCGTGCCGGCGCCCGTCGTGGCGCTGCCGGTGCTCGCCGTGCCGGCGCTCGTCGCCCCGCCGCCCGTGCCCGAAGGATCGCCGCCGGTCGCCCCGCCGCCGCTCCCGGCAGGGCCGCCGCCGGTCGCCCCGCCGCCGCTCCCCGCGTCGCCGCCCGCCGCCCCGTCCAGGCCGTCGTCCTCCTGCGCGCCGACACAACCGAATCCAGCCACGGAGAGCTGGAGAAGCCCGAGTAGAAGCCAAGGTCTCATGGCGGGGAATTATCTCCAGGAGCGCGAGCCAAGACCACTGTTTTCTTAATCGGTTCAGTGACTCGGCGCGCAATGCGCTACGACCCGGCGCGCAACGTTCTGCTCCGGCTCGAATATCGCAAGAACACCGATCTCCGCGTGGCCGCCCGAGCGTCGCGACGGGCCCCGCCGTGTGCTGCGCCTTACCGGGATGGCCCGCGCGGCCTCGGGTGAACGCCCATGTACGCGGCGGCGCTCTTCGCCGACGGATCGTCGGGGTAGCGCTCGACGAGCTCCTCCGCGAGGCTGCGGGCCTCGCCGGCGCGGCTCAGGCGCACGAGCGCCCGGACGCGGAGCAGGCCGCGCTCGGCGGCGCGCGCGCCGTCGTCGAGGTCGCGCGACGCCGCGTCGTCGAGGCGGAGCACCTCCTCGGGGTCGGCCTCCAGCGCGGCGCGCATCCGCTCGATGACGCCGGCTTCGGGGTCCTCGTCCGGCTCGGCCCGGGGCGGCGCCGCCGCGGCCTCCGCGGTGGCGGCGGCGCGGGGCGCCGGCGCGGCGGGCGGGGGGGCGTGACGCGGCTCGGGCGCGGAGACCGCGCGGGACTCCGCGCGGGCCGGGCGGGGGGTGGGGGGAGCGGGGCGCTCGTCCTCGCCTGTCACGAGAAAGACCGCCCCGGCGAGGGCGAGCACGGGCAGGCCGATGAGCAGCGCAGCGCGGGAGCCGGACGATCGAGGGGCGCTCACGGCGGGCAACCTAGCGCGCTCCAGCGCGCGGCGGTAGCGAGCGCGTGGGCCGGACGGCCTTCGGCCGGCGCGCGGGGGGGGAGCGCCAGGCGAGCGGCGCGGCGGCGGGCGGCGGCGATCAGCGCCTCACCGGAAGGCGCCGAGCCCGAGCGACAGGCACGGCTCGCCGTCGCGCGCGGAGAACGCCCCGAATTGCTTCTCCGGAGGGTACATGTACCCGAACAGCGTGCACATCTCGTCGTCGCCGAAGCCGAACGTCAGATCGTGGTCCGACGTGTTCCTGAACCTGCACGCGTAGCGGATGGAGTCGCTGTCACCGAGCGCGATCGGCGGATCGTAGACCTGGATATCGCCCTCCAGGTCGAACGCGCCGCCCGCGTAGATGCGCGCCTCGCCGCCCTCGCGGACGACATCCACGTCGAAGGCGTCGGCGTAGCGGTGCGTGTGCGGCATGAGAGAGACGATGTTCCCGCCGAACGTCGAGCACGTCGCGCCGACGCTCCGGGTGGTGCGCGGAGGGACGAGGAAGTCGTTGATGTTCATGACGAACGGCACGAGCTCCTCGGCGCGCTCCGCGAGCGGCATGGTGAAGAAGTCGTAGGCGACCTCGACCACGGCCGGCTCGGGCGAGGGGTTGAGCAGGTGGATGTTCGTCGAGATCTCGCGGGACGTATCGAGGGCGAAGCCCATGCCCGGCGGGAAGACGAGCGTCTCGTCGCCGACGACCTGGGTGGAGCTCGCGAAGAGGACGTCCGGGATGATCTCCGGCAGGTCCTTGAAGGGGTCGTCGGCGCCCGGGTGACAGCCCGGGTAGGGATTGGGGCCGAGATCGGGATCGACCGGCTTGGCGATGACATTGCTGTGGTGCAGCCCGGCCGTCGTGTACAGGCGGGCCGCGTAGACGGTCGCGTGCTCGACGGCAGGGAACGGCCAGGAGAGGCAGAAGATCGCCTCCTCGCCGGGCGCGAGGGTGCGCGGAGGGGCGATGATCCGGAAGCCGCTGCGCGGCGGCTCCGGCAGCGAGAGCCGCGTGAGCGGCTCGCCGAAGGCGACGACGTTGTCGTGGTCGATGCGCTCTTCAGGCTCGTAGCGCGCGGCCGGGGAGACGCATCGCCCGCGGAAATGCTCCTCGCCGGCGGGGCACGCCGCGGGCGGGGAGGGGGTGGCCTCGACACAGGCGGAGAGGAGAGGAATCCAGAGCAGATGTCTCGAACGGGTGATGTGCCGGGAGATCGAGCGGAGATCGTGGATCTGCATTCGAGAGACCCTGTGGCTGGGGGCGGGGGATCGGAAGTGCGACGGATGGAGATCGACAGCGGCTGAACAGGGTGGCGGCCACGCGGACATTGCGAGGACGACGCTGACTCCGTCGCTCGCGGCCGCGCCCGCGGCTCATCATTCGTCACCTCTCGTTCGAGTCTCCGAAAAAGGGAATCCTGAGGCTGGGCGAGCGGTGATGGAGCTCGATCCGTCGACGTGGACGTTCCGCGTGAATGTGGACGTGTACGGTCAGGCGTTGACGTCCGCGGCCAGGGAGGCTCCCGGGCGCCGCCGCCTGGCGGGCGCGCTGGCCAGGAGCCCTCGTGAATGGGACGCGGACGTCCGCGTCCACGTCAGCCGGCTACGACCACGTCCACGTTCAACGGGACGGCCATGCGTTGTGGATGACCGCCGGGGGAGCCGCGGGCGGGGCGTGCGGCATCCAGGGTTTTCCCTGGTTCCGCGGAGATCACCGCAGGACCGAGGCACAGACGTCCATCGGACGGGCCGGGCAGCCGGCAGCCCGCCAGGGCCCGCTCACAGGCGCGACCCGCGGCGGATCCAGGAGATGCGGGACCCGACGCCAGGAGGGCGCCGCGCGCAGCCGGGTGGAGCGCGCGCTCGCCGCCCCGCGCGGCGGCATGGTCCGGAGGGGGCGCCCCGTTCTACGTGATTTCCTTACCCGGGCCATCCATGGCCAATGGTCGCGCCGCGAGATCGCCCACGCAGGATCCCCGTTCGCCCGGGTCGGTGCCGCGCGCAACAAGGGCGTGACGCGATGGGCGCGGATCGACTAGCATCGCGCTGGTCCGGGGCCGTACGCCCCACGATCCCCTGCATCACCCGACGACCACGCAGCGTGGTCCTGGCTCGTGGAGATTGGCATTGAGCGAGCAAGCAACCGACCCGGCCCTCCCCGTCACCGCTTTCGAGAGGCGCTTCAAGCACCCGCCGGGGCTCGTGATCCTCTTCTTCGCGGAGATGTGGGAGCGCTTCTCCTATTACGGGATGCGCGGCCTCCTCAAGCTGTACATGGCGAACTATCTGTTCGTCACCGCACGAGAGGTGTACCAGGGGTGCCGGCAGCACGCGACGCCGTGCGAGCTCGTCCCGGGTAGCCCGGACTCGGTGCTCGGCTGGGAGTTCATCAGGGCCTTCCTGCCGAGCGCGCCCAGCGAGCAGGCGTCCATCCTCTACGGCTGGTACACGGGCCTCGTCTACCTCACGCCGTTCTTCGGCGGCATCCTCGCCGACAGGGTGTGGGGCCAGCGCAAGACGGTGATCGTCGGCGGCAGCCTGATGGCCATCGGACACTTCGTCATGGCGTTCGAGAATTCGTTCTTTCTCGCGCTGCTCCTGCTCATCCTCGGCAACGGCGCCTTCAAGCCGAACATCTCGACCCAGGTCGGCAGCCTGTACCCGAAGGGGGATCCGCGCCGCGACGGCGCCTTCACCATCTTCTACATGGGCATCAACCTGGGCGCCTTCATCTGCAACTTCGTGTGCGGCACGCTCGCCGCCCTCTACGGCTGGCATTACGGCTTCGCGGCCGCCGGCGTGGGGATGTGCCTCGGGCTCGTCGTCTACATCCTGGGGCAGAAGTACCTCGCCAAGGACAACCTGATGAAGACGGCGGAGGGGACGGGCGAGCAGAAGCAGCCGCTCTCCGGCGACGAGTGGCAGCGCGTCGGCGCGCTCGTGGCGCTCTGCGCCCTCAACATCGTCTTCTGGGCGGTCTACGAGCAGCAGGGCAACACGATGCAGACCTGGGCCGACGAGAAGACCGTGTGGCCCAACATCCTCGGCTTCCAGGTCCCCTCGACGTGGTTCCAGTCGTGGAACCCGCTCTGCATCATCCTGTTCGCCCCGCTCCTCGACATCTTCTGGCGCTGGCAGGCAAGGCGGGGCACCGAGCCGACCAGCGTCTCGAAGATGGCCATGGGCTGCACCATCCTCGGGCTGTCGTTCATCGTGATGATCCTCGGCGCGCAGGCCGTCGGCGACGGCAAGGGCAGCCTGTTCTGGCCGCTCTTCTGCACGCTGCTGCTCACCATCGGCGAGCTCTACCTGTCGCCCATCGGCCTGTCGCTCGTGACCAAGGTCTCGCCCGTGCGGATCGTGTCGATGATGATGGGGATGTGGTTCGTCTCGAGCTTCCTCGGCAACCTGCTGAGC
This sequence comes from Sorangium sp. So ce1036, assembly GCF_051369805.1. NCBI lineage: Bacteria > Pseudomonadati > Myxococcota > Polyangiales > Polyangiaceae > Sorangium > Sorangium sp. So ce1036. Next base: position 2,931,600 of record NZ_JBBMOX010000001.1, read on the forward strand.
GGCTACCTCGGCGTCTATTACACCCGCTGGTCCAAGGACATGTTCTTCCTGATGCTCACCGTGCTCGGCGTCGGCGCCGGCGTCGCGATGTGGGCGTTCAACAAGCCGCTCCGGCGGGTGCTCGGCAACCACTGACGAGGACCCCCGGCGGCCGCGGCGCGCGGTGACGCCCCCCTGCCGAGGGGGGCGGCGCCGTGCGGGCGCAGCGCCCGCACGGCGCCGCCGCGTCAGGGCGCCTGCGCCCCCGCGGGGTCGACGATGCGCTCGTCGAGCGTCGCGAGGCGGCCCTCGGGCAGCGCGTTGCTCACGGCCGCCACGGCGCGGCGGACGCTCTCCAGGGTGCTGCACGAGGCGATGTCGACGAAGAGCCGGCCCGACTCGGGCCAGGAGTGCAGCGCCACGTGCGACTCGCCGACGACCGCGCACGCGGTGATCCCCTGCGGCGAGAACGGGACGACCACCATCTCGAGCAAGGTGAACGGCCCGGCGGCGACGGCCGCCTCCAGCACGGCGCGGAGCGCGGCGGGGCTGTTCAGGAAACCGGGGGGACAGCCTTCAAAGAGGGCGAGGGCGACGTACAACCGCATCGGGGAGCAGCGCGCGGCGGCCGCGCCGCGCGCGCCGCAGGGTAGCCGAGGCCGGGCGGCGTGGGCGCGGAATCGGCGCCGCCCGGACAGTGGAAAGGACCGCAGGCCGCGGGCGTGAGGAGGGGCACCGGGGGCTCACCGGAGGGGCTGGCGTGGAGGCGAGCCACGACAGGGGCTCGCCGGAACGCAGGCCCCGGAGGTGAGCCCCCGGTGCCCCTCCTCACGCCCGCGGCCGGGCAGCTCCGCGAGACCTCCCGAGACCTCCCGCGGCTGGTCTCAGCGCCGCCTGACCACGACGACCTCGCGCACCCGCTGCCCGCCGATGTCGAAGCGCCCCTCGAGCCCCGCGAACACGAAGCTGTTCACGCGGCTGTCCCGGACCTCGCGCGCGCGGCCCGAGGCCCCGGCGCTCTCCACGAGGAACACGTTGAGCCCGCCGCCGATCGAGGGGCCGAGCGCCACGCTGTCCGACATCCTCACGTCGATCGTCGCGTTGAGCCGCGCGAGCTCGACGCCGTGGGTGATCGTGTCGCGCCGCTGCCCCGGCGCGTCGGTCGCGAAGGCCCGGTAGCCGCTGCCCAGCGAGATCACCGGATCGACGCGCTCGAACGGCGCGAGGTGGAACCTCGTCTCCACGCCCACCGTCATGCCGCGGACGTCGGTCCTCTGCCGCTCGGGGCCCGTGGCCATGTACTCCTCGTAGCTCGACGTCAGCCCGAGACCGAGCTTCGGCGTCGCGCGGTAGCCGAGCTTCACCGCCACCGCGGTGCCGGCGCCCGACACGTCGCGGAGGCTCCGCCCGCCCGCGATGTCGCCGAACCCCTGCGCGTACCCGGCGCTGACCCCGAGCTCGAGCGCATTGCCCGGCGCCCGGAGCGGAGAGCTCAGGTAGCTCGGCGGGACGTCGCCCTCGAACCCCTGCGCGGAGGCGACCCGCCCCGAGAGCACGGCGAGCGCGCCCGTGGCGACCACGACCCCGGTCGTTGCCTTCATTGCGATTCCTCCTCTTCGCGGCGTCACGGGGCGTCGGGGCCGGGGATACGACCCGTCCACCGGGAACCCCGCTCGCCGGGGCGCGAGCATCGCGTGTGCCACGGAGGCGGCGAGCACCGCCTTCTCGGTCGCGGACGGGCGGCTCGACGGCGCGAGAGGCCGCCCGCCGCTCACCGCGGCGGGAGGAGGGGCCCGCCGGGCGCTCCCCGGCCTACCAGCGGTGGAAGGCGGGGTGCCCTTCCTTGACGGCCACGAACGTGCCGCGGCACGTCGCCGTGACCCGGCCGCCCGCCTCCAGCGTCGCCTCGACCACCACGCGATCGCCCTGCGCCTCCGCCACCTGCGCCCGGAGGTGCACCGGACCGAGCGGCGTCGGCTTCTTCAGCGTCACGTGGAAGTCGGCCGTCACCGTGCACGGCGGGGCGTCGGCCCCGCGCGCCTGCATGAGGTGGTAGGCCGCGGTCCAGTTCGAGTGGCAGTCGAGCAGCGCCCCGATGATGCCGCCGTTCAGCACCCCAGGGAACGCCTCGTGGTGCGGCTCCGGCGTGAAGTCGCAGACGACGGCGTCCCCGTCGACGCGGCTCTTCAGCCGGAGCCCCTTGTCGTTCGCGGGCCCGCAGCCGAAGCAGCGGTTGCTCGGCGCGTACCTGTCCTGCAGGCTCGCGCCGCCGCTCAAGGGCTGCCCCCCACGAACGCCGCGTCCATCAGCATCTTCTGCTCGAGCAGGTGGCTCGCCCGCGAGCCCGTCGCCGGGCTCGCGCTCGGCGCGCGGCTCACGCACGTGAGCGGGAGCCGGTCGCCGATGCGCTGCTTCAGCACCGCGAGGATGTAGTACCAGGAGCCGTAGTTGCGCGGCTCCTCCTGGACCCACACGAGCGGCGTGCCGTCCTTGTACGGCGCGAGCGCGCTCACGACCTCGTCGTTCAGCGGGAAGAGCTGCTCCAGCCGCAGGATCGCCACGTCCTTCAGGCCGCGCGTCTCGCGCGCGATCGCGAGGTCGTAGTAGACCTTGCCCGAGCAGAGCAGGATCCGCTTCACGTCGGCCGGATCGACCCCGCTCGTGTCGGGCAGCACGCGGTGGAACTTGCCCTCGGAGAGGTCCTTGATCGTCGACACGGGGCGGTGCGGGCCCTTCGACGTCGCGGGCACGCGCAGCAGGCTCTTCGGCGTCGCGATGATGAGCGGCTTGCGCCACGGCCGGTGCACCTGCCGCCGCAGCACGTGGAAGAGCTGCGCCGGCGTCGTCAGGTTGCACACCTGGATGTTGTCCTCGGCGCTGTTCTGCAGGAAGCGCTCGATGCGCGCGCTCGAGTGCTCCGGCCCCTGGCCCTCGTAGCCGTGCGGCAGGTAGAGCACGAGGCCGCTCAGGCGGTGCCACTTGTCCTCGCTCGACGTGAGGAACTGATCGACGATGACCTGCGCGCCGTTCAGGAAGTCGCCGAACTGCGCCTCCCAGATGACGAGCCCGTCCGGGTAGTCGAGGCTGTAGCCGAAGTCGAAGCCGAGCACGCCCGCCTCGCTGAGCGGGCTGTTGTACGCCTCGAAGCGCGCCGGCGCCGCGGCCACGCGCGACAGGGGCGCGTACGTCGCCGCCGTCTCCACGTCGCGGAGCACCGCGTGCCGGTGGCTGAAGGTGCCGCGCTGCACGTCCTGCCCCGAGATCCGCACCGGCGTCTTCTCCGCGAGCAGCGACGCGTAGGCGAGCATCTCGCCCGTGCCCCAGTCGAACGGCTCGCCGGAGACGAGCCGCTCGTGCCGCTGCCTCAGCGTCGGCAGGACCTTCGGGTGCGCCTTGAAGCCCTCGGGCAGCTCGAGCAGCCGCTCCGAGAGCGCGATGAGCTTCTCGGCGGGCACGCTCGTCGGCACCTCCGGCGTCGCCGCGTCCGCGCCGCCGCGGTAGTGCGTCCACACGCCGCCCATCGAGTAGAGCACCGGCGCGAAGCCCTTCTGCTTCACCTCGTCGAGCGCGGCCGCGAGCGCCTCGCGGCGCCGCACGACGATCTCCTCGGCCTTCTCCGAGGTGACCTGCCCGAGCTCCAGGAGCCGCCGGACGTAGACCTGCCGGACCGTCGGCTTCTTGTCGATCGCGGCGTACATGCGCGGCTGCGTGTAGCGCGGCTCGTCGCCCTCGTTGTGGCCGTACCGGCGGTAGCAGTACATGTCGATGACCACGTCCGAGCGGAAGCGCGTGCGGTAGTCGATCGCGAGCTGCGCGACGTGCGCGACCGCCTCCGGGTCCTCGCCGTTCACGTGGAACACGGGGACCTTGAGCATCCGGGTGATGTCGGACGCGTAGCGGGTCGACCGCGCCTCGCTCGGATCGGTCGTGAACCCGACCTGGTTGTTCACGATGACGTGGATCGTCCCGCCGGTCGTGTAGCCGCGCAGGTTCATCATGTTGAGCGTCTCGGCGACGACGCCCTGCCCGATGAACGCCGCGTCGCCGTGGATGAGCAGCGGCATCACGCGGCGGCGCGCGTCGGGGGTGCCGTCGGCGAGCCGCCGGTCCTGCTTCGCGCGGACGCGCCCCTGCACGACGGGGTTCACGAACTCGAGGTGGCTCGGGTTGAACGTGAGCGTGAGGTGGATGTTGTGCCCGTTCTCGAGCTTCCGGTCCGTCGAGTAGCCGAGGTGGTACTTGACGTCGCCGCTGCCGAGGTGGCGCTCGGCGTCCTTGTCCTCGAACGCCGCGAAGATCTCGCGCAGGCTCTTGTCCATGATGTTCGCGAGGACGTTGAGCCGGCCGCGGTGGGCCATGCCGACCACGATCTCGTCGACCTCGTGCGCGCCGGCGCGCTCGATGAGCAGGTCGAGCAGCGGGATGAGGCTCTCGGCGCCCTCCAGCGAGAAGCGCTTCGTCCCCGCCTCGTAGGCCCTGTGGATGAACTGCTCGAAGATCTCGGCGTCGGAGAGCTTCGTCAGGATCCGGAGCTGCGTCTGCCGGTCGAGCGTCAGGCGGTTGCGCGTCGACTCCATCTGCTGCTGGAGCCACAGGCGCGCCTCGGGCTCCTCGATGAACGTGAACTCGACGCCGATCGACCGGCAGTACGTCTCCTCCAGCCGGCGGATGATCTCGCGCAGCGTGAGCACGGGCGGCACGCCGGCGAGGTCCGTCGTGGGGAACGCCACGTCGAGGTCCTCGACGCGGAGCCCGAAGTTCGTGAGGTCGAGCTCCGGCGGCGTCGCGGGCGGCAGGCCGAGCGGATCGACGTGCGCGAACAGGTGGCCTCGCACGCGGTAGGCGTTCACGAGGGCGTAGACGCGCGCCTTGAGCGCCGCCTGCGCGAGCACCTGGAGGTCACGCGACGTCTCGGTCGAGCTCGGGTGCTCGCTCAGCGTGCGGGCGAACGCGGCCTCCAGCGTCTTCGCGGCCTCGCCGTTCGTCTGCTTCGCCGGCTCCACCCGCCGGACCAGCTCCGGCTGGATGCTCGGTAGTGCGGCCGGAGCGGGCAGCCTGACGGGCGCGGCTCCGCCGTTCTTGCCCTCGAAGAACGTGCGCCAGCCGGGGTCTACCGATTCCGGGTTCTCGAGGTACTGGGCATAGAGCTCCTCGACGAGCCCTGCATTGATTCCGAAATCAAGCTGCATCGTGGTTCGGCCTGCAAATAACGCGGGTCGGCCCCGCACGCTAGAGTCGTTTTCCGGAGACTCGGGCTCATGGGGCGGAACTCCGCCCGGACAAGGGGCCGAGCGCCCGGTGGTGGGTGCGGTGTGGGGGGCTCGCCGGAGCGCAAGCCCCTCCGGCGAGCCCCCCACACCGCACCCACCACCGAGCGCCTGGAGAAACGGTGGGGAGAAGCGGTAGAAGGAGGCCCATGGATCAAGACCGCGCAACCGGGGGTCGAGGGGCGGCGCACGCCGTCCACCCCCCCTTCGCCCGCTTCCGGGACCACCTCTTCCACGACCCGAGCCTCGGCTTCTGGCTCGATGTGAGCCGGATCCGCTTCGAAGACGGCTTTTTCGCCGGGATGGAGCCCCGGATCCAGGCCGCCTTCGCCGAGATGGCGGCGCTCGAGGGCGGGAGCATCGCCAACCCCGACGAGGGCCGCCGCGTCGGCCACTACTGGCTCCGCGCGCCGGAGCTCGCGCCCGAGGCGGCCCTGCGCGCCGCGATCGAGGCGACGAACGCCCGGATCCTGCGCTTCGCCGCGGACGTGCACGGGGCGCGGGTGCGGCCCGAGCGCGCGGCCCGGTTCCGCAAGGTGCTCGTGGTCGGGATCGGCGGCTCGGCGCTCGGGCCCCAGTTCGTCGCCTCGGCGCTCGGCTCGCCGGCCGATCGGATGCAGCTTTACTTCTTCGACAACACCGATCCGGACGGGATGGACCGGACGCTCGACGCCATCGGGGACGAGCTCGACGCGACGCTCGCGGTGATCATCTCGAAATCGGGCGGGACGAAGGAGACGCGCAACGGGATGCTCGAGCTGGACGCGGCGTACCGGCGGGTCGGCCTCTCGCTGGGCGCGCACGCGGTCGCGGTGACGGGGGAGGGGAGCGAGCTCGACCGTTATGCCGCGAAGCACGGCTTCCTCGCCCGGTTCCCGATGTGGGACTGGGTCGGCGGGCGCACGAGCGAGCTCTCGGCGGTCGGTCTGCTGCCGGCGGCGCTCCAGGGATTGCCTATCCTGGAGATGCTGGAGGGCGCGCGCGCGATGGACGAGGTCACGCGCGCGAAGGAGGTGCCGCGGAACCCGGCGGCGCTGCTCGCGCTCGCCTGGTACGCGGCGACGGGCGGCGTGGGGCGTAAGGACATGGTGCTGCTGCCGTACAAGGACCGGCTGGAGCTGTTCTCCCGCTACCTGCAGCAGCTCGTGATGGAGTCGCTCGGCAAGCGGCTCGACCGGCAGGGCAAGGAGGTCTGCCAGGGGATCGCCGTCTACGGCAACAAGGGGTCGACCGATCAGCACGCGTACGTGCAGCAGCTCCGCGACGGGCTCGACAACTTCTTCGTCACGTTCATCGAGGTGCTGCAGGACCGGGCGCCGCCGCGCGGCGGGATCGAGGTCGACCCCGGCGTGACGACGGGCGACTACCTGTCGGGGTTCCTGCAGGGGACGCGCAAGGCGCTGACCGAGAGCGGGCGCGAGTCGATCACGATCACGATCGAATCGGTCGACGCGCGCGCGGTGGGCATGCTGATCGCGCTCTACGAGCGGGCGGTCGGGCTGTACGCGTCGCTCGTGAACATCAACGCCTACCACCAGCCCGGCGTCGAGGCGGGCAAGAAGGCCGCGCAGGAGGTGCTGGATCTCCAGGGGAGGGTGCTCGCGGCGCTCCCGGCGGCGGGCGGCCGCGCGATGTCGCTCGAGGAGGTCGCCCGCGCGGCCGGCTCCGACGATGTCGAGACGGTCTTCTGGATCCTGCGCCACCTCGCGGCGAACCCGGAGCGCGGCGTCGCCCAGGAGGTGCCGCAGGGGGGCTCGCCGTTCGACGCGACGTACCGGCGCGCGCGCTGAGGCGCCTCCGCGAGCGCCGGGCCGCGCCCGCCGCGCGGGGCGGCGCGGGGATCGAGGGGACGGCGTTCGCCGTCTCCTCGGCCTGAAGGGGATTCGGCGTTCGCCGTCTCCTCGGCCTGAAGGGGTCGGCGTTCGCCGTCTCCTCGGCCTGAAGGGGTCGGCGTTCGCCGTCTCCTCGGCCTGAAGGGGTCGGCGTTCGCCATCCCCTTGTCCGACTTGATCAGAAGCGGAAGCGGAGCGTCCCGCCCGTCGGGCCGACGAGGATCTCCGGTGCGGGGAGCGAGGCCCCTTGCGGGATGTCGTCTCGCACCCAGATCTTCTGGTTGGCGACGAGCCCCGCGACGAGCAGCGCGAGCCCTGTCGCCTGCGCGAGCCCATCCACGAGCACGAGCGCGCCGGAGAGCCGGCCGTCGCCGTCGCTGAAGTCGATGTCCTCGCCGGTGCCGAGCGTGATGAACGGGCCGGCCACGGGCACGAGCAGCGGCGCGTAGCTCTCGCTCTCGCTGCTCCCCTCGGAGAGGACGGTCCCGGCCGTGAGCGCCGCGAGCGCCCACGAGCTCCCGAGGACGATGGCCCCCGCGCGCGCGAGCCTGCGGTTCATCTGCGTCCCGAGGCGATAGCCGTGCGGCGCCGGAGCGTCGTCCTTGTATGGCAGCGTCCGCGGCAGGCCGAGGAGGACGGGCGGCGCGTAGGGCGCGTGACCCACCTGGACCTGACGCTCCAGGTAGACGTCCTCGTTGGCGAGGCCGGCGGCGAACAGGAGCAGGCCACCCACCTGCGCCACCGCGTTCACCGTGAGCCAGAAGACGCCAGAGTCCTCGGCCTCGAGCGTGGAGAGCGCGATCATCGGACCGACGAACGGGATGAACAGCGGCGCGAACTCCTCGCCGTCGTCGCCGTCGTCCACGAGCGTCGCGACGCCCGCGACCGTGAACGAGATCGCGTACGGGACGCTGAACGTCGCGATCCCCGCCCCGACGAGCGAGCGGTCCGCCCTGGTCTTGAGCGCATAGCCGCGCGGGATCGGATCCCCCGGCTCGTACGCGATCCTCCACGGATTGGCCCACGGCGGGAGCGACGGCGGCGGGCGGTAGTAGCCCTGCGGGATCGGCATGACCGCGCCGCCCGGCTGCGCGCTCGGCGCGGCCGTGATGTCCGGCGCGGGCGCTGCGGGCGCGGGCGCTGCGGGCGCGGGCGCCGCGGGCGCCTGCGCGGCCGCCGGGGCGCTCAGCCCGAGCAGCGCGGCGAGCACGGTGACCGCCCGCGCGGCGGGCGTCGCGACCCTCCGTGCGACGCGCGCGCGCCGCGCAGGGTCGTGGCGCGGCGGCACGACATTCCCTTCGGTTGGCCTGATCGGCATGCTGGCTCCCGTCGCGCTCGCAGCGACTCCGAGGTACTGCGGCTGGCTTCGGCGCAACGAGGCCAGGATACGTGGGGCGCTCGCGAACTCAACGGCGCGCGCACGAGGACGACGCCGCGCGACGGGCCGCGCCGCCGGGCGACCCGCGGAGCGCGAGCGCCGCGGCGTCGCCCACCGGGTCGGGGCCATCGAGCCGGACGTCGGGCTCGAACCCGCGCGTCTCGACGAAGTCGCCGAGCGGATCGCGGAACGCGCGGGTGCCGAGCCAGAGGGCGACGCCCGAGCGCGGGAGCTGAAAGAAGGCGATCTCGCCGACGCTCATCCCGCCGCGGGTGTTCTGCCCGGCCACGAGGACGCCGGGGATCTGCCGCACCAGCGCGAGCAGCATCTCGCACGCCGACGCGCAGCCGCCGTCGACGAGGAAGACGGCGCGCCCGCGGAGCGGCCCCGCCGCGCGCCCGCGGACCACGGCGCCGCGGGTCGTGAGGTCGACGCGCGGCGCCGCGGTGTGCGGGCCGAGGCGCAGCGCCCCGGCGAGGCGCTCCAGCGTGGCGAGCTGCTCGTGGAAGCGCGGGAGCGCGTCCGCCGGGACGTCGCCGCGCGCGAGCCGCCGACGGACGCTGTTGGCGCGGCCCTCGGCCGCCGTCACGGAGAGGACCTCGCGCTCGTCGAGCCGCCGGAGGGGCGCGTCGGTCAGCGCGAGCGCGAAGCGCTCGGCGAAGAGGTAGTTGCCGCCGGTGTTGCCCCGCAGGTCGACGACGAAGGCGGGGGCGCGCCGGAGCTCGCCCGCGAGCGCGGGCAGCGCCGAGAGGGCCGCGGCGGCGGCGCTGTCGAAGGTGCGGATGGCGAGCACCGGGACGCCGTCGCGGCCCCGCGTGAGCTCGACGGGCGGGCGGTGGCCGAGGTGGGGCGATGGATCGAGGCGGCGTGATGGATCGAGCCATCGCGTCGCGCTCGAGACGAGAGGGAGCTCCGCAGGGGAGGAGAGGCGCGAGGAGGGCGCGTCGTTCGCATTCACAGGGGACGAGAGGCTCGAGAGCGACGCGACCTGTGCTGCGGTCGTGCGCGCGAGGAGGGACGGCGAGCGCGGCGGGGCCGCGGCCAGGCGGAGGGGCGCGCGGCCGCCGTGGCCGAACGCGAGGTGACCATCGGGGACCGCGAACAGGTCGCGAAGGAGCCGGGCGAAGTCGCCTGGGCGCCACGCCGCGCGGCCGCGGAGCGCGTCCTCATCCCGCGCGATCGCCGCGCGGGAGGGCGCGCGCGCGCGCCCGTCGAGCCCCGCGTAAGCCTGCTCGAAGGCGTAGCGCGCGTCGTCGAGATCGCGGAGCGCGTCCTCGGCCGAGACGGTCCGGGGCTCGCGATCGAAGTCGCCGTCCGCGATGCGCAGGCTCCGGTACGGCGCGGGCTCCTGGACGGGTGCGCGCGCCGGCGGCTGCGCGCACCCGAGCGCGGCGCACGCGAGCGCCGCGACGAGCGCCGCGGCCGCGACGGGGCGCGGGCGGCGGAGCGATCCCGTGATGGACATGGCGCGCGAAGGTGCGACGGCGCGCAGCGTCGAGGCAAGCGGCGATGCGAGAGCGCGTGATCGCGATCACGCCGCCGCGGCGAGCTCCAGGGCCTCGCTGCGGCGTGAGGCGGGGCGCGCCAAGGCGATCGGCTCCCGCTGCCCTCACGGCGCGCCTCGCCCCGAGGCCCTGGACCGGCGCTACCTCGGGCGCACGGCGCGCGCGCGGTTCCAGCAGAAGAACACCGCCGCGTCGTCGCGCTCGACCAGGGCGTCGAGCTCCGCGACGGCCGCGGGCACGCGCTTCCGGGAGAGCCCGTGCGCCACGAGCGCGTCCTCGGCGGTGCGCAGGATGTCCGCGAACACGGTGACCCAATGCGCGAAGCCGTCCGTGCCGGCATGGTAAAGAACCGGAGACAGGCTGAGCGATACGTCCGTGAACCCAGACGAGGTCGTGGCCGTCCCCGAGTCGGCGCAGGCTCAATGAGATGCCCTCGTGATCGCGTGTGTCGGACGCCCGGCAGGCAGAGGGCATTGCAGTCGCCGAGCGGGTCTACCTTGCCGTATCCGACGTCCGTCAGAAACGTGCTATCCCGGTCGCGCAGGAGAGCCCGGAACAGGTGACCGCGGGGAGAGCCTTCTCCTCGTTCCCGCTGCAGTCCTCATCGAAGCCGCCTCTCGCGGAGATCGGCTCGTCGTGGGACGTGCCGGGCTGGTTGGGGTGGACCGGCGCAACGCGGACGTTGCAGTCGGTCCCGCCCTCGCAATCCATCGACAGTCGCCGTCCTCGTCCCCGCCGCATTCGATGACGTCGCCTCCGCCGGAGCCCGAGGTCGCCGCCACGCCGCATTGCCGCCGGCGCCCACCCCAGATGCACGCGTGCGCGGTGGCGGCGACGAGAGCGCTGGTGTTCCCGGGCATCGGGGCGACGACCACGATCGTCTATCCGGTCGAGCTCTCTCCCGGGGGGTGAGCGAGCGTGCGAGGTGGCGGCGCAGGCTCAGTGACATGCCCTGACGAGCGCGGTGTGCCTGGGGGTGAACTGGCAGAGGGCATTGCAGTCGCCGAACGAACCCATGTTGCCGCACGGGACGTCGGTCAGGAACACGTTCGTCACCGCCGCGCAGACCAGGCCGGAACAGCTGGTCGAGGGGAGCTCCTTTTCCTCCTTACCGCTGCAGTCGTAATCGAAGCCGCCAGCCGGGGAGATCGGCTCGTCATAGAACTTGCTGGGCTGGTTGGGGTGGACCCGCGCGTCGTTGTCGTTGCAATCGGTGCCGCCGTCGCAGCCGATCGACAGATAGCCGTCCTTGTCCGCGTCGCAGTCGACGGTGCCGCCGCCGCCGGAGCCCGAGGCCGCCGCGCCCCCGCCGGCCCCACCGCCGCCGCCGGAGCCCGAGGCCGCCGCGCCCCCGCCGGCCCCACCGCCGCCGCCGGAGCCCGAGGTCGCCGCGTCGCCGCCGACCCCGCCGGCCCCACCGCCGCCGCCGGAGCCCGAGGTCGCCGCGTCGCCGCCGGCCCCGCCAGCGCCCGACGCCGCCCCGCTGCCGCCCGAGCCCGCGCTCGGCGCGCCCCCACCGGAGCCCGCCGCATCGGACGCGGTCGCCGCGCCCGTCGACGGGACGGCGCCCGCACCGCCCCCGCCGGTGCTCTCGGAGCCCGCCTCTCCGGTGAAGACCACCTCGGGGAAGCCGCACCCGGCGCCCATCGCGGCCGTCGCGGCGGGCAGCGCGACGAGCGCGAACCATCGATGGATCGAGGGCATCCCCGATTGAATCCCACGGTTTCTCCCGGCGTCAACCGCTCGCCGGAACGCGCGGCGAGGTGGTTGGCTCGCAGCCTCGGGGGGGGCGTGAGGAAATGTCGCAGCCTCGCGCTTCAGCGCGCCGGGCGGCGCGGATCACGGCGCGCCCCGCAATTGAACGATGAATCCGTGCTCCGCGTCGTCCTCGTCGGGCGCGCTGGGCACGAGATCGAGGCTCCGCGACATCGTGCCGGCGATGTGGAAGGGAGCGCCGGGCGTCGCGCCCGGCGCGGCGGCCCACAGGGCGGTGGTGCCGGTCCCCTCGAGCGCGAAGGCCGAGACGACATTGCCGCGCTCGTCGAGCACGATCAGAAAGCTCACGATCAGGCCTGTCGCATTCGTGAGCGTCCCGCTGCGCCCGAGATCGATCTCGCCGTCGAACGTCCCCATGACGTGGATCGAGCCCGCCGGGTCGACGGCCACGCTGGCGACGAGCTGATCCGAGGTCAGGTCGCCGAACCCGCGGCTCCAGACCACGCCCGCCTCCGAGACGCGCGCGACGAAGGCGTTCGCGTGCGACGCGGCCTCGGGCATCGGCCCGCAGACATCCTCGAAATCGAGAGACCCCGAGTAGGTGCCGGCGACCACGAGATCGCCGCCGGGGAGCAGCGCGGCGCCCTGCCGCGCCGATACCTGGCTCCCCGCGCGCTCGAGCGCCAGGACGTCCTGCGCGACGCCGTCGTCCAGCCCGATGCGCGCCACGAACACATCACGAGCCTGCGAGGAGAGCTTCCGCCCGCCGATCGTGACAGGCGCGTTCGCTGTGTCGTAATCGCCGACCACCAGGACGAGATCGTCCTCCTCGTCGATGACGACCTCTCCGACGGTGATGGCGTCCGTCGCCCCGAGCGTGTGGCTCCACAGGCACTCGCCCTCGGCGCTGAACGCGGCGACCACGGTGGACACCGTCATGTCGTCGGCCCCTATCGCGCAGCGGTCGGAGAGGATGCTCAGCCCCCCCACCGAGAACGCGAGGACGACCCTGTCGGCGGTCGCCGCGAGGCCGAGCGGGGTGGCGCTCGAGGTGGCCTCCGTGCTCCACACCCACCGGCAATGGCCTCGCCCGTCGAGCGCCGCGAGGAAGCCCGCGCGGTTGAGGCCGCCGGACGCCACCTCGACGGGGCATTCCCCGGGCGTGGGGGACAGGTCCACGCTGATCCTCGACCAGCCGGTCACATAGGCGAAGTCCGGGCCGACGCTCAGGTGGGCGCCCACGACGTCGCCCGACAGCGCGGCGCCGGCCGTCAGCCCGTAGCCCTCGTCGCGCGCCCCGGCGGCGCTCCACCGCGCCACGGAGAGCGCGCCCCGGTGGTTGACGAGGGCGGTCACCGCGTCGTCCTGCGCCTCGATGTCGGTGACCTCGGTGCCCACGACCCTGTCCCAGACCCCCGCCGGCGCGCGGATTGCGCCCTCGCGGTCCTGGCTGCAGAGCGCCTCCTCGCCGCCGCCCGCGCCGCCGCCACCAGCTCCCGCGCCGCCGCCACCAGCTCCCGCGCCGTCGCCGCCCGAGCCATCGCCGCCCGCGCCGCCGCCGCCACCAGCTCCCGCGCCGTCGCCGCCCGCGCCGCCGCCACCAGCTCCCGCGCCGCCGCCGCCGCCCGCCGCGGAGGTCGCGCTCGACGAGGCCGCGCCCGCGCCGGCCTCCGAGGGGGCCAGCTCGCCGACCTCGAGCCCGATGATCGCGTTGCAGCCTCCCGCGGCGGCGACGGCGACCAGGCCAGCGCCGCACACGGCCCGAACGCTCCGGAGATCGCGCTCCCTCATCCCGGTTCTCCCATGGCGCCGCGCCCGCGCCGCCGTCGTCAAAAGACCCCCGTGGCCACCAGCCCTCCCGGCACCACCCCGATCGTCGCGCCGGGCGCCGGCGAGCGCTGCGCCGCGCGAGGCGCCGTCAGGAGGAGCACCGCGCCGCCGCCCAGCGCCGCCGCGCCCGCGAGGAACGCGACCGTCGAGATCGACCCGGCGGCCACGCCCTGCCGCTGCAGATCGAGGCCCCGTTGCGCGCACACGTTGGCCGCGTCGCAGTGGGCCTCCGCGTCGCCCTTCTTCCCGATCGCGCGGAGGCCGAAGGCGGCGCCCACGCCGATCCCGACCGCGCCGACGCCGGCGCTGATCCACCCGGCCGTCCGCCACGCGGAGGATCTCCCGGTCTCCGGGGGGAGCGCCTGCGGCGGGAGGGCAGGCCCCGCGCCGCCGCCCCGGGCCGCGGGCGGCTCCGGCGAGACGATCACCTCCGTCAGCTCGCCCTCGACGAGCCGCACGGGGAACGTCCTCTGCTGCCAGCCCGGCGCCGTCGCCGTCACCTCGACCTCGCCGGGATCCATGGGCAGCGGCGAGCCCAGCGAGCCCGCGCCGACCGGGACCCCCGCGCGCTGGACGGCCGTGCCCGCCGGCGCGCCGGGCGCGAGCCGGATCACGAGCCTCGGCACGCGGCCCTCCAGCGCCGCCGCGCGCGAGCGCGCGATCGGCCGGCGATCGTCGTGCGGCGGCAGCTCGCGCGCGAGCTGCTGGAAGATCGCCCACGCGGTCGCGATCCTGCCGCGCTTCTCCTCGCAATCGCCCAGGTTGAGCAGCGCCCCGGGCGCCGGGTCGAGCGCGTAGCTCTCCCGGAGCTTCGGGCACGCCGCCTCGTAGTCGTTCGCCAGCAGCGCGGCCCGGCCGGCCTCGAACAGCGCCTCCGCGGCCGTCGGATCGCGCGGCTGCGCGGACGCGACAGGGCAGGCGAGGAGCGCGGCTGCCAGGGGGGCGAGCGCCTCGACCGGATATCGTCTCCGTGAGCTCGATCGGGGCATCGGTGCGACCTCAGTATCTCCGGCTGTACGGGTCCGCCGCGGGCGTCGGCGCGGGTGGCGCCTTCACCGCGGTCGCGGCGGGCGCCTTGGCGGTGGGGGCAGGTGCCTTGGCGGTCGCGGCAGGCGCCCTGGCGGTGGAGGCAGGCGCCCTGGCGGTGGAGGCAGGCGCCCTGGCGGTGGAGGCAGGCGCCCTGGCGGCCGTCGCGGCAGGCGCGGTCGGCCTGGCCCCGGCGGCGGGCCTCGCGGTGGACGCGGAGGCGCTCGCCGGCGAAGCGGGCGCCGTCGCCGGCGTGATCGCGGGCGCCGGCGCGGACGGCGCGATCTCCGGGGCCGCCGGGGCCGGGGGCGCTTCCGGCGCGCCCGCGCCGGAGGGCGCCGCGGGATCCGCCGCCCCCGTCGCCGTCGCGAGCGCCGCGGGCGGGCCCGGCTCGGCCTGCGCCGCGGAGGCGCCCGACAGGTCCGGCGCGTCCGCGGCGGCGCCCGCGCTGTGCCACCACGCGACCGCCCCGAGGGCGGCCACGACCAGCACGCCGGCGCCGGCGACGAGCGCGACCGTGGCCGCCGCGCGCGGCGCCGGGCGCGGCGCGCTGGCCGGGCGCTCCGGGACGATCGGCGAGACCGTGCCGCCGCTGGCCGTGCCCGCCGCGGTGAACTCCGTGCCCCGCGGCCCGCTCCCCGGGCCTCGCGCCTGCACCGGCGCGCGCGCAGCGTCGGAGAGCATCGGCGCGCGCGCAGCGTCGGAGAGCATCGGCGCGCGCGCAGCGTCGGAGAGCATCGGCGCGCGCGCAGCGTCGGAGAGCATCGGCGCGTGCGCGGGCTCCGAGAGCATCGGCGCATGCGCGAGCTCCGGGCGCGAGCCCGGGCCCGGGTCGAGCCCCGCGCCGCCGCGCGCCTGGCGCAGCGCGCGCTGCATCGCGCGCGCGCTCGGCCAGCGCCTCTCCGGATCGAACGCGAGCGCCACGTCGATGACGCCGGCGACCGCCGCGGGGGCGGCGGGCAGGACGCTGCCCACCGGCGGCGCCGGCTGCGTCATCGCCGCGAGCAGGAGGAGCGGGAGCGTCTCGGCCTGGTGCACGTACCGCCCGGAGAGCAGGTGGAACATCGTGCTCCCGACGGCCCAGAGATCGGTGCGCGCGTCGACCCGGTCCCACTGCCCCTTCGCCTGCTCCGGCGGCATGTACTGCGGCGTGCCCATCAGGGTGCCGGCGCGCGTCGAGGCGTTCGTCGGGCCGGAGAGCTCGTTCAGCCGCGCGATGCCGAAGTCGAGCACCTTGAGCTGCCCCTGCCGCGTGAGGAACAGGTTGTCGGGCTTGAGGTCGCGGTGCACGATCCCGCGCTCGTGCGCCACGGCGAGCACGTCGAGCAGCTCGTCCGCGATGGCGAGCACCTCGGAGACGCCGAGCACCCCGCCCGGCGCGCGCGCGCGGCGCGCCTCGACCGTCTCGCCCTCGAGCAGCTCCATCACCAGGAACACCGCGCCGTCCTCGGTCACGTCGTCGTCGAGCACCCGGACGATGCCCGGGTGATCCACCCGGTTGGCGACGTAGCCCTCGCGCAGGAACCGCGAGCGCGCCTCCTCGTTCTCCGACAGCTCGCGGCGGAGGATCTTCACCGCGCCGCGCATCCCGTTGCGGTGCGTGCCCGCGTAGACCGCCGCCATTCCGCCGGCGCCGAGCAGGCGATCGAGGCGCCATTTGCCGCGCAGGACGTGGCCTATCAGCGCGTCGGGCCGCGGCCCCTCCACGTTGACCCGGGTCATCGGCGGAGCTCACCCCCGGATCGGGCCGCGCGGCGCGCCGCCTCGCCGGCGAGGCCGGCGCGGTCCGCGAGGCCGGCGCGGCGCGCGGACCAGCGATGGCGGACGGGGGCGCAAGGCATGACGGGCGCATGTTAACCCGGTCCGGCGCGGCGGGGCGTGAAACCGTCCACCCTCGGCGCACGCCCGCGCGCCCTGGGCGCGTGTCCCGCGCCGCCTGGGCTGACCCTGGCTCTGCGTCGATCCGGTAGGCGCCGGGAGAGGGGGGCGCCGCGCGGGGTGGGGGAGCAGGATGATGGGATCGGGCGGGGGTTTGCGCGGCGTTCGAGGGGGGGTGAGGGCGGCGTCAACCTGCCGATCATGGACGCTGACCCCGCGATCTCTGGTCGGCCGGACGATTCGGAGACGCTTCCGGCGGTGCTCTCGGCGGCCGTTAAAAAGCAGAAGACACGGCGCTCACCGTGTCTTCTGAGTGGAGGCGCCGAGAATCGAACCCGGAGCTGAGCCGATGACCAGCCCGCGCGAGAGATACGGCTGACGCCGCGTCGGACGCGTCGGAGCGGCGTCAGAGGCCATCGAGGGGTCGATTCCTCCCGTACCCTCTCATGCCCTCTCGTGGCGTCTCGTGCCCTGACGTCGGGGCACACGGAGGTCACACGGAGACCAACGAACCCAGGCCGATGCTCATAAGCACGGATTGGAGCCCCTCCGGGCCAGCGCACGGCGCGCCGTAGGCGCGGTGACAGCGTGGACATAATTGGGCCCTGGATTACCGGTTGACGCCGGCTTCCAGCAGGAGGACGGTGGCCATGAGGGGTGGAGCATGGGCCACGGGCCGAAGAGGCAGGCGAGGGCGCTCGTGCTGTGCGTCTGTGCCTGCGCGCTCGTCGGCGTTCCGGCGCCGGCAAGGGCGCTCGAGCTCAGCGGTGGCGTGAGCGTGGGCGGGTTCCAGATCGGGACCGGCCCGAGGCTCGCGCTGAGCCCCTTCGGCGGGTTGCTCTGGCGCCGAGAAAAGGATTTCCAGATCGAGCTCCATAACATGTTCAGCGTCGTTCCTGGCACTCGCGTCGGGATCTACGATCGAACCGCAATCTCCACTCGTGTGCGCCTGGAAGACGGGCAAGGCGAGCCTCGGGCCATCCGTGTCGATCTACTCGATGCCAGTGTGCAGCCCCGTGAGCTGCAACCGAGTGGTGGGGGTTGCTCCGGGCGGTCACGCACAGACCGACTGGTACTTCTCCGAGCCCCTGGGCGTATCCGTGAGCGCCAACCTGGATTGGGCTGGCGGAGATAGTCGTGTGCTTCATGGTCGCTGGGTGGCGATGGTCGCCGCTGGACCTGTTTGGAGATTTGGGGGAGAGTCGAAATAGAGCTTTTGCGGCCCTGCTCGTCAGTCTTTTCGCGGGTCTTGTTGCTTGCAATTTCGACGTCGGTGAGTGCTGGCTTCCTGGCGATGAAACGAGCGGTGCCGGCGGCGGCATCATCTACCCGACGGGGGCAGGAGGCTTCGGTAACGTGCCGCGGAAGCCGCAAAGTGCCGACGGTGACTATGCTTCCTATGATCTGTGTGCCTCGCAAACGGTGACGTGTACAGTTAGATGGAAGGCCGGTTCGAGCATCTGTGGGGGAAGCGCAGCTACCTGCACGACCCTGTACCAGGGCAAGCATGCATCACTCGATGAAGCCAAGGACTATTGCGAGATGGCCTACGGAGTCGGGAAGAGCTCCGAAGCGCAGTTTTGCGGCTCTTGCGAGTGGGGGACAAACTCGTCCAGCAACTCTTGCCGGAGAATTTGCGAAGAAAGGGCGGAAGCTTGCGAAGCGGAATGTCGCAAGCTCCCTGTGGAGGATAAGCCAGCTCGTCGGAGATGTTGGGAGGCATGTAACAACGCCTATGTTGAATGCATCAAGAAATGTAAGGGCTAACCGATGAACACGCACGCAGCTCCCAGAGCGCTGACGCGCACGCTCCAAATGGCCCTGGCTGGGTCGAGCGCCGTTCACGATATCGTCGTTCGTATCGGGTTGCCAGAGCGCGATCCCGTCCCGGGCGGGGACTTCCGGGTGCTAGTTGAGATCGATGGATTCGATGAGTTGTACTCTCGCCATTTTCATGGTGTCGACGAACTCCAGGCGTTGCTCGCGGGTTGCTGGGTGGTGCCGCAAATCCTGACTACACTTGCCCCAGCCGGCGCCAGGTTGACATGGCTCGGAGAGGACGACCTCGGGTTCGGGACTTCTTCAGCAACCCCCTGAAGCCCACCAGTTCGATGCTATTGCACCCCTGGGCGGGGGACACGCTGCCGCGTGGTGATCGAACTCGCGCCGCTCGGCGAACGCCGAGGACGCATGGGACGAAGGTGTAGGCGATGATCGAGCAGACATTTAGGTTAACTCCTGACAGATCCCCTGTGCGCCGTGAAAGCGGCGCGTTCCTTGTGAGATGAGAGGAGCTCACCCTGTCAAAAGTCGAGAAGATAGGTAGGCAGGTCCCCTGCGTGATGCCGCGAGGTATCCAGCAGAAGCGGGGCCGGAAAGCTGTGGGCGGCAATCCACGGCTGCGAAGCGACGGGCCGCAGCGCGAAGCGAACCCAGATGTAGCCTCGTCAATCAACGGAGAGGCCGAGCCGCTAGGGGAATCGGCGAAGGCAGCACGTGGCGGGAAGGTGCTCGACCAACGCACCGCTGCGCTCTCCCGGGGTAGCAGGGGCAGCACGTCGCAACAGGAACGCGCTGAACACGGGAGACCTCGCCCGGTGTGGCTGGCAACTGCAACGGATCATTCAAGGTCGCAAGCCGAGATGGTCGGGCCGGCGAGGAGTCGGAAGGGTTCGTAGTACCGAAGAAGGCGGTGAAAGCCGCCGGAGGGAAGGGGCCCTGCTCGACGATGCGACCCCTGCGGGGAAGGAGAGGCGATTGTGGCAACACTAGGAACGCCGACAAAGATCCGGGAACTGCAACGGGCGCTGTACCTGCGCGCCAAGAAGGAGCCGAAGTTCCGCTTCTACGCGCTCTACGACAAGGTCTGCCGGCCGGACATCTTGGTCCACGCCTATGCGCTGGCGAAAGCCAACGGAGGTGCTCCAGGACCCGACGGCATGACCTTCGAGATGATCGAGGCGAACGGAGCGACGGCGCTGCTGGAGGAGCTGCACCATGAACTGAAAGCGAAGATGTATCGACCGGGACCGGTCCGACGGGTGTACATCCCGAAGCTGAGCGGCGGGGAGCGGCCGTTGGGCATTCCCAACATCCGCGACCGCATCGTGCAAACGACGCTCAAGCTGGTGCTGGAGCCGATCTTCGAGGCGGATTTCGAGCCGGATTCGTACGGCTTCCGTCCGAAGCGAAGCGCCCACCAAGCGCTGCGGGCGATGCGCGAGGCGCTGGAGCAGGGGATGGGCTGGGTGATCGACGCCGATCTCAGCGCTTACTTCGACACAATTCCGCATGACCACCTAATGAAGGCAGTTGCGGAGCGTGTCGTCGATGGCGCGGTGTTGGCGCTGATCAAGCGCTTCCTCGAAGCGCCCATCGTACAGGAGCGGGAGGGCGGTCACCCGCGGCAGAACCGACAGGGGACGCCGCAAGGCGGCGTCATCTCGCCGCTATTGGCGAACCTGTATCTGCACCTTTTGGATCGAAACTTCCGGCGACGGGTCGAACGAGGAGAACTCGCAGGACAACTGATCCGGTACGCGGATGATTTTGCGGTGCTCACGCCTCGTAAGCCGGACAAAGAGATGGCGTGGGTGGAGAAGATCGTGGGCCGACTCGGGCTGGTGCTGCATCCCGAGAAGACGCGCATCCTGAACGCCCGGAAGGAGGATTTCGCCTTCCTTGGCCATCAGGTGCGTTGGCGGTATCGGCCCTACGTCTTTGACCTTGCCGGCAAGACCGCGAAGCGCATCCGTGACGAGATCCGTCGGAGGACACGACGCACCTGGATGAGCCTAGAGGCGATGATCGCTGATCTGAACGGCTACATTCGGGGTGCTCGGAACTACTTCCGACAGGTCCGCCCTCGGGCGCTTGCCGATCTCGACTACTTCGTGCAGCAGCGCATGGCGCGATGGTGGGCGCGCAAGCACGCCCTCCGTCGCCCGGCGTGGTCGCTCACGCACCGGGGAACACTCTATGGCCAGCACGGTCTGGAGCGGTTTTACCTCCCCCGGGCGCTCCGACCGGCACCTTCAAGGGGTACAACGTGAACGTCGAGGGAAGCCGTATGCGGGAGATCCGCACGTACGGTTTGATGAGGGGCTGCTGGCCCGTGCGTCATGCACGGCGGGCTGGGGTCTACTCCACCATTTTATACGGCAAATTCGTCGATTCCCGCGCCGCTGGCCCACCGCTTCCACCGGGCGCCAATGTGGGGCAATCGTTTACATGGACCCACGAAACTCAGGTGTTTCGGGTGAGCCGACGACGAACACGTGAGAATCTGCAGTCGCTGGCCGGAATAGTATCAGTATGAGGCAATCGGCGGGCGTCGACGCGTGCACGGAAGGCAAGGCGACGGGGAACTTGACGACGACGCGCTCGGAGGAGCGGTCGCATTCGATGAGGGCTCGCAGGCAACTCGAGCGCGTAGGGCTCAGCGCGAGTAGCATCGAGCGGTTCCTTCACACCGCTGTGAAAGTCGACCTGCACGTCAAGACCGTGCTGTCCTTGTCGCTGGCAACCCTGGGCGTTCTGCACTCCGTCTCCCTTTGCATTCACGTGATCGGGCGAGGGATGGCGTGGGCAAGAGACGGTAGCCCCAAGCACGCGACCAAACAAGTTGATCGCCTGTTGAGTAACAACAATGTGTCCCCATGGCTTCTGTTCGACGCTTGGGTTCGCTTCGTGGTGGGGCCGCGAGAGGAGATGCTGGTCGCTCTCGACTGGACGGAATTTGATGTCGATGACCACGCCACGCTGGCGTTGCACTTGATCACTCGTCACGGGCGAGCAACGCCGCTTATTTGGAAGACGGTCAAGAAGTCGTCGTTGGCTGGCAAGCGCAACGCCTATGAAGACGAGGTGATTGAGCGGCTGCACGAGATCCTTCCGAAAGCAACTCGAGTAACGCTCCTCGCGGACCGGGGCTTCGGCGACCAGGAGCGGTACGCACATCTCGCCAATCTGGGCTGGGACTACATCATTCGGTTCCGCGAGTGCATCGTCGTCACCGATGCTTATGACACCGCGCGTCCTGCAGGCGAGTGGCTCGCATCTACCGGACGGGCAAAGATGCTGAAGAACGTCCGGGTCACGCAGGACAAGACGGCCATCGCGGCGGTCGTGCTCGTTCACGACAAGCGGATGAAGGAGCCCTGGTGCCTCGCAACCAGCCGTGCCGACCTGACGGCGAGCCAGGTGGTCAAGCTCTACGGCCGTCGCTTCTGCATCGAGCAGACGTTTCGCGACGTCAAGGACGTTCATTTTGGCATGGGTCTCTCCGCCACACATATTGGCGACACTGCCCGACGCGACCGACTCCTGCTTATAGCTGCCTTTGCGCACGTGCTCCTGACGCTCCTTGGGGAGGCAGGAGAACGGGCCGGCCTCGATCGACTCCTGAAGACCAATACCGTGAAGCATCGAACCTTGTCGCTCTATAACCAGGGGTGCTACTTGTTGATGATCTCGGTAACCCGCGGGAATTCGGTGAAGTTCACCGGTGAAATCCGCAGCCGGTGCCGATGGAGACCACGCCGGATGCCGGTGAAGTTCACCGGTGAAATCCGCGTCCGATGCCGGTGAATTTTCCCGGTGAAGAGGCCGCTCAGCGCTTCTTGGTGCGGCGCTGCTTGGTGCGGAGGGCGCTCAGCTCCTTGGCTTCCTTGAGCCGGTAGCTCTCGGCCTCGATTTCGATCACCTCGGCGCGGTGCACGAGCCGGTCGACGAGCGTGACGACGCACGCGGCGTGCGGGAAGACTTGGCCCCAGTCGGAGAAGGCCTTGTTCGTGCTGAGCAGGATCGGCCTGTGCGCCTCGTAGCGACGGGTGACGACCTCGAAGAGCAGGTCGGCGTAGCGGCTATCGTAGGAGAGGTAGCCAACCTCATCGATGCAGAGAAGCGCGGGGACCGTGTAGCGGCGCAGCCTTCGCGCGAGCGCGGCCGAGGACTCCTGCGCGGCGAGGTCGGCGAGCATGTCGCTCGCGGTCGAGAAGCGGACCGTGTGGCCCCGGACGACGGCCTGGTGGGCGACGTTCTTGAGGATCATGGTCTTGCCGACGCCGTTGGGGCCGACGAGCACGGCGTTGTGGCCGGTGGCGACGAAGCCGGGGGCGAACAGGTCGTCGACGGCCTCGCGGTCGATCTTCTTGGGCCAGGACCAGTCGAAGTCGCTCATGGGCTTGAAGGTGGCGACGCGGGAGTTCTTGAGGCGGCGTTCGAGGCTGCGCTTGTGCCGCTCGCGCTCCTCGATGGCGAGCACCTCGTGAAGCCAGGGCTTGTCAGCGAGCTCTTCCAAGCAGGCGAGCAGGCCGAAGAGACCAAGTCTCTTGAGGCGGGAGTTGGTCTCGATGGGCGTCAGGTCGGTCATGGCGTCGAGTCCTTCTTCAGGGCGTCGTAGGTGGCGAGTGAATGCGGCGTGACGACGACGTTGGCGTGCTGGCCGCGCGTGACGGGGATCGAGACCGGAGGGGGCAGG
Source organism: Sorangium sp. So ce1036 (assembly GCF_051369805.1). Lineage (NCBI taxonomy): Bacteria > Pseudomonadati > Myxococcota > Polyangiales > Polyangiaceae > Sorangium > Sorangium sp. So ce1036. The sequence continues at coordinate 2,954,492 of NZ_JBBMOX010000001.1, forward strand.
CAGCGCTCGGAGCGGCGGCGGTCGATCACCTGGCGGACGGCACCGACGTGGATCGTGTCGCGCTCGAGCACCTCGACGAGGGCCTCTTCGAGCTCTGCGGCGCCGACGGCGTCGAGCATCTGCAGAAGCCGGGCGATCGCGCTGCCGACGTTGCCGCCGCGCTCGGCGATGACGCGAAGGAAGGCCTGGCTGCTGCGGGCGGCGCGGGCAAGGCGATCGAGGCCGCGGTGCTCGCGGGCGCGGCGCTTCTCATCGACGAGGCGCTGAATGTGCTCAGGCTGCTCGATCTGCTGACCGCGATCCCACGAACGGGCGTGGGTCGCGACGATCTCGTTGCCGTCGGCGATGCGCACCTGTTCGAGGTCGGCGAAGACGACCAGCGTGCGGCGCGTCCGGTCGTGGGGGACGGAGTAGTCGTTGAGATCGAAGCGCGCATAGGGGGTCTTTCCAACCTCGACCTCGACGCGCTCGTGGGCCGGAAACGGCGTGTCGGGGTATTGCAAGAGGACGCTGCGCTCATCGTCGAAGGCCTGGCGCACGGTGCGGGCGCGGTCCTCGACCCAGGAGCGATCGAGCGCCGCGGAGCTGGTCCACTCGGCCGCTTGTCGGTTGAGATCGTCAAGGTCGGCGTAGGTCCGGGCCTCGAAGAACGCCTCGCGGACGTAGCGGATGGCGCGCTCGACGCGGCCCTTCTCGTTACCGCGGGCGACGGCGACGGGGCGCGGCTCGAAGCGGTAATGCGCCGAGAGATCCAGCAGCATGGGGTGGAACCGGATCGCGTCGCCGTGGCGCTCCACGACGGCGCTCTTGAGGTTGTCGTAGAGCAGCACGCGTGGAACACCGTCGAACTCGGCGAACGCCTCGACGTGCCCGCGCACGAAGAAGGGCATCGCCGCGCCCGGGAAGAAGCGCAGGAAGATCCGCCGCGAGTAACTGAGCACCATGACGAAGGCCCAGAGCGGTCGCCGAGCCCGGCCGATAGCCAGCTTGCCGAAGTGCGCCCAGTCGACCTGCGCTTGCTCGCCGGGCAGCGTGCGGAGCCGCTGGAATGCCTCGGCCGGCTTCTTGGGGCGGAGGCGGCAGATCACCCGGCGCAGATGATCCGGACCGCCCGGATAACCGCGCTCCTTGAGCATGACGAAGAGGCGACTCGAGCGCAGCGAGGGATACTTGCCGAGCTGCTCGACGATGAACGGCACGAACGGGTCGACCATGGACGGGCGCGGCGCGACGACCTTCGGGTCGACGCCCGCTTGCCCGAGCACGCGCTGCACGGTGGTGTGGTGCAGCCCGAGCTGGCCGGCGATGGTGCCAACGGGCCACTTCTCGCCGTGGTAGAGGCGCAGGATCTCGGCCTCCTTCTCCTTGGCGATCACCGCCACCTCCCGTCACCGCGGTGGCCCTCGTGGGACGCGGGGAGCGCGTCGGTGGAGAGCTGGCCGAGCGCGCCGCTCGCGCATGGCCCAGTGTGGAAGCCGCGCTCCGCAGAGCGAGCAGCGGCCGACATCTCGGATCCGATCGTCATCGTTGTCCTTTCGGCCGGGGGTGATCTCCGGCGCGACCTGGGACATCGACGCGGCCGCGGCTTCCGTCACCCTGTGATGCGTCACTTTCTGCGCCGAGAACTTGTCCCGCTGCCGCTCGCGGTACCGGGCCTGGCGAGCGGCATGGAGGCGGCGAGCGCGAAGCCGGGTCCGATAGGCGGCGCCGGCGCGGCGGAGCGACTCACGACGCCGGAGCGGGCGGCAGTCGAGGCAGAGGCGCTGGCCGCGATCGCAGCGACGGCAGAGGCGAAGCTGGACGCGGCAGCAGGCGCAGAGGGCGAGGCGGTAGGTGGACGAAGGCAACGAGCTCCATGCCGCCGATTTCTGGACCTGGAGCCCGGCTTGTGATGAGGGTGGGGGACTCCGACAAGGCGGAGCTCCAGAAGGCCCGAGGGTGGCAGCCCTCGGGCCTTCGACTTTTCGGCGGGCCCAACGTCTACGCTGCGGAGGCGAGCGGGGCCCAGATCGGCGCAAGCGCGGGCGGTGAACGGTGAACGCCGGCGATCACGTGGCCGCAGTCTTCACCGATCGGACGCGGGACGTGATGATCACCGACACTACTGGTACACGGCCATTCCCAACATGCGGGAAGAGCGGCTTGTTCAACTCATGACAGCGTATGGCGAGGTGCTCCGTGAGTACGCCGTGACCCGTGAAATTCTTGGGACTATATGAGGGGATGCATCAGGTTCGGGGTCGCTGAGCCGGCGTGGGCTCGGAGCGGGCTCGGTCAGCGCGGGCGGCTTCGCGGGCTGGGTCTGCCGGTAGAGCGTGGCGCGGCTGACGCCGAGCGCCGCACACGCCTGGGCGATGGGGACGTGCGGGTCATCGAGCTCCTCGATGACGTCCATCAGCGCTCTTCGTCGGTCGTGAGATTGACACCCAGAATGGCAGAGACTTTTTTTTGGAGGTCGATGAGCTTCTCAGCGAGCGCGAGCTTCTCCTCGAGCCGCGCCGAGCGCTTCGCAAGCTCGGCGATGCGCCGGTCCTTCGCGTCGTGCTTCGGCTTGCGGCCGGGCTTGCGCCCGCGAGAGCCTCGCTGCCGTGAAGGGCGAGCTGCTTGCGCCACGCCGCCAGGAGGGAGCTGTAGATGCCCTCGCGGCGCAGCAGCGCCTCGATGTCCCCGCGCTCGGTGCACGCGGCCGCTGCGCGAACGATGCGCAGCTTCTCAGCCGCCGAGAACTTCCGCCTCTTGCCCGGCTTCGGCAGGGTCTCGACGGCGACGCCACTCGGGCGGGGAGCAGCGCCCTGCGCCGCTGGGGTGGGGGTAGGATCGACGGATCGGAGATGGGAAGGCTTCGGCATGGGTCAGGTCCATTCTCCGCCCTCTCACCACAGATTTCCAGGGGGAGCCTGTCTCACCCGACGTTGGCACAGAGGGATCTCGCGGGCTGGATACGCGCGAGTCTGCCGTGCCGACGTGGTGCTCCGCCTCCGAGCTGGGGACCCTCCCGGCGCGGCTCAGCGGAGCGCGCCCCTGGCCGCGCGAACGCTACCAGCGTGCCGTGCGCCTCTGGAGCCAGTACACCGCAGCGGACCCGAGGCGGCTCGCGCGGAGCTGCGTACGTGGTGTCGAAGGGTTTCCAGAGCTCGCTCCGCTATGGGCATTCCTCTCTTCCTTCTTTCCAAGAAGGACTGCGGAAGGGGCCCTGCGTCTCAGTCGATTCGACGAGCTGCTCATGACCCTCCTGTCTGGAGAGTGGCAGACTCCTCTCGCGGTGGCCGGGCGTGATTTGCGATCTGGAATGGATTTGTGGCAGCTGCTCTCCTGCACAGGCGACCTGTTCTTACCACGCCGGCTGGAGCGTTGGGCGGACCACGATGCAAGCGCGGCCGTGGAGCGTGCGCCTGGCCCGAAGCCGCCTGGCGCAGGCTACCCGATGCTGTCGGAGGTCTATCGCCTCACGGAACGTGGGATGCGGCTCCGAGACAAGGGGCTCGACCAGCTCACGGATGCGCCAGGCCTGCCCATCGCCGGGACCGAGGCGTACTCGCCTTCAGCCCCCTGGGTGCTGCTCGAAGAGGGACGGCTCGCTCGGCTGTGAGGGCCAGCCGCTGACAGCGGCTCCGGTCAGCGTCGGCCGGTCATGACCACCCCCCCACCCAGGGCCGAGCTGGGCGCGGGGCCGGCCTCGGTGAAAATGAGGTACTGCTCGCGCCATGAGTCGCCGCGCCCGCCTCGCGTCCGTGGACCTGAACCTGCTTGTCGTGCTCGACGAGCTGCTCCGGAGCCAGAGCACCGTCGTCGCGGCAAAGCGCCTTGGCCGGGCGCAGTCGTCCGTGAGCCACGCGCTCGGCCGGCTTCGCGAGGTGTTCGACGATGCGCTCTTCGTCCGCGCCGGGGCCGCGCTCCGGCCGACGAGCTTCGCCGAGGAGCTCGCGGCGCCGCTGCGCGCGCGGCTCGACGCGCTGGAGCAGCTCCTCGAGCAGGCGACGGGCGTGGAGCCGTCGCGCCTCGAGCGGACGTTCACGATCTCCGCCCCTGACTGGGCCGAGATCGTGATCCTGCCGCCGCTCATGGCGCGGCTCCGCCGCGAGGCGCCCGGCGTCGATGTCGTCCTGCGCTCCTTCAGGATGGATGTGGACCGGGCGGTCCAGTCGGGCGAGATCGACGTGGCCCTCGGCGTGAGGTTCCAGCCGCTCTCCGGCCTCGTCGCGCAGCGGCTGCTGGAGGAGCCGTTCGCGTGCATCGCGCGCCGCGACCACCCCCGCATCGGGGAGAGCGTCACGCTCGACGCGTACGCCGCCGCCGGGCACGTCCTCGTCGCGCCCTATGAGCTGCCCGGGAGCCCCCTGGACGACGAGCTCGCGCGCCTCGGACACCGCCGGCGCGTCGTGCTCCGGATGCCGCACTTCTCGGCGGCCCTGTTCGTCGTCGCGCAGACGGACCTGATCGCGACGCTGCCGCGCAGCTTCGTCCGCGCCACCGCGCCGCTCCTGCGCCTCCGCGTGTTCGAGCCGCCGCTCGCCGTCCCGCCCTTCTCGTTCTCGTGCCTGTTCAGCGCGACGCGGCAGAAGGATCCCGCGCACGTCTGGCTCCGCAGGTGCATCGCCGAGAGCTGCCGCGAGCTCCACGCCGGGGCGCCGCGCCCGCTCCCCGACCAGGCTATCGACGCGGTCGATACATAGTAACAGCGATCCAGGCGCGGCGCGGCGTGGACCGCCGTCGGCGCCGACGTTACGCTCTGCCGTGTCGACGCGAGGCCGCCGCGTGGCGCGACACGCCGTCGCGTGACGCGAGCCGCGCGGCGCGATCTCCCGGCTGCCGCGGGGTCCACGGCCCTGCGGCACCACGGAGACAAGGCCTCATGAAGGCGGCGCTGGACGCCGATCGTCGGCCTGGCGCAGCGATCGCGATCCTGGCGCCGGGCGAGGCGGGCTGCGCGGGCCGCGCGCCGCTCCTCCACATGCCGTCGTGCGCGACGGACGCGCGACGTCGCGCCGCCACCACGGGCTCACTGGACCGAACACCGGAAGGAAAGAACACCCATGCGATTCATCACGCCCCTCTGCATCTCTCTCTGCCTCTCCCTGGCCACGGCGGCCTGCGTCGACGATGGGTCGAGCGTGGGCGAGAGCAGCGCGGCCTCCGGCGAGGGCATGGATAGCGGCGCCCGCGAGGGCTGGCGCGATCTCGCCCCGATCGCGGTCGGCCCGCGCCAGGAGCACAGCGTCGTCGCGCTCGACGGCAAGGTCTATGTCATCGCCGGCCTCGACGCCGACCAGCGGAACACGGGGCGCGTCGAGGTCTACGATCCTCGGGCGGGCACGTGGTCCGAGGCCGCGCCGCTGCCGCTGGGGCTGAATCACGCGAACGTCGCGGCCGTGAACGGCAAGATTTACCTGCTCGGCGGCATGATCGGCGACTTCCCCTGGATGGCCATCGGTGATGCGTTCGAGTACGACCCGGCCACGGACGCGTGGACCGCGCTGGATCCCATGCCCGAGGGGACCGCGCGCGGGAGCGCCGCCGTCGGCACGAAGGGCACGAAGATCTACCTCGCGGGGGGGCTGCGCTCGCTGTCGTCCCCCTTCCAGGACACGGTGCCCACGTTCTCCTCGTACGACGTCGCGACCGGGGCGTGGGAGGCGCTGCCGGACCTGCCGGAGCCGCGCGATCACGTCGCCGGCGCGGTCGTGGGCTCGACGTTCTACGTGCTCGGTGGGCGGGCGAACGGCCAGGACAACGTCGCGGACACGGTGTTCGCGTACGACCTCGCGGAGGGTGCCTGGTCGACGCGCGCGCCGATGCCGACGGCGCGCGGCGGCGTCGCGACGGCCGTGATCGGCGAGACGATTTACGTCATCGGCGGTGAGGGCAACCAGGAGCCGGGGACCTCGGGCATCTTCGACGACAACGAGGCCTACGACACCGCGCGCGACGCGTGGGAGGTGCTCGCGCCGATGCGGACGCCGCGCCACGGCACCGGCGCGGCCGCGGTCGGCGCGACGATCTACGTTCCAGGCGGCGGGACGCAGCAAGGCTTCGGCGCGACCGACGTCGCGGACGCGTTCAGGCCCTGAGCTCCGCGCCGCGCGCCTCGCCATCGCCCGACGGGGGGGGCGTTCGGGGTGCTCACCTCCGAGGCTTGCGCTCCGGCGGGCCTCTTTGGTGGCCCGCCCGCACTCCAGCCCCTCCGGTGAGCACCCTGAACGCGACCACCACCCCCGGATCCCCGGGGCGCGGCGGCGACGCGCTTGACGTCACGCTCGAACGGGGACACGCCCCCTGCCTCGGAGGATCTCGGGCATGCGGACGATCTCGCGGGCCCGGTCGCCAGCCTCTCGGGCTGCTTGACGAGGAAAGAATGACGAGCTTGAAGACATCGTTCCTTCTCGCAACAGCAACGCTTTTTCTCTTCGGATGCGGCGGCGAGCCAGGCGGCGGGGGGCATGCCAGGGACACAGGCGGTATGAGCGGAACAGGCGGAACGGGCGGCGCGGGCGGCGCCGGCGAGGAGGGCGGCGCCGGCGAGGAGGGCGACGTGGGTGGAATGGGCGGCGCGGGGGGAACGGGCGGCGCGGGCGGCCCCGGTGAGGGGGGTGGCATGGGTGGGACGGGCGGCGCGGGCGGGGCCGTCACGGCCCTTCCGGTGGAGCTCGACCTGATGACCTTCAACATCCGCTATGCAAACCGCGCGGACGGTATCGATGCGTGGCCGAATCGCCGCGAGATGGTCTATCAGGTCATCCGGGACGCAAACCCCGATGCGATCGGGCTTCAGGAGGCGCTGAGATCCCAGATGGATGATCTCCGCGGCGCGCTCCCGTACGCCGAGCTCGGCGTCGGCCGCGACGACGGCGTCGAGGCAGGGGAGTACTCGGCGATTCTCTATGCCGAGGATCGCTTCGATGTGGACGAGAGCGGCACGTTCTGGCTCTCCGATACCCCGGAGATGCCCGGATCCAGGAGCTTCGGGAATGTGGTCGTGCGGATCTGCACCTGGGCCAGGCTCGTCGAGAAGCGCTCCGGCCGCGGCTTCTACCTGTTCAACACGCACCTGGACCACGAATCCCAGCCGTCGCGCGCGCGGAGCGTCGAGCTCATCGCCGACAGGATCGCGCGGCGCGCCCACCCCGACCCGGTGATCCTCACGGGGGACTTCAACGCGGGCGAGCGCAATCCGGCGGTCCTTTACGTCAAGGGGGAGGCGGCGCGCGCGAGCGAGGGGACGGCGCCGGTGCCTGCCCCTCCGGGATTCGTGGACACGTTCCGCGTCCTCTACCCGGACGAGGCGACGGTCGGGACCTTCAACAGGTTCAGCGGCGTCGAGGACGGGGAGAAGATCGATTTCATCTTCGCACCCCCGGCGCCGGTCACGGAGGTGCTCATGGCCGAGATCATCCGCCATCACCAGGACGGCCGCTATCCGTCGGATCACTTCCCCGTGACGGCCAGGCTGCGCCTCAGGCCCTGAGGGCGAGGCGGGCGCCCTCGTCGCCGCGCGCGTCCCACGCGATCTGCAGCGCCTTCAGGCCGCGGTGGATCGGGTTCACGACGTACGTGATCTCCTGGTCGGGCACGAGCCGCAGCCCCGGCAGGCGCTCGATGAGGAGCTCCAGGGCGACCCGCACCTCCAGCCGCGCGAGCGGCGCGCCGACGCAGAAGTGGACGCCGTGGCCGAAGGCGAGGTGCCGGGTCGCGTCCTCGCGGCGCAGGTCGAACCGGGCGCCGTCCTGGAAATGGGCCTCGTCGTGGTTCGCCGAGGCGAACAGCAGCGCGAGCTGCGCCCCCTTCGGCAGCTTGACCCCGCCCACCTCGACCGGCGCCGTCGTGGTGCGCATCAGGGCATGAACCGACGTGTCCGCGCGCAGCGTCTCCTCGACCGCCCCGGGGATGTTCGCCGGGTCCTCGCCGACGAGGCGTAACGCGTCGGGCTCGCGGAGGAGCCGATGAACGCAGAGGCCCAGCAGGTTCATGGTCGTCTCGTGGCCGGCGAGGACCAGGACCGCGCAGACGTTGACGAGCTGCAAGAGCGGCACCGGAGGCTGCTCCTCCTGCGACGCCTCGACGAGGTCGCTCAGCAGGTCGTCGCGCGGCCGCGCGCGCCGCTCCTCGATGAGGCTCGTCCAGTAGCGCTCGGACTCGAGCAGGCGGCCCACGACCTCGCGCTGCCGCTCGGGGGTGAGCTGGACGGCGACGAGCGTCATCCAGTCGTCCGACCACCGCTTGAGCTGCCCGAGATCGCCCTCCGGCGCGCCGAGGACGCTGAGGATCACCCGCATGGGCAGCGGAAAGGCGAGCTCCTCGACGAGATCGGCGTGGCCCCGCGCCGCGAACCGATCGATGAGGTCCGCGGCGATCGCGCGGACGCGCGCCTCGAGATCGGCGATCCGCCGCGCCGCGAACGCCTTGTTGACCATGCGCCGGATCTGCGTGTGCGACGGCGGGTCGTTGTCGATGAGCGAGCACCGCGACAGGTAGCTCGTCCGGATCGCCTCCCGGGTCTCGGGCGTGAAATCGAGCGGGAGATCGACCGACTGCGCGGAGGAGAAGCGGGCCGGATCCCTCAGCACGGCGACGATATCGTCGTACCGGGTCACGTACCACAGCCGGGTCACGGGGCTGTAGAAGACAGGCTCCTCCCGGCGAGCGCGCGCATAGAACGGGTAGGGATCCTCGAGCTGCGCGCCGTGAAACGGGTTGAACTCCGCGCCGATGCGGGAGACCGGACAGGCCTTCGGCGGGGCGACGGGTGACGGTGTCGCATCATCGACCGTGCGGATCGCCATGACACGTGCTCCTGTCTCGAGGCGCTCGGGGTGTCGGTCTCGCCGTATCCCGCCGACGGAGCCGGGCTTCCCTCGGATGAAGTTATCGCCGCATGCCCTCCGGCATGGCTCCTCGATGGATGAACGGAGCCTGTCGAGGGGAACAAACGCCGTTTCCCTTGTCAAGACATGCTCAGGCCGCCCGCTTCACCGGGGGAGCGGCAAGAGAGGCGTTGGCGCGGAGACGCGGCCTGTTACCCTCGGCGCGTGGCCAGGAAGAGAGAGCTCGTCGTCAACGACCTTGCGCGTTACGAGAAATCGTCGCAGCGCCTCGTGCTCGAGGACTACTCGAGCTGCGAGGTCCCGGCGGGGTGCGGCGGCGGCATCCTCCGCTGGATCGACCCGCAGGAGGCGCTGCCGCTCTCGCTGCGCCTCTGGACGGCGGGCGACGCGGAGGTCTTCTTCGACGGCGCGCCCGTACGATCGAGCCGGATCGACGCCCGCCCGGGCGCGCACGTCCTCGCGCTCGCCCTCCGCGTCGAGGGCGGCGCGCCCGCCCGGCTCGCGCTCTCCCTCCGCTACTCCGACGAGACCGAGCCGGGCAGCACGCTGGAGCCCCGGCGCGACAGGTCGATCGGGCGCAGCCTCGACGTCCGCTCGGGCGTCGGCGCGGCGATCGTCGGGACCTCCCGCGATCCCGGCGGCGACGCATGGAAGCTGCCAGGCTTCGACGAGGGCGGCTGGCGCGCGCTCGCGCCCGCGGAGGCGGCCCGGGAGGGCGGCGCCGGCTGGCACCTCCAGGAGGTCCTGAGGACCGGCGCCCGCGTCGTCGAGCTGCCGGACGCGCGCGGCGGCCTCTGGGTCCGGTGCTCGTTCGACGTCGACCTCGGGGGCGCGCCGTGACCGCCCGCCCGCCGCTCGTCCTCGTCCCGCAGCACTTCGGGTCGACCGTGTTCGATCGCCGCACGTCGCGTTACCTGCCGTTCGATCACGAGACCACCGACGTCCTGCTCCGCGCCCGCGCGACCCCGATCGGCGCGATCGTCGACGCCGCGCCGCCCGGGCGCCGCGGCGCGCTCGCCGCGTTCGCCTCCGCCCTGTACGAGCGCGCCTTCTTCACGCACGACCTCTTCTTCGACGGCGTCGCGCTCGACGTCGCGCCGCCCGCCGATCACCTCACCGGGCCGCTGGCCGTGCACCTCGAGGTCGTCGCCGCGTGCAACCTCACCTGCGCGCACTGCTTCGCGGGCGAGCTCCCGCGCCGCGAGCCCCCGCTCACCCTCGCCGAGCTGGACGCGCTGTTCGCCTCGCTCGCGCGCCTCGGCTCGTTCCGGCTGGGGCTCACCGGCGGCGAGCCGCTGCTCCGCAAGGATCTGTTCGACCTCCTCGATCTCGCGACCTCGCACGGCCTGCACCCGTGCCTCACCACGAACGCGCTCCTGCTCACCGAGGAGACCGCGAGGAAGCTCGGCGAGCGCTCGCTCGTGTGGCTCAACGTCAGCCTCGACGGCGCCACGGCCGAGACGAACGACGCGGTCCGGGGCGAGGGCACGTTCGCGCGCGTGCTGGAGAAGGTCGCGATGCTCCGGCGGCACGCGCGCTTCTCGCTCGCGTTCACGGTCATGCGCCACAACGCCTCCGAGGCGGCGGCGTTCGCCGAGCTTGCCGCGGCCGCCGGCGCGCACACCGCGGTGCTCCGGCCGCTCTACCCCGTGGGCGCCGCCGGGGCGCGCCCCGAGCTGTGGCCGTCGTTCGACGACTACGAGGCCGCGCTGGGGGCCCTCTTCACGCTCGGCGCGACCGGCGACGGCCGCGCCACGGCGGCGCGCGCGATCGACCCCTTCTCGCCGAGGAGCCGCGGCGAGACGCGGGCCGTCGTGCACGACAACTGGGGCTGCGGCGCGGGCAACACCGTGTGCTCCATCTCGGTCGGCGGCGACGTGAACCCGTGCAGCTTCCTCGGCCCCGGCTTCGTCGCGGAGAACCTCCGCCGCGCCCCGTTCGAGCAGATCTGGCGCGCGAGCGAGCGCCTCCGCGCCATCCGCGGCCTCCCCGGCGACGGCGCCGGCACCGCCTCGTTCGGCGGCGGGTGCCGCGCGCGCTCGCTCGTCATGGCGGGCGACGTGAACGCCCCCGACCCGTGGCTCGCGCGGCACGAGGCGGCGCCGCAGCGCCAGAACCCGCTGACCGTCCTGCGCGCGCAGCGGAGGCTCCCGTGAGCGCCCTCGACGCGACCTGGCTCCTGTCCGCGGACCGCGCGCTCCCCTCGGCCGCGGAGCTCGTGTCCCTCGCCGCGCGCCTCGAGGGCGAGGGGCGCCTCGCGCTGGCCGCCACCGCCTATGACGCCGCGCTCGGCCTCGCGCCCGGGGACCCGGCGCTCGCCGCGGCGCGCGGCCGCCTGCTCGACCGGCTCCGGATCGAGGAGCACGGCCTCGTGTTCCGCTATGTGCCCGCGGGCCCGTTCCTCATGGGCGCGGACGACGGCGACGTCGACGAGTGGCCGGTGCACGCGGTGGAGCTCGGCGCGTTCTGGATCACCGACGTGCCCATCACGTGGTCCGCGTACCACGCGCTCATGGGCTGGCCGCCCCCGCCGAACGGCGGGCCCCCTCCGAAGCCGAAGAAGAAGGGCAGGCCCGATCCGGACACGTTCAGGCTCCTCAACGACCACAAGATCCGCCGGCAGTACTGCGAGTCCGAGACGCTCGCGGCGCGCGACTGGCACGCCCACGCGCCGGACGTCGCGTGGCGGTCCGGCGACCGCGCCGTGGCGGCGAGCGCGCTGTTCGGAGAGGTCGCGCGCGGCGATCCGGCGCGCCCGTGGACCTACGACCAGAAGCCCATGGTCGCGGTCGGGTGGGATCAGGCGGCGGCGCTCGGCGAGGCGCTCTCCGGGGAGCAGGTCACGTACCGCTTGCCGACCGAGGCCGAGTGGGAGAAGGCCGCGCGCGGCGGCCTCGTCGGCCGCCCCTATCCCTGGGGCGACGCGCCGCCGTCCGCGGCGCGCTGCGATTTCGATCGGTTCGAGGCGTTCTCGATCCGGCCGCCGCGCAGCGTGCCGCCCAACGGGTACGGCCTGTTCGGCATGAGCGGCGGCGTCCGCGAGTGGACGGGCGACGGGTACGACGCGCGCTACTACGCCGAGAGCCCGCGCGCCGACCCGGGCGGGCCGGCCGCGGCGAGGCAGCGCGTGCTGCGCGGGGGCTCCTGGGCCGACTGCGCGTGGGCCGTGCGCGTCTCGTTCCGGATGGGGAGCCCGCCGGACCTGCGCGGCGATCCGACGATCGGCTTCCGGCTGTGCCGCGTCACGCGCCCCGGAGCGCGGTGAGCCCCGCGCCCCGGACGCCCCTCCGCCGCCGCCCCGTCGCGCGGCGTCAGCGCGAGAGGAGCGTGATGATGTCCTGCAGCGCCGCGGGGGACAGCCGCGCGCGGGTGCTGACGCGCGCCGCGCCCGACCCGAGCACCTCGGAGGTGACCGTGACGGGGATCGCGCTCTCGCCGCGCGAGGGCAGCGCCGCGACCAGGGCGAGCGTCTCGGCGGCGTCCGAGAGCTTTGCCGGCGTGTCGCCGCGCGCGGCGAGCAGCGCGCAGCCCGCCAGCGAGAGGAGCGCGCCGGCGTGGAGCCCGCGCTGCCGCAGCGCCTCCACGCCCGGCGCCGCGCCGAGCGTCCGCGCGTCGCGCCCGGCCTCCGTCGCGACGCGCAGCCGCGCCACCACCGCGGCGTCGTCCTTCCCGACGCCGATCCACGTCCGCTGGCCGGCCGGCACGACGTAGACGTGGGTCGTGGACGCGGGCGGGCCGTCCTTCGCGGCCGGCCTGGAGCGCAGCTCGGCGTGGATCGTCCCCGCGGGCAGCGCGGCGGGCGCGCGGGCGAGCACGATCTGGGGGCTCCGCGGGGCGCGGTCCCCGCGCTTGCGGCCATCCGGCGCGTCGCCGGTCGTGCCCGCGCCCGGCGCCCTGTGCTGGTCGAGCTCGTCGCCGAGCTGGAGGAGCTCCTTCACCCCCGCGGTCCAGGTCTGGCCGGGCTCCTCGATCGCGACCAGGAACCACCCCTGCAGCGCGCGGCGCGCCGCCGCCTGCGCGCGCTGCGCGCCCTTGCCGCCGCCCTGGTAGGCCGCGAGCGCCTTCTCCGCCGCGGCGCGGTCGCCGCCCGCGCCGAACACCACCGGCCCGCCCGTGAAGACCAGGGCGCCGAGGTGCTCGAAGAACCGGTCGAGCCGGGCGGCGTCGTAGCCGCCGCGGACCATGTCGTCGCGGAGCCACCCGAAGAAGGTGTCTCGCAGCGGGGTGAGCTCCGCGCGCGACGCGCCCTGGGTGTAGAGGGCGAGCGCCGTGTCGGCCGGCAGGCGGAGGAACGCCGGCGGGAGCGCCGCGCCCCCGACGGCGGCCGGCACGATGGCCCGCGTGAGCGGCGAGCGCTGGCTCGCGAAGCGCAGGCCGAGGCCGACCTCGACGTCCGCGCGGCCCCACGTCACGTCGAGGCGCAGGTCCTCGATGTCGCCCACGAACCGCTCGCCGGTCTCCCTGCCCATCCGCGCGGAGTAGCTCTCAGCGCCGTCGTCGCGCGTGGCGCGCCCCCGCTCCATCGCCTCGCGGATCCCCGACTCCGGCATCTCGAGCCGCGCGTCGGCCTCGAGCGGCTCCCGGCCCACGACCTCGACGAGGTAGGGCGCGGTCACCTCGAGATCCTCCTGGCCCTCCGCGCAGAGCAGGCGCGCGCTGCCCCTGCGCTCGCCGGGCTCGAACGCGCAGGCGCGGGGCGGCGCCCCGGCGTCGGCCTCGCGCGCGCGCTCCACGCGCAGCAGGCCGCTGCGCTTCTCGAGGACGAAGCGCTCGTGGAGCCGCGGCACCCTCTCTTCCGGGACCGACAGGGAGAAGACGAAGCGCGGGGATGCGACGTCGAGCACGGCGACGTCGAGCGGTTTGCCCAGATCGACCATGTCGGCGAGCGCCGGACCGATCGCTCGCCCGAGCAGCAGGTCGGGGCCCATCGGGCCCGCGCGGAGCAGCGACTGGCCGAACGGCGTGCTCGCCAGGTGCTGCGTGGCGTGCTGCCAGGTCCGCCGCGGATCGGCGACCCGCAGCACCATCATCAGCTCGGCCGGCGCGCTCACCGGCCGCGCCTCCGCGGGCCGCGCCGCCGCGGGCTCGGCGCCGTCCGGGCGCGCCGCGACGTGCAGGGGCGCGGCGGGGGCGGGCTGGGGAGCCGGAGCGCTGGCGCATGCGGCGAGGAGGGCGAGCGGGAGGAGAGCGGCGCGCTTCATGGAGAGGCGACATCGTCGCGCCCGAGCGGGGCCGCTGGCAAGCGGACCGGCCGATCACGTCGCCGCGAGGCCGGCGCCGCCTGCCGCGCGCTCCGCGCCGCGGAGGTACCCCGTCACCATGGCCGCGAGCTCGTCGGCCATCCGGTCCGCGGCGACCGGCGCCCCGTCCGCGCCCACGACCCAGCGGTGCGTCAGCGCCTCGACGAGCTCGACCACGAGCCGCGCCGACAGGCCCGCGTCGCGCACCCGCGCCTCCGGGTGCGCGCGCAGGAGCCCTTCCAGCATGCGCACGGACGCCTCCTCCAGCCGCCGCACGCGCCCCGCGAGCTCCGGCAGCCGCGGCGCCACCTCGAAGAGCGCGCGGTGGAGCCGCGGATCCTCCGCGTGCAGCGCGACCATCACGGAGACGAGCGCGCGCACGACCTCGCCGAGCGGCAGGGCGAGCGCCCGCGGCAGCACCTCCCCGAGGTGCGCGAGCAGGCTCGCCTCGGCCGCGTCGAGGTGGCGCTCGGCCAGCGCGAGCACGAGCGCCTCCTTGCCCGGAAAGTACTCGTACAGCGAGCCGATCGACACCCCGGCCGCGACCGCCACGTGGTTCGTCGTCATGCCGGCCCACCCGCGGCGGACCAGAACCCGAGCAGCCCCTCGGAGGATGGCGTCCACGGTCTGCCGCGATCGCCGCTGGACCGGCAGTTTCCTCGGTCGAACCCGCGCCCTGGCCGCGCCCATCGCCCTCTCCCGAACCCGAGCTGAAAACCCGAGCGAATGCTCGGATACTGTCGCGACACCCACCTGGAGGCAAGATCATGTCGTCGCTCGCGGTCGTCGCCTGGGCGCTTTACCTGCTCGTCGCGTTCATGCTTCGCTCGGTGGTCCAGCGCCGCCGCACGGGGAGCACCGGCTTCGTCGGGGTCACGGATCCGCCGCTGTCGCTGCGGTGGATGGGGGGCGCGCTCTTCGTGGTCGCGTTCGTCCTCTCGGGCGCGGCGCCGCTGCTCGCGCTGGCCGGCGTGGCGCGGCCGGTGGGCGCGCTGGACCGGCCGCTCGTCGCCGCGCTGGGCGCGCTGCTCTTCGCCGCGGGCCTGCCGCTCACGCTCTGGTCGCAGCTCGCGATGGGGGCGTCGTGGCGCATCGGCGTCGATCCCGGGGCGCGCACGGCGCTGGTCACGGCGGGGCCGTTCCGGCAGGTGCGCAACCCGATCTTCACGGCGATGGTCCTGGCCGTGCTCGGGATCGCACTCATGGCCCCGAGCGCGCTCGCGCTCGCGGCGGTCGCCGCGCTCGTGATCGCCGTCGAGCTCCAGGTGAGGCTCGTGGAGGAGCCGTACCTCGCGCGCGTGCACGGCGGCGAGTACCTGCGCTACGCCGCGCGCGCCGGGCGGTTCTTGCCGTGGATCGGGCGGCTCCGGGCGCGGGCGTGAGCGCGGCCGGAACCGGGAGAAATATCCTCTCTCGGCCGGGTCGGCGGTGCGTGGCGGGGGCAGGGGGGCTGGCCCGATGGCACCCCTCAGCGCGGGCGGATGGCGGACAAGAAGATCCGCTTGAACGGATAGAACACGGGACCTTCTGGCCAGATCGCTTGCAGTCGCCTCAGGATCGCGCTCGAGAAGTCCGATCTCAGCGCCTCGGGCAGCCGCTCGAAGTAGGGCACCAGGACCGTGCCGGAGATCCAGTCCACCACGGCCTGCGCGTTCTCGAGGACATGGGGATACACCTTCTCGAAGGCGACGATCTCCTCGGCGCCCAGCCTGAACAGGAGGTCGGCATAGGTCTCGGGCGGCAGCACGGGCGTCGTCCGGGTCCACGAGCCCAGCGCGCCGCGAAAGGGATCCTGCCCGGCGATCTCGAGGATCGTGCGGTACGAGACGTGCGCGTGGTTCGACGGCACCTGGACGGCGAGCTGCCCGCCCGGCGCGAGGCACGCGAACAGGCGCGGGAGCAGCGCCGCGTGGTCCTCGGACCACTGCAAGGCGGCGTTGGAGAAGATGAGATCCCAGGTCCCGCGCAGCGCCGCCTGATCGCCCTGCTCGAACCGCAACCCCGGCCGGGCATGCGCGCGCGCCCGCTCCAGCATCTCGGGAGAGAGGTCGAGGCCGAGGGCGTCGCAGCCGGGCAGGACGTCGGCGAGGCAGCGTGTGAGCTCCCCCGTCCCGCACCCCAGGTCCACCACGCGAAGACCTGGCCGGGCGTGGACGAGGGCGAGCAGGTCGTCGAACGGCGCGCTGCGCTGGGCTTGGAATTGATGATAACGGTCCGGGTTCCAGGGCATGGGCGTGATTCCCGAGGAAAGTGCCCGCTGTCGAGCCGTCGAGGCGGCGCGCGGCACGGGGGCGATGATGCCACGGAGCACGCCGCCGTCGCATCATCTTGTCGCGGACCGCGCGCACCGCCGGCGTGAATCGCTCCGCGCCCTGGCCACGACCGGTCACTTGGGGTAATCCGGCCTCAGCGTCCCGTGGCGCTCGGCGATCTCGAAGAGCGTGGGGTAGAACTGCACGAACGTGTTGTCCACCGCGGCGTTCTGCGCGTGGCAGTTGAAGCAGGCCTCCTTCGGCAAGGGGGCCGCGGTCTCCGCGAGCGTCCCTTCGGGGGTCCCGAACCCGAAGTACGCCCACGCCTCGGGGAAGCGCGCCTCGTCCTTGACGGACGCTTCGAGGGTGATGAGGCCGGTCTGATATGCGCCGGCCTCGTTGATCGAGCCTTCGCCCGCGGAGCCGCGGAGCTCCAGCGCGAAGATCGTCTTGTCAGGCCAGGTCCCGGTCTCCTTGAACACGCCGTAGGCGTCGGGGTGCACGAAGACGTTGTCGAACGGGGGATCGCCGGGCGGCGTCTCCGGGCCATAACTCATGCCCAGCCCGGAGGTGACATAGATCCACTCCCGGTAGTCATCGGGCCGAATGAGCCGGCCGTCGGCCGTGAACCGCGGATCGGTGGGCGCGTCTTCGACCTCCGGGTGGGCCGCCTCCGCTTCGGTGCACGCCGGGGCGCCCAGCGCGATCAAGGACAGGACAGCGGAGAGAATCAAGGGCTTGTGCATATCTTCCTCCAAGGAGCTCTCACGAGCGTAGATGGCTCCATCATCCAGGAGAATGACTGTCCACCAGATGCGTCACGTCGCCGCAGCGTCAACGTGTCGCAGGCGTCCGGGGGGCGAGGGCTCGCGGAGGAGGCGACCGCGGGAGGGGCGCGGGGCGGGCGGCGGGCCAGGGCCCGGCGCCGCCGTCCTGTCATGCGGTGGCGCGCGGCGCGGCGCTCAGCGGCAGGTGAAGGTGATCCGGCAGGTCCCGGACGCGCAGTGGCTGTCCTTCGTGCACGCCCCGCCCCGGGGGCGCTTGTCCATGCACTTGCCGTCGTTGGCGCCCCAGCCGCAGAACTGGTTCGCGGCGCAGTGCTCGTCGTACCGGCAGAGGCAGGTCCGGGTGAGATCGCCGCAGCGGTCGCTGGGGCACTCGGCGTTCACGCGGCAGCCCTGGCCGATGGACCTGGACCCGGGCGTGTAGCACCAGCCCGTGCCAGCGATGAAGCCGCCGCAGCGGCCGGACGCGCACTGGCCGTCGCGCGTGCAGGTCTCGTGATCGGCCCTGGCCGGCACGCACTCGTTGTCGCCGCCGACCCCCGGCGTCCTGAGCGCGCAGGAGTACCCGCCGCCGCAATCGGCGTCATCGTTGCAGACGCAGCGGCCCGGGATCGCGTTGCAGGCGACGGCCGTGCACTGGCCGCTCGCGCACTCCTCGTTGAAGCGGCAGCGGCCCCCGAGCTCCTGGAAGCCCGGGCAGTAGGCCGCGCCGCACTTCGTGGGATACGCGAGCTCCCGCTCCTCCGCGGGGACGAAGGGGGCAATGCCGCCCTCGTCCAGGTCGGTCGCGGGATCGGCCATGCCCGAGCGCGGGCCCTCCGCGCGCTCCCACATGCGCAGGAACGACTCGGCCGAGGAGCGCAGGGCCGACGTGTCCACGCCCAGGCGGTCGAGGTCGGCCAGGAGATCGGGCAGCATCCCCTCGTGCGCGAGGCCCTTCTCGTCGAACTCGGCGCCCAGCGGGCCAGGCCCGTGATCGCGCTGGTCCTTGGCCTGGCAATCGGCCTCCGCCCGGAACGCCGCGGAGCACGCCCCGTCCTCGCCGAAGCGGGGCCGCGTCTGCTGGATGAAGCCGTTGAGATCGGCCCCGAACGCCATGGGGACCTTGAGGCCGAGCCGACCGTAGTCGTAGGCCTGGGCGAAGGAGCGCGACGAGCCCTGACAGCTGTTCTCGACCGGGCTCCGGGTGTACTGCCGGGTCTCGTCGTGCGCGGTGCGCAGGCCGAAGATCCCGCCGGTCTGTCGGATCATGCGGACGACGCGCGCGGGCGTGGACTTCTCGGTCTCCGCCACCTCCGGACCCATGATCTCGCGGAAGTGCCCGTGGGAGATGTAGATGGGATAATAGTCGCGCGCCCGCGAGAGCTCGAAGGCGCGATCGACGCCCCGCTCGGCCATGTGGGCGACGTCGATGAGCATCCCCCGGTCCATCATCTCGCCGATGAGCTGCTCGCCGAGCGGCGTCAGCCCGCGCATGTTGTGGCAGCGCTCGTCGACATCCATGCCGAGCGTGACGCCGGCCAGGGTGGCGTCGCAGTCGGTGTCGATGAAGCACGTCTCGGTGTACTGCGCGAACTGGAGGATCGGGTTGTGCAGCGCCGCGCCGCCGAAGGCGTTGTCGACCTGGTGCACCGGCTGCAGCGTCCGGACGCCGAGCGCGTGGTACTTGTCGAGCGCCGCGCGCATCCGGGCCGCGTCGACGTCGCGGCCGAACAGGTGGCTCGCCTCGATGGAGAGCACGACGGCCAGCTTGCCGGCGCCGATGATCTGCCGGGCGTGCGCGGGCGAGCGCGCGACCTCCATCCAGCCGGCGTTCCGGGCGACCAGCGCGTGGGTCATCTGGATCTGGAGGTCGACGTCGGCCATCTCGTCGCAGGGGCGCGCGCGGTTCTGCTCCGGCAGGATGGAGCAGAGCCAGTCGAAGCTCACCGCCGACATCACGATGAGGTTGAGGCCGCGCTCGTGCGCGCTGCGCAGCCAGTCGACGTGTCCCTGCTGATGCGCGATGGTGTCCCAGCGCGGCCACCCCTCGCCGGAGCCCTTCCGGTGGAGGTGCAGCCCGGTGTCGCCGTCCGTGCCCTCGATCTTGCCCATCGCCTCGGAGCCGACGACGCCGCCCCCGAGCCCCACGAGCGCCGACAGCGCGCCGCTCGTGGCAAAGTCGAGCATCGTCGATTGCGGGCACCGGTCCAGGAGCTCGCCGAGGTTCTGCCGGAGGCGCGCGTGATCGCTGTCGGGGATCCCGCCGTCGCAGTCATCCAGGGCGCCGGGGCCGTCGTGCTTGCCATGCAGCCAGCCGCCGCCGAACGCCTCCTCGGACATCATGTGAAAGTGCAGATCCGCGAACCCGCGCACCGGGGCTCTTCCGGACGTCGAGGGGAGCGCGGCCGAGGCGATGGACTCTGCTGCTCTCGTCCCGGCGGCGGGCTCGCGTGAGGCCGAGAGAGGGAGCCCGTCCATCGCGCCTCGCCCGCCGGCCGGCGGCGTGACGGAAGCGTCGCACCCGGAGGTCATCCACGCGGCCAGGGCGCAGAGGGCGGCGGCCGCGCGCGATCGCGCGCGGCGCCGGCCAGGCGCCGTGTCGGGGTGAGCTGATGGTGCGGATTCCGGGAGGGCGTCGGGGCAGGTCATCGGTACGGTCCTGAGGGCCATGGTGGTTGTCACAGGCATCTATGACGCTCAGGATGCTGCTTGACGAGCGGTGTCGGCCGGATGAGCGTTTACATTTTGCGACACGCTCTCATAATGCGTCATCGTGCCTGCTTACAATTCGGGGTCCACGGAGTTCTTGCGGGTTCTCGCGACGGCGGGTGTGAGAGACGGGCTCGAGGCCGCCGATGTCCGGCGCCTGATGGCGCTCCCCACGGGGCTCCTGGAGCAGCGGGGCGCCCGCGTCCCCATCGCCGTGGTCCGCCGCGCGTGGAGCGGGCTGACGGACCGGGCGGCAGGTCCTCTCCTGAGCCTTCGCGCTGCCCGAAAGCTCCCGCCGGGCAGCCTGGACCTCCTCGACTACCTGGCGAAGACCAGCACGACCGGGGCCGAGGCGTTCGAGCTCTTGACGCGGTACCTGCCGCTGCTCGCGGACGCGGGGCGCGTCTGGACCGAGGCCGACCGGCGGAGCTTCCGGGTCCGCCACGCCGCGCCCGGCGGCCTGCCCTCGCTGGCGGAGCTCTTGCTTGGGCTGATCGTCGACCGCGCGCGGACGATGTTCGGTCCGGCGTTCGCGCCGCGGCTGATCCGGTTCGCGCACGCGCCCTCGGCCGCGGTGAGCGCGTACGAGGAGGTCCTGGGCGCCCCGGTGCGGTTCGGGGGCGGCCTCGACGAGCTGATCTTCGATCGCGACATCGTCCGGGCGAAGGTCGAGAGCCACGACCCGGCGCTCCGGAGCATCCTCGTGGCGCAGGCGGAGGCCGCGCTGTCTCGCCTCGACGTCCGTGGGACGGTCGCGCACGACGACGAGCTCGTGGCGGCCTTCCGGCACGCCCTCGCGCTCGCCCTCGATGCGGGCGACCCCAGCCTCGCGCGCATCGGCGAGAGCTTCGGCATGAGCGCGCGCACGCTCCAGCGGCGCCTCTCCGCGGCGCGCGTGAGCCACCGGGAGCTCCTGCAGGAGCTGCGGCTCGAGAGGGCGCGGCAGGCGCTGGGGGACGCCCGGCTCAAGGAGGTGTCCCACGAGCTCGGCTATTCGAGCCCCAGCGCCTTCCATCGCGCGTTCAAGCGGTGGACGGGGCTGACCCCCGGCGCCGTGGCCGCGGCCGATGGCGGCGCCCCGCGGCCGTCCAGGGGGCGAGGCGGCGCGACGTCCGGGGCAGGGGAGGGCAGGGGAGCCGCCGGCGGGCCCGCAACGGCCGCCGTGACGGCCCGGCGGCAGGGCGGCGCCGGGGGGGCCGCGGGCTCATTTTCGCCGGAAATGTGCGCGCGCACGTGCTACTCCCCGCGCCTTCGATGATCACGCTCGAAAAGCTCACCAAACGGTACGGTCCGAAAATTCTCTTCGAGAACGTCTCGATGCGCTTCGACCCCGGCAAGCGGTACGTGCTGGTCGGCGCCAACGGGGCGGGGAAATCCACGCTCCTCAAGGTCATCGCCGGCGAGGAGGACTCGGATCAGGGCTCGGTCGAGATCCCGAAGCAGCTCCGCGTCGGGGTCCTGAAGCAGGACCACTTCGCCTACGAGTCCTGCCGCATCCTCGACACGGTCCTCATGGGGAACCGCGCCCTGTGGGACGCCATGCACGAGCGCGACCGGCTGCTCGAGGGCGAGATGACCGACGAGGTCGGCATGCGGCTGGCCGAGCTCGAGGGGACCATCGGCGAGGAGGACGGCTACACCGCCGAGGCGCGCGCGGCCGAGATCCTGGAGGGGCTCGGCATCGCGACCGCGCGGCACACGAGCACGGTGAGCACGCTCGCCGGCGGGTACAAGCTGCGCGTCCTCATCGCCCAGACGCTCTTCGCGGGCGCCGACGTGCTGCT
This sequence comes from Sorangium sp. So ce1036, assembly GCF_051369805.1. Classification (NCBI taxonomy): domain Bacteria; kingdom Pseudomonadati; phylum Myxococcota; order Polyangiales; family Polyangiaceae; genus Sorangium; species Sorangium sp. So ce1036. Next base: position 2,976,063 of record NZ_JBBMOX010000001.1, read on the forward strand.
CCTCGACGAGCCGACGAACCACCTCGACCTCGACTCCATCCGGTGGCTCGAGGCGTACCTCACGGACACCTTCCGCGGCACGCTCCTCGTCGTGAGCCACGACCGGCACTTCATGAACGCGATCGCGACCCACGTCGCCGACGTCGACTACCAGACGGTCACGCTCTACACGGGCGACTACGACGACTTCATCGAGCAGAAGACGACCGGGCGGCGCCAGTCGGAGGCCGACGCCGCGCAGAAGAAGAAGAAGATCGCCGAGCTCAAGGACTTCGTGGCCCGCTTCGGCGCGAGCGCGAGCCGGTCGAGCCAGGCCCAGTCGCGGGTGAAGGAGATCGAGAAGCTCGAGGCCGGCATCCAGGTGAAGCGCACGAGCGTGGTCCGGCCGTACATCAAGTTCGAGATCGAGAAGCCCTCCGGCCGCGACGTGCTGCGCGTGGAGGGGCTCGCGAAGAGCTTCGGCGACCTGCGCGTGCTCAAGGGGCTCGACATGAACCTGAACCGCGGCGACAAGCTCGCGGTCATCGGGCCGAGCGGCATCGGCAAGTCGACGCTCCTCAAGCTCCTCGTCGGCGAGCTCACGCCCGACGCCGGGAAGGTCACCTGGGGCCACGACACCAGCGTCGGCTACTTCGCGCAGGATCACCACGAGGCGATCGAGCCCGGCTACACGGCGTACGAGTGGCTGTACCGCTTCGACCCGAGCGCGCCGAAGGAGCACGTCCGCTCGGTGCTCGGCAAGCTGCTCTTCAGCGGCGAGGCGGGGCTGAAGAAGACCGAGAACCTCTCCGGCGGCGAGGCCGCGCGGCTGTTCCTGGCGAAGCTCATCCTGCTGAAGAACAACGTGGTGGTGCTCGACGAGCCGACGAACCACCTCGACGTCGAGAGCATCGACGCGCTCCTCCAGGCGCTCATCGAGTACAAGGGGACGGTCGTCGTCACGAGCCACGACCGGCATTTCGTGGGCAAGCTCGGCACCCGCGTGCTCGAGCTGTCGTCCAGCGGCCCGCAGCTCTTCAACGGGACGTACGACGAGTTCCTGGAGGGCCCGGGGAAGCCGGCCGCCGCGCAGGGCGCGAGGGCCTAGCAGCGAGGCGTCAGGCTCCGCCGGCCGGGCCTTCCGGGCGGCGGAGCAGCCGCTGCATGAGGATCACGTCGAGCCAGCGCTCGAGCTTGTACCCGACGTCGCGGAGCCGCCCGACCTCCTCGAACCCGAGCGCGCGGTGCAGCGCGACGCTCGGCGCCTGGTCGCCCGCGATCTGGGCGATGATCGCCCGGTGGCCGAGCTCCTCGGCCCGGCGCACCAGATCGGCGAGGAGGCGGCGCCCGAGGCCGCGCCGGTGGCGGCCCTCGCGCACGTAGACCGAGTCCTCGACGGAGCGGGCGTACGCCTCGCGCGGGTTCCACGCGGACAGCGCGCCCCAGCCGACCACCGTCCCGTCCTCGTCGACCGCCACGGTGACGGGGTGGCAGGGCCCGTGCGCGAGGAACCAGGCCCGGCGCTCCGCCGCGGTCGGGACCGTCGTGGCGAAGGTGCAGGTCGAGCGCTCGACATAGAACGCGTAGATCTCCTCGATCGCCGGGAGATCGGCCTCCGCCGCCAGCCGGATGCGCACCCCGTCGCCTGCGTACGAGAGCGGCGCGAGGCCGTCCTCGGCGATTGGCCGAGCGCGGAACGGCGGCAGCTCGGCCCCGGCGCTCACGGCGTCCCCTTACGGGACGGCCCCCGCGCCGGTGCCTCGCGGGCGCGCTCTCCCCGGCTCTCGACGCTGCTCATGGTCCCTCACCCTTCGACGTGAGGAGGGTGCCTGTCTTCGTTCGAGATCGCAATCCTGGAGCGGCGACCAACGCGCCCTGTCGGGACCGCGTCCCGGGAGCGCGCGGAGCGCGCTCGGATCGTCGATCGCCGCGTGTGCGACGTCGGGGGCGAGGAGCGCCGCGCGTGCGCTCCCAGGCGGCGCTGAGCCACGGCCTCGTGGGCTGCCAGCGCTCCCTTCGCCGGGGCTCCGGCGCACCAGGTCTCCCGAGCCGCGCCGGCTCAAGCCGCCTGGCCGCCCTGATCGCTGGAGCGGGCCGCGTCAGTGATCCAACCGGCGCCTGGCCAGGAAATTGTCCTGCTGGGGGATGCGGAATCCTTCCCCGAGGAGCTGGACCTGCCGATAATTCGCGTTGTAGTGAACATAGGCGGCCTCGCGGTGGGCGAACACCTCGATGTAGTCACCGATGAAAGAGCCGCCGAGCAGCGGGTCGGCCTCCGGCTCGTTCGATATCCCGGTGATGCGCTGCCGCCTGGTCACCTCGCCGCTGGATGGATCCACCGAGACGAGCTCGACATCCTGCCGGTTGTGGAACCTCGTATCGTGGCGGTTGGTGAACCACGCAAGCGCCAAGCTCGACCCCAGCGGGTCATCGGCGATCGTGGGGAAGTAGTTGTCTCCTTCTACGGAGAGGATCTTCACATCGCTCCAGTGCCGGCCGTCGTCATCGGAGTACACGAGCTTGATCTGCGGCTCCTGGCACGACATCTCGCCCAGGAGTCGCACCGCGCACGCGTCCCACACGACGAAGACGCGCGTCCCGCCGCAGTCCGTCTTCCGCACAGCGTGCTTCGGGTAGGTGGCGACCCGGAAGTCGTTCGCGTGGAGTGAGCCACCGAAGGGGATCGCCTGGCGTTCCTCGTAGACGACCTGCTCGTCCCCGAAATCGGTGCTGCCGGCAGGGGCGATCCGCAGCTTGTGAATGAACGTTTGCGGCGTCCCCTCGAGCTCACCCAGGATCTCGGTCCACGTGATGTAGACGCGGCCGTCAGGACCGATGGTGACGTCCCCGAACTGGACGTCCTGGTCGTCGCCGCTGATCAGGATGGGCTCAGTGCAGCTCTCCAGGTCGGCATCGCAGCGGACGGCGTAGATGCTCGCGGAGGTGAACCCGAGCGGCGCCGACTCGTCGACGGCGAAGTCGGCGTAGACGGCCCAGACGACCTTGCCTGCGTCGCCGCTCACCCCGACGTCGATCCACTCCTTGTCGAGGAAGTGCCCTGGTCGGGACACGGCGACCGCCCGGCGCACGGGCCAGCAGGAGGGATCCGAGCCGCCGGGGCAGCGGGCCAGCGTCGCGGGATCGCTGCGATAGACCCCGATCGCGTTCAGGTTGTTGAACGGGTCCACAGGGTCGTAGTTGAGGCTGCCAGCAAACAGCTGGCAGTCACCGTCCGCCACGTCCACCGGGTCTCCGCCCGACGGGAGATCGATCCCGCCCACCGTCACCGTGGGCAGGCGCCCCTCGTTCCTGACGGTCGCCCCGCCGTTGGTCGACAGGTGCCAGCCCGTGAAATTGGACAGCGGGTCGAGGAGCCCCCGGTAGTCGTTCGTCCCGCCCAGCACGATGTCGATGTCCGAGCGACATGCCGTGACCGACTCTTCGTTCTGCGGCAAGCCCACTTTATCCAGGTTGAATAGATCCGCCGTCGGCGCCATCCGCGCGGGAGCCGTGCGAGCGCTGAGCAGAGCCCGCTGCAGCTCGCCGAAGCGTTGCTGGAGGTGTATCGGCGCCCGATCGGGGTTGGACATCCAGTACCGGACGCTCACGCCCTGGGACAAACGGGCGAACAGGCCACCGCCGAGGGTCGCCCTCTGGGGCACCCGAGTCGCTGAAGACGTGCTGAGGCCATATCCCGGATCTTGCTCCTGGACACACGCAACGAACGTAAGTCCGATCGATGCGAGCGAGAGTATTGACGGCAATGTCCTTTTCATGGTCCCCCCCCCCACCCCTCGTGCGCGATCATCCGGATCGCCGGCGCGGTATCGTTGACACCTGGTCGAACGAGCCGACCTCGCGCGCTGCGCCGCTGCGGCTCCACCCAGGTCTCCTCTCCTGAATGGATCTCAAGCGAGAGATTGTGTCGATTTTATGGTCTCAATAGATAGTGGGTAAATCTCTCTTGTAAAGGAAAGTTCGCGTCTGACGCTGCGTCCATTTTGTCGGGTGCACGGAAGCCGCTCGGCGCCGACACGGACGGCACCGACCCGAGCGTCGGCGCAGCTCGCGCTGTCCCTGGTGACAACGCCTGTCACCGGCCCCCTTCGCCCGGCCACGTGGTCTCCGTCGCTTTCTCCGCCCACGGGCGCGCCCGCTTTGCCCGTGACGCTCTCCTGACTTGCGAAGATCTCCCGCTCCCGGCGCGGCGCGAGGCCTTGCGGGCGTGCGCGGCGGAGCCCGTCGAGCCCTTCGATCCGAAGGACAGCTCGAGCCTCTCGATGGCGCGGGACTCAGCGCGCCGCTGGTGTGGGCGTGGGAGGCGCCTTCACGGCGGTTCGTTGGAGTCGCCGGAGCAGAGGACGAACTGCATCGCGCCGGGCAGGGTCTGGGCGTCGCCGGTGAGCCCGCCTTGACCTGGCGCGGGCTGTCCGTGCCATCGGGGGCGTCCCCGCAGAGGGGGTTCCTGAGGTCCGGGTCACGAGCGTCCATGCAACCTTCCTTGCGCGAGAGATGGAGTCTTCCCGTTCACGCGTCGGGTGCGACGCGCGCTGCGCCGGCGCGCTCGTCTCGCGCGGACCAGGTGACAGGCGGCCTGGCGCTCGGCCGATCTGACATCGGGAGAAGCGATTCCCTTGGCTCTGTGGCGAACGCGGCGCGCCCCCATCAGAAAATGGCCGCGCGCGGGCGGCGGCGCCGCGCCATCGCGCAGAGGGCGGCGCGCGCCGGCTCGCGATGTCTTCGTGGGGGGGATGTTCGGAAGGAGAGGAGGGGAGGGCGGGGCGCCGCAGGGCGCGGTGCCCTCTATGCGATGGCGCGGCGGGGCTCAGCTCGCGGCCGTGGCGGCCGCCTCGGCGCCGGCGACGAGCGGCGCGTACGCCGTGAGCCACTTGCTCCAGCGCTTGGTCTTGCGGCCGGGCTTGCGCGAGCTCCGGGCGCTCCGCTCCTGCTTCTGGGCGACTTTGATGGTGAGGTGCTGGTGCTGGCGTGTGGGGCGATGCATGGCGGCGGATGCTGCTCGAACGCGCCGCGCTCCGCAAGCCTCAACACAGGGGGCCGCGCCCGCTCGGCCGCCGCGCCCCGCCGCGCTCTCAGGACGAGGGGGGCGCCGCCCGCTCGTCCAGCGCGTGCCGCTCCGGCCCCAGCCGGCCGAAGCTGTGGATGCCGTAGATGAGCAGCGCGAGCGCCAGGACCGTGAGCCCCATGCCCGCGTCCGACGGCCCGACGCCGACCAGCGCGAGCCCGGTGAGGAGCAGCAGGCCCCCGCCGCCGAGCGCGCGGCGCGCGCGGCGCTCCGCCTCGCTCCTTTGCCCCCCGCGGCGCGCCGGGCGGCGCGCGCCCTCCTCGCGCGCGCTCACTGGAACTTCTGCGTCCGCGCGTAGGTGATGAAGTCCTTCACGTCGCGCGTCAGCTGGCGCTCGGCCGTGATCGTCGTGCGCTCGTGCGACTCGCCGACGAGGTCGTCGTACACGTAGTTGTCCTGATACAGGAGCACGATGCGCGCGGCCCCGTCCGGCCCGCCGCGGACGATGCGCAGCTTCTCGTCCCGCCCGTTCGCCGGCGGGATCGCGGCGCCGAGCGCCCGGGCGTCCTCCTCGGTCACGTAGGCGACGCCGTACGCGCGGCCCTGCACGCCGACGTCGATGCGGATCTTCTGCCCGCTGACGAGCTCGACCTCACGCCCGAGCACCGGCCGCGCGCCCTCCTGCGCCATCGCCCTCCGGATCACCTCGATCGCCCTGCGCTCGTCCAGCGCGCGCACCGGGTTCGGCGCGCGCGCCTCGCCCGGGCCGCACCCGGCGAGCGCGAGCGCCGCGGCGGCCGCGACCGGGGCCGTCAGCGCGAGGCGCGCCGCCGCGCTCGCGCACGCGAGGAGACGGCGCGCGCCCCGAGCCCGCCCGGGCGCGCCCGTCGAGAGACGATGACGAAGGGGACCGCGAAGGCGGGGCCCCGACCCGCAATGAAGCTTCCTCCACATGAGCGGGCATGAGAGTAGCCAACCGCCCCGGGCTTCGCTACTTCTCCCGGCATGGCGCGGCTCGCTGCGATCGACATCGGATCCAACGCCATCCGGCTTCGCATCGTCGACGTCGAGCCTCCGGCGCTCGGGGCGTTCGGCGCCGGGCGGGATCCGGCGCTCCCCGCGCCGCCCGGCGGGGCGCTCGACGCGCCGCGCTTTCACCCGTTCCGGGACGTCCACGCGGATCGCGCGCCCGTGCGGCTCGGGCGCGACGTGTTCACGAAGGGCGAGCTCGAGCCGGGGGTGATCGGCGCCGCCTGCGAGGCGCTCCGGCGCTTCCGCGCGGCGATGGACGCGGCCAAGGTCGATCGGTACCGCGCCGTGGCGACGAGCGCGGCGCGCGAGGCCCGGAACGGCGACCTCTTCGTCGAGCGCGCGGCGCGCGAGGCCGGCGTCCACGTCGAGATCATCGAGGGCGTCGAGGAGGCGCGCCTCGTCCAGCTCGCCGTCCGCGAGCGCGTCGCGCTCGGCGCGCGGACGGCGCTGCTCATCGACATCGGCGGCGGCTCCACCGAGCTCACGCTGCTGCGCGGCCGCGGGGCGGTCTTCTCGCGCTCGCTCCCGGTGGGCACGGTGCGGCTGGTCGAGACGTTCCTCGACGCGCGCCGCCCGGTCGACGCGGGGCACCGGCGGCTCCTCGAGGAGTACGTCGACCGCGTCACGGCCGACGCCACGCGCGACATCGTGGAGCTGCTCTGCGGCGGCGCGGGGCTCGACCTGCTCGTGGGCACGGGCGGCAACATCGAGACGCTCGCGGACCTCTGCCCCGCGCCGGGCGCGCTCCCGGAGGGGCGGGCGATCGACGTGCCCGCGATGCTCCGCCTGCTCGACGAGATGTCGGCGCGGACGCCCGAGGAGCGCGCGCAGGTCTACGGCCTCCGCCCCGACCGCGCCGACACCATCGTCCCCGCCGCGGCGATCCTGAGCCGCATCGTGCAGGTGTTCCCGCAGCCGGCCATCATCGCGCCCGGGGTCGGGCTCAAGGAGGGCGTGCTCGTCGACCTCGCCCACGCCCACTTCCTGGGGCCCGATTTCCGCGGCGAGGCCGCCGCGGTGACCGACGCCTGCGTCCGGCTCGGCCGCCGCTACCACTTCGACGAGCAGCACGGCGCGCTCGTGGCCCGCTTCGCCGAGCGGCTCTTCGACGACCTCGCGCCGCGCCACCGGCTGGGCCCGCGCGACCGGATCCTCCTGCGCGCGGCGGCCCTGCTCCACGACGTCGGCGACTTCGTCCGGTACGAGGGGCACCACAAGCACAGCTACTACGTCATCATCCACAGCGACCTCATGGGCCTCACCCCCGAGGAGCGCGCGCTCGTCGCGAACGTCGCGCGCTACCACCGGAAGTCCCCGCCCAGCATGGAGCACGACAACTTCCGCGCGCTCTCGCGCGAGGCGCGCTCCAAGGTGAAGGCGATGGCGTCGATCCTCCGCATCGCGGACGCGCTCGATCGCGAGCACCGGGCCAAGGTCGCGGGGGTGAGCGGCCGCATCGAGGGCGACACGCTGGTGCTCGAGGTGCAGGGCGCGGAGGACCGCGCGCTCGAGGAGTGGACGGTCGTGGCGAAGGCGGGAATGTTGCGCGACGCGCTCGGGTTGGAGGTGCGGATCGCGGACGCCACGCCGAGGTCGCACCCGCCGCCGGCCGGCGCGCTCCCGGGCGGCTGACCTCTCGGAAAAGTCGCGCCGGCCTTTGCGCCGCGCCCCGGGCGTGGCCATGAATTTCGGGGGGGCGTGCGCCTTCCACGGAGGAGGGCGGCCGCCATGCGCGGGCGGGGCGGGTGGACCGCCGGGCTGCGCCGCACCCGGAGGAGGGCGAGCGACCGTTGACGCTGAAATCTCCGAAGCTCATGGAAGCCCGCCGCGCCGCCGGCATCCTGGAGTCCGCCTTGCGCGGGCACACCGGCGATCTGACGCTCGCCGACGCCTCGGCCAGGAGCGGCCTGCCGCTGCGCGACGCGGAGAGCGGGCTGCACCTGCTCGTCAGCGAGTACCGCGGTCACCTCAAGGCCACGACCGAAGGAGAGCTGCTCTTCCGCTTCCCGCACGGCTTCACGAAGCCGTGGCAGACGCGCACGCGGCTCGAGCGCGCGCTCGGCGCCGTCCTCCGCGGCGCGGCCGGCGTCGCCCGCTTCCTCGTGCGCGCGTGGATCGCGATCGTGCTGATCGCCTATGTCGTGATCTTCCTCGGGATCCTGATCGCGCAGATGTTCGCCCGGTCGAACAGCGACTCCCGCGAGGGCAGCGGCTTCTCCGGCTCGTTCGTCGGTTATCTCCTGTTTCGCGTGGTCTTCGACGCGATCTTCTGGACGTTCCATCCCTTCTCGCCGTTCGTGTGGACGGCGGGCTCGTCGTGGTCGTCGTCTCAGGACCACCGCGGGGCGTTCGGGCAGCGGCGGAGGAAGGACGAGACACCCTTCTACGAGAAGGTGAACCGCTTCTTCTTCGGCCCGACGCCGGCGCCGCGCGATCCGCTGGAGCACGAGAAGCTGATCCTCGCCGAGATCCGCGCCCAGCGGGGCCGGATCGGGCTCGCGGACGTGATGCGCGTGACGGGCCTGCCGCGCGATCAGGCGGATCCGCTGATGGCGCGGCTGATGCTCGACTACGACGGCACGGTCGACGTGTCGGAGGAGGGGGGCCTCGTTTACCGGTTCGAGGCGATCCGGAGGACGGCGGCGGACGCGTGGTCGCCGGCGCCGGCGCCGGTCTGGGGCCGGCGCGAGGAGCTGCCGCCGTTGACCGGGAACAGCGGTGGGGTGAACGCGCTCATCGTGGCGCTCAACGGGTTCAACCTGGTGATGAGCCTCTATGCGCTCGGCGCGCACCTCACGATAGACAACCTCGGGCTCCTGGCCCGCGGTGTGCCGATGTCCGAGCTGCCCGACGCCGGGACGGCGGTCGCGCTCGGGGTGGTGCCGCTCGTCTTCTCGCTCGCGCTCTTTGCGCTCCCGCTCGGTCGTGCGCTGTTGCGTCCGCTGAAGCGGCGGCGGATCGGCCGGCAGAACGCGCGGCGGGCCGTGCTTCGGGCGATCCTCTCCCGTGTCGGCGCGAGGGGCCGGGCGCCGATCACCGAGGCGGAGCTCGCGCGGGCCTGGCAGGACGCGGCGGGCGAGGCGCCGAGCTCGGAGGAGATCACCCGCGAGGTGGTCGCGCTCGGGGGCGATGTCGACCTCGAGGCGGGGGAGGGGATCCGATATCGCTTTCCCGAGCTGGAGACCGAGGCGAAGGCCCTGGAGGCCGAGCGCGAGGCCGCTTCCGAAGAAGAGGCGCGCCCCGGCAAGGTGATTTTCTCGTCGGACGTTTGAGCACGTCTCGGGCGTTTCTGCGCTGGCCCATAAAGAGTCGCCAACGTATGCGCGCGCACGGCGAGCGATGCACCGTTGATTGACGAGCTGCGGTTCGGACGTCTACGCTAGAGTAGCTCCGCTCATGTACTCGGTTGACAACAGGGCTGGTCGCCTCATCGAGGTGAGGCTCGGGACACCGCTGCCGGCCGGCGAGGTCGACGCGTGCATTGCCAAGATCCAGGGGATCGTCACCCAGAACCGCCATGGGGCGGTCGTGTGCATCGAGCTGCTCCAGGTCGACGTGCTCGCGCCCGAGAGCGCGGAGAAGTTCCTGGAGATGATGCGCGTCCAGAACGCAACGGTGCATCGGACGGCGTACTTGCTGCCGGTGACGAACGCGATCCTCGGGCTCCAGGTCGAGCGGCTCATCCGGGACGCGCACAACTCGAGCCGCAAGGCGTTTCGTGACACCACATCGCTCGAAGCCTGGCTCGTCCCGGTGATGACGATGGTGGAAGCGCAGCAGCTCCGGAAGTTCCTGGCGCAGCTCGGCTGAGGCGGCGCCCCCGCGGCGCGCTGCGGAGGCCGCCCCGGACGTCGTGGTGTCCTGGGCGTCGTGGTATAGAGCGCCGATGCGACGTGTTGCCATCGTCGGCGGCGGCCTGTCCGGGTGCATCGTGGCGTTCCGGCGCGCGGCGGCGGGCGACCAGGTGGCGCTCGTCGAGGCGGCGCCGCGCCTCGGCGGACAGCTCTGGACCGAGCGGGGCGGCGGCTTCGTCGTGGAGCACGGGGCGGAGGGGTTCATCGCGCGGAGCGAGGCGGTTCCGGCGCTGGCCGGCGCGCTCGGCATCGGGGGGGAGCTCGTCGGCCAGGAGACCTATCGGTCGTTCGGGTTCGACGGCGGGCCGCTGCGCGAGCTCCTGCCGGGCGAGGCGGCGGAGTTCCTCGGCTTCCAGGTGCCGCGCGGCGAGCTCGGCAAGGGCATCCGGACGTTCCGCCTCGGGATGGCGCAGCTCGTCGAGGCGCTCGCGCGCGCGATCGTCGACGCGCGCGTCGACGTGCGGCTCTCCACCGCGGTCACCTCGCTCGCGCGCGTCGCCGACGGCCACCGGCTCTCGCTCACGGGGGGTGGCGCGCTCGACGCGGACGCGGTGGTGATCGCCACGCCCGCCGCGGGCGCGGCCGCGCTGCTCGGCGAGCCGGCGCGCGCGCTCTCGGGCGCCCCGACGCTCTCCAGCGTGACCGTCTCGCTCGCGTACCCGCGCGCCGCGATCGAGCACCCGCTCGACGGCACCGGCTTCATCGTCGCCGCGGCGCACCAGCGCCACGGCTTCCGCGCGTGCACGTTCACGACCTCGAAGTTCGAGGGCCGCGCGCCCGCCGGCCACGTCACGCTCCGCCTCTTCTTCCGGCCCGAGCCGGCGGATCTCGAGCGGATGGGGGACGCCGCGTGGGCGGCCCGCGCGGAGGCGTCGCTCGCGCGCGTGCTGCGCGTGGACGGGGCCCCCGAGCGCGCGTGGGTCTCGCGCTGGCCGCGCGCGCTCCCGGTCTTCACGCCCGCGCACGAGGAGCGCGTGCGGGAGCTCGAGCGGTCGCTCGAGGGCCGCGGCGTGCTGCTCGCCGGCTCGGCGTTCCACGGCTCCGGCATCGACGCCGCCGTGCGCTCCGCCGAGGCAGCGGCCGCGCGCCTCGACGCGCTGTAGCGCCTCGGCGCGCTGTGGCCCAACCTGGACGGAATTCCCTCCCCGGCGGGAGGAGCTGCCCTTCCGGGGAGGTCCCAGCCCCGCCGCGCGCGGTTCGGCCCTTCCGCCCGGGCGCGGGCGCGTGCAGGATCGCTCGGCATGGAGATGCGTCCGGCCCTCGAGCGCGCAGAGGACGAGCCCGCGCGGTCTCCTGGCGCCCTGCGCGGCTGGATCATCGAGGGCGAGATCGGGCGCGGCGGCATGGGGCGCGTGTTCCGGGCGCGCCACCAGAAGACGCGGGCGCGCGCGGCGATCAAGGTGCTCCTCGGCGACTACGCGCGCCGGCCCGACGTCGTGGCGCGCTTCCGGCAGGAGGCGATCGCCGTCAACATCATCAACCACCCCGGCATCGTCCGCGTCTTCGACTCCGGCGAGCTCGAGGACGGCTCGCCCTACATCGTGATGGAGTACCTGGACGGCCGGGGCCTGCGCGACTGGGTGCAGGCGGTGCCCGCGGCGGATCGGCCGCGGCAGGTGGTGCGGCTCGGCTACCAGATCGCCTCGGCCATGGCCGCGGCCCACGCGTCCAAGGTCGTCCACCGCGACCTCAAGCCGGAGAACATCCTGGTGATCGACGACGAGCTCGCCCCCGGGGGCAGCCGCGTCAAGATCCTCGATTTCGGCATCGCGAAGGTCCTCTGGGGCGGCCTGCCGGAGGTCCTGGAGCTGGACGGCAGCGGCCCGCTCGCGCCCGCGCTCGCCGCGCGCACCGAGCTCTCGGCGCAGCCCGTGGCGACGGTGGCCGCGGCCCCCGTGCTCGCGGCGGAGGGCGAGGCGGCCGAGGAGGAGGCCCTCCGGAGCGTCCCCGCGGTGAGCGCCGAGCGTCCCGCCGTGGTCCACGCGACCGTCGAGGCGCCGCTCGAGCACCCTTCGCCCTCGTCGTCCGTCGAGGCGCCGCTCGAGCGCCCCGCGGCCTCGTCGCCTCGGGGCCTCGCCGAGCCCGCGCCGGCGAGCGAGGGCGCCGGACAGCCCACGATGCCGTTCACGCAGGAGGGCGTGTGGGGGCTCGGGACGCGGAGCTACATGGCGCCGGAGCAGGAGCGCCACTCCGGGAGCGTCGATGTGAAGGCGGACGTCTACTCGCTCGGCGTCATCCTGGTCGAATTGCTCGAGGGCCGGACGCCCGACGCGCCGGGCGGCGCGTGGCCGCCGCCGATGAGCGCCGGGACGCCGCCCGACCTCGTGGCCCTCGTCCACCGGGTGCTGTCCTTCGAGCCCGAGGCCCGGCCGCACATGGCGGAGGTCGCGGCCGCGCTGCACCGGCTCGGCCGCGCGAAGCAGGAGTTCGACGAGGCGCTCTCGCGGTGGGTGCGCGGCGGCAAGGCGCCGAAGCTCCTGCCGCGCGGCAAGGCGCTGCACGAGCTCACCGCGTGGTCGAGCGACATCGACGACCTCTCGGCCCTGGAGCGCGGCTTCCTGGAGGCGGCCTCCGCGGCGGAGGCGCGGCGCGAGCGCTTCACGCGGATGCTGCTCGCCCTCGGCGTGGTCGTCCTCATGGGCATGGTCGCGACCACCACCGTGTTCTGGGTGCACGCGACGCGGGCGCGGAGGACGGCCGAGGCCGCGGAGCGCGCCGCGCGGGACCACAGCCGGCTCGAGGCGGCCGCGAACGCCTCGGCGCAGGAGGCGCTGCAGAAGATGAGCGAGGCGCAGCGCGCCACCGCCGCGGCGCTGGCCCTCGCCATGAAGGCGAGCGACGACGCGAAGAGCGCCAACTCCGAGCGGGAGGCGATGACCGAGGCCAAGCGCCTGGCGGAGCAGGCGGAGCTCCGCGCCCGGCGCGCGGCCGGGGTCGCGGCCGCCGCGAAGGCCGAGGCCGACGCGCGGTACGCCGAGTCGAAGGACGCCCTGGAGCGCGAGATCGCCGCGCTCTCGGTCGAGCGCGATCACCTGCTGCGCGAGCTCGGGCGCGCCGAGGAGGAGCGCGAGCGGACCCGGGCGATCCTCGGCGCGAGGGAGCACGAGCTCCGGACCGCCCGGCAGGAGCTCCGGGGCGAGTCGATGCGCGCGCTCCTGCTCGAGCGGAAGCTCGGCGAGACCCTCGCGCAGATCGACGAGCTCGAGGCGCAGCGCGACGCGTGCGCCGCGCGGCTGTCCAGGGCGCCGCCGTCGCCCGGCGCCCCGGTGGACGGGAGCATGGGCCCGGGGTGGCGAGACGAGCTCCCGCCGCCGCCGATCGAGCCCCCGGCGGATCCAGGGCCGCCCCCGCCGCCGTTCCCGCCGTTGCGCCGCGGCAGGAGGCTGTTCTAGCGCTGCTGCGGGAGGTCGGGCCGAGAGGCGAACCGGGGCGACTTCCCGCGGTCGTGCTGGCCCGGCGCGGCTAGCCGAGCGTCGGGATCTGCGCCCGGCTGCGGTTGCCGCCGCGGGCGTCCACGATCCGCACCGTGCTCGCCTGAGGCCCCTTGTCGCCTTCCTCTTCCGTGTAGGCGACGCCCATGCCGACCTTCAGGTCGGCGAACGGCGCCGACACCATGCTCCGCTCGTGGAAGTAGATCTCCCGGCCATCGGTGGTGGTGATGAACCCGTAGTCATTGAACAGCTTCGTGATCACGCCGGCCGTGTCCTGCGCCGGGTGCGCCTTCACATCGTTCCGCTGCTCGCTCGCGAGCTTCTTGAGCTGGCGCGCCGCGCGCTGGAACACGTCGCGGACCGCCGCCGGGAGCAGGTCCCTGGCCGCCCGCTCCTCGGTCACGATCTCCTGCTTGCCGGCCACGTGGAGATCGATGCGGACGCGGTATTCACCGCCCGTCCCCTGGCTGGCATGGTCGCGCTCGACCACCACGGCGCAGCTGTTGATGTGATCGTGAAAGCGCTGGATCTTGTCCGTCTGCTCACGGATCAGCGCTTCGAGAGAGGGGCTCTTGCCGATGTGTCGGAAGGTGAGCTCCACTTGCATGCTCGCTCCTTTCTTCCGCGTCGCTCGGACGCGTCACTGCAGTCGCTGCGGATCGCTGACCCGCACCAGCCGGTTCCAGACCATGTGAGGGACATCTGCTTTGGGCACCAGGTGCTGCTCCGGCCCCGCGGTCCTCTGCGCGGTTGCCCGGAAGGCGCGCCGCTCCGGGTCTGCCAGATCGACGTGGACGGCGTCCTGCAGCAGCCGGGCTCCTGCGGGCAGGACCGGGATCTCCCGGAGCTCGTCCGCCGTGAAATCCTGGAGCTCACGCGTCAGCTCCTCGATGTCCGACGCGAGCTTCACCTGGGGATCGAGGGTCGAGGGACCCGCCCCGATGTTCTGCCCGGCCATGTGGTTCGGGTTCAAATCGCGCTGCAGCTCATCGGGGTGTTTCTGTTGCGCCTGCGGTGCAGGTTCCGAGGATTTGCTCTTCGCGACCATGAAAACCTCGTGTGCTCGGGAGAATGACTAGCAATATCGCTGCCATGGTGATCCGGCCGCGCGGCGACGCGGAGCGCGCCCGCGTGGTCGAGCGGAGGTGAGGCCGCGCGGAGCGATCCCTTCCGCGGTCAGGCGCAGGTTCTGCGCTCGAGGCGCAAACTCCTGGCCGGCGCGCAGGCGGGACCGGGGAGGACGCGGCGGCGCCGGGATGATCTTCGACGGGGCACTTTGCGACACGCGGGGCGTCCCGCGCCGGGCTCATCCACGAGCCCATCTGCCCCGATCGTGCGCGCCCGGGTGGCGCGGCGCCGGGGCGAACCGGACCGCCGTGATCCTCGACCGGGGCGTGGGCGGCGGGCGGCGCAGCGCCGGCGCAGCGCGCCGGGGGCTCACCGGAGGGGCTGAAGCGCAGGCGGGCCAGAAAGAAAAGGAGCTCGCCCGGACGCGAGCCCCGGAGGCGAGCGCCCGGCGCGCCAGCGCGGGGCGGCGCGCGGCCCGCGATCCGGCTGCGGGGTCAGCGGATCTCGAAGACGTAATCCGTATCGTACGTGCGGACGAAGAGCTTCCCGTCCTTCTCGACAAGGACCTCTGGCCCGCTCTTGATCGGGATCTTCGAGACGATCGTGCCGGTTGTGCGTTCGAGTACAAATATAAAGTCTGGCTCCGCCGTGAACCCGTAGCCGCAGAGGAGATGATCTCCGCGCAGGACGAAGTTCTCCGCGTTGCAGACGAGCGGCGCGCTCTGCCAGAGGAGCTGGCCTGTGGCGAGATCGAGGGCCGACAGATAGGCGTTCTTGCCCCTGGACGAGGCCGCGTACGTGCTGTGGCCGGTCGAGACGTAGAGCACGCCGTCTCTGGCCACGGCCCAGCGGACCTGGCCCCGCACGAACCGGGCTTCCTTCGGATCGTGCTCGGGGGGCGTGAGGAAGCTGTCGAAATCGAGGAAGGCGACGACCCTGTGCGCCCCGTCGAGGATCGCGACGAGGCGCGCCTCGGAGGCGTCGGGACCGTAGAAGAGCGCGAGGTGGTCTCCGTGATCGATGGCCCTGACGAGCCTGTGATCGCCGTGGCGCGCGGGAACGAAGGAGGGGAGGGCGCCGTCGCCGCGCTGCGGGGAGCCCGGGACGCTCAGGATCGGCAGCGAGAGACCGTTCCGGGTGAACCACGCCTCCTGGTCCGTGATCGCGTTCTTCTTCTCTGCGATCTTCACGAGGCGCGGCGCGCTGGAGCCACCGGCCGGCGCCGGCCGGAACAGCGCCTGAGCGAACGGCGGCGGCGCGAGCCGCACGGGCGATCGGCCGTCGAGCGCAGCGCCCGCCGCGCCGGCGTCGACGGCCACCTGGGCCGGCGGCGCGGCGCCGTCCCGAGGGGGCGGGGCGTCGCCGGGCGCCGCCGGCGCGGGGCCGCGGGGCGCGGGCGGCGTTGCTGCGCCCGTCGCGCCGTGGTGCGCCGGCGCGTCGCCGGAGGAGCGGGCCGGCGGCGTGGGCGCCGGCTGACAGGCCCCCACGGCGAGCAGGGCGGCGGAGGCGATGACGAGGTTGCGGGGAGAGGGCTGTGTCCGGGTCGGAGGGCGCACGCGCGCAGCGTAGCGCATCCGCCGGCGCGGAGGAGCGCGGCGCCGGCGCTCAGGGGCCCGGGGAGAACTGGACCTCGAGGTCGTAAAACCCGATGTTCTCCGGTGACCCGTAGCCATCGACGACGAGGTAGACCGGCTCGCCGCCAGCGACCCTGGCGTCGAGCAGCTCCTCCCCCTCGAGCGCGTCGTCCACGCAGAGGACCTCGGAGCCCGGGTCCGCGCAGCTCGTCCGCAGATAAAGGACGTGATCGGCCTCGGACCACAGGCGCGCCGTGAGCTGTCCGTCGCTGGGCGGCGTGAACCGGTAGACCTTGTCGCGCGTCCGCGGGCGGTTGCAGCTACCCGTGAAGGCGCTCCAGCCGGTCGACGTGTCGCCCTGGATCGCGGCCCCGCTCTCCACGACCTCGGCCTCCTCGCAGAGCACGTCGAGCTCGGCCACGCAGCGGTCGCAGCCGTCGCCGGTCTCCGTGTTGGCGTCGTCGCACTGCTCGGGCAGGGTGGTCTCGCCGTCGCCGCAGATCGCCTCATCGAGGTAGAGCTCCAGCGTGTAAGGCCCCTCCTCGCCCGGCATGTACGCGTCGACGAAGACGCTCACGGACTCGCCCTCGTCGACGGCGATCGCGAACGCCTCGGCGAACCCGGCCCCGTTGATATCGGCGCAGGCGATCTCGGCCTCGTCGCGCCGGTCGGCGCACACCGAGCGCGCGTAGATCCCCTGGTCGGTCTCCGACTCGAGCACGACGATCAGCGTGCCCGACTGCCCGTCGGGCGGCGTGTACACGTGAAGCTGCTCCAGCCCGAGGCCGGCGTTGCACGTGCCCTGGAACAGGTCGGTGCCCGAGGACGTGTCGCCCGAGACCAGCTCCGTCGCGGCCGGCGCGGCCGCGCAGACCTCCGCGAAGGGCGCGGCGCAGATCTCTGCGCAGTCGGGATCATCGCAGTCGGTGAGCTCGTCGTCGTCGTCGTCGAGCCCGTCATCGCAGAGCGCCTCCGTCCTTTCGTCGGTGCCGCCGCTGCCCTCGCCGCCGTCGCCGCCCCCTCCTCCGTCACCACCGCTGCCGCCGTCGCCGCCGTCGCCGCCGTCGCCGCCGCCGTCACCACCGCTGTCGCCGCCGTCGCCGCCTCCGCCGTCGCCGCCGCCGCCTCCGCCGCCTCCGCCGTCACCGCCGCCCGTGCCCGTGGGCTCGGAGCCGCCGTGACCGCCCGTGCCCATGGGCTCGGAGCCGCCGTGGCCGCCCGCGCCCGCGGGCTCGGCGCCCCCCGCGCCGCCCGTGCCCGTGACTCCCGTGACACCCGCGCCGCCTTCACCGTCATCATCGCCCCCGCAACCTGCAATGGCCGACAGGGCCAGCACGAGGAGACCTGCAACAAGTCGTGCGTCCATTCGCTCGCTCCAACGACAAGAGACTGGCTGGAACGCGAGGTGGACCCCACCCCACGGCGCAGCGCCGTATCATCTTCCGCGCAACCGCGTCTCCTGCCAATCCCTCTTCCGCACCTACGTCGTCAGCGCGCCGCGATGGGGCGCCGCAAGGCTCGACCCGGACATCCTCCTGGACGGGCGCGTGATCGAGAGCGGGTGTGGGCCGGGCCTGGGACGCTCGCCGGAGGGCCTGGAGCGCAGGCGGGCCACACAAGGGGCCCGCCGGAGCGCAGGGCCCGGAGGCGAGCGTCCCAGGCCCGGCCCACACCCGCTCCAGGCCGCCGCCGCGCGCGGCGAGGGCGCCGGGACCGCGTTGGACCGCGTTCGATTCCTTCGGCTGAGCGCGGCCCCCTCGCGCGGCGCGGCGTCCCGGGCGCCGCCGCGCCGTGTGCCCCCGGCGCAACGGCGCGGGATCAGAACGTCGCGACCTCGAACAGCGTCGCCGAGACCGTCGCGTCCGGTCCGCTCCCGCTCGGGTGGCTCTCCGCGGTGCCATCGATCTCGCCGGTGACGGCGCTCTCGCCGATCGTGCCGCGCAGGTAGACGGACACCTCCTTGTACGCCGAGGGATCGACCTCGGTCACCTCGTACGAGCCCTCGAGCGCTGCGAGGTCGAACTCGTGGTGGAAGCGGGCGGTGCCGGCCTCCGTGGCCCTGAGCGTGACCTGTAGCGACTCGGCGAACGCCCCGTCCGCCGTCGCGAACGACAGGGGGACATCGATCTCCAGGTGATCGGAGCAGTCCACGGCGAACGCCGGCTCGACGCCGCTCGGATCGCTGTCCTCCACGCGCGTGGACTCGACGAAGCGCACGGCGGTCGGCGCGCCCACGAGGACGGTCACCGTCGTGCTGCCGCCGTTCGCCCACGTGAGCGGCGCCGTTCGCTCACCGGCGATGGACGCGAGCACCTCGCTCGCCGAGAAGCCCAGCGGGGAGACGTCGGCCTCGCCGATGGGCTGCTTCTGATCCTCGCACCTCCCTCCCTCGGTATAAACTCCGCCGATCTGGCCGCCCTGCGGGCCGCTGCCGGCGTCATCGACGCACCCGAAGAGCGCGAGGCTCGCCATCACCGCGCGCGCCCAAGAACAAGTAAGCCGACGTCGAGCAATCATCTCGTGACCTCCTGCGGCCAACCTTGCGTCTGCCCGCGGGGGCACGCCAGCTCAGGTTCGCACATTCCATACCGCAACAAGACCCTCGGATGTGCGATCCTGCGATACGTGGACCATGAATCTCTCGCGAAAGAGCTGATCCGCGCCCTCCGGGGCCGGCGCTCCCAGGTCGCCTTCAGCCGCCGGCTCGGGTTCCGCACCAACGTGGTCTACACGTGGGAGTCCGGGCGGCGGTGGCCGACAGCGGCCACGTTCCTCGTCGCGGCGCGGCGCGCGGGCGTCGACGTCGCGGGGGCGCTGGGGCGCTTCTTTCCGTCGCCGCCCGCCTGGCTCGCGCACACGGACCCGGCCTCCCCCGCGGGCGTCACGGCGTTCCTGGCCGAGACGCGCGCGATGTCGCCCATCGTGGACGTGGCGCGGCGCGCGGGCAGGAGCCGTTACGCGGTCGCGCGCTGGCTCTCGGGCGCCGCGGAGCCGCGGCTCCCGGACTTCCTGCGGCTCGTCGAGGCCTGCTCGCTGCGCCTGCTCGACTTCGTCGCGCTCTTCGCGGACCCGGCGGCGCTCCCGGCGACGAGCGCGGCGTGGCGCACGCTCGAGGCCCAGCGCCGCGCCGTCTACGAGGAGCCGTTGCTCCCCGCCATCCTGCTCGCCCTGGAGATGCCGGCGTACCGGGCGCTCCCGCGCCACGAGCCGGGGTGGATCGCGCGGCGGCTCGGGTTCCCCGTCGAGGACGAGGCGCGCTGCCTGCACCGCCTCGCGGAGGCCGGCCAGATCCGGAGGCGCCGCGGGCGCTGGATCGTCACGCCGATAAGGACCGTGGACACGCGCCCCGATCCGGACGCCGAGCACCGGCTCAAGTGCTTCTGGGCCGGCGTCGGGCTGGAGCGGCTGACGCGCAGGGCCGAGGGCCGCTTCTCGTTCAACGTGTTCACGATCTCCGCGGCCGATCTCGCGCGGCTCTCCGAGCTCCACGTGAGCTATTTCCAGAGCATGCGCGCGGTGATCGCCGAGTCGCGGCCGCCCGAGCGGGTCGTCGTCGTGAACCTGCAGCTCTTCCCGCTGGACGGGGGGTGATCTCCCCCGTCGAGCGGCGCGGGTGGTGGGGCCCTCGGGGTGCTCACCGGAGGGGCTGAAGTGCAGGCGAGCCACAAAAGGGGCTCGCCGGAACGCAAGCCCCGGAGGTGAGTACCCCGAGGGCCCCACCACCCGCGCCGCCCCCCTCACACCGAGAGGAACTCCCGCGCGGTCTCGTCGTCGAGCTCCGAGACGCTCCCCCGCCGCACGATCCCCCCGTTATCCATGATGAAGTACTCGCTCGCCGTCGACAGCGCGAAATCCAAAAACTGCTCGACGAGCAGGATCGCCATGTCGCCCTTCCGCCCGAGCCCCCTGATCACCTCTCCGATCTCCTGCATGATCGACGGCTGGATCCCCTCCGTGGGCTCGTCGAGCAAGAGCAGCTTCGGCTTGCGCAGGAGCACGCGCGCGAGCG
This sequence comes from Sorangium sp. So ce1036, assembly GCF_051369805.1. Lineage (NCBI taxonomy): Bacteria > Pseudomonadati > Myxococcota > Polyangiales > Polyangiaceae > Sorangium > Sorangium sp. So ce1036. The sequence continues at coordinate 2,996,033 of NZ_JBBMOX010000001.1, forward strand.
AGAGCTGCTGCTGCTGCCCGCCGCTCAGCGTCCCCGCCGCCCTCCCGCGCATCACCTTGAGCGCCGGGAACATCTCCAGCATCTCCTCCTCGGCCGCCGGGCTCGGCGTGGGATCGCGCTTCGCCTCGAACCCCATGAGCAGGTTCTCCCGCACGGTGAGGTGGGGGAAGATCCCCCGCCCCTGCGGCACGTAGCCGATCCCCGCGCGCGCCCTGTCGCTCGGCGAGCGCGAGGTGAGGTCCACCCCGCCGAGCGCCACCTTCCCGCGCCGCGGCTTCAGGACGCCCATGATCGCCTTGAGCAGCGTCGTCTTGCCGACCCCGTTGCGGCCCAGGAGGCACGACACCCGGCCGGGCGCGACGTCGAGGCTCACCCGCGACAGGACGCGGCTCTCCTCGTAGTAGACCGAAAGATCCTCGACGATCAGCATGCTCTCTACCGCTCCTCCGGATGCGCCGCGGCGCCGCGGCCGCCGCCATTCCGAGCGCGGGCGGCGTCGTGCGCCCGGCCGAGGTAGACCTCGATCACCCGCGGGTCGCGCTGGACCTCCTCGACCGGCCCCTCGCACAGCCGCTTGCCGGCGTGCAGCACCGTCACCGTGCTCGCGTAGCGCCGCACGAACTCCATGTCGTGCTCCACCACCAGCACCGAGCGGTGCCGCGCGATCTCCTGGACGAGCTCCCCCGTGCGGTCCCGCTCCCGCCGCGTCATCCCCGCCACTGGCTCGTCCAGGAGGAGCAGCTTCGGCTCCTGCACGAGCAGCATGCCGATCTCCAGCCACTGCCGCTCCCCGTGCGCGAGCACCGCGGCCCGCGTGTCCGCGCGCGCGCGGAGCCCGATGCGATCGAGCGTGTCGGCGATCGTCCGCGCCTGCTGCGCGGAGAGCCCGCGCAGCAGGCGCGGCGCGCTCTCCCGGAAGCCGAGCGCCGCCTCGAGGTTCTCGAGCACCGTGAGGCTGCCGAAGACCGCGGGCGTCTGGAACTTCCGCCCGACCCCGAGCCGGACCAGCGCGTGCTCCGGCAGCCTGTGCGCCTCGACGCGCTCCTGCCCGGACTCCCCACCTCCGTGGAACACCACCCGTCCGCTCGACGGCCGCGTCCTGCCGGTCAGGATGTCGAGCAGCGTCGTCTTCCCCGCGCCGTTCGGCCCGATCAGGAACCGGAGCTCCCCGCGCCCGATGGAGAAATCGAGCTCGTCCAGCACCTTGAAGCCGTCGAAGCTCACCGTCACCCGCTGGACCTCGACGATGTTGCCAGCGCTCATCGCGTCGCTCCTCTCTCGTTCATCCACCGTCCGCTTCCGTTCATCCTCGACGCCCCCGGCTCAGCGCCCGGGCGCCGGCTTCGCCTCGGGCTCGGCCTCGTCCGGGGCCGCCCGCTCGGCGGCCGCCGCGCCGGCGCGCAGGACGGACGCGCGGCGCGCGCCGCCGGGCGCGAGCCTCGCCGCGGCGCGCCGCACGAAGCCGGCGAGGCCCGCCGGCAGCAGCACGACCGACGCGGCGAAGAGCGCGCCGAAGGCGAGCTGCCACAGCTCGGGGTACGACTCGCTCAGGGCGCTCTTGCCCAGGCTGACCGCGATCGCGCCCACGATCGCGCCGAGCAGCGTGCCGCGGCCGCCGACCGCCACCCAGGTCACCATCTCGACCGACGGCACGACGCCCATCGACGAGGGCGAGATGAGGCCGACCTGGCAGACGAACAGCGCGCCCGCGACGCCGGCCATGCCCGCCGAGAGCGCGAACACGAGGGTCTTCAGGACGACCGGGTCGTAGCCGAGGAAGCGGACCCGGTTCTCGTCGTCGCGCATCGCCACGAGCAGCCGCCCGAAGCGCGACTGGGTGAGCCGCCGGCAGAGCAGGTAGAGCGCCCCGAGGCAGAAGAGCGTCACGAAATAGAGCACCGTCTGCGTCGCCGCCCCGCCCCGCGGGAAGCCGAAGATCGTCTTGAGGTTCGTGATCCCGTTCGTGCCGCCGGTGAGCGCCTGCTGGCCGATGAAGAGGATCGAGGCGATCAGCGTGAGCGCCTGCGTGATCAGGGAGAAGTAGACGCCCTGGACGCGGCTGCGGAAGACGAGGTAGCCCGCCGCGGACGCGATCGCCATCGGGGCGAGGACGGCGGCGGCGATCGCGACGACGGGCGAGCGGAACGGCTCCCAGAAGAGGGGCAAGGCCTCGAGGCCGCTCCAGCTCATGAAGTCGGGCAGGCGCGAGCCCGACGTCTCGAGCTTGAGGTACATCGCCATCGCGTAGCCCCCGAGGCTGAAGAAGAGCCCCTGTCCGAGGCTGAGCATCCCGCCGTAACCCCAGATGAGGTCGAGCCCGAGGGCGACGATGGCGTACGTGAGGAACTTGCCGAGCAGGTTCAGGCGGAAGTCGGAGAGCACGAGCGGCGCGGCGAGGAGCGGCAGCGCGACCGCGAGCGGCGCTCCCCAGGCCCAGAGGAAGGTGCGAAGTGCGGAGTCTCGACCGGTCATGGCGAACCCTCTCTACCGGCTGCGCAGGGCGAGCAGGCCCGTCGGCCGCCACTGCAGGAAGGCGATCACCAGCGCGAACACGAGCGCCTTGCCGAGCGACGCGGTCGTCGACAGCTCGAGCGCCGTGTTCGCGACGCCGATCACGAGCGCCGCCACCGCCGTGCCCGGGAGCCGCCCGAGGCCGCCGAGGATGACCACCATGAAGGCGTCGACGATGTAGTTCGTCCCGAGCGACGGCCCGATCGAGCCGAGCTGCGTGAGCGCAGCGCCCGCGACCCCGGCGAGCCCGGCGCCGAGCGCGAACGTCGCCGCGTCGACCCGCCGCGTGCGCACGCCGAGGCACGAGGCCATCTCCCGGTTCTGCATCACCGCGCGCAGCCGCCGGCCGCCGGCGGAGCGGTGCAGGTAGGCGTAGACGGCGGCGATGCACGCGACGACGAGCGCGATGAGGAAGACGCGCTTGTAGGGGAGCTGCAGCCCGCCCGCGAGCTGGACGCCGCCGCGCAGCCAGGCCGGGCTCGAGACCTGCACGTTGGACGCCCCGAACAGGCTCCGCGCCGCCTGCTGCAGCACGAGGCCGACGCCCCACGTGGCGAGGAGCGTGTCGAGCGGCCTGCCGTACAGGAAGCGGACGAGCGACAGCTCGAGGGCGAGCCCGAGCGCGCCGGCGACCACGAACGAGGCCGGCAGCGCGAGCAGGAACCAGAGCCCGGCCTCCGTCCCGCCGAGGAGCGGCGCGAGGTGCCGTCCGACGACGTACGTCGTGTAGGCCCCGGCCATGATGAACTCGCCGTGGGCCATGTTGATCACGTTCATCAGCCCGAACGAGAACGCGAGGCCCATCGAGATGAGCAGGAGGATCGACCCCAGGCTGATGCCGTTGAAGGCGTGGAGGACTAGCTCGTTCATGAGAGAGCTCCCGACTGGTCGAGGCGCCGCGCCGCTCCCCGCCGCGCTACCGCGCGGCGAGCTCCTTCGCCCAGGCGAACGCGGTGAGGTACGGATCGGGCTGGACGGGCTTCCCCGAGCTCCAGATCTCCTCGATGAGCCCGTCCTTCCGGACCCGGCCGATGCGCACCGTCTTCCAGGTGTGCTGGTTCTTGCCGTCGAGCCGGACCAGGCCCTCGGGCGCCGCGAACTCGATGCCCCCGGCCTGGACCGCCGCCTTCACCTTGTCCACGTCCGTCGACTTCGCCTTCTCGACGGCCTGCTTCCACAAGAAGACCCCGAAATAGCCCGCCTCGATGGGGTCGTCCGTCACGCGGTCGGCGCCGTATTTGGCCTTGTACGCGTCGACGAACCTCTTGTTCTCGGGGGTGTCCGTGGTCTGGTAGTAGTTCCACGAGACGAGGTGTCCGGCGATGTTGTCGGCGCCGATGCCGCGCACCTCCTCCTCGGCGACGCTGACCGAGAGGACGGGCAGCTTGTCCGGGGTGAGCCCGGCGTCCTTGAGCTGCTTGAAGAACGCCACGTTGCTGTCGCCGTTCAGCGTGTTGAAGACCGCGTCCGGCTTCGCCGCGCTGATCTTGCTGATGATCGTGCTGACCTCGGTCCCGCCGAGCGGCAGGTACTCCTCGCCGGCGAGCTCTCCGCCCTTCGCCGCGAGCTGCGCCTTGATAATCTTGTTGGCCGTGCGCGGAAAGACGTAGTCGGAGCCGAGCAGGTAGACGCGCTTCTTGCCGTTCTCGAGCAGGTAATCGACCGCGGGGACGATCTGCTGGCTCGGCTCGGCGCCGGTGTAGAAGATGTTGGGCGACTGCTCCAGGCCCTCGTACTGCACCGGGTAGAACAGGAGGCCGTTCAGCTCCTCGAACGAGGGCAGCATCGCCTTGCGGCTGGCGCTGGTCCACCCGCCGAACACGACCGCCACGCGGTCCTGCTGGAGGAGCTTCCTGGCCTTCTCGTTGAACGTGGGCCAGTCGCTGGCGCCGTCCTCGACGACGGGCGTGAGCTGCTTGCCGAGCACGCCGCCCGCCTTGTTGATCTCGTCGATGGCGAGCAGCGTCGCGTCCTTGACCGCCACCTCGCTGATCGACATGGTGCCGCTCAGCGAGTGGAGCACGCCGACCTTGATGGTCGCGCCCTCGGACGCAGGCGCCCCGGGCGCCCCGGACGCGGGCGCGTCCTGGCTGGACTTGTCGCACGCGGAGAGCAGGGCCGCGCCGGCGAGGGCCGCCGCCGCGGCGCAGATCGCGCGCCGCCTGAAGGAGCCCGCCGCCGGCCGCTCCTCACCGCCGAACCCAGACGTGAACATGGTCAATCCTCCTCCTCGGGTGCCGGCAGCCCGTCCGATGCCCTGCATCGACGCGGCGCGGCGGTTTCCGACTGCACGAGAGCCGTTGGGGAGCCTGGGAGTCAGCGACCGAACCGCTGTCGCCTCCCGGCCGGGCGCCGGAGGACCGCCCTGCGCAGCAGGGCCCTGCCCTCGGGCGAGGGCCAGCGACGTGATGTCCTGGTGAGGCTTCTTTGCCCAGCTCCAGGTTTCCGGGAGGTTTCCTTGCGATGAAATGTGCGCCGGACCGGCGACACGACGCGCTTTTCGACGAAGGGCTGGATTCCGGATCACAAAGAACGCCCCGGGCTCCGGCGCCGCCGCGGCGCGTCCGGATGGGCGGAGGCGGGGCCCGCGCGGTCCGCCGGGGATGGATGGCTCGCCGCCGGCCGGCGCTCCGGGGCCGGTCGCGGCGGGACGAGCGAGCACGGGCCAGCGGGCGTGCGTGACGAGGAGAGCAGGAGAGAGCAGGAGAGCGCCGGGGAGAGCAGGAGAGAGCCAGGGAGCGCTGGCAACGCCGATGTCGCTCGACGCGATACGGTGTGGGTGACTCTGGCCTTCCCGCACACGGCCCATCCGCGCTCCCGCCGCGGGGTGAGCGAGGCGACACGGCGCTTCAGGGCGGCACAAAGATCTATCAAGGGCGGGAGCCACCGAGTAGCGTGGCGAACGCTGGCCAGAACCCTGTGTCGACCGACACGGCAGGATCGGGCAGGGTGGAGTCCATGAGCAGCACGGAGCGCTTGCCCGAGGAGGCGGAGGATCGCGGCGGCGGGCGATCCCCGCGACGGGGAGGTCACGCGCGCCATGCAGCGCGCCACCGGCGGCTCCTGAACGACCGCGTTTGGCACGGACGAGGAGAGGTCTCATGACGAGGAATGCACGATGGGAGATGACGGCTCTCGCGCTCACGCTGACGACGGCGGCGTGCGGATCGGGCGACGCCCCCGACGAGGGCACGAAGGCCGCCCCCATCCGGCGCATCTCGACCTCCAGCAACGAGTTCACTCCGATGGATCTCGAGGTGACGATCGACCGCCTCGTCACAGCGCTCAACAGGAGCCCGAGCCGGCCAATGCAGATGGCGATCCTGCTGAAGGACGCCACCGGCTTCTGGTCGCCGGTCATGCGGGCCGCGACCCGAGCCATGGGCGAGCTCGGGGTCCTGGGCAGCGTGATCGGGCCCGCCACGGAGGAGCTCGATCACATGGAGCGGGTAGAGCTCCAGAATCGACAGATCGAGCAGGCGGTGGCGGACGGGGCGGAGGGGCTCGGCCTCGCGCCCTTCAGCAACGTCCAGACAGCCGCCGTCGATGACGCGGTCGCGAGGGGGGTCCACGTGGTGACGCTCGACACCGACGTGCCGACCACGAGGCGCTCGCTCCACGTCGGGATCCTCGACGTCGCTGCCGGAAGGAAGGCGGGGGAGACCCTGCTCGCGATGCTGCCCGCGGCGCCGGGAACGGTGATCCTCCACGGCAGCGAGGAGACCGAATGGGTCAGCGGGATGGAGCGGACGCTGAGCGCCCGGGAGGTCCTCGAGGCAGCCGGTTACGAGGTCCTGGTGCGTCAAGCCACCTGGACCAGCACGGGCGAGGCCGAGGACGTCGAAGGGATGCAGGCCCAGCTCGAGTCCGCGGACCCGCCCGTCGTCGGCATGCTCGGCCTCTTCAACATCTCGTACCGGTGCGCGATGGCCGCGGAGGCCGCGAGCAAGCTGGACATTCCCATCGTCGCCTTCGACTTCGATCCGAAGACCGTCGACTACATGCGCCAGGGACGCATCAAGGCCACACACATCCAGCGGCAGTACTACCAGGGGTACCTGGTGCCCTACATCCTCTATGGCATCAACAGCATCGGACTCGATGCCACCAAGCAGATCCTGGCCCCGCAGATGGCTGACGAGAGCCGCATCAACACCGGCGTCGACGTGGTCCCGGCGGACAAGATCGACGCCTATAACGACTTCCTCGGCTCGATCGACGCGGATCAGTAGCGGGGGACGCCCGAGCTCGAGGGCCGGCCGCCCCGCGCCCTGCCGGAGCGAGGGCTCGATCGTCCGGAGGCGACACCGGGCCAGCGGGCTCTACAGGTGACCTCGTGTCGTACCCCTACGGCAGAGGTCGCCCGTGGTTGTCGTGCATTTCCCTGGAGCAGGTTATCCACGCCGGAGCGCTTGATCTCCCGCGCCTCCCGTGTGCTAGGGTCTGCTCCTGTTGCACAAAGCCGCTGACGGTCGATCTGTCTCGGGGCGTTGCCGCTCAGGGTCCCATGGTGGGGAGGCGCGACGTTCATCGAGCGACTGTCGACGGCGCGGATGCGCAGCTGTAAGCACGCAGCGGATACCGTCACGGAAATTTCTGGTGTAGGAACGGAACCTGGCGCCGACGGTGGCGCTGAAGTGCGGAGGGAGCGTTGCCCGGCGACGTCGTCCGACGCGTCGTGTTCAATCCGGGCAGCGCAATCATTCTTTCTGGAGGTGGATTCATGAAAGCTTTCGGTTTTGCCGCGATCCTGGTCAGCGTGTGTGCGATGGCGGCCTGTCAGGTCACGAGCGGCGAGGGCGGCGACGGCGGCGCGGGCGGCGAGGGCGGCACGACCACCACGACCACCACCACCACGGGTGAGGGGGGGGGCACGGGCGGCACGGGCGGCGGCGAGGGCGGCGGCGACACCACCAATGCGTGCGCCGAGGAGACTGGCGACGCCTGCTTCAACTGCTGTTCTACCGAGCACGCCGCCGAGAATGAGGAGCTCGGTAAACTGATGTACTGGCACTGTGGGTGCGTCGCGGAGTCGCCGTGTGCGGACGTGTGCGACACCACGGATGCGGAGAGCGACGTCTGCGGGGACACGGCGATCAACCCTGATGTGGACAACGCCAACTGCGATGCCTGTGTGGCCGATGCTCAGGAGACGAACGATTGCTACTTCGCCGCGGCGGACGCCTGCAGGGAGGCTGACGGCTGCAAGGCGCTCATGACCTGCGGCGACGCCTGCCAGTAATCCGTCATCGGTCCTGGCGTACCAACCCGGCGAACCAGGCAGGACAGGCGACCTCTCGCAGGCCGCCTGTCCTTTTTCTGGCTAGTGCACCGATCACGTTGAACAAGCGAGAGCTCAACCGCCAAGACACCAAGGACGCCAAGAATTGATTCTCTCCTTGGCGTCCTTGGTGTCTTGGCGGTTGAGCTTCTGCACTGTTCAGGTGGCTTCACCCCGTTTGTCGCCCTAGTACTACAGCCGCGGCTGTAGTACTAGGGGGCCAGGCGGAGGAGGAGGAGATCGGCCGCCGCCGAGGCCGCGGTGACGCCGCCCAGGTTCACGCTCCCCTCCACGGTCGCCGCGAGCAGGACACCGCCGCGGTCCGGATCGACCGCCACGCCCGCCGTGCGCCGCTCGCCGCCGCGCCGCCGCGCGCCCGGCCCGAGCCGCGTGCTCCACACGTGGCGCCCCTCGCCGTCGAGCCGCGCCACGACGATGTCGGCGCCGCCGCCCTCGCCGTCGAGCGGCCCGCCGCCGAGATCGACCGGCCTGTCGACGTCGCCCGCGAGCACCAGGCCGCCGTCCGCCGCGAGCGCGAGGCGCGGCGGCGCGTGCGCCCCGTAGGCCCGGCTGAAGCGGTGCTCCCGCGCGGGCCCGAGCGCGACCACGAACGCCGAGACGCCGTCCGCGAGCAGGGCGCCGCCGCCCGCGTCGAGCAGGCCCTCGAACGTCCCGCTCAGCGCGATCCCGCCGTCCGGCCCGATCTCGACGTCGCCCCCCCGCTGCTCGCGGCCGTCGCCGAAGGCGCGCGACGCGATGGGCTCGCCGTGCGCGTCGAGCTGCGCCACGAACACGTCCGTCATCCCCGCCGACGAGAGCCGGGGCGCGCCCTCGCCGAGCGCCAGCTCGCCCTCGAAGCTCCCCGTCACGACCACGCGCCCGCGCGCGTCCATCGCCACGCCGGTCGGCTCCTGCACCCCCGCGCCGCCGAACACCCGGGTCCAGAGCGGCAGCCCCCCCGCGCTGAACCGCGCCACCGCCACGTCGCTCCCGCCCGCGGGCTCCGCGAGCGACGACGCGACCACGACCTCGCCCGCCGTCGAGATCGCGACGTCGCGCGGCTCGCCGTGGAGCGTCGCCCCCCACCGCACCCCGCCGCGCGCGTCCAGCTTGAGCACGAACCCGCGCAGATCGGGCGTGGTGAGCCCGGCGCCGCCGATCACCCCCTGGAAATCGCCGGTCAGGACCACCTCGCCCCCGGGATCCGCGGCGAGCGCGCGCAGCCTGCCGTGGCCCTCGTCGACGAGCCGCCGCGCCCACGAGACCGCGCCGTCCGCCTCGATCCGCGCCACGAACACGTCCCGCTCGGCGCCGCTCGCGATCGGCCCGGCGCCGAGATCGAGGCCGCCCTCGAACTCGCCGCCGACGATCGCGGCGCCCCCGCTGCCCGCCGCGAGCGCCCGCGCCCGCTCCTGACCGGCGCCGCCCAGGAGGCCGCCCGAGAGCACCGCGCCGCAGTCGCGCCCGCCGCTGCAGTCCTCGTCGGCCGGCGTCGCGCAGTCCTCGGCGCGCGGCGTGATCTCGCCGGCGCACGGGCCCCAGCGGCCGTCGCTCCCGCACGTCCGCTGGCCGGCCCGGCACGCCCCGACGCCGGCGGTCTCCGGCGGCCCGCCGTAGGGGCACGCCTCGACCACCCCCGGCTCGCAGGCGCACCCCGCGCCGCCCGCAGGATCGCGGGGGTCCTCGCCGCCCTCCGCCTCGTCGACCGCGCCGTCGCAGTCGTCGTCGAGGGCGTTGCCGCAGCGCTCCGGCGCGGGCGTCACCTCGCCCTCGCACGGGCCGTAGCCGTCGCCCGCGGCGCTGCATTGCCGGACGCCGGCCCGGCAGGCGCCGACGCCGGCGGTCTCCGGCGGTCCGCCGTAGCAGGCGGCGACCGAGAGCGGCTCGCAGCGCTGCGCCGCGCCCGCGCCGTCCTCCACGAGGATGCCGTCCTCGAGGCCGAGCAGCGCGTTGCACCCGACGCAGCCGAGCGCCGCGAGCGCGAGCGGCCTGCCGATCCCGATCGGGCCGCGCGCGCCCACGTCAGTAGCTCCCTCCTGCGACGAGCGAGAACGCTCCGGGGGCGGCCACGGCGGTCACGGTGGCGCCGCGCGCGGGCGCGCCGGCGGGCCGGCGCGGCGCGGTCCAGTAGAGCAGGCCGGCGGCGAGCAGCGCGGCCGCGCCGGACGAGAACGCGATGGTCGAGGCGGTGCCGGCCGCCTGCGCGTCCGCGCGCAGCGCGACGCCGGCGGCGTCGCAGCGGTTCTGCGCGTCGCAGTGGCCCCGGTTCGAGGCGTCCCGGCGGGCGAGCGCCTGGGCGCCGAAGACGGCGCCCACGCCGAGCCCGACGAGGCCGACGCCACCGCTCGCGAGCGCGACGAGCCGCTGCGCGCCGCCCGCGCCGCGGTCCCGGTCGCCCGCGCCGCGGCCCCGCGCCACGGCGAGCGGAAGGGCGGGAGGCGCCTGCCCCAGGGCGACCGGCGCCCCGGCGCGCAGCGGCGGCGGCTCCTGCTCCAGGACGGGCACGTCGACGACCACGCGGCCGCCGTCCGGCGCGACCGTGTGCGTCACGGACCAGCGCTTCCTGCCGGGCGCCCGCGCCTCGATCGTGTGGGGCCCCGGATCGACCGGGATCGGCTGCCCCCACTGCTCGGGCAGGACCAGCACGCCGTCGCGCCGGATCTCGAGCCCAGGCGGGGCGTCCGCCGCGGGGACCGCGATCTCGAGGCGCGAGAGCCGCGGCTCGAGCTCCGCCGCGAGCGTGGCCGCGCGCGCCGCGCGGGAGTCGCCCGCGCTCCTGGCCACGGCCGCGGCCTCGTTGAACACGTTGAAGGCGCTCGCGGTCCTGCCCGTGCGCGCGAGGCAGTCGCCGAGCCGCAGGAGGAGGTTCATCGCCGTCGGATCGAGCCGCCGGCCCTGCTCGAGCACCGCGCACGCCTCGGCGGCGCGCCCCGCCTCGAGCAGCTCCCTCGCGACCTGGTAGAGCGCGAGCACCTGGTCCTTGTGTCCGGCCGCGGGCTCGCCGGCCGCGCCGGGCTCGCCGGCGGCCGCGGGCTCGCCGGCCGCGCCGCTCGCCGGCCAGAGCGGCAGCGAGACCGCCGCGAAGGCGCAGGCGAGCCCGCGCAGGCGCGGCCCGCGCCGGCGCGGGCGACGAGAGGGGGCCGTCGGGCGAGCTTCTCCGCGCATGGCGATCACCAGGGGCTGTCCGGGACCTCCGGGGCCGTCCGGGCGCCAGCGCCGGGCGCTCCCGCGGCGCCGGGGGCGGCGGCGCGGTCCGCGGGCGCCGCGGGAGCCGGCGGATCCGCGGGCGCCGCGGAAGCGGCCGGATCCGCGGGCGTCGCGGGAGCGGCCGAGGCCCCGGGCGCGGCATGGGCCGCCCCGGGCGCGAGGGGCGCCGGAGATGCCGGCGCCTCCGGGGCGGCCGGGGACGCCGCGGCGGCCGGGGAAGGGCGCCTCTGGGACCCCCGCACCGCAGCGGACGGCGAGGGCGCATCGCCGGACCGCGCGGCGCCTTCCTGGCGCTGCGGGGGCGCCCGGCGCGGCGCCCCGCTGTCCGGCATCCCCATCCGCCGGCCCGGGGGCGCGGGGGCGCGCTGCGTCTGCCCGGCGCTCGCCGCCGCGGGCGGCGCGGTCCTCGTTGACCCGAGGAGGCAGGCCGCATCGCTCGCGACGAGGGGCGCATTCCCGGCGCTCGCCTGGAACGCGCCGCCCGCGACCGCGTGCTGCGCGCCGTCCAGCGCGAGCGCGTCGCGGCGCGCCTCGAGCGGCCCCGCCGCCGCGGCCGTCGGCGGCTCCGCGGCGAGCCCCTGCGGCACCCCCGCCAGGCGCTGCGCGCCGGCGCCGTCGGCCCAGGTGGCCCCCGGCGCGCGCGACCACCCCGACGGCAGGACGACCCCGAGCAGCGCGGCGCCCGCGGCGAGCGTACCGGCCGTGCCCGTCAACCATGTCCGCGGCGCGCGGCGGCGCTCCGGCCGCTTGTCCACGGCCGGCCGATCTGCGGTCGTGGGCAGCCGCTCCTCCCGCCACGTGAACGTCGGCTCGCTCCGGTGGACCGCCGTGGGCAGCGTCGCGTCGGGCGGCCCGTTCAGCGCGAACGGCGCGAGCGCGGCGGAGAGCTCGCCGGCCGAGGCCGGGCGGAGGCGCCGGTCCTTCTCGAGGCAGCGCATCACGATCTCGTCGAAGCCGTCGGGCAGATCGGCGCACGCGCTCCGGAGCGGCCGCGGCGGCTGCTCCGTCACGACGAGCACGAGCTGCTCCAGGGTCTCCGCGCCGAACGGCAGCGCGCCGCTCACGAGCTGGTAGAGCACGACGCCGAGCGCCCAGAGGTCCGCGCGCAGATCGACGTCCCTGGGCGTGAGCATCTGCTCGGGCGCCATGTAGCGGCGAGAGCCCATGACCGATCGCGCCGTCGTCAGCTCGAGCCCCTCGTCCTCGGGCCTCGCGGTCGTGAACTTCGCGACGCCGAAGTCGAGCACCTTGATGAGCGGCGTGCCGTCGGTCCGGTACGTCAGGAACAGGTTCGCGGGCTTGATGTCCCGGTGCACCATCCCGAGCGCGTGCGCCTCGCTCACGGCGGCGCACGCCTGCCGGACGTACTCGGCCGCCTCCGGGACCGGGAGCCGCCCGCGGCGCTCCACGATCGAGCGGAGGTCGTTGCCCGAGAGGTGCTCCATGACGATGAACGGCACCGGCTGCGCGACGCCCGGCCGCGGCGCGAGCGTGCCCAGATCGAAGACGCGCGGCACGTGCTCGGTCTTCAGCCGGAACATGCCGCGCGCTTCGCGCTGGAACCGCCGCAGGAGCTGCGGGTTGCCGCAGTACTCCGCGCGCATGAACTTGATGGCGACGAGCTCGCCGAGCGACAGGTGCCTCGCGGCGACGACGGTCCCCATCCCCCCGGTCCCGAGCAGCCGCTCCACCCTGTAGCGCTCCGCGACGATCTCGCCGCAGCGCACAGGAACCACGCCCTCTTCATCGCTCACCACGCGCCCCCTCCAACTCTGTCGCTCCGGGATTGCAGACCGGTCAGCCACGGGATCTCGGACCGGAGGGTTCCTTGCGGGGCCGCGCTCGAGGCATCGGCCGCAGGTCTCTGGCGGGATTCGATTCTCCGGGGAGGCAATGCGTCGCGTCGCTTGTCGAATTTTCCGGCGCGCCTGTGGGCGCCTGGGCCCGCACCCCCTCTGTCGAGGGCGCTCCCCGGGGGGCACGGCCGCCCGGCACGCCTCGCGGGCGGGTTCCTTTCCGGCGCGCTCCGCGATACATGCCCGCCGTGTCAGCCGCTCCCGCCCTGGTCTGTCGCGGTCTGGTCAAGCGGTACGGCGACGTCGTGGCCGTGAGCGGGCTCGACCTCGAGGTGCGGCGCGGCGAGTGCTTCGGCCTGCTCGGCCCGAACGGCGCCGGCAAGACGACCACGGTGGAGATCCTCGAGGGGCTGACGCGCCCGGACGGGGGCGAGGTCGAGGTGCTCGGGGAGCGCTGGGTCGGGGACGGCATCGCGCTGCGCGCGCGGCTCGGCATCCAGCTCCAGGAGACGCGCTTCCCGGACAAGCTCCGGGTGTCCGAGGTGATCGCGCTGTTCCGCAGCTTCTACCCGCGCGGGCTCGACCCGGACGCGGCGCTGCGCCAGGTGTCCCTGCAGGAGAAGTCGCGCGCGTTCGTGCGCGCGCTGTCGGGGGGACAGAAGCAGCGGCTGTCGCTCGCGTGCGCGCTCGCGGGCGATCCCGAGGTGCTGTTCCTCGACGAGCCGAGCACCGGGCTGGATCCGGCGTCGCGCCGCGAGATCTGGGGCATCGTGGAGGATCTGAAGGCGCGCGGCCGCACGATCCTCCTGACCACCCACTACATGGAGGAGGCCGCGCGCCTCTGCGACCGCGTGGCGATCGTCGACCGCGGGCGGATCCTGTCGCAGGGGACGCCGGCGGCGCTCGTCGCCTCGCTCGGCGCCGAGCACGTCGTGGAGCTCGAGGTCGAGGGCGAGCTCGTCGAGGAGGAGCTCCGGGGGCTGCCGGGCGTGGAGGCGGCGCGCCTGTCGCAGGGGACGCTCCGGCTGACCGTGCGCGACGTCGCGCGCGTGCTACCGCCGCTGCTCGCGCTCTGCGCGGCGCGCGGGGTCGAGCCGAGGCGGCTCGCCACGCACCACGCGAGCCTGGAGGACGTGTTCATGGCCCTCGCCGGGCGGAGGCTCGAAGGGGCGGAGGTTTCGTGATGGCGAGGTGGCTCCGTTCCCTCCGCGCCGCGCCGCTCGTGCTCCTCACCCGGGCGCGGGTGGCGGAGTCGCTGCGCGAGCCCGAGGCGCTCTTCTGGATGTTCGTGTTCCCGATCCTGCTCTCGGCGGCGCTGGCCGTCGCGTTCCGGGAGCAGCCGGCCGAGCCCGTGCCGGTGAGCGTGGAGGCGGGCGCGGGGGCCGAGGCGCGGCGCGCGGCGCTCGAGGCGTCGGGGCGGGTGCTGCCCCGCGTGGCCCCGCGGGAAGAGGCGCGGCAGGAGCTCAGGGCCGGGCGGGTCGCGCTCGTCGTGCTGGACACCGATCCGCCCACCTACTGGTTCGATCCGACGCGGACCGAGAGCCGTGTGGCGCGGCTCGAGGTGGATCAGGCGCTGCAGCGCGCCGCGGGGCGCGCGGACGCGTTCCGCGCCGCCGAGCTCGAGATGACCGAGCGGGGGTCGCGCTACGTCGATTTCCTGGTGCCCGGGCTGCTCGGCATGAACCTGATGTCGACGGGGATCTGGGCGATCGGCTTCTCGCTGGTCCAGCAGCGCATCGGCAAGCTGCTCAAGCTGTTCGTGGCGGCGCCGATGCGGCGCTGGCAGCTCCTCACCGCGCACATCGGCGCGCGGCTGGTCTTCCTGGCGCTCGAGGTCACGGCGCTGGTCCTGTTCGCGTTCTTCCTGCTCGACGTGCCGATCGCCGGCTCGATCGCGGCGCTCGGGCTGGTCTCGCTGATCGGCGCGATGAGCTTCGTGGGCCTGGGCCTGCTGCTCGCCGCGCGGCCGCGGACGATCGAGGGCGTGTCGGGCCTGATCAACCTCGCGACGTTCCCGATGTGGATCTTCTCGGGCGTCTTCTTCTCGACCGAGCGCTTCCCCGACGCGGTCCAGCCGCTCATCCAGGCGTTGCCCCTCACCGCGCTGAACGACGCGCTCCGCGGCGTGATGCTCGAGGCGGCGCCGCTCTCGGCGCTCGCGCCCGAGCTCGCGGTGCTCGTCGTCTGGGGCGTCGTCTCCTTCGCGGTCGGGCTCAAGATCTTCCGCTGGCAGTGAGCCGGAGGACGGCGCCGGCGCGGGGGGGCGTGGTGAACTGCCACGTCGTGGCTGGTTTCATGGGAGGAGGGACCATAGAGGCATAGAGTACCCAGAGGTTCTTTGTTCTAGCGCGCGGCTGTGCCACGGTAGGCACCCTTCACGAAGATCTGATGCTGAGGCCCTCGCGTACGACAGGCCACCTCCTCGCCCTGCTCGCGCTCCTCGCTGCCGCGCCGGCCCACGCCGACGAGGCCGAGGCTCTACCGACCTCCCCGGATCCGACCGCTCCCGCCGAAGCGTCAAGCGTGGCGCCGGCGAGCGCGGCACAGGCGGGGCAAGCGATCTCCCCCGGGCGGCGCGCCCTCGCCGCGACCGGCGCGGTGATCCCCGGGCTCCTCGTGCACGGCAGCGGGCACTTTCTCGTGGGCGAGGGCCGCACGGGCCTGTCCCTCCTGGCGCTCGGGGGCGCGGGGACCGGGCTCGTCGTCGGCGGGCTCGGGGGCGCGGCGGTCTCCGGGGCCTCGCGGCGCGTCATCGCCCCGATCATCCTCACCACGGTGACGGGCGCGGGCCTGTTCGGGATCTCCCTCCTCGCGGATCTCTATGGCGTGCTCGCCCCCGAGGGCGGCACGGGCAGCCCTCGCACCGCGCTGCCCTGGGTCGAGACGCAGCTCGGCGTGGCCTACGTCCACGACCCCACGTTCGCTTACCGCTCTTTCCTCGTGCCGGGCATGGATCTGCGCCTGCGCTCGCTCCGGCTCTCGGGCTCCGGCTGGTTTGCCCTGAACGACGACAACGTGCGCCTCCGCGCCGAGACCGCCTATCGCTTCCTCGGGCCCGGCACGCCCGACGGCCCGCGCGCGGCCGACGGCTCGTTCCTCGAGATCGAGGCCGCGCTCACCCATCACCGCTACACCTCCGACGGCTTCTCGATCACCACCGGCGAGGTCTCGGTCCAGGGCCGGCTCGATCTCGCGCACATCGGGCCGACGCTGCGGGGCTCGTTCGCGGAGATGGGCTGGGGGATCGGGATCGAGGCCTATCGCCACGGCCGCCGGCCGTTCGAGGGGAACGAGCTCCTGATCCCGCATTTCGCCTTCGGGATGTACCTTGGGCACGAGGGGTATCCGCGCGGCGAGGCCAAGGCGTTTTACGAGCACCGGCACGACGGCTACGCCGCCGGCGCGAAGATCACCGGCCTGGGCAGCGGCGTCGCCGGCCACATCGGCCTGCAGGGCCGGCTCGATGCCTCGCCCCGCTGGGGCCTGCTCGCCGACGTGCGAGCGGGCTCCGCGTATGTCGGGCGCCTGTCGCTGCTCATGCGCCCCGGAGGATCGCCATGACCGTGAGAGACCCGCTCCTCGTGCTCCTCTTCTTGACCGCGCCGCTCGCGCTCTCGTGCCTCGACGTGGCCGAGGGCCGCGCGCGCCGCGATCTCGAGGTGGGAAAGGCCTCCACGGGCGAGGCGCGCGTCGTCGTGGACGAGGGGCTCGCGGCGATCCGCCGCCTCGCGCCCGGCGAGCTCTCGCTGTGGGCGAGCGCGCCCGCGCTCTCGGTCCGCCTCGCCGACCCGGGCGGCGGGCCGTGGACGGTCACGATCGAGAACATGCTCGCCGACGCCGAGCTGTCGGCCCACGCCGGGGGCAAGCGCGTGCCCGTGGCGCTCGTCGAGGCGCCGTTCCCGACGCAGCGCACGTTCCGCCTCACCGTGCCGCCCGGCGCCGAGGCCACGCTCTCGCTGCGCCCGCCGGACGCGGCGCGGCTCGATCCGTGGCGGTTCGCGGTCTTCGCCGATGTCCAGGAGGACATCGACCGCGTGCAGGACATCTACGCGAAGATGAACGAGGCGGAGGGCATCCGCTTCGCGCTCATCAGCGGCGATCTCACCTCGCGGGGCTCGGCCGAGCAGCTCGAGCGGTTCCAGCGCGAGATGAAGACGCTCGCCTTCCCCTGCTACGCGACGCTCGGCAACCACGAGCTCGGCACGCGGGACGACCTCTACCACGAGTGGTTCGGACGGGGGAATTTCCGCTTCGTCTTCCGGGGCGTGCAGTTCACGATGCTCGACTCGGCGAGCGCGACGATCGATCCGCTCGCCTACGGGTGGCTCTCCGGCTGGCTCGCCGAGGGGCGGGAGCTCCTGCACGTGGTCACGATGCACCTCGCGCCCCTCGATCCGGTGGGCTCCCGCAACGGCGCCTTCGCGAGCCGCGCCGAGGCGAACAAGCTGCTCACGATGCTCGCGGACGGGCGCGTGGACCTCACGTTCTACGGCCACATCCACTCGTTTTACGCGTTCGAGAACGCGGGGATCCCCGCGTACATCTCGGGCGGCGGCGGCGCCATCCCCGAGCGGCTCGACGGCGTCGGGCGTCATTTCGTCACCGTCGACGTCGAGCCCCCCGGCAGGGTATCGCAGGTCGCCGTCGTCCGCGTGGATTGAGCACCCGGCGGCGAGCGCGGACCTCCACGAGGCAGACACCCCGAGGCCAGCGGCCCATGATCCGACTCCCCTTCCGCCGCCAGTTCCGCCGCGAGATCGCCGACAGCCACCGCAGGGAGCTCCTCCGCGTCTGGGCCCCGTTCCTGGTCCTCGGCGTCGTCGCGCTCGTCGTGACCTACCTGCTCTTCGTCGAGCCCCCGCCGCCCCGCCGGCTGACCATCGCCACCGGACAGGCCAGCGGCCGCTACCACGCCTTCGCCGAGCAGTACCGCGCGTACCTGGCCCGGCACGGCATCTCCCTCGAGGTCCGCGAGACCGCGGGCTCGGCCGAGAACGTGGCCCTCCTGCTCGATCCGGCGAGCGACGTCTCGGTCGCCTTCGTGCAGGGCGGCGCCATGCCGCCCGAGGCCCGCGATCGCCTGAGCAGCCTCGCCAGCGTCTACCGCGAGCCGCTCTGGATCTTCCACCGCGGCGAGCGGCCGCTCGAGCGCCTCACCGACCTCGCCGGCAAGCGCCTCTCCGTCGGCCCCGAGGGCAGCGGCACCCGCGTGGTCGCGCTGCGGCTGCTCGCGGACAGCGGCGTCACCGCCGGCGCGCAGGCCGCGGCCGGCGTCCCCTTCGCGTCCCTGACCGATCCCGAGGCCGCCGAGGCGCTCCTGGCCGGCCGCGTCGACGCCGCCTTCTTCATCGTCGGCCCCGGCTCGTCGCACGTGCAGGCGCTCATCCGCGAGGACGGCGTGCACCTCATGGACCTGCGCCAGCACGATAGCTTCGCGCGCCGCTACCCCTACCTCACCAGCGTCACGCTCAGCGAGGGCCTGCTCGACCTCGAGCGCAACATCCCGCCCGCGCCGCGCCCGCTGCTCGCCCCGCCCGCCGCGCTCGTCGCCAGCCAGGCGCTCCACCCCGCGCTGATCCCGCTCCTGCTCGAGGCGGCCCAGGCCGTGCACGAGCAGGGCAACCTCCTCGACGCGCCCGGCGAGTTCCCGTCCGCGCGCTTCGTCGAGGCGCCGATCCACCCCGAGGCGCGGCGCTACCTCGAGGAGGGGCCCTCGTTCCTGCGGCGCTTCCTGCCGTTCTGGGCCGCGTCGATGGTGAGCCGGCTCAAGCTCATGCTGCTCCCCCTGGCGACGGTGATCTTCTCCGTCCTCAAGATCGCGCAGCCCCTCTACACCTGGCGCGTCCGCGCGCGGATCTACCGCCATTACGAGGTCCTGCACCGCGCCCAGCAGGAGCTGTCCCGCCCGGTGGATCCGGCGCGGCGCGCGGAGCTCGCCGCGAAGCTCCGGGAGCTCGAGGAGAGCCTCGCCACCGTCTCGGTCCCGCTCGGGGCGATGGCGAACCTCTACGAGCTCTACCTGCACCTCGGGTACGTGCGCCGGCGCCTCGAGGGCGAGCCGACCGCGTCGGCGCCGCCGCCGCCGCCGCCCGTCGCGTAGCGCCCCGCGGCGGCGCGCCCCGCGCGCTCGGCCAGCGCGGCGTGTCCTGTCGGTCGAGCTCGCCGGGGTCGTCGCCCTGCTCGTCACGCGGCGCGGCGGGGCGCCGGGCCGGGGGTTCGGGCGTGCTATACGCCCGGAATGTCTCGCTTCCTGCCCGTCCCCAGGGGCCCCTCTCCGGTCTTCGGATCGGGGATCGCGCGGGCCGCGCTGCTGGCACCTCTCGGGTGAGCCGATGCAGGACGGCGGCCTCCTCGTTCACCTCGTCACGGCCCTCGTCGCCGCGCTGATCGGCGCGGCCGTCGCGCTGCGCCTCGGCCAGCCGCTCATCCTCGGCTACGTGCTCGCCGGGGTCGCGATCGGCCCGTTCACGCCGGGCATCATCGGCCAGACGGAGGCCATCGCCGAGCTGGCCGAGCTCGGCATCATCTTCCTGATGTTCGTCATCGGCGCGCAGCTCTCGATGCGAGCGCTCGTCCGCGCCGGCCGGGTCGCCATCCTGGGCGCGCTCCTCCAGGTCGCCGTGATGATCGGGCTCGGCTACCTGGTCGGGCGCGCGCTCGGCTGGGGTCCCCTCGAGTCGTACGCCTTCGGGGCGGTCATCTCGAACTCGTCGAGCACCGTGCTCGGCAAGGTCCTCTCCGATCGCGGGGAGCTCGACAGCCGCCACGCCCAGCTCGGGATCGCGTGGTCCTCGGTCCAGGACATCTCGACCGTGGCCCTGGTCGCCGTCCTCGCGTTCCTGTCGCCGAGCTCGACGGCCGTGGGCCCGCTGCTCGGCAAGGCGGCGCTGTTCTTCTTCGTGGTCGTGCCGCTGTCGTTCTGGGTCGTGCCGTGGGGGCTCCGCCGCGCGTCCGCGCTCCACAACCGGGAGTTCTTCGCGCTCGCGGTCGTCACGCTCGCCCTCGCCATGGCGGGCGGCGCCTCGCTGCTGGGCGTCTCCCTCGCCCTCGGGGCGTTCTTGACCGGCGTCGTCGTCGGCGAGTCGGACCTGGCGCACCGGATCCTGGGCGACGCCATCCCGATGCGGGACATCTTCTCGGGGATCTTCTTCGTCTCCATCGGCATGCTGCTGGATCCGGCGTTCGTGCTCGACGCGTGGGCGCTCGTCCTCGTGACCGTGGCGCTGATCGTCCTCGTCAAGGGGGCGGTGACGACCGTCCTCGCGCGCTGGCTCGGGTGCTCGACGCGGCTCTCGGTCCTGATCGGCGCGGCGCTCGCGCAGTCGGCCGAGTTCTCGTTCCTGCTCGCGCGCATCGGCCTCGAGCAGGGCGCCCTGTCGCGGCCGATCTTCAACCTGCTGCTCAGCGCGACGGTGGTGACCATCCTCCTCTCCCCCCTGGTGAACGGCCTCGCGCCCGCGCTGCTGCGCCGGGTGCAGGCCCGGCGCTCCGGCGCCGCGCGGGACGCGGACGCGGCGCGGCCCTCGGCCATCGAGGACCACGCCATCGTCTGTGGCTACGGGCGCGTGGGGAGCATCGTCTGCGCGCTCCTGGAGCAGCACAGGAAGCCGTTCGTCGTCATCGAGGAGGACCTCAGGGTCGTCGAGTCGCTCCGCGCGCGGGGCGTCTCGGCCCTGTTCGGGGACGCCGGCTTGCCGGACGTGCTCGACCGGGCCTCCCTGCGCACGGCGCACCTCCTGATCCTCTGCATCCCCGAGCGGATGGCGGTTCGCCGGGCGCTCGAGCACGCCCGCGAGGTGAGCCGGGCGGCGACCGTGCTGGCCCGGACGCACAGCTACGAGGACCGCGCCTTCCTGCACGCGCGGGGCGCGGACGAGGCGGTCGTCGGCGAGATGGAGCTCGCGCTGGAGCTGGGCCGCCGGGCGCTGCAGCGCTTCGGGGTGGAGTCGGACGTGATCGAGCGCTCGCTCGCCACGGCGCGTCGCGCGCACGCCTGAGCGCGGCGCCGCCGTGTGAGCGTTTCGGGCGAATCGCTGAGCGCGCGGGGCGCGCGCCGGCCGCCGATCGCGCGCACGGTAGGCGCACGACCCGGCGCGACGCCGGGCGTACTCGACCCGAGGAGCACGATCATGCACTCACGCCAGAGCCTGCTCGCCGCAGGCCTCGCCTGTCTCTCCGCTGCCCTCCCGGCGTGCGCCGGTGAGGAGGTCCCGACCGCGCAGGAGCGCCCCCGCATCTCCGGCGCTCCGAGGGCGTCAGCCCCCCGGCGTACCGGGCGCGGCACCGGGCGCGCTCGAAGGGCGGCGGCCAGGGCGAGCAGCCCGCGCGATGACCGCCCTCGCTCCCGCGGGGCGCTGGCTCGCCCCTGGTGGTACTGGACCAAACGCCAGCCGTCGTTTGCCGACATGCTGATCCCGGCGGTCTACTGCTGCAAGCCGCTCGAGGACGAGTGAGCCGAGTTCTCACCTGCATCGCAACCAGCCTGAGCGAGAGCGACAAGGCGAGCGGCGTCCCGGGCGCGACCGATCAGAGCTGCCCATACTCACGGATCCGGTCGCGCTTTTCCCCATGGTCTCCCTTGTCGGACTCCAGATCGACGACGATCCCGAGGCGCGATTCGACGTAGGCCGCCCAGATGGTTCCATGCGTTGGAACGCTGGTCCAAGCGTTCATCTCCGTGATCGACAGGAGTCCATCCATGCTCCGATCGAATATTCTTATGTCCCTGAACCGTAATCCGCACGTGAAGCCGAGCTGGGCGTTGACGTTGAGGGAATAGACGTCTCCGCCGAGGAACAGATCGACGTGCGTGGTCCGGACAAGGGTACCCTGCGGCCTCAAGGTCGTGGTGAACATGGGAAGAACGGCTCCGATCAATTTGTAGAGTTGAAGGCTGGTGGCCGCGCTCGTCCGGAACGGTCCGGCTTCGAACGTGGCATGGATCCCCAATTGCTTGTCTTCTATCGTCGACATGTTCTCCTTGCCCACTCCAATGCCTATGAAATACCCGATGTTGAGCTCCTGGGTGGGACTCGCGGTCTGTCCGAAGCTCACCATGACTGTATGGACAGCCCCCGGAGCCGTTCCGCCGCCATACGTGGCTCCGAATCTCGCGAGATGGGGGAGCTTTGTCTGAACGACACCGTTGAGGTAGAGGCCGCCCCAGTGGAATTTCTCTGGGGGCCGTGGCTCTTGCGCTGATGCCAGAGCGGCAAGGGAGAACACTGCAAGCCCTGATAGCGCGCGCAAGAATGGCTGCCCTGGCCTGCTCGAACGGCGGGGCGATGGCTCCCGCGAGATGAACGGTGGCGCGAAATAGGTTCGAGTCATTCGGTCTGTATGCGGGCTATGCACTCCGGGTTCTTCACTAGCTCATTAATATCGATGTCGCCGTACTCGTTCCTGAGCATATAGGCATTTTCCATCGCGTCGATGCCGCGAATATCGCTCGTGAGATCTGAGTGTGACCCATCCTCGAAGGATCTTGCGATGGCGGCACAAATCGAGTGTTGGTTCCGGGCTAGGTCTCGAATGCTCAAGACGGTTTCGCAGTCGATCGTGCTGCTACCGAGTATTGCCTTGTATGCGTCGAAATGTCTCCTGAAGTTCGTGCGATTGGCGGACAGCGTGTGCACCTGCGTCGCTGCCGATGCGATGATGCATTGCTTCGGAAACTCTGGCTCCGGTGAATGGGTGGGCTTGTCTTCGTTGGCGTGGGGCTTTTCCTCTCTCGTCTGAAGATGGTGATCGCGACGCTGGAGGGTCTTTTCACAGCTGGCCAACCGTTTCCGGGTGGCGCTCAGAGTCGACCGAAGATCGGGATCGTCCTTGCTGGCGACGTCCTGGTGCGGGTGAGGCCGGTTGTCGCTCTCTGCCGAGATTCTTCCCAGAATGAATCCCGCCGCGAGTGCGGCGACCGCGATGGATCCCAATCCAATCCATGTTGTCGGTGTCGGTGAGGTTCGCATCTGTCGAATGTTGCGGGGTGATGGTGATCGTCGTCTGAGAGGCAGTTGGTGTGGTGAAAATGGGTCTCCAGGGTGGTGTGAGCTAGTAGTAGCAGGGGTCCTTTTTGATTGGTGTTATTCCAACCATTTGGGGGGTGATGGTTAGACTGGGGTCGCTGCTGGGGGGGTAGTGACTCGCGCCATTTGTCGCAGTTCTCTGTGCCTAGGATATCCAGGAATCGTTGTTGTTATGGTGTCGTTCTCCCGCAGTAGATTGGCTGAGGGGATCCGGGTCCCTGTACACACAGTGCCACGCACTCAGGGGATGGATCCATGCACGTCGGTGTTGGTCTTTCGTCGAAGATCGTGCATCCGGTTTGGGATAGTACCGTCGCGGAAATAATATGGGCGAGGCAGGGATGGCTTGTCCTTGAACGACGAAGTGCTGCGGTCATCGGCTCTTGCTCTCAGGGGTATCTGGTGGTGGCTCGCGTTGGCCTCAAGAAGCAGGCAGGAGGATCCAGGAAAGGCTGTCGTTCTTCGCTGAATCCGTGCACATGGCCGCCGCCAGACGTCGCGAGCGAGCGCGTCGAGCTCCCCGAGGCACGCGCGCGATGTCCAGGACGTCGCGCGCAAGCGATGACGCGCGCGCGGCCGGTCGCGGACGATATCGCTTCGCTTCCAGGGGATCGGCGGGGGGGCCGATCGATGCGTGCGGTTGACGTCGCGAATGCTCGTGGGCAGCGCACCCGGACACTGGCGCGCAGCCGCCCCTCGGACGTCCGGGCCTACGCGGCCGTGAAGCGGCTTCGGGCCGAGGGGCGCGGCACGCTCGCGGGGTCGATCATGGCGTTCTGGGTGCGTGAGCTGCTCGGGCCGACGGTCGGCTCGGGGCCGGTCGCGGGCGCCCTGATCGCGGCCCTCCGCAACCAGGAGCGCGGAGCGCTCGCGGATCGGGTGGAGCTGTTGCCGAGCGCGAGGCGATGATCGCCTGTTCTTCTCGCGGGCCCTATGCCTGGCAGCAGAACGTCGACGGTTCGGCCGGCAGCAGCTCGCCGATCGGCTCGCCGCCGCTCGGGGCGCAGCCGCCGGGATCCACGGCGACGACCCCCGCCGACTTGCTGCCGAGGGCGACGCCGGGCGGCGGGACCCCGGGCTGCTCCGGCGACGGCGTGCAGGTGCTCCGGTCGCCCGGGCACTCGGTGTGGGCGCCGGGCAGGCAGGCAAGCGCCCGGGTCCGCCAGGGATCGAGGAGCGCCGGCACCGGGCTGGAACCAAAAGATCAGGCCGATCAGGCTGTTCTCCTGGAATTCGGTGTGGGCTGGCACCCACGATGGGCTGCGAGACGAGGGGCTTGGTGTGGTTTGGGATCCAAACGCGTCTCCTCCGGCGGTCGCGCGCCTTCCCGCGCAGGCAGGGGTGCCTGATTTTGTGCCTCGAAGTCCGGCGCCGGAGGGCTTCCCGGCTCCTGGCTGAGCCTGGTAGCTTGGGCGACCATGGCGAAATCCAAGGCTCAACCCGCGAAGTCCCCGGCGCAGGGCAGGGCAGAGGAGGGGGCCTGGAGCTACCAGGCCCTGTACAGGCACTGTCAGCCGATCGGGGCGGGGCTCCCGCCCGACGCGGTGCAGGCGTGCCGCGCCGCTCCGCGCCTCGTGCTGGTCAACGTGAAGCGCGGTGTCGCGGCGGTGCTCGGCACGAAGGAGCAGGTGAAGGCCGTGCGCGAGCACCTGCCCAGGATCGCGGTCGACGAGCTCCTGGAGTTGCCGGATCTCGCCCGTGCGCTCCTGTTTGCCGTGCGCGAGGCGCTGCCCCGGGCGGCGGGCCCGAAGGAGATCGAGAAGGCGCTGAAGGAGATCGGCGGGCCGCGCGAGGATCTCCTGACCCAGGCGGAGCTCTTCGCCCGGCGCGGCCTCCTCGACAGGGAGCGTGTCGCGCAGATCCGGGCCGGCTCCGGGAAATACGATATGGCGCGGGATGGCATGGAGCTCGCGGCGCTGTTCACGCAGCACGCCGACGAGCTCAACGGGCTCCACCCGTTCACGAGGGAGAAGATCGAGCAGCTCCGGCGGACGAGCGAGTGGCTGCTCGAGAACCTGACCCCGGCCGGAGCCCGGGTGGAGGTCAAAAAGAAGGACAAGACCGCGGCCGAGGACGCGGCGTGAACGTGGGCCAGTACATCCACAACACCACCGCGCAGAGCTCGAACAAGCCGCTCACGTCGGTGATGAACGCGCTCGGCCACGCCGCGACCGGCATCGGCATCGAGCCGACCTGCGGACCGCTGCCGGGCTTTTTCGCCTGACGCCCGCGGTCAGATCCTCATGTTCATGGCGTCCCGGACCTCGTCGAGCGTCGCGGAGGCGACCTCCCGCGCCTTGGCGACGCCGTTGACCAGGACCTGGTGGATGTAGTCCGGGTTCGCCTCGAGCTCCGCCCGGCGCGCGCGGTGCGGCCTGAGGTACTCATTGAGCGTCTCGGTCAGCGTCTTCTTCAGCGTGCCCGCGCCGCCGTCGCCGATCTTCGCCGCGATCTCCTCGGGCGCGCGCCCGGTCGACAGGGAGATGAGCGAGAGGAGGTTCGAGACCTCGGGGCGCTTGACGGGATCGAAGGTGATGAGCCGGTCGCCGTCGGTCTTCGCCCTCTTGATCAGGGCCGCGGTCTCGTCCTCGGTCGCGCTCAGCAGGATCGCGTTGTTGCGGCTCTTGCTCATCTTCTGTCCGCCGTCGAGCCCGAGGATGACCGGCGCCTTGCTGAGCAGCGGATGCGGCTCCGGAAACACCGCCCGGCTCGCGGAGAAGCGCTCGTTGAAGCGGCGGGCGATGATGCGGGTGAGCTCGAGGTGCGGGAGCTGGTCCTTGCCGACGGGGACGACGTTGCCCTTGCAGAACAGGATGTCCGCGGCCTGGTGCACGGGATACGTGTACATGCCCGCGTTGATCCGGCTGAGCCCGGCCGCCTGGATTTCCTCCTTGACGGTCGGGTTGCGGTCCAGCTCGGCCATCGTGACGAGGGTCAGGAAGGGAAGGAGGAGCTGGTTGAGCTCCGGCACGTGGCTATGGGGGAAAATGAAGGTCTTGCCGTCGTCCGGGTCGATGCCGGCGGCGATGTAGTCGATGGTCAGCTGCCGGATGTTCTCGGAGATCGCCTCGAAGGTGTCCCGGTCGGTGAGCACCTGGTAATCCGCGATGACGATGAAGGTGGTGACCCCCAGTTTGTGGAGCCGGACCCGGTTCTGGATCGAGCCGAAGAGGTGTCCGACATGGAGGCGCCCGGTCGGGCGGTCGCCGGTGAGGACCCGGTATCTCGAGGGATTCAAGGTCAGGTCCTGCTCGAGCTTCAGGCTCCGCTCCTGCGTGGCCTCGAACGAACCCGGGTGAATTTCTTCCATTTCAAGACTCATGGCAACTCGTGGGTAAAGTATAGATGAGACCGGGGGTCACTTCAAGGCGCGGCCGAGGGGCCACGCCGAGGGCGCGGAGCCCGGCGAGCGTGGCGGATCGCCGCGCGACGCGGTCCTCGCTCTTCGGATCCGGGGCAACTTCCCGCAGGAGTGATGGTCGCGGACGCGCCGCGTCGCCTCGGGCTCGATACCGAGGGACTCCAGGACCCTCCGGTCAAGATCGTCGTTGATGACGGCCAGCGCAGGAGAGCACGTCGACTCGATAGGTCCGCCACAAGCGTTGTCGATCGAGCGCCGCCGCGCCTCCCTCAATCACCGGCATAGCGGCCGCGGAGGGTCATCAACGCCGCCGCCACGCCGGCCGACAGCACCACCGGCACCATGGCCATGGCCACGCCGGCAGGGCCCCAGCCCTGGCCCAGCAGGTGGCCCGCCGCCAGCGGCCCGCCGATGGAACCCAGCCGGCCGATGGCGATGGATGCGCCGGTGGCCAGCCCGCGCGTCCGCGCCGGGTAATAGAGCGGGATGACGCCATAGAGCGAATATTGCGCGCCCAGCAGGAAGAAGCCGGCCAGGCCGGCCAGCGCCAGCACCGGCAGCAGGCTGTCGGCCCCCGCCAGCCCGAACAGCGACAGGGCCAGGGCGGGATAGGCCGCGATGATGGGGAGGCGCGGCCCGAGCCGGTCCACCAGCACGCCGATGACCCAGCAGCCGAGGACGCTGCCGGCATTGAAGGCGAAGGCGGCGCCAGCGCCCCCCACGCCGCCCAGGCCCTTGGCCGCCACCAGCGACGGCAGCCAGTTCAGCAGCAGATACAGCACCAGCAGCGTCAGCCCGGAGGTGAACCACGCCAGCGCCGTGACCAGCAGCCGGCCATCGCCGAAGAGCGCCTGCGCGCTGCCCGATCGCTGGGCGCCCCCGGCCGCCGCCGCGCGGCTGTCGGGCATCAGCCACGCCATGGCCGGCAGCAGCAAGAGCGGCAGCACGCCGCCGGCCAGGAAGATGCTGTGCCAGCCGAAGCGTCCCAGCATACCGGCCGCGAACAGCGCCGCCAGCGCGCCGCCGACCGGCATGCCGCTGAACATCAAGGTGGTGGTGCGGGTCCGCCGGTCGGGCGGGGCGATCTCCAGGGCGACGGCCACCAGGGTGGGCATCGCCGCTCCCATGCCGGCCCCGGCCAGGAGCCGGTAGAGGCCCAGCGACACCGGTCCGCCCGCCACCACGGTGGCCAGCGTGAACAGGCCGAAGACGCCGACGGCCATCATCAGCAGCGGCTTGCGGCCCATGCGGTCGGCCAGCCAGCCGCCGGCCAGCGCGCCGCAGACGAGCCCGGCCATGCCGGCCCCGAACACGACGCCCGCCTGCTCGGGCGTCAGGCCCAGCGCGGGGATCAGCAGGGGGGCGGCCACGCCGATGGCCTGGATGTCGAACCCTTCCAGCAGGGCGATCAGGAAGCACAGCGACAGCGTGACGGTGCTGCGTGACGCGTGAGGGGGCGATGCGCCCATGAGGAAATCTCCCGTTTCCGTCCCGTTGTCCGGGATTGTTGCATCTGGTCGAAGCCTGAGAGGTGCGGTTATCGCGTAGGACCGTCCAAAGGCCAATCCTCGTGGTCAAGCACCCGTGCTGAAGAGCACCAGGGAGGCCGGCGCTTCCGCGGCGGTACGGTCTGTCACCACGAAAGGCGCCGGTGTGCCCGCGGACCGGCTGCTCTATTTGCGTTCATAGAAGGTGAGGCTCACCCCGCCCGACGCGAACCCCGGGTCGGAGCTCACATACGCGTTCGTATTGAGGAGCGCGTACGGGCCGTCCGCGCGCGCCTCGAAGACCGGCACGAGCGCGCCGAACGGTCCACAGTTCCTCACCACGATGATCTCGCCGTCGTTCGAGGACAGCGCGTACCTGGCGTCCAGGATCGTGCTCGAGCCGAGGAGCTGGTAGTCCCCGCCTCCGGGGAGCACCGAGCCCGACAGGCCGCTGAGCAGCGTCCCACCGGTGACCGTGCCGCCGGTGATGGGAATGATGTTGCGCGTGCCGCGCTTGCTCGCGCCGACGGAGAGGGAAGAGCCGAGCGTGACGGACTCGGTGAACACGCTCGAGCCCCTCGCCCCGGTCGCCGTCGAGCACTCCCACGATTGATTGGGGACGCCCTCGGGATCCTTGAGCTGGATCTTCGGCTCTCCGACGGCCACCTCGGCGATGTCGTAGACGTCGATCTGGACCGTGCCCGCCGCGGCGTCGACGACGCGGGTGCCCGCGAACTTCCCGGTGTTGAGCCAGGCGAGCGAGCTCGACTCCGCGACCTCGAAGTCCGGGACGACCCGGACGACCGCATCGCCGGCGGGCGCGACGCCGCAGCTCCGCAGGTAGATGAGGGTGCCGTCGCTCGCCCTCAGGATGTTGATCTCCTCGAGCTCGACGGATCCGTTCGACAGCGTGAGCTCGAGTTCCATGCCGCCCGTGAGGAACGTGGCCTCGATCTCGTCGCCCGTGAGCGTGCCCCCCTTCACGTCGAGGAGGCGGCGGTGTCCGAACTGGGTGGTCCCGACATCGCGGGTCTCGCCGAGCTCGAGCGTCGCCCGGAAGACGAGCTCGCCGAGCGTGGGGAGCGGAATGCCGTCGGGCATGCCGCAGGTCCACGATGGATCGGGGACGATCGTCGCCTCGCCGCCGCCGCCGCTGCCGCCGCCCGCGCCGCCGATCCCGCCGGCGCCGGCGCCGCCGCCGCCAGCGCCGACGATCTCGCCGGTGCTGCCGCTGCTGACGCCGGCCTCCACGGCGCCACCGGCTCCGGTGGCTCCGCCGCCCGCGCCGCCCGCGCCGCCCGTGGCGGCGTCGCCACCGGCGCCGGTCGTCTCACCAGGACCGCCCGACGCCGCGCCGCCAGCGCCGCTGCTCGTCGTCCCTCCGCTGCCCTCCTCGCTCGACTGACCGCACCCCCCAAGGCAGAGGCCGAGGATTCCAATCGTCAAGAGCTTCGTTGGCAGATGCCCAATCCTCATCGCCGGATCCATCCATTCAGGTAAGAGCATACCGTTCCTTCGCGGCGCCCACGCGGCCTGCGCCAGCCTCCCCCGAGGCCGGGCGCCCCGCCGCCGGCGCCACCGACCACCCGTTTCCACTCGTCGCCGCCTCTCTGTTCCAGGATCGTCGTCCGCTCTCGCATCGCCCGACGCAAGCGATCGCGACGACGTCGTACCCGAGCCCTCTGGCTCGAGGCATAGGCATACTCGCCTATGCCTCGGCGCGAGACGTCACGCCCACGTCGGTGGGCTGGATAATTCTGGCGAGGGTTGAACTGGGTTGGTGCTGAAATCGTGTCTGTGGCGGCCCGCGCGGGCCGTGGCGTGAGGGCGGCCCCCTGGGGGCAACGGCCAGCCGCCGGGGCGCTCTACTTCGTCTCTTCGGTCTCGGCCGCGACCGCGATCGCCTGCGCCCAGCGAGCGTGCTTCCAGTTCGCGAGGTCGCGGATCGTCTTGATACGGAACGCCTCGTTCAAGAGCTTCGCGTCCCCCGCAGAGACGCCTTCCAGGGCGTCCACCGGGGCGTCGAGCAGCTCCCGGAACGACTTGCCCTCGTACGCCTTGTCGAGCATCTTGTTGATGTTCATCTGGATCACGACTCCTTTTCTCGCCGTCCCACGAACGGCGCCCCGCACATAACCAGAGCTGGCGCCGATCGCAAGATGGAGATCCGGCGGCGCCTCGGGCGCGGCGTGCGGCGCGCCACGCGAAGGGGGGCTGTTCCGCTGTGCGCCCACGCACGAGCCCTCTCCTCCACGCCGGCCCTCGCAGCTCGGGATCCCCTCAGGGCGATCGCGCCCCGCCGAGCTCCGACTCCGATCCGCGGCTCCGCGGGAGGATCTCCTCCAGCGCGCGCTCGATCCTCCGCTCGATCTCCGGGTCATCGAGCACAGGCGTGATGTCCTCGGGGACGACGCGCGCGCGCATGATCACCCGGGCATAGATGAATGCGTTGCGCGCGCTCGGCGGGTTCTCGTCGCCGAGGCAGGAGCGCAACAGGTGATAGGCCCTGCCCCTCATGGCGCCCCCCTGTCCGGCCCCGGCGCCGCCCCGCCCGGCCCGGCGCCGCAGGTCATCGCCGCCCGCGCGCGCGCGGCCGTGGCGAGGATCCGGCGGACGGCCGCCGAAGCGGTCTCGTGCGCCGAGAGCGCCTCGCGCGCCACGAGCGCGGCCCTGGCGGCGCTCCCCTCGTCGAGCGTGCCCTCGAGCACGCCCTCGGCCAGGCGGACGAGCGGGCCGATCTCGACCAGATCCCGCGCGAGGGCGCGCGTCTGCTCCGCGATCTCGCGCGCCTCCTCGATCGAGGCCGAGGCCGAGGCCGCGACGGCCATGGCGTCGCCGGCCATCTCCTCGGCGATCGCGAACATGTCGCGATAGCACGCGACCGCCGCGCGCAGATCGTCCGGGCTCAGCGCGCCGCGCGGCGCGTCCAGGAGCGTCGCCGCCGCGGCCTGCGCCTGGGCGAGCGCGGGGCCGATCGCGCGGAGCGCCTGCTCGAGCAGGCGCGCGGTCTCCCCGAGCCGGAGCAGGTGCTCCTCGACGGCGTGGCAGGCCGACGGCGCGCCGCCGCCGAGCGCCGCGAGCCGCTCGGCGACCTCCACGGCGAGCTGCCTCAGGCCGTCGACGACGCCCGGCTCGAAGCGGCGGGGCGCGTGGTCGATCACACAGAGCGAGCCGATCACGTGCCCGCCCACCCGGATGGGCACGCCGGCGTACGCGCGGATCCCGTAGTGCTCCACGAGCTCCCTCGGTACGCGCGCGTCGCGCAGCGCGTCCTCGATGACGAGCGGCGCCTCGTCGCGCACCACGAGCTGGCAGAAGGAGTTGCTCCGCGACGTCGCGCAGCTCACCGCGAGCTCCGGCGGCAAGCCGCGGTGCGCACGGAACAGCTGGATGTGCCGCACCACCAGGCTCACGAGCGCGATCGGCGCCCCCGCGAGCTCGGCCGCGCGCGCCACGCAGTCGTCGAGGAGGGCGTCCGCGTCGGCCCGCAGCATGAGGTGGTGGAGCTCGGCGAGGCGGGCGGGATCGTTCAAGTCGGCCATGGGGAAGCTCTTGCCAGGGGAGGCCGCGGCCCCCCGGGGGGGAGCCGCGGCCTCGGCGAGGCGCCGCGCGGCGCCCGTGCGCAGAGCTTACCGCACGCGGGCGCCGCGGGCTCCCCCGGACCCGGAGCGCGCCGCGATCCGAGGGGGCGGCGCGCGTTCGTTGCGTTCGTTGCGTTCGTTGCGTTCGTTGCGTTCGTCGCACCGGCGACGCCGCCCGGATCAGGCCATCCGCGGCGGGGCGAGCCAGCAGGCTCAGCCGCCGGCGGCCTGGCCCGACGCCTCGCCCGCGGCCTCGCGCAGGCGCTTCTGGATGTCCTCGGAGAGGCACATCCGCGACACCAGGTCCTCGAAGGTGTCGCGCCGCCGGATGAGCCGGCTCTGCCCGCCGTCGACGAGCACCTCGGCGGGCCGCAGCCGACCGTTGTAGTCGTAGCTCATCACATGACCGTACGCGCCAGCGTCCATGAGGACGACCACGTCCCCCTCGGCGACCTCCGCGGGGAACTCGCGCTCGCTGATCCACATATCGGTGTTCTCGCAGACCTGGCCGGTCATCGCCATCGGCGCGGTCTGGCCGCCGCGGCCGTTGATCCGCACCTCGTGGTACGCGCCGTACATCACCGGGCGCGCCATCGTGTTCATCGAGATGTCCGTCCCGAGGATCGTCCTGTATCCCTGCTTGATCGAGATCACCCGCCCGAGCACGTAGCCCGCGTCGCCGACGAAGTACCGCCCCGGCTCCATGACGAGGCGGGGCGTCTTGAGGCCGTGCTCCGCGCACTTCCGGCGGACCACCGCGGCGACCTCGCGGGCGACGGCGTCCACGTCGAGCGGCGGCAGCTCCCTCCGGTAGGGGATGCCGAGCCCTCCGCCGATGTCCAGGAACTCGAGCTGGAAGCCGAGCTTCCGGGCGACCGGGCCGATCAGGTCGAGCAGCTTCCCGGTGACGTGGGCGAAGCTCTCCGGCTTGCTCGCCTGCGAGTGAGGCATCATGTGCACCCCGAGCCGCTCGACCCCGTTCTCCAGCGCCGTGCGGTATGCCTCCTCCACGAAGCGAGGGTGGATGCCGAACTTCGCGGACGGGCCCGCGAACGGCGTCAGATCGGGCGTGGCGATGTCCTCGCTGCTCGGGTTGATCCGGAAGGACATGCAGCGTGGCCGCCCGAGCGCGAACAGGCGCTTCAGGACTCCGTGGTCATCGACGTTGAAGATGACGCCGGCGCGCAGCCCGGCGGCCAGGTCGTCGTCCGAGAGGCTGTTGCCCGTGTAGAGGATCCGCTCGCCCGAGAGCCCCAGCGCCTGGGCCAGGCGGATCTCGTTCGGGCTCGCGGCGTCGATGCCCGCGCCCTGCTCGACGAGGAGCTTCGCTATCTCCAGGTTGTTGCACGCCTTGATGGCGTAATAGACCGACACTTCCGGGTAGTGGCCGCGCAAGGCGCTGCTCAGGCGACGGAAGTTATCCCGGATGCGCTCGGCGTCGTAGACATAGAGCGGCGTCCCGTACTGCTCCGCGAGGTCGCGGACCGAAATACCCCCGATCTTGATCTCTGCCTCTTGCATACTCCTCGTCGCCTGAAACGCTGAAAGAGCGTTCGCAGCCCGCCCTTTTACCATGTGCCGCCGCCGGCGAGCAAGCTGGGCCTCGGGCGGGACGACAGGCGGGCGCGAGGTCACTCGCTACTTCGTCTCGTGCTCGTTGCGCTCGTTGCGCTCGTTGCGCTCGTTGCGCTCGTTGCGCTCGTTGCGCTCGTTGCGCTCGTTGTCCCGCTCGCTCTCGCGCTCGGGCTCGGCGGCCTGGGCGTCGAGGCCGACGAGATGGCGAAAGAGCGCGCCGAGCCCGCCCACGAAGAGCGAGCCCTGGCGTCTGTCGATGTCCTCGACCGCGGCGGGGTCGAACGGGAGCTTGTGTGGGTCGATGACCTCGAGCAGGACGCGCTCGTCCTCCGTGGGCGAGGGGTGGCGCCGGAGCCGGCACGATGTGCCGGGCGGGCGCGGGCCGACCGGGGGGCTCGCCAGCGCGTCGAGGTGGGCCACGAGGTCCTCCGTCCGGTCGAAGTCGGGCCCTCCCAGGTGCTCGCCGAGGAGCGACGCACGCGCCCTCTGGATCCCGCGGCCCAGCGCGTCGCCGGGATCGTCGGTCTCGACCGAGGCGTTGAGCTCCGTGTCGATCGAGAGGCTGCGGTTCGTGAGGTTGGCAGAGCCCACCGTGAGGAAGCGATCGTCGACGATCATCACCTTCGAGTGGATGTAGGTGGCGCGCTCGGCCGTCTCGTCCTCGCCGCAGTCCGGCAGGGTGTAATAGACGCCGAGGTGATGGCCGGTCTCGGCCGCCGCCGCGCGCAGCCTGCCGAGCACCTTGGCCTGGGAGAGGCCGACGGCGATCTGCTCCTTCACGGTCTCCGCCTCCAGGTTCAAGAGGAGCACGATATCGAGGACCGGCCGCCCCTCGGCGCGCATCCGCCGCTCGAGCGCGTCGGCGACGACGTGAGAGGTGAAATACTGCGTCTCGATGTAGATGAAGCGCTCGGCGGCGCCGATGGCGTCGACGAAGAGGTCGCGGATCTCCGTGATGGGCGCGGCGCCGGTCGGGGCGCCGCGCGGATCGGTGCGGCTCAGCGTGACCTCGCGGGCGGGGAGGGGGATGCCGCCCTCCGGCCGGTCACCGGCGAACGTGCGCTCGGCCCCCTCGAGGTCGGGCAACACGATGGGCGGGCCGCCGGCCCGCCGCCAGCGATCGAGGAAGAGCTCGGTCAGCGCCCGGGCGACCTCGCGGCCGCGGAGGTAGGCCTGCACGTCGTGAAACGGCTTGTGCGGCGCGCCGCGGCTGACGCGCAGCGGGTTCTTGTTCGCGTGGCGGCGGTCGTCCCAGCGGTGATCGCAGAGGTCGAGCCCGCCGAGGAACGAGAGCTCGCCGTCCGCGACCACGAACTTCTGGTGGTGCGAGGCGCGCTCGACATGGCTCGAGTCGAACAGGAAGTGCAGCCGATGGTTCGTCCACTGGAACACGAGCTGCTGCAGCCACTCGCGCTCGAGCGCGAACACCAGGTGGAAATCCCATGCGAGGATGTAGATCTGGAGATCGGGGCTCTTCTCGCAGAGGTCGTCCAGGAACTTGAGCAGCGTGATCGGCGTCGAGACCCGCTCTTCCCTGCCGCCCCGGAGCAAGGCGACGTCGCTGTCGAACTGCCACCCGGCGAGGAGGAGGAGCCGGCGCGCCTTGCTCGCGACCCGGTAGAACTCCGGATAATACTCGTCGGCGTCGACCAGGAGGCCCATGTCCTCCACCGGGGTGACGCACCAGGTGTGACGTCGGGGATCGAGGATCCTGCCCATCGCCCCTCCTCAACGACGACAACGACGGCAACGACGATCGGGCCGTCCGGCCAGGGCGTCACGGGAGCGCCGGGCCGGTCCGGCCGGCGTCGCGCGGCCTACGGCCTCGCGTGCTCCTCGACGAGCCGCTTCAGGCCCGCGAGGTTCGGCCCGCGCCCGCTCGCCTCGCCGATCGCCGCGAGCCGTTCCGCCTCGTCGCGCGAGAGATCGGGGCATATCCACTCCAGCAGCGCCGCCCAGTCCGGCGTACCGTCGCAGCCATAGCAGTCGTCGGGGATGGGGGTATTGTCGGGGAAATTCCGGAAAACGAAGTACGCCATCGCATCGACCATCCCAGTTCATCGCCGCCGGCGGGCGGCCGCGCCTCGGCGGCGCGCCCGGCCACCTCGACCATGGTGCCGGCGGCGCGCGAGGGCAAGCGGGCCCTCGACGCGCCGGCGCTCGTCCGCCTCAGGGGGCGCAGCCGATCCGCTCCGGCGCGACGGCCACGTCGTCGTACCACATCGACCGCGCGGGGCCGTGGAAGCCGAGGTAACCGAAGCTGAAGCTCTTGAAGTCGAGCTTTTCCCAGCCGGTCTTGTCGATGATCTTGTCGCCGTTGGCGTAGACCTGGACATCGCCCTTGGTGCCGTCGAAATAGGCCTCCATGCAGTGCCACGTGTCCTTCGGGAGGGACACGCCGCCGCTGCCGCACGCCGTGCTGCCGCCCTCGGAGAGGACGACCGCGTCGTGCAGGTTCAGGACGATCTGGCAGTACTGCTCGGCGACCTCGACGTTGTGGCCCTCGTTCGGCTCGCCGGTGCCGGTCATGGCCTGGAAGTACGCGTTGTGCTCGGCCTGGCCGATATCCACGCTGCTGCGCACGTAGAGCCGGACCCAGAACGTCGGCCCGGGCGTGTCGACGGAGAGCATCCTCCAGTCGTATCCGCTGCCGCCGGGCTTCACGTGCAGCGAGCGCGAGCCGGCGAAGAAGATCGACGCGTCGATCTCCATGTTCTTCAGCGCGTCGGCCTGCTGGTACGAGGGGCGGTACGTCGCGCCGTCGGGGAGCCCTTCTCCCTCGAACCCGGAGCAGAACGTCGCGCTGGCCGGGCACGCGCCGGTCGGCGTCCCGCCGCCCGCGCCGGTGGTGGTCGTGGTGCTGCTGGTCGCCGGCTCGCCGGTGCCAGTGGTGGCGCTGGTGCTGCTGGCGGTGGTGGTGGTGCCGGCGCCCGTGGTCGTGGTGGTGGTGCCGGCGCCCGTGGTCGTGGTGGTGGTGCCGGCGCCCGTGGTCGTGGTGGTCCCCGCGCCCGAGCTCACGCTCGTGGCGCCGCCGGCCCCCCCGCCGCTGCCGCCGGACCCTTCCGTGGTCGACACGCCATCCGCGTCGTCCGAGCAGCCCGTCGCCGCGACGGTCGTCGCGGTCGCGAGGGCCAGGCAGGAGAGGCAGGTCAGGGTGAAACGTGCG
Organism: Sorangium sp. So ce1036; assembly: GCF_051369805.1. Taxonomy (NCBI): domain Bacteria; kingdom Pseudomonadati; phylum Myxococcota; order Polyangiales; family Polyangiaceae; genus Sorangium; species Sorangium sp. So ce1036. The sequence continues at coordinate 3,032,023 of NZ_JBBMOX010000001.1, forward strand.
CTTTCACGAAGGAAGATCATGTCAAAGCTCGATCGGTGATGGGCCCGTTCGCCCGAGCTCGCTCGCTGCCGCGGCGCAGCTCGTTCGCCGGCCGTCCTGAGTGAACTTGCTGCCCGCGCCGGGGCGCGATTCGCGCCCGGAGCGGCCTTGTGCTTTTACCAGAACTCGTCGACCCCCGGGCCGCAGTTCGTCTGGATCCATCCTTGTTGAAAACTTACTGTGTGACTGTGGGCGTGGCCGGCCACCGCTTCCTAACCTCGCCACCCTCCCGTGATGCGCCGGTAGGATGGATGCCGCACCCGGAGGAGGTATCCATGAAGGCGGCCGCGCTGGTGAAGGACATTCGTGAGGAGCTCCGCAACATCGATGATCGGCTGAGGGACCACCCGTACCCGGACGCCATCGCGCGGGGCGACGTGACGCTCGAGGGGCTGAGGGCCTTTCCCGGGCATCAGCATCACGTGGCGCTCAGCGATCTGCGCTCGATGGCGACGATGCTCCAGCGCTTCGCGGACACGCCCTTTCGCGATTTCTGGAGCGGCGTCCTCCTGGGCGAGCTCGCGGCGCCCGGCGGCATCGCGGCCATGGGCCGGAAGCTCGGCATGACGCCCGACGACCTGGATCGGTACGAGGTCACCGCGGAGGGGTTCGCCTACGCCGCCCAGATGGCCTGGGCGGCGGCGAACGCGTCGGCGGCCGAGATCGCGTGCGCGCTGCTCATCAACTTCCCCGCCTGGGGGTTCAACTGCGGGAGGATGAGCCGGGCGCTCCGCGAGCGGCACGGCTTCGAGCCGGAGCACACGGCGTTCCTGGACGCGTTCGCCGCGCTGCCGTCGTTCGAGGACACGGCGATCGCCATCCTGCAGGACGGGCTGGACCGCGGCGTGGAGCCCCGGGCGGTCCGCCGCACGACGCGGCTCTTCCAGGCTTACGAGAAGATGTTCTGGGACGCGATGCTGGCGCTGGGCGCGCAGCGGGCGCGCTAGCTCGCCTCGGGCTCGGCCCGCTCACCGCGGATGCGGCCGAGGAGCGCCTCCGCCGGCTCGTAGCCCCGGCCCTCGGCCCGCGCCAGCGCCGCCTCGGTCGGGACCAGCTCGCCCGAGAGCGCCCTGGCGAGGATCGCCCTCGGCAGCCTGTCGGCCCGGGCCGCGGCGGCGACCACGCGCCGCTCGATCGCGGCGGCGAGCGCGAAGAGCGCCTGCGCGCGGCGGACGATCTCCGCCTGCTCCTCCTCGGGCGGCACCGGCAGCGGGATGCCGTTCAGCGCCGCCTGGGTGAGCTTCGGTTGCGCGGAGCCGGTGACATGGCGCTGCAGATCGAGCGAGTTCAGGGAGAGCTCGAGGTACCCGAGGACCACGCCGGCCTTCGGCTGGACGACGTGAGCGTGGTTGTTCACCCAGAACCTGCCGCTCGCAGGGAAGGCGACCGCGGTGCTCCTGGACAGGAGGTTCGCGCCGTCCTCGGCCACGAGCAGGTAGTCGCCGTCGAACAGGTAATCGTCGATCGAGTCGATGATGCCCGAAGCCCCGTAGTACGGATACGGCCCCTTTCGCCGGCGCCGAACGGCGGACTTCACGGGGACGCGGCGGCCATCGTGGTTGTCCACCAGCGCGCCGAACGGACAGACGGCCCACGACGCGGGCACGTCGCGCTCCAGGGCGTCGCGGTCTGCCCGGGAGGCCGCGCGCAGCGAGCCCCAGAGCTCCTCGGCCGTCGTGGCGGCCTCCGGGGCGGGGCCCGACGCGCGCCAGGCCTCCGTCAGCTTGCCCGAGCACGCCGCCGCCCGCACGGCCTGCCGGAACCGCCTGAGGATGCGCGTCGCCCTCGTCAGCCCGGCCGTGGCCGCGCCGACCTCGGCGAGCGCGGCCACGGCCCTCGCGACGATGCGGCGCTGCTCGGCGAGCGGGGGCAGCGGGAAGGGGCGCGCGAACGTCTCGCGCACCTTCACGAACGGCTGGGCCGAGCCGCCCTTCGCCCAGAAGCCCTCGTCGTTGAGGTGAAGGAAGAGGTAATCGAGGTCGAGGACCCGCGTGTCCGGCCAGACCACGTGGGTGTTCGCGATCGCCGACCATCGCCCGCGCGCCTTGAACGCCTTCCCGCACCGGGCGCCGACGGCCGAGACGACGATCGCCTCGCCCTCGTGCTCCCAGGTGTCGCGCCACACGTCGGGGCCGGAGGCGCTGAACGCCTGGTAGCGCCCGGGCCGCGCCTCGGCGTGGAGCTTCCCCTTGATGAGCTTCGAGCTCCCGCTCCTGTGCGAGCAGAGGGCGGCGAGCGTCGTCTCACACCACCCCTCGGGCAGGCGCCCGCTCATTCTTCCGCCGCCCTCGGCGCCCCGCCGTCGAGCAGCACGAGCACCCGGGAGAGCGCGGCGATCGCCCCCTCGAGCTCCTGGATCGCGTCGGTCGCCAGCTCCTCCGGCTCGGGCAGATCGTCGATGTCGTCGAGCGACTCCTCCCTGAGCCACCTGAGCCCGTCGAGCTTGAACCCGCGCTCCTCGATCTCGGCGCGGGTGAAGCGGCGAAAGCGGCCCTCCGTGGAGCTCCCCGCGTCGCGCCTCGCCCGCCCGTCGGGGTCGTCGCCGTAGCACCGCTCGAACTCCTCGAAGTGCGCCGGCGAGAGTGGCCGGCCCTTCTTGGTGATCGACGGCACGTTCGTGCGCGCGTCGTAGATCCAGACCTCCTCCGTCGCGGCGCCCTTCGTGAAGAAGACGACGTTCGCCTTCACGCCCGGGCAGTACGGGGTGAACGTCCCGCGCGGCAGGCGCAGCACCGTGTGCAGATCGCACCCCTCGGTCAGGACCCGGAGGACCTCGCCCGCCTGGTCCGCGAAGAGGCAGTTGTCCGGGAGCACCACCGCGGCCCGGCCGCCCGGCTTGAGGAGCGTCATCACGTGCTGGAGGAAGTTGAGCTGCTTGTTCGAGGTCGCGATCGCGAAGTCGTCGCGCGCCGGCGCCTGCCTCGCCCCCCGGGTGCCGAACGGCGGGTTCGTCAGGATCACGTCGAACCGCGCGCCCGTCGGGGGGTCGTAGATGGCGTCGCCGAGGGCGATCTTCGGCTCGATGCCGTGGAGGACCAGGTTCATGAGCGCGAGCCGGCGGGGCCGGGCGACGAGCTCCGTGCCGTGGAACACCTCGGCCTTGACGCGCCTCGCCACGTCGCGGCCGAGCGCGCCGTTCGCCTCGGCCGCGAGCCACTCGTAGGCGGCGACCAGGAAGCCCCCCGTTCCGCACGCCGGATCGCAGAGCGTGAACCCCCGCTTCTTCCGCGGATCGGGCCGCATGCACCGCACGATCGACCGGATCAGGGCGCGCGGCGTGAAGTACTGCCCCGCGCCCTTCTTGCCCTCGGCGGCGGCCTTCTCCAGGAGCCCCTCGTACGCGGCGGCCTTGACGTCCACGCCGAGGCGCGTCCACGACACGTCGTCGATGAGGTCGATGAGCTTCCTGAGGTTCAGGGGGCTCTTGAAGCGCTGCTGCGAGCCCGCGTAGATCTCCCCGAGGACGCCGGGCGCCTCGCCGAGGCGGCGGAGGATCTCGGCGTGGCGGTCGAGCAGGGCCTGCCCGCTCGCCGCGCGGAGCGCGGGCCAGGAGCAGTCCGTCACCTCGACCTTCCCGCGGGCGGTCCTGTGCTCGACGCGCGAGAGGTCGATGCCCCGCTCGTCGGCCATCTTCAGGAAGAGCAGGTACGTGATCTGCTCGATGTAGTCCCCGTAATCGATGCCATCGTGGCGGAGGGTGTGGCAGAACCCCCAGAGCTTTCCAACAACGTCGGTCATGCGGCGGTGGCTTCGTTCGGTCCGCGGCCGGGGCCGTCAAGCGGTGGAGCGCGCCGCCTTAGCACAGCCGGGTCCCACGGCGATCGCCGCGCTCGCCACGGCGCCGGGACGCGCCGCCGCCGATGTACTAGGCTCGGCCCGTGCCGCGCGCCCACGCCTCGCTGCTCGCGCTCCTGCTGCCGCTCTCCTCCGCGGCCGCCGCCTGCGCGCCGTCGCTCCCCGACCCCAAGGAGGCCGTGCGGGCCTACGCCGCGGCCGCCGCGCGCGGCGACGCCGACGCCATCTACGGCATGCTGAGCGAGCGGAGCCGCACCGCGCTGTCGCGCGAGGAGGTGCGGCGGCGCGTGGCCGAGGCGCGCGCGGAGCTGGCCGAGCAGGCCCGCAGCGTCACCGCGCCCGGGGTCGTGATCAAGACCCACGCGCGCGTCCGGTACCCGGACGGCGAGATCGCGACGCTCGAGCTCGACGATCGCGAGCGCGCCTTCCGGATCTCGGCCGCCGACGCGCTGCCCGCGGGCGGCCGCACCCCCGAGCAGGCGCTCGAGCAGCTCCGGCGCGTCCTCGCGCGCCGCAGCTACGCCGGCCTCCTGCGCGTCCTCACGCCGGCCACGCGCGGCGCCATCGAGGGCGACCTGCGCTCGCTGGTCGAGGGGCTCGCCCAGCCCGAGGGCCTCGAGGTCAGGATTGCGGGCGACTCCGCCACGGTGCAGATCCCGGGCGGGCACGAGGTGAAGCTCCGGCGAGAGGCGGGCGTGTGGCGGGTCGAGGACTTCGATTGAGTCGACGGATGAGGCCGGCGCGCGCTCTCCGCCCCCGCCGCCTCGCCGCGGCGGCGCTGGTGCTCGTCTCGGCGCTGCTCCTGTCGGCGATCCCGCGCCCCGTGCGCGCCTTCGGCGAGGAGGGGGCGTGGAACCCGCGGCCGCTGCTCACGGGCAACGCGCGGTGGGAGGGCGTGCGCGCCACCGCGCCGGCGCGCTGGTCGTTCGAGCTGGAGCGCCGGACGAGCGCCCCGGCGCGTCGCAGCCCGACCACGGTCCGCGCCGACGATCCGGCGCTCCTGGCGGAGCCGTTCGCGTTCTGGGGCGGCGCGGGCGACATCCCGCCGCTCACCGCGCGCGAGGTGTTCGGCCTGCGCCGCTTCCTCGCGCTGGGCGGCGTCCTGCTCGTCGACGACTTCGCCCCGGAGCGCGGCGAGTTCGGCCGCGCCGCGCGGCGCGAGCTCGCCCGCGTCTTGCCGGAGGGCTCGCCGATCCCGATCGGCACCGAGAACGTGGTCTTCCGCTCGTTCTACCTCCTCAAGCGCGCCGTGGGCCGCGTCGCGGGGCCAGAGAAGCTCTCGGCGATCGTGCGCGGCGGCATGCCGCAGGTGATCTTCTCCGACCACGATCTCGCGGGCGCGCTCGCCCGCTCGGAGACCGGCGGCGCCAGCGTCGAGGTCACGCCCGGGGGCGAGGCGCAGCGCGAGCGCGCGTTCCGCCTCGCCGTGAACATCGCCATGTACGTGCTCTGCTCGAACTACAAGGACGATCAGGTGCACGCGCCGTTCCTGATGCGGCGCCGCGCCGTCGACGACGCGCGCCCCCGCGCCACGCCCGCGCTGCCGGGGTTGCCATGACGTCGATACGATCGGCGGCGGCTCACGTGCGACGAGGCCGAGCTCATGAGGCACCTCACGCAGACGCGCTCCCGGGGCGGCCGTGACCCGTAGCCTCGCGCCGTCGGGCGATCTCTCGTCCCTGGTCGTCGCCATCGCCTGCGCCGTCGCCGCCGTGAGCTTCGGGCTGCTCGTCGTCGAGCTCGCGCGCGCGCGCGGCCGCGGCGACGGCGCGGCCGGCGGCTCCCGGGCGGCGCTCGGCACGGCGCTCACGGGCGCGCTCGCCGTGCTCGCGTTGCTCGCCGCCATCCTCCGCCCGGTCGTGGTCGCGTCGCGCGGGAGCCTCGTGGGCCCGAAGGTCGTGGTGCTGGTCGACGGCTCCCGATCGATGGATCTGCCGGGTCTCGCGGGGACCCGCCGCGACAGCGCGGCGCAGGCGCTCGCCGAGCTCGGCAAGCGCGCCGACGTCCGGCTCTCCCGCTACCTGTTCGGCGAGGGCGCGCCGCTCCTCTCCGACGGTCCGATGGCGGGCGAGGGCGCCGCGGGCGCGCCGGCGTCGGCCCCCGGCGCCGCGGCCGCGTCCGCCTCCGCCGCCGCGTCCGCGCCCGCCTCCGCCGCCGCGCCCGCGCCCGGCGCGGACGCCGGCGCCCCCGCGGCCGCGCCGCCCGCGTCAGGCCGGCCGCAGCGGCGCTCCGACCTCAGCGCCGCGCTCGAGGCGCTCGCCCGCGCCGCGGACGAGCGCCCCGCGGCGTTCGTCGTCGTCTCGGATGGCCGCCTCGACCGCCCCGGCCCGGACGACACCGCCGCGGCGACGCGCGCCGCCCTGGAGGGGCTCGACGTGCCGGTGCACACGGTCGCGGTCGCGACCGAGGCCGTGCGCGACGCCAGCGTGCGCGCGGTTCGGACCTCCGGCGCCGCGGTCGCCCACCAGCCGCTCTCGCTGCGGATCGACATCGGCTGCAGCGGCGGCCTCGCGTGCGCCGAGGTCCCTGTCGCGGTGCGCGAGCTGCGCGAGCAGGGCGCGCCCACGACGCTCGCGACGGGCGCGGCGCGGATCGAGGACGGCGCCGGTACGGTCGAGCTCGGCGTGACGCTCGATCGCGCCGGCACGCGCATCCTCGAGGTCGCGATCCAGGCGCCGGACGGCGACGAGCTCCCGGAGAACGACGTCCGGTACATCACCCTCGACGTCGCGCGCGACCGCATCCGCGTGCTCCACGTGGCGGGCCGGCCGACGTACGACGTGCGCGCGCTCCGGATGTGGCTCAAGGCCGACGCCTCGGTCGACGTCGTCGCGTTCTTCATCCTGCGCACGCCGGGCGACGAGGTGAACGCGTCGTCCGACGAGCTCGCGCTGATCCCGTTTCCCGTGGACGAGCTCTTCAGCGTGCACCTGTCGAGCTTCGACGCGGTCGTCCTGCAGGACTTCGACGCCGCGCCGTACGGCCTGACCAAGCACCTCCCGGCGCTCGCCCAGTATGTCGAGAAGGGCGGGGGGCTCATCATGGTCGGCGGCCCGAACGCGTTCGTGCAGGGCAACTACGCGCGCACCCGGCTCGCCCGCGTGCTGCCGGTGGATCTCGACATCGGCCGGGGCCCCGCCGTGGACCTCGGCGCCTTCGCGCCGCGCATCACCGCGGCGGGGCGCACCGCGCCGGTGCTCGCGCCGCTGCTCGCGCTCATCGGAGAGCGGATGCCGGAGATGCCGGGCACCAACGTGGTCGGCGATCCGCTGCCCGGCGCGACCGTGCTGATGACGCACCCGACGCGCACGACGGCCTCGGGCGCGCCGATGCCGGTGCTCGCGCTGGGCGAGCACCAGAGCGGCCGGACGATCGCGCTGACCCTCGACGGCAGCCACCGCCTGCTGTTCAGCGCGTTCGCCTCGAGCTCCGCGGGCCGCGCGCACGGCGCGTTCTGGGACGCCCTGCTCGGCTGGCTCATGCGCGATCCCCGCTTCGAGCCGGCCACGATCGAGCCGCGCGGTGGCTGCATCGCGGGCGAGGAGACGGCGCTCGTGCTCCGCCCTCTCGCCGGGCAGCGGGGCGAGGCGAAGGTGACGATCACGCGTCTCGGCAGCGGCGCGGTCGTGCGGACGCTCGGGGCCCGCGTCGGCGACGGCGGCGAGCCGGTCGAGCTCGCGGCCGGCCGGTTCGAGCCCGGCGGTTACGCGGCCACGGTGGAGATCGCCCCCGCCGGGGGCGCCGCCGGCGACGGCGGGGATCCGAAGCGCGCGACGACGAGGCGCGACTTCGCGTGCGAGCGCGGCGGCGACGAGTGGGCCGATCCGCGCCCGGACGTCGCCCGGCTGGAGGCGATCGCCGGGGCGACGGGCGGCGCGTCGGTGTTGCCGTCGGCCGCCGCCTCGCTGCCGCTGCCGGCCGCGACGCAGGTGGCGTCCGAGCGGCACGTCGCGCCGCTCCTGCCCCCGTGGGCGTGGACGCTCGCCGCCGCGGTGGCGCTCGGCGCGCACTGGATCGTCCGCCGCCGCGGCGGCCTCGCCTGAGCCGCGGCGGCCTCGCCCGTCCATCCTCCGCTCAGCGCAGCCAGGGCTTCTCCAGCGGATCCGCCGTGTCGCCGACCCAGACCCTCAGCACCGCGAAATGGCCAGGTTCCCCGCTGAAGAGCGCGTGGTTCACGATGAGCAGCGTCTTCGCCGCGTCATTGAAGGCGACGTTGGCGGGGGCGTCGAGGGGAATGGAAGCGCCCGGCGGGCTGTGGATGCGCGTCGTCTCGTTCCCGTCCTCGTCGAGCACCGAGATCGCGTTGGCCCCCGCGAGCGTGACATAGAGCTTCCCCGAGCTGCCGAAGGCGAACCCGTCGGGCGCCGCGCCATCCTCGTACCTGTGGACTTGCTCCAGATCGGCCTCGTCGGGATGCTCGACCAAGGGGATCCGGTAGATGTATCCGAGGCTCGGATCCTGGAGTGAGAAGGTGACCGACACGTAAACGTTCTCCCGCTGCGGGTCGAGCCGGAGTCCGTTCGCGCCGAACGGTTGTGTTGCCTCTCCGGAGAGCGCAGCGCTCTGGAACCAGATCTCCGGCCTGCCGCCTCCGGGGCCGTAGCGCCAGAGCGTCGCCTGGAACGAGTCGGATACGTAAGCGTTGCCGGCCTCGTCAAAGACGATGTCGTTCGGGAGAGGCGGCATGTCGAACGGTGTTGGTGAGCACGCGGTCCCCGGCGAGACGTCCACGCACGCAGGCAGATCCGGCAGCCGACGGCCGTAGCGCTCCTGGACGTACCAGCGGCCGACCTTGGTGAATCGGAGCAGCCCGAGCTGTGTGCTGAGCGCGTACACACGCCCCTTGCCGTCGACTGCAATGCTGCTCAGCGCGTGCTCTTCGCCGAGCCTCTCGCCCATCACGACGATCGTCGTCTTGTGGACCTTGCTGTCCCTGTCATAGACGAAGATCTTCGACGGGCCCTTCCCTGCGGTGCCGAACGTCGCCGCGCCCGACACGAAGACCCGATTGCCATGGACCGCGATCCCCTCAGGGTACCCGGGATGGGCGGGGAGCTGCGCGAACGTCTTCACCTCACCGTACCAGCCCCCCTCCGCCCGAGCCGGACTTGGGATCAGCGCCGGCGCGATCGAGAGGAACGATGATGCGCCATAAACAAGCCCTTTCCCGATGGAATACGATAGTTTGGACAGCATGTGATGCGACATGGAGCGCGCCTCCTGTGTCCGTGGGTGACGGACCGGGGTTCGTTTGAAATGATCGACGTGACATCACCGAGCCGCAAATTGCCCGATTGTGTCAAGTCGAAGAAAATTCCACGATGGCTTCAGTATATGCCGATGGGCCAGTCGAATGTCGAGTCAAATCGGCGCGACTCATGGATTCGCATCGGTCCTGCGCGGCGTGCCCGACGCCTCTTCGAGCACGATCGCGGCGCAAGAAGTCGACGCGGATCCCCTTGTTATCGCCTGTAATTGACAAGCGCGGGCATCACGTGCCCAGTGCGCCCCCCCCGGGGACTGCTCACCTGCTCATGCGACCCGTCGCGCCGCCCTTGCGCCCTCGACGTGCGTCTCTCGGCATCCCGAGCGTGCCACTCTCGCTCTCCCCCTCGCGTCGCTCCGATCTCCCCTCGTCACGGCCCCACGCGCCGCCGAGCGGCGGTCACCCGCACAGGAGACGGGCCCAGATCGGCGTTTTCGGCGCGCAGGCGTACTCCAGTGCGCCGAGCACCGAAAACGCCGAGGTGGGCCCGTCTCCGCAGCGGGTGCCCGCCGCTCGCTAGCGGGCGGGCCAGCGGACGGGCGTCGGCGCGAGCCGCTGCTCGGTGGTCCCGTCGCCGAGCTGACCGTTCGTGTTGTCGCCCCAGCAGAGCATCTCGCCCGAGCGCGTGAGCGCGCAGCTGTGGTCCTCGCCGAGGGCCAGCGCGACGGCGCTGGGCAGCTCGATCCGCTGCGGCGTGAGCGCTCGATCCAGCGTCCCGTTGCCGAGCTGCCCCTTCGCGTTGTCGCCCCACATGAGCACCTCGCCGCCGGTCAGCACCGCGCCGGAGTGCCTCGCGCCGAGCGCGAGCCCTGCCACGTCCACGACCTCCGGGACCTCCCGGGGGAACGCCTCGGAGGCCTCGAAGCCTGTCCCGAGGCGGAAGTGATCTCCCTTGCCCCAGCAGGAGGCCACGCCGCTCAGCGGGGCGGCGCACGTGTGCAGCGTGCCCACCGCCACGTGCGCGACGCTGCTGAGCCTCGCCAGGAGCGTCGGGGTGCTCTTCGCCGAGAAGTCGCCGAGCCCGAGCTGGCCGTCGAGGTTGTTGCCCCAGCAGCGCATCCTGCTCTCGCCCATGCGCTCGCTCATCGCCGCGCAGGTGTGCGCCAGGCCGGCGGCGACCGTCTCCACGCCGTCCAGGATCACGAGGGGCGCGGCCTGGTCGTCGTGGCCGCCGTAGCCGAGCTGGCCGTCGCCGCCCTCGCCCCAGCACCAGAGCGCGTGCGCGCTCGTCACCGCGCAGGTGTGGGCCGCGCCGACGGCGATCCGTGTCGCGGTCGTGAGATCCTTGACGCGGACGGGCACGAGGGAGCTCGCGGTGTTGCCGTCGCCGAGCTGCCCGCTGTTGCCCGCGCCCCAGCACGCCACCGCGCCGTCCGTCAGCACCGCGCAGGTGTGCGTGCGCGAGGCCGAGAGGCCCGCCGCGACCTGCACGGCGTGGCCGGCGAGGCCCATGACCTGCCGCGGGATCGGCCGATCCTGCTGGCGCGTGCCGTCGCCGAGGTTGCCCCAGGTGTTCCTGCCCCAGCACCAGACGGTCTGATCCGAGAGCACCGCGCACGTGTAATCCGCGCCGACCGAGATCTGCACGGGGGAGGCGCACGCCCCCCGCACGCACTGGCCCGCGCAGGGCTTGTCGCAGGTGCCGCAGTGCGCGGCGCTCGTGGAGAGATCCTCCTCGCAGCCGCTCCCTGGATCCCGGTCGCAGTCGCCGCGGCCCGGCTCGCACACGGGCGGCTGGCATGCGCCGTCGCGGCAGATCGACGTGCCGCCGAAGGTCGAGCAGGCGTTGTCGCACGCCCCGCAGTGCTCCGCGTCCGTCTCCAGATCGACGCACGCCGCGCCGCACACCGCGCCGCCGCCCGGGCACCCGCCGCCGGTCCCGCCGCCCGCGCCGCCCCCGCCGCCCCCGCCGCCCCCGCCGCCGCCCTCGCCGCCGCCGATCCCTCCGCCCCCCGTGCTCGTCGATGCGTCGGGCGGGTGGGCCGTGAACTCCTTGCCGCACGCGCCGAGGGCGAAGGCGCAGGCGAGGGCGGCGGGCGCATACGCCGCCGCGAAGGTCAGCGAGGCGAACGGGAGCCGGCTGGCCCGAGGTCGGTGCGTGAGAGCCATGTAGGGCGCTTTCCCCTTGCGTTGCGGCGCGGCCGCGCCGTGGGAGCGCGACGACCGGGGCCGCATTCTAGACGAATTCCCGCGCGGAGGTCTTCGACCTCGCGCGGCCGGCGACCTCGCGCGGCCGGCGACCTCGCGCGCGGCGCGGCGCCGATCAGAGCGCGACGAGCAGATCGTCGATCGGCGGCATCTTCTCGAGGATGCCGAGGTCCACGAGCTGCTTCGCGAGCGTCTCCCAGCGGGCGCGGGTCATCACGCCGAGGCCCTTCTCCTTCGTCTCGGCGGTCTCGATGAGCGGCTTCTGCGCCTCCGCCGCGGCGATGAAGGTCTCCGCGTCCATCGAGGTGTTGAGCTTGGCCATGACCGCGTTGGCCTGGGTCGGATCGTCGAGGTAGGCGCGCCAGCCCTGCCGCACGGCGCGGACGAACGCGCGGACGCGCTCCGGGTTCTCCTTCCAGAGCGCCGCGCGCGTGATCACGACCGCGACGTACGGGTTGAACCCCTCGTCGGCCACGAGGAACGTGGCGGGGTCGCTCCCCTTGCGCTTCGCCGCGATCGGCTCGGCGGTGATGAAGCACTGCTGCGAGAAGTCCTTGTCGGCGACGAAGCGGGCGACGCCGCCGTCGTACGGCACGACCTTCACCTTGTCGAAGCCGTACTTCTTCTTGAGGTACGCGGCGTAGGGCAGCCCGGGCTCGATGGCGAGCGTGCCCGACTTGAGGATGTCGGCGATGCCCTTCGCGCCGCGGCTCGCGTGGGTCATGATGGCCTGGGGCGAGGTCTGGAACACGGTGAAGAGGGGGAGCACGTCCGCGCCGCGGGCGCGCGCGGTGAGCACCTCGTCGGCGCCGGAGATGCCGAAGTCGACCTGCCCGCCGGCCACCATCTGGACGACCGGCGCGCCCGCGCCGCCGCCGAGGATCTCGACCTCGAGGTTCTCCTTCGCGAACGCGCCCGACGCGCGCGCCGCATAGAACCCGCCGAACTCGGGCTCGGGGACCCAGTTGAGGGCGAGCTTCACCTTCACGGCCTGCGCGCCGCCGGGGGCCGCCGGCGCGCTCCCGGGAGGGGCGCCCTGGGCGCCGGGAGCGGAGGGGGACGGCGAGCTCCCGTCGCCGCCCGGCGCCTGCGATCGGGAGCAGGCCGGGGCGAGGAGCGGGAGGGCGGCGAGCGCGGCGAGGCGCTGGAGGAACGGCCGGCGACGTGCGGTGGAGTGCATCACCGATTGATCTCCGAAGGGTGCCAGCGCCGCAAGAGCCGCCTGCCGGCGAGGTCGACGGCGCCGAACAGCGCGAGGCCGAGCCCGGACGCGAGCAGCACCGCGGCGAAGAGCAGATCGGTGCGCAGCTGGCGGTAGGCGGAGAGGACCAGGATCCCGAGGCCCGCGCCGTCCTCGGAGAAGCCGGCGACGAACTCCCCGACGATGGCCCCGATGACGGCGAGGCCCGCCGCGATCCGGAGCCCGGTCACGATGTGGGGGAGCGCCGACGGCAGCTCGAGCTTGCGGAGCGTGGCGAGGCGGCGGGCGCCGTAGAGCCGGAAGAGGTCGCGCAGCGCGGGCTCGACGGAGCGCAGGCCGGTGAGCGTGTTCGCGATGACCGGGAACACGGAGACGATGAACGCCGAGACCGCGACCGCGCGCAGGCCGGGGCCGCACCAGAGGACGAGCAGCGGCGCGATGGCGACGATCGGCACGGTCTGCAGGAAGACGGTGTACGGGTAGAGCGCCCTCTCGAGCGGGCGCGACGAGGCGAGCGCGATCGCGGCGAGCACGCCGACCGCGGCGCTGAGGCAGAACCCGGCGAGCGCGGCCTTGGCCGTGGTGGCGGCGCCGGCGAGCAGCGCGGCCGCGTCGGCCGCGCCCGCGCGCGCGATGTCCGAGGGCGGCGGCAGGAGGTAGGCGGGGACGCCGAGCGCCCGCGCGAGCGCCTCCCAGAGCGCGAGCAGCAACGCGAGCGCGGCGAGCGGCGGCGCGACGGCCTGGAGCGGAGTGGGTCGCACGGCGGGATGCCTGTAGCGCGAAGCCGCCGCGCCAGGAAGTGGTACCCGCCGGAGGAGCACGCGCCTGCTTGCCGGGTTCGAGGGGCGACGCTAGGAGGGCCGGCGGATGTTCAAGGCCATCCTCTGGGACAACGACGGCGTCCTCGTCGACACGGAAGGGCTCTACTTCCAGGCCACGCGCGAGGCGCTCGCGTCGGTCGGCGTCGAGCTGACGGTCGAGGACTACCGCCGGCTCTTCCTCGTCGAGAGCCGCGGGGCCTGGCACCTCGCCAGCGCGCGCGGCGTCGACGAGGCGGGCGTGCGCTCGCTGGCCGGCGCGAGGGATCGCAGGTACCTCGAGCTGATCGCGCGCGGCGACACCCTGTTGCCGGACGCGCGCCACGTCGTCTCGACGCTCGCCGCGCGCTTCCGCATGGCCATCGTGACGAGCAGCCAGCCCGAGCCCTTCCACCGCGCGCACGCGGCGACGGGCCTGCTCCGGTGGTTCGAGTTCGCGCTCACGCGCGAGCAGTACGCGCGCGCCAAGCCGGATCCGGAGCCGTACCGGGTCGCCTGCGCGCGGCTGGGGCTCGCCCCGCGCGATGTCCTCGTCATCGAGGACTCCGAGCGCGGGCTGCGCTCGGCCAAGGCCGCGGGCCTCTCGTGCTGGGTCGTCCCGTCGCCGCTCACCGCGTCCTCGGACTTCACCGGCGCGGACGAGACGCTCGCCTCGCTGCGCGACGTGCTCGTCCGGCTGAGCGGAGCCTGGTCGTGAACGCCACCTCACCGCCGCGCAGACGCCTCGACGGCGCGCCGGCGCCGCAGCCCGGGTCGATTTTTGCGAGGTCGCTGCCCGGCGGATGCATGAGTCTGGCGCGGCGCGAACAGATCGTGTCACCTTCCGCCCGTGGCTCCCGGTGGCGGCATCTCGCTCGTCGAGCTGGTCGTCCTCGGTTGGTCCTCGGCCGCGGCGCCGGCGCCGATCCCGATCCGCATCGACTTCGAGGCCCCGGCGGGCTGTTCCACGGCGGCGGCGTTCTACGAAGCCCTCCGCGCCCGGACCGACCGCGTGCGCCTCGCGACCGAGGGCGAGCGCAGCTGGAACGTCCACGTGCGGCTGTCGCGCTCCGGCTCCGGCGTCCACGGCGAGCTGCGCGTGATCCACGAGCGCGGCGAGACGGACACCCGGACCGTGAAGGGCGCCTCGTGCGACACCGTGGTCCAGGCGCTCTCGCTCACCGCGTCGCTCGCCGTCGACGAGGTGGTCGCGGAGAGCGCGCCCCCCGTCCCGGTCGCGCCGCCGCCCGCTGCCCCCGCGCCGCGGGAGCCGGCGCCCCCCGCCGATGCGGCGCGCGAGGCGCCGCCGTTCCGGCTGGAGATCGGCGCTCATGCCGTGCTCACGCAGGTCGTCGCGCCGCATGTGAGCTTCGGCGGCGCGCTCGCCGCCCGGATGACGCAGCAGCGCATGGACGACGTGTTCAGCCCGTCCCTCGGCGTCGCCCTGATCCACGCGCGCAACGACCTGCTCCAGAGCGCGGGCAACGCCGACATCCAGTGGACCGCCGCCGCGCTCGCCGCCTGCCCGCTCCGCTGGCAGATCACGGGGTTCCTCGGCGTGCAGCCGTGCGCGACGACGGCGGTCGGCTGGCTCGCGGCCACGGGACGCGGGGTGATGTACCCGGAGTCCGTCGTGCGGTCGTGGTGGAGCGCCGGAGGCCTCGTGCGCGCCGCGGCATCGTTCGGCGGGGGCACGGCCGTCGAGCTGGAGGCCGGCATCAGCGCGCCGCTCGTTCACCGGCGTTTCATCCTCCTGTCTCCCGAGGTAAACGTCGGCGAAACTCCGGTGATATCGCCGCTGGTAGGCCTCGGGATCACACACCTCTTTTGATGCAGGCACCCGTGATCACTCCGGCGTGGCCTGGGAATTATGGTTCCATGGACGTCATCCTGACGCCGTGCGGCAGGAACACCGACCCGGCCGGCGCGTGGCACCTGCTCCGTTCCAGCCCGTGCCGGTCGTTTTCCCATCCAATCCATGATCACCGGGTCTCATGCCCCCTCTGGTCGTGAGCGGAAGCGTGGGCGTCGGGGTCGTGGCGTCGGCCGCGTTGCCTGAGATGGAACCGGCGGACACCGTGCCTCCGGCCGTGCGATCGAGCGAGCGAGATCGGCGCCTGCGGCGCCTGGTGGACGCGCACATCGATTTCATCGGGCGCGTGCTCCGCAACGCGGGGACGCCGGCCGCGGAGATCGATGATGCGGTGCAGCGCACCTTCATCGCCGCTGCCAGGCGGCTCGACGACATGCGTCCGGGTGCCGAGAAGAGCTTCCTGCTCCAGATCGCGCTTCACGTCGCCGCCCACGCGCGCCGCAGCGCTGCGCGGCGGCGCGAGGTCCCGGCGGCCGAGCCGCCCGACGTCGTGGACTCGGCGACGCCCGAGCAGCTCACCAGCCAGAAGCGCGCCCGGCAGATGCTCGACCAGGTGCTGGATCAGATGGATGAGGACCTGCGGACCGTGTTCGTGCTGTACGAGTTCGAGGAGATGAGCATGGTGGAGATCGCCGGCGTGCTCGGGATCCCGCAGGGGACTGTGGCCTCCAGGCTCCGCAGGGCCAGGGCCGATTTTCGCGAGCGCGTCCGAGCGCTCGAGCTCGTCACGAGCGAGGGGAAACGATGACCGAACCGCGCCGCCTACTTGAGGAGAGCGACAGTCAGCTCGAGCGTGCGCTGCTGAACGCCGGCGTGTCGTACCGGGTGGCTCCGGAGACACGCGCAAAGACCCTGGCCGCGCTGGGGATCGCCGGAGCGGCCACGCTCTCCGCCGCCGGTCTCGCGGCGCCTCCGGCGATCTCCGCGGTGCAGACCGCCGCGTCGTCGACCGCGGTCACCGCGACGTTCGGGTGGACCAAGGTCCTCGTCGCGCTGTCGACCGTGGGCGCGCTGGCGGGAATCCCGGCCGGGTACCTGGCCTGGCGCGCGCACCACGCGCCGCCGCCCGCGGCGCTCGAGCGCTTCACCGACGCGCTGGCGGGCCCGATCTCGAGGGCGACGCCGCGCCCGCCGCCGCCCGTTCCGGAGGCGGTCCAGCCGGAGGCGCCCGCTGCCCCGGCGCCGGCCGAGCGGAGCGCCGGCCGTGCCAGCACGGCGGCCAGGTCAGGCGCGAAGCCGTCCAGCGCCAGCGCAGCTCTGCAAACGGAGCTGAAGGCCCTGGATGCGGCGCGCGCATCGCTCGCGAGCGGCAACGCCCAGGGCGCCCTCGCGCACCTCGACGCCTACGGGCGCGCCCACCCGCGCGGCTTGCTGAGGCTCGAGGCCGAGGTGCTGCGGATCGACGCGCTCGCCAGGAGCGGCCGGCGCGAGGCCGCGACGCAGCGCGCCGAGGCGTTCTTGCGCCGGCATCCCAACAGCGTGCTTGCATCCAGGGTCCGACGTTACATAAACAACTGAGTGGGTCATGCGTTGCCCCGCTCTCCTCCGTTGGCTCCGCGGAGCGTTTCGCACCTGCTGCGTGTGCGCGGCGCTTTGCGTCGTGCCGGCGGGATGCGGGACCACGGTGGACTCGATCGGCCACGACCGGCCCCGCGAGAGCGACGACCTCCGCCCGCTCTCGGGTCCTGACGAGTACCCCAACGCGCTCCGCGACGTGCTCGGCCTGACGGACGAGGAGATCGCGGACAGGCTCGACGCCAGCTTCGACCAGCTCTTCTACGGCGACCCGGAAAACGAGGCCATCTACGTGGAGGTCGGCGACGACCAGGCCTACATCGAGGACGTCTATCACGGCGACGTGCGGACCGAGGGGATCGGCTACGGGATGCTCATCGCGGTCCAGCTCGACAAGCGCGATGAGTTCGACCGGCTATGGCGATACACGAAGGGCGAGCTGGAGTTCACGTCCGGGCCGGGTGAGGGCTATTTCCTGTCGAAGTGCGACGCCTGGAACGGCCCGGTGCCGTGCGCCGATCCGTTCGGCCAGCAGCAGATCGCGATGGCGCTGCTCCTCGCCCACGGCCGCTGGGGGAGCGACACCGGATCCATCGATTACGGCGCCGACGCCCTCTCCGCGCTCGAGGTGATGCGGTACAAGGAGGAGCAGAACGGCGGCGTGGTCGACGGCGTGACGAACACCTTCGATGCGTCGACGAAGCTCGCGTTTGATTTTCCGCACGTGGCGTCGTCGAAGCTCACGCGTCCCTCCAACGAGATGCCCGCGTATTACGAGCTCTGGGCGCAGGCCACGGGGGACCCGTTCTGGTACGAGGCCGCGGCCAGCGCGCGGGAGTACTGGAAGCGCGTCGCGCATCCGACGACCGGGCTCACGCCGGTGCGCGCCTACTTCGACGGATCGCCCGTGCTCGGCGCCGACTTCTTCGGGTCCGAGTCCTACCGCACGCAGATGAACATGGCGATCGACCACCTGTGGTTCGGGACGGAGCCGTGGCTCGTGGAGCACGCGGACCGGCTGCTGACGTTCTTCTCCGGGCAGGGGATCGACAAGTACGTCGCGTCGTACACGCTCGACGGGAAGGCCATCGTTGGAGGCCAGATGGCGGCGCTCGTCACCGTGAACGGTGTCACCGGCCTCGTCGCGACGACAGAGGAGCGGGCCGCGTTCATCGAGGCCGCCTGGAACGAGGAGTTGCAGGTCGGCGACGCGCGCTATTACCCGGGGCTCCTCCATCTGGTTGCGCTCCTGACCTTGAGCGGCCAGTTCCGCGTGTACTGAGCTCCCGGGGGCGCGGCGCACGCGTCTACGTCCCATCATGGCGCGGAGCACCGGACAAGACCTTGCGGTTTCGTCCGGTGCTGTTACTCGAAGCGGAGGTGGAGGACGGGCCACAGGCCTGCTCCCCGTGGCCGGCCAGGCGCCCCGCTCGGCCCGCACAGCAGGCGCTGGAGCGCCGGCGTGCGCTCGTCGGGGTCGATGAGATGGAGCCGCGGGTAGCGCGCCACGGACCCGTCGAGGTGCGGGATCTCGAGGCACGCGCGCCGCCGCGGCGGCGTTCGCAGCGGGGGAGCGGCGCCGTGATCGAGGATCAGCTCTGTCCCCTCCGCGAGGCGCGCTGACACGCTCGTGAGGAACGCATCGACGACCCCGGGCGGCTGCCGCTGCAGCGCGCCCTCGGCGACGAGGAGCGTGGGCACGTCGCCGGCGTGGCGCAGGCAGTCCATCCAGCCCGTGCACGCGATCGAGCAGCACCTCGCGATGACGTGTCGCTCCGACGGGCGGCAGGGGCGGCGCGCGCACTTGAACTCGGCCACGCAGGGCGGATCGAGCTCCACCCAGCGGAGCGTCCCGTTGTCGATCCGCGAGAACCGCGTGCAGAGCCCGGCGTTGAGCGCGATCGCGAGGCCGTGCGGGTTCCGCTCGAAGAAGGACCTCACGAGCCCGTCGACGATCATGGTGCGCTCGGTCGCGATCCGGAGCGCGCGCTCGTCGAAGCCCGCGGGATCCACGTCGAGCGTGGCCAGCATCGCCTCGGCCCACGGGTCGGCGAAGCCGAGCTCCGGGAACCGGACCCGCGCCTCGGCGCGCCCGACCAGCGAGAGCACCGCGTCCCGGGAGACGGCCATGGTGCCCACGCCGTCCCCCTGGGCGGGCTGGACCGCAGGCCCCGCGAGCCCGTCCGGGCTCCCTCGCCTCACGACAGCACCCCGCCGCTGCCGCGGACGACCTCGGTGACGAGCGCGCGCTCCAGGCGCAGCAGCGTGGCGCGGTCCGGGAGCTTCGCCGCGACCAGCCCACCGAGGAGCGTGACGAGCCGGTCGTAGTCCGGCGCCTGCGCCTTCCAGTTCGCGATCGGATAGGCCTCGTAGAGCCCGCGCGTGAGCCGCGACGGCGTCAGCACCGACACGCGCGCCTCCGGGTGCCAGAGCTGCAGGTGCCAGAACCCGCGCGTGACGAAATACGCGAACTTCCGCCCGCCGAAGACGCGCACCTCCCAGCCCGCGACGAGGAGCGCCAGCTCGCGTTCCCGGGGGTCGTGCGGCGGCGGAGGCCAGCCCTCGGCGCGCGGAGGCTCGACGGCGGACGGGCGCTGGAGGCCCAGCGGGAGGGGAGCGCGGGCGCTCACAGGGCTCCCTCTTCCTTGTGCGCGCCGGACCAGGGGCGCGCGGTGCGCGCCGCGCATCGGGGTGAGCATCGGGCAGGAGGCATCCTCGGTTCCTTCCGTCTCGTTGTTGATATTGAAAGTGATGTTCAACTTCGATACGCTCGGACTCCGCGTCTGTCAAGAGAAATGTCAGGGCCTTTCGCTCCCGCTCGCGTGCGCGGACGGTCGATGTCCGACCGTGATGAAGGATCGGCGGCCGGCCTTCGATAGAATGGACGCCTGATGAAGCCTCCTCGTGCGGTGACAGCACGTCCGCTCGCCGGCGCCGTGAGGCGCGCGGCGGCCATCCTCCTCGCATGGCCGGCCGTCGCCTCCGTGAGCTGCGGTCGAGCGGACCTCGCGACGACCCTGCTCGACGGCGCGCAGCCCGGGACAGAGCGTGACTGGACCGGCGCGGGCGGCGCGAGCGAGCGCGGCGGCACCGTCACGAGCGGCGGGAGCACCGCGGCCGCCGGCGCGGACGAGGGCAGCGGCACCGCCACGAGCGGCGGGAGCACCGCGGCCGCCGGCGCGGACGGCGGGGGCGGCGCCGCTGGCGCGGAGGCCGGGGCCGGCGCGGGCGGCGCGGGCGGCCCGAAGGGCGCGGGCCGGGACGCCCGGATCATCGCGGTGGGCGACACCGGCGAGGGCAACCTCGCGCAGAACGAGGTCGCCGACAGGATGAGCGAGAAATGCCTCGCGGTGGGCGGCTGTCACGCCGTGATGATGAACGGCGACAACTTCTACAATCACGGCGTGCTCGCCACCGACGACCCGCAGTGGGGGCCGAAGTTCGAGCAGCCGTATGACAGGCCAGGACTGAACGGCCTCCCCTTCTTCGCCGTGCTCGGCAACCACGACCACGGCCCCACCAGCAACGGCGCGCGGCAGGCGCAGATCGCCTATACCCTCTTGCCCGTGGGGGACGGGCCGGGCATGCGGAGGAGCGACAAGTGGCGCATGCCCGCGCCGTATTACGATGTGCGCATCGGCGACGTGCACCTCTTCGGGATCGATACCGTCGACTTCATCTCCGGAGATCAGGCGGCCGACATGAGCGCGCGGGTCGCCGCGTCGGACGCCACCTGGAAGATCGTCTTCGGCCATCACCCCCGCTACACCTCGGGGGAGCACTTCTTCGACAACGAGCCGCCCGGGATGTTCGACATGCAGCAGGCGATCTACTGCGGGGCCGACATGTACATGGCCGGTCACGATCACAACCTCGAGTTCATCGACAAGGGGCGCGACGAGCGCTGCCCCGGGACGTACTTCGCCGTCAGCGGCGCCGGCTCGAAGACCCGCCCGGCGTCTGCCCTCGTCCCGACCGACCCGAAGCAGCTCTTCTACACCGACGAGATCGAGGGCTTTGCCTACATGCAGCTCGAGGGGCGCGCGCTGCGCTTCGAGTTCATCGACCGGCGCGGCGTCGTGCTCTATGCGACGACCCTCGTCAAATGAGCGCGCCGCCCGGGGAGCGGCTCGGTCCGGGGCTCAGCGCCGCTCGTCCTCGCGGGGCGCTCCGGCGCACGCCGCCCCGGCTCCTCCCTCGTCCCGCATCGGCTCGCGCCGCCTCCCGAACGAGATCGTGGGCTCGGTCCCGGCGAGGATCCGCCGGAGGTTCGGGGTGTGCTTCAGCCAGATGAACGCGCAGAGGAGCAGCGAGAGCCAGAGGACCGGGGGCTGCCGCTCGCCGAGCAGCCAGAGGAAGAGGGGCAGTCCGAGCGCGCCGGCGAGGGAGCCCGCGGAGACCCTGCGGGTCGCCCGCACGACGGCCGCGAAGACGGCCAGCGTCGCGAGCGTGGACCGCGGCGCCAGCACGAGCAGCACACCGCAGGAGGTCGCGACGCCCTTGCCGCCCCTCATCCCCAGGAACACCGTGTAATCGTGCCCCAGCACCGCCGCAAGGCCGCCCGCCGCGGCGACCCACCCGCCCGGCGCGCCGCCGAGCCATGACGCGAGGGGCCCGGCCACCACCGCGCCCTTCGCCATGTCCGCGGCCAGCACGGCGAGGCCGGGCTTCCAGCCGAAGGCGCGCAGGATGTTCGTCGCGCCGATGTTCCCCGAGCCGATCGCGCGGATATCGACCCCTCGCACGAGGCGCGCATAGAGGTAGCCTGTCGGGATCGCTCCGAGGAGGTAGGCGAGGACCAGGTAGATTGCCGTCATCGGACGCCTCCATTCCCGCGCGCGGTGGATGTAGCACACGGTCGCGCAGCCGCGCGACGACGGCGGATGTAGTTGGAGCGCGAGGATACAGCGCAATGCCACGCGACGCGTGCAACAGCATACATGGCGCACGTGGCGCGCCCCCCTGGGACGCGCGCGCCGGACGCACACGCGGCGCGCGCGAGCGCGCTTCAGGGCCGCTCCGGCGAGGGCGACCATGGTACTCTGCGAGCATGGCCGACCTTTCGCCCGCCTCGACCCGGAATGGCCGCTCGCCCAAGATCGCGCTCGTGCTCGCCGGCGGCGCGGCCCGCGGCGCGTACGAGGTCGGCGTCGTGCAGCACATCCTCGAGGAGGTCTCCCGCGATCTCGGCCGCGACGTCCCGCTCGATATCCTGTGCGGCACCTCGGTCGGCGCCATCAATGTCTGCGGGCTCGCGGCGTTCGCGGACGAGCCGCGGAGCCGCGCCCGCCGGCTCGCCGACGTGTGGACGCGCCTGCGCATCGACGACCTCGTGCGGCTCGACGTGCGCGGCGTGCTCGCGGTCGGGCACGACCTGCTCCGCGGCGCCGGCGGGAGCCCGCCCTCGAGCGGCCGCCACCCCGCGCTGCTCGACACGTCCGGCCTCGAGCGGCAGATCGAGGACGCCGTCCCCTTCGAGCGCATCGACGAGCACCTCGCCCGGGGGCTCCTGTCGGCGGTGACCGTGTCGACGACGCTGGTCAAGAGCGGCCGCACGGTCGTCTTCGTCCACCGCCGCGATCCCGGGCTGCCGCCCTGGAGCCACGACCCGACGATCGCCCCGCGCGCCGCCGCGCTCCGCGCCCACCACGCGCTCGCCTCGTCCGCGGTCCCCATCCTGTTCCGGCCGGTCAGCATCGACGGCGAGCTCTACTGCGACGGCGGGCTGCGCCAGAACGTCCCGCTGTCGCCGGCGCGGCGGCTCGGGGCCGACGGCGTGATCGTCGTCAACCCGCGCTACATCGAGCCCGCGTCGCGCACGGCCGAGCGCGAGGCGCCGAGCTTCCCGGGGCCGCTCTTCGTGCTCGGAAAGGCGCTGAACGCGCTGATGCTCGACCGGATCGACAACGACATCGCGCGCCTCGAGAGCATCAACAGCATCCTCGAGGCGGGGAAGCGCCGCTATGGCGAGGGCTTCCTCGGCGAGCTGAACGAGGCGCTCCCGCCGGGGCGCACGCTCCGGCCGCTCCGGTCGCTGCTCATCCGCGCGTCCGAGGACATCGGCGGGCTGTCGGCGGAGTTCGTGCGATCCCCGGCGTTCCGCGCGCGCACGACCAGCGTGCTCGGCCGGGTGATGCGGCGCCTCGCCGAGGGGGACGAGCGGCGCGAGGCCGATTTCCTGTCCTACCTCCTGTTCGACGGGGAGTTCGCGGGCCGGCTCATCGAGGTAGGCCGCGCCGACGCGCGCGCGCGGCACGACGAGCTGTGCGCGTTCTTCGACGCCGCGCTGGCGTCGAGGGCCCTCGAGGATCGCGCGAGCTGAGCGGCTCCGCTCGCCCGCGCGGTGGAGGAGGGGCGCGTGGGGTGCTCCCCTCCGGGGCCTCTCGTTCCGGCGGGCCCCTTTGATGGCCCGCCTGCACTCCAGCCCCTCCGGGGAGCCCCCAGCGTGCCCCTCCTCCACCGCGCGGGCGGCCTCGCCAGGGGGGTGACGTCGGGGGCGCACGCTTCTTGCTGTCATGCCCGGGCATCGATAGGAGACCGAGGTGCACGCAAGGACCCTGCAGAAGCCCGACGGACGCAAGCTGACGGTGTACAGCAGGCTGCCCATCGAGGGCGACCTCGATGCCCCGAGCCCGAGCAGCGAGCCGCTCCAGGCCAATCCCCACCTCCGCTGGCACCCGCTGCGCGGAGAGTGGGTGGCCTACGCGAGCCACCGGCAAGGCCGGACCTTCCTCCCGCCGCCGGAGTACAACCCGCTCGGGCCGACGCGAGATCCGGCGTTCCCGACCGAGGTCCCGGCCGGGCGCTACGATATCGCGGTCTTCGACAACCGCTTTCCCACCCTGGTGACGACGGCGCACGATCCCCCCGCGAGCCTGGTCGAGACGGCCCCGGCCACCGGGGTCTGCGAGGTCGTGGTGTTCACGCAGGACGCGGACGCCTCGCTGGGCGCGCTCCCGCTCTCGCAGATCGAGCTCCTCCTGGAGGTCTGGGCGGATCGCACCCGCGAGATCGGCGGCCTGCCGCACATCGATTACGTGATGCCCTTCGAGAACCGCGGCGTCGAGGTCGGCGTCACGCTGCACCACCCGCACGGGCAGATCTATGCCTATCCGTTCGTGCCCCCGATCCCCGCGCGCATGCTGGCGCAGCAAGAGGCGTTCTGGAAGGAGCACGGGCGGGGGCTCCTGGAGGACCTCATCCGGAAGGAGATCGAGGAGGGCGCGCGGATGCTCTATCAGGGCGACCACGCCGTGGCCTTCGTGCCCGCCTGGGCCCGCTACCCGTACGAGGCGTGGGTCGCGCCGACGAGGCCCGTGGCCACCTTCTGCGATCTCGCGCCCGAGCAGCGCGCGGATCTCGCGCGGGCGCTCAAGACGACGGTCCTGAAATACGATGGGCTGTGGGGTCGCAAGCTCCCCTATCTCCAGGTCTGGTATCAGGCGCCGACCGACGGCGAGCCTCACCCGGAGGCGCACCTGCACGCGGAGCTCTGGCCGCCGTACCGGACGCCCGACAAGCTCAAGTACCTCGCCGGGACCGAGCTCGGCGCCGGGATGTTCGCGATGGATGTGCTGCCGGAGGACAAGGCGCGCGAGCTCGCGGCCGTGCCGGTCGACCTGTCGGCCGAGGAGGAGGCGCGATGAGCGGCGGGGCGGCGGAGGGCGGGGCAGGGGGGGCGCGCGCCTACGAGGCCGTCTTCGGGGCGGCGCCCGCGGTCCGGGAGAGCGCCCCCGGGCGCGTGAACCTGCTCGGCGAGCACACCGATTACAACGATGGATTCGTCATGCCCACCGCGATACCGCAGCGCACGACCGTCGCGCTGGGGCCGAGCCCCGATGGGCGGCATCACCTCTACGCCGCCGATCTCGACGAGCGCGCGACGCTCTCCGCCGGCGGCGCCGCGGACGAGCCGGCGCCGCCGGGCTTCGCGCGGTACCTCCTCGGCTGCATTCGCCTCTTCGAGCGCGAGGGGTTCGCTGTGCCGCCGCTCTGCGTGCACGTGAGCTCCCGTGTGCCCATGGGCGCAGGGCTCTCGAGCAGCGCGGCGCTGGAGGTCGCGGCCCTGCGCGCGCTGCGGTCCCTCACCGGCGCGGCGCTCTCGGACGAGCGGATCGCCGAGCTCGGGCAGCGCGCGGAGATCGAGTTCGCCGGGGTGAACTGCGGTATCATGGATCAGATGGCGTCGAGCCTCGCGGACGCCCGGCACCTGCTCTTCCTCGACACGCGCACGCTCGCGCGGCGGCTCTTGCCGCTCCCCGCGGGCGCGGAGATCCTCGTCATCGACAGCGGCGTCGCGCGCACGCTGGCGAGCAGCGGCTACAACGAGCGGCGGGCCGAGTGCGAGGAGGCCGCGCGGCGGCTCGGCGCGCGCGCGCTGCGCGACGTGCCCGATCCGGCCGCCGCGGCGGCGCTGCCGGAGCCGCTCTCGCGGCGGGCGCGGCACGTGATCACCGAGAACCGGCGGGTGCTCGAGGCGGCCGAGGGGCTCTCCGCGGGGGCGTTCGGCGAGCGCATGAACGCGTCGCACGCGAGCTTGCGCGACGACTACGAGGTGTCCGTGCCGGCGCTCGACGCGCTGGTCGCGCTGCTCCAGGCGACGCCGGGCGTGTTCGGCGCGCGCCTCACCGGCGCGGGCTTCGGCGGCGCCTGCGTGGCGCTCGTCGCGTCCGGGCAGGCGGCGGCCATCGGGGAGAGCGTTTGCCGCGAGTACGACACCGCCGGGCAGCGGGGGAGGGTGCTCGTCCCGGAGCGGGGCGCTTGAGCGGAGGGCGGCGCGCCGCGGCGTGCTAGGAGACATGGATGCTTGATGCCATGAGATTTCGTTCGGTGGTCGAGCCCGATCACGGCCGCGTGCTGTCCGTCCTCTCGTCCTGGTGGGCGGGGGCGCTCGGCGACGAGTCGCCCGAGGTGCGCGCCCGAAGGCAGCTGGAGCGCTCGCTCCTGCTCCCTCGGCTGTTCTTTCAGCACTTCGGGCCGCTGAGCGAGATCGCCGAGCAAGAGGGCGAGATCGCCGCTTTCCTCGTGGGGTTCCGCTCCGAGAGCCACCCTGAAGACGCCTATATCCACTTCGTCGGCGTCCGGCCCGAGCTGCGCGGGCGCGGCGTCGGGCGCGCGCTCTACGAGCGGTTCTTCGCGCGCGCCGCGGCGCTCGGGTGCACGGCGGTACGCTCCGTCACGTCGCCCATGAACACGGGCTCGTATGCGTTCCACCACCGGCTCGGGTTCCGGGCCGAGCCCGGCGATTTCGAGGTCGACGGTCGACCCGTGAAGCGCGATTACGACGGGCCGGGGCTGGACCGCGTCGCGTTCGTCAGGCCCCTCGGCCCGATCGCGGCGATCGGTGGAGGAGAGTAAGAGCGCATCGATGGGTGGCCGGGGAGCGGCGCGCTCGACCGCGTGGGGTCGCGCGCGCCGCGAGATCGCGCGATCCCCGGGGAGCCGGCGCGGGGCGCGAGGGCGTCGCTCCCTTCCCGTCGTGCCGGAGATCGGCTATTGATCTCGTCTGGATCGAGCGCAAGTGCCGTGGTGGTCGTCCAGCAAACGGGAAAACAAGGTGCAAGGTAAGGTGGCGCTCGGCGTGTGAGCTCGTGCGCCACGAACAGCTCCGATCATCAGCTCGCCGGTGAACCGGACGCCGCGCCTCCCCGGAGCGACAGGGCGTCGCGCCGTCCCGCAGTCCAACCCCGCTGTGCGCACAGGAACCCATGCACGAATTCGAGAACGCGGTCTCTCTCGACGAGCTCCGGATGCAGCGTGTCATCGACGCGATCGCGCTGGCCTCCGCGGGAGAGATCGAGCTCGCCCTGAAGCACCTCGAGTCGGTCGAGCAGGACACCTTCGGGGTGATCGAGGAGGCGCTGCGCGTCTTCCTGTCGGAGCTCTCGGAGGCGAAGCAGAAGAGCGCGCAGGCGCTCGACGAGCTCGCCGCCTCCAAGCGCGAGCTCGAGACCCAGCTCCGGACGATCCAGCGCCAGGAGGTCGCGATCCGGGAGCTCTCGGTGCCGATCATCGATGTCTGGCAAGGTATCCTCACGCTCCCGCTCGTCGGGCTCCTCGACTCGATGCGGGCCGTCGAGGTGACCGAGCGGCTCCTCGCGCGCGTGGCGGACGACAGCGACGTCGAGTGGGTGATCCTCGATCTGACCGGCGTGACGGTGGTGGACACGATGACCGCCCAGCACCTCGTCAAGCTGGCCCAGGCCGTGCGGCTCCTCGGCGCGAGCTGCATCGTCACGGGGCTGGGCGGCCACGTCGCCGAGACGCTCGTCACGATCGGCGTCTCGCTCGACGAGCTGCGTCCGATGCGCAGCCTCCGGGAGGGGCTCAGGTTCTGCCTGTCACGGCGGAAGGCGACCGGCCTCGCGCCGACGACGGCCAGCGAGCTCTCTCGGTCTTTCGCTCTTGAGCCCGTCTCCCGTCTTGAAGGGGAATCCAGCGCTCTCCGTCCGAGGGGCTCGTGACGGCCAGGCCAGCGGACGACCCGGTCGAAGTCGAGTGAAGATCATGCCTTCTCGTGGCCTGTCGGGCCAGCGGTCCAGGCCTTGCACGAGCCCGGCTGTGTGAAGAGGGAGCGACATCACCGCACGGGAGACGCGCTGATCCCTGCGCGCTTCCAGGACACGGCGGCCGCTCGCGGCCGCTTCGGAGACCAGCTCGATCGCCTCGCGCCCTTCCTCCTCCGCGTCGATCCGCTCGCCGATGCCGTCGTGGACGCGTGCGCCACGATGCCCCGAGGCCAGGGGTTCCGCCTCCTGGAGGCCGCCCTCGCCCGCGGGATCGACGCCGTGCCCGACGCGCCCGCCGAGGTGCGCGCGCTCTTCGCGGCGGTCGACCACGTGCCGCTCTGGGTGGACTGGGAGGCGGTGCGCCGCGGCGGGACGATGTTCCTGCGGACGGGCGTGCTCGGCAGGATCGTGCTCGCGATGCAGTCGCTCATCCTCGGGTACGCCTCGCCCGGCGGCAACAAGCCGCTCGTCCTCTCGGGCAGGCTCCGCGAGCAGGCCGCGCGTCGCCTCGCCGAGACAGGCCGGTTCGTCCACGCCGTGAGCCAGCCGGGCGGCATGCGTCGCTCCGGCGAGGGGTTCGCGATCACCGTGAAGGTGCGCGTCATGCACGCCCAGGTGCGGCGGCTCGTCCGCGCGAGCGGCGGCTGGCAGACCGCGCTCTGGGGCGAGCCGATCAACCAGCACGACATGGTCGCGACCGCGCTGCTCTTCTCGGTCGCGGTGCTCGACGGCCTGGACAAGCTCGGTTACCGCGTCTCGCCCGCCCAGAGAGAGGAGCTCGTCCACCTCTGGCGCTACGTCGCGTACGTCATCGGCGTCGAGCCCGAGCTGATCCCCGGGTCCTACGCCGAGGCCCTGCGCCTGGCCGAGATGATCTTCGCCACGCAGGGCGCGCCGGACGACGACTCGCGCGCGCTCGTGGACGCGCTCCTCCACCACGCCGTCCGCGGCGCGCGGACCGAGCGCGAGCGCCGGCGCGCCGAGCAGGTCGCGTCCGTGTTCGCCAGCATCTCGCGCGCCGTGCTGGGCGAGGCGCTCGCCGACCAGCTCGGGGTGCCCCGGTCGCGCTCGCGCCTCACGGTCCCGCTGGTCCGCGCGGTCGCCGCCGCGTCGAGCCGCGCGCACGCGATCCCCTCCCTGCAGGACCTCGCGTTCGCCCTCGGCGACCGCCACTGGCAGCGCACCATCGCGCTCGGCCTCGGCGGACACCCGGCCGACTTCGCGCCCCCGGAGCGCTTCGTCGGCACCCGCGCGTGAGGCGAGGGCGGCCGTCAGCGCCGGAACGGGCCGCTCACCTCGAAGGTGACGCCGATCCCGATCCCGTCCAGCCCGCGCTGCGAGCTGAAGTAGAGCCGGTCGCCGGCAGGGTTGAATGCCGGGCCGGTGATCTCCGAGCCGGCGTGCCCCTCGAGCTTCAGGAACGGGGCGACGACGCGGTCCGGCGTGATGAGGCAGATCTGCATGTCGTCGCCGTCCTCGGCCACGAAGAGGTCGCCGGAGCGCGAGACGACGAGGTTGTCGACGCCGCGCAGCGGGGACTCCGGGTAGAGATCGGCGGCGTAGATGCACTCGATGCCGGAGCTCGCCGGCGTGTAGGCCCAGACCCGGTTGTCCCCCTTGGTCGTGAAGTACACGACTCCATCGTCGTACCAGCAGCCCTCGCCGCCGTCGAAGGCCGTGGTGCGCCCGGACGTGAAGGGGTTGAGCGCCGCCGGGAGCCACTTCTCGACGCGCGTCCAGGTGACCGTGCCGCTCAGGCGGTCCGCGCCGAAGCTGACGCGCGCCGCCTCGAGGCGCCCGCTGGCCAGGGACGGATAGCGATCCGGGGTGAAGCGGTAGAACCTGCCGTTCGGGCGATCCTCGGTCAGGTACAGGCGGCGCTCGTCGGGATCCACGGCGACGGCCTCGTGCGCGAACGTCCCGAGGTCGGAGCGCCGCTCCGCCGGCCGTCCGTCGAGGTAGCACTCGAACACGTTGCCTCCGTCCCATTCCTCGCACGACAGCCATGTCCCCCACGGGGTCGGGCCGCCCGCGCAGTTCGAGGTCGTGCCGCTCAGGATCGTGTCGGCGCCCGTCACGCGCCCCCCGGCATCGAATCGCACCACGGCGGCGCCGCCGATCAACGGCACTTCGCTGTTCGAGGTATAGGCCCAGCCCCCGTCGGCGAGCGGAAAGCAAGCCCCGCCGTCCGGGGCCACATGCCAGATGTGCGAGGTCCCGGCGACCGGCACCCCCGTCATCGCGATCACGCGCGAGGTGAAGCCGGCGGGCAGCCGCAGCCAGTTGCTGTCGGGCGTGGCGGCGAGGGGGCCGTAAGGGCTCGTCCCGGGGCGGGCGGGCGCGGCAAAGGCGTGTCGCCAGAACCGTGAGCCGAGGGCGAAGGCCGCCGTGGCGGCGGAGGTGCGCAAGAGGTCGCGACGTTTCATGCGCGCGATTGTCCGCGTCGCCTGTTGGCAATCGCGTCACACCTCGCCGTAGCTTCGATGACGGCGCGGTGTGACCGGTTGCACGCGGCGGGGTGATGGTCGGGGTTGAACCCCGCTCCGGTTCTGCGCTACGAGACCGCGGTCATGGAGATCATCCCCTACGGTGGTTGGCAGCACGCCGCCCGGCTCGTCTGCGGCGACACGGAGCTCATCGTCACGCTCGACGTCGGCCCGCGGATCATCCGGTACGGGGTCATCGGCGGCCCGAACGAGCTCGCCGAGATCCCCGGCGATCTCGGCGCGACCGGCGGCACCGACTACCGGTTCTATGGCGGTCACCGGCTCTGGATCGGCCCGGAGGACGAGCGCAGGACCCTGCAGCCCGACAACGACCCGGTGGAGCACAGGCAGGAGGGGGACACCCACGTCTTCCGCCCCCCGCCGGACAGGAACGGGATGCAGAAGGAGCTCCGCATCACGGCGGACGTCGCGGCCGGCAGGTTCGTCCTCGATCACGCGATCGAGAACCAGGGCGCCTTTGCGGTCGAGTTCACGCCGTGGGCCCTCTCCGTGATGGCCGGGGGCGGCGAGTGCATCTTCCCGCAAGCGCCGTTCTTCCCTCACCCCGAGCGCGTCCTGCCCGCGCGGCCGCTCGTGCTCTGGTCCTACAGCGACATGAGCGATCCCCGATGGACCTTCGGCAAGCGCGTGGTTCGCCTGCGGCAGGTGGCCGGCGAGGGCCCGCAGAAGGTGGGCATGCTCGTGAGCCAGGGGGTCGCGGCGTACGCGAACCACGGCAACGTGTTCCTGAAGCGGTTCCCGTTCGTCGAGGGGGCCACGTACCCGGACATGGGGTGCAACTTCGAGACGTTCACGAACCAGGACATGCTCGAGGTGGAGTCGCTCGGGCCGCTGCAGCGCGTGGAGCCCGGCGGCCGCGCGCTGCACCGCGAGGCGTGGTACCTGCTGAAGGGCGAGGCGCCGCCCGCCGACGACGGCGCGTGCGCTGCGTGGCTCGAGGCGGCGGCGAGGGACCGCCCGCTCTGATATCGCGCGCGGCGGCGCGTCGTGCGGGGGTTGGCTCGCTCCGCGCTCTCGACTATGCGAACGCCCATGGCGCTCCATCCCCTCGCGGGCCGCAGGGCCCCGTCCGATGTGCTGATCGATCCGGACAAGCTGCGCGCGCAGTACTACGGCGAGCGCCCCGACCCGAGCGACCCGCAGCAGCGCGTCGCCTTTGGCACCTCGGGTCACCGAGGCTCGGCCGCGCGACGCAGCTTCAACGAGGCGCACGTCCTCGCGGTGGCCCAGGCCCTCTGCGATTACCGCGCGAAGCAGGGCACGACGGGCCCGCTCTACCTCGGCATGGACACGCACGCGCTCTCGGAGCCGGCGCAGCGCAGCGTCATCGAGGTCCTCGCGGCCAACGGCGTCGACGTCCTCATCGCCGAGCGCGGCGGCGTCACGCCGACGCCGGTCATCTCGCACGCGATCCTCACCCAGAACCGCGGGCGCGCCTCGGGGCTCGCGGACGGCGTGGTGATCACGCCCTCGCACAACCCGCCCGAGGACGGCGGCATCAAGTACAACCCGCCGAACGGGGGGCCGGCGGACACCACCGTCACCGGCTGGATCGAGGATCGCGCCAACGAGCTGCTCCGCGCGGGCAACGCGGGCGTCAGGCGCGTCCCGTACGAGGCCGCGCTGCGCGCGCCGACGACCCACCCGTACGACTACATCGGCCCTTACGTCGCCGATCTCGGCAACGTCGTCGATCTCGAGGCCGTGCGCGGCGCGAAGCTGCGCCTCGGCGTCGACCCGCTCGGCGGCTCGAACATCGCGTACTGGGGGCCGATCGCCGAGAAGTTCGGGCTGGATCTGACGGTGGTGAACCAGGTCGTCGACCCCACCTTCGGCTTCATGCCCCTCGATCACGACGGCAAGATCCGCATGGACTGCTCGTCGCCGTACGCGATGGCGAACCTCATCGCGCTCAAGGGCGACTACGACATCGCGTTCGGCAACGACGCCGACTCGGATCGTCACGGCATCGTCACGCGCAGCGCCGGGCTGATGAACCCGAACCATTACCTCGCCGTGGCGGTGTTCTACCTGTACCAGAACCGCCCGCTCTGGCGGCCCGACGCGGCGGTGGGCAAGACGCTCGTCTCGAGCAGCATGATCGACCGGGTGGCGAAGCACCTCGGCCGGCCGCTCTGCGAGGTGCCGGTCGGCTTCAAGTGGTTCGTCGACGGGCTGCTCGACGGCTCGCTCGGCTTCGGCGGCGAGGAGAGCGCGGGGGCCTCGTTCCTGCGTCGCAACGGCGAGGTGTGGTCGACGGACAAGGACGGCATCCTCCTCGACCTGCTCGCCGCCGAGATCCTCGCGCGCACCGGCCGCGACCCCGCCGAGCACTACCGCGACCTGACAGCGCGCTTCGGCGCGCCGCTCTACAAGCGCATCGACGCGCCGGCCACGCCGGCCGAGAAGAGCGTGCTCAAGAAGCTCTCCCCCGACGCGGTGCGCGCCACGACCCTCGCGGGCGAGCCGATCACCGCGAAGCTCACCCGCGCGCCCGGCAACGGCGGCGAGATCGGCGGGCTCAAGGTCGTCGCCGAGGACGGCTGGTTCGCCGCGCGGCCGTCGGGCACCGAGGACGTCTACAAGATCTACGCGGAGAGCTTCAAGGATCAGGCGCACCTCGACCGCGTGCTCGACGAGGCGCGCGCGATGGTCGCCGACGCGCTCAAGGCGAGGTGAGCGCCGCGCGCGCGGGGGGGAGAGCTCAGAACAGCGAGAGCTGCCGCCGCGCGCCGGTCATCGCGTCGAAGTCGGCCCCGCCGAGCCACCGCAGCACCGAGTCCGCGATCGGCCTGAGCTGCTGCGACACGTAATGATCGTAGTCCGGCGGCGCGGTCGTCGCGCCCGCCGGCTCGGGGCCGGCGCGGGTGATGACATACGCCACGATGCGGCCCACGTCCCCGCCCATCTTGCGGGCCGCCTTGACGTGCGGCGGCGTGGTCTTCGTGTAGGCGCCGAGCGGCTTCCGCAGCGCCTTCTTGTAGACGAGCTCCGCGTCGAAGCGGCCGGCGCGGAGCTCCGCCACGAAGCCCCGCACGAAGCCCTCGACCGGGCGATCGTGGAAGACGAGGTCGAGGAGCTCCCGCTGGAAGCGCCGCGCCACGGCGCTCGCGTCCCTGCGCACCGCCTCGAGCCCGACGATCTCGAGCCGGTCGCCCCCGTCCCCGGCGACGAGGCCCGCGTACCGCTTCTTGCTGCCCTGCGCGGCCCCGCGCAGCTCGGGCAGGAAGAAGCGCGCGTAGACCTTCTCGAACTCGAGCTCCAGCCGGCTCTCGCAGCCGAAGCGACGCGCGATCTCGGCGGACACGGCCGCCGAGACGGCGCAGCGGAGCTCCTCGGCGCGGGCGCGGGCGCGGGCGGCGTCCGGCTCGCCGATGTCCACGAACAGCGAGTCGGTGTCGCCGTAGAGGACCCGGTGTCCCGCGTCCCGCACCGCCCTCGCCGCGAGCTGGATGACGTGCTGTCCGGCGCTCGTGATGGCGTTGGCGATGGCGGGGGAGAACAGGCGTGACGCGGGGGAGCCGAGCACGCCGAACAGCGAGTTCATGAGGATCTTGGTGGCCAGGGCGCCGCGCTCGTCGCCCGCCCGCCGCGCCTCGGCGCGCTCGTCCCAGAGCCGCGCGACCAGCTCGGGGAGGATGCCCGGCTCGCCGCGCCGGAACGCCGCGCCGCCCGGCGTCACGATGAGCGCCTCGGGCGGCGCGCCCTCCCCGTCGGCGAAGGTCACGGGGTCGATGTTGAAGGTGCGGATGAGGCTCGGATAAAGGCTCTTGTAATCGTAGACCAGGATGTTGCGATAGAGCCCGGGGAGCGGCTCGAGGACGAGGCCCCCGGCGATCTCGACCTCCTCGTCCGGCGCGCCCCTCGACACGGAGGGCGCGACCTTTCCCCGGGCGCGGAGCGCGGGCAGATAGAGCGAGTCGACCGCGGCGATCTGCGCGCCCACCCGGTCGAGCTGCATGCCGGTGAGCAGGCTCCGCCGCACCGAGAGCTCGATGAGGCCGGTCTTCTCCAGCAGATCGCGGACGAGGCGGGCGTCCTCGAGGTTGTACTCGGCGAGCCGCGCCGGATCGTCGCGGTACGACGCCTCGATCTGCGCGCCCCGGTCGTCGGGGCCGAACAGCTTGCCGCGCCCGAGGATCGCCTGCGCGGCGGTCTCGAGGCGGTAATCGTCGAGGCGCATGAAGGCGCTGCGGAGGAGCGCGAGGCCGTCGAGCACCACGCGCCCCGGCAGGACGGCGCGCGCCTCGCGCGAGAAGCCCGGATCGCGCAGGATCGCGAGCTCGTCGTCGCCCCGGCCGAGCGCGCACGCGAGGCCGGCGCGGCGGCAGTAGCGCTGGAGCGCGGGCAGATCGAAATCCGGGATGTTCCAGCCGGTGAGGACGTCGGGGTCCACCTCGGCCACGTGCGCGAGGAAGCGCTCGAGGACCGCGCGCTCGTCGGGGAGCTGCTCGACGTGGGCCGGGAGCCCGTCGAGCGCCGGCCCGTCCCGCACGAGGAGGCAGAGGTCGCCGCCCGCGCCGGCGAGGCCGATGGAGTAGAGCCGCTCGCCGTCGAGGCTCGTCTCGATATCGAGCGACAGCACGCGCAGGCGGGGGACGAAGGCGGCCGGGGCGAGCGTCGGGTTGCGGTACACGCGCCCTGTGCCGCGGCGGCGCTCGAACGGCCCCGTGACCTCGAACGCGCCGCGGATGCCGCGGTCGATGAGGAAGCGGTACGCGAAGCGCACGTCGGCCTCGAGGCACTCGACGCCGGCGTCGCCGAGCCGCGCGCGCAGCGACGCGACGTCCCGGGGGAGCGCGGCGTCGACGCGGAGGACCGGCTCGCCGTCGAGCGTCGCGAGCGGCGCGGGCGAGGCGCGGCCGCCGGCGAGCCGGCGCGCGGCGTCCTCGTCGCGGGCGCGGACGAAGAAGTAGGGCCTGAACCTGTCCTCGATGACGAGCGCCGGCTCGCCGTCCTCCATCACCGAATAGAGATGGATTTCCGGGCATCCGGCGACGATCCGGTAGGTGGGCGTGAGGATGAAGCCGCGGTCCGCCATGTGCCAGGGCCTCCGGTCGAGCTCGTCGCCGCGGCGCGAGGCGGCCAGGGCCTCTCCGCGCCACGCCTCACTTGACCACCGGCGAACGCGCCCCGCAACCCCTCCCGCCGCCCGCCCAAAGGATTTCCCGGCGCGGCGCGAGGGCGGGTGAAACCGGCCTCTTCCGGAGAGATCGACTCTCGCGCAGGTCGCTTCTTTGCATGGATGGCGAGGGGCGTCGGACATCGACACGAGAGCGCTGGAGAGCGCGCCGGTGACTCGCCCTGGTGCGCGGCGATTGCTCTCCGTGCGCCCGCTCGAGGTCCGGGACGGGCAATGCGCTCTCGCCGATTCCGTCGTGAGCGGGTCCGCGGTTTGCTTGAGACGTGATGAGCTCCCGCGGGCGTCCGTGAATTCGCTCGTGACGCGCGCCGCGGGAATGAAGGAAGGATAGGACCATGATGCGCCATCATTTCAAGCATCGCGCGGCGATGCTCGCCGCGCTGGCGGTGAGCGTCATCGGCGGCACCGCGGCGGCGTCCGAGGTCGTGGATCACGCTCATCGCGGAGGACAGCACGGCCAGCTGCAGGTGAG
Source organism: Sorangium sp. So ce1036 (assembly GCF_051369805.1). Taxonomy (NCBI): domain Bacteria; kingdom Pseudomonadati; phylum Myxococcota; order Polyangiales; family Polyangiaceae; genus Sorangium; species Sorangium sp. So ce1036. The sequence continues at coordinate 3,067,287 of NZ_JBBMOX010000001.1, forward strand.
GCAGCAGCAGCGGGCGCTCCAGCAGCGGGCGCTCCAGCAGCGGGCGCTCCAGCAGCGGGGGAGCCGGCAGCAGGAGGTGTCGGACGGCGCCCTCGCGGGGGTGATCTCGGGGTTCAACCGGTACGTGATCTCCATGGAGACCGTCGCCCGCAAGCAGGCGCGGACGCGGGAGATCAGGGACTTCGCGCGTGAGACGATCGCGTCGCACAGCCAGTCGGAGCGCCGCCTGAGCGCGCTTCTCCAGCGTCTCGGGATCAAGGCGCAGCCGACGCGGGCGAGCGCGATGCTCAGCGGCCATTCCTCCATGGTCGCGAGCTTCCTCAGCAAGCAGTCGCCCAGGGATTTCGATCGAGTGTACCTCGCCACCGAGATCAAATCGCATCGCTTCATCCTGCGGCTGCTCGACGAGCAGCTCATCCCGAAGGTGAAGAATGAGGCCCTGAAGGAGGAGTTCCAGCGCTATCGCCGCAAGGTGGAGAACCACATCGCGCACGCGCTGGCGCTCCAGGCGAAGCTCGCGCAGGGCCAGGCGGCGCCTCCCTCGCAAGGCCGCTGATCCCGCGTCCCCCGGCGAGCCCCTGCCCCGCCCGGTCGGGGAGGACGGCGCGCGCCTCGCTGCGCCGCGGCGCGCGCCCGCCGGATGGCCTTTTTGCCATCGTCCCTCCCACGAGCCTCGTCGAGAGAGCCCGCGAGGGCGCGTTGCAAGGACATGGCCACTCGCGATGATCCAGCCGCTCACGTCTCAACGATGCTCCGGGGACTCCATCGTCGCTGCGAGCGGGCCCATCCGGGACTCCGCGGTGAGCGCGCTCTCCATGGCGCGCGTGAAACACCGATTCCAGCGCGGAAAGAAGGAGGTTGCGGGTGAAGCGCGCCCGGGCGATACTGTATGGGGCCAGGGCGCCTTGAACCATGATGTCCGGCGTGGGGTAAGGCCTGGCTTGCGTGCGGTACTTACGGAGACACGAAGATATGAAGAATAGAATTTTCTTGCGGGGTTTTGGCTTGGCGCTCTGTGGTCTGGGCGCGGCTGCGCTCGTGGCGTGCGCCGGCGCGGCCGAAGACGACGGTTCGGGCGGCGCGGGCAGCACCGGGGCGAGCACCACGACGGCGACGACGGGGACCGGGACGGACACGACCTCCACGACGACGGCGACGACGGGGACCGGGACGGACACGACCTCCACGACGACGACGGCGACGACGGGGACCGGGACGGATACGACCTCTTCGACGACGGCGACGACGGGCTCGGGCGGCGGCGCCCCCCAGACCATCGAGATGATCGATGACATGGAGGACGACAACAACGGCATCCTGGCCGAGGGGAACCGGGTCGGGTACTGGTACACCTTCAATGACGGAACGGAGGGGGCCGAGCAGATGCCTCCGCCCGATCCGGAGGGGACCGGGGAGGAGCCTTTCACCATGACGGCGCTCGAGCCCGCGCGCGGGGCGAGCACGATGGCGGCGCGCTCGTGGGGGTCTGGCTTCGAGACGTGGGGCGCTGCGTTCGGCTTCGATCTGAACAGCCCCGAGGGGACCAAGATCGCTTATGACGCCTCGGCGTACACCGGCGTGACGTTCTGGGCCAAGATCGGCGCTGGCTCCGCCACGAGCGCCCAGGTCATGATCTCGGACCGGAGCACGGTCCCGGAGGGCGGCGTTTGCTCGGATCAGTGCGACAACTGGCAAAAGCAGATCACCCTCACCGAGGCATGGCAGCAGTTCACGATCCCCTTTGCGGACCTGAAGCAGGGCGGCTGGGGCGACCCGGCGGCCACGGATCAGATCGATACGACGAAGCTCTACTCCATCAGCTTCCAGTTCGGCACCGTGCCCCAGTTCGACCTCTACATCGACGACATCGGTTTCTACAACTGAGCCCCTGAGCCCCCGCCTCCCCACGGGCCCTCGCGTCGAGGGCTCTCTGCCACGCTGCGCCGTCGGCGTGTCCACGTAGCCCGCGCGGCGAACGGGGCCCCGCGGCCCGCCCATCGAACAGCGCTCTGAAATAAGTGCTTGCATCGCCGGGGCGCTCCGGGTAAACGTGGCAGCGCCCGCACCTGCTCCCAGGACAATGCCCCTCCTCGAGCTCGCATCGATCACCAAGCAATTCCCCGGCGTCAAGGCGCTGGACGGCGTGTCCTTCGACCTGCGGGAGGGGGAGATTCACGCCCTCTGCGGCGAGAACGGCGCTGGTAAGAGTACCCTCATCAAAATCCTCTGCGGTTACTACCCGGCAGGCACCTACGGCGGTGAGATCCTGTTGAACGGCCGCCTGGTGGAGTTCAGCGGCATGCGCAGCGCCGAGGAGCACCGCATCGCGCTGATCGCGCAGGAGCTCGCGCTGGTGCCCGAGCTCACGGTGGCAGAGAACCTGGTGCTCGGGCGCGAGCCGGTCCGCGGGGGGCTCATCGACTGGGACGAGGTGCAGACCCTGGCGCGGCGGGCGCTCGAGCGGGTGGGGCTCGACGTCGATCCCGGGCGCCCGATCAAGGACCTTGGCATCGGCCAGCAGCAGATGGTCGAGATCGCGAAGGCGCTGCTCAAGGACGCCCGGATCCTCGTGCTCGACGAGCCCACGGCGGCGCTCACCGACTCGGGCGTGCAGACGCTGCTCGCCCTCCTGCGCGATCTGCGCGCCCGCGGCGTCTCGTGCATCTACATCAGCCACCGGCTCGAGGAGGTCTTCGACATCGCCGATCGCATCACGGTGCTGCGCGACGGCCGGTCGATCACGACGCAGCCGCGGGCGGAGCTCTCGCCGGACAAGGTCATCTCGCTGATGGTCGGCCGCGAGGTGACGAACCTCTATCCCTGTCCGCCGCAGCCCGAGGGCCCGGTCGCGCTCTCGGTGGATCGGTGGTCGGTCGAGGACGCGGGGCACCCCGGGCGGTTCGTGCTGCGCGACGTGAGCTTCGAGGTGCGGGCGGGCGAGGTGCTGGGCGTCGGCGGCCTGATGGGCGCGGGGCGCACCGCGCTCGTCTCGACGATCTTCGGCGCGGCCGCGAGCCGCGTCACCGGCTCGCTCTCGGTGCGGGGGCAGCCGCCGTCGCCGCCGTTCCAGTCCCCCGCCGAGGCGATCGCGGCGGGCATCGCGCTCGTCAGCGAGGACCGGAAGCGCTACGGCCTCGTGCTCGAGTCGACGCTGCTCGACAACATCACCCTCGCGACGCTGCGGCGGTTCGTGAAGGGGCTGTTCATCGATCACGCCGGCAGGGAGGCGACGGCGGTCGAGCAGATGCGCGCGCTCCGGACCAAGGCGCCGGGGCCGCTCGCGCTCGCCAACCAGCTCTCGGGCGGCAACCAGCAGAAGATCGTCATCGGCAAGTGGCTGATGGCGGGGCCGCGCGTGCTCCTGCTCGACGAGCCGACCCGCGGCATCGACGTCGGCGCCAAGGCCGAGATTTACCAGCTCATTCACAAGCTCGCGTCGGACGGGCTGGCCGTGGTGCTCGTCTCCTCGGATCTGCCGGAGCTCCTGGGGATGAGCCACCGCGTGCTGGTGCTCTCCCAGGGCAGGATGACGGCCTGCCTCGATCGACAGGAGGCCACGGCCGAGCGCGTGATGGCCGCAGCAACGAGGAAGGTGACGGAATGAGCGAGGCGAAGCTTCGCATGCGTGTTCCCTGGCGCGCCCTCTCGATGGTGGGCTCGCTCTTGGCGATCTGGATTGCGTTCTCCATCACGACCGACGGCACGTTCCTGACGCCGCGCAACCTGACGCTGCTGGCGCGGCAGATGTCGGTGACCTCGATCCTGGCGATCGGCATGGTGCTGGTGATCGTCGCCGGGCAGATCGACCTGTCGGTGGGCGCGTTCGCCGGCCTGCTCGGCGCGGCGTCGGCGATGATCTACGTGAACCTCGGCTGGCCGCTGCCGGCGGCGTTCATCCTGCCGCTCCTGCTCGGCGCGGCGCTCGGCTTCGTGCAGGGCGCGCTCGTGGCGCGGCTGCGGATCCCCCCATTCATCGTCACGCTCGGCGGGATGCTCATCTTCCAGGGCGCGATGCTCGGCACCACGGGCGGCGTGTCCGTCTCGCCGGCGCGCCCCTACCTGTTCGTGGGCCAGGCCTACGTGCCGCACACGCTCGGCTGGGCGGGCGCGGGCGTGCTCTGCCTCTTCCTGCTGTACAAGGGGACGCGCGCGAGCGGCCCCGCGCGCCTCCCGTGGCTCGGGCTCGCGGCGCTCGCGGTCGGGTTCACCGCCCTGATGAACGCGTACGAGGGCATCCCGTTCCCGGTCCTGCTCGTCCTGGTGCTCGCGGCCGTGTTCACGGTGCTCGCGAAGCACACCGCGTTCGGGCGGCACCTCTACGCCATCGGCGGCAACCGCGAGGCGGCCTTCTACTCCGGCATCAACATCAACCGGCACCTCATCGCCGTGTTCACGCTGATGGGCGTGATGGCGGGCATCGCGGGCGTCGTGCTCACGGCGCGCGTCGGCTCGGCGACGTCAGACGCCGGCCGGATGATGGAGCTCGACGCCATCGCGGCGGCCGTCATCGGGGGCACCTCGCTGCTCGGCGGGCAGGGCACGATCGGGGGCGCGCTGCTCGGCGCGCTGGTCATGGCCTCGCTCGACAACGGCATGAGCCTCATGAACACCGAGAGCTTCTGGCAGCCCATCATCAAGGGCATCATCCTCGTGCTCGCCGTCGGCATCGACATGGCGACCCGCAAGGACCGGGGCCACTGATCGACCCCCGGTGATGCGCGGCGGCGTGGGACAGGCGCCCTCGCCACCTCCCGCCGCCGGCGACGTTCCTCTTCCGCCCTCGACTCCCCCGCTCGACGCCTCGCCCGCGCCGGGGCGCTCGGCGCGACGCGCCCCTCGCCCACGCATCCAATCGCCACCTGCGCAGGCCTCTGGCCGGCAGGAGAACGAGGAGGACGCATGGCCGAGCAAGGCAAGAAGGGCGCGGGCCCCCGGGGCGGCGCGAACGCCAAGATCGAGAGCCTGGAGCCCCACCGCGAGGATCTGACAGGTACGGTCCTCTCGACCGACCAGGGCATCCGGATCGACAGCACGGACGACTCGCTCAAGGTCGGCGAGAGGGGGCCAGCGCTCCTCGAAGACTTCCACATGCGCGAGAAGATCACGCGCTTCGACCACGAGCGCATCCCGGAGCGCGTGGTCCACGCGCGCGGATCGGGGGCGCACGGCTATTTCCAGGTCTACGAGTCGATGGCCGAGTACACGAAGGCGGGGTTCTTGCAGGACCCGAGCGTCAAGACGCCCGTCTTCGTGCGGTTCTCCACCGTGGTCGGCTCCCGCGGGTCGGCGGACACGGTCCGCGACGTGCGCGGCTTCGCGACGAAGTTCTACACCCCGGAGGGGAACTTCGACCTCGTCGCCAACAACATCCCGGTCTTCTTCATTCAAGACGGCATCAAGTTCCCGGACGTCATCCACGCGCTCAAACCGGAGCCGGACCGGGAGATCCCGCAGGCCTCGACGGCGCACGACACCGCCTGGGACTTCATCTCGCTCATGCCGGAGTCGACCCACATGGCCATGTGGGTGCTCTCGGACCGCGCCATCCCGCGGAGCTTCCGCATGATGGAGGGCTTCGGCGTCCACACCTTCCGCCTCGTCGACGCGCAGGGCAAATCGCGCTTCGTCAAGTTCCACTGGAAGCCGCTCCTCGGCGTGCACGCCCTCGTCTGGGACGAGGCGCACGAGCTCACCGGGAGGGACCCGGACTACCACCGCCGCGATCTCTGGGACGCCATCGAGCGGGGCGATTACCCCGAGTACGAGCTCGGGGTGCAGATCATCGAGGAGGAGGACGAGTTCGCCTTCGACTTCGATCTGCTCGACGCGACGAAGATCGTGCCCGAGGAGCTCGTGCCGGTGCGCCGCATCGGCAAGCTGACCTTGAACCGCAACCCGGACAACTTCTTCGCGGAGACCGAGCAGATCGCGTTCCACACGGCCAACGTGGTGCCCGGGATCGACTTCACCGACGACCCCCTGCTCCAGATCAGGAACTTCTCGTACCTCGACACCCAGCTCCTCCGCCTCGGCGGGCCGAACTTCGCGCAGATCCCCATCAACCGCCCGCTCGCCCCGGTGCACAACCAGAACCGCGACGGCTTCATGCAGCAGCGGATCAAGCAGGGCCGGGCGCACTACGTCCCGAACTCGCTCGGCGGCGGCTGTCCCATGACCGCGTCGTTCACGACGGGCGCCTTCGTGCACTACCCCGAGCGGGTCGCCGGGCCGAAGGTGCGCGAGCGGAGCGCGAGCTTCAAGGACCACCTCACCCAGCCGCGGCTCTTCTGGAACAGCCTCTCCGAGCCCGAGAAGCGGCACCTCGTCGACGCGGCGCGCTTCGAGCTCGGCAACGTCGCGAGCAAGCAGGTGCGCGAGCGCATGGTCACGCGGCTCGCCGAGATCGACGCCGAGCTCGGCCGGCGTGTCGCCGAGGGCGTCGGCGTCGCCGTGCCCGCGATCCAGCCCCAGGTCCCCTCGAAGGGCGGCACGGCCGCGGGCGGCAAGGCCGCGGGCGCGCCCGCGGGCAAGCGCTCGGTGAGCGCGTCGCCCGCGCTCAGCATGGAGAACACGGTGAAGGACACCGTGAAGAGCCGGCTCGTCGCGGTGCTCGCCGCGGACGGGTTCAGCGGCGCCGAGCTCGCGGCCGTGCGGGCGGCGCTCGAGGCGGCCGGCGCGCACGCGCGGGTGGTGTCGACGTCGCTCGGGCCGGTCACCGCCGACGACGGCAGCACGGTGGAGGCCGAGATGTCGCTGCTCACGGCGCGCTCGGTCCAGTTCGACGCGGTCTACGTCCCCGGCGGGCGAAAGAGCGTCGAGACGCTCTCGGGGCTGGGCGCGGCGGTGCATTTCGTCAACCAGGCGTTCAAGCACTGCAAGGCGATCGGGGCGACGGGCGAGGGGGTCGAGCTCCTCGCGTCATCGTCCATCCAGGGCGTGGCCCTGGCCGCCGCGCAGCCCTCGGGGCCCCCGCTGTCGGACAAGGGCGTGGTCACCCTGCGCGACCCCGCGGCGGGGCTCGCGCCCTTCAGCGCGGAGCTCATCCGGGCGATCGCGCAGCACCGCCACTGGGAGCGGGAGGGCATCGCCCAGATCCCCGCCTGAGCCAGGGCGCCCGGCGCGCCGCTCAGCCCGCGCCGAGCTCGGCGATCTCCTGCTCGAGCTGCTCCCACTCGGCCATGAGGGCGTCGATGCGCGGCCCGAGCGCCTCCTCCTCGGCCTTGAGCGCCGCGATCTCCGCCTTGTCCGTGCGCTCGAAGAACCCGTCGCTGCAGTAGAGGTCGAAGATCGCCTTCTTGCGCGCCTCGGCCGCCTCGATGGCCGCGAGCACCTTGTCGCGCCGCGCCGGCAGCTCCTTCTGCCGGTTGCGCCGCCGCTTCTGCTCCTCCCACGAGCCGCCCGCGGCCTCGCTCCCCGCCGGCGCCGCCTTCTGGTGCTCGCGCTTCGCCTTGAGCACCACGGCGTCGGCGTCGAGGTGATCGTCGCCGCAGCCGGCCAGGTACTCCTCGTAGGTGCCGGGGAAATCGCGCGGCCCGCCCGGCGTGACCTCGAGGATCCGCGTCGCCAGCTCGGACACGAAGAAGCGATCGTGCGAGACGAAGATCACCGTCCCCTCGTACGCCTTGAGCCCCTCCACGAGCCCGTGGATCGCCTCCAGGTCGAGGTGGTTGGTCGGCTCGTCGAGCACGAGCACGTTGGGCCGCTCCACGAGGATGCGGCAGAAGATGAGCCGCGCGGCCTCGCCGCCGGAGAGCGAGCCCACGCTCTTCTCCACGTCGTCGCCGGAGAACAGCGCCCTGCCGAGCTGGCCGCGCACGTAGCTCGGCGACTCGTCGGGGCACGCCGCCCACAGGAACGAGAGCGGGGTCATCGCCGCGTCGTCGAGCAGCTCCCGGTGGTCCTGGGCGAAGTAGCCGACGCGGACCTCGTGGCCCCACGACGCGGAGCCCGCGTCGGGCGCGAGGCGGCCCACGAGGATCTTGAGCAGCGTGGACTTGCCGAGCCCGTTCGGCCCGATCACCGCGACCCGCTCGCCGCGCCGGACCGACAGCGACACGTCGCGCAGCACCTGCTTGTCGCCGTACGCCTTCGAGACGCCCCGCGCCTCGAGCACGTCGCGCCCGCTCGGCCGCTGGATGCCGAAGCGGAACACCGGCGTGCGCCGCGACGTCTCGGCGAGCTCCTCGACCTCGATCCGCTCGATCTGCTTGAGCCGGCTCTGCGCCTGCTTCGCCTTGGTCGCCTTGGCGCCGAACCGCTCCACGAACGCGCGCTTCTCGGCGATGATCTTCTCGGCGCGCGCGATCTCCGCCTCCTTGCGCTCGCGGATCGCCTGCTTCTCGACCACGAACGCGGCGTAGTTGCCGGTGTAGAGGGTGATCGTCCCGTAGTCGACGTCCAGGATGTGCGTCGCCACGTTGTCGAGGAAGCGCTGGTCGTGGGAGATGACGACGGCGCAGCCCCTGTAGCCGGCGAGGAACCTCTCGAGCCACCGGATCGAGAGGATGTCGAGGTGGTTCGTGGGCTCGTCGAGCAGGAGCACGTCCGAGCCGCCGAGCAGGACCTGGGCGAGGAGCACGCGCAGCTTGAAGCCGCCCGACAGCGTGGAGAGCGTCCTCCGGTGCGCCTCGACCGGGATGCCGAGCCCCTCCAGCACGGCGCTCGCGCGCGCCTCCAGGGTGTAGCCGTCGTGGGCGCGGATCTGGTCCTCGAGGTCGGCGAGCCGGCCGGGGTCGCCGCCGCCGTCCTCGGCGAGGCGGCGCGACGCGACGAGCGCGTCCCACACGATGCGGTCGCCCATCATCGCGAGATCCAGGATCACCTGCTCGTCGCTCAGGAACCGGTCCTGCCGGAGCACGCCCACGCGCGCGTCCTTCGGGAGGCTGACGTTCCCGTCCGTCGCGGGCTCGTCGCCCGCCACGATCTTGAGGAAGGTGGTCTTCCCCGAGCCGTTGGCGCCCACCAGGCCATAGCGAGATCCCGCGTTGAGCTTGAGCGAGACGCCCTCGAAGAGGGTCCGGTCACCGTAGGACTTCGCGAGGTTCGAGGTTCCGAGCATGGCCTTCTGGTCCTGGTCGCGCCGCGCGCCGGCGCGCGGCACCGCCGGCGGGCCCGGGCGCGCGCGGGGGCGCGGCGCACAGGCATAGCACCCCGCCCGCCCAGAAGGCGCACGGCGTTCGCGCGCCGCCGCGCCGCCCGGCCGCGCGCCGGCCGGGGCACGCGGGCGCCACCGGCCGCGCGCGGCGCGTCAGTCGGCGCGCTCGCACCGGACCTTGTCCGGCGCGGCGTTCCGGTTGTTCCCGTCGTTGCACTCGTCGATCTCGCTGTCCGGATCGACGACGCCGTGGATCAGGATCGAGAGGTTCCACGGGAAGCTCTTGATCGCGGCGGTGACGCTCGCGCTCGCCCCCGGCGCGATCGGCCCCGGGATGACCTCCTCGTGGAGCACCTTCCCGCCCTGAGCGGGGTCGCCCGCGTAGTACCGGACCCGCACGTTGCTGGCCGGCGCGGACCCGGCGTTCACGACCGTCGTCGGGACGTCGACCTGCCCCTGGGGGCACTGCGCGGTGGCCACCCGGCCGATCTGGAGCTGGAGGTCCGGGCGCGCGCCGCCGGCGTCCACGGCGACGGTCTGCTCGTTGTTGTCCTCCTTGCACTCGCGCTCCACGCCGCCCTCGTCGACGACCGCGCGCACGCGGGCGGGCAGCGCCGCTTGCGGGTTGTTCCCGGCGCTGTAGCTCACCGTGACGAGCAGGGAGCTGTGCGGCTCGATGCTGGTCCGGAGGACCGCCTGGAGGGGCGCGCCGCCCGCGTCGAGGAGCGGCGCGGAGGCGGCCGGCGTGTCCCACTCGCCGTGGAAGCTGACGACGACGCCGGGGCCCACGCGCAGGTCGCCCTGGTTCTCGACGCGCACGGTGATGTCGATGTTGTCGGTGAGCTCGCCGCAGGTCGCGTCGGGCGACGCCATCTGGATGCCGCTCAGCGCGAGGTCCGGCGCGATCCCGGACGACCGCGGGTTCGATCGGTAGAGGTTGTAGGCGCGCCCGCCGTAGGACTTCCAGCTCTCGGGCTCCTGCGCGGGGATGGCGCCGCTCTCGAGCACGTTCGTCACGTGATAGCCGTGCTGGTTCCAGATGCGGCGGGCCGGGACCCAGAGGTCGTTGGGATCGCCCCAGACCTCGAGGCCGTTGTTGAAATCACGGCCCTCGTCGCAGTGGTCCGACTCGTTCGACGTGGCGAACACGATCTCGGCGTTGCCGTCGTTATCGACGTCGGCCACGACCGGGTACTCGGTGCGGGTGCGGCTCGGGGAGTGCTCCTTGAACAGGACACTCGCGGTCACGCCGTCGTAGATGCGGAAATAGCACTCGTCGTTGTAGATGACCTCGGCGGCGCCGTCGCCGTTGAAGTCGAACACGCTCGAGCCGGTGGCGCGGCTGGAGTTGTCCTCGGTGACGCGCATCCAGCCGTTGTGATAGCAGACGCAGGCGCCCGTCTGCGGGTTGCACGTCGCCTCGCCCGGGGCGCCGCAGTCCTCGTCGGTCTGGCACGCCTTGCCGTTCGGGGCGCGCGGCGGATTGCCAGGCTCCGGGCCGTCGTCCTCGAGCGGGTTGAGCCACGCCGGGCACGCCGCGGTCGGCGGCTGGAGGTCGAACATCACGTAGCGCCGCCCGAACGCCGTGCCGATCTCGGGGAAGCCGTCGCCGTCGAAGTCGTCCACGTTCGGCGCCCCGCCGCCGGTCGACGCGCCCTGGCCCATGATCGTGCGGCGCAGGATCGTGCCGTCCTGCCCGTTCAGCACGTAGAAATACCCGTTGTTGATCAGGATCACCTCCGGCACCTGATCGAGCGGGGTGTCGGGGCCGGGAGAGGCGCCGTCCTCGCCGAGCACGTCGGCCACGGCGCAGAACCCGTCGCGCTGCGCGGTCGGGATGTTGGCCGCGCCGTTCACGGCCTGCCCGTCCCACACGAGGCGCAGCTCGCCCGCGCAGAACGCGGCCGCCTCGGGATCGTCGTAGGGGGGCGCGCACTCCGACCTCCGGGTCACGCCGGCCGGCGGGCGGGGCAGGACGTAGGCGCTGCTGCCCGCGACGATCTCCAGCCGGGAGTCGCCCTGGATGTTCGCGACGCACGTGATCGGCCCGAACGAGTTGAGCGCGTCGCTCGCCTGGATCCCGTGCATCTGGGTCCCCTCGAAATGGTCGAGGATCGAGAGCGCGCCGGTCGCCTCGTCGACGTGGAGCGTGAACGCGTGCCGCCCGATCACGATCTCCGGGAGCCCCTGGCCATCGAGGTCGGCGATCGCCGGCGCCGGCTCCGCGTAGCCGGTCCAGAGGTTGTTCGCGAGGAGCCGCGTCTCGCCCGTGTTGCTGAAGATCTGGAGCCCCGACGCCTCGGTGACCGCGACGATCTCGGGGACGCCGTCCCTGTCGAGGTCGCCGACGGCCAGCGCGGAGGTCGGCCGCAGCGTCGCGTCGTCGCAGGCGTAGGGCACGTCGATGGGATCGCCCTCGCGCCACACCTTGTCGCCGAGCACGGCGAAGTAGTCGCGCCCCTTGCCGGGGCCGCCGCCGTGGATCGCGCGGAGCACGCCGTTGCTCTTGTACTCGGTGCCGCAGAACGTCGTGAAGAGGATCTCGGGGAAGTCGAGCTCGTTGATGAGCCCGTCGCCGTTGTCGTCGTCGAGGTTGGCGACGGCCGGCGTCATGACGTTCTGCGCCGACATCGGGAACGGGCTGCCGGCGGCGTTCGGGGCGGCGATGTCCTTTCCTCCCCACTGGATCTCGATCTGCGGCGGGACGTTGGAGAACGGCACCGGGGGCAGGAGGCACGTGGGCGCGTCGCCGGTGCCGGAGCAGGCGCCGGCCTCGCACGAGGCGTGGGTGGGGCAGTCCCAGTCGTCCTCGCAGGGACAGCTCGCGTTCCCCGCGCCGTCGTCGGTGCAGGCGCTCTCGAAATAGGCGCTCCCGCCGCACGTGAAGAGCGCGCGCGCCTCGCTGCCGTTCGACACGCACTGCAGGAGGCTGCCGCCGTCGCACGTCCTCTCGCCGGCGGTGCAGGTATCGGCGACACAGACGGCGCCGTCGCAGTACCGGTTGATGGGGCACTCGAGGTCGCTGCGGCAGCGGTTATCGGCGCAGATGGCGCCCCCTTCGGGGGTGATCTGGCACTCCTCGGTCGCGCTGCAGGTGAGGTCCTCGCAGGTGTTGTCGACGCAGACGCCCTCGCCGGACCGCTCCTCGCACCGCTGATCCGGCCGGCATTGCGCGCCGCCGCACGGGTCCTCGGCGCCGCCCGCGCCGCCCTCTCCGGTCGGCGCCCCGCCGAACCCGACGCCGGTGCTGTCGGTCGTGCTGCCGCCGTCGCCGCCCTCTCCGCCTCCTCCGCCCGCGCCGCCGTCGCCGCCGCTCGAGCCGGCAGGCGTCGTGGTCCCCGGATCGCCGCAGGCCGCTACGGCGAGCACGAACCAAGGAAGCGCAAGGGGAAGCAACCGCCTGGAGGACGTGGGCATGAGACGATTGTACGGGCGTGCCGACGACAGGGAAGCGCGTTCACGCGCCGCGCCGCGCGCCGAGTGGGAGCTCTGCCCACGGTGGGCGTCGCGCGCGGCGGCGGCCCGTGACGGCGGAGGAGAGGGGCGCGCGCCGCGCGGTACGTCCGTGGTGGGCCGCGCGCCGCGCTCACCGTCGCGGCTTCGGCCGTGGCAGCCGCTTCGGCGGCGGGGGCGCGTCCTCGGGGGGGAGCTGCTCGAGGCCCTCGTAGATCTCGTCGAGCGGCACCTGCACGCCGACGCTCTCGAGGGGCACCGCGGCGCCCTCGTCCGCCCACGTGTCGAGCCGCCACGTGTCTCCCCCGTCCAGGCGCACGAAGCGCTCCACGAAGCGCTCGTCGCGCGCGACGAGGAGCACCTCGCGCAGCGACTCGATGCGCCGGTAGTGCGCGAACTTGGCGCCGCGATCGTATGCCTCCGTCGACGGGGAGAGCACCTCCGCGAGCACCGTGGGATTGACGACGGTGTCCGTGAACACCGGGTGGACCCTCACGCCTCCGCAGACGACGGCGAGATCGGGGTAGGTGTAGAGCCCCGTGTCCTCGATCAGGATGCGCTGATCGCTGCTCAGCGCGACGCACGGCTTGCCGCGCAGCCGCGTGCGGATGGCGGCCGTCAGGTTCGCCGCCACCAGGTTGTGCCGTGGGCTGCCGCCCGCCATCGCGTGGGTGCGGCCGTCCAGGTACTCGCTCTTGCCGTCCGCCGCGCGCTCGCGGGCGATGTACTCGTCCTCGGAGAGGAATGCGGTCGAGAGCGGCTCCACGGCGCCGAGCATAGCATCGGGCGCCTCGCCCGCCGCGCGCCGCGCGTCACGCCCCGCCCCGCTCCAGCGCGTCGTGCAGCGCGCGCACCTCGCGCGCGAACGAGGGCTCCGTGCGCAGCGCGCCCGTCCGCTCCGCCGGCAGATCGAGCGCGCGATCCTCGACGACGCGCGCCGGCCGCGGCGACAGCACGACGGCGCGCTGGGCGAGGTACGCGGCCTCGGTGATCGCGTGCGTCACGAAGAGCACCGTCATGCCGAGCTCGGCCCAGAGGGCGCGGAGCTGGTCGTCGAGCCGGCTGCGGGTGAGCTCGTCGAGCGCGGCGAACGGCTCGTCGAGCAGGAGCAGCCGCGGGCGCGTGACCAGCGCGCGGGCCAGCGACACGCGCATGCGCATGCCGCCGGAGAGCTCCGCCGGGTACCGCGCGCCGGCGTCGGCGAGGCCGACCTGGGCGAGCGCCGCGGACGCCGCCTCGCGGCGCTCGGCGCGCGGCGTCCCGGAGAGCTCGAGCGGCAGCGCGGCGTTGTCGAGCACGCTCCGCCAGGGCAGGAGGTGCGCGTCCTGGAAGACGTACGCGATGGGCGCGCGCGGGCCGCCCGCGCCGCCCGCGCCGGGAGCGCCGCCCGCGCCGCCGGGGTCCTGGTCGAGCTCGACCTCGACCGCGCCGGCGTCGGCGCGGTCGAGCCCGGCCACGAGGCGCAGCAGCGTCGACTTGCCGCACCCCGACGGCCCGAGCAGCGCGACGAACGCGCCCGGCGCGACGTCGAGATAAATGCCGTCGAGCGCGACCACGCCGGAGGCGCCGCCCCCTCGCGCGCCGCCCGCGTCGTCCTGCACCGGGAAGACGCGCCGGACGCCGGTCAGCCGCACGCGGACACCGCCGTTCGTCGTCGCTCTCTTCATCGACATCGATCTTCCTGCCAGCGCCGTCCGTGCCAGCGCCCGGCGTTCTATCCGCGCCGCCGCCGCGTGGCCAGGAGTTCTCGTGATGCGCTATCGGGCCTGCGCTCCCTCTCCACACGCGCCCCCACACGCGCCCGGGCGCCTCGCGTCGATCAGCCCGACGACGCCGTGCGCACGCAGCGGAAGCCGCCGTCGGCGAAGCGGTAGCGCGCCTCGAAGCTCGTGCGCGCCCACGTGCGCAACGACCGCGCGCCGTACATCCACGATCCGCCGCGCATCACGAGCAGCGGCCGGTCCGGAGGGCGCGTGTTCCGCGGGTTGTGGGAGGGCCCGTCCGCGTAGAAGTGCGGATCGTCGTAGTCCTCGCACCACTCCCACACGTTGCCGGCGAGGTCGAGGATGCCATAGGGCGACGCGCCTTGCGGCAGCGAGCCGACAGGCACGGTCCCGCCGTCGCGGCTGCCGTAGTTCGCGCGCGCCGGCCCCGGCTCGGCGCGCCCCCACGGGTACTTGCGGCCGTCGGTGCCGCGCGCGGCCTTCTCCCACTCGGCCTCGGTCGGCAGGCGCTTGCCGGCCCAGCTCGCGTAGGCCCGCGCGTCGTCCCACGACACGTACACCACCGGGTGGTCCTCGTGGCCCGCGGGGATCTCGCCGCGCCGGAGGTGGGCGAGGAAGCGGCTCGCGTCGGCGTCGTCGGGCCGATATCCCGTCACGTCGACGAACGCCTTGAACTGCCGGTTGGTGACCGGCGTGCGGTCCATGTAGAAGGCGTCGACGTGCACGGTCCTGCGCTGCTGGCCCATGAGGAACGGCCCGCCGGGCACGAGGATCATCTGCTCGCCGGTCCTCTCGCGGACCGTCGGCGCGAGCTGCCGCCCGTCGGAGGCGGGCCGCGCCGGGGCGGGGGAGAAGTCCGCGAGCGCCTCGTCGAGGCGGGCCCGGAACGCCGCGCAGGACGCCGGCCGCTCGGCCGGATCCTTGGCGAGCGCGTCGAGGATGAGCCGCTCCAGGGCCGGGGGGAGGTCGGGGCGGATCGCGCTCGGGGGCGCCGGCGGATCGGCGACGTGGGACATCATCACCGCGAAGTGATTGGGGCCGTCGAACGGGAGCTGCCCTGTCGAGAGCTGATAGAGCGTCACGCCGAGAGAGTAGATGTCCGAGCGCGGGTCGGCGGCGTGGGGGTTTTTGACCTGCTCCGGCGACATGTAACAGCACGTGCCGAGGAACGCGCCGCTCAGGGTGTAGGTGGTCCCCTCCAGGATCCTGGCGATACCGAAGTCGACGATCTTGGGCGAGAGCCCGTCGATCGAGGCGGTCACGAGGATGTTGTCGGGCTTGAGGTCGCGGTGGACGATCCCCATCCGGTGCCCCTGATCCATCGCGTCGAGCACGCCGCCGAGGAGCGCGCGGATCTCCTGGAAGGGCATGCGCCCGCGCCATTTCTCGAGGTGCCGCACCAGCGTCGTCCCCTCGACGTACTCCATGACGATCGCGAGCAGGTGATCGCGCTCGACGAAGTCGTGGACGGCGACGACGTGCTCGTGGCTCCAGGAGCGGAGCACGCGCGCCTCGCGCGCGAAGCGCCGCCGGATCTCGGGGTTGCCGGAGAGGTTCGAGTGCAGGCACTTGAGGGCCACGACGCGCTCGCGCGCGCGGTCGTGGGCGCGGTAGACGACGCCCATGCCGCCCTCGCCGAGCGCGGCCTCGACGCGGTAGACGCCGATCTCGGTCCCGGGCAGGAGCCGCACGGGCGGCAGGGGCAGGGCCGCGGCGCCCTCGGTGTCGGGGAGCCCGGTCGCGGAGTAGCCGCGGCCGGGCGCGGCGGCGAGCTGGCCGCACGAGGGGCAGAACCGGGCGTTCTCCGGGAGCGGAGCGTGGCAGCCGGCGCACCGGGGAGAGGTGTCCTGGCCCATCGGTCGGCGGCGAGTCTGGCACAGGTCGGGGCGGCGGTGGGCGGCGAATGTGTGGCGCCGCGGCCGGGGCGGGGCGCTGCGCCGGCGCGTCCGGCGTGGCGGCGGGAGCGAGCGCCGCGGCGCGCGCGAGCGCAGCGGCGCGTGCGAGCGCCGCGGCGCGCGTCGCGGACCGCGATGACGGGACATCGACCGAGGGGCGTGTAGTATCCGGCGCATGGACGACTGGCCCCGTGGCGTTCTGGCGGTGTCCCGTACGAGTCGCCTCTTCCGGCTCGCGGCGGGCGAGGAGGCGTGGATGCGTGAGCTCGGGCGGGTGTCTCATGGGTGAGGGGGGCGGCGCGCCCGCGCGTCGGCTGGTGATCGCCTGCACCATGGCCTTCCCCGCGGAGGCGGAGCGCTTGCTCGCCGAGGGGGTCGTGCCGCACGCGCTGGCGCTGCCGGCCGCGCGCTCCGCGGAGAACCTCGCCGTGGTCGGGCGGGATCCGGTCGTGCTCGGCGCCGACGTGGTGTTCGGCCAGCCGCACCCCGACGACGTGTGCGCGGCCCCGCGCCTCGCGTGGGTGCACCTGAGCACCGCGGGGTATGCCCGCTACGACGTGGCGGCCGTGCGCGCCGCGCTCTCCGCCCGCGGCGCCGCCCTCACGACGAGCAGCGGCGCGTACGCCGACCCCTGCGCGGAGCACGCGCTCGCGTTCCTGCTCGCGGCGTCGCGGCGCCTGCCCGAGTGCCTCGACAACCAGCGCGGCCCGCGCGCCTGGCCGGACGTGGCCGTGCGGTCGACGAGCGCGTTGCTCCGCGGCCGGCGCGTGCTCCTGCTCGGCTTCGGCGCGATCGGCCGCCGCCTGGCCGCGCTGCTGGCCCCGTTCGAGGTGGAGCTCTGCGTCCTGCGCGCGCGCCCCCGCGGCGACGAGCCCGGCCGCGTCGTCGCGAGGGAGGCGCTGGGCGACGCGTTCGCCTGGGCGGATCACGTGGTGTCGACCTTGCCGGAGGTCGAGGGCACGCGCGGACTGGTCTCGCGCGCGCTCCTCGGCCGGATGCGCCCGGACGCGTGGTTCTTCAACGTCGGCCGGGGCGCCACGGTGGATCAGGCCGCGCTGCTCGAGGCGCTCGAGGCGCGCCGCCTGGCCGGCGCGTACCTCGACGTCACGGATCCCGAGCCGCTGCCGCCCGATCACCCGCTCTGGCGCGCCCCCGGCTGCACCATCACCCCGCACACCGCCGGCGGCCGGCGCGAGGAGCCGGTCGCGCAGGTCGAGCATTTCCTGGCGAACCTGCGGCGGTTCGAGCGGGGCGAGCCGCTCCTCGACCGGGTGATCTGAGAGCAGGGGGGCGGGGATGACGTTCTCACCGGAACGGCCACGGCTCGCCGACGATCCGCGAGGCGATGCGGTAGTCGCCGGGATCGCCCCACACCGCGGCCTCCCGGTCGGGCGCGTTGGGCCCCATCGCGAACGTGAACGACAGGACAGGGCGCTGCCCCGCGCGCGGCCGCCGCTGGGGCCCTGACCAGCGCACCTCCAGGTTGCGAGGTGGCGGAAGCCGCGCGGATGGAGGTCAACCAGACGAGCGCGCTGCTGCACCGGCTCGTGGGCCGCGGAGCCGTGGTCGAGGAGGGGCAGGGGCGGAAGCTCAGGTACCGGCTGAGCGAGCGGCTCTACAACATCTATCACCTGCTCCGGCGCCGCGGGGCGGGCGCGGCGCGTGTGCGGGCGGTGGTGGACTTCATGGTCCATCTCTACGAGGGGGAGGGGCTTGTGGGGCTGCTGGAGCGGATCGCGGAGGAGGCGAAGGGGCTCGGGCCGGAGGAGCGGAGGGATCACTTCGATGTGATGGCGGGGATCCTGCAGGGGCAGGTCGACAGAGCGCTGGCCCTCCTCGAGGCATCCCCGGCCAGGACCTTGTTCGAGCCGCTCGTCGTCGCGCTCCGCCAGCTCGCCGGGCAACCCGTTCATGCCCCTCCTGAAGTGCTGGAGGTCGCGTCCGATCTGGTCCGGCTCGTCGAGCAGCAGCATCAGCAGGACCGGTCCTCAGACGAGCACGCCTCCGGCAGCCGCTCGATCGCCAAGGCGAAGCCCCGGCGCGCCGGCAAGGGCCGCGCTGCCGCGGAGAGTTGACTCGCAAGGAGCAGGCCCGACACCTCCTGCGAGCAGATCACCAGGCAATGTACGGTCCATTGGAGCGCTGCGTGCGGCGCGGTAGGCCGTGTGTCGCCGTCATGCGCTTTCATCTCGGCACGACGCTGCGAAGGGCCTTGCGCCGGCCGGCGAGCGTCCAGGCGGTCGCACCGGTGATCGCCGCGAGCAACGCCAGCAGCAACAGCACCGATCCGCCCATCGTGTTGAGCAGCGGGGTCACGACGATCGGCCCGGTGACCCAGCCGAGATCGGAGATCAGGCCGAAGAGGCCGAACGCCCTGCCCTGGCCGCGCCCGGACACGGCGGTGACGCCGCTGCGGGCCGCGACGTACACCAGCGGCTGACTGATCATGAGCAGCACGAAGGATGCGGCCAGGACACCGGCCACCGCGCTCGCCCCGGCGGCCGTGAGCGCGGCGGCCTGGACGAAGAGCGCGATGGTCGCCACGGCCCGCTCGCCATGCTGCTGCACAGGGCGCCCGCCGATCGCGTAGATCGCGGCAGACGCAGCGAGGCCGACGAAGAACAGGAGCGAGACCGTCCGAGCGTCGAGCCGCAGTGTCCTGGTGGCGTAGAGGGGCAGTGTCGGCTCCAGCGCCGCGTAGATGAAGTTGTTGACGAAGTCGAGCAGCCCGAAGCCGACGACGGTCAGCCACGTCCCTGGACGGCTCGCCGGCGCGCTCTCCGGCAGATCCGCGCCGTGATGCCGCGCGGGCGCACGGCCGAGGTCGGGCGCGACAGCGCACCACAAGACCACGGCCGCGCCGGTGGTCAGCGCGGCGCCGAGCGCGAAAGCAGCGGGGAAGGTCAGCGTGTCGGCGAACGCCGCGACCACGCCGGGGCCGAGCGCCATCCCCACGACCGCCGCCGAGCCGAACCAACCCAGCACGCGGGCCTCGTGACCATCCCGTTCGCCCAGCGCGCTGGCGAGCCTGTACAGCGCCGGCGCGGCGAAGCCGTCGCCGAGCCCCCACAGGATCCGATAACCGATCACCTCGCCCGTGTCCCTCGCGCCGGCCAGGGCGGCGGTCGCGGCGGCGCTGACGAGGAGCCCGGCGACGGCCACGGTTCGGGCGCAGAGCCGGTCGACCGTCCAGCCGCCGAGGGGTTGCGCCAGCGCCTTGGTCGCGGAGAACGCGCCGAACGTGAGCCCGATGGCGGCGGGGGTCATCCCGAACCTGTGCTGTAGCGTCGGGACGAACGGGATGAGGATCGTGTACGCGACGTTGCACAGCGCAGCGGCGACGAGCAGGGCGCCAAGCTGGATCCCGGCGCGCCGTCCGCCGGACGCTCCGCCGTTCGCAGCGGCCATCATGCCGTCCGCGGATTCATCGCGGCTTCACCGCCTCGACGAGCACGTGGTGGCCGAGCCGGTAGAGCGGCGGCGCATCGGCGAAGGATTCGTAGACCTCGCGGACCGCCTCTTCCTGCTCGGATTCATCACTGGCAAGCGGGGCCTCGGACGTGTTGTGGTCGCTCGTCGTGGCCATGATGATCGTCCACTTGTGGCTGTGTCGTCGCTTGTCGAGTCCGGAGAGGGCATCGTCAAGGACGCAAATCGGTTGTGCTCCTCGCCGCCTCCCGAGCTGGCCCGAGCGCTGCGCGGGACCGCGTCCTTGCCGGCGCGCGATCCGGTTGTCCGGTTGCGCGTCGGCCGTTCGGCGCGCGGCATCGGGTGGGGGACGCCCTTGGGCTCGGGCATCGCGAACGCGATCGCGGGCGCATCGCGAGCTCCTCGGGCCCGCCGACCGAGCCGGCGCCCCGCCGGCGCGGCGGGGACCCCTTCGCTGCGCTCGAGATCCCGATCCCCGCCGCCTCGCCGTCCACCTCAAGGCTTGAAGTGGCCGACTCGGTCGCCCAGTCGGCCATTTCAACGCTTGAAACGTGCTACTCGGCCGCCCAGTCGGCCATTTCAACGCTTGAAGTGTGCTACCCGGCCGCCCAGTCGACCGCTTCAAGCCTTGAAATGGCCGACTGGGCGACCGAGTCGCCCGCTGCAACGCTTGCATCAAGCGTTGCAGCGGGCCCCGGGGATCAGGCGCCCGCCGGGATCGCGGGCTGGCCGGCCGGGGCGGCCGGCGGCTCGGCCGGCGCGGCCGACTGGCCGGGCGGCAGCGCGTCGCTCACGCCGCTCACGCGGTGGACCTCGGCGAGGTCGTCGAAGATGTGCGGCAGGAGCTCGGGCTTGCCGAGGTGGGCGAGCAGCCCGCGCACGAGGCTCTTGTTGGCGTTGTAGACGGCGAGCCACGCCTCGCGCGCGGTCGACACCTCGGGGCCGAGCTCGATCCGCTCGACCCGCGAGGCGCGCTGCTGCCGCTCGAGGGCCACGAGCTTCTCGTGCACCTCCCGGATCTCGGCCTGCCACGGCTCCGCGCCCCGGATCTTGTCCCGGTGCTTCTCGAGCTCTTCGGCGATGTGCCCGACCCCGGCGGTGAGCTTCGTGAGCCGCCGGCGCGCGAGCACGCTCGGCGTCTCGCCGCGGAAGAAGACCCTGGGGTCCACGGGCCTCCCTTTCAGCGAGTCGAGGTACGACGCGAACCGCACGATGACGTCCCGCGCCTCGCCGAGCACCGCCTCGCTGTCGAGCCGCGGCGCGGGCCTCGGCTGGCGATCGAGGACGTCCGCCATCGATTGATCGGCGGCGAGCTGCCTGTCGATGGCGAACGCGATCATGCCGTCGAGGGCGGGGATCTTGCCCATCAGGACCGCGGCCATCTGCTCGCGCGCGAACTTCCCGTAAATCTTCGTCTCGAAAGGATCGATATAGGGGTCTGCCACAGGCGCCTCCTTGGGTTGGGTAAAACGACGCAACGTTCGCAGAGCTCGCTCCGCAATGGCAATGCGATGGCAGGATTTCGTCCATCGGTGGGGGCGCGGGCGGCCCTGGCCGAGGGCAGGGCGCTCCGCGAGGCCTCCTCGATGCCGCTCGCGGCTCGACCCTCGTCCTCCTCGGCCAGGCGGGGCGCGTGCGCCCCGCTGGACGGCATCACTCGGGGCGCGCCGCGAGGGGGAGGCGTCGCAGGAGCGTCTCGCGATCTCCTGCGTACGCCCCCACGGGGAACTCGCGCCGGTGTCGCTCGAGCAGGAGCCGCGCCGCGTGGTGCCG
Source organism: Sorangium sp. So ce1036 (assembly GCF_051369805.1). Taxonomy (NCBI): domain Bacteria; kingdom Pseudomonadati; phylum Myxococcota; order Polyangiales; family Polyangiaceae; genus Sorangium; species Sorangium sp. So ce1036. The sequence continues at coordinate 3,088,655 of NZ_JBBMOX010000001.1, forward strand.
ACCCGTGGCGAGCGTCGTTATCGCCCGCCGCATCAGCCGGAGCTCGGGCGTGAGCCGCACGCCGGGGCCACGCGGCGCCCGCCGCGGGCTCACCGAGGCGTGGATCGAGGTCTCTCGTGCGCCCATGGGGGCGACGGCGGCCAGCTCCTCCGAGGGCGCCTCCAGCGCGCCCATTGCAGCGACGGCGGCCAGCTCCTCCGAGGGCGCCTCCAGCGCACCCATTGCAGCGCCGGCGGCCACCTCCTTCGAGGGCGTGCCCGGGACCGAGCGAAATGCCTCACCGCGCGGGGCGGTCGACGTGATCTGCGGAGCGCGCAGCGCGGTAGCATGAGCCGGTGATTCCCGGACATCGCTGCTCTCGAAAGGGGCGAGCAGCAGCAGCGCGCCGGCCGTGACGCCGGCGGCGACGGCGGCCGCATGCCTTCGGAGGGGCCGTGAGCTCACGGGCGAGGCGCGCGGTGCGCTCGCCGCCGAGCCGGCGTCGCCACACGCCGCATCGGGTTCGCCGTGCCCCGTTCCGGCCTGGCCATGCGACAGCACGCGCCGGAGGCCCCGGCGAATCCACCCCTGCGCGCGCCGCAGCAGCCCACCGCGGAGCAGGTCCCCGGAGGCGCGGGCCTCGGGCGCGCCGAAGGCCGCGGCGAGCGGCGCGATGAGCACCCCGCGGCCACGGTGCCGCGCCCGGTGGCGGCGCTCTGCGGCCTTCAGGCTCAGCCGCGCGAGCCGGAGGTGGTTCCACACCGTGTTGCTCGACATCGCGCGCCGCTCGGCGATCTCCTGGAGCGTCTTCTCCTCCAGGTCGTGCGCGACCAGGATGTCCCGTCGCAGCGGCGGGACCTCCTGGAGCCACCCGGCGAGCGCCTCGCTCCGCTGCGCCGCGAGCAGCCGTGTCTCGGAGTCCGGCGCCTCGCTCGTGAGCCCATCCAGCGCCTCCGCCGGCCACAGCTCTTCATGGCGGCGATGGGCGCGCTTGCGCTCTTTGGACGTCAGGTTGAACGCGATGCGCAGCAGCCACACGCGCATCGTGCCGAGCCGGGGATCGAACCGGTGCAGCGACCGCGCGGCGCCGTGGAAGATCTCCTGGACCATGTCGTCCCGGTCCGCGCCCCGGAACCCCCGACGCTCCACGTAACGCTGGATGACCTCCTGGTGCTCGGCGAGGATCGCCTCCAGGGTGAGCGGCGTTTCCTGTTCCCCGGTGACAGCGTCGGTCGTGCGAGATCGTTTCCCCATACCAGTCCAGTTACGTCCCGTGCCTGTTCGGTATTTGGAAATCGTCACAGCGCGCTGTGCTGATCCCGTCGCGTTGCGTTCCCACAAGCGCACCCGACGCGCTCTGCCCAGCAGGACGGACGCATTCCGCATGAGCGGCGTAGATTCCACGGCCGCTGGACTTTATTTGCTGCTTCTGGAGGGGCAGGGCGGGTTGACCAGGAAAGGGCCCCCGCGTAAGGTGCGGCACAAATGCTCATCCGGCGTTGGGGGGGGCTCGCCGCGGTGATGGCGTCCGTCGTCTGGAGCCACGCGGCGCTGGCGGACGACGAGGATCCTTATGCTCCCGAGCCCGGCGAGGAGGCGGCGCGCTCCGGGGCCGAGGAGGCGTTCGCGCGGGGCGAGCGGGCGCGGCGCGCGGGGCGGTGGGAGGAAGCCGCGGCGTGGTATCGGGCGGCGTGGGAGGCGGACCCGCGGCCGGATCTCGCGGGGGAGCTCGGCCTCGCGGAGCTCGCGCGCGGGAAGCTCCGGGAGGCGGCAGAGCATCTCCGGGCGTCGTTGCTGGTCCCGGAGGCGCTCGCGCCGGCGGCGCGGCGGCGCTTCTCCGAGGGGCTGACGCGGGCGGAGCGCGAGGTCGCGTCCGCGACCATCGCGGTGAGCCGGCCCGAGGCCGAGGTGTTCGTCGACGGCCGGAAGATCGGCCAGGGGCAGGCCGATTACTTCGTCTACGTGGAGCCGGGGCCGCACGAGGCGCGCGGCAAGCTCGAGGGCTACGTCGACGGCGTCTATCCGTTCGAGGCGAGGCGGGGCCACGCGTCGATGATCGGCATGCACCTCGAGCCGGCGCCGCCGCCGGCGGGCGCGGCCGCGGCCCCGCCCGCGCCCGCGCCCGCGCCGGTGTCCGCCGCGGGCGCATCCGCGCCGGTGTCCGCCGCGGGCGCATCCGCGCCGATGTCCGCCGCGCCTTCCGAGGCCGGGGGGCGGGCGGCGGGCACGGTCCTTCGCCTCGGCGGGCTCGGGCTCGCGCTGGCGGGCGTCGCGATCGGCGCGGGCTTCACGATCGCGGCGGCGGCGCGCGGCAACGAGGCCGCGGCGCAGGCGGAGGCGATCCGGCGGCGCGGCGGGCCGGCGGCATGCCTGTACCCCGAGCACGAGGCGGCGTGCGCGGTGCTGGCCGACGAGAACGGCGCGCGCGACACGCTCGAGGCCGCGGCCTGGGCGAGCTTCATCGGCGCGGGCGTCGCCGGCGCGGTGGCGATCTCGTCGTTCTGGTGGGCCCCGGCGCCGGGCAGCAGCGCCGTGCGCGCGGTGCCGATCGCGACGGCGCAGGGCGGGGGCATCGTCGTGGTCGGCGCCTGGTAGGCGGCAAAGGAGACCGGGGGAGGGGGGATGAGGATGCGGAGCAGGTTGCGACGGATAGCGGGGGGAGCGCTGCTCGGTGCGGGCGGCCTGGCGGCGACGGGCGGGTGCGGCGGCGGCGGGGAGCACCGCTGCGCGGAGGACCTCGTCTGCGAGATCGTCAACGAGAACGGCACCAGCAACGGGCGCTGCTGGGGCGAGTGCGTGCCTGCTCCGCCCGACGACTTCCGCCCGCCGGAGCTCGTCTGGACGGGGCCCGACCTGTTTGCGCCGTCGTGCGACGATCTCGTCTGGGCCGTCCCCGGGACGTCGGGCGAGGTGGTGCGGCTCGTCGATGGGTCTGCGGTGTTCAAGGGGCGGACGCCGAGCCGCAACGACCACGACTGCCCCACGTGCGCGTGCACCCCGCCGTCGTGCGCGCTGCCGTCCGAGGTGACGGCGACCTCGCTGGCATGCGGGGAGGTGCCCGAGGAGACGCGGACGCCGTTCGCGCCCCCGCCGGGCTGGGACGGTGCGTGCATATCGCCGGGCCGGGTGGAGCCGGAGCAGCTCGGTTCGTTCGCGATCGGTCCGACCCGCGTGCAGCCGTGCATGCCCGTGACCGAGGAGGCTCCGGTGCCCCGCGATGCGCTCACGGTCGAGGTCGCGGTCGCTTGCCGAGGCGACCGGGTGCCCAACCTGTGCGCGCTGCCCAGCCAGATCTGCATGCTTTACCAGCAGCAGGACCACCTGCCCGAGGGGTGGAGGTACTGCGTCCGCAAGTCGGGGGCCGAGGTCCAGTGCGAGCCGCCCGCGGAGCCGGGGAGCCCCTGGCCGACCTACTCGGAGAAGCTGGGGGTGTTCTACACGGCGGTGAACGACACGCGCGCCTGCGCGCCGTGCACCTGCAAGCCGCCCGAGGCGAGCCGGTGCGAGGCGTTCGTGTGGGCCTACGAGGACCACGCGTGCAGCGATCCGCTCGTCGGCATCAGCGTCTTTCAGACAGGGATCTGCGTGAGCCCTGAGCCGGGCTCCACGCTAGGCAGCCTGAGCGCGACGTGGATCGTCAACGAGCCCGGGAGCTGCACGCCGGAGGGGGGCAGCCCGGTGGGCGAGCTGGATGGTGAGGGGGCGGAGACGATCTGCTGTCTGCCCAGGGGACGGTGATGCTGCCAGCGGAGCGAGGGCGCCGGGGCGACGGCTGCGTCGCGCCGGGAACCCCCTGGAGGCGAAGGACACGCGCGCTCGTCGCGGGCGGGCCGAGGAAAGCGGTGAGGTCGAGATGGGATCACGACGCATGCGGGGGCTTTTGTGTTTGTTGAGCGCGCTCGCGCTGGTCGGCATCGTGGCCGCGGGGGGCTGCGGCAGCGAGGAGCCGTGCGGAAAACCGTGGGATCCCTGCCCGGTCGTCAACCCCGACGGTACGAGCAACGGCGTCTGCTGGGGCAAATGCGTGTTCCCCGACGGACCGGGCTTCTTCTCCCCGCCGCTGCTCCTATGGATGGGGCCCGAAGAGTCCGAGCCGTCGTGTACGGACCTCATGGCGGATGATCCCGACACGGGCGAGCCTCAGAGCTTCGTCCCGGTGACCTTCACGAAGCTCCGGTCGAGCCGGCCCAGCGAAGAGTTTTGCGGCGAGTGCAACTGCAGAGTGACAAGCTGCGGGTTACCGCGGACGGTCGCGGCGAACTCCCTCTGGTCCTGCGCGCAGATCCCGGAGGCGACGAACACGCCGTTCAATCCGCCTCACAACTGGAACGGGCGCTGCACATCGCCAGGCACCGTGCCGTCATCGCGGGTCGGTTCGATCTGGATCGGGCCAATGCTCGAGTCGTTCTGCGAGCCCATCGTTCGCCATGGGCCCCCGAGCCAGGAAGGGCCCGCCCAGGTCGCGGTCGCGTGTCTCGGTACGGTGGTCGACCGCCTGTGCCCGAACCGCTTTGATGCCTGCATGCTGAACCAGCAAGAGGCCCATGTGCCCCCAGGGTGGCGCTACTGCGTTGTTGCGCAGGTCGAAGGTGACCAGGGCTGTCATCCGCCTGCCCCACCGGGAGAGCGCCCGATGTTCTCGGAGAAGTTCCTCTTTTATAAACGAGATCCGTCCGACCCTCAGAACTGCGAGCCGTGCGGCTGCGTGACCACGACACCGGGCCGGTGCGCGGCGCGGGTGAGCGCCTATGCGGACAGCGCGTGCAGCGACAGCGCGCTCATCGGGACGGCGGAGGTGGCTCTCGGCGAGGGCAATGCCTGCGTGCCACTCGATCCCGGGCCGGCGCTCGGCAGCCTGAGCGCGGAATGGGTCGTGAAGGAGGACCCGCACTGCACCCCGGTCGGCGGGAAACCGAAGCCGACCGTCGTCTGCTGCCTGCCGGAGCCCGAAGAATGACGGCTCGGTGAGCGCGATGGACGATTGGGGGCCGCTGTGATGCAAAAGAGTGTTCGTGGCGTCTTTTGTTCCAGCGCGGTATTCTAGCCCTTCGTCGAAGTTCGGGCCGGCGTATTTACGGCTCTTCGTCGGAAGTCGGGCCGAATGATCTCGCAGGGGTAGCTCCGTCGCCCGTGTTCTGGGCCACGTCGAGCATGCGACACCAGCAGCGCACAGGTGTCACTTCACGCCCTGACGGCGAAAGCGGCCGCCCCTGCGCACGCCAAGCTGGAGCACTGGCTGTGGAGACTGCCGGGCCTGTGGACAAGCTCAAGATCGAGCTTGCCCACAGGCCCTCGGACAACCCTGCGGGTTGCCCACCGTCCCCACAGCCACGACGACGACGACCGTAAGTTCTCGAAATCATTCGGTCCGCCAGGCGCGCCGCTTTCCCGGACGAGCAGCAACTCGGCCTCGCTTCGTCATGACGCCGACTGCGGGGCGGCAGCGCACCGGCCGAGGGCGCCCCACGGCGTCCAGCTGGGGAGGGGGGCCCGCGATAGAGCCCGCGTCGCTGGATGAAGCGCTGCGTCCCTGGGTGACGAGCACGCTGCCGCATGTGCCCCCTGCACGGGGGCGGAACAATCCCGTCCCGGGATCGGCGCTCACCTGCGCGCGCTACGGGCTCAGCCGAGGAGCTCGCCTGCGGATAGGTGGTGCAGATCTGAAGCTTGAAAGGTCCGGCACGCTCGTTGCTCATGGCCCCCGCGAGAATCGGAGCGCGATGAGGAGCCATCCGGAAACTCTGCGCCTTCGGCGACGAGGAGCGCACGCTCGTCGAGGACCGGCGGCGTCGAGGCCGGGCTCGCGGCCTCACACAAGCTGGAGTGTACGGGGGAGACCAACAAAGAGAATGAAAACATCGGATCCTCCCGGCCTCGGGGCCGCGTCGCGTCGACATCATTTACTGCGAGGTTCAAGCATGAAACGATTTCACTCTGAGACGCTCTCCGTGTGCATCCTGGCAGCGGGCGTCGCCGCTTGCAGCGGCTCGACCGGCGATCCTCTGCCGGTGGGCTCGACGAGAGGTCCCCAGCCCGACCAGGCTGCGCCGATCTCCTCCGGGGACGACGGCTCCGGAGCGGCGGGGGATGATCTCGCCCCCGCCGGCGAGCTGAACGACGATACCAGCGCGACCGAGGAGGAGCTGAGGCCCAAGGAGGATGACTCCCCCCTGTCCACCCTCCCGTTCGACCCCACGGGGGGGGATAGCGCGAAGGGCCTCCCTCTCCCCTTGCTGAACGCGACCTGCCCCAGCTTCGAGGGATTCACGTGGCATGACGAGACTCCCACGACCGGCGCGGACCTCGGGAACGCGGTCGCCGCGTCCTGCGACGCCGTCTACCAGGTCGGGTCCACCACCGGGGCCATCTCGGGCGAGGTGAACAGCGGCATGAGTGACGCCTTCATCCGCAAGGTCGGGCAGGACGGGAACCTGCTCTGGGGCGTGCAGATCGGCACGTCGGCGGGCGACCAGGCGACGAGCGTCGCCGTCTCCTCGGCCCAGTGCCCCACGAGCGGCAACGAGTCGCTCTACGTGGTCGGCCACACGAGCGGCGCGATCGAGGCCGGCCAGCACGAGGGATCTTCGGACGTCTTCCTCGTCAAGCTGAACGCAAACGGGACCGAGGCATGGCGGCGCCAGTTCGGTACGGCTGCGCTGGATCAAGCGTGGTCTGTGGCCCACGCACCGGACGGCAGCGTCTACGTGGTGGGTTCCACAGGCGGGAATCTCGCCGGGGTGAACCCGCCGCCGACGAGCGGCACCACGTCGCTGTTCGTGGCGAAGTATTCGGCGAGCGGCGCTCATGTCTGGACCAGGCAACTCGGAGTGAACAACAGGACGACCATCGCGCGCAGCGTGTCCGTCGGAGCCGATGGGCAGGTCTACGTCGCCGGTTACACCACCAGCGCGCTGGCAGGCCAACCGTACGCAGGCGGCAGCGCTGACGCCTTTGTCGCCCGCTACAGCGATAACGGTGCTCTGGGCGGGGTGGCTCTCCTCGGCACGAACCTCCAGGACCAGGCGTTCAGCCTGACGACCGCGGTGGAGTCGGGTGAGACCGTCGTCTACGTCTCCGGCACGACGAACGGGAACTTCCCCTCTTACGCCTCCTCGACGAGGTATGACGCCTTCCTCGCCAAGCTGGACGCGAGCCTCACCACGCAATGGATCCGGCAGACAGCGGCGAGCGAGAACGTCTCCGCGATGTCGGTGGCCGTCGTCGGTGGATCGGTCGTGCTGACCGGCCAGACCTCCCGCGACCTCGACTCCGACGCGCCCCTCGGGAGCGTGGACATGTACCTGCGCGAGTACAGCACGGCGGGGGCACACCTGCGCACCGAGTACATCGGCACGGACGCGATGGAGGCGGGACAAGGCGTCGCCGTCGACCCGAGGGGCAACGTCTTCCTGACGGGCAGGACGGACGCGCCGTTCTGCGGTCACTCCTTCGGCGGCGGGGGTAGCGACGCCCTCCTCGTCAAGGTCATGAAGGGGTGCCGCGTGGACACCCCGGATCCGTCCTGCAAGCCTGCCGTGTGCTGGGGAGACCCCCATTACGTCAGCTTCGATCGTGTCGCCTTCGACTTCCAGGGGGAGGGCGACTTCGTGATGGCGACCAGCACCGCCACTCCCGATCTGGAGATCCAGATCCGGCAGTGCCCCGTGTCGCCGGGCGTCTCGACCGGCCGGGCCGTGGGCGCGCGCATCGCGGGTGATCTCGTGGAGTTCCACGCGAACGGCGCGCTCTACTTGAACGGGCAACAGACGACGGTGCCGTCGAGCGGCGCGCTCGCGCTCGCCGGCGGCGGGAGCGTCTACCAGTCCGCGAGCGGCAGGACCGTGCTGGCCTGGCCGACGGGAGAGCGGCTGGCGCTGCATCCAAGGAGCTATGTCCTCGGCTTGTACCTGGACATGCTCTTCCTCGTCCCGCCGGCCAGCGTGGGCAAGATGGTCGGCCTCTTCGGGAACGCCGATAACGACCCCACCAACGAGTTCATGATGGCCCGGGACGGCAGCGCGCTGAGCAGCGGGCTGACGTTCTTCGAGATGTACCAGGACACGAACAGCTACGCGGACGTCTGGCGGGTGGGCGCCGCCCAGGGCGACGTCGCGCTCATCCAGCAGGGCACGCCGTGCGGCGATCCGGCCGGTCCCGCGCAGCCAGCGTGGCTCAACAACCTGACCCCCGCGCAGAGGGCCGCGGGCGAGCAGGCCTGCGCCGGCATCACCGACGAGGTCGTCAAGCAGACGTGCATCCTCGACGTGGGCCTCACCGGCGACCCGAGCTTCGCGGACTCGGCCCAGGAGGTCGCCACGGATCTCGCGAGCCACGGGCAGGGCGGGCCGGTCATCAACAGCCCCCGCAGCGTCTACTTCAACAACTTCACCGGATCCATCGGCCCGGAGTGGGAGTCCATCGTCATCAGCGTCACCCCGCTCGGAGACCGCACCTTCCTGGGGCAGTTCGGCAACGAGACGGCGCACCTGACGCTCAACGATCTCGCCCCCCACACCGAGCTGACCGTCAGCTTCGACCTCTACCTCATCAACGCCTGGGATGGCGATGGCCCCTTTGGCCCCAGCGTCTGGACCGCCTCCGCGGACGGCGTCGAGCTGCTCAGCGAGACCTTCTCCAACACCCTGAGCTCCCAGAGCTATCCGCAGGACGGGAGCCTGGCCGGGTCGGGCGCGCTCGAGGTGAACACCCTCGCCTATCCGTACGGCGACTCCGTGTACCGCATGAAGCTGGTCTTCCCGCACTCCGCGCCCGACCTCGCGCTCGACCTGTCCGCGACCGGGCTGACCGGCCTCTTCGATGAGGGCTGGGGCGTGACCAACTTCGAGGTCCAGGGGCGCTGACGTCCCCCGAGATAGCGTGAAATAACCTCGACGGGCTCAGCCGCGTTGCGCCGCCCGGGCACGCGCGTCTTTGCGACTCTCCTGCTGGTGGATGGGAATGAAAGCGAGATGTAGCGGAGGATGCCTGTCCGCCTACCGGGCGAAGCTCGACCCGTTCCACACGTACCGGACCGGCTGCGCGCCGCCCCACGGCAGGAGCAGCGGCTCGAAGCCGCCGACGGGCCCCTTGTCCTGGTTGAAGGGGTACGTCTGCTCGGTCCACTCGACGGCCCGCCCGGGCGCGAGCTCGATCCCCAGCTTGTCGCCCGCGCGCACGAACCGGAGCTCGCCGACGATCTTCTTGCTGCCGATGCTGCGCGCGACCTCGGCCGCGAAGATGCGCTGGATGCTCTCGCCCGCGACCCGGAAGACGAGCACCACGTCGCGATCCACGGTCCCGGGGCCCGCCTCCCGGGGCGCCTGCGCGCGGACGGTGCCGTGGACGATGATCTCCGCCTTGCCGTCGCCCGTGAGATCGCGCGCGCTCACCGCGCGGATGTCGGCCGGCGACGCGAACTGGGCGAGCGTCATGAACGAGTAGCCGGCGCCGCCCCGGAAGCCCTTGCCGAACACCACGATGTCGCGGTCGTGCAGGAGCACCCGCTCGGGCTCGCGGCCGCCGGCCACGTCCGCGCCGAGATCGAAGCGCGGCTTGCGCGACGAGGCGCCGCGGTCGCGCCGGTAGAGGGCGTACACCCGGTCGAGCATCTGGGCCGGCGAGAGCGCGGGCTTCGCCGCGGACCGCGTCGTTTCCCGTGCGGCGCGCGGCGCGGGCGCCGGCGCCTGCCGCTCTTCGCTCGCCTTCGCATACGCGCCCCCGGTCAGCTTGTAGAGCTGCGACTTGATCGGCCCCCACGGCAGGAGCAGCGGATCGTACGTCGTCTCCACCGGCTCCGCGTAGCTGCTCGCGTCGTAGCGGGTCGCCTTGCCCGGCCGCACGCGGATCGCCGACTTGCCGCCGTCGGGCACGAAGTCGACCTGGTTGACGACCGAGCCCTTCTCCGTCGCGATCGCGACCTCGTGCTGGAAGATCGGCCGCGGCGTGTCGCCGGCGCCGAAGTGCAGCACGTGCATCACCTCGCGGTACCTGGAGCCGCCGCCGGATCGCTTCCGGAGGATGATCTCGGCCTGGCCGTCGCCCGTGAGATCGCGCAGCGTGAGCGCCGGCAGCATCCCCTCCCCGGCGTCGACCCCGAGGTCCTCGAAGTAGTACTGCGATCCCTGCCGGAAGCCGGGGCCGAGGACGATCAGGTACCGCCCGTGGACGATCACCCGCTCCCGCATCGCGTCCCCGGCGACGTTCGCCACGAGATCGTACCTCGGGGCGGTGCGGATCCCCTTGCTCTTCAGGAGGCCGTCGGCGAGCGCGAGCTCGGGCTCGGTCGCGAGCGGCGCGAGCGACGCGTACGCCTCCGACGCGGCGGTCCCCACGATCGCCTCGACCGCCGTGGAGGCGTCGGCGTCGTGGACGAAGAGCCCCGCCCGCAGCCCGATCCGGGTCGTCGCCGCCTCGGGGAACGCCGACCAGGGGATGCTCGCCTCGAGCGTGTAGCCGCCGCTCCGGGGCGCCTCGATGACCCTGGCGCCGGCCACCGCCTTGCCGCCCGGGAGCCTCGCGCTGCCCGCGCTCTTGCCCGGCTGGCCCGGGTAGAGCGCGACCGCCTGGACCTTGCCGCCCGGGAAGCCGAGGACGAGCTTCACGTGGTCGGCGCCGCCGCGCAGCGCGTCGTCGGTGACGTCGGCCGCGACGTAGACCCGCGCGACGTCGTACGCGACGGCCGCCCGGGTGGCGAGGTCGGCCCGACCCGGCTTGCCCTTCACCTTGAAGCGGAGGGCGGAGAGCTCCACGGGCCACTCCTTCGGGACCCCGTCGAGCTTGATCGACTTCGCGTCGATCATCGGCGCCGCGAGCGGCGTGCCGGCGGCGAGGGCGGGCGAGGGCGCGGCGGCGGTCAGCGCGACCGACGCGAGGACGGCGAGGCCAGCGCCGGGGGCAGGGGCCCCCGGCGCACGGAAGAAGGGGGTTCGACGTCGCATAAGGCTCGGCTTTGGACGCCTCTCCGCGCCCGCTTGTTCTTACCACGAGCCCTTTCTTTCCGGATCGTCCGCATCGAGTGCCCTCCTGGGCACCAGAAAAAGGACCGCTCGAGCCCGCCCGTGCGCTGATGCCGTGCCGCCCGTGCACCGGTGCTGTACACCCGCGGGGGGGTGCTGCCCGCTGGGGGCTCACCGGAGGGGCCGGAGTGCAGGCGAGCCACGACAGGGGCTCGCCGGAACGCAGGTCCCGGAGGTGAGCCCCCAGCGGGCAGCACCCCCCCGCCGTGCCGATCGGCGAGGCCTGGTTCAGCGGCTGGAGTAGGGGGGGAGGAGGGCCGGCCACACCCGGCCCGTGGCGCGGAGGATCAGCGGTGCGCGGCCGGGGCCGCGAGCGCCCCCGCGCCGGCGTCGGCGGGGCGGATGCGGCGGTACACGAGCTTCGCGATCTCGACCGCCGGCACGATGAGCGCCGACAGGACGAGCAGGAGCATCCACTCGTCCGCCGACATCGCGTACGTGCGGAAGACCGGCCGCAGCGCCGGCACGAGCAGCGCGACGAGGTGGATCGCCGCGCTCGCCGCGACCGCCAGGAGCAGCGGGACGCTGATCAGCGGCTTCGACCCGAACAGCGACGTCACCGGGCTCCGGCAGCTCCAGGCGTGGAAGAGCGGCGAGAGCGCGAGCAGCGAGAACGCGAGGGCGCGGGTGCGGAGCAGCGACTGCTCGTCCTGCGCCGACGTCGCGTAGAGCGCCACGGCCGCGAGGCCCATGAACGTCCCGACGTACAGGATGCCCAGGTAGTCGCGCCGGATGAGCAGGCCCTCGTCGCGCGGGCGCGGCGCCTCCGACATCAGCTTCGGATCCGGCGGATCGATGCCGAGCGCGAGCGCCGGCAGGCCGTTGGTCACGAGGTTGATCCACAGGATCATGAGCGGCGTCAGCGGAGGCCACTTGCCGAAGAACGAGACCACGAACACGGCCACGAGCAGGCCCATGTTCGACGAGAGCAGGAAGAAGATGAACTTCTGGATGTTCCGGTAGATGGCGCGCCCCTCGCGCACCGCCTCGACGATCGTCGCGAAGTTGTCGTCGGCCAGCACCAGGTCCGCGGCCTGCCGCGCCACGTCGGTGCCGCCGCGCCCCATCGCCACGCCGATGTGCGCCTCGCGGAGCGCCGGCGCGTCGTTCACGCCGTCGCCCGTCATCGCCACGATGTGGCCGTGCGCCTTGAACGCCCGCACGAGCCTTAGCTTCTGCTCCGCCGTCGTCCGGGCGAAGACGCGCAGGTGCATGATCCGGCGCGCGAGCTCCTCGTCGCTCATCGCCGCGAGCTCCGACCCGCTGAGCGCCTCGTCGCCCTCGTCCCAGAGCCCGATCTCCTTCGCGATCGCCGTCGCGGTGAGCCGGTGGTCGCCGGTGATCATGACCGCGCGGATGCCGGCGCGCTTGCACTCGGCCACGGCCTCCTTCACCCCGGGCCGCGGCGGGTCCATCATCCCGACCAGGCCGAGGAACGTGAGCTCGCGCTCGACGTCGTCCTCGTTCATGCTGACCCGCACGCGGCGGCAGATCGCGAGCACGCGCAGCGCGTTCGCGCTCAGGCGATCGGCCTCGGCGAGGATCGCCCTCCGGTCGTCGTCGGTCAGCGCGCGCACGCCCTTGTCGTCGGCGAACTTCACGCAGAGCGGCAGGAGCACGTCGACGCTCCCCTTGACGTGCGCGATGTCGCGGCCGCGATCGTCGCGCGTGATCACCGTCATCCGCTTGCGATCGCTGTCGAACGGCAGCTCGTGCACGAACGCGTGCGACGGCGCCACCGACTCGCGCGAGAGGTCGCCCTTCGCGGCGACCGTGAGCAGCGCCGCCTCGGTCGGATCGCCGACGATGGTCCAGCGGCCCGTCGCCTGGTCCTCGTGGAGGGAGGCGTTGTTGCAGAGCGCCGCCGTCGAGAGCAGGTACATGAGCGGCGCGGGGAGCTCGGCGACCTCGGCGCCCTTCTCGTCGCGGATCGCGCCGATCGGGCTGTAGCCCTCGCCGGCGACCGTGAAGCGGCGGCCGCCCGCGTAGAGGTTGCGGACGGTCATCTCGTTCTGCGTGAGCGTGCCCGTCTTGTCCGACGCGATGACCGTCGCGGCGCCCAGCGTCTCGACGGCGGGCAGCTTGCGCACGATCGCCCCGCGCCGCGCCATGCGCTGCATCCCCAGCGCGAGCGTGATCGTCGTGATGGCGGGCAGCCCCTCGGGGATCGCCGCCACGGCGAGGCTCACGCCCTCGAGCAGGAGCTCGTGCCACGGCCTCCCGCCGCGGAGGAAGCCCCAGCCGAGGAGCACCGCGGACAGCGCGAGGCACACCCGCAGGATGATCGCGCCGAAGCGGTCGAGGCGCTCCTCGAGCGGCGTCTTCTGCTCGCCGACCGACCGGATCATCTCGCCGATGCGGCCGAGCTCGGTGCTCACGCCGGTCGAGGTGACCACGGCGCGCCCCTTGCCGCGCACGACGCTCGTGCCCGTGAAGACCATCGTGACGCGGTCCCCGAGCGGCGCGTCGCGCGCGACCGGGGCGAGGGCGTCCTTGACCGCGGCCGCGCTCTCGCCCGTCAGCGCCGCCTCCTCGGTCGCGAAGCTGATCGTCTGCACGAGCCGCGCGTCGGCCGCGATCGCGTCGCCCGCCTCCAGCTCGAGGATGTCGCCGGGGACGACGTCCTCGGCGGGGATGACCAGGGTCTTGCCGCCGCGGCGCACGCGCGCGTTCGGCGCGCTGAGCTTCTGGAGGGCGTCGAGCGCCGCCTCCGCGCGCCGCTCCTGGTAGTACCCGAGGAACGCGTTCAGGACGACGATGAGCAGGATCGCGATCGCGTCGCCGAACCGGTGGAGGAAGCTCTCCGTCCGGTCGGCGGTCACGCCGACGACCACGGCGATCGCCGCCGCGGCCAGGAGCGTGAGCACGAGCGGGTTCGCGAACTGCTCGAGGATCCGGACGAGCGCGCTCTTCTTCTTGGTCTCGGGCAGGCGGTTCTTGCCGTGCTCGGCCAGGCGCCTCTGCGCCTCGGCGTCGGTGAGGCCGCCGGCGGAGCTCACCCCGACGCGCTCCAGGAACGCGCCGACCTCCTCGGCATGCACGGGTATGGGGACGGACAGGTCGGAGGAGCCCGACTCGGGCTCGGGTCGGCGGATCGCCGTGGCGGCTTGGCTCATGGGCGGTCGTGCTCTAGCGCTTCATCCGGGCCTGTTCACGCTGTTCTTCCGCCTCGAGCTCCGCGAGGGCCGCCGCCAGCTCGTCCTGCTCGGCCGGGGAGGGCGCCGCGGCCGGCCCCGCGGCCCCGGCCACGCGCACCTGCGGCGGCGGCGCGGCGGGCGGCGGCTCGGGCGGGAGGACGCCCATCTTCCGCTTGAGCGCGAGCAGCTCGTCGTCCGCGCCCGCCGTCGCCTCGAGCTGCCCGAACTTCTGCGCCAGCGTGTCGCCCGTGTACTGCTCGGCGATCTCGCCCGCCGCCTCGGCCTCGGCCTCGATCTGGTCGATCTTGTTCGCCATCCGGTCGAACGTCTCGAAGGCGGAGGCGTTGTTGAGGCCGCTCATGGTCTCCTGGATCGCCTTCTGCGCCTCGGCCCGCTTCTTCCGGGCGATGAGCACGTTCTTCTTGCGCTTGGCCTCCTCGATCTTGTTGTTCAGGACGCGCAGCGCCGTCTTGAGCTGATCGACCGCCTGCTTCTGCTTCTGCCACTGGTCCTTGTAGGAGGCGGCGAGCTGGTCGTGCTCCTTCTTGCGGTTCAGCGCCTCCTTCGCGAGCGCGTCGTCCCCCGCCTTGATCGCGAGCATCGCCCTGCGCTCCCACTCCGCGGCGTTGGCGGCCTCCTGCTCGGCCTGCTTGGCCAGCCGCTTCTCGTCGGCGATCGAGACGGCGACCTGCTTCTTCGCCTCGATCAGCTGGTTCGACATGTCGATGACGACCTGGTTCAGCATCTTCTCGGGGTCTTCCGAGCGGCTGATGAGGTCGTTCAGGTTCGACTTGATGAGGGTCGCAAGGCGCGCGAAAATTCCCATAGATCAGCTCCAACTCTGGGGTCACCAGGCGCGGCGGGTCCTGTTCAGCTCAGCGCGAGATCGTGCAGCACGGAGATGTGGCGGGCGAGCGCGAGGTCGATGTCGCTCAGGATCGCCTCGAGCTCGTTCATGTCGAGGTTCTCGAGCTCCAGCGCCGCCGAGAGCACCACGGTGTCCGCTTCAATCCCGTAGGAAGCGTGCATGAGATCGGTCGCGTTGTACTCCAGGAGGCGGCGGAAGAGCCTGGTCTGGTGGGCCTGGTCCGTGGGCACGGGGCCGATCGCGACGCGGACCGCCACGATGGGCGGATCGACGCGGATGGCGATCGGCGGCGCGTCCGGGCCCCCCGAGACGAGGTAGGTGCCGGCGTCGTTCTCGAACCGGCGATCGAGCTGCAGGAGATAGGTCTCAACGTCCTCGGCGGTGCGCGGCATGGCGCGGCGAGCCTACAGAATCATGTCGCGTCGGGCTAGCTCCGCACGCAGGCGGGGGCCCCTCCACCAGGCGCCCCGGCCCCTGGCGCGGCGGGATCGCCAGCCTCCGCGCGGGCGCCTCGGCCCCGCGGTCGCGGGCGCCGCGGCGACGCGTCGAGCGACGCCCGCGCCGCGCGCGTCGGAATCTCGCGGTTTGCCATGCCTCTCGCTTTTTTCTCCCCCGTTCGAGGGGCGCGGTGGTACGGTCCCGATCCAGGTTACGTGGCGATCCACCCGGGCGACATTGTTGCTGGTTATCGTGTGACCCGCCTGCTCGGGCGGGGCGGCATGGGCGAGGTCTGGGCCGCGACGCGGGAATCGGACATGCAGCCGGTGGCCATCAAGGTCCTGCTCGCGCGGGCCGCGATGAAGCCCGACCTCGTGCGGCGCTTCGATCGCGAGGCGAAGATCGCCTCGGCCATCAAGAGCCCCTATGTCTGCCAGCTCCTCGAGGTCGGCGAGACGGAGGACGGCGCGCCCCTGCTCGTGTTCGAGCAGCTCGACGGCGAGTCGCTGGCGGACCGGCTGAAGCGCGAGCAGTACCTGCCGTTCAGCGAGGTCGGGCCGATCATCGACGACGTGCTCCAGGGGCTCGTGGCGGCGCACGCCGCGGGGGTCATCCACCGCGATCTCAAGCCGGGCAACATCTACCTGGAGCACCTCGGCCTCCCCGATCGCCGGGAGCGCGCGAAGATCCTGGATTTCGGCATCTCCAAGCTCACCCGGCGCGAGAAGGAGGAGCCGACGCTCACCGCGTTCGACGCGACGCTCGGCTCGTTCGCGTACATGGCGCCGGAGCAGGTGCGGGGCGCCGCGCGGGCGGACGAGCGGGCCGACATCTACGCCGTCGGCGCGGTGGCCTTCCGCGCGCTGTCCGGGCGGCTGCCGTTCGAGGGCGCGACGGCCGCCGTGCTCGTCGCGATGAAGCTCGATCGTCCGGCGCCGTCGCTCGCGGAGGCGACCGGGGAGAAGTGGCCGGTGGGGATCGAGCGCTTCCTGGAGCGGGCGCTCGATCGGCAGCGGGAGCGGCGCTTCGGCTCGGCGGCGGAGGCGCTCGAGAGCTGGCGCGCCATCCAGCCGGCGAACATCACGCGCGCGGTGCGGCGCTCGCAGCGGGCGAGGTGCCCGTCGGAGGTGCCCGACGCGCTCGTGGAAGACAACCCCACGGTCGTCGACGGGCCGCCGACGATGACGGAGAACGGCGGCTACCTGGACGCCGGCCAGAGCTCGCCGCCGCCGGCGCCGTCCAGCAGGAACGGGGGCGCCACGCCGCCGCCGAGCAGGACCGGAGGCGCGGCGCCGCCGGCGCCGTCCAGCAGGACGGGGCGAGCGGCGCCGCCGGCGTCGTCCAGCAGGACCGGAGGCGCGGCGCCGCCGGCGCCGTCCAGCAGGACGGGCGGAGCGCCGCCACCGTCGCCGAGCAGGGCGGGGGCAGCCGCGCCGCCAGCGTCGCCGAGCCGGACGGGGACCGGCGCGCCGCCAGCGCCGCCGAGCAGGGCGGGGGCCGTTGCGCCGCCGGCGCCGCCGAGCCGTGCGGGGGCGGCCGCGCCGCCGGCGTCGCCGATCCGGGCGGGGGCAGCCGCGCCGCCGCCACCGCCGAGCCGGGCGGGGGCGGTCGCGCCGCCGGCGTCGCCCAGCAGGATGGGGGGAGCCGCGCCGCCACCGCCGCCGCCGAGCAGGGCGGGGGCCGGCGCGCCGCCGGCGTCGCCGAGCAGGACCGGAGGCGTCGAGATTCCCCGGCCAGAGGGCCCGCCCTCGCGCCGCAAGACAGAGAGGCAGTGAAGTTGCTCGACGCCACGGTAGGCACGAAGAACAGGGTCGAGGTGCGCGGAGGGCGCATCCGTCCGACGAAGTCGTCGGCCGCGCGCAGCGGCGGGTGGGTCGAGATCGGCACCGAGCCCGTCATCGTGGGCCGCAACGCGGCGTGCCAGCTCGTCCTCGACGACGCGAAGGTGAGCGCGGTGCACGCCGAGTTCGTCGCCACCGAGCAGGGCGTCCGCGTCCGCGATCTCGACAGCAGGAACGGGACGTTCGTCGGCGGCGTGCGGGTCGGCGACATCTACCTGCTCACCAGCACGAAGCTCAGGCTCGGCGAGACGGAGATCCAGTTCGAGCCGCTGCGCCCCGAGCGCATCACGGTCTCGTCGATCCCGTCGTTCGGCCCGCTGGTGGCGAGCAGCGCCGGGATGCGCGCCATCTTCGAGCGCCTCTCCAAGATGGCGCCGACCGATCTCACCGTGCTCATCACGGGCGAGACCGGGACGGGCAAGGAGCTCGTCGCGCAGGCGCTGCACATGGCGAGCGCCCGCTCGAAGAAGCCGTTCGTGGTCGTGGACTGCGGCTCGATCCCGCCGACCTTGGCCGAGGCGACCCTGTTCGGCCACGAGCGCGGCGCGTTCACGGGCGCGGTCGACAAGCGCCTGTCGCCGTTCATCGAGGCCGACGGCGGGACGATCTTCCTCGACGAGCTCGGGGAGCTGCCGCTCGAGGTGCAGCCGAAGCTCCTCCGCGCGCTGGCCGAGCGCCGCATCAAGAGCGTCGGCGGCTCGAGCTACCGCGAGGTCGACGTGCGCGTGCTCGCGGCGACGCGCCGCGACCTCGTGCGGGCGGTCAACACCGGCAATTTCCGGAGCGACCTCTACTTCCGCGTCGCGCAGATCAAGATCGAGCTGCCGGCGCTCCGGCAGCGCGTGGAGGACATCCCGGTGCTCGTGCGCCGGATGCTGAAGGATCTCGGCGACGAGAGCGCGTACGAGCGCGTCTCGAACAGCACGCTCGAGCGGCTGATGCGCCACGACTGGCCGGGCAACGTCCGCGAGCTCAGGAACGCGGTGGCCGTCGCGTTCGCGCTCGCGGGCGAGGGGGAGGAGATCGACATCGCCGCGCACCTCGGCGCGCTCACCGAGGCGCCGGTCACGAGCGGCTCGTCGCCCTCCATCCCCCCGGGCGCCGCCAGCGGCGGCGGCGGCTCCCTCGGCTCGTTCGCGTCGCTGAAAGGCCGTCAGTTCCAGGAGGCGAAGCGCGACGTCCTCGCGCGGTTCGAGCGCGACTATTTCGCCGCCCTGTCCGAGGACGCGAAGGGCAACGTGAGCGAGATGGCGCGGCGCGCCGGCATGGAGCGGGCGCACGTGCGCGCCTACCTCCGCCGCCACGGGATCGGCGCGAAGCAGGAGCAGGAGTGACCGGTCCCCGCGGTCGGGGCTCGCCGGCGGCGCGCATCGACGACCGCGGGCGGGGCGCTGTTCAACGGGGTCCACGGACTTGGTAAATACTACTAATTAAGTGCCGACCGCAAGATGCTGGTCGAGGCCGTGATGGTCGAACCGGCCCCCTCGCGACGCTTTTGCGCCCGAGCGGCAAGCCGCCCGGGGGGGTGAGCGCCGGCGGGTGGGGTCGCGCGCGCCGGCGTGGCGCGGGCGGGCGCGCCGAGCACCGACCGAGGTGCCATGAGGTCCAAGGGGGCTCGAGGTTTCAGGCGCGCCTCGTGTGGCGCGCGACGAAACGTCTCAGGTGGCATGGCCCGAAGGGAGACATGCCGGGTGGTGTTGTATGCGCAAGCTCCCTGGCTTCCGTCTTGGCGGATGGCCGAGCGCCCGCCCGCGCCACGCCGGCGCGCGCGACCCCACCCGCCGGCGCGTGCAACCAGGATCATCACAGACACCCACCCCGCCGAGCCCGCCGCCCGCGCCGAGATCCTCGACCGCCGGCCGCGGGAAGTTCGGCCCGGCGCGGGGCCGTGATAAGCACGGTCTGCCATGCAGATCGAGCTCATCGCCACGGCAAGCGAAGATTCCGCCTACCTGCCCCGGGTGGGGCTCGGCACCCTCGCGGCGCTCACGCCGCCCGAGGACGAGGTCATCTACACCGACGACGTCGTGCGGCCCTTCGATCTCCAGCGCGACGTCAAGGACGTGGACCTCGTGGGCATCAGCGTCGATAGCAAGACCGCCCGCCGGAGCTACGATATCGCCGCCGCCTACCGCCGCCGCGGCGTGAAGGTCGTCCTCGGGGGCATCCACCCCACGGCCTGCCCGGACGAGGCGATGCAGCACGCGGACGCCGTCGTGGTCGGCGAGGCGGAGGACGCCTGGCCCGTCCTGCTCGCGGACGCCAAGCGCGGCGAGCTCCGGCCGATCTACCGCCCGGAGCTGCCGAGCCTCGCGGGCAAGCCGCCGCCGCGCCGGGATCTGTTCACCTCCAAGAAATACATCCCGTTTCAGGTCGTGCAGACGATGCGCGGCTGCCCGTACCCGTGCGAGTTCTGCAGCGTCTCGACCGCGAACGGCACCACGATGCGGTTCCGCCCGACCGACGAGGTGCTGAGCGAGCTCAGGTCGCTCGGCAAGCTCATCCTGTTCGCGGACGACAACGTGATGATCCACCGGGCTTACTCGAAGGAGCTGTTCACCCGGATGGTCCCGCTCAACAAGCACTGGATAGGCCAGTGCTCGCTCGCGGCCGTCAAGCGCCTCGAGAACGTGAAGCTCATGGCCGACAGCGGGTGCAAGGCGCTCTTCATCGGCTTCGAGAGCATCGATGAGGACACGGTCAAGTTCACCGGGAAGCGACAGAACCGGCCGTCCCAGTACAAGGACACGATGGCGATGCTCCACGACCACGGCATCTCGGTCTGGGGGAGCTTCGTCTTCGGGTTCGACACGGACGATCCCGAGGTGTTCGACCGCACCGTGGAGTTCGGGATCGACATGAAGCTGACGATGGCGCTGTATGCCATCCTGACCCCGTATCCGGCGACGCAGCTCTACCGGCGCCTCAAGGCGGAGGGGCGCCTCACGGATGAGCGCTGGTGGCTGCGCCGCGACCACGACGCCGGCTCACCCTACTTCGTACCCAGGCGGATGTCCCGGGAGCAGCTCCGGGAGGGCTGGGTGTCGGCGTGGACGAAATTCTATTCGTATTCTTCGATGTGGCGCAGGTTCACCCTGACGCGGCAGTCGAGCTGGATCCAGCTGGCGGGCTTCTGGCCGCTGAATTTCATGCAGCACACGCTGGCGCACCGCAAGATCGCGGGCGGCGAGCAGCGCTTCCGGTCCGGCGTGTCCATCGAGGACACGGCCGCTCTGTCCGCGGCGCAGCCAGAGCCCCCGCCGACCCGGGCGAAGGGCGGAAGGCAGCTCCCGGTCATCGGATGAAGCGCGCACATCCACCGCGATGAGGTCATCCCGCGCCCCCACGGGCGCGCGCCACGACGCGGCGGCGGAGAGCGCCAGTGGCCCGACGCCGCGCGGCGCCCCGCCGAGGCGCTCCTCCCTGCAAATGCCGCAAACGCCGTGCGTCAATGGCTGAAACGAGCGCGATTCCCCGCAAGGCGCGAACAATCGACTGATCCGGTATCGTTGAAAGCCGGCGCACGCACGACGTGCGATCCAGGGTCACGATACAGTGGCGCTGTTGCATCACGATTTTGCTACACTCGCGCGAGCTCCTCGAATGCTGGGTGTCTGGGCGGAGGATGAGCCCGCTTGGACACGCGGTCGAGGCGCCCTCGAACGGAGGTCTCATGCGTCGTCCTCGTCTCTCCTCCTCGCTCCTCATTTTCATGGGCGCCGCGGTGTCCGGCGCTGGCGCCGCGGTCAGCTGCAGCGCGGCGGGCATTCACGGCGTGCTCGATGACGGCAGCGGCGATGGGGGCGGGGGCGGCGGCGGCGGCGACGACGGGTTTGGCAACGTCTTCCCCAGCGACGGGGGGCCGGCGCCGACGTCCGATGTCGCCGTCAACCCGTGCGGGAGCGCGTGCGGCCCGACGGAGCTGTGCGACCAGGCCAACCTCGGCCTCGACGACGATTGCGACGGCATGATCGACGAGGAGTGCGCCTGCATACCGGGCCAGGCGAGCTCCTGCTTCCGCGGCGATCCGTCGTACCGGAGCGCGATGGGCTGCTTTCCCGGCACCCAGCTCTGCCTCGAGACCGGCACGTGGGGCCCGTGCGTCGGCGGCCTGCACGCGGACCAGGGCTGCTTTTCCAGCGACGCCACCGGCTGCCACGCGATGCAGGCGCCCCCGTTCGCCAACGTCGACCTCAAGGAGGGCACCGGCTCGTTCAGCGACGACGCGGTCGCGGGCACCGAGGTGTGGAAGGTGACCTGCCCCGCGGGCATCGACCCGTGCCCCGGCGTCGAGGGGGAGGCCCCCCCGGACGATTTCACGCCGCTTCAATCGGGCGAGTACAGGGTCAGGTACACGAAGGGCCTCGCGAACGGCGGGACCGAGAGCTGCGAGTATCCGCTCTTCGTCGGCGCGCGCGGCCTCCGCGTCGAGCTCGAGTGGGAGCACGACCGCGGCAGCATCGACCTCGACCTGCACCTCCACGCGCCGGTCAGCATGCAGCCCTGGGAGATGGCCGGCTCGGCCGTGGATTGCGGGTGGAACAACTGCACCGTCGACGACCTGTCGGCGGAGGAGCCGCAGATCCGCTGGTTCAGCGACCTCTCGACGCCGCCCGATCCGGTCAACTGGTTCCTGGATCCGGTGGAGAGCAACAACACCTGCTACTACGCCCCCCGCGGCGTGGGAGAGGCATGGCGGAGCCTCCGCAAGGGCTGTCATAGCCCCCGGCTCGACCTCGACAACGTGAGCTGTGACCCCACGATCACGGATCCGGATGAGCCCGATTTCTGCGCGCCCGAGAACATCAACGTCGACTTTCCGCCGAGCGACCAGTGGATGCGGATCGGCGTGCATTATTACGGCGCGCTCGACGCGAGGGACGATGTCCACCCGCGGGTGAAGATCTACTGCAACAGAGCGCTGCGGGCCGACCTCGGGCCCAAGGGGTATTATACCCCCGAGCAGCCCGTCACGTTCGCGCCGCGGGACGCCGGGACTCGGTTCTGGCTCGTCGCCGACGTGCTGTTCCCGGAGCCCGACGAGTGCGGCCAGCAGACCTGCATCGTCCAGCCGATCTATCACGAGGAAGAAACGAAGTCGCCGCGGCTCACCACCGAGCTGTTCGTCGAGGAGAGCTTTGGCCCAGACTATCCGCCGCTGCCCTGAGCCGCACACGCGCCGCGCTCGGGCGCGCTCCGCCGCGGCGCCGTGCGGCGCGTTCCCGGCGCGACGCCGCGCCGAGGGGGCCTCTCGTGGAGGTAGGATGTCTCGTCTTCGTGTCCGCTCGGTGCTCCACTTCGCGCTCGCGCTCGCGGTCGGGGCGTCAGGGGCCGGCGTCGCGGCCGGTTGCAGCGCCGAGGGCAAGCGCCTCTCGCTCGACAGCGCGGCGATCGCGGGCGAGGCGGGCGGGGGGGGCGGGGCGAGCGCGGCCGGCGGCCTCGATGGGCTGGGCGGCGGCATCGACCTCGACAGCGGGTCCGGCGACCGCGTCGATGTGGCGGTCAACCCGTGCGGGAGCGCGTGCGGCCCGACGGAGCTCTGCGGCGTGGACGAGCTCGGCGTGAGCCACGACGGCCTGGACGACGACTGCGACGGCGTGATCGACGAGATCTGCGCCTGCCTCCCGGGCCAGGCGCACCCCTGCTTCCGCGGCGATCCGTCGTACCGCGACACCCCGGGCTGCTTTCCCGGCACGCAGCTCTGCGACGAGATGGGCACGTGGGGGCCGTGCGTCGGCGGCGTGCACGCCGACGAGGGCTGCTTCATGAACGACACGCGGGGCTGCCACCCGATCCAGGCGGCGCCGTTCGCCGCCGTCGACCTGAAGAAGGGCACCGGCGCGTTCAGCGCCGACGCGGCCCCGGGCGCCGAGGCCTGGACGGTGGCCTGCCCGCCGGGCGTGGACCCGTGCCCCTCGGTGGGCGGGGCGGACCCGCCCGACGACTTCGAGCCGCTGCAGTCGGGCGAGTACACGGTCACGTACACGAAGCGCCTCGCGAGCGGCGAGGTCGGGACGTGCAGCTACCCGCTCTTCGTCGGCGCGCGCGGCCTCCGCGTCGAGCTCGAGTGGGAGCACGCGCCGATCAGCGTCGATCTGGACCTCTACCTGCACAAGCCGAACAACACGCAGCCGTGGAGGATCGGCGGCTCGGACGTCGCGTGCGGCTACGGCAACTGCACCATCGACAGCCTCGGGGGCAGCCCGGCCATCGCCTGGTTCAGCGACGCGGCGACACCCCCCGAGCCGGTGAGCTGGTACCTGGATCCGGAGGAGGCCAACAACACCTGCTTCCATGCCCCGCGCGGCGTGGGGCAGATGTGGCGCGCCCTCGACAGGGGCTGCCACAACCCGCGGCTCGATCTCGACAACGCCTCCTGCGCTCACGAGGCGACCGACCCTGACGATCCGCGCTTCTGCGCCCCGGAGAACATCAACGTCGACTTCCCGCCCAGGGCCGGCTGGATGCGGGTGGGCGTGCACTACTTCAGCGGCGACGTGTCGTTCGGTGTGCACCCGCGGGTGAAGATCTTCTGCAACGGCGAGCTCAGGGCGAGCCTCGGGCCGACCGGCTTCTACGACCCCGAGGAGCCCGTGACGTTCCTCCCGGGGGAGGACGGCGACCGCTTCTGGCTCGTCGCCGACGTGGTCTTCCCCGACCCGGGGGAGTGCGGGGACAACGCCTGCATCGTCCGGCCGATCTACCAGGATGCGGCGATGAAGACGCCGTACCTCTCGACGGTCCGGGACGTCACGAGGCACTTCGGCCCGCCCTATCCGAGGCTGCCCGCGCCCTGAGCGCGCCCCGGCGCCCCCGGGAAGCACCCCCTCAGGCCTCGATGCCGGCTCGCCGGAGAAAGGCGAGCGCCGGCCCGAGCGCATAGGGGGGCGCCTTGGCCAGGCGGAGCCGTTCCCCGTTCGACAGGTGAAGGAGCAGCCAGCGCGGCGAGAGGCCGGGGTCGTCGGCCTCCGCGTCCTGGGCCGGCGGCGTCGACACGCCGGCGATCATCTGGATCGGAAAGGTGCGCCGGAAGCCGATCCCTTCCTGGGTGAGCTCGGCTCGCTCGAAGTCGAGGCGAAACACGCCGTGCAGCCGGCGGCGCCGTCGCACGAGCAGCAGCGCCGCGATCGCGCATGCGGACCAGGCGACCGCGATGAAGACGATCGGGAAGGGCGCCGCGCGCGCGGTCACGAGGCCCGCGATGATGAGCGAGACGACGAGCGCGAACGTGGCGACGCGCCGCACCGCGAGGTCGATCCCGTCGCCCCGACACTCGCAGACGAGCACGTCCGGGCCGTCGGCCCGGATGGTTCCGTCGGCGTTCGAGAGCAGGGTATGTCCATCTGGCACTGCGATCCTCCCGAGCGGGTGAGGCTCTGAATACCGCAACCCGGGCCCCGCGGCTCCTCCCGATGGAGCGCACGCCCCGGCCGGCAGATCACGCTGCTTCGCGCCGTCAGTCTCCTAACGCCGGCCGGCGTCGCCGGGCCGTCCTGACGAGGAGAGCCCCGGCCGCGCGCCGCCCGCGCGCGCGGCGGTCTGCCGCCACGATGCAGCGCGCTCTCTGTGCATCCATCACTGGGCCATCCGGGGTCCGCCGGTGATCCATGGGTGGCACGCGACGTGCCGCGGTCACCCCGCGGTCGGGCAGACACGGGAGTCGCGCACGAGCCGCGGCCCTCAACCCAGATCGCGTGAGGACGCCGAGGTTTTCATGGGGGCACGCGCGCTCGGTGCCGAGCTGCCGGAGGAGGACTCTGCAATGCGTTTGATCGGGAGGCGAGCATCGATGGCGGTGGCCATCTGCGTGATCGGGGGCGCCGCGGGCTGCGCCGAGGAGCGGCCGTCGCTCAACCGGGTCCAGGCGAACGCGCTGGCCAAGTCGTTCTTCGTCGGCGACGATCTGCAGAGCACCGCGGACGATCCGGAGTTCTGGGCCCGGACCACCGTCATCGATGTGGGCTATGGCGCCGCGCAGGACGGCCTCTTCTCGTCCTCGTACGCGCAGGCGGAGGTCGCGCGCATCAAGTGGGTCATCCAGGAAGACCTGCTGATAGGGCGCATCACCTACGAGCGCGTGGACGACACCGACGGCAAGGGCGCCGGCGCCGCCACGGACGATGGCGTCGTCGCCGTCGCCTACCAGATCCTCTCGCACTTCGACGTCACGCGCGAGTACAACCCGACGACAGGGGAGGAGATGAACGTCATCGTCGAGAACACGACCGACCGCCCCTGGTACGAGCGGGAGTACATGCGGGTCGACTGGTCGAGGAACCTGAACGTCGACTCCTACGACTTCGATACGCTGTCGCTCATCGGCGTCCACGGCGGCGTGCAGTACGAGCCGCTCTCGTATTACGTCAACGACCCGAGCCACCCCGACGCGCCCCATTTCGACGTCAAGGAGGGGTATTTCGACGTCACCAACAAGGCGTTCGCCATGCCCCAGCTCATCGACCTGAGCCACCTCGGCTGGGGCGTCGATCGCTTCCCGGCCTGCATGCTCGACGCGGATTTCTCCGGCGGCACCTCGCCGGTCGGCTCGTGCAACCCGGTCGAGATCACGCTCCGGCAGTCGTTCCGCCGCGTCGTCGACCGGGATTACGAGCCCGCCGAGTGGGACGGCTACCGGTTCCAGGCGTTCGGGGCCTTCGTGCGGGAGCGCTACGGGTACGCCCGCAACTACGGCATGAGCGACACCAAGTGGCACCGCATGATCGCCCGCTACAACCTCTGGGAGCGCAGCCACTACTACGCGGATCCGGAGGGCATGACGGGCGAGATCCCGTGCTTCACGCCCGAGACGACCCCGCTCGGCGCGGATCCGCACCGGGACGAGGACGGCAACGGGACCGAGGACGAGTGCGAGGCCGTGACCGAGGCCACGATGGAGTCGGGGGGAGAGGTGGTGACGGTGGGCCCCGGCTCCCGGTGCGACACCTTCAAGCAGCGCTGCACCTTGCCGTACCAGCGGCGGACGGCCGTGCCGCAGCCGTGGTACGTGACCTCCGGCAGCAACCCCGACTATTTCGACGCAACGGACCGGGCTGCCCACGAGTGGGACGTCGCCCTGCGCAGCGCCGTCGTCACGGCGAAGTACGCCGAGTGCGTGCGGACCGGGGGCGAGCCCGCGCGCTGCGGCGCGGCGTTCCCGGTCTACGACGGGCAGATGGACGACGGCGCCGACGCCGTGGCGCTCGCGCGCGAGGTCGACGCGTGCCGGCGCGGCGCGGCGTACGCGGGGGAGCGCTGCGAGGCCCTGGCGGACGACCTCGGCGCGCGGCGCGGCTACGCGCCGGGCGTCGTCGCGCTCGCGAAGATGCCCGAGATGATCGTGGTCTGCCACAGCCCCGTCGAGGCGGCCGACCCGGAGGCGTGCGGCGGGCCGCGGCTCCCGGAGGGCGTGACGGCCAGGATGTGCCACGAGGCGCGGCGCGAGGCGGCGGGGCGCGACGAGGCGCTCCTGAAGGCCTGCCGCGAGGCGCTGAACGTGCGGATCGGCGACCTCCGCTACCACCAGATCAACAACATCGAGGCGCCGCAGTCGCCCTCGGCCTGGGGCATCTACAGCGACTCGGAGGATCCGCTCACCGGCGAGAAGGTCGCCGCGAGCATCAATGTCTGGACGCACGTCAACGACCTCTGGAGCCAGGGCGTCGTCGACGCCGTCCGCTACATCAAGGGAGAGCTCCGGACCGACGAGGTGACCGACGGCGACCACGTCCGCGCGTGGGCGCAGGCGAGCGAGGGGGCGTCGCGGGGCGGCGCGCTGCCGCGGCTCACCCGGGGAGAGCTCGACCGGCGCGTCGCCGGCATGGCCGGGGTGGACCCGGACGCCGTCTCGGAGGGCGTCGGGCGGCTCGCGCGGGATCCGGAGCTCCGCGAGGACCTCTTTCGGATCGCGAAGGAGGTGCGCGCCATCGCCGCCGACGCGACGGCGCCGGACAGCATGCGCGCGGTCTACGCGGCGCGCCGCAGGTCCGCGGTGGGCACGGCGCTCGAGGCCGAGCTCACGACGAAGCGGATGCAGGAGCTCACCGGCGTGAGCGGCCTGCCGCTGACCGACGAGGTGATGAACGTCGCCTCGCCGCTCCGGGGCGCGAACCCGAGCGTGCAGCGCGAGCTGAGGAACCTGAGGGAGGTCGCGCTCGCGGAGCGCGGCGCGTGCGTGATGCACGAGGCGCCGGCGCCGCTCGCGACGGCGAGCCTGGCGGACATCCTGGAGGAGAAATTCGCGCGCCAGCACGGCCGCTTCGGCGAGGGCGGCGCCGCCGAGCGGGCGCGGCGCGCCGAGGCCATGCGGCGCTACCTCGCGCAGCGGGCGCACTACGCGGTGATCATCCACGAGATGGGCCACTCCATCGGCCTCCGCCACAACTTCGTGAGCTCGTCGGACGCCTTCGGCTACCGGCCGCAGTACTGGCAGCTGCGCACGAGCAACGGGCGGGTGAGGACGCCGTGCGAGACGCTGTCCGACGACGGCGCGTCCTGCGTCGGGCCCCGCTACTTCGATCCGGTGACCGAGGACGAGCAGAAGAACCTGCTCTGGATGTTCATGCACTCGTCGGTCATGGATTACGCCGGCGAGCCCACGCAGGACCTGCTCGGGCTCGGCGCCTACGACTTCGCCGCGGCCCGCATGTTTTACGGTGACGTCGTCGCCGTGCACGCCGACCCGACCTACAGGGCGTCGACCCCGCGCGGCGAGGGCATGCTCGCCAAGGTCGACGACTTCGGCGGCATCCTCGGCTTCCGGCCCGAGCACGGCGGCAAGGAGATCCACTACTCGGAGCTCCAGGGCAAGTACGACCTGATCCGGCCGGACACCTGCGTCGAGGTCGACCCGGGCGCGTTCAGGC
The DNA here is from genome assembly GCF_051369805.1 of Sorangium sp. So ce1036. Classification (NCBI taxonomy): domain Bacteria; kingdom Pseudomonadati; phylum Myxococcota; order Polyangiales; family Polyangiaceae; genus Sorangium; species Sorangium sp. So ce1036. Next base: position 3,116,795 of record NZ_JBBMOX010000001.1, read on the forward strand.
CCGCGACCTGGGACGAGGAGCGGGACGGCGCCTTTCACCCCGTCCTCGACGGGCACATCGTGCCGGTCGACGGCAAGTACACGCGGTGCCGGCAGCAGAGGGTCGATTACGTCCCGTGGCGCGCGCTGCGCACGCCGGAGGACGCCAAAGGGCCCTCGGTCGACCCCGCGGGGCGCACCCGCGTCCCTTACGGCTTCGCGACGGACCGGTGGGCGGACCTCGGCAACCTGAGCGTGTACCGGCACGACAACGGCGCGGACGCTTATGAGCTCTTCAACTTCTTCATCACGCAGCAGGAGGTGAACCACATCTTCGACAACTACCGGCGCGACCGGCAGTCGTTCAGCGTGCGCACGGCGTCGGAGCGGACGCTGAACCGCTACAACGCCAAGATGCGCGACGGCGCGAAGGGCCTCGGGCTGCTCGCGAACGTCTACCGCGAGTACGCGCTGGAGCGCGGCTATGACTTCGACACCTTCTGGGTCTACGCCGCCGGCAGCCTGTTCAGGGAGAACGTCCTCGCGGCCGGGATCGCGTTCGATCACTTCACGCTCCAGATGGCGCGCCCGCAGCCGGGCGAGCACTTCCTGCCGAAAGGGGACACGGTGCTCCGGTCGTCGAGCGACGTCTTCGGGAGGCCCGGCGCGCCGCTCGTGGTGATCCCGAACGGCGCGACGGGGTATTTCGGGGACATCGCCCTGGGCGGCAAGCCGCTCGAGAGCGCGCTCGCGGAGGACAAGGGCGAGTTCGACTCGTCGTACACGATGAACGCGGGCTCCTACTACGACAAGGCGTGGGTGCCGATGCTGATGACCGAGTCGGTCGACAACTTCGTCAGCGACTCGCGGCACGACTTCCTCGACGCGCGCTACCGCGCCGTCTCGCTCGCCGACGTCTTCCCCGAGGGGTACCGCCGCTGGCTCGCCAACGGCCTCACGGGCGACGACGCGATCAAGGGCGTGCGCATCGAGGCGGATCAGGAGGGCCGGCCGATCAAGGACGCGAGCGGGTACCCGGCCAGCGCCCTGGGCTGGACGTCGTGGTGGAGCAGGGGCGGGCCGGAGAGCTGCTTCCCCGGCGCGGGGAGCATCGTGTGCAGCGCGTACGGGGCGACCGACCGCGCGCCGTGGAGCCCGCGGGCCCCGGCCCGCGTGGCCATCCTCGACCCGCAGATCGGCTGGGAGCAGCAGAAGTTCATGATCGCCTGGACCCTGCTGTACCTGCCCGAGAACCAGAAGCAGCGCTGGCTCGACATGATGCAAGTCTGGGAGGTGGGCGCGGACTCCGATCCTGGATTCCCGAACCGGATCGAGCTCCACCACCCCTCCGGGAAGGTGTTCGTGGCGAAGACGTACGGGACCGAGACCCTCTTTGGCAAGGTGGTGCAGAAGGGCGTCGGCGCGCGTGTCCTGGAGTACGCCAATGAGCTCCTGGCGAGGGCGTACGTCACCGAGCCCGGCCCCGATCTCGACGGCGACGGCAAGGCGGACTGGCACAAGGCGAGGCTGAGCCCGCAGAACGGGCAGCCGATCGTGCGGTGGGACGCGACCGTCGCTCCCGTCGCGCCGGACGGCGAGGTCGAGCGGGACGGCGTGCCGGGCTGCAAGGCGGACTCGGACGAGAGCGACGACGATTACAGCGACTTCGCGAGCTGCACCTGCTCCTCGAACCGCGCTTGCGTCGCGCTCGAGGGCTACATCTCCGTGCCGGTCTTCATCCGCCAGGCGCTGTCGGCCTACGAGCTGGGCGATCCGACGATGAGGGGCCTCTACTGAGCGCGCGGGCGGGCGCTGGCAGCGCGCCCCTTCCGGGCGGAGGGCCAGGGCGCGCCCGCGCTCCCTGGGCCGAGCGCGCTGCCTCCCTCCCCGCGGCCAACTCGAGAGCACCGCGGCCTGCGGCGACGCCATGGTCGAGGCATTCTGTCCCGCGAGGCGATCCGCCACAGCGGAGCGCTCGAACCTCGCTGCGCTCCCGAGCGGACCCGCGTGGCGCGGGTCTTGCTGTACTTTTCCATGAAATGACGTGCCGTTGGACACCGCTCGCGCAAGGCGTCTCCGCTGCTGGTGACGCACGACGGCCGGCAGGTCGCGGTTCCGACAGGGTGCACCCCCAGCTTGCCGTCGTGAAGCGCCGATCCGTATGGAGAGCCATCACCCATCGGGGACGTGAAGAGCCATGGGCCTCCTTGCGTCGTGGGCACTCGAAAGGGTTGGTTGCCCGAGGGCATGGAAGGAGCCAGCGATGGAGTTCGAGAATGACACGCTCGTCCGGAGTGCGCAGTCGCGCGTGGGAACGGTGCTCCGGGGCGCATGGCGTCTGGACGCGCTGATCGGCCTCGGGGGGATGGCCGCGGTGTACGCGGCGACGCACCGGAGCGGCGAGCGGGTCGCGATCAAGCTGCTCCACCCCGAGCGCGCGAGGGACAAGGTCGACCGGGCCCGGTTCCTCCGCGAGAAGGACATCGCGAACGCCGTCGGTCACCCCGGGGTGGCGGCGGTGCTCGCGGACGACGTGGCGGAGGATGGGTCGCCTTTTCTCGTGATGGATCTCCTCGACGGCGAGAATCTCCTCCAGCGCTGGAAGGCGCAGCGCGGCCCGCTGCCGCTCGCCGAGGTCCTGCTCGTGAGCGAGCAGATCCTCGGCGTGCTCGCGGCCGCGCACGAGAAGGGCATCGTTCACCGCGACCTGAAGCCTGACAACCTCTTCATCACACGCGATCGCGGGGTGAAGATCCTCGACTTCGGCATCGCGCGGTTGCGGGTCCCCTCGGGGCAGACCTCGCTGGTCGGGCTCCGCGCGATGGGCACGCCGGCCTACATGCCGCCCGAGCAAGCGCGCGCGCGCTGGGATCTCGTCGATGCGCGGACGGACATCTGGGCGCTGGGCGCGACGATGTTCTCGCTGCTCGCGAACCGGTACGTACAGGACGCGCCGACGGTGAACGAGCTGTTCTTCCTGCGGATGACCTGTCCGATCCCGTCGCTCGCCGAGGTCGACCCGTCGATGCCTCCGGCGGTGGTGCGTCTGGTCGATCGCGCGCTCGCGTTCGCCCAGGCGGATCGCTGGCCGGACGCCCGATCCATGCAGGCCGCGGTCCGCGAAGCGCTGGCCGCAGCGGCGGTCGCGAGCCCGCCGCCGCAGAGCGCGCCGCCGCCGCCGCAGAGCGCGCCACGGTGCCGGGACGCGCCCGACCCACGACCGTCGCCAGGTCGTCCCCCGACGCGCCCTGCCCGGGCTTCGGGGCTCTCGCCGCCCGCGTCGCTGGCCACGCTCCCCAGAGCGATCTCGACCCTCCCCCGCGCCCCGTGATCTCCGCGCACCTCGCCTCTCTCTCGGTCTCCCGCCCCACCTCGCAGAGCGGCGGTCGCCCGCACAGGAGACGGGCCCAGATCGGCGTTTTCGGCGCGCAGGCGTACTCCAGTATGCCGAGCACCGAAAACGCCGAGATGGGCCCGTATCCGCAGCGGGCGACCGCCGCTCTAGGTGTGGAAGCTGGCGAGGAGGGCGCTCGCCCGGAGGACGCTTCCGCGCTCCGGCGTCCGCCGCGAGAGGAGGGCGTCGTAGATATCCATGTAGCTCGCCGTCATGCGTTCGGCCGAGTAGCGCCCGAGGGCGAGCGCGCGCCCCCGCCTCCCCATCGCCGCGGCCCGCGCGGGATCCGCCTTGAGCGCGGCGAGCTGCGAAGCGAGCGCGTCCGCCGCGCCGGCCGGCACGAGCAGGCCTGTCTCCCCCTCGGCCACCAGGTCAGGGATGCCGCCCACCGCGGTCGACACCACGGGCAGCCCCGTGGCCATGGCCTCGACCATCGAGAGCGGCAGCCCCTCGGAGTTGGACGACAGGACGAAGACGTCGAGCGCCGCGAGGAGCTCCGGCACGTCGTGCCGCTCGCCGGCGAACACGACGCGGTCGCGGATGCCGAGCTCCCCGGCGAGCGCGCGCAGCGGCGCGGCCTCGGGCCCGTCGCCCACGAGGAGGAGGCGCCCGTCGTCCGAAAGGACCCCCGCGGCCGCGCGCAGCAGGAGCGCGTGGTTCTTGATCTGCGACAGGCGCCCGACCGCCCCGGCCACCCACGCGCCCTCGGGGATCCCGAGCTCGGCCCGGATCCGGCCGCGGGCCGCGGAGTCCGGCCCGAACCGGGTGAGGTCGATCCCGTTCAAGATCACGTGGAGCTTCGAGAGCGGGACCTCGTTGTGCTTCCTCATGAAGTCGGCCGTCTTCTCCGAGACGGCCACGTGCGCATCGACGAGCCTGGCGGTGAGGTGCCGCAGCCAGGCCCTCCGCCCCTGATCGAGCATGGCGCCATGCAGCGTGTGGCAGACAGGCACGCGGTGGAGCCGGCCGGCCGCGGTCGCATAGATGAGCGGAAGCTGGTTGTGCGAGTGCACGATGGAGACACCGTGCCTCGCGAAGAACGCCGCGAGCCTGCCAGGGAGCGTGATGTCGAACCCGGGGCGCTTCGGCACCATGTGCACCGCGACGCCGCGCTCCCGGAGCTGATCCGCGCGCGGGCCGTCAGGGTTCGTCGCGATGCCCACGACGAGCACCTCGTGCCCCGCCGCGCGCTGCAGCCCGGCCAGATCCACCACGACCTGCTCGGCGCCCCCCACGTGGAAGGAGTTCAGCACATGCGCGATCACGAGCCGGCTGCGGCGCGCGCGGGTCGTCGGTGCAGGCGGGGAGCTCTTCATGGCGTAGGCGCTATTCATTGTCATCGGGTGGGATCGGACGCGTGTGGTCTGATCTGAGAGAAACCCCTCCTTCGTGTCGTCAGGCCCAGGGGGAAGCTACCATAGAGAGGATGAGCCATGGAGATCTCTCTGCGTCTCTCCATGTCATGTCTCTTACCTCTGGGTTGAAGTGAGGGGATGCCTTCCTGGTTGTTCGATTTGACTACGTGAAATCACCGCTGTGGCAGATGGCGACAGATGTGGCAAACGGCGACCACCGAGGCTGAGCGCGCTGCGGCACCCCCGTGGGATCAACGGACAGGGGAGCGCAGTAATCCAGCAGAAATCGCGGAAAGACCGCGGAGACGGCGCAAACTTTACGTCGTCGTGGAAGAGCCCAGGAGTCACGATGGCACCGGCGTGGAGGCTTGCGAAAAGTGTGCGAGCTGCGTCACGCCCGGGAGGGCAGCGACTGCTCGGGATCCCGAGGCGCATTGAATCGCCGGGAGTGAGGGCGTGTGGGGCGAGCTGGGCGGGGAGGGGCCAGCTGTCCCGCTCGGGCGGCGTCGGCACGGGGGAGAAAGGACAGCTGGCGAGGGGGGGCGCCCTCACGCGGTTCGCGTGAGGGCGCTTCGCGTGGACGGCCTCAGCGCTCGGGGATCTCGGCGCAGACGGCGAAGGTGGTCAGCGCGGCGCTGCTCCCCTTCTTGCCGAATCCGCCCTCGAAGACGGCGGTGGACGTCCAGCCCCCGCGCCCCTCCTCGGCGGAATCGACCGGCGAGCTCTCGATCACCCTGGAGGTGGCCTGCGCTCCAGCGGAGATCGTGAAGCCGCCGCTGAGCGCGACCTCGCCGGCGTGGCAGAGCACCTTGACGTTGACGAGCTGGCTGCCGGGCGCCGCCTGGCGCGTCAGGGAGACGACGCGGACCTTGGTGATGCCGGGCGATCCCGGGAGCCCCTGCAGACCACGCTCTCCCTGCGGTCCCCTCGGGCCAGCGGGACCCTGGAGGCCGCGCTCGCCCTTGGGGCCAGCGGGACCCTGGAGGCCGCGCTCGCCCTTGGGGCCGGCCGGGCCCTGCGGACCGCGCTCGCCCTTGAGCCCCTGGGGACCCATCTCACCCTTGGGACCAGCCGGCCCCTGGAGCCCGCGAGCGCCGTCGGCGCCCTTGAGGCCCTGGAGGCCGATGGCGCCCGCGGGCCCCTGCGGACCGCGCTCGCCCTTGGGGCCCTGCGGCCCCTGCGGACCGCGCTCGCCCTTGGGGCCCTGCGGCCCCTGCGGACCGCGCTCGCCCTTGGGGCCGGCCGGGCCCTGGGGTCCGCGAGCGCCGTCGGCGCCCTTGAGGCCCTGGAGGCCGATGGCGCCCTTGGGCCCCTGCGGGCCGCGCTCGCCCTTGGGGCCGGCCGGGCCCTTGGGGCCCTGCGGGCCGCGCTCGCCGCGCTCGCCCTTGGGGCCGGCCGGGCCCTGCGGACCGCGCTCGCCCTTGGGTCCCTGGGGACCCATCTCGCCCTTGAGCCCCTGGGGTCCGCGAGCGCCGTCAACGCCCTTGAGGCCCTGGGGTCCAACGAGCCCAGCCGGCCCTTGCGGACCGCGCTCGCCCTTGGGGCCCTGCGGCCCCTGCGGGCCACGCTCGCCCTTGGGCCCCTGGGGTCCGCGAGCGCCGTCAACGCCCTTGAGGCCCTGGGGTCCAACGAGCCCAGCCGGCCCTTGCGGACCGCGCTCGCCCTTGGGCCCCTGGGGACCCATCTCGCCCTTGGGCCCCTGGGGTCCGCGAGCGCCGTCAACGCCCTTGAGGCCCTGGAGACCGATGGCGCCCGCGGGCCCCTGCGGGCCGCGCTCGCCCTTGGGGCCAGCGGGGCCCCGCGGCCCCTGCGGACCGCGCTCGCCCTTGGGCCCCTGGGGACCCATCTCGCCCTTGGGCCCCTGGGGTCCGCGAGCGCCGTCAGCGCCCTTGAGGCCCTGGGGTCCGATCTCGCCCTTGGGCCCCTGGGGTCCGCGAGCGCCGTCAACGCCCTTGAGGCCCTGGAGACCGATGGCGCCCGCGGGCCCCTGCGGACCGCGCTCGCCGCGCTCGCCCTTGGGCCCCTGCGGACCGCGCTCGCCCTTGGGCCCCTGCGGACCGCGCTCGCCGCGCTCGCCCTTGGGCCCCCGAGGACCCTGGGGACCACGCGCGCCCTGAACACCCTTGAATTTCTGCGGGCCCATGGCGCTCTTGCCCGGTTGAGCCCACGATACCTGGTCCTCCGAAATCAGGCACTGGCCCGGGCCGGCCACGATCCGGAGCTGTCCAGTCTGCCTCTGCTTGCAGGTGTAGATCAAGTCGGAGTCCGCCTTGATCTGCTGGTTGTCGCCAGCCCAGCCGACGCCTGCGTTGGCCATCATGCCCGCAAGCCCGGCCAGGATTCCTGCAGAAATCGCACTCGCTCGATACTTACGCATGTGATTCCACCTTTCTCTCGATTCCGAGCTTCAAGCGCTCGAGCCCGCAGACAGCCGTGCTCGGAACCGGTGGAATCCAGGCGGCGAGCGCCCCTGGCGGGGGCGGGGGCGGCGCGGATCTTCGCGCGTGCCCCGGCCCGCCTCACTCGACGAGAATCTCACCAGTTGCCGGTACGGAAAGCCAGGCTGGTTCATCGGCGCGACATCCGGACGCCGCGGCACGACATGGACATGGTCGGAGGCCACCAGCGCTCGAAGGCTCCGGTCGCTGATGTGCTGTGTCTGGAGCGATCCTAAGTTGATGGGGACGGTTCACCAAGCCCCCATGCGGAGGGATTGACGATCGCGATCGTCACCAGCACGCCGGAAGCCGCCGCGCCGCTCGCGAGGAATCGGCGCCACGCGGCGCGCCGAGGGCAGCTCGCGAGCGCCTGGGACGAGGAACGACAAGCGTCACGAGCCTGCGAACGCGCAGAGGGCGCGAAGGATGAACTATCCTGTCGCCGATGGGGGACAACGCCGCAAAGGCGCGAGGGACACAGGGGAGAGCACTACGGCGGGAAGTTGCCCCGGATCAGCGGAAGAACCGCCATGGCGCCAACGACGCCAAGAAGAGAGGAAGGGGGTGTTCCTCCATTCTTTTCTGCTTCCCTCTTGGCGCCCTTGGCGTCATGGCGGTTCGCCTCTCGGCCCGACTTCCCGCAGTGGCCATAGGAGACAGAACTCTCTCTTCCTTGCATCCCTCGCGATCTCTCGTCCTCCCGCATTCAACCGCTTTCAGCTCGCTCACCGGCGGATCCGGCGGGCGGCGAAGCCTGCTGAGCCTGGACGAGTTTCAGGCTGTCCGGCATCCTGGTGCATTGTCGCCCAGGTCCGTCCCCGGCTCCGCGTCCAGCGTTGGCCCGGGAGAGGGGGGCGCCGCGCCGGTGGGCGATGGACCGCGTCCGAGCGGGAAACCAGGAGACCATCACGGCCCCGGAGAGCTCGACGACGTGTCGGGGATCGGGCGAATCAGCGCGCGCAGCGCGCTCGTCTTGCCGGAAGGCGCCGGCGACCTCCGCGCGTCACCGCGCAGGGGCCCGCTCGGGCACACTCCTCGAGCGCCGGCGGCGCCGTGGCGGCGGGGTCGACGTTGTACCAGCCGACCCCGAGGCGAGCCCCGGTCTGGGTGAGCACGAGCTCGGCGGTGAAGCCGCAGCGCGGCGAGAAGGTGGACGGCTCGGTGCTCCCATCCGCCCGGTAGTCGATCGAGAGCCGCGCGCCCGAGCGTCAACGGAGACGGCCCGGGCCACCACCGGCGTCCGCCGGGCGGAGTGTCAGGCGCCCGCCGACAAGGCCGTGGCGAACCTGATATCATGGGGGAATGTCTGACCGCGAGACGAACACACCTCACGAGGGAGTCGTCGTGCTCTCGACGGAGCGCCTGGTCCTCCGCCCCCACGGGCTCTCCGACGTCCCGTTCATGATGCAGTTGAACTCGGACCCTGACGTGGTCCGCTACACCGGCGACGCCGCGTTCGCCAGCGAGGCGGAGGCGCGCGCGGTCGTCGAGCGGCTGATCCACCAGTTCGAGGCCTGGCGCATGGGGCGGCTCGTCGTCCTCCACCGGAGGACGGGAGAGGAGCTCGGCTGGTGCGGGCTGAGGTGGCACGAGGATCTCGAGGTCGCAGACCTCGGATACCGCTTCTTCCGGAGGCACTGGGGTGAAGGCTACGCCACCGAGTCGGCCGGGGCGTGCGTCCGTCACGCCTTCGAGGAGCTCGGGCTCCCGCGCCTCGTCGCGCACGCGATGCCGGAGAACGTGGCGTCCATCAAGGTGCTGGAGAAGCTCGGCTTCCGCCGGACGGGGCCGACCGTGTTCAAGGGGCTCTCGGCGCAGGGGTTCGAGCTCCCGAGGCCCGGGGCGCCGGCGGCCCGATGACGCGCGCGCCGGCCGCCCGACGGGCGAGGCCCGGGGCGCTGGCCAGCGCCCCGGGCCCACGGGGTGCTGCGCGCCGCGATCAGTTCGACCGCGTGGGCGGGTACTTGTAGAACTTCTGCGCCCACTCGATGGTCCAGATGGCGGGCTCGACGTACAGGTTCTTGTCCGTGCCCAGGATCATCTCGCGCTTCATCTTCGCCATGGCCGCCAGGAAGACGCGGCGATCGTCCTCCATCCGCGGCCTCATCACGCTCGAGGGCGGGTACAGCTCCTTGACCTGCGCCACGGTCTCCGGGTCGTCGACCCACCCGTCGACGCCGTGCTTGCCCTTCGGGAGGCGGGCGTCGCCGGCGTCGAGCCAGTCGCGCAGATCGTTGTCGCCGCGGTTCATGCCGTCCGCGTGGCAGCCGATGCACGAGCTGCCGGTGTTCAGGCGGCGGTCCGGGGTGGCGAAGTCCGTCTGGCTCACGATCTGCGCGTCCGACGCGTCCCGGATGATGCGCGGATCCCGCACGATGTTCACGAAGGCGTCGACCCGGCGCTGGTTGAAGCCGCCCCAGAGGGAGTAGCCCTGCAGGCCGTTCGGCAGATCCCAGATGACCTCCTCCGCGGACTGCTGGAGCCCCTCGGTCCCGGTGTAGTACCGGCAGTTCTTGAACTGATCGCCGCCGAAGTTGGTCTGCCCGTCGCACCCGGCCGGCTCGGTCCCGTACGGCTGCGCCAGGGTCGCGACGAAGCTGTAGGTCTGCGGCGTCACGCCGCCGCCCGTCCCGCGGATGAACTTGGGGATCGGGTGCGCCCAGAAGGGGAACCGGATCTGGCCCGTCTCGTACGCCTGCTCGATCGTCCTGACGCCGTTGGCGAGCTGCCCGGAGAAGATGTCCCACGTCTTCCAGTAGTACCCGCCGCTCTTCGTCCTGGCGCGCCAGTACATGCGGGAGTCGACGGTGATGGCCTGGTACGTGACCATGTACTCGTACGACTTCATGCCCTGGTCCTTGATCACGCCGAGCTCGTCCTCGAGCATCTGCGCGTACCACGGGATGGCCATGATCGCGTTGTACACGTCCGGACGGGTCAGCGTGTAGACGAGCTGGCTCGCCTCGATGTAGTCCGTCTTGAAGCCGTCGACGTAGGGCGGCAGCACCCCGCCGTCCGTGGCGCCCTCGACGTTGCCGGCGAGGACGCGCCCCCACACGAGCTTGGCGAAGCTCGGGTCCTCCTGGACCTCCGCCGTGTAGCTGTACTTCTCCTTCGTCGTGATGTCGTTGCCGATCGGCTCGCCCAGGTAGTTGACGCTCGTCCTGCCGAAGAAGACGTCGTCGTCCGAGCCGCCGAAGTGGAGCTTCTCGACGCCCTTGTTGTAGCCCCAGTAATCGCGGGTATCGAAGCGGTAGACGATGCCCTTGCCGTTGATGTCCACCGGGTTCACGATCACGGGCGCCCAGCGCGCGGTCGAGTTCAGCGCCTTCGAGAGCCCGACGCGGGCCACGTTCATCTCCTCCGCGGAGACGCCGGCGTTGTGGATCTCGTGCAGCGAGGCGTACTTGATGAACTCGGCGTCCGCCGGCGCGACCTTGGCCTTGTCCGCCGCGATCCACGCCTTGACCTGCGCCTCGCTGACCTCCTCGCTCGCCGGGACGGGGCGCGGGGTCTCCGGGAGGCTCGGCTCGACGGCGTCGGCCCACGACTCGACGGCGGCGAGCATCCGCGCGCTGGCGTCCTTGCAGTCCCTCCCGAAGCAGTTGTGCCGGTCGATGCCCATGCGCACGACGAGCTTGGAGTCCACCGGCTTCTTGAAGTTCACCCGCGTGAGCGCGTACGCGTGGGCCAGCACCGGATCGGCGTCGGCGTGGATCGGCGCCTGGGCGCGGGTCTCCGTGCTGTGACAGCCGGCGCAGTTCTCGCGCAGCAGCGGGTAGACGGTCGTCTTGAACGCCTCCAGCGACGCGCTCCTGTCGAAGCCCAGGTCGTCCGTGAGGCAGACCGCCTCGACGTTCAGGCCGCCCTTGCCGTCCGGGAGCTCGCTGTAGCCGAGATCGCACCCGGCCGAGGCGACAGGGGGGCCGCCGCCCGTGCCCGTGCCGCCGCCGCCCACGCCCGTGGCAGGGCCGACGCCCGCGCCCGTGCTCCCACCCACGCCCGAACCGCTCCCCTGTCTCATTTCGTGATGGAGCCTGGATTCATGTGTATTCGCCGAGCGAGCCGTCTCGCTGGATCGTGCTCTCGTCGGCGGATCGATGAACTCGCATGGATCTGGAGAGGTCCTGGATGACGGCGCGGAGGCTATCGGGAACGGGCGTCGTTTCAGTGCTCTGGGCTTGCATCTCCGGGCCGCGCGAGCGGTTCGATTACGGTTCAAGACAAAGTCGAGGCGGTCGAGCCCTGTCGACGCTCCCGCTCCCGGGCGAGGACGGGGGGCGCGCGCACCTCGGAGGTCAGGTGTTCGCGCTCGGTGTCCTTGCGCGTCGCGGCGCCGGCCGGTCGCGCGTCGAGCGCTTTGCCGGTAGAGTGCGCGCCCATCATGCGCGCCACCACGAAGCTGATCCTCATCCGCCACGGAGAGACCGAGGACAACCGGGCTCAGGTCTTCCAGGGGCAAGGAGGGCGCGGCCTCAACGCGAGGGGGCGCGACCAGGCCGCGCGGCTCGCGGCGCGGCTCGCGGGCGCCCGGATCCGGCTCGCCGGCGTCTACTGCTCCGACCTCGAGCGCGCCAGGGAGACGGCGGAGATCCTCGCATCCACGCTGGGCCTTCAGGCCATCGCGGACCCCGAGCTCCGGGAAGTGCACCTTGGCGGCTGGCAGGGGCTGAGCCGCGCCGAGGTGCAGGCCCGCTACCCCGACGAATGGGCCGCATGGCGGCGCGGTGACGATATCCGGCGCGGCGGCGGCGAGACCTACGCGGAGCTCGGCGACCGCATGACGCGCGCGCTCGACCGTATCGCGGAGCGTCACGCGGGCGAGGCGGTGGGCGTCGTGTCTCACGGCGCCGCCATCAAGAGCGTTATCGGGCGGGTGCTCCGGATCGGCGCCGGCGGGCTGCGGGCGTTCCAGGTGCCGGCGAACACCGGCGTGTGTCTGGTCGAGCGCGACGGCGAACGCCGCTACCGCCTCGTGGTCTGGAACGACGCCGCCCACCTCGGCGACGCCCTGGCCGAAGCGCTCGCGGCGCCTCCGGCGTGAGGCGACACGCCGTCAGCGCGCTGGGGCAAACACGGGCGGGCGGCTGGCTCCCTCGACCGGCGCCGCGCCGAGATCCTCACGCGACGGGCCGACCCGCGGCGTCGGCGCCAGGCACGAGGTCCACGCGAGCACCGCGGAGCTCGCGCCTCTCGTCAGGGGGCCTGCAGATCCGGATCGGCGCTCTTGAACCAGCGCGTCGCGATGCGGACCGCGTTGGTCGCCGCGCCGAGCCGGAGGTTGTCGGCGACCACCGTGAGGCAGACGCTCTTCCTGCCGCGGTCCCGCGGATCGGGCCGGAGCCGCCCCACGAGCGCGCGGTCGCGGTCCTGCACGCAGTGCAGCGCGCTCAGGCCCTCGCCGGCGGCGCCGGGGAGGTACTTCACGAAGGGCGCTTCCGCCGGGTTGCTCAGGAGGCTCGCCACCCGCTCGAGATCGACCTGGCGCTCGAACGTGATCCACGCATTCTCGTAGTGACCCACCGCGACGCCCACCCGGCAGCACTGCGCGGAGACGTCGAGCGCGGGCATCGCCAGGATCTTGCGGCTCTCGAACATGAGCTTCCGCTCCTCCGAGGAGAAGCCGCTCTCGTCGGTGCCGCCGTTGTGCGGGACGGTGTTGCCGGCGTAGCCGGTCGCCTTGAACGGGAGCCCCAGGCGATCGAGGCTCTGGTAGCCATCGCGCGACTCCGCGAGGAACGCGTCGAGGGTGGCGATGCCGGCGCCGCTGACCGCCTGGTACGTGCTCACCGTGACCGCGCTCAGCCCGAGCTCTCGACGCAGGGGCGAGAGCGCGAGCATGAGCGGGATGGTCGTGCAGTTCGGATTGGCCACGAGCCGGACCGCGTCGTCGACGATGTCCGAGTTCGCCCCGGCCACGACGAGCGGCACCTTCGGGTCGGCGCGGAACGTGTTGCTCTTGTCGATGACGCGGTATCCGAGCTCCAAAAGCCGCGGGACGTATCGCTTGCTGTGCTCGTCATCCAGCGCCACGAACGCGAGATCCCCGCGGGGAGCGTCCGCCGCTTCGAGGCGCGACGCGGCGAGCACCTCGTACGACTTGCCGTCGAGCGCGAGCTCCTGGTCCCGGCTCGCGAACAGGGCGAGCGTTGCGCCGGGCCAGGCCCGAGCGATGAGGGTGATGGTCTCGCGACCGACGAGGCCCGTAGCGCCGAGGATGCAGATTCGCATGGGGACGCTTTGTACCAGAGTGAGGCCCGGTCGACGAGGGGCCCGTCGCGTCCGCCGGAGGGCGAGCGACGCGCGGCGGCCCCGATGCCGCGGAGCGCAATGCCCGTGACGGCCGCGGTCGTGTACCCCTTCCCCCGCGCCGGCGGAGCCGCCTACGCCCCCGCGAACCGCTCCTGGAACGCCCGGTAGTTCGTCCGGTCGCTCCCCGGGTCGTACACCGCGAAGACCACCCGCGAGAACACCCCGCGGAAGCGCGCGTGCTCGAGCCACTGGGCGAAGACGTCCGCGACCTCGCGCGGATCGTTGCGGAAGACGCCGCACCCCCACGCGCCGAGGAGCAGGCACCGGTGCCCGTGGGCGCCCGCCGCCGCGAGCACCATGGCCGCGCGGCGCTCCAGGGTCGCGCGGATGTCCCGCGCCGCCGCCTCGTCCCGCTTCATCACCTCTCCGACGTTCGGCGCCGGCGCGGTGATGATCGACAGGTCGAAGGGGCGCTCCAGCAGCGCGTGCTGCTCGTCCCGGAAGAACGGTACGTCCGGCGAGTAGATGAGGTGGTCGGTGTACAGGAGGGACCCCGAGGCGCGGTTCTGCGCGTAGTACTCGCGCTGCTCGACCAGGCACGCGTACAGCGCGGAGCAGCGGGCGAGATCCTCCTCCTGTGCCCTGGCCCCGCGCAGGAATCCGCCGCCCGGGTTCTTGGCGGACGCGAAGTTGAGGGCCAGGACGCGCGGCTCGCCCTCCTGCTCGAGGAGGCGCCGCCCCGCGGCCCCCGTGGTCTCGTTCGTGACCTCGAGCCTGGCCGCCGTATCGAGGCGCTCGCCCGGCTCCCATGCGTCGAGCGACCCGGGCCGGTAGAGCACGGACCCCATCACCGCCGCGCGCACGCGGTCGTGGATGCGTACCGTCGCGCCCGACGGCGCGACGTACTCGCCTCGATTGATGATCTGCACGGTGTCCGCCGCGATGCCCGTGAGCCTCATGCGCCCGAGGATCGGCGAGCCACGGGGCAACGTCCAGCGCGATGCGCCGCCTCCGGCGGCCTCGGCGGGGCCTCCGAGGATGGGCCGCGCCGCCCGGGCGCGCTGGCAGCCGGGCGGCGCGGGCGCCGCGCCGGCGCGATCACGCGGAGCCGCCCGGCGAGGGGCGCGCGGAGGCCGCCATCCGCCGGATACATGTCCGGGCAGGAGGCCAGGAATGCGTCGAGCGAGTCGCAGAGGCTGGTTGTCGCGATCATGGGACCCCTCCCTCGAACAACACCGTATGCGCGACCTATAACACCCGTGAGCGCCACCGCATGGCCATGTCTCACGGTGTCCTCTCGTGTGATTTGTTTCATGAGCATCGTTTTCAGTCCGACGAGGAGGCACGCGTTGCGTGCAGGAGTCTCCGTAGAGAGACGGGCCCGGGTCTCGACGTTCAATTCGGGGGTGCTCCGACCGTCGCGCCGCCGCGGAGCGGCGGGATCCGGGCATGGTGCTGTGTTGAGCCGCGGCGACGAGGCATGATGACGTCCCGGGTGGCGGGAGGGAGCGTGTCTGTCTGCCGCGCTTCCGTCCCTGTCAGTGCGGGGTGGCAAATCGATGGCGGGCGAAGGAGAATGTCGTTCTCCGCGCGCACGTACCAGGAGCCGGAAATGAGGATCTACATCGTCGATGGCGACACCCCCCATGGTTCGCGGCGCCGCGGCGCTCTACGGCGCGTTGTGCGGAGCGCACGGCGGTTCGGGGCGTCCGCCTGACGGCCGTGGCGCGCGTCCGGGGCGCGCTCGTTCCGACGCGAGGGACGGGCCAGGCGCTCGGGCTCGACCCCGCGCGCCCGTGGCGGTCGAGCCCGCGCTGGAGGATTGCATTGTCGCCCGAACTCGTCCCTGGCTCGTCGCGGAGGGGTTGGAGCACAGACGGGCCACGGAAGGGGCTCGCCGGAACGCAAGCCCCGGAGGTGAGCACCTGAAATACAGGGGCCGCTCGGCGCCACCGACGACGGCCGGTCGATGGCCTTCCTGAGCGTGCGATCAGGTCCTCGACAGCGCCGTAGCACCGCTCCCGCAGCCTCTCCAGGCACCGCACCACCACCGCGTCGAGCTCGGGAGACAGCGGGATTCGCACGCTCGGGGGGAAGCCGCGTCTCCTCCAGGTGCCTCCGCACCGTCTCGTTCGTGTCGCGTGTGTGGAATGGTCACTGACTTCCGAACATTTGGTGGAGAGGTCCCCCAAGCGCATAGATCTCCACGCGCGGGCCTGGAGGGGACCGCCCAGGATCTGCTCCGGGGCCATGATCGATGGTGTCCCGGGCATACAGCCGGCGGTGGTGAACCAGGTCGAGCTCTCCTCGGGGGCCAGCCTCTTTGCGATGCCGAAATCGAGCAGCTTTACGGTGCGCGGCTGGCCCGAGCAAATGAAGATGTTACTCGCCTTGACATCCCGGTGGATGATCCCCGCTGCATGCGCAGCTCCCTAGCGCGGCGCATACAGGCTCCATCAGCCCGAGCGCATCGCGAAGCGCGAGCCGGGTCTCGCGCCTCGATGAAGGCGTCGAGCGTCTGGCCCTCGAGGCGCTCCATCGCATCGAAGGCCGGTGATCGTCGAGCTTGTCGACCTCGTAGATCTCGACGATGTTCGGGTGGGAGAGCCTGCGCAGGACCTCGATCTCGCGCGCGAACCGCTCGAGCACGCGGGTGGTGTGGGCCACCACCTCGTTCAGCACCTTGACCGCGGCACCCCTCACCGAGCGGCTGTGCCGCGCCGGATAGACCGCGCCGCAGCCGCCTCGAGCGGTGAGCCCCTCTGAGGATGTACTCGCCGGCCAGGGGGCCCGGCGGGAGCTCGCCGCCCGCGGCCAGCCTTTCAGAATACCAGAGGGTCCTGGTCTCGGCCTCGTCGTCGGTCATGTCGCCTCTTCGCATGGTGTGTTGACGTCGCACCTCCTGCGCGTGCGTTGCGCGAGCTGCGTGGGTCCAATCAAGCAACAGTTTTTTGATCAGATAATAGTTTTTATGAAGTATACGAAGGCATACACAGGAGCGTTTCCAAATGGTAACTTAAACTTTCCCATAGCTCGACCTCGTTTCACAAGTCCGCGATGAAAGGTGGAGACCGTCATGGAACTTTGCTGTACGCGTCTCGCTGCTCTCCTCGTAGCACCTCTGGTTACCACCGCCTGCATCGGCGCCGAGCTCGATGCTGAGTCGGAAGCGCTGCTCGAGGCCGAGAGCGCGCTCGAAAGCGACAACGGCTTCCTCCCGAACGCGCTGAGCCCGAACGCGCTGAGCCCGAACGCGCTGAGCCCGAACGCGCTGAGCCCGAACGCGCTGAGCCCGAACGCGCTGAGCCCGAACGCGCTGTCGGCCATCAAGAATCCGGGAGCGAACGGCGCCCTGTCGAGGGATCTCCTGCGCTATACCGTGAGCTGTGCGCTGCGCCCCGACCAGACGTTCTCGTTCTCATGGACCGACAGCGACGGGGTCGTCCGCCAGGAGGTGTACCGCGGTGAGCTCGGGTACGCGCCCTGGTGGACGACCACCCCCCTCGGCACCGCCTACAGCAACAACACCTATGTTCAGAGCCAGATCACGGCCTGCCTCGCCGCGCGAATGAACTGGTACGGTGTCTCGGTGAGCATCTCCCTGCGCAACAACGAGATGAACGCGGACCAGGCGGAGCGTACGGCCTATCCGGTGAGGGAGGGCGCGTTCTGGGGCAACGTGTTCTCCACGGCGGAGGCACCCTTTCTGCGGGCCTGCTACTCATCAGACCCAGGGAGCATCGAACGCGCGCGCCAGGCGCAACGCGACTGTGCGGTCGGTCACCTCAGCGTCGACCCGGTGACCGGGGCGACAACCGTTCAGCAGTGTGGTCCCATGGTGATTGTGGGCTTCTGTGAGACAGTGTGCAACGGGTCGGACTACACGAACCGCTTCTACAGGGGGTGTCTCAAGGATCCTTTGGCCTCGCCTTGGGAGCGCTGGGACCAGGTGATGACCACGTTCTTGACGCCCGCCCCCTCCCCCTAGGGGCCTGAATGCGCTCGGAAGCCCTGCGAGGCGAGGCGCCGGGACGCGCGGCCCGGGAAGCGGGGCGCTGTCCGGCCTGCGGGCGGCGGAACCAGGGTGCGTGCCCCGAGTGCGCGCCGTCCGCTCGGCCTCCCGCCGGCCAGTCCTCGATCCCCCCGGACATCACGGCGGTCGTCCCCGTCGCCTTGCCTCGCTTCCCCGGCTACTGGACCCGCAGGACGCTGGGGCAGGGCGGCTTCGGCGTCGTCTTCGAGGCCGAGCCCGAGGGCGGCGGGGCGCGCGTGGCCATCAAGCTCGCGCGCGCCGACCGCCGCGGCGCGGCCCATCGCCTCCGGGGTGAGATCGAGGCGCTCGCGTCCGTCGGCGCCCCCCACGTGCCGGCCGTGCACGGGTGGGGGGCGCTGGACGACGGCTCGCCCTACGCGGTGCTCGAGCACATCGCCGCGCCCACGCTCGCCACCCGGCTCGCGGCGCGCCCGGCGCCGAAGCTCGAGGAGGCCGCCCGGCTCGGGCTCGCGACGCTCGCGGCCCTCGAGGCCGTGCACGCGCGCGGCTACGTGCACTGCGATCTCAAGCCCGAGAACCTCCTCGTCGACGAGGCGAAGGCGACCCTCATCGACCTCGGCATCTCCCGCGTGGTGGGGCGGCGCTATGACGGGCAGGACGAGGACCTCGCCGTGGGGACGGCCGAGTACATGGCGCCGGAGCAGTCCGCCGGGGGGGCCGATCTCGACGCGCGCGCCGACATCTACGCGATGGGCGTCATCCTGTACGAGCTCTTCGCGGGTCGGCCCCCGTTCTGGGGGCCGCGCGCGGCGGTGCTGGAGGACCACCGGAGCCGCAGGCCGCCGCGCCTCTCGGCCAGCGCGGCCGTACCGCGGGCGGTCGAGGCGGTGGTGCACCGCTGCCTGGCCAAGGAGCGGAGCGAGCGGTTCGGGAGCGCGACCGAGCTCCGCGTGGCGCTGGAGCGCGCGCTCCGGGACGAGCTCACGACGAGCGGGCGCGAGGCGCCGCGCCCCGTGGCCGGCATCGAGCGCCGCGTGATGGGGCTCCTGTTCTTCGAGAGCGCGGCCGATCGCGTCGCCGTGCAGCGCAGGCTCCGGGCGCTCGGCGGCGAGCTCGCCCACGCCTCCGGCGCGCGCTACGTGGGCGCCTTCCCCCAGGAGGGCGCGGCCAGCCCCGCGCACCGCGCGCGGCGAGCGGCCGACGAGCTGCTCCGACGCGGGACGTGCGCGCGGGTCCTCATCGATCTCGCGCCCGTGTCGATCCAGGCGCGCCCGGACGGGGCGCGGCGGCTCCTGAGCCCACTCTTCTCGCGCGCCGAGCGGTGGCCCTCCGCCGCCGGGCCGCTCGGGCCGTTCCTCACGCCCGAGGCGTCGGCCGCGCTCCCGGATCCGTCGCGCGTCGCGGCGGGCGACGAGCTCCCGCCGGGCATCGAGGACCAGTCGCGGGAAGCGACGCGCCCCGGCGCGTTCGTCGGCCGCCGCGACATCCTCGATCGGCTCCTGCAGAGCGCCGAGGAGGCGCTCCGCCTGAAGCAGCCCACGGCCGTCTCCGTGACGGGCGGGCCCGGCCACGGCAAGAGCTGCCTCTTCGTCGAGCTCGGCAAGCAGCTGCGGGAGCGCCTGCCGCACGCCCACATCATCGACCTCCGCGGGCACGAGACGACGAGCGCCGCCTCGGACGCGACGCTGCACGAGCTCGTGCGCGAGGCGCTCGGCATGCCCGAGGAGCCCCCGAAGAGCGGCGTCCGCGCGGCGCTCGCGGAGCGGCTCGGCCCCGCGCTCGGCGAGGAGCTCTGCTCGGGGCTCGCGATGGCGCTCGGATGGGTGGACGAGCAGACGGGCGGAGAGATCTTCCCCGAGATCGAGGCGCTCCGGGCCGCGCCCGGCGCGCTGCGCTCGGCGCGCGTGCGGGCGGCGGGCGAGTCCCTGCGCCGGCGCGCGGCGGCGTCGCCCGTGATCGTCGTCCTCGACGACGCGCACTTCGCGCACGACGCGACGCTCGCGGCGCTCGAGTACGCGGCGCTCGCGGACGAAGCCTCGCCGCTGTGGATCTGCGCGATGGGGCGCCCGGCGTTCGCCGAGGCGCACCCTTCCTGGGGCGAGCGCGCCGCCCGGCGCGAGGTGTTGCGGCTCGATCCGCTGGACGACGAGAGCGCGCGGGCGCTGTGCCGGCGGCTGCTCCTGCCCGCGCGGGACGTGCCGGAGCCGGCGATCGATCGCCTGCTCGAGCGCTCGCAGCGGGTGCCGTTGCTCCTCGTGGAGCTCGTGCACGGGCTCAAGCGCGAGGGGATCCTGCGCCGGCACCGGCGGGGAGACGCGTGGTACCTGGCGACCGATGAGCTCGAGCGTCTCCCTGCGCTGCCGGCGCTCGATCTGCTGGCGCAGGCGGAGATCGCGGCGCTCGGGCCGGCGCTCGGGGCGCACGCGCGGCTCGTCTCGCTGCTCGGCGCCGAGGTGTCGCTCGACGAGATCGCGGGCGTGCTGCGCCAGCTGGATCTCCGCGGCGACGGCGCGGCCTTCCCGCTCGACGCGCGCGTCGGGACCGAGCGGCTGCTGAAGGCGGGCGTGCTGGTCGGCGATCGGAGGGGCCGGCTGCGCTTCCGGCACGGGCTTGTGCGGGAGGCCGTCGCGCAGGACGTCGCCGAGGCCGAGCGGCGGCGGATCCACCTGGCGGCGTACGAGCACCACCGCGAGGCGGCCCAGGAGGGCCGGGAGCAGCGGCGGTTCAAGATCGCGCACCACGCGGCCGAGGCGGGGCTCGCGACGGTCGCGGAGGAGGCGTACATGGAGCTCGCCGAGCGGGCGCGGGCGCGGCACGCCTACGTGGAGGCGGAGCTCTTCTACAGCCGCGCGCTCGCGCAGCCGGTCGAGGAGCGCGGGGCGCGGCGGAGGGCGGCGTACCGGGGCCGGGGGCTCATGCGTTACCGGCTGGGCCGCTACCACGACGCGCTCGGGGATCTCGATCGCGCGCGCGCGATGACGGTCGAGGAGGGCGACCTGATCGAGCAGATCGAGATCCTGCTCGACGAGGCCACGGCGCTCGACTGGATGGACGACTACGGGCGATCGAAGCAGCGGGTGGAGGAGGCGGGGGCGCTCGCTCCGGGCGATCTGCCTCCGGCGCTCGCGGCGCGCCTGTCGATGGCGGTGGCGCGCTCGCTCCACCGCGAGAGCCGGGAGGAGGAGTCGGCGCAGGAGTTCGAGCGCGCGGCGGCGCAGGCAGAAGGGCTGGGCGACGAGGGCTACGAGACGCTGGTGGTGTCGCTGCTCCTCCTGGGCTTCATCTATCCGGGGCTGGGAAAGCTGGACGAGGCAGGCGCGGTGCTGGATCGGGCGATCCGCATGTGCGAGGAGCGAGGCGATCTCCTGCACCTCGGGCCAGCGATCAACGGCCGGGCGCTGGTCAGGGCGTGCCAGGGGGACAGCGCGGGGATGATCTCGGACCTGTGCCGCCTGCCCACCCTCTCGCGCCAGCTGGGCCTCGGGATGCTGGAGCTCGTGAGCGAGTTCAACCTGGGCGAGTACCTTTACCTGATGGGCGACCTGGACGCGGCCATGCCCCACGTGGAGCGGACCGTGGTGCTGGAGCGCGAGCAGCGCGGGGAGGAGGCGCGGCCGGTGGTGCATCTTCTCCTGGCGAGGCTGCTCCTCTACCGCGGCGAGGAGAGCAGGGCGCGCGAGATCATCGAGGCGATCCAGGCGCAGCAGGCGAAGGCCGCCGCGGCGGGGCGCGAGGACACGGCGATGGCCCCGGCGGAAGAGGTGCTGTGGTCGATGATCGACCTGGCGACGCGGGACGCGAGCGACGAGGCGTGGGACGAGCTCGAGGAGCGGTCCGCTCGCCACTCGGTGGGGCAGGAGCAGATCGAGGTCATCGAGGCGCGAGCGCGGGCGCGCTCGCGGCGCGGCCTCCACGAGGAGGCGAAGGCGGCGCTCGCGAGGGCGAGCGAGGCCGCGGGGAGGATCCCCAACGTGATGCGCGAGCGGATCGAGCGGCAGCGAGGCGCGTAGTACGCTGTCCCCCCAAGTTGGTTCCTGGTTCGTCACTCACGGGGCCTGCGCTCCGGCGGGTCCCTTGTGTCGCCCGCCTGCGCTCCGGCCCCTCCGCGACGAACCAGGGACGAGCTCGGGCGACGCGGACCTAGGGGAGCTCCTCGGCGAGCAACCCGGCGGTCGCGCTCGGCGTCGCGAACACCCCCTGCACCTCGGCTCCCGGCGCCCACAGGCCCGCGCACAGCAGCGCGCCTCCCGTGATCTCGATCTGAAGCGCGGGGCGCACCTGCACCTCGTCCGCGTGCACGCACACGTTGACATGCACGCGCGGGTTCGCGTCGGCGCGCCGGGCCAGCGCCTCGTGCACCGCCGCCGCGGTCGCGAGCGCCGCGCGCCGCTCTCGCCGCTCCTCGTCCGCGTCCGTCGGGAGCAGGCGCACGCCGAGCACCTCGTTGCCCGTGATCGACGCTAGGATGAACCCCGCGCGCGCGAGCTGCGACTCGCCGATGTCGAGCACCTGGCCGATATCGGCGGCCAGCGCGTCGTCAAGATCGTCGACGCCGCCGCCGCGCATCCGGACCTCGAGGTACACCGCCACGGCGGACTGCGTCGGATCGGGCCCGCTCCGCACGCTCGACGAGGGCCCGCCGATGGCCTCCCGGAGCGCGCGCATCAGCTCGTCGACCGACCCGAACCGCCGCTCCCGCCGCTTCTCCATGCACCGCAACACCACCGCGTCGAGCTCGATGGGCAGCGGGACCCGCAGGCTCGGCGGCAGCGGCGGCTCCTCCAGGTGCTTCCGCACCATCTCGTCCATGTCGTGGGTATGGAACGGTAATCGACCCACCAACATGCGATGGAGGAGTACGCCGAGCGCATAGACATCCACCCGTGCATCGATGGGGCCGCCCAGGATCTGCTCCGGCGCCATGATGGATGGCGTCCCGGGCATACGCCCGGCCGTGGTGAGCCAGGTGGAGCCCTCCTCGGGGGCCATCATCTTGGCAATCCCGAAATCGAGGAGCTTCACGGTACGCGGCACGCCAGAGCAGATGAAGATGTTGCTCGCCTTGACATCCCGGTGGATGATCCCGGCTGTGTGTGCCGCTGTGAGCGCCGCGCACACTGGCTCCATCAGGTCCAGCACCTCGCGGGGCGCGAGCCGCGTCTCGGCGCGGATCAGGGCATCTAGCGTCTGGCCTTCGAGGCGCTCCATGACGTAAAAGGGCTGGTAGTCGTTCAGCGCTCCCACCTCGTAGATTTCCACGATGTTGGGGTGGGATATCGACCGCAGCACCTCGATCTCGCGCGCGAAGCGCTCGACCACACGGCGAGAGTGGGCCACCGCCTCGCTCAGCACCTTGACAGCGGCGGGCTTCCCTGAACGGGTGTGCCTCGCCGCATAGACCACACCGCAGCCGCCGCGCGCGATGAATCCTTCAAGGATGTACTCGCCGGCCGGGGTGCCCGGTGGAAGCTCACCGCGCGAGGCCGACCTCTCGAAGTCCGAAAACGGCCTGGTCTCTTCCTCATCTTCTGTCATCGTGCCTCTTTATGCGGCGCGTCGTGTGCGTCAAGGGTGCGCCGCCAGCGTGCTTCGAGTATCGAGCTGAAGGAACTGGAAGGATGGATTGTTAAATCCATATACAGAAGCGTTACCGAATGGTAACTTAAACTTTCCCGCTACTCGACCTGAAACGCTGGGACCCAGCGTCGAAAGGGGGACCCCTGATGATTCCTTGCTGCACGCGGACTGTTGCGCTCCTCGCAGTACCTCTGCTCACCGCTGCCTGCATCGGCGCCGAAGTTGAGGAGGGGTCGGAAGAGCTCATCCAAGGAGACGAGAGCGCGGTCCTCGCCGGAAATGGCTTCCTGGCCAACGCGCTCAGCCCGAACGCGCTCAGCCCGAACGCGCTCAGCCCGAACGCGCTCAGCCCGAACGCGCTCAGCCCGAACGCGCTCAGCCCGAACGCGCTTGCAGCCATCCAGGATCCAGGACCAAGCGGCACCCTGTCAAGGGAGCTCGTGCGCTACATCGTGAGCTGCGCCCTCTCACGCGACCAGGTGTTCTCATTTTCGTGGACCGACGGCACCGGGGTCGTCCACGCAGAGACCTTCCGCGGCGAGCTCGGGATCGTGCCGTGGTGGATCTATGGTGGCATATCGAATGACGTGTACTATCAGAAGCTGCTCACGGCCTGTCTCGCGGCGCGGACGAACTGGTACGGCGTCTCGGTGATGGTCTCCTTGCGCTTCAGCGGCGAGCCTGCGCTGGGCGCGGGGCCGGCGGAGCTCTCGGTCTACCCGCTGAGAGAGGGCGCGTTCTGGGGCAACCTGTTCGGCCTGACGCCGTTCGTGCGCGCCTGCCACACCCCGGCCAACGCGGCCCGCGCGCGCGATGTGCTGCGTGACTGTGCGGCCGGGCATGTCGTCAGCGTCGACCCCGACACCGGGGCCGAGACCGTTGAGCCGTGTGGTGCCATCACGCTCGCCGGCGATTGCGAGGAGGTATGCACCTGGGCGGATGTCGAGACGGGGTACTACCGCGGGTGCCTTGAAGATCCCGCGTCTTCGCCCTGGATACGCACAGACCAGGTGATCACGTCCTTCATCACAGCGCCCTGACGCGGGCGCGCCCCGGAGGCCCGCGAGCGAGGATCGACGAGCAGGCCGCGCGCCTCCGGGGACTCATCGCCTTCACCCTTCCGGCGGCGGACGAGGGGCCGTGCCCCGCGCGCACGCCGCGCCTTCGCGCCGGCCGGAGGGCGACGCCCCCATGGACATCACCGAGATCTTCCACCGTCGGTCCGCTGATCGGTGCGAGCGGCTCGCCGGCGTGCTCGGGCCCCACGGAGCGCTGAAGCGGTTCAGCCCAGCGGAGGTTTGTTCAGGAATCAGGAGCGATGGTGTCCTGGGCATAAGCCAGCAGGTGGTCGGCGCGGAGCTTCGCATGGATCGCATGCCGCGAGGCGCTCCACTCCATGCGCGCAGTGGTGGTTCGTTTCACATGAGTGGTCGATTTTTTCGTTGCTGCGATGGGACGATCGACGCGACCCTTCGACTTCGAGCGCGCGCCGCTCTACTCGAGCGCGGCCTGGGCCACCGCCTCGGTGAGCACGCGACGGCGGCGGGCTCTCCTGAACCGGCGTGCATCGCGGCGTGGATAGCGCCAGCACCGCCTGCACGTCGGACCGCTCGAAGTCCGAGCGCGATCAATTCTCGTCTTCCTTCAACGCGTCGACGCCTGCGGTGCGTCGGGTATGCAGGGCATCCGATGAATGACATTCACAGATGCATCTTTAAATGATAACATGATCGCTGCCGTCCCTCGACTCTGAACGCCTGGACCCACCGTGGAAAGGGGGCCCCATGATGCTTGCTGGATGGATGCGAACCCTGTCGATTTGCACCATGTCCTTGAATTTTGCAGCGTGCGCCGTGGCCGAAGGCGACGGCGTGAGCGCGGAGGAGCTCGTCGACGAGGCAACGGGCGCGATCATCAACGGCAACGGCCTTCTCGTGAACGCGCTCAGCCCGAACGCGCTCAGCCCGAACGCGCTCAGCCCGAACGCGCTCAGCCCGAACGCGCTCAGCCCGAACGCGCTCAGCCCGAACGCGATGTCGGCCATCACGGATCCGGGGACGCGAGGCGCCCTGTCGAGAGACCTCCTGCGCTACATCGTGAGCTGCGCGCTGAGGCCGGACCAGTCGTTCTCGTTCTCCTGGACCGACAGCGCCGGGACCGTTCACCAGGAGGTGTACCACGGCGACCTCGGGTTCGCGGACTGGTGGGTGCACCACCCGCTCGCCGACGACTACCAGAGGGAATGGGTCACGGCGTGCCTCGCCTCCCGGACCAACTGGTACGGCGCCTCGGTCATGATCTCCGCACGCGGCACCCACCTGAAGACGGGCTCGACAGAGGCGGAGCGCACGACGTACAGTTTCAGGGAGGGGGCGTTCTGGGGAAACCTGTTCACGTCGACGCCATGGGTGCGCGCCTGCTACTCCGATGGCTGGACCCGCGCGGTGGAAATGGGACGTGAATGTGCGGTGGGGCACATCGAGGCCGATCCTGCGACCGGGGACCCGATCGCGAGGCCGTGCGGCGCGATCACCCTCGTGGGCCCGTGCGAGTACTGGTGCGTGGTGGACCCCTCCAACGACGCCGTCCCCAGCAACCACTTCAGAAGCTGTGGCATCGGCAGCTACAATAACTATAACGTGCTCACGACGTTCGTGCCCTAGGAGGGGCAATGCGCTCCGAAGCCCTTCGCGGCGAGGGTCCAGCTTGCTTACCCATCGAAGCCCGGCGATGCCCGTCGTGTGGACGGCGGAACCAGGGCGCGTGCCCCGAGTGCCCGCAGCCTGAGCCGCGGCCGCTCGACGAGGCGGCCCCGCTGGACATCACCGAGGTCGTCCTCGTCGCGCAGCCGCGGTTCGACGGTTACCAGACCCGCAGGGTCCTGGGGCGCGGCGGCTTCGGCACCGTCTTCGAGGCCGAGCCCGAGGGCGGCGGGGCGCCCGTGGCGATCAAGCTCGCGCGCGCCGATCGGCGCGACGCGGGCGTGTACCTCCGGCGCGAGATCGACGCGCTCCTCGCCGTGGGGGGCCCCCACGTGCCGGCGGTGCACGCCTACGGCCTGCTCGACGACGGCTCGCCCTACGCGGTGATCGGGCACATCGCCGCGCCCACGCTCGCGGCGCGCCTCGCGGCGCGCCCGGCGCCGGGCATCGACGAGGTCGGCCGCCTCGGCCTCGCGACGCTCGCGGCCCTGGAGGCCGTGCACGCGCGCGGCTACGTGCACTGCGATCTCAAGCCCGAGAACATCTTCATCGACAGCGCGGGGCAGGCGACCCTGATCGACTTCGGCATCGCCCGCGTCGTCGGGCGGCGCGACGACGCGCTGGACGCGGATCTGGCGCTGGGGACGGCGGAGTACATGGCGCCGGAGCAGTCCGCCGGGCGGGCGGACCTGGACGCGCGCACGGACATCTACGCGATGGGGGTCATCCTGTACGAGCTGTTCGCGGGCCGGCCTCCGTTCTGGGGGCCGCGCGCGGCCGTGCTCGAGGATCACAAGAGCCGCAGGCCCCCGCGCCTGTCGGCGCGCGCGGCGGTGCCCGCGGCGATCGAGGAGGTCGTGCACCGCTGCCTGGCCAAGGAGCGGAGCGACCGGTTCGCGAGCGCGACCGAGCTCCGCAGCGCCCTGGAGCGCGCGCTCGGGGACGAGCTCGCGCCGAGCGAGAGCGCGATGCTGCGCTCGACGGGCGGCGTCCAGCGCCGCGCGGTGGGGATCCTGTTCTTCGAGGGGGCGGCCGATCGGGTGGCCGTGCAGCGCCGGATCCGGGCGCTCGGCGGCGAGCTCGCGCACGCCTCCGGCTCGCGCTACGCGGCCGTCTTCGGCCACGGGAGCGCGGGGAACCCGGCGCATCACGCTCGGCGCGCGGCCGACGAGCTGCTGCGGGGAGGGCTGTGCGAGCGGGTCCTCATCGATCTCGCGCCCGTCTCGGTCCAGGCGCGGCCGGACGGGGCGCTGCGGTTCCTGAGCCCGCTCTTCTCCCGGGCGGAGCGGTGGCCGTCCGCCTCCGGTCCCGTGGGCTCGTTCCTCACGCCCGCGGCCGCGGCCGCGCTCCCCGAGGCGCCCCCTGCGGCCGCGGAGGAGACGTCCAGCAACGCCGGTACGTCGCGCGAGCAGACGATCCCGGACGCGTTCATCGGCCGCCGCGACGTGCTCGACCAGCTCCTGGAGAGCGCGGAGGAGGCGCTCCGCCTCAAGCTGCCCACGGTCGTGTCCGTGGTCGGCGAGCCGGGGTACGGGAAGAGCCGCCTGTTCGCCGAGCTCGGCAAGCAGCTCCGGGCGCGCCTGCCGCACGTCCGCCTGATCGAGCTGCGCGGCCAGGAGCCGACGAGCGGCGTCGAGGACGCGACGCTCCACGAGCTCGTGCGCGAGGTGCTCGACGTGGCCGAGGTGCCGCCGGAGAGCGGCGCCCGGGCGGCGCTCGCGGGGCAGCTCGGTCCGGTGCTCGGCGAGGTGCTGGGCTCGGGGCTGGCCATGGCGCTCGGCTGGGTGGACGAGCGGACGGGCGGCGAGGTCTTCCCGGAGATCGAGGCGCTCAAGGCCGCGCCGGGCGCGCTGCGCTCGGCGCGCGTGCGCGCGGCGGGCGAGTGCCTGCGCCGGCGCGCGGCCTCGTCGCCCGTGATCGTCGTCCTCGACGACGCGCATTACGCGCACGACGCGACGCTCGCGGCGCTCGAGTACGCGGCGCTCGCCGACGCGGCCGCGCCGCTGTGGATCTGCGCGATGGGGCGCTCGGCCTTCGCGGAGGCGCACCCCTCCTGGGGCGAGCGGGCCGCGCGGCGTGAGGCCGTGCGGCTCGGCCCGCTCGATCCCGAGAGCGCGCGGGCGCTGTGCCGGCGGCTGCTCCTGCCCGCGCGGGACGTGCCCGAGCCGGCGATCGATCGCCTGCTGGAGCGCTCGCAGGGGGTGCCGCTCCTGCTCGTGGAGCTCGTGCACGGGCTCAAGCGCGAGGGGATCCTGCGCCGGCACCCCCGGGGCGACGCGTGGTACCTCGCGACCGACGAGCTCGATCGCCTCCCGGCGCTGCCGCACATCGAACCGCTCGCGCAGGGCGAGATCGCGGCGCTCGGACCGGCGCTCGGGGCGCACGCGCGGCTCGTCTCGCTGCTCGGCGCCGAGGTGTCGATCGACGAGATCGTGGGCGTGCTGAGCCACCTGGATCGGCGCGGCGACGGCGCGGCGTTTCCGCTCGACGCGCGCGTCGGGACCGAGCGGCTGGTCGAGGCGGGCATGCTGGTCGTCGATCGGAGGGGCCGGCTGAGCTTCCGCCACGCGCTGGTGAGGGAGGCGATCGCGCGGGGCGTCTCCGAGGTCGAGCGGCGGCAGATTCACCTGGCGGCGTACGATCACCACCGCGAGGCGACCCACGAGAGCCGCGAGCAGCGGCGCTTCAAGATCGCGCACCACGCGGCCGAGGCGGGGCTCGCTCGGGTGGCGGAGGAGGCCTACCTGGAGCTGGCCGAGCGGGCGCGGGCGCGGCACGCGTACGTCGAGGCGGAGCTCCACTATAGCCGCGCGCTGGCGCAGCCCGTCGAGGAGCGCGGGGCGCGGCGGAGGGCGGCGTACCGGGGCCGGGGGCTCATGCGCTACCGGCTGGGTCGCTATCACGACGCGCTCGGCGATCTGGACCGCGCGCGCGCGATGGCGATCGAGGAGGGGAACGAGACCGAGCTGCTCGAGATCCTGCTCGACGAGGCCACGGCGCTCGACTGGATGGACGACTACGCGCGCTCGAAGGAGCGGGTCGAGGAGGCGAACGCGCTCGTCAAGGGGGAGCTGCCGCCGGCGCTCTCGGCGCGCCTCGCGATGGCGGTGGCGCGCTCGCTGCACCGCGAGAGCCGCGAGGAGGAGGCGGCGCGGCAGTTCGAGAGCGCCGCGGCCCAGGCCGAGGCGCTGGGCGACGAGGGGTACGAGACGCTGGTGGTGTCGCTGCTCCTCCTGGGGTTCATCTATCCGGGGCTCGGGCGGCTGGACGACGCGGGGGCGGTGCTGGATCGGGCGATCCGGATGTCCGAGGGGCGCGGCGATCTCCTGCACCTCGGGCCGGCGATCAACGGTCGGGCGCTCTTGCGGGCCTGCCTCGGCGACAACGAGGGGATGATCCTGGATCTGTGCCGCCTGCTCTCCATCTCGCGCGAGCTGGGGCTGGGGATGCTCGAGCTCGTGGGGGAGTTCAACCTGGGCGAGTACCTCTACCTGATGGGCAACCTGGACATGGCGATGGCGCACGTGGAGCGCGCCGTGTCGCTCGAGCGCCAGCAGCGAGGGGACGAGGCGCGGCCGGTGGTGCAGCTCCTCCTGGCGAGGCTGCTGCTCTACCGGGGTGAAGAGGGCAAGGCGCGGGAGATCATCGAGGCGATCCGGAGCCAGCAGGTGAGGGCCGCCGCCGAGGGGCGCGAGGGCATGGAGATGGCGCCGGCGGAAGAGGTGCAGTGGTCGATGATCGAGCTGGCGACGCGCGAGGCGAGCGACGCGGAGTGGGACGAGCTCGAGGAGCGCTCTGCGCGCTTCTCCGTGGGGCAGGAGCAGATCGAGGTCATCGAGGCCCGTGCGCGCGCTCTCTCGCGGCGCGGCCGCCACCTGGACGCGAGGGCGGCGCTCGCGAGGGCGATC
The DNA here is from genome assembly GCF_051369805.1 of Sorangium sp. So ce1036. NCBI lineage: Bacteria > Pseudomonadati > Myxococcota > Polyangiales > Polyangiaceae > Sorangium > Sorangium sp. So ce1036. Next base: position 3,146,393 of record NZ_JBBMOX010000001.1, read on the forward strand.
GAGGTCGCCGGGAGGATCCCCAACGTGATGCGGGAGCGGCTCGAGCGGCAGCGGGAGGGCTGACCCTGCGGCTCATGCCGGGCGCGATGAGCGGGATCACCGCGGTTCCGGGGGGGGCGCCGTCGCTCGCCCTCAAGCACGCATCCGGCGGCGCATGCAGAGCAACGCCCCGCCGGCGAGCGCGAGCCACGGAGCTCGTCCGCCGTGCGGGGGCGCGTTGCCCGCGGCGCGGCACTCGCAGCTGCCTGCGCCGCTGAACGGGGGGCCGCCGCCCGACGAGGACGACGCCTCGCCGGAGGATGTCGCGCTCGACATCGAGCTCGACGCCGCCGTGACCGCGCCGCCGCCCATCCCCCCTCCTGGACAACCTCCGTTCGAGCGCGGACCGGCCGCGAGCGGGCAGTCATCGTCCACGTCGCTCAGGAAGTCGTTGTCGTCGTCCGCGTCGCAGCTGTCCCCGACCCCGTCGCCCTCCGTGTCGGTCTGGTCGGGGTTCTCCACGGCCTGGCAGTTGTCGCACGCGTCTCCCACGCCGTCGGCGTCGGTATCGACCTGCGCTGGATTCGCCACGGCAGGGCAGTTGTCCAGCGCGTCGAGCACGCCGTCGGCGTCGACATCGATGGAATCCACGTCGCAAGCGTCGCCCCTCCCGTCAGCGTCCGAGTCGGTCTGGATCGGATTGGGCGCGTAAGGGCAGTTGTCGGCGCCATTGCGGATGCCGTCCTCGTCGTCGTCGAGGTCGCAGGCGTCTCCGACGCCGTTCGCGTCGGAGTCCGCCTGATCAGGGTTCGCCGTCCGAGGGCAATTGTCGCCCGCGAGCACGCCGTCGCCGTCGAGATCGATCTCGCCGGGCGTCGCGGCGGCGCACGCGGCCCAGGTCGACGACAGCGGCTCGCTGGTCTCGACCGCGCCGGTCACCCCGCTCCCCCCGCCCGCGATCTGGGCGCCTTCAGTGAAGTCCCGCCGGCAGCTCCCGCCGGCGGCGGACAGCGGCGCGTGCCGGGCGACGTCGTCGGCCGCGTCGTCGGGGTAGGCGCTCCGCGCTCCCCCCGGGTCCGGCCCGTCGGCCGACGCTCCCGTCTTGTCGACAGGGCGGTTCGGCCCCGACGAGCCATAGAAGACATAATCGACGTCCTTGACGAGGTCGCTCACGCCGTCCCAGTAAAAGAGGGTGAGGCACTCGTGATCGTTCGTGAGCCCGCGCGTCTCTCCCACGGATCCGGGGAGCGGCACCCGCATGTCGGGCACCACGGCGGACGACTTGCCCTCTTCAGCATCGCCGGCCCCGAACGTGCCTGCGTTGTAGATCTCGTAAGTAGGGTGCGAGCCCCAGCCGCCGAACGCCTTGCTCTCCTCGCACCCCGTACGGTAACACTCCGCGCCGCCGAGCGACACGGTCTGGATCTCCCCTGGCCCGATCTCGGCGCCGGCCGGGAATCGCACGAGGAAATCGTTCGTGTTCGGGAGCGCGGGGCTCGCCGTGACGAGCTGGTAATACAGGCTGTAGTCCGCGAGGTAGTAGTCGGACAGGTCGACCGGGGCGCTGCCCGGGTTGTAGATCTCCACGAACTCGGCGGACGCCGGGTGGACGAGGAGCTCCGTGAGGAGGAGCTTCGCCGGGCTCGACACCCGCGCGCGCATGCGGCCGCGGGCCGCGTCGAGCTCCAGCGTGACCACCTGCCCCGCCGCCGCGCTGAACGCGCCGTGCGACGAGTCCTCGGGGGCGTAGCTCCAGCCGTTCGCCCCGAGCTCCGTGCCCGAGGGGCCCTGCGCCGCGAACTTGAAGCGCGCGCCGGAGAGGGCGGTTTCGGCCACGAAGCGATAGGTGTGGACGCCGTCGCCCGCGACGAGATCGCCGAGCAGGCCGTCGTCGCGCGCGACGGTGACGAGCGAGGACGAGTTCCAGTCGGTGTCGCCGACGGCCCCCTGCCAGTCTCCGACGGCGACCCACACCTGCGCAGAGCCGTCCGCCCTGCTCGACGCGCTCCGCGAGTCCGAGGCAGATTCGGTCGCCGGCAAGAACCCCTGGGCGGTCAGATCGCGTGTGTCGTAGTAGAATGTGACGTCGTAAGGCGCCGCCCCGCCCGCCAGCGTGAACCGGAGATTCCCGCCCGTGACCGTGCCGAGCCCGCCGTCCTCGAGGTCGACCCCGTTCCGCGAGACCTTGTACTCGACGTCGCCGGGCGCCGCGAACGAGACGGTCGCCGTGAAGGTGCCGTCGCCGGCCACCGCGTCCGGCGCCACGCCGTCGTCGCGGAGCGGGGCGCCACGCAGGATGTCCCACGCGCCGAGCTCCGGGGCGGATCCGGTCACGGTCGGCAGGGCGAGCGCCGTCCAGGGCAGGAGCGAGACCAAGAGCAAGCTGATACCGAAGGATGAGCGGCGTCGTCGCACGGGGCCACCTGGGTGCCGGGGCGGGATCTCCGGACAGGTGAACCCTAGCGCAGGATGGTGAACCGACGGAATCACAAAGCAGGTTGATCATGCGCTCGCCGGGCGCCGCGGTGAGCCCCAATCCGACAGCGCAGAAGGTCGCTTCGGGGCGCGCGCAGGCGTGTCACCGCGCCCAGCGGGGCGTCGTGGATCCGGCGCACTGGCCGCTCCGGGGGCGTCGGCGGATTCTCTCGTTCACCGCGGGACAGCCGCTCTGACGGGGCGCGGAGGATCGTCGGGGCGCGGGGAGATGCCCGCGAGGACGGTCCTTATGCTCGTCTGGCTGGCGCCGTCGCCGGTCGCGTCGAAGAGGGCGAGCGCCCTCGTGTAATCGAGCGCCGCTCCCGCGGTGTCGCCTCGCTCGCAGCGCAGGTCCGCGCGCGCCTTGAGCACGGCGGCCTGGCCGGGGCCGTCGGCGAGGGCCTCGAAGAGCCGGAGCGCATCGTCGTAGTCGCGCTGCGCGCCCGGGAGCGCGCCCCGCTGGCGCCGCAGATCGCCGCGGGCCTTGAGCGCGGCGGCCTCGCCACGGCGATCCCCGCTCTCCCGGTAGAGGAGGATCGCATTGCCGTAGTCGCGCGCCGCCAGCGCCGCCTGCCGCTCGCGCAGGCGCAGGTCGCCGCGGGCTTGCCACGTGCGGGCGTGCGTCTGCTCGTACCCGAGCGCCCGCAGGAGCTCTTGCTGCGGGAGGTGCTCGCGCGCGGCGCGGGCGCGGGCGATCGCCCCGCGGCGCTCCTCGCGGCCGCCGGGCGGAAAGCGGAGCTGGCTGAGGACGCGCTCCTCCACCCCCTCGAGGATGTAGAGCGCCCGATCGTAGTCGCGCGCCGCGCCCGCGAGGTCGTCTTGCATGAAGCACAGATCGCCGCGCGCCTTCAGCACGTTGGCCTCGCCGATCCGATCGCGGCAGGCCCTGAGGAGCATGAGCGCGCAGTCGTAGTCGGCCGCGGCGCCCTCCGCGTCGCGCTCATCGAGCCGGAGGCTCCCGCGCGCGAGCAGCCCCATCGCCTCGCCCGCGCGGTCGGCCGCCGCGCGGAAGAGCGGCAGCGCCCGCTCGTGATCGCGCGACGCGGCCGCGAGGTCGCCCTGCCGCCGGCGCAGCTCGCCGCGGAGCAGGAGCGCGATGCCCTGGCCGCGCCCATCGCCGGCCGCCTCCAGCGCGGCGAGCGCGTCGCCGTACGCGGCCGCGGCCGCGTCGAGCGCGCCCTCGTGGAGACGGAGGCAGCCGCGCGAGAGGTGCTCCTTCGCGGCGCGCAGGCCGTCGTCCTCGGCCGGCGTCGCGTACCGGGCCGCGCCGCGCTGCGCGCTCGCGCGGAGGGCCTTGCGCAGGAGATCGCGGTGCCCCGGGCGGCCGCGCTCGCGGGCCGCCGGCGTGGCCCGGAGCGTCCCGAAGGTCCCCCGCCGCCTGCCCGCGGGCTCCGAGGTCGGGCGCCGCGCGGCATCGAGCGCCGCGAGCGCCCGCGCGCGCAGCGCCTCGCCGGCGAGCCGCGCGGCCCCCTCGAGCAGCCGCTCCTGGATCTCGATGGTGAGCCCGAGATCGAGCACCGTGCAGGCGTCGACGAGCGCCCGCGCGAGCACCTCGGCGCCGCGAGCGCCCTCCTGGAACGGCGCCGTGTCGAGGGCGGCGAAGAGCTCGCTCGCCACGCGCCGGCGCATCGCCGCCTCCGGCCGTCCCTCGACGGCGGCCGTCCAGAAGAGCAGCGCCTGCATCGCGTCCGCCGCGCTCCGGTGCAGCGCGTCCCACAGCGCGGCGTCGCCGCCCACGTCCCCGCGGATCGCGGCGCGCACGACGGGGTTCAGCAGGTAGGCCAGCGCGTCCTTCTGGAACGTCACCAGGCGGCCATGAACGAGCGACTGCAGCGGCCGCGCCGTGGACGGCGCCGGCTTCCCCGCGGCGGCCGCGATCACCTCCAGCGGGACGTTCGCCGCCGGCAGCACGGCGAGCGCGCGCGCGACGCCGCGCGCCTCCTCGCCCGCGGCGTCCAGCGCCTCGGCGAGGACCACGGCCACGATCTCTTCCTCGCTTCCCCCGGACGCCAGCCGTGCCGCGTGCTTCCTCAGGTACGCTTCGGCCGACATCCCGGTCCGCCGCAGCGTGGCCGCGGCGATCTCGATCGCGGGAGGCAGGTGCCCGAGCGCGGCGATGAGGGCATACGCCCACGGGGCGTCCGTGGCGGGCGGCGCGTCCGTCCCCCATGCATTCTGGGCGAGGAGGGCCAGCGCAGCGGGGACCGGGAGCACCGAAGAGTCCCGAATCTCAGCGGTCTTCCCGGAGCCGGGCGTGGGGCGGGACCTCGACATGTCGCTTCTATCCATGACGGAATGACTGGTTGTCCGAGCGAGCCGGCGCCGGCTCTCTGGTCCGTGGCGATACGCCTGCTGCACCCCCTTGAGCCTGGAGATCGCCGCTGTTTCGGAGAGCTTAGCGCGGCTCCGGATTGACTCAACCGCCTTCCAGGATCCGGGGCGGCGCGCGCCGGGGCCGCCGGGAGCTCTGCGTCGCGCTCTCGTCGCGGCCCGCGCCGCGCGACCCCTGGCACACGCCCGGCATCGGGTCATCGATCATGAGCGAGCGCGCGCGACGACCTGGAATCATCGGACCGAGCCTCGGTGTCTCGCTCGGACCTGCCAGCCTCTCCGGGCCGCGACCGGCGCGAAGAGAGAAGATCTTACCCACGTCCGCCGGCTCCGCGGCGCGACGACGAGCGCCAGAGGAGAGCCGCGGGCGAGAGATCCGGGTCGGGAGCGAGGTCGTTCATGTGACCGAGACGGGTCGCGGAATGCCGGTGGTGCTCCTGCCCAGCATGCTGATCCGCGGCACGTCGTACCGGCCCACGGTCAAGGAGGCGGCGCAGCGCGCCCGGGTGCTCGTCGTGGAGCTGCCCGGATCCGGCCGCGGCTCCAGGCTCCGTGCGCCGTGGACGCTGGAGCGGTACGCGCGCTGCATCGCCGACGCGCTCGAGGTGCTCCAGCTCGAGCGCGTCACGCTGATCGGACACTCGCTGTCCGGCGCGGCGGCGCTCGTCGTCGGCGCGATGTACCCCGAGCGGCTCGCCGGGCTCGTGCTCGTCAACTCCGTCGGCGTGAACCCGCCGCGCTCGATCCTGGCGCTCCTCCTCGCGCGCGCGGCCGACGTGTCGCTGGAGCCTCGCTTCTCGGCGTACGCCGGGCCCGGGCTCCTCTACAACCTGATCTTCCACACGCGCAACGCGCTGAGCCTGTTGCGGATCGCGGCGATGGCGGAGCTGAGCGGCTACGCTGCCCTCGTGGGGCGCGCTCGCCTGAGGACGCTGCTGGCGTGGGGCGCCCGCGACCACACGACGCCGCTCGGCTCGGCGCTCGCGCTTCGACGCCTGATCCCCGGCTCGATCCTCCATGTCTCCACGAAAGGGAGCCACGACTGGCTCGTGGAGCGACCCGCGGAGTTCGCGGACGTGCTCGCGCGGTTCATGGAGGACCGCAGCGGGTAGCGCGGGCCGCGCGCGATCTCGGCGGGCGCGCTCGTCTCCCTCGCCTGCGACGTCACCGCGGCCGCGTCGCGCGCGGCGCGACCCTCGGGGCAGCGACGCCCGCGCAGGCAGGCGAGAGGGGCGCGCCGCGGGGGCCGGCCGGCGGGATCAGAGGGCGTCGAGCTCGGGCGCGGTCTGCACGGGGGGCGGAGGGGGGATCGCCGGTGGGCGCGGCGGGGTGAGGGCGGACGGCGCGATCGACGGGAGGCGCGGCGGGGTGAGGCTGCCCGACGCGAGCTGGATGAGCTCCTCGCGCTGGTGCTTCCACACGGTCCGGTAACGGAAGAACGGCACGGCCGGGTAGAGGTGGTGGATCAGGTGATAGGTCTGGCCGAAGAGCAGCACGTTCAGGAGCGCGCTGTCGACCGCGCGCGTCGCGCGATAGCGGTCCTCCGCCGCCGTCACCCGATGAGGGTAGTGAGGCAGATAGTCGAACGCGAACGCGAGAAAGAAGATCGCCAGCCGCGCCGGCAGGACCCAGTAGAGGAGCGCGAGCCGGCCGTGGCCGAGCCCGAAGGCCAGCGCCACGAGCGCGAGCATGGCCGCGAGCGTCGCGACCGTCTCGATCCGCTCGCTGCGCTTCTGCGCGCGGTACGAGCGCAGGAACAGAGCATAGTAGTGGAGATCCTGTGTCGCCCACCGGAGCGGCAGGAGCCACCACGGGCCGCGTCCGCTCCAGTGATCGGGGTCGCGGCCCGGCTCGTTCGTGTACTTGTGATGCTCGAGGTGAAAGTGGCGCACCGCCAGGAACGGCGCCATGAGCAAGAGCCCGCTCAGCCGCCCGACCACGCCGTTCAGCAGCGCGGACCGCGCGAGCGACCGGTGCGCCGCCTCGTGCATCGGCGTGAAGGCGGCGTACGCGGCCACCGCCGCGAGGAGCACGGCCGGCGCGGTCGACAGGAGGCCCGCGACGCCGGCGCAGAGCGCCGCCGCCCAGAGCGCGTAGGACCCCGCGAAGAGCAGCAGCGACGGCCACTCGATCGGCCGCGTCTGCAGCAGCCCGCTGGCCAGCGGGAGGACGCTCCAGAGCGCAGGCCGCCCCGACGGTCGCCCCGTCGGACGACTGGGGCGATTCTCGTCGTTGTTCATCGTGACACGAAAGACCGCAGGCCGCCCCGTCGGACGACTGAGTCGATTCTCGTCGTAGTTCATGGCGTTCCAACTCCCAGGGGAAGCTCCGGACCTTGCTTTTGTGATAGCGGACGATGGACGTCGGTGCCCAAGACCAAGCGAACGTTCGACCACCTCGGGATCACGCGCTGGGGGGATCGCTCGAGCGGTCGTCAGGATCCGGCGATATCCAGCGCGCGTTCCCCCACCACCATTCCCTCGCATGAACAGGGGATCGCCACGGGCGGTTCCACCGCGAGAGATGACAGGAGTTGCTCGAAGGCGAGCACGAATTCAATCTAGCAGCCGGGCAACAGGAGTACAACGGGACTTTCGGTGCAATGCGTTGGGCCGCTGGTTAGCTGGATTGCAGCGGGCGGCCTCATCGGTAGCATGGCGCGTCGGCGCTGTTCGCTAGTCACGCTGGCCACGCTGGCCACGCTGGCCACGCTGGCCAACGCTGGCCATGGTGGCCAACCTGGCCATCAGCCATCAGCCATCAGCCATCAGGTATCAGCCATCGGCCATCGGCCACCTTGCCGCCGCGCGTGGGCAGCCGCCTGCGACGAGCCTGGCGAACAGCCGGGCCACCAGGGAGGGAGGCCGGGACCGCGTCAGAACAGTGCTTGACGTGATCAACTCTCTACGAGCGGTACCCCGGCGCGACGCCGTCCCGGAGCAGCGTCCTCACCTCGTCGGCGCAACCCCATGCCAGCGTATATCCCGCGCCGCCGTGGCCATAGTTGTGGATAATTCGCCCTTCGCGCTCCAGCCGCACGGAGCTCCGCACCGGGCGCAGTCCAGCGCGGGCGCCGAGCAAGCGACCTGGGCTGAGCCCGGCTGCGCGCACCCGCTGGAGCATCGCGTCAGTACGCGCCGGGTCCGGCGTCAAAGGACGGTTGTCAGCGGACGGAACCGCACAGCCGCCAATCACCACCTCGCGGCGACGCGGAATGACATAAACAAGGGCCGATTCGTCCCTTTCATCACCCAGTGCGACATCTAGGGGCAGGTCGCCTGGCTCGGTGATGGCGACCTGGCCGTAGACGGCGAGGAGCTCGGCGTCGCCGGTGAGCGCGCGCGCCCCGAGCCCGGTGCAGTTCACGACCCAGGCGCCCTCGACCGCGGCGAGCGATCGCACGCGCTCGAGGCGCACCGGGCTCTCGAGCTGCGCCTCGAGCCACGGCAGGTGCAGCGCAGGGTCGACGCGCGGCGCCGTGAACCGGAGGCTGTACGGCGCGCCGAGCGGGTGCGGCGCGGGATCGAGCGAGAGGTCCGGCACGCTCGGGGCCCACCACGGCGGCCGCGTGTCGTCCGCGGCCTCGTAGCAGGTCAGGAGATCCACGCCCGCTTCCGGGTGCTCCCGTGCGATGCGCGTGAGCTCATCGAGGCTCCTTCGCGACCACGCGTTGACGCGCTCGGGCGGGCTCGCCTGAAAAGGGAACCACAGCGCGCCGGCGACCGCCGACGTCGTGTGCTCGCCGCGCGCCGCCGCCACGACCTGCACCCGGTAGCCGGCGCGCTGGAGCACGACCGCCGTGGTCAACCCGATCACGCCTGCGCCCACGACGGTGATCTGCTGCGCCGGTGCCCGGCTGCCCGATGCGCTCACGATCGCGCTCTAGCACGCGGCCGCGCCGCGTCGAGCGCGCGGGTCGCGCGCCGCTGTGGCCATCGCGCGCCCGCCGTGTCCGCGACGTCATCCTACTACCCGCGCTACCCGCGCGCCACGCACGTGATCGCGCGCCGCGCCCGCGATCGCGAAGGCCGCCCTGCGCGAGCTGCCGCGCCCGCGCCAGCGGTGCTACGCAGTCTCGTCCGCCGCGCCGGGCTCGCCTCGGTCCGGCGGCCCGCCGCGCCATGCGAGAGACCATGTCCAACTACCGCTTCGATGATCCAGAGATCGCCGCCGTGTACCGCGCCATCTACGAGCGCCGCGACATGCGCCACTTCCTCCCCGCGCCCGTGGATCCCGAGACGCTCGCCAGGCTGCTCGCGGCCGCGCACGCCGCGCCGAGCGTGGGCATGATGCAGCCCTGGCGGTTCGTGCGGATCACCGCGCCGGACCTCCGGCGCGACATCCACGCGCTCGTCGAGGCGGAGCGCCTCGCCACGGCGCGCGCGCTCGGGGAGCGCGAGGACGAGTTCATGCGCCTCAAGGTCGAGGGCATCCTCGAGTGCGGCGAGCTGCTCGTCGTCGGCCTGATGGCGGGGCGCGAGGCCCACGTGTTCGGCCGCCGCACGCTGCCCGAGATGGATGTGGCCTCGGTGGCCGCGGCCATCCAGAACCTGTGGCTCGCCGCGCGCGCGGAGGGGCTCGGCGTGGGGTGGGTGTCGCTCTTCGAGCCGGACCGCCTCGCCGCGCTGCTCGGCATGCCGCCGGGGAGCAGGCCGCTCGCCATCCTCTGCGTCGGCCACGTGGCCGAGTTCTACGAGCGACCGATGCTCGAGGCGTGCGGCTGGGCGTCGCGCCGCCCGCTCTCGGAGCTCGTCGCCGAGAACGCCTGGCCGGAGGACCGCGCGGCCTCAGGCGATCCCGGCTCCTCGTGACGGCGCCGCGGCCGCGCCCGCCCGCGAGGGGCTACTTGCGCCCGGCGGCCGCGGGCGCGGCCGCCTCGGCGGCGCCCGTGGCGCGTCGGCTCGGCTCGATCTGGCCGACGTCGCGGACCGCGCCGTGGGCGGCGCTCGTGGCCATGAGCGCGTAGGCCCGCAGGGCAGGGGAGACCTTCCGGTCGCGGTTCGGCTTGAACGCGTCGTCGGCCCGCGCCTCGGCCGCGCGGCGGCGGCGCTCGAGCTCCGCGTCGCTGACGAGCACGTCGATGCTCCGCGCCGGGATGTCGATCCGGATGCGATCGCCCTCCTCGACGAGCGCGATGGCCCCGCCTTCGGCCGCCTCCGGGGAGACGTGCCCGATGCTCAGGCCCGAGGTCCCGCCGCTGAACCGGCCGTCGGTGATGAGGGCGCACGCCTTGCCGAGCCCCTTCCCCTTCAGGAAGGACGTCGGATAGAGCATCTCCTGCATGCCGGGCCCGCCCTTCGGCCCCTCGTAGACGATGACGACCACGTCGCCCGAGCGGATCTGGTTGTTCCAGATCGCGTCGCACGCCGCCTCCTGCGAGTGGAACACGCGCGCGGGCCCCTCGAACCTCCAGATCGAGGCGTCGACGCCCGCGGTCTTCACGATGCAGCCGTCCTTCGCGATGTTGCCGTAGAGCACGGCGAGCCCGCCATCCTGGCTGTACGCGTGGGCCACGTCGCGGATGCACCCCCCCTCGACGTCGCCGTCGGCCTCGGCGAAGTACCTGTCCTGCGAGAACGCGACCGTCGTCGGGACGCCGCCCGGCGCGGCGAGCGCGCGCTGCTTCGCGGCCTGCGTGGCCGTGGGGCGGCGGATGTCGTTCTCGTCGATCGCCTCGCCCAGCGTGCGCGCGTGCACGGTGCCCACCTCCCGGTGGACGAGCCCCGCGCGATCGAGCTCCCCGAGGATCGTCAGCACGCCGCCGGCGCGGTGCACGTCCTCGACGTGGTGGTGCGACGACGGCGCCACCTTGCAGATGTTGGGCACCTTGCGCGACAGCCGGTCGATGTCCGACATCCTGAAGTCGACCTGCGCCTCGCGGGCGATCGCCAGGAGGTGGAGCACCGTGTTCGTCGAGCCCCCCATCGCGATGTCGAGCGCCATCGCGTTCTCGAACGCCTCGAACGTCGCGATGCTCCGCGGCAGCACCGAGGCGTCCCCCTCGAGGTAGTGCCGCTGCGCGATCGCCACGACGCGCCTCGCCGCCTCCTCGAAGAGCTCCCAGCGCATCGCGTGCGTCGCGAGCAGCGTCCCGTTGCCGGGCAGCGCCAGCCCGAGCGCCTCGTTGAGGCAGTTCATGCTGTTCGCCGTGAACATGCCGGAGCACGACCCGCAGGTCGGGCACGCGGACCGCTCCAGCGAGGCGAGATCCGCGTCGGTCACCTTGTCGTCGCTCGCGGCGATCATCGCGTCGATGAGGTCGAGCTTGCGGACGAGCGGCTTGCCGTCGCGGTCGTGCGTCCCGGCGATCTTGCCCGCTTCCATCGGGCCGCCGGAGACGAAGACGGTCGGGATGTTGAGCCGCATGGCGGCGAGGAGCATGCCCGGCGTGATCTTGTCGCAGTTCGAGATGCAGAGCAGCGCGTCCGCGCAGTGCGCGTTCACCATGTACTCGACGCTGTCGGCGATGAGCTCCCGGCTCGGCAGCGAGTAGAGCATGCCGGCGTGGCCCATCGCGATCCCGTCGTCGATCGCGATGGTGTTGAACTCGACCCCCCAGCCGCCCGCGGCGTCGATGACCTTCTTGGCCCGCTGGCCCACGTCGTGGAGGTGGACGTGCCCCGGGACGAACTGCGTGAAGCTGTTGGCGATGGCGACGATCGGCTTCTCGAAGTCCGCGTCCTTCATGCCGGTGGCGCGCCACAGCGCGCGCGCCCCTGCCATGTTGCGTCCCTGGGTGGATGTTCGACTGCGGTATCCGGCCATGCCCGGAACCTACTCCGTTCCAGCCTTCGCGCCTAGCCGACAGGCGGGGGCGGCGTCACGGGACGATCTCGACCCACGCGGAGACGGGCGTCACGTCGATCGAGGCCGGATCCACGCGGGCGAGGCCCGCCCCGTACGCGCCGGCGCGCCGGTTCTTCCGAACGGGGTCGCCGGGCCAGGTCCGGGATCGACGCCCCGCAGCTCCCGGAGCGCCGCGATCAGGCGGGGCCGGGGGAGGTGGGCGCCGGCGCGCTCGTGCGCCTCGACGAGCTCGCGGGCCGCGGCGTACGCGCCCGCCTGGAAGCCGGCGTGCCTCGGCGGGATGCGACGGCGCTCGAGGAAGGAAGCGAGCTCCCCCCTGGCCGAGCCGCTCCGCCTCGTCGAAGGCGCCCGGGTGTACGAGCGGCCCACGACGGAGCGCGGCGACGCGCGCGACGGCGAGCCGACCTGGACGCCGAGGGCGCCCCGATCGTCACCACGGGGCTGGCTGGCGGCCGTCCACCGAATACAGGCCGCGAAACCCGGATCGAGCTCCGGGTAATCGAGCTCCGGGTAAGGGAGAGCGACGAGAGGGGAACGCGGAGAGTCGACAGCGATGGGAAAGCGACGAGAGGGGAACGAGCAGAATCGACGACGATGGATGTCGGCGAGGTGAGGAACGCTGGGGAGACCCGTCTGTGACGCACCGGCCCGGCCGCGCCGCGCGGGGGGGCCGGGTGACGTGGTTTCAACGATCGTGCGTCCTGGACCACCGCTCCACGGCGACCATCGCGGCGCCGAGCCCGTCGATGTAGGTCCCGTGCCGGAACGACGCGCGCTTGAGGCCCTTCACCAGCGCGACCAGCATCTGGCGCGCCTCGTCCCGCTCGCGCCGCAGGTCCTGGACCTCATCCCGCGACGGCTTGCCGGCGAGCGCAGCTTGCCCGGCGTCCGCCATGCCTGTCTTCTTTGCTTCTTCGGACATGGGTCTCATCCTCCCATATCCCAAGGTAGCGCCGTCGCATCGGATCCATCAACCTCCGTTTGCGGCGCTCGTATCGGCCTTCGTGTCCCGGCCCACGTCGGCTTCCGAGCGCGCGACGAGGGTGACGAGGCCGCGCGCGATCTCGCGATGGCAGACGCGGAGACCGGCCGCCTCGAGCCTCTCCGAGACCCAGTCGGGGGAGAGCCGCAGCTTGCGATAGAAGCTCGCGGACAGCGTCCACCGGCCGTCCTGTGGGCTGCGCGTGTGGACGAGGTCGTGCACCTTGACGGTCTCGGGCTCGTATTCGAGGAAACAGGTCATGATCACGTCCGCCGAGTCGTGGACGGGGATGAAGCGGTCGACCCCCTCGAGCTCGCGGGTGAGGTCGCGAAACGTGAGCGCGAGCCGGCCGCCGGGCGCGAGCCGCCGGCGGCAGCCGGCGAACATCCGCTCCACGTCGGCCTTGCTGCCCAGGTGGGGGAGCGTGTCGCCCATGCAGACGGCGAGCTCGGCCGGAGGGCCGGGTCGCTCCAGCGCGTCCAGGAGGTCGCCCTGGACCACGTCGATGGGGAGCTGTCCCCGGCGCGCGGCGAGCTCGCCGAGGAGCTTGTCCGAGAGATCGACCGCCCTCACCTTGAACCCGAGCTGCGCCAGCGCGATCGACTGGAAGCCGGAGCCGCACCCGAGGTCGAGCGCCTCGGCCGAGCCCTCGGGCCGCAGGCCGAGGCGCTCGAGCAGCGCTCGCTGCTCGGCGACCTTGGCGTCATGATCCCCAAACATCCTCGAGTAATGCGCGGCGAGCAGCCTGTCGTAGTGATCGGCGACCGTGGGCATGGGCGCTCTTCCTCCGCGGCCATCCTAATCGCTCCGGGTGGGCCGGCGGTACGTCGTCGCTGGGCCGGGCGCGGGGGCCGGGGGCCCCCAGGACCCCATGCCCAGGACCACATGGAGGACCTCGCGCGCACTCGAGCGCACCGGAATCATCCACGCTCGAAATTTTCTGTTCGCCTTTGACGGCGCCATGATATCTTGCTTCAAAGGCGACTTTCACTCCGACATCGGTTTTCGCATCGGCGATGTTGGAAGGCATCGGGGATGATCCCGGAGCGGTGTCGAGGAGGGAGATGTCGCGCTGCGCTGCGCAGCCCTTGGGTCGGACGGGTGAGATCGAGGTACGGCGGGCCTTGACCGGTCACGCCGGTCGCCCGCGCGCGAGGGGGACGCGGCGCGAGGCGCGCTGACGGCTCGCGCCGCGGGCCGGTCGAGCCAGGTGGCCCCGCGAACAGGCGTTTTCAGGCAAGGCAGGTGAGGCACGTCTTCGCCCCACGGAGCCAGGAGCGTGCGCTCGCCACGCCGCGCCGCCGCCCCGCGCGGCGCCCTGCCGGCGTCGCCCTGGCGGTCCTGGGGGCGCGGCGCCAACGCCAAGAGCGGCAGGCCAGAGCGGCAGGCCAGAGCGGCAGGCCAGAGCGGCGGGGAAATGGGTTGTAGAGCGCGCCAGTCTCTGGCATCTTGAAGAGTTTTTGCAGGCAACGTTGGCGGCCTGTCCGGGTGAGAGCAGGCCGCGGGATCACGTCGAACGAAGGAGCGGAGTGCATGCGCAACACAGTCGGTAACTGGCTCTCCAGGGGCTCGCGATCGTTCGTCGCTGCGGGGGCGGCCGCGCTCCTCTCCGTCATGCCGGCCGCGGCGTCGGCCGAGCAGGAGGGCGCGCGGCCGCAGGCTTCGCCGAGGGGCGCCCCGGCGCCGGCCGGGACCGGGGAGAGCGCGCCCCTCTCGGGAGCCGCGGCCGCATCGGGCTCGAACGAGTGGGACAGGTATTCCGTGGAGGTCTACGGAATGCTGGTCTCCCGCACGGGGAAGACCGCGACCCTCCTGCCGCTCGTCGCGACCACCGAGGAGCCGGTCGCCGCGGGCACGAAGGCGGTGCTCTTCCGCAGGATCGAGGATCCCAAGGGCGCGATGCCCACGAGATGGGTCGAGATCGCCCGGGTGACGATGAAGAAGATCGAGTCGACCGGCAACATGCAGCTCACCATCGACTCGGAGCCCGAGGCGCCGCCGGGCGCGAAAGGCAAGGCGCCCAGCCACTTCGTCAAGGGCGCGCGGCTCAAGCTCGCGATCCAGTAGCGCTCCGGCCGTCCGGTCGCCCCCGCGCCGCGCGGCGGGAGCGGCGCGCGGCGGGCACCGCGCGTCGCCCCGCGGCGCGGGGGCGCTCACGCCGCGCGCATGTAGGTCCGGTCGCGCATCTCCCCGGCGCCGCACGACATTTTCGAACGCGGAGCCTCATCGTTGATAGAGTCGACGGGCGGAGACGAGCGACGCCCATGAACGCCCTTCGATCCTGGCTCTCGCAACTGAACCGCCCCGAGGTGACGGAGTTCGCCGTGGCCACGGGGCGCATGCCCAGCGTCAAGGTCTCGGGCGCCTTCCAGGCGGTGGACCCGGGCGCCCTCTCCACCGACGACATCCTCCTGCTCCTCAGCGCGCTCGGCGGCGGCCGCTTCATCGAGACGCTCGGCGCGAAGCCGTCCCAGTGGCACATCCGCGTCGAGGGGATCGGCGCCATCGCGGTCGTCGCCGCGCGCCAGGGCGATCTCGTGCACGCGCGCATGACGCGGATGCAGCAGCCGTCGTCCTCCGCGATCGCCGCCGCCGCGCCCGCGGCCGGCGCCGCTCCGGCCGGCGCGGCGCCGGCGGCGCCCGCCGCGCCCCCGGGCCGCCCGTCGCAGCAGCTCTCCATGCGCGAGCACCTCGCCCCCGAGGAGGGCCAGCGCTCGCCGCCGCGCGACCCCGGCGTGAAGCGCACGAGCTCCTCCGACGCCGCGCTCGACCTCCGCGGCGCGCCGCCGCCGGCCGAGCCCCGCGCCGTCCGCCCCTCGACCGCGCGCTTCGATCCGCGGGCCGAGGAGGCGCCGGCCATCGAGCGCACCGCGCTCGCCGCGCGCGCGCCCGCCGCGGCCGTCGAGCCCCGCGCCGGCGCGCGGCCGGCCTCCGCGGCGGGCCGGCCGCGGGGGGCCGCCGACGTCCCCGCGGGCGCCCTCGACGGCTGGCTCGCCCTGGCGCGCGAGCAGGGCGCGAGCGACCTCCACCTCGTCGCCGGCCGACCGCCGCTCCTGCGGATCGGCGGGGAGCTCGTGCCGCACGGCGAGCCGCTCGATCCCGCGGCCGTCCAGGCCCACCTGCTCCCGCGCGTCCCCGCGCGCCTCGCGCCGGCGCTCGAGGCCGAGGGCTCCTGCGACTTCGCCCTGGAGCTCGGCGCCCTCGGCCGCTTCCGGGTGAACGTCGCGCGCCACCGCGGCGGTTACAAGGGCTGCTTCCGCCTGATCGCGCGCAGCGTCCCGACCCTCGCGTCGCTCGGCCTGCCCGACGCCATCGGGCTCGCGGCCCGCCACCACCAGGGCCTCATCGTGATCACCGGGCCGACGGGCCACGGCAAGACCACCACGCTGACCGCGATCGTCGATATCCTGAACCGCGAGACCAGCCACCACATCATCACGGTCGAGGATCCGGTCGAGTTCATCCACCCGCGCGGCAAGGCCATGATCAGCCAGCGCGAGGTCGGCACCCACACCCGCTCGTTCGAGAACGCCCTCAAGGCCTCGCTGCGCGAGGATCCGGACGTCATCGTCGTCGGCGAGCTCCGGGACACGGCGACCGTGCGCATGGCGCTCTCGGCGAGCGAGACGGGCCACCTCGTGCTCGGCACGATGAACACCCCGAGCGCGGCGAAGACCATCGATCGCCTGATCGACCTCTTCCCCCCCGGCGACCAGCAGCAGGTCCGCGTCACCCTCGCCGGCGGCCTCCGGCTCATCGTCAGCCAGCGGCTCCTGCCGAGCGAGGGGGGCAGGCGCATGGTCGCCGCCGCCGAGGTCCTGCCCGGCTCGGTCGCGCTCTGGAACCTCATCCGCGACTCCAAGACGTTCCAGATCCCGAGCCTACAGCAGCGGGGCAAGAGCCTCGGCATCATCCGCCTCGACGACTCGCTGGCGGAGCTCGTCCGCGGCGGCAAGACGACGCTGGAGGCCGCGCTCGCGGTCGCGGAGGCGCCGGACGAGCTCGAGGCCGTCCTCACCGGCAAGCGGCAGCCCGCGCTCACGCCCGACCGGCGGCCGCCCGCGCCGCCGCCCGACGCGGCGAGGCCCGCCTCCCCCGAGGCGGGCAAGGGCCTCTTCGAGCGCGCGGGCGCGCTCTTCGGGAAGAAGGGAGGTTAGCGTGGCGCGGATCGATCGCCTCTTCGACGAGCTCCTGTCCAGGAAGGGCAGCGACCTGCACCTCGGCATCGGCTATCCGCCGCTCGTCCGCGCCCGCGGCGAGCTCGTGGCCCTGCGCGACGCGCCGCTCGACGCGGCGGAGATGGAGGCGCTCCTCTTCGAGATCACGACCCCCGAGGAGAAGCGGCGGATCGTCGAGCAGCTCGACCTCGATTTCGCCTACTCGTACGAGGACAAGGCCCGTTTTCGCGCGAATTACTTCTACAAGACCACCGGGCTCGCCGCCGTCTTCCGCACCATCCCGAGCAAGATCCTCTCCCTCGACGACCTCGGCTGCCCCGAGATCGTCCGCCGCCTGTCCGACCGGAGGAGCGGGCTCATCCTGATCACGGGCCCGACCGGATCCGGCAAATCCACGACGCTCGCGGCGATGATCGATCACATCAACCGCTCGCGCGCCTGTCATGTCCTCACGATCGAGGATCCGGTCGAGTTCGTGCACACGCCCATCCGGGCCCATGTCACGCACCGCGAGGTCGGCCCCGACGCGGGGAGCTTCGCGAGCGCGATCCGCAGCGCCGGGCGGGAGGACGCGGACGTGATCCTGATCGGCGAGCTCCGGACCAACGAGACGATGAAGCTCGCCTTGCAGCTCGCGAGCTTCGGCGTCCTGGTCTTCGGCACCGTCCACACGAACAGCGCCGCCGCGACGATCGACCGCATCATCAACGCGTTCCCGGCCGACGAGCAGCTCCAGGTCCGCGGCATGCTCGCCGAGAGCCTCGCCGCGATCATCGCCCAGCAGCTCCTCCGCACGAAGGACGGCGCGGGCCGCGTCGCCGCGCACGAGATCCTCGTCGGCTCGAGCGCGCTGTCCGCGATGATCCGCGAGGGCAAGACGTTCCAGATCACCAACCTGATGCAGGCCGGCCGCTCGGCGGGCATGCAGACCATGGACATGGCCCTGGAGCGGCTCGTGAAGAAGGACGTCATCTCGGTCCAGGCGGCGCTCGAGAGGGCCATTGACAAGGACAGCTTCCAGCGGCTCTTCCCCGACGCGCAGGCCTTCTCCTGACACGTCGCCGCCCGGGGATCCCCCGCTCGTTCGACGGATCGAGCGGTTGACACGGCCCCCCCGGCGCCCCCATGAAGGTTTGGTTCGGCGCGCATCGCTCGCCCGGGCAGCTCTTTTCGTGAGGCGCACACCATGAATTTTGCCACCCAGGCCACAAGCTCCCTCGATCTCGACGCTTACCTCACCCGCATCGGGTACCGCGGCCCGCTCGCCGCCACGCGGGAGGTCCTCCACGCGCTCCACGCCGCGCATGTCTGCACGATCCCGTTCGAGAACGCGGACGTCCTGCTCGGCCGCCGGATCCGCACCGACCTGGCCAGCGTGCAGGCGAAGCTCGTGACGGCGCGCCGCGGCGGCTACTGCTTCGAGCAGAACACCCTGTTCGTCGCCGTGCTGCGCCGGCTCGGGTTCAAGGTCACGACGCTCTCGGCGCGGGTGCGGTTCCAGAGGACCGAGATCACCCCGCGGTCGCACATGCTGGCGCAGGTCGACCTGCCCGAGGGCCCGTTCCTCGTGGACGTCGGCTTCGGCGGCCCGGGCATCGTGTACCCGGTCCGGCTCGTCGAGGGCGAGATCCAGGCGCAGTCGACCGACGCCTACCGCCTCCGCCGCGAGGGCGCGTACTGGGTGCTCGAGTCCAGGACGCGCGAGGGCTGGCAGGATCTCTACGCGTTCACGCTGGAGGAGCACTACCCGGCCGACTACGAGGTGGCGAACCATTACACCTCGACGCACCCGGACTCGATGTTCGTGAACCACCTCGTCGCGGCGCTC
Source organism: Sorangium sp. So ce1036 (assembly GCF_051369805.1). NCBI lineage: Bacteria > Pseudomonadati > Myxococcota > Polyangiales > Polyangiaceae > Sorangium > Sorangium sp. So ce1036. Next base: position 3,164,973 of record NZ_JBBMOX010000001.1, read on the forward strand.
CCCTCGCCGGAGGGCCGCGTGACGCTGCGCGATCGCAGCCTCGCTGTCTCCCGCGGCGGCCGCGTCGAGCGCGTCGAGCTCGATCGCGGCGAGATCCTCTCCGTGCTGAAGGACCGCTTCGGGCTGGAGCTGCCGCCCGGCGCGCAGCTCTCCTGCGCGGGCCTCGACGGCTGACGACGCGCGGCGCGTGCTCGCCGGCGCGTGCTCTATCGACAGGGCGCGTCGCGGCGCCGCCGCGCGACGGCCCTCAAGCGAGGGTCCAGCGCGGGCCCTGCGCCGTGTCCTCGAGCACCACCCCGGCTTCCGCGAGCAGGTCGCGGATGGCGTCCGCCTTCGCGAAGTCCTTGGCCTTCCGCGCGGTCTGACGCAGGGCGACCAGGCGATCGATGGCCGCGTCGCCCCCGCGCCCCTCGGCGCCCTGGGCCGGGGCGACCGCGTAGTCGGCCACGAGCGCCGGATAGAGCGAGGGCTCGGCGATCTCCACCCCGAACACCGCGAGGTGCCGCACGATCGCGCGATAGACGGCGAGCAGCGACGCGCGATCGTCACATTGCTCTATCCCCGCCGAGTAAAGCGCGCTCACGTAATCGAAGAACGCGGCGACGGCGTTCGGCGTGTTCAGGTCGTCGTCCATGGCCTCGATGAACCGGGCGAGGAATCGCTCGGTCAGCGCCTTGAACCGGCCGTGGACGTAATGGTGGCGCATCCGCGGAAAGCGCTCTTCCTCGGGCCGCAGCGAGGCGTAGGTGCCGGCGGCGAGGGGCGGCTCGTCGGCGCCGCGCAGCTTCTCGGCGAGCACCGCCGCGAGCTTCTCGATGCGCGCGTAGCCCTGGGCCGACTGCTGGACCAGCTCCCAGCTGAACGGCAGCTTGCTCCGGTAGTGGTGCGTCACGTAGAACCAGCGCGCCTCGTCGTGCCCGTGCCGGGCCAGGAGCTCCTCGACGGAGATCACGTTCCCGAGGCTCTTCGACATCTTCACCTCCTTGAGATCGAGGTGCTCGGGGTGGAGCCAGGTGCGCACCCAGGGCCTCCCGCAGAGCGGCTCGCTCTGCGCGATCTCGTTCTCGTGGTGAGGGAACATGTTGTCGATGCCGCCGCCGTGGACGTCGAAATGGTCGCCGAGCAGCGCCGTGCTCATGGCCGAGCACTCGATGTGCCAGCCGGGCCGCCCGGCCGGCCACGCGTCCTGCCCTGTGCGCCAGCTCGGCTGGCCGGCCTCGGTCGGCTTCCAGAGGGTGAAGTCCGCCGGGCTCCGCTTTCGCGCGAAGTCCTCCTCGACGCGGCCGCTCGCGCCGACCTCCTGGTCCTCGACCTTGCGCCCCGAGAGCTCGCCGTAGGACGCGCAGGTCCCGACCTCGTAGAAGACCTCGCCGGAGGCCGCGTAGGCGTGGCCCCTGTCGATCAGGCGCCGGATCATGTCGACCTGCTCGTCGACGAAGTCGGTGGCGCGCGTGTAGACGGCGTAGTCCTTGATATGCAGGCTGCGGCAGTCGCGCCGGAACGCGGCGATGTTCCGCTCGGCGACGTCGACGGCGCCCTCGCGCTCGTTCGCGCGCTGCAGGATGCGGTCGTCGATGTCGGTGTAATTGATGACGCTCAGCACGTGATGGCCGCGGTACTCGAGGTAGCGGCGGAAGACGTCCCAGAAGCAGTAGGTGCGCGCGTGGCCGATGTGCATCGGGGCATACACCGTGAGACCGCACGTGTAGAGGCGCACGACCTTCGGCTGCGCGGGAGCGAATGGCTCCTTCTTCCTCGTGAGCGTGTTATGGACCCTGAGCGGCATCGTCCACCTGCGTGATGTGCGGGCTCTCCCCGCCGAGGGGCGCTGACGCTACCCCCGCTGCGCCGCCCGGTCAACGCGGCCTTGCGGCCGTCCGTGCTTCGATCTACGCAGCCGGCATGCACTCTACTTCAAGATCCATCCTGCTCGTCCTCGCCGGTGCGCTCGCCGCGTGCGCGTCCAACCCGCCGCCCGTCGAGAGCGGCGCCGCGCCCGCGCAGGCGGCGCCCACGCAGGCGCCGCCGGCGGCCCCGGCGAGCGCGCAGCCCGAGGCGGAGGCCCCGCCCAAGGCGGACCCGGAAGAGGAGAAGAAGAAGGCGGAGCTCGCCAAGCTCGCCGAGGACACGAAGGCCATGGAGGCCAAGGCCGCCGCGGAGGCCGCGCGGTTCGACGACGCGCTCAAGGCGAAGGTGAAGGCGCTCGTCGAGGCCAACCACCCGAGCGCCGGCGCGGCGCTGCGCGCGGCGCTGAAGTCGCCGCACCGCGTGCCGGGCCACGCGGAGCGGGACGCGGCGCGGCACCCGGTCGAGACCCTCGAGTTCTTCGGCCTCAAGCCGACGAGCGCCGTGCTCGAGCTCGGGGCCGGCGGGGGCTGGTACACGGAGCTGCTCGCCCCGGCGCTCGCGAAGAAGGGGAAGCTCATGGTCACGTCGTTCGATCCGAACGGCCCCGAGGACTCGCGCGCCACGCTCTATGGCAAGCGGTTGAAGCGCGCGCTCGAGAAGTCGCCCGAGCTGTTCGGCAAGGTCGACGTGGTGGTGATCGACCGCGACAACCCGAAGCTCGGCCTCGAGGGCAAGGTCGATCTCGTGATCGCCATGCGCGAGGCGCACGGCTGGCACCAGCGGGGCAAGTTCGACGCGTACGTCGCGGAGGCGTTCAAGGCGCTCAAGCCGGGCGGCGTCTTCGGGATCGTGCAGCACCGCGCCAAGCCCGACGCGAACCCCGACGAGAGCGCGAAGCAGGGGTATCTGCCGGAGGCGTGGGTGATCCAGAAGGTCGAGGCGGCCGGCTTCAAGCTCGCCGGCAAGTCCGAGGTGAACGCCAATCCGAAGGACACGAAGGATCACCCGGAAGGGGTCTGGACGCTGCCGCCGAACCTCCGGCTCGGCGACAAGGACCGGGCGAAGTACGTGGCCATCGGTGAGAGCGATCGCATGACGCTCAAGTTCACCAAGCCGGCGCGTTGATCCCGGCGCCCGCGCCTTGACTGCGAGGCCGCCTGCGCTCCCTGGATGAGACGCCGGGGAGCGCAGGGTCAGGCCGACGCGGTCAGCTCGTCCCAGGCGAGCACCGCCTCGGGACGCCGCTCCCGCATGCGTGTCACCGCACGCCCGTCGGTCAACCTCCGCTCGAACACCAGCGCTGACGACCACGACCCCGTTCACGACCACGTTGGTGAGCGCTGGTGGGGTTGGGCTTCGAGCCCTGATCGCGACCGAACGAGCCTGGGTAATACCGATGCGGGAGACGGGAGAGCAGGAGAACGTCGCCGGCTCGGCGGCCTGGTTCGTCAGCAGGCGCTCTTCCAGGACGCTGCACGCTTGAGATAAGTCATCGCGAACTGCGGAATCTTGTCACGGCAAGCGGCTGCATGCGGCGAAGGTCGGATGTCGAGGGCGCGACGTTCGCCCGGGCTCGAAGCCGCTTCGCCCAGCACGCCCATGCCTTTGCAGCGAGGCATTCCTCCCGCCTCCCAGAACCGGTGTCGGGGCTCCCACATCGAACGACACCAGGGTTGAAAAATCCTAGAATTGGGGGGAACCATGGGTGAAGTCCTCCGGAAGATCGGATGGATTGCATGCTTGCTTCTGGTGGCGCTCAGCGCCTCGCACCTGGGCTGTGTCGGTGAGGACGATCCCCCGCACGCGCAGGTGGATGAGGCCGTGCTCGCCAGCGTGGCGGACGGAGCAGAGGCGCCGTTCTGGGTCGTCCTCGCGGAGCGAGCGGACCTCCGCGCCGCGTACTCCATCGACGACTGGGACGCGAGAGGCCGATACGTCGTCGAGCGGCTGAAGGACGTGGCCGAGCGCAGCCAGCGCGGCGTGATCGGCGCGATACGCGCGCGGGGAGCGACGCCTCGGCCCCACTGGATCGCCAACGCCGTGAAGACGACCGGGAAGCGCGACCTGGTCGACGAGCTCGCGCGGCGCCCCGAGGTGGAGGCCATTGTCCCCGACGTCGCCTTCTCCATCCCGACGCCCATCGGCGGCGGGACGGGCGCAAGCGGCACGCCCGAGTGGAACATCGCCCGGATCCGCGCCGATCAGGTCTGGTCAAAGCTCGGTGATGGCGACGGGATCGTCGTGGGGAGCATCGACTCGGGCGTCGCCTTCGAGCACGAGGCGCTCGTGCGCCAGTACCGGGGCAACCTCGGCGACGGCGTGTTCAAGCACGACTACAACTTCTGGGATCCCTCGCGGATCTGCGGGCCTCCCGGCAGCCCGCCGTGCGACAACAACGGCCACGGCACGCACACCATGGGCACCATCGTCGGCGGCGACGGCCTCGGCCCGTTCGAGCAGGACATCGGTGTGGCGCCGGGCGCGCGGTGGATCACCGCCAAGGGGTGCGAGTCCCTGGCGTGCTCGCTCGCGGCGCTCGTGTCCTCGGGCGAGTGGATGCTGGCGCCGACCGATCTGCACGGGAACGACCCGAAGCCCTCGCTCCGGCCTCACGTGATCAACAACTCCTGGGGTGGCCCCGGGGGGGATCCAATTTTCCGGGACATCGTCAGGGCCTGGCGCGCCGCGGGGATGGCCCCGGTGTTCGCGATCGGCAACGCCGGGCCGGCCTGCGGGACCGCGGCGTCGCCCGGCGACTACCCCGAGTCCTTCGGCGTCGGCGCCACGGACATGATGGATGAGATCGCCCCCTTCTCGAGCCGTGGCCCCGCGGCCCCGATTTTTGGCCGCATCATCAAGCCGGACGCGACGGCGCCCGGCGTGGACGTGCGCTCCAGCATCCCCGGCGGATACGCGGTCTTCAGCGGCACGTCGATGGCGGCGCCCCATGTCACGGGCACGCTGGCCCTGCTCTGGTCGGTCGCCCCGGATCTCCTCGGCGACGTCCAGCGGTCCTTCGACCTGATCCGGCGGACCGCCCTCGATCGCCCGAGCTTCGATTGCGGCGGCGCTCGGGACGGCGATCCGAACAACACGTACGGCGACGGCCGGATCGACGCGCTCCGGGCGGTCCTGGCGGCCCGACCGTCCGCGGGCAAGCTGATCGGCGAGGTCTTCGAAGCGGGCACCGGAAGGCCGCTGGAGCACGCGACGATCCTCGCGACGCGACGCGACGACGGCCTGACCCGCAGCACGTCCTCGGACGAGGAGGGCGCGTACACGATCTCCTTGCCGGTCGATCGGGGGCACCGCCGCGGGCGCGAGGCGTATCGCCTCGTGGCCAAGGCGTTCGGCTACGAGCCGGCCACGGCCTCGGTCGGGATCGAAAAGGACGAGACCACCTTCCGCGCGTTCAGGCTCTCTCCCGTCCGGCGCTCCTCGCTCATCGGCATCGTGCGCGACGATCGCGGGAGGCCCCTCGCCGGCGCGAGCGTCGAGGTCCTGGGGACGCCGCTCGAGCGCGTCACGACCGATGACGACGGCTTTTACAGGATCCCGGGCGTGCCCGCGGACCGCTACCGCGTGCGCGTGACCCTCGACGGGTGCCACGAGGAAAGGACCCGGACCGTGGTCGTCCGCCGCGGCGCCAGGGCCGACTTCACGCTGCGCGCGCGGAGGGACCGGTTCGGCTATCGCTGCGAGCGCATTCCCCTCGACTGGGTCGACGCGACCGAGGTCCTGCCGCTCGTCGGGAACGACGCCACGCGGAGCATTCCCCTGCCGTTCTCCTTCCCCCTTTACGGGCGCTCCTACGACGCCGCCCATGTCTCGACGAACGGATTCCTGAGCTTCCGGGAGCCGGACGCCGCCCCCGTGAACGTGCCCATTCCGGACCCGCGCGCGCCGAACGCCGCCATCTACCCGTTCTGGAACGATCTCGTCGTGGACCAGGACAGCGCGATCAAGACGCGCGTGATCGGGGCCGCCCCCCATCGCGTGTTCGTCATCGAGTTCGAGGACGTCACCTTCTTCCTCGACCTCACCATGAGGATCACGTTCGAGGTGAAGCTTCACGAACGGACAGGCGACATCGTGTTCTCGTACCTGCGGGCGCCCGGATTGGGCAACGGGGGGGTGGCGACCCTCGGCGTCGAGGACCAGCGCGGCAATGATGCGTTCCAGTACTCGTTCGCGCGCCCGGTCGTCACGGAGGGGCTGTCCATCCGCTTCGAGCCGCCGCGCAGGGAGAGGCGGCTCGGGCACGCGCTCCACGCCGGCGACGGCCTCCCGGCGCCGGACGCGACGATCTCGGCGCCGCAGGACGCGCTCCTGACACGCGCCGTGGAATAAGAGCACCTCTCGAAACCTCCCGCTCGTCCATCTCCCGTTCATCCGGTTGCGCCGCCATGACGCGGCGCGCATCCCCGCGCGCCGCCCTGGCGCGGCGCGCCGGAGAGCGGTTGAGCTCGATGATGACAGGGGTGAGCTCCGCGATGCGGCCGGAGTGGACTCCCTGATTGGATGATTCCATTGCGGGCGCTCCCCGGCCAATGCGCGCTGGCAATTCGTGCGGTGCAATGACGTGGCCGTGCTTGACGCCTGGCGAGACCTCACCGTAGGTTGGGGCCCGACGGTAGGAGGTCGCGGTATGGCTGACTTGGGATATCGTCACTGGCGAGCTCTTCGCGCGCCTCTCGTGACGCTCGCGCTGACGCTCGCGGTCGGATGCGACGGAAACATCGGAGCGGCGGGCTTTGGGCCGGACGGCTCAGGACCGGACGGCTCAGGGCCGGACGGCTCGGGGTCCGGACAGGGAGATGCCCATGCGGTGTGCGGGACCGAGCGGCTCCTTGCGCCGCAACGGCGACTGACGCGGTTCGAATACAACAACACCGTTCGAGACCTCCTCGGCACCTCGCTCACCCCGGCCGATCAGTTTCCGGCGGATGAGGTCGCCGGCGGCTTCAACAACAACGCCTCGGTGCTGACCGTATCTCCGCTGCATGCCGAGAAGTACCTCCTGGCCGCCGAGGCGCTCGCGGCCGAGGCCGTGGCGGGCGATCTCTCGCGGCTGCTGCCGTGCGATCCGGCCGCCGTCGAGGGGCAGGTCGCGCAGGAGGAGGCGTGCGCGCGGCAGTTCATCGAGCGCTTCGGCCGGCGCGCGTACCGCAGGCCGCTCTCGCAGGCCGAGATCGATCGGCTCATGCGGGCCTACGCGGCGGGGCGCACGGGCGGGTCGCTGCGCGAGGGCGTCGAGGTGGTCCTCCGGGCCATCCTGCAGTCGCCGAAGTTCCTGTTCCGCCTGGAGCTGCGCCACGATCTCGAGGAGGCCGCACCGCGGGTGCGCCTCGATCCGTACGAGCTCGCGTCGCGCCTCTCCTACCTCGTCTGGGCGTCAGCCCCCGACGACGCGCTGCTCGACGCCGCCGAGGCCGGCCTGCTCGACACCCGCGAGCAGCTCGCCGAGCGAGCCCGCGAGATGCTCGAGAGCCCGAAGGCGCGCCTGGCGATCGCGGAGTTCTACAGGCAGTGGCTCAACCTCGGAAAGCTGGACAGCATCGTCAGGGAGGAGGGCGCGTTCCCCGGGTTCGACGACGAGCTCGTGGCCGGGATGCGCGCGGAGACGCCGGCGTTCGTCGAGCACGTCCTGTGGTCGGGCGACCGCAAGCTCTCGAGCCTGCTGACGCTGCCCATCGGCTTCGCCACCGAGTCGGTCGCCCGGCTGTACGGGGTGAGCGTCCCGCCCGGCACGACCGCTCCCCAGCTCGTGGAGCTCCCGCCCGACCAGCGCGCCGGGGTGCTCACGCAGCCGGCCTTCCTGGCCGTCCACGCGCATCCGGACTCGACCTCTCCGGTCCTGCGCGGCAAGGCCATCCGGACGAAGTTCATGTGCCAGGAGCCGCCGCCGCCGCCCGACAACGTCGACCTCACGCCGCCCACGGGCGAGCAAGGCGTCACCGCGCGCGAGCGGTACCAGCAGCACGCGTCCGATCCCACGTGCGCCGGCTGCCACAAGCTGATGGACCCCATCGGCTTCGTGTTCGAGAACTTCGATGCCGTGGGCGCGTACCGCACCGAGGAGGGCGGGCAGGTCATCGACGTCTCCGGGGAGATCGTCGGGTCCGAGGACATGGAAGGGCCGTTCGTCGGCGTCCGCGCGCTGGCGGAGCGGCTCGCCGGGAGCGCGCAGGTCCGCGAGTGCCTCGCGTCGCAATGGTTCCGCTACGCGGCGGGGCGCTTCGAGGCCCCCGGCGACGCGTGCTCGCTCGACGATCTGCGCGCGGGGTTCCACGGCTCCGAGGGCGATCTCGTGGAGCTCATCGTGGCCACGACGCAGACCGAGGCGTTCATGTACCGCAGCGCGATCGCAGCAGAGGAGGAATGAGATGAGACCGCGATTGATCACTCGACGGCGGTTGCTCCAGGGCTCGCTGGCGGCGACGGCGGCGATCCCCCTGCTCAACGCCGAGCTGGCCCGCGGGGACGAGGCCGTGGCGCCCAAGCGCTTCGTGGTGTTCTACACGCCGAACGGCACGCTCGAGTCGCAATGGATGCCCACGGGCACGGAGACCAACTTCAAGCTGAGCCCGCTGCTGGAGAAGCTGGAGCCGTTCAAGTCGAAGCTGATCCCGCTGCGCGGGATCAACATGAACGTCGTGGTCAACTCCAACATCGGCTCGGAGCACGCGCGGGGCATCGGCGGCCTGCTCACGGGGCGGGCGCTGCTCAAGGGCAACTTCCGGAGCTTCATGTCCAACAACGCGGGCTGGGCGTCGGGGATCTCGCTCGACCAGCACATCGCGAACAAGCTGAAGCCCTCGACGCTGTTCCGCACCCTGGAGCTCGGCGTGCAGGTCCGCGACGCGGAGGTGCGCGGCCGGCTCTGCTACAGCGCGCCCGACCAGCCGATCCCCCCGCGCGAGGACCCGTACGACACCTTCGAGCAGCTCTTCGGGGCCGCGGTGCCGGGCCAGGGCGGCTCCGAGGGCGGCTCCGCCGCGCTGGACCGGCTCCGCGCCCAGCGCCGGACGGTGTTCGAGCTGCTCCGCGAGGAGATCGCGGACGTGCGCCCCCGCATCGGCGCGGAGGATCGCATCAAGCTCGAGGCGCACATGCAGTCGATCCGGGAGATCGAGCAGCGCCTGGCCGGCGGCGGCGCCCCGGACGGCACCGGCGCCCCGGTCACGCTCTGCAAGCCGCCGGCGCTGGGGGCGCGCATCGATCTCTCGGATGACGCGAACATGCCCGCCATCGGCCAGCTCCAGATGGATCTCGCGGCCGCCGCGCTCGCGTGCGATCTCACCCGGATCGTCACGATCCAGTGGTCCTACGCCGAGAGCGAGCACCTCTATCCGTTCCTCGGGCTCACCGAGAACCATCACGCCATCTCGCACCAGTGGAACGACGCGGGCAAGGCGAAGTACACGAAGATCCACACCTGGTTCGCGGAGCAGCTCGCCTACCTGCTCGGGAAGCTCGACTCGTACAAGGAAGGGGACAGGTCGCTGCTCGACAACACCGTGGTCCTGTGGGTCACGGAGATCAGCGAGTCGACGCAGCACGCGCTGACGAACATGCCGTTCTTGCTCGCCGGCAGCGCGGGCGGGGTCTTCCGCACCGGTCGCTTCGTGGACTACCTGGCGAACGGCGGCCGCGCGCGCCAGCACAACGATCTGCTGGTCACGATCGCGAACGCGATGGGGACCGACGACACGACGTTCGGTGACCCGGAGTTCAGCACCGGGCCGCTGCCCGGGCTCACCTGAGATCGCGTCGTACCGCGTCGCGCGAGCGCGTCCCGGGGGGCGTGCGCAGGTGGTCTTGCCAGGCGGTCTTGCCAGGCTGCCCGGCCCGCGGAGGGGGTGTTCGTGGCGTGGGACGGCGCGGGGGCCCCACCGAACTCGCCTGGGACGCCCCCTCTCCGGCGTGCGCCGCACGCCGGAGAGGGGGCGTCGTTCGGGCTCGGACATCGGTCCGTCCCCCGCGCCGCCCCACGCCACGAACACCCTCTCCGGGGGCCTACGCCTGACGATGGGTCAACCCGCCCGGCACCCCGAACCCACCCGTGATCGATGAGCCATCGCGCCGGGAAGCGCGCCATGGCGCACTCTCGATCCTGTCAGCGTGCAACCTGGGACCCAAGCGCCCCGAGGGCCAGACGAAATGGTAATGTGCCGTCAAATCCATCCGATCCTCGCCATCCTTGTGCTGGCCTTGGCCGGGTGTGACATCTCGCGGGAATGGTTCTGGTATAGAACCCGTGACAATCCCAGGTGTCTCTCCGATGTGGAGTGCTTCTCCATGGGCTGCCCGCCCCCTGACGGAGTTTTGTGCGTTTGGCACAAAAGGATACAGGAGGGAGTCTGCGTATGTCAACGAGACGGATTAAAGCCTTCGGATCTGGTGGACGCAGGTCCGCCCTGAGCCGGGGCGTCGTCGCGCTCTCGAACCTGCCAGCGTGTGACATGGTGCCGAATTGCCCCGCGGGTCAAACTAGATGGCAATGTAGCATTCGAGCGACTGCGTGCTATATGGCCTATGTCAACTACGTGTGCGCCGGCGATATGCAATCTGCGATCGTTGCGGCGAACAAGGAGGCGATACTGAGGCTGAAACCCCAAGACCAGAACATCGTCGGCACGACGTGCAAGAACACCGGCGACGCGAGGGCTCCCTTGAACGTCGAGCCGCCCAAGGTTCGGCCCCAGGGTGTCACGTCCTGCGATCCGACGGCGGCGGACGATGGCTGCATCGCGTGCGCCAAGGTCTTTTGCTGCGAGCAGTACCTGGCCTGTTCCCAGGACGCCAACTGCTCCTGCCTCGTCGGCTGTCTCCACCAGGGCAACTCGGTCACGACCTGCACGAGCCCCGAGCACTGCGGCGCGCCGTCGTTCACCTCGATCGCGACGGCGGACTGCCTCAACCTGGCGTGCGGTGACTGCTCGGGGGCCGCCGGCCTCGGCGATTCCCTCTGCCCCGAGGCGCCGGACCCCTGGTGTACCGGCTCTTCTCTGGGCGGGGAGACGTGCTCGATGGACAGCGAGTGCATCTCATGTTACTGCAATCCAGTCACCGGGACCTGCGATTGACCCTGGCCCGGCTACGCGGGCCGCTCCGGCTCGTTGGTGAGCAGGGGATGGTGCGATTCCGTCGCCGCCTGGCGGCGTTGTCGTGGGGGCCTCATCCGCTCACGCTGCACGGTGAGCGCTTCGTCCCCTGCTTTCTTTCGCCTGGCTGAACGGCCTTCCGTCGGTGAGCACCGAAGGCGGACACAGGCAAGGGAGGACCCATGCGATTCGCATCGATGCTCAAGCTCGCGCTGGCGTGCGCGCCGTGGATGCTGCCTGCAGGCGAGGCCCTGGCGGCCAGCGCGCCCTCCTGGGAGGCGGCGCCGCCGATGAGCACACCGCGCGCCCAGCACGCGGCCTCGCTGCTCCAGGACGGCCGGGTGCTCGTCGTCGGGGGCGGACCCGATGCGGAGATCTACGACCCGGCGAGCAGGTCGTGGGAGCCCACGGCGCCGCTCGGCACCGTGCTCGGCGGAGCCCTCGCGACGGTGCGCCTGCCGGGCGGCGAGGTCCTCGCGACCGACGGCGCGTCCGTCGCGATCTACGCGCCGGCGCTCGACCGCTGGAGGTCGTTGCCGCCGCCGTCCATCCGGGTCTGGAACCCGTCCGCGGTGGCCCTGCCGGACGGCAAGCTGCTGGTCCTCGGCGCGTTCTCGAACCTCTCGAACACCCCGAGCGCCGTCGTGGGGAACCTCTATGACCCCGCCTCGGAGAGCTGGACGGTCATCCAGGCGCCCGGCCCCACGCTCCGGGCCGCGTCCGTCGACGCGATGCTGCTCGACGGCGGCCGGGTGCTGGTGGTGGCCGGCAACCGCAGCAGCATCTACGCTCCGGAGATCGACACCTGGTTGCGGACCGTCGACCGCAACGTCCCGGGATACGTCGACCAGAGCGCGACACCGCTCCCGGGAGGCGATCTCCTCGTCGTGGGCAGCAGCTCCTTTGTCGAGCAATCCGAGATCTTCTCGGAGGTCTACCTCCGCAGGCTCAATCGCTGGGTGCTGACGTCGCTTCGAATCACGGCGCTCCTCGGCGAGCCATGCACGCAGACTCCCGTCGAAGGGATATCCACCTCGCTGCTCCCGAGCGGAAAGGTGCTCTGGACAGGGGGCATGACCGGCGACAGCTGCCATGTCTCCTCGGGGCCGATCGGAGGGGGCGCGCCCTTCGACACCGACCGCGTCAGCATCTTGCCTGCCGCGTGGGTCTACGACCCTGCGCTCGTCGCCTGGGCGGAGCTGCCCCGCCCGCCTGCGGGCTCCTCGCAGCCGAGCGTCGCGCGCGCCTACCACACGTCGACGCTGCTCGACGACGGCAGCGTGCTCATCGCCGGTGGCTACGTCCACGGCGACGATCCGTCCTCGGGCACGCCCGTGAGGACGGCGACGGCCGTGCTCTTTCACGAGCGCACGCCGCGCGGCGCGGCATGCGCGGAGGACGGCGACTGCGCGAGCGGCTTCTGCGCCGACGCCGTCTGCTGCGACGCGGCCTGCGCGGGGCCGTGCGACGCGTGCGCGCGCGCGGCGGGGGCGTCGCAGGACGGGGTGTGCACGCCGCTCTCGGGCGCGGCGTGCGACGACGCGGGCGCGTGCCGCGTGGGGGCGTCTGCGAGGCGGGCGCCTGCGTCGGCGGCGCGCCCGCGCCGGACGGCACGCCCTGCGACCGTGGCGAGGTGTGCTCGGCGGCGAGCGCGTGCGAGGGCGGCGCCTGCGTCGCGACCGCTGTCGTGACGTGCGAGCCCGTCGATGACTGCCACGAGGCGCCGGCGTGTGACCCTGCCGCAGGGTGCTCCGGGCCTGCGGCCGAGCGGCCCGACGGGACGCGCTGCGCGCTCCCGGGCACGCCCGGCGCCTGGCAGGCCGCGAGGTCGATGGACTCCACGCTGGAGGGCCAGCCGGCGGCCGCGCGGCTCGCGGACGGCACCGTCCTCGTGGTGGGGACCGAGCGCGCGTCGAGCTTCGAGGCCCCGCGCCCGGTGGCGAGGCGCTACGACCCGCGGACGGACCGGTGGCAGGACACCGGGCCGGTGAGCTCGCTGCCGCCTGGGCTCATGCTGGTGCCGCTCGCGGACGGCACGGCGCTCATGATCGGAGCGTGGGAGGCCTCGGCGCGGCTCGACCCGGGGACGGGCGCGTGGAACCTCGCCGCGCCCAGGCGCCAGCCTCGCGTGAACTTCGCTGCTGCGCTGCTGGCGGACGGCCGGGTGCTGGTCGCGGGCGGCGGCGCCTCGGCGATCGCCGAGCTGTACGATCCGGAGCGCGACACCTGGACCGCGGCCGCGCCGATGAACGTGGCGCGCGAGGGGCACACGGCGACGCTGCTGCAGGACGGCCGGGTCCTCGTGGCGGGAGCGGACCCCCCCCAAGCCGACGCCGGCGTGACCGCGGAGGTGTACGACCCGGAGGCCGACACCTGGACGCCCGTCGCCCCGATGATCATCGGCCGCGCACGCCACACGGCGACGCTGCTGCACGACGGCCGCGTGCTCGTCGTATCGGGCAGGCACGACCACAGGACGACGGCGGAGGTGTACGACCCGGAGGCCGACACCTGGACCGCGACGGGGCCGATGCGCGTCGGCCGGGACTCGCATGAAGCGGCGCTCCTCGCCGACGGCCGGGTGCTCGTGGTGGGCGACGCGGTGGGTGAGCTCATGCGGCCGAGGGGCCCGCTCGATCACGCCGCCGAGATCTACGATCCGGCGAGCAACAGCTGGGCGCCGGCGGCGCCGCTGCCGCAGATGCTCTTCGAGCACGCGACGACGGCGCTCCAGGACGGCCGCGTGCTGGTCGTCGGCGGCGAAGGCGGCGACTACGTCTGGTTCCCTCACGCGTGGCTCTATGCCCCTGGGCAGCGTCCGGCGCGCGGCGTGTGCCAGGACGGCGCGTGCGCGCCGGGCGGTGGCGGCGAGGGAGGCGAGGGCGGTGGCGGCGAGGGAGGCGAGGGCGGTGGCGGCGAGGGAGGCGAGGGCGGTGGCGGCGAGGGAGGCGAGGGCGGTGGCGGCGAGGGAGGCGAGGGCGGTGGCGGCGAGGGAGGCGAGGGCGGTGGCGGCGGCGAAGGGGGGGCGTCCGCGACGGGCGCGGCGGCAGGCGTCGGAGGTGGTGGCGGCGAGGCCGGCGGCGGCGAAGGGGGCGCGCCCGCGACGAGCACGGCGGCAGGCATCGGAGGCGGCGGCGAGATCCCGAGCGGAGGAGGATGCGGCGGTTGCCGCATGACGCCCGCCAGCGAGGGCGCGGCGCCGTGGCTTCTCGTCCTCGGAGGGCTCGCCATGGTGCGGTTGCGCCGGCGCTCTGCCATCACCAGCGGCCACGGCGGCGACCCGGCGTAAGCCGCTCCAGGCGGGGTCGCCCTACGCGCTCGCCGCCGGGCCTCCGCGCGGCGGCAGCGGCGCCCGGGGGGGAGCCCGCGGCGCATCCGGATCGTCGCCCCCTCGGCCCCCGAGACCCGCGGCGTACGACACCTTCAGCGGGTTGCCGGGGCGGCCCCTCTCGGCTGCGAGCTCGACCCAGCGCTCGTGGCCTTTCCCTGGCTGCTTTCCCGTGATGGTTCCTCGATCCCTCCTCCTGCGTCCCGTGCCCGCCGGGGCACGGCGCGGAGCCATGAGGACGAGCTCGATCCGGAGCGATGGGTCCAACGCGAACGCCGGATCTGGGCGCGAAGGCGGGACACCGGGGGCGAGTGGCTCGAGGTGGGATGTCCGGATGAGCGGGGTGCGTGTCCAGATGGGCGGGGTGCGTGTCCAGATGGGCGGGGTGCGTGTCCAGATGGGCGGGGTGCGTGTCCAGATGGGCGGGGTGCGTGTCCAGATGGGCGGGTGCGTGTCCGGGAGGGCCGGTCCGATTCCGTGACGGCCGCGGGAAACGCCCCGTAACTCTGAGTATGAGCCCCTCTCGTCTTCCGAGCGCCCCGGTCCAGCCCAGCGGCTGGCCGTCCATGCACGCGACCGCCGTTCACGTCCTCCCGGACATGCTCCGGTACCTCGGTGTCGCCGAGGACGACCTCGACGACCTGTGCCAGGACGTCCTGCTGGGCGCCTACCGCAGCTTCCCCCGGTACGACCCCATGCGCTCCAGCGGCGCGCGGGCCGCGGCCCCGCCGGGCTCGGTCGGCGTCCTGGTTTCCGCCGCGGCGCCCGAGCAGGCCGACGTCGCGGCGGGCAGCGCACCGAGCGACACGCCTCCGCGCCCGCGCAGCGCACCCGCGGGCACGCCCGAGCCCTCTCGACCGCAGCAGCTCGGCAAGAACTGGCGAGCCGAGTCCTCGTGGCTCTTCGGGATCGCCTGGCGGCAGGTCCGCCATCACCTGGAGCGCACCTCCGGCCCCGGTGCCGGAGCCGCAACCCCGGGGCGATCTCGGTGCCGCGCCGCACTCCGACGAGCCCGAGGGCCCCCGGGCGCCCGCAGCACCGGCGGCCGATGGGCCAGGCCAGCGCAGGTCCGCCGCCTCGAGGCGCGCTCCGGCGCCCGCAAACCCGGGCGAGGAGCGGCTCGACGAGGAGCTCGCGCAGCTCGATGCGGCCAGGGAGGCGCTGCTGCATGACGAGCGCGCCGCCGCCCTGGAGCACCTCGATGCGCACGCGCGGCGGTTTCCACGGAGCCGGCTGGCGTTGCTGCGCGAGCGGCTGCGGTCGAGGGCGGAGGCGCTGCCGGTCACGACGACCGGCGGCACGGCGGGGCACGATCGGCGATGAGCGCAGCGTCGCCGTCGCGCGCGCAGCGCGTCGCATGCCCCGCGACGGGGAAAGCTGGCATGGCGAGCAGCGTTCGCCTCGATGGTCGCGGCCCTCGTCGCGCTGCTCGCGGCCGCGCCGGTCCGGGCCGATCCGGACCGCGCCGGACTCGCGTGCGGATCGAGCTCACGCGCGGCCCGGGCGCCGAGCGCTGCCCCGATGCGCAGTTTCTGCGCGTGGAGACCGCCCGGCGCATGGGCTTCGACCCCTTCGACGCGGAGGCTCCGCTCACGGTGGCGGCGTCGATAAAGCAGGGGCAGGACGAGCTCATCGCGTCGATCTACCTCCGCGATCGCCGCGGCCTGGTGCTCTGGGCCGACGGCTACAGGACTCGCGCTGACTGCAAGACGCTGGTCTCGACGGTGGCCCTGTCGATCGCCGTGCAGCTCGACGACACGGGGGAGCGCCCGCCGCCGCAGGCAGCGCCGGCCGCGCAGGAAGAACCCACGACGCCGGCGGAGGCGCCGTGTCCCCCCCCGAGCGCCCGTGCGCGGGGCAGCCGGCGCCGCCGCCGGGCGAGGCGCCGCCCGCGCCGCCGAGCACAGCGCCGCCCGTGCGCCCGCCGAACAAGGTGCCGCCCGCGCGCGCGCTGCCCTCCGTGCGGGCGCCGCCCCCGAGCAGCGCGGGGCAGGCTGCGGCGGAGCGCCTCCGCTGGACCGTCGGCGCCGGCGCCACGATGGCGCTGGGGCTGACGCCCGGCGTTGCGGTGGGACCGGCGTTGTCGGTCGCGGGACGCTGGCCGGCAGGGTCGGTCGCGCTGGAGGTCCGCGGGCTCTCCTCGCTGTCGACCCAGGTGGGGCACGTGCGTGTGGCGACGTCGGCGCTCACCACGAACGCTGCGCTGTGCCTTCACCGGCCTGTTCTCTTTGCGTGCGGGGTCGGAGAGCTCGGCATGCGCCGTGCCGTGCCCGAAGCTCCAAGGAGTGTGGGATCGCAGCTCTATCTTCGTGCCGGAATCGGCGTGCGAGCGGGCGTCACGTGGCCGTTTTCAGAGAGCCTCTCCGGGTACGGGTATACCGAGGCGGTTCAGCGCTTGGTCGACTCGTCGCTCCTCCGCCGTGGAGGCATCACCGAATCAGAACGCCCGGTCTGGAGCGCTCCCGCGATCGGTGTTGCGTTCGGGATGGGTCTACAACTGAACCTGTGAGGGGAATCCGACGGCGAGGACATCTGCCGTCCCCGAAGGTGGGAAAGTATGAGAAAATTTTCTCGATCAACGGAATGTTCAGGCCTTGCGAGGCTCGCAGGCGGACACCCGCCTTGCGCTGAGTATCATCGTTCACGTAGGGTACCACGCATGCGCGTAACGAGTTTTGCCCTTGCTGGAGCGCTGTTGAGCGCTGGGTGCTCCACAGGCCCAATCTACATCGAGGGCCCATGTTCGGACGAAGAGCGCATCCACTTTCCGGAGTGGTGCGAGAAGTACGGCGGCGAGGGCGGGCAGGGCGGCGAGGGGGCGCCGGCGGCGAGGGCGGGCGGGGCGGCACCGGGGGCGAGGGCGGCGCCGGCGGTGAGGCGCACAGCGCGTTGTGCTCCGGCCAGTGCGTCCCCCCCGCGCCGCTCGGCTGGTCCGGCCCGGCGCTCCTCTGGTTCGGCCCGCTGGAGGCCACCCCCGATTGCCCCGCCGAGGCCCCAACGGCAAGTCGGCCGCGGTCGTGGCGGTGCAGCCGGGCGCGTGCGCCCCGCAGGGCGGCGAGCCCGCCGGCGAGCTCCAGCCGGCCGAGCCGTCCACGTTCTGCTGCATCGCCTGAGCTCGCCGGCGCCGCCGCGACCGCCAGCAGCGCGCCATGCCACGCACTTGCGGGTGTGGCGTGGCGGCCATGGGCTCCGAGACTCAATCTGTCGTCCTGCTCTCACATCTCCCTTCTCGGTATTTACCAAGCTCGTTCGTTCGCGCTCACGGCACGACGCCCAACCCCTGCCCCCCACCGGTCACCAACGTTCACCTTCATGTGGACGCCAACGTGGACGTCTCATCATCCGTCACATCTCGCTCAAATCATCGAAATGATTAGACTTTGCCCTTGGGCCAAATGCGAGGGATTCGCGAGGCTAGGCGGGATGTGATGAACGCTCAGACGTGGACGTTAACGTGGTCGTGGTCGTTGGGGACCGCTGGAGGGGAGGGGGAGAACGCGGAGAATCGGGAGCGTCGCGCCCTCGGCCGCCGAGAGCCGCCGCGAGGCGAAGCCGAGGCCCCCGAGGAACGCCGGCGACGCGTAGATCCCTGACTCCGCCGTCTCCGGCAGGCACGACGGGAGATCGAGCACGCTCCCGCCCACGACCGCGCCGTCCTCGGTGACCACCACCTCGCCGGCATGCAGGCAGAAACGGACGCCCACGCGATGGTCGCGCTCGCCCGGCGGGTCGAGCCGCTCGTGGAGCGACAGCGCGGCGGCGAGCGCGCGGCCGCGCGCCTCGTCGGCGGCGCGCGCGTCGCGCGGCCAGTCCGCCGAGAGCAGCGCGCTGGTGCTCGTGACCGCGAGCGGCGTGAACCCGGCCGCCGCGAGCTCCGTCATCGCCCGCGGGAGCACGGCCTCGAAATCGGCCAGGAACGCGTCGGTGGGGGCCTCGAGCGCGCGCGCCTCGGCGAAAACCTCGACGAGCAGCCCGAGCGCGAGCCGCCTCACGCGCCCCGCCTCGCCCGCGTCGGCGTGGGCGACCCGCGCCGTGGCGGCCCGGACGTCCGAGAGGAACGCGGTGACGTCCGGGTACCGCCCCGCGGGATCCTTGCTCATCGCCCGCACGACGATGTCGTCGAACGCCGGATCGACCGGCGCGTGCAGGCTCGGCCGGGGCGGCGCCTGGTGGAGGTGCAGGTGGCGCAGCACGGGGTACGCGCTCGCCGAGAACGGCATCGAGCCCGCGATCATCGTGTAGAGCAGCGCGCCGAGCGCGTAGACGTCCGTCCGCATGTCGACGGGCCGCTGCAGGAGCTGCTCGGGCGACATGAACGCCGGGGTCCCCACGACGTGCCGCGACGTGGTGAGCGACAGGTCCGTCGCGTCGAGCAGCTTCGCGATGCCGAAGTCGAGCAGCACGACCCGGAGCCCCGCCGCCCCCTCGCACAGGACGACGTTCGAGGGCTTCACGTCCCGGTGGACGATCCCGAGCGCGTGCGCCGCGGCGAGCGCGCCGCAAAGCGGCTCGAGGATCGCGAGCACCTCGTCGGCCGGGAGCCGGCCGCGCGCGCCCAGGTGCTGCTCGAGGCTCCTGCCCCGGAGCAGCTCCATCGCGAAGTAAGGCCGCCCGTCCTCGAGCCGGCCGACATCGAGGATCTCGACCACGTTCGGGTGCCGGATGCGCCCGATCGTGTCCACCTCGCGCTGGAAGCGGAGCACCACATCGGCGCGCGAGACGAGCTCCTCGTGCATCAGCTTCACCGCCGCCGGCGTCCCCTTCGTCGCGTGCACGGCGCGGTAGACGACGCCGAACCCGCCCTCGGCGATGACGTCGTGGAGCACGTACTCGCCGGCCCGCAGCGCCGCGCCGGCCAGGGCGCCGGCGTGCGCCGCGCCCCGATCGCCCGGATCGAGCGTGCTCAGCCCCCATGTCGGCGCCAAGCGCGCCGGCGGCTCGTCCCTCTCGGGCGGCTCCGCCGGCGGTACGGCGAGGGGCAGCGCATCGGGTCGGGATGGCTTGTCCATACGTGGCAGCCGCTGGCGCCGCGCATTACTGTACGCTCGAGCCGGCGTCCGACGCGACCCTCGGCTTCGCCAGATCGAGCCGGATCATGCACCGTTGCGCCGTATGTCACGGGCGGCTCATCCCGGGCGCGCCGTGCGCGCGCGACGGTTTCGTTCCGCCGCTTGCGCCGAGCCCGATCGCGCCGCCCGCGGCGCCGCGCATCGAGGGCTTCACGCTGGACGGCGTGCTCGGCCGCGGCGGCTTCGCCGACGTCTGGGCCGCAGAGCGCGACCAGGACGGGGCGCCGGCCGCGATCAAGGTGGCGCGGCTGGCGACGCCGGTCGTCCGCGAGCGGTTCCGGCGCGAGGCCGAGCTGCTCGAGCGCGTGGGCGCGCCGCACGTCGCGCGGCTGTACGGCCACGGCCAGCTCGCGGGGGGCGAACCGTTCGTCGCGATGGAGCGGCTCTCCGGCGCGACCCTGGCCGAGGAGCTCGCGGCGCAGCCCGGGCCGCTCGACGCCGCGCGCGCGGCCCTGCTCGCCGACGCCCTCCTCGCCGGGGTGGAGGCGGCGCACGCGCGCGGCGTCGTTCACCGCGACCTCAAGCCCGAGAACCTCTTCCTCCTCGGCGCGGGCGGCCGCGTCGCGCTGCTCGACCTCGGCCTGGCCAAGCGCCTCGGCGACGCGCGCGAGCCGCCCGCGCTCGTGGCCGCGACGCGCGCCGGCGATGTCCTGGGGACGCCGGAGTACATGGCGCCCGAGCAGCTCCGGGGCGACGCCGCGCGGATCGACGCGCGCGCGGATCTCTATGCGTTCGGCGTGATCCTGTTCGAGCTGCTCACGCTGCGGCCTCCGTTCGTCGGCGGCCGGGACGAGATCGAGCACGGCCACCTGGCGCTGCGCCCCCCGCGCCCGGGCCATTTCGCGGAGGTCCCCGAGGCGCTCGAGGAGCTCACGCTCGCCTGCCTCGCCAAGGACCCGGCCCGCCGCCCCGAGAGCGCCGCCGCGCTCCGGCGCGCCCTGCGCGCGCTCTGCGACGGGCGCGCCGCCGACTCCGTCCCTCCCTCGGCGCCACGGTCCACGCGGCGGAGCTCGAGCCCCGTGTCGGCCGCGGTCGCCGACGGGCGCCACCCGGTCGCGCTGCTCTTCGCGGAGGTCGGCGCGGGCGGCGGCGCGGTGATCGCGGCGGTCGGCCGCCGCCGCGGGTTCCTCGCGCGGCAGCGCGGGCAGCGCCACCTCGCCGTGTTCCCGGCGCGCGACGTCGACGATCCGGCCCGCGCCGCCCTCGCCGCGGCGCGCGAGCTCGCGCTCCCCGGCGGCGCGCGCGTGGCGCTGCACGTGGCCAGCGTGCGGCTGCGCCGGGCCGCCGGCGGGCTGCACGCCGCGTACGGCGCGCCGGTCGAGCGCCCCGAGACGTGGCTGCCGGCCGAGCCGTGGCGCGGCCTCGTCATGACCGACGATTTCCGGCGCGCGCTGCCCGACGACGAGGCCGCCCCCACGCCGCCGGACGACCCGGCGAGCCTCGCGGAGCCGCCGCTGCTCGGCCGCGGCGACGTGCTCTCGGCGCTCGCGGCGAGCGCGGCCGACGCCTTCGACGGGGCGTGTCCCGGCCTGCTCACGCTGCTCGGGGACGCCGGCCTCGGGAAGAGCCGCCTCGCGGCAGAGGCGGCCCGGGTGGCCGGCGCGGCGGCCCCGGACGCGCGGGTCGCGGCGGTGCGCGCGCTCCACCCGATCCACGGCGGCGCGGCGCAGGCGGTGCGCGCCCTCCTCCGGCTCGCGCTCGACGCGCCGCTCGACGCGTCCGGAGCGCGCCCCCCGGACCCGCGGGGCTTCTGCGTGGCGCGGCTCGGCGAGGCGCTCGGGGGCGCGACCTGGGAGGCCGTCGCGGCCGCGCTCGGCTGGGCGGACGCGGGGGGCGCGCGGGCGCCCGGGGGAGGCCGCCACGGCCTGATGCTCGCGCTCGCCGGGGCGCTCCGGGAGCGGGCGCGCCGCGGCCCCCTCGCCGTGATCCTCGACGACGCGGACCAGGCGGACGACATGCTGCTCGACGCCCTGGAGTACGCCACGCTCGACGGGGAGGGCGTGAAGCTCTGGGTGGTCGTGGCGGCGCGCCCTCGCCTCGCGCAGGCCCGCCCGCGCTGGGGCCGGCGCAACCAGCGCCACACCCGGGTGACGCTCGCGCCGCTCGCGGACGAGGCGGCGATGGAGCTCGCGTCGCGCCTGCTCCTGCCGGCGGAGTACCCGCCCGCGGAGACCCTCCGCCGCCTGGCCCGCTGGGCGGGCGGCAACCCGGACTGCCTGCGGCAGATCGTCCGCTCCCTCAAGCAGGCGGGGGTCGTGCGCCGGCGGGCCGGCGGCGGCCATTACGTCGCGACCGCGGAGGTCGAGGCGCTGCCGCCCTCGCCGGCGTGGCAGTGGCTCGCGGCGCGGCAGCTCGACGATCTGCCGCCGGAGCTCGCGGCGTGCGCGCGGGTCTGCTCGGCGCTCGGCATGTCGTTCGACCGCGCCGAGCTCGAGGCGGTGCTCGACGGCCTGGAGCGCGCGGGCGGCGCCGGCCCGCTGGTCGACGCGGGCTTCGGGCTCTCGGCGCTCGTCGAGCGGCGGATCCTGCAGCACGACCCGGGGGGCCGCGCGGACGACCGGCACGCGTTCCAGAACGCGGTCTTCCAGGAGGCCGTGTACGAGATGCTCGACCCGGCGCAGCGCGTGGAGATTCACCGGAGCGCCCTCGCGTACTGGCGGGCGCGGGCGGCGGCGGGCGGGGCTGAGGCGCTGCGCGCGCTCGCGCGCCACGCGGCGGCGTGCGGCGAGCGCGCCGAGTCGGCCGACGCCTACCTCGCCCTCGGGGATCTCGCGTCCGCGCGGCACCGCGCGGTGGAGGCGGACCAGCGCTACGACGCGGCGCTGCACGTCATCGAGCCGGGCGACGCGCGGCGGCGCGCGCGCGCGCTCGCCGGGCGCGGCAGGAGCCGGTACCGCATGTGCCGCGTGCGCGAGGCGCGCGCCGACTTCGGCGAGGCGCTCGCGCTGGCCGAGGCGCTCGGCGACGCGCCGGGGAGGGCGAGCCTCCTGCTCGAGGACGCGACCGCGCTCGACTGGGCGTTCGAGTTCGAGGAGTCGGCGCGCCGGGTGGACGAGGCGCGCCCGCTCGTGGAGGCGCAGGGCTCGCCCTGGCTCGCGCTGCGCCTCCGGGTCGCGGACGCGCGGACGCTGTGGCGGCTGGGGCGGCAGGAGGAATCGGTCGCGGAGCTCACCGCGTGCGCCCGGCGCGCCGCGGAGCTCGGGGACTACGACGCGCGCGTCCTCACCTTGAACATGCTGTCGTTCCAGCTGGCGTTCGCCGGGCGCCTCGAGGAGGCCGAGTCCACTTTCGGCGAGCTCATCGACCTGGTCACGGCGTCCGGCGACGCGTTTCACCTCTGCGCGGCCTACGTCAACCGCATCGCGCTGTGGATCTCGCGGTGGTCGCTGCCGGGCGCGGTCGACGACCTCCGCCGCGCCGTCGACCTGGCGCGCGAGATCGGCAATCCGTGGCTGGAGAAGATGGCCTCGTACAACGTCGCCGTGCTGCTCTACTGGAGCGACAGGCAGCGCGAGGCGTGCGCGCTGGCGCGGCGGGCCCGGTGGCTGGAGGAGCAGTCCTCGGAGCGGCCGATGGCCGAGACGGCGATCCTGCTCGCGTCGATCCTCCTGGAACTCGGCGAGCACGAGGAGGCGAGCCAGATCTTCGGCTGGGTCGAGCGGTCGTGCGCGCTCGGGCCGGCCGACACCGCCGATCACAGCCTGCTGAGCCTCGTGCTCTCCGAGCTCGGGGTCCGGCCCGCCCGCGCGCCGTCGCTCACCTGGGGCGAGGCCATCCAGCTCGCGGAGCAGCAGCGCTCGACGGAGAACACGCTGCGGCTCCTGTACTGGCGCGCCCGGACGGCGCTGCGCCGGGGACGCTGCGACGACGCCCGCGACGCGCTGGCCATGGCGCGCGCGCGTCGCGGGGAGTGTCCCATGTGGCTGTCCCGGTTCGAGGAGCTCGAGCGCGCGCTGGAGGATGTGCAGGGCGTCCCCGGCGCTGCAGGGCGCCACTCGGTCTGACGGGATCAAGGCGCTGCCCGTGTCGCGGTCGGGTGATGCCGTATGGATCCCTGCGTTTTGTGCGCAGGAGATCTACTCCGTTTCCGCATTGCGTGCCTTATCGTGAAATGAGAGAATTCCAGTGTCGCGGGAGGGGGTGAGTACCGGGTTGCTCTCGGTTCCACGCTCTCCCGGAGGAAGGACTCATGTCGATCCGATCCTTCGCTGGTGGGCTCCTCTTCATGGGTGCGTTGATGACGGGGTGCATCGGCCCGGACGATTCCGGGGGGCTCCCGGGCGAATCGCCGGCCGAGGGGGCCGCGGAGATGACGCTCGGAACGCGCATGATCGTGCCCATCGGGGCCAACGGGATGCGCCCCGCCGACTTCTGGGCTCCGGCCAACCGGGAGGCCTTCAAGGCGCTCGGCCGCGCCGCGCTGGCGGGCCGCCACGGCGAGCTGGTGAAGACGCCGCTGCTCGACACCGAGGGTGGGAGGAGCGTGCTCGATTACACGGTCCGCTGCGCGCTCTTGCCCGACCAGGTGGTCCATGCTCCGGACGGCGAGGCGTTTCACGGGGCCTTTGGCTTCGCGCCGGCGTGGGCCGAGCGCGACCTCGACGTATCGGAGCAGCGCTGGGTCTCGGCGTGCCTGTTTCAGCACATGAACGGCTCCGGCGAACATGTGGAGATCCTCCTCGAGGGCAGGCATCCCGCCCTCGCGTATTCCAGGGACGAGGCGCCCGCCGCGGACTTCCGCGTCCGAGACGCCACCATGTTCGGCAACGCGTTCGACGAAGGGGCCATCGTCGGATATGCCTGCATCGATCCCGATCTCGGAGGGACGTTGTCGTCGCTGTCCTCGAGCTGTCCGCTCGACCTCGCGCTCCTCGAGCCGAAGCGCCTCTGCGGCAAGGTGCAGCCGTGCGGCATCGCCTTTCTGGGGCTGTGCGACCTCTCGTGCGTGGAGGACACGAACGGAGACCAGACGTGCTACACGTTCCCGCCGCTGCTCGGGTCGCTGCTCGGGATCTGGGGGACCCGGTACCCGGAGACGATCCGGACCGAGGTCCGCGACGAGGATCTCCTGCCGCTCTATCCGGGGTGCGGCCTGCTCTGACCGTCACCGGCCGAGGGTGCGCTAGGTCCCGAGTCGCGCCTTCAGCCGCTCGATCGCCTCCGCGATGGCCTTGTCCTCGCGGAAGCAGCACGGGTCGTGCTTCCTCCTGCACCGCGCGCCGTGCAACACCTGGAGCTCGAAGAGCGTGCGCTCGTCGCCCTCGGCCGCGGCGCGCTCGAAGAGCGCCCGCTTGCCGCTGCACGTGGCCCGGCGGAAGTCGAACGCGATACGGAGCGCCGGGGTCGCGCGCGCCATCACCTCGGGCCGCGTCAGGATCTCGGTGGCCCGCCGGGCTGCCTTCGTGCCGCCGCGCGCGCGCACGAGGTCGAGGAGCACGTCGAGCCCGCCGGTGCCGAGCCCGTTCGTGAGCAGGTCGAACACCTCGTCGGCCGCCTCGTTGTCCTCCTCGAACCCGATCCCCGCCACCGTGGACAGGAGCTCCTCGCGCAGGCCCTTGCTCAGGAGCAGCTCGGGGTCGACCCGCGCGAGCTCGAGCACCGACCGCGCCCCGAGCATCCAGTTCCTCGTCGCCACCGCCCGGCTGAGCTGCGATCGCAGCCCCGCGGCGCCGCGGGGGTCGTCCTCGGCCGGCGCGCTCGCCGCGGCGGTCGCCGGCGGAGGCGCCGGCGGCGCCGGTGCAGCCACCGCGGAGGCGGCCGCGGGCGCCGCCTGGGTCGGCTCCGGACGCCGGAGGACGAGCCAGAGCGAGCCCCCGATGGCGACCGCCGCGATCGCGGCCACCGCCGCCACGATCGGGATCCAGCGCGTCGACGATGCGGGGCGGTGCGCATGCGCCAGCAAGGTCGCCCGGGGCCCCGACCAGGCGGGGCGCGGGGGAGGCCCGATGAGCCCGGGCGCGACGGGGGAGGTCGGCGCGCCCGGCACGGCCGGTGGGACCGGCACGGCCGGTGGGGCCGGCACGGCCGCCGGCATGGCCGATGGGGCCGGCACGGCCGCCGGCATGGCCGATGGGGCCGGCATGGCCGCCGACACGGCCGCCGGGGCCGCCATGGCCGGCGCGCGCGCGAGGGCCGCGAGGCCCTCATCGAGCGCCGCGATGACCTCGGTCGCCGACCGGTAACGGAGCCCCGGGTCGTGCTGCATGAGCCGCATCACGACCTGCTCGACCTCGGCGGGCACCACCAGGTCCGGCGCGCGCAGGCGGAGCGGGGGCGGATCCGCCGCGCCGTGCTGCTTGAGCCGCGCCACGACGCTCTTCGTGTCGAACGGGTGCTGTCCGGTGAGCATCTCGTAGAGCACGATCCCGAGCGCGTACAGGTCCGCGCGCGCGTCCACCGCGTCCATCCCGCGCAGCGCTTCCGGCGCGAGGTACGAGAGCGTGCCGAAGATCTCTCCGGCGCTGGTCAGGGCGGGGCGCGGTCCTGTCGTGTTCCGGCTCTGGCTGGACAGGAGATCGACATCGACCTTCGCGAGCCCGAAATCGATGAGCCTGACCTGATCCTGCGCGTCGAGCAGGACGTTCAGGGGCTTCACGTCCCGGTGCACGATGCCCTTCTCGTGCGCCGCCGAGAGCGCCGAGGCGAGCTGCCGCGCGACGCGGAGCGCCCGCGCGGGCGCGAGCCGCCCCGCGGCGATCACGTCCTTGAGCGGCGTGCCCTCGACGTACTCGAGCACGAGGAAGTACGACGCGTCGTCGAGCTGGCCGAAATCGATGGCCGCCACGACGTTGGGGTGCCGGATGTGCGCGCCCGCGATCGCCTCGCGCTCGAACCGCGCCACGAGCTCGGGCAGCCTCCGGGCGACGGGCCTGAGCAGCTTGATCGCCACCTGCTTGCGGAGGAGCACCTGCTCGCCGCGGTAGACGGCGCCCATCCCGCCCTCCCCGATGAGCTCGTGGATGCGGTAACGCCCGGAGATCAGGCTCCCGATCAGCGCGTCTCCCCCGGCGCCCCGCGCCGCGGCCGCCTCGACGTCCTCGACGAGCGCCGAGCTCGAGAGCTCCTCCATCGGCGGCGCGGCCGGCGCTCCCGTCGGCGGCGCGGCCGGCGCTCCCGTCGGCGGCGCGGCCGGCGCTCCGAGCCTCGGCACCGTGAGGTCCTCGACGACGGACGAGCCCTGAGGCCCTTCGGATCGCGGCGTCTCCGGCATGCCGGGGAGGATATCAGGTCGGCCGGCGCGCCGGGGACACGAGCGGCGCGCCGGGCGGGAGACGCCGGGAGAGGCGCTGGTCGCCGGCGGCGCGGCTCACAGGAGGAACGAGACCCCCAGCGAGAACGCCGGATACCCGAGCCGGAGCGTCAGCGTGACATTCTCGGTGAAGTGAAACCTCCCGCCGATGAACAGGACCGGCGAGACCCCGGGACGCGAGCGATAGCCCAGATCGCCGAGATAGAACGCGAGCCCCGGCTCGCCGAAGACAGACCACCGCCGGTGAAGCCAGAAGTTCCACTGCATCACGGCCTCGCCGAACACGTAGTTGGACGCGTCCCCGTACGTGTCGACCTCGGTGCAGATGCGCGTGCCCGCAGGCCCGCCCTCGAAGCGCGCGCAGTCGCCGCGGAAGTTGCCGTTCCCTCCGTAGTGGATGCCGTCGATGCCGAAGCCGATCCCGACCGAGTCGTTGATGCGCTTGATGAAGCCCTCGGGGACGATGTCGATGGTGGCGCGGAACCCGGCGCCCACGCCCGTGCCGACGCCGGGCCCGAGCGGCTCGAACGGCGCGATGAGGAGGTGCGGCTCGAGCTCCACCTTGTAATCGGGGCGATCGCCGGGGCGGCGGATCGTCATCTGCGCGGCCCCGATCTCTACCCACCCGATCGTCAGCGCAAGGAACGAGAGCGCCGCCGCTGCCAGCCGGCGCGGCGCGCGAAGCTGCGAAGTCAACGAAGTCAGCATGATCTCAGGCCTCCTCAGCATCCACCGCACGCGCGCATGCGGTCCGAGCACTCGGCCGCCCGGGAGCCGTCGGAGCACGTCACGTCGCAATCGTCCACGCTCTCGCAGTACACCTCGCACGAGCCCTGGCACTCGACCTCGCAGGTCGCCACGCTCCGGCAGCTCACGACGCTGCCCGGCCCGACGACGACGCCGCACCGGCTCGTGTCATGGCAGTCGAACCGGCAGTCGCGCTCGCAGATGGCGCCGCACGCCGCGGTGTGATGGCACTCGAGGTTGCAGTCGTCCCCGCAGGAGGCCGAGCACTCGTCGACGTCGAAGCACTCGAAGTCACACCCGTGCTCACATACGGCGCCGCATCGGTTCATGTGATGACAGCGCTGATCGCAGTTGTCACCGTTACAGCCGAGATAGCATTCGTCGCCGTCGAAGCACTCGCACGCGTCCCCCTCCACGCAGGCGTCGCTG
Organism: Sorangium sp. So ce1036; assembly: GCF_051369805.1. NCBI lineage: Bacteria > Pseudomonadati > Myxococcota > Polyangiales > Polyangiaceae > Sorangium > Sorangium sp. So ce1036. The sequence goes on from NZ_JBBMOX010000001.1 coordinate 3,192,750, forward strand.
GTCCAGCAGCTCGCCAGGCAGAGGCCGGCGAAGAGCGTGAGCAGTATCAAGGCATAGAAGCGCATGGCCGGGGCAGCATACCAGCTCCACGGGGGCTGTCACGGGATCCGTGGGGGCGCGGCGGCGGGCGGCGCGCGGCTCACCACCGAGTCCAGCGGGAGATTCGCCTCACGCGCGTGGAGCCCGCGCCGTCGACGGAGAGCCCGAGCCGCGCCGCGACGCTCTCCAGCAGGTGAGGCCCCCAGCCGCCGTCGTCGTACGGCGCGTTGAGGTCCGCGCCGAGGTTGTAGGTGCAGCAAGATGCGTAGTGCTGCGTGACGTCCTCGAGCTCCGCGGCGCAGTTCCCCGCGCCGTACGTGTCGCCGTCGAAGTCGGGCGACGACCACCCCGAGAAGAACTGGGTATAGAACACGTCGGCGTCCCCGGAGACGTGCGCGGGATCGAGGAGCTTCATGGTCTCCGCGTCGATGCCGCCCGCGGTCGCGCGCATGACCTCCTTGACGGTGCCCTCCAGATCCTCGATCTCATCGCGGTACTCCCGGCCGACGAGGTAGAGCGCGCCCTGGTAATGATTCTGGTGGGGCGCGGGCGCGCCCTTCGCGCCGAGCCGGTCGGCGTACGGGATGTTCCAGAAGGGGAGCGTCTCCCCGTCCTCGGAGCCGACGCTGCTATAGACGAGCGCCCACCCCCCGCCGTCCGTCTCCAGATCGCAGTAGACGGCGAGCTCGGGCTGCGGGCCGACCCCGTCCGGATCGAGCGCGTACACGCCGCTCGGCGCGCCGGAGGGGACGTCGGCGCACCGGGCGTAACGGCACCCCTCGTTGACCTCACCGTCGCAGTCCTCGTCCTCGGCGGTGTCACAGCGATCGGGCGCCGGCGACACCTCTCCCTCGCACGGGCCGTAGCCCGTCCCCTCCGCGTCGCAGGTCCTGACGCCGGCGCGGCAGGCTCCGCGGTTCAGCGTACCCGGCGGTCCGCCGTAACAGGCCTCCTGGTCGTCGGGCTCGCACGCGCGCCCGCCGCCGTCCCCGCCGGCGCTCGCGGAGGTGGCCCCGCCGCCCTCTCCGGCGCTCGCGGTGGTGGCCGCGCCGCCCTCTCCGGCGCTCGCGGTGATGGCCCCGCCGCCCGCGCCGTCTTGACCGAAGCTCCGCACCCTCGTCGAGCACGCCGGCATGGCGGCGAGCAGCGCGACGGCTGCGCAGCAGGCCCCTGCGATCGAACCTCTGCCGGACAGCATGCCATCCTCCATGGACATGGACGCGAGCGCGCGTGTCCGCGCGCCCTAGAGCCGCCCGGCGCGGTGCGCCGGCGGGCTGGGCGCGGCGGCGGCGGGGCCGGCCTGCAGCGCGAACGCGATGGCGCTCTGCAGGGTGCCCTTGGTCACGATCCCCGAGAGATCGAGCCCCAGCCCGACGAGCGTCTGGGCCACCGCCGGCCGGATGCCGGTCAGGACCGTCCTTGCGCCGAGCAGCAAGAGCGCCCTGGCCGTGTCGACGAGCGCGGCGGCGACCCTCGTGTCGATGTCCTTGAGCCCGGTCACGTCGAGGATGACCACATCGACCTGGGTGGACTGGACCCCCTCGAGCGCCACCGACATCACCTGGCTGATCCGCTCCGGGTCCATCTGGCCCACGAGCGGCATGACGACGATGCGGTCGGTGATGGGGATGAGCGGAGTCGACATCGCCTGCATCGTGTCGCGGAGCCGCGCGAGCGTCCGCTCGAGCTCCCCGAGCAGCTCCTTGTAGGAGGTGACATCGTGGGCGGTGCCGTAGACGAGGCGGGCCGACCCGTCCACGTCTGCATCCATGTACGCGGTCCAGGCGAGCCACCTGTAGGAGCCGTCCTTGCACGCGTAGCGGTTGTCGAACCGGATGACCGTCTTGCCCTGGAACAGGGCGGCGGCCTCCGCGAGCGTGCTCTCGCGGTCGTCGGGGTGGACGAACTCGATGAACGGCCTCGAGGTGAGCTCCGCGGGAGACCAGCCGAGGAGCCGCTCCCACGAGGGGTTCGCGTGCCGGAAATACCCGTTCATGTCCAGGGTCACGAGCAGGCCCACCGAGACCCGGAACAGGGTCTCGTAGACCCTCGCCTGCTGGATCGTCTGCGCGAGCTGCGAGAGGCGCTCTCGGTCGGCCGTCACGTCGAGCGCCGTGGCGTAGATCAGGCGCTCCGGGGCGGGCTCGCTCATGTCCACCTCGGCGCTCCAGCCGAGCCACCTGTACGACCCGTCCTTGCACAGATAGCGGTTGTCGAACCGGTCGGTCGCGCGGCCCTTGAAGAGCTCGGCGGTCTGCGCGAGCGTGGCCTGCCGGTCGCCCGGGTGGACGAACTCGATGAACGGCCTGGACCTGAGCTCGTCGAGGGTCCACCCGAGGGTCCGCTCCCAGGCCGGGTTCAGGTGCTGGAAGCGGCCGCTCGCGTCCGCCGTCGCCAGGAGCCCCGCCGAGACCTGGAACAGCTTTTCGTGGCTCAAGACCATCTCCTCCCCGGAGCGGGCTCGACGCGCCGCACCACCCTGTCCCGCAGACCGAGGTGCCCCGCCCGCGCGCCGCCAGGCGCGAGCGAGCCAGGTTCCGCTCCAAAGCGAGGTCGCTCCATCGATGTGTCTCAGCCTGCTTGTCTCCGAGATCGCGTTTGAAGTCAAGGGGATCGGGCGCCGCCGGGGCGGAGCGGCCGGGCCGGGTGCGCCTCTGCCGCTGACTTCCTCCCAATGTCGGTGTTCGAGGTTGCCTGCCCACGGTGGGGCGGGTAGGGTCGGCGCCCGGAGGAGTGGATCATGACCGTCTCTGCGATCTTCGACCCGGCGCGCTGGCGTGAGGTCGACGGGTTCTCGTTCGAGGACCTCACCTATCACCGCGCCGTGGATCAGGGCACCGTGCGCATCGCGTTCAACCGGCCTGAGGTGCGCAACGCATTTCGTCCGAGGACCGTGGATGAGCTCTACACGGCGCTCGAGCACGCGCGCACGACCGCCGACGTCGGCTGCGTGCTCATCACCGGGAACGGGCCCTCTCCGAAGGACGGGGGCTGGGCGTTCTGCTCCGGCGGCGACCAGCGCATCCGCGGCAAGGACGGTTACAAGTACGAAGGGGAGAGCGCGGGGCAGGTCGACGCGGCGCGGCTCGGCCGGCTCCACATCCTGGAGGTGCAGCGGCTCATCCGGTTCATGCCCAAGGTGGTCATCGCCGTGGTGCCCGGCTGGGCGGCGGGCGGCGGCCATAGCCTCCACGTGGTCTGCGACCTGACGCTGGCGAGCCGCGAGCACGCGATGTTCAAGCAGACGGACCCGGACGTGGCGAGCTTCGACAGCGGGTATGGCTCCGCGCTGCTCGCGCGCCAGGTCGGGCAGAAGAAGGCGCGGGAGATCTTCTTTCTGGGGCTGGACTACACGGCAGAGCAGGCGGCGGCCATGGGGATGGTCAACGCCGTGGTCCCGCACGCCGAGCTCGAGGCGGAGGCGCTCCGGTGGGGCGCGATCATCAACTCGAAGAGCCCGACGGCGATGCGGATGCTGAAGTACGGGTTCAACCTGCCTGACGAGGGGCTCGTCGGACAGCAGCTCTTCGCGGGAGAGGCCACGCGGCTCGCCTACGGCACGGAGGAGGCGAGAGAGGGGCGAGACGCCTTCCTGGAGAAGCGCCGCCCGGATTTCACGCGTTTCCCCTGGCACTACTGACGTCGACGCGTCGCGTGCCCCACCGCCTTGTCAGGGCGTGGAGAGTCCTGCTCCACGCTTGACATCCCCATCGACTTTATCAAAGGTAGCCCTGCCGCAGGGGGTCGTGCGCATCGTTTCTGTCGCACGACGGTCAACTTCATCTGGAGATGCTCATCATGCGTTGTGCTTCGAGGTCCGCTGGTTGGAAGCGTTCATGGCTCTCTCTGGGGGGCTCGCTCCTCCTCTTGCTCGTGGGGGGGCTCACCGCCGTGGGCTGCGGTGATGACGACCCGTCGAGCACCGGCACGGGGGGGGCGGGCGCGTCGGGCGGCGCCGGCGGCGAGGGCGGCGAGGGCCAGGGCGGCGCCGGCGGTGAAGGCGGCGAGGGCGGCGCCGGCGAGGGCGGCGGGGAGCCGGTCGAGACGGTCGAGCCGTCCGGTGACGAGCTGATCCGCGCGAACCAGGTCGGTTATCTGCCGAACGCCGCCAAGGTCGCCACGGTCGTCGCGGCCTCGGACAAGCCGCACCCGTGGGAGCTCGTCGACGCCGGCGGCGCGGTGGTGGCGAGCGGCGCGACCGAGGTCGTGGGGGCGGACGCGAGCTCCGGCGAGCACGTGCACATCATCGACTTCAGCGAGTTCACCACGGCGGGTGAGGGCTACACGCTGCGCGTCGGGGAGAAGGCCAGCCACCCGTTCGACGTGAGCCCGTCGATCTACGCGCAGATGAAGTACGACGCGCTCGCGTACTTCTATCACAACCGCTCCGGCATCGAGATCGAGGAGGAGTACGTCGGCGCGGCGCACGCGCGCCCGGCGGGGCACCTGCCGGACGAGGCGCCTTGCGGGGACGACCTCGACTGCGACTACACGCTCGACGTCACCGGCGGGTGGTACGACGCCGGCGATCACGGCAAGTACGTGGTGAACGGCGGTATCTCCGCCTGGACGCTGCTGAACCAGTACGAGCGCGCCGTCGCGCTCGGGAAGAACGCGGAGGACTTCGCCGACGGGAAGATGAAGATCCCGGAGGCTGGCAACGGCATCCCCGATATCCTCGACGAGGCCCGCTGGGAGGTCGAGTTCCTCCTCAAGATGCAGGTCCCGGAAGGGGAGATCCACGCGGGCATGGCGCACCACAAGATCCATGATCTGGAGTGGACCGGCCTGCCGCTGCCGCCGCACGAGGATCCGCAGCCGCGCTTCCTGCGCCCGGTCAGCACGGCGGCGACGCTCAACCTGGCCGCCACCGCGGCCCAGGCCGCGCGCATCTTCCGCGACCTCGACCCCGCGTTCTCCGCGACCTGCCTCGAGGCGGCGGAGCGGGCGTGGGCGGCGGCCAAGGAGAACCCGGAGGTCATCCCGAACGAGGGCGCGGTGCAGGGCGGAGGCGCCTACGGCGACAACGAGCTCAGCGACGAGTTCTACTGGGCGGCCGCGGAGCTCCTCATCACCACCGGCGACAGCGCCTATCGCGACGAGCTCGCCGCCTCGCCGTACAGCGAGGAGCTCCTCGGCGCGACCGGCTCGTTCAGCGCCATGACGTGGGGGCAGGTCGACGGGCTGGGCGCCATCTCGCTGGCCGTGGTCCCGGCCGAGGCCACCGCGACCGAGCGCGAGGCGGCCCGGACCAAGCTGGTCGCCATCGCCGACAAGTACCTCGAGGTGATGAACGCCGAGGGGTACCGCGTCCCGTTCCTGGCCGACGAGAACGGGTATCCCTGGGGCTCCAACTCGTTCGTGCTCAACAACATGATCGTCCTGGCGCTGGCGCACGACTTCACCGGGGAGCAGAAGTACTTCGACGGGGTCGCGTCGGGCGCGGATTACCTGCTCGGGCGCAACGCGATGGACAAGTGCTATGTCTCCGGCTACGGCGAGGTCCCGCTGGAGAACCCGCATCATCGCTTCTGGGCTGCCCAGCTCGACCCGGACTACCCGGCACCGCCTCCGGGCGCGGTCTCCGGCGGGCCGAACACCGCGCGGCAGGATCCGATCGCCATGGAGCAGATCGATCCGGAGTGCGCGCCGCAGAAGTGCTACATCGACCATATCGAGGCGTGGTCGGTCAACGAGATCACCATCAACTGGAACGGCCCGTTCGCGTGGACCGTGGCCTGGCTCGACGAGAAGGGCGCCCAGGCCGGGTCGCAGTGACCTGAAGGGCCGTGCGGCCTCTGGACCGCACGGCCCGCCTGCCGCGGCGCGCCGCGCCGCGCGCGGGAGGGGAGGGAGGACCAGGCGCGGCCGGATTTGCCGGTGTAGCCGGGCCTACCAAGAGCAGCCGGCATCACCGGTGTAGCCGGGGCCACCGGAGCGGCCGAGCTCCGGCGGCGCCGCGCCGATCCCGCGCGACAACCGCCCAGGTCCTCTGCTAGGTTGCGCGGCTTTCATGAATCCCGACCCAATGCTCGACGCCTTGCCCGCGCCGCTCGCGGGCGCGCTCGCCCGCCGCGGCTTCACCTCCCTCACGCCCGTTCAACAGGCCGTCCTCGCCCCCGATCTCGACGGTCGGGACCTCCGCATCTCGTCGCAGACCGGCTCCGGCAAGACCGTGGCCGTCGGCCTCGCGCTCGCCCCTCGCCTGGAGCGCGCCCTCGCCGGGCGCGCGGCCGCGGCCGGGCCCGACGGCGCGCCCCGCTCCGCGGCGGCCCCGGCCGCGGTGATCATCGCCCCGACGCGCGAGCTCGCCGCCCAGATCGCCGGCGAGCTCGGCTGGCTGCTCGGGCCGCTCGGCGCGCGCGTCGCGTGCGTCACCGGCGGCACGAGCTTCGGCGCCGAGGCGCGCTCGCTGCGCCGCGACCCGCTCGTCATCGCCGGCACGCCCGGCCGCCTGGTCGACCACCTGGAGCGCGGGACGATCGATCCCCGCGGCGTCGTCGCCCTCGTCCTCGACGAGGCGGACCAGATGCTGGACCTCGGCTTCCGCGAGGAGCTCGAGGCGATCGCCGGCCGGATGCCGGAGCAGCGCCAGACCCACCTCGTGTCGGCCACCTTCTCGCGCGAGGTCCGCGCGCTCGCCGATCGCTTCCAGCGCGACGCGGTGAGCGTCGAGGGCACGCGCCCCGGCGCGGCCAACGGCGACATCGCGCACGTCGCCCACCTCGTGCTGCCGCACGAGCGCGACGCGGCGCTCGTGAACCTCCTGCTCCTCGCGCCCGGCGAGCGCACGCTCGTCTTCGTGCGCACGCGCGAGGGCGCCGCGGAGCTCGCGGACAAGCTCACCGCCCTGGGCCTGCCCGCGCGCGCCCTGAGCGGCGACCTCGAGCAGCGCGAGCGCACGCGGACGCTCGACGCGTTCCGCTCCGGCGCGATCACCACCCTGGTCGCGACCGACGTCGCCGCGCGCGGCATCGACGTGCCCGACGTCGGGCGCGTCATCCACGCCGACCCCCCGGGCGATCCGGAGATTTTCACGCACCGGAGCGGGCGCACCGGGCGCGCGGGCCGCAAGGGGACGAGCGTGCTCCTGGTCGCGCCGTTCGCGCGCGAGCACGTGCTGCGGCTGCTCCGGCGCGCGCGGGTCGAGGCGACGTTCCGGCCGGTCCCGTCGCCCGCCGACGTGCTGCGCGCCGCCGACGAGCGGTTCGCGGCCGAGCTCGCCGCGGCGCGGGGCTGCGGCGCGGGCGAGGCGCAGGGCGCGGGCGAGGCGGGCCCTGCGCGCGGCCCCGGCGAGGCGGGCTCTGCGCGCGGCGCTGCCGGCCCCGCGCCCGACGCGCGGCTCCGGGAGCTGGCCGAGCGCCTGCTCGCGGACATGGACGCGACCGAGCTCGTGGCGGCCCTCCTCGCCCGCGCGAAGCACGTCGGCCCCTGCGCGCCGCAGCCCGTCACCGCGGTCGCCCCGCCCCGGTCGCCCCGGTCCGAGCCGCCGCCGGCGCGGGCCCGCTCCGCCGCTCGTCGCGGCGACGCCGAGCACGCCCCGCGCTTTCCCTTCGTGCCCTTCCAGGTCAACTGGGGCGAGCGCCACGGCGCCGACGCCCGGCGCCTGCTCGCCCTCGTGTGCCGCCGCGGCGGCGTGTCGAGCCGGCAGATCGGCGCGATCCGGATCGGCAGCACCGCGTCGGTCGTCGAGGTCGCTTCCCCCGCGGCGCCCGAGTTCGCGCGCGCCGTGACCAGGCCGGACGCGCGCGACGCGCGGATCCGCATCGTCCGCGCGAGCTCGGCGCGCGTCGAGTAGCGCGGGGCTCCGCGCCGACCACCACCCGCCGGGAATGTCGGGGGTTTTCCTGATTTCTCGGCCGCCTCCAGGTGTTGTACAAAGTCCGGGTGAACCGAAGCCCGAACCACACACCAGCCAACCGCCGTCCCGCGAGCCTGGTCGCGGTGCTCGCCGGACTGCTCGGTCTCGCCGCGGTCGGGTGCGGTGGCAGCTTGCCCCCGCCGAACGACCAGCTCGCCGCCTCACAGGCCGCGATCCGCGCGGCCGAGGAGGTGGGCGCCGAGTCCGATCCTCAGGCCATGCTGCACCTGAAGCTCGCCCGCGAGCAGATGGAGAAGGCCAAGGCGCTGATGGAGGCGGAGGACAACGAGGCCGCCCAGCGCGTGCTCCAGCGCGCCGAGGCGGACGCCGAGCTCGCGCTGGCGATCGCCAAGCAGCGCGCCACGGAGGCCGAGGCCGAGGAGGCGACGGCGCAGGTCGAGAAGCTGGAGCAGGCCGGGGTCGCGGCCCCCGACGAGGAAGAGGCCCCCGAGGGAGAGGCCCAGTGAGGCGGGAGGTGACGTGATGCGTTCGAGATCCAGGAAGCTGTCGCTGCTGCGCCGCCCGATCGCGCTCTGCGTGGTGCTCGCCGCCGCGTCGGGGTGCAGCGCGACGCTCCCCCCGAAGGAGCTCGTCGAGGCCCGCGCCAGCTACGCGCGCGCGAGCCAGGGCCCCGCGACGCGCCTCGCGCCCGCCCAGCTCGACACCGCGAAGCAGGCGCTCTCGCGCGCCGAGGCGGCGTTCGACGAGGAGCCCGAGGCCCAGCGGACGCGCGATCTCGCCTACATCGCCGACCGCAAGGCGCGGCAGGCCGAGGCGGCCGCGGGCTTGCAGCAGGCGCAGCGCGACAAGGCCGACGCGGAGCGAAGCTACAGGGAGCTCACCCAGCAGCAGCTCGAGAGCGCGAAGGACGCGCTGCAGAGCGGCCAGCAGCAGATCGAGCGGGAGCGGCAGGCGCGCGCCCAGGCCGAGCGGGCGCGCACCGAGGCCGAGAAGGCGCGCACCGAGGCCGAGAAGGCCCGCAAGGAGGCCGAGGAGGCGCGGCGCGAGGCCGAGCGCGTCGCGAACGCGGCGCTCGCGAGCCTGAAGGAGGTCGCCGCGGTCAAGGAGGAGAAGCGCGGCGTGGTCATCACGCTCTCCGGCGCGGTGCTCTTCGCGTCGGGCAAGTCGGAGCTCTTGCCCATCGCCAAGGAGAAGCTCAACCAGATCGCGACCACCTTGAAGGACCAGGGGTCGCCGCCGCTGCGGATCGAGGGCCACACCGACTCGACCGGCTCTTCCCAGGCGAACCGCACGCTCTCGCTCGCGCGCGCGGACTCGGTGAAGCGCCACCTCATCAGCGTGGGGCTCCCCGCGGACAAGATCTCGACCGTCGGCCACGGGCCGGACCGCCCCGTGGCGGACAACTCGAGCCCGGAGGGCCGCGCCAACAACCGGCGTGTCGAGATCATCGTCAATCCCACCACGAAGCAGTGAGGCTCCCTGCCTCCACGCTCCCCTGACATGACATCGCCCCCTGCCCGCCGGCGCGACACCGGATCTCCGGGCAGTCCTTCCTCGCGGTCGAGGATCCCTGGAGCCGCCTCTCTGGATCCGGGGTAATCCCGGGCGCGCGGAGCGCGACCGACGTTGACCTCGATCCGGCCACCCGGACCGGGAAATCCCGAGGCCGCGGCGGCGCCAGCGCCCACGGAGCCGGCTCGGGTGGCATGGGTATGCCCTTGGCGTAAGCGCGCGAATCGGGCAGCGCTCGGCGCATCCAGAGGGGTCGGACTGCGCGCTCCCTGCGGGCGCTTCGTGGACGTACGGTAGTGTCCAAGACACATCTTCATCGCTGACGTGTGTCGATGACGCACTGAAATCGACGTGGACCGATCGCTGCATTGCGTGGGGACGTGTCGGTGTTTGGACGCGTTGGTATATCGACCCATGGGGGGACTCATGCGCACGTACAGAGCTATCCTGAACCTACCGATTGCGGTCGTATTGGCCTGGTCCCCGTGCGCGGCATCCGCCGCTCCTGCCCACGCGGCGTTCGCCGCTGCTGCCCGCGCGGCGTCCGCGGTCGCTGCGTGCGTGGCGTCCAGGAGCCACGGAGCCTCGCCGGTCAGCGTGCAGGCGGATCCGGGCGGCGGCGCGGCGGGGGATCGCGAGCGGGTCATCCCCGTCCATGAGCTGCCGGTGCCGGTCCGCGCGGCGCTGGCGAGCCTCGGAAAGGGCATCACCGTCCTGGAGGTGAAGGAGAGCGTCGACGGCGGCCGCGTCACGTACGAGATCGATCTCGTCGAGGGGAACGTCTATCGCGAGGTGGAGCTCGACGCCGCGGGCAACGTGATCGGCGGCGAGGTCGAGGCCTGGATCGTGGCGTTCGACAGCGTCCCCGAGCCCGCGCGCAGGGCGATCGAGAGGGAGGCCGCGGGCGGGGCGATCCTGGAGGTGCGCGAGGAGGAAGAGGAGGACCTCGGAGAGACCGTTTACGAGGCCGTCCTCTGGAAGGGGGCGCGGATCTACGCGCTCCGGATCGACGCCCGCGGCGCGCTGATCGAGCGGGACATCACGCTGGAGATGCTGCCGCCGGGCGCCTACCTGACCCTCCTCCACGCGGCCCAGGGCGGCTCGATCGTGGAGCTCGACGAGGAGCTGCACGACGGGCGGCTCTCCTACGAGGCGAACCTCGTGATCGGCGACGTGGAGCTCGAGATCTCGGTCGACGCCGACGGCAACCTCGTCGAGCTGGACTGCTAGCGCTGCTGCGGGAAGTCGGGCCGAGAGGCGAACCGCCATGACGCCAAGGGCGCCAAGAAACCAGGGAAGTAGAAGGGGAGAATGGAGGGACAACCCTTCCCCCTCTCTTCTTGGCGTCGCTGGCGCCCTGGCGGTTCTTCTGCTGCTCCGGGGCAACTTCCCGCAGCAGTGCTAGGCCCCACAGGGGAGAGGGAAGAGGACCGCGCGCCCCCTGGCACGACCTCAGGCGAGGGTCCTGCCGCCGTTCACGCTGAGCTTCTGGCCCGTGATGAACCTCGCGGCGTCGGACGCGAGGAAGGCGACGGCCTCGGCCACGTCGGCCGGCTGGCCCATGCGGCGGAGCGGCACGCCCGCCGCATAGGCTTCCTTCTGGGCCTCGGTGCGGCCCTCGGCCGCGTGGCGCTCGGTCGGGATCCAGCCGGGCGCCACGAGGTTGACGGTGATCCCCCACGGGCCGAGCTCCAGCGCCCAGGAGCGCGTCAGGCCGAGCTGCGCGCCCTTGGCCGACACGTAGCTGGAGAACTCGGGGACGCCCTGCTCGAAGACCTCGGACCCGATCTGGATGATCCGGCCCGCGCGGCGCTCCTTCATCCCGGGGACCACCGCCCGCGCGAAGAGGACCGGGCTCTTCACGAAGAACTCGAGCTGATCGAGGCAATCCCTCCAGGTCAGGTCCTCCACCTTGACGTACGGTTGCGGGCCGGTCGCGTTGAGCACGAGGGTATCGAGGGGGCCGAAGCGCGCCCGCACCTGCTCCACGAGCCCGGCCACCTCCTGCTCGTCGCGCACATCGGCCATGAAGGCCTCGGCCGTGCCGCCGTCCCGGCGGATGTCCTCGACCACGCGCCGCGCCTTGTCGGCGCTGCCGAAGTAGTTGACGGCGACCCGCGCGCCGCACGCCGCGAGCTTGCGGGCAATGGCCTCACCGAGGCCGCGGGAGGCTCCGGTGACAAGGACGACTCGTTCCGACAGATCATGTGCCATCAAGGCCTCTCCGGGGGCTGGGACCGCGGTTCGCTCGCCGCCGCGAAAGAGAGCGGCGCGCGCAGGCGCGCCTCCGGGAGCGTCCCGTCGGCGCAATGCCGCGCCCATTCACACGCAGCGGATCGAGGTCGGTCAAGGGACGTGTCAACGAGCGAGATCCAGCAATACAATACTTTTCCGTTCCATTCGCCTGGGCGATACCGGGGGATACCTGATTTTTGCGGAGCGTTGAGGGGCTGGCGACGCATTGCGCTACTGCACAAACCCCGGCCGTCGTATGCTGGACCACATGAATCCGCACGCGATGCGACGAGCTCTGCAGCCCTTCCTTCTGCTCCTCATGGGCCCCGCTTTCTGTACTGCCGTGGGGATCACGATGCTCCACGCGTGGCTCGACGTCCGGCGCAGGTCCCCGGTGCGGCACCTGACGCACGCCGCGGCGCGGCATCGCCGTTCCCGCGAGCGTGGGCACGCGTCGCTCTGAGCGCGACCGGGGTGCATCACGAGGGCGGCGGCGACACCCGCGCGCGCCGCGGCCCCTCGGGCCGGCGGCGGCGGCGGGCCCGGAGCGCCGCCGCGCCGGCGGGCGCCGCGATCCGGCTCAGCGTGCGAGCAGGAGCCAGAGGAGCGTCGCCGCGCACGAGGCGAGCGTCACCGGGACACCCACCCTGGCGTACGAGCGAAAGCCGATCTCGCGCTCGGCGCCCACGGTCTCCACGACGATGATGTTCGCCACCGAGCCGAGCAGCGTGAAGTTGCCGGCGAGGGTGGAGATCAGCGCGGTCGCGATCCAGGCGAGGTGCGGATCGGGCTGGCTCTGGATGTACGACTCCGCGAGCAGGATGAACGGCACATTCGAGACGATCTGACACCCGACGAGCAGGGCGAGGCTCAGCCCGACGACGCCCAGCGTCGGCCCCGAGGGCAGGAGGGGGCTCATGGCGCGCAGCGCCTGCTCGGGCATGCCGGTCTTCTGCAGGCCGGCCACGACGATGAAGAGGGCGCCGAAGAACAGGAGCACGGGCCACGAGACCCGGGCGAACAGGCCGCCCGCGTCGCGCCGGTGCAGCAGGATGGCCGCGGCCGCGCCGCAGATCGCCGTCCACGCCAGGTTGGCGCCGAGCACGAACAGCACCGACACGACCGCGAGGCAGGCGAGGGGCACGAGGGCGCTCGGCCGCCCGCCCGACGGCGGCGCGGGCTCCCACACGGGCTCGATCGCGGGCGGGGCGGCCCGCGCCGCGATCCGGCGCCGGAGCAGGAGGTGCAGCGCCACGGCGGTCACGGCGAGCCCGATCAGCGCGGCCGGGCCCGCCTCCAGCAGGTAGTCGCGGTAGGAGATGCCGGAGAGGTGGCCCACGAGCATGTTCTGCGGGTTGCCGGCGAGCGTGAGCGCGCTGCCGGCGTTGGCGCCCATGGCGAGCGCGAGGAGGTAGGGGATCCGATCGAGCCCCGCGCGCCGGGCGGTCCTGTCGACGAGCGGCGCGAGCATCACGCAGACCGAGTCGTTCAGCAGCACCGCCGAGGCGAGCCCGGAGCCGAGCGTGACGACGTAGAGCAGGCGGACCGGCGACAGGTCGCGCCGCGCGACCCACGCCGCCGCGCGCTCGAACACCCCGGTCGCGTCGAGCGACGCCGAGAGCAGCATCATGCCGAGCAGGAGACCGATGGTGTTCGGCTCGATCGCGGCGAACGCCTCGTCGGGCGTCAGGCCGGCGCCCGGGATCAGCGCGCTCAGGAGGACCATGCCGCACGCGCCCGCGAGGGCGCCGGCCGACCGGCCGATCGGGAGGATCGCGAGGCGCCGCGCCGCGATGAGGATGTACGTCGCGACAAATACGAGGAGGACGGGCCACACGGCGCGGCATCAGAGCGGCAGGGGCCACGCGCGTCAAACGGCGGCGGTGCCCGCGCCCACGCCGGCGGCGAGGCGAATGTCTCCCGCGCCGCCGTCACCTCACCGCCGTGACCACCTCACCGCCGCGGCCGCCTTACCGCCGCGGCTGCCTCGCGCCGCGGCCGCCTCGCCGCCGGCGCGCATTCCGGCTAAGGCACGAGGGCCGTGGATCGGCCCCGTCGCGGCGCTCGCCCGGGCGCCGCCGGATGCAAGGCATGGGCAAGCAGCTCTCGACCCCCACCGCGATCCTCCTCGGCAGCGCCATGATCGCCGCCGCGGTCTACCTGGGCCTCCGCCACGGCCCGGCCGAGCGCGCCCCGGCGCCGCCTGCGGCCGGGGAGGAGGCGCCGCCGCGGCGGGGTGAGCCCGGCGCGGCCGTCGCGCGCCCGGCCGTCGCGCCCGCGGCGCCGGCCGACGAGGGCGCTCGACCGGCCAGCGCGCCCGCGGTGCCGCGCGACGAGGTCGCGCGGCACCGCGGGCGCTCGACGCCCATCGCGCGGCGCTCCGGTCGCGCTGCTACGCGCCGGCGGTCGCGGCGCAGCCGGAGCCGCGCGTCGTGAAGTACGTCTTCAATTTCACCTTCGACGCACGAGGCCGGCAGCTCGCGCGCGGCCTGATCGAGGACCGGGAGACCTCGCGCCCCGAGGTCACGGCCTGCCTCGCCGCCGCGCTCCCGCCGATCGCCATTCCGCCTCCCGGCGCGACCGTGCGCGTCGACGTCCCGTTCTCGCTGCCGTGAGCCGCGCCCCTCCGCCCGGGCGCGCGCGTCGCGCTTGACGCACCCGCCTTTCCACCCGATGCCGGAGCGGTGACGCCGGACCAAGCCTTGAAGGAAGCGGCCTCGGGCGCCCTTCGCCCGGTCTACCTCGTTCTGGGAGAGGAGCGCTGGCTGGTCGATCGCGTGGTGAACGCGCTCCGGGAAGCCGCGGCGAAGGGGGGCATCGCCGGCTTCAACGAGGACAAGTTCCTCGCGGGCGACGCGCCGATCGAGTCGATCCTCGGCGCCGCCCGCATGCTCCCGATGATGGCCCCGCGCCGCTTCGTGCTCGTCCGCGGCGTCGAGCGCTGGGAGAAGAAGGACGACGGCGGCGACGAGGGCGGCGGCGCGGAGGAGCGCGCCGGCGCGGGCGGCAAGCGGGGGGCGTCGAGGCAGGCGAGCCCGCTCGACGCGCTCGCGGAGTACGCCAAGGCGCCCTCGCCGAGCGCGGTGCTCGTGCTCGTGGCGACGAAGCTCCACGCCCAGCGCCGCCTCGTCACGTCGGCCAAGAAGGGGGAGTTCCTGGTCGCGTGCGAGCCGCTGAGCCGCCGCGCCCTGCCCGGCTTCATCACCTCCATCGCCCGCGAGAAGGGCAACCCCATCGCGAGCGACGTGGCCGATCAGCTCGCCGAGATCGCCGGGCCCGAGCTCGGTTACGTGGTCGACGCGATCGAGCGGCTCTCGCTGTACGTGGGGCCGAAGCAGCCGATCACCGAGGACGCGATCGCGCAGGTCGTCATCCGCGTCCGGCAGAGCACGGTCTGGGAGCTCATCGACGCGCTCGGCAGGCGGCGCCTCGACCGCGCGCTCGCGGTGCTCGCCGACGCGTACGACCCGCGCGACGGCGGGCTGCGCCTGCTCGGGGCGGTCTCGTGGTCGGTCCGCCAGATGGTGAAGTTCGAGTCGGCGCTCGCCGCGGGCGCGAGCCAGGCCGAGGCGGCGCAGCGCGCCGGCGTGTCGCCCTACAAGGTGAACGACGTGGCGCAGACGATCCGCGGGCTCCCGAGGGGCGCGCTCGCGGGCTGGATGCGCGTCCTGGCCGAGACCGATCTCGCCTTGAAGAGCAGCCGCCGCCCGGCGCAGGCGGTGCTCGAGACGATGCTCATCGAGATGTGCTCGCGCTGAGGGGGCGCCGGGGCCAGGGGGCGGGGCGCCGTGGGGGCTCGCCTCCGGGGCCTCTCGTTCCGGCGAGCCCCTGTCGTGGCTCGCCTGCACGAAAGCCCCTCCGGGGAGCCCCCACGGCGCCCCGCCCCCTGGCCCCGGCGCCGGGTGGGGGTGGGGGTGGGGTCAACCGAGCAGCGCCTCGAGCGCACCCTCCGCGCCGAGATCGCCGAAGAGGTGCGTCGGGGCGCAGGCGGCGAGCGCCGCGACGTCGTAGCTGCCGGTCGCCACGGCGATCGACTCGGCCCCGATGGCCTGGGCGGCCGCGATGTCCTTCGGCGTGTCCCCGATGACCACGACGCGGCACGCCTCGGGCGGCGCCCCGAGCACCGCCGCCCCGCGCGCGGCGCCGATGCGCAAGAGCTCGTCCCGGCGCTCGTGATCGCAGCCGAAGCCGCCGAACGCGAACCTCTCGTAGATGCCGACGCGCGTGAGCTTCGCCTGCGCCCCCGCGCGGACGTTGCCCGTGCCGAGGCCGACGGCGCAGCGCGCTCGCCGGGCGGCGGCGTCGAGCGCCTCGAGCACGCCGCGGTGGAGCCGGGTGTCGCCGGCGGCCAGCATCTCCTCGGCGAGCAGCTCGACGTAGATCGCGAGGAGCGCGTCGATCGCGTCCTCGGTGGCGTCGTGCCCGATCGAGAGGAGCCCTGCCCGCAGGATGGCCCGATCGGTCATGCCATCGAACGAGAACGCCGCGCACGCGTCGCGGCGGCCGGCGTGCCGATCGAACGCGCGCTCCATGGCGCGGCGGCCCGCGCCGCCGGTGGAGAGCAGGGTGCCGTCGATGTCCCAGAGGAGGACGGTGGGGCGCATGCCCCGCAATCGTAGATGCGTCCCGGCGGGAGGGCGAGGGCGGACGCGCCCCGGCAAAAGAGCGGGCGCGGCGGCGGTCGGAGCGATCCCGGGCCGCGGCAGCGCACGCACGGGTGTCTACTCCCCGCGCGCCGCGCTATCCTCGGGCGAGGCCCGCAGCATGAGCAACGCCGCAGCGCGACAGGTGGGAATGACGTTCGAGGCCGCCGCGCGGCTCGACCCGGACGAGGCGCCTGGCGAGCTCGACGCGGGGAGGTGGGTCCCGGTGACGAGGAGGACCTGGCGACACGGCAAGATCGCCGGCAACGCGTACCTCCTGCTGCGCCTCTATGCGCGCGCACATCCCGGCTGGAGCGTGGCCGTCGGCGATCCCGGCACGAAGCTCGGCCACGATCCGGACACGCTGCGCGGCCCCGAGTGGCCATCGTGCGCGCCGAGCGAGAACCGCAGGGCCGCGGCGCCGACGGGTGGCTCGAGGGGGCGCCGGACGTCGCGGTGGAGGTGATCGGCGACAGCCAGTCCGCCTCCGAGCTGGCCAAGAAGGCGCTGGAGTACCTCGCGGCGGGCGCGAGGATGGTGTGGGTGCTGGATCCGGAGCCGGCGCGGCTCATGGTCTTCACGCCCCCCAACCACCTCCGCGTGCTGGGGCGCGATGAGCTCGTCGACGGCGGCGACGTCCTGCCGGGGTTCTCCTGCAAGGTGGCCGACCTGTTCGAGTAGCCCCGCGCCCGGCCCGAAGCGCGCGCCCTCGCCCGCGAGTTGCGCTAAGCCTTCGGCTCGATGGTGCTCCAACGGATCCGCATCGCCGCGCTCGCCCTCGTCGCGGGGCTCGCTTTCTTCGGAACTCCAGCGTGCAAGAGGGGCGAGGCCACGCCCGAGCAGGGGCGCAGGCAGGGGAAGCAGGCGATGAGCTTCCCCGTCGAGGTCGTGCCCGTCACCGCGGAGCGGGTCGAGTACGCCGTGCCGGCCGTCGGCACGGTCGACGCCTTCGAGCAGGTGCAGCTCACCGCGCGCGTCGCCGGCGTCGTCGAGGCGGTGCGGTTCATGGAGGGCGACGAGGTCAAGGCGGGGCAGGTGCTCGTCGAGATCGACCCGGCGCGGTACAACCTCGCGGTCCGCGCGGCGCGCGCCACGCTCGACCGCGTGACCGCCGCGCAGGCCGAGGCCGCCGCCGGGCTCGAGCGGCGCGAGGCCGAGGGCGCCGAGGGGGTCTTCAGCAAGGAGGAGATCGCGTCCTGGCGCTCGAAGGCGGCGACGACCGCGGCGCAGGTCGCCGAGGCGAAGGTCGCCGTGGACCAGGCGCTCCTGAACCTGCGCGACGCCTACGTGCGCGCCCCGATCCAGGGCAAGATCCAGACGCGCACCGTGCAGACCGGCCAGCACGTCGCGGTCGGGACGGTGCTCGCCACGCTCCTCCGCCGCGACCCGCTCCTGCTCCGCTTCCAGATCCCGGCTTCCGACGCGCCGCGCGTCCGGCCCGGCATGGAGGCGCGCTTCACGGTGAAGGGCGACGCGCGGACCTTCACCGCGAAGCTGACGCACGTCGCCGACGCGGCCGACCCGGCGACGCGCATGGTCGCCGTGACCGGCGAGGTGCAGGGCGAGGGCAAGGACGCGCTCCGCCCCGGCACCTTCGCCGAGGTGACCGTGCCCGTGGGCGCGAGCGGCGACGCGCCGGTCATCCCGCTGACGGCCGTGCGGCCCAGCGAGCGCGGCTTCCTCGCCTACGTGGTCGACGGCGACGTCGCGCGCGAGCGCGTGCTCTCGCTCGGGCTGCGCACGGCGAACGGCCGCGTCGAGGTCATGTCGGGGCTGTCGGTGGGCGAGCGCCTCGTCGTGCGCGGCGCCGAGGCGCTGCGCGACGGCGCCAAGGTCCGCGTCAGTCCGCCCGGGAGCGTGCCCGGCGCCGCGGCCGGCGACGGCGCGGACGCCGGCGAGGCGCCGCCCTCGCCCCCCGGCGCCGCGCCGCCGACCGTCCCCGCCGCCGCCTCGTCGCCGGCCTCGCCCCCCGGCGCCTCGTCGCCGGCCTCGCCCCCCGGCGCCACGCCGCCGGCCTCGCCCCGGAGCGCGCCGTGAGCCTCACTGAAGCTTGCCTCAAGAAGCCGGTCTTCGCCTGGATGCTGATGGCGGCGACCATCGTCTTCGGCCTCGTGGCCGCGTCGCGCATCGGCATCAGCCAGTTCCCCGACGTCGACTTCCCCACCATCTCGATCTCCGCCACGCTCGAGGGCGCCGCCCCCGAGATCATGGAGCACGACGTCGTCGAGCCCATCGAGGAGGCGGTCGTCCAGGTCGAGGGGATCCGGTCGATCACGTCGACGTCGCGCCAGGGCAGCGCCTCGGTCACGATCGAGCTCGATCTGGAGCGCGACGTCGACGTCGCGCTCCAGGACGTGCAGACGAAGATCTCCCAGGCGCAGCGGCGCCTGCCGCCCGATCTCGACCCGCCCGTCGTCTCCAAGCGCAACCCGGAGGACCAGCCGATCATGTGGGTCGGCCTCTCCGGCCCCTTCTCTCCCCAGCTCATCGCCGACGTCGCGCGCTACCGGCTGAAGGAGAAGCTCCAGACCGTGCCCGGCGTCGGCGAGCTGATGCTGGGCGGCTACCTGGAGCGCAACGTCCGCATCTGGATCGACGCCGATCGCCTCGCCGCCCACGGGCTCACCGTGGTCGACGTGACCCAGGCCCTCGGCCGCCAGCACATCGAGCTCCCCGCGGGCCGGATCGAGACCGAGGGGCGGGAGCTGAACGTGCGGGTGCTGGGGGAGGCGCTCGACCTCGAGATGTTCCGGAAGATCGTCGTCCGCGAGGGCGGCCCGCCGGGCGCGACCGGGGCGGCCGCGGGCCCCCCCGGGGCGGCCGCGGGCCCGCCGTCGTCGGCGCGCGCCACGGTGTACCTGGAGGACGTCGCGCTCATCGAGGACGGCTTCGAGGACGTCCGCCGGCTCGCGCGGGTGAACGGCGAGCCCGCGCAGGGCCTCGGCGTCAAGAAGCAGCGCGGCTCGAACGCGGTCGAGGTCGCGAAGGGGGTCCGGGCGGCGCTCGCCGAGGTCGAGAAGACCCTGCCCGAGGGGATGACCGTCGGGGTCAACTTCGACTCGACCAAGTTCATCGAGGAGTCGGTCCACGAGATCGAGCTCGAGCTCGGCATGGCCGTCGCGCTGACCGCGCTCGTCTGCTGGATGTTCCTCGGCTCGCTCTCGAGCACGCTCAACGTCGTCCTGGCGATCCCGATGTCGCTGCTCGGCACGGTCGCGGCGATCTACTTCCTCGGCTTCACGCTGAACACCTTCACGCTGCTCGGGCTCTCGCTCGCCGTGGGCATCGTCGTCGACGACGCGATCATGGTGCTCGAGAACATCCACCGGCACGCCGAGGGGGGGAAGGACCGCGTCCGCGCCGCCCGCGAGGGCACGGCCGAGATCACCTTCGCGGCGCTCGCCGCGACGCTCGCGGTCGTCGCGATCTTCATCCCGATCGTCTTCATGGACGGGATCGTCGGCCGGTTCTTCCTCCAGTTCGGCGTGACCCTGTGCATCGCGGTGCTCCTCTCGTACCTCGAGGCGATCACGCTCGCCCCGGCCCGCTGCGCGCAGATCCTCGACGTCTCGCGCGAGGGCCGGAGCCGCCTCGGGCGGCTCGTCGACCGCGGCTTCGAGGCGCTCGCGCGCGGCTACCGCTTCCTCCTGGCCCGGGCGCTCCGGTTCCCGCTCGCGGTCGTGGTGCTCGGCGCGGCCCTGTTCGCCGCCTCGATCGTCACCCTGCAGCGGCTCCCGACGGAGTTCGTCCCGTCGCAGGACCAGGGGCGCCTCCTCGTCCGCCTGCAGACGGCGATCGGCTCGGACATCGCGGAGACGGACCGGCTGTTCCAGCGCGCCGAGCGGTTCGCGAACGAGCATCCGGCCATCGAGCGGGTGTTCGTGGTGGTCGGCGGCTTCGGCGGCGGCGCCGTGAACACGGGCGTGCTGTTCATCACGATGAAGCCCGGCGACGAGCGGACGCTGTCGCAGGCCGGGCTCCAGGCCGAGCTCCGCAAGGAGCTGAACAGCTACCCTGGCCTGCGCGCGGTGGTCCAGGATCTCTCCCAGTCCGGCTTCACGGCCCAGCGCGGGTTCCCGGTCGAGTTCTCGGTGCGCGGCCCCGACTGGGACGAGCTCACGCGGCACAGCGAGCGCATCCGGACCGAGCTCGCGCAGAGCGGCCTCGTCGTGGATCTCGACACCGACTACCAGCTCGGCATGCCGGAGCTCCGCATCGTGCCGGACCGGGCGCGCGCGGCGGACCTCGGGGTGAGCGTCGAGGCGATCGCGACGACGCTGAACACGCTGATCGGCGGCGGGCGCGTCGGGAAGTACAACGACGACGGCCGCCGCATCGACGTCCGCGCGCGCCTGCTCGCCCACCAGCGGAGCCGGCCCGAGGACCTGGCGCGCATCCAGGTGCGGAGCGCCTCGGGCGCGCTGGTCCCGCTGACGTCGGTCATCACGTACGAGGAGCGCCCCGCGCTGCAGGCGATCACGCGCCGCGACCGCGAGCGGGCGATCTCGATCTACGGCAACATCGCGCCGGGGCGCGCGCAGGGCGAGGCGGTCGCGCGGGTCGAGGAGCTCGGGCGCGACCTGCCGCCCGGCTACCGCGTGGTGCTGGGCGGCGCGAGCGTGACGTTCCGCGAGTCGATGGGCGGGCTCCTCTTCGCGCTCGTGCTCGGGATCCTGGTCGCCTACATGGTGCTGGCGTCGCAGTTCAACTCGTTCCTGCACCCGGTGACGGTGCTGACGATCCTGCCGCTGTCGATCGCGGGCGCGGCGTTCGCGCTGCACCTGACCGGGCACACGCTGAACATCTTCAGCATGATCGGGATCCTCCTGCTCATGGGGATCGTGAAGAAGAACTCGATCATCCTCGTGGATTACGCGCTGGAGGTTCGAGGCGGGCACGGCAAGGGGGAAGGGGAGGCGCTGGGCGCCCGCGAGGCGATGCTCCGCGCCGGCCCGGTGCGGCTGCGCCCCATCCTGATGACGTCGACCGCGACGATGATGGCGGCGGTCCCGGCGGCGCTGGCGCTCGGCCCCGGCTCCGAGATCCGGGCCCCGATGGCGGCGGCGGTGATCGGCGGCCTGGTCGTCTCGACGGCGCTGAGCCTCCTCGTGGTGCCGGCGTTCTACGTGGTCGCGGACGACCTCCGGGCGCGCCTCGCGCGGCTCCGGCGGCGGGGCGGCGAGCACCCCGTGGCGCCGGCGCACCCGGCCGCGCCCGAGGGCTAGCGTCGGTCGTTGAGCTCGCGCTCCGGGAATGCAGAGATAGACCCGCGTCGCCTCAATGAGTTTCTGGCAAAGCAGTTTGCTGAAGACCAGCTCGAGCAGATGGCAAAGTGGTTCAAGGAGCAGCTTCAACAAGAGAGACCGCGCAATTCTGTGCGATCTCGGGACACAGCCCAACGCGGCGCTGGTGCTGACCGCGCCTACCACGCGGCAGCACGCCGCCAAGTCGTCAGCCAGCCCAGCTTCGTTGATCTGCTGAAGGCGATCTCGACGCCGAGATGACGCGTATCGCAGCACGGTCGGAATCCGGGGGAGCGACGCACCGACCTCGACGCCAGGGCCGCCTTCGGGTCCAAGTGGAACGTCACCGGCGGGCGCTGCGGTGCCGGATCGGCGTGACGGTGCCGCGGCGCGTGGCTCGCCGTCGGCGCCGCTCGCTCTTGACCGCGGCGACCAGGCGCTGCGCCGCTGCGGGCCCCTGGGGTATCCTGCTGACCACGGAAAGAGCCATCCAGAACCCGCCGCCTGGCTTCGACGAGCTCACCGTGAACGAGCAGATCGAGTACGTCCAGGCGCTCTGGGAGCGGATCGCGGCGAGGGAGGACGATGTGCCGGTACCCGAGTGGCACAGCGCCGAGCTCGGCCGTCGGCTCGCCAACTACGAAGCAGCACCGGACGCTGGCCGGTCCTGGGGAGAGGTCGAGGCCGACCTTCGTGCGAGCCTCGCGACCGGCTGACGACGGGTCCCCGGCCGGCTGACGATGGCTCGCGGCCGGCTGACGACGGGCCTCCGGCCGGCTGACGATGGCTCGCGGCCGGCTGACGATGGGCCTCCGGCCGGCTGACGATGGCTCGCGGCCGGCTGACGACGGGCCTCCGGCCGGCTGACGATGGCTCGCGGCCGGCTGACGATGGGCCTCCGGCCGGCTGACGATGGCTCGCGGCCGGCTGACGACGGGCCTCCGGCCGGCTGACGACGCCCTCCGCCGCGATGCCGGCGGCTTCGCCCGCTGCGCCGTCACGATCCCGCGGCGCGCGTCCGCCCAGCCCACGCTCGCCGGACCATGGCCGGGACAAGACCTCGACATCCCGCTTCATCGGCGCCTGGCGTTGCGCCAACATCGGCGAGGCACCCCATGACCGCCCCGCAGAACCCCCTGCTCAACGACCGCGACGTCGACTTCCTCCTCTACGAGGTGCTCGACGCGCCCCGCCTCTGCGCGCTCCCCCATTTCGCCGATCACGCGCGCGACACGTTCGATCTCTACCTCCAGAGCTGCCGGCGGTTCGCGCGGGAGGTGCTGTTCCCGACCTACCGGCCGGTGGACGAGGCGCCGCCCCGCTTCCAGGACGGCGCGATCTCGGTGCACCCGCTGCTGAAGCAGGTCTTCCAGCCGATGGTCGACCTCGGCGTGCTCACCGCGGCGCGGCCCGCCGCCGTGGGAGGCCAGCAGCTCCCGCTCGTCGTGGCGACGCTCGCCGGCGCCTACCTGATGGCGGCCAACCTGAGCGCGTGCGGCTACCTGGGCCTGACCACGGGGGCCGCGCACCTCATCGAGGCGTTCGGCGACGACGCCCTGAAGACCACCTTCATGACCCGGATGTACGCCGGAGAGTGGACCGGGACCATGGCGCTCACCGAGCCGCAGGCGGGCTCGAGCCTGGCCGACGTGCAGGCGCGCGCGACCCCGACCGACGCCGGGCACTACCTCGTCCGTGGGTCCAAGATCTTCATCTCGGGCGGGGATCACGACCTCACGGAGAACATCGTCCACCTCACGCTGGCGCGCATCGACGGCGCGCCGCCCGGCATCAAGGGGGTGAGCCTGTTCGCGGTGCCCAAGCGGCGGATCGAGGAGGGGCGGCTCGTCCCGAACGACGTGGAGGTCGCGGGCATGATCCACAAGATCGGCTGGCGCGGGCTCCCGAGCCTCTCGCTGAGCTTCGGGGAGAAAGACGACTGCCACGGCTACCTCGTGGGGCGGCCCCACCAGGGCGTCGCGTACATGTTCCAGATGATGAACGAGGCCCGGATCATGGTGGGCGTCAACGCGGCCGCGACCGCCTCGGTCGCCTACCACGAGGCGCTCGGCTACGCGCTCACCCGGCGGCAGGGCCGGCCGCTCGGCGCGAAGGACCCGACGGCGCCGCAGGTGCCGATCCTCGAGCACGCCGACGTGCGCCGGATGCTGCTCCGGCAGAAGGCCATCGTGGAGGGCAGCCTCGCGCTGGTCGCCACGACCGCGCGCTGCGCCGATCTCGCCGCCCACGCCGCGGGCGCGGAGGAGCGCGAGCGCGCGGCGCGGCTGCTCGACCTGCTCACGCCGATCGCCAAGACCTTCCCCGCCGAGAAGGGGTTCGAGGCGAACGCCCTCGCGATCCAGGTCCACGGGGGGTACGGCTACTCGAGCGAGCACCTGCCGGAGGCGTGGCTCCGGGATCAGAAGCTCAACACGATCCACGAGGGGACGACCGGGATCCAGAGCCTCGACCTGCTCGGCCGCAAGGTCGTGGCCGGCGGGGGCGCGGCGCTCGCGGCGCTCGGCGAGGAGATCCAGCAGGCGATCGGCCGGGCGGCGCGGGCCGGGGTCGAGCCCGCCTGGGGCGAGCGGCTCGCCGCGTCGCTCGCGCTGCTCGGCGAGCTGACGGCGCACCTCGGCGGGGCGGGGATGCGCGGCGACGTCGAGGGGATGCTGCGGCACAGCGCGGACTACCTGGAGCTCACCGCCGTCATCGTGGTCGCCTGGCAGTGGCTCGCGATGGCCGCGGCCGCCCGGGAAGGGCTGGCCAGGGGCGCGCCGCCCGCCGGCTTCTACGAGGGCAAGCTCTGCGCGGCGCAGTACTGGTTCGCGACGGAGCTGCCGCGCGTCGAGGCGCTCGCGGCGCTCTGCCGATCCGGGGAGGACTCGTACGCCAGGATGCAGCCGGCGTGGTTCTGAGGCGCCGGCGCTGGCACCTCCGGCGCCCCGGGGGAGGAGCGCTCGGCCGCCGGGTGGACGTCGCGGAGCGCCGGCGCTGGCACCTCCGGCGCCCCGGGGGAGGAGCGCTCGGCCGCCGGGTGGACGTCGCGGAGCGCCGGCGATCCGGCGCCTCACGGGGGAAGGGGCGCCCCGCGACCGTGGCGCCGTGCGATGGCCCCGGAGTGTCCCCAGGGCAACAACCTGGAGAGCTAACCTTGTCTCGGCTCCGCGCTTACGCTACCAGATCGATGCCCCGAAACACGGCGGCTGGACATAACAGAGCGCAGCGGGCGGCTCGATGCGTCGCCCGTTGCATGACAAGCGACCCGAGACTCCTCCACCAGGAGAGCGAGATGCACGTCCCGACGACGGCGATCCGGCCTCAGCTCGATATCCGCGCGCAGGCGCCCGTGCCCACGAAGCACGGCACGTTTCAGATGTTGGTGTTCCGCTGGGGCGGTGCGACGAGCTCCGAGCAAGGGCTCTCGCCCGATCACGTCGCGTTGATCATGGGGGACGTGCGCGGCAAGTCCGACGTCACGCTCCGCGTCCACTCCGAGTGCCTCACGAGCGAGGTGTTCGGCTCCCTGAAGTGCGACTGCCGCGAGCAGCTCGAGGCGGCGCAGGCCGAGATCGGCCGCTGCGGCCTCGGCGTGGTGCTCTACCTGCGGCAGGAGGGGCGCGGCATCGGGCTCGCCAACAAGATCCGCGCGTACCAGCTCCAGGCGTTCGGCCACGACACGGTCGACGCGAACCGGCTCCTCGGGCTGCCCGACGATGCCCGCGGCTACGAGCCCGCGGCCGCGATGATCGAGCACCTGGGCATCGAGTCGATCCGGCTCATGACGAACAACCCGGACAAGGTCGAGGCGCTCCGCGCGCTCGACGTGCGGATCTCCTCGCGCGCGCCGGCCATCATCCCGGCCAACCCCTTCTCCGCGCCGTACCTCGAGGCGAAGCGCCTCCGGATGGGCCACGCGATCCCGTCGCTGCGCGACGGCGCGCTGGGCGCCGCCGCCTCCGCGGCCAGCAGCGACGCCGAGTGAGAGCAAAGGCCGCGGGGTAGCGGTTTTTGCTCGCTCGGATCACGAAAGCCCGTCGCCCTCCCGCGCGGTCGCACCCATGACCGCGCGGCGGTGCAGCTCCTGGAGCGCCTCGCTCCGATCTCGCCGCTGGACCAGATCGTCGAGATCGCCGGGCCCGATCAGCACCACGAGCAATCCCTTCTCTGCCTTGCGGAGCTGCAGCTGGCGCACGGTGTCCGCAATGCCTCCCGGGGCGACGAGCAGCGCCAGCCGGCAGCGATCGAAGCGGCCTTCCATCTTGGCCCAGAGATCCCGGAGCTCCTTGCTCCCCACGTGCTTCGACCAGTTCTTGCACTCGACCAGGAAGTAGGACGACTCCTTCTGCCAGAACGGGTCCGTGGACCTGTTCTGGACGATGATGTCGATCTCCTCGACCTCGTTCCGGATCCGGGTGTCCAGGCGCTCGAAGCCTGGGACCGTCTTGAGGAGCAGCGCCATGAGGCGCTCGAGCAGGATGCCTCGCCGGTTCGGATCGCGTTCCGTCTGCGCGGCCGTCCACGTCGCCCGGATCGCCTGCTCCGTCTCGTCCGTCTCCAGCGTCGCGAGCCACCGTTCCCGGACGGTCTCCATCGCGTTGCGCACCTTGACCCGCAGCAGCGCCTCGAAGACGGCGGTCTTCTCGAGGTAGTCGTAGGCACCCTCGCGGAAGGCGCGTTCGACCGCCTCCCTGGAAGCGTAGGCGGTCACCAGCAGGACCTTGGCGCCGGGCGCGCGCCGGCGGGCCTCGTCGATGAGGCCCAGGCCCGTATCCGGGCCGCCTGGGCCCTGGAGCTTCTGGTCCACCAGCACGACCGCCCAGCCCGGCTCGTCGAGCCGGCGCAGCGCGTCGGCGTGGGTGGTGGCGGTCTCGACGGCGTGACCCTCGGCCGCGAGGAGCTCCTCGTAGGTCTCCAGGAAGGCCGGATCGTCGTCCACAATGAGGATGCGTCCGTCGCCGCTCATGGGGTCCTTCCTCTCTGCAGCGGTATCACGATCTCGAAGCGGGCGCCTCCGAGCGGGCTCTCCATGCACGCGACGGACCCGGACATTTCCCCCTCGATGACCTGGTGGACCAGCGCCAGGCCTTGCCCGCTGCCACCCGCGCGCAACGCCACCCCGGGCTCGAAGATGGCGCGGCGTTGATCAGGCGGTACGCCGGGGCCGTCGTCGTCCACGCGGAGGGCGAGCGCGTCGTCCTTCAGCTCGAGGGAGACCTCGACGATGCCGTCCCGCCCCGCCACGGCCTGCGCGGCGTTCCGCAGCAGGTTGGTGATGGCGAGGATGAACCGACCGCGGGGGCCGACGACGGCCGGCGCTCCCTCGAGCGGCGCGCAACGAAGACCGCCGTTCAGCTCCGCGGCGAGGCCCGCGATGGCGTCCCGGAGCGCGGCGGCGACGTCGAAGGGCGCCGCCGGTTCCACGCCGAGGTTGGCGACCCGGAGCATCTCGTCCGCGAACGCGAGCGCACGGTGGATGCCGGCATCCACGCGGCCGCGATGACGCTGGAGCGGCTCGCCGTCCATCGCGTGCCCGAGCTCCCTGACCAGGCGGGACAGCGCGATCTGGGCGGGAACAAGCGCGTTCCGGATCTCGTGCACGACCATCCGGGCCTGGAGCGCCGTGGCGGCTGCCGCGCTTTCCCGGAGCGCCCGCGCTGGATCCGGGCGGATGCTGTCGAGCGCGAGCGCGACCTCGTCCCGCAGCAGCGCGTCGGCGAGCACCGCGAACGGCGTCGCGCGCTGCTCGGCGATGTCCTCCAGGAGGGGCCGGGCCCGATCGAAGACGGTGTAGGACCAGCCCCTGAACCCTCGCTCGAGATCCTGGCCCTGGTACTGGAGCAGCTTTATCGCACCGAGGCGGCGAACGGTGGCCAGCGAGAAGGGCCATGAGCCATCGAGCAGCTCGTCCACATCCACCTCGCGCTGTGGCTCCTTGAGCAGCTGCGCGGCGAGCTCCGGGGAGATTCGCCATTCGTCGACGGGCCCGAGCGACTGGGCGGCCTCCAGCGCCAGGAGCCAACGCACTGCGTCGAGACCCGGGAGGCTGAGGAGCGTGGCGCCGCTCCTCGTCAGCGTGTACCGGTCGGCGTGCTTCCGGGTCGCCCGGATCTCGAAGGCGTAGCGCGCTGGCGACTCCCACCCGTACCGCTGCTGGGAGCGCTGCAGCCGCGCGCACGCAGCCTCGGCGATTCTGCCGATCTCTTGATCGAGGCCGGGGGCACCCGAGGTGTCCTCGGCACCGATACCGAAGCTGATCGCGACGTTGACGAGCTTTCCGAGCTCGTCCGCGGACGCGTCCGGCACCAGCGACTCGACGAGCTGATCTGCGACCTCCTCCACGAAGGTCGGCAGGTCCGATCGCATGGTGTAGAGGAGCTGATCCTCCTTGCGCCACATGTCCAGCTCCCACGGCGCTGGCGGCGTGTCGCCGGCGCGCGCCCCCCTGGAGGCCACGACGCGCTCCCACGCGGCGGCGAAGTGACGCCGATGCGCTGCGAGATCGACATGGACGGCGGACAGCCCACCCGGCGCGCGCGCGACGCGCTCGAGGTAGCTCCGGAGCCTCTCTAGGTACCCCATGGCCGTTACATCAGGCGCGCCGGCAGCCCCGAGTCAACCACAGTCGACGGACCGCCAGGGTCGAGCGACGGCGCCTGCCACGCGTCCTTCGCGGCCCTGCCGGCGAGCTCGGTCAGCGAGGACCTACTTCTTCGCCGCGTCCTTCAGCCGCGCCTTCAGCTTGCCGGCGTAACCCTCCTTGTTCTCCTGCTTCACCCGGCCGATCGCGAGCGCGTCGTCCGGCACGTCGCGGGTTACGGTCGTGCCCGTGGCCACGTAGGCGCCCGCGCCGATCTTCACCGGGGCGACGATCTGCGAGTCGCTGCCGATGAACGCGCCGGCGCCGATCTCGGTCCGGTGCTTCCGGAAGCCGTCGTAGTTGCAGAGGATCGTCCCGGCGCCGACGTTCGCGCCCTCGCCGATGTCGCCGTCGCCGAGGTAGGCGAGGTGGTTCGCCTTCGCGCCCCGCCGGACCACCGTCTTCTTGGTCTCGACGAAGTTGCCGACGTGGGCGTCGGCCTGGATCTCGCTGTCCGGGCGGAGGTGCGAGAACGGCCCGATCTGCGCCCCCGCGCCGATCGTGGACCGCGAGGCCACCGAGTACGGCTTCACGAGGGCGCCCGCCTCGACGACCACGTCGGTGAGGACCGAGCCCACGTCGATGCGCGCGCCCGCGCCGATCCGGGTCGCGCCCCGCAGCACCACGGCGTGCTCGATGACCGCATCGGGCTCGATGACCACCCCCGCGTCGATCCGGGCGCTCGCCCGGATCGTGACGCCGCCCTTGCGCAGCCGGTCGGCGATGCGGCCGTAGAGCACCTCCTCGGCCGCGGCGAGCTGCGCGCGATCGTTGATGCCCACGAGCGACCCGACGTCGTCCGCCACGACCGCCGCGGCGCCGCCGGCCCGGGCCGCCTGGGCGACGACGTCGGTCAGGTAGAGCTCGCCCTGCGCGTTGTCGGTCGTCAGCGCGGCGAGCGCGCGCTCGAGGAACGCGGCGCGCGCGAGGTACACGCCGGGGTTCACCTCGGTGATCGCGCGCTCCGCGGCGCTCGCGTCCTTGTGCTCGCGGATGCCCACGACGCGGCCCGCGCCGTCGCGCAGGATCCTGCCGTACCCGGTCGGATCGGCGAGCTTCGCGGTGAGCAGCGCGAGCGGCGCGTCGCCCGCGGCGTCGAGGGCCCCGCGGAGCGACTTGAGCTGCTCCGGATCGAGCAGCGGCGTGTCGCCGCACAGGATCAGCACCGCCTCCGCGCCCGGTGCGAGGTGCGGCATCGCGCAGCGCACCGCGTCGCCCGTGCCGCGTTGCTCGGGCTGGAGCGCGGTGCGCACGTTCTTTCCCTGGGCGCCGAACGCCCTGTCCAGGGTTGCCGAGACCTCGGCGCGGCCGTGGCCGACCACGACCACCACATCCGAGGCGCCGGCGGCCAGCGCGGCATCGACGACGTGGTGGATCATCGGCCGGCCGCAGAGCTCGTGGAGCACCTTCGGCCGGGTGCTCTTCATCCGGGTCCCTTGTCCGGCAGCGAGAACGACAGCGGTGAGCGGGGCTTGGTGGGCGGTCGCCATCGCCGCACAGCCTACCCCCGGAGACCCGCCGTCGTCCCCGTCGCCGTGCAGAGGATGCGCTGCGGACGCAATGCGTCATCGGCTTCGGGGGCGCGTCAACGGCTCCCAGGGCCAGCGCCGGCGCGCTCCGGTGCGCACGTCCTTGGCCACCGTGGCCCGCGCGGCCCGCGCGGCCCGCGGGCCGCGCCGGAGCGAAGTCGCTACGCACCTGGAGCGGAATAGTATACCCTGGCGGCTTCCTGGGGAGGTTGTCATGCGCAGGCGCACGCTGCGTTCCTCGGCCGCTGGCCTGTTTCGGGTGGTGGCGCTCACCGCGATCGGGGCGGTGGCCGCATCGTGTCACGAGCCGCTCGATACGACGCGGAGGGCGCCTCCCAGGGCGACGCTGGGCGATGACGTCTTCGGCGTGCTCTGCGACCGCGTGGGCGCGTCGAGCCTGAACGAGGACCACCTGGGCGCCTCGTACCAGCGCGTGTGCCACTACGACAGTGAGGGGCATTACGAGGACAGGGTCGATGTCTCGCGGCTGCCGCCTGTCGCGGGCGAGCGGGCTGAGCGGGTGCGCAGGCTCGGCGTCGCGAAGGTGGAGGCCATGGCGCGGTGGCGTGGCGATCTCGTGCGCGCCGTGAACGCGGCGGTGCCGGACATCGAGATCGACAACGTCGCGCCGGGCGAGGGGGGCGGCACGATCCGGCTGCACGACGCCTTCCTGAGCCTGTCGCAGACCCTGGCGGCGCTCTACCAGACGAACCCGGGAGACCCGGAGGGCAAGCCGGTCGTGCCGGAGTCGACGCGGGCGCTCGGGCGGCTGTTCGCGGCGTTCGCGGGGAGCGACGAGGCGACCGGGAAGCTCTCGTACATCGAGGGGCGACGGGGGTACCGGCCCGCCGACACGGCGCTCGGCGCGGCGCGGACGGCCCTGGAGTACCCCGGCCTCCGCGCCCTGACGCGGGCGGCGCTCGAGATCCTCGGCCCCGGCGGGGCGGGCGCGCCGGCGCTCCAGGCGCTGCTCGCCGCGGGGAAGGGCGAGCTGCTCTCGTTCGAGCCGACGACATCGCGCGAGGAGCCCCTCGTCGTCGACCCCGCCACCGCGCAGCCGAACCGGCCGCGCACCCTGGCCGAGCTCCTGGGCGCGGTCGCGCTCGCGGAGGACCCGCGGTTCGCGGGGACCCAACCCGGGAGCGGGACCCAACCCGGGAGCGGGACCCAACCCGGGAGCGGGACCCAACCCGGGAGCGGGACCCAACCTGGGAGCGGGACCCAACCCGGGAGCGGGACCCAACCTGGGAGCGGCTCGGCCCCGCCCAGCTTCATCGCGCGCCGCGACCGGCGCGGCTTCGTGCTCCTCGCGGGCGGCGTCCCCGCGCCCTTCGCCGACAGGGACGGCGACGGGCTCGCCGATGTCGACCCGTTCGGCCGCTTCGTGGACGCGTCCGGCGCACCCGTCCCGGTCGATCCGCCGTTCGCCATCCCGGGCGTCGCCTCGTCGCAGCCGCGGGATGGGTTCGGGCTGTTGCCGCAATTTTACACGTACATCGACGCCTCGCGCACCCTCGCCGCGGCCGCGATGCGCTCGATCGCGCCGCTCGTGGACGCGACCCGCTACGCGGGCGGCGCGGATCCCGAGCCGTGGAAGACCGAGCACGAGGGGCTCATGTACGCCCTCGCCGGCGCGTACCTGCTCTACGGCGACCGCGAGCAGGCCAGGTACGACTTCGAGCGCGACGCGGTCGCGCAGCCGCTGGCCGAGCTGGCCGCGCCCGCGTGCGCGCGCTGCGTCTCCTACCGCCGCTTCCGCGGCGAGGACTCGCCGCTCGCCGACCTCGCGCACGCGCTCGGCCAGGTGCTCGCCGACAGGGACTCGGACGCCCTGCTCGTCGCGATGATCGATCTGCTCGAGAACCACGAGACCGAGCTCGCCCGCATGACCGGCGCGGCCCTGCGCATCCGCGATCTCGCCCGCGAGCACGACCGGCTCGCGGCCGAGGGCAAGGAGCCGCCCGCGCAGATCGACGGCGAGGCGCCGCTCTGGGACGAGGTGGCGGCGGTGCTCGACCGGATCGTCGAGCAGCCGGGCCTCGTGGCGCGCCTCCTGAGAGCGCTCGGGAGCGAGTCGCTCGTCACCCCGCGCGGCGGCGCGCGGCACATCGGCGACGCGGTCGCGACGATGCTCAGGACCCGCGACCGGTTCGCGTACAACCCCGACGACCTCAACGGCCCGTCGATCAACCTCACGGTCGGGGCGCCCTCGACGGCCGACCCGCGGACCCCGGTGGATCTCCAGCGGCCCAGGATCGGCGACAACCGCTCGGGCATGGAGCGGCTGCTCCAGCTCCTCCACGACACGGCCGGCGTCCGGCAGTGCAACAAGGAGGGCGCGACCGTGAGCGCGTTCGGCCTCTCGGTGCCCTTCGTCGAGTACGCCGAGTGCGAGCTGTTCCAGATCGACAACCTGGCCGCCTTCTACCTCGACTCCCTCCTCCCCGAGGGCGACCCGAAGCGGGCGGAGCTCGTCATGAAGCCCGCGATCCTCGGGCCGCTCGTCACGGACTCGGTGCTCGAGCTGGCCAGCGGGATCGAGGGGCTGACGCGCCACCCCACGCCGGCCGCGCTGGGCCGGCTCATCTACTTCGGGGCGGACTCGGAGAGGTTCCCCGGGCTGGTCGACCTCGACCCGCTGCGGGACCTCACGAACGAGACCACGAACCTCTTCATCTCGGGGACGCTCGAGCCCGCCGGCACGAACCATTGCCCGCGGAACGCGGCCGGCGTGAACGCGTGCAGCTCCCCGGCGGACCTGCTCCGGATCCGCAACCCGGGTTCGATCTACCTGATCGAGCGGCTGGGGCTCGGCGAGTACCTGAGCCCGATCGTGGGCGCGTTCGCCGCGGTCGCGCCGGACACCACGGGGGAGGAGCTCCTCATCGAGCTCCTCAGCACGGCGTACCGGCACTGGCCAGGCAAGGAGCACGGCCCGGAGTGCGAGAAGCGCGGCACGCCGGCGACGAACCCCGCGTACTGCTCGGAGGCAGGGGCCAGCTCGTACGAGCCGCTCCTCGCCGACGCGCTCCAGGCCGAGGACGTCCTCCCGTCGACGGTCGCGTTCGCGCGGATGGCGGTCGACCCGTCGGCCAGGATCACGGTGCAGCGCGGTCCCGCGGCCGGCCGGGCATGGACGCAGGCCGAGGCGCTCGAGAAGCTCGCGCGGATCGTCTTCAGCACCCGCCACGCCGCGAGCGTGGGCATGGTCGATCGGCGGGGGAGGAAGACGGCGACCTGGGCCGACGGCCGGATCCAGGAGCAGCTCACCGTGTTCACGCTCGTCGCCGACGCCCTGAACGCCATCGACGCGCGCTTCGCGCAGAGCAGCGCCCCCGACGCCATGGCGCGAAAGGGCCAGTGGGCGCGCGCCCTGGACGAGCTCCTGGACACGCTCCTCGCCGTCGAGGGCTCAGGGCCGGAGACCCGGTTCAAGAACCGCGCGCTCCCGAGGATCGGCGCCGTCGTCCTGCGCGCGCTGCGCGAGCAGCTGAACGCGCGCTGCCCCGATCGCGAGGCGACCGGGCGGTGCGCGTGGGCGCGCGAGGAGCTCGGCGCGAAGGCGGCCGACCTCCTGAGCCACCCGCTCTTCGCCGGCCTCGTCGATGTCATGGAGTCGCTCCGCGCGCACGAGCCGGCGCGGCGGGAGATCGAGAAATTCCTCACGCACCTGCTCGGCGGGGGCGAAGGCGGCCCTGCCTTCCGGTCGCTGCTCGCGACGGCGGTCGACGGCCTCCAGATCCTCGCCGGCGACGACGTGCTCGCCCCGCTCCTCCGGGCTGGGGCCGTGGCGCTGAGCCCGGAGGGGGATCCCGACGGGCCGGGCGCCGCCGACACCGGGCTCAAGGTGCTCCAGGCGCTCAACGAGGATCGATACGACCGGTACCACGTGATGGATCAGGTGCTCCCGGCGCTCGTCTCGCCGATGGCGGACGGACGCGCGCCGATCCAGATCTTCCTGGAGGCGATCGCCGACGTGAACCGCGTCGACGCGGAGAGCACAGGCCCGCTCTCGGCCGGGGACTATCAGCAGGTGTTCACGGCGGCGCGAGGCTTCCTGCTCGACGAGACGCGCGGGCTCGAGCAGATCTACGCCATTCTCCAGGAGCGACCTCGCGAGTGAGCCCCATGCAGAAGCTCACGAACCGCGCCGCGCTCCTCGCCGCGGCGCTCGCCGCGGGAGCGCTCCTCTCGCCCCCGCGCGACGCGCGCGCGGCCGGGCTGTACTTCACCGATCGCGGCGTCCGCCCGCTGTCCCGCGGCGGGGCCTACATCGCCGGCGGCGACGACCTCGGGGCCATCGCCTACAACCCCGCGGGCGTCTACGAGGCGGGCAGCCAGCTCCTCGTCGACGTCGGGCTGTTCGCGTGGCGCGGCGAGCACACGCGGCAGGCGATCGTGCGGCAGCTCGACCCGAACACCGGCGAGCCGACGGGGGCGCGCTTCGTGCAGACGATGGATGCGGTGACCGGCAGCGCGCCGGTGCTGCCGATCCCCACGCTCGCCGCCTCGTTCAAGGTGCATGATCGATGGGTCGTCTGGGGCGGCATGTGGGCGCCGTATGCGCCCATCTCCAGCTATCCGGAGCAGGTGAAGGGCGAGCCGGCGCCGCAGCGTTATGCGCTGCTGTCGCTCGAGGGCTCGGCGCTCGCGTTCGTCGGGGCCGGCGCGGCCTACGCGCCGTCGCGAGCGCTCCGCCTCGGCGCCTCGCTCGGGGCGCTGGTCGGCACGTTCAACAGCCGGGTGGCCGTCTCCGGGTGCGTCCCCGAGCGGATGTTCTGCGCCCCCGAGGATCCGGAGTGGGACATCCATTCCGAGCTCGGCGTCGGGCCCATCGTGGCGCCGACCGGCCAGCTCGGCGCGCTCTGGATCCCGAGTCCGAGGTGGCGCGTCGGCGCGGCCTTCCAGCTCCCGGTCTGGGTGCGCGCCCCGGCGACGTTCCGGGCGCGCCTCCCCGCGGCGCCCGTGTTCGAGCGCGCCACCCAGCAGGGCGAGGACGCCGATGTGTCGTTCGAGCTGCCGTACCTCCTGCGCGTCGGCGTCGAGGCGCGGCCCGTGGAGGCGCTGCGCGTGGAGATCGGGCTCGGCCTCGAGGGGTGGAGCCTGCACGACGACATCCGCGTCGAGCCCGACGGCGTGGTGTTGCGGGACGTCGCCGGCTTCCCGGAGGAGTTCCGTGTCCCCAGGGTCGTGTTTCCGCGGAGGTTCCGGAACGCGCTGTCCGCGAGGCTCGGCGGGGAGTACGCCGTCGAGCTCCTGGGCAGGGCATGGGACCTGCGGGCCGGGCTCAGCCTCGAGGAGAGCGCCGTCCCGGAAGCGTACCTGTCGGTCCTCACGATCGACACGCCGAGGCTGACCGCCGCGGCCGGCCTCGGCGTGCACCTCGGCCCGTGGCGCGTGGACGCGAGCTACGCGCACGTCTTCGCCGCGGACGGGAGGGTCCGCCCCGAGGACGCGCGGATCCCGCAGCTGAGCCCGGTGCGGGCCAATCCGCCGAGGAGCCCGGTGACCATCAACGGCGGCGCCTACAGCGCCCGCGCGAACGTGGTGGGGCTCGGCGTCGCGTACACCTTCGAGGGGAGCGGGCCTATCCGGCCCGCAGCTCGCGCAGGCGCTCGGTGAGCCGGGGGCCGTCCAGCCAGCTCAGGTCCTTGTCCACGCTCGACTCGATGCGATGGCTGACCTGCTTGGTCACCGTGGCGCGCAGCAGGCCGAGGAACTGCGGCGGCGCGATGAGCACCAGCGCGTCGTAGGCGTGGTCGTTCAACCCCCTCTCCAGGACGTCCGCGAGCTCGTGCGCGAACTTCTGCGCCTCGACCTCCTTCGGGTCGGTGTCGGGCGCGGCGCCGGGGCGGCCGAGGTACGTGGCGCCAGCGCCGCCCCCTGCGCCCGGGATGAGCCCGTTGCCCCCCGGGGTGCCGTTCGGCTTCCGGCCGGCCGCGTCAGCCATGAGATCGCGCACGCGCGCGCGGCTCTCCTCGTGATCATAGGACTCGAGCAGGGTAAACCCTTTGCCCGCAGGCTCCTCGCGGTAGAGCTGGGCCCGGCTCGCGTCGGAGACCAGGATCCACGTCTTCCGTGCTGCCTTGGTTGCCATAAGCCTCCACAGGGAATTCCACATTCCCTCGGTCTACGTTAGAGACCGACACCACGTGGC
Organism: Sorangium sp. So ce1036; assembly: GCF_051369805.1. Lineage (NCBI taxonomy): Bacteria > Pseudomonadati > Myxococcota > Polyangiales > Polyangiaceae > Sorangium > Sorangium sp. So ce1036. The sequence goes on from NZ_JBBMOX010000001.1 coordinate 3,228,570, forward strand.
GCAAGCGGCCGGAGCGACCGAGCGTGGGAGACCGAGCCCGAACGCCGCCAGCCAGGCAGTCGAGGGAGGCCGCTCGGGTCCGAATCCAGCGTGAACGAGCGCGGGCGAGGGCGCCTGTCAGGACGGCGAGGAGCGCGAAATACGGTGTTTGTCGTACCGCGGTTATCCCAGGCTCGGCCATGGTCTGGAGGAACGGGCGCGGCCGTGGATCGACGAGCCAGGCTCGGTCGTGGAGCGGCAAATCAGGCTCGGCCGTGAGGCCTCGGCGCGCTCCCCCCGGCGTCCGGTGGCGCGCCTCACCGGAACCTGTCGGTCGCCTCGACCAGCTCGTGCAGGATGCCCGGCTCCATCGCCGAGTGCCCCGCGTCCGCCACGATGCGCAGATCGGCCTCGGGGAACGCCCGGTGGAGCGCCCAGGCGCTCTCCGCCGGACAGACGATGTCGTAGCGGCCCTGCACGATCACGGTCGGGATGTGGCGTATCCGGTGCACCTCGTCGAGCAGCTGCGTCTCCGTCGCGAAGAAGCCCTTGTTCACGAAGTAGTGGCACTCGATGCGGGCGAACGCGAGCGCGAACTCGTCGCCCGCCGTCTTCGCGACCAGGTCGTTGTTGATGAACAGGCAGCTCGTCCGCCCCTCCCAGACGCTCCACGCGCGCGCCGCGCGCCCCCGCACCTCGGGATCGGGGCTCGTGAGCCGCCGGTGGTAGGCCGCGAGCAGGTCGCCCCGCTCGGCCTCCGGGATGAACGCGAGGTACTCCTCCCACGCGTCCGGGAAGATGGCGCTCGCGCCCCGCTGGTAGAACCAGTCGAGCTCCTGCTTCCGCAGGAGGAAGATGCCGCGCAGCACGAGCTCCGTCACCCGCTCCGGGTGCTTCTCGGCGTAGGCCAGGGCGAGCGTGCTCCCCCACGAGCCGCCGAACACCTGCCAGCGCTCGACGCCGAGGTGCTCGCGCAGCGCCTCCATGTCCGCGACGAGGTGCCAGGTGGTGTTCTCTTCCAGGCTCGCGTACGGCGTGCTCCGGCCGCAGCCCCGCTGGTCGAAGAGCACGATCCGGTACGCGGCCGGATCGAAGAACCGCCGCTGCTTCGGCTCCGTGCCGCCGCCGGGGCCGCCGTGCACGAAGACGACCGGCTTGCCGCGCGGGTTGCCCGACTCCTCGAAATAGATCTCGTGAAGATCGGAGACGCGCAGCCGCCCGGCGCGGTACGGCTCGATCTCGGGATACAGCGTTCGCCTGGGGGTGCCTGTCGTCGTCATCCCGCTCCCATCCGTGGTCCTGACCGTTGGCCAGCGCCCAGCGTACGCGAACGCGCGCCCGGAGGGGAGAGGATGTGGGCGGAGGGCGGATGAGGGAGGAAGGCGGCGATGCGCCGGGGGCCCCGGGCGGCGGCGATGCGCCGGGGGCCCCGGGCGGCGGCGGTGTGCCGGGGGCTCAGCCCGGCGACGCGGCGTCGCGCCGCTCGTCCCGCGCCGCGCCGGCATAGAGCGCCTCGAGCGTGGCGCTGTGCTTCTGGAGGGCGACGCGCCGCTTCAGCTTCAGGGTCGGCGTGAGCATGCCGTTCTCCGCGGTGAAGTCCTCGGCGGTGAGGGCGACCTTCTTGATCTTCTCGAACGACTTGAAATCACTGGAGCACCTGTCGACCTCCGCCTGGACGCGCGCGATCACCCGCGGGTGCTTCAGCATCGCCTCGGGCGACTCGAACGAGAGCCCCTCGCCCCGCGCCCACGCGGTGAGCTCCGCCATCTCAGGCACGATCAAGGCCACGTTGAAGGGGCGGTTGTCGCCGTAGACCATCGCGCTGCTGATGAGCGGGGACAGCTTGAGCTTCTCCTCGAGCGGCGCGGGCGCGACGTACTTGCCGTTCTCGAGCTTGTACTGCTCCTTGATGCGTCCGGTGATGTGGAGGTATCCCTGCTCGTCGAGGTAGCCGAGATCGCCCGTGCGGAAGCCGCCGTCCTCCGTGAAGACGGCCTTGTTCTCCTCGTCGCGCTTGTAATAGCCCATCATCACGTTGGGGCCGTGGACGACGATCTCGCCCTGCTTCGGGTCGTGCGTCTCCGACTTGTCGATGACGATCCGGACGCCCGGGATCGGCTTGCCCACGCTCCCGAGGCGGCGGGCTCCCGGGTAGTTGACCGCGGCGATCGGCGATGTCTCGGTGAGGCCGTAGCCCTCGTACACGGTGATGCCGAGCGCGTCCACGAACTCGGCCACCTCGCGCGAGAGCGCCGCGCCGCCGCTGATCGCGTATTTCAGCTTGCCGCCGAACTTGGCGCGGATCTTCGAGAAGACGACCCTGTCCGCCGCCGCCAGCGTGAGCCGCTCGACGAGGCCGAGCGCGTCGCCCCGGTTCTGCTTCGTGGCGGCGCGCAGCCCGGCGCGGAAGAGGTTCTGGATGAGCGCCGGCTTCTCCGACATCTGCTTGTGCACGCCCTCGTAGATGCGGTTGAAGATCCGCGGGACGCTCATCAGCACGGTGGGCTGCACCTCGGCGAGGTTCGGGATGATCCGGTCGACCGACTCGCTGATCGCCATCGAGGCGCCCACCGTGATCATCACGTGGAGCTCCCCTGTGTGCCCGAACGAGTGGGCCCAGGGGAGGAACGACAGGCTCCGGTCGCTGGGGCCGAACGGGATGAGCTCGAGCACGGCGCAGACGTTGGAGGCGATGTTGCCGTGCGAGAGGATGACCCCCTTGGGATGGCCGGTGGTGCCGGACGTGTAGATGAGGCACGCCGTGTCCCGCGACGTCGGCTCGATGGCCGGGGCCGGGCTCTCCTCGCCCGCTTCGAGGAGCGCCTCGTACGAGGTGGTCCGCGCGGAGGGGGCCTCGGCGCCGCCGTTCGGCTCGAACAGACAGATGAGGTGCTTCAGCGAGGGCGCTTTTTCGGGGATCTCCTTGCACTTCTCGAAGATCTGCGGCGTCGCGACGATCGCGGCCACGGCCTCGCAATCGTTGATGATGAACGCCCATTCGCTCGCGAGCTGCGCCTCGTACATCGGCACGACGGCGACCCCCAGGGTGAAGCAGGCGTACGCCGCGACCGCCCACTCGACGCGGTTGTTGGAGATGAGGGCCACCCGGTCGCCCCGCTGGATCCCGAGCGAGGCCAGTCCGCCGCGGAACCTGGTGACGCGCTGCCCGAACTCCGCGTACGTGATCCAGTCCCAGCGGCCTTCCGTCTTGGTGCCGAACAGCGGCCGGGGGCCATACAGATCGACCGAGCGATCGAGCAATTTTACCAGGTTCTCCAGCTTCGCCATCGCGTCTCCTCCGCCTCGATTTTTTCTATCATGGTACCGCGTGCCGCTTGCGTCCTTTTGGCGATTCGCGGCGCCGCGGGGCGCCCGGCCGCGCGCATCGGCGGAAGCGAGCGTCCGATCTGTCCAGTGTGCCTGCGACGGCCTGAGCCGTCGGCGCGAGGCCGGTGCGCGTCCGGCAACCTGGGCGCGTCCGGGACGGGCGCGTCCGGCACAACCTGGGTGAGCCCGGGGCCCGGCAACCTGGGTGAGCCCGGGCCCGGAGCCGGGCCGCAACCTGGGAGCCGGGTCGCAACCTGGGTGACCCGGGCCGCAACCTGGGTGAGCCGGGCCGCAACCTGGGTGAGCCGGGCCGCAACCTGGGCGAGCCATGCCCAACCTGAGCCATGCCCAACCTGGGTGAGCCATGCCGGGTGAGCCATGCCCCGGGGCCCTGGCGGCGGATCCGTCCGCGCGGCGCGCGAGGTGGCGGCCTCGGGCCCCTTCTGTTAGAGGGTCCTCGCTTCCATGCCCCGGTATGCGATCACGACGTTCGGCTGTCAGATGAACGTGCACGACTCCGAGCGGATGCACGACGTGCTCCGCCGCGCCGGCTACGCCGAGGCCGGCGACCCCGACGAGGCGGACGTGCTCGTGCTCAACACGTGCAGCGTGCGCGAGAAGGCCGAGCAGAAGCTGCGGAGCGAGGTGGGGAGGCTCGCCCGCTGGAAGCGAGAGCGTCCGGACCGGGTGCTCGTGGTGGCGGGCTGCGTGGCGCAGCAGGAGGGGGAGCGCCTCCTCAAGCAGATGCGGGCGATCGACGTGGTGGTCGGGCCGGACAACATCCCCGAGCTGCCGGGCCTGCTCGGCGATCTCGCGCTCGGCGGGCTGCCGATCGCGCGCACCGTGTTCGACACCGAGGCGCCCCGGTTCCTCGCGGCGTCGCCGCCCCAGGGCGCGTCGGCCCAGGGCGCGCCGGGCCGCGCGCCGACGGCGTTCGTCACCATCATGAAGGGCTGCGACGAGCGCTGCTCGTTCTGCGTCGTGCCGTACACCCGCGGACCGGAGCGGTACCGGCCGAGCGACGAGATCGTGGCCGAGATCGCGGGCCTCGTGGCCGCGGGCACGCGCGAGGTCACGCTGCTCGGCCAGACCGTGAACAGCTACCGCGACCCGCTCGGCGCGCTGCCGGCCGCCCCCGGGGCGAGCCCCGACGACCCCGACGAGAGCGAGTTCGCGGCGCTCCTGCGCCGGATCGCGGCGGACGTCCCCGGCCTCGCGCGCCTGCGGTACACGAGCCCGCACCCGCGGCACCTCACGCCCTCGCTGATCCTCGCGCACGCGGAGCTCGCGGTGCTGCCGCGGCACGTGCACCTGCCGGTGCAGTCGGGCAGCGACCGGGTCCTCCGGCGGATGATCCGCCGCTACACGCGAGCCGAGTACGTCGCGCGGACGCGGGCGCTGGCCGCGGCGGTCCCGGGGCTCTCGCTGTCGACCGACATCATCGTGGGCTTCCCGGGCGAGACGGAGGACGACTTCGCGGCGACGCTGTCGCTCGTGCGCGAGGTGGGGTTCAAGGGGCTGTTCGGCTTCAAGTACTCGCGCCGCCCGCACACGCCCGCGCTCAGGCTCCCGGACGACGTGCCGGAGGACGTGAAGGGAGCGCGGCTCTCGCGGCTGTTCGAGGAGAGCGAGGCGCTCCTCTCCGCGCACCTCCAGGGCCTCGTGGGCACGACGCAAGAGGTGCTCGTCGAGGGGCGCGACAAGGAGCGCGGCCACGGCGGCCCCGGCGGCGCGCTCTGGTCGGGCCGGACGGGCCGCCACGAGATCGCGCACATCGAGGGCGCGGAGGAGCTCGATCTGCTCGGCGAGATCGTGGAGGTCGCGGTGGTGCGGGCGAACAAGCACTCGCTGCAGGCCGAGCTCACCGGGGCGGCGCGCGCCGCGGCCCGGCCGCGGCAGCGGGGCGGCGCGGAGCCGGGGCGCCCGGCCCGCCGCGCGCTGCCCGTGCTTTCGGCCGAGGGAGGCTGACGTGGCGCTCGTCCTGGATCTCGACGGGGTGTCGCCGCGCCTCGGGCGCGACGTCTTCCTCGCGCCGAACGCGACCGTGATCGGCGACGTCGAGCTCGGCGACGAGGCGAGCGTGTGGTTCGGCGCGGTGCTGCGCGGAGACATCGGCGCGATCCGCGTCGGCGCGCGGACCAACGTGCAGGATCTCGCGTGCCTGCACCTGACCGGCGGCGTCTCCGAGACGATCGTCGGCGCCGACGTGACCATCGGGCACGGCGCGATCCTGCACGGCTGCGTCGTCGAGGACGGGTGCCTGATCGGGATGGGGAGCATCCTGCTCGACAACGTCAGGATCGGGGAGCGGTCGGTGATCGCCGCGGGCGCGGTGGTGCCGCCGGGGAAGGTGATCCCGCCGCGGTCGCTGGTGCGCGGCAACCCGGCGAGGGTGGTGGGCGAGGTGAGGCCGGAGCAGGCCGAGCTCGGCAGGATGGGCGCGGCGAGCTACGTGGAGAACGCGCGGCGCTTCCGGGCGGCGCTCGCCGGGGCCGCGGCCGCGAGCGGCGCGCGGGGCGCTTCGGGGGGGAGGTGAGGGGAGCATGAACATCAGGGTGAACGGGGAAGCGCGTGAGGTGCCGGCGGCGGTCACGGTGCGACGTCTCGTGGAGCTGCTCGGGCTGACCGACGGGCCCGTGGCGGTGGAGCGCAACGGCCAGGTGGTGCCGCGCGCGGAGCACACGGCCGCCGAGCTCGCCGAGGGGGACGTGATCGAGATCGTGCATTTCGTGGGCGGCGGCTGAGCTCGCCCGGCTAGGGCTCCGGCGCTCGGCGGGAGCGCTCTCTCCGGAGGCGAGGCCTCCTTGGGGCCCGCTCTCCGGAGGCGGCGCCTTCTTTTTTCCGGTCGCTCGAGGTCCAGCGATCTTCCAGCTCGTCCTGGATCCGGCTACCATGGCGAGCCGCCGTGGATACGAGGGCCGTTGTCCTGGTCTTGGCGCTCGGCGCGTCCGCCGGCGTGGGCGCTGCCGTGGCGGTGCGTGAGGCGCTGCCGGCCTCTCCGATCGTCCGTGGGCTCTCGATCGACGAGCGTGTCGTGCCGGACGGGGCCTCGCCCGCGGCCTGGCTCGGGTCGAGGCGCGACGCGCTCCGCGAGCGGGTCGTCCGGTTCCACCATGACGACGTGGCGCTCACCGCGACGCTGGGCGAGGCGGGCGTCGAGGTCGACGTGGCGGCGACGCTCGCGGCCGCGGAGCGCGTCGGGCACGAGGGGCCCTGGCTGCGCCGGATCCGGGAGGCCCGGCGGGCGCGGCGCGGGGAGATCGACGTGCCGCTCGTCTGGTCGCTCGACGAGCAGCGGGCCCGCGCGCTCTTCGAGCGGCTCGCGCCCCAGGTCTACCGGGCGCCGGTGGACGCGCGCCTCGATCTCGCGAACCGGCGCAAGATCCCGGAGCAGCCCGGCCGGGAGCTCGACATCGAGGCGTCGATCGAGGCGCTGCGGGCCGGGAGCCACGACGAGGAGGAGGTCGTCGCGCTCGCGGTGCGGCCCATCGCGCCGGCGGTCGTGGTCTCGGAACTGGTGAACGTGGACGTCAGCAAGGTCGTTGCGGTCTACGAGACGAAGTTCAAGCGGCACGGCAAGGAGGCCGGCCGGGCGGCCAACATCGCGAACGCGGCGGCCCGGATCGACGGCACCATCCTGGCGCCCGGGGAGACCTTCTCGTTCAACACCCACGTCGGCCCGCGGACGCGCAAGAACGGGTTCACCATCGCCCCGGAGATCCTCGGCGACGAGATGATCCCCGGCTATGGCGGGGGGACCTGTCAGGTCTCCAGCACGCTCTACGCCGCGTCGCTCTTCGGCGCGCTCGACACGCCGGACCGGCAGAGCCACTCCCGCCCGAGCGCCTACATCCCCATGGGCCTCGACGCGATGGTGACCTATCCGGAGTCGGATCTGAAGATCAGGAACACGCTGCCGTTCCCGATCATGATCCGAGCGTACCTGCCCACGCCCACGGTGATCCGCGTCGAGATCCTGGGCGGCGATCCGGTGGCGGAGGTGGAGCACCACGTCGCGGCCGAGCACACCGACGATTTCGTCCGGCGGATCTACGTGAAGTCCGAGCTCTCCGAGGGCAAGGTGCGCCGTCATCAGAAGGGCTCTTGCGGGTACGACGTGAGATCGTTCGTCACCCTCCGTTACAAGGACGGCAGGATCGGCGAGCGAAGCTATACGAGCGAGTACAAGCCCGCGCCCGAGGTCTTCTGGGTCGCGCCCGACTATGATCCTTCGGAGCTGCCGCCGCTCTCGGAGCACACCAAGACGGTGGAGGAGCTGTACGAGCAGGAGAGCCCGTCGCCGGAGGGGCAGGGGGGCGGTTACTCGATGTGAGGCGGGCGCGAGGGCCGCCGCGCGGGGCCCTCGGTGAGGGGGAGGCGGCGAGCGGTGCGCGGAGGCAAGGCCGCCAGCGTCAGCGAAAGATCCGAAGCCCCTCGCGCACGAGGGCGCTGTCTCCGATATCGTGGCCATACAGGACCACCGCCGCGGAGTGATGAATCGCCCGGATCCGCGCGAGCTCCCACCTGCGCTCGTCGATCTCGCCGTAGGTCGCCCGGAAGGTGTCGTGCGCCTCGGGCGGGAGGACGCTGTGCGCGACGCTCAGATCCACCGCGGGGTCACCCAGGTGAAGGTCGCCCCAGTCGATGACCCCACAGAGCGCCCGGGCCGGGCCGGCGCTCACCAGGAGGTGCCGAGCGTACAGGTCTCCATGGACGACGCGGAGATCCTCGGACGCGCGGAGATCGGCGCCCGCTTCGAGGCGCTCCGACCAGGGTCGAACGTCCCGGAGCAGGCCGAGCGCGCGCATCCTCTCCAGGCGCTCGCGCGCCTGCGGGATCCTCGCCGCGAGATCCAGCTTGCCGATGGGGTCCGGGGGCATGCCGAGGCGCCTCGCTTCTCCGGTCGGAAAGGCGTGGAGCGCGGCCAGGAAGCGCGCGAGGGGCGCGGCGAGCGCGCTCCGCTCGCGCTCGTCGAGGTTCGCCCGGCAGGCCGTCTCTCCCGCGACGTTTCGGTATCCGAGGAACGGCCAGCGATACGGGCCCGCTGCGGCCCGACCGAACAGCTCAGGGACCGGGATGGCGAGCGGGAGCCGGGGGGCCAGCGCCGGGAGCAGGCGGTGCTCCCTTTCCAGGAGCGGGACGGCCGCCTGGCGGCGCGGGAACCGGAAGATGAGCTCGCCATGAACCAGGTAGGCCACGTTGTCCCAGCCCTCGCCGAGGAGCTCCAGGCGGACCGGGCGGAGCGCCGGGAACGCGTCCCCGATGAGCTGCGCCGCGAGCGCGTCGGGGATGCGGTGCTCGGCGATCCAGGGCGCGGTCATGGTCTCCTGGGGCTCCCTTCCCGGGGATGCGTCACGCGGCCGGCGCGCTCCGGTCGAAGCGCAGGGGAAGGCTCTTCAGCCCGCGCAGGGAGACCGACGGGTTCCACATCAGCGGCCCTGGCTCGCGCGAGAACGGAGGCAGCCGCCGGAAGATCTCCTCGAAGGCGATCCTGCCCTCGAGCCGGGACAGGGGCGCGCCCACGCAGAAGTGAATGCCGTGGCCGAACGCCACGTGCCCGCGCTGCTCCCGGGTGATGTCGAACCTGTCCGGATCGGGGAACTGCGCGGGATCCCGGTTCGCCGACGCGACGATCGGCATCACGATCGAATCCTTCGGGATCGTGATGCCGGCGAGGGTCACGTCCTGGGTCGCCCGGCGGGTGAGCATCCGCACCGGTCCATCATAGCGGAGGACCTCCTCGATGAAGCCCGGGATCAGGGCGGGATCCTCGCGAAGACGCCGGAGCGCGTCGGGGTGATCGAGGAGCGTGGCGATGCCGTTGCCGAGCAGGTTGGTCGTGGTCTCGTTGCCCGCGACGAGCAGGAGGACCACCATGCCGAGCACGTCATCCTCCGTCAGCGCGCCGTACTCCCCCTCGCCGCGGAGGAGGTCGCCGATGAGATCCTCGCGCGGGCGCCGCTTCCGCTCGGCGAGCGCCTCCCGGAAGTAGGCGCGCATCTCGCGGCGGCTCCGCAGGATGTGCTCGACCTCCCCGTCGCCGAGCCGCCCGATGCCCGCGTTCACGGCGTCGTCCGACCAGCGCTTGAAATCTGCGCGCAGGGACGGGTCGACGCCGAGCATCTCGGCGATGACCGTGACCGGCAACGGAACCGCCAGGTCCTCCATCAGGTCGAAGGTGTCCTTCGCGAGGATGCGGTCGATGTGCTCGGTCGCGATCGCGCGGACCCGCTCCTCCAGCCGCGCGATCGCCCTCGGCGTGAACGCGCCGCTGATGAGCTTGCGCAGCTGGGTGTGGATCGGCGGATCGGTCGAGATGACGTTCACCTCGCTGATGATCAGGGGCTCGCGCTGGAGCCGCTCGTCCTGCATCCGCACCCTCGCCTGGAAGGTGCCGGAGGACGAGAAGAGCTCCGGGTGCTTGAGGACGTGCACGACATCGTCGTAGCGGGTCACGCCCCAGGCGTCGTAAGGCTCGAGCCGGCAGATCGGCGCGCTCTCGCGCAGCTCGGCGTACTGGGGGTAGGGGTTCTCGATGACCTCGGGGGTGAAGACATTGAATGTGCGATGCATGAGTTCCCTCCGTTCCGTCCTGCACGGGCGCAAGCGCGCGTCGCCGCCCACCGCGATGCTCACCCCGCCGCGACCATGCGGCGCGACCACCCGCGCGAGCGGGCACCGCGACCGAGGTTGGGGTGCCCGACCGAGGTTGGGGTGCCCGACCGAGGTTGGGGTGGGGTGCCCGACCGAGGTTGGGGTGGGGTGCCCGACCGAGGTTGGGGTGCCCGACCGAGGTTGGGGTGCCCGCGACCGAGGTTGGGGTGCCCGACCGAGGTTGGGGTGCCCGACCGAGGTTGGGGTGCCCGACCGAGGTTGGGGTGCCCGACCGAGGTTGGGGTGCCCGGTGGCTTCGATTAAGGCAACATGCAGTTGCATGTTGGATTTACCATGGGTCTCAACAAAGGCAACCAAATGTTGCCATAATAGGGCCGCATCCCATTCCCACCTCGCTCAAGGCGGTGCCATGACGCAGAGCGTCGCAGAACCCTCTCTCGATGATCCGTCGGCCACGGAGCCCGCGCCCACGCCCCGGCGACGCACTGGCGCGCGCGGCGCACGACCCGGCGGCCGCAGCGAGCGCGTCGTGCGCGCCGTGATGCACGCGGCCGCCGCGGAGCTCGCGCGCGTGGGCTACATGGCGCTGCGGATCGAGGACGTGGCCGCGCTGGCCGGCGTGAACAAGACGACCGTCTACCGTCGCTGGCCGACGAAGGCCGAGCTCGTCAAGGCGACCCTGCGCTCGCTCGTCGACGGCGACGGCGAGGCGCCGGATACCGGCTCGCTGCGGCTCGACCTGCTCGAGCTGGTGCGCCGGATCGTCGCTGTCGCGTCGATGCCGGTGGGCCACGGGATCTACCGTGTGCTCCTCGCCGAGCTGCACCTGCCGGAGGTCGAGGCGTTCGCCCGCGCGTGCGATGGCGAGCGCTTCGCCCCCTGGCGGGAGGTGCTCGAGCGCGCCGTCGCGCGCGGCGAGCTGCCTCGGGGCAGCGATCTCAGGCTCATCATCGAGATGATCCGCAGCCCCCTCGCGCACCGCCTCTTCCAGCTGCGCGAGCCCGTCGACGACAGCGTCCTGCAGGCGGTCGTCGATACGGTCCTGGTCGGCGCGAAGAGCGGCGGCGCAGTCCTCCGAGCCGCCTCCCCCGGCCCGCCGGAGCCGCCGGCGACCGCCGCGCCGGCGCCGCGCGATCCGGCGCACCGCTGATCCCCGCCGGCGGCGCACGGCACCCACGCGCCCGCCCGGCCGAAATCACCGTCGCCCTCCACGAGATCGCTGGAGAAGAGCGCCCGCGCGGGGAGCCAGCCAACGACAGCGCTCGCCCACGGACGAGATCGTCTGTCCGCTATGAGCATATTCTGCTGGACGTGGAATGGCGCCGATGTAAACCGCCAGTAGCCGAGGGACCGGGGGTGAGTTGCGGCTCAGCTCGGTCGCGGGCAACAGGCCGATAGCGAGTGCCCCCCGCGGCGGGACTGCGTGCGTGAGCGGAGGGCCAATGCAGAGAACGCGAGCGCCGGGAGCACGGCGAGCACCGGGAGCACAGGGGGATCGAGCGCGGCAGGCGAGCCGGCGTGACGTCCTCGCCGCCCTGGGCGCGACGTCGGGCCTGCTGCTCCTCGGCTGCCGTGGCGAGCCGGTCGACGTGCGCGACCAGGCCGCCGTCGCCGCTGGCGGCAGCCGGGGCTACGCCGGACCGGCCCTCGAGCTCTCGTTCTGGACCGGCTTCACCGGCGGCGACAGGCCGCCCATGGAGCGGCTCCTCGAGCGGTTCAACCGCGAGCACGACAACATCACGGTGCGGATGAGCGTCACCCGATGGGGCGACTTCTACCAGAAGCTGCCGGCCGCGGTCGACAGCGGCCACGGGCCCGACGTGGCCGTCATGCACGCGGACCAGCTGGCCACGGCGGCGGTCCATCACACCATCCTCCCGCTCGACGAGGTGGTCGAGGCGCTCGGCCTCGGAGCCGGCGACTTCTCCCGGACGCTCTGGAATGCGGGCGTCTTCAGGGGGCATCGCTACGGTATTCCCCTCGATGTCCACCCGCTGGGCCTCTACTACAACCGCACCGTGCTCGCCGACGCCGGTCTCGGCGACGCGGCGCTGCCCCGCACCCGGCGCGACTACCTGGCCGTCCTCGAGCAGCTCAAGGGGAGGGGGATCCAGGGATCGTGGGTGTCGCCGGTCCTGTTCACCGGCGGGCTGATGTTCCAGTCGCTCCTGTGGCAGCTCGGGGGCGAGCTGTTCTCCGAGGACGGCGCCCGGGCCACGTTCAACTCCGAAGCCGGGGTCGAGGCGCTCGATTTCATGATCGAGCTGATCCAGCGGGGCTACAGCCCGCGCGACGTCGGCCAGGACGCCGACAGCATCGCCTTCACCAACAACCGGAACGCCTTCCTCTGGAACGGCATCTGGATGATCCATGTCTACAGGGCGATCCCCGGGCTCGAGTGGGGCGTCGCCCCGGTGCCCGCGATCGGCCCGCGGGAGGCGGTCTGGGGCAATTCGCACAACCTCGTGCTCCCCCGACAGCCACGGGACGGCCAGCGCCGCCTAAAGGCCTCGGTGGTCTTCCTCGACTGGCTCAGCAGGCATTCCATCGAGTGGGCGGAGGCCGGCATGGTGCCGGCGCGGCGGGAAGCGCGGGAGAGCGCCGCGTTCCTGCGCATGACGGAACAGGCGATCTTCGCCACGCAGATCCCTCATGTCCGCTTCCCGCCGGCGATCGCCGGGATCGACTCGGTGAGGGCGTCGACGCTCGATCTGGCGGTGAACGAGGCCGTGCTGCTGAGGGCGCCGCCGAGGGAGGCCCTGGACCGCGCGGCCCGCGCGGCTGACGCGCTGCTCTCGGACAACCTGAGGAAGTTCGGGAGGGCGACGTGACCGCGATCGACGCGCCCCTCGTGGAGGAGCCAGGCCAGGCCGGGGCGCAGGGCGGCGAGCAGAGCGCCACCAGCGCCGGCCGGCTCCGGCGCCGCTTCGCGCGCTCGCGGGCATGGACTCCCTACCTGTTCCTCGCGCCGTACCTCGCGCTGTTCGGCCTCTTCGTCGTGGTGCCGATCTTCCTCGGCCTGTGGATCAGCCTCCATGACTGGGACCCGTTCCTGCCCTGGAAGCCCTGGGTGGGCCTCGACAACTACGTGGATCTGTTCCGGTCCGGCTCGCCGATCCGCGGCAACTTCTGGCGATCGCTGCGGGCCACCGCGATCTTCACGGCGCTGAGCGTGCCCGTCCTGGTGGCGTTTCCGCTGCTCGTCGCGCTGGCGCTCAACCGGCGCTTTCCTGGCCGGTCGTTCTTCCGCGCCATGTTCTTTGCGCCCTACGTGCTCGGCGTGGCGGTGGTGGCGCTGATGTGGCGCTTGCTGCTCGATCCGCACGTCGGCGCGATCAATCACCTGCTCGGGAAGGTGGGGTTGCCCTCGGACACGGGCTGGACCACGGCGACGCCCTGGGTGTGGATCTCGCTGGTGGGCATGACCGTGTGGTGGACCCTCGGTTATAACGCCGTGATCTACCTGGCCGGGCTGCAGAACATCCACCGGGAGCTCTACGAAGCGGCCCGGATCGACGGCGCTACCCGCTGGCAGCAGTTCCGGCACGTCACCTTGCCGGGGCTCAGGCCGGTGTTCGTGTTCGTCGTGACGATGACGCTGCTCGCGTCCGCCAACATGTTCGGGCAGGCGTACCTGGTCACCGGGGGCGGACCGGGCAGCGAGACCCGCACCACCATCATGTACATCGCCGAGGAAGGGTTCCGGAACTTCCGGCTCGGCAGCGCGGCGGCGATGAGCTATGTCCACGCCTTCTTCCTCGCGCTCCTGAACCTCGGCACGTTCCTGCTGTTCTTCGGCCGGGGCCGCGGCGAGGAGGGCGCGTGAGCCTCCTGCTGCGCGAGGAGCGTCGTCCTGTCGCCCGCCGCCGGAGCGCCGGGAGAGCCCTGTCGTACGCCACGCTGATCCTCCTCACGGTGGCCTACATCGCCCCGGTGATCTGGATGGTGCTCACCTCGCTGAAGTCGCCCTCGGAGGCCACGGCGGTGCCTCCCACCCTGGTCCCGACGCAGGTCACCCTGGAGAGCTACGAGGCGCTCGCCAGCGCGAGCTCCCGGACGCCGGTGTTTCGCTGGCTCCTGAACAGCGTCCTCGCCGCCGTGGCCCACGCGCTGCTCGTGCTGGCGACGGCCGCCCCGGCCGCCTACGCGCTGGCGCGCATGGAGTTCCGCGGCAAGCGGCTCGTGCTCGTCGCGATCGTCTCGACGCTGTTCATCCCGCCGGTCATCTTCCTGCCCTCGAACTACCTGATCGTCAGGGAGCTCGGCTGGCTCGACAGGCTGCCTGCGCTGGTGGTGCCGCCGGCCGCCTCGGCCTTCGGCGTGTTCTTCTTGCGGCAGTTTTTCCTCGGGTTCCCGCGGGAGCTCGAGGAGGCCGCCGCGCTCGACGGCGCCAGCCGGCTCGAGGTGTTCTGGAAGATCGTGCTGCCCCTGTCGAAGCCGGCCCTGGCCACGCTGGCCGTGCTCTGCCTGCTCAGCAACTGGAACGACTTCCTCTGGCCCATCTACGTGCTGTTCAACCCCGAGAAGCTCACGCTCTCGCCCGGGCTGGCGCTGCTGCAGGGAGCCCACACCACCGACTACGCCCTGGTCACGGCAGGGGCCGTGGTGGCGAGCGCCCCGATCCTGGCGGTGTTCATCGCCGCGCAGCGGTACGTGATCGAGGGCGTCGCCCGCACGGGGCTGAAAGGGTGATCGGGCGCCCTGAGCCGCCGGCCGAGGCCGGGGCTCGGCGGAGGCGGCCCGGGAGCGAGCCTACCAGGCGTAGGCCTCCGGCGCCTCGCCGCCGGGGCCGGGGAAGATCTCGTCGAGCCGCTTCAGGTGCTCCGGCGACAGCTCGATCTCGAGGGCGCGCAAGCTTCCGTCGAGCTGCTCGATGGTGCGCGGGCCGAGGATGGGCGAGGTCACGACCGGGTTCTGGAGCAGCCAGGCCACGGCCACGTCGGCCGGCCTCTCGCCGAGCTCGGCGCAGAACGCCTCGTAAGCCTCCAGCCTGCGGCGGTTCTTCTCGATGCGCGCCTGCGCGTCGGCGGAGGAGCGCCGGCCCTCGCGCACCTTCTGGAGGGCGCCGCCGAGCAGCCCGCCGGCGAGCGGACTCCAGGGCAGCACGCCGAGCCCGAACGCGCGGCACGCGGGCAGGACCTCGAGCTCGACCGTGCGCGCGTTCAGGTTGTAAAGGCACTGCTCCGAGACGAGGCCGAGGAAGTGCCGCTGCGCGGCGAGGCCGTTCGCCTGCGCGATGTGCCAGCCGGCGAAGTTGCTGCTGCCGACATAGAGGATCTTGCCCTCGCGGACGAGCTGCTCCATCGCCTGCCAGATCTCGTCCCAGGGCGTCCCCCGGTCGATGTGGTGCATCTGGTAGAGGTCGATGCGATCGGTCTGAAGGCGGCGCAGGCTCTCCTCGCAGGCGCGCCGGATGTGATAGGCCGAGAGCTTCGCGTCGTTCGGGCCCTCGCCCATGGTGCCGTACACCTTGGTGGCGAGGACGACGCGGTCCCGCCGGCCGCCGCCCTGGGCGAGCCAGCGCCCGATGATCTGCTCGGTGATCCCCTCTCCGCGCTTCCGGCCGTAGACGTTGGCGGTGTCGAAGAAGTTGATCCCGTGCTCGAGCGCCCGGTCCATGATGGCGAAGCTGTCGGGCTCGCCGGTCTCCGGGCCGAAATTCATGGTGCCGAGGCAGAGGGGGCTGACCTTCAGCCCGGTGCGTCCGAGATGGCGGTAGTCCATGGCGCCGGGAGCGTAGCACCCCGCGGACCCGTGGACCCATGACCCGACCCAGGTTGACGTGACCCTGACGTGACCCGACCCAGGTTCGGGCGGCCGAGGCGTGACCCGACCCAGGTTCGGGGTGCGTGACCCGATCCCGTGCGTGACCGACCCCGCGTAACCCGACCCCGCGTAACCCGACCCCGCGTAACCCGACCCAGGTTGACGTGACCCGACCCAGGTTGACGTGACCCGACCCAGGTTCGGGTGGCGACCCGACCCAGGTTCGGGCGGTGCCGGGGCGACCCGACCCAGGTTCGGGCGGTGCCGGTGCAGGCGGTGCGGCGCAACGCGGGTGGAGGCGGCAGTGCGCGCGCCGGCCGAGCATGGCGGAACCTGGCGGAGCTCGGCGAGCGCCAACCTACGAGCGAGGCAAATTATTGAAATGATTAACTATGACTCACGGCACGCTGCTTGTTTCTGCGCTCCGGCCATGAGCCAGCCACGCGAGATCACTCCAGGCGCGACCTACCTCCTCACCCGTCGGGTGCTGCGCCGGCACCTGCTGCTGCGTCCCGATGCGGCCATCAACCAGCTGTTGGTCTATGCCCTCGCTGTCTCGGCCCGCCGCTACGGCGTCGAGGTGCATGCCCTTTGCGCGATGTCAACGCATCTGCACCTGGTCGTAACCGATGTGCAGGGCGTGCTGCCGCGCTTCCTGCAATTCTTCCACCGCATCATCGCGCTGGGCACGAAGGTGCTGCGGAAGTGGGAGGGGCCGGTATGGGACCATGAGGCCACGAGCGCGGTACGACTGCTGACGCAGGCAGCGGTTGTGGAAAAGATCGCCTACGTGCTCGCGAACCCTGTATCCGCTGGCCTGGTCGGGCATGCGAAGGAATGGCCGGGCGCCAAGGTGGATGTGGGGGAGCTGGGCCGTGGCGCGCTCCATGCGACGCGTCCGTCGGTGTATCTCGACCCGGAGAATCCGCAGTGGACCGAGGAAGCGACGCTTCCGCTCGCGCTGCCGCCGGGCATTGACCAGGAGAATGCGGAGGCCTTTCGCTGTCAGGTCGCAGCCGAGCTCGAGCGCTTGGAGACGCAGGCTCGTGCGGAGGTGGAGCGGCAAGGGCTCCGCTTCATGGGAGCCGAGCGGGCTAGTAAGGTCTCCCCTTACGACCGCGCCACGAGCTTCGAGGGGCTGCGCGAGCGCAACCCGACCTTCGCCGTTGGCCGAGATCAGGGCGACGCACGGCGCTCGGCTGCTGCCACTGTGCGTGCGTTTCGCACATCCTACCGGGCGGCGCTCGAACGATGGCGTGCTGGTGTGCGCAGCGTCCTGTTTCCAGTGGGGACGTGGTGGATGCGCACGTTTCACGGCGCCAGCGTGAATGACGTGGTGATCGCAACATAGAGCTGAATGGCGTGGTAACCCCAACCTGGGCCTGGGCAGGGCAACCCCAACCTGGGCAATCACCCCAACCCGCAATAGCCAACATGGGTCGGGACACAGGGCGCCCGCCAACCAGGGCGCCCGCCAGCCTGGGTGGCGCCCGCCAACCAGGGTCGGGGTCCGCAACCTGGGTCCGAGGCACCAGGCATCGCCAGGCACCGCAACCTGGGTCGGGGTCCGCGCAACCAGGGTCGGGGTCCGGGGTCCGCGCGCCAACCTGGGTCGGGGTCTGGGCATCGCAACCTGGGTCCGAGGCATCGCAACCTGGGTCCGAGGCATCGCAACCAGGGTCGGGGTCCGGGGTCCGGGGTCCGGGGTCCGGGGTCCGCGCGCCAACCTGGGACCTGGGTCGGGGTCTGCGGGGTCGGGGTCTGCGCACCAAGTTCATCATGCACCGCCGGAGGTTGTCATGTTCGAGGGGTTCGCGCGGGTGTGGACGCCGGTCGAGGTCGCGGACCGGCTCGGACGGAAGCCGCTATCGGTTCGAGTGGCCGGCGAGGACGTGGTGCTGTTCCGCAATGCGGGCGGCCGTACGGGGGCTCTGATCGACCGGTGCCCGCACCGCGGGGTGGCGCTCTCGCTTGGCCGGGTGGGGTCGGATGGGTGCATCGAATGCCCGTTCCACGGGTGGCGCTTCGATGCCGAGGGGGCGTGCCGCACGATCCCGCTCAACGAGGTGCCGCCGGAGAAGCGAAGGCTCCACGCGGCGACGGCGCTGCCGGTCCAGGAACTCGGGGGCCTGCTCTGGCTGTTCACCGAGCCGGGCGTCGAGAGAGCGGGAGCGCCATGCGTCCCGGCTGCACTGCTCGATGCGCGGCTCTCGCGCTCGGTCCTCACGCAGGAATGGAGAACGCACTGGACACGTGCGATGGAAAACATGCTCGACTTTCCTCACCTTCCATTCCTTCACCGCGCGACGATCGGACGGAACATGCGCCGCGCGCTCCGCCCCGGCTCGGTGATGCACGTCGACACCACGGGAACACCTTCAGGGATGCGGGTCCACGCGCGGCTCGACGGCGAGGACCGGCAAGAGGTCTCCCTCGACTGGGTGCGTCCCAACGGCATGGTCCTCCAGATCAACATCCCCGGCCGCGATCTCCGGATGCACATGTTCTGCGTTCCTGTTGACGCCGCGAGGACGCGGATGCTGCTGATCACGACGCGGGGCTTCGGCCGGTTCAACCCGCTGACGCGTCTCTCTACCCTGTTCAACGAGCGCATCCTCCTGGAGGACCGCGCCGTGGTGGAGTCGTCCCGTCCGTCCGAGGTACCCGAGCCGCAGGAAGAGGCGAGCGTCGCGAGCGACCGCGCAACGCTCGCCTTCCGCCGTTACTACCTGGGCGAACTCAAGGGCTCTCGCGCCGCCGCGACCTGCCGGCGCGACCCGACCCACGTTGGCCGGCGCGACCCGACCCACGTTGGCTGATCTGCGACCCCTGGGTCGGGTCGCCTCCTCAAGGCCGCCAGGCGTACGGTGGTGCGACCGTGACCTCGGTTACCGTCGAGGCGCCATCCCAGTCGTTGGGAACGAATCCATAGAACGTATTGCTCGACTTCGACGAAGCAACGAACTCTACATCCCCGAGCAGCCGCGCCGTTCCGGAGACGGATTGGCCAGTGCCAAACCAGCCGAGCGGATAGAATGTGGTCTGCACGAGCGCCGAGCCGGCCACGTCGAACCCGCGCGCCGGAATGCCCGCTCCGCCTTGCCCAACCAGGCTGAGCGCGCCGATCCGGCCGCCGGAGATCGAACCGTTGATGAGGGTCGCGTGATCCTCCACGCGGACGTCCCCGCGCACGTTGCCGCCCAGGATCCTGGCGTAGGGGCCGACGTAGACGCTCGACGGCGTGCCCGAGGGCGCGCAGCCGCCTCCGTTCGAATGCCTCACCGTGCCCGACGGACAGTCTTCGAGCCGGCCGCCCTGGAACCCGGCGGGCCACGCCCCCTCGATTTGCACCATGTACGGATAGCGATAGATCGAGGGGTACGCCGGACCGTCCGAAGGATTCGTCCAGACCAGCTTCTGGTACTCGGTCGGCGTGGCGACCACGACCAGGTAGACGTTCTCGCCCTGGCCGACGCAGAAGTCCAGCTCGCCGTCGGCCCCTCGCTGCAGCGGGCTGTAGCGCGCGCTGGTCAATTCCGGGTCCGTCGCCACGAGGCCCCAGCGCCAGCCGGAGTCGGCGCCGGCCTGCGTGACACCCCGGAACACCACCCGCACGCTGGTCGCGTCCGACTGCGGGTGCAGGCGCACGACGTTGTAACCCCAGCGCTGCGGCGCCCAGTGGTATGGCGAGACGAAGCGGCGACTCTGTGCCCAGTCCGGGGCGAGCGCCTCGAGCCGCGTGAGACGGAGGCGCCGCTCCGTACGACCCCTCGCCGTCGGATCGGTCTCGATCGAGCCGTAAGCCCTGCGATACACGCTGGACTGATCGCTCCCGTCCGCTGGCGGCGGGTCCCTGTAATCCCAGGTGACGTTGTGCATCGCCCACTCGCCGAACAGGTCGTTGAGCTGCTCGATGTCCCAGCCGCGGCTCAGCGTGAGCTTGTCCCACGGATCGCGCTGGCCGCGCGGAGCCTGGTAGCTCCACATGTCGTTCACTGCGTTATAGCAGTGCTTGTCCTTCAAGAACTCGAAGAACTGCCAGTTGCAGTACCGGTTGCGCGTGTTGCCGTAGTAGAGGTGCGGCATGTTCGGCAGCATCTCCGAGCAGTGCACGTCGTCCCGCCATATCTGGTGCGGCATCCAGTTCGCGTGGCTCTCGAAGATCCAGCAGCCAACCCCGCCACAGTCCGGGAATGCCTGCGTCATCGCCTGCACGCCGTGCATGAACTCGTGGGCGAGCCCCCACGGGTCGCTCGCGGCGCCGGGGCCGACCCACATCCCCATGTAGCTGATGCCGTCACGGCTCCAGCCGCCGCCCCAGAGCGGGAAGTCGTTGTCGAAGTGAACCGCGGCCTTCCACTTGTCTGTTGAGTTGCAATACGGCTCGGGGAAGAAGATCGGGGCGCCGAAGTACGCGTCCCAGATGGTCTCCAGCGTGTTTGCAGCCGCTTGCGCCTGGCTCACCGTGATGTTGGTGCCGTCTGGCCAGTAGAAGGCGAAGTGCGCGGATTCGTGGCGCAGCGGCGCCTTGGTCTCACCGCCGCCGCGCGGCGCCGTCCAGGCACCCGCTGCGCAGCTCGGTGGCGTGGTCTGGCAGCTCGTCGCCCAGGTCGTGCTCGTGGTGCCCTGCTCGCAGGCGCCGGAGCTGCCGCCTGCGGTGGCCGTCGAGCCGCCGCCCGTGGTCGAACCGCCTGTCCCTGATGTTTCCCCCGCTGCTCCTCCGGCACCAGCGGCGCCAGAGGTCACCCCCGAGCCGCCGCTGCCTGCGCTCGCCCCCGAGCCGCCGCTGCCTGCGCTCGCCCCCGAGCCGCCGCTGCCTGCGCTCGCCCCCGAGCCGCCGCTGCCTGCGCTCGCCCCCGAGCCGCCGCTGCCGGACGCCGACGCTGGCTCACGCTCCTCCGGTGATGGACCGCACGCGGCGAGTAAACCAGCGAGGATGAGCGCCGAGCGGCTCATGAGCCGCCTCTCGAACGAAGCGCGGAGCGTGTGCCGAAATTCCTCGCATACCTGGCTTCCATGGGCAGATCCCTCAGGGAGAGCATGGTTGCGCATCATGGCCATGGAGCATGGTCATGGATGCCATATGCTCGCTCGGGATGCGCTCGTCGGGCAAGCGAAATGACGCGTCCACTGCCGCGGCGACCGCCCCGCGACGGCGGCGTCGACTCGTCGGCAGTCGGCCGGAGCGATTGGCTGCCCGGCCGCGCGATGCAGCGATGATGGCGGCTGCCCGAGAGCCCGGACGAACGAGCACCGCATGCGTTCACGGCTGGCCGTTCGCGACTGACGGCGACCGGCGCGCTCCGTGGGCCTCCCGTTCTCATGAGCCACTGTCGTCTGCTCGCAATGTTCAGCTTCGAGTGCAATGTCGTGTGGTGCCGCCGTGCGGTGCTGCGGCGCGTTGCGAATAGGCCATGAGCAAGAACCGATCTTCTCGATCGCTGTGTGGTGCCACCTGGATCGCGCTGGAGATCACGGCGCTCTCTGCCTGTGCGGGTGGAGTGGAGACGATGGGGCTGATCCGGCGCGTCGCTCCCCGGGCGCGGACCGCGCCCTACCAGGAGCCGATCTCGTTCGAGAGCGGCACGCGCGCCGGCAGGCCGAAGAGGCGCGCGGCGAGCTGCTCGGAGAGCCCCGAGGCGAGCGCGTTGTACGCGCTGGCGCCCTCGTCGTAGCGCCGCCGCTCGATGCTCACCCGGTTGTCCGCGCCGGCGAGCTCCGCGTCGCGCTCGGGCGAGGGCGCGGCGCCCTCGTGGCGCGCGCGGGTGCGCTCCCGCCGCTCGACCACGTTCTCGACCTGCGCCCTCCTGCGCTCCACCTCCGCGCGCGCTTGCTCCAGCGAGGCGCGCGCCGAGAGGGTCAGGGCGCCGAGCAAGAGGACGAGCGCCGACAGGGCAGCGCCCGCCCAGCCGAGCCGCCGCCGCGTCGCGGCTTTCCGCGCCGCCTCGCGCTGCCGTCGCCTCCCGAGCTCCTCCACGGCCCGGCGCACCTGGTGAGGCGGGATCTCGAGCTCGGCGCCGATACGCTCGAGATCCTCGACCGAAAGTCGATCCTTGTCCGCCTCGGCGAGGCGCGCGGCGAGCGCGATCACCTCGTCGACGTCCTCGTGATCGACCGCCCCCGCCTGCTCCGATTGCAACTCCGGCGTGCGTCCCTTCATCGATCGTCCTCCTACCAGCTCGAGCTCGCCCCGCCGCCCCCGAAGGAGCCGCCGCCGCCATAATCGCTGCTCGAGGACGAGGAAGAAGAGGACGATGAGTACGAGGAAGACGAGGACGAGGAGAATGAGCTCGACCCGGAAGACGAGCTCCACGATGAGCCCGACGATGCGCCCGAACCGTTGGCGGACGAATGGCCGAGCAAGAAGAGTTGGCTCGTGACGAAACTCGTCACGAAGCTCGCGAAGAACGTGAGGAAGGAGAGCGACGCCCGCGCGGCAGCGAGCTCGACCAGGCCACTGCAGAGCGGGAGGACGAGGCCCAACGCGACGCCGAGCGTCCTCAAGAACGCTTTCCAGGGCGTCTGGAGCTCCGCCTGCGCTCGCCCGTGGAAGAAGCTCAGCCCGCCGAGCAAGCCCAGCAGCGTAGAGAGGAGCATCACACCGAAGAGGCAGCCTGCCTGTTGCGAGAGGTACATCGAGGCGGCGGCCTCGGAGCGCGCCCCGTAAACCATGCCGGTGCGAGCACCGCGAGCGCGGGGACGACGATGAAGGCGAGGACGACCTTGATGGCCACACGCGGTTTCCCCCGCCCGGGCGTGGCCTGCCGCTCGGGCTCTCCCGTCGTGGCAGGAGGGCGCCGCGCGCGCCAGATCGTGGAGCCCAGCAGGAAACCGATCAGCGCGCCCAGCCCGTAATGCGCGATGTACCGCGCCGTGAGGTGACGCGACGGCGACACCAGCCCCGCCGGCATCCAGCCCGGCATGGCTCTCTCGCCCGCCGTGAGGGCGATCAGCCGGTCCACCACGAGGTGCGCCGCGCCGCCGTACTGCGCGCGCCGGAGGTCGTCGCGGGACGCGTCGAGGATCGTCCGGCACACGCCGTCGGTCAGGATGTCCTCCAGGCCGTAGCCCACCTCGATGCGCATCCGCCGATCGTCGATGGCCAGCGTGTAGAGGACCCCGTTGTCCCGACCCTTCGTGCCCCCGCCCCAGGCCTCGGCGAGCTCCAGCGAGTAATCCTCGATGGGCACGCCGCCCGTGGTCCTCACGAGCAGGACCGCGATCTGCACGCCGGTCCTCTCGCGGTGCGCGACGAGCTTCCGCGCGAGATCGTCGCGCTCCTCCCGCGCCAGCACGCCCGCGAGGTCGGTCACCGCGGCCTGGATCGTCACGGCCGGCGCCGCGAGCGCGCGTGAGAGCGCAAGGAACATCACGGCAACGCCGAGCGCGGCGGCGATGAGGCGCCGCGCTCCGCGGCCACACCCCACCACCGGACCCACCCCAGGCCACCTCCCCAGAAGTCGAATCGAGCTCATCCGAGCGAGGAAATCACGGGTCAAGTGTGAGATCAATCCCATGGCCAGGATTCGACGCGCGGCCGGCGGGGCGAGGAGGCAACGGATGCTCCTCCGCGCCGGCGCGCCCAGATCCCCTGTCGCTGTCCTGCGGAGCGCGCCGTCGCCCCGGCGCCCGGGGGGGCGTCGGCCCCGCCCGGGATGGCCGGCGCGCCGCGGGGCGAGGCGGCCGCTACGTGGGATCCTTGCAGCAGCGAAAGCCGACCTCGTAGAACCGGAACATCGGTCCATGCGAGTCGTTGGTCCCGCGGCACCCGGCCCACGGCTTGGACCAGTAACCGCCCTTCAGCGACGAGCGGTGCGGCCACTCGGGGCGCGACGTGGACACCCACTCTTCCACGTTGCCCACGAGATCGACAACGCCGTACGGGCTCACGCACGCGGGGTAGGAGCCCGACGGCTCTCCCTGCCAGAGCCGCTGCGTCTCGGCGGCGCGCACGGCCGGATCGCGCGACGCGAGCCGCCGCTCGCTGATGCCCCGGTACGGCTTGCTCACGTTGCAGGCGGCCGGATCCTGGGCGTACCCGTAAGGGAAGGGGAGGGCGGACGGCCCCTCGCACGCGAGCTCCCACTCGAACTCGGTGCAGAGGCGCTTGCCCAGGGCGGCGCACTCCCGCTCGGCCTCGACGAAGCGGAGCATCACGACCGGCAGCGCGCCGGCCCGGTTCGGCCACTCGTGGCGGTCCATGCAGGTGCGCACCGGCGTCGCGCGCGGCTCGGCGGCGAACAGCCCGGGGAAGAAGCCGTAGCAGTGGCCGCCGCGGTAGCTCGTGCAGATGCGCTGCACGTCCTCGAAGTGCGTGCCCTCCACGAGCACCATGTCGGCCGGGCAGGCCGGCGGGGGCCTGGGCCCGGGGAGCGGGTCGGCCTGGGCGAGCAGCTGGGCGAGCAGGAGGTCGAGCAGCACGCCGCAGCCTCTATCGCAAAGCCGCGCGCGCCGCACGCGCCGGCGGCGCGCTCGCGATCGCGCACGCAACGCGGTAGTCTGGTGCGATGAGAACGACGGGGCTTTGGATGAGCATGGCTTCGCTCGCCGCGCTCGCATGGGCGAGCGCCTGCGGCGGCAACGTGGTCGTCGATGGGCTCCCCGACGGCGCAGAGTACGGCGCAACCGGGACCGGCGCCGGCATCCCCACCTCGGGCACCGGCATCGGCACCACCGGCGCCGGCGGCGCGGGTGGCGGCACCGGCACCGCCGTGACCAGCGCCGGCGTGGGGAGCTCCAGCGCGAGCTCGACGACCACGACAAGCTCGGCGATCGCAGCCACCACCGGCGCGGGCGGCGGCGATCCGAGGTCGATGTGCCAGTCCTTCTGCGAGCTCACCTCGTCGACCTGCGGGGGGGACGCGGGCGATTGCGCCCGCGCGTTCTGTGAGCCGCTGCTGTCCCGGGCGCAGGGGTGCGACGAGCAGCTCGTGAGATACATCGATTGCTCGATGGCCAACGTGCGCCGGTGCGACTTGCACACGCCCGAATGCGAGGACGTCGCGCGTGAGTTCTGGCGGTGTGCGGCCAGCTCCGCCTGCCCTGGCCTCGAGTGCGTCGGCAACAGCGACAGGGCCTGCAACTGCAAGGGTTCGTGCGGCGGCGTCGAGCTCCTGGCCCTGTGCGGGCCGGGCAGGCGCCCGGACACGGTCCTCTGCGACTGCATCATCGACGGCGTGTCCGGGGCCATCTGCGAGGACTCCGGCCCGGCGTGCGACCTCGCCCACGGCTGCTGCGAGCCGCTGTTCGAGCGGTTCCGCTGAGGGACCGACGGGGCGCGGCCATGGAGGACCGGTCATCGAGCGCGGCGCAGGGCAGGGCGCTCGCCGAGGCGCTCGCGGGCTGCGTGGGGGCGCGCATCGACGCGGCGCACGCGAGCCCCGCGACGGGGCTCGTCGCGCTCGCCCTGTACGCCGGCATGCGGCGCGTGCTCGGCGCCGGCCTCGGCCCGCGCGTCGCGGGGGTCGGGGTGCTGCCGCGGCTGCCCCGGCTCCGCGCCGGGGCGTCGCACCCGCTCGTCGCCGCGATGCGGGCGCACCTGGTCGGTCGCCGCGTGCTGGCCGTCGAGGTGCGAGGCGACGGCATCGCCGTGATCGCGGGAGATCCGCTCCCGGGCGGCAGCGCGACCGTGGTCGGCAGCGCGACCGTGGTCGGCGGCGCAACCGTGGTCGGCGGCGCGACCGAGGGCGGCAGCGCGACAGCGGGCGAGGCGACGCGCGCGCCGGCCGCGCGGCCCGCGCACGAGCCGGCGGAGGGGCCGGCGCCAGGCGCGCAGCTCGAGCTCGCGTCGGCGGAGGGGCCCGCGCCAGGCGCGCGTCTCGAGCTCGCGCCGGGGCGCCGGGGCGAGGCGCGGCTGCTCGACGCCGCCGGCCACCTCATCCTGCGCTGGCCGCCGCAGGGGGGCGCGCCGCCGGCGCAGATCGCCTACCCCGCGGACCCGCTGGCCGCCGGCGCGGCGCTGGTCGAGGCGAGCGACGAGGCCGCCGCCGGGCAGGAGAAGTCGGCGCTCGCGCGCGCCGTGAAGGCGCGGCGCGCGGCGCTCGAGCGCAGGGCCGAGGCGGTGCGCGGCGATCTCGGCCGGCTCGGGGGCGTCTCGTACCTCCAGAAGATCGGGCAGCTCCTGCTCGCCCAGGGCGCGCGCGTGCCGCGGGGTGCCGCGAAGGCGCTCCTCGACGACTGGGAGACCGGCGGCCCGATCGAGGTCGCGCTCGACCCGGCGCGCCCGGCCAAGGCGCAGGCCGAGTCCTTCTTCGCCAGGGCGCGGCGCTACCAGCGCGGCGAGGCCGTGATGCGCGCCCGCCTCGCCGAGACCGAGCGCGCCCTCGCCGCGATCACCGCGCTCGCGGCGGACGTGGCCGCGGCCGAGGCGCGGCCCGAGGCGCTCGAGCCGCTCGCGAAGCGGGCCCGCGCCCTCGGGGCGGCCGTCGCGGAGGAGCGCGCGGGGGGACCGGGGCCGGCCGGGATCCAGGGCGCCCGGGCGGGTCGCGCCGCGCCGCGGCGGCCGTTTCACGTGTTCCGGAGCGCCTCCGGCGCGGCGATCCTCGTCGGCCGGGGCGCCGAGGACAACGACGCGCTCACCACGAAGCACGCGCGGCCGCACGACCTCTGGCTGCACGCGAAGGGCGTCGTCGGGGCGCACGTCGTCGTGCCGCTCCCGAAGGGCGCGAGCTGCCCCGCCGACGCGCTCGTCGACGCGGCGACCCTGGCGGCGCACTTCAGCGACGCGCGCGGCGAGGCGGTGTGCGAGGTGAGCTATGTCCCGCGCCGCTACGTGCGCAAGCCGCGCGGCG
Organism: Sorangium sp. So ce1036; assembly: GCF_051369805.1. Taxonomy (NCBI): domain Bacteria; kingdom Pseudomonadati; phylum Myxococcota; order Polyangiales; family Polyangiaceae; genus Sorangium; species Sorangium sp. So ce1036. The sequence goes on from NZ_JBBMOX010000001.1 coordinate 3,255,047, forward strand.
CGGCGCCGGGCGCGGTGAGCTTCGACCGGGAGAAGGTGATCGCCGTCCGCATCGAGGGCGAACGCCTCTCGCGGCTGCTCGCGACCAAGAAAGAGGGGTGACGCCGCGCCTCAGGTGGCGAACGCCGCCCGGACGTCGTCGCTCAGGCGATCGAGCCGGCCCGGCGGGAGCCGGGCGGCGCGGGCGAGCGACTCGATGACCGCGCGCTCGGGCGCGGAGAGCCCCTCGCTCGCGTGCGCCACCGCGAGCGCGACGATGATGCCCTCCTCCACCGCGTCGCAATCCATGAGGATCTCGGCGAGCAGGCGCACCCGGGGCTCGACGCCCGCCGCCGCGATCACCTTGAGGCTCGCCTCGATGAGGTAGCGGACGAGCTCGGCGTTGAGCTCGGCGCCGAGCATCGGCTCGATGAGCTGCCGCAGGGCATCGAGCTCCTCGGCGTCGACGTTGCCGTCGGCGTTCGCCACGAGCGCGCCGAGATCGACGATCGGGGTCGGGTTGTACTCGTTCAGGTCGAAGCGAGCGCGGAGCAAGCCGGCCGCCTGCTGGACCAACGCGGGGGGCTTCATGTCGGCTCCGTGACGGCGATTCGCCTCATCCCTGACCGCCTTTCGGTGCGCGGCGCCGCACGGTCTCGGACTCGTCGAGGCCGAGGCAGAGCTGCGCCCTCAGCGCGCGCAGCCCGGCGAGGACCTCGGCCGAGGCGTTCTGGGCCTCGGCCTTCTCGATCGCCGCGTCGAGCGTGGCGAGCCTGCCTGTCTGGAGCGCCTTGAGCGAATAGGTCATCTGCACGAACGTGTCGAACAGGTCTCCGAGCTCATCGCCCTTGCGCAGCCCCTCACCGATGGTGAGCCGCGTCGTCCCGACCTGCCGGCACAGGCGCTTGAGCTGGTGCACCGGCCCGACGATGCGCTGCGTGATGAACACGCCGAGCACGCCGAGGATGGCGAGGAGGAGCGCGCCGCCGCCGACCAGGATGTAGAGGAGGCGCTCTCGCTGCTCCTCGACGTGGGCGCGCCGCGCGGCGACCTCGGCGAGGTTCTGCTGGTGCTCGCGGTTCGTCTTCTCGAGCTCCTGCTCGAGGGTGCTGCCGAGCTCGTCGCCGCCGAGGGCCGCGGCGCTCATCTTCAGGATGCTCGCGCTGTTCGCCGCCTCGGTGAGCGCGCGCTCCGCCTGGGTCGCCGCGATCTGCGCCTGCTCGGTCGCGACGCCCGCCGTCCGCCAGATCACGAGTCCGAGCGCGGTCATGACCGCGAGCACCACCGCGACCAGGAGCCCCGTGTACTTGAGCTGGAAGCGCGGGTTCAGGAGCAATCTGCGGCGGCTCGGCGAGCGAGGCGTGGTGCGATCCTGGGCGGGAGAGGTCATGAGGTCTCGTCGGCGGCGGATGGCGCCGCCGCGTGCGCAGGATGGGCGATGAGCGGGCCGCCCCGGTGCGACCCCCGGAAACGCACTGCGCTCTCCGTGGTACCCCATTCTTCGCGTCGGTCGCAAGGCCCATCGCGAGCGGGGCCGCGGTGCCCCTCGCGGGCGCGGTGCGAGGAGAGCTCCGCGGCTGTCCGCCGAGCGCGTGGACCGGTGCTCCTCGCGGGCGCGGCGCGTGGCCGCGGGGGGGCGAGCCGTCGTTCGGCTACCTGCGACCACCGCGGCGCCCCGTGGGCGCGCGGGGCACGCGAGGGGCCGGCTCGGGCGATCCGGCGAGCGCGGCCGGCCACGCCGCGGCCAGGCTCTGTCCGACGAGCTGCTGCGCGGCCCGGACCGTCGGTCGAGCTCGCTCGAAGACATGCAGTGTTCCTCGCTCGCTCTCTCCGGGCTCCCCTGCGCCCCGGCCCGTCCTGTCCCGTCGCCACCGATCCTGACTGGCGGGTCGCGACCCGCTGGGAGCAGCGCGACGACAACCGGATCTTCTGCGATGCCCGCGACGCTGGCGGGTCCTTCCGAAGCGTCAAGCCTCCTCGCCCAGCGAGCGGGCTTGTTTCGCCCACGCGCCCGGCCTGTTCTGCAAAAATATGACAGGAATATTTGTGCGCGGGAGCCGCACCGCGGCAATGCAAATCAGGAACAGAGGTGACGGATCGAGGGTCGATTGGTCGCGATTTCTGTTCCACCGGTCGACTTCTGCTGATATAGAATCGGCGAGGTAAATCCAGCCAATGACCACCAAGCTCCGATTCGTCGCCCCCGCCGTTGCCTCCCTCGCAACCGTGTTGCTCGGGGTTTCGCCGTCATTGGCCGCTTCGTGGCAGACCAACGTCAGGTACGGCGGGAACACGGCGATGGACCTCTACGTCCCCGACAACGTCGACGCTTCGCCGGGGATCGTGGTCTCGCTGCACTACTGCAGTGGGCGTGCCGCAAACGCTCACGGCTGGTTCCAGGCTCTGGCGGATCAGCACGGCTTCGTCATCATCACTCCGCAGGCGGGCGGCAACTGCTTTGACGCGACGCCCGCGCGCAGCGGGGAGCGAGAGGCCATCACCAAGATGGTCGAGTACGTCATCACACAGAACAACGCCGATGCAGCCCGGGTCTTCGCCGCGGGCGCGTCGTCCGGCGCTTGCATGACGAATGCGCTCCTTGCCGCCTACCCGGACGTCTTTGCCGGGGGCTCCGTGCTGGCCGGTGTCCCCGCTGGAGCCTGGACGGGAGGCAACGCCTATGGCTGGTCAACCCCTGGCAACAGGACTGCTGCCCAGTGGGGGGACATCGTGCGCAATGCGCATCCGGGCTTCACCGGCGAACGGCCTCGGGTTCAGCTCTGGCACGGAACGGGCGATGACACGCTCACCTACAATCCGAACTTTCCTGCCGAGGTCGCGCAGTGGACGAACGTCCTTGGTCTGACTGACACCGACGGTACGACGGGCAGCTTCAGGGGTTCGCTGGATACCTGGACTCGGATCTCTTACAAGAACGCTGCGGGAGAGCTCGTTCTGGAGACGAACGTCGCGCAGGGCGCCCCGCACGATCTCTCGGGGCGAGGCTTGTGGGCCGACGTCGTGCGCTTCTTCGGGCTCGATATGGATCCTCCGGCCACCGGAGAGGGCGGGGGCGGCGGCGCCTCCGGCGAAGGCGGCGGCGCCTCCGGCGAAGGCGGCGGCGCCTCCGGCGAAGGCGGCGGCGCCTCCGGCGAAGGCGGCGGCGCCTCCGGCGAAGGCGGCAGCGCCTCCGGCGAAGGTGGCAGCGCCTCCGGCGAAGGTGGCAGCGCCTCCGGCGAAGGGGGTGGCGTAGTCGGCACCGGAGGCGCGGCGAACGGTGCGGGCGGAGCCACGGGCGGCTCGACGAGCACTGCGGGGGGGAGCACCGCTTCCGGAGAGGGCGGTTCGGCCACGACAGGCTCCGACGGCACGCCGTCCGATGCGGATGGGGGCGGCTGTACCCTGGCGGCGAGCGGTCAGCGGCCTCGCGGCGCGCTCGTCGGATTGCTCGTGGCAGGGCTCGGCGCGCTGGTCCGTCGTCGCCGCCGATCTGCCGCGTAAGCGCGCAGCGCCGATGCAGGGCCCGGGCCGGAGAGAGCGCAGAGGACCGAGCGGCTGCTCCTCGCGCTGCTCCTCGATCGCACCGGGCTCCTCGAGCCTGCGCTGCTGTCGAGCTCAGAGATCGAACAGCGTCCCCTGGCGGCTCGGGCGCCGGAAGGTCGAGCGCTCCCCCTCGCCGACCTCCTCCTCGCTCCCGCGCCCGGCGTTCAGCCCGAGCCGCCGGCAGTGCACCTCGAACAGCCGCTGGATCGCCGCCCAGCGCGGCCCCATGCCCTGGAAGCGCGCCCCGAAGGCGCCCTCGTTCATCTTGCCGCCCCGCAGCTCCTGGATGGCCCGCCGGACCTTGCCGGCGCGCTCCGGGAAGGCGGCCTCGAGGCGCTCGTCGAACACGGGGAGGACCTCGCGCGGCAGGCGCAGCGGCATCATGAAGGCGCTCTCCGCGCCGGCGTCGCGGGCCCGCTCGAGCAGCTCCGGGACGTCGCTGTCGTTCAGCCCGGGGATCATCGGTGACAGGGAGATCCCGGTCCGCACGCCCGCCTCGGACAGCGCGCGCATCGCCTCGAAGCGCAGCGACGAGCGGCTCGCGTAGGGCTCCATCTTGCGCGCCACCACGTCGTCGGCGAAGGGAATGCTGAAGTGGACGCGGGCGCGCGCGCGCCGCGCGAGCTCCCCGAGCAGGGCCACGTCGCGCCGCACGAGCGCGCCCTTCGTGATCAGCGAGACCGGGTTCCGGAAGGCGAGGCACACCTCGAGGCAGCGGCGCGTGAGCGCATAGCTCGCCTCGAGCGGCTGATAGCAATCGACGTTCCCGGAGAACACGATCGTGTCGCCCTGCCAGCTCGGCCGGTCGAGCTCCCGCTCGAGCAGCTCGGGCGCGTTCGTCTTGACCACGATCTTGCGATCGAAATCGGTCCCGGCGCCCCACCCGAGGTACTGATGCGACGGGCGGGCATAGCAGTACGCGCACGCGTGGATGCAGCCCCGGTACGGGTTGACGCTGAAGCGGAAAGGAAGATCGGGGCTGTCGTTCGAGGTGATGATCGAGCGCGCCTGCTCCTCGAACACCTGCAGCGTCGCCGGAGGCGCCTCCTCCAGGTAGTCCACGTGCGTCGACGACCACGGGTTCGGAGGGTTGTTCACGGGGCGCGGCATGGGCGGGCGGGCAGGGGGGCGCCGGTGACCGCGGCGCCCGCGTCGAGCGTAGCGCGTCCTGGCCCCGGTGGGGAGCGTCTGTTCAGGTCACGAGCCCGGCGGGCACCACGGCGAGGCGCGCGCGGGTGGTGCGGCGCGTGGCGGGGGGCTCAGCCGCGCCCGGCGAAGCGGCGGTGATCGACCATGAGGCAGCGGCTCTGCACGACGAGGATGCCGGCCTCGATCAGCCGCTCTGCGACCTGGTCGTTCCGGATGCCGGTCTGCAACCAGACGGCGCGCGGCCTGGCGGCGAGGAGATCGTCGAGGTGCGCGGGGACGTCCTGGCCGCGCCGGAAGACGTCGACGATGTCGACCGGGCCCGGGACGTCGGCCACGCGGCGGTAGACCGGCTGGCCGAGGAGGGTCGTCACGTCGGGGTAGTAGACGGGGACCGGGATCACCTCCAGGCCGGCGCCCTGCAGGTAGCTCGGGACGTAGAACGCAGGCTGGTCCGCCTGCGCCTCGGTCTTGATGCCGAGCACGGCGACGCGGCGCGCGGAGCGGACCAGCTCCGCCACGCGCGCCTCGTCATGGCTGATGTCGCGAACGTCGTTCATCGCGGGATTCTACGCCCTGCGGCGTTGCCTGGCGAAAGCTCTCCGGGCGAGACCTCGACGCCTCACCGGAGCCTCACCGCGGTTGAGGCCGCCGTGAAGCCCTCCGCGAGGCAGCGTCGGCCGTCGTGGCCCGCGGGGGACAGGCGCCGGCCGAGAGGCCTACGAAAACCGCGTGTCGAGCTTGGTGAGCTGGCTCGTGAAGCCTTCCTTCTGCATCCTGGTGAACTCTTCGCTGTGCATGGCATCCAGCGTGACCACCATGCGAACGCGGTCACCGACCGTGAAGAAGTCCACGGCGATGTCGCTCTCGTAAGTCGCGACGCCGGGGAGGAAGTCGATGACGTTGGTGAGGACGATCCGCTCGCGGGGCTTCAGCTCGGTGAAGCGAGAGCGGGTCGCGTGGGACGTCGGTTGGCCCATCTGCTTCATCGCCGCGATCATCTCCGGCGAGTCGGCGATCATCTCGTACCGAAGCGCTCCGCCCGCACGCGCGTCGAGCTCCTGGACCTCGGCGCGGAAGCCCTGCGGCCCCCACCACGACTCGAAGCCTTCCTTCGTGGTCCAGAGGTCCCACACGTCCTCGATGCCCACCCGGTAGGTGCGCTCGATGACGACCTTCGCCTCGGCGCGCGGCTTGCTCTCGTTGCTCATCACTGCTCGCTCCTCTTTCTGGCTCGACGAGCCTGTTGTCTCTTCTCCAGCGCGGCTCCGAAGCGATCCAGCCGCGCGTCCCACAGCTTTCGGTACTGGTTGAGCCACGTCTCGAGCTCTTGAAACGGCTCCGGCTTCAAGGCGTACAGGCGGCGCTGTCCGTCCGGTCGCATCGAGACGAAGCCCGACTCCGCGAGAATGCGGAGGTGCCGCGAGACGCCGGACTGGTGGATCCCGGCCTTCTCGACGACGTCGGCAACCTGCTGCTCGCCATCGCGAAGGGCCTCGACGATGCGACGACGCGTCGGATCGGCGAGCGCCTGGAAGACGTCCAGTTGCATTGATGTGTATATACACGATCGTGCATATAACTGTCAAGCGCCGGATCGCCGGGCGCCCTTCAGGGCAGGTCCGTCGCCTCGCCGAGGTCGCCGAGGTGCGCCGCCTGGAACGGTCTGATTTGGCTTGGTCTGGTCACTCCGCTGCGCTACCTCGATCGGTATGCCTGAGCACCAGTCCGTCTCTCCCAGCAAGGTCGCGGTGGTGGGCGCCGGCAGCGTCGGCGCGACGATCGCCTACGCGTGTCTGCTCCGCGGCGTGGCGAAGCAGATTGCTCTGTTCGACGTGAACCGGGCCAAGGTCGACGCCGAGGTGCTCGACCTGAACCACGGCCTGCAGTTCGTCCCGGCCGCCACGCTCGAGGGCAGCGACGACATCGAGATCTGCCGCGGAGCGCACGTGGTCGTCATCACCGCCGGCGCGAAGCAGAAGCCCGGTCAGAGCCGGATGGACCTGGCCACCGCGAACGTCGCGATCTGCCGTTCCCTCCTGCCGAAGCTCCAGGCCGTCGCGCCCGACGCGCTCTTCCTGCTGGTGACGAACCCGGTCGACGTGATCACCTATGTCACGCTCAAGCTGACCGGCCTCCCGCCCGCCCGCGTGCTCGGCAGCGGCACGGTGCTCGACAGCAGCCGCTTCCGGTTCCTGATCGCCAGCCGGCTGAAGGTGGCCGTGCAGAACGTCCACGCCTACATCGCGGGCGAGCACGGCGACAGCGAGGTCCCGCTGTGGAGCAGCGCGAGCGTGGCGAACATCCCGCTGGACGAGTGGTCTGTCGCCGGCCACGGAAAGCTCACCGAGCGCGACCGGACGGAGATCTTCCTGGACGTGAAGAACGCCGCCGCCCAGGTGATCTCCGGCAAGGGCGCGACCAACTACGCGATCGGCCTGGCGACCGCCAAGATCCTGGAAGCCCTGCTCCGCGACGAGAACCGCGTGCTGCCCGTCAGCAGCCTGCTGAGCGGCTACCGCGGGATCGACGACGTGTGCCTGAGCGTGCCGTGCGTCGTGAACCGCTCCGGCGTCGGGTCGCAGCTGCCGATCCCGATGAGCCCCGAGGAGGAGGCCGGCGTCCGGGCCAGCGCGGACACGATCCGCAAGGCGGTCAGGTCGCTCGGGTTCTGATTGCGCACCTCGATCGCGACCCCCTCTCGGGCTGAGAGCTCGGCGCCCCCTGGCTCACCCGCGGGAGCGGCTCACGCGCCCGGCGACCCCGCCCCCTGATCGGCCTCGCTCCACGCCGCCATGACGGCGCTCGTGTTGTGGAATGCCTCCACGCTCCCTCCGAACTTCGCGATCTGCCCGTAGCAGGTCATCCCGAACGTCGGGTGCGACGGCGCGCTCGGCGAGAGCAGCGCGCGCACCTCCTCGCGGTAGTGCTCGCCGAGCAGGCGGAGCCGGGAGGCGCAGTCGAACACGAGCGCTCCCGACACCGCCGGCAGCGACCCGAGCACCCGGGTGGACAGGCTCTTTGCCGCCTGGAGCAGCGAGTCGCCCGGCGCGTTCACGATCCGCACCATCTGGCCGCGCGAGAGCCCGCCCGTCAGCACGACCGCGCCGTCCGCCCGGACCGCGAGCGGCGCCCGGATCTTCAGCGCCTCGCCGAAGGGCGTCCTCGCGCCGAGCGCGTGCTTCGCCATGGTCTGGAGCAACCCCTCGCCGCTCGAGCGGAGCCCGAGCCGCGTGAGCTCTTCCTCGTACACCCGCGCCGCGGGTTGCCCGTCGAGCGTCCGCAGGACGTTCCGCTCGATGTCGGTGATCGTGAGATCCCGCGCCCCCTCGGCCGCGCGGAACCCGTGGAGCACGTCGATGTTCACCCGGTGCCGGTGCGTGAGGCGCACCAGGACGGCCGCGTCCGTGAGCGCCTTGCGATCCACGAACACGCGCGCCCCGCCCTCGAAGCTCCAGGCGTCGCCCGCGGTCCCGCCGAAGACGCGGGTGTGCGGCGGCACGCCCTGGCGGAGGCAGGTGGCGAGCTCGTCGCCGTCGCACGCGAAGGCGTCGGCGAGGACCAGCATCGAGCTCGGCGCGGCGCTGCGCGGGCCGCTGCTCGAGTGGGCCTCATCGATGTCGCTCAGCGCTGCCCGGATGCTCCTGCCGTGGTCCGCGCGCAGCTCGCGCGCCGCCCCGCACGCCACCTCGAGGTGCGCGCCGCCGAGGAACGCGCACGAGATCCCGCTCCTGCTGAAGCCGCGCTCCGTGAAGGACGCTCCTCCGGTGGTGGCCCCGACCACGGGGACGCCCGTCGCGTCCTCGATCGCCGCGAGGTACTCCTCGTGCCGCGTCCCGCTGGGCATGGCCACGAGGGCGAGCCGCGCCGACTCTCTCCACTCCGCGACCGCGCGCTCGATCTTTCGGCCCAAGAGCCACGCGTTCCCTTCAAAGGGTCCGAGGGTCATCATCTTCATGCGCCGAAGCTCCTGCGTGCCCGGCGCGTGAGCGCCGGGCGTCGAGTCCAGGCCACCTGATGGCGGTACGCGTCGCGGCCCGTTGATACCATGCGCGCGGGACGGTGCTCTACCCCCCACGCGGCCTCTGCCGCGTGCGCCTGCTCGCTTTGGTGAGTCCGGTTCCGCCCAACCTGGGTCGGGCTCCGCCGGGGTCGGGCTCCGCCGCCGGGCGCCGCCGAACCTGGGTCGGGCTCCGCCCCCCGGCGCCTGTGTGCCCCCTCAGCCGCCGCGCAGCATCGGCTCCCTTTGCCGCACGAACCGCTCCACGAGCTCCCGCTGCTCGACCGACAGCCGCACGAAGCGCGCCCCGAACCCGGGGGGGCCGTCGCCCTCCGACTCGCGCGTCCACTCGACCACCGCCATCGCGTCCATCTCGCCGCCCTCCGGGAACGGGATCCTGATCGCCACGGCCGTCCCCCGCGCCGGCGGCTGCCGGGAGGTCGGCACGAAGATGCCGCCTTGCTCCACGACGTCGGCCCCGGGCGCCGTCCGGTAGAAGTTCGCCGCCGACTCCGCCCCGACCCGCGCCTCGAACCGCGGCGGCGGCGGCTGGCTCTGCGGCCGCGCCGCCGCGCGCACCCGCTCGTCGATCGCCCGGAGCGCCTGCCCGAGCTCCGCGATCTGCGCCTCGATCGCCCGGATGCCGAACGCGCTCTGCGTCGTCGCCTTCGCGAGCGGCGAGACGACCCGCTCCAGGAGCGAGAGCTGCTGGCCGACCAGCTCCGACGCCGAGCGATCCGCCTCGACCGACACCTCCACCTTCGGCTGCGCCACCCCCCGGAGCGCCGCCGAGAGCCGCTCGATCTCCGGCGCGAGCCACTGCTTCATCTCCCGCGCCCGCAGGTCGCCCGCCTGCGCCACCGCGGCCGCCTTCCCGATCGCCCCGCGGATGCCCTCGAGCTGCTCGCCCAGCATGGAGAGCGTGCCGGTCACGCGCACCACCGGATCCTCCTCCTTGCCGCCCAGGTGCTTGAGCCGCAGATACCCCTTCTTGATCTCGTCCCACCGCGCCCGCTGCTCCGGCGTCATCCGGCCGCGCAGCTCGGCGAGCTTGAGCAGGTTCTGCTCCGCGCCCGTCGTCAGCGTCTGCGCCTCGCTCACGTAGTGATCGTCGATGAGCCGCTCGATCTCCTCGCGCGTGTGCGCCGCCACGACCTTCTCGGCCAGCTTGTTCATGTTCCGGTAGCTGCCCTGCAGCTTGAACGGCGGCTCGGTCCGGAAGGCGTCGTCCTGGGACGCGCTCCTGATGTACTCCAGGTTCACCGACAGGAGCACCTTTTGCACCTGGAACAGCCGCTCGAACACGCTCACGATCTCCGAGACCTCCGCCGCGGAGTAGGCGTGCTCGAGCTCGGTCTGCGCCACCGCCTCGCCCTGCGCCATCCGGATGAGCTCGCGCGTGTCGCCCGGCGCGCGCCCCGACAGCGGCGCGAGCGTCGGGTTCGACGTCAGCGCGTTCTCCAGGTAACTCAGCGCGAAGAGCGCCTCCTTGCCGTCGAGGATGTCGCCCAGATTGTAGGTGTCGGCCCGGTTCGACAGCATGTCCGGGATCTGGAACCGCGCGCCCGACTCCGTGTACGGGTTGCCCGCCATCACCACGCAGAACTTCTTGCCGCGGAGATCGTACGTCCTCGTCCGGCCCCGCCACACGCCCTCGATCCGGCGCTGCCCGTCGCACAGCGAGATGAACTTCTGCAAGAGCTCCGGGTTCGTGTGCTGGATGTCGTCGAGGTACAGCATCACGTTGTTGCCCATCTCGAACGCCAGGTTGATCTTCTCGACCTCCTGCCGCGCGGTCGCGTTCGGCGCCTCGGCCGGATCGAGCGACGTCACCTCGTGGCCGAGCGACGGCCCGTTCACCTTCATGAACGTGAGGCCGAGCTTGCTCGCCACGTACTCCATCAGCGTCGTCTTGCCGTAGCCCGGCGGCGAGATGAGCAGCAGCATGCCCATCAGATCCGTGCGCTTCGCGTCGCCCGCCGCGCCGAGCTGCTTCGCCAGGTTCTGGCCCACGAGCGGCAGGTACACCTCGTCGATGAGCCGGTTGCGCACGAACGACGTGAGCACCCGCGGCGCGAGCTCCTCGAGCCGCAGCCGCTTGCGCTCCCGGTGCACGATCTCGCTCCGGAGCTTGCGGTAGGCACGGTAGCGCGGCAGCCGCTCGTGCACGAAGTCCTCGATCCTGCTCAGGAACTCGTCGAGGCGGAGGACCAGCGCGCGCTCCTTGATGCGCGGGTGCTGGCCGAGCAGCCCCTCCACGCGGGCCTCGGTCACGGCCGCGCTGGGCTCCCGCTCCACGTGCCGCTCCGTCACCACGACGACCGCCGCCTCGAGCGCGAGGTCGCGCAGGGCAGCGCCCGGCTCCCCGGAGGATCCGCCCTCGCGGCCGACCGCCGCGCCCCTGTCGTGGCCGGCCGCGGCGCCCCGCTCGGCGAAGCCCGTGAGCCAGGCGAGCGCGAGCTCCAGCCGCTCGGCCGGGTGCTTCTCGAGCTGTCGCAGGTCGTCCTCGAGCGCCGCCCGGCCCCCCGCGTCGTCGAGGTGCGCCAGCAGCGCGTCGCGCAGCGCCAGCGCCGCCGCGCTCGTCACGAACCGCACCCGCTCCGCCGCGAGCTCCTCCACGAGGTACCGCGCCGCGCCGCGCACGTCCGCCGCGCTCGGCCGCTGCCGGTGCGCCACCGCGGCCGCGGCCACGCCCTCCGCGAGCTCGCCCGCGAGCCGCGCCCGCGCCTCGTCCTCGCCGAGCTGCGCCGCGAGCCGGCCGAGGCTCCGCGCCCGCCGGTGCAGGAGCTCCCGGGCGCGCGCGTCGAGCCCCGCCCAGTACAGGCACGCGAGCGCCCGCGGCGCGCTGCCGAACCGGAGCAGCCCCGCGGTCGCGCGCAGCGCGAGCAGCCGCTCCAGGAGGAGCGCCGCGTCCGCGTCGTGGACGCCGCGCTCGTAACCCTCGTCGTGCCGGCCCTCCGCGTACGCGCGCACCGCCGCGAGCAGCCCGCCCGGGCCGAGCGACGCCTCGCGGAGCCCCTCGATCGTGAGCCCCCGCCGCCCCGCCTCCGCGTCCATCAGCATCGAGCCCGCGAGGAATTCGCCCCGGTAGATCGCCGGCGTCTCGCTCGCGAGCTCCTGGTCCCAGAGGTCCCGCGCGGCCTCCAGCGCCGGATCCTCGATCGGCTCGAAGAAATCGGTCCCGGTGAGGTGCAGCGCGAGCCCCCCGCCGTGCGGGACGAGCGTGAGCTCCAGGGCCTGCGAGCTCACGTTGAAGCGGTGGCGGCCGAGCCGGATGACGTCGCCGCCGCCGCCCTCGAACAGATCCTCGCGGTCGCGCAGCGCCCGCTGCGCGTCCTGCCGCGCCGACTTGAGCCGCGCCTCGACCTCGTCCCCCTTCACGCTGTCGCCGAGCGCGTGGAGCTGGGCGGCGAGATCGCGGATCTTCGCGACCATGGGATCGGACGCGAAGTACGTGTTGAGCTCGTCCACGCCCGCGAAGGAGCGCGCCCGCCGCGCCACCCCCTGGACGATCCGGTCGGCCGCGGCGACGAGGTTCGAGACGCGCCGCTGCCGCTCGTCGAGCAGCGCCTGCCGCCGCGCCGCGATCGCGTCGTTGACCTCCTCGCGCTTCTGGGCGAGCTCGCCCAGGAACTCGTCGAACTCGCCGAACTTCCCCTCGAGCTCCTCGAGCTGGACGAGCAGCTTCGAGAGCTCGGCGTCGCAGCGCTCGGGCGTGTCGCAGGCCGCGATCGCGCTCGCCACGCTCTGGCCGAACACCTTGAACTGCGCCCCGAACTCCGCGCGCCCCTCGGCGCCCCGGAGGTCCCTGCCGCGGGCGCCGAGCGTCGCGCGCGCCCGGTTGAGCTGCGCGTACACCTCGCTGATCCCCTCCAGGATCCGGGTGCGGGCCGTGGGATCGTCGACCTTCAGGCCCGCCACGATCTCGGCGAGCACCGTGAGCCCCTCGTTCACGGCGTCGAGATCCGCGGCGAACGGCGCGAGCTCGGGCGACTTGCCGACCGCCTCGATCTGCGCGATGAGCGCGGCGAGCCGGTCGGCCAGCGGGCGGAACGCCTGCTCGCCGAGCAGGAACGTCACGCAGGCGGCGCTCACCTCGTCGGTCCGCGCGACGATCTCGGCCTCGAGCGCGTCGACGCGGGCGAGGTCCATGTACTTGAGCTCGCGCAGCGTGATGAGGTGGCCCCGCTGCCTCCGCAGCGCGGTCAGCGCCTTCAGGAACGCGTCGACGCTCGCCGCGTCCTCGGGCCGCACGCCGCCGAGCAGCGCCCGCTGCGCCGCCTCGGCCTCGGCGAGCGCGCCCGCCGCGCGCACCTTGATGGCCTCGACCTTCTCGAACTCGTCGACGATGCTCTCGGAGATCGCCCGGAGCTCGTTCACGGTCGACAGGAGGTCGCCCGCCTCGGCGTGGCCGAGCCAGTAGTAGGCGTCGATCATCCGCCCGGCGATCTTGATGAGATCCTCGTACGTCTGGCGGGTCGGCGACGCGCTCATCGCCGCGCGCCGCACGCTGAGCGCGTCGGAGATGCCCCGCACGAGATCGGCGTTGCCCACCTTGGCGAGGTACGAGCCGTCGGTCGGGGCCGAGGCCGCGAACTCCGCGGTCGTGAACGGCGTCTGCCAGATCTGCATCGGGTGGACGCGCGTCGGCTCGTCGCCCACGGCCCGGAAGATCACCATCTTGCCGTCGTCGAAGAGGCTGTACCCGTGGCACTGGATCGGGGTCGCGACCTCCTTGCGGATCAGGTTGTACGGGAGGAGCACGTAGCGCCCGTCCACGACCCGGTGGAACACGTAGAGCACGTCCTCGCCGTTGGGCGAGCGGATGGCCCGCTCGAACTCGAGGCTCTCCGCGGCGCCCTCGAAGCGCTTCGTCTCGCCGGTGACCAGGTAGTAGCCGCTCGGGAAGACGATGCCCTGGTCCTCCGGCAGGCTGAGGCACGCGTGCCCGATGGCGTCGATGCGCGTGACCTTCCGGGTGCGGCCGTTGTAGACGAGGTAGCGGTACGACGGCTCCCGGAACGGCTTGATCTTGAGCAGGATGAGCGGCCCGAGCCGGGCGTACTGGATGTCGGCGTCGTCGAGCGCCTGGCCCGGGTCGTCGACCGGCTCGTGGTAGATGCCGAGCCCCGTCGTCGTGTTGTCCTCGATCTTGACGGTGAGGTCGCCCCCGACCGTCTCGACGAAGATCTCGCCGGCGATCGACACGTGCGGGTGCTTGCCGTGCACGTGGTCGTCGCGCGTGGTCTGCGTCCAGGCGAAGTCGTGCGGCCGCGGCCGCACGTTGTCCTCCTCGCCGCGCGCGTCGAGGTAGCGGACGCGCCCGGCCGGGTCGATGCTCCAGCGGAACACCTTCACGTCGCGCTCGGTGGCGCCGACCTGGAAGATGGCGAGCAGCCGCGTGTCGCTGCGCCGGAGCTGGAGCAGCCGGGGCTCCTTGACGTAGCGGTGGAGGTCCTTGAACTCCTTGACGAAGCCTGGGTCGCTCAGGAAGGCGCTGCCCTCGTCGAGCGGGACGGGCGACAGGTCGAGGGCGCCGTCGGCCTTGGTGAAGCGGTGGAGGCTGAAGACGTCGCCGACGTTCACCTCCTTCAACCCCATGAACACGAGGTAGCCGACGAGCAGCTTGCCCCGGATGCTCACGATGTCGCGCGGCAGGCAGTTGTTCTCGGTGCGGACGCGCGCGTTCTCGATGAGCGCGAGGTCCGAGCCGCCGAACACCTCCTTGCGCCGCGCGTTGAGCGCCTCCGCGCGGCGGCCCAGCTCCTCGGCGCGCTCGACGAGGCGCCGGCGGATCACCTCGTAATTGCCGCCATCCAGCGAGTCGGCCGCCTGCGGGGCGGGGGATCCCGCCGCCCGGGCCGCGCCATCCAGGGCCCCTGTCGACACCATGCACGCTCCGTGTCAGGCCCGCGGGCCCCGCTGCACGAGGTCGTCGAGGCCGAGCTCCCGCGCCTTGTCGGCGAGCGCCTGGATCTTCTTCTTCCCGTCGTCGTCGGCGCTCGAGAGCAGCCCCCTCAGGATCCCGGACACCGTGGCGTCCGGCCTCCCCGAGGGCGGCCCGTTGCGGCCGGCGAGCTGCTTCAGATCCTCGGGCAGGCTCGCGTTGCCGTTCAGGTAGTCGCCGAGGAGGGCGCGCACCGTCGCGCTCTGGTCGACCATCCCGTCGACCGCCTGGCCGAGGCTGACCGCCTTGACGAACCGCTCGAAGAACGCCCCGTCGCCGCCGACGATGTTGATCTTCGCCTGCTCGAACGCGCCGCGCAGGATCTCGGCCTGCGCGCGGGCGATCTCGGCGCGGATGCGCAGCGCCTCGAGCTCCACCGCCCGCTCCTTCTCGAGGCGGAGGCGGAACTCCTCGTGCTCGCGGCCGATCCCGTCGAGCGCCTTCATGGCCGCGGCCTTCTCCGCCGTGCCCGCGGCCTCGGCCAGGAGCCGCTCCTTGAT
Organism: Sorangium sp. So ce1036; assembly: GCF_051369805.1. Lineage (NCBI taxonomy): Bacteria > Pseudomonadati > Myxococcota > Polyangiales > Polyangiaceae > Sorangium > Sorangium sp. So ce1036. Next base: position 3,270,161 of record NZ_JBBMOX010000001.1, read on the forward strand.
CGCGGCCGCCTCGGCGAGGCCCGTCTTCTCGAGCGCCTGCGCCTCGGCCTCGCGCGTCCTCGCGGCCGCGAGCCCCTTCTGCTCGATGCCGGCGGCCTCGGCGAGGAGCCGCTCCTTGGCGACGAGCGCCTCGGCGCGCCCCTGCTTCTCGATCGCCACCGCCTCGGCCTCCTTGACGATCACCCGCGCGAGGCCCTGCTTCTCCTCGCCGGCCGCGACCGCCTGCATCTTCTCGAGCGTCACGCGCGCCTCGGCGAACCCCTGCTTCTCGACCGCCTGCGCGTCGGCCTCCTTCACCCGGACGCGCGCCAGCCCCTCGGCCGCGGCCTCGGCCTGCACGCCCTCGGCGAGCCGCATCTTCGCGCGCGCCGCCTTCTCGCTCGCCTCGAGCTCCGCGTCGGCCGTGATGAGCTTCTCGCGCGCCCGGAACTTCGCCGCCTCCTCGCTCGCCTCGGCGCCCTTGATGTGCTTGACGAGCTGCTCCTGCGCCTCGGCCTCGGCGTTGATGCGCGTCACGTCCTTCAGGCGCGTCGCCTCGGCCACGGCGCGCACGTCCTTGATCCGCTCCTCCTCCTCGGCCACGGTCTTCTCGACCGCGATCCGCGCCCGGATCACGTCGGCGATGTCCTTCTTCTGGACCTCGAGCTCCTTCTCGCGGGCGATCTGCTGGAGCGCCACGTCGCGCTCGCGGCTCACGACCTCGAGCTGCCGCGCCTTCTGCACGCGCTCGGTCTCGACGGCGATCTCCCGCTCCTTGTTCTTCTGGGCGACCAGCGCGCCGCGCTCCTTCATCTCGCGGGCGATGGCGGCCTCCTCGTCGTTCTTCTCCTGGAGCAGCAGCGTCTTCTTGCGCTCCTCGCTCGTGATGCGGGCCGCCTCGTTCTGCTCGCGCGCCTGCGCCACGGCGATCTCCTTCGCCTTCTTCGCCTCCGCCTCGGCCCGGCGCTGCTCGAAGCGGAAGATCGCCTCGTCGGAGTTCAGGTTCTGGCTGCCGATCTCCATCCGCTCCTTCTGGCGGAGATCGTTCGTGAGCACGTTCTGCGCGACCGTCAGCTCGGTGATCTTCCGGATGCCCTCGGCATCCATGATGTTGTCCTTGTCGAGCAGCTCGATGGGCGTCTGCTCCAGGTAGTCGATCGCCGCGTCGGCGAGCACGAACCCGCTCAGGTCCTTGCCGATGACGTCGATGATGTCGTCCTTGAACTTCTGCCGCTCCATGTAGAGGTCCTCGAAGTTCAGGCGCTTGCCGACGGTCTTGAGCGCCTCGGAGAACTTCGCGGCGAAGAGCTGCTCGAGCGTCTCGGGGTTCGAGGCGCGCGCGCAGCCGATGGTCCGCGCCACCGTGCGCACGTCGTCCTGGGTCTTGTTCACCTGCACGAAGAAGGTGACCTTGATGTCCGCGCGGATGTTGTCCTTGCAGATGAGGCCCTCCTTGCCGCGCCGGTCGATCTCGATCGTCTTGACCGAGATATCCATGTACTCGGCGCGGTGGATGATCGGCAGGACCAGGGTCCCCGTGAAGGTGACGATGGGCTCCTGGCCTCTCGTGTTGATGATCAGCGCCTTGCCTTGATCCACCTGGCGGTAGAACTTGGCGTACATGACCAGCATCCCGAGGACGAGGAAGGCGAGGACACCGACCAGGACGAGGATCAGGGGGACGGTCACAGTGGGCACGCGGGGCTCCTTCGCGTTGGCGGCGGAGGGGAGGGCGCCGGCCCCCGTGATCGCGTGATCGCGTGATCGCGTGATCGAGGGTCGCGCACCCGGGCCCGCTCCGATCCGGGTCGGGGGCCGGATGATGCCCCCTCGGGGCCGAGCGTACACGAATCCTCCCGCGCGACGGGAATTCAGCGGCCGCGCTGGCGCACGTCGCCCGCGCGGGCCGCGGGGGCGCTCTCCTCCTCGGATCCGTCCGGGGAGGCGGCGCGCGCCTCGTTCACGACGGGCGCGACGCGCGTTCCGAGGGCGGGGGGCGGGCCGAGCAGGGAATCGAGCGGCTCGACGCCGAAGGCACCCTCGTCCGGGCTCCAGCTCACGAGCAGCGCGCGGTCGCCGCGGCGGAGGGCGCCGGGCGTGTCGCACCGCACGTCGAGGATGTGGCTCGCGCCGCCCTCGTCGATCACGGCCTGGCCGAAGCGCTGGTCGACGCGCCCGGTGGAGATGACGCACACGCGGCCCACGAGGTCCTGCTTCGACGGGGCGTGCCGCGTCACGAACAGCGGGCCGAGCGGCCGCACCGCCAGGGAGGTGAGCAGGAGGGCGGCGGCGAGCGAGCCCACGAGCACCGCGAGGCCGAGCGCCCAGCGGGGGAGCCCGAGGCCCGCCCAGAGCGGCTCGGCGAGCAGGGTCGTGAGCACGCTGGTGAACCAGCCGAACGCCGCGATCAGCGTGAGCGCCACGGTCGCCGGCACGCGGTGCAGCGCGAGCGCCGAGAGCAGCGAGCCGACGCCATCCGGGCCATGGCCCCCGTCGGCCAGGCCCTCCGCGGCGCCCTTGGCGGCGCCCTCGAGCGCGCCCTTGGCGACGCCCTCGAGCGCGCCCTTGGCGACGCCCTCGAGGTCCGGCACCACGTGGCCGTGGGCGCCGCCGAGCACGTCGAGGTCGAGCGCGCCCACGAGCACGAACAGCCAGTAGATGAGCGCGAGCGCGAGCACGACCGTGAAGAGCACGGCAGGGAACACGAGCGACGCGGCGAGCACCTCGGCCATGGGCAGACGCGAGCAGGGGGCAGGCGCAGGAGAGATCGACGCGCGACGCGGCGCCCGCGACCTGCGCTCCGATTGGATCACAGGCAGGGTGGCGATGGGGCCAAAATCTGCGGCCCGGCGCGCCGTGGAAAAGGCTTGACGTTCCCGGTCGAGGCTGGGGTGAGCGGATGCTCGGCTCAGGGCGCCGCAGGCCCGCCCGGTTGCTGGCCGCGCTGCAGCCGGATCTCGTTGCGCACGTCGGTCACGCCGGAGACGCGCTCCGCGAGCGCCTCGATCTGGTGCTTGAAGCGGCGCTCGCGGACGGTGCCGGAGAGGGTGACCTCGCCGTCCTGGACCATCACCTCGACGTCGCTCGCGTCGAGATCGGGGCACTCGGCGATCTGCTCGCAGAGGTCCTCACGGATCCGCTCGTCCGGGCGCTTGTATCCCTCGGGCGGGCGGCCGCGCGCGCCGCCGAGCCCGCGATGCTGTCCGCCGGGGTGGAAGCTCGGCCCGCCGAGCTCCTGCCCGGCCCACCCGCCGCGGTGCTCCCCCGGCCGGCCCCGCCGAGCCTGGGGCTCGTCGTCTCGCTGCAGCACTTGCTCGTAGTTGCCGCGATGGCCGTAGCTGGCATCCCCGGAGGCCCCGCGCTCGCTGCGATACGCCTCCTCTCCCCGATGTTCCGGGGGGCGCCCGGCCCCCTCGCGGTCGCGTCCTCGCCCGGCGTTGTTGTCCTCGTCGATCCATCCGTGACGATGAGGCATGACCCCTCCGTTCTCTCCCTGTGCGACACGAGGGACACGGCGACGCGCCCGTGTCGCTCCCCGTCCATGATCCGGTCGACGCTCGAGGCATGGCGGCAGCAGAGAAAGGCCGCCCTGTGATCCGCTCCTGTCCGCTCCCGCGCTGCCAGAAGGAACGGAGGCCCCAGCGCGCCCGGATGTCGCAAGGCGCATTCCAGATCCAGCCGCGTCGTGTTTCACATCCCCTTCAGGAACGCTGCCCTCGCGTCCGCCCAGACGCCGAGTCGCAAACTGCCCCATCGCCCGGCGACGAGGCGCCCCATCGAGACGTTGCGCCACAGCGGTGAACCGCACATCGGGCCTCGCCCGACCGCGCTCCGGGGCGACAGGCCGGCGGGCCGACAGGGCGACAGGGCGACAGGGCGACAGGCCGGACGGTGTCTCGTGGGCAATTCCTGCCATTGTCGCCCTGCGGGCGGCAGGCGCCCGCGGCGCCATCCGCCGACGCGTTCCGTCGAGGTCGTCCGCCAGACATTGACTTTCAGCCGCTCGGCCTCGACCATGCTCTCGCACAGCCAGGGTCCAGCAGCATCAGTCGTCGGGAGCGGTCCTGGACCGTCGGACCCTGGCCAAGGATCACCGTCGCCTCGCGGAGCTGCTCCGACCGGGCCTGTCGGTGCTCGATATCGGCTGCGGGACGGGCGGCATCACCCGCGGTATCGCGGAGGCGGTGCGGCCCGGCGGCGCCGTGCTCGGCCTGGACCGGGACGAAGGCCACATCGCGCGGGCCTCGGCGCGCTTCGCCGGCCAGGCCGGCCTGTCCTTCGCGTGCGGTGACGTGCTCACCCTCGACGCGGAGGCGCGCTTCGACGTGGTCACCGCGGCGCGCACCCTCCAGTGGGTGCCGCGGCTCGACGAGGCGCTCGCGCGCATGGCGCGGGCCGCGAAGCCGGGCGGCACGATCCTCGTGCTCGACTACAGCCACGAGCGCCTGCGCTGGCGGCCGGAGCCTCCGGCCTCGGTGGCGCGGTTCTACGCGGCGTTCCTCGCGTGGCGAGCGGGCCTCGGCATGGAGAACTCCCTCGCCGACACCCTCGCGGAGCGCTTCGCGGCCCACGGCCTCGCGGACGTCCGCGTCACGAACCAGGACGAAGCGGCGCGCCGGGGCGATCCGGGCTTCGAGGCGGCGCTCGAGATCTGGCTCCATGTCATCGACGCATGCGGCCCTGCGATGATCGCCGCCGGCGCGCTCAGCGAGCTCGAGCGCGACGAGGCGCGGCGCGACTACCCTCGCTGGTGCCGCGAATCGGCCGAGGAGCAGCGCATGGTCCTCCGGGCCGTCGAGGGGACGCGGCCGCGGCGCGCGAGCGCGTAGCGCCGCGTCGGCCGCGCCGTCCCTGGCTCCACGTCGGGTGGTGGCCCGGAGGCCCACGAAGAGCGGTTCGCCGCAGTACCCGCTTCGCCCGCCGGACGCCCGGCCAGGGCCAGGGGAGACGGGACGGATCCGGCCGCGCGCCTCGCCGAAAATTCACGCGCGCCCGCGCGGGGCGCGGCTACCCTCGGGCCGCGCGGCCCTCCTCGCGCCTGCCTCGGAGCTCCCATGCCGGCCCAGCGACGCGTGACGAGATGGCTCGAACGAGCGCCCGCGCCGGTGTTCACGGCGTTCGCCGTGCTCGCCGCGTTCGCGACGTACTTCTGCATGTACGCGTTCCGCAAGCCGTTCGCGGTCGGGACCTTCCAGGGCGCGGTCGCGCTGCCGCTGCTCCCGCCGCTCGATCTGAAGAGCCTCTACCTCATCGCCCAGGGGCTCGGGTACTGCGCCTCGAAGTTCCTCGGCATCAAGATCGTCTCCGAGATGCGCCCCGAGCGGCGCGCCCTCGCGATCCTCGCGTGCATCGGCGTGAGCGAGGCGGCGCTCGTCCTGTTCGCGCTCGCGCCGGCCCCCCACGCCGCGGCCTTCCTCGTGCTGAACGGGCTGCCGCTCGGGATGGTCTGGGGCCTCGTCTTCGGCTTCCTCGAGGGGCGCCGCGTCAGCGACCTGCTCGGCGCCGGGCTCTGCGTGAGCTTCATCGTCGCGAGCGGCTTCGTGAAGACCGTGGGCAAGCTGACGCTCGGGTGGGGGGTGCCGGAGGCGTGGATGCCGGCGTTGACCGGCGCGCTCTTCTTCCCGCCGCTGCTCCTGTCGATCTGGATGCTCGCGCAGATCCCGCCGCCCTCGGCCGACGACGAGGCGCTCCGGACCCGGCGCGCGCCCATGGACCGCGCCGCGCGGCGCGCGTTCTTCCTGGCGAACGCGGGCGGGCTCGTGACCCTGGTCGTCGGCTACATGGTGCTCACCGCCTACCGCGATTTCCGCGACAACTTCGCCCGCGAGATCTGGGACGCCGTGGGCTACGCCGACCAGCCGGCGATCCTGACGACGGCCGAGATCCCCGTGGCCATCGGCGCGCTCGTCGCGGTCGCGCTGATGATGGGCATCCGCAGCAACCGCGCCGCGCTCCTCGCGGTCCACGGCCTCATGCTCGCCGGCGCCGTGCTCGTCGCAGGGAGCACCGCGCTCTTCCAGGCCGGCGTCATCGGCCCGGTCGCGTGGATGATCAGCGTCGGGCTCGGGCTGTACGTGGGCTACGTCCCGTACAACTGCGTGCTCTTCGACCGGCTCATCGCGGCGCTGGGCTCGGTGGCGACCGCGGGCTTCCTGATCACCGCGGCCGACGCGTTCGGCTACCTGGGGAGCGTGATGGTGCTGCTCTACAAGAGCTTCGGCCAGCCGAAGCGCTCGTGGATCGAGTTCTTCCTCGGGTTCAGCTACGCGATGGCCCTCGTGTGCGCGGCGCTCTTCGCCGCGTCGGCGGGCTACTTCTGGCTGCGCACCCGCGCGGACCGCCTCGCGACCTCGCGCGCGGTGGGCGGGCCTCGGGAGCCTGCCGGCGAGCAACCAGGTTGACCGCGGCCGAGGTCGACCACGGCCGTCACCTGGCCGGGGCACGGCCCGATCACGCTGGCAACAGGGCTGGGGGCGGGGAGGGGAGCGGGTGCGGGGAGGGGCGCGCGCGCCCGCTCAGCGGACCGGCGGGACCTCTGTCTTGCAGCCGACCTTGAGCTCGACCTGCCCGCCCTTGCCGAACTGCGAGCAGGTCGCCGGGCACATCACGATCTTCGTCGGCTTGCTGCCGGTCGCGGGATCGACGTCGTAGTACCAGCCGCCGGCCACCGCGTCGCAGCTCGCCTCGTCGCCCACGTAGAAGATGGTCGCCGGCGCGCCGCCGTCCGGGGGCGTGTGCTGGACGTTGAGCGTCCCGTAGTCGAGCGACTGGCCGGCGGACGGCGTCGGGACCTGGTACTCGCACGCGAGGCTCTTGCCGCGGATCTCGTTGAGCGCCTCGAGGAAGGCGCTCGAGACGTCCGTGTTCGTGTCGATGAAGAAGGCCTGCGTCCCGCCGCCCTCGGCGATGCGGTTCATCGTGGCCTCGGCGCCGTCGTCGTTGCCGTCGAAGACCCCGATCACGAAGGTGGAGATGCTCGGCGAGCCGTTCAGCCCGGCGCTCGCGATCTCCGCGATGCCGTCGCCGTCCTGCGGATCGCACAGGGAGGGCATCCCGTCGGTGGCGAGCACCGCGATGACGCGGTGGGTCGGGTTCGCCAGGGCGTGGGCGCGGGCCCGCTCGATCGCGCCGGCGAGGGCGCCGGCGGTCGGCGTCCCGTCATCGGGATCCTGGGCGGCGATCGACGCCATGAGCTCCTCGGCCTTCGCGGCGTCGAGCGGCGTGATGTCGACCGCGGGCGCCGCGTAGACCTCGGCGTCGCACGAGAGCGGGCTCTGGCATTCGCTCTCGGTCACCGCCTCGCACATACCGCCCCGGTAGCAGCTCTCGCCCAGGTCCGTGCACAGGTTGCCGCTCCTGCTGCACACGCCGAGAGCGACGCAGCTGTCGCCGCGCATGCAGTCCGCGTCGGTGGCGCAGTACCGCAGTCGGGGGTCGTTCCGGCAGATACGGAGTTTGCACGGCCCGTGCGCGCCGCACTCCTCGTTCGACGTGCACGTCGCGGGCACGTCGGGATCGCGCAGCGGGAAGTACTGGAGCCCGACGCCGAGCCCCGCGGACTGCGGGTCGGTGAAGAACGCCTCGAGCGCCTCGGTGACGGCCTCCCACTTGGTGTCGCGCGTCGGGAGCCGGTCCTCCATCGAGCCCGACGCGTCGAGCATGATGTACAGGTCGAGCGGCACGAGCTCCGCCGTGCTCGTCTCGCCCGCGCACGACGTGCCGCCGCCGGCGCCGTCTCCCGCGCCGCTGCTGAGCGTCCCGGAGCTCGCGCCGCCATCGCCGGTGTCCCCGAAGCCCGAGCCCGTGCCAAAGCCTGTCCCCGATGAGTCCGAGCCCGAGCCCGCGCCAGCACCCGTGCCCGAGTCCGAGCCCGTGCTCGCCGTCGCCGCATCTCCGCCGGTTCCACCGCCGCCGAAGACCGAGCCGCCGGCTCCACCACACGCCGCGAAGAACACGCTGATTCCTGTCGCGGCGAGCGCCACCATCGTTGAGCGGTTATCCATAAGACAGGATCGAAACATCCCGGGCGCCCTTTGTCGAGCGCGGGATTCGACTCGAGCTCCTGCTCCGTACCCGGATGTCGCAGGGGGTAGGAACTTCAGAATCGACCCATGAGGTGAGGTGGCTCTCCGAGGCTCAGGGCTCGTGTGTGTGTGGAGGTCTGGTATGAGGCTCAAGCCTGCTTCTTCGGGCCGACGAGGCTGCGGAGGGTGGCGCGGGCGACCTCGACGCCGGTCGCGTCGCGGAGGCTCACGGGGATCTGGTACTCCCTGCGTTCGCTGCTCTCGGGGACAGGGCACTCGCAGACGGCGCGGATCGTGCCGCGGGCCTTCTTCAGGTACTCGATCGAGAGGCCGGCAACGATGAACCGCGCATCGTCGGGCAGCGCGTAGGACAGGGCCGTGTTGCCGGTGAGCTCGGCGAGGTTGACGAGCGCGACGGCGTGCACCGAGCGGAGGTGGTTGCGCAACCTGGGCCGGTCGCGCATGGATACCTCCGCGCGGCCGCGCTCCAGGAGCTCGACGTCGGCGCGGATGGTGTCCGTGTAGGGGGCCATCGCGCCGATGAGGCGGCTGAACAGGCGCTTGCCTCCCGGCAGGCGGTGCAGCCTGTCCCAGAGGTCGCGCAGGGTGTTGCGGCGCGAGGTCGCCGCGATCGAAGCGAGAGAGAGGTCGGCGAGCTTCATGGGGGGTGAGCCACCCGGGGGCGGCGATCGCACAGTGCCTCAATTCGCCTGGCGGCGCACCTCGAATGGGACCCGGGGCGCAGGGGCTCCCGGAGGGATCCGGTGGCCGCGCGGATCGCTCGCCGTCGTGGGCGTGCCGTGCCCGACCCGGGCTGTGCCACGCCCGACCAGGTTGCGCCCAGGTTGTGCCGCGCCCCGCCCCCGCCCGACCGAGGTTGCCGACCCAGGTCGAGGTTGCCGACCCAGGTTGAGGTTGCCGACCCAGGTTGAGGTTGCCCGTCCAACCCAGGTTGAGGTTGCCCGTCCAACCCGGGTTGAGGTTGCCCCATCCGCCCCGTCCAACCCAGGGCTAATGTTATCTGTACAACAATTTGTCGCAAGAATTGTTTGTGTGTAATTTATTCAATGTATCGATGTGATCCCCGGCCTCCCGGCGCAGCGCCCACGGCGCGATCGCGTCGATTTCCGGCCTTCTGGCGCCGTGGAGCGGCGGCCCGGGGCCGGCGCCTGCCGTGGGCGGTGTGCCCGGGCCGGCAAACGCTCGCCGGCGTCCGGAATTGGCCTGGTATGACGCGACCTCGCCGGCCGGGCCAAGGTGGACCACCCGAGAAGGAGCGAGCCTTTGAGCTGCTCTTTCGTGCGAAGACATTTGCGCTTGTATGGCGCTGGTTAACCCGCCTGGGAATTCCTCTGCGCGACCGTGGAGATCTTGCGCAGGACATCCTGTTCTCTGCGTACCAGAGCTTCGAGAACTACAACCCCGCGATCTCGCGACCCGAGCGCTGGCTGAACCGGATCACGGTCCACACCGCCGCGCACTACCGCGAGCGCGCCCAGCATCGCTACGAAGAGCTGGTGACGGACGAGGAGCTCCCGCCCCTCGTCGACCAGTCCCAGCCCCCGGACCAGCTAATCATGGTGGAGCAGGAGCGGCTCATGGTGCTCGAGCTCCTGCAGCAGCTCGACGTCGACGCGTACTCGATCCTCGTCGCTCACGACCTCGACGGCATCCCGATGGCGGAGCTCGCGGAGCAGCGCGGCGTCCCGCTGTCCACCGCCTACAAGTGGCGCGCGCGCGCCCTCTCGCTGTTCCACGACATCGTGGTGAAGCGCAGGCGCGAGGACCGGAAGAAGGAAGGCTCGCTCTGCGTGCTGCCGCTCGACGTGGCGGCGCTCTTCGCCGCCGCGCGGATCGCGCCCCGCGTACCCGAGGACGTCCGGCTCGCGGTCGTCCGCGGCGTGCAGGAGTCGGTGCGCGCGTTCGAGGTGGCCAGCGCCAAGACGGCGACCATCGGCGCCGGCAAGGGGGTCGGCGACGCCGTGACGTGGCTCAAGGCGATATGGCGACGCCTCGCCCCTCTGCGGTCGACCGTCGGCGCGACGCCCGCCGTCACCGCGACGGCCGCGGCGACCGTCGTCGCTGGCACGGCCTGGCTGGGGTCCCCGGACCCGCCGCCTCCGCCGCAGGTGATGCCTGTCCGGTCCATCGTCATGGCGGTGACCCCCCCCGAACCGCCGCCGCCCCCTGCCGCGCCGGAGCCACCCCCGCCGGCCGCGCCTGCGCCTGTCGTCCGCCCGCCGCAGGTGCGCGCCACCGGCGGCAAGCGTGCGCGCGTCCGCGCGCCGGCGCCGCCCGCGCCCACGAACGACGCCTTCTCACTGGCCAGCAGCCTCGACGTCTCGCTCTTCAAGCTGTGCAGCGATGCGGTGAACCGGCGCGATCCTGTCCAGGCGATCCAGGAGCTCGAGCGCTACGATCGCGAGGTTCCGGCGAGCGCCTTCGCCTCGGAGCGGAGGGTGCTCTGGATCCGGGCGCTCTGGATGGCGAGGCGTTACAGCGAGGCGCGCGCCCGGCTCGCGCGCGCTCGGTTCGACCCCACGATCGATCCCAAGCTGCTCGAAGGGCTGGACCGGGATGCGCCCACCCGGTGAGCCGCGGCCTGCGCGCGTCGCGCTGCGGCGCGCGCAGGCCGGCAGGGCCGCAAACGCCTTCAGCGCCCATGGCGCCGGAGGCGCGCGCCGAGGCGAGACGCGCCCCCGGCTCCACGGCCGCTCGCTGGATCGGCGCCCGTGCCGAGCGCGGATGAGCTCATGTCCGGCGGGGCGCCGCCCTCTCGCATGGATGCCTGTCTCACCGGCCGCCCGCCAGCGTCGATGACGGGCGTGAGCTCGAGATCACGCGGCCCCGGACAGGCGCGGTCCTGCGCCTCGAGCGGGCGATTGGGGGACGACGCTCTCCCCGCGCCGGTGATACCGTGGCCTCGCGATGGACCGCACGCTCATCGACGAGGGGAGCTCCTCCAGCGATCCGGGCGTCGTCTCCCTCCCCCCGGGCGGGCTCGCGCACGCGCCGGGCGACGTCCTCGATCGACGCTACCGCCTGCGCGTGCGGCTGGGCCGCGGCGGCTTCGGGGACGTGTGGCGCGCCGAGGAGCTCCTGCCCGACGGGACGCCGTTCCGCGAAGTCGCCCTCAAGCTGCTCGTCTCGGACTTCGCCTGCGCCGCGGACTGGGCCGACGAGGCGAAGCTGCTCGCCTCGTTCCGCCACCCCTCGCTCGTCACCATCTACGCCGCCGGCATCCTCCACGAGGCCCCGCGCGCGCCGTTCGTGTCGATGGAGCTCCTCGAGGGCAGAAACCTCGCCGACCTGCTCCGGTTCCGGCGCCGCATCCCCTGGCGCCGCGTCGTCGCCTGGGCCCGCGACGTCGCCGGCGCGCTCGACGTCATCCACGCGCGCGGCGTCGTCCACCTCGACCTCAAGCCCGCCAACCTGTTCCTCTCCCAGGATGGCGCCATCAAGGTGCTCGACTTCGGCATCTCGCGTCGCGCCGGCACCTCGCCGGGCGGCCCTGGCTCGCGCGCCCCCGGCGCGCCCCCGGCCGCCCGCGTCGGCGGCGGCCCCGGCGGCCGCGCGGGCGACGGCCGCGGCGAGCACGGCACCGCCCACCTCGTCGAGCACGACGCCCACGCGCCCATCCGCCGCGGTGAGCACGGCACCGCCTTCCTCGTCGAGCGCGACGTCTACGCGTCCACCCGCCGCGCCTTCGCCGGCGCGAGCAGCCCCGCCGCCGCCCGCGACGTCATCGGCACCCCGGGCTTCATGGCCCCCGAGGTGCTCGAGATGGCCGAGCCCTCCGCCGCCACCGACGCGTACGCGCTCGCCGTGTGCATCGCGCAGCTCGCGACCGGGCGCCTCCCGCACGACGCCCCCGACGAGCCCGAGGACTGCTCCGATCCCACGCGCGTCACCGCCTGGTGGGCCGCGCTCCGCAGCGCCACCCTGCGCGGCGCCATGCGCGACCTCGGGCGTGACCCCGCGCGGCTGCCGCGCGGCCTGCTCGCGCTCCTCACGCGCCTGCTCTCGGTCGACCCCGCGCACCGCCGGGTCGCGCCGGGGCGGCTCAAGCAGGTCCTCGACGAGGTCTGGGAGCGTCCCCACGGCGTCCCCGACCCCCCGTACCGGGGCCTCGCCCCGCTCTCGTCGGCCGAGGAAGGGCTCCTGTTCGGGCGCGACGACGACGTCGCGCGCCTCGGGCGCGAGCTCGAGTTCGAGCCGTGCGTCCTCCTCCAGGGGCCGCGCGGCGCCGGGAAGACCTCGCTCGCCTCCGCCGGCCTCGTGCCCCACCTCGCGCGCCGCCATGTCGACCACAAGGACGACTGGGTCGAGGCGCGCGTCGCGCCCGACGGCGACCCGGACCGCGCCCTCGCCCGCGCGCTCGCCGCCGTCTCCCCGGAGCTCGAGGCGGCGGACCTCGCCGCGCTCACGCGGTTCTGCATGGCGTCGCCGGTCGGGATCGCGCTGGTCGTCGACCCGATCGCGCCCCTCGGCGGCGGGCGCCTCGCCGACCTCGCCCTCGCGCTCGCCACGGGCGAGGCGCGGCCGGGGCTGCGGCTCATCGGCGTGCTCGACGAGGCCGACGAGCAGACCGCGGCGCTCCTCGCCGGGCCGGTCGGCGGCGGCCTCCGGGCGGCGCTGCGCTACGTCGGCCTGCCGGCAGCGGCCGCCGTGAAGGACCTCGTCGCCGGCCCCGCGGCGCTCGCCGGCGCCGCCGTGCGCGGCCTCGCGGACGTCACGGCCGAGGTGCAGCGCGAGCTCCGCGGCGGCGGCGCGGCGCTGTCGTTCGTGGCGCTCGCGCTCGCCGACTGGTGGCGCAGCGCGCGCGACCCGGGCGGCGCGCTGCGCGGCGAGGCCTGGCGGGAGCTCGGCGGCGTGCGCGGCGCCCTCGCCCGGCACGCCGACGCGACCCTCGCGTCGCTCACCCCGCACGACCGGGCGATCGCCGACGAGCTCCTGCTCCGCCTCGGCGCCATGGACGGCTCGCGCGTGCGCTGGGTCGAGGAGGAGCTCGTCGAGGCGGCCTGCGGCCCCGGATCGCCCGCCGAGGCCGCCTCCGTGCTCGGCGCCCTGGAGCGCGCGCGCCTCCTCGTCCGCCGCGATCGGGCGGTGGAGCTCGCGCACGAGGCGCTGGCCTCGGGCTGGCCGCACCTCGCCGCCACGCGGGCGATGCACATGGATCGGCTCATCCTGCTCGAGCGGCTGCGCGAGGCGGCCGACGTGTGGGATCGGTCCGGCGAGAGCCCGGACTTCCTCCTGCGGCGCGACCTGCTCGAGCAGGTGCAGGCGGGCGGGGCCCCGCGGCTGCCCCGGCGCGAGCAGGCGCTCGTGCGCGAGAGCGTGCGGCGCGCCCGCGCCCAGCGCGCGAAGAGGATCGGCGCGGCCGCGGCGCTCGGGCTCGCGGCCGCCTCGGCGATCGCGGCCGAGCGGTGGAGCGCGGCGCGCCAGGCGAGCGTCGAGGCGGCGCGCCGCGCCGCCGAGGAGCGCGCGGACCTGGCCGAGCTCATCGGCAAGTCGCGCCGCACCGAGGACCCGTACCACCGCGCGGCGTGGATCGCCGCGGCCATGGAGCGGCGCGCGGCCGACGGGGCGCTGCCGCTCGACCTCGCGGTCGCGGCCATGGGCCTGCCGCGCGCGCATTTCCTGACGCTCGACGGCGTGATGGCGCCGGCGCTGCCGTGGGACGACCGCTGGGTGGTCGCCGGCGCCGGCGGCGCGATGCTCGTGGCCGACCTGACCCCGCCCGACCCCGAGGTGTTCGAGGACGTGGCGCTCGACGTCGATCCGGAGAGCGTCGAGGCGCCCGCGAGGACGCCGCGTGTGCTCGCGCTGCGGCCGCACGACGCGCCGCACGTCGAGCGGGTGCCGTTCGCGTTCGACACGGCGGTGGCGACGCGCTCGGTCACGGGCGAGGTCCGCGTCTTCCGGCTGCGGGAGGGGGGCACGGTCGCGCTGGCCGCGGTCGCGCCGGTGCGCTGCAGCAGCGCGGTGCACGTGGCCGAGGCGGCGCCGGTCCTGGCCTGCTCGACCGACGGCGGGATCGCCCGCTGGGACATGCGGCGGGGCGGCGGCGAGGGCGCGGTGGACCGGCACCCGTTCCGCGGCAACGTGCTCGGCGTCTCGCCGGACGGCGCCCGCGTGGCGGCGGTGCTCGGGCGCAGGGCGCTGCTCTGGGCGCCGGGCCGCAGCGCCGGGGACGCGGCGAGCGCGGCGCGGGACGCCGGGGGTGCTGCGAGCGCGGCCGGGGGAGCCGGGGGCGCGGCGATGCGCGACAGCGCCGAGGTCCTCCTGAGCGCGCCCGCCGTGCTCGGGCGCTTCAGCCCGCGCGACCCGGTGATCGCGCTGGTGCAGCAGGGCCGCACGTCGATCCACGCCTTCGACCGGCCCGACCCGCCGCTCTTGGAGCTCGCGACGAACCCGGCGCCCGCGTCGGCGCGCTGGGACGCGGGCGGGCTCGATCTGGGCGTCTGCGGGGCCAGCGGCGGGGTTTGGCACTACCTCCGCAAGGGCGGGCGCGCCGCGAGCGACCCGCCGCCCGAGGGCTCGCCGTGCGAGGCGCCCCTCGGCCGGCGCGCGCCGCGGCCGCTCAGGTCGCGCGGCGAGGCGAGCGACATCGCCGCGCGCGACGTGGGCCCGCACGTCTTCCTGGGCGGGTGGAGGCTCCCGGACGGCCGCGTGCTCACGCGCGACCTGGTGCTGTTCAGCCCGGGGCCGCCCGCCGCCGAGCACCTCTTGCGGTTCGAGGGGCGCGACCCGCTCGGCGGCCCGGAGATCCGCGACGCGAGCGCCTCGGCCGCCGCGGTGCTGCGGAGCGGCGACACGGTGGCCATCCAGCTCGGCGACGAGGTGCGCCTCTACGACGAGGGCACGCGGCGCCGGATGGCCGCGCGGCCGGGCGCCCTGCTGCGCCGCTGCGACGACGGCCGCCTCCTCGCGTACCGGAGGGACGGCGGCGCGTGGCGGCTGTTCGACGCCCTGACGGGCGCGACCCACGCCACGGTGCCGAGGACGCCCGCGTTCGTCCTCGGCGTCGACGCCGCGTGCCGGACGCTGTTCGTCCAGGAGCTCGGCGGCGACCTCGTCGCGATTTCGCTCGGCGACCTGTCGTCGCGCACGATGACGGTGGCCGACGGCTACGTCTACGAGGCGCGCCCGAGCCCCGCGCGCGGCGGCGTCGGCCCGGGCCTGTGGCTCGCGTTCAGCTCGGGCGCGGTGGCGCGGCTCGACGAGGAGCGGAGCGAGGTGCGGGTGCTCGGCTTCGCGACGCCGCGGGCGACCGCGATCGGGGACGGCCCGCTGCCGGGCGACGTGGCCTTCGCGGACGCGACGGGCGTCGTGGTGGTCCGCCGCTCGGGGGCCGCGGAGCGGGTGCTCGAGGGCACGATCGGGGCCGAGTGGGAGGACCTCGCCGCCTCGCCCGACGGCGCGACGATGCTGCTCTCCTCGACCGATCGGCTGGCGGTGCTCGACCTCTCGCGCCGCGAGATCGTCGGCACCATGCCGTCCGAGGGCCGCGAGCGGCTGGCGGCGTGGGACGCCGAGGGCTCGGTGCTGTCGTGGTCGTTCGGCCGGGTGGGCGGGCCGAGCGGCCTCGTGGTGCCGCGCGGGCCGTCCCTGGCGAGGCAGGTGGGCGAGGCGGTGTCGAACCTGAGGGCGCAGGACAAGCGGCTCGTGGCGCGGCCGTAGGCGGAGGGGGGAGGGGGGCCGGACGATCGGCGATGGGGTGTCGCTGAGGATCCAGCGACAGCTGGTGATCATCGTCACCCAAACCAGACCAGTTACGGGCAGCCGAGTAGAGTCGGCACGAAGAGGTCAGCGCTCGTTGCTGGCTCGCAGGTCGTTCCAGCAGGGCAATCTCCTCCGCTGTGACATGCGATCTGCTGGAATGACGCGGAGCACTCGGAAGGTGTAGCGCACCCGGTGCTACCGAAGAGAGCGGCTCCAGCACGACGGCCGTCCCATGCTGATTGATTGAACGGAAATGACGTAGCGTCCGCTGCTCGGCCCCCCGGGCTACGCCAGCACGCGGACTCGGACCGGTGGGCCGCCCCGCCGGTCTGGTGTCCGCCGTGGAGCTTCGTGGAGCCCGTGCCCTGGCGTCACCCGCAGCGCCCGTTCTAAGCGATTACTTCGCGCCACATCCGCCTCGTCAGTGGCGATCCAACCTGGATCTGACGGCTCCTGCGAAAGCGAGGCGACTGCTCCAGATTTCAACCGCGGGGTGAGTTTCCGGGCAAGCCTTGGTGCAATGCAACCACTTGAAATTACACGGAAAAGTGTCGATCGGACGCTCCGAGCGGCGCGAAATCCGGGCTAAGTGCTCCATCTCACGTCTATCTCTTCCAGAAACCAGCATCGCAACAAAGAATGTCAGGTCACACGCAGGTCACACAAAGAAGAAAGACACGGCTCTCGCCGTGTCTTCTGAGTGGAGGCGCCGGGAATCGAACCCGGATCTGATCCGATGACCAGCATGCGCGAGAGATACGGCGATCGCCGCGTCGGACGCGTCGGAGCGGTGTCAGACGCCATCGCGGGTTCGATTCCTCCCGTACCCTCTCGTGCCCTCTCGTGAAGTCTCGTGCCCTGACGTCGGGGCACACGGAGGTCACACGGAGACAAACGAACCCAGGACGATGCTCGTAAGCACTGGTTGGAGCCCCTCCGGGCCAGCGCACGGCTCGCCGTAGGCGTGGTGACAGTGTGGACATAATTGGGTCCTGGATTACCGGTTGACGCCGGCTTCCAGCAGGAGGACGGTGCCCATGGGGGGTGAAGCACGGGCCACGGGCCGAAGAGGCAGGCGAAGGCGCTCGTGCTGTGCGTCTGTGCCTGCGCGCTCGTCGTCGTTCCGGCGCCGGCAAGGGCGTTCGAGCTCAGCGGTGGCGTGAGCGTGGGCGGGTTCCAGATCGGGACTGGCCCGAGGCTCGCGCTGAGCCCCTTCGGCGGATTGCTCTGGCGCCGAGAGAAGGATTTCCAGATCGAGCTCCACAACATGTTCAGCGTCGTTCCTGGCTCTCGCGTCGGGATCTACGATCGAACAGCAATCTCCCTCGTGTACGCCTGGAAGACGGGCAAGGCGAGCCTCGGGCCATCCGTGTCGATCTACGCGATGCCGGTGTGCGGCCCCATGAGCTGCAACCGAGTGGTGGGGGTTGCTCCGGGCGGTCACGCCCAGGCCGACTGGTACTTCTCCGAGCCCCTGGGCGTGTCCGTGAGCGCTAACCTGGATTGGGCTGGTGGAGATAGTCGTGTGCTTCATGGTAGCTGGGTGGCGATGGTCGCTGCTGGGCCTGTTTGGAGATTTGGGGGAGAGTCGAAATGAACAGAGCTTTTGCGGTCCTGCTTGTCGGTCTTATCGCTGGTCTTGTCGCTTGCAATTTCGACGTCGGTGAGTGCTGGCTTCCCGGTGATGAAACGAGCGGTGCCGGCGGCGGCATCATCTACCCGACGGGGGCAGGAGGCTTCGGCAACGTGCCGCGGAAGCCGCAAAGCACCGACGGTAACTATGGTTCCTATGATCTGTGCGCCTCGCAAACGGTGACGTGTACGGTCACATGGAAGGCCGGCTCGAGCATCTGTGGTGGAAGCGCAGCTACCTGCACGACCCTGTACCAGGGCAAGCATGCGTCACTCGATGAAGCCAAGGACTATTGCGAGATGGCCTACGGAGTCGGGAAGGACTCCGAAGCGCAGTCCTGCGGCTCTTGTGAGTGGGGGACAGGCTCAAGGTCGTCCGACTGCAAAGAGGCATGTAAGGAGAAGTGTGATCAGCTCTGGGAACGGTGCTACGACAACTGTCCAAAGGGGGACAGGAACTGTCGGAGCCAATGCACCGAAGAACTTGGGCGATGCCTCAAAGACTGCGACAGGAGGTGCAAGTGACGATCGAACTAGTCTTCAAGGTGACCGGAGAGGACGGCGAGCCGCGCGACATCGTGGTTCGCATCCACGAGCCGACCCGAAACCCGCCGGAGAAAAAGTGGCCTTGGGTTGTCCCTGTGGAAGTCGACGGGCGCAATTACAATGTATCTGGGGAAGATCCTCTCGACGCGATCGAGAGCGGAGCTCGGCACGCGGCGATCCTGTTGCGCGAGTTGCACGGCGATGCGCTCGATCCGCCCCTCGAGCCGCGAATGAAGGAGGGAGAGTGAGCTACCCGCGGATGCGCTAAGCCTGCCTCGTCGCTGGGGAGGCGTACTCGCCTTCGGCTCCCCGCCCCGGGTGCTGCTCGAAGACGGACGGCACGCCCGTTTGTAAGATGAACTACTGATGGGGTAGCCGACCGTCGCTGCTTGGTCCAGAGGCACGGGCTGGAGGTCTCGTGGCCCGCGGCAGCGCGGGAGCGCGCCCTCGCGAGCACCGACCCCGCCGAGCCGGACCGCTGGGTCCGCAGTACCGCGGTCGTTCGCGACGCCCGAGAGCTTTCACCACGTCTAACTCTTGGGCGCAATAATCAGTACCGCCAATAGCCGCTCCGTAGGACCAGGCCCGAATTGTCGCACCGAGGCTACTCAGTGGAAATTGGCGGTGTCGACTCTTGCCTGTGCGTAGATCGAAAAGGAAATGACCACGTAAGCGACATTGGTCGCCAGATGCTTACGTGGTTTTCTGATTCCCGGCGAAGCATGGCGCTTAATATGCCATCTTCGGATGCAGCGAATATCAGAGATTCTGGCGAGCGGAAGGCGAAGCTTGCTGCTGAGTTGTGACGCGTTCCGAGGTGTTTTATTGGATTGTGCGTCCGTGTCTCGGATGTTGCTTCTGTGTCTGTCGGTGATCATCGCGTCCCGCGTCCGATCGGTGAAGACCGCGGCCGCGTGATCGCCAGCGTTCACCGTTCACCGCCCGCACCACCTGCGCCGATCTGGGCCCCGCTCGCCTCCGCAGCGTAGACGTTGGGCCCGCCGAAAAGTCGAAGGCCCGAGGGCTGCCACCCTCGGGCCTTCTGGAGCTCCGCCTTGTCGGAGTCCCCCACCCTCATCACAAGCCGGGCTCCAGGTCCAGAAATCGGCGGCATGGAGCTCGTTGCCTTCGTCCACCTACCGCCTCGCCCTCTGCGCCTGCTGCCGCGTCCAGCTTCGCCTCTGCCGTCGCTGCGATCGCGGCCAGCGCCTCTGCCTCGACTGCCGCCCGCTCCGGCGTCGTGAGTCGCTCCGCCGCGCCGGCGCCGCCTATCGGACCCGGCTTCGCGCTCGCCGCCTCCATGCCGCTCGCCAGGCCCGGTACCGCGAGCGGCAGCGGGACAAGTTCTCGGCGCAGAAAGTGACGCATCACAGGGTGACGGAAGCCGCGGCCGCGTCGATGTCCCAGGTCGCGCCGGAGATCACCCCCGGCCGAAAGGACAACGATGACGATCGGATCCGAGATGTCGGCCGCTGCTCGCTCTGCGGAGCGCGGCTTCCACACTGGGCCATGCGCGAGCGGCGCGCTCGGCCAGCTCTCCACCGACGCGCTCCCCGCGTCCCACGAGGGCCACCGCGGTGACGGGAGGTGGCGGTGATCGCCAAGGAGAAGGAGGCCGAGATCCTGCGCCTCTACCACGGCGAGAAGTGGCCCGTTGGCACCATCGCCGGCCAGCTCGGGCTGCACCACACCACCGTGCAGCGCGTGCTCGGGCAAGCGGGCGTCGACCCGAAGGTCGTCGCGCCGCGCCCGTCCATGGTCGACCCGTTCGTGCCGTTCATCGTCGAGCAGCTCGGCAAGTATCCCTCGCTGCGCTCGAGTCGCCTCTTCGTCATGCTCAAGGAGCGCGGTTATCCGGGCGGTCCGGATCATCTGCGCCGGGTGATCTGCCGCCTCCGCCCCAAGAAGCCGGCCGAGGCATTCCAGCGGCTCCGCACGCTGCCCGGCGAGCAAGCGCAGGTCGACTGGGCGCACTTCGGCAAGCTGGCTATCGGCCGGGCTCGGCGACCGCTCTGGGCCTTCGTCATGGTGCTCAGTTACTCGCGGCGGATCTTCCTGCGCTTCTTCCCGGGCGCGGCGATGCCCTTCTTCGTGCGCGGGCACGTCGAGGCGTTCGCCGAGTTCGACGGTGTTCCACGCGTGCTGCTCTACGACAACCTCAAGAGTGCCGTCGTGGAGCGCCACGGCGACGCGATCCGGTTCCACCCCATGCTGCTGGATCTCTCGGCGCATTACCGCTTCGAGCCGCGCCCCGTCGCCGTCGCCCGCGGTAACGAGAAGGGCCGCGTCGAGCGCGCCATCCGCTATGTCCGTGAGGCGTTCTTCGAGGCCCGGGCCTACGCCGACCTCGACGATCTCAACCGGCAAGCGGCCGAGTGGACAAGCTCCGCGGCGCTCGATCGCTCCTGGGTCGAGGACCGCAGCCGCACCGTACGCCAGGCCTTCGACGACGAGCGCAGCGTGCTCTTGCAACACCCCGACACGCCGTTCCCGGCCCACGAGCGCGTCGAGGTCGAGATCGGAAAGACCCCCTACGCGCGCTTCGATCTCAACGACTACTCCGTCCCCCACGACCGCACGCGCCGCACGCTGGTCGTCTTCGCCGACCTCGATCAGGTGCGCATCGTCGACGGCAACGAGATCGTCGCGACCCACGCCCGCTCGTGGGACCGTGGCCAGCAGATCGAGCAGCCCGAGCACATCCAGCGCCTCGTCGACGAAAAGCGCCGCGCCCGCGAGCACCGCGGCCTCGATCGCCTCGCCCGTGCCGCCCGCAGCAGCCAGGCCTTCCTGCGCATCGTCGCCGAGCGCGGCGGCAACGTCGGCAGCGCGATCGCTCGGCTTCTGCAGATGCTCGACGCCGTCGGCGCCGCCGAGCTCGAAGAGGCCCTCGTCGAGGTGCTCGAGCGCGACACGATCCACGTCGGAGCCGTCCGCCAGGTGATCGACCGCCGCCGCTCCGAGCGCCGTCTGCCGCCTCCGGTCTCGATCCCCGTCACGCGCGGCCAGCACGCCAACGTCGTCGTCACGCCGCATTCACTCGCCACCTACGACGCCCTGAAGAAGGACTCGACGCCATGACCGACTTGACGCCCACCGAGACCAAGTCCCGTCTCAAGAGACTCGGTCTCTTCGGCCTGCTCGCCTGCTTGGATGAGCTCGCCGACAAGCCCTGGCTTCACGAGGTGCTCGCCATCGAGGAGCGCGAGCGCCACAAGCGCAGCCTCGAACGCCGCCTCAAGAACTCCCGCGTCGCCACCTTCAAGCCCATGAGCGACTTCGACTGGTCCTGGCCCAAGAAGATCGACCGCGAGGCCGTCGACGACCTGTTCACCCCCGGTTTCGTCGCCACCGGCCACAACGCCGTGCTCGTCGGCCCCAACGGCGTCGGCAAGACCATGATCCTCAAGAACGTCGCTCACCAGGCTGTCGTCCGGGGCCACACGGTCCGCTTCTCGACCGCGAGCGACATGCTCGCCGACCTCGCCGCGCAGGAATCCTCCGCCGCGCTCGCGCGAAGGCTGCGCCGCTACACGGTCCCCGCGCTCCTCTGCATCGATGAGGTTGGCTACCTCTCCTACGATAGCCGCTACGCCGACCTGCTCTTCGAGGTCGTCACCCGTCGCTACGAGGCGCGGAGGCCGATCCTGCTCAGCACGAACAAGGCCTTCGCCGACTGGGGCCAGGTCTTCCCGCACGCCGCGTGCGTCGTCACGCTCGTCGACCGGCTCGTGCACCGCGCCGAGGTGATCGAGATCGAGGCCGAGAGCTACCGGCTCAAGGAAGCCAAGGAGCTGAGCGCCCTCCGCACCAAGCAGCGCCGCGCCAAGAAGCGCTGAGCCGCCTCTTTCCCGGGATACCTCACCGGCATCGGACGTGGATTTCACCGGTGAACTTCACCGGCAGCCGACACGATCTTCACCGGCATCGACTGCGGATTTCACCGGTGAACTTCACCGAATTCCCGCGGGTTGCCGGGATCATCAACAGGCCTCCGTGAACGCACGCTTCGCGGCATACCTCCTGGGTTCCTGCGTCGTGATGGCCAGCTTCGCCGGTTGTCACGGCGACAGCGAGGTCCCGCAGATCGCGCAGGTCACGCAGCAGCAGACCTACGTCCCGCCCGACCCGGCGCACGTGTTCACCGATCTAGATCCCGCCGCGCACATCCTGCCGGCGACCGCGCGCGACCATCTGCCGGGATCTGGCGAGGTGCGCGCTGACGGGTCCTACCACTATGCGTTGCCGCTCGAAGTCCCCCCTGGGCGCGGCGAGGTGACGCCGCAGCTCTCTCTCGAGTACTCGAGCCGCGCAGGCAACGGTCCGCTCGGCGTCGGCTGGAACGTTGGCGGGCTCTCGGCGATTCATCCGTGCGACGCGATCGTCGCGACCGATGAGCTCGCCGCCGAAGGTGACCGGCTCTGCCTGGACGGAGCGCTGATGGTGGAGATCGGGGAGCGTGAATTCCGCACCGAGAACGACATGATCGCCAAGATCGTGCGCCTCAGCCACTCGGACTTCAACTGGAAGGTGTATCTGAAAGATCACCGGATCCGGTACTACGGAAGGGTATCTGACAATGGCGACGATAAGACGCATAGCTTCCCGCTCGCCGAGGAGCACGACCGATCCGGGAACATCGCCCGCTACGCGTACCGGGACACAGCGCCGCCTCTCGTCCAGTCGATCCAGTACACCTTTCATAGCAGCGGCGCGGCGGCGCAGCGCGAGATCGTGTTCAAGTACAAAGCTCGGCCCGATCCCATCGCGCGCCGCGTGAGCGGCGAGACGTATTCGTCCTCGACCTCGAGGGGTGGGGCCGCGAGCTCCCGAAGACGCCGGTGCGCGCTCGCGTAGTCTACGTCGAGCACGACTTGCACCATAAGTCCCTCAACGGCAACAGGACCTACGTCGTCAACGATGAAGCGACAGACGTGTTCGAGTGGGAGGAGGACGTCGATGTGGTCCAGGATTCAAGGCAGCCCTGTGCGACGGACTACGTTAGCGGCGTCGACGAGAGACCCGAGCTCGCGCCCCGCAAGCGCAAAATCGACCCGACGTTCGACGACTATGGCAATGTGATCGCGCAAATTGCGACGACCCAGGGCGGTGTCCGCAGCGAGTTCACGCTGGAGTTCGAGCCGGCAAACACGACCTCGTGGCTGGTCGATCTGCCGAGGGATTATCGTTTCCGCTCGTGGACCCCGAGCCTGCACGGCGCGCCGTCTTTCCGCCATGTGCGGTTCCAGCACGATTCCGAGGGACGGCTGAGCACGCAATGGATCGAGCCGGACAGCCAGATCGACGACATCAAGCAGACGATCACGTACGAGCGAGACCCGGCGTATGGCAGCTACGGCCAGGTGACGGGCGTGACCCGGACCACGCCCGGCGTGGACAACCCGCGGTTCACCGGGATTGACTGGCACGACCGGACCGGCGAGCAGATCTTCCCGTCGCGGGAGTGGAACGGGCTCAGTCACACGACCACGTTCATCCACCACCCGGCCTACGGATTGCTGCTCGCGGAGGCCAACCCCGACGGGGTCGAGACCTTGTACCGCTATGATGATCTCGGTCGCCCACGTGGGACCGCGGTGGAGGGAGGAGATAACGTCGAGCTCGCCTATCTCGAGCAATCCGAGGGGCATCTCGACGTGACAGCGACGACCGCGTCCGGGGACGTCCGCTCGACGCTGTTTGACAAACTCGGCCGGCCGACGATGCGCACGGTCCGCGGCATGGATGGGAACGTGAAGCAGATGAGGGTGTCCTACAACGTCCTCGGAAATCTGCACAGTCGCTCGGGCTGGTCCGATGGCGTGGAATCCTCCGGGGGAGGGGCGGACTACTGGTATGATACGCTTGGCCGTCCGCGCCGCGTCCAGCGCTCTGACGGTACGAAGCTCGAGACGACGTACGCCGGGCTTTTCGAGGCGACCCACTACGACGCGAAGGGCGCCGCAAAGCGCCAGATCGTGGACGTTGATGGCCGCCTCGTCGAGACCTACGCCGTCGTCGACGGGGTGGAGGTCCTGTCGTCCCGGATTGAGTATAAGCCGTTCGATCTGCCGGGGATCACCCGAGATGCCGACAACAACGTGACCGAGCTCTGGTATGACCATCTCGGCCGCAGGGTGCGCGAGGAGGACCCGAACGTCGGGACGACGCGGCTGTTCTACAACGGCTTCGGTGAGATCCGTCGCGCCGAGCGCGGCACGGGCACGGTCGACGCGACGGTCTATGAACGCGATGTGCTCGGTCGCATCCGAAGAATGGACACGGTCGACGGCCTCGTGACGTTCAAGTGGGATGCCCCTAACGGCACTGGCAAGCTCGCGAAGGAGTTCAGCGCAGACGGCCCGCTGGTGGTTTATCGCTACGATGACGCGGGGCGGATCCGTGGCAGCAGCTGGGTAACATCGCAAAGGGACGAATGGTTCGAGCTCGACCTGGAGCGAGACGACTACGGCCGGGTTGTTAAGACCATTTACCCGGAGGCCAACGGGCAACGCCTCGTGATCGCCAATGTCTATGAAGGCGCGTACGTGAAGCGTGTGGAGGACGCGACGGACGCGGCGGCTCCGAAGCCGCTCTGGACGATCACCGAGCGCACGCCCGACGGCGCGCTCAAGGCCGGCGAGTTCGGCGACGGGCTCGCCTATTACGCGGCCAGGTACGATGCGATGGGGCGGCCGATTCGCCTGCAAACCTACCGCGGTCCGAGCGACTACCTGATGGACATCGAGTACACGCCCGACCCGAACGGCAACGTCGAGCGGCGCGAGGATCATGTCGTGGGCCGCGTCGAGATGTTCGAGTATGACGAGCTGCACCGGTTGCGGCACTGGACCAACACGCGCGGCGCGACCTCGCTCTCGCGGAGCTTCGTGTACGATCGGATCGGCAACCTCGAGAAGGTGCTGAGCGGCGCGACCGTCCTCGAGGAGTTCGTCGATCGGGGCGTCGCCGGTCCGCAGAAGCTGGACCACTCGACCGGCGGCGTGACGTATGACTACGACCACCGCGGGCGCCAGATCCGGGCCGGCGGTCGCAGCATCACGTACAACGCGTTCGACCTGCCGCGTCGGGTGCGGCGCGATAACAGCTCGGTCTGGTGGCACTACCAGTACACGGCGTCGGGCGAGCGCTTCCGCGAGGCCGATCCGCTCGGCATCCTGGAGCGGATCTACGTCGGGGGCCTCTACGAGCGGCACAGGGCGGGGCAGACAAGCGAGACCCATGTCCACCACGTGCACGGGCCTGATGGACCGGTGGCCGACATCATCCTCGACGCCAGCGGCCGCCGCGTGAGCTACCTCGTGCCTGACGCGCTCGGCAGCACCGCCGTGCGATTCGACGAGACGCTGCCTCCCGGGGCCGCGCCCGAGCGGTTCCACTACGAGCCGTTCGGCCGCCCGATCGAGGCGGATGGGAGCGCGTGGACGGGTAGCTGGACGGAGTTGACGCTCGGCTTCGCGGGGGTCGAGCACGCGCCCATGGGGCTGATCCAGATGGGCGGCCGCGCGTACGATCCGGACCAGCGCCGCTTCCTCAGCCCGGACCCGCTGGTGAGCGACCCGTACTTCGACCAGGCGAGGCACCGCTACAGCTATGCCCACAACAACCCGGCGACGCTGACGGATCCGACCGGCTACTGGGTGCCGCCCGCCTGGTTGTGCGGCGTCTTCGCGAACGCGGGCGCGCTCACGCTCGGCACCTTCCAGCCCTCGTTCGGGAGCTACACAGCGCTGGGCGAGGGCCCCGCGTCGTGGCCCCAGGTCCGCACGACCTTGCCCGACCTGACCCCGGATTCGTACCGGACCCCGACGCCGACCGGGGTCCAGTTCACCGGGCCCGGGTACGCGGGCGGCGATGCGGTCGCGCGCGCCCTGATCGACTATGGGTAGCCGCTCCGCAGACCACGTCTTTCCCTTGGCCAGATTCGGTTGCACGCTACGCGACGTCCGGTGAGGGCCGTGCCCTCGCCGAGCGAAGAGGAGCGAGCGATGCCAGGAAGCAGGGAGCTGGTGCAGCTGCGTGCGGAGCTGTCGAGGTATCGAGAGCAGAAGAGCCGTGGGAAGTACCCGAGCGAGCTGCGGGAGCGAGCCGAGGCGTACGCCAGGGAGCGTTCCCGCGCGGGGGCGACGCCGACCGAGATCGCCACGGAGCTCGGTGTCCACAAGATGACTGCCGACCGATGGCTGGCTGGCGGTGAGCGCGTAGACGACGGGGCGTTGCCAGGAGCCACCAAGGCGGCTCAACAGGATGTTCCGTTCCTACCCGTCGTGGTGCGCCCGGAGCGCCGAGAAGCGCCGTCTTTGCGGCTCAACGTCGCATTTACCGATGGGACGCGGATGCAGGTATGTGGGATAGGCGCGCGCGACCTCGTGGAAGCGATCGAAGCGTTGCGGAGGGGACGGTGACCCCCGCGACGATAGCCGTCTATCTGGCGGTCGGTCCAGTGGACTTGCGTGGCGCATTCGACCGGCTCGCCGCGATCACCCGGCAGGTGCTGTGTCTGGACCCGGCCAGTGGCGCGCTGTTCTTGTTCCTCAATAAGAGGCGCAACCGGCTGAAGGCACTTTGGTGGGACCGCAACGGGTATACAATCCTGTACAAGCGTCTCTCGAAGGGTGCATTTGTTCTGCCCTCGTTCACCGAGGCCGACGGCAAGTGTATCGAGCTGTCAGCACACGACTTCGCGCAACTGCTCGCCGGTCTACCCGTGGAAGAGCTGGCAAGCCGCCGCCGGGTGGTCCACTGAGGCGTCTGCGCCGCCGCTCGTTCACCGCGCTGCCGGCGCCAGCGCAGCCCGATGGTGGCCGGCGCAGCCCGATGCGGAGATGGATCAGGGCACGAGCTGCATCATCCCGAAGACCTCGCGAGAGCGCGGCGCCGAGGGCGCACCATGCCTGTTTGCATTCCCGTCTTCGGTGAGAAATTCTCATCAAAGACAGCGAATATTGTCTACATAAGGTACTTGCCAAGCGCAAGCAAAGGGGGCATTCATGGCGCGCCTTGACCTCGACGACCCGACCCGGTGAGACCGAGCTGCCGCAGCCAGCGGAGACAGAGCGCCTTGACGGCGCGGCGCTCGTGCTCGGCTATCTCCAGGCCAGGGGACAAGGACAGGGGAGCCCCGCCGACGCCGCGTCGGTGGTCGACGCGCTGCTCCGGCGGGTGCAGGAGCTCGAGGCGAGGCTGGCCGACCTCTCGACGGCGGCGCAGCAGGCGCAAGAGCTCGCTCGCTCTGTCGAGTCGCTCAAGGCGTATAATCAACAGCTGCAGGAGACGATCCGGACCTTGGAGATCGGGTTCCGGCGCCATGTTTCCGAGCGAGTCTCGCCTGACCAGCTGCGGCTTTCGCTGGCCGGGGAGCCCGATGCCTGTTCGGGGGCGGCTGCACCGCAGGCCGAGGGCCTCGACGCCTCGCCCGAAGCAGACGCAGACGAGGTCAGCAGCCCGCCGCCGGGCCCCGCGAGCCCGCCGGAGCGCGCGGGGACGGCAGAATCCTCCTCCGGCTCGGATCCCGGAGGAGGCAAACGAGCCAAGCGCCACGAGCACGGGCGCCGCCGCATCAGTGTCATTCCGCGGGTAGTCATCGAGTCGCTGCCGCCGGAGGTGCTGCTCAAAGGCATCGAGCGCTTCGAGCGTGTGGGCGCCGAAGACAGCTCGGTGATCGGCCACCGGCGCGGCGGCCCCGTGGAGATCATCTGGCGTCGCCCCAAGTACGTGGCCAAGGCGGAAGCGCCGGCGGCGAGCAGCGGAGCGGGCGAGGAGCCTGCTCCTTTGCCAGCCGGTGGACCGGCCCTCACGCGCGAGCTCGACGAGCCCCTCGTCGTGCGGGAGCACGAGCTCCTGGGGATCCCCGCGGACACGGGCTTCAAGCGAAGCCCCTTCGTCGACGGCGTCCTCGTTCGCTACACGCCCGAGTCGGACGCTGCGGAGGACAGCGGCGGACCGGTGAAGATCGCCTCGCTGCCGGAGCGCCCGATCGACAGGTGCCTTGCCGATCCGAGCCTCTTGGCCCACCTGTTCGTCCACAAGCTCGACTACCACACGCCCTACTACCGGCAAGAGGTGGAGTCGGAGCGCCACGGCTTCCGCATCGGCCGCGGCAACATGACACGCTGGCAGTACGATTGTGGTGGCATCGCGATGCGCATCGCCGATGCCATCTGGAGCGACGCGCTCTCGAGGTCGTGGTTCGCCATGGATGCGACGGGCACCGCCATCCGGGCCAAGGAGAAGCACCGCTACGGGCATGTCTTCGTCCTGGTCGCGCCGGGC
Source organism: Sorangium sp. So ce1036 (assembly GCF_051369805.1). Taxonomy (NCBI): domain Bacteria; kingdom Pseudomonadati; phylum Myxococcota; order Polyangiales; family Polyangiaceae; genus Sorangium; species Sorangium sp. So ce1036. The sequence continues at coordinate 3,298,360 of NZ_JBBMOX010000001.1, forward strand.
GATGGGGTGCTGTTTCGCTATACACCGACGTACGACGGCCCCACCGTCACGAAGCTCTTCGGCGGCTACCAGGGGACGCTCGTCGCCGATGCCTCGTCCAACCACAACGTGCTGTTCGGGCCGGGCAAGGCGCGCGAGGCCGGCTGCTGGAGCCATGCACGAAGGCGCTTCTTCAAGGCGTTCAAGGCCGGGGCGGGCAAGGAGGCGGCGTTCGCGCTCCAGACCCTCCAGGCGCTCTTCCGGGTCGAGGAGGAATGCGCGCTGTGCAGCCCCGACGAGCGCCTCGAGATCCGGAAGCGCGAGTCCGCACCGCTGATTGGCAAGCTCTTCGCGTGGGTCGAGGCGCGGCGGCAGGTCGTCCCGGAGCATTCGCCATTGCGCGAAGGGCTGGTCTATCTGCACAACCAGAGGGCCGCGCTCTGCGAGTTCCTCTCCAACGGGGAGATCCCCATCCACAACAATGCCTCCGAGAGGGCGCTGCGCCGCGTCGTCAAGGGGCGGCGCAACTGGCTCTTCCACGGCAGCGACGAGCATGCGGTCCGGGCGTGCGCCATCACGTCGCTCATCGCGACCTGCCAGGTGCACGGGCTCGATCCCGAGCTTTACTTGCAGGAGATCCTGACCGTGGCTCCGAGTTATCCGCTCAGCCGCATCCTCGACCTGAGTCCCAAGAACTGGGTCGCGACGCGACAACGCCTCATCGCCGAGGGGCGGCTGAAGTACCTGGACCTGGCTCGGATCACCGGCTCGCGGCTCGTCCTGCGCGCTCGCTGATCGCGCCGCGTCGCCCGCTTCCATCGCGCCCACAGCGCTCGTCGCGTTCGGAGCGGCCGAGCCAGGCGCGCGTCCTTTCCGCGCCGAGGAGCGTCGGCTCGTCGAGCCGGCGCTGTCGTCGCTTTGCCCGGCCGCCGTCGAGCTCGTCCTGGCGGGGGGCCTTCGGGTCGCATCGCTTCCGCGCTGCTTGTCCGCGCCTCGCGTCGGCCGCCGTCCGCCCACCTCCTCCGCGGACGGGAGGGCGGCGCTCTCGCGGCGCCGCACGCCTGCGGCGTCGGCTGCTCCCGCGCGCTCCTTCTGCCCGGCCGCGCGACGCGGTTGCCCCTTCGCGCGGGCGGGGGCGTCCTCGCGACCTTGCCACGCGACGTGCGGCGCAGACAGCGTCAGCACCGCCGTTGTCAGGCTCGGGATCTCGACTCCCTCCTCCCCGCTCCGTCGCTTCGTCATCGCACCGCGACTCTACGCACGGGGTCGCCTTCCACAAGCACGCTTCAGAACGCGTTCTGCGGAGCGGCTACGACTATGGTGTCGACGCATGGCTGCAGGAGAACGGCGACACGGCGATCAACGTCTCGCTCGGCATCTCGACCGCGGCGCTGACGGTCGCGACGTACGGCATGGCGGCCGAGGCGGGGGTGCTCGCCGCCGCGAGCGCCCGGATCGCGAGCTTCGGGGCGACCTCGTGGCGGGCGATCACGGGCGTTGCCGGCGTGGTTGGCGAGGGGGCGCGGCGCTACGGCAACCAGGTGACCCGGTGGGGCGCGCAGGTGGTGCGCGCCGCCAGGGGCGTGCCCTCGGCTGCAGAGAGGGCACCGAACATGGTTGCGGGGTCGATCCGCAACGTGAACGTCCTTCGTGGAGGACAGAACTGCGTGGCGTGTGCCATCGCGACGGATGCGACCCTCGGAGGGCATCCAGCTTCTGCAATCGGGGGTGGCCCGTACAGCGCTGCGGACATTCTCGCTCACTACCCTGGCAGGTCGTTCATTCCTGCGAACGGGTACAGCGGGATTCGCACTATGATGGGCAACTGGGGGCCGGGCTCTCGCGGGATTGTTTGGGGAACACGAGTCGATGAGCAAGGACATGTCTTCAACGTCGTCAATCAAGGTGGGGTGATCCGTTTTCTCGACGGGCAAACGGGTGGCGCCGCCGCGCTTGAAGCGTACGACGCGCTGTATCTGCTCCGGACGTATTAGGAGGACGGCCGATGGTCACGTATTCAGAGGCGAAGGATAAAGTGCTCAGCATCCTGAAGTCGCGATCTGTCGGGGGTGAAGGTGGCGTGGTCATTCTCGACGAGAAGACGATCGAGAAGCCGTACGGCTGGGTCATCTTTTACAATTCGCGGCGGTATGTCGAGACGGGCGAGTTGATTCACTCCCTAATTGGAGGCGGGCCGGTTGTCGTGTTGTCAGAAACGGGGGAAGTCTTCGAGTTAGGGTCGGCTCGCCCCGGTGCGGTGGAGGTGGAAGTCTTTGAGCGGGAGCGAGGGCTGCTCGGTAAGTGACTCGGGTCATTGGGTTTCTGGCTGATGAGGACAAAATGACGTGGACAAAGGAGCAGGCGCTGCAGGCAGCGCGGTCTCATCTGAAGAGCAAGTATGGCCTTGGGGAAGATGTCGTGGTTTTCTTGGATGAGTTGACCAAAGAGCGGCCCTATGGCTGGGTGTTTTTTTACGAGTCTCGTCGCTTTGTTGAAGCTGGTGACATGATGTATGCCTTTGGTGGTAATGGTTCCCTGATTGCGGATGTATCTAGGGAGAGAATTGTTGAGGTGGGAACAGCGAAAGGCCTTGATGCGGAGCTGCGCCGAGTGGGGGAGCAGGAAGAGTTCGTCCATCGCTGAAGGTCGCTCGTCGTGCCCATCCATCGCTGAAGGTCGCTCGTCGTGCCCATCGTAAAGATTGGCTTCTAATCCGCTTCTCGATGTAAGATTAGACGAACACCGATTCGTTTACGACATGCGAGCCATGGCTCAGCGCCAGGTGTGAGGCGCTAATATACATCACAAAATATGAGGCGCTGCCCCCCGGGGCCGCGCCCGAGCGGTTCCACTACGAGCCGTTCGGCCGCCCGATCGAGGCGGATGGGAGCGCGTGGACGGGTAGCTGGACGGAGTTGACGCTCGGCTTCGCGGGGGTCGAGCACGCGCCCATGGGGTTGATCCAGATGGGCGGCCGCGCGTACGATCCGGACCAGCGCCGCTTCCTCAGCCCGGACCCGCTGGTGAGCGACCCGTACTTCGACCAGGCGAGGCACCGCTACAGCTACGCCCACAACAACCCGGCGACGCTGACGGACCCGACCGGCTACTGGGTGCCGCCCGCCTGGTTGTGCGGCGTCTTCGCGAACGCGGGCGCGCTCACGGTCGACTCGGTCCAACTCTCGTTCGGGAGTTACACAGCGCTGGGCGAGGGCCCCGCGTCGTGGCCCCAGGTCCGCACGACCTTGCCCGACCTGACCCCGGACTCGTACCGGACCCCGACGCCGACCGGGGTCCAGTTCACCGGGCCCGGGTACGCGGGCGGCGATGCGGTCGCGCGCGCCCTGATCGACTATGGTGTCGACGCATGGCTGCAGGAGAACGGCGACACGGCGATCAACGTCTCGCTCGGCATCTCGACCGCGGCGCTGACGGTCGCGACGTACGGCATGGCGGCCGAGGCTGGGGTGCTCGCCGCCGCGAGCGCCCGGATCGCGAGCTTCGGGGCGACCTCGTGGCGGGCGATCACGGGCGTTGCCGGCGTGATCGGCGAGGGGGCGCGGCGCTACGGCAACCAGGTGACCCGGTGGGGCGCGCAGGTGGTGCGCGGGGCTGGAGGAGGTGCCGACGCGGCGGCGCCCTCCCTCGTACGGGCAGCACCGACGCTCAGCGCCGATATGGATTTGCTGGCCCAGTACGGACCAGCGGTACCAACCCAGAGCGGTGGCTATTTCAATATCGTGTCCCATGCCGATGCGAGCGCCGCCTATGTCATTCGTGGCGGTCAGTGGTTGAGCGTAAGCCGTCGAGCGCTAGCCAAGTTCATCCAGCGGTCTGCTGGTTACAATGGACAGCCTGTTCGTCTGATCGCATGCAACTCGGGGCTTGTGCGACTGGGCTCGCAAAAAATATTGCGAACAAACTCGGGGTTGAGGTTCTTGCTCCGACGGACGTTGTCTATATTGATAGTGCCGGAAACTTTTGGACTAATGGTAGATGGGAGCTGTTTAAGTCCGGGCTGTAAGGATTGGAGGGGTTGTGGTTTACTATCCAGATCTGAGTCCATGTGATTACTTCGGCCGCTGGCAAGATATTCTGCGTGCGGTTGGGTGGCACGACCCAAGTTATCCATTTGCAACAGGTTTGGTGTCAAGGGATTTTTTTTTTGGGGGCGCTAATGCGTCTTCTTTCTGACCCGTGGCAGCCCGTTGCTGTTGCAGGGTATCAGAAGTGCCCATACTGTCGCTTCACTGGTGGGCCCGCTGAGGTTCGGTTTGAAGATGTGACGATTCGTGTTGGGTCGAGTAACCTCTTCGTTCCCACGGACAACGAAGTGTACGTTGCTCCAGGCATGATCGCGCACTACGTTGATGCTCACGGTTACTGCCCGCCTTCAGTCTTTCAGGAAGCGGTTCTCGATTGTCCCGAGATGAGATCTGTTGCGTATCTGAGAAAGATGAAGCTGAGAGGGGTGGCACCCGTACGTTCAACGGGATGATGTTTCGCGCTGACTGCTACTACATTACAGATACGATCCGCTCCCGCCGGACGCGGCGCCCGAGCGGCTCCACCACGAGCCGTTCGGCCGCCCGATCGAGGCGGATGGGAGCGCGTGGACGGGTACCTGGACGGAGTTGACGCTCGGCTTCGCGGGGGTCGAGCACGCGCCCATGGGGCTGATCCAGATGGGCGGGCGCGCGTACGATCCGGACCAGCGCCGCTTCCTCAGCCCTTCTTCGACGCATTCTCGTGGGGTGATCGACGGGGATGGACGTTGCCTGCTTCGGTTCCGTATCGCCATGTGAACCGAGGTGGGCGCTTTTACGCTCGGCTCCTTCCAGCTCTCGTTCGGGAGCTACACAGCGCTGGGCGAGGGCCCCGCGTCGTGGCCCCAGGTCCGCACGACCTTGCCCGACCTGACCCCGGACTCGTACCGGACCCCGACGCCGACCGGGGTCCAGTTCACCGGACCCGGGTACGCGGGCGGCGATGCGGTCGCGCGCGCCCTGATCGACGATGGTGTCGACGCATGGCTGCAGGAGAACGGCGACACGGCGATCAACGTCTCGCTCGGCATCTCGACCGCGGCGCTGACGGTGGCGATGTACGGCATGGCGGCCGAGGCGGGGGTGCTCGCCGCCGCCAGCGCCCGCGTAGCGAGCTTCGGGGCGACCTCGTGGCGGGCGATCACGGGCGTTGCCGGCGTGATCGGCGAGGGCGCGCGGCGCTACGGCAACCAGGTGACCCGGTGGGGCGCCGGTGATGCGCGCAGACCGACGGGCGGGTATGGCGCCGCCCTCGACCGCGCAGGGGACGTATGCGCGAGGACGTTCGCGACGATCTCATGGGCGCCTGCGAGGGCCCTCCGGATCACACCAAGATCGCCCTTGACGAACCGATGCGTCGCGTCAACGCGCTCCATGAAGTCGGAATCGTATCGTTGCTGTTGTTCATGTTACACGCCATGGATCCTGCGTCGCATCGCCGCCGTTGCCTGGATCACACTTCGATGCGCGAACACGCCTGACGCCGGCCAGCATCGATGTCCGCCGCGCCGCTCGACGCGCTCCCGCCGCCGCGCGCACCTTCGATCTCGCCGCGCGCCATCTCCCCGGCCCCACGACCCCCGGGCCGCTCTCCCGAGAGGCGCCCTCTCGCCGCCCGCGTCGGATCGCCCGCCGCCCCGCCGCCCGCGCCCGCGCCCGCGCCCGCGCCCGCGGGGCGCCGCGTTACCCACATGGACGCTACCTGGCGCGCCGCGCAGAAGGGATTGGCTCCGCTCCGGGAACGACGTACGCTGCTCCAATCGTGTCAGCACCCGAACCGAGCCAGAATGCCTCACTGTTCCTGTGCATCACTTTCTTCCCGAGCGAGCGGCTGGCCTCCGCGGTTCTCCGGCTGGTCTCCAGTTTTTGCGGCATGGTGCTGGACGACGCGAACGTGAGCTCGAGATTCTACATGGCGGCGCACGAGCTCGCCGAGAACATCACCAAGTACTCGACAGGTCCGCGCGTCAGCCTGGAGCTCGCGCTGGAGGAGGACGAGAGCTCTTATATCATGAAGATACGTGCACGAAACGAGGCGTCGCCGGAGCGGCTGCGCGAGGTGGAGCGGCGGCTCCTGGAGCTGAAGACGGCGAGCGATCCGGTGAAGCACTACGACGAGCTCATCAGCGAGACGGCGATGGTAGAGGGGGTGTCGGGCCTGGGCCTCGCGCGCGTGCGCGCCGAGGGCGGGCTCGACGTGGACTACAAGATCGAGGGGAACGAGCTCACGATCATCGCGCACGCGCCGGTGGAGAGATGGAGGGCAGATGAGCAGCTTGAGGGTTGAGTCCGTCGTCACCGACAGCTTCGGGATCGTGCCGGCCCTGAGGGACGACACCCTGGTCATCAAGCTCACCGGGACGGGCGACATGGCGGCGGCCGCGCCGCTCGCCCTCTATTTCAAGGGCCTCCAGACGGAGGTGATCCGCCTCTCCGCCAGCGCCGTCGAGTTCGACGTGCGGGCCCTGTATTTCCTGAACTCGAGCTGCCTGAAGGCGTTCATCAGCTTCATCTGCGGCCTCGCGAACCAGGGCATCAAGTGCAAGATCCGGTTCATCACCGACGCGAGGCTCGGGTGGCAGCGCCGGAGCCTGACGGCGCTCGAGCGCATGTCGCCCGAGCTGGTCTCGATCGAGGACGTCTGATCCCAGGGCCGCGCGCCGTGACGAAGAAGCGCAGGACGATCGCCCTCCTGATGGACTACGTCCGCGGCGAGTACCAGTCCGAGGTGCACTTCGGGGTCGAGCGCGCCGCGAGGGCGCACGACGTCAACCTCCTCTTCGCCTTCGGAGAGACGCTCGCCCGCCCCGGGGCGACCGGCGCCGCCCAGAACAGCATCTACCAGCTCATCGGCAGGGAGACGGTCGACGGCATCATCGTCGCCTCGGCGACCCTCTGCCACCACGTCGGCGTCGAGGGCATGCAGCGGTTCTGCAGGTCGTACGCGCCGCTGCCCGTCTGCAGCATCGGGATGGCGATCGACGGCATCCCGAGCCTCGTCGTCGACAACGCCCTCGGGATCGAGCTCTCCGTCGCGCACATGGTCGATGAGCACGGGCGCCGGCGGATCGCGTACATCGGCGGCCCGGCGGACAACGAGGAGGCGGCGGTGCGCGCCGCCACGTACCGGCGGGCGCTCGCGGCGCGGGCCATCCCCCTCGACGGCCGCCTCTTCGCCTTCGGCGGGTTCTCGCTCGACTCCGGCCGCGCCGCCATGCGCGAGATCCTGGACCGCGGCGTCGAGTTCGACGCCGTGATCGCCGCCAGCGACAACATGGCCCTCGGGGCGATCGAGGCGCTCGAGGCCCGCGGCCTCCGCGTCCCGAGGGACGTCCTCGTGGCCGGCTTCGACGACGCCGCGATCGCGCGGTTCACGAAGCCGTCGCTGACCACCATCCACCAGCCTATCAAGCGGCTCGGCGCGCGCGCCGTCGACACCATCGTGCGCATGCTCGACGGCGAGGCCGTCCCGGAGCGCAGCGACTTCCCGGTCGAGCTCACGCGGCGCGAGTCCTGCGGCTGCGGCGACCAGGTGGAGGCCGCGAGCGCGCCGCCGAGCGCGGCGGCGCGCCGCGAGGCGGCCTCGCTCGAGGACGCGCGCGGGGCGCTCGCGCGCCTGCTCGAGAAGAGCGTCCCGATGCCGGCCGGCTCGCTCGAAGGCTGGCCCGGCGCGCTGCTCTCGGCGCTCGACGAGGAGCTCGCGGGCAACGAGGGCCGCTTCCTGCGCGCGCTCGAGGCGCTGCTCGACGCCGCCGACCGCGAGGGCGCGGTGCTGGAGCACTTCCAGGGCGCGATCACGCTGCTGCGCGACCGCTTCCGGCCGCGCCCCGGGGACCTCCGGGACGGGAGCGCCGCGGGCGCGCTCGAGCGGCTCTGGCACGCGTCCCGCATCGTCATCGGGAGCGCGTCCGTGCGCGCCGAGGGGCAGCGGCGGCTCGACGTGGAGCTCGCCTCGCTCTACCTGAGCTGGAGCGCGCGGAGCTTCTCGACGTGCCTGAGCCTTCCGGTGCTCCGGTCGATGCTGGCCGAGGAGCTGCCGAGGATGCGCTTCTCGCGCGTCGCCGTGTCGCTCTACGACGACGCGCAGCGCACCACGATGAAGCCGCTGTTCCTGATGGCGGACGGCCGCGAGGTGGAGCCGCCGCCCGCGAGCTTCCCGGCCCGCCTCCTCGCGCCCGGAGGGTTCCTGTGGGGCCCCGAGCGCAGGAGCGCGATCGCGCTCCCGGTCGCCTTCGGCGACGCGGAGAAGTTCGGCGTCGCGGTGCTCGACGGTGGGGCGAACGAGATGAACTACGACGCGCTGCGCCTCCAGCTCGGCTCGGCGATCAAGGCCGCCGCGCTGCACTGGGAGGTCGTGCGGCAGGTGGAGCTGCGCGAGCGGCTGGAGCAGGAGAAGGTCCGCCAGGAGAGCGCGGTCGCGGCGCGCATCCAGACCACGCTGGTCCCGGCGCAGCTCGAGATCGACGGACTCGAGCTCTGCGCCGCCATGAAGCCCGCCGCCGACGTCGGCGGCGACTACTACGACGTGCTCGCGACGCGCGGGGGCGGGTGGCTCGGGATCGGCGATGTCGCCGGGCACGGCCTCGCGGCGGGCATTCTCATGCTGATGATCCAGAGCATGGTCTCGGCCCTCGCGCGCAGCGAGCCGGAGGCCAGCCCCGCCGGGATCCTCTGCGCGGTGAACGCGGCGATGTACGAGAATGTCCGCAGCCGCCTGCGGCGGGACGAGCACGCGACGCTCCTCCTCCTGCGCTACGAGCGTGACGGGCGAGTGACCTTCGCGGGCGCTCACGATGACATCATCGTCTGTTCAGCGCGCACCCGGCGCTGTGTGTGCATCCAGAGCACGGGTGTGTTCATCGGCGCGCTGCCCGCCATTGACGCGATGACGCGAGACGCCGAGTTCGTCCTGGAGGACGGAGACGTCCTCGTGCTTTACAGCGACGGCGTGACCGAGGCGCGCAACGCGCATCGGGAGCAGTTCGGCCTGGAGCGGCTCTGCGCCACGATCGAGGCTGTCCAGGCCGCGCCGGTCGACGCGATCCTGCGCCGGATACTGGGTGAGGTCGAGGGCTGGTGCCCGAGCCCGGACGACGACATCACCGTCGTGGTGGCGAGGTATCACGCGCCCCGGTAGCGGCCGAGGCCGCCTCCGCGCGGCGCGCCGCGGCGCGGCAAGCGAGCGGGGGTGGAAGGGTGAACATGCGCTCTGGGAGCTCGATGCGTCTCGCGCGCCTACATGAACGCCACGTATGTCCCGCACGCGAAGGGATTGGATCCGGTTCAAGAAAGACGTAACCTCTCCCCATCGTGCCAGCGTCCCAACCGTGCCAGAGCGGGCAGAGCGGCTCACTGTTCCTGTGCATCACCTTCTTTCCGAGCGAGCGGATGGCCAACTCCGTGCTGCGGCTCGTGTCCAGCTTCTGCAGCATGGTGCTGGACGACGCGAATGTGAGCTCGCGCTTCTACATGGCGGCGCACGAGCTCGCGGAGAACATCATCAAGTACTCCAGCGGCCCGCGCGTCAGTCTGGAGCTCGCGCTGGAAGAGGCGGACGAGCGCGCGTGCGTCATGAAGATCTGCGCGCGCAACGAGGCGTCGCCCGAGCGGCTGCGCGAGGTGGAGAGGCGGCTCTGGGAGCTGAAGACGGCGAGTGATCCGGTGAAACACTACGACGAGCTCATCAGCGAGACGGCGATGATAGAAGGGGTATCGGGGCTGGGCCTCGCGCGGGTGCGCGCCGAGGGCGGGCTCGACATGGACTACATGATCGAGGGCAATCATCTGACGATCATCGCGCACGCGCCGGTCGAGAGGTGGAGGGCGGATGAGCAGCTTCAAGGTTGAGCCTGTCGTCACCGACAGCTTCGGCATCGAGGCGGCCCTGAGGGACGATCGGCTCGTCGTCAAGCTCACCGGGACGGGCGACATGGCGGCGGCCGGGCCGCTCGGCGCCTACCTCAAGACGCTCCAGGGAGAGGTGATCGGCCGCTCCCTCCGCGCCATCGAGCTCGACGTGAAGGCCCTTTACTTCTTGAACTCGAGCTGCCTCAAGGCGTTCGTCAGCTTCATCGGCGGCCTCGCCAGCCAGGGCGTCAAGAGCAAGATCCGGTTCATCACGGACGCGAGGCTCGGGTGGCAGCGCCGGAGCCTGACGGCGCTCGAGCGGATGTCGCCGGAGCTGGTCTCGATCGAGGACGTCTGACCCGAGCGCGACAGGCCATATGACGGGGGGAGCGCCGGGGGAGCGGCCGCGAGCACGGGAGTTGGGGCTGGCCCGGGGCCGCGCGCGCTGGTATGGCGATCACGTCATGAGGGCCAGCGCTGGTCGCCACTCCCTGCCTCCCCATGGCGCCGGGTCCAGGCGAGCGGCGGGCGGCCGCGCCGGAACGAGCGTGGGCCGGGATCGATGAGCCGCGCGAGGGGGGCGCGAGGGGTCGCGGACAGCTCCGGGAGGGTGCGCCCGACGATCGCCCTCCTGATGAACAACGTGGTGGGCGACTACCAGTCGGAGGTGCGCGCCGGCGTCGAGCGCGCGGCCCAGGCGCAGGACGTCAACCTCCTGATCGCGTTCGCGTTCGGGGAGCTCCTCGCCCCCGGCGGGAAGGAGGGCGCCGCCTGGAACGATCTCTACCGCCTCATCGGCGCGGAGATGGTCGACGGCATCATCATCGCGTCGTCGACGCTCTGCCACCACGTCGGCATCGAGGCCACGCGCGCGTTCTGCCGGTCTTACGCGCCGCTGCCCGTCTGCAGCATCGGCATGGCGGTCGAGGGCGTCCCGAGCCTCATGATCGACAACGCCCTCGGCAGCGAGCTCTCGGTCGCGCACATGGCCGACGACCACGGGCGCCGGCGGATCGCGTACATCAGCGGGCCGGCCAACAACGAGGAGGCGCAGCTCCGCGCCCGGGCCCACAGGGAGGCGCTCTCGACGCGGTCGATCCCGCTCGACGAGCGCCTCTTCGCGTTCGGCGAGTTCTCGATCGACAGCGGGCGCCGCGCCATGAGCGAGATCCTCTCGCGCGGGGTCGAGCTCGACGCGGTCGCCGCCGCCAACGACAGGATGGCGCTCGGGGCGATCGAGCAGCTCAAGGCGCAGGGGCTCCGCGTCCCGGAGGACGTCCTCGTGTGCGGCTTCGACGACGTCGGCGTCGCGCGCTTCGCGAAGCCGTCGCTGACCACGGTCCGCCAGCCGACCAAGCGGCTCGGGGAGCTCGCCCTGGAGACGGTCGTGCGGATGGTCGCGGGCGAGGCGGCCCCGGAGCTCCGGCTCGTGGAGGTCGATCTCACGCGCCGCGAGTCGTGCGGCTGCGGGCATGAGGGGCGCGCGTCGCGCTGGCCCTCGGACCTCGCCGAGCCGCGCGGGCCGCGCTCGTCCGCGGGCGCGCGGGCGGCCCTGGAGCTCTCGCTCAAGCGGGCCGTCACGGTCCCGGCGGGCTCGCTCGAGGGCTGGGCGGGCGCGCTGCTCTCGGCGCTCGAGGCGGAGCTCGCGGGCGAGGCGGGCCGCTTCCTGCGCGCGCTCGAGGCGCTCCTCGACGTCGCGCGCCGCGAGGGGGTGCTCCTCGAGCAGTTCCAGGCCGTCATCTCGCTCCTGCGCGCGGCGCTCTACAGGCCGATCGAGCGCGAGGGCGACGCCGCCGTGAACGAGGCCCTGGAGCCGATCTGGCACGCGGCCCGGATCCTCGTCGGGAGCGCGTCCGTGCACACCGAGGGGGAGCAGCGGCTCAGGGTGGAGCTCGCCTCGGTCGAGCTCAGCTACGGATCGAGGGGCTTCTCGACGTGCCTGAGCCTGCCCGTGCTCCGGTCGATGCTCGCGGAGGAGCTGCCGAGGATGCAGTTCTCGCGCGTCGCCGTGTCGCTCTTCGACAACCCGCAGCGCACCATGATGAGGTCGTTCTTCCTGATGGAGGAGGGCCGCGAGGTGGAGCCGCCGCCCGCGCGCTTCCCGGCGCGCCACCTCGCGCCCCCGGGGTTCTTGAGCGGCGCGGGGCGCTGGAGCGCGATCGCGTTCCCGGTCGCCTCCGGCGAGGTCGAGAAGTTCGGCGTCGCGGTGCTGGACAGCCGGGCGAACGAGATGATCTACGACGCCTTGCGCCTCCAGCTCGGCGCCGCGATGCAGGGCGCGGCGCTGCACCGGGAGGTCGTGCGGCAGGTGGAGCTGCGCGAGCGGCTGGAGCAGGAGAAGGTCCGCGAGGAGAGCCGCGTCGCGGCGCGCATCCAGACGTCGCTCGTGCCGGAGCGGCTCGACGTCGAGGGGCTCGAGCTCAGCGCGATCATGAAGCCCGCGGCCGAGGTCGGCGGCGACTACTACGACGTCATCGCGACGCCCGGCGGCGGCTGGCTCGGGATCGGCGGCGTCGCGGGGCGCGGGCTCGCGGCGGGGCTCATCCTGCTGATGATCCAGAGCATGGTCTCGGTGATGGCGCGCAGCGGGCTCGCCGAGAGCCCGCGCGGGATCCTCATCGCGCTGAACGCCGCGGTGTACAAGAACGTCCGCACCCGCATGGAGCGGGACGAGCACGCGACGCTCCTCCTCCTGCGCTACGAGCGCGGCGGCCGGGTGACGTTCGCCGGCGCGCACGAGGGGCTCCTCGTCTGCTCCGCGCGCACCGGGCGCTGCGCGCGCATCCCGGGCGCGGGCGGCCTCATCGGCGCGCAGCCCGCCATCGACGCGCTGACGCGAGACGACGAGCTCGTCCTGGAGGACGGGGACGTCCTCGTGCTCTACAGCGGCGGCGTGATCGAGGCGCGCGACGCCCACGGCGAGCCGTTCGGGCCGGCGCGCCTCTGCGCCGCGATCGAGGCCGCGCAGGCCGCGCCCGTCGACGTGATCCGCGACCGGATCCTGGGCGAGATCGAGGGCTGGTGCTCGAGCCCGGACGACGACATCACGCTGGTCGTGGCGAGGTACCGCGCGCCCGCGTAGCGCCCTCGCGGCGGCCCTCGCCCCTGTCGGCGCCGGCGCCGGCCCTGCGGCGTGTCCGCCGGCCTTGCGGCGTGTCCGCCGGCCTCTCCCGGGTCAATCCACCGACGGGACGGTCGCGCTCACCCGGGTCGGCAGCCCTCGAGCGCCGGGCGGCGCGCGGAAGGCCGACCCGGACAGCTCTCGCCGCATGCACGTGGCTGCCTCGTCGTGGCGGGGATCGGCCGCGCTCCCGATGAGGGTCGGCACCACGATGTACCCCTCGGCGTCGACGTTGAACTCCACCCGGATCGCGTCGGGCGGCAGCATCTCCCCGTCGGGGCCGCGACAGCGCTGCACGAGGCTCCAGTAGAGCTGCGCCCGCGCCGCCTTCTCGATGGCCGGGCTCGACATGTCGCGCTGCGACAGCGGCGCGCCGACCTCGACGCGCGGCCGCGGGGCCGGCTCGTGCGTCGCCTCGGGCGGGCCCTGGCTCGCGGAGGGCGCCGGCACGCCGGTGCTCGTGCCGATCTTCGCCGCGGTCGCGCCGTCGCCTGGCGCCGGCGCCGCTCCCCGCGCGGCGGCCAGGAGCTCCGCGAGCGCCTCCGGCTCGGCGGAGCCCACGGCCGGCGCCCCGGCGGGCGGGAGGTGGGCGCTGCGCTCGCCGGGGGGCGCGGCGACGTCTCCCGTCGAGGGGGGATGGCTGCCGGCATCGTCGTCGGCCGGCGCGGCGTCCGGGCGCGCGCAGGCTGCGAGCAGCGGGAGCAGGGCCACGAGCACGGTGCGCACGCGGAGAGGGTCGATCGGATGCGCGCGGCGCGCAACGGCGCCCGCGACGTGCGATCGCGTCGACGGGCCCGCTCGCCCGCGCTCCGGGATCACGGATCGCAGGCGCTGCCTGCCCCGGCTGCCCGATGGGCGATCTCGTCCGCAGGACCAGCGAGGCGGGGCGCTTCGCCCGGCACCTCCGGGGCCACGCCGGGCGGGCGGCCCGCGAGCGCCTGCGCGAGGAACACGAGGATGGATATCGTCCCCCAGGCGAGCGCCAGGGCGACGCCGGCGTCGACGATCGCGCGGTAGGGCGGGGGCATCTGCCGCACGAGCAGGATGAGCGCCACGATGCCGAGGGTGAGCGCCCAGGTCGCGATCAGCCGGCGACGCGTTGTGTGGAAGAGCGCCATGCAGAAGAGCGGCCCCAGCGCGACGTGGAGCGGCCGCCGGTGCTCCGCGAGGTAGAGCGCGCGCGCCACGACCCGCGGTGAGAAGCGCTGCTGAAACCCGCGATACCCCTCGACATAGGCGATCACGACGGTCCAGACCGCGAGCAAGGTGAGCTGGCCAGTCGTGAGCGTGTGGGTTGTCAGGGAGCGCGCGGCCGTTGCCGCGAGGCGGTACACGGCCTCGACCAGGACGAGCGCGACGCCGAGGACGCCCCACAGCACGACCGCGAGCCGGAGTCGCTGCTCGCGGCGCGGCAGCCTCATCGGGCCCGCGCCGGCCCCTGGGGGGCCGAGGGCCGCGCGCCGCGACGCCGGCCCGCGCGGGGGGGTGAACGCCTCGGAGGATGCGCCAGCCAGCCAGATCGCCGCATGGCGACCCATGCTAGGAGCGGGCCGGGGCGCGTCAACCGCGAATCTCGCGGCAGCGCGACCGCGCGACCGGAGGCGGAGCGGCAAGGACGGGGCGTGCGGCTCGCGCCGGCGCCCTCGGCGACTGCGTGCGTCGCCGAGCGGATTCAGCAGCTTCTGGCAACATGAAAAATCCCAAGGGGAGAATCCATCGTGGAAAGCGGTGGAAGCGGTGCTTCAGCGGGGGGCGCGAGGCATGCCGCAAGGCGTCGTGAGGTGGCCCGTGTGAGCGCCTGCAGGGCGCTCGCGTCATCGCCGGGCAACGCGCGTGCGCCGCGTCAAACCGGGCAGCGATCGTGGCCAGTCCCATCGGGCCGGGGAGCACGGCGCGCGCTCACGGCCTGGAAGTCCCGGCGCGCCCCGAAGGTCGAGCCGCGCCCGGCGGCCTCATCGCACCGCCACGCAGCACGCCCCGGATGTACAACAGCGCCCGATGCGATCCGCTCTGGGAGAAAAGCAACGCTATGTCAGTAATTCGCCCATGCCCCGAGGGGCCACGTCTCGCCTTGACCCCCTGTTTCAGAACGGGTAATGAATAACGCCGGGCTGGCAACCGGTCGTTGTTGCCTGTTTGCGGATTCTGCGCAGGGCTGACTCTCGAGCGCCAACAAGCGTTGTTCTTGGACTTGCTTGCAGCCGAGCACGGGCGTGATCGCTCGAAGCCGTGCGCCGTGCGCTGAACTCGTGCTTAACAAGAAGAGCGAACCTATGATGATGCGAAGAAGCTTGATCTATCCGTTTTCCTTGTGCATCGCCGGTCTGCTGAGCATCGGCTGCGGCGGCGACTCGAGCTCCGGCTCGGGGGCTGGGGGCGCGGGTTCGACGGGCGCCGAGGGAAGCAGCGGTGTCGGCGCTGGCACCCCGACCAGCAGCGGCGTCGGCGCTGGCACGCCCACGGGCTCGGGCGTCGGCGGCGGCACGCCCACGGGCTCGGGCGTCGGCGGCGGCTCCCCCACGGGCTCGGGCGTCGGCGGCGGCGCCACCACGGGCTCGGGCTCGGGCTCCGGCGGCGGCACCACCAACCCCAATGGGGATCCCACGCCGGAAACGGATGGCAGCCCGGACGGAATCTTCCGCGTCGACCGCAATACGGGCAAGTTGATGCACAACGGCACGCCGTTCCAGGTTCGCGGCGGCAACTGGTTCGGTCTCGAGGGACAAGACGATCTCGAGCGGCCCGGCGCCATGGAGCTCTTCATCGGATCGATGTGGTGGGCGGAGAGCTCCGCCCCGCGCACCATCGAGGACACGATGAAGGAGCTCACGAGCTCGAATCTCAAGTTCAACACGATCCGGCTCCCCATCGCGCCGCAGACCCTGGTCGCCAACCACCCGGACGGCAACTACAGCACCACCTCGCCCCGGATCAGGAACAACAACGAGGAGGTGTACCCGTACGCCAACGCTTACGAGGCGCTCGAGGACTTCCTCAAGAAGGCCGACCAGAACAACCTGTACGTCATCCTGGGCATCCACTCCTGCTCGAACCACCTCGGGTGGCGCGCGGGCCGGCTCGACGATTCCCCGCCCTACGTGGACAGCAACCGCGAGAACTACGAGTACAAGGCGGACGACTACAACTGCACTCAGGGCGAGGACGCCTACAGCATGGAGAAGTGGCTCGCGGACATCCGCAAGATGGCGCAGCTGCCCAAGAAGCTCAATATCGACAACATCATCGGCATCGATTGCTTCAACGAGCCGTGGAAGTATAGCTGGCGCAAGTGGGCCGATATGGCCAAGGCGTGCTACGACGTCATCGCCGAGGAGAACGACGACATGATCGCCGTGGTCCAGGGCGTGTCGGGCAGCCACCAGCCCGAGGGCGCCAGCGGCCTGACGCTGGAGCCGGAGCCCCACGGCGATGAGAACCTCAACCCGAACTGGGGTGAGAACTTCTACGGGCAGAAGGAGTACCCGATCCAGATTCCCAGGAATCGGCTCTGCTTCTCGCCGCACACCTACGGGCCTGCGGTGTTCGTCCAGAAGCAGCACGTCGATCAGTCCAAGCCCGAGTGCGTCGGGCTCGAGGACGAGGAGGCCGCCAAGGCCGGGTGCGGGCTGATCGTGGAGCGGAGCAACGCGGAGGCCGTCGCGACGCTGCGCAAGCAGTGGGACGAGCACTTCGGGTTCCTGCACGACGAGAAGTTCTGCGTGATCACGGGCGAGTTCGGCGGCGTGAAGGACTGGCCGAAGAACGAGATGGAGCCGGCGCTGGCCGAGCTCTGGTCGCACCTGCCCGCCGGCAAGCGCTACGACTGGGAGTGGCAGAACATCTACGTGGACTACCTGATCGCCAAGGGGATGACGGACTTCACCTACTGGTCCATCAACCCCGAGTCGGGTGACACGGGCGGGCTCTACAACCACAAGTACACCGACGCCGACAAGTCGGGCTGGGGTACGTGGGAGGGGCTCGACACGGAGAAGGTCGAGATGCTGGCCCGTCTCAAGTAGACCGGCTCGCGACTCATGAGGATCGCCCGCGGGCCCTGGCCTGCGGGCGATTTTCTTTTGCCCGGCGCCCCGGTCCCGCGCGGGCGACGGCCGTCACGCGGGACTGTCGGTCAGGCTGTTCCCGAGGTGCCGGATCATCTTCCTCCTTGCTGAGCCGTCCACCGGCTCGCTCACCGGGCGCGCAGGCCGTAGCGCTGGATCAGCCGGTGGACGAGCTGGCGGGAGACACCCATCGCGTCGGCCGCGTGCGAGATGTTGCCCCCGTGCTGGCGGAGCTTCTCGGTCACGTAAGCGCGCTCCAGCTCCTCCATCACCGCCTCCCGCGCCTCCGGCAGCGGCAGCTCGAGGAGCCTCCGGAGGCGAGCCTCCCCGGGGCCCGCCTCCGGTGCGCCCGAGGGCGCCGCGCCGGACGGGTCTTGGCCCTCGCGATCCGGACCGGGGGTCGCCCGCGGCTCCGCCCCCGCCCCCGGCGCGGCGCCGACGATCTCGTGGAGCAGCTCGGGGAAGAGGACGAGGCGCGCCACGGTGTTCCGGAGCTCGCGCACGTTCCCGGGCCAGTCGTGGGCCTCCAGCAAGGCGAGCGCGCCCGGCGGCAGGTCCGCGAGCGCGCGGGGCGGATCGCGCCCGGCCAGGAAGCGCTCGACGAGCAGCGGGATGTCGTCCTTCCGCTCCCGGAGCGCCGGGACGTGGACCTCCACCACCGAGAGCCGGAAGTAGAGATCGGCCCGGAACGACCCGTCCTGCGCCCGCGCGCGCAGGTTCCTGTGCGTGGCCGCCACGATCCGCGCGTCGAAGGGGAGCCACTCGTTCGACCCGAGCCGCCGGATCTGCCGCCCCTCGATGGCGCGGAGCAGCTTCGGCTGCAGGTCGAGCGGGAGCTCGCCGAGCTCGTCGATGAAGAGCGTGCCCCCGTTCGCCTGCTCGAGCAGGCCCGGCCGCGCCGCCGCCGCGCCCGTGAACGCGCCCCGGGCGTGGCCGAAGAGCTCGCTCTCGACCAGATTCGGGGCCACGGCGCCGCAGTCCACGATCACGAAGGGCCCGTCCCTGCGAGGGCTCCGGGCGTGGATCGCCCGCGCGAGCACCTCCTTGCCGGTGCCGGACTCGCCGAGCAGGAGCAGGGTCTCGTCGGTCGGGGCCGCCCGCTCCAGCCTGGCGAACAGGGCGCGCATGGTCAGGCTCCGGCCCACCGCCTCGCCGAACGCGCTCGCCGCGGAGAGCGGCAGCACCGCCGCGGAGCCCGCGGGGCCGACGACGATCTCGGAGCCGCCGACCGTGGCGGGGACGCCGGGCGGGAGAAAGGCCTCGACGATCCGGACGTCGCGGACCAGCGTGCCGTTCTTGCTGCCCAGGTCGCGGAGGAGGATCCCCCGCTCGGTCATCCGGATCTCGCAGTGCCTCCGCGAGGCGCGGGGATCGGACAGGACCAGATCGCAGTCCGCGCCCGCCCCGACGACGAGGGGGCGCAGATCGAGCGGCGCGGTGAGCGTGCGCCGGTCCGGGAGGGTGACCGTCACGCAGAGCGCCGGGAGCCGGAGAGCGCGGCCTTGATCGAAGCTCGTGAGCGTGCAGGCCGCCCCGGAATCGTCGCCCATGAGCGCCATGGTGCCCCTGAGGAGTGCCGCGTCAACCCGGAACCGGCGCGCCCGCGGGGCCGCTGTCATGCCGCCGCGACAGCGGCTGTCCTCCCGCGGATCACCGCCCTGGGGCCACGGTCTTGCGCCAGCGCGCGCGGAGGGCGCTCGACCGCTCGCCGTGGCGCTCCTTCAGGAACGTCGCGCCGAGCACGCGGTCGGTCCGGAAGTAGCGGAAGTCCTGGCGGAGCTCGCACCACGCCGCGAGGATGCGCGTCGACTCGAAATACCCCACCGCGACGGGCCACACGACGCGCTCGCTCTCGCGCTCCCGCTCGTCGCGGTAGCGCAGCGCGATCTTCGTACCGGCGCGGATCGCGGCGCGCACCGCGGCCATGTCGAGCGCGTCGGGCGCCTGGTCCGGCGCGGGCGGGGCGCCCATCGTCGGCTCGAGCACGAAGTGGCGGAGGTGCTCGGGCACGGTCGCGGCGATCTTCGCGATGAGATCCCGCGCCGCCCTCCGCAGCGCGGCGTCGCCGCGGTGGGCGACCCACTGCGCGCCGAGGGCCGCGACCTCGATCTCGTCGGGCGTGAGCATCAAGGGGGGCATGTCGAAGCCGCGCTCCAGCACGTAGCCGGTGCCGGCCTCGCCGCGGATCGGCACGCGCTGGGCCAGGAGGTCCGCGATGTCGCGGTAGACCGTGCGCGTCGAGATCTCGAGCTCCTCCGCGAGCGCGGACGCGGTGACCGGCGCCCGGCTGCGACGCAGGATCTGGAGGATCTGAAAGAGGCGGTCGGCGCGTCGCACGAGGAGCGGGCGCCGGGGCGTCCGCGGGGCGGGGCCGCATCCACCGCGGTCCACGACGGCCCCGGGCCCCGGCGCGGCGTGGGGGGTCAGTCGAGGCCGGTGTGCTCCGGCGCGCCCAGCATCAGGTTCAGGTTCTGTACCGCCGCGCCGGAGGCGCCCTTGCCGAGGTTGTCGAGGCGCGCCACGAGCAGGAGCTGCTCCGCGTTGCCGAACACGAACAGATCGAGGCGGTTCGTGTCGTTGCACTCGAGGGGGCTGAGGTACCCGCCGTCCAGCGCGTCCTGGCCGCCGAGCGGCATCACCCGGATATAGCGCTCCCCGGCGTAGAAGGACGCATAGAGCTCGTGCAGCGCCGCGGGCGTCGCCGGCCGGCTCAGGGCGTCGGCGAACAGGGGCACGGAGACGAGCATGCCCTTGTAGAAGTTGCCGATGACCGGCTCGAAGAGGGGCGCCCTGTCGAGCCCCGCGAGGGCGCGCATCTCCGGAAGGTGCTTGTGCTGCAGGGTGAGCGCGTACGGGCGCGAGCCGCGGAGCTGCTCGCGGCGGGCGGCGTCGGCCTGCTCGTACGCCTGGATCATCTTGCGCCCGGCGCCGCTGTAGCCGGTGAGCGAGCGCGCGACCACGCGGGCGTCCCTGGGCAGGAGGCCCTCTGCGACGAGCGGGACCACGAGGGCGAGGAACCCGGTCGCGTGACACCCCGGGACCGTGACGCGCCGCGCGCCCCGGAGGGCGTCGCGCTGCCCGGGGCGGAGCTCCGGGAAGCCGTACACCCAGCCGTCGGCGGTCCGGTGCGCCGTGCTCGGGTCGATGACGCGCGTCCTCGGGTTCTCGATGAGGCCGATGGACTCGCGCGCGGCGTCGTCGGGCAGGCAGGTGATGAGCACGTCCGCCTCGTTGATCAGCGTGCGGCGGGCCGCCGGGTCCTTGCGTCGCTCCGGGTCGATCTCGAGCAGCTGGAGGTCGGGGCGACCGTGCAGCCGCTCCCGGATCTGGAGACCCGTGGTTCCTTCCTGTCCGTCGATGAACACCCGATGCATGATGGCCTGTCCATACGCCGAGCCCGCCCGCGGGACCAGGGGTTCTGCCCGCCCGCGGGGCCCGGAGGCCTGGAGGGAGACGATCGGCGCGGCGCGGTGGTGGCCTCGCCTGGGGGCTCACCGGAGGGGCTGGAGTGCAGGCGGGCCACGCGATAGGCCCGCCGGAGCGCAAGCCCCGGAGGTGAGCCCCCCAGGCGAGGCCACCACCGCGCCGCGCGAGGCTGCTGACACCAGGCTGTCAGCAGGGCCGGGCTACATCGGGCGAGGTCCACGGCGGACTCGAGAGCACCCGGAGATTGCCCATGATCACGCTCCACGGCTTCGGCCCCATGTTCGGCCTGCCGGAGGCCAGCCCCTACGTCACCAAGACCGAGGTCCAGCTCAAGCTGCTGGGCTTGCCCTACAGAAAGGAGCGCGGGCGCCCCGACGCGTCGCCGAAAGGGCAGCTCCCCTACATCGACGACGACGGCGCCCGCATCGCCGACTCGCACTTCATCCGAGAGCACCTCGAGAGGAAGCACGGCAAGGATCTCGACGCGGGCCTCGACGCGCGCCAGCGCGCCGAGGCGTGGGCCGTCGAGCGCATGCTCGAGAACCACTTCGCCGCGATCTCGGGCCGCATGCGCTGGCTCATCCCGGAGAACTTCGCCAAGGGGCCGGCGCACTTCGTCGACGGCGCGCCCGAGGAGCTGCGCCCGAAGCTGCGCGAGGAGCTGCTCGCGCGCGTGCGCGAGTCGTACCGCGCCGTCGGCGTCACGCGGCACTCGGACGAGGAGATCGTCGAGCTCGGCGCGCGCTCGCTGGCCGCGCTCTCCACGATCCTCGGGGACAAGCCGTGCCTCTTCGGCGAGCGCCCCGCGGGCGTCGACGCGACCGCCTTCGCGATGCTCGCCGGGGTCCTCACGCCGTTCTTCGACTCGCCGCTGCGGACGAGGGCCGAGGGCTCCGCGAACCTCGTCGCGTACACCGCGCGGATGATGCGGGCGTTCTACCCGGATCACCCGTGGGAGGCGCCGCGCTGATCGCCGCGCGCGGGCCCTCGCCCGCCGGGGCGCGCCGCGCGGCCCAGGCCGGCGCCGCGCGCCCCCGGGCGCCGGGGCGCTCTCCGCGGCCAGCGCGGCTCGCGCCCCGGCGCCGCGTGCCCTAGGATGGCAGGATGACCGGACGGAGAGCGGCGCTCGTCCTCAACCCCGCCGCGGGTCATGCCGGCGATGGGGTCGAGTCGCTCCCCGCCCGGCTCGGGGGCGAATTCGCGCTGCGCATCTACGAGACGGCGCCGGGCCGCAGCGCCGCGGCGTGCGCCGAGGCGGCCTGCCGCGAGGGCGCGTCGCTGGTGATCGCGGCAGGGGGCGACGGGACGGTGTCGAGCGTCGCGTCCGCGCTCGTCGGGACAGACGTCTGCCTCGGCGTCCTGCCGCTCGGCACGGCGAACTCCATCGCGCACACGCTGGGCATCCCGGACACCCTGGAGGGGGCCCTGGAGGTCCTCGCCCGCGGCGAGCCGCTGGCCATCGACGTCGCCCGCGCGAACGGGCGGACGATGGTCCTGCTCTCCGCGGTCGGGCTCCACGCCGACACGGTCGGCGAGACGCCGCAGGAGCTGAAGCAGCGCTGGGGCGTGCTCGCGTACGTCGGCACCGGGCTGAAGAAGCTGATGAGCCTCTCGCCGTTCGGGGTCGAGATCGAGACGGACGATCAGCGGATCCACTGCCGGGCCACCGCCGTGACGATCGCGAACATGGCGCCCGTGCGCACGGTGCTGGCGCAGGGGCCCTCCGTCGTCTCGCCCGAGGACGGTCGGCTCGATCTGACCATCGTGTCGGCCACGACGCTGGTCGAGGCGGTCGCGGCCGGCCTGCACCTGCTGAAGACCGCGATGGAGGGCGAGCCGGTCGAGCGCGACAACATCGGATTCCTCGCCGCCCGGAGGTTCCGCCTCACCACCGATCCGCCCCAGCACGTGCTCATCGACGGCGAGGAGGCCGGGACCACGCCGCTCGTGGTCGAGTGCCTCCCGCGCGCCCTCCGGGTCCTGGCTCCCCGCCGCGAGGAGGGGCGCGCCCCGCCCCCCGCCCCGGAGGGCGAGGTGAAGCTGGAAGGGCTGCCCGATCTCGAGGTCGAGCCGAAGGCGTGAGGTGACGCGGCGGCGCGGCCCATGACCTTCGCGGTCGCCGCGGCTGTCCTCGCAAGTCGGCGCCTCGTCTCCGCTCCAGGAGGGCCGCCGATTCGCCTTCCTGTCGAGTCCCGCTCGAGGTCAGTCCTGCGTCGCCGCCCCGGTTCCCGGTGGACGACCCTCTCGTTTTGGAGCACCGAACAGGTTGAAATCACGAGGAAATACCCCCCCGCATCCCGGGGCGCGGCGAGCGACCCCGTCTCCGATGGCAGTTGGGTCGGGGCAAAGGGTGCGGTAATGACCTCACGGCCGCGCGCCGTCGCGCGCCGGCAGCAGCGTCAGACGCCCATGACCCACGCCGAACCGTTCGAAGCCCGCCTGGTCGCCGCGCGCCCTCTCAGCCCGTCGGTGCGTGAGCTCTCGTTCGAGCGCGCCGACGCGAAGGCGTTCTCGTTCGAGCCCGGGCAGTGGGTGAACCTGGTCCTGCCGCTGCCCGGGGGCGAGGTGAAGCGCGCCTACTCGATCGCGTCGCCCCCCGACGGTTCGCCGCGCTTCGATCTGGCCGTCACGCGCGTCGAGGGCGGGGTCGGCTCGGAGTACCTGCACCAGCTCCAGCGCGGCGAGGCGCTCCGCGCGATCGGCCCGCACGGGCTCTTCACCCGCGACCCCGGGGACCCCGCGCCCGCCTTGCTCGTCGCCACCGGCACCGGCATCACGCCGCTCCGGAGCATGCTGCTCGCGGCGCTGCGCGCGGGCCTCTCCGCGCCGCCGCTGTGGATCCTGTTCGGCGCGCGCTTCGAGGCGGACATCATCTACCGCGACGAGCTCGAGGCGCTCGCGCGCGGCTCGGGCCGGCTCCGCTACGAGATCACGCTCTCGCGCGGCGGGCCCTCCTGGTCCGGCCGCCGCGGTTACGTGCAAGCGCACGTGCCCGAGCTCTACCGCGCGCTCGCCGAGGAGAGCGGCGATCCGGCCCCGCACCTCTTCATCTGCGGCCTCGATCGCATGGTCTCGACGGTCCGCGGGCTCGCCCGAGGCGAGCTCGGCGTCCCCCGCAAGCACGTCCACGTCGAGCGCTTCGACTGATCACCGGCTCCCTCGGGGTCGACCGATCACCGGCTCCCTCGGGGACGAGCGCCCCGGCGAGCCGGCGGCCCCTGCGGTCACCGTGCGGTTGCCGGCCTGGGCCGCCGGTGCAACGCTCGCGCCCGAGCGCGCTGCGGCGCTCGCGATCCCGGCGCCGCGCCTTGAGCGGCGCCCGGGGTACGACGTAGGATGCGCGCCCCCCGCGGCGTTCCTGCGGGGTCTGCTCGCCAGGTGACCACGTGACCAAGAAGACGTTCCGCACCATCGATCCCGCGACGCTCCCGAAGCACTTCGACGCGCCTGCCGCCGAGCTGCGCCTCGCCGATGCCTGGGAGGCCGACGGGACCTACCGTTACGACCCGTCGCGCCCCCGCGAGGAGACCTTCGTGGTCGACACGCCGCCGCCGACCGCCTCGGGCTCGCTGCACATCGGCCACGTGTTCAGCTACACGCACACGGACGTCATCGTCCGGCAGCGCCGGATGCGCGGGCAGAACATCTTTTACCCGATGGGCTGGGACGACAACGGCCTGCCCACCGAGCGGCGCGTGCAGAACTACTATCATGTGCGCACGGACGTCCGCACCCCGTACGAGCGCGGCCTCTCGCTCCCGCAGGCCTCGCCGGAGGTGATGAAGAAGGAGCCGCCGCGCATCGTGTCGCGGCCGAACTTCATCGAGCTCTGTCACAAGGTCACGCGCGAGGACGAGCAGGTGTTCAAGGCGCTCTTCCGCCGGGTGGGCCTGTCGGTCGACTGGCGGCACGAGTACTCGACCATCGATGATCACTGCCGCCGGACGGCGCAGCTCTCGTTCCTGGATCTGCACGAGAAGGGCCACCTCTACTCGGTCTTCGCGCCGACGATGTGGGACGTGGATTTTCAGACCGCGGTCGCCCAGGCCGAGGTCGAGGATCGCCCGCAGGCCGGCGCGTTCCACGACATCACGTTCGCGGTGGAGGGGACGGGCGAGGAGCTCGTCATCGCCACGACGCGCCCCGAGCTGCTCGCCGCCTGCGTCGGCGTCACGGCGCACCCGGAGGACCCGCGGTATCAGCGCCTGTTCGGCAAGACGGCGCTCACGCCCATCTTCCGCGCGCCGGTGCCCATCTTCCCGAGCCCGCTGGTCGATCGCGAGAAGGGGACAGGCATCTTGATGGTCTGCACCTTCGGCGACGCGACGGACGTGGTCTGGTGGCGCGAGCAGAGGCTGCCGCTCCGGCAGATGCTCGGCAAGAACGGCCGTGTCCTGCCGGTGACGTTCGGGGAGGGCGACTGGCAGAGCCGCGATCCGGCGGCGGCCAACGCCGCGTACGCGTCGCTCGTGGGCAAGGGGGTGAAGCAGGCGCGCGCGGCGGTGGTCGAGCTGCTCCGCCGCGAGGAGTCGGCGGCGGCGCCCGGCTCCGGCGCGCCGCTCCGCGGGGAGCCGAAGCCGATCGAGCGCGCGGTGAAGTTCTTCGAGAAGGGCGACCAGCCGCTCGAGTTCGTGCCGACGCGGCAGTGGTTCGTCCGGCTGGCCGACAAGAAGGCGGAGCTGCTCGAGTACGGCGACCGGATCCAGTGGCACCCGGACTACATGCGCCTCCGGTACCGCAACTGGACCGAGGGCCTGCAGGGCGACTGGTGCATCAGCCGCCAGCGGTACTTCGGCGTGCAGTTCCCGGTCTGGTACCCGCTCGACGCCGAGGGGAAGCCGGATCACGGTAGGCCCCTGGTCGCGCCGCGATCGATGCTCCCGGTCGATCCGACGGTCGACGTGCCGCCGGGGTACGAGCCGTCGCAGCGCGACCAGCCGGGCGGGTTCACGGCGGAGTCGGACGTGTTCGACACGTGGTTCACGAGCTCGCTCACGCCGCAGATCAGCTCGCGCTGGGGGCGCGACCCGGAGCGGCACGCGCGGCTGTTCCCGGCCGATCTGCGGCCGCAGGGGCACGACATCATCCGGACGTGGGCGTTCTACACGATCGCGAAGGCGATGCTGCACGAGGCGTCGGTGCCGTGGCGTCACATCGCGATCTCGGGGTGGATCCTCGATCCGGATCGCAAGAAGATGTCGAAGAGCAAGGGCAATGTCGTCACGCCGATGCACCTGCTCGACAGCTACTCGTCGGATGCGGTCCGCTACTGGGCGGCGAGCGCGCGGCTCGGGACGGACACGGCGTTTGACGAGAAGGTGCTGAAGATCGGCAAGCGCCTGGTGACGAAGATCTGGAACGCCAGCAAGTACGTGCTGAGCCAGTCGGCGGAGGTATACCCGATCTCGGAGGAGCTCGACCGGGCGTTCGCGCACAAGCTGTCGGCGGTGGTGGCGGACGCGACGCGCTCGTTCGACGAGCAGGAGTTCGCGGCGGCGCTCGAGCGCACGGAGGATTTCTTCTGGCGCTGGTTCACGGACGCGTACCTGGAGCTCGCGAAGGCGCGGGCGCGGGGCGAGGGCGGCGCCGGCGAGGCGGCGCGCGGCTCGGCGGTGGCGGCGCTCCGGCTCGGGCTCTCGGTGCTCTTGCGGCTGTTCGCGCCGGTGTTGCCGTACATCACCGAGGAGGTGTGGCGCTGGGTGTACGCGGAGGAGGCGGGGCAGCCGTCGATCCACCGGGCGCCCTGGCCGGGGGCGACGGATTTCGCGGCGGTTGCGGCGCCGTCGGATCCCGGGCTGCTCGACGTGGCGGCGGCGGCGATGGCGGCGGTCAACAAGCGCAAGAGCGAGCTCGGCGCGAGCGTGGGGCGCGTGGTGACGCACCTGTCGCTGGCCGGGAACGCGGCGACGCTCTCGCGGCTCAGGCCGGCGCTCGGGGACGTGCTCGCGGCGGTGCGCGCGGGCGGGCACGAGCTCGTGGAGCGGGCGGAGCTGGCGGACGGCGAGCTCATGGTGGTGCGCTGCGAGGTGGAACCGGCGGGGGCGGCAGCGGCGGCCGGGGCGGGGGAGGCGGCGGCCACGGAGTAAGGCTGGCGCCGGGGGGCCAGGGGAGGGGGCGCCCGGGAGAGCGCCCTCCCCTCGCCCTGGTCGACCGTGGAGTGACCGCAGGCGTCGAGGTGGGCGCCGGCGAGCTGGGCACGAGGCTCGTTTGGATGGAGCTCAAGGTCTGGTGCGACGGCCGCCCCGATCCCCTCGCCGAGGGGCTCGCCCAGCTCGACGACTGCCTGGCCGGGCTCGCGCTGGATCGCGGCTGGCTCATCGTCTTCGATCCGCGCTCCGGACAGCCCCCCATCGCCGAGCGCACGCGCCGCGAGCGGGTGCTCACCCCGGCCGGCCGCGAGGTCGTCGTGATCCGCGCCTGAGCGGAGGGGGCCCGGAAGTGTCCGCGCGCGCCGCGGAGCGAGCCGCGGCCGCCCGTCGCGGGATCAGCCGCCGAGCCACCGCCGCGCGAGCTCGAGCGTGCGGGCGTTGTCGGGCACGTCGCGCAGGAAGCGCTCGCGCCAGGTCGGGTCGCTGAGCTTGTCCGCGCGCGCGAGCAGCGCTGTCCTGGCCGCCGCGATCGCGGCGGCGGCCTCCTCGTGTCTGCCGCTCGCGGCGAGCGCCTCGGCGAATGTCAGCCGGACCAGCGACTCGCCCTCTTCGAGGGTGCCGAACGACGCAAGGATGGAGTTCGCCTCGGCGGCAGTCCTGACCGCCTCGTCGATGCGCCCGAGCCCCAGCAGCGCGCGCGCGAGGACAGCGAAGGCCTGTACGCCCAGCGTCGGTGCGACCGGCGAGAGCGCCACCGCGGCGCGCGCCTCGCGCTCGGCGACCTCGAGATCGCCCATCACGACGTAGATGTTGGCGAGGTAGCAGCGGGCAAAGAGCTCCGTGCGCACGAGGCCCGCTTGCCGGCTCGACGTGACAGCCTCCTCGGCGAGCGCCCGGGCGTCGGCCAGATCGCCGCGACACGCGAGGACGTGAGCGAGGTTTGCCTGCACGCCGAGCTTCAGCTCGAGCAGGTGCATCCGGTCGGCCTCCCCCAGCGCCGCGCGCAGCATCCCCTCCGCCCGCTGGAGCTCGCCGAGCTCCGCGTAGATGCCGCCGAGGCCGGCGCGGTGGCTGCATGCATTGCGACCATCGCCTGCTTGCTCGGACGCGAGGATAGCGGCTTCCATGCTGCCCGCGCAGGCACCGAGATCGCCCGCGCATATCGCGCGATAGGCGCGCGCCACTTGAATCTTCGCGACGAGCCCCAAATTTCGTGCCTCCGCGGGGGTGCGCTCCACGATGTCGAGGAGCGTGGCACCAGCGGCGTAGTGACCTCTCAGCATCAACACGCCCGCGGCATCGGCGAGGCAGCCGAGCTTCGCGTCTTGACTGGCGTCCGAGGCCTCGGCGTCTGCCGCCACGGCCGTCCAGCGCTCCAGCTCGTGCCGTCTCGGGCATGCCGTCGCTCCTGCCCTCGGCGACCGCGCGGATCTGCTCCTCCAGCACGAACGCGTTGCCCTCGGCGCGCGAAAGGAGCTCCTCGATCTGTCCGGCGCCCAGACCGTCGCCGAGCACCTGCCGCACGAGCCGCTCGCTCGCGCGCCGCGAGAGCGGCGCGAGGCGGATCCGGAGCCCGTTGCGCTCGCTCCAGAGCGCCGGAAAGAGCTCGTGGACCTCCGGGCGGGCGAGCGCCAGGACGAAGAAAGGCAGATCCTTCGCGTGCTGGAGCGCCGCGTCGACCAGGGTCACCGTGGGCAGGTCGCCCCAGTGCAGGTCCTCCAGCACGAGGAGCACCGGCCGCCGCTGGCACTCGGCCCGGACGAGGTCCTCGAACGCCTCGCGGAGGCGGTCGCGCATCAGCGCCGGGTTCTTCCGCGCCGCCTGGAGCTGCGCGTCGCCCTCGCCGGGGAACGTCGCGCCCACGAGCTCGCCGAGGAACGCGGCGATGTGCGGACGCTTGCCCCCGAGCCCGTCGAGCTGCCCGACCCGGGTGAGCACCTTGCGCCGCCGCACCTCGATCGGCTCGCCGTCTAGGATGCCCATGGCGCGGCGGAGCGCCTGGGCGAGCAGGCCGAAGGCGGAGCCTGCGGCCATGGGGTCGGCCCGGCCGATCCAGACCTCGACCGCGTCGCCCCCGTCCTTGAGCGCACGGAGGAACTCCCACGCGAGGCGCGACTTGCCGAGGCCCGGGGCGCCCATGACCACCACGGCGCTCGCGGCGGGCTCGTCCACGCAGTGGCGCCACTCGGTCGAGAGCTGCGAGAGCTCGCGCTCGCGCCCCACGCAGGGCGTCGGCCTCCCGAGCAGCCTGGGGGCTGTGTCCGGCTCCGTCTTCGGCCCGCGCAGCCAGCACCCATCGGGCCCCTGCGCGATCTCGAAGCGGCTCGCGAGCAGGCCCGCCGTCGCGCCGTCGAGCCGGATGCCCGAGCCGGGCGCGCCGGGGCGCTGCGAGAAGAGCTGCACCGCGCGATCGATCAAGGCACCGACCGGCAGACGTCCGGCGATTTCTGCCACGCCCCGTGGCGACCGACACGGGGACGCCGCCGAGCGCTGCCCGCAAGGCGAGCGCGCAGCGGGCCGCGCGCGCGGCGAGATCCATCGGGGCCCCGGAGCCGGACAGCGCGATGAGCAGCCATTTACCCGGGCGTGCCGAGGATCGCGCCGGGCGCCGTCAGGCTCCGCGCGAGCCGGAGGTCGCGCGCGATGCCGAAGTCGAGCAGCGTCGTGCGGTCGATGGCGCCGCCCACGAGCATCAGGTTGCTCGGCTTCCGGTCGCGGTGGACGATGCCGAGCCGGTGGACCTCGCCGAGCGTCGCCGCCAGCATCACGCTCTCGGCGATCGACAGCGGCCCTTCCGCGAGCCTCTCCTCCAGGGTGACGCCATCGAGCCACTGCATGGCCAGGTATGGCCGTCCTGCGCCGGTCACCCCGTGCGCCACATACTGCACGATCCCCGACAGCCGGAGCGTGACGGGCGCCTCAGCCTCCCGCCCTCGCGCGCGCCGCCGCAGCACCCCGCGATGGCCGGGCGGCTCCGACGGATCGACCACGGACCTGCGAGTCCTAGCTGCTCGTGGCCGTGCGATCACTTCGAAACACTCATCGCCGCCCGCTGCCGGGTCGGTGTCCTGGATGACAGCGCGGAACGTGCCCGATGGGCGTCCCGCTTCGGAGGCGCGCCGAAGAACCGCGCGTACTCGCGAGAGAACTGTGATGTGCTCACGTAGCCCACCTCAAAGGCGGCCGCTGTCGCTGATGCGGCCTCATGCACCATGAGTCGTCGTGCCTCCATCAGCCGCAGCTGCTTCTGGAACTGGACCGGCGTCAACGATGTGAGCTGTTTGAACTGCACGTGAAACGCCGTCAAGCTCATCCCCGCGCTCTTCGCCAAGCGACGGATCGGGATACGCGTCCGATACTCCGCTCGCAGCATCGCGATCGCGGCCGCGAGCCGGCTGGCGCTGCTCGTGGGCAGCGCCAGAGCCCGCAGCGCCGCTCCGTGGGGCCCAGACAGCAGCCAGTAGTGCAACTCGCGCACGATCCCTGGATGGAGCAGTGGAATCGCTTCGGGTCGGCCGAGCAATCGCATCAGACGCAATGCGCAGTCCAGCACCACCTCGTCGATGCTCGTGGTGAGGAGAGGTGGCGCGCTCGGCATGTCCTCGGCCGTCGAGCTCAATCCGGCGGCGATCTCCCTGATGAGCGCGACGTCCAGCTCGACCGCCAGGGCCAGGTACGGCTCTGACGGGCTCGCCTGGACGATTCGCCCGACGACCGGCACGTCTGCGGTGACTATCACCGAATCGCCGCGAGAGACGATCCGCTCCTCCGAGCCAACGAGCATGTGCTTCGCACCTTGAAGGACAAGGCACACCAACGGTCGATAGATCGAGTGGAGCGGGACGCTCGGCGCTTGCGCGCACATCATGCGCAGGCCCGGAACCTCGGTGAGCGCCAGCCCGTCTCCATTCGCGTGCTTGCTCGCGTAGTCTCGCACCGCGCGCCGAAGTGCGTCCATCGCCTCGCCTCTCGCCGTCCAGCCCCGAGCGCCGACGGAGACGGTAGCTCGCCTTGAAGGATTAGGCAATATTTGGATGGGACCAGGCAGGACGGGGGCCGAACGAGCGAGCATGCTGAAGCCCGCAACCAACGCAGAAAGGGCATGGAACATGTCGGGCTCTGAGGACGATTCGCGGCGCAGGTTCCTGGCTGGGGCCGCGGCGCTCGCACCCGCGATGGCGGTCGCTGGCGTCGCTGCGGTAGCATGTGCGCAGGCCGAGGCGCCGCGGGCGAACGGAAAGGTGGCGCTGGTGACCGGCTCATCCAGGGGGATCGGGGCGGCCACGGCGAAGCGGCTCGCTCGCGATGGATTCGCCGTGACCGTGAACTGCGAAAAGAACCGCGACCTGGCGGCCGCAGTGGTCGACGAGATCAAGGCTGCTGGCGGACGCGCGATCTGGGTACAGGCCGACGTCAGCGAGGTCGACGCGGTACGACGGCTATTCGACGAGACTGAGCGCGCCTTTGGGGGCGTCGACGTTGTCATCAGCAACGCCGGCATCATGCGCCTCGCGCCGTTCCACGCGATGAGCGACTCGGATTTTGCGAGGATGCTCGACGTCAACCAGAAGGGCAGCTTCTTCGTCCTGCGCGAAGGAGCGAGGAGAGTACGGAATGGCGGCAGGATCATCACGCTGTCGTCGAGCATCACGCAGCTGCGAACGGCCACGTACGGCGCCTACGCCGCGACCAAGAGCGCGCAGGAGATATTCGCGAACGTCCTCGCGAGAGAGCTCGAAGGACGTCAAATCTCCGTGAACGCGATCGCGCCGGGCGTGGTGAACACAACCCTGTTCACGGACGGCAAGACCGCTGAGCAGATCGCGGGCTTTGCGCGGCGAACGCCGCACAGGCGCATCGGCGAGCCATCGGATATCGCGAGCGTTATCTCGGCCCTGTGCGGCGACGATTGCCACTGGGTCAACGGACAGACGATCTTCGCGAACGGCGGCATCATCTGACCGAGGAGCGCGTCGTGATCGACGACGAGGCGATCGAGAGAGCATGGTCCCTACAGCGATGTTGGAGCCGGAGCGGGACACGGTGGCACAGGCGGAGTCGCTTGGTCGGCTCCGGACCGTGCTAGGCCGGCCTCGGTCGAGGGGTGTTGGGCAGTCCGGAAGGAGGGATCCTGGATGGCTTCGACCTGCTCGTCGAGGTCAGTCGAATGATAGTTAGGCCTGCGGGGATCGCGATGCGCTGTATCGACGTCAAGAACCGGTCAAGGCGCTCGTCTTTGAGTGTTGCGCTTTGGAGTAGGCGAAGGAGCTGCCTTTGGTTTCGTCGGCTTCTTCGGGACGTCAGAGGCGATACCGCCAGCGACGGCGTTCCACTCCGAGAGCCGCACCACGACGGACTCGGGCACGGGCTCGTCGAGTTTGAAGCGGATGATTCCCTTGCTCGCCTCGCGGCCTTCAAGATCCTTCGTGATGGCTTCAAAGAGCGTAGACGAGACGATGTAGAGAGCGTAATGGTCCTTCCATCCCGCGAAGGATGCAACGGCGCGGCCATCAACGAGGTACGCCGGCATTCCGTACTTGATGGCTTCAACGGAAGTTGGGAGAGCGCGGCGCATCGCGGCTCGGACGTTGACGAGGGCGGCGCGGACTTCGGGAGGCTGGGCAGCGAGGTACGCATCGACATCAGCGGGCTTGGGGGTCGGCATACGCGAAGACTTAGCATGTCCGGCGATGGCGCGCGTAGCTGACCTTGCCTTGCCCGTCGTACCGGCACAACGGGACCAGCGAATCGCGCTGAGGCACTCTACAAGGGGGTGGGGTCGCTCCGCCGCCAAACGCTCGCTCCGCGGCGCGCGCGGACACTTCCGGGCCCCCTCCGCTCAAGCGCGGATCACGACGACCTCGCGGCCGGCGGGGGTGAGCGCCCGCTCGCGGCGCGTGCGCTCGGCGATGGGGGGCTGTCCGGAGCGCTGATCGAAGACGATGAGCCAGCCGCGATCCAGCGCGAGCCCGGCCAGGTAGTCGTCGAGCTGGGTGAGCCCCTCGGCGAGGGGATCGGGGCGGCCGTCGCGCCAGACCTTGAGCTCGATGGCCAGCGTCTCACCGGCATGACGAACGCAGAGATCCATCCGACCCCGGCCGATGGCGTACTCGCGATCGATGGTGCCGCCGCCGTTCACGACCCGGTGGAGGAAGGCCATGACCACGAGGTGCGGCGCGATCTCATGGTAGGGCGCCGCGCCGAGGAGCGGCTCGCCGTGCTGCCGCCAGAAGGACAGGAACGCGTCGAGCAGGCGATCCGGATCGAGGCGGCCGTCCTGCGTGAGCCACGTGGCCTTGAGCTGAGGGAGAGACGCCCGGATCGGGAATGCGAGCTCGCGGACGATGATCTCTCGGTAGATGGGGTTGGCGACGTCGAGGCCGCCCTCCGCGGTCATGCGCACGAGGCCGAGATCGATGGCAAAACGCAGGTCGTCGGGAGGCACGCTGGGCAGCGCGGTGCCGGCGAGCATGGGCTCGATCACGGCGCGGATGCGCGGCTCGCGCAGCCGGTCCACCAGGCTGTCGAGGTGCGTGTCCTGCCGCTCGATGAGGATCTCCTTGGCGCGATCGACCTCCGCGCGCGTGATCGGCCGCGCGCGGTCCGTGACGAGGACCTCGACGAGCTGGCGGGCGAGCGCGTTGACGAGCCACGGCTGCCCCTGGGTGAGCTCGAAGGCGCGATCGACGGCGTCCGGCCGGAATGCCTGGCCCGTCTCGGAGGTGTGCTGGGCGTAGAGCGCGGCGACCTCCTCGCGCGTGAAGTTGCGCAGCGTGAGCGACTCGACCTTGATGTTGAACGGGCTCGACGTGCCGAGCCGGTCGCTGTCGCCGGACGCGACCTTGTAATCGCGCACGTCCCGCAGGCCGATGAGGGCGAGCGCGTGCGGGAAGCCGTGCGGGCGGCCGGGGTAGCCGCTGCGGATCTGGCGCAGCAGGGAGATGAGCGCCGCGTCGCGCAGGGCGTCGGCCTCATCGAGGAAGACGACGAGCGGCCGCGGCGCGGCTTGCGCCCAGGCGCGCAGGGCGGCCCCGATGCGCTGGCCGGCGGGCGCCTCCGGAAAGGGCGGCGGCTGCAGCGCGGCCGGGAGCTGCGAGCAGGCCGTACCGCGCCACTCGCCCAGGATCGCGAGCTCCGCAGCGCCGGGGTCGTCCGGGAACGGGGCGCCGACCTCTGCCGACACGAGCACGGCGACGTAGCGCCCCTCGCGCGTGAGCTCCTGGGCGAGCGTCAGGAGCGAGGTCGTCTTGCCGATCTGCCGTGGAGCGTGCAGGACGAAATAGGCCTTGCGATCGATGAGCTCCCGCACGCCGGGCAGACGCTCCTCGGCCGGGAGCATGTAATGATCGGCCGGGTTGCAGGGGCCTGCCGTGTTGAACCAGCGGGGCATCGCGGCGATGAGTCTAGGGAGCCGGGCGTCGGCTGACCAGCGTGGCGGCGCAGGCAACGCCGGCGCGCCCCCGGCGCCGCCTGTCCGGCACAGCCCCTCGCCGCGCCCCGCCGGTTACTTGGTGGCGAGCTTCGTGAGGTCCAGCATCTCGTCCACGTCCGGCAACACGATGAGATCGCACCGCCGGTTCTTCTGCATGCCCGCGGCCGTCTTGTTCGAGGCCACGGGGTCCGTGTCCGCGAACCCCGCCGCGCTCCAGTGCCTCATGGGCAGCCGCCCCTCCTTCCCGATCAGGAACATCAAGACCGCCCGCGCGCGCATCAGCGACAGGCCCCAGTTGTCGTAGAACGGCCCGTTCTTGTACCGCTGGCTGTCGGTGTGGCCGGCGACCTGATAATCGCGGTCCACCAGCGACTTGTCGCTCCGGATCACGTCCGCGATCTTCTTCAGGATCTCCTGGCCGTCCTCGCGCAGGGTGTCCTTGCCCGAGTCGAACAGGACATCTCCGGGCAGCGAGATGACCATCCGGTTCCTGCGGACCTGGACCTCCAGGCCGAGCTTGACGAGCCCCTCGAGCTTCTTCCTGAGCAGGTTGAACCGCGCCTGGATCGTCTCGAGCTGCTTCGCGCGCGCCTTGTACTCCGCCAGCGCCTTCTCGCGGTCCTCCAGCGTCGAGCTCATCTTCGAGATGTCGGCGCCCTGCTCCGCGAGCTGCTTCTCGAGCTCCTCGACGCGCTGCTTCGCCGCGGCGAGCTCCTTCTCGAGCTCGGCCTCCTTCTTCTGGCTCCGGTTCTGGAGGTCGTTGTACTTGGCGAGCTGCGCCTTCCACTCCTGCTCGGAGTGGCCGCAGCCCGTGGCGAACAGCGACGCGAGCGCGAGGGGTAGTGCAATGAGAGTCCGGTTCATGAGCGCTTTCTCCATGGCTCCTCGAGGCGGAGCGGGATGCTGCTGGCGCACAGCCTCGCCCAGCTCGGGCGAGAGATCCAGAGGGCAGGACGGCGCCCGCCCGCCGTCCGCCACGCCGGCGCGGCGCGACCTCGGGCCACGGGGCAGGCCGAGCGGCGCCTCGGAGCGGCGGCCTCCCGTGGCCCGTGGCCTGCTCGGGCTCCCTGGCCGGGCGCGGGATCACGCGCTTGACGGGCGGCGCGCTGAGGGCGCCGGGCGGCGCGCCGAGGGCGTCAGGCGGGCGCGCCAAGGACGCCGGTAGGCGCCCGCCGAGGACGCTGGTAGGCGCCCGCCGAGGACGCCGGTAGGCGCGCGCTGCGGGCTGCCGGGGCGAGCGGTCCCGGGGGGGCGGTCGCGTTCCAGGGCCCGGGGGCCGAGCGGCGCCTTGACCACACCGGCCGGGCATGAGACATCGGCCCCCGGCCTCCGGGCCACCGCGTCTCGCACCTTCAACCTCTTCCTGCGCGCGGGGCAGACAACGCGCGAACGAAACCAAGCAGATGCCCATCTCGTTGCGGTCTCCGGGAACGTCGTGCAGCCCTGGCACCCCTCGCCGTCGCCTCCGGTCGGGTCTCGTGCTCGCGCTCGTGCTGGGCGCATCCTCCGCGTCCGCGCAGCCGGCGCCCCGGCCAGCGCAGGCGCCCGCGCAGCCGGCGCCCCGGCCAGCGCAGGCGCCCGCGGCCCCCGCGCAGCCGCCTGCCGCCCAGCCGGGCGCCGCGGCCGCCCAGCCCGGCGCCGCGCCCGCCGCGGCCGCCCAACCGGGCGCCGCCCAGCCGGGCGCCGCGCCGGCCCAGCCGGGCGCCGCGCCCGCCGCGCCGGCCCAGCCCGGCGCCGCCCAGCCGGGCGCGGCCCCCGCCACGCCGGATGCGGCTCCGCCGCCCGTGGGCGGCAACGACGTGGAGGCCCTCGAGCCCCCCGCCGCGAGCCGCGAGCCGCTCATGCCGGCGCCCGGCGCCGCCGCGCCGTCCGCGCCGCAACCGGCCAGGCCGGCGGCCTCGGAAGGGCCGGCGCCGGCCGAGCCGGAGCGCAAGGCGACCCAGGGCGAGATCGGCGCCCGGCCCAGCGAGGTCTACGCCGAGGACTGGTGGTCTCACGCGCGGCCGACGTTCGAGTTCCACGGCTACTACCGGCTGCGGTGGGAGTTCTTCAACAGCTTCGCCCTCGGCCGACAGGACGCGCGCGAGGGGGCGCTCTGGCCACAGCCGCTCGACAACTCCTACGATCCGGCCCACTCCGTCCAGCTCTGCGACCCGGATTACAACAGCGACGGCACGCGCTCGTTCCGGTCGTGCGACAGCGACACCCAGGCCGGCGCGAACATGCGATTCCGGCTGAACCCCGAGCTGCACATCAGCGACAACCTGCGGATCCTCTCGCAGATCGATCTCCTCGACAACGTCGTGCTCGGCTCGACGCCCGAGGGCTACGCGAACCGCCCGGGGGCGAACGGCGGTTACGAGGTGGTCCGCCGGGGCGGCTACTCGCCGCTCGGGGCCTTCGCCGGCACCCAGTGGGCGCCGAGCGCCGGCGTGAACGCGCCGACCGACTCCATCACCGTCAAGCGGATCTGGGGCGAGTACATGACCCCGATCGGCCTCTTGCGCTTCGGCCGCATGCCGAACCACTGGGGCCTCGGTATGGTGGCAAACAGCGGCGACGGGTACGACTCCGACTATCAGTCGACGGTCGACCGGCTGATGTTCGTCACGGGCATCAAGAAATACGACCTCTACTTCGCCGGGGCGTGGGACTGGGCCAACGAGGGGGCGACGAGCTACTCGCTCCAGAACCTCGAGGGCCAGGCGCACGATCTCGCCCAGGGCGACGACGTCGATCAGTACGTGTTCGTCGCCGTCCGCCGCAAGAACCCGGAGCTCCAGAAGCTCGAGCTCGCCCGCGGCAACGCGGTCGTGAACGGCGGCGTCTACTTCGCCTACCGGAAGCAGGCGCTCGCGAACGACAGGTCGGGCGGCGACCGCTCCGCCGCGCTGGGCCAGTCGGCCGACGACATCGCGGCGGGGTACGTGCACCGGGGCGCGGAGATGATCCTCCCCGACGTGTGGCTCCAGCTCCTCTACAAGAAGTTCCGCTTCGAGCTCGAGGCGGCGATGATCTACGGATCGCTCGACACCCGCACCCAGGACGACAGCGATTACCGGAACCCCCTCTCGCCGGACGACGCGGGCTGGGGGATCCGCCAGTTCGGCATCGCGACGCAGACCGAGCTCCGCGCCATGGAGGACCGGCTGCGGCTGCACTTCGGCTTCGGCTACGCGACCGGCGACGACGACGTGCCGTCCCTCGAGCCGCAGGGCGGCGGCATGGATCCCCAGAACTCGACCGATCGCACGTACTCGACGTTCCGCTTCCACCCCGACTACCGGGTCGACCAGATCCTGTTCAGGAACATCCTGTCTCGGGTACAGGGGGCCTATTATTTCCGTCCCGGCGTCGATTACGACTTCGCACGTGACAAGAACGGTCAGCGGCTCGGCGGCGGCGCCTCGGCCATCTGGAGCCGCGCCTCGGAGTTCGTCCAGGCGCCCGGGAACGCCCGGGATCTCGGCATCGAGCTGAACTTCCAGCTCTATTTCCAGTCGAAGGACGGGACGCTCAACGACGATCCGGACAAGATGGGCGGCTTCTACACGGCGCTGCAGTATGGCGTGCTGTTTCCGCTCGGCGGGCTCGACCACTTGCCGGGAGATCCGACGGAGGGAGAGGTCGACCTCGAGACCGCGCAGACGGTGCGCTGGTATCTCGGAATCCTCTTCTGAGCGCGATCCGCGGAGCAGAACCGCCGCGCAGACTGACCTCATCTGTCACAGTATGTCTGGAAATGGGCGCTCTGGGCGGCCATGTGGCCCCCCCGCGGCGGTCGTCATGACTCCTGCATGAGCGCTCCGGGCCACCGGGGGCCTTGATCCCGCGACCGTCCTGGCCAAGGATAAGCCCGTCTGCGCGCCGGGCGCGTCGCGGGACTGGATGGATTCACCTTGGAGATGAGGTGGTGAAAGCCGCCCTATCTCCGGAGGGACGTGATGCTTCGTCGTCTCTTCATTGCGATGGTCCTGGCGACATCGGTGGTCGTGGGGTCGACGTCCCCGTCGACCGCCCGGGACAGGGACAGCTCGGCCTTCCGCGACCTCGCGATCGGCAAGGATTACCGGGTGCGGGTGGCGGCGGTGCTGGCGCTCAGCAAGTCGAAGAGCGCCGGCGCGCGGCCCGCCCTCGAGCGGGCGCTCCGCGATCCGCACCCGGCGGTCCGGGCCGCGGCCGCGGCCGCGCTCAAGGTGCAGGGCAACGCTGCCGCCGTCCCGGCGCTCAAGGCGGCGCTCGCCGCCGAGTCGTCCGCCGGCGTGAAGCGCCAGATCCAGGGCGCCATCGACCGGCTCTCGAGGCGGTCCTCGAAGGCGCGCTTCCTGGTCCGTCTGGGCAAGTTCGAGAACCGCTCCGGTGTGAAGGACGCGACGCTCGGGTCGCTGCTCCGGCGGCACACGCGCGACCGGGTGGCGCAGCTCTCCGACATCGAGATCGTGGCCGACGGCCTGGACGTGGCGGCCGAGGGCAAGAGCCGCAGGCTGCCCGCCTTTACGATCGACGGCTCGGTCACCCAGCTGAGCCGGCGCCACGGGGCGGACGGGGTCGGTTACGCGGCCCGGGTCGAGTACGTGATCCGCGAGATGCCCAGCCAGACGCTGAAGGGCTCGATCTCCGGC
Source organism: Sorangium sp. So ce1036 (assembly GCF_051369805.1). Classification (NCBI taxonomy): domain Bacteria; kingdom Pseudomonadati; phylum Myxococcota; order Polyangiales; family Polyangiaceae; genus Sorangium; species Sorangium sp. So ce1036. The sequence goes on from NZ_JBBMOX010000001.1 coordinate 3,336,986, forward strand.
TCGGCCCAGGCGCTCGCCGAGGCGCGGCGCGCCCGGGGCCGGCAGGCGCTCGCCCAGCTGCAGAGCGACGCTGTCGCGGGCGCGATCGAGAGCGCGCTGAAGGGGGCCCCCCTGGCCCTCGAGGCCGCCTGTGGCAGCAGCGTCGTCCCGCGCGGCCGCTGACGGGCGCGGCCGGCTGGCCGGCTGACCGGCGCGGCCGCGGGCGGTCGGCGCGAGCGGAGGTGGGATGCCGCCCTCCGGTCGTGCTAGACCGCGCCTCCTCCTATGTCCATCGAAACGCCTGCCAGCTCCGACCTGCTTCGCCGCACATTCCTCGAGTTCTTCGCCCAGCGCGGGCACGAGATCGTGCCGAGCGCGCCGCTCGTGCCCCAGAACGATCCGACGCTGATGTTCGTGAACGCGGGCATGGTGCCGTTCAAGGACGTCTTCACGGGCAAGGACAGGCGCCCCTACCAGCGCGCCGCATCGAGCCAGAAGTGCATCCGGATCAGCGGCAAGCACAACGACCTCGAGAACGTCGGCGTCACCGCCCGTCATCAGACGTTCTTCGAGATGCTCGGCAACTTCAGCTTTGGCGACTACTTCAAGGAGGACGCGATCGCCTTCGCCTGGGAGCTCCTGACCCGGGTGTTCGACATCCCTCCCTCGCGCCTCGTGGTCACCGTCTACAACGGCGAGGGCGGCTTCCCCGCCGACGACGAGGCCGCGGCGATCTGGCGCAAGGTCACCGGCTTCGGGGACGACCGGATCCTGCGCCTGGGCCAGGCCGACAACTTCTGGACGATGGGCGATGTCGGCCCGTGCGGCCCCTGCTCGGAGATCCACTTCTTCCACGGGAACGAGCCGGACGTCTCGCGCTTCGGCGAGGAGCCGCGCATCGACGGCACCGGCTGGACCGAGATCTGGAACAACGTGTTCATGCAGTACGAGCGCGTCGAGAAGGACGGCCCGCTCGTCCCGCTGCCCGCGCCGAGCATCGACACCGGCATGGGCCTGGAGCGGCTCGCGAGCGTGCTCCAGGGCGTGACGTCGAACTACGACACGGACCTGCTCCGGGGCCTCGTCGAGAAGGCGGCGGAGATCAGCGGGAAATCGTACACGGGCGGGAGCGCCGACGACGACGTGTCGATGCGGGTCATCGCCGATCACGCGCGGACGACCGCGTTCCTGATCGCCGAGGGGATCATGCCCGAGCGGCAGCGGCGCGAGTACGTGCTCCGCCGGGTGATGCGCCGGGCGATCCGCCACGGGCACCGGCTCGGGATCGATCGGCCGTTCCTGCACGAGGTCGCGCTCGAGGTGGTCCGCAGGATGGGCGACACGTACGCGGAGCTCAGGGACCGGCGGGAGCTCATCGCGCGCGTCACCGAGGATGAAGAGGTGCGCTTCCGGTCGACGCTGAAGCGCGGGATGAAGATCCTGGACGAGCGCTTCGCGGAGATGCGCTCGTCGGGCGAGAAGACGCTCCCGGCCGCCGCGGCCGCCGACCTGTACACCACCTACGGCTTCCCGCTCGATCTGACCCAGGTCATCTGCGCCGAGTCGAGCTTCGACGTCGACGTGCCGGGCGCCGAGGCGCTGATCCACGGCGCCGCCGAGGCCGACGGCCCGATCGATCCGACCGCCGCCGTGGCCGCCGCGCACCGCGAGGCCCGCGCGCGGCTCGCGCAGCCGGTCGGGTTCACCGGCTACGAGCACGAAGAGGGCGACAGCGAGGTCGTCGCCGTCCTCCGCGTCGACCTGGAGGGCGAGGGCGACAGGGCGCGCAAGGTGCGGACCCTGGTCGACCGCGCGGAGGCGGGCGCGACGGTCGAGATCGTCGTCCGCGAGACGCCGTTTTACGCCGAGTCGGGCGGCCAGGTCGGCGACGTCGGCGAGGTGACCGCGGACGGGCTGCGCGTCGAGGTGACGGACACGCAGAGGCCGCTCGCCGGGCTGGTCGTGCACGAGGGCGTGGTCCGCGAGGGCGCGATCGCGGTGGGGCAGCGCGTCCACCTGGCGGTCGATCACGCGGCGCGCTCGGCGACGCGGCGCAACCACTCGGCCACGCACGTGCTGCACTGGGCGCTGCGCAAGGTGCTGGGCGAGCACGCGCAGCAGAAGGGCTCGCGCGTCGGCCCGGACATCCTCCGCTTCGACTTCACGCACAACCGGCCGCTCACCCGCGAGGAGATCTCGCGGATCGAGGATCTGGTGAACGAGAAGCTCCTCACGAACGCGAAGGTGACGACCGAGGTCCTGCCGATGGAGGAGGCGCGGCGGCGCGGCGCGATGGCGATCTTCGAGGAGAAGTACGGCGACACCGTGCGGATGCTCACGATGACCCCCGAGGTGGTCGAGCTCTGCGGCGGCACGCACGCGCGCGCGCTCGGGGACATCGGGCTGTTCAAGATCACGAGCGAGGGCGGCGTGGCCGCGGGCGTGCGCCGGATCTTCGCGTCGACCGGGCTGAACGCGCTCGCGTACGCCCGGAGCGTCGAGGCCGAGCTCGCGCGGGCGCGGCAGGTCGCGAAGGCGCAGGGCGGCGACCTCGCCGACAAGATCGGCAAGATCGTCGCGCACGAGCGGGAGCTCGAGAAGAAGGTCGCGGAGCTCGAGCGGCGGATCCTGGAGGGGGCGGGCCCCGGGCAGGGCGCGGGCGGCGGCATCGACGCGATGCTCGATGGCGCCCGGGAGATCGGCGGGATCAAGGTGCTCGCGCGCCGGGTGCCGGACGGCACCAACCCGGGCGCGCTGCGCGAGCTCGCGGAGAAGCTGCGCGACAAGCTGGGCGATCGCTCGGCGGTGCTGCTCGGCGCGGCCGTGGGCGACAAGGCGCAGCTCGCCGTGATGCTGTCCAAGGCGGCGACCGAGCGGCTCAAGGCCGGCGAGCTCATCAAGCCGATCGCCCGCATCGTGGGCGGCTCGGGCGGCGGCCGCCCGGACATGGCGCAGGCCGGCGGGACCGACGTGGCGCAGCTCGACGCGGCGATCGCGGCGACCTACGGCGAGGTCGAGCGCGCGCTCGCCTAGCACGACTGCGGGAGGTTGACCCGGATCCGCAGGAGAACCGCCACGGCGCCAACGACGCCAAGAAGAGAGGGGAAGGGTCGTCCCTCCACTTTCCCCTTCTACTTCCCTGGTCTCTTGGCGCCCTTTTCGTCATGGCGGCTCGCCTCTCGGCCCGACTTCCCGCAGTAGCGCCAGCGCCGGGCTCGGCCCCTCAGGCGTCACGCCACTTGGTGCGGGCGAGCGGGAGCAGCCTCTGGGCCTTTCCGGCCTTCCCGCGGCGCGAGGAGAGCCTCACAGGCTCGCCCGGCGCGGGCGCTCGCGGCCGCCCGCCGCGGGCATGGGCGCCGATGGTCGCGCGGACGATCGGCGGCAGGAACACGGACTCCAAATCCACGCGCGCGAGCGCGGCCGCGACCGTGGCGATGCGATCCGGCAGCGACGCATTGGCGTCGACCAGGATGAGCCGCTTGCCGAGCACCGTGCAGAGCCCGCCGCGGGGATTGCGCGCGTCGGAGAGGTGCGGATCGAACGCCTCCATCCTCACGGCGATGCCGACCCTGCTGGCCGCCAGGGTGAGCTCATCGAGTAGCCGCGAAAGCTCCACCCCCCCAGGGTAACCCCCTTATCGAGGAGATCGCAAAGCGCAAATAGCGATGTCGCGGGCTGTCGCCGGGGAGAGCGCGCGACCTGGGTGCGCCGCTCGCCGCGCGCCCAGGTCGTGCGCCGGGCGGCGCGCCGTCCGGGAGCGCCCCGCGACGTCCGCGGCGCCCGGCGCGGTGTTCCGGCGTGGCGCGTCACGCCCGATCGCGTTCTCCATCATCACATCATCTCGCGCCCACGCCGCCCGCGCCGCGTCAGGCGGAGAGCGCTCAACCCATCTCCCACCCTCGGTGAATCCGGTGCTCCGGGCTGTCCGACAGCCGTTATCGTCACCGCCTCTGTACATCGATGTCGACGCGGAGCCGGCCGGAGCGCGCTCGCGCCGCGCGCAGCCGCAGCCGGCGCCCCCGCAGCGCGCGGCCGCCGGCGCGCCCCCCGGCGCGCGGCCAGCCGGCGCGCCCCCGGCGCGCGGCCAGCCGGCGTCCCGCAGCGCGCGGCCGACCCGGGCTTCATGCCGCCCGGCCTCCGCTCCGCGCGCGCGAAGCCGGCGAGCGGCTGCTCCTGAGCCAGATCGCGCTGCCCGTTGACCGCCGCTGGCGAGCATGCTACGAGCACGCCGTTCCGCGCGTCGTGGCCGAGTGGGAGCGAATGTGCGCTTCCCGGCTGCGGTGGGGTATCCCGCGCGCTTCGTCAGCCACTTTGGACGGGGCGGCCGCGATGGGGACGACGAGGGCGCCCGCCGGGCGGCGCGCCCGAAGGGCGAACAAAATGACGTTCACGGATGCAGCCGCCGAGGTGCTTCGCCTCGTCGGCAGACCGCTTCACTATAAAGAGATCACCGATATCGCGATCGAGAAGAACCTCCTTAGCCACGTTGGAAAGAGCCCAGAGGTCACGATGGGCGCCCGCCTCGCCGCGACGCTGAAGAAGGACACGGCGGACAATCCCCTGGTGCGGGTCAAGCCGGGCGTCTTCGCGCTCCGCGAGTGGGACGAGAAGACGATCAAGTCTGGGCTCGACGGCAAGAAGGCGAAGCGCGGCGGCAAGCCCGAGGCGCCCAAGGCGCGCAAGGACGAGGAAGAAGCGGTCGCGATCGAGGTGAGCGCGGACGACGAAGCGGTGGCGGACGAGAGCGAGGCAGGCGCCTTCGCGGCCGAGCCCGAGGTCGAGGCGGGCGCGGCCGAGGTCGAGGCGGAGGCCGACGAGGCGGACGAGGAGGCGCAGGCGGTGCCCCCGAGCGGAGAGGTCGTGTCCGGCCCGCACAGCGCGGCCGGGCTGAACGGCGTGGAGATCCCGGCGGCGCGTGAGCCGGTGCCGGCGCCGGCGCCCTCCTCGCCGCGCGCCGCGACCGCGTACCTCGACGAGGACGACGCCGACGCCGAGCTCGAGGATGCGGAGCCGCCGGGCCCGGACGAGGCGATGCGGGCGGAGGCGGTCGCCGGGGCGGCGGAGCTCTTCGACGAGGAGGACGACGACGATCAGCCGATCCTCGGCGGCGACGACCGGGTGACGCCCGGCTCGTCGGGCGAGCCGGGCGAGGGCCGCCGCCGCCGCCGCCGCCGCCGGCGCGGCCGCGGGACCGCGGACGCCGGCGTGAGCACCGGCGGGCTGCCCTCGTACGTCGCGACGCCGGTGTTCGAGGCGCGGCGCGAGAACGGCCGCGAGCCGCCGCGCTCCGAGCGCATCGAGCGCGCCGAGCGGCCCGAGCGGACCGACAGCTTCGGCGGCGAGCCGGTCTACCGCGGCCCGCAGGTGATCGAGCTCACGGGCGGGGAAGGGCATGCGCTCGACGATCTGGCCGGCCGTGATCTGGCCGACGCGGTCGCGGGCATCCTCTCCACCTTCGACAGGAACGCGGGCGCGGTCTCGCTCCGGCAGATCGCGGAGACGGCGCAGCGCCGCGGCCGCCTCGCCGGCGACGCGCAGCTCGTGCAGTCCCAGGTCGCGGCCGCCGTGCGCGCCGACAACGCGCGCCGGATCGCCGCGGGGCAGCGGCCTCGCTTCCGCTTCGCCGGCGGCAGGATCGCGCTGACGGACTGGCTCCTCTCGGGCGACCTCGCGCGGCTGGAGCAGGAGGCGCTCGCCGCGGTGGAGCGCTACCGGGAGGCCGCGCGGCGCGCCTTCGTGCGGAAGCTCGCCGAGCTCCCGGGCCACGCCTTCGTCGAGGTCTGCGTCCTCGCCCTCGAGCGCATCGGGCTGGGTCAGCTGCGCACCGTGCGCCGCGCCGGTGCGCCGGGCGGCGAGAGCCACTTCTCCGGGGCGCTCCGCACCGCGGGCGACGAGATCAAGCTGGCGCTCGTCATCCGGCGGGACGGCCGCGAGGTCGGCCGCGAGCGGGTCACCGAGCTCCGCGGCTCGCTCCACCACTACGGCCCCGCGACCGCCGGCTGGATCCTGACCGCCGGTCAGATGCTCTCCGGCGCGCGCGAGGAGGCCTCGATCCCCGGGACCGCGCCCATCTCCCTCTTCGACGGGCTCGCGGTGGCACGCCTCTGCGAGGACAACGATGTCGCCGTCGTGCGCGCTCGCCTCCCGATCGCAATCCCCGACATCGATCTGCTCGAGGCGCTCCGGGCGTCCTGATCCGGGGGCGCTCGTGTCTGGCCGGGGTCTCGCCCCGGCCGGACGTGCGGCGCAGGCACCCCGGACCCTCCCTGCCGTCCCCCTCTCTTCGTCCCCATCTCCTCGATGACGGAAGCGACGTGTTCGCGCCGCCTCCGCGGTTGACGGGCTCTGCGATCCTTGTCAGCGTCCGCGCCCATGCGCCATCGCGCGACCGCCTGGGCCGCAACAACCCTCGCCGTGCTCGTGACCGGCTGTGCCGCCGTGGACCCGCCCCCGTCCCGGTTTCCGACCGCCGACGCGGCGCTCGACCGGATGAAGGCCACGTACGCGTGCGTGAACGGCGTCCAGGGCACGGCCAAGATCGATCACTTCTCGCGCCACGGGAGGATCCGCGGCGACCTGTACTTCCTGGCGGTCAACCCCGATCGGGTCCGCTTCGATGTCGTGAGCCCCTTCGGCGCGACGCTCTACACCCTCACGTCGAACGGCAGCCTGTTCCAGATGCTCGATGTGGGCGAAAAGCAGTTTCTGCACGGCCCCGCGAGCGCGTGCAACTTGGCGCGGCTCACCCAGGTGCCCATCCCCGGGCACGCGCTCGTCTCGCTGCTCCGCGGCGAGGCGCCGGTCCTCGCGCACGAGCCCCAGGGCGCCTCGATCGCCTGGGACGGCGACGGCTTCTACCGCGTGCTCATCCAGAGCACGCGCGACGCGACGGAGGAGATCCACCTCGAGCCGCGCCCGGGGGACTGGAGCCTGCCGTGGAGCCAGCAGCAGCTGCGCGTCAGGGACGTCCGGGTCACGCAGCGCGGCGTGGACCTGTATCACGCCGAGCTGAGCCATCACGCGGCGATCCGCACCGCGCCGCCGCGCGTCGATCCGGAGGGCATCGACGATCCCATCCCGCCGAGCGGCGGCGCCTGTCAGGCCGAGATCCCTCGCTCGATCCGCATGCGGGTGCCCAACACCGAGGACGACATGATCTTTCAGTACAAGGAAGCCCGGTGGAATCCGCCCCTCGTGCCGGGGGCGTTCATCCAGCCGGTTCCCGGCGGCGTCACCCGCCGTTATGTCGATTGCAGGGACTGAGAGCGCCGGGCGCCTCCTCCCCGCTGAGGGGATGATGTCGGGCAAGGGGCGGTCTCTCGGTACCCTGCAGCTTTCGCCTTACGGCGTGGACGCCGCTCCCGCGAGCGTCTAAAAATGCGCAATCCACCTCGCCATGGCGGGAGGAGTCGGCGATGGACGTCGAGCCGGGAACGATCGTCGGCGAGAAATACCGCCTGGAGGCGCCGCTCTCACGCGGTGGGATGGGCTCCGTGTGGGCGGCTCGCCACGTCCAGCTGGGCGGGCCGGTGGCCATCAAGTTCATGGACCCGGAGCACGCGGCCTCGCCCGAGTTCCGCGCGCGCTTCTACCGTGAGGCGCGCACCGCGGCGACCCTCGGCAGCCCGCACGTGGTGAGCGTGCAGGACTACGGCATCCAGGGGACGGTCCCGTACCTCGTCATGGAGCTGCTCCGGGGCGAGGATCTCAGCCGCCGCCTGCGGAGGCTCCGGCGCATCCCGGTCGCCGACGCGGCGCTCATCGCGGTCCAGACCGGCAAGGCGCTGCGCCGCGCGCACGAGTCCGGGCTCGTCCACCGCGATCTCAAGCCCGGCAACCTGTTCCTCGCGCGGGCCGACGAGGACGAGGAGATCCTCAAGGTCCTCGACTTCGGCATCGCCAAGCAGCTGCGCGGCACGCCGATCACGGACGAGACCACGAAGACCGGCGAGCTCCTGGGCTCCCCATTTTACATGAGCCCGGAGCAGGCGCGCGGCGACAAGAACCTCGACGCGCGGAGCGACCTGTGGTCGCTCGGGGTCATCCTCTTCCGCGCGGTCACCGGCCGGCTGCCGTTCGAGGGCGACGTGCTCGGCGCCGTGCTGTCGAGGATCCTCGTCGATCCGATCCCGAAGGCGACGCAGCTCGCGCCCGATCTGCCGGCGGACCTCGACGATTTCTTCCAGCGCGCGCTCGCGCGCGACCGGTCCCAGCGCTTCCAGTCGGCGCAGGAGATGGCACACGCCTTCGTGGCCGCAGCCGGCGACGTGGGCATCCCGCTGCCGGTGCCCTCCGCGCCGAGGGCGGCGCCGCCGACGTCGCGCACGGGCACGCTGCTCGGGCTGTCGCCGTACGGCGGCGAGCACGATCCGCCCGGCGAGGTCCGTTCGGTCGCCGGGCCCGACCCCTCCGCCGCCGTGCCTGACGGCGCGGCGCCGCCCCCGCAGGAGGCCGATCCCGCGCCGCTCTCCGGTCCATTCCATCCCGGCACGCTCACGGTCGCCGCGGCCGGGGAGCTCCACGAGATCCAGCGGCCCCCTCGGGCGAGCGCGACGCGGCGCTGGCTGCTGGCGTGCGTCGCGCTGTTCGTCGTCAGCGGGGCCATCGCGCTCACCGCGCTGCGCCGCCCGGCCGGCGAGGAGCAGGCCGCGCCCAGGGCCGCTCCGGCTCAGCCCGTGGCCGAGAGCGCGGCCCCGCGCTCGGTCGAGGTGGTCCGCGTGGCCGTGCCGGCGGCGACGCCCCGCGGCGAGGAGGCGCCCCCCGCGGAGAGCGCCTCGCCCACGTCGGCGCCGTCGGCTACGGCGGAGCCGGCGTCCTCCGCGCGCCCGGCGCCGCCGGCGCGCCCGGCGCCGACGGCGCGCCCGGCTCCACGAAAGCGCCCGCGCCGGACCCACGAGCTCGTCGACCCCTGGCAGCGACGGTAGCGGCGCGTCCGACGGTGGCGGCGCGTCCGACGGTGGCGGCGCGTCGGGCGGTAGCGGCGCGTCAGGCGAGCGCGTCGCGGATGCGGCGCGGCGCGTCGGTGATCAGCCCGTCGACGCCGAGCGCCGCGAGATCTCGCGCCTCGCCCGGATCGTTCACCGTCCACACGTTGACGACGCGCCCCGCGCGCTGGAGCAGCGCGATGCGCTCGGGCGACGCGATCGTCCGCTCGACGTGCGCGGCGAAGGAGCCGAGCACCGGGGGGAGACGGACGGCCGCGTCGTGGTAGCGGCTCCGGTGCACGAGCAGCGCGCGCGGGACGGCCGGCGCCATGAGCCCGAGCGAGGCCAGCATGACCGGATCGAACGACGAGACCAGCACCGCGTGGCGCGGATCCCAGGCGCGCAGGAGTCGCGCGGTCGCGAGCACGACGGCGGCGCGGTCGGGCACGTCCCGCTTCATCTCGACGTTGACCGCGAGCCGCCGCCCGCGCGCGAACGCGAGCGCCTCGGCGAGCAGCGGCACCCGCTCGCCCCCCAGATCCACGCGCCGGAGCTCGTCCCAGGGAAGCGCCGCGGCCGCGCGCGGATCCGCGCCTCCGGTCACCCGCGCGAGGTCCGGGTCGTGCAGCGCGACGACCTCGCCCGAGCCGCACACCCGCACGTCGAGCTCGATCGCGTCGGCGCCCTGCGCGGCCGCCTCCTCGAAGGCGGCGAGCGTGTTCTCCGGGGGCGCGCCCTCGCCGCGCACGCCCCGGTGCCCGATGATGAGCGGCGCGCGCGCGCCCGCCCTCCCGGCCGAGCTCCGCGGCGCCGCCGGCCCCGGCGCGCCCGCGCCGCGGCGGAAGCGCAGCTCGGCCCACGTCACGCCCGCGGCTCCTCGTCGAGCTCCCGGGCGACCGTCTGGGCCGCCTCGCGCGCGCGCTCCAGCGCGGAGAGCGGGAACGACGCCGCGCCCACCGCCGGGTGCCCGCCGCCCTCGTAGCGGCGGCAGATCGCCGCGATGTCGCGATCGCGCGGGACGCCGCACCAGGGGTTGTAGCCGACCGAGAGCTTGTAGTGCTGCTTCTGCCGGGAGAGCGTGACCGAGTACACGCAGTCCGGGAACATCGCGTACGTCATGAACTTGCCGACCGCCTCGAGCGGCGCGTCGGAGAGGTCGACGAGCACCACGCGGCCGAGCCTCCGCGCGCCGCGCCCGATGCGCTCGACGAAGGTCTGCCGCGAGAGGGAGAGCGGCCGCCAGAGCTCCTGGATGTCGGGCGCGCGCGCCACCTCGCTCACGGGCCGCTCGACCAGCCGGGGCACGACGGACGCGAGGAACGGCCCGTCCCCGTGGTGCTCCACGACGGAGGCGAGCTGCATGATCGGCTCCTCCCGGCTCACGGCGGCCTCCGCCGAGGGGAAGCGCGCCGTGTCGATGAGGTCGGCCCACCGGACGAGCTCCTCGACGCCGGCCATCTCGACGCCGAAGTGCTCGCGGCTGACGTCCGCGATGAGCTTCGTGCACGAGCCGTAGGCGGCGTCGTAGAAGACGTGCGGCGCGTCGCCCGCGCGCGGCGAGCGCGACGCGCCGGCGAGCGCCGCGTCGCGCTCGGCGTCCGAGCCGAAGCCCGTGACGTGGTGGTCGAAGTACCACGTCAGCTTCTTCGTCGGCGTGTAGCGGAAGTCGAGGATCGCGTTCTCGTCGCCGTCGAGCCACGAGGGCGGGATCATCGTCATGCCTGGGCCATAGCCGCAGGAGCGGTACCGGAGCGCGAGCGGCTCGCCGGGGCGCAGCGCCTGCATCAAACGGGTGAACAGCGCCGCGCTCGCCATGCCGTCGAAGCAATGACCGTGCGTCGCGACGACGATGTCCCTGGGTTTCATCGGGCGAGGGGGTAGCACGGCCCACGGCCGGCCGCTCGCGGACCGAGCGCCGCGCGACGGTTCTGGTAAGGTCGGCGCCGTGCGGCGCGCCCCCGCTTCGCTCGAGCATCATCCGTTCAGGCCGGCGCCCTGCTTGCTCGCCGCGGCGCTCGCGCTCGCCGCGCCGGGCTGCGGCGGCGCCTCGGGGCGCGGCGCCGCGGTCCTGCGACCCAGCCCGCCGCCCGCGCCTGCGCCGCCCGCGCCCGCGCCCGCGCCGCGGAACCCGCCGCCGCCGAGCGATGCGCCCGCGCCGGATCCCGAGGCGGCGCGCATGTTCCTGAGCCGCGCGGGGCAGCAGCCGGCGGCCGCGCGCGCGCCCGTGCCGCGGGTGACGGCGCTCGCGCTCGCCAACACCGCGCGAGGCGAGGCGAGGGGCATGGAGCCGCGGGGCGAGGTCGCGTCGCTCGCGCTCGCGGAGGGGGCGAGCGGCGCGATCCCGGTGCGCGTCGCGCCCGGCGAGTGCGCGGCGTTCATCGCGCAGGGGGGCCTCGGCGTGATCGAGGTCGACCTCTTCCTCACGAGGGGCGCGCCGCCGGCGCTCGAGATCGTGGCCCAGGACGCGGACCGCGGCCCGATCGCGGTGATCGGCGGCCGGGGCGCGTGCTTCTCCAACCCGGGCGCCGCGCCGCTCGCCCTCGGCCTCCATGCGCAGGTGCGGCGCGGCGAGGGCGTCGTGCTCGTGCAGGGCTACCGGCGCGCGCCTCCGGCCGCTCCGCCCGGCGCGTCCCCGCCCGACACGGCGCCGCCGAGCGCGTCCCCGCCCGCAGATACCCCGTGACGCGGCGATCGCCGCGCGCGCGGCGACCCCTGCGCGCGGGGCTCACCCCGCGCAACTCGCGCCGCGCGCCGGTCGACACGCGGCGTATGGCGTCGATCGAGATCCTGCCCGCCGATCCATCCTACCCCGCGCCCCTCTGGGCCCTCGTGACGGAGGCCGAGGTCGCGCCGCCGACGCTCTACCTGCGCGGCGCGCTCCCGGCCGCGCCGGGCGTCGCGATCGTCGGGACGCGCGCCGCGAGCGACGAGGCGCTGCGGTTCACGCGCGGGCTCGCCGCGGCGCTCGGCGAGGCCGGCTTCTCGATCTGGTCGGGCGGCGCGCGCGGCATCGACGCCGCCGCGCACGAGGGCGCGCTCGACGCGCGCGCGCCGACCGTGGTCGTCAGCGGCAGCGGCCACGCACACCCCTATCCGCGCGAGCACGCGGGGCTCTTCGATCGCGTGGTCGCCGCGGGCGGCGCGCTGCTCGCCCGCGTCCCCGACGACACGCCGCCGCTGCCGGGCCTGTTCCTCCAGCGCAACGCCGTGCTCGCGGCGCTCACGCGCGCGACCGTCGTGGTCGAGGCGGGCATCGAGAGCGGCGCCCGGTCGACGGCGGCGGCCGCCCGTCGCCTCGGGCGCCACCTCTGCGTCGTCCCCCGCGCCCCGTGGGACCCGCGCGGCGTCGGCTGCGCGATGGAGCTCGTCGCCGGCGCGCGCCCGATCACGCGCGCGGCCGACGTCATCGACGTCCTCGGCGGTCCGGCGCCGCCGCCGCGCAGGCGGGCGCGGCGCTCTCCCCGCGGCGCCCCGCCCGCCTGCTCCACGCTGCCGCTCCCCGCGCCGCCGCCCGCCGCGCTGGCGAGCGCGCCGCCCGCGCCGCCGGGGGAAGGCGCGCCCGCGCGCGGCCTCGGCGCCGGCGGCGAGCGGGGCGCCGAGGAGCGCGCCGTCCTCGATGCCCTGGGCGCCCGGCCGTCGCACGTGGATGAGGTCTGCGAAAAGACGGGGCTTCCGCCCAGGCGCGCCGTGGAGGCACTCTTGACGTTGACGCTCCAAGCCGTAGTAGTAGAGGGGCCCGCCGGGTTGTTTCGGCGGGCTCTTCGTTGAAGGGGCGCGCCGGCTCACCCTCCCTGTGCGGTTTCGGGGAGCCGCCTCCTCGCGAGGGGGTCTCCCTCGAACCGAAGGTCGCCCTTCATTCCTCACAAGCCCTGATCTCGTTGCTCAGAAGGTGGTGATGGCCAAGACGCTCGTCATCGTAGAGTCGCCGGCAAAGGCGAAGACCATCAAGAAGTATCTCGGCAACGGGTACGAGGTGTTCGCCTCCAAGGGCCACGTCAAGGATCTGCCCAAGAAGCAGAACGCCGTCGACGTGCTGAACGATTTCGCCGAGACCTACGAGGTGATCGAGGGCAAGGAGAAGGTCCTGGAGGAGCTCAAGTCCGCCGCGAAGAAGGCGGACGAGGTGCTCCTGGCGACCGACCCCGATCGCGAAGGAGAGGCGATCGCGTTCCACATCTCGGAGGAGATCAAGAACCCGAAGCTCAAGGTGGCGCGGGTCGAGTTCCACGAGATCACGAAGAAGGGGGTCGACCACGGCGTCCACAACCCCCGCAAGCTCGACGAGAACCTCTACGACGCCCAGCGGGCGCGGCGCGTGCTCGACCGCATCGTCGGCTACGACGTCTCGGCGCTCGTGTGGTCGAAGCTCGCGTTCGGTCTGTCGGCGGGGCGGGTGCAGTCGGTCGCCCTGCGGCTCATCGTGGATCGCGAGCGCGAGATCGAGGCGTTCGTGGCCGAGGAGTACTGGAACATCGCCGTCGGCCTCACCGCGGCGAGCCCGCCGGCCCGCGCGCCGTTCGTCGCCAAGGTGGCCCTGGCCGACGGGAAGAAGCTCGAGGTGACGAACGGCGAGGTCGCCGCGAGGGTCCGCGCCGATCTCGAGTCGGCCCGCTTCCAGGTGGCGAAGGTCGTGCGGCGCGAGCAGAAGCGCAACCCGCCCGCCCCCTACACCACCTCCAAGCTCCAGCAGGACGCGACGAACTACCTGCACTTCGGCGCCAAGCGGACGATGCAGATCGCCCAGGCGCTCTACGAGGGCATCGATCTCAAGCGCGACGGCGGCCCGGTCGGCCTCATCACGTACATGCGTACCGACTCGACGCGCGTGAGCGACGACGCCATCGCCGAGGTGCGCGGGGTGGTGGCGAAGCGGTACGGCAAGGAGTTCGTCCCCGAGCGCCCGAACGTCTTCAAGTCGAAGAAGAACGCGCAGGACGCGCACGAGGCGATCCGGCCGACGAGCGTCGAGATCCACCCGGACTCGATCAAGAAGCACCTCAAGGACGAGCAGTACAAGCTGTACAAGCTCATCTGGAACCGCTTCGTCGCCTCGCAGATGAACCCGGCGGTCTACGACCGCACGACCGTCGAGATCGACGTGACGCCGACGGTCGCGGGGCCCGCGTACCGGAGCTACCTCGCCAGGGCGAGCGGGCGGATCCTCAAGTTCGCCGGCTGGCTGCAGGTGACCGAGGGCCAGCAGGAGTTCGCGGGCGAGGAGGAGAGCAACGGCGCCGGCGCGGCCGCGGCGGAGGGCGGCGTCGTGGCGCAGGCCGCGGAGGCCGGCGCCGCGGAGGCCGGCGCGGCCGCGCCCGGCCCCTCGGCCGAGGAGGACGCGGAGGCGCTCCTGCCCGACATGAAGGAGGGCGAGGCGCTCGCCGTGGTGGCGCCGCCGGGCGTCGTCACCGACCAGAAGTTCACGCAGCCGCCGCCCCGCTACAACGAGGGCTCGCTGGTGCGCGAGCTGGAGAAGCGCGGCATCGGCCGCCCGTCGACGTACGCCGAGATCATCGGCAAGGTGCAGCAGCGCGCGTACGTGGAGAAGCGGGACGGCGGCGCGTTCCAGCCGACGCTGCTTGGGAAGTTCGTGGTCGACGGGCTCGTCCGCTCGAACCTCGACATCATGGATCCGAACTTCACGGCGCAGATGGAGGAGGAGCTCGACGAGGTCGGCGCCGGCAACCTCAAGCGGGAGCAGCTGCTCAAGCGCTTCTACAAGAGGTTCAAGGAGCAGCTCGACCTGTCGAAGAAGCTCGCGCCGTGGAAGCCCGAGGCCGAGAAGACCGACATCGTCTGCGACGAGTGCGGGTCGATGATGCTCAAGAAATGGGGCAAGAACGGCTGGTTCTTGAGCTGCGAGCGCTACCCGAAGTGCAAGGCCACGCGCGACCTGTCGGACGCCCGGGGGGCCGCCGCCGTCCGCGAGACCGACATCTCGTGTGACAAGTGCGGCAAGCCGATGATCATCAAGACGGGCCGCTTCGGCGACTTCCTGTCGTGCACCGGCTACCCCACCTGCAAGAACACGCGGCCGGTCCCGCTGGGCGTCGCTTGCCCGCAGTGCGGCGGCGACCTCATCGAGATCCGGCCCCGCAAGAAGGGCGGGCGCACCTTCTACGGCTGCTCGAACTGGAACGCCGAGCAGAAGTGCGACTTCAAGCTCTGGCAGAAGCCGGTGCCCATCCCGTGCCCCTCGTGCGGCGCGAAGTTCGTCACCCGCACCGCCGGGAAGAAGGCGATGCTCGTGTGCGCGACGAAGGACTGCGGCTTCAAGCAGGAGATCGTCGAGGGAGAAGGGGAGGAGGGCGCCGCCGCGGAGGGCGCCGCCCCGCAGGACGCGGCGGCCGGCGTCGCGAGCGGCGCCCCGGCGCAGTCGGCCATCCGGCCCGCGTCCACGCCGGCCGAGCGGCCCGAGGCCGCGCCGGCGGAAGAGGCCGCGTCGCCGAGCCCCGGCGCGGCCAAGGGGGCGCGGGGAGCCGCCGAGAAGCCCGCGCGCGCCCGCCGCACGGCGAGCTGACAAGGGCGCGCCGTCGCCCCATCCTTCCCGCTCCTGTTCCCCCCTGTTCGTCCCTGTCCCCCTCCTGGTGAGCTGCATGAATCCATCGGAAAGCCCGTACGACGTCGTCGTCGTCGGCGGCGGCCTGGCCGGCTGCGAGGCGGCGTACCAGCTCGCGCAGCGCGGGCTGCGCGTGCGCCTCGTCGAAATGAAGCCGCACCGGCGCACCCCCGCGCAGACGAGCGATCGGCTGGCGGAGCTCGTCTGCTCGAACTCGCTGCGCGGCGCCGCGCTGAGCAACGCGGTGGGGCTCCTCAAGGAAGAGCTCCGGCGCGTGGGCTCGCTCGCCCTGCGGTGCGCCGACGAGACCGCGGTGCCGGCCGGGGGCGCGCTCGCGGTCGATCGCGAGCGGTTCGCCGAGGCGATGACCCGCGCGATCGAGGGCCACCCCGGCATCACCGTGGAGCGGCGGGAGGTGACCGAGATCCCCGCGGAGCGCCCCGTGATCCTCGCGACCGGCCCGCTCACGTCCGACGCGCTCGCGGCGAGCCTCGCCGCGGCGGTCGGCGCCGAGCACCTCGCCTACTACGATGCGATCGCGCCCATCGTCAGCGCCGACTCGCTCGACTGGTCGCGCGTGTGGAAGCAGTCGCGCTACGGCAAGGGGGGCGCGGCCCGCGGTGAGCGGCCCGGCCCGCACGCGGACGCGGCCGAGCGCCGCGGCGTGGCCGATGGCGGCGACGCGGCCGAGCGCCGAGGCGATGCCGAGCGCCGCGACGAGGCCGAGCGCCGCGACGAGGCCGAGGGCGGCGACGAGGCGTACGTGAACTGCCCCTTCGACGAGGCGCAGTACAGGGCGTTCGTGCGGGCGCTCGTCGAGGCCGAGAAGGTGGAGGCCCGCGCGTTCGAGGAGGTGCGCTACTTCGAGGGGTGCCTGCCCTGCGAGGTGATGGCGGCGCGCGGCGAGCAGACGCTCGCGTACGGGCCGATGAAGCCCGTCGGGCTCACCGATCCGCGCACCGGCCGGCGCCCTTACGCGGTGCTCCAGCTGCGCCCGGAGGACGAGGCCGCGACCGCGTACAACCTGGTCGGCTTCCAGACGCGCATGAAGTACGCCGAGCAGCTCCGGGTGTTCCGGATGGTGCCCGGCCTCGAGGAGGCCGAGTTCCTTCGCATGGGCTCCGTGCACCGGAACACCTTCGTCGACGCGCCGGCGCTCCTCGGCCCGGCCATGGAGCTGCGCGCGCTGCCCGGCGTGCACCTGGCCGGCCAGATCGCGGGCGTGGAGGGGTACGTCGAGAGCGCCGCGGCCGGGTTCGTCTGCGCCGTCCTGCTCTCGCAGAAGCTCCGCAACGCGCCGCTCCAGCCGCCGCCGCCCACGACGGCGCTCGGTGGCATCCTCACGCACCTCGGCCGGAAGCAGCCGTCGTATCAGCCGTCGAACATCACCTGGGCGCACATCGCGCCGCTCGACCCCGCGCACGGCAAGCTGCGCAAGCGCGCCCGCTACGAGGCCATGGCCGAGCGCGCGCTCCGCGACATCGACGC
Organism: Sorangium sp. So ce1036; assembly: GCF_051369805.1. Classification (NCBI taxonomy): domain Bacteria; kingdom Pseudomonadati; phylum Myxococcota; order Polyangiales; family Polyangiaceae; genus Sorangium; species Sorangium sp. So ce1036. The sequence goes on from NZ_JBBMOX010000001.1 coordinate 3,353,933, forward strand.
CTGGCGCGCTCAGGTCTGACGGCGGTCGCGGGCGGCGCGCGGCCGCGCCGCCCCGATCGTGCGCAGGCCACCTGCCCCGCGCCGGCTTCGATACCCTGGCCGTGGTGCGCCGCGCGCCGTCCGCGCGCTCCGGGGTCCGCGCGTGGACCCGCGCCCATGGAGGACGTCGATGAAACTTCGCTTGTTCGCGGTGCTCGCGCTCTCGGCCCCTTCCGCGTTGCTCCTGTCGCCGCGCGACGCGCTCGCGTGCGGCGGCTGCTTCGCTCCGGTCACCGAGACGACCGTCGTCAACGCGCACCGCATGGTGCTCTCCGTCTCGCCCGTCCAGTCGGTGCTCTGGGACCAGATCCAGTACGCCGGCGAGCCGAGCGAGTTCGCCTGGGTGCTGCCGGTCAAGCGGGGGGCCACCCTGGAGGTCGGCTCGGACGCGTGGTTCGAGACGCTCGACGCGGCCACGTCGGTGCGCATCACCCCGCCGAGCTCCATGTGCGGCGGGGGCGGCGGGGTGGGCTGCGGCGCGGTGGCCAGCGCCGCGGACTCCGCCGGAGGCTTCTCGCGGGGCGATCAGGTCACGGTGCTCCACCGCGGCACCGTCGGCCCGTACGACACCGCGACGCTCGCGACCGACACGCCCGGCGCGCTGAACGCGTGGCTCGACGCGAACGGCTTCGGCGTCGACGCGTCGACGCAGCCGGTCATCGACGCCTACGTCGCCGAGGGCTTCGATTTCATCGCCCTCAAGCTCCAGCCGGGCAAGGACGTCAAGGAGATGAAGCCGGTGCGCGTCGTCATGCCCGGCGCGAGCCCCACGCTGCCGCTCCGGATGGTCGCCGCCGGGACGGGCGCGAGCGTCGCCATCACCCTGTTCACCATCAGCGAGGCGCGCCTCGCCCCCGACGGGTTCGCGGCCGCGAGCGTCCCGCACGACCTGCTCGCGTGGGACTTCGCCTCGCAGGACTCGAACTACGGCGTGCTCCGCGAGAAGGCGCTCGCCGCGGCCGACGGCGGCCGCGCGTTCCTCACCCCCTACGCGCAGCGCGGCTCGCTGCTCTCGCGCGTGTCGAGCTCCGCGGCGCCGTTCGGCGTGCAGTACACCACGAGCGGCTCGACGACCCCGGTCGACACGATCGCCGCGGCGTACGTCCAGCAAGGGCTCGCGAACGGCGAGACCGAGGACGCCGCGTGCGCCGCGCGCCTCGCCGGGCTCGCGACGGACGGCCGCGTCGTGGCGAACCCGTGCCCCGCGGGCGCCCCGCTGTCGGATCCGGGCTGCGGTGAGGTCGCCGCCGCGGACATCGACGCGCGCGCGCTCGCGTGCGGGCCGCTCGACGACCTCGCGGTCGCGATGATCGGCCTGCACCCGAGGGACGTCTGGCTCACGCGCCTCGAGGCGAACCTGCCGCGCGCCGCGCTCGACACGGACCTCGTCCTGAGCCCCGCGCCGCAGCAGGCCCCGGTCGACAACTGGCTGCGCGCCCGCGTGAGCGTCCACGCCGAGGCGCTCTGCGGCGCGGCGACCCCGCTCCTCGACGGCGACGGCGCCTCTCGGGCGCGGCGGCGGGGCGCGGCCGTCGGCGGGGCGCTCGGCGCCCTCGCCCTCGCGGCCATCCTCGCCCGCCGCGGCGCGCGCCGCCTCGGCCCGGCCTGACCGGCGCTCAGGCGAGCCCCGCGTCCGGTCCCTGCCCCGGGGCACGGGCAGGCCCTGGCCGCCCTCCGGGATGATGGCGAGATCGCCGTCCGTCTCGAGGTCCGCGGGGGCGCGCTGTTCCCGCGGGAGCACGCGCGCATCGTGGTCATCGACGGCGCGGGCTACGTCGGCGGCGCCGCGTGGGCCGACGAGTGGCTCCCGCGCGAGCAGGGCGGCGGCGGCTGGCACGAGGTCTGTAGCCGGGTGGCGGGGCCGTGCGTGACCGACATGGCGGGGGTGTTCGAGCGCCGCTGGATGCTCGCGGACGAGGCCGCGGGGCGATCCTTCGATTACTGGACGGGGGGCGTCTACGACGACGTGGAGTTCATCACGGACGCGCCCGCGCCGCCGCCCTTGATCTACGAGCGTCACCTGGAGCGGGTGCGCGCGGCGCGGCGCCGGGTGTGGATCGAGAACGCGTACTTCTGCCCGCCCCGCGGCCTGGAGCGCGAGCTCATGGACGCGGCGCGCCGCGGGATCGACGTGAGGATCATCGTGCCGCGCGACTCCGACCTCCCCAGCGTCCGCCGCGCGAGCCTCGCGAGGTGCCGATCGTGGCTGGAGAGCGGGCTCCAGATCTACGAGTTCTTGCCGTCGATGCTCCACTCGAAGTTCGCCGTCATCGACGACGACTGGGCGACGGTGGGGACCTTCAACATGAACCCGACGAGCCTGCGGTGCGTGAGCGAGGCGAACCTCATCGTCAAGCAGCCCACCTTCGTGAGGGACGCCGCCCTGCTGTTCGAGCGGGACGTGGAGCGGAGCGCGGCCGTGCGCCTCGACGACCTGCCCAGGCAGGGGGTGATCGAGCGGGTGAGGAACGCGCTGTGGAGCGTGAGCCTGGACCTCCTGGAGCCCCGCCGCGCGGGCATCCGCCGGCGCGGCGAGCTCCACGGGCGCGACGGCGGGCTGCTGCAGGCCCTCGGGATCTGAATAGGGCTAGCGAACGCAGGCGTCGCGTGGCAATCCGAGGATGGCGTCGCGCCCCTCGGAGAGAGGCGAGTTGAACGGAACGGCGCCATACTTGCCCGCCGTCGCGTTGACGTAGTCCACGAGGTCCTGGCCGGCGCCGAGCTTGTGCATGCCAATCAGCGCGCGCGACTCTTCCGAGTAATCCTGGGAGAGATCCCGCGCCGCGCCGCCGCCGGCCAGGACTGCGGCCTTGTAGGTCGGGTCGATGATGCACTCGTCGTCGGAGAACCAGGCGAAAGAGCCGGTGGTGGTGAAGCTGCCGTCGTCCACCACGTTGCCGGAGAGCCGGCGCGTCACCCACTCGTCGAAGGCGGCGCCCAGGTCGCTCTTCTCGCTCTGGACCGGGGTTCCGCCCAGGAAGACATTGTCTTCGAACAGCAAGGTGCCGCCCATCCGCACGCTGGCAAAGTCCTTGTAGTAGTTCACGAACACGTTGTTGAACATGTGCGAGGATCCATGGCGCAGCAAAGGCACCCTCCGGGCCGTGCCGCGGCCCTCGTCGTAGAACGACCCGCTCGTGACGAACGCGTTGTGGTGCATGGTGGTGGTGATTTGCGTGTCGATGGTGTGGCTGTCGCTGGATCCATGCAGGGTGGCCCGCTTCACGTCGAGGACGCGGTTGAACGACATGGTGATGTCGTGGGCGCCGACCTTCACGTCGAAGGCGGAGTCCCCGGTGAGGCTGAAGCTGTTCTTGTGAATCCAGATGTCGTGGGACGCGCCGGTGGAGCGGATCATGTCCGGATCCAGGCCATGGTCCTCCACGTGCCCGGCCCCCTTGAAGCTCAAGTGCGTGAGGATCACGCTCTCGGAGGTCTGGGTCGGCGTGCCGGTGCTGTCGCGGCCTATGGCGAAGCCGCTGAAGCGGAAGACCGCGCGGCTCATGCGGCCGTCGATGGTGGTGTTGGAGCCGATCACCACGTTGCGAACGGGCAGGTCGGCGTCGTTCATGGCGACGTTGAAGAACTGATATTCGCAGTCGGCCGCCGGCACGCCCTTGGCGTCGCACCACTCCTGGTAATTGACGCACTGCCGCTCGGTGGCGCCCAGCTTGGCCAGGACCGCGGGCTCGCTGCACTTTAGACGGTACATGGCGATGTCGTGATCGCTCTTGAAATCGTCCTTGTCGAAGACCACCCAGTTGTGCTCGTCACCGGTGACGGCGTCGTAGATCTGTTGCTCCACCGAGACGTTCGAGCGGGTGGTGATCACCGTCAGGCGGCTGTTGCCATCGGGGTCGAAGCCGCCCAGGGCTCTCTCCCCGTAACCCACGGGCCGCCCCAGGGTCTCCGCCAGACACTGAACAATCTCCTGATCGCTCTGCAACGACGACTCGCGCCAGTTGATCTCCGGGTTGGTCACCAGGTCGATACAGTCCCCGGAAGCTCCGGGACTGCCGGAGCCGCCGGAGGATGAGCTCCCGCCGCCCGATGAGGCGCTGGAGGTGCTGGGCGAGGGACCGGATCCGCCGCTGGATCCGCTGGATCCGCCGCCGGATCCGCTGGATCCGCCGCTGGATCCGCTGGATCCGCCGCCGGATCCGCTGGATCCGCCGCCGGATCCGCTGGATCCGCCGCCGGATGCGCTGGATCCGCCGCCGGTTGCGCCGGATCCGCTGGACGAGGAGCCGCCGGCGGTGGAGCCGGCGGTGTCGTCACCGCAGGAGGAAAGAGCGGCCATCAGGGCCGCGAGAGAGAGCGCGCCCAGGGGCATGGTGCGCGTGAAACGGAGCCGGTATTGCAAACGACCTCCAGGGAGTAATAAGGATCAAGCTGATTGATGGTGTGCCGCTCGACTTGGAGGATGGCCATCGTGCCGGTGACCGGTGCTGGTCATGGCCGTGATGGTCGGCCCATCGAGCCTGTCGAACGGTCCACTCGAGAGGACGCTTCGCCCTGACGACTCGGGTCATCTCCGTGCGGACACCGCACTCGACCCCCGGCGCGTGGGCCCGATGCGGCGCTTCGCCGCGCGACGGTCACGCGAGCGTATCAGCAACGCGCGGGCCACCGAGCGCCGCCGACGCGATGGCCTGAATCGCGCGCCTCTGCTGCATTTTTCCGCCGAGGAACCGCCTTCCGTCCTCTCCGGCCGAAAGGCGCGATCGCCGCCGTCACGTAGGGGTGTCCACGGTGTCAACCGGATGTTGACACACGAGGCCCGTTGGCACGTGAGCGACTCAACCCTCTCCACGACACCTCGGTTGCTCTCACGGGGGGCGCAGGCGGTCGAGCGAATCAGGGCCTTTCGCCGGGCGATCGATGGGCTCGTGCGCGGCGCGACGACCGTGAGCTTCGAGCGGGCCACCACGGCGGACGGGCTCGAGCTCGCGCTCGGCCTGCAGTAACCGCGCCCGGTACGCGCCGACCCGCGCGCTCGTCGGGGAGCTCGCGGCCTCGGGCGACGGGCGGATCGTGCGCGTCGACGCCGAGCCGTTCATGGTCCCCCTGCGCTCTCCTGCTCCTCCCACGCACCGCGCGTCGGTCCTCGGCGCTCGCCAGCGGCGCTCGTCGATCACCCTCTCCGCACGTCGCGCGCGATCCGAGCGCCGAACGCCTCGAGCTTCTGAACGACGTCTGCCGGATGGAGGATCGTCTCGGGGTTGTAAAGGCCCGGAGCGACGGGCGGCCCTCCCGCGAGCCCGAGGAGGCGCTCGACCGCGAGCGCAAGGCCGCGCGCGCTCAACGTCGAGAGGTCCTCGTCGTCGGCGATCTCGTGCCGGACCCGGCGCTCCTCTCCTCCCGCGCCGACGCCGTCGAGCTCGAAGATCATCTCGGTCGACGGACGCTTGCCGGCCGGCCGGCTCGCGGCGCTGCGCACCACGAGGTCCAAGCGGACGTTCGGGGCGTCCGTCGCGGCCGCGAGGCTCACGACGTCGAGGAGCGGGTAGGCGCGCCCGCGATGCTCCGTGCCGTCGGCCGCCGTGACCGTGCGCTCCGCGTCGTCCCCGGACGCCCAGATCCATCGACCGCCCTTGCGCAGGAGCGTGTTCGGCACCCGCCCGCCGCGCTCGATGTCCGCGTGCGCGGCGGGGCCGCCGTGGTCGTCGTCGTAGACCACGACCGCCACGTCGAGCGTGTCGATGGATCGGAGCTCGCGCGCGAAGTGGAGCGCCGAGACGGTGACCGCGCCGCCGAGCGCGTGGCCGAGGAAGAGGATGGGTGCGCTCGTCGGCGCCTGGACGTACAGCGCGACCTCCGGGCCGATCTCGAAGAGGTAATCCGAGAACGAGACGTACGGGAGCCCGTGGGCTTGCGCGTATTTCATCGAGTTCAGCGTCTCGTCCTTGAGCAGCGTGACGACCGCGCTGAACGCCGCCCCGGCGGGCGCGCCGAGGTCCGCGCGATCGAGATCGACCTTGAGCGCGGTCGCGTTGCCCGCGCGCTGCGCGACCGCGCTCGCGCGCGCGAGGTCGCGGCCGCCGATCGCGATCGGAAGATCGGGCTGGAGCCGGCGGAGCGCCGCGACCGCGCGGGAGCCGACGACGCCCGAGCCACCCAGGAGGAGAACGGGTTTAAGTGCAGTTGTCACGGATATCTCCTGTCTTGAATGGTCCTCGTGATGTTCCATCGAGCGCGCTCACGCGCTGCGGATCTGCGTGCCGAACGCGGCGAGGCGCGCGACCATGTGCTCGGGCTCGATCAGCGCGTTCGGGTGGTAGAGGCCGGGGGCCACGCGCTCGCCGCCGATGAGGCCGAGCAGCCGCTCGACCGCCACGGCGACGCCGACGGCGGTCATCGGCGCCTGGCCCTCCGGATGCACGAGCTCGTGACGCGAGCGCCCTCGCGAGCCGTCCTTTCGCACGCCCTCGAGCTCGATCACGATCTCGGTCGAGAACGGCTCGCCCCGCCGGCGGGTGGCCGTCTCGCCGACCACGAGGTCGAAGCGGATCGAGCGCGCGTCGGTCGCCGCGGCGAGGCTCAGGGGATCGAGCAGCGGATAGACCTGGCCCTTCACCTCGGTCCCATCGACCGTCACGAACGAGCGCGAGGCGTCCTCCCCGCCCGCCCCGATCCACCTGCCGTCCTTCAGGATGAGCGCGATCTGCCCGGCCCTGGACTGGCGCTCGAAGTCGGCGTACGCGGCCGGGCCGCCCATGTCCTCCTCGTCGAGGACCGCGCCGATCGCGATGCTCTCGAGGCGCGCGTAGCCCTTCGCGAAGTGCAGCGCCGGCAAGGTGGCCGAGCCGGCGAGCCAGTGGCTCGCGAGCAGGACGGGCGCGCTCTCCGGGCGCCCTGCGTAGAGCGCCACCTCGGGCGCGAGCTCGAACCCCGCGGTCGAGATGTCAACGTAGGCGGCGCCCGCTCGCTGCGCGAAGCGGAGCGCGTTCATCCGCTCGTCCTTCACGAACATGACGACCGCGCCGTGACGTTCGCCCGCCCGCTGCCCCAGATCCGCCCGCTCGAGGTCGACGCGGACGGCATCGGCGCGGCCGAGCCGCTCCGCGACCGCCGCGGCCTTCGCGAGATCTCTGCCGCCGATCGTGATCGGCAGGCCGGGGTGCAGCCTGCGCAGCGTCCTCGCTGCCAGCGCGCCCACGAAGCCAGACCCTCCGACGATGAGAACCGACTGCCCCGTGCCGTTCTTCATGACCCATGAGCTCCTCTCGCACGCGTCCCGCTGGGCGTGCTAAACTTACTGTCAGTAAGTTACCAAGAGTAATGTGAGCGGAGGATCGTTCTGTCAAGCCTGCCCGCGGCGTTCTTCGCCGTGCGGGTCGCGGGGGCGGTCGCAGGGTGAGGGCGGCATGAGCGACACATCGAACAAGCGGCTTCCGAAGGCCGAGCGGCGCGAGCAGCTCCTCGAGACGGCGCTCGCGATCATCCGGGAAGAGGGGACCGACGCCTTGACGCTCGGGCGGGTGGCGGAGCGCGCCGGCGTCACGAAGCCGATCGCCTACGAGCACTTCAAGACCCGCTCGGGGCTCCTCATCGCGCTGTGCGAGCGCATCGACGTGCGGCAGCGGGCGCTGATGTTCGCGGCGCTCGAGCGCGCGCCCGCGCGCCTCGCGGACGTCGCGCGCGTCGCGAGCCGCGCGTACATGAGCTGCTACACCACGGTCGGCCCCGAGTGGTACGCGATCACGGCGGCGCTGAAGGGCGACGAGGAGATGGAGGGCTTCCGGCAACGCGTGCTCGACGAGTACGCCGCCATCTACCGGGACACCTTCGCCGCGTACGCGAAGCTGCCCGGGCGTGAGCTCCACCTTCGCTGCGTCGGGATCATCGGCGCCGCCGAGGCGATCGCGAGCGAGATGCTCCGCGGGCGAACGAGCGAAGCGGCCGCCGCGGAGACGCTCGCGTCCCTCATCGTCGCGTGGCTCCCGGCGAAGGCGTGAGCCCGCGCGCGGTGACGCGAATCAGGGCGAGGCCCGGGGAGAAGGTCCAGACGCTTCGGAGACGTCAAGCCTCGACTGCGGGACCTGCCCTGGGTTGACCGAACATTTTTCTATGCGACTCGGCCCCTGGAAAGCGACGTCATGCGTCGACATCCAGGTCGCCGGCGCGCTGGTGCGGACGGCGCGGGCGGCTCCCTTCGCGCGCGATGAGCCCCGCGGCGCGGTGGCCGCCGCGGACATCGACGGCGATCACGTCATCCGCCGTCCTTTTCCGTGAAGCCGAGCACGTGCATGCCGAACGAGGCCGCGAGGAGGAGCACCGTCTCGAGCGGAACGCGTGCGCCCTTCACGTTGTTCCTCGCCGGATCGAGGAACAGATCATGGGACCGAGGGAACTGCGCGTTTCGAAGGTCGCACTGCTCGAAGCGTGTCCCCGCGAAGCGGCACTCCTCGAACACGGATCCGACGAGGTCCGTCGCGGCGAACGCCGATTCAGTGATCGCGCACCGCTCGAAGCGCGTCTTGCGCACCGCCAGCGAATCCATGATGCTGTATCGCATGTCGCAGTCCTCGAACGACATGTCGGGGAACTTTGCGATGTTCGTCCAGTTGATGCCCGTCAATTTGCAGGAGTTGAATGCCACGTCGCGCAGCGAGAGCATCGTGGGGTCGGCTTGGGTCAGATCGCATCTCTCGAACACGCAGCTCTCGAGCCGAGCGCGCCTCCAGCGGCTCTCGGTGAGCTTCGAACGCCGGAATACACAATGGTAAAACTCTCGGTCGCTCAGGTCCGCTCGTTCCAGAGTGAGCCCATCGAACGTCTCACCGTCGAACAAGTCCTTCCCCTCGAACGGATCCATAGTCACCATCCGGATATGGAAATCATGGATATTGGGCGAAGCCTACTGTGCGTCGGGTCGTTGTCAATGAGAAAGAGCAAAGTCGATCTGGCTGCTGGACGAGGCGCTGCCCCCCGCGTGCGCACCCGTCGGAGCCGCGCGGGCTGAAGTAGGGCGACGAGGAGCAACGACGCGATGCGCCCCCCCTCGGCCGCCTGGCGGCGGGAGGTTTTGAGAGGCGCTCTCAGTGCACGAGGAGGTCGGCGGGTACCCGGAGTGGGATGCGGAGATTCGACCCATGGACGTCTCGCCCGAGAAAGCTTGGAGCCTGGCGGAGAGCCGAAACGAGAATCGCGAATGGTCGCTTTCGCGGGCATTCTCCCTCGATCTCCCCGAGGAGCCGAGGAGATGCGCGAGAAGCATCTTCCCGAGCGCGTTCAGGGATCGGGGAGCCGCGCTCACCGGCGTGGCGCGGCCATGCCCTCCGGCGCGCCCCGCTTGGCGCGACTCCCCTCCGGCCCCAGACCAGGCACGAGGAGGGCTGGACGTCGGCCCGGCATCAGGCGGGGGAACGCGCCATCACGAGGGGGAACGAGGATGAAACATCGAATCACGCAGCACTGGAAGAGCGCCTGTCGCGCAGCCGTCCCCGTCGCCCTGCTCGCCGCGATGGCCGGCTGCGATCCCGGGCCCGCCGGCGCGGACACGGACACCGAACCGGCGGAGAACGGCGACGAGAACGTGGGCGAGAGCAGCGCCGCGGCCATCGCGACCGGCGGTTGCATGGTGACAGGCTGCGGAGGGCAGGTCTGCTCGGATCGGCCGGTCATGACGACCTGCGAGTGGAGCGAATTCCACGCCTGCTACCAGGCCTATGGCATCTGCTCGCGCGACGTCCTGGGCCAGTGCCGCTGGGAGCCCACGCCGAGCCTGCTCGCGTGCCTCCGCGGCTATCGCTGACGGAGCGCTCGGGTCGAAGAGACCGAGACGGCAGGGCGATCCCCGTCGCCCCGGACCGCTACGGCGTCGCCTGAGGGCGCGGCGCTCCCTCCGCCGGCCCGGCGTCCACGACCGGCGCCTCGTCGGCAGGTGGGCCGTGCGCCTCGGGCTCCTCCGGGGCCGCCCCGGCGTCGTCCTGGCCGTCGACCACCACGCCCGTCGAGGCGTCTTCCCGAGCTTCCTCCCGGGTCTCCCGGGGCGGACAGGCCGCTGCCCCGCCCTCCTGCCCTCCGTCGGGGCAACGCGCGCTGTCAGGCTCGCGCGGCGAGCCGTCCGGGGCCGGTTGCACCGGGAGCCGCGGCGCCGCGGCGTCCGCGCCCGCCTCGGCCGAGAGGCCCGCGCTGGCCACGGGCAGCCCCGGCGGCGCGCTCGGCGCCGGCGCGGCCAGCCGGTCCGCCGTCCTCGGCGTCGCCGGGGCTGCCGGTGCCGGCGACGCCGCCCGTGCCGACGACGCCGGCGGTGCCGGCGACGCCGCCCGCGCCAGCGGCGCCGCCGGCGCCGGCGATGCCGGCGGGGCTGCGGGAGCGGCCCTCCCGGTGCGCGCAGCGGGGGGCGCGGCGGGCGCGACCACCGGCGGTGCGACGAACCCGCTCGCCATGCGGGCTGTCACGGAGACGGAGCTCGGCTCGGCCATCGGCCGTGCGGGAGGCGCCGCCTCGTCCTCGTCCACGGGCGGCGCGGGCGCGGCCGGAGCCGCAAGCGTCCGCTCGGCTTCGAGAGCGAACCCGGAGAGCGCCATCTTCCACGTCGCCACCCCCGCCAGCAGCACGAGCCCCGCCGCCGCCACCCCGCGGAGCGGGTAGCGCTCCCGCAACGTGGGCCGCAGCGGCGGCGCCGCCGCCTCGCGCAGGCTCACCGTGGCCTCGCTCCACGCGCGCTCGCCGCTCTCCTCGATGGCCTTGCGCGCCGCCACCTCCGGCGCCGCCCTGCGCGCCGCCACCTCCGGCGCCGCCCTGCGCGCCGCCACCTCCGGCGCCGCCCTGCGCGCCGCCACCTCCGGCGCCGCCCTGCGCGCCGCCGCCTCCGGCGCCGCCCTGCGCGCCGCCGCCTCCGGCGCCGCCCTGCGCGCCGCCGCCTCCGGCGCCGCCGGGCGCGCCGATGCGCGCGGCGGCCGCTCCAGGGGATCGTCGGCGCGGCGCGAGTGCAGCGTCGGCACCGAGCTCGCCGCCGGCCGCGGCGAGGGCGCCGGCGCCTGGCTGCCCCGCTCGTCCAGCCATTGCGCGCGCAGCGACGCCCCGCACACGTCCTCCGACACGCCGCGGGCGGCGAGCCATGTCGCGAGCGCGACGCCGAGCTCTCGCATGCTCGCCCAGCGCTCCGCGGGCGCCTTGCGCAGCCCCCGCTCGATGATCGCCCACAGCGCCGGATCCGTGTGGCGCCGCTCGACCAGCGACGGCACCGGATCCTGCACGATCGCGCGCAGCGTCCCGAACCCCTTCTCGTCGGCGTACGGCGTCTCGCCCGCGATCGCCTCGTAAAGCATCGTGCAGAGCGCCCAGATGTCCGCGCGGTGATCGATACGCCCCTGCCCCATCGCCTGCTCGGGCGGCATGTACTGCGGCGTCCCGATCACCGCCGCGCCCGTCGCGCCGGACTCCGGCTCTGTCCACGTGACCTTCGCGATCCCGAAATCGACGACCTTCGTCTGGATCCGCCCGCCGCCCTGGTCCGTGAGCATCACGTTGTCCGGCTTGAGATCCCGGTGGACGATGCCCCGCTCGTGGGCCGCGTGCATGGCGCTCGCGACGGGCAGCAGGATCGCGACCGCCGCCTCGGGCGTCAGCCGCTGTTCCCGACAGAGCAGATCCCGCAGCGCCTCGCCCTCCAGGAGCTCCATCACGATGTACGGCGTCCCGCACTCGGTCTTGCCGAGATCGAAGACGCGCACGATCCCGGGATGGCTGAGCTTCGCCGCGGCGCGCGCCTCGCGGAGGAGCCGCTCCGCGATGGGAGGAGAGCGCATCTCGGGCCGCAGCACCTTGATCGCCACGTTCGCCTCGAGCGCCGTGTTCGCGGCGACCCAGACGGATCCCATCGCCCCCTCTCCCGCCTTGCGCAGGAGCTGGTACTTGTCCCCGATCATCGCGCCGGCCTCGAAGCATTCGCCGAGGGTGTGCTCGAGCTCCTGGGTCATGTTGTTCGACATGCGCTCTCCTGACGCCTGCTCCGGCCGTCCAACCGCTCGCCCTGCGGCTCCACGCGTCCCACGCGAGATCTGGAGCATCGCCCATGCCAGGAACCTGTCTCGGGGATCGCCTGACCTCGCTCGTGGCGGCGAACGCGCCAGGGCGCCTCAACGGGGCAACTTGCCACGCGACGGCCGCGCTCGCCGCTCGCGGGCAAGCTAAATGAAGCTGTCGTAAGGACGCCTCGGAGCGCTCTCGCTCCGGACGTCCTCGGCGCCGGCATACTCGAGGATCAGCGCCAGGATCTCCGCGTCCCGCTCGGAGTGGGCATGGACGGCCACGAGGACCGCGCCCTCACGCAGCCCCGCCTCGTAGGCCCACGCACGGTGCTCGGGGACGCCCGCGCCGGCGAGCGCGCCGACGAGCCCACAGGGCGCGTCGCCCGCGCCCGCGAGCGCGGCCGCGAGCGGCCCCGCCGTCACGAGCCCGAGGCCGGCGACCACCACGGTCGTGCTGACCGCCCCGATCGCGGCCGCGAGCGACCCCAGCGCCTCGCCCCCGCGCTCGAGCTCCTGGCCGGGCGCCGCGTCGCTCGCGACCAGGCTGATGATGTCGCGCCTGAACCCGTAACGCATCACGCGCTCGACCGCCCTCTCGGCGTCCGCGCGTGTCCTCATGAGACCGGCCACCAGCCTTGCCCTCACAGAAAACTCCTTTCGACGATCATCCCGCGCTGACGCGTCCCCGCGCTGTATTCTGGACTCCCTCGCCAAACAGCAGGGGGCGTGCCAGGGAACACCGCCGCGGTTCCGGCCGCGGCTGCGGCGTCGGTTGCGGACGGCCCGCACGGGGCGCTCGTGCAGGGACGCCACATCGCGGCGTCGCTCGCTGCGCATGCGAACCGCCGGCCGCGCCCGGCGGGGGAGCCGCGCGCGGCGCCGGTCGGCGAGGGCGACGAGCTCAGCGGTGCAGCCAGAGCCGGAGCAGCGCGAGCAGCTGCTCCGTGTCGACCGGCTTCGAGAGGTAGTCGGTCGAGGACGCGCCACCCGTCGAGGTCTGATGTCCAGCGTGATCGCCGACGGCCGGAGCTCCCGCATCAGCGAGAGCGCCGCCGCGCCGCGGAGCGCGACGACCGCCTTGAAGCCGCGCTCCCGCGCGACGTCCACGAGGGAGCGCGCGAACACGACGTCGTTCCCCACGATCGAGCCCGGTGCCCCCGTACTTGCGGCTCGTGCTCTGCTGGAACGCCTCGACGATGATCTGCTGTTTGTCTGGCGCGATCCCGATGCCCGTGTCGTGGACGGAGAGGGCGATCACCGCGTCGGCCCGGTTGAGCACATCGTGCTCACGGCTCCAGCCCTCCCGGGCGACTGTCACCTCCAGGATCACCTTGCAGCGCTCGGTGAACTTGAAGGCGTTCGAGCGCAGGTTCTTGAGCACCTGCTGAAGCCCCGTCTCGTCGGTGGACATCACGGGCGGCAGATCCGGCGGAGAGCTCGAAATCGAGCCTCTTCGCCTCGGCGACGTGCCGGAACGTGCATCCACCGTAGGCGCGCGGACTGGCAAGCTTTGCGCCACCGTATCCTGTCGACGGCGCAGGGGCGGAGGTGGATGATGGTGCGCTGTCTCAGGCCACGTCGGACTTCGGCGGCTTCGGCCGGACAGGGGCTCGCTCCCTGCGCGGCGAGATGATGCAGTAGCGCCCTGCTTCTGACATGCCCTCGTGAGCGTCCGAGTCCACGGCGCCCTGCGCCGGGCTGAGCGGCGGCAGCCACCGCGACACGCTGGCGAGGCACGAGGTCCGCTCGGGGACCGGGGTCGCAGGGTGGTGCGGTCGCTCCATCGAGCCGCTCGGCCGCTCCGCCCGCGAGCCGCTCGGCCGCTCCGACAGCGGCTCGTGCGGCGGCCGCTCCGACAGCGGCCCGTGCGGCGGCCGCTCCGACAGCGGCCCGTGCGGCGGCCGCTCCGACAGCGGCCCGTGCGGCGGCCGCTCCGACAGCGAGCCATACGGAGCCTCGCCTGGGGCGCTGTTCACGGCGCCGTTCTGCGCAGGCAGCGTGCCGGAGGATGGGCGGCGCTTCGCGTTCGTCGCGGCGATCCGGTGGCGGAGGTCCTCCACATGCTTCGCGAGTCGCTCCGTCTCCTCCGTGAGCCGCACGAAATCATCAACCTGGCAGATGCGCTCTGACATAGGCGGGTCCTTTGCTGTGTCCCCCGACGGAGCTCCGACTCTCCGCGTTGTGCAGGTGCACGTCACATGCCGCGCGCGCGCAGGTCGCCGGCTGGGACGATGATGGCGGCGCCGGGCGCGGATGTAGCGTTTTGCCACAGCGTGACAAAGGCGCCTCCACCCTGGATCGTCCTCCGCGAGAGCGCGTACTCCCGGAGAATGGCCAGGAAATGGCGTGGACGTCCGGCGGGGCGCGGCGGGGGCCTACACGGCGGCACGGCCCGTGCCGTTGCGGCGGCGCACACGATGGATGAGCCCGGTGCGCCTCCTGTCGACAGCGGATCTCCCTGCCGCGCTCGCCACGGCGCCGCGCGGGCCCGGAGCCCCGCGGCGTCCGTCCCCCCGCGCGCTCCGGACCCGGGCCCGCGCGCTCGAGCGGGTCGCGCGGGGGCTCCTCGTGATCGCGGGCGCGCTCGTGCTCCCGCGCTTCGAGTCGATCAGGTAGCGAAATGCCACACCGCGACACCCCGGTGTGCGGCGCTGCCGGCGCGCTCTTCCGCCGCGCCGCGCCCGCGCACTGGCCCTCTCTCCAGCACGTCGCTCGACGTCACGACCAGCGAAGGCCCGACGCGGCTTCGCGCCCGGCCGCGCGTCTCCTCGCCGCGACCTGCGCGCGGACAGCGCGCAGCCTGAGCAGAAAACCGGCATATGGCTTGCAGTGAAATCAGAAAGATTCGGGAAATAGCCCGTCAGCCGTTGACCGCGCGACGAGGGTCCTCGCCACGCCCCTGGGGGAGGGGGCGTTGGCAGCTCTGAACTGCCCCCCTGCGCAGCTGCCTGCGCGAGCACCCAGGAGCGACACGCCATGAATTCGGTCATCAGGATCAGGCGGATCGGCGGAATCGATGTGACTGTGCACGCGGCGTTCGGTCTGGTCATCCCGCTGGGCGCGCTCCAGTGGGGCGCGCGGCACGGCGGTGGCGGCGCGCTCTTCGGCTGCGCGCTCGGGGGGGCGCTGCTCGTCTGCGTCGCGCTGCACGCGCTCGTTCACGGGCTCGTCGCGCGGCGCCTCGGCCCCGGGGTGCGCGATATCCTGCTCTCGCCGACTGGCGCGGTCGCGCGCCGATCGTGTCCTGTCGACGGCGGGGCATGGCGCGGCCTGGTCGGCCCCGCGGCGAACCTCGCCCTCGCCGCGGTGTCCTTCCTGCTCGTCGCGGCGCACCGCGGGGGCGAGCTCCCGTGGGCGTCCGCGCTTCAGGCCGCCGAGGCGCCCTCGCGCGAGACCGCGATCGCGTGGATTGCCAGCGTGAACCTCGGGCTGGCCGTGCTCGGCTGCGTGCCCGCGTCGCCGCTGCAGGGCGGGCGCGTGTTGCGCGAGGTCCTGTCGCCGGTCGCCGGCGCGTGGCTCTCGGCGTCGATCCCGGCGGCGCTCGGGCAGGGGACGGCGGCGGTGCTGTTCTTCCTCGGCCTGTTCGGCGATCAGCTCCTGGTCTGCGCGCTATCGGCGCTGCTCTTTCTGGGGGCGAGGCGGGAGTGGCGAGCGGCGCAGGCGGTGATGGCGCCGCTCGCGCCGCTGTCCGAGCGTCGGCCGCTGGAGGGCAGGGCGGTCCACCTCTGGCCAGGCGAGCTCGTGGGCGACGCCGCGCGCCGCATCCTGGTGAGCCACGAGCCGGACTTCCCGGTGGTCTACGAGGATCGGGTGATCGGCATCGTGACGCGGGCGGACATCATGCGAGCGCTGGCGGCGGGCGAGCAGGGCGCGTTCATCGCCTGGATCATGCGCTGCGATGTCCCACGCGTGGCCGCGGACGTCTCGCTGGACGAGGTGGGCCGGCGGATGGTGGAGAAGAATACCCCGGTGGTGGCCGTATTCGACGGGGAGAGCTATCTCGGCCTCGTGAAGCACTCCGACATCGCCGGCGCGCTCATGGGCGGTCTCCGCGGCCGTCCCCCCGCGATCCGCCTGGTGCCCCACGCGGGTTGACCGGGGCTTCCCGGTCAGCTCGCCCCGAAAAGGCCCGATTGCGGGCTGCCGAGCTCCCATGTGCCCACGCTCTTCCGGCGCCGGAGGAGCGTGGGCCCTCTTGCTCGAACACGGCCCCACCCGCCGGCGCGTCCGCTCGGAGCCACCTCATCCCGGCTCTGTCTCCGGGCGAGCGCCTTCCGGGCGAGCCTCCGCCGCCGCGCCTGCCGCGCCCCGACCTCAGTCGTTGCGCACGAAACTGAGCTTGAAGGAGACCACGAGCGCGAGCGCCTCCTGACCGATGCGCCGCTTGCCCCACGCGACCCCGATGTGGAGCCCCTCGATCGGCTCCAGGTGGGAAGGGAGCCCCACGGTGTGCGTGAGCGTCTTCGTGAAGTTCCACTCGAGCTTCTTGCTCGCGAGCGCCGAGTTGACCGCCTTCACGACGGTGTTGTCGATGATGGCGGGGATCCCGCGGATGTCCGCCGCCTCGAGCTCGAGGTTGAACCCGAGCACGCTCCCCTTGTTCTTCTCGATGATCTCGGGGGAGATCAGCACCGTGAGCTCATCGAGCTTGATCGTGGGAGTCACGCCCGCGATCGACCACTTGAGCTCCGCGGGACAGCTCACGCGCAACCCCATGTCCTCGACCAGCGTGATCGCCGTCGCCCGGTCGAGGTAGAGCCACCGGTCGGTCTTCTCGTCGTCGTCGAGGTGAATCTTGACAGGGAGGAGCTCGCCCAGGACCTGGGCGAGATCCTCCCGCGTGATGATGGCCTCGAGCCACACGGAGTGCGCCTCAGCTCAGGTGGTGACCGCGCTCGCCCGAGCCCTCGAGACCGTAATGCGAGTTCCCGGCGCTCGCCTCCGGCGAGCTGACCGCCCCCTTCATCGAGTCGACCGTCTCGTTCACCTTCTCCTCGACCTTGCGCTCGGCCTGCCTGGCCTCCCGGCCGGCCTGCCGGAGCGCGTCGCCCGCCTTGTGCTTCAGGCCGTCGAGGCGGTTCAGGAGGTCGCGGCGCAGCGCCTCGCCCGACGTCGGCGAGAGCAGCGCGGCCACGCCCGCGCCCAGCGCGACGCCGGCGCCGAAGACCGCGATCGTCGTCATCGGGCTCCGCTTGCGCGACAGCCCCACCCAGCCGAGCGCGTCGTCGACGCCCAGCGCCCTGATGGTCGTCGCGATCCCGACGGCCGCCTTCGCGACGTCGAACAGCGTCGCCCTCGCGCTCGTGGCCGCGACGCCCGCGCCGTCCTTCGCGGACTCGTAGACAACCTTCGCAGTCCCCACCGCATCGTTCAATCGGTTCGACATGGCTCTCGTCTCCTTGTGACGGACATGACGCCCGCCGGTTCGTGCCGGGAGGCATTGCAGGTGCCGGACCAACCGCAGGAACACGCAGGAACACCCCGCGCGGCCGCATGTCCACGATGCAGCCGATCGAGCACGCGAAAGGCGCGTGACGAAATGCCACATCTGTCGTGGCGCGCCTCGGGCGGCGTGACGCCGGGCGCCGTGAAGGAGCCATGGAGGAGGCGCAGGGCCTCCTCGACGCCGCCGTCAGCGGCGCTCGATCCCTTCAAGCCGCTTGCTGTCCAGGGGGGCAGTTCAAGCTCCGTGCCGGGCGGCGGCCCGGCCGCACCGCCGCGGCGCGCGGCCCCGAGAGGCGCGGCGGTCCCGCGGGATCACCCCGGGGACGACGGCTCCCGGGCCTCGACCTTCGGCCAGGTGAACCGGAACGTGGCGCCGGCGCCGACAGCGGACTCGACCCACGCGCGCCCGCCCTTGCTCAGGACGATCTTCTGGACGACCGACAGCCCGATCCCGGTGCCCTCGACCTCGTCGCGCGCCTTGAGCGTCTGGAAGATGCCCCAGATGCGATCGTGGTACTCGGGCGCGATGCCCGTCCCGTTGTCGCTGACCGAGAACTCCCAGAACGGGCCGGCGTCGCGGGCGCCGATCCGGACCTCCGGATCGGCGCGCCCCGCGTGCTTCAGCGCGTTGCTGATGAGGTTCAGGAACGTCTGCTGGAGCGGCGCGCGCTCGGTGACGAGGGTGGGCATGTCGGGGGCGATCGCCACGCGCGTCTCCGGCGGCGGCGCGAGCAGCTCGACGATCTCCCGGAGCAGCTTGCCCACGTCGATCGCCTCGGGCTTCTCGCGGATGCGGCCCGCGCGCGAGTAGCTGAGGATGCCGTCGATCAGGTTCTCGAGCCGGTGGACGCGGCCGCGGAGCAGGTCGAGCTGCCTCCGGCTCTCCGGCGTCATCTTGTCGTTCAGGTCCTCCTCGATCCACTGCGACAGGTTGGCGATGCCCCGGAGCGGCGCCTTGAGGTCGTGGCTCGTGACGTACGCGAACTGATCGAGCTCCTTGTTGCTGCGCTCGAGCGCCTGCACGAGCCTTTGCCGCTCCTCCTCGGCGCGCTTCTGCTCGTCGATGTCCGTGTACGTGCCGAACCAGCGGACGATGCGGCCCGAGCCGTCGCGCGCGGCGACCGCCCGGCCGATGAACCAGCAATACACCCCGTCGGCGCGCCGCAGCCGACACTGGCTCTCGTAGGGCTCGCCCGTGCGGAGCGCCTCCCGCCAGCTCTCGAGCGCCTGCGCGCGCTCGTCCGGGTGGATGATCCGGCTCCAGCCCTCGCCCGCGGTGTCCTCGGGCGTCGTCCCCGTGTAGTCGTACCAGCGCCGGTTGAAGTACTCGTGGTGGCCGTCCGGCCGGTTCGTCCACACGAGCTGCGGCATCGTCTCGGCGAGCAGCCGGAACTGCGCCTCGCTGTGCTTCAGCTCCTCCGCGAGCGTCTGGACCTCCTTGCGGACCGTGACCTCGCGCTCGAACAGGAGCGCGTTGTCGACGCTGAGGGCGGCGCGCCGGGCGAGCTCCTCGGCGAACTGCACGTCGGCCTTCGTGTAGCGGCGGCCCGACTCCGCGTGCGCGAGCGTGATCGCGCCGAGGACGCGGCCGCGCGCGGCCAGCGGCACGATGAGGTACGAGCGGAGCCCGAGCTCGCGGGCCAGCCGGAGGTGCTCCTCGTCCCGGGCCGCCGCGACGATCCGCGCGTCGTCGATCTCGGCGAGCCACTCGGTCGCCCCGGTCCGGAGCACCCTCGGCACGCCGCGGGGGGCGTCGGGATCGACGGGGTACCGCGCCTCGATCTCGCGGACGAGCTCCACCTTGCGCGGGTCCGTGTGCTGGACGGCCACGCGCTGGATGGGCCCGTCCTGCGCCTGGATGTCGATCGCGCACCAGTCGGACAGGACCGGGACGACGAGCTCGGCGAGCTGCCGGAGCGTCTCGCGGAAATCGAGCGAGGACGAGAGGATCTCCCCCGCGCTCGCGAGGAGGCTGACGTTGGCCTCGGCCCGCTTGCGCTCGCTGATATCGAGCACGTAGGTGAGGTTGCGCCGCTGCTTCTCGACCCGGGCCGAGCCCACCAGGACCGACACGCGCGTGCCGTCCTTGCGGATGTACTCCTTCTCGAACTGCTTCGTGACGCCGTGGAGGTTCAGCTCGCTCACCGCGTCGTGGTGCACGTGCTCGTACTCCGGCGGGGAGATCTGCCGCCAGTTGAGCAGGCCGGCCTTGAGGTCCTCGCGGGTGTAGCCGACGATCGACAGGAACGCGTCGTTCGCCTCGAGGACGCGGCCCTCGTAGTCGCTGAAGAGCAGGCCCATCATGCTCGTGTCCATGATGCGCCGGAACACCTCGTCGCTCGCCTCGCGCTCGAGCTGGCGCAGCGCCGCCTCCTGCCGCTTGATCTGCTCGGCCCTGCGGTGCAGCTCGACGAAGACGGCCACCTTCGCGCGGAGGATGTCGGGGTTGTACGGCTTGACGACGTAATCGACCGCGCCCTGGGCGTAGCCGCGGTACAGCCGATCTTCGTCCTCCGGCAGGCCGGAGATGAAGATGATCGGCGTGTGTCGGGCCTGATCGAGCCCCCTCACGCGGGCGGCCGTCTCGAAGCCGTCGAGGCCGCGCATCTTCACGTCCATGAGGATCAGCGCGAACTCCTCGCGCGCGAGGTGCTCGAGCGCCTCCTCCCCGGACTGTGCAGCGACGAGCCGCTGGCGGAGCGGATCGAGCACGGCCTCGAGGGCGAGGAGGTTCGCGCGGTGATCGTCGACGAGGAGGATGCTCGCCACGGGCTCGGGGGGGGTCGAGGGGGCGGCGCCGGGGTGGAGGGGAGCCTTCGTTTCGTGAGAGGCCAGCCCTGGCTTTCGGTCGGGCATGCCGGAGACGGTTAACGGCGCCCCGGCCGCCTGGCAAGGGGGAGCGGCGCCCGCGGGGCCGCAGCAGACTGCCGAGCTCCCCCGCGGCCGCCGCGCCGTGGCGATCCGTCGCGCGCGGCGCGCGGAGGGTGGCTATTGGAGGTCGAGCCCGCGCCCACCGGCGGCCGCGGCTGGCATGGGGCCTGCTGACGTGACTCCGGAGCCGCCGTCGAGGGAGCCACGCATGCGAATCGGACTCACGTTGGCCTGTCTGATCGGAGCGCTCGCCGGGGTGCTGCCCTCGTCGCCGGCGAGCGCCTCCGATGGGGCAGGGCTCTTCGCCCTCCCCCCGGGCCGCGTCGACGCGGAGGAGCGCGCGCCCCTGCCGCTCCCCGAGCCGCCCGAGGCGTCCGGGCCGACCCTCGCGGTGCTGATCGAGCGTGCGATCGAGATCGTCGTGTTCCCTCAGGCGGGGGAGCCTCGCGTGGTTCCTCTCGTGAGCCGAGGCGTCGGCGGGGGGCTCCGCCTCGTCCTGCCCGTGTGCGAGGACGGCTGTGCGCAGTACACGACGCGCGGAGTCCTCTTCGTCGCGCAGCGCGCGGCCGACTCGCCGCTGGCCTGGCTCGCCGCGCTGGGCGGCCGGAGCGCGCGCGCGCCCGAGGGGCCGCCCGGGCTCGCCACGCTGCGGGAGGAGGCCCGCCGGGCGCGCGCGAAGGTGCCGCAAGAGGAGGAGAACGCGCTGCCGGATTAAGACGCGGCTCCCTGCGCCCTTCCGCCCTCCCCCGCTCCCAGCGGTCACCAACCTGAACGTTCACGACCACGTCCACGTTCACGTTTCATCATCCGTCACATCTCGCTCAAGCACTCGAAATGATTGGACTTTGCTCTCTGGGCAAATGCGAGGGATTTCGCGAAGTTAGGCGGGATGTGATGGACGCTCAGACGTCCACGTTCACGTTGGTGGTCGCTGGGGGGGCGGGCTCCGTGCCCTGAGCGCGGACGAACGAGCTTGGTTGATTCAGGACCTCGGCGGGCGCGCCGGCGATCACGGCGGGGCGAGGTCGGACACGGCCGCGTCGTGCAGCGAGCGGAACATCGCTGCGAGCTGCCGCGGCTGGTAGTTGGCGTTCAACCCGCTCGGGTTCGGCAGCACCCAGATCCGGGTATCTCCGACCATCTCCGGCTGCAGGCCAGGCGTGGCGCGGGGGCGCCCGAAGGCGCTCCGGTAGGCGCCGATCCCGAGCACGGCCAGGAAGCGGGGCCGGTGACGCCGCACCTTGGCCTGGAGCGCCCGCCCGCCCGCGGCGAGCTCGTCCGTCGACAGCTCGTCCGCGGAGGCGGTCGCGCGGGCCACCACGTTGGTGATCCCGTAACCCAGCCTCAAGAGCGCGCGCTCCTCGTACGGTGACAGCACGCGATCGGTGAAGCCGCCGGCGTGCAACGCCGGCCAGAACCGGTTGCCGGGGCGGGCGAAGTGATGCCCGACGGCCGCCGAGTACAGGCCCGGGTTGATGCCGCAGAACAGGACGCGGAGGTCGGGGGCGAGGATGTCCGGCACCGTCTTGCCGGCGGCGGCGAGGAGCTCCTCCTGGGTGGGGCGGCGGAGGCGGCGAGGGGTGGGCACAGGCTGCTCGGGAGGGGAGGGGGCCGCAGCGCGGCGGGCCGCAGCGCGCTGCGGGCCGCAGCGTACCGCGGCGCGCGGCGCCTTTCGCGTCCGGCGACCCGCGGGGGTGGTTCAGCTCTCTTTACGGCGTCGCCGCAGAGGATACCGTCATGCGTCCCTCGATGCTGGCGCGCGCCCTCGGTCTGCTCACGGCCCTCTCGGCGGCTGCCTGTGCACGCGCGCCCGGCCCGGTCCCCGGGGGTCGCGACGCTGCCCGCGCGCCGGCCGCGCGCGCGAAGGCCGCGGCCGGCGCGACCCCTGCGTCCGGCGAGGCGCCGGCCGGGGCGCGCTATTTCCACGGGACCGCGGAGGGCGCGTTCCGCGTGACGTACGACGGACCGGGCGCGGCCGTGGCCGAGCGCGTGGTCGCGGGCGGCGCGCGGCTCGAGCTCGCCGCCGGCGGGCGCGTCGTCGCGGCGGCCTGGGAGGCCGAGCTGTGGGCCGCCGGCGAGCCCCTCGTCGGCTCGCTCGCCATCGCGCCGCGCCTCGGCGGCGGCTTCCTGCACTGGTCCCGGGGCCGCGCGTTCCGATCGCGCGACTTCACGGGACCGCTCGCCGAGGTGGCGCTCGGGGGCGGCGCCCGCGCCGTGCGGGGGGCGCGCAACGGCCTCGAGGGCGTCGTGATCTTCACGGACCAGGGGCCGCGGGTGCTCCTCGCGGGCGAGGATCGCGGCCGGGCGCTCGGGACGCCGGCCATCCACGATCTCGCGGCCCTGGACGCGGCGCGCGCGGTGCGCCTCGACGTCTTCGGCCGCGCCGCCACCACGGCCGACGGCGGCAGGACGTGGATCGACGTGGGCCGGCGGATCGGGCTCGCGCCGCGCGGCATCGGCGTCGCACCGGACGCGCTCTCCCTCGTCACGGCGCTCGGGCGGGTGGCCATCCTGCCGGACGGCGGGCTGGGCCGCCCCGACGGGGATCTCGGCGCGATGGGGTCGCCTTCGGGCTCGTTCGCCCTGCGCTTCGCGGGCGCGCCGCCCGGGCGGGAGGCGTGGGCCGCCGCGGAGATCACGCCGCTCGCCGCGGCGGTCTCCGCCGGCGCGCTCCTGCCGGACGGGACCGCGCTCGGCGTGCTCCGGCGCGGCGTCGTCGCGCGGGTCGACGCGCGGACCGGGGCGACGCGGGGCCCCGTCGCCGACTGGCTCCCGGACGGGCTGAGCTGCGCGCCGATGCGCGCGGACGACGGGCTGCTCTTCCTGTGCGCGTGGGACGACGCCGAGCGCCCCGGCGGCTACGTCCTGCGCTCCGAGCGCGGCGAGGCGCCGCGGAGGGAGCGCGCCTTCAGCGGCGACGGGTTCTTCGTGGCCGACGACGGCGGCGCGCTCGGCTTCGTCGGCGGCTGCGCCGCGGAGGAGCGGGTGGTCAGCGACGAGGAGCGCGACCGTCGCTTCCGCGAGGCGGTCGTCCACCCGACGATCTGCGTCCGGCGCGGCCCCGGCGTCTGGGTCGAGCGCGCGGTCCCGGTCGGCGAGGGCGAGGCGCTCGTCGCCTGGGCGCCGCGCCGCGACGGGAGCGCGGTGGCGCTCCTGCGCGGCGAGCGCGACGCGCTGCCGGCCCCGGTCGGCGCGCCGCGGGGCCGCGACGAGGGGGGCGTGGAGATCGTGCGGCTCGGCCGGGCGCTCCCCGGCTGGTACTGGACGCCGCCGTCGCGGGACGGCGCGGGGGTGCTCGTCGACCGGCGCTTTCGCGCGCGTGACGACGGGGGCGTCGACGGGTGGGTCTCGTCGGTCGAGTGGTCCGATCCCGTGGGGCAGGCGAGCCTGGGCGTCACGGTCGCGCGGGACGGGTCGGTGACGCCCCACGCCCTGCCGCCCGATCCGGCGGGGATGGTGGTGACCGGCGATCACGGCCTGCTCGTCACGCGGCGCGCGGAGCTCTACGAGACGCTCGATCACGGCCGGACGTGGCGCGCGGCCGGGCGGTCGCCGGTGCCGCCGTCGGCGTTCCGCGGCGTCTGCTCGGCGCTCGGCTGCGCGCTGACCGGCGTGGTGCGGCTCGGCTGGGGCGCGGGCGAGCCGTCGCCCGCCGTCGCTGCCGGGCCGTCTGCCGGCTGCTGGCCGCGGACGGCGAGCCGGCCCGACGCCGCGCCGGGCGCGGCCGCGTGCCCGGGCGGTGTCGACCGGCCGCCGGCGCCGCCTGCGCCGCCGGCGCCGCCAGCGCGGTCCGGGTCGCCGGCCGAACTGCCGGTGCTGTCGTGCGCGCCGGTTGGCCTCCCGGGGCCGCTCCCGGGCGGTGAGCCCGAGGTCGGCCCGGGCGCGGAGCGGTGGTCCGTGCCCACGCCCCATGGCGAACCGCTCGAGATCGTCGCGGACGCGGCGGCTCCTGCGCGCGGCGCGCTGCGGGCGGGGGCGCTGGCGCCGCCCGGCGCGCTGCGGCCGGGGGGCGGCGCGGCCCCGGCGGGCGGCGGCGCGGCGCCGGCGGGGGGCGGCGCGACGATCGCGCCGATCCGGACGCACAGCGCGCTGTTCCGTCCTCCGTTCGACCTGCGCGGCGAGGTCGTGCGGCTGGACGCGACCGATCTCACCTTGCGCGGCTTTCGCGCCGCCCAGCGTACGGCCGCGGTGCCGCTGCTCGCGGCGGGCGGCGAGGTCGCGTGGCTCGTGCTGACCGAGGCGGGCGAGCTGTTGCTCGGCCCGGAGCGCGCGCGGGCGCTCCCGGTGTTCGAGCCGCGCCGGGGCCCCGGGGACGGCGTGCTCGGCGGGGCGTCCGGCCTGCTGCTCGGTCCGGGGCGGGCGCTCGTGCTCGGCGAGCAGCGGCGCCGCATGGCCCTCGAGGAGCACACGCCGGAGCCCCTGCGGCCTGCGCGCATCATCGGCCTCGACCGCGAGGAGCTGCGCGGACGGCGGATGGCGCTCGCCCTGGGGGACGGCGGCGAGAGGGGCGTGGTGGTGCTCGACGGCGTGGCGCCCGAGACCGCGGGCGTGGCGCTGCTCGACCCCAGGGGAGGCACGCCGGGCGAGGTGGTCGCGCTCGCGCCCTGGGCGACGCTGACCGCGGCGAGCGACGCGCGCTGCCGCGCCATGAAGGGCGCGTGGCGCGCGGTCGTGGCGGTCGACCCCGCGGGCGCCCTTCGCCTCGATCGGCGGGCGATGCCGGCGATCTCGCTCGGGGAGAGGGGGATTGCGCGGGTGCGGTGGGGGAGGGAGAGGGTGTGTCTCGAGGCGTTGAACGTCGCGGTCGGCGACGCGCGGCGGAGAGGGGAGGCCGTCGAGAGCGCCGCGCTGGTCGCGCGGTGGACCGCGCCGAGAGGGCAGGGCAGAGGGGAGAGCGCTCCGGCGGGGGAGGGGGTCGTGAGGACGAGGGGGATGATGCAGCGGCTCACGTGCACGCTGGGCGTTCGGGCGGATCGCGATCTCTCCTCTCAGGGCACCACGACGTAGTGAAACCCCCTCGACGGATAGTAGTAGTGCCATAAAAGGCACATCTCGTCCTCGACGCTCTCACCGACCGTCACCGTGCGGGGCGTCGGGTTCGTCCACTCGCACTGGAACGCGAGCCCTGTCTTGCCTCCATCCCCGAACGCGAGCGGAGGATCGAAGATCTCGAGCGGAGGATTCGCCCAGTCGGTGCTGTTCGCGACGAGCCGCCCCTCCGCGTCGCTCGCGCTGTCCGCGTGCCAGACGCGCATCCTCGTCGCCAGGTGGTGCTGGTGCGTGGTGAGCGCGAACGATCGCGAGCCCTCGAGGCCTCGGGTGAACTTCACCTCGGTCGCGTGGGCCGAGCTGGGCGGAATCTCGATGTCGAACGTGGTCCAGAACGCGATGTCGGTCTCGACCACCTTCGTCGAGAGCGGCACGGTCTCGAGGAGGATCCGGCTCTCGACGCTGGTCGGATCGGGCGACATGTTGACGTAGTGCATCTCGATCCGCACCATCTGATGAGGCTCGATCCTGAACCCGATCGGCGTGCCCTCCTCGTCGCGAGGGAACGACAGCTCCGTCTGCCGCTGCTGGGCGATGAAGATCGGCCGGTCGCCCCTGAACGAGCTCTCGAACGCCGCGCACGGGAACGGCTCGCGCCGCTCGAACGCATCGACCGACTTGTAAAGCGTCATGTGATGGGAGCCATCGCCGAGCCACCCGCGGAGGCGCCGGATGAAGGCCCCCTCGGGGTTGTCCAGCCGGAAGACGATACACTCCGTCTTCTCGCCTCCGGGATCGAGGGTCCACGGGCCTGCCGTCGCCTCGAACGTCGTGACCGGAGCCGCCTTTCCGGAGCCGTCCGGCCCCTCGCTCGCGCCGCACCCCGACGCGCAGGACGTGACCGCGGCGAGCAGGACGAAGCTCGATACGGTGTTCACCGGGCGGAGATGATGCATGGTACCTCCGTGGTGGAGCGAGGGTAGCCCGGCGAGCTGAACGGCGCTCGCGCTTTCGTGCTCTGCTGTCAGGACGTCTCGTGACGTCTATCGATCGCTTTCATCGCTCGATGCGCGGGGGACGTCGAGCGCGGAACACCGCTGCCGTGGTCCTGATCCGAGAGGGCGTCTCCTCCGCAGGGCCCGCGCGGCAGCGCTGGAGACCCGGAATACCGCGAGAAATCCGTGAGGTCCTATTCCAGCCTGTCGCCCGACGATGCGGCGCCAGATCGGCTCAGGTAAGGTGTGCCTCGTGCATTCAATTGGTATACCCATACGTGGTCGGGATCATACGCGGTGGCACCTCCAATGGATACGGGGGGTGCCGCTTGCACGCTCGGCAGCGCGTCGAGGATTTTCTCGCTGCCCGCGCGCCATCGAAAGGACCATCTCGTCATCTCGGAAGGTCTCGGGTGATGCGCGTTCCGGCGTTCGATGATGCGGCCTCGCGTGTGGTGATGCCAATCATTGAGCCGTTTGGCCACGTACAGGTCTCCCGTGTGTGAGAGCCATGCGTCGAGCTCGGATTCAGCGTTGATCGCGTTGACAAAAACCTTGACCGGCGAGAGCCACTCTCGCGATAGCTGTCGCAGGAGGAGCTCGTCAAAGCGCGATAGCAAGAGCCCATGGCCTGCCCGTCGTGGAAAGAGTCCGGCATGATAACGCCCAAGGTTGGCCAGCTGCGGGTGGAACATGCTCCCAGATGCGCAGAGCCTGGAAAAGGCGACGGGCGAGCGGCGGCACCACAATCTCCAGAGCGTGGCCGCGAGGGTTGTCTCGAGCTTCGACCATGGGACCACAGGCGGCTTGCGTCGCAGAGCCTCCGCGACATCGAGGGATGTGGCCCTGCCTGGGCCGGGCCCTTGCGGAAATGCTCCGGCGGCGTCCGGGCCGAGATCAACGACGAACAGCGCGCGCCCTCGCTCGACCACGGAAGCGCAGATCCGACAGAGGCTCAGCAGGCCGCGTGGTGTCGGTGGGAGCGCCACGCAGACCGGCGGCCCATCAGGACGCGCAAGCTCTTCATTGAGATCGGTAGACGGCTCTCCGCCCAAGTATCTAACGCGCGCAGCGCGATGACGTTTGGGATCGCCTCTTGATGGCCCCAGCAGGAGAACGTCATCGTCGACCACGACGGGGGATGCAACCTTGGCTAGAGCCGCTCCGGCAACCCTGCCCATGGCAACGTAGACTGCGCCCTGTGTCGGCTTGTTCATCATCTGAATCCGCATGATCTGCATTTGCACGCAGGCGGGTATGGTGTGCCCGATTGGCAGGCTTCAAGGCAGCTCTTGCGCGATGTGTGGCGCCATTTGTCGCAGCCTGGATATCCCGTGATGCGCTCGCCGCCGATTTCTTGGCAGTCGACGAACATGTCTGTGCACGTCTTGTCGGGCGTGCACCCTGCCATCTCCTCCGTGGCGCCGCTCCCCACGTCGTCACCGTTTCCGTGCCAGTCCCCCGTGGCTGCTGACCCCGGTGGGTAGGGGTCTCCGGCCCCTGTGCCTTCCGTCCCCCCTGAGATAGCACTCACCCACGTCGTAGTTGCACGCCCACACCGTGAGACCGAGAGGAATAAGAGCAGGGATTGCCTTCAATTTCAGCCTGTTGCGCATGCCCCACCCCCAAGTTTTTCCAGATGCGTGTGCGGGGGGGGCGATGTCAACTGGGATTCAGGGCAAGGATTGCGTCCCTGCGGCGGCGGCTTGTCCACCTCGCCCCGGTCCGAAGCCGGGCCCGAGCTGAGCGCAGCGGGTTGCACATCGTCGCGGCCGAGCTGGGCGCGGACCATCGAAGGTCGAGGCGCAGGTCGGCGTGGCCCTGAGCCCTGAGCCCTGAGCCCTGAGCGTGCTCGGCGCGCTGTCACGCCCGGGGCGGGAGTTCTCGAGTGTGAGCGCGGCGAAGCCCCCGCGGCGGGGCGTGGAGGTCGAGGCGGACGGACGTCGCCGCCGAGGATGGGCTCGCGTTCGGGCGGAGCCCGCGCCCGAATGCGTGGCGCTACTGCGGGAAGTCGAACCGAGAGGTGAACCGCCATGGCGCCAAGGGCGCCAAGGAACCAGGGAAGTAGAAGGGGAAAATGGAGGGGCAGCGCTTCCCCTCTCTTCTTGGCGTCGTTGGCGCCATGGCGGTTCTTCTGCTGATCCGGGGCAACTTCCCGCAGTCGTGGTGGTACCGCAGCGCTGGGCGGTCGACTCGATCTCCTGAGCAATCCACGTTGCGTAAGACCGTTCGTGCAACAGGCTTCGTTTCGAGCTCGCGGGATACTTCATCGAAGCACAGGGCCGGCAACGACGACCATGGACACGTGGTCTGGGAGCACGAGGCTGCTCCCACCGATCCAGTCCACATGGGCGCTCACCGAAACCCCCAGCGGGCCGGCGACGTATACGTCGGCTTGCGCATGCCCGCCCACCGTCATCCCGCCGACGCGGCCGCACAGGGACACGCCGCACGGCTGCCTGTGCACGTCGCGCCGTGAGAGCGCGCTGGCAGCCGCGCGCGATGGGCTGCACGACGTCGCCTGCGAGCGCGTTCATCAGCACCCCGCGCTGTGAACGTTCGGGCACACGTCGTGTCATTCCGCATGCTCTCCTGTAAACGTTCGGGCACACGTAGTGTCATTCCGCATGCTCTCCTGTAAACGTTCGGGCACACGTAGTGTCATTCCGCATGCTCTCCTGTAAACGTCTGTACACACGTAGTGTCACTCCGCCGGGCGCAGGGACGGCCCGCCGAAGGCTGCGAGCGGGCGCTCGCAGGCGCATCACGCCGCCGGGGGTCGCCACAGGGCGGCCGTCGACAGCCATCGCGGGCTTCGCGGCCGCTCTCGTTCCACGCATCCAGACCCCTGGCGGTTTCCTTCTCCGGCGCGCTCGTGCCGCATCGCCCAGGTTCGCCCAGGATTCCGCGAAGACCACGTTCGCGTGAGCGCGCCCGGATCGCGCGGCCGCATTTCCTCCCGCGGCGCGCGCTCGCCCCGATGCGCTGTTGAGGATCCGGGCGCGCTCGCCCTACCCTCGGTGGTACGGGCGGACCGCCGCCATGGCCTTGATCCACGCGAAGCGCACGCACCTCCACACGGCCGGCGCGCCGCCCGGCCTCCCGCGCCGGCGCAGCGCGAGGACGCCTCCTCGCCCGCGCGCGCTCTTCCCGCTGGCGCTCCTCGTCGCGCCGACGCCCGCGGCCTGCGGGGGGGCCGATCCGCCGCCCGTGATCGCGCCGCACGCCGTGATCGCGCCGCACGCCGTGGCCGCGCCGCACGCCGCGGCCGCGCCGCACGCCGCGGCCGCGCCGGCGCGCCGCGCGGCCTCCGTCGCGGCGCTCGGCCCGGTCCGGTACGTCGCGCCGCCGGAGCTCGGCCTCGTCGAGCGCGCGATCATCGACGGCCAGGGCGTCGAACGGGCGGTGATCGACGGCCAGCGCGTCGAGCTGCGCGGCCTCGAGGAGCTCGTGCCGGTGGGCTCCGGGGGCCCCGAGCTCGCCGGCGGCGCCGCGTTCCCCGCCTGGGCGGGCGCGGGCGCAGGCACAGGCGCGCCCCCCGGGCCGCGCTACCTGTTCTGGAGCGGCGGCGATCTCCACGCGTCGCGGACCTTCTCCGGCGAGCTCCGCGCGCTCGGCACCCTGCCCGGCGAGGTCGCCGGCGTGTTCCCGTGGCTCGACGGCCTCGGCCTGATCACCACGGCCGGGAGCTTCGCCGCCCACGGCGCGAGCGGCGCGCTGCGGCCGCTCGGCCTCCCGTCCGTGGTCGCCGCCGCGGCGGCGAGCGAGCGCCGCGCGCTCGCGCTCACCGCCTTCGGGCGCGCGCTCCTCACGCTCGACGCGGGCGCCTCCTACCGCGACGTCACCGCGGAGCTCGGCGACGCCACCGCGCTCGAGGTCCGCGGCGAGGAGATCGTCGTCTCCCTGGACGGCGGCATGGAGCGCGTCCTCGACGCGAGCGGCCGCCTCGGCCAGCCCCGCGCCCCGCGCCCGCGGCCGCCGGCCGACGGCGATCCCCGGTGGAGCCACCGCGCGCCGTTCACCCAGCTCGAGGAGGCCGTCACCTCGGGCCTGCCACTCCCCGGCGGCGGCGCGGTGATCGCCGCGGACGGCCGCGTCGGCCGCGTCGATCTCGCGACCGGGCGCGCCACCTCGGTCGCGGCCCTGCCGCCGGGCAGCGGCGCGTGCGCGCCGCTCCGCGCGGCCGACGCGCTGCTCGCCGTCTGCACGGGCCCGGACCGCGCGAGCGTCGTGGACCTCTCCGGCGGGCCGGGCGCGCCCCGGATCGAGCGCACGTTCGAGCTCCGGCCGGCGCGCGAGCCCGGGACCGATCGCTTCGTCGGGGTCGACGGCGAGGCGCTCGGCTACGTGGGGCCGTGCGAGGGGCTGCCGAGGCCCCGGCTCGATCTCGACGCGATCTCGCGCGCGCCGGTCTCCCCGGGCTCGGCGCAGCAGAGCGCGGTGTTCTGCGTCCGGCGCGGGCCGGGCGCCTGGGTCGAGCACCGCCTCGACCCGGCCGACGCCACCGACGTGCTCGCCTGGATCCCGCGCCGCGGCGGGGGCGCGGTCGCCCTGGTCGCGCGCCCCGGCGCGTTCCTGCGGGACAGCGAGCGCGTCGAGGCGCGCGGCGCGCTGCGGGTCGTGCGCTTCGCGCGGAGCGAGCCGCCGCTCGTGCTCCCCCGGTACGGAGACAGCAGCCCGGCGCTGCTCTCGCGCGCGCTCGCCGCGCTCGCCGACGGCAGCATCGAGGGGTGGCTCCCGGTGAACGGCGGCGCGGGCGTCGCGCCGATCGCGATCGACCCCGCCGGCCGGCTGCGCCGCCTCCCCACGCCGGCGCGCGCCGCCGCGATCGCGGCGTCCGGCCCCTTCGCGCTCGCCGCGACGGAGGACGGCGCGCTCTTCGAGACGGTCGATCGCGGCAAGCGCTGGGCGCCGGTCGCGCCGCCGCCGGGCCGCGGGGTCGCGCACCTCGAGCGCTGCTCGGCGGTGGGCTGCCGCGTCGGCGTGTTCCTCCGGCTCGGGTGGGCGTCGGCCGCGCCCTCCGACGCGGCGCGCGCGGCGCAGCCGCCCGGGGCGCGGCCGCCCGAGGCGCAGCCGCCCGGGGCGCGGTCGCCCGAGGCGGCTCTCCGGCCGCCTCCTCCCGGGCGATCCCTGCGCGAGCGCAGGGCGCCTTCGAGGCCGGTGCCGCCGCCGCCGGTCGTGCGGCTCGCGTGCGCCTTCGCGGGGCCGCTCGCCGCCGCGCGCGTCCCGGAGTCGCCGGGGTGGTTCGGCGCCGTCGCCGCGCCGCATGGCCCCACGAGCCCGCTGCGGCTCGGCACGATCGGGGCGCTGACGCTGCCGCCCGGGAGCGGCGCGCTGCCGGCGCCCGGCGCCGACGCGGAGCTCGCCTGGATCGCCCCGCTCGACGTGCGCGCCGAGATCCACCGCGCGCGCGTGCCGCTCGCGCGCGCCGGGCTGGCCGGCCTCGTGTACCGGCCCTACGAGGCGCAGCTCGGGCACGTGATCGATCGCGAGGGGCGCGTGGCCCCGGTCGCGGTGGGCCCGAAGGAGACCTGCCTCGCCAGCGTGCTGGACGCGGCGGGCGTGACGCGATCGATCGGCGGCTGCGCCGCGCGGCCTTCGGTCGGCGTCGATCTCGGCGGCCGCGTGATGCTCCTGAGCCCCCGGCACGACAGGCTCGTGGTCAGCGCGGTCGATCTCCACGGGGGCGCGCGGCCCGGGGCGGCGGCGCCGGCGGGAGCGTGGCCCGGCGCGC
Organism: Sorangium sp. So ce1036; assembly: GCF_051369805.1. NCBI lineage: Bacteria > Pseudomonadati > Myxococcota > Polyangiales > Polyangiaceae > Sorangium > Sorangium sp. So ce1036. The sequence goes on from NZ_JBBMOX010000001.1 coordinate 3,385,987, forward strand.
GCGCGCCGGTGCTCAAGGAGCTCCGCGCGCAGCGCACCGCGCGCGTCGCGGGGACGACGTCCCAGCGGGCGCGCTTCGCGTACGGCGCGGGCGCGCGGGGTGGCGCGCCGGTCTTCGTCGCGGTCGCGAGGTCCGGCGGCGCGGTGCTCTCGGCGGTGGATCCGGAGCGGGGCACCCTCGGCCCCGAGGAGGCGCTCGCGCCGCTCGGGGAGCTCGACGTGGGGAGCGCGCCGCGCTGCGCGCCGCGCCGCGACGACGCCCGCGTGGTCCTGCCGTTCGACGCCGAGATCGGCCTCGTCCCCGGCGCGCTCCCCGGGGTCACCGAGGCCGGCACCGCGGGCGTCGCGGTGATCCGGTGGTCGCGCGACCGCGCGTGCCTCGACGCCATCGAGCTCAACGTGCGGGACGAGCGCTTCGAGGCGGACTTCGGCTACTACGAGCCTCCCGGGGCCTTGAAGAAGCTCCTCGTGCGCTTCGCCGGGCCGAACCCGGCGGCCCCGCTCGGCGCGGACGCCGCGGGCGACCGCGGGCGCGATGCGGGCGACCGCGGGCGCGACGCGGGCGGCCGCGGGCGATCGGGCGTCGTTCCAGCATGGAGCGGGCCGGCGCCGGGGGCGGGAGGCGGCGCGCTGGTGCTCATCCAGCCCGGGCAGGAGGTGCGGCAGCCGGTCCGGTGCGAGGCGATCGCGCGGTGAGAGGAGGGAAATCCGCGCGGGCATGCGGCGGGGCGGACGGTTCGACCACGAGCGCGCGGCGGTGTATTTTCAGATCCTCTACAGTGCGCTGGGTGAGCCCATCCAGGGGGCCCTCCCGCGCCGTCCTCGTCGTCACGCTCGCCCTCGCCGCCGGATGCAGCGCGGCCCCGGAGCGCGCGCCGCGGCCCGCAGCGCCGCGGGCCGCCGCCGCGCCGCGGGCCGCTGCGCCGCCGCTCGCTCCGGCGCGCTACGTCCTCACGGAGGGCGTCGGCGTCCTCTTCGACGCCGCCGGCGACGACCGCGACGGCGCGCCCGATCCTCGCCCGGAGCCCGCGCTGTACGAGGGCCTCCGGGTGCGCCTCGAGGGCGGCGTCGTGCTCGCCGCCGCGCCCGCGCCCGAGCCGCTCCGCGGGTTCCGGTCCATCCCGGCGCGCCTCGGCGGCGGCTTCGTCCTGTGGTCCGAGGGCCGCGTCTACCGCGCCGGCGGCTTCCTCGGCGCGCTCGCGCCCGTCGCCGACGTCGGCGCCCCCGGCGGCGCGCGGCCGTACCTCGCGTCGATCCTCCTGCGCAGCGATCGAGGCCTCCTCGAGCTCGACCCCGCCACGCTCTCCCTGCGCCGCTTCGGGGTCGCGGGCGTCGCCGACGCGGTGGCCCTCGACGCGCGCCGCGCGGCGCGCCTCGACATGGCCGGCCGCGCCTCGGTCACGCTCGACGCGGGCGCCACCTGGATCGACGTGCTCGAGACGCACGGGCTCGTCACGGCGCTCCTCCAGGAGCGCGACGACGCCGTCGCGCTGCTCGCCCCGTCCGGCGCCCCCGCGCTCCACGTCACGGCCGCCGGCCTCGCGCCCGCCGCGCCCGCGCCGCCGCGCGGCACCCCGGCGCCCTCGCTGGACGTCCCGGCGACGCGCGACCCGCTCCACGACGCCCCCGCGGGCCGCGCGCTCGCCCCGGGCGCGCTCGCGCTGGCCGCGGCGACCGGCGCCCTCCTCCCCGGCGGCCGGCTCCTCGTCGCCCGCGACGACGGTGTCGCCGTCCTCGCCGCGGCGACCGGCCGCCCGCTCGCCGAGGCCGAGCTCGCGGGCCTCGACCGGCGCGACGCGCGCTGCCAGCCGCTCCGGGCAGGCGACGACGTCCTGCTCGCGTGCGCGCACGAGGCCGCCCACGTGCTCCGCTTCGAGGCGACGCTCTCCGCGCCGAGGCTGGAGGCGACGTTCCCATCACCCGATCGCGACCCGGATCCGCTCGCGGCCCCGCGCGGCGCGTTCCTCGGCGACGACCGCGGCCGCCTCGCGTTCGCCGGTCGATGCGGCAGCACGCCGCCCGGGCTCCACGACTTCCCCGAGGGCCCGGACGACGCCGCGCCGCCGGACGACGGGAGGCCGCCCCGGGGCTCCGGCCCGTGGCCCCCTCTTCGGGGCGGGCGGGCCGCCGGCGCGGCGCGCGCGGCGTCCGCCGGCGCGGACCCCGCGGCGGCCCCGGTCGCGCGCGTGTGCGTGCGCACCGCCGGCGGCGACTGGATCGAGCGCCGGATCGAGGGCGACGACGCCCGCCGCCTCTACCGGTGGATCCCCGGCGAGGGCGGCGCCGTGACCGCGCTCGTGCTGGAGGGGCGCCGCGCCCCCGCGCGCCCCGCGGCCCCGGGCATGGCGCGCGCGCGCCGCGCCCCCGGCGCGCCCGAGGGTGTCCGCGTGATCCGCGCGCGCGACGACGATCCGGCGCTGGCGGGCGGCCTCTTTCCCGCGCCCGCCGATCCCGCGGCGTCGCCGCGCCTCATCGACAGCGATTTCTGGGAGGACGACGACGGCGCCGTGCGCGGCTGGCTCCACCTGCCGGACGAGGCCGACCCCGCCTCGCTGTCCCGCGGCGCGCCCGGCGTGAACGGGCGCGCGCCCGCGGCGCGGCCGCGCTCGCGCCGTCGCGGCGGCCGCGTCGCCGGCCTGCGCATCGAGCCCGGCGGCAGGCTCACCGTGTTTCCCCTCCCGCCCGCCGTCGCGCGCGTCGTCGTCGGCGGGCGGTTCGCGCTCGCCGCCACCGGCGACGACCCGCCCGCCTTCTTCGAGTCGACCGACGGCGGCCGCTCGTGGCGCCCCGTCGAGGGGCCGCCCGCCCGCGGGATCGAGCCCCCGCTCGACGAGAGCACCCCCTTTGCCTGCTCCCCGATCGGCTGCGCGATGGGCGACCACGGCCTCGTCCGGCTCGGCTGGGGCGGCCCTCCGCCGCGGCCGCGCGGCGCGCCGCCCTTCACCCCGGCCGCGAGCCCCGCGCCGCCCGCCGCCGCGCCGCTGCTCGTCTCCTGTCGCCTCGAGGACGACGCCTCGTCCTTTCCGCCCGCCCCGGGCGAGCCCGCGCCCGGCCGGCCCGCCGCCGGCGCGCCCCCCGTCGTCTCGCTCTTCACCTCGCCGTCCCCCGTCCTGGGCTCGCTCCGCGCCGGCGTCTTCACCGCCGACGTGCTCCTGCCGTTCGCGAGGTCCGCCGCGCCGCGCCGCGTCTCGCTCCGCGACCGCTCGCTCACCTGGGCCTCGGGCGAGACCGTCCCGGTGCTGCTCGCGCCCGGCGCGGGCGCCCCCGCGGATCTGCTGCTGCTCCTCGACCCGCCGCCGCAGAAGCCGCGGGGGCCGCGCCGCGCGCGGCGCGCCCGGGGCCTGCTGGCCGGCGCCGCGCGGCCGGCGCTGCGGCCGTTCGAGCACGCCGGCACCCTCGCCGTGACCGCCGAGCTCCCGGGGGGCGACCTGCTCGCCTTCGACGCCGGTAAGCGGGCGCTCCTCCTCGCCACCCGGGAGGCCACGCTCCCGATCGCCGGGCTCGCGCCCGTCCCCGGCGTGGCGGGGACGCGGCTCACGCTCGCCCGACGGCTCGACGCGCCCGGCGTCGCCCTCGTCGGCTACTCCGCCGCATCGGGGGAGGTGTTCGCCGGGCCGCTCGACCTCGCGCGCGCCGAGGTCGGCCCGCTCGAGCCGCTCGGCTCCGTCGCGACGCTCGGCGAGATCGGCGCCGGCGCCTGCGGCGGGGCGCGGCCGTCGCACCGCTTCATCGCCGACCTGCCCGCCACGCTCCGGGTGGCCGCGAGGACCGGGGCGCCGCTGTTCGAGGAGGACGTCCCCGCGACGGCGCTGCTCGCCGGCGACCGCGACGCCCTGTGCGTCGAGGCGCTCGAGCTCCGCGTCGGCCCCGAGGGCGGGCCCCACCTCGGCGTGACCTTCGGCCCGGGCGGGGGGGCGCTGCTCCGCGGGGGGGGCGCGCGGCTCGGCTGCGCGATCCTGCCGGACCGGCCGTGACCGGCGACGCCGCGTCGGCGGAGACTCCGTCTCCGCGCGGCACTCGTGGTAGGGTCGCGCCCATGCCCGCCCTTCGATCCTTGGCCCTGCCGATCGCGGTGGCCGCGTCGATGCTCGGAGTCCTCTCCGCTTGCCCCGCGAGGCCCACCAACTTCCCCGATCGCGGCCCCGTGGCCGCCGCCCAGGCCGAGTGGTGCGCCGCGCTCGCGAGGCTCCATCGCGCCGGCGACTCCTGGGAGCACATGAGCGCGTGCAAGGCCGCGTACCCGACCTCCTCGCCCACGTACCTCCGCGCGATGACGAGCTGCTTCTCGCGCCGCATGGAGGCCGCCGCCGAGAGCTCTCCGGACCGGGACCAGATCATCCTGGAGTGCAACGACGAGGTGGCCGTCAACCTGAACCCCGACGAGCCCACGGCGAAGCCCGTCATCGAGTCGCGCTGCGCGCGCATGCTCCGCTGCGAGAACGTGCCGGTCGCCGTCTGCAAGGACGCGTTCAGCAAGCTCGAGTCCGCCCAGCGGGTCATGTTCACGACCATCTACAACGCCGGCGGCCGCTACGAGATCATCGACTGCCTCGACAACGCGAGCTGCACCGACAACGAGGAAGCCGGCCGCCAGGCCTGCTACAAGCCCACCTCCGACGAGCTGCTCTGGTTCCCGGAGTGACGCCGGCGCGCGGCGGCGCGACGCCCGCGCGCGGCGGTGACCCCCCGCGGTGATCCCGCGCGTCGCCCCGCTCGCCGGCGGCTCGCTTCCATGAAATCCCTGGTAGCGTGCTGCGCATGCGAACCGCCCGATCTCGAACCGGTCTCCTGTCCCAGCCCGGCGCGCGATGTCCGCGCGCCGCGCGGCGATCCGACGATCGCCTCGCCCCTGCCCACCTCGGCACGGCGCGCCGCCCCGCCCGCGGCGGCCGCCGGCTCCTGCTCGCGCGCCTCGTGGCCGCCGCGCTCGCGCTGCTCGGCGCGTGGCTCCCCGCGCGCGCGGCGCACGCGGCCGGCAGCGTCAGCATCGTCGATCGCTCGCCCAAGGAGAACGACGGCCGCTGGAAGCTCAAGATGACGATCAACTACGGAGGGACGCCGCACCTCGCGCACATCCCGATGCTGTTCTCGTTCACGCCGACGGTGCACTACGAGCGGGCGCTCACCGACCAGTCGCCCGACAAGCCGATCCTGAACCGCATCCCGCTGCACAACCAGCAGTCGATCAACGAGAGCATGGACGTCGGCTTCTCCGACGGCAGCGGCAAGATCTTCTCGAGGACCAAGTTCGACTTCGTCCTCCGGCGCGACCGGGGCTTCGAGGCCGGCGAGTACGATCTCGTGATCAAGCGCGCGAGCGACGGCGTGCAGGTGGGCTCGAAGCAGAAGATCACCCTCCTGGGCGACAACGAGGTCATCGACCGCCGCGCGATCGTCTTCACCGGCACGAAGAAGAAGACGGACGACAAGGCCGAGAAGGACGGCGCCGAGGAGGGCGACGCGGCGGAGAAGGCGCCGGAGAGCGAGCCCGCGGAGGCGGACGCGGAGGCGCCGAGCGACGAGGCGATGAGCGAGGCGGCGCCGCCCGACGAGGCGCCGCCCCCGGTCGAGCCGAAGCAGGGCGGCTGCGGCTGCCGGCTGGCGCCGGACGAGGACGCGACGCCGCTCGCCCTGCCGCTCGTCGCGCTGGGCGCGGTCGCCGCGCTCGCCCGGAGGCGCCGCGCGCCCCGCGGCGAGCCGCGCGCGCCGCGGTGAGGCGCGCGCCGCGGGCGCCGCGATGAGGTGGCGCCGGCAGCCGGGGCGGACGCCCCGGGGCGACGACGCCCGCGTCCTCCGATCGCCCTTGCGGCGAGCACCCGAGCCCGCCGACAATCCAGCCGACGCCGCCCGCCCGCGACCTCCTCGCGGGCCCGCCGTCCCGAGTCATTCGATGAGCTCCCTAGTCCCCGCCCACCAGCATCCCTTGCTGTACGCGATCTTCGCGCGCGTCTGGCTCCACGAGCTCTCTCGCACGGAGAGGGCCAGGGTCACGCTCGCCAGCGTGCCCGACGCGGCGCTCGACCGGCTCGCCGCGCTCGGCGTCGACTACGTGTACCTGATGGGCGTGTGGACGCTCGGCGAGGAGGGCCCGCGCATCTCGCGCACGCACCCCGATCTGCGCGCCGAGTACGATCGCGTGCTGCCCGACTGGACCGAGGCCGACGTGGTTGGCTCCCCGTTCGCGATCGCGCGGTACGAGGTGAGCCCCGCGTTCGGCGGCGACGCCGGCCTCGCCGACCTGCGCCGTCGCCTCGCCGCGCGCGGCATCGGGCTCCTGCTCGACTACGTCCCCAACCACGTCGCGCGCGACCACCACTGGGTGAAGGAGCGGCCCGCGTGCTTCATCGCCGACGACGACGGCGCCCCGCTCTGCGGGCGCGATCCCTACCTCCCGCCCTGGCCCGACACGGCCCAGCTCGACCTCCGCCTCGCCGAGACGCGCGCCGTGTCGATCGAGGCGCTCCGCAGCATCGCCGCGCGCTGCGACGGCGTCCGCTGCGACATGGCGATGCTCGTGCTCGACGACGACTTCCGGCGCACGTGGTCCAAGCGGCCGCCGGCGCCGGGCCAGGCGCAGGCCAGCGGCGAGTTCTGGGCCGAGGCCATCGACGCCGTGCGCCGCGATCACCCGGGCTTCGTCTTCGTCGCCGAGGCCGCCTGGGATCTCGAGTGGCGCCTGCAGATGCTCGGGTTCGACTACACCTTCGACAGGAGCCTTTACGATCGGCTGAGCCACGCCTCGGCGTCGTCGGTCCGCGGCCACCTCGGGGCGACGCCCGACTACCAGCGGCGGAGCATCCGGTTCATCGAGCACCACGACGAGCCGCGCATCGCGGCCGTGCTGCCGCCCGACCGGCGGCGGGCCGCGGCGTTCATCGCCGCGACCGTGCCCGGGATGCGCTTCATCCACCACGGCCAGATCGAGGGGCGGACCGTGCGCGCCTCGCTCCACCTCGCGCGCGCGGCCGCCGAGCCGGTCGACGAGGCGTGCCTCGCCTTTCACGAGCGGCTGCTCGCGGCCGTGCGCCGCCCCATCCTGCGCACCGGCAGCTTCGCCACGCTCGCCCCGCGCGGCCCGGGCGCCGACGCGTTCGTCTCGTACCGCTGGGAGCCGCTCCCGGCCCGCGGCGCGCCCCGGACCGCCGCGCCGCTCGTGGCGGTGGTCAACTTCGCCCCGTCGCGCGGCGGGTGCCGCATCCCGCTCGACGTCGCCGGCGTCGCCGGCCGCAAGGTGCTGCTCGTCGACCTCATGACCGGCAACGAGCACCCGCGCGACGGCGACGAGCTGGTCGACCCGTCGCGCGGCCTCGGCGTCGAGCTGCCCGCGTACGGCCTCCACCTCTTCGAGATCCGGCGCTGAGGGCGCGTCGCCGGCCCGGGTCTGTCCACGCACGGAGCTCCTCGATGACCGATCACGGCGCCGGCGCGCCCCTCCGCCTCATCACCATCCCGTTCAGCCACTACTGCGACAAGGCGAGGTGGGCGCTCGATCGCGCCGGGGTGCCGTACCGCGAGGAGGGCCACCTCCCGCTCGCCCACGCGCTGCCCGCGCTCCGCGCCGGCGGCCGCCGCACCGTGCCGGTGCTCGTCACCCGGTCGGGCGCGCTCGCCGACTCGACCGACATCCTGCGCTACCTCGACGCGTTCGTCCCCGCGGGGCGCGCGCTCTTCCCGCGCGCGCCCGGCGCGCTCCGCGCCGAGGTCGCGTCGCTCGAGGATCGCTTCGATCGCGATCTCGGCCCCGCGACCCGCCGCGTCGTGTACTTCCACCTGCTGCCGGACGAGGCGGCCGCGTTCTCGCTGATGGCGCGCTCGTTCCGCTCGCCCGAGGGCGGCGCCGCGGCGCCGCCGCCCTGGTTCGGGCCGCGCATGTTCCGCGCGTACTTCCCGGTCGCCCGCGCGGTCATGCGGCGGGCGATGCGCATCGACGCGGCCTCGGCCGAGCGCTCGCGGGGCGAGATCCGCGCGGCCTTCGACGCGGTGAACGAGCGCCTCCGCGACGGGCGCCCGTTCCTCGCCGGCGACCGGTTCTCGGCCGCGGATCTCACGTTCGCCGCGCTCGCCGCGCCGGTGCTCCTGCCCGAGCATCACCCGGTGCCGCTCCCCGAGCTCGCCGGGCTGCCGGCCGCCCTGCGCGCGCTCGTCGAGGCGCTCCGCGCCGAGCCGGCCGGCGCGTTCGGCCTGCGCATGTACCGCGAGCAGCGCGCGCGGCGGGCGGCCGACGCCGCCGCGTGATCTCAGCCGCCGGCCCGCACGCTCGCGAGCAGCTCCCGCACGGGAGGCCCCGCCTGAAGCGGCTCGCGGCGCGCGCCGAAGCGCCGCGCGTGCTCGCGGACCGTCGCGATCGCCGCGTCGGGGTCGAGGCCGTACCGGGCGCGCAGCCACGCCGAGAGCACGACGCCCGCGCGGCCCGCGCCCGACGCGCAGTGCACCACGACGGGCGCGCCGCCCTCCTCGGCGCGCCGGAGCGCCGCGATCGCGCGCTCCAGGGCGCCCCGCGTGGGGAGCGCGCCGCCCTCGAGCGGCACGTGCGTCACGCGGAGGAACTCGCGCTGGTAGCGGCTGATCAGCGGGACCCGGAGCGCCGAGAGCTCGTCGTCGTCGAGCAGGCAGAGCACCTCGCGCATGCCCTGCCGCGCCATGAAGCCGAGCCACGCCTCCACGGGCGCCTCGCTCGGGTCGGGCGCGTCCCCGGCCCGCGGCGGCACGCTCACGGAGGAGCGGATCCCGGAGGCCGACCAGAGCGCCATGCCGAAGCCGGGGCGCTCCGCGCCGTGCACGACGCGATCGAGCGGCGACGCCGGCGCGAGGTTGTAGGGCGCGAGCGTCGCGTGATCGTGCTGGCCCCGGTAGAAGAGCTCGAACTCCTCGACCGACGCCTCGAGCTCGGGATCGTCGATCGAGCCGGGCCGCGCGCGCCGCACCTCGGCCACGGCCTCGGCCGCGGACCGGCCGAGCGACACCAGGCGGCACGCGAGCACGACGCCGGTGCGCCCGACGCCGCCCTCGCCGTGGACGACGATCGGCGACGGCGCGCGCCCGAGGAACGCCACGGCGCGCAGGAGATCCAGGCTCGGGATGCGCGTGAAGTCGGCGAGCGGGCAGTGCAGGTGGAGGAGCGGCCCGAGCGCGCCCGGCGGAGGCGCCCGCCGCGACAGCGACACCACGCTGCGGAAGCCGAGCTCCACGAGCTCCGCGAGCGCCCGCGGCGCGTGCGGGTAGGCCATGCCGGCGAGCTCGCCGGGGATCACGAACGAGAAATTCTCGAGGTCGCTCATCGCCGTCCCCCGGTGTGCCCGCGGCCGCAGGGCGCGGCGCCGTGCAGGGTTCGGGCGACGCCGAGGATCGCCGGGGTCGTGGGCCAGGGCGCGGGCGCATTCCTCATGGTGGGTCCGCATTGTAACGGCACTTCACGGCGGCTTGGCAGCCGTCACGGCGGCCGGTTCGTCCCGGTCGCGAGGGAGGCAGCGGGGCGGGGGCGCGCCGCGGCGGCGGCGCGTCGCTCCGGGTTCCCTCGGCACGGTCCGGCGTGTATGAAGGGCCCGTGATCCGCAAAGCCCTCGCCCGGACACCCCTCCTGCGCCCCTGGATGCTGGTCGCGCTCGGCCTCGGCACGGCCTGCGGCGGCGCCGGATCGCCGGCCGCGGCGCCGACGATCCCGGGTGGAGAAGCGTCCGGGGCGGCCGCGGCGTCGACGGCGGGCGCGCCGGCGGCGTCCCAGCGGGCCGCGGCGCCGACCCCGGCGGAGGCGCAGGCGTTCCTGGCCGACGTCGACAGGGAGCTGCGCCGGCTGCGGCTCCAGTCCGCGCGCGCGGCGTGGGTCAACCAGAACTTCATCACCGAGGACACCGACGCGCTCGCGGCCGCTGCCGACGAGGCGACCATGGAGTTCCTCAACCGCACGATGAAGGCGGCGAGGCGCTTCGACGGGCTCGCGCTGCCCGGGGAGCTCGCGCGGCAGCTCACGCTCCTCAAGGTCGGGACCACGCTGCCGGCCCCGAGCGATCCCGCCGAGCGCGCGGAGCTCGCGGCGCTCGCGATCGAGATGACGAGCATGTACGGCAAGGGCAAGTATTGCCCGAAGGGCGCCGCGGATCGGGCGGCGCCGGCCGGGGCCGCGCCCGCGAGGGCCGCGGCGGGGCAGAAGGCCCAGGCGGGCGCCGCGGCGCCGGAGTGCCTCACGCTGAACGATCTCTCCCGGATCCTGCGGACCAGCCGCAAGTGGGACGAGCTGCTCGAGGCGTGGACCGGCTGGCACGCCATCGCGCCCCCGATCCGGCCGAAGTTCGAGCGTTACGTCGCCCTCGGCAACAAGGGCGCCGCGGAGATCGGCTTCCCGGACCTCGGCGCGCTCTGGCGCGCCGGGTACGACATGCCCCCCGACGCGTTCGAGGCCGAGACCGATCGGCTCTGGGGCAAGCTGAAGCCGCTCTACGACGAGCTGCACTGCTACGTGCGCGCGCGGCTGCGGGCGATCCACGGCAAGGACAGGATCGGCGACAAGGCCCCGATCCCGGCGCACCTGCTCGGCAACATGTGGGCTCAGCAGTGGTCGAACGTCTACCCGCTCATGGAGCCGTACAAGGGCCAGCCGTCGCTCGACGTGACGGGCAAGCTCAAGGCGAAGAAGCTCGACGAGAAGCAGATGGTCGCGCTCGGCGAGCGGTTCTTCACCTCGCTCGGGCTCGACCCGCTGCCGGGCACCTTCTGGGAGCGGTCGCTGTTCAAGAAGCCCGCCGATCGCGAGGTCGTCTGCCACGCGAGCGCCTGGGACGTGGGCGACCGGAACGATCTGCGCATCAAGATGTGCATCGAGCCGACCGAGGAGGATCTCATCACGATCCACCACGAGCTCGGGCACATCTATTATTACAGCCAGTACTACAAGCTCCCGATCCTGTTCCAGTCGGGCGCGAACGACGGCTTCCACGAGGGGATCGGGGACACGCTCGCCCTCTCCGTGACGCCGAGCTACCTGAAGACGCTCGGGCTCGTCGACCGGCTGCCCGCGGACGAGAAGGGGCAGATCAACGTCCTCTTCAAGCAGGCGCTCGACAAGGTCGCGTTCCTGCCGTTCGGCAAGCTCATCGATCAGTGGCGGTGGGACGTCTTCGCGGGCAAGACGAGGCCGGAGGACTACAACAAGGCGTGGTGGGCGCTGCGGCTGAAGTACCAGGGCGTCGCGCCGCCCGTGCCGCGCACCGAGGCCGACTTCGACCCCGGGGCGAAGTTCCATGTCCCGGCGGGCGTCCCTTACACCCGGTATTTCCTCGCGCACATCTATCAGTTCCAGTTCCACCGCGCGCTGTGCAAGGCGGCCGGGCACACGGGGCCGCTCCACACGTGCTCGATCTACGGCAGCGAGGCGGCGGGCGAGAAGCTGCGCGCCATGCTGTCGCTCGGCGCGAGCCGCACGTGGCAGGAGGCGCTCCAGGTGATGACGGGGGAGACCGAGGCGGATCCGGGCGCGATGCTGGAGTACTTCGAGCCGCTCCGGAAATGGCTGAAGGATCAGAACAAGGGTGAAGTCTGTGGGTGGTAACTGGCCGTAGGTGATCGTAGGTGAGCTGTGCGCGTCTTCGTCGCTGTTGATCCGGGAGCCGAGCTCCTCGCGAGGGTCGGAGAGCTCCTCCGGGAGATCTCGCCGCTGGCTCCGTCCGCCAAGTGGGTGGAGCCTGCTGGGCTGCATATCACGCTCGCCTTCATGGGCGAGATCGGAGAGGAGCGGCTGCCGCTCGTCATCGCGGCGGCCAGCGTCGCCGGCTTCCACCGGCCGCTCACGCTGCGCATCGAGAAGGGCGGCGCGTTCGGCACGCGGCGGCGTCCGCGCGTCCTCTGGCTCGGCGTGGGCGGCGCGGTGAGCGCCCTCACGGCGATTCACCGCGATCTGGAGCAGGCGCTCTCGCTGTCGACGGGCTACGTGCCCGAGGATCGCCCGTTCGCGCCGCACCTCACGCTCGCGCGCTCGCGGGATCCGCGGGGGGATCCGGCGCTCGAGGCGTGCGCGCAGCGGATCGAGGGCGTCGATTTCGGCGAGACGCAGGTGCGCGAGCTCGTCGTTTACCAGAGCGAGCTGACCCCGAAGGGCGCGCGCTACACGGCGCTCGCGCGGGTGCCGCTGGAGGGGATCGGCGCCGCGGATCCGGGGCGGTAGAGCGCCTCAGCGCCGCTGCGGCTCCGGGCCGGGGAGGAGCCCGAGCCGCACCGCTTCCTTGTACGCGAACGAGCGGCTCAGGCCGAGCAGCCGGCCGGCCATCGCGGCGTTGCCGCCGGCCGCCTGGAAGGCGCGCGCGAACGCCTCGCGGCGCGCCCGCTCCAGCGTCTCGGCCAGGGGCTCCACGGGCCGCTCGCGCGCCGCGTCCAGGGGCCACGGCCCGGGGGGCTCGATCCGGGGCGCACGGGAGCGCTCGCCCGCCCACGGCTCGACGTCCTCCAGGCGGAGGACGAGCTCCCGGCCGGCCGCGCCCTCGCCGTCCGCCACCGTCCGGCTCAGCACGGCGCGCTCGACCGCGTGCTTCAGCTCGCGGACGTTGCCCGGCCAGTCGCGCTGCGCGAGCGCGCGCAGCGCCGCCTCGGTGAAATCCACCCGCCTCGCGCCGAGCTCGACCGCGAACCCCGCGGCGAAGCGCTCGCACAGCGCCGGGATGTCCTCGCGCCGCTCGCGCAGCGGGGGCACGCAGATGGGGTAGACCCAGAGCCGGTGGAACAGGTCGGCGCGGAAGCGCCCCTCGTCGACCTCCCGTCGGAGATCGCGGTTCGTGGCCGCGACCACCCGCGCCTCGACGCGGTGCGCCCGATCGTCGCCGACCGGCTGGATCTCCCCCTCCTGCAGCACGCGGAGCAGCTGCGCCTGCGCCGCCAGCGGGAGCTCGCCGACCTCGTCGAGGAAGACCGTCCCGCCGCGCGCCGCCTCGAACCGGCCGGCGCGCGCCGCCGTCGCGCCGGTGAAGGCGCCCTTCTTGTGGCCGAAGAGCTCCGACTCGACGAGCTGCGCCGGGATGGCGGCGCAGTTGACGACCACGAGCGGCCGGCTCGCCCGCGGCGACCGCTCGTGCAGCGCGCGGGCGACGAGCTCCTTCCCCACACCCGTCTCGCCCGTGACGAGCACCGGCACCGAGAGCGGGGCGAGCACCGCGATCTCGCGCTCGACCCGCTGCATCCCGAGCGACCGGCCGGGCACCGCCGGGGCGCCGGGGGCGGGGGAGACCAGGCGGCGTGCCTCCGGGGCGGACGCCGGCGACGCGTCGAGCCGCAGCGCGGCGGCGCAGAGCCCCGCGAACACCCGCGCTTCCTCGTCGCGCAGATCGCGGAGGCCGTGGGGATCGCAGGCGTCGAGCGTGAGCAGCCCGGCGAGCCGGTCCTCCACGCGGAGCGGGACGGCCATGCAGGCGTGGATCGGGTGGATCTCGCCGGCGTTGCCGAGCAGCCAGCCGTTGTACGGGTCGGGCTCGCTCGGATCGAGGAACCGGATCGGCCCCGTCGCGAGCGTCGCCCGGCGGAGCCGCGGGTGCTCCGCCGGCCGGAAGCAGAGCCCCCGCGTCGCCGGCGAGAGCCCGATCTGCGCGGTCACCGCGACCGAGCCGTCGTCCGCGGCCGTGAGCACCGAGAGCGCGTCCGCCGCCGTCACGCGCGCGAGCGCGCGCAGGATCCGCTGCAGCGCCTCGTGGCGGGAGGGCGCTTCGGACAGGCTGAGCACGGCGTCGAGCAGGGTCACGCGGGTTCCTCGGGGAGACGGCTACGGTCGAGGTTTCCTGGGGGACACCGCGGTAGGAAACACCGCGCCGTGCGGCAGGGCAAGCGCGCACGACCGCGCACCGTCGGCTGGGCGCCCTCCGGGCCGCCGCGCCCGCCGGCGGCGCGGGTTTCCTGGAGGAAACCGCGGCCGGCCGCCCGGCGCGGCGTCTCGACGGATCCCGGTGGAATCCGCCGGCGATCGGCCCCGGGGGCGTCCATGGCACAGCTCGTGCGGAGGCGGCGGGCAAGACCGTTGGCGCGCGGGCATGCGGCCCCGCTCGGAGGTTTCATATGGGATTGAACGTTCGCTTGTTGCGGGAGAGCTTCGAGCTCGTGCTCGAGAGGGAGCCCAACATCACCCATCGCTTCTACGGGATCCTGTTCTCGAGGTATCCGCAGGTGAAGCCGCTCTTCGGCCGCAACAGCCAGGCGCAGCAGGAGAAGATGCTCGCGGAGGCGCTCGCCGCGGTCATCGACAAGCTGGAGGACGCGTCCTGGCTCGAGGAGAAGCTCATGGCCATGGGGGCCAAGCACGTCGATTACGGCGTCACGGACGAGATGTACCCGTGGGTCGCCGACGCGTTGATCTCCGCGCTGGGCGAGGCCGCCGGCGCCGACTGGACCCCGGAGCACCACAAGGCCTGGACCGACGCGCTCAACGCGATCGCGTCGCTCATGATCCGCGGGGCGAAGCAGTACGGCCGGCCCGAGGCCGCGGCGGGCGCCGGGGCGCAGGCCAGCAGCTAGCGCTGCTGCGGGAAGTCGGGCCGAGAGGCGAGCCGCCATGACGCCCAGGGCGCGCGGCAGCGGCTCCGCTGCCGCGCTCTCACCAGGTGACCGGGAGCTCGTGGATGCCGTAGACGATGGAGTCGTCCTTGAACGAGAGCTCCTCCACGGGCACGGCGGGCCGCAGCCCGGGGATCCGCCGGAACAGCGTGTCGATGACGATCTGCAGCTCCAGCCGGGCCAGGTTCTGACCGAGGCACTGGTGCGGGCCGAAGCCGAACGCGAGGTGGTTCCGGGAGCCACGCTCGAGGTCGAGCTCGTCGGGGTCCTCGAAGACCTCCGGATCCCGGTTGCCCGTGTTGGCCAGCGTGAGGACGCCCTCCCCGGCCCGGATGAGCGCGCCGCCGATCTCCACGTCCTCCTTGGCGACCCGACCGACCGCGAGCTCCGCGATGGTGAAGTACCGCAAGAGCTCCTCGACGGCGGCCACGGTCTTCGAGGGGTCCTGCCGGAGGGCGGCCAGCTTCTCCGGATGCTGCAGGAGCACCAGCGTGCTCAGCGAGATCATGTTCGCGGTGGTCTCGTGCCCGGCGAGCAAGAGCAGGAACGCCATGCCGATCACGGACTCGTAATCGACATCGCCGTGCTCGCGCTGCTTGAGGATCAGGCGGCCGAGCAGGTCGTCGGGGGGATTCTGCGCCTTCTGGACCACCAGCTCGCCCAGATACGCCATGAGCTCGCCGAACGCCTGCATGACCGCCTCGGGCGGCGTCTTCCGGCTCACGAGCTGCGCGGAGCGCGTCTGGAAGAGCTCGTGGTCGGCGTAGGGCACGCCGAGCAGCTCGCAGATCACCAGCGAGGGCACGGGCAGCGAGAACGCCTGCACGAGATCGACCGGGCGCGGCCCGGCCAGCATGGCGTCGATGTGCTCGTCCACGATCTGCTGGATGCGCGGCGCGAGCGCGGCGATCCGCTGGACCGTGAACTCACCGAGCACGGCCCGGCGCGCAGGCCCGTGCTCGGGCGGATCCAGATCGAGCAGCAACGGCTTGAAATCGCTCGGGGGCGGACTCTCGCGGAACAGCGTGGGAAAGCCGGGGGCGCGCCGGTTGGAGCTGAACCGAGGATCGGACAGGACCGCCCGGATGTGCTTGTGGCTGGTGACGGCCCACACCGTTTTACCATCAGGCAATCTCACCTTGGCGACGGGGGCCTCTTCGCGGAGCCGGCGGTGCTCCGCAGGCGGCGCATGCGGGCAGGTTCGGGCCACGGGAAGCGTCAGAACGGGATCGGCCGACATGGGTCCACCTCGACTCATGGTGTATGAGGGAATACTTCATGCGCGTCGTTTCCAGACTAGCCAACCGGCAAGCGAGGCGCAAGTTGGGCCCCGGCGGCGATCCGACCCGCGCGGATTCAACAGGTCGAGTTGCCCGCTGAATCCGCCAGTGCGTGAGCCGAGCACACGGACGCCGGGAGAGAGCCAGTCGCGGGGGCGCGACGGGCGCGAGGAGGAGGAGAGAGGCCTGTCTCCCTCTCCCCTGTATCCCTTGCGCCCTCGTGCCCTCGCGGTTCCCCTCACGGGCTGATCCCCGCGAATCCCGGCGTGATCGGCGCTGTACGGCCTCCTCGTGGGGCGACGCTGTGCGGGGCGCGCGGCGCAGGGGCGTCGGGCGACGCCCGGCGTCAGTCCCCCATCGCCTTCACGACGAGGCGCTTGCGCCGCTTGCCGTCGAACTCCGCATAGAAGATCTGCTGCCAGGGCCCGAGATCGAGCTTCCCCGCCGTGATGGGCACCATCACCTGGTGGTGCACGAGGATCGACTTGAGGTGGGCGTCGCCGTTGTCCTCGCCGGTCCTGTGGTGCTTGTAGTCGGGCCCCTCGGGCGCGAGGTGCTGCAACCACGCCCAGATGTCCTCCCACAGGCCGGGCTCGTGATCGTTCACGAAGACGCCGGCGGTGATGTGCATGGCGCTCACGAGGACCATGCCCTCCTGGATGCCGCTCGCCGTCACCACGGCCGCGACGCGGTCGGTGATGTTGATGAGCTCGCGCTTCGCCCGGGTCTCGAAGTAAAAATACTCGGTCTTCGATTTCATGGCTCCTCCCGCGCGCCACGCAGCGCGCCGTCCTCGCGCGGCCGCGGTCGCCTGCCGCCGCGAGCCCGCCGGATCCGGCCGGCTCCATAGCCCACCTCCCGGCCCGGCGCGAACCGCGTGCGGATCGCGCGCCGGGCGGCTACGATCGAGCGCCGTGAAGGCCGCGCGCCGGCGTCTCATCCTGGATATCGTCGCGACCGACGCGACGTTCGAGCGCACCGAGATCCGCGGCCAGGCGGCGTGGGTGGGCAAGTGCATCCACTGCCAGTCGCACGTCGTGGTCGGCCTCGACGGCGAGCCGATCCAGCGCGCCACCGTGGAGCACATCGTCCCGCGCACGCACGGCGGGACGGACGCTCTCGACAACGTGGCGCTCGCGTGCGGGCGGTGCAACGCGCTGAAGGGGATGCGGCTCGACGTGCGGCGCCGCGACGACCCGAAGCTGCTCGCCGTGATCGAGCGGCTCCGGGAGCGCAAGGCGAGGCGCCTCCGCCGCGCCGGGCCGTAGCGTCGCCGCGGGCGGCGAGCGCCAGGTCGTGCTCGGGCGCGGAGGAGGGCGGGGGCGCCGCCTCCGCCGCGCTCAGGGGTAGAGCCGCTCGACGCGCCAGCCGTCGCCGTCGCGGAGGTAGACCTCGCGGTCGTGCAGGCGGCTCTCCTGGCCTCGCCAGAACTCGATGCGATCCGGCACCACGCGGAAGCCCCCCCAGAACGGCGGCCGGGGCACCGGCCGGCCCTCGAAGCGGGCCTCGATCTCGCGCACCCGCTCGAGCAGCACCTCGCGCGAGGGCAAGGGCTCGCTCTGCCGCGACGCCCACGCGCCGATCTGGCTGCCCCGCGGGCGGGTCGCGAAGTAGGCGTCCGACTCCGCGTCGCTGAGGCGCTCGACGCGCCCCTCCACGCGGATCTGCTCGGCGGCCTTCGCCCAGTGGATGCACAGCGCGGCGAACGGGTTCGCCGCGAGCTCCGCGGACTTGCGGCTCGCGTAGTTGGTGAAGAACAGGAACCCGCGCTCGTCGATGCCCTTCAGCAGCACCAGCCGCGCCGAGGGGCGCCCGGAGGCGTCCACGGTGGCCAGCGTCATGGCGGTCGCGTCGGTCGGTTCGGTGGTCCGCCGCTGCTCGAGGAGCGCGCGCGCGAGGGCGAAGGGATCGGTCGGGTTCGGCTGGGTGGTCATGGCTCGATCGCGGCATGCATATACAGGCAAGACGCGCTCCTGGCGAACCCGGACCGCTCGCCGCCGCCCGCGCGCCGCGTCCCCGAGCGACGCGCGGGGGCGGTCCAGCGATGCCAAGGAGGAAGCCGTCCGATCGCCTCGGCGACGCGGCGGGGCCGCGCCGTCGCCCCCCGGGGGTTCCGCCGCCCCGGCGACGCGGCGGGGCCGCGGCGTCGCGCCGCCGGGGATGACGACGCGTCTCGGGGCGGGCGGGCCAACCTCCGCCGGAGGCGCAGCGCAGGTTTGCCCGCCGCCGCGCGCCTCGTTTAGCCTGCCATCGTCCTCCCTTCTTGGATCGACCCGTCCTTCGTTCGGAGCAACGTCGCGATGGCCAACTACGACCTCGACATCCAGAAATACCACGAGACCCACACCAACATGTGGCTGGCGCTGACCCTGGTCAGCGCCGCCGGCTACCGTTATTGCGACACCACATCCGCGGACGAGCACACCGTCACCGTCAAAGATGGCTCCAACGGCCCGAGCTGCGTCCTCTACCTCCGCAAGAGTGATCTTTATCTGGTCGGCTTCAAGAACGCCGCGGACCACGTCTTCGCCTTCGACGATCAGGCCCCGAGCTCGTTCGGGACCCGCCTCAGCATGCCGGTGAACTATGCGAACGTGAGTGGCAGCGCGAAGGGCTCGGCCATCAAGCGAAAGACCATCGTCGACGCCATCACCGCCTTCAGCGGCCACGTGGGCACGAAGAACTGGGGTGGCCTCTCCTTGCCTTTTTTGGCGATGGCCCTGCTCGTGAGCGAGGCCATGCGCTTCAAGCCTATCTTCATGACGATGCGCGGCATCGTCAATGACGAATCCAATGCCAAGTTCACGGCCTTCAAGGCCTGGGAGGAGGACGTGACCTCGTGGAACCGCAAGACCGAGGACCTGCGCGAGCGCAAGAAGCTCAAGGAGCGTCCATCCCAGCTCGAGGTGAAGACCTGGCACCACTTCGGGCGCTAGCGCTACTGCGGGAAGTTGCCCCGGACCAGCAGAAGAACCGCCACGTCGCCAACGACGCCAAGAAGAGAGGGGAAGGGTTGTCCCTCCATTTCCCCTTCTACTTCCCTGGTTTCTTGGCGCCCTTGGCGTCATGGCGGTTCGCCTCTCGGCCCGACTTCCCGCAGTAGCGCTAGCGCTCGTTCAGATCTCCAGCATCCGGATCGTCCCATCCTGACAAAGCCGGGAGCACTGACAACGAGATTTGTGCAGCACCTCGCGCGAGGGCAGCGGCTCGCTCTTCCACGACGCCCGCGCGCCGACCTGGCTACCTAGCTGTCCCGCCCCACCCATCCGCGGGCTCACCGGCGCACCAGCGTCTCGGCCCCCGCGAGCCTGCGGCCCAGGCTGGCCCACCGCCCCGCGAGCTGCCTGCCCTCGATCGCAGGGCTCGCCACGCCGACCTGCTCGCCCGGCGACCAGCTCACCACGAGCTGGTCGCCTGAGCGGAGGCCCACCCCCCGCAGCGTGCCCGTGCTCGGCGTCCAGGTCACCGGACGAGCAGGAGGCCGCCGATCACGAGGGCGGCGAGGACGAGCAGCCCGCCGCCGACGATCGCGAGCACCACGCCCGCGGGCGCCCTGCGCCGCGGCGGGACCGGGACCCGCGCGGAGGGGCCGCCGGCCACGCCGCCCACCTCGGTGCCGACCATCGTCGGGTAGACCGGGCCCGTGGGGGCCGGCGGGGCCGGCGTGCGCTGGGCGGCAAGCGGGGCCGCGAACCTGCTGACCGCCCCTGGCCCGTGCGCGGCCGCCCCCGGCCCGTGCGCGGCCGCCCCGAGCACGGGATCGAGCGCCGCCATGGCCTGCGCCGCGTCGGGGAAACGCGCGCCGGCGTCGCGGGCGACGCACCGGGCGAACCAGGCGTCGAAGCCCGCGGGGATCAGGTGGAGGCAGCCGAGCTGGGCGGCGCGGGCGGACGGCGGGTCCAGCGGGTTGAACAGCACCTCGCGCATCAGCGACATGACCGAGGCGCTCGGCCCGCGGCTCGGCTCGACCCAGTACATGCGCCCGGTGAGCAGGTAGAAGGCGAGCAGCCCGAGCGCCCAGACGTCCGACGCCGGGGTGACCCGCGCGGCCAGCTCGGTCTGCTCGGGCGCCATCCAGAGCGGCGTCCCGACCGACGCGGTCATCACCGACGAGGCCCGCGTCTCGGCCACGACCTTCGCGACGCCGAAGTCGAGCACCTTCACCTTGAAGCGGACGCTCTGCTGGCGAGGCCGCGCGACGAAGACGTTCTCGGGCTTGAGGTCGCGGTGCACGACCCCCGCGCGGTGGGCCGCCCCGAGCGCGTGGCCGAGCTGCCCCATCAGCTCGCGGACCTCGTCGGGCGGCAGCGGGCCGCGCTGCGCCACCACGGCCGCGAGGTCGGCGCCGTCGAGCAGCTCCATCGCCAGCCACGGGGCCTGCGTCGCCGGATCCACGCCCGCGGCGACCACCTCCACCACGTGGTCGCTCTCGATGCGCGCCCCGACCCGCGCCTCCTGCTCGAAGCGCTCGCGGAAGCGGGGGTCCTGCGCGAGCTGCGCGTGCATCAGCTTCACGGCGCGCTGCTTGCCCGTGGAGAGCTGCTCGGCGACGAACACGGCGCCCATGCCCCCCTGGCTCAGGGGGCGGACGATGCGGAAGTCGCCCCCGAGGACCGTGCCGGGCGAGGGCAGTGCAGGCGGCGTGGTGTGGACCATGGCGAGAGGGAACCCTTCGGGCGATGTCGCGCTGCGCGCCCCGGTAGCGTACCTCCGGACGCCCGATCAGGTCTCGCGCCTGCCGTCCCCGCAGGGCCTCCGCGCCGTGGCCCCGATCGTCGACGAGCTCCCGCAGGCGGCGGGGTGAAGGCGCCCGCCTGCCGCCCACGGGCCGCTCCCGAGCAGGGGCGAGCGGGCCGTGGGGGCGGCGGACCGGGGCGGGTCGACTACTGCGTCGGCGCGGGCGCGCCGTCCTGGATCCACTGGCGGAGGGTCGCGAGCTCGGCGCTCGTCAGGCTCGGCTTGCCGTCCGCGGCCTGCGGCATGACGCCCGTCATGCAGCTGGCCGTGGCGGAGGGCCTGCACCCCGCGCTCGCGGCCGTCCCCGCGACCTTGAGGTAGAGCCAGCTCTGGTCCGGATTTCCCGGCACCACGAGCCTGAACTGCCCGCCGCCCCTGGACGGCTTGTTGACGAGGCCCGCGACGATGTCCGCCGAGCTGATGTCGCCGCCGAGCGACAGACCTGCGTGGGGACCCGTCGACGGCGCAGCGTGGCAACCGCTGCACTTGTGGACCGCGCTCTCGAAGATCGGGCGGACGGCGGTGTGGAACACGCCGGACTCCGTGGTGGGCGTGGAGGTCCCCGGGTTCGGCTCCAGACTGGGATTGATGACCCGCGCGATCGCGTCCATCTCGTAGCACTGGGCCGCGATGTCGTCCTTCAGCTTCGGATCGTCGGGGGACAGGCCCTTGGCGACGCGGTACTTCTCCCAGACCTTGTCGATCCAGCCGTGGAGCTTCCAGAACATGTAGTTGTCGATGTTCGTGAACTGGTTGCCGACGCCGTGATCGGTGTTGTTGGGGCGCACCCATTTGAAATGGAGATCCCCGTGCAGGCCGCTGGCCCGCTCGCTGCTCCCGGGGATGGCCGTGCCGGCGAAGCACTGGATCCACATGCCGAGCGCGCCCTCGTCCGGGAAGCGGCTCAGGTTCTCCGGCTTGTCGATCTCGTCGGCGATCTTCGCGTTGGCGAGCGTCGTGGCGCTCCAGGGCCTGAAGTCCGCCCTCCACTGCTCGGGCAGCTCCTCCGCCGTCGTGGGGAACTTCTCGAAGCCCTCGAACTGCTCCGAGTGCTTCGGCCAGAGCTGCTTCAGCGACTGGATCATGTGCCGGTGCATGGCGAGGAACTGGTAGCCGTCGCCCGTCGTCTTGCACTCCTGATCCGGCGGGACCGGGACCGCCGAATTGCAGATATCGACCCTGCTCCCGCCGAGCCCGCCGGGGCCGCAGCGCCGGATGCTGTGCCACTCGAAGTGGGCGGCTTGCCACTCGTTCTCTTCCATCCAGGCGATGACTTCCGGCTGGACCGTGAGATCGATCTGGCCGTTCTTGATGTACTCCGCCGGACCGTCCTTCATCGTCTCGTCGCTGGGATGGGGATCATAGCCGTCCACGCAATGATCCTTCGGGTGTGTGCTGCCCGTCGCGCTCGAGCCGCCGGCGCCGCCTCCCGCAGCCCCGGTGGACGAGGAGCCCGTGGTCGCGGTGGAGGTGGACGGGTCACCGCCGCCGACGCCGCCGGTGCCGGTCCACGAGGAGGTCGTGGTGGAGGTGGGCGCGTCGCCGCCGCTGGCGCCGGAGGGGGCGCCGCCCACTCCGCCGGAGCTCCCACCTGCGCCAGCGGTGCCCCCGGCGTCGGGATCTACGCCGACGACGCAGGCTCCCAGCAGCAAGGGCGTCACGCACGAGAGGAGACCGAGCGTGCGCCGCGAACCCCTGCCGAATGACGCGGTGGACAGGCCTGCCAGATCGTTGATTCGCATGGTGCTCCTAAGTAATCGCTGAATGGCGGGAGCATGCTCCCGCGCAGCCGTTGGGAGAGACGCAAGATGGGGGATCGGCCGACATCTGGTCGTATTGCCTAGCACGAGGCTCCCGGCCAGAGAAGCGGGTGTAAAATTGTCGCCGAATGCTCGTCGCCGGCTATGGATAAGCCGAGGAGAAAGAGAAAGTAAAGACATTTTACGATGTCAAGGGTGAATCGCCACGCTCCGCTCAGGTGGCAGAGGGGTTCTGGCGCGATCCGCCTCCCGCCTGGAAAGTGACGCTGTATCAATAACTTGTCCGTGTATTGAAGAGGTCGCCTTCACTGCACAGCTTGCGGGAATTCGTCCAAAGCGGCCCGGCTTCGCGCCCGGCGGGGCGATAAACAGCTTGCCGCAGCGCGTTGTGCTGGCGCGCGGCATCATTGCGGCGCGGCCAGCGCTCCCCGGGTCGCAGCGGCATCTGCGCCCCGGCCTCGGCGTCGAGCAGGAACGGGCCCCAGGGCGGGCGAGGAGGAAGCCCAGGCGCTTCGGCGCATCGCGCGCGGCCCCGCCCCGAGCCGCGAGCGGGACGGCGCGCGCAGGCCGGTCGCACCTGGGCGCGCCGCTCTCCGCGATGGAGAGGGAGCTCGCGGGGCGTGCGCTCTCTCTGGTAAATCCTGGCAAATCACGTGCTCGGCCGTCCGGTCTCCCGGCATCACCTGATGATGACCGGATCCTCGATCGTGAAGCACTCGACCGACGACGCCGCGTATTTCAGCGCGTTGTACCAGAACTGCGAGATCTGAAAGATCTGCGCCGCCGATCTCTGATAGCAGGGGCTGTTCGGGTCCGTGTACATCTGGGGATTGAGGCACGCCGCCGTCCCGAGCCACTGGCCCGAGTAGGTCACCCACTCGTCGCCGTAGGCGACGACATGGCCTTTCCCCACCTCCTTGTGCACCGCGAAATTGTTCGTGCCGTCGGTGCAGTCGACGGTCGCGGTCGTCGATTGGATCGAGCGCGCGACGTAGGCGCCCACGCTCTGGATGTTCTTGCCGATCGGCGAGTCCTGGTTCCAGGCGCCCACGCTCCCGGGGAGGGAGCCGCCGACCGGCACGGGCCCGCCCCAGCAGTTGCAATTCGGGCAGCCGCTCTGCGCGGGATCCAGCACGCTGTCGGCGTTGAACTGGATGTCCGTGAACGAGAGGAGCTGGTTGGTCGCCGTGACGTCGTGGATGGTGCACCCCTGTCCATTGCACTGATAACCGCTCAGCGCGATGATGCCGCCGCCGTCGTTGACCCAGTCCTCGAGCGCTTTCACCTCGTCCGCCGTGAACTGCCAGGGCTCCCCGTCGTCGTTCTGCGCGCCCTTCGTCACCATCCACTGGAGGAGTATCACGTCGTACCTGGCGAGGAACTCCGGCGTGAGCGTGGGCTTCTCCGTGTTGTAGTTGTCGACCTGGGCCGTGCTCTGCGTGTTCAACCAGTTCTGGAGCGCCGTGGTGCTGTCGCTGCTGCACGGACCCCAGACGCCTTCGTGGCCGATCGACGCGATGGTGATGCAGGTGCAGTTGCCGTCGTCGTCGCAGGTCGTGGGTTGACCGGCGTCGGCCGGCGGCGGGCTCTCCGGATCCGAGCCCGGCAGCCCGAAATCGTCGCCAGACCCGTCGCTGCTGCTGGTGCTGCTGGTGCTGCTGCCGCCGGCGCCGCTCGCGCTCTCGCCGCCCTCGCCATCTCCCGCGGTGTTGCCTTCTCCGTCACCGCCGGCCGCCGAGCAGGCGATGACGGGCAGCCAGAGGGCCGCGAGGACAGCGCACATTCGAGTCGCGAGACGAAGTCTTGTCATGAACCGGAGGCTATCACTCCCGGCGCCTGGTTGGACGAGCGGCAGCTCAAGCCGGGGCCGACCGGCGCGGGTGTGCGCCTCGCGGCGACCTTCCGGCGGTGCCCCCGGCGTTTTTCGTCACGGATCCAGCGCGCTCCGGAAACACTCCCGGACATGAGGCGCTCATCGTTCTCCTTGCAGGTTGCTCTCGTCCTCCTCGCGTGTGCCTGCGGTGACGGAGGCGACCTCGGAGGAGAGGGCGGCGGAGGGGGCAAGGCCGGCGGAGGCCCGTCCAGCGGCGCGACGGGCGCCGGCGGGGGCCCGTCCAGCGGCGCGACGGGCGCCGGCGGGGGCCTCGGCCCCCACGTCCCCGAGCCGAGCACGCCGACGCGCGGCGGGACGATGACGTTCACGAACATCGGTGCGCCCGGCTGGTGGCCTCGCCGCATCGACCGCGCGCCCGGGGACCCGGCGTGCGACTACAAGGACGGCAGCGACACGTGGGGCGGGCACTGCTGCATGACGGAGCATCACACGACGAGCGACGCGCTCGCTCCGTTCGACGAGGAGATGACCCTCGTCATGAAGGCCATCCGCGTCAAGCAGCTCGCCGTCTACCAGCCCGGCGGCGACCCGGCCGCCTGGCAGATGGTCTCCTCGTGGGACGCGAGGCGCGGCGTGGGCTCGAACCTGCTCGTCACGGAGGGGCAGAACACGTCCGCCGACTTCACGGGCGACCTCACGAAGAACGACTGCGTCACGTATTTCACGCAGGACCGGCCGTTCCAGTGCAGTGACGGCAAGGACTACTACTGCCCTGACGACCCGGGCGTCATGCACCTCGGCTGGGCAGGCTCGAAGCTCGTCGTCTTTCTCGCCTCGATGACGTTCGACGACGCGGACGTCGAGGCATGCGACGGCGGCGGGCAGGGCCACCCCGGGCCGTGGGTCGCGTTCGTCGCGTCCGAGCTGGTTCGCGACGGCGGACGCAAGTGGAACGGGCTCTGCAACTGCTACTCGAAGACGGGGACGGTCGGCGACGGCTGCGGCGAGATCAACGTGTTCGAGGTCGTGATGGACAATAACGAGCACAGCAACCGCGAGTTCATGAGCACCGGTGTCCGCTCGTACCAGGAAGGACACCTCGGCGGCAGCGTCTGCGGGGCCGGCTGCGATCGCGACGCGTTCGCCGAGGACGTGGAGGTCGTCGACGCGTGCGCGCAGAAGGCCTACGACGAGGGGCCCGTCATCGAGGCCGGCGGGCGCTCGGACGGCTGCCCGACGTGGCGTCGGCCGCGCGGCGATCGCTACTTCATGATCCTGCTCGACGAGGCGCGGCGCGCGATCCAGGTCGCGGTCATCCACCCCGAGAGGATCCCCTCCGCCGCCGCCGAGATGCTCCCCGATCTGCCGGGCAGGCTCTCGCGCGAGGCGATCGACGCCCTGCTCGCGATGCGCCTGCCGGAGTGAGCCGCCCAGCGCGGGCCCACGCGCGCCGGCGCAACCGCCTGCGCGCCGCCGCAAGCGCTCGCGCACCAGCGCAACCGCCGGCATACAGCCACCCGCACGCGAGCCTGACGACGAACCGCCTTGCACTCCTGCGGGAAGTTGCCCCGGATCAGCAGAAGAACCGCCATGGCGCCAACGACGCCAAGGAGAGAGGAAGGGTTGTCCCTCCATTCTTCCCCTTCAATTTCCCTGGTTTCTTGGCGCCCCTGGCGTCATGGCGGTTCGCCTCTCGGCCCGACTTCCCGCAGCAGCGCTGGCCGCGTCTCGGTCGCACGTTCTCCGCATGACGGTCGAGACCGCAGCGCTCGAGCGACATGATGGAACGGCCATTGCTCGTGCTCTGGCGTGGGTTTTGATCGAGGTGAGGTGAGTCATCGAGACACGCACGCCAGCGGTATGGGGGGCAATCGACGCGCGTGGCGCGCGGTCGGGCGCCCCTCCGGCGCTGGCCAGCCTGACGCCCCACGCTGGCAGGGGGCTCGCGCCCCGCGGACGTCACGGCCCTCGTCGCCGCCCACAAGGAGAGGCTCATGAAAAGGACTTGTTGCATCTTGCTCGCGCTCCCCGCCTCCGCGCTGGGCGCGGGCTGCGGGGACGAGGCTGCCGGGGAGGGCGTGACGCTGCCGTGCTATCCGGCGGACCCCGCGCTGGCCGACGGCGACCCGGACGCGCTGTACGCGGCCAGCGACATCCCGCGCTTCGACTTCCGGCTCCACGAGGAGACCTGGGCGGAGCTCCGGGCGAACGCCCGCGAGGAAGAGTACGTCGAGGCCCAGGCGTGCTACCGGGGCAGCAGCCTGGGCCTCGTGGGCCTGCGCTTCAAGGGCGGCTACGGCACCCTCGAGATGTGCTTCGAGGAGCAGACACCGTTCCCCTGCCCGAAGCTCAGCATGAAGGTGAAGCTCGACGAGTACGTCGACGGACAGCGCCTCCATCGGCAAAAGCGCCTGAACTTTCATGCCATGATGCGCGATCCCACCAAGATCCACGAGCGGATCGCCTACGATCTCTACCGGGACATGGGCGTGGTCGCCCCGAGGAGCGCGTGGGCCACGCTGCACGTGAACGGCGAGCCGCTCGGCCTCTTCGCGATGGTCGAGGACGTCGACGGCCGCTTCACGGAGAACCGGTTCCCCGAGGATCCGGACGGCAGCCTCTACGAGGCAGCCTGGCCGGTCTCGACGGACGACGACTACTACGCCGAGAGGCTCGAGACCAACGAGGAGACCGCCTCGCACGAGCGCTTCATCGCGTTCGCGAAGGATCTGGAGTCCGCCGAGGACGCGGACCGCCTCGCCGCGCTGTCGAGGTGGACCGATATCGAAGAGCTGCAGCGCTACATGGCCGTCGACGACGCGATCCTGAACTTCGACGGGATCACGACGTTCTATGTCGGCGAGGACGGCTCCGCCGAGAACCACAACTTCTTCTTCTACGAGGGGCCCTCGTCGGGCAAGTTCCGCCTCGTCCCGTGGGATCTCGACAACACCCTGAGCTGGGGCGCCTCCCGGTTCTTCGGCGAGGTGCCGCGCTGGGCGGAGACGCCGGCGACCTGCCCCGCGTATTTCGACGTGTACCAGGGCAAGAATCAGGTGCTCGCGCCCGGCTGCGACGTGCTGTTCAGCGCCCTGCGCCAGGACCTCGCGGGCTACCGGAGCGCCGTCCGGGAGCTGCTCGAGGGGCCGTTCAGCGAGGGGCGGCTGGAGGAGCAGGTGGACCGCTACGCGGGGTTCATCCGCGCTGCCGTCGAGGACGACCCGTACGGGCCCGACCTGACGACGTGGAGGCGGGACGTCGGGATCCTCAAGAGCGAGCTGTCGCAGATGCGAGCCCGCCTGAAGGGCCTCCTCGGCGACGCGGAGCGCGGCGACTAGCGGGCTCGCCGCAGAGGCATCGGAGGGCGCGGGTCACCCGAGCGCGCGCACCTCGTACCTCGGCGCGCGGATGACCCCCTCGTCGCTCAGGAGGTCGCACAGCGCGGGATCGAGGAGCACGTCGGGCACGCGGCGGTGCTCGGGCCCGAGGGCCATCAGGCCGCCGATCAGCCGCGCCCCGTGGCTGTAATCGACGTAAGTGTCCTCGTGCGGCAACCGCCGATCGAGCGACGTGTCGAGCGGCTGCCACGGCGCGCCGTCCGCCCTGTGGAAGCCGTAGATCGCGAGCCGCCGCGGGTGGTGGCGCAGCCGGTTCGTCACCACGACGTCCTTCTTGTGGCCCGCGAGCAGCTCGCCGAGCTCGCCGATCCGACGCTGCTCGATGGCCAGGTGATGCTCGAGGAACCGATCCATCGTGGCCATCCTGGTCCCGTCCTCGGGGGGAAACGGGATGGCCGTCTGCTTCCGGGAGGCGGCATAGATGTCCTTCACGAGCTTCTTCGTGGGCAGCACGCAGCCGCAGGCGTCGGCGACGCGCTGGGCGGTGACGCCGGTGAGCGGCATGCGCAGGAAGTCGGTGTCCGAGCCGACGGCCAGGTAGTCGGCGCACACGTACACGACGCCCTGCTCTCCATCGGGCGCCTCCACCGTGACGTGATGGAAGCGCCGCAGGAAGGAGGGCACGTTCCCCCGCAGCACCTCCTCGAAGAACAGCGCCTCGCGCGCCGAAAGCGACAGGCCCCGGGCCCGCTCGTGAAATTGCGTGCCGGTCATCGCGTCCGGCGCCCGCGGCGGCAGCGCCTCGAGGCCCGTCCCGTCGAGCACGGGCGTGACCTCGGCGTGCGCGACCGGCGCGGCCGTCCGGGTCGACGCGTCGGCCGCCGCGAAGAACGCCGCCGCGCCGTCGGCGGACGGGCCGGGGTCGGTCAGGCGCACCTCGGGGCCGACGACATACCGGTCGTCCGCCGGCGAGGGCGGCCCCAGGCACAGCGCGTCGGCCGTGGGCTGCGGCCCCTTCGCTGGCGGCCCGGCCTCGAGCCGGGCGAGGCGAAGGAGGTCGCCGCGGGTCCCGTTGAACAGGTTGGCGTCGACGGTGTTGGCCGTGACGCCCGGCATCACGGCCCTGGCCGTGATCTGCCAGAACGACCACGCGGCCCAGGGATCCCAGGCCTCGAGCGGCTTCTTCTGCGCCCACGCCGCCCATTCCTTTGGGTCGGCCGGGGGCCTCGCCGTCACCGGATCGCTGCCGTACGTGTAATTCGCGATCCACAGGGGGCAGTCGACGAGCTCGGCGCTGCCGCCGAGATGCTGGTGCCAGAAGTTGTGGCGGGTGTAGAGGATGACCGAGCGGCCGGGATAACGCGCCTTCACCTCGCGGACGAAGCGCCGTGTCCATTCCTGGAGGGCCAGGGTGTCGTCCTGCGTCCAGCGATGGCCCTTGTCGCGCTCGTGCTGCGTCTCCTCCAGGTCGAGCACGATATCGAGCTCGCCCGGCTCCAGGGCGCCGACCACGCTGCAGACCTTCTGGGCCTGCTCGAGGGGATCCAGGCCCGGGAGCGCATAGTGATAGTACCCCCGGATGAGCCCTCGACGCGCGGCCTCGACGCGGTTGTACGCGAGCTTCCTGTCGACCGCAGCGGGGCCGTAGGTCGCGCGGATGAAGACGAAATCGAGCTGTGGGGCGAATGCGTCCCACTGGATATGTCCCTGGTGGACCGAAACGTCGGCACCGCTCAGCATGAGCCCCCCCTATCCCCTTGGCACGCGGCGCGTGCGTGCGCCGTGTCCGAACGAGCAAGGTAGCTGAATCTTGCCTTCGCGGAAAGCGAGCCTGTGCGCGCGAGGACGCGCCGGCGGGGGGATGCGACTCGGCATGTTCGTCAGGCAATATGTCCGCGCGGCGCGGTGTTCCCCGCTCTGCCGGCGGCGAGCGAGGCCGGCGCCGCGATCCCGGGCATGCGCGACATCGCGCCGATCCGGGGGATCATCCGTCCGCCACGCCCCACGCCGCTGCGAGCGCGAGGGGGCGGGCGTGCTCCGGCACGACCTCGAGGAAGCTGTGGCGCAGGGCAGGGGACTCGATGGCGTCCGCCTCGGCGTGGCGCTGGTCGCGGGCCGCCGCGAGCGCGGCCCGGGCCACCCGCTCGGGGCCGCCCCGCTGGGCGTGATGCTCACGTGGGTCATGTCACGCTGCGATCCGTGACATGTCACGCCGCGACCCGTGACATGTCATGGAAAACGGGCCGCGCCCGGCGGCGAGCGGCCCGTCGTCCAGCGCGTGAAGCGCGGCGGATCGAGAATCGAGCGGCCTCCGCGCCTGGCATATGGAGTGCAATGTGCCGCTCCGAGCGGCCGAGGAGCAGCGCTCTCCACAACGGCGCCGGCGCGCCGTGCTCGCAGGATCCACGAGCATTCGGGATCCGTCGCGCATGCGCGGCGATCAGGCGTGCGAAGCATCGAATCACCACGAGGCAGCGACTCAGCGGCCACTGCTCGTATTTCTTCGAGATCCTCGAGGCATCGCACGACCTGGCATGAGCCAGATTCACACGGATGACCAATATGACAATCGTAAAAAATGAAGTGATCGAGCTGCCGGAACGCACCAGGCTGGGTTCTTCTGCCGCTGACGGAGGGGAAAGGACGAGGATCGACGCTTGCAGGTTTCGAGCGCGGCTCGCGCGGGCTCTGGTGCTGGCAGCGAGCGTGAGCGTGGTAGGCTGTGGCACGCCCGAGGGGGAAGCTCCGGCGCAGGTCGCGGTCTCCACGGCCAAGCAAGCGCTCTCGACCCAGCTCGAGATCGCGCTCGGGTTCCCAGCAGGCTTTTCACAGAGCAACGTCGCCATTCATGCGTCGCAATCGTTGCGCATCGCCGGCGGGGCCACGCTGCAAGACGCGAACGGGGCGCCGGCGGCGGCGGTGAACATCGGCACAGGCCTCCTCGAGGTCAACGCCGGGACCCGTACGGGGTCGCTCATCGGCGGAGGGGATGTCTGGCTCGGGAGCCAGTCGCAGGCCACTGGCACGGTTCAGGCGGCAGGCGCCATCACCAAGCAAGCCGGCGCGGACATCATCGGGACCGAGCTCTCGGCCACGCCCCTCGGTCCGCTCGAGAGCCTGCGCTTCACGGTCGAGTTCCCGTCGACCGTCAGCGTACCGCCCGTCGGACCGGACACGACCGCCTCGCTGGCCCCGGGAGCTTACACGAGCGTCGCCGTCGGCGCTCGGAGCACGCTGGACCTCAGCTCGGGCACGTACTATCTCGATCAGCTCCAGATGCAGCCTCAGTCGATCGCCCGCCTCGACACGTCGGCCGGCCCGGTCATTGTCTATGTACGCGAGCTGCTCGATTTCAAAGGTGGAGTTCAGATCGTCGGCCCGGACAGCAGCTTCTTCCTGGCTTACCTCGGGACCGGGACCGTCTCGATCGAGTCCGCGTTCAACGGGACCCTCGTGGCGCCCAGCGCGACCCTGCGCCTCGCGCCGGTCGGGTCGCCCGGACATCGAGGGGCATTCTTCGGGCAAACGGTCGATGCCGCCGAGGCGGGCTCCACCATCACGTTCGACCCCTTCGACCATTGGTACGACGTCCTGAACATTCACCCGGTGGTCAAGTGCGTGCGACGCTTCAAGCACCCTGCGGGGGCCGCCCTCTTCGGCTACGAGAACGAGAGCGACTTCCCGGTCACGGTGCCGCTCGGCCCCGCCAACCAGCTCGTCCCTGCGGGAGACGTGGCGCCGCCCACGACGCTCTTGCCCGGGGCGCATGACAATGTGTTCTTCGCGCCCTTCGATCTGAGCGGCAGCCTCAAGTGGCAGCTCGCCGGAGAGACGGCGACCGCGAGCTCGTCCAGCCCCGCCTGCGATCTGGGAGATGTCCCCCCGGAGCGAGAGCCCACCCCGTCGCCCGCCGTCGTCCCCATCGAGCGCGCGAGCGTGTCGCTCTCGTCCGTGAGCGCGCAGCTCGCGCCGGAGGTGACGACGTCTGCCACGTCGCACCTGGCATCGGAGGTGTACGGCGACTTCGTGGGCCCGCAAGTGGGCAACACGAGCAACGAAGAGGCGGGCCCCGCCGCCTTCACGTTCACGGTCACCTCGCTCAACTTCGATGATAGCGAGGGGCTGTGTGGTACGGTCGATCCGTTCGTCGCCAAGCTCGTCATTGACGGTCAGGACAAGGGGCAGGCGAGCAGCGGCACGGTGCAGGTCGCCCGCGACCGGACCACGGTCCACGTCTCGGTCGACGTGGACGACGACGACGCATGGTTCTGCCTGGGGGACGAAGACCTCCAGGACTACGAGTTTGACGTCGATCTTTATTCCGGCGCCACCGCCGCGAACGAGACGTGCATCGACGGCGGCCGCATGTGCTTCACCGCGACGCCGATCGCGAGCCCGGACATCTGCTTCGACTGGAACGCGCAGTTCATCGACTCTGGACCCTGGACTGGCGTCGGCAGCGAGGACTTCCTCGCTGGCAAGGCGGTGCAGCCGGTCCCGGCGAGCTTCGCGCGCTACCAGATCACGATGACGAACTCGACCGGCGTGTTGTTCGACCGCGGCGGGGTGCTCGACCGCAACGGCTGCGTCCCGCGACCCAAGCTCCCCGTTCGCTCGCACTGGCAGCTGGGCACCGACCTCCAGATCGCGACCCGCGTCATCAGCCAGCACTGCCTGGACCCTGCGGGGACCAACTGCGCCATGAACGGCTCGGAGCTCACCGGGGCCAACGTCGTCGTGCGGCAAACCGGGCAGAGCGGGCCGGCCTCCATGTGCGCGATCTACGCGGAGAACCTCGGGAGCGTTACCGACGCGACGTGCTCGGCCCGCCAGATCGATTGGCCCGCGATGCCTCCGGCGCCCCTCCGCCCGGTCTTCACCGAGCACAACTCGATCACCCGAACCAGCGCGGCGATCAGCCAGATGCTCCAGCGTGAAGACGCGAGCGGAGGTGAGCTTGGCATCGTACGTGCGATGATCGATCATCGCTACGAGGGCGATGGTCGGGTCCAGATCGTCGTCGACGAATTTTGCCTCACCAGCGATCCCTGCACGGGGGAGCAGCTCCAGACGAGCTGCAGGAGCCAGAACTCGCTGATCCTGGAGCCTGACGGGCTGGTCGCTTCGACGACCCGCTTCAAGTACATCGTCGCACACGAGTTCGGTCACTTCATTCAGGGCAACGGTCAAGGGCTGATGCGGCAGAACTACGGCTGCGGCGCGGGCGACCCCAGCCAGCCCGCGCTCTGCCGCTGCGATGGCGTCCCCCCCGATCAGCGGCTCCATTGCCTGCAATCGATGGAGGAGCCGAACGCCGCGCAGATCGAGGGGTTTGCTCAGTACTTCGCGGCCAAGGCCTTCAACGCCGACATGGAGTCGGACTGCACGTTCGTCTACTACAAGCCGATATCAAGCACGGCGTGTATGCCGGGGGTGACCGATTGCGCGCTCGACCCGGACACCGAGCTCTACGTCAACCAGCCGCCGATCCCGGTGAGCTGCAAGCAGGCGGTCCGGTGGCGCAACACGCACTGCATCGACGAGAGCTCGTCCGCCGACCTCCTCTCGTTCGGCACCGAGTACGATTGGCTGGAGTTCCTCTACCGGATCGACAACCACCCGATTTCGGCGGAGCGCTGGAGGATGAAGGATATCTTCAACGCCTACATCGCCGCGTGCAGCGAATCGGCGGAGAATATCCAGGCCTGCACCGACAAGCGCGTCAGCTGGGATGGCGGACTGGACCACGAGAGCCTGCTCGACGGCGTCGCCTTGCTCGTGACGGAGGGGTTCAAGACCCCCGAGGCGGCGGAGAATTTCGAGAACCTGGGTGACGAGTTCGGGGTGAGCGACGTGCCATGAATACGAGCGGTTCGATGACGTGCGCGATCGGTGTCGCTCTCTGCGCTCTCCTGGTCGTACCCCTCGGCTGCCAGCCCAGGGCGGAGCGCCCGGAGCCAACCGTCGTGCCTGGAAGCAACATGGATCCGGTCGGCCCGGAGGTGACTGGCTGGGAAGTTGCCTCCGCCGACGGGGCCGTGTGTCGGCACCCGGCGGTGGTGGCTGAATGCGCGGACGGTTGGTGTCGCATCCCGCCAGGCTGCTTCATCATGGGCTCGCCGGAGAGCGAGCTCTGGCGTGGTCAGTACACCGAGGTTGCGAGGGCGGTCACGCTCGAGCGCGGGTTCGAGATCGGGCAGTTCGAGCTGACGCGCAAGCGGTGGTCGGAGCTCGTCAGCGTCATGCCAGAGAAGCCGGAGAAGGTGCAGGAAGGCCCGGTGACCTGCAAGGACGACGAGTGCCCGCTCCGCTACGCGACGTGGTTCGAGGCCCTCCTGTTCGCGAACCTGCTCTCCGCACGTCACGAGCCGCCGCTCGCGCCCTGCTACGAGCTCTCCGAATGTCGAGGCGAGCTGGGCCGCGGCGTGGTCTGCGGTCGCGTGGACCTCGCGGGCGGCGCGGCGAGCGTCTACGAGTGCGAGGGCTATCGCCTGCCGACGGAGGCAGAATGGGAGTACGCCGCGCGCGCGGGGACGAGGACGGCATACTACGGAGGTGACATCACCGGAGCGAATCCGGAGGCGCGCTACGACCCCGAGCCGAGCCTCGAGCCCATCGCATGGTATGACGTGAATTCAGGAGGGCGGACGCACCCCGTGGGGACGAAGCGCCCCAACCGCTGGCTGCTGTTCGACATGCTCGGCAACGCCTCCGAGTGGACCAGTGATCGACCCGTCTTTCGCGAGGTCGAGGGGCCAGTCACGAACCCTGCCACGGAGATCGCCGTGAGGACCGACGCGCCGCAAGATCTGCGCGTGACCCGAGGAGGCAACGCCGCGGGATCGAGGTATCAGCTGCGAGCGGCCAGCCAGAACTACCCATCATCGGATGCGGTGCACCGAGGCGTCGGCTTCCGGCTCGTCCGAACCATCCAGTGAGACCCCGCCCTCGCGCGCCTGGTTGGGCGGCGGCGCCTCGCGCCATCCTCAGGCCCGGCGAGCGGGCTGCTGCGGACCTCCCGCGGCAGGGCGCGTCGTGGAGCGATCCGAGGCGATGGCCGCGGCCCGCGGCCTATACTCGGCGAGAAGCCATGCGCGCCCTCGTCCTCCACGCCCCGAAGAGCCCGCTCGTCCTGGAGGATCGGCCCGCCCCGCGGCCGGGGCCGGGGGAGGTGCTGCTCCGCGTGCGCGCGTGCGCGGTGTGCCGCACCGATCTGCATGTGGTCGACGGCGAGCTGCCGGACCCCAGGCTGCCGCTCGTGCCCGGGCACCAGATCGTCGGCGAGGTCCTCGAGGAGGTGCCCGCGGCCGGCGAGCGGCCGCGGTTCGCGCCGGGCACACGCGTGGGCGTGCCGTGGCTCGGGTGGACCTGCGGCGCGTGCGCGCACTGCCGCGCAGGGCGGGAGAACCTCTGCGACCGGGCGCGCTTCACCGGGTACCAGATCGACGGCGGCTACGCGGAGCTGGCGGTCGCGGACGCGCGCTTCTGCTTCCCCATCCCCGACGGCTTCCCGGATCTGTCGGCCGCGCCGCTGCTCTGCGCCGGGCTCATCGGGTACCGCACGCTGCGCATGGCGGGGGACGCGGAGCGGATCGGGATCTACGGGTTCGGCGCCGCCGCCCACCTTGTGGTCCAGGTGGCCCGCTTCGAGGGCCGGCGCATCTTCGGCTTCGTCCGGCCGGGCGACGACGTGGCGCGGGCGTTCGCGCTGTCGATGGGGGCGGCGTGGGCGGGCTTCTCCCTCGACGCGCCGCCCGAGGAGCTCGACGCGGCGCTGATCTTCGCCCCGGCCGGCGAGCTCGTGCCCGCCGCGCTGCGCGCGGTGCGCAAGGGCGGGGTCGTGGTGTGCGGGGGGATCCACATGAGCGATATCCCCTCGTTCCCGTACTCGCTCCTGTGGGGCGAGCGGGTGGTGCGCTCGGTGGCGAACCTGACGCGCCGGGACGGCGAGGAGTTCCTCGCGATCGCGCCGCGGGTGCCGGTGCGGACCGAGGTGACCGTCTACCCGCTGGAGGCGGCCAACACCGCGCTCGACGATCTGCGGAACGGCCGATTTTCCGGGGCGGCGGTGCTCGTGCCGTC
The DNA here is from genome assembly GCF_051369805.1 of Sorangium sp. So ce1036. Taxonomy (NCBI): domain Bacteria; kingdom Pseudomonadati; phylum Myxococcota; order Polyangiales; family Polyangiaceae; genus Sorangium; species Sorangium sp. So ce1036. Next base: position 3,421,537 of record NZ_JBBMOX010000001.1, read on the forward strand.
GTGAAGGACGGGACGGCTCGCTGCCCCTTCATGCTCGCTGCCCCTTCATGAAGGGAGCAGCGAGCCGTCCCGCCACCACGTGCGGCAGCAAAGGAGCTTGCCGTGCAGGACGACCCTCACGCGGTCACCCCTGGGGTCAGGCACCTTGTCGACGCTCATCTCGTCGGGGCAGCTACATCGCGCTCATCGCGACGGGCAAGCGAGAGCCGGGCCAGCGCTGCTGCGGGAAGTCGGGCCGAGCGGCGAACCGCCATGACGCCAAGGACGCCAAGAAACCAGGGAAGTAGAAGGGGAAATGGAGGGACAACCCTTCCCCTCTCTTCTTGGCCTCGTTGGCGCCATGGCGGTTCTTCTGCTGATCCGGGGCAACTCCCCGCAGTCGTGCTAGGGTAGAACTCTGATCTCGGTGGTGCAGGAGCCCTCCTTGCAGCGCGCCACGACTGCCGCCTCGCTCGGGTTGTCGAGCGCCTTGCCGTCCTCCGCGAGCGGCGGACCTGCGGCGCAGTCGCACGGCGGGTGCGTGGCGGCGCAGATCGCTTCGGCGGACTCGAACGCGTCCCTGTCCTCGGCGTCCACGCCGACGAACAGGAGATCTCCGCAGCAGCTGGTGATGTGCTCCAGCACGACGCAGTCGCTGGCCTGTTCGCAGGCCTTGCTGAACACCGGAAAGCTCGAGTCACGGCACGTCAGACCATGGCTGCTCTCGCCCCCGGCTCCGCCGCCCCCTGCGCTCGCGGCGCTGCCGCCGTCGCCGCCGCCCCCTGCGCTCGCGGCGCCGCCGCCGTCGCCGCCGCCCCCTGCGCTCGCGGCGCTGCCGCCGTCGCCGCCGTTCCCGGTGCCTCCCGGACCTGCACCCGCGCGGCCGCTCCCACCCGCGCCGCTGGTGCTGGATGAATCCGCGATCGCCGGCTCATCGCCGTCATCGCTGCACGCCGCCGCTCCCAGCGCCGCCCATGCGATAAAGCCACCACGAGCCAACCAGAGAAAGGTTTTGCCTGTCATGGCCGCCGTGTCGAGCACGGGGCATGCCGGCTCCGGCCGTGTGGGAAACGCTGGTATGCTGTGTCATTGCGAGTCACGATCGGACCTCGGGTGACGGGGCGATCAGGCTGACATCGAGGGCGACGGTCAGGGGGGCTGGCGTTCACGACCATGAGCTCGGCGTCTCCGTCCGATGATCCCCGGCGCGGGGGCCCCGCGATGTTCCGCGGCTGCGGGCCATCGCGGGGCCTTCTGCGTTTCAGCGCCTGCGGCGGCGCGCGAAGAGAACGCCCAGGGCCACGAGGGCCGCGAAGCCGCGCCCGCTGCTCTCCGCGGATCCGCCTGCGGCGCTGCAGCCGCCGCCCAGCTCTTCGCCGCCGCCCGTACCGCCCGTACCACCGGTGCCGCCCGTACCGCCGGTGCCGCTCACGCCACCCATACCGCCCTGACCGCCGGAGCCGGCCGTACCGCCGGTACCGCCATCGGTGCCGCCCATTCCACCGGCGCCGGCCGCGCCTCCGCTTCCGTCCAACCCACCGGCGCCGTTCGCGCCGCCCATTCCGCTTCCGCCCTCGCCTGCGCTTCCGCCGGCCCCGCCCGCGCCGCCTGCGCCTCCGCTTCCGCCGGCCCCACCGGCGCCGCCCGCGCCGCCCTCGCCTGCGCTTCCGCCGGCCCCACCGGCGCCGCCCGCGCCGCCTGCGCCTCCGCTCCCGCCGCTGCCCTCCGGGGTGACGCCGCCCTCGTAAATCTCCGCGACTGCATGCGCCTCGGGGTCGCCGTCGCTGGACGAGCAGCTCCCCGACAGCCCCCCGAAGACCAGGACGCGATTGCCATCGAGCAGCACGGACGACGGCGAGCGGCGCAGCCTGCTCATGGTCTGCACCATCGACCAGCCGTTCGTCACGGGGTCGTACACCGCGGCGCTGCGGAGATCGCACTGGTCGCCGCCGGTCCATTCCGTGCCGCCCGCGATGAGCACCATCCCGTTTCCGAGCAGCGTGGCCGTGTGACGCCGGCGCGCGACGTCCAGGGGCCCGGTCACCGTCCAGTCATTCGTCGCGGGATCATAGACCTGCGCGTGCGGGACGTTCGGCGCGCCCGTGACCAGCACCCGACCGTCGCCGAGCAGCGTCGCCGTGAAATCGGCGGGCGGCATGAGCAACGCGTGCGTGGGCGTCCAGGTATTCGTGGCCGGGTCATACCGATCGGCGCCGTCGCCGCTCACCACGAGCACGCTGCCGTCGAGCAGCCGCGTCGCCCTGTGCCCGGAATGCGCGAAGGTCAGCGTCCCGGCCGGGGAGAACGCCCCCGTGGCCGGATCGTAGAGCTCCGCCGTCGCCGGATTGCCCGCGCCGCCGCTCACCAGCACCCGCCCGTCTTGCAAGAGGACCGCCGAAGGCCCCGAGCGCGAGGCGCCGAGCGAGCCCGTCGCGGCCCAGGATCGCGTCGCCGGATCGTACAGCTCGGCGACCGCCGTCCCGCCGCCCACGGCGAGGATGCGACCGTCCGGGAGTTGCAAGAGCGCGACGCTCGGATCGTGGTGCGCGGCCATGGCGCCGGTGAGCGTCCACGTGTTGCTCGCCGGATCGTAGGCCTCGGCCGTCGACGGAGAGTCGCCGCCCACGACGAGGACCTCGCCGGTCGAGACCCGGATCGACGCGGGCTTGCGGCGCGCCTGCGAGAGCGGCGCGGCGTCGCTCCAGGCGTTCGTCGCCGGATCGTAGAGGTTCGCGGACAGGGTGTCGTCCCAGTTGTTGTCGAACCCGCCGGCCACGAGCACGCGGCCATCGGCGAGCTCGGCCCACGTGCCGTCGTGCCGCGGCACGGGCATGTTCCCGGCCGGCGTCCACGCGGACTGGCAGCCGACCGGCGTGTCCCCGACGCAGGCGCCCGCCTGGCAGACGCCGTTCGCCGTGCAGCCGTCGGCGCTGCCGCACGCGGCGCCGCTCAGCGGCGTGCACGTGCCGTTCGCCGACGCGCCCGCGTTCACCGAGCACGCGTCGCACGAGCCCGCGTCACACGCGGTGTCGCAGCAGACGCCGTCGACGCAGAAGCCGCTCGCGCACTCGCCGGCGAAGAGGCAAGGATCGCCCGGGGGCGCGAGGGCGAGCACCTCGACGCTCGCGCTCTCGCCGCCGGCCACGAGCACCCGCCCGTCCGCGAGCGCCGTGGCGGTGTGGCCGCTCCGGTCCGTGTTCAGGTACTTGCCGAGCGACCACCTCCCGCTCGCCGGATCATAGACCTCCGTGAGCGCGCCGCCGCCGGCGACCAGCACCCGGCCGTCGGCGAGCGGCGTGGCCGTGTGCCTGTGGTGGGGGACGTTCATCGGCGTCGCGGCCGTCCAGGTGTTGCTCGCCGGATCGTAGAGCGCCGCGCTGCGGTTCGTGGAGGTGAATCCCTCGCCGCCATAATCGGTGTAGCCGCCGGCGACGAGCACCTTGCCATTGCCGAGGAGCGTCGCGGTGTGCCCCTCCCGGTTCTGGATCGAGCCCGCGGCGGTCCACGTATCCGTTGCCGGATCGTAGCGCTCCGCGCTGCCGATGGGGTCGCCGGAGGCGTCCGCGCCGGCCACCACGAGGACCTTGCCGTCCGGCAGGAGCGTGGCCGCGTGGGAGGTGCGCGCCTGCGCTATCGGGGCCGCGGCGGTCCACGTATCCGTGACGGGATCGTAGATCTCGCTCGAGCGCATCAACTCCTCTTCGGACTCGCCGGCGGCCACGAAGATCCGGCCATCGGGCAGGAGCGTCGCGGTGTGATGTTCGCGCGGCGAGAGGAGCGGCGCGGCGAGCGACCACGTGTCCGTGGCGGGGTCGTAGATCTCGACGGCGTCGGTCACGCCGCCGACCACGACGACCCTGCCGTCCGGCAGGAGCGTCGCGGTATGGCCCGTGTGCCGCGTGCTCATCGGCGCGACGAGCGCCCATGTATTCGTGGCGGGGTCGTACACCTCGGCCGTCGCGCTCGTCCCGCCGGCCACGAGGACCCGCCCGTCGAGCAAGCGCGTCGCCGTGTGCCTGCGCCGGGCGACGTTCATCGGCGGCGCCACGTCCCAGCGTGGCGCCGTGAGCGCGGCGGCAGCCGCCCCGAGGCCGCGCTCCGTTGCGCGGCTTCGCGGGGCACCGGCGCCATCACATCCGAGCGCCGCGGCGAGCGGCGCGACGAGGAGGACGGGGGCGAGGTGGCGTAAGAATGAGGCTGAACGCATACCAGACGATAGCGGCCTCGACGTTCTGGCTCCTAAGGAAAAGCGACCGCCGAGGAATACTTCCTATGGGAGAGCCGGGACGGCCGGGAAGGGGCCTGTTGTGGCCAGGCTGCGCCCCGGCCCCACCGCGACGACCCCGGGACGAGCCTGGGTGACGCAGTACCCGTCAGGCACACGCCCTACCACGACGCCGGATATTCATCGTGCGTTGGAAGCCCTCCGCTGGGGCACCCCCACGACGCCCTGGATCCCCAGAAGATGTGATCTGTCGGGTCGATCGGCGGCGCCGCGTCCAGCGAGCCGGCCGGGATGACCATGATCTTGCCGTTGCGGGTCAGGCGCGGGACCGGAGAGCCGCAGCGGCTGCAGAACCACTTGCCGAAGCTCCTGGCCGTCGGGAGGTCATAGCGCGTGATGGCCGCCTCGCCTGACAGCCACCGGAGCTGGCCGGGATCGGCGGTCAGATTGGTTGCGTGCCCCGTGCCGGTGCCCTTGCGACACCGCGAGCAATGGCAATGGATCATCTTCTGGAACGGCGGGCGGACCTCGAACGTCACCGTTCCGCAAAGGCAACTACCGTGAATGCAGGGCTCGTTCATATGTCCTCTCTTCATGTGCCCGACGATGCGCCGAGCAGCAACCGTCAGGAGAGCACCTCGGTGGCAGTCTTCGCCCCGAGGACGTTCTCGATCCAGCGGTCGAGGGTCGCGACGTCCGAGCATGCCTGGATGCGCGCGCTCTCGTCCTCGGTGAGCACGATCCCCGCGCGCGCAAGCAGCCGCAGCAGGGTTTCCTTCTTGCCCTTGAGCTCGCCCTCGCGCATGCCCTCGAGCTTTCCCTCGCGCATGCCCTCGAGCTTTCCCTCACGCATGCCCTTGAGCTCGCCCTCGCGCATGCCGCGATCGATGAGCCTCTGCACGAACGGGGGAAGCTTCGCCTCACCTTCGATCTGCCGTTCCATGACCACCGCCTCCAGAGCCTGCTGCATGGGTTCGCGCAACCCGTCCCAGATGAGCTGAAAATAGACCATCGCGTGTTCCTGGTCGAGCCGGCCCAGGGCCGCGAGCGCCGCCTGGAGCACGATGAGCCCGTTCGGCCCGTTGCCATGCGCCACCGCCGACAGCACGGCGAGCTCCGTCTCCTTCTCCGCAACGGCCGGGTCGGTGATCTCGGGGACGACGGCCGGACCGAGCACCAGCGGCTTGATGCTGCCGACGCCCAGGCCGAGGTCGATGCTCTCCGCCGCCCAGGCGGCCACGCCAGCGTCCGGCGCGACCACGAGGACGACCGTGGCGCAGCGCCTCCTGGCGCGCACGCCCGTGACGTACATCGGCCACGAGAACTTCTTGTCCGGATCCACGTCGCGCTGGACCTCGAGGACGACAACAGATGGCTGGGCGGCAGCCATCGAGCACTCGCCCGCCGATAAGGGAAGCGTATGTGACCTACTGGATGCGCAATCGCTCGAAATCGTTAAAAGCTCGCTCAACAAGGTTCATGACCGCCCGACCGCTTGCCTGCCGCAGCATGGTAAGGTTCGGAAAATCAAAGGTGCACGGAACGAGGATCTTTTCGTCACGCTCCCACGGATACTCGGCGTTCTCGGGTGACGACAGTCGGCCGGTAGCGGGTGCGAGCTTCTCGATCTCCCGAGCGAGGGCTGTCGCATTCCGCTGAAGAGTCTGCAGCGCTGCGTCCTGCCCTCGATATTCGTTCCGAATCGTTTCGCAGCGGAAGAACTGATTGATGAACTCGACGAACCCGGTGTGATGCTTCACCAGCTCGTCCACGTCCGCGGCGGTGTCGCGGATGCGGTACGCCTTGGCGATCTTCTCGGTCGCCATCTGGAGGTGGTGGAGTGTGTGACATTGCGGGAAGCTGGGTTTCGTGAGCGCCGAGAAATGCTTGTAGACGTCCCAATCCGACCGCCCTTGAGTCGCGAACGCAACGGCAAAGGCTTGACGTCTAACCTCAGCGTCCATCACGCTGCCAACTCGTCGCGCGTAAACCTCTGCGCGCGGTCCAGCCTCCAACCTTTCGGAAGCTTCGAACCATCCGTCTGAAGCGCCTCGAACTCCGCGGGCGTCACTTCAGCGATGACCGTTGGGAATGGAACGTCCTGGGTCGGCGCAAACTCGAACGGAGTAACGCCTCCCGTGGCCACGGTCGCGGCGTTGACCTCCAGCAGCTTGATAGGCTCGGTCGCGCTGGCTTCGTTATCCGCGACGATGCGATAGACAGCTTGAAGATGCGGCTCGATCGCGAAGTGCTCCGCGATGAGCTCCCGAGCGACCTGATCCTTCGACGGCATGCTCGATCATACCCTCCGAGGGTTGCCCTGACAACCACGACGTGGTCGCGCTGGCGGACGTGCGGCGAGCGCATGCGCGAGGCGTCGTCGCTGCCCCAGCGGCTGCGCGACCTTCGACCGCGGACGCAGGAGGGATACCTGCTCGCGGTGCGGCAGTTCATCGATCGGGTAGCGCGGGAGCCGGAGGCGATCACGGACGAGGACGTCCGCGCATACTTCCTCTACCTCCGAGAGGAAGCTGGCGCCATCGAGCATCAACATCGCCGAGCACGCGCTCCGCTTCTTTTTCAGCCACACCATGCAGCGCGACTGGAAGGTGTTCGACTTGCTTCGGATCGACGAAGTTGCGTTTCAACGCAGGTCGGAGCGCCGCTCCGCCGCCGCGAAAACGTTATTTTTTTTAGGCAGTCGTCTCTCCGTACGTGGCGAGCGGAGGCGAGCACACCATGTCAGCCTCCTAGACAATTTCACGTGCCCCAGGAGCCTACCAGTCCGGATTGCTCGCGAGAAGGTTCTCGAGAAACCCCCGCCCATCCTCCGGAGCAAGCGGAGGCGTTGTCGTATGAGGAGGAATCCAGCGATGCTCGGATAGCTCGCTTTGTCGAGGGTCGTTCAGGTTGCGCTCGGATAACCATTTTCGAACCATGAAGTTGTAATACTTCTCCCGAGTTTTCTGCCTTGCGCCGAGCGGTGGAGGGCCAAGCGGATCGGTTTCAAACACGAGGAACCAAGCTATCACCTGCGGGGTAAGATGGTCTTGCCGGGGGGTCGCATCTGGACGCCAGAGATGGGCATGAACGTTCCTCCTGATATGCTCATGCAAGCCGTGTCGAAACATGCCACTCTTGAGCGTGCAGTAGCCGGGCGGACAGATCACGGCACCGTCCGGTGGGTGGTGGTGTCTATTCTTGTTTCTGATTGGGTGGGTCTCACCGCTGTTGCTGTACAGATACAGGTAGAGCCCCTGCCGCAGCGAGTCTGCGTGGACCCCAGTCTCAGCAACGAGCCGATTCTCTGCGGACACGTGGTAGGCGCGCGCTTCTTTCACCCAGGTCAGGCGCTGGACGGCCCGGGTAAAGTCATGAACAATTGGTCGTGACATGGTGCCTCATCGGTACGCTGGTCCCTGCAGAGAGGGGGGTATCGTGCATTGCATCCGTGGACCGCCGATGCATTCGAATCTGCATTTTGTGTCTCTCCTACGCATCGTGAGGAGGTACCAATGGACAACCCGCCATGTCAAGCCTCCGATACGAGGGGATCGGACGAACCGAACGACGCAACGATGCGGCGCGCTGCAGCCGCTGGCTACGTTGCTGGGAGCTGCCACGTCAGCGGACGGCCGAGGCCTCTTCGGCAGCCGGAAGCGTCGCCTTGCTGGCGTGAGGAGAACCCCACGCTCTGCTGCGCGACCGCCCGACGGACGCCATCGCGCGCCATCTCCGCGTATTCCGACGTGATCCGAGCAGCCGTTACGGCGACACGGCGACACCGAGCGCCGCCCAGATCCGTTCCCGGATCCCTGGTTCCTGGTTCTGCGTCGATCCCGTAGGTCCCCGGAGGGGTGTTCGCCGCGCGCCGGGCAGCCCGGAAGACCTTTCCTCCCCCCACCACCCAGGGACAACCTCGACCAGTCGTGTACTACACTCTCTGCCCCGCACCATGCCCACCCCCGAGGAGATCACCAAGCACCACGAGCCCGCCCCCGACCACGACCCCTGGGTGAACGGCCCCCCCAGGCCCGCGCCGATCGCCGTCGTCGACCCCGACGCGCGCTGGCCGCAGCAGTTCGACCTCGTCGCGCAGCGGATCCGCGCCGCCCTCGGCGACGCCGCGCTCGCGATCGAGCACGTCGGCTCGACCTCGGTGCCGGGATTGCCCGCCAAGCCGACGATCGACGTCGACCTCACCGTCGCCGATCCCGCCGACGAGCGCGCGTACGTGCCCGCCCTGTCGAGCGCCGGATTCACGCTGGTCGTCCGCGAGCCGGACTGGCACGAGCACCGCCTCCTCACCCTCGCCGAGCCGCACAGCAACGTGCACGTCTTCGGCCCCGATTGCCCGGAGGTGATCCGCCATCGCATGTTCCGGAAGTGGCTCATCGACCATCCGGAGGAGCTCGACCTCTACCGCCGCGCCAAGCTCGCGGCCGCCGCCGAGATCTCGGCGCGAGGCGGCACCGTGATGGACTACAACAGGCACAAGGAGCCCGTGATCCGCGCCATCTACGACCGCATGTTCCGCGCGAACGGCCTCATCCGCTGATCCCGCGCTCCGCCGGAGACGCGCGCTCTCTCTCCCTCTCCGGCTCTCCCTCTCCCCCTCAGATCAGCGTCGTCAACGCGCCTCGCAAGAAGTCCCGCGCCACGACGACGTCGTGCACCTCGTCCGGCCCGTCGGCGATGCGCGCGGACCGCGCGAGGCGGTACCACATCGCGAACGGCATGTCCTCGCTGTACCCGAGCGCCCCGTGCATCTGGATCGCGTCGTCGAGCACCTGGCAGAGGAGCCGCGCGACGTGGTTCTTCGCCATCGAGGAGTAAGGCCGCGCCTCCTTCTCCTCGCCCCGCTCGAGCATCGCCGCGCAGTGCAGCGTCATCAGGTTGCCGGCGTGCAGGCCGGACGCCGCGTCCGCGAGCTTCTTCTGGATCATCTGGTGGTGCGCGAGCGTCTTGCCGAAGCTCTCCCGCGTGAGCACGTACTCGCGGCACATCGCGAGCGCGCGATCGGCCCAGCCGAGCCAGCGCATGCAGTGCGTGAGCCGCGCCGGCACGAGGCGCCGCTGCGCCAGGAGGAAGCCCTCGCCGACGCCGCCGAGGACCGCCTCGTCGCCGACGCGCACCCCGTGGAAGCGCATCTCGGCCTCGCGGTGCGCCAGCACCGGCGGGCTCATCACCGGGATGTCGCGCACGTGCTCGACGCCCTCGGCGTGGCGATCCACCACGAACATCGTCGCCCCGGTGCGGGGATCCTCCGAGGTCCGCGCCATCACGATGAGGAACGCCGCCTCGCCGCCGCCGGTCGTGTACCACTTGTGGCCGTCGATCACCCAGCCGCCGTCGACCCGGGCCGCCCGCGTGCGCAGGTTCGACGGATCGGCGCCGGCGCCGGGGGCGGGCTCGGTCATCGCGAAACCACTCGTGATCTCGGCCCGGGCGAGCGGCGCCAGGTACTTCGCGCGGATCGCGGGCGAGGCCGCCTTGAGCAGAAGATCCATGTTGCCCTGATCCGGCGCATCGCAGTTGAAGCAGGCCGCGCCGAGCGGCGAGCGGCCCATCTCGCGAAAGACCGCGCACATGCCCATGATGCCGAGCCCCAGGCCGCCGTGCTCCACGGGCAGGTGCGGCACGAAGAGCCCCTCGGCCCGCGCGCGCTCGCGGAGCGCCGTCAGCGTGTCCTTCCGTCGCTCACGATCCTCCTCGTGGATCCGCGCCTCGTTCGGTATGACGTGCTCGTCGACGAACGCGCGCACGCGACGGCGGAGATCGGCCAGCTCGGGGGGCAACTCGAACGAGATCGTCACGGCGGCAGTATAGGAGGCGGGCGCCCTGCGTGATAGGGTCGGACGTGCGATGACGCTCACCCCGCCGAGCAGCACCCGCGCGCCCCGCGAGGCGCACCGGATCGACGAGGCGGCCCTCGGCCGCTGGCTCGCCGAGCACGTCGAGGGCTGCGCGGGAGGCACCGTGACCGTCGCCCAGTTCAAGGGCGGCCAGTCGAACCCGACGTACTGGGTGGGCGTCCACGGCGGGGCGGGCGGCGATCTCGAGCTCGTCGTGCGAAAGAAGCCACCCGGCAAGCTCCTTCCGTCCGCGCACGCCGTCGAGCGCGAATACCGGATCCTGCGCGCGCTCCGCGACACCGACGTGCCCGTGCCGGACGCGCTCGCCCTCTGCGAGGACGACGCGGTGATCGGCACACCGTTCTTCGTCATGCGGTACGTCGCCGGGCGGATCTTCTGGGATCCGACCTTGCCGGACGTCGGGACCGCCGAGGAGCGCCGCGCGATCTATGCCGACACCATCCGCGTGCTCGCGGCGCTCCACCGCGTCGACTTCGCCGCCGTGGGGCTCGCGGATCACGGCAAGATCGGCGGCTTCGTCGCGCGACAGGTCGACCGCTGGTCGAGGCAGTACGAGGCCTCGCGCACGGGCGAGGTGCCGGCCATGGAGGCGCTCAGGCGCTGGCTGTCCACCAACGTCCCGGCGAACGACGAGACGACGCTCGTCCACGGCGATTACCGGATCGACAACCTCGTCTTTTCATCCGGCTCTCCCCCCGAGATCCTCGCGACGCTCGACTGGGAGCTCTCGACCCTGGGACATCCGGTGAGCGACCTCGCGTACGCCTGCATGGGGTACCGCATCAACCTCCCCGGTCGCGGCGGCCTCGCCGGGGTCGATGTCGCGTCGCTCGGGATCCCGACCGAGGACGAGATGGTCGCCGCCTACTGCAAGCTCTCCGGTCGCGACGACATCGAGGCGTGGCCGTACTTCATGGCCTTCGGCATCTTCCGCCTCGCCGCGATCGCCCAGGGGGTCTACAAGCGGAGCCTGCAGGGCAACGCGAGCTCCGAGGACGCCGGCGCGTACGGCGCGGCCGTGACGATGCTCTCCGAGCTCGCCTGCGGGATCGCGGGGATCTCGCCGCGCTGAACCGCTGTTGCCGGGCTCACCGGGGCCCGCGACCTGGACGAGCGGCGCGGAGAGAGGCGGCGCTGGAGACGCGAGTGACCGCCATTTACGGCGCCTGTCCGGGCGTGTATAGGACGCGCCGCCGGATCGGGACACACGCAGCCTCATGAGTTCTCTGCCCCTCACGGTCCGCTCTCGACTGCTGATCCTGACCGCCGCGCTCCTCTGGTCGACCGGCGGCGCGGGGATCAAGCTGATCTCCCTCAACGCATGGCAGGTCACCTGCGGCCGCTCGCTCATCGCGGCGCTCGTGCTGGGCCTCGCGTTGCCGGGCGCCCGCCGACTCCCGACGTGGCGCACCCTCGGCGCCGCGGCGGCGAGCGCGGCGACCATGGTGCTGTTCGTGCAGTCCACCAAGCTGACCACGGCCGCGAACGCCATCTTCCTGCAGTCCACCGCCCCGCTGTACGTGCTCCTGCTCAGCCCCTGGCTGCTCCGCGAGCGCCCCTCGCGCGGCGAGAAGCTCGCCGTTCCCGTCTTCGTCGCCGGAATGGGGCTCTTCTTCCTCGACCAGCTCTCGGCAGGACAGCTCCTGGGCAACGCCCTCGCGCTCGTGTCCGGGGTCATGTTCGCGCTGGCGCTCGTCGGGCTCCGGGCGGCCCAGGACGAGAACCCCGTGGTGCTCCTCTGGGGCAATCTCCTCGCGGGGCTCGGCACCCTGCCGCTCGCGCTGGGCAGCGCGGCCCGGCCAGGAGCGCTGGACGTCGGGCTCCTCGTGTTCCTGGGCGCGGTGCAGATCGGCCTGTCCTACGCCATCTTCGGCCGAGGCGTGCGCCACACGCCGGCCCTCGAGGCCTCCCTCCTGGTGCTGGTGGAGCCGGTGCTCAACCCGGTGTGGGCGCTCCTCCTCGTCGGCGAGCGGCCCGGGGTCTGGTCGATGGTGGGCGGCGCCGTCATCCTCGGCGCGACCGCCTGGCGGACGGTGCAGGCGTCGCGCCCGGCGGCCGCGGGGGCATGAGAGGCCAACGCCGGTCGCTCGCCCTCAGCGCGCCGTCGGATCGTTGACGCGCCCCGCGAAGAGGATCGCTTCCGTCGCCAGGTCCCTGATGAAGAAGAAGAACGGGCGGTCCACGACGATCTCCGCAGGCTCGGGGGCGCCCCCGCCCGTGACCTCGAAGAGGACCGCTGTCGCCGCCGCCGCCTCGGTCCCGGCCTCGTCCACGTCGATGAGCGCCTCGTGAATGACGTCCTGGATATTGAGCTCGCCTTCGGCGATGATCCCCTTGAAATCGGCGTCGGGGCTGAAGGCGACCCCCATGCCGAGCGTCTGGAGCGCCTCTTTGAGCGAGGCGGACGAGCGGAACGAGAACCTCGGCATCGTGATATCGACCGACCGCTGCTGCATCGAGTCGAGGAGCTCCTCGAGCGCCGCGCCGTCGAGCAACTCCTCGAACGCGTCCGCGGTCCCCGGATCGGGCATCACGACGACCATCGAGACGGGGGTCCCCGCATAAGGGAGCTCCACCGCTTCCCAGCCGTCGCCGGCGCCGTGGCGTGTCTCCTGCGTGCCGCGCATCATCTGGGCGGTGACGCTCGTGCCGTCGGCGCGCTCGAACGCCCCGGGCTTGGTCGCCTCCTCCTTGAACGGCTCGCTCCACGCCGCCTTGAAGGAGATCGCGTTGACGAGGACGAGCCGCGTGAGCGGCTCCACGTTGCCGTCGAGGAGCTTCGGGATCAGGCCGTCCGTCCGGTCGCTCACCCACGTGTTGATGAGGCCCTCGGCCTCCTCCGCGTTCGTGAAGTCCGCGAGCCGCACGGGCGCCCCGTAGCTCTCGACGAGCACCTTCAAGAACGGCTGCTGCAGCGTGAGCTCGAGCTGCGACCAGAGCGCGTTGGCCGTGCGGAGCCGGAAGCCGCCTCCCTCCCTGGTGCTCTCGGCGCGCTTCTGGAGCTCGAGGTCCACATGGTTGAACGCCGGATGCAAGCGGTCCTCCGGCAGCTCGAAGCGCATCGCCTTGGCGATCGCCTCCTTCGTGTCGCCGCGCGCGCCCGCGTAGGACATCGCGAGCGCGGTCGAGACGCTGAACGGCGAGTAGACGAGGTTCTTCGTCGCGCCGTCGAGGGCGCGGCCGAGGTCGAGCGCGAAGCTCGCGTTGTTGCGCGCGAGCGACTCCCGATCTTCCGCCGGGACGTCCGGAGTCGTGATGCGCTCCGCGTCCGAGGCCACCACGCAGCCGGGCTTCACCTCGAAGCACTCGGCGGGGGCCGCGGTCGAGCCGCCCCCGCCCTGGTTGGAGCCCCCCTCACCCTGATGCGAGCCGCCCCCGCCCGTCTCGCCGCCCTGGTTCGAGCTGCTGCACCCCACAAGAGCCCACATGAGCATTGCTGCCAAGCCGATGGTCGTTCTCATGAGGCTGAGTCGTAGCAGGCTGCGTGCCAGAGAGTGTGGCACAGAGACTTCTCGCTGAGATGGTATCTATGTCTCTGGTTGTGCCAAGTCGAGGCAGGGCGTTCGCTGCGGATTGTGCCACGATGAGTCGTGGCACGATCTCAGGGCGCTGTCGGATCGTTGACGCGTCCCGCGAAGAGGATCGCCCCCGTGGGCACATCGCGGATGAAGAAGAAGAAGGGGCGGTCCAGGACGATCGTCGCAGGCTCGGGGAGGGGGCCTGCGCCCGAGGCGCTGACGGCGAGGACGACCGCCGTCGCCGCCGCCGCCTCGGTCCCGGCCTCGTCCACGTCGATGACCGCCTTGTGAATGACGTGCTGGATCTGCATCCCTCCTGGCTCGCGATAGATGCCCGTGAAGTCGGCCTCCCCGCTGAACGCGATCTCCATGCCGAGCTCGCCGAGCGCCTTGTTGAGCGAGGCGGACGAGCCGAACGAGAACTTCGGCATCGTGATGTCGACCGACCGCTGCTGCATCGAGGCGATGATCTCCTCGAGCGCCTCGCCGTCGAGCCACTCCTCGAACGCGTCCGCGGTCCCCTCGGCGGGCATCACGAGGAACATCGAGACGGGGACCCCCGCGTAAGGGAGCTCGACCGCCTCCCAGCCGTCGCCCGCGCCGTGGCGCGTGTCCTGCGTGCCGCGCATCATCTGGGCGATGACGCTCATGCCGTCGCCGCGCCGGAAGCTGTCGGGCTTCGTCGCGCGCTCCGAGAACGGCTCGCTCCACGCGGCCTCGAAGGAGATCGCGTTGACGAGCACGACCCGCGACTCCGGGTCGAGGACGTCCTCGAGGAGCTTCGGGATCTTGCCCTCGGTCCGGTCGCTCACCCACGCGTTGATGAGGCCCTCGGCCTCCGGCGGGCGATCGAAGTCGGCGAGCCACACGTGCGCTCCGTAGTTCTCGCCGAGCGCCTGCAAGAACGGCTCCTCGATCGGATAACCGATGTGCGACCAGATCGCGTTGGCGGTGCGGAGCCGGAAGCCGCGCCCCGTCGTGTCGTCGGGGTCCCCGGCGCGCCCCTGGAGCTCGAGGTCCACGTGGTTGAACGCCGGGTGCAGCCGCTCCTGGGGCAGCTCGAAGCGCATCGCCTTGGCCATCGCCTCCTCCGTGGCGCCCCGCGCGCCCGCGTAGGCCATCGCGAGCGCGGTCGAGACGCTGAAGGGAGCGTAGACGACGTTGTCCGCCGCGCTGCGGAGCGCGCGCCCGAGGTCCAGCGCGAAGCTCGCGTTGTTGCGTGACAGCGACTCCAGGTCCTCCGGCGGGACATCCGGGGTCGTGATGCGCGTCGTGTCCGAGGGCAGCATGCAGCCGGGCTTCACCTCGAAGCACTCGACGGGGGCCGCGGTCGAGCCGCCGCCGCCCGGGTTCGAGCCGCCGCCGCCCGGGTTCGAGCCGCCGCCGCCCTGGTTCGAGCCGCCGCCGCCCTGGTTCGAGCCGCCGCCGCCCTGGCTGGAGCCGCCGCCGCCCTGGCTGGAGCCGCCACCGCCAGCACCCGCGCCCTGATCGGCGCCGCCCCCTCCCGCATTCCCGCCCTCGTTCGGGCCGCATGCCAGAAGAGCCGATACAAACATTGCCAAGAAGCCCATCGTCGTTCGCATGACGCCGGGCATGTGCAGGCTGTGTGCCAGCGCGTCTCCGCGCGGAAATCGCGACGTCGCTCGAGGCGTGTGCCATGCAGCGCCAGCGGCGCCAGCCATGGAGTGCCCCACGATGCGCTGAATGAGCGGATATCACGGCTCGAGACGGGGTGTGCACGGCGTTGAGCCGGATTGGGCCACCCTGGCCGAGGTCGCTCAGGAGGCCGGGGGCGCGCGCTCGGGCGAGGCGAGGCCCGGGCTCGCGGCGTCAGGCGCCGCAGCCGCCGGCCGCCGGGATGTCGCGGATACGTCCTGGAGCCGCCCGAGCGGCGCGAGCTCCGCCGCGGCGATGTGCCCCAGCGACCCGGCGTATTCCTCGGGCTCCCGCACGTCGACCAGCCGCACGTCGCAGCCGTGCGCCGCGACCCATTCCGGCGGCACCTCGGGCGTCCCCGTCGCCGTCCGGGTCACGGGCGCCCAGGCGCGCTCGGGCTTCGGCTCGCCGGTCATCGTCTCGCGGTCGGGCGTCCCGCACTGCAGGTTCGCCGGGACGGCGATCTCCATCTGCTTCGGCTTCGCGAGGTGGAGCTCGCTCATGATCTTCACGAACTGCTCCTCGGTCCGCTCGCTGCGGAGGCGCGGATTCAGCCGGAGCTCCTCGGCGACCGTCGTCACGGTCCGCCCCTTGTAATCGTGGGCGGGGTAAAGGCGCGTCTCCGGGGGCAGCGTGAAGATCTGCTCGCGCACGGAGCGATAGAGCTTCCGCGGATCGCCCTGCTGGAAATCGGTCCGCCCGCAGCTCCGGATGAGCAATGCGTCGCCCGTGAAGGCCATCGACCTGTCCGCGGTGACGTAGGTGACGCAGCCGTCGGTATGGCCCGGCGTCTCGCGGACCTCGAGCGCCTGACGGCCGAACCGGATCACGTCGCCCTGCTTCACCGGTACATCGGCGCACGCCACGCTGGCCTTGGCCGAGAGCACGGTCTTGCTGCCCAGCCGGCGGCGGAGGATGCTCGCGGAGGTCACGTGATCGGCATGCACGTGCGTGTCCAGCGTATAAACGAGCTTCAGGCCGAGGTCGCTCAGCAGCTCGATGTCCCGCTCGACCTGATCGCGCACCGGGTCGATGAGCACGGCCTCGCGGGTCTCGGGGTCCGCCAGCAGATAGGTGTAGGTGGACGAGGTGGGATCGAAGAGCTGTCGAAACAACATGGGAACTACCTCCCGGGACGTCGAGCCCCGAATGGACACGATCACCGCACGCGCGGTGATGGGGCGATCGCGCGCTTGCGGACAGCGCGAGCTCAAGGCGTATGGCCGCCTCGCCGCATCGTTGCGATGACCGTGCCAGAGGCCTCGGGCGGCATGGCGAGAGAGCCCCGCCCCATCGCCGGCGCACGGGCTGCATACGCGCGCAATCCCCGCGTCCTCATGGAGGAGACCAGGCCGCGATCCCGCAGGCCGCGCCGCCGAGCTCCGGATCACGCGCCCCCGTGAATCGCGCCGTGGTGCACCCTCCCTCGCTGCGCGCCGCCTCGTCGCGCGCGCGGAGCGCGCGTGATGTCCGCGATGGGTACATCGCTTGCACGTCGCCGCGAGAGGGAGATGGGACGTCATGAAGAAGGTGCGAGAGATCGGGTTGGTGGCGGGGATGGCGCTGGCGCTCGCGGGGTGCGCGGCCCAGCCGGGCGCGGGCGTGGCGACGGCCGGCGGCGGGGCCCACGCGGGCTGCGCCCGCGAGGGATGCGCGGGCAAGGAGCGGGCGTCGTGTGCCTGCTGCAGCGGCCACGGCAGAGGTCACCGCGGCCCGCCGCGCCACGGGAACGGAGGCGAGGGCCGAGGGATGCACGCGGGCCACGGGGGGATGGCCGGGATGGGGCGCCACGGCGGCGGCGCGCACCTCGGCATGCACGGCGCGGGGCCGCACAGGGGCGGAGACGGCACGGGCGCGCCCGGTGGACACGGGCCCATGGGCGGCGACCCCGCGGGCTCGTCGGACAGGGAGCTGTTCCATTACCTGCTCGATCACCGCGGGCAGATTCGCCGGCAGGTCACGATGCTGCCCGACGGCGTGGAGACGCTGACCGAATCCGATGATCCGGCCGTGGCGCAGGGGATTCGCGATCACGTGCAGGCGATGCGCCGCCGCATGGAGGAGCGCCGCCCGATCCACGCCCGAGATCCGCTGTTCGCCGCGATCTTCGCCCACGCCGACCGGATCGCGATGACCACGACCCCCACCGAGAAGGGCGTCCGCGTGAAGGAGACCTCCACGTCACCCGAGGTCGTCCGGTTGATTCAGGCCCACGCGACCGTGATCGACGCCTTCCTCGCGAACGGGCACGCCGAGGTGCGCCGCGACCACGCCGCGCCGGCGGCGAAGCCCTGATGGAGCCCGCGAGGGGGCGTCCACCGGTCGACGCCGCCGGTCACCGTCAACAGATCCGCGGGAGCTGCTCGCCCGAGAGCATGTCGAGCACCCGCTCGCCGCCGAGCGCGCCCTCGAGCACCACCGTCCCCGGGGGCTCCGAGGTCGCGCGGCCGATGCGGCGCGCCCCCTCGCCGCCAGGGGTCGCGCGCAAGATCGCGAGCGCCCGCTCGCCGTCCGCCTCCGGGACGAAGGCCACGAACCGCCCCTCGCAGGCGACGTAGCACGGATCCAGGCCGAGCAGCTCGCAGGCGTCGGCCACCGCCGGCCGCACCGGGATCGCCTCCTCGGCCACGCGGACGCCGATGCCCGCGGCGGAGGCGATCTCGCACAGGACCGTCGCCAGCCCGCCGCGCGTCGGATCGCGGAGGCAGCGGACGTCGACGCCCGCCCGGATCAGCGCGAGCACCGCGTCGGCCACGGGCGCCGAGTCGCTCACCAGATCGGTCTCGATGCCGATCCCCTCGCGCGCGGTCATGACCGCGACGCCGTGATCGCCCACCGGCCCGCTGACCAGCACGACGTCGCCGGGGCGCACCCGCTCCGGCGCGATCGGCGCGCGGCTCTCGACCTGGCCCACGCCGGTGACGGCGATGTACACCCCGTCGCCCTTGCCGCGCTCGACCACCTTGGTGTCGCCCGCCACGACGGCGACGCCCGACCGGCGCGCCGCGCCCGCCATCGAGGCCACGATGCGCCGGAGTTCGTCGATCGGGAGCCCCTCCTCGAGGACGAACGACGCCGTGAGGTAGCGCGGCCGCGCGCCGCACATGGCCAGATCGTTGACCGTGCCGTGCACCGCGAGGCTGCCGATGTCCCCGCCGGGGAAGAACAGCGGGCGGACCGTGAACGCGTCCGTGGTGAGCGCCAGCGCCCCGCTGCCCGGGTCGATCACCGCGCCGTCGTGGCCCGCGGCGAGCCACGGGCTGTCGAACGCCGCGACGAAGAGCTCGCGGATCAGGCGGTGCATCACCCGGCCGCCGCCGCCGTGCGCCAGGACGACGCGCGGGTAGTCGGAGCAGGGCAGGGGGCAGGTGAGGTCGGGCGCGTCGCTCACGGGAGCTCCTCGCCGGGCGCGCGGCGCGCCCGGCGGTACCTGAAGTACGCGGCGCAGGCGCCCTCGGTCGAGACCATCGGGGCGCCGAGCGGCCTGTCGGGCGTGCAGCCGCGGCCGAACTCGGGGCACGCGGTCGGCTCGAGCAGGCCCTGCAGCACCTCGGCGGCCCGGCACCGGCCGGGCTCGTCCAAGGGAGCGAGGCGCAGCGAGAAGCGCCGCTCGGCGTCCCATCGGGCGTAGGCCTCCCGGATCCGCAGGCCGCCGGCCGGCACCACGCCGAGGCCGCGGAAGGGCCGATCCGCCGGCTCGAAGACCCGGGCGACCATCTCCCGCGCCGCGGGGTTGCCCTCGTCCGGCACGGACCGGGCGTACTGGTTCTCGACCTCGGCGCGGCCCTCCTCGAGCTGGCGGACGAGCATCCAGAGGCCCTGCAGGATGTCGAGCGGCTCGAAGCCGGTCACCACGATCGGCACGCCGAAGCGCGCGGCGATCGCCGGGTACTCGCCCGTGCCGGCGACGGCGCACACGTGCCCGGCGGCGAGGAAGCCCTGCACGCGGCACGAGGGCGAGGCGAGGAGCAGCGCCATGGCCGGCGGCACGCGGACGTGGGCGGCGAGGAGGCTGAAGTTGCCGAGATCGAGGCGCCGCGCGAGCTCGGCGGCCATGGCCGTGGCCGGCGCCGTGGTCTCGAAGCCCACGCCGAAGAAGACCACGTGCCGATCCGGCGAGGCCTGGGCGAGGCGGACGGCATCGAGCGGGGAGAGCACCACGCGCACGTCCGCGCCGCGCGAGCGCGCCTCGAGCAGGTCGCCGCGCGCGCCGGGGACGCGGAGCATGTCGCCGTAGGCGCAGAGGATGACGCCCGGCGTGAGCGCGATGGCGCGCGCCGCCTCGATGACCTCCAGCGGGGTGACGCACACGGGGCAGCCGGGGCCGTGGACCAGCGAGAGGCCGCGCGGGAAGAGCGCGTCGAGGCCGTAGCGCGCGATGGCGTGGGTCTGCCCGCCGCAGACTTCCATCACGGTCCACGGGCGGGTCACGGCGCGGTCGAGGGCCTCGGCCACGCGCCGCACGCGCGCGGGGTCGCGGAACTCGTCGACGTACCTCACGGCGCGGTCTCCGCGAGGAGCTCGAGCGTGCGGCGCGCGGCCTCTTCGTCGAGGCGCTGGATGGCGAAGCCGACGTGGACGAGGAGGTAGTCGCCCGGGCGCGCGTCCGGGGTGAAGGCGAGGCAGACCTCCTTGACGACGCTGCCGAAGTGGACGCGGCCTACCGGGAGGCCGGTGGGGCCCTCGGCGCGATCGAGCAGGCGGCCAGGGACGGCGAGGCACATGATCAGCGCGCCGATCTTGGCAGAGAAGCGAGGTGGCTCGCCACCCAGGCCTGGCCGAGCGCGAGCCCTCCATCTCCCGGCGGCGCCGCCGCGGGCAGGAGCACCGAGAGGCCGCGCTCGCGCAGCGCGCGCGCCGCGCCCTCGGCCAGGAGGACGTTCTGGAAGCAGCCGCCCGCGAGCGCGACGACGCGGGCGCCGTGCCGGACGGCGACCTCGACGATCATCGCGATCAGCGTCGCGTGGAACCGGGACGCCACCCGGCGCGCGTCGCCGCGCTCGGCCAGCATCGGCGCGAGCATCGGCGCCCAGTCGATCGACGGCCCGTCGACGCGGAACGGGTACGGCTCGGCGCCGGGCTCGGCCGCGTGCTCCACCGCGAGCGCCGCCTGCCCCTCGAACGACGCGCGCGCGCGGAGGCCCGTGAGCGCGGCCACCGCGTCGAACAGCCGCCCCGCGCTGCTCGTCCGGGGCGCGAGGCGGGCCGAGCGCGCGACCGCGGCGAAGCGCCCGAGATCGCGGTCGCCCCCGGGCAGCGGGAGGCCGGCCTCGACCAGGAGGCCGGCGAGCGCCCGCCGCCCGTCGCGCGCGGCGGCGTCGCCGCCCGGGAGCGGGAACGGGCGCAGGTGCGCGAGGCGGCGCGCGCCGCGCGGCGTGACGTGGAGGAGCTCGCCGCCCCAGATCGTCCCGTCGTCGCCGAGCCCGGCGCCGTCCCACGCGACGCCGAGCGCCTCGCGGCCGCCGTGCTCGGCGAGGCACGCGGCCACGTGCGCGTGGTGGTGCTGCACCCGGACGACCGGCAGCCCCGAGCGCTCCGCCCAGCGCGTCGAGGCGTAGTCCGGGTGGGCGTCGGCCACCACCGCGGCGGGGTCGAGGGCGAGGAACGCGCGGAGCGCCGCGAGCGCCTCGTCGAGGGCGTCCCGCGCCGCCTGCGTGTCGAGGTCGCCGACGTGGGGCCACAGCACCGCCTCCCCGTCGACCGCCGCGGCCGGCGCGTTCTTGAGGTGCGCGCCCGCACAGAGCAGGGCGCGGCCGACCGAGGTTGAGGTCGAGGTCGCCCCGACCGAGGTTGAGGTCGCCCCGACCGAGGTTGAGGTCGCCCCGACCGAGGTTGAGGTCGCCCCGACCGAGGTTGAGGTCGCCCCGACCGAGGTTGAGGTCGCCCCGACCGAGGTTGAGGTCGCCCCGACCGAGGTTGAGGTCGCCCCGACCGAGGTTGAGGTCGCCCCGACCGAGGTTGACCCGAGTGCGACCCGGACGGGCGCGAGGCCGCGGGCGAGCCGCAGCGTGCGGACGCGGCCGTCGACCACGTGCACCACGGCGTCGTCGCACCGGCGCGCGATGGGCCGGTCGTGGGTCAGGAACACGTCGGCGATCCGTCCGAGGCGGCGCCGCGCGTCCTCGTCGTCCGCGGCGATCGGCTCCTCGTGGAGGTTGCCGCTGGTGGTCACCACCGGGAACCCGAGCCGCCGCGCGAGCAGGTGGTGCAGCGGCGTGGCCGGGAGCATGACGCCGAGCCGGGCGCTGCCGGGCGCGACCGAGCGCGCGAGCCCGTCGCCGCGCCGGCGCAGCAGGACGATGGGCGCCGCGGCGGAGGTGAGCGCCTCCTCCTCCCGCGCGGAGACGGCGGCGAGCGCCCTGGCCGCGGCGACCTCCGCCACCATCACCGCGAACGGCTTCTCGGCGCGCCGCTTGCGCTCGCGCAGCCGCTGGACCGCGGCCTCGCCCCGCGCGTCGCAGAGGAGCTGGTAACCGCCGAGCCCCTTGAGCGCCACGATGCCGCCGCGGCGGATCGCCTCGCACGCCTGGGCGAGCGCGTCGTCGCCCCCGGCGAGCCGCGCGAACGCCGCGTCGCGGAGGGTGAGCGCGGGCCCGCACGCCGGGCACGCGATCGGCTGGGCGTGGTAGCGCCGGTCGGCCGGGTCGTCGTACTCGAGCCGGCACGCGGCGCACATCGCGAAGCGCGCCATCGTGGTGCGCGGCCGGTCGTACGGCAGCGCCTCGACGATCGTGAAGCGCGGGCCGCACGCCGCGCAGCTCGTGAACGGGTAGCCGAGGCGCCGCGCCCCCGGATCCTCGACCTCCGCGAGGCATCCCTCGCACGCGCGCAGATCCGGCGGGATGGTCAGCCTCGGCGCGCCGCCCGGGTCGCTCTCGTCGATGCGGAAGCCGCGCGCGCCGCGCGGCGCGACCGCGGCCCACGCCACGCGATCGATCCGCGCCGCCGCGGGCGCCTCGGCCTCGAGGCGCCGGGCGAAGGCGTCGAGCCGCTCCCGGTCGCCCTCGACCTCGACCACGACCGCGCCCCCCTCGTTGCGCACCCCGCCGGCGAGGCCCAGCTCGCGCGCGAGCCGCGCCGCGAACGGCCGGAAGCCCACCCCCTGGGCGACCCCCTCGACGCGGCCGCGGCGCCGTTCCATCAGCCCGCCGGGCCGGCCGCGCCGGCCACGTCGATCGACACGAGCTCGACCCCGGCCGGGCGCTCGGGCGCGACCTCGACATGGAGCGCGACGTCGCCCGCGGAGAGCTCCGCGCGGACGTGCTCGAAGTCCTCGCGGAAGTGCTCCGGCGTGGCGCTCGCGAGCGCGCCGAGGCGCACGTGCACCCCGCGGAGGCGCCCGCCACGGCGCTCCGCCTCGGCGAGCGCGCGGGCGAGGAGCCGCTGGATCAGCCCGTGCTCGTGCATGACTCCCTCCTCAGCGCCGCCACCGCGGCGCGCGCGGCCTCGATCAACGCGGGGATGCCCTGCGCCACGGCGTCCGAGTGCGGCGCGCCCGCGGTGAAGCGCGCGCCCTCGATGCCGACGAGGATGCCCCGCGGCAGCGGCCGGCCGAGGGCGCGCGCGAGCTCCAGGGCCTCGGCCGGGCCGAAGCCGTGCGACGAGACGTGCGGCCCCGGCGCGGCGCGGTCCAGCGCCTCGCCGAGGCCCAGCGACACGATCGCGCCCGGCGCCCCGCCCGCGCGCACCACGTCGAGCAGCACCACCGGCCGCGCCGCGTCGAGCAGATCGAGGAGCGCGACCCCCGGCCTGCCGGCGAGCACCACGTCGACGCCGCCGTCCTGCGCGAGCGCCCGCGCGGCGGCGAGCGCGGCGCCGTCGTCGCCCGCCGCCTCGTTGCCGAGCGCGATCACGAGCGGCCCCCCGCTCACGGCGACCCCCCCTCGCGGTCGATCGTGAGCTTCAGGAAGTGGGTCGAGCACGAGATGCACGGGTCGTAGGCCCGGATGAGCTGCTCGCAGCGCCGCGTCGCCGCGCCGTGATCGAGCGCGAGCAGCTCCCCGGCGATCCCCACGAGGTCCCGCTCGATGCGGGCCTGGTTCTGCGAGGTCGGCGGCACGATGCGCGCCTCCCGTACCAGCCCGTCGGCCCCCATCGCATAGCGGTGCCAGAGCAGCCCCCGCGGCGCCTCGGTCGCGCCGAACCCCACGGCGTCGCGCGGCGTCACCTCGTCGTAGGGGCGGTCCGGCTCCTCGTAGCCGTCCACCAGGTCGAGCGCCTCGGCGAGCGCGTGGACGATCTCGACCGCCCGGACGATGATCGACCGGAACGGGTTCGTGGTCAGGGATCCCGGGGCCGAGAGCCCGCTCTCGCGGAGCGCCTCGGCGGCCCGCGGGTGGAGCTTGTCCGTGTGGTGGGCGAGCCGCGCCATCGGGCCGCACAGGTACGGCGAGCCGTCGGCCAGCCGGCACTGGAGCGCGGTCGAGTGCGGCACCTGGCGCTCGACGAAGTGCTGCTCCCACTGCTCCACGGGGACGTCCGGGCGGCCGGTGATCGCGATGCGGTCGCCCCACTCGAGCGGGTAGGCGTCGCCGCCGGCGAGCGCGACGAAGACGTAGTCCTGCTCGAAGTCGGGCGCCGGGAGCGCGGCCGTCCAGCGCACCGCCTCGATCGCCTGGTCGCACGCGCGGCGGAGATCGTCGCGGATCCGGGCGAGCTCGCGCCGCCTCGGCGCGCGGGTGAAGCCGCCGAGGCGCGGCGACACCGGGTGGATCGCGCGCCCGCCGAGCAGCGCGACGAGCGCGTTGCCGACCTTCTTCATGGCCAGCCCCCGCTCGACCACGTCCTTGTGGTCCTTCGCCATCTCGATCGCGCTCGGGTACCCGAGGAAATCCGGCGCGTGCAGCAGGAACACGTGGAGCGCGTGGCTCTCGATCCACTCGCCGCAGTAGAGCAGGCGGCGCAGGCGGCGGACGGGCTCGCTCGGGGCGAGGCCCAGGGCGCCCTCGATCGCGCGCACCGCGCTCATCTGGTACGCGACCGGGCAGATGCCGCAGATGCGCGCGACGATGTCGGGGACCTCGTGGATCCCGCGGCCGCGCAGGAGCGCCTCGAAGAAGCGCGGCGCCTCGAAGATCGCGAGGCGCGCCTCCTCGATCGCGCCGCCCCGCGCGCGCAGGTAGAACGAGCCCTCGCCCTCCACGCGGGTGAGCACGTCGACCTTGTAGACCCGCTCCTCAGCGCTCATGCCGCTCGCTCTCCTCGCGGAAGGCCTCGGCCCACCCGTTGATCCCGCGGAACCTCCGCAGCGCCTCCTCCGGCACCATCCCGTGCGCGATGAACCAGCCGGCGAGCGAGCCGGTGTTCGCGCGCTCGCGCGGGCCGAAGCACCCGTAGCAGCCGCGATCGTAGCTCGGGCACAGGGCGCCGCAGCCCTCGTGGGTCACCGGGCCGAGGCACGGCTCGCCCTTCGCCACCATCACGCAGACGTTGCCGCGCCGCTTGCACTCCATGCACACGCTCTCGTTGCGGAGGGCCGGGCGCCGGCCGACGAGGGTGGCGGTGATGAGCTCGAGGAGCTGCGCCTTGTCGATGGGGCAGCCGCGGAGCTCGAAGTCCACGGGCACGTGGGCGGAGACCGGCGTCGAGGTCGCGAGCGACCGGATGTACTCCGGCCGGGCGTAGACCGCGCGCAGGTACTCCTCGGCGTCGGCCCAGTTGCGCAGCGCCTGGATGCCGCCGGCGGTCGCGCAGGCGCCGATGGTGACGAGCCGCCTCGCGCGCGCCCGCAGGCGGTGCACGTGCTCGAGCTGCTCCGGCGTGGAGACCGACCCCTCGACGAGCGCGAGGTCGAACGGGAGGCCGTCGTCGGGGCGCGACGTCGCCTCGGCGAACCGCACGATGTCGACCGCGCCGGCCACGGCGAGCAGCTCGTCCTCGCAGTCGAGGAGCGTGAGCTGGCAGCCGTCGCAGGAGGCGAGCTTGAACACGGCGAGGCGGGGGCGGCGCGGGGACGTCATGGGGCGCTCAGAACCCTTCCCTTCCGAAGAGCAGGGAGAGCCGGTCGTAACGGAAGACCGGGCCGTCCTTGCAGATGAACCACGGGCCGTACTGGCACCGCCCGCAGAAGCCCGCGGCGCACTTCATGTGCCGCTCCATGGACACGTGGATGCGGTCGGCCGGGACGCCCGCGGCCGCGAGCGCCTCGATGGTGAAGCGCATCATGACCTCGGGGCCGCAGAGCAGGTACGTCCCGTCCTCCGGCAGCGCCTCGCGGCGCAGGAGGCGCGTCGCCACGCCGACGTGGCCGCGCCAGCCGGGGCCCGCGCGATCGACGGTGACATCCATCCGGAAGCTCGGCCGGTCCACCCAGCCGAGCATCTCGCGCACGAAGAGGATGTCGTCGGGCGTGCGGGCGCCGTAGAAGAGCCGCACGCTCGGGTAGTCCTTCGGCCGGTCGAGCATCGCGCGGATCGCGCCGCGGAGCGGGGCGAGCCCGATGCCGCCCGCCACCACGACCACGGGCCGGCCCCGCGCCTCGTCGAGCGGCCACGCGGTCCCGTACGGCCCGCGGAGGCCGAGCTCCTGGCCCGCGGCGAGCTCGACGAGCGCGTGCGTCGCCGCGCCGACGTCGCGGATCGTGTGCTCGAGGGCGTCGTCGTCGGCGCCGGAGATCGAGATCGGCACCTCGCCGATCGCGGGGAGCGAGAGCATCATGAACTGCCCCGGCGCGTGCCGGATCGGCGCGGCCGGGGTGATGTGGAGCGTCACGACGTCGGCCGTCTCCCGGACGACCGCGCTGACCACCGCGGGCGTGGGGACGAGCGCGTCCTCGGCGGCCGCCGCGGGCGGGCGGTGCGCCGGCAGGGCGGCCGGCGCCCGGGCGTCCGCGCGGATCGCGGCGACCTCCTCGGTGATGTCGATGCCCACCGGGCACCAGGCGATGCACCGCCCGCACCCGACGCAGCCCGACACGCCGAACTGCGGCACCCACGACCCGACCTTGTGGGTGAGCCACTGGCGGTAGCGATCCTTGAGGGTGGGGCGGAAGTTCTGCCCGTGGATGGCGGCGTGCTCCTCGGAGAAGCACGAGTCCCACGTGCGGACGCGGGTGGCCTCGGCGCCCGAGAGGTCCGACGCGTCGTGGGCCGACGAGCAGAAGCAGGTCGGGCAGACCAGGGTGCAGTTGCCGCACGACAGGCAGCGCGCGGCCACGTCGTCCCAGCGCGGGTGGTCGAGGTTGCCGAAGAGCAGGTCGGGCAGGCCGTTCATGTCCATGGCGCGGCCCATCCGGCCGCGGGCCTCGGCCGTGCCCTGCTCGAGGCGGTCGACCTCGGCGAGGGTGGCCGGCCGCGTGGGGAGGCGCTCGAGCAGGGCGCGCCCGCGCTCGGAGCCCGCCTCGACGAGGAAGACGTCCGTGAGCTCGGTCAGCGTGAGGTCCGCGCCGTGATCGACGCGCGGCCCGGTGCCGGCCGACGCGCAGAAGCAGAGATCGCCCGGCTCGAGGCAGTTGACGCCGACGAGGAACGCGCGGCGGCGGCGCGCGGCGTAGCGGGGCTCGATCGCCGGGCCCTCGGCGAAGATGCGGTCCTGGACCTCGATGGCGGCGAGCTCGCACGCGCGCACGCCGACGAACGCGTACGGCGGATCGGCGGGGAGGACGGGGGTGAAGCCGACGCGGCCGTCGGGGCGGCGCGTCGCCTCGTAGAGCCGCTCCTCTGGCGGGAAGAGCAGGTTCTTCCAGGAGTGGGGCCCCACCACGAAGCCGAAGCAGGCGTCGTCGCCGCGGCGCACCAGGCGGTAGCGCCCGGGCGCCTGCTCGTCGCGGACGCCGATCGGCAGCTCCGACGGGCCCTCGATCGTGTCGTACACGATGGCGCCGTCGCGCACGGTCGGCCCGACGACGCGGTAGCCCTCGGCGCGGAGCGCGTCGAAGAGCCGGCCGAGATCGCCGCGGGCGAGCACGACCGGCCGCGCCACGCCAGGCTCGCCGGGCGGCGCCGCCGTCGTGGGCGCCGGGACGGGGGCCGCGTCGGTCATGCCCCTTGCTCCTTGCCGAACATGTCCATGAGCTGGAGCCTGGTGTCATGCAGGCGCTGCGCCAGGACGGCCGCGAGCTGCCGCATGACCGCGTAGCCGACGTCGTGGTCGGCCTCGCACAGGTCGCGCAGCGCGCGGCCCGGCAGGCGCAGCAGCGACGCCGCCTCGGTGACCCGCGCGCTGGCGACGCGGCGGCTGCCCTCGAACATCGCCGACCAGCCCACGAGCTCGCCCGGGCCGAGCGACAGGACGGTCACGTGGCGCGCGTCGCCGAGGCGCATGCTGAGCGACACGCGCCCTTCGAGGGCGAACAGGACATCGGCGGACGGATCGGACTCGCGGAAGAGGATCGAGCCCGCGGCGTGCTCCTCGATGACGGCGAGGGCGGCGACGCGGCGGAGCGACGCCTCGCCGAGGCCCGCGAACACGGAGAGGCGCCCAACGACGGCGGGGTCGACGGATCCCTGGCTCATGACGCCGCCATTGTGCATCCCGGGGCGGCCGCGTGGCCATCCGGACATTTCCTCACCTCGCGGGCTCGCCCCCGGCCCCTCACCGCGCCGCCCCCGCGCCCGCGCCCGCGCGCTGCTCGACCTCGTGCACGCGCAGCGTCGTGCGGACGAACGCGTCGGCGCTGAGGCTCAGCGAGTCGATCCCGCGCTCCACGAGGAACGCCGCGAAGTCGGGGAAGTCGGACGGCGCCTGCCCGCAGATGCCGACCTTGCGACCGGCCGCGTGCGCCGCTTCGATGAGGTGCGCGCAGGCCCACTTCACCGCCCCGCTGCGCTCGTCGAAGAGCGGGGCGACGGTCGCCGAGTCGCGGTCGACCCCGAGGATGAGCTGCGTCAGGTCGTTCGAGCCGATCGAGAAGCCGTCGAAGCGGCGCGCGAACTCCTCGGCGAGCAGGATGTTCGACGGGATCTCGGCCATGACGTAGACCTCGAGCCCGCGCTCGCCCCGCGCGAGCCCGCCCGCGCGCATCGCCTCGAGCACGCGGTCGCCCTCCTCGGGCGTCCGGCAGAACGGGATCATCACCTTGAGGTTGGTGAGGCCGAACTCCTCGCGCACCCGCTTGACCGCGGCGACCTCCAGCAGGAACCCCTCCTTGTAGCCCGGGTGGTAGTACCGGCTCGCCCCGCGCCACCCGAGCATCGGGTTCTCCTCGCTCGGCTCGAACCGCGCCCCGCCGAGCAGCCGCGCGTACTCGTTCGTCTTGAAGTCGCTGAACCGGAGGATCACCGGCCTCGGCCAGAAGGCCGCCGCGATCGTGCCGATGCCCTGCGAGAGCCGGTCGACCAAGAACCACGTCTTGTCCGCGTAGCCCGCGGTCGCGCGGTCGACCTCGCGCTGCACGGAGGGGGCGAGCGTCGCGTACCGGGTGAGCGCCAGCGGGTGGACGCCGACGTAGCTCGCGAAGATGAACTCCATCCGCGCGAGGCCCACGCCGGCGCTCGGCAGGAGCGACAGGTGGCTCGCCTGCTCCGGGTTGCCCACGTTGAGCATGATCTGCGTCCGGGGCCGCGGCAGCGCCGCCGGATCGATCTCCTGCAGGTCGTACGCGAGCTTGCCCCGGTAGACGATCCCGGCCTCGCCCTCGGCGCACGAGATCGTGACCTCCGCGCCCTCCGGGATGGTCCGGGTGGCGTCGCCCGCGCCGACCACGGCGGGGAGCCCGAGCTCGCGCGCGACGATGGCCGCGTGGGAGGTCCGCCCGCCCCGCTCGGTCACGATGCCGGCCGCGGCCTTCATGATCGGCTCCCAGTCCGGATCCGTCGTCTCGGTGACCAGGATGTCGCCGGGCTTCACCTCGCCGATCTGCCGCGGATCGCGCACGATCCTCGCCCGGCCCGCGGCGATGCTCTCGCCGATCGCGAGCCCTGTCGCGAGGCGCTCGCCCTTCTCCTTGATGTGGTAGAGGCGCACCCGGGGCGCCTTCCGCTGGCTGTGCACGGTCTCGGGGCGCGCCTGCACGACGAAGAGATCGCCGCTCCGCCCGTCCTTGGCCCACTCGATGTCCATCGGCGTGTCCTCGCCCCGCGCGCGCGCGTAGTGCTCCTCGATGAGCGCGGCCCAGCGCGCGAGCGTGAGGACGTCGTCGTCGCTGAGCGACCAGCGCGCCCGCTCCTCGTCCGGGACGCGGACGTTCTTCACCTGCCGGTTCCCCTCGTCGTACACGAGGCGGATCTCCTTGGTCCCGAGCGTCTTGCGGACGAGCGGGCGGAAGCCCTCGCGCAGGGTCGGCTTGTGGACGTGGAAGAGATCGGGCACGACGCGGCCCTGCACGACGCTCTCGCCGAGGCCGAGGCTCGACGAGACGAGGATCATGCCGCGGTGGCCGCTCTCGGTGTCGAGCGTGAAGATGACGCCCGCGCTCGCGAGGTCGGCGCGGACCATCTTCTGCACGCCCACGGAGAGCGCGACGCCCTCGTGGTCGAAGCCCATGTCGAGGCGGTAGCTGACCGCGCGCGGGGTGAAGAGGCTCGCGAACGCCTTCTTGACGGCCTCCACGACGAAGACCGCGCCGCGCACGTTGAGGAAGCTCTCCTGCTGGCCGGCGAAGCTCGCGTTGGGCAGGTCCTCGGCGGTGGCCGAGGAGCGCACCGCGACGTCGGTGGCGTCCTCGCCGTAGCGCTGGGAGAGCGCGCGGTAGCTCGCGACGAGCTCGTCCTCGAGGTCGCGCGGGAGCGGGGCCCCGAGCATGAGCTCGCGGATCCGGGCGGTCTGTCGCACGAGATCGTCGACGTCGTCCTTGTTGATCCCGGCGAGCGCCTCGCGGATGCGCGCGCCGAGGCCGGCGCTCGCGACGAAGTGCCGGTAGCCCTCCGCGGTGACGGCGAAGCCGGCGGGCACGTTCACGCCGAGCGGCGTGAGGTTCCTGAGGAGCTCGCCGAGCGAGGCGTTCTTGCCGCCCACGAGGGGAACATCGTTCATGGCCACGTCTTCAAGGCGTCGAATCCAGCGCATGCCCGGCGGCCAAGCATCGCCCGTGCCGGGGTGGGGACCCACGCGATCGCGCCCGGTCACGCGCCCGTGGCGAGGGCAGGCCTGCGCGGCAACGAGAGGGAGCCAGGGGGCGAACGACGTGCGCCGGCGTGCAGCCGCTGCGCGGGGAGCTCCGGGGAGCGGGGAGAGCCGGGTGGAGCGGGCGGAGCCGGCGGGAGCGGCGCGGGCGGCGCAGGCGGCGCAGGCGGCGGGGAGGGGCGCCTCGCCGGGCATGCGCCTGGGATTGGCATGGCGGCTGCGATGGATCCCTTGGGATCGCGCTCCCGCCGCACGGCGCGGGCGCGGCGCAGGAGACAGGGATGACCTCGGCATGTCGTGGGCAGATCGCAGCGCGCCGCCGCGCGGCGTCCTCGTCGGGGGGCGGGCGCCCGATCGGTTCAGGGCGCCGGGCCTCCGCGTGGTGGCGCTTCGCTGCCGCGTGGCTCCTCGCCCTCCTCGCGACCCTCGCCCTCGCCCCGCGCCGCGCGGGCGCGGAGGAGGCGCCGGCGCCGGAGCGGCCGGACATCGAGCTCTTCTCGCGACAGGGCTGCCCCCGCTGCGCCGACGCCAGGGCCTTCCTGGACGAGCTCGCCGCGGAGCGGCCCGCGCTCAGGGCGACCGTCCACCCGGTGGACGTCGACGCGGCGGCGCGGGCCCGGCTCAGGACGCTGGCCACGCGCCACGCGGTGCGCGTGCCCTCGGTGCCGGCGTTCTACTTTCCCGCGCGCGATCGGCTGGTCATCGGCTTCGAGGATCGGGAGACGAGCGGCCCGAGGCTCCGCGCGATCCTCGACGGGGGCGAGCCGGCGGGGGCCGCGGACCCGGAGGCGGCCGCCTGCTCGGCCGAGGAGGCCGAGCCGTGCGAGGGCGCCGCCGGCGCGCCGGCGCTCGCGGCGGACGAAGTCGAGACGGGCGCGCTCGGGCGGGTCAGCGCGTCCCGCCTGGGCCTGCCGCTCTTCACGGTCGTGCTCGGGCTGCTGGACGGCTTCAACCCGTGCGCGATGTGGGTGCTCCTGTTCCTGCTCTCGATGCTCGTCCACCTCAAGAGTCGCAGGAAGATGGCGCTCATCGCGGCCACCTTCGTGGTCGTGAGCGGCCTCGCGTACTTCGCCTTCATGGCGGCGTGGCTGAACGTGTTCCTCCTCATCGGCCTGTCGCGGGGCGTCCAGATCGCCCTCGGCGTGATCGCGGCGGTCGTCGGCGCGATCAACGTGAAGGAGTTCTTCGCGTTCAAGAAGGGCATCTCGCTCACGATCCCCGAGCGCGCGAAGCCGGGGATCTACGCGCGCGTCCGGGCCATCCTGCGCGCGGAGCACATGGCGGGGGCGCTCGGGGGCGTGATCGTCCTGGCGGTGCTGGTCAACACGGTCGAGCTGCTGTGCACCGCGGGCTTCCCCGCGGTCTACACGCAGATCCTCACGATGCAGGGGCTCCCCGCGTGGCAGCACTACGCCTACCTCGCGCTCTACAACGTCGCCTACATGGCCGATGACGCGGTGATGGTGACGATCGCGGTCGTCACGCTGGGCCACCACAAGCTGACGGAGCGCGGTGGCCGGGTGCTCAAGCTCGTGAGCGGCGTCGCCATGCTGGGCCTCGCGGTGACGCTCCTCTTCAAGCCGGATCTCCTCGCGTGACGGCGGGGGCGCGCCCCGAGGCCCGCTCCGCGAGCCGCGCGTCGGCGCGCCGGGGGGGCCCCTATCCCGTGGCGTGCTCCCTCGAGGAGGGGGCCGCACGGGTCACGGTGCGGGAGCGGGTGGAGCCGCTCGCAAGTCGGAGCGGCGATCCGCTCCCTCGCGTCCGGGGGGCGAGGGGCCGAACGCCTACCTCGTCGACAAGGCGCTGCGGAGCGCCGCGCGGGTCGAGGCCCTGAGCGCCCGCGCGCTCGTCTCGCTGCGCGTGGCGGCGCGCGTCGGCGACGAGGAAGTGCACGTGCCCAGCTACGACACGCGGAGCGCGGCCGCGCCGGTGTTCCTGAAGCCCGAGCCCCGCCCAGCGCCTGCCGCGCCGCCGCCCGATCGATGTCCTCGAGTGCCCAACTTGCAAGGGACGGATGAAGCTCGTCGCCATGGTGACCGAGCCAAGGAACATCGCCCGCTTCCTCTCCGCGCTCGGCGAGCCGACCGATGTTCCAGCACGCTCTCCCAGCGTCCACGCGGCGGCCACCGTACTGGAAAAGCACCGCTCTGCGCCGCAAGGCGCTCGGTGACCCCGCATAGCGTCTCGTGACGCGCCTCCCGGGCCAGACCAACGCCCGGACGGGCACGTGTGCCCACGGCACGCCGATGCGCCCCGTAGCGCGCTCGGCGCCGCCCGGACCACG
Source organism: Sorangium sp. So ce1036 (assembly GCF_051369805.1). Lineage (NCBI taxonomy): Bacteria > Pseudomonadati > Myxococcota > Polyangiales > Polyangiaceae > Sorangium > Sorangium sp. So ce1036. The sequence goes on from NZ_JBBMOX010000001.1 coordinate 3,454,075, forward strand.
CTCTTTCGACCCAGGATCGAGCCATCACGACGCTCCCGGTCCACCCTTTCGGTTTGCTGCGCTACGCTTCCTCGCGCTGCGATCCGGCTTGATTGGCCTGCGCGCTGTACACCGTCTCGGCGGCGGGCGGCGGCTCCGGCGCGCGCGGCTCGCCGAGGCTGGGCGCGGGGCCGCAGGCGGCCAGCAGGAGGGCCGCGCCGGGGGCGCAGCGCAGGCCAGAGCGCCGTCGGGGGAGGGGGCGTTCGCGGTACCCATGCGGGGGAGGGGGCCACAGGGAGCGCGGCGCCTGGTGGCGGGGGCTCGGCTACGAATACCTCGAGGGCATCCGGACCTACGCCTTGATCCTGGGCGCCGTGTAGTCCTACCGCCTGTTGCTGATGCGGCTGCAGGGCGAGGCCCCGCTGCTCGGTCCGCCGGAGCCGCCGGCCTGAGCCCGGGTCGCTACGGTATTCCATGGCCGAGCGGTGGCGCGGTTGCCGCATCCGCGCCGCTCGAGATCATGGCGTGCTCCTCGCGCAGCGAACTCCGACGGTGCTCACCGCGGCCGGTGGATCGTCGTAGTAATTCCGGTTCGCGGCCCGCAGGTTCGTGGCGTCGTGCGAGAAGATGCCGCTCCGGATCGCGCGCCGCCCGCCGACGACGACGTTCGCGCAGTCGTCGCAGACGCTCCCGGCTCCCGAGTACCAGCTGGGATCCCACTTGTCGAGGTTCCACTCGGCCACGTTGCCGCCGAGATCGCGGTGTCCCCATCGCCCGACGTCCGCCGACATCGTGCCCACCAGGGCGATGTCCGTCAGCGCACAGCCTGGCGTGTTATCGCCGCCGCAGGCGTAGGCAACGAGCTCGGGTCCGCCGGGCAACGACCCTCCCCAGGGGTAAAGCCGATCTTCACCCCCACCGGCGGCCGCGTACTCCCACTCCGCCTCTGTCGCCAGATACCCACCGTCCCATACGCAGAAGGCGAACGCCTCGTACCAGCTCACGCGGTTGATCGGCCGGTTCTCATTCTCGCCCGGCGAATCGGTCCACGTCTGGTACATCTCGTCGCACTTCAGGTTGCTGATGAGGCCCGCCTGCGAGCTCGGGAGCGCGGTGTTCCACGCGGCTTGCCAGCCGCTGCCGGCGATCAGCGGATGGCTGCCGGCGCCGATCGCCGGCGGGGTGCCGTCGAACGCGCGCACGAAGTTGCGGAAACGACCGATCGACACCTCGAAGACGTCAAGGTGAAAGTCCGAGACCATCGCCGTGTGCTCAGGGAGTTCCGGAGCGTTGCCGCGGGGAGCATAGTCCGTATCGCCGATGGTGGTGCTTCGGCCCATGAGGAAGCTGCCGCCCGGCACGAGCAGGCTTGCGCAGCACGAGATGCCCCCACAATCGAGGCTGCCCGCGCAGGAATCGCCGTCGGGAGCGGACACACCGCCCGCGCCGCCGCCTCCCGAAGCGCTCCACGAGCCGCCGGCGCCGCCCTCCCCGCCGGCGCCGCCCTCCCCGCCGGCGCCGCCCTCCCCGCCGGCGCCGCCCTCCCCCGAGGGGCTGCACGAGGCGCAGCTCGCCGAGTGGTGCGAGGCCGCGCTGGAGGCCCTGGGCGGGCCGGCTAAGCCCGGGCACCGCTCGGCCCCGTCGCGGCGCGTTCGGGAGCTGGAGAGGCAGCTACGGCGCAAAGACAAGGCGGCGGCCATCCTGGTGCTCCAAAAAAAGCCCAGGCTATCTGGGGGGACGGGGACGACGACACGGACGCGGAGACCGACAGGTGACGCTCGAGCTCATCGACGAGGCCGTCCGTAGCGGCGCCAGGCTCGCGGCGGCCTGCCGTGCGCTCGGGCTCAGCGCGCGCACCGTGGCCCGCTGGCGAGCCGAGGCCGGCGGCGAGGACGGTCGAGCCGGACCGCGCCACGCCCCGCTGCACGAGCTGACCGAGGCCGAGCGCCGGCGCATCGACGAGACGGCCCACAGCCTCGATTTCCGCAATCTCTCGCCCAAGCAGATCGTGCCGCGCCCGGCCGATCGCGGCGTGTATGTCGCTTCTGAGTCGAGCTTCTATCGCGTCCTGCGCGAGCAGGGGCTGCTGGCGCACCGCAATCCGGCTCGACCGGCACGTGTCCATCGTCCTCGCGCGCTCGTCGCCAGAAGGCCCAATCAGGTCTGGTGCTGGGACATCACCTACCTGAGGAGCGCGGTGCGCGGAGCGCTCTACTTCCTGTACCTGATCGTGGACATCTATAGCCGCAAGATTGTCGGCTGGTCGGTCGAGATCGAGGCGTCGATGCTCGCTGCTGCTCGGCTCGTCGAGCAGGCCTGCGGCCGCGAAGGCGTGGGCTCCGGCTGCCTTGTGCTGCACGCGGACAACGGCGGGCCGATGAAGGGCTCGACCATGCTCGCCACCCTTCAGCGCTTGGGCGTGGTGCCCTCCTTCAGCCCCCTCGCGTCAGCGATGACAACCCCTACGCGGAGGCGCTTTTCCGCACCCTCAAGTACCGGCCCGAGTACCCACGCCGGCCGTTCGCTACCGTGGAGCAGGCGCGCCAGTGGGTCGAGCGCTTCGTTGCCTGGTACAACGGCGAGCACCTGCACAGCAGCATCCGCTTCGTCACGCCCAACGACCGCCACCGCGGTCGCGACAGCGCGCTGCTCGCCGTCCGCCACGCCCTCTACCAGCGGGCCCGCCGCAGGACGCCCCGGCGCTGGAGCGGCCAGACACGCAACTGGACGCCCATCGGTCCTGTGACCCTCAACCCCCACACGCACGAGCCTCAAGCACTCACAACGACGTGAGCGAATCAACGGACAACTGTCTTGACACCCACCGTAGACAGCCTCCAGCACCATCGCCACCGCGCGTTGCTCGACGGGGCCACCAGCCGCATCGACCAGCCGCCGCGCGGCGCCCGAGGGGCGGCCGTCAGCGGACGAGCCGGATCCCCCGCGAAGCGGACCGCATCAGCTCGAGGCGCGTCTCGTCGATCGGCCCTTCGAAGGAGATGTGGGCGCCCCGGTTCTCCCGGGGGACGACCCTCCTGAAATAGAAGTACCGGCCGTTCCGCGTGGCCTTCTCGGCCGTCTTGCCCTCGGTCTGGAGGCCCAGGGTCGTCCTGTTGTTCAGGTCCCACACCCCGTCGGAGTCGGTGCGCACGTACCGGCCGGTGAGCTGGTAGAGCGCCATGTTGGCCTCCGCGGCATACTGGGTGACATAGCAGGGATCCCAGTACTGGCCGTTGTAGAGGACGGTCTTGTGGTCGGCCCAGCAATACAGCGGAGCGCCGACGTAGCCCTGGGCCGCCGCGACGTTGGCGCGCAGGTTGAGGAATATGCCGTTGTGCGCGGAGACGAAGCCCTCGCCGGCCGCGCCCTTGTAGGTGCTGGTGCGGATCTGGTCCCGGGACAGGCCGAGGCCCCAGGGCGCGGGCGCGCGGGCCAGGAACCAGAGGTTCTTCGCGAAGTGCAGGCACTCGCCTCGCGTCTTGGTATCGTCGAGCAGGCCGTAGGTATTCCAGCCGCCGGAGGCGGGCTGCCAGGTCCAGTGCTGGGTGAACCGGGCCTCGGTGAAGGCGGCGAACAGGTGTGCGAAGGTCATCGCGTTCTGGCCCGCGTGGGCCGCGGTGCGGGCGATGATCCTGCGGCCGGGGCAGTCGTCGTGCGACGGCAGGACCATGTCCGTGGGGAGGGTGTAAGCGTCCTTGTCGGGATCCCTGCCGTTGTGCTCCCAGATGCGCTGATAGGGGTTCGCCATGGCCGCCTCCTCGTGGCAGCCCTCAATGGGACGCGAGGTGCGCCGGCTTGTCAAGCTCGCGTCCTGACGGGGCTCACCCGCGCGCGCAGATATCCATCGCGTCCGCGAAGGCCGCCATGAAGCGGTCCACCACCTCCGGGTGCCGCGCCGTCACGAGCGAGCCGTCGATCACGAGGTCGGCGGTGCGATCGCCCTCGTAGACGATCTCGCCCCCCGCGTTCTCCACGTCGCAGAGGATGTTGTGGGCGCAGGTCACCCGCTGGCCGCGGAGCAGCTCCGGCGCGGCGCAGAAGAGCCACTGGCTATGGCAGATGGCGCCCACCGGCAGGCTCGTCACGGCCGCCGCCCGGCGCAGGAAGGCCACGGCCGGGGCCTCGTTGCGCCGGCCCGCGCGCACGGTCGGCTCGTGGCGGAGGCGATCCATGGCGTGGGCGCCGATGGCGATGATCCCGCTGTACGCGGCGGGATCGGCCGCCGCCACCTCGGCCGTCACCGTGACCTCCTCCTCGACGACGCCGCCCTCGGGGGTCGACCCGAAGCGCAGCGCCGGCTGGCCCCAGAGATGCGAGAGGTACTCGACCTCGTAGCCGCGCTCCGGGAAATAGGCGTTGAACCGGCGGTGCTCCGTCGCGTCGAAATGCTCCTCGATGAGCACGCCCACCTTGCCTCTCGTCTTCATCGTCTCTTGCTCCCCTGTCCTCGCTGTCCCCTCCTTTCCCTTCACGCGCGCCCCTCACGCTCGTCGAGGTGCCGGAGCAGGCGCTCCGGGGCGAACACGTCGCGGTAGCAGGTGATCAAGCTCGTGAGCGGCGTCGCCGTGCTGGGCCTCGCGGTGACGCTCCTCTTCAAGCCGGATCTCCTCGCGTGACGGCGGGGGCGCGCCCCGAGGCCCGCTCCGCGAGCCGCGCGTCGGCGCGCTGAGGGGCCCTATCCCGTGGCGTGCTCCCTCGAGGAGGGGGCGCGCCGCCCTGCCGTCGCCTCGGGCCGCACGGCCGGGGCCCCTCCTGTTTCAGCCGACCTCGCGACGCCCTTCTCGCGGCGCGCCCAGCGCTCTCCTGCGAGCTCTTGCAAGCGTTGTGCGCAGGCGCACCGCGCGTGCGCGCGCTCGCCGCGAGGGCCGCTCGACCAGCGCACGCCTGCTCTGCCGCGGATTCGCAGCTCGGTCACCTGCAGACGCGCGAGGTCGGTCGGGTTCTCGAGCACACCGTCGGGCGGATCATGCGTTACAGAGCTCCGCAAAGGCCGCTCCGACCGGCGCGCTTGCTCGAGCCGAGCGAGCGGTCTAAGCTGCCTCGCATAGCTTCGGAGGCCGACACAGGCCCCCCATTGCAAGAGGAGCGTCCATGCGTCGTCTCAGCCCTGCTGCCCGCGTTCGTTACTTCTTCGCTGCCCTGACGGCAGGCGCGGCGATGTTGGGCACCACTGCCCTGTTGGTCCCCTCGAGCGAGGCGGCGCCGGGGGGAAACTGCACCTATTACAGCGACGAGAGCTACACCACCGTCGTCGGCCAGTACGGCCGCGACTGCTGCAACAACCGGATCGCGTGGGGCACCACGACGCAGCACTACGAGTGCGGCGGGTGCTTCACCTGCACCCCGCCTCCTCGCTGAGGGAGGCGCCCCGGTGACGCGCGGCCGCCCCGAAGGCCGCCTTATCCATGGCACGGCTCGTGATCGATCCGAGGGGATGCTTCAGGTCGCCATGAACAAGAACCGTTCTTTTCGATGGCTGTACGGCACAGCCTGGATCGCGCTCGGAATCGTGGCCCTCTCGGGCTGCTCTGGCCGGGTGGACCGGGGCGACGATGCACCGAGCGGCTCATCGAGCGCTGGCGGCTCGTCGAGCGCAGGCGGTCATGGCGGCGGCGCTGGCACGACGGGCGCCGGCGGAGCTGACACGAGCAGCACGAGCGCTGTTGGCTCTGGTGCGGGCGGCTCGTCGAGCGCAGGCAGCTCGGGCGACGGCGGCTCTGGAGGCGCGAGCAGCTCCGGAGCCGGCGGCTCCGGCGTCGGGTCGGGCGGGTCGAGCAGCACGAGCGGTGGCAAGTTCGTCGGCAACATCACGACCGATCGCGCCGTGCGCGACGGCTTCGTCCGGTACTGGGACCAGATCACGCCCGAGATCGAGGGCAGGTGGAGCTCTGTCGAGGCGTCCCGCGGCGAGCGAGACTGGAGCAGGCTCGACGCGATCTATAAATACGCGCAGGACAACGACATCCCCTTCGCGCAGTCCTCCTTCGTGTGGGGAGCCACGCCCCCGAGCTGGCTCGGGCCTCTCCCCGCGGAGGCGCGGCGGCAGGCCGTGAGGGACTGGATGCAGGCGTTCTGTCAGCGGTACCCCGACACGAAGTACATCGTCGTCGTGAACGAGCCGCCGCCCCACACCACGCCTTCCTTCAAGGAGGCCATCGGCGGCGCCGGCGAGAGCGGCCATGACTGGATCGTCAACTCCTTCAAGTGGGCTCGCGAGTTCTGCCCGGGCGCGACCCTGATCCTCAACGACTACAACATCATCGAGTACGAGAGCGAGCACGACCGCTTCGTCGCGATGCTGAGCGCGGCGCTGGAGGCGGGCGCCCCGATCGACGCCGTCGGCGCGGAGGCCCACGACGTGTACAAGAAGGACGCCGACACCGTGAGGGGCTTCCTCGACAGGTTCGCCGCCATGGGCCTGCCCGTGTACATCACCGAGCTCGACATCGACATCGCGGACGACGACGAGCAGCGCAGGGTGATGGAGGAGCAGTTCACGATGCTCTACAACCACAGCGCCGTCAAAGGCATCACCTTCTACGGCTACATCGTCGGCTCCACCTGGCGAGACAACACGGGCCTCATGCACCCGGACGGCACGATGCGGCCGGCCATGGCCTGGCTGATGGACTTCCTCGGCCGCGGCCAGTGATCCCGCGTGCGTGGTGAGCGCTCGAGCTCGAGGTCTGCCTGCGCCGGAGGCGGCCACCCCTCCGAGATCGCCCAGGAGCGCGTCGAGCTGCAGCAGGACGGCCTGGTACGGCTGTCGCTCAAGCGCGCCTTCGCCGACGGGACCGTCGCGGTCGACATGGATCCGCTCTCGCTGTTGTGTCGGCTCGCGGCCAGCGTCCCGCCGCCGCGCTTTCATACGGTCAAGTACGCAGGGGGGCTCGCGTCCGCAAGTCCATGGCGTAAGCGCATCGGCCCGCGCCCAGCGAAGCCAGGCTCGCCCGCGACGAGGCGACGGCGCCATGGACGAGCGCGACGCACGCGGCCGGCGTTCACCCCACGCCCGGCCGGGCGTGCTCGCCGTGCTCGCGCTGGGCGCGGCGGCGCTCCGGGGCGACGCGCGACGGCGGTCGCGACGGAGCTCGAGAGCGGTAGCGCCGCCGTCGTCCGGGCCGGCGTGAATGTGCTCTCCTCGACGCCGAGGGCGAGAGCTGGCTAGAGTTCCCGGTTGCTGCAAAGCCTGGATCGCTGGAAACCGCCTGACGATCGAGACCCTTGACGAGGACCGCCGCGCTCGGAGCAGCGCAGGCACGGGAGACCAGGATGTCGGCATACAGGGGAGAGCTGGAGGCCGTGCGAATGCGCGCGAAGGCGCTGGAGGAGCAGATCGCACATCGTGACAGGGAGATCGCGGAGCTCCGGGAGGCCGTGGAGCGGCAGGAGAAGGCGGCGACCCGCGCGGCGGGCGCTGGTCCGGCCCCTGCGCCCGCGTATCCCAATCTCCTGCTGGAGTCGGTCCCTTCGGAGCAGGAGAGGGCGACGGCCATGCAGACGCCCGGGGGCCGTGTGGTGCCGGCGGGGCCGGGAGGCTTCATGGCAATGTGTTGGAGGCCGGAGTCGCCGGCCGCCGAGCGAGCCGCGAAAGCGCGCCGGTGGCACGCCGCAGAGATCTTCGTGACGATCCTGCTCGTTCCGGCGGTCGTCGTGTCTGCTGCCCTCGTCTATGATCACCGGGAGCAACCGTCGATCGCGATGCCTCTCGTCTGCTTCGCTGCTGTATGGCCCCTGTTGCTGCGGATGTACCAGCTGAGGAGCACGCACTATTCCGTGATCGCGACGGCGATCGCGGGTCTCGTCACCATGGCCATCCCCGTCGTCTTCCATGCTGCCGGAGAGGAGACCTCGGGCTGGTTTCGTCTGGGTAGCTACGCCGTCTGGCCCGGCGCCGTGCTGTCGGCATGGTTCCTCCTTACCGACCGCCGCTGTCCCGGGTGCCGCAAGGGCTCGCGGCGGGTCGAGAAATTCCCGAGCAACGATGCGGGCATCAGGACGGGCGCCCACGTCCCTCGGGTGCGGACTTGCAAGCTGTGCGGCCATGAGGAAGTGGATTTTGTCAGCGAGTGACGCCGACGCGCCGGGGGGCACTCGCTCCTCGTGGGCCCGGCGCCTCGCCGGCGGAGCGCGACGCGTGACCGCATGTCCCCTGCGCGTAGCGGCGTCAGAGACCATGGATGCGTAGACACCTCTCGGCCCGCAAGCCCGCCGCGATCGCCGCCGCCACCTGGATCCTCGCGACCGCTGGCTGCGGCGCCAGCGGAGAGCCAGCCTCTCCGGAACAGGAGGCTGTCGCCACCGTCGCCGAGGCCCGCGGCCTGGCCGAGGGCTCCGTGGCGACGGTCGAGGGGGTCGTGACCGTCGCGCCCGGCACGTTCAACTCGGCGACCGGAGATCAGGGCTTCGCCCTGCAGGACACCACCGGGGGCATCTATGTGAGCCTGCCCGACGCGCCGCGCCGTGCGGTGGTCGGATGTCGCTGCTCCGTCGTCGCTGAAGCACGACGTGCCTCGTCACCACGTGCCCTGAAGGAAGACCCCCGCCCGCTCTGCCGTCATCACCGGCACGACGCGGACGCCCTGGCGGGCCGGCTCGCTCGCCATGGACGACGGCTCCGCGAGGAACGCGGCCACCGTCACGGCCGCGAAGACGCCGCCCGCCACCAGCGTCCCCACCCCGAGCCCGCGGAACAGGTCCCGCGCCTCGGCGGTGTCGCGGAGCTCGGTGCAGGCCAGCGGCGCGTCCGCCCTCCCGCACGCGAACGGGTCCCACCCCCCGCGGCGGAGCGCGGCCTCCTGCGCGGCGAGGTCGTCGCGCAGGACGCCGGACCGCAGGAGGAAGACCGTGCCGGCCGCCACCGCCGCCGTCGTGAGCGCCACCCCGCCGATGCGCAGCTCCGTCAGCGGGAAGGTCGACCCCGCCGGAGGCGCAGCCGGAGCCGCCGAGAGCGGCGCAGCAGCGGCCGCCTCCGGCGCGCGCGCGACGCGCTCCGGGAGGCGCGGCAGCTTGAGGACGATCGGGTGCGTCTGGCCAGCCTCGGCGGTGAACGAGCGCTCCGCCTCCTCGTGCCCATCGAGCCGCGCCCGCACGGTGTGCTCCCCCGGCTCCACGAACACCTCGTGGACCGGCTCCGGCGGGGAGAGCGCCTGTCCGTCGATCAGGACCTCGGCGCCCGGCGGATTGGTCGTTACGTAGACCGTCGCCACGCGCTTCGCGGCGCGCTGCAGGCCATCATCGACCTGGCCGCGGAGCCATCCGCTGATCACGCCCCGGTGCTGGAGGCACTGCGCCAGGTGGGTCGCCGCGTCCCGATGCCGCCCCAGCGCGAGCTCGACCAGCCCGAGCTCACCGGCGATCGTCGCCCGCTCCGCGTCGGTCGTCCACGCCCCCTGCGCGGCCTCCAGCGCCCGCTCGTAGGTCGCCGCGGCCGTCACCAGCCGCCTGGCCGCGTGCGCCTGCCTGGCGCGGCGCAGCAGCCCCGCCGTCATCGACGCCGCGCGCACGTCCCGATCGTGGTAGGGCTCGTCCGCGCTCGCCGTATTCCCGACACCAGCGACGGACATCGCGAGAGCACATGGCAGCAGCCAGGAGATCAGGCGACGCACGCACTATGAGATACTTGCTGCGGCGATCCCAAGTCAATTGGTAGATTCGTCACGCCACGCTCCCGTAGGCCTGCGTCCACGCCCGCGCTCCATCCGACCGTGTGATCCGCGCCCGCACATGCCGTTCGCCGCCGCGGAGGCGGCCGGTCGCGCGCCGCGTCGGCTCAGCCGTCGTCGCCGCCCTTCCCGAGCCAGCCCTTGCGGCGGTAGTAGGCGAGCAGGCCGATGACGCTCGCCAGCATCAGGCACCAGACGAGCGGGTAGCCATGCTACCAGTCGAGCTGTAGCCGCTCCGCAGACCACGTCTTTCCCTTGGCCAGATTCGGTTTCACGCTACGCGACCTCAGCGAAGAGCCGTGCCCTCGCCGAGCGAAGAGGGGCGAGCGATGCCAGGAAGCAGGGAGCTGGTGCAGATGCGTCCCGAGCTGTCGAGGTATCGAGAGCAGAAGAGCCGTGGGAAAGTACCCGAGCGAGCTGCGGGAGCGGGCGGAGGCGTACGCCAGGGAGCGTTCCCGGGCGGGGGCGACGCCGACCGAGATCGCCACGGAGCTCGGCGTCCACAAGATGACGGCCGACCGATGGCTGGCTGGCGGTGAGCGCGTAGACGACGGGGCGTTGCCGAGAGCCACCAGGGCGGCTCCTGACAGATCCCCTCAGAAGACGGTCAAGAAGTCGTCGTTGGCTGGCAAGCGCAACGCCTATGAAGACGAGGTGATTGAGCGGCTGCACGAGATCCTCCCGAAAGCAGCTCGAGTAACACTCCTCGCGGACCGGGGCTTCGGCGACCAGGAGCGGTACGCACATCTCGCCAAGCTGGGCTGGGACTACATCATTCGGTTTCGCGAGTGCATATTGGCATGGGTCTCTCCGTCACCCATATTGGCGACACTGCCCGACGCGACCGACCCCTGCTTATAGCTGCCTTTGCGCGCGTGCTCCTGACGCTCCTTGGGGAGGCAGGAGAACGGGCCGGCCTCGATCGCCTCCTGAAGACCAATACCGTGAAGCATCGAGCCTTGTCGCTCTATAACCAGGGATGCTGCTGGTGCACGGCCATTCCCAACATGCGGAAAGAGCGGCTTGTTCAACTCATGACAGCGTACGACGAGGTGCTCCGTGAGCACGCCGTGACCCGTGAAATTCTTGGGACTATATGAGGGGATGCATCAGGTGGCGAACGGCTGGTCCATGCTTCCGCGATTGGAATCGCTGCCGCCCGGCGCCACGTAGCGCTCCGCCGCGCGTATCCGGCCGCGAGCAGCGCGAAGAGGCCCGCCGTCGTCGAGGTCGCCGCCGAGGACCGCTTTCGATTCATGCTCATCGGTGTAGCCTCGCGAATCAAGGCGCGGCGCGGCGGGCCTCGTAGAGGTCGGCGACGCTGGTCCGCGTCGATGCGAAATACAGGACGGAGCCGTCCGGTGAGAGGTGTGGATCGGTTTCGCGCTCCCCGGGGAGGTTCACCGGCTCCTCGAGCGGCGCTGCCTCCTCGAACGTCGCTTCGGCGCTTGCCCGCCGTGCCCAGAACAGGTCTCCCCCTCCCGCGCGGCTCGATCGGAACAGGATCTGCTTGCCGTCATCGAACAGGAACGGGCCGCCCTCGTCGCCTGGGCCGTCCAGCCCGGCGAGCGGGGCGAGCGCGCTCCAGTCGTCCTCCGGGCGTTCGCGCGATGCGATCGCGAGGTACGTCTCCGCGTCCGCGGGCGTGACGCCGGTCACGACGTGGAGCCCTGCGGGATCGACGTGAGGGCCCATCACCGTGGCGCCCTCGACGGCGAGGGTGTCCACGTGCGCTGGCGTTCCCCACGGGTCGTCCCGGCTTTCGCGCTCGGCCAGCCAGATGCCCTCCGGCTCGCGCCTGCTGTAGAACCAGATCCGGAGCCCATCCCCGGAGACGCAGGGGGTATCCTCGATGCTCTCGGCCAGGTTGATGTTCTCCACGGCGCGCGGCGGGTCCCAGGGCGAGCCCACCGCTGCCCGCCGCGACGTCCAGATGTCCCGGTTCCCCCCGCGATCGGACATGAAATAGATTTCGAGCAGATCGTCCGTGAGGGTCGGGTCCTCTTCCCTTCCGCTGCTGTTGAGCTCCGCCATCGCCGTCGGCGCCTCGAACCGCGGCCGCTCTGGCGCGCCCGCGACGCCCCCGTCGTGCCCCCGCGCGAGCGCACCGATCACGATACGCTGGTCCTCGCACCCCGCCCCGCCGATCGCGAGCCACAGCCCCGCCCCCGCGATCGCCCGCAACCAGCTCATGGGTCTCCGCTCACAAGCAGCCCCCCCTCTTCCCCGTACTCCCCCCTTCACAACGAAGGGCCCCGTGAGGAGGAGCTCGGCGGCGCGACGGCCTTGTCCTCCCCGGCCTGGAGGGGCACATGCGGAAACCAGCGCGCCGAGATGAACCCGACCACGCCCATGGCCGCGATGATCCAGAGCACCGTCGTGAGCCCCGACGTGAGCGCCTCCCCGAGGTGCTGCACGACCGACGGATCGCCGCAGATGGGGACGAGCACCGACGAGGGGAGCAGGCAGGCGGTCGTGGCCCAGGCGTACTCTCGAATGCCGCCGAGGTCGCCGATCACGGTCGGCATCGCGGTGGCGACCGCCGTCGACTCGAGGGCGGCCATGGCGAGGGACAGGATGAGCCCGACGAGGGTGAGGCCGCGGTGGGCCTTGCGTTCTGAGGCCATGCAGGTGGTGGAATGTGGTGCGGAGCAGACCGGGCGGCAACTTTCACCCGAGCGGAGCGCCCCGCGGCACGCGGCGCGTACGTTTGACACGGTTTCCGTACCTCGCCGCGTCTGACCCGAGCTGACAACGAGATATGCGGAGGCCGGCTCGGCGCCTGAGGGCAGCAGCGCGCCCGCTGCTACGCATCGGAGGGTCCGGCAGCGGGGGGCGCAAGGCGCGCATGCGCGTGGGGGCAAGAAGATTTGCCCGGTGGGGCAAGAAAATTTGCCCTTATCGTGCATCTGACCGTGCGGTACTACCTCCTCGCCAAGGCGCGGTCCTCACACGAGCTCCGCGACCAGCAACGCCTGAGGGACAGATCGGCCCGGATAGCGCCATCTCGCCGCAGGCCCGGCATTGGCTCCGGCCTGCACGAGAGGGACGACTGCCCGTGGCCGATCCGGCGGGGATCCCCGGCTCTCCGTGGTGGGTCGGCGCGTCGGCTTCCGCGCCTGCGCCCAGGTAGCGCGCGACGCCGACGAGACGCTCGCCACGGCCACGCCGCTGGAACGACAAACACCGGAAGCATGAACAGAGGCACCACATGACACACGACATCAAGGGTGGAAAAGACGCGCTCCTCGAATGCCAGGAGAACCTCACCGTGGCCCGGCCCAGCGATGGGCGACGAGCTCGTTCGAGCGGCGGGGGCCGGGGCGCGAAGCTCCTCAGGAAGCTCACGGGGGCGATCGCCATTCTCGCTTCCATGGCGCTCGCCGGCTGCATCGCGCAGGAGGGCGATGAGGCCCTGGGCGATGAGGCGCTGAGCGATGAGGCCGTGGGCGAGGCGGAGCAGGCGCTCGGGATAGGTATCTCGTCGGTGACCTGCAACAGCGGCTGGCCCGGCACGCGGGGCTGCTTCAGGCAGATCGCGAGCCCGACGAACATCGTCCCCGGCTCGATCACCGTGCAAATCGATGGCCACAACGGCGCTGTCGGGTATAGCGCGTCCCAGTCCGGGGACCGAATCATCGATTTCTCGGCGACCATCAACGAGGGCGACATGTTCAACCCGGGGAAGAACACGACAAAGTTCATCGTGGCCTGGCTGCGCCAGTAGCGGCGGGACCTGGACCGGCCCCACGTCGGGGCCGGTGGCCGGCTCCGCCGCCTACCTCGTCCTCTGCAGCGCCCCAGCTCCGGGACGGACGTTCACGGATCAGCGGACGGAGCGGCCGACCGCCTCGGCCTTCGCCCACATCTGCGCGAAGCCTTCGGCGCCGTTGTAGAGCCGGTCGATGAGCTGCGCTCCGCCCGGGAGCGCCTCGACGTGCTTGAGGAAGTCCGGGAAGAGCCCGATGTGGACGACCCCCTCCTCGTTGTAATCCCACGAGCGGCTCCCCATCCGGGCCTTGGGGAAGCTCGAGTAATCGACGCACGCCCGGGCGGCCGGAGCGACGCATCGGTACACGATCTCCATGGCCTGCGTACAGAACGTGCGCGTCGCGGCCCGTACACCGGCACGGCTGTATTCGTCGGGGGTCGGAGCCTTGTAAGAGCAGGACGTCTTCCCGTTGCAAGCGCGGCCGACGAGGCCCGTGAGGTTTCCGCTGGTCTGGATGTCGAGGCAGCCGATGCGCGCGGAGCGCACGTCGATCTCGCTCCCCCCCGTGCACCGGAGCTGCGCGGGCGGGTGGCGCCAGGCGTCGCCTGGCACCGTCACCACCTGGTCCCGGGGGGCCTGGCACTCGGGAGAGCGCGGCATGACGACCATCCCGTTGATGTCCGAGCCGAGGGCGATCTGGAGCGGCTTGCCGCCCGACGTGATCGCCGCCGCGGCGGCCGCGTTCCGCAGGAAGCTCCGCGCGTCGGAGCCGTCGAAGCCGACGCCCGCGAGCCCGCCGCGCGCGGCGATCTCCGTGTACTGAGCGGCGGTCCGGCCGTTCTCGTTGCCGCTCGAGCCGCGGAGCCCGTTGTGCCCCGAGACGAGCGGGTACGCGCCGCCGGGCGTCGAGCGGGTGAACGCGAGCACGTCGCTCACCATCTTCTGGGACATGTGATCGATGTCGATGATCATCCCGAGCTTCATCATCTCGTTGATGGCGACGCGGCCCATGGGCAAGAGCCCCAGGCGGTTCTTGTGGCCTTCCCCCGGCTTGCAGCTGGGGAGCGGGATGTGACCGCCGGCGGCGCCGAGCTTCATCAGCTTGAAGAGATCGTTCCCCGACCGGATCCGCTTCGTGATGCCCTCTCCGCGGGAGCACTCGAGGTCCCACCATTTGCCCGTCTGGAAGCGGTTGGCGCGCGCCACCTCGTCCTCGTAGGCGGCGGCGCCGCCGAAGCGGTTGTCGGTGAGGTGGACCGGGAACACGTAGCGCACGCCGAGGCCGTGCAGGCGCCTGATCTCCGCGCGCACCTGGGCCTCCGTCGGCGCCGTCTTGTTCCACACGAAGTTGCCGATGTCGTCCAGCTCGACGCCGACGATCACCGCGAGCTTGTTCCGCTCCACGATGCGCCGGAGATCGCCGGATGAACGCGCGATCTCCATCCACGTGCCGTGCTTGCCGACGAAGCGGACGAGCTCGTCGATCTGGAGATTGCCCGACGCCCTGTCGTCGATGGGCGGGCTCGCCTCGACGCCGTGGGCGAGCGTGCGGCTGTTGACGGCGAGCGCGACCATCACCCGGAGGCCCCCCTCCTTCGCGCGCCGGATCCAGTCGACCCACATCTGCTGGTGCAGGATATCGTTGTGCGCCGGGAAGTGCGCGAACGTCGGGTATCCCACGGGGCGCTCGACCTGGAACGAGCGGATGCCGTGGGATTTCGCCATTTCCCCGAGCACGATCTGGCGGACGTGGTTCCCGCACTTGTTCTTGAGGAGGTCGTGCCCTCGGTGCGTGCTGTAGCTGGTCCCCAGCGCCTCCGCGATGCTGGCGGCGCGCCGCATCGACCCGTTGCACGTGGCGCCTGAGATGCCTTGACCGCTGGGATCGTAGATGGTCCCCGGCGCCATGAGCACGTCGACGTCGGGAGCGCCGTGGAGCACGTGCCCCCCGAAGCCGAGGTGCGCCATCGGGTGGGTGTGGAGATCGGCGAACCCGCGCAGCGGTCGGCCGGGAGCGTTCAGCGCGGCATCGAAGATCGGCGAGCGCCGCGCCTGTGCGCTCGCCGGGCCGGAGGCCGCGAGCGTCAGCGCGACCGCGGCGAGCGCGCTCCAGGCTGGAGCCGATACAGGACCTGTCATCGGGCTGGCTTTCTTCATAAAGAGTCATCCTTCAGAGGTTTGCGGGCGATGGAGTCCACGCGAGCATCCATTTCGGCACCGAGGCGTACCGCATGGCCCGTGGTACGATGAGGGCAAATGTTTTTGCCCCCCTGGCTGGGCGCCGTGCGCTGGTGCGCTCCGCCGTCACACGGGGGCTTCGAGCAGCTCGAGCGTGACCTTGGCGCCGCCCCCCGGGAGGTTGGCGCGCAGGACGAGCCCGCCGCTCGATTCCACCATGCCGGCCACGAAGCCGAGCCCCTGTCCGGACCCACCCGGCTTCGGGCGCGGCGTGTCGTGGAACCCTGGGCCGTCGTCCTTCACCTCGATGGCCACCCGCCCGCCGCCCAGCGGCCGCGCGTCCAGCGTCACGCTGGACGCCCCGCGCTCGCCCGTCCCCTCGCACGCGTTGACGAGGAGGTTCAGGAGCACGCGCTCCAGCACGTCGTGCCCCCCCGCGAACAGGACCGCGGTGCGCTCCGCGCGCTCCGTGACGTCGACCTTCACCGCCTGATAGCGCCGCCGGACGACCCGGAGGGCGCCGCGGGTCGCCTCGCCGATCTCGGCGGGGGCCGCCGCGCGCAGCGCGTCGAGCTCGCGGATCGTCCGCTCGCGGATGTGCCCCATGGTCGAGGCGACCTCCTCGACGCTCTCACGGAGCTGCTCCAGCTTTCGCAACATGCGCTCGGCGCTCGCGGACTCGACCCGAAGGAGCTCCCGCCGGAGGAGATCGGCGTCGATGAGGGCGGCCGAGAGCGAGGTCTTCACGTCGTGGTGCTCGTGCAGCACGACGCTCAAATTCCGCTGCGCGCGCTCTGTGCGCAGCGTGGAGCGCGCCCCGAGCTCGACGACGCGGAGCGTGCGCGTCGTGACGAGGAGCGCCGCGCTGGCGGCCGTCAGGAGCAGGATGAAGAACAGCGACGCTGGTATCCAGAGATCGTGGTCGTGGCTGCCGTTCAGCGCGCGATCGAGCGCGATGAGCGCGAGCACGGAGAGCATGTTCGCCGCCGTCGCGAGGAGCACCGCCCGGCGGACGAGCCGGAACGCGCTCGTGGACACCGTGATCAGGAGCGCGGCCGTATCGGGCAACTGCAAGATCCCCGGGTAGCCCTCCCAGGGCCAGAGCACGTTCGGCAGCAGCGCCAGGAAGCACAGGAGCGCGTCGACGCCGACCGAGAAGAGGAGCAGGTGGGGGGAGGCGTCGATGCGCCGGCTCCTCCACCACACGTACAGCGAGGCGGCGACCGCGCCGAGGAGCAGCGGAACCTCGATGAACACGCGGGCGTACGAGCCGGGCGCCATCGGCGTGTGGACGGCGACGAACCGCGCGAGGAGCGCCGCGCAGAAGACGCTCCGCGCGATCGAGGCGGTGCGCTCGCCCCGCAGCGCCTCGCGCGTGATGAGGGCGTCGAGCTGGGCCTCGGTCGACAGCGCCGGGAGGCTGGCCCGCTCCGCCCTCTTGAGACTATGCGCCTCCATGGACCGGGGGCATGCTATCACGCGATGCTGCGCTGGCTGATCGTGGAGGACGACGCGCGGCTCCGGCGCGCGCTGCGCGAGGCGCTCGAGACGCGCGGCGCCGAGGTCATCGTCTGCGCGTCGGTGGCCGAGGCGCATCGCGCGCTCGCGGGCGGGGTGTTTCAAGGGATCATCGCCGACGTCATGCTCCCGGACGGGGACGCCGTCGACGTCGTGGAGCGGGCCATGACCTGCGCTGTCGCGCCGACGATCGTGGCCATCAGCGGCTCGGCGAGCCCGGCGGTCTCGTTCCGGCTCGCCCAGATGGGCGTGCGCTCGTTCCTGGCGAAGCCGCTGCACCTCGAGGAGCTGGAGCGCGCGATCGACGACGCGCTGGCCCGGCCGCCCGATCTCCGGCCGCAGGTGCGCGCGGCGGTGGGGCGGGCGTCGATCCAGGACGTCGAGGAGCAGGTGCGCACCGTCATGGTCGACGAGGCGCTCGCGCGCGCCGGAGGAAACCGGCGGAAGGCGGCGAAGCTCCTCAGCATCTCGCGCCAGCTACTCCAGCACATCCTCCGGCGGCGCTCGTAGAGCGCCGATCACGTCGATCGAGCGAGAGAGGAGCCGCCAGGGCGCCGAGGACGCCAAGAAATCTGGGCCTCGCGGTGGCGCTCCTCTTCAAGCCGGATCTGCTCGCGTGAGGGCGGCGGAGCGCTCCGGGGCCTGCTCCGGGGCCCGCGCCGCGGGCCGCGCGTCGCGGCTCGCCGTGGAGGCCCGCGTGAAGCGCTCGGCCAGGCGGCGGATGTGCTCGACGAGCTCCGCGGGCTCGTGCACCTCGAAGTCGAACCCGACGAACCCGAGCTGGAACGCGATCTCCGCGAGGCTCGCGCCGCCGGAGGAGACCGCGCACCGGTCCGGCGAGAGCGCCTCGACCTGCCAGGCCCCCCAGGTCAGCCGCGCCGAGACGGCGTGCGCGGGGCCGTGCACCGTCGCGCGCGCGCGCTTTCGGTACGCCTCCGGCGAGACCGCCCGCGCCACGTAGGCGGCCACGTCGTCGGAGGGCAGCGGGCGCGGCGTGAAGCGGCGCCCGGCCCTCGGCCTCCCCTGGATGCGATCGACGCGGAACGTCCGCCAGGCTCCCCGGTCGAGGTCGTACGCGAGGAGGTACCAGCGGTGGCTCGAGTGCACGAGCCGGTACGGCTCGACGCGGCGCGCGCTCGCCTCGTCCTTCCGGCTGCTGTAGTCGAAGCAGAGCACCTCGGCGTCGCGGCACGCGTTCGCCATCACGGCCAGCGCGTCCGCGTCGAAGGTGGGCCCCGCGTCGCCCATCCGCACGCTCACGGCGTCGAGCGCGCTCACCTTGCGCCGGAGCCGCTTGGGGAGCACCTGCGTGAGCTTGCCGAGCGCGCGGACCGACGCCTCCTCCAGCCCCCTCACGGGCCCGGTCGCCGCGGCGCGCAGCCCCACGGCGACGGCGACCGCCTCGTCGTCCTCGAGCGGCAGCGGCGGCAGCTCCTTGCCGGCGCCGAGCTGGTATCCGCCGCCGACGCCGGTGGTCGCGTGCACCGGGTACCCGAGGCTCCGGAGCCGGTCCACGTCGCGCCGGACGCTGCGCTCGGTCACCTCGAGCGCGCGGGCGAGCTCCCCGCCCGTCCAGAAGCGCCGGGACTGGAGCAGCGACAGGAGCTTCAGCAGGCGCGCGGAGGTCTGGATCATGTGCGGCTCGTCTCCATCGAGGACCGGATCTGTCCGCGACCCATCGTAGCTTCCCCTCATCCCACGGGCGAGGCGCCCGAGCGCGCCCGCCCCCATCCCTGGAGCATCCGCCCATGACCAACACCGCCTCCGCGCAAACGACGATGACCTCTGGTGTCCGGACCTACCGGGGAAGCTGCCACTGCGGCGCCCTGCGCTTCGAGGCCGACTTCGACCCGAGCGAGGGGACGACCCGGTGCAACTGCACCATCTGCAAGAAGACCGCGTGGTGGGGCACCCTGGTGAGGCCGGGCGCCTTCCGCCTCGTCGCCGGCCAGGAGGTCCTCGGCGGCTACTCGCGGACCGGGGCCGGCCATGCCCATTTCTGCAAGACCTGTGGCCTCCGCGTCTTCGGGCACGGGGACATCCCGGAGCTCGGCGGGGAGTTCTACTCCGTGAACCTGAACTGCCTCGACGGCGCGGACCTCACCGGGGTGCCGGTCACGTACCACGACGGGCTCCACGACACGTGGGAGCAGATCGGGGCCGCTCCGTACGTGGATCCGTTCACGGCCGTGAAGCAGGCCTGAGCGCGGCGCGGGCCTGCCGCGAGCGATGAATCGCGGCCGCCCGCGCGGATGTGCATCCTCCCCTTGACTTCGAGCGCGCTCGAACTCCTACGGTGGCGTTCGTCAACAGCGTCGCCGCGGGCGATCTCCGCGGCGAGGAGGAGCCCACCATGCACACGCGCACGCTCGGTCCCCTGAAGGTCTCTGCCATCGGTCTCGGCTGCATGGGCATGAGCGACTTCTACGGCCCCCGCGACGAGGCCGAGTCGATCGCCACCATCCACCGCGCCCTCGAGCTCGGCGTCACGCTGCTCGACACGGCGGACATGTACGGTCCGTTCACGAACGAGGAGCTCGTCGGCCGCGCCATCGAGGGCCGCCGCGATCGCGTCGTCCTCGCGACCAAGTGCGGCATCGTCCGCGATCCGAACGATCGCGCGATCCGCGGCATCAACGGCGCTCCGGAGTACATCCGCGCCGCCTGTGACGCGAGCCTCGGGCGGCTCCGCGTCGACGTCATCGACCTCTACCAGCTCCACCGCGTCGACCCGAAGACGCCCATCGAGGAGAGCGTCGGCGCCATGGCGGATCTCGTGAAGGCCGGCAAGGTGCGGGCGATCGGCCTCTCGGAGGCGAGCGCGGCGACGCTCCGGCGCGCCCACGCCGTGCACCCGCTCGCGTCGGTGCAGACCGAGTACTCGCTCTGGACGCGCGATCCGGAGGACGAGGTGCTGGCCACCTGCCGCGAGCTCGGCGTCGGCTTCCTCGCCTACAGCCCGCTCGGCCGCGGCTTCCTCACGGGCCAGATCAAGCGCTTCGAGGATCTCGCGCCGGACGACTACCGCCGCACGTCGCCGCGCTTCCAGGGCGAGAATTTCCAGAAGAACCTCGATCGGGTCGCGAAGGTGGAGGAGCTCGCGCGGGAGAGGGGCGTGAAGGCGTCGCAGCTCGCGCTCGCGTGGGTGCTCGCGCAGGGGGATTTCATCGTCCCGATCCCCGGCACCAAGCGCCGGAGCTACCTCGAGGAGAACGTCGCCGCGGAGGCGATCGCGCTCTCCGCGGGCGATCTCGCGCGGCTCGACGCGGTGATGCCGAAGGGCGCGGCCGCCGGCCTGCGCTATCCGGAGGCCGTCATGGGGCTCGTGAACCGGTGAGGGCCGCGGCACGCTCGCCGCTCGGGGGCGCGCCGCGCTTGCCGCGCGCCTCCGGGCCGGGCCCCGAGGCGGCCGCGGCATTGACGATCGCGGCGGTCGCCGCCGCGACCGGGACGAGCGCGCACACGCTCCGCTACTACGAGCGCATCGGGCTCATCCGGCCGGTGTCGCGGGCGCGGAGCGGTCACCGTCGCTACGGCCCGGACGACGTGCGGTGGGTCGAGTTCCTGCGCAAGCTGCACGCGACGGGGATGCCGATCCGGCGCATGCTCGCCTATGCGGCGCTCGTGCGGAGAGGGGACGACACGATCTCCGAGCGGCGCGCGCTGCTCGAGGCGCACCGCGACGAGGTGGCGGCGAAGCTCGCGGAGCAGGAGGCGCACCTCGAGATCATCGAGAAGAAGGTGCGTATGTACCAGGAGCTCGAGCGCGGGGCGCGCAAGCGCGGGTGAGCGGAGCGCGCTCCGGGGCGGCCTTGCGTGCCTCCTTGTCGGGTCATCCCTCGTGATGTGCTCCCTTTGCGCTTGCGCAATTGCGGTGTTCTCGCCCGTTCAGAACAGCAATCCCTTGCCTCCACGCCGCGCAAATCTCCCCAGCTGACACCGGACCCCTGACGAGCACTGCTACATCGCCGAACGGGATGAAGCTCGTACAAATTCAAAAGGTTATGGCCCTCGGCGGATCCATCGCGGAGCGTGGACGTGGACGTCTCATTATCCGTCACATCTCGCTCAAGTCCTCGAAATGATAGGACTTTGCTCCCCAGGGCAAATGTGAGGGATTTCGCAAGGTTAGGCGAGATGTCATGGACGCTCAGACGTCCACGCCCACGTTCACGTCGGTGACCGCTGAGGGGGCGGCGGTTCGGGCTTCGGGCCTCGAGCGCGACCGGACGAGCTTGGTTGACGGTTAACACGAATGCCCGGGGGGCGGCAATCATCACCAGGGAGCCATCGTCAGTCTGAGAGATGCGCCCTCGCGGTCTTCTCTCCCATCGGCTGATCGCTGCGGAACTTCAACGTGATCGGCGTTCTGGCCCCCCGCTCGCCCTCCGCCAGCGGCGGCCAGCGGCGCGTTCCTCGTGACATGCCGGGGAAACACGCGCTGATTCGTCCGCTGAGGGGGGATGACAAATTTGTCCGTGGGGGGCAGCGACGATCTCACCGGCTACCCACGGTTTGCACCGGCAGTAGAACGGGGGTGACCGATGGCGGAGCTGAGAGCCTCGCGCGGTCCTGACCAACGGCTGCCCCTTTCACACGAAAGTGCCAAAGATGAACTCTCTTATTCCTTCCTGCAGATGGGTTGCACGCTGCGCTCTGGGGATCACCATGCTCTGCCTCGGAGCCTGCGGTTCAGAGGACGATCCGGGCGGTGGCTCGGGGTCGGGAGGCGCCGGAGTCGAGACCGGGGGTACGGATCCTGGTACCGGTGGCTCCCCGGCTGAAGGTGCCGGCGCTGGAGGAAATGGCGCCGGCGAAGCGAGCTCGGGAGGAACCACGAGCGGTGGAGCCCCCGGCACGGGCGGAGCCCCCGGTACGGGGGGAGCCCCCGGCACGGGCGGAGCCCCCGGCACGGGCGGAGGCACGGGCGGAGCCGTCGGCACGGGCGGAGCCCCGGGCACCGGGGGCACCGACGGCGCGGGCGGTTTCATGCCGTCCACTGGAGGCGCGCGTACGCTCGGTTACCTCGGCTGCTCGATGTCGGTGAACGTGGCCGAGGGCTACCAGATGCTCGACGGAGAACGGCTGTGGCCGCCCATCGGCCAGTACAACGGGCAGGTCGTCCAGAACTGGGCCAACAACAGCGACGGCGTGTGGCGTGCGTTCGAGAACGCGATGAGCCAGTACGGCGAACCGGAAGCCGTCTGGGTGATGCTGTGCATCTTCTCCAACATGGTCACTTTGGACGAGGCCAAGCAGATCATCGCCAACGTGCGCTCGCGCGCCCCCAACGCCACCATCTACATCACCGGCCAGCCCCTCTACGACGACCCGAACAGCTGCTTCCTCGCGGGGAACGGCGGTCCGGACAAGACGGACCGCATCGCCAAGGAAGCCGCTGCGGACCCGAGCCTGAACGTCATCTACCCTGGTAGCCTGGGCCCGCTGGCAGCGGACGAGAACAGCGACGGTTGCCACGCCAACGACAAGGGCCGCCGCGAGCTCGGCCAGCAATTCATCGACTGGTTCGGCAAGTGAAAGGACGCAGGGCCTGCGCTGGGAAGAGCCCCTCGGGCTCCTCCCAGCGCAGCGCTCTCCGCTTCCTCTCACTCGATATCGAGGCGCCGCCTCAGGGGCGGCTGCCTCTGCTCGGAGCACGCCATCTCGCCTGAACAGCGCCCGGCTCCCGCAGCGCATCTCGCCTGAACGACGCCCGGCGCCCGCTCCGCTGACCCCCGGCTGCCTCACGAGCAACCCGCGTGCCGTCTGTGCTCCCTGCGGACGGAACGATGCTCTTCCGGGGCCCGGACGGATGTGCTTCGCTGTGCCCGCTCATCGAGGAGGAGCCCCATGAAGACATTCTTGACCGTGCTTGTGGCGCTCGGCGCCGTGTGTGCCTTCGGTTGCGAGAGCAAGCCCGAGCAGCCGAAGCCCGATCCCACCAAGGCCGCCGCCACGGCGGAGGCGGCGCAGCCCGCGTCCAAGGCCGAGCCCGCGAAGCCGGCGGCCGCCGAGACCGCGAAGCCCGCCAGCACGGGCGGCTGGTGATCCTCGCGCGGCGCTGCCCGCCGCCCCGCCTGCTCGAGGCATGAACGCGAAGCACCTCGCGCTCGCGCTGTCCATCGCCCTCGCCGCCGCGGCCTGCGACGCCCGCTCCGGGTCGCCGGCTCCCGGCGGCGGCGGCGATCCCGATTCCGGGTCGCCGGCTCCCGGCGGCGGCGGCGATCCCGATCCGCTCACGCCGCTGCGGCGGTTCGAGGCGACCCGCCGCGCGGCCACCGATTTCGCGCGCCTGCCCAGCTCCGATCGGTTGCTCGGACCTGATCCGATCGCGCTCCAGCCGGTGGCGCCCGCGGGCCGCCCGACCGCGCCCGAGGCGCCCGCCGCGCCCGCCGCCCCCGCGCTGCTCTCGCCGCTCCGCGGCCGCGACGCGCTCGTCCTGCTCGACGCCTCGCTGCGCGAGCTCTCCCGCGCCCCCGCGCCCGCCTCGCCGACGGGGGTCGCGGTCACGGCCTCCGGCGACGTCTACGCGAGCGGCGAGGCGTCGCCGGTCCTCTTCCGCTATGCGCTCCGCGGCGCGGCGCTCGAGCCCGCCGGCCGCATCGAGCTCGCGGGCCTCCACGGCGTCCGCGATCTCGCCGCCGGCCCCGAGGGCGTCCTCTACGCGCTCGACGAGCGCGCCGGGGCGCTCCTCACGCTGCGCCCCGGCCCCGCCGGCGCGGATGGACGCCTCCCGGTGGAGCGCGCGGAGCTGCCGATCGGCGCCGGCCCGATCCGCGTCGTGCGCCTCGGCCGCCACCTCCTCGTGAACTGCCTCCTCGACCACACGCTCGTCGTGCTCCCAGTCGGCGCCGACGGCCACCCGCTCCCGGACGGCGCGGCGCGGATCCGCCATGACGGCCCGATCTGGAGCTTCGACGCGCTCGAGCTCGGCGGGCCCGGAGGCGACCGGCCCGGAGGCGACCGGCCCGGTGGCGACGGGCTCGGAGGAGGGCTCCTGCTCGCCGCGGGCGGCGTCGAGGATCACCCGCTCGATCGGACCGGCGGCTCGTTCGGTTATATCGACTCCTTCGTCTTCCTCTACCGCGTCACCGCGGGGGCCCGGCCCGAGGTGACGCGGCTCGCGGCCGTGAACGTCTCCGAGCACGGCGTCCTCACCCCGAAGGCGATCGCGCTCTCTGCGCTCCCCGGCTCGGCCGGCGCGCGCGTGATCGCGACCGGCTACGGCGGCGACCGCCGCGCCGAGCTCGTCTTTCGCGCGACGGAGGCCGGCCTCTCGGCCTCGCCGGAGGTGACCACGCGCCCGCTCGCGCCCGGCGTCGCCGCCATGGCCCCGCTCGGCGGCGGCGCCCTCGCCTACGCGAACCCGTTGCTCGACGCGTGGCTGCTCGACGCGGGCGGCGACGGCGGTGCGGTCGCGAAGCGCCCGGTCCGTGACGACGGCGAGGACGGCCGCTCCGCCGAGGTCCGCCTCGGCGAGGCGCTGTTCTTCACGTCGCTCATGGCGCCGTGGAACAGGACCGACGGGCCGCTCAGCCGGTTCACGTGCGAGACGTGCCACTTCGAGGGCTACGTCGACGGCCGCACCCACCACACGGGCCGGGGCGACGTGCGCGCCACGACCAAGCCGCTGCTCGGCCTGTTCAACAACCGCCCCCACTTCTCCCGCGCCCTCGATCCCGATCTCACCGCGGTCGCGGACAACGAGTTCCGCGTCGCCGGCGCGCGGAGCGGCCACGACCCGTGGTTCTCGCTGTCGCCCGGGGACGCGCCGTGGCTCGCGGAGCTCGGCGTCACCGGCGAAGGGCGCGCCGAGCTGCGCCCGGAGGCGCTCCGCCGCGCGCTCATGAGCTTCCTCATGGCGTTCTCGCACCGCAGGAACCCTGCCGCCCAGGGCCGCGCGCGCTTCACCGCGCTGGAGCGCGCCGGCGCCCGGGTGTTCCACGATCGCTGCGCGCGCTGCCACGCGCCCGTGCTAAAGAGCGACGACCCCGGGTCGGCGGTGCCGTTCGAGCGCTGGGAGGCGCTCGTGCTCGCGCCGGAGGGGGCGATCGTGTGGGGGAGGGCCGGCTACGAGAAGACCGGCGTCGTGCCGTACGTGCACGAGGACGGGGCGCGGGTGCCGTCGCTCCGGCGGCTCTACAAGAAGAGGCCGTACTTCACGAACGGCTCGGCGAAGACGCTGCGCGAGGTCCTCGAGCGGGCGCGGTTCGACGCGCGGCCCGCCCCTGCCGGCGCCGCCGCCGCGGAGGGCGCCTTCTTCCACGACGGCGCGCCCGCGGGCGCGGGCCTCGCCGCGCTGGATCCCGGCGAGATCGAGGCGCTCCTCGCCTTCCTGGACCTGCTCTGACGGCGCGGCGCCGCGCGCGACCCCGCGCCTGCTCGATGGCTCGGCGCGCCCCCGCGCCCCAGCCCGCCCGCGCGGATCCCGCAGCATCGCCGCCCGATCCGCGGTAAATAGGGCCGATGCGACTTCACCCCACGTTTCCCCGCCCGTCGGCGCTGGCCATCGACAAGGCGCGCCGGCTCCTCGAGCGCGCGCTCGGCCCGTCGAAGGTCATCACCGAGGCCGACGGGTGCGCCGCCTACGCGGGGGACGAGTCGGATCAGCCGCCGGTGACCCCGGACGCGGTGGTGCTCGCGTCGTCGGCGGCCGACATCGAGAAGGCGGTGCGGGCGGCGAGCGAGGCGGAGGTGCCGGTCGTGCCGCGCGCCGCCGGCAGCGGCAAGTCGGGCGGCGCCGTGCCGGTCGCGGGCGGGATCGTCATCGCCACGATCGGCATGAATTCCATCAAGGAGATCAGCCGCGAGGAGCAGGTCGCGGTCGTCGAGCCGGGTGTGATCCTCGCCGACCTGCACGCGGCCGTGGAGGCCGAGGGGCTCTTCTACCCGCCCGACCCGAACTCGCTCAAGATGTGCGCGCTCGGCGGCAACATCGCCGAGAACGCCGCCGGTCCGCGGGCCTTCAAGTACGGCGTCACGCGGGAGTACGTGCTCGGCCTGGAGGCGATCCTGGTCGACGGGACGCGCCTGCGCGCCGGCCGGCGCACGGTGAAGGGCGTGACCGGCTACGACGTCACGGCGCTGCTGGTCGGCAGCGAGGGCACGCTGGCGATCACGACCGAGGCGACGCTGCGGCTCATCGCGAAGCCCCCGTCGGTCATGACCCTGCTCTGCCTGTTCCCCGACGTGCGCGCGAGCGGCCGCGCCGTGAGCGCCCTGGTCGCGGCCGGCGTGGTGCCGCGCTGCCTGGAGCTGCTCGACCGCCCGACGCTCGACGCGGTGCGGGCGCGCGGCGTCGGGGTCGACGAGCGCGCGGGCGCGATGCTGATCATCGAGGTCGACGGCGAGCCCGCGGACTGCGAGGTCCAGGCCGAGCGGGTGGGGGAGGTCTGCATGGACGCCGGCGCCCTCGACGTGCTCGTCGCGCAGGACGAGGCGCAGCGCGACCGGCTCTGGGAGGCGCGGCGGCAGCTCTCGCCCACGACGCGCGCCATGGCGCGCTTCAAGATCTCCGAGGACGTCGTGGTCCCGCGCGACAAGATCCCGGCGCTGCTCGACGAGGTCGCGGAGATCTCGGCGGCGACCGGCGTCCGCATGCTGACCTACGGCCACGCCGGCGACGGCAACCTCCACGTCAACCTGCTCTGGAGCGATCCGGAGCTCGTCCCCCAGGTGGAGGCGGCGCTGTCGCGCCTGTTCCGCGCGGTGATCGGCATGCGCGGCACGCTGAGCGGCGAGCACGGCATCGGCACGTCGAAGGCCGAGTTCCTCGCGCTCGAGCAGTCGCCGGAGCTCATCGCGCTGGAGCGCCGGATCAAGGCGGTGTTCGACCCGAAGGGCCTGCTCAACCCGCACAAGATCTTCCCGCGGCGCGCGCTCGAGGCGGTCGAGCGCGGCGAGCACGGCGAGCCGATCCCCCGGCCGCCCGGCTTCCCGACCCACGCCGTGGCCCCGTCGCACGGGGCGTGCTGAGCGGATGCGGGTCCTCGGCATCGATCCCGGGTCGCGCCACCTCGGCTGGGGGCTGCTCGCGCGGCAGGGCACGCGCATCGAGCACGTCGCGCACGGCGTCATCGACGTCGACACGAGCGGGACGTTCGCCGACCGGCTCGTGGAGATCGACGACGCGCTCGAGCGCGTGATCGCGTCGCACGCGCCCGACGCGGCGGCGGTGGAGAGCCTGTTCTTCGCGAAGGACGCGCAGAGCGCGGCGAAGCTCGGCCACGCGCGCGGCGTGGTGCTGCTCCGGCTGGCGCGGGCCGGCCTGCCGGTCGCGGAGTACCCGCCGGCCCTGGTCAAGCGGACCATCGTGGGCCGGGGCGCGGCCGAGAAGGCGCAGGTGGCCCAGGTGATGACCGCGGTCCTGCGGCTCGCCGCGCCCCCGCGGCCGGACGCGGCCGACGCGCTGGCCATCGCCATGACGCACCTCAGCGCCGCGAGCTTCGCGGCGGCCCTGGCGGCGTCGGGCGCGCCCGCGCCGCGCCGATCCCGGCAGCGGCGGGTACGCCTCGGCTGAACGTGGGGTCAACCCCGGCGGCGGCGGGCTGCCTCGGCTCAACCTGGGACGCGCCGGGTCAACCCCGGCGGCGGCGGGCCGCCTCGGCTCAACGTGGGTCCGGCAACGGCTCAACGTGGGTCCGGCAACGTGGGTCCGACCTGCCGCCGGGCCCGCCCGGCGGCGTGGGCGGTCCGGGCGCACGACCCGTGTGCTATGGAGGGCTGCATCGGTCGCGCTCGCGCCGCGTCCAAATCGAAAACAGAGCGGCGCGCCCCGGCCTCCTGCGAGGGCGGCGGCCGAGAGGGGAGCCGGCGAGCGAACGCCGGCGCCCCTGGCTCACGAGGAGCCCAGGCCAGGCGCCTGTGGACATCAAAGGAGATCGGGAAGGATGACGCGAACCTCACTTTACCGCCTCGCTGCCGCGTGCCTCATCGGGCTGACGGCGCCCCTCACGGTCGTGGTCGCGACCGCGGGCGAGTCCCAGGCCGCGGGCCCCACCGCCGAGGAGCTCGGCAGGCGCGTCCAGCAGTTCTACGACTCCACCAGGACCTTCAAGGCGACCTTCAAGCAGACGTACACGATCAAGGTCCAGGACGTGAAGAAGGTCTCCACCGGCAAGGTGATCTTCGAGAAGCCTGGCAAGATGAGCTGGACCTACGACGCGCCGAACGGGAACCGCGTCGTCTCCGACGGCGTCACGATCAAGGTCTACGAGAAGGAGAACGAGCAGATGTTCGAGACGCCGGTGAAGGGGTCGCAGTACCCGGCGGCGCTCTCGTTCCTGATGGGCAAGGGGCAGCTCACGAAGGATTTCTCGCTCCGCCTGCTCGACGCCGCGCAGATGAAGTTCGAGGGCGGCTATGTCCTCGAGGGGACGCCGAAGGAGGCGACCCCGGCCTATCAGAAGATGCTCCTCTACGTCGACGGGCGGACCAACCAGGTCCGTCGCGTGCTGATCCTCGACGCGCAGGGCAACCGGAACCGGTTCGATTTCTCGGCGCCGGTCGTGAACCAGCCTGTCCCGAAGGCCGAGTTCGAGTTCGCGCCGCCTCCCGGCACGCGCGTCGTCCGCCCCTGACGTCGTCTCACCTCCCCACCCCTGTCCCCCGGGCGCCCTGATGGCGTCCGCCAGTCGGCGCCGTGGCCGACCCCGGTCACGGCTCCGGATCGCGGCATGGCGCCGGAGTCGGCGCGCGGCCTGGCCCAGGTCCGGACCGCGGCCAGGCGCCGACCTCGGTGATCATGCGGCTGGCGCCCACGCTTGCGCGCCCCGCGAGGTGGCCCCGGGGAGGTATGCCCTGCGCGTCGCCGCGTGTTAGAAAAGTTGAAATGCCACGAGCCGACGGGTTTGAACGACAGCTCCGCGCATGCCGTTGTCTCCCGCCGATCGTCGTCGGCTCCGCCGGCGCCACGGGTGGGGTGGACGGTCGCCTCGGTCGCAAGGACAGCGGCCGTCACGGGGACCTCGCGAGGGCGCTCGAGCCATGAACCATCCTCGCGGGCATCGCCCTGCCTCCCCCGGCACACCGCAGCTACCACGGCCGGCGGAGCGCCCGGGGGAGCACGCGCATGGCGGCGGGCAGGTCCCCGTGGGGGCTCCGGCGCAGGGCGCTTGGCCCGCCCCCTCGGGCCCGCCGCCGCACTGGCCGGCGGACCGCGGGCCGGTGCCGCAAGGCGTCCCGCCGCAGGGGCCCCCGCCGCACTGGGCGGGGCCGCAGGGGCATCCGCCGCAGCCGCAGGGGCCCCCGCCGCACTGGGCGGGCCTGCAGGGGCAACCGCCGCAGGGGCATCCGCCGCACTGGGCAGGGCCGCAGGGGCATCCGCCGCAGGGCATCCCGCCGCAAGGGCACCCGCCGCAGGGGTACGGGTCGCTGGGCGGCGCGCCGATGCCCGCGTACGGCGGCCAGCCGCAGCGCGGCGCTCCCGTGCCGCCCGGCCCTCCTCTGCGCCCCGTGCTCGCGCCGCATCTCACCCCGCTGCCGCAACCTGGGCATGCGCATCCGCTCCCGGGTTATCCGGCGGCTGTCCGGAAGCCCGATCCGGACCGACGCCGGCGCCTCGCCGGCCTCTGGCTGTGGGCCATGGGCATCCTCGCGGGCGCGGTGCTCAACGTGGTCTTCGCCCTCCTCGGCGTGCTCGGCGCCGAGGGGGACATGCTGAGCGCGATGGTCGTGGGGGCGCTCTTCGCGTTCCCGCCGCTCGCCATCTATCTCTTCGTCCCGACGATCATCGACAGGTTCGATCCGGAGCCGTGGTGGTGTCTGCTGATGGCGTTCCTGTGGGGGGCGCTCGCGGCGACCGGCTTCTCGATCGTGATCAACACCGTCGTTCACGTCGGCGTCGCGGCGAGCTTCGGCGCGCCGATGGGCGAGCTCGTCAGCGCGTCGATCAGCGCGCCGTTCGCGGAGGAGCTCTGGAAGGGGCTCGGCGTGTTCGGCTTCTTCTACTTCCTGCGCCGGGAGTTCGACGGCATCGTCGATGGCATCATCTACGCCACCTTCTGCGCGCTCGGCTTCGCCGCGGTGGAGAACGTCCTGTATTACGCGCGCGCCGCGATGCAGGGCGGCGACGTGCTCGCCGGCACGTTCGTCCTGCGGGGCGTCTTCACGCCGTGGCTCCACCCGCTGTTCACGTCGATGACGGGCATCGGCTTCGGGCTAGCCCGGGAGTCGTCGAGGACGTGGGTGCGCATCGCGGCCCCGATCGGCGGCTACCTGCTCGGCGTCGCGCTCCACGCCGTGTGGAATTTCCTCCCGACCGCGCTCGGGCGCGCGATGGGGGAGGTCTTCATTCCGTGGCTCCTCCTGTGGCTGTGCTTCGTGGCGGCGTTCTTCGGGATCATCGTGGCGCTGGTCATCCGCAAGGGGTGGGTGATCCGGGATCATCTGCGCGACGAGGTGGCGCTCGGCATGCTCACCCAGGACGAGCTCGAGCTCGTGTGCTCGCCGATCGGCCGGCTCCGTTGCACCCTGGGCTGGCGCGGCGCGACCGGCCGGAGCTTCATCCGCGCCGGCGCGCGGCTGGCGCTCAGCAAGTGGCACACCGCGCGCGCGATGAGGGGGAATAACCGCACCCTGAGCGCCGATTTCATCGCGCCGCTCCGCCAGGAGATCGCGCAGCTCCGGCAAGCGCTCATCGCCCGCTCCCCCCGCTGAGCGAGCGGCGGTCGCCCGCTTCGGAGACGGGCCCATCTCGACGTTTTCGGTGCTCAGCGCACTTGAGTGCGCTTGCGCGCAGAAAACGCCGATCCGGGCCCGTCTCCTGTGCGGGCGACCGCCGCTCGGCGCGCGTCCCAGAGCAGGCTCGTCCCTCGCTCTGCATCGATCCCGTAGGACCAGGGAGAGGGGGAGCCGCTGGGCGGCGCTCGTCCCAGGTCAGGCTCGTCCCTGGTTTTGCACCGATCCCGTAGGACCAGGGAGAGGGTGTTCGCCGCGCGGGGTGGGGGACGGGCCGTGTCTGAGCCCAATAGACCTCACTCCTCCGGCTCTGCCGGAGGAGTGAGGTCTCAGGCGAGTTCGGCGGGGCCCCCACCCCGCGCGGCGAACACCCTCTCCCTGGGCCGGGCAGCCCGGCAAGACCTCCGGGCCGATCAGCCCCGCGGCAAGCTCGCCGCGTCCGCGCCCCCGTCCGCCCGCGACGCGGCGCCCTCGTTCCCCCGGTCCTCACGCCGCTGCACGGGCCGCGCGGGGATCCCGACGACCGTCGTGTTCGGCGCCACGTCCTTCACGACGACCGCGTTGGCGCCGATCCTGGCGCCATCACCGACCGTGACCGCGCCGATGATCTTCGCCCCGGCGCCGATGAAGAGGTCGCTCCCGAGCACCGGCGTCTGCCGGCGATCGGCGCCGATCGTGACCTGGTGCTCGATGAGCACGTTCGAGCCGCCGCGGACGTTGCCGTTGATGACGACGCCGTTCGAGTGGATGAGGACGAAGCCCGGCCCGAAGTCCGCGCCGCGCCCGATGACGCAGCCGCCGACGAGGTTCGTCGTCTTGTTGAGGACCATCTCCACCACCGGCATCCGGTGAGCCCGCGCCGCCTGCGTGAGCCGGTAGAGGACCATCGCCGCCGTGCCGTCGGTCGCCAGCGTCTTCAGGATCGTCGGCAGTGGAGCGCTGCCGTAGCACCAGGTCGCCTTCTGGCGCACATCGGCCGCGATGAGTCGCAAGGTCCGCAGCATCCCGGGAAGGATAGCGCATCTCGGCCCGCCCGCGCGATCATTCGCCGCACGGCCCTGTTGCCATCCGGTCATCGGGCCGTCACATCGCTCGGGTACACGCGCTCTTCACCATGGCGCGGATTTTGGTCATCGAAGACGAGCCGGCGCTCCAGAAGGTGCTCGATTACAACCTCAGGCAAGCCGGGCATGAGGTGGTCCTCGCGGGGCAGGGGAGCGACGCGATCCGGCTGGTCCAGGAGCAGCGGCCCGATCTCGTGCTGCTCGACCTCATGCTGCCCGACATCTCGGGGACCGAGGTGTGCCGCGCCCTCCAGCAGAACGAGGGCACCCAGCGCATCCCGGTCATGATCGTCTCGGCGCGCGGCGACGAGGTCGACCGCATCGTCGGCTTCGAGCTCGGCGCCGTCGACTACGTGGTCAAGCCGTTCAGCGTGCGGGAGCTCATGCTGCGGGTGCAGGCGGTGCTCCGCCGCGTCCAGTCCGCGTCGGTCGGGGAGCGATGCATCGAGTTCGGGTGCCTCCGGATCGACGAGGGCGCTCACCGCGTGTGGGTCGAGCGCGAGGAGGTCGACCTGACGCTCCTCGAGTTCAAGCTGCTGGTCGCGCTGTACGAGGCGCGCGAGCGCGTGCAGACGCGCTCCGCGCTGCTCGACGGGGTCTGGGGCATCGACGTGAGCATCACGACGAGGACCGTGGACACCCACGTCAAGCGCCTGCGCGACAAGCTGCGCCACGCGGGCGACTACATCCAGACCGTCCGCGGCATCGGCTACCGTTTCGCCGCGTCCCCCGACGTGCCGGAGAGCCGGAGCGCGTGAGCGCCGCGCCGGGGCGCCGGCGGGAAACGTTGCTCCGCCGTCATCCTGTCGCAACACGCAGAGACCACACTGGAACGGCCGCTCAGAGGATGTGGCCAGTCCGCTCGAACCTGCCTGTCTTCGCGTGGTGTCCGGTGGATCCTTGATCTCTTGCTCTTGCGTCGAGAACCTTCATGCACCTGGAGACGTGGAATGCGGGCGAGGCCGACCCTGACCGGGCGAGGCGGCTCGCGATCGGGTACGCGACGGGCCTCTTGCTGTTCGCGGCCATCGCGCTCCTCGCCGCCCGCCTGAGCGGATCCATCGAGCCGCCGCAACTCCCCGAGGAAGAGGAGGTCGTCGCGGTCAGGCTCGCCGCCCGGGTCCCCGAGGCGCCGCCCCCCGCCGCCGCGCCGGCGCCCCCGCCCCCGCCGGCGGAAGCGCTGGCGCCCCGCGCCCCGACGCCCCGGCGCCCCGCGCTCGTCGCGCCGGCCGCGGTGCCGAGCGAGGCGCCCGCCGAGGCCGATCCAGGCGAGGCCCCGGCGAGCGCCGACGACGACATCTACGGCGAGCCCGGCGGCGCGCCGGGCGGCGTGCCCGGCGGCGTCCCCGGCGGCACGGGAACGGCCGTCGTGGCCGCCGCGCCTCCGCCGCCTCCGCCGCCGCCGCCCCCCCCGCCGCCGCCGCGGGGGCCGATTCACCTCCCCGAGAACGCGACGCCGCCGGTCGCGCTCTCCAACGCGCTTCCGCCCATCCCCGACGCGGCCCGGAGCGCGGGGATCGAGGCCACCGTGGTGGTCCGGTTCGTGGTGACCGAGACGGGCGAGGTCACGAACGTCACCCTCGTTCGCGGCCACCCGCTCTTCAACGCCGCGGTCCTCGCGACGGTGAGGACGTGGCGTTACCGGCCGGCGATCCACGCGGGGAGGCCGGTGTCGGTCTACAAGACCGTCAAGATCCCGTTCAGGGCCCGGAGATAGCGTCGATCGAGCGGCCGCGGCCGCGGTCTCCGGCGAGAAGAACCAAGGAGTGTATGACGATGATGCAGTTCGATCTCGAGCACATCTGGGCGAGCATGGGGCTCCTCAGCAAGCTCGTCGCGTTCGCCCTCGTGCTCATGGCCCTGGCGAGCGTCGCGGTCGTGGTGGAGCGGCTCATCGCCCTCGCGCGCCAGGCGTCCGAGACGCGGAGCTTCGCCCGGGAGGCCAGGCCGGTCATGGAAGCGTGGGACACCGCGCGGCTCATGGACATCGCCGAGCGGTACGACCGCTCGGCGCTCGCCCGCCTCGTCGCCGCGGCGGTTCGCCGCTTCCGGCGCGCGGCCGACGCCGGCGAGGGCGGCGTCCCCGCGGTGGAGCTCGCGCGCCGCGAGGTGTCGCGGCGCCGCGAGGCGATCTCCGCCGACCTGCGCCGCGGCCTCTCGGTCCTCGCCACGGTCGGCTCGGTGGCGCCCTTCGTCGGGCTGCTCGGCACGGTCATCGGCATCATCACCGCCTTCCAGACCATCGCCTCGACCGGCTCGGGCGGCCTCGGCGCCGTGAGCGGCGGTATCGCCGAGGCGCTCATCGTCACCGCCCTCGGGCTCGGGGTCGCGATCCCGGCGGTGCTTTGCTTCAACTACCTCACCACCCGCATCGCCGCGGTGGAGCTCGCGCTGGAGCGCAGCGCGGGTGAGCTCATCGACGAGATGGAGAACGAGCATGGGCGTCCGAGCGGAGAGCAAGGGATCGAGCCGAAGGCCGCCTGAGCCGGACATCAACGTCACGCCGCTGGTCGACGTGGTGCTCGTGCTCCTCATCATCTTCATGGTGATCGCGCCGCAGATGGAGCACGGCGAGCGGGTGGAGCTCCCGGCGGTGTTCCAGCCGGACGCGCGGTCGAAGGCGAAGCTCGACCCGATCCACGTGACGATCACCGGCGCGGGCAACGTGTTCCTGGAGAAGGAGGCCATGGCCGACCTCCCGGCGCTCGGCGCGAGGCTCCGGGCCATCCGCGAGCGCGAGCCGGAGCGCCGGGTGGTCATCAAGGGCGACTCGTCGGTGAACTACGGCCGCGTGCGGGAGGCGTTCGCGCTCTGCCAGGAGGTCGGCTTCGCCGGGATCTCGCTTCAGGTGAGCCAGCGGGGCGGCGGGGCCCCCGAGGCGCCGGGGGAGGGGTGACGCCATGGGAATGAGCGCTCCGCAGGGCGGCGGGCGGCCCGCTGGCGTGACGCCGAGCATGAACGTGACGCCGCTGGTCGACGTGGTGCTCGTGCTCCTCATCATCTTCATGGTGGTGACGCCGCTGCTCGCCAAGCAGTTCTGGCTGAACCTGCCGAAGAAGGAAGATCCGGTGAAGGTCGAGCGGGCCCCGGACGACGCGGACAGGCCCGTGGTGCTCACGGTGGACGAGCGCGGCGTCCTTCGCATCAACCAGACCGAGGTGCCGCGCGCCGAGCTGAAGGAGCGGCTCGCCCGCATCTTCGCGGCGCGCTCGGACGACGTGCTCTACTTCGACGCCGACGACGCGGCCGCCTACGCGGTCGCGGTCGAGGCCATGGACGCCGCGCGCATGGGCGGGGCCAGGACGATCGCCGTCCTGACCGAGAAGCCGGCGCGCTGAGCCCGGGCGGCGCTTCCTCACCATCAACGCATTGGCGGGCGCCGTCGCGCCCGGACATCGGTGTGCGCGCCCGCGCTCGGGGCGCGTGAAGGGACAGGTGCATGATTCGAAGAAGGATCTGGGGGGTAGTCGCAGCATCGGTGACGCCGCTTTGCTGGGGGGCCACGGCCCTCGCCCAGGGCGACCCCGGCGCCGCGGCGGCGCCGCCGCCGGCCCCGGGCCCCGCGCCCGGAGCCGGCGCCGCCGCGGCGGACAGCGTCGCGGCGGACCTCGCGGCGCTCGACGAGCCGAGCCCGTCGCGCCCGCCGCCCGCCGGCAAGGGCGCGGTGTGGGGCGTCGTCAGGGACACCTCCTCCAGCGAGCCTGTCCTCGACGCGCAGGTGTCGGTCGTCGGGACGAAGCTCAAGGCCATCGCGGACCTCGACGGGCGGTATCGCCTGGAGCTCCCCCCGGGGAGCTATCAGCTGCGGGTCTGGTACGAGGCCTACAAGCCCCAGCGCGTGCAGGACGTCCAGGTGACCGCCGGGCAGGTGGTGCAGGTCGACGTCGGCCTCGAGCCCGATCAGCAGGCCGAGGAGGTCATCGAGGTGGAGTTCGAGCCGGAGCGGGCGAGCGTCGCGGCGCAGCTCCTCCTCCGGAAGAACGCGGCCCACGTGGGCGACGCCGTCGGCGCGAAGGAGATCGCGAAGACCCCCGACCGCAACGCCGCCGAGGCCGCGAAGCGCATCGTCGGCGCGACGGTGGTCGACGGCAGGTACGTTTACGTGCGTGGGCTCGGCGAGCGCTACACGAACGCGCTCCTGAACGGCGCCCCGCTCCCGAGCCCCGAGCCCGACCGGCAGGCCGTCCCGCTCGACCTGTTCCCGTCGCTGGTCCTCAGCGACATCACCGTCGTCAAGACGTTCACGCCCGACATCCCCGGCGACTTCGCGGGCGGCTCGGTCCAGATCAACACGCGCGAGCTCCCGACCAGGTTCCTCTTCCAGGCCTCGCTGTCGCTCGGGCTGAACAGCCAGGCGACGTTCCGAGATCGCCTGACCTACCCCGGATCGAGCACCGACTGGCTCGGGATCGACGACGGCACCCGCGCGGTGCCGGACGAGATCCCGGACTACAAGGTGGTGCGCCTCGTCCCGAAGCCGGGCGGCGGCACCATCACGAGGGACGAGATGACGGCCTACGGGAGGGCGATCAACTCGCCCATGACGACGAAGCGGTCGTTCACCCCGCCGAACGGGAGCGGCAGCGTGGTCGTCGGCGACACCCTGAAGCTCGGCGGCGAGCAGCGCCTCGGTTACGTCGCCACGCTGAGCTACGGCCGGAAGTTCTCGGCGCGCGCCGATGAGCTCATCAACCGCTGGAGACCTACCCCTCAGGGCGACGGCATCGAGCAGGTCGGCGACGTCGAGACCGGAACCATCCGCGATCAGGTGTCGTGGGGGAGCTTCGCCAGCGTCACGTACAACCCGGGGCAGAACCACAAAGTGACGCTCACCGGGCTCCACAGCCGCTCATCGGACGACGCGGCCAGCGTGGCGAACGGCGACCCGCGCGATGGCGACAGCGTGTTCCGCGACACGCAGCTTCGGTTCACCTCCCGCGCGCTCACCCTGGGTCAGCTCCAGGGGGAGCACCGGTTCGAGGCGCTGGGCGGCGGGACGCTCGACTGGAAGGCGTCGCTCTCCGCCGCGACGTCGGAGGAGCCCGACACCAGGGAGGTCGTCTACATCCGAGACGATACGAGCGGAGCCTACTCGTGGGACGAGGGCACGCTGAGCGGCGCGCATTTCTTCAGCGACATGTCGGACACGAGCTATGGCGGGCAGATCTCCTATGTCCAGCCGCTCCTCCGCGGCGACACCCCGACCCGGCTGAAGGTCGGCGGCCTGATCAACGTTCGAGATCGCGAGTTCAACGCGCGCCGGTTCCGCTTCAAGCAGCGCCCGGGCTCGGACCCGACGCTCCTGCGCCAGGACCCGGGCCAGCTGTTCTCGGACGAGAACATCGGCGCCGCGCTCGAGCTGGAGGAGATCACGCGCGAGACCGACTCCTACACGGCGAGCAGCGATCTCTATGCGGGTTACGTGATGACCGACACGGCCCTCACGCGGCGGATCCGCGCGGTGCTCGGCGCCCGGATCGAGGCCTCCACGCTGTCGCTCCGGGCGTTCGACAGGTACTCCACGGCCAGCCCCGAGATCCGCGCCGACAGCGACAAGATCGATCTCCTCCCCGCGGCCAACGTCATCGTCAAGACGAGCTCCATCTCGAACCTGAGGCTCGGCGTGACCAGGACGCTGGCGCGGCCTCAGCTCCGTGAGCTCAGCCCGTTTTTGTACCAGGAGGGCTACAGCGGGATGGAAGTGCAAGGCAATCCTGAGCTCCGGCGGACGAGCATCGTGAACGGCGATGTCCGCTTCGAGATCTTCCCGACGGCCGGCGAGGTGGCCGCGATAAGCATCTTTTACAAGCACTTCCAGGACCCGATCGAGGAGGTCATCATCCCGAACGGCGGCAGGGACAGGCTCACCTACGTGAACGGAGATACCGGCCATGTCGCCGGCGTCGAGCTCGAGCTCCGGAAGAGCCTCGGCTTCATCGCCCCGCTCCTCAGGGACGTCACCGCGCTCGGCAACATCACCTTCGCGAGCTCGGAGGTGACGATCGATCCTCAGATCAGCGCGGGAGGGCTCACGATCCAGAGCAGCACGAGGCACCCGCTCCAGGGACAATCCCCCTTCATCCTGAACCTCGGGCTCGACTATGGCGCCGAGGCGACCGGCACGAGCGCCCGGCTCCTCTACAACGTGTTCGGCACCCGGCTCAAGAGGGTGGGGAGCAACATGCCGGACGAGTACGAGCAGCCGCGGCACCAGATCGACCTGACCGTCGCGCAGCGCATCGGCGAGCGCGTCGAGCTGAAGCTCACCGGCGAGAACCTCATCGACGCGCCGATCGTCGTCACGAAGGGGGAGGAGGCCACCGGGGACAACATCGCCAGTCGATACAGGATCGGTACGACGGTGGCGCTCGGCGCGTCGTTCACCTACTGAGCGTGTGCCATTGAATCGTCACGCGGCGCTCGTCCCGATTTTTCCCACAGGCGCCATGTTGGGCCAGGAGGTAAAATAACATGCGTACATCTGGAATTGCCCTGGCCTGCGCCTCGGTGCTCTGCATCGCGGGGCTCGTCGCTTGCGGCGGCGACGATGACTCGGGCTCCTCGACGACGACCAGCACCTCGACCACGAGCGGCACGGGCGGCGGTGGCACAGGCGGTGGTGACAGCGTCGGCGGCGCCGACTGCGCCACCCCGGTGGAGGTCGCCGAGGCGATCTCGGCCGACACGACGTGGACCGCCGACAACTGCTACCTCATGAAGGGCATCGTCTTCGTCGAGCGCGGCGCCACGCTGACCATCGAGCCCGGCACGAAGATCATGGGCGAGAAGGTGAGCCTCGCGACGCTGGTCGTGAAGCCCGGCGCCAAGATCGACGCCAGGGGCACCGCCGAAGAGCCCATCGTCTTCACCAGCCAGGGCGAGGAGGGCGATCGCGCCGCGGGCGACTGGGGCGGCGTCATCCTGCTCGGCGAGGCTCCCATCAACGTGGAGGGCGGCAAGGCCAGCGTCGAGGGCATCACCGGCGAAGGCACCGAGTACGGCGGCGACAAGCCGGAGGACAATAGCGGCGTCCTCGAGTACGTGCGCATCGAGTACACGGGGATCCTGCTCTCCCAGGACAACGAGGTGAACGGCCTCACGTTCGCCGGTGTGGGCTCCGGGACGAAGGTCGATCACGTGATGGTGCACCACACGCTCGACGACTGCTTCGAGTTCTTCGGCGGCACCGTCAACGCGAAGCACCTCATCTGCGCGCAGAACGGCGACGACGGCATCGACTGGGACCTCGGCTACAAGGGCAAGCTCCAGTTCGTCGTGGTCCAGCAGGACCCGACGGTCGCCGACGACACGAACGGCTTCGAGGGCGACAACGACGACGACGGGTCGCTGAACGAGCCGACGAGCGAGCCGACGATCTACAACGCGACCTTGTGCGGCAAGAACAAGGACGTCGACAAGCAGCAGTACGGCATGCTGCTCCGCAAGTCGACGAAGGCCCATATCTTCAACACCATCGTGACCGGCTTCGAGGCGGGCGTGGATATCCGGAACGCCGAGACCGAGGTGGAGATCGCGAGCTCCATCTTCTTCGGCAACGTCGAGGCGAACATCGCCTACGAGGAGACCGACGCCGACGAGGCGACCGAATCGAAGCTCGACGACGACGACGACGGCGGCCTCGACGAGATCGCGTGGTTCGAGGGCGAGGCGTCCAACAGCGCCGTGGATCCGAAGATCGCCGACTGCTTCGCGGCCACGCCGGACTTCCGGCCGGCGGCCACGCTCACCGAGAACGCGGCCACGCCGCCCGATGACGGCTTCTTCGACACGGGGGCGAGCTACATCGGCGCCTTCAAGGCGGATGACACCTGGGCGACCGGCGCCTGGGTCTCGTTCGACGCGAACTGAGCGCGCCGTCCACACGGCGTCGGCGCGACGCGCGCAGGGCGGACCGGATCCGTCGCAGGAGAAACGGCGAAGGCCGGCTGGTCCGCCGGCCTCCGTCGTCTGGAGCGGTGCTGCTGTGCCGTGGGCGCTCAACGCACGCGCGGCGTGAACCCGGACACGCTGCTCCGGTGCTCACCACATACGCCCCGCGCGTCCGGGCTGTCCTTGAATGACACCCTCCCGCACACCTCGCAGATGCAGAGGTGTGCACGATAGAACTCACGATCGAGCAGGATGTCGGCAGCGAGCAAGCTGAGCACAATGTCGCCGAGGAAGTCGATCTCGCGCGGCGAGGCCACCCAGACGGGGCGACCTCCCACGGCGGCCCGGCGGACCCTGCCCCCGTAGATGGCCGCGTTCAGGAATCGATCGTCGGCGACGGGAGCGATGAGCCCCCGGAGGGCCGTGATGACGCGCCCGCGGGCCTTGTGGATCAGGTCTTCGAGGTGGCTGCCCGCGTCGGCGCGCGGGTCGAGCATGACGGGCGTCGCGCCCGGCTCGCGCACGATCTGGGGGCGCTTCATCAGGCCGGGCGCCACGAGATGCTCGGTGAACCAGTCCTGGAGGTCCTTCAGCGTCCACTCGGGCGCAGGCCACTCCAGGAACTCGAGCGCGCCGCGCAGCCCCGTGATGCTCTGGAGGCCGGGGAGCGTGGGGAAGCTCGACAGGGCGCAGGATGTGTGCAGACGCCGCGGTGAGCGGCGGCCCACCTCGTCGATGTTGCGGCCGGAACCCATGCTCTCCTCCGGGGTGGACCCCAGATCCCTGAAGCTGCGAAGTCGTGCCGAGGCCACCATGCCGGGCGAACAGGCACGACCCGTGCCGAACCTGGCGATCGGGGCGACCCGGGTTTGACGGGAGTTCTGCCCAGGGGACCAGGGGGCGGCCGCCGGCTTGGCCGGCCACTGGCCGGCCAGGCTCTTGAACGGGTAAGATGCCCCCCGATGGACCACTCCACCGTCCGCGTCTCGGTCCCCGCTGAACCGTCGGTCGACGCGGCGGTTCCCGGCATCGTCCTGATCTTCTCGGGGGATCAGCCGCGCTGCGCGCCCATCCCCCTGGATCGCGGCTCCGTGGTGCTGGGCCGCGGGGGCGTCGCCGGGGTGCCGCTGATGGACGACTCGCTCATGTCGCGGCGGCACGCCCGGATTGCCTACGACGGGGGCGCCTGGACCGTGGAGGATCTCGGCAGCACCAACGGGACGTCGGTCAACGGCGAGCTCATCCGGAGCGAGGTCCGGCGGGAAGCGATCCAGGTCGTCGGGGCAGGGACCTCGGTGTTCCTCGCGCTCCCGGACATCCGGAGCTTCTCGCGCGGCGGGGTGCGCGTCGAGAAGGAGACGGTCATCGGGCCGAGACTGCAGCAGACCTACGACACCATCGTCCGCGCGGCGGCCGCCGGCGACAGCCTCCTCGTGACGGGCGAGAGCGGCACGGGCAAGGAGCTGGCGGCGCGCGCCTACCACGAGGCGGGGCCGCAGGCGCGCGGCCCGTTCGTCGCCGTCAACTGCGCCGCCATCCCCGAGGGCCTGGCCGAGCGGCTCCTCTTCGGCGCGCGGCGCGGCGCCTACTCCGGCGCGACGCACGACACCGAGGGCTACGTGCAGGCCGCCCACGGGGGCACGCTGTTCCTCGACGAGGTGGCGGAGCTCGACGCGGCGGTGCAGGCGAAGCTCCTGCGCACGATCGACACCCGGCAGGTGCTCGAGCTCGGCGCGGTCGCGCCCCGCCCGGTGCAGATCCGCATCTGCGCCGCGACGCACGACCTGCGCGCCCGCGTCGCCCAGGGGCGCTTCCGGGACGATCTCTACTACCGCATCGGCCGCCCCGAGGTCCGGCTGCTGCCGCTCCGGGAGCGGCTGGAGGAGATCCCCTGGGTGCTCGCCCAGTGCGCCAGGGCGGTCGGCGCGGCCACGCGGTGCGCGCCGCCGGCGATTCACCACTCGATGATCATCGCGTGCGCGCTGCGCCGCTGGCCAGGGAACCTGCGCGAGTTCGTCGGCGAGGCGCGGCGCGCCGTGACGCG
The DNA here is from genome assembly GCF_051369805.1 of Sorangium sp. So ce1036. Classification (NCBI taxonomy): domain Bacteria; kingdom Pseudomonadati; phylum Myxococcota; order Polyangiales; family Polyangiaceae; genus Sorangium; species Sorangium sp. So ce1036. The sequence goes on from NZ_JBBMOX010000001.1 coordinate 3,495,802, forward strand.
CGCGCTCGACGAGGGCCGGCGCACCGTCGAGGCCAAGGACCTGGACCCGCTCGCCGGCGTCGGCCTGGCCCCGGACGCGCGCGAGGCGCAGCGCCCGCCGTCGAGCCCGCACCTCCGGGCCGCGCGCGGCGGCAGCGCGCCGCCGGAGGACCCGATCGCCGAGGCGCTCCGCCTCGAGCGAGGCAATGTGTCTCGCGCGGCCACCCGGCTCGGCGTGCACCGGAATCGAGTCCGGCGCTGGCTCGAGAAGAACAATGTGAATCGCGCTCACTTCGCCGGCGGGGGCGATCTGTCCGATAGCGAGTGAGCCGATCGCCCGGTGTCGCATGCACAGATACAGAGGAGCGTCAATGGCAGCTCCGCGTCCCCGGAGCGCGATTGCCCGCCGCGCCGCGCCTCGGGACGGCCTCCACCGGGCCTCGGTCCGCTGAGCCGGAGGGCGGTCGTTCCACACATCGCCTCCAGCAAGCGCGCTGTCGCTCGATGGGTGTTGATGCGGCCCTCGCGGGCCTCCTGGTGGGCCGAGCAGAGCTCGGTTGTCGCAGGACTACCTCCATCCGACGAGACAGCGGCGGCGTGATCGTCCGGGCGCTCGGTAAAGGGGCTTTACAGGCGTGAGCTCGCGGGATGTAATGTCGTGTGCAAGCCCCGTCCCGAGCGAGGTGCTGCCACGACCACGGTGAGCTCAACGAATCCGGCCCACGCGGCGCGCCTGGTCGGTGTGCGCCCCACGGCGATCTGTGCTGTGCGGCGCGCCGCGCGCGCCCCGGAGGGCGCGTCCGCGCGGTCGCGCGCCGCGTGGAGCGCGCTCCTGGCGCGCCGCGGCGGGGTCGGGGCTCCCCTCAACCGAGGCTGCCCCAGCCGCCCTGGCAGATACCCACGAGAGCTTACGTCTCCCGCCAAACACAGGAAAGACAGGTCCGGACGGCACGAGGGCGGGAGCGCGACGAGAATGACAAGCTTGGACTTGACCGAGCGGGCGGCTTCATCGATTAACAGAGAGCTGTCTGTCGAGCCCTCGCGTGAGCCCATGCGCCCTCGCGCCGAGGGCGGGCGCGCGGCCGCCCCGCGCAGGCGCCGTGCTCTCCGTTGGGCTCACGCTCAGCCACGTCAGCGAACATTGAAACCCCCGGCTCCTGCGAGGTGGTCGACTTCATGCGTTCGAGCTTCAAGTCGGTTGATCGCAGAGAGCCCAGCCAGGACGGCGTGCTGCCTGGTTGAACAGCCCTGGACACCATGAACGCGACCCGCAGACACGCATCGGCCGAAGAGGCGCCTGTCAGCCTACGAGCGCAGCGAGAGGAGCCCGTGAGCTCCGCCGGCACCGGGCCGGGGCAGCAGCCGAGCTCGGGCACCCAGCAGACGCACACCCGGCGCCGTCCGTTCCTGAGCCGCCTGCTGGCGGCGGGCGAGGCGATCGAGGCGGGCCAGGGCGAGCGCGCGAGGGCCCTCATCGAGGGGATCCTCCAGGGCGTGCCCGAGGCGGGGGATGCGTCCGAGCGCATCTCCGGCGTGTTCGGCCGGGCGCTGCTCGCCCGTCTGGACGGAGATCGGTCCGGCGACGGCAACCTGTACCTGCGCAGCGCCGGCCCGCGGGACATGCTCGCGGCCTTTCAGCTGCTCGTGCACGCCACGCCGCTCATCCGGTTCGGGTACCTCAGCGCGAACGCGGCCATCCTCGAGGCGTTCCAGGGCGAGGAGGAGATCCACCTCATCGACATCGGTGTTGGCGGCGGCACGCAGTGGCCGTTCTTGCTGCATCGGCTGGCGTCGCGGCCCGGCGGCCCGCCGCGCGTCCGCCTCACCGGGATCGATCTGCCGTGTCGGGGTCCCGATCCCGAGCAGCGGCTGCGGTGGGCGGGCGCGTACATCGGGGGCTGGGCGGAGCGGCTCGGGGTCCCCTTCGAGTTCCACGGTATCGCCTCGGCGGTGGAGCGCGTGGACTGGAGCCGCATCGCGTCGCGCTCCACGGCGCCCATCGCCGTCAATGCGGCTTTTGCATTGCATCATGTGCCGGACGCGTCCGTGCACCCGATCGTGAACCGTGACGCCATCCTCACGCAGATTCGCGCGATATCGCCGCGGGTGCTGACGCTCGTCGAGCCGGACGTGGAGCACAACGCGCAACCGTTCCTCCCGCGGCTGTCCGAGGCGATAGGCCATTACTATGCGGTATTCCAGGCGCTGGACGCGCTGCTCCCGCCCCACATCGCCGCGCGCGAGACGATCGAGCAGGTCTTCTTCGGGCAGGAGGTGATGAATGTGGTGGTGGGGGAGGGGGCGGCGCGGGTCGAGCGGCACGAGCGCCGGGGCGCCTGGCAGCGCCGCCTCCGGATGAACGGCTTCGAGCCGCTCCGGATCGCGCCCCACGAGGCGCCCGTCCGCGCGGCGCTCCGCCTCAAGCAGGGGTTCGACGTCCGCGCGGACGAGCCGGCGCTCCTGCTCATGCGCAACGGGATATCCCTCCTGGCCACGTCGGCGTGGCAGCCGCGGCAGGTCCCGCCGCCGTCGCGCTTCCTCTCCGGTCTGTTCCGGCGCGCTCCCTGATCGGCGGGCGCGCCGGCCGGCCGGGGAGGAGGCGGGCGCCATGTGCGGCGGCTCGCCTCAGGGCGAAAGGTGAGTGAGCCCAGGGCGAAGGTGAGTGAGCGCTGCCCAGAGCGTCAGGGCAACGATCGCGGCGCCCACGAGGACGACCCTCCGAGCGCGGGGGCTAAGCCGCCCGGCGAGGCGGGGCCGGGCTGGAAGCGCCGGCGCGGAGGCGACAAGGCCCTCGGCCCCGGGCTGGATCCCGTGGAGAGGCAGAGGACTCAGGCCCTGCTGCCGGACGATCTGGAAGAGCATCGAGCCGCGCGCCTGGGCCTTCGCGAGCCGCTCCAGCATCTCGCGGCGGCACTCGGGACAGTGGATCGGCCCATCCGCTTCCGTCACCTCGATGCCGAGCTCGCGCAGCTTCTCCTGCTCCCAGGCCTCCCTCGCTTGCGGGCCTTCCCGCAGATCCTCTTTCCGCTGGTCGGGGTGGTGATGCGGACTGTCCTTGGTGCTCATCGTTGCTCCTGGCTTCGTGCCGCACCACGCGGCTCCTACCAGGATCTATTCCACCCAGCCGACGGAAATTCTCACGTGGCGAGCTCGGGCCATCTCCCGCAGCCCGCCACGCGGCCCGGAGAGCCGGCGCGGCAACCGCCTGCGGCTCGCGCGGAGAACGCGTGTCCGGCCGGGCGACGAGCGGGCACATGGACGCGGCACCCGCAGAATCCAAGGAACAATCGACAATTCTGGAGAGATGGGTGGTGTGCGGGCCGCCGCAGCTCGACCACGGCCATCCCGACCGTGGTCGAGCTCGGGCTCGGTGGACGGGCCGGTCGACGGTGCTGTCCCGGGCCGTCACCGCTGGGACGGTACTAGCCCGCCGCGACCGCCAGCCGGCGCTTCGCCGGCTGCATCAGGTAGGCGTCGACCGCGTCCGCGGCCTTGCGGCCCTCGGCGATGGCCCAGACGACGAGGCTCTGGCCGCGCGCCATGTCGCCCGCGGCGAAGACGCCCTCCACGCTCGTGGGCCCTCCTCCTGGCGGGGTCTTCACGTTGCCGCGCGCGTCCATGGCGACGCCGAGCTGATCGAGCAGCCCCTCGCGCTCGGAGCCGACGAAGCCCATGGCGAGCAGGACCAGCTCGCACGGGATCTCGAGCTCGCTCCCCGGGACCGGCACGAACTTCCCGCCTTCCAGGCTCACGCGCACCGCCTTGAGGGCCCGAACACGGCCGTGCTCGTCGCCGAGGAACGCGGTCGTCGACACCGACCAGTCCCGCTCGCCGCCTTCCTCGTGCGAGGACGACGTGCGGAGGATGAGCGGCCAGGCGGGCCAGGGGTTCGTCAGGGACCGCTGCTCCGGCGGCCGGGGGAGGAGCTCGAGCTGCGTCACGTGCGCCGCCCGGTGGCGATGGCTCGTGCCGAGGCAGTCGGACCCCGTATCCCCGCCGCCGATGACGACCACGCGCTTGCCCGTCGCGAGGATCGCCTCGCTGTCGGGGATCACGTCGCCGGCCACCCGCTTGTTCTGCTGGGTCAGGAAATCCATGGCGAAGTGGATGCCCTTGAGCTCACGGCCCGGCACCGGCAGGTCGCGCGGCCGACGCGCCCCGCCGCAGAGCACGATCGCATCGTACCCCTGCCGGAGCGCGTCGCCGGTGATGTTGACGCCGCAGTGGACGCCCGTCCGGAACGTCACCCCCTCGGCCTGCATCTGCTCCATGCGCCGGTCGATGAGGTGCTTCTCCATCTTGAAGTCGGGGATGCCGTACCGGAGCAGGCCGCCGATGCGGTCGTCCCGCTCGAAGACCGTCACGTCGTGCCCCTTGCGCGCGAGCTGCTGCGCGGCCGCGAGGCCGGCAGGACCCGACCCGATCACTGCCACCTTCTTGCCCGTGCGCTTCTTCGCGACGAGCGGCGCGACCATGTTCCGCTCGAACGCCCGGTCGGCGATGCCGCGCTCGACGTTCTTGATCGTGACCGGCTTGTTCTCGATGTTCAGGACGCACGACGCCTCGCAGGGCGCCGGGCAGACGCGGCCGGTGAACTCGGGGAAGTTGTTCGTCGCGTGCAGCGCCGCGATCGCCTCGGGGAGGCGCTCGCGGTACATGTGGTCGTTCCAGTCCGGGATCAGGTTCCCGAGCGGGCAGCCGTCGTGACAGAACGGGATGCCGCAGTCCATGCACCGGGCGGCCTGATCCTTGAGCTCGGGATCGGGCACCGGGAGCTCGAACTCCTGCCAGTCGTTCAGACGTTCCGAGACGGGCCGCTTCTTGATGTCGACCCGCTGGATCTCGAGGAAGCCTCGTACCTTACCCATGGGCGGCCGACCTCTCTCCCGCGTTCGCGGAGCCCGCGTTGGCGGGGATGTAGCGTCCAGTGGACACGTAGGGGGTGGAGGGGGAGAGCAGCGACAGGAGCCCGTTGGACCCGTCCGCCCCGTTCGTCGCGGGCGCCGACGCGGCCTCGAGGGCGCGCCGGTACTCGCTCGGGACGACCTTCACGAACTTCGGCAGGACGTCCTGCCAGGCGGCGAGCAGCTCGCGCGCCTTCCGGCTGCCCGTGCGCCGCACGTGCTCCTCGAGCAGCGCCCGCACCGACTCGGCGTCGGCGGCGGTCATCGTCTCGAGCTGCACCATCTCCTTGTTGCAGCGCGCCTCGAAGAGCGCGTCCTCGTCGAAGACGTAGGCGAGGCCGCCGCTCATGCCGGCCCCGAAGTTGCGGCCGGTGGTGCCGAGGATGATCACGGTGCCGCCCGTCATGTACTCGCAGCCGTGGTCGCCCACGCCCTCGACGACGGTGGTGGCCCCGCTGTTCCTGACGGCGAAGCGCTCGCCGGCCCGGCCGTTGAAGAACGCCCGGCCGCCCGTCGCGCCGTAGAGCACCACGTTGCCGACGATCACCTGGTCGTCCGGCCGGAACGGCGCCTCGGGGGGCGGCCGCACCGCCACCACGCCGCCCGACAGGCCCTTGCCGACGTAGTCGTTCGCGTCGCCCACGAGCTCGAGCGTCATGCCGCGCGAGGCGAACGCGCCGAAGCTCTGGCCGGCGCTGCCGGTGCACTTCACCACGATGCTGTCCTCGGGCAGCCCGGCGCCGCCGTGGCGGCGCGCGATCTCGCCGCTCAGCATGGCGCCGAGGGTCCGATCGGAGTTCCGCACGCGGGTCTCGATGACGACCGGCGGGCCGCCCTCGATCGTGGCGCGGGCCCTCTCGATCAGCGTGAGGTCGAGCACCCGGTCGATCTTGTGATCCTGCGGCTCGACGCAGTGGTTCGGGCTCGTGAGCGCCTCCTTCGGGCGGTACAGCACCTCGGAGCAGTCGATCTTCCGCGCCTTCGCGTGGAGCCCGGCGCGCCGCTGCACGATGCAGTCGGAGCGCCCGACCATCTCGTTCAGGGTGCGGAAGCCCAGGCTCGCCATGATCTGCCGGAGCTCCTCCGCCACGTAGAAGAAGAAGTTGATGACGTGCTCCGGCGCGCCCGTGAACTTCTTGCGGAGCTCCGGGTCCTGCGTGGCGATGCCGACGGGGCAGGTGTTCAGGTGGCACTTGCGCATCATGATGCAGCCCGTCGCCACGAGCGGCGCCGTCGAGAAGCCGAACTCCTCGGCGCCGAGCAGGGCGGCGAACGCGACGTCGCGGCCGGTCATCAGCTTGCCGTCGGTCTGCACGATGGCGCGGCTCCGGAGCCCGTTCATGACGAGCACCTGGTGCGCCTCGGCCAGGCCGAGCTCCCACGGCACGCCCGCGTGGTGGATGGACGTGAGCGGGGAGGCGCCCGTGCCGCCCGAGTCGCCGCTGATCAGCACGACGTCGGCGTGCGCCTTCACCACGCCCGCGGCGATGGTGCCGACGCCCGCCTCGGCGACGAGCTTCACGCTGATGCGCGCCCTCGGGTTGATGTTCTTCAGGTCGAAGATGAGCTGCGCGAGGTCCTCGATCGAGTAGATGTCGTGGTGCGGCGGCGGCGAGATGAGCGTCACGCCGGGGGTCGAGTGGCGCACCTTCGCGATCACCGCGTCGACCTTGTGGCCGGGGAGCTGGCCGCCCTCGCCGGGCTTGGCCCCCTGCGCCATCTTGATCTGCAGCTCGTCGGCGTTGACGAGGTACTCGGCCGTGACGCCGAACCGCCCCGAGGCGACCTGCTTCACCGAGCTCCGCTTCGAGTCGCCGTTCTCGAGCGGGAGGAAGCGCCGCGGGTCCTCGCCGCCCTCGCCGGTGTTCGACCGCGCGCCGATGCGGTTCATCGCGACGGCGAGCGTCTCGTGCGCCTCCGCCGAGATGCTCCCGAAGGACATGGCGCCCGTGGCGAAGCGCTTCACGAGCGAGGCGGCGGGCTCCACCTCCTCGATCGGCACCGGCGGGCCCGCGGGCTTGAAGTCCCACAGCCCGCGGAGCGACATCGGGTGCTCTTGCTGTTCGTTGATGAGCGCGGCGTACTCGCTGTAGCTCTTGGCGTCCTTCAGGCGGACCGCCCGCTGGAGCGAGGAGATGGACTGCGGCGTCCAGAGGTGTCGCTCGCCGGTCACGCGGAAGTGGTGGTGACCGCCGACCCGGAGCGTCGGGCCCGCCCGTTCGCTGTACGCGTCGTGGTGGCGCGCGAGCGCCTCGTTCGCGATCTCCCGCAGCCCCACGCCGCGGATGCGCGACGCCGTGCCGGTGAAGTACGCGTCGATGACGACCTGATCGATGCCGATCGCCTCGAAGATCTGCGCGCCCTGGTAGCTGGAGAGCGCGCTGATCCCCATCTTCGACATGATCTTCAGGATGCCCTTCTTGAGCGCCTTCACGTACCGGGCGCTCGCCGCGGAGGGCGAGAGGTCGGCGCCGAGCGTCTTGTCGCGGCACATCGCCGCGATCGACTCGAACGCCATGTACGGGTTCACCGCGCCCGCGCCGTAGCCGATGAGCAGCGCCATGTGGCCGACCTCGCGCGCCTCGCCGGTCTCCACGATGATGCCGGCGCGCGTGCGGGTCCCCTCGTTGATGAGGTGGTGGTGCACGGCGCCCACCGCGAGCAGGCTCGGGATGGGGGCGAGCGTCTCGTCGATGCCGCGGTCGCTGAGGATGAGGATGCTCGCGCCGTCGGCGATCGCGCGGCTCGCGTCCTTGCAGAGCTTCGCGAGGGCGCTCCGCAGGTTGTCCTCCGGGTCGCCGTCGACCGGGAAGTACATCGGCAGCGTGGCCGCGCGGAAATCGGGGAAGACGTTCTTGCGCAGCTTGGACAGATCGTCCTGCGTGAGGATCGGGTGCGGCAGCTCGAGCATGCGGCACTGGCGCGGCGTCTCCTCGAGGAGGTTGCCCTCGCCGCCGACGCAGCTCACGAGCGACATCACGATCTCCTCGCGGAGCGGGTCGATCGGCGGGTTCGTGACCTGGGCGAACAGCTGCTTGAAGTAGCGGAAGAGCAGCTGCGGCTTCTCGGACAGGACGGCGAGCGGGATGTCGACGCCCATCGAGCCGACCGGCTCCTCCCCGAGGCTGGCCATGGCCGAGAGGATCATCTTGAGATCCTCCTCGGTGTAGCCGAAGGCCTGCTGCAGGGTCCGGAGCTCCGCGTGCGGGATGGTGTAGAGGCTCGGCACGTCCTCGAGGGCGCGCAGGTCGATCTTGTTCTCGGCGACCCACGCGGCGTACGGCTTCTGCGTCGCGACGCGGCGCTTGATCTCGTCGTCGCTGACGACGCGCCCCTCGGCCGTGTCGACGAGGAACATCTTGCCCGGCTGGAGCCGGCCCTTCTGGATGACGCGCGACGGCTCGATGTCGAGCACGCCGAACTCGCTCGCGAGCACGACGAGCCCGTCGCCCGTCACGACGTACTTCGCGGGGCGCAGGCCGTTGCGGTCGAGCGTCGCGCCGATGAGCTGTCCGTCCGTGAAGCACAGCGCCGCCGGGCCGTCCCAGGGCTCGATCAGGCAGCCGTGGTACTCGTAGAACGCCTTCTTCTCGGCCGACATGTCCGGGTCGTGCGCCCAGGCCTCGGGCACGAGCATCATCATCACGTGCGGCAAGGACCGGCCGCTCGCGAGCAGGAAGTCGACCACGTTGTCGAGCGCGGACGAGTCCGAGCCGCCGGGGCGGATGATCGGCTTGAAGTCCTCGATCGCGCTGGCGAAGACATCGCTCTTGAGCAGCGCCTCGCGCGCCGACATCCACGCGGTGTTGCCGCGCACGGTGTTGATCTCGCCGTTGTGCGCGATGACCCGGTAGGGGTGCGCGCGCTCCCAGGTGGGGAACGTGTTCGTGGAGAAGCGCGAGTGGACCATCGCGAGCCGCGACACCGCGCGGCGGTCGGACAGGTCGGGGTAGAACGCCGCGACCTGCTCCGCGAGCATCAGGCCCTTGTAGACGACCGTCCGCGACGAGCACGAGGTGATGTAGAAGTCGTCGGCGTGGGCGATGCGGCCGGCGCGCTTGCGGATCGCGTAGAGGACCTGCTCGAACGACTGCTTCGGCGCGACCCTGCCGATGAACAGCTGCCGGATCGCGGGGCGCGAGTCGCGCGCCACCGGGCCGATCGCCGCGTCGTCGATGGGGACGTCGCGCCAGCCGAGGACGCGCTGGCCGTGGTGCACGACCGCGGCCTCGAGGATCGCCTCGCACTGGCGGCGCCGAGACGGGCTCTGCGAGAAGAACGCCGTCGCCACCGCGTAGTCGCCGGGCGCCGGCAGCTCGATCCCCTGGGCCGCGAGGGACGCGGCGTACAGCTCGTGCGGGATCTGCAGGAGGACGCCCGCTCCGTCGCCGGTGCAGGGGTCGCAGCCCGCGGCGCCGCGGTGGGTTAGATTTTCAAGGATCTCGAGCGCTTGGCAGACGACCTCGTGCGTCGCTTCACGGCGGAGCGTGGCGACGAATCCGAGTCCGCATGCGTCGTGTTCGAAAGCCGGATCGTAAAGACCTTGTCGTTGGGGCAGAGGCATGGTGCAGACTTCACACGCGCGTAGCACATGTGGCACGAGGATTGGAGCCCTAGTTGATGCGATGCGCCAGCATCGGCGAAACAGGGCCGAAAAATTCGTCGAGCGCACCCCCTCTCCAGGGCCGGAGCCGGGGGGCGCGCCGCGCTCGGCAGTGGACGCCCGCCGTCGCTCGTGGTGTGGGTAGGGCCGGTCGGTCCGCTGGCGCGGCGCCGGCCGTGTGCCATCGACGATGAAGCTCTTCGCACTCAGTGATCTCCACGTCGGCTATGCGGAGAACCGGTGGGCGATCGCGCGCATGACGCCGCGGCCGGATGACTGGCTCATCCTCGCCGGCGACCTCGGGGAGACGGAGGAGCACCTGCTCTACGTGCTCGACACGCTGGGGCCGCGGTTCAAGCAGCTCGTGTGGGTCCCGGGCAACCACGAGCTCTACGCGCTGCCGCGGGAGCGCGGCGTGCCGCGCGGGCGGGACCGGTACGATCGGCTGGTCGCGCTCTGCCGGAGCCGCGGCGTGATCACGCCGGAGGATCCGTACGTGCTCTGGGAGGGCGAGGGCGGGCCGCACGTGCTGGCGCCCCTGTTCCTGCTCTACGACTACAGCTTCCGGCCCGCCGGCGTGCCCGAGGGCGGCGCGGTGGCGTGGGCGATGGAGAGCGGCGTCCTCTGCACGGACGAGGAGCTGCTCGACCCGAGCCCGTACGAGAGCCGGCCGGCGTGGTGCCGGGCCCGGCTCGCCGAGACGGAGGCGCGACTCGCGGCCATCCAGGAGCACCCTACCGTGCTCATCAACCACTTCCCGCTCCGCGAAGAGCTCGTGCGCCTCTGGCGTATCCCGCGCTTCTCGATCTGGTGCGGGACGCGGCGCACGCACGACTGGCACACGCGGTTTCGCGCGCGGGTGGTCGTGTCCGGCCACCTCCATATCCCCCGCACCGACTGGATCGATGGCGTCCGCTTCGAGGAGGTGTCGTTCGGCTACCCGCGGCAGCGGCCCGGCCACCGCACGGTCGACAGCTGCGTGCGAGAGATCTTGCCAGGGCCGGTCCGCTCGGCTTCGCTGGGAGCGTAGATGCTCGAGCTCGGTCCCGGTGTCGCCCACCTCTGGTACGTCTTCTCGGATGCGGTCCGCGACGAGGCATTGCTCGCGGCGTACCACCGGCTGCTCTCGCCGGACGAGGCGGAGCGGCAGGCGCGCTTCCTCTTCGCCGAGAACCGGCACGAGTACCTGCTCACCCGGGCGCTCGTGCGCGCCGTCCTCTCCAGGTACGCGAGGGTGGCGCCCGAGGCGTGGTCGTTCGTCCGCAACGAGTACGGCCGCCCGCAGATCGCCGGCCCGCCGGGCGTGCCGCCGCTCCGGTTCAACCTGTCCAACACGCGGGGTCTCATCGCCTGCCTCGTCGCGATGGATCGCGAGGTCGGCGTCGACGTCGAGGACACCGGGCGCGCGAGCAGCACGGTCGACATCGCGGATCGGTTCTTCTCGCCCGCCGAGGTGCGCGCGCTCCACGCGCAGCCGGAGGCGAGGCGGCGGACGCGCTTCTTCGAGTACTGGACGCTCAAAGAGTCCTACATCAAGGCGCGCGGGATGGGGCTCGCGATACCGCTCGACCACTTCTCGTTCCACCTGGACGACGGCCCCTCGATCGGGATCTCGTTCGATCCGCGGCTCGCGGACGACCGCGCCGCGTGGCAGTTCGCGCTCTACCGCCCCTCGGCGCAGCACATGATGGCCGCCGCGATCCGCCGGGGGATCGATCCTCCGCTGTCGATCGAGCTGAAGGAGACGGTGCCGCTGCGCGACGAGGGGTGAGCCGGGGCCTGCGGCCAGCGCGCGCGCCGCCTCAGTCGGGCCGCTCGATCCAGAGCTCGACGTTGCGCCACGCGGGATCGCCGCTCCCGTCGGAGCCGAACCCGGACGTGAAATCGACGATGGCCCGGCGGCGTCCCTCCTCGGCGACCGGGTCGCCGTCGACCGCGTAGTCGAGGGCGACCCCCCGGATGGCCACGAAGCCGTTGTCCTCGTCCCAGATCTCGAGGACGCGGAGCTGGCTGGGATAGTCCGCGAGCGCGGAGGTCTCGAGCTCCCAGTACGCGTGGCCGCCGGCCGGCTCGGCCCGGGTCACCCGGTGCTCGTGGGTGTGCCCGGCGAGGTGGAGGAGGACGTTGTCGTACTCGCCCACGAGCGCTCGCCACGCCTCCGCGCTGAGCGCCCCGGGCTGCGCGGCGGCGCCCGCCGGCGAGAAGGCGCCGTCCCCGAGCAGGCGCGAGCCGTGGTGGGAGGTGAGGATGACCCACTTGCGCTCGCTCTTCGCGCGATCGAGCGCCGGGCGGATGAACCGCTCGACGTCCTCCTCGAGGATCACGCCCGTCGGGCCGCCGGCCTCGGAGGCCGTGTCGAGCACGACGACGCGAACCGGCGTGTCCTCCACGTCGAACGTGTAGAACGCCTTCCCGTACGCGCGCTCGTCGGGCCCGATCCCGTGTCCATCGCCCGCCGCCGCGACCCGATCGAGCAGGGCAGGGCGGCGGAGGAGCGCTCGCCCCGGGTCGGGGACGACCTCGCCCGTGATCACCGGCGCGCCGGGGAGCGACCAGTCGCGCGTCCCGCCGTCCGAGAGGCTCCCGATCGCGAGCGCCTCGCGGTCGTCCACCGGGAAGCTCCCCTGGTGCAGGACATCGTGGTTGCCGGTCACCCAGCGCCACGGCACCGCGAGCCCCTCGGCGAAGAACGGATCTTTGGGATCGTTGTCCGGGCCCTGCACGGGGTCGTCGTCGGCGCCCGAGTCGCACTCGACGCGCTCGGCCCCGTCGAGGATGGCCATGAACCACGAGATCTCGTTCGTCTGCGCGCTGTCGGCGTTGTCGCCGCCGAGCAGGACGAAATCGATCGGCGTGCTCCTGTGGAGCGCGTTGATGGTCCGCACGGCGGCGTTGAGGATCCGGCACTCGTGCCCTTCCTGCGGGCGGAACGCCGAGGCGAACGGGCCGGGCGAGTCGAAGACCGCGAGCCGCGCGGGCGACTCGTCGTCGGCGAGCTGGGTGTCGGCGAGGTGGACGAAGCGGGTGAGCAGCCGCGGCGCCGGGCCGCGCGGCGGCGCGGGCGCGCCGTCGAGCGTCGCCGGCACGAGCGGCTGCCCGGGCGCGATCCCGAGCTCGCCGTAGCCCGCGGCGAGCAGCTCCTCGATCTCCTCCGGGACCGCGGGGTTCCTGGGCGGATCGAGCACCGCGGAGAGCGGCGTCAGGGTGCGCTCGGTCGAGAGCGGCGGCGCGCCGTCGAGCGGCGGCAGCGGCGTCGGCGCGTACAGCGGCGCGGCGGCGTCCTCCGGCGCGCAGGCCGCGAACGCGAGGAAGAGAAAAGACGCCGCGGCTCGCGCGCGTCGGGCGCGCCCGGGCAATGGGCGGAACGGGCGACCGCGCTCTGCCGTTCCGGGGCGCACTGCTCGTGTCTGGCTCATCGCTGCATCCATGACCATGTGCAAGCGCCGGATCAAGAAAAGTTCACCAATACGGTAGAGACGCTCCCGGGAGCCAGGTCATCCAGGAGAGTGGAGATTGTCATGAACTTGCGTGGTATGAGCCACAGTGAAGGGCGCGGCGTCGGCTGCTCCGGCCGGGGCGGCGTACGCCATGGCGGGCGGTTCGCGGCCTTCGCGGTGGTTGCTGCTACGATGCGGCGCGTCCGCGCGCCGGGCTCTTCTCGAGGTCAGCCATGGTCATTTTCCGATTCCTGGGCTGCGCGCTCGCGGCAACGATGCTGGCGAGCTGCAGCGAGCCCGATCCCATCATCGAGCGCCGTTACGGGGCCTACGAGGGGGACGCTTACCCGAACCGGCGCCCCGAGATCGTGATTCCCGAGGGGGGGATGGGGGTGGTGACCGATAGCCGCTCCGACACGATCTCCCTCATCGACCTGGAGACGGGGGAGCGGTTCGGCGTTCACCCGGTGGGCCGGGATCCGGTGACGATCGACGGGCCTCATCATGTCGCCGTGGACGAGGCGGGCGGCGCGCTCTACGTCGCGCTGTCCTATCCTGTGCTCTCCGGCGCGATCGGCCCCCACGCGAGCCACGGCGAGAGCGTGATGGCCGGCTATGTCCAGAAGCTCGCGCTCGACGACCTGCGCGTCCTCGGGCAGGTGCGCGTCGAGCCCAACCCGGGAGATATCGTGATCTCGGAGGATGGAAGTCGCGTGGTCGTCTCTCATTACGATCTCAAGCGTGTGTTCGACAACCCGGGGAACATCGAGGCGGCGCGCTCGACGCTCGCGGTGATCGAGCCCGACGCCGTGCGGCCCTCGGGCTCGGCCGCGCCGCGGTTCATCCCCGTCTGCATGGCCGCCCACGGCATCGTCCTCTCGCGCCCGGACGGCGCCCGCGCCTACGTCGCCTGTTATGGCGAGGACGTCTTGGCGATCGTCGATCTGACGGACCCGGACGCCGAGGTGAAGCGCATCCCCGTGGGCCCGAGCCCCTCCATCTTCCCCGCCCTCCCCAACTACGGGCCTTACGCCGCCGTCATGTCGCCCGATCAGAAGACCATCGCCGTGAGCAACGTCGAGAGCAGGGAGGTGCGCTTCTTCGATGTCGCGTCGGAGACGTTCGACGATTCCCGGAGGTTCCCCATGATCGGCGCGCCCTACTTCGTCGCGTGGACCCCCGACGGGAGCGGCGTCTACGTGCCGACGCAGGTGCCCGACACGATCGCGCTGGTCGGCGTGGGCCCGGGGAACGACGACGTCGTCTCCCGGGAGCTCGGCGGGGAGTGCTTCAGGCCGCACCTCGCGGAGCTCGACGAGGCGCACGGGCTCTTCGTCGTCTGCGAGGGGGATCAGACCACCACCCCGGGCAAGGTGCTCCGGCTCGATCCCGGGACGCTGGAGACGCTCAGCGAGGCCGAGGTGGGCCTCTATCCCGACGCGTTCGTGCGCGTCGCCGCGGGGGCGCGATGAGGGCGCGCGGCGGCGTGGTGGCGGCGCTCGCCTGCGCGGCGCTCCTGGGCGGCTGTCCGGGCGATCCGGAGATCCGGGTCGTCGACGCGACGGCCGCGGAGCACGGGGCCGCGCTGTTCCGCGACCCCTCGATCGCGGGGTCGCGCTTCAATCGATACGCTTGCTCGACGTGCCATGAGGCGAAGCCCGGGGAGGCAGGCGACGCGATCCTCCTCCCGGGCGCGCCGCTCGCCGGCGCCGTGGATCGTCCGTCTTACTGGGGGGGGCAGGAGGTCGATCTCCTCGGCGCGATCAACCATTGCCTCTACTTCTTCATGATGAAGGACGAGCCCTGGACCGCGGACGACGGCGACGCGCAGGCGATGTACGCCTACCTGGAGTCGCTGCCCGCCGACGGTGCCGCGGCCGAGCCCGCCCCGTTCACGCCGGTGTACGCGCTGCGCGAGCCGCCGCCCGGCAATGCGGGCCGGGGCGAGATCATCCATGAGCGCGCCTGCGCCTCCTGCCACGGGCGCGCCCGTTCGGGGCAGGGGCGGCTCGTCGACTGGGCACCCGTGCTGCCCGACGAGACGTTCGAGGACCACCCGCTCGGCGAGTACACGGAGGCCGAGCGCCGGCTCGTGTTCGTCGAGAAGGTCCGGCACGGCGGGTTCGTCGGTTACGGCGGGCAGATGCCGCCCTTCTCCATCGAGGTCCTCTCCGAGCAGGATCTCGGCGACCTGCTGACGTTCTACCACCAGCCGTGACGGCCGCCGGCGCGGCGGCCCGATGCCCGGGCTGGCCGGCGCGGGGAGCGGCAAATCCACCGCCGTCCGCACGGGCGGCAAGCTATCCGGAGGGTCCAGCACCGTCAAGCCGGACGCGGCCCGCGACGCCCGTGGCCGGCGGCTCCCCCCGCGCCGGCGCGCCTCGAGGGACGCGCGCCGGCGCGGACCGTCGTGCTGCAATGGATCCGTCCATCGCGTGCGGCGGGGGTCGTCCGCCGCATCGCGGCGGGGCTCGATCGCGCGCTCTCGGCGTGCGGTTCCCCATCGCGGCGGGCGTGCAGTTCGGGTAAGGCATCTCCGTGGCCAAGATTGGATTTGAGATCATCGGGACGGGGCACTACGCGCCCGGCGAACCTGTCAGCAACGACGACCTCGCGCGGGTTATCACGACCTCCGACGAGTGGATCTACCAGCGCTCCGGCATCCGCCAGCGGCATTACGCGCCGGATGGCGTCGGGGTGAGCGATCTCGCGTGCGAGGCGGCGAAGCGCGCGATCGAGTCGGCGGGCATCCCCGCGTCGGAGATCGATTACATCGTGTTCGCCACGATGACGCCGGACTACATCTTCCCCGGCTCCGGTGCGCTGCTCGGCGCGAAGCTCGGCATTCCCGGCGTCCCCGCGCTCGACGTGCGGCAGCAGTGCGCCGCCATGCTGTTCGGCCTCCAGATGATCGACGGGCTGGTCCAGACCGGCGCGGCCAGGACGATCCTGTTCGTGGGCGCGGAGGCGCACGCCGGCTTCATGCCCTGGGAGGACTGGGGCGCCCTCGATCCGAAGAACGGCCGCTCCGCCACGCCGGAGGCCCGCGCGCGCGCGGACCGCCACCGGAACCTCGCCGTCCTGTTCGGCGACGGCTCGGGGGCGCTCGTCCTCCGCGCGACCGATCGCGACGCGGGCCTCCGCGCCAACAAGATCTGCTCCGACGGGCGCTTCGCCGAGCTGCTCTACGTGCCCGGCGGCGGCTTCCGCGCGCGCCCCTACTGGAAGCCGACGTCATTCGAGGACGACGCCCATATCCCCCGCATGGACGGCCGCGAGCTCTTCAAGTTCGCGGTGACCAAGCTCCCGGCGACCGCGCGGGAGCTCTGCGCCGCGCAGGGCATCACGATCGACGACATCGACGTGTTCCTGGCGCACCAGGCGAACGGGCGGATCAACGAGCACATCCGCAAGGATCTCGGCGTGCCCGTCGAGAAGCTCCCGAGCAACATCGACCGGTTCGGCAACACGAGCGGCGCCACGGTGCCCATCCTGATCGACGAGGAGATGCGCGCGGGCCGGCTGAAGAAGGGGCAGCTCGCCATGGTGCTCGCGCTCGGGACCGGCGTTCACTGGGGCTGCGCGCTCTGGAGGCTCTGACGCGCTGAGCGGCGGTCTCCGGGGTCGGGGGGCGGGCCCCCCGGGGGGGCTCGCCGGAGGGGCCTTCGCGCAGGCGAGCCACAGGAGGGGCTCGCCGCGGAGGCCGAGCGTTTCATCCACCTCGCGCCGGCGTCGAGCTTCGGGCTCGTCACGCTGCGCTTCTGCCTCGCCAACCTGGGACTGGCGCCCCGCGCTGCCCCACCTCGGGCGCTTGCGCCGGCCCGGCGTCGTCGCGACCCGGCCGCGGCGACCGCCGCGTGACCGATGTGCACGGGTGTCGTCACGTTTCCCTCTCGGGCGCACGACCGCCGGTGTTTCACGTCATCAGCGCACGTCGTCAGCGCATGAAGCATGTCGGCCTGATGACCGGAACGCAAACTCTTCGCATTGACATAGACCTCTAATTAATGAATTTTTCATACTGAACTGAGGTGGGTGTGATCGGAGACTACGGACCGTCGAGCCTGAGAGACACGCCGACCCAGCTCGGGGTCGGCCGATATCGTCCCATCGCGAAGCTGGGCCGGGGCGGAATGGCGGACGTCTTTCTCGCGATGGCGCACGGGCCCGCGTCGGTGAACAAGCTGGTCGTCGTGAAGCGGCTTCGCAGCTTCGCGGACGAGGAAGAGCGCCAGGTCCTCATGTTCATGGATGAGGCCAAGCTCTCGGCCCGCATGAATCACCCGAACGTCGTCCAGACCTACGAGGTCGGCGGCGATCAGGACGGCTACTTCATCGTGATGGAGTACCTGGAAGGCCAGCCGCTGAAGCGCGTGATGAGGGCGGCGGCCGATCTGGCGCCCGGCATGGCAGGGTTCAGCCGCGGCGCCTGGATCCGGATCATCGCCGAGGTGCTGCGCGGGCTGCACTACGCGCACGAGCTCTGCGATTTCGATGGCCGGCCGCTCGGCATCGTGCATCGCGACGTCTCGCCGCACAACATCTTCGTCACGTACGACGGCGCGGTGAAGCTCGTCGATTTCGGGATCGCGAAGGCGTCGGTCAACTCCTCCCAAACGGAGAGCGGGACCTTCAAGGGTAAGCTGACCTACATGGCACCCGAGCAGGTCACGGCGGGCAGGACGGCGGATCGCCGGGCGGACATCTTCGCCGTGGGGATCGTGCTCTGGGAGCTCCTCGCGGGGCGGCGGCTGTTCGAGGGCGATCAGATCAGCGTGATGCACCAGCTCGTGCTGGGGAAGATCCCGCGGCTCGCGAGCGTCGTCCCGGGGATCCCGATCGCGCTCGACCAGATCGCCGCGAAGGCCCTCGAGCGCGAGCCGGCGAGGCGCTTCTCGACGGCGCAGGAGATGTGCGATGTGCTCGAGAGCTACCTGCAATGGTCAGGCGAGGACGTGCGCGGCGAGCACCTCGGCGCCTGCATGCGGGGGCTCTTCGCGGAGAGCAGGGCGAGCATACGCCAGCAGATCAAGGCCCAGATCGAGCGGATCGCGGGCCCTTCGGGCCTGCACGAGGCGGCCGGTCCGTCGTCCGGTCCGGTGACGATGAGCGGCTACGGCATCGCCCTGGCCACGCCGGGCTCTGCCTCGGGGCACGGGCTCCCCTACGTGGGCGAGCCCAGCCAGCCCAGCCATGCGGGCCTGCCCAGCTCGAGCCTGCCCAGCCCGAGCCTGTCCAGCCCGAGCCGGCCCAGCTCGAGCCTGTCCAGCCCGAGCCGGCCCAGCCACACCGGCGCTGGTAGGTCCGGCGTCGGCAGGCCGAGGCCTCCCGTGAGCGATTCCGTGAGCCTGCGCGCGGCGACGGTGCCCGCGCCCACGTCGAAGCGCGGGTACCTGGTCGGCGCGTCGGGCGTGGTCGCGCTGGTCGTGCTGGTGGGGGGCGGCATGCACCTCGTGAGCAAGCGCGCGCCCGCGGCGGCCGAGCCGGCCCCGATCGTCATCGCCGCCGCCTCGCCCCGGAAAGCGCCCGAGCGGGGCGACGAGACGCCGCCGCAGGAAGCGCCCAGGGTGAGCGTGACGATCGCGAGCGACCCGCCGGACGCGACCGTGAGCTGGAAGGGAAAGGCGCTCGGTACGACCCCGCTCACGACCGAGCTGCCCGTGGGCACGCAGGTGGTGGTCGTGTCCCGGTCCGGCTCCTTCGACGAGACGCTCATGCTGACGCTCTCGGCGGCGGAGCCGGTCGAGCGCTCCGTCAAGCTCCGGCCCATGAACTATGCGGCCGAGCCCAGCCGGGCGGTGGCCAGCCCGACCACCCCCTGATCGCCGGCCGGAGGCCCCCTGTCTGCGCCGGAGGCCCCTCGTCTGTTCGCCGGAGGCCCCCTGTCTGCGCCGAGGGGAGGTCGGGCTCCTGATCACTGCCCGGTGCGGACCTGCGAGATCACCGTGGTGACCCCTTCGGCTTCCATGGCCTCGTTCACCGCCTCGGTCGCTTCCTTGATGTCGGCGACGTTGCCCCGGAGCGTGACCACCCCGTCGCGCACCGTGACGCTCAGCTTCTTCACCCGCTCGTTGTCGCTGTCCGCGAGCTTGCCGCTCACCGCGTTGCGGAGCGCCTCATCGGGCGGGCGCCGGCCCGCCTTCGGGGCCTCCTTGGTCGCGACGACGGACCCGTCGCGGTTGAAGCCGACCTGGTAGTCGTTCTCCTGGGCCGCCTTGGTCCAGGCCTCGCGCTGGCTCGACACGGCTTCGCCTGACTGCCCCTTGTCCCGCTCGCCCTGCGTGCCTCTCTGCTGCGCGCCCCTGTCCTGCTGCGCGCCCTGATCCCTCGGCGCGGGCGGCGCGGCGTGCTCGCGCGCTCGCTCGCCCTGGTCGTCGCGCGCTCTGTCGCCCTGATCCTGGAGCGCGCCCGTCTGCTCGCCGACCCGGTTCATCTGCTCGCCGGCCTCGCGGCCCACCTGGCGCCCTCGCTCGGCGAGCTCCTCGGCCTGCTGACCTACCCGGTTGGCCTGCTCGCGCGCCTGCTGGCCGAGCTCCTGCCCCTCCCGCGCGAGCTCCTTGGCCTCCTCGCGCACCTCAGCGGCCTGCTCGCGCGTCTGCTGGCCGGCAGGCGGGCCCTGGCCTTCGGGCGCTGCGCCCCTGTCATCGGTCCGGGCCCCCTGCTCGCGGACGGTTCCTTCCGCTCTCTCGCTCTCGCTCCTGCAAGCCGTGCCGGCCAGCGCGAGCGCAAGGACCGCTGGGCCGGAGAACCAGCGGATTCTGCTCATCGTGCAGCGATAGCTCATGGTGCGTTTCTCCGGCCGCACACCCAGGCAGACGTCGTGCCATGAAACGGAATCGCCTCCCGGCGCGCTCCGCCACCCGGCCGGGAGCGTGGAGCGCAGGAACAACCGCCCGGGGGGCGTGTCGGGACGGCCATGGAAAGCCCCACCCTGGCGGCCACGCGGCGTCGACCCTGGACGCCGGACGAGCGATCGGGAAAGGACCGTCGTAGTCTCGGGGGCGTGAGCGCGGCGCCGCCGGATCCTGTCCTCCGTGGGCTGTGCGCCGCGCCCGATCTCCTGTCGCACCGGCCCGGGCTCCGCGTCGATGCGCGCGCGGTCAAGGAGTCGCTGGCGTTCGCGTTCGCGAGCGGCGCGCCCGCGGGAGCCTTCGACCGGCACATCGAATCGGCGTCGCTGCCCGCGTCGAGCTGGGACCCTTCGCGCTTCGCGCAGCACGTCTTCTTGCCGGAGCTCATCGCGGGCTGCATGCGCTTCACGATCGACGGGCGCACCCACACCCCGAGCCCGGCGCTGCTCGGCCGCGCCCTCTCGCAGCCGCCGAGCGACCGCGACGCCGTGGAGCTCCGGCGCGACATCTTCCGGGAGCTCGTCGGCTCCGAGGCGCTGCGCCGCGACCTCGCGCGCGCCTACGCGGCCATCCGCGGGTGGATGGATCAGCTCGAGACGGTCTCCATCTCCCGGCGGGAGGGCAGCCGGCGGCGGCTGGACATCCTCGTCGCCGCGAAGGGGGCGTTCGACGCGCTCGCCGGCGGGTTCGCGGGGGCTCGGTCGGGCCTCTCGCGGCTCTCCGCGTTCGGCGCGGCCGTGCGCGGGTCCGAGGCGTACCGCCGCCTCGCGGACCTGCTCGCGTACGACGAGGAGCTCGCGACGCTGGATCTCCGGATCCGCGTCGGCTCCGACGGCCACGTCCGCGATCTCCGCGCCCTGTCGATCCGCGAGAACGACGGGAACCGCTTCTACCGGTCGCCGCTCGGGCGCGTCGTCACGCGGCTCGTGATGCTGTGGAGGGGATACCGGTTCAGCGAGGACGAGCTCCTCGCCCGCCACGTCAACGGCGTGCTCGAGGGCCTCGAGGACGAGCTCGTCGCGCTCGTCCAGCTGCTCGGCGACCTCGAGTTCTACCTCGCCGGCCTCGCGCTGCGCGACCGCGCGCGCGCGGCGGGGCTCTCCGTCTGCCTGCCCGAGCTCGCCTGGCCAAGCGGCCCCGAGCTCGCCTGGCCAAGCGGCCCCGAGCTCGCCTGGCCAAGCGGCCCCGAGCTCGTAGGGCCAAGCGGCCCGCGCGACGGGCGCCCAGGGCGCGAGCTCAGGGCGCTGTTCAACCCGCTCCTGCTCGCGGGCCCGGCGACCATCGTCCCGTGCGACATCACGGCCGATCGTCACGACGCGACCGTCATCGTGACCGGGCCCAACTCGGGGGGGAAGACGCGCCTCCTCGAGGCGCTCTCGCTCGCCCAGATGCTGGGGCAGGCAGGCTTCTTCGTGCCGGCGGCGGAGGCCCGCCTGTCCCCGTGTCACGGGCTCTTCGTGTCGCTGATCGAGCAGGCGCAGGCCGATCAGAGCGAGGGCCGCCTCGGCACGGAGCTCATGCGCATCCGCGCGCTGTTCGAGGCGATGCAGGTCGGCGACATGGTGGTGCTCGACGAGCTCTGCTCCGGCACGAACCCGTCCGAAGGGGAGGAGATCTTCCAGCTCGTGATCTCGCTCCTCGCGGAGCTCCGCCCCCAGGCCTTCATCACGACGCATTTCCTGGAGCTCGCGGCGCGCCTCGAGCGAGAGCGGCCGGTGGACCGGCTCGTGTTCCTGCAGGTCGAGCTCGACGCGCAGCAGTGGCCGACCTACCAGTTCGTGCCCGGCGTCGCCCGGAGCTCGCTCGCCCAGCGGACCGCGGCGCGGCTCGGGGTCACGCGCGAGGAGCTCGTCGCGCTCGTCGAGCGCAGCAAGCGCGCGCACCGCCGCCGCGCGGTGGATCCCGACTGAGCCGCGCCCGCAGGAGGAGGGGGGCTCGGGGGGCTCACCTCCGGGGCTTGCGTTCCGGCGAGCCCCTTTCGTGGCTCGCCTCCACTCCAGCCCCTCCGGTGAGCCCCCCGAGCCCCCCTCCTCCTGCGGGCGCGGCGGCCTCGCTCTGGCCGGGAAGATCTGGGCGGCCTCGCTCTGGCCGGAAAAATCTGGTTGGATGCGCCGCCATGGACTACCGACCTCTTGGAAGAACGGGCCTCCGCGTCTCCACCGTCAGCTTCGGGGCCTGGGCCATCGGGGGGACGTGGGGCGACGTCGACGATCAGGAGTCGCTCGCCGCGCTGCACCGCGCCGTCGACCGCGGCGTGAACTTCTTCGACACCGCGGACGTGTACGGCGACGGCCGGAGCGAGCGGCTGCTCGCGCGCCTCCGGCGGGAGCGGCGCGAGCCGCTCATCATCGCGACGAAGGCGGGCAGGCGGCTCAACCCCCACACCGCGGCCGGCTACAACGAGGAGAACCTCACGGCCTTCGTCGAGCGCAGCCTGAAGAACCTCGAGACGGAGGCGATCGACCTCCTCCAGCTGCACTGCCCGCCGACGGACGTCTACTACCGGCCCGAGGTGTTCGACGCCCTCGATCGGCTCGTAAAGGCGGGCAAGATCCGGTTTTATGGCGTCAGCGTCGAGCGGGTGGAAGAGGCGCTCAAGGCCATCGAGTACCCCGGCGTGCAGTCGGTGCAGATCATCTACAACGTGCTCCGGCAGCGCCCGGCCGAGCTCTTCTTCCCCGAGGCGAAGCGCCGGCAGGTCGGGATCCTGACGCGGCTCCCGCTCTCGTCGGGGCTGCTCACCGGGAAGATGAGCGCCTCGACCCGGTTCGCCGCCGACGATCACCGGAGCTTCAACCGCGAGGGCGCCGCGTTCGACAGGGGCGAGACGTTCTCGGGCGTCGACTACGGGCTGGGCCTCGAGGTCGTCGACGAGCTCCGCCCGCTCGCGCCCGCCGGCGTGAGCATGGCCGCGTGGACGATGCGCTGGATCCTCATGGAGGACGCGGTGACGTGCGTCATCCCCGGCGCGAAGCGGCCCGCTCAGGTGGAAGAGAACGTCGGCGCCGCGGATCTGCCCGCCCTGCCGCCGGAGACCATGGCGAAGATCCGCGCGATCTACGACCGGCGGCTCCGGGCGGCGGTCCACCAGCGCTGGTGAGACCCAGGCGAGCGGCATGCCGGCGACCTCGCCGGTGTGCCGCCGCGACGGTCCGCGTCGACTGGCGGGCTCAGAAGAGGCGCGGCAGCAACCATCCAGCGAACGAGATGAGGGCCGCGGTGCCGACGAGCGGTCCGATGCCCCTGATCTCGAAATCGTCAATGAGCTTGTCCGTCGCGTAGAGCAGGACCGTATTCACGAGGAGCCCCAGGAAGAGATACGCCAGGCCGAGCGTGAGGATCGCGGCGGGCAGGAGCGCCACGGCGACCAGGAACTTCACGAGCCATCCAAGGAAGAAGTTGAGGAGCGCGAACACGGCGGCGACGCCGATCGCCGTCCCGGTCTTGCGGATCCGCACGCTGGGCATGAGCTTCGCCCCGACGAGGACCGCGACGCCCGCGGCGATTGCCTGGATGATGAAACCCTTGAACATGATCACCTCCCTGGCCCGGCGCCGCTCGGGGCCGGGGTTCGCTCGTTCTTGGTGACCCAGGCGCGGGCCGGGCGCAACCTCGCCGGCGCAGGAGGCCGCGGCGCGCAGCAGCCCGCTCGTCGATGAGCCGGGCTGCTGGGCCGCGCGGCGGCCCGGGGCGCGCCGTCACTCCTTCGGCTTGTCGCCGCCGAGCAGCTCGCCGATGGCGGGGGCGCCGCCGGGGCCGAGGGCGCGGGTGCTCTCGATGAGGTGAATCAAAAACTGCCGGTTGTCCGTCACCGAGAGGTTCTGGAGCTCGAGCGCGCCGATGCGGTCCTCGGGGGTGAAGTACGCCTCCTCGACCTTTTCCATCGAGAGCTTGTCCGGCGCATAGGCCATGTAGTCGGCGCGCGTGTCGAGGATGCTGTAATCGTCGCCGCGGCGCAGCTCGAGCGTCACCTCGCCGGTCACGCCGGGCGCGATCCAGCGCGAGAGCGCGTCCTTCAGCATCATGGCCTCGGGGTCGTACCACTTGCCCTCGTAGAGCAGCCGTCCGAGGCGCCGGCCCTGGGTGAAGTAGACCTCCAGCGTGTTCTCGTTGTGGATGGCGGACAGGAGCCGCTCGTACACGGCGTGGAGGAGGGCCATGCCGGGCGCCTCGTAGACGCCGCGGCTCTTCGCGTCGATCACGCGATTCTCGATCTGGTCGCTCATGCCGAGGCCGTGGCGCCCGCCGATGCGGTTGCACTCGACGAACAGCTCGAACAGGGAGCCGAACCGCTTGCCGTCGATCGTCACCGGGACGCCGCGCTCGAACCCGACGGTCACGGTCTCGGTCGCGATGGCGACCTCCGGCCGGAAGGAGGCGACGCCCATGATCGGCTGGACGATCTTGATCCCGGTGTCGAGGCGCTCGAGATCCTTCGCCTCGTGGGTCGCGCCGAGCACGTTGGCGTCGGTGCTATAGGCCTTCTCCGTCCCCATGCGGTAGGGCAGCCCGTGGCGCTCGAGGTACTCGCTCATCTCCTTGCGTCCGCCGAGCTCGCCGACGAACTTCGGGTCGAGCCAGGGCTTGTAGATCTGGAGCGAGGGATCGACGAGGATGCCGTAGCGATAGAATCGCTGGATGTCGTTGCCCTTGTGCGTGCTGCCGTCGCCGAAGACGTGGACGTCGTCGTCCCGCATGGCGCGCACGATGGCGGTCGTCGTCACCGCGCGGCCGAGGGGCGTGGTGTTGAAGTACTTCTTGCCGCCCGTCGAGAGGTGGAAGGCGCCGCACTGGATGGCGAGGATGCCCTCGCGGACGAGCGCCTCGCGGCAGTCGACCAGCCTGGCGGAGACCGCGCCGTGCTGCAGGGCGATCGGCGGGATGTCGCCGGGGGACGCCTCGTCCGGCTGCGCCAGATCGGCGGTATACGCATGTACCTTGAGCCCGTTGCGCGCCAGCCACGCCACCGCGCAGCGCGTGTCGAGCCCGCCCGAGAACGCGATGCCCAGGTGGGTGCCAGCCGGGGGGAGGGAACGGAAGATCCTGCTCATGGCGGCGCAGCATAGTCACAACGCCCGCGGCCGCGCGAGCGGAGATCGCGCGCTTCCGCGGGCGTGAGCGGCGCGGGCGGGCGATCCCCGCCTGTGGGCGCCGGGCGCGGACCCGGGCTGCCGCGGTCGTGGGCGCGGCTGCTGGCCCCGGCGTGGCGCGGCGGATTACCATCGACGACACCGCCTCTTGCGCAACCCCTCTCGCCGAGGAAACGCAGCCATGCCGAAGCTGTCATATGCCGAGATTGCCCGGATCGAGGAGCGCCGCGTGGCGCTCGGCACCGCCGCCGTCGTCGCGCACGCCGAGCCCATCGCGGGCGGCTGGATGGCCTTCGACGGAGACGGCTCCTGGGGCAACCTCGCTGTCGGGCTCGGGTTGGATGGGCCCGTCTCCGACGAGGAGCTCGATCGGCTCGTCGCGTTCTACGCGCAGCGCGGCGTGGAGCCGCGGATCGAGGTCTGCCCGTTCGCGCACGAGTCGCTGCTGCGCGGCCTCGCCGCGCGGGGGTTCGTGCTGCGCGAGTTCGAGAACGTGCTGGCGCGCGAGATCGAGACGGACGAGGATCTGCGCGCGCTGGCGCCGCGCGGCCTGCCCGAGGGGCTCGAGATCGTCCGGGTGGATCCCGCCGACGAGGCGCAGGCGCGGGCGTTCATCGACACGGCCACGAGCGGCTTCCGGCCCGAAGGCTCACCGATCGCGCCGGCGCTCTTCGAGGTCACCCGCCGCATCGTCGCGCACCCCCAGTGCGACTCGTTCCTGGCGCTCGTGAACGGCGAGCCGGCCGGCGGCGGCAGCGTGGAGACCGGCGAGGAGGGCGCCGCGCTCTTCGGCGCCTCGGTGCTCCCCCGGTTCCGCGGGCGGGGTATCCAGCAGGCGCTCATCCTCCGCCGCCTCGAGCGGGTTCGCGAGCGCGGTGGCTCCCTGGCGTGCATCGGCGCGCGCCCTGGCATCCCGACCGAACGCAACGCCATCCGGCTCGGGTTCTTCATGGCCTACAGCAAGGGCATCCTCATGCGGCGAGGCGAGGGCCAGCCAGGGTAGGCGAGGGCCAACCAGGGTCGCCCTGTAGGCCGAGGGCCAACCAGGGTCGCCCTGAGCGCCCTCGAGGGCCGCAGCGCGCCGTCCCGGGGCGCGGCGCTCTTGCAACCCTGCATCTCCGTCCTTGCAGGATCGAAACGATCGCCCGGGACACCCACGCGAATTGCCCGATCTCGATGGATCTTTTCCAATGGTACGACTACTGCTTAAGCCTGGATCAGCGTCGCTGGCGCGGCCTTCCCCCCCCCGAGGCCCCGGCGGCGCTTTTTCATTTTGTGCCTCACCGGCGTGAGGCTCGTGTCCACGCGTTCGAGCGCCGGTGATCCCTCACGCCGTGCTGGCCCTGCGCAGCTCGGTGACCGCGTTCCGCACCAGCCGGAGCCCCACGTCGTCGTCCTGCGACAGGATCGACTCGGGATGGAACTGCACCGCCGCGACCGGCAGCTCCGCGTGCTCGAGCGCCATGACGACCCCGTCCTCGCTCTCGGCCGTCACCTGGAGGCACGCCGGGAGCGCGTCGCGCAGCGCGTACAGCGAATGGTAGCGCCCCGCGCGGAACTCGCGCGGCAGCCCCTCGAACAGGCGCCCGCCGAGCACCCGCACCTTCGACGCCTTGCCGTGCATCGGGTAGTCGAGGATGCCGAGCTTCCCGCCGAAATGCTCGACCATCCCCTGCAGGCCGAGGCAGACGCCGAAGACGGGCAGCCGCCGGGCGAGCGCCGCCGTGAGCGTCCCCGAGACGTCGAAATCGCTCGGCGAGCCCGGCCCCGGCGAGAGCACCACCAGGTCCGGAGCGTACGCGTCGAGCTCCTCGTGGGGGAAGCCGGCGCGGAGCGTCACCACCTCGGCGCCCGTCTGCCGCAGGTAGTTGGCCAGCGTGTGCACGAACGAGTCCTGGTGATCCACGAGCAGGATCTTGCGGCCGCCCGGCACCGGGCTCACGGCCGCCGGCGCCGGCGCGGGGACGTCGCGGGGCCTCCGGATCGCGTCGAGGAGCGCCGACGCCTTCACGTGCGTCTCGCGCTCCTCCTCGTCCGGATCGGAGTCGTAGAGCAGCGTCGCGCCCACCCGGACCTGCGCCACGCCGTCCTTGATCCGGACCGTGCGCAGCGTCAGCCCCGTGTTCATGCTGCCGTCGAAGCCGATGATCCCGACCGCCGCCCCGTACCACGCGCGCGGCGAGCGCTCGTGATCCTCGATGAACTGCATGGCCCACGCCTTCGGCGCCCCCGTGACCGTCACCGCCCACGTGTGCGCCAGGAACGCGTCCAGCGCGTCGAAGCCCTCCCGCAGCCGGCCCTCGATGTGATCGACCGTGTGGATCAGCCGCGAGTACATCTCGATCTGCCGGCGCCCGATCACGCGGACGCTCCCGGGCACGCAGATGCGGGACTTGTCGTTGCGGTCCACGTCCGTGCACATCGTGAGCTCCGACTCGTCCTTCGCCGAGGCGAGCAGCCGCGCGATCTGCGCCGCGTCCGCGAGCGGGTCGCTGCCGCGCGGGATCGTGCCCGAGATGGGGCAGGTCTCGATCCGGTCGCCCTCGACGCGCACGTACATCTCCGGCGAGGCGCCGACCAGGTACTCGGCGTCGCCCAGGTTCATCAAGAAGCCGTAGGGCGCCGGGTTGCGCTCGCGCAGCCGCCGGAAGAGCTCCGTCGGCGCGACCGGGCACGGCTCGTGGAGCGTCTGGCTCGGCACCACCTCGAAGAGATCGCCGCGCTTGAAGTACTCGCGCGCGGTCCGGACCAGCGCGGCGTACTCGCCCGGCGCGAACTCGTTCTGCGGCGCGCGATCGGCCCCGGCGTAGGCGCGCGTCGCGCCCTCGCGCGGCAGCCCCTCGGTCGAGCGATCGCCCGCGGTGAGCTCGTAGCGCGTGCGCGTCGCGCGCTCGCGGCGATGATCGACGGCGACGAGCTCGTCGGGCAGGTAGAGCACGAGATCCCGCTGATCCGCCGGGCGCTCGTGCCGGAGCCGTATCGGCTCGAACTGGAACGCGAGGTCGTAGGCGAACGCGCCGTAGAGCCCGAAGAGCGGATCGCCCGGGATCGCGAAGAGCTCGATGAGCCGCCGCAGCACCGAGAAGATGGACGGCTGCCGGCTGCGCAGCTCCTCGGGCACCCGCGCGCCGGGCGGCCGCACCGCGCCGACCACCTCGTCGCCGCGACGCGCGAGCGCCTCGAGCGCGTCGAGCCCGCGGAGCGCCTCGTCGATGGCGGGCAGGATCACGCGGCCGCGCTCGTTCAGCGCCGTGAACCGGAAGTCGCGACCGCGAGAGACGAGCACCAGCGGCGGGTCGATGAACCCGATGTCCCAGCGCGTGTACCGGCCGGGGACCTCGTAGCTCGACGCCAGGACCACGCCGAGATGGCTGTCGAGCGCCTCCACGATGGGCTGGATCGCTCCATCGACGGCGAGCTCCTCGACCTCCCGCCTGACCGCGACGCCCCCCCGTGTGACCTTGCTCTCTCGTTTCAAGACCGCATCTCCTTCTGGCGGAGCAGTATACGCGGTGCTCCATGTGCGCCACACCGCTTCTCTGGCGCGAGCAGGCGTCCGTCGCGCACGTCGGCCCGTCACCCGCGCGACGCCCGCGCCGGACGTGGGCCGGGCGCAGGCGAGCGAGCCATCTCGGCGGAGCGCTCCGCGTCGTCGGCGCGCTCCGCGAGGTAGACCGCGCGGAGCAGCGGGAAGCCTTTGACGAGGATCTCCTCGTACTCCGCTTCCGGGCGCGACTCCGCGACCACCGCGCCGCCGCTGCCGAAGCTCACCCCCTCGTCGCCGGCGACGAGGGTCCGGATGGCGATGTTCATGTCCATGGGCCCCTCGAAGGCGAGATAGCCGATGGAGCCCGTGTACACGCCCCGCGCGCGCCGCTCCAGCGCGTCGAGGAGCGCGATCGTCCGGTGCTTGGGCGCCCCGGTGATCGAGCCGCCGGGGAAGCACGCCTCGAGCGCGTCGAGCGCGCCGCGGCCGTCGCGCAGCGCGCCGGTGACGACCGAGGAGAGCTGGAGCAAGGTCGCGTGCTCCGTGATCCGCATGCGCTCCTCGACCTCGATCGAGCCCTTCGCGCAGACCCGGCTGAGGTCGTTGCGGACCAGGTCGATGATCATGAGCAGCTCCGAGCGATCCTTGTCGCTGGCCGCGAGCTCGCGGCGCAGGGCCAGGGTCTCTTCCTCGGTGGCCCCCTTGCGCCGGGTCCCCTTGATCGGCTCGCTGCGCACCCGCCCCGCGCGGTCGACCGCGAGGAACCGCTCCGGCGACGACGAGAGCACCGCGCCGCCCGGCAGCCGGAGGAACGCGGAGAACGGCGCGGGGTTCGTCCGGCGCAGGACGCGGTAGAGCGCGAACGGATCCAGCGAGGTCCGCACGTGGAACTCGTTGGTGAGGCAGGCCTCGTACGTCTCGCCCTCGTGGATCTCGGCGAGGATGGCCTCGACCGCGGCCAGGTGCTCCCGGCGCGACAGCCGCTGCGTCAGCGCGAGCCGATCGGCGAAGCCCGCCGGGACGGGCGGGAGGGCCGGCTCGGGGAGCTCCGGGAGCGCCCGCAGGCGCGCCGCGATCGCGTCGAGCCACGCGCCGGGCCCGGGCGCCGAGGGCTCGTCCTCGCCGAGCGCGCAGGCGTACACGGCGCGCTCCTCGTGATCGAAGGCCAGCAGGCGCCGCGCGACCATCATGGCGCTGTCCGGGAGCGCGCGGCGCGGGGCGGCGCACGCGCGGAAGCCGAGGTGCTCCTTGAGCTCGTAGCCGAGGTAGCCCACGAGGCCGCCGGTGAAGTGGAAGGGCAGGCCGCTCGGCTCGAGGACCACGGACGCGAGCTCCCGCCGGAGCGCCGCGAACGGGTTGCCCTCGGAGAGCGCTGCCTCGAAGGGGCCCTCTGGGCCGGCGGCGCTCCAGCGCGTCACGGCCGCGCCGCGGCTCTCGAGCGCCTCCGCGGCGCTGCCCATGAACGAGAAGCGCCCGTCTCGACCGCCGTCGCTCGAGTCCAGCCAGAACGCGTGAGGGGCCGCCGCGAAGAGCCCGGCGAAGGCCCGCTCGGGATCGACCCAGGGGAGCCGGACGTGGCGCACCCGGGCGCGCCCCCGCTCGCCCGCCGGTCCGCGCGTCGGCGTGGCGGCCACCCGCGCGGGCGTGGGTGCGGGCGCAGCCGGCGTCGGCGCCGGAACGGGCGCGCCCCCACGGCGCGCCGGTGCACCGCGGGGGCGCGCGGCGCGCGCTGCGATCTCGCGGAAATTGCCGAGGATCTTCTTCCCGTGCGCGGTGCCGATCGACTCGGGGTGAAACTGCACGCCGTAGAAGGGCCGATCCCTGATCCGGAGGGCCATGATCAGCCCGTCGCCGCGCGTCCGCGCGGTCACCTCGATCCCGGGCGGGAGGTCGTCGTCGCTGACGATCAGCGAGTGGTAGCGCACCACCTGGAACGGGCTGGGCACGCCATCGAACAGCCCGGCGCCGTCGTGCTCGACCTCCGTGACCTTGCCGTGCATCACGCGCGGGGCGTGGCGGACGCGCCCGCCGAAGCGCGCCGCGAGCCCCTGGTGGCCCAGGCAGACCCCGAGGATGGGCGTATCGGGCAGCGCGTCGAACACCTCCATGCAGACGCCGAAATCCGCCCGGCGCTCCGGGCGGCCGGGGCCCGGGGAGATGACGATGCTGTCGACCTCCAGCGCCCGGATCTCGGCCAGCGAGAGGCCGTCGTTCCGGATGACGATCGGCTCCTCGCCGTTCACCTCCCAGAGGTACTGCCCCAGGATGTGGGTGTACGAGTCGTAGTTGTCGATGAGGAGTGTCTTCACCGCGGTGCTCCCCTGGGGCACGTGCGAGGGCCGCCCACGCCGGCCTCCCGACGTGGACGGCGCGGCGTCCCGGGCGCCCTCGACGGCAGCCCCGGGATCAGGGGCGGATGAGGGCCGCGAGCATGGCCTGGAGCTTGAGCTGCGTCTCCACGAGCTCCGCCTCCGGGCTGGAGCCCGCGACCACCCCGACGCCGGCGACCATCCGCGCGCGCGCGCCGTCGACCGTGGCGCTCCGGATGCCGAGGAACCAGTCGCCATCGCCGCGGGCGTCGACCCAGCCGACGAGCCCGGCGTAGAGCCCGCGCCGGAACCCCTCGTGCGCGCCCAGCCAGGCCTCCGCCAGGTCGCGCGGCGTGCCGCACACCGCGGGCGTCGGGTGCAGCCGCGCCGCGAGCGTGAGCGCGTCCGGGGCCCCCTCCTTGAGGTGGCCGTGGATCGGCGTGCCGAGGTGCATCACGTTGCGGAGGCTCACGATCGACGGCTCGTCCGGCACGTCGAGCGACGCGCACGCGGGCCCGAGCGCCGCGGCCACGGCCTCGACCACGAAGCGGTGCTCGCGCTGATCCTTGGCCGACCGCCGGAGCACCTCCGAGAACCGCCGATCGGCGTCCACGTCCGCGGAGACCGCGTACGTGCCGGCGAGCGGGTGCGAGGCGACGGCGCGCGCGCGGCGCGAGAGCAAGAGCTCCGGGCTCGCGCCGAGGAAGCCGTCGACGTGGAAGATCGCGCACGAGGGGTACAGCGCGGTCAGGCGGCGCAGGATCTCCTCGACGACGAGCGGCCGGTTCGCCTCGACGTCCACCGCGCGCGCCAGCACCACCTTGGATAGATCGCCGCGCGCGATCTCGGCCACCGCGGCCGCGACGCGCTCGCACCACGCGTCGTGGGGGAGCGCCGACTTCAGCGTGAAGCTGTCGGGCGAGCGCCGGCGGGGCTCGGCCGGCTCGAGGTGCGGGGCCGGGGCGGCCCCCTCGCCGATGGTGGTGACCCACGCCGCCCCGTCGGGCGTCACGCCGACGAGCTGGGCCGGCACCACGAGCGCGGCCGGCTCCGTCCGGTCGAACGGCAGGGCGCCGAGCGCCACCGGGCCAGAGCCCGGGTGGCCCACCGCGTCGGTGGCCTGGATCGACGAGAGCGCCGCCTGGATCCACGCGACGCCGCCGTCGATGCCGTGCGGCAGCTCCAGGCGGGCGGCGACGCCGTGGGCGATGAGCTGCGCGCTCGGGTGCATCCAGACGCGCGCGGCCTCCCCGGCGAGCGCGGAGATCCCGCCCGGCATCGTCGCGAGCGTGTCCGCGTCGAGCCGGACGGTGCGGGCGACGAGGCGCGCCGCCTCACGGGGAGCATCGGTGAACGAGGAGAGCGTCAGGGGGGCCATGTACCGCTGCGCAGGCCGGTTTCGGCTCGTCCTGCCCGGGCAGGACCGACCTGGAGCCAGCAAGGCACGGAGGACGAGCGCCCCCGGCTCCACGCCGGATCGCGAGCGCCGGCCGCGCAGCATCGCGCTCTAGTCCCTCCGGACGGGCTCCGCAAGCGCAAAGCTCCCCGCGCTTTCCGGGCTCCAGCGCTGCTCAGGGCCCTGCGCGCACGTGCCGGCGTGCACATGGCGGCGCGCACATGGCGGCGCGCACGTGGCGGCGCGCACGTGCCGGCGCGCGCGGCGCTGCGCTCGCCATGATCTGCGCCATCATGTCGCATCAGGAGACTCCCGCTTTTGCGGAGCTATCGTGGCGAGGCAGGCGCGATCGCTTGCCCCGGAGCGCCTATCTGGCCGATGCTGCCCGGAGGCTCGCCCTGGGCGGCGCTCGTGAGCGGCGCGCCTCGCCAGGGGCAGGGGGGCGGGCCTCGGTACGTGAAATCGTTCAGATGAAAGCTCAGAAAGGATCCTGCGATGGACGTCAGGCAGCATGATCTCCGCGCATGGGGCGCCACAGCGCTGCTCCTCCTGGTCGCCGGCCTCTCCGCGTGCCGCGGAGACAAGAGCCCGCCTGCCGGCGAGAGCCGCCCGCGCGGCGACGCCGCGACCACGGCCACGGCCGCGGTCGCGGCGGCGCCGGGCGAGACGGCGATCAAGGCGAAGCCCCCCGCGGTGCCGAACGCCGCCGAGGCGAAGAAATATGCGGGAGCCAAGCTCAAGTACTACAGCGAGCCCGTGGGCGTCGGCGCCGAGCTCGACAGGGTGATGGTCCAGCAATTCCAGAAGGACACCGGCATCGAGGTGACCATCATCCCCCGGCCGAAGGACGCGACCGAGACCTACTCCGTCTACCAGCGCCTCTTCCAGGCGCAGTCCGGGGACGTCGACGTGCTGATGCTGGACGTCATCTGGCCAGGCGCCTTCGCGCAGAACCTCGTCGACCTGCGCGAGAAGCTCGGCGAGGCGGCGAAGCAGCATGTCGAGAGCATCGTTCAGAACAACACGATCGACGGCAAGCTCGTGGCGATGCCGTGGTTCACCGACTTCGGTCTGCTCTATTACCGCACCGACCTCCTGCAGAAATACGGCTACTCGAAGCCGCCGGAGACGTGGGACGAGCTCGAGCAGATGGCGAAGAAGATCCAGGACGGGGAGCGGGCGGCGAACCCGAACTTCATCGGCTTCGTCTGGCAGGGCAAGGCGTACGAGGGGCTCACCTGCAATGCGCTGGAGTGGATCGCGTCGCACGGCGGCGGCGCGATCATCGAGGACGGCAAGATCACGGTGAACAACCCGGGCGCGCAGAAGGCGCTCGCGCGCGCCAGGGGCTGGATCGGCTCGATCTCCCCCGCGGGCGTGACGAGCTACGAGGAGGAGGACGCCCGGAACACGTTCCAGGGCGGGAACGCCGCCTTCATGCGCAACTGGCCTTACGCCTACGCCGCGGGGAACGCCGACAAGTCGCCGATCAAGGGCAAGCTCGCGGCGGCCCCGCTGCCGCACGAGCCCGGCCAGAAGAGCGCCGGCACCATCGGCGGCTGGCAGCTCGCCGTCTCGAAGTTCTCGCCGCAGAAGGACGCGGCGATCGAGCTCGTCCGTTACCTGACGAGCCCGGAGGGGCAGAAGTTCCGCGCGACGGCGGGCTCCTTCATCCCGACGATCCGGTCGGTGCAGCAGGATCCGGAGGTGGTGAAGTCGATGCCGTTCCTCGCGAGCGCGAAGGACATCGCCCTGGTCGCGCGCCCCTCGAACCGCACCGGCGCCCGCTACAACGAGGCGTCGATCGCATTTTTTCAGGGAGCGAGCGAGGTCCTCCAGGGTAAAGAGCCGAAGCAGGTGCTCGGTCAGGTGGAGCAGCGCCTCACGCGCGCGCTCCGGTGACCGGAGCGCCGATCGCGCCGGCGGCCGCGCGGCCCCTCGGGGTCGCGGCGCCGCCCGCGCGATCCTCTCCCGGTCCTTCCGGTTCCGGCCACACCAACTTCCGAGGAACGGAGCTTATCCATGAGCACGCCGGCGAACCCCAGCACCACGATCGGGCCGGCCCCCGCCCGCGGCGCGTCGTTCGAGAGGCGGCTGACCACGCGCGCCTGGCTCTTCCTGCTGCCGACGCTCCTGGTCGTCGCCTTCGTCGCGCTCTACCCGCTGGCCCAGACGTTCTACCTGAGCTTCACGAACGCGCGGCTCGGCGCCGGGGAGCCGGCCGCGTTCATCGGCGCGCAGAACTACGCGGATCTCGCGCAGGACAGCTATTTCCACGACGCCGTCCTGCTCACGGTCCTCTTCACGGTCGTCACCGTGCTGAGCGAGCTCGGCCTCGGCCTCGGCATCGCGCTCATCGTCAACTCGCGGTTCAAGGGGCGGTCCGCGGTGCGCGCGGCGATGCTCATCCCCTGGGCGATCCCGACCGTCATCTCCGCCCAGATGTGGAAATGGATGTACAACGACGTCTATGGCGTGTTCAACGACCTCCTCGTGAACCGCCTGGGGATCCTCGACCGGAACATCGCGTTCGTCGCCGATCCGGACGTGTCGTTCTGGGCCGTGGCGCTCATCGACATCTGGAAGACGACGCCGTTCATGGCGCTCCTCCTGCTCGCCGGCCTGCAGCTCATCCCGAGCGACCTCTACGAGGCCGCCCGCGTCGACGGCGCGACGGCGCTCCAGCAGTTCACCCGGATCACCCTGCCGCTCCTCAAGCCGTCGCTCCTCGTCGCGCTCATCTTCCGCACGCTCGACGCGCTCCGGGTCTTCGACGTCTTCTTCGTCATGTTCGGCAACCGGCCGGACATGCAGACCATGGCGACCTACGCCCAGCAGACGCTCGTCAGCATCTCGGACATCGGCTACGGCTCGGCGATCTCCGTCGCCCTGTTCCTGATCATCGCCGTGTTCATCCTGATTTATCTCGCGGTGTTCCGCACCGAGGAGGCGTGAAATGAACGGCTCTCCTGAGGCCCCCGCCGGGCCGCTCCCGGGCCGACACGGCCCGCATGGCGGGCAGATCGCCCTGCGGGTGGTGTTCTATCTGCTCGTCGCCTCGGTCCTCGTGTTCACCGTGTTCCCGTTCGTCTGGGCGTTCATCTCGTCCATCAAGCCGGACGACGAGCTCTTCACGACCCCGGTCCGCTACTGGCCCTCCCGCGTGACGCTCGACAACTACCGCGCCGTGCTGGAGAACGGCCAGTTCCAGACTGCGCTCCTGAACAGCGTGATCGTCGCCGTGTCGGTCACGCTGCTCTCGCTCGCCGTCGGCTCGCTCGCCGCCTACTCCCTCGGCAGGTTCAGGTTCCGCGGGCGCAGCGTCGTGCTCTACGCGGTCCTGGCGATGACCATCTTCCCGCAGATCGCCGTCCTCGGCGCCCTGTTCGAGATGGTCAATTTCTTCGGGCTCTACAACCAGCTCCCCGCGCTGATCCTGACGTACCTCATCTTCACGCTCCCCTTCACGGTCTGGGTGCTCACCGGCTTCCTGAAGGCGATCCCGCGCGAGGTCGAGGAGGCGGCCTATGTCGACGGCGCGACGCCCTGGCAGGTGTTCACCAGGATCATGCTGCCGCTCTCGGTGCCCGGGATGGCCACGACGGGCATCCTCGCCTTCATCGCCGCCTGGAACGAGTTCCTGTTCGCGCTCTCCTTCACCCAGACGCCGGACAAGCGCACGGTGACCTACGCGATCCAGGCGTTCTCGACGTCCACCAGCGCGATGTACGAGATCCCCTGGGGGCCGACCATGGCGGCGTCGATCGTCGTGACCGTGCCGCTCGTCGTGCTGACGCTGGTGTTCCAGCGGCGGATCCTCGCCGGGCTGACCGCGGGCGCGGTGAAGGGCTGACGGCGCGCGCCGCGGCCCGACGGGCCCGGCGCGCCGTCCACGCGGGGGAGCTGTCCGGGGCAGCGGGGCGCGAGGACGCCGGGGGCGCTGTCCGGGGCAGCGGGGCGCGAGGACGCGGGCGCGCTGCCCGCCGGCGGCGTCGCCCGGGCGCAGGGCCTCAGGCGTCTTCCGGGAGCAGCTCGCGCGGCAGCGCCGGGCTCCTCGGGGCCACGGCCGCGTCCGCCAGATCGCGGACCTTGACGAGGATCGCCCGCTCCTCGTCGGTCTGCGCCTCCTCGCAGTACGACCGGATCTGCCAGAGCAGCTTGCGCGTGCGCCGCAGCTCGAAGAGGAGCCACCGGGTCTCCGGACGCGCCTCCAGCGGGCGGCGCTCCAGATCGACCTCGAGCTCGCGGATGCGCTCCTCGATCTGCTCTCCCGTCGGGAGGATGCGGCCATTGCCGTGGCAATCCCGGCACAGGTAGGGGCCGGAGTCCGTGTTGATCTCACCCTCGCCGTAGCAGCTCGTGCACGTCACCAGGTCGTAGGCGTTCATGGCGACCACTTTATCCTATCCTCCGCGGTTCCATCGGCCTCATTGAGGTCCCGGCGCGGCCGGCGTGCGCGCGCCGGCCTCGCCGCCGGAGCGCTCCGGCCCAAGCTCGGCGAGGCCGGCGCGTCCTAGCTCCGCTCGCGCTTCGCCTTGCGATAAAGAGGCCCCGTGATCTGCCCTCGTCCGTTGCGCCTGGGCGCGCTCTGCGTCCTGGTCCTCTGCACGCTCGCGCCCGGCTCGCTGCGCGCCGACCAGGCCGAGGGCCGGCCGCGCCCGCGGCTCGTGGTTCACAGGGGGCCCGAGGCGTCCGACTGCCCCGACGCGCCGTCCCTCGCCGTCGCGGTCGAGCGCATGATGCAGCGGCCCGCGCTCGATCCGGTGAGCGCCCCGGTGAGCGACGGCGGTGTCCCGCCCGAGCTCGAGGTCCGCATCCACCGCGACGGGCCGCGCTATACCGCGGTCCTGCAGGCGGGGGGGCGTGCCCGGAGGCTCTCGTCGGAGCAGGCGCCGACGTGCGACGAGCTCGCCGACGCGCTGGCGCTGACCATCGCCATCCTGCTCGACAGCGAGCCCGCGCCGATGCCGGAGCTCGCCCCGCCGCCGCCGCTCGCCCCGCCGCCGCTCGCCCCGCCGCCCGCGCCGGTGGTCCCGGTCCAGAGGGCCACGCCTGCGCCGGCGCCGTCCCGGGTCGAGCCGCCGCGCTGGGATCTCGCGGCGGAGCTCGGCGCCGCCCAGACCGTGGGCATGCTCGATGCGTTCCGGGCCGCCGTCCTGGCCGATGTGTCCCTGCGCCGCGGCGTCTGGTCCGCCGGCCTCGGCGCGGTGTGGTTGCCGCAACGCGACATCACGTTCCCTCCGGGGGTCGCCACCACCCAGCTCGCCGCCGCGACGGTGCGCGGCTGCGTGACCGTCGCCGGCCGCCGGGACGGGCCGCGGCTCTCGACCTGCGCGGCGTCGCTCCTCGGCGCCGTCCACGGCGCGGGCGAGGGGTTCCCCGTGAATCGCGAGGCGGCCGTGCCCTGGTTCGCCGTCGGCGGCGCGGCCCTCGCCGAGGGGCCGCTCCACGGGCCGCTGGGCTGGTCTGCGCGCGCGACGCTCCTCGTCCCGGTCACGCGCGCGCGCTTCACGGTCGAGCGCGGCGACCGGACCGGGAGCGGCGAGATGCCGGCGGCCGACGCGCCGGTGACCAGGGAGGTCGTGCTCGAATCCGCCCCGGTGGGGCTGCTCGTGGGCGTCGGCGCCCGGCTGTCGATCTGGTGATTCGTGTGATGGCGACGCCCCGGACCCACCACGAAGGGGGCAGCATGGCGAGAGGCGGCAGGACAGGATGACCTTCGGAGAGGTCTATGCGCACCATTTCCGGTTCGTCTGGCGGTCGCTCCGCCGGCTCGGCGTGCCCGAGAGCGATGCCGCGGATGCCGTGCAGGACGTGTTCCTGGTGGTCCACCGGCGTCTCGCCGAGTTCGAGGGTAGGTCGAAGATCACAACCTGGCTTTACAGCATCTGTTTTCATGTCGCGCGCGACCGGCGCAAGCTTGCGCACTTGAGGCGGCGCGCCCACGACGACGAGCCGCTGCTCGACTGCGCCGATGACCGGGTCGATGTCGGCGCGGAGGCGGAGCGGCGGCAGGCGATCGTGCTGCTCGAGGCGATCCTGGACGAGCTTCCCCTCGAGCAGCGCGCCGTGTTCACGCTCTTCGAGCTCGACGGCATGAGCGGCGAGGAGGTGGCCGAGCTGCTCGACGTCCCGCTGGGGACGGTGTACTCGCGCCTCCGCCTCGCCCGCGACGCGTTCCGCCGCGCCGTTGCGCGCCTGAACGCGCGCGACCAGTTCCGGGTGGGAGGGCGCGTGGTCTCGAAATCGGAGCCGGTGCTGAAGGCGGGGGCCGTCGGCCCGGGGCTCACGGCCGTGAAGCGCTCGCCGGAGGATCCGGAGGGGCCGGAGCCGGCGCTCTCCCTGTCCGGCGTCGAACAGCGGCCCGCATGGAAGCGCGCGGGAGGTGGGCGATGAGCGATCCCGTGAGATGGCTCGATGCGGAGGTGAGCTCGCTCGGGACAGAGCGCAAGCTGCTTCGCGCGGCCCCGTCGGTGGATCCCCCCGACGGAGCGCAGGAGCAGGTGTGGGCCGCGATGGCCGCGCAGCTCGGTCTGGCCGGGGCAGGGGCCCTCGGCGGTGTTGCTCAGGGCGCCGGGGGCGGGGCGCTGCCGGTGGACCCGGGCTGCGCGGCGAGCGCAGCCGCGAGCAAGGTCGCGGCCGCCGCGGCGCCGGCGGGCAAGATCGCGGCTGCCGCGGCGCCGGCGGGCAAGATCGCGGCTGCCGCGGCGCCGGCGGGCAAGGTCGCGGCCGTCCTGGGAGGCGGGGGCCTCGCGAGCGCGGCCGGCGCGGCCGGCACGGCGGGCATCGTGAAGTCGATGCTCTTCGGCGCGGCGTGCGGGGGGCTGTTCATCGCCGGCTACGCCGCCGTGGACACGCCGAGCACGGCGTTGCCGGCAGCGGTCCGCCCGGCCGTCGCGATCGTCGCGCCGGCGGCTCCGACGCCGGCGGCGCTGCCGGCGGGCCGCAGCGCGGCCGTGCAGACCGCCGCGCCCCCGCCGGCCGAGGCCGCCCCGCCGGCCGGGGCGGCCTCGCCGGCCAGGGCGCTGCCGGCGGGCGCGGCTGGGCTGGCCGAGGCGCCCGCGCTCCGCGCGCCTCGCGCGGTCGCGGCCCCTGCGGGGCAGGGCGCGGCGGCCCCGAAGCGGGGCCTCTCGCGATCGGCGCCCGCCGCCGCTGCGCCGTCCCCGTCCGCGGCAGAGATCGCCGCGGCGGCGCCCGTCGCGTCGGCGCCGCAGACCGGCGTCGCCGCACCCGGCGCGGACGGCGCGGCCGGGGCGCCCGGCGCGGACGGCGCGGCCGGGGCGCCCGGCGCGGCGGCGTTGCCGGAGAGCCGGCTGCGCGAGGAGCTGAGGCTCCTCGGCGAGGCGCGCGCGGCGCTCCGGCGCGGCGACGCCGGAGGCGCCCTGAGGATCGCCGAGGAGGCGCGGGTCCGCTTCCCGGGAGGCGCGCTGGCGCAGGAGCGGGAGGCGCTCACCATCGAGGCGCTCTGGCACGCTGGCCAGCGCGCGGCGGCGGCGCAGCGCGCGCGCGCGTTCCTGCAGGCCTATCCGATGAGCCCGCACGTCGCGCGACTCCAGGCCTTCACGTACTAGAGCGATAAACGGGTTGAAACTGCCTGAAAAGTGCAGAAATTCGAACCGCCAAGGACGCCAAGGACGCCAAGGAGAGAATCAATTCTTGGCGTCCTTGGTGTCTTGGCGGTTGAGCTCTCGTTTGTTCAACGTGATCGGTGCTCTAGCGCTACTCCGGGAAGTCGGGCCGAGAGGCGAACCGCCATGACGCCAAGGGCGCCAAGAAACCAGGGAAGTAGAAGGGGAAAATGGAGGGACGACCCTTTCCCTCTCTTCTTGGCGTCGTTGGCGCCATGGCGGTTTTTCTGCTGATCCGGGGCAACTTCCCGCAGCAGTGCTAGCCCTGTCGGACGGGGGGCGCGAGCGGCCCTGGCCCGGCGAGGGCGGCGATGAGATGCCGCGGTATCCCGAGTGAGAACGGCCCACGGCGCGGGCTGCGCCGCAGCTCGTCGGGGAGCGCCGGGCGAGCGGGTCGAGGCCGCCTGAGGAGAGCAGGATTTCGAGCCGCCAGGACGAGGGGCACAGAGGCGCAGAATGCTATCCAGGTCTCCCTCGCGTCCCGGCGTCCCAGGCGGCTCGCTCCTCGCTTCTCCCCATGAGCGGTGTCCTGGTCCATCATCACCCAAGCTCGTCGCTGGCCCGGCGTCCAACGTACGCCCCCGGAGAGGGCGCCTGGCCTTGTCTTCCTTGTCACGGCGCGCCGGGCTGCTCGGTCCTCGGGATACGTGCGTGCTCCGGACGGTGCTTCGCCGGCAGGACGGCGCGTCGGCTCATGCGATGTCCGGTGAATGAAGAGGATGCTTTTTGAAATGGAAAGCCGATCGAGCGGCCACTACCGCACTGACCCGGCTGGCCCTCAGCGGTGCTCGCTGACCCTGCTCCAGGAGGAATCATGTACTTGACGCTCTCACGAACTGTACTGCCCTTTCTCGCCCTGGGCGCCGTCTCGCTCGGTGGATGCCGGTTGGATATCTCGCTCGGCGGGGAGCTCGACGGCGCGGGGGGCGACGGCCCCACCTCATCGGCCAGCGTGGGCGGCGACGGCGGCGACGGCGGCGCCGGCGGCTCCGATGTCAGCTCCACCGGCGTCGGCGGCTGGACCCCGCCACCGGACTTCACGCCCGACAAGGTCGATCTCCTCTTCGTGGTCGACAACTCCCGCTCGATGGCGGACAAGCAGGAGCTGTTGCGCTGGACCACCGCGTCGTTCATGGACGCCCTGAGAAACCCGCTCTGCGTGTACCCGGACGGCAGCACGGTGGGCCCCTCGGCGCAGCCCGAGAGCGAGCTCGACCCGTGTCCGGAGGGCAGCTCGCGCCTGCACAGCCCCGTGCGCGACATGCACATCGGCGTCATCAGCAGCAGCCTCGGCGGCCACGGGTCGACCTCCTGCGATCGGGCCTTGTCCCCCACGAACGACGACAGGGCCCACCTCCTCGCGCGCTCCGATCCGCAGAGCGCGACGAACGACCTGCCGACCTACATGAACAAGGGCTTCCTCGTGTGGGATCCGGACGGGCGCCACGCGCCGGCAGGGGACTCCGACATGGAGGCGATCACCACCAAGCTCGGCGCCATGCTCGACGGGGTCGGGGATCAAGGGTGCGGCTTCGAGGCGCCGCTCGAGAGCTTCTACCGCTTCCTCGTCGATCCCGAGCCGCACGAGAGGCTCGAGGTCATCAACCCGATGGATGTCGCCCGGCCCGTGGGAGTCGACCATGCGCTCCTGGAGCAACGGAAGGCCTTCCTCCGGCCCGACTCGCTCCTGCTCATCGTGATGCTCACCGACGAGAACGATTGCTCGATCAGGCAGGAAGGCAGGAGCTATCTCGTCGCCGAGACAAGGGAAAACTTCAGGATGTGGCGGGCGCGGAGCGAGTGCGCCGTCGACCCGAACGACCCGTGTTGCATGTCCTGCAACCAGGCTCATCCTGATAGCTGCCCCCCGGACCCGACCTGCACGGGCCCTGATGGCACGCCCGCCAGGCTCTCCGCGGAGGAGGACCCGGTGAACCTCCGGTGCTGGGACCAGAAGCGTCGCTTCGGGTTCGACTTCCTCTACCCGATCGAGCGGTACAGACGCGCGCTCACGGAGCCCTTCGTGATCTCGCGGGTCGGAGAGCTCGTGCCGAACCCGATCTTCTCGGATCTGGATCTGACGGACGGCAACACGCGGATCCGGGGGCCGCAGCACGTCGTGTTCACCGGCATCGTCGGGGTGCCGTGGCAGGACATCGCCCGGAAGGGGAACATCGGGCCCACCGGGATCCTGTCCGGCATCAAGAACGCCACCGAGCTCAGCACCCCGCTGCCCGGCAGCGGCTTCGACAACGTCTGGGACATCATCCTCGGCGATCCGGCGAACCACATCCCGCCCGGGGACCCGTTCATGATCGAGTCGATGGCGCCCCGCTCGGGCACGAACCCGATCACCGGGGATCCGATCGTCCAGCCGGACGAGACGGGGTGGAACGCGATCAACGGCCGCGAGTACACGGTCTCGCCGGCGGGCGATCTCCAGTACGCTTGCACCTTCGATATCGAGCCGCGCTCGTGCGACGACGCGAGCAGCTCGTGCGATTGCAGGGCGGCAGCGGGCGAGTCCATCGACAGTCCGGTGTGCATGCCGGAAAATGGAAACGACCCGGCGGAGCCGCTGCCGAGGACGTCGACGCAGTACAAGGCCAAGGCGTACCCGAGCATCCGGCAGCTGCAGCTGCTCCGGGAGCTCGGGGAGCAAGGGGTCACGGGCTCGATCTGCCCGGCCATCCCCACCCAGCAGGGCGTGTACGCCGGCTACGTTCCCGTCATGAGGGGCGTGCTCGACCGGCTCTCGCAGAGGTTCTGACGCCGGCAGCGGCCGATCGCGACCCCTCGCCCGGGCGGCGCGCGCCGCGCAAGCGCCGCCGCCCGGGCGCACAACGCCGCCCGGGCGCACAACGCCGCCCGGGCGCACAAGGGGAGAGATCCTCCGCCCCTGAGGCCGCGAACCCCTGACCGGCGCCGCTGGCACAACCCCGGGACACAGCGAGACATCTCGATCGCGGTCCCCGCGCTGGAGGCCGCCGGATCCAGCGCGGACAGCGACGAGCTTTCAGTGGCACCGAACCTGCTTGATGGCGAGCGCGATGGAACGCCGCCCCTGTGGAGGACGCCCTGCCGGCGAGCCCGGGCCACCGCGTGCCCTGCGGGGGCCCGGAGACCGGCCGGGCGCGTCCTCCACAGGGGCGGCGCCCGTGCACACGTGGGTCGCGCGGCCACCGCCCGGTGGCCGCAACGGGGTTCGGACAGGCATCTCGGAGGTTTCGATGCGCCACAAAGGACTGGCTCTCTTGCTGATCGTGATCGGGCTCGCAGGCTGCAACAACGATGGCGGCGGGGACACGGGCGAGACGCAGGCGCCGCACGAGACGGAGACGTGCGGAGGGTTCGTCGGGACCCCGTGTCCAGAGGGGCTCGAGTGCGTCGACGATCCCTCCGACGACTGCGATCCGGAGCACGGCGGGGCCGACTGCATCGGGATCTGCGTGGAGCCGGAGCCCGAGGTGTGCGGCGGCTTCGCGGGGCTCGAGTGCCCGAAGGGGCTCACGT
Organism: Sorangium sp. So ce1036; assembly: GCF_051369805.1. Lineage (NCBI taxonomy): Bacteria > Pseudomonadati > Myxococcota > Polyangiales > Polyangiaceae > Sorangium > Sorangium sp. So ce1036. The sequence continues at coordinate 3,538,999 of NZ_JBBMOX010000001.1, forward strand.
GCATCGATGACCCCTCGGACGACTGCGACCCGGAGCACGGCGGGGCCGACTGCATCGGGATCTGCGTGGAGCCGAGGCCCGAGGTGTGCGGCGGCTTCGCCGGGTTCGAGTGCCCGAAGGGGCTCACGTGCATCGATGACCCCTCGGACGACTGCGACCCGAAGCACGGCGGGGCCGACTGCATCGGGATCTGCGTGGAGCCGGGCCGAAGCCTCCGGTGAGCCGCCTCCCCCGAGCGGCGGCGCGCGGCCCGGGGGCGCTCAGTACCGGTGCTTCCAGAGCAGGTCGAGGGTCGTCGACGCGGCGCTCTCGCCCGTGGCCAGTCCCGCCCGCAGCGACCAGTTCCGGCGGAAGCGCCACTCCAGGCTCACCTCGGTGCGGAAGCTCGACCGGGCCCCGGCGGGCGAGCCCTCGGACGCCGGGCCTTGCCCTTGCCGCCCCGTGGGGCCCGCCTCGTAGCTGGCGCTCGCGGTGATCCGCTGCCCGAGCTGGTAGCCCACGGTGGTCTTCAGCGCCCCTTCGTCGGTCGTGTCGAGCTGCGTCTCGAAGTTCCGGAGCGGGCCGATGCTCTGCAGGATCATGTTGATCTGCGCGGACGCGAGCCCGGTGCCCACGCCGGCCGCGACGCCCCCCGCGGCGCTCCCCCCGCCGGAGCCGGGCTCCTCGGTGGCCGTGCCGCCCGCCAGCGTCCCCTCCGCGTACCGCCTGCCGAGGAGCAGCTCCGCGATGACCTCGTTCTCCGGCCGCGGGGGCTCCGAGCGGAAGGTGATCTTGTCCTCGGTGATCGGGTTGAGCGGACCCACGTAGTCGATGAAGATGCGCGTCCCCTCGGGCGTGTCGTGGAACGTCGTGACGTTGAGGTACGGATTCGACGGATCCCCCTGCAGCGCCACGACGCCCGGCTCGATCTCGAACTCCTTGCCGATCACGTCGAGCTTGCCCGATAGGATCCTCACGTTGCCCTCCATCGTGGTCTCCTCGGCGATGCGGATGCGGAGCGGGTGCGCCCGGTCCCCGGACAGGGAGGCCTGCACCATGTCGCCCTCGACGCCGATCCTGCCGAGGTGGACCTCCATCACGAGCGGCTTGCCGCCCGCGCCCTCCTCCTCGACCGGCTCCGCCGGCGCCCGGCGCGCCTCGTACTCCTCGCGGCTGAGCGGCGCCGAGGTCGTGATGTCCTCGTTCTCGTCGAGCGGCTGGACGCTCCGCCCGATCGTGGGCGGCAGGGCCAGGTCGAGCGTGGGCACGTCGACGCGGACGGCGATCTGCTCGTCCCGGTTCTCCGCCGCGAGCGTGACCCGGCCGCGCGCGTCGCCGAGCGGGACGCCCTCCATCGTGATCGGGAGGGCGCGATCGCGCGGGACCTCCAGCGCGGCGCGGGCGCTCCGGAACGCGAACCCCTCCATCTGCAGGGTCGCCTCGCCGCGGACCAGGCCGCTCCCGGCCTCGGCGCGGATGTCCTCGATCCGGAGCTCCCCGGAAGGGCTCGCGGTGACGCGGAACGACGCGTTCTCGAGCGGCTGGCCGATGGCGGCGACGTGGACGAGGCCGTCCGTGAGGCGCATCTGGCCGGAGAACCCGGCCTGCTCGCCGAGCCCGAGCCGCACCTCCCCGTCGAGCAGGCCGTCGAGCCGGTTGACCGAGCCCTGCACGAACGGCTCCAGCGCGGCCAGGCGGAAGCGCTGGACCGCGACCGACATCGCGGCGTCCTCGTCGTCCGCGATCGTCGGGAGCGCGCCGGCCTCCCACGTCACGGGCGCCTCCGCCCTGGCCTCGAGCCGGCCGCCGTCGCGCGCGGCGAGGCGCACGCCCGCCGAGGCCAAAGGCCGCGCGGCGCCGCGCGGCGGCGGGATGCGGAGCGCCACCTCGGCCGTCGTGAGCTGCACGTCCGGGCCGAGCTTCAGGCCGGGGAAGGCGAGCCGCGCCGTCACCTCCGGGGCCTCGAAGAGGCCGCGCACCGCGATCTCGCCGCGCGCCTGCCCGCTGATCTGCAGGTCCGCGAGGACCGGGATCTCGTCGAGCGGCAGATCCGCGAGCCTGGCCTCGAGGCTGCCGTGGCTGAAGGGCACGGCGCCGGGGGCGCCGCCGAGGAGCGCGGCGGCGTCCGCGTCGAGCTCCGCGGTCGCCCGGAGGTACGTCCGCTCGCCGCGGAGCGCGTAGGCGTCGAGCGCGGCGTGGCGGCCGTCGTAGACGAGCAGCGAGTCGATCCGGGTCTTGCCGAACGGCGCGGCGCGCCCGTCGGAGCCCACGTGCGCCGCCATCGCGCGGGCCACGAGCCTCGGCCGCGCGAGCGTCCCCGCGAGGTAGACGTCGAGCCCGCCGGCGCCGGAGAGCGCCGGGGTCCGCTTCCCGAGCGCGGCCAGCGCGGCGAGATCGCTCAGGCGGCGGCGCGGGACCGCGAGGTGCGCGGCCACGGGCATCCGCGCGAGCGCCGCGGCCGGCCGCTCGAGGAGCGCCGGGAGGTCGGCGTCGACCGCGGCCGAGAGCTCCGCCACGAGCTGCCGGTCGAACACCGACAGCGCGACGCTGGCGCGGCCCGTCTCCGCGTCGAGCTCGCCGGCGAGCCGGGCGTCGAGCGACCGCGACACCCACGCCGGCGCGCCCGTCTCCTCGTCGAGGGGCCCCGCCGCGCGCAGGCCGTCGGTGCGGAGCAGCAGGCCCTGGATCGACGGCAGCCGCGCGCCGTCCTCGCGCGCCACCGAGAGGCGCGCGGTGACGCGACCCGCGAGCTCGCTCAGGGCGAGCGGGACCGGCGACGCCTGGGCGAGGCAGCCGATCTCCCACGCCTCGGCCTCCACCCGGGCCGCGCCGGTGACGGCCTGCCAGGTGCGCGCCGAGAGGAGCGGCCCGCGCAGCGTCGCCGCGCTCCCGTCGACCAGGACCCGGGCGATCGCGCCGTCGCACACCGGCGGGGGCGGCGTCTCGGCGCGCGCCGCCCGCGCCGCCCGGTCGCCGACGGTGGCGGCCGGCTCACCGGGCGGGGCGCCCTCGCGCCCTGCGTCCCGCGCCCGGCCGGGCGGCGGGTCGGGCGGCGCGACCAGACGGACCAGGCCGTCCGCCTTCAGCGCCTCGCCGTCGAGGCGCGCCGTCACGTTCATCGACAGCCGCGGCGCGACGCCCGGCACCGCGCCGTCCTCGAGCTCGATCCGCACGTGCCCGGCGCGGCGCGCGCCGCGGCCGCGCAGCGACACGTCGAGGTTGGCGAGCCCCCCGACCCCGAGCGGCACGCCGGCGATGTCGGCGATGCGCTGGAGGTCGAGCGCGCTGCCGCGGAGGTCGCCCTCGACCTCGTCCCCCGCGAGCGAGACGCTCCCCTCCAGCGCGCCCACGCCGTCCCCGCGCACCGCGAGCCCCTGGACGGCGATCGCGCGGTCCCACGCAACGCGGGCCGCCTGCGCGGTGAGCTCGTCCTCGCCGCGCGAGACCGAGAGGCGGATCCGCCGCGCCTCGCCCCGCGCGAGGTCGAGGGCGGCCGAGGCGGCGATCCGGCGCTCCGCGCTGGCGAGCGACACGCGGATCCGCGGCGCCGTGACGGGCCCCGCGGCGCTCGCCGCGACGGAGTGGAAGGCGTACCCCTCCGCGCGCAGATCGGCCCCGCGGAGCGCGCCCTCGATCGCGAGCCGGTCGAGCGGCCCCGCGGCCCTGGCCCGGACCTCGCCGCGCCCGAGCGAGAGCCCGGGGCCGACGCGGAGCCCGGCGACGCGCACGGTGGCCGTGGCGTCGAGCGCGTCGCCCTTCAGCGCGCCCCCGACGTGGAGCGCGGCGCTGCCGCGGACGCCGCGCGGCGCGTGCCGCACCGCGCCGAGCGACGGGATCTCGCTCCGCGCCTCGAACGTGATCTCCCCCTCCTCCGAGCGGGCGACGCGGGCCTCGATCGGCGCCCCGGGCTCGTGGACGGTCGCGTCGACGCGCAGCGCGCCGCGCTCGAGGGTCGCGCGCGCGTCGATCGCCGGCACGCGCTGGCCCGCGACGGTGAACGGCTCGGTGTGGGCCTCGGCGACGACGCGCGGCCCGCCCTCGTCGTCGAGGAAGATCTCCCCCCGGACCTCGGCGTTCACCCGGGCGGCCGGGGCCGTCGCGGCGAAGGCGCGCGGATCGAGCTCGGTGACGCGGACCTCGGCCGCGATGCGCTCCGGAGCCCGCGCGTCGAGCCGGGCGCGGGCGACGACCTCGCCGGTCACGGCGTCGGGCTCGACGAGCGGATCGAGGACCGCGGCGCGCGCCGTGACGGCGAGGTCCGACAGCGCCCCTTCGGCCGTGACCGTGACCGCGAGCGGCCGCGCGAGCGGCGCGCCCGGATCGATCGCGAGCGCCGCCTCCGGCGTCACGCGGGCGGACGAGGCGCGCGCCGAGAGGCGCTCGTCCTTGAGGCTCCCCTCGGCCACGAGCGGGATCGCGCCGACGCTCCCCTCGACCTGCGCGGCGACGTCCAGCGGCGCGTCCTCGGGGACGATCACGCGCCCGGAGATCCTGGCCTCGACCGGGACGGGCAGGAGCCGCCGCTCGGTGATGCGCGCGCGCTCGAGCGTGTACTGGCTCCGGTCCGCGACGACGAGCGAGGCGCGGAGGTCCTCGACCGTCGCGTCGAGGGGGCGCCCGGGGGCGACCGTGCCGTGGACCGCGGCGCGGCCCAGGACGACGCGCGTGAGCTCGAGGCGGAGCGGCCGCCCGCCCTCGGCGGTGGTGGGCTCCGGCGAGGGCTTCGGCGTGAACGCCTGCGCGAGCGTGAGCTCGCCCTCCTCGTCCTGCGCGAGCAGGACGTCCGCGTCCGCGACCCGGACGAGCGGGACCGTGATGGCGAGATCGCCGTCCCCGAGGAGGAGCTCCCGGACGATCGCGAGCGCGTCGAAGTCCGCGTGGACGCCGCGCGCGCGCAGCAGCTCCGCGCCGCCGGGGTGGCGCACCGTGACCGTGGAGACCTCGGCGGTGAAGAGCCCGAGGCGGTCGATGCGCTCGAGCTCGATCGTTCCTTCCAGGCTGGATCGCAGGACGTCATTGACGAGCTGCCGGGCCAGGTTGCGCGCCGGCGCCGTGTTCAGGTGGAGGGCGGCGCCGACCCCCACGGCCGCGACGAACACGGTCCCGAGCCCGAGCGCGGCGCCGGACACGGCGGCCGCGCGGGCGAGCGCCCGGCGGAAGCGACCGTGCTGGCGCGGGGCGGCTGCGCTGGAGACGGGAGAGGGCGCGGGGTCTCGGGGCATGGATCGGGGTGACCAGCGACACAGGTTAGGACCGGCGCCCCGCAGGGCCAACAGGGCCAACCTGGTCCGGGTTCGCGGCTCCCCAGCTTCGCCGTGCTCCCCCGCTCCTCCGTGCCTCCCCGTTCCTCCGTGCCTCCCTGTTCCTTCCTCCTCGGGCGCTCCTGGCCCGTGTCGGCTCGGGGTTCGGGGTGATCTGGGGCGGCGGCCCGGGGATCTCGGGGACATGCGGGCGCGCCGGCACATCGGGCTGGCGGCGCTCGCCCGGGTCGTGTCGAGGCTCCGTCCCCGGGAGCTGGATCTCGGGGCCCGGCGGGACGTGGCCGGGCGTGTGGGGCTCGTGGGGCGCCGGCCCGGGGGTGCCGGGCGTCGGGCCGGGCGGGCGGGGCGCTGGCTCGGGCGGGCGGGGCGCTGGCCCCGGGGGGCCGGGCGCCGGCTCGGGCGGGCTGGGCGCTGGCCCGGGGGGGCTCGCCGTCGGCAGCGGGATGGGGCTCGCCACCGGCTGCGGGATGCCGAGCGTCCAGAGGTATCTGGGCTCCTGTTGAGGCGCTGACTTCACGGTTTCACCTCCTTCGTTCGGAGCGTCGGATCACGTGGGAACGCGGCGCCCGAGCGCGAACGAGATCACGGCGAGCACCAGGAAGACGGCGAACAGGACTTTCGCGAGGGTCGCGGCGCTCGCCGCGATTCCGCCGAATCCGAAGATGGCGGCCACGATCGCGATGATGAAAAAGGCAATACTCCAGCCGAGCATGGTGTCCTCCAGGGGTGTCCAGGGTGTCCAGGGGGGTCGAGCCGGCCTCTGGTGGAGACGACCTCAACGCGAACCCTGGATTGCAGCCCCTGTGCCGGAGCACTGCAGAGGCCGGTGGCCGGCGTGATTTCCCGGCATCCGGGCGGCGCGCGGCGGTTCGAGGCCGGGCGCGGGGGCCGCTGCGTCCGCTCAGGAACCGGTGCGTCCTCGATGCCCCTGGGGCAACGTGCCTCGACCGTGACAGGGTGCACTGCGCGGCCGCCGGACGGCGGCCCGGGCGGCGCTGCGCCCCGTCATCGAGCGTGCACCGAGGCTCCACATCGCCACCCTGCAACTTCCCGGACCGGGCGACCCGGGACGGGCTATAAGAACAGGGCCATGTCGAAATCGAAGGTCGCTGTGATCCGCACCTCGCCTGCGACGGTGCTCTCCGACTACCACCGGCTGATGAACCTGGCCGGGTACCAGGATGTGATCGCCAAGGACGCCGACACCGCGCTCAAGGTGAACATCTCCTGGCATTTCTTCTATCCGAGCGCGTCCACGACGCCGTGGCAGCTCGACGGGGTCATCCGGGCCATGACGCGGGATGGCTACGCGAAGGAGCTGATCCACGCGTGCCACAACCGCACGGTCGTCATCGACGCCCACCTCGGGGAGCGCGAGAACAAGCAGATCGACGTCGTCCAGGCGCACGGCCTGCGCAACGTCCACCTCTACGAGGGGGAGGAGTGGATCCCGATCGGGGATGCGGTCGGCGACCTGCGGAAGAAGTTCCTCTGCCTGAACGAGGTGTACCCGAAGGGGTTCTCGATCCCGAAGCGGTTCATCGGCGAGAACATCATCCATCTGCCGACGGTGAAGACGCACGTCTTCACGACGAGCACCGGGGCGATGAAGAACGCCTTCGGCGGCCTGCTCAACGAGCACCGGCACTGGACCCACCCGGTGATCCACGAGACGCTCGTGGATCTGCTGATGATCCAGAAGAAGATCCACCGCGGGGTGTTCGCGGTGATGGACGGCACCTTCGCGGGCGACGGCCCTGGCCCGCGCTGCATGGTGCCGCACGTGAAGAACGTCCTGCTCGCGTCGGCGGATCAGGTGGCGATCGACGCGGTGGCGGCGAAGCTCATGGGGTTCGACCCGCTGCGCGACCTCAAGTACGTGCGGCTGGCGCACGATCTCGGGCTCGGGACGGGCGACGTGCGCGACATCGAGATCGTGGGCGACGCCGACGCGCTGAACGAGCCGTGGAATTTCGATGGACCCTACAAGGAGATGACGTTCGCCTCGCGCAACCAGCACCGCATCTACTGGGGTCCGCTGAAGAAGCCGGTGGAGTGGTCGCTCAAGACCTGGCTGGCGCCCTGGGCGTACGTGGCGTCGGTGGCGTATCACGATATGTTCTGGTACCCGCGGTACGCGAAGGAGAAGATGGAGCCCGTGCTGAAGAGCCCGTGGGGCCGGCTGTTCGCGAACTGGGGCAAGGTGCAGCCGGACGCGGAGGGGCGGGGCTATCCCGACGTGGGCGAGGAGAGCCACGAGCTCGTGCGGACCGGGGTGCGGCACTTCCTGGAGGGCATGCGCCTCGTGGGGATGGCGGTGGCGGAGTCGCCGGAGCTCGCGGTCCGGAGGCGGGCGCGGGCGCAGTCCGCCAGCGCGAGCGGCGCGGCGACCGTCTAGCGCTGGGCGTTCGCGCGTGGAGGTGGAGGGGCCCCGGGACGTCCCGGGCCCCTGCTTCCTCCGAGCTCGCTCAGGGCGCGTTCTGCGCCGGGGTCCCGTCCCTGGGGCCGGGGGCGGCCGCAGCGCGCGGCGCCACGGGGCGGCGCGCGAGGACGTGGGCGATGCCGCTCTGCAGGGTGCTGTGGGTGGCGATGCCGCCGAGGTCGACGCCGAGGTCGACGAGGGACTGGGCGGTGTCGGGGTTGATGCCGGTCAGGAGGAGGCGGGCGCCGAGCAGGCGCGCCGCGCGCGCGATGCGCAGCAGCGCGTCGGCGGACTCGGCGTCGACGTCCCTGACGCCGGTGACGTCGACGATGACCGTGTGGAGCTGGTGCTGGACGATGCCGTCCAGGAGCTTTTCCATGGCCTGCTGGGCGCGGGTGCGGTCGAAGGTGCCGATGAGGGGCATGGCGACGACGCCCTCGGCGAGCGGGACGAGGGGGGTGGACAGCTCGCGCAGCGTGGCCTGCTGGGCCTGGATCACCTGCTCCTGGAGGGCGAGCCGCTCGCGCTCGGCCTCGTGGATGGGGGTCAGATCGCGGGCGAGGACGGCGACCCCCGGGGGCCGCCCGTGCTCGGCGGCGAGCGCGACCATGGAGACCTGGCAGGGGACGGTGCGCCCGCCGGGCTGCGCGAGGCTCAGGGTCCCCTGCCACGAGGCGCGGCGGAAGCACCGCTGCACGATCGCGGAGAGCTCGTCCCGCGGGGCCGCGAAGACCTCGAACAGGCTCGGGAACGGCGCGCCCTCGGCGTGCCCTGTCATGGCGCGGAAGGCCGGGTTCTCGTAGAAGAGCGCGCCCTCCTGGGACGCGAGGCAGACGCCGTCGGGCGCGTACTCCACGAGCGCCTGGAAATCGCGCAGCTCCGCCTGGGCGTGGGCCCGCTTCCGCTGTGCCGTGATGTCGTTCGCGATCCAGAGGACCGTGTCCCCCGTGAGCGGTTTGCAGACGGCGTGGCACCACACCTCGCGTTCACCCCATGGGAGGGGGTACTCGATGCTCAGGGTCGTTCGCGTCTCGAGCGCCTCCCGGATGAGCGCGAGGCACCGGTCGGCGTGACCTGGCTTGATCACCCGGGCCAGCGGCATTCCGAGCTCGGTCGTGATCATCTCGACAGAGAAGAGCAAGGTCGGGATCATCTCCACGATGATTCCCTCTCTGTTGAAGACCGCGATGAAGCTCGGGAGCACGGAGGAGAGCGCCTCCAGCTTCGCCTGGGCGCCCTCCAGCTCGGCCACGCGCTGGCGCAGCGCCGCGATCTCCGCCTCGAGCGCCGTCAAGCTCTGTTCATGACTCATGGTCCTCGATCCTGTCCCCTCGCGAAGCTGACGCGGGGCGCGCTCCCGCAGGCTGCGGCGTGGAGGCGGCCCCCTTCGAGGGATCGAGACGATACTGATATCCCGTCGCATTTCCAGGGGGGAGCGCGTGGAAGGTGGTCCTGCCAACGCGGGGCAGGTCGCGCCGCGCTGGAGCCGCCGGGCAGGCTGAGGCGTCCAGGCGGCCAGCCTGCACATTGCATCGAACGCGCGGTCCCCGGCGCTCCCATCGACGCCGAGCCTTGAGCGCCGGACAAAACCTCCCGTCGCAAGGCGGCCGAGGGCGGGCGCATCGCGTCGTTGCTCCTCGTCACCCTATTTCAGCAGGACTCCTCGTCGCGCCCAGCGCCGCACCCACCCTCGGCCGCCTGGCCCGGTCCGGTTTTGTTCGGCGCTCTTACACTCGTGGTCCGGTTTGGTGGCGCCCGTGATAGTTTTCAGCCATGGAGAACGGCGCAAGCACCGATGCCGGAGTCGCGACCCTGCTGCACGGCTATGCCGTGGACCACATCCTGCATCAGGGACATGAGATCGTCGTCCGCCGCGCGCGCCGCGTCGCCGACGGACTGGCCGTCATCCTGAAGGGGCCCAGGCCCGATCGCGCGTCCCCGCGGGCGATCGCGAGGCTCCGCCACGAGCACGCGATCGCGAGGGAGAGCGCGCACCCGGGCGTCATTCGCATCCTCGACGTCGAGGAGAGCGACGGCGTGCCTGTCCTCGTCATCGAGGACTTCGGCGCCGCATCGCTCGATATCGTCCTGCGGAGCGAGCGGCTCGAGCTACGGACGATCCTGCGCATTGGCATCCACGTCGCGGACGCCCTCGCGTCGCTGCACCACGCCGGCATCATTCACAAGGACATCAAGCCGCACAACATCCTGGTCCGCCTGGATCCGCTCGAGGTCAAGCTCGCCGACTTCGGGATCGCCACGCGCCTGTCGCAGGAGGCGCCGAGGGCCGAGAACCCGGGCGCCGGCGAGGGGACCCTGGCGTACATGTCCCCCGAGCAGACAGGCTGGATGAACCGCAGCCTCGACTCCCGGACGGACCTCTACTCGCTGGGCGTCACCCTCTACGAGATGGTCACGGGCGCCCTCCCGTTCACGGCGCCGAGCGCCATGGAGCTCGTGCACGCTCACCTCGCCAGGACGCCGCCGCCGCCGCACGTCGCCTCGGCCGACGTCCCACGGGTGCTGTCCGACATCATCATGAAGCTCCTCGCCAAGGCGGCAGAGGATCGTTATCAGCTCGCGGAGGCCCTGAAGCTCGATCTCGAGGAGTGCCTCCGCCGGTACGAGGCCGACGGCCGCGTCGAGCCTTTCCCGCTCGGCGCGCGCGACGCGGGCGATCGGCTCTGGCTGCCGGAGAGGCTCTACGGGCGCGAGGCCGCGACGCAGGCGATCCTGGCCGCGGGCGAGCGCGCGGCGGCCGGGGCCGTCGCGCTGTTCATGATCTCCGGCCACGCCGGCATCGGCAAGTCGGCCCTCGTCCGCGAGGTCTACAAGGTGCTCGCGCAGCGGCCCGGGTACTTCGTCTCGGGGAAGTTCGGCCAGATCCGGCAGCGCACCCCCTATGCGGCGATCGCGCAGGCGTTCGGCGAGCTGTGCGAGCGCCTGCTCTCGGAGGGCGAGGACGCCCTCCTGCGATGGAGGGCCCGGCTCGCCGAAGCGCTCGGAGCGATCGGGCAGGTCGTCGTGGACGTCATCCCCGAGCTCGCGCGCATCCTCGGCCCGCAGCCCCCCGTGCAGCCGCTCGGGCCGAACGAGTCGATGAACCGCTTCCGCCTGGCTTTCCAGCGCTTCGTGCGCGCCATCACGGACGAGCGCCTCCTCGTGGTCTTCATCGACGACCTGCAGTGGGCCGATCCGGCGTCGCTCAAGCTCCTCGAGCTGTTGACGACCGATCCCGACGGCCGGCGGATGCTCGTGATCGGCGCCTACCGCGACAACGAGGTCGACGACGGCCACCCGCTCGCGAGGCTCGTCCGGGACCTGCGGGCGGCGAGCGCGTTCGAAAGCGAGGTGTGGCTCGGGCCGCTCGAGCTCGAGGACATCCGCCGGCTCCTCGCCGACGCCCTGCGCTGCCGCGTCGAGGACACGGACACCTTCGCGGCGCTGATCCTGGAGCAGACCGCGGGCAACCCGTTCTACATCCACCAGTTCCTGCACGCCCTCGCCGGGGAGGGGATCGTGCGCTTCGATCCGGCCTCGGGCGCGTGGACGTGGGACACGGAGCGCGCCCGGAGCGCGGCGGACGCGGACGGCGTGGTCGAGCTGATGGCCGCGAAGATCCGGCGGCTCGGGCCCGACGCGCAGCGCGCCCTGCGGCTCGCGGCCTGCGTGGGCCACCGGTTCGAGCTCCGGACGCTCGCGTCCGTCGCCGAGCGGCCCCCGGCCGACGTGGCCGCGGCGCTCTGGGAGGCGCTGCGGGAGGGCCTCGTCGTGCCCCTGGATCCCGACTACCGCTTCGTCCACTCGGGCGACGCGGCGGTCGCGGAGGGGCTGCTCGCGGACCCGTCGTTCCGCGTGTCGTACCGGTTCTTGCACGATCACGTCCAGCAGGCGGCGTACGCGCTCATCGGCGAGCCGGAGCGGAAGCGGCTGCACCGCCGCATCGGCCGGCTCCTCGCGGCGAGCCTCGGAGAGGACCCGAGCGACGAGGACCTGTTCGTGGTCGCCGGCCACCTGAACCTCGGCGCGGCCCTGATCCAGGATCCGGCGGAGCGCGGCGAGCTCGTGCGGCTCAACCTGGCCGCGGGGCGGCGCGCGCGGGCGGCGACCGCGTACGACGCCGCGTTCGGCTACCTGAGCGCCGCGGTGTCCGCGCTCGGCCCGGATCCATGGGCCGGCGAGCCGGGCCTCGCCTTCGACGTCTTCGACATCCATGCCGCAAAGGCCGAGTGCGCGCACCTGAGCGGCCGCTGCGACGAGGCGGAGGCGCTCTTCGACGCCCTCCTCGAGCGCGCCGCCTCGGACGTGGAGCGCGCGCGCGTTTACTGCATGCGGATGGTCCTCTACAACGCGCAGCACCGCTGGGCGGACACGCTCGCGGTGGCGCTCCAGGGTCTGCGCCTCTTCGGCATGGAGGTGCCCACCGAGGGCGAGGCGCTCGCCGCCGCGCTCCGCGCGGAGCTCGCCGAGGCCGAGCGCGGCTTCGCCGCCCGGCGGGGCGAGGACGTCGGCGCGGGCCCGGAGCTCGCCGATCCGCGCGTCCGGGCCGTGGTGGAGATGCTCGGCTACGGGTCGCCATCGGCGTATTTCCTCAACCCGCCGCTGGCCCAGCTCCTCGCCGTCAGGATGGCGAACCTGTCGCTCCGGCACGGGATCTCGCCGATGGCCAGCGTGGCGTACGTGTACCACGGCTTCTACCTGGCCGCGTTCTGGGGCCAGCCGCACGAGGGCTACAGGATCGCGCGGATGGGCGTCGCCCTGAACGACAGGTACCAGATCGATGCCCTCAGGGCGAAGCTCGACTTCAACTACGGGGTCGTCATGAACCACTCGAGGCCGCAGCGCGAGGTGCTCGAGGTCCTCCAGCGGGCGCGGATCGCCGGGATGGAGACCGGCGATTTCATGTTCGCGTCGGCGTCCTCCAACATCCTCGCCCAGATGAAGCTCAGCCTGGAAGGCGAGCTCCGGCGCGTGCGCGAGGACGTCGGCGGGTTCCTGCGCTTCACGTCCCGCACGAAGGACGCGCTGTCGACGGCGGTCCAGACCGTCGCGCGGCAGGTGATCCAGAACCTCGAGGGGCGCACGCTGGACCGCGGCACGCTGAGCGACGCCGGCTTCGACGAGGACGCCCTCGTGCCGAAGCTCGAGGCGGTGGGCTTCGCGATCGTCGCCGGCTTCTACTACACGAACAAGCTCGCGCTCGCGTACCTCTACGGCGATCACGAGGGCGCGCTCCGGATGGCGCGCCGCGCGCACGAGCGGGCCCGCGCCCTCTCGGGCCAGTACATCGGCATCGTCGATCTGCCGCTCTACACCTGCCTCACCCTCCTGGCGCTCGGCCCTCGGGCGAGCGGGGAGGAGGGCGGCGCGCTGGCCGAGATGCTCGCGTCGAGCCACGACAAGCTCGCCACGCTCGCGCGGAATTGCCCCGAGCTCCGGCACCTGGAGCTGCTCGTCCGGGCGGAGCGCGCGCGCGTCGCCGGGGAGGCGCTGGAGCCGATCCTCGAGCTCTACCAGCAGGCGAGCGACGCGGCGGAGCAGGCGGGGTACGTGCGCTACCGCGCGCTCGTCAGCGAGCTCTGCGGCAGGTTCCTGGCCTCGCGGCGCATGCCGCGGCTCGCGCGGTCGTGCCTGGTCGAGGCGTACCAGGCCTACGCGCGCTGGGGCGCCACGGCCAAGCTGCGGCAGATGGAGGAGGCGTACATGGAGCTGCTCCCCCGCGCGGGGACGTGGCAACCCGGGTCCGAGAACCTGCTCTCGAACCTGACGTCGGTGGCGTCGTCGACCACGGAGATGGCCGCGCGGCGCGCGGCGCTGCTCGACGCGGCGGCGCTGATCCGGGCGGCGCAGGCGGTGGCGCGCGAGGTCGACCTCGGCCGCGTCATGACGCGGCTGCTCCAGCTCGCCCTCGAGAGCGTCGGCGCGCAGCGGGGGGCGCTGATCCTGGAGCGCGAGGGCATTCCGCGCGTGGAGGCCGTCGCCGAGGACGGCGGTGAGGTGCGCGTGGGCCCGCCTGTGCCCGTGGGGGAGAGCGGCGTCGTGGCTCCGTCCGTGATCGAGCTCGTCATGAGCACGAGGAGCTCTGTCGTCGTGGGGGACGCCGCGCAGGACGCGCGGTTCGAGGGAGACTCCTATGTCGCGGCGCGCCGGCCTCGGTCCGTGCTCGGTCTGCCCATGGTGAGCCAGGGGGAGCTCTCGGGGATTCTTTATCTGGAGAACAACGCCGCGCCCGACATCTTCTCTCCGGCGCGCCTCGACGTGCTGGAGCTCGTGGCCGCGCAGGCCGCCATCGCCGTGAAGAACGCGCTGCTCTACGCGCGCGTCCAGGCGGCGAGCGACGAGCTCCGCCGCGCCAACGACGCGCTCGAGGCGGCCGTGGCCGACCGCACCGCGGAGCTCTCCGCGGCGAAGGCGCAGCTGGAGAAGGAGCTCGCCGAGCGGGCGAGCGCCGAGCGGGCGCGCGCCGCCCTGCAGGAGGATCTGATCCGGATGCAGCGCGAGCGGCTCGCGGAGCTGTCGACGCCGCTCATCCCGATCACCGACCGGATCATGGTCATGCCGCTCATCGGGACCGTGGACGCGGAGCGGGCGGATCGCGCGCTCGAGGCGGCGCTGCGCGGCGTATCGGAGACGGGGGCCCAGGTCGTCATCCTGGACATCACGGGGGTGCGGGGCGTGGACAGCGGCGTCGCGGCGACGCTGGTGCGGACCGCGACCGCGCTGCGGCTGCTCGGCGCCGAGGCGGTGCTCACCGGGGTCCGGGCCGATGTGTCGCAAACGCTGGTGGCGCTCGGGGTCGACCTCGGCGCGGTCGTCGTGCAGGGGACGCTCCAGCGCGGGATCGCGTATGCGATCCGCAGGACCGGCCAGGCGCTGCAGCTCGCCGGCGCGGGCTCGCCCGGCCTGGGCGGCCTGCGCCCGGACTGCTCGCCGACGATCCCGAGGTCGTCGACACGATGAGGGAGATTGTCCGGGAGGACCGTCGTTGCGGCCTGGCTCCTTGCGCGCGACGACCTCTGATCTCGTCCTGGCGAAGCGGTATCCTCCGGAGCAGGCGCCCATGCGAAAGATCGTCATTCACGAGCCCGGCGGCCACGACAAGCTTCGCCTGGAGGAGCACCCCGACCCGAGCCCGGCGCGCGGCGAGGTGCTCGTCGACGTGCGGGCGGCGGGCGTCAACTACGCCGATTGCGTCGTGCGCATGGGGCTTTACGAATCGGCGAAGAAATATGTCGGCTGGCCCATCACGCCTGGCTTCGAGCTCGCCGGGACCGTCGCCGCGCTCGGCGAGGGCGTCTCGGACCTGGCGGTCGGGGCGCGCATCTTCGGCGTGACCCGCTTCGGCGGCTACGCCTCGCGCGTCGTGGTCCCGCGTCACCAGGTCTTTCCGCTGCCCGCGCGCCTTTCGCCGGAGGAGGCGGCCGGCTTCCCGGCGGTGTTCATGACGGCGTACTATGCGCTCTTCGAGCTCGTGCGGCTACGGCCGGGCATGGCCGTGCTGGTGCACTCGGCCGCCGGCGGCGTGGGCGGCGCGCTCGTGCAGCTCGGCAAGATCGCCGGCTGCCGGGTGGTCGGCGTGGTCGGCGCTGCGCACAAGGTCGAGGCGGCGAGGCGCCTCGGCGCGGACGCGGTGATCGACAAGCGCCGCGAGCCGCTCTGGGCGGCGGCGGAGCGGCTCGCGCCGGAGGGCTACGACGTGGTCCTCGACGCGAACGGGGTCGAGACGCTGCGGCAGAGCTACCGGCACCTCGGGCCGGCCGGCAAGCTCGTCGTCTATGGATTCCACACGATGCTGCCGCGGCAGGGCGGCCGGCCGAGCTATCCGAAGCTCGCGCTCGACTTCCTCCGGATGCCGCGGTTCAACCCGCTCGATCTCTGCAACGACAACAAGAGCGTGCTCGCCTTCAACCTCTCGTACCTGTTCCACAAGACGGAGCTCCTGCGCGAGGCCATGGACCGGCTCGTGGGCTGGGTGGAGGAGGGGCGCGTCGTGGCGCCGCCGGTGACGACGTTCCCGCTGGAGCGGGTGGGGGAGGCGCACCGGGCGCTGGAGTCGGGCGGCACGGTGGGCAAGCTGGTGCTGACGATGTGAAGGCGCCGTGACGGCGGCAACGTACTAGAGCACCGATCACGTTGAACAAGCGAGAGATCAACCACCAAGGCGCCAAGGACGCCAAGAATGGATTCTCTCCTTGGCGCCTTGGCGGTTCGAATTTCTGCGCTTTTCAGGCGGTTTCAACCCGTTGGTCGCCCTGGAAGCGCGCCCCCCGGTGGGCGCGCAGGGAAATCGCGGCCGCCGCGACGGCGCCCAGGAGCAGAATCGGAATGATCACCAGGGCGGGCCCCGCGTCCACGCCGATGGCGCTCATCCACAGGATCTTGGCGAGGAGCGCGAGCATCTGCAGGCTCACGAACACCGTGTAGACCGGCGCGAGCAGGCTCCCCGGCTCCCGGCATTTCAGGTACCAGGAGCCGGCGAAGAGAGAGGGCGGCAGGAGCAGGGCCAGATCGAAGCCCTGAACCACGAGGGTCGTGAAGTGGGCGAGCTCCGCGGGATAGAGCGTCCCGTCGAGGAGCGGTGGCACCACGACCCCGAGCCACAGGAGGGCAATGGCCGCCCCGTTGCACAGCAGGAACCCGCCCACGAACCTGCGTGTCCCCTTCGTCCCGTCGACCCGGAACGCCTCTGGCGGCGCCGCGAGCAACAGCCGCACGAGGGCCTGGAACGTGAGCAGCACGAGGGCGACCCAGAGCAGGAACAGCTCGTTGTAGGTCGCCATGGCGAGGTACAGGAAGTACTGCACGAACAGGTACCCGACGGCGCCGCACAGGGCGAGGTGCCCCGCGCGGGAGCCCCGGCGTGCCCATCCGAGGGCCAGCAGGAGGAAGGGCACGCCGACGGCGAGGGTCACCAGGTCCTGGGCGAGCCCTTGCACCGCCACGTCCGCGGGCATGTGCCGGTAAGGGCCGTGGCCGTGGAGAAGGACCTCTTCTCCGCGGACGGACGTGTGCCGGAAGGGGCCCGAACCTGCGGTGAAGACGAAGGGGACGGCCGCCGCGAGGGTCGCGAGGATGGCGATGGAGACCACCAGCCAGGTGAGCCGCCGGGCAGGAATCATGAGCTCAGACCTCCTTTCGCATCTCCAGCGTAGCCGATGGGAGGCATACCTCCGAGTCCCTCTGCCCGGCGCACGACGCGCGCACCCGCATCGGCACGAGCCCTCGGGCCGGATCTCGATCGCAGCGTCGTGGCGGAACGACCGTTGGGCCGACATGCCATGGAGGGGGCATGGTGACCGTGCTCCGCCACGGCGCCGCCACCCCTGAGCCGGAGCTCTCCCCGCGTTCTCCCGTCGTTTCGCGTCGGCATGGGGCGTGCTCGAGGCCGGAGTCATGCCGACGCTCGAGCACAACGCCCTCGTCGAGATGTTCCGTGAGCGCCCGGAGCTCGCGCCCCACGTGCTCGCCACGCTCTTCCATGTCGAGGTGCCGCCGCACGCCTCGGTCGCGGTGGTCGAGTCGTCGCTCGACCAGCTCATCCCGGCGGAGTTCCGCGCGGATCTCGTGCTCGAGCTGCGCGACGCGAACGGCAAGCTCGTGCTGGCGATCGTCCTCGAGGTCCAGCGCGAGGTGGACCCGAACAAGAAGTTCTCGTGGCCGATGTACGTCACGGGCGTGCGCGCCAGGAAGCGGTGCGCCACGGTCGTCCTCGTGGTCGCGCCGGACGCCGGCGTGGCCGCCTGGGCGGCGGAGAGCATCGATCTCGGCCTGGGCCGAGGCCACATCGAGCCGCTGGTGCTCGGTCCGGCCGTCGTCCCCGAGATCACCGACCCGGCCGTTGCGGAAGCGGAAATGGAGGCCGAGCTCGCCGTGCTCTCGGCGGTGGCGCACGGCAACGGGCCGAGCGGGCTCACCGTGGTCCAGGCGGCGCTCGCGGCCCTGGGGCGGCTCGACCAGGAGCACGCGATGGTCTATTTTCAGCTCATCTGGGACGGGTTGCGCGAACCCATGCAGCAGGCTCTGGAGGCGTTGGTCATGGAACGGCAGATCGAAGGCGAGGCGACTCTCCCCCCGTTCGTGCAGAGGCTCATCGATCGCGGCATGCGTGAGGGAGAGCTCAGGGGCATGCGTGAGGGCAAGCTCGAGGGCATGCGTGAGGGCAAGCTCGAGGGCATGCGTGAGGGAGAGCTCAAGGGCATGCGTGAGGGCAAGCTCGAGGGCATGCGTGAGGGAGAGCTCAAGGGCAAGAAGGAAACCCTCCTGCGGCTGCTCGCGCGCTCAGGGATCGTGCTCGCCGAGAACGAGAGCGCGCGCATCCAGGCATGCTCGGACGTCGCGACCCTCGACCGCTGGATCGAGAACGTCCTCGGGGCGAAGACTGCCACCGAAGTGCTCTCCTGACGGGGGGGGATGCGGCCCAGCAAGACATCGCTCCCGACGGCGTCCTGCTGCGTGTGAACGACAGCGCCAGGGAGCGATGCTCGTTCGCCCAGCAAAGCATGGTGTGGGTGAGCGGGGAGAGGGTGGCGAGAGGTTCAGCGAACAGCAAGAAATTCACCCTGGCGGCTGACGAGAGCCTCCGGGGAGAGCTGAAATTCAGCCTGGAGGCTGTCGACAGCCGCCCGGAGAGCTGAAATTCAGCCTGGAGGCTGTCGAGAGTCTCCGGGGAAAATTGAAATTGAACCCGGAGGCTGTCGACAGCCGCCCGGAGAATTGAAATTCAACCCGGAGGCTGTCGAGCGCCCGACGGGCAGCTTTTTCTTCTCCTGGCGGAGCTCGCGGGCGCGCAGGGCTCCCGTGGAGCAGGAAAACGACGAGCCCTGCGGTCGATCTTCGTGACCCGATCGGGGGTGCGCTCCCGATTTATCTCTTCGACGGGGCAGAAGGGCGCCGGGCGGTGAATCCGCTTCGCGCGGCGCGCTCTGCTCCGCTGGCCTTGCTCCATCGCGCGCCCGCCGGCTGCGCGGCGACGCGGTGGTCCGGGCTGAGCCCAATCAACGGCCTCCCGTTCGAGGAGATTTCAGGAGGAGAGATATGCCCGCTGTGACGAAGACGACGACGAAGATGAAGAAGAGCCCCCTGACCAGCGCGGCGTTGTTCGAGCCGTCATACGCCCCGCCTCTCTACGATCCCGGGGCCGGCAAGGAGGCGCTCGACGCGCTCGCCGCGGCGCTCGACGAGCTCGCCGAGGCCGAGCTCGTCACCGTCAGGATGGATGTCGAGGCGGCGACCTATGCGGCGCTCGGCGTGGTCGGCTTCGTGTCCTCGCCCGACGTGCGCGCGCGCTTTTCGCGGCTGCCGAAGGAGGAGTTCGACATCACCCACCTCGACGAGCTCGGGCCCGCGTGCTTCGCCACGCTGCACGCGCTCGCGGAGGCCCGGGCCGCCGGGGCGCTCGAGACGGAGGCGCGGCTGCCGGTCGCGCTCGTGACCGAGGCGGTGGAGGTCGAGGCGCGCATGCAGGCGCTGTGCGAGTACCAGCTCTCGGACGATCCGGCGATCAAGCCGGAGCTCGACCGGCTGCGGCCGGGCACCGGGCACCGCGACCTCGCGAACGATCTGCTCGGCTACGCGCGGATCTACGAGCTGCGCGCCGACGTGGTGAAGGCGGACCGGAAGCACTACCGGGCCGGCGACGCGGCGCGCGCGCGGGAGCTGGCCGGCATGATGATCCAGCGGCTCTCGACGGCGATGACGCCGAAGGCCCGGGCGGCGTACGACCGCTACGTGCGGGTCTGGACGCTCCTGTGCCAGCGCTACGACGAGGTGCGGGCGGCGGGGCTCTGGCTGTGGCGGAAGAACGCGCGCGCGCAGGAGCGGTTCCCGTCGCTGTATGCGGCGGGCCGACCGAAGGTGGGGCGGCCGAGGAAGGAAGAGCCGAAGGCGGCGGAGGGCGGCGGTGGGGCCGGCGGGAGCGGTGGCAGCGGTGGTGGGGCCGGCGCCGGCGGCGGTGGGACTGGCGGCGGTGGTGGGACTGGCGGCGGTGGTGGGACTGGCGGCGGTGGGGCTGGCGGCGGGGGAGCGCCGGGACCGACGCCTGCACCGGAGGCCGTGACGACGGATAGCCCTGCCTGATCGAAGGCGAATGTGCCGCGCTGCGCGTGTCAGGTGTGCGCGCAGTGCGGCATCGCAGCGCCTCCGGACATCCGCCCCGCGGCGCGTCGCATGAGACGGGGCCGCTCGACAGGCATCAGGGCCGAACGATGCGGATCGACGCTTCGCCTACCACAACGAACGAACCGGATAGATCGGCGGCGTGGTGCGCCAGGAGCCGCTTCAGGGCGGCCACCTTGCTGAGGCTGCGCTCATCCGCCAGCCTGAGGAGGACCACGCCGCGATGTGGCTGGCGGGCGCGGAACACGCGCTCGCCGAAGTCCGTATCGTTGGTGATCAGGATCCGGTCCTCGCGGACGGCCATCGCGAGCACGTCGGCATCATCGAGCCCGCGAGCATCCTCGTAAACCGAGACGACATCATGGTGCTGATCGCGCAGCCAGCGTGCCACGCGCGGCCCAGTGCGCTCATCCACCAGAAATCGCGCTCAGATCGCTTCCTTGAGGACTGGCAGGAAGGACGTCTGCTCCAGGGAACGGCTGGCGAAGAGCAGGCAGGCCTGGATGTCCTCGCGGGTCAGACCTTCGTACTCTTCGAGGATCTCGTCCATGCTGGCCCCGTGGGCGAGCAAGCCCAGGAGGAAAGGCACGGTGAGCCGCGTCCCGCGCACGACCGGCTTTCCGGCCATGACGTCGGGGTGGACAGTGATGCGTTCGAGCAGGTGGTGGTTCGTCATGGTCCTCCCGGCGCCGCAGCGCGTCCTTGCGGCTCCAGCGTAGCAGGGCCGGGCGGTATCGGGCCGCTCTCCCGGGTGGAGGGAGGCTGTTCTTCGTGGAGGAACGGGGCCGTCGAAGGAAGAGTGGGCTCGCCGGGGAGGACGCGCCGCCGGGGAGCTTCGTCCGGAGAATCGTTCACCCCGATGTCGCCCCGGCGACCTCCACGTGCGGCTCCGATGCCGACGCGTCCCCCTGCGCGCGCTCTCGGCGCTCCCGGTCCGCCCGCAGGGCCGCGGCGAACCGCTTGCGGGCCTCCGCACCGCGCCGCTTCGCGGTGCGCTCCGAGCAGCCGAGCGCGGCGCCGATGGCCCGCCAGGTCCGCTCCTCGACGTGATGGAGCACGAGGACGCGCCGCTCCTCGTCCGGGAGCCGCGACAGCGCGGACTCCGCCGCGCGGAGGGCGCGGTCGTACGTGGCGCGGAGCCGCGCGCCGTCCTCGCCGGTCGCGCGCAGCGCCCGGCCCACGAGGCCGAGCACCGCCGCGGCCGCGACCTCGTCGGCCATCCCGTCGACGTGCGCGATGGTCTCGGCGTCGCCGTCGGCGAGGGGATCGCTCCGGTCGTCGACCGCCTCGGCGGCGTCGTAGGCGTCCTCGCGGGCGGCGCGCCAGTGCTTCGACTCCTGCCGGAGCGCGTCCGAGAGCGCGCCGTCGACGCGCCGCCACGCGAACGCCGCGAACGGGACGCCGCGGGCCGGGTCGTAGCCGAGCGCGGCCTCGTGGAGCGCGTGGAACGCGGCGGAGCGGAGGTCATCGGCCAGGTAGCCCGCGCGCGTGCGCCGGAGGAAGTGGTCGCAGAGCTTCTCGGCGAGCGGCACGGCCTGCGCGACGAGCGCCTGCTGGTCGGGGCTCAGGGGGCGCAGGGGGCGCCGCGGCCGGTCGGCGCCGCTCATCGGGCGGGGCCTCGCCGGCCGGTGGGGCCGTGCCGGGGGCCCGCCGCCGGGCTCGCCGCTGGTCCCGCGGCTGCGCTCGCCGCTGGTCCCGCGGCTGCGCTTGCGGCCTTCGCCGTGAGGCGCTGCGCTGCTTCGGCCAGCGCCGCGGGGGCGCGCCGGTCGACCTCGCCGCTCGACGCGGGAGGCGTGCGCGGGCGGAGGCGATCGACGAGCGGGGCGGCGACGGGGTGCGTCGCGAGGAAGCGCCGGGTCAGGGATTGCAGCGCTTCGAGATCCTCGGAGGGGAGGAGATCGGCATAGGGCGCGACGGCGTGCGCGACACGGGCTTCGAGGATCGGATCCTCCGGGTCAGGAGCGGGGTCGGCGTCGGGGGCGGGGCGCGGGCTCGACATGAGGGCTCCAGGGGGGCGCGTTGCCGGTCGACGCCAGTCGGCGCCGGTCGGCGCTGCGTGCGATGGGGCAATGGGACGATGGATAGAGGATGGACAAGCGACGTTAGCTTTGCTGGGGCGGAGCAACAAGAGTAGAGCTGCGACGAGGGACGGCATGCTTCCGGGTGGGGTGTCGCGAGGTGACGAGCGTCGATGATCTGCTGAGCCCCGGGGTGCTGTTCCAGGGGCGCTTTCTGATCGAGCGCCCGCTCGGGCGCGGAGGCATGGGCGAGGTGTGGGCCGCGCTCGATACGGCGATCGAGCGGCCGGTGGCGATCAAGATCATCCACCGCGCGCTCGCGGGGGAGGCGCGCTACGCGGAGCGCTTCCTCCGCGAGACGAAGCTCGTCGCGCGCGTCGCGCACCCGAACATCGTGCGGCTCTACGACGCCGGCGC
Source organism: Sorangium sp. So ce1036 (assembly GCF_051369805.1). Classification (NCBI taxonomy): domain Bacteria; kingdom Pseudomonadati; phylum Myxococcota; order Polyangiales; family Polyangiaceae; genus Sorangium; species Sorangium sp. So ce1036. Next base: position 3,561,210 of record NZ_JBBMOX010000001.1, read on the forward strand.
GACGGCGGACGGGCGGCTCTTCATGATCATGGAGCGCGTCGTCGGCGTCTCGCTCCGGCAGATGACGGCCGGCGGCAGGCGGCTCGATGGGGTGCGCGCGGTCCATTACGCGATCCAGTTCGCGGACGCGCTCGCGACGGCGCACGAGGCCGAGCTCGTGCACCGGGACGTGAAGCCGGAGAACGTCATGGTGAGCGAGGGCGTGCACGCGCGGCTGCTCGACTTCGGCGTGGCGAAGGACGGGCGCGCCGTGGGGGCCGGCCCGGGGGCGGGGGCCGGCCCGGGGGCGGGGCCGGGGGCGGGGGCGGGGCTGGGGCTGACGCGGCAGGGCGCGGTGGTCGGGACGTCGCGGTACATGGCGCCGGAGCAGATCACCGGGAGCAGCGCGGTGGACGCGCGCGCGGATCTGTATGCGCTCGGCGTGGTGATGTACGAGATGCTGGCGGGGGCGCATCCGTATGCGGCGCTGGATGCGGGGTCGGGGATCGGAGAGACGGAGATCCTGGCGGCGCACGTGCACCTGGATGCGAGGCCGCTGCCCGAGGTGCTGCCGGGGTGCCCGGAGGCGCTGTGGCAGGCGGTGGCCACGTGCCTGGCGAAGAGGCCCGAGGAGCGGTTTGCGCGGGCGGGGGAGCTCGCGGAGGCGCTGCGCGCGGTGGCGCAGCAGGCGCTGTCGGCGGGGGTGGCGGCGGGGCTGCCGGGGGATGAGGCGAGCGCGCGGCGGCTGCTCCGCGAGGTGGCGGATGCGGCGCGGGCGAGGGCGATCCGGGGGAGCGCGGTGCGGGGCGCGCCGCGGGAGCGGGAGAAGAAGGAGGCTGTGCGGGAGAGGGGGGCGCTGCGGGGGCTGGCGGTCGGCGGAGGGCCGGCGGGCGCAGAGGAGCCGAACAGGCTGGCGATGGCGCAGCTCTTCGAGGTGGCGCCGGCGTGGGGGCTCGGCGTCGCGAGCGCGGGGGAGGGGGAGAAGGCTGGGAGCGGAGACGTGGTGGCTCCGGGGCTGCCGCGCATGCCGGTGCCGCCGGTGGTCGAGGGCGGGGCGGCGGGGGCAGTGGCCGCGAGGCAGGGGTCGAGCGCGGGGGCCGGCGCGGCGGGGCGCGGTGCGGAGGCGGGGGCAGGTACGGGGGCGGGGGCGGGGGCGCTGGCGAGCACCGAGAAATGGGAACGGCCGGCAGCGACCACCATGGAGCCGAGCTCGCTGGTGAGCACCGAGAAGTGGGCGGGGGCGGAGGCCGCCATGGTGGCAAGGGCAGGGGGAGAGCGGCTGGCGAGGACGGAGCCCTGGGAGCAGGGGATGGCTGGCGCGGGGGCGATGGCAACGAGGGCGGCGCCTCCGCCGAGGACGCGAAGGAGGACGGGGCTGGTCGTGCTCGGAGTGCTGGCGCTCGGTCTGGCGGCGGCGCTTCTTGCGGCGCTGGTCGCTGCACACGTGCGAGGCTGAGGTGCGCTTGGCAGAGCACGAGCGGAGCACCCCCGCCGACTCGAGGGCGCAGCCCCGTCGCAAGGACGACGGTTCCGACGACGACGTCACGCCTTGAACGCGTCGTAGCGGAACGCGCGGCCCGCCACCCTCGCCTCGAGCGCGGCGCGTTCGACCTCGGGCATCGGCACCGGCTGCGCGCGCGCGCCGAGGTTCTCGCGCACCTCCGCGATCGAGGAGCAGCCGATGATGACCGTATCGGCGAAGCTCGCGGCGTAACGGATGAGCTCGTGGGGCGTGGCCACGCGGTCCGCGAGCAGGCGCCCCGCGGCCATGACCTTCATGCCGATGACGCCGATCCCGCGCCGGCGCGCCTCGGGCACCACGGTCGTCAAGAACGGCATCCGCGCGGGATCCGCGGGGTTCATCGCGCAGAGCACCGTGTCCACGGGGTAGCGCCGCATGGCCTCGAGCAGGATCGCGGGATCGTGATGCCCGGTGATGCCGACGAAGCGGATCCGCCCGTCTGCCTTGGCGCGCTCGACGGCCTCGATGGCGCCGCCCCGGCCGAAGATCTCGTCGAGCTCGGCCATGTCGCGCAGGTCGTGGAGCTGCCACAGGTCGAGGTGGTCGGTGCCCAGCCGGCGCAGGCTGTCGTCGAGCAGCCGCAGGGCGCCGTCGCGATCGCGGGCGTGGGTCTTGGAGGCCAGGAAGACCTTCTCGCGCGCGCCCGGGCCCGCGGCGCGGAACGCCTCGCCGTAATAGTCCTGGCTCTGCGCGTACGCGGGCGCGGTGTCGCAATAACCGACGCCGAGCCGCAGGGCCTCGAGGATCACCGGCACCGCCTCGCGGCTGCGGCCGGTGGTGCGGAGGATGCCCTCGCCCCCGAGCGAGACGGGCTCGACCGAGGCGCCGGTGCGTCCGAGGGGGCGGAGCGAGGGATCTGTGCCTGGGGCAGGGGGCGGGGCGGGCGCGGCCGGCGGTGGGCCGGGCGGCGGGGGTGCTGCCGCTGCGGCAGGCTGGGCGGGCTGGGCGGTCTGGGCGGGCTGGCCCGGTGGCGGGGCGGGCGGCGCGCAGCCGGCCGCGCCTGCGGCGACCGCCGCCATCGTGCCCAGCACCTCGCGCCGGCCGGTCCGGTCGGCCTGTTCTCGTCGCTCGCTCATCGGGGACCTCCGCCGGGAGCTTACGATCTGCCAGGAGGTCGAGGAACCGCAGCCTCACAACGTCTCGACCACGGGCTCTGAACGCGCTCGATGTCGGCGGGCGCGGTCGAGCCGGGTGGCATCAGCGCGGTTTGTGGCCGATCGCGACGTTCGCCGTCGCCGGGATGTGAACGGCTCCGCCCGGCTCGGCGCGGGCTTCGACGGCGGTGCGCAACAGCCCGCGCAGCCGAGCGCGCTCCTCGTCGTCCAGCCCGGCGTGGGCGTGGTGCGGCGACAGGCGCTGTATCTCGTCGATGACCTTCAAGACCTGGTCCACCGAGGGCCCGCCCCAGACGCCGTCGACCGCGTGCACGGCGACCTCGCCGCACCCGGCCCTGACCATCTCCGCCTTCAGGCCCTCCGGCGCGCAGAGGACCATCATGCCGGGCGGCATAGGAGGGAGCGCTGCTTCCAGGGAGGCGCTGCGGTAGGCCTGCCTGATCAGCGGCGCCGGGCCTGCGCCCTCGGGGTTCACCCAGGTCGCCACGATCACCCGGCCGCCGGGCCGGGTCGCGCGCACCAGCTCCGCCAGGCCGCGCCGCCATTCGGGAAACAGCATGACGCCGAAGACCGAGAAGCTCGCGTCGAAGGTCGCGTCCTCCACCTCCAGCGCCTGCCCGTCCATCACGCGCGCCTCGCTCCCGGCGAAGGGATCGAGCCGCTCACGCAGGCGCGCCACCATGCCGGGCGAGGAGTCGGTCGCGAGCACGCGCCCGCCCGCCTCGGCCGCGGCCACAGCAAGGGCGCCCGTGCCGGCCGCGACGTCGAGCACGCGCTCCCCGCGCGCGATCCCGCCCGAGAGCGACAGCGCCGCGCGCGCGAACTGGGCCGTCATCGGCTCGGCCCAGCGCTCGTAGCTGGCCGTCATGGCGCTCCAGCGCGCTTCGTTACCGGTTTCGTCACCGGTGGCGAGGTGTTCACGTTCGACGGGCATTGGAAGGGTCCTTCCGTGGAGCGGGAGATCGCATGCGAGGAGCCTAGGACCTGCAGAGGAGCTCGTCGCTGGCCGTGTTTTCGGTGATGTTGGCCTTTCTTTCGATCCGTGCGTGCTCCCGCGGCCATGCCCACGCGGGGAGCCCTGCGCCACGGGCGTGAGCCATGAGGATCTCGGCTCCACCCCGAGCAGGAGCCTGCGGCATGCGTGCTCGGATGGCGCTGCGTCGCCGGGGTTGAGCTCGACGCCGAGCGGGGCGCGACCGACGTACGTGTACCTTGTCAGCCGTCCAGGATTTTGCTCGGACATGCGCGCGAGCAGCTCGAGGTGCGCGCCCGTGCCGAGCCCGCTGCCGGCAGGAGCGAGCCGAGTCGCGGGGCCGGGCGGGATACCGTCGCGGTGGATGGGCACCCGCGCGAAGTAGAGGCCCTTTAGCCGATCCGCAGCCGCGCCCGCGGCGTGAGCGCCCGCCGCCGCGCTGCTCGACATCCGCGCGCGGCGCGCTCTAGCTTGCCGCCTCCGCGCGCGCTGGCCTCTTGCGGCCGAATGCGCGGAGCTCGTACGATGCCGCGGGCCGCACGCTGCTCGCGCTCCGCTCGTGCTCTGCACAGGGGAAGAGTCCATGCACTTGTTTCAGGTCGACGGGCTGGATCACGAGCTCCGCGTGACGCGGTTCGAGGGCAGTGAGGGCATCTCCCAGGCACTCGCCACCCCGGAGATCGTCGAGAAGGTCCTGCGCACGGCCGGGATCCCGAGCAACGGTTACCGCTTCGCGCTGAGCGGCGGCTACCGCCCGAGGGAGTACTGCGTGCAGTACCGGGAGAGCGACTTCGACTTCATCTCGCGCCTGCTCGAGGAGGAGGGCATCTGTCACTTCTTCGAATACGACGAGGGCGGCTACGTGCTCGTGTTCGCCGACAGCCCCGCTGCCAGTGGGCCGCTCGCGGGGAAGAGCACCGTCGTGCTCCGGCCGCCGCTCGGCGCGACGCACCAGAACGAGCACGTCTCGCACTTCCGCTACGCGGAGAGGGTGCGCTCGGGGACGGTGGCGCTTCGCGACGACAACTTCAAGAATCCCAGCCTGTCGCTCGCGAGCAAGGCCCAGGCCGACGTGGACGACGATCTCGAGGTCACGACTATCCGGGCGACTGTGATGCTCCCGGCGCGGCATCGAGCATTGCCCGGATTCGCCTCACAGAGAGCATCGGCGAGAACGAGAGCCTCTCGGTCGGAGCGAGTCGGGAGGTCCGCGCGGGCGGGGATCATGCCGAGTCAGTCGGGGAGAGCCAGGCGATCGACATGGGAGAGAGCCAGAGCGTGTCGATCGGCGGGAACAAGAGCGAATCGGTGGGGGGGAGCGAGCTCGGATATGGTGGCCAAGGGCAAGTCGATCAGCGTGGACGAGGGATACACGCTGAGCATGGCCAAGGACATGACCGTGACGATCGGGGGGAACGTGCGGGAGGAGGTGAATGATCATCGGCGAGAAGCTCGCGATCGCGTGCGGAGAGGACACGGTCACGCTCGAGAAGAACGGGAACGTCACGGTGCAGGGGAAGAGGATCGCCGTGAAAGGCGAGGGGCCGATCCGGGCCGTGGGGAGGAAGCTCGACGTGAAGAGCGAGGGGGCGGTGAACGTCGAGGCGTCGGGGAAGGTGAAGGTCAAGGACAGCAACGTGGGGATGAACCGATGCGGTCTGGGGCGCTTGCACCTGGAGATGATGAGCGGGAGCGGAGGAGTCGGGTGATGCGGGATGACGGACGGGGGCCGACGGCGGAGCTGGGAAGCGAGGCGCTGCGGATCGAGGTGGCGGAAGGCGAGGGGGCGCGCGCCGAGGGGAAGGGCATGGACGCGGGGGAGGCCGATGAGGGGGGGATCGAGGGGGCCGAGGCGCTGCTCGAGCTGGTGGTCGCGGCGCACGAGGACCGCTTCGCGGCGGAGGCGGAGAAGGCCGGGCCGATCGATGGGGTCGTGGTGGGGCGGATTGTGGGGTTCGGGGGGAGCGGCGAGCCGCTCGTGGAGGCCGCGGTGCTGGGGGATGGCGCGCGCGGCGGGGTGCCGGCGCGGGCGATGACGGCGCTCGGGCCGGAGGACGAGGGGCGCGAGGTAGCGCTGCTGTTCGAAGGGGGGCGGCGCGACAGGCCCGTGGTGATGGGGCGGATGCATGTGCTGGGGGAGCGCGCGAGCGGGGCGGGGCGGGCTGCGGCCACGGCGACCGCGGACGGCGAGCGGCTGGTGTTCACGGCGGAGAAGGAGATCGTGCTCCAGTGCGGGGACGCCAGCATCACGCTGACGCGCGCTGGCAAGGTGCTGATTCGTGGGGCTTACTTGCTGACGCGCTCCTCCGGCGTGAACCGGATCCAGGGCGGCTCGGTGCAGATCAATTGATCTCGACGATCGATGCCGAGATTTTCGAGCAGCACGCCCTGGAGGCGGCGTTCCTGTGGTCGTACCGGGACGCCGCGGTCCTGGATCCGCTCTACGATCTCGAGAGCCTGGGTGAGCTGGACGAGCGGCTGGAGGCGTATGTCGACGGCCTTCAACTCGTGGGCGATGCGGGGTGGGGAGATCTGTAGGGGGGTATCGACCGGGACGATCCGGGAGCTTGTTTGCGCCGATGGTGCTCGCGGTGGAGCGCGGGGCTCAACATTCTTGATTTGATCGGCGAATCCGCACACTTGAAGAATCCATAAACTCGGGCGCCGCTGCCCGAGCTCCCTGGGCGGAGACTCGCCGAATAAACGGCGAAACCCGAGTCAGAGGCGAGCGCGGCACAAGGCCGTCCTTGCGTGAGCGATCCGCTATCTCCGGCGCTACGCGCCCTGCTCCCCCTCGTCCCCCGCGAGGAGGCCGCGCACCGAGAACTCGACCGCTTCGAACGGCTCGGCCCGGATGCGCTCGTGGCCATCGGCCGTCAGGACGATCAGGTAGCCTTCCGGCGTCCAGCGATGAACGACCAGCGCCTCGGCCTCCGGATCGAGGATCCAGGAATGCGGGACCCGACAACGCTGGTAGGTGCGCAGCTTCTTGAAGAGATCGTTCTGCTTGTTGGACGGCGAGAGGATCTCGCACACCCAGTCCGGCCGAAGCGCGATCGGGCTCTCGTCTGGCCATCGCGGGAGGCGTTCACGCCGCCACCCGGCCACGTCGGGCCGGTAGACCTGCGGCGCCTCGAAGAGGACCTCGACCTCGGTCGCGAAGATCCAGCCCCCCGGTCCACGACCGCGGGAGCGCAGGCCGTAGGCGCCGGCGATCTCGGCAGCGAGCTCCGCTTGCGCCGCGCCGTGGCGTGGGCTCGGCATCGCCTTGCGGACGAGCTCGCCGTCGATGATCTCGTGGAAGCGCTCCTCCTCGGGGATGGTGAGGAGGTCCTCCACCGTCGCAGAGCGGCGTTCCGGAGAGGCGCTCGACATGGGTCGACGATAGAGCGGCGCCGGCGGCTCGACCAGCACCGTCCGCACCCTGGCGTCCGCGCCACACCGCTGCCGTGGCGCACTCCTGAGCGCTCGCCCCCGTCCGTCTCCAGCCGGCGTCGGTGCGCATCCCCGGGGCACCCCGCGCGCCCACGCAGCGCCGTTGCGCCCTCTCCGACAGGCTACCCAGGCAGGCGGCTCATCACGAGATCGACCATCACCCTGGTACGTCAACCACGCCAGCGGAGCACCGGTGCTCCCTCGGAGCACGAACACGCTGGCAATTTCTCGGAGCCACCTTGGGGATTTGAACCCCAGACCTACGGTTTACGAAACCGTTGCTCTACCACTGAGCTAAGGTGGCGCGTCTCTCGTCGGTGAGGCGCGCAGATTACCCACTCGCCCCACCGAGTCAAGCACTTTCGTTAACCTCATTGCTCGCACCACCCGGGCAGCCTCGCGCCTCCCCGGGCAGCCCACGCTCGCCGCGAGCTCTCCCCGGGCTCCCCCGGCTCATCGCCTCCCGCCGCGCTCCGCCGCCGCCGAGCCCCCCGCCCGGAAGAACTCGTCCAGCCGCTCGGCCAGCTTCGCGGCCGCCGACCAGTGCATCATGTGCCCCGCGTCCGGCAGCTCGAAGTGCTCCGCCCGCGCGATGTGCGCCGCACGCTCCGCCTCGTCCGGCGGATGCCACCCGCTCGGCCCGCCGCTCACGATCAGCGTCGGGCACGCGATGCGCTCCAGGAACGCCATGAACGCCTCCGCCTGGAACACCATCGGCGACGTGGTCCGGTGCATCGGATCGTACGCCCACGCGAGCCCGCCGTCCGGCTCTTCCCGCGTGAGCAGCCGCGCGCGCGTGACCAGCACCTCGCGCGGCACGCACGGGTGGTGCACCACGAGCCGCGCGATCGCGTCGGCCATCGACGACAGCCTGCGCGGCGTCCGATCGAGCCCCTTCATCTGGCGCAGCCACGTCTCCATGCGCGTGACCGCGATGTCGGGCCGGCTCGCCGGCGGCCCCATCCCTTCGAGCAGCGCGAGGCGCTCCACGCGGTCGGGGCACGCGCCCGCGTAGTAGACCGCGACCGCGCCGCCCATCGAGTGGCCCACGACGCCGAGCCGCTCCGGCGCGAGCGCGTCGACGAGCGCCGCGACGTCCGCGATGTAGTCGGGGAAGTGGTAGTAGCCGCCCGCGCCGACGCGGGCGCTCCGGCCGAAGCCGCGCAGGTCGGGCGCGACCACGTCGTACCCGGCGCGCGCGAGCGGCTCGGCCACGAGGTCCCACGTGCTCCCGGCGTCGAGGAAGCCGTGGAGCAGCAGCAGCGTGACGCCGGTGGGCCGGGCGTCGTCGTCCCGGAACCGGTGGACGCAGAGATCCAGCCCGTTGACCTTCCAGATGTCCGAGGATTTACGCACCGCTCGTCCGATCTCGCGTGATGAAGATGCGGCTCCTGTCAGCTCTCCGCGCATCACGCGCGGGGCTCCCATGCTGCGCATGCCGCCGATGCGCTGCGTGGCGCCGGTGCTCCGGCGTATCGCCGGTGCTCCGGCGTATCGTCGGTGCGCTGCATGCCGCCGGTGCTCCGGCGTATCGTCGGTGCGCTGCATGCCGCCGGTGCGCTGCGCGCCGCTGACGCCGCGCGTCCCGCGTCCGGCGCGCCCCGCGCCGTCACCGCCTCGCCGGCGTCGCCGCGGGCGGCGCAGGGGGCAGGACCGCCCCCGTCGCGACAGGCGTCGCCGCTCCCGGCGCCGCTGCGCCCGGCGCCGTCGCCGCTCCCGGCGTCGCTGCCCCAGGCGCCACCGCGCCGGCCCCCGGCGTCGCCGCCGGCGCCGCGTTGCCCGCGCCTGCCGGCGCCGCGCCGTCCGGCCCCGCCGGCGCCGCGCTGCCCGTGCCCGCGGGCGCGACCGGAAGCGCTGCGCCCGTGAGCTGCGCGGCGTCCTTCAGCACCTCCTCGGCGTGCACGCCCGGATCCACGTCGGGGTAGACCTTCGCGACCCGGCCGTCGGGATCGATCAGGAACGTCACGCGCGCCGTCGCCCCGAGCTTGGTGGGCACGCCGAACGCCGTGGCCCACGTGTGATCGGTGTCGACCAGGATCGGGAACGGCAGCTTGTTCTGGTTCGCGAACATCTCGTGCGACTCGCGCGAGTCCGACGACACGCCGAAGACCTGCACGTTCGCCTGCGTGAAGCGATCCCACGCGTCGCGGAACGCGCACGCCTCCTCCGTGCAGCCCGGCGTCCCGTCCTTCGGGTAGAAGTAGACGACCACGGCGCGGCCTCGCTGGTCCGACAGGCGCTGGATCGCGCCGTGCTGATCCGCGGCGAAGACGTCCGGCGCAGGCGAGCCGACCGGCAGAAGCCCCTGTCCTCCATCGGGCCGCTGCACCGCGCCGCACGCGAGGAGCGAGACCAAGGCAAAGACGACAGCAACTACGGAAAAAACGAGGGCAGTCGGGAAGCGTCTCTTCATCGGTGCGCCACGTTAGCACGCGCTCGGTGGGATCGATCCGACGCTTCTGATACGTTGCGGCGCCAAGGAGACCCGACCGATGGCGACCTTCGGCAACGGCAGCGACACCGCCCCTCCGGCGGTGCGCAAGGGCAGGGGAGATACCTACCCCGATTTCTCTTCGCCCACCGTGGACAAGGTCATGGTCGAAGAGCGTGCTGCCGAGCTCGGCAAGCGGAGCATCAAGGGCCCGGCCAAGAGCGCCGGCCTCAAGCTCGCCGTCTCGATGATGGATCTCACCACGCTGGAAGGGAAAGACTCCCCCGGAAAAGTCCAGCAGCTCTGCCAGAAGGCGCTGCGCCCCCACGAGCGCGCGGACATCCCTTCCTGTGCGGCGGTGTGCGTCTATCCCAAGCTCGTCCCTGTGGCGAAGCGAGCGCTCGAGGGGTCGACCGTCAAGGTGGCGAGCGTGGCGACCGCGTTCCCGGCCGGCCTGTCGACCCTCCCCGTCAAGCTCGCCGACGTGCGCCAGGCCGTGGAGCTCGGCGCGGACGAGATCGACATGGTCATCGATCGCGGCGCGATGCTCGCGGGCGAGCACGCCGCGGTCCACGACGAGATCGCCGCCGTCAAGGAGGCGTGCGGCGCGGCGCACCTCAAGGTGATCCTGGAGACGGGCGAGCTCGGGAGCTACGACCGCGTCCGCAAGGCGAGCCACATCGCGATGCTTGCCGGCGCGGACTTCATCAAGACCTCGACCGGGAAGATCACCCCGGCCGCGACGCCCCCCGTGACGCTGGTGATGCTGGAGGCGATCCGCGACCACGCGCACGCGACCGGCCGCCGGATCGGGATGAAGCCGGCCGGCGGCATCCGCACCGCGAAGCAGGCGCTCCACTACCTCGTGATGGTCAAGGAGACGCTCGGCGACGCCTGGCTCACGAGCGACCTGTTCCGCTTCGGCGCGTCGACGCTCCTCAACGACGTCCTCATGCAGCTCGAGAAGGAGCGCACGGGGGCCTACCAGGGCGCCGACTACTTCAGCAAGGACTGATCGGATCGCGCGCGGCGCCGTGCGGGGTCCAGCGGCGGTCCCGGGCCCTGTGTTCAACCTGCGGTCCCGGGCGTAGAGTGCGCGGCATGAACGACAAGAGCACCGCCGCGGCAGGCGGCGACGCGGGCTCGTCCCGGCAAGTCAGCGCCGCGCGCGACGCGGACGCGGCGGCCGCGGCCGTCGTGTTCGGCGACGCGTGGCGCTACGCGCCGGCGCCCGAGGCGCGGGATCACGTGAAGATCGCGCCGCGCTACGACCTCTTCATCGGCGGCGCGTGGCGCGCCCCCGCGTCGGGCCGCTACCTCGACAGCATCAGCCCGTCGACCGAGGAGAAGCTCTGCGAGTTCGCAGAGGCCTCCGAGCAGGACGTCGACCTCGCCGTGCAGGCGGCCCGGACCGCCTACGAGAAGCGCTGGTCGCGCCTGCGCCCGCTCGATCGCGGCAAGTACATCTACCGCATCGCCCGGGCGATCCAGGAGAAGGCGCGCGAGCTCGCGATCGTCGAGTCGCTCGACGGCGGCAAGCCCATCAAGGAGTCCCGCGACGTCGATCTGCCGCTCGCGGCCGCGCACTTCTTCTACCACGCGGGCTGGGCCGACAAGCTCGAGCACGCCTTCCCCGGCCGGCGCCCGCGCCCGCTCGGCGTGGCCGGCCAGGTGATCCCGTGGAACTTCCCGCTCCTCATGGCGGCGTGGAAGCTCGCCCCCGCGCTCGCGGCGGGCAACACCTGCGTCCTCAAGCCCGCCGAGACCACGCCGCTCACCGCGCTCCTCCTTGCGAAGATCATCGAGGAGGCTGACCTCCCGCCCGGCGTCGTCAACGTGGTCACGGGCGCCGGCGCGACGGGCGCCGCGGTCGTCGGCCACCCCGGCGTCGACAAGGTCGCGTTCACTGGCTCGACCGAGGTGGGCAAGCGCATCCAGCGCGCGCTCGCCGGCACCGGCAAGCGGCTCACCCTCGAGCTCGGCGGCAAGGCCGCGAACATCGTCTTCGAGGACGCGCCGCTCGACCAGGCCGTCGAGGGGATCATCCGCGGCATCTTCTTCAACCAGGGCCACGTCTGCTGCGCCGGCTCGCGCCTGCTCGTCGAGGAGAGCGTCCACGACGCGCTCCTCCACAAGCTGCGCGAGCGCATGGCGACCCTGCGCGTCGGCGATCCGCTCGACAAGAACACGGACGTGGGCGCCATCAACTCGCGGGCGCAGCTCGAGAAGATCCAGGACCTCGTGGCCTCGGGCGAGCGCGAGGGCGCCGTGCGCTTCACGCCGCGCTGCGCGCTCCCGGAGCGCGGCTACTGGTTCGCGCCGACGCTGTTCACGGGCGTCGCGCAGTCGCACCGGATCGCGCGCGAGGAGATCTTCGGCCCGGTGCTCTCGGTCCTGACCTTCCGCACGCCCGAGGAGGCGATCGAGAAGGCGAACAACACGATGTACGGGCTGTCGGCGGGCGTCTGGACGGCCAAGGGCTCGAAGAGCTTCTGGGTGGCGCAGCGCCTCCGCGCCGGCGTCGTCTGGGCGAACACGTTCAACAAGTTCGATCCGAGCGCGCCGTTCGGCGGCTACAAGGAGAGCGGCTTCGGCCGCGAGGGCGGCCGGCAGGGGCTGCTCGCCTACCTCGAGGTGGACTGATGGCGTCCGGGCACAAGGACTGCGGCGATCACGACGGACGCGCGCCGGCCGGCGTCGGCGCGGCGGCGCAGGGCGCGCCGGCGGGCGAGGCGGGCGTGCCCAGCGCGGCGGCGGGCGACGCGGAGGCGCCGGTGGGCGAGGCGGGGGCGCGGATCGCCGTGCGCAAGGCGTACAAGATGTTCGTGGGGGGCGCGTTCGTGCGCTCCGAATCGGGGAGGACCACCCAGGTGCGCGATCACGACGGCGCGGGCACGGTCGAGAACATCCCGCGCGCGTCCCGCAAGGACGCGCGCGACGCGGTGCTGGCGGCGGCGAGCGCGCTTTCGGGCTGGTCGTCGCGCACGGCCTACAACCGCGGGCAGATCCTCTACCGCCTCGCCGAGATGCTCGAGGCCCGGCGCGCGGAGCTCGCCGCCTCGCTCGAGCGCGGCGGGCTCGATGCCGGCGCCGCGCAGCGCGAGGCGCTCGCGACGGTCGATCGCGTGGTCGCCTTCGCGGGCTGGGCCGACAAGTACCAGGGCCTCTTCTCCAGCCTGAACCCCGTCGCCGGCCCGCACTTCACCTTCACGGTGCCCGAGCCGATGGGCGTCGTCGTCATCGCGGCCCCGCCGCGCCCCGCGCTGCTCGGCCTCGCGGGCTCCCTGCTTCCGGTGATCACGGCCGGCAACACCTGCGTCGTGCTCGCCAGCGAGCTCGATCCGCGCACGGCCCTCGTCTTCGGCGAGGCGCTCGCCACGAGCGATCTGCCGGGCGGCGTCGTCAACCTCCTCACGGGCCAGCTCGCGGAGGTGCTGCCGCACCTCGCCGCGCACATGGAGGTCGCCGCGCTCGATCTGCACGGCGTGGACGCCGCGCTCGGCAAGCGCGTCGAGGAGGCGGCCGCCGCGAGCGTCAAGCGCGTCCGCGTCCGGTCGCTCGGCGAGGCGGCGTGGTTCGACGACGCCTCGGCGACATCGCCCCGCTGGATCGAGCGCTTCGTCGAGATGAAGACGATCTGGCACCCGGCAGGACCGTAGCCCCATAGGCGTGGCGCGCGCGGGGGGTGGGGCACCTGGGGTGCTCACCTCCGGGGCCTCTCGTTCCGGCGAGCCCCTTGCGTGGCTCGCCTGCACGAACGCCCCTCCGGTGAGCACCCCAGGTGCCCCACCCCCCGCGCGCGCCGCTCAGCGCCCGAGCACCATCCCGGTCTGCAGCGTCCGCCCGGCGACGAGATCCGCCGCCGGGAGCGGCTTCCGGCCCTCGACCTGCGCCCGCAGGATCTGGATCGCGCCCGCGCCGCACGCGACGATCAGGACGCCGCGGCTGGCCATCAGCACGGTGCCCGGCGGCGCCCCGCCAGCGTCGGTCTCGCTCTCGAGGCGCGCGGCCAGCACCTTGAGCGCCTTGCCCCCGAGCGTCGTGAAGGCGCCCGGCCACGACGTCATCCCGCGGATGTGGTCGTGGACCTGCCGCGCGGTCCGGTCCCATCGGATGCGCCCGTCTTCCTTCTTCAGGAGCGCCGCGTGGGTCGCCCTGTCGTGGTCCTGCGGCGTCGCCGCGAGCTCGCCGTCCACCGCGCGGCGGAGGTCCTCGCGCACGACCTCCGCGGCGAGCGCCCCGAGCGTGACCGCGAGCTCGTCGGCCGTGGTGTCCGCGCCGATCGGCGTCCGGCGCACGGCGTAGACCGGCCCGGTGTCCAGGCCCTCGTCCATCTGCATCAGCGACACGCCTGTCTCGGCCTCGCCCTCGACGATCGCCCACGTGATCGGCGCCGCGCCGCGGTAGCGCGGCAGGATCGACGCGTGCAGGTTCATGCAGCCGCGCCGCGGCGCCTCGAGCACCGCCTTCGGCAGGATGCGCCCGTAGGCGATCACCAGCGCGACGTCGGCCCCGGCGTCCCTCACCCACGCGGCGAACTCGGGCGTGCGGATCTTCTCGGGCTGCACCACCGGGAAGCCGAGCTCCATCGCCCGGAGCTTCACCGGCGGCGCCTTGAGCTCGAGCCCGCGCCCGGCGGGCCGATCCGGCTGGCAGACGACGCCGACGACGTCCGCGATGGACGCGAGCGCGTCGAGCGAGGGCACGGCGATGGCGGGGGTTCCGAAGAAGAGGGCGCGCACGCCGACGCTTCTAGCAGGAGCCGCGCCCCGGTGGCCCGCCTTCTTCAGCCTGCCCTCTCCGATCGAGGCGAGCTCCCGAGCGCCCGTCACCGCCGCGATCCGGAAGCTCCGTCGCGCGCGTCCGGCGCGGCGCCGTGCGTCGTGCGCGGCTCGGCGCAGCAGCGGAACCCGGTCTCGTAGAACGCGAACCCCGGCTCGTGCGCGTCGTTCGTGCCGCGGCAGCCGGTCCACGGCTTGGCCCAGAAGCCGCCCATGAGCGCGCCCGGCCACCGCCGGCCGCGGCGGGAGGCGACCCACTCCTCGACGTTGCCCATCATGTCGAAGACGCCGAAGGCCGAGACGCACCCGGGGTGCGCGCCGCTCGGGGCGCCCTGCCAGAGCCGCTCCACCTCGCGCCGCGCCACCTCGCCGGAGGCGCCGAGCTTCCGCTCGTCGACCGGCCGCCACGCCTTGCCGCTGTTGCAGATCGCCTTGTCGACGCGCCAGCCGTAGGCGAGGGGGCGGCGCTCGGGGCCCTCGCACGCGAGCTCCCACTCCTGCTCGGAGCACACCCGCTTGCCGCGCTCGGCGCACCACGCGGTCGCCATCTCGAACGACTGCATCACCAGCGGCCTCGCCCCCCGCTGGTTCGGCGCCTCGAACTGGTCCATGCACACCACGATCTCGGTCGCCGGCCCCTCCTCCGCGGTGATGCCCTCCCAGTAGGCGAAGCAGTGCGTGGCCCTGCCGCCCCGGACCGGCTCGACGCACACGTGCTGCACCTCGTCATGGTGGGTGCCGCTGACGAGCCGCATGTCCGGAGGGCACGCCGGGCTGGGCCCGGGATCGAAGGCCGGCGCCGCCGGCAAGGTGAGCAGCGCGAGCGCGAGCGCGCCGAGGCCGAGCAGGGGATCGATCATCGTTCAGGGGAGGCTCCGGCGACCCGTCGGCGCCGGCGTCGATGCCGGCGTCGCCGCGCGCGGTCCGAGCGCTGCCACGGTCGCGTCTGCTGTCCGACGAGCGGGCGCGGCGAGCGGCAAGCGCGACGCGCTGCGCACCAGACTGACCCGCAGCGTACCGGAAAAAAATGACCAGCGCTGTGGCACGCGGCATGCGCCATGTCTATGGTGGGTTTCCACGGGCACCCTGGCCCATTTTGCGCCATCGGGGGCTCCGCGTCGCACGATCCACGTCCGTCTCGATGCAAGCAAAGATGACCGGGGCGCGCGCGGTGACCGCGCCGCCTGGTCGCTGGTTCATGAAGGGGTTTACCTCCCCCGGTCGGGTGCCTAGAGGAGATCGCCATGTCCGAGAAAAAGAACCCGCCGATGCCGCCGCGCTCCGAGGAAGAGGTTGTCTTCGGCGACGAGCTGCCGGTTCTGCCGATCCGCAATGCGGTGCTGTTCCCGGGCGCCGTCGCGCCCTTCGATGTCGGTCGCGAGAAGTCGGTCGCGCTGGTGGAAGACGTCGACAACCTCCCCGGCCCTGTCATCGCGATCTTCGCCCAGCGCGATCCTTCGACCGACGATCCCGGGGCCGAGGATCTCTACCCGATGGGCTGCGCCGCGCGCGTGCTGAAGGCGCTGAAGCACAGCTCCGGCAACTACTCGCTGATCCTGCAGGGCCTGACCCGGATCCGGCTCGAGGGCGTCACGGCGCACTCGCCGTACCTCCGGGCCAAGATCCGCCGCATGGATGAGCCCGCGACGGAGGACGTCGAGGCGGAGGCGCTCGCGATGAGCCTGCGCGACATCGCGAAGCAGGTCATCCAGCTGATGCCCGAGCTCCCGCGCGAGGCGGGCTCGCTCATCGACTCGATCCAGGCGCCCGGCGCGCTCGCCGATCTCGTGGCGGCGAACCTCGACGCGCCCGTCGAGGAGAAGGCGCAGCTCATCGAGACGATCGACGTCAAGGAGCGCATCCGCAAGGTGCTCCGGCTGCTCACGCGGCAGCTCGAGATCCTGAAGATGCGCGAGCGCATCAACTCCCAGATCAAGGAGGAGATGGGCAAGAACCAGCGCGAGTACGTGCTGCGCCAGCAGCTCAAGGCCATCAAGGAGGAGCTCGGCGAGGACGACGGCGATCAGGGCGACCTCGACGGGCTCGAGGATCGCATCGCCAAGGCGAACCTGCCGACCGAGGCCGAGACCGTCGCGAAGAAGCAGCTCAAGCGCCTGCGCACGATGCAGGTCGGGTCGGCCGAGTACACCGTGGTGCGCACGTACCTCGACTGGATCCTCGACGTGCCCTGGACGCAGTCGACGCAGGACAACCTGGACATCAGCAGCGTCCGCAAGGTGCTCGACGAGGACCACTACGGCCTGGAGAAGGTGAAGAAGCGCATCCTCGAGTACCTCGCGGTGCGCAAGCTGAAGCAGGACAAGAAGGGGCCGATCCTCTGCCTGCTCGGGCCTCCCGGCGTCGGCAAGACCTCGCTCGGCCGGAGCATCGCGCGCGCCCTCGGCCGGAAGTTCCACCGCGTCTCGCTCGGCGGCGTGCACGACGAGGCGGCGATCCGCGGCCACCGGCGCACCTACGTCGGCGCGCTCCCTGGCCAGATCATCCAGGGCATGAAGAAGTCGGGGACGATCAACCCGGTCTTCATGATGGATGAGGTCGACAAGATCGGGCACGACTTCCGGGGCGATCCCTCGGCGGCGCTGCTCGAGGTGCTCGACCCGGAGCAGAACAACACGTTCGCGGATCACTACCTGGAGATCCCGTACGACCTGTCGCACGTGATGTTCGTCGCGACCGCGAACGTGGCGGACCCGATCCCGCCGCCCCTCCGCGACCGCATGGAGATCCTGGAGATCCCCGGCTACACGCGGAAGGAGAAGCTCGCGATCGCGCGGCAGCACCTGCTCCCGAAGCAGCTGTCCGAGCACGGGCTCACGACCGAGCAGCTCGAGGTCACGGACCGGGCGCTGGAGGAGATCATCGATCACTACACGCGCGAGGCCGGCGTCCGCTCGCTCGAGCGGCAGATCGCGGGCGTCATCCGCGGCGTCGCCGTGAAGGTGGCCGAGGGCGACACGCAGAAGCGGCGCGTCGACAACGAGGACGACCTGCACGAGTTCCTCGGCCCGGCGAAGTACACGAGCGAGGTCGCGGAGCGCACGGCCGAGAGCGGGGTCGCGACGGGCCTCGCGTGGACGAGCGTCGGCGGCGAGATCCTCTTCATCGAGGCGACGCGGATGTACGGCACGGGCAAGCTCCAGCTGACGGGCCAGCTCGGCGACGTCATGAAGGAGTCGGCGCAGGCGGCGCTGTCGTTCGTGCGCAGCAACGCGGCGAGGTACGGCATCGCGAAGGACTTCCTCGAGAAGAGCGACCTGCACATCCACATCCCGGCCGGCGCGATGCCCAAGGACGGGCCGAGCGCGGGCGTGACGATGTTCACCGCGCTGGTCTCGCTCCTCACGGGGATCAAGGTCCGGCACGACGTCGCGATGACGGGCGAGATCACGCTCCGCGGCCGCGTGCTGCCGATCGGCGGGCTGAAGGAGAAGGTGCTGGCGGCGCACCGCGCCGGCATCAAGCGCATCGTCGTCCCCGAGCGCAACCGTGCGGATCTCGAGGAGGTCCCGAAGGAGGTCGTGGACGAGCTGCAGTTCTTCTTCGTGAGCCGGATGGAGCAGGTCCTCGAGGCCGCGCTCGAGCGGATGCCCGAGCCCGCGCCCGTCACCGAGGAGTCGAAGGACGGCGAGAAGAAGGAGCTCGAGAAGTCCGAGAAGAGCTCGATCGCCAGCAACTGATCGAGGCTCGATCGGCTCCCTGGAGGCGCCGCGCGGCTGGCTCGCGCGGCGCCTTCTGTCTGTCCGGGGGTGCCGCGCGCGCGTCCGCGCCGGCTTTCGTCTCGACGGCTGTCAAGCGAATCGGTAGCCTCGTCAGCGCATGAGGCCGTGTCCGAATTGCGCGTGGATGCTCAAGGACACCGACACCGCTTGCACGATGTGCGGCGCGAGCGTGGCCGGTGCAGCGCCTGGTCTCTCCGCCCCGGTCGCGCCCCCGCCGCCCGTGCAGGCGGGGGTGGGGCAGGGGGCCTATCCGCCGCCGCCTCAGCCGGTGGGGCTCGGCGGCGGCCTCGCCGCGTCCGGCGTGCCGGGCGGCAGCGCCCCGTTCTCGACGGGCGCGGACGCCCCCTTTCCGGTGTCGCCCTGGGCGCGCGCGGCCCCCTCGGCGGGGCTCACCTCGCAGCCGTCGTCTCCTCCGGTGAGCACGCCGTCGGCCGTGCCCGCGCCGCCGCCTCTGGCGTCGCCGATCCCCGGCGTGGGAGCCGGCGCGGCGCTCGGCGGCGCGATGGGGCAGCAGCCCGCGGCGCAGGGGGGGCCTGTGTTCGGCGCGCCGCCGCAGGGGGTCGCGCCGCCGCCGCTGGTCGTCCCGACGGCGACGCCGGGGATGGTGGCGCCGCCGCCGCTGGTGCAGGGCGGAGGGGCGGCGGTCGCGCCGCCGCCGCTGGTGCAGGGCGGGGTGCCGATGGGCACGCCGGGGATGGTGGCGCCGCCGCCGCTGGTGCAGGGCGGGGTGCCCGGGGCGGTGCCGATGGGCACGCCGGGGATGGTGGCGCCGCCGCCGCTGGTGCAGGGCGGGGTGCCCGGGGCGGTGCCGATGGGCACGCCGGGGATGGTGGCGCCGCCGCCGCTGGTGCAGGGCGGGGTGCCCGGGGCCGTGCAGGGCAGGGCGGCCGCGGTGGTGCCGCCGGTCGTCCAGGGCGCGGTCTCCGGCGTGGTGCAGCCGATCGCGGGGCAGCCCTCGCGCGTGCTCGTCGGCTTCATGGTGACGTTCCAGAACGACCCCGCGGGCAGCTTCTGGCCCATCTACAGCGGCCGCACCCAGGTGGGGCGGGCCGGGGCGGACCCGGCGACGGAGATCGGGCTCGCCGACGCGAGCGCCTCCTCGCGCCACGCGGCGATCCACGGGGACCCGACCACGGGCCAGGTCTTCATCGAGGACGACGGCTCGCGCAACGGCACGTTCGTCAACGAGCAGCGCCTCGCGCAGGGCGAGCGCCGGCAGCTGCGCGACAACGACCGGCTACGGCTCGGCAGCACGACGTTCGTGGTGAAGGTGCTGGTGGCGTGAGCTCACGCCCGCCTGGCTGCCCGCAGCGCCCGCGAGACCACGCCCCGGCGCTCCGCGATGGGGTGAAGGCTCAAGGCTCAGCGTTCGGATCCGTGCACTTTCGGAAGCCGCTCGTGTCTGGAAGGCAACTCAGGCCGTCGCAGTCGCTGTCCTGAGCGCAAGACTGCCCTTTCCCACACCGCTTCTCGCAGAGCGTGCCTCCGCAGTCGATGTCGGTCTCCAGGCCGTCCTTCTCGCCGTTGAAGCAGATCGCCGCGGGCGGGGGAATCTGACACGTGAAGTACGTCACGACGTCGCCCGCGGCGCCCGACCCGGCGCTCGGCGGGTAGTGGACGCGGAACGAGATGGAGCCGGCGAACGTATCGGGCGGCACCGGGCCGGCGTCCGGCGGAGGCTGGTTCCCCGCGCTCGCCTCGAGCACGGCCCTCGGGAGCAGGGGCGTGCGCTCGACGCACTTCCTCTCGGCGTCGATCCGGTTGAAATGGTGTGTCGTGCCGTCTGCGCAGCTCACGTCGAGGGTATCTCGACCTTCCGGCGTCGTGACGGTGACGGTCCCGCCGCTCACGCGGGCGATCCCCTCGCCAGCGCCGCTGCCGTCAGCGCACAGCGGCAGAGGACCGGCGTCGGCGGCGGTGTCCTCCTCGGTCTCGCCGCATGGATGGATGGTCACCGAATAGCTGTATTCGCCCGAGAACGTGAACGAGCCGCACTCCTGCGCCAGGGCGTCGAGGCGCTTGAACGAGAGGCTCTTCGGGGGAAACGCCGCGAGATCGAGCGGCGGATCGAAGACGACCTGCCCGCCTTCATTGAGGAAGCAGACGTCGAGCGCCTCCCGGCTGGCGAACGTGCCTTTCGGCGCGTCCCCGTCGCCCTGCGCCCCGCACCGAGCCCCGATGTCGCGATGATAGGTCGCGTAACAGCTGTTCGGATCCTCGAGAAACGCGCAGATGTCCTCGAACTCCTCTCCGCAGCCGGGCACGGTGGCGGCGGCGGTCGCGGCGAGGATCGGGCATGCACAAGCGGCGAGCAAGACGTGACGACGCATGGGCGCAGTCTACGCATTCTTCCTTCGGATTTGCCAGAATCGCAGAGCTCGTACGTTGTCGCCCCCGCGCCTCGACCGCGGAGGCCGCGCGCCCGAGGAGACCGCCTGACGGGGGCCGCGGCGGCGTGATGCGTGCAGGCCCGCGGGGCCCCGCGCCGCGGCGGAGCGCCTCACAGCTCGGCGTACGGCCCCGGCACCACGTACGCGTCGTCGTTCCCCGCGTACGTGAACATCCCCCAGCAGACGAGCTTGTACTTGATGGCGAACGCCACCGCCTCCCGCAGGCTCGCCTTCGGCGCGAGCACCGCGAGGTTCGAGCGCCGGACGCCCCACCACCCCGGGCCGTGCTGCAGCAGCGCGTCGTGGAGATCCTGCGTCGCGCGGCGCGCGTCCTCCAGCACCGCGAGGCGCAGCCGCACGAACGACCCGTCGCGCGCGGGGAAATCGAACCAGTACAGGTTCGACCGCGCCAGCTTCGGGGCGATGTTCCCGGCGCCCTGGGCCTCCAGGAAGCGGGTGAGATCGTCCGGCGAGAGCCTCTGGGTGACCGGGTGCGTGTCGATCCCGCTGCACGTCTCGGGGCCGATCTTGAACTCCCCCAGCGTGAGCGACGGGTCCGCGCCGTTCTCGGGTGTCAAGAGGTATCGATCGGGCTCGGGCAGATCCCCCGGGTACTCCACGCCGGCGTCGATGCCGCTGCACGCCGCGCCCCCGAGCGCGAGCGCCAGCACGGCCGCGAGCGCCGGGCGCCGGGGCGCGACGAGGCGGCCGGGCGCCCGGCGCGCTCGATGGGAGCTCCTGCTGCACGACGGGCACGGCGCGCTCGCCGGCGAGGCCCCGGCGGGCGTGTCCTTGCGACTCGGATTCGTTTCGTTCGACATGGCCCTCTCGCGGCGCGCAGGGCGCCGCCCGATCGCCGGGCGCAGCGCTGCCCGGGCCGGGCAATCATTCAATGCCAGGCGCCTCGAGGGCAAACTCCTCTGCGAACATTTGGCTGGCGCGCCCCCGCTGGCCTAGAGTTCCCCCGATGAGGCACCTCGGAATGCCGACGCTCGCCCACGCCCCCGCCCACCCGGCCCGGCGTCCGCGCGTCCCGTGCGCGGCCGCGGCAGGGCGCGCCGGCGTGACCTGCGCCGCCGTGACGGCGATCGCGCTGCTCGCCGGCTGCGGCGGGTCGCCCACGGCCCCCAAGCAAGACGAAGTCTTCTACCTCCACGGCGCCGCGGGCGCCCTGCGCAAGGACGCGAGCTTCGAGGTGTACTTCCCGCCGCTCGACGCCCCCGCGACGGACCGGCTGCCGCGCAGGATCGGCGTCGGCCTCATGAACGGCGACGTCCGCATGAGCCGCCCGATCGACTGGAACGTCGGCGGCGCCGATTACACGCCGGAGCGCCGCTTCATCACGTACCAGTCCCCGCGGCAGTTCCTGTTCTCGATCTACGAGCGCATCGACAGCCCCGAGGACCCGTGGCCCGACGTGCTCAAGCGCTACGAGGCCGACCTCGAGGAGCAGGGCGCGCAGATCCTCTCGGGCCGCGCGCCCGTGGCGACCGCGAACACGCAGGGGCGCAGCTACCTCGTGAAGGCGAAGATCCCGTCGAAGCCCGTGTCCGAGGCGTTCGCGCACGAGATCCTCATCCGGAGCCCCCGCCGCGTGCTGCTCGTGCAGATCGTGCATCACGAGAACATCGACGCGAGCGCCGACGAGATCACCGCGGCGCTCCAGAGCCTCACCGTCTACTGAGGCGGCGCGCCGGCGAGCCCGGGCGCCGCGACGGCGCCTCGGCGCGCCGCGACGGCTCCTCGGCACGCCGCGACGCCGCCGGCCGTCACATCGGCGGCGGCTCGCCCCGGTCCTCCTCGTCCGCGTCGGCGCTGCCCGCGAGGTGCTTCTCGTCGAGGGGGACCGTGAGGACGAGCCGCTCCGCCGCCGCGCCGCCGATCCACGCGGTGCGCTTGAGCGTCGCGGCGCGCGGCGAGCCGAGCTGGAACCGGGGCGCCTCCTCCGTGTCCACGTGGATCTCGAGCATCACGTCGTGGATGCCCGGCGTGAACGTCTCGATGACGCCGCGGACGAGCGCTTGCCGCTCGCCGCCCGGCAGGAACGAGAGGTACTCGTCGTAGCCGACCGGGCCGACCACGATCGTGTAGCGCCCCGAGCCGTCGAACACGTAGCGCCCCAGCGTCAGGCTCTCGCCGAGCTGGTGGTTCATCACGCCGAGCTTGTTCCTGAACGGCTTCTCGATGAGCGTCCAGTGGCCGACGAACTGCTCGATCCGCACGCCGATGTTCCCGAGCATCTCGGACAGCACGGTCTCGAGGTTCCGCGCCGAGCGCGACTTCGAGGCGAGGATCGGCGCGTAGCGGAGGAAGAAGAACCGATCGAGCGGCGTCCCGTACTCGCGGAACCCGTCGAGCCCGACGGCGCAGAACATCCGGCGCGTGAACGGATCGGCGCCCTGCTTGCGGTAGGTGACGGGCAGCCGGTACTTGGTCCACGCGCGGTAGAGGAGCGACAGGAGCCGGTGGTGGAGGACGTCGAGGAACTCGCGGATCGGCTGCGGCCCGCCCTGGTAATCCGAGAGCGCGATCTCCTCGATGAAGTAGGCGGGCAGCGGCGACACCGAGCCGTACAGGCCGAGGAACGTGGTCGAGACGCGCGCGCGCTGCACGGCGTCCGGGTACTTGACCAGCGCGAGCTCGCTCACGTCGCTCGACGCGAAGATGAGCGACGGATCGCCGCGCAGCCGGATGCGCTCGTCCTGCACGGGCCCGAGCTGGCCTACGGGCGGCGCGGCGGGGAAGAGCCGCTCGAGCAGGTAGATGAGGCGGTAGTACGAGGAGCGCGGCGCGATCTCCGCGAAGCGCTGGAGCGTCTCCTCTGCGGCGGGCGCGGCGCTCAACGGGTCGCCTCCTTCAGATCAGGGTCAGGCTGCCGCTCTTCGGCTCCCATTTGTGCACCACGCGTGTGTTCGTGCCGGTGACCGTCAGCTGCGTGAACGAGTTCAACGAGACGTACGACCCGAGCATCTCGTTCAGGAGGCTCGCGAACAGGTACATCTCCCCCTCGCCGACGAACCCGCCCTCGTCGAGCTCGATGTCGACCGCCACGCCGCGCACGGGCGCTCCCCGGTAGAGCCGGTCGGTCGGCCGCACCCGGATCGACTTGATCGCGGCCAGGCGGAGCTGGTTGGCGCGCGCCGCCTGGCGATCGACGATCGCCTGGAAGTTGTAGAGATCGACCGTGGCGCGGAGCACCTCGAGCTCGGTGATCGAGCGGTAGCTCATCGCCATGTGGGCCAGCACGCGCCACTGCAGCTCGCGCCCCATCGGCGGCGGGAGCGGCGCCGTCACGCCGGTGAGGTTGGTGAAGCTCGCCACCGCGGGGGAGGTCGCCGTGGGCACCCGGAGATCGCCCACCTTGAGCTGCGCCGGCAGGCGGCGGTTCGTGCTCGTCGCCTCGATGCTGATCACGTCGAACTCGGGGAGCGCCCCGGCGTCCTGCGGCGAGCCGAACGACAGGTACATGTCGATGCCGTCGCCGATCGCGGCCGGGCGGAGGTGCGCCTGGTAGAAGATCGTCCGCGCGGCGGCGTCGGGGTCGAGCTCGTGCTGGAAGCTGAAGAACGAGGGGATCTCGACGCGCTGGCTCGTGCGACGGGCGATGCCGACGACCTTGTCGACGCTGTAGATCTCGAAGGCGGCGGGCGCCGCGCCCGCCGGGCGGCAGAGGTACTCGTGCTTGGTCGCCTCGGGCTTGATCGGATCGCTCGTGTGATCGAACAGGTTCACGACCGGAGAGCAGAACAGTCGCAAGTTCTCCCGGCCGATCCGCGTCCCCGGCGGGAGCCCGTCCCGGAACTGCAGGAGGATCGCGAACCTGTCGGAGACCCGCTCCACCGAGAGCGCCTGGAGGCCGGTCACCTCGAAGAAGGCGAACTTCTGCGGGAGCGTGAAGAACTCCTGGAGGAGCCGGAAGCCGGGGTAGACCGTCTTCGGGTACGGGATCAGCGCCTCCTCGTCGGAGAAGCCGGTGAGCCGCACGGCGCGCGCCGGGAGCGAGGCGATCGTCGTGTCGCGCCCGGCCGCGTCCACCGCGGCGAGCGCCACGGACTCGACGTGCGCGCCGACCCAGAGGCGGAGGTCGTCCTGCAGCCTGCGCTCGCCGTGGATGTAGAAGCGCAGCGACGAGAGCGACAGGGCCGGCAGCGCGGCGCCCCCGGTGAGGCGGAGCTCGATGCGGAGCGTCTGCGCGAGCTGCGCGCCCGTGTCGACGCGCACGTCCTCGATCGCGAGCGGGACGAGCTCGACGTCCTGGGTCGTGCGGAAGCGGCACGAGACCCCGTCGACGGGCACGGACCCGATCTCCGCGTTCCGCGCGACCAGGAGCTTCTCGCGCACCACGTTCGGCAGCGGGGTGAACTCGACGATCGACGTCGCCGGGATCTGGCGGAGGTAGTGCGGGAAGAGCAGCGACGCGACCGAGTGGATCACCTCCGGCAGCTCGTCGTCGAGCTTCTGCCGGATCTTGCCGGTCAGGAAGGCGACGCCCTCGAGCAGCCGCTCGACGTCCGGATCGCCGCCGCGCTCCGCGAGCATGGGCGCGATCCCGGGGTAGGCCGCGGCGAACTCGCGCCCCAGGTCCCGCAGGTAGGTGAGCTCGTCCTGGTAGTACTTGTTGAACATCCTCTCGCCACCGCCAGTCGACCGCCGGCGCCGGAGCCTGTCAACGGCCGCGAGACCGGGGCCCCGCCGGACGACAGGGCGCTACGTCATCCGGACGTTGCCGCTCTGGTCCACGGCCGCGCCGAGCCGCAGCGCCTGGCGCCGGCCGTCCGGGTACTGGATCTGCGCGGTGATCTCGAACTCGAGGACCATCGACTGCACCGCGTCCGCGTTGCGCAGGTGACGGACCTGCACGTTCTTCAGCCGCGGCTCGTACGTCTGGATGCAGTTCTTGATCGAGCGCTGCACCAGGCCGATCGCCTCCGGGAACTCGTGCAGCACCTCGGAGACCTCCATGAGGCCGTAGTCCGGGCAGGTCAGCGAGCTGCCCTGGCGGGTGTTCAGCATGTGCCCGAGGTGCGTCAGGATGGCCGACTCGAGGTCGTGATCCCGGTAGGTGTGCCGCTCCGTCGAGTGCGGGTCGGCCGCGTGCTGGATGCGCGTGAGGAGGGAAGCGCCGGCCACGGGCGCCATCGTAGACCAGCCCGCGCCCCCAGCGGAAGCCCCGCCCGTTGAACGGGTGGCGCTGCACTCTGGGTGCCCCCCTCCGGGGAGCCCCCGGAGCGCCGCACCACCCGTTCAGCGCGGCGTGAGCCAGTCGTCGCCCGCCGAGAGGCCGCCGTCGTTCCAGGTCCAGACGATCTTCTCGTAGGTGAACGCGACCTCCTCCTGCTCCGGGACGCGCGAGAGCGCCCGGTTCCTCACGTTGAGCATGGTGAACTGGATGCTCGAGATGGTCGCGTTCGTGAGCTGGACCGTGAAGACCGGCCGCTCGACGCCGATCGCGACCGAGCGGTAGAACTGGAGCTCCCAGCGGGCGATGCTCTCGTTGTGGCTGAGGATGTTGAGGAGGAGGGGCGTCGAGCGATCGAGATCCTTCGTCACGACGATGGGCTTGTGCATCCGCTTGCCGGTCGGGCGCCCGGTCACCGGATCCCGCGGTCCCACCACCGAGTGAAACACCCCCGTCACCAGAATCGTACCCTCTCGCCCCTTCTGGGTGACGGACCCCCTGACCTCCCCCTGTCGAGTGGCGAAGATTCTGAGGTAGGCGTTGAGGGCCATGCCAACATTCTGGTCCTGCTGTGCGTGATGGCCATCCCTGAACCGAACGGCCCACCTTGGCCGCCCGGTTCAGGGCCACAAACGCGACCGGGCGACCCGAAGGCCGCCCGGATCGACGAGACCTCAGCAGCTAGGTACTACGCGTTCGGCGTCTCCCAGTCGTCGTCCGCCTGGCGGGCGCCGTCGCCGTCGTCGTAGGACCACACGATCTTCTGGTACGTGAAGGCGACCTTCTCGTACTCCGGAACGTCCTTGCCCTCCGGCGGCCTGCGGGTGTTGTCCATGAAGAAGTCGATGCTCGCGACCGTCGCGTTGATGAGCTTCACCGTGTAGTGGTTCTGCTCCTTGCCGATGTTCTTCGAGGCAGCGGCGCCCGGCGTGAAGAACTTGAGCTCCCACTCCGGGATGCTCTCGTTGTTGACCAGGGCGTTGTAGAGGAGGGGCGTCGACTTATCGAGCTCCTTCGTGATCACGAAGGGCTTGTGCTGCCGCTTGCCGCTCGGCAAGCCGGTCGCCGGGTCACGCGGGCTCACGATCGAGTGCTTCACCTCGATGACGCCGATGGACTTCTCACGGCCCTTCTGGGTGATCGAACCTTCGATCGCACCCTGCGTCACACCCTTCAGCTTCAGATACGCTTGCAACGCCATGATCAGCACCCTGTTCCTTCTAGGACTCGCCGCCTGGGCTCAGTCTACGCCCCATTGCGCGCTGGCAGACGGTTCGCCCCGTCCGGAGTAGGAGTTTGCAATCCAGGAGATACGATGTGCATCGTATCTCTGCCCCTGCTCAACGCAGGGAGTCCAGAAGGTAACTCCCTAGATGGGAGCGTCAAGACTTTTGTGTCCCAGATCGTCCTGCGCGTTACGCCCTGGGTTCGTCGTTGTTTGGCCCTTGGTTTGCCTTGGGTTCTCGATGATCCCGCAAGTTTCCGCCGGTTCGACACGGGTGTCGTGGGTGTGTCGATCGCGTTGAGAAGCTGCGGTCGCTGTGGGCGATGGGGCGACGCGAGTGGCTCGCGGCGCGGCGGGCGTGGCCGCTGGCATGGCGAGCCTCGGTCCACCGATGTGAACTGGCCGGCCAGCGCGGCCTGGCCGGCCAGCGTGGCCGGCCAGGCCGATGGGTCGCGAACTCGCCTCGGCGAGCCCTTGCATGATACGAAGAGCGCGTGAGGATCGTTCGTTTCGGCTCTGTCGCCGGTCTGGGCCTCGTCGCCGCGCTCGCGGGTTGCGGATCGTACCCCGAGCAGCCGCACGGTGAGCTGCTCACGCGCAAGCAGAACCCCATTCCGGTGTGCTCCACCCAGCTCCCGCCCGCGCGGCGCGCGGCGGGCGGCAAGGCCGCCGTCCGCAACCTCGATCCCGACCAGTGGATGGAGATCATCGTCCCCGGCTACAGCGCGGAGCGCGGGATCGGCCCGACCGACGTCGACTGCACCGGGCACTATGTGTTCGCCAACGAGACGCTGCGCGGCGGCATCTCGAAGTCCGGCTGGCCGCGCAAGATCGACCCCGACGAGGTCGAGATCCGCTCCGGGCCGGAAGGGCTCCGCGTGCTCTGGCTGCGCGCGCTCACGTTCGAGAACGGCGACGAGGGCGGGCTGGTCGCGCTCGTGCGCGCGGCCGGCGATCGCGCGGACGTCTTCGGCATCGGCAGCTTCCGCGCGCCAGCGAAGGGGACCCGGCTGTCGCCGGTGCGCCTCGGCAACGACAACCTCGTCGTGGCCGAGACGAAGAGCTGCCCCGATCCCGACGACTGCAGGCAACGGGCCCACTTCTATCTCGCGCGCAGGGGACGGCTGATCGAGGCCGCGGCGGTGGACCTGGAGCGGACCGCCGTGATCCCTTCCGTCACGGAGCGGGGGCTCTACGCGCGCTACGTGCTGCGCACCGACGTCTCGTACAAGCCGAACGGCATCCAGCTGCTCGAGCAGGTGCGGGTGAAGATCGTCAAGTACGACGACGGTAACCGCGACAGCGACCGCGAGCTGCGCCGCGTCGAGTTCCAGCGGTTCCTCCGGGTGGAGCGGGATACGCTCTTCTCGTCGAACGACCCCCTCTGGGAGCGCGTCGTCGGTCAGGATTGAGCAACGGCGGGCCTGGGGGAGGGGGGGGTAGGTGGGGGGGGTCGCCGCCGTCTCGGCGGCGGGTGGCGTCTCGGCGGGGGGGTTGGCCCCTCGGGGGGGGGACGGGGAAGCGGTGTCTCGCCGGGGGCGGCGGTCACCAGCAGAACAGCGCGTTGCCGTATCCGCAGTTCGGGCGCTGCAACATCGCGTAGGCCGTGCCGAAGGCGAGGCCGCTCAGGAAGCCCGTGACGCCGCCAATCGCGATCTGGCCGCCGTTCTCGTAGGCCTCCGCGTTGCCGGGAGCGACGCCGCGGGCGATCGAGGTGACGATCGACGCGGTGAGGGGGAAGGCCACGTGGCCGATGAAGCCGCCGGCGTTGAAGCGGCCCGCGGAGTAACGGAAGGTGTCCACCAGGAAGATGCCCGTGCCCGCGCCCGTCGCGCCCCAGGAGGCGAACGCGTGCGTCGACGGGCCGCCGAAGGACTCGCAGCCCGAGCCGGCCAGGGCCGTCTTCGTCTCCTCGATCCCGCAGCCAGGGCGCGGTGACTCGATCGCGCCCTTGATCGGCAGGTCCACGAGCAGCGTCAGCGCCGTCATCGTCATGGCCGGCGCCAGCACCGAGAAATGCCAGCGCCCCTTCCAGCCGACCGTGGCCTCGGGATCGCTGTAGTAAACGCGCGGCATCAGGAACACGGCCGAGGCCCCCAGCGCGAGGCTCACGTCCGAGACCGTGCCCCAGCTCTCATCCCGCTCGACCGTCGTCGCCTGCGCCGCCGCCTCGCGCGGGGCGAGGAGGCACGCGGCGACCGCCAGACAACCTGCTGCTACGACTTTCTGCCTGATTCGCATGAATGGCGCCTCGCGTTCGGCTGCGCCACCGGGGGAGACCGGCGAGCCCGAGGCGCCGTGTGGCGCGCGGAGCCCCGCAGTCCGAGGGGCGCTATCGTTTGTTCGAGTTCCGTGAGCCATCGTCCTCTGCGGCCGTCGCAACGTACGCGCGAAAGAACTGCTCGCCAAATATTTCTCGAAACGTCTCCTTGTCCTCCCCGAAGTCGCCGTGGCGGCGCTCGTAGAGCTTCCAGAGATCCTCGTACTTGCTCGAGAACAGCCCGCCCTTCTTGCCCTCCCGCTCCAGCTCTCTCACGAGCGTCTTCGGCGAGAGCTTCACGAGCAGCGACCTGACGCCCCCCATCACGCCCTGCAGGAGCGCCATCTGGTGGGTCATCACGTCGGCGAAGATCTGGCGGAGCTGGTGCGCGGCGTCGGGACCCCCGGCCGGCGTGAGCAGGACCGTGCCGAGCTCCTTGTCGTCCTTCGCGTTCGCGACCTTGTCGCTGTCCACGGAGCGATCGCGGGCCAGCACCTCCTCCTCGAACTCGTAGTAGCCGTCGCGCAAGCTCACGAAGCACTTCAGGAAGACGTCCATCGTGTCGCGGAGCCGCCGCGCGAAGTTGACGATGCCGGCCACGTCGTCCGGAGGCTTCGCGCCCGGCGCGAGCACGCCCGCGAGCTCCGAGAGCGCCGCGAACGCCGCGTTCGCCGGCGCCAGCTCGCCGAGCGTGCGGTAGTCCACGCCGTAGTACTGGGCGATCTTCTGGAAGTCCTTCTCCGCGAGGACGGCCGGGTGCTCCTCGCCCAGCCGGCGCAGGTACCCCTGGCGCGCCTCGGGCGGGAGGCGCGCCAGGTGCTCCCAGATGATCCGGTAGACCGCGGCCCACGCGGTCCGGTACGCCTCCAGGTACGGGACCACCTGCCGCAGGTAAGGGTCCTCGACCCCGGGCGCCGCGCGCTTCTGCGACTGGAGCAGCGCCGAGAGGTTCTCCCCGCCCGTGCCGAGCAGCGTGCCGTCGCTCGGGAGCTCGGCCTTGAGCGGCGCCTCGATGATCGCGAGCCGGATCTGGATCGGCCCGATCGTGATCTCCGGCTGGGTGCTCACGTCCACCGCGGTGTCCCGCGCCAGCCGGTGGCCGGCGAACATCGTCCCGTTCGTGGAGCCGAGATCGCGGACGAGGATCCGGCGATCGCGGACGTCCACGGCGGCGTGGAACTGGGAGATGTACGGCCGGTCGATGTGCAGATCGTTCAGCTGGTTCCTGCCGATCCGGACAGGGAAGCGCTCGAACGAAGCTTCGAAGCTTTGGTTGGCCTGGGTGTCGGACACGCGGGCCGAGAGCGCCGCCGGCATGCGTGCAGACTAGCAGACCCGCTTCGCCCCACGGGAGTGCCTGAAGCCCACCCGGACCGCGCGGCCGCGAGGTCACGGCGCGGAGCGCGAGCCAGCCCACGCGCGGTCGGGAGAGGAGCCCGCCGCAGCAGGCACGACCCCACGAGGGCCGGTTACTTGACTTGTTTGCCTACATGGTGCGACCTTCGACCACACATGAGCCTCGTCCACAAGATCCCTCCCATGGTCTCGGCCCTGGCGTTTGGCTACGGGGTCGGGATGGCGGCGCCCCAGTCGGCGATCACCTCGGTGCAGTCGGCGGTCGCGACCTACCAGCTGGGCGGCGCGCGGGCCGTCGCGCCCGGGGGATCGGCCTCGCTCGCGGCGCCCGCGCCGGCCGCCTCGTACGCGCCGCGGGCGCCCGGGGGCGCGCCGGTCGCGCCGTACGCGCCGGCGGCGCCCGGGCCCTCCGGCCTGGCGCCGGCCGGGGCGCTGTCGGGGAGCGAGTCGCGGGAGCTCGCGCGGCTGCGGGATGCCGCGGCGCGGGAGGCGCGGGAGGGCGCCGCCTGCGACCTGGAGCGGCCGAGCTATTCGCGGCCGCCGCGCGCCTTCTCCGCCGAGGGTAGCTACGCCGACGACGTGGACGACCTCGACGCGGCCGGCGCCGAGGCGCTCTCCAGGCTGCAGCTGCCGGACCTCCGGCTCTCCGTGTCGCGCCGGACCCTCAAGTACGTCCGCTTCTTCACGCGCACCGATCGGGGCCGGAACATGTTCGCGACCTGGCTCAAGCGGAGCGGTCGGTTCCAGGAGATGATCCAGACCGAGCTCAGGGAACGGCGGCTCCCGGAGGATCTCATCTGGGTGGCCATGATCGAGAGCGGGTTCGACCCGAGGGCGAGGTCGCCGGCCGGGGCGGTGGGCCTCTGGCAGTTCATGCCGGCCACCGGCGCGGTCTACGGGCTCCAGCAGACACGGCACCTGGATCAGCGGAAGAACCCGCGCCTCGCGACGCAGGCGGCGGCGCATCACCTGCGCGATCTGTACATGCGCTTCGGCCACTGGGACCTCGCGCTCGCGGCCTACAACATGGGCTACGAGCAGCTGCTCGACCGCATCGATCGGTACGGCACGTCCGACTTCAACGAGCTGGCGCGCCAGCAGGCGCTCCCGTCGGAGACGGCGGCCTACGTGCCGAAGATCGGGGCCGCGGCGATCGTGGCGAACAACCTGGAGCGGTTCGGGTTCGAGGACGTCAAGGTGAGCCGGCCGATCGACGCGGCCGAGATCCCGGCGCCGCCGGGCACGCCGCTCAAGACGCTCGCGAAGGCCGCAGGCGTCGCGACCTCGACGCTGCGGAAGCTGAACCCCGACCTCCTCGGCGACCGGGTCCCGCCGGGCCGGGGGGACTACCTCGTGATGATCCCGGCGGACACGCTGGCGCGGGCGCAGGCGGCGCTGCCGGCGATGCTCGACATGGACTCGCTCGCCACGGACGACGCGTCGATCCTCGACCCGGTCGATCTGCTCGGCGGCCGCGACTTCACCGAGCGGCGGGCGCTCCGCCGGGACGAGAGCCTGCTCGCGCTCCTCCCGAAGCCGAAGAAGCGGCGTACGATGCGCGAGCCCGTGGCCGCCCTGGCCGCGGAAAGCGATGGCGACGAGGGGCCGGAGGCGGACGAGGGCGATGCCCCGGCGCGGCGGCGGGCCGCGCGCGCGCGGTCGTCGAAGCGCGCGGTGATGTACTACCGCGTCGGCCCCGGCGATACGCTGATCGGCGTGGCGCGGCAGTTCGCGATAGACGTCGAGGACGTGGCGAGCGATAACGGGCTGGAGCCCGATCAGAAGCTCCGCGCGGGCGCCCTGCTCAAGCTGCGTGTCCGGCCCGACGTCGTGGACCGCGCCGCCGCGGCCGCCCCGAGCGAGGCGAAGGACACGGCGGCGAGCGCCGGGGAGGCGAAGGGCGACAGGGCCCGGGACGCCGCCGCGCCCGCGCGGCCCGCGGCGGGGCAGCGCGGCGAGGCGGGCCGCGGCGCGGTGAGGCGGCAGGCGAAGGCGCGCGGAGCGGCCCGCGAGGCCGGAGGCGCCGCCCCCGAGGCCGCGGAGAAGAAGCGCGATCAGCGCGGCTGACGAACGGCGCTTTCGGACGGGGACGCGGCTCGGCTAGCATGCCCCGCATGCAGCTCGTCGACACCAAGGCCATCGTCAAGCGACTCACCAAGAACTGCACTTCAGCCCTCGAGGCGGCGATTGGCCAGTGTGTCAACGCGCGCCACTACGAGGTCACGCTCGAGCACCTGCTCCTCGCGCTGCTCGACGACGCGAACTCCGACATCGCGTTCCTCGTGTCCCATTACGATCTCGACCCGTCGCACCTCCGCGCCGCGCTCCAGCGCAGCCTGGAGGAGCTCCGGAAGGGCAACGCCGGCAGGCCGGTGCTCTCGCCGACGATGCTCGAGTGGATGCAGGACGCCTATCTCATCGGATCGATGGAGTACGGCTACCAGCGGGTGCGGAGCGGCGTGCTCTTCCAGCGCCTCGTCCAGCAGCCGACCCGCTACTCGGTGAGCGGCATCGGCGCTTATCTCGAGGGCATCTCGAAGGACGACCTCAAGGCGAGCCTCCCGAAGATCGTCTCCGGCTCCAAGGAGGAGGCCGAGTCGGTCGCGTCGGCGGGCGCGGGCGCGCCCGGGGCGGGGAAGCTCCCGGCCGGGATGGCGAGCGCGGGGGCCGACTCGGCGCTCGCGAAGTACTGCATCGACTACACCGGCAAGGCGCGCGCGGGCCAGATCGATCCGATCTTCGGGCGCGAGCGGGAGATCCGGCAGGTCATCGACATCCTCGCGCGGCGGCGCAAGAACAACCCCATCATCGTCGGCGACGCGGGCGTCGGGAAGACGGCGCTCGTCGAGGGGCTCGCGCTGCTCATCGTCGAGAGCACGCCGGAGAACCCGAAGGTGCCGCCGCTCCTGCAGGGGGTCGACATCCTCGGGCTCGACCTCGGGCTGCTCCAGGCGGGCGCCGGCGTGAAGGGCGAGTTCGAGAACCGCATGAAGCAGGTGATCGCCGAGGTGAAGGGGTCGCCGAAGCCGATCATCCTCTTCATCGACGAGGCGCACACGCTGATCGGCGCGGGCGGCCAGCAGGGCGGCGGCGACGCGGCCAACCTGCTCAAGCCGGCGCTCGCCCGCGGCGAGCTCCGGACGATCGCGGCCACGACGTGGAGCGAGTACAAGAAGTACATCGAGAAGGACGCGGCCCTGGAGCGGCGGTTCCAGCCGGTCAAGGTGGACGAGCCGAGCGAGCCCTCGGCCGTCGTCATGCTCCGCGGGCTGCGGCCGAAGTTCGAGCAGGCCCACAACGTCATCATCCAGGACGAGGCCGTGACCGCGGCCGTGCGGCTGTCGGCGCGGTATCTCACCGGCAGGCAGCTGCCGGACAAGGCGGTCGATCTGCTCGACACGTGCGCGGCCCGGGTGAAGGTCGCGCTGCAGCAGCGGCCCGCCGCGGTCGAGGACGCGGAGATCCTCATCGTGAACACCGAGAGCGAGCTCAAGGCGCTCGAGCGGGATCGGGACCGGGGCGTGCACATCGACGAGGAGCGCGTCGCCGAGCTCAAGGACAGGCTCGCCAAGGCCAGGGCCGAGCTCGAGGAGGTGCGCGCCGCCTACGCGCGGGAGACGGCCGGCACGCAGCGGGTCATCGAGGCGCGCAAGAAGATGGATGAGGCCAAGACGACCGAGGAGCGGGACGCCGCCCGCCGCGAGGTGGTCAAGGCGCTCGACGAGCTCAAGGAGAGCCAGGGCGAGGTGCCGCTGATCCGGCCGGACGTCGACGAGGCGATGGTCGCGAGCGTGGTCGCGGCGTGGACGGGCATCCCCGTCGGCAAGATGGTCCAGGACGACGTGAAGGCGCTCCTCGAGATGGAGGACCGGCTCACGCGGCGGATCAAGGGGCAGACGCACGGCATCGTGACCATCGCGAAGGAGCTGCGGAGCGCGCGCGCGGGGCTGAAGCCGCTGAGCACGCCGCAGGGTGTGTTCCTGCTGGTCGGGCCGAGCGGCGTCGGCAAGACGGAGACCGCGCTCGGGATCGCCGATCTCATGTTCGGCGGCGAGCGGATGATGACGGTCATCAACATGTCCGAGTTCCAGGAGAAGCACACGGTCTCCCGGCTCATCGGCTCTCCGCCCGGCTACGTCGGCTACGGCGAGGGCGGCATGCTCACCGAGGCGGTGCGCCAGCGGCCCTACACGGTCGTGCTCCTCGACGAGGTCGAGAAGGCCGATCCCGACGTGATGAACCTGTTCTACCAGGTGTTCGACAAGGGCATGCTGAGCGACGGCGAGGGGCGGCTCGTCGACTTCAAGAACACGGTCATCATCCTGACGAGCAACCTCGCCACGGACAAGATCACGAACATGACGCTCGCCGCGCGGGAAGAAGACCCGTCGCGGCGGCTCGACGCGGACGGCGAGTTCATCAAGGAGATCGTCGAGGCGATCAAGCCGACGCTCTCCGCGCACTTCAAGCCGGCGCTGCTCGCCCGCATGACCACGGTGCCGTACCTGCCGATCTCGCCCGACGCGCTCGGCGAGATCACGCGGCTCAAGCTCGACGCGCTGGTCGATCGGCTGCGCAAGAGCCAGCGGATCGAGGCGTCGTACTCGGACGCGCTCGTCGACACGATCGCGGCGCGCTGCACCGAGGTCGACACGGGCGCGCGCAACATCGATCACATCCTCCGGGCCTCGCTCCTGCCGCAGCTCTCGGTCGCCATCCTCGAGAAGATGTCGGAGGGGCCGCTCCCCAAGCGGGTCGAGATCGGCGTCGACGCCGCGAAGAACTTCACGATCGCGTTCTCGGACTGAGGTGCGCGCGCGTCGGGGCGCTCGCGGCGCGGGAGGTGGCTCGATGGAGGAGGAGCTCGTGGAGGACGCCGGCGCCACGGCCGAGGACGACGAGGTGCTCCTCGACGATCCGGTGGTGGCGCGGCACATCGAGCGCGCGCTCTCGCCGTACCGGGGCCTGCTCCCGGCCGAGGCGCTCGAGGCGATGGACGACCTCTTGTTCGTGGTGCTCACGACGCACCCCGAGGTCAGGCCGATGGTCGATCGGCTGCGCCGGGCTGCGCGCGTCGAGCGCAGCGGCACGCGCGCGTCGCCCGCCTGCGGACGCGCGGCGGACGGCGCGACGCTGCCGGGCGATGCGCGCGATCGCCCCACGGGGGCGGGAGGGAGGCGGCGTGCCCCGGCGGGGGGCTCTTCGTGAGCGACGGGCCGGGCCAGCCGGGCGCGGGGGGCGCCGAGGGCGCGGGGGGCGCCGAGGGCGCGGGGGGCGCCGAGGGCGCGGCGGGCGCCGAGGGGGGCTCGGGCGCGTCGTCAGCTCCGCTCACACCCCGGCAGCAGAAGCTCGTCGAGGCGGCGATTCCGATGGTGGACCGCCTCGCCTGGGCGCTCGCGCTCCGGCGGTTCCCTGGCCTGCGCGGGGAGCTCCGGTCTGCCGGCTACGAGGGGCTCGTGCTGGCCGCGCGGTCCTACGACGCTTGCCTCGGAGAGCGGTTCACGACCTACGCCTGGCGGCGCGCCTTCGGGGCGATGATCGACTGTGCGCACCAGGCGCGGCCCGCCGCGCGCTCTCTGGTCGAGGCCATGCGCAGGGCCGGCTTCGATCTGGCGGCGACCCTGCGTGACGACACCGACGTGTTCTCCGACGGCGATGGCGAGGTCGACCGGCACCTGGGGGATGTGTGCGACGACGTGGGGCTCGCCATGGCCGCCGCGCTGGGGCGCGGCGGCGGAGCGCCTTTCGGGGAGGAGGCGATGGTCGAGAAGGAGGCCTATGCGCGGGCGATCCGCGCGCTCCGGGAAGCACGCGGGGCGCTGTCGCCGGAGGGGCGGCGGCTGCTCGAGCTGCGGTACGAGCAGGGCCTGACGATCGCGGAGACCGCAGCGCGTGTGTCGTTGAGCGAGGCCACGGTCAAGCGCCGTTGCAAGGAAATCCTCACCCGCCTGCGGAGGATGCTGGTTGCGCGGGGGATCTCGTCTCCGCCGGCGGCGGAGCTCGTCCTGCCGCTCGACGAGGCATAGCCGCGGCGAGACGTGCTCGTCGGTGCCCTCGGCTGCGTGCCTGTGCCCTGGGCGCCTGACTGCCGCTCCGATGGACGCGCCGCGCATTCCCGCGCGCGAGCCACCGACCAGCCGAAGCGTGTCGCTGCGCGGGAGCGGTCGCCCCCATCGCAGCGCGTCACCGCCGTGTACGTGACGGCCGCACGCGTGACCGCCGCGCGCGTGGCCCGCTTCCCACCCGCGCCAGCACGCACATCACGTCGCCTGGCCCGCCATGCTCGATCGCGAGGTCGATCAGCAGGCTCGCCGCCACGCGGAGGCCGCCATGCGCCCGGAGCACGCCCGCGATGCGCCGCTCGGGCACCCGGCCGCACAGCCCGTCGGAGCCTACGAGGAACAGGTCCCCCGGGTGGGTCGCCTCGACACGAGATAGGATGTTCGCGTCCTCGTCGCACCCCAGCGCGCGCGTCACCACGCTTGCCCGGTCGCCCAGCGCTCTGACCTCCTCCCGTGGGCCATTGTCTTCCGCGAGCAGCTCCTCCGGCGGCGTGTGATCCCGCATGAGCCGCTCCATCGTCCCTCCGCGCATCCGGTAGACCCGCGTGTCACCCCCGTGCGCGATGTACGCCATGCCGGGCGCGAGCAGCACGCCCGCGAAGGCGGTCGCGCTGTCGGGCGCCTTCTCGTGCTGCTGGTTCACCTCGTCGATCGAACGGTTGGCCCGCCTCACGCTCAATGCCACACGCACCTCGTCCCGGCCCTGCGGTCTTGTCGCGCTGTGTGGCCATGTGTCCTCCAGATCACCGTTGTTTTCGGGGCAGCTCTTGATCACTTCGATGGCCGTGCGCGACGTCATCTCTCCGGTCGTGCTGCCGTCGAGTCCTCTGGCCACCATGAACAGCCCGAAGCACGGTAGTGTCGCGAGCCGGCCCTCGTTGTGGCTATGGCGGCGCGCCACGTGCGATTGTGCTGCCGCCTCGACGGCGAGCTGTGGATACACGATTGTCCTCCTCGCACCGGATGGCCAACGCGGTCGTGGGCGTCAGCGCGACCGAGCTCGCGGGCACCGCAGCGATACGCGTGAGCTCCTGCAAAGAGATCGGCGCGCGCGGAGAGATCGGCTCAGGAAAGTGCAGGCGGCGGTGTCGATTTCATCCACCGCCCGGCGTCATCGCGGCGCAGGTGCACCGCCGCGCAACGCGCGGCGACGAGGCTGTCGCGCCGATGCACAATCAAGCCCTCGGGGCTGAGCCGGTCTCGGGTCACTTGCGTGGAAGGAGAATTGCTCCGGCTGCCCATCGGCCACCACCCGGCCTCTGTGAAGGCCGGGTGACCCGCCGAGTCGCACTCCGCGGAGTGTCGACCTGCTGCACTCAAAGTGCGGGCGAAGGCCTACCGCTCCGGCCGAGGGGCGTAAAGGCCCTTTTGCTGGTCCTTGAGGCGATGGTGCCCTTCATGATGCATTACGAACAGGTGCGGGTAGTTGCCGGATTTTGTTGTGTGAAGATGCGATTTCTTTTCGTGGCATGTCCCTGGCGCGTAGCTACGGCGCAAATTCCAGCGTATTCACCTTGATCCCGGCGGCCCAGCTGTTGCCGGCGGCGGGACCGGCGCCGGCAACGGCGGGGCCGCCCGGTCTCGACGGAGAAGCCGCTGGAAGGCGGCGGTTTGTCCCGGTAGGGGATGCCGAGGGAGTGGCCGCCGGGCCCACCGCCGCCGTTGCTGCCCTTGCCCCCGGGCCCGCCGGAGCAACCGGCGTTGAGGCCCTCGATGCTGGCCGGCTCGGCGCTCCCCGGGCCGCCGAGGCCGTCCTCAAGTGCAGCCGGCGGCGTCGATTTCATCCACCGCCCGGCGTCATCGTGGCGCAGGTGCGCCGCCGCGCAACGCACACACACACCGCCACGCCGCGGTGCAACGCGCGGCGACGCGGCTGCGCGCCGATATACCTCAAGCCCTCGGGGCTGAGCCGGTCTCGGGTCACTTGCGTGGAAGGAGAATTGCTCCGGCTGCCCATCGGCCACCACCCGGCCTCCGTGGAGGCCGGGTGACCCGCCGAGTCGCACTCCGCAGAGTGGCGACCTGCTGCACTCGAGGTGCGGGCGAAGGCCTACCGCTCCGGCCGAGGGACGTAAAGGCCTGTTTGCTGGTCCTTGAGGCAATGGTGCTCTTCGTGGTGCATTACGAACAGGTGCTTGTGGTTGCCGGATTTTGTTGTGTGAAGATGCGATTTCTTCTCGGGGCACGTCCTTGGCGCGTAGCTACGGCGCAAATTCCAGCGTATCCGCCTTGACCCCGGCAGCACCGCTGTCGCCGGCGCCGGTCCCGCCGGGGCCAGCCTCGCCGGTCTCGACGGAGACGCCGCTGGAAGGCGGCGGCTTGCCCCGGTAGGCGATGCCGAGGGAATGGCCGCCGAGGCCGCCGCCGCCATTGCCGCCGTTGCCGCCCTTGCCCCCGGGCCCGCCGGAGCAACCGGGGTGGAGGCCCTCGATGCCGGCCGGTACGGTGCCCCCCGGGCCGCCGAGGCCGCCGTTGCCACCCTCCTGACCGGGCGCGCCGTTGCCGCCGCGGCCGCCGCGGCCGGCCTTGAGGGAGACGTCGTCGAAGGTGAGCTCGGCGTCGAGGCTGACGAGGGCGATGCTGGCGCCACCCGGTCCGCCGGGGTTGCCGCCCTTGCCGCCGCAGCCGCCGGGGCCGCCGGAGCCGCCGCTGGC
The DNA here is from genome assembly GCF_051369805.1 of Sorangium sp. So ce1036. Lineage (NCBI taxonomy): Bacteria > Pseudomonadati > Myxococcota > Polyangiales > Polyangiaceae > Sorangium > Sorangium sp. So ce1036. Next base: position 3,600,312 of record NZ_JBBMOX010000001.1, read on the forward strand.
GCCGCCGGGCGACTCGGGCGTGCACTGGTTGGCCCCGGAGGCACCCTTGGCGCCGCCGCCGCCGCCGCCCTGCGCGGTGGTGCCCGGCGAGCCGGCAGTGCCGGAGAGGCCGGCGTAGCCGGAGGAGGAGAGCGTGCCGAGTCCGGTGGCGTTGGGGCCGGGCTCGCCGGGGAGTCCATCGTCGCCGGCGGTGCCGGCGGTACACTCCTGTGCCCTCTCACCCGCGCCACCCAGGCCACCAGCGCCCTCCGGCCCACCAGGCGAACCAGCGCCACCTTCAGTCATCTGCCCGATGCCACCCGTCCCGCCGGTGGAATCGTCGCTGGGGTCGTCCGGCGTGCCGCACTCATTCCGCTTGACGCCGCCAGGTACGACGATCTCCCCTGAGCACGCCTCCCTGCCCGGGTTGCCCTGCTCGCCGGCGAGCGCCGGCTCTTCGTACGGCTCGCCGTCGCGGCCGTCCGCCGCATCGCTTGCCTCGAGCGTGCAGCGCGCCATCTCGACGGCGATGCTGTCGGCGAGCGCGGCGATGGACGACACGCCCCGCGCCGCCTCGCTGCTCGGGTCGATCGGCCGCGCGCTCACGTGCACATCCTCGACGCGCACCGCGCCGTCGCCGCCGCGCATCACGAGCGGGATCTCGCCTTCGGGCGCGGTGAGGATCGTCTTGGTCTCGCCGATCCAACTCCAGTCGGTCGAGCAGTCGAGCCCGCCGAAGAGCGCGACGCCGCCGGGCAGCTCGACCTGGCCCCCAAACGTCTCCGCGCACGCGTACACCCTTCGCGCGGCACCTTCCTGCTGCGCGCGCGTCACGGCCTGCTGGATCGTCTTGACGGGCGCCGCTTTCGTCCCCGCCGCGGCGTCGTCCCCCGAAGCCGCGACGAAGACCCCACAGCCGTCGTTCACCGGCTCGTCGCTCTTGCTTGGCACGCACCGCTCCGGCGTGCTGCCCCCCTCGCCACCACCGCCGCTTCCTGCATCCGCCGGGGCGCACCGGAACCGGTGCGGGCAGTCCGGCGGCAGCGTCCCGCACCCTGCGCTGGCGGCGACCGCGAGGCCGGCCAGCACGACAACGACACCGTTCAAGTGCATGCGTCGCATTCCCTGCTTCCTTCGGTCCCCCCAAATCATCGCTCGGTCCGCCGTGTCCTCACTCAAAACGCACCTCCGATCGTGAGCCCGGCGCTCTGTGTCGTGACTGTCGGGGTGATGCGCACGCCGCGTGAAGCCGCTGCTCGCGGCGTCTCGACCGGCCACAGCGCGTACGCGAGCGCCGTGCCGCCCAGCGCGGCGCCCGCGGTCAGCAAGGCGGCGAGCGCCAGGTTCCTCGTCGTCCCCTCGGCGATGTATGCGTCGTCGAGCGCGTCGCAGCGCGCCCTGCTGAACGCGGGGTCGTTGCATGCGTTCGCGCCGCCGTCCGTCGCGATCGCCCGGGTCGCATCGTTCACCTCCTCGCCCTTGCCGTTCGCCACGACCACCAGCACCACGCCCGCCGCGAGCGCCGCGCCGCCGAGCGCGAGGCCGCCGATCACCACGCCGTCGCGCACCCGCGTGTCCGGCGGCGGCGCGGGCGCGACGGGCGGCGGCGGCGCTGCTGCCGGCGCCGGCGGCGGCGGGGCCACCTCCGCGTTCGGCATCGGCGGGTGCAGCGTGAGCGTCTTGTGCGCCCCCGCCTCGAACCGCCTCGAGAACTCCGCCGTGCTGCCCGACCGCGCTCGGGCCTCCAGCGTGTGCGTGCCCGGCTCCAGGTAGACGGGCGCGGAGAGGGGCGCCTGCCCCACGGCCTTGCCGTCGATCAGCACCGTCGCGCCGGGCTCGGCGTCGATGTTCAGCACGGCGATCTTCGACAGCGCGTCGTCGAACAGGCGGCGGTGCTCCGGGCTCAGCTCGCCCCGCTTCCCGTCGGCGGTCGCCTGGGTCAGGAACGACAGGTGCTCGGCCGCATCGCGGAACAGCCCGAGCTTGATCTCGCAGGCCGCCAGGTTGCCCGCGATCTGCCGGTGCGGCTTGATGCTCCATGCCGCGAGGAGCCACGCGCGGCACGCGTCGTACCTCCGCTGGTTCCACGCCTCCGCCCCCTTCGCGAGCATTTCGAGGGTTGCCTTCGAGAGGGGGTCGGCTTGCGGCGGCGCGGGCGAGGTGGCCTGCGATGGTGCGGGCGGGGCGGCGCTCCCGGCTGCGGGTGACAGCAGGAGGGCGGCGAGGAGCGAGGCGGCGATCGAGCGATGCGTCTTCATGGGCAATTCCCACTGCATCCGAAGAGCGGGTGTGCGCCAAGAAAGATACAGAGAAGGAGAGGGATGCCCACCCCCCGTCGGTGCTCGGCGCTTCGCGCCTGCGCGCCGCCGGCCCCTCCCAAAGCGCGCGCTGCGCGCGCGCAGGGAGGGGAACGTCGTGATGTCGGGTCGAGACTGGTTTGGTTGCTCACCGAGCACTCCAAGGCTGGCATGCGGCCGCGTGGCGCCGCGCGACCGAACTCGCGGGCATCGCCGCGATGCGCGTGGGCTCCTGCAAAGAGATCGGCGCGCGCGGAGCGATCGGCTCAAGAAAGTGCGGCCGGCGGAGCCGATTTCATCCACCTCCCGGCGTCATCGCGGCGCAGGTGCGCTGCCACACAACGCACACGCGCCGCCACGCTGCAACGCGCGGCGACGAGGTTGAGCGTCGATGCCCCTCAAGCCCTCGGGGCTGAGCCGGTCTCGGGTCACTTGCGTGGAAGGAGAATTGCTCCGGCTGCCCATCGGCCACCACCCGGCCTCCGTGGAGGCCGGGTGACCCGCCGAGTCGCACTCCGTGGAGTGGCGACCTGCTGCACTCGAGGTGCGGGCGAAGGCCTACCGCTCCGGCCGAGGGACGTAAAGGCCCTTTCGCTGGTCCTTGAAGCGATGGTGCCCTTTGTGCACCATTACGAACAGGCACGGATGGTTGCCGGATTTTGTTGTGTGGAGGTGCGATTTCTTCTCGGGGCAGGTCCTTGGCGTGTAGCTACGGCGCAAATTCCAGCGTATCCGCCTTGACCCCGGCAGCACCGCTGTCGTCGGCGCCGGTCCCGCCCGGGCCGGCCTCGCCGGTCTCGACGGAGAGGCCGCTGGAAGGCGGCGGCTTGCCCCGGTAGGCGATGCCGAGGGAATGGCCGCCGAGCCCGCCGCCGCCGTTGCCGCCGTTGCCGCCCTTGCCCCCGGGCCCACCGGAGCAACCGGGGTTGAGGCCCTCGATGCCGGCCGGCACGGTGCCACCCGGGCCGCCGAGGCCGCCGTTGCCGCCGTCTTGACCGGGCGCGCCGTTGCCGCCGCGGCCGCCGCGGCCGGCCTTGAGCGAGACGTCGTCGAAGGTCAGCTCGGCGTCGAGGCTGACGAGGGCGATGCTGGCACCGCCGGGCGCGCCGGGATTGCCGCCTTTGCCACCGCAGCCACCGGGGCCGCCGGAGCCGCCGCTGGCACCACCGGCGGACTCGGGCGCGCACTGGTTGGCACCGGAGCCGCCCTTGGCTCCGCCGCCGCCGCCGCCGCCCTTCGCAGTGGTGCCAGGCGAGCCGGCGGTGCCGGAGAGACCGGCATAGCCGGAGGAGGAGAGCGTGCCGAGGCCGGTGGCGCTGGGGCCGGGCTCGCCGGGAAGGCCGTCATCGCCGGCAGTGCCGGCGGTGCACTCGAGTGTCGTCGCGCCCAGACCACCAAGGCCACCGGTGCCCTCCGGCCCACCAGGTGAACCAGCGCCACCTTCGGTCGGCGTGCCATTGCCCCCGAGCCCGCCCGTGGAATCGTCGCTGAGGTCGTCCGGCGTGCCGCACTCATTCCGCTTGACATCGCCGCCAAAGGTCCTTGCTCCCGAGCACGCCTCGATGCCCGGGTTGCCCTGCTCGCCGGCGAGCGCTGGCTCTGCGTACTGCTCGCCGTCGCGGCCGTCTGCCGCATCGCCCGCCTCGAGCGTGCAGCGCGCCATCTCGACGGCGACGCTCTCGGCGAGGGCGGCGATGGACGACAGGCCCCGCGCCGTCTCGTTGCTCGGGTCGATGGCGCGCGCGGTGACGTGGACATCCTCGACGCGCGCCGCGCCGTCTCCGCCGCGCATCACGAGCGGGATCTCGCCTTCGGGTGCGGTGAGCGTTGTTTTGTCCGTCTCGCCGATCCAGCTCCAGGCGTTCGAGCAGTCGAGCCCTCCGAAGAGCGCGATGCCGCCGGGCAGCTCGACCTGGCCCTCGAACGTCTCGGCGCACGCGTAGACCCTTCGCGCGGCACCTTCCTGCTGCGCGCGCGCCACGGCCTGCTGGATCGTCTTGACGGGCGCCGTTTTCGTCCCGGCCGCGGCGTCGTCCCCCGAAGCCGCGACGAAGACCCCGCAGCCGTCGTTCACCGCCTCGCCGCTCTTGCTCGGCACGCACCCCTCCGGCGTGCTGCCACCCTCGCCGCCGCCGCCATCTCCGCCATCCGCCGGGTCGCACCGCGCCAGGCTGGGGCAGTCCGGCGGCAGCGTCCCGCACCCTGCGCCAGCGGCGACCGCGAGGCCGGTCAGCACGACAACGACACCGTTCAAGCGCATGCGTCGCATCACCCTCTTCCTTTGATCTTCACGGCAAGTCGTCCATCGCTCCGCCGCGTGCTCGCTCAAAATGCACCTCCAATCATAAGCCCGGCGCTCTGCGCCGTGACTGCCGGGGCGATGCGCACGCCGCGTGAAGCTGCTGACCGTGGCGCCTCGACTGGCCACAACGCGTACGCGAGCGCCGCGCCGCCCAGCGCGGCGCCCGCGGTCACCAGGGCGGTGAGCGCCAGGTTCCTTGTCGTTCCCTCGGCGATGTACGCGTCGGCGAGCGCGTCGCAGCGCGCCCTGCTGAACGCGGGGTCGTTGCATGCGCTCGTGCCGCCATCCTTCACGATCGAATGGAGCGCGTCGTTCGCCTCCTCGCCCTTGCTGCTCGACACGACCACCAGCACCACGCCCGCCGCGATCGCCGCGCCGCCGAGCGCGAGGCCACCGATCACCACGCCGTCGCGCACCCGCGTGTCCGGCGGCGGTGCCGGCGCGGCGGGTGCGGCCGGCGTGTCCGGCGGCGGCGCTGCTGCCGGCGCCGGCGGCGGCGGGGCCACCTTCGCCTTCGGCATCGGCGGGTGCAGCGTGAGCGTCTTCTGCGCCCCCGCCTCGAACCGCCTCGAGAACTCCGCCGTGCTGCCCGACCGCGATCGGGCCTCCAGCGTGTGCGTGCCCGGCTCCAGGTAGACGGGCGCGGAGAGGGGCGCCTGCCCCACGGCCTTGCCGTCGATCAGCACCGTCGCGCCGGGCTCGGCGTCGATGTTCAGCACGGCGATCTTCGACAGCGCGTCGTCGAACAGGCGGCGGTGCTCCGGGCTCAGCTCGCCCCGCTTCCCGTCGGCGGTCGCCTGGGTCAGGAACGACAGGTGCTCGGCCGCATCGCGGAACAGCCCGAGCTTGATCTCGCAGGCCGCCAGGTTGCCCGCGATCTGCCGGTGCGGCTTGATGCTCCATGCCGCGAGGAGCCACGCGCGGCACGCGTCGTACCTCCGCTGGTTCCACGCCTCCGCCCCCTTCGCGAGCATTTCGTGGGCCGTCCTCGACAGGGTGTCGGCTTGCGGCGGCGCGGGCGAGGTGGCCTGCGATGGTGCGGGCGGGGCGGCGCTCCCGGCTGCGGGTGACAGCAGGAGGGCGGCGAGGAGCGAGGCGGCGATCGAACGATGCGTCTTCATGGGCAATTGTTACCGCATCGGAAGAGCGGCAGTGCGCCGCGGAAGAAGCAGAGAGGGAGAGGGCTGCCCACCCCCCGTCGGTGCTCGGCGCTTCGCGCCTGCGCGCCGCCGGCCCCTCCCAAAGCGCGCGCTGCGCGCGCGCAGGGAGGGGAACGTCGTGATGTCGGGTCGAGACTGGTTTGGTTGCTCACCGAGATCCTCAGGGCTGCACGCGGCCGCGTGGCGCCGCGCGACCGAGCTCGCGGGCACCGCCGCGATGCGCGTGGGCTCCTGCAAAGAGATCGGCGCGCGCGGAGAGATCGGCTCAAGAAAGTGCGGCCGGCGGTGTCGATTTCATCCACCGCCCGGCGTCATCGCGGCGCAGGTGCGCCGCCGCACAACGCACAACACACACACCGCCACGCCGCGATGCAACGCGCGGCGACGCGGCTGCGCGCCGATGTACCTCAAGCCCTCGGGGCTGAGCCGGTCTCGGGTCACTTGCGTGGAAGGAGAATTGCTCCGGCTGCCCATCGGCCACCACCCGGCCTCCGTAGAGGTCGGGTAACCCGCCGAGTCGCACTCCGCGGAGTGCGACCTGCTGCACTCGAGGTGCGGGCGAAGGCCTACCGCTCCGGCCGAGGGGCGTAAAGGCCTGTTCGCTGGTCCTTGAGGCGATGGTGCTCTTCGTGGTGCATTACGAACAGGTGCTTGTGGTTGCCGGATTTTGTTGTGTGAAGATGCGATTTCTTCTCGGGGCACGTCCTTGGCGCGTAGCTACGGCGCAAATTCCAGCGTATCCGCCTTGACCCCGGCAGCACCGCTGTCGCCGGCGCCGGTCCCGCCGGGGCCAGCCTCGCCGGTCTCGACGGAGACGCCGCTGGAAGGCGGCAGCTTGCCCCGGTAGGCGATGCCGAGGGAATGGCCGCCGAGGCCGCCGCCGCCATTGCCGCCGTTGCCGCCCTTGCCCCCGGGCCCACCGGAGCAACCGGGGTGGAGGCCCTCGATGCCGGCTGGCACGGTGCCACCCGGGCCGCCGAGGCCGCCGGAGCCGCCGTCTTGACCGGGGCCGCCGTTGCCGCCGCGGCCGCCGTTGCCGGTCTTGAGCGAGACGTCGGTGAAGGTCAGCTCGGCGTCGAGGCTGACGAGGGCGATGCTGGCGCCACCCGGTCCGCCGGGGTTGCCGCCGTTGCCACCGCAACCGCCGGGTCCGCCGGAGCCGCCGCTGGCGCCGCCCGGGGACTCGGGCGTGCACTGGTTGGCCCCGGAGCCGCCCTTGGCGCCGCCGCCGCCGCCGCCGCCCTGCGCGGTGGTGCCCGGCGAGCCGGCGGTGCCGGAGATGCCGGCGTAGCCGGAGGAGGAGAGCGTGCCGAGGCCGGTGGCGCTGGGGCCGGGCTCGCCGGGAAGGCCGTCATCGCCGGCAGTGCCGGCGGTGCACTCGAGCGGACTCTCACCGATGCCGCCGAGACCGCCCGTACCGACCGGTTTCCCAGGCGAACCAGCGCCACCTTCGGTCATCTGCCCGATGCCACCCGTCCCGCCCGTGGAATCGTCGCTGAGGTCGTCCGGCGTGCCGCACTCATTCCGCTTGACCAGCCCCCCGAGTGTAGCTTCCCCCGAGCACGCCTCCATGCCCGGGTTGCCCTGCTCGCCGGCGAGCGCCGGCTCTTCGTACGGCTCGCCGTCGCGACCGTCCGCCCCGTTGCCTGCCTCGAGCACGCAGCGCGCCATCTCCACGGCGATGCCGTCGGCAAGGGCGGCGATGGACGACAGGCCCCGGGCCGCCGCGTCGTCCGGGCCGATGGGCCGCGCGGTGACGTGGACATCCTCGACGCGCACAGCGCCGTCACCGCCGCGCATCACGAGCGGGATCTCTCCTTCTGGCGCGGTGAGGATCGTCTTGGTCTCGCCCAGCCAACGCCAGCCGTTCGAGCAGTCGAGCCCTCCGAAGAGTGCGATGCCGCCCGGCAGCTCGATCGCGCCCTCGAACGTCTCGGCGCATGCGTATACCCTTCGCGCGGCGCCCTCCTGCTGCGCGCGCGTCACGGCCTGCTGGAGCGACTTGACGGGCGCCGCTTTCGTCCCGGCCGCGGCGTCGTCCCCGCTGGCCGCGACGAACACCCCGCAGCCGTCGTTTACCGCCTCGCGGCTCTTGCTTGGCACGCACCCCTCTGGCGTGCTTCCGCCGCCGCCTCCCTCGCCTGCTTCCCCAAAATCGCACCGCGCCCGGTAAGGGCAGTCCGCCGGCAGCGTCCCGCACCCCGCGCCGGCACCGGCGGTGGCGAGGCCCGCCAGCACGACAACGACACTGCTCCAGTACACTCGTCGCATCACCCTCTTCCTTTGACCACTGCCAGTCGTCGCTCGCTCCGCCGCGCGCTTGCTCAAAACGCACCCCCGATCGTGAGCCCGGCGCCCTGCGGCGTGATCCTCGGCGCGACGCGCACGCCGCCGCGTATGGCCTCCGCCCGCGGGGCCCCGACCGGCCACAGTACGTACGCGAGCGCCGCGCCGCCCAGCGCGGCGCCCGCGGTCACGAAGCCAGCGATCGAGAGGTTCCTTGTCGTCCCCTCGGCGATGTACGCGTCGTCGAGCGCGTCGCAGCGCGCCCTGCCGAACGCGGGGTCGTTGCATGCGTTCGCGCCGCCGTCCCGCACGATCGACTGGAGCGCGTCATCCGCGTCCTCGCCCTTGCCGTTCGACACGATCGCCAGCACCACGCCCGCCGCGATCGCCGCGCCGCCGAGCGCGAGGCCACCGATCACCACGCCGTCGCGCGCCCGCGTGTCCGGCGGCGGTGCCGGCGCGGCGGGTGCGGCCGGCGTGTCCGGCGGCGGCGCTGCTGCCGGCGCCGGCGGCGGTGGGGTCACCTCCGCCTGCGGCGTCCGCGGCTGCAGCGTGAGCGTCTTCTGCGCCCCCGCCTCGAACCGCCTCGAGAACTCCGCCGTGCTGCCCGACCGCGATCGGGCCTCCAGCGTGTGCGTGCCCGGCTCCAGGTAGACGGGCGCGGAGAGGGGCGCCTGCCCCACGGCCTTGCCGTCGATCAGCACCGTCGCGCCGGGCTCGGCGTCGATGTTCAGCACGGCGATCTTCGACAGCGCGTCGTCGAACAGGCGGCGGTGCTCCGGGCTCAGCTCGCCCCGCTTCCCGTCGGCGGTCGCCTGGGTCAGGAACGACAGGTGCTCGGCCGCGTCGCGGAACAGCCCGAGCTTGATCTCGCAGGCCGCCAGGTTGCCCGCGATCTGCCGGTGCGGCTTGATGCTCCATGCCGCGAGGAGCCACGCGCGGCACGCGTCGTACCTCCGCTGGTTCCACGCCTCCGCCCCCTTCGCGAACAGATCGCGGGCCGTTGCCGACAGGGCGTCTTCCTTCGGCGGGGCAGGCGGGGCGGCGCTCCCCGGCGCAGGGGGGGCGGCGCTTCCGGGCGCGGGCGGAGCGGCGCTCCCGGCCGCGGGCGGCAGCAGCAGGGCGGCGAGCAGCAGGGCGGCGATCGGTCGATGCATTTTCATAGGCTCTAGAACTCGGGCTTGTCTCCGAAGGGCGGGGGAGGTTGCTTGGGGACGGTCGCGGTCGGGGCAGGCTCGGACGATGCCGAGGGCCGCGGCGTCGGGGTGCGTTCCGCGCTCGGCCTCGCCCCGAGCGCGCCAGCGCGCGTCGCCGGGGCGGGCGTCCTCGGGGCGGCAGGGGCGGATGCCGGCGTTCTTGGCGCGGCCGTGGCCTGCGCCGACGCGCCCGGTGCAGCCGTGGCCTGGACCGACGCGCCCGGTGCAGCCGTGGCCTGGGCCGACGCGCTCGGTGCAGCCGTGGCCTGGGCCGACGCGCTCGGTGCAGCCGTGGCCTGGGCCGACGCGCTCGGGCCGGCGTGGAGCACCGCGCTCGCAGCGCCCGTGGGCGCTCCCGGCGCGGTCGAGACAACCGATCGGACACCGTCCTCCTGGGCGCTGCGCCTCCCGAGCACGAAGCCGAGCACCGTCGGGACCAGGACGCAGAGCGTCGCGATCACCGCGTACTTGATCATCCTCCCCGCGGGCCACCGCACCGCGGGCGCGCCCCCGGCCGCGCCCACCGCAGCCCCGTGCGGCAGCGCCGCGGACCCCGCCGCCGGCGCCGCTCCGGCCGACGGCCGCGCGTCCCTCGACGGCTCCCGGTGCGCGAGCGCCTCCCGGAGGCGCGGGTTCTGGAGCGCGCGACGCATGTTCTCGTCCGAGGCGCCCTGGTCCGCAACGCGGCGCAACGTCTCCTCGTTCGGCAGGTACTTCTTGACGTCGTGGCTCATGCGGGGTGACCTCGATCAGAACGGGCGTGAAGGGGCCTTGCGCGCGGGGCGCGCCGGGGCCGCGCGCCGCCGGTCGGGCGCCGGCATTCCGTAGATGTCGTCCTCGTAGATGTCGTCATCTTGATCGGTGGACGGCGGCCTGGCCTCTCGCGAGCGCGCCGTGGACGTCGCTCGCGGCCCCGGCGCCACGGCTGCGGGGGGTGGCGCCGGGCGCGCAGGTGCCGCGGGCGGCGGGGCGGCCGTCGCTGCGGCCTGAGGTACCACAGCCGATAGCGTGCTGGAGGCGGCGGGGGGGGACGGCGCCTCGGCGAGCGCAGGCGCCGCCGTCCGCGCCGCCGCGAAATCCCCCGGCGATGCCGCCCCGGATGCCGCCGCCGTCGGCGACGAGCTCGCGCTGGCCACCGCCGCGGGGCCCGCGGTCGTGGTCGTCTCCGGCAGGCGCACGGGGACGCTCGTCACCGGTGCGGGATCGGTCGCCATGCTCTCCGGCGCATCTACCCCGCGAGACGAGCACCAGGTGAGCACGAGCGCCGCCGCGAGCCCCGACGTCAGCGCCGACGCGACCGAGACGGCCAACCACTGCCCCGCCTTCGCCAGTCGACCGACTGCCCGCGGACGGTGCTCGACGAGGAGCGGCACCGCGCCCGGGCTCGCCATCGTGGTGAGCGAAGGCGACGTCGCGCGTGCGCCCGAGCTTCCCCCCAGCGGCGACGCCGGGGGCCCTGCGTGGCTCGTGTGCCCTGCGTGGGTCGCGGGCCCTGCATGGGTCGTGTGCCCCGCGTGGGTCGTGTACCCGGCGTGGCTCGCCGGCCCCGCGTGGCTCGCCGGCCCCGCGTGGCTCGCCGCCCCCGCGTGGCTCGCCGCCCCCGCGTGGCTCGCCGCCCCCGCGTGGGTCGTGTGCCCCGCGTGGCTGGCCGCCCCCGCGTGGGTCGCGGGCCCTGGCGCCGGCGCGTTCGCTGCGTACCCGGAGGCGCTCGGGAACGGCGCCGTGGCGGGCTGCGGGGCCGCCGGGAGCATCCGCTGCGTGGTGATCTGCCGCGGATTCAGCGGAGACCCGGCCGCCGGGGACCACGCCGCGCTCTCCGGCGGCGGCGCCGTCGTCGCCGATCCCGGTCCGCCCGGCACCGGCGGGGCGCCGGGCATCCGCATCGTCCAGCCGCGGCCCCGCAGCACCGGCGGGGCCGCGCCCGCGGGCTGGAACGGCAGCGCCGTCTCCGGCGCCGGCGGCCGGAAGGCGCGGTCGAGCGGCGCCGTCACGAGCTGCGGTCCGGGTCGATCCTCCCCCGTCTCCGGCCACGCGGCGCGCCCGCGGCCGCTCCTCGAGGCCTCGCCCGTGCTCCCCGCCACCCCCGCGTCGGGCTCCGTCGGGCCCGCCCAGCCGCCCCGGGGCTGCGGCGCGATCGGCGCGTCGCGCCGGTGCTCCGGCGCGAGCGAGAAGCGACCGGCGTCGTGGGGGTTCTCCTCCTGGTAGCGGCGGAGCTCCCGCGCCAGCGCGCGCTGCACCTCCGCCGCGCGGGGGCGCTCGCGCGGGATCTTCGACAGCATCCTGTCGACGAGATCGCTGATCTCGCGGCCGTCGAACCCTGGCACGGCCTCCACGAGCGGCCTCGGGACCGCGTGGATCTGGTGGAGCGTCACCTCGCCCCGGGTCGGCATCTCGTCCGACGCCGCCGCGAAGGTGTGCCTGCCAGCGATCAGCTCGTACAGGATCATGCCGATGGCATAGACGTCGGACGCCTTGGTGGCGCCGTCCCCGAGCGCCTGCTCGGGCGCCATGTAGTGCACCGTCGCGATGTTCGCGAACGGATCGCTCGACGCCTCCTCCTCCGCGCGCCGCCTCACCCGCGTCGCGATGCCGAAATCGACGACCTTGACCAGCCCGGCCCGCGTGATCAGGGCGTTCTCGGGCTTGAGGTCGCGGTGCACGATGCCCGCGCGATGGGCGACGCGGACGGCATCCGCGATCTGCGCGGCGATCGAGAGGCTGCTCGGGACGTCGAGCGCCCCGACGCGCCGGATCAGCTCCCGGAGCGAGATCCCGTCGACGAGCTCCATCACGATGTACATGACGCCGCCGCGCGTGATGCCCGCGTCGTACACCTTGACGATGTTCGGATGATCGAGCTCCGCCAGGACGCGCGCCTCCTTGCGCTGCGCCTGCGCGAACCTCCCTCCCAGCATGTACTTGCGGCGCACGACCTTGAGCGCGACGCGCCGCTTCAGGTAGTCGTCCTCGGCGACGTAGACCTGCCCCATGCCGCCCTCGCCGAGCATCCGCAGGATGCGGTACTTCTCGCAGCGGTCGCCGGTCGCGTACGTGCGGTCGCCCGGGGGCGACGGCGGCGCGTCGGAGCGGATCCCCTCCGGTCGGCTCATGGCACCCCGCCTTCTACGCAGCGCGCTCCCCGCGGGTCAACCGAGGTCGGCGCGCCGCGCGCCGCGCGGTCCGCTTCTGGGTGGATGTTCAGCGCCGTGGTCACGGATTTCTCGCCGGGCGCCGCGTCGGGCAGCGCTTGCAAGGATCATCGGCGCCTGGGAGCGGATCGGCTCAGGAAAGCGAACGGCACTCGGTCGAATGGGCGGCAGTCCCCGTGAAGGGGGGAGGCGGGGAGGGGACGGCTGGGCGCGCGGGGTGTGGTGGCCCCGCAGGCAGCTCGATGCTCGCCAGCCGGACCGGAACCGGTCTGGAGGAGGCAGCCGGGAGCCTCTGCCGGATCGGAACCGGTCTGGAGGAGGCAGCCGGGAGCCTCTGCCGGATCGGAACGGGTCTGGAGGAGGCAGCCGGGAGCCTCTGCCGGATCGGAACGGGTCTGGAGGAGGCAGCCGGGAGCCTCTGCCGGATCGGAACGGGTCTGGAGGAGGCAGCCGGGAGCCCCCGCCGGATTGTACGAGCGGAGCCCTGGTAACAGTTCTGACCGGGAGCAGCGGTGACACTTCCTTGAGCTACGGGCCCCTGCTCCGGGAGGACTGGGAACAGGGGCCGGATCCTCGTCGACGCGACACGCTCACCGCGCTCTCTCGGACCGCCAGGATCTATACACGAACCGCTTCCCGCGGTCTCGGTACACGCGAGCCTCTCCTCACGTTCCGGCGTGAGTGCGCGCAGGTCACCGTGCCTTGGCGAGCTGCAGCTCCTTGTTCTTCAAGGTGACCTGCGCGAGCAGAACCGGCCCGTAGTACAGCTCCCAGACGTCGTCGGCGATCGGAAGCAGCCCCACGGGTTCGTTGGCGATCAGCTTGGAGACGAAGGTGTTCGCGCCACCGAACTGAAGCCGACCCATGTCCCCCACGCGTCGCACGGCCATCGTGTCCGGATACTCCGGCGAGGAGGGCTTGCTCGGCATCGTCCGCCGCGACGGCGTGTAGCGCGAAGCCGGCGTCCTCTGGCCGAGCGCCTCGTGAGGCCGCTGGTCATTGTACTCGTGCCGGAAGCGGTCGAAGACGCGCTGCTGCGCCGCGAGCGTGGCTTCGGGCGGCGATGTCGCCTCCGCCTTCAGCGTCTTGTGCATGCGCTCGTGCCGGCCGTTCTGCTGCGGTTTGCCGGGCTCAATGCGCTCGGGAACCACGCCGAGCTTGATCCAGCTCACCGACAGCGCCGAGAGCCCTCCAATGCCCTGCGTGGCGAACGGCGGGCCGTTATCGGAGCGGATACGATTCGGCAGCCCAAACTCGCGGAACGCGCGCTCGAAGTGCGGCCGCACCGAGGCCTCGTCCGGCTTCGCTACGCCCTCGCATTTGAGCAAGTACCGCGACGCCTGGTCCGTCAACGTCAGCGGGTGGCACCGGGTCTTGTCGCCAAGCGCGAAATGCCCCTTGAAATCGGCGCACCATGTGTCATTAGGCTGCTCCGCTGGAGCCAGCGTCGACGGCATCGCTGACGTCGGCATCACCACGCGGCGCCGCCGGGGCCGGATCAGCCCGTGTTTCTTGAGCAGCTCGCCGATGGTGCTCGTCGCCGGCAGCCCCTCAAGGCCCATGCTCTCCAGCCGGGCGCGCAGCTTCTTCGGACCCCAGGTGGGTCGCTCCTTCCGCAGCTCGACCAGCGCGTTGACGATCGCCGCTGGCGTCGCATGCGGGAACGTGTGCGCCACGGGCCGCCGCTCCTCCAGACCACGAGGTCCGGCTTGCTCGTAACGCTCCACCCACTTGTACCCCGTCTTCTGGCTGATGCCGAACCGTCGGCACAGCTCCGCGAACGTCTCGTCCGACTCGTTGACCTGCGCGATGAACTGAAGCCTCTCGTCCACTGAACATGTCTCTTTCCAGGGCACCAGCGATCCTCCGTCGCCGACCCTCTACGACATATGTCACCCAGGCTCCCGGTCCGTCCGGGTGCTACCCAGGCTCCCGGTCTGAACCGTTACCCAGGCCACCGGTCCGTACCCTCCCAGGCCACTTCACGCGCAACCACCTCGACATAGAAAATCCAGGCTACCCCCCCTGGCGCGAAGAGGACTTTATATCCACGCTGCTCCTCGATGGACCATCGTCATCAACAAACCAGATCATGGCAATATCCTGCTCTCCCACAAAGAGGACGCCCCCCTCAGCGTTTTCATATGCGACCACGTGCGCAAATCCGTAATAGGCGAGCGGGGAGGTGGATGGCTCGATGCGCTTCAGGTTGGTGAATGCGACGATGGCCCATGCTGTCTCCTCACGAAGGCGATCGGTCGACAGCCGGGCGTCTGCCTCGGTCACCAGCTCCTCACGGCGCGCGAGATCGTAACGAAGCATGTCTTCAAGAATGTCATAGGCTCTAGGGAGCGTAAGCTCGCGAAGCGCGTCGACACAGCTTGACTGGTAGCCTATGCAGGTGAGGTACTCAGCGAGGAGTTGCCGCGTCGGCATGAGTTGCGGCGTCTCATATACGTGCCAGTGGAAAACAAATCGATCTGCAACGTACGCGCAATCACGCGCGAAGGAGCGCACGTAGGAGAGCACCGCGCACTGCCCCTCGCTGTTTTTTATGAAGGAAATCTCTCCAGCACGATGCAGCTCGTTCATGGGCTACCAAACGCGGTTTGAATGTGCAGTTCTTCACCCGGACCGGGTAACCTGTCCGTGATCACCGTGACCGTGCTCGACTGGATCCGGATCGGTCGGCCACCATTGGCGGACTGAGATAGGGTGACCGGCCAGGGCAAGGATGCCCTGATGGGAGGCGCACGGACGAGCGATGGATCACTGTCCAGCTGAGCGAGCGAAGCCTGCCCCTGAGGTGAATTGAGCGCCGAGTGGACTGCCCTGGCCTGGGTTGTGGCGGAGCTGAAGCTCGTCTTCGTCTTTCCACCGCATGAGCGCTGCCGGAGCCCCTGTGCTGGAACCTGAACATGTTCGCTGCCTGGGTGGCCGGGCGCGCCCGTCAGCGGGCTCGGACGCCCTTCGCTGGCCGCCAGCATCGCTCGAACCTCTTCCAATGAGTACTGCCGTGCGAAGATGAGGCCATAGGGATCTAGCCAGAGCAGCGTGTTCGGCGCGTAGGCATACGTCTTGGATTCACCGGCTAGCCCCAGAGGATCTGGGGAAATGAACCTCCCCGCGTCCGGGTCGTAGTACCGGAACCGGTTGTAACAAAGCCCTGTCTCCGCATCCTCGTACTGCCCCGGAAACCGGATCGCCGTCGTGGTCCTCGCCCCGGGTGCCGCCTCCGTCCGCCCCCACGCCTCACGCCGCAGCTCGCAGGCGACCTCGCCGCGCGCGTCGACGAGCCGCTCCGGCGTCCCGATGGGGTCGTTCACGTAGTGGAACCACCTGCCGTCCTCGCAGTGCGCGACCGGCGCGAACCCGTCGTCCTCGAAGCAGTAGGTCTTGACCTGCACCACCGGATCCCCCTCGGCGTGCGCCCGCCGGGTGATCTCATGGACGAGCACGTCGCCGTCCCACACGAACCGCGTCACCGCGTGCGGCTTGAAGGCGTGCAGGAACGACGCTGGCGCCTTGCCCACGCGCTTCTCCACGCGCCGGCCGAAGGGGTCGTACCGAAACTCGATCCGCTCGGCCTCCGGCGTGGTGACGCTCTCCAGGAGCCCTGCGAGGTTCCACGTGTACATCCAGTCTCTCCGGGTGCCGGTCGCCGGGGCCTCCACCGACTTCTCCGCGAGCCGCCCCTCGGGGTTCCACCGGTACTGCATGTTCCCCTTGCGGACGAGCCGGTTGCCGGGCCCGTACTCCTGCGGCGGCGCCTCAGGGCCGCCCTCGTGGCTGTTCCCCGCTGGATCGTACCGGAACACCTCGGCCCGGCCTGCTCCGGCACGCGCGCGAGCATCGGGCCGGTCCGGCCGTGTCGAAAGCGCCACGTGGCGCCGCTGGCCTGTGTCATCTCGGGGCGGCTTCGGCCGCGACGAAGTACCGCATCGTCAGGCCGGAGGTCCCGCCCCGCTGCACGCGGCGAGATTGGCTCTCGCTTCTCTCTCACCACTTGGGACGCCATTTGCGCAGTGGCGGATTGAGCTTGTGCGCATGAACCATCTGTTCTTCAATCCACGCGACAATCTCGTCCAGATTCCTCGTTGATAATGTGACTGTGGGGTTCGTCCAGTCTTCGGCTATGATTAGCTCGGCGCGGAATTGACCTTCTGAGCGCATCTCTGGATACCAGCCGAGATCGAGGACGGCTTCTCGGTGTGCGTGAACAAGTACGAGCAAATCCTCCTCGAAAAATTCCCAATGCGGATGATCGATTGTTAGTGAAGACGGATCGATTTCTCGAAGACCGTTGGTGCTGACGCACCAGCCTGCGGGAACACGCAGCGCGCGCAAGGGCGGTTGAGAGCTCGAACTCATGGTTTTGCCTTTCGTATCTTCTTGCGTACTTCGCTCAGCGGTCTGGGATGACCGTGGATCGCGTCGCTGGCATATTCCGCGCGGATCCAACGGGTAGGTTCACCGTTGGCATAGCCGATAGGTTCGTCAAACCGATAAAGCGTGTGAAAGTTGGCGTCATCGATTGGATTGCATCGAACCACCGTGCCTCGCCGGAGTGCCTCGCGCGTCAGCGCATCGGCATCAAGGGATGGGTCGAATTGAGCAGGTCCTCCCCCCTTGCTCATCTCGGCAGCCTGCGTGCAGTCCCTGGCTTTCTTGTGTTTCAGGTAGATGGCAGCCTTCGCTGTGGCAGCCGCCCTTCGCTGCGCCTTTCGAGCATAATAGCCCCCATGAGCGATCCTATCATGATCGAGGCTGATGAGACCAAGTGGATCGGACCAGCTTACAGGGTTTAGAGCGTAAATCCATGGATCGAGTCCAGCGTTGATGCCGAGCGGGTCAACGCTGATGAACCTCCCCGCGTCCGGGTCGTAGTACCGGAACCGGTTGTAACAAAGCCCTGTCTCCGCATCCTCGTACTGCCCCGGAAACCGGATCGCCGTCGTGGTCCTCGCCCCCGGCGCCGCCTCCGTCCGCCCCCACGCCTCACGCCGCAGCTCGCAGGCGACCTCGCCGCGCGCGTCGACGAGCCGCTCCGGCGTCCCGATGGGGTCGTTCACGTAGTGGAACCACCTGCCGTCCTCGCAGTGCGCGACCGGCGCGAACCCGTCGTCCTCGAAGCAGTAGGTCTTGACCTGCACCACCGGATCCCCCTCGGCGTGCGCCCGCCGGGTGATCTCATGGACGAGCACGTCGCCGTCCCACACGAACCGCGTCACCGCGTGCGGCTTGAAGGCGTGCAGGAACGACGCTGGCGCCTTGCCCACGCGCTTCTCCACGCGCCGGCCGAAGGGGTCGTACCGAAACTCGATCCGCTCGGCCTCCGGCGTGGTGACGCTCTCCAGGAGCCCTGCGAGGTTCCACGTGTACATCCAGTCTCTCCGGGTGCCGGTCGCCGGGGCCTCCACCGACTTCTCCGCGAGCCGCCCCTCGGGGTTCCACCGGTACTGCATGTTCCCCTTGCGGACGAGCCGGTTGCCGGGCCCGTACTCCCGCGTCGGTGCCTCAGGGCCGCCCTCGTGGCTGTTCCCCGCTGGATCGTACCGGAACACCTCGGCCCGGGCCTGCTCCGGCACGCGCGCGAGCAACTGGCCCACGGGATCGTACTGATACCGCGTCCACCCCCGCCGCTGATCCCAGGAGGCGCTGAGCTCGCCGACAGGATCGTACCGATACGCCATGTCGGCGGTGACGTTCTCCGGCCGCGGGCCGATCCAAGCCGGCTCGCCCGGCCCCACGGGCACCTCGCGCGGCTGGCCCACCGCGCGCCGCCGCTCGATCCTGCCGAGCACGTCATAAGCGCTCTCGATGCGCCCCCCGCCCGGCAGCGCGCGCAGGACCTCCCGCCCGAGCACGTCGCTCGCATGCTCGACCACGTCGCGCCCGTCGAGCACGGTCCGCCGCCGCGCGCCGAGCAGCCCCCGCTCGACCGCCTCGGTATGGCCGAGCGAGGTCTCCCGCAGGATGCGCTCGCCCTCCCGGTCATAGGCGCTCTCCACCCGGTACTCCACGCCATCGACGATCTGGATCTCGCGCACCACGCGTCCAGCCGCGTCGCGGTCGAGCCGGATTTCCCCGCCTGGCCATTCCACGCGGACCAAGGCGCCGAGCTCGTCGTAGTCGAAGCACTCGGCCGAGTCGTCCCAGGACTCCCGGCGGATGAGCCTGCCGGCGGGATCGTACTGCAGGCGGACCTGGTCCCGCTCACCGTGCGATCGCCAGATCAGGTCGTGCGCTGCGTCGTAGTTGTAGCGGATCGCCCGCCCGTCGAACGTCACCTCCTCGCGCACCTTGCCGCTGCCGTCGCGCCGCAGCGTGTGCACCTCGCCCTTCTCGTTGCGCACCTCGACCAGCTCGCCCTCGGGGTTGTAGCCGAGCCGCACCTCGTGGCCGTTCGCGTCGCGGCGCGCGCAGAGCCTGTGGTAGCCGCCCCACACGAACGACGTCACGCCGCCGTTCGCGTCCACGATCTCGGTCACGTGCTGCTCGCCGTCGTAGGCGTAGCGCGTCGTCGCGCCGGTCGGATCGATCACCGCGACGAGGTCGCCGCGCGCCGACCACCGATACCGCGTCTCCGCGCCGAAGGGGTCGATCACCGCGATGCACCGGCCGAGCGCGTCGTGGCGGAAGCGCCACGTGGCGCCGCTCGCCAGCGTCACCTCGGTGCAGTTGCCGTGCGCATCGTAGGAGAACGCTGTGCGCTCGCCGTTCGGCGAGATCTCCTCGACGATGAGCCCTCGCGCGTCGTAACGGCGAGAGGTCGCCGCACCCGTGGAGTCGACGTACAGCGTGACGTTGCCTCGCGCTTCGCGCTCGAACCGGTGGACGCCGCCTCTCGCGTCGACGATCTCGACCGGCAGGTCGCTCGCGTCGCGCTCGATCGTCGTGATGTGCCCGAGCGGGTCGGTGTACCGAACGACGCTGCCGCGCGCGTTGCGCTCGAACCGCTCCGTCCCGTTGCGCTCGTTGGTGCGCGAGGTCATCCAGCCGTCCTCGCGGTAGGTCGCCGTCAGCACCGCGCCGCCGATCACGCGCTTGTCGAGCGTGCCGTGCTCGTTTCCATGGAAGCGCTGCGCCTGGCTGAAGTCGACCACCTCGGTGAAGCCGATGTCCCAGGTGTTGACCTTGCAGTGGTGGATCCCCTTCCACCGCGTCTGCCCGTCGTGAAGATACTTCGGCGGCTCTCCTGCGAGGCTCGGATCCCTCTCGCCCGGGGTGTCGCCCCACGCCTCGATGCCGCGGCGCTGGGCGTCATAGACGAAGTGCCACGTCAGCCCGTTGCGGTCGGCGTCCTCGATGAGCAGGTGCCGCTCGTCGTAGGTATGCCGCCACGCGTGGCCGTCCGCGTCGGTCGCAGCCACCAGATCGCCGGGGCCGTCGCATGTCAGCGTGCCGAGCGCGAGCCACCCGCCGCGCTCCTCGTCGAGCACCTCGATCGTGGTGGTGACCCGCCGCTCCCGCGACTCGCCCGACGTCCTGTCCCGCAACCGGATCCGCCGCCCCGCGCTGTCGGTCACCTCGACCAGCCGACCCGTCTTCTCGTCATACGTCAGCGCGATGCGGTTGCCGTTGCGGTCCTCCACCGCCGTGAGCCGCGCGCGCCGGCCGCCGGCCTCGATGCGCGAGAACCGCCGCGTCACCCCGTCGCCGGCGTCCAGGAGCCACCCGTCCGCCTCGCGCCGCAGCCCGTACCCCCACTTGCCGAGCACCTCCTCGCCCTCGGCGGGCTTCGGCAGATCCACCGCCGTGCCCAGCCCCGTCCATACCCGGACCCGATGGCTCCGCACCTCGAGCTCCCAGCCCAGGCTGTGGCCCCACCCGTGACCGAGCCCCGCGTCGCGGTCGGCCATCGCGGAGCTGTACGACCGCTCCCAGACGAGCGGCAGCGGCCCCGGCAGCGCGCCGATCGGGATCGCGTGCGTGAACACCCGCCCGGTCACGACATCGATGGGATGCGAGACCGTGCCGCACTCCGGATAGCGGTTCGGATCCGGCGCGCTCTTGCCGCCGCCGCCCGCGCTGGTGCCCCCGCTCCCGCCGCCCGCCCCGTGCCCACCGGCGCCACCCCCGCCGCCCGGCCCACCGCTACCGTCGCCCCCGCCGCCTCCTCCGAGGATGAAGGTGCCGGGGTTCATGCCAGGGATGGGCGGGATATTCGGAGCCGGAGCTGTGCGCGCCACCGCGGCATGGTCGCGGAACGGACCGGAGCGTCAAGACGAGCCATGGTGCGGGGCGTAGCGCCGGCGGGGGTCTCCGCGCGGCGGGGGCGGGTGGGCGCGGCGAGCACCGACCGAGGAGCCATGAGGTTTCAGGGGGCTCGGCGTCTCAGGCGCGCCTCGTGTGGCGCGCGACGAAACGTCTCAGGAGGCATGGCCCGAAGGGAGACATGCCGGGTGGTGTTGTATGCGCAAGCTCTTCGGTCCCCGTCTTGGCGGATGGCCGAGCGCCCACCCGCCCCCGCCGCGCGGAGACCCCCGCCGGCGCGTGCTGCTCGGCACAGCGCCGTCCTTGCGCCGTGGCGTCGCGTTCCTGGGCGTAGCCGCGGCGCGCCCCATCGAGCCCGCCGGGACCTCCGCCCTCGCCAGCGCCAGCGTCCCGCAGGCCCGCTCCAAAGTTGCACGATCACCGCGACTCCGCCTACAACGGTGGGGCATGATCGCGCTCGAAAAGCTCCGCCAGGCTTCGACCGAGGTCGGGGGATCGCGCTCTCCTTCCCCTCCTTCGGGGGAGCTCCCAGCGCGCCCGGCAACCGCCCGCCGGGAGCCATCGCCGCGCCCTGGCGCGCGGGCGGCCCGCGTCGCCGCGGGCGCGGTGGTCGGCTTGCTCGCCGCCCTCCTCGGCGCCGCCGTGCCCGTCGCGGGCTGCTCGAGCCCCGCGCCGCCGCCCGCGGCCCCCGAGCCCTGCGACGTCCAGATCGTGACGCTCTCGATCTACGCCGCCGACAACATCAACCCCAACGAGAACGGCAACCCGCGGCCCGTCGTCGTGCGGCTCTACCAGCTCAAGAGCAGCACGCGCCTGGAGAACGCGACGTACGACCAGGTCCTCCTCCGGGACAAGGAGGTCCTCGAGGACGACCTCGCCAAGGTCGACGAGGTCGAGGTCTTCCCGAACGACCTCGTCGAGGTGAAGTTCGAGCGGCTGAAGGACGCGAGCCACCTCGCCGGCGTCGCCCTCTTCCACGGCCCGAAGGGCCAAAGCTGGAAGACGTTCTACGAGTTCCCGCTCCCGCCCGGAGAGGCCCAGTGCGGCGGGCGCAACCCCGACGCGGGGCCGCCGGTGGCCGATCCGCGGGTCGCGTTCTTCATCGACTCGACCAAGATCGACAACGGCGTCGAGTTCGACGAGTCGATGTTCCCCAACGCGACCGCCGTGCGCCGGCTCAACCTGCCGAAGAAGGCCGCCGCGCCGGAGGCGAGCCCCGCTGCGGGGAAATAGCGGCATGGCGCGGCCCGACGGTCCTCGATGCGCGCGCGGCGCGACGGCCGCCGCGCGACGTCACGGCTCCCCCCGCGCGCCCCGCTTTCGCGACGCGGCGCGTGGCACATCTGATAAGAGTGGACGGGCGACATGATCCACCCGCGTAAGCCTGTCTGGACCGAGGGGCTCTTCATGACCCCTCAGCACTTGCAGCAGACGG
Source organism: Sorangium sp. So ce1036 (assembly GCF_051369805.1). Classification (NCBI taxonomy): domain Bacteria; kingdom Pseudomonadati; phylum Myxococcota; order Polyangiales; family Polyangiaceae; genus Sorangium; species Sorangium sp. So ce1036. The sequence goes on from NZ_JBBMOX010000001.1 coordinate 3,622,333, forward strand.
ACCTGTACCACGAGACGCTGCTCCACGCGCGCCTCCACGCAGTCGTCGGCTATGACTGGGGCATCACGTCCGCGCAGTTCGACGAGCGCGCGCTCGCGGCCGGGCAGTTCAAGGTGATCCGGTGTCACGGCATCTTCCCCGACGGGACGCCGTTCTTCATCGGCGACCGCGGCGAGGACCAGGTCGAGGCGCGGCCGCTCGAGGGCGCGTTCCCGGCCGCGCTCGACGCGCTCGACGTCTTCCTCGGCATCCCCAACGTGCGCGAGACCGCCGCGAACGTCAGCCTGGACCCGGCCAAAGTCGGGCCCGCCCAGCGGTTCGTGGCCGCCCAGGCGACGGTCCCCGACGTGAACACCGGGCGCAACGACACCTCGGTCGCCTGGGCGCGGAGCAACCTGCGGCTCATCTTCGGCACCGAGCCCCGCGACGCCTACCAGACCGTGCGCGTCGCGCAGCTCGCCCGCGACCGCGCCGGCGCCATCGTGCTGCGCAAGAGCTTCATCCCGTCGGTCCTCCGCATCAACGCCTCGGACCACATCATGTCCGGCCTCCGGCGCGTGCTCTCCGCGCTCGTCGGCAAGCAGAAGTCGCTCGTCGAGGGGCGGCGCATGCGCACCGCGGCGTCGATCGACTTCCAGGCCTCCGACACCGCGAAGTTCTGGCTGCTCCACACCGTGAACTCGTACATCCCGGTCGTGTCGCACCTCGTCGATCACGGCGGCGCGCACCCGGAGCAGTGCTTCGTCGTCCTCGGCTCGCTCATCGGCGAGCTCTGCACCTTCTCGGCCGACGGCGACCCCACGACCCTCCCCAAGTTCAACTACCTCGATCTCGAGGGCGTCTTCGACCCGATGTTCGAGCGGGCGATGGCGCTCATCAGCGGCAGCATCGCGGAGCAGTACGTCATCGTCCCGCTGGAGAAGCGCGAGGACGGCATGTACCTCGGCCGGTTCGAGGACCCGAAGCTGCCGCGCAGCCACGAGATGTTCCTGGAGGCGAAGGGCACCGACGAGGCCACGCTGCGCGAGCGGCTCCCGCGCCTGCTCAAGATCGGGTCGTGGACCCAGATCGGGCACATCCTGCACTCGGCGACGCCCGGCGTGCGCGTCGCCATCGAGTACCGGCCGCCGGGCGCCATCCCGGTCAAGCCGGGGCTCGTCTACCTCCGCGTCGACCAGGCCGGCGATTACTGGAACGACATCCTCGGCTCTGGCACGATCGCCATCTACCAGCCCATCGAACCGCAGAAGGTCGATCTCCGGCTGATCGCGGTCCCGGCGGGGAAGTGACCGTGCCGGGCCGCCCCTTCCGGGTGAGGAGCGCATGAGCCTCTCGCAGACGATGTACTTTGTTTGCTCCGACGTCCTGTCGCTGATCCTGCAGCTCAGGAACTCGCGCGATCTGCCGGCGCCGGACATCCTCCAGCGGCGCGTCCTCGGCCTGTTCGACACGATGATGCAGAACGGCCGCGAGGCCCGCATCCCCGAGCAGGACATGATCGACGCGAAGTTCGCGCTCGCGGCGTTCGCCGACGAGGTGATCTTCAACTCCAACTGGCCGGGCAGGACGCAGTGGCTCCAGAACCCGCTCCAGTTCCAGTTCTTCCAGCTCAACACGGCCGGCGACGGGTTCTTCACGAACCTCGACAACCTCTACGGCCAGCGCGGCAGGAACCACGTCGCGCAGATCTACTTCCTCTGCTTGGCCCTCGGCTTCCAGGGGAAATATCGTCTGCGCCAGCAGGAGGGCCTCGGCGCCGTCATCGAGGGCGTGGGCAACCACGTCGCGGTCGCCGAGGGCGGCGGCGAGGCCCTCGCGCCGAACGCGGAGCGCAAGGACGGCGGCGCCGGCGCGGTCCGCCGCGAGCTGCCGTACCTGGCGATCGCGCTCGGCCTGCTCGTCCTCGCCGTGCTCGTGGTCATCGTGCTCCGGCTCATCGTCGCCTCGGACGCCGAGGGCGTGGCCGACGCGATCAAGAAGCTGCTCAGCACGGGAAATTAGGCGGCTCCGCCCCTTCTCTGCGGTTCCCGAGGGAGACTTCCGATGTGGCTGTGGATCCTGAGCGCCCTGTTCCTCGCCGTGGTGTGGGGAGTGTGGTTTCTGCTGCGCCCGGCGGGAGGGGAGGGGGCTGAGCTGCTCCCGATCGAGATCCCGCTCGCGGCGACGGCGGCGGTCGTCGCGTTGCTCGTCGGGCTCGCGATCTACCGGCGCATCCGGGCGGCGCGCGCCGCGCGGGCGCTCGAGAAGGCGATCGCGCAGCAGGCGCAGGAGCAGGCGATCAACGCGAAGCCGGAGCGGCGCGCCGAGATCCAGGAGGTCCACCGGCAGATGCAGGAGGGCATCGCCGCGCTCAAGGCCTCGAAGCTCGGCGGCGGCAAGCGGGGCGCCGACGCGCTCTACGTCCTGCCCTGGTACGTGATGGTCGGCCCGCCCGGCGCCGGCAAGACCACCGCGCTGCGGCACTCGGGGCTCGTGTTCCCGTACCTCGACCCCGAGCGCACCGGCGTGCGCGGCGTCGGCGGGACCCGGAACTGCGAGTGGTGGTTCACGAACGAGGCGATCCTCCTCGACACGGCCGGCCGGTACACGACCGAGAGCGACGACCACGACGAGTGGATGGCGTTCCTCGAGACCCTGCTCGAGTACCGCGAGCACAAGCCGCTGAACGGCGTCATCGTCGCGGTGAGCCTGAGCGAGCTGCTCGACGCGAGCGACGACCAGATCGACCAGACGGCCAAGAAGATCCGCGCGCGCATCGACGAGATGCAGCGGACGCTGCACATGATCCTGCCGGTCTACGTGCTCTTCACGAAGGCCGACCTGGTGGCGGGCTTCGCCGAGTACTTCGGCGACCTGAAGAAGAGCGAGCGCGCGCAGCCGTGGGGCGCCACGGTGCGGCTCGACGAGCGCAAGGACGAGCCCGGCAAGATCTTCGACCGCGAGTTCGACGTGCTCGTGGAGCGGCTGCACGCGCGCCTGACGAAGCGGCTCATCGGCGAGCGGAACCGCGAGGCCAAGGAGAAGATCTTCCAGTTCCCGCTCGAGTTCGCGGGGGTGAAGCGCAACCTGTCGGACTTCATGGCGGCGGCGTTCGCGCCGTCGGCCGGCGCGGCGCCCGCGCCGATCCTGCGCGGGTTCTACTTCACGAGCGGCGTCCAGGAGGGGCGCCCGCTCGACCGCGTGGTCGGGGCGATGGGGCGGGCGTTCGGGCTGCGCGCGCCGCTCGGCGAGGGCGAGGAGGACGCGGCGGTCCAGAAGGAGTCGAAGAGCTTCTTCCTCCACGACGTCTTCACGGGCGTCGTCTTCCCCGATCAGGATCTGGCGGCGCGCACCGAGGCCGAGATGCGGCGGCGCCGGCTGCAGCGGATCGCGGCGGCGGCGGCGGCGGCGATCCTCGCGATCCTGTTCCTCGTCCCGGCGGTGGTGTCGTTCTACAACAACAAGGCGCTCGTCGCGGAGACGGGGCAGATCTCGGACGAGGTCGCGCTGGTGCGCTGGGCGGGGCGCGACGGCGCCCGGCCGGACGTGCCCGGGAACATCGACCGGCTCGACAAGCTGCAGGCGCAGGTCGGCAAGCTCGATCGCTTCGTCGAGGACACGCCGGTCGACCACGGCTGGTTCATGTTCCAGGGGGACAAGCTGTTCCCGCCGACGCTGGAGCAGTACATCAAGAGCCTCAAGGAGGGCTTCGTCGCCCCGGCGAAGGCGCAGCTCGAGCGCGAGCTCGAGACGGTGCGCGAGAGAGAGTACCTGGACGGCTACAACGCCCTGCGCAGCTACCTCCTGCTCGGCAAGGAGCACCGGGGCAAGCTGGAGGAGGAGGCGAAGTGGCAGGTCGGGCGGCTGACCCAGGTCTGGGCCAACGTCCTGAGGCCCATCACGGATCTGCCCGAGAGCGATCTCAAGGCGAGGCTGGCCCCGCACGTCGCGTACTACGTCGACCTCGTGCGGCGGGGGGTGCTGGCCGCCGAGGATCTGAACGATCCGCTCATCCAGAAGGCGCGCGACGAGCTCCGGAAGGTCGACCCGACGAAGCGCTACTACGACCAGTTCGTGACGACCCTCAAGGACCAGAAGTACGACGAGGCGGGGCCGAACACGCGGGAGAACCTGAAGTATCCGCCGGTGTCGCTCAACGAGATGTTCGCGGACCGGCCCGAGGTGCTGTCGGTCGTCCAGAGCGCGCAGCGGAACCGGACCGGGAACTGGTTCGAGGTGGAGGGGCCGTACACCGCGAAGGGGCACGCGCAGGTGATCGAGTCGCTGAAGGAGGGGAAGAAGAAGCTCGAGCGCGAGCTCTGGGTGCTCCCGCTCTCGGACGAGGAGTCGCGGCAGGGCGACCGGATCCAGAAGGAGCTCGATCGCGTCCGGCAGGACTACGACAACGCCTACATCTCGCAGTGGGAGGCGTTCTTCCGGGACATCCAGGTCGAGATCCCGAAGACGAACCGCGACGCGATCCGGGAGTTCAGGATCCTGTCGACGCCGGACTGGCCGTACCGGCGGCTGCTGCAGCGGCTCGCGGACGAGACGCAGTTCCAGCGGGACGAGAAGCCGAACGTGCTCACGGCGGACGGCGGCATCATCGACCAGGTGAAGAGCAAGCTCCGGCAGCGGACGGAGCGGAGGACGGGGCCGCTCGGCGGGCTGCTCCCGAGCGGCGAGGCGGAGCACTACGATCCGGTGCCCGACAAGTTCGCGTCGATGGTGGAGTTCGGGGTGCCGGGGCCGGCGGCCGAGGGGCAGCCGCCGCCGGCGCCCAAGCTGAACCGGTACGTCAGCCTGCTCGAGCAGCTCGCGGGGGAGATGAGCGTGGTCGAGGACGGGCCGCCGGACACGGACACGTCGCGGGCCACGCAGCTGTTCCAGGACGCGGTGAAGGAGACGCAGGGGCTGCTGCTCTCGATGGACGAGACCGGGCAGCGGCACATGGGGCCGCTGCTCATGAACCCCCTCCGGCAGGCGTACAAGGCGGTCGTGCGGCGCGCCGGCGGCGCGGCGAGCGGGATCTGGGAGGTGGAGGTCTGGCCGCATTACCGCGACAAGATCAAGGATCGTTATCCGTTCAACCTCGCCTCGTCGCGCGACGCGTCGCTCGAGGACGCGATGGCGTTCTTCAAGCCGCAGGACGGGGTGCTCTGGGGCTTCTACGAGACGTACCTCAAGGGGTTCCACTACAAGGTGGGGCACGACTACTACCCGCGGTCGCACCTGGCGGGTCAGCCGCAGGCGGCGAGGCCGTTCACGCCGTTCAACCCGAACCTGTACAACTGCCTGAGGCGCGCGGACGAGATCACGGACGCGCTGTTCGCGGGCGGGGGGGCGGAGCCCAGGGTCGTCTTCCACATCAACATGAAGACGGTCAGCCCGATCGTGAGCGAGGTGGTCTTCGAGGTGGACGGCCAGAAGAGGCTCTATCGCAACGAGAAGGAGTTCTGGCACACCTTCAACTGGCCCGGGGATGGGCCGAAGGGCGCGAAGATCCAGGTGCGCGGCGCGGGCGGGCTCGACGAGGAGCTGGTGCGCGAGGGGCCGTGGGGGATCTTCCGCCTGTTCGAGGCCGGGACGACGACGGCGCAGAAGGACAACGACCAGCTCTTCACGGTGACGTGGCAGATGACCGCGCCGCCTGTGACGGTCACGATGGAGGTGCGGCCGACTCGGGGGAATCATCCGTTCCCGTCGAGCTTCTTCCGCGCCACGAACTGCCCGCCCAGCATCGGGGATCGCTTCGGCAAGGGGTGATCCGCAACGGAGCCGGCGGAGGAGGGGGTGTCGTGCGTGGGGCCGGCGGGGCCCCCTCCCGCGAACTCGCGGGTGGGTGATCTGCAACGGAGCCGGCGGAGGAGGGGGTGTCGTGCGTGGGGCCGGCGGGGCCCCCTCCCGCGAACTCGCGCCTTGTGGTGGCTATGGCCCGCTGGACGGGTGACTCGATCCATGAGGGGGGGCTTCGCCGCGGGCCGGCGCTCGGGTTCGCGGGGCCCTACCCCGCCGGCCCCACGCACGACACCCCCTCCTCCGCCGGCTCTTTGTGATCGGGGGGTAAATGGGGGAGCTGTCCTCTGGGCCTCGCTGAGCAGGGACGGGGGCGCTCTTGGAGAGGAGCCAGCGGGGAGGGGGGGCCGCGCGCGCGGGGGCGGCGGGGTAGGGCCCCGCGAACCCGAGCGCCGGCCCGCGGCGAAGCGAGTCGCTCCTGATCTCGGCAGGTCCGTGCAGGTGGCCATGGCCACCACAAGGCGCGAGTTCGCGGGAGGGGGCCCCGCCGCCCCCGCGCGCGCGGCCCCCCCTCCCCGCTGGCGCCCGTGGCGATCGGCGAGGCGCCCGTGGCGACCGGCAAGGTGGTAGCGCTCCCCGCGCCGTTCGTGGTTCACTCTCCGGCCGTCATGTTCTGGCGCCGCAAGAAGGGCCCTGCCGTTCCGCCGCAGGTCGGCTGCTTCGGCAAGCTGCCCGCGACGGGCGACTTCATCCGCCTGAACGCAGGCGGAGAGGAGCTCGCTGCCTTCGACCGCTGGCTGGGCGCGTCCATCGACTTCGCCCGGCGCGCCATGGGTTCCCACTTCGATGGGTACTATCAGTCGGCGCTCGGCCTCTTCATCTTCCACGGCGAGCCGAAAGGCGATGAGCCGCCCGCCCGCGGCCTCGTCGGCGCCTGGGCCGCCAGCGGCGACAACGCCGGCCGGCTCTACCCCATCATCGTCTTCGGCTCCTACGATTACGACCAGCTCGTCTCCGCCGGCGCGTCGCTCCCCATCGCCCTCTTCCCACTCCTCGCCGCCGCCCACGACCTCGCCACCAGCGGCCGCTCCATGCCCGTCGACGCGTTCCTCCACCGCGTCGCGCAGATCACTCCCCCCTCGCTCGATGACCCCGACGCGTCGAGCGCCGCCTACCGCGCCTGGCTCAAGACCCAGCCGATGAAGGCGCTCTGGGACGCCGGGTTCGGCACCGACGAGAGCCGCTTCTGGGTCGTGCAGAACATCCTTGATTCCGTGATGCCCTTCCGCGGCCACGAGCTCCCGAAGACCGGCCTCGCCCTCAGGCTGCCCCTCGGCGCCGGCGACGCCTACGCCGCCGCCGTCTGGATGGACATGACCCTCCGCCTGTCCCGCTGGGGCCGCACCCTGATGAACGCGTTCTGGTCCCCCCAGCGCACCCTGCTCCTCCACCTCGGCCCGCCCCACGTCGCCTCGTTCCGCGAGCTGATCGCGCCCACCGCCCACGCCGAGCACATCGCCGATCTCTGCGGACCTCCCCCCGTCGAGGAGCACGTTTCCCGACACGCGCTCGGTCCGGAGCTCGACGCGCTCGTCGCCCGCACCGATCGGTCGCTCGACAGCTTCCTCGAGGGCCTCGGCGGGTAGAGCGCCGGGACGTCCGGGGACCCGGGCCGCGACGCCGTGGCCCGGGCGTCGCGCCTCGCCGCGCCAATTCGCCGTCCACGCCCGGGACGTCTTGATATCCTGCGCGACCCATGGCCGCTGAAGACGCGATCACACAAGCCAGGGCGCGAGTCGAGACGCTGCTCGCGCCCATCCAGGGCGGCGTCGGCGCCGACGTCACCTACGACGAGGCGTTCGAGGCCCTCAAGAACGAGATCGACAAGATGCAGTCGCTCGCCGGTGGCAAGGTCGACTGGGGCCGCGTCGCGAGCGGCGCCGACGAGATCCTGAGCGAGAAGTCCAAGGACTTTCGCGTCGCGCTCTACTACGCGACCGCCAGGGCGCAGCTCGACAAGCTCCCCGGGCTGCTCGACGGGCTCGTGCTCGTGCAGGAGCTGAACAGCGCGTTCTGGGACACCATGTACCCCGCGCTCCGGCGGCCCAAGGCGCGCGGCAACCTGTGCTCCTGGTTCGGCGATCTCGCGGCAGACGCGCTCGCCGGCCTCACGCCCTCCGCCGCGGAGCGCGACGTCGTGAACGCCCTCGACCAGGTGAGCCGCGCCCTCGACGTCGACCTCAGCGACAAGCTCGGCGACGCCTACGGCGGCTTCGGCGCCCTCCGGAACACGATCCGGAGCCTCGTCGCAAGCCTGCCCGCGGAGGCCCCGCCGCCGCCGCCACCTCCGCCGCCGCCGCCGCCGAAGCCCGAGCCCGCGCCGCAGGCGCAGGCGGCGCTGGTCGCGGCGCCGGTCGCCGCGGCGGTGGTGGCCCCGCCGCCGACGCAGATCGCCGCGCCGCCCGCCGCCGCGCCCGCGGGCGACCCGGGGCTCAGCGTCGAGGCGATCACCGACGAGGACTCCGCGCTCTCCGCCCTCGGCCGCTGCGCGCTGCTGCTCGCGCGCGTGGGCGACGCGCTCCGGGCCGCGGATCCGAAGCGCGCGGCCGGGTACCGCATCCTCCGGGCCGGGCTCTGGATCGACATCCTCGACGATCCGGGGGCCTCGTCGCCGAGCGGCGCCACGCCGATCCCGCCGCCGCCCGATCACGTGCGGCAGGCGCTCCCCGCCCTGACCAGCCAGGGCGCGTTCGCCGACATCCTGCCGGTCGCCGACGAGTTCGCGTCGAACTACCCGTTCTGGCTCGATCCGCACCGGTACGCGGCCCACGCGCTCGATCAGCTCGGCGAGGACTACGCCGAGGCCCGGCGGGCCGTGCTCATCGAGGTGGCCGTCCTGCTCCTCCGCGCGCCGCTCCTGCCGACCCTCAAGTTCAACGACGGCATGCCGTTCGCGGACGACGAGACGCAAGCCTGGCTCTCGACCGAGGTGGCGGCCGTCCTCGGCGGCGCCGCGCAGAACGGCGCCGCGGCGCGGCCGCGGAGCTACCTCGACAAGCCGCTCTCCGAGGCCCGCGGGTTCGTCGCCAACCAGCAGCCGATCGAGGCGATGGTCCTCCTCGAGAAGGCCGCGGCCGCCGCGCCGTCGGCGCTGGACCGCTTCCGCGCGAAGCTCGCGATGGCCCAGATCAACATCGAGCTGTCGCAGTTCCTGGTGGCGCGCGCGCAGCTCGAGGCGCTGGAGCAGGTCGTCGAGCACCACCGACTCACCACCTGGCAGCCGGCGCTGTGCGCGGAGCTCTACGCCGCCCTGCACACATGCTACCGCGTCCTGAACCAGGGCTACGACGTCGCCCCCGAGGCCAAGGCCAGGGAGGAGCTCGCCTTCGAGCGCGTGTGCCAGCTCGACGCGGCGCTCGCCCTGAAGCTCTCGCTCGGGGAATGACGGCCCCGGCGCGGCGCCGAGAAGCTTGCCCGCCGGCCGCGCGTTTTGGTCTATGCTCGTGCGGCCTGCGGGCGCTCCGCCCGCTGCCGACGGGGAAAGGAGCCTGCGATGAAAGAGGGATCAGTCGCTCCGAAAGAGCGCGTGAACATCACCTACAAGCCGGCCACCGGGAACGCGAAGGAGGATGTGGAGCTTCCGCTGAAGCTCCTCATGCTCGGCGACTACACGATGCGGCCGGATCCGCGGCCCCTCGAGGATCGCAAGCCGATCAACGTGGACAAGGACAACTTCCAGAAGGTCATGAGCGAGCAGAAGCTCGCGCTCACCTTCAACGTGAAGGACGTCCTCTCCGAGCAGGAGAACAGCGAGCTCACCGTCAACCTGAAGTTCCGCCGGCTGAGCGACATGGAGCCGGAGGCGATCGCGAACCAGGTGCCGGAGCTCAAGAAGCTGCTCGACCTGCGCGCCGCGCTGACGGCCCTCAAGGGCCCGCTCGGGAACGAGAAGGCGTTCCGCAACAAGATCCAGCAGATCCTGAGCGACCCGGCCCAGCGCAACAAGATCGTGAGCGAGCTCGGGCTCGACAAGGAAGGGGAGTGACCGATGGCGACAGAGACACAGGCCGCGGGGAGCGCCGGCGTCCAGAGCCTCGAGGGGGGCTCGCTGCTCGACGAGATCCTCGCCGAGACGAAGATGACGCCCGGCGACGAGGGGTACGAGATCGCCAAGAGGGGCGTGCAGGCCTTCATCTCGGAGCTCGTCGCCCCGCGGCGCGAGGGCGAGAAGGTCGACAAGGCCTTCGTCGACGCGCTGATCGCGGAGATCGACGTCAAGCTCTCGCGGCAGATCGACGAGATCCTCCACCACCCGACGTTCCAGAAGCTCGAGTCCGCCTGGCGCGGGCTCAAGTTCGTGATCGACCGCTGCGACTTCCGCGAGAACGTCAAGGTCGAGATGCTCAATTGCTCCAAGGACGACCTCCTCGCGGATTTCGAGGACGCGCCCGAGGTGCCGAAGAGCGGGCTGTACAAGATCGTCTACTCGGCCGAGTTCGGCCAGTTCGGCGGCAAGCCGGTCGGCGCGATCATCGCGAACTACGAGTTCGGGCCGGGGCCGCAGGACGTCGCGCTCCTCCAGAAGTGCGCCGCGGTCGCGGCGATGTCGCACGCGCCGTTCCTCGCGGCGGCGGGCCCGCAGTTCTTCGGCCTGAAGGACTTCCTCGGCCTGCCGAACCTGAAGGACCTGAAGGCGCTCTTCGAGGGCCCGCAGTACACGAAGTGGAACGCGTTCCGGGAGACCGAGGACGCGCGCTACGTCGGGCTCGTGATGCCGCGCTTCCTGCTCCGCCTGCCGTTCGGCGCCAACACCGTCCCGGTGAAGGCGTTCAACTACGAGGAGGACGTGATCGGCCAGCACGACGCGTACTGCTGGGGCAACGCGACGTTCGCGTTCGCCACCCGGCTCGCGGACAGCTTCGCCAAGTACCGCTGGTGCCCGAACATCATCGGCCCGCAGGCGGGCGGCTCGGTCGAGAACCTGCCGCTCCACCAGTACGAGGCGATGGGCGAGATCCAGACGAAGGTGCCGACCGAGATCATGCTCACGGAGCGGCGCGAGTTCGAGCTGTCGGAGGAGGGGTTCATCGGCCTCACGTTCCGCAAGGACTCGGACAACGCCTGCTTCTTCTCGGCGAACTCCGCGCAGAAGCCGAAGTTCTACGGCCAGAGCGAGGAGGGCAGGGCGGCCGAGATGAACTACCGGCTGGGGACGCAGCTTCCGTACATGTTCATCATGTGCCGTATCGCGCATTACCTGAAGGTGCTCCAGCGCGAGCAGATCGGGACGTGGAAGGAGCGCGCCGATCTGGAGAAGGAGCTGAACGACTGGATCGGCCAGTACGTCGCCGATCAGGACGTGGTCTCCGCGAGCGTCCGGGGCCGCAGGCCGCTGCGGAAGGCGAAGATCATCGTGACCGAGGTGCCGGGGAACGCCGGCTGGTACAAGGTCGACATGCAGGTGCGCCCGCATTTCAAGTACATGGGGGCGTTCTTCACGCTGAGCCTGGTCGGCAAGCTCGACAAGGACTAGCGGGCCCCGGGGGGCGCGGGCTGCTCGGCGCCGCGCGCGCCGAGCAGCCCTGGAACGGGCGCGCCCGCGGGCGTAGGCTCGGGGCATGACCACAACCCTGTCGAGGATCTGTGTCTACTGCGGATCGAGCACCGGCGCCTCGCCGGCGTACCGCGCGGCGGCGGTGCGGCTCGGGGAGCTCCTCGCGGAGCGCGGGATAGGGCTCGTCTACGGGGGAGGTCACGTGGGCCTCATGGGCGTGATCGCCGACGCGGCGCTCGCGCGCGGGGGGGAGGTCATCGGCGTGATCCCCGGCTTCCTGAACACGCGCGAGGTGGGGCACACGGGGCTCTCGGAGCTCCACGTCGTCGAGACGATGCACGAGCGCAAGGCGACGATGGCGGCGCTGTCGGACGCGTTCGTCGCGATGCCGGGGGGGATCGGCACGCTCGAGGAGATGTTCGAGGTGTGGACCTGGACCCAGCTCGGCTCGCAGCAGAAGCCGGTGGGGTTGCTCGATGTGGCGGGGTACTACCGGCTGCTGATCGCGTTCCTCGATCACGTCGAGGCCGAGCGGTTCTTGCGGCCGGCGCATCGCGCGATGCTGCAGGTGGCCGATGAGCCGGAGGCCCTGCTGGAGCTGCTCGCGGGGTGGAGACCGACCGTCGGGGCGAAGTGGATGACGCCCGAGGAGCGGTGAGCTCGCGCGAGGGCGGCGCTCTGGGAGCCCGCTCACCGCGGCGCCCCCATGGCCAGGGGCGCAGAGCACGCTTCAGGCACCCAGCGTGCGGCGCATCGCTGGGGGTTCCTGATATGCTGACGTCCATGATGAACTTACGCTCTTGGTCTATCGGAATCGCTGCGGGCCTGACCTGGATCCTCGCCGGTGAGTCGAGCGCGGACGCGTGCAGCCCTCCGCTGCCCGGTTTGATGGAGACCTTTCCGGAGAGCGGCGCGACCTACCCCGGGAATGCGGCGCTCTTCTTCTACGGTTTCGAGATCTCGCTGGAGGGGGTGTCGGCGACGGTCGACGGCGAGCCGGCAAACCTCGTGCTCGCGCCGGACGTCCCCGCGACCGGGCACAGCCTCGCCGCGCGGATCGAGCCGCCGCCCGGTGAAGGGCAGGCGATCGTCATCGAGGGCGATTTCTGCTCGACGGGGCCGTGCGAGGTGACGAGGATCGAGCTCACGGCAGGCGCCGCCGATACGACCGCCCCCGCCGCGCCTGCCGGGCTCTCGTTCAATCTCCACGACTACGCCGATTTCAAGTCGAGCGGCGGTGACTGCCAGACGAGCAGCGATCTCGCGTGGTGGCTGACGATCGACGGGGAAGCGCCGGCCCTGGGCGCGAGCCCCGTGATCTACACGATCGAGGCGTTCCGGGACGATTCCTTCTCGAGGCCCGTGTTCTCGGAGAGCGCGTTCGCGCGCGCCGCGTCGTCCACCCGGGCGATCCACCGGACAGCGGACGTGCTCGACGGCGCCGACGCACCCGAGGCGCTGTGCTTCCGGGTCAGCGCGATTGACGCGGCAGGGAACGCGGCGAGCGAGACCGCGCACGCCTGCAAGCCTTGCTATTACAGGAAAGACCCGCCGAGCGCGGAGCCGAGCTTCGCGCCACCCGTGCAGCCCGAGTGGGCGGCGGCGGATCTCTATCCCGGGGGGACCTGCGATCCGGGGACAGGGACGGGCGGCGGCGGGGCGGGCGGGGGCGCGGCCAGCGGCGGCAGCGGCGCAAGCGGCGGCGCGGGCGGCGGCGGCAGCGGCGCAAGCAGCGGCGGCGCGGGCGGCGGCGGCAGCGGCGCAAGCAGCGGCGGCGCGGGCGGCGGCGCGGCCAGCGGTGGCGCGGGCGGGGGCGCGGCCAGCGGCGGCGCGGGCGGCGGGGACGGCGGGCAGGTGGAGGACGGCGGGAGCTGCAGCGTCGCCGGCGGCGCAGGCGGCGAGCGCCCCGCCGGCGGCGCGGCGCTCGCGCTGCTCGCCTGCGCGGCGCTCGCCGGGCGAAGGCGGCGCTGAGGGCGGCGCGGCTCGTCCAGCGCTCCTGCGAGACGACGGGCATCGTCGTGATCGGCCGGCCCTGAGCTTCAGCGTACAGCGAGGATCCGCGTCGCGCGCCCTCGGCGGCGGCGACATGGGGTGAGCGGCGGCGAGGGCGCGCAGGCGAGCGCGCCGCCCGCGCTCGCCCGCTCCTACAAGCGCTCGATCAAAAAGCTCCGGGTCTTGTCGTCGAAGCCGTGGGGGGCGAGGTTCGCGTCCGTCGTGAAGACGCGCGACTCGGCCGAGTATCGCCAGAGCCCGTCGTAGAGCGTCAGCTTGAAGCCGGCGGGGACGCGGACGGAGCTGACCCTCTGGTCCCATGGGCTGCTAAAAAAGAGGGAGGAGCCGACGCCGTACACGACCGAGTCGCCCGAGAAGTCGGCGTGCTCGTAGAGGGTGACCACGTCCGCTTGCGGGTCCGACGCAAGCGCCACGACGATGCTCGAGATCACGTCGCTGAAGCCCGCGGCCACGAGGTCCGTGTCCGACGTGAACACGCGCGCCTCGCCCCCGAAGTCGTTGTGAAAAAAGGCCGTGACCCGGAGCCCGGCGGGGACCTCGATCGCGCTCGCGCGGTCGTTGCCGATGATGCTCAGGCCCGCGAGGTCGTGGTGGCCGAGCCCGAAGCCCTGCGAGACGCCGGAGAAGTCCGAGAGATCGTGGAGCACGACCTGGTCGCTGGGGTGGACGGTGGGGCCGCCGGCGATCGTGGCGTCAATCCAGGCGCGGTGGCGCGCGACGTCGACGCCGAGGTGCGTCGCGTGCAGGTTCGTGCCGTCCTGCCCGTTCACGCCCGAGAACACGCCGACCTGACGCCCGTCGACGAACCACGGGCCGCCGGAGTCGCCGCTCCAGCCCGAGCCCGTCACGCCGGTCGCCAGGAGCTCCTCGTCGGAATACCGGCCGTCGATGTGGAGGATCGCCTTCTTGAGCGACGGCGCCATCACCAGCGGCGTGCCCTCGCTCCCCCAGCCGTAGGCCGTCGCGTCACTGCCGATCGCGTCCGACGTCGCCTCGGCGAGCTGGACGAACGGGCCATCGGCGTCCTCGGTCAGGTGGAGCAGCGCGATGTCGGCCGCGGCCGAGGGCACCTCGACGGCGTCGACCGCGATGCGCTGGCCCGCGCCGTACGTGTTGCTGCCGACCCGAACCGCCGACGTCTCGCCCTCGTCCGCCATGCAGTGCTGCGCCGTGAGCACCCAGCGCGGCGCGACCAGCGTGCCGGTGCACTGGTAGAAGTCGCCCGTGCTCCCGCGCACGTCGAAGACCTGGACGGCCCAGGGGCTCGCCTCGGCGATCTCGCCACCGATGATCTCGGACGACTGCGCATCGAGCGACTCGAACGGAGCGTCCGGCTCCTCTGCGACGGAGCAAGCCGTGGAGAGGCCGAATGCGACGCCGGCGCAGACCACGAGATTCAACGTATTGCCAAGCTCTCTCTTGTTCATTTCATCTCCGCATCGTGACGCCTGGAGCATGCGGCGACACACGGGGCGGAACCAGGCGGCGTTCTGGAACGGCCGCGTTCGAGGAGTGGAACATCGAGGGGGCCCGATGCTCTGCGGGACGTGTCGGTGCTCGTGCGCATCGTCGAGGAGCGTTCGCTCAGCGCAACCCGGCACGTCGTCGAGGCCCAGGTCGATTCGTGCATCCATGGCAACAATCGGTTGCCGGTGAACAATCTGGTGCGCTGCGGACGCGAGGGCTACGTATCGGCGCATGCAGCCACAGGCGGAGGCCGACGAGCGGCCATGCAGGCCAGCGGATTGACACACAAGGCCGGTCTGGGACACCCCGACACCGCCGGGGTGAGAGGAGAGTTCGATCATGTTCTTCGTGTCAGGAATCACCGGGCAGGTGGGTGGTGCGGCCGCGCGGCAGCTGCTCGCAGGCGGTCACGCCGTGCGCACGCTGGCCCGCGACCCGCGCAAGGCGGCCGCGTGGTCGCAGGAGGGCGTTGACGTCCGCCGGGGAGACTTCAGCGACGCCGCGGCCGTCGCCGCGGCCATGGAAGGAGTCGAGGGAGCCTACCTCATGCTGCCCCCGTTGCTCGCCCCGGCGCCGGGCTTCCCGGAGGCGAAGGCCATCATCGAAAGCTTCCGCGAGGCGCTGCGCAAGGCGCCGCCGCCACGGCTCGTGGTGCTGTCCTCCATCGGATCGCAGCAGAGCAGCGGCCTCGGGCTCATCACCACGACCCACCTGCTGGAACAGGCGCTCTGCGACCTGCCCTTTCCGACCGCCTTTCTCCGGGCCGGCTCGTTCCTGGAGAATTACACGTTCAGCCTCAAGACGGCTGCCTCGACCGGATGGCTCGACACGTACCGGTCGCCGACGGATCGCCCCGTGCCGATGATCGCCACGGAGGACATCGGCAAGGAGGTCGCCCGTCGGCTCGTCGGCGGCTGGAGCGGCAAGCTCATCGTGGAGCTCGGCTCTCCGATGAGCCCGGACGACCTCGCCCGCGCGATGAGCGAGGCGCTCGGCCGGCCGGTCAAGGCACGGTCGATCCCCCGCGAGCAGTGGACGGCCAGCCTGGAGGCTCGAGGCATGGCGCCCGGCACCACAGGTCCCTTCGAGGAAATGGAGGACTCGTTCAACTCGGGCTGGATCGACTTCGGCGTTCCCGGCGCCGAGCGGGTCGCCGCCACGGTCACTCCGGCCCAGGTCTTCGCGCACGCGAGGAAGGCCGGAGTCGGCATCTGATCGAGGGACGTTCCGACGATCGGTGTGGACGAGGCGAGGGCGTGGGCGGCCCGGCTGGCTTCAGGCGCGACGTTGGTGCGCGACGCGGCTCGGGTCGGTCGACGGCAGCTCCGCGAGGAAATGGTCGATGCACGTGCGGACCGCCGCCGTCAGCGAACCATGGGCGCGATAGAGGAGGTAGACGCCGCCCGACTCGCCCTCAACCCCGTCGAGGACGCGGACGAGCCGCTCCTCGGCCACGTCCTCGAGGCAGCGCACCTCCGGGAGCATCGCGATGCCGACGCCGGCGAGCGCCGCGCCGTGGGCGGCGGAGAACTCGTTCACGTAGAAGCGCGGCGCGACGGTGACCCTTCGTTTGCTGCGCCCCTGGTAGAGCGTCCACGTCGCGAACCCCTCCGTCGCGCGCGTCGCGATGCAGTCGTGGCGCGCGAGGTCTTCGACCCGCCGCGGCGCGCCGCGCGCCTCGAGGTAACGCGGGCTCGCGTAGAGCAGCTTCCGCGTCGACCGCCACAGCGCGCGCGCGACGAAATCGCCGCTGTCCGCCTTCCCCTTGAGGATCGCGATGTCGAACCCCTCGGCGAGCAGGTCCATCCGCCGCTCGTCCAGCTCGAGGTCGATCGACACGCCAGGGTGCTTCGCGAGGTAGGTGTAAATGACGTTCGCCACGGAGGCGCCGAGGACGATCGGCGCGAGGACCCGCACGCGGCCGCGCGGCTCCTTGCGCAGCTCGCGGACGCGATCGGTCCCCTGCCAGACGTCGTCGACCGCCCGCTCGGCGTGGGCGAAGTACGCCTGCCCCGCGTCGGTGAGGCGAAGGCGGCGGGTCGTGCGCTCGAGGAGCCGGATGCCGAGCACGGACTCGAGCCGCGCGATGCGCCGGCTCACCGTCGAGCCAGGGACCCCGCGCTCGCGGGCAACGGCAGAGAAGCTGCGCGCCTGCACGACCCGCACGAAGAGCGCGACGTCGTTGAGGTCCAGGTTGATTCGTGCATCCATGGCAGGGATCGCTCGCCGGCGAGTATACCGTGCGGCTGCGGGGCGCCGGCGGCCTCCCAACGCACGAAGAGCACGAGCAGGATCGGCACCTCGTTGTTGCGGCGCGCGACCGCCGGCTCCCACGCGGCACGTGACCACGGGACCTGGCGCGAAGCCGAGCGAGCGAGCCGCCGAGTCCACGCAGCTCAGCGCGGCCGAGGCTGCAAGCTACACGGTCGAGGACGTGCTCGCGCCCTGGAGGCCCGCGCTTGCGGACTGAGCCTTGATCGGGCGTCGAGCGTCGCTGCGCCGTCAGACCCTCAGATCACCCGCGCCAGCAGCACCACCGAGTAGCCGACCGCGACCTGCTTTCCGGGGTTGTTGTACGAGTGGCGCTGATCGCCACGGAACACCGCGACGTCGCCCGCGCCGAGCGTGAACCGCTCGCCGCCGACCACGAGCTGGAGCTCGCCCGTCTCGCACGTCAGGTATTCGCGGGTGCCCGGGGTGTGCGGGACGCCCGTCATCCGCCCGCCCCCGGGGATCTCGATGCGCTCGATCTCCATGCCCGGGATCGGATCCGGCAAGAGCTTGCGGATCATCGCCTGCCCCGGTGAGCGCGTCGGCAGCGTGTCCCGCGGGTAAAGCTGGCAGGTGGCGCGGGGCGCGGAGAGCATCTCCTCGATCGACACCTGGAGGGCCGCGGCGGCGCGGTGCAGGACCCCGAGCGTCGGGTTGGCCGCGCCGGACTCCAGGTGCGCCCACGTCGCCCGAGGCACGCCGGCCAGCTTGGCCAGCTGCTGCTGCGTCAGCCCGCGCGCCTCCCGCAGCTGCTTGATGTTCTTCGCCAGCCTCCCCGAGAGCTCCGGATCCTGATCCATGTCGGGAGATTAGCATGATTCCAGTATGTTGGAGATGATTCCAACGAACTGTCCAGCGCGGTTCAGGGGGGGGTCCAAGGAGGAACCCGCGAGAGCCGAGCCGGGCGCCCGGGAGCGGGGTGCGCTGCCGGGCGAGATCCGCTAGATGCGGCCCTCCATGGACGGAGCGGCTGAGACCCTTTCCCGTTGCTGGGCGGCGAGCCCGCGGTGCGCCGGCTGGTCGAGCGCTTCTACGACCTCATGGCCCGCGACGAGCCGGCGCTCGCGCGCCTGCACGTGTGCGACGAGCGCGGCCAGGTCTGCCGCGAGAGCCGCGACCGGCTCGCGCTCTTCCTCATCGGCTGGCTGGGCGGCCCGCAGGACTACATCGCGGCGCACGGCCACCCGCGGCTGCGGATGCGCCACGCCCGCGTGCCGGTCGACGTCGCCATGCGCGACGCCTGGATGCGCTGCATGCGCGCGGCCATGGCCGAGGTCGACGTGCCCGCGCCGCTCCGCGCCTTCCTCGACCAGCGCTTCGCCGAGGTCGCGGACTTCATGCGCAACCGGCCGGGCTGACCCGCCGGGGTCGCGCGGGTCACGCGCCGCCGGGCGCGACCTTCCGCCGCTGCACGGCCGGCGAGAGGAGGGCGATGACGGCGCTCGCGAGGACGACCCAGCCGAGGGCGCCGCGCAGCGACACGTACGACGCGGTCACGCCGATGACCGGCGGGCCCACGAGGAACCCGAGGAAGCCCGCGGTCGAGACCGCCGCGAGCGCCGCCTCGGTCCCGGGGCCGCCGTCGCCGCTGGCGGCGCGCAGCGCGATCGGGAACACCACCGACGACCCGGCGCCGACGCCGGCGAAGCCGACGAGCACCGTCCAGAAGCCCGGGACCGCGAGCGCCACGCCGAGCCCGAGCGCCGAGGCGAGGCCGCCGAGGTACACGAGCCGGCGCGGCCCGAGCGCGGCGTCGAGCCGGTCGCCCACGAGCCGGCCGGCGGTCATCGCGATCGAGAACACGGCGTAGCCCGCGGCGGCCGCCGCGGGCGAGGCGCCGACCACGTCGCGCAGGTAGACGGCGCTCCAGTCGGCGATCGCGCCCTCGCCGACGAGCACGCAGAACGCGATGGCGAAGAGCGGCGCGAGCGCCCGGAGCGAGGGCCCGCCCGCCGCCGCCGTCGCCGGCGTCCCCCCGGTCGCCGGCGACGGCGCCGCGGGGAGCGCATACCGCGTCGCCCAGAGCGCCAGCGCGCCGATCGCCGCCCCGACCGCCGCGAGGTGCGCGAGGGTCGGGACGCCCCGGTCGATGAGCGCGCCGCCGAGCGCCGCGCCGGCGAGCCCGCCGAGGCTGAACAGCCCGTGGAGCGACGAGAAGATCGGGCGCCCGTACGCGCGCTCGACCGCGGTGCCCTGCGCGTTGACGGCGATGTTGAGCGCCCCGCCCGCGAGGCCCATCACGAAGAGCGAGAGCGCGAGCGTGAGCAGGCTCGACGCCAGCGCGGGCAGCACGAGCGCCGCGCCGAGCGCGAGGGGCGCGGCCCGGAGGAGCGGCCGGCTGCCGGCGCGGCCGGCCAGCCAGCCGGCGACCGGCATCGCCACGATCCCGCCCGCGGAGGCGCCGAACAGGGCGCCGCCGAGCTCGGCCGGGCTCAGCGCGAGGGCCTCGCGCACCGAGGGGATGCGCACGACCCAGGTCGCGAACGCCGCGCCGTACAGGAAGAACGCCGCCGCGACGCCGACGCGCGCCGCGCGCAGGTGCGGCGGCGGCGCGGGCCGCGGGGCGCCGCGCGCCGCCGGCGCGTCGAGGCGGCGAGGCGCCGCGCCGCCGCGGCCGCGAGGCGCGGGCGAGAGCTGACCATCCGTGTCGAGCGCGATCCCTGGATCCATCGAATCCTCGGCGGTGGGGGGGCCTCCGCGCGGCAGCAGGGCCGCCTGCGGCGGCGCCAGGGCCGCGTGCGGGCCCGGGGGCTGTACGCCGGAAGGTGGGGGCGGGCGTTCGATGCGTCCAATGACATGTCGCGGCCGGATCGATAACGTGAAGGAATCGAATGGACCTGCACCACCTCCGCGCCGTCGCGGCGCTGTCCGAGCAGCTGCACTTCGGGCGCGCCGCGCGGGCGCTGCACATCAGCCAGCCCGCGCTCAGCAAGCAGCTCAAGCAGCTCGAGGACGAGCTCGGCGGGGCCCTGTTCGTGCGCGGCCGCAGCGGCGTCGCGCCCACCGCGCTCGGGCGGCAGCTCGCGGAGGACGCGCGCGCGCTCCTGCGGGACGTGGATCAGGCGCTCGCGCGCGCGCGGCGGATCGCGCGCGGCGAGGCCGGCGCGCTGCGGCTCGGCTTCGGGGTCGCGACGGCCGCGCTCGTGGCGCGCGTCGTCGTGCGCTTCCGCCAGCGGGCGCCGGGCGTGCACGTCGAGCTCCAGGACATGTCGACGCCCGCCCAGCTCGACGCGCTCCGCTCCGGCGCGCTCGATCTGGGCTTCGTGCGGCTGCCGGCGCCGCCCGACCTCGCGTCGCTCGAGGTCGTGCGCGACCGGCTCGTGGCCGCGGCGCCGCGCGGGCGCGCCGCGGCGCTCGAGGCCGCGGGCCCGCGGGCGCTCGGCGAGGAGCCGTTCGTGCTCCTGCCCCGCGCCGTGTCGGTGAGCTTCCACGACCACGTGCTGCGCGTCTGCGCGCACCTCGGCTTCCGGCCGCGCGTGGCGCAGGAGGCGCGCGATTTCGCCACCGTGCTCGCCCTCGTCGAGGCGGGGATCGGCGTGGCCCTGCTGCCGGCGTCGGCGATGAAGGGGCGCGCTGCCCGCGTCGCGCCGATGCGGCTGCCCCTGCCGGAGGCCATCTTCCGGGTCGGCGCGGTGTGGCGGCGCGATCGGCCGGACCCCGCGATCGCGACGTTCCGCGCGCTCGTCGAGGCGGAGCTCGCCCGCCGCCCGGCGCGGGGGCGCTGAGGAGCGATCACCTCGCTCGGCGCTTGCCAGGCCGCGCGGGAGGCGCCTTGACGGGGGGCGCCCCGGCGGGGCGCGCGGCAGGCGCCTCGGCGGGCCGCGCGGCCAGGGCCACGACGCGACCGAGCTCCTCGCGGAGCGCGTCGGCCTCGCGCTCGCCGAGCTGCTCGCGGACGTGCTTCTGCGTCCGCTCCCACAGCGGGAACGCCGCCTCGATGGCGCGCTCTCCCTGGCGCGTCAGGAAGACGAGGCGCACGCGCGCGTCGTCGGGCGCGCGCGCCACGCGGAGCAGCCCCGCCTTCTCCAGCGGCGCGAGGTTCCGCGTGAGCGTCGTCCGGTCCATGACCAGCCCGTCGGCCAGCGCCCCGATCGTCACGCCCTCGTCGCCGCACGTCGCGACCGCGACGAGCAGCGTGAGCTGCGACGCCTGGAGCCCCACCGGCCGCAGGCTCTCATCGTAGAGCCGCGTCAGCACGCGCGACGCGCGGCGCACCCGCACCAGCGCGCACTGGCCTGCGATGGTCCGGGCGGCGCGGGAGAAGTCGACCATAAAAGTGTATATACACTGTTTTCTGGCGAACGGCCAAATCCCATGGATTCCGCTGCTTGACATCTGTACAGGTGTAGCTACACCTATCCGGCGTCGCGGGGCTGTCCCGTCCGCTCGACGCGCTGGCCCCGCCTCGCGGTCCGACGGCCACGGCGCGCCCTGACGATCCCTCGTCCGGGCCGCGGTGACGCCGGCCGCGCGCTCGCGGCGCCGGCGCGGGGCCGGCGGCCGCGGGCTCGTCGCGCGCATTTAGGTGTAGGTACACATAATCGAGCGGCCCGGGCACCGTGGCGCTGAGGGATGCACGGCACGTCGGCCGGCGCGCGGCGCCGGGCGTGCGTCGCCCGAGCGCGCGGGCGGGCCGCGTGGAGAGGATTCATGGACGCGTTCTTCGTCGTTCCGTACTGCGTGACGTTCGAGGACAGCATGGCCTACGGGAGCCATCACTACCTCACGAACTTCCGCTTCCAGTGCATCGCGCGCGAGGCGCTCTACTTCGCCGAGGCCGCGGACGGCACGCTCCCGCACGAGGACGATCGCGCCGCGATCCGGCTGCTCACCACCGAGGGCTACAGCCGGAACCTCTCGCCGGTCCGCGTGGGCGAGCGCGTCGCGATCTTCATGTCGCTCGGCGCCGTGACGCGATCGAG
Source organism: Sorangium sp. So ce1036 (assembly GCF_051369805.1). Taxonomy (NCBI): domain Bacteria; kingdom Pseudomonadati; phylum Myxococcota; order Polyangiales; family Polyangiaceae; genus Sorangium; species Sorangium sp. So ce1036. The sequence continues at coordinate 3,644,275 of NZ_JBBMOX010000001.1, forward strand.
CGCGTACGGCTACTTCCGCACGGTCCGCTTCGACGGCGAGCCCGTGGCGTGCGGCTACCAGCGCATCGTCGCCGTCTCCGCGACGAGCGACGAGCTCGCGCCGCTGCCCAGGTCGGTGACCCAGCACGTCGGGGCCCTCGACGAGCGCGTGCCGCACCCGCGCTTCGTCGAGCTCGCCCTGCGGGGCGGCGCCGCGCTGCGCGAGCTCTTCCCCGAGCGCCTCCGCCGGTACGGCGCCGAGGTCGCGCGCGCGCCGCTGCACGCGTCGCGCCCGCACCACGCGCGGTGGGGCGCGGCGGAGGAGCCTCCGCGCGCGGGCGGGCCGGCGCCCGGGGGCGAGCGCGGCGCGAAGATCGCGCTGCTGCTGCCCGGCCAGGGCTCGTTCGACCTCGCGCTCCTGCGCGCGCTCCACGCGCGCTTCGCGGCGGCGCGGGAGGCCGTCGCCGCGGCGGAGCCTGCGGCGCGCGCGCTGCTCGGCGCGTCGATCGAGGCGCTCGTGGCCCGGGGGGAGGCGGACGCGCGGGCCGCCCTCGAGGCGTGCCCCGATCTCGATCAGCTCGGCATCCTGCTCCAGGACCACGTCGCCGTCGCGCTGCTCCGGTCCGCAGGGCTCGAGGCGGACGTCGTGGCCGGGCACAGCCTCGGGGAGATCGCCGCGCTCGCCGCGGGCGGCGCCTTCCCCCTCGCGACGGCCGCCGAGATCGTGTGCCGGCGGGCGCTCGCCCTCCGCGACGCGCCGCCCGGCCGCATGCTCGCGGCGCACGCCAGCGAGGAGCGCCTCCGCGACGAGGTGCGGGCGCTGGGCCGGGACGACGTGTTCGTCGCGGTGGTCAACGCGAGCGACCAGGCCGTCGCGTCGGGCTCGGCGGACGGGATCGCGGCGCTCGCGCGGCGGCTCGCGGGCGCGGGCGTCCGCGCCACCGCGCTCGCGAGCCGCCACGCCTTCCATTCGCCGCTGCTCGCGCCGGCGGTCGGTCCGTTCGCGAGCGCGCTCGGGCGCATCCCCGCGGCGCGGCCCGCGCTGGCCACGTACTCGCCCCTCGATCGCGTGTACTACGGCGAGGGGCCGCTCGCGCCCGCGCGCCTGCTGCCCATGCACCTCGTGACGCCGCTCGACTTCGGGGCGGCGGTCCGCGATCTGGTCGGCGCGGGCGTCCGCACCTTCGTCGAGTGCGGCGGCGGCGGCACCCTGACGGCGCTCGCGCGGCGGAGCGCGCCGGCGGAGCCGGGGCTGCGCATGATCGCGACGTTCCGAGCCGGGGAGGACGTCGTGGCCGAGCACCGGCGCGTCGTCGAGGCGCTCTGCGCCGCGGGGCGCGCGCTGACGGAGGTCGCGCCGCTCCCCGGCGAGGGCGGGGAGGGCGGCCGCCCGCGCGCGGAAGCCGCGCCCGCGAGCCCGGCCGCGCCCGCGGCGGGCCCGCGCGAGGCCGGAGGCGCGCCGGCGGGCGCGGAGCCGATCGCGATCGTCGGCATGGGCGCGGTGCTGCCGGGGGCCGGCGGCGTCGACGCCTACCTCGCGCAGCTCCGCGCCGGGACGAGCGGGATCGTCGACAGCGGCGAGCGACACCCGGAGCTCGCGGCCGACTTCCTGTGCCCCGGCCGCGCCGCCGACAAGACCTACAGCCTGCTGACCGGCGCCGTCGACGCGCTCGGGCCGTACGCGGGGCGCACCGGGTACGACGCCCGCGCGCTCGAGCGGCTGCCCAAGACGGCCCGCATGCTCGCGTGCGCGCTCGCCGAGGCCAGGGAGCAGGCGGCCGCGCTCAGGGGCCGCGCGCCGCTCAGGATCGCGTGCATCCTCGGATCCACGGCGGACGGCTCGATCGAGCACGACGAGGCGACGCTGCTGCTCGGCGTCGAGCGGGCGCTCGCCGACGTCGGCGCGGACCCGGCGGACCGCGCGGCCGTGGTGGACGCGCTCGCGGGCGGGCTCGGGCTCGACGCCGAGCGGCGCGCGGCGTGCCGCGGCCACCTCGAGCCGCTCGCGCGCGTCGTGCGCGACGTCGTCGGGGACGGCGCGCGCGCGGTGATCGTCGACGCGGCCTGCGCGTCGTCGATGTACGCGGTGCACCTGGGCGCCGCGATGCTGCGCCGCGGCCTCGCCGACGTCGTGATCGCCGGCGGCGCCTACCAGCCCGGCCCGCCGAACGCGTGCCAGTTCTCGCAGTTCGGCGGGCTCTCCGCGACCGGCAGCCGCCCGCTCGACGCCTCGGCCGACGGCGTCGTGTTCGGCGAGGGGGCCGCCGTCGTCGTGCTCGAGCGGCTCGGCGACGCCGTGGGGCGCGGCGAGCGGCCCCTCGCGGTGCTGCTCGGCAGCGGCGTGTCGAGCGACGGTCCGAGCCCGTCGGTCACGGTGCCGCAGCGCAGCGGGCAGAGCCTGGCCATGCGGCGCGCGTACGCGCGGGCCGGCGTCGCGCCGCGCTCCGTGCAGTACGTCGAGGCGCACGCCACGGCGACGCCGGTCGGCGACGCCACCGAGCTCCAGGCGCTCGAGGAGGTGTTCGCCGGCGAGGCGGGCGCGCCGCGCGTCGCCCTGGGCAGCGTCAAGTCGCTGCTCGGCCACACGGGCTGGACCGCCGGCGTCGCGTCGCTCATCAAGGTCGTGCTCGCGATGCGCGAGCGCACGATCTTCCCGCAGCACGGGTTCGAGGCGCCGAACGCGCGCATCGATCTCGCGCGCTCGCGGTTCTTCATCCCGACGGCGGCCGCCCCGTGGCCCGCCGCGGGCGCGGGCCCGCGGCGGGCCGCGCTCGACAGCTTCGGCTTCGGCGGCACCAACGCCCACCTCGTCGTCGAGGAGTTCCAGCCCGGCCGTCACGCGCCGCGCCCGCGGCCGCGCGACGCGCGCCGCGCGCTCTGCGTCGTCGGGCTGGGGGCGGTGTTCCCCGGCGCCTCCGGCGCGCCCGCGGACGCGCCCTCGGACGCCCTCGCGTTCGACGAGCGCGCGCTCCGGCTGCCGGGCCGCGCGAAGGTCCTCCCCGACGCGCTCGAGGCGATGGACCCGTCGCAGCTCCTCGCGGCGATGGCCGCGGAGCGCGCGCTCGCGGCGCTGCCCGCGCGCGACCTCGGCGATCGCATCGGCGTCGTCGTCGGCCACGAGGGCAAGACGCGCCGCGGCGCGCGCGCGAACGAGCGGATCTTCCGCGACCGCGTGGCGCGGGTGCTCAGAGCGCGCGGCGTGCGCCCGGCGCTCGCCGGCGCGGCGGTCGACGCGCTCCGCGCGGGCTCCCCCGCGACGGGGCCGTACACGCAGCCGGGCAACATGCCCAACGTCATCTCCGGGCGCGTCGCCAACGTCCTCGGCCTGCGCGGGCCGAACTTCGTCGTCGACACCTCCGGCGCCTCGCTGCTCGACGCGCTCGCGATCGCCGATCTCGTGCTCGACGAGGACTGCGACGTCGTGCTCGCCGGGGCCGTGAACGCCTTCAGCGACGACGTCGCGCGCGGGGCGTCCGCGGCCTCGGACCCGCGGCCTCTGGGCGAGGCGGCGCTGCTCGTCGCGCTGTGCACCGAGGCCACGGCCGCGCGCAACGCCTTCCCGGTGCTCGCGCGCCTCCGCGTCGGAGGCGCGGAGGGCGACGCCACCGGCCGCGAGCTCGCGGTCGGCCGAGGGCGCGCGTGGCTGCGCGGGGCCGAGGGCGCCGTCGAGCTTTACGCGGCGATCCAGGGCGCGCGTCCTCACGGCGCCGCGCTCGTGCGCTGGCCGTCCGATCCCCGCGCGATCCATGTCACGAGCGCCGAGCCCCTCGCCGCCCGCGTCGCGCCGGCGCCCGCTTCCACGGGCTTCGCGACGGGCACGCCGATCCACGTGTACGTCCCCGAGATCGCGCCCGCGCCGGCGACGGCGCCCGCGGCGCGCGCCCCGTCCCGCGTCCTCTACGTGTGCGCCGACGCGGCGCTGGCCGCGGACGTGCGGCGCGCCGCGCGCTCCGCCGAGGAGCGCGCGCGCGTCCTCGCCATCGCCCCCCTGGAGGACGCCGTCTCCGCGGCGAGCGGCGACCCGCGAGACCCCGCGGCGAGCGGCGCCGGGGCCGACGGCGGCGCGGGCCCGTGGATCGACGCGCGCGACGAGCAGCGGCTCCGCGCGTCGCTCGAGGCCCTCGCGCCCGACGACATCGATGCGGTCGCCGTGCTGACCCGGGCGGCGGACGCGCGCGCGTTCGTCGACGGCGCGCCGGGCTCGTACCGGCCGGCGCTGCGCGCGCTGTTCGGCGCGGCGCGCCGTTACTACGACGCCATCGCGCGCGGCGACGTGGCCTTCGCCGCCCTCGTCGTCGGCGCCGTGGACCCGGCCGGGCGGCTCGCGCCCGAGGGCGGCGCGGTCGGCGGCTTCGTGAAGTCGCTGGCGCGCGAGCTGCCGGGCGGCGACGTGCGGGTCGTCCACGCGGACGCGCGCGAGGTCGCGGCGGCGCTCGGCGCGCTCCACGACGAGTGGCGGCGCGCCCGGCCGGCCACGCCCGAGGAGGTGGTCGACCTGGGCGGCGCGCGGCACGTGGTGCAGCTCGCCCGCGCCGCCTCGGGGCCGCCAGAGCGCGCGACGCCCGCCCTCGGCGAGGGCGCGGTCGCGCTCGTGACGGGCGGCGCGCGCGGCATCACGGCGCACCTCGTCGAGGGCCTGATCGAGCGCTTCGGCTGCCGCGCCGTGCTCCTCGGCCGCTCGCGGCTCGAGGACGCCCCGCCGCGCGCGCTCGCGATGACCGACGCGGAGCTCGACGCGTACGAGCGGGACTTCTACGCCGAGGCGCTGCGCGCCGACCGAGGCCTGCGGATGCCCGCGCTGCGCGAGCGCTACGCGCGCGTCCGCGCGGCGCGCGAGGCGCACCAGGTCCTCGCGCGCCTGCGCGCGCGGGCAGGGGCCAGCGGCGGCGGCGCGGTCGACTACCACGCGGTCGACGTGACGTGCGCCGAGGACGTCGACCGGGCGATCGCGGCCGTCGCGGCGGCGTACGGCCGGATCGATCTGATCGTGCACGGCGCCGGCATCCAGGCGTCCAGCCGGCTCCCGTCGAAGTCGCTCGAGCTGTTCGAGCGGATCGTCGACACGAAGCTCGCGGGCCTGGGCCACCTCCGCCGCGCCATCGCGCGCCACCTGCCCGCGGCCCGCCCGCACGTCCACCTCGTCACGTCGGCGTTCAGCGCGCTCGGGAACGACGGGCAGCCCGACTACGGCGCGGCCAACGAGGCGCTGAACCGCGCCGCGGCGTACTTCGCGGCCGAGGCGGACGAGGGGCCGTGGTCCAGCATCGCCTGGCTCGGCTGGAACGGCGTCGGCATGACCGCGGGGTCGGAGTACAGCGCGCTCGGCGCGGCGCGCGGGCTCCGCGGCGTCGAGCCGGACGAGGGGCGGCGGCTCTTCCTGGAGCTCGTGGCCGAGCGGCCCGCCGGCGCGGCCCAGGTCCTGCTCACCGACAGCGAGATCGAGCGCTTCGCCCCGCGCATCGCGGCGGCCCGCGCGCCGGCGAGCGCAGAGGGCCGCGCGTGGACGCTCGACCCGCGCGTCGATCCGTGGCTGGCCGACCACCGGGCGCGCTCCAGCGCCGTCGCGGCCGGCGCGTTCCTGGTCGAGCTGGCCGTCCGGCACGCGCTCGAGGCCGCGGCGGAGGGCCGCGCCCTCGTCCGCGAGGCCCGCGACGTGCGTTTCCACGAGCTCCTGCGCCTGCCCGACGAGGCCGGCCGCGACGTGCGCACGGTGACGACGCGCCGCGAGCGGCTCGCCGGCGGCCGCGTGGCGGTCGCGGTCGAGGTGCGCGGCGACTTCGTCCACAAGTCGGGCGTGGTCCTCCGCGCCGACGTGGTCTTCGCGAGCTGCGTCGTCGAGCTCGGCCCGGCGCGCGACGACCTCGCGCCGCGGCACGCCGGGCGGGTCGAGGGGCCGACGCTCCGCGATCCCTACGTGAGCCGCGGCGCGCCGCTCCAGCACGCGGGCTGGTTCGATCACCTCGGCTCGTTCGTGCTCGGGGCCTCGCTCAAGGCCGGCCGGTTCCGCGCCCCGGCGGACCGCGCCCTCGAGCGGCTGCGCGCGGCCGCGACGCCGTTCCTGCTGCTCGACGCCCTGCTCACGCTGGGCGTCCTGCGCCGCGACGACGCGGGCGCGCTGCCGGTGTGCGCCGCGGCCTCCGTCGCGCGGATCCGCTTCGGCGCGGCCGCGAACGACCTCGCGATCCGCGCGGCGGGCGGCCCCGTCCAGCTCGTCGCCACGGTCCCGCCCGCCGCCGGCGATCGCGTCCTGAGCGCGTGGGCGCAGGCGATCGACCCGTCCCTCGGCGTGCTGCTCGACGTCGAGGGGCTCGAGGGGCGCGTCGTCGGGCGCGTGGCCGCGGACGCGCGCGACGTGGCGCCGGTGTCGCTGGGGGCGTCGTGACGCCGCCGCCCGCCGGCCGCAGTCCGCGTGCGCGCGCGGCGGGGTTCTTTGGCCGGTCGGTGCTGACCCGCGCGTTCGCGCTCGTCGCGGCCGCGCCGGTCCCGCCGGTCGGCGCTCATCGATGAATGGCTCTCATAACTCACGAGGTTTCGACGATGCACGCTCATGATCTGCTGGAACACGTTCGCTCGGTCTTCGTGCGCATGACGCGCTACCCCGATGAGGTCGTCGCCCCCGACGCCGACCTGGAGCAGGATCTCGGCATCGACTCCGTGAAGCGCAGCGAGATCCTCGCGGCGCTGAGCGCGGAGTTCGCCTTGCCGGGCGCGCTCAAGGCGGCGCCCGACGAGCTCCGCACGGTGGCGCGCGTCGCCGACCTGCTCGCGCGCACGCTCGCGGCGCGCGCCGGCGCGGCGCCGCGGAGCAGCGTCGCGGACGGCGGCGGGCCCTCGAACGGCGTCGGGTACGCGAACGGCCACGTGGCGGGCCATGGCGCCGGGGACGCGAGCGGCCACCCGGCGGGATACGGCGTCACGCGCCCCGACGCGCGCGCGCCGGCGGCTCCGGCCGCGCGGCGGCCGGGCGCCGTCGCCGGGGCCTCGCTCGCGGGCAAGACGGTCCTCGTGACCGGATCGAGCCGCGGGCTGGGCCGCGTGATCGCGACGCGGCTCGGGCGCGCCGGCGCGCGGGTCGTCGTCAACAGCTTCCACTCGCGGGACGACGGCGAGGCGGTCGCCGACGAGATCCGCGGCGCGGGCGGCGACGCGGTGCACGTCTGGGGCTCGGTCGCCAACGCCGCGCACGTCGACAAGCTCTTCGAGGCCATCGCGCGCGACGTGGGCGAGCTGCACCACTTCGTCAGCAACGCGTCCAACGGCCGCTTCGGCCCCCTCGAGCAGACGACCCAGGAGCACTGGGAGCTCGCGTTCCGCACGAACGTCATCGGCTACCACCAGTGCGCCGTCCGCGCGGCGCGGCTGATGGAGCGGCAGGGCGGCGGGCGGATCGTCGCGCTGTCCTCGAACGGATCGGCGCGGTACCTCGAGCACTTCGGCGCCATGGGCGCCGTGAAGGCCGCGGTGGAGTCGCTCACGCGCGCGCTCGCCGTCGAGCTCGCGCCGCGCAACGTGCAGGTCAACTGCGTCGCTGCCGGCCCGATCTACGGCCACGTGACGAGCAGCTACCCCGACCACGAGCGGATCCTCCCGTACTGGGAGTCGCGCACGCCGGGCGGGCGGCTCTGCACCGAGGAGGACGTCGCGGAGGCCGTCCTGCTCCTCCTGTCCGACGGGGCGCGGAGGATCAACGGCGCGACGCTCACCGTCGACGGAGGCGGCTCGCTGTGCGTCTGAGGGCCCGGGGTACCGGCGCTGGTTCGCGTTCATTCACGGGGAAGGAGGAGTCATGAGTCGTCGTCGTGATCGGCAGTTCCCGGGCCCCGGCCCGCTCGGCAGCCTGCGGTACCTGGCGAGCTTCAGGACCGGCAACATGCGCCATTACGAGGATCTCTTCGCGCGGTACGGCGACGTCGTGCGCCTGCGCGCGCCCGGCGCCGAGGACTTCGTCCTGGCGTTTCACCCGGACGACATCGCGCACGTCCTCCGCGCGAACGTCCGGAATTACCCCAAGGGAAAGCGGTATCACGAGCTCGTCCCGGTGCTGGGGTGGGGCCTCGTGAACAGCGAGGGAGAGCTCTGGCGGCGCCAGCGCCGGCACGTGCAGCCGCAGTTCAATCACGCCAACACCCTCACGTTCGTTCCCATCATCGTCGCCCACATGGAGGCGCTGCTGCGGCGCTGGGACGCCCACGCGGGCGAGTTCGAGCGCGACATCAACGACGACATGATGGACGTCACGTTCGGCATCGCGGGCGAGGCGTTCTTCGGCGCCGCGCTCTCGGCCCACACGGACACCGTCCGCCGCGCGTTCAAGTACGCGCTCTCGATCGCGCTCCGGCGCATGTACTCGCTGGTCAACCCGCCCCTGTCCTGGCCGCTGCCGAGCCACGTCCGCTTCCGCCGCGCCATGGACCGCGTGCACGCCGTGATCGACGACATCATCGACGGCTACCAGCGCGGCGCGGGCGACGCGGACAACGTGCTCGTGCGCCTCATGAGCTCGGTCGATCCCGAGACCGGCGCGCGGATGAGCCGCGAGCAGCTCCGGGACGAGATCAAGACCATCCTGATGGTGGGCCACGAGACCTCGAGCGTCACCGCCACCTGGGCGCTGTACCTCCTCGCGCAGCACCCCGAGGTGTGCGCCCGGCTCACCGACGAGATCGATCGCGTCCTCGGCGGTCGCGCCCCGACGGCGAAGGACTTCGAGTCGATGCCCTACCTCGCCATGGTCTTCAACGAGTGCCTCCGGCTCCTGCCGTCCGTGCCGTTCATCCTCCGCAGCCCCGTGGAGGACGACGTCCTCGGCGGCCACCCCGTCACCGCGGGATCGACGGTCGCCATCGTCCCGTGGGTGACGCACCGGCACCCGGCGTTCTGGCGCGATCCGCTGCGGTTCTTGCCCGAGCGCTTCGCGGACCACCGGCGAGGCGCGGACGACAAGCTCGCCTTCATCCCCTTCGGCGCCGGCCAGCGGATCTGCCTGGGCGAGTTCATGGGGCAGCTCGAGGGCAAGATCATGGTGGCGATGGCGCTGCAGCGCTACCGGCTCCGGCTGGTCCCGGGCTTCGACCCGCGGTGCCGCGGCTTCATCTCGCTGCAGCCGGTGAACGGCATGCGCATGCTCTGCCGGCGGCGAGAGCCGGTGAGGGCGGCGCGCGCGACGCCGGCGGGGCAGGGGAAGGGGCAGCCCGCGGAGGCCGCCCTGCAGCACGGCGGCTGCCCGCACGCCGCCCGGGCTTGACCCGACGCGCGCGCTCTCCGGTCAGCGGGCCCGGAACGCGCGGTAGAGCGCGTCGCGCCACGCCGTCAGGTCGGCGTAGCGCTCGCGCAGCTCGGGATCGGACCAGCACCGACGGCCGGCGGGGCCGAGCTTCAGCTCGGCCGGCGGCTCCACGCCCACGAGCGCCTGGGCCATCGCGATGTCGGCGAACGTGAAGCGGCCGAGGAGCGTCCTCGGCGCGTCCTCGGCCGGCGCCCGCCGCGCGAGCGCCGCGCGGATCTCCTCCAGCGCGGAGACCAGCGTTCGCCGGTGCGCCTCGCCGTCGGTCCTGTGGCCGTCGTACTTGCGGAGCGTGCGGCGTATCCCCAGCGCGCCGAGCCGCGGGGCGAGGGGTCCGAGCCTGCGGCGGATCGGCGGCGGCGTCATCTCGGCGAGCGCCTCGTCGTCGGCCAGCATGCGCGACAGCGTGAGGGCGCGCCCTGCGTCGAGCGCGCGCTCCGAGAGCGCGACGAGCCGCGCGATCTCGGCCTCGTGCTCCGCGGGGAACAGCGCCGGGCCCTCGCCGCGCCCGTCGGCCCAGCGCGCGATGTCCGCCGAGTCGGTGAGCACGCGCCCGTCGTCGGTGGTGAGCACCGGGACGGTGACGCGCCCCCTGAGCCGGCGGAGCTTCAGCCGGAGCGCCGGCTCGCCGATCATCGGCTGGTAGTGCCGGAAGGTGTACGGGACACGCCGGACGTCGAGCGCCCAGCGCGCCTTCTCGGTCCACGGCGAGAACACGAGGCCCAAGAGCTCGGTCATGGTGCCGGCAGCCTATCACGGGCGGCCGCACGCCCCGGGACGACGCTGGGCCACGACGACACGGAGACGCGGCGGGGCCGCGGAGCCCGTGCTGCGCGCGCGGCGGCTCGTCGCCCTGCCAGGGCGGTGCGCGCCTCGCGGCAGCCCTGCGGTCCGCACGGGTGACGGGCGAAATTGGCGATCGCCCTCGTGCTCTGTTAGGGCGTGAGGCCGGATCGATGGAACGAGGCCCTTCCCATCCCGCGCGCCGGCGCGCGCTCCCCGGGCGTCGCGGCGCGGCGCGGGCTCGCCTCGCCGCGGGCGCGCTGATCCTCGGCGCCGCCGCGCCGGCGTCGAGCGCGACGGCGCAGACGCCGGAGGGCCACGCAGCGGCCCTCTCACCCCCGTCGTCCGCGCCCCAGGCCGGGCCGGCGTTGCCCGGCGTCCCGCCGGGGGCCACGTGGGAGCAGACGGTCGCCGCGTACGAGGCGCGCATCGCGGCGCTTGAGCGCCAGATCGCCGTCCTCGAGCGGATCGGCCCGGACGAGGAGCAGCAGGCCAGGCTGCGCCGGATCGAGGCGGATCTCGAGGTGACGGCGTGGGCCTTCGACGAGTTCAAGGCGCGGACGACGGAGCGGTACAGCACCGCGATGACGGTCTCCGGGATCGTGCTCGCGAGCCTGGGCGGGGCCGCCGTGCTCGGTGGAATCTCGGTGATCGTGGCGACCCGCGGCGAGGACGTCCCCGTGCACGGCCGCCGCCCGGGGTACGACGCGGCGGTCGCGACCGCGATCGCGGGGGCCGCCGCGGTCGCCGTGGGCCTGCCGCTCTTCGCGTTCGGCCGCCGGCGGGTGCGGAAGGACGTCGAGATCGGCGCGCCTGCCGCCGGCGCGCGCCTCCTCGTCGGCCCGGGCGCGGCGGCCGCGCCGGCGAGCGCAGGCCCTCTGGGCGTGGGCCTGCGCGTCGTGTTCTGAGCGCCCGCGCTCCGCGTCTCCGGCGGCGCCGCGCGCCCCCGAGCCCGGGGCCGACCGCGCCGGGACCGGTCGAGCGCGGGCCGGGCGCCCCGCGGTCGCCGCCGGCGCGGCGCCGCTCACGCCGCGCAGATCCCGGGGCGGCGCCCGGCCCACGGCGCCGCTTGCTCGAGCTGCCCGGCGAGCCGCAGCAAAGTCGCCTCGTCCGCGTACCGGCCGGCGAACTGCACGCCGACCGGCAGGCCGTCGGCGGTCATGTGGAGCGGCACGGACATGGCCGGGGTCCCGGTCACGTTGAACAGCGGCGTGAACGCCGCGAAGACGAAGCAGCGGTCCAGCCAGGTCTCGACATCCAGGGCCGGATCGTTCGCGTCGAGCGTGCCCGGCGGGATCGGGGGCGTGGCCAGGGTCGGCGTGAGCACGGCGTCGAACCGCGTGAAGAACTGCCCCACCTGCCGCGTGATCAGGTCTCGCGCGACGATCACCTCGTGCAGATCCACGGCGCTCATCCGGCGCCCGGCCTCGGCCATGGCCAGGGTGGCGACCTCCAGCGTGTCGCGGCCCGGCGCGAGCCCGAGCGCCGGGCAGACGCGATCGAGCAGGTGGGCCTGGTACGACAGCAGCATCCTGAAGGCGAAGCGGACCCGCTCCCAGTCGATCTCGAGCCGCGCCGGCGCGACCTCGTGCCCCAGCTCCTCGCACAGCGCCGCGGCCCGGCGCGCCGCCCGCTTGCACTCGTCGTGCACCGGCGCCCCGCTCCAGGCCGCCTCGATGAGCGCGATCCGCAGCCGACCCGGGGGCGTGCGCGCCTCCTTCAGGAACGGCCGCGCCGGCGGCGGCGCGAAGTACGGCGCGCCCGCGTCCGGCCCGGCGATCGCGTCGAGCAGCGCGGCGCTGTCCCGCACCGAGCGGGTGAGCGCGTGGTCGGCGGCCATGCCCAGCAGGACCTCTCCTTCCACCGGCCCGGTCGGGATGCGCCCGCGGGAGGGCTTCAGCCCGAAGAGGCCGCAGCACGACGAGGGGATGCGGATCGACCCGGCGACGTCGTTGCCGTGGGCCATGGGCACCATCCGGGCCGCCACCGCGGCGGCCGCGCCGCCGCTGGAGCCGCCGGGCGTACGATCGGGTCGCCACGGGTTGCGCGTCGGCCCGTGCGCGACCGGCTCGGTGACCACGTTGAGGCCGAGCTCCGGGGTGTTGGTCTTGCCCAGCGCGACGAGCCCCGCGCGCCGGAAGCGCGTCATCAGCTCGTCGTCCGCGGGCGAGACGACGCCCTGGAAGAGGCGAGATCCCATGCCGGTGGGCGTGCCCGCGACCAGGAGGCCCAGATCCTTCACCAGGTACGGCACCCCGGTGAACGGCCCGTCGGGCAGCCCTGCGCGGAGCGACCGCTCGGCGTCGTCGCGCAGCGAGGCGATCACCGCGTTGAGCGCAGGATTGACCTGCTCGATCGCGGCCGAGGCCGTGTCCATCAGCTCGGCGGGGGTGACCTCCCGGCGGCGGACCAGCTCCGCGAGGCCGAGCGCGTCGAACGCGGTGTATTCGGAGATCTTCATGGGCGGTCTCTTACACCGTTTCACCGGACTCCGATCAGGCCTCTCGAGCGCCGCTGCCGCGCTCGCGCCCGCGCAGGTCTGCGCGCGACGGCCGGTCCTGCCGGCCTACAGCGCCATCCCGCGGGATCTCGCGGTGCGGCCGGTGCGCATGCGAACCCATTTTTCGAAGCCCACGACCGCCCAGGTCAGCGCCCCGGCCACCAGGATGAGCAGCCACTCGAGCCAGCCGATCGGCGCGGTGTGGAACAGGCGGTTCATGACCGGCGCATAGGTGAACACGAGCTGGAGGGCGGCCATCCCGAGCAGCCCGAGGACGAGCGGGCGATTGCTGAGGAGGCCGAGGTGGAGCACCGAGCGCGTGAGCGAGCGGCAGTTGAGCAGGTAGAACATCTCGATGCTCACGAACGCGTTGACGGCCACCGTGGTGGACGCGGCGAGGCCGGCGCCTGACCGCCTCATCCAGAAGAACAGGCCGAACGCCGAGAAGAGCATCATCAGCGCCACGAGCCCCATGCGCATGACGAGCGGCTGGTTCAGGATGGGCGCGTCCGGATCGCGCGGCGGGCGCCGCATCGCGTCCTCCTCCATCGGCTCGAACGCCAGCATCATGCCCAGGAGCACCGCCGTGGTCATGTTGATCCACAGGATCTGCGCTGGCAGGATCGGGAGCTGCGTGCCGAGGACGATCGCCATCAGGATCACGAGCCCCTCGCCGAGGTTCGTCGGCAGCGTCCAGGCGATGAATTTGGTCAGGTTGTCGAACACGCCGCGGCCCTCCTCCACCGCGGCCTTGATCGAGGCGAAGTTGTCGTCGGTGAGCACCATGTCGGCGGCCTCCTTGGCCACCTCGGTCCCGGCGAGGCCCATGGCCACCCCGATGTTGGCCTGCCGCAGCGCCGGGGCGTCGTTGACGCCGTCGCCGGTCATCGCCACGATATGCCCGCTGGCCTGGAGCGCCCGCACGAGGCGCAGCTTCTGCTCGGGCGTGACCCGCGCGAACACGGCGACCCGGTTCGCCGCCTCCGCCAGCCGCTCGTCGTCGCAGCCCTCCAGCTCGCGGCCGGTCATGGCGCGGAGCGCGCCATCCCCGTCGACCTCGCCCGTGAGGCCGATCTCCCTCGCGATCGCCGCCGCGGTCAGCGCGTGATCGCCGGTGATCATCTTGACGCTGATCCCCGCGCTCTTGCAGTCCCTCACCGCCGCGATCACCTCCTGCCGCGGCGGATCGATCATGCCCTGGAGCCCGAGGAACGTCATTCCGCCTGCCACGTCGGCGTGATCGAGCTGGCTCGCGTCCGCGGGGAGCGCCTTGCGCGCGAACGCGAGGACGCGCAGCCCCGTGCTCGCCATCTCCTCGGCCGCCAGCACGATCCGCTCGCGCTCGACAGGGCCTGCGGAGCCGTCGGCCCGCAGCGCCTCCGAGCAGCGGGCCAGCGTCCGCTCCACGGAGCCCTTGAGGTAGACCACGCGCGGCGCGCCCGGGCCGGCGTCGTGCATCGTCGCCATGTACTGCCGGTCGGACTCGAACGGGATCGAGTCCAGCCGCGGCGCGGCCTCGACGACCTCGTCCCGCTTCAGCCCGAGCTTGCGCGCCGCGACGAGCAGCGCGCCCTCCGTCGGGTCGCCCTCGACGGCCCAGCGGCCCTCCCGCTCGACGACGAGCGCGTCATTGCAGAGCACGCCGCAACGCAGCGTCTCGTAGAGGGCCTCTCCGGCGTCGTGGGCGCCGATCGCCCGCTCCCCGCGCGAGATCTCGCCCTCGGGCGAGTACCCGCCGCCGCAGACCTCGAAGGGCTCGCCGCCCGCGACGACCCGGCGCACCGTCATCTGGTTCTCCGTCAGCGTCCCGGTCTTGTCGGAGCAGATGACGGTGGTGCTGCCCAGCGTCTCGACGGCGGGGAGCTTGCGGATGATCGCGCGCCTGCGCGCCATGCGCGACACGCCGATGGCCAGGATGATCGTGACCACGGCCGGCAGCCCCTCGGGGATGGCCGCCACGGCCAGCGCCACCGCGGCCATGAACGCCTCTCCCCACGGCTGCCCGCGCACGGACGTCCCGACGCCGACCGTCAGCGTGCCCAGCCCGAGGATGATCACGAGGAGGACGTGGCTGAACCGCGCGATGTTGCGCGCCAGCGGCGTCTTCAGCTCCTCGACCGTGGAGATCAGGGTCGAGATCTTGCCGACCTCGGTGTGGTCCCCGGTGGCGACGACGACGCCCTTGGCTTGCCCGTAGGTCACGAGGCTCGACGCGTAGGCCATGTTCCTGCGGTCCGCGAGCACCACGTCCTCGCCCAGCGCCTCGGCCTGCTTGGGCACCGGCACCGACTCTCCGGTCAGCGCGGACTCATCGATCTGCGGCTCGCGCGCGTGGGCCAGGCGTATATCGGCCGGCACCTTGTCGCCCGACTGCAGGAGGACCACGTCGCCGGGCACGATCCCGGCCGCAGGGATCCGCCTGGCCTCGCCGTTGCGCAGCACGGTCGCCTCGGCGACCAGGGTCCTGGCCAGCGCCTCGATCGCCGACACGGCCTTGCTCTCCTGCACGAAGCCGACGATCGCGTTGACGAGCACGACGCCGAAGATCACGCTGGCGTCCACGCGCTCGCCCAGCGCCAGCGTGACGACGCCGGCGGCGATGAGGATGTAGATCAACGGCTGGTGGAGCTGCAGCAGGAAGCGGAGCAGCGGCCCCTGCTTTCGGCGCGGCGTGAGCGCGTTGGGCCCGTGCTGGTCCAGCCGGCGCCTCGCCTCCGCGCCGTCCAGCCCGTGGGACAGGCTGCTCCCGAGCTCCGCGACGACCTCCTCGACGGGGCGGGCATGCCAGCCCTGGTCGACGCCCGCACGGGCGCGCTCCTGATTCGTGCCGCTCATTGCGACGCGGATCTTAGCCTTTGGCAAGAGGGCGGCCAGGCACCGGACGTGTCCTGATCGAGGAGGCCCGCAGCGACACCGAGCGGGCCCCGGTGGCGATCGATCTCGTCGCCCGCGGCCCCGCTCAGGGCGCGCCGGTCACCGCGCGGGCCGCGGCGTAGGTCAGGGCGGCGAGCAGCGCCGAGGCCGGGATGGTGAAGATCCAGGCCCAGACGATGCGGCCGGCCACGCCCCAGCGAACCGCCGACAGCCGGCCGCCCACGGCGCCGACGCCGACGATCGCGCCGGTGATGGTGTGCGTGGTGCTCACCGGGACCCCCAGCGCGGTCGCGCCGAAGAGCGTGGCCGCGCCCGCGCTCTCCGCGGCGAAGCCGCCCACGGGCTTCAGCTTCGTGATCTTCATCCCCATGGTCTTGACGATCCGCCACCCGCCCGAGAGCGTGCCCAGGCCCATCGCGGCGTGGCAGGCCAGCACGACCCAGAGCATGGGCTGCATCTTCTCGCCGCCCTCCTGGACGCCCGCCGAGACGAGCAGCGCGGTGATGATGCCCATGGTCTTCTGCGCGTCGTTGCCGCCGTGCCCGAGCGAGTAGGCCGCCGCCGAGACGAGCTGCAGCCGCCGGAACCGCACGTCCACGCTCCGGGGCGTCCAGCTCCGCCCGAGCCACCGGATGGCGTGCATCAGCGCGAACCCGATCACGGAGCCCACGAGCGGCGAGACGACGATGAACGCCGCGGTCATCCCGAAGATCTTCGAGTCGAGCACCGAGACGCGGCCGGCGTTGGTCACGGCCGCGCCCGCCAGGCCGCCCATGAGCGCGTGCGAGGACGACGACGGCAGGCCCCACCACCAGGTGAGCAGGTTCCAGATGACCGCGCCGGAGAGGCCGCCGAGGATCACGTTGGGGGTGACGAAGGCCGGCTCGACGCCCTTGGCGATGTTGCGGGCGACCGTCGGCTCGAACAGGGCGAACGCGATGAAGTTGAAGAGCGCGGCCCAGATCACCGCGGTGCGCGGGGAGAGCACCCGCGTGGAGACCACGGTGGCGATGGAGTTGGCGGCGTCGTGGAAGCCGTTGATGAAGTCGAAGATCAGCGCGACCACGATGATGGCGAGGATGTAGGTCGTCATGCGTGCTCGAGCACCACGCCCTCAATGATGTTGGCGACGTCCTCGCACCGATCGCTGGCGTCCTCGAGCTGGTCGTAGATGTCACGCCACTTCAGCACGAGGAGCGGATCGTTGCCCTGCTTGAAGAGCGCCGCCAGCGCCTCGCGGTAGTGCGTGTCGGCGGCGTTCTCATGCTGGTTGATCTCGACGCAGAGCGCGAGCAGCCGGTCGCGGTCCTTCATGTTGCGGAGCAGGCCGGTCGCCGAGCTCATGGCGGTGCACCCGGCCAAGAGCGACTCCGCGAGGAGGCGCGCGCCCGGCATCGCGCTCTCGATCTCGAACAGGACGATACGCTCGCTGGCGGCCTCGATGCAGTCGAGCACGTCGTCGAGCCGGGCGATCAGCGCGTGGATCTCCTCCCGATCGAGGGGGGTGATCCAGGTCTTGTGCAGCGCGGCGAGGCAGCGGTGCGTGATCCGGTCTCCCTCGTGCTCGATCTCCTTGATCTGCCTGGCGATGCCCGGGGCGTCCTGGGGCCGGTCGAGCATGTCCAGGAGGAGTTTGCTCGCGGTGACGCTCTTCTGTGCGTGCTCGGAGAGGGCGTCGAAGAAGAAAGAGTCCTGGGTCAATCCCATGGCGCGGTCGTACCGCGGCGTCGCCGGGTACGTCAACGCGAGCAAACAAACAAAACCTCCTCGTTCATGATCGCAAACATGGGTCACGCGCCCGCCTCTTGCGGGGTCCGCCGCCGGCTTTTACGATCGAGCACGCAGGGAGATGCGTTGATCCTCTCTCGTGCTAATATTTCATCGCGCATGCAGCCGCCCGGCAGACGGGCGGTTCGCCTTCGTCCCCCACGGGACGGAGCGCATCCCTGGAGGACCCGTCGTTCGATCGCGAGAGCACGCCGCTCGCGTCGCGCCCTGAGGAGAGACGGCCCTGGACAACATCATCGAACGCTACGAGTACAAATATCTGATCCCGGATCGGCTCATCCCGGCGATCCGGGCCACGGTGCAGACGACCTCGCGGATCGACAAGTACGCCGGGCCGGACGGGACGTACCGCATCCGGTCGCTCTACTTCGACACGGACCGCTTCGACCTCTACTGGGCCAACGAGCGGGAGCAGGGGGATCGCTTCAAGCTGCGCGCCCGCATGTACCCGGGGAGCACGAAGAGCCCCGTGTTCCTGGAGGTCAAGCGGCGGCGGCTGGACGTCATCATCAAGACGCGCGCCGCCGTGCCGGCGGACCTGTGGCGCGACGTGCTGGCCGGGCGCGAGGCGGCGCTCGCCGCGCTGCCGCCCTCGGCGCGGAAGGCGGCCCTGCGCTTCCTCGCCCCGTATCACCGCCACCACATCCGCCCCGTGGTGCTCGTCGAGTACGTGCGGGAGGCGTACATCAGCGAGCTCGAGTCGTACGCGCGGCTGACGTTCGACACCAAGATCACGGTGCAGAGCCGGGAGACGCTCGATCTGGAGGCGGACCCCCGGAGGTGGCGGCCCATCGACCACACGGTGCAGACGCGGACGGCGGAGCCCATCACCGTGCTCGAGCTCAAGTTCGAGCGTCGGCCGCCGGCCTGGATGGTCGCGATGGTCAAGCGCCTCGAGCTCGTCCGCTACTCGTTCTCCAAGTACTGCTACGGCGTGAACGCGGAGCTGACGCTGCCGGGGGAGCGCTCGCCGCGGATGCTCCGGCGCGGCGGGTGAGCCGCCGATCCGCCGTCTTCGTCATCGGCCGCCGGGCGCCGCCTGGTCCACGGTCAGCGCGGCGGGCGCTCCGCGCGAAAGAGCGCGCGCATCCTGCGCGGTGAAGGGGGCGAGGTGCCCCGGGCGCGTGGATCCCCTCGGGCGGCAGCTCTCGAGCCAAGCGAGCGTCGCCCTCGCGCACGGGGTGCCGGTGCCGAGCACATCCCCGGAGCCCGGCGGGGGTCGCGGACGACGACGCTTCGTGCCCTGGAGGAGGGAATTCGACAGAAAGGCGCTGAGCCGCCAGGACACAAGAGCGCCATTGCCGATTGCAAGCGTTTCCCACGAGGTGGATACCCGCGCCTCACGAGCAAGAGCGCCTCTCAGCCGCTTGAATCGATGTGTCTGGATATTTCTTCAGGCCTCGGTGGGGTACTGACGGGCGCGCTCGGACACCATTCTCGTCCGGCGGTACGAGCAGCGCGCGAGATCGCGGCATGCCTCGCGGCCGCCGCTGGATCGCGGCGGGCGCTGCGCGGCCCTCCCCGCGCTCTCGGCCTCATCACGCCGCCAAGGGCCCACGCCGTTCGGCGCCCAGTGCATTGATGATCCCGAACGCCCGCGCAGCCCCGTCGATGGGACGTTTCACGATGTATGCTTCCTGCACGAAACAGCGCACGTGCCACGGTTGTTCCCGAGAAGGGCGCTCACGACGCAATCAGCAAAAAAGTTGCTGTGGGCTTGACTTCGCCCGGCTTGGATCGATGATTCGCCAGGCTCAGCTGTAACCCAGATGACCGCTGCGACGCTGGCCCTGACACGGCGTGGCTTGGGCAGCCGTGTGGTGCTCCGTGGCACGCGCTCCGACCGCCGAGCCATCGAGTTGCTCCGGGCTTGCTCGAGTCGTGGACCGCGCTCCGTGGTCGGTCTGCGATTAACCGTTCTGGTGCATCATGATGCAGGCTTCTTTGAGTCCTCCGAGACAAGATGAGACGAGCTCCTCGTCCGGCGCCGTCATCGTGGGCGGCGGGATCTCCGGGCTCTCGCTGGCGATCTTGCTCGCCGAGCAAGGAATCGAGGTCCGCGTGCTCGAGAAGCGCCCGGATCCCCGCGTGGCGTACCAGGAGGGGCGCACGATCAATTTCACCCTGTCGGGTCGCGGGCGCCGCGTGCTCGAGCGGCTGGGGCTCGCCGAGCGGGCGCTCGCCGCCGCGGTGCGGATGGAGTCGCGCGTCGTCCACCTCCCGGGCGGCGGGCAGGTCGCGCAGAGCTACGGGGGCGCGTCGCAGCTCCTGTATGCCCTGAAGCGGCGCGATCTCATCGTCGCGCTGCTCGAGCGGGCGCTCGCGAGCCCGGGGGTCCAGGTGGAGTTCAACGTCACGCTGGACGAGCTGAGCCCGGGCGGCGAGCTCCGGTTTCGCCGGCAGAGCGGCGCGAGCGCGCGCCTCTCGCCCGCCTTCATCGTCGGCGCGGACGGCGTCCACTCCTGGGTGCGCGGCGCGCTCGGCGCTCGAGAGGCGGTGTCCGTGGAGCAGCACACGTTCTCCCACGGCTACGCCGAGCTCACGATCAGCCAGGGCGACGGACGTCGACTCGGCATCTCCGCACAGGCGCTGCACGTCTGGCCCGGCCGGAGGTCCGCGCTCGTGGCGATCCCGAACGTCGACGGCTCCTTCTCGTGCTGCTTCATCGTGGAGAGCGGCGTCGGGGTGGACGCGATCGAGGCCGCCTTCCACGCGGACTTCCCGGCCCTCTACCGCGCGAGCAGCAGCCTCCGCGACTCGGCGCGGAGCGCCAGGTACAGCGCGCTCGTGAGGACGCGCGTCTCGACGTGGAACAGCGGCGATCTGCTGGTCCTCGTCGGGGACGCGTGCCACGCGGTCTACCCGTTCTTCGGGCAGGGGATGAACGCGGCGCTCGAGGACGCGCTGGCCCTCTCGACGGCGCTCGGGCGCTACCCCTCCGACCGGCGGCGCGCGTTCGCGGAGTACCACGCCGCGCAGAAGCCCAACGCCGACGCGCTCGACGAGCTCTCGATAGGTCACTTCGACTATCTGAAGGTGCACGCCGCCTCGGCCCGCTTCCACGGGCGGCAGCTCATCAACGCCGCGCTGCTGCGGCTCTTGCCCTCGCTATGGCACCACGAGTATGCGCTCGTGGCGCACAGCGATCTCCCCTACGCCGAGGCGCGGCGGATCATCCAGAGACAGGCAGCGCTCCGCAGCGCCCTCGGCCTCACCGTGGTCGAGCGGATCCTCGCGGGCGCGATCACGGGCATCCGGTGGCTCCGCAGGCCGGTGCCGGCGAAGAGGTCCTCTCATGAATCCTGAGTTGAACCGTGTGAGCGTCATCGCGCGACATGAGCTCCCCGCCATCACGACGGTCGAGGTGGACGGGGCGGTGTTCGATCTCGGCGAGCACCGCGACTTCCGGCGGCACGCCGCGGTGGCCGGCTTCATCCCCGAGCGCGCCCGGCTCGCGGTCGCGTGGACCCGGCTCGACCCCGGCAGGAGCCTCGCGCCGCACGTCCACCCGATCCGCTCCATGATCATCGTCTGCCAGGGCGCGGGGCGCCTGCTCGGAGAGCTCGAGCGCCCGCTCGCGGCGGGCGACATCGTCCTCGTGCCGGCGGGGTGCTCCCACGGGTTCGCCGGCTCGGCGCCGGACGGCATCGTCGCCCTGTCGGTCCAGTTCGAGCAGGCGGGCCTCTACGAGCGCATCGAGGAGCCGATGGTGAGGCCCCCCGCCCCCGCGGACCCGCTCTCGCCGCTGCGCGCCTACAGCCAGCGCCGCCTCGAGGCGCACGTGCGCACGCCGTACTTCCAGCTCCTCCGCGACGGCCTGCTGCGGGACCCGCGGGCACGGGCGATGTTCCTCGATCTCCTGCAGCGGTGGTCGGCGACGTTCCAGCGCTTGATGCTCCTGCGCCAGGCGACCTGCGTCGACCCCTCCTTCGCCGAGGGGTTCTCGCGTCACCTCCAGGAGGAGATCGGCCACGATCGCATGCTGGTGCCGGCGCTCGAGGAGGGGCCGCGCTGCCGCGATCCCATCGTGGAGGCGGCCGGGGAGTGGTTCGTCGCGCAGATGCTCACGCGCGACAACGCGGAGAAGGCGGCGCTCGTCCACCTCGTCCTCGAGGTGAGCGCCCACGCGTTCCACAGCGAGGCCGCGAGGGCGTTCGAGGGCGAGGCCCACCTCGCCCCTTACTTCAGCGTCCACGAGGAGGCGGACGACGCGCACACCCAGATCGGGGAGGACCTCCTCCGGAGCCTCGCGCCCGTGGCGCACGAGCGGCTGCACGCGATCGTGCGCGACGGCTGGGACATGCTCGAGGCGATGCTCGACCGCATGGTCGTCCTCATCCGGCGCGCCGCCGAGGCCTCATGAGGTCACGCCGCGACATCCAGGCGCTCCTGGACGCGCTCCTCAGCGGCCTGGAGCCGCCCCGGCCCGTGGTCGAGCTGGCGCGCCTCCCCCACGTCGCCGGCGTCTACCCGATCCCACCGGCGGCGTCGCGCGTCCTCGCGCTGCCGACGCTCCTCGGCGCCGGCGCGCTGCTGAATTTCTCGACCCCGGCGCCGGACGCGGCGCTCCTCGGGGCCCTCGGCGAGGCCGCCGCCGCCGCCGGCGCCGCGCAGATCCTCGTCCCGCACGTGCGGCGCGGCGAGGACTCGAGGGCCCTCCGCGAGGCCGGGTACGCGCGCGTGCCCGCGGGGCACGAGTGCGTCGTCCGGCTGATGGACGCCGGGGACGTCGACGAGCTCCTGCGGGCGCGCATCGGCGCGCGGCAGCTCCGCGACCTGCGCCGGCGCGAGCGCGCCTGCGAGGCGGAGCTCACCTGGGAGCTCCTGCGCGCGGGCGATCTCCGCGATCGCCGCGCGCACGCCGAGGCGCTCGTCGCCCTGCACGAGGAGCACGCGCGGCGGCACGGCAGCGGGCACAACCCGTACAACCGCGCGTCGCTCGAGCGGCTGCTCGCGTCGGAGCTCGCGCCGCGGATCCGCCTCGTGTTCCGGGCGGAGCGCCGCGGCGGGGAGATCGTCGTTGCGGGGCTCCTGCTCGTGAGCGCGCTGGGCGACGGGATCTACTACCTGACGCAGGCGATCCGGCGCGACCACGAGGCCGCCCGGAAGAACCTGTACGTCTCCACCTTCTACCGCCTCTACCACGAGGCGCGGCGGCTCCGGATGGACTGGGTCCACCTCGGCCGGGGCGGCGTGGACCGGAAGCGGAGGCTCGGCGCGGACCTGTTCCTCCCGCTCGATCACTGGATCTGGAGCGGCGACGAGGCCGCGCGGCGCGAGCTCGCGTCGCTCGGCGGCCCCCCGCCGGTCGACGACGAGCCGTCGCGCCACGCGCGCCCGACGGTCCGATCCGCGCCCATCCCGGGGCCGCTCCGCGAGCGGGGCCGCCCGCGCCTCGACGAGATCGATCTCTCGAGCAACACGAACGCGTGGCTCGGGGGGTGCGCGCGGTACCCGGACGTCGACCAGCCCGAGCTGAAGCGGCGGTACCTCGAGATCACGGCGGAGGTCGACCGCGCCCGGGGCGCCGCGGAGCTCCCGCGGCTCTCGGCGGAGAACGTCCTGTTCACGAGCGGGGGGGTGGACGCGGTCCTGCTGCTCCTCCTCGCCTTCGCCGAGCCGGGCGACGTGGTCTGCACGACGCCGCCCACGTTCGAGGCGTACGCCCACTGGGCGCGGCTGCTCCGGCTCGAGGTCGCCGCCGTCCCGCTGCGCGGGCCCGCGCTGAACGAGCTCGACGTCGCGGCCATGGTGCGGGCCCGACCGAAGCTCGTCTTCCTGTGCGATCCCAACAACCCCGTCGGCTCCCGGCTCTCGCCTGAACAGGTGCTGGAGCTCGCCGCCGCCGCGCCGGGGCTCGTGATCATCGACGAGGCCTACGTCGAGTTCAGCGAGCGGCCGTCCTACCTGGGCGCGCTGGCCGCGCGCCCGAACCTCGTGCTCGTGCGCACGCTCTCGAAGGCGTTCGGGCTCGCGGGGGCGCGGTGCGGCGTCACCCTGGCCGAGCGCTCGATCGTGCGCGCGCTCGAGCGGGTCCAGGTGCCGTTCGGGTTCTCGTCCCCCGCGCAGGCGGCCGTCGCCGCGCGGCTCGCCGACATGGGCCCCGTGGTCGACTCGTGGCGCGCCGTGCGGCGCGAGCGCGAGCGGATGCGCGCCGCGCTCGAGGCGAGCCCGGCGATCGCGCGGGTCTACCCCTCCGAGGCGAACTTCCTCCTCGTCCAGCCGCGCGATCCGGCGCGAATGCGCGCCCTGCTCGCGCGGGAGGACCTCCGCGTCGCCGAGGCGGGCCACGTGGTTCCGGGCGCTCTCCGGATCTCGGTCGCGCGGCCCGAGGCGAACCAGCGCTTCCTTGATCTGCTCTCCGATCCAGCGATGATCCGCGCACAGGAGCTCTAGATGGACACGATCTCTCCAAAGGACTGGACGGCGCTCTGCGGCCTGATGAACGGGTGGGTGCAGAGCACGGCGCTCGGCGCCGCCTGCGAGCTCGGGCTCTTCGACTTCCTCTCTCGCCGCCCGGGGGCGACGGTCGAGGACGTCGCGGCCGGGCTCGATATCTCGCGCCACGGCGCGCGTGTCCTCCTGCTCGCCTGCAGCGCGACCGGCACCGTCCAGCGGGACGGGGGCGGCGCTTACACGAACACCGCGCTCGCCGAGTCGTACCTGCGCAGCGACGCGCCGCTCTCGATGGCGTCGTTCGTCGCCTTCAACCAGAAGGTCCAGCAGGTCGGCTGCCAGCGGCTCGCCGAGTCGCTCCGCCAGGGTCGCAACGCCGGGCTCGACGCGTTCCCCGGCCCCGGCGACACGCTCTACCAGCGGCTCGCGGCGGACCCCGCGTCGGAGCGGCTGTTCCAGACCGCGATGGCGGCGTACACCCGCCTCGCGCCGGGGATGATCGAGGCCGAGGAGCTCTCCGCGGCGCGCGTGCTGGTCGACGTCGGCGGAGGCGACGGCACGAACGCGATGCGCCTCTGCCGGCGCTTCCCGGAGCTCTCGGTCACGCTCGTCGACCTCCCGTCGGTCTGCGCGATCGCGCGCAAGCGGGTGGAGGAGGCCGGCTTCGAGCGCCGGATCCGCTGCGTCGAGACCGACATGTTCCGCGATCCATGGCCGGAGGGGGATGCCGTCCTCCTGTCGCACGTGGTCGAGATCTTCGCGGAGGAGCGGGTCCGGTTCCTCTACGCGAAGGCGTGCGAGCGGCTGCCGCCCGGGGGCCGCCTCTTCGCGTGGACGCTCACCTGCGCGGACGACGAGTCGGGCGGGCTGCAGGCGGCGAAGTCCTCGATCTACTTCGTCGCGGTCGCCTCGGGGCACGGGATGGCCTACCCGGCGTCCCAGCACGAGCGATGGCTGAAGGGCGCGGGCTTCGGGGAGCTGCGCCGGCACGACGCGCGCCACCTCGACCACACGCTGCTCGTGGCGACGAAGCCTGGCCCATGACGGACGAGCGGCCCGCCACGGCCTCGCGCGGGTGGCGGCGCTACCTCGCGCCGTACCGCGGCCTCTCCTTTCGCGTCTGGCTGCTCGCGGCGGTCGTCCTCGTCAACCGGGCGGGGACCATGGTCGTGCCGTTCCTCGTCCTGTACCTCACGGAGCAGCGGGGCTACAGCCCGGCCGAAGCCGGCCAGGTGCTGGCTGTCTACGGCGTCGGCGCGATCCCCGGCAACCTCCTCGGCGGCGCCGTGCTCCGCCGCTTCAGCGCGGTCCGGGTGCAGGTCGCGTCGCTGGCCGCGAGCGCCCTGCTCCTCGGCCTGCTCGTGTCCGTCTCGAGCACGCCCGCGCTCCTCGCGGTGCTCGGGCTGCTCAGCTTCGCGACGGAGGTCTTCCGTCCGGCGAACGCGGCCGCGCTCGCCGCCTGGACCGAGCCCGCGATGCGGCGCCGCGCCTTCGCCCTGAACCGCACCGCCGTGAACCTCGGGATGTCGATCGGCCCCGCGCTCGGCGGGGCGCTGGCGGGCGTGGATTTCCGGCTCCTCTTCCTCATCGACGGCGTCACGTGCCTCCTCGCGGCCGGGCTCCTGGCCGCGCTCGCGGGGCGCGACCCGGTCGCGGCGGCGCCGCCCGGGGGCGCGACCGTCCGCGCGGCGCCCTGGCACCGGCACGCGCGGTTCACCGCGTTCCTGCTCGTCTCCTCGGTCGTGATGATGATCTTCTTCCAGGTCAACGCCGCGTACCTGCTGTTCCTGAAGGGCGGCCTCGGCCTCGACACGCGGAGCGTCGGGCTGCTCCTCTCGCTGAACGCGCTCGTGTGCGTCGTGGCCGAGATGTGGGTGGTGCACGCGACGGAGCGGTTCGACGCGCGCCGCGTGCTCGCGGCGGGCGCGCTCCTCGTCTCGCTCGGCTTCGGCCTCTCGCCGTGGTCCGACGGGCTCTGGAGCGCCGCCGCCCTCGTGCTCGTCTGGACGCTCGGGGAGATGCTCGTGCTGCCGACGGGGGCGGCCGCGGCGACGGCCTTCGCGCCCGCCGACGATCCCGGCCGTTACATGGGGGCGTACTTCGCCGCCAGCTCGGCGGCGTTCATCCTGGCGCCGCTCGCGGGCACGTCCCTGTACGAGCGGGCGCCGGCGCTCCCGTTTCACGTCGCCCTCGCGCTCGGCCCTGCCCTCGCGGCCGGCTTTCTCGCCTTCGGTCCGCCCAAGGACCGGCCTGTCCCGGAGTGACGATCCATGCACATTCTCCTGATCGGTGGCCCTCGCCCCATGCACCCTGCGGTCCTCCGGCGCGCCCGCGTCACGCACGTGGTCCGGCGCTCCAGGGCGGCCGCGCCCGACCTCGCCGCGGCGCACGCGCGCGTGCTCGTCGTGAAGGACGACGAGCGCGACGAGGCGATCGCCGGCTGCGCTGCGGCGATCGACGCCGTCGACCGGCTCGATCGCGTCGTCTGCCTCCACGACGAGGAGCAGCTCACCGCCGCGCACGTGGCGCGCGCGCTCGGGCGACCCTTCCTTCACGCGCCGGAGATCGTCGCGCGCGCGCGCGACAAGCGGCGCATGCGCGACCACCTCCAGGCGGTCGGGTTCGAGAGGGTGGACTCGGAGCTGGTCGAGGGCCTCGATCGGCTCCTCGCGTTCGCGGCCCGCGTCGGCTTCCCGCTCATCATCAAGCCGATCGATGGCCAGGGGAGCCTCTCCATCCACAAGGCGCGGGAGGAGCGCGATCTGCGCCGGATCCACGCGGAGCTCGTCGCGCGCCCGGGCGCGCCGCGGTACGTCGTCGAGCGCTTCCTCGAGGGCGAGGAGTACAGCGTCGAGGCGCTCTCCGAGGGGGGGGTTCACCGCGTGCTGGCCGTCACCGGCAAGCTCTGGCACGACGACGAGAGCTTCGTCGAGACGGGGTATGTCGTGCCCGCGGCCATCTCCCCGCAGCGCGACGCGGAGATCCGCGCCTATGTCCGGGCGGCGCTCACGGCGCTCGGGATCCAGGACGGCCCGACGCACACGGAGCTCAAGTACACGGCGGAAGGCCCTCGGCTCATCGAGACGCACACCCGGGTCGGGGGCGACTCGATCGCCGAGCTCGTGCGCCTGGCGACGGACGTCGACTACATCGGGCTGGTCGTGCGGCAGGCGCTGGGCGAGTCGGTCCTCGCCGAGGTCGCTGAGGAGCCGGGGTTCCCGAGGGCGGCGGCGGTGCGCTTCTCGCTGCCCCCGGGCGAAGGGCGCGTCGAGCGCGTCGAGGGGGTCGAGGAGGCGCGCCGCATGCCCGGGGTGGCGTATGTCGAGGTGTTCGTCGCGCCCGGGGCCTGGGTCGACCCGCGTCCTTCGTACCCGAACCGGCGTGTGATGGCGGGCGCGGTCGGCGCCGATCGCGAGGAAGCGCTCCTCCGGGCAGAGCGCGCCCGCGACGCGGTGCGGCTCGTCCTGAGCCCCGTAGAGCCGCCGGACGGCGCGCGCGGAGCCTAGTACGTCGTCCCCCCGGGTTCATCCCGGGTTCGGGGACACCCTATCTGCCACTGGCCGTTACAACGGACCTCCGGGGCGCGGCCGCGAGGCGCCGATCTCTCGGGGCCGCTCCTCCGGTTATGCCTGACATGCGTGGAGTTCACTGGTAGAGTCGCTCGCATCCTTTGGGCTCATCCTGCGCCCCGCTTCCAGGAGATCTTCAGCATGTCCTTCTCGATTCGTCCCTTCTCCTTGCTTGCTGTGCTTGCGCTCGCGGCCGTGGCCGCGTGCGGCGATGACCCCGGCTCCGAGGGCGACGCCTCCTCCGGCAGCGGCGGCGGAGGGGCCGCGGATCCCGGGACCACCACGTCAGGCGGCGGCGCGACCACCGGCGCGACGGGCGGCGGCGCGGCCACCAGCGCGACCACCGGCGCGACGGGCGGCGGCGCGGCCACCAGCGCGACCACCGGCGCGACGGGCGGCGGCGCGACCACCAGCGCGACCGGCGGCGGTGCTGGCGGCGCTACGAGCAGCACGACCACCAGCGGCGCGGGGCCGGCGACCGGCAGCGGCGGCGGCACGGCCTCCGGCGGGTGCGCTGCGGCGAGCATCTTCTGCTCCGACTTCGAGGTGGACTCGCTGCCATCCGAGCTCCAGTTCTTCCCCGAGTACCTGCGCGACAGGATTGGCAACTTCGTCACGCTGGACAGCACCGGCCACAGCGGGACGCGCTCGATCAAGGTCTCGGGCACGGATTTCAGCCAGATGCTCGCCGTCCCCGTGCCGAGCGAGTTCTGGGGCAGGGTCTACTTCAAGAGCGACACCGACATCCAGTCCGGCCACAACACCTATGTCGCCGCGGTGAGCGGCACCGGCGACCCCAACGACGGCGAGCACGTGCGCATCGGCGAGCATCAGTGTCAGCTTGAGCTGAACCGCAGGAGCGACGACGCCGAGAAGCTCTCGAACGGCGGAACGTACGAGTGCAGCGGCGGCGTGAAGCTCGTCGCGAACACCTGGTATTGCCTCGAGTTCTACTACAACGGCCCCGGCAGGGAGGTGCGCGTGTTCGTGGACGACACCGAGGTGGACGCGCTGCACGTCACGGACTGGGGCCCGTACGATTACAAGTTCTTCAAGTTCGGGTTCGAGAAGTACCACGGCGGCGCCAAGACGATGTGGTACGACGATCTCGCGCTCGGGACCGAGCGCATCGGCTGCGGTCCGTGAGGATCGCGCCACGCGACGTCCGCGAGGACGTGGAGCGCGCGCCGAGCCCGCCCGCCTGATCGCCCGGGACCGGGCACCGCTGGAGAGATCACCGCCGCATTACCGCCAGCAGCCGCTCAATCGGCTCGGGCTGTAATGCGGCGCTCGACGCGCTGCGGGCGAGCCTTGCCGCCTCGATTCGCCCTGCCATCGAGCGTTCCGCGGAGAGCGCCTTCGTGGTAGTCTCGTGCGCATGTTGACTCGCCTCGCGAGGACAGGTTGGCTTGGCTGTGCGCTGCTGGTCTCGGTCGCGTGTGATCCGGGCCGCGGTGATGGGTCGTCTGCGAACGGCACGGGGCCGAACGAGGCCACGTCCGGGCCGGGGGGCGGGGGCGGTGTGCCCGGGTCAGGCGGCGCCGGTGGCGTCGGCGGCGGCGGTGCGCCGCCGGACGGCACGGGGGAGTGCGCGGAGTTCGTGATGCCCACCGACGTGGACTGCAAGAATCCGGATGACGGCGCGCTGCCGGCCAATCTGCGCTGCACCGGGCTTTACGGGGATTTCGACAAGCGCGAGCTCGCGTGCGGCGTCCTCGAATACAAGCCTGCGATCGAGCTCTGGAGTGACGCCGCCGCGAAGCGACGCTTCGTGTCGATCCCGAAGGGCCAGAAGGTGGACGCGAGCGATCCGGACTCGTTCATGTACCCGGAGGGGACGCAGTTCTGGAAGGAGTTCCGCGTGCAGGGCGCGGACGGCGCGATGCGCCTCGCGGAGACGCGCCTGCTGCGCAAGACGGCGGACGGGTGGCTTTACACGAGCTACGTGTGGTCCGAGGACGAGCGCGAGGCCATCCAGATGGTGAACGCCAAGGGCGTGCCCGATCTCTACGGAACCGGGCACACGGTGCCGACGCGCGATCAGTGCAAGGAGTGCCACTCGGGGCGCACCGATTTCATCCTCGGCTGGGATGCGTTGATGCTCGGTCCGGGCGCCGAGGGGCTCACGCGCGAATCGCTGGCGGAGCTCGGGCTGATCGAGGGCGGGAGCGATCTCGCCCTCTCGATCCCGGGCAACGAGGTGGAGCGCCAGGCGCTCGGGTACCTGCACGCGAACTGCGGCGTGAGCTGCCACAACGAGGCCGTGGACGCGCCGGCCCGGGACACGGGGCTTTACTTGCGGCTGGAGAAGGACGACCTCGCCAGCGTGCTGACGACGGACGCCGTCCGGACCGGCGTCAACAAGCGCCCTGACGACAACGCGAAGTTCGAGGGGCTCGAGATCACCGATCCCGCGCACTGGTACGCCATCCGCCCCGGCGATCCGGCGCGCAGCCTGCTCGTCGCCCGCCAGGAGATGCGCGGCTTCGAGGGGCAGATGCCGCGCATCGGGACCAACAAGGTCGACCCGACGGGCGTGCAGGTGGTCACTCGCTGGATCCAGGAGATGACGCAAGAGGCTGGATACCCCCCCGCCGACCCTTGAGCAGCGGTCACCCGCTTTGGATATGGGCCCATTTCGACGTTTTCGGTGCTCGGCGTACTGGAATACGCCTGCGCGCCGAAAACGCCGATCTGGGCCCGTCTCCTGTGCGGGTGACCGCCGCTCGGTGGCGCTGGGGTACTGGAGGAGTTTGCTGGTAGGGGGGAGGGGGAGGGGAACCGCGAGGGGCGCAGGGCGCCCCCGCGGGGGCTGTCACGGTGCGGCGCCGTGGCGCTGGCCGCTCGGCGCGCGGCCAGCGCCAGGCGCACGCGCGCTCACTGCCCGGGGACGAGCTTCGCCAGCGTGTTGCGGTTGATCACGAAGTACTGCTCGCCGGCGTTGTCCTCGACGATCGCGGTGAGCTGCTTGAAGGCCGGCTGGCCGTTCGGGCGCGTGAACGCCGGGGTGTTCGGCGAGTTCGGATCACGGCTCTTGAGGATGACCGTGATGGGCGACGTCTGCTCCCCGCACTGCATGAGCGCGCCCATGCGCGCCCCGGTGTAGTCGCCGAACATGTACACGCCCCGGAGCTGAGGCAGCGCGGTGCCCCGGTACACGAAGCCGCTGATGACCGACACGTAATCGCTGAAATCCCCGGTGGCGCTCCGCCGCCGGTCGATGTCGACGATCGGCGGGACGTGCGTCGCGCCCTCGCGCAGGGTGCGCCCGTTGCAGGTGTTCGCGTGGATGCCCTCGAACGCCGCCCAGCCGAAGTTCAGGCCCTTCGCGCCGGCCGGCGCGAAGTCGACCTCTTCATAACCGTCCTGGCCGACGTCGCCGATGAAGAGGTCGCCCGTCAACCGGTCGAAGCTGAAGGTGTACGGGTTGCGCATGCCATAATGCCACGTCCGGGCGGCGTCACCGTCGAAGGGATTGCCGGCCGCGGCGTGCGGCGCGGGAGCGTTCGGATCCAGGCGCAGGATCTTGCCGAACGGGGAGCTCGGATCCTGCGGTGTTCCAGGCTTGTTGTCGTTGCAGGTCCCGCCCCCGTCTCCGGTGCCCACGTAGAGCATGCCGTCGGGCCCGAACACGACGTGGCCGCCGTTGTGATTCAGGGCGGACGTGTCGAGCTGCAGTATCGTCTTCGTGGGCGTCGGGTTGGCCACGTAGGGATCGCTCGAGCGCTGGTACTCGAGCACCGTGTCGCGGTTCATGTTCGCGCCCGTGGTCGGCGTCAGCATGATGTAGAACTTCCCGGTCTCGGCGTAGTCGGGCGGGAACGCCATGCTGATGAGGCCGCGCTCGTCGTCGAACGCACCCGAGAGGAGCTGGATCTGGCTGCTCACGTCGAGGAAGCTCTCCGGGCGCAGCTTGCCCTCGGAGAACACGCGGATGATCCCGCCCTGCTGGACGAGGTACCAGTCGCTCGAGCCCTTCGGCTGCGCGGCATAAACCAGCTTGTCCAGGCCGTCGACGACGTTCTCCAGCGCCAGCTTGCCGACGTCGGGGGCGACGCTCGCGTCGCACGGCGGCGGATCGCCGTTGCCGCCGGTCCCGCTGCCGCCCGCGCCCGCGCCGGTCCCGGCCGGCTGCGTCGTGCCGCCGCCGGCGCCGCCGACGCCGGTGGTGGCGCCAGGGCCGGTGGTCGTGGTGGTGCCGCCGCCGACGCCGGTTGCGCCAGGACCGGTGGTGGCGCCGGGGCCGGTCGTCCCCTGCGCACCGGTGCTGCCGCTCCCCGTGGTCGACGTGGCATCGCCGCTGCTGCCCTCGCCGCCGTCACCGCTACATGCGCCGACGCCGAGCGCGAGGGCCATCCAGAAAGCAAAGGTGGAACGTTGTTTGATCATGGGGCGCACTTTACCCGATCATCGTCGCAACGCACCTAGGATCGACTGCCCAGTGGACGGAAGTTGCGCACAGTGTCCAGGATGAGTGGGTGATGATCGGGCCCTCCGGAACATCTGTTCGCGCTCTCCTGGCTACCGATGTTGTGCAGGGGCGAGGTGAGCAGGACGTCGGCGGCGGGGCCGCCCTCCCGGGGGGGCTCCGGAGGGCTCAAAGCCCCGGGATGGGCCCGCTCGCCGGGTCGCCGTACTCCGACAGCTCGACGCCGAAGTAGTTGATGATGGAACAATGAAGCGCGCCGGTAGGACGTCCGTTCGACTTGATGACACGGCCTGTCTGGAACCCCCCCACATGCCCCGCGAGCATGATGGGCATGTTGGTCCGAGCGTGCGAGTCGCCGTCGCCGTTCTCGGACGTGTAGAGCACGAGCGACTCGTCGAGCAGGTTGCCTGTCGGCGTGGCGGCGGCCTTCATCTTGTTGAGCAGGTACGCGAAGCGGCGCACCTTGAACCGCGAGGTCTGGACGACGCGGGCGTTGGCGATGCGGCTCGCCTCCGCCTGCGGCAGCCCGTCGAGGTCGGTCGCGCGGTCGCGATCGCCGAGCTTGTGCGAGATGAAGTGATCGCTCCAGTCGCCCACCCCGTCGGGCAGATCGTACCCGCGGAAGTCCAGGCCCCAGCTGTTCGAGTACTGCAGCACGAGCACGCGGGTCAGGTCGCAGGCGAGCGCGAGGAGCCCGAGATCGATCATCTGCTTGACCTTGCCGTGCAGGTCCTGCCCCCGCGGGGGCGCGCCGGGGATCGCGCAGCTCGACGCGGTCGTGGACTGGATCTGCTTCTCCAGCTCGAACACCGACTCGAGGTGCTGCTCCACGCGCACCCGGTCCGCGGCGCCGAGGCGCTGGTTCAGGCGCCTCGCGTCCTCCCGCACCCAGTCGAGGACGCTGGCGCGCCGCCGCCGGATCGTGTCCATCTCCGCGTTCGGGTTGCCCATGCTGCTGAACAGCGTGTCGAACACGGCGGCCGGATCGCGGAACGCGTCCTCGACCTGGCCGCCGTCCCTGAACGAGATGAAGCCCTGCGTGACGGCCGTGTCGCCGGTGGGAGACAGGTTGAGGCTGCGGAACGGGGTCTCGCCCGCGATGTGGTTGGCCAGGTACTGATCGAGCGTGGCCTTGCGCGGGACGGCCTCTCCGCCGCCGTCGGTGTGGGCGCAGAGCGCCATCGCCGGGCTGTGGATGTCGGAGCAGATCTTCTGATGGTCGACGCCCGCCACCATCGTGACATCCCGCCAGATCGGATCCTCCGCGGGCCACTCGCGCTCGGCGGCGAAGCCGTTCATGTCCACGAGGCACGGCGTCAGCGCCTCCGCCGAGAGCGGCCCCTCGGCCCGCGGGTGCCACGCGCCGGGATCCGTGCCATTCGGGACGAAGAACGCCACGAAGCGCTTCGGGTCGGCCGGCGCGGCGCTGGCGCGCTGCGGTCGCATCGCGTCCAGGAACGGCAAGGCGACCGCGACGCCGGCGCCGCGGAGCAGAGCTCTTCTCGAGATCTTCACTGGCGACACTCCTCTTCGGTCCGCTGGACGCTGGGCGAGCACATCACTCCGGGGCCCTCCGCAGCCGGAAAGACGGCGACTGCACGATGGCGGTCAGATAGGCGCGGAACCGGTTGCCCTCGAGCGCGAACGCCTCGGCCGCGGCGTCGATCGCGCAGAGGTCCTCGGCCGCCGGCTCCCGCCCCTGGGTGTAAATGAACAGCTTCTTCGCGACGCACGCGGCCAGATCGGGGCTCCGGCGGAGCTCCGCGGCCAGGTCCGCGAGCGACTCGAACGACTCGTTGGCTGCGCCCGCGAAGCGCGGCTCCAGCCCGAACTCGTCGATGCGGATGCTCCCGTCGTACCGCCCGTCCTTGTCGTACTGGGCGAACCCGACGCCGAGCGGATCGATGAGCGCGTGACACCCGGAGCACGCCGCCTCCGTGTTGCGCTTCTGGATGACCTGGGGGTAGGTCAGGCCGGACAGCTCGCTCGCCAGCTGGTCGATGAGCCCTGCGGGGAACTCGATGTCCTGGCAGAGGAACGCCGCGCGGAGCCACTGGCCGCGCACGGCGAGGAGGTCGCCGTCGTTCTTGGCGCTGATGAGGCTGGCGTGCGTGAGCAGCCCCGTGTTCGCCCGGTGGTGATCGGCCGGGAACTCCACGCGCGTCACGCCGTCGCCCGACACCTCGAGGCCGTAGAACGCCCCGAGCGCCGGGGTGACATACGTGTGGTTCGCGGTGAGCGCGTCGAGGAAGTCGGCCCCGGGGGTGAAGGCATGCTCGCCGAGCACGCGCTCGCTCTCGGTGATCATGTCGTCGAGCAGGGCGGGCGTCCAGCCGGCGCCGGGGTCGACCGGGGCGCGGAGCGCCTCGAAGCTCAACCACTGCTTGAAGAAGGCGTTGAAGAAGATCTCCGTCCGCTCGTCGTCGACCATCTCCTTCGCGACGGCGTCGAGGCCCTCGGGGGCGTCGAGCTCGCCGGCCTCCGCCCGCGCGAGCAGCTCGGCGCCCGGGGCCCGGCCCCACAGCGTGAAGGACAGCCGCGAGGCGAGCTCGAGCGGCGTCAGGGGGGACGTCTCCGCGCCGCCCGCGCCGACCTCGATCCTGAACAGGAAGCTGGGCGAGGTGAGCAGCGCCTCGATCACGAAGCGGAACGCATCCAGGTCGTCCTGCGCGACCTCCTCCGCTCGCCCGATGAGGTCGTCCACCTCCTCGGCGGCCAGCGGCCTTCGATACGCGAGCTTGCCGAAGCGATGGGCGAAGCCCTCGAGGCAACCGGCGGCCCCCGGCTCGCAGCCGAGCACCTCTGCCCGGCGCGCCTCGTCCGCCATGAGCTCCTGTCCGAGCGTCTCCGCGGTCGCGAGGTAGGCGCGGAGGTGCTGATCCGACACGTTCTGGAGGGCGGAGATCGTCCGGAAGCCGCCCTGGCCCGTGTCTTCCGGGATGCCGTCGACGGCGGGGGGCGCGTCGAGCTGGAACAGGTCCTGGAGGGTCAGCTGGTACTCGAGCCTGGACAGGCGGCGCAGGACGCTGGGGCTCGTGCTGGCCACGCTGCAGTCCACCGGCCCCCCGCCCGAGCTCGAGGCGCCCCCGCCGGGCGCCGAGCCGCCGCCGGGCGCCGCGTCGCCGCCGGCGGGCGAGGTCTCCCCGAGCCGCCCCGTGCAGGCGGCCCCCGTCAGGCCGAGGAGCACCAGCGCGGACATGCCCGCCGCGAGGGAACGACGGAGGAACGGTACCGATCGAACGGCGTCGGGCATGGTCTTGCTCATGGACTGGTCAGCCATTCAGGTGGAGCGCGCCTGGTCGAGGCCGAGGTGGTCTGGCGATGCGCCGAGCAGTAGCCAGGATGTAGAAATGAAGCAAAACGGTGCTCAAGTCTCCGAGGACACCCCGGGGGTGAGGTGATATTCCCGTCGAGCACACTTCTGATCACGGCCCGTGTCCTCGGCCGGCGCCGGGCCCGCGTTGACGCCGGCGTCGCGCCGGAGGTCGTTCAGCGCCGCGCGCGCGCGGCCGGACGATGGAGACACCGAGACCCGAGCGACAACCGTGTTCCCTCCCTCGGCGCCCGGAGCGGCAACGGCCTCTCCGCGCTCACGGCGCCTCGCAGGAGACGCGGTGGATCGGCGCCTTTTCGCCCTCGCCGATCGTCACGTAGTCCCATCCGCCGGGCACCCAAGCGATCGCCTCGCCCTGCTCCTCGTCGGCCACCGGCAGCTGGCAGGGCGGGGCGGCCAGCGCCTGCGCCACGGTCTGGTCCGGCGTCATCGGGTAGAAGAAGACATGAGAGGAGGTCCGCAGCAGCACGCCGCTCCCGTCCGGGTGCACATCGCCGCTCGTGAAGCTCGCGCTCCCGGCGGGCGCCTTGATCGAGCCCGCCGCGACCAGCACCGCCGACGACTGGGCGCCGGCGGGCGGCGCCGGGAGCTCGTAGATGCCCGCGCTGCCCTTCTTGACCTTCGTCACGACGGTGATGGCCCCCGTGGTGGGGTGAACGAGCAGCGTCTCGGCGTCGTGGCTCCCGTCAGGGTACGAGAGCGAGATCGCGTCGGCGAGCGCCGTGCGCGGCGCAGCATCGAGCGTGTCCGGCTCCCTCACGCGGTAGATGGCGTAGCCGTCGCGCTCGCTGTCGTTGTCGCCGATGTCCGCGAAGAACAGGCAGTCGCCGCCCTCCGCGCCGCAGGGGCCGCGCGCGACCTCCTCCCAGTCGATCGCGGTCGCGCGCGCCACCTCGATCTCGCTCCGCGGCGCGCCGTCGAGCCCGATCGCGAAGAAGCGCGGGTCGTCGCCGGAGTCGTTGTGCACGTAGAGCACGTCCGGGTGCGTCCGGCCGGCGACCGCGCCGGAGCACTCGTCGATGGGGCCCTCGGGGAGCGCGCCGACCGGCGTCGCCGCCGCGCAGCGCGGGCAGCCCGAGCTCCGCACCTCCGGCGGCTCCGCCCCCCCGCAGGCCGGGACGAGCAGCGAGAGCGCGAGCGTGAGCCGCGCCAGCGGCGCCGCGGCAGGCCCGCGACTCCCCTGGAGCAGGCGGGGGAGGCGCGGTGATTTCAGGGGGGTGCGGAGGTCTCGTCGTGCGGGCATCGGTGTCGTCTGGGTCGTCATGGTGGTGAACTTGTGACATCCATCGCGGCGCGCCGCCTGGGCCGCAAGCGGCGTGGCCGCGTGAGGGGCGTGCCCGCGGGGCGCCGCGACGTCACGATCGCGCTCGACAGCACGACCCGGACCGGGGCCTCCGTTCGCCCGCGGCGCTGACGGATGCGAGCGCCCCGCGGTGGCGCGGCGCGGCGCCCACGGATTGCGTGGACGTGTCATGGAGTTGACGCCCCCGGGCAGGAGCCCTATGGATCTCGCGTGCCCGCCCGACGGGGCGTGAGGCTGGGTCACGGCCCGGGGCGAGCGTCGGACGTCATGAGGTCGGCCTCGCGAGGCTCTCCTCGTGACCTCACGAGGGAAGGGGGGCAGTCATGAAATGCGTCGCAAGGATCCTCACCGTCTGCGCGCTGGCGGCGGGGGCTTGCCTCTCGCCGTCGCAGGCATCGGCGGAGGACACCCTGCTTGTGCAGGATCATTTCATTCCGCGGCTGGGCGCGTCCGTTTACTCGAACCCCGTGATCTACGGCGACGGCGTGGTCATCAGCTATCTTCACCCGAATAGCCCGCTCCGGCGCATGTACTCCGATTATCTCGGGTACTTCCACGCAGATCCGGGCGATGTCATCCTCATGGCCAACGGCGCCAGGATCAGGGATGTCCATCAGCTCGCGCGCATCATCCACGATCTGCAAGGCGTGCTGTACATCACCGTCCGGGACACGAAGACCGGCAAGATTCTCAGCGGCCGTACGCAGCTCTGATACCGCCTCGCTCAGGCTCGTCCCTGTCGCCGCGATGATCGTGCGCCCGATGTCGTCGCCGGCGTGGGACCTGACCCGATCGGCGCAGGGGTTGCCCCGGCTCGCTCCCGCGTCTAGGCTGGCGCCCGATTGGCTTCATCCGTGCTCAGCGCCCCACGCCCGTCCGCGTTCTCTGACTTCGTCTTGCTGCTGGTCGCCGCGGCGTCGAAGCTCGGCTTGCCCGTCGAGGCGGTCCTGCAGGACGCCGCGCTGCCGCCGGCGGCGCTCCGCCAGCGCGGGCTACCGATCTCCCTCAGCGCGGCGCGGCAGATCTGGTCGTCCGCCGAGCGGGTGAGCGGCGATCGCCTGCTCGGGCTGCACGCCGCGGAGAGGCTCGAGATCGGCGCGCTCGACATCCTGGATTACCTGACGCGGAGCAGCCGCAGCTTCGGCGAGGCGGCGCACCGCTTCATCCGCTTCTCACCGCTGCTCGCCAGCGCCGGCGTGCTGAGCTTCCAGGTGACCGGCCGCCGCGCGCACATCCGCCATCTCTCGCAGGACGGCGTGCCTGCGGTGTCGGAGCTCATCGTCAGCCTGGTGGTGCTCCGGGCGCGAGCGTTCTCCGGGGAGGACATCCGGCCGCTGTCCGTGCGCTTCCGGCACCGCGGCGCGCGCGTCCCTGGCGAGTACGATCGGGTCTTTCGGGCGCCCGTGGAGTTCGAGGCCCCCTGCGACGAGCTGGTCTTCGATCGGGAGCTCCTGGACGTGCCGTTCCACTCCGCCGAGCCGCGCCTCTGCGAGATCCTCGAGGGGTGCGCGACGGCGCGGCTGCAAGCGATCGGCGCGATCGACGGGGCGCCGGCCGCCGCCGGATCGAGCCTCCTCGGCGAGGTCCGGCAAGCCCTCCGGATCTGCATCGCCGAGGGCAACCCGAACGTCGACCGGGTCGCCGAGCACCTGGGCGTGAGCGCGCGGACCCTGCAGCGGCAGCTCCGCGAGCACGGGACGTCGCATCGCGCGCTGCTGGCGGAAGCGCGGGCCGGGATCGCGAACCGCTACCTCGCCGCCTCCGGCAATCCCACGCGGCGCGCGCTCGCCGCCGAGCTCGGCTATGCGAGCCCGCGGTCCGCGTCCCGCGCGCTGCGACGCCGATGAGCGGAGGCTCACCGGCGCCGCAGCCGCACGGATCCCGAGCGCGCTAGATCCTGGGCGGCGTCGCGCCGGCGCCGCCTGGCGACGTCACGGATACCACTGGATCCGGAGCTGCCGGCTCCCCGTCGTGTTCACCTGGTAGATGACGTCGCTCGCCGTGCCCGGGAACGGGACGGTCGTCAGCGACGACCAGCTGTTCGCCGGGGCGCTCTGGGGCGCGCCGCCGTTCACCGACACGCTGACGCCGTCCAGCGGGACGCCGTCGGTCGGGCTCATCTGCAGCGTCAGGCTCGCCGGGGTCCAGGCGGTCGGCAGGTTCGCCCTGTCGATCCGGAAGCAGGCCGAGCCGCTCACCGTCGCGGCGATCGCGGAGCTCATCGCGCCGAGGTCCTGGCAGGGCGGCGCCGGATCCTTGTAGATCCCGAACGTGTACTGGCGCGTGAACACCGGGACGCCGGCGCCGCCCGCGTGATCGGCGAACACGGTGACATCGTGGCTGCCCGTCTCGCTGAACTGACCGACCTTCACCGAGTAGACGCCGTCGCCCGCCGCCGCGTCGCCGTGCGCGGCGGCCCCGTCGTCGTGGAACGACAGGGGCGTGACCGCCCCGCTCGGTGAGGTCATCTCGGCGCTGACCGCGGCGCCCGTCACCGGGCTGCCGAGGTGGGTCACCTCGGCCTCGATGACGAGCGGCGCCGTCCCGACGTGCAGCGCGCTCGGCGTGACCCGGAGCGTCACGGTGTCGGCCAGGGTCGAGACGGCGGAGTAGAGGTAGATCGGCTGGTCCGAGTTGTTGGTGGCGCAGTACTGCCAGAACCCCTCCTCGTAGGTCTCCGTCATGTTCAGCGAGAACCGCTTGAAGTTGTCGGCCGAGAAGAAGGTCAGATCGGAGCCGGATCCCGCGTAGTTCGCCTCGGTGATCATCGGCGTCGGGTGCAGCGACGGCGGCAGCAGGTGCACGTCGGGCGCGGCGTCCCCGACGAAGATCATCGTGAAATCGACGATCTGGGCCGCCGAGACCAGCGTGTCCGCGCACGTCGTCGCGTGCGGCGGGATCTGGGTCAGCACCTGGTCGATCATCCCGCCGTCGCGGCAATCGTTCGCCATGCGGTTGAACGCGCCGATCAGCTCGAGCTGGTCGAGCTCCGTGTCGCTGTCCGCGCGCAGGTAGAGCCCGGGCGAGAAGCCGTAGTTCGCGGCGATGTCGCTCATCATCGCCTCGTCCGCCCCCGACCCGAGCGCGATCGAGTGGACCTCGTCCACGCGGGCGAAGTAGTCCGCGTAGAAGTCGCTCGGCGCCGGCGGCGTGTTGTGCTGCCCATCGGACAGCAGGAGGACGCACTCGCGCGGTCCCTTGATCGGGTTCTCCGCGGCCAGCATGTCGAGCGCCTGCTCCAGCCCGGCGCCGATCGAGGTCGAGCCGCTCGCGACGAGCGCGTCGACGGCCGCGCCCAGGCCCGACGCCGGGAGCGCCGTCAGCGGGTACGTGATCGACGCGGCGTCGGCGTAGCTCGCCACGCCGAGCATCTCCGTGAACGGCTGCGACGCGGGCACGTTGGTCGACACGAGCGTGTTCCAGTAGATCTTGGCGGCTCGCTGCGCGAGATCGATGCCGGCGCCGGCCATGCTGCCGGACCGGTCGATGATGACCACGTGGTTGGTGTCCTGCGGGGCGACCTGGGCCAGCGCCGTGGAGATGCCCGCCGCGCTCGCGAGGAGGCCGCCGGCGACGCCTGCGAAGCTTCGAAATGCGTGTCTCATCGTCTCTTCCTTCCTCTGCATGATCGAACAGGGATCCTCTTGGGATGCGCGCCCGGCGCCGGCCGTACCGCGTGCGACCAGCGCCGGGCCGCGCGCCGGCCGTCAAGGCCTCCGGAACACCACCTCGAGCCTGGGGCGCCGCGACGCGTTCGCGTGGTCGCTCGACGTGAAGCTGACCTCCCGGTACCGCGCCGCCTCGCTCTCGAGCCGCATCATGAATCCATGATTGCCCGCGGGCGCGGCCAGCATGTCCCGCACGAGCCGGGTCACGTCCACGTCCTCGTAGTCCTGGCCCGTCGACGCGCTCTGGGGGAGGAGCACCTGATTCGCCGTCGTCACCGCGGGCTGGCTCGCCCAGGTCACCGTGCTCTCCTGCCAGGGCGCGGTGACGCGCTGGAGCAGGAACGCGTTGGATCCGCCGTGCGTCGAGTGCCCGGGGGGCAGGCCGTTCGCGGAGCCCTGGCCGTACAGGCGCGCGTCGGGATCGGCGTACAGGCTGAGCCGCGCCCGCTCGATCGTGGAGCCCGCCGGGATGGCCGAGAGATCGAAGCCGAACAGGCTCCGGGTCACGTACTCGACGCCGTTATTGGTCCACTTCCCCGCGGTCAGGTTCACCGAGGCTCCGTGGTTGGTCCCGGCGCTCGCGCTGAAGCTGTTGAGGGTCGCGTCGATGCCGGCGCTCCCGGGCTGCAGCGTCAGCCGCTCGGGCGGGTTCTGGCACTGGCCGTTCACCGTGAAGACGCCGCCGACCGCGTCGCATTGCGACGCATAGGTCGGCGTGTGGCACGTCCCGTCCGGCTCCGTGCAGGCGCCGATCGGCTCGGCGCCGCACGCGTCGATCTCCGCGCAGCTGCGGCCGCTCACGAAGTAGCCGCCGGCGCCCTCGCAGCTCCCGCTGGAGGTGACGCCGCCCGTGCCGAGGTCGGTGCAGCCGAGCGACCGGCAGCACGCGCCCTTGGTCTCCGGCGTGCAGCTCGACGAGCAGCCGTCGCCGCCCTGCGCGTTGCCGTCATCGCACTGCTCGGACGGCTGCAGCACGCCGTCGCCGCAGCAGCGCTCGACGGTCACGCCCGTGCTCTTCACGACGGAGCACCGGGCGACGTCGCCCTCGGGGCCCTGGCACGCCCCGCTCACGCACGTCTGCCCCGGTCCTGTCGTGCAATCCGCGTCGTCGTCGCACGCGCAAGGCACGGTGTCCTCGGAGTGGTCGTCGAAGCAGGCCTCCACCTCGGCGAGCCACGCCTCGGAGAGGGCGCTCCGGTGCACGAGGTTCGACGCCTCGAATCCGTCGCTCGGGTTGTACAGCAGCGCTGCCGGGTCGAACGTGGGCGTCGGCGTGTTGATGACGGCGCCGCTGAAGCCGCCCAGGCGCAGCAGGTTGGAGACGGCGGAGCGCTGCGTGTCCAGGCAGCCCCAGTGCTTGAGCAGGTGCAGGTGCGCCTCCTGGCACGGGAAATCGAGGCCGCCGCGCGAGCCGCTCACCGGGCCGACGTAGGTGCAGGTCCCGGACACGAACGCCTCGGCGAGCGCGTCCTGGTCCTGCAGCCAGTCCATCATGGGCTGGCCGTCGATGCAGAGGTTCTCCGTCGTGGAGACCTGCTCTCCGAGGTTGAAGCCGAAGTCGATGACGTCCTGCACGCCGCCCGTGACGTCGCCCGTGGTGGGGGGCAGCGGGTCCTCCGGGTAGAGCGGCAGCTCCTCCTTGCACCACGTCAGGAAATCGCCGGTGTCCGACGTCGCCGTCGCGTAGCGGGTCACCTCGTCCGGCTGGTAATTCGTCACCTGGCCGAACGAGACGCTGTCCCAGTGGTACGTGGCCTCGAGCCCGGGCTGGAACTTCGCCTTCTCGACCGAGCCGATGTCCCAGGACCTCCGCCAGTCCCAGAGCGTGAACGTCTTCGGCTTCCTGAACAGCTTGACCTCGAGGCCGACGTGAATGCCCGCGTTGAGCGCGGCGATCAGCTCGATCTCGGTCATGCCGTAGCTGGCGATCGCGTGGGCGGGCTCGGTCTGGTTCTCCATCGCCCAGAGCACCTGCTCCGCGTACTGGACACCGGACTTCGTCGCGCAGACGCCGTCGGTCGTGCAGACCTGACCATGACCGCAGGCCGTGTCGGCGGTCGCTGCCTCGTAGGTGCAGCGGCGGGTGCACGCCCCCTCGACGCACGTGCGGCCCGGCTCGCTCGCGCAGGTCGGGTTCGGGTTCGGGCTGCACATGCAGTCGACGGGGGTGCCGCCGACGGCGCACAGCCTCTTCACGGGGTCGCAGGTCTCGCCGCTCGCGCAGTCGGCGTCCGACGCGCAGCCGCACGCCGACTGGAAGCCCGCGTGCAGCGGATGGCACCCGGGGCCTCTCCACTCGACCACATCGCTCCGGGTCTCGGTGACGCAGCGGTAGGCGCCGAAGGTGCCGGGGCACTCGGCCTCCGTGACATCGTACACGACCGCTCCCGGGACGGACGCGTCGCAGTCGCCGGCGATCTTGCGGACCGTCGACGGCAGCGTATCGCTCACGTAGAGGTCGCCCGAGGGCAGCACGGCGACGCCGCCGGGCAGCTCGAAGACGGCGTCGTCGGCCAGCCCGTCCTGCCACGTGGTGCCCGGCGCGCCGGCGATCGTGGTCGTGGCGCCGCTCTCCGGCTCGAAGCGCCGGACGCGACCGGGCCGGTTGCCCTCGCCGATGAACACGCTGCCGGAGCCGTCGACCGCGAGCGCCTGCGGGGAGGTGAGCTGCGCGGCCGTCCCCACGCCGTCCGCCGAGCCCGCCGCGCCGTTGCCGGCCACGGTGGTGACCGTCGCGGTCGCGATCTCGAACCGGCGCAGCGCGTGGTTGAAGGCGTCGGCGATGTACAGGTTGCCGCGCCCGTCGGCGACGACGCTGGTCGGCTCCGCGAACCGGGCGGCCGAGCCCACGCCGTCGACGTTCCCGGCCGCGAAGGCCTGGCCGGCGACGACCGCGGACGCCCCCGTCGACAGGTCGACGCGGAGCAGCGTGCGCGCGCCGCTGTCGGTGACGTACAGGCCACCTCCGTCCACGGCCACGTCCCGCGGCGTGCCGAGGATCGTGCGGTTGGCGACCGTCGTGACCTGGCCGCTCGACAGCGTGAGCTTGCGGACCGTGCGATTGCCGCGATCCGCGACGTAGAGCGCGCCGTCATGGAGCGCGATGCCCGAGATCGTGGTGAACCGCGCGGCCGTGCCCACGCCGTCGGTGGAGCCCGAGGCGCTCGACCCCGCGATCGTCGTCACCGCGCCGCTCGTCAGGTCGATGCGGCGGACGGCCGTCCGGTCCGCGACATAGAGCGCGCGCGCGGCCGGATCGTACGCCAGGTCGCCGGCCTGGAGGAAGCGCGCCTGCGCGTACGTGCCGTCCGTGAGGGAGCGCATCCCCGCCTGGCCGAAGGGCGATGACGCCACGGGGAGGCAGCACACGCCGTGCTTCTGGCAGCCCGAGATATCGGGCAGATCGTCGCTGCGCACGTCCGTCGTGCAGGTGCCGTCGTCATTGCACTCCTGGCACGTCTTGTTCGCGTTCCACTTGGCGGTGAAGCCCGCGTTGAAGGCGGCCTTGAGCTG
Source organism: Sorangium sp. So ce1036 (assembly GCF_051369805.1). Classification (NCBI taxonomy): domain Bacteria; kingdom Pseudomonadati; phylum Myxococcota; order Polyangiales; family Polyangiaceae; genus Sorangium; species Sorangium sp. So ce1036. The sequence continues at coordinate 3,687,694 of NZ_JBBMOX010000001.1, forward strand.
CTTGGCCGTCTTCTCCTTCAGGAAGGTCGAGAACAGCTCGTACGAGAGCTTGCCCGGGTTGCACAGCTCCTCGGTGATCCCCGTCCAGTCGTCGATGCAGGCGCGGCCGCCCGCGACGAAGGAGATGCAGCAGGAGTTGTTGGTGTCGAGCGGGGTGCAGCCGAGGTTCAGCCCGGACTCCTCGACGAGCCGGTTCGAGCAGTAGGTCTGATCCTTGTGGCTGAAGACCGGCTTGCACTCGAGGTCCTCGGCGGGGTTGCTGTTCACGAGCGCCTGCTCGAGCGCGGTGTTGAGGTCGACCACGCCGCCGGAGCCGCTCGGCCGGAGATCCACCGAGAAGCCGATGCTCGCCTCCACGCCGATCTTCAGGCGCTTGCCGAGCGGCACGCCGAGGAAGAGCTTCGCGCCCACCTCGGGCCTCACGGAGACCTCGGTCCCCGCCTCGGCCGTCACGTCCGGCGCCTGGAACGGGTGCATGTCGCGACCGAAGTCGGCGTCCTCGAGCTTGTGCTTCGAGTGCTTGCTGAGCGCCTCCTGCAGGCGCTTGCGCATGAGATAGGCCTCGTCGTACCACTCGACCCCTGCGCCGAGCCGGAAGTACGGGATGAGGAACGCGCCGGGGACCGGAGGAATCGGGATCTTCTGCAGTTCCCTCTCGATCGGCTTCATCCGGAGATCGAGGTTGAGCGCCGCGGCCATGACGGCGGCGGACCGCCCCTCCCACGGCTCGACCGGCTCCGCGAGGTCCCTGGGCCAGGTGGCGGGGGTCGGCGCGCCGGCCGGCGTGTAGTCTGCCGTGTAGTCGAACGGCATGTAGGTCCCGATGAGGAACTCCTGCGGAGACACCCGGCCGTCGCCGTCGGTGTCGAGCGAGCGCATCTGGTCCTCGTCCGCGAGGTAGAAGACGCCGAGCTTCTTCGCGGCGTCGAGGCTGACGCCGCCGCCGCCGGAGTGGCCGAAGGCCTCGATGCCGAGGGGGGCCTCGCGGTTGAACCACCTGTACCCGTCGAGCTGCATGTTGAACTCCATCCCCGGGAGGATGCTCAGCGTCTCGCCGAACGCCGTGACGGCGAACCCGCCGGTGCGCATCTGAGCGCGCCGCTCCGCGCTCAGGTTGTGCGACGTGTAGCGGCCGCCGATGCCCCACCTGCCGTCGCCGCTCTCCGCCAGCGCGGCGTACGCGCCGTGTCCGGCCCAGGGGATGCACATGTGCAGATCGGGCCGCTGCGCGGAGTAGCTGCCGAGGTGGTAGCCCTCGGTGTAGAGGTCGATGTAACACTGGATCTTCGCGAGCAGCTCGGTGGCGTTCTCGAGCTCGCCGCCGAGCTGGCTCAGGAAATCAGCGAACTGACCGTCGGCGATCTCGCCCGCTATCTTGTCGAGCCACTTGACCGTGCTGAGGGCCCATTTCAGCTTGCCCGCCTCGCTCTGCTGGATGTCGTTGGCGAGCCAGACGAGCACCCCCGTGGCGCAGTCGTTCGCCGGCGTCACGTTCGCGTCGCAGAAGTTGGTGCACTCCTCGTAGGTGATCTTGTCCTCCTGGATGACGTCCAGGCACTCCGGAACGACGCGCTGGGAGCAGATGCACTTGCCCTTGTCCGCGTCCTCGATCGTCCCCGTCTCGAACTCGCTGATGGCCTCGGTCGTCTTGTTGAGGATGGAGGACAGGAGCTGCATCGACTGCAGGACGTGGAAGTTCGTCGTGATGTTCTGCAGGTCGGCGCCCTTCGGGTTGGGGTTCGCTGGCATCTTGCCGAGCAGGTTCGGATCGCACGCCTGGACCTTGAACTCCACGCCGCCGCCGGAGCCGCCGGAGCCCGTGCTGCTGGAGCTCGTGCTGCTGGAGCTCGTGCTGCTGGAGCTCGTGCTGCTGGAGGATCCATCGAACGTCTGGAACTCGGGCGCGGGCCGATCGGGCTGCTGCGACCAGGTGGGCCAGCTCGGGGCGCCGCTCTGGCAGCCCACGTCGTCCGCCGCGCACAGCGCCTGCTGCGCGCTCCCGATGGGCTCGTCGCCCGGAGCGTCGGCGCCGGCCTGACAGCCGGCGGCCATGCCCAGGCACAGGAGGAGTGGCAGCCTACCCGCGCGTCTTGAATGATCGAGGGCGGCGCGTGAGTGAATGAGCTGCTGACGCAGCAGCGCGGACCTGCGGAGTGTCATGGATTCAACCTCAGCGGCCTTGCTGGCCGGGATGAGAGAGGACAGGAAGCGCGGTGACCGGCCGCCGGGCCGATCTCGGGGCGGCTAACGGTCTCCCGTCATTGAACGAAGTAGCCTGTCGGGCGCAGGCCATGCAGACGACAAAGCGCGCCAGGGGGTGACAAGACGCGCCAGGCGCCGCCCCGCCCGTCAGCGTCCGGCGCCGATGCGCACCCCGGGGCGACGGCCGTTCTCGACGCGACGCGCTGCGGCGCTGCGACAAATGGTCGCATTCACGGATGCGGGCGCCCCCACTAAGCTGCACCAGCTTTTCGAGTGGAGGTTCTTGAGATGAAGACCGCGATTCACCTCGGTGCGGCCGCCGCTGCGGCCGCACTGTTCACCGCGACCGCCGCGATGGCGCACATCTCGGTGTCGGGCCCCGCGTTCGCCGGCGCGACCCACGAGGCCAGCTTCGGCGTCGGCCACGGCTGCGACGGCGCGGACACGTACCGGGTCAAGGTGCAGATCCCGTCCGGGGTCACCTCGGTGCGCCCGATGGACAGCGCATTTGGCAAAGCCGTGCTGGAGAAGGACGCGGAGGGCAACGTCACGGCGGTGGTCTGGACGAAGCCCACTGTCGAGGACGTGCTCCCCGCGGACACCAACTATTACAAGCTGACGGTGCGGTTCAAGGCGCCGGATACGCCGTTCAAGACGCTGCACTTTCCCACCATCCAGACGTGCCGCACCGCGGATGGCGTCGAGACGACGGCGGAGTGGGTCGACACCTCGGGCGATCACGGCAGCCACGGCACGGGCGGCGACGCGCCGGCCGCGCTCCCGGCTCCGGCGCTGATGATCCTGCCCCCGCGCGCGCCCGGCTGGAACAAGTACACCGTGAACGAGCACGTCCACGATCTCTCGGTCTTCAAGGATGCGCTCATCGTCTGGGCGGGGAAGGCCGCGTACAGCCCGAACCCGGTCACCCTCGGCCTGATCGAGGCCGAGCCGGACACGGAGGTGCTGTCCGAGATCCATCCTGGCACCGAGATCTGGGTCAAGTACTGAGCAGGGGAGTCGGACGATGCGCTGCTGGCTCCTCTTGATCGCTGCTTGCGTGCTGTGCGGGTGTCCCGACGAGTCGCTCTCTCCCGCGCCCACGCCCGGCGCGGGAAGCGACGCGGGTTCCGGCGGGGCGCCCGCGCTCGGCGCCGGATCCGGCGGGGCGCCCGGGACCGGCGCGGGCCCCCGGCCTGATCCCACGTCTCCGCCCTCGCCGCTCGATCGCCCCGCGGATCTGCCGCGGCCACCGGGCAGCAGGCTGCCGGACGACCTGAAGCCTCCTGTCCGCTGAGCGGGGGCGCACGCCGCGGCGCGCGCCCCCCGCTCACTGGAGATGATCGCGATAGAACTGGTCGCGCCACGCGAAGAACCGGGCGTACGCCGGGTCCTCCGCGACCGCGGTCACCGCCCGGCCCGCGAGGTCCGGGCTCACGACGTAGCGCGAGCGCGGGAACCTGAGCGGCTGCACGAGCGCGACGGCGGCGATGTCGGCGAACGAGGGCTCGTCGCCGACGAGGTATTTCGAGGTCTCCAGGCGGCGGGTCAGCTCCGCGAGCGTGTCGCGCACCACCCGCTCGGCCTCGTCGAGCTGCTGCGCGAGGGCGGGCACGAGCGGCCGGGCGCGGCGCACGCCGGCGGCCAGCGCCGTGACGATCGCGGCGAGCGGGCGGGACATGCTGCGCTTCACGGCCTCGATCACGGCGGCGTCAGGGTCGGAGACGACGAGGAGAAGCGGCGCCATCGCGCCGAGGGTCCTGTCGAGGCGGTCCTCGAGGGCGAGGACCTCGTTGCGCCTGTCCGCGTCCGCGGGGAGGAGGCTGCGGGTCTCCGGAAAGGCGCGCTCGAGGTAGAGGCCGATCTCGGTCGAGTCGGCGATGACGGTGCCGTCATGCTCGAGTACGGGGAGCTTTCGCTGGCCGGAGAGGCGGACGATGCGGATCTGATCGAGCCCGGGGAGGTGATCTTCCACGCGGTAGTCGAGACCCTTGAAGTCGAGGCAGGCCCTGGCCTTCTCGGAGAAGTGGCTGAGGGCGAACCGGTGGAGGACGAGCGTCATGCCGGCATGGCTATCACGGGGGCGAGAGGGGCGGAACCTCGCGCGCGCGCCCGCGCTCAGCCCTGGCGCTCATAGTAGTCCTCGAAGTTCCGCCGCGCGTCGGGCTTCGCGTAGCCGAGGAGGTGCCTGTTCGACGCGAACACGCCCGGGAATGCGCGCAGGAGCTCCTCCGCCACCCCCCAGTGGAAATCGCGGAAGTCGAAGCCTGGCGCCACGGCCTCGCCGATCAGGCAGTAGTCCCCTTCCTCCAGGTGCGACGCCTTCCAGCAGCCGCCCCGCACGACGAGCTGCATCACGTCGCCGCGGCGCAGGTCCGGGCCGAGCCGCTGCGTCTCGAGCCGCCCGTCCGGGTGGATGACGGAGTACGTCAGCGCGGCCCCGGCGTGATAATAATGCACATGATCGGAGAGGTTCATGCACCAGTGTCCGACGGGGCGGCTCCTGTCGAGCAGCCAGTAGATGCTGGTGAGCACGTTCCGCTCGGGCGGGGTGCGATCGGTCTGGACGACGGAGCCGGCCGGATCCGTCAGCCCGTTGGTGGTCATGGGGGTCGAGCCGCTGCGGAAGACCTCCCGGAAGTAGCCGCCTTCGGGGTGGGGGATGAGGCCGAGCGATTCGATGAGCTCTCGTGCGTCGCGCATGGGTTTCTCCACCTTCCGGGGGTCGCCCCTTGCCACGGCGGCGCCCCGCTGGCCGGCCATTATGGATCATTCGCGCGCCGTCCGGGCGCCGCGGCGCGCCTCGCCCCCGCGCGGCCGAGGTCCCTGGGGAAGCTCCTAGGCCCGGTCGAGCTCCGGGATCAGCGCGCCGACCCGGCGCATGCTGTCCATGACGGCCTCGTGGGGCAGGCGGCCGACCTGCTGGAAGCACATCAGGCGATCGATGCCGAGCTCCTGGTAAACGCGCATCTTCCTGAGGCACGTCTCCGGGCTGCCGACGATGAGCGAGTCCTGCTCGCGCAGGCCCTCGAACACCTCCTCGTTCGGGACCTCCTCGCCCTGCATGATGCGGGCGATGATCGCCTGGGCCCTGGTCGTCGCGGGCGACTTCCCGGCGCGCTCGCGCAGGAGCTGGCCCGTCAGCCCGCCGCCCGCCGGGTCGTTGAGCAGCGCCTGCTCTTCGGCGAAGGTCTTGAGGAAGTGCTCCTTGGCCTCGAAGAACGTGAACGACCCGTTCGTGTACCACGCGGCCGCGGCGGCGGCGCCGTTCTCCATGGCCTGCCGGTCGGTCTCGGCGCAATGGACGAACGTGAAGAACGCCACCTGGTCGTTGACGAACGCCCCCACCGGGCGATCGCACCGGCGGATGGCCTCGCGGTAGATGCCGATCCACTCCTTCACCTGCTCGGGCGGCGCCCACAGCGTGACCCCGAGCGCGCCGACGCCGTTGCGCCCGGCTTGCTCGAACGAGGCCAGGCTCGAGCAGGCCTGCCAGAGGGGCGGATGGGGCTTCTGGTACGGCTTCGGGACGATGGGCACGTTGCGGATGTCGAGCTCGTCGCTCTTCCAGGAGAACCGCTCCTGGGTCCACATCTTCGGGAGCATCTCGAACGCCTGCTGCATCTGCGCCCGCGTCCGGTCCGGGGGGATGTTGAAGGTGCGCCACTCGGGGATGGTCGACCGGGCGAGGCCGAGCTCCAGGCGCCCGCCGCTCAGGTGGTCGAGGAAGGCCGCGCGCTCGGCGACGCGGATCGGGTGGTTGAAGTTGAACGGCGCCAGCACCGAGGAGTGCCCGAGGCGTATGGACTTCGTATGCTGCGAGATCGCGGTGAGCATGAGCTCCGGGGCGGAGGAGTAGCTGAACTCCTCGCCGGTGTGGTGCTCGACCTGCCACCAGCAGCCGTAACCGAGGCGATCGGCGAGCTTCGCTTGCTCGAGGGTGTTCTGGATGAGCCTGTGCTCATGGTCTTCCGGCCACGGACGAGGACTCTGCATTTCCGTGAAGATGTCGAGCTTCATTGCGCCTCACAAGCAAGGGGGAGCGAGGAGAATCGATCCGCTCGAGGCGAAAGACAAGTTGCTTGCTGTTCCCACATCGGAGCACACGATGGGGGATGTCTACCCGGAGGCGTCGTGGTTGCGAGCTGGCCCACGTGCGGTGGGTGTGCGCCGAGGCCCAGGGGCGTCTTGGCTCGCTGTTCGCGGGACGCGGCCCGTGTGGGATGTTTGGCGCGCTCATCATGGCGTCTCCCCCTGGAACCCACGCTTCTCCCATCCCACCTCGGCCGGTCGCGGGGCGTCCAGCCGGCGCGTCGTTGGCCTGGTACACGATGTCGAGGTCGAGCGGATTCACTGGGGCACCCTGAATCGCTGTTGCCATGCGGCCCACCACGATGAGCTCGATGTCATGGCGCACGAGCGTGCGCCCGCGGTGGGTGTGCGCCGAGGCGCAGAGGCGCCGCGACTTGGCCAGCGCCGTGACCCCGGCGCCCGCGTCGCGGAGGGCTGACGGTGCTGCTCGGCGCGGCGCTCAGGGCGCTCGGCGCTTCTCGTCGAGGGTTGCCTGGAGCAGGAGCAACATCGCCCGATCCTTGGGCCTCGTCAGCTTCGCCTTCACCTCGATCAGTCGCTCCAGCGACAGGACTCGGATGGGCAAACCGGCCACCGCGAGCATCATCGAGCTGGGTAGGAGATCCTCCTAGAGTACCGATCACGTTGAACAAGCGAGAGATCAACCGCCAAGACACCAAGGACGCCAAGAGTTGATTCTCTTCTTGGCGTCCTTGGCGCCATGGCGGTTCGAATTTCTGCACTTTCAGGCGGTTTCAACCCGTTTGTCGCCCTAGCTTCGCCACCAGCTTCGGAAACCGCTCCTCGAGCGGCTCCTCCTCATCCTCCACGTCCTCCGCCCCCACGTACCGCCCCGGCGTCAGCACATGCTGGTGCGCGCGCACCTCCTCCAGCGTCGCGCCCTTGCAGAACCCCGCGACGTCCTCGTACTTCCCCGCGCCCTTGTCGCCGCGCCATGCGTGGTAGGTCCCCGCCACGCGCGCAACATCCTCGTCCGTCAGCTCCCGCTGCGTCCGGTCGATCATCCGCCCCAGCTTCCGTGCATCGATGAACAGGATCTGCCCCCGCCTGTCCCGAAACCGCCCGTTCTTCTTGTCCCGGGCCAAAATCCAGAAGCACACCGGGATCTGCGTCGAGTAGAAGAGCTGCCCCGGTAAGGCGACCATGCAGTCGACGAGGTCCGCCTCCACGATCGCCCTCCGGATCTCCCCCTCGCCCGACTGGTTCGACGACATCGACCCGTTCGCCAGCACGAATCCCGCCTGCCCCGCCGGCGCGAGGTGGTGGATGAAGTGCTGCACCCACGCGAAGTTCGCGCTCCCGGCCGGCGGCGTGCCGTACTTCCACCGCACGTCGTCCTTCAGCCGCTCCTGCCCCCAGTCCTTCGCGTTGAACGGCGGATTCGCCAGGATGGTGTCGGCCTTCAGGTCCTTGTGCAGGTCGCGGTGGAACGTGTCCGCGTTCTCGGGGCCGAGGTTCGCCTCGATGCCGCGGATGGCCAGGTTCATCTTGGCGAGCCGCCACGTCGTCGGGTTCGACTCCTGCCCGTAGACGCTGATGTCGCCCACGCGCCCGCCGTGCTCCTCGATGAACCTCTCGGACTGCACGAACATCCCGCCCGAGCCGCAGCACGGGTCGTACACGCGGCCCTTGTACGGCGCGAGCATCTCGACGAGCAGCCGCACCACCGAGCGCGGCGTGTAGAACTGCCCGCCCTTCTTCCCCTCGGCGAGCGCGAACTCGCTCAGGAAGTACTCGTACACGCGGCCGAGGATGTCCTTCGACTGGTCCTCCCTGGCCCCGAAGCCGATGGTGCCGATGAGGTCGACGAGCTCGCCGAGCCGCTGCTTGTCGAGCTGGGGCCGCCCGTAGTTCTTCGGCAGCACGCCCTTCAGCGACGGGTTGTCGCGCTCGATCGCGACCATCGCATCGTCGATGAGCTGGCCTATCTTGGCCTGCTTCGCGCTGGCCTGGACGACGGCCCAGCGGGCCTCCTTCGGGACCCAGAAGACGCGCTCGGCGCGGTACTCGTCCCGGTCCTCGGGGTCGGCGCCCTCGTCGACCTGCGCCGAGAGCCGCTGATGCAGGTCGTCGAACGCATCGCTGATGTACTTGAGGAAGATGAGCCCGAGGACGACGTGCTTGTACTCGGCCGCATCCATGTTGTTCCGCAGCTTGTCGGCCGCCTGGAAGAGCTTGCGTTCGAAGCCCAGGTCGCCGCCGCCGCGCCCCTCGGCCTGGCGGCCGGCGCCGTTCGCCCTCTTCCCGTCGGGCCTGCCGGCGGCGTGCCCGGCGTGCGCGTCGCGCTTGCCCGCGGCCTTCCCGTTGGCCTTGCCGGCGGCCGCGGGCCTCGCCGCGGGCGGCGCCTTCTCGAACGGCAGCGCGCGCTGCGCCGCGTCCTCCGCGGCCGCCGCCTTGCCGAGCAGGCGCTCGACGATCGGCGCCTTCTCCTTGCCGTGGTCGTCGAGGCCGAGCTTGCGGCAGAGCTCTTTCAGCCGGTCGCGGGGGTAGCCGAGGAGGACCGCGGACAGGTCGGCGCTGCGCGCCTGGATGATGGCGTCGATGAGCTGCTCGCGGACGCGGCGGTCGCTCACGGGGAGCTCGAACCGGGCGACGAAGGCCAGCAGCTCGTCCCGGGTGAGGTGGGTCAGTAGGTCTCGCTTGGTCGGTATGCGGGGTGATCAGGCTATGCCCGCATCGGATCGGCGATCAACGTCTCGCCGCTCCCGCAAGGCCGCGCGCACGCTGGACCTCCGGCGAGGATGTCAGCGCATGGCCGCTGCCGGCCTACCTCGGCGTCTGGCGTTTCGCCCGCGTGCTGCGGGGCCCCTTGCGCCTCGCCTCCGGGGCACGGCGCAGCGCAGCAGAACACGCGGCTCGCCACCGATCGCGATCGAGCGCATCGGTCAGCCGGACCCGATCCCACGGCGCCGGCGTTCGGCTTGCGCCCATCGTGCCGCATGGGCGCCGAGCTCGTGGACGCAAGACGAGCTCCCCGCACTCCGCAGCGTACGCTGAACCAGGACCAGGAAGCGCGCGGAGTCAGGCGATCCCCCGACGCTGGGTCGGGAGAAGCATCGATGGACGCCAGCGACGGATCCCCATAAGGTGGCGCCGTGTCCAGGAGGGGGCGCCGCATGCAGCAGTGGACGCGTGGAGCTCTTGCGCTCGTGCTGACCGGGGGGGATTCTCACCGTGCTGGCTCCAGCTTGCACGATCCTCCTGAACCGCACGCAGGCTGATGAGGAGGCAGAGGACCAGCCGGTGGAGAACGCGCCTGCGGAGCGCCCTGACGAGGACAGCGAGGCTGGCGATGCCTCGGAGATCGACGTCGGTGACGAGCCGCGGTCCCCGGAGGAGCAGGCTTACGATGAGCTGCTGAGCGTCGATCCCCAGGAGTTCACGCTCAAGACCATGGCGACCTCCTACGCGGCCGTGATGGTCGCGAGCCTGATCGAGGGTCAGGTCCCAGATCCCGCATCGATCAACGAAGAGTCGTTCGCTGCGATGGTCGATCACTATGCTCCAGGCGCCGGGGAAGCCGCCAGGCTCTGGTCTGAAACCCCGGAGGCGTTGGCCATGGCCTCGGACTACATGATCCCTGATTTCTCGTGCATGAACGAGCCCTATGGCTGCCCCTACACCACCGAATGCCCATACAACGGGGGCGTGGCGGTCTGCATGATCACGTCTTGCGGCGACGCTCAGTGTCCGTGGTGCCCCTGGGAGCTGGGGAACCTCGTTTTCAAGTCCTGGTGCTCCTACGGTTGCATGAGGAACGGCCAGATGGTGGCCGGCGCGTACATCCTGGTGTCCACATGGTGGGGAGCCGGCAGCGTCGAATGCATCTACTGGTAGGCGAGCGACGATGAAGATCACCTTCGAGGACGGGAACACCCTGAGATTCACCAGCGTCGACGGTCGGGAGGACACGGAGGATGTCGTCGATGTCTTCAACGTCATTCACTGGCTAGGTGCCTTTGCGTCCCCTCGTGTTTACCAGGCGTTCAGCCGAACGCCGCCGCGCGACCATATCCTGCGTCTCTTGGACATCTACATCGCCTATGCCAAGCGAGGTGCCCATCACGCGGTGCCGCAGGTCGAACCCGTGCTGCTCGAGCGCCGTCTGCCGCTCGCCCTGCGGCTTCGGGAGCTGTTTGAAGCCTGGGCTCCACCCGCGCTGCCCCGCGAGGCCGTCGAGATATCTCGGGCGCTCATGGAGTGCGAGGGGTTCGAGCCGCCGGCTTGTGGATGGGACGCGTACGAGGCCCCGGCGCAAGGCGGCATCACGTACGAGGACGCACTCCTCTGGCCCGAAGGCGTACCCGCGATCCTCAACGGGCAATGGCCGCCAGGACGAGATCCGCGTTGAGCTCACCGTGGCGCCGAACCATGCCCAGTCGGAGGCATGAACGCAGGGGGCGTGTGGATGCGGTCCGGCGTGCACGTCGAGCGCGGCTCACTTCAGCGTCCGCGAAAACACAAACCATAGATTGTTTTATTGTGATTCGTTCGGCGGTAGGACGTTCGCATGGTCCGCACACCCGCCGATCCGGGGCAAAGTCCCCGTCCATCCAGGCCCGCCCGCCGCCGCGCCCGAGCCGTCATCGCGCCGGTGAACCGCCCTCGTTCACGCGGAGGCGCCCGATGAGCCTCACCCCGGCCGACGTCCCCGCGATGCCCGACGCGGCCCTGCTGGAGCTCGTGCTCGGCCCGCCCGACCCGGGCCGCCTCGCGCTCCCCGCTTCGCGTCCGTCTTCCGGGTCGGCTCATCCCGCCCGTGAACCCGCGGGGGATCACGTCCCTCCCGGGCTCAGGAAACGGTCGGTCCGCTCGAGCTCCTCGTCGAGCACGGCGATGGCGCCGCCCCCGCCGCCCCGCCCGCGGTGCCGCCAGGGCATCTCGCGCCCCTCTTGGCTCCCTCTGGCCAGATTCGTGCCAGCCCATCTATCCCCGCAACATCGCTCGTTCTTCTCACCGCCTCATCCCCCCACGCGGCCTCCCCATAGCAAGAATCCGACACCCTCCCTTCTTCGACGAATCACGTTCCTATCCATTTCTCTCTGGACGCCTCTGTTCATTTCATGAATAGGCCACGCTGGCCCGTCTGGCATTCCAGCGCAATCCCGCGCTCCTGCCACGGACGAGGGTGATCTCAGGCGGTCGCAGGCCGACCTCTGATCCCCCGATCCCCGTCGCGTGACGCGCGCCGCCGGCGCTGTGCCAGGACGGTCCTGATCTGTGCCAAGTGAGGGGGGTCCGACACTGGCTCAAACGCAATGCATTGCGACACACAGGGGTCCGGACCCCCCAGGATGCTCTGCGGAGCGCTTCCTGGGGGCGAAGTTGTGCCAGATGCCGCCATTTCTTTCGATTTTTTTGTGTCATCGACCCCCCGGAGGCGCTGTTCGTTGTGCCAGATGGGGGGTCCGGACCCCTCCGGACCGCAAATCAGAGCGCGCGCGAGGGCTCGGGAGCTCTCGGGACCGCAATGTCGAGCGTCCGTCGAGGGTTCGGGACCGCCTCACGGCGGATCGTGGAGCGCACCGTGGGGGACTCGAGGCCGGGAGCGTTCCTCGCCCCGTGTCGGCACTCCCCCTGGCCGGGGCTACGGCCTGCGGCCGCGCCGCTCGTGGCGCATCCATCCCGCCGTGCGCTGGCGGCGCTCGCAGGAGCGGTGATCCTCGCGTCCCGCGTCGGATCGGTGAAGATCGCGGCCACGGGATCGCCGGCGTTCACCGTGCACCGCCGGCAGGTGGCAGGTCACGCCGAGGTGACCCGATCGATCAGGCCCCAGCACCCACCTGTTCGCCCGGCCTGCTCGCCCGCGCGCCTTCTCCGGCGATGCCATCGAGCGTGGCGACCGCCTCTTCAGGCAACACGAGCGCAGCCGCGGCCAGGTTCTCGCGCAGATGCGCCACCGACGACGTGCCGGGAATCAGCAGGATGTTCGGCGAGCGGCGCAGCAGCCAGGCCAGCGCCACCTGCATCGGCGTGGCGCCGAGCCGGCGCGCGACGTCGGACAGCGCGGACGACTGCAGCGGCCAGAATCCGCCCAGCGGGAAGAACGGTACGTGGGCGATGCCGGCCTGCGCCAGCGCGTCGATCAGCGCGTCGTCCTGGCGATGCGCGATGTTGTACAGGTTCTGCACGCAGACGATGTCGACCAGCGTGCGGCCCTCGGCGACCTGCGCGGGGGTGACGTTGCTCAGGCCGATGTGCCGCACCAGCCCTTGCCGCTGCAGCTCGGCCAGCGCGGTCAGCGGCGCTTCGATGGAACCCTCCGTCGGGCCATCCACCTTGAACATGATCCGCAGGTTGACCACCTCCAGCACGTCCAGGCCGAGGTTGCGCAGGTTGTCGTGCACGGCCTGCGTCAGCGCTTCGGCGGAATAGGCGGGCAGCCAGGCGCCGTCCTCGCCGCGGACGGCGCCGATCTTGGTCACCAGGGTCAGGTCGTCGGGGTAGGGATGCAGCGCCTGCCGGATGATCTGGTTGGTGACGCGCGGACCGTAGAAGTCGCTGGTGTCGATGTGGTTGACGCCCAGCGCGACGGCCTCGCGAAGCACGGCCACGGCCGCGTCGCGGTCCTTCGGCGGGCCGAAGACGCCGGGGCCGGCGAGCTGCATGGCGCCGTAGCCCATCCGCTTTACCGTGCGGGTGCCGAGAGAGAAGGTGCCGGCCTGTGCGATCTCGCTCATATCCATCGCCTCCGTCGCTTGCGTTGGGGATGCCGGAAAGATATGAGGGATCCTTCAGGTTTTGAATTCGCATTCCATGAGCAAGGTCGCCACGCCCCTCAAGCCCAGAAAATCGCCCGTTCAGGCGCGTTCGGCCGCCACGGTGGAGGCGCTGCACGCCGCGACGATTCAGGTTTTGACGCGGGAAGGGCTGGCCCGCTGCACGACCACGCGCGTGGCCGAGCGCGCGGGCATGTCCGTGGGCAGCCTCTACCAGTACTACCCCAATCGCGACGCGCTGCTGGCCGCCGTGCTGGAGAGGCACCTGGACGGCATCGCCGGAGCGATGGAAGGTGCCTGCCAGGCGAGCGCCGGCGAGCCGGTGGCGCGGATGGCCTCGACCCTGGTGGCCGTCTTCCTGCGCGAGAAGCTGCGCGATCCGCAGGAGTCGAAGGCGCTCTATGCGGTGGCGGCCGAGCGCGGCGGCCAGCAGCTGGCGACGCGCGCGCACCGACGCGTGGTGACGGCGATCGCCGCGATGCTGGAGACCGCTCCCGATGTCCGGTTCGAGGACCCGGCCGCCACCGCCGTGATGTCGGCCAGCGCGCTGGTGGGGCCGGTGCGCGCGGTGCTGGAAGGGCAGGCGCCGGCAGGCTTCGAGGCCTGCCTGGAGCGGGAGCTGACCCGGCTGCTGACGGCGTATCTGCAGGCGCATCGGGGCTGACGGCGGCGAGCAGCACGCCGACGTCGACCTCGAGCTCCCCTCGGCCGCCGGACCTGCTCGACAGCAGGGCGGATCTCGCAGCTCGGTTTTCCCTGGCGCCGGCTACTGCTCGACGGCATCCATGACAGCCTGCCACTCCGCCGAGAACGAGCCGTCCGTGCGCTGGATGTCCGCCCCCGTGTCCCACAGCACGGGGACGATGCCGCGAGACAGCGCCGCCTCCACCACCGACCGCATCCACAGCGTCCGCGACGCCGGCTCACGGGGGTAGTTCGTGCCCAGCGTGACGCCGAACTCGCCGAGGATGACCGGGATGCCCCGCTCCGCGCTGAACGCGCCGAGCGTGTCGAACTTGCTCTTCAGCTCCGCCATGTCGGGATCCGTGCCCCACGTCGTCCTGGGAGAGCCCCAGCTCTCCACCGTGTCGAGGCCGCAGAAGGTGTAGGGCGTGTAGTAGTGGAGCGAGAGGAAGAGGCTCTTCGTGCCGGCCGGATCGGTCGGCACCTTGAAATCGCTCACGCAGGTCCTGTCGATGTCCGTCACGAAGCCGGAGATGAGCAGGGCGCGGCTCGCGTTGTAGCCGCCCTGCTCGCGCACGGTGGTGACGAAGAGCTGGTTCATCTCGTTGAGGGCGGCGTAGTCCGGCGTCCCCCCGTCGTGAACGCCGTTGACCCAGTAATTCCCCTCCTCGTTCATCCCCTCGAGGATCAGCGTGTGACCGACGTCGCGGAAGGCCGTGGCGATCTGGGTCCAGTAGGACGCGAACTTGGCCTTGACGTCGTCGGTGAGCTTGTACTTGTCGGCGTCGGCCTCGTTGTAGATCCAGCCCCCGTCCCAGTGGATGTTCACGATCGAGTACATGCCGGCGGCCTCGATCCAGCCGACCACCTCCTTGACGCGGGCCATCTTGGCAGCGTCGATCGTGCCGTTGTCGGCGTAGGTGTCCCAGGCCACGGGCACGCGCACGGTCTTGATGCCACGGCTGGCCATGCCGTTGATGAACGTCTGCGTGATCCGCGGCTGACCCCAGCCCGTCTCCCACTCGGTGGTGTTCTCCAGCGTGTTGCCGATGTTGGCTCCGACGCCCATGTCGGCGACCATGGCCGCGGCATCCACCGGCGTCGCGGAGCCGCCGGTCCCGTCCGAGCCGCCGACTCCCCCGGTGCCGGCGCCGCCCGTGTCGCCCCCGCCCGTCGTGGCGCTGCCCGTGCCGGCGCCGCCCGTCGTGGCGCCGCCCGTCGTGGCGCCGCCCGTGCCCTCGCCGCCCGTGCCCTCGCCGCCCGTGCCGGCGCCGCCCGCGCCGGGATCACCCGTCGCGGCGCCGCCCGTGGCCGTGCCGCCGGCGCTGCCCCCTGCGTTCCCGCTCGGGTTGCTCTCCGAGGAGCACCCCAGAGCAGCGAGCATCAACAAGGGGGCTGTGAGATGGAACCATGACGTGGCCGCAGAGCGGTAAGCTTGGAAAGAGGGCATGAACGCCACGATATTCCAGTCCGTCGTGCGTTCCAAGCTCGACGCCTGAGCCCCTCGGATCAGGGAGAGCAAGCCGACATCGAAGCCGGACGCTCCGGTCCATCCGGAACGCCGTCCGGCGCTCTCATGGGATCGTTCGCTGCGGTCGTCGCGCCGGCGGCACCTGGATGCGCCGGCGGAGCCGCAGCGTGGCGAGCCCGCCAAGGAGGAGGAGCCATGAGGGCGCACTCCGGGCATCCGGCGTCATGTGGCAGCGGAAGGATTCTCCCTCTCCCCCGGAGGAGCCGCCCCCGGCGCCGCTCTGCGCGCCGGATCCCCCGCTGCCGCTGCCGCTGCTCGCGCTCGTCGCGTCTGTGCCGCCGCTGCCATCCACGGCGCTGCCGCTGCTGCCCGTGGTGCCGCTGGTGGCGGCGTCGCCGCCGCCGTCGCCGGTCGCGCTGCCGCCCTGGCCCGCGTCGCCGCCGCTGCCGCCGTCGCCGCTGCTGCCGCCCTGGCCCGCGTCGCCGCCGCTGCCGCCCTGGCCCGCATCGCCGCCGCTGCCGCCCTGGCCCGCGTCGCCGCCGCTGCCGCCGTCGCCACCGGCGCCCGAGAGCGGCGTGCAGATGCCGTCCTGCGACGCCCCCGCGGCGACGGCGCACGCGTGGTCTGGATCGGCGCAGGCCGCGTCGCAGCAGACCGAATCGGCGCAGAACCCGCTCGCGCAGTCGCTGCCCGTCGCGCACGGCGCGCCGCGCGGCGGAAGCTCGTGGAAGAGCACGGCCGACGCCGTCGCGGGCACGATGGCCGTCTCGGGATCCCCGTCGAACGCCGGGTCATCGACGTACCCGCCGGCGATCAGCACGCTGCCGTCGTCGAGCAGCGTCGCGGTGTGGTGCGCGCGCGCCATGGTGACGGGCGGCGTCGCTGCCAGGGGCGCCCAGGAGAAGCTCGCTGGATCGTAGACGCTCGTGGGCAGATCGAAGAGCATCCACGCGTAGTTCACGACCAGGGGCAAGTCCGGGTTCCACGGCGTTGGGCGCATGTCGCAGGAGTAGTTCCGCATGCCCCCTGTCCGGAGCACCCGACCGCTGGGGAGCAGGGAGACGCCGATGCCCATGGTGCCCCATCCCCAGCATGCCGGCTCCGACTGGCCGTCGCCCGACTGCCAGTCGATGGAGGTGCTCTCCGTCGTCATCCACAGATTGCTCTCCCGGAGGTACACCTCCGAGGCGGTCACGACGTACGGGCTCCCCGGCTCGTCATTGCCGGTGCCCACGACGAGGACATCGCCGCTCGCGAGCCGCACCGCGCGATAAAGGTACTGCCTGTGGCCGAGCTCCGGCGACGCTGCCCAGGCGTTGCTACCCGGGTCGTAGATCGCGCCGCTCTTGCCGGTCACCACGAGCACACGGCCGTCGTCGAGCAGCGTCGCGCGGGCGTCGAGGCCGACGGCCAGGTCGGCGCGCGTCGGGATGGCCGTCCAGCTCGACGACGTGGGATCGTAGACGCTGCCGGCGAGGTGGAACCCCGCGGCCGATGACCCGCCGAGGCCGACGACGAGCGCGTTGCCGCTCGGCAGGAGCACCGCCGAGGGACTCGAGAGCTGCGAGCCCTGCGAGAGGGACGTGGGCAGGGGCGGCAGCGACGTCCACTCGTCGAGCGCCGGGCTGTAGCGCTGCGCGGCGATGCCGTCCGTCGCGAGCACCTCGCCGCTCGGCAGGAGCACCGTCGCGCCGACGCGGGGCAGCGGGGCGCCGAGCGACGCCGCCGGCGCCCAGGACTTGCTCGCCGGGTCGTAGATCTCCACGTCCCGCAGGAGCGACCCCCCGGAGGCGCTCGTCGCGTACCCGCCGGCGACGAGCACCCGACCGTCCTGGAGCACCGTGGCGGTGTGGTCGCCGCGCGGCGTGATCATCGGCGGCACCTCCTCCCAGGACGGCGCGCCGTCCGCCCAGGCCTCTCCCGCGGACAGCATCACCGACGCGCACGCCAGCGCGAGCCCGAGCATCCAGGTCGAGGCCGCGGGGCTCCACGTGCCGGAATACGGAGCAGGCACCTCACAGGCGCGCGGCGGGGCCGGTGAGAACGAAAGCACACGCGCTGCGCTGCGTCCGCCGCCAGAGCGATATCGAGGAGTCTCGTGGTGGGACATGGGGACACCTCCAGGGGGTCGTGGAGCTCGGAGCCGTACGGGGCCGCGGAATGGCGAGCGCGCGCGGAGCCCCTGCGCTTCTGGTGCAGCCACGCCATCCCTCGTTCATGGTCCTGAGGACCAGGACCCCGCGCACGGCGAGGCCGAGGCCGGCCCTGGAGCACCGTGGCCGGGTGGCCGCCGCGGGGCGTGATCCTCGGCGGCACGGCGTCCCAGCAGGGCCCCGGGGCAGCTCAGCAGCCGGTGTGGTCCCCGGGGCTCACGCCGAGGAGGCGGGCGAACTGCATGTAGCGGTTCACGCGACTCTGCACCTGGGCGGGGTTGCGGCCGTTGCACTCCAGCGCTCCGTTGATGGTGCGGATCGTCTCACCGAAGCCGGCGCCGGTGACGATGGCGTCGTGCGCCGTCATGGCGCCGGCGCCGGTCTGCGTGGTCCAGAACCAGAAGGCCGAACGCCACGCGGCGTTCGCGTCCTGTGCGAGCAGGTCCGGGTTGCTCTGGAGGGGCAGCCCGAGCGCGTTGCCGGCAGCGCAGTAGTTGCCGTTCCAGGAGAGCTGCATCGGCCCGCGCCCGTAATACGACTTGCCCGGTGCGCAGCCGCAGCCCGGCGGACCCCATGAGGTATCGCAGAGGGGCGCCTTGGCGATCTCCTCGACGTACACGAGGCCGCCGGTCTCGTGCGAGACGTTGGCGAGGAAGGCCGCGACCTCCCGCTTGCGGGTGTCGGCGTCGCCCGTGGTGGCGAGCCCGGGGAAGGTCGATGCCGCGGCGATCAGGGCCTGGTACGTGTAGAACGGGTTGCGGGCGGGGAACATGGTGTTGAACACCGACTCGCTCAGGATCGCCCCGAACCCGCTGCCGCCACCACCGCCTCCACCTCCACTTCCATTCCCACTTCCACCGCCGCCGCAGCCGGCGTGGGGGTCCCAGAACCATGTGCTGATCGTCGGGTCATAGCCGGGGTTATCGTGCTCGGCGACATAGGCAGACCCGTTGAAGAGCACGATGTCGCCCGTGCGGTAATTCTTGCCCTGCTGCCACGCGGGGTAGCTACACCCGCTGCCGCTGCCGTTGCCGCCTGAGCTGGAGCTGCTGGTGCTCGAGCCGGAGCAGGTCCCCGTCTCCTGCCACAGCGCGGGCACGGCGGCGGGCGTCCAGCCTGCGAGGCTCGTGTGGCTCTGTCTGCACGAGTAGGACTTGCCGCCGTGGCTCACGACCGATCCGATCGTGTACGCGACGCCCTCGGCCCAGCCCGGCGCGCTCGAGCACATGGCCGCTTCGTGGCCGTCGAAGCCCTCCTCGTCGAGCGAGGTCTCCGCGAGACACCCGCTCGCGCTCACGGCTGCGGCGATGAAGGCCAGGGACAGGAATGAACCAGGGATGATGCCGAGCTGGTGCGACATGACAGCGCTCCTTTGCTGTGCGGTGGTGTGGTCTCGCATGCAGCCCCGCCGGCCGTCTCGGCGCAGCGTTGCCGGTCGCGAGGTTCGATTGGCCGCATCGCAAGGAGCGGGCCGCGTGGCCGGCTGCCTTCAAGGAGCGCCGTTCTTGGCCTCCGCGCAGCGATGACCGCGGCGCGCGCAGCGATCGCGCCGGAGGGGGCGATCCACCCGATCGCCCCCTCCGGCGATCCTGCGGATCGCCCTCCGGCGATCCCGCGGATCGTCGATGGTGGCCGCGAAGGCCGACGGCCCGGCCGTGGGATCGGTCACGCGTGACGGTGGTGCCGGCGGCGAGGTCGCGCCGCTCGGCTCGACGCGCTTGCCGGGCGAGGCGCGCCGCGCGTCGATCGATCCGGCCCGACGCGCCCTCAGCGGCCCAGCGCGACGAGGAGCCCCAGCGAGCCCAGGATCTCCTCGTTGGTCAGCTCGCAGTGGCCGTAGCGGTGGACCGGGAAAGGAATCACGACGCCGCGGCCCGAGGTGTCGACCTTGAGCAGGTGGAGCGGCTGATGCCAGGAAGGGACGATCTCGTCCAGGGTGGTGTGCAGCGTCACGAGCGGGAGCGAGACATCGCCGGTGGTCTCGTGCAGGGCGACGTTGCTGAGCGCCTCCGGCGAGGCGGCGAAGCGCGCGACCCGCAGGTTGAGCCTGAGATCGTTGTCCGAGCCGACGTAGAAGCGCCCGCGGTTGTCATAGGGGTTCCCGCCGAGCTGCTCGATCGCGTCGTTGGTGGCGAAGACGTTGAACTGGAGCACGTTGACGATCGTCGTCGCGAGGGTCCCTGGATCCTCGGGATCGAAGGCCGCCTTCGCCGTGCGGACGAGCTGCCTGGCCGCGTCGGGGTTCGCGGCGATGGCGGCCCGCATCCGGGGCCGGTAGACGGTGGACCAGTTGGTGATGAGCTCCGGAGGAGCCTCGATCGCGCTGCCGGGGAGCAGGCCGGGAAAGAAGTAATCGAAGAGCGCCCGGAAATCTCCGAAGTAGTTGAGCTGCCCCCTGAAGCTGCCGATGGGGCCGCACATGGAGAGCCCGCCGCTGTACAGCTCCGGATACCGCTCGATGGAGAGCGTCGTGATGAGCCCACCCTCGGAGACACCGAACAGGTACGTGTGAGCCGGAGTCGCCTCCTCGCGGAACGCCTCGACGAGCTCGCGGACGTCGTCGACCCCCGGGAGGATCGCGAGCCCGTTCCGCCGATAGCTCGTCGCCGCGAAGGCGAACCCGCGGCGCAACGCGGCGTTCTGCGGGTGGAACCCCTCGGGAAACGGGAAGCTGTAGAGATCGAGGGGCTGGAAGACGGAGACATACCCGTGCAGCCACACGAGGAGGTCGCCGTTCCATCCGCGACGGGGGATGCAGAGGCGGATGCGCGCGCCGCTCGGAAGGACCTTGTCGGTGCATTCCTCGGGCGCCGGACCCAGCACCTGCGCTTCGGCCGGTGCCGCGACGGCGCAGAGGAGCACCGACGCCGCGATCGCCCGCGCCCATCGAAGGATCTTCTTCATGGTCAACTCCGCTGCTGCGCCGCTCGACAGCAAGGCTCGCGCGCTGATGACGGATGCGCGCCCGCTCGCCCGCTCGCTGCGCGACCGCCATGGTAGCTGGGGTCTCCAGCGAGTCAATGCTCGCGCCGGAGATGCGTTCTCGCCCCTGCCGCGAGCTTCCGTGGTGAACGATCGATCTCGAATGAAGCCCTGGCTCCGGCGTGACGGCGTGACGGCGTGACGGCGTGACGGCGTGACGGCGTGACGGCGTGACGGCGGGGCGGCGATCTCGGCGGTGGGTTCGCGCCTGCTGCCCGCTCCGCACCACCGCGAGATCACCCGCCGGCGTGGTATGCTGCCGCCTGCATACGGGGCACGCTCGATCGTCGCTCGCCGCGGGCGCGCGCCTACGCGCCGAGCTGCATCGGCCCGGCGACCCCGCCGGCCACCGCCTGCCGATCGGCGTGGCACTTCGATTGCTTGGTCCGACCGCAACGCGCGCTGAAGGACGAGCTCGCGCACGCGCGGCTGAGCCATCGCGTCCACGCCCGCGCGGGCGGCGGGGCCTTGCCGGCGCTGCGCCGCGAGACGCTCGGCCTCAAGGGCCGCGGCGACGAGCCGCTCGAATTGGCGGTCGCCCGGGCCGGCGTCGAGGTGTTCTGTCTCGGAGAGACGGTCGCGGTCCCGCTCTTCAAGGTGCTCCGCGAGGGGTGCACCGTCCCTGTCGCGCGCCGGGCGCTCGACCGCATCCTGCGCGACGAGGTGCGGCACCGCGACTTCGGCTGGACGCTGCTCCGCTCCCTGCTCGAGCTGCCGTGCGCGCCGGCGGTGCGGCGGATGCTCGATCGCGAGCTCCACGCCATGTTCGCGCGGCTGCGCGGGAGCTACATGCCCCCTGCCGGCGCGAAGCGCGCGGCGATCCCGGACGACGACCGCGCCTGGGGCCTGATGCCGGTGGCCCGTTATGGCGAGATCCTCGAGCGCGCCTACGTGCCTCGCTTCGGCGAGCACGGCCTCGACGCGGCCGCCGCGTGGCGCCGCTCGGCGAGCGCGTCCGACAGGCCCGCCGCGCCCACCTGAGCTCCCGCGCGCCGGGCCTCCGGAGGAACGTCCCCGAGACATCCTGTGTGCCCTGCGTGGATCTGTGGTGGATCCTCATTGCGTGTGGCGCGAGGAGCGAGGTTATCGCCTGGATCT
This sequence comes from Sorangium sp. So ce1036, assembly GCF_051369805.1. Taxonomy (NCBI): domain Bacteria; kingdom Pseudomonadati; phylum Myxococcota; order Polyangiales; family Polyangiaceae; genus Sorangium; species Sorangium sp. So ce1036. The sequence goes on from NZ_JBBMOX010000001.1 coordinate 3,709,092, forward strand.
CGCCTCGAGCGCCGGCGTGCCCGATCCGGCCGAGAGCAGGGTTGCCTGGCATGGGGACCCGGCGTAGCGTGGGCGTCCCTCGCAGTTCCGACAAACCTCCACCATCGAGGCGCCATGAGGTACCCCTCTCTGCCGCAGAAGGACCCGCCCGCGGAGCAGCAGCAGCGCAAGAGCGAGCTCGCTCAGGCCCAGAAGGCCTATGTCTATGACCACGACACCCGCCTGGCCCCCCTCGGGGTAGCCCGGAGCGTTCCGAGCGGAAGTGGCTTTGCCCCCATCCTGGTGGGATCGGCGGTGCTCGTGGTGCTCGATCTCGTCGGCAACGTGGTGGCCAGGGCGTCCAAGCTCGTCGGTCCTGATGGCTCGCTTCGCGCCGCCGAAGGCGCCGCGCTGGACACGGACACGCGCGACACGCTGCTCGGCGTCTTCCTCGATCTGAAGCAATGTCACCGGGAGCTCTCCTCGTTGCTGACGCCGCTCCACGCCGAGCCCGAGCGCGCCCCCGCGCCGCCCCCGGGCCGGCCGGCCGTGGCGCTGTTCGAGGGTGTCGCGGAGACGATCGTCCGGGCGGCGGAGGACCGCGCGACAGGCCTGGTCCCCGGCGACAAGGCGCATTCCGTGGGGAAGGCGGGCGATCTCCTCCGAAAGCTCCTGGAGATCCTCCTGAGCGCCGCGGGGAAGCTCCTGCTCGATCGGGTCGGGATGTACGGGGCCGCGACCAGCGTGTACGCTTACGCCTCGGAGTTCCAGACGTTCCGCCTGCCGGAGATCGCGAGCGTCTACCAGGACGACGCGTCGTTCGCCTGGATGCGTGTGGCGGGGCCGAACCCGCTCGTGATCCGGCGCGTCGCCTCGCCCGGCGCGCGCTTCCCCGTGACCGACGCCCAGTATCGAGCGGTGATGGGCGACGACGACACGCTGGCGCGGGCGGGCGAGGAGGGGCGCCTTTACCTGGCCGACTACGCGGCGCTCTCGCGGCTCGTGCCTGGGTCCGCCCCGGACCAGCAGAAGTACGTCGAGGCGCCGCTCGCGCTCTTCGCGGTGCCCGCCGCGGGCGCACCGAGCCGCCTGCTCCGTCCGGTGGCCATCCAGTGCGCGCAGGCGCCCGGCGCGGCGAGCCCGATCTTCACCCCCTCGGACGGGGTGGCGTGGGAGGTGGCCAAGCTCCACGTGGAGGTCGCCGACGGGAACTACCACGAGATGATCTCCCACCTCGGGCAGACTCACCTCGTCATCGAGGCGTTCGCGATGGCCACGCCGCGGCAGCTCGCGCCCGAGCACCCGGTGAACGTGCTGCTCACGCCGCACCTCCAGGGCACCCTGGCGATCAACGACGCCGCGGAGGCCGACCTGGTCGCCCCGGGGGGCCCGGTGGACAACCTGCTCGCCGGGACGATCGCCTCGTCGGTCCAGCTCGCGGTCGACTCCGTGCTGGGCTACAGGGTCAATCAGCAGTTCCTCCCGGCGGCGCTCGCGAGCCGCGGCGTCGACGACCCGGGCGCGCTCCCGAGCTATCCCTACCGCGACGACGCGCTCCTCCTCTGGGGAGCGATTCATCCGTGGGTGTCGCGGTACCTCGCCCTCTATTACACGAGCGACGCGGACGTGCAGGGCGACTACGAGCTGCAGGGCTGGTTCGCCGAGCTCTCGTCCCCGTCGGGCGGCGGCCTGAAGGACATCGGCGAGGACGGCGCGCTCCGCACCGTGGGCTACCTGGCGACGCTCTTGACGCACGTGATCTTCACCGCCAGCGCCCAGCATGCGGCCGTGAACTTCCCGCAGAGGTCCATCATGAGCTTCACCCCGGCGTACCCGCTCGCGGCCTACGCGCCGGCGCCGAGCGTCGCCGAGGGCCTGCCCTCCTCGGAGATCTATAGGCACCTGCCACCCCTGCAGCAGGCGCTCCTCCAGATCAACGTGATGATGCTCCTCGGCGGAGTGTATTATTCGCGGCTCGGCGACTACGACCGGAACATCCCGGGCGCGTACTTCACCGATCCGCGGGTGCGCGAGCCCCTCGAGGCGTTCCAGCGCGCGCTGATCGAGATCGAGGCGACGATCGGCAAGCGCAACCTCCAGCGCAATCCGTACGTCTTCCTGCTCCCGTCCCAGATCCCGCAGAGCATCAACATCTGACGCGGGTTTCGCCGTTTCCCCGGCGAGTCTCCGCCCAGGGAGTCCGAGATCGGAGATCGCCGTGGCGGGGCGTCGCCTGGCCCCAGCGGTGGCCCGCCCCGGCCAACGCCCCTCCGCCACGACGGCCCCGCCATCCCCGCCGCTTCCGCCCCGTATCGATCCCTCTGCCGCCCAGGAGCGGCTCTCGGGCGTCGCATTACGTCCGTCCGGCGTGCGCCGGCACCCCGGGGCACAGGCCCCGCGACGAATGCGACCTCCGGACAGATGACAACGGCCTCAGCCGTGTCATCTTGGTACACCGCGCGGGGCGCGTGCGCTCTGCGCGAACAATTACATCAATACTTCCCAGCGATGAGGAGGCACATCTTGAGACTTCAGGCCTGCATGACGGGTTTGCTCTTTGCTGCCGGCTGCACCGGCGAGATCGGTGGAACGACGAGGGACGGCGCTACGACGGGGGGCGCCAGGACCCGGCCGCCGCCCGTCGTCAACATCCCTCCCGTTCACATCGACTGCACGCACGTCGGGAGCGGCAAGGACTATCAGGTCGGCCCCGGCAAGGAGTTCGAGGCGATCGGCGACGTGCCGCTCGAGTCGCTCGTCGCCGGCGACACGGTGCGCATCTTCTGGCGCCCCGACGGGTACCACGAGAAGATCATGATCGGAGGGCAGGGGACCGCGGAACAGCCGATCCGGATCTGCGGCGTTCCGGGCCCGGGCGGCGAGCTGCCGGTGATCGACGGCGAGGACGCCACCACCCGGCCCGAGCTCGATTTCCCGTTCGACGGCCACCAGCCCAGGGGGCTCGTGATCGTCGGGCACAAGCACGACGACCCGTACGAGCTCGCGCCCAGCCACATCACGATCGAAGGGCTCGAGATCAGGAACGCGTCGCCCCCGTTCCGCTTCACCGACAGGGCGGGGGAGGTGGTGCCCTACGCGCGCAACGCGGCCGGCATCTTCGTGGAGCGCGGCGACCACGTGACGATCCGCGCCTGCGAGGTGCGCGAGAACGCCAATGGCCTCTTCGTCGGCACGGGCGGCCGGGAGCTCCTCACCACGAACGTGCTCATCGAGTCCAACTACATCCACGACAACGGCGACCTGACGGGCGACAACCAGCACAACGTCTACAACGAGGCATCGAACGTCGTCTACCAGTTCAACCGCTTCGGCCCGACGCGCAACGGCAACGGCAACAACATCAAGGAGCGCTCGGCCGGCGTCGTGATCCGGTACAACTGGATCGAGGACGGCGCCCACCTGGTCGACCTCGTGGACGCGCAGGAGGCGACCGACTTGGTCGCGCTGCCGTCGTTCCACGAGACGTTCATCTACGGCAACGTGCTCCTGCGCAACGGCTACGGCCCCTCCCTGATCCACTACGGCGGGGACAGCGGGGAGACCGAATATTACAGGAAAGGCACGCTCCACTTCTTCTCCAACACGGTGTTCGTCAGGAACGACACGTACGAGGATTACCAGCGCTCCGAGGTGTTCGAGGCCTCGACCAACGACGAGCGGATCGACGCGCGGAACAACGTGTTCGCCAGCAGCCGGGAGCCGACCGAGCTGCGCGCGATCACCTTCCTCGGAGACCGAGACGAGGTGGCCGCGGGGATCATCACCCTCGCCGGGAACTGGATCATGGAGGGGTGGGTGGCGCTCGATCCCGTCCCGGGGGCGAAGGTGGTCGGGCGGGTGGACGGCCTGGAGGGCTCGATCATCGGCGTCGACCCGCCGTTCGTGTCGGCGGCGGACCTCGATTTCACCCCGGCGGCGGGCGCGCCGCTCCTCGGCGCCGGCGCGTCGCTCGACGGCCTGCCCGCGGTCGAGCACCAGTACGTGCCGCACCAGCAGGCCGGCGCGCGCAACGACGGTCCAGCGCTCACGATCGGCGCATTCGGGCTCTAGCCGGGCGGCGCGCCTGCTCCCAGAGGAAGCTCGAACCACGCGCGTGGCCCTGCGCGACAGGGCCGCGCGCGACCCGGCGGAGGACGTAGAGGCCCCTGCCCGTGACGTCCGACGCGCGTCCGGCGGCGTCTTGCCCGACTCGGGCGCAGACGCCGTCTCGGTCGTGGCGCCCGCCCCGTCCTTCGAGTGCCGCGTCGTTCGTGCTAGCGTCCCGCGCTACGCGCCAGCGGAGGAGGTCCCCTTGCACACACCGAAGATTTTCCGGATCCGGGTCGAGAAATTCCGGCGCATCCAGGAAGCGCTGGAGGTGGACCTGACCACGCCGCGGGGGAGCTCAGCCCAGCAGGCGGTGTTTGCCGGGCCCAACGGGTGCGGGAAGACCAGCGTCATCGAGGCGGTGCTCCTCGGCCTGGGAATGGGCTCGCTCATCGTGCGTGACCTCGAGCGCTCCCGCAGAGAGGAGCACTGGCGCGTCGCTGTGCCCGAAGGTGCCATCATCGAGCTCGATGTCGCCATCGACGACGCGCGCCCGACCACCTGGATCCGTACGGCGGACAAGCACGTTCACCGTCTGCCGGACGGCAGGGAGGAGCCGATTCCTCCCCAGTGGCTGCAATCCCTGTCCGTCGAGTACTTCTCCTCGTGGCGCGCGCCGGAGCTCGTGGGCCCGATCAAGCCCCTCGTCGGTCGCGGCGGGCGTCCCACCGACAACGAGACCAACCGCCTCTGGCGGCTCAAGCAACGGATCAATGACGAGCGCGCGCGGGGAGGGTACAACGGGACCTTGCCGGGGCGCGGAAAGGCAGATGCGTGGCTCCAGCGGCTCAACGATGCATGGAGCCGCTTCCACGGGGACGACGGCACCCGCATCGACGCCCAGATCGTCGCTCCCGAGGACGAGGAGCTGCTCGCCGATCTCTTCGTGTTGACCGCGGACGGGAGGAGGATCTGCTCCATCGACCAGATCAGCTCGGGCGAGATCGAGCTCCTCTCTTTCGCGGGCTGGGTGATCCTCAACGACTGGAAGGGCGGCCTGGTCGTCATCGACGAGCCAGAGTTGCACCTGCATCCGCAGTGGCAGGCGACGATCCTCCCGGCCCTCCGCGCGCTCGCGCCGGACGTGCAGCTCCTCGTCGCGTCGCACGCGGATGCGGTCTGGGATCAGACGGCCAGCTACGCGCGCTTCCTCCTCGTGCCGGATACGGATCCGCGCTCGCGGGCATGGCGTGAAACGCAGCCGCTTCCGCACACGCAAGAGGCGTCGTGAAGCCGTCGTCGGACGTGACGGGCCTTTACCGGAGTTTTCCGGCCTATCTCTGGGTCGAGGACGAGGAGACGCGCACCTATCTCCAGACGGCATGGGAAGGCGAGCTGCTCATCAAGGTCCTCGTCGCCGGTGGTCACGGGCACCTCCACGCCGTCGTGAACGCGGCGCGGAACGACTATAATACGCACGTGTTCGGCTTTCGAGATCGAGACTTCGGCACCTCCAACCGGACACGATGGAACGAGGATACGGTGGTGGTCTTGACGACGGATGTGGTCGAGATCGAGAATTTTCTCCTCGACCCCGATGCCATCGCCGCCTGCGAGGTCAACACCTCGGGCCTCGACGCCGCGCAGATCGAACAGGAGCTCGGGAAGCTGGCGGCGCCGCTCACCTGGTGGATGAGCTGCCGCCGTACGATCACCGAGATCCGCGACGCGGTGGTGGGGGAATTTCTCGAGCATCCGCGGAGGGAGCGCGTGAGATCGCAGGTGGATGCTGAGGCCGCCATCACCGGGAGCCCGTGGTGGGCGCGGGTCCTGCCCACGCTGCAGCCAAGCTGGGGTAATGCGGCCGCGATCACGACGAAGCTCACGCAGCACGAGGCCAGCTACCGCGCGATGCTGACCACCGGCGCCTGGCGGCAAGAGTTCTCCGGGAAGGAGCTCCTCCGCGACCTCACGACGAGGATCTGGACCAGAAGGCGCCCACAAGATCCTCAATGCCGGCTCACGTTCGTCCAGGAGATCGCCAGAGCCCAGCGCGCGCTGAACCGGGTGCCGCAGGAGATCCGAGAGCTACGAACCGCGATCCGGCGGCGCATCGGTCACTGAGGTCGGCGCACGATCACCAGCCGGACAGCTGCGACTTGTGCCGCGGCGCGATGGCGAGCGGGCGCGGCACGGTCTGCGAGGCATCGGCGACGCCATCGGGGTGAGGTTCGGCGGGACGGCGCTCAGCGTCCTTTCGTGCCCTGCGCGCCGAAAACGCCGATCTGGGCCCGTCTCCTGTGCGGGTGACCGCCGCGCTCTCTCCAGTGCGGAGGAACACCTCCTGTGCGCAGGCCCACCACCTCAGGGCGCCTCGCAAGAACTCCGTCGCCAGGCCGCCGGGGGCGGGCGACCCCTTGATGTCGCCGGGCGGTCGTGGATGATGCATCCATGTCCGATCCTTCTTCTTCCTCATCGCTTCCCCGAGACCCCGCCTCGTCCGCCCCGGCCGCGCCCGGGGCCGCGGCGGCCCCGCCCGCGCGCACCGCGCCCGCCGCCGGCCCGTCGTCGCCGCAGGCCGCCTCGGAGAGCGGTGCCCCCGGCGCCGCGACGGCCGCGCCGTTCCCCGAGGGCTTCCTCTGGGGCACGGCCACCGCGGCCTACCAGATCGAGGGCGCCGCCAGCGAGGATGGCCGCGGCCCCTCCGTGTGGGACGTGTTCTCGAAGAAGCCCGGCGCGGTCTTCGAGGGGCACACGGGCGATGTCGCGTGCGATCACTACCACCGGTACAAGGAGGATCTCGGCCTGCTCGCGGAGCTCGGGGTCAAGAGCTACCGCTTCAGCGTCTCGTGGACGCGGGTCATCCCGGAGGGCACGGGCCAGGTCAACCCGAAGGGGCTCGACTTCTACGACCGGCTCGTCGACGAGCTGCTCCGCCTCGGCATCGTGCCCATGTGCACGCTGTTCCACTGGGACTTTCCCCAGGCGCTCCAGGATCGCGGCGGGTTCCTCCAGCGCGACGTCGCCGGGTGGTTCGCGGATTACACGACCGTCGTGGCCCGGCGGCTCGGCGACCGCGTGCCCTTCTGGGTGACGCAGAACGAGCCGCAGGCCTTCATCGGCAACGCGCTCCTCGAGGGCCACTTCGCCCCGGGGCTCAAGCTCCCGTACCCCGAGTACCTGACCGCCGCCCACAACGCGATGCGGGCCCACGGCAAGCAGGTCGACGCCCTGCGCGCCGCCGTCAAGGCCGCCAAGATCGGCTACGTGCTCGCGACCCAGGTCCAGCGCCCGGCCACCGAGGACCCGGCGGACGTCGAGGCGGCGCGCGAGGCGATCTTCTCGGTGTACGAGCGGCACCCCTGGAACAACGCGTGGTGGATCGGCCCGGTGCTCGAGGGGCGGTATCCGGAGAGCGGCCTCGAGCTCTTCGGCGGCGACGTGCCCGCGTTCGCCGCCAGGGACTTCGAGGAGATCCAGCGGCCGCTCGACTTCCTCGGCCTCAACATGTACTCGGCCGGCACGTGGCGGCGCGGCCAGGACGGCAAGCCCGAGCGCCTCACCCTCCCGGCCGGCTACCCGCGCGGGAGCCTCGACTGGCTGGCGGTGGTGCCCAGCACCCTGTACTGGGGCGCGAGGTACTTCTGGGAGCGCTACAAGCTGCCCATCGGCATCACCGAGAACGGCACCGCGACCCGGGACCAGGTGTTCCTCGACGGCAAGGTGCACGACCCCCAGCGCATCGACTTCATGCACCGCTACCTGCTCGGCCTCTCGCGCGCGGTCAAGGAGGGCGTCCCGGTGCTCGGGTACTGGGCCTGGTCGCTCCTCGACAACTTCGAGTGGGCCGAGGGCTACAAGGATCGCTTCGGGCTCGTCTACGTCGACTACAAGACCCAGCGCCGGATCCCGAAGGACTCGTTCTCCTGGTACAAGCAGGTCGTCGCGACCAACGGCCGATCGCTCCTGGGACCGACCCAGATCGCCTGGGACAACGTGACCGGCTGATCCCGGCGGCGCGGACGTGCCCTCGTCCAGGGCACGCCCGCGCCACACCCCGGTTCTCCGGGGACTCCAGCCCATCCGGCGACACCCGTCGTCGTCCTCTCGAGGCCCCCCGGAGGTGAGCCCCCGGAGGGCCGCACCTCCCGGTGAGGACGGGCCGGATTTTCGATCGCGCCGGTGTCACGATCCCCCTCGCCCGCGCCTAGAGCGGAGGAAGGCCGGCGAGAACCCCCGGCCAGAACCGGAAGGAGACCTCCCATGCGTCGTTGGCTCAAGGTGACCCTGATCGCGGCCGTCCTCGGAATCCCCACGGCGGCCTATGCGGGGACGCAGCTCGCGAGCGGCTGCCCCTGCGCGGATTGCCCCTGCCCGGACTGCCCCTGCGGCTGAGGATCCGGCTTCTTGCAACCACACGCCCGATCGCGGCTCAACGAGTCGATGCGACGCCTCGCCGACGGCGATCGGGCGGCGTTCGAGCCGGTCTATGCGGCCCTCTGGCCCGCGATCGGCGCGTTCTGCCTCCGCATGCTCCGGGACGGACCGGACGCGGAGGACGCCGCGCAGCAGGCGCTCCTCAAGGTCTTCGACCGCGCCAGCACCTTCGAGCCCGAGGCGGACGCGCTCACCTGGGCGCTCGCCATCGCGGCGTGGGAGTGCCGCACCGTGCGGCGGCGGCGATCCCGGTCCAGGGAAGCGCCGGACGAGCACGCCGGGTCGGTCGCGGCCGACGCCCCCACCCCGGAAGACGAGGCGATCGCCCGGGACCTGGAGGACGCGGCGCGCGAGGTGCTCGGCACGCTCTCCGAGGCGGACCGCGCGACGCTGAGCGCGACCGTGCTGGAGAGCGGGGGCGACCCCTCGGTGTCGGGCGCGGCGTTCCGCAAGCGCCGCGAGCGCGCATTTGCCCGCCTCAGGGAGGCGTGGAGGAGGATTTATGGAACCTGAGGCGCTCACCGGCCTGAAGGAGCAGGCCCGCCGCGCCTACGAGCGCGGCAGGGCGCGCCACGCGGCGTGGACAGCGGCCCCGACCCTGGCGGTGGGGCTCGTGGCCACGTTGATGAGCGACCGCCCGCTCACCACCGCGCTCATCGGCGTCGCGCTGTACGCCGCCGCGGCGCTGCTCTCCTGGCGAGGGCGGCAGCTCGGGCAGGGCGTGCTCCCGGGCGTCGCGGCGGGGCTCTTGCCGTTCGCCGCGGCGCACGCGGCGCGCGTCTACGGCCACCTGTGCACGCCGGAGGGGTGCGTGTCGATCTGCGTCCCGGCCTGCCTCGCGGGCGGGGTCGCCGCCGGCGCGCTGCTCGCCGGCGCGCTGCGCCGGTCGGACCGGCTCGGGGCCTCGTGGGCCTCGGCGTGCGGCGTCGCCGCCCTGACCGGCGCGCTCGGCTGCGCCTGCGTCGGCTTCGGCGGCGTGCTCGCCCTCGCCGCGGGGCTGCTCGCCGGCACCGCGCCGCTCGCGCTCCGCCCGGCGCGCAGCAGCGCGTGAGGGGGGCGGAAGGCGGTCTACTTCTTGCGGCAGCTGCAGCCCGACGTCGGCGCCTGCGGGGCCGGCCGCTCGCAGGTCGTCACCAGGGTGGCCAGGACAGCGATGAGGATCGCGACGTGGATCCGCATGCCCGGCATCCTCTTCGTGTAGCCGGGCCGCGTCAATCGCTCTCCTCGGCGCCGCGGCCCCGGGCCGCGGCCGGCGCGCTCAGCCGAGCGGCAGCTCGAGCGACACCTCGTCGAGCCCGACCCCGAGGAAGCGGCGCGGGCGCACCGTGACGGCGACCTGCGCCCCGCCCTCGCCGTGCCCGGCCTTGACCGCGAGCTCGATGCTGGCGGGCGGCGCGTCCTCGAACAAGGCCCACAGCGCCCCCTCGATCACCGGCTGGACCTCCGCCGGATCGCTGCCGGCGGGCAGCTTCGCGCAGAGCGCGCGCAGGAACTGGACGACGCGCGCGACGAAGAGCTGGTCGCCGAGCGAGACCCGATCGAAGCGCGGCTCGGGCTCGGCGGTCGGGCTGTCGTACGTGAGCTTCTCCGGGGGGACGTAGGCCGTCGGCGCGCTCAGGACGTACACCGCGTCGCTGTTCGGGGCCGAGGCGAGCAGGAGCACGCCGCTCTTCGAGAGCTCGCGCTGCGTGTCCGTGGACACGAACGCCTCGGTCGGGATCGCGACGCCCTCGTCCCCCTCGTACGCGCCCTTCACCTCGTGCACCGGCAGATCCCCGAGCACCCCGCCGCTCTTGCCGCCGGCGATGCGGCAGGGCCACCCCGTCTCGCGGAAGCTCGCCGCGATCAGCGCGCCGACGACGTACGCCGGCGCGATCCAGACGCGGCCGCCCTCGTCGCCCGGGTGCTCGACGATCGCCGCCTCCCGGATGCGCGAGGTGGACCGGTCGTACGGCGGCCGGGCCAGCGCGCGGTTCATGGCGATCGCGACCCAGCGCGCGCACGGCCGCGCCGCGGCGGCGCGCCACGGCGCCCGGTGCGGCGCCCGGAACAGCGCGGCCTTGTTGTCGAGCCGATCGACGCCGCGGAGATCGTCGACGCCGAGCAGCCCCGGTGCGCCGTTCACCACGGCCGGGAGCGCGTGCGCCTCGGCAACGCGCGCGATCTCCTCGAGGCGTGCGAGGGCGGCGGCGCTGCCGTCGATCGCGACGTCCACGATCGCGACCGACGCGGGCGGCTCGGTGGTCGCCGTCCGCGCGAGCGCCCGAGCGAGCGCGCCGGCCGCCTCGTCCGGCCGCGCGCAGACGACCTCGATCCGGACGCCCTCCGCCGCCTTCGCGCGGTCGACGAGCAGGCTCAGCCCGCGCCACGCCTCCTCGAGCCGCCGCACCTCCGGGTGCTGCAGGATCGCGCCGAGCTGCGCGCCGATCGCGCGCTCGATCTGCGCGATCGCCTCGGCGGGGCGGGCGGGCTGGCCCGCGCTCGCCACCACGGCCGAGAGGATCTCCGAGAACCGCCCCCCCTCCGCGGCTCCCTCGCGGGCGCTCCCCTGGGCCGCCGCCGGCGCCGGGTCATCGCCCCCGCCGTCGCCTCCGCCGAGATCGACCATCGCGAGCAGCGCGTCCACGTCGCTGCCCCCCGCGGGCGCCGGCGCGGCGGGCCGCTCGGCCGCGGGCGCGGCGGGCCGGGCGGGCGCGGGGCCCCCGCGCTCCGGGAGCAACCCGAGGATGTCGCGCACGAGCGGGGAGCCGCCCCAGAGCCGATCGAGCTCGGTCCGCGCCTGCTCCACCGTGGCCGAGCCGTCGCGCAGCCGGTCGAGGACCCGCCGCCCGTCGAGCAAGGAGCGCAGGAGCGGCACCTCGGCGCAGAGCGCGTCGGGCCGGAAGCTCTTCAGGCTGGCGGGCGCGAGATCGACCCGCGCCGCCCGGCCCGCCGCGAGCACGCTCGGCACCTCGACGGCGATCCGCGGCCGGAGCGTCGCGAACAGGTCGTCGAGCCGGCCCGCGTCGACCCGGATCGCGCCCGCCGGCGGGCTCGCCCCGGCGTTGTGCGGATCGCGCGGGATCAGATCGGCGACCACCAGCACGCGGAGCGGGAGCAGCGGCCCCCGCTCCGCGGGGCCCCCGTCCTCGCCCACATGGAACCTGAATTCCCCGCCCAAGACGCCCTTGATCGTTTCCGCCATGGGCCGCGCAGCATAGGCGTCACGCCGCGGCGCGAGAAGCGCTAAGCTCCGCGCGCATGAAGACCGAAGGCGGCTCGCCCTTGAACTTCAACCCCGAACCCCACGCCGGGAGCGATCGCAAGCGCCTGCGCGGTGGTGCCCCGATCCAGATCGGCCTCCTCGGCTGCGGGACGGTCGGCGGCGGCGTCCTCCGCCTCCTCGCCGAGAACGCCGGCTACCTGGCCGAGCGCGCCGGCGTGCCCCTCGTGGTCAAGCGCGTCGTCGTGCGCGACCTGGAGAAGGAGCGCGTCTCCGCCCTGGATCGCAGCCTGCTCACCACGCGGCCGGAGGAGGTGGTCGACGACCCCGCGATCGATCTCGTCGTCGAGGTGATGGGCGGCGAGACGCCCGCGCGCGCCCTGATCGAGCGCGCCATCGACCAGGGCAAGGGCGTCGTCACCGCGAACAAGCTCCTGCTCGCCGCCCACGGCCCCGCGCTCCTCGCGCGCGCCGCGGCGCGTCAGGTCGACCTCGCGTTCGAGGGCGCGGTCGGCGGCGGCATCCCGATCATCCGGACGCTGCGCGACGCGCTCGCGAGCGACTGGGTCGCGTCGGTCACCGCGATCCTGAACGGCACCTGCAACTACATCCTCACGCGCATGCGCGACACGGGCGCGTCGTTCGACGCCGCGCTGCGCGAGGCGCAGCAGCTCGGCTACGCCGAGGCCGACCCGACGCTCGACGTCGACGGCCACGACGCCGCGCACAAGCTGATCGTGCTCGCGATGCTCGCCTTCGGGGCGCAGGTCGACAGCGAGAGCGTGCACACGTCCGGCATCCGCAACATCGAGGAGGCCGACCACCGCTACGCCGACCGCTTCGGCTACACCATCAAGCACCTCGCGATCGGCCGCGATCTCGGCGGCTCCATCGAGCTGCGCGTGCACCCGACGCTGATCCCGAAGCAGAGCGTGCTCGCCAACGTCTCCGGCGTGCTGAACGCCGTGCTCCTCGAGGGGCGCGCCGTGGGGCCGGCGCTCGTCTATGGCCGCGGCGCCGGCGATCTGCCGACGGCGGTCAGCGTCGTCTCCGACATCCTCGACGTCGCGCGCTCGATCGCCTCGGGCGTCGCCGGCATGCAGGGCCGCGGCATGTCGATCAAGCCGCGGCCGGTGCGCCCGCTCGGCGAGATCGTCTCGCGCTACTACCTGCGCTTCGTGGTCGAGGACCGCCCGGGCGTCATGGGCCGCCTCGCCGGCGCGCTCGGGGACGCCGGCGTCAGCATCGAGCAGATCGTGCAGCAGGAGCCCGCCCGCGAGGGACAGGGCGCGGCGCCCGCGGGCGGCCGGACCGCGCGCGAGCCGGCGGCCGACGTGGTGCTCATCACGCACGACGCGCAGGAGGGGCTCGTGCGCAACGCGCTCGACGCGATCGCGCGCGAGCACTTCCTCCGCGAGCCGGTGCGCCTGTTCCGCATCGAGGCGACGTGACGGGTGCCCGCGACGCGCCGCTCGGCGTGTTCGACTCGGGGCTCGGCGGGCTCACCGTCGTGCGCGCGCTGCGCCGGCGCTGCCCGGCGGAGGACATCGTGTATCTCGGCGACACGGCGCGCGTCCCGTACGGCACGCGCTCGCCGGAGACGGTGGTCCGCTACGCGCTCGGCTGCGCGCGCGTGCTGATCCGGCGCGGCGTCAAGGCGATCGTCGTCGCGTGCAACACGGTGAGCGCCGTCGCGATCGACATGCTCCGGGTCGAGCTCGATCTGCCCGTCCTCGGGGTGATCCTGCCCGGCGCGCGCGCCGCCGTCGCCGCGTCGCGCGGCGCCACGATCGGCGTGCTCGGGACGGCCGGGACGATCGCGTCGGGCGCGTACCCGCGCGCCGTGGCGTCGCTCAGCACCCGCACCGAGGTCGCCGGGCAGGCGGCCCCGCTGCTCGTCTCGCTGGCGGAGGAGGGCTGGGTCGAGGGGGAGGTCCCCCGGCTCGTCGCGCGGCGCTACCTGGAGCCGCTCATCCACGCGGGCGCCCGCTCGATCGTGCTCGGTTGCACCCATTTCCCGCTTCTCCGCGCCCCGATCGAGGCCGAGGCCGCGGCGCTCGCGGGCGGCCCCGTCCCGATCGTGGACAGCGCCTCGGCGACCGCGGACGACGCGGCGGCGTTCCTTGCCGAGCGCGGGCTCGCGACGTCCCGCGGCGCGCCGGGCGGGCTCTCGTTGCTGGTCACCGACCTGCCGAAGAGCTTCGCCGCGGTGGCGGCCCGGTTCCTGGGGGAGCCGGTGCTGGGCGGCGAGGACCGCTCCTCGACCCAAGCCGGACAGGACGGACAGGACGGCGCAGGCCGCTCCCCGCTCAACGCCATCGACGTGGAGCAGATCGACCTGTAAGAGGCATCTGTCTTGGCCCGGAGATCCGGGCGCAGAGGAGGTTTTCCACACGATGACGCAGCTCAGGTGGCTTTCGGCCGGCGAGTCGCACGGCCCGGAGCTCGTGGCGACCGTCGAGGGGATCCCGGCGGGCATGCCGCTCCTCGCGGCGGACGTCGACGAGGATCTGGCGCGGCGCCAGCGCGGATACGGGCGCGGCGGGCGGATGAAGATCGAGACCGATCGCGTCCGGCTCGTCGCCGGCGTGCGCGGCGGCGAGACGCTCGGCGGCCCCATCGCCATGGTGATCGAGAACCGCGATCATGCGAGCTGGGCCGGCCGCATGGGCCCCGAGCCGTTCCCCGAGACGCCCGAGGCGCTGACCCGCCCGCGCCCGGGGCACGCGGACCTGGCCGGCGGCCTGAAGTACGGCCGGAAGGACCTGCGCGACGTGCTCGAGCGGGCGAGCGCGCGCGAGACCGCGGCGCGCGTCGCCGTGGGCGCCGTCTGCCGCAAGCTCCTCCGCGCGGTCGGCGTCGAGGTGTTCGCCCACGTGCTCTCGATCGGCGCGGTGAAGTCGCCCGTCTCCGCGGCCTCGGCCGGGAGCGAGCTGTCGCTCGCCGACCTCCGCGCCCGCGCCCGCGCCTCCGATCTCGCGTGCGTCGACGACGCGGCCGCGCAGGCGATGCGCGAGGCGATCCACGAGGCCTCGCACCGGGGGGACACGCTCGGCGGCGTCTTCGAGGTGATCGCCACCGGGCTGCCGCCCGGCCTCGGCAGCCACGTGCAGTGGGACCGCAAGCTCGACGGCCGGCTCGCGCAGGCGCTGATGAGCATCCAGGCGATCAAGGGCGTCGAGATCGGCATCGGCTTCGAGGCCGCGCGCGTCCCGGGCTCCGCGGTGCACGATCCGATCGCGTACGACGACGGGGCGCACGCGTTCACCCGGCCGTCGAACCGCGCGGGCGGCCTCGAGGGTGGCATCACGAACGGCATGCCGCTCGTCTGCCGGGCCGCCATGAAGCCCATCGCCACGCTGAAGCGCGCGCTCCCGTCGGTCGACGTGCGGACCAAGGAGCAGTTCGACGCGGCGTTCGAGCGGAGCGACATCTGCGCCGTCGCGGCCGCCTCGGTCGTGGGCGAGGCGATGGTGGCGATCACGCTCGCCGGCGCCCTGCTCGAGAAGCTGGGCGGCGACAGCCTCCCCGAGCTCCAGCGCAACCTCGACGGCTACCTCCAGCAGGTCCGCTCTTACTGAAGGCCATGGACATCCTCCCCGACGCCCCTCCGCTCCTGCTCACCGGCTTCATGGGGGCCGGCAAGTCCACCGTGGGCCGCGTCGCCGCGGCGCGCGCGGGCCTCCCGTTCATCGACCTCGACGAGGCCATCGCGGCGGAGGCCGGCGAGAGCGTCCCGTCGCTCTTCGCCTCGCGCGGGGAGGCCGGCTTCCGCGCGCTCGAGGCGGCGCTCCTGCGCAGGCTCCTCGCGACGCCGGGGCCGCGGGTCATCGCCCTCGGCGGCGGCGCGCTGGTCGACCCCGCGCTCCGCGGCGAGGCGCTCCTGCGCGGCTGCGTCGTGGCGCTCAGCGCGACCCCGCGCACGATCGCCGCCCGCACGCCGTCGGGCGCCCGCCCGCTGCTCGACGGCGCGCCCGACCGGGAGGCGCGCATCCGCGAGCTCCTGGCCGCGCGCGCCCCGGTCTACGCGGAGGCCCACGCCCGCGTGGTGACGGACGGCGTGGCGCCGGAGGAGGTCGCCGCCCGGGTCCTGCGCGCCTACGCCGATCGCCCGCTGTTCGTCCCGCTCGGCGACAAGAGCTACGCGGTGCGCATCGCGTCCGACGGGGCGGCGTCCGCGGCCGACGCGGTGGCGTCGCTCGCGCCGTCGTCGGTCTTCGTGGTGACGGACGAGAACGTGAGCCGGCTCTGGGGCGGGCCGCTGCTCGCCGCGCTCGCCGCGCGGGGCAAGCCGGCCGCCGCGGTGACGGTGCTCCGGCCCGGCGAGGAGCACAAGCGGCTCTCGGCGGTCGAGGCGGCGCTCACGGCGATGATCGACGCGGGGGCCGATCGCGACGCGGTGGTGCTCGCGCACGGCGGCGGCGTGGTGACCGACATCGGCGGCTTCGCCGCGTCCACGCTCCTGCGCGGCGTCCGCTGGATCGCGGCGCCGACGACGCTCCTCTCGATGGTCGACGCCTCGGTCGGCGGCAAGACCGGGGTCGACCTCGGCCTCGCGAAGAACGCGGTCGGCACGTTTCACCAGCCGTCCGCGGTCGTCGCGAGCCCGTCGGCGCTCACGACCGAGACCGATCGGGCCTTCCGGAGCGGGCTCGCCGAGGTGGTCAAGTCGGCCTGCATCGGCGACCCGGAGCTGCACGCGCTGCTGGAGCGCGAGGCGGACCGCGTCCTCGCGCGCGACCCCGGCCTGCTCGCCGAGATCATCCGCCGCTCGATCGCCGTGAAGGCGGCCATCGTCGCCCGCGACGAGCGCGAGGCGGGCGACCGCGCCCTGCTGAACCTCGGCCACACGCTCGGGCACGCGCTCGAGGCGGAGGGGGGGTTCGTCCGGCTGGCGCACGGCGAGGCGGTGTCGCTCGGCATGGTGGCGATGCTGCGGGTCGGCTGTGCGCTCGGCGTGACCGACCGCGCCGCGGCGGACCGGGTGGTGCGCCTGCTCGCCCGGCTCGGGCTGCCCACGCGGATCGAGGACGAGCCGGTCTCGGCCGCCCTGCGCTACCTGTCGCTCGACAAGAAGCGCCGCGGCTCGTCGGTCCGGGCGGTGCTGATGCGCGACATCGGCAGCACGTTCGTGGAGCCGATGCCGCTCGACCGCCTCGCGTCGCTGCTGGAGCGCGCCGCGACCGGCGCGGCCTGAGCTTCCCCGCGTCGCCCCCCCGTCTTCCTGCCGAGCAGCTCCGGAGACCGGCGCGCATCGCCGGCGAGCCCGGCGTTCGTCGCGCAGACCATCGCTCCTGAACAGCGCTGTTGCCGCCCGGTGCGGCGTGGCTCGACCGCGTGGCCCGCCTGTCATCGCGTCGGGTCAAACGGCGATTGTGCTGACGGCGGATAAAATCAACGATGGTCCAGCCTTTGAGGGAAAAAGTCCAGTGTCTGCGCCCGAGCCGTCTGTATCGCGCTATCCTTCGAGGCGGAGATGGTGACCGCGACAAAAAAGAGAGTCCTGGTGGTGGAGGACGAGGCGGACACGGCGGCGATGATCGCCCGGTTCCTCGGCGACGAGTTTGACACGGTGGTTGCGACGAACGGGATCGACGGTCTGGCGCTCGCGCAGCAGGAACCTCGGCCGGACCTGCTGATTGTGGACGTCATGATGCCGAAGCTCGACGGGGTGAGCATGACGAAGCGCCTTCGCGAGACCGAGCCGACGCGTCGGGTGCCGATCATCTTCCTGACGGCCAAGTCCGATCCGATGGATGTCATTGCCGGCATCCAGGCTGGCGCCCGTCACTACATCACGAAGCCGTTCGTGCTGGACGACCTCAAGAAGAAGGTGCGCAAGGCGGTCTACGGCCGCTAGCGCCTCGCTCCGTTCTGGCCACGTGGGCCGCGCGTCCTGAGCAGATCCTCATCTGCCCGACCGCCTCCTACCCACACGGACAGCGGTCCATCCCACCACCCCCGTACGGCTCTCCGCCCTCTCTTTCAAATACCCCAGCGGTGAGCGCCGGCGGGTGGGGTCGCGCGCGCCGGCGTGGCGCGGGGGGCGCGATCCAGCACCGACCGAGGAGCCATAAGGACAAAGGGGGCTCGAGGTTTCAGGCGCGCCTCGTGTGGCGCGCGACGAAACGTCCCAGGTGGCATGGCCCGAAGGGAGACATGCCGGGCGGTGTCTCCTGCGCAAGCCCCAACGTCCCCGCCTTGGCGGATGGCGAGCGCCCCCCGCGCCACGCCGGCGCGCGCGACCCCACCCGCCGGCGCGGCGCCCCCCCCCGCGTTAGCTCCCCGCGCGGACCGACGCGTTGCACGCCCTGAAGGCGCGCTCGAACAGCTCCAGCGATCGGGCAATGCTCGACTGGACGCGCCGGATCTCCTCCGCGGACGTGGTCGCCAGCTTCACGATCTCGAGCGCCTCGCGCGGATGGGCGTCATCGTAGTTCGCGTGCGCCGAGAGCCACATCAGCGCCTTGCTCCCCTCGCCGTAGAGCGTGGTGAACGCCGGCAGCACCAGGCGGGACCACTCCCCGGTGATCCCCTCGATCGCGTAGTTGACCGCCCCGACCGCCTCCGCGAGAGAGCCGCGGTACGACACCGACCAGAGCCAGTCGAAGAGCGAGGCGACCTCCGGGCACGGGCGGTGGCCCGTGACCTCCGAGGTGCTGATCCCGTGCCCCGCCGCCCAGTCGAGGTACCAGCGCACGTGCAGCGCCTCGACCCGGATGTTGCCGATGAGCCAGTCCCGCACCAGAAAATCGCGCGGCGTCTGGCCGTACGTCGTCTTCGCCAGGCTGAGCCCCATGTACTTGGGGAACGCCTCGACGACACAGAAGAACTCCCTGATCAGCCGGCCCCAGGTCTCCTGGTCGATCGGCTCCGTGAGCGTGCGCGCGATCGGCGGCGCATAGACCGCGGCCTTCCACTGATCGGCCAACGCCTCGAGCATGTCCTCGACCCAGACCGGGTGCGGCGTTGCCTTGAGGCTATCCTTGACTTCTTTGTGCCGCTGCGAGCGAGGTGACAGCATGAAAGCACCTGGAGGTTGAGCTCGGTCAATCTCCCTCGTGACTGCTTGCCGGTCTCACCCCATCGCTACCCCCTCAGGCTGACCAGCCAGGCGGCCGTCAGGAGACGGTACGCGACGCGGACATGATGCTGACCCCTGAGCGTGGAGGGTAAGAGGGCCAGCACGATGACCTCACTCTGGGAGGCTTCGTGTACATGTGTCCCGCCTGCATCCAGTCTTGATCGGGGCGAAGGAGCAAGTCAATAGCCAAACGAGGGCGCTGCGAGGCCAGCAGGACGGCCGGCCCCGCTCACGTTGGTCACCATACCACCTCGGACAGGCACTCGGTTGCGCCGCGGAACCGGCACCGCTGATGGGTCACCTTGGGCGTGGTCGCGCCGCACAACAGGAGCGCCTGCTCGACCCACCCGGAGACACCCTCTCCGCAGTTCATCGCCGAAGGCCCCTCATCGTCCCCGGTCGGACCCGTGATGGTCAGCACCCACTCGCGCGGCTTCACCATCCGCGGCGAGACCTTGCCGGAATCGAAGTAGCGCGACCAGAACATTCCAGTGCGGGCGACGATCGTGTCGGGCATCGCGATCGAGAGCGCGAACTTCAACACCGTATTGAGGTCGCGATCCGCGATGTAACGCGCCACCCGCTTGATCTCGGCGGCCTGGTCGCCCGCAGATCGAATGTGCGTTCGCAATGCCCGGTTCCAGACGCCGATCGGATACCAGCTGCTCACGAGCAGGGGCTGGCATAGTACGTCCCGGTCTGACTTGGGCAGCGATGTCACGAGCCGCTCCCAGGCGCCAGCGTCGCGGCTCGTCGTGATGAACGATCGGAGGTTGACCAGCAACGTTCCTTTACATCGGCCGGCGGGGGTCGAGATTTTGCTCTTCGTGTCGTACGTCTTCATCTCGGCGAACCTACGGCGAGAAGGCCTCGACGATGCTGAGCCCGATCGCGGGCTCGGCGCGTGCCACGTCGGGCGGGAAGTCCTGCTCGGGCACACCTCATCGGGGCGACTCCAGGGGTCGTGGTTGTACATTGCAGGGGAGCGTGAGTCGGCCGGGATGGCAAGAGATGATTACGAAGAAGCAGACGTGCGACACGGATCGCACGGACCGTCGACAGGCGTGAACCCGGGTGTCCAGCGCCGTCCTCCCGCGAGCACGCTGCGCGCCTCGGCTCCGGTATGGGCACAATTGTAATGGGTGTCACGCGATTCCCCGCGTCTGCGGGGGGGTCGCGGCGCGGGGTACGGGAGCAACTGTAACGAGTGTCACGTGGGCATGCGCACGCGCAGGGGCTCCGCAGCGTACGGGCGCGCGGGGCGGTGCCCCGCCTTGCTGTTGCCGTCCACCGCGAACCTCGGTACCCCTACGCCATGAGCGAATCCACGACGGGTCGCCCGGCCGCCGCCGGGCACGCGGAGCCCGAGCTGCCGCACATCGATGTCGCCGAGCGCGGAGCGCCGCGCGATGGGCGGCCGCAGATCCTCGACCGCCGTCTGTTCATGCAGCTGCTCGTCTTCCGGTGCGCAGGCGCCGGCGATCCGGCGGAGCTGACCCGAGCGGCGGGCCGGGCCCTGGAGGAGCAGGGCGTCGGCGCGGTCGTGTACGAGGACCTCAACGATCCGCGCGGGATCGGCGTCCTCACGTGGGCCGAGGACCCGGCCTTCTTCGTCCAGACGGTCCGGCCCGCCCTGAACCGCGGCGAGCTCCGCGCGCTGGAGCTCCAGCCCGATTTCACGATGCTGGGGCGCTCGTACTCGACCGGCTACGAGCCGGACCTCGAGTACTGGATGCTCCGGCGCCCGGCCGAGACCGCCCTCAACCCGGCATGGTCGTGGGCCGTGTGGTACCCGCTCCGCCGCAGCGGCGCGTTCTCGAAGCTCGACGGCCGCGAGCAGGGGAGCATCCTGCGCGAGCACGGCCTCATCGGCCGGGCCTACGGCGCGCAGGATCTCGCGCACGACATCCGCCTCGCGTGCCACGGCCTCGACGCCCGCGACAACGAGTTCGTGATCGGGCTCGTCGGCAAGGAGCTCCACCCGCTGTCGCACATCGTGCAGTCGATGCGGAAGACCCGCCAGACCGCCGAGTTCGTCAGCCAGATGGGCCCGTTCTTCGTCGGCCGCGTCGCCTCTCGCCACCCTGGCCGCTGAGCCCGCGCGATCCGAGGCAGGGCGCGCCGTCGCCGCGTGGCGTCGCGCCCCCGGCGCGGCCGCCGCGAGGCGCCCCCTCGGGGCCGGCGGTCAGCCGATCCCGGCGAGGCCCGAGAACGCCCGGGCGAAGGCGTCGAGCCGCGCCGCCGCGCGGGCCTCGGCGTCGGCCAGCGGCTCGCCCTCCGCGACCGCCTCGCGCACGTCGAAGTAGAACTTGATCTTCGGCTCGGTGCCGCTCGGGCGCGCGATGATCCGGCCGCCGCCCTCGAGCTCGACCACGAGCACGTTGCTCGCGGGCAGGATCAGCGGCTCGGTCCGGCCGTCGCGCGTCGTGCGCGTGCGCGCCTTCAGGTCGCGCCACGCCACGACCGGCACGCCGGCGATCTCCTCCGGCGGGCTCTTCCGGAGCGCGGCCATGATCGCGGAGATCCTCCCGAGGCCGTCGACGCCGCGCAGGGTGTAGGCGCGCTGCCCGCTCACGTACAGGCCGTACGCGCGGGTGAGCGCCTGGAGCTCATCGAGCAACGTCTTGCCCTCGGCCTTGCGCACCGCCGCGAGCTCGGCGAGCAGCACCGCGGCGCTGATGCCGTCCTTGTCGCGCACGACCGAGCCGATCGTGTAACCGAGCGCCTCCTCGAACCCGAAGACGAAGCGGGCGCCGGTCGAGCGCTCGATGTCCATCGCCCGGTTCGCGATCCACTTGAACCCGGTGAGCGTCTCCTCGTAGTGCACCCGGAGCGCCGCGGCGATGGCGCCGAGCATCGGGGTCGAGACGCAGGAGGCCAGCACCACGCGGCCCGCGCCCGCGTCGCCCTGGGCCTGCCCCGCGGTGAGCAGGTAATGGCCGAGGAGCACGCCGACCTGGTTGCCCGTGAGCTGCACGTGCCCGCCGTCCGGGCGCCGCACCGCCACCGCGAGCCGGTCGACGTCCGGATCGTTGGCGAGGATGAGGTCGGCGTCTTCCCGCTTCGCGAGGGCGAACGCGAGGTCCATGGCGCCCTTCTCCTCGGGGTTCGGGAACGCGACCGTGGGGAACGCGCCGTCCGGCTCGGCCTGCTCGGGCACGCTCGTCACGCGCGTGAAGCCGGCCCGCGCGAGCGCCTCGCGGACGAGGCGGTCGCCCACGCCGTGCAGCGGCGTGTACACGATGCGCAGGCCGCGATCGCCGTCGCTCCGCACGGAGAGGCCGCCGATCGCCCGGAGGTACGCCTCCTCGAGCCCCTCGGGGAAGTCGCGCACGAGGCCGTTCTCCCGCGCCTCGTCGAGCGGGAGGCGGGGGACCTGATCCGCCGGCGGCGCGGCGTCGATGGCGGTCGCGATGCCGGTGTCGTGCGGCGGGATGATCTGGGCGCCGTTCTCCCAGTACACCTTGTAGCCGTTGTACTCGGGCGGGTTGTGGCTGGCCGTCACCATCACGCCCGCGGCCGCGCCGAGGTGGAGGACCGCGAACGCGGCCACCGGGGTGGGGCAGGGGGCAGGGGAGAGGTGCCCCGGGATGCCCGCGGCGGCGAGCGCGCAGGCGATGTCCTCCGCGAACTCGCGGCTCCTCCGGCGGCCGTCGTAGCCGATGACGACGCCGGCGCTCCGCGCCCTGTCGCCGAGCGCGCCGAGGAGATAGCGGGCGAGCCCCGCGGTGGTGCGCAGGACGACGGCCCGGTTCATCCGGCTCTCGCCGGCCCCGAGGACCCCGCGGAGGCCCGCGGTGCCGAACTCGAGGGGGCCGGCGAAGCGCTCGGCGAGCTCGGCGCGGACGCCCTCTTCGCCCGCCCTGGCCGCGTCGATGAGGCGGCGCAGCTCGCTCTGGGTCTCGGGATCGGGGTCGTGGGCGAGCCAGCGCTCGGCGGGCTCGAGGATCAGGTCGTGGCTCACGACCTCATTTTTAATTCATCCCGGCCGCAGTCACCCGGCCCTCTTGCCCGCGGCGAGCGCCTCGGCGAGGTGCGTGTCGTACTGCCCGGCCCGGAAGTCGCCGTCCGCCAGGATCCGGCGCAGGAAGGCGAGGTTCGTCGCGGCGGGCCCGGCCGGGCCGGTGAGCTCGAGCGTCGTCTCGGCGAGCGCCCGGTCGAGGCGCGCGATCGCCGCCTCGCGCGTGGGCCCGTGGGCGACGATCTTGGCGAGCAGCGGGTCGTAGTACGGCGTCACCTCGAGCCCCTCGGCGATGCCGGTCTCGATCCGCAGGTCCTCCCCGGCCGCGGGCCAGCGGAGCGTCGTGACGCGGCCGGGCTGCGGGGCGAACCTCTTCGCCGGGTCCTCCGCGTAGAGGCGCGCCTCGATGGAGTGGCCGCGGCGCGAGGCGCCCAGCACCTCCGGCGCGAGCGGCTCGCCCGAGGCGATGCGGATCTGGTGCTCGACCAGATCGAGCCCGGCGCACATCTCGGTCACGCAGTGCTCGACCTGGAGCCGGGCGTTCACCTCGAGGAAGTAGAGCTCGCCGCTCTCCGCGGCGACGAACTCGACGGTGCCGGCGCCGACGTAGCCGGCGGCGGTCACGACGCGCAGGGCGCTCTCGTGGAGCGTGTTCCTGCGGGCCTCGCCCGCGTCCCCCTGGAAGAACGCGGCGGGCGACGGGGTCTCCTCGATGATCTTCTGGTGCCTGCGCTGGACGCTGCACTCGCGCTCGCCGAGCGCCACGGCGCCGCCCCTCCCGTCGCACAGCACCTGCACCTCGATGTGGCGCGGGCGCTCGATGTACCGCTCCATGTACACGCGCGGGTCCCCGAACGCGGCGCGGCCGCGGTCGGAGCACGCCGTGAGGGCGCGGGGGAGCTTGCCCGGATCGGTGACGATCTGCATGCCGATGCCCCCGCCGCCGCCCGCGGCCTTGACGAGCAGCGGGAAGCCGACGGTCTCGGCGGCGCGATGGGCGGCCTCGACGTCGGACGGATCGACGGGGCCGCCCGTGCCCGGCGGCGGGAAGACGTCGGCCGCGCGCGCGACGTCGCGCGCGCGGAGCTTGTCGCCGAAGGCGTGGAGCACGGCGGGCGGCGGGCCGATGAAGGTGAGCCCGGCCTCGAGGACGGCCTCGGCGAACGCCTCGTTCTCGCTGAGCAGCCCGTAGCCGGGGTGGATCCCGTCGGCGCCCGTCGCGCGGGCGGCGTCGATGATCGCGTGCATGACGAGGTAGCTCTCCCGGACCGGCGGCGGCCCGATGCGCACGGCCTCGTCGGCCAGGGCGACGTGCGGCGCGCCCGCGTCCGCGTCCGAGTACACGGCGACCGTCGCGATCCCGAGCCGCTTGCAGGTCCGGAGAACACGGCAGGCGATCTCTCCACGGTTGGCGACGAGGATCTTCTTCAGCACGAGGGACAGCTACGCCGCCGCATGGCGGGGAGTCAAGGCGCTCGCGGCCCGCCCGGGTGGTGGTCGCGCCGGGGGGGCTCACCTCCGGCGCTTGCGTTCCGGCGGGCCCCTGTCGTGGCCCGCCTGCACTCCAGCCCCTCCGGCGAGCACCCCCGGCGCGACCACCACCCGGGCGGGGGGCTGCGCGGATCAGCCGAGCGCGCGGCGCACCTTCGGCCTGGCCCCGAGCAGCACGAGCTGCCCGCACGCGGCCGACACGTCGTCCCCGCGCCGGCGCCGCACGAAGCACGAGTAACCCGCCTGGGTGAGCACGGCCTGGAACGCCGCCACCCGGTCGGCGCCGGGCGGCCCCAGCGTGGAGGCCTCGATCGGGTTCATCGGGATGAGGTTGATCTTCACCGGGATCCCGCGCAGGAGCTTCGCCAGCCGGCGGGCCTCGGCCGGATCGTCGTTCTGCCCGGCCACGAGCGTGTACTCGATGGTGATGCGCCGGCGCCGTGGCAGCGGGTAGGCGCGCAGCGCCGCGAGCAGCTCGTCGAGCGGGTACTTGCGGTTGATGGGCATCAGCGCCGAGCGGGTCGCGTCGTCCGAGGCGTGCAGCGAGATCGCCAGCGCGATCTGCCCGCCGAAATCGGCGCCCAGCCGCGCGATCTCCGGGACGAGGCCGGACGTCGACACCGTGACCCGCCGCGTCGAGAGGTGGATCCCCTCCGGGTGCGTGAGCAGGCGCAGCGAGCGCGCGGTCGCCTCGTAGTTGTGCAGCGGCTCGCCCATGCCCATGTAGACGACGTTGCGGAGCTCCTCCCCTTCGTCGAGCATCGCCCGCCCGAGGAGCACCTGGCCCGCGATCTCCTCGGGCCCGAGGTGGCGCTTGAGCCCCGCCACGCCGCTCGCGCAGAAGCTGCAGCCCATGGCGCAGCCGACCTGCGTGGAGATGCACTGGGTGACGCGGGTGCGCGGCGCCGCGCCCACCTCCGCCTCGTCGTCGTCCTCCTCGTCGGCCGCCGCCGCATCCGCGTCGAGCTGCGCCTGCGAGCCGGGGCCCGACACCGACGGGAGCAGGACCGTCTCGATCGTGGCGCCGTCGCGGAGGCGCAGGAGCAGCTTGCGCGTGCCGTCCTCGGAGCGATGAACCCGCTCGGGCGTCACCACCTCGCCGAGGCCCTCCGCGGCGAGGTGCTCGCGCAGCCGCGCCGGGAGGTTCGTCATCGCGGCCGGATCCAGGACGCCACGGCGATGGATCCAGTGGAACACCTGCTTCGCCGTGAACGACCGCTCTCCGCGGGCGGCCAGGGAGGCCGACCACTCTTCAGGCAGGCGGGCGACGGGGTGAAGCGGGGTGGAGCGCACCGCCGTGGCCTAATGCGCGCCGCCCCGAGCGGCAAGGGGAGCAGGAGCGCGGCGGGCGAAGGTCAGCCGCTCTGGGGAGAGGCCGTGGTCTGCCCGTCGCGCTCGCGGCGCGCCCGCGCCCGGCTCGCGGCGTCGAGCACCTCGCGCGTGTAGCGCTCGAGCGCCTCGGCCCGGTGCATCGCCGTGTGCTCGGCGAAGACGCGCTGCCGCGCGCGCTGGCCCACGGTCAGGCGCTTGTCCTCCTTCATCTCCCGGAGCTTCCGGAGCACGTCCTCCGGCGAGCGGACGAGGAGGATCTCCTCGCCCGGCTGGAAGAACGTCTCGATCCCCGGCCAGGTGTCGCTCAGGACAGGGGTCCCGCACGCGGCCGCCTCGAACAGGCGCGCGCTCGGCGACCAGCCGGACTCGACCATCGCCCGGCGGGTCAGGTTCAGCGTGAACCGCTGGGCGTTGTAGAAGATCCGGTGCTCGTCCGGCGGCAGGTGCTCTGTCCGGGAGACGTTCTCGGGCCACGCGAGCGACGCCGGATACTGCGCGCCCGCCACGGCGAAGCGCCCGCGGCGCATGCGCCGCGCCGGCTCGAGCAGGAGCCGCTCGACCGACGCCTGCCGATCGTCGCTGTAGGTGCCGAGGTAGCCGAGGTCCCAGCGCATCGGCGTCGGCTGGGGATAGTAGACGTCGGTGTCGGCCGCGCAGTAGAGCGCCCGCGCGCGCACCGCGCCGTGGCCGCGCTCCAGCCGCTCCAGCGTCGGGCCGCCCGTCGCCGAGAGGTACAGATCATACCGCGGGATCAGCGCCGGCGTGAGGTACGCGTGGTCGCCGTGCGCCAGCCGGCCCAGCGTGACCGGCGTGTCGAGGTCGTAGAACGCGGCCTTGCCGCGCGCTTCCTCCGTGATCCACGCGCCGACGGTCGCCCCTTCCGGGACGAAGGAGCCCACGACCACGAGATCGGCCTCGCGCACGGCGCGGGAGAATCTGTCGCGGAGCTCGGCAATGCTCGAGTAGCGCTCGGTCGCGCCATAAGGCGGGTTGGGCAGATCGCGGTGCTGGTCATAGATGGAGAGGCTCCGCTCCAGAAAGAGCACCTGGTGGCCGCGGGACGCGAGCGCCCGGAGGAGCGCTCTGTACGTCGTGGCGTGGCCGTTGCCCCACGAAGACGTGATGGAGAGTCCCAGGAAGACATAACGGTAGGTAGGTGTCGTCATAACGTGGTGGCGGCGAGGGTTGAGAGAGCCCAGAAGACGAGCCGATCCCGGATGAGCCCGGCTCCGCGAACACCGCGCCGACGCCGAGGCGCGGAGGCGCCCAGCAACGTCGAAGCGGGGCTCGCGGACACCCGCGCAAGAGGGATCTGCACGTCGCTCCGGTTGCCCTGACGCCGCGCGAGTGGGCGCGGCGGCGAGCGAGCGAACCCCGGATTAACATGCGTGCTGACGCTCTGCAATCCTGTGAGATGCGGTTTCTGGACTGAAGGTGCGTATTCCTCGTCAGGGCCGTAGGTGGTAAGGCCCGGACTGATCCCATGATGACGACGGGCCGTAAATCGTAAACTGAACGAGATGCGGCGGCGCTCATCAGGAAGACATGCCGGGTGCCTGTCGATCGTGCAGCAAAGTGATCGACCCGTCCGTAAGGGGGTGTTGGGAGCGTTGATGAGAAAATCGAGCGCGCTGTTGCAATGGCAGTCCGCGCCGCCGGCCGAACGGAGTCCGGAAGGGCGGCCCTGCTCCATGGCGCCGGAGCAGCGCTCGCGAAACGCCGCCGCAACGCCGCGCCCCTGCGCAACGCGCGTTGCGGCCCGGACCCGGATGTGGCGCGGCGCGAGCGGCCGCGCCGGCGGCCTCCCCGAGGGGTCGCTGGACGCGGGGCTGCTGGATCCGCTACGGGAGGGATTCCCCCCTTCCCAGCAAGATCGCCGGACAATCGACAGCATCAGGTCGCCTGGCCGGCCGGGGTGTCCAGGCAGGCGCGGCGGGGGCGTCGCGCGGGAGCCGTCGCGACGTTCAGGCGAGCGGAGGCACCGGGAGCCGTCGCGACGATCAGGCGAGCGGGGCCGCGCGAGGGCCGTCGCGACGGCCAGGCGAGCGGGGCCGCGCGGGGGCCGTCGCGACGGTCAGGCGGTGGGGCGCAGCGCCCGCCAGCCTTCGAGCGCGTCGGCGATGCCCGCGAAGCGGCGGTCCGGGTTGTGGGCCAGGCCCCGGTTCACGAACACCTCGAGTCGCCGGTCGACCGGCGGGGGCATCATGGTGCCGAGCCGGCGCGGCGCCGTCCTCGTCTTGAGGTCGGCGAGCATCATGAGATTGCGCGCGGCGTACGGCAGCTCGCCCGTGAGCGCCTGGAAGACCACGGTGGTGGCCGCGTAGAGATCGGCCCGGTGATCCACCGCCTTCGCGTCGCCGAGCTGCTCGGGGGGCACGAACCGGATGTCGCCGAGGCGCCGGTCCGAGACGCTCGGCTCCTCGTCGCAGAGCGCGGGAGGCAGCTTGCACGAGCCGAGGTCGAGCAGCGTCACCCGCTCGCCGTCGGGCCCCCGATCGACGAGCACCTTCATGGAGCTGATGTCGCGGTGGACGATGCCCATCTCGTGGAGCTCGGCGAGCGCCAGCCAGAGCTGCTCGACCAGCGGGTGCAGGACGCTGAACGGGATCGGCCCCTGCCGGGCGAGGCGGTCGCCGAGGAGCTCCCCCTCGCGCAGCTCGAACACGATCAGCGGGCCGTGCTCGGGATCCTCGCCGCCGTCGAGCGACGGGAGCGTGTGCGGCCCCCGCAGCCGCGCGCACGCGATCGCCTCGTGCCCGAAGCGCGCCGCGGCCTCCGCCTTCGCCATGCGCTCCGGCGCGCCGAGCACCTTCGTCGGGTCCAGGCGCTCCGGGGGATCGCCGAGCACCTTCACCGCCACCCGGCGGCCAGTGCTCGCGTCCTCGGCGCTGAACACCTCACCGAGGCCCTCGCGGCGCAGGTGACGCAGCACGCGGTAGCGCTGGAGCAGAACGGTTCCGGGCACGATTGACAAGAGCGGCCTCCTTCGCTTGACAAAGGGGGCCCAGCGCGTTCCGGTCGCCTCCCCCCAGTCCCGAGACAAGCTCATTTATCACGCGTGCGCGGGGGAGGAAGCGCCGCGCGCCGCGCGCCGCGAAGAAGCGGCGCGCTCCCACACTTCGCGCCCCGCACCGTCGGGCCGCGCGAAGCCAGAGCTCGCCTGGACGCATCGGTGACGCGGCGCGCGCCGCGCGGCGCGGCGGATCCGGCGCGGAGGCCGCGCTCGCCGGCCTTTTCGGCGCCGTGGAGTTGCCACGCGCCTCGCTCTCTGGCGACGATGCAGGATGACGCGCGGTGATCGGCGGTGAGCGCCTGAAGGGACGCCGAGGCCTCTCGGCGCCCCACGTCTCGTGAAACGCCTGCGACCCCGACCCGCTCTGGCCATTCACGTCAACTTCGCGTAGCTCCCTCACAGGACGGGGATCCGTCGATCGGGGAGCGGCGGCAGGGGCAATGCGCGCGGGAAACGTCATCGACGGCCGGTTCGAGATCGTGGAGCTCGCGGGCGCCGGCGGCATGGGCCACGTCTTCCGCTCGCGCGACCGGGAGACCGGCGAGATCGTCGCCCTCAAGGTCCTCCAGAACGCCGCGTCCCAGGACTCGAGCCGCCTCGCGCGCGAGGCGCAGGCGCTCGCCACCCTGCGGCTGCCCGGCGTGGTGCGGTACATCGCCCACGGCCTCACCGAGCTCGGCCACCCCTACCTCGCCATGGAGTGGCTCACCGGCGAGACCCTCTCCCAGCGCCTCGCCCGCAGGGCGTTCACCCTCGACGAGAGCCTCGCGCTCGGCCGGCGCGTCGCGACCACCCTCGGGGCCGTGCACCGGCTCGGCGTCGTCCACCGCGACCTCAAGCCGAGCAACCTGCTCCTCGTCGACGGCGCCATCGATCGCGTCACGCTCATCGACTTCGGCGTGGTCCGGATGTCCGGCCTCGACCAGCAGCTCACCATGCCCGGGGCCATCCTCGGCACGCCCGGCTACATGGCCCCGGAGCAGGCGCGCGGCGAGGCGCAGGTCGATCCGCGCGCGGACGTCTTCGCGCTCGGCTGCGTGCTCTACAAGTGCATCTCGGGGCGCGCGCCGTTCCGCGGCGCGCGCGGGCTCGCCGTGCTCGTCAAGGTGCTGATCGAGGAGCCCCCGTCGCTCCGGTGGCTCTGCGAGGAGGTGCCCGAGCCGCTCGACGATCTGGTCCGGCGGATGCTGTCGAAGTCGCCGGAGGGGCGGCCGCGCGACGGCCACGAGGTCGCCGCCGAGCTCGCCGCGCTGTCGGGCGCCACCGGGACCACCCTCCGCCCGCCGGCGTCGTCCCTGCGCCCGCCCGAGCTCACGACGGGCGAGCGCAAGGTGATGTGCCTCGTGCTCGCGCGCGACGGGCTCGCCCCGGCCGCGGCCGATCCGGCCTCCGCCGAGGTCGACGAGCAGGCGCGCGCGCAGGCGCTCTCGGCCACGGCCGCGCGCTACCGGGGGCAGCTCGAGCTCATCGAGGCGCGGCTGCCGCTCGTGGTGCTCTCCGGCGCCGGCGCCACGACCGACCTCGCGGCGCGGGCGGCCCGCTGCGCGCTCGCCGTGCAGGCGCTCCTCGGCGGCGCGCCGGTCGCGGTCGTCACGGGCAGGGCGGAGATCGCGTCGCGCCTGCCGGTCGGCGACCTCATCGACCGCGTGGTCCACCTGCTCCCGGAGACCCGCGCCCCCTCGCGCGCGGCGATCCGCATCGACGAGGTGACGGCGGGGCTGCTCGGGACGCGGTTCGAGATCGCCGCCGACGAGGGCGGCCCCTGGCTCCACGGCGCGCGCGAGGAGCCGGAGGCGCCGCCGCACCTGCTCGGCAGGGCCACGCCGTGCGTCGGCCGCGAGCGCGAGCTCGCGCTGATCCGGGACGAGCTCGCCCGCTGCGTCGAGGAGTCGAGCCCGAGCGTGGTGCTCGTGACGGGCCCGGCGGGCATCGGCAAGTCGCGGCTGCGGCACGAGCTCGTCCGCATGATCCGCGAGGAGGGCGAGCCCATCGACGTGTGGCTCGGGCAGGTCGATCCGATGAGCGCCGGGTCGGCGTTCGGCCTGCTCGCGCACGCGCTGCGGCGGGTCATCGGCCTGTCGGACGCCGACTCGATCGAGGAGCGCCGGCGCAAGGTGCGGGCGCGGGTCGAGCAGCACGCGGGGCTCGACGCGGGGCGGGTCACGACGTTCCTCGGCGAGCTCGTCGGCGCGCCGTTCCCGGACGACGACGTCCAGCTCCGGGCCGCGCGGCGGAACCCGATGCTCATGGGCGACCAGCTCCGCCTCGCCTGGGAGGATTTCCTGCGCGCCGAGTGCGCGGTGCAGCCGATCCTGCTCGTGCTCGAGGACCTGCACTGGGGCGATCTGCCCACGGTCACGATGGTCGACGCCGCGCTCCGGAACCTCAAGGACCGGCCGTTCATGGTGATGGCGCTCGGCCGCCCCGAGGTGCACGAGCTCTTCCCGAAGCTGTGGGACGAGCGGCGCGGGCACAAGCTCCGCCTCGCGGGGATCTCGCGCCGCGCGAGCGAGCGGCTCGTGCGGCAGGTGCTCGGCGAGGGCGAGCGCCCGGAGCTCGTCTCGACCCTGGTGGAGCGCGCGGACGGCAACGTGTTCTACCTCGAGGAGCAGATCCGCGCGGCGGCGGCCGGCAAGGGGGCGGACCTGCCGGAGACGGTGCTCTCGATGGTGCAGGCGGAGCTCGACGCGCTCGACACGGGCGCGCGGCGGCTCCTGCGCGCGGGCGCGATCTTCGGCGAGAGCTTCTCGCGGGGCGGGGTCCTCTCGCTGGTCGGCAAGGCGGAGGTCGAGCCGCTCTTCGCCCAGCTCGAGGCGCGGGAGCTCATCGTCCGGCGCGCGGCGGAGGGCGCGGCGGACGCGGGCGAGTACCGGTTCCGGCACGCGCTCGTGCGCGAGGCGGCGTACGGGATGCTGACCGATCACGATCGCCGCCTCGGCCACCGGCTCGCGGGCGCCTGGCTCGAGCGGACGGGCGGGGCGGACGCGATGGCGCTGGCCGAGCACTTCGAGCGCGGCGGCGAGCCGGTGCGGGCGGCGACGTGGTACCTGCGCGCGGCCGAGCAGGCGCTGTTCGGCGACGATCTCGGCGCGGCGATCGAGCGCGTCGAGCGCGGCGTCGCCTGCGGCCCGGCGCGGGCGACGGCGGGCGCGCTCCGGCTCTGCCAGGCCGAGGCGCACCTCTGGCGCGGCGAGCTCGCGCTCGCGGAGCGGCGCGGGGCGGAGGCGCTGGAGCGGCTCGCGCCCGGGTCCGCCCCGTGGTTCTCGGCGCTCACGCAGCTCGTGATCGCGGCGTCGAAGCGCGGCAACCACGATCAGGTCGAGCGCTGGGTGCGCGCGGCGCAGGGCACCGAGCCGGCGTCGGCGGCGGCGCGGCCCGCGCGGAGCGTGTGCCTGTGCGCGGGCGCGGGGCGGCTCGTCTTCGGCGGGCGCTACCAGCTCGCGGACGCGCTGTTCGACGCGATCGAGCAGGAGGTCGAGGCGGCGGAGCAGGACGCCGAGGTGCTGGCGCGGCTCTCGCAGGCGCGCGCGTACCGGGCGATGGCGGGCGGCGACCCCGGCGCCTGCCTCGCGGGGTTCGAGGCGGCGCTCGCGGCGTTCGAGCAGGCCGGCGACCGGCGCAACGCCTGCTGGGCGAGGAACAACCTGGGCTTCTGCTACGCGGAGCTCGGCGACTTCGAGGGCGCCGAGGCGGCGCTGCGCGCGGCGCTGTCGGACGCGGAGCGGATGGGGCTCTCGGACGCGCGGCTCGGGGTGCTCCACAACCTGGGCCCGGTCCTCGCGCACCGCGGGCTCGTCGAGGAGGCGCGGCGGGCCGAGGAGGAGGCGATCGCGACGTCCCAGCGCGTCGGCGACGCGCGCATGGAGGGCGCGGCGCGGACCTACCTGGCGAGGATCCTGCTCCTGTCGGGCGACCTCGCGGGCGCCGAGCGCGAGGCGCGCGCCGCGGTCGCCACCCTGTACGGCGCGCCGCCGTTCCGCGCGTTCGCGTACGCGGTCCTCGGGCGCGCGCTGCTCGACGCGGGGCAGGCGGCGGACGCGCTCGCCGCCACGACCGAGGCGTTCTGCCTGCTCGAGTCGGTGGGCGCCGAGACGGGCGAGTCGCTGGTGCGCCTCGCGCACGCCGAGGCGCTCGCCGCGTGCGGTCACCAGCGGGAAGCGATGATGGCGATCGCGTCGGCGCGGGACAGCCTGCTCTCGCGGGCGATGAAGATCCGCGATCCGGTGTGGCGCGGGCGGTTCCTCGGCAACGTGCCGGACAACGTGGCCACGCTGGAGGTCGAGCGACGGTGGCTCTCGGAGGGTGAGGGAGCGCGGGGTGCTCACCGGAGGGGCTGGAGTGCAGGCGAGCCATGAAAAGGGCTCGCCGGAGCGCGAGCCCCGGAGGTGAGCACCCCGCGCTCCCTCACCCTCCGAGCCCGCGCGGTCTGGACAGGCGAGCGAGGGCCCGCTACATTGTCGGCTCGATGTCTGTCGTGAATGCGCGTTCGCTCCACAGCCGCCTAGGCCTTGCGCCCAGGGGGCTCTGCGCGCGCTGCTGACGACGTCGATACGCGCGGTTCGCACCCCCTCTCGGATCATGGTCCCGATGGGGGTTCTCGCATCGTCGCCGCGACGGCTCCCATCCTGGCTTCAGGGAGTCCTGTCATGTCCACGATGCCCGTCCACAAGTACAAGCCGTTTCAGCCCATCCACCTGCCCGATCGGCGCTGGCCCGGCCGCGTGATCGACAAGGCGCCGCGCTGGTGCAGCGTCGACCTGCGCGACGGCAACCAGGCCCTCGTCGAGCCCATGGGCCCCGAGCGCAAGCTCCGCATGTGGCGCGAGCTGCTCCGCATGGGCTTCAAGGAGATCGAGGTGGGCTTCCCGAGCGCGTCGCAGCCCGATTTCGATTTCGTGCGCCAGCTCATCGAGCAGGGGCTCATCCCGGACGACGTGACCATCCAGGTGCTCACGCAGGCGCGCGCCGAGCTGATCGAGCGCACCTTCGAGGCGCTCCGCGGGGCGCGCCGCGCCGTCGTTCACCTGTACAACTCCACCTCCACGCTCCAGCGGCGCGTGGTGTTCGGCCTGGATCGCGCGGGCATCGTCGAGATCGCCGTGCGCGGCGCCGAGCTCGTGAAGGCGCTCGCGGCGCGCATGCCCGAGACCGAGATCGTGCTCGAGTACTCGCCCGAGAGCTTCACGGGCACCGAGCTCGACTTCGCGAAGGAGATCTGCGAGGCCGTGATGGACGTGTGGCGACCCACGCCGTCACGGAAGATCATCCTGAACCTGCCGGCGACCGTCGAGATGGCCACGCCCAACGTGTACGCGGACCAGATCGAGTGGATGCACAGGAACCTCGAGCAGCGCGACAGCATCGTGCTCAGCGTGCACCCGCACAACGACCGCGGCACCGCCGTCGCCGCGGCGGAGCTCGCCGTGATGGCGGGCGCCGATCGCGTCGAGGGCACGCTGTTCGGGAACGGCGAGCGCACGGGGAACGTCGACCTGATCACGCTGGCGCTCAACCTGTTCTCCCAGGGCGTCGATCCGGGGCTCGAGATCCGCGACGTCCAGTCGATCAAGGAGACCGTCGAGCACTGCAACCGCCTGCCGGTCCACCCGCGCCACCCGTACGTCGGCGAGCTCGTGTACACCGCCTTCTCGGGCTCGCACCAGGACGCGATCCGGAAGGGCTTCAAGGCCCTGCGCGAGGGCGGGGGCGCGCTCTGGGAGGTGCCCTATCTGCCCATCGATCCCGAGGACGTCGGGCGCAGCTACGAGGCGGTGATCCGCGTGAACAGCCAGTCCGGCAAGAGCGGCGTGGCCTACGTGCTCGAGCGCGACCACGGCTACGCGGTGCCGAGGGCGCTCGCGATCGAGCTGAGCCAGGCCGTCCAGCGCGAGGCGGAGCGCACCGAGGGCGAGGTGGGCACGGCCGCGATCCTCGCGATGTTCGAGCGCGAGTACGTGAACCGGAGCGCCCCGCTGCGCGTCACCGGGTACGGGCGGAGCGGGGAGGGCGCGGGCGAGCGGCACGAGATCCACGTGCAGATCCACGGGATCCCGC
Organism: Sorangium sp. So ce1036; assembly: GCF_051369805.1. Lineage (NCBI taxonomy): Bacteria > Pseudomonadati > Myxococcota > Polyangiales > Polyangiaceae > Sorangium > Sorangium sp. So ce1036. The sequence continues at coordinate 3,743,692 of NZ_JBBMOX010000001.1, forward strand.
ACGTGCTGGGCGCCGCCGGGGAGGGCCCCATCGACGCCTTCGCGGGGGCGCTCGCGCGCCACGCCGGGATCGCGATCGCGGTCGAGGAGCACGCCGCGCACGCGCGCCCCGAGGGCGCGGGCGCCGGGTCCGTGGCGTATGTGGCCGTCGCCAGCGGGCGCGAGCGGACTTTCGGGGTGGGGACGCACGCGAGCGCCGTCATGGCCTCGCTCGCCGCCGTCGCGTCCGCGGTCAACCGCCTGCGACAAGCTCCGGCGTGGGTCGCGCCGCCGGCGGAGCGCGCGGGCCGGGGCGACCCGGGCGGCAGGTCCGGTCGGTTCGCGGTCGGCGGCTGCGCGTGAGCCCGCGCGCGGGGGGGGGAGCTGGGGCGCTCTCGGTGCCCACCTCCCGCGCGCCCAGGGGGCGCGGCACGCCGAGGCTCGGGCCCGGCGCGCGGGGGTGTCAGAAGAGCTTCGCGTCGGAGCCGAACACGAGGAGGGCGAGCCCGAGCCCGAGCGCGAGCAGGGTCAGCGCCGTGGTCAGGCCGAGCTGTCGCAGGTCGAGGCCCGGCCGCGCGGGCGCGAGCTCGATGCCGGGCAGGGGGCTCAGCCCGCGCTTGAGGAAGTGGAGCTTGTCGGCGGCGGCCGGCGGCGGCTTCGGCGCGCTCGGCCGCTCCAGGGCGGCGCGCTCCGGCGACGGGCCTTGAAAGGCCACCCAGAACACGATCGGCTCGACGACGCGGCCGCCCGCCCGCGGGCGCCCGCGGGCGGGCATGAACGCCACCGTCTTGCAGTAGGCGCACTCGACCGTCTGCGCGTCGGTGGGCCGCACGCCGGCCCCGCACTGCGGGCACGTCAGCGAGAGGAGCCCGGCCTGGGTGTGCTGCACGCGGACGACGGCGCGGTCGACCCGCTGCTCGCTGGCCACGGCGGCGCGCAGGGCGCCCGCGTGGTGCAGCGCCTCCGACGGCAGCTCGTACTGCGCGGTCGAGGTGCAGCGGGGGCACCGCGTCGCGAGCCGCATGCCGAGGAACTGGATCTCGACGAGCGCGGCGCAGCGCGCGCAGACGGGGTGGCCCGGCGCCGCCTCGACGTGCATCTTGCCGGCCTTGGACTCGGCGAAGGTCAGCGTCTCGCCCACGGCGCGGTGCGGGTTCACGTCGCCGATCCACACGTCGGCGCTCGGGAAGCGGCCCTCGGGCCGCGGGCCGGCGAGGTCGCCGACGGCGTGCGCGAAGGCGAGCGCCTTGCGCCAGTCGCCCTTGTCGAACCGCTGGAACGAGCCGCACTGCGCGCAGTCGACGCCCTGGTCGAGCTCGATGCCCTCGAGCGGCGAGGGGAACCCGCAGGAGCGGCACGTGATCGCGCAGCGCAATGCCACCCAGGTGACGTCGCCGAAAGGGGGCGCGACGACGCGCGAGGCGGCGAGCGCCCGGCGGCAGACCGCGCAACTCGTGCCCCGCGCCGGGGCGACGACGCCGCAGCCGCTGCACACCGCTGCGCCGTGGGGGGACGCGCCGCTCCATGAGGGCGAAACGCTGGTCATGGCCGGCCATCCTACTGCGGGCGAGGGCCTCGGTGGCGCCCCAATCAGCGGCCTCGGTGGCGCCCCGATCAGCGGCCTCGGTGGCGCCCCAATCAGCGGCCTCGGTGGCGCCCCGATCAGCGGCCTCGGTGGCGTCCCGTGCCGGGGTCTTCGTGGCGTCGCTTCCTGGTGGGCGGCTCCGTTGCTGGCGGGCGGCGCCGTCGGCCCGGATGGCCCGGAGGGGTGAGCGCGCCGCGTGATAGCATCGCCCGGTGAAGCTCATCTCCACCGACCCGTCCGAGATAGGCGTCGTCAGCGTCGGGCAGTTCGCGCACGGGATCTTCGCGTTCGGCCAGTTCGCGCGCGGGTTCATCGCGATCGGCCAGGTCGCGATCGGCGTCGTCGCGGTCGGCCAGATCTCCTTCTCGGTGCTCGGCGCCGGGCAGGCGGGCGGGGGGATCGCGTGGTTCGCCGGCATGGTCGGCGTCGGCGGGCGCGGCGTGTGCCTGCGCCTGATTCCCGGGCTCGATCTGCCGCGCGATCCGCCGCCGGTCGTGCCGCTCGACGCGGCGATGCGCGGCGAGGTGCGCGGCTTCGTGCGCGCGGAGGTGGTCGACGGGCCGAACGGCGCGAAGCTCGCCTCGGGAGGCCACGTCCTGCCCGTGAAGATGAGCCCGGGGCTCCTCGGCGCGCTCACGGACGCGCGCCGCGCCGGCAAGGTGAGCGAGATCTTCGCCCACCTCGGCCGGATCGGGGACGTCGTCGTGTGCGACCGGCTCATGGAGGTGCCCGGCGCGCGTCCGCGCCAGTTCCCTCTCGCGTTCCATGTCGTGCGCTTTCTGCTGCTCGTCGCGCTGGCGACGGGGTGGTGGTACGCGTTCACCCAGATGGAGGGCTGAGCCGGCCAGCGACGAGGAGGGCTGAGCCGGTCAGCGACGAGGAGGGCTGAGCCGGCTAGCGACGACAGGCCATGGCAGGTGGACGGCGTATGGCCGTTCACGCCAGCACGGGGGAGCGATCCCGACGTCGATGTCATGGCGTTGGTCACGAGATCGGTCCTCTGCGTCGCGCGCCGCGCGCGTCTCGCCGTGCGTTATGCTCGGCTGTCCTTTCCATCTCAGGAGGCTCAGCATGAGGCGATCAGCGTTTGTCAGGATCGGTTTCGCCGCGTTCCTCGCGGCGGCGCCGCTGCTCCCGGCGTGCATCGGCGGCGCGGACGGCACGGAAGCGGCGGAGTCCACCGGACGCGCGAGCCTGTCGCTCGTGGCGGAGACCAACGGACGTGTGTACCGGCTGAGCAACGCGCTCTTCGCGATCCAGGGGCCGGTCCAGACGTATCTCAGCAGCTCGGAGAGTCCGGGCGCGACGGTGCTCACCGCGGCCTTGCCCGTCGGCGATTACCTGGGCGTGCTGGAGCCGGGCTGGGTCCTGGAGCGCTACGAGGGGGGCGCGTTCGTGCCCGTGCAGGCGACCCTCGTCTCTCCCAATCCCGCCGCGTTCACGATCTCCGACGGATCCACCACGGAGCTGGCCTATCGGTTCCAGACCGACGGCGCGATCATCGCCATCGGGAACGGTCAGCTCGACATCTCCATCGAGGTGATCGAGGCGGGCGGCGGCGAGTGCACGCCGCTCGGCGCCGGCTGCGGAGAGGGCGCGTGGTGCGTCCCTGGAGAGCTGGTCGGAGGAGCGCCGATCTGCGCCCCGGGAGGCGACATCCCCATCGGCGGCGCCTGCTCCTTGGACGCGTACCCGGGGTGCATGTCCGGTGCGCTGTGCGCCGGCTCGCCCGAAGAGAATGCTGGCGTCTGCGTCGAGCTCTGTCCGGCGGAGATCCTCGGGGCGCCTTGCGCGAGCGGCGGGGTTTGCAGCGACGTCGGCTACTCCGGGTTCGGGATCTGCTTCTGAGCGGGCCGTCGCCTTGGCGCGCCGGAGCCGACGCGGAGAGGTCGCGACCTGGCAGAGCGGCCTCGGAGGGGGGACTTGCCCCACCCTGCGGGGACACCGGAACCGCCAAGGCGCCATAAGACGCCAAGATATTTGTGTTTTTCTTGGCGTCCTCGGCGCCTTGGCGGTTCAAAAGACCTCTCCTTCAGCCAAGGTACCCCACCACCCCGGAGGAGGGCCGGAGAGGTCGTGACCTGGCAGGGTGGCCTCGGAGGAGGGACAGGAGAGGTCGAGACGTGGCAGAGCGGCCTCGGAAGGGGGGCCGGAGAGGTCGAGACGTGGCAGAGCGGCCTCGGAAGGGGGGCCGGAGAGGTCGAGACGTGGCAGAGCGGCCTCGGAAGGGGGGCCGGAGAGGTCGAGACGTGGCAGAGCGGCCTCGGAAGGGGGGCCGGAGAGGTCGAGACGTGGCAGAGCGGCCTCGGAAGGGGGGGCGGGTCGATCCGAGATCGAAACGGACGGCCTCGGAAGGGGGGGCGGGTCGATCCGAGATCGAAACGGACGGCCTCGGAAGGGGGGGCAGATCGATCCCGATCCGAGGAAGGCGCCGGCTCAGCGCTCGGGGGCGCTGGAGCCGGTGTCGTCCTCCTTCACGGGAGGGCACCCGAGATCGAGCGCGGTGCTCTCGGCGGCAAAGGAGCTCGAGAGGGCAGGTGCCAGGCGCTCCTCGACCTCGCTCAGGAACGCAGCGAGGCCGTTGTCCCTTCCGCGCTGGCGCAGATGATCGAGATCCGGCTCCGTCCAGCACCGCGCCTCACGATCGACCTCGCCCCCGGTGAGGCGCTCGAGAACGCGCTTCGGGCTCCGTTTCGCCGTCTTGCTGGATGCGTCGAGCTCGTGCGATCGCGCGGTAGGATCGAAGCCGAGCTCCTTCCGGAGGGCGTCGAGCGCGGCCACCTCTGGCCTGGTCTCCGGGACGAAGCCGGCGAGCACCCAGCACTCCCGCATCGGGTGGGCCACGCCAAGGAGTACCTGGAAAGGCCAGTCGGACTCCTCCCGTGCCTGCTCCAGCCCTCTCCGGCGCTCCTTCGGCTTCCGGTCGCTGTCGCGCACCATCAGCACCGCGGCCGGTTGCGGCTCCAGCGCCTGGAAGCAACGGAGCGCGAGCTCGGCCGTGCGCGCGTCCTCGATGGCCGGCTTGCCGCCGAAATGCCCGTGTCTCGGCGGCACGCGTGACCTGGCTTCCTCGTGGACCGCGCTCCACGCGAGGAACAACGCGCCTGGGTTGATCCCGCAATAAGCTCGAATCTGTCCGAGCTTGCCTGCGACGACGGGCACCGCGTCCTCGAGGACCCGATCGACGAGACCAGGCACCGTCCTCCCGTCGGCCGGCCCTTCGACCACCAGCCCGAGGAGAGGAGGGGCCACGCTCATCCTCGGCCCTGCACGGCGCTCGCCTGCTGCGCGACCCAGTCCTCGCCCACGAAGCTCCAGAACTCGCCGGAGCGCGTCGTGCGCTTCCAGCGCTCGTAATCGGGGTGATCGGCGAGCCGCGCGCAGGCGGTGGAGCCGTCGGGCAAGAGCGCCGTGAGGAGGACGTCCTGCGCATCGAAATGATCCAGGAGGTAAGGCGAGTGGCTGGTGGCGACGACCTGGAGATCCGGCGTCATCTCCAGGATGGCCCGGATCTGCGCGACCAGCTCCCCCTGCGCGCGCGGGTGCAGCGCCTTGTCGATGTCGTCGAGGAGCAGCAGCCGGGGCCTGGGCTCCATCCACAGCGCGGTCAAGAGGCCGATGACGAGCAGGGTGCCCTCGCTCGCGAGCGGCGCCGGGACATCCGGGGCGCCCTTGAAATCGAGCACGAGCTGCTGGCCCCAGTAGACGCGAGCCACGGCGTGCTGGATCGGCTCGTCGCCGATGAGGATTTCCTGCCGCTCACGCCTCCGTACCTTGGCGCGACGCGTGCGGATCCGATCGAGCGCCGGAATAACCCGGCGCGCTGCGTCCTGGAGCGCCTGGAATGCCTCGGGCATGCGGCCGGCCGCGTCGGCCAGCACCGAGGCAAGATCGCCGCCGTCCGTGGCCAGGCAAGGCATCTCCTCCTCGCTGTACGAGGGCGCCGCGAGCACCTCGGCGTTCAGCCGGAGCTTGCGCGCGGAGCCGAGCTCCCGGGCAAGCGCCGCCATCTCCGGGCCGGAGTGGTGTCGTTCGATGCTATCGATCGCCGCCGGCGGCGCGTCCGGCACGGCGAGCCTCCATCCCGCCCTCGTCTCGGAGGTTGCCTCGGAGACATCCCCCCAGCGCCGCGTGACGGTGCCGCTCCAGCCAGCGCTTCCGTTCGCGTCGTCCTCGCACGCGACGACGATCTCGACCTCGGCGCTCACCTCCTGGAAGCTCCCCGTGGCCGCGAGCCGCATGACCCCCGTGGCGCCGCGGCTCGTCAGGTTGGGAGGGGCGAACACCCCGCTCATGAGCTGCTTGAGCGGCCTTTGCGTGGCCTGCGCCAGGTAATGCAGGCCGTCGAGGAGGCTCGTCTTTCCGGAGCCGTTCGGGCCGACGACGATGGTGAAGCGCCCGAGGTGAGCGTCGACCCTGCGCAGGGACTTGAAGTTGGTGAACGAGACCTGCTGGATCATGAGGTCGCCGCCGGCGGTGAGCCGCGTGTCCGTGCCTTCTCGGGAGCCGCCGCACTGTATAGCCCAACGGCCGCGGGGGGACGATCCGCGAGCTCCGCCCCCCAGGGCCCGCCAGGCGCTCCGCCCCGCGCGCCGCTCACCCCTCCCCGACGACCGGCAGCCGCAGCGTCACGACGAGCCCGCCGCCCTCCGCGTTCCGCGCGCCGACCTCGCCGCCGTGCAGCAGCACCGCCTGGTGCGTGATCGCGAGCCCGATGCCGGTGCCGCCCGCGCCGCGCGCGCGGTGGTCGTCGACGCGGTAGAACGGCTTGAAGATGTCGTCCAGGGCCGCCTCCGGCACGCCCGGCCCGCGGTCGCGGACGCGGAGCTCCGCCGCGTCGCCCGCGCGCTCGAGATCGACCTCGACCGTGGTCCCGGCCTCGGTGAAGCGCACCGCGTTGCGCAGCACGTTCTCGATCGCGCGCCGGAGCAGCTCCTCGTTCCCGTCCAGCGAGCACGCGCGCCGCGCCCCCAGCGCGACGCCGCACCCCCGCTGCTCCGCCTCGAACGCCGCGTCCTCGACGACCTGCTCCACGAGCGACAGGAGATCGATCCGCTCGGTGCGCTCCATCGGCCGGCCGGACTCCAGCCGGCTCAGCGTGAGCAGCTCGCCGATCATCCCGTTGAGCCGCTCCGTCTCCCGCTCGATGCGGTCGAACGCGGGCTCGACGTCGGGCGGGGAGCGCCGGCGGACCAGCTCCAGCGCGATGTTGAGCCGCGCGAGCGGCGACCGGAGCTCGTGCGAGACGTCGCAGAGGAGCCTGCGCTGGGTCTCGAGCAGCTCCTCGATGCGCTCGGCCATCCGGTCCATGTCGCGCCCGAGCGCGAGCGTCTCGCTGTCGGCGCCCGTGAGCCGCTGCGCGACGCGGACCGAGAGATCGCCCGCCGCCATCCGCTGCGTGGCGCCGCGCAGCACGCGGATGGGGCGGGACAGGTAGCGCGCGAGCACGACCGCGACGAGGCCGGTCACCGTGATGATCGCGAGGAGCCGGTACGGCAGCGTCTCCGGCATGATGAAGAACATCCATGGCGACCGGACCGGACCGACGGCCACGGCGGCGAGGGCGGGGTCGCGGCGCAGGACCACGGCCGTGAGCTCCTGCTCGCCGACCTCCACGGCGACGCCGTCGCCCGCGCGCCGCGCCTGCTCCGCGACGCCGCGCGCGCCCTCGATCGGCTTCCCGGCCGCGAGCTCGCCCGCCCGGTAGACCGCGACGCGCTGATCCCGCGGGTCGATCGGCGCGAGGATCTCGTCGCAGCCGGCGCGCCCGTCCTCGGCGCAGGCGAGCGCGCGCTCGGCGCGGAGCTCGATGGTGCGCAGGCTCAGGCGGCGGCGCAGCGAGCTCGCCTCGGCGGGGAACGCCCGCGCGTGGATCACCGCGAACAGGCCGCCGAGCAGCGCCATCGCGAGCCACAGGGAGACGAGCAGGCGAAGGAACAGGCTCCTCACGGGCGCTCCCGCGCGAGGATGTAGCCCGCGCTCCGGACCGTCTTGATGCGCTCGCCGCCGCTCGGGCCGGGCCCGAGCTTCTTGCGGAGGTTCGAGACGTGCATGTCGATGCCGCGGTCGTACGCCGCGAGCCGCCGGCCGAGCACGCGCCGCGCGAGCTCCTCGCGCGAGACGACCGCCCCCGCCTGCCGGACCAGCACCTCGAGCAGGTCGTACTCGGCCGTGGTGAGCCGGACGTCCTCGCCGCGGACGCGGACGCGCCGCGCGGAGGGCAGGAGCTCGAGATCGTCGACCGTCAGGACGCTCTGCGCGTCCGCCGGGCCCGGCGCCGCCGTCGCCATCGCGCGGCGGTGGAGCGCGCGCACGCGGGCCACGAGCTCGCGCGGGTTGAACGGCTTCGGCAGGTAGTCGTCGGCCCCCATCTCCAGGCCGACGATGCGGTCGACGTCCTCCCCGCGCGCGGTCAGCATGAGCACCGGCACCCGCGAGCTCTGCCGGAGCCGCGTGAGCACCTCGAACCCGTTCATCCCCGGGAGCATCACGTCGAGCACCACGAGCGTGAACGAGCGCTCCTGCGCGCGCGCGAGGCCTGTGGCCGCGTCGCGCGCGCTCTCGACGGCGTACCCCTCCTGACCGAGGAGCTCGGCCAGGAGCTCGCAGAGCTCGGCGTCGTCGTCGATGACCAGGATCTGAGGGGGATCCGCCATGCCGGGGACTGTAGCGCGGCCGCGCGCGGCGCCGTGTAAGGCCTGGTCAAAGCGTCCTTTACGAATCCTTACATGAACCGGACACCTCTTGAGACGCGCCTCCCTAGCCTCGGGCTCATGACGCTCACTCGCTCCGTTCCCCTGCCGTGGCTGGCGTCCCTGGCGCTCATCGCCGCGTGCTCGCTGAGCAGCGCGGCGCGCGCCGAGACGCTCTCCGCGGAGGAGGCCGTCGGCCGCGCGGCCTCCCAGAACCCGTCGCTGCGCGCGGCCCTGCTCGAGGTCACGGCCGCGCGGCAGGCCGTCGCCGCCGAGGAGGGCGCGAGGAGGCCCGCGCTCGCGGCCTCGGTGACGGGGCAGTACGCGAAGACCCTCGACGCCCAGACCCCGCGCGCGGGCAGCGCGTCCGTGGAGTCGAGCGTGGCCCTGCGGTACACGACCGACGTCGGCACCGCCCTGGAGGTGGGCACGTCGGCGGACTCCAGGTGGAACCTCGCGGAGGACCGGACCCTCGGGCCGGCCTACGGCGCGAGGGCGTACGTCTCCGCGCGGCAGCCGCTCCTCCGCGGGGCCGGGACCGACGCCGTGCTCGCGCCCGCCGCGCAGGCGCAGGCACAGGCGGTCGCCGTGGAGCGGGAGCGCGAGCTCGCGGCGAGCCAGATCGCGCTGGAGGTGCTCCAGGCGTACTGGGAGCTCTGGTACGCGGAGCGGGCCGTCGCGGTGCAGGAGCAGGCGCTCGCGGCCGCCGAGCGGCAGGTGAACGACGCGAGGACGCGCGCCGAGACCCTCGGCACCGGCACGCGGGTCGACGTCCTCCAGTTCTCGACCGCGGCCGCGTCGATCGCGGACGCGCTGTCGCAGGCCCGCGCGGCGCGCACGGAGCGGGCGATCGAGCTCGGGCGCGCGCTCGGCATGGACCCCGCGCGCGCCGCCTCGCTGCGCGCGACCGGCGCGCCGCCGTCCCTCGGGCCCGCGCCCCCGGCCGCCGCGCTGGCGCGCGCGGCGGCCGAGCGCTCCCAGGAGCTCGCCGCGATGCGCGCCGATCTCGACGCGCTACGCGCGCGGGTGGGCGCGGCGGAGGACGCCGACCAGGTCCGCCTCGACGTGTTCGCCACCGCCTCCGCGGGCACGGAGTGGGGGAACGATCTGCTGACGGGGCGCTCGCTCCCCGGCATGCAGCCCGCGTTCAGCGCGCTGGGCGGGCTCGATCTGGAGCTGCCGTTCGGCGGGGGGCGCGCGGCCGCCGACGCGGCGCGCGCGCGCGCGCAGCTCGCGGCCGCCGAGGCCCGCTACAGGGCGCGCCTCGACGCGATCACGGCCCAGATCAGCGCGCTCCGCGTGAACCTCGACGCGTCCGCCGACCAGGTCGCGCTGGCCTCGGAGACGGCGCGCATGGCCGGCGAGCTGGCCGAGGCCGAGCGGCAACGGCTCCTGCTCGGGACGTCGACGTCGGCCGATGTGGTGAAGGCGGAACAGACGCTCCGCGAGGCGGAGCTGCGTAAACTGCGGGCGGCGGTGTCAGAGCTCACGTCGCGCTTCCAGCTCGAGCACGCCGCGGGCGCGCTCCTCGAGCGCTTCGCTTCGGTGCTCCCCAGGAGGTCGTCATGAACAGGAACAGGAGACGCCAGGTGATGGCCGCGGTGGCCGCGGCGATCGTCGCGACGTTCGCGATCGGCGGGTACGCCTGGTACCGGGAGCCCTCGAAGGCGCCGGCCGGCCCCACGGTCGAGATCCGGCGCGGGAGCCTGACCGAGACCGCCGCCGCGTCCGGGAAGATCGAGCCCGACGTGCAGGTCGAGGTGAAGTCGCGCGCCTCGGGCCAGGTCATCGAGGTGCTCGTGCAGGAGGGCGACACGGTCGAGGCCGGGCAGCTCCTGGTCCGCCTCGATCCGACGGACGCCGAGCGCGCCCTCGCCGAGGCGCGCGTGACGCGCGACCGGGTGAGGGCCGATCTCGCCGCGGCGCAGGCGTCGCTCAAGGCGGCCGAGCTCGAGCGCAAGAACAACGAGGTGAGCCAGGAGGTCGCCGAGCGGAGCGCCGAGCTCGGCCTGGGCTCGACCGACGCGGCCCGCACGGCGGCGCACACGACGAGCGTCGCGGCCGCGAACCTGACGCTCCGTCGGGCGCAGCTCGGCGCGGCGCAGGCGCAGCTCAAGGTGGCCGAGTTCGCCGTGCAGGACGCCGAGACGCGCCTGAAGGAGATGCAGATCTACGCGCCGATCGCCGGCACGGTGCTCGACGTGGCGGTGGAGAAGGGCACGCTCGTCTCGTCGGCGCTCACCAACGTGAGCGGCGGGAGCGCCGTGATGACGCTCGCCGACCTGTCGAACCTGCGCATCATCGGCGCGATCGACGAGGCGCAGATCGGCCGCGTCGCCCCGGGGCAGCGGGTCGAGATCCGCGTGGACGCGTACGGCGACCGGGTGTTCCAGGGCGTGGTCGACCGCGTGAGCCCCCTCGGCAAGGAGGCGTCGAGCGTGGTGACCTTCGACGTCGAGATCGTCGTCAAGGACAAGGACGCGTCGCTGCTGCGCTCGGGGATGAGCGCGGACGTCGAGATCGTGACCGCCGAGCAGAAGGACGTGCTCCTCGTGCCGCTGCTGGCCGTGCAATCCCAGGGCAAGCGGCGGTTCGTGCGGCTCGAGAGCGGCGAGGAGCGCACGATCCGGACCGGGGCGACGGACGGGACGCACATGGTCGTACTCGAGGGGCTCAGCGAGGGCGACGACGTCCTCGCGAGCGCGCCCGCGGTGACCGAGTCGGGCCCGCAGGGGCCGCGGGGCGGGCAGAACCCGATGCGCGGCATGCGCATGGGCGCCCCCCGGGGAGGGCGGTGAGATGGATATCCCTGTAAAGGTCGAGGGCCTCTCCAAGGTCTACCACGCCGATCGCGAGGACCTCGCGGTCCGGGCCGTCGATCGCATCAGCTTCGAGGTGCGCCGCGGCGAGTCCGTCGCGATCATCGGGCCGTCCGGGTGCGGGAAGTCGAGCCTGCTGAACATCCTCGGGTGCCTGGATCGGCCGACGGAGGGCACGTACCGGCTGGGGGGCCGCGACATGGCGGAGCTCGACGACGACGAGCTGGCCGGGCTGCGCAACCGCCACATCGGGTTCGTGTTCCAGAGCTTCAACCTGCTGCCGCGGATGACGGCGGTGGAGAACGTGGAGCTGCCGCTGCTCTACGGGGCGGTGAAGGACAGCCGCGCGCTCGCGCAGCGCGCGCTGGCCCGCGTCGGGCTCGCCGCGCGCGAGCGGCACCTGCCGGCCGAGCTGTCCGGCGGGCAGCGGCAGCGCGTGGCGATCGCGCGGGCGATCGTCACGCGGCCGTCGATCCTGCTGTGCGACGAGCCGACGGGCGCGCTCGACAGCCGCACCGGGCGCGACGTGCTGGAGCTGCTCCTGTCGCTGAACGCGGACGGGACGACGCTGGTCATGGTGACCCACGACCTCGGCGTCGCGCGGTCGCTCTCGCGCGCGATCCACATGAAGGACGGCCGCATCGTGGCCGACGGCCCGGCGGGCGCCGTGGTGGCGGCGTTCCACGCGAGCGAGATGGAGGCGGCGTGCTGATCCGGGAGACGGCCAGGAGCGCGTGGCGCTCGCTCGCGAGCAACCGGCTGCGCACGCTGCTCACGATGCTCGGCATGATCATCGGGACGGCCGCGGTCGTCGCGGTGCTCGGCATCGGGGAGGGCGCGCGCAGCAGCGTCGAGGGGCGGATCCGGTCGCTCGGCGCGAACCTGCTCATGGTCCGCCCGTCGTACGCGTCCGCGGGCGGGGTCCGCTCCGGCTCGGTCCGGACGCTGACGCGGAAGGACGCGGAGGCGCTCGAGGCGCTCCAGGGCGTGGCCGCGGTGGCGCCCGAGGCGAGCGGCAGCGCGCAGCTAAGGTACATGGCGAACAACCTGAACGCGTCGGTGACCGGCATCACGCCGGCGTACCTGGAGGTCCGCTCGATCTCGGTGGCGAGCGGGGTGTCGTTCAGCGATCTCGACGAGCAGCAGCGCGCGCGCGTGGCGCTGATCGGCGCGAACGTCGCGAGGCAGCTCTACCCGGGGATGTCGCCGCTCGGCACGCGCCTCCAGATCAACGGGAGCGCGTTCCGCGTGGTCGGGGTGCTCGCGGAGAAGGGGTCGGGCATGGGCTCGCCGGACGACGGCGTGTTCGTGCCGCTGTCGACGCACCAGTCGTCCCTGTTCGGGCAGGATTTCCTCTCGACCATCTCGCTGCAGCTCGAGCGGGAGGACCAGGCGGACCAGGTGATCGCGCAGCTCACGCAGCTCCTGCGCCTGCGCCACCGGCTGCGCGCGGATCAGGAGGACGATTTCGACGTGCGGTCGCAGGCCGAGATGCTGGCGACGATGGGCCAGATCACGGGCACGTTCACGACGCTGCTCGGCAGCGTGGCGGCGGTGTCGCTGATCGTGGGCGGCATCGGGATCATGAACATCATGCTGGTCTCGGTCCGGGAGCGGACACGGGAGATCGGGGTGCGCATGGCGGTCGGGGCGCGCCGGCGGGACATCCTGCGGCAGTTCCTGGTCGAGGCCGTGGTCGTCTCGCTCGCGGGCGGGGTGGCCGGCGTCGGGCTCGGCTACGCGGCGGCGATCCTGCTGTCGCGGTTCGGGGAGTGGGCGACCATCGTGCCGCCGTACGCCATCGGGCTGGCGCTCGGCGTGTCGGTCCTCATCGGGATCACGTTCGGCGTGGGGCCGGCGCGGCGCGCCGCGCGGCTCGATCCGGTGGAGGCGCTGCGGTTCGAGTGAGCCGCGGGCCGGGGGGGAGCGGAGGAGGGGGCCCGGTCAGCCTGGTCGGGTGGCGGCGAGGGCGGCGAGGAGCGCCGTGTTCCGGAGGAGCTCGTCCACGGCGTGGTGGAGGGATTTCCCGGCGTAGTAGATGACATCCACGTCGAGGCCCTCGGCCAGCTGGCGGTTGTGCCGGCCCTTGAAGCAGATCTGCTCCTTGGGCTTCGACACCTCGTCGAGCGCGCCGCGATCGTTGGCCCACGCCTGGAAGGTGGAGGCGTGCTTCCCCCGACACGCAGGATTTTCCTCGCAGAAGCGGACCCCGGCGCGGGTGTTCTGGAAGAGCCAGGCTTCGACGCTGTAGTGGGGCACGAGGAGGAGGAGCTGAGTCAGCGCCAGATCGCCGGCCGGAGCGCGACCGCTCTGGAGGCGCCGATGCTCGACGAACTGGCGGACGTCGGTCTCGATGAAGCTGCGGAACTTCGCGACGTTGTCGCTCGCCTCGCGCTCCGCCCAGGGACGGTCGCCGTCGATGTGGTAGACCACGAAGGCGCGATCGCTCTCGAGGAGCTTCGTGGCGATGTACCCGATGAGGTCGCGTCGAGCGCGGTGATCCCGCGGCTCCCGGCTCTTCCAGAGGTTGCCGCGGAGGGCCTTGCGCACGCTCTCGCCCTCCGGCGGCTCGAAGCGGACATGCTGCCAGTCGTAGCTGTCGTCGACCAGGCGCAGGATCTTCTTGGTGAGCGCGACCAGCGTGTCGTGCGCGCCCTCGGCCGAGTCCTCGGTGAGCACCAGGATCGAGCAGCGGGCGACGCTCACCAGAGCCCCCGCGTCCTCAGGATCTCGCCGACGTGCTCGATGCCGACCTGATAGGCGCGATAGAACATGTCGGCCTCGTCGTCGGTCATGTTGCGCCAGGTCATCCGCTCGCGATCGCCGTCGGCCTGGTTGCGGCAGAGGATGAAGCTCTCCTTGACCTGCTCGACGGACTCGAAGGACAGGTAGTCGAGCAGGAGCGGGTTCTGGCTGGTGAGGAACGCCTGCCGGTCGCCGATGGCGTTCATGCACTCCTCGATCCACGCGTGGTGGAGGCCGTTCACCAGCTCGTCGGCGATGACGAAGCTGGGGTTCGCGTCGAGGTAGTAGAGGAAGGTGAGCAGGCGCTTCTGGCCGTAGCTCAGGTGCTGGTCCTGGAAGATCGAGCCGTCGCGGCGGGTGAACCAGAATTTGAGGTTGCCGAACTCGAAGTGTTCTACGAACTTGGTTGTTGTGTCCTTGTTGATGAGCTCCAATTTTGCAACGGCCGAGCGTAAGCCCAGGAGTCGGACCGATTCGGAGAGAAAGGTGAGTTGTTTTTCGCTTATGGAGTGTTCGGTTGATTCGTCGGGTATTCCGAGCTTTATTGCATTAAGAATTTCATTTGTTGTTATCCCCTGGCCAGGGCTCCCGGGGGAGCGAAGGGCGAATTGTGTTGTGTTTTTGAATCGATGAAAATGGAAGCGTGGCTGTAGGTCGTTCTTTGGTGGATTGATGCTGTCTTCTCTTGTTGTGAGTGCGTGGAACATGTCTAACGATTCGTCGAATCGGTAGGCATTGCGGAGATCGGGTGCGATTTCGTGTGGAGTGTTCCGTTCGAGGGTTATGGTTCCGATGGTGACGAGCTTTGTGAGGAGTCCTGGTGGTCCCTTTGTTATGAAATTTTCTGCTGACTTGTGGTCGATATTTGTTCCGTGGATGGCAAAATGATCCTTTGAGTGGCGGAGCGAGGTTGTTGATCGCCGGTTCGATAGGCTTAGCGTGCATTCGAAGTCCGGTGTTTCCGGGGTGGCATACGCACTCTCGTGTGCCGCGCGGGCCATCGATGGCAGGTTCAAGAGCTCCACCGGCTCGACCTCCGGCTCCCGGCTCGAGATCTTCGCAGTCAGCGAGCCCTGAGGAAGCGTGAGCTCGATCTCGATCGAGAACGGATCGTCTGGATCGTTCAGGTTCGTCCTGAGGATCTTGGAGATGAAGGACAGGAGCGTCGTCTTGCCGGCGCCGTTCGGGCCGAGCAGGACGTTGCGGCGGTCGCCAAAGATGAGCTCGCATGGCTCCACGTTGCGGTAGCGATGGATCTTGAGGCGCTTCAGCTTGACCACGGTGTGGTAGCCTAGTCGCCCGTGCCGCAGCCGGGCAACGGGAACCCCACGCCCCCGCGATCATGGCGCTTTTCCCTGGGGATCGAGCGCGGCGCTCGGGTCGTTCCGTGTGGGCGAAAGCCCGGCATGAAGCCCCCCGCGCCTGCCAGCTTTTCTGTGCAGTCTCGCCGGCGGGTCGCTATCCTGTCATGGGATGACGGTCCTGCTTCAGAACGAGTACCTGACGGTGACCGCCGATCCGGACCGCTCGCTCGTCCGGACCACGCGTTCGGAGATCGCTCTCCCATCGCCCGACGAGTTCATCCGCGTCCACACCGAGGCGCTCCAGATCTACGAATCGCTCGTCCGCGGGCGCCTCGGCCACCTGGTCGACCTCCGCCAGGTCCCCATGAACAACGACCCGGCGTTCGAGGCGGCGACGCAGCGCATCCGCGGCATGCTCGTTCAGGACTTCGCCGCCGTCGCCCTCGTGGTGCGGACCGCGGTCGGCGCCTTGCAGGTGAAGCGGCTCGTGCGCGAGACGCACAGCGACAATGTCGTCGTCTATCATGACGAGGACGCCGCCATGGCGTTCCTCGCCGAGGTGCTCGGAGCGCGGGCGAGCCGCATCAGCCTGCTGCCGGGCGGGCCTGCCCGGAGCACGCGCCCGCCGGCGCGCTCGGCCAAAGGGCGCTGATGCTGCGCTGCGGCGGCTGCTACCTCGCGAACGCGCCCGATGCGGAGCGCTGCGCCGGCTGCGGGCACGAGCTCGGTCTGGAGCCGATCGCGGAGCCCGACACGCGCCGCTGTCTGGACTGCGACGAGCCGTTCGCCGTGTTCCGCGCCCCGGCCGGCCTGCTGCGCGACTGCCGTCGATGCGGCGGCCAGCTCGTCGAGCACGCGCTCCTGCGAGACCTCCTCTCGCACCGGGAGTCCTATGGAGCGAGCGCCCCGAGGCCCCCGCCGCGCCCGCGCGTCGACGTCCGCGTGCGCTATGTCCGCTGCCCGATCTGCGGCGGCGTGATGAACCGCAAGAACTTCGCCGGCAAGAGCGGCGTCATCGTCGACATCTGCAGGGATCACGGCACCTGGTTCGACCGCGGCGAGCTCCCCGAGCTCCTCTCGTTCGCCGCGTCCGGCGGCACCGCGCGCGCGCGGCAGGAGCAGCTCGAGGAAGAGGCGCGCGCGCGCCGGCAAGCGGAGATCGAGAGGGATACCGCGAAGCGGGCGAGCTTCGTTGTCACCGCCTCGACCTGGGAGGCCCGGCGCACCGCCGTGCAGGAGCTGCGCGATCTCTTATGGGCCATCACGCGATGAGCCGGTGAAGAGGGGGGCTGTCCACGGGCAGCGCCCCTGTCCAGGAGACCGGCTGTGTCGTTGGAATTTTTGAGCGGGGATGTTTGAGGGACGCCTCTCCGGGGCCCGAGGCGCGTCATGGTTCGCTGAAATTTCGTCATTGGCGTCAGATATCAATGCGTGCGGGACGGTCTGTACCGTCGTAAGAGACACCGCCACGACATGATGTCCCTCGACCAGCGTCTCGCGGCCCTCGAGCTGTCCATCCTGCCGACCTGGGTCTACGACCATGACGCGTACCGGTTCCGGTGGGCCAACGCGAAGGCGATGGAGTTCTGGCGCGCGTCGGATCGCGATGAGCTGCTCTCCCGCGATCTCTCGGACATCTCCGGATCCACCCGGGCGCGGCTCGACGGCTACCTGCGCGTGGTCGCGGAGGGCGGCACGGTCGTGGAGGACTGGACGCTCTATCCGCGCGGGGCGCCCGTCACCGTGACGCTCGACGGCCAGGGGATCCGCCTCGACGATGGGCGGCTCGCCATCCTGTTCCAGGCGCTCCCGCGGCAGCCCGGCGTCGACGCGTCCATGGTGCGCGGCGTGGAGGCGGTCCGCCACTCGTCGGTCCTGGTCAGCCTCGTCGACGGGGAGGGGACGGTGCTCTTCCACAACCCGGCGGCCTTGCGCGCGCTCGGCGACGCGCCCCGGATCGACGCGGCGTTCCCGGACGAGGCCGTGGGCGCCGCGATCCGCGGGGTGATCGCGGCCGAGGAGCCCTGGACGGGGGAGGTCCGGGTCCACACGACGGGCGGCGAGCGCCGGCACCAGGTGGAGGCGCGTCGCACGACCGACCCGGTCTCCGGTGCGCCCGCGGTGCTCGTGCAGCAGCTCGACGTCTCGGCCCAGCGGCGCGCCGAGGGGCAGGTCGAGGAGCAGGGTCGGCTCATCGAGGAGCTGAACCGCTCGCTCGCCCTGGTGGAGGAGCAACGACGGCAGATCCTGACGCTCTCCGCGCCGATCCTCGACGTCGGCTGCGGCACGCTCGCCGTGCCGCTCATCGGGCGCCTCGACGCGGAGCGCGGCGACGAGCTCGGCGAGCGGCTCCTGCCCGCCATCGTCGCGCGGCGGGCGTCGCACGTGGTGCTCGACGTCACCGGCGCGGACGCGCTCGACCCCGACGGCGCCGCCGCCCTGGAGCGGCTCTCGCGCGCGATCGCGCTGCTCGGCGCCCGGCCGATCCTCACGGGGGTCCGGCCGGAGGTCGCCCGCGCGCTCGTGCACGCCGACCTCACCGACGGGTTGCTCGTCCTGCGCAGCCTGGGCCACGGTCTGGAGGCCAGCCGCGAGCGGTCCACGGCGAGGCAACGGGCCTAGCGCCGCGCAGCGCCGCGCAACCTGGGTCGGGTCCGGGCAACCTGGGTCGGGTCCGGGCAACCTGGGTCGGGTCCGGGCAACCTGGGTCGGGTCCGGGCAACCTGGGTCGGGTCCGGGCAACCTGGGTCGGGTCCGGGCAACCTGGGTCGGGTCCGGGCAACCTGGGTCGGGTCCGGGCAACCTGGGTCGGGTCCGGGCAACCTGGGTCGGGTCCGGGCAACCTGGGTCGGGTCCGGGCAACCTGGGTCGGGTCCGGGCAACCTGGGTCGGGTCCGGGCAACCTGGGTCGGGTCCGGGCAACCTGGGTCGGGTCCCGGGCACCGGACGGGTTGCAATCCGGGACAAGGAAGCGAGAGTTCCCCCATGCTCGCCGCCACCCAGATCGGCATCCCCACGCTGGTGCGCATCAAGCCCGGGGCGCTCGCGCGGACCGGCCTCTACCTCGCGCGCGCGGCGTACCGCCGGATCGCGCTCCTCTCGAGCGAGGCGATGCCTCCCGCCATCGCGGCCGCGATGCAGGAAGGGCTGGAAAAACAGGGAATCGAGGTCGTCGCCCGGCGCGAGGTCCGCGCGGCGAGCTTCGAGGAGGCCGCCGCGCTCCTGCCCGCGCTCCCCGGCCGCTGCGACGCCGTCGTCGGCCTCGGCGGCGGCCGCGCCCTCGACATCGCCAAGTACCTCGCGTTCCTCGCCAGGCTGCCGTTCCTCGCGGCGCCCACGTCGCTCTCGAACGACGGCTTTTGCAGCCCGTCCGCCAGCCTCACCGTCGGCGGAAGGCGCCGCTCGCTCCCCTGCGCCGTCCCCTTCGGCGTCGTGGTCGACACCGAGGTGTGCCTGCGCGCGCCGGAGATCCTGTGGCTGTCCGGCGTGGGGGACCTCGTGGCCAAGGTGACGGCGGTGCACGACTGGAAGCTCGCGTTCCACGCGCGCGGCGAGCCGGTCAACGACTTCGCCGCCCTGCTCTCGGACGCGACCGTGTTCCAGTTCATGGCGCGCCCCGAGCGCGATCTCGAGGGCATGCGCCTGCTCGCGACGGCGCTCATGCTGAACGGCATCGCCATGGAGATCGCCGGCTCGTCCCGCCCGGCGAGCGGCAGCGAGCACCTCATCTCCCACGCGCTCGACCAGACCGGGAGGCGACCGCGGCTCCACGGCCTGCAGGTCGGCACCGCCGCCTACGTCGTCAGCCGGCTCCAAGGGCGGGACACGGACCCCATCGCCGCGGTCCTCGACGCCACGCGCTTCTGGGACGCGATCCGGGCAGACCCGTTCTCGCTCGACGAATGGCTCGCGGCGGTCCGCGTCGCGCCGGAGATCAAGCACGGGGTTTACACCGTCCTCTCCTCCCGCGACTGCGTCCCGGAGGTCGAGTCGATCCTCCGGACCGACCCGCGACTCCACGGCTGCTTCGCTTGAAGCGGCGCGTCGCCATCACGCCTCGCCGGACAAACAGGGCTCCGCCGCGCCGGCGAGGGGGATGTTTTCTGGTGCCATGCAGGTCGGGCTCTGCCATAAGGCCCGTCTCATGACGACAGAGCTTCGAGGAAAATGGGCGCTGGTCACCGGCGCGAGCCGCGGTGTGGGGAAGCAGATCGCCCGGGGGCTCGCGGGGCTCGGCTGCAACCTCGTCCTGCACAGCCGTGATGCGGCGCACACACGGGAGCTCGAAGCGGAGCTCGCCGGCCAGGGGGTCCGGGTGAGCTCCGTCTCGGGCGAGCTGTCCGAGCAGGCGGCGGTCGATCGGATGCTGGACAGCGCCATCACCGTCTCGGGCGGTATCGACATCCTTTATAACAACGCGGCCATCATGACGCCGTTCCGTGCGTCGTACATCGAGACGCCGGCCGAGGATTTCCGGCTGAGCTTCGAGGTGAACGTCATCAGCCCGATCCGCATCACCTACCGGCTCCTGCCGACCATGCTGGAGCGCCGCTGGGGTCGGATCGTCCAGGTGACCTCCGGTATCCAGGACCAGCCGGAGCTGATGGCCTATGCTGCGTCCAAGGCCGCGCTCGACAAGTTCGTTCGCGACACGGTCCCTTCGCTGCGCGGCACCGGGGTGCTCATGAACCTGCTCGACCCGGGCTGGCTGCGCACCGACCTCGGTGGCCCGCGGGCGCCGAACGCCGTGGAGTCCGTCCTCCCCGGCGCGCTCGTGCCGGCGCTGGTCGACGGCGAGGTCCACGGCGTGTTCTTCCGCGCCCAGGACCACGCGCGCCCCGCCGCGTCATCGACGTAGAGCGCAACAGCGCAATCGACCGCGCCGCGGCCGCGTGGGGTGCTCAGAGCGCAGCACCCCACGGTCGTCCCGGGAGGCGCGGGGCGCCCTCATGTCCAGAGCGGTTGTCGGGTGTCGCGGGCGAAGAAGGCGCGATGTCCACGCTGCGCGGCACAGGGGTCCAGCGGCGCAGCGGACAGGCGAGATCGGGATAAGGCCCCCGCGATCGCGAGCTCGGCAGTCGCGCGCGGCCCGCGCCTCGTGCGAGACTGAGCGATGCCGCGCTGCTCGCGATCCCAGGTGTCGCCCCGCTGGCCGGCATCGGGTGCGGCGCGCGCGTCGGCGGCGCGCGGCCGGTGACAACCCTGTCCTTGTCCGAGGAGCCATGACCCAATCTCGCCCATCGCTCACGATCGATGATGTCCCGATCGCCTGGCGCTTCGACGACGGCGACCTGCTCTTCGGGGGGCTGTCGTCCGTCTTGTTCTGGGCGAATCCATCGCTCTTCAGGATGCTGTCGCCCCTCGTGGAGGAGATCGGGACCGACCTGTTCCGGTTGCTCGTGGCGCGGTCCTCGAGCCTGGGGACCGAGGAGGACTATCGCGATGTCGTGAAGCTGGGCGAGACGTTCGAGCAGGGCTTTCTCTCCTGGGGGCGCCTCGTGAGCATGGCCGGGTGGGGCGCGTTCGAGCTGCCGGCCTTCGAGCGCGCGGCGTGCGCGGCCACCGTCCGGGTGCGCAACGCGTGGGAGCTCCGGATGCAGGCGGCCGGCGGCATGCGCTGGGGGTGCCCGTTCCTGCAAGGCAAGGTGATCGGGATCTTCGGCCACGCGCTCGAACAGCGGTGCTGGGCCGACGAGCACATCGTCTCGGAGGGCGCGGAGCCTGTCGTGGAGTTTCGCGTCCACGCCTCGGATCGGACCATCGAGGACGAGCTCCACCGGCTGAGGCTCGCCCGGCTGCGGGCCCGGCAAGAGGAGCTGACGCAGCACATGGCGGCGGCCGCCCTGGAGCTCCGGCGCAAGGACGAGGAGGTCGAGCAGAAGGAGCGCCTGATCCGGGCGCTGTCGGCGCCCATCCTCCAGGTGTGGGACGGCGTCCTCGCGGTGCCGCTCGTCGGCGTGCTCTCGCGGGAGAGGGCAGCGCCGATCTGCGAAGAGCTGCTCGACCGGGTGACCTCGATGTCGGCGACGCACGTGCTGCTCGACCTGACGGGCCTGTCCGAGGTGGACGCGGCGGCGACCGGGCAGATCGCGGCGATCGTCTCGTCGCTGCGCCTGCTCGGCGCCCGGTGCGCTGTCGTGGGGCTGTCGCCGCAGCTCGCCCGGACGATGGTGGAGCTCGGGAACTCGTTCGCGGGCGTCCGGACCTACCAGACGCTCGCGGACGCGCTGCGGCAGGTCGTCGGCCTGACCAGGGGACCGGCCAGGCGCTCCTTCTGACCGAGCGCGCTAGCGCCCCTTCGCCCCGGGCGCCGGGGAGGGCTCGTCCAGCCAGAGGATGGCGGTCACGCCGCGCGGGTAATAGCGGCTCCCGACGGGCACCCCGCGCTGCATCTGATCGGAGAAGGCCCAGTAGCCGGAGCCCTCGATCTGCCAGCGGACATGGGCCTCGTCGTGGCGCCCGGCGTCGGGCTCCTCGACCTTCAGGATGGCGCGCGCGATGTGCTGGCAGAGCGCGATCTTGCTCATCCAGGAGTTGTCGCTGCTGCTCGAGAGCTTCCACCCGCCCTCGGGGAACAGGCAGAGCCCGGGCTTGAGCACCGCCTGGAGGTGGCGGCGGAGCACCCGGAGGAGCTCGCCGTGCTCGCCCTCCGCGGCGTCGCTCGAGAGGAGGCCCATGGCGTGGGGGTAGAGGAGCCCCTCGATCGCGGGGATGATCGCGCTCGTGCAGCTCCCGTCGAGCAAGGCGGGGATGTACCCGGACGGCCCGTGGAGGGCCGACGTGATGGCGCGCGCCGCCTTCCGGCTCGCGGCCGAGGCCTCCGCGGCGAGCGCGGCGTCGCCGCAGCGCTCGAGGAGGTGCGCGAGGATGACGTACGACGCCCACGACTTGCCGGCCAGGTACAGGTTGCTGCGCGCGCGCCCCAGCGAGTGATCCAGCGAGTCGTAGGTCGTGATCTCGGCGCCTGCGCCGCAGCGGCTGCTGTCGAGCGCCATCACGCCCCCGCGCGCGTCGGGCTCGGGCGCGTCGCGGTGGAGGAGGCTCGTGAGGAGCTCGGCGAGCAGGCCCCTGTGGCGCGCGAGGAAGCCCTCGTCGCCGGTGCGCGCGACGTACACGCCCGCGCAGCAGATCCAGTTGGTGAGCTGCTCGTACGTCATGTAGCTGAAGCACGCGGCGTCGAGGTTCGGGCGCTCGTAGCTGGAGTAACCGGGCGGCGAGAAGTGATTGCTGACGCCCATGTCGTGGGTGAACGACACCCCGCCGGGGAGGAGCTCGCCCGGGGCGCCGGGGCGCTTCACCCCGTCGCGGTAGCTGTACCGATCGACGTAGAGATCGAGGACGTTGCGCACGGCCCAGGGCGCGTAACGCAGCTCGAAGAAGAGATGATCGATCGCGAGATCGAAGGTGTTCATCATCTCGTACTCGCCCTCGTTCACGTTCCACAGGGGCGCGGGCGGCGCGCCGTCCTCGAGCGCCGTGTCCAGCCACTGGGTCGACCCGAAGTAGCTGTGCGTGGCCTGGGCGAGCAGCCACCTCTGGGCGGGGCTGAGCGGCGCGCGCGAGAGCTCCTCGTCCCGCTGCGCCGCCTCGCGGAGGAGCGCCTCGCGGTGATCGAGCGCGAACGCGAGAACCTCCTCGAGCCCGCGGTGATGGCGGGTATAGGCGTAGCGCGCCTCGATGCCGGTGGTGATCACCCCGGCGTCGTGGAACCCGAGCGCGATCCAGACCTCGCGCCGCGCGCCCGGGGGGACCTCCACGAGCAGGCCGCCGACCTTGCCGAGGCGGAAGAGCCGATCGGCGGAGCCGTCGAACGCGTTCTCGATCGAGAAGGCCTGGAAGGCCCGGACGCCCGGCTCGGGGCGGCTGGCGAAGCCCCAGCGGCGGCCGTGCGCGACGCCGATCAAACGGCCGTCGCTCGTCGACTCGAGGTCGCGCAGGCTCGCCGCGTCGAGCGCGAAGAAGCCTGTCAGCGGCTCGGTCCCGCCGGTGTTGTCGAGCTCGAGGCGCGCGAGGACCGCCGGGCAGGACCGCAGCGCGACCTCGGCGGCCGGCGCCGTGCGCGGATCCGGGATCGGGCCGAACGGCGAGAAGATGGCCAGCGTGAGCCGCCCGGCGCGGATCGTGTCGCTGGCCCACCCGAGCTCGCGGCGGATGTCCTGATCGTCGAAGACACGGCGCGGCCGCTTGGGGCGCTCCAGGGTGACCCCGAACGGGACCGTGCTCGGATCGTGGGTCGCCTCGAAGTAGGGAAGGCAGCAGAGGTCGCCCTCACCCTCGCGGTAGCCGATGTAGAGGTTGGATTGTCCCGGGCGGCCCACCTGGGAGGCAAAGCCGCCCCGACGGTGATGGCTGCCGAGCGTGAAGGAGGCAAAGGCGCCGACCGGCGCGTGCTGGACGTTGTAGGAAGAGCTCACGCCGCCAACATACATGCGCTCGCCCCGGGAGGCGACCGCGCGCGACGGGTGAGGCGGCGAGTGACGATGTAGCCGCCGCGCTCCGGCGCGCTCCTCGCCGGCCGCGCGCCGCGATGCGGGCCGGGGATCTCTGGTACCATGAGGGGCATCAGGGCCGGTCGCGCCCCACCGCGAGCCCTCCGGGCCACGCCAGGACGAAGGCGGAGCGCCGTCCGCGCTGCGCTCCGTCGCGCTCGATCGGGGAGGCGCAGAACACACGGGAAAGGGCATGCCATGCTGACCTTTGCGACCCTCGTCACCCAGTGTCGGGCGCTCTCACAGATGGCGTTCGAGCGAAGGTATCCCCACGCCTGGTTGCTCCGTGAGGCCAGCACGGACGAGCTTGGCGCTCCCTGCTTCAAGACCGCTTTCGGCTGCACCTCGCCTGGCACGAGCTGCCAGCCGACGCAGCTCCGTCACCGGATCTCCTCGGCGATGACCGCCGCCTCGTTCGAGCGCTGCGAGCTCTTGCCGGTGACGAAGCGCCCGGACAGCCCCTGGCAAGATCGCATCCTGATCGGCCGCGCCCTCAACAGCGATATCGTCCTCCGCGACCCGTCCGTCTCCAAGGTCCACGCCCACATCTCGGTGCTCAGCCCGGACGCCCCGACGCTCCACGCCCGGAAGAGCACCAACGGGACGTTCCTGAACGACCGGCTGGTCTCGCCGGCCGGGGACGGCGTGCCGCTGCAGAGCGGCGACATCCTGCAGCTCGGCAACGTCGTCTGCGAGCTCATCGTGAGCGCCGATATCTACCGGCTCGCCGCCCGCTGAGGCGAGCGCGCGCCGGCGCGGCGTGCCCCGCGCGGCCGGCGATCAGCCCCGCTCCGGGTGAGGCGCGCGGAACATCACCTCCACCGGGCCGCCGTGCGTCTCCACGACGTAGCTCTCCTCGACGGGGGCGCCGCCGCGGAAGGCCTGCGCGAGCTCGTCGCGCCGCTTCATCAGCTCGACCAGGCCGAGCGCGAGCGCCTCGGAGGCCGTGAGCTCCTGCGGCGTCGGCTTGCGGCCGAGCAGGTCCTCGTCGACCATCGCGAGCGTGGGAACCGCGTCGGGCCCGACCAGCTCCCAGCGCTGCTCGGCGATCTCGGCGCGCAGCGCGGGGTGCAGGTCGCTCGCGCGGTCGAAGCTCAGCGAGAAGAAGCCCGCCGGCAGCGACGTGGGGGGCCTGTCCCGGGGCGCCTCGATCGCCGCGAGGTGGAGCGCGAACCCCTGCGCGCTCTCGAAGAGGAGCACGCCGTGGCCCTGGCCGGCCTGCCCGAGCACGCAGAGCGCGAGATCGCGCGCGCCGAGCGAGGGGATCGACAGCGACAGGACATCGGTGTCGCTCGGCACGGCCTCCCAGGGCGCCGCGCGGTGGAGCGCGGCCGCCGCGCGGAAGAAGGAGGCCATCGCGGGCGCCTCGATTCCACCGCCGAGGAAGCTCGGCGAGGGGCCGCCGTCGCCCGCGCCGAGGTGCGCCTCCAGGTCCTCGGCCACGGCGTCGATCTCGGGCGTGGGCGCGACGCGGACGTCGAACCCGGGCCCGAGCCGCGCGCGCAGCGCGTCGGCGAGCGCGGGCGAGGCCACGCGCACGCGCGCGGGCAGGCCGGGCTCCCCCTCCCGGGGCTCGCGGGCCGTGGACTCGAAGCTGTCGACCGCGCACGCCACGACGTCGCCGGGGCGGAGCGTGGTGCAGCTCAGGACGAGGCCGCGATCGGTCATCCAGACGACCGCCTCGGGGCGGTACGCGTCGTCGCCCTCGCGGACGAACGCGCGCAGGGAGAAGAAGCCGCCGATCCACGCCTCGTCCCGGCGGGGCAGGGGGGGCTCGCCCTTCCTGGAGCGCTTCTTCTTGACGGCTGGCACGGAGGACATCGGGGCACCTGTTCGCCAGGGCGCTCGGCGGCCCTGGAGCGAGCGGACGAGAGCAAAAGCGGAGGGCAGAAAGCTAGCGCAAAGGCCGCGTCGGTCGAAGCGGAACGCGGCCGGCAGGCGGGCGCCGCGCGGCGCGCCGCGCGCTGTCTCGCGGCGCGCCGCGCGCTGTCTCGCGGCTCGCCGCGCGCTGTCTCGAGGCTCGCCGGAGCGCAAGCCCCGGAGGTGAGCTGTCCAGACGCGACCATCACCCAGCGGCGCCTTTCGTCCTGGCCATCGCCGCGGTGCCCTGATATCGGTCGTCGCGGTCCAGCGCCGGAGATCCGAAACCGATGCCGCTCGCCGACCATCCAGGGAACTCGATGCTCGAGGAGACCTGCAGAGGAGGAGCCCGCCGCCCCGTCGACCTGCGCGGCGCGGGGCGCGCGGCGCATCGCGGCTCCGGGCGTGGTGTGGCCGGCCGCGCCGCGCTTGGGCTCCTCGCCGCCCTGGCCGCCTCGGCGCCGGCGGTCGCGGTCCGGGCCGATGACGCGCGCGGTGGCGCGGTGAGCCCGCCAGGCGAGCACGCCCGCATCGCCATCGCTGCGGGCGGCCTCGACGAGGAGGTGCCCGCATCGTCTTCCCTCGGGCGCCCCTGGCCGACACCGCTCGGCACGAGGCCCGATCCGCTCCATCGAAACCTGATGTGGGTCACGGGCGGGCTCACGCTGGCGGGCATCGCGCTCGGCAGCACGTTCGGGGGCCTCGCGATCACGACGTGGAACGAGGTCGAGCGGACCGCGGGGACGTCGTGCAGCAACCCAGCGCGTTACCAGGGGTGCGCGCGGCCGGTGCCCCAGCTCGCGAGGAGGGCGATGTCGTACGCGACCATCTCCAACTTCTCGTTCATCGCCGCGGGGGCGGCGCTCGCCGGCACGACGGTCCTCTGGTTGACGGTGCCGCCGGATTCCCCGGGCGCGGGCCCGCGTGTGCAGATCGTGCCGGGCATGCTCGGCGGCTCCGTCGTCGGGGTGTTCTGATGACGAGGCTCCGCTTCGAGCGGCGGCTCCTGCTCTCGAGCGCCCTCATCGCGGCGGGCGGCGCGGGTTGCGCGGAGATCGCCGGACTGCGGTACATCGACGAGCAGGGCGCCGGGGGCGGCTCGTTCAGCGGGCCCGGCTACACGTGCCAGTGGGCGCTGTCCTTCGGGGACGCCGACACCACGCTCGGCGGGATCGCGGCCGACGGCGACGGCACCTTGTGGCTCGCGGGCGGCTTCAAGGGGGACATCGCCGTCGCGGGGGGCGCGCCGCTCACGGCGGGAGGCGCGGGCACGGACGTCTTCGTGGCGCACCTGGCGCGCGACGGGAACCACCTCTTCAGCGAGCGCTTCGGGAACGCGGCGAACGACGCCGCGACGCGCACGCACCAGGCGACCGCGGTCGCCGTGGGCGAGCTCGGCGTCTATGTGGCGGGCGACTTCACGGGCAGCCTGTCCTTCGGCGCGGACTGCCCGCTTCCGGCCCACGCCGGGGGCGGTGCGCTGTTCGTGGCGAAGCTCGACAGGCGCGATCCGGGCGGCCTCACGGCGTGCGCGACGCACGGCGAGAACGGCAGGGACACGGCGAGGGCCGTCGCCGTGGACGGCGATCGCGTCGTCGTCCTGACGTCGCTGCAGGGAGGGGCGAGGATGGGGCTCTCCAGCTTCGATGGACAGACCCTCACGCGCCCTTGCCACGGCGCGTTTCCGGGCCTGGACGGCGGGCGCCTCGCGCCCCGCGGGCTCCGCGTGTCCGCGGGCGAGGCGTTCGTCGTCGCCGAGTTCCAGGGTCGGATCGAGCTCGGGTTCTCCAGCCCCCGGGACGCGTTGCCGCCCGGCGGCGCGCCCGCGATGGGGGTCGACTCGTTCCTTGCCTCGTTCCCGGCGGCCTGGATCTGCGATGGATCGAGCGACGGCGGCGGGCGCCTCCGGCATCGACACTACTCCTCGCTCCCGGGCGATCAGCGCGCCAGCGCCGTCGCGCTGCGCGACGGCGGCGTCGTCCTGGGCGGCTCGTTCGAGGGCGAGATCGATGTCTCGGGCGAGCCCGGAGGCCGGCTCGTCTCCAGCGGAGCGGACGGGTTCCTCGCGCACCTCGACGGGGAGGGCGGCCTCCGGTGGGCCAGGCAGCTCGGGGGCGCCGCGGATCAGTCGGTGGCGTTCGTCGAGGCCGACAGCGACGGGGACGTGGTCGTCGCCGGGCACTTCGAGGGGCGGATGTCCCTCGGCGGGGACACGGCGCTCACCGGCGCGGCCGACGAGGACATCTACCTCGGGCGGCTCGGGGGCGAGGACGGCGCGATCGCGTGGCTCGGCGGGCTCGGCGGCCCGGAGGGCCAGCGGCTCCAGGCGCTCGCCGTCTCCGAAACGGACATCTTCCTCGCGGGCCGCTCCGACGCCGACTTCGAGCTCCTGAACTGCCCGGTCGAGGCCGGAGACGGTCAGCTCTTCGTCGCGAAGCTCTCGATCTCCTCGCGCTGATCCTCCTCGCGCAGATCGCCCTCCTCGCGCCGAGGGCCGGCCGGCGGCCGCGGGGCGCGGCGGCCTCCGCCGTGCGACGCGCGCGCGAGCAACGCCCGCGCGCACGGCGCGACGACCTGCGACAGCGCGCGCTCCCGGATCGCGCGCCGCTGCCACGGCGAGAGCACGCCGAAGCCGAGCAGGGGGCCGCCGTCCTCGGCCTCGCCCGCGGCGGGCGCGCCCGTGGCGGAGGCGATCTCCTCGAGGAGCACGCTCGCCAGCGCGGGGTCGCGCTCGATCGCCCAGGCGGCGAACCGGAAGGCGAGCTCTGCGTGCCGTGACTCGTCCTCCGCGATCTTCTCGAGCGCGCGCCGGACGGCCGGGTCGGTCGCATGGAGGGCGGCCTCCGCGGCCTCGATCGCGGCGACCGTCTCGCCGATGCACCCCTCGCGGACGGCGGTCACCAGGATCTCGCGCGCGTCCGCGCCGCCGAGCGCGCCGTCGATGGCGAGCGGACCCGGGCCGACGTCGCGGCCGCCGAACGCGCTGGCCAGCTCGAAGCACAGGCGGGCGTGCTCGGCCTCGTCGCCCATCGCGGCCTGGGTCGCGGCGACGAGCCCGGGCGGCGCGCCGAGCGAGAGGAGCTGCAGCGCGAAGCGCGCGAACGCGGCGATCGACGCGTGCTCGAGGAGCGCGGCACGCGTCCAGTGCTCGGCGAGCGCCGCCCGCTGCCCGGCCGAGAGCGCGTCCAGGCGAGGCGGCGCCCCCAGGTCGGCCGCCGGCCCTGCCCGCCAGTCGTCGCGCGCGGCGGGCGCGGCGGTGCGCACGACCCCGTCGACCAGGAACGGCCGGCCGATCGCGCAGATCTGCTCCGAGCAGGCGTGCTTTCCGGCCTCCAGCGAGCATTGCATGTCGCCGGCGCAGTCCTCATCGCTGGCGCACTCGTCCGAGGGCGTCTGGCACGCGAAGCCGGTCCCGCCGCACCCGGGGAGGAGGACATGGCTCGAGCAGAGCAGCGAGCCGCAGTCCTTGTCGCTCTCGCACGAGGCGGGGACGCACTGCCCGACCGGATCGCCGCACAGGCAGATCTGCCCCTCACCGCAGTCGGCGTCGGTCGTGCATCCGTAGGCGCAGAAGCACCCTGGCAGCGCCTCTCCCCCCTCGGCGCTCTTGCAGTAACCGTTCGGCTGGTCGGTGCAGTCGGCGTCGGTGGAGCAGCTCCCGGGGGCGCCGCTCGGGTCCTTGTCCTGGCACGCCGTGGCGCGCGGGATCGCGCTGGGACAGGTGACGACCTCGGCGCGGTGCATCCAGCCGCCGGCGCAGCGGACATACCCGGTGTCCTGGCCCGCGACGACGATCGGCTCGGGGTCATCGCACGGGAACGGAGCGTCCCCGCTCGACGAGCCGCCGGCGCTCCCCACGGAGGTCGCTCCCGAGCTGGACGAGCCGCCGGCGCCCCCCACGGAGGTCGCTCCCGAGCTGGACGAGCCGCCGGCGCCCCCCGCGGAGATCGCTCCCGAGCTGGACGAGCCGCCGGCGCCCCCCACGGAGGTCCCTCCCGCGCTCCCGCTCGAGGTCTCCCCCGATGTGATGTTGCCATCGCAGCCCACGGCCGGCGCGAGCGCCATCACCGAGAGCAACCTCGCAGCCCAGGAATCGATCGAGACAAGCAAGCGCATGGTTTTCTCCTTCCAGGGATCCTACCCGGGGACGCGCTGCCGTCGTACCGTTGCCGCTCGTATTTTACTCGGCCATCGGCCTGCTTCCCGGAGCGCCCGACGCGCATCCCCCTCCGCGCGCCTACCGTTGCCTCTCTTGGTTCATCCGGACGGGGCTCGCCCCCGCCCGGCGCGGCGACCGCGCTCGCTCTCGGCCGGAGCGGCGCGGGGCCAGGGACGAGGCCAGGACGCCGGGCAGGTCGAGGCGCGCCCGGACTCGACGGATCAACTCACCCGCTGGCGACGACCGGCGCTCCAGGCCAGGCAGGATCCGAGTTGCGGCCTGATACGCTCCTCGCCGGCCGTGATGGCGCACCACGCAGAGGATTGAATCATGTACATCCCGTCCAATTTTCGTGTCGAAGATCCGGCGACCCTGGACGCCTTCGTCGCCGAGAACCCCTTCGCTACCCTCACCAGCATGCTGCGCGGCGAGCTGTTCGCGACGCACATTCCGCTGCTGCTGGTCCGCGAGCACGGTCAGCCGGTGTTGTACGGGCACATGGCGCGAGCGAATCCGCACTGGCGGGCCTTCGACGGCGCGGCGCAGGCGCTGGCGGTGTTCCTCGGAGCGCACGGCTATGTCTCCGCGAGCTGGTACGAGGAGGCGCCGTCGGTGCCGACGTGGAACTACGCGGCCGTGCACGCCTGCGGGCGCCCCAGGGTGATCGACGACGCGGCCGCCCTCTCCGATCTCATGGCCCGGCAGGCGGCCGCGTTCGAGGGGGGCGGCGCGCGCGCCGCGTGGAAATACGAGGGATTGCCGGAGGACTACCGCCAGGAGAGGGAGCGCCACATCGTCGGCCTCCGCATGCCGGTGGAGCGCCTGGAAGGAAAGTTCAAGCTGAGTCAAAACCGCGCGCCGGGCGACCGCCAGCGCGTGATGGAGGCCCTGCGCGAGACCGGGCGGCACGGCGATCTCGCGCTGGCCGAGGAGATGAAGGCACGAGTGCCCGCCGGCTCGTGAGCGCGCTTTGCGGCGCGGGCCACCCGCGGATGCGTGATCGCGGCCGCAGCGCCGCTCGGCGCCTCGATGCCGGCGATCCCCGGAGAAAACGCAGAAGTCAAGGCCCGACCAGGCTGTGAGCCCCGGCGCCCGCCCGGGTGGCCTCACGAAACCCGCCTCTCGCCCGGGTGGCCTCAGGCGCTGTCACGGCGGCGCCACAACGCCCCCTTCGCTGCATTGCGCAATGCGCGTCATCGATCCACGGAGCTGCTCCGGTGGAATTCACGAAATGAGATGTCGCGGGGAGGCCCCGAGTGGAGCCGAGTGGGGCTGAGTAGAGCAGGGTGGGCCCATTTTCGTCTGGATGTGCGAAGGGCGTTTGAGTTACCCTGAAAACAGGGGCGTCGACCTTTTGGCCCGAGCGCGTGGGCCCGCGCTCGTCGAGGTGTGTCGTGAGTTTGAGATCGTCTTATCTGGCTTTGGCGGTGGGATTGCTGCACGTGGCAGCCGCCTGCGGCGGGGGACCCTCCTCCACCCTGGTCGGCGACCCCGGCGCGGGCGGCGCGGGGGGCGACATGAGCTCCGGCGGAGAGGGCGGCAGCGGCGGCGATGGCGAGTTCGGTCTGAGCGTCGGCGTCGGCGCCGGCGTCGGCGGGCAGGGCGGCGCGCCGGACCCGTGCGCCGGCGAGGATCCGCCCCCCGAGTGCGCCTTGCCGCAGGAGCCCGCCTGCGGCGACGGCAAGATCAACCAGGCCAGCGAGGCGTGCGACGACGGCAACAGCGTGCCTGGCGACTGCTGTTCCGGCCTCTGCGAGATCGAGCCCTACTGCGAGTGCCCGACGCCCGGTGAGCCGTGCGTCCTCACCATCGCGTGCGGCGATGGCGTGCTGGATCCGGGCGAGTTCTGCGACGACGGCAATACCGTGGACGGCGACGGGTGCAGCGCCGACTGCTACGTCGTCGACCCCTCGTACGTCTGCCCGACGCCGGGCGAGCCCTGCACCCTGCTCTACGACTGCGGCGATGGCCGCGTGAACGGCTCGGAGGAGTGCGACGACCGGAACGAGGTGTCCGGCGACGGCTGCGACGCGACGTGCAAGCGCGAGGCGGGCTTCGTGTGCCCGAGGCCCGGGCAGCCGTGCTCGCGCCTGCCGGTCTGCGGCAACGGAGACAGGGAGCCCGGCGAGCAGTGCGACGACGGCAACGCCGTGAGCGGCGACGGCTGCTCGAGCCTCTGCCGGCAGGAGTCGTTCTACGACTGCGCGATCCCGGGGCAGCCCTGCGAGCTGCTGATCCGGTGCGGCGACGGCGTGATCGACCCCGGCGAGGTCTGCGACGACGGCAACACCATGAGCGGCGACGGCTGCAGCGACGCTTGCAAGGTGGTGGATCCGCTGTACGTGTGCCCCGAGGAGGGGAAGCCCTGCCTCCTCCTCTACCGGTGCGGCGACGGTCGCGTGAACGGCGGCGAGCAGTGCGAGGACGGCGACGACCCGCCGGTCTCCGGCGACGGCTGCAGCGCGGACTGCATGCGTGAGCCGGGCTTCGAGTGCTCCCGGCCCGGGCTGCCGTGCACGCGCCTGCCGGTCTGCGGCAACGGGCTCCAGGAGCGCGGCGAGCAGTGCGACGACGGCAACACCGCGAGCGGCGACGGCTGCTCGAGCCTGTGCCGGCAGGAGGCGCTCTACAGCTGCCCGATCCCGGGGCAGCCCTGCGAGCTGCAGTTCCGGTGCGGCGACGGCGTGGTGAATCCGGGCGAGGTCTGCGACGACCGCAACAACGTGAGCGGCGACGGCTGCAGCGCCGACTGCAAGATGGTGGAGCCCAATCACGGGTGCCCCGTCGCGGGGCAGCCCTGCAACGTCCTCCAGTGGTGCGGCGACGGCCGCGTGAACCTCGACGAGGAGTGCGAGGACGGGGGCAACCCGCCGGTCTCCGGCGACGGCTGCAGCGCGGACTGCATGCGCGAGCCGGGCTTCGTGTGCACCCGGCCCGGGCAGCCGTGCACGCGCGTGCCGGTCTGCGGCAACGGGCAGAGGGAGAGCGGCGAGCAGTGCGACGACGGCAACACCGCGGGCGGCGACGGCTGCTCGAGCCTGTGCCGGCAGGAGGCGTTCTACACCTGCTCGACCCCGGGGCAGCCCTGCGAGCTGCAGATCCGGTGCGGTGACGGCGTGATCGACCCCGGCGAGGTCTGCGACGACGGCAACGCCGTGGGCGGCGACGGCTGCAGCGCCGACTGCAAGGCGGTGGAGCCCAATCACGGGTGCCCCATCGCGGGGCAGCCCTGCAACGTCCTCCAGTGGTGCGGCGACGGCCGCGTGAACCTCGACGAGGAGTGCGAGGACGGGGACGACCCGCCGGCGTCCGGCGACGGCTGCAGCGCGGACTGCATGCGCGAGCCGGGCTTCGTGTGCACCCGGCCCGGGCAGCCGTGCACGCGCGTGCCGGTCTGCGGCAACGGGCAGAGGGAGAGCGGCGAGCAGTGCGACGACGGCAACACCGCGGGCGGCGACGGCTGCTCGAGCCTGTGCCGGCAGGAGGCGTTCTACACCTGCTCGACCCCGGGGCAGCCCTGCGAGCTGCAGATCCGGTGCGGCGACGGCGTGATCCACCCGGGCGAGGTCTGCGACGACGGCAACGCCGTGGGCGGCGACGGCTGCAGCGCCGACTGCAAGGCGGTGGATCCGTCGTTCGTGTGCCCCGATCCGGGCCAGCCCTGCGACCGCCTCTTCGCGTGCGGTGACGGCCGCGTGAACGGCAGCGACGTGTGCGACGACGGCAACACCGTGAGCGGCGACGGCTGCTCGGCCGGCTGCCAGCTCGAGGAGGGCTGGGTCTGCAGGCCGGGCCGGCCGTGCACCGAGCGGACCTACTGCGGCGACGGCGCGGTGCAGTCCGGCGAGCAGTGCGATGACGGCAACACCGCGGGCGGCGACGGCTGCACGGCGCAGTGCCGGATCGAGCTCGGCTGGACGTGCCCGACGTCCGGCGGCCCCTGCACCCCGCCCGCGCCGCCCGAGTGCGGCGACGGCGTGATCGGCGGCGCCGAGCAGTGCGACGACGGCCAGGCTCCGCTCGACGGCGACGGCTGCAGCGCGGCTTGCGAGCTCGAGGAGGGCTGGGACTGCTCGCGCGTCGGGTTCCCCTGCAAGACGATGTGCGGCGACGGGCTCAAGCGCGGCGCCGAGCAGTGCGACGACGGCAACGAGTTCCCCGGCGACGGCTGCGACGCGTCGTGCCGGATCGAGCTCGGCCGGGTGTGCGACGACGGCGAGCCCCAGGACTGCACGGGCTTCTCGGTCTGCGGCGACGGCATCCGGGAGGGCACCGAGGTCTGCGACGACGGCAACGGCGACTGGCGCGACGGCTGCACGCCGGACTGCAAGTCCGAGCCGGACTGCTCGGCCGGCGCGTGCACCTCGCGGTGCGGCGACGGCATCCTCCTGCCCGGCGACCCCACCGAGGAGTGCGACGACGGCAACAGCGAGAGCGGCGACGGCTGCTCCGACGAGTGCGTGATCGAGGCCGGCTACGTCTGCACCACGCAGCCCACCGAGATGCGGCTGCCGATGGTCCTGCGCGACTTCATCGGCTGGTGCCCGCAGGACTACACCTTCAGCTCCACGGCCAACGGCGCGTGCGACGCCAACCAGCGCGACGGGATCAGGGGGCATTTCGACTTCGAGATCAATCCGGACGGCGCGCAGATCGACGGCACCGTCCTGACGACGCTCGACGCCGACGGCAAGCCGGTGAACGCCCGCGGGAACGGCTTCTTCACGCCGTCGAGCGCGAACGGCTGGACCTCCGGGCAGGACAACTTCCGGTGGTGGTACCGGGACAACCCGAACTACAACCGGACGTTCGTCACCACCATCGACCTGGTCGAGACGAGCCCTGGCACCTTCGCCTACGAGCGGGAGCCGTTCTGGCCGCTGGACCCCAACCCGGCCGGCGGGGATCCCGCGCTGGAGAGCCTGGTCGCCAGCAACCTGGAGCTGGCGCAGAACGGAGACGGAGGCGGGAGGCACAACTTCTACTTCACGAGCGAGGTCCGTTACTGGTTCCAGTTCAACTCGGACCCCGGGACGGCCGACCCGGTGCTCACGTTCTACGGTGACGACGACGTCTGGGTGTTCATCAACAACACGCTGACCGCGGACATCGGCGGCATCCACCAGCGCAACCAGGAGAGCGTGACCATCCGCGACGACGGCACGGCCCTGGTGACCCCCTGCGCCGAGAACAACTGCCCACGGCGCAACCCCTACACCGTCAACCTGAACCTCGAGCACGGCAGGGTCTACGAGATCGCGGTCTTCCAGGCCGAGCGCCACGTCACCGGGTCGAACTACCGGCTCACGCTCGGGGGCTTCAGCGCCGGCACCTCGGTCTGCACGCCCGAGTGCGGGGAGGACCCGCCGGTCGTGACGCCGGGCGAGGAGTGCGACGATGGCAGCAGGAACGGGGACGGCTACGGCCAGTGCAATGACTGCCGGCTCGGGCCCTACTGCGGCGACGGCGTGACGAACGGCCCCGAGGCCTGCGACAACGGCGTCAACAACAGCACGTACGCCAACGCGTCCGGCGCCTGCGCGCCCGGGTGCGTGGAGCCGCCCCGGTGCGGCGACGGCCAGGTGAACGCGCCGTACGAGGCGTGCGACCTCGGCGCCGGCAACACGGAGACCGGGTACAACGGCTGCACGACCTCGTGCGAGATCGGGCCGTCGTGCGGCGACGGCATCGTCAACGGCGGCGAGGAGTGCGACGACGGCATCAACGACGGCGCCTACGGCACCTGCAACCCGGACTGCACGGACGCCCCGCGCTGCGGCGACAACCGCGTCGACGCGGAGTGGGGCGAGGAGTGCGACGCCGCGAACGACCCGAGCTGCGTGCATTGCCGGATCGGCGAGCACTGCGGCGACGGGATCACGCAGACGGAGTACGGCGAGGAGTGCGACGACGGCGTGAACGACGGCGGGTACGGGCAGTGCGGCCCCGGGTGCGTGTCCGGGCCGCGGTGCGGCGACGGCATCGTCCAGCCCGGCGAGGAGAGCTGCGATCTCGGCGACGGGAGGAACACCGGTGAGTACGGCGGGTGCGACGCCCTCTGCAAGTACGCGCCGTACTGCGGCGACGGCGTGACGAACGGCCCCGAGGCGTGCGACGACGGCGTGAACGACGGCTCCTACGGCACCTGCGGCCCGAGCTGCACGCCGGCCCCGCGCTGCGGCGACAACCGCGTCGACGCGGACTGGGGCGAGGAGTGCGACGTCGCGAACGACCCGAGCTGCGTGAACTGCCGGATCGCCACGCACTGCGGCGACGGGATCACGCAGCCGCAGTTCAACGAGGAGTGCGACGACGGCGTGAACGACGGCGGGTACGGGCAGTGCGGCCCCTCGTGCGTGTACGGGCCGCGGTGCGGCGACGGCATCGTCCAGCCCGGCGAGGAGAACTGCGACCTCGGCGACGGGAGGAACACCGGCGAGTACGGCGGGTGCGACGCCCTCTGCAAGTACGCGCCGTACTGCGGCGACGGCGTGACGAACGGCCCCGAGGCGTGCGACGACGGCGTGAACGACGGCTCCTACGGCACCTGCAACCCGGGCTGCACGCCGGCCCCGCGCTGCGGCGACGGCAGCGTCGACGCGGACTGGGGCGAGGAGTGCGACGTCGCGAACGACCCGAGCTGCGTGAACTGCCGGATCGCCACGCACTGCGGCGACGGGATCACGCAGCCGCAGTTCAACGAGGAGTGCGACGACGGCGTGAACGACGGCGGGTACGGGCAGTGCGGCCCCTCGTGCGTGTACGGGCCGCGGTGCGGCGACGGCATCGTCCAGCCCGGCGAGGAGAGCTGCGATCTCGGCGACGGGAACAACACCGGCGAGTACGGCGGGTGCGACGCCGCCTGCGAGTACGCGCCGTACTGCGGCGACGGCGTGACGAACGGCCCCGAGGCGTGCGACGACGGCGCGAACGACGGCACCTACGGCACCTGCAGCCCGGGCTGCACGCCGGCCCCGCGCTGCGGCGACAACCGCGTCGACGCGGACTGGGGCGAGGAGTGCGACGTCGCGAACGACCCGAGCTGCGTGAACTGCCGGTTCACCGCGCACTGCGGCGACGGGGTGCCGCAGCCGCAGTTCAACGAGGAGTGCGACGACGGCATCAACGACGGCGGGTACGGGCAGTGCGGCCCCGGGTGCG
Source organism: Sorangium sp. So ce1036 (assembly GCF_051369805.1). Taxonomy (NCBI): domain Bacteria; kingdom Pseudomonadati; phylum Myxococcota; order Polyangiales; family Polyangiaceae; genus Sorangium; species Sorangium sp. So ce1036. The sequence goes on from NZ_JBBMOX010000001.1 coordinate 3,780,484, forward strand.
TGTACGGGCCGCGGTGCGGCGACGGCATCGTCCAGCCGGGCGAGGAGGACTGCGATCTCGGCGACGGGAAGAACACCGGCGAGTACGGCGGGTGCGACGTCCTCTGCCAGTACGGGCCGTACTGCGGCGACGGCATCATGAACGGCGCGGAGACCTGCGACGACGGCGTGAACGACGGCTTCTACGGGAGCTGCATGCCCGACTGCACGCCGGCGGCCAAGTGCGGTGACCGGCGCGTGGACGAGGAGTGGGGCGAGCAGTGCGACCCCCCGAACGAGGCCGCGGGCTGCAGCAACAACTGCCGCCTCGGCGCCCAGTGCGGCGACGGCGTGGTCCAGGCCGGCGAGCAGTGCGACGACGGCGAGAACGACGGCGGTTACGGCGAGTGCGGTCCGCGCTGCCAGCTCGGTCCGCGCTGCGGCGACGGCATCCGCAACGGCGAGGAGCAGTGCGACGACGGTGACGGCCACAACACCGGCGGCTACGGCAAGTGCGCGCCGGGCTGCGTCTACGGCCCGTTCTGCGGCGACGGCAAGGTGCAGAGCCCCTACGAGGCGTGCGACGACGGGAACCGCAAGAGCGGCGACGGCTGCAGCGTGACCTGCCAGCGCGACGGCATCCCGCGGTAGCCCGGCGCGAGCGGGCGCGCGGGGCCAGGCGTCCCAGGCGTCGACCGACGCCGGCCCCGCGCCCTCGCCGCCCGCGCCCCACGTCCTCCAGGGCCTCCGCGGAGGCCCCACCGGCGCGCGTCGCGCCCCTCCTGCCCCCCATCCAGCTCACCCTGTCCGCTCACCCGGGCGGCGCGCGCCGTGCGGCCGGGCCCCGCGGCGCCTGGCCGGTCGCGTTGACAGTCCGGGAAGGCCGCACTACTAGCCGACATGGCATTCATCTACGATGAGCCGAGCAGGACCTTCGGCGAGTACCTGCTCGTCCCGAACCTGACGACGAAAGACTGCGTCCCCGCCAACGTCGACCTCACGGCCCCCGTCGTCCGGTTCAAGGCCGATCCGAGCGCGAGCCCACCGGACCCGAGGCAGGCGCCGCTCACGATCAACGTGCCCGTCACCAGCGCGCTGATGCAGTCGGTCTCGGGCGCCGAGCTCGCGATCGCGCTCGCGCGCTGCGGCGGGCTGTCGTTCATCTACGGCTCGCAGGGCATCGAGGAAGAGGCCGCCATGGTGCGGCGCGTGAAGAACTACAAGGCCGGGTTCGTCGTGAGCGACTCGAACCTGCGCCCCGACGCGACGCTGGGCGACGTGCTCGCGCTGACCGAGCGCACGGGGCACTCCACGATCGCGATCACGGAGGACGGCACGCCCACGGGCAAGTTCGTCGGCATCATCACGAGCCGCGACTACCGGCTCGGCAAGACGCCGCTCGGCACGCCGGTGCGCGAGATCATGACGCCGTTCCGCTCGATCCACTGCGGCAAGGTCGGCATCGACCTGGAGGAGGCGAACGAGCTCATCTGGCGCCACAAGCTCAACACCCTGCCGGTGATCGACGAGCGCCAGCACCTGCACTACCTGGTGTTCCGCAAGGACTACGAGTCGCACCAGGAGCACCCGCTCGAGAACGTGGACCGCGAGAAGCGGCTGATCGTCGGCGCCGGCATCAACTCGCGCGATCACGAGGAGCGCGTGCCGGCGCTGATGGAAGCGGGCGCGGACGTGCTCTGCATCGACTCGTCGGACGGCTACTCGGAGTGGCAGCGCGACACCATCGCGTTCGTGAAGTCGAGATACCCGCACGGCTACATCGGCGCCGGCAACGTGGTCGATCGCGAGGGGTTCCTCTACCTGGTCGAGGCCGGCGCCGACTTCGTCAAGGTGGGCATCGGCGGCGGCTCGATCTGCATCACGCGCGAGCAGAAGGGCATCGGTCGCGGCCAGGCGTCGGCCGTGATCGAGGTGGCCAAGGCGCGCGACGAGTACTTCCGGAAGACGGGCATCTACGTGCCGATCTGCTCCGACGGCGGTATCAGCCAGGATTACCACATCACGATCGCGCTCGCGATGGGCGCCGATTTCATCATGATGGGCCGCTACTTCGCGCGGTTCGACGAGGCGCCGGGGCGCAAGGTGCGCGTGAACAACCAGTTCGTGAAGGAGTACTGGGGGGAGGGGAGCAACCGCGCGCGCAACTGGCAGCGCTACGACCACGGCGACACCGCCAAGAAGAAGGACCAGCTCGAGTTCGAGGAGGGGGTCGACAGCTACGTGCCGTACGCGGGCAAGCTGAAGGACAACCTCGACGTCACGCTCGCCAAGGTGCGCTCGACGATGTGCAACTGCGGCGCCCTGACGCTCCGCGATCTGTACATGCGCGCGCGCCTGACCGTCGCCTCGGCGGTCAGCATCCGCGAGGGCGGCGTCCACGACGTGATGCTGAAGGAGACGCGCACCAGCCCCCGAGAGGCCTGAGCGCGCCGCGTCGGGGCGGGCTGCCCGGCGCGCGCAGAGCTCGCCGGTAGGCGTGCTGCCGCCGATGGACTGGCAGAACACGGCGCCGGGGGCGATCTCGATACACGCGTTCGAGCAGCACTGAGCCGGGCCGTCCCACGCCTCGCCTACCGGGTCGCACACCCCCCTGCGCGGACGCAGACCGACACGCCGTTGCCCCTGCGCGCGCAGAGGTTGCTGCAACACTCGCTGCCGCCCAGCGCGCGATCCTGTGTGATTTCGGCGCTCCGGAGCCGCATGCGGCCGGATCGCTCGCTCGGCGCACCGGGGTCGTCGGCCGTTCGATTCTTGAGCCGCCGACGGACCGCGGCGCGACTGCAGCTTCGGATGATCTTCGTGGGTGGGGGAGGTGTGCTCATGGCGGGCAGCGCTACCGCGCGGGCGAACGCCACCTTGGCAGCCTGCGCCGAGGGCATCGTGCTGCGGAAGGGCTCGTGAGCCCGAGGGCATCGTGCTGCGGGGGACCCGTGAGCCCGAGGGCAGATGCGGAATCTCTTCAGCCCGCTCGCAGCGCGCCCTTGCGCTTCGAGCTGTCGCCGCGCGGGGCTGACCCCGTGGCTTCAACGACCGCGATCCAGGCTTTGCCAGAGAGGGATGTATGCGAATCCAGGGCTGTCTCCGAGCCATGCTCGTCGCGCTCGCCACGGCGCTCGCCGTGCCCGCCTGCAGCAGATCGCCGCAGATCACGGCGGAGAGCATCGAGGACAACTGGGCGCTGACCGAGCAGCACGAGCCCGGCTCGGTCGTCATGACCGTGGCCCAGGATGGGCAGGTGTCGGTGCTGGTGAAGGACCGCGACGGCAAGCCCATCGAGGAGGGCGTCTCGGGCAGGGTCACCGTCAAGGTGCCTGGCAAGGGCGGAGCGCCGGTGATCGCAGAGCTCGTGCCGCAGCCCAGGGCGGGGGGAGTGCTGCTGGCCAAGATCCCGGCGCTCGAGGATGACCTCACGGAGGTCAGCTACGAGTTCAAGGTGAAGGGCGCGGCGCTCAACGGGGTGCTGCCCTCGTGCTCGCGCCCGGGCCCGATCGGCGCTATTTCACCGGCAAGCTGGCCGTGAAGGTCAACCCGACCAAGATCACGGTGGTGCTGAAGCACGGCGGCCGCACGGACGTGGTGCTCTGCAATCATCGTCCGGGCTCGGTGATCGTGGTCGGCCCGAGCGCGCCCGTGATCGGCATCCTGGTGGCCACCGCGTGGGCCGTGAAGGTCCGCGCCAGGCCGACGGTGGTGGTGCACGACGACGATGACGACGGCGGCCGGGTCCTCGTCATTCACAAGGGAAAGGGGAAGGGCAGATGGCGCTTCAGGAGATGGTGAATGCAATCTGCGTAACGGCCCGTCCGAGGAGCCCCGTGTGCGCGATCTCTCTATGAAGGACCTCATTCACAGGAGCCTCTCACGATGATGAAAAGAAGCGATGCGTGTGAGCCACAGGCTGGCCTCGGCCGCCGGATACCGTCCAGCGCTCGCCCTGTGCGATGCGCCCTGCTCGCGCTCGCGTGCGCCGGCGCTGTCGGCTGCGGCGGCGACGACACCACGGGTACTCCCGAGGACGTCGACGTTTCGGCCGGCGCCACGGCCGTCGTGGCGATCCTCAATCCGGTGGTGAACGAGCCGCACAGCACGGGGGTGCCCGCCGAGCTCGGGGACGCGCGCGACGGGATCGTCGTGGCCGCCACGCCGGGCGGCCGCGACATCACGGCGGACGGCATCGCGGTCGTGGGCGCGCCGGCCGGCGGCGTCGAGCTCGATGTCGCGGGCGCCACCCTCTCGCACACGATCCAGGCGGAGGGGGACGTGGTGGACGCGCCGATCGCCTTCTCCGGCTCCGCTGCGGCGTTCTTCGACAACACGCCCATCCGCTACGCCGTCAGCGAGGCGTCGGGCGCGATCTTCCTCGATCCGTCGGTGCCCATGGCCGATCTCGAGGCTCGCCTGGCCGAGGACGATCGGGTCGTCGTGCTGCGCCCAGGCAGGTACGTCGGCAGCATCACGATCACCGGCAGGGGCACGCTCCTGTACGGCGAGGGGTTCCTCGAGCGCGCGGTGGTCATCGACGGCGGCATCACGGTGCAAGGCGAGGCGGTGCGGCTGCGAGGCCTGACGATCACGGGCGATCTCGCGTCGAGGGGCAACGATTTCGGCATCAGCTTCTCGGTCGTCCGAGGGAATGTCAGCATCACGGGCAACGCGGGCGCGTTCGTTCGAAACGTGTTTTGCGGTGAGACGGTGGTGCCCTCGAGCAATGCCACGCTGCTCGACAACCACGGTGTCGCGCCGCTGAACGACCTGCCACCGGTCGTGTGCGACTGAGCGAGGCGGTCACCCGCTTCGGATCTGGGCCCGTCTCGACGTTTTCGGTGCTCAGCGCACAGGAGTGCGCTTGCGCGCCGAAAACGCCGATCTGGGCCCGTCTCCTGTGCAGGTGACCGCCTCGCTGCGGCGCTTGTGCCGGAGGCGGAGGGGAACCGCTCTAGAGGGGTTGATAGAGCTGGATCAGGTTCCCGCAGGTGTCCGAGAACACCGCGATCATGACCGGGCCCGCGGGCGTGGGCTCCTGGGTGAAGGCGACCTGGCGCTCCTTCAGGCGCGTGAACTCGGCCTGGAGATCCGTCACCTCGAACGCGGTGAGCGGGATGCCCTGTGTGAACATCGCCTGCTGGAACGTCTTCGCCGCCGGGTTGGCGTTCGGCTCCAGCACGAGCTCGACGTCGTCGGGGCCCTCCGGCGAGACCACGGTGATCCACCGGTACTCCCCGACAGGGATGTCGTGCTTCTTCTTGAAGCCGAGCACCTCGGTGTAGAACTTCAGCGCTCGGTCCTGGTCCTCGACCATGATGCTGTTGAGCTTGATCTTCATCGATCTCCTCGCTGAACGGATGGTTCGAGGCCGAGTCTGTCAGGGCCGCCCGGCTCAGGCTTCTCGAAAACTGCGAAACGCATCGGGCGGCAGCCGTCCCATCAGGGTGAGGCACCCCGGGACGAGCTCCCACGGGAGCTTCCCCGGCACCTGGACCATCGCACGCAGCCGCCGCCGGTACGCCGAAGGCGGCACGCCGATCCGCTGCGCGAAGAGGGCGCTGAAGCTGCCGAGGCTGGAGAACCCGACCTCCATGCACACATCGGTCACCGAGTGCTGCCCGGCCGCGAGGAGCTCCTTGGCCAGATCGAGGCGCCGCCGGATGCGGTACTGGTGCGGGGTCACGCCGAACACCGCCTCGAACTGCCGGATGAAGTGATAGGGAGAGATCGCCGCCGCCCGCGCCACGTCCTCGATCGACAGCTTCGAGTCGTGCACCTCGGAGAGCAGGTCCCGCGCCCGGCAGAGGTTCCTCAGCGCGTCGCGTCCGAGCAGCATCGCCTGCGCACAAGAGTAGGCCGACACGGCGGTGAGGACAACCGGCCCATCGGGAGCCTCGCCCGGAGGGGCGATTGGACCGCCCGCGGGGCGTCGCTCGCGTCGCGAGAGGGGCGGTGGGACCGCCCGCGGGGCGTCGCTCGCGTCGCGAGAGGGGCGGTGGGACCGCCCGCGGGGCGTCGCTCGCGTCGCGAGAGGGGCGGTGGGACCGCCCGCGGGGCGTCGCTCGCGTCGCGAGAGGGGCGGTGGGACCGCCCGCGGGGCGTCGCTCGCGTCGCGAGAGGGGCGGTTTCACCGCCTCCGTCAGCGCGCCTCGCTCGAAGCGCAGCCCGCGCCGCCCGTCCGGCTCGCTCCAGCCGCGACCTGCGCGAACGCGCCGGCGAAGCGGCGCCGGAGGTCGGCGTCCTCGATCAGCTTGTCACGCAACGATCGCGACAGCTCGAGGTGATAGAACGGCGCGCCCACCTGCCGTGACCAGCGCGCCTGCACGTTCGTGGCGCCGCCGAGCTTGTCGATGTCGGCCGGGAAGGCGAGGACCTTTCCCTGGATCTTCCCGTCGCGGAGGACCGCCCGCAGCGGGTCGAGCAGCCGGTCGAGATCGGCGCCCTGACCGACGGCGCTGCCGATGACGGCGGCGTCCGGCGCCGAGCTGTCCTGGAAGCCGTGCAGTTGCACCGTGGGCATGCCGGGGAAGCCCTGGAGCAGCGCCCGGTGCGCCGACAGGAAGAACGAGCGCTCGGCGTGCGCCACGTCCGCGAAGGCGAGCGCCGCGGCCGCGCGCGCGCGCGCTTCTACGCTCTCTTCCCGCGTCCCACCGCCATCGGCCTGGGCTCCCTGGCCCGCGGCACGCTCCCCGCCCCCCGCGGCGCGCGCCCCGCCTCCCTTCGCACGCGCGGCCCGCCGCCCATCCCGCTTGGCATCCGCCGCGGCGCGCGCGCCGCTGCCCCCATCCTGCTTGGCATCCGCCGCGGCGCGCGCGCCTCCGCCCCCATCTTGCCCCGCATCCCCCGCGGCCCGCGGCCCACCGCCGCCGCCCCCGCCTCCCTCGTTCGTGCTCTCGCCCTCGGCGCCGCCCTCTTCATCCGGCGCGCCGCTGCCCGGCCTGGGCCGCCCGCCGTACCGGTGCGAGGTGTTGATGAGCAACGCGCGCGCCCGCTGCGCCTCGAACACGGCGAGCGCCAGGGGCAGCGTCCCCTGGTCGAAGAACGTGTGCGGCGCCTCCACGAGCAGCGGCGCCGCCGGCCCCACCCGCAGCACCACCGCGACCGCGCCGCGGCGGCGCGCGCCGTCCTCGAAGAGCACCCAGAGGTCGCGGCCGGGGAGCACCCGCAGCGCGAACCCGGCCGGCGCGGCCGGCGGCGCCTGCCGCTCCTGCGCAGCTCGCGCCGCCGCCGCGACCCACGCGCCGTACGACCGCGCCTCCGCGTCGTCCGGCGGCGCCGCGACGAGGTGGCGCCCGCCCTTCCGCAGCGACCCGAGCTGCTCGTCCAGCGCCGCCTGCTCGGCCCCGTCAGGCTGCGCCGCCGCCCCGGCCTCCGCTGCCCCGGCGTCCACCTCGGCCTGCCCAGGGCTCGTCACCATGCCCGCTGGGCCCGCCGTGCCCGGCGCGCTCCCCACGCCCCGACACACCCCCTGCGAGCAGCCGACGATTGTGAACAGCACCACATAGCCTGCGCTCTTCATGCCCGTCCTTGCCGTGCCGACGCAACCCCGGTGACCCCTGCGCAGCAACCTCGGTGACCTCTGCGCCGCAACCTCGGTGACCCGTGCGCCGCATTTCCGGCGACCTCTGCACTTTTCTCATGCCACGGGCTGCATGACCAGGATGACGCTTTGCGTTGTGGCGCGCCGCCCGATCTTCCTCCGCGGGGGCGGTTTGCGCTAGGTAGCTCCGCATGCCTCGCCCCTTCGAGCCCGTGGAGGCGCCGCCGCTCGCAGAGCAGGCCGGCCGCACGTTTCCGCGCCTGATCGAGCTGATGCAGCGGCTCCTCGCGCCCGACGGGTGCCCGTGGGACCGCGAGCAGACCTTCGCCACCCTGCGGCGCTACGTGCTCGAGGAGGCCTGCGAGGTCATCGACGCGATCGACGGCGGCGACCGCAAGGAGCTGTGCGCGGAGCTCGGGGACCTCCTGCTCCAGGTGGTGTTCCAGGCCGAGCTCGCGCGGGCCGAGGGGGCCTTCGGCCCCGACGACGTGATCGCCGCGATCTGCCAGAAGCTCGTGCGGCGCCACCCCCACGTGTTCGCGGACGAGCGCGCCGAGAACACCGACGAGGTGCTCCAGAACTGGGAGCGCATCAAGGCGGCGGAGCGCGCCCAGCAGGGCAAGGACCGCGGCGTCCTGGGCGGCGTCCCGCGCAGCCTGCCGGCGCTGACGCGCGCGCAGCGGGTGGGTGAGAAGGTCGCGCGCGTCGGCTTCGACTGGCCGGACGCGCGGGGCTCGCGCGCCAAGCTGGACGAGGAGCTCGGCGAGCTCGACCGGGCGTTCGCGAGCGGCGACCACGGCGCCATCGAGGAGGAGCTCGGCGACGTGCTGTTCGCGCTCGGGAACCTGGCGCGCCACGCCGGCGTCGACGCGGAGGGGGCGCTGCGCCGCACCATCGACAAGTTCACCCGGCGCTTCGAGCACGTCGAGCGGCGGGTCGTCGAGCGACACGGCGGCTGGCCCACGACCGCCGCGGGCGACACGCTCACGCTGGAAGAGCTCGACGGCTACTGGGACGAGGCCAAGCGCGGCGAGCGGCCCGCCTGATCCGCGCGACCACCCCGCGCCCGGTCGGCATCGCGGTCGCGCATCCACCCGCGGCGCCGCGCGCTCAGAGCAGGTAGCGCTCGCCCGAGTCGGGCAGCACCGTGACGATCGTCCCGCGCACCCTGCGCGCGATCTCCACGGCCGCGTGGACGTTGGCGCCGGAGCTCGGCCCGACGAGGAGCCCCTCCTCGCGGGCGAGGCGCCGCACCATGCGGGTCGCGGCCGCGTCGGTCACCGCGAGGACCTCGTCGATGAGCGAGCGATCCAGGATCGCCGGCACGAAGCCCGCGCCGAGGCCCTGGATGCCGTGGGGGCCGGGGCCGCGCCCCGAGAGCACCGCGCTCTTCGCCGGCTCGACGGCGCAGATGCGGACCGCGCCGCCGAGCTGCTCCCGGAGCACGCGCCCGCAGCCGGTCAGCGTGCCGCCGGTGCCCACGCCCGCGACGAAGGCCGCGACGTCGCCGCCCGTCTGCGCGAGGATCTCGACGCCGGTCGCGCGCGCGTGCGCGTCGGGGTTCGCCGGGTTCTGGAACTGGCGGCTCGTCCAGGCGCCCGGCGTCGCCTCGCAGATCTCGACCGCGCGGGCGACCGCGCCCGCCATGCCCTCGCGCTCGGGCGTGAGGACGATCTCGGCGCCGTACGCGCGCAGGATGTGCCGGCGCTCGACGCTCATGTCCTCGGGCATCACCACCACGCAGCGGTAGCCGCGCACCGCGGCGATCATCGCGAGGCTGATGCCGGTGTTGCCGCTCGTCGCCTCGACGATGGTCGACCCCTTCGTCAGCGCCCCCTCGCGCTCGGCGCAGAGCACCATGCCGAGCGCCGCCCTGTCCTTGACGCTGCCGCCCGGGTTCATGGCCTCGAGCTTGCCGTACAGGACGCCGCCCCCCTCGGGGGACACCCGGGCGAGCCGGACGAGCGGCGTGCCCCCGATGAGCGACAGCGCGTCGGGCACGACCGGGCCGACGCGGACCGGAGCCGCCGGCTCGGTAGATGAGCCCTCGCCGTGCGGCTCCTGCGCGCACGAGGGGCCGATGCCCAGGACTCCAGGGGATGACATCGCGTCCAGTGTACACGCGGCCGGGCGGCGCGCTCTAAATCGAGATCTCCGAGAAGACGCCGTAATGATCCGAGGCGGCCACGCCGTCCACGACCTCGTCGAAGACGACCCTCGACGAGAGCGGCTTGCCCCGGACCCGCTTGTCCGGGCCGCGCACGAAGATGTAGTCGATGCGGCGCGGGTACTCGTGCGTGATCGCCGCGAACGGGTTCTGCGCGGGATCGTAGGTGAAGCCCGGGCCCGCGCCCGTCTGATCGAACGTGTCCGCGAAGTACACGCTCTTCTGGTTCAGGGCGTGCAGGCCCTTCAGGAACCGGATCTCGGTGGACTCGGGCTGCGCGTTGAAGTCGCCGACCACGACGGGCGGCAGGCCCTCCATCGGCGCCTCGCGCATGACGACGTCGGCCACGGCGACGACCTGCGCCTCGCGCACGGCGCCGTGGTGGAACTTCCAGTTCAGGTGGGTGACGAAGAACGGGAGCGCGCCGTGCGGCGAGCCGATCTCGGCGAACAGGATCGAGCGCCGCTCGTCGGTGTCGCCCGTGGGCAGGGGGAACACCTGGGTCCGCGCGATCGGCCAGCGCGACAGCACCGCGTTGCCGAAGAGCACCCCGCCGCCGAGGTCGTGCGCCGCGCCGAAGGCGACCTCGTAGCCGAGCCCCTCGGCGATCATGTCGGCCAGCGACTGGCCGTCGTGCGCGAGCACCTCCTGCAGGCCGATGAGGTCGGGCGCGAGATCGACGAGCCCCTTGCGGATGAGGGCGAGGCGGGTCTCCCAGGGGCCCTGGCGGTTCCAGATGTTCAGGGTGAGCACGCGCAGGGACTGGCGGACGATGATGCCGGAGCTGCTCTGCAGGGAGCCCCGGGGCCCGGAGCCTTCTCGAGGACGTTCCATGCCGAGGGGCTACGCCAGCTGCACGTCCGAATCCAGCCCGTGATACGAAGGACACGACGCAAGCCGTCGCCCCTCCAGCGTGGAAGGGCGACCCTGACCGGGAGATACCTGGATGATCGCGTGTGCCCCTCGAAGGTGGCGGCCGGAATCGGCCTCCTTCCGATCTCGATCCCCGCTCCGCCTGCCCACGAGCCTCCTCCTGCCCGCGCTGCTCGCGCTGCTCGCCGGCTGCGAGAGCAAGATGGAGCCCAAGGAGTGCGACACGATCCGCGGCGACGCCTTCGAGCTCGTGAACAAGGCGCAGCACTGCAACACGGACGCCGACTGCCGCCAGAGCGAGTGGCCGGGCTGCGCGAAGCCCGTCAGCCAGGCGACCTTCGAGAAGATCAAGCCCATGGCCGAGCGCTACAAGACCGGCAAGTGCGAGGAGCCGCAGGTCGAGTGCAAGAGCCCGCCGGAGTCGTACTGCAAGCAGGGGCTGTGCGTGCACCGCGAGCTCGGCACGACGGAGGGGGCGGGCGCAACGCCCACCGATCAGATCCAGATCCAGTGAGCGCGCCGCGGCGGGCGCGCTCCACGGAGGGGCGCCCGCCGCCCGGCGCGCCGCGCCGCCCGCGCGATCCGGCGCGCCGCGCCGCCCGCGCGATCCGGCGCGGCGAGGCGGTCCGCGCTTGACGCGCGACCCCCAAGGGGTCACGGACGCGGCCGTGAGCGAAGGCTTCTATCGGGGAAAGCGCGCCGTGGTGACCGGCGCCGGCGGGTTCATCGGCAGCCATCTCGTCGAGGCGCTGGTCCGGGAGGGCGCGCGCGTGCGGGCGCTCGTCCGGTACACCTCGAGCTCGCGGCGCGGGCACCTCGACCGGCTCCCCGAGGACGCGCTCGCCGAGGTGGAGGTCGTCCCCGGCAACGTGGAGGACGCGGGCGCGGTCCGGTCGCTCGTGCGCGGCGCCGACGTCGTGTTCCACCTCGCGGCGCTGATCGGGATCCCGTACTCGTACGTGGCCCCGCAGCAGTACGTGGCGACGAACGTGCAGGGCACGCTGAACGTGCTCGAGGCGGCGCGCGAGCACGGCGCGCGCGTGGTCCACACCTCGACGAGCGAGACCTACGGCACGGCGCGGTACACGCCCATCGACGAGGCGCACCCGCTGACGGGCCAGTCCCCCTACTCGGCCACGAAGATCGGCGCCGACAAGCTCGCCGAGAGCTACCACCTCGCCTTCGGCCTCGAGGTCGCGACCATCCGGCCGTTCAACACCTACGGCCCGCGGCAGTCGTCGCGCGCGATCATCCCGAGCGTGATGCAGCAGCTCGCCGCCGGGTGCGCCGAGATCCGCATCGGGAGCACCGCGCCGGTGCGGGACCTCAACTTCGTCGCCGACACGGTCGCGGGCTTCCTCCTCGTCGGCGCGAGCGCGCGGGCCGTGGGGCAGACGCTCAACGTGGGGAGCGGCCGCGCCGTCTCGATCGGCGATCTCGTCCGGCTCATCTTCGAGGTGACGGGCAAGCGCGCGGAGCTCGTGACCGACGAGGCCCGGGTGCGCCCCGACGCGAGCGAGGTCATGGTGCTGCTCGCGGACTACCGCCGCGCCGCGGAGCTCGTCGGCTACGCGCCCCGGGTGACGCTCGAGGAGGGCCTCGCGCGCACGTACGCATACGTCGAGCGGCACCTCGCCGACTACCGGCCGCGCGAGTACGCGATCTGACGCACGACGCCGCGCGACGGCGGCGCGCCCCGCGCGCCCGCGCCCGCCGGCCGGATGGAACGCCATGTGGAAGATACCTCTCAGCGATCTCTCGTTCGGGCCTGAAGAAGCCGAGGCCGCGCGGCAGGTGGTCGCGTCGGGCTGGCTGACCATGGGGGAGCGCACGGCGCTGTTCGAGCAGCGGCTCGGCGAGGCGCTCGGCACCCCGCGGGTCCTGGCCGTGACGAACTGCACCGCGGCGCTCCACCTCGCGTGCGTGGCGCTCTCCATCGGCCCGGGCGACGAGGTGATCTGCCCGAGCCTGACGTTCGTGGCGACCGCCAACGCGGCGCTCCTGTGCGGCGCGACCGTGGTGCTCGCCGACGTCGTCGGCGAGGGCGATCTCGGCGTCGACCCGGCCGACGTCGCCCGCAAGATCACCCCGAGGACGAGGGCGATCACGGTCGTCCACTACGCCGGGTACCCCTGCGACATGGACGCGATCTCCGCGATCGCGGCCGAGCGAGGGCTCGCGGTGATCGAGGACGCGGCGCACGCGCCGCTCGCGACGTACCGGGGCAGGGCGCTCGGGACGCTGGGGGACGTCGGCTGCCTGAGCTTCTTCTCGAACAAGAACCTCGCGGTCGGCGAGGGGGGCGCCGTGATCGCGAGGGACGACGCGCTCCTCGCGCGCATGCGGCTGCTCCGGGCGCACGGGATGACGACGCTCACCCTCGACCGGCACAAGGGGCACGCGTTCACGTACGACGTCGTGGACGCGGGCATGAACTACCGCATCGACGAGATCCGGAGCGCCATCGGCCTCGTGCAGCTCGGCCGCCTCGCGGCGGGCAACGCGCGGCGGCGGGCGCTCGCGGCGCGCTACCACGAGCGCCTCGCCGCGGCGCGCGGCGTGGGGCTCCCGTACCGCGACTTCTACGCGCGCGGGCTGGGGGAGAGCGCGCACCACCTCATGCCGGTGCTCCTGCCCGAGGGCGCCTCGCGCCCGGCCGTGATGGAGGCGATGAAGGCGCGCGGCGTCCAGACGAGCGTGCACTACACGCCGATCCACCGCTTCTCGCACCACGGCGCCGAGGCCCGGGTGCGCAAGGAGGGGCTCGCGCGGACGGACGCGATCGCGGCCCGCGAGCTCACGCTGCCGCTCCACCCGCGCATGCAGGACGAGGACGTCGACGCGGTGTGCGACGCGCTCGCCGCCTCACTCCGGTAGGTAGCGCTGCCGGTTCCTCTCGAACTCGTCCTGCGCGTCGGCGAAGTCGTCGCTCCTGCCGATGTCGAGCCAGTGGCCCCGGAAGGGGAGGGTGGCCACCGGCTCGCCGGCCGCGAGCAGCGCGTGCATGAGGTCGTCGAACCCGAAGGGGCGGCCCTCCGGGATGAAGCGCAGCACGCTCCGGCTCATGGCGTAGATGCCCATGCTGACCCAGAACGTGAACGTGGGCTTCTCGCGGAACCCGACGACACGCCCGGCGGGGTCGAGGTCGAGCACCCCGAGGTCGATCTTCGAGGCGCGCTCGCAGACCGCGACGGTGAGCGGCGCCCCGGACGCCTCGCCGGCGCCGTGGAGCGCGGCGAAGTCGAGGTCGCAGAGGATATCGCCGTTCATCACGAGGAAGCGCTCCGGGAGGGCCGCCTCGACGAGCCTCAGCGGGCCCACCGTCCCGAGCGGCGTCTCCTCGCGCTGGTAGGTGATCCGCAGCCCGTACCGGCTCCCGTCGCCGAGGACGGCCTCGATGAGCGCGGCCTGGTGGCCGATGCACATCACCACCTCGGTGACGCCGGCGCGGGCCAGCTGCCGGAGGAGGATCTCGACGATCGTGCGATCGCCGATCGGCATCAGCGGCTTGGGGATCAGGGCGGTGTAGGGGCGGAGCCGGGAACCTTTGCCGCCGGCGAGCACGACTGCCTTCATGCGGGGACGTATACCTACGCGTCGCCCGGATGGGGGACCATTCCGCATGTCCGCGCGCGGTCCTGGGCGGCCTGTCCTCTCTGATTGACTCTGTTGCGGCGGGTCTTTAGTGATGTGGAGAGCGTCCCGCGGCATGCGCAGGCCCTGCGGGGAGAGATGTAACCTTCACACGCGACATGGGCAAAACCTCATGACGATGGTACCTCCGTCCCGCACCACCGCCAGGAAGCGCCGGAAGCTCGGGTATCGCGGCAGCGGCACCCTCGCCATGTGCGGTCCCGGCCCGCACCCGGGCGGCCCGCTGTTCCAGCGGCTCTGCGCGCTGGCGGACCGCTTCGCCGCGTGCAAGGACGATCCGGCCGCGGCGCAGATCGGGAGCGTGCTGTCGCTGCTCGCGCTCCACGCGGCCAGGCCGGACGACCGGGATTTCCGCCTGACGTTCGGCTCTTTCGTCATGGACCTCGCGCTGGATGACGAGGCGCGCGCGCAGGCCCGGGCCCAGGGCGCGGGCCCGATCCCGTACGGGCGTCCGCTCCTCGCGCGCTCGTACGGGCGCCCGCTCCTCGCGCGCTGACGAGCCTGCACGATGAGCGCGCGAGAACTACCGACACGCCCCGCGGGGCGTAGCAAGCGGACGACGTCAGCCTCGGTCGTGCTGCTCGTGAGCGCGAGCGAGCAGCTCGCGGAGCGTTGCCGCCGGCTGGTCTTCGTCGAGGGCGCCGACCTGCTCGCCTGCGACCTCGTGTCGCTCCGCGGGAGCGCGGCCTGGCTCAACCCGCTCGCGATCGTGATGACCCAGGACGTGCGGGCGTTCGATCCGGAGGGGTTCGTCGAGCTCTCGCGGCGCATCGGCGCGGAGCTCGTGATCCTCCCGTCCGAGAACGTCACGGATACGCAGCTCACCGCGATGATCACCGCGGCGCTGGACATCGCGCAGCGCCGCCGGGCCGACTGAGCGGAAGCGAGGCAGCGCGCGGACCGGGCAGGGAGCGGGCTGCGCGGCGAGGCGGACAGCGGGCTGCGCGGCGAGGCGGGCAGCGGGCTGCGCGGCGGCCGCCGCGTCAGTCGCGCGGCGGGAGGACGTCCCCGGTGCGGCTCGCCCGGAGACACCCCTCGTCGAAGCCGAGCTTGCACGCCTTCGTGAACAGCTCGGTCGCCTTCTCGGGGTCGCGCGGCACGCCTTCTCCCTGCGCGTGGAGGTCGCCGAGCTCGACACAGGCGGGGGCGTTGCCGCGCTCGCAGACGCGCCGGAAGAGCGCGGCCGCGCGCCCGGGGTCGGCGCTCACGCCCTCGCCGCGGAGGTAGGCCCTGCCGGCGGCGAGGCATCCGAGGTTCGCGCCCGCGTCGCAGGCGCGCCCGTAGAGCGCCGCCTCCTCGCCGCTGTCGCCGCGCGCGAGCTTCTCGTGGTAGGCGTCGCCCAGCCGCAGGCAGCCGCGCGCGCTCCCCTCCGCGCAGGCGGCCTTGAACAACCCGAGCGCCCGCTCCACGTCGATCGAGACGCGCGCGCCGCTCAGGTACATCGTCCCCAGCGTCACGCAATCCTCGATCTGGTGGTCGATGCAGCCGTTCGTGCAGCCGACGAGATCGTCGTCCCCGCAAGGCAGCCGCAACCTCGGCGGGGGCGCCTCCGCCGGCGGAGCCGCGACGACCGGCGCGGCTGCGGGGGCGGGTCGCGCGGGCGACGCGGCGTGGCGCGGCGCGCTCGCGGCGGTCCCGCCGCAACCGCAGAGGAGGAGCGCGGTGAGGAGCGCCGGGGTGAGCTCGCGCACGTGCATGCTCGAACTCATGACACACCGATCGACTTCCCCCAACGCGCCCAGGTCCGTCTGCTCCGGGCGCACGGGGCGCCTGCCCCGGGCGCGAGGCGCATCCGCCCCGGTCGCGTCTGGCGGCCGAGCTCCGGGCTAGTGCCCCGCCAGGCCCCGGTGTAAACCCTTCCCATGCCTCTCATGAGCCCTCCTCCGCTCCGGACGCTGGATGAGCCCAACCTGGAGGCGCTCATCGAGCTGATGTTCCTCGCGGCGTTCGCCGACGGCGAGTTCAGCCAGGAGGAGAAGCTGCACTTCTCCCGCAGCGTCGAGTCGCTCACGGACCGCCGCATCCCCCAGAGCACGATGGACGAGCTCATCCAGCGCGTCGTGGCGCAGCTCCAGCAGGAGGGCCGCGCCGCCCGGCTCGCGGCGCTCAAGGAGCGGCTCGCCACCCCGCCCGCCCGGAAGGTCGCCTTCTCCCTGGCCGCCCAGGTCGTGGTCGCGGACGGCATCGTTCGGGACAGCGAGCGCGATCTCCTGCTCCAGGTCGCCGAGGCCCTCGAGCTCGATCAGGCCGAGGCCGCGGACGTCCTGCGGAAGCTCGCCGCCTCGTGAGCGGCCGGCCGCCGCGGGCCGCCGCGCTGACGGGCCCCGGGGCGCGCGCCGCAGGGTGAACCCGCGCCGTCGTTTTCGGTTACGATGGCGGCGCCGTGACCTGGTCCTCCACCGGCTCGTTCCTGATCCCGTTCCCGGTCCCGGGCACCGCGCTGACCTCGACCCGGGGGACCTACGTGATCGGAGCGCTCATCGGCGATGGCCAGTACGGCTCGGTGTACGAGTGCATCGGGCCGTTCGGCCAGCCGTACGCCCTGAAGATGCTGCGACCGGCGAACAAGCCGTACCAGGTCGTCAAGGAGGAGTGGTCGCGCGAGATGCTCCGCCTGGAGAGCTTCCGCCACCCGAACATCGTCTACATCCACGACGCGTTCGAGGTGAACTACCTGTTCTACCTGGCGCTCGAGCGGTGCGACACGAGCCTCAGGGCGCTGCTCGGCACCCCGTTCCAGCCGTCGCTGCTCGTGGAGCTCTCGCGCCAGCTCTTGATGACGCTCCAGTACCTGCACGACAACGGCGTCGTGCACGCGGACCTGCACGCGGGCAATGTGCTCATCTCCCAGCTCGACCACAGGCCGCTCGTCAAGCTCACCGACTTCGGCGTGGCCCACCAGCTCGACGGCACCACCCGCTGGTTCCGCCCGCAGGTCGCCAACCCGAAGATCCTCGTGCCGGAGCTCGTGACGGCGGGGTACACGACGACGCAGAGCGACCTCTACCAGCTCGGGCTGCTCATGTACCAGATGCACACCGGCCTGCCGGCCATCGACGTGGAGGCCCCCTACGAGGAGATCACTCGGCAGATCGCCGAGGGCGCCCCGCGGCAGAAGGCCGAGGCGCTCGGCACGCCGCTGAGCCAGGTCATCGCCAAGCTGCTGCGCCGCCGCGACGCGTACCGCTATCACTCCGCGCGCGAGGTCTGGGACGACCTGCAGCAGCTCCGCTGGCCGTAGCGCGATCCCCGCTGCGTCGCGCGCGGCTCTCGGGCTACACCTCGCGGCATGACCGCCGCCTCACCACGCGTCGTCTCGCTCACGCCCGCGGTGTTCCACCTGCCGGACGCGGTGAACCAGGTCTCTCGCACCTACGGCGAGAGCCCGATCGTCCCGCGCGGACCGCGCCTCCGGCCGCTGCTCGACCGGGCCCGCCGCGGCATCGTCGAGGCGCTCGGCGCGCCGAGCTACGAGGCCGTCCTCCTGACGGGCTCGGGCTCGACGTCGATGGCCGCCGTGCTCGGCTCCTGCCTGCGCCGTGACGAGCGGCTCCTCGTCGTCCGGAACGGCGCGTACGGCGACCGGATCTTCGAGTTCGCCGGGACGCTCGGCCAGCCGGTGGTCGACCTGTGCCTCCCGTACGGCGAGCGCCCGGACCTCGCGAAGATCGAGGCCGTCCTCGCCGCGGACGAGGCCGACGCGGTGGCCATCGTGTACGGGGGCACGTCGACGTGCACGCTGAACCCCGTGGCCGAGGTCGGCGCGCTCGCCAGGAAATACGGCAAGAAGCTGCTCGTCGACGGCATCAGCGCGCTCTTCGTCGAGCCGATGGACCTCGAGGGCTCCGGCGTCTCCGCCGTCATGGGCTCCTGCAACAAGGGCCTCCACAGCCACCCGAACCTGACCGTGGCGCTCGTCCGCAAGGACCTGCTCGCCGAGATGGAGCGCATCCCCGCCCGCGTCCCCAGCCTCGAGCTGCACAAGACCTGGCGCGCCCAGCAGGGCGGCGCGCACCCCTACACGATCGATCCGATGAGCCTCTGCCAGGTGATCGCGGCCTTGGACCACCTCGCCGCGACGGGCGGCGTCGCCGGGCGACACGCCGTGTACCAGGCGCGCTGCGCGATCCTGCGCCCGGGCTACGAGCGGCTCGGGCTGACGATCGCGCGCTGGCCGGGCATGCCGCTCCAGTCGATCGGGACCGCGCTGCACATCCCCGCCGGGAGGACCTATGACGAGATGGCGAGCCGGCTCGCCAGCGAGCCGGTCGAGGGGCACGTGTTCGAGATCTACGCGGCCCAGGGGAAGCTGTCGGACAGGCTGTTCAGGATCTTCCACATGGGCGAGTACCCGCTCGAGGTCTACGAGATCTTCCTCGAGGCGCTCGCGCGCGTCGTCTGAGCGCGGCGGCCCCGGATCACTTCGCCGCCTTGGGCGCGCCCTTCTTCCCGGCCGCCGCGGCGCCGGCCTTGTCGCCCTTGCCCTCGTCCTTGCCCTCGTCGCCGACGCCGAGCAGCTCGATGTCGAAGACGAGCGTCGCCTTGCCCGGGATCTTCGGCGGGGAGCCGGCCTCGCCGTAGGCGAGGCGCGAGGGGATCGTGAGCTTGCGCTTGCCGCCCACCTTCATCCCGACCACGCCCAGATCCCAGCCCTTGATGACCTCGGCCTCGCCGATCGTGAACTCGAACGGCTCCTTGCCGACGGACGAGTCGAACTCGGCGTTGTTCTTCAGCAGCCGCCCCGTGTAGTGGACGCGGACCCGGTCGCCGTCCTTCGCCTCGGCGCCGGTGCCCACGGTGACGTCTTCCTTGATCAGGTCGGCGGGCTCCGGCTCGGGGGGCTTCACGGCGGGCACGGCGCTGCCCGGCGGCAGCTCCGGCTCGGGGACCTTCTCCTCGCAACCCGCGGCCGGGCCGAGGACGACGGCGAAGGAGACGGCGAGGACCAGTTGGGTGAGCTTCATGGCGCACGTCTTACGCACCCGGAGCGGGGCGATCAACGGTCACGGCCCGCGCCCGGGCGCCCCGGAGGGCCGGGTTTCCGTTGCAGCGCTCCGGCCCGCGCGGTTAGGTTGCGCCCACCTTGGCCCGCGCGTTCTCCGTCGCTGCCCTGGCGATCGCCGAGGGGGGCGCCAATGCCGTCGGTGCGGTGCGCTTCACCTGCGCCGAGACGGAGCTGGAGGTGGAGCTCGTCCACGTCGCCGGCTACGCCGAGGGGTTCGCCCTGGGCGCCGTGGCCGCCCCGGTCCGCTTCGCGGTGCCCTACACCGCGGTCCGCGGCCTCTTCCGGCGCGGCAAGTCGCTGTGCGTCGCGCTCGATCCGTCCGCGTGCGCGCCGCACAACTGCTTCGTGCTCGCGCGGTTCGAGGGCGACCTGCCCGGCGCGCCCGGCGTGACCTCGCCCGCGGCGATGGAGGCCATGGAGAGCGCGTACCGCGCGCGCCAGCGCGCCCGCCTGGCGAGCTGGGTCGCGCCGGCGCCGGTCGGCGTGCTCGCCGCGGCGCTGTCCCCGGATGACCTCGCGAGCGGCCCGCTCGGGACCGCGTCGTTCGCGCTCCTCGTCGCGCTCGCGATCTGGCTCGCGCTGCGCTTCGCCGCGCGGCTCGCGGCCTGGGGCGGGCCCCCCTCGGACCGCCTGCGCGACGCGCTCATGGCGGAGCTGTCGCGCCGCATGGGCTTCGCGCCGGACCGGCTCGCGGGCCCGGACGCCGGCGCCCCGGCGCCCGCCTTCGCGCCCCGGCCGACGCCGCTCGCCGCGCCGCCGGCGCCACCGTCCCGCGGCGCCGAGGAGGGGGCCGACGCGCTCCCGCTCCGGGCCCGCGTGCTCGTGCCCGCGGCGCTCGCCGTGGTCGGCATCGTGGGGACGATGGCGTTCGTGAAGCGCTTCGCGACGCCCCGGGATCTGCCCCCGACCGGGCAGCCGGCGGCGCGCGGCCTCGGGCCGGCGGCGCGCGGCGCGTCGGCCGCGGTCCTCGAGAGCGAGCGCCGGGAGCGCGCCGAGCTGTCGCTCGCGCACTGCCTCTGCGACCGCGCGGATTCGCCGCTCTGGAAGCAGGGGGTGCCGATCCTCAGCGTGCTCGGGGCGACCGGGCCAGAGGACGGCGCGGGGGTGATCGCGCCGATCCTCAGGCGGTACGGCGGGGGGGGCGAGGAGGGCGACGGGGGCAGGGCCGCGCGGCGGCCGGCGCGCGGCCGGTACAAGTTCGAGCTCGCGGTCGTCAACAACAGCGCCGAGCCCCTCAGCGATTTTCGCGTGCTGCTCACGTTCGCGCGGCGCAACCACCGCGGCGAGCGCGCCGGGATCACCGAGCGCGGGCTGTTCTGGGAGGGCGAGCTCGCGCCCGGGCGCGCGGTGAAGTGGCACGTCGAGGCGCCCGGCACGGAGGTGCAGATCGAGCCGGAGGTGACGGGCATGCTCGGCGGCCGGATCGCGCCGGCGCCGCCGGACGCGTTCTTCGAGCTGACGCGCGCGCGTTACCGCGTCGTGCGCATCCACGCGGCGATGATGCTCGCGTGGCACCGGGATCCGCGCGCCCACGAGGCGCTGCTGTCGCTCCTGCCCGCCGCGCCCGAGGAGGAGGCGACGCTCTCGCGGATCCGGCGCGCGACGGCCGAGGTCGTCCCCTGCTCGGTCCGGGTGGAGGAGGGGCGGCTGCGCGCCTGCCTCTTCAACGGCAGCGTGGCCCCGCAGCGCGGCGTCACGCTCCGCGAGGTCGCGGCGGACGAGGGCCGCGCGCCGCGCGCCTGGCCCATCCCGGCGATCCTGCCCGTCCACGAGGGGGTCGAGGTGCGGCTGCCCCTCGAGGGGGGCGCGGAGCCCGAGGAGCTCGAGGTGCTGGTGGAGGGCCGGTGAGAGGGCGAAAATGACGGGAGGATGAAGGGACGCTCGAGGGCCGCGCTCGCCCTGGCGGCCGCGCTCGCCGCCGGGCCGGCGCTGCTCGCCGGGGCCCGCGAGGCCGCCGCGTGGGCGCCGCTCGACCTCGAGGTCGTCCCCCGCTGGGGGGAGCTGCCGGTCCGCTACCACATCCACCGGAAGACGATCCCGGAGCCGCTCTCCGGGGTCGTGGTCGCCGCCGTCGAGGCCGGGTTCGCCGCCTGGTCGAGCCCGGGCTGCACGGCGTGGCAGGCCGTGCACCTCGGTGACACGGACGCGGGATACGACTTCGACGACGGCGACAACGTGATCCTCTGGATCAGCGACCGCTGGCCGGACGCGTTCGGCGACGCGGAGGCGATCCTCGCGATCACGACGCCGGTGTGGGGGCCGGATGACGTCATCGACGACGCGGACATGGCGTTCAACGACGTGGGCTTCTGCTGGAACGACAGCGGGGAGGGGGGCTGCGTCGACGTGCAGTCGATCGCCACCCACGAGGGAGGGCACTTCCTCGGCCTCGGCCACACGAACGCGCGCGACGCGACGATGCTGGGGTTCTATCCGGGGGGGACCACGATGCGATCGCTCGAGAGCGATGACATCGAGGGGGTCTGCGCGCTCTACCCGATCGGCGGGACGACGGCGGCGAGCTCGGGCGGCGGCCCGGGGGCGGGCCCGACGGCGGCCGCGGGCGGCGGCGTCGAGGACGCGGGCGGCGCGGGCGGCGCCGCGCCGGGGGCAGGGGGTGGGGCCGGGGAGGGGTCAGGGCGCGACGGCGTGGGAGAGGGCGAGCGCGGCGCGGGCTGCTCCTGCGCGGCGGGGGGGCGGCCGCGGGGCGTCGGAGGAGCCCTGCTGCTCGCCATGCTGGGCGCGTCGTGGATGTGCCGGCGCGGACGGGCCCGCTTTACAACCCAGCGCAGCCGGGGCAAACGTGCCGCCATGCCCGAGTCGAGCAGTGCAGCGTTCGACGCGGAGGTCGCGCACGCCCTCCGCGCCCTTGGGGTCAACAGCGCCGATGCCGCCCTCGACCCGCTGGGCGATCCGGCCGGCGCGGCGCGCGCCCTCGCGGCGGACGGCGGAGCGCCGCTGCTCCTGCGCGCGGCGCCCGAGCTCGGCGCGCCGACGCGCGACAAGGACACCCCCTTCGGCCCGGCGCCGCGCGATCCCGTGTGGCTCCGGATCGAGCGCGGCGCGAGCGTCGTCCGGATCGCGCCGCTGCGGCTCGCCGGCGGTGAGGGGGCGCGATCCGGGGAGGGCGGCGCCGGGGCGGCGGGCGAGGGCGCGGTCGAGCCGCGCGAGGCCGTGCGCGTCGAGGTGACCACGGCGCAGCGCCCGTGCTGCGGCGCGGCCACGTGCGGCCGCGAGCGGACCCTCGCCGCCGCCTGGCTCGCGCTCGCGCCGAAGGAGCCCTCGGCGGGGCGCGCCGGGGCAGCGCAGCGCCTGCTCGTGGCCGAGGCGCAGGATCTCGAGGCCGCGCGGGCGGAGGCGCTCGTCGAGGCGGTGGCCGCGCCGCTGGCCGCCTCGCTGCGCGTCCCGCTCGAGACCGCGCGGGCGACCGAGCCGCCGGACGCCATCGCGCCGCGGTCGCTGCCCGAGCCCGCGCCCGAGCCCGCGCCGCCGCTCACGGCCGCGGCGCTCTCGCGGTTCGCGCTCCGCAGCGAGGGGGAGCTGCTCGTGCTGCGAGACCACGCGAGCCGGGGGCCGCGCTCGTCCGCGGCCCGCAACGGGCTCATCGGGGCCGCGCTGCTGCTCGGCGCGCTCGCGCTCTGGATCCAGGTGATGCGGAGCGCCTCGGCGGGCGACAGCGGCATCGCGATCGGCGTCGGCAGCGCCGCCGCGCTGCTCTCGCTCGCGGGCTACGCGTTCCTCGGCGTGGCGAGGTTCTCGTCCAGGTACGCGGCGCGCTCGGCGCCGGTCGCGTGGTTCGCGCAGGGCCGCTTCGTCGTCGCGCCGTGGGTGAGCCGCGCCGGCGCCATCGATCTGCGGCCCGAGGGCCGGCTCGGCGCCGCGATCTCCGCGGGGGAGGTCCACGGCATCCACGTGGTGCCCCGCGGCGACCGCTTCTCGGTCGAGCTCGAGACCGACCACGGGGCCATCGACGCCCTGCTCACGGAGCGCGAGGACGTCGCCCGCTACTGGCGCGACGCGATGGCTCGCGCCGTCGCCTCGGTGCGCCACCCGGGCGGCCCCTCCGCGAGGCAGCGCCTCCGCGCGCGCGCGGAGGCGCAGCAGGCCGCCGCGGCGAGCTGATCGGCGCGGCCGGAGAGGAGGAGAGATGACGGATCCCTTGACGGAGACCCGGGTCACCGAGGTGGCCCACGGGATTTACCAGCTGCACACGCCGATGGGGACCGGCGAGACCGCGTTCTCGTTCAACCAGTATCTCCTGCTCGACGACGCCCCGCTGCTGTTCCACACCGGCCCGCGCCGCCTGTTTCCGGCGGTGCGCGCGGCGATCGCGCGGGTGATGCCGGTCGAGCGGCTGCGCTACGTGGCGTTCTCCCATTGCGAGGCGGACGAGTGCGGCGCCATGAACGCGCTGCTCGACGCCGCCCCGCAGGCGGTGCCGGTGTGCGGGCGGGTCGCCGCGATGGTCGACGCGGACCTGTTCGATCGCGCGCCGCGGGCGCTCCAGGACGGCGAGGTCCTCGCGCTCGGGGAGCGCCGCGTGCGCTGGCTCGACGCGCCCCACCTGCCGCACGGCTGGGAGTGCGGGTACCTGTTCGAGGAGTCGACCGGGACGCTGCTCTGCGGCGACCTGTTCACGCAGCCCGGCGGGGGCCGCCCCGCGCTCACGCGCGACGACATCCTCGCGCCGAGCGAGGCGATGCGCCGGTCGATGGATTACTACGCGCACGGCCGCGACGCGCCCCGGCTCCTCGAGAAGCTGGCGGCCACGTCTCCCCGCGTGCTCGCCTGCATGCACGGACAGGCCTACGAGGGCGACGGGGCGGCGCTCCTGCGCGAGCTCTCGCGCGCGCTCGCGGGCGAGCGCTGAGCCCGGCGCCGCGGCGCGCGGGCAGCCCTCGCGGGTGTCGCTCACGATCACGGCATCGGGGCTGCGGATCAGGCGAATGCGAGGCCCGCCGTTGCGAGAGCCGACGTTGTTGACGAACGCCGCGCGGGGGCTGTGCCGATCCAGGATGGAGCCGCTGCCGTCCGAGCGGCGCGACGAGATGACGCGATGCCGTTGCCGTCCGCGATGCCGTTGATGTGCTGGAGATGGCCGCTGGACATCGTGTCGCAGCTCGCGTCGGCCAGCCGTTGCCCAGGCCCATGGACGAGGAGTTGCGCTCTCGCGCGTGGGCCGAGCCTTCGCGCGCCGGCGCTGGCTACTCCTGCGCGCGTGCGTCGCCCAGGTAGTAAGCACGCTGCGCCGGATAATAGTCGGCGAAGTCGGGCAGCGGCTCGCCGAGGCGGGAGGCGGCGAGCATGTCCAGGTAATACTCCCAGCCCGGCCCGGCGTCGCCGGCGAGCGCCGGATCGGTGAGGTGCTGGACGAACATGAGCTCGGTGGTTTCGCCCTGTGTCGTGAGCGAGACCTCGATCCGCCAGTCGCCGTGATCATCCTTCATCGAGACCGCGAGGCGATGCGGCGGCTCGCAAGCGTCGATCGAGATGTCGCACGAAGGCGCACCTTTCTCGAATGCCATCTGGAGGCGCACCGTCGTGCCGGGCCCCGCTCCCCCCTCCCATGGGCCGATCCAGCGCGCCGTGCTCTCGGAGGCGGTGAGGCTACGCCAGACGTCCTCGATGGGAGCGCGAAAGCTGCGGGTGATCACGAGATCGGCGCCTGTCGCTGTGTTTCGGACGCGGCCAGTGGGTCGGGGGTTCATGTGGGCTCCTCTTTGCATTCTACGAATCAGGACTGACGGTGCCCGGGCCGCAGGGCCGTCGGGCAAATGTGCGGCCAGAGCGTTACGCGCCTGCCATGCCGCACGGCGCCCCTCGGCGCTGGAGGCGATACGCCGGGCGGACTCACGGAGTGTCGAAGCGATACGTGGTTGCCTGGGTCGATGCGCGCTGGCCGTACTCCTCGCAGAAGGCCGCGAGGGCCCGGTAGCCGCTCGTGGCCAGCATACTCCGGAACTCGAGGTGCGTGACGAGGCAGAACATGCAGACCTCCAGGTAACTGAGGGCGCGATCCTGGGGCAGGCCGGCGCGTACCGCCTGGACGTTGTCGTCGAGCCAGGTGAGCATGTTGAGCAGGCTCTGCTGCTGCTTGGTGAGATGCGCGTCGTCCCTGGGCGTGCCCGCGAGCTGACTCATGATCAGCGAGACTTCGGTGGCCATGGCTTGCACGACGAGCTCCTGCGCGTTCGCCGCCAGGGCGGCGGTGAGGTGCTCGGGCCAGACTACGGGCCGCTGCACCGGTGCCCGGCGCGCGAGCTCGCGGCAGATGTTGAGCGTGCCGAGCCACGTGGTCGCCCCGGTTCGCAGGATTGGCAAGCGCAGCGCGGGGTTGCCCGCGAAATCCGCGGCGTTCATGGATCGCAGGTCGGGGACAACCTCGAAGGCGTATGCGACCTCGAGCTCCGCGGCGAAGATGCGCGTGACGCGCGTGAAATGGGAGCTCGAGCGACCGACGAGGGTGGGAATAAGATCGGATACGGGCTCGGTCACCCGCTCCAGATATCACATGCCTCGGCCCGGGGCGACGGGGTTCGCAGGTTGGGTGGGGAGGCCCGACCCAGGTTGGGGGAGGCCCGACCCAGGGGGACGCCCGACCCAGGTTGGGGGTGGGGAGGCCCGACCCAGGTTGGGGGGGGAGGCCCGACCCAGGTTGGGGTGGGTGGGGGGGGGAGGCGCGACCCGACCCGGGAGGCCCGACCCAGGTTGGGGTGGGGGGGGAGGCGCGACCCGGGAGGCCCGACCCAGGTTGGGGAGGCCCGACCCAGGTTGGGGCGACCCCGACCCAGGTTGGGGCGGGTTTTGTGCGACCCGCTGCCCAACGATTGGCCGAGCAGCCCGGGCTGGACCAGCGCAGCGCGCTCCGGCAAGTGTGGCGGAATCTGGCGGAAGCCGGCGGCCGCCACCCTCCGAGCGGGGTAACCCACTGAAATGATTCACGCCGACTCACGGCACGACGCTTGTCTCTACGCTCCGGCCATGAGCCAGCCACGCGAGATCGTTCCAGGCGCGACCTACCTGCTCACCCGTCGGGTCCTGCGCCGGCACCTGCTGCTGCGCCCAGATGCGGCCATCAACCAGCTGTTGGTCTACGCCCTCGCTGTCTCGGCCCGCCGCTACGGCGTCGAAGTTCATGCCCTTTGCGCGATGTCGACACATCTGCACCTGGTCGTGACTGATATGCAGGGTGTGCTACCGCGCTTCTTGCAGTTCTTCCACCGCATCGTCGCGCTGGGCACGAAGGTGCTGCGCAAGTGGGAAGGTCCGGTCTGGGACCATGAGGCCACGAGCGTGGTACGGCTGCTGACGCAGACGGCGGTGGTGGAGAAGATCGCGTACGTGCTCGCGAACCCGGTGGCGGCCGGACTGGTTCGGCATGCGAGGGAATGGCCGGGCGCCAAGGTGGAGGTGGGGGAGCTCGGCCGTGGCGCGCTCCACGCGACGCGTCCGTCGGCGTACCTCGACCCCAAGAATCCTCAGTGGGCCGAGGAAGCGACGCTCCCGCTCGCGCTGCCGCCGGGCATCGAACAGGAGAACGCAGAGGGCTTCCGTCATGAGGTCGCTGCCGAGCTCGAACGCCAGGAAGCGCAGGCCCATGCGGAATTGGAGGGGCAAGGACGTGGCTTCCTAGGAGCCGAGCGGGCCAGTGAGGTCTCCCCTTACGAGCGAGCTACGAGCTTCGAGGGGCTGCGTGTGCGCAATCCGACGTTCGCCGTCGGCCGTGACCAGGGCGACGCGCGGCGAACGGCTGCTGCCGCTGTGCGCGCGTTCCGCGCGTCGTACAAGGCGGCGCTCGAACGATGGTGTTCTGGTGTGCGTAGCGTCCTGTTCCCGGTGGGGACATGGTGGATGCGCACGTTTCATGGCGTCAGCGTGGACGACGCGGTGCTCGCGGTATAGAACCGCGCGCGGGAGCGCGATGGTGAGACGGCCTCGACGCGTCGTCGGGGAGCGTGCGGTCGGATGGGTCTCCACGATCGGCTCGTGGCGAGGCGCTCGTCAGGGTGAGGCGCCCTCCTGACAGCGGCCCCCGATGCACTCGAGCGGACCCGGTACTGCGCAGTCGTACGCGCACGACCGCCCACCGCGCTCGTAGTCCTCGATGAGCGCGCGCGCCTCTTCCTCTACCTCCGTTTGTCTTGCGCTGTTCACGGCCACGACACACCCGAGCGGGCAGCCGGCAGACGCATAAACGCATTCAGAGACATCGTTGCATGCGTTCGATTCGGCCACGATCGCGTCGAACTTCTCCCGAGCCTCCTCCTCGCTCAAGGTGCAGCTCGCACAGATGAGACCGATGAACAAGAGTATTGTGCTTATCCTCAACATCGACATACTTCGCCTCCAAGATAAGGCGTCCGTCATGTGGCGCTCGCCTCGGCGCTATGCTCAAGTGTGCATCTTTCTCTCGTGACCATGGACTCTCGAGCACAAAGCCGTCGGGACGGGTCCTCGCCCGGAACGGCTCTCGCGGCCAGCGCACGACCCGCCCGCGGTATCAGGATCGCTGGGGAGAACGGCTCTTCCATGCCCTCGATCCGAACGGAATTTCTGCCAACTCGTCAAGGAGAACTACAACAGGGGAAGGTTACAACCCGGGTCGGCGGAGAACCACAACCCGGGTCGGGGTCGACGAGAACCCAACCCGGGTCGGGGTCGACGACGACGAGAACCCAACCCGGGTCGGGTCGCAGAGCCAACCCGGGTCGGATCGAGAGCCAGGGAGCACCCACCGGGTCGACTCGACCTGGCCGCCCTCCTCCTGGACGGCGCGATCCACCAGCGCGACCATCCTCGTCGAGATCGCCGTGAAGGTGTCCTCGGCCTCGCGATCCTCCGGCAGCCGGTCCGGGAGCGTGGGCCGCGTGCGGTGGACGTGGTAGCGCTCGGAAACACGTGCCCCCGGGAAGGATCGGCGCAGCTCCTCCATCCCGCCGATGAGCGCCACGAGCGCGCCCATCGTCGCTGTGCCGTTGTCCGAGTCCCATCCGGACAGGGTGCCGATCTGCACGGTACGCAGGAAGTTCCCCCCGCCGAAAAGCAGGGCCATCGTCCCGGTCGCCAGGTTGATCGCCGATTCCGTGAACCCCCGGTACACGAAGCCGTGCGCCCAGGCCCGTTCCTGGTAGCGATGCGCGATGGCGTCGCGAACGCTCTCCCAATCATCGCGATCCTCGGTCGATAGATACGCGGACACCACGAAATCGATGACATCGGCGGCCTTCGACCCGTCCGGCAGATGACCCCTGGCCTCCCGGACGATGCGCACGAGCTCCTCCTGCCGCGGCTTCTCCGGATCGACGGTCGCGGCGAGCGAGAAGAGGAGGACATGGAACTGCGCCGCGTGCGCGGCGTGATCGCGGGCCGTGGTCCGGATGGGGAGGTCGGCCATCCGCAGCGCGAGCCCCGGCATGCCGGGCGCGAGGGCGCCGAAGATCTCCGTCGTGAGCTGTGCGTCGATGTGGAGCGCGTACGGATTGAGCGCCGGATGGCTCGTCGCCGGGGGCAGCACGCCTCGCTCCAGGAGGTCGCGCGCCCTCCGGTTGGAGACCCATATGAAATCACGGATATGCGCGCGCCACCCGTCCCGGATCTCCTCGGGAGAGAGAAAGAGCTTCCCGGCCTCGGTCATGAGGTGCAGGTAGACATATTCGATGTCGGTGTCGTCGTCGGCTGGGCAGGGGTCGAGGAGCACGAAGTCGATCCGCGCCCCGTCGCGGCCCAGGGGTTTCCCCCAGTCGGCGTCGGTGAAGAAGGGGCGCTCGATGCGGACGCCCTCCGTCCGCAGCCCCGTCCAGTTGGCGATGCACGCGCCAACCCACATCGCACGGAGCCGCTCGGCATACGCCGCGCGATCGAGCCGCGGCCGCGTCCTTCCGGGCATTCCCGGCGGGGCCCGTTGCTCCACGGGCTCGGCGAACGCGCAGCCCGGCGCGCGGCCGCCAGCGCCCGCCAGCGGGGAGAGCGCGAGGAGCGAGAGGAGCAGCCCGCGAGCGCGCGCGGAGAGCCCGATGCGGATCGGCCCTCCGACGGCGCGTCGATCGTCTCGAGTGCGCATGGATTACCCCTCGAATGCGCGCCCGGAGCGTCGCGCGTGGTCTCTCCCCGCGGTGGTGCAAGCGAGATACCTGGCCGCGCCCGCTCCCTCGGCGCCGTCCGCGCCCTTAGGTTGCGCTCATGCACGCCGGAACCCACAACGTGCGCGCCGCGGGCGCACGCCTGGACCTCTTTGTCTCCCGCGCGATTCGCCACCTCCTCGGGGCGTCCCTCGCCATGGCGCCGGGCGCGGCGTCCATCGCGCCGGTGCTGGAAGATCTCCTCTCCTTTCACCCCGGGTGGATCACCCGGAGCGTGACCACGCACGACCCCGCAGGCGGCAATGACGACGGCTATCGCCCGGGGATCGCCCGCGAAGGCGATCACCAGGTCCTGTTCCACGCCCGCGGTGAGGGGAGAATCACGCGGATCTGGATGACTGCCCCGCGCGCGGAGCTCGATAAACCCGACCAGGAGCTCTGGATCGAGATCGACGGACGCACGGCCTTCCGCGGATCGCCCCACGACTTCTTCGAGGGCAGGGGCCCCTGGAGATCGCCCCTCGCGCTCGGCGTCGAGGCGAGCTCGGGAGCCTTCACGAGCTACGTCCCTTTCGCCTGGTCCAGCGAGGCCAAGGTCCGCTTCCGGGGCGTCCCCGTCTATTATCAGATCACCTACCGCGAGGGCCCCGGCGCCGCGTCGGGTCCGACGCCCGAGCAGCTCGAGCGCTTCATGGCCGAGGACTGGACCGCCACCCTGCCCGCCCCGTCTCCCCGGGAGGCCCTGCGCCCCGGCGCCCCGCTGCTCCTGGCGGCAGGCCCCGCGACCGTGGCGGGCCTCGACATCCGGATCCCCGCCGGGAGCCTGAGAGACCTGGCGGTGAGGATCGGTGGGCAGCCGCCCGTGCCCGCGTCCTTCTTCTTCGGCCTGGCCAGCACGGGCACCGAGGTTGACGGCGGATGGACCACCTTCCGGAGCGCGCTGCACGCCGCCTGGGCGCCCGATGGCGCGGGAGCCGGCCGGCTCGCGACGCGGCTGCCCATCCCGCTCGCCGAAGGGGAGTCGCTCGCGCTCGAGGCCGCGCCCGGAGCGGCCATCGCGGGCATCGAGGCGGCCGTCGACCTCGCGCCCGCGCGCCCCGGCGTGCGGCTCCTCGCGCAGTACCGCGACCAGACGGCCCCCGGGCGGGAGACGACGATGCCCCTCGTCGAGAGCGATGAGCCGCTCCAGGTCGTCGCCCTCATCGAGCAGATCCGCGGCGGCCGCCCCGACGACCGGACGTACCTCGAGGGCGACGAGATGATCCGGACCGACGGGATGTCGTACCCGCTGCAGATCGGGACCGGCACCGAGGACTATTTCAACGGCGGCTTCTATTTCCTGGGCCCGCACAGCAACGCCTTCAGCGGCCAGCTCCGCTTCCTCGTCGACAATCCCGAGGACGGGGGGAGAGGAGCCCGGTTCTCCCATTCCCTGTACCGCCTGCACGTGGCCGACCCCATCGTGAGCCGCTCCGGCCTGCGCTTCGGCATGGAAGCCGGACCGACCGGCGCCTACACGCCGCTGCGGGTGCGCTCGCTGGGGCTCTCCTACGCATTCCCGGAGTATCGCGTGCTCGGTGAGCAGCCGATCCCCGTGCGCGGGGAGGGGCGCCGCGCGCACTCCGCCGTCGACGCCGAGCGCTCCTCGCCCCGGCGGCTCATGCTGTCCCGCGAGGGCCGCGGGATCACCCGGATCGAGGTCGAATGCCCGCCCGAGGCGCGCGGGCTCCTGCTCCTCCGCGCGTACTCCGCGGCGAAGGCCCCCCAGACGGCGCGCGTGAGGCTCGATGGGCGGGACGTCGGCACGATCCACGAGATGCAGGCAAACCCGGTCCGCTCGTTCGCGGAGGACGCGCTCTGGATCGACTTGCCCCCCGGTCAATGCGGCGCGGGCAGGCGCCCGGCCCTCGAGATCGACGCGACGAGCTCCCCCGCGCCCTGGAGCGAGGGCGGCTACACGCTGCGGTTCTTCTCCGGGCCTCCCGCGCCGCAGCTCAGGCAGGGCCCCGCGGTGGAGATCTTCGACACCGAGGGCCTCCCCGGGGGCCCGTTCTACGTGAACGATCATTCGATGATCCAGCTCCCCGACGGCCGCTGGATGCTCACGGGCATCTTCAACCCCGAGCCGTATCGGCCGGACACCGAGCGGGCGTTCGTCCTGGCCACGGCGCCTGGGCCCGGGCCGGCGCGCTGGGTCGAGGCCGCCTCACCGAGCTTCGCGCTCGCCCCGGAGCGCTTCTCCACCCACGCCCTCGCCGACGAGCGCTGGATCTGGGCCCCCCACGTGGTCCGGGATCGAGACGGCAGCCTGGTCATGATCTTCCACGTGGGCACGCCCGATCCCGACCGGTCCGGCTTCCGGATCGCGCGCTCGCGCGACGGTCGTGCCTGGGCCCGCCACGGGAGGACGCTCTTCGAGGACATCTGCGTCGCCCGCGATCCGATGCTCGTCCGGCTGGGCGATCTGTGGGTGGTGTATTACACGCGCTGCGCCTCGCGGGAATTGCGCCTGAGCGGCGTCGCTTACCGCACGTCGCTGGATCTCGCCCACTGGAGCCCGCCGGCCATGGCGCTCACGCTCGGGCCGGAGACCGCGATGCACAACAGCGGTCATACCGAGTCGCCGTTCGTGTTCGCGCGGGGGGGATGGTTTTACCTGACGGTCACGAGCTATCCAGTCCACGAAGACGCCACGTTCGTCTACCGCTCGCGCTCGCCGTTCGCGTTCCCGCCGCGCCCCATCGCCCGGCTGCGCGCGCACGCGGCCGAGTGGGTCGCGGACGGGGGCGGCTTCGGGGCGGGGCGCCTGTTCTTCACGCATGCAGGGGCCGGAAAGGGCGGCGTGTTTCTCCAGGAGCTCTTTGGCATCTGAGCTCGAGGTCCTCTGTCAATCCGTGCCGGATCGGCCCGTGCTCATCGGCCGGGCGTAGCGCGCCGCCCAGCAGGTCCCTCACGTGAGCGACGGGATCGTCAGCAACGCCTACTCCAAGGCGACGGCGGCGAGCCTGCGCTGCGTGCGGGGCAACGGCGAGGGGGAGGCGCCGAGCAGCCCGGCCGTCGCGCCGCCCGACCAGTACACCGTCGTGTTCCCCGGCGAGGTGAGGGACAACTACACGGGGTTGATATGGCAGCAGGCCACTTCCTCGACCACGATGAGCCGGGCCGACGCGAAGCGCTCCTGCGCGACGCTCGATCTCAACGGCCACGCCTTTCGCCTGCCGAGCATTCGAGAGCTCTCGACCCGGGTCGATGAGGCCCAGGTGGCGCCGTCGATCCACCGGGCGATGCTCCCCGACACGAAGTACGGCGCCCGCAGCGACAACGGGTACTGGGCCGCCGAGGCGGCCGCGAGGGACGCTCAGGTCGCCTGGGCGCTCAACTTCGACGACGGCTTCACCGGGTTCAACGCCGGCGCGAGCGGCTCGTGGAACCATTTCACGGCCGCCTGGGTGCGGTGCGTGCGCTGAGATCTCCCCGGGACCGGCGCCGCGCCCCGGATCGCGGCGCCCCGGCCCCGCGGTGACGCGTCGCGCTGTGCGTCCGCGCGTGTTTCGCCGCTGCGGGCCCGAGCACCCTTCTCCTATGATGCGTCGCCTCACCCCATGAGCGGAGGACACGACACCGAGGCCGGCGCGGTGGACCGCGCGCTCGTGCTCGTGCTGCTGGGCACGGTCCTCCTCGTGTCGCCGGCGCGCCTGCTCTGGGCCCGCGGCCTGCTCGCGGTCGCGGCGATCTTCGCGGTGTGGGTCGCGCTGATCGCGCTCGCCGCGCTCGCGACGCGCGTGGGCCGCGGCGACGGGGACCGCGGCGAGGAGGACCGCCGTGATCGGGGGCCGCCGCCATGATCGACGTGCGCGTCCTCCTGCTCGCCACGGTGGCCTGGCTGGCCGCGCTCGCCGCCATCGCGCTCGCCGCGCAGCGCGAGCGGCTCCCCCGCGCGCTCCCGCGGCACCCGCTCGTGCTCGCCCTCTCGCTCGGCGTCTACGCCTCGTCGTGGACCTACTACGGCGGCGTCGGCTTCGCGCAGCGCCACGGGCTCGTCTTCCTCGCCGTCTACCTGGGCCCGACCCTCGCGTGCATCGCCGCGCCGCTCCTCTGGTCGCGCGTCCTGCGCATCACGCGCGAGCAGCGCCTCTCCTCGCTCGCCGACCTCCTCGCCTTCCGCTTCCAGAGCCCCGCCGCGGGGGCGATCGTCGCCGCCTTCTCCGTCATCGCCAGCGTGCCCTACATCGCGCAGCAGTTCCGCGCGACCGAGCAGTCCGTCCGCGTGCTCTCGGGGCCGGGGCACGAGGAGGCCGTGGGCGCCACCTTCTGCGCGCTGCTCGCGCTCTTCACGGCGTTCTTCGGCGCCCGCCCGTCCGCCGAGCAGGGGCGCGAGGACGGCCTCTCGACGGCCGTCGCGTTCGAGTCCGCGGCGAAGCTCGTCGTGCTCGCGGTCGTGGGCCTCGTCGCCGTGCTCGGGGCGTTCGGCGGGGCGGGCGGGCTCACGGCCTGGCTCCGCGCGCACGCGGCCGAGGTCGAGGCGCTCGGCCGCCCCGTGCGCGACGACAGCGGCTGGACGTCGATGCTCGTCATCAGCTTCGCCGCGGCCTTCCTGCTGCCGAGGCAGTGGCACATGGCCTTCGCCACCGGCGCCGGCGTCCGGGCGCTCGCCACCGCGGCCTGGGCCTTCCCGCTCTTCCTGCTCGCGCTCAACCTCCCCGTGCTGCCCGTCCTGTGGGCCGGGACCCGCCTCGCCCCGGCGGAGCCCGCCGACAGCTACGTGCTGCTCGTGCCGCAGCTGCTCGGGCAGCGCTGGCTCGCGCTCGCCGCGTTCATCGGCGGCATCTCCGCGGCGAGCGCCATGGCCATGGTCACCGCCGTCGCCCTCGCGAACATGAGCGCGACGCACCTGCTCCTGCCGCTCGCCCGGAGGACCCTGCGCCGCAACGTCTACGCGCGCGTGCTGTGGCTGCGGCGCGGGCTCCTGACCGCCATCCT
This sequence comes from Sorangium sp. So ce1036, assembly GCF_051369805.1. NCBI lineage: Bacteria > Pseudomonadati > Myxococcota > Polyangiales > Polyangiaceae > Sorangium > Sorangium sp. So ce1036. The sequence continues at coordinate 3,814,766 of NZ_JBBMOX010000001.1, forward strand.
CGTGGGCGGGTGGCTCTTCCACCGCGCGCAATCGCACCACGGGCTGCTCGTCGAGAGCGGTATCGTGTCGTTCGTGGCGTTCGCGCAGTTCCTGCCAGGGCTCTTCGCCGTGCTCTTCTGGGAGCGCGCGACGCGCGCGGGGTTCCTCGCCGGGCTCCTGGCCGGCATCGCGGCGTGGACGGCCATGTGCCTCGCGCCGCTCCTGCCCGAGGTGTCCGGCATCGATCCGGGGTGGCTCCAGCTCCTGCTGCGCGGGGGCGCGGACGCAGCGGGCGTCGGGGGCGTCGCGGCGCCCGCCGCGCCCGCGGACACCTGGTCGCTGCCGACGTTCGTGTCGCTCGTCGTCAACTGCGGGACGCTCGGGCTGGTCTCCCTCCTGCGCCCGCCGGCCCGCGAGGAGCGCGAGGCGGCGCGCCTGTGCAGGCGGCGCGAGATCGGCCCGTCGGTCGAGCGCGCGACCGTGGCGCCGAGCGTGAGCGCGCTGGAGGAGCGGCTCGCGCGGCTGCTCGGCCGCGAGGCGGCCGGCGTCGAGGTGACGCGCGCGCGGCTGGAGCTCGACATCCGCAGCGACGAGACGCGCCCCACCGAGCTCCACGCGCTCCAGGAGCGGCTGCACCGCAACCTCTCGCCGCTGGTCGGCCCGGTGCTCGCGCGGGCGGTCGCCGAGGCGCGCGCCCCCGCCGAGGGCGCGGGGGCGCGCGGCGCGCTCACCGAGGAGCTCAGGTGGCTGGAGCGGCGCCTCGCGAGCGGCGAGACGCGCCTCGTCGGCGCGGCGAAGGAGCTCGACCTCCTGCGGCGGTGGCTCCGCTCGGTGCTCGCGCAGCTCCCCCTCGGGGTGTGCGCCGTGGGCCCCGACGGCGCGGTGAGCCTCGTGAACCGGCGCCTCGAGGCGCTCGTCGGCGTCGAGGAGCGCGACCTCGTCGGGGCGCCGCTCGACCGGCTGCCCGCCCCGTTCGCGGAGCTCTTCGCCCGCGCCGCCACCGCGGCCTCCGCCGGCGACGCCGGCGCCGACGAGATCGAGGCGCCCGTGGCCGGGCGCGTGCGCGCGCTGCGCGTGCACCGCGCCGCGCTCGACCCGATCGACGCGCGCGCCGCCTCGGGGGGCGTGGTCCTCCTCGTGGAGGATCGCACCGAGCGGCGCGCGCTCGAGGCGGAGCTCGCCCACCGCGACCGCCTGGCCCAGCTCGGCCGCCTCGCCGCCGGCGTGGCCCACGAGATCGGCAACCCGCTCACCGGCATCGCCTGCGTCGCGCAGAACCTCCGCGCCGAGGCCGAGAGCGACGAGATCCGCGCGCGGGCGGGCCTCATCGTCGGCGAGGCGGCGCGCATCGAGGCCATCCTGCGATCGCTCCTCGAGCACAGCCGCACCGGCGCCGTTCCGTCGCCCGGCGAGATCCCGCGCGCGCGGGTCGGGCGCGTGCCGCTCGCCCAGGTGATCGCCGAGGCCGAGCGGCTGATCCGGCTCGACCGCGCGGCGCCGCGCATCCGCGTGGAGCAGGACTGCCCGGAGTCGCTCGTCGTCATCGGGGAGCGGCGCGAGCTCGTGCAGGTCTTCGTCAACCTGCTCGCCAACGCCCGCGACGCCTCGGAGGACGGCGCGACCGTCGCCGTCCGGGGCCGGATCGAGGCGGGCCAGATCGTGGTCGAGGTCGAGGACCACGGCAGCGGCATCCCCGAGGAGCTCCTCGCCGTGGTGCTGGAGCCGTTCGTGACGACGAAGCGCGACCCGAGCGGCACGGGGCTCGGCCTTCCGCTCTCGCGCTCGATCGTCCAGGATCACGGCGGGACCCTCGCGCTGCGGAGCGCGGTGGGGCAGGGAACAACGGTCATCGTCCGGCTCCCGCTCGCGGACGCGGGCGCGGGCGAGGGGCGGCGAGGACACGAGGCGGAGCCATGAGCCGGATCCTGCTGGTCGAGGACGAGGTCATCATCCGGGCGGAGCTCCGGCGGTTATTGACCCGCCACGGGCACGACGTCGTCGAGGCGGGGTCGGTCGCCGAGGCCGCGGCGGACCACGATCTCGGCGCGTTCGATCTGGTGCTGGCCGACGTGCGCCTGCCCGGCGCGCCGGGCACGGATCTCGTCGGGCGGTGCGGGGGCGCGCCGGTCGTGCTCATGACGAGCTACGCGACCGTGAAGGCGGCCGTGGACGCCGTGAAGCGCGGCGCCGCGGATTACCTGTCGAAGCCGTTCGATCACGACGAGCTCGTCGCCCTCGTCGAGCGCCACCTCGCCAGCGCGCGGCCCGGGCGGGGCGCGCCGCCCGAGGCCGCCGCGCCGCGCGCGCCCTCGCCCGGGTCGCTCGCGCCGCCCCCGCCCGACGACGACGTGCTCGAGGGCATGATCGGCGGCTCCGCGGCCATGCGGGAGGTGTTCGCGCAGGCGCGCAAGGTCGCGCCGAGCGAGGCGACGCTGCTCGTCCTCGGCGAGAGCGGCACCGGCAAGGAGACGCTCGCCCGCGCCGTGCACCGGCTGAGCCCGCGGCGGCACCTCCCGTTCGTCCCGGTCCACTGCGCGGCCATCCCCGAGGAGCTGATCGAGGCCGAGCTCTTCGGGTACGAGCGCGGCGCCATCCCTGGCGCGCCCTCGGCGCGCGCGGGGCTCTGCGAGGCCGCGGAGGGCGGGACGCTCCTGCTCGACGAGATCGGCGAGCTGCCGTCGAGGGTCCAGGCGCGGCTGCTCCGCTTCCTCCAGACCGGCGAGGTGCGGCGCGTGGGCGCGAGCCGCGCCCGGCGCGTCGACGTGCGCCTCATCGCCGCGACGCACCGGGATCTCGTGGCGATGGTGCGCGAGGGGTCGTTCCGGAGCGATCTCTACTTCCGGCTGCGGGTCCTCGAGATCCGCCTGCCGCCGCTGCGCGAGCGCGCGGGCGACGCCGTGCGCATCGCGGAGTCGCTGCTCGAGCGGCACGCGCGGGCGACGGGGCGGCTGCCGCTCACGCTGTCGCCGGAGGCGCGCGCCGCCATCGCGGCGGCCCGCTGGCCGGGCAACGTCCGGGAGCTGGAGAACGCCATCCACCGCGCCCTGGTCCTCGCCGACGCCGGCGAGATCGGCGAGGCCCTGCTCGGGCTCGACGAGCCCCCGCAGCCGTCCTCGCCCGCCTCCGCGCCGGCCGCGCGCGAAGGAGAGCCCCTGTCCGACTCGCTCGAGGGCTATTTCCGCCGCTTCGTCCTCGAGCACCAGCACGAGCTCACGGAGACGGAGATCGCCCGTCGCCTCGGCATCAGCCGGAAGGCGCTGTGGGAGCGCCGGCAGCGGCTCGGGATACCCCGGCCGCGCACCTGAGCCGAGGCGCAACGCGACGCGGCGCGGCGCGGCGCGCGCGCCCGGGCCGGGACAGGCGCGCGCCCGCGGTCCACGTGTTACCGATCGTAGCGCGACGTCCCGACGTGTTACCGATCGTAGCGCGATGCCGCCGATCGAGGCAGCCCGCGCGCTCTGCTGGAGGCGGAACGGGTATTCTCGCGCCCACCTGGCGTGGTATTCAGATCGCGCAGATCAGCATACGACGCGTGTGGTGCAAGTCGTCGATGCGCGCCGCCCGGCGCGCCGCGACCGCGACACCGGTGCTCGCACGGAGAGAGGGGTCATGGAACACGCCGTGGCTCCCTGTCCCGCGGCCCGACGTCGGCCGGAGGCCTGCCTTCAGCCAGCTCGACAGGCGTTGGAATTCCTCATCGAGGGACCGAGCCCATGGCACAGACATCTCCCGGAACACTCGACGTGGCGATCGAGAGCCCCTCCCGCGAGAGCGGGCGCGAGGTCGTCAGCAGCTCCACGCTCTGGAAGGTCATCTTCGCGTCTGCGGGCGGGACGATGATCGAGTGGTACGACTTCTACATCTTCGGAAGTCTCGCCGCGATCATCTCCACCCACTTCTTCCCGAAGGACAACCCGACAGCGGGCTTCCTCATGACGCTGGGCACCTTCGCCACGGGCTTCGTCGTCCGCCCGTTCGGCGCGCTCGTGTTCGGGCGCATCGGCGACATCGTCGGCCGGAAGTACGCGTTCCTCGTGACGCTGCTGCTGATGGGCGGCGCGACGGCGCTCATCGGCATCCTGCCCACGTACGAGAAGATCGGGCTCGCCGCCCCGCTCGCGCTCGTCCTGATCCGCCTCGTGCAGGGGCTGGCGCTCGGGGGCGAGTACGGCGGCGCGGCGGTGTACGTCGCCGAGCACTCGCCCGACGAGCGGCGCGGCTTCTACACCTCGTTCATCCAGATCACGGCGACGCTCGGCCTGTTCGTCTCGCTGGCGGTGATCCTCGGGACCCGCATGCTGCTCGGCGAGGACGCCTTCAAGGACTGGGGCTGGCGCGTCCCGTTCCTCCTGTCGGTCCTCCTCGTGGCGGTGTCGTTCTACGTGCGCTCTCGCCTGCACGAGTCCCCCATCTTCGCCAAGCTCAAGGCCGCGGGGAAGACCTCGGCCGCGCCCATCAAGGACAGCCTCGGCAACAAGCGCAACTGGAAGGTGATCCTGATCGCCCTGTTCGGGGCCACGGCGGGCCAGGGCGTGATCTGGTACACGGGGCAGTTCTACGCCCTCTACTTCCTGCAGAACACCCTGAAGGTCCCGTTCATCACGGCCACGATTGTGATCGCCGTCGCGCTCGCCCTCGGCATGCCGTTCTTCGTGTTCTTCGGCGCGCTCTCGGACCGCATCGGCCGGAAGAAGATCATGCTCGCGGGCAACCTGCTCGCCGCGGTCTGCTTCTACCCCGTGTTCTGGGCGATGAAGCAGAACGCGGACAGCCCGGTCACGCTCACCGCGCTCGTGTTCGTGCTCGTGATCTTCGTCACGATGGTCTACGGCCCGATCGCGGCCTACCTGGTCGAGGCCTTCCCGGCCAAGGTGCGTTACACCTCGCTGTCCATCCCGTACCACCTCGGCAACGGCGTGTTCGGCGGGCTCTTGCCGCTCATCGCCTCCTCCGTGACGGTCGCGACCGGCAACATCTACGCGGGCCTCGCCTACCCGATCGGGGTGGCGCTCATCACTGTGGTCGTCGGCGGGATCTTCCTGAAGGAGCGGAGCGACGTGCGCCTCTGGGACGAGCTCGAGCGCGACGCCGCTTGACGGCCGGAGCCGATCACCCCTCCGGGGCCGTCCCATCGGCCCGCATGGCCCAGAAAGAATTGCCGGGAGCTCGGCCGGGTCTCATGATCACGGCCGAGCAGCGATGATAGAAGATTCTTACGTCAGCAGGAGTTAGCATGCGTATTCCGCGTATATTGGCAGGTATCTGCGCGATCTTCCTCGCGAGCTGCGGCGGCGGGGACGGGGAGGACGATCCGAGCACCGGCGCGACGACCGGCGGTGGGTCCAGCAGCGAGACGACGGGCACGGGGGCGACCACGGGCACGGGCGGCGGCGCGACGGGCACGGGCGGCGGCGCGACGGGCACGGGCGGGGGCGCGACGACGGGCACGGGCGGGGACGCGACGGGCACGGGCGGGGGCGCGACGACGGGCACGGGCGGCGGCGACGCGACGACGGGCACGGGCGGCGGCGACGCGACGACGGGCACGGGCGGGGGCGCGACGACGGGCACGGGCGGCGGCGAGCCTTCCAGATCGGGTCTCCCGGTCCCCCCTGGCGCCGGCAACGTGCCCCAGCCGTCCGGCGCAGCCGGCGGGTTCAAGGTCATCGACTGGGCCGGCTTCACGGGCGCGGTGTCGTACAGCTTCGACGACTCGAACTCGACCCAGATCCAGAATTACGACAAGATGAACGCGCTCGGCGTGCGGTTCACCTTCTACGTCCAGACCGGCAAGCGCGAAGCGAACGATCCGGTGTGGAAGAAGGCGCTGGAGGACGGGCACGAGCTCGGCAACCACACGAAGAGCCACTCGAGCAACGACAACGGCTCCGATACGGACGCCGCGACGCAATTCATCCAGCAAACGTTCGGCATCGACCCGTACACGATGGCGGCTCCGAACGGCGCGGGGGTGTACACGGGCATCGCCAGGACGCGCTTCCTCATCAATCGCGGCGTGTCCAACAAGGTGATCGCCCCGAACGACAATACCGATCCGTTCACGCTGCCCACCTACATTCCCCCGACGGGCGCCTCCGCGTCGGCGATGGACCAGCAGATCAACGAGGCGCGGCAGCAGAAGGGGTGGCGCACCTTCTGTATCCACGGCTTCACCGGCGGCAATGACGGCGCGTATCAGCCCATCCCGCTCCAGGCCTTCCTCGACCACGTCGAGAACACCAAGAAGCTCGGCGATATGTGGATCGACAGCATGGTCAACGTCGGCGCCTACTGGCTGGGCCAGAAGGCGGTCACCTCCGGCACCAGCATGAAGTCCGGCAGTGACACGACCTTCACGTGGAAGCTCCCCGACCACTTCCCGCCGGGCAAGTACGTGCGCGTGACGGTCACCGGCGGCACGCTCAAGCAGAACGGCGTCCCGCTCGCCTGGGATCCGCACGGCTACTACGAAGTGGCGCTCGACCCGGAGTCCGTCACGCTGTCGCCGTGACGCGAGCCGCCCGAAGCCCCGCGCCGTCACCGGCGCGGCTTCGGGCGGATCCGCCCCCCCCCGCCCGCTCAGGTCAGGGTGGCGGCCACGCGCAACCACCGGCGATCCGGCGCAGGCCGCGCGGGTGCGAGCGCGGCTCGAAGCGCCGCGGGCGCGCCGGATCGCGCTCCCACGCCGGTCCCCCGCGGGCCGTGGAGAGGCGGCCCCTCGATGCATCGATAAGTTGTTGATATGGCGTCGCTTTTTCTGGGGCATCGAGTCGCCTAGAAGAACGTTCTGTCGACCCGGGGCAGGTCCCACCGTTGGGGCTTGACGTTTCCGAGATGTTTGGATTCCCTTCTCCCCCCAGCGAGGGCGCGTCTCATGCCTGACACCAGAGGGAGAGCCATGGCGAGCTGCGCCCGGTTGCTCCGCGAGCCGGTCATTCATTTCCTCCTCATCGGCGCGCTGTTGTTTATCGCCCACAGGCACATCGTCGGCGATCCGAGGGTGGTCGTCGTCAGCGCGGGGCTGAAGGCGGACCTGGAACGACAGCTCCGCGATCGGACGGGGCGGGCGCCGACGGAGGCCGAGCTGAAGGCGGCGCTCGACGGGTGGAAGCGGGAAGAGGTGCTCTATCGTGAGGCGCTGCGGGAGGGGCTCGATCGGCAGGATGCGACGGTGCGGACCGTGCTGGCGGACAAGCTGCGGGCACGGGCGGCTCAGCCAGTTTCGGCGCGGGAGCCGACGGACGCCGAGCTGGACGCGTGGCTGGCCGCCCACCGGAGCCGATACGAGACGCCGCGACGGTACGATTTCGAGGTCGTAGCTTTCCCCAGGAGCGATCCGGCTGCAGAGGAGCAGCGGTCGAAGTATCGACTTGCGCTGGCCGACGGCGCAGACCCGAGCACGCTCGGTCGTCCGATCATGGGTGGCAACCTCACCCGAGATGACCTCGCCGCCAAGTTCGGACCTGCGGTCTCCGAGCGCATATGCAGCGCGCCGCTCGCAACGTGGCAGGCCCTGGAGACCGAGGACAGCCTGCTGCTCGTGCGGGTCAACCGGATAGGTGGGGGGCTGCCCAGCCGCGAGGAGTTACGCCCGACCCTCACCGCTGAATGGGTCGCCGCGATGAAGAGGCGAGCCGTCGACGACTTCGTCGAGAGCGTCCTCGCGCGGTACCGATTCGAGGAGAATCCTTGACCCGTTCGTGTCTGCCCCGGCTGGCTCTGTTTTTGCCGCTGTTGCTGGCCGTATTTCTGGCGTCCGCCCCCGCGCGTGGCCACGAGCTCAACTCAGCGTTTCTCTCGCTGACGGAGGTGGAAGGGCACGAGGGGCGGTTCCGCTTGCGCTGGGAGGCGAGCTCGTCCACGCTCGCGTCCGAGCTCGCGACGCCCGCCGTGTTCCCGCCGCCCTGCAAGGTCGATGGAGCATTTCTCGACTGCGGTCACGACGGCTTGGTCGGCACCATCGAGCTTCCTTGGCTCGAGGGGACCGAGACCCACGTGATGGTGGTGATCGAGTGGCGGAGCGGAAGCCGGCTTCTGCGGGTGTTGACCGGCAGCGACCCGAGCCTGGTGGTCTACGGCATCCCCGCTTCCGCCGGGCTCCGCGCGCTGAGGCCGATCGTGGTCGACTACACGCGGCTCGGCATCGAGCACATCCTGGCCGGGTTCGACCATCTCCTCTTCGTCGTTGCGCTCACGCTGCTCGTGCGCGGCGGTCGGAAGCTGCTCGGCGCCGTCACGGCGTTCACGGTCGCGCACAGCCTGACTCTGGCCTGCGCCGTGCTCGGCTGGTTGACGTTGCCGGCCCCGCCGGTCGAAGCGGCCATCGCGCTCTCGATCGTACTGCTCTGCGGCGAGTGCATACGGCCGACCGACTCGCTTGCTCGCCGGGCGCCGTGGGCCGTCACGTTCGCGTTTGGACTGCTCCACGGGCTCGGGTTCGCGTCGTCGCTGCTCGACATCGGACTGCCGGAAGCGCATGTGCCGACCGCGCTCTTGTTCTTCAACGTGGGCGTCGAGATCGGTCAGCTAGGCGTGATTGCGCTGATGGTCGCGCTGCGCCTCGTTGCGGCGCGGGTCCCCGTGCGACCAGCGACGGTGCGGCGCGGTTTGGTGTACGCGATGGGCGGGATGGCGGGCTATTGGTCGATCGAGCGCATCGTCGCGGCGTTGACGGGCCCCAGCGTGTAGCGAATCCCGCAGGCTCGCTCACCTCGCTCGCAGGAGTGTATTTCCCCGGGCGCACGGTGATATCGTCTCTGCGGACGAAGGACTCGTCACCCGATAATTGAACCCAGCCCCGGAGCGTCCTTGCGAATCCTTTCAGTAAGCGGTCTTGTTGCCACCTTCCTGCTCGCCCTGGCGGGCTGCGGATCATCGAGCGACAGCGGCTCGACCCAGGGCGGAGATGATCAAAGCGCCGCCACCACGGGCAGCGGGGGCGAGGGCGGGTCGGCCACCACGGGCAGCGGGGGCGAGGGCGGCTCGGCCAGCGCGGGCAGCGCAGGGGGCGAGGGCGGCTCGGCGGCGACGGGCGGCGAGGGCGGCTCGGCGGCGACGGGCGGCGAGGGCGGCGAGGGCGGCGAGGGCGGCTCGGCGGGGGATCAGGTCAGGATCCCGTGGGACCTGGTCGGGATCGTCGGCGCCGGTCAGAGCCTGGCCGTCGGCGCGGCGCCGGCCACCTCGACCACGCAGCCCTTCAACAACCTCATGCTCTCGCTGGGCGGCGCGAGCGTGCCCCCCTGGGATCCGGACCACGACGCGCTCTCGCTGGTGCCGCTCGTCGAGCCCATCCGCCCGATGGAGAACGGCCCTTCGTTTCCCTCCTACCCGGACAACATCGACGGCGAAACGCCGCACTCGGCGATGGCCCATCAGATCACGTCCCAGGTCCGCGAGGCGACAGGCCTCGATTACGTCACCGTCCACACCGTCGTCGGTGAGAGCGGGCAGGCGATGTCGGTCATCAAGAAGGGCGCCACGGACACCGGCACCACGGGCCGATCTTACGCGGCGACGCTGTTCGAGGCTGCCGCGATCACCCGCCTCGCCAAGGCTGCCGGCAAGACGTACGGTATCGGCGCCATCTTCTTGACGCACGGCGAGACCGACTTCGCGCGCGCGACCTATCAGGAAGAGATGGTCCAGCTCTGGCGGGACTACAACGCCGATCTCTCGGCGATCACCGGGCAGACGGAGAAGATCCCGATGTTCGTCTCGCAGCAGCACGGCCTCCCGTTCGGCGCAGGCCAGCGGGCCGCCTCCACGCTGGCGCAGTGGAGGATCGGGCTCGAGCATCCCGGCGACGTCGTGTGCACCGGCCCGAAGTATCATCTCCCGGGCGCTGGCGACGGCCTCCACCTGACGGCGGCCGGCTATCAGCAGCTCGGCGAGAAGTACGGGCAGATCTACCACGAGCGGGTCGTGGTGGGCCGCGACTGGCAGCCGCTGCAGCCGATCCGCGTCGAGCGCAGCGGTCGCGTGATCACCGTGCAGTTCCACGTGCCCGTGCCGCCGCTCGCGTGGGACGACGAGATGCCCGCGCCTACGGCCTGGCCGAACGGGCGCGGCTTCGAGGTCCGCCAGGGGGACACGAAGATCGAGATCAGCTCCGTCGAGATCTCCGGGGACTCGGTGAAGATCACGTGCGCCGGCGATCTGCCCGCGAGCGGCGTCACCGTCGGATACGCGATCACCAGCAACGGCGCGCCCCGGCCGAACGGGTTCTCCACCTGGGGCCACCTCCGTGACTCCGATCCGTTCGTCGGAACGACCACGCGCGCGGCGCAGCCGAACTACGCCGTGTCGTTCGAGATGCCGGTGCCCTGAGGCGCGCCCCACCCGACCGGCGGGGCGGCGTTCACGGCCTCGTGCGCTCGAGCAGCGCGCGGAGCACGGCCTCGGCGTGGGTCCACAGCAGCGCGCCCCCGGCGTCCGGGAGGACGTGCCTGCGCGCGGAGGGGATCCGCCGCGAGAGGGTCGCGCCGAGATCGGGCGAGTGCACGGCGCTCGTGTCCCGCGCGCCGTACCAGAGGTCGACCGGGGCGGTGATGGCGGCTGGATCGAACGGCCAGCGGCCCATCGCCAGCACCGTGTCGCGCGCGTAGCCGTCCGGTCCCTGCGCGAACGCCTCGGCCATCGCGCGGCGGTAAGCGCGCGCGAACCCCGGCTCGGTGTAGACGCTGCGGTCCTCGTCGCCGCTCATGGCGAGGACCAGGTCCCACAGCGCCTCGGCGCTGCCGAACCCGCGGAAGAACGCCTCGGCGCCGGCAGGATCGGCCTCCACGGCCTCCACCATCCGCCGCACCTCGGGCGCGAGCGTGTCCCTGAAGTCAGGGTGGGCGAGCTCGTCGGTGCCGGCGACCACGGCCGCCCGGGTCGCGATTCCCGCCGCCGCGCAGGCGAGCGCGAACGGCGCACCCTGCGAGTACCCGAGGACCGCCAGCGAGGGCAGCCCCTGCGCTGCGGCGAGGCGCCGGACGTCCTGCGCCCAGCCGTCGAGCGTCCGCCCCGGCGCGGGATCCGACGCGCCGAGCCCCGGGCGGTCGACGGTGATCAAGCGGATCCCGAGCGGACCCACGACATCACCGCCGAAGCCGAGCCAGCGGCTCGTCGCTGCCCCGGAGCACAGCAGCACGGGGGTGCCGTCCTCCGGGCCCCACTCCGCCCAGCCCAGCGCCCGGCCATCAGGCAGCCTCACCTGTCCGAGCCGGGCGGGATCCACGATGTGCATGCGCGGCAGTATCGTCGACGCCACGCTCCCTGGCAAAGCATGGGGCGCGAGGGCCATCGGGCCCGGTCATCGCTCCTCCCCGCGGCGCACAACGAGGGTTGTCCCGGCGCACCTCCCCGTGCCTCGTCGGGCTCCACCGCGCGCTCGACAGGATCCAGCGGAGTCCCTCTCCTGCCCATCCGCCTCGCCCACGGCGCGGCGCCCTCATGGCAGGAAAAGTGTAATCAGGATACGGAATGTGCATCGTGGTCGGCAGAGTCCTACCTGGTGCGCTCCGAGCGGCCCTGTCTACAGCCGGGCGCGGCCGGTCGTCCGACCCTCGGCGATGTGCACGTGGGATGGCAGGCATGCCCTCTCGACGGGAGATGTACGTTCAGGATAGAACTTCTCACCATGAACGTTGCCGTCGCGTCACAGGAGAGCGTCGAGATCGAACAGCGCGCGGGCAGGCGCGCACGGCTCCTCGATCAGGCGCGGATCGCGATCGTCGAGTACGGCCCGGAGCTCGCGATCGAGGACTGGAACGATGCGGCCGAGCGCCTGCTCGGCTACACGCGGGAGGAGGCGCTCGGCCGGCGCGTGGACGAGCTGCTGCCGGTGTCCGGCGATCCCGACGCCTGGCGGCGGCTCCTCGATGACGACGACCCGAGGGCCCGCGTGTGGAGCCACGCCCGCAAGGACGGCGGCGCGGTGAGCATCGAGTGGAACCACGGGCGCCTCCTGGACGAGCGCGGGGAGGTGATCGGCGTCGGGGTCTTCGGGCACGACGTGACGGAGCGAGTCGAGCACCTGCGCGGCCTCGAGGAGAAGGCGCAGATCCTCGGCGCGATCACGCGGACTCTCCCGATCATCGTCTGGGCCGTCGATCGCAACGCGATCTTCACGTTCCACGAGGGCAAGGCGGCCCAGCAGGCGGGGATCGAGAAGATCCAGCACGTCGGCAGGAACGCGTTCGAGGTCTACCAGGCGAAGGACGACGGACAGGTCGAGGGGCACGAGGTGCTGCTGCGGGCGCTCGCGGGCGAGCCGGGCCACTCGCTCACGTCGGTGCACGGGCTGTCCTGGGAGAACTGGCAGATCCCGGTCCGTGACGAGCGCGGCGAGGTGTATGGCGTCGTCGGCTTCACGCTCGATATCACCGAGGCGAAGCGCACCGAGCAGGAGCTCCGGACCCGGCTGGATCTGATCGAGCGACAGCAGCAGGTCATCCGCGACCTGTCGACCCCCATCATCCAGGTCTGGGACGGCGTGCTGACCTTGCCGATGATCGGCGTGGTCGACAGCGCGAGGACCGCCCAGGTGATGGACTCGCTGCTCGAGGCGGTCGCCCGCACGCGCGCGCGCTTCGCGATCCTCGACCTCACCGGCGTCGAGATGGTGGACACGAAGACCGCGGGCTACCTCATCGAGCTCGTCCGCGCGATACGGCTCCTCGGCGCGGAGGGCATCGTCGCGGGCATCCGGTCGAACGTGGCCCAGACGATCGTGGCCCTCGGGCTCGACCTGGCCGACATCACCACGCTGGGCAACCTGCGGGCGGCGCTCCAGCACTGCATCCGGCAGATGAGCAAGGAGCGCGCGGCGAGCGCGCCCGCGGGCGCGCCGCTGCTGCGGTAGGACGCCGCCGGATCAGCCGCGGCGCGCCGCTTCCCGCGACGCTGGCGCCCCGCCAGGGCCCGCCATTTCCCGGGCCAGCGCCTCGACGAACACGCGGACCGCGGCGCGCGCGGGCGCCGCGTGGACCGCGAAGATGGCGCGCTTCGAGGCGCCGTATTCCGGCAGCACGCGCCGCAGCGAGCCGCCTTCGAGCTGATCGCGGACGACGTAGTCCGGGAGGTTGGCGAGGCCGAGGCCGGCGATCGCGGCCTCGCGCAGGGTCAGCGTATCGCTGGCGCGGAGCGAGCCGTTCACCTGGATGACCCGCTCCCCCTCGGGGCCCACCAGCATCCACCGGGAGAACGGCTCGAAGTTCAGCGTGAGGCAGTCGTGATCGGCCAGATCCTCGAGGCGCCGCGGCGTCCCGTGGCGGCGCAGGTACCGCGGGCTCGCGCAGAGCACGCGCACGTCGCTGGCGAGCCGCCGCGCGACCAGCGAGGCAGGGGAGACCTCGACCGCCACGCGCACCGCCACGTCGATGCGCTCGGCGACCAGGTCGACGACCCGGTCGCTGAGATCGAGCTCGATGCGGAGCTCCGGGTGCCTCGCGCGGCAGGCCAGCACGGCGGGCGAGACGCGGAACTGGCCGAGGACGATCGGCGCCGAGATCCGCAGCGTCCCCCGCGGCGTCCCGTCGAGATCCGCGACCGCGCGCGCCGCCTCCTCGATGTCCGCGAGGATGCGGCCCGCGCGCTCGGCATAGATCTGCCCCGCCGCCGTGACGCTCACCCGGCGCGTCGTGCGCCGGAGGAGCTGGACGTGCAGGCGCTCCTCGAGCCGCGCGACCTGCTTGCTGACGGACGACGACGTGACGCCGAGCGCCCTCGCCGCCGCCGAGAAGCTCTGTCGCCTCGCGACCTCGAGGAACGCCACCATCTCGCCCAGATGACCGCCCGCCGGATCCATCCCGTTCGTTCCTTCCGCGACGCAATCCTCGTCGGCCGACCAGGCTTATCATGGGCCTTCGCCGTGTCTAGTCTCCAGGAGCGCGAGGCGGACGCCTCGCAGCAAAGGAGGAGTCCATGCTCACGCTGGCTCACGGCCACAGGGGCGCTGCGTTCTTGTCCCTGGCCCTGCTCTCTACCCTGGCCGCAGAGCACCTCGTGGCGCCGCCCCGTTCGCCGGCCGAGACCGCGCTGGCCGAGGGCGCGCCGACCACGCTGCGCAGGCTGTACGGCCTCGGGCAGATCGACCGGTTGCACCGGGCGCGCACGGCGCTCGTGCTCGTCGACTTCCAGGAGGAGTTCTTCTCGGGGGGGCTCGCGCTGCCCGACGCGCGCGCGGCGCTAAAGAACGCGACACGGCTCCTCGCCTGGGCGCGGGAGCGAGGCGTCACGGTAGCGCACGTGAGGAACGTCGGCGCGCCCGGGGCGCGGCTCTTCGCCGCGGACGGCCCCCGCGTCGACTTCGTGCCGGCGGCGCGGCCGCGCGACGGCGAGATCGTGATCACGAAATCGATGGCCGGCGGGTTCACGAAGACCGATCTCGACGCCGCGCTCCGGCGCCGCGGGATCGACACGATCATCGTGAGCGGCCTCATGACCCACCTCGCGGTCGACTCGACCGTGAGGGACGGGCTCGTGCTCGGCTACCGCGTCCTGCTCCCGGCGGACGCGTCGGCGAGCCGCGACCTGCCGGGCGCCGCGGGCGCGCGCCTGCTCGACCACCGGACCGTGCACGAGGCGTCGCTCGCGGCGCTCGCCGACCGCTTCGCCGACGTGCTCCCGACGGACGCCGTCCTCGCGCTGCCGATCCACGACACCGCGATGTGAGCGCCGGCGCCCCGTGCGGCGCGGGCGGCGGCCTCACGCGACGCGATCGATCGCGCCCTGGATGCCCTCCTGCTTCGAGCAGTGGGCGCAGCAGTAGAACTTCCCGCTGGCCTCGATGCCGTGACCGATGATCCGATTGCCGCAGTGCGCGCACACGGGCGCCAGCTTGTGAATCGCGCACTCGAAGCAGTCGAAGGTGTGGGTCGTGCCGCCCACCGTGATCTGGAACGCCTTGTCGTAGCTGTTGCCGCAGGAATCACACGTGTTCATGGGAACCTCTCGATGGTCTAGGGGGGCCGTCACGCCGCGAGGCCGGCGCGGCCGGCCTGCACGATCACGCCAGGATCCTTCGGCGGCTGCCCCGGCGCCGGAGGGTCCTTGATCTTCGGCGGGCGCTCTCCGGGCTCAGGAGCAGGGGGCGGCGGATCCCGACGCGGCGGCTCGTCCGGCTCGGGATCGCGGCGCGGCGGCCCGGACGGCTCCGGATCCCGCACCGGCGGCTCCGTCCCGGGATCTTTGGCCGGCGGAGGACGGGGCGTTCGTCGGGACGGTGGCGGGCTCACCGGCATCCTTGCTCCTTTCCGCGCGCATCGTTCCGTGCGCGTCGTCTCCTGGGCTCGTGTTGACGCGGCGCGATCCGGGCTGCATGAACTGCGCCAGAGGCGCTCCCGCGCAGAGCGGTCCGGCGGGGCGACACGCCGCCCCCCGGGCGGCTCGCCCGGGCCGGAGGGGCGCGCATTCCTGTCACACCGGGGCGAGGTGGCCGCCCGGCGCCGGCCGGCGACGGCTCACCTCGGCCGCCCGTCGAGGATCGCTTCGACCAGCTTCGTGAAGCTCGCGGCCTCGAGCACGTCGGGCAGCACCAGCACGCCGAGCACGCTCAGGCCGATGCCCATCAGCGAGCCGCCGGCGATGACGCCGGCGCAGATGGCCTCGGTGTTCTCGGCGGCGCGCGCGAACCAGGGCCGCTCGACCGGCGGGCGCGGCGGCGCGTCGAGCCCGCTCGGCGCGGTCTCGTCGAGCCGCGACTCCCTCTCCTGGCGCCGCTGCCACCGCGCGGCGTTCCGCTCGAGCAGCCAGAACAGGAACGATCCGAGGAACATCGCCCAGATGTCCGAGAAGCTCAGGATGAAGGCGAGGCCGAGGGCGACCGCGGACAGGGGGAATCGGTTCTTCGTGACCTGCCTCGTGACCTCGACGACGACGCCGAGGATCGCGCCGACCACCACCGCGGACTTGGCCGTCGGGTGCAGGAAGTCGAGCCCCTTCATCAGCACCTCGGCGACGGCCTTCCACGTGAGCGCGGACGGGACGGGCATCTGCTCCGTCCCGTAACGGCCGATATCCCCCTGGACGAGCACGAGATACCAGACGGGCACCGACAGCACGAGGCCCGCGATCGCCCCGAGCGCGTGCCCCATCGCCTGGTGGCGCGGCTTGCCGCCGAGCATGTAGCCCGGCTTGATGTCCATGAGCAGGTTGGCGGTGTTGCTCGTGACCTCCGCCGTGATCCCGGCGGTCATGAGGTTGGTCGTGATGTTCTTCGGCGCGAGGAACCCGTACGAGAGCTGCGTCAGCTTGCCGAGGGCCGATATGGGGGTGATCCCGGTGAGGGCCGTCGCGTTGACGGCGATGATAGAGAAGACGAAGACGAGCGGGATCGCGAGCGCCCCGAGCCACCACGCGATACCGAACCAGAGGTGCCCGAGCGCGACGACGACGACGCTGAGGACGGGGACGCCGACGATCGACAGCTTCATCGGCAGCTCGATGTCCGCGAGCACGTCCTTGCTCGCGCCCTTCCTGGCGAGGCCCCGGAAGGCGTCGAGGATCACCTTGGGCTTGGAGAAGAAGGCATAGAGCGAGGACGTCGTCATGCACGCGACGCCGCCCCACAGCGCCCAGAGGGTGATCTGCCCGAAGCCGTAGTGCCCGTTCCTCGGCAGGATGATGCCCTGTTCGATGAGGAGGGGGGCGAGGATCCAGTAGTTGAGGATCCCGCCGAGGAGGAGCGAGGCGCCGGTCCGGATGCCCATGAGTCCGCCCGTGGCGACGAAGATGAGGCTCGTGTCGAAGCGGATCGTGAGCTCGTTCAGGGGGACCCCCCGGATGGCCGGGGACAGGCCCCATCGCTTGAGCAGATCGGCGAGGCGGCCGTGATAGAGGATCTCGTCGTAAGCGTGGGGGATGCTCTTCAGCGCGAACAGCGCGCGCATCACCTTGTCGTCGCGCAAGAGCTCGACGGCGGCGCTCAGGAGGCCGCCGCCCACGAGGAGCTTCGCCTTGAAGAGGCCCTCCTTCTCGTCGCTCTCGTGCAGCGCATCCATGACGACGCCGGTGGCCATCCCCTCGGGGAAGGGGAGCTGCTCGTCGTTGATGAACCGCTTCTTCAGCGGGAAGGCGAAGAGCACGCCGAGCAGGGCGAGGATGAACATCCAGATCATCGCCTGGCCCATCGGGATGATCGAGCTCGTGACCATCGAGTAGGCCGCGAGGCTCGTGAAGAGCGGGCTGTTCATGTATCCGGCCGAGGTCGCGATGGATTGCATCGCGTTGTTCTCGAGCACGGTCATGTCCCGCCCGAGGCCCAGCCTGGACACGACCTTGAAGAGCGCGAAGGCCAGGATCACGCTCGTGATGCCGACGCCCAGGGACCAGCCGGTGCGCGCGCCGATGTACAGGTTCGTGAGCGACAGGAAGGCGCCGAGGAGCATGCCCGTGATCGCCGAGCGCCACGTGAGCTGGGGCATGTCGCCGCGGTAAACGTTCTTCCGCCACCATGTGTCCTTCTCCTCGAGGGACATGGCGTGGACCTGCTCGGGCGTGAGCTGCTTGATGGCCATGGCGCGGCGACCTCCGCGCGCCTTGTACCATGGTGGGGCGCTCTGCCGCGCCGCTCTTCGGCCGGCTCGAGGCGGCCGGCGGGGCGCCTCACCGCGCGGCGCGGGAGGCGCGGCCCTGTGGAGGCTCACCGGAGGGGCTCGCGTTCCGGAGAGCCCCGTGGGCGGCTCGCCCGCGCTTCAGCCCCTCCGGTGAGCCTCCACAGGGCCGCGCCTCCCGAGCGTGGGCTTGTTTCCGGAGATCCTCAATCGCTGTCCCGGCCGCTGCCGGTGAAGCCATCCTCCCGGCGCGCGAAGAGGACGTTGAACGTGGTGAGGGTCCCGTAACAGCCGGTGATGTACGCCTGGAGCTGGACCTTCTCCGCGTCGCTGAGCCCCTCGTGCGCGTTGATCTTCTGCTCCAGGACGCGGAGCTTGTCGCGGAGCATGACGATCTTGTGGAAGAACACGTCGAGCGGGATGCGCTTCTCGGCCGTGCCCTCCTTGCCCGGCCGGAGCACGATCTCTCCGCCCTCCCAGCGGCCCCCCATCATCTCCGCGCGCCCGACGCCGAGCTCCTCGGACAGCACCTCGCGCAGCACACGGCGGAACTCGTCGATATCCATGTCGATGTCGATCTCCCTTGGAAGCGGCTTGCGGGACGGCTCTGGCTGCGCGCCGGGCCGGCGCTCGGGCGACGGCGCGCGCTCGGGCGGGCGCGGCATCCTGCCGGAGCCGCGCGGCTGGCCTGCGGCCCGGGGCGGCGGCGGGGGCGGCGGCGCGCCTTTCGGCCGGTAGCGGGCGCACGTCGCGGTCGCCTTGATCGGCGGCGGGTACACCTCGAGGGCGCACTCGCCGACGCGGCCGCGCGTGGGATCCTCATGGACCCGGGTGTACGCCGCGCAGCTTCCGCACCGGCCCGCGTAATCGCTCACGTTGGCGGCAGTGTACCAGCTTCGCGGGCGGCCGGGGGCCCGTTGTGGCCGCCCCGCGCGCCGACGCCGCCGCGAGCCGGGCCAGCGCCACGCCGCGCCGCCAGGGGGTGAGGGCCGGGGGGACCGTCGCGCCCCGGCGCGGTCCTCGGCCGTTCCGGGGCAGGCGAGCGAGCGCTCCCCCGGGGCAGGCGAGCGAGCTCGTATGATAACGTGCCTGGCGGTCCTTGCACCCTATTCATCCTCGCGTGATTGCGCGAGAGAAATCCCTGGAGTCGATCGATGAGAACCCACGTGCTTGCCCTGGTTTCTTCCCATCTTGTCGCCGCCGCGCTCGTCGCCTGCGGCTCGTCCGGTGAGGACACGACGTCGTCGGGCGCCGGCGGCACCACCGCGACGGGCACCTCGAGCGGCACCGCCGGCGGCGGTGGC
Source organism: Sorangium sp. So ce1036 (assembly GCF_051369805.1). NCBI lineage: Bacteria > Pseudomonadati > Myxococcota > Polyangiales > Polyangiaceae > Sorangium > Sorangium sp. So ce1036. Next base: position 3,833,587 of record NZ_JBBMOX010000001.1, read on the forward strand.
GGCGGCGAGTGCGAGCTCCTCCCCGAGATCATCGACACGGACACGGCCGTCGGCCCGGGGTGCGTGCGCCTCGATCGCACCACGGTGGAGGGCGCGACCCTGACGATCGCCCCCGGGACGACGGTCCTGGTCGAGCCGTCGGGCTACCTGTCGCTGAGCGGCGAGAGCGGCTCGACCCTCGTCGCCAAGGGCACGGAGGACGAGCCCATCGCCTTCGAGTCGGGCGCGGACACGCCCGCGCCGGGCGACTGGCAGTGCATTTACCTGGGCGCCGGGGCCAGCGCGTCCGAGCTCGAATACGCGACGTTCGCGCACGGCGGGCAGCCGTGCACGGCGACGGGGGAGGACCTCGAGGCGGCCGTCATCGTCATGGCGCCGGTGCGCCGGATCGCGCATGTCACGGTCGAGGACAGCCAGAGTCACGGCGTCCTCATCGGGCCTGACGCCGGCGTGCGCGCGTTCGAGGAGAACACGTTCTCCGGCAACGGCAAGGCGTCGATCCACGTGGCGCTCCCGCAGGTGCTGAGCCTCGGGGCGCCGAACACGTTCTCCGATGAGGGCGACTTCATCGAGATCGACAGCAAATTCGCCCTCGAGGCCGAGGGCACCTGGCGCAAGCAGGCCGTGCCGTTCCGCTCGTCCGGCTTCCAGATCGACGCGGACAGCGAGGTCACCGTCGAGGCGGGGACGCGGATCGAGCTCACCGGCGGCAGCATCGACGCGTTCGCCGCCACGTTGAACCTCGCCGGCACGGAGGAAGAGCCCGTGGTGATCACGTCGGCCCAGGCGTCGCCGCAGGCCGGGGACTGGGGGTGCCTGGTTTACAGCAGCGCGAGCGAGATCACGCCGACCATCGAGCACGCCGTCATCGAGTACGGCGGCAACGGGGAGGGCTGCTCGGGGGCGAAGGAGCCGACCTTGCTCTGGGCGCCGCCGTCGGCCCGGATCACGAACAGCGTGTTCCGGCACAGCGCGGGGACCGCGATCAAGACCAGCGGCGCGTGCGACACGGCGGCGTGGTGCGCGAACACCTTCGAGGACATCGCCACAGGCCCGCTCGAGTGCAGCACCTCGAACGAGGAGACCGCGTGCCCGTGAGCTGATCCTGCGGCGCCGGCCGCTGCGCGGCCCGAACACAGCGCGGCGCTGGCCGCTGCGCGGCCCGAACACAGCGCGGCGCCGGCCGCCCACCCGGTCCTGTCGCGTCCGCCGCGGCCGGGCTACGCTGCCGGCGTGCGTCACCCGGCCCCGCTCCGCGTCCTCGCCCCCGCTGTCCTCGTCCCGGCCGCGCTCGCCCTCGCCGCCTGCGCCCCCGCGCCGCCGCCGCGCGCGCCGGCCCGCACGGCCGCCACGTCGCCCCCGCCCGCCGCCGCCGCGCAGCCGGCCCCGAGGCCGGAGCCGGCCCCGGCGCGGCCGCCGCTCGAGTTCATCCGCGACGACCTGCCCCGGGCGCGCGAGAAGGCCCGCGCCGAGGGCAAGGCGCTGTTCGTCGATGCGTGGGCGCCGTGGTGCCACACCTGCCTGAGCATGAAGCACCACGTGCTGATCGATCCGTCGCTCCGCCCGTTCGCCGATCGGGTGGTGTTCGCCGAGATCGACACGGACCGGCCGGAGAACGCGCCATTCCTCGAGCAGCACGAGGTGACGGTGTGGCCGACGTTCTTCCTGCTCGATCCGGTGAAGGGGGAGGTGATCGGGCTCTGGCGGGGCGCGGCCTCGGTGCAGGAGCTGCGCGACGTGATCCGCGACGCGCTGCAGCTGATGGACGCGCAGGCCGCCTCGGCGCTGCCGGCGGACGCTCCGGACCGGCTGCTGGTGGAGGCGAAGCGGGCGCAGAGCGCCGGCGCCTACGCCGCCGCGGTGGCCGCCTACGAGCGCGCCCTCTCGGGGGGAGGGAGGGACTGGTCGCGGCGGAGCGACGCGCTGCTCGGCCTGCTGTCGACGCTCTACCGCAAGAAGGACGCGGCGGCGTGCGTGGCGCTCGGCGAGGCGCACGTGGGCGAGGTGCAAGGCGCGGCGCTGCCCGCCGACTTCGCGAGCCTCCTCCTGTCCTGCGCGGCGGCGCACCCGGACCCGTCCGCCCAGCGGGCCGCGCGCGAGGCGGCGGTGGCCCGGCTCCGGTCGATCGTCGAGCGCCCGCCCGCCGACTCGAGCGCGGACGACCGGGCCGACGCCTGGGGCCTGCTCGCCCAGGGCCTGGCGGCGCTCGGCGCGGTGGACCGGGCCCGCGCGGCGAACGAGGCGAAGCTCGCGGTGCTGGAGCGGGCCGCGAAGGAGGCGAGGACGCCCGATGCGGCCGCCGCGTACGACTACGGCCGGGCAATGGCGTACCTTTCGCTCTCGCGCGGCGAGGAGGCGGTCGCGATGCTGGAGCAGCGCGAGGCCCAGATGCCCGCGGCCTACGAGCCGCCGGCGCGGCTCGCGCAGGTGCTCCACGCGATGGGCCGCGACGAGGAGGCGCTGTCCGCGGTGGAGCGCGCGATCGCGCGCGGCTACGGCCCGCGCCGGCTGCGCTACCTGAAGCTCCGCGGCGAGATCCAGCAGAAGCTCGGGCGCGGCGCGGAGCAGCTCGCGACGCTGCGCGAGGAGGTGGCCGGGTACGAGGCGCTCCCGAAGGGGCAAGCCAGTAAGGCGGCGCTGGACGACGCGCGCCGGCGGCTCGCGGAGGCCGAGAAGGCGCAGCGCGGGAAGAAGCGGCGCTGAGGCGGCTCGCGGCGCCGCTCCCCGGGAGGGCGCGCTTCAGCGGTCCACATCCGGTTCCAGTGATCCGCTCGTCGGCGTGCCCCCGGGCGACGCGGTGCTAGTCGGCGATCTCGAGCTCGGTCTCCCAGGGCGCGCTGCACGAGGCGCCTTCCAGGACATCCACCCCGGCCTGGTGCGCGGCGCACGCGTTGCAATAGAACTTGCGATCGCACCCGCAGACCCCCGGGCAATCCTCCGGGCAGCCCCCGGGCCGGGCGGTGCACCGGCCCTCGCTGTCGAAGTGCCCGCACGAGTCGTCCGGGTAATCGCAGAGCTCCGCCGGGCCGCAGGTGCCGCCGCTGCGCCCGCCGCAGACGCGCGGCGCCCCGCCGCCGGCCCCGGTCGCGCTGGCGCTCTGGGCGGCGTCCGCGCCGCCGGCGCCGCCGCCGCCGGACGGGGCGTCGACGGTGCCGCCGCAGGCGGCGAGGAGGATGGCAGCGAGGAGCGAAGGAAGGGCGCGGCGCATGGCCGCATCGTGCCATATCGGGGCGCCGGGGGGGAGCGTCGAGCGCTCGCCGCGACGCGCGCGGGCGCGCGCTGCCGCGACGGCGGTCACAGGCACCCGTTGTAGATGGGCACGCTGGTGGCGCGCAGGTGATGGTCCTCGACGCCGTCCGCGAACGTGATGGTGATGTCCACGTCGAGGGTGCAAGGGATCCCGACGGTGGGGCTGTCATCCCACGACACGCTCCCGTCGAGGCGGTCCACGTCCGCGGACAGGAGCCTGGCGTCGTCGGGGAACGGGAAGCCGCAGTCCGCCGCCCGTCCCGTGAAGTTCAACCTGCTCACGCCCCAGCTCACCGGGAGCGCGACGTCCTCGTTCGGCTCGTTCTCGTGCGGCGACACGAGCACGAGCCGCGTGCACCGGTTGTCCTCCACATCCGCCTTGAACAACGAGAGCGCGTCGCTCCCGCCCGTCTCGTAGTACGCGTGGATGCACGTGGTCTCGTTCGAGACGTTCACGCCGGCCGCGTGGGCGAGGCACTCGTTGCAATAAACCTTGCTGTCGCACCCGCACACGGGCGTGCACCGCTCGGGGCAGCTCCGCGGCGCGGGACGGGCCACGCACTGGCCCTGCTCGGCGCCGGCGCCGCAGCTCCCGTCGGGGTGCTCGCAGAGCTCCATCTCGCCGCAGGCCGCCTCCTCGCTGCCGCCGCAGGCGACGGGCGCCCCGCCGCCCTCGCCGCCCTCGCCCCCGGCGCCCTCGCCCGGCGCTCCTCCGCTGCCAGGCGAGGGGTCGTCGGTGCTGCCGCAGGCGGCGAGGAGGAACCCGAGGAGAAGGGAGCCCAGGAGAGCGCGGTTCATGGGCGGACCATGCCATGGCACCTGGGCGGCGGGCGAGCTTCCGCGCCCTACAGCGTCGGGAGCACGCCGCGATCCGGGCCGAGCGGGAACGCCGTGTCGATCCGGGCGAGGTCCTCGCTGGTGAGGCGCAGATCGCCGGCGGCCGCATTGTCGAGCGCGTGCTCGGCGCGCGCGGCCTTGGGGATCACGAAGACCGGCTGGCGGCGGAGCAGGAAGCGCAGCGCGACCTGCCGCGGCGTCGCGCCGTGGGCGGCCGCGATCGACGCGAGCACCTTGCCCCCCATGCTGTCCGGCGCCGGGAAGCGCCCCGAGCCGAAGGGGCTGTAGGCGACGACCGCGATGCCGTGCCGCTCGCAGAGCGGCAGCACCCGGTGCTCGATGGCCCGCTCGAGCAGGTGATAGAACACCTGGTTGCAGGCGATCTCGTTCGGTCCGGCGAGCGCGATCGCCCGCGAGAGCTCCGCCTGGTCGAAGTTGCTGACGCCGAAGTGGCGGATCTTGCCCTGGGCCCGGAGGTCCTTGAAGGCGCGGAGGGTCTCCTCGAGCGGCTCCGGGCCGGGCCAGTGGAGCAGGTAGAGGTCGAGCCGGTCGGTGCGCAGGCGCTCCAGGCTGCGCTCGCAGGCGGCGAGCGCGCCGGCGTAGCTCGCGTTCGACGGCAGCACCTTCGAGACGAGGAACACCTCGTCGCGGCGCCCTTCGATGGCCTTGCCGACGAGCGACTCGACCTCGCCCGCGCCGTACATCTCGGCCGTGTCGATGTGCGTCATGCCCGCGTCGATCCCCCGCCGGATCGCGTCGATGCAGGCGGCCTCGTCGGCCTCCTCCATCTGCCAGGTGCCCTGGCCGACGACCGGGAGCCGGATCTTCGTGAAACCGAGCTCGCGTTGCTCCATAGAACGATGTCCCTCCGCTTCCACTCGTTCGAGGACGGCACGCGCTCCCCTCCTCGTCCGAGGAGAGCCTCCGCCCTGTCTGGGATCGCTGAGCCCCTCGTGAAAAGCAAGCCCGGGCGCGCCCCGCGCAGAGCCCGGTCGATTGCGGTGCTCCGGTCCCCCGGCGCCATCATGACAGAAAATTCCTCGCTCGAGGACGACGCAGACAGCCGGTGAGCGGCTGTGTAGATTCGCCGGCACGAGCCTGGAGGAGATGGATCGATGCGCCGCTTGCTGATCGGATCGTTCGTGTTCGCCGCCGTGGTGTCGTTCGCCGGGGCGGGTCGTGCGCACATCACGCTCACGTCGCCTGCGCCGAGGCACGGCCCGGATCAGCAGAAGGTCTCGCCCTGCGGGGCCCGGGGCGACGCGCGGGGCGAGGCCGTCACCGTGTTCGAGCCGGGCGAGACCATCACGGTGGCGTGGGACGAGACGATCGATCACCCGGGGCATTTCCGGATCATGTTTGACGACGACGGATTCGACGATTTCCCGGAACCGGCGGACGAATTCGACCTCTGCGAGCCGGGGGTGGATCAGGGCTGCCTGCTGGACGGAATCGAGGACAAGCGAGGGGGATCGTATTCGGTGCAGGTCACGCTTCCCGAGATCGAGTGCGAGCACTGCACGCTTCAGCTCATCCAGGTGATGACCGACAGGAAGCCGGCCACCCTGTACTATGCCTGCGCGGATCTGGCGCTCAGGTCGTCCGGCGAGGATCCGGGCGCGGCCACGAGCAGCTCGAGCGCCGGCGCGGGCGGGGGCGCGGCGACCGGGGCGGGCGGGGGCGCTGCGACGTCCTCGAGCAGCGGCGCCGCGACCGGGTCGGGCGGGGGCGCTGCGACGTCCTCGAGCAGCAGCGCCGCGACCGGGGCGGGCGGGGGCGCTGCGACGTCCTCGAGCAGCAGCGCCGCGACCGGCGCGGGCGAGGAGGGCGTCGGCGGCTCCGGCCCGGGGTCGGGCGGGGACGACGGGGGGTGCAGCTTCGGCGGGGCGGGAGGCGCCCCGGCGCCGGCTGCGCTGGCGCTCGCCGCGCTGGGGGCTGTCGCGGCGCGCCGGCGGCGGCGCGCGCTACCGTGACCCTGCGCGGCGGACGTGGGGACGCCAGCGGGGCTGTTCGTCGAAAAACCGGATAATATCGATTATTTGAGGCCCGTCGTCGCCCGCCGGCGGGGCGAGCCACGGGCCGTCGAAGCGCGCGACCAGCACGGTCACGTTGTCGCCGCCGCCGGCGCTGAGCGCGCCGTCGATCAGCGCGCGGGCGGCCGCCGCGGGGTCGGGGTGGGCGCCGAGCGCCGAGGCGATCTGCCGCGGGTCGACGAGGTCGCTCAGCCCGTCGGTGCAGAGCAGCAGCGTGTCGTCGCGGCGGAGCTCCACGGCGGAGAGCGCGACGCAGAGGTGCTCGCGCAGCCCGAGCGCCTGGAGCATCACGCCCCGGTGCGCGAACGTCGTGGCCTCCTCGGGCCTCAGCTTGCCGCTGTCGAGCAGCGACTGGAGGAGGGTCTGGTCGCGGGTGAGCTGCGTGAGCGCGCCGCCGCGGAGGAGGTAGGCCCGGCTGTCGCCGACCTGCGCGACGAGCAGGCGCTCGTCGCAGAGCGCGGCCACGGTGGCGGTGGAGCCGCTGCTGCGGTGCTGCGCGCTCCGGCGGGCGTTGTCGAGGACGGCGCGCCCGGCCTCGGCGATCGCGTCGAGCAGCCACCGCCCGAGATCGTCGCTGGTCCGCGAGGAGGACCGGGAGAGGACCGCGTGGATCGTGCGCGCCGCGAGCCGGCTCGCCGCGTCGGGGGACGAGGCGCCCCCGGATCCGTCGAAGACGCCGAGCGCGAGGGCGAGCGGCGGCTCCACGGATACCTGGGCGGCCTGCGCGGCCGCGGGCCCGTACGCGAGCCCGCGCGCGAGGTCGCTGATCAGGAAGGTGTCCTCGTTGTGCTCCCGGCTGCGCCCCACGTCGGTCCGCGCCGCGAGGGCGATCGACGCGGCGCGCTCCGCGGTGGAGGAGCGGTACACGGGCATGCGACATCGTACTCCGAGGCCGCCGGCCGGTCGATGGGCCCCGCCTGCCCGCCGAGGCGCGCTCGACGTGCTGCGCGCCTCGTGCATGGAGAGATCGCATGACGATCCTCCCGAACCCCGAGCGCGCCTGGCATCGCGCCGCGCACCTGGAGGCCCTGTCCCTCGCCGAGATCGAGCGGCGCGTCGGCGCGCCGCCCGGCGATGTCGAGGTGCTCTCCGGCGGGCTCGCCAACGTGAACGTGCGCCTCGGGCCCGACCGCGTGCTGCGTGTGTACCGGCGCGACGCGGGCGCGGCGGCGAAGGAGGCCGCGCTGCTCGCGCGCGGGTGGAGGTCGTTCCGGGTCCCGGCGGTCCTGTCGGCCGGTGAGGACTTCCTCCTGCGGATCCTTCAGACCCTCGAGCCCCCGGCCGCGGTCAGGACGCCACCTTGACCCAGGACGGGCGCTCGCTGAGGCGCTTCCACCAGGCCGCGACGTGCGGCCGAGCGGTGATGAGCTCACCGGCCTTCGCCACCGCGAGGGCGTGGAGGTACGGCATCCAGGAGATGTCGGCGAGCGAGTAGCTCGAGCCGGCGAGGTAGTCCTGGCTGGCCAGCGCCCTGTCCACGACGTCGAGCGTCCTCGCGACCTCGGCGCTGGCCGCCTTGACCTTCTCCTCGTCGGTCTGCTGGCCGCGCATCGGCATGAAGAGCCGCTGCAGCATGATGGTGACGGCCGGCGTGGAGAGATACGACTGCTCGACGCTGATCCACTGCTCCATGCGCCCCCGGGCCCTGAGCTCGGTGGGCGTCAGCGGCGTGCCCGGGAGCCGCTGGTCGAGGTAGCGGATGATCGCCCTCGACTCGTAGATCGTGAAGTCGTCGTCCTCGAGCGTCGGGACCACGCCGAAGGGGTTGCGCGCGAGGTTCTCGGGGCTCTTCTGCTCGCCCTTCATCAGGTCGACGAGCACGAACTCCGCCTCGTGACCCTTCTCGGCGAGCACCGTCAGCACCTTGCGCGTGCACGTGCTCATGGGATGTCCGTAAAGCTTCATGGCGTCTCCTTGACCGATGTCCTGTGGCGCGGCGGCCGCCCCGCGGCGGCCCCTTGCGGCGCGTTAGCGTAGGCGGATTTCTCGTCCTGCCAACGGCCGGATGGCGGCGGTCCGGCGGCGGCGCGCGCTCAGGCTCCGCGGCGCGATGAGGCCTCGCGGCGACGCGCGCTCAGGCTCCGCGGCGCGATGAGGCCTCGCGGCGACGCGCGCTCAGGCTCCGCGGCGCGATGAGGCCTCGCGGCGGCGCGCCTCCTGCCACTCGGCGTCGCGCGCCGCGGCGAAGACGGGCAAGCGCGCGAGCCACCGCGCGCCGGCGTTCGGGCGCTCGAGCGCGATGCGCAGCGCGGCGATGAGCTCGAGCGGCGCGGCGTCGAGGCCTCGCTCCTTCGCGGCCCAGCCCAGGCCGGCGAGCACGGCGTTCGCGACCTCGTAGCTCGGGCGGTGCATGGGCGCCGTGGGGACGGCGTCGGGCGCGGCGAAGTGGCGCTCGCACGCCGCGGCGTCGAGGGAGCTCCAGCCCGCGCACACGATGGGGCGCACGGCGTGGACCGAGCACGCGCCGCGCTCGTCGAGGAGCGGGCAGGGGACCCTGGCCTCCGCGCGCTCGAGGCGGGAGAGGCCGCGGGTCGCGGCGTCGGCGGCGCGGACCCGGTCGAGCAGCGCGGCGATCTCGGCCTCGCTCCGGGACGCGCGCAGGTGGGCCGCGATGCGGAGGACCTCCGGCGCCATCACGAGCACCTTGCTGACGCAGCAGGTCGAGCAGCCGGCCCGGCAGGCGATGGGGCGATCGGGCGGCTCGGCCATGACCGCGGCCTGCTCCAGCGCCTCGGCGCGCGCGAGCGCGGCGCCCGCGGCCGCGACGGCAGAGGCCTCGGTGCGGGCGGCGAGCGAGGGCGCGAGCGCGGCGCGCTCGCCGTCGGCGATGCCCTCGAGCACGGCGGGGGTGTACCGGGTCGGGGCGAGCGGGAGCGAGCGCCTCCGCTTGCTCATCCCCGCGCCGCGCCGTCGAGGGACGCCGTCTCGGGCAGCCGCCAGTCGATCTCCTTCGCGCCGCGGGCGCGGAGGGCGGCGTTGATGGACGAGAACGGTTTGCTGCCGAAGAAGCCGTTCCGCGCCGACAGCGGCGAGGGGTGGGCCGCCTTGAGGACGGTGTGGCGGCGCGCGTCGATGAGCTTCGCCTTCTTCTGCGCGTGGCCGCCCCAGAGCACGAACACCACCCCGTCGGGCCGGCCGTTGACCTTGCGGATCACGGCGTCGGTGAACGTCTCCCAGCCCTGGTTCCGGTGCGAGTTCGGCGTGTGCGCCCGGACGGTGAGCACGGTGTTCAGGAGCAGCACGCCCTGCCGCGCCCAGGCGGTGAGGCAGCCGTGCTTCGGGACCGCGAAGCCCGGCACGTCCGCGAGCGCCTCCTTGTACATGTTGGCGAGCGACGGGGGCGGCGGGACGCCCGGGCGCACGGAGAAGCACAGCCCGTGGGCCTGCCCCTCGTCGTGGTACGGGTCCTGGCCGAGCAGCAGCACGCGGACGTCCTCGTACGGCGTGAGCTGGAACGCCGCGAAGACGTCGTCCTCGGCCGGGAAGACCCGGTGTGCTTTGCGCTCGGCCTCCAGGAAGCGCGCGAGCTTCTGGAAGTAGGGCTGCTCGAGCTCCGCGGCGAGCTCGCGGCGCCACGAGGCGGGCAGGTCGATCTTCATCGCGCGCTCAGACCCCTTCCTTCGGGCAGAGGTCGCTCATGCGGCACGCGGCGCACCGGGGCTTCCTGGCGACGCAGGTCGCGCGGCCGTGCAGGACCATGGCGGGGCCGAAGAAGGTCCACTCGGCCCTGGGGACGAGCTTCATGAGGTCTTCCTCGATCTGCTCGGGCTTGTCGCGCTTCGAGAGGCCGAGCCGGCCGCCGAGGCGGGCGACGTGGGTGTCGACGATGATGCCCGAGGGGAGGCCGAACGCCGTGTTCAGCACGACGTTCGCGGTCTTCCTGGCCACGCCCGGGAGCGACGTGAGCTCGGCCATGGTCTTTGGCACCTCGCCGCCGAAGCGCGCGACGAGCTCGCGGCAGGCGGCCTGGACCGTCCTCGCCTTCTGCCGGTAGAAGCCGGTCGGCCGGATCTCCTCCTCGAGCACCTCGATCGCCGCGTCGGCGTAGGCCTGCGCCGTGGGGTACTTCTTGAAGAGCGTGGCCGTGACCCGGTTGACGCGCTCGTCGGTGCACTGCGCGGCGAGGATGGTCGCGACGAGCAGGTCGAGCGGCGTCGTCCAGTCGAGCTCGTAGCGCGCGTCGGGGTAGGCCTCGCGCAGGCGCTGGAGGAGGAGGGGCACGCGTTCCTGGGTGTTCATGGGGCGTCGCAGGATACCCCGGATGGCGCCCGCCGCGTCAGCGCCGCTTGGCCACGAGGCGCGAGGGCCTCCGGCCGAAGTAGATCTCGAGCAGCTCGCGGCCGACGAGGTTCGCCTTGGTGCGCCACGCGAGGTCGTTGGCGAGCATCACGGAGACGGCGATCTCGGGGCGGTCGGACGGCGCGAACGAGGCGAACCAGGAGAACATCCGCGCCGGCTTGCCGCCCACGAGCGTGCCGGTCTTGGCGGCGACGCGCATCGCGCCGAGCGCGCGGGTGCCGTCCGGCTTCCGGAACGCCTTGGCGCAGGTGCCCCGCCGCGTCGTGACCTCGAGCATGGACCGGAGCGTGCGCGCGACCTCCGGCCGGAGCGCGCGCCCGTCCGTGATCCGGGGCGTGGGCGGGCCCTTGGCCCCGCGGGGCGGGGTGCCCTGGGGCGCGAGCAGCGTGAGCCGGACGCGCTCGCCGTCGTTGGCGATGGTCTGCATCGCGAAGAGCGCGCCGAGCGGGCTGAGGCGCCCGCTCCAGAAGCCCGCGGCGGCGCGGGCGAGGCCGAGATCGTCGGTCGGGACGCGGACCGCGCTCGGCGCGACCGGGACGTCGATGGGCACTTCGCCGTCGAAGCCGAGATCGCCGGCCTTGCGGCGCAGATCGTCGGGCGTGAGGTGCTTTCCGGCGAGGCGGGCGAAGACGCCGTTGATGCTGCGGCCGAGCGCCTCGCCGAACACGGTGCAGGTGGCGCCGCGCCCCTCGAGATCGCGCGCGGTGATCGCGCTCGCGCCGCCGGTGTAGCAGACGCGCGTCGCGGGGCTCACCTTGCCGGCCTCGAGGAGCGCCGACGCGGTGACGATCTTGAACAGGCTGGCGCTCGGGGCGAGCGGGGTGGCCACGAAGTCGCGCGGGCCGCGGCTCGCCCAGACCAGGATGCGGCCGGTGCGGACGTCGGAGGCGACGATCGCGCCCTCCGGGGCGCCGGAGCGGGCGAGGAGGCGCTCGGCGGCGCGCTGGAGCGCGGGGTCGAGCGTGAGGCGCACCTGCTTGCCCGCGCCGACCGTGGCGTGGACCGCGCCGTCTTCGACGTGGAGGTGACGGACGCCGGGCGGCGCGCTGGAGGCCGTCGCCGGCGCGACCCAGACGGCGACCGCGGCGGCGAGCGCTAGGGAGAGACGCGTTCGCACCGCGCCGAGATGCCAGGCGCCGCGCGGGAGGGCCAAGTTCCGCGCAGGCCGGCGGCCGCGGCCGCGCCGCCGGGCCGTCGCTGCGCTATGGTGCGGTCTCCCGGCCGGGGCCGGGGCCCCGCCGCCATGCCGCCGACCCGCCTGCTGCGCAGCGCCGAGATCCCCCAGGCCGACAGCCTCGCGAACGTGCGGCGCGTGCTCGAGGCGCTCTCGGGCGGCGCGACCGCGAACGAGCAGATCTCGGAGCAGACGGGCATCTCGCTGCGCCACGTCGGTTACGCGCTCGCCGCGGCCCGCGTCCTCGGCTTTCTCGGCGAGGACGGCGCCGCGGTCACGCCGGCCGGCCGCGCGCTGCTCGGCGTCCCGCCCGGCTCCCCCGACGAGCGGGCGCTCCTCAGGCGCGCGATCGCCGCGTGCCTCGTCGTGAAGGAGATCGCGCCCGATCTCCTCGAGCCGGCGGCGCCCACCCGCGAGGCGCTCGCGCGGCGCATTTACCGCTTCACGGCCGGCCTCGGGAAGGAGACGGCGCGCCGGCGCGCGCAGACGCTGCTCGCGTGGCGGACCCAGGTGCTGGAGCAGCAACTGCCCCTCTTCGCGAAGCGCCCGGGGAGGTGAGGTGCCGTGTCCGACAGGAGGGCAAAGAGGCGCTTTGCGCCGCTCGCCGGCCGGCCCTAAGCTCCGCCCCATGCCGCGCCCGGCGAGCCGTCCCTCGTTGCGTCGATCCAGGGCACCTCGTGCCCCCCGGCTGCTCCTCGTCGCGGCGGCCGCCGTCCTCGCGGCGGAGGGCACAGGCTGCGGCGCCGGGGCGTCCCAGGGCCCCGAGACGACCGCCGCGGCGATCGCGTCGATCGACGCGCGCCTGCGCGGCAGCTTCCGGCTCGTCCGCTTCGACCCCGAGGTCCCGCTCGAGCCGATGCTGGCGTCGATGCTCGAGTTCCAGTACGCGCACCTGGTCATCCGCTTCGACGGCCGGCGCATCCTCGCGGATTCGCCCGGCCTCCACGTCGACCGCGCCTACGAGATCCGCGATCCCGCGTGGGACCGGTTCAAGCTGGTCTCCTACGACGAGGCGGGGGTCGCCTACGAGGCGATATGCCAGTTCTCGGGCGACGGCGAGCTCGTCGTCCACGCGCAGACGCCGCCGTGGAAGGGCGTGGCCACGCTGCGCCGCGCGCCGTAGCGGCTGGAGAGGCCGGCGCGCGCCGCGCTGCCGCGTTTGACGGGCGGCCCTCGTTCCGGGTTACCATGGGCGCGGGCGCAGCGGATCAAGGATCTCGACCGGAGGCGCAGGAGCGGCATCCCATGGCAGCGACGGATCTGACGGTGGCCGACGAGAGCGGCGCGAAGTTCGTGGAAGGCCCTCCGGGCCAGGGGTTCATGTCGCGCGTCCGGGATGCCGATCGTGTGCTCGAGGCCTGCTTCGCGGCCAGGGTCCGGTGTGCCCTCCTCTATGCGGAGAACTTGACGGCTGCGTTCTTCGATCTCAGCTCGGGAGAGGCGGGGGCGATCTTGCAGAAGCTGCGAAACTACCGGATCCGGCTCGCCGTGGTGTGCCCGTCGGGGAGCGTGCAGTTCAGCAGCCGGTTCGGGGAGCTCCTGGCCGAGGAGCGCCGTGGCGACCATTTCGGCGTGTTCGAGACGCGTGAGGCCGCCACGGAGTGGATTCGCCTGACGTTCGAGGCAGATGCGATCTGACGTGGCGAGCGGGCTGGCGGGCGATCGCACGTGATTTGCGGCTTGAGCCGCGAGGTTCCGGCCTGCCCAAGCGGTCTCCCGCCAATGGGTCTCCGATCATCGCACTCGGCAGAACGTCTCCAGGCGCACGCGTTGGTGAGCTTTCCCGGCGAAAACTCTCCCTCGTGCTGAGCGGAATCGACGTGGTCCTGGGACGATGACGAGCTCTGGCCTCGGCTGCATCCCGCCCGGCAGGCCGCTGCTGCCGGCGGCGCCGCGCGACGCGGCCAGAGCGGCAGGACGTTGGGCCGGCGAACCATGGAGGGGGGGCATGATGGCCGCCCCTCTCCGCCATGGCGCCGCCACCCCTGAGCTGCCTTTCTCCTCGCGATCTGCCGTCGTTTCGCGTCGGCATGGGGCGTGCTCAAGGCCGGTGTCATGCCGACGCTCGAGCACAACGCCCTCGTCGAGATGTTCCGTGAGCGCCCGGAGCTCGCGCCCCATGTCCTCGCGACGCTCTTCCAGGTCGAGGTGCCGCCGCACGCCTCGGTCGCGGTGGTCGAGTCGTCGCTCGACCAGCTCATCCCCGCGGAGTTCCGCGCGGACCTGGTGCTCGAGCTGCGCGACGCGAACGGCGCGCTCGTGCTGGCGATCGTCCTCGAGGTCCAGCGCGACGTGGACCCGGACAAGAAGTTCTCGTGGCCGACGTACGTCACGGGCGTGCGCGCCAGGAGGCGCTGCGACACGGTCGTCCTCGTGGTCGCGCCGGACGCCGGCGTGGCCGCCTGGGCGGCGGAGAGCATCGACCTCGGCCTGGGCCGAGGTCACGTCGAGCCGCTGGTGCTCGGTCCGGCCGTCGTCCCCGAGATCACCGACCCGGCCGACGCCGAGAAGGAGACGGAGCTCGCCGTGCTGTCGGCGGTGGCGCACGGCAACGGGCCGAACGGGCTCACCGTGCTCCAGGCGGCGCTCGCGGCCCTGGGCCGGCTCGACCAGGAACACGCGATGGTCTATTTTCAGCTCATCTGGGACGGGTTGCGCGAACCCATGCAGCAGGCTCTGGAGGCGTTGATCATGGAACGGCAGATCGAAGGCGCGGCGACTCTCCCCCCGTTCGTGCAGAGGCTCATCGATCGCGGCAAGCTCGAGGGCATGCGAGAGGGCGAGCTCAAGGGCATGCGAGAGGGCAAGCTCGAGGGCATGCGAGAGGGCAAGCTCGAGGGTATGCGCGAGGGCGAGCTCAAGGGCAGGAGGGAAACCCTCCTGCGGTTGCTGGCGCGCTCAGGAATCGTGCTCGCCGAAAACGAGAGCGCGCGCATCCAGGCATGCTCGGACATCGCGACCCTCGACCGCTGGATCGATAACGTCCTCGGGGCGAAGACGGCTACCGAAGTGCTCTCCTGACGGGTGGCGGTTTCGTTCAACAAGGCATTGCCCCTGACGACCTCCGGCCGCGTGTGAACGACAGCGTCGGGCAGAAGAGGAATCCAGGACAGACACTGAGCCCACGCCCTGGCTGATCACACCACCCCGCGTCGCGGCTTCCTCTCGAGCCACGCCCGCTGGCCCCAGGGGCACGCGAACTCCAGCGGCTTCGTCAGGATCCACAGCACCGGCACCGGCGGCGGCGCGGGCGGCGTCGGCCCGGCGCCGTCGGTGAAGTACACCACGCCGGCGACCCGGCGCGCCGAGAGGAACTCCGGCGCGAACACCGGCCGCAGATCCGTGCCGCCGCGGCCGGCCACGTCCCCGAGGCGCCCGCTCCACGGATAGACGCGCCCGATCTCCGTGTCGCACTCGGCCACGGTGATGCTGGCCACCTCGCTCATCGCCTGGAGCTGCCGCGCGATCTCTTCCAGCTCGTCGCGACGCATGCTCATCGACGTGTCGATCGCCACGAGCAGCGACGGTTTCGTGACCGTCCGCGGCGCGTACGTCCTGCCGGGCACCTCGCCGACGCGGCCCGGGAAGCGCCGGTTCGGCCGCGCATACGTGTGCACCGGGGCCCGCTCCCGCGCCACGAACATCCGCAGCGCGGTCTTCCAGTCGAGCGGGCACGCGCGCGGGCCCAGCACGTCGGTGAGCTCCTCGATCAGCCGGCCGGGCGTCTTCCCCGCGACCAGCCGGCCGGGCAGCTCGCGCGGGCTCCCGTCGCCCGCGAGCGCGCTCGCCTCCTCGGCGGCGTGGAGCAGGAGCTGCCGCGTCTGCTCCACCGCGCCCGGCTCCCGCGACGGCCGGCGCAGCACGCGGTGGTCGTCGACCGCCTCGCCGCCCCGCTGCGGGAGCTTGCCCTCGCGCGACGCGCGCACGAGCAGATCGTAGCGCTCGAGCGTGCTCTGGCCGCCGCGCAGGCCGAGCGGGGCGTACGGCTGCCAGCGGATCGGATCGGGCAGCGGCTCCTCGATGTACTCGTTGGCCGACATCTCCAGGGCGAGGTCCATGAGCTCGGGCTCGTCCGCCTCCGCGAACCTGGGGTGACAGAGGTGGCCGAGCGCCACGTGGTGGACCTCGTGCAGGAGCACGCCCCGGAGGTACTCGGGCTCGCGCAGGAACGACTCCACGTTGACGTGGAGGAAGAAGCGGCCCTCGAACAGCGAGACCGCCATGCGCTTGACCGAGGGGTCCGCGACCGGCGCGAGCCGCGCGAGGATCGCCGCATAGCAGGGATACCGCTCCAGAAACCCCGGATCGCGCACGAACGCGTCGAGCCACGCCGCGAGCGCGTCCTCGCGCGCCTCGCCGCCCGCGACCGCCGCCGTTCGCCCGGCCGCCTCCGCGCCGCCGGGGGCCTCGGGCCCCCCGGCCGTTCCCTTCACCCCGCCCCGGCTCGCCGGCGCCTTCGCCTTCATTGCGGCCGTATCGGCGTGACGCCGTGCTTCTTCAGCGTGCCCGCCAGGCGGAGGGCCCAGCGCTCCGGGAGCTGCGTGAGCAGCTGCCCGAGGCACGCCCGCGCCACGTTGCTCCGCCGCACCTCGACGAGCTTCGCCTGCTGGGCGAGGTGCGCCGACAGCGCGGTCACGACCAGGCCCACCCGGTGCTGCCGCAGCGGGTCGGCGCGCCACGCGAGCACCTTCTGCTCGGCGGCGCTGCCGGCGTAGTTCTGGAGCAGCTCCTCGGGGCGCACGTCGATGAGCTGCGTCGCGGTCGCGTTGCCGCCGAGCGCGTCCTGCAGGCGCTCGCGGTGATCGCCGGGCAGATCGGAGAGGAGCGCCTCGAACGCCGCGAGCGACAGCCTCCGCTGCGCGGCCAGCACGCCGACCTCCGGGCCTTCCAGCAGCGGCGCGAGCCGCGTCGTCACCTCGTCGAAGCGGTCGGTCTCCCCGCGCTCGCGCGCCGCCCGGAGCGCCTTGCCCGCGGGCGAGGTCGGGCCGTAGTCGGCGAGCAGGGCGCGCAGGTCGAACGGCAGCCGCGCCGACCAGGTGTCCTTCGACGCGAGCAGGAGCTCGACCCAGCTCGGGGGCAGGTAGCCGCCGAGCGCGTCGCGCAGGAGCACGCCGTCGGCGAGCTCCTCGGGGCGGAGCGCGCCGAGCACGTGCGACGCATAGGTCCAGGTGCGCGGCGGGACCTCCTCCAGGATGCGCTCGTGCGCCTGCGCGAGGGCGATCACGCCCGGGTGGATCCCGTTCACCTGCGCCCAGGCGAGCCACGAGGCCCGGTCGGCGCGGACGTGCAGGTTGAGGAACCGGGCGCGGAGCGCGCGGTCGAGGGGCGTGACCTGGTAGTCGGCGGACTCGGGGTTCACGGCGGCGAAGCAGACCCAGCCGGCGGGCAGCTCGTACTCGTGCAGGCGCCGGGCGCTGAGGAGCTGGAGCGCGGGCTGCTGGATGTACCGCTCCGCCCGGTTCAGCTCCTCCAGCATCAGGATGCCGGCGCCGTCCTGCGGCAGCACCGACGGCGCCGCGTAGACGGTGCGGCCGTCCCGGATGGTCGGCAGGCCCACGAGGTCGGGGGGCTCGAGCAGGCTCAGGTCGAGGACGACGGTGGCGATGCCGAGCCGCTCGGCGAGCTGCCGGACGACCTCGCTCTTGCCGATCCCGGTGGGCCCCTCGAGCAGCACCGGGCGCCGGGCGCGGTAGGCGAGCTCGAGCACGGCCTCGAGCCGCGGCCCGACGGGGATGGGCGTGGAGCGCCCCTCGAGGAGGGGGGCTGAAGCGGCGGCGACCGGTTTGCCCGGCGCGTTGCCATCGGATCTGGGCTTCGTCACGGAATCGGGGGATGGTGCGGCGCGCGAGGCGCGAACGAAAAACCGCCGGGGCGCGGGGGTTTCGAGCGGCTCGGCCCTTCCGTGCCCGGCGGGTTTTCGGCTTTCATGGTGCCGATACGCCCCGTGCTCTAGCAGCCACCGCGCGGCCTGTCATTCGCTACACGACGGGACGGACAGCGGCGCGCTCGGGCGGCAGGGAGCGGCTCCGGCGTGTCCAGAAGCGGCTCCGGCGTGTCCAGGCGCCGTTCAGGGATGCGCAAGCGCGCGGCGACCACCTCCCCGTCCGCCGTGTTTCGGCTTGCCGGGCGCACGATTTCGCCGCCGCGTCGGCTGGCCCGCTGTTTGCTGGATGCTAGAGACCTGAGCCCTCGCGTGCGGCAAGGCGGCGGCGGCGCGTGGCCTGCAACTCTCCGTGCTCGCCCGAACGCGTGTCGGTGACGTCTCCTCGCCCGGTGGCCCCGGCCCACGCCTGCGTCGTCCCGCCGCCGACGCCCGGCTGGAGCGCCACGGCGCCTCGGTGACAGCGTCCCGGGGGGGCCCGCGTCCACCCGATACGCCACGATGCGAGGACCCCTGTCGGCCCTGCTCTCCGCGGACGACCGGATCTCGACCTCGACGAACCGTCCGCTTCTTGCGATCGGCTTTACATCGCGACAGCCATCGCCGATCCTGAGTTGCTTGTTGACATTGCGGCTCGATCCCTGTCCAGTGCGCGGTTGCCGCGGGGGCTTCTGATCGCGATTCTTGGTGATCGGTGTCGCGCGACGCCATCGGTTGATCGGCTCCGGGTGACGGACGGGAGCATCGAGGGATAGATCCACCCTCATGGGTTCTTTGAAGGAGAATGAGATGAAGGAGACGATTGCGACCGCGATCTTCGTGATTCCTGCGATGCTCGGCCTCGCCGGATGCAGCGCGCCCACCACGGCGGAGACGACCGATTTCAGCGGCGAGCCTCGCGAGCAGACCGGGCGGGCCAAGCAGGCGCTCTCGGTGTGCGTGGACGTCCAGCGCGGCCTCTCCGGCAGCACGGTCGAGGACACGTGTCTCGACGCATCGGCGCCGAGCTACTCGGACGGCGCCGCCATTGCGTTCTACACCGGCCTGGGGAACGGCAGCGAGAGGCGCTCGCTGCTCAAGTTCGATCTCGGCTTCATCCCCGCGGGTTCGGTCATCGACTCGGCCACGTTGAAGCTCTATCAAGTCTGGCGGACCGGCGGCGAGAGCACGGTGCGCGTGCACAAGGTCACCGCGCCCTGGTCCGAGGCCACCGCGACGTGGGCGAGCGCCGCCGGCAGCTACGACGCAGCCGTCGTGGCCACGATTCTGGCCCGGAACGAGCTCACCAGCGTCGTCACGGCCGATCTGACGGCGGTCGTTCAGGGCTGGTCCGACGCCGGGGACAACCACGGCATCGCGCTCGAGGAAGACCTGGTCTTGAACACCGAGTTCAGGAGCAGCGACGAGCCGATCGCGGCCAGGCGCCCGATGCTGAGCGTCTGCTACACGGCGCCGACCTGCGATGACGGGATCCAGAACCAGGGGGAGTCCGGCGTCGACTGCGGCGGTCCCTGCGCCGCATGTCCGCCGGTGGGCGTGATGATCACCGAGCCGGGGGAGGCCTACGGGCACCATGGCTCGTGCGACGGCTGGAACGGCTGCGGCGACGCGGCCACGTGCGCTCTCTGGGCGTGCGAGATCAACGGCTACTCCCAGCTCGTGTCGCACGGGGCGGGCGCGCCGTGCACCGAGCTCGACAACTGCCACCTGTTCTTCACCCAGAATGCGATCGAGTGGAGCTGGGGGACCTTCTGCGGGGTCAGCGGCGTCACCGATATCGTCTGCTCCAACTAGCGGGTACACGGCCCGCGCCGCCCGCGGGCGTCGCGCGACGGAGGCGGCGCCGCCGTCCGCGCCGGCGAACGGTCCTGCGGGCATCCGGGCATCAGCATCGCGGCCGCCCGGTCGGGGTTCACGATACCCTGGTCATGCGTCCAGCCGTTCGCCGTGCGCTGCGCCTGGCCGAGGTGCTCTAAGGTCCGACAAATCCGTCCTGAACGTCCGTAAAGCCTGATCATGCGGCGCGCTTGACCGCGGCGGTAGAGGGTAATCCCACGTCCATTTTCTGCTTGCCCGCGGTTTCTTGAGACCACACTATCTCCTGGGATCGGGGGGACCGCGCGAGCGCCTCTGAAACTCCTTCTGCTCGACCCTGCGAACCACAGGCTCTGACGGACGAACATCTCGAGCGATCCGAGCCCGGGGCGAGCGGGCGAGGGATCCTTCCGTGTCCGAGCGAGCACGCCCGCCGGCTCGGGCCGCTCGCGATGTTCGTACGCCCGAGCCCGGGGCGCTCCACGCGCCCGCGTCACTGCGTCGTGTCTCGACAGCCATGCTGTCGATCGGAGGTGCGCCCGTGAAGCCAGCGATCGTCCTGCCGCTCGTCGTCGTGTCGTCGTGCATCGCCTCCGCCGCTGCCGCCACCGAGCAGGCGTGCGGGTACTCCAGCGCCGGCTGGAATGCGCCGAACGGCGCGGCCGTGTTCAGCGCCGGCTCGGGGCCGATCGGCGACGTCCTCAATGCCGTCGGCGAGCTCCGGACGCACTCCATGCTCTCCCATGGTGCCGGCAGGTGGGTGACGCACGCCACGATGAAGCAGCCCACCGAGAACTCCTGGCCTGCGGTCTGCAGCACACCCATCACGCCCAGCGACCTGATAGGCGGCTATCCTGGGCTCGAGCAGGTCAACCAGGGGGGGATCTACCGTTTCCTTCACGGAAGCGGCGGGAGCGGCCCGACCGCGCTGACGTATCAGGTCGGAGATCCGAAGAGGGCCGCGTCGATCGGCGACCACATCTGGTATACCGTGCCTTACTACACCGATCGCTCGAGCGTCGACGGAGGAGCCGAGATCGCGCGACCGCAGATCCGCGGCGGCCGGGTGCCCTACTCATTCTACCAGTACCGCACCACCGAGGGCACCCCGACCGGCGAGCCGGCGTGGAACAACGGCATGGTCTGCTCTACCTTTCTGGCCTACGCGCACTATGCCGACGGCCAGGGCGTCATCCCCCCGTACACGTACAACCACGCCAAGCTCGCCAGCGCGGCCAACGCCCTCCACGCCGGGGTGAGGGGTGACTGCGAGCAGAGCCTGGGGTTCTGGGGCGAGCTCGGCACCTCGATCGTCTGCTTTGCAAGCATCTGCACAGAGGCCGCCGATCAGGTCGCGAACTGCATGGCCTCGCACAGGTGCGACACCAGCAGCAGCAGCCTGTGGAGAGGGGTCCGTGACGACCCGAGCACCGTCGCCGTGTCCATCAGCCCCGACCGCATCGGCGGCTGGAGCGGGCACCCCTGGGGGACGCAAGCCGGCGCGACCGTCTGGTCCGCCGATATCAACCACAATGTCCAGTGGAACTCCGCAGGCAACGTCTACGGGTGCTGGTACTGACGAGAGCGCTTGCGCTCGCGCAGGCGAGGAGCTCAGGCCATGACGACCAAGATCGGCGCGCATCGGTCGAGGGCGCGATGGGCCCTCGTGGCGGTGCTCGCCGCCGCGCTGGGGCTCTTGATCTGGTCCCTCCGCGCTCCCAGGGTCCCCGAGCCCGTTCAGGCGGCGCGGAAGGCGGGCGCGCCCGAGGCGCCGCCGCCGGGCGCGCGGCGCGCGGCGGGCGTCACCGCAGCGCGCACGAGGGCGCCCGCGGCGGATCCGGAGCCGGCGCCCATCATCGACGGGGTCGAGGTCGAGAAGCCGGAGGTGTGCGCCGGCGAGGAGAACCTCATCACCGTGCGCTCCCATACCACGAACGGGACAGATGAGTATCTCCACACCGTCATTGGCAGGCACACGGGGTCGCGGGTGCCGCTCCGCATCTGGCCCGATCAGGACGGCTCGTACGAGATGCCCACCATCTCCGTGTTCGGGCGGAACAACGTGGTGCGCCAGGTCGAGGTCCCGCGGTACAA
The DNA here is from genome assembly GCF_051369805.1 of Sorangium sp. So ce1036. Taxonomy (NCBI): domain Bacteria; kingdom Pseudomonadati; phylum Myxococcota; order Polyangiales; family Polyangiaceae; genus Sorangium; species Sorangium sp. So ce1036. Next base: position 3,854,969 of record NZ_JBBMOX010000001.1, read on the forward strand.
GGTCAACGACTGCAAGCCGGAGCGGATCGTCGCCATCACCCAGAGGCTCCTGCCCAACACGGCCGCCGAGTACGAGCTCACGGCGCGGATCCTCGACGTCGGGGTCAAGGACGATCCGCACGCGAGGCCGTTCAAGCCAGCGAGCTATGCCTGGGTGTTCGACGACGGCGAATCGGAGAGCACGAGGGCGCCGTTCGTGACGCACAGCTACGAGCGCCGTCCACAGACCACGCTCGTCTCCGAGTTTCTGATCCGGGTGGAGGTCCGGGGCGAGGCGGGCGAGAAGCTCACCGGCCGCGCCCTGCTCCAGATCCCGAACATCGTCTTTCAGAACCTCACCGAGCGGGGGATCGTGACCCTCATGGCGACGCCGACGCCTCGCTTTCCCCGGCAGGACGGCGACGGCGTGGTCCGGCAGGCGTTCCGCCTCTGGCATCACGGCGACGCGCCGGTCCGGATCGATTCGGTCTCGGCGGTGCGGCACTACATGTCGGCGAGGGACAGCTCACCGCGCGAGGAGGTCTCGCTCGGCCTGGTCGAGATCCCGCCGGGGCAGGGGGTCGATGTGGAGGTGAGCTTCGACGCGGTGAGCGAGCCGGATGTCTTCACGATCACGTACTTCCTCGAGGGAGAGACGGCGGAGGGGGGAGCGGCGCGCGGGACGTTCTCGCTCATGAAGCCGCCGCCCATGCCCACCAGGGAGTCGAGCATCCCGGTCACGGAGCCCGTCCTCCTCGCCAAGATCAAGCGGGCGCGGGAGCTCCTCGCGCGGGAGTTCGTCACCGACGAGGACATCTGGCGACTGGAGCGAGAGGGGAAGATGGCCGATCTCGACGGCTCGCCGCCGCGTACGCGAGAGGGGGACGGGCCGCCCTGATGGGCCGCGTCGGCGCGTAAACCCTCCTGGGACGCGCGCGCACGCACCGTCGCAATCTGCCACAAGCGTGCGCCTGGCGCGTGGCCGCGCGCCGGAGCGGACACGTGCGATCCGCGGCGCAGCGCGCCTCCGAGCGTCCGTGGAAGCGGCGCAGAGCGCCCTGGCATGGCCGGTGCTTGAGGCGTCGTGCGTGGTAGCGAGCCCGCGGCGCATGGCTGCGAAGCGGGCCACGCGTGAGGCCGCCATCAGACACCCTGGCGAGCTGCGAGAGAGGAAACGATGATGCAAAAGTGTCTCTGGGCTTCTTTGGCTACGACGATCTTCCTGGTTGGGGCCGCCGGCTGTGACGATGCCGCGGACACGGTGAACGACGCGCTGCCCGGCGAGGCGTCGCGCGAGGCGCGCATAACGCAGATCGCCGAGGCGGCGTGCGACAGGTACGCCGACACCGAGGCGGGCTGCCCCGGTTACGGCGCCGGCGACGAGCAGACCTATGCAACGGAAGGGGACTGCCAGCGCGATTTCGAGGAGCGCGCGGCCAACCTCTGGCCCGCGAGCGAGTGCGGCTCGGGACAGATCAACGAGAGCCGCTACGACGTCTGCGAAGAGCGCGCAAAGGCGGTCGCCTGCTCCGAGAGCATCTTCGACGCGATCGCCGCGCTGGACGAGTGCAGCGCCGAGAGCGTGTGCACGGATCCCGCCGACGAGTGACGCCGCCTCCTCGGCGGGGCTGCTGGTGTGCCGGCAGCCCGCCGAGGCTCCGTCCCCGCGTCACCGGATCTCCCACGGCCGGCTGGTCCGCTTCGGGCGCGTAAGGACGCGCAGGAGCGAGGCGCGGAGCGGCGTGTCGTACGCGAGCGCGCGGCGCTCGCTGAGCCACTGCGGCCCGACCTCCCGCAGTCGTGCTAGAGCACCGATCATGTTGAACAAGCGAGAGCTCAACCGCCAAGGCGCCAAGGACGCCAAGGAGAGAACCAGTTCTTGGCGGCGCCTTGGCGGTTCGAGTTTCTGCACTTTTCAGGCGGTTTCAACCCGTTAGTCGCCCTAGAGTTTCAGCAGGACGCTGCCTGTCTTCTGTCCGGAAGCCACGTAGGTATAGGCCTCCCGGATTGTATCGAGGGTGAAGGTGCGATCGGTCACGGGCCGAAAATGGCGCCCGGCGGCGAGCGGGCCCATGGCCTCGAGGAACCTCTTGCGGTCGATCGGGATCGGGAAGATGACCCTCTTTTTCCTGAGAGCGGGGGTGACGAGCGCCAGGAGCACGTTCTGACAGCCGGGGCCGAGCTCCGTGGAGACGTACACCCCGTCGGGCGCCAGCAGGTGCTTGCAGGCACCAAACGTGCTCTTTCCCACCGCGTCGAAGATGTAGTCGTAGACCCGGTCGTCCGTGGTGAAATCCGTTTGCTCGTAGTCAATGACGCGGTGAGCGCCCAGCGACCTCAACAGGCCGAGGTTCCTGGTGTTTCCCACCGCGGTGACCGTGGCGCCGCGGTGGACCGAGAGCTGGAGCAACGCGGACCCGATCGCCCCCGTGGCTCCGTTGATGAGGACGCGCTTACCCTCCCCGAGCTCGACCTTGTCGACGACGCTGTAGGCATACCAGCCGCCCTCGAGGCAGGCCGCGGCGTCCTCGAAGCTCAGGCCGGCGGGCATGGGCGCGACCGCGTCGTCCTTCGAGATGACGAGGTACTCTGCGTGAGACCTCGCCCCCATATCGTTGATTCCCCAGACGCTGTCACCCACCCGAAAGTGGCTCACCCGCGCGCCGACCGCCTCCACCCGGCCCGCGAAGTCGGTGCCCAGGGTCATGATCCTGGGCCTGCGAAGACCCGTCGTGAGGCGCATGATGGGCGGTCGGGCCGCGAGCAACGCGCAGTCGGTGCGGCTCACCGTGGCTGCGTGAACCTTGACCAGCAGCTCATCGTCCGCGGGCGTGGGCACCGCGACATCTCGGACATGAACGACGTCGGGCGAACCATACTGCTCCCGCTGGGCGGCCCTCATGGATGCGCGATATCAGGGCTTGCCGACGGCGACAAGCAGGATAGCGGATGCTCGCCCCCAGCGGGCGCGCAGGCGAAGCGAGCCCGATCGCAGGGCGAGGAGGCGCCGAGGCGTCAGCAAGTTTCAGTGATTCTAAGCAAGTGTCGTGCCAATTTGGTTCGACGCCGCTCCCCGAGCATCGCGCGTGCGTCCGCGTGCACGTGTCGCTGGCCCGACGGCCAGAATGCGAATACCTTCCGCCGCGCGCAACGGCACGAGTCCCATCCCGCCCCCCGGGATGCGCGGCTTCGGTGCGTGTCGGGGCACTTTCTCGTCATGTTCTGTACAATGGAGGATCGGGTGAATCGCAGCTACTGGGTGAATCGCAGCTACTGTACGATGTTCGCTCTCGCCATCGCGGCGCTCGCGCTCCCCCGGGCTGCAGCGGCGGATGAGACGGCCGAGCTTGAGGCCCCGAAGCAGGAGTATGTCATCACGCCGACGGAGAGCGACGGGCGGCGGCAAGGCCTCGACTGGCAGCTGAGCAGCGGGGCGACGATCAGCTTCACCAACAATGCGTCGGTCGTCGGGCAACCGGACGGCTCGACGCTCATCCTCGGAATTAAGCTGGACGGGCTCTTCAGCTACAACCACGCCGAGCACGAGTGGAGGAACACCGTCGCCCTGGGCGCGGGCGTCGCGCGGACCCCGCTCATCGATGAGCTCGTGAAGTCGCGCGACGCGCTCAGCGTCGAGAGCATCTATCTTTATCACCTCATCCCCACGCTCGGCCCGTTCGCGCGCCTCGTCCTGGAGACGACGGTGTTCCGCGGCGCCGACGTGCGGCCGGAGCCGGCGACGTACCTCATCCAGCGCCGTGACGGCACGACGGACACGCGCGCCGGCGACCGGCTCGCGCTGACCAGCCCGTTCCAGCCGCTCATGCTGAAGCAGTCGCTCGGCGCCTTCTACCGCCCCGTCACGCAGGACGCGGTGAACGTCGAGCTCCGCGCCGGCGCCGGAGGCCGCGAGACGGTCGCGAGGGGCGAGCTGGCGATCTCCGACGACGCGAGTACGCCCACGATCGAGGTCTCCGAGCTCGATAACGTGTACCAGCTCGGCGCCGAGGTGACGGCCGAAGCCTGGGGCGCGCTCTCCGAGAAGCGGGTGCTCTACCGCGCCAGCGCGGAGGCCATGATCCCCATCGCCCGCAGCGCCCTCCCTCCCGGCGACGATCGGGGCGCGCTCGAGCTCACCAACATCGCCCTCGTGGGCGCGCTCTCGTTCAAGCTCGTCGAGTGGGCGTCTCTCGACTACGAGCTCCGGGCGGTCCGGGAGCCTCAGCTCATCGACAGGTTCCAGGTGCAGAACAACCTCCTGCTCACCTTCGGCGTCAGCACGGGAAACCTGCCTCCGGCGAAGTGACGCCACCTGCCCCGCTTGAAGGTGTGGCGTCGAGGAGCTCTCCGGCGGGAGGTGCGGCCCCTTGGGGGCTCACCGGAGCGGCTGAAGTGCAGGCGAGCCACAAAAGGGGCTCGCCGGAACGCAAGCCCCGGAGGTGAGCCCCCAAGGGGCCGCACCTCCCGCCGGCGCGGCCAGCAGCCGCTCACATGCCGAGCAGCAGCGCCAGCGTGGCCGCGCGGGCGGCGTCGCTCCACGAGGGCAGCGCGCGGGGCAGGAGGACGGTCACCCGGTGGGGCTGGTCTCCGCAGCGGCGCGATCCCTCGTAGACCCGTCCCACCCGGGTGAGCTCGTAGCTGCAGCGACCGATGACGCCGGTGAGCTGCCGCTCGTCCAGCCGGTAATCGGAGAGGTCGCCGGCCACGAGGCCGCGCGCGCGCAGCCCCGTGTCCGCCCGGGTGACCGAGAGAGCCAGCGGCGCGGCGCCGACGACGCCGGTCGCGCCCTGGTCGTCCGCGGTGACGCTCACGGTGCGGCCGAAGGCGATGCCCCGGATCGCGCGCCCGGCGCGCCCGTCGTCCCGATCGTGCAGGCTCAGGCTCACGTCCGGGCCAAGGACACGCTCAGGCTCGAAATCGGCGCTGACGAGCTCGCCCCGGGCCGTGAGCACGATGAGCTCGCTCGGCCCGGCGGCGCTGAAGATGTCGTCGTGCGCCGGAGCCCCCGCCTCCGGAGCCGGCCCGCACCCGGCGAGCGCCAGAGAGAGCACAGGGAGCAGCCTCATCCACATCACGACCTCGATCCACGGTCCATCGGGCACACCCACCATGCCACTGGACACACCCAGCGTGACACCTGGGCGCCTCAGCGGAGCGGCTCGACCGGAGCGCACGTCGAGACGCCAGCGCCGACGATGCGGAATCCGATGTTGGTCATGTAGGAGGGGTCGATGGATCCGTCCGACGGCCGATAGCGAGTCACGTTCGTCGTCCGGGACGGGAACTCCGCCTGGCTCGGGGCGGTGTAGACGTAGAAGTCCCCACCCCAGAACGAGAACGCCCACGCGCTCGGGGTCTCGATGCCGGGCAGGGGCGTGGACGAGAGGATCTCGCCGGTGCCCTTGCCGAGCTCCGCGAGCTGGACCGGCGATGTGGTGAAGAAGCCGAAGAGCCGTCCGTCTCCGGTGCCGGTGAGCTCCGCGTAGGCGCCGCGGAGCGAGCCGCTGAACTCGCCGAGCGGCGTGATCGACGTGCCGTCGAGCCTGCCGAGCCCCAGGCTCTGCCCGGTCACGGCGCTGGCCACGAAGAGCTGCTCCGCCGAGGGGTTCGAGGCGTCGCTCGAGAAGCCCATGCCGAGCCGGGACCAGCCGCCCCGGAGCGCGATGGAGGTGGGCTCGCAGCGCGCGTCCTCGGTGCTGACCTTGAACAGCGTCCCGGCGACATCGCCATCGGCGTCCGCCTCCACGTAGTTGACCCATGCGACCGCGTCGCGGTCGATCGCCATCGAGTTCGGCTCCATGGCGGTCGGGCAGTCGAGCCGTCCGACCCGCGTGAGCTCCTTGCGATCGGGCCTGAAGCTGTAGAGCTCGTTGTCCTGCGAGAGCACGTACACGAGCGCCGCTCGCTCGCTGCACCCGCCGTCCGCGCCCCCGCCGCTCCCGCTGCCGCCGACCCCGACGGCGAACGTATCGTCCAGGTCGCCCGCCCCGCCCGTGCCACCCACGCCATCCACGCCGCCCCCGCCGTCGCCCGGCGGCCGTGTTCCGCCCTCGGACGCGCTGCAGCCGCCCGCAGCGAGCGCGAGCAACAAGCCCCATCGTGCGATCTGCATGGCTGCCCCTTCACGTGAGCTCGTCCCCTCGCGCTCACGTGATCCCTTTATACCGCGAAGCGCACGGCCAGCAGCCCGATTCGCCGGAAGAGCTCGGCGCCGGGCAGCGGGCCGTCTCCAGCGCTCTGTGGGCAGCGCAGCAGCGCGGAAGCGCGGCGTGCTCGGCCGCGCGGAACGGTCGATGCGGCGTGAGCCGCGGCGGACGAGGCCGTCAGTGAAGGACGGGGACCTCGTTCGGCAGGCAGCAGAAATACGCGGGATCCTCCGGCGTTACCGCGCCCGTCGGAGCTCCACCGCTCGGGGCGCACGCGCCTGGCTCGTCCTCGATCCACTGCGCGTCCCAGCTCGCCAGCCGTATGTCCGGCCCCGTCACGCACCCGGGCCTGGCCAGCGTCACCGTCTCCGCGCCGAGGAGCCGCGCGCAGCCGCCGTCCTCGTAGGCCGACACGAGCGCGGTGCACGCGCTGCCCTCGGCCGGGCCGCACGCGCACGGCGTGCAGCCGCGCGTGTCGTCGACGCCCCGGTGAAACTCGTGCAGCTCGGGGTACTCCTCGGGGCAGCGCGGGACGCCCTTGCGGAGATAAAGCACGCACATCGAGAACTCCTCCGGCTGCGGCACGGGGGACGCGATGCACATCAGGGAGGGATCTCGGCAGGTGTGCTTCGCCTCGGAGCCGCCGCAGCCGCGCGCCCGCCGGCCCCAGGGCGCCGGCAGCCCGAGCGGCTCGGCCGCCGGATCGAGCGTCGGCTCGCACGCGCTCACGGTCGGCGCCGGGATGAGCAGCGAGCCGAGCGCGCCCGAGGGCACGGCGGCGGGCGCCGTGCACGCGCCGGCCCAGCCCGGAGGGGCGCTGAACGACGTGGGATCCTGCCCGTCGCACGCCGGGGACGCGCTCCCCGTCAGGGCCGATGGCAGCTCGCACGAGGGCGCGGCGCACCGGCACGACGGACACGCGTGCTCGCCGGTGAAGCCGCCGTAGCCGTCGAACACGATCTCCGGGGCCTCCGCCGGGCACTCGGGCACGTCCGCCTCGTCGCTCGCGTCGCCCATCCAGAGCAGGATGGGATCGGCGAAGCCGAGGGGCGGTATCTCCATGCAGCCGCCCCTGCACACCTCGCAACGGTCATCACACTCGAAGGGGTCCAGGCCGTAGCACAGCATGTCGCAGTCGGACACGTCGACCATTCCGCCCGTCCAGCAGCCGGCGAAACTCCCGAGGACCGCGACGGCGAGCGCGATGGCAACTCGATGCTTCTTCTTCTTGCTCATGGATCTTCCCTGGCGTTGCTCCGGTCCGCGCTCGGACAGGATGCCACCGCGCGGCGCCGGCTCCCGCCGCGCCGCCTCTCCGACCCCGCTGCTGGCTCGAGCACGCGGACGAGGCGGCCCACCCGGGGCGCGCCACGCCAGCGTCGAGCCGGAGCAGAGGAGCTCACGCAGGCCGATTTCCTACCCGGACTCGCCAGGAGTGGGAAGCCCGATCTGGGGGCGGCCTCGATGAATGCAGCGCACGCTGCCATTCCGGTTGGCCGGACGAAATTCTCAGATCTTGTTGCGAGGCGGAGGCCTGACGAGATCCTGGGCGGCCTCGGGTCGGCCGTCCACGGCCGCGCCGGATCGCACCGGAGCTTCCGCCTCGGGGGGCGCAGGCAGGCCTGGCAGGCCGTCGATGCTGGTCGCGTTCCTCTCGAGCTGGTACTGCGCGATGCCCTCGGGGCCCTTGCGATCGGCCCATTTCATCAACGTGTCGCGCTCGCCCTCGTAGGCCATGAACGGCACGGCGTAGCCGCACGAGGTCGCGACGCGCTCGAGCTCGACGCGGATCACCGCCCGAACGCCCTTTGGCGGCGCAAAGAGGCCCACCAGCGCGTCGAAGCGCGGATCGGCGGGGAAGATGGGCTCGCCGCGGCCATAGAGGCGCACGATGCTGGGCGGGCCGATGAAGGCGCAGAACATCAGCGTGATCCGGCCGTTGTCGCGCAGGTGCGCGATGGTCTCGACGCCGCTGCCGGTCAGGTCGAGGTAGGCCACGGTCCGAGGGTCGAGGATGCGGAAGGTGTCGTGTCCTTTCGGCGACACGTTGACGTGTCCGCCGCTGCCCGAGGGCGCGGAGGCGACGAAGAACAGGTGCTGCTCGGCGAGGAAGCCGGTGAGGTGCTCGTTCAGCTCGGAGAAGGTGCGGCCCATGGCGTCTCTTCTAGAGCACCGAACAGGTTGAAACCACGAGGAAATGAGAGGGACTCGAGCCACAGAGGCAAAGTGGGCACAGAGAGAAGATTCTTTCTTTCTCTCCTCTGTGCCCTCTGTGTCTCTGTGGTTGCTTGTCGGAGCTCAGCGCGATCGGTACTCTAGGTTATCAGTTCCGGGAGGACCCCGCCCATGACCGCATCTTCACAGACGCCCGCGCCGGACATCCTCGTCGTGCCCCACGATCCGGCGTGGCCCGAGAGGTGTGGCGCAGAGCGCGAGGCGCTGCTCGGGGCGACCGGCTCGCTCCTCGTCGCGATCGAGCACATCGGGAGCACGGCCGTCCCCGGGCTGGAGGCCAAGCCGGTGATCGACATCATGGCCGCCGTGCTGCGGCTGGCCGACGCCTCCGCGGCGCTCGGGCGCCTCGGCGAGATCGGGTACCAGCTCACGCCGACAGGGATGCGCGATCGCCTCTTCCTCCGCAAGCGCACGCCAGGCGATGCCTGCGCCTTCCACCTGCACATCGTCGGGCAGGCGACCTGGCACGAGCGAAACGAGCGGCTGCTCCGCGATCACCTCCGGGCGCATCCGGAGGACGCGCGCGCCTACGGCGCGCTGAAGCAGCGGCTCGCCCGCGAGCACCGCCGCGACGGCCTGGCGTACACGAAGGCCAAGACGGCGCTCATCCAGTCGATCGTGGATCGCGCCCGGGACGCGCGCGGGCTGCCGCGGGTCGACGTGTGGGAGGACTGAGGCCGAGGGCTCCGGCCCCGGGACGACGAGGCGGGCGACCTGGCCACAGGCTCACGCGCGCTGCGCTCGATGCGCGAAATCGATCGCGCGGCGGTCTCTCGGACGGTGGGCCATTCTGGGCCAGAGGGGAAGGGGGGTTACCGGGGTGCGATCGCTGCGGAGGACGAGATCTCGAGCGGCATCTCGATGGTGGAGCGCTGGCACATGTCCTGCAGGTCATGGTGTCGGAGGTTCTCATGTCGCGTATCTCACGCTCCGACGACGCTGACCTGCTGTCGCCGCGGCCCACGCCGCCGCCGCAGACGGCAGCCCTGATCCGGGGGGTGTCCCGCGCTGCCGCTGCGACCGTCGCGATCCTCGCGATCTCGTGCAGCGCGCCGGGCGTCGGGCAGGAAGGGAAGGAGGGGGATCCCGTTACCACCCAGGATCCGGAGGAAGAGGCCCGTGGCGGAGGAGATCCGATCCCGCCGATGCCGCCGCCGCGAGACGAAGAGGGCGAGATCATTCCGCCGATGCCGCCGCCGGATGAGGGAGAGGGGTGCGAGATCATCCCGCCGATGCCGCCGCCGGATGAGGGAGAGGGGTGCGAGATCATCCCGCCGATGCCGCCGCCGGATGAGGAGGAGGGCGAGATCATCCCGCCGATGCCGCCGCCGGATGAGGAGGAGGGCGAGATCATCCCGCCGATGCCGCCGCCGGATGAGGAGGAGGGCGAGATCATCCCGCCGATGCCTCCCCCCGTGCCTCCCCCGTGCGAGTGATACGGTCGCTGGTCGCGCCGGCGCCTCCCCCGGCGCCATGAGGTCTGACGATGGGCGAACAGGATCGCGAGCTGGAAGTCGCTCCCGCGTGGTGGCGCTGGGCCACCGAGAACCTCTTGCGCGGCGTGCCCGAGGGGCAGATCGTCGAGCGGCTCCAGGCCGCGGGCGTGGGCCGCGCGCGAGCCAGCGAGCTCCTCTCCGCGATCGTGCGATCGCCCATCTTCGCCGCCGCCCGGCCGTTCGCCCGGGCCGCGCGGCAGCACGAGATGCTGGCCCGGCTGCAACAGCGAATGGCGCGCGCCGCGTGCGACCCGGCGGGCATCCCACGGCGCTCCGGCGTGTCCGCCGCCGAGCTCCGGGACGTCTTCATCGCCGGGAACATCCCGGTGATCCTCACCGACGTCGTGACCCGCTGGCCCGCGTTCGGCCGGTGGACCCCGGCCTACCTCGCCGAGCACTTCGGCGACGTCGTGGTGGACGTCACGACGGGACGCGAGGGCGACCCCGACTACGACATGCACGCGGAGCGACATACGCAGAGCACCTCGCTGCGCGACTTCGTCGCGCGCATCGAGGCCGCGCGCGCCGGGACGAACGACTTCTACATGGTCGCCAGGAACCGCGTCCTCGAGCGGACCAGGCTCGGCGCGCTGCTCGACGACGTGGCGCTCCCGGAGGGCTATTGCGCCATGCAGCGGGCCCTGGGCAGCTCGGCGCTGTGGCTCGGCCCCGCCGGGACCGTCACGCCCCTGCATCACGACACGTCCAACATCCTCTTCGGCCAGGTGTACGGCCGGAAGCGCTATCGCATGATCGCGCCGTTCGAGACGTCGCTGTTCGAGGGGGCGCGCGCGATGTACGCGGGCCGCGATCCGGAGCAGGGGTCGATGGAGCCGGTGCTCGTGAAGGACGTGGTGCTCGAGCCGGGCGAGGCGCTCTTCATCCCGGTCGGCTGGTGGCACCACGTCCGCGCGCTCGACGTCAGCATCAGCCTCGGGATCAACAGCTTCCCGTTCCCCAACAACCTCGACTGGTACCGCCCGGGCAAGGTCGCGTAGCGCCGCGGGCTCAGGCGAGGCCCGGCCGCGCGAAGCGGATGGCGACCGGGCGCAGCCCGAGCACGACGTGCGCGAGCGCCGTGAGCACGGCGCCGGGCAAGAGGTTCAGCGCGATGGTGCGCGACAGCTCCGGGAGCGCGGCGTCGAGGAGCACGGGCGCGTCGAGCGACCAGGCGGCGGCGGGGCGCGCGGCGAGGACGAGCGCGACCGAGGCGGCGTTGAGCGCGGTGAGCCCGACGTGGAGCGCGTACTCGCGCGGGGTCAGCCCGCCGAGGCTCGCGCGGGCGTCCCGCTCCTCGAGCACGTCGAGCACGGCGACGACGAAGGAGGCGGCGAGGGCGCCCACGCCGGCCCAGAGGAGGAGCCCGGCGCTCGGGGCGACGTAAAGCGTGCCCACGACGATCGTGAAGAGCACGGTGTGGATCGTGTGCAGGTGGTGCTCGCGGCGCGAGGCTTCATGAGCAAAGAGGCGGTATTTCCAGAGGTGCAGATAGATCCCGTCGATCGCGCCGGCGACGGCGTAAACGGCGAGCAGGATGGATGCGATCTCGTTCATGTCGGTGATCTCCGCCGGTGAAGACGGGGGTCGGGCGACGAGGACGCCGGAAATCGACCGCCGGAGATCGGAGGATCGCTCGGGCAGGCGTGGACGTCCGGACAGGGTGCTCGTGGGGCGGGAGAGGGACCGCGGTCCGTGTGGGGGGAATCAGGGGTGCGGCAGGCCCTCTGGCGAGGGGGCCCGTGGGGCGGCGCGGCGCGAGCGCCGGCCGCGCGCGGCGCGTCAGCCGCAGGAGCAGCGGGACGGGTTGCCCGGGATGCGCGGCACGCAGTCGATGACGTGCCCGCGCGCGTCCAGGGCCACCTCGCAGCACTGCTCCACGAGCGCGCGCAGCTTCTCCCGGCCGCGCTGGACACGGGACTTCATCGCGGGGAGCGAGATCCCGAGCATGTCGGCCGCGGCCTTCTGGGAGAGGCCTTCGAGCTCGGTGAGCGTGAGGGCCTCGCGGTAGGGCGTCGGGAGCATGGCGACGAGCGGGCCGATCGCCAGGGCGAGCAGCTCGGCGGCCCCGCCCTCGCCGCGCGGGGGCTCGGCCTCCGGCTCGGGGACGTCGCCGTCAGCCAGCACGTGCCGCGCGCGGGCCCGGTGGTGCTCGGCGATGGCGCTCCGGGCGACCTGGTAGACCCAGGGGCCGAAGCGCTCGTCGTCGCGCAGCCCACCCACGCCCCGCTGCATGCGCAGGAACACGTCCTGCACGACGTCGTCGACGTCGGCGGGGGTGGGGACGCGGCGCACGATGAAGGGACGGAGGCGCGCCTCGAGCTCTTGCCAGGCGCCGCGCGCGTTCGCGTCGATCATGCCCGGGGCTCCTCGCGGGTCGGATCGGTGGTTCGGTCGGTCATCTCGGGTCTCCTCCCCTGGAAGGACGGGGATCGGGGCGGATGGATGCAGGGAATCGGCGCGCCGGCGCCCGGTGAGCACCCAGGGGGCTGCGGCGCCTGGCGCCCGCTGCCCTCGACGCAGGCTGGCGCACCGCCGGCGCGCGTGCCACCGGGGCGTCAACGCCGGGCCGGATCGAGCGCGTCCAGGTCGTCCAGCGCGCCCCGGATCTGCGCCCGCTCCTCCTCGGAGAGCGGCACCCCGTCGAGCTCGGCGCGCAGGGAGCGCGCGCGCGCCTCTTCCCCCAGCACGACCGCGAGCTCGAGCCGGGCCGCGAGGGCGTGGGCGCGCTCGAGCGGGGCGGCGGGCTCGTCGTGGGCCAGCGCCACGTCGAGGACCTTGGCGGCCGCGGCGTCGTCGTTCTTGAAGTCGCGCAGGCGCGCCGCCGCGCGGAGCGCCCGGCCCAGCCTGGTGTTCGAGCGCGACCCGGAGGCGCCCTCGTCGTCCTCCTCCGGCGCGTCCCGCTTGATGAAGATCACCGAGTTGCCGGCGACGTCGACCACGGTGAAGCGACTCTGGCCCTTCCTCATGCGCGTGATCCGGGGAACGCCGGTGAGCGGCAGCTTGCCGTAGGCCTGTCGCAGGCCGTCCGCGAACGCCTGGTGCAGGCCCTCGACCTCGGGGACGAGCGCCAGGCACGTGCTGTACGACGGGCCGGGATCCAGCTTCTTGAGCCCCATGAAGTGCAGATGGATGTCGCCGCGGCGCGTCGCCGCGTACACGTTCGGCGACGTCTGCTCGTGGGTGACCTCGAAGCCGAGCCGTCGATAGAAGGCCAGCGTCTCGGCCATCGACACGCACGGGAGCACGGGAATCATCGTCACCTCGCCCATGAAGTCACCCCTTTCGAGCCCGCCGCCGGGGCGACGGCGCCTCCTCTTCCCCGAGCGCCCGCCGGGCCCCGCGCAGCGCGTCCACCGCCGCGCGCAGGCCCTCCAGGTCGAGCCGCTTGCCCAGCCGGTTCGCCCACGTGGCGTGGCGCGCCTCGACCTCGCGCAGCGCCGCGCGCCCCGCCGCCGTCAGCGCGATGAGCCGGGCCGTGCGGTGGTGCGGGTTGTCCACGTACTCGATGAAGCCGTCGCGCTCCAGCGCGTCCGCGACCTGCTGCACGCTCTGCCGCCGTAGCCCCATCGTCCGCGCGACGTTCGAGACCGGCGCCGGGCCGTGATCCACCACGCCGAGCACCTGCCAGCGCGCGCTCGTGAGCCCCGCCGGCTTCGCCAGGCGATCCCCGGCCTCGAGCGCCAGGCCGTTGAGCCGGAACACCTCGATCAGGAGCTCGCTGAACGCGGCCGCCGCCGGCGTGAGCCTCGCCATGCGCAGGGTTCTGCCATGTTGACATGTTCCTGTCAATCAGCGCATCGCGGGCGCGAGCCCCGGCGCCGCGTGCGAGAGGGCGTGGAGGGGCTGGCGTCGAGCGTGGGAGTGCGCGAGGACGCAAGTCGGGATCGCGCGGTCACGCACGAGGGAGGGCGCGGCGCACCTGAGGAGCCGGCGATGCGCCGGCTCCTCAGGTGCGCCGGCGAGAGCTCACGCCCCCGCCGGCGCGGCGAGCTCGGCCGCGCCGCCGGCCAAGAGGAACCGCGTGATGCGGTCGCCGAGCCGGCGCCGGAACGCGTCGTCGGTGGGCGGCGCGTGCCGGCTCCCCTCGAGCAGCTCCGTCTCGGCGTGCGGGATCAGCGCCCTCACCCGCGCGAGCAGCGCCTGGCCCGGAAAGCTGAGATCGTCGCTCGCGCCGAACACGAGCGTCGGCCGCGTGAACCTCGCGAGCGGCCCGGGCGTCGCGAGCGGCGGCACGCGGAAGTCGAGCCGGTAGCTCCGGATCGCCTCGCCGAAGTAGGGGACCCAGCCGTCGTCGGTCGTCGTGAACAGCGGTCGAGCGAGGCGGCGCAGGCGGGCCTCGCTCGGGAACGCGCGGTAGAGGGCCATCGGGATGCCGACCTCGATGAACCCCCTCCACGCCGAGCCCGCGACGACCCCGGCGGGCACGAGCAGCACGAGCCGGTCGATGCGCTCCGGCGCGAGCTCCGCGAGCTTGCGCGCGACGAAGCCGCCCCAGCTCACGCCGTAGACGTGCGGGCGCGCGAGGCCGAGCGCGTCGAGCACGTCGACCAGCCACTCGCCGTACGCGGGCCCGTCGAGGGGCAGCCGCGCGTCCGCGCTCTTCACCGACTGGCCGATGACGTCGGGCGCGATCACGCGGAAGCGGTCGCGGAGCGGCCCGAGCTCGCCCATGACGTGCGCGGAGCTCGCGAGGGCGCCGTGCAGCACCACGAGGGGCGGCGCGTCCGCGCGGCCCGCCAGGAGGACGTGCGTGTCGCCGAAGCGCGTCGCCACGGTGCGGGCGCTCGTCCCCGGGACGCGCGCGCGGAAGCGCTCGTAAGCCGCCTCGATCGTCGCGCGCGCCTGCTCGTCACGGAACATCGTCGTCATCGGGCCTCCTCCGTCTCCGCGCGGCCCCTCGGGCGACGCCGCGCATGTGCTCGGACAGGAGCCGCTCGAAGAGCGGCTCGGGATCGGCGAGCGCACCCTGCACCCAGCCGATCAGCGCGAAGTAGTAGAAGGAAAAGAACGCGGCCCCGAGCAGCGCGGCGTCGGTGTCCGCCGCGATCTCCCCGCGCGCCCTGGCGGCCTCGGCGAGGCCGACGATGCGCGCGTGCACGCGCGCGACCTGCGCGGTGAACCGCTCGCGCCAGGGCGAGTCGGCGAGCAGCGCCTCCCGGAGGAGCGCCTTCGAGAGCGCCGGCCGCGCCGCGTAGTACGCGAAGAACGGGCGCGCCAGGGCGCGGAGGCGGGCCTCGAGCCGACCCCTCCCGCGCGCCGCGAGGGCGCGCTCGATCATGGCCTCGAGGTCGTCGAACAGCGCCGCGTGGAGCAGATCGCGCTTGTCCTCGAAGTGGAGGAGCACCGTGCCGGCGGCGACGCCCGCGCCCGCCGCGATCGCGCGGACGCTCGCCCCGTCGAAGCCGTCGCGCTCGAAGTGGGCGCGCGCGACCTCCAGGATCCGCGCGCGCGTCTCCTCCTTCTGCGCGTCGCGCTTCCTCGCCGGCCTCGGGGGCCTCTTTTCGCCGAACGCGTTCACTGAACGTGTTCATTAGCAGGCGCGGCCGGGCTCGACAAGGCGGGCGGCGCGCGCGACGAGCATCACCCTCCGAGGGCCCGCCGTGGTCGTTGCGGGACGGGGGGTGAGCCTCGGGCGCCTCGACGCCAGCGACAGGCGGGTTGAAGCCGCCTGAAGAGAGCAGGCATCCCAGCCGTCGAGGCGCCAGGAAAGGAACGAGGTCTCGGCGTCCGCCCGCTCATCGGAGCTCGCGGAGGTCCCGCGGCGTGCGGCGGTCGTGCTAGGCCGTGAGCTCTTCGCTGAGGTCCCAGAGGCGCTTGGCGTCGCCCTGGCTCTGCGCGGCGACCGAGGGGGAGCGCTCCTTGCACTTGTCGAAGTACTTCCCGCTGACGCCGGCGACCTCGGGGGAAGAGCAGAGGTACACCGAGGTGATCGCGCCCTTCTCGGGGCTGATCATGAAGAAGCCCGCGAGCTTCACGAGGAGCGCGAAGGCGCCCCCCTCGCCCCTGCCGAAGCCGGAGGCGACCACGCCGGGGTGGAGGCTGTTGGCCGTCACGCTCGTGCCATCGAGGCGGCGGGCGAGCTCGGACGTGAACAGGATGTTGGCGAGCTTCGACTGGCAATACGCCCGGAAGGAGCTCCAGTTGCTCGTGAGCTGGAGATCGTCGAAGTGGATCTGGCCGCGCCGGTGCGCCTCGGAGCTCACGTTGACGATCCGGCCCGACGGGCTCGCCTTGAGCCTGTCGAGCAGGAGCTTCGTGAGCAGGAAGGCGCCGAGGTGGTTGGTCGCGAAGGTGAGCTCGTGGCCGTCCGCGCTCAGCCGGCGCGAGGTGGTGATGACGCCGGCGTTGTTGAGGAGGACGTCGAGCCGGTCGTGCCGGTCGAGGAGCTCGGCGGCGGCCCGGCGCGTCTCCTCGAGCGAGGAGAGATCGGCCAGGATCAGGGAGATGTCGCGGTTGCCAGACGCCGCCTGGATGTCCGCCATCGCCGCCCGCGCCTTCTCGGGGTTGCGGCAGAGCAGGACGAGCTTCGCGCCCTTCCTGGCGAGCTCCACGGCGGCGGCCTTTCCGATGCCCTGGTTCGCGCCGGTGATGAGCACGGTCTTCCCGCGCAGGTCGGGGGGAGCGGTGGTCATGTGGTGGCCGATTATGCGGGGAAGCGGTGACGACGGGAACGTTTGTGGTGCGGCGCGAGGACGCGCGGACGTTTGCGTCTGTCCGGGCTGGAACAACTCGTTTGCGCGTGGGTCCGTTGCGTGGCCTCGTGAGCGTGCCCGGTCACAGCGGGACGCCGTACGCGATCGCGGCGAGCGCGGCGGTGAGCGCCGCGCAGACCCCCCACGCCCGCGCCGCGCTGCGGGCCAGGAAGGCGACGCACATCGCCGCGACCCACAGCGGAACCGCGAGCGAGAAGCCGAGGGCGCCCCGCGCGCCCTCGGAGAGCGGGACGAGCCGCGCGAGGCACACGGCCGACAGGACGGCGACCGGCAGGGTCCCGACCAGCGCCGCGGCGACGCGCAGCGGGGCCTCGAGGCGGGCGAGCCGGGGGCTAGCCATGGCGCGCTCCGAGGAGCGAGAGCGCGACGATCGCCGGCGGGCACAGCAGGGCGAGGCCAAAGACGGCGCGCGGCCAGATCGGCGCGAGCAGGACGAAGAGGGTGGCCGCGACCATCAGCGCCGCGAGGGCGACGAGGAACGCCGCGGGGCCCCCCTCCACCCGGCCCCAGAGCGCGACCGACAGCGAGAAGGAGGCGACCGCCAGGATCCGGGCCGCGACGCGCCACGCGCGCCTGCCGCGCAGCCGCGTCGCGACGCCGAACGGGATGCGCTCGGGCCGCGCCGCGTGCAGCAAGGCGAAGGCGAGATACGCCGCCAGCACCGACGCGGCCTCAACCATGGGACGCCGTCTGGCGCCTGGCCATGAGCCCCGCCCCGCCGTGCGAGAGCGGCGCAGGCGCCCCGGCCGAGAGCGGCGCCGGCGCCCCGCCCCGCGTCGCCTGCGGCGGCGCCGCGTGCCGCAGGGCCGCCCGGCGGAGCGCCCAGGTCGAGGCGCAGAGCGCCGCGGCGGTCAAGAGGAGCGCGACGTCGACGGCCACCACGGCGCCGAGCTTCTGCCCCGCGCCGAAGAGCCCCGCGCCGGACCAGCGCGCCGCGAGCGCGGGGACCGGCAGCAGCAAGAGCCCCGCGAGCCCGAGCTGCTGCCAGAAGAGGCGCCCGCCGTCACGCGCGGCGAGCGCCCACGCGACGCAGAGCCCGAGCACCACGACGAACGTGAGATCCTCGGCCGCCGCGCGGGCGCTCCAGTCGAGCGGGAACGCCCGGCTCGAGAGGAAGAGCGCCGCGATCGCGACGACGGTCCCCGCGCCCAAGCCCACGGTGAGCCGCGCGAGGAGGCGGTTGCCGAGGCTCTCGCGCCGCGCCTCCCGTCGAGCGAGCCAGATCCAGTTGCCGGTGAGGATCGTGGCGCACGTCGCCAGGGCGAGCACGAAGAACAGGATCCGGAGCGTGATGCCGCCGAAATCGGCGTAATGGAGGCCATACATCCACCGGAGCGCGCCGCTGCGCGCGCCCTCGGCGCCCGGCGCGTCGAGCGAGAGGACCGCGCCGTCGATCGCCCGCAGGCGCACGACGCCGCGCGCGAACGGGACGCCCTCGATCGATCCGCGGAGCTCGACGGTCCCGCTGTCGAGGCCATGGTGCCGGATACGGAGCCTCTCGGGCACGAGGCGGGGCTCCGCCGCGCGCGCGCGCGCCGCGAGCTCGTCCAGCGTCAGGCCGCGAGCGGGCGCCCCGCGCGCCGGCTCGTCCGCGAACGACGCCCCCCAGGCCGAGAGGTCCGCCCGCGCGGCGTCTCCACCGAACACGGGACCCGTGAACACCTGGACGAGCACCCCCAGGAACACGAAGAACGCGCCGGTGTATGCGTACAGGACCTGAAACGGCAAGCCCATCACGCCGAGCACCTTGTGCATGTCCGACCACAGGACACGGCGCCGCTTGTCCGGCCGGAACTGATGAAGCTGCCGGACGATGTCCTTCAGGTGGATGAGCACGCCGGTCGCCAGCGCGAGCAGGAGCGCGACGCACAGGAGGCCGCCGAGATAGAACAGCCAATCGCCGGTCGCCCTGTGCCAGAGATAGTGCAGATCATAGAGGAAGTCGGACAGCCGCTCGCGCTCGGGCACGACCTCCTCGTGGACCCACGACGAGACCGCCTCGCCCTGCGCGTGGTACTGGATCCGCGCGGCGCCCAGCCCCCCCTCCGGCAGATCGAGCCAGATCTGCTCGGGCGTCGTGCCCGCGGCGGCGATCCCCCGATCGAGCACGGCCTGGAGCCCCGTCCGCTCGATCGAGGAGCGCTGCTGGGTCAGGGGCTCCTCCCACACCGCGAGCTGCCTCCGGAAGAGCGTGATCCCCCCCGACAGGAACATCACGTAGAGCAAGAGCCCACCGAGCACGCCGGCCCAGGCGTGCACGTCCCAGAAGGTCGTGAAGGCATGTCGGGAGAGCTTCCTGGCCATCGCGGGTCACCCTGTCCCCTCGCGCGGAGCGCTGCGCGCCGCGCGCGCTATCGCACCTTCGCCAGGCCGTGCAGGTAGCCCGGCGTCGTCAGGCCGAGCTTCGGGCCGCCCTCGGCCGTGAGCTCGATCAGCGTGCTCTCCGTGGAGCCGCTCTCCTCGTCGATCGTGAAGACCCGGCCGTCGACATCGAAGAAGGAGACGTTCGCGGGCGAGGGGGCCAGCTCCGGGATCGCGGCGGCCTCGTTCGTCGCGGTGTCCCACCGCCACCAGCGCCACGCCGGCTGGCCCGTGACCTCGGACATCTTGGTCTCCTCGCCGATCGTGGCGAGGCCCTCGTCGAACACCCGGAGGAAGAGGCTGTTCCCGCCCGCGGGGATGGGATCGCCCGCGATCGCGCCGCCCGTCAGCTCGCCGAGGAGCAGGGCGAAGTCCGGATCGAAGGCGTCCGCGTCCTTCAGGACGCGCAGCGCGCAGGGCTCGGTGTCCAGGCGCTCGAGGTGATGGGCCGCCCCCGCGAGGCCCGAGCTCACGAAGTAGGCGTCGCCAGAGGCCGTCTCGACGGGCTGCGTGATCCCGCCGCACCGGTCGTCGACGTCGAACCGCACGACGGTGTCCGTCTCGGTGTCGATCGCGACGAGCCCGGTCTCCGGGAGGATGGTGTCGGTCGTGCTCCAGTCGACCCACCCCACCGAGACGAGCAGCGTCTTGCCGCGCAGGACGGCCCCGTATCCGTACAGCGCCAGGTAGCCCTCGCGGTGCGTGTCCGGCAGCGGGATCGTCCCTTCTACCTCCATCGTCGTGGGGTTCCACACGACGATCTGCTCGCCCGCGCGATCCGGATGATAGACCTTCGCCGGAGAGATGACGTAATTCGTGGGCCAGAGGCTCTTCACGCCGAAGGGCTGGAAGCTGATCGCGTCTCCCTTGACGAGCGCGCCGCCTTCGAGCGTGTAACGCGAGATCGTCGGCGCCTGGGCCTCCCCGATGCCGAACCAGCCCAGCCCCTCGAACGCGAACAGCCGTGCCGATCCGGGGACCTCGAGCGCCTGGGACGGGTCGACCTCCGTGCCCGGATCGATCGACGGCAGCACGTGAAAGTAGGAGTTGGTCGCGGTGTCGTCCCAGACGCGCGTGGCGACCACGAACGCGTCGCCGCCGTCGCTACCGCGCTGGTCGACGGGGCTCGACGCCTCGTCGGCCGCGCAGCCGCCGGAGGGCGCGCCGGTCAGGAGCACGAGCGCGAAGGCCGTCGCGCTCGTTCGGTTCGATGATCGCTGCTTCCGCTGAACCACACTCATCCGTGTTCTCTCCTGTCGTGCGCGCGACGGGGCTCGCCTCGACATCGTCGTCGTCACATCTCCAGCGTCGCCTTGGAGAACAACGTCCGCCCGGGGCGCTGGATACCGTAGAAATCGGAGGCCCGCTCGTCGGTGAGGTTGTGGGCCTCGAGGGTGAAGCTCACCGAGCGCGGCTCGTCGCGCGCGACGTAGGTGAGCGCGATCGAGTGCAGGAGCTGCGAGGGCACCCTGGCCTTGGACTCGACCCGCCCCCAGTTCGCGAAGCCGAGGTAGAACCCGTGCACGTAGCGCGTGTCCCAGGTGAGCGAGAGCGTGTCGCGCGGCGCGACGACCTCCTGGAGCTGCACGCGCGCCGAGCCGTTGGCGAAGAGCCACGGGCGGTTCGGCATCCGTTCGCCCTCGGAGCGGGCGAAGTTCCCCTCGTCGGACGTCTTGCGAAAATCGTCGTAGGTGATGTTGCCGTCGAGGGCGACGTGCTCTCCCGGCGACGTCCAGCCCGCGGCGGCCTCGACGCCCAGCGACCGGGCCCCCGAGACGTGGATGTACTGGATCGAGTCCGTGCGGTTGTTCAGCACGATGAGCCGCTCGACCGCGCGGACGAAGCCGTTCGCGTCGAGCCGCCACGCGCCCGACGCGGTGTCGCGCGCGTCGATCGTGAAGCCGAGGTTCCCGTTGTGGCTCGTCTCGGGCTTGAGCGCGAGGTTGGCGACGATCATCGCCCCGTCGCCGAACACCTCGACGGGCCGCGGGAGCCGCGTCGCCCACTCGTACGACGCCTTGGCGTAGAGCCACCCGGAGAGGCGATAGCGGAGGCCGTCGCCGACGCCGAGGCGATGGGTGTCGCGCTCCCGCCGGTCGAAGCGCCCGTGGAGCCCCGGGAGGCGCCCCCTCATGCGGAGCAGCTGCACGTAGTCCTTCACGAAGAAGCGGTTCTCCAGGCGATCGTCGAGCAGGTTGAGCTGGTGCTCGACGCCGTGCACCCAGGTGAAGAGGCTGTGCTCGCCCCTGAGCTGCTCGCGGGCCTGCGGGTTGTCCTGCCTGCGCTCCTCTGCCGTGCGCGTGATGAACGTCGGAGACACGGAGAGCTGCAGCGCGTGCTCCGGGTGGGGCCGGTAACGGAGGCTCAGGCGGCCGAGGCCGCTGTGCTCCTGGAACACCCGATCCCGGGGGGGCGACTCGTCCTCGCCTGGCCTGGGGCGCTTGCGGACGCAGCGGCCGAACCAGTCGTAGTTGCAGTCGCTGACGTCGAGGAAGGTGGCGCGCCCGTACGTGTACCCGAGGAGCGCTTCGAGGGCGACGCCTCGGCCGAGCCGTTGCTCGTACTGGAGCGTCGCGCCCGGCGCGGTCTCGCCGTTCGTGACCTCCCCATAGGGCACCTTCATGACGCCGAACTTGTGCTGGTGCTCCTTGTCGTGGTCGGTGACGAAGGCGCGCAAGAGCAGCCGCCGCGCCCAGGGCCGGTTCACGAAGCCGAGCTCGGCGCTCCCGCCCGCCGCCCGGTAGGCGTCGTGGAAGCGGTAGGCGCGGGCGGGCTGCTCGCGCCCGGTGTTCTCGTTCGGCACCACGACGTCCACGGGGTAGTCGTTCTTCGCGTAGTCGAAGAAGCCGCTCAGGCGGGTGAAGAAGCCGCTCGGCTCGTGCAGGTGCCGCGCCGAGAGCGTGAGCCGGTGGGTGTCGTAGGAGCCGATCTCGTACGACGCCGCGCCGTGGGTGCCGCGGACGTCCCGATCCGTGACCAGGTTGACGGCCCCGCCCAGCGCGTCGGCGCCGAAGTGCACCGGGACCACGCCGCGGTAGATCTCGACGCGCTCGACCAGGTTCACGGGCACGTTCGCGACGCCGAACGGGTAGCCGGCGAGCTCGATCGGCACGCCGTCGAGGAAGAAGCGGATCTGATCGTCGGTGAGGCCGTTCAGCGAGAGGCGCGACCACGAGCCGAGCCCCGCGCTTCGCCGCACGCCGACGCCCTGGGTGCGGGCGAGCACCTCGCCCATGTCGGCGGTCCTCCGCCGCGCCTCCTCGGTCTCGATGACCGTGATCGCCTGCGCGGACTGCCGGAGGCGCTCGGCCTCGGCGCCGCGCACGGTCACCGCGATGGGCGCGGCGGTGCTCGTCTGGCCAGGTTCCCTGGCCGGCGGGGGAGCTGCGTTGTTCGCCCGGTCGGGCCCCCCGGCCGGCGGGGGAGCGGTCGCTGCCGTGCCCGTGGCCGTGACCCCGCTTCCCCCCGTCGCCGAGGGGGGCTCGGCGTTCGGCTCCTCGGGGAGCCGGAAGTCGTAGCCGTAGAGGATGCGCGAGGCGACCGGCGTGCCGCCCCGGCGCGCCGGCATGAAGCGGAACCGCCGCGCCGCCGCGCGCGCCGCCTCGTCGAAGCCGTGGCCCGCGGGGGTCGCGATCTCGGCCTCGGTCACGCGTCCCGACGCGTCGATCAGGAGCTTCAGCACGACCGTGCCCTCCCGTCGTGCCGCTCGAGCCTCCGGCGGATACTCGGGCTCCACGCCCTCGACGAGCCGCGGCGGCTCGACGCGCGCGTCTCCCGCCCCGGGCGGAGCGCGCTCGCCGCCCGGGGAGCTGGCCGCAGGCGCCGTCGCGCCCGCAGAAGGGTCGCGCGCGCTCGCGTCACGATCGCGCTCCCCGAGACCGCCGCGCTCGAGGCCGCCCGGCGCGCTGCCGTCCTGAGCGTGCGCTGACGCAGGCACGCCGGGCAGCAGGAAAGCCAGCGCGCCCGCAAGCAAACCCCGCAGCGCGAGAGGGCGTCGCGTCACCGTATCAACCCTCGGTCTGGGGCGCGCTTCGGCGCGTGGCGAGGCGGGAAAAGCGGGCGGGCGGCCATGTCCGGAAGACTCCGGTATCTCACCTGAAAACCAAAATCAATTTCATCTTTGGTTCCAGGAACCGGCGTTCAGGAAAGATTTTTTTCTTGACTCGCCTTGTGCACGTGTTCCATATCACCGCCATCTAGAACTTGATCATCATTTTCATTTTCAACATGTAGAGCCCAGCGGACGCGCGGGCGCAGCGAGCGCCTGGCGCGTTGCGCTTGGACGCAGTGCGTCATGGGCTCGGGCCCAGGACCCGGTGAGCGGGGCCGTGCCCGTGGTCGGGCTTTTTCCGAGCTGAGGCTGAGGTGGCGATGGAGTCGAACCGATCCGATGCGCGCGCGATCAGCGATCGCGGCGCGGCCGAGCCCGCGACGCTGGTCGCGCTGCTCCGGCGCCGCGCGGAGCAGCGCCCGTCCGGGCACGCCTACACCTTCCTGCTCGACGGGGAGACGGACGCGCGCTCGATGTCCTACGGCGAGCTGGACCTCCGGGCGCGCGCGCTCGCCGCGGAGCTGGAGGGCTGCGCGCGAGCGGGGGAGCGCGCGCTCCTCCTTTTGCCGCCTGGGCTCGACTTCATCGCCGCCTTCTTCGGCTGCCTCTACGCGGGGCTCGTCGCGGTGCCCGTCCCGCTGCCGCAGCGCAAGCGCGGGCTGCTCCGCGTGCTGGCCATCGTGCGCGACTGCCGGCCGAGCGTCGTGCTCACCACCGAGGCGTTCCTGGGCGCCGTGGCGGCGCTCCGCGACGATCCGAGCCTCGCCGAGCTGAGCCACCTGCGCTGCGTGGCCGTCGACACGGTCCGGGACGGCCAGGGAGACGCGTGGCGAGCGCCGCGCGTGACGGCCGAGACCGTGGCGTTCCTCCAGTACACCTCGGGCTCCACCGGGACGCCCAAGGGCGTGGTGCTCACGCACGGCAACCTGCTGCGCAACGAGCTCGTGATCCGGCGCGCGTTCGCGCACTCCGAGGAGAGCGTGATCGTCGGGTGGCTGCCGCCGCACCACGACATGGGGCTCATCGGCAACATCCTGCAGCCGCTCTACGTGGGCGTGCCGTGCGTCCAGCTCTCGCCCGACCAGTTCCTCATGAGGCCGCGGCGCTGGCTGGACGCGATCTCGCGCTACCGGGCCACGACGAGCGGCGGGCCGAACTTCGCCTACGAGCTGTGCATCCGCAAGATCCCGCCGGAGCAGCGGGGAGGGCTCGACCTCAGCTCATGGAAGGTGGCCTTCAACGGGGCCGAGCCGATCCGGGCGGCGACGCTCGACCGCTTCGCCGAGGCGTTCGCGCCGGCGGGCTTCCGGCGCGACGCGTTCTATCCCTGCTACGGCCTGGCCGAGGCGACGCTGCTCGTGACCGGCGGAGCGGCCGACGCGCCGCCGATCGTGCGCGCCGTCGACCGCGCCGCGCTGGCAGGGGGGCGCGCGGCGTTCGACCCGCGCGATCCGGAGGCCGGCGTCTCCCTCGTGGGCTGCGGGGGATCGCCGGCCGGCGACGAGGTGCGGATCGTCGATCCCGAGGCGCTCCGGACCTGCGAGGACGAGCGCGTCGGGGAGATCTGGGTGGCCGGCGCGAGCGTGGCCCAGGGCTACTGGGAGCGGCCGGAGGACACGGCGGCGACGTTCGAGGCGCGGCTGGCGACGGGGGAGGGGCCGTTCCTGCGGACCGGCGATCTCGGGTTCTTCTCGCGCGGCGAGCTGTACGTGACGGGCCGGCTCAAGGACCTGATCATCGTCCGCGGGCGCAACCTCTACCCGCAGGACATCGAGCTCACCGCGGAGGAGAGCCACCCGGGCCTCCGCGCCGGCGGCGGCGCGGCGTTCTCGGTGGAGGTCGACGGCGAGGAGCGCGTCGTCGTCGTCCAGGAGCTCGGCCGGCGCGCGTCGGCGCCTCCGGATCCGGCGGAGCTCGGCGCGGCGATCGAGCGCGCCGTGGCCGACCGGCACGAGGTCGCGGTCCACGCGGTCGTGCTCATCAAGCCGGGGAGCCTGCCGCGGACCACGAGCGGCAAGGTGCAGCGGAGGGCGTGCCGCGGCCGGTTCCTGGACGGGTCTCTGGACGCCGTGTGGCGGTCGACGAGCGGCGCGCGCGCGGGCGTGGAGGCCGAGAGCGCGGAGCCGCCGCGGTCGGCGCTGGAGGGCGCGCTGGCAGGCATCTGGGCCGAGGTGCTGGGGCGCGCGCGGGTCGGCCGGGACGAGGAGTTCCTGAGCCTGGGCGGCGACTCGCTGCGGGCCATGCAGGTGAGCGGCCGGGTGAGCGAGGCCCTCGGCGTCGACGTGGGGCCGGCGCAGCTCTTCGAGTCGACGACGATCGCGGCGCTCGCGGCCTGGATCGAGGCGAGGCAGGCCGGCGCGCCCGCGGGCGGCGCGGCGGGCGGGGCCGCGCCGAGGACACAGGTGGAGCGGCCGGAGCGGCTGCCGCTGTCCCTCGTGCAGGAGCGCCTCTGGTTCCTGGAACAGCTCGTCGCAGGCGCGCCCGTCTACCACATCGCGGCGGCGCTGCGGCTCTCCGGAGCCCTCGATACGAGCGCCCTGGAGCAGGCGGTGACGGCGCTCGTGGCCCGCCACGAGGCGCTGCGCACGAGCTTCCCCTCCGTCGCGGGGCAGCCCGTCCAGGAGATCGCGCGGCCCGCGCCGGTCGCGCTGCCGGTCCAGGACCTGAGCGCCCTCGCCGAGGAGGACCGGGAGCCGGCGCTGCGAGCGCTCCTCCGCGAGGGGGCGCGGCGCGCGTTCGACCTGGCCGAGGCGCCGCCCGTGCGCTGGGCGCTGCTCCGCAAGGGCGAGCGGGAGCACGTGCTGGCGGTCACCTGCCATCACCTGATCGCGGACGGCTGGTCGATGAACGTGCTCCTGCGGGAGCTCTCGCTGCTCTACGGCGCGCTCTCCGCGGGGCGCTCGCCGGAGCTCGCGAAGCTCTCGCTCCAGCAGGCGGATCACGCGCTGTGGCAGCGCCGTAATGAACAGACCGCGACGCGCGAGCGGGAGCTCGCTTACTGGCGCGAGCGGCTGAAGGGGCCGGTGCCGCCCCTCGCGCTCCCCACCGACAGGCCGAGGCCCTCGGTCCAGACCTACGCGGGCGCGCGCGAGGAGCTCGCGCTGCCGCCGGAGCTCGTGGCGCGGCTCGGCGCCCTCGGACGGCGGGCAGGCACGACCCTGTTCACGACGGTGGCGGCGGGGCTGTTCGCGCTGCTGCACCGGTACACGGGCCAGAGCGACGTCTGCATCGGCACGCCGGTCGCCACGCGGTCGCGGGCGGCCCTCGAGGGCGTCGTCGGGTGCTTTCTCAACACGCTGGCGCTGCGCGTCGACATCGCAGGGAATCTCAGCGTCGTGGAGCTCCTCGCCCGCGTCCGCGCGGCGGTCACGGAGGGGCAAGCGCACCAGGAGGTGCCGTTCGAGCGGGTGCTTGAGGCGCTGTCCATCGAGCGGAGCCTCGGCCACACGCCGCTGTTCAATGTGATGCTCGCCATGGATCCGACGCCCGAGCCGGCGCCGGAGATCCCCGGTCTGTCGATCGACGCGCAACGGGTGGACACCGGGACAGCCCAGTTCGATCTGGTGCTCAACCTGGCCCTGGACGGCCGGGGAGCGCGGGGCGCCTGGGAATACAACACCGATCTCTTCGACGCCGCGACGGTCGCGCGGATGACACGGCACCTCCTCGCCCTCCTCGAGGGCATGGTCGCCAGTCCAGAGAGCCGGCTGGCCGATCTGCCGATGATGAGTGCGGCCGAGCGGGGCAAGGTCCTCGCCGGCTGGAACGCGACCGAGCGCGCGTATCCGGGCGAGCGGCGCGTCCACGAGCTCTTTGAGGCGCAGGCGGAGCGGACGCCGGACGCCGTGGCGGTGATTTTCGAGGAGAAGCGGCTGAGCTATCGAGCGCTGAACGAGCGCGCCAACCAGGTGGCACATGCGCTCAGGAAGCGCGGCGTGGGGCCGGACGTGCTCGTGGCCATCGCGGCCGAGCGCTCCGTCGAGCTGGTCGTCGGGCTGCTCGGCGTCCTCAAGGCCGGCGGCGCCTACGTGCCGATCGACCCGGAGTATCCCGCGGACCGCGTCGCCTTCATGCTCGAGGACGCGGGGGCACAAATCCTGCTGAGCCAGTGGCCCGTGGCGTCGCGCCTCTCGGCGCACGGCGCCGAGGTGCTGTGCCTGGACGCGGATCGCGCCCAGATCGACGGGGAGCCGACAGACAACCTCGCGACCCCGCTGTCGCCGGACAACCTCGCGTACACCATCTACACCTCGGGGTCGACCGGGCGGCCCAAGGGCGCCGGCAACAGCCACCGTGGCCTGCTCAACCGGCTGCAGTGGATGCAGGAGCGCTACGGGCTCACCCCGGAGGACCGGGTGCTGCAGAAGACGCCCTTCAGCTTCGATGTCTCGGTCTGGGAGCTCTTCTGGCCCTTGATCACCGGCGCCGGCCTCGTCGTCGCCAGGCCCGGCGACCACCGCGACGGCGAGCGGCTCGTGGAGCTCGTCACGCGGCACGGCGTCACCACAGTGCACTTCGTCCCGCCCATGCTCCAGGCCTTCCTGGAGACCCCCGGCGCGCCGTCCTGCAGGTCGCTGCGCCGGATCCTCTGCAGCGGCGAGGCGCTGCCCGCGGAGCTCGCGCGCCGGTGCTTCCAGCGGCTGGAGCATGCCGAGCTCCACAACCTCTATGGCCCGACCGAGGCATCCATCGATGTGACCTCCTGGGCCTGCTCGCGAGGCGAAACCTCCGCTTCGGTGCCCATCGGACACCCGATCGCCAACACGCAGATCTACCTGCTCGACCGCCACGGTCAGCCGGTGCCGGTCGGCGTCGCCGGCGAGCTCCACATTGGCGGCGTCGGCCTCGCCCGCGGCTATCACCGGAGGCCCGACCTGACCGCAGAGCGCTTCGTGCCCGATCCGTTCGGCTCAGCCCCCGGAGGGCGGCTGTACAGGACAGGCGATCTGGCGCGCCACAGGCCCGATGGATCCATCGAGTTCCTCGGCCGCCTCGATCACCAGGTCAAGATCCGCGGCCTGCGCGTCGAGCTCGGCGAGATCGAGGCGCGCTTGCTCCAGCACCCCGGCGTCGGCGAGGCCGTCGTCGTCGCGCGCGACGAGGCCCACGGCGGAAAGCGCCTCGTCGCCTACGTCGCCGGCCGCGCCGGCGGCGCCGCCCCCGAG
The DNA here is from genome assembly GCF_051369805.1 of Sorangium sp. So ce1036. Lineage (NCBI taxonomy): Bacteria > Pseudomonadati > Myxococcota > Polyangiales > Polyangiaceae > Sorangium > Sorangium sp. So ce1036. Next base: position 3,883,115 of record NZ_JBBMOX010000001.1, read on the forward strand.
CCGAGGTCGATCCGCGCGTGGCTCGCCGAGGCCCTGCCGGCCTACATGGTGCCCGCGCCGATCCTCGTGCTCGAGCGGATGCCGCTGTCGCCGAGCGGCAAGGTCGACCGGCGCGCCCTGCCCGCGCCCGAGCAGCTCGAGGCGCCCGTGAGGGCCGCGACGCCGCCGCGAACCGACCTCGAGCGCACCATCGCGGCGCTCTGGCGAGACGTGCTCTCGGTCCCGCAGGTCGGCATTCACGACAACTTCTTCGATCTGGGCGGACACTCGCTCTTGCTGGCCAAGGTCCACAGCCGCCTGCGCGAGGAGGTGGGCCGCGCGCTGCCGATGCTGGTCCTGTTTCAACACCCCACCATCGCCTCGCTCGCAGAGGCCTTGAGCCAGGACCCGAGCGCCTCGCCGGCGCCCCAGGCCGGCGAGCGGGACGGCGAGCGGGCGAGGGCCGCGCAGCAGCGGCGCGGAGAGATCTTCGCGCGGCGGCGCGGCGGACCGGAGACCAAGAAATGACCACAGCGAGCAGCGGAGAGCCCCGCCCGGGCCTGGACGTCGCGATCCTCGGCATGGCCGGGCGCTTCCCGGGCGCGCGGGACGTGGCGGCGTTCTGGCGAAACCTCTGCGCGGGCGTCGAGTCCGTCGCGATCCTCACCGAGGAGGAGCTCGTCGCCGCGGGCGTGGATCCGGCGCTGATCGCGCGGCCCGAGTACGTGCGGGCGCGGGCGGTGCTCGACGACATCGACCTGTTCGACGCGGAGCTCTTCGGGTTCACGCCGCGCGAGGCCGCGGCCCTGGACCCGCAGCACCGGCTGTTCCTGGAGTGCGCGTGGGAGGCGTTCGAGAACGCCGGGATCGACCCGGAGCGCGCGGGCGGGCCGGTCGGCGTCTACGCCGGATCGAGCCTGAGCGGGTACCTGGCCCACCTGTTCCCCGACGGGCCGCGGCTGCAGTCGGCGGCCGACGTCGCGGCGCTCCTCTCGCTCGACAAGGACTTCCTCGCGACCCGCGTGTCGTACAAGCTGAACCTGCAGGGGCCGAGCCTCGCGGTGCAGACGGCGTGCTCCACGTCGCTCGTCGCCGTGCACCTGGCCTGCCAGGGGCTGCTCACCGGCGAGTGCGATCTGGCGCTGGCGGGCGGCGCCTCCGTCAGCGTCCCTCAGAAGATCGGGTACCTCTACCAGGAAGGCGCGATCGCGTCGCCCGACGGCCACTGCCGCGCGTTCGACGCGGGGGCCCGCGGCACCGTCGGCGGCAGCGGCGTGGGCGTGGTCCTCCTCAAGCGGCTCGACGACGCCATCGCGGATCGGGACGCGATCGTCGCGGTGATCAAGGGGTCCGCCGTCAACAACGACGGCCGGGCCAAGGTCGGCTACACCGCGCCGCGCGTCGAGGGCCAGGCCGGCGTGATCCGCGCCGCCCACGCGGCCGCGGGCGTCGACGCGGACTCCATCGCCTACGTGGAGGCGCACGGCACCGGGACGCCGCTCGGCGATCCGATCGAGATCGCCGCGCTGAGCCAGGTCTTCCGCGCGACGACCGACCGGAGGGGCTTCTGCGCCATCGGGTCGGTGAAGACCAACGTCGGGCACCTGGACGCGGCCGCAGGGGTCACCGGGCTGATCAAGGCGGCGCTCGCCGTGGCGCACGGGCGCATCCCGCCGAGCCTGCACTTCCGCGCGCCGAACCCCGCGCTCGAGCTCGAGGACAGCCCCTTCCGCGTGGCCACCGAGCTCGCGGCGTGGGCGCCCACGGGCGCGCCGCGCCGCGCCGGCGTGAGCTCCTTCGGCATCGGCGGCACCAACGCGCACGTCGTGCTCGAAGAGGCGCCGCCCCGGCCGGCGGCGGATCCGCCGCGCCCGTGCGAGCTGCTCGTGCTGTCGGCCCGGTCGAGCGCGTCGCTCGAGCGCCTGACCGACGCGCTCGCGGAGCACCTGGAGGACCACGCCGACCTCGATCTCGGCGACGTGGCGTTCACGCAGCAGACCGGGCGCCGGGCGTTCGGGTACCGCCGCGCGGTGGTGGGCCGCTCGCGCGAGGAGGCCGCGCGCGCGCTCCGCGATCGCGGCGACGCGGTGCGCTCCGGCGGGCCCGTGGCCGGGGCGCGGCCGGTCGCGTTCCTGTTCCCCGGGCAGGGCACCCAGCGCCCCAACATGGGCCGCGATCTCTACGAGACCGAGCCCGTGTTCCGGGCCGAGGTCGACGCCTGCGCTGCGCTGCTCCAGCGCCACCTGGGCGCGGACCTGCGGGCGCTGCTGTTCCCCGCGCCCGCGGACGTCGAGGACGCCGCGAGGCGCCTCGATCGGACGTCGATGACGCAGCCGGCGCTCTTCGTCGTGGAGTATGCGCTCGCCCGGTTGTGGATGGCGTGGGGCGTGACGCCCGACGCGATGCTCGGGCACAGCGTGGGCGAATACGTGGCCGCCTGCCTCGCGGGGTGCCTGTCGCTCGAGGACGCCCTGGCGCTGGTGGCGGCGCGGGGGCGGCTGATGGAGGCGACGCCGGAAGGCGCGATGCTCGCGGTGTTTGCGTCCGAGTCGGAGGTCGCGGGCTGGAGCGGCGATGAGGTCGCGCTGGCCGCCGTCAATGGGCCGCGGCAGTGCGTGCTGGCCGGCACGGTGGCGGCGATCCAGCGGGTCGAGCAGGAGCTCGCCAACCGCGGGATCGAGGCGCGCCGGCTGCGCACGGCGCGGGCGTTCCACTCCCACCTGATGGACGGCGCGCTCGCGGCGTTCCGTGAGGCGGTGGGCAGGGTCACGCTGCGCGCGCCGCGGATCCCGTGGGTCTCGAACGTCACCGGGACCTGGATCACCGCGGCCGAGGCGCAGGAGCCCGGGTACTGGGTCCGGCACCTCCGCAGCGCGGTCCGCTTCGCCGACGGGGTGAAGGCGTTGCGGGAGCAGGGGGAACGGATCTTTCTGGAGGTCGGGCCTGGACAAACGCTCACGGCGCTGAGCCGGCAGCTCGCAGCGGGGGCGCTCGCGCTGGCGTCGCTGCCCGCGGTGCGCGAGCCGGGAGGGGCGGGCGCGGCGCTGCTCGACGCGGTCGGGCAGATCTGGGTGGCCGGCGCTGCGGTGGACTGGGGAGGTCTGCAAGCGGGGCGGCGCCGGCGGCGCGTCGCGTTGCCAGCAACCCCGTTCGAGCGACAGCGGTACTGGATGGAGCGCCCCGAGGCGAGGACGGTCGGGGCGACCTCAACCTGGGTCGGGGCGACCTCAACCTCGGTCGGGGCGACCTCAACCTCGGTCGGGCGGACCTCAACCTGGGTCGGGGCGACCTCAACCTCGGTCGGGCGGACCTCAACCTGGGTCGGGTCGCCCACTTCAACCTGGGTCGGGTCGTCCTGTTTGGACGGAATATTCTACATCCCTTCGTGGAAGCGCGCCCCTCTGGAGCCGCTGGCGCTCGCGACCGGACCCGACGAGGCGCACTGGCTCGTCCTCGCAGACGAGGAGGCGCTCGGCCTCCGGCTCGCGGCGCGGCTCGAGCGCGCCGGCCAGCGCGTCACCCGCGTCCGGCGCGGCGAGCGCTTCGAGCGCCTCGCGGAGCGCGCCTTCACGCTCCGCCCGGACCAGCCAGACGACTACGCCGCGCTGCTCCGCGCGCTCGACGCAAGCGCGGCGCGGCCCACACGCATCGTGCACGCCTTCAGCCTTGGCGACGCGGGTGACCGCCGCGACGGCACGCGCGAGACGCAGCTCGACCCGGACACATTTCGCGAAGCGCAGCGCCGCGGCTCGGCCAGCCTGCTCTGGCTGGCACGGGCGCTGGCCAGGCAGCCCGGCGGCGCCCACCTCGTCGCGCTCGCCAGCGGCCTGCACGACCTGACCGGCCGGGAAGCCCTGCGCCCCGAGCACGCCCCGCTGCTCGGCGTCTGCAGGAGCATCCCGCTGGAGTACCCGCACGTCCGCTGCCGGGTGCTCGATCTCGAGGCCGCCGACCCGGACGCCGCCGAAGCCGATCGCCTCGTCGAGCGGATCCTCGCGGAGGCGCGATCCGACGCCGGCGACACCGTGGTCGCCTACCGCGGCCACCACCGCTGGGTGCCCGCCGTCGAGCCGCTCCCGCTCAGGCCAGCGCAAGCGGCGCCCCCCTTGCTGCGAGAACGCGGCGTCTACCTCATCACCGGCGGGCTGGGAGGCATCGGCCTCTGGCTCGCGGACTACCTCGCCCGCACCGTGCGCGCGCGCCTCCTCCTCACGGGTCGCTCCGCGCCGACCGACGAGCAACGCGCGCGGCTCCTCGCGCTCGAGCAGGCCGGCGCCGAGGTCGTCGCGCTGCGCGCCGACGCCGCCGACGCCTCCCAGATGCGCGCCGCCGCGCGCGAGGCGCTCGACCGGTTCGGCGCCCTGCACGGCGTGATCCACGCGGCCGGGGTCGCCGCCGGCGGGCTCATCGACCGGCTGACCGCGGACGCCCTGGACGCGGAGCTCGCCCCCAAGGCGCTCGGCGCGCTGTCGATCGACGAGATCGCCCGCGCCCACGCGCCGGATTTCGTCCTGCTCTGCTCCTCGATCACCGCGCTGAGCGGCGGCCTCGCCCGCGCAGGCTACGCGGCCGCGAACGCGTTCCTCGACGCGTACGCGCAGGCGTGCGCGCGCCGCGCAGGCCCGTACACGGTCTCCATCAACCTCGATCGCTGGCGCAACGTCGGCATGGCGGCCCGCGCCGAGGCGCGCCTCCTGGCCCTCGGGATCGACGACGTGATCCTCGACGGGATGCGCCCGGAAGAGGGGCAGCAGGTCTTCCACCGCGTCCTGAGCCAGGCCGCGCTGCCGCAGGTGATCGTCTCGGTCCGCCCGCTCCACGGCCTGCCCAGCGACGACGAGGGCGCCGCCCTGGCGCGGCGGCTCGGCGCCGGCGACGCCGCCGCGGCCGCCGGCAGCGAGGCGCCGCGCGGGCGCGACGAGGCCGCGGCCGCCGGCGCAGAGCGCCTCTCACCCGAGGCGATCACGGCGCAGGTGACCGCGATCTGGGCGCGGGCGTTCGGCCTCGATCCCATCGACCCGAAGAGGGACTTCTTCGCCCTCGGCGGCGAGTCGCTCCTGGCCTTGCAGATCCTCAACCGCGTCCGGGAGACGTTCCAGGTGGAGGTGCCGCTCCGCGAGTTCTTCGAGCGGCCGACCGTGGCCGCGCTCGCGGAGCGCATCCACGAGGCGCGAGGGCAACAGGCGCCCGCGAGCCCCGAGCCGGCCCTGGTCGCGCTGCCCCGGGCCGCGCGGCGGCTCCCCGGCGCGGGGAGCTCGCGCGCGCCGGCGCGCGCGGACGGCGAGCCGACCCCCCCGAAGGGCGAGCCGGCCCCCCCGAAGGGCGAGCCGGCCCCCTCGAAGGAGAAGGGACGATGAGGGTGCTCTCCTTCCTCGTGCGCCGCGCGCGCCGGCCCCTGCTCCTCGCCATCGCCGCCGGCGTGATCAGCGGGCTCTCGAGCGCCGGCCTCATCGCGCTCGTCCAGGAGGCGCTCTCCGCGGACGGCCGCCCCGCGGCGTGGCTCGCGTGGGCCTTCGCGGGGCTCGCCGTCCTCGCCGTGCTGAGCAGGGCCGTGTCCCAGGTGCTCCTGACCCGCCTGGGACAGGCCATGATCGCGGAGCTCCGGATGCAGCTCAGCCAGCGCATCCTCGAGGCGCCGCTGCGCCACATCGAGCAGCTCGGCCCCCACCGGCTCCTGGCGGCGCTCAACGACGATCCGGCCGTCATCACCCAGGCGTACGTCTTCCTGCCCCTCCTGTGCGTCAACGTGGCCACCGTCCTCGGCTGCCTGGCGTACATCGGGCGGATCTCGTGGTGGGCGCTCGCGACCGTGCTGGGCGCCATGGCGGTCGGCGCCGTGCTCTTCCGGGCCCACGAGGCGCGCGCGATCGGCGCCTTCCGGCGCGCCCGCGAGACGAGCGACGCCCTGTTCCAGCACTTCCGCGGGCTGACGGGCGGGATCAAGGAGCTCAAGATGCACCGCGGGCGCAGCCGCGCGTTCCTGGCCGACGTCCTCCGCGGGAGCGTCGCGACCTACGGGCGGGAGTTCGTGGCGGGCACCACCCAGTACGCCATCGCGATGGGCTGGGGCACGCTGCTCTTCTACGCCGTCCTCGGGCTCGCCCTGTTCGTCCTGCCGGGCTGGGCAGGGCTGACGCCGCCGGCGGTGTCCGGCGTGGTGCTGGCGATGCTCTTCCTGCTGACGCCGTTCGCGCAGACGATCGAGCTCCTGCCGTCGGTCGGGCGCGCCAGCGTCGCGCTCGCGAAGGCGAGCGAGCTCGGGCTCTCGCTGACGCCGGAGGCGACGATCGCGCCGGACGAGGCGCCGCCGCGCGCAGGCGGCGCGGAGGGCGCGCGCGCGTGGCAGCGCATCACGCTCTCCGGCGTCACGCACCGTTATTACCGGGAGAAGGAGGAAGGGAGCTTCCAGCTCGGGCCCATCGATCTGACCTTCGAGCCCGGCGAGCTCGTGTTCCTCGTGGGCGGCAACGGCAGCGGCAAGACGACGCTGGCGCTCCTGCTCCTCGGGCTCTACGCGCCGGAGTCCGGCGAGATACGGCTCGACGGCGCGCCCGTCGACGACGCGAGCCGCGACCAGTATCGACAGCTCTTCTCGGTCGTCTTCGGGGAATACCACCTCTTCGAGCACCTGCTCGGCCTGAGCGGCCCCGACCTCGACGAGCGCGCGCGGCGCTACATCGAGCGGCTGCAGCTCGATCGCCGGGTGCGCGTCGAGGGCGGCGCCCTCCGCGTGAGCGGGCTGTCGCAGGGGCAGCGCAAGCGCCTCGCCCTGGTCACCGCCTACCTCGAGGATCGGCCGTTCTACGTCTTCGACGAGTGGGCGTCCGACCAGGACCCGCAGTTCCGGAAGATCTTCTACACGGAGCTCCTCCCGGAGCTCCGGGCGCGGGGCAAGACCGCCCTCGTCATCACCCACGACGACCAGTACTTCGCGCTCGCGGATCGCTGCCTGCGGCTCGATTTCGGCCGGCTGACGCAGCTGCCCGCGCGCGGCGCGGAGCGGCGACCGGCGCGGGCAGAGCACGCCGGCGCCCACGGCCACGAGGCCCTCAAGGCGGTGGAGCAAGAGGTATGAGCCGCAGAGTCCAATCACTCCTCCTCTCGGCGCTCGCCTCGCTGACGATCGCCGGCTGCGCGGACGGGCCCCAGGGCGGCGCCCGCGCCCCGGCGCCGCGCGCCGGCGGCGCGATGGCCGGCGCCGGCGGCGCGATGGCCGTGCCGGGCCTGGAGAGCGCGGTGACGGTCACGTTCGATCGTCTGGGGATCCCCACGATCCGCGCCGCCTCGCGGCAGGACGCCCTCCGGGCCCTCGGCGTCGTCACGGCGCGCGACCGGCTGTTCCAGCTCGACCTGCTCCGCCGGAGCAGCGGAGGGCGGCTCGCGGAGATCCTCGGGCGCGATCTGCTGGCGGCCGATACCCGGCAGCGGCTGTACGGCGTTCCTCGGGCCGCGTCGGCGATCCTCGCGCGCCTCCCGGAGCGCCAGCGCGCCGCGCTCGACGCGTACGCCGAGGGCGTCAACGCGGTCCTCCGGAGCGCGGAGACGCTGCCCGTCGAGTTCCGGGAGCTGGGCTATCGGCCCGAGCCGTGGCGCCCGGAGGACAGCGTCCTCGTCGTGCTGGGGATGTTCGACGCGCTCAGCGTCAGCGAGGACCTGGAGCGGACGCGCACGGTCCTCTCGCGCAGCCTCCCGGAGGGCGTGACGTCCTTCCTGCTCGAGGACATCGACCCTTACACGAGGGCGCTGCTCGGCGCGCAGGCGCCCGCGGCGCCGCCGCTGCCCGCCGAGGAGCTGCGGGCGCTCGTGGCCCGGAGCCGGAGGGCGCACGCGTGGCGCGGCGGGGTGCTCAGCGCGGCCTCCGGCGAGGCGCCGGTCGGCTCGAACGGCTGGGCGGTGGCCGGCCAGAGGACGCGCGACGGCCGCGCCCTGCTCGCGAACGACATGCACCTGGAGCTCGGCGTCCCCAACATCTGGTATCGCGCGGAGCTCCGCTATGACGACAGCGAGGTCGCGGGCGTCGTGCTGCCCGGCGTGCCCATGGTCATCGTGGGGACCAACCGCCATGTCGCCTGGGGGATGACCAACCTCGACGGCGACGTGATGGATCTCGTCCAGATCGAGGTCCACCCCGGGCGCCCCGACGAGTACCGGACGCCCTCGGGGTGGAGGCGGTTCGAGGTCGCGGAGGAGACGATCGAGGTCCGCGGCGAGCCCGACGTCACCGTCACGGCCCAGAGGACGATCTGGGGACCCGTCGCGCCGCGGCCGCTCCTCGGCGCGAAGGTCGCGATCCGCTGGACGGCGCTCGATCCCGAGGGGGTCGACCTCGGCCTCCTCGAGATGGATCGGGCCCGGAGCGTCGACGAGGCGGCCCTCGTGATGAACACCGCCGGCGGGCCCGGGTGCAACGTCCTGCTCGCCGACCGGAGCGGCCGCGTCGCGTGGACGGTGACCGGGCGCTTGCCCCGGCGCCGCGGCTTCGACGGCGCGGTCAGCGTCTCGTGGGCGGACGGGCGCGCGGGCTGGGAAGGATACCTGCCGCCCGCCGCGCTGCCGCGCGTCGTGGATCCGCCGTCGGGGTTCGTCGTCAACGCCAACCACCGCATGCCGCGCGGCGAGGGCGCGCCGGCGCTCGGCCGGGACTACGCGAACGGCTACCGCGCCTACCGCATCACCGAGCGCCTGCGCGAGGCGCGGGAGGTCACCGAGGCGGACATGCTCTCGCTCCAGCTCGATACGCGGGCCGAGTTCTACGGCTTCTACCGCGACCTCGCGCTGCGGGCGCTCACCGGAGAGGCCGTGTCGAGGCGGCCCTCGCTCGCCGAGGCGCGGCGCGCGGTGGCGGCGTGGGACGGCCGGGCGGACGCGTCGAGCGTCGGCCTGCCGCTCCTCGATCGGTTCCGCGGCGCCCTGGCCCGCGAGGTGTTCGCCGCGTGGCTCGGCGCGAGCCGCGCCGCGGAGCCGACCCTGGAGCTCGAGCTGCCCGACATCGACACGCCCTTGCAGCGCGCGCTGAGCGAGCGCTCGGCCGATCTCGTGCCGGCGCCGGAGGGCGGCTGGGACGCCTTCGTCCTCGCGGCGCTGGAGGAGGCCGTCGCCGCGGTCAAGGAGGAGCACGGCGGGCGGCCCGTCGACCAGATCGCGTGGGGCGCGGTGAGCCGGGTGCGGATCGCGCACCCGCTCGGCGTGACGCCGGAGCTCGCCGCGCGCCTCAACATGCCCGACGAGCCGCTGCCGGGGTGCGACGTCTGCGTGCGCCTGGTGAGCGACACGCTCGCGGCGAGCGAGCGGCTCGTGGTCTCGCCGGGGCGCGAGCCCGAAGGGATCCTGCACATGCCGGCCGGGCAATCGGGCGATCCGATGTCGCCCCACTACCGCGATCAGCAGCGCGCCTGGGTCGACGGGCGCCCGCTGCCGCTGCTGGCAGGCCCGGCCGCGCGCGCGCTCACGCTCGTCCCCGAGCGCCCATAACGGCTTTCACCCCACCCCATCTCGCAGCGCATCTCGAACGGAGGAGCCCCATGGCAAACGAAGAGCATGAAGACAACACGGTTTACAAAGTCGTCGTGAACCACGAGGAGCAGTACTCGATATGGCCCGAGTACCGGGAGAACCCCCTCGGCTGGCGCGACGCGGGCAAGACCGGGACGAAGGCCGAGTGCCTCGATCACATCAAGGAGGTCTGGACCGACATGCGGCCGCTCAGCCTCCGCAAGCAGATGGAGGGGGGAGAGCGGTCGTGAGCGACTCGAGCGCTCTGTCCACGCGAGAGGCAACGCGGGAGTCGCCGCGAGAGACGCCGGAGGACGCCGCGCGGGGCGAGGCGGCGGGCCTCGTGCGCTCCTGCCTCCCCGGCGGCCCGCTGCCGCTCGTCGTGAGCCCGAACGGCCGCGGGGACGTCGCCGGCGTCCCCGCGCTCGGCGCGGCCATCCGGGCGTGCGCGGAAGAGGAGCTCTCCCGGCACGGAGCGATCCTGTTCCGCGGCTTCCCGGTCCGATCGCTCGCCGACTTCCACGCCTTCGTCCGGCGCGTGACGCCGGAGCTCCTCGACTACACGTTCGGGTCGACGCCGCGCTCCCACGTGCAGGACCGCATCTACACGTCGACGGAGTACCCCGCTCACCAGCACATCCCCCTCCACAACGAGCAGTCGTACACCCTCGATTGGCCGCTCAAGATCTGGTTTCACTGCGCCGAGGCCGCGATCGAGGGCGGCAGCACCCCGCTCGCCGACAGCCGCGAGGTCTTCCGGCGCATCCCGGCGCGCCTGCGCGAGCGCTTCGCGGCGAAGAGGGTGATGTACGTGCGCAACTACGGCAACGGCCTGGACCTGCCGTGGCAGAAGGTCTTCGGCACGAGCGACCGGGCCGAGGTCGAGCGCTTCTGCCGGGCCGCAGGCATCGAGTGCGTGTGGAAGGCCGACGGCGAGCTGCGCACGCGCCAGGTGTGCCAGGCCGTGGCCGCCCACCCGCGCACCGGAGAGCCGGTGTGGTTCAACCAGGCCCACCTGTTCCACGTCTCCAACCTGGAGCCGGCCGCGCGAGAGGCGCTCCTCTCGATCTTCGCCGAGGAGGACCTGCCCCGCAACGCGCTGTACGGGGACGGATCGCCCATCGAGGGCGCCGCGCTCGACGAGATCCGCGAGGTGTACAGGCAGCTCGCCGTGGAGTTCGCCTGGCGAGAGGGCGACGTGCTCCTCGCGGACAACATGCTGGTCGCCCACGGGCGCGCGCCCTTCCGCGGCCCGCGCAAGGTCCTTGTCGCCATGGCCGAGCCGTACCGGGCCAAGGCCTCCTGAGGTTCATTCATGCGTGAGGATGTGTTCGTTTTTCCGATGAGCTTCGCCCAGGAGCGGCTGTGGTTCCTCGCCCAGCTCGAGCCGGAGAGCGCCTCTTACAACCTGGCCACGGCCGTGCGGCTCACCGGATCGCTCGACGTCGCCGCGGTGGAGCGGTGCCTCTCCGAGATCGTGCGCCGGCACGAGATCCTGCGCACGACGTTCGCCGTCGTCGACGGCCAGCCGTCCCAGGTCGTCCAGCCCGACGGGGCGGCGCGGCTCGAGCGGCTCGATCTCGGCGTCCTGCCGCCGGCGCAGCGGGACGCCGAGGTCCGGCGCGTGATCGAGCGGGAGGCGCGGCGGCCGTTCGACCTCACGAGCGGCCCGCTCCTCCGGCTCACGCTCCTGCGGCTCGGATCGGAGGAGCACGTCCTCCTCTGGGGGGTCCATCACATCGTCTTCGACGGGTGGTCCACGAGCCTGGTCCTCGGCGAGTTCGCCGCGCTGTACACGGCGTTCGTCGCGGGCCGGCCCGCCCCGCTCGCCGACCCGGCGCTCCAGTACGCGGACTTCGCGCACTGGCAGCGCCAGCGCGTCGAGGGCGGGCTGCTCGACGCCCAGCTCGCCTACTGGACGAGGCAGCTCGCGGGGCAGCCGGGGGTGCTGGAGCTGCCCACGGATCGCCCCCGGCCGGCGACCCAGCGCTACCAGGGCGCGCGGCGCTCCTTCCGCGTGCCCGGCGCGCTCGCCGAGGCGCTCGCTGCCCTGGCGCGGCGCGAGGAGACGACGCTGTTCGCGGTGCTGATGACGGCGTTCCAGGTCCTCCTCGCCCGCCACGCGGGGACGTCCGATGTCAGCGTGGGCACGCCGGTGACGAACCGCAGCCGGGCCGAGCTGGAGGGGCTCGTCGGCTGCTTCGCCAACACCGTCGTGATCCGCACCGAGATCGAAGGGGATCCGTCGTTCGCGGCGCTCCTCGCCCGGGTCACGCGGACCGTGCGCGAGGCGCAGTCGCACCAGGAGGTGCCGTTCGACCAGGTGGTGGAGGCCGTGAGCCCGGTCCGGGACCTGAGCCACGCGCCGCTCTGCCAGGTGATGTTCGCGCTCCAGCCGGTGCTCCGGCAGCCCGTGGAGATCCCGGGCCTCGGGGTGCGCCTCCTCGATCTGGACGTGGGGGGCGCCCAGTTCGATCTGTCGCTCGACGTCGCGCCCGACGGGGACGGGCTCTCGGCCGCCTTCGAGTACGACACCGACCTGTTCGACGAGGCCACGGTCGCGCGGATGGCCGACCACCTCCTGCGCCTGCTCGCGGGCGCGGCGGCGAGCCCCGGGGCGCGCCTGTCGGAGCTGCCGATGCTCGCGGCCGAGGAGCAGCGGCAGGTGCTCGGGTGGAGGACGACCGGGGCGCGCCGCAGCGCCCCGCGCGCCGTTCACCGGAGGTTCGAGGAGCAGGCCGCGCGCGCGCCCGGGGCGACGGCCGTCGTCCACGAGGAGCGGCAGATCACGTACGGCGAGCTCGACCGGCGGGCCAACCAGCTCGCGCAGCTCCTCCGGCGGCGCGGGGTGGGGCCGGAGGTCCGCGTGGGCCTCTGCCTGCCGCGCTCGATCGAGATGATCGCCGCCTTGCTCGGCGTGCTGAAGGCGGGCGGCGCCTACGTCCCGCTCGATCCCAACCTCCCCGGGGAGCGGCTCTCCGCGATGATCGACGACGCCGGGATCCGCACCGTGATCGCCCTGGAGGGCGCGGCGGCCGACCTGCCCGCCGGCGTGGCGGTCCTCCAGCTCGACGCCGCCTTCACGTGCGCGCGAAGCGAGCCCGCCGCGCCGCGCGAGGCCGAGGCCGAGCCGGCGCCCGAGCAGGCGGCCTACATCCTGTACACCTCCGGCTCGACGGGGGCGCCCAAGGGCGTCGTGGTCCCGCACCGGGCGATCGCGAGCTTCGTCGACGTCGCGGCGGGGGTCTACGAGATCTCGCCGCGCGACCGGGTGCTGCAGTTCGCGTCGCTGAGCTTCGACGCGAGCGCGGAGGAGATCTTCCCGTGCCTCGCGCGGGGCGCGACGCTCGTGCTGCGCACCGAGGCGATGCTCGAGTCCGTGCCCGGGTTCCTCGCGGCGTGCGGCGCGTGGGGCGTGACCTCGGCGGTGCTGCCGACCATGTACTGGCACCGCATCGTCGCGGGGCTCGGCGAGGGCGCGGCGCTGCCGCCGTGCCTCCGGCAGATCGTCATCACCGGCGAGGCGGCCTTGCCCGAGCGGGTGAGCGCCTGGCGCGCGTCGCCCGAGGCCGCGCGCGTCCGCCTGCTGAACGCCTACGGCCCGACCGAGACCACCGTGACCGCCACGGTGAGCCACCTGTCGGCCGCCGCGGACCCGCGCGACGCGTGGGCGGTCCCCATCGGCCGGCCGCTCGCGAACACGCGCGCGTACGTGCTCGATCCCGCCGGGCAGCCGGTGCCGGTCGGCGTCGTCGGAGAGCTGTACCTCGGCGGCCAGGGGCTCGCGCGCGGGTACTGGGCGCGCCCGGATCTGACCGCGGAGCGCTTCGTCCCCGATCCGTTCGCGGACCGGCCCGGAGAGCGGCTCTACCGGACCGGGGACCGGGCGCGGTGGCGCGCGGACGGGCAGCTCGAGTTCGCCGGCCGCGTGGATCACCAGGTAAAGCTGCGCGGCTTCCGGATCGAGCCCGGCGAGATCGAGGCGCGGCTCGGCGAGCAGCCCGGCGTGCGCGAGGCGGTCGTGATCGTGCGGCAGGACCGGCCGGAGGAGCGGCGCCTCGTGGCGTACGTCGCGGCCGGCGCGGACGTCTCGCCGGAGGAGCTCCGGCGCGCGCTCAAGGCGCAGGTGCCGGACTACATGGTGCCCTCGGCGTTCGTGGTGCTGGAGGAGCTGCCCCACACGCCGTACGGCAAGATCGACCGGCGCGCGCTGCCTCTGCCTGCCGCGCCGAGCGGCCAGGCCGCGGCGCCGCGCACGGAGGCCGAGGCGGCGCTCGCGGGGATCTGGGCGGAGCTGCTGGGGCGGCCGGCGGTCGGGGTCCAGGAGAACTTCTTCGAGCTCGGCGGCGACTCGATCCTCGCGCTCCAGGTCGTCTCCCGCGCGCGGGCCGCGGGCCTCTCGCTCACGCCCCGGCAGATCTTCCAGCACCAGACCATCGCCGATCTGGCCGCGGCGGCGGCGTCGGCCCCGGCGCCGGTCGCGGCGGCGCCGGCCGCCGGCGACGCGCCGCTCACGCCGATCCAGCGCTGGTTCTTCGAGCTCGGCGGGCCGAACCCGCACCACTGGAACCAGACCGTGCTGCTCGAGCTGCGGCGGCGGATCTCCGTGGAGGCGCTCACGGCCGCGGTCCGGGCCACGGCCGAGCATCACGGCGCGCTGCGGCTGCGGTTCACGCGCGGGGCGGGCGGATGGCGCCAGCGCTACGCGGGCTCGGCCGGCGCGGCGGTCGCGCGGGTCGACCTGTCGGACCTCCCCGCCGGGGCGCAGGCCGAGGCGCTGGCCAGGGCAGCCGGGGAGCACCAGGCGCAGCTCCACCTGACCGAGGGGCCGCTCCTCCGCGCGGTGCTGTTCGACCTGGGCCCGGACCGCCCGGGCCGCCTCCTCCTCATCGCGCACCACCTCGTGGTCGACGCGGTCTCCTGGCGGATCCTGATCGAGGATCTCCAGACCGCAACCCAGCAGCACGACGGCGGCGAGGCGATCCGGCTCCCGGACGAGAGCGTCTCCTTCGGCGCGTGGGCCCGGCGCCTGTGCGCGCACGCCCGATCCGAGGACGTGGCGCAGCAGGCCGAGGCGTGGCTCGCCGCGAGCCGCCCCACGGCGGCGCTGCCCGCGGACGATCCGGCCGGCGGGTCGCTCGAGGCGGAGACCGTCTCGTTGATCCAGCTCCTCGGCGCCGAGGACACGCGCGCGCTGCTGCAGGCGACGCCCGCGTACCGGATGCGCGTGGACGAGATCCTGCTCGCGGCCTTCGCCGGGGCGCTCGCGCGGTGGACGGGCGATCCGGCCGTCCGCATCGACCTGGAAGGCCACGGGCGCGACGCGCTCGACGACGTGGATCTCTCGCGGACGGTCGGGTGGTTCACGAGCATCTACCCCGTCCGGCTGGAGGTCCCGGCCGACGCGGCGCCCGGCGGCGCGCTCAAGGCGACGAAGGAGCAGCTCCGCGCCGTGCCCCGGGGCGGCGCCACGTACGGCGTGCTCCGGTACCTCGGCGAGGGCGAGCGCGCGGCGCGGCTCCGGGAGCACGCGGCGCCGCAGGTGAGCTTCAACTACCTCGGGCAGTGGGACGACCTCTTCGCGTCGAGCCCGCTGTTCGCGCACGCCGAGGGCGACGTCGGGCGCGACCACGATCCGCGCACGCCGCGAGCCTACGAGCTGGAGGTCGACGCGGCCATCGTCGGCGGGCGCCTCCGCGTGATGTGGAGCTACAGCGGCGCCCGCTACCGGCCCGGGACCATGGCGCGGCTCAGCGAGGATTTCGCGGCGCGGCTGCGCGCCCTCGTCGCGCACTGCCTCGCGCCGGACAGCGGGGGGTACACGCCCTCGGACTTCCCCCTGGCGCGGCTCGACCAGGCCAGGCTGGACCGCCTGCTGCCGCCCGGCCGCGACGTCGAGGACGTCTATCCCCTGAGCCCGCTCCAGCAGGGGCTGCTCTTCCACAGCCTGTGGGAGCCCGGCTCCGGCGTCTACGTCGAGCAGGTGACGTGCCGGCTGGAGGGGGCGCTCGACGTCGACGCGTTCCGCCGGGCCTGGGAGGCCGTCGCCCTGCACCACGGCGTCCTGCGCACGACCTTCGCGTGGGAGGGCGCCGACGAGCCGCTCCAGATCGTGCGGCGCGCGGGGTCGATGGGGCCGGTGGAGCTCGCGATCGAGGACCTCCGCGGCGCCGGGGCCGAGGCGCAGCGCGCGAGGATCGCCGCCCTCGTCGACGCGGATCGCGCGCGGGGCTTCGATCTGGCCCGGGGCCCGCTGATGCGCCTGTGGCTCGCGCGCGTGGGCGACGAGGCCCACCACGTGCTCTGGAGCCACCATCACCTCCTCCTCGACGGGTGGGCGGCGTCCCTCGTGCTGCAGGACGCCTTCGCGGCCTACGACGCCCTGCGCGCCGGCCGGCCGATCGCGCTGCCGGCCCGCCGGCCTTACCGCGAGTACATCGCCTGGCTGCGCGGGCGGGACGCGGGCGCGGACGAGCCGTTCTGGCGGGGCGCCCTCGCGGGCTTCCGCGCGGCGACGCCGCTGCCCCTGGAGCGCGCGCCGCGCGAGGCGTCGGCCGAGGGGGCCGGCGGCCACGGGGCGAGGATGATCGCGCTGTCGGGATCGGCCACGGCGCGCCTCCAGCGCTTCGCGCAGCAGCACCGCGTGACGGCGAGCACGCTCGTCCAGGCCGCGTGGGCGCTGCTGCTCAGCCGGGCTGCCCGGAGCGACGACGTGCTCTTCGGCATCACGGTGGCCGGGCGATCGGCCCCGCTCGCCAGCGTCGACGCCATGGTGGGGCTCTTCATCAACACCCTGCCGCTGCGCGTGGCCGTCCCGCAGGCCGCCACCGTCGCCGCGTGGCTGCGCGATCTCCTGAGGACGACCACCGAGCTCGGCCCGCACGAGCACACGCCGCTGGCCCAGGCGCGCGCCTTCAGCGCGATCCCGGCGGGACAGCCGCTCTTCGAGAGCCTGCTCGTCTTCGAGAACTACCCCACCGATCCCCGGACCCAGGAGGGGCTGGCCGAGCTCGGGGTCCGCGACGTCGCGTTCGCGGACCAGACCAACTACCCGCTCACCCTGGCCGTCCTGCCGGGCGAGCAGCTCGAGCTCCGCCTGTCCTACGACCGGCGGCGGTTCGACGACGAGACCGCGTCCCGCCTGCTCGGCCTCGTGGAGGCGGCGCTGAGGCAGCTCGTCAGCCGCCCGGAGGCGCGGGTGGGGGAGCTGTCGCTCCTCGGCGAGCCCGAGCGCCGGCGCGTCGTGACCGCGTGGAACGCGACGGAGCGGGCGTATCCGGGCGAGCGGCTCGTGCACGAGCTGTTCGAGGCAGAGGCCGAGCGGGCGCCGGACGCCGTGGCCCTCGTCTTCGGCGAGCAGCGGCTGAGCTATCGAGAGCTCGACGCGCGCGCCAACCAGGTCGCGCACGCCCTCCGGCGCCGCGGCGTCGGCCCCGACGTGCTCGTGGCCGTCGCCGCGGAGCGCTCGGTCGAGCTGGTCGTCGGGCTGCTCGGCGTCCTCAAGGCCGGCGGCGCCTACGTGCCGATCGACCCGGAGTATCCCGCGGACCGGATCGCCTTCATGCTCGAGGACGCCGCCGCGCCGGTCCTGCTGAGCCAGTGGCCCGTGGCGTCGCGCCTCCCGGCGCACGGCGCCGAGGTGCTGTGTCTGGACGCGGATCGCGCCGAGATCGACCGGGAGCCGACAGGCAACCTCGCGACCCCGCTGTCGCCGGACAACCTCGCGTACACCATCTACACCTCGGGCTCGACCGGGCGGCCCAAGGGCGCCGGCAACAGCCACCGGGGCCTGCTCAACCGGCTCCAGTGGATGCAGGAGCGCTACGGGCTCACCGCCGGAGACCGGGTGCTCCAGAAGACGCCCTTCAGCTTCGACGTCTCGGTCTGGGAGCTCTTCTGGCCGCTCATGACGGGCGCCTGCCTCGTCGTCGCGAGGCCCGGCGACCACCGCGACGGCGAGCGGCTCGTGGAGCTCATCACGCGGCACGGGGTCACCACGCTGCACTTCGTCCCGCCCATGCTCCAGGCGTTCCTGGAGACGCCCGGCGTCGCCTCGTGCGCCTCGCTCCGGCGGGTCATCTGCAGCGGCGAGGCGCTGCCTTCGGAGCTCGCGCGGCGGTTCTTCGAGCGGCTCTCGGGGGCCGAGCTCCACAACCTCTATGGCCCGACCGAGGCCTCCATCGATGTGACGTCCTGGGTTTGCCGGCGAGGCGACACCTCGGCCTCGGTGCCCATCGGACACCCGATCGCCAACACGCAGATCTACCTGCTCGATCGCCACGGCCAGCCGGTGCCGGCCGGCGTCGCCGGCGAGCTCCACATCGGCGGCGTCGGCCTCGCGCGCGGCTATCACCGGAGGCCCGACCTGACCGCCGAGCGCTTCGTGCCCGATCCGTTCGGCGCCGCGCCCGGAGGGCGGCTGTACCGGACAGGGGATCTGGCGCGCCACAGGCCCGACGGCGCCATCGAGTTCCTCGGCCGCCTCGACCACCAGGTCAAGATCCGCGGCCTGCGCGTCGAGCTCGGCGAGATCGAGGCGCGCCTGCTCCAGCACCCGGAGGTCCAGGAGGCCGTCGTGGTCGCGCGCGACGAGGCGCACGGCGGCAAGCGCCTCGTCGCCTACGTGGCCGGCCACGGCGGCGCCGCGCCCGAGCCGGAGGCGCTGCGCGGGTGGGTCGGCGAGGCGCTCCCGGCGTACATGGTGCCTGCGCCGATCGTCGTGCTGGAGCGGCTGCCGCTCTCCCCGAACGGCAAGGTCGACCGCCGCGCCCTGCCCGCGCCCGAGGCGGCGGCGCTCGGCCATCGCCCCTACGTCGCGCCCCGGACCGAGGCGGAGCGGATCCTCGCGGAGGTCTGGGCCGAGGTGCTGCACCGCGCAGAGGTCGGCGTCGAGGACGACTTCTTCGAGCTGGGCGGCGACTCGATCGTGACGTTGCAGGTCATCGCGCGCGCCGCCCGGCGGGGGCTGCGCCTCTCGCCCAAGCTGCTGTTCGAGCACCCGACCGTCGCCGAGGCCGCGGCGCGGCTCACCGTGGAGGCCGCGCCCGTGGAGGCGCCGCCCGCGCCGCCGCCTGCGCCCGGGACCCCTGACGCCGGCCTCTCCGCGGAAGAGTGGAGCGATCTCCTGGACGAGCTCCAAAGGTGAACCGTGTCTACCAAGCCTGATCCCTCTGCCAACATCGAAGGCGTCTATCCCCTCTCACCCATGCAGGAGGGGATGCTGTTCCACACGCTGCTCCGCCCGTCCTCGGGCGTCTACCTCATGCAGAACCGCTATCGCATCGAGGGCGATCTGCAGCTCGACGCGTTCGAGCGGGGCTTTCGAGAGGTGGTGGCGCGGCACGCGATCCTGCGCACCTCCTTCGTCTGGAGGAGCCAGAAGCGCCCGCTCCAGGTCGTCCACAAGTCCGTGGAGCTGCCGTTCCAGGTGCTCGACTACCGGGGCCTCACCGGAGAGGCGCAGGAGGCGCGCATCGCGGCGGAGCTCCGCGACGAGCTCGACCGAGGGCTCGACTTCGGCAAGGCGCCGGTGATGCGCCTGCGCCTCGTCCGGCTGGGCGACCGGACGTACGAGTTGATCCACAGCTTCCACCACATCCTCCTCGACGAGTGGTGCACGTCGCTCCTGATGATGGACTTCCTCGCTCACTACGAGGCGCTGGTCCGGGGCGACGCGTCGCGCCCCCCGCCCGCGCGCCCCTACCGCGATTACATCGACTGGCTCGGGCGGCGGGACGTGAAGGCCGCGGAGGCGTTCTGGCGGGGCGCCCTCGAGGGCTTCGGGGCCCCGACGCCGCTCGGGTTCGAGGAGCGCGCCGAGGGCGCGGCGGCCGCGGATCACGCCGAGATCGACGACCTCGAGCTCCGGCTCGGCGCGGCGCCCACGGCCGCGCTGCGCGCGCTCGCGCAGCGCCATCGCCTCACGCTCAACACGATCGTGCAGGGCGCCTGGGCCCTGCTCCTCAGCCATTACAGCGGCGAGCCCGAGGTGCTCTTCGGCGTCACCGTCGCCGGGCGCCCGCCGGAGCTGCCAGGGGTCGAGTCCATCCTGGGCCTCTTCATCAACACGCTGCCCCTGCGCGTCCCGGTCCCCGCGGACAGGCCGCTCCTGCCGTGGCTCGCCGCGCTGCTCGATCAGAACCTGAAGCTGCGGCAGCACGAGCACACGCCGCTCGTGGACATCCAGCGCTGGAGCGAGATCGAGCGCGGACAGCCGCTGTTCCAGAGCCTCCTCGTGTTCGAGAACGCGCCGGTCGACCCCGCGCTCCGCGAGGGGCGCATCGTCTTCCGGGTCGGGGGCGTCCGCGACCGCGTCCACACGAACTACCCGCTCACGCTCATGTCGTGGCCCGACGCCGAGCTGCCCCTCAAGCTCTCCTACGACAGGTCGCGCGTCCGGCCCGAGCTCGCCGCGCGCCTGCTCGGGCACCTCCGCGCCCTCCTCGAGGGCATGGCCGCGCGGCCCGGCGCGCGCCTCGGCGAGCTGCCGCTGCTCACGCCGGCCGAGCGGGCGCAGGCGCTCGTCGCGTGGAACACGACGCCCGCCGTCGAGGAGGATCTCTCGTCCTACGCCGCGCGCTTCCGCGCCCAGGTCGCGCGGACGCCCGAGGCCGTCGCCGTGACCTGCGGGGACGCGCGGCTGACCTACGCCGCGCTGAACCGCGACGCGAACCGCGCGGCGCACGCGCTGCGCGCGCGCGGCGTCGGTCCCGAGCAGCGGGTGGCGCTGCTCGACGACCGGGGCATCCCGCTGCTCACCATGATCCTCGCCGTGTTCAAGGCGGGCGGGGCCTACGTGCCGATCGACCCCGCCTACCCGGCCGAGCGCGTGGCGCAGATCCTCGCGTCGAGCGCGCCCCGCGTCGTGCTGACGCGCGAGCGGCACCGCGGCGCCCTGGAGAGCGCCATCGCGTCGCTGCCCGAGGCGCGCCGGCCGGCGATCGCCACCATCGAGCGCGCCCTCGACGAGGCCTCGTCCGACGAGGACCCGGAGGAGCGCGGCGGACCGGGGCACCTCGCCTACGTCATCACCACGAGCGGCTCCACCGGGGTGCCCAAGGGCGCGATGGTCGAGCGGCGCGGGATGCTCAACAACATGCTGAGCAAGATCCCGCGGCTCGGCCTCGCGGCGGGCGACGTCATCGCGCAGACGGCGTCGCCGTGCTTCGACATCTCGGTCTGGCAGCTCCTCACCGCCCTGCTCTTCGGCGGCACGGTCGACATCGTGCCCGACGAGATCACGCGCGATCCGGGCCGCCTGCTCGACCACATCGAGCGCCGGGGGATCGCCGTCGCCGAGGTCGTCCCCGCCGTGCTCCAGGGCATGCTGGACGCGGCCCTCGAGCGCCCCGCGCCGCCGGCCCTCGGGCGGCTGCGCTGGATCCTGCCGACCGGCGAGGCGCTCCCCGCCGCGCTCGCCGCGGCGTGGCTCGACCGCTACCCGGCGGTGCCCCTCATGAACGCCTACGGGCCCGCGGAGTGCTCGGACGACGTGGCGCTGCACGCGATCACCGCGCCGCCGGCGTCGAACGAGGCGCAGGTCCCGATCGGGCGGCCGGTGGACGGCCTGCGGCTCTACGTCCTGGATCACCTGCTCGCCCCGTCGCCGGTCGGCGTGACCGGCGAGCTCTACGTGGGCGGCGTCGGCGTCGGGCGCGGCTACCTGGGCGAGCCGGGCCGGACCGCCGCCGCGTTCCTGCCCGACCCCTTCAGCCAGGCGCCGGGGCGGAGGCTCTACCGGACCGGGGATCTCGGTCGCTACCGCGACGACGGCACCATCGAGTTCGCCGGGCGGCGCGACCACCAGGTCAAGCTGCGGGGCTACCGCATCGAGCTCGGCGAGATCGAGGCGCGGCTCGCCGAGCACCCCGCCGTGCGGGAGGCCGCGGTGCTCGTCCGCGAGGACCGGCCGGGCGTGCGGCGGCTGGTCGCCTACGCGGCCGCTTGCGCTGACGTGGCCGCGGGCGCTCCAGCGCCGCCCGCGGAGGCGCTGCGCGCGTGGCTCGCGGAGCGCCTGCCCGAGTACATGGTGCCGTCGGCCTTCGTGCTCCTGCCGGCGCTCCCCCGCACGGCGAACGGCAAGGTCGACCGGCGCGCGCTGCCCGCCCCCGGGTCCGGCGACGCGCGGCGCCACGTCGGGCCGCGCACGGCGACCGAGGAGCTGCTCGCCGGGATCTGGGCCGAGGTGCTGGGCGTGGAGCGGGTCTCCGTGGAGGACTCGTTCTTCGACCTCGGCGGCCACTCGCTGCTGCTGACGCAGGTCCTCTCGCGCGTGCGCCGCGTGCTCGACGTCGAGCTCCCGCTGCGCGCGCTCTTCGAGACGCCGACGGTGGCCGCCCAGGCGCGCGCCGTCGAGGCGGCCCGGCGAGGCCCCCTGGCTCCCCCGGCGCCGCCGCTCGTCGCCGCGCCGCGGAGCGGCCCGCCGCCGCTCTCCTTCGCGCAGGAGCGCCTGTGGTTCCTCGCGGCGCTCGAGGAGACCGCGGCGTCCTACAACATCCCGGCGGCGGTGCGCCTGCTCGGGCCGCTCGACGTGGCCCGGCTCGAGCGCAGCTTCGCCGCGGTGGTCCGCCGCCACGACCCGCTGCGCACCACGTTCGAGGAGCGCGACGGCCGGGCCGTGGCGCTCGTCCACGCCGAGCGGCCGGTGGCGCTCGCCCTCGGGGACGTCCGCGGCGCGCCCGGCGAGGCGCGCGAGGCGGAGGCGCTGCGGCGGCTCGAGGAGGAGGCCCGCCGGCCGTTCGATCTCCGCGGCGGGCCGCTGCTCCGGATCGCGCTCGTGCGCCTCGGCGAGCGCGAGCACCTCTTGCTCGTCGTCCTCCACCACATCGTGTCGGACGGGTGGTCGATGAACGTCCTCGTCCGCGAGGTGGCGGAGCTCTACGCCGCCGACGCGGAGGGCCGCGCCGCGGCGCTCCCGGCGCTCCCGATCCAGTACGCCGACTACGCGAGCTGGCAGCGCGCGTGGCTCGCGGGGGCGGCGCTCGACCAGCACCTCGCGCACTTCCGGCAGCGGCTCTCCGCGGAGCCGCCCGTCCTGCGGCTGCCCACCGACAGGCCGCGCCCCGCCGCGCGGACCTACCGGGGCGCCCGCCACAACTTCGCGCTCCCGCGCGAGCTCTCCGCCGCGCTCGGCGCGCTCGCCCGCGGCCAGGGCGTCACCGCGTTCATGCTGCTCCTCGCCGCGTTCCAGGCGCTGATCGCGCGGAGGAGCGGTCAGACCGACTTCTGCGTCGGCACGCCGATCGCGGGCCGCACGCGCGTCGAGCTCGAGGACCTCATCGGGCTGTTCGTCAACACGCTCGTGCTGCGGGCGGACCTCGCGGGGGACCCGCGCTTCACGGATCTCCTCGCGCGGACGCGGGAAGAGGTGCTGGCCGCGCAGGCGCACCAGGATCTGCCGTTCGAGCAGCTCGTGAAGGCGCTCCGGCCGGCGCGGGATCTCGGGAGCACCCCGCTGTTCCAGGTGATGTTCTCGCTCCAGGAGGCCTCGCGGCGCGCGCTCCCCCTCGCCGACCTCGAGCTCCGGCCCGTCGAGGTGGATCCGGGCAGCGCCCAGTTCGACCTCTCGCTGCACATGGCGACCGCGCCGGAGGGGCTGAGCGGCTCGTTCGAGTACAGCACGGAGCTCTTCGAGGCGCCCACGATCCGCCGCATGGCGGACGACCTCCGCGCCCTGCTGGAGGCGATCGTGGCGCGGCCGACCGCGCGGCTCGGCGAGCTCCCGCTGCCCGAGGCGCCGGCCCCGGCGCTGCCCGAGGCGGCGGCCCCGGCGCTGCCCGAGCCGCCCGAGGCGGCGGAGCGCGCGGGCGCGGCCCTCGAGGTGGCGCCGCCCCCCGGCGCGGGAGGCGCGCCTCGCGCCGCGGCGCAGGACGCCGCGCCGGCCACGGACGTCGAGGCGGAGCTCGCGCGGATCTGGGCCGCGGTGCTGGGCCGCGAGCGCGTCGGCCGCCACGACAACTTCTTCGAGCTGGGCGGCGACTCGATCCTGAGCCTGCAGGTCGTGTCCCGCGCGAAGCAGGCGGGCCTCCGCCTGACGGCGCGCCAGATGTTCCAGCACCAGACCCTCGCGGCGCTCGCGGCGGCCGCGGGCGTCGCCTCGGCCGCGGCGTCGGCGGGGGAGGGGCCGGCGGGGGAGGGGCCGGCGACGGGCGACGTCCCCCTGACCCCGATCCAGCGGCGGTTCTTCGCGCGCGATCTGCCGAACCCCCATCACTGGAACCAGGCGCTCCTGCTCACGGTCGCCGAGCCGCTCGACTGGCCGGCCCTGCAGGCGGCGGTGCAGGCGCTCGTCGGCCACCACGACGCCCTGCGGCTGCGCTACGTGCCGGAGGGGGGCGGCTATCGCCAGACGCACGCGCCCGGCGAGCCCGAGGCCGTCGCGCACCGGGCGGACCTCTCCCGGGTGCCCGAGGCCGACCTGCCGCGGGCGATCGAGGCGCACGCGTCCCGGTGGCAGGCGAGCCTCGACCTGACGGCGGGGCCGGTGCTCCGCGTGGTCGGCTTCGACCTCGGCGCCGGCCGGCCGGGGCGGCTGCTCCTGGCCGCGCACCACCTCGTCGTCGACGGCGTGTCGTGGCGGATCCTCCTCGACGACCTGCAGACCGCCTACGACCAGGCCCGTCGCGGGGCGCCGGCCGCGCTGCCCGACAGGACCACCTCGTTCAAGCGGTGGGCGGAGCGCCTCGAGGCCGCGGCGCAGGGCGCCGCCCTCCAGGAAGAAGCGGCCTACTGGCTCGGGCTCCCCTGGGACCGGGTGGCGCCGCTGCCGGTCGATACGCCGGCGGGGGATCGCGCGGAGGTGGCCATGGCCACGCTCAAGGCGGGCCTGAGCGGGGCCGAGACGCGGTCGCTGCTGGAGGCCGTGTCGGACGCGTACCGGACGCGCGTCGACGAGCTCTTGCTGGCCGGGCTGGCCCTCGCGCTGGCGCGGTGGACCGGCCAGGGCGTGGCGGCGATCGAGGTCGAGGGCCACGGGCGCGAGGCGCTCGACGGCGAGGACCTGGACCTGTCGCGCACCGTCGGCTGGTTCACGAGCGCCTACCCGGTGCTGCTCGAGGTCGCGGGGGACGCGGCGCCGGGCGACGCGGTCAAGGCGGTGAAGGAGCAGCTCCGCCGCGTCCCGCGGCGCGGCCTCCCCTACGGCGCGGTGCGGGAGCTCGGCGCGGGGGCGATCGCCGACCGGCTGCGCCGCCTGCCGACGCCGGGCGTCGCGTTCAACTACCTGGGCCAGTGGGATCAGGTGGTCGGCGCCGGCGCGCGGTTCTCGCTGGCCGCGGAGTCGCCCGGCGCCGAGCACGACCCGCGCAGCCCGCTCGCGTACGAGATCGAGATCGACGCGGCCGTGTACGACGGCCGGCTCGAGGCGACCTTCCGTTACAGCGCCGCGCGTTGCCGGCAGGAGACGGTCGCGGCGCTCGGCGCGCTGTGGCGCGACGCGCTGAGGGAGCTGATCGCGCACTGCCTGTCACCCGAGGCCGGCGGCTACACGCCGTCGGACTTCACGGACGTCGCGCTCGCGCCGGACGAGCTGGACTCCATCCTGGAAGCTTTGGACTGAGGCCATGACGAACAAGAAGAAAGACGTCGAGTCGATTCACTACCTCTCCCCGCTCCAGCAGGGATTGCTCTTTCACGCGATCTCGGACCGGTCCGCCGACCCGTACTTCGTCCAGACGGCCTTCCTTCTGGAGGGGCGGCTCGATCTCGACGCCTTCGAGCGCGCCTGGCAGGCGCTCGCGGAGCGGCACCCCATCCTGCGCACCGGCTTCGTCTGGGAGGGCGTCACGAGGCCCGTGCAGGTGGTCCGACCACGGGCGGCGATCCCCGTGGCGCGCCACGACCTGCGCGGGCTCGCGGCCGGCGAGCGCGAGGAGGCCCTCTCCGCGCTCCTGGCCGCGGACCGGCGCGCCGGCTTCGACCTGCTGAAGGCGCCCCTCATGCGGCTCACGGTGGCCCAGGCCGGGGAGGAGGCCTTTTATTTCATCAACAGCCATCACCACCTCTTGCTGGATGGGTGGAGCTTCGCGCTGCTGCTGCGCGAGGCGCTGCTCGTCTATCGGGCGCTCGCGCGGGGAACGGTTCCCGAGCTGCCGCGGGCGCGCCCGTACCGGGAGTACCTGAGCTGGGTGCAGGCCCAGGACGAGGGCGCGGCCGAGCGGTTCTTCCGCGGCGCGCTGGCCGGGTTCCGGGCGCCGACGCCGCTCCCGATGGAGGCCGGCCCGGCGGCGGCCGCGGCGGGCGACGGCGCGTTCCCCTGCGCCGAGCAGGCGCTGCGCTTCTCGCGGGCGGAGACGGAGGCGCTCGCGGCCTGCGCGCGCCGCCTGCGCGTCACGCTGAACACCCTCGTGCAGGGCGCGTGGGCCCTCCTGCTCTCCCGGCACGGCGGAGAGCGCGACGTGGTCTTCGGCGCCACGGTGTCGGGCCGGCCCCCGGACCTCCCCGGCGCCGAGGCCATCGTCGGCGTGTTGATCAACACCCTGCCGGTGCGGGTCCGCGTGGACGAGCACGAGCCGCTCGCCGCGTGGCTCTCGCGGCTGCAGGACCGGAACAGCGAGCTACGCCAGCACGAGTGGACCCCCCTGTCCAGCGTCCAGCGCTGGAGCGAGGTGCCGGGCGGGCGGTCGCTCTTCGACACCCTCGTGGTGTTCGACAGCTACCCCGAGGAGGACGTGAGCGGCGCGCAATCTGCCGTGCGCGACGTGCGCGTCCGTGCCCTCCCGCGCCCCGGCGGCGGGCGCGTCGGCGACGCCCTGCTCACCGCCGGGCGCAACAACTACCCGGTGTCGCTCATCGTCGAGCCGTCGAGCGAGCTCGGGCTCCTCCTGAGCTACGAGCGCCGCCGCCTCGCGCACGAGGCCGCGGCCAGCCTGCTCGGCCAGTGCCGCGCGCTGCTCGAGGCGATGGCGGCGCGGCCGGGCGCCCGCCTGGCCGAGCTGCCCCTCGTGAGCGGCGCGGAGCGGCGGCGCCTGCTCACCGCCTGGAACGCGACGGCCACGGCCTCCGCGCCGGCGGCCTGCGTCCACGAGCTCTTCGAGGCGCACGCCGCCGCGCGGCCCGACGCGCCCGCGGTCGTCTGCGAGGAGACGGCGCTGACCTACCGGGAGCTCGACCGGAGGACGAACCAGCTCGCGCGGCGGCTGCGGGCGCTCGGCGTGGGGCCCGAGGACCGGGTCGTCCTGTGCATCGAGCGCTCGGCGGAGATGGTCGTCGCGCTGCTCGGCGTGCTCAAGGCGGGCGCCGCGTACGTGCCCGTCGACCCGAAGTTCCCGCGCGCGCGGCTCCGTGCCGTGGTGGAGGACAGCGGCGCGCGCGTCGTGGTCACGCAGCAGCGGTGGGCCGGCGCGTTCGACGGGCCGGGGCCCGCGCTGCTCTTCCTGGACCGCGACGCGGGCGCCCTCGCGGCCGAATCGGACGCGCCGCTTGGACAAACGGCCCGGCCCGACAACCTGGCCTACCTCGTCTACACCTCGGGCTCGACCGGGCGCCCGAAGGGCGTGGCCGTCGAGCACCGCCACCTCGTGAGCTACGTGCGCGGCGTGCTCGCGCGGCTGCCCCTCGCCGAGGGCGGCGGCATGGCGCTGGTCTCGACCGTGGCCGCGGACCTCGGGCACACGTCGCTCTTCGGCGCGCTCTGCTCGGGCCGCGCGCTGCACGTCCTGTCCGAGGCGCGGATCTTCGATCCCGACGCCACCGCCGAGTACATGAGCCGCCACGGGGTCGACGCGCTCAAGATCGTCCCCAGCCACCTCGCCGCGCTCCTCGAGGCGGCGCGGCCCGAGCGCGTGCTGCCGGCGCGCTGCCTCGTGCTCGGCGGAGAGGCCTCGAGCTGGGAGCTCGTCGAGCGGATCCGCACGCTCGCGCCGGGCTGCACCGTCGTGAACCACTACGGCCCCACCGAGGCGACCGTTGGCTCGCTCACGTGGCAGATCGACCCCGCGGCCGGCCGCTCCGGGGCGACCGTGCCCATCGGCCGGCCGCTCCCCCGCACGCAGGCGTACGTTCTTGGTGTAAATTTCGATCCGGTGCCGGTGGGCGTGCCCGGGGAGCTCTACCTGGGCGGGGCTTCCGTGGCGCGCGGCTACCACGCGCGCCCGGAGCTGACGGCGGAGCGCTTCGTCCCGGATCCGTTCGGGGGCGTCCCGGGGGGCCGGCTGTACCGCACCGGGGATCGGGCGCGCCGGCTCGCGGACGGCGCGATCGAGTTCCTCGGGCGCACCGACCACCAGATCAAGCTGCGCGGCCACCGCGTCGAGCTCGGCGAGATCGAGGCCTGCCTGCGCGAGCAGCCCGAGGTGCGCGAGGCGGTCGTCGTGGCGCGGGACCACGAGGGGACGAAGCGCCTCGTGGCCTACGTGGTGGGCCGCGAGGGGGCGGTCCTCGACGCGGCCGCGCTGCTCGCGCGGCTCGCGCAGCGCTTGCCGGACACCCTGGTGCCGAGCGCGATCGTGCCGCTGCCGGCGCTGCCGCTGACCGCGAACGGCAAGATCGACCGCGCGGCGCTGCCGGAGCCCGACGCGGCCCGCGCGCCGCGCAGCGACGGGCACGTCGCGCCGCGCACCGACGTGGAGGCGACGCTCGCCCGGATCTGGGCCGAGGTCCTGCGCCGCGGGCCGGTGGGCGTCCACGACGACTTCTTCGCGATGGGCGGCGACTCCATCATGAGCCTGCAGATCATCGCCCGCGCCAACCGGGAAGGGCTGCGCCTCTCGCCCAAGCAGATCTTCGCGCACCGGACGATCGCCGCGCTCGCGGGCGATCTGGCCGAGGCGCCGGCCGCGCCGGCGCCGCCGGCCCCGCCTCCGCCGCCCGCGATCGAGCCCTTCCAGCTCGCCCGGCTGGAGCGGGCGCAGCTCGACGCCCTGCTGCAGGCCGATGACGGCATCGAGGACGTGCTCCCCGCGTCCCCGGTGCAGCAGGGCATGCTCTTCCACTCGCTCCTGACGCCGGAGGCGAGCCCGTACTTCAACCAGATCGTCTGCACGTTCGCGCGGGGCCTGGACCTCGAGGCGTTCGCGCGGACCTTCGAGGTCCTCAGCGCGCGTCACGCGATCTTGCGGACAGGCTTCCTCACCGGCGTCGCGGAGCCCCACCAGGTCGTGCGGCGGGCCGTGCGCCTGCCGATCGAGGTCCTCGACTGGCGGGAGCTCTCGGGCGCCGAGCGGGCGGCGGCGCTCGAGCGCTACCTCCGGGACGATCGCCGGCGGGGCTTCCGGTTCGAGGAGCCGCCGCTCATGCGGGTCGCGGTGATGCGCCTCTCGGAGCGCGTCGACCGGGTCGTCTGGAGCGTTCATCACGCGCTGCTCGACGGCTGGTGTCAGGGGCTCGTCCTCGAGGAGTGGCTGACGCTCTACGAGGAGGCGCGGCGCGGCGCGCTCGGGGAGCGCGAACCGGCGCCCCCCTACCGGAGCTACATCGCGTGGCTCGGGCGGCAGGACATGGCGGCCGCCGAGGCCTTCTTCCGGGCTCACCTGAAGGGGCTGACGGCGCCGACCCGGCTGCCGGAGCCCACCGAGGCCCCGCAGGCGCCGGGCCACGCCGGCTTCCGCGAGCGCCGGGCGCTGCTCTCGCCGGACGCGACGAGGGCGCTCCAGGCGTTCGCGCAGGCGCAGGGGGTCACGCTCAACACCGTCGTGCAGGCCGCGTGGGCGCTGCTCCTCGCCCGCTACAGCGGCGAGTCGGACGTGCTCTTCGGGATCACCGTGGCCGGCCGCCCCGCCGACCTGCCCGAGGCCGGCTCCATCATGGGCGCGTTCATCAACTCGCTCCCCCTGCGCCTGCGCGTCCCACCGGCCGCGCGGCTCGCGGACTGGCTGCAGCAGATCCAGGCGCTCAACCTGGAGCTGCGGCAGTACGAGTACAGCCCGCTGGTGCAGGTGCAGCGATGGAGCGAGGTGGCGCCGGGCGCGCCGCTCTTCGACTCGCTCCTCGTGTTCCAGAACTACCCCGTGGACCAGGCCGTCGACGAGCACCGGCGGGCCCTCGGGATCGAGGTGAGCACGGCGGAGGCCTGGACGAGCTACCCGCTCACGATCTACGTCGTCCCCGGCAGCGAGCTCGCGCTGACGCTCTCGTTCGACGCGCGGCGCCTCGATGAGGGCACCGTCGCCCGCATGGCGGCCGCGATGTGCGCGTTGCTCGAGCGCATGGCGGGCCAGCCCGAGGCGCGGCTCGGCGGGCTCGCGCCCCTCAGCGATCCGGAGCAGGAGCCGCCCGCCGCGACGCAGCGCGCGACGCGGCGGGACCGTCGATCGCAACCCTGCCTGCCGGAGATGCTCGCGGCGCAGGCGGCGCGGACCCCCGACGCCGTCGCGGTGACGTGCGGGCGAGAGCGCCTGACCTACGGAGCGCTGAACGCCCGCGCCAACCGGCTCGCG
Organism: Sorangium sp. So ce1036; assembly: GCF_051369805.1. Taxonomy (NCBI): domain Bacteria; kingdom Pseudomonadati; phylum Myxococcota; order Polyangiales; family Polyangiaceae; genus Sorangium; species Sorangium sp. So ce1036. The sequence goes on from NZ_JBBMOX010000001.1 coordinate 3,912,958, forward strand.
CACGCCCTGCGGCGGCGCGGGGTCGGCCCGGAGACGCTGGTGGGGCTCTGCGTCGAGCGCTCGCTGGAGATGATGGTGGGCTTGCTGGGCATCCTGAAGTCGGGCGGCGCCTACGTCCCGCTGGATCCCGCCTATCCGCGCGAGCGGCTCCGCGCCATGCTGGAGGACTCCCGGCTGCCGCTCCTCCTCACGCAGGAGAGCCTGCTCCACGCCTTGCCCGACGCCGGCGCGCGCGCGATCTGCCTGGATCGGGACTGGCCCTCGATCGCCGGTGAGCCCGATCGGGATCCGACGCCGCTCCTCGATGAGGAGAGCCTGGCCTACGTCATCTACACGTCCGGGTCCACGGGCCGGCCCAAGGGCGTCATGGTCCGCCATGGAGGGCTGACGAACTTCCTCCTCTCCATGCAGGAGCACCTCTCGCCCCCGCGGGACGTCGTGGTGCTCGCCACCACGTCCATCTCCTTCGATATCGCCGCGCTGGAGCTGTTCCTGCCGCTGCTCACGGGCGGGCGGGTGGAGCTCGCCCGCCGCGAGGACGTGGCGGACGGCGAGCGCCTCTCGGCGCTGCTCCGCGCGTCCGGCGCGACGCTGATGCAGGCGACGCCGACCGGCTGGAAGACGCTGCTGGAGAACGGCCGGCCCCGGCTCGCCGGCCTGGCCGTGCTGTGCGGCGGCGAGGCCTTCCCGCGGGAGCTGGCGCGCCAGCTCCTCGAGGCGGGCGTGGCCCCCTGGAACCTCTACGGGCCGACGGAGACCACCGTCTGGTCGAGCCTCCACCGCGTGACCGCAGGCGACGGGCCGATCCCGCTGGGGACCCCGATCGCCGACACCGAGCTTCACGTGCTCGATCGGCAGCTCTACCCGGCGCCCCTCGGCGTGGCCGGCGAGCTCTGCATCGGGGGCGCTGGCCTCGCGCGAGGGTACCTCGATCACCCCGATCTGACGGCCGATCGCTTCATCCCGGATCCGTTCAGCCCGGAGCCGGGCCGCCGCCTGTACAGGACCGGCGACCTGGCGCGGTTCCGGCGCGACGGCACCCTGGAGTTCCTCGGGCGGCGCGACCACCAGGTCAAGATCCGCGGCTTCCGGATCGAGCTGGGCGAGATCGAAGCGCAGCTGCGGGCCTGCCCGGATGTGCGCGACGCGGTGGTCGTGGCCCGCGAGGACGCGGGGACGCCGCGCCTCGCCGCGTACGTCATCCCGGCGCGGAGCGCGGCGCTCACCGCCGATGGGCTGCGCGCGTGGCTGAAGGAGCGGCTGCCCGACCACATGGTGCCCTCGGCCTACGTGTGGCTCGACGAGCTGCCGCTGACGCCGAACGGCAAGGTGAACCGGAAGGCCCTGCCCGCGCCGGGGCTCGTCGCGCGCGAGCAGCGCGCGCGGCCCCGCACCGCGACGGAGGAGATCGTGGCGGCGATCTGGGCCGAGGTGCTCGGCCTCGAGGCCGTCGGCGTGCACGAGAGCTTCTTCGAGCTCGGAGGGCACTCGCTCCTGGCCACCCGCGCGATCTCCCGCATCCGCGGCGCGTTCCAGGTGGAGCTGCCGCTCAGGTCGATCTTCGATCACCCGACCGTGGCGCAGCTCGCCGGCGCCGTGGACGAGGCCGAAGAGCAGCAGCGCGGCGCGATGCCGCCGCCGCTCGTCCCGGTGCCGCGGCAGGGGCCGCTGCCGCTCTCGTTCGCCCAGCAGCGCCTGTGGTTTCTGGCGCAGCTCGAGCCCGACAGCGCCGGGTACAACATGACCGCGGCCGTGCGCGTCGAGGGGGAGCTCGACCTCGCGCTGCTCCGGGAGAGCCTCGTCGCGCTCGTCCGGCGCCACGAGTCGCTGCGGACCACGTTCGGCGTGGCCTCCGGCGAGCCGGTGCAGGTGATCGCGCCCGACGGCGCGCCGGATTTCGAGGTGGTGGACCTGTCGGCGACGCCCGCCGCGGAGCGCGGCGCGCAGGTCCAGCGCCTGGCCGCGGACCGCGCGGAGCGGCCGTTCGACCTCGGCCGCGGCCCGCTCCTGCGGGTGACCGCGATCCGGCTGCGCGACGACGAGCTCGTGCTGGTCGTCGTCGTCCACCACATCGTGGCGGACGGCTGGACCATGGGCGTGCTGGTCGCGGACCTGGCCGAGCTGTACGCGGCGGCGAGGGCCGGGCGGCCGCCGGCGCTGCGGCCGCTGCCGGTCCAGTACGCGGACTTCGCGGTCTGGCAGCGGCGGTGGATGCAGGGCGCGACCCGCGAGGCGCTGCTCGGCGCCCTTCGCGAGCGGCTCGCCGGGCCCCCGCCGGCGCTCGATCTGCGCCCGGATCACCCCCGGTCCGCCGCGTCGAGCTACCGCGGCGGGCGCCACACGATCGCGGTGGACCGCGCGCTGTCCGAGGCGCTGCGCGCGCTCGGCCGGCGCGAGGGCGCCACCCTGTTCATGACGCTGCTCGCGGCGTTCCAGGTCGTGCTCCTCGGGCGCACGGGCCAGACCGACCTCCTCGTCGGGACCGACGTCGCGGGCCGCAACCGCGCGGAGACCGAGGGGCTCATCGGCTTCTTCGTCAACCTGCTGGTCCTGCGCACGGATCTCGGCGGCCTGCCCACGTTCCGGGAGCTCCTCCGGCGGGTCCGCGAGGTCACGCTCGACGCGTACGCGCACCAGGATCTGCCGTTCGAGCAGGTGGTCGACGCCGTGCGGCCGGCCCGCGAGCCCGGCCGCCACCCCCTCGTGCAGGCGCTGTTCGTGCTGCAGAACGTGCCGGCGTCCGAGATCTCGCTGCCCGGGGTGCGCTTCAGCCCGGTGGAGCTCGACCGGGAGGTGTCGCGGTTCGACCTCGGCGTGTTCGTCGAGGAGGGCGACGAGGGGCTCACGTGCGCGTGGAAGTACCGCGCCGATCTGTTCGAGCCGCCGACCATCGCAGCGATGGCGGCCCACTTCATGGCCGTGCTGCGGGCCATCGTGGACGACCCCGACCGCCGCGTGACGGCGCTCGCGGCAGCGGAGAGGAAGGGACGCACCGTGGAAGGACGCGCGCGTGACGAGGGCCGGCTCCGGAGCCTCAAGCGCATCACCCCCCGCAAGGTGGACGTCGGCCCGAGCGCCCTGGTCGCGACCGGCACGCTGGGCGACGGGCCGCTGCCGCTGGTCGTGAGGCCGGCGGTCGACGACGTGGAGCTCGCGGCCTGGGCCCGCGAGGAGCGGGCGTTCGTCGAGGCGCAGCTCCTCCGGCACGGGGCCGTCCTGTTCCGCGGCTTTTCGATCCGGACCGTGCAGGAGTTCGAGCAGGTCGCGCAGGCCGTCTGTGGCGAGCTGTTCGGCGAGTACGGGGATCTCCCGCGGGAGAAGACCGGGCGGCACATCTACGGCTCGACGCCCTATCCGGCCGACAAGGCCATCCTGTTCCACAACGAGAGCTCGCACCTGCCGCGCTGGCCGCTCAAGCAGTGGTTCTTCTGCGTGCAGGCCGCGCCGGAGGGCGGCGCGACGCCGATCGTGGACTGCCGGAGGCTCCTCGGGGCGCTCGCGCCCGACGTCCGCGAGCGCTTCCGGCGGTCGGGGCTGCTCTACGTGCGGAACTTCACGCCGGGCTTCGACGTGGGCTGGCAGGACTTCTTCCACACCACCGATCCCGCGGTCGTGGAGGAGCGCTGCCGCGCGGGCGGCATGCGGTGCGAGTGGCTCGCGGGCGGCCGGCTGCGGATCAGCCAGCGCGGGCCGGCGGTGCTCGCGCACCCGAAGACGGGGGAGCCGGTGTTCTTCAACCAGATCCAGCTCCACCACCCGGCGTACCTGGACGCGCCGGTGCGCGCGTCGCTCCTGGCCATGGTCGGCGAGGAGTGGCTGCCCCGCAACGTCACCTACGGCGACGGCGCGCCGATCGAGGTCGAGACGACCCGCGCGCTCGGCGAGGCCTACGAGCGCTGCGCCGTGCGGTTCCCGTGGCAGGAGGGCGACATCCTCCTGCTCGACAACATGCTCGTGGCCCACGGCCGCGATCCGTTCTCCGGCCCGCGGAAGATCGTGGTGGCCATGGGCGAGATGATGACGGCCGAGCGGACGGAGCAGGCGGCCCAGGGCGCCGAGCGGGCGGAGCAGGCGGCCCAGGGCGCGGTGGCGTCATGACGACGCAGGTCACCGAGATGGGGCCGAGCCTCCAGGGCGTGCGCCTGTCGCCGCAGCAGCGGCGCCTGTGGGCGCTCCACCGGAGCGGGACGACGGTGGTCACGCGCGGGCTGATCCGGCTGGAGGGGGACCTCGATCCCGCGCGGCTGGCCGGCGCCCTCGGCGAGGTCGTCGCGCGCCACGAGATCCTGAGGACGGCGTTCCGCCGGGATCCGCGCCTCAAGTTCCCGCTGCAGGCCGCCTCCGGGGCGCCTCCCGCGTGGCGCCGGGTGGATCTGGGCGGGCGCGCGGCGGGCGAGCAGGAGGCGCGCGTCGAGGCGCTCTGGCGCGAGGCCGCGCGGCTCACGGTCGACCTCGAGCGCGGGCCGCTGCTCCATGTGTGGCTGGTGCGCCGCGCCGGGCGGCTGCACGACCTGCTCGTCGCCGCGCCCGCGCTCTGCGCGGACGCGTGGACGCTGGACCTCCTGTTCGGCGAGCTGGCCGAGGCCTACGCCGGCGTCGGCGATCGGCGGGAGCCCGCGGCGGAGCCGCTGCAGTATGCCCAGTTCTCCGAGTGGCAGAACGAGCTCGTCGGCGCGGCGGAGAGCGCCCCGCCGCCCGCGGGGGGGCCCGTCGTCCTCCCGTTCGAGGGCGCCGCCGGAGAGGGCGGCGCTTCCGGCGAGGTCGTCGAGATCGAGGTCGACGCGGCGCTGCTCGACCGGCTGGAGTCGCTGGCGCGCGGCGAGGGCGCCGCGCTCTCGTCGGTCCTGCTCGCGGCCTTCCAGGTGCACCTCGCGCGCCTCACCGGGGCGCGGGAGCTCGTCGTCGCCGTCGCCTCGCCGGGGCGGAGGATCGAGGACGTCCAGGAGGTCATGGGCCCGGTGGCCAAGTGGCTCCCGGTGCCGTGCCGCGTGGACGACGCGCAGCGGTTCGCGGAGCTGGTGCTCCGGGCGCAGGCCGGCGTCGAGGAGGCGACCGAGGAGGAGGAGCGCTGGAACCCCGACCAGCCGGCGGACGGCGGGGGGACCGGGGGCACCGTCGGCTTCGAGCTCTCCGCGCTCCCGGAGCCCCGGGTGGCGGGGGGCCTCGCGTGGCGCGTCGAGCGCCGGTGCACGGGCGCGGGCGGGCTCAAGCTCGCGCTCTCGGCCCAGCGCGGCCCGGGCCGCGTGCGCCTGTCGTTCTGGTACGACGCGCGCCGGTTCGGGGCGGAGGGGGTGCTGGGGATGGCCGAGCAATACCGGGCGCTGCTCGGCAGCGCGGCCGAGGCCTGGTCGGCGCCCGCCGCGCGCCTCGGCCTGCTCGGCCCCGCGGAGCGGGCGCGCCGGCTCTCGGAGGGCCGCGGGGCGGGCGGGGCGACGAACGACGCCGCGCCCCCGCCGTGCCTCCACGCCATGTTCGAGGAGCACGCGGCGCGGCAGCCCGACGCGCTGGCCGTGGTCGCGGGCGATCGGCGGCTGACCTACGGCGAGCTGAGCCGGCAGGCCAACCGGCTCGCCCACCACCTCCGCCGGCGCGGCGTCGGCGGCGGCAGCCCGGTCGGCCTCTGCGGCGAACGATCCGTCGACATGATCGCGGGGCTCCTCGGCGTCCTGAAGGCCGGAGGCGCCTACGTGCCGCTCGACCCGCACGCCCCCGTGCAGCGGCTCGCCCAGCAGATCCGGCGCGCGGATCTCTCCGTCCTGCTCACGAGCGCGGCCGTCCGCGCCCGGCTGCCGGACCTGTCGGACACCGATTGCGCCGTCCTCTCCCTGGACGACGCGGCGCTCTTCCACGGCGAGCACGGCGAGCCCGACGGCGACCCTGCCGTGCCGGTGCTGCCCGACGATCTCGCGTCCGTCGTCTTCACCTCGGGCTCGACCGGCGAGCCCAAGGGCGTCGGCGTGACGCACCGGGGCATCGCCAGCTACACCCGGTCGGTGTGCGAGGCGCTCGGGATCGAGGCCGGGCTGCACTTCGCGACCGTCTCGACGCTGAGCGCCGATCTCGGCAACACGAGCATCTTCGGCGCGCTCGCCTCGGGCGGGTGCCTGCACGTGATCGGCTACGAGACGGCGACCGACGGCCGGCGCTTCTCGGAGTACACCCGGCGCTGGCCGATCGACGTGCTGAAGATCGTGCCGTCGCACCTGAGCGCGCTGCTCGACACGGGCGCGGGGGCGGCGGTGCTGCCGCGGCGGCTCCTCGTGCTCGGCGGAGAGGCGCTGCCGCTCGCCCTCGTCGAGCGGATCGCGGCGCTCTCGAGCGGCTGCGCGGTGGCGAACCACTACGGGCCGACCGAGACGACGGTGGGCGCGCTGGTGCAGCCGCTGCGCGCGCTGCGCGATCCCCGCGGGTGCGCGTCGGTGCCGATCGGCCGCCCGCTGGCCAGCGCGGAGGCGTACGTGCTCGACGAGCGCCTGGAGCCGGCGCCGGCGGGCACGGTCGGCGAGCTGTACCTGGGCGGCGCGGGCCTGTCGCGCGGGTACCTCGGGCAGCCGGATCTGACCGCGGAGCGGTTCGTGCCGCACCCCTTCGGCGTGGGCGCGCGCCTCTACCGGACGGGCGATCGGGCGCGGTACCGACCCGACGGCGCCATCGAGTTCATGGGCCGGCGCGATCACCAGGTGAAGATCCGCGGCTACCGCGTGGAGCTCGGCGAGATCGAGGCGCGGGTCCGGGAGCACCCCGCGGTCGGGCAGGCGGTCGTCGTCGTCGCCGCCGCGCGCGAGGACGGCGCGGGCGGGCCGAAGATCGTCGCGTACGTCGTCCCCCGGGAGGGGGCGCTCGACGAGGCCTCGCTGCGCGCGTTCCTCAAGGATCGGCTCCCCGAGCACATGCACCCGAGCGACGTCGTGCTGCTGCGCGCGCTGCCGCTGACCGCGAACGGGAAGGTGGATCGGAGGGCGCTGCCCAGCCCTGCCGCGCGGCGGCGGCGCGAGCACGTCGCGCCGCGGACGCCGGTCGAGGAGGCGCTCGCGGCGATCTGGGCCGACGTGCTGGGGCGCCCGCAGGTGGGCGTCGAGGACGACTTCTTCGACCTCGGCGGGCACTCGCTGATGGCGATCCCGCTGATGCACCGGATCCAGCAGGCGCTCGGCGGCTCCCTGTCGTTGATGGCGATCTTCGAGGCGCCGACGGTCGCGGGGCTCGCCCGGCTGCTCGCGGCCGAGCGCCCGGCGTCGAGCGTCGTCGTGCTGCGCGCGGGCGGCGCGCGCCCGCCGCTCTTCTGCGTGGACTCCTCGGGCCTGCACGTCATGGCCTACCAGGGCCTCGCCGCGGCCATGGGCGAGGAGCGGCCGGTGCTCGGGCTCGATCTGGGCCCGTCGCTCGCGCGGGAGGCCGGGGCGCTCTCGCTCCCCCGGATCGTCGAGCAGCTCTCGCGCGAGATCCGGGAGCGGCAGGCGCGCGGGCCGTACCACCTCCTCGGGTGGTCTGTCGGCGGCGTGCTGGCGCTCGCCATCGCCCGGACGCTGGAGGCGCAGGGCGAGCGGGTCGCCTTCCTCGGCATGCTGGACGCGCAGCCGCGCACGCGGCTCTATGCGGGGGGCGAGCCGGATGTCGTCGAGGAGCTGGCCGCGTACGTCGATCAGGACCGGAGCGCGGCGCTGCTCGCGCTCCCGCCGGCGGAGCTCGACGCGCTGCGGGAGCGGCTGAGGGGGCTGCGCGACGGCGATCGCGTGGCGGAGGCGGTGCGCTGGGCGCAGGCCCGCGGCTTCGCGTCGCGCGACATCCCGCCCGCCGCCTACCACCACCGGTACGCGCTGCTCCGAGGCGCGGCCCTGCTCACGAGGGATCTGCCGCCGCTGTGCGTCGCGGCGCCGATCCACGTGTGGTGGAGCGCCGAGACCATCGCGCGCCACGGCGGCCCGCCCGTCGACTGGCAGCCGTTCACGGCGGGCGCGGTGCACACAGCGATTCTTCCCGGCGATCACATCGCCGCAGTGAAGGGGGCCGACGCGCATGCGCGCGTACGCGAGACCCTGGAGGTCCTCGACCCCGCGGAGCGCGCCCCGGAGCGCGCGGAGCGAACAACCCTCACCAGGGAGTCCCCATGAATCTGTCCGCAGCTTCCAGTATCCCTGTTTCGGATCAGGTCCCCGCGGCCCCCAGGCCGCCGCTGCACGCGGGGCTCGCCGCCGAGCTCGGCGAGCGTCACCGGCGGCGCGCGCTGTACGAGCTGGGGGATCACCCCTTGCTCGAGCGGCAGCGGCAGCGCGAGTCGAACGCCCGCTCGTACCCGCGGCGGCTGCCGCTGGCGCTCGCGCGCGCGCAGGGCGTGTATGTGGAGGACGTCGAGGGGCGCGTGTTCCTCGACTGTCTGGCCGGGGCCGGCACCCTGGCGCTCGGGCACAACCACCCGGCGGTCACCGACGTCCTGATGCGGACGCTGCACTCCGGGCTGCCGCTGCACACGCTCGACATCACCACGCCGGTCAAAGACCGCTTCATGCAGGACGTGCTCGGCGTGCTGCCGGCGCCCTTCGCCCGCCATGCGCGCATCCAGTTCTGCGGCCCCACCGGGGCCGACGCGGTGGAAGCTGCGCTGAAGCTGGTCAAGACCGTCACCGGGCGCGGCACGGTGCTCGCTTTTCAGGGCGCGTATCACGGCATGACGCAGGGCGCGCTCACCCTGATGGGCAACCTCGGGCCCAAGGTGGCGCTCGGCGGCAGTCTGCACGGCGTGCAGTTCCTGCCGTATCCGTACGAGTACCGCTGCCCGTTCGGGCTCGGCGGCGACGCCGGTGTCGCGGCCTCGCTCGCGACCATCGACAACCTGCTGTCCGACCCGGAGGGCGGCGTGCCCAGGCCGGCGGCCATCATCGTCGAGGCGGTGCAGGGCGAGGGGGGCGTGATCCCGGCGCCCGTCGCCTGGCTGAAGGGGCTGCGGGGGCTGGCGACGCGCCATGATATCCCCTTGATCCTCGACGAGGTGCAGACGGGCTTTGGCCGCACCGGGCGCATGTTCGCGTTCGAGCACGCGGGCATCGAGCCGGACGTGCTGGTCCTGTCGAAGGCGCTCGGCGGCGGGCTGCCGCTCTCGGTGGTGGTGTATCACGAGCGCTTCGACGCCTGGCGCCCGGGGGCCCACGCGGGCACGTTCCGCGGCAACCAGCTCGCCATGGCCGCGGGCTCGGCCACGCTCTCGGTGCTGCGCGCGGAGCGCCTGGACGCCGCGGCCGCGGAGCTCGGCGCGCGGCTGAGGGAGCGGCTCGCCGCGCTCGGCGAGGAGCACGCGTGCATCGGCGACGTGCGGGGGCGCGGCCTGATGATCGGCGTGGAGCTGGTGGACGCGGCGGCCTTGCCCGACGCGCTCGGGGCGCGCCCTGCCCACCGCGAGCTCGCGGCGCGCGTGCAGCGCGAGTGCCTGCGGCGGGGGATGATCGTGGAGCTCGGCGGCCGCCACGGCAGCGTGGTGCGGTTCCTGCCGCCGCTCGTCATCACCGCGGCGCAGATCGACGAGGTGGCGCGGATCTTCGGTGAGGCGCTCGCGGCGGCCTGCGTGTAGCCCGCTGATTACCCGGCGCTCACGACCGCTGCAGCTCTCCGACGAGATCCTCGAGGCGGTCGTAGCTGAGGGCCGCGCCCTTGTCCATGCCGGACGCGAGGACCGCGTCGCGCACTTCCAGCGACGGATAGCGGATCGTGACCGTCAATCGCGTCTTGCCGCCCTCCTCGGTGAAGACCGATGTCACCACCGAGACGACGTCCGGGTACTGCTCGAAGATCTCGGTGAACACGAGCCGGCTCGGCGGCGTGATCTCGCGGTACTCGCCGTGGAAGGCGGCCTCGCCCCCGGGGAAGCGGTTCACGAAGCGCCACGCGCCGCCCGGGCGGAGGTCGATCTCGCAGACGGGCACCGAGTAGCCCTCGCTCAGGCAGCCCCACCATCGCCGCACGTGCTCGGGTCGCGTCATCGCCTCGAACACGAGGTGCCTCGGCGCATTGAACACGCGCGTCAAGCAGATCTCGTGCTCCGACGGCGTCATGACCTTGAAGCTATCCTTATTTGCCGTGCTGCCCACCGCCATGATTCCTCTCTTTCGCTTGCAGTTCCTGTAGATACACGTCCAGACGATCGAGCCGCCCTTCCCAGAGCTGCCGGTAGTGCTCGGCCCAGTCGGCCACTTCCTTCAGGGGCGCCGCCTCGATCCGGCACCACCGCCACTGCGCGTCACGTCTCCGCGTGATGAGCCCCGCGCGCTCGAGCACCCGGAGGTGCTTCGAGACGGCGGGCATGCTCATGTCGAAGGGCTCGGCGAGCTCGGTGACCGAGCATTCGCCCGAGGCGAGACGGGCCAGGATCGCCCGACGTGTCGGGTCCGCCAGGGCGGCGAAGGTGGTGCTCAGCGGATCGGTCGGCATCTGAATTGAACCATATGGTTAATTAGCCTGTTGGTTAAATATGATGCGGAGCCGTGCTTGTCAAGCGCGGACTCCATCCGACCTGGGACGGAGACCTCCCCAACCTGGACGGAGACCTCCCCAACCTCGGAGACCTCCCCAACCTGGGTCGGATGGGGGAGGCGTCCCCAACCTGGGTCGGATGGGGGAGGGGGGGAGACCTCCCCAACCTGGGTCGGATGGGGGGAGGCGTCCCCAACCTGGGTCGGATGGGGGAGGCGTCCCCAACCTGGGTCGGATGGGGGAGGCGTCCCCAACCTGGGTCGGATGGGGGAGGCGTCCCCAACCTGGGTCGGATGGGGGGGGGGAGACCTCCCCAACCTGGGTCGGAGGTGTGAGGCGTGAGGGGTCCCCAACCTGGGACGGAAGCCTGCCAACCTGGGACGGAAGCCCGGGACGGAAACCTCCCACGGAGGGCGCCGATGCTGGAGAGCGCCGCCTTTCGCTGCGCGGCAGGATTTGCTAACCCGCCGAGCGGGTAGCGCGCCGCGGTGCTGTCCTTTCCTGTCCCGAGCGGCGCACCCGCGGCAGCCGTGTGAGATCCCCCACCGCCATCCTCGCCTTCGCGCTCGCCAGCGTGGCAGGCCTCCCCCCGGGCGAGGCGCGCCCGCAGCCTGCGTCACCGGCCGCCGCGCCCCCGTCCCCGGAGGGCGCCGCCCCGCCGCACGAGGCCGCCCCGCCGCCCCCGGCGGAGGCGCCCGCCGCCCCCGCGGGCATCGAGGTGACCGTCGAGGGCAGCCGGGCCCCGCCCGGCTCCGTGTCGCTCTCGCGGCGCGACATCCGCGAGATGCCCGGCGCCCTCGGCGACCCGTTCCGCGCCATCGAGGTGCAGCCGGGCGTGACCACCATCGCGAGCGGCATGCCGTACTACTACATCCGCGGCGCGCCGCCGGGGAACGTCGGCTACTTCTTCAACGGCATCCAGGTCCCGCTCCTCTTTCACGTGGGCGCTGGCCCCGGCGTCATCCCGGCCTCCATCGTCCAGCGCCTCGAGATGCACCTCGGGCCCTATCCGGCCGACATCGGGCGGCTCGCGGGCGCGGCGATCGAGGCCGAGAGCGCGCCGCCCTCCGACGTCTGGCGCGGGGAGGGGGCTTTCCGGTTCGTCGACGTCGGCGGCGTGGTCGAGGGGCCGGTCGACAGGGACACCCACGTCCTCCTCGGGGGCCATTATGCCGCCGGCGCGGCGCTCACCTCGGCGCTCGTGCCGAGCGTCGACGTGGGCTACGCCGACTACCAGGCTCGCGTCGCCTACCGCCTCGGGCCGGACGCGCGCTTCACCGTGTTCGCGTTCGGCGCGTACGACTACCTCGCGACCCTCGGCCAGGAGGACGGCGCCGAGACGACCAACGTCCTGCTCGACAGCGACTTCCACCGCCTCGACCTGCGCTACGACCGCGACGACGCCTCCGGGGCCCGCGTCCGGGCGGCGCTCACCCTCGGGCTCGACCAGTCGCGCGGGGTCGGCGTCGAGAGCGCCCGGGCCTTCAAGCTCAACGCGCGCATGAGCCTCGCCCGTCCCGCCCTCGGGGGGCGCGCGCTCCTGCGCGCCGGGGTCGACGCCGCGATCGACCGCTACGACGTCACCCCGCGCGCCGTCGCGCCGCGCCCCGGCTCGCCCGACGGCGAGCCCGACGCCAAGCCCGCCGAGGGCACGGCCCAGCTCGACGAGAGCTTCCCCGAGCTCTTCCGCAGCCGGCTCGACCTCGCCGTGGGCGCGTGGGCCGACGCGCTGCTCGTCCTCGACGAGCGCTCGACCCTCACGCCCGGCGTGCGCGTCGACCATTACACCTCCCTCGGCAAGACCGCGCTCGCCGTGGATCCGAGGATCGTCGGTCGCTTCGGCGTCGGCGATCACGTGCGGCTCATCCCCGCGTTCGGCCTCGCGTCGCAGCTCCCCGGCCTCGCCCCGCTGCCGGCGCTCCAGATCGGCGGCATCCCGGGCGGCCTCCAGCGGAGCCTGCAGGCGAGCTTCGGCGTCGAGGTCGACGCCGGCCCGGTCCGCTTCAGCGGCGCGGCGTTCCGCCAGGCGACCCTCGGCCTGAGCGATCCGATCGGCACCGGCCGCGGCACGACCCTCAGCACCGAGCGCTTCCTGACGCGCAGCCTCGGCGACACCTACGGCCTGGAGCTCGGCGCGCGCGGCGCGCTTCGCCGCGACCTGTTCTTCCTCGCGTCGTACACGCTCTCGCGCGCCACGCGCACGCGCGGCAAGGCGACGCTCCCGTCCGCCTACGACCGCACGCACGTCGCGCACGTCGCGCTGCTCTACGACCTCGGCCGCGGCGTTCGCGCCGGCATCCGGCACGTCTTCTACACGGGCTTCCCTGCCGACGAGATCGTCGAGGGCCGCCCACCGCGCGCGGACCCGGAGCGCGTCCGCCCGTTCTACCGGCTCGACATGCGCGTGTCGAAGCGCTGGTCGCTCGGCGCGCGCGGCTACCTCGGGCTGGTGCTCGATCTGCAGAACGCGACGCTGGCCAAGGAGGTGTTCGACGTGAGCTGCGACGAGCGCGGGTGTACACCCCAGACGGTGGGGCCCATCACGATGCCAGGGATCGCGATCGAGGGCGGGTTCTGAGCGAGCGCCGGCGCCCCTCGCGGCCGCCGGCGCCGCGCCGGCCCCGAGGACGGCGGCGCCCGGTCAACGTGGGCCCCGGGGACACAGGCCCGGGGGCATCACGGGATCGCGCTGTTCACGTAGTAGCCGACGCTCCCCTGCGGGACCACCACGGATCCGGAGCCGACCGTGAACGTGCCGTTCAGCGCGATGTTGGTCGGAGTCTGCGCCGCCGGGATCGTCTGGTACCAGGTCAGCCCCGAGATCTCGCCGCCGTTGACGGCGATGCGCAGGTGCACGCTGCCGTTGTCGTAGCGGTAGCCGCCGCTCACCGGGTCGTTCGAGAACGACGTCCAGGGCACGAGCCAGGGCGTCTGGAACTGCGCCGAGCCGCTCTGCTTCGGCGGCGTGTCGTCGCCGTCGACGTGGCTGAAGACCACGCTGTTCTGGCCGAGGTAGCCCAGGTTCGCACTCGTCACATACCAGTACTCCGTGTTGGCCTGGTACGGGCCCACGTCGCTCCCCCCGATCGCGAGCACGCGAAAGAAAGGCTGCCCGTTCGAGAACGTCGCCGTGTAGAGCCGCCACTTCTTCTTGTATCCAATGTCGATCTGCGCCGCGCTCGCCGTGCCCAGGTCCTCGTCGTCCTCGGGCTCGCCGCCCTCGGCCACGACGCAGCCCGACGCCGCCAGGCAAAGGAAGGCCGCAACGCCTGTTTTCAGGAGGATGCTTTGCATTGGAACCGTGCCTCTCCGTGTTGAGTTTCCAGGGGATGTCCAGCCGTACGCCCGCGCGGGGGCGGGCCGCCGGTCAGGCGGCGCACGGCAAGCCCTGTGCCGCGCCGGTCGCGCGAGGCACGGGCGAGGACGAGGCGCTCAGCGCGCGTCCCGCAGGTCGAGGCGGCATCGGGGCTATCGTGACCTGTCACGGTTGTCACGTGACATGGGGTGACATGTCACGTGACAACGCCTGACCGGGTGGACGCCTCCTCACGCGTGCTGCGCGCGTCGAGATGGGCAGCTCCTCCTCGTGGTCGCGGTCGCGAGAGCGCGGGCGCCCCGCCGGTCACCCCGGCCTGGCCGCGAGGCTCCGCATGCAGAACTTGAGCGCCTCGCGCAGGGTGGCGTGCGTGCCGAGCGCGCGCAGGTCGATGTCGAGCGAGGTCATGGTCCGGGCGACCGCAGGGCGGATCCCGGTGATGATCGCCCGCACACCCAGCAGCTCGACGGCGCGCACGATGCGGACGAGGTGATCGGCCACGGCCTCGTCGATGGTCTCCACGCCCGTCGTGTCGAGCAGGGCGAAGCGGACCTCGCCGCGCGCGACGGCCTGCAGCAGGCTGTGCATCAGCTCGTCCGCGCGCCCGCGGTCCAGGGCGCCGATGAGCGGCACGGCCAGGACGCCGTCCCAGACCTGGAGGATGGGGGCGGAGAGGGCGTGGATCATCTCGCGCTGCTGCTCGATGAGGGCGCGCTGCTCCAGCATCCGCTCCTCCTGCTCGCGCTCCCGCGCGGCGTAGAGCTGGCCGAGCTCGGCGTGCGCCGCGCGGAGCTCGGCCGTGCGGGCCTCCACCTTCTCCTCGAGCTGCGCGAAGAGGCGGGCGTTCTCCAGCGAGACGGCGACCTGGGACGAGAGCAGCCCGATGAGCTCGACGCGATCGCGCGTGAAGGCCGCGCAGGTGAGCGCGTTCTCCAGGTACACGATCCCGATGACCCGCCCCTGATGATGGATGGGCGAGGCGAGCAGCGACCTCGGCTGCGCGGCCCGGACATAGGGGTCGGAGGCGAAGGAGGGGTGGCTCGGGGCGTCGTCGATGACGACGCTCTCCTCGGTCCGCGCGACATACTGGATCACGCTGGCGGCCAGATCGGCGCGGGAGCCCAGGGGCGCCGAGTCGATCCGCTCGATGCGGTCGCCCGCGACGTCGCCGGCGGCCTCGATGGTGAGGCGACCCTCGCTCTTCAGGATCAGGAAGCCGCGGCGCGCGCCGGCGTTCTCGAGCATGATGCGCATCAGCGCCTCGAGCAGCCGGGGCAGGACGATCTCCCCGGCGAGGGCCTGGGAGGCCTTGAGCACGCTGCGGAGGTCGAGGTCCTCCCGGACGACCCGCGGCGCGCTGGAGACGGCCGGCGCCTCGCGCCGCAGGAGATCGGGATAGGCGCGCTCGAGGCGGGTCATGGCGCTCGTCGCGCCCCAGCGCGCATACCGGGCGTGGGCCTCGATCATGTAGGCGCGCGCGATCGTGGTCCTCCCGAGGCCGAGGTAGCAGCGCGCGCAGAGCTCGTTGCCGAGCGCGACGTCGTGCAGGTAGCCGCCCTGGTCCGCCGCGCGGATGCCCTCGTCGTAGAGGTCCACGGCCCTCCGCACGTCGCCGCTCACGCGCGCGAGCTCGGCCGCGAGCAGGAGGTCGCGGTGCCTCATGTTGTCGGGCGCGTGGCTGGCCCAGAAGGCGACCCGCTCGCCGAATGCGCGGGCCTTCTCGAGGTACCTCGCCCGGGTCTCCGCGTCCACGCTGTCGGCCGCCTGGAGCAGGGCGACACCCCCGTAGAAGTGGAACGGAGGATTGCCGTGCCAGCCCGCGATGCCCATGATGCTGGGGTTCGCGTCGTAGGCGAGCGCCGCCGCCGCCGGGTAATCGCCCTGGAACAGGCGCAGGAGGAGGCGGTAAAAGATGGTGAAGAAGAGCGAGGCCTGGTTGTTGATCTGGACCGCGGCGTCGATGATCTCGTCGATCTGGATCCACTCGCCGGCGAGGTGCGTCGGGCCCGGATCCGGGCTCATGAGGTGCTCGCAGAGCTGACCGACGGCGGTGACCATCCAGGTGATGATGTTCCACCGGTCGTACCTCCGCAGGGGGAGGAGCGAGCGCGACTCAGCCTTGATCTCGGCGAGGGGCAAGCCGAGGAGGAGGCTGGCCGTGTTCGCGTTGGTCATGCAGTAGAAGGTCCAGACGTACTGCCCCGTCTCCACGCCGGCGTGGATGCCGGAGAGCAGGATCTCTCGCCCCTTCGCGTAGCTCGTCCTCCAGTGCTGGACGAAGGCGCCCCACATGCAGGCGAGGATGGGATCGTTCCGCCTGTCCGGATAGCGCCGGTTGAGCTCGACCGCGGCCTCGCCGAAGGCGTACCCGAGCTCGATGCGGCCGCTGACGCACAGCATCTGGCCGAAGCAGACATAGGCGAAGACCGAGCTCTGCGAGACGCCGTATTGCACGGTGTCCCGGAGGATCTTCATCACGCAGAAGCCGAAGTTGTTGCTCGCGAGGAAGTAGCAGGACGAGATCATCTCCTCGAGCACGCTGTGCAGGACGGCGAGCTCGGGGTCCTCGAGGCGGGGGAGATCGCAGAGCGACTCCATCGAGCGGTCCCCGAGGAACCTCAGCGTCGCCTCGACGTCGCCGGCGACCGCCTCGTCCGAGGGGAAGGGCGGGAGATCGATCCCGAAGGCGCGCAACGCCACGAGCCCCTCGGCGAGGGCGGCGTGCAGATCGGCCTTGAGGATATGCACCTTGACCTTGAGCCGGTGGGCCCGGGTCGCGTCGATCCGGCTCCTCGCGTGGACGACGGCCTGGGCCAGCGTGGCGAGGGCGTCGTCGGGGCGGCCGGTGAGCGCCTGCATGAGGCCCATCTTCGTGATGAGCGCGAAGGCGAGATCGTACTCGGTCGCCCAGGGCTCGTCCGGGAGCCGCGCGATGCCCTCGGTCAGGTACTTGGCCGCGGCGTCGAAGGCGGCGCTCTCCTCGGCCCGCTCGGCCGCGCGGAGGTTCATCCGCGAGAGCTCGAGGCGCTCTTTGGGATCGCGGATGAGGTCGCCGGCGCGGTTCAGGTGGTTCACGACGTCGAAGAGCGCCTGCGCGTCGGCCCCGAGCGCGTCGCGCAGGAGCACGCCGATGCGGTGGTGGAGGCCCGGCCGCTCCTCGACGGGGATCATCGAGTAGGCGGCCTCCTGGATCTTGTCGTGGACGAAGCGGTGGCACGCGCCGTCGCTCGCGATGAGCTCTTCCTTGAGCGCCGGCTCGACGCGCCCATAGAGCTCGTCGACGGAGCACCCGCTGATGGTCGAGAGCGTGCCCAGATCGAAGCGGTTGCCGAGGGCCGCCGCGAGCCGGAGCGCGTCCTGCGTGGGCGCGGGCAGGCGGCGGATGTTGCTCGCCATGAGGTCGAGGACGTTATCGGTGTACTCGAGGGCGCTTATCGCGGCGAGGTCCCACGACCAGCGGCCGGCCTCGTCGAAGGAGAGCGCGCCGCTGTCGTGGATCGATTTGAGGAAGCGCTTGATGAAGAACGGGTTCCCGCCGGTCTTCTTCAGGACGAGCGCCGCGAGCTGCCCGCCGTCCGAGCGCCCGAGGCTGTCCTGGATGAGCGCCGTGACGTGCGGGAGCTCCAGCGCGTCGAGCACGATCGGCTCGATCTCGACGCCGCCCTTGCGGAGGTCGTCGACGGCGCGGATGAAGGGGTGGGCGGAGCTCACCTCGTTGTCGCGGTAGGCGCCGCAGAAGAAGAAGGCCCCGAGCCCGTCGCCCTCGAGCAGCGCGTTGACGAGGCTCAGGCTCGCGGCGTCGATCCACTGGAGATCGTCGAGGAAGAGGACGATGGGGCGCCCTTGCCCCGTGAAGACCGAGACGAAGCGCTGGAAGGTGAGGTTCAGGCGGTTCTGCGCCTCGACGGGGCCGAGGGCGGGCACGGGCGGCTGCGCGCCGATGAGGTACTCGAGCGCCGGGAGGACCTCGCAGACGACCTGCGCGTTGCTCCCGAGCCCCTGGAGCATCGCCGCTCGCCAGCGGGCGATCCGCTCCTCGCTCTCGGACAGGATCTGCCGGAGCAGCGCGTCGAACGCCTGGAGCACCGGGCCGAGGGGCCGGTCCCGGTTGTACTGGTCGTACTTGCCGCTGATGTAATAGCCCTTCTCGCGCGCGAGGGGCTTCAGGATCTCCTGCACCAGGGACGACTTGCCGATGCCCGAGTAGCCGGAGACGAGGACGACCTTGCGCGCGCCGCGGAGGACGCCGAGAAAGGCGTCCGTGAGGCGCTGGATGCTCTCCTCGCGACCGTAGAGCTTCTGGTGGATCTGGAGCAGGTACGCGGCGTCGCGCTGGCCGAGCTCGAAGCGGTCGAGGCGGCCTTCGGCGAGGCGCCGCTTGCACTCGTGCAGATCGGCGAGGAGGCCGCTCGCGGACTGATAACGATCCTCCGCGTTCTTCTCGAGCAGCTTCATGACCACATCGCCGAGCGGGGCGGGCACGTCGGCGCGCCGCGACGTGGGGTGCTCGGGGATGAGGGCGATGTGGGCGTGGATGAGCTCGAGCGGGTCGATCGCCTCGAAGGGCAGCCGCCCGGTGAGCATCCGGTAGAACAGCACGCCGAGCGAGTAGAGATCCGAGCGGTGGTCGACGCTGCGGTTCATCCGGCCGGTCTGCTCGGGCGAGCGGTAGGGGAGCACGTCGGACACGACCGCATCGCTGTAGAGCGACTCGACCTCGTGCGTGACCGCGGCGTCGACCCCGTAGTTCAGGATCCGGGCTTGATCGTCGCCGGTGACGAGGAAGCTCTTCGGCCCGATGGCGCCGTGCACGATCGCGTGCCCGTGCAGCACGCGCACGGCCTCGGCCATGGAGACCACGAGATCGAGGCACCTCGCGACATCGAGCCTGCCGCGCGCCGCGAGGAAGCACCCGAGCTCCTCTCCGGTCGTGTCCTCGAGGACCAGGACGAGGCCCCCGTCGTGCTCCTCCACGCCATGGACCTTGACGACGCGCTCGGACTCGATGCGCGCGATGTGCTTGTACTCGTGCTTGAGGCGGGCGCGATCCACGACGCGCGAGGCGCCGGCGTCGAGCACCTTGAGCATGACCGGGGCGCCGTCGCTCGCGCGAATGGCGCGGTAGCGGGCGGAGTCGCCCCTCGTGTCGAAATGGATGACGGAGTGGTAGCTGGGTAGGGTGAGCATCGCCGATGTCGAGAGAGCGCCGCGCCGGCAGGCGGGCTGGCGCACGAGACGGAGAGCGCCCCTCCTCGACCGTACGGACGAGGGCGGAGCGGGGCAACAGCCGTGCGACGACGAGGGCTGACCGTGGAAGATGGGGACAGACGCAGGATGGCGGACAGCATGCCTCGGCCTGTCGCGCAGCCGGCCCACCCCCGAGCCCCAGGTCGCCGAGACCTATCATGGCGCGATCGAGCCGGGCAAGGGGGAAAGTAGGTCGGCGCGGGCGGTGTCGTCACGACCGATGGGGTATTCCGGCGAGTCGCTGGCGCATGGCCGCTCACGCGTGGAGCACGTCGAAGAGCTGCTCCAGCATGAGATAGGTCAGCCCCCAGACGATCCGCTCGTCCACGAGCAAGCACGGTAGATCGAGGACATTCCCCTCGTGCGTGTACCTGTAGGTCGACGAACACTCGCCACGAGCGAGCGGCCCGAGCGGTGTCCAGAGCGCCTCGGCCACCTCGTCGCTCAGGGTGAGCTCGGGCGTGGAGCGCAGGGCGAACACGAAGGGGGCGATGATCATCCCGACGCGCCGCCCGCGCACGACGGCGGGGACGTCGGGCAGGCGCGTGAGCAGAGTACCATTCTCGACGAGGTCGATCCCCACCTCCTCGTGCGTCTCGCGGATCGCGGTGGCGAGCAGGTGCTCGTCCACCGGGTCGCGCCGCCCGCCCGGGAGGGCCATGTGCCCCGACCACGGGTCGCCGCGGCGTTCGGCCCGGCGGATCAGGAGGAGCTCGGCTTCCCCGGGCCGCACCTGCACCGCGGGCGTTCGCCCCGCGCCCGGAGGCCGGGCCGGCGCGCGCAGGATCGCCGCGACCGCGGCCTGGCGCTCCTGCGTGAGCGCGTCGAGCGCGGCGTCGCGCCCTGCGAGGCGGGCCGTGATGGCGGTGAGATCGTAGGAGGGCAGCACGGGGCGAGGATAGCATTTCCGGCCGGCGGCCTTTGCGGCCCAGGACACCGCGCGTGCCGCTCGGCCACGGCGACCGGCGTCCCGACCCGACCGGCGTCCCGACCCGACCGTCGACCGGCGTCCCGACCCGACCGACCGGCGTCCCGACCCGACCGTGGTTGGGGCGTCCGGCGTCCCGACCCGACCGTGGTTGGTGGGCGTCCGACCGTGGTTGGCGATCCGGACCCGACCGTTGGTTGGCGATCCGGACCCGACCGTGGTTGACCGGACCTGACCGTGGTTGGAAGCGAACGACCATGGTTGCGTGTTGACCCTGGTTGGGTGACCACGCGACCGAGGTTGGGTGACCCGACCGAGGTTGGGTGACCCGCGAGGTTGGGTGACCCGCGCGGCAGGGTGACCCAACTTGACTATGGCTGGCGGTTGCCTGGCGAGCGGGTGGCGGCCGCCACGTCCCTCGGCGCTCAAGTTGCCGAAATCCCAGCCGTCCGCATCTGGCACAGCGTTTGTTGATACCCGTGGACCATGAGCCAGCCCCGCTCGATCGTCCCCGGCGCCACCTACCTACTCACCCGCCGCGCTCTGCGCCGGCACATGCTCTTGCGTCCCGACGCCGCCATCTCCCAGCTCGTGCTGTATTCACTCGCCGTCTCGGCGCGCCGCTTCGGTGTCCAGGTCCACGCGCTGTGTGTCATGTCCACTCACCTTCACCTTGTCATCACCGACGTCGACGGCGTTCTTCCGCGCTTCTTGCAATTTTTCCATCGCCTCGTCGCGCTCGGTACCAAGGTGCTGCGCGCCTGGGAGGGTCCGGTGTGGGATCACGAACCAACCAGCGTTGTGCGCCTGATGACGCCAGCGGCCGTGGTGGAGAAGGTCGCCTACACCCTGGCCAATCCGGTCGTCGCGGGGCTGGTCAGTCGAGCGTGCGACTGGTCGGGCGCCAAGGTGCTTGTGGACGAGCTGGGCTGCGGGGTGCTGCGCGCCATGCGCCCCGACGTGTACTTCGACCCGACCAACCCCCGGTGGCCGGACGAGGCGACGCTTGCGCTCACGCTACCACCGGGAATCGCCCAGGAGGACGCTGACCGCTTCCGCGAGGAGGTGGCTGTGGAGCTCGAGGGACAGGAGGAGCAGGCGCGCATGGCGATGCAACGGCAGGGCTCGGGCGTCCTCGGTCCCGTGCGCGCGGGCGAGGTCTCGCCCTACCGCCGTGCGACGAGCTTCGAGCCGGCGCGCGAGCGCAACCCCACGTTCGCCGTGGGTCGGCAGCAGCCGGAGGCATGGCAGCTTGCCGCTGACGCGGTACGCGCCTTTCGTGCGGCATACCGCGACGCGCTCGCGAGCTGGCGTGCGGGTGTGCGCAGCGCCGTGTTTCCTGTTGGTACTTGGTGTATGCGCGTGCTCCATGGGGTTCGTGTCGAGGAGAGCGCAGTCCTCGCGTAATCACCTCGCGAGCCTCGGGCTGTCGGGGAGCCGCGGCTGGTTGGCCGGAGTCGGACAAGTTTGTATGCGGAGCCTCGGCGTCGCCTGGGAGCATGGATCAGGTGAATCCGATCGAGAGCGCGCGCGAAGCCGTGCGAGGCGGACCAACCTGGGTCGGCTCGCCGCCCGCCGCCAACCTGGGTCGGGTCGCCCCCCCCCGCCGCCAACTGGGTCGGGTCGCCGCTGCCCATCCGCTGCCGACTCCTCAACCTGGGTCAGGTCGCCGTCAACCTGGGTCGGGTCGTCAACCTGGGTCGGGTCGCGCGTCAGTCGTCGTGCGGGTCGCGAGGATCGTAGTCGTCCTCGTCCACGTCGAGATCGAGCTCGTCCGCGAGGTCCTCCCAGCCGAGGAGCTTGAACTGGGTAGAGCCGTCATAGTCGAAGCCGTTGATCGGGGCCTCCGACGCGGGTCCGCCCGCCTTCCCGTTCTGCACCACGAAGAGACCGTACGGGAAGTCGCCGCCGAGAGGCACGTTCACGACGTCGTGGCCGTCGGTCTCGCCCGTGTCCTCGACCTGGAACGCGGCGACGTGATCCGACGGGTCGCTCCGGTCGTAGGCATGAAACGTGTCGTCTCCCTGGCTCGAGACGAGCAGATACCCGTCCTCGTCGTCGCCATAGTAGATCGCGAGACCCTCGACGTCCCTCTCCAGGTGGCTCCCTCCCGCCCAGGGGTTGCCGGGCGCCGCGATCGTCCCGGAGACCGGGGTACCGGGCGCCGAGTCCTCGCAGGCGTACTCGCCGTCGTCGGGGACAGCCCACCACGGCGCGCCGAACGAGCGGACCTCCTCGATCAACCGGGTCGGCGATACGTTGACGGTCGCGGGCAGCGCATCGCTGAGCGGCACGCGCCAGACGCCGACCACCTCCTGCGCGGCGAACAGCACGCCCCGTTGCTGATCGACGACCAGCCCCTCGAACTGCGGATCGCTCTCGGGCTCCTCGCGGCAGGGCGTCCACTGGATCGGCGGGCTCCAGGGGCTCGTCCCGGGGATGGTGAAGACCGGGTTGAACCGGTACTCGCGCACCCTGCTGTACGAGACCTTGCCGTCTCCGGCGGCGTACAGCTCGAGCTCGGCGACCGCGCTGCGATTGCGCTGGCTCACGAAGGCGCGGTATCCATCGTCGCTGTCCTCGGGGCGGTAGAGCGTGAGGCCGTAGGCGGTGTTCTGGTCGTCGAGATCGTTGCTGTACACCCCGGGCGACACGCCGGTTGGCTGGAGCGAGGACGGCTGGACGAGCTGGCTCGGGAAGACGCGCGGCGCGGCCGATGCCGTGATGTCGATGAGGGGACCGCCCGGGCTCGTCGGCTTGATGGCATAGATCCGGAGCCGGTCGCAACCCCGGTCGGTGACCACGGCGATGTCGATCTTCTCCTTCGCGCCGCTCTCCTTGATCAGCTTGAAGCCGTACTGCACGTCGACGTTGTTGAAGCGACCGTAGGTCTCGCCCGACGCGCTGTCAGGGCACGCCGTGGTCCCGCTCTCGGGGTGGGGGCCGGGCGCCGGCGGATCTTGCGCGGTGACCGCCGGCCGGTTCGGCGGCAGGATCGTTTGCAGGACGTTCCCTTGCAGGTCATGGACCTGGAGGCCGGCGTCCTTCAGCACCCCGATGACGAGGCTGTCGCCCGGATCGTCGGGGCTCACCCAGATGGCAGGGTCATCCGAGTCCGGCGTGCGAGGAGCATCGTCGTAGCTGTGCAGCGCGGCCGTCTCGACGCGCGCGTCGACGATCGGCGGCCCGGACGTCGCCTGCGACAGCGCGTGCACGACCTCGGTGCCGTGCTGCGAGCACCCGGTGGCCAGGGACAACAGCGAGGCTGGAATGAAGGCGAATCGAGCGGATCTCATCGGAATCATTGCTCCTTGCCGCCAGGACGGTCATGGCGTGTGCGTGATGGCGGCGAGGGGTGCTATCGTGCACCAGCGCGCGACCGTGCGACGGTTGCGTCACGTTTTGGTGTGCGTCCGATGCGGCCATCTCCGAGCCCAAGGCGCGGAGAGCGATCGCTGGCTCCGCCCGTTCAGCGTTCGCGCGCGCTGCCGAGGCGCGCCACGAGGACGCGGTCGCCCGAGCCGGCGGCGCAGCCGAGATGGGGCACCGGGTGTTCCGGCCGAGCCCCACTCGGCTGCGAGCGACATTGGGCGATGGATCCCTGCTGGAGATGGCCAGATCAGGCCGCCGCTGGTGCCAGCGCTCGCCGGCGGGCATCACGGGGCTCCCGCGCACGATTTCGACGTGGCCCCGGTCGACCTCGGACCGTCGCGCGGATCGCCGGCGCCGGAATGCCGGGCGACGCCGAGGTCGAGCGAGCGGAATGACCGTGATTATTGGCCCGCGACGTAGAACACGCCCCGCAGATCCTCGGTCGTCGAGATCGGTCCCGGGCTTCCGCCCGGGGCGCGCCACGAGGTCACGCGGAACTGGTAATACATGCCCGGATCCAGCGGGCCGCCATACTCGACCGAGATCTCGCCCCCGCCGCTCGCGCCCGGGATGCTCGGTCCGGCGCACCCCTCGTCGTCCGCCAGGCACCATACGAGCTCACCGTAGGCGTTGTAGACGACCACGGTATAGAAGTCCTCGCTGGCATCGTCTTCCCACCGGAGCGTGGGCGCGCTCGTCACCGCCTCGGCATCCGTCGCGCCCGGGCCGATCACCCGCAGCGCTTCGGTGATCTTGAACGAGGTGGGCAAAGCGATGTCCTCGCCGGGGCCCGGCATCTCGATGGTGACGAGCTGCGTGCCGGCGATGTTGGGGTCGGGATCGCGCACCAGATCGTCGTTCTCGAACGCGGCCAGCACCACGTACTTCCCCGCGGGGACGCCGGAGATGCTGAACTCGCCGCTCACGCTGGGCGGCCCGCTGAGCGGCGTGCGCAGCCCGCGCGGCACCTCCCCTCGCACGAAGGTATCGTTGAACGTGGACGCCACCGCGAGCACGACGCTGGTGGTCGCGCCGCCCGGCGCGTCGACGATGTTGATGGTGCCGGAGAGGGTGCCCAGCGCCGCCTCCGAGCGCGTCAGATCCACGCCCGTCAGCGCCGCGTCGCCCACCTCCGCGCTCGCCGGAGAGAGCGCCAGGCCAGCCGCGTAGCCGCTCACCGAGTAACTGCCGCCTGGCACGTTGAAGATGGTGTAGGCCCCGCCGCGATCCGTCACGGCGCTGAACCCGTGGCCGCTGCCGTCCTCGGCCACCACGAGCACGCCGCCGGATTGCTCGTCCGCGAGCACCGTGCCCGAGATGCTCGGCAGCCCGCGTTGCTCCTCGGGCAGCACGATCAGCGCGATATCCGTCAGCGTGGTCTCGATGCTCCACCCGTCCTCCCCGGATATCGCCTCGCTCGAGGTGATCGGCAGCGCGGTGCGGAGCCCGCCGGGGAAAGGCTGGTAGTCCTGCGCGCTCGCCCGCAAGGTGAAGACGACGTCGCCGATCGGCGCTCCGTCCTCCGTGCGGGGCACGGGCACCTCGAGCACGTAGCTCCCCGCGGCGTCGGTGGTCGCCACGTCGGTGAGGGCGGTCGCCTGGTCGTCGAGCGCGAGCACGCGCGCGCCCTCGATGCCCGAGGTGGTCTCCGCGTCGAACACATCCCCCTTGGCCAGCACGGGTGGATAACACGCGTGGCCGCCCGCGACCAGCTCGGCGCAGGTGAGCCCGCCGGCGCACAGGGGCTGCTGCGGATCGCACTCGCCGCCCTCGGCGATGCCGCAGAGCCCCTTGCCGTCCCGCGTCTTGCCGCAGACCGCATCGTCGAGGCAGTGATCCGGACCCGCTGGATCGCATGCGCCGCCCGGCGGGATCTGGCAGGTGCCGTCCGCGCCGCATACGGCGTCGGCCGCGCAGAAGCCCTCGAGCTCCGCGGCGCAGGAGCCTCCGAGCGGAATCCGGCATGTGCCGTCCTCGCCACAGGTGGTATCGCCGAGGCAGTAGTCGGCGCCGGCTGGGTCGCAGGCGGCGCCGGGGGGTGCATGGCAGATAGGGTGCTCGCCTCCCTGCGCACACACAAGCCCGCTGGGGCAGCCATCGTCAGGATCGCACTCGTCTCCGACCTTTTCCGGATCCGGTCCGCAGCCCAGCGCCGCGAGCGGGAGAGCGACGAGGACAACGTGCGCAGCCAGCCGAGCGTACTCCGCAATCTTCATCGAGGGGTCCTCCATTCATGAAGAGGTCCCCCTGGCAGTGGAGATCGAGGGCTCGAGTGGCTCACCTATTTTCGGTGAGCCCAGCGACCCTGCGCTGGTGAGGTCGGTGATCGGCGCACGATGGAGCAGCGCCGGCGCCCCGGCACGACCCCGGGGGTGCGGCCCTTCGGGGGTTCACCGGAGGGGCTGCTCAACCACCCACGGTGGCCCGGAAGAACTGGCCACCTCCCTCGATGGAGTAGCTCCCCGACGCGAACGGGACGAAGATCGAGCCGCCCTGGCGGAGATCCCGGGCAGTCCCCCGCGCATCGACCACCGTCGCCTCTCCCCGGGTGCACAGCACGATCTCCGGCCCGCGCCGCTCGCTGCTCCGCCACGCGCTCCCTGGTTCGAGCTCGACGCGCGAGAGCCGGAACTCCGGCGCCGGGGTGTCGTAGAAGAGCTCGTCGCCGACCCGGCGCGGCGTGACGGGATCCACGCGCCACGGCGCGAAATCGAGCACCCGCAGGAGCTCGTCGACGTCGACGTGCTTCGGCGTGAGCCCGCCGCGGAGCACGTTGTCGGAGCTCGCCATGATCTCGATCCCCACCCCTCGCACGTACGCGTGCAGCCGGCGCGGCGGCAGGTACAGCGCCTCGCCCGGCTCGAGGTGCACATCGTTGAGCAGCAGGGCGATGACGACGCCGATATCCCCCGGGTAGAGCTCGTGCAGGCGCAGCGCCCAGCCGCACGGCCTCGCGAGCCACCCGCCCCCCCGGGCGCGCGTCTGGCAGGCCTCGACCACCGAGGCGACGAGCTCCCGCCGCGCCGCCGGGTCGAGCGCCAGCAGGCCCCGGACGAGCCCCGCGACCGCGGCCGCGTCGATCGGCGCGGCGACGCGCGGGACGAGCGCGTCCCCCGGGCCCCCGGCGACGAGCTCGAGCACCTCGCGCAGGGCCTCGGCCGGCCTGAAGCCGCAGAGCGCGTCGAACGGGGTGAGCGCGCAGAGCAGCTCGGGCTTGTGGTGCGGATCGCGGTAGGTGCGCCCGGGCGCGTCGAGCGGGATGCCGGCCGCGTTCTCCGCGTCGAACCCGCGCCGCGCCTGCGCCTCGTCCGGGTGCGCCTGGAGCGACAGCGGCTGATCGGCCGCGAGCACCTTGAGCAGGAACGGGAGCTGCGCGCCGAAGCGCGCGCGGACCGGCTCGCCGAGGAAGGCCTCCGCGCGCCCGGCGATGGCGTCGATCAGGCGCTCCTTCCGCCCGTCGATCTCGACGCACGAGGAGGCGGCCGGGTGGGCGCCCATCCACAGCTCGGCCTGTGGCCTGTCGGAAGGCGGCTGTCCGAGCAGCGCCGCGATGGCCGTCCGCGAGCCCCAGGCATATTCCTGAACACGATTGTCGAGGGAGAACATGCGAATTTCCCGTGAGGCCCCCACTATACAGGAGCGCGCATGCGGGATGGGGGCGATCGTGCCTCCCGCGTCCGGGTCCGCCCTGGAGGGCGCCTCGGAGCGGGAGAGCGTCGTCACGACGCGACGAATCCGGTCGTCTGGTATCGGACAGCGCCTCTGGTGCTCCAGGGGCCGATCTGTCCGGAGGCGCCTCGGCGCCGAGGTCCGGAGGGACTCCGCGAGATCGCAGGGCGCGGGGTAGGGGACCGCGGGCCACCACGGATTCCGACCATGGTCACCGGCGCCGACAGCGCTTGACGCGTGTCCGCCGGCGTCGATGGATAGCTTTCAGATTATCCAGTGGTGGCGGTTGCGCCTGCCGCTGATGTGAACTATGCCGCTCCTCGTCGAGACGGCGTCTTCACGCCCGCGAACGGACAGCCATGCGGCTCAGGGACCAGGGGAGGGGAGCGACATCGGAGCCGCAAGCACCTGCTGCGCGGCCTACTGCTCCTGCGCCGCGCTGGCGGCTGCTCCGGCGGCTCGTGCTCGCCGGCGCCGTGCTCTACCTCCTCGGGGTCGTCGCGATCTGGCTCGCCCTGCCGGTCGTGGGCGACCGCTTCTGGCCCGGGACGCTCTTCCTCTTCGGCCCGCGCGCGCTCCTCGCTCTCCCCCTCCTCGTGCTCGTGCCCGCCGCGCTCGCGGCGCGGCGCCGGGCCCTCCTCCCGCTCTCCGTCGCGTCCGTGATCGTGGTCGGGCCCATCCTGGGGCTCTCGGTCTCGCCCCGCGCGCTCGTCGGGGCGACGGGCGAGAGCGATCTGCGCGTGGCCTCCTTCAACATGGGGGCTCGTGCGCTCGATCCGGGGCGCCTCGGGCGCTTCGTCGCCGAGGCCCGACCCGACGTGTTCGCGCTGCAGGAGTGCAGCATTCCGGCGCGGTCGCTGGAAGAAGCCTTTCCGGCGTGGTTCGTCCACACCGAGCGCGGGATGTGCCTTCTGAGCCGGCATCCTCTCCAGAAGATCGAATCCAGGGATCGCAGCGACGTCTGGCGTGCCGGCGGCCACGGCGCCATCCTCCGCTATGCGATCGCGCTGCCGGACCGCGCGGCCGCTGCCGCTTCGGCCAGCTCCTCCGGCCGCAGCGCCGGCGCGGCGGCGGGCGCGCCTTCACCCGAGCCGTCGAGCGTGCAGCCGGCCGGGGGTCGCGCCTTCTCCCTCATCCACCTGCACCTCGAGACACCGCGGGACGCGATCGAGGCGCTGATCCACGGCGGATGGAAGCAGGCGGAGGAGCATGACAGGAACATCGCGCTGCGCACCTGGGAATCGGAGCTCGCGAGGCAGTGGGTCGACGAGGCGCCCTATCCGGCGGTCATCGTCGGCGACTTCAACATGCCGGTCGACAGCGCCATCTACCGGCGCTTCTGGGCAGGCTTCGAGAACGCGTTCTCCCGCGCCGGGCTGGGCTTCGGCGCGACGAAGCGGACGCGCTGGTTCGGTGTTCGCATCGACCACGTGCTCGTCGGACCGGGCTGGACGAGCGAGCGCGCGTGGGTCGGGCCGGACCTCGGCTCGGACCACCTCCCCATGATCGCCGATCTGCGCTGGACCGGCGCGCCCTAGCACGATTGCGGGGAGTTGCCCCGGATCAGCAGAAGAACCGCCAAGCCGCCGAGGCCGCCAAGAGGAGAGGGGGAGGGCCGTCCCAGCATTTCCCCCTCCTATTCCCCCTGGAGCACCTCTCAAAACCTCCCGTCGCCAGGCGGACGAGGGCCTCTCCCCGGGAGCGCTCGAAGAGCCGCGGGAAGAAGAGGAAGAGGAGCACGGCGAGCCTCTGGACCGGGGCCGCGCGTGCGAGGACAAGGGGCTGGATCGGTAGAGGGCGCACGCCCAGGAGCGCCGGCGCGCCTCGCGCGCTTGCGGCCTCGGCTCGGGCCGCCGCTCCGGGGGCCTACGCGCTGGCGGCGCTCCTGGCCGGGCGCGATCTCGCGGCGGCGGTCGCCGCGCGCCTGCGCCTGCCGATGAGCTCCAGGAACTCCGCGAGGGGCGCCGTGTTCGCGATGTCGGCCGCGGCGCACCAGCCCCGCCGCGCCTGATCGATCCCGTGGCGCATGAAGTCGAGCTCGGCCACGGCGTGCGCGTCGGTGGCGACCACGAGCTTCGCGCCGGCCTCTCGCGCGAGGCGGATGTGGACGTCGCAGAGGTCCAGGCGCTCGGGCTGCGCGTTGATCTCGAGCAGCACGCCGAGATCGCGCGCGGCGCGCGCGATCCGCGGCAGGTCGAGCGCGTACGGCTCGCGCTTGCCGAGGAGGCGCCCGGTCGGGTGGCCGAGCGCCGTCACGAACGGGCTCTCGAGCGCGCGGAGGACACGGCGCGTCATGTCGGGCTCCGCCATCGTCAGCTTCGAGCGCACGCTGGCGACGACGTAATCGAGCGCCGCCAGCGCCGCGTCGTCGAGGTCGAGCGCTCCGTCCTCGAGGATGTCGACCTCGGCCCCGTGCAGGATCGTGATCCCGCCGATCGTCCGGCGGAGCCGGTCGATGGCCCGCGCCTGCCTGCGGAGCCCCGACGCGTCGAGCCCGCCCGCCACGCGGACCGCCCGCGTGGGGTCGGTGATGGCCACGTAGTCGTACCCGCGGGCCACGCACGCCTCGACCATCGCCTCGAGCTCGTCGCGCCCGTCAGTGTACGTCGTGTGCACGTGGAGGTCGCCCCGGATGGCGCCGACCTCGACGAGCTCGGGGAGCCGCCGCGCGCGCGCGGCCTCGATCTCGCCGGCGTCCTCGCGCAGCTCGGGCGGGATCCAGGGCAGCCCGACCGCGCGGAAGACGTCCTCCTCCGCCTGGCCCCCGATCCGCCGGTCGCCCCGGAAGACCCCGTATTCGTTGATCTTCAGCCCGCGGCCCACGCCCAGCGTGCGGACGGCGATGTTGTGGGCCTTCGAGCCGGTGAAGTAGTGGAGGGCCGCGCCGTAGGACGCCGGCGGCACGACGCGGAGGTCGATCTGGAGCCCGGACCGCAGCACGACCGAGCACTTCGTCGCGCCGCGGGCGAGCACCTGCTTGATCTCCGGATACGAAAGGAGGCGCGCCGCGACCGGCTCTCCGCGCCGCGCGGACACGAGGATGTCGACGTCGCCCACCGTCTCCTTGCGGCGCCGGAGGCTGCCGGCCACCTCGACGACCAGGGCCTCGCGCGCCGCCCTGAGGTGCCGGAGCAGCGGCTCGACCTGCGCCTCGGCGTCCGCGAGCCGCACGCGCCCGGCGGTCGCCCGCCGCTTCAGGCAGCCGTCGAGGATCGTCGCGGCGAGCTTCTCGCCGAAGCCGCGCACGCCGACGAGGCGACCCGACCGCGCGGCCTCCTCGAGCTCGTCGACCGTCGCGACGCCGAGGCTGTCGTGGAGCAGGCGCGCGCGCTTCGGCCCGAGCGACGGGATCCGCATCATCCCGACGAGGCTCTCGGGGGTCTTCGCCGTCAGCTCCTTCAGCAGCGACAGCTCGCCGGTCTCGAGGAGCTCGACGATCTTGCCCGCGAGGTCCTTGCCGATCCCGGGCAAGGCGGTGAGCGCGCCCGCGCCCTCGCGCTCGACGAGCCCCGCGACGGGCTCGCCGAGCGCCCCGAGGGTGCGCGCCGCGGTGCGGTAGGCCCGCACGCGGAACGGGCTCTCGTCCTGGATTTCGAGCAGGTCCGCCACCTCCTCGAAGACGCGAGCGATGTCGATGTTTTCCATGCGCCCCTCGGTTCCCGTCGGGTTCCCGCCTGGCTCTCACGTTGGGGTCCAGTCGCTCCAGCCGCTTCAGCTCGTCGCGCCGGCGATCGTACTCGGCGTCCGAGATGACCGGGCGATCGAGCACATCGTAGAGGTGGTCGTGGACCCGGATCGCGCGGCATAGCGCCCGATCCGGCGGCGCGCCTCCTCGCGCGCGGAGGGCGCCACCCCTGCCGGCGCCGCCGCGCTCATGCGTGAGATCCCTGCCAGTCGGCGGCGCGCACGATACCCACCCTCCCCGCCGTCGAAGCAGGTGATGTGCCACGAGGCCGGGGTGTCGCGCAGGAGGGCGGCCGAGGCGAAGGAGGGCGAGGCCAGGGAGGCCGCCTGTGCGGCTCGCTGCGCGGTACGGAGCGTGCTCCGCCCCGTCCCAGGGAGAGATCGATGCTCATTTTCGAGCTCGATGAGCGCGAAGCGAAAGACATGAGGACCGCCCTGTCGATCCGGCTCGTGGGAATGAGAGAAGAGCTGGTTCACACCGACGATCGAGAGTACCGGGCGTATCTGAAAGCGGCGATCGAGCGGCTCGAAGTGGTGCTCCGGCGCCTCGATGGGATCCTGGCCGGGCAGGCGCCAGCGCCGTAGAGCTTCGCCGGTCCGCCCGCCGGCGTGGGCCCTGCTCGTGACCGATCCTGCGCCATCCATGTCTCGGGCCATGGCGCCGAGCGGCGGCGATGTTCAGGTCACGCGGCGGCTCCGCCGCCCGCTGCGGGCGCCGCCGCACACCGGCAAAGCTCGGCGACGCGGCCCGCGTCGTCCCGCTCGTCCGGGTGGGGTCTCCCGCGGAAGAGATCCTCCGGTGCGCGGAAGAGGACGACGCCCAGCTCATCGTGATGGGCCGCCACGGGCACACCCTGCGCTCGGCGGAAGGCGCCAAGGTCAGGATGATGCGCGAGAACCCGGAGGTCTGCTTCCAGGTCGACCCCATCCAGCGCCTCGCCGACTGGGAGAGCGTCATCGTGCTCGGGGTGCTCCGCGAGCTCACGGCGCAGGAGGCGGTCGAGGGCCAGCAGCGCATCCGCGACCGGCTGGCGTTCCTCCTGACCGAGGAGGACGCATGGCCTCGCCCGTCCGCGACTCCCGCCGACGACGCGCTCGGCCACCGGGCCTACGCAGGGGGTCGCGGCGCGGTCGTCGGTCGCATCGAGCCGGTGGAGAAGACGGGTCGCTCCGTGCTACGTCAAGTTCGTGAGCGGCCCGGTGCAGTGGCTCGGGTCGCCGAACGTGGTCCGGCCGTCGCCGAACAGGTTCAGGATCGAGACGAGCAGGTTGTTGTGCGGGAGGTTCGGGTACCGGACCCAGCGTCCGGCGCGCAGGCCCCCGCCGCCGCCGGCCAGCAAGAACGGCATGTTGTTCTTCCTGTGGCTCGGCGGATCCGAGAGCTCGGAGCCGAAGAAGACGACGCTCTCGTCGAGCAGCGAGTGGCCGCCCATGTCGACCTTCTCCATCTCCTGCAGGAGATAGGCGTGCTGCTTCGAATACCAGTTGCAGATGCGCTCGCACTCGGCCGGCCGGAAGCCGCCGTCGTGCTGGTAGAAGTGGTGGTGCTCGCTCAGGTTCAGCCACGGGAAGGTGTGCTTCGCCTCCGTGTCGCTCCACTGCAAGGTGCCGACCGCGGTGATGTCGCAGGCGAGCGCCATCACCATCATGTCCATCATGAGCTTGCCGACCTTGGGGATCGCCGCGTCGGTCGAGGTGTCCTTGACCGCGCCGTTGTCGTCCGCGTGGAGCCCCGTGCGCGGGTTGTAGTCGGACGTGTCGACCATCATCGGCGCCCGGCAAGCGCTCGTCGTGACCGGCGTCTTGCTGAGGCTCTCCTCGATCTCGCGGATCTTCGTCAGGTGCTGGTCGATCTTCTGCCTGTCGGCGGCGCCGAGCCGCGCCGACAGGGAAGCGTAGCGCCGGTCGAGGAAGTCGAGGATCGATTGCTTTCGCGCGAGGCGCAGGGCGGCGTCGTCCTTCGCGTCGGGGTTCAGCGTGCCGAAGAGCTCGGTGAAGATCTCGACCGGATCGAGGCGCGGCGGGATCGGGCTGTAGGGCGCCTTGCTCTCGAAATTGACGGCGTTGATCGGCGACAGCAGGCCGTGGGATTTGCCCGTGGCCCAGCGCACCGCGAACTGGAGGCTCGCCTTCGCCTTTTGACCGGCGGAGATGCGCGAGGCGATCACCTGATCGACGGACGGCCCGCTCCCGTAGGCGCGGCCCGCGGCGCCCGCCTGGGGCGTGCCCGTGAGCCAGGCGATGATCCCGGCCTGGTGCTGCTCGCCGATCCCGCTCTTCATGTCGAGGCCGTCGACGACGAGCAGCCGGCTCTGCACCGGCGCGAGCGGCTCCAGGATGGGGCTCAGGGTGAAGCGCGTCTCGTCGCCTGTCGGCCGCCAGCGGTCCAGCACGGTCCCGCCGGGCGTGTAGACGGCGAGGAAGCGCTTGGCGGGGGCGGCCTGCGCGCGCGCCTCGCGCGCTTCGCCCATGATCTCGAGCCAGGGGAGCGCGATGGCGATGGCGCCAGCGCCTCGCAGCACGGCACGTCGGGTCAATCGATGCGTTGCCATGACCATTACTCCTGCCGGGGATCCATGTAGTGGAAAGCGTCCGTCTGCGTGAGCTCGATCAGGAGCTGTTTCACGTTGTACCCGGACGCCTTGAAGGCGGTCGTGACGGCCTCCCTGGTGCACGCGTCCTCGGAGCGCAGCGTGAGGCCGTAGGCGTACTCGGTCCAGCGCGTCGCGAAGCAGCTCTGCGCCTCCTCGGCCTCGGCGAGCTTCTGCACGAGCTCGACCGGCCCGCTCACCGTGCCCTCCGTGCCCGGGACCGAGCCGCTCGCGTCGATCTCGACGTCGTTCTCGGTGGTGCGGAACAGCCCGACCGCGTCGTAGTTCTCGAACGCGAACCCGATCGGATCCATGAACTGGTGGCACCCCGCGCAGACCGGATTTCTGCTGTGCTGGCTGTACCGCTGCCGCGCCGTGTCGCCGGTGTACGGCTCCGGCGGCTTCACCTGCTCCAGGATCTCGCCGGTGGGGAGCGGGATCGTGCGGCACATCAGCTTCTGGACCACGAACGAGCCGCGGACCACCGGGTTCGTCATGTTCGAGTGCGTCGTTCCGGCCATCACGCCCGCCTGGGTGAGCAGCCCGAGGCGCTGGGTCGTATCGAGCTCCACCCTCCGGAACTCGTCGCCCGTCACGCCGGGGATCCCGTAGAACTGGGCGAGCGGGCCGTTCATGAGCGAGTACGGGGCCGTCAAGATGGACGGCCAGGTGCCGTCCGCCTCGAAGATCTCGTGCTCGAGAAACCGCTGTGTCTCCTCGCGCAGGAGCGCGCCGATCGAGCGAGAGAAGGTCGGGAAGGTCTCCGCGTCACGCTCGAGATCCGCGAGGTTGCTGATGGGGAGCAGGTTGTCGAAGAAGAACCGGAGCACGGGCCGCGCCCTGGGATCGTCGAGCATGCGCTCGGCGTGCGCGCGCACCCCTTCCTTCGTCGAGAGCTCACCCGCCTGCGCGGCCACACGCAGCTCCTCGTCAGGCATCGTGCCCCAGAAGAGATAAGAGAGCCGTGTCGCCATCTCGTCGCCCGTCGGCCGGAGGAGCTCGGGGCGCGCGGGGTCGGGGCTGCCCCATTCGATGCGATAGAGAAAGTCCGGCGTCTGGAGCAGCGCCTCGATCACCGTCGCGACGCCGGCGGCGAACGTCGCGTCCTCTCGCCCGGCGGTGTACAGGGCGAGGAGCTCGTCCACCTCGCCATCGGCGAGGGGGCGGCGGTACGCGCGCGGGGCGAGGCGCTCGACGATCGTGCGCGCGCACGCCAGCTCGCTGGCCGCGTCCACCTCGCCCGCGCAGGGGGCGAGCTTCGCGAGCGCCTCCGGGGTCGCGGTCGCGCGCTGGGCGATGCCCTCGGCCACGGTGCCGAGCTGCTCGGCGAGCAGGCTGGAGACCGACAGCGTGTCCGCGTCGTTGCCGAAGCCGTTCCCGAGGTCCTCGCTCGGCAGCGAGAAGCCTGGCTGCGTCGTGTCGCCCAGCAGGTCGCGAACGGTGTTGTTGTATTCGAACCGCGTCAGCCGCCGCAGGGGCGCGCGTCCGGGGTGCACCTCGCCGTCGTCGCAGGCGGCCTGGGAGGGCCCGCCGGAGCTCGGATCGCCGGGGCCGCCGGGGCCGGCCGCGCTGGAATCGCCCCCTGCGCCGGATCCTCTCGCCTCGACGTCAGGATCGCCCACGGTCCCGATGCAGCCGCTGGCCAGGAGCAGCGCGATCGGGACGGCTGACCGAGGCCCTCGTAGGGGACGCGCCTGCCCATGGCTTGAGTGCCTGGATATGGATGTCGCTCTTCGCCCGCTGAGGGCACGCAGAAGTCCCATCATCGAACAACCGGCCTTCCTTGGTAGAGAGCACGACGTGGCTTCATTGCAGTAAATCGCCATTCGCGGCGTACCAGACGTTTGCGATGAGCAGCACGAGCTGCGCGCCCCCCGACAGGGCACGCACCACGAAGAATGCATTCGAGCGAAGGGCGCCGAACGAGGAGCCCCATGCACGGGCAACGAGGACCCGCCGGCGCCCCGAGGCCCCCCGGAGCGGCACGCCCTCGATCGCCCGTGCATCGCGCTCCTCGGCGCCCGACCGTCGAGGTCCCACGCGCACGAGGGGCCCGGTCCGTATGACGCGCTGCCCATGGCGGGGCAGAAGAAACCCTGGTGCCAAATGTGATCGATCACATCCGCGGCGTCAAACAAAAAACCGGCGCGCGCCACCCTCGATCCCGAGGGTGCGCGGCCGCGGCCGCGGCGGCGTCCGCATGAGCTGGAATACGTTATCGAGGGTGTTGCTCCCTAGCCCCTGCAGCTCATCCGAGGCCGGGTGCGGCCGCCCGAGTCGACGGCGATGGCCGCGTTGGTGAGCAGGATCGAGAGCCCAGCGCGCGCCGCGTCGGGTCGGCGGCGAGGTGGATGCGCGCCGGGGGAACGGTATCTGTGAGCTCGCCTACCGGGCCGTTTCGGGTTGACATCCAGTGTGTGAGCGTTCACAAAATGCTCTCGGTCCTCCTTTTACTTTGCCCTGGCGAGGAAGTGGCACATGAACAAGAACCGTTCTTCTCGATGGTTGTGCGGCACGACCTGGATCGCGCTCGGAGTCGCGACCCTCTTTGGATGCGCTGGTGGGGACGACGGAGGTGACGGCGGCTCGGATGGATCGGGGGGAGCGGGCAGCACCGTCAGCTCCGGCGTCACCTCCGGCGTCGGCACGACGACGAGCAGCAGCGCGTCGGTCACCAGCGGCGCGGGCGGCGCTGCGACGAGCAGCGCCTCGACGAGCAGCGCCTCGACGAGCACCTCCTCGACGAGCAGCGCCTCGACGAGCACCTCCTCGACCAGCAGCTCGGGCGAGGGCGGCGGCGGGACGGGCGGCTCGAACGGCGGCACCGGCGGCGACGGCGCCGGCGGCTCGTCGAGCGGCGAGAAGTTCGTCGGCAACATCACGACGAGCGGCGCCGTGCGCGAGGGCTTCGCGCGGTACTGGAACCAGATCACGCCGGAGAACGAGGGCAAGTGGGGCTCCGTCGAGAGGAGCCGCGGTAACAAGGACTGGAGCGCGCTCGACAGGATCTACAAGTACGCGCAGGACAACAACATCATCTTCAAGCACCACGTCTTCGTGTGGGGCTCCCAGCAGCCGGACTGGGTCGGTCGCCTCTCCCCGGACGAGCAGCGGAACGCCGTGCGGGACTGGATGAAGCAGTTCTGCGAGCGCTATCCCGAGACGAAGTACATCGACGTCGTCAACGAGCCGCCGCCCCACACCACGCCCTCCTACAAGAACGGCATCGGCGGCGACGGCGCCAGCGGCTGGGACTGGATCGTCAACTCCTTCAAGTGGGCGC
Organism: Sorangium sp. So ce1036; assembly: GCF_051369805.1. Taxonomy (NCBI): domain Bacteria; kingdom Pseudomonadati; phylum Myxococcota; order Polyangiales; family Polyangiaceae; genus Sorangium; species Sorangium sp. So ce1036. Next base: position 3,949,509 of record NZ_JBBMOX010000001.1, read on the forward strand.
GCGAGTTCTGCCCGGGCGCGGTCCTGATCCTCAACGACTACAACAACATCGAGTACGAGAACGACCACAACAACTTCATGAGGATCGCGAGGGCGGTCATCGACGCGGGCGCGCCGGTCGACGCGCTCGGCGCGCAGGCCCACGACGCGTACAAGATCAACACCGGCACCGTGAAGGGGTACCTCGACAAGATGGCCTCCCTGGGCAAGCCCGTGTACATCACCGAGTACGACATCGGCATCGCGGACGACAACCGGCAGAAGCAGGTGATGGAGGAGCAGTTCACGATGTTCTGGAATCACCCCGCCGTCCCCGGCATCACCCTCTGGGGTTACATCGTCGGCACCACGTGGCGGGACAACACCGGCATCCAGCACTCGAACGGCACCATGCGGCCGGCCATGCAGTGGCTCATGGATTTCCTGGACCGCAACTGACCTCGCGGCGATGCGATGAGCGCGCGAGCACCCTCGATGAAGGGAGCTCGCGCGCCCCCGCGCTCAGGCCTGGACGCCCGCGAGCGGTGACGTGACCCGCCCCGCGTCGACGCCGATCTCCGTCACGTTCAGGCCCATGATCTGGGCGATCGTCAGGAGCGCCTTGCTCAGGTTGTCGCCGGGGAAGTTGTGATGCTCGTCGCCGCGCAGCCGCCCTCCGGCTCTCCCCGCGAAGAGCACCGGCCACTCCGTCCTCGTGTGCGTCTTGCCCCAGGCGGTGTCGGACGTGACGTACACGAGCGAGCTCTCGAGCAGGTTCGAGCTGCCGTGCGGCGTGTCCTTGAGCTTCGTCAGGAACTCGTTCAGGCAGCGCATCGTGTAAATCACGCCCTTGTCGACGCGAGGCTGACCCGATTGATCCCCGGGATCCCCGTGGCAGATGGTGTCGTGAAAGTCGTCGTTCATGTCCTGCGCGAGGTGCCGGTAGTAGACGTGCGCGGCGGGCAGCGAGAACATGAACGAGAGCACGCGGGTCCTCTCGCAGGCGAGCGCGAGCGCCGAGAGCTCGACCATGGCGGCGTTCACCGCCGGGGGGGCCTCGCTCTGCGCGTCCTTGCCGACGGTGGGGGCCGTCGGGCTGCTGCACGCCGGCGGCGAGCCGCCGCCGGGGGCCATCGTCTCGAGGCGCCGCTCGATGGCGCGGATCGACTCGAGGTGCTGCTCCACGCGCTGCCTGTCGGCCGCCCCGAGCCGCTGCTGCAGCCTCGCGCCGTCTTGCAGGATGGAGTCGAGCACGCTCTTCCGGACGTTCGCGAGCTTCGTGGCCTGGTCCGCTTCGTCGTCGCGGGGCGCGGGCGCGCCGCCCATGAACAACCGGTTGAACACGGCCCTCGGATCGAACTCCGGGTTGTTGCGCGAGTTCGGCCCCCGGTGCGAGACCGTGTGCAGCGAGTCCTGAGGGCCGCCCGGCGTCGCCGGCGTCAATCCCACCTCGAGCGAGCGGTACGGCGCCCCCTCCGAGATGGCGTCCGCGACGACCTGATCGATGGATGCGGCTCGCACGGCGTTCCCGCTGAGCGGCGCGCCGGTCGTGGCCCCCGCCGACCCCGTGGGGTGCTCGAAGCCCGATACCACGAGCTTGTTCTCGAGGCCGCTGATCACCGTGAGGTACGGCTTGAGCTCCGCGAGCGGCTGGAGCTGGGGGCTGAGGTCCCAGGCCGGACCGGAGCCCGTGCGCGTCGGCTTCCAGCGGCCGGGCAGCGTGCCGTTCCCGAAGAACCACGTCACGTAGAGCGGCGAGACCGGGGTCTTCGTCTGGGCGAGCGCCGTGCCGCTCTGGTTCAGCATGATCTCCAGCAGCGGGAGCGGGATGGTCACGGCGGCGCCCGTCGCCAGCATGCCCCGGAGAACGGTTCGTCGGTTCAAGGCTTTGTTCTTCATGGCAGGCACCTGCGATCAGGGTTGCGGGGCGACGGACGAGAAGGCCTCGTGCGTCACGACGTCGAGGATCAGCTCGCGCAGCTTGAACCCCGACGCCTCGAACGAAGCGGTCAGCGTGTCCAGCACGCTGCGGTCCACGACCCTCTCTTCGTGGCCCGCTGCGTACGCGTAGTACTTGCGGACGAGGCATCGGGCGACGGCGTCGCTCGAGCTGATGGTCATGCCGAGGTCGCGCGCGTCGGCCACGTCCTCCCCGTCGAAGTTGCCGCTCGGGTCGATCGGCAGGCCGTGGTCGGTCGTGCGGTAGCGGCCGATCGCGTCGAAGTTCTCGAACGGCAGGCCGAGCGGGTCCATCAACCCGTGGCAGCCCGCGCAGGCAGGCGCGGTCCGGTGGAGCTCGAGCCGCTGACGCTTCGTGAGCGGCTTGTCCGCGGGCGGATCCTCGAGCACGAGATCGACGTTGCCGGGCGGAGGCGGGACGGTCGTGCACATCAGGGCCTCACGCATGAACTTGCCGCGCAGGGTGGGGGAGCCCTCCTTCTGGTTCGCGAACTGCGAGAGGAAGCCCGCCTTGCCGAGGATCCCGACGCGCGGGCCGTCCGCGGGCAACGAGCGGACCTCGAAGGTGCTCGAGCCGAGGCCGGTCGTGTCGAGGCCGTAGAGCTGGGCGAGCTCCGCGTTGACGACGGCCTTCGTGGTCGAGAACAGGTCGAGCGCGCTCGCCTGATCGTCGAACGCGAGGACCTCCCAGGTGCCTCGCATGTCGCGGACCATCGCCGCCTGCAGCGCGGGGTCGTACTCCGGAAACAGCGCTGCGTCTTTTGCCTGCGTGCCGATCCGATCGAGCCGCATGTACTCCTCGGCGAAGGCGCCGACCGCCTCCCGCCCAGCGGGCGCGTCGAGCAGCCGCGTCGCTGCGGCGCGGACCCCCTCCACCGTCCCGAGCATCCCGCTCGCGGCCTGGTCGAGCAGCTCCTCGTCCGGCAGGCTGTTCCACACCAGGAACGCGAGCCGGGACGCCATCTCGTAGCCCGTCAAGCGAAGCGAACCGTCGGCGCTCGGAGCGCCGAGCTCCGCGCGGTACAGGAAGTTCGGGGACGTGAAGAGCGCCACCGTCGCCCAGCGGGCGCCTTCGACGGGGCTGCCGAGCTCGGTCGCGGTTGTCGTGGCGAGGGACACGAGCCGGTCGAGCTCGGCGGTCTCGAGCGGGCGGCGCCACGCGCGGAGCCCCAGCGCCTCGATGTAGCCGCGCACGCAAGCGTCGTTCTCCGCGCCGCTGGGCCTGCAACCGATGAGCTCGTCCCGCCTCGCCGGATCCGCGAACACGGCGTCGACGGCGCCCTCGATGGCCGTGTGATACTGCTCGACGCCTCGTTCCGAGGTCACGACGGTCGAGGCGCCGATGACCGCAAAGCTCCCGTTCCAGCTATCGGCGTCGAGCTCATGGATGTCGACCTCCACGCCGAACACGTCGCGCACGGCGTTGCGGAACTGCGTCCTCGTCAAGCGGCGCAGCATCCCGGCCGCGGGCTGGAATTGCGGAGGGCCCGAGCCCGTCGACGGTCCATCGTCGCCCGTCGACGGTCCATCGTCTCCGGCGGAGGACGCCCCGGCGCGATCCGTCGGGTCACCCAGCGTGCCCGTGCACGCGGCCGCGAACGCGAGCGCGCAGACGGCGGCGACTTCTCTTGAGGAACGGAGCTCGTGCCAGGACGGCTTCTTCATCTTGCTCTCCGATAATGCAAGGGGGTGATGACGCGCGGGGACCCGCATCTGGCGACCATGCCTCAGCGCAGCTGCTCGCACCGCGGAGCCCATCTCGCCCGGCGTGACAGGACCAGGTGCACCGGATACCGGACCGGGCCGGTGTGACGATACCGCCGCGTCCGAGGAGGGGCTGAGCATGGCCCACCGCAAACATAGGTTACGCCGCCCCGAAGTTGCCGGCTGGCCGCCCCGCCGGACTGCCAAGAAAATCCCAGTGGACAGTGCCCAGGGGCTCACGACAGCCGTCGAATCAGCAGGGCTTGTCGTGGTCTCTGGTGGATCACCCCTGGCAAGACGCCAAGCACCACCGATCGGCGAACACTTCCGCGACGGCCGAGCGAACGGAGTCGGTGCCGAGGCCGGTCCGTCAGAAGACGAACGTCTCGGCGCGCCTGGCGACCCACCAAGGGCGAAGCACAACGTACCCCTGGACGCAATGTGAACGATCACATGGCCGGTGTCAACGCCAATCGACCGGCCCACGGGGACCCTTGAGCCCGAGGGAGGACGACGCGGGCGGGGTCCTCCGGAGCCGCGCTTGAGAAGATCCAGGGCGACAAGCGGGTTGAAACCGCCTGAAAATGGAAAGAGCAGATCCTCGAGCCGCCAACGCGCCGCGGCGCCAAGATCTTGTTCTCGTCTCGGCGCGCCTGGCGGTTCATTTCAACGGCCGATGAACGTGATCGGCGCTCCAGGTCAGCGACGGCTCCGGCTCCGGCGCCGTCGCATCGCCAGGGCGGCGGAGAGGCCGACGGCGAGCGTCGCGGCCCACGAGCTCGCCGTGGCGCTGGCCCCGGCGACGACGCACCCGCAACCTCCGTCGGAAGACCCGTCGTCCGGCACGATTCCGCCGAGCCCACCTCCCTCGCCCGGTGCGCCGTCGCCCCCGGAGGAGGTGGTGGCCGCCGTGCCCGTCCCGCCGACGCCGCTCCCGGAGGAGGTGGCCGCCGCGTCCGCCCCGCCCGCGCCGCTCCCGGAGGAGGTGGCCGCCGCGTCCGCCCCGCCCGCGCCGCTCCCGGAGGAGGTGGCCGCCGCGTCCGCCCCGCCCGCGCCGCTCCCGGAGGAGGTGGCCGCCGCGTCCGCCCCGCCCGCGCCGCTCCCGGAGGAGGTGGCCGCCGCGTCCGCCCCGCCCGCACCCGCACCCGCGCCGGTGCCTGGCTCGGTGCCCTCATCGCGGGGCACGGCTCCGGTGAATCCGGTCTGCCCCTCCCGCGTCAGCGACAGCACCAGCGTGCCATCTTTCACCGTCACGTTCTGCGGGTCGAAGTCCACGCGGTTCCCGTCGAACGTCCAGTCCGCTTTGCTCCATCGCGAGCCGTCCAGGGAGTCGAACTCGTCCTGCCACGCGAGCTCGAAGCTTCCGTTGTTGTAGCGATAGTATTTGATCCAGTTGACGAACTGGTGCTGCGGGAGGACGGAGTCGTCGAACGGTCCGACCCATTCGACGACGTCGGAGGCCCACGTGTTGAAGCGAAGGGACTGGGGACTCGTCAGGGCGCGCACCTGCTCGCCCGTCGTCCTCCTGACCTCTTTCCCGTCGAAGCTCCAGGCGACGTAGTCCGGCGTCCACTCCAGCGCGTAGGTGTGGTAGCCGTCCGCGAGGGAGACGTCCACCGTGTGATCCTGCTCCGACGTGTCCCTCGTGCCCATCCCGGTGATGATGTTGGACTGCCAGGTCCGGGCGTTGTCCTTGCCGAAGACCTCGATGTCGATCTCCTCCCAGAACGCGCCGGACTGCTCGGAGCCGTCCTTGTAGGTGAAGAAGGTCGACAGGATGCCGCTCCCGCGCGCCATGCGCATCCGCACCTCGATGCGACCGTGAAGATAGCCCTGGGGCGTGTAAAGCTCTGCTCCCTTGTAAGGCTTCGCGACGGCGGTCGAGCTCACCGCGAGCGCCAGCGAGGCCGCGGCGAGCATCGGACCTGTGCGAAATCTCGTGAACATGGTGGAACCTCCAGTGAGAACGTTGATATAGGCCATGAGGGGGCAGGTTTCCGCGGGCGCCGCGGTCCTTGCACCAGATCGTCAGTCCGCGGCGGCCCCGCTCCGCCCGGCGCCTCGGGCACGACGCCGCCGCGCGGCCGCCGCGCCGAGGGTGAGCAGGGCGGCGAGCGCGCCTGCGGGGGAGCTGGGCCCCGAGTGGACCCGGCAGGCACACCCGCCCCCGTCGTCGCTGGTGTCGTCAGCGGGGGCGGCGGCAGCGCCGCCCGCGCCGCTGCCCGCCGCGGCTCCGGCGCCGGTCGTCGCTCCGGTGCCCGCCGTGGCTCCGGTGCCGGTCGTCGCGGCGCCGCTGACGCTCCCATCCCCGCCCGAGCCGCCGCTGCCCGTCGCTCCCCCTTCACCCATGTTCGGAGCGCCCCCGCCGCCGGTCGGATCCGGATCCGGGGCGTCGAGCGGGGTGAATTTCCACCAGTTGAAATTGAACAGGGGGCCGTCTCCACCGGTGAACTTCAGGTGCAGATCGTGTATCCCTGTCGCGCCGTCGACCGCGCAGGACGTGGTGACCCAGGTCTGGGGGCCGCCGGTCCCCTGAACCGCGCAGGTCCCCACCAGCGTGCCGGTCGGGCTGTCGAGGCGCAGCTCGATGCTGCCGCCGCCGGTCGCCGAGGCCACCCTCGCGTCGAAGGACACCGCGCCGGTGCCAAAGTCGACGCCCTTCACCTTGATGTAGTCCCCGTCCTCGATCGACGTGACATTCAGTCCTCCCTCGCTGCATGCCTCGGTCTCGACGCCGGACTCCCAGGCGATGGTCTCGGCCTCCGTCATGACATACGGATTCAGGTTGCCGACGCCAGGCGCGCCCGCTTGGGTCATCTCGATCGTCGGGAACGTGCCATCGGCGTTGTAGGTGAACTGCTCGACGGCCGTCGAGCGGTGAAAGCCTCCGCCGCCCGGCAAGGCGCCGTTGTGGTAGAAGAAGTAAGAGTTCCCCTTGAAGTCGATGACGCCCGCGTGGTTGGTGAAGCTGCTGCCCTCCGTGGGCATGATGACCCCCCGGTAGGTCCACGGGCCGGTGGGGCTGCTGCTCGTGGAGTAGGCGATGTATTCGGGGATGGGGCCAGCCGCGTATACCAGGTAGTACAGCCCATCGCGCTTGTAGAGCCACGGGCCTTCCTCGTACTTGGTCGTATGGCGACCATCATCCTCCCCGGTGCGCTGTCCGAAGCTCGCCGCCGTCATGGGCACGCGCACGACGTCTCCCTGGTAGGAGATCATGTCCTCGTTCAGCTTCACGTAGCACACGCTGGGGTTTCCCCAGTACAGATAGGCCTGGCCGTCGTCGTCGATGAACACCGTCGGATCGATGTCGCCGCAGTTGGCCGTGATGAGCGGCCGTCCCAGGGCGTCCTTGAACGGCCCGGTAGGGCTGTCCGACACCGCCACGCCGATGGTCATCCTGTTCAGCGAGCGGCTCGTCACAGGGACGTAGTAGTAGAATTTCCCGTCCCTGTGGATGGCCTGGCCTGCCCACGCGTCCCCCTTTGCCCAGCCGAAATCGCTGTATTTCAGCGGCGATCCGTGATCCGTCCAGTTCACCATGTCCGTGGAGGAATACACTCTCCACTCGTTCATCCCGAACCAGTCCGTCGCGCTGTCCTCGTCGTGCCCGGTATAGAGGTATACCCGGTCACCGTGGACCATGGGGGCAGGATCGGGGGTATAAATGGTCTGCACGATGGGGTTGTCCGCCAGGGCGACGGACGGGAGCGCGGTCGCGCCACAGAGCGACAAGGTCACCCCGAGGAGCTTGCGCTGGATGGAGGTCGTGCTCGTTGCCATTCTTGAATCCTTGCGGCTCGCCTGAGACTTCGTCAGGCGTTGCCGGTGTCGTGGAACGCTCGGTTCATGACGCGCCGGCGCTCCTCTGCTCGACCGCGCGTGAGCGGCGCCCCTCGCGGGCAGGATCGTCGCGAGCCAAGAACTCATCAGCACGCGCGTCCGAGGCGAGCGCGCGAACGGGATCGGTGCCGAGATCGATCGGACGATGAGGGGCTCGGGCGCAGGGCGACCCACCCAGGGTGCAGGGGCGACCCATCCGGAGCGAAGCAAAAGGATACGGTTCGGGAATAATGTGGGCGTTCACAACTTCGATGTCAACACGAATCGGCCGGCCCGCGGGCATCTTCCGGCCCGAGGGAGGCGAGGCTGGCGGGACTCCTCCGGACCGCGGCGTCGAGGGGAGCGGGCGCGAGGCGCCGCGGGACATCGAGAGCAGGCAGCGACCCTGATCGCGCGTCGTGATCGCGGCCGAGCCGGTCCTGCGCAAGAACACCGCATATATCCACCGGCACCGAACGAGCGCGCATGGGCCGAGCGCGTGGGATGGTCCGCGCGGGCGCCGTGACCGGCTGCCGCTGCGCGCCTGTCGCGATCGAGGGCCGCACGCACCGGTCAATTTTGTTTGACGCCGATATGTGAACGCTCACAGTATGGTGTCTGAGCCTGGATTCTTGAACGAGACGGAGCTGGGCGACGGAGGAGGAGAGCCAAGCCCCCTTGGGCAGCGCGGGGAGGCGCCGCCCACCTGACTTGTGAGGATCCCGAACGGCCCGGCGGCGCACGGTGTCGGCATCAACCAGCCAGGGGAGCGTGGCGGGCGACCCGTGATCGTCCGAGCCCCCGGCGAGCAACATTGGACGAGGTGGTCTCCCGATGAGCAAATCTGCATTTGGTCTGAGCGTTCTTCTCACTGCTGGCGTGGCGACGTGCGCGGTCGCGTGCTCCTCGGAGCCGGATGCCGTCGACCCCGGCGCCGAGGGATCTTCTGGCGCCGCCACGGGCGGCGGCTCGTCGGATGCACCGGTCGCAGGCTCGACGACGACGGGGGCCGGTACCGCGGGCGCCGGCGCCGCCGCCACGGGAGCGACGTCGGGCGGAGGAGCCGACGGGAGCGGGGGCGCGGGCGCGGGCACGGGCACGGGCACGGGCGGCAGCGACGAGAGCTCGGGCGCGGCGGGCAGCGGCGGCATGGGCGACGGCGGCAGCTCGATGGGCGCTGGCGGCGACGGCGCGACGGGTACTGGCGGCGGCGGCTCGCCGGGTACTGGCAGCGGCTCGATGGGCTGCGGCAAGGCCGTGACGCGACCCGACCCTCGCATGCAGCAGACGCTGACGGTCGGCGGCGTGACGCGCTACTACCTGATTTACGTGCCGGAGCGCTACGACCCGAGCAAGCCGCTGCCGCTCGTCTTCGGTATCCACGGCCTGAACATGAACAACGTGTGGGCCGCGCACGACAACAGCGGGTTCCAGCTCATCCAGGAGACGGACGACCAGGCGCTGCTCATCTACCCGCAGGGGTTGCCGGCGAACGGGCAATCCAGGCCTCCGAGCTCCCAGTCGCAGTGGGGTGACGCCGACTCCAACTGGGGCGGCCCGCCGCCGAACGCCAACCAGGCGCGCCTGGAGGCCGACCTGGCGTTCTTCGACGCCATGATCGAGCACGCCAAGGCGAGCTACTGCGTGGACACGGAGCGCGTCTTCGCGGTCGGGTTCAGCCAGGGTGGCTTCATGACGAACACGCTCGGCTGCGAGCGCGCGTCCGTGTTCCGCGGCCTCGCGCCGGTCGCCGGATGGGGCCCCCATAGCTCCCAGCCCAGGTGCGGCGACGCCAGCGCCGCGCACGCGGTGATTCAAACGCAGGGCGACACCGACGGGACCGTGACCCCCATGCTGGGACAATCGACCCGCGACTTCTGGCGCGACCGGAACGGCTGCCAGGCGACCACGGCGCCGTCGGCGGCCTTCGGCAACGGGTGCGTCGAGTATCAAGGCTGCGACGAGGGCGTGCCGCTCGTGTACTGCACGCACCCCGGGGGGCACTCCGTGCCGTCCGGCGCGGGCGGGCGAGCCTGGCGCTTCTTCCAGTCGCTCAAGTGAGCACGTGAGCCCCGCCGCTCGGCGGCGCCGCGGCCGAGCGAGGACGGGCACACCCCCGTGCGCTGCGCGCGGGGGTGCCATCGCGCGCCGCAGACGCCTTGCGGGGCTCGGGCGGGCGTGCGCCGGGGGAGCACCGCCGCGATCAGGCCGCCTTTCCCTTCCCCAGCTCCTCTTCGATCTTGGGGTTATGGCGACTCACGAGCTTGTTGAAATTGCTCGACTCGCCTTCGGCCGTGGTCTCCTGGTAGACGAGCGCGAGCTCGCTCTCGTCGAACTTCGCGAAGAAGTCGTCCCAGGAGATCTCCTGGAGCTTGCCCTCGCCCGAGAAGCCGGGGAAATCGAGGCGGATCACCCCCACGTCGCCCTCTCCGCCGGTCCCGATGGCGTGCGCGGGCTTCGCGCCGCGGGACTCGGCCCACCTGCGGATCTCGTCGTGATCGGTCGTCACCTTCCGAGTAGAGCTTGCCATCCCCGGGGTGGAAGCAGCGTCGATGCCAGCCGGGGTGGGGGCGCCACCGGAAGGCGAGCGGGCGTGATGCTCAGCGCACGAACACCGGGTTGGTGAACGCGAAGGGCAGCGCGCCCGGCCGGTGGAGGTGGTCCATCGGCCGGGCGCCGCGCGCGATCGCGATCACCCAGTCGCCCTTGCGCAGCGAGAGCCGCGTCCGCTCGGTGACGCGCGTCGCCCGCGGCGCGCTGGCCGACCGCGGCGGCCGTGTGGCGCCCGCGCCGGCCGCGGCCGCGGTCGCGGGCTCCGGCGGGCGGACGGCGGCGCGAAAGACCACCTCGCCGCGGCGCACCAGCTCGACGCAGGCGACGTCGACCCAGGGCGGCGCGTCGACGCGGATCTCGATCTCCGCGTCGCCCTCCGGCACCGACTCGCCGATGCCCTTGCCGGCGACGGTGAGGCGCACGAAGGGGCCGCTCGAGACGACCACCTTGCCGGCGCGCACCGCCTCGACGAAGGCGCGCTCGTCGAGCTGGCCGGGCGCGTCCGCGGGCACCTGCACCAGGTTGCGGGGCGTGCCGGGCTCCTGGAAGGCGACGCGGTGCGAGTCGGAGTTGCCGGTGGCCACCACCCGGAAGCCCGCGTCGAGCAGCGCGAACCAGTCGCGCATCACCGCCTCCACCCGGTGGAGCTGGTCGTAGTGATCGCCGTTGAACACCTCGAGCGCGTCGAAGCCCATGTCGGCGAGCGGCGCGCGCTCGAGCCAGCCCTTCACGTCGGCCGGATCCATGCGCAGCACCTCGAAGTAGCCGATGTCGCCCATGCGCGGGTGGTTCACCTGGACCAGCGTCCGCTCCCCGTACGGCTTGCGACGGCGCGCCTCGGCGAAGATCTCGGCCGGCAGGACGCCCGCATGGGCGAGCGGCGGGTCGCCCGGATCGAGCGGGAAGGCGTTGAAATGGCCCCAGTGCGGGGCGTGGGTGGTCACCTCGTCGCCGACGATGCCGAAGAGGGCGGCGTCGAGGCCGAGCTCGCGGATCGCCGGCCCGTAGTCGGTGACCGCGTTGTGGTCGGTGGCCACCGCGACCTCGACGCCGGCGGCGACCAGGCTGCGCACCCGCTCGGCGAGCCGGGTGGGGGCGTCGGGCGAGGGCTCGGCGTGCAGGTGCAGGTCCGCGGCGATCCAGCCTGTGGTGTCGACGACGCGGGCGATGGCGGCGCGGACCTCGGCCGTCTGTCCCGCGGCGACCGTGATCTCCTGCTCGTGGACGGTGTACTCGAAGCCGCGGCCCACGGAGACGCGGTAACGCCCGGGCGGGAGGGGCAGGTCGCCCTCGCCGCGATCGGCGTGGGCCACGTTGAGCGCGAGGCCGCCCTCGGCGTCGTGGCCCCAGTGCGGGTCGGGGGTGCCGCCGAGGCCGCGCACGAGCACGCGCGCGGGCACGGGCCGTCCGGCCTCGGTCACCCGGAAGCGCAGCCGCCCGGCCGCGGGCAGGAGCGCCGCGCGCGGCTGCGCGGCGAGCAGGTCGGCGCGCGTCCAGGGGCCGGGCGCGAACCCGGGCGCGGCGAGGCGGACGTGGAAGCAGCCGTGGGGGAGCTCGATCTCGCGGCGGTCGCCCAGGCCGGGCGCCTGCGCGGCGGCAAAGTGGGCGAAGATCCGCCCGGGGCGCCCGGCAGGGTCGCAGCGGGCGGCCTCGGCGTGGGCGCCGCGCGCGGCGAGGAGCGGGAGGGGGAGGCGGGTGACGCCGCCGGCGCGCAGGCAGGGGAGCTGGACGGCCGCGTCGCCGGCCGAGGCGGCGGTGGCGAGGGCGATGGCGCGGCGCGAGGAGGCGCCGCCGTAGGGGACGAGCTCGACGGCCTCGCCGGTGACGGCCGACTCGAAGAAGCCGCTGAGGACCTGGGGGCCGAAGGTGGCGCGGAGGGGGCCGCCGAGGGAGCAGAGGGCGTAGGCGACGCCGGAGCTCTCGCGGGCGAGGAAGGCGGTGGTGAAGCGGCCCGGCGTGGTGGCGAAGCCGTGGCCCTCGACCCAGGTGGGGACATTGCCCCAGCCGGCGCGCTCGCCGAGCGTCGCGGCGACCGCCGGCCACCGGCGCGCCGCGGGCGCGGGCGCCCCACCCGGGTTGGGGGTGGCGGGCGTCCCACCCGGGTTGGGGGCGGGGGCGGGCGCACCCGGGTTGGGGGCGGGGGGGGCGGGCGCACCCGGGTTGGGGTTGGCAGGCGCCGCACCCGGGTTGGGGGCGGGCGCACCCAGGTTGGGGATGGCCGCCAGGTTGGGGTTGACCGCCTCCCCACCCAGGTTGGGGTTGACCGCCTCCCCACCCAGGTTGGGGTCGGGCGCCTCGGCCGGCGGCACGCCGACCGCGGCGGACTCGATGCGCAGCGTGGTCCCCGCGAAGTAGATCCAGCTCACGAGCCGCAGCGGATAGCCGCGCGCGGCCCGGACGACCCGCAGCACCCGCCCGCCTGCGCCGACCGGCTCGATGTGGAGCACGTCGTCCGCGGGGGCGCTCAGCGCGACGTGCATCAGGGGCCGCACGGCGCCGAGCTCATCGCGGCCGCCGACGACGCCGAAGTCGACCACGTCGCCCCTGGCCGACACCACCGCCACCCGGTCCCCGTGAGCGAGCATCCAGTCGCCCGGCGCCGCGTCCACGCGCGGACCAGTGAGCGGCACCTCCTCGCGCCCACGGATCTCCGCGACGCGCCCCTCGGCCCCGGCCGGCGGGGCCAGCTCCACCTCGGGGAGCTCCGCCTCGGGCGGCAGCTCGAACAGCTCGGGGGGCGGCGCGGGCGGCGCCATGTCCCGGCCGCCTGCGCACGCGGGCGCGACGAGGAGGGCGAGCACGGACGGGGCGAGGAGGCGGCGAGGCACGGCGCATTATCGCCGCGGGGCCACCGAAGGGCGGCGCAAAAAGCTCCTGCCGCCCCGTGCCACGTCCCGGAGGGACCCGGCAAGAACGCCGTCCGGGCGAAGCTCCGGCACGAGCCGCGCGGCTCGCCGCCACGGTGCCCCCTTGGCCTCCGTGGCGAAGCGCTCGAGGCAAGCGCGGTAGGAGCGTTGGGTGGTGGGAGGCGACGCAGGCGCGTTCCCGGTCTCTTTCTCGCTGGTTCTGGATTTGTTCATCCCGCGGAAGTCCCCGCGGGCGAGCTGGATAGTGAACGTCCGCGGCGTCCAACAGCCGTCAGAGGCACGAAATGGACGCGTGTACCTTCGGCTGGACCGGGGGAAGCCTGTCCGGGCAGCCGCGGCAGCTCACGGGCGCCCAGTACTGTAAATATTCGGGCACACGTCGTGTCATTTCGGATGCGCTCCTGTAAACGTTCGGGCACACGTCGTGTCATTTCGGATGCGCTCCTGCAAACGTTCGGGCACACGTCGTGTCACTCGGGCGCGCGCGATCATGGCCCGGCGAGCGGCACGCATTCCGGGCGTTCGACCCCGACGGTGCCTCGCGGCGGGAGGGGGCGCCGGGCGTCGCCGTGCTGTCGGGAGCTCAGGCGGGCAATGCTCAATTTTGCGCAATTCTCGCCGTCAGCCTGCTCGCCCTGGTTGTCGCTCTCCGACTGCTGACCTTGCGCCGCCTCCGCCGGGTCGAGGCCCGCCAGCTCGGCGCGGCGTCCGCGCTGCGCCTGGCCACGGTCGGCCGCGGGCAGCGGGCAGCCGAGGTGCGGTGTGAGCATGAGGTGCCCGGGTCGCTCCGCTTGCCGGCCGGCGACGTCGAGGGCGCGGGTCGCTGATCCTCGCGCGCGCTGGTTTCTGCGGCCCTGGCATGCGGCTCGCAGCCACGATCCGCGCGCGACGGAATGCGGCGCGTGGAGGTTGTACATGCACGTCAGGATCGGCCTGACCCTGGCCGCGCTCATGGGAGCGACGGCCTGCGGCGTGGCAGACGAACCCAGTGAAGCAGCGAGCGACGGCGGCGCGGAGGGCGAGGCCGCTGCACCGCGCAGCTTCGAGGTGCACCTCGGCGGCGAGACGACGACCGAGAGCGTGATCCCACAGATCCTCGAGGCCGGGCGCGCCGAGCTCGCGGCAGCGTGCGCGGACCGTCCCGAGGCGGCGATCCGCATCTTCAATCCGCTCGACCAGGGAGCCTACGTGGACATCCCCTGCGCATCGACGCTCCGCGACGGCGATACGAGCACCACGACAGCCCACGATCAGGGCGACGAGCAGATCGATACGGCCCAGCAGCCGTTGAGCCCGATCGGGCTCGGGTGCAGCATCTTCATGTTCGGGGCCACGATGGTAGCGACCTCCGCGATTTGCCCCAGGGCAAGAGATCCGCGGGATGCGCAGCGCTGCTCCAACCACTCGGGCGCCCCCCTCGGTACGCTGGGCGTCCTCTGCAGCCTCATCTGAGCCATGGACAGGGCCCTGAGGACCATCGGCATCCTGGCCTCCGGCGTGGCGATCGTCGCCGCGGCGTGGTTCGACGCGCCGACTCCCGGGGCCCTCTCGTTCGTCGGCTGGCTCCGCGCCGGCCTACCGGTCTACCTCTACGTCTTCGCACGGTGCTGGCTGGCCGAGGGGCGAGCCCGCGAGCGGCGCGCCCGCGGGCTCAGGGACGCGGAGTAGCCGCGCCCGCGCGGATCGCCGGGCGACGCGCCCCTCGGCCAGAAAGCCCCAGGCGAGCACCCGGCAGCGCTGCGCCTCGACCAGGCGGAGCTCGACCCCGTCCATCGGGCACCGGGCACCCGCACGTCGACGCGCGCGTCCTCCCCGACGGCGCACCGATCAGGCAAAGTTGAGCACTCGGGGCCAAAGTTGAGCATTCCCCCGGCCACGGGACGCTTGCGGCGAAGTACGGGCTCATGCAGGCGGTGGGGGAGCGATTCTCACTTGTGTCGCGATCGCGCTCGCGACCGTGCTCGACCCGTGCGCTCGCGCACCTCCGAGCCCTGTCGCTTGGCCTCCACCAGGATGTGCCCGACGGCCTCCACGGCGAGGTTGAACGCCTGCTCCGCGAGACGCTGGAACCACAGCCCATGCGGCGAGGAGATCGGGCAGTACAGGCCAAGGGCGCCAGGTTCCCCGCCATTCCATGTGATGGGCAGGCCGGAGGCTTCCAGCGCTTGCTTGGCGAACGCCTGGGCGAGTTGGAGCGCTTGCACCGCGTCGACGCCCTCCTGCACATGGAAGACTCCATCACCGATGCCGACGATGAGCACGGCGCAGCGCCAGTCGCCGTGGGGCTTGCGGGGCGCGAGCGGCTTGCCGATGATGAGCACGATCTCCCGGTCGGGCTGATCCTCCACCGCGTAGCGGCGGACAGCGATGGGCTCGCCGACTCGCTCGTCGATGCGTTCTCTGGGCATGCCCTGGTATAGCCCATGAGCCTTACAGTATCCGTGCCATCACGCAACGATGGCGCCCAGAGCCGCGCCCGCGTCTTCGGCATAACGGTGTCAAGCGATAATAGCTCTTTACTCAATCGCTTCACGAAATCCAGTGCAGGACCCATGAAAGCAGTGGCCGCTCGCGCACTGCGTGTCCCGCACGCATGGCTCGCCGCCCGCGAGCTTGCAGGTCCCCTCGCCATCACATAGCTCATTGCTCGAACAGCTCGGATCCACGCGGCCCTGCAGGACGTTCGAGCAGGTGCCGACCGATCGAAACACGTTGCAGGCCGTGCAGGTCGCGCTGCACGAAGTATCGCAGCAGACACCGTCGACGCAGTGCCCGCTCGCGCAGGCTGCTCCACTCGCGCATTCCTGACCGTTCGGCCCTTTGCACTCGCCGGCAGCGTCGCACACCTGGTCCTCCGCACAGCCCAGCCCTCGGGTGCCGGGAGCCGCCAGCTCGCAGGCCCCACCGCCGCCGCAGACGTGGCAACGCGGGCAGTCCGCGTCCTCGAAACAACACACCACGCCGGCGGGCGCGACATTGGTCGGCACGCCATCGTAGCACCCGTCGCTCGTGCACGGGTTCCCGTCATCTGGCAAGTCCGTTGTGTCGATTGTGCTGGTGATTCCGCCCGCTCCATCGCAGATCGATAGCATGCAGTCGCCGCGAGCCTGGGTGGTAACTGGGGTTCCTTCTGCCGCCTCATCTCCGATGCAAGCACCTGCCTCGCATCGGTAGGAGATGCAGTCGGTCGATTGCCCGCACGGCGCGCCATCAGGCACTGACGTGCTCGTCGGGACGCCTCCTTCGCATGTCCCCACAGCGCATTCATTGTCATCGTCGGGGACGTCGCTGTCATCTATCGCTTGCGATGGCTGCCCCGTGACGCAGGTGAGGAGCTGGCAGTCGCCTGCGACCTGCGCGGATGGTGGCGCGGATACACCGTCAAGCGGAACGTGAACGCAGGCACCAGCCGCGCATGCGTCCGCCGTGCACGGATTATCGTCGTCGCAGTCCGTCGCCTGTGTTTCGAGAGCGCAGCCAGACCCGCCGCTCGTTCCTCCGACGCCGGGGCCGTGCCCATCGCCGGCACCCGTACCGCCGGTTCCGCCTGGCTCGGAGCGCACGAAGTCGCGATCCGCGGGCGAACAACTCGCAGTCATGGCGAACATTCCAAGCAGAATGCACGCCGGTTGCATATGGCTGATGCGTCGGACGAGATGAGGAATGGTGGCGGCCAAGCGCGACATATCCCGCATTGTAGCAGATGCCACCCAGGATAAAGCTTGAGATGGCTCGCACTCATGGCGGCCTAACGCGAGATCCGGCTGGTTTGTTCGTGGCGGGCGGATCCTGCGCATCCACGATCTATGTGTGGTGGGCGGCTATG
This sequence comes from Sorangium sp. So ce1036, assembly GCF_051369805.1. NCBI lineage: Bacteria > Pseudomonadati > Myxococcota > Polyangiales > Polyangiaceae > Sorangium > Sorangium sp. So ce1036. Next base: position 3,966,218 of record NZ_JBBMOX010000001.1, read on the forward strand.
ATTGTCGATGCCGAAGGCAGCTCATCCCGAACACCAGCCGCGGTCCGCGGAGCCAGCGTCGAGGTCTTCGGCGTTGCGGATGCGTCCCGCCTGGAAGCCCCTTCCCGGCGAAGCTCAGGCACGAGCCGTATCGCTCGGCGCTACGGTGCGCCCTTCGATGACTTTCCGAGCTGCATGGCGTGCTCATGTAGCTCCTCACTGTCTGCGAAGATCGCCGTCATGCGCTCGCCGGAGACGGGCGAGTAGCACTCGTACACCGACACGTGCTCGCCAATCCACCACGCGCGGACCGTGTCACTCGCCTCCGGGACAGGCGCGAGGCCAAGGGCGTCGGCGAGCTCGCGGCCAACGAAGCCGCCGCACGCCCCCTCCAGGTACTGGGTGCCGGTCACCGTTTCGAGTGTCGCCTCGAACTCGATGCGCTTGGCGATGCTGGAGGCGCTTGGAAAGAGCTGGTTTTCATAGGCTTCGTGCTCGACGATGGATCCGTCGTGGTCGAGGAACATCGTCGTGCTCTGCGTCGCCCCGATCATCACGAGCTCGCGACCCTCCCACTCGAGGCTCATGCTGGGCGGGCTACCCGGCCTTCGCCGCTCGATCGGCGGCTCGGGCGGGGGGAAATTGGCGAGCAGCAGGCCGAACGTCCCGAGCTGGTTAGGGGTCTCAGCGCTGCCCCAGGCGAACCCGGCCCAGCTCGCATGAAAGTCCACGAGCGCGGGATACGAGGGCAGCCCCCAGGTCCGGAGCATCCGCTCCAGCTCGTCCGCCTCCGGGATCTCGACCGGATCGCGTCGCACGTTCACCGCCAGAAGGTACTCGCGCGCGCGTGGTGAGAACATCCCGAGGTCCGACTCGCCGAGCAGGCACCGCCGCACCTCGGTGGATCGCCGTTTCCCGAGACCGCGGCGAACCTCGCGCCGGCGCACCTCGGTGTGTCGGCCGGCGGTTTGCACAAGCGCGTCTCCTTCCATCGAGATGAACCCACGGATGCCCCCGAACGACCAGAGCTGGATCGCCTCCTTACCCGCCGGAGCGGCGAGCGGAGGTGCCGGCTCTGGCGGCTCGAACGTGACGGTTGAAAAACTCGGGCCCTGGAGAAATGCGCGCACACCGAGCTGCTTCAGCGCGCGCAGGAGCAGCGGGGCGTGATCCAGCGACAGGAGAAACACATCGGTGTGCTGCGGATCGCGGTGCTGAAGGATGAAGCGACCGTCCGCGCGGGATTGCTCCACCTCGTCGCTCGCCTCCTGGATCAGTGGGACGTCGAGGGCGCCCGCGAGCTCCTCGGCCACGTTCCCTTGGCAACGGAGCTGCGCCTCCGCTTTGAGGGTCATCGATTCGAGGATCGCTCGCTCGAGGTGGATGAAAGGAGATCGCGCGACCAGGTGACAGGGGCGCCACGGCGTGACTTCGAAGACGCGGCCAGCCTCGTCCATATAAAAATAGCGCACCGGCGCGGACGATTCCCCGAAGAGCACGAGTTTTTTGCCTTCGTGCTCGCGCACGTTCGGTACACGACCGCCGGGATAGGACCTCATGGTCCAGTAGCTCAGGCCGTCAGGAAGGAACATCAGATAGTTCGATCGGCGCCCGCGGCAGCCCTTCTCGCTGGCTGCGCATGGGCTGCGAGGGAGGTAAAGACGGTCACGGATGTCGTGTAGCGCCTCCTCCCATGCGATGAGGACGTCGAAGCGCGGCACGCCGTGTTGTACCAGCCAGTCGAGCAGCACGTCGCGGTTCCAGCCCGGAGGCATGCAGCCGTTCTCGACGAGAACCTGAAGCGCGCGCTCCGAGATCGGTGTCTTGCTGTTCATGGTCTGCTGGACCCCCACCCAGTCTCAGGATCCCAGGCGTGTACCACGCGGTTGTCTCCATGGCGCTGGTTGTGCTCGCGCAGCCGCTGCTCGTACGAGGGGGTTGACTCCTGCGGCGCGGTGAATCGCTGCGGCGGACCGTGCTTCCCTCCTTGTTGCATCGACCTGATCGCTTGCGGCGTGTAGCCGGGTGCGATCACGTTGGGCGGCGGCGTCGCGTTGGGTCCGGTCAATCGCCACAGGTTCGGGATGGTCTGGCTGCAGTTCGCGCAGGGGGCCATCGGTCTGTTCGCCTGATCACGAGCGGCGATCCCGTTTTTCTCCTCAATTTCCCCGAGCGCATCGGCGAGCGAACGCCGCCCATCCTCGGAGTCGGGGTGGATGGGCGCGCGCGTGCCTCGCGGCGAACAGTTCCGCTGTTCCCAGTCCCGCAAGTGCGCGGACAGCGCAGCCGGCTCGGCGCACGCCGACGGCCGCCTACCACCGCGCTCGGCCGAGGCGTCCGTCTCCATCTGGACGGCCGGAGCTCCAGCGGTGTGCGCCGTGCAGGGCGAGAGGGCCCGCTGAACCGCGATATGATAGGGTTGTTCCTCGCCTTGGCTGCGCTCGATGGTGGAGCCGTCCCGGCGTGTGATCGTGACGATGGTCTGCAGCCCGTCCGGATCGATCGCCGAGTCGGGCCGGTTGCCCGCATACGCGTACGCATGCAGCGAGCCCTGGAGCCGGATCGGATCCGGGCTGATGTAGCGGCCGAGCTCAGGGTCGTAGTACCTGTAGCGGTTATAGAACAGCCCGGTCTCCTCGTCCTCGTACTGACCCGGGAACCGGAACGAGGTCGTGCCGCGCGTCGCGTCGCTGACGTTGCCCCAGGGATCCATCTCGACCTCGGCGAGCACCTTGCCCTGGCCCGACAGGATGGCGTCCGGCGCGTCGTTGGCGTCGGTCACGAGGAACTCCCAGGCGCCGTCCACGCGCTGCCCGCCGACGATCCTGTCCTTGCGCTGCGCCATCGGCACCGGATCCCTGGGCCCGTGGCAGTACGTGCGCACCTCGACCACGGGATCTCCGGCACGTGGCACGAGGCGGCGGACCTCGTGAAGCACCACGTCGCCGGTCCAGACGTACCGGTGCACGGACGTGCCGCCGCCCGGGGTCTCGACCTTCTTCATCACGCGGCGCGCGAAGGCGTCGTAGAGAAAGCTCAGCGTGGTTCCGTCGGGCTTGACGACCTGCTGGAGCAGCCCGGTGTCGGCCCACCGGTAACGCCACGCGGGCGCCGAGGAGCTCGTGTCACGCCGCTCGACCAGCGCCCCTGCCGCGCCATATTTGTACTCGACGTTCCCCCGCTGCAGCATCTTGCCGCCGGCCGCGTACCGCTCCCCGCTCGATGCAAGGCGGTTGCCCGTCTCGTCATACCCGTACATCAGCTTCTGGATGCCCGGAGGGATCACCGCGATGAGCTGACCCAGCGGACCGTGCTCGTAGCGTGTCGTGCCCACGCGCGGATCGTGCTCTGCGATGAGCTCGCCGCCAGGCGAGTACGCGAAGCTCTTCTGCCAGACCGTGGCCCGGGGCACCGGGTCCACCCACCCCGGCTCTCCCGGCCGTACGCTGGCCCCCGCCGTCGTGACGCACCGCTGCGTGAGCAGGCCGATCGCGTCGCGGAAGGAGTGAATCGCCCCGCCTTCCGGCAGCTCCCGCGTCACCTCGCGGTTGCACAGGTCGTACTGGAGCTTGATCTCGCGGCCGTCCCCGAAGCGGATGCGCGTGGGGCTGCCCATGAGGTCGCGCTCCACCCACTCGTGGGAAGGGCGGTTTTTTCCTGCGAGCGGCTCAGGAGGATGCAGGTGCAGTGGGCTGCTCGGCCTCGCCGTCGTCCTCCACCACCACCTCCTCCTCGATCTCCTCGTCCTCTTCCTCGATCTCCTCCGCCTCCGCCTCTTCTTCCTCGGCCTGCGCCGTGCTCCTCGCGACGCGTGACTGGAGCTTCGGGGTCATCTCCTCGAAGGCGTCGCCGTGGAAGTAGTAGCCGATCTTGCGCAGGTCCGCGTGGCGCCGGACCATGAGGGTCCAGAGCCGATCCCGCATCATCTCGGCCTCGCCGCGCTGCCTGGCGACCGGGCGGCGAGCGCCGTCGGGAGTGAGGTTGTCGAGCAGCCACTCGCTCGCCTCCTGCAGCGCTGCGAACTCCTCCCGGGTGAAGGGGTGCTTCCCACGGAGCGCTTGGCGTGCTCCTCGTACAGATGGGCCAGCGCCATCCCGTCGCTGGCCATGTCGTACTTGCCGGTGCCGGCCCGGATCTCCGCGACCCCGCGAATGTAGCCGCGGGCACGCTCGACCGTGCACGTTCGCGGCGTCTCGCAGCCGTCGGAAGCACGAAATGGACGCGTGTACCTTTCGGGTGGACCGGGGGAAGCCTGTCCGGGCAGCCGCGAGAGCTCAGGGGTACCCCGTACTGTGAACGTTCGGGCACACGTAGTGTCACTTCGGATGCTCTCCTGTAAACGTTCGGGCACACGTAGTGTCACTTCGGATGCTTTCCTGTAAACGTTCGGGCACACGTAGTGTCACTTCGGATGCTCTCCTGTAAACATTCGGGCACACGTAGTGTCACTCGGGCGGGCGCGGTCGTGGCCTGGGGAGCGGCACGCGTTCCGGGCGTCCACCCCCGCCGGTACCGCGGCGGGAGGGCGCGCCGGACGTCGCCGTGCTGGTCGAGCGGTCCTGGCGCGCATCCATGCGCACGGACCCCGGCGGGTCCGTCGGCCATCAGCCGGGACAGGGCGCGTCGCAGCCCTCGCCGCCGCAGTCGACGCCGGCCTCATCGCCGTTCTTCACGCCGTCGCTGCAGGTGGGCGCCTCGCAGAGGCCGCGCCAGCACACGCCGCTCGTGCAGTCCGCGCCGGTCTTGCAGCCTCGGCCGGGCGCGCAGCGCGGGCACGACGGCGCGCCGCAGTCGATGCCCGTCTCGGTGCCGTTCTTCACGCCGTCGCTGCACGTCGGGATCTGGCAGCTTCCGTTCGTGCACACGCCGCTCACGCAGTCGGTGGCCGCAGCACACCGCTCGCTCGGCTGGCAAGGTCGGCACCGGCCACCACAGTTGAAGCCGGTCTCCCCGAGCCCTGGGTCTCGCGTGCCGTTCACGCAGTGCTCCGGTACGCACCAGACCCCATCACACGCCAGTCCCCCGGGGCACAACAGCGATGGGTCTGCGGCAACACACTGCACGCATTCGCCCTCATGACATCGCCCGGCGTTCGAGTCGGGACATGTGACGCCATTCATGATGAGATTTCGCGGCCTGTCGATCTCGCAGACATCCAGCGTGCACTGGTTGCCATCATCGTAGGCGTCGTAAGCCGCCACGCTGACCACGCGCCCGTCGGCCGTGCACTCCTCGACCTTGCAGTCGCCGCGGCGCTGCGACGCGATCGGCCCTCGCGTGATCTCCACCTCGCACGCGCCGTCCACGCACCGCCCGGCGCCGCACCGCGGATCCGGCGGGCCAGGGCACTCCGCGTCGCTCTCGCAGCCCCCGGACGGCTCGGGGTATCCCGAGCACTCCAGCGTGCCCTCCGCGCACTCGCTGCACTCGCGGCACTCCAAAAAGCAGCTCGGCTCTTCCTCGCCGCGCGCGCAGCAGATCACCTTGCCAGGCTCCCCGCACACGCAGTGCTCATCGACGCAGATCGTGCCGGGGACGTTCTGGTCCTCCGACTGGCAGTGGTCCGTGGTCGCGCACCTGCCCCCCTGATAGGGCCCATCGCCGCAGGCGAAGAAGAGCGCTGCGCTGAGAAGAGTAAGGAAACCTGCGGCACAATGCTTGACGGATCCACCCATGCGTCCAGTCCTCCGGCACGAGGCTGCGGCGCCGGCACCCTGGCGGCCCCAATCCGCCGGGGTGTCGTCTACCTGGTCCTTCGAGGCGCCCAGCATGCCGCGGTCGACCCGGGCCTGTCACGCAAGTTTTCGCCAGCACGGGTCGCGCGCGGGGCGCGCCTTCGAGCTGGCCAGGTGCCTTGTCGAACGCCAGATCAGAAGCGACCCGTCACCGTAACGCCGCTGGCCGACACCGCGATCTCCGCCGACCCGCGCGGGTAGAACGTGTACCCGAGCGTCGCCGCGAGCACGGCGCCGCCCGTGATGAGGCCGGCGATGCCCACGCTCCGGAACAGGCGCGCGTCGTCGTAGGCCGAGGCGGACTCCCGGCACATCGGCCGGCTCAGCCGGAAGCAGCCGTTCGCCCCCGCGGCGACCGCGTAGGAGCGGCCCGCCTCGTCCTTTCTCTCCGCGCCGAGCAGCATCACGCCGCCGACCGTCGCCAGGGCGGCGGACAGCCCGACGCCGCCGGCGACGAGATCCGGCCGCGGCCTCGGGGGAGATTGCGCGTGGGTCGGGACCGCCGCCCGCTCGGCCGCTGCGGGCCGCTCGGCCGTGGGCCCGGCGCGCAGGCCCGCGCCCGCCGGGGCGTCCTCCGGGCCCGCACCCGCGCCCGGGGCAGGGAAGGTGAGCACCACCTCCCGCGCCTCGCCGCGCGGAACGTCGACCTCCGCGGTCGCGATCTGCCCGTCCAGCACGGCGCGCACCAGGTGGCGCCCCGGGGCGACCGGGATGGGCCTCTCGCCCTCGACCTGGACAGGCGCGCCGTCGATCGCGATCGCCGCGCCCGCGGGCGCGATGACGTGGATCTCGCCGGTGAGCTGCCGCGCGCGGGCCAGGTCGCTGAGCCGCGACGCGTGCAGGGCGCGCTCCTCGGGCGTCCTCGGCGCGCGCATGATCTCCTTGCAGACCGACAGCCAGCGCACCGCGCCCGGCGCATCGCCGAGCCGGAGCGACAGCGCCCCGATGTTGCACGCGGCGACCTGGGAGCGGTCGAGCTGCCACACCGCCCTCCAGAGGTCTCGCGAGTCGGCCAGCCGATCCTCGCGGGCGGCGGCGTTCGCCTGCGCCACGAGCCGGGCGACCGCCTCCTCCCGCGCCTCACCCCTGCTCTCCGCCGCGCCGGACAGGACGGCCGCGCCCAGCGCAAGCATGACGCCGACTCGGATGTTCCTTCGCACAGGTGCGTCTCTCCTCGCCCGGGCCCCGGACCGGACGGAGCCACGGAGCCGATCTCCAGAAGCCGGGCTCCCGTACCAGAAGCCGGCTGCCGACGGAAGCCCCGGTATCTGCCGCGCGCCGCGACAGGAGGACGCGGGAGGTGGCTTGACGGACGACGGGAGGTGGCTTGACGGACGATGGCGGCCCCGCCGCGCTCAGCGCGCCGCGGTCCCGGCCTTCCGCTGCGCGCTGTCGCAGACCCACCGGACCACGCCCGGGATCACCCCCTGCGCGATCGCGCTCACCCGCGAGCCCACGTCCGGGTAGATCTCGAATCGCCCGCGCGCCATGCCCTCGGCCATGCTGCGCGCCACCGCGTCCGGCTCCAGCGTCTTCACGTTGCCCGCGATGGCCTTCGTCTCGGCCGGCTTGTACTGGTTCTCGAACGCGAGCTGCGGCGTGTCCGTGTCCGGCGGCATGCACACGCTCACCCGGACGCCGTGCGGCCACATCTCCGCGCGCAGCGCCTGCGAGAACCCGATCAGCGCGAACTTGCTCGCCGCGTACGGCGTGTAGCCGTAAATGCCGATGACCCCCGCCAGCGACGAGACGTTGAGCACATGACCGCTCCGGCGCGCCGCCATCGCCGGCAAGACCGCCTTGCTCAGGTGGACGGCGCCGAAGAAATTGACGTCCATCATCGCCCGGAACTGCTCGATCGGGAGCTCGAGGAAGCGCCCCGGCATCACCGCGCCCGCGTTGTTCACGAGGTGGTCGACCGGCCGGTCGGCGAGGAACGACTCCATCGCCCGCGCGACGTCGTCCGCGCGGCTGATGTCGAGCTCCAGCACGTCGACGCGCGCGGACGGGTGCTCGCGCCGGATGGCCACCGCCGCCTCGTCGAGGAGCGGGCGGCGGCGCGCGACCAGCGTCACCGAGGCGCCGTACCCCGCGACGAGCCGCGCGAACGCGAGCCCGATGCCGCTCGATCCGCCGGTGACGAGAAGGCTCTTGCCCTGGAAGTAAGTTCGGGTGTCCATCGGCCGCGGAACCTACCCCAGGACCTCGCCGGACGCGAGGCGCTCGTACGGGGTCGCCGCCCTCGAGCCCCCGCGCTCGCAGCCTTCTCCGGCGCGCGTCTCCTGTCGCTGACTCGGTCCGGCTTCGTGAGGCGCTCTCGCGAGCGCCGCAGCGCGGACGTGAGGACGGCCCGTCACAGCTTGCGACACGCCAGATTCACGGAGCGCACGAGCTCGTCGGCGTCGCCGTGGAACTGAATGATGGCGCTCCCCATCGGGCACTTGACCTCGTACCCTGTGCTGTGGACGTTGCCCATGCCAGGGACGACATTGGGGGTGCTCTCGCTCATCTTCCACTGTTCGATCGTCTGACACAGCAGATCGATCCGGTGAACCAGGGAGTCGACCCAGACGCGGATCCCGACGAGGACCTGGCTCGCAGGGCAGAGCACGCTGCCCGGCGAGCCGCCGTCGCCGCCGGCGGTCACGGTCTGAAAGGCGGTGCCCAGGGTGCCGTCGCCGGCGAGCGGCGCGCAGATCAGGCCGATACGGTCGACCGAGCCGCCGCTCCGGCCGTGAATGCCGATCGCCACGTTGCCGTTCCCACAGGGGATCTCGTAAGAGATGTCGACGTCCGTGCCGCCGGCGCCGCCCGTGCCGCCGGCGCCGCCCGTGCCGCCGGCGCCGCCCATGCCGCCGGCGCCGCCCATGCCGCCGGCGCCGCCGACACCATCCGTGCCGCCGGCGCCGCCGGCGCCGCCCGTGCCGCCAGCGCCGCCGCTGCCCGCGTCACCGCCGGCCGTACCGCCGCCGCTGCCGGCTGCGCCGCCGCCCGTCGTGCCGGCGGTGCCCGAGAAGTCGAGCGCGCCGACCCCCGAGATCGCGTTGCATGCCGCGCTCCCGCACACGAGGGCGAGCGCCGCGGCCGTCACCGTCGCGAGAGTCCCTGTCGTCCGGAGTGCTGCGTGCTCTCTCATCAGAAGCTCCCGTGGGGATCGAGGTCTCGGTGCGGGCGGTGGTCTGTTCTGCCGAGGTCTGGCTGACCCCGAGGGCGCGGTCGTCGTGCCGGGCGGCCAGCGACGAGGGCAGCCAGGACACCCGGCCCGACCATACCCGCGAAGATGGCCGGAAGGAACCCGATCCGAGAGCCCGTGCCGTCCTCGCCGCGGGGGCGACGCTCCCGGGCCCGGCGACCAGGGCGACGAGCTCCCTCCTGCCCTCGCACCTCGGGCGCCGCGGGATACCAGCACACCCAGCACACGACGACAGAGCGCGACGGCTCGCCCCGGCAAGCTCGTCCTCGGTCCGCCAACAGCCGCTCTCCGAGGCGCCTGTGCTATCGATATACCCTCTCCCCCGCGGACCGCTGTCGCCGCGAGAGGCCGACATGCATCAAGACCCCTCGCGCGAGAGCGACCCGCCCAGGCAAACTCTCCTGCTCGGCCCAGGCTCCTTCGATCGCCCCGACGCGCGCCTCCCGGTGCGCGCTCGGGGACGCGCGGGGAGGAGGGCCACGGGCGCGCGCGGCACCCCCCGCCACGCCGCCCCGAGCGAGCCGGCAGGGGCGGCCGCCCGCGCGCCTGGCTCGACCTGCATCGCCGCACCTCGTGGGATAAGGACCCGCCCGCCCCCCTTCGCTGCGGTCGCGCCCGCCGCCCCCGGCCGCGGTCGCGCCCGCCGGCGCGCCAGGCGCGGTGACGTTCCGGGCAGACCCGCTGGCGATCGGCGCCGAGTTCGTCTACTCACGTTGTAAGCAAGCTCATGCGGGATCTCAGGTAACACGGGGCGCCGGGATGCGCGTGGGAGACGTCATCGACGGTCGCTTCCGGATCGAGCGCCTCGCCAGCTCGGGCGGGATGGGCGACGTCTATCGCGCCTTCGACCTGGTCACGCAGGAGGCGGTGGCGCTCAAGGTGCTGCAGCGCCGCGGGCTCCAGGAGGCCGTCCGGTTCGCGCGCGAGGCCGAGGCGCTCGAGGGGCTCACCGCGCTCAGGCACCCGGGCATCGTGCGCTACATCGCGCACGGCGCGACCGGCGCGGGCCACCCCTACCTCGCGATGGAGTGGCTCGAGGGCGAGACGCTGACCGAGCGCCTCGCCAGGAAGCCGCTCACCGTCGACGAGAGCCTCACGCTCGCCACGAGCGTCGCCTCCACGCTCGGCGTCATCCACCGCGCCGGCATCGTCCACCGCGACCTCAAGCCGAGCAACCTGTTCCTCGTCGGCGGCGCCGTCGAGGGCGTCACCCTCATCGACTTCGGCGTCGTGCGCCTCGGCGCCATCGACCGGCACCTCACCATGCCCGGCACGATGCTCGGCACCCCGGGCTACATGGCGCCGGAGCAGGCCCGCAGCGAGCCGCACATCGACGCCCGCGCCGACGTCTTCTCGCTCGGCTGCGTGCTCTTCAAGTGCCTCACCGGCCGCTCGGCGTTCCAGGGCGCCGACGGGCTCTCGGTGCTCATCAAGGTCATCCTCGAGGACCCGCCGCGGCTAAGGGAGCTGCGCGGGGACATCCCCGAGGCGCTCGACGATCTCGTCGCGCGCCTGCTCGCCAAGCAGCCCCAGGCCCGGCCCCGCGACGGCGAGGCGGTCGCGGCGGAGCTCCTCGCGCTCGAGGAGCGCTCCGCGGGCGCCGTGAGCAGCCGCCCGGCGTCGAGCCTGCTCGGGGGCGAGATCACCACCAACGAGCGCAAGATGATGTGCCTCGTGCTCGCGCGCGACGTCGCCGGCGACGCGGAGGCGACGCGCTCCCAGGAGGAGGACCTCGAGCGCAGCAAGGCGCTCCTCGCCGTGGCCGAGCGCTACCAGGGCGAGCTCGAGATCCTGGAGTCCCGCTCCCCGCTCATCGTGCTCTCCGCCACGGGCACCCCGACCGACCTCGCCGCGCAGGCGGCGCGCTGCGCGCTCGCGCTGAACGCGCTGCTCGGCTGCGTGCCCGTGGCGCTCGTCACCGGGCGCGCCGAGATGTCGTCGCGGCTGCCGGTCGGCGAGCTCATCGATCGCGCCGTCCACCTCCTGCCGTCCCCGCGCGCGCCCGCCGCCGCGGACGCGGTCCGCCTGGACGAGGTGACCGCGGGGCTGCTCGGCTCCCGGTTCAGCGTCACCCGCGACCGCGACGGCATCCGCCTCCACGGCGAGCGCGAGGCGCTGGCCACGACGCCGCCCCTGCTCGGCAAGCCCACGCCGTGCGTCGGCCGCGACCGCGAGCTCGCGCTGCTCGAGGCGGCGTTCTCGCACTGCGTCGACGAGTCGACGCCGAGCGCGGTGCTCGTGACCGCGCCCGCGGGCGCCGGCAAATCCCGCCTCCGCACCGAGCTCATCCGGCGGCTCCGCGACCGGGGCGAGGACATGGAGGTGTGGATCGGGCGCGGCGACCCCATGAGCGCGGGCTCGGCCTTCGCCCTGCTCGCCCCGGCGCTCCGGCGCGCGATCGGCCTGTTCGACGGCGAGCCGCTCGAGGCGCGGCAGCACAAGATCCGCGCGCGGGTCGAGCGGTACGGCGCCGCCGATCCGGCGCGCGTCGCCGCGTTCCTCGGCGAGCTCATGGGCGTGCCGTTCCCCGACGGCGACAGCGTGCAGCTCATGGCGGCGCGGCGCAGCCCCGTGCTGATGAGCGACCAGATCCGCCTCGCGTGGGAGGAGTTCCTGCGGGCCGAGTGCTCGGCCAGGCCGGTGGTCCTCGTGCTCGAGGACCTGCACTGGGGCGACCTGCCCAGCGTCACGCTCGTGGACGCGGCGCTCCGCAACCTGGCCGATCAGCCGCTCATGGTGCTCGCGCTCGGCCGGCCCGACGTGCGCGAGCTCTTCCCGAAGCTCTGGGCGGGGCGCGGCGTGCACGAGGTGCAGCTCTCGGGCCTGCCGCGCCGGGCGAGCGAGCGGCTCGCGCGGCAGGTGCTCGGCGACGACGTCGCGCCCGAGCTGCTCGCGATGATCGTCGACCGCGCCGACGGCAACGCGTTCTACCTGGAGGAGCAGCTCCGCGCCGTGGCCGACGGCAAGGGCGCGGACCTGCCGGAGACGGTGCTGGCGATGGTGCAGGCGCGCCTCGAGGCGCTCGACGTCGAGGCGCGGCGCGTGCTGCGCGCGGCGAGCGTCTTCGGCCAGACGTTCTGGCAGGGCGGCGTCGCGGCGCTCGTGGGCGGGGCGCAGGTCGCGGCCAAGCTCGTCGAGCTGGAGCAGCGCGAGGTCATCGCGCGCCGCGGCGAGGGGAGCCTCCCGGGCGAGGTCGAGTACAGCTTCCAGCACGCGATCGTGCGCGAGGCGGCCTACGAGATGCTGACCGAGGGCGATCGGCGGCTCGGGCACCGGCTCGCCGGCGAGTGGCTGGAGCGCGCGGGCGCGGCGGATCCGATGGCGCTCGCCGAGCACTTCGAGCGCGGGGGCGAGCTGTCGCGGGCGGCGTCCTCGTACTGCCGCGCGGCGGAGCAGGCGCTCCGGGCGCAGGACCTCGCGGCCGCGATCGAGCGGGCCGAGCGCGGCATCGCGTGCGGTCCGGCCTCGCGGACGCTCGGCGAGCTGCGCCTCGTCGAGGCCGAGGCGCACGTCTGGCGCGGGGAGCTCGCGCTCGCGGAGCAGCGCGGGACGGAGGCGGTGGAGCGGCTCGCGCCCGGCACGGCGGCGTGGTTCTCGGCGATCAAGCAGGTCGCGGTGGCCGCGGGCAAGCTGGGCGGCTTCGAGCGGGTGGAGCGCTGGATGAGCGCGGCCCAGGCCGCGGAGGCGGCCCAGGAGGGGGCGCTCGTGGCGAAGCACATGTGCCTCGGCGAGGGCGCGCTGCTGCTCGCGTTCGGGGGGCGCTACGCCATCGCCGACGCGCTGATCGAGGCGATCGAGGGCGACGGGACCGATCTCGCGGCGCGGGAGGTCGAGGTGGTGGCGCGGCTGCACGAGGCGCGCTCGATCCGGGCGCTCGTGAGCGGCGATCCCGGGGCGTGCCTCGTGGGGCTCGAGGCGGCGCTGGAGGCGTTCGAGCGCGCCGGCGATCGCGGCAACGCGTGCGCGGTGCGGATGAACGTGGGGTACATGCACGCCGAGCTCGGCGACTTCGAGGGCGCGGAGGCGATGCTGCGCAGCGCGCTGGCCGGCGCGGAGTGGATGGGGCTCCACGAGCTCGCGGCGGCGACGCTCAGCAACCTGGGGCACGTCCTCGGGTACCGGGGGAGGCTCGAGGAGGCGCAGCGGACCGAGCGCGAGGCGATCGCGCTCCTGCAGCGGCTCGGGGATCCGCGGACGGAGGGGAGCGCGAGGACGTACCTCGCGCGGATCGCGCTGCTCGCGCGGGACTTCGAGGGGGCGGAGCGGGAGGCGTGCACCGCGGCGGAGATCCTCCAGAGCGCGCCGCCGCTGCGGGCCGCGGCGGTGGCGGTGAGGGCGCGGGCGCTGCTCGGGCTGGGGAGGTTCGACGAGGGGCTCTCGGCGGCGGGGGAGGCGTACTCGATGCTGCGGGCGCTCGGGGCGATCGAGGAGGGGGAGTCGTCGGTGAGGCTCGTGTACGCGGAGGCGCTGGAGGCGAACGGGATGGAGGCGGATTGCGCGGCGGCGATCGCGGCGGCGAAGGAGAGGTTGCTGGAGAGGGCGGCGAAGATCAGTGATCCGGTGTGGAGGGAGAGGTTTTTGACGTTGCCGGATAACCGGAAGACGCTGGTGATGGCGGAGAGGTGGGGGGGGTAGGGGAGGAGAGGGGGGAGAGGGAGAGAGAGGGAGAGAGAGGCGGAGCGGAAGAGGGGATGGAGCGCGCACGCGCACGCGCACGCGCACGCGGACGAGCACGAAAGACGGGGGACGGGGGACGGGGGACGGGGGACGGGGGACGGGGGACGGGGAGCTGGGTCAGCCCTCGGAGGGATCGTCCGGGAGGCCGGCGTTCTTGCGGAGCGTGCTGCGTAGCCGGGCGAACGCCTCGCGGTAGGCCTTCTGCGCCGCCTCGATGCGCTCCTCCATGGCCTCGTCGATCTGCTTCGCCTGGGTCGCGGAGGCGTCGAGCATCGCCTTGCTGCGACCGAGCTCCTCGATGCGCGCCTCCGATGCCTTCTTCTCCTCGTCGGTGCGCCTGCCCGAGGCCTGGAACGCGCGCTCGGCCTCGATCGCCTCGTCGATCGAGGTCTTGATGGTCTCGATCTCCTCGAGCATCCGCCGCAGGCGGAGCTTGTGCTCGACCAGATCGATGTGGACCACGTAGCTCGTGAAGCTCACCGCGTCGGCCTGCTTCTCCAGCACCTCGGCGTTCTCCTTGCCGAGCGAGGCGCGGTAACGCTCGATGCGACGGTGCGCCTCGTTGCGGGCGCGGACGTACTTCCCGAGCTGACGCTCGACGCCCTCCTCGAGCGCACGGGAGGTGGCGCCCGTGACGTCCGCCTCGCAGCCCTTCTGCTTGACGACGTACTGCGCGGCGCCGCTCACCCTGCGCGTGAGCTCCTCCTGGTTGTCGTTGAAGAACGCCACGGCGCCGTCCGCGGCGCGCACGCGCTCCACGTAGTCGTGGCTACGACCAGCCGCGTCCGCCTGCTCCATGACATCGAGGACCGCCTTCCAGTCCGGCTTCTTGAGCTGGTCCGGATACGCGCCGAACTGGTCGGCCGTGCGCTTCGCGAGGTCCTCGCGCTCGCTGAACGACGCGGCCGCGGCCTGCAGCTCGGCAGGGTAACGCTCGGCGTAGCCGCTCTGCGTGGCCGACGAGGCGATCTCGGGCTCCGGGCGGGGAGCGCTGCACCCGAGCGCGAAGATTTGGCCGGCCAGGAAGAATGCGCCGGCGATGGAGCGGAATCGGTTCATGGGCGAGAGCCTATAGCCCAACTCTGCCCCGGCCGGGCGCGCTCCGCAGATCCCCCGAGCCGGCTGGCCGCCCAAGGCGCGGTGCGTGGTGTGGGGGTGGTGTGAGGAATGTTACGGGCGGGGGCGCTCTCTCGGCGAGGTGCAGCGAGGCGCGGTGGCCTGATGGGCTGTCGCCACGCACTATATTATGGATGATCGGCAGTCCGTTCGCAAGTGGTTTTGCGAGCAACTCCCTCGTTTGCGAGCGAGCGTTCGCGCCGGGCCACGCGGGGCCCTGTTCGCCGCAACAAATACCGCTGATTTCCCGCCGCCACGGCGTCAGAGCTGTTTACGCAGCTGCGCTCAGGGCGCTAAGAAGAGGGGAGTCATGACAACACCGCTTGCCAGATCGACCCGTCCTCGCCACCTCGTGGCGCGGCTCCTCGAGCAGCCGGGCCTCGTTCACCTCGTGCAGGGCCTCGAGGCCCCTGTCCTCACCCGGCTCATCCGCCACATCGGCCTGGAGGACGCGGGCGAGATCGTCGCGCTCGCGACGACCGAGCAGCTCAAGGGCATCTTCGACGAGGACCTCTGGCGCAGCGAGCGCCCGGGCAAGGACGAGACGTTCGACGCCGATCGATTCGCCCTCTGGCTCGAGGTCATGCTCGAGGCCGGCGAGGCGTTCGCGGCGCAGAAGCTCGCCGAGCTCGACGAGGACCTCGTCACGCTGGCCCTGTGCAAGCACGTCCTCGTGATCGACGTCGACGAGCTCGCCGTGCAGATGTCGAGCGCGGAGCGCTCGGACGACGACGACCTCGTGGACAAGGCGCTCGAGAGCTGCCTCTACCAGGAGTTCGAGGGGTTCCGCGTCATCGCCACGAACCACCGGAGCTGGGACGCCATCCTCCAGGTCCTGGTCGAGCTCGACCGGCAGCACCACGCCCTCCTGCGCGCCCTGCTGGAGAGGTGCTGCGCCATCTCCTCCGAGCACATCGAGGAGTCCGGCGGCCTCTACGACGTCCTCACCTCCGAGGAGATGCTGGAGTCCGACGTGGCCGCGGAGCGGGAAGACCGGCGCGAGCGAGAGGGGTTCGTCGCCCCCTCCGCGGCCGTGAGCTTCCTCAACCTGGCGCGGATCACGCCGCTGGAGGAGATCCTGAAGGCCAGCACGTACGATGCCGTCACGCGCGCGCATTTCCGGGCGGCGGCGGTGAAGCCCCGCTCGGCCGCCGCCGCGGGCCGGCGGCCCGGCGACGGGGAGAGCGCGGCGCCCGCGGAGGACGTCCGGCGCTTCCTCGAGGTGCTGCGCGAGGCGGAGATCCTGCCGCCCGCGGCGGAGCCGCCGCTGCTCACGGCCGGCCCGAGCCGCGGGGGAGACCTCCTGTTCACGGCCGCGGTCCGCGAGGTGATGGCGCGCGATCCGGACCTGTACGCGAAGCGGCTCCTGGAGCTGAGCTACCTCGTGAACGTCCTCCTCTCCGGCTGCAGCCATGACGGCCGCGCGCTCCGGCCTTTCGAGGCCGTCGAGGCCGCCCTCTGCACATGCAACCTCGGGTTCGAGCGCCTCGCCGGAGGGCGCGCGGGGCGGAAGCGGCCAGGCCCGGACGAGCTCGCGGCGACGATGACCGAGCACGACGCGGTGAAGATGTTCATGGCCGGCTGGCACCTCCTGCATCACGAGGTGTCGCTCGTCGCCGGAGGCGCGCTCCGGAGGACGCTGGCCAGCCTGGCAAAGGCCCAGGTCGACGCGCGGGCAGCCCGCGAGATCGAGCGCATGGCCCGCGGGCTGGAGGCGGATTGCGACGCGGGCAAGCCGTGGCGCTCGCGCGGCGGGCTCGCCCGGATCGAGCTCGAGCTCGGGGCCGAGGCGACATCGATGTTCCGCGCGCTCCTCGACGAGTGCCCGGCGCTGCCTCACGGCCTGAGGGAAGGGGCTCCGACCCGAGAGGGGCAGGCCCTGCGCTTCTTCTCGACCGCCGCGCAGATCCGGGCCCTCCACGCGTCGCTCGAGCGGCCGGAGGCGAGCGGGGCCAAGGGCCCGGCGCGGGCGGCCCGGGCCGACGCGCCCGGGAGGCCTCGACGCAAACGCCCTCAGCCCGGCCCGGGCCGCCGGAGTCGCTGACGCGCGCCGGCCCGGGCGCGCCGGAAACTCCTTCCCACGTTCTCCCTCGCCAGGCATCTTCATCATTTCGTCTGGGCACCTTGGCAGTCCTTCAAGCGGGTCAACCGTGTTTCCGGTGCGGGGCGATCATCGTGGCTTGGCGCTCCAGGCGCCGGACCCGCTCGTGTCGAGGCGCTGCTTGTCTTTCGCGAGGATGAACCGCGCGCCGTCGCGGGCGCCTCCGGGGTGGCCGGCGCTGGTCGCGGCCTCTAAGAGGAGCGCCGGAGGTCAACGCCGCATGGGTCCCACGCCGCCGTCCTCGACCGGCCCGTCGCTCCTGCGGGCGCTGCGCCACCGGAACTACCGGCTCTTCTTCGCGGGCCAGCTCGTCTCGCTGGTCGGCACCTGGATGCAGACGGTCGCCCAGTCCTGGCTCGTCTACCGGCTCACGGGCTCCTCGCTCTTGCTCGGCGCCGTCGGGTTCGCCACGCAGATCCCGGTGTTCCTGCTCGCGCCCATCGGGGGCGCGGTGGCCGATCGGCGGAGCCGCCACCGCATCCTCGTCTGCACGCAGTCGGTCGCCATGGCGCTCGCGTTCGGGCTCGCCGCGCTCACGATGACGGGGAGGATCGAGGTCGCGCACATCCTCGGGTTCAGCGTGCTCCTCGGCGTGGTGAACGCCTTCGACATCCCGACGCGGCAGGCGTTCGTGGTCGAGATGGTCGGCAGGGAGGACCTCCCCAACGCCATCGCCCTGAACTCGTCGATGTTCAACGGGGCGCGGATCCTCGGCCCCGCCGCGGCGGGCATCCTGGTCGGCGAGATCGGCGAGGCGTGGTGCTTCCTCGCGAACGGGGTGAGCTTCGTCGCCGTCATCGCGAGCCTCCTCGCGATGCGCGTCCCGCCGCGCCCGGCCGTCGGGGTGCGCGCGTCCGCGATCCTCGAGGCCGTCGAGGGCTTCCGGTTCGTGGCGCGCACCCGGGCGATCCGCGCGATCCTCCTGCTGCTCGGGGTCGTGAGCGTCACCGCGATGCCGTACGCGGTGCTGATGCCGGTCTTCGCCGAGGAGATCCTCGGCGGCGGGCCGCGGAGCCTCGGCCTCTTGATGGGCGCGTCGGGCGTCGGCGCGCTGCTCGGCGCGCTGGCCCTCGCGGTCCGCAGGCGGCTGCGGGGCCTCGGCCGCTGGGTCGCCACGGCGTGCGCGGGGTTCGGCCTCGCGCTCTCGCTGTTCGCGCTGTCGCGCACCTTCTGGCTGTCGGCGCTGCTGCTCGTGCCCGTGGGCTTCTCGATGATGGTGCAGATGGCGGGCTCGAACACGCTCGTGCAGGCGATGGTGCCGGACGCGCTCCGCGGGCGCGTCATGGCGGTCTACGCGATGATGTTCATGGGGATGGCCCCGCTCGGCGCGCTCCTCGCGGGCTGGCTGGCGGACCGGATCGGCGCGCCCGCGACCGTCGCGTCGGGCGGCGCGTGCTGCATCGCCGCGGCCGCGGTGTTCGCGGCGAAGCTCCCGCGGCTGCGGACCGAGGCGCGCGAGCTCATCCTCGCGCAGCAGATGGCCGCCGGGACCCCGGCCGAGCAGCTCACGCAGCCGGTCGCGGTCGATGGCCGGGCCGAGGGCCAGGGGGCGGCGCCGCCTGCGTGAGCGGGTGCGGCGCCGCCCGGCGGAGAGAGCACGAGATCGCCCGCGCCGGCGGAGGGAGAGCGCGGCCGTGCGCGCCGGCTTGCGTGTAAGATCGAAGGGATGAGCTCGGCCGATCCCGGCGCGGTCCACCACGGGGGGCGCTACGCGATCCACGACCGGATCGCGGCGGGCGGCATGGCCAGCGTCCACTTCGGCCTCCTCCGCGGGCCGTCGGGCTTCCGGCGGGTCGTCGCGATCAAGAGGCTCCACGCGCAGCTCGCGCACGACCCGGAGCTCGTCGCGATGTTCCTCGACGAGGCGCGCATGGCCAGCCGCGTGCGCCACCCGAACGTCGTCCCGATGCTCGACGTCGTGCACGAGGGCGGCGAGGTCGTGATCGTCATGGAGTACGTCGCCGGCGAGGCGCTCTCGCGGCTGCTCGCCGCCGCGGCCGAGCGCGGCGCGCCGCCGCCGCCCGCCGTCGCGGTCGCCGTCGCCGCCGGCGTCCTCCACGGGCTGCACGCGGCGCACGAGGCGCGCGACGATCGCGGCGAGCCCCTCGACCTGGTCCACCGCGACGTCTCGCCCCAGAACGTGCTCGTCGGCGCCGACGGCGTCGCGCGGGTCGTCGACTTCGGGATCGCCAAGGCGACCGGGCGATCGCACACGACCCGCGACGGCAAGCTCAAGGGGAAGATGCCGTACATGGCGCCCGAGCAGCTCCGCGCCGGCACGGCGAGCCGGCAGAGCGACATCTGGGCCGCGTCCGTCGTGCTCTGGGAGATGCTCACCGGCAAGCGCCTCTTCGACGGCGACTCCGAGGGGCACATCTACAGCCGCATCCTGCACGAGCGGGCGCCGCCGCCGAGCACGGCGGCCCCGTCGATCCCGCCCGAGCTCGACGCGATCGTCGGCCGGGGTCTCCAGCGGGCGCCCGAGCGCCGCTTCGCCACGGCGCGCGACATGGCGCTCGCGCTCGAGCAGTGCGTCGCGCCGTCCACGGCCGCGCAGGTCGGCGCGTGGGTCGAGTCGCTGGCGAGCGGCGCGCTGGCCGAGCGCGCGGCGAGGCTCCTGGACGTGGAGCGGCGCGCCGCCGCGCAGGTGCCCGGGCCGGCCGCGGCCGCCGTGGACGCTGCGCTCGCGACGCCCGCGAGCGCGGGCGCCGCGCCCTCCAGCGCGCCGCTGGCCGCGGACGCTGCGCCTTCGAGCGCGACGCCGGCCGCCCTCACGCGGCGCCACGCGGTGGTCGCCCGGCAGAGGTCCTTCGCGCTCGCCATGGGCGTTGGGCTCGCGCTCGCCGCCGGCGTCGCCGCGCTGCTCGCGCTCCGCGCGCCGGCGGCGCTCGCGCCCGCAGGCGCGCCGGCGCCCGCGGCCGCGAGCGGCGGGGAGCTGCCGGCGCTCGCGCCTCCGGCGCGCCTCGATGTGGCGATGTCCGCGTCCGCCGCCGCGCGCGCCGCCGCCGCGAGCGCCGCGCACGACGCGGGGGCGCCGCCGGGGACGCCGGGCGCGCCGGCGACGAGCGCCTCGCCGAAGGGCGCGCCTTCCGCAGGCGCTTCGCCGCGGCGCCTGCCCCCGGCCGGCGCCCCGGAGAGCGCCGGGCGCCGCCGGCCCCCGCGGGCGCCGGCGCGCCCCGACACGTGCCGCACGCTCGACGACGCGGGCATCTGGCACGTCCGGCCCGAGTGCCTTTGATCGCGCGGTCGACGCTGTATTCTGCGGGCGTGAAACGCGCCGCGTTCGAGCTCCTCGGATGCATCACGCTCGCCGCCGTCGCCGCGACCGCGACCCGTGAGGCGCGCGCGGACGACACCAAGGCCGCGTGCGTCCGATCGTACGAGCAGGCCCAGAAGCTGCGCCTCGCCGGGGACCCGCTCGCCTCGCGCGCCGAGCTCCGCCTGTGCAGCCGCGCGGCGTGCCCGGCGCTGCTCCACGTCGATTGCCAGACCTGGCTCCGGGAGGTGGAGCCCGAGATCCCGTCGGTCGTCGTGAGCGTGCGGACGCCCGCGGGCGTGGATCGGACCGACGTCAGCGTCTCCGTCGACGGAGAGCTCGCGCAGGAGCGATTGAACGGCGCGGCGCTCGAGGTGAACCCGGGAGAGCGGCGGTTCCGCTTCGAGGCTCCCGGGGCGGCCCCGGTGGAGCAGACCGTGCTGATCAACACGGGCGAGAAGAACCGTCTCCTGAGCGTCATCCTCGGCGAGCGCGAGCTCGCCGCGCCCGGCCTGCGGCCTGGGCCGGTGGGCCCGCGGCCTGGGCCAATGGCCCCTATCCCGGCTGCGCCCGGCCCGGACGCGCCTGCCGCGCCCGGGCCGCCGCTCGTGCCGATCGCGCTCGGGGCGGTCGGTCTGGTGGCGGCGGGCGCCGGGATCGCGCTCGACCTCGTGGGCAGCGCGGAGCTCCGCGGGCTGCGCTCCACGTGCGCGCCCCTGTGCGACGAGGCCGACGTGGACGCCACGCGCGCGACGCTGATCGCCGGCGACGCGCTGCTCGGCGTCGGGATCGTGTCGCTCGGCGCGGCGGCGTTCCTCTGGCTCACGCGTGACGAGCCGCGCGCGGCCCCGGCCAAGGGCGCCTCCCGGGCGGCGCTGCCCGCGCCCTTCACGGTGGTGTTCTGAGATGCCGACGCCTGGGCGCCCGAGCGGACGCGCGGGGCGCGCGCTGACAGCCCTCGCCATCGGCCTCGCCGCGACCTCCGCGGTCGGCTGCTCCCTGGTCTCCTCGTTCGACGGGCTCACCGGCGGCGCGTCGTGCGATCGAGAGGCCTACGTCGACACGTGCGAGGTGATCCCGCGCGCCCCGGACGGCTTCAGGCACGTGATCGACGGCGATCGCGCCGAGCTCTGCGCGGTCGAGTCGGACCCGTTCGACCCGCTCAAGGGCGTGTACAGGAGCAAGCCGGACGGGGAGCCGAGCTGCCCGCCGCCGAGCTGGCTCGTCGAAGCGGCGCCGCACGTCGTCCTCCGCGCTGCCTGGTCCGACGAGGCGCTCCACGTCCACGTGCGCGTCGACAAGGCCACCGAGATCGTGCTGGGCGAGGGCGAAGCGCTGTACGACGGGGACGCGGTCGAGATCTTCGTCGGCAACGCGGAGGCGCCGACGGGCGTGCTCGAGGAGGACCACGCGACGTACCTGACCTTCGCGCCCCCGCTCGTGCCTGGCGGCGAGGGGCGGTCCCATTCGGGCAAGATCGCCGGCGTGTCGTCGAGGGCCCGGCGCGACCACGCCGGCTACGAGGTCGAGATCGCGATCCCCTGGGCCTCGCTCGGCGGAGAGCCCCCGTCCCCGGGCCGCCGCATCCTCTGGAACGTCGCGCTCGACGTGGCCGCCGAGATCGAGCCCGGGGGGGAGCGCGAGCGCTTCCAGTCGTTCCTGCACTACAAGGACCACGCGGGAGACGGCAAGCAGCGCTTCTGTCGCTACGACGATCCGCTCCATGACGAGCGCAAGCCGTCGCGGGACGATCGGAGCTGGTGCACCCCCGTGCTCAGCCCGTGAAACGGACGCCGCGGCGCCGCTCAAGCGTCGCGCTCGTCGTCGGCCTCGCCGGCCTCGCCGGCCTCGCCGGAGCGCAGCCCGTGCTGGGCGATGAGCCGCTGGAGCGAGCGCCGGGTCACGCCCGCGAGCGCCGCGGCCCGCGTCACGTTGCCCTGCGTCCGCCGGAGCAGCGCGCTCACGTAGAGGCTCTCGAACCGGTTCGTCCAGAGCTCGCGCGCCTCCTTGAGGGGCAGATCCGCCGGCACGAGCGCCTCGAGCCCCGCCGGCGTGCTCGGCGGGGCGGCCTCCGGCCGCGCCTCGCGCCGGACGCACCAGCCGAGCGCGACGCTCCGCTCGATGAAGTTGCGGAGCTCGCGCACGTTGCCGGGCCAGGCGCGCGCGCGCAGCGTGGCGCAGAGCTCCTCGGGCAGCGGATCCGACCGCCCGGAGAAGCTCCGGTAGAAGTGCTCCGCGAGCAGCGCGATGTCGTCGCGCCGCGCCCTGAGCGGCGGGATCATGATCTCGAGCACCGCCAGCCGGTAGTACAGGTCCTCGCGGAAGGTGCCCTCGTTGACCCCGCGGCCGAGGTGGCGGTTCGTGGCGGCGAGCACGCGCACGTCGACGCGCCGGCTCACGCTCGAGCCGACGCGGCGGACCTCGCGCATCTCCAGGGCGCGGAGGAGCTTGGGCTGGAGCGAGAGCGGCAGCTCCCCGATCTCGTCGAGGAACAGCGTGCCGCCGTTCGCTTGCTCGAAGAGGCCGATCCGGTCCTGCACCGCGCCGCTGAACGCCCCGCGGACGTGGCCGAAGAGCTCGCTCTCGATCAGGTTCTCGGCGATGGCGCCGCAGTCGACGGCGATGAAGGGGCCGCCCTCGCGCTCGGACGCCTGGTGGATGGCGTGCGCCAGCGCCTCCTTGCCGGTCCCGGTCTCGCCCTGGATGAGGACCGTCGCGTCGGTCGGCGCCACGCGCTCGAGGATCGCGTAGATGCGCCGGATCTCCGCGCTCGCGCCGAGGAAGCGCCCGAAGCGGTCGGCGCGCGAGAGCTCGACGTACGCCGGCTCGCCGGCGAGCTCGAGCCGGAGCACCGTCTCGCCGACGGTCACGGTGCCGCCCGCGTTGAGCTCGGCGTCGTGCACCCGGACGCCGTCGACCAGCGTGCCGTTGGTGCTCTCGAGGTCCGTGACGCGGACGCCGTCGCGGTGCACCTCGAGCTCGCAGTGGAGCCGGGAAACGGTGGGGTCGCTGAGCTTCACGTCGCACCCGGGCGCCGTCCCGATCCGGATCTTCCCCGTGCCGATGCGGCGGTGCGCGCCCCGATCCGGGCCGGAGACGACGTGGAGATCCAGCGCGTCGAGGACGACCCTGGGCGCGCGCGCCATGAGGTTCGTGGTGAGCTCGTGCGGCCCGTCCGCCATGGACCGAGTTCTACCCGGCGCGCGGCCTGGCCGCGAGCGCTCGCGCCGGGCCGGTCGATGGGGCGATCGAGCCCGGCGGACGCCGGCACCTCGCATGCACCACGCGGTCGTTCGATGCACGCCTGACGCCTGTGCGCGGGGAGCGCACGGCGCACCACCACGGCGAGGGAGGGGACCATGGGGCGCGATGACGAGAAGCGACCGGATCCGGTGACGCAAGGGAAGGGGCGGGTGGACGAGGTCGATCAATCGAAGGGGATCTTCCGGCTCGACGGCCCGCACCCCAAGGACGCCGAGCTCCGGGCGCCGGGCACGCTCGGCGGCGGGCCCTACGAGGAGTCCGGGCGCGGCGGTCCTGCCGGCTCCCTGGAGCCGCGGGATCCGGGCGTCGCGGCCGCCGGGGCGGCGACGTCGCCGGAGGAGGAGCCGAAGGCGGGCGAGGGCGAGAGCGCGCAGGACGAGGCCAAGCCGGTGGGCGCGCTGCCGCAGCACGAGGAGCCGAGGGCGCCTGGGCCGAGCCGAGCGCGGCCGCCCGGGTAACCGAGCCGAGCGCGGCCGCCCGGATGACCGGGCCGAGCGCGGCCGCCCCGGGCTTCCGCTTCAGCGCCGGGACGCGGCGCTCGCGGCGCCCAGGGCGACGTACTTGCCGACCGTGCCGAGCACGCCCATCGTGCGGCGGAAGCTCTTCATGAGCCGGTCGGGCAAGATCAGATCGTCGACCAGGAAGCCAGCGACCGCGGACATGGAGCCGGTGAGGGCGCCGCTGCGCCGCCCTGTCGCGCGGAGCGCCTTCTCGTAGCCGATGCCCCACAGGAGCATGCCCCCGGTGAGCGCCGCGATCCCGGCGGGCGTGGCGACCGGATCGAAGCGGTCGCTCACGCGGCGCCTCCCGAGGCCGACCGCCGTCGCCATGGCGTTCATGGCCGCCCAGGGGGACCCGCGCTCGAGGGTCGACGCTGCCATCATCGTGCACAGGGTCGCTGCCGTCAGCGCGGCACCGGTCCGCAGCCCGCGCGTGACGATCTCGCCCATCCCGGGCTCCTCCTGAGGACGCCGCGCCGCTGCGCCGGCCGTGGCCTCGGGCGGCAGGGGCGTCGCCTCGGGCGGCAGGGCCGTCGCCTCGGGCGGCAGGGCCGTCGCTTCCGGCGGCGGGGTCGTGGCCTCCGTGGCCGAGGGGGTCACCCCGGAAGACCGCGTCGCTGCCTCCGGTGGCAAGACCGCCTCGGGCGGCATGGCCGCGTCGGGCGGCAGGATCGCCTCGCGCGGCAGGCCCGCCGCCTCGGGCGGCATGGTCGCCGTCTCGGCGGGAGAGGACCTCGCCCCGGGAGGTGAGGCCGTCACCTCCGAAGGCGAGGCCGTCGTCTCGGGCAGATCGGCTCCCGCTCCCGTCTCCCCCTGGCGGCCGACATGAAGGTAATCCTCGCGGCCGTCATGGTAGTTGTACGGGACCGGCCTGGGACCCTGGCGCTCCGGCTCCGGCGTGGCTGCGGTGCGTTCCGGGTTCACTCGATTGTCCATCTGGCACCTTTCAACGATTTCAGCGAAACGTGTCTGGGCAGTGTCTGCGCAAGCATGTGCCAACTCCGTGCCAGCTCGGGGTTGGCCCGCCGGCGGAGCCGAGATGGAGTCGCCGTGGCGCCCGGCGCCGCGCTCCGTCCTCTCCGCCTGAGGCCGGTGGTTTGGCTCTCGCATCGCTGCGCGCCGGAGGAAATCATGAGTACAGCCGGCTCGCTCGATATGGATACCATCACGAGGAGGTCACGCGCCGTGAAGGCGGCGGGCGTGCTCTTCGGCATGGGCGTTGGCGGACTGATCGACGGCATCCTTTTTCATCAGCTACTCCAGTGGCACCATATGATCTGCTTCAGCTGCCATCCGGGCGCGACGGCCGAGGACGTGAGAAGGAACATCTTCGCGGACGGCCTGTTCAACGTCGTCGCGTTCGGCCTCACCGTGGCAGGGGTCGGCAAGCTCTGGCGTGCGCTGCGCGCCGGCGTGGACCCCCTGCCCGGACGCATCTTGCCGGGCGCCGCCGCCGTGGGCTGGGGGGTGTTCAACCTCGTCGAGGGGGTGATCGACCACCATCTCCTCCAGCTTCACCACGTCCGTCCGGGCCCGGGTCAGCTTGCGTGGGACCTCGCGTTCCTCGCGTTCGGGGCGCTGCTCGTGCTCGGCGGCTCGCGCCTGATGCGCGGAGCGCCCCGCGCCGCCGCGGCGTAGCCGCCTCCATCCCCGAGAGCGCCGGTGCTCCTGTGTGGTGAGCACCCGGCGCGCAGCGCCCTCCGTGGGTGAGGGTGTGAGCCACGCCTCGCTGTCATGCGTGGCAGGGCGCTTCGCGGGGTGGCCCCGAGAGACGCGCCCTTCCGGGGCTCACCGCTCCGGGCTCGCCGGGCCGCGCGGATGCGAGCGCCAGTGTGATCACACGAATCCAGACTGGGTGATGCTCTCCTGGGCTCGCTCCCCTCGGAGGATCTGCGATCGTCGCCGCCGGGGTTGCAGCATGTGGATTTTGTGGTTTGGTTTGCCCTCCTGAATACGTTGCTTACCTGAAAGGAAAATATCGTTGAACTCGACGATCTTCGGCGCCAGGGCCTGCCTCGTGGGCTCGGTCGCGCTGCTTGGATGGGCTGGCTGCGTCTCCCTCGATCACCAGGGCACGGATCTCGAAAGCGACGGCGCCGACGAGGCCGGCGAGGTCGCTCAACCCCTGTCGACGATCGCCTTCCGCGCCAGCTCGACGGCGACCGGAAAGAACCTGACCTCGTTGACCGTCGCGAGGCCGGCGGGCGTCGTGCAAGGTGATGTCCTGCTCGCGCGCATCGCCAATCGGGACCAGGTGGCCGCGGTGATCACCCCGCCGGCGGGGTGGGCGCTGCTCCGCTCGGATCAGAGCGCGTTCGCCGTCAAGTCGTGGGTCCTCTGGAAGGTGGCGACCAGCGCGGAGCCCGCGAGCTACGCCTTCGGCTTCGACGTGCCGGCCTACCTGGCGGGGAGCATCGTGGCGTTCAGCGGCGCCGACCCCGCGAACCCGATCGACGCGGTGAGCGGCCAGAAGAACGGGAACTCCGCGACCCTGGCCGCGCCCGCGGTCACCACCGCGGCGCCGGGCGGCGTCGCGGTCTGGTTCGGCACGCAGGTCTGGACCGGCTCGGCCTGCCCGGCGAGCCCGATCGCGCCGCCCTCGGGCTTCACCGAGCCCTTCGACACGTGCCTGGTCTCGTCGTCGAAGGGCCTCCTGTTCGACGCCGCGTACGCGCAGCTCGGCGCCGCGGGGTTGCAGCCGGCGTGGAGCGGCTCCTCTCCCTTCCCCAACACGAACACCGCGCAGGTCGTCACGCTGCGGCCCGCCGGCGCGCCGAGCTGCACCGTGGGCGACACGTACGCAAGCACCTACACCACGGTAGGGAGTCTGACCTCGACCGATATCGTGGAGATCTCCGGGCTCGCCGCGAGCCGCGTCAACCCGGGCATCCTGTATGCCCACAGCGAGAACAACGCGAATTTCGTCGCCATCGACAGGACCAGCGCGGCGGTCGTCGGAAGCTACGTTGCCGGCGTGTTCCCCTGGGACTGGGAGGACGTCGCGACCGGTCCGTGCCCCGCGGGGAGCTGCATCTTCATGGGAGACATCGGCCGCGTCAGCGGACACCCGCCGCCCGCCCCGACGACCTTCGCCGTTTACCGCATGAAGGAGCCGAATCTCGCCGCGGGGGAGACGAGCGGCACGGTGGCTGGCGAGCGGTTCCCGTTCAAGTATCCGGACACGCCGCAGAACGCCGAGGCGCTCATGGTGCATCCGACGACGGGGGATATTTACGTCGTGACGAAGGACGGGACCGCGGGGCTCAGCAAGGTGTACAAGTTCCCGAGCCCGCTCCCGGCGCCTGACACCATGTCGACGCTCATTCACGTGGCGGACCTCCAGATGCCCCTGGGTCCGGACGGAAACTTCCGTTCTGTCACCGCCGGCACGATTCACCCGTGCGCTGATCGGTTCCTGCTGCGCACCTACCGGGCCGTCTACGAGTACCGTGCGCCGGTCGGAGCAGGCTTCGAGGCGGCCTTCGCGGCGTCGCCCGTCGCGCTCACGGACACGGTCGAGGGGCAGGGCGAGTCCATCGAGTACGAGGCGGACGGCTCCGGGTACTTCACGATGACCGAGAGGGAGGCTGCGCCGTACCCGCTCAAGCGCGTCGCTCGCCAGTAGGACGCGTCGGCGCGGCACAGCGGGTGAAGAGGGCCCGAAGAGGGCCCCTCTTCGTTCGAGCCAATGCCAGGTAGGGAACGCGACGATCGCAGGCGCTGCCCCTGGCCGATCCCCTGAAGCCAGCGCGCCGCGCACGGTTCCATCCGCACTCCGTCGATCCGCGTCCCATGGAACCGTGCTACGATGACCGGGGCACGTTGCCTCGAATAAGTTTGCTTCGAAAGACAAGGAGTGCGGCATGGAGCTCAGGGCATGGTGCGCGGCGCTCTGCGCAGGGATGATGGGTGTCGTGGGGTGCGGCGGGAGCTCGGGCGAAAACCAGGGCAGCGGCTCGTCGGGCGCCTCGGGGACGGGCTCGAGCTCGGGGACGGGTTCGAGCTCGGGGACGGGCTCGAGCTCGGGGACGGGCTCGAGCAGCGGAGGGTCAGGGGAGGGAGGTGGCCTCCTCGACCCCGGGTCCAGCGGGGCGCTCGGTGGGACAGGCGGCCAGGGCGCGGGCAGCGCGGGGTGCGAGCACGTCGATGTCGTGTTCGCGCTCGACAACTCCTCGAGCATGAACGAGGAAAAGGAGTCGATGCGCGACGTCGTGTTTCCGGCCTTCGCGCAGGCGCTGCTCAATATCAAGAGCATCAAGGACTTCCGCGCGGCCGTGCTGGACGCCTGCCCCAGCCCCGCGAACTTCCACACGCGCGGCAACGCGGGCGAGTGCACGTTCCAGAGCGGAGAGGTGTGGATGGATAGCTCGAGCACCGCGCTCACGAGCGAGTTCCAGTGCGTCGCCGATCTCTACTCGGACGACATGGAGTGCAGCGGCAACAGCGACGACGAGCAGCCCGCGTCCGCCGTCGCCGCCGCGCTGGAGGCACCGTTCTCGGAGGAGGCGAACGCGGGGTTCCTCCGCGACGATGCGCTGCTCGTGGTGGTGGCGATCACCGACGAGGACGAGCAGCCCGTCCCCCGCCAGTCGCCGCAAGAGATTCACGATCGGCTCGTCGCCACGAAGGGCGAAGCCAAGAACGTCGTGTTCCTCGGCATCGGCGGACAGACCGAGTGCGACGGGGTCTATGGGAGCGCGGACGAGGCCCAGAACATGCAGCGGCTCGTGAGCACGTTCGCTGAAGACGGCCGCGGCTTCTTCTGGGATCTGTGCGCCGGGCGCCTCGAGGACGGCCTCACGAACGCCCTCTCGACGATCGAGGCGGCGTGTGAAGAGTTCGTGCCGCCCCCGAGATGATGACGACAGGCGGACCGGCGGGCGCCGCGGGGCACCCCGCCGGGTCTGCGCGATACGCCGCCGCGCCTGATACGCCGCCGAGGCACCTGGCGCGCGCTGCGCGGGTGCTAGGGTGGCGCTCATGTCGAACGTGCTCCGAGCGACGCTCCTGAGCCTCTTCGGCAGCCTCGCCCCCGGCTGTGCCTCCCCGGGCCCGCCCGCCGCGACGACGCCGCCCCGGGCGCCGGCGGATCTCGTGATCACGGCCGGCGTCGTCCGGACGATGGATCCCGGCAATCCGCGCGCCGAGGCGGTCGCCGTGCGCGGCGAGCGGATCGCCTTCGTGGGCAGCGCGGCCGACGCGCACGCCTTCATCGGGCCAGGGACGCGCGTCGTGGATCTGCCGGGGCGCGCGGTCGTGCCCGGGCTCGTCGACGGGCATGTCCATCTCTACGGGCTCGGGGTCGCGCTCGAGACGCTGAGCGTGCGCGGCGCGAGGAGCGCCGGGGAGGCGGCGGCGATCGTGGCCGAGGCGGCGAAGGCTCGCCCGAAGGGCGAGTGGATCACCGGGCGCGGCTGGGACCAGAACCTCTGGCCGGGCGCCGCGTTCCCCACGCGCGCCCCGCTCGACGCGGCGGCGCCCGAGCACCCGGTCGCGTTGCGGCGCGTCGACGGGCACGCGCTCTGGGCGAACGCGGCGGCGATGCGCGCGGCCGGGGTCGGCAAGGGCACGCAGGACCCGCCGGGCGGGCGCGTCCTGCGCGACGCGGCGGGCGAGCCGACGGGCGTCTTCATCGACAGCGCGATGGGCCTCGTCGAGGCGAAGATCCCGGCCGACCCGCCCGCCGTGCGCGAGCGGCGCATCCTGCGCGCGGCCGAGCGGGCGCTGTCGTCCGGGCTCACGGCCGTGCACGAGATGGGCGTCGACGACGCGACCGTGGAGGTCTACCGCGCGCTCGCCGCCTCCGGGCGGCTGCCGATCCGCGTCCACGCGTACCTCGCGGGCGAGGGGAGCCTCGAGGGGCTGAGGGGGCGCGCGCCCGACGTGGACCCGACGGGCACGGCGATGTTCGTGCTGCGCGGGGTCAAGCTCTTCGCCGACGGCGCGCTCGGCTCGCGCGGCGCGGCGCTCCTCGCGCCCTACGAGGACGAGCCGTCGACGAGCGGGCTCATGCTGATGGATCGCGAGGCGCTCGCGCGCGCGGCGCGGCTCGTCGCGGACGCGGGGTTCCAGCTCGCGGTGCACGCGATCGGCGATCGGGCGAACCGCGCGGTGCTCGACGCGTTCGAGGCGCTCGGCCCGGGGCGGGCGGCGGCGCTGCGGTTCCGGGTGGAGCACGCGCAGATCGTCGCGCCCGAGGATCTGCCGCGCTTCGCGGCGCTCGGCGTGATCGCCTCGATGCAGCCGACGCACGCGACGAGCGACATGCCGTGGGCGCCCGCGCGGCTCGGCGCCGATCGGCTGGAGGGCGCGTACGCGTGGCGATCGCTGCGCGCGTCGGGCGCGCGGCTCGTGTTCGGCTCGGATTTCCCCGTGGAGGAGGTCTCGCCGCTGCTCGGCCTGTACGCGGCCGTGACCCGGCAGGATCTCTCGGGTCGGCCGCCGGGCGGGTGGATGTCCGCGGAGCGGCTCGACCTCGACGAGGCGCTCCTGGCCTTCACCGCGGCGCCCGCGCACGCGGCCTGGGCCGAGGGGCAGCGGGGCCGGATCGCGCCCGGCTACGTGGCCGATTTGACGGTCCTCGGCCGCGATCTCGCGCCCGATCGCTCGCTGGTCGACACGCCGGTCGACATGGTGGTCGTGGGCGGCCGCGTGGCGCGCGCGCCGCGGCCGCGGTGAACCCCGCGCGCCGCGGCCTGCCGGCGCAAGGACAGGGCCCCTCGCGCTCGCTCACCCCGCGCGCCAGGCACGGTCGTCCTCGGCCTCGTCCCTGGGCCACGCCATCTCGGCCAGGCCGCGGAGCAGGGCCGCCTCCGGCGTGCCAGGCAGACCCGCCTCGCGCGCCGGGATCACCAGGCTCCGCTGGACCGCCGCGAACGGCGCCCGCCTCGCGATCAGCAGCTCGCAGCGGCCGCTCACCTCCGCGCCCATCGGCGGCGGGGCAGGGGGCCCCGGCGACAGCCCGTCCGGGAGCTCGGCGAGCGCCCCGAGCAGCTCCTCGATCTCCTCCGCCGTGAGCGCCCGGGCGCGCGCCTCCCGCCCGCGGTCCCTGCTCGAGCGAAGGAGCGCGGTCCCCTCCGCCCGCGCGCGGAACGGATCGGCGGAGGAGACCGGCAGCGTCAGCTCGACCTTCACCCAGCGCCAGTCTCGCCATGCCGGCTCCGGCGCCAGCGCGACGCCATCGAGGACCAGCAGCCAGTCCGGCGCCGGCGTGCGCGAGAGCGCGCGCTCGGCCCAGCGCCGCAGCGTCCGCCGCCCTGCCCACGGCGAGCGCCCCGCGCGCCAGTCGCGGAACGCGAGCTCCTCGCGGTACGCCGCGCCGGGCAGCCACGCCCTGCCCGCCTCGAGCGCCCCCCACACGGCGAGCCCCGCCGCGAACGCCGGGCCCACGCTGATGCACTGGACCAGCCCCGGAATGCAGACGCCGGCCGCGACCAGCACGGCGCCGCCCGCGGCGGTCGACGCGGCGACCTGGATCGCCCCGAGCCCGAGCTCCCACGGGCGAGAGCGCTGGCAGCGCCGGTGCAGCTCGGCGGTGCTCAGCTCCCTCGGATCGCAGGTCGCTCGGCTCATCTCCCGGCGCCACGGCCGGAGAGCGGCCGAGCGCTCACCAGTATACCGCGAGCCCGGGGGGGGCCGCGCCGTCAATCCGCCCCGCCCGGCAGGGCGATCGGCCCGACCTTCGCCCGGGTCGCGCGCAGGTAGTCGTCCGGGGACACGAGGATCTGCGTGCCCCGCACGCCGGCCGAGATGGAGATGACATCGAAGAGCGCGACGGTCTCGTCGGCGTAGACGGGATAGGCCCTCTTCGCGCCGAGCGCGGTGACCCCGCCTCGGACGTAACCCGTCAGCGGCTGGACCTCCTTGAGCGGCACGGTGTCGACCTTCCGATCGCCGGTGAGCCGCGCCATCGCCTTCAGGTCGAGCTGGGCGTTGCCCGGCACCACCGCGAGGCAGACGCCGTGGCGGTCGCCCCGCGCCACCAGCGTCTTCCACACCTGCTCCGGCGGCATGCCGATCTTCCTGGCCACCGTGGCCGCGCTCAGATCGTCCGGATCCACCTCGTAGGTGCGCAGCTCGTAGCGGATGCCGAGGCCGTCGAGGATGCGCGCCGCGTTCGTCTTCATCGGGCCGATCATGCTACGAGGTGCGCGCCGATGGCGACCGAGAAGGCCAACGCGCGGCCCGCGTGAGCGCCGCCTCGTCGATCTCGTCCTCGGCGGCGCGCTCGAGCGCCGCGCGGAGCCCGTCATCGGCCGTGGTCTCGGCGGCGATGCGGATGAGGCCCTGCGCCTCGGGGTGATCGGCGATCCGCAAGAGCAGGGCGGCGCTGAGCCGGCGATCCGGCGGGGCGCTGGGGTCGCCCAGGATGTGGCGCACGTCCTCCAGGGTCAGGCCCGTCGTGCGGTAGTCGCCGGCGAGGAGCAGCTTGCGGAGATCCTCGCGCCAGGTCGCGAGGTCGCGGCCGCGCCGCTCCAGCGCCTCGGCGCCGCGCGGGGCGGCGCCCCCCGTGCCGCGCTCGCGCGCCTCGCGGATGCGCTGGGCGAGCGCATCGGCCAGGTCGCGCCCCGCCGCGAGCTCGACCGGACGACCGTGACCCCGGCGCAGGAGGAGGTGGCCGTCGCGCGCCTCGATTTCGGTGAGGTCGGTGCAGGGGAGCCAGTCGCGCGAGAAGGGGCGCTCGACGAGCACGCCGTCGCTGCCCACCACGATCCGCACGGGGCGAGCGGCGCGGCGAATGAGCCAGGCGGACAGCAAGGTGAGCGACAGCCAGCTCACCAGCCACGTGACGCCGTTCGCGTGGAGGAGGCCGATCGCGGAGCACAGCCACAGCGTCAGGAGCCAGACGATCATGGCGACCGGCAGGCCGACGCAGCCGGCCGCGAGCTCGCGGCCGGCGCTGCCGAGCGAGACCTCGACGCGCCGCGCTTCCGGGTCGAGCCCGAGGGCCGCAAGCAGCCGCGCGCCCTCCTCTTCGCTCTTGACCTGCACCTCGAGCTGCCGCCCGCCGCGGAGCTCCAGCGCGACGCGGGAGCGCGGCTCGGGCACGACCAGGCCCGAGCGGATCGCGGCGCGCGGGATCCGGCGCGTCGCGGCGCCGCGGGTGAGGCTCAGGCCGTCGGCGCCGGCGGCCACGAGCACCGCGCCGCGCTGGCTCCGGTAAGCCGCGGTGACGAGAGCGCTCATCAGCGCGAGGTGGATGCCGGCGAGGAAGCTGGATCCGCTCCAGGCCAGGACGTCGGAGTCCGTCGGGCGGAGGGACGGGGGCGCGAGGACGGCGGCGAGCACGCCGACGACGAAGGAGCCCACGCTCAAGAGCAGCGCGAGGCTCCCGAGGATACGCCCCAGGCCCGGGTAACGATGCGTGATGCGGAAGCTCGTGAACGTGAACGAGGGGCCGGCGTGGGGCGGCATACGGCCGCATTGTCTCTCGACCCGGACCACGTGCCGAGCGGCTTCGCCGAGGATTCGACGCGTCGCGAGCGGCCGAGTTCGCAATCTGGCTCATCATGGCACAGCGTGCTCCACGGGCTGCTGCCTCGCGAGCACCGAAAACCACGGGATCCGGGGCCGGTACGTTCCATGCACAGGGGCGGCACGGCCGCGTCCGACCCAGGCACGTGAGAACCCACGCGGCCAGGAGAACTCCATGGGTATGCGTTTCCACTTTGCTCTCGCGCTGGGGAGCCTCCTCGCGCTGGGGGCGTGCTCGATCGACTCGACTTCAGACGACTCGACCTCAGGCGGCTCGACCTCAGGCGGCTCGACCCCGGATGACAACAGCGACGGCGAGATCCCCGGTAGCGGCGCCGGCTTCGTGGACGGCGGCGGGAGCGTCGGCGCCAGCGACGGTAGTTTCGGAGACGAGCCGCCGGGTTCCGTCGGCGCTGCCGCCGGCTCCAGCACCGGCGCGGGCGCCGGCACCGGCACCGGCACGGGCGCCAGCACCGGCACGGGCGCCGGCGGTGGGGGCATCGGCGGCAGCGGAGGCGCCGCGGGCACGGGCGGCAGCGGCGGCGGTGAAGGCGTCGGCGGCGGCGGAGTCGGTGAAGGCGGCGGCGGCGGCGGTATCATCGAGCCGGTCGAGCCGGTCGAGCCGGGCACGCTCACCGCGGGGGCCTGGGACGACAACCGCAACTTCGACTTCTTCCTCTCCTACCGTGACGCGCAGCACGCGCAGCAGCTCCCGGGCCTCTTGCCCTTCACCGCGCAAGATCACCAGGCCGCGCACAGCCTCTTCGCGGCGCCGCCCGGGCCGCGGAAGACGCTCGACGTCTCGCTCATCATCGACACGACCGGGAGCATGGGCGACGAGATCAGGTATCTCCAGACGGAGTTCATCGCGCTCTCCGAATCCATCTTCGCCAAGTACCCGAACGCCGAGCAGCGCTGGTCGCTCGTCGTTTACCGGGACACCGAGGACGACTACATCGTGCGGTGGTTCGGCTTCCGCGACGATCCGCAGGAGTTCCAGCAGAAGCTCGCCGCGCAGACGGCGAACGGCGGCGGCGACTTCCCGGAGGCGCCCGACATGGCGCTCCTCAAGGCGGCGGACCTCGCCTGGCGCACGGACGACGACACCGCGCGCCTCGCCTTCTGGGTCGCGGACGCGCCCCACCACGACAACAACGCGGCGGACATGGCGGACGGGATACTGGCCCTCAAGGATCGCGGAGTCCACATCTATCCGGTCGCGTCGAGCGGCGTGGACGAGCTCACCGAGCTCACCATGCGCTCGGCCGCGCAGATGACGGGCGGCCGCTACCTCTTCTTGACGGACGACTCCGGCGTCGGCGGCTCGCACAAGGAGCCGACGATCCCCTGCTACTTCGTGACCAGGCTCGACAGCGCGATCCTGCGCATGGTCGACATCGAGCTCTCCGGCACCTACCGCGAGCCGGAGCCGTCCGAGATCCTCCGCACGGGCGGCGACCCCCAGGACGGCGCGTGCACGCTCTCGTCGGGCGACGAGGTGCTCGTGTTCTGAGCCGGATCCCCTCCGCGCCGCCGGCCGCGCCGGACCCGCGGGGGGCCTCGGCTCAGACACCGACGAGCTGGCGCTCGACGAGCCGCCGGTACAGCCCGTCCTCTGCGGCGAGCGCCGCGTGGGCGCCGCTCTGCACGATCCTCCCGTGGTCCATCACGAGGACGCGGTCGGCGCCCATCACGGTCGAGAGGCGATGCGCGATGATCAGCGTCGTGCGCCCCTTCATCAGCCGGTCGAGCGCCCCCTTCACGAGGTGCTCGCTCTCGGCGTCGAGCGCGCTCGTCGCCTCGTCGAGCACGAGCAGGCGCGGGTCCTTGAGCACCGCGCGGGCGATGGCCACGCGCTGCTTCTGCCCGCCGGAGAGCTGCACCCCGCGCTCGCCGACGAGCGTCCGGTACCCCTCCGGGAAGCCCAGGATGAAGTCGTGCGCGTTCGCCGCGCGCGCCGCGGCCTCGACCTCCTCGTCCGAGGCGCCCTCCCGGCCATAACGGATGTTGTCCGCGAGGGTCGTCGCGAACAGCAGCGGCTCCTGCGCGACGATGCCGATCTGCCGCCGGAGCCACGTGGGCGACAGCGCGCGGAGGTCGCGGCCGTCGAGGAGGATGCGCCCCTCGTCGGGATCGTAGAGCCTCAGCAGCAACGACGCGATCGTCGATTTGCCGGCGCCGGACGACCCGACCAGCGCGATGACCTCCCCGGGCCGCACGGAGAGATCGATGCCCCGGATGACCTGCGCGTCCCTGCGGGCCGGATAGCTGAACGTGACCCGCTCGAGCTCGAGCGCCCCCTGCACGGCGGGCGGCTCGACGCCGCCCGAGAGCGGCATGGCGGGCGCGCGATCGAGCAGATCGAAGACGCGCTCGGCGGCGCCCGTGGCCTTCATGAGCTCGGCCCAGAGGTCGCCCAGGCCGCCGAGCGAGACCGCGACGAGGAGCGTGTAGACGAGGAAGGAGGTGAGCGCGCCGAGGGTGATGCTCCCGGCGACCACGAGTCGGCCGCCGTACCAGAGCACGAGCGCCGCGGCGCCGTAGCCCGCGAGCGTCACCGCCGCCGTGAAGCCGCCCGTGGCGCGGATGCGCTCCCTGGCGAGCGCGAGCGACGCCTCGACCCGGCCCGCGTAGCGCCCCCCCTCCTGCTCCTCGGCGGCGAAGGCC
The DNA here is from genome assembly GCF_051369805.1 of Sorangium sp. So ce1036. Classification (NCBI taxonomy): domain Bacteria; kingdom Pseudomonadati; phylum Myxococcota; order Polyangiales; family Polyangiaceae; genus Sorangium; species Sorangium sp. So ce1036. Next base: position 4,002,180 of record NZ_JBBMOX010000001.1, read on the forward strand.
CGGACCGTGCGGATGCCCGAGAGCACCTCCTCGGCGACCTCGCTGGCGCGGGCGAGCGCGTCCTGGACCGCGCGGGAGAGCCTGCGGATCCTGCGGCCGTGGATCGTCGCGAAGGCGAGCACCGGGGGGATCACCGACAGCATCAGCAGGGTGAGCCGCGGCGACGTGTAGACGAGGAACCCGAGCCCGCCGACCACCGACGCGACGAGCCGCAGCGCCGCCGAGACATGGGTGCTGACGGCGCCCTGGAGCACCGTGGTGTCCGACGCGAGGCGGCTCGTCAACTCGCCTGTCCTGCGGCGGTCGAAGAACGCCGTCTCCTGCTGGAGCAGGTGCGCGAAGAGGTCCGCCCGCAGCCGGGCCACGACGCGCTCGCCGGCGGTGGCGAAGAGCACATACCGCAGCGCGACGGCGACGGCCTGAACCAGGATGAGGCCGACGAGCCAGAGGGCCGTCCTGTCGACCACCTCCGCGGGCCCGCCCGGCCCGAGCGCGCCGTCGATGAACACCCGGATCGCCTGGGGGAACAGCAGGCTCACCGCGCTCCCGACGCCCAGGAACAGGGTCCCCAGCGCGAGCCTCCCGAGCTCGGGGCGCGCGAGGTGGACGAGACGGCGGAGGTGCGCGGGGCCCGGGCGTCGCCCCTTGTCCAGGCTCTGCATTGAACGGCGATAGCCTAGCAGACTCCGCGACCGCGGCGCGCCTCATCCCACGGACACGACTCGACCCCCTCCCGGAGACTCCGACGCGACGACGCGACAGCGTGACGTGGATGTCCATCGATCCCTGGATGCGCGCTGTGCTGGCCAGCACATTGACGTGCTCCTGTGTCAGCCTGCCACGAACGGCATTTCTGCCACACCGCACGCTGTGGCATTATTTCCCATTCGCCGGGCGCCTCGTGAGCGCGCCGAGTCGCCTGTTGCGACGAGTCGAGTGTCGTGTTGCGTCTGAATGGACAGACACGACGTGAATTGCAGACGCGACGCAACGATCCGGTGTGGCTGCGTTACTGCTCTGTTCGCGGCGTGTGTGGTCCGACGGTTGCTGAGCTCTCCGCCGACCAAAGGAGGTCAACTTATGAAGAAGATCCTGTCTCTGCAGAAGCTCTCGATGAACGCGACGAACGGCGGCGGTGGCGGCGGCGAGGGCTCGAACCTCAGCTTGCTCGCGACGTGCTCGAACTCGATCCTCAGCCTCCTCGTCTGCTGAGGGATGCCGTGATGGAGGGATCGGCGCCCTCGGGCCGCCGATCCGATGCGAAGTCATCTCCTGGGCTTCATGCCCGGGAGATGACTTTGCCGTTTCTGCATCCTGCTCCTCGGGGCGAGGCGCGGCTCCTGGGAGCCTCCGTGGCCGCCTCTCGCGGTGAGGTCAGCGCAAACTTTGGGGCGCGTCACATCGGCTCCCCGCAACCGTTCCAGTGAGGGCGCATGCTAGGCATCGATAGAAGGGCAATGGACCGTATCGTGGATTTCGTCATCGTTCATCCAGAGCGCTACGAGAGCCTGGAGCGATACCGGTCCGAGACGGGCGAGTTCAGGGAGCAGGTGAGGCGCCTCGTGCCGGAGGGCTGGACGGTCGGCGGGGACCAGGGGACGTGGTGCGAGGTCCACCCGCCGGATCTCCGGGTGCCGGACGCCGGGTTCAAGATCCACCTGTCGACCGCGCACGACAGCGCGAGGGACCTCCTGGCGGCGGTCGTACCGATCGTGGTGGAGGAGGGCGTGCCGTTCAAGGTCCTCGTCGACGAGCAGATCCTCGACCTCGGCAACTCGACGTTCTGGGGCCGCGGGGCGTGCGGGAAGTTCGTCACCGTCTATCCCGCCGACGTCGAGCAGCTCAGGCGGCTCATGGCGCGCCTCCACGAGGCGACCAAGGGCTTCCGCGGCCCCTACATCCTGTCCGACAAGCGGTACAAGGACAGTAAGGTGCTCTTCTACCGCTACGGCGGCTTCAGGAAGGCGCAGCGGGTGAGCTCGTTCGGTGAGCCGGTCGTCCTCCTGCGGACCGAGGGCGGAGCGCTGCTCCCGGACGAGCGGCTGCCCTACTTCGCCTTGCCCGAGGGGGTGGACGACCCGTTCCCGGACACGGAGGAAGAGGACGACGAGCTCGTCCTGAAGGGCAGGTACAAGGCGATCGAGGCGCTGGGCACCTCCAGCAAGGGCGGCATCTACCGGTGCCTCGATCTCGAGACGAACACGGAGGTGGTCGTCAAGGAGGCCCGCCCGCTCGTGAACCGGGGGCGGAGGGTCCCCCACGACGCCGTCGATTGTCTGACGAACGAATACCGCGTCCTCCGGCGCCTCGAGGGCACGGGCGTGGCCCCGAGGCCGATAGAGCTCTTCCACGAGTGGGAGCACTGCTTCGTCGCCATGGAGCTCGTCCCGGGCGTGCCCCTCTCGTCCTATCTCGCCCGCTGGCGCGCCAACATCGTCCTCGTGCCGTCGCCGACCGCCGACCAGGTGCGGGCTTACTGTGAGGAGCTCCTCTCGATGGCGAGGAAGATCATCGCGGGCGTGCGGGCGATCCACGAGCGCGGCGTGGTCATTCAGGACGTCTCGCCGCGGAACATCCTGTTCGACCCGGAGCGGGGCACGGTCAAGCTCATCGATTTCGAGGCGGCGTACATCGCCGAGGGCGGCGCCGAGGGCCTGTTCATCCCGATCTACACGCCCGGCTTCGGCGAGGCGAGGGGGATGGATCGGCCGCCGACCTTCGCGGACGATTACAGGGCGCTCAGCCGGGTGCTCGGTGAGCTGCTGTACCCGGTCACGGCGTTCTTCTCGATCGCGCCCGAGCGCCGGGCCCCGATGCTCGCGCACTTCGCGCGGGAGAGGGGCGTGCCCGAGGCGTTCGTGCGGCTCACCCTCGGCGTGGGCGAGGCGCCGGAGCGCATCCCCGCGCTGCTCGCGGAGGCGGAGCGCAGCCTCGGGAGCATCACGGCGCCCGCGCCGGTGCCGCCGCTCCGGGGGGACGACGAGCTCCGGAAGATCGTCGGCGCCATCGGCAGCCACATCGTGGACCAGATCCAGCGCGCCGACGACCCGCTGGACCTGCCGTCGGACTACCGGCGCTGCGTGACGAACCCGCTGAGCGTCGCCTATGGCGCCTCCGGCGTCGCGCTCTTCTTGATGCGCACGAGGGGAGAGGTCCCCGAGGTGTTCCTCGAGGCGCTGGCGCGCGAGGCGTCCAGCGTCAGCAACGATCGGTATCCGCCCGGGCTCTACGTGGGCAGCGCCGGGATCGCGTGGACGCTCCTGGAGCTCGGGATGCGGAGGACCGCCGAGGAGCTGATGGAGACCGCGGCCCGGTCGCCGATCCTCTTCGAGAACGCCGACCTGTTCTACGGGGCGGCCGGCTGGGGGCTCGCGAACCTCTACTTCTTCGCGCAGCTCGGGGACGAGCGGTACCTCGGGAACGCGGTGGACGCGTTCGATCACATCGAGCCGCTGCTGGAGAGGGGCAAGGGGGGAACTTCTTACAAGAACACGGATGCCGTCTATCACGGCCTCGCGCACGGCGCCGCGGGCATCGGCTACTTCGCGCTGCGGCTCCACCGGGTGACGGGGCGGGAGGAGCACCTCGAGGTGGCGAAGGGGCTCCTCGATTTCGATCTCGCGAGCCTCGAGGAGGAGAGGCCGGGGTACGCGCAGATCAGGCGCTCCGTCGGCGACCGGCTCGTCTACCCCTACTGGCGCATCGGCGGGGCGGGGGTCGGCGCGGTCGCGCTGCGCTTCCACGCGGCGCTGGGGGAGGCGCGCTACCTCGAGGCGGCCCGGAAGATCGCCCGGCAGCTCGAGGGCAACTACACCGTCTTCCCGACGAACTTCTCCGGCATGGCGGGGCTCGGGAACTTCTTCGTGGACATGTACCGCCGCACGGAGGAGGCGAGTTACCTCGAGGAGGCCCGCCGGTTCGTCGACCGGGTGATGCTGTTCGCGCGGGGCAAGCCCGCCGGCCTCTCGTTCCCCGGCGAGGAGCTGCGCCGCATCTCCACCGATTACGGGACGGGCTCCGCCGGGACGGGGCTCTTCCTCCACCGGCTCGTGGCGGGCGGCGGGCTCCCGTATCTCGATTTCTGACGCGATGATCGGCGGGACACGCGGGATGCGGCGGGCGGCCGACTTCCGTTCTGCTTGCGGAGGAAGCGCTGCGCCGCCGGCGGACGTGGCGCTGGTGCCGGAGGCGTGAGGAGGCGTGGCTCCGGCGCCCGGGCAGGGGTCGGGCGTGCGCCGCGACGACCCTTCCGACGAGCCCGTCCGGAGTCCGCGCGGGCGCGCCGGGCGCGGCGCGCGAGGGCCTCGGCGGACGCCGGGCGGCCGCGCGCAACGGCGCGCGCTGCTGGCGGGGCCGGCGGTCGTGGGAGACTTCAGGTCGCGCACCTCGGCGGCATGCGGCAGCCCCCGACGAACGTCTGCGGCGTCCTCACGCCGTGCGCCACCGAGCGGGCGCGCGTGGGTCGTGGGGGGAACGCGGAGGCTGGGCGAACGCGGGGGAAAGGAGCATGATTGAGCGACAGCCATGAACGCCATCAAGGTCGCAACCACGATTGACGAAGCCGTCGCCCGCGCGATCCCGGCCCTGCGCCCGCTGCTCGGGAAGCACGTGGAGCTCATCGCGCTCGATGTGGCGCCCGCGCCGGCGCCGAAGCATGGGCTGACCGTCGGCGAGCTCCTGGCCTCGCGCATCAAGCTGCCGCCGGGGATGGGCCCCCTTTCCCAGGAGGACATGGAGCGGGCCATCGCGGAAGGAGCGCTCGGCCGCCATGAAGTCCTTTGATACGAACGTCGCCGTTCGCCTCCTCGTCGAGGACGATCCGGCGCAGTGTGAGCGGGCCGGGCGCGCATTTCAGCAGGCGGTCGCGGAGGGGGGTGTGTTCTTCTCGGCGACCGTCCTCATCGAGGTCGCCTGGGTCCTCCGCGTCGCGTGCAAGCAAGATCGCGCGACCATCGCGGCAGCGCTTCGCAGGCTCGTTGAGACGGAAGGGGTGACGATCGAGCAGGAAGCGATCGTCCGTCGAGCGATTGCCGACTTCGAGGCGGGACCGGCCGACTTCTCCGACTACGTGATCCGTGAGTCGTCCCGCGCAGCGTGCGCCCTCCCGGTGTTGACGTTCGATGCGCGCTTCGCACGTGGCGCAGACGTGGAGCTCGTGCCGGAGACGTGAGGACGCGTGCCTCCGGGCGCCCGGCAAGGGACGTCCGGGCCAGCGCCGTGAAGGCGCTTCCGTCGAGCCCGTCCGGAGTCCGCGCGGGCGCGGCGTCTGCGGGGGCGCGCCCGGCGCGGCTCGCGACGGCCTCGGCGGGCGCGGGGCGGTCCCGCGCAGCGGCGCGCGCCGCCGGCGAAGGGTCGCCTGCGGAGCCCTGGCTCAGGCGGGCCTCCGGGCCCACGCGCCGAACACGACGTCGCTGACGAACGTCGCGTTCGCCTCCTCGCGCTCTTTCGTGAGGCGCTCCTCGAGGGTGTCGACGTCGATCTCCGGCTCGGTGGCGACGCCCTGCTGCACGATCCGCGGCATCATCGCGCGGAGGATGGCGGCGGTGGGGTAGCGCGTCGCCGGCGTCTGCACGACCGCCTCGGCGCGCACCTGCTCCAGCGCGAGCCCTGCCGCCGAGAGCACGGACGCGAGGTGGAAGCCCATGTGGAGGTCGGCGCCCTCTCGCTCCACCGTGCGCCACATCCAGTGATGCGCGCGCTCGTGGAGCGGCAGGGGGGTGATGGACGCCGGCACCATCGTGGCGTCGTGTTCCTGAAAGACGATCACCCCGCCCGGGCGCAGCGCGCGGGAGAGACCTCGCACGGCGCCCACCGGGTCGGCCTGGTACATCAGGACGCGCCTCCCGACGATCGCGTCGAAGAGGCCGTGCTCGGGGGCGAGCGCGCCCAGGTCGCCCTCGGCGAACGTGACGCTGGAGAGGCCGAGCTCGCGCGCTCGCGCGCGGGCGGACTCGAGCGCACGCGCATCGCGGTCGAGGCCCAGCACCTGCCCCTGCTGTCCCACGAGCCGGGCGACCATGAAGGAGACGGCACCAGGACCGCAGCCCACGTCGAGCACGCGCATGCCGGCGCCGATGCCCGCGTCGGCCAGCAGGCGCTCTGTCATTTCGTTCACCATGCCCGCGTTGTAGCGCCGGAGGCGTTTGCGCTGGAGGGCGCCGTTTTCGCCCGAGCTGGCGAGGTTTTCGCTCGGGGTGGGGGAGGCCAGCACCCGGGTCGAGCTGCGCGACCACGATGGCCCGCTCCAGGATCTCATCGCCAGGGACTTCGCCGACGCGCGCCCCCGTCCGCGCCGCAGAGGCGTCCTCCCCTGCGCTGGCCGGGGAGCGGCGCGCCGATCTGCCAGCGTCAGGGCGTCAACGCAAAGCAGTAGATCCCGCCGTAGCCGCCGCCGGAGCCGACGGCGTTCGCGCCGGGCTGCGGCCCGCCTGTATCCGCGAGGTGGACGCCCGGCGCGCACCCGGGCGCGTCGTGGGCCGATATCCAGTGGTTCATGTTGAAGCCCCCGCCGCCCGGGAAGCCGGGCCCGCCGAGGCTCCTGGGCCACGAGTGTCCGACGCGCGGCTTCGATCCCGTGTTGCCCACCGCGCTCGTCCAGTCGTCGCACGTCGCCGTCGGGCCATAGAGCCGCCCTTGGTCGTTGCTCCCCGTCATGGTGTCGTGGTTGTCCACCTCGGGTTGGTTCGGGTCGGGCTGGTGGTTGGGGACGCCGTCCTCGTTCGGCAGGTCGTTGATGATCGTCTCGTCGGCCCCGGCGATACGCTCGTTGAGCAGCTCCTCCTTGCTGCTGGCGACCAGCCGACCGAGCCGATCATACCAGGGCCCCTCGCCGATCCGGTCGATCGCGTCGACCTGATTGCCGTCCTCTCCTGCCACGGCGCTCAGGAAGGCGCGCCACGTCTTGCTCCCTGCGCCCGGCATGCTCTTCTCGGCGATCGTCGCGCAGATCTTGTCCGCGCCGCGCAGCCCTGCGCCCGGGCCCGTCTCTCCGAAGCGGAGATCGCCTCCGAAGCCGTCCTGGGAGCCCGACAGCTCCCGCATGGCGGCGAGGCTGGTCACGAAGAAGCTGAATCTCTCGGTCGTCCCGCCGCCAGTCGTCGTGGTGGTGGTGCCGCCGCCGGTGGTCGTGGTGGTGGTGCCGCCGCCGGTCGTCGCGGTGGTGGTGCCGCCGCCGGTCGTCGTGGTGGTGGTGCCGCCGCCGGTCGTCGCGGTGGTGGTGCCGCCGCCGGTCGTCGCGGTGCCGCCGGTCGCGGTGCTGCCGCCGCCGGCGGCGGTGCTGCCGCCGCCGGAGCTCGATGACGTGTCGGTCGCTCCGTCATCCGGGGAATCCGACGAGGCATCCGCTCCGGAGCAGCCGATCACGTGCAAGAGCAGCGCCGCGGTGAGAGGGAGCAACGAGGGGCAAGAAAGGCGTGTCATGGTTTCCGTTTCCTTGTTCCTGTCAAGTCAGTTGGTCCGAGCTGCCGGGCGCCTCCGGCGTGGCGCCGCCGGGGCACGGCAGCCAGCGAACGCACCCGGAAGGCGCCGTCGAGGCGCGTGGGATCGCCGGTCGATCCATCCCGTTCCGCAGATCCGTCGGGGCGCCCGGCGTGCCGCCGCCGTCAGCCGTCGAGATCGAACAGATGAGAGACAGAAGGTTCATGTCCCTGCCAACGATGCTGACGCGCTACCCGCTTCGAGGCGGGAATTTTACAATCTCGCAAACGCCGTGTGACGCCTCGGTGATCAGGTGTCGGCTTTGCGGTGCTTTGGGTCAATTCTTTTTCGCGCGCGGCGCACCCGCACGCGTGGAGCCCGATGGGCCCGAACGATGCCGGAGCCGCCCGCCCCGGGCGGCTCTCGGCCGCGCCCATCCGGGCCGCGCGCCTCGGGCGGCGCGCCGTCAGCGGGGCCTTCGGTCGTGGAAGAGGAGCATCTCGATGGTGCCGGCCTCGCGCAGCCAGGGCTGGTCGTGCGGCCCGGGCAGCACGCGGAGCGTGTGGGCGATGGAGCGCTTCGCGAGCTGCGCGGCGAGGGCGGCGTTCGCGCGGCGGAACGGGTCGCCCTGGCTGGTGAGCAGGTGCAGGTCGCGCGGGCCGGCCGCGGCGAGGGCCTTCTCGAACCGCTCGGCGTAGGCCGGGGCGCGGTGCGCGCCGAGGGCGGCCTGCACGCCGCCCCAGGCGCCGAAGAGCTCGGGCCTGCGGAGGAAGACCTCGGCGCCGATGTAGCCGCCGAGCGAGCAGCCGTCGAGCGAGGTGCGGGCCGCGTCGTCGAAGACGGGCGCCTCGGCGCGGGCGCGGGGCAGGACCACCTCGGCGAGCCAGCGCGCGTAGCCGTCGAGCGCGGCCGAGGGGTTCGGGGCCCGGTGCACGTTGGGCGTGAACGGGCAGGCGACGGCGAGGCCGCGGAACGGCCGCGCCGCGAGCGCGGCGTTCACCTCGGTGAGCCGGGCGTCGGTCCAGTCCTTGCGCCGCGAGGCGCGGGCGAGCGGCGGGCGGCGGAGCCGCTCGTAAGCGGAGCCGAGGCCGTAGCGCTCGATCCAGGCGAAGGCGCCCATGCGCTCATCGCCGGTCTCGCCGAGGCCGTGGAGCAGCACGAGCAGCGGGACGCGCTCGCCCGGGGCGAGGTGCTTCGGGACGAGCAGCGTGAACCGCCGGCCGAGCGCGCGATCGCCGGGCACGTGGAGATCGCGCACCTCGAAGGCGGGCGGCGGCGCCGGGGGCGGCGAAGGCGACGGGGAGGGCTTTGCGGGAGCCGCGGGGGAGGGCTTTGCGGGGGCCGCCGGGGCGGAGCCCGCGGGAGCCGCCGGGGCGGAGCCCGCGGGAGCCGCGAGGGAGCCGCGCGGCGCGAGCGCGGCAGCGCAGACGGCCAGGAAGCAGCGCCGGGGGACGAGCATGCCGGCAGTGTCGCAAGCGCCCCGGCGCGCGGCCAGTCCCGGGCGGCCGCCCTCGGCGTTCGCGTGCCGCGGCGGGTCCCCGGCGCCGGGGAACGGCCGCCGCGGCGCGGAGGCTTACGGCGCGGCGAGGGCCGCGATTTCCTCGGCCGGGAGGGCGTAATTGTAGATCCGGAAATCGTCGACGGACCCGATGAGCGGCGGATCCGCGAACTGCGATTTCCCGATGTAGTTGTTCACCGAGGACCCGATCTTGGACGGTGTCACGTCGTTTGGCGGCTCGGGCGTGGTCGAAGCGACGGCGGCGCCATCGATCCACACCGTGTACGTGCCGCTCGAGATCGTGACGGCCACGTGCTTCCAGACATCGATGGGCAGCGCTTCCGCGGTCCTCACGGTCGTCTCGCTCATGTCGAAATTGTACACGGAGAAGCGCAGCGGCCCGGTGGTGTCCTCCTCCAGGGTGCCCTCGGCCGGGGTGAGATAGATGAATCCGTTGGTAAAGCCGAAGTCGAAGATGCGAGACCACTCGTCGAGGCTACTCAGGTTGACCCAGGTGGCGATCGTGAGGTCGTCGAGGCCGTCGACGAGCCCGCCGGGGAGCTCGAGGTAGGGATCAGCGCCCTGCAGGCTGAGCGCGCCGCCGGCTCGCCCCATCGTCGTCCATCCGGCGCTCCCCTTGAGCGCGGCATCATGCCCATTCCCCGACACGTCGTGGGCCACGGTGTCGGCGCCCTCCTCGAAGGTATAGCGCGCGACGAGCATCGGAGCGGGTTCTGCGCCGCCCGAGCCGCCCGCGCCGCTGTCGCCGCCCGAGCCGCCCGCGCCGCTGTCCCCGCCCGAGCCGCTGTCGCCGCCCGCGCCGCCCGAGCCGCTGTCGCCGCCCGAGCCGCCGTCCCCGCCCGAGCCGCTGTCCCCGCCTGCCCCGCCGTCCCCGCTCGAGCCGCCATCACCGCTCGATCCACCGGCGGCGCCCGAACCGCCGTCCCCGCTCGAGCCGCCGTCCCCGCTCGAGCCGCCATCGCCGCTCGAGCCGCCGTCCCCGCTCGAGCCGCCATCGCCGTTCGAACCACCCTCGCCGCTCGAGCCACCCTCGCCGCTCGAGCCACCCTCGCCGCTCGAGCCGCCGTCCCCGCTCGAGCCGCCATCGCCGCTCGATCCACCCGCGGCGCCCGAGCCGCCTTCCCCGCCTGCGCCGCTGCCGCTCGTGGGCGAGCCGCCGCTCGATGTCGCCGCGCTGCCCCCGCCGCCCGAGCTGTCATCGCCGCTCGAGCCACATCCGCTCGAGATCGGCGCGAGCACCAAGAGGGCGAGCAGCGCAGCCCCGAAACCACCCGGCAAGATTGACGGCTTCCTCATGAGTTCCTCCTGTTGACAACGACATGTCGAGAGCGGGCCATGATGCTCCCGCGCTCGACCTGGCCGCGGATCCGCGGGAACATGGCTTGACCCGTCCCCATATCAAGAACACCGATCCGCTCGATCTGCCGATGATCTCGGCGAGTTGCGGGTTGAGTGACATGCGGCCGCTCGGCGCCTTCGCCTCACATGCCGCGGAACATCACGCTGCCGAAGACGCCGGCGGAGCTCGGCATCACCGACACGACCACCGGTCGTTCCTCCGTGGGGCGTAGAAGATAGGTGAGCGCGGCCCCCGCGAGCCCTGCTGCGCCGACGCCGAGAGCGATGTCGGCCGCCATGTACCGCCACTCGACCTGGGCGACATCGCTGTCCTTGCAGCGCGGCATGCAGGTTCGTTCGAGGTTGTCCAGCTCGGAGCTCCCCATCATCCCCAGCACCGCGAAGCCCGCCGCGCCCGCGACGCCCACGCCCGCCAGCACGTAGGTCAGCACCGGCACCGGACGGTAGCTCTCCGTGGCTCGGGCCGCGGCCTGGGGGGCCACGGGATCCACGAGGGGCACGAGCGCGATGTCGAGCTGCACGAAGCGCTGCCCCTCGAAGACCACGAACTCCCTGGTCACCGGCCGGTAACCCTCCTGCTCCACGCGGTAGGTGTGCCTCCCCGGGTCGAGGCTGAGCGGGACGCCGCTCGACGGCAGATCGACCTCCTGGCCGTCGACGACGATCTTCGATCCGGTGATCTGCCCGGACTCGCTCGTCACGTTGAAGATGACCGAGGGCGTCACCTTCTCGAGCTCGTCAATCCACGCAGCACACTCGCGGAGGACCGGGACCGGGCACTGCGGTCGCGTGCAGTCCGTCACCGTGCGCCGCGCCGCGATGAGGCGATGAGCCTTCCTCAGCTTCTGCACCTCGGCGTGCGCCGCGATGCACTGTGACACGCCCGGATCCGACTCGCCATTCGCGGCCGCGGAGGTCGCGGGCGCCGGGGCCGAGGGCGCCGGGGCCGCGGGCGCCGGGGCCGCGGGCTCGTCCGCGAGGGCCGCGCTCGACCAGAGCGCGCTCGTCATGAGCGCGATCGCCGCGCACCCGCGGCGCCCCGTCCGGAAAGGCCATCTGTCTCGCCGCATCTCAATCTCCAGAACCATACGACGTCCTCCTTCGTGTCGCGCAGGCTCCGCGCCCGAGAGCCTGATCGAGCGACCGCTCGCGCTGCCCGCGAACCGGGGGGCGGCGGTCTGCTCCCCGGTCACTGGGACGCCAGGGCCGCCACCTCGGCCGCCGAGAGCGCTCGATCGTAAATCCTGAAGTCGTCCATCATCCCGTCGAGGTAGGGATCCTCGTCGAACTGAGAACGGCCAATGAAGTTCCGCGTCGTGTTCCCCAGGTCGGCAGGTCGGGTCGTCATGCTGTTGCTGGTCGCCTTCTCGACCCCATCGATGTAAATCGAGGAGTTCGGCGGATCGAAGCCCAGGGTCACGGCGACGTGCTTCCACTCGCCGACAGGCAAGGTCGAGGTCGTGGAATACTCGTTGACGCCCGCGGGGGAGTTCAGCGAGAAACGGAGGCCTGTCGAGAACGCCCACGGACACACGTAGATCCACGTCGATGTCCCGCTCCCGAAATCGAACGCCCGCTGCCATACCTGCTGCTGGCGGAGGTAGATCCAGAAGGAGACCGTGATCTCGTTGAGCGTCCGCACGATGCCAGCCGGAAGCTCCACGTACTGCTGCTCTCCGGAGAGGGAGATCGCGTTTCCGATGCGACCCGGCACCCAGGTCGCCTCCCCCAGGACCGTCGCGTCGTGCTCGGCGTTGCCGGTGGCGTCCGCCACGACGTCCCCTTCGGTCTCATCGAACGTGTAATGCAGGAAGAGCCCCCGCTCGAGATCGATCGGGGCGCTGCCGCCGCCGCCATCGCCGCCATCGCCGCCGCTGCCGCCGTCGCCGCTGCCGCCGTCGCCGCTGCCGCCGTCGCCGCTGCCGCCGGTGCCGTCGCGGCCGCCGGCGCCGCCTACGCCGCTGCTGCCCGCGGCGCCCCCCACGCCTGCGTCCTCGCCTCCGCCGCCGTGGTGACCACCGCCCCCGGCGCTCCCTGATCCTCCGCCGCTCCCGCTGGAGCTCTGCGTCGTCGAGCCCGCGGCCGAGCCGCCTCCGGCGCCCCCTGCTCCTTCCTGAAGATGGGACAGGTCCTTGAGCGAGCATGCCCCGAGTCCGAGCGGCGCCAGCCAGAGGAGCGCGCAGAGTGTGGGACGAAGGGCTGCTGGGCCGAGCGGCGCCCTTCCAGGATCGGTCGCCCCACGGCGCCGGGAGATCGTGCGTCCTGTGCTCCCTTCGGACCTCCCCGGGCCGCTGCGGTCGCGGGCCAGGAGGCCCGAGGTCGGGGCGGTGTGCGGTCCGTCACCCGGCTCACGCGCGCACAGTACCTTGCTCCACATGTCCGTGTCCCCTCTCGCGAAGATTTCGATGTCTCCAAGGCGCATGACGCGCTCGCCGCCGCCACGAAGACTTCGGCCATCATGGGAGTGGAGGGGGGATGACCTCGGCGCCGAGCACCACCGGCGATGTAGGTCTTCTCCGGATACCGGCCCACGGCCCACGGGGCATCGGCCAGCCATCGCTGTTTCAGGTCATCTCGGCAACGCGAAGTAACCACGCGCCTTCCGCGCCAGCGTCGTGCGAATGATGGAGGGTATACCAGCATCGTCTGTACTGAAGCAAGTACTGCACTCCGACCCACGTCACGTGGCGCCGCTGGTCCGCACGGGCGAGCCGCCCCCCTCGGGGTGGTTGTCCCCGAGCCTGTTCACGTGAGGACCCGCGAGAGCCCAGGACTGACGCGGGTCACGAGCTTGTACGCGCTGCCAGCGCCCGCGCAGCAGCGGTCAAGTGAGGCGAGCCGAGGGGCGTGGCCGGCCCGGTCGATGAGGAACGAAGCCCCGGCGGCGATGCCCGGCCGTGAGGCAACGGCCGTGAGCGCGGTTCATCCGCCGGCCCGGGGTGGAGCCGAGTCAGGCGCCGGGGAGGCGGAAGTGGCAGTGGATGACGCCCGACGACGCGTGTCGCCGCGCGTCGCCGCGGCGCGACAGCGCGTGGCGGATCGCGCGCTCACATGCATTCGATCTTGAAACGCTTGATGCCGTCGGCGTCGATGGTGTAAGGCACATCGCAGTTTGGCTTCGGTGCCCTGGCCGAGCCCGTCGCGGTGGCCACGGGCTCGGCCGTGGCCGTGGCCGTGGCCGTGGCCGTGGGCTTCGACACCGGCTTCGGCCTGGGCTTCGAGCGCCCCCCTGCGGCGCGCGGGGCGTGGGCCTTCGAGGTCGGCTCGGGCTGCTTCGAGGTCGGCTCGGCGGCGCTCGCGCTCGATGCGGCGCGGGGCGGCTGCGCGGAGCCCTCGGGGGCGGCCGGCTGCGTGGCGTCCTCGGGGGCGGGCGGCGGCGCGGCGTCCTCGAGGGAAGGGGCCGTGGCGGACGCGGGCAGCGACGCCGACGCGGCCGGCGAGAGCGCAGCGGCCGAGGGTGCGGGCGTGATCCCCCGGGCGCCGGTGGCGGCGCGCCACGCGACGATGCTGCCCACGAGCACGATCGCCCCGATGAAGAGCGGGCGGCGCGCCTTGCTCATCCGCGAGCTCGCGCCGGTCTCGCGCGCGTCGGAGGGGCCCGACGAGGAGCCGCTCATCGCGGTGTAGCCGGCGGGCGCGAGCGACGGCGCGAGGAGCGGCGGCGTCCGGACGCTGAGCGGCGCGGACGAGTGCGCCGCGGCGGCCCAGCGCTTCATTTCCTGGTCGATGATGCGCTTCGTCTCCGCGCGGATGTCCTCGAACTCGCGCGCGAGGAACCTGCCGATTTCGCGGTTCGTCGCGGGGGGCCTCGTGGCGAGGAACGCCTCGAGATCCGACTCGAGCTCCAGCGCGGTGGCGTGGCGGTGCTCTCGGTTCGTGGCGAGCGCCTTGAGGATGATCCGCTCGAGCTCCTCGGGGATGTCGGGGGTGACCGCGCTCGGCCGCGGAACATCCCCGAGCAGGACGCGATGCATGATGGCGACGTCGGTCGCCCCCTTCCACATCCGCGTGCCCGTCGCGGCCTCCCAGAGCATGACGCCCACCGCGTACAGGTCCGCCCGCCGGTCGACGCCGCTCCCCTCGATCTGCTCGGGGGGCATGTAGGCGACCTTGCCCTTGATCACCCCCGTCGCCGTCTCGACGCTCCTGCCCACGAGCTTGACAATGCCAAAGTCGATGAGCTTGACCTGACCATCGTAGGTCACGAAGACGTTGTGCGGCGAGACGTCGCGGTGTACGACGTTGAGGGGCTCGCCGTCGAGATCGGTGAGCTCATGGGCGTAGTGGAGGCCCCGGAGCACGTCGATGACGATCCGGATGTGCATCTCCAGCGAGAGCCTGGCGAGCGCGCGCGACCGGATCGCCGAGAGCGGCTGGCCATCGAGGTACTCCATGACGATGGCAGGCCCCCGGGTCGTCTCGATGATGGCGTTCGTCTGGACGATGTTCGCGTGGTTCAAGCGCGCAGAGAACCGCGCCTCGTCGATGAACATCTGCTGCAGCTCGGGGTTGTCGACGTGCGCGGGCCTGAGGAATTTCAGAACGACGAGCTTGTCCACGCCCTGCGCGCCGCTCTGCACGGCGACGAAGACCTGCGCGGTCCCTCCTCGTCCGAGCTCGAGCAGGAGGTGATGGCCACCATAAGGGGTGACGTCTATCGTCTCATCGCTCACCTACACGAGGATGCCACAAAGCGCGCGGCGCTGACCAGCGGATTTCCGTGGAGTCACCCGCCCTCCACCGTGGCCACCCGCTCCCGTTCCATTGCCTTCTTCCGCCATCGTTGCGGCCGCGCAGGCTCGAGGTGTGATGTCGTCGATGCGCAGCGCGCAAGAGGTTCTCTGCGCGCGCCGGCGAGCGCCGTGCGCGCGGTGCGGTGAGGGCGCCCCGCGATGGATCTCTGCAGAAGAGCCCCCCGGAGGCGCGCGTCACGTCCTCGAGGACAGGGAGAGAGCTGCGGAGGCGCGCGGGGCTGTGTGGGCGGGGTCGTGTGGGCGAGCGTGCGTGTTTCTCGGTGAGGTGAGCACACGCGCGTCAGGGGGTGTGTCGTCGCCCTGGGGGCCGGACACGCTGCTCAACGACTTCGATCGTCGATGATCGATATCCCCGGAACCGGGCCTCGTCGAGAGCCGGGCGCGCCAGGCGCCCGGCCGTCGCGCCGCCAGGCGAGCGGCCAAGCGGCGCGCACCTCGCGCCACGCGCCATACCGTCAAGCCATGGACGCTCCGTGTCAACCCCCTTAGGTGAGCCGCATGCCCAGATCCGAGATCCTGGCGCGCTCGCTCCGGGGATGCCTCGTGCTCGTCGGGGGCGCCACCTCCCTGGTGCTGGTGGCGGTGGTGATCGCGATCCTCGTGCGCGCGCGCCGCACGCCGGGCGTGCCCGACGTCACCCTCCTGGAGCTGCCCCTCGATCGCCCGGTGGTGGAGCGCCGCGATCCGAGCCCCCTCCCGCGCTTGCTCGGCCGGGAGCCGCTGACCGTGCGAGGCCTGGTCGAGGCGCTCGATCGGGCCCGCGACGACGAGCGCGTGGCCGGGGTCGTCGCCTACCTCGGAGGGGCCGACCACGGCATGGCCGTCACCCAGGAGCTCAGGGACGCCGTGATCCACTTCCGGGAGAGCGGCAAGCCGGCCATCGCGTTCGCCGACACCTTCGGCGAGGCGGGGCCGGGCAACCAGGCGTATTATCTCGCCACCGCCTTCGACGAGATCTGGCTCCAGCCGTCCGGCGATCTCGGCCTCACGGGCCTCATCGCGGAGGTCCCGTTCGTCAAGGAGACCCTCGACCTCCTGGACGTCCAGATCCGCGGCGATCGCCGCGAGGAATACAAGACCGCCTACGACACCTTCACGGAGGTGGAGCTCACGGAGGCCCACCGGGAAGCCACGACCGCGCTCCTCGGCGATCTGTTCCAGCAGATGGTCGACGCCATCGCGGCGCGACGGCAGATCGCCCCCGACGACGTGCGCCAGCTCGTCGACCGGGGCCCCTTCCTGGCGCAGGCCGCCCTGGACGAGGGGCTGGTGGATCGGCTGGGGTACCGCGACGAGGCGATTGCCTATCTCCGGTCGCGCGCCGGCGAGGACGCCGACCTGCTCTTCGTCGATGCCTACCTCTCCCGGGCCGGTCCCCGGGCCACCCCGGCGCGCGAGCGCGGCGCCCGGTTCGCGCTGATCCACGGCATCGGGCCTGTCCACCGCGACCCACCGGCGCCCCTCGACCTGCTCGGCCAGGAGGACCGCATCAGCGCGCGGGAGGTCCGCGCCGCGCTCCGCGCCGCCGCCGCCGACCCCGATATCAAGGCGATCCTCTTCCGTGTCGACAGCCCCGGCGGGTCGTACGTCGCCTCGGACACCATCTGGCGCGCGGTGACGGCGGCCCGCGACGCGGGCAAGCCGGTCATCGTCACCATGGGGAACGTGGCGGCCTCGGGCGGTTACTTCGTCGCCATGAGCGCGACGAAGATCGTGGCCCAGCCCGGGACCATCACCGGCTCGATCGGGGTGGTGAGGATCAAGCTGCTGCTCCGCGATCTCTGGAGGAAGGTGGGGGTCACCTGGGACGGCGTGGCGACGAGCGACAACGCAGGCATCTGGTCGCCCCTGCACGACTACGAGGAGGACGAGTGGCAGCACGTACAGGCCTGGCTCGACCGCGCCTACGCCGATTTCACGGCCAAGGCGGCCCGAGGCCGCGCGCTCTCCGCCGAGGAGGTCGAGCGCGCGGCCAAGGGCCGGATCTGGTCCGGCGCCCGGGCCAGGGAGCTCGGCCTCGTCGACGAGCTCGGAGGCTACGCGCGGGCGCTGGAGCTCGCCCGGGAGGCGGCTGGCCTCGCCCCGGGCGCGGCCGTCGAGGTCGTGGAGTATCCGCCGAGGCGCGACTGGCTGGAGCGCCTCCTGGCCGAGCCACCGGAGAGCAGCGAGAGCCCGCCGGTCGCCGCGATCGACCCCTCGCGGGCCACCCTCGAGGAGGAGCTCCTCCTGCGGCTCGGGGAGGTGCTGGAAGCAGCCGGCCTGCCGGTCCCCTCCGGCGCGCTGTCGATGCCCCCGCTGAGGGTGGGACCGTGAGCCGAGCCCGGCGCCCGCGGCTCTCGTTCGCCTTACCACCGGACCCACCGGGATATCCTCTTCACGCGCGTGTACGCGCTCCCGTCGGTTTCGAGCCCCAGCCCCTGCGCGGTCGCCGAGTGGAGATGCGGCCCCCAGCCGCCGTCGTCCAGCGGGCTGTCGGCGTCAGCGCCGAGGTCCCTTGCTGCCGAATCGATGGAGGTACGGACATAGCAGAGCTCTTGCGTTCCGGGCACGCAGGTGTCGGTCGGGGCGTCCGTCGATCCAGGGGCGCTCCCGGCGTCAGCGTCGAATGGACGCGTCCTGGTGGAACATGCCGGGGTTGCGGTCAGCGATGCGGCCATCGCCCAGAGCGTAGACCTTCTCGATAGGACGCCGGTGAGCATCTGCCCCTCCTCGGTACCCGTGCGGCCAGACGCTCCACGGCGCAGCGTTGCTGGACGTCCCCCTGCGCGCCTGATGAATCGAGGACGGCTCGGATGGGTACGTACTCTTGATGCCGCAGGAGAACGGGGCGTTTCCGAAGCAGGAGAATTACCAGGCGTTCGCTCCGCGCCACGTCATGATCGAGCGTGCACGGAAGCTCCGACGGACATCTCGCGGGGTGAGCGAGGCTGAACGGCGGATCACCCCCCCTTGCGGTGAAACTCCACGAAGAACCGCACAGGCCCCTCGGGATCGACGTGATGCAGCACCTCGGGCAGCACGATCCCGCGGGTCTCCGGATCCAGCAGGAGCTCGCGGCCGTCGAGCCCATCGATGCGGTAGCGGAGCCGCCCGGAGAGGACGTGGATCACCCCCCACACGCCGGCCCTGGTCGCATGGTTCTTGCGCAGGCCGTCCGGGATCGTGCCCTCGTCGAACTCCGGCGTTCGCTTGTACGCGACCAGCCCGTCGGGCACCTCGAGCCGATCGCAGCGCACGCAGTCGAGCTCGGTTCCGAGCATCGACGCGCGCCCCTCGGGCGTGAGCACCCAGGGGCGCGTGACCAGAGGCGGTTTGTGCCGGACGTGCTGGCCGTGGCCGCAGCGGAGCTCCGCCACCCAGTCGTTCGCCTCGTCCTGATGGTAGCCCGTGATCGGTCGCAGCACCGTGCCGGCTTACTCCGCCCGGGGCTCCGCGTCACGCCACGGCGTCGTCCCACGCCGCGGCGCCGCGCCGGGCGCCCCTGTCCGGCGCCCGGTCACGCCGGCTTCCGCCCTGATACCGGATAGGGCGCGACCCCGCGCGCCCCGCCGCGCGTGCCCGCGCGCGGCCTCCCTCGCCGGTCCGCCGGTATCACCCGCCGCCGGTCAGCAGACGCAGCTCGGGGTCCAGAACGGCGGGTCGCTCGCGGGGAACGACTCGGCGCTCGCCACGTCCATCGCCTCCTCCGTCGGCTCGCCGTACGAGGGCGCGCCGCCGCGATCGACCGGCGTCTCCGGGTTGCCCTTCTCGTACGCCTGTCTCCCTTGCTCCTTGGGCCCGACCGCCGGGCGCTCCGGCCCTGGCCGCCACTGCTTCGCCACCCATTTCTCTGCCGCTCCCATGCGCAACCCTCCGCCTCCCCGTGCCCCCCGGAGACAGCTGGAGCCGGTCCGGCGTGCCGCAAGGGGCCCTCAGGGCGCTGGTTGCGCTCGCACGAACCGCTCGAGCACCGCCTTGCGCAGCAGCTTCGGGGGCAAGATCCCCTGGGCGAGCACGAAATCGTGGAATCGCTGCGCGTCGAAGCGAGCGCCCATCGTCGACTCGACCTCTCTCCGCAGCTCCATCAGCCGGGTGAAGCCGTAAAAATAGGACGTCGCCTGTCCCGGCGCGCGGAACGTGTATCGCTCCACCTCGGATTGCGCGAAGGGCGCCGAGAGGGCCACGTCCTGCGTGAGGAGCGCGCGCGCGGCCGCGGGCGTGATCTTGCCCGCCTGGAGCTCGGGGTCGAGGAAGGCGCGGGCGGCCCGCAGCAGGCGGAATTGCAGGGAGACGAGCTGGCCCTCGGGCGGCATGAACGGCAGCAGGATCGCCTCGGCGTAAAGCCCCCAGCCCTCCACGTTGGCGCTGTTCATCGCGAAGACCGCCCGGGCGACCGAGACGCCGCGCTCGACCAGCGACGCGAACTGGAGCTCGTGCCCCGGGCGCGCCTCGTGCGCCGTGAGCGTCCACGACGCCGCGGCGTGGGTGAAGTCGTCCGTCTTCTGCTGCGCGTCCGGCGCGGCGCCCGGCGGCGCGGGCAGGCTCAGCGGCAGCACGAACTCCCCCTCTTCTCCCCGGTTGTCGAGCAGGCGCGGCGGCCGCATGTGCGGCGCCGGCGTCTCCGCGCTCTCCGCGGCCGTGCCCAGCCGGATGCGCGCCGGCCGCTCCGGCAACGTCACGAGGCGCTCTCTCCTGAGGATGGCCTCGATCTGGGCGAGCCGCTCCTTGTAATGCGGCAAGATCGCCTCGCCCACGAGCTGCTCCTCCTTGAGCGCGCGGATCACGTCGCGGTAATCCGAGCTCGAAAGACCCCGCGCCCGGGCGACCGCGGCCGCGAGCTCCTGCGACCAGGGGAACGAGGGCGAGGAGGCGGAGCGCTCGCAGGGGCATGGCGGTGCTCTTGCACGGGCGCCGGCGAGCGCCAGCGTTGCCGGAGCCGCCCCCGCGGATGGGCTCACCCGATCCGGGCGGCGCTGGCCGTGGAGCTCTCCGAGGCGGCTCGTCGGGCCGCATCCGCCACCCGTCAGGCGAGCACGTCGGAGGCAGTCTTCGCCCCGAGGACGTTCTCGAGCCAGCGGTCGAGGGTCGCGATGTCCGAGCATGTCTGGATGCGCGCGCTCTCGTTCTCGGCGAGGACGATCCCCGCGCGCGCAAGCAGCCGCAGCAGGGTCTCCCTCTTGCCCTTGAGCTCTCCCTCACGCATGCCTTCGCGCTTGCCCTCACGCATGCCCTTGAGCTCTCCCTCACGCATGCCTTCGCGCTTGCCCTCACGCATGCCCTTGAGCTCTCCCTCACGCATGCCCTCGAGCTTGCCGCGATCGATGAGCCTCTGCACGAACGGGGGAAGCTTCGCCTCGCCTTCGATCTGCCGCTCCATGACCAACGCCTCCAGAGCCTGCTGCATGGGTTTGCGCAACCCGTCCCAGATGAGCTGAAAATAGACCATCGCGTGTTCCTGGTCGAGCCGGCCCAGGGCCGCGAGCGCCGCCTGGACCACGGTGAGCCCGTTCGGCCCGTTGCCGTGCGCCACCGCCGAGAGCACGGCGAGCTCCGTCTCCTTCTCCGCAACGGCCGGATTGGTGATCTCGGGGACGACGGCCGGACCCAGCACCAGCGGCGTGACGGTGCCGAGGCCCAGGCCGACGTCGATGCTCTCCGCCGCCCAGGCGGCCACGCCGGCGTCCGGCGCGACCACGAGGACGACCGTGGCGCAGCGCCTCCTGGCGCGCACGCCCGTGACGTACGTCGGCCACGAGAACTTCTTGTCCGGATCCACGTCGCGCTGGACCTCGAGGACGATCGCCAGCACGAGCGCGCCGTTCGCGTCGCGCAGCTCGAGCACCAGGTCCGCGCGGAACTCCGCCGGGATGAGCTGGTCGAGCGACGACTCGACCACCGCGACCGAGGCGTGCGGCGGCACCTCGACGTGGAAGAGCGTCGCGAGCACGTGGGGCGCGAGCTCCGGGCGCCCACGGAACATCTCGACGAGGGCGTTATGCTCGAGTGTCGGCATGATGCCCGGTGTTGGGCACGCCCCATGCCGACGCGAAATGACGGGAGAGCGCGAGGAGAGCTCCAGCCCAGGGGGCGGCGGCGCCATGGCGGAGGGGAGTGGCCACAGCGTTCCACGCCACGGTACGTCGGCCCGACGACCGAATCACCCGCGACGCGAAGCGCCGTCGGGTTCATTGGAGCGTTCGCCAGCCTGGCGCACTTCAACTCTCTGCCACGAACCGCCAGGTCACGTCGCCGCCCTCGTGCCGTGTTCCAAGGTCTCGCACTCCGAGGAGCGGAAGCGTCTTGGTCCAGAATCGGATCGCCCGAGCGTTGTCATGTATGGCACGGAGGTGCCACCGCCCTGGATACCGATGGAGCAGTAACTGGAGCGCATGGCGGCCCGCGCCGGTCCCACGGCTCGCGTGGATCAAGAAGAGCTCCGCGATGGTGAAATCGACGTCGTCCGGCATGTGTCTGAACGGTCGTAGCCCAATACACACGAACCCGACCGGTCGGGTGTCGCTCGTGATGACGTGCGTTCGCTGGAACGGCTGCATTGGGTCCTGGTCCGACTGCGGAGCTCGCAGGTTGCCGGGCGGCGTCACGCTTGAGACCCAATCGTCGACGATGTCCGGTTGCCATCGACCGGTCTCGTCCAGCGCGTAGAAGCTCGTGTCGAAGCGGGAGATCTCGTGGACATACATTGGCCAAACGTTCCGGAAGAACTCACGCGCCTCCCGCGTGCGCCATGCGTCAATGATGGATATGTTCATCTGTCTCTCGACATGCCGCGACGACGCCGGGCCTGCCCAGCGCGCCGATGAGCGTCGCCGGAGCGCGCAGCGCGGAGGCGTCCGCTCCTCGGCTGGTCAGGTCGCACTCCGTGTCACATGCGGGATCAGGTGGACCATGTAGTCACGCTTTCCGATTTGGACGCCCGACATCCGTAGTATTGAGTAGGCGGTGACCAGGTGAAAGTAGAAGTTGGGCATGAGGAAGTCGTGCAGGTACTGATGCCCTGTGAGATCCGCGTAGAGCCCGGCGCCTAATTCAAGGCGCTTCTGGGTCGAGAGCGCTGCGTCGTCCGCGGTGACTGCCCTGAGCAAGTCCTTTGTTTCTTCGATGTATCGGAGGGCCGTGGCCAGCGATTCGACATGGGGATCCAGGTCGATTGTGGGTGCGCCATTGAGCCACAGCGAGAAGTTGCGCGGTTGATTGCAGGTGAACGCGACCTGGGTCCCTAGAGGGTGCATGTCGACGGCCAGGCGCCTGGTCAGGTAGGCGTCTCCATCATTGGGGAAGTGGGTAGCCCCGGTCTTCAGGAGGTGCTCTAGCGTGCTCAGACGCGTTGCGAATATTTCCACGGCCGAAGCGATCGAGGAGACGGACATGAAGCCTCCAGTCAAGGTGCCTGAGGGGTGACGGGTATAACCTGACGCGTGCCCCTCCTGAGCATCCCGGAGACGGTAGCGTAGCCGACGGCCAGCCCGATGTGTCAAGCCTCCGGTAAAATCTCCTCCGGCTTCGTTCCCGTCACGAGCGGGTACTCCAGCCGCGAGCCCGCAAGGCGAGGGATCGGGATGGTGTGGAGCGTCAGGTAGAGTTCCTGTCGCTCGACATGGGAGTATCTCTCGGAGCCTCCGTGCAGGATGGATGGCCCCACCCATCCATGCTCTCGCATCTCCCGGCCGCGGAGGACGCCCTCACGACGCGGCCAGCGCGCCCACGAGCGCCGTGGCCACCACCGCCGCGGCCACGGCCGCGGCGCCCCGGTGCTTGGCGACCCAGAGCCCCGCGCACCGCGCCCGCGCCCGCGCGTCGAAGCGGCCGTGCGCCCCGTGATCGCCGGGCACCGGCGCCCAGAGGTTGTCCCTCCGGCCCTCGGGCACCGGCTCGTCGGTCTGCTGGCTGTCGTATCCCTTCCTGGACAGATACCGATCGAGCAGCGCCGGGATGATCCGGTTGCCGAGGACCGCCTTGGCCGTGGGGAGGCCGACCCACATCATCTTTCGCTCCCCGTGATCGGCCGCGAAGACGATCGCGTCCGCCGCGACCTCGGGCTGGAAGATCGGCGGCACCGGCTGGGGCCGCCCAGGGAGCCGGGTCTTCACCCACTCGAACTGCGGCGTGTTGAGCGCCGGCATGTCCACCAGGGTGACCCGGACGTGGCTGCGGTCGTGGAAGAGCTCGCAGCGCAGCGACTCGGTGAACCCCTTGATCGCGTGCTTCGCGGCGCAGTAGGCCGACTGGAGCGGGATCGCGCGGTGCGCGAGCGCCGAGCCCACCTGGACGATCACGCCGCGGTCGCGCGGCCGCATCCGCCGGAGCGCGGAGAGCGTGCCGTGGACGTACCCGAGGTAGGTCACCTCCGTGACCCGCCGGTACTCCTCGGGCCGCATCTCGCTCACGGGCGAGAACACCGAGGCCATCGCGTTGTTGACCCACACGTCGATGGGGCCGAGCACCCGCTCCACCTCCGCGGCCGCGCGCTCGACCGCTGCGGCGTCGGCCACGTCGACGGGCAGGACCAGCGCCTCGCCCCCGGCCGCCTCGACCTCGCGCCGCGCGCCCTCGAGGCCGTCGACCCCGCGGGCGAGCAGCCCGACGCGCGCCCCCCGCGCGGCGAACGCCCGCGCGGCGGCGCGGCCCACCCCGGCCGACGCGCCCGTGATCACCACGACCCGCCGGCGATCGCCATGGCCCGCGTCCTCGGCCGCGCGGGCCATCCGCTCCGGCCGGAAGAGCGCCGTCCAGCCGCCCCCGTACCGCCGCGTAGACCGACCGCGCGCCTGCGAGAGCAGGGCGACCGCCGCGCCGCAGGCCAGGCTGTTCCAGCGCGCGTCCGCCGGAAACCCGAGCGCCCACGGCGCGGCGACCAGCCACAGGCCGAGGGCGAGGTTCACCCAGAGCAGCGGGCGCGCGACCTCGAACAGGGCGACTAGGCCCACCGTCGCGAGCAGCGGGCCGACGATGCGATCGCTGGTCGACGCCGGCGCCCCGTAATCGAGGGCCGCCGGCGCGATCATGAGCCAGATCCCGACGGCGGCGCTGAGGATCGATCCCCACATGACTCAGGCTCCTCCCAGCGCCTCCCGGCGACCCCAGAAGGCGCTCCACAGCGAGGCGCGGCGGCCTTCGCGGACCCGACGCAGGTGTTGCAGGCTCGCCAGGACCTCGTCGAGCGCCGGCCCCATCATCAGGACCGAGATCACGGCCGTCACGAGGCACAGCGTGCACCAGCGGCCCACGACGAGCGGCTGGGCCATCACCAGCGCGACGCTGACGAGGCCGAGCGGCCCCACCGCGATCCCGAACAGCGTCACGATCCAGGGCATGGTCCGGTAGCGCGCCCGCCCCCCGACGAGGCCTGTCACCGCGTCGAGCAGGTAGCCGAAGGCGCCCAGCCACGCGTCCGGGATCGGGACGACCCGCGAGAGCTTCGAGTCGAGCACCGCCCGGCTCCCGTCCCCGAAGAACGGCTCCCACACGTCGTCGAGGACGCGGATCTGGTAAAGACCCAGGTACGCCGCGATCGCCAGGCCGGCCAGGGCGAGCCCGATGATGGGCAGTCGCTCCCTCCACGCCGAGGGGTTCGTGTCCCATCCAGGCGGGAGCTCGCCCGTCCCCGCGGCGCGCCCCGACCTGCCTCCGCCGGCGCGGGGGAGCTGCTCGCCGGATCCGCCGGTCAGCGGGCGATCCGCTTCAGGGCGCGTCTCCACCACGGCTCCGCTCTCCTCCGATCCAGGAGCAGCACGGGGATCGCGCTGACGATCCCGAACGCCATGTGGCCGAGGACCGACACCGCGACGCGCCGCGCGCCTTGCCGCCACACCGGCGGTGTCAGCTTCGCGGCGGGGAGCCAGCCGATGTAGCCGACGGCCCACACCGCGGTCCCCATCACGGAGCCGGCGAGCAGGGCGGCGGGGAGGGTCCGCAGGCGGAGCCGGCTCGTCGCCAGGCCGAAGAGCGCGCCGCTCGTCGCCCCGTAACCCCAGTGCATCCCCCGCGCGAGCGCGTCGTGCAGCCCGCGCCGCAGCGGCGCGCCCCGGAGCTGCTCCACGCGCGACACCATGAACTCGCCCGGATCCCTGCGCACCGGGGGAGGCTTCAGCCGCTCGGGCAGCTTCTGGCTCGCCTTCATGCCCTTCAGCATCAGCGCCGTGCCCACGGTGCCGCCCAGCACGCCTCCCGCGGCGTGAACGATCGCGTCATGTTTCATCTCGCCTCCCGGCAGGGGATCCCCGCGCCGCGAGCCGTGCAGAGGTCATGCCCCTCGCCCACCACCTCGGGGCACATCCGTTGCTGCGAGCGTGATGCGAGCGCTCCGGTGACGCTCGCGCGCGGGCTGGCGTGCGCGGCGGGCCGGCGCGGACCTTGGGTGTCGAGCGGACGAGGGGAGTCATCTCATGGCGGAGACCACGGCGGACGTGCTGATCGACCGGCTGATCGCGTGGGGCGTGGACACCGTGTTCGGCCTGCCGGGCGACGGCATCAACGGCCTCATGGAGGCGCTCCGGACACGGCAGGAGAAGATCCGGTTCATCCAGGTGCGGCACGAGGAGGCGGCCGCCTTCATGGCGTGCGGCTACGCGAAGTTCACCGGGCGGCTCGGGGTCTGCCTCGCGACGTCCGGGCCGGGCGCGATTCACCTGCTCAACGGGCTCTACGACGCGAAGATGGATGGCGCGCCCGTGCTCGCCATCACCGGCCAGACCTACCACGATCTCCTGGGCAGCCAGTACCAGCAGGAGGTCGACCTCCTCGCGCTCTTCAAGGACGTCGCCGTCTACAACCAGATGCTCGTCGGCGCCGCGCAGGCGCGCATGCTGGTGGACGCCGCGTGCCGGGCCGCGCTCGCCCGGGAGGGGGTCGCGCACATCACGGTGCCCGTCGATCTCCAGGACCAGAAGATCTCCGCGGACGAGCCCTCGGACAAGAAGGTCCCGGGGCACACGTCCTCGGTCTGGACACGCCCCGTCCGCGTCCCCACGGCGGAGCGGCTCGGCGAGGCGGCGGAGCTGCTCAACCGCGGCAAGAGGACGGTGATCCTGGCCGGGCGGGGGGCGCTCGGCGCCGGCGATCTGCTCGAGGAGCTCGCCGAGCGGCTCGCGGCGCCCATCATCAAGGCGCTGCTCGGCAAGGCGGTGGTGAGCGACGAGTCGCCGTACACCACGGGAGGGCTCGGGCTGCTCGGGACGCGCCCGTCCGAGATGGCGATGGAGGAGTGCGACACCCTCCTGATGGTCGGCACCAGCTTCCCGTACCTCGAGTATTACCCCCAGGCGGGCCAGGCCAGGGCGGTGCAGATCGACCGCGACCCGGCGCGGATCGGGCTGCGCTACGACATCGACGTGGGCCTCGCGGGCGACGCCAAGGAGACGCTCCGGGCGCTGCTCCCGCTGCTCCGGCGGCGAGAGGACCGCTCGTTCCTCGAGTTCGCCCAGTTCCGGATGCGCGAGTGGTGGGAGCTGATGCGCGATCGCGAGTCGCGGCCGGACGCCCCGCTCAAGCCCCAGGTCGTGGCCGGCGCCCTGAACTCGTTCCTCACCGACGACGCGATCATCACGACCGACAGCGGGACGATCACCACGTGGGCGGCGCGGAGCATCCGGCTCCGCCGCGGCCAGCAGTTCTCGTGCTCCGGCAACCTCGCCACCATGGCGCCGGGCCTGCCCTACGCGATCGCGGCGCAGGCGGCGTACCCGGGGCGCCAGGTCGTCGCCTTCATCGGCGACGGGGGGCTCACCATGCTGATGGGCGAGCTCGCCACGGCGGCCAAGTACAGGCTCCCCATTCGCATCATCGTGATCAAGAACAACACGCTCGGCCAGATCAAGTGGGAGCAGATGGTCTTTCTCGGCAACCCCGAGTACGGCTGCGAGCTCCACCCCATCGATTTCGTCAGGGTCGCCGAGGCGTGCGGGGCCTCGGGGTTCCGCTGCGAGCGGCCCGAGGAGGTCCAGAAGGCGCTCGGCGCGGCCTTCCAGGCGGACGGCCCGGCGCTGGTCGAGGCGGTCGTCGACCCGTTCGAGGCGCCGATGCCCTCCATGGTCAAGCCAAAGCAGGCCTTGCACATGGCCGAGTCGCTGGCGCGCGGCCAGCCGAACCGGGGGAGGATCGCCCTCACCCTGTTCCGCAGCAAGGTCCGTGATCTCTTCTGAGCGCCGTTCTCCGGGCGCTGTTTCATCGCGAGGTGCTCCATGGTGATGCTGGTCCCGCTCCGCCGCGGTCGCGACGACCGCCGGCAGGCCCCCGTCGCAGCGCACGATATCGCGGATCTGGAGGCCGAGCTCCGGGCGGCGATCTCTGGCGAGGTCCGCTTCGACAGCGAGTCTCGCGCGGTCTACTCGACCGACGGCTCGAATTACCGCCAGGTCCCCCTCGGCGTCGTCCTCCCGAGGAGCGCGGGCGACGTGGTCGCCGCCGTCGCCGCCTGCCGGCGCCACGGGGCGCCCGTCCTCCCCCGCGGCGCGGGCACCAGCCTGGCCGGTCAGACCTGCAATGTGGCCGTCGTCCTCGACTTCTCCAAGTACATGGGCCGCGTCCTCGACATCGATCCCGCGCGGCGGCTCTGCCGCGTGCAGCCCGGGGCGCTCCTCGACGACCTCCGGGGCCAGGCCCAGCGGCACGGGCTGACCTTCGCCCCCGACCCCTCGACGCACAGGTGGTGCACGCTGGGCGGCATGATCGGCAACAACTCCTGCGGAGTCCACTCGATCATGAATGGATCCAGCGGGGGCCGGACCGCGGATTACGTCGAGGAGCTGACCGTGCTCACGTACGAGGGCCACGTGCTCCGGGTCGGGCCGACTCCGGATCACGAGCTCGACCGGATCCTCGGCGAGGGCGGGCCGCGGGGGCGGCTCTACGCGGATCTCCGCGCGCTCCGGGACCGGTACGCCCGGCTGATCCGCGCGCGGTTCCCCGACCTCCCGCGGCGGGTCTCGGGGTACAACCTCGACGACCTGCTGCCGGAGAAGGGGTTTCACGTCGGCCGCGCGCTCGCGGGCAGCGAGGGGACGTGCGTCGTGGTCCTCGAGGCGCTGCTGCGCCTCATCCCGAGCCCCCGCGAGCGCGTCCTCCTGGTGCTGGGGTATCCGGACGTCTACAGCGCGGGCGAGCACCTCGTCGAGGTCCGGGGCGCCGGCCCTTCCGGGCTGGAGGGGATCGACGAGCAGCTCGTCGATTTCCTGGGGCGAAAGGGCCTGCAGCGCGAGGCCACGGGGCTCCTGCCCGAGGGCCGGGGCTGGCTCATGGCCGAGTTCCGCGGCGAGACGAGGGCGGAGGCGCGGGACAGGGCGCGCGCGCTGATGAGCCGGCTCGAGCGGGCCCGGCGCCCGCCGGCGATGCGGCTCTGCGAGGAGGAGGGCGAGCAGGAGCAGCTCTGGACGGTCCGCGAGTCCGGCCTCGCGGCCACGGCCCACGTCCCCGGGATGAGGGAGGCGTGGCCGGGCTGGGAGGACTCCGCGGTCCCGCCGGAGCGGCTCGCCGAGTACCTGCCCAGGCTCCGCGGGCTGCTCGATCGCTTCGGCTACAAGGGCTCCCTCTACGGCCACTTCGGCCAGGGGTGCGTTCACACCCGGATCGATTTCGACCTGAAGACGCGCCCGGG
The DNA here is from genome assembly GCF_051369805.1 of Sorangium sp. So ce1036. NCBI lineage: Bacteria > Pseudomonadati > Myxococcota > Polyangiales > Polyangiaceae > Sorangium > Sorangium sp. So ce1036. The sequence goes on from NZ_JBBMOX010000001.1 coordinate 4,030,816, forward strand.
GATCGACAGGTACCTGGAGTTCGTGAACCACGCGGCCGATCTCGTGCTCTCGCTGGGCGGCTCGCTGTCCGGCGAGCACGGCGACGGCCAGGCGCGCGCGGCGCTCCTCACGAAGATGTACGGCGAGGAGCTGGTCGCGGCGTTCCGGGAGTTCAAGGCCATCTGGGATCCGCGCTGGAAGATGAACCCGGGGAAGGTCGTCGACCCGTACGGCATCGACGAGAACCTCCGCCTCGGCACCGGGTACGATCCGCCCTCGCTCGAGACCCATTTCCGGTATCCCAACGACCACGGCAGCTTCGCCGAGGCCACGCTCCGCTGCGTCGGCGTGGGCAAGTGCCGGAAGCTCGACGGCGGGACCATGTGCCCGAGCTACATGGTGACCCGGGAGGAGATCCACACGACGCGCGGCCGGGCGAGGTTGCTCTTCGAGATGCTCCAGGGCGAGGAGACGCCGCTCGGCTGGGACAACCCGGACGTCAGGGACGCGCTCGATCTCTGCCTCGCGTGCAAGGGCTGCAAGGGCGAGTGCCCGGTGCACGTCGACATGGCGACGTACAAGGCGGAGTTCCTCGCGCATTACTACGAGCATCACCGGCGGCCGATGGCGGCGTACTCGATGGGGCTCATCCGGACCTGGGCGCGGCTCGCCTCGCTCGCCCCGGGGCTCGTCAACGCGGTCTTCCGGGTCCCCTGGCTCGGCGCGGCGCTGAAGCGCCTCGGCGGGATCGCGCCCCAGCGCTCCATGCCGACCTTCGCGCGGCGGACCTTCAAGCGGTGGTTCTTCGCGCGGCCGGCGCCCGCGGGCGCGCGGGAGCGGCCGCCGGTGATCCTGTGGCCGGACACGTTCAACGACCACTTTCATCCGGAGGTGGCCGTCGCGGCGGTCGAGGTCCTGGAGGACGCGGGCTACCGGGTGATCGTGCCGCGGCGCTCCCTCTGCTGCGGCCGGCCGCTCTACGATCACGGGATGCTCGATCGGGCCAAGTCGGCCCTCCGTGAGATCCTCGACGCCCTGCGCCCCGTGGCCCGCGCGGGGATCCCGGTCGTGGGCCTGGAGCCGAGCTGCGTCGCGGTCTTCCGGGACGAGCTCGGGGAGCTCTTCCCGCACGACGAGACCGCCCGCCGCCTGCGCGAGCAGACATACCTGCTGAGCGAGCTCCTCGACGAGATCGGGTATGCGCCGCCGCGGCTCGACGGGGAGAGGGCGGTCCTGCACGGCCACTGCCATCAGAAGGCGGTCCTCCGGTCCGACGCGGACGCGAAGCTGCTCCGGAGGGCAGGGGTGGAGTGCGAGGTGCTCGACGCGGGCTGCTGCGGGATGGCCGGGTCGTTCGGGTACGAGGCGCGGCATTACGAGATCTCGCAGGCGGTGGGCGAGCGCGTGCTGCTGCCGGCGGTGCGGCGCGCGGGCGCGGGCACGCTCGTCGTCACCAGCGGGTTCAGCTGCCGCGGTCAGATCGAGGAGGGCACGGGGCGGCGGCCGCTCCACGTGGCGGAGGTGCTGCACCTCGCGCTCCGGCGGTCCCGGCGCGCGGGCCATGGCGCAATGGCGCCGGCCAGGGCGCCGCGGCCCCGCGCCCTGCCGGCGGCCGCCGTCCTGCTCTCGGCCGCGCTCGCCCTGGGGATCTCGTGGCGGCGGGGGTGGCTGCGGCGCTGACGCGGAGGGCTCGAGGCGATGAACGATCTCCGCGGAGGCGGGCCGGTCGAGCGGGTCGACGTCTCGGCGTACCGGATCCCCACGGATCGGCCCGAGTCGGACGGGACGTTCACCTGGGATCACACGATCTGCGTCGTGGCCGAGGTGACCGGGGGAGGGCGCCGGGGCCTCGGTTACACCTACGCGCCCGCGGCGGTCGGCCGGCTCATCCGGGACACGCTCGCGCCCGCGGTGGAGGGCGTGGACGCCTTCGCGGTGAGCGCGGCGCACGACCGGATGGTCCGCGCGGTCCGCAACGCCGGCGCGCCGGGCATCGCGTCCTGCGCGATCGCGGCCGTGGACACGGCGCTCTGGGATCTCAAGGCGCGCCTGCTCGATCTCCCGCTCGTCCGCCTCCTCGGTCCGGTCCGGGACGCGATCCCGGTCTACGGCAGCGGCGGGTTCACCTCGTACGCGATCGCGGAGCTGAAGGAGCAGCTCGCCGGGTGGCGCGACGACGGCATCGGCATGGTGAAGATGAAGGTCGGCCGGGAGCCGGCCGAGGACGCGCGCCGCGTGGAGGCCGCGCGGGAGGCGGTGGGGCCCGGGGTGGGCCTGTTCGTCGACGCCAACGGGGCGTACGCGCGAAAGCAGGCGCTCGCGCTCGCCGAGGCGTTCGCCCGGCTCGACGTGCGCTGGTTCGAGGAGCCGGTGAGCTCGGACGATCTCGAGGGGTTGCGGCTGCTCCGCGATCGCGGCCCGGCGGGGATGGATATCGCGGCGGGGGAGTACGGGTACGATCTCGTCTACTTCCGCCGGATGCTGGACGCCTCCGCCGTCGACGTGCTCCAGGCCGACGCCACCCGCTGCCGGGGGATCACCGGGTTCGTCCGGGCCGCGGCGCTCTGCGGGGCGCGGGCGATCCCGCTCTCGTCGCACACCGCGCCGTCGATCCACGTCCACGCGTGCTGCGCGCTCACGCCGGCGCGCCACCTCGAGTACTTTCACGATCACGTGAGGGTCGAGGCCCTGCTCTTCGACGGGGCGCCGCGCCCGCGCGCGGGGGCGCTCGCGCCCGACCTGTCCCGTCCGGGGCTGGGGCTCGAGCTGAAGCGCGCGGACGCCGCGCGCTTCGCGGTGGCCGGGGTCTAGCGCCCCTCGCGGCAGAGATCGCTGGCGCGGCACGCGGCGAGCCGCCCGAGGGTGTCGAGCGGGCTGCCGCACTCCTCGTCGCGGATCGCCTCCAGGCACTCGTTCAGCTCCTTGGCGTCGATGCCGCCCGGGCACTCGCCGAAGGTCAGCTCGTCGCGCCACTCGGAGCGAACGCTGGAGTCGCAGGCGTCACGGTTCGCATACTCCCGGTCGGCGCCGATGTTGTTGCACCGCGCCTCGCGGTCGCACCGCGCCGCCACGATGCTGTCCACCGCGCTGCCGACCGGCACCGGCGCCTCGCCCTCGATGCTGTCCGGCGCCCGCGCGCCCGCGCCCTCGCCGCCCCCGCACGCCGCGGAGAGCAGGCTGACTCCGGCCATCAGGATCGGGCCCACCACCGGTCTTCCGACGATCGTTCGCATGATTCCCCCTCTCGCCACTCCTCGTGCGCACCGCGCCTCCTTGCGATCCCCGTGCCTCCGCCCGCGGGGCCTCGCGGATCGCCGCGTGTCCCGGATCGGGCGGCCGCGCGCTGTCTCCGTCATGCGCACCGGTCGCCTGACCGGGCGGGTAGGCGGGGCTCGGCCAGGCAAGGCGTGCACGGCCGCGGGGGGAGCCCGCTCGCGCGTGGAGTCCACGGTTGCCGGCCGCCGGACGCGGCCATGGGCGCTCGAGCCCATGCGGCGCCGAGCCGGCCGCGCTGACCACGGGGCAGCGGGGCGTGGCCGACATCGCGGTCGACGCACCACTGCCTCCTGGACCGCGCGCGCGAACGGCAACGTCCGTGGGGTGAGCGCTCCTGCTCAGCGCATGAACCAGGTCACCTTCCCCATTCCCGCGTTCCTGGTCCGCGGCTGGTAAGCGACGATGGTGGCCGCGTAGTCGCCGGGCGCGTCGACCGTATACTCCGCCTGGAACAGGCTCGTGCTCCCTTCCACGTACAAGAGCGGCACCGTGACCGGAGAGGCGTCGCCCACCCTGCAAATCAAGGCATGGACCTCGAAGTCGGAGGGGGGCCAGAGCGGCACCTCGGCGGGGGCGATCGGCCTCGTGGTGATCGGGCAACCGCACATCAGGGTGACGTTCGCCGAGAGCGTGATCGTGGCGGATGGCCTGGAGACCGCCGCGTGCGTGGCCGGGCTCATCACCTGCACGAGCAGCCCTGGCACGAGCAGGACGAGCCCGTCAATCTCCTGCCCCGGCACGACGGCCACCTCGGTCGAGACCCGGACGGCCGATTGCAGCCCGCCGAGCGGCCCATGGGCCGAGACCTCGAGCACCGTCGGCTCGTCGAGCGCCAGGCTCGCGTGGAACGACGCCGTCTTCGGCCCAGGGGCCAGCCAGAGGAGGGTCGGCTCCTGGCCGTCCGCCACGATGGTCGCGAGCGACGCCCCTTCTCTGTAGCGCGTGATCAGCTCCCCGTTGTCGCCGCGTGTCACGCCCTCCGCGAGCACCCTGCCAGTCCGCGCATTCCGGATCGACACGAGCGCTCCGCCGATGTCGTCGCCGAGGTATTTCCCGTCCACGGATTGCACGCGGACGGTCATGGATGTCCTCGCTGCCATGGTGTCCTGTCCCCCCCTTCGCCGGCGAGCGTGGCGCCGCGAGGTGAACATGGGTTTGCGCGCTCGGCCCCGTCAACGGACGCTCCTACCCGCGCCTCCGCCGCAGCGCGAGCGCCGCCGCCGCCCCGAGCCCCGCGACCGCCCCGAGCCCCCCGAGCGGCGCGCGCGACCGCGCGTCTCCCGGGAACGTGCACCTGCACCCCTCCGACGACGCCTCCCGCATCGCCGGATCCACCACGACGCTCACCTGATCGGTCGCCTCCAGGCTCCCGTCGCTGACCGTCACCTCGAACGCGAGGGCCGTCTCCTCCGCCACGTCGGGCGCCACGAACGTCACGTGCGCGCCCTCGCCGACCAGCTCGACGTCCGGCCCCGCCGTCTGCCTCCAGGAGTACGTCAGCGGATCCTCCTCGGGATCCGAGCTCCCCGACGCGTCGAGCTCCACCACGTCCCCGATCGCGACGGTCTGGTCCGCCCCCGCGTCGGCCACCGGCCCGCCCTGGCAGGACGCGGCGTCCTCGGCCATCGCCGCGAACGGCTTGTTCTTGAGCCCCTCGAACCCGATGTCGTCGAGCTCCCAGCCGATGTCGCCCGCGGCCTCGTCCGTGCCCACGCGGAACCGCACCCGCACCGTCTTGCCGGCGAACGCGGTCCCCAGGTCGACCGACACCCGGTCCGCCCCGGGCCACGAGGGGTTCTGGCCGACGAAGGCCCGCCGCCGGCCCAGCGGATTGCCCGACTCGTCGCCGATCCTCCCGCCGTAGCCCGGGTCCGCGTGGCGCGCGATGTCCTCCCAGGTCTCCCCGCCGTCGGCGCTGATCTCGATCACCGCGCCGTCCCAGTGGACGCCGTCGCTCGCCTCGAACTGGTGCCGGTGCGTGAACGACAGCGCGAGGCGCCCGGCCGCGCTCACCTCCAGCGGCGGCGAGACCAGCGCCGCGTCGGCGACGCTCGCCAGGGCGACGCCGCGCCACACCCGGTTCGGCGCCTCCCCCTGGGCGCGCGACCAGACCAGCTCGGCCGACTGCCCCTCCACGGTCCAGGTCGTGCTCGGGGTCTCCACGCTGTCGACGGCCGACGACCGCGGGATCTCGTCGAAGTTCACGCGCCGCGAGAGGGCCTCCACCCGCGCGGGCGTGCACGCCTCCGCGCTCTTCAGCGTGAGGCGGAGCGCGAGATCCTCGGACGCCTCGACCGAGCGATCGAGCTTCACCGCCACGGTCGCGGCGCCCGTCGCGAACGGCGCGATGTCGCCGAACGACACCCGCCCGCCCTCCGGGAACGTCACCGCGCCGCCCGGCGCCTCGAGCGAGGCCACCGCGTCGGTCAGCGGCGCGCCGCCGCGGTTCGCGACCTCGATCGTCATCGTGCCGGACTCCTCCGCGTCGAGCTGCCCGTCGCGGTCGCAGGAGCGCGCGCTGTCGTCGAGCTCCGCGCGGACCAGCACGACGTCGGGCTGCACCTTGAAGCCCTCGACCACGCCGGCGAGATCGATCGAGTCGGTGGGCGGCGACACGGCGCACGTGCCGGCGCCCCGCCGGGCGAACGCCTCCGCGAGCGCGAGGAAGTCGTCCCGGTCGCTGGCGATCGCCGCCGCCAGGATGGCGTCGCGCTGCTCGGTGAACGTCGGGTTGGCCGGCGCGAGCTTCATGCCGGCCACGATGTAATCGGACATCCGCCGCCGGCTCTCCTCGAACGCGCGCGGCGGGGTGAGGCTCCTGCCGTGCCGGATCAGCCCGACATAGGCCTCGAACAGCATGCTCGCCCAGACCTCGCCGGCGTTGTGCACCTCGGAGTTCTCCGGGACCGTGGGGCTCCGCGGGTGGTCGGGGAGGCGCGCGTCGTCGGAGATGTGCTTGAACGTCAGCCCGTTGCGCGTGAAGTCGATGGAGTAGGGCGCGCGGCGGATGCCGAAGTAGCTGTCGCCGCGCGCCGCGCTCCCGTAGCCCGAGAGCGGGTACGCGCCGTCCAGGTCGTCGCCGTCGCGCAGCGCCATGTGGAGCGCGATGAAGTCCCCCCACCCCTCGCTCTCCGCGCCGCACATCTGCGTGCCGCACGCGACGAGGCGCAGGTGGATGTAGTGCCCCCACTCGTGCGCCACGATCGTGTTGTCGATGGTCCCGTCGCGCTCCACGCCGAGCTCGCGGGTCATGGTGGCGGTGAGCGGCGCGCTCGCGCGGGCGAGCGCCGCCTTGAGCGCGTCGCCGTCCTCTCGCGAGACGCTCTGGGCCGGCGCCTGCACCTCGGGCGCGTCGCCGTGGAGCCGCGGCGCGCCGTCGCGCGCCTCGTCGTTGGCGATGATCACGCCGATCGCGCCCGCGGCCTCCGCGTTCTGCACCTTCTCGGAGAAGGGGCACCCGCCCCGGTCGACCAGGGCGATCTTGCCGACCACGTCGCTCGTGATCGGCCCGCACGCGTCGCCCCGCGGCTCGGCGTCGTCCTCGGCGAGCGCGAGCTCGCCGGTGACCTCGTAGCGGTCGGGCCCGAACGAGGCGGTGTTCGACGCGTAGCTCGCGTTGAGCGGCGTGACGCTCAGCGACCTCTGCTCCGGCCCGGACCAGAGGTACATCTGCATCCGGGGCGACGCGCCGTCGTACATCGCGTCCATGTTCGCGTTGTCGCGGCTCTCGCCCGGCGCGTCGTCCTGCGCCTCCGCGAGGAGCGGATCGCCGTCGAGCCCGCCCCGGCCGAGGTTGTCGAGCTGGGCGTTGCCGGCGGCCTCGTTGAAGCCGGAGTCGTAGTACCAGTCGTGGAGCCAGTTCGTGACGTAGAAGATCTGGGTGACGGCCGCCATCACCTGCTCGGGCCCGTCGAGCGGCGCGGCGGCCGGGTCGTAGACGTGATCGAAGGCCCGCGGCCCCGTGAGGGTCGCGCGCGTATCGCCGCTCGAGAACCCGTCCGGCGCGTGGTGGTCGGCGTAGGCGTCGACGTTGTTGCCGCGGGTCTCGGTCGCGTCGGCCGGCAGCCACGGATCGGCGTCGCCCTCCGGGTTCGTGTTGAGGCCGTGGATGGAGAGGAGGTTCGGCGCGATGAACCGCGGCGTCACGCCGTCCGGCTGCCCGGTCGGGTGGGGGGAGAGGTCCTCGATCGGCCCGTCGAGCGGCGTGTGCTTGCCGTGGCCCTCGGCCCAGACGCGGTAATCGAACGAGGCGGCGTGGGAGAGGTTCTCCCGGTAGAGGTGCCGCCCGTCGCCGGCCGCGAACACCCACGCGTACGCCTCGGAGCTCGTGCTGTGGGCGAGGCCCGAGACGAGCTCGACGAAGTAGCCTGGCACGAGCCGGTCGGGCAGGGGAAAGAGCACCTTCTTGACGCGCGCCGGCCGGGTGAAGCGCAGGTCGACGGCGCGCGTGCGGGCGGTGTCTCCGAGATCGAACAGGCGATAGCCGTCCTTCGGCGCGGCCTGCTCGCGCAGGTCGGAGGGCTTGATGTCGACGCGGTGGGCGTCGCGCACGGCGCGGGCGACCGCCTGGCCCGGCGAGCCGGTGAACGCGCGGCTGCGCTTCGAGCCGGGCCTGAGCGAGCCGGCGCCGGGCGGCAGGGGGACGGCGGACGCGTGCAGGTTGCCGCCGAGGGCGACGAGCGCGAGATCGCGCTTCATCAGCACCTTGACCTCGCTGCGGAAGACCGGGACGCCGTCGACCTCCTGGCCCAGCGTCACGAGGATGCCGCCGCGGCCGATGTCGTGGATGTGCCGCACGACGGCCGTGTCGAGGGCGGCCTTCGGCAGGCGATAGAGGTGCGCGTGGCGCTCGAGGTGCCAGCGGGCGGCGGCCTCCGGCGTGCCGTGGGTCGCGGCGGGCGGGCGGCGCTCCGGCGCGGTGGCCCACACGAACGTCGGCACCCCGCGCTGCGGATCGGTCGACGCGACGACGGCGCCCGCGTCGTCCTGCGGCGTGACGCGCGCCACGCTGGGCGGCAAGGCCGGCGGCGCCTTGAGGTAGGCATCGTAGTTCGGTCGCTCCCGCGCGTGGGCGGCGGGGCCGGCGAGCAGCACGAACAAGAGCGCGGTAGACCGAACCGAAACCTTCATGCATCGACCTCCGAAGGAACGACACCTGAGCGGACACGAGCACGCGAGTCCCGCGCCGCGTCCCGGGCGCCCCCGCGCCCACCGTCGAGTCCGCGACTGGGGCGCACCCTAGCCGCAGCGCGCGTGCAAGGAAAGCTCGATGACGCAGCTCTTGCACACGGTCGTGAGGCTCCTTTCAGCGCGCGCTCACCCTGTCACGATGAGCATGGGAGTCGGGCGAGGCGCGTGAGGTTGCTTTCAACATGCGCTCATCCTGGCGCTTCGAGCATGGGAGTCGGACGGAGCGCGTGAGGCTGCTTTCAACATGTGCTCATCCTGGCGCTTCGAGCATGGGAGTCGGGCGGAGCGCGTGAGGCTGCTTTCAACATGCGCTCATCCTGGCGCTTCGAGCATGCGAATCGGGCGGAGCAGGCGAGACGGAACGGCGTGGGGGGCAACCCACGCTCTCGGCCCGCGCCGCGACGGCTCCGGGGGGCACGGCGGTCGAAGCTGGACGAGCGTCGACCCGTTCGGCGTCCCCGGCGCAACGGGGCGCCCTCGGGACCCGCCCCCAGGGTCGCGCCCGGCCGCCGCCTGCGCTGTGCGGCCCGCTCGCTCCCGCCCGGCGTCTTCCCCTTCTCCCCGATCTCCGCTACGACCCGGGCCCCGCTTTCGCGACCTGGCTCACCCGCGGGTATGACGAACCGCTGACACGAACCTCCCCTCCCGCGCATTAGCTTCCCCAAGGCGAACCGTGACCCACGCCCTGCACGTCGAGACCAAGCTCATCTCCGAAGAGCTCTGCGCTCTTCTTCGACAGGTCGATCCCTCCGTCTTCGTTTTCCAGGACGAGCCCGAGGTCCGGGCCCGGGTCGACCGGGTGGCGTCGCGGCTCCGCGAGCTCGTCGTGGCCGCCGAGCGCGAGGACGCGGGCGGCCGGCTCGACCGGCTCCGCGAGCGGCTCGGCGCGCTGCTCGCCGCGGTCGAGCGGGCGACCCCGACCCGGACGCCCTCGCCCAAGGCGGCGTGGATCGCGTTCCAGCGGGAGGTGCAGCCCGCGTACGAGTCGCTGGCGCTGACGCTGCGGGGCGTCGTCGCCGCGCCGCCGAGCGTCCGGCCGACCAACCATGCGCGCAGCCTGTGGCACGTGGGCTCCGGGCTCGCGGTGCTCGGGCTGGTCCAGCTCCTGCCGGAGCGCGGCTGGCTCGCGGCCCTGAGCGGGGCGTTCGCGGCGGCGGCGTGGTCGCTGGAGATCGCGCGCCGGGTGAGCGAGCGGGTGAACGAGCGGCTGATGCGGCTGTTCCGGCTCGTGGCGCACCCGCACGAGCGCTACCGGGTGAACTCGTCGACCTGGTACATGACGGCGCTCTTTCTGCTGGCGCTGTTCGGGACGCGGCTGAGCCAGTCGCTCGCGATCGTGGTGCTCGCGGTGGCCGACCCGGCGGCGGCCTACATCGGTCGCCGGTTCGGCCGCACGCGGCTGCTCGAGAACCGGTCGCTGGAGGGGACGCTCGCGTTCTTCGTGGTGGGCGGGCTCAGCGCCTTCGCGGTGCTCGGCGCGCTCGGCCCCGCGTCGCTCTCCTCCCGGCTGTTCCTGGCCGCGGTCGCCGGCCTGGCCGGCGCCGCCACGGAGCTGTTCTCGTCGCGGCTGGACGACAACTTCACCATCCCGGTCGCCGTCGCTACTGCAGTAACGCTCGCGGGCGCCGGCTGACCTCGGCGCTTCACGGTGCGCTGTCGCCGATCTCGAGGGCGAGGCGGGTGAGGTACTGTCTCATGAACTCGGCACGCCGCGCGCCCTCGCGGCGGCCGGCCGCGGTCCTCAGGCTGTCGGCGGTCTTGAACAGCTTCACGTAGAAGTGATCGATGCCGTTCTCGCGATCGTTCCACGGCCTCCGGGCGGCGAAGGGATCCTGGGGGTCGTAGAAGCGCGTGCCGAGCATCCCGCTCACGGCGAAGCAGCGGGCGATCCCGATGGCGCCCAGGCCGTCGAGGCGGTCGGCGTCCTGCACGACGCTGGCCTCGAGCGTCCTGGGCTCGACTCCGGCGCTGTAGCTGTGGGCCTCGATGGCGTGGGCGATGTCCGGGAGGGAGGCCTCGGGGTAATCGACGCTCCGGAGGAAGCGCAGCGCCTCCTCCGCGGAGAGCCGCGACGCCTGCGCGCGCCTCGGATCGTTCTTGGGGACGTTCACGAGATCGTGCAACCAGGCCGCGGGCACGACGACCTCCATCCTGGCCCCCTCGTCCGCGGCGAGCGCCTTGGCCGTGGCGACCACCCTCGTGAAATGGGCCAGATCGTGGGCCGGATCCGGGCCGAGATCGGTCCCCTCGAGCTTCTTCACGAAGAGCGCTTCCCAGTCTCTCATCCTCCGCCCCTTATACATCACGCCCGGGGGACGACGGCGAGCGAGGACTCCAGCGTCTCGCGCAGGCACACGCGGATCACCGTGGGACCCCTGGACGTTGGCGACCCGCTGGTACGGCCCCATCCGGCCGAGGATCGGCCTCCTCGGTCGAGCTCATGGATGAGCCGGCCCGGTTCGGGCAGGTCCCCGCGCGCTCTCGTCGTGTGGGTGTGCGTGAGCGAGGAGGAGAGGGCGCGACAGACATCGTCGCCACGCGGCGTCGCGCCCTGGAGGGCCGGCGGCCGCCGAGGAGCTCGCCTGTCTGCCATGCTGGCCTCATCGCTGTAGACGCGCTCTGGCAGCCTCGCCGCGACCGATGGAGTGGTCCTCCAGACGAATGTCACCTTGCTCCGAGCTGGCGCAAAAGAAAGCTGAGCCGCGCGCGGAGCGTGCCGCGACAGTGATCCTTGGCAGTCGTCGAGGCTGCCTATAACAGGACATGTTGTGAGGCCTTCTCTGGTCACGTCTGGAGGACGAGATGCATCGTACACACGGTTGGATGGTGTTCCTGGGGTGGATGGCTGGTGTGGGCGTCTGTTCGGGAGGAGTGATCGGGTGCGGTGGCAGCGATAGCGGGACGGCGGACACGAGCACCGCGTCAGCGTCCACCACCACGGGCACGGGCGGCAGCGGCGGAGGTAGCGGCACGGGTCAGGGCGGGGCCGGCGGCGCGGGTGAGGGCGGCGGCGCTGGGGGTCAGGGGGGCGTCGGCGGCGAGGGCGGCGCAGGCGGCGAGGGCGGCGCAGGCGGCGAGGGCGGCGAGGGCGGCGAGGGCGGCGAGGGTGGCGTCGGCGGCGAGGGTGGCGTCGGCGGCGAGGGTGGCGTCGGCGGCGAGGGTGGCGTCGGCGGCGAGGGCGGCGTCGGCGGCGAGGGCGGCGTCGGCGGCGCTGGCGGCGCTGGCGGCGCGGGCGGCGCGGGCGGCGCAGGCGGCGACGGGGGGATCTCGTGCGCCCCGTCCGAGACCGTTTGCGATTCCGAGTGCGTGGACACCCAGACGGACAGCGCGAACTGTGGCGCCTGTGGCACCACGTGCGAGGGGCTCTCGACCTGCCAGGCCGGCGTATGCACGTGCCCGCTGGCGGGGCAAACCTATTGCGACCCGGCGTGCGTCAACACGAACCTCGATCAGTTCAACTGTGGGGAGTGCGGCAATACCTGCTCGGGAGGAGCCTTCTGCACTGCCGGAGAGTGCACCTGCAACGCCGGTCTGGCCTACTGCGACGGCCAGTGCGTGAACCTCACCAGCGATGAGGACCACTGCGGGGCGTGCGGCGCTGGTTGCTCGGACGGCCAGATGTGCATCCGAGGAATTTGCCAGTAGGGATCGCGGCGCGCGCCGGGGTCAGGGCGAGAGCGACAGCCCCCGCACGTACTCGGCGAGCGCCCGCTCCGCGCTCGCCACCGCCTCCCGCGCGCCCCGGAGCTTCCCCGTGACCGCCGCGATCCGGTCCTCCTGCTCGCTCAGCACCTTCAGGTAGCGCGCCTGGAGCGAGCTCCCCGCGGGGACGACCTTCAGGTTCTCGCGCACGCGCTCCTGCTCCGCGCGCAGCGCGGCGAGCTCGGACTCCAGCGCCGAGAGCGCGCGCTGCCGGTCGGCGATGGCGGCCCGGAGCTCCGCGATCCGCGCGAACACCGCGCGCAGCGCCTCGGGGAGCTCGCGCGAGGTCATGTAGACCTCGATCTGCTCGCTGGTCAGGCCCGTCAACGCGATCGTCGTGGAGATCGGCTGCTCCAGCGCGACCGTGAGGCGCGCCGTCTCGCCCGCCGCGACCGCGCGGCGGATCCGGTAGCGGTCGCCGGTCGCCTCGACGCCCTCCCGCGGCTCGGCGAGCTCCCAGCCGGCGACGCGCGGGTGCTCGATGACCACGACGCGCGGCTCGCGCGCGGCGCCCACGATCGTGTAGACCGTCACCCGCCGCGCGGTCCGGACGAGCTCCAGCACGCCGTCCTGGATCCTGGCGCGCGCGAGCGCCTCTTCTTTCTTCTCCTCCCGGTCGATGCGCACCTTCCGGTCCACGGCGAAGCTCACGATCCGCGACTCCCCCGGCGGGAGCGCCGCGAGCAGGGCGTCGCCGACGTGGGTGACGGCCCCCCGGCCCGAGCGCTCGTAGATCGTCACCGCCCCGGGGGGCAGGCTCGTGTCGCCGTCGTTCCGCAGCCGCGCCGAGGCGAGCGGGCTGCGCGCGCTCGCCTCCCGCTGGTAGAGCCAGATCCGCTCGACCGGGATCTCGCGCTCGACGATCGGCAGGAGCGCGGTTTGCCCGCTCGGGATCGTCACGGGCGCGGGGAAATGGAACGTCACCTGCGTGGCCGCCTCCTCGCGCTCCGGCGCGCCGGCCGGGCCCGCCGGCGCGGGCGGCCCCGCCGTCCCGCCCTCGCCGCGCGGCGCGCCGGCGCGGTAGCGCGCGAGCCGCGCGGCCCGCGCCGTGATCGCCGCGGCGCCCTCGTCGAGCCGCGGCAGCACCCGCGCGGCCAGGTCGACGGGCACCTCCGGCCGGTCCACATAATAGAGCTCGTAGAGCGCCTGGCGGAACGTCACCGGGTCGCCCGACACCAGGGTGAAGTCCACGTCCTTCCAGTCGGCGCCGCTCTGGTTCTCGACGACGGCCCACCCCGAGAGCGCGCCGGTCCTCGCGCCCGGGTCCGCCGCGATCGTGAGCCGGTACGACGTCTTCCAGAGCGGCGCCTCGGCGACGTAGGCCACCCGGACGACGCGCTCGCCCTCGCCGCGCGCGTGCACCACGAGCTCGCGCCGGCCCCGCTCGCGCTGCCGCGCGAGCCCCACGAGCGCCGCGCCGACCTGCTGCCGCAGCCGCTCCTCGACGAGCTCGACGCCCGCGAGCTCCTCCAGCACCACCTGCTTCAGCGCCCCGTCCGACATCAGCGCGAGCCGGTGCCGGTTCTCCGAGCCTCCGCCCGGCAGCGCGGCCTGCACCGGGGTGACCGCGACGATCCGCCCGACCACGGCCCCTCGCGGCCCCGAGGCGCGGACCTCGGCGCCGCGCAGGGCGTTCAGCAGGGCGGCCTCGGACTCGAGCGCGCCCTCGTCGAACGGGAGCTCGCGGAACAGATCGCGCAGCGGCTCTCTCCCGGGCAGCGTGATGCTCCCGACCGTGCCGCGATCGTCATGGGCCACGATGCTCTTCAGCACGTCGTCGACCTGATCGAGCCGCACCACGAGCGGGAGCTCGGCGTCGCCGCGCACGCGCGCCTCGTACTCGAAGTATCCGACGCCGCCCGTGGAGAGCACGACCCGGCGGAGCGACAGCGCGTCCGTCTCCACCGCGTCCGCCGCGGCGTCCGTCTCGGGCTCTGACCGGGACAGCCCCAGCGCGGCTGCCAGTGTGGCGGTCGTCCACAGTCCATGTTTCATCGTCGCCCCCCCGGCGGAGGCGTGCGGTGGCCTCGCCTCCGGGGTTCATAATGCCGCTCCGGGGGGCGTCAACGACGGTGGCGGGCGAGGCGGCGCGCGCGCCCCGCCGCCCGCGTCAGCCGCGCTGCGACGCCTCGAGCTGCCTCACGACCGAGAGCGCCTCGTCGACATGCCGGGTCGCGCGGAGCTGGGAAGAGAAGGCATGTCGAACGATCCCGTCACGATCGATGACGAACGTCACGCGGCCCGGGAGCAGGCCGAGGAGCGGCTTGACGCCGTAGCGCGCGGCGGTCTCTCCGCCGGGGTCGCTGAGCAGCGTCATGGGCAGACGGTGCTTTTCGGCGAATCGCTGGTGGGACTCGGCCGGATCGGCGCTCACGCCGAGGACCTCGGCGCCGGCCTCCACGAACGCGTCGTGACGGTCGCGGAACGAGCACGACTCGGCGGTGCATCCCGGGGTGTCGTCCTTCGGATAGAAAAAGAGGACGACGGTCTTCTTGCCGCGAAAATCCGAGAGCCGAACGACCTCGCCCCGCTGCGACAGCAGGTTGAAGTCGGGCGCGGCCTCGCCGACGGACAGCGTGGATCTTCCGAACATGGAGCTCTCTACCCGACGCGCCGCGCGGCGTCCAAGGCCCGCGGCCGGCCTGCCCGGCCGCCTCGCGCCCGGAGGAGCGGGCGCGAGGCGCGTGGAGCGTCACGAGGGCCAGGCCAGGGGCCGGCGATGGGCTACCCTGGGCGCCCCATGGCCACCTCGTTCGCAGCGTTGATCTTCCGACCCGCCGAGATCCCGGATCGCGCCCTGTCGCAGGGCTTCGCCGTGGCGCTCGGCGGCTGGGACGTCGCCTCGCCGCGCCTGCTCGTCGCGGCGCTGCCGGGCGTCCCCGGCTACTCGGCCGCGTACTACTCGAGCGGCGAGCCCAGCGCCGGCGCGGGCGAGGAGCTCGACCACCTCATCGAGCTCTTCGAGGACGAGCTCTCTCCGCCCGTGGCCGTGCTCGACGCGGCCGCGGAGCTCGGCCGCCCGGGCGCGACGGTCTTCGCGCTCGTGTACTCGGAGGAGATCCTCCACGACGACGGCTGGCGCCTCGAGGCGAGCGGGTTCCTCCGGTACTTCGTGCGGGAGGGCGAGGAGGGCCTGGAGGCCGGCGTGGAGACGCCCGACCGCAGCGACCTCGTCGAGATCGCGGTGGATCTCCCGGAGTCCGCGGCCGAGCAGGAGGAGCGGGAGGCGATCGACCGGGCGATCCGGCCGCACCGGGGCTCGACGTTCCTCGCGGACGAGCTGGGCGCGCCGGTGCTGGGCGCGCTCGTGGCCGGGCTGTTCGCGCCGGAGCGCCGCGTCGAGGTGCGCCTGGTCGAGCCGGGGCCGGCGTCGATCGCCGCGGAGGTGGCGCGGCTCAACCGGGTGCTCCGGCGCGAGGACGGCCGCGGCGCGCCCGCGCCGCCGGCGCCCGTCCGCGGCGTCGCCCCGCCCGCCACGTACGAGGCGTTCGTGCGCGCGTACGACTGGGCGGATCCGGCGGATCCGGAGGACCTCTACCGGGAGCTCGCGATCGGCGCGATCGAGGGCACGCTGCGGTTCCTCCGCGAGGGCGAGCGCCGCGGCCACGAGCGCGATCCCGCCTGGGAGGCGGCGGCGGGCCGCGCGCTCTACCCGATCGCCCGGCTCCTGGGCTCGTCGCTCGGCGGCGGCGCGGCGCAGCGGGCCACGATCGCGCTCGGACCGGACGGGGAGCGGCTCTGGATCGTGCGCGACGGCGCGAGCGCCGCGCCCGCGGGGCCGACCTTCGGCGAGCTCCTGCGCTACCTGTCGCTCGGCTGGTCCCGCCGGACCGACGCCGAGGAGGATCTCATCGGGGCGCTGATGCTGCGCGCGCGGCTCCGGTCGCTCGCCGGCTGAGCCGCCGCCCGGCCTGCGGGGCGCTTCGCTACGCGCTCTTCGAGTGGACGTACGTATCGTTGGCGTGACGTCCGTCCGGCGCGGGGTTCTCGGGGTTCCTGCGGAGATCGTCGAGCAGCAGGTTGAGCAGCTCGGCGTCGCGGTCGGTGCGGGCGAGCACGCTCACGAGGATGCCGCCCTGCCGGACGCCTGCCTCGTAGCGTTCCGCCCAGCGCTTCGGGACGCCGGCGCCGAGGAGCATCTCGCGCAGGCCGCCGGTCCCGCCGCCCGCGATCGTGTCGGCGACCGCGGCCGAGAGCGGGCCGGCCACCACGAGCCCGAGGCCGGGGAGCACGGCGCTCATCGCGATCGCGGCGCCGAACGCGTGCGCCGGCGTGGTCCCGTCCGGGATCGTGAAGCACCTGCACCGCGTCGCGTCGGTCATCAGCAGGCTGATGTCCTGCCGCGTGTAGCCGCAGTCGATGATGCGCCCCGCGGCGGCCTCGGCCTCGTCGCGGGTCTGCACCAGGCCAATCACGAGCTTCTCCATGAAGAAGACCTCCTTGCGCGCTGAGCGCGTCGTCGCTCCAGGCTCCGCGATCGCCGCCGCACGACCCGTGCCAGCTCGCCATGTCCACATTCCGGCGTGAAGGAGCCGATCTTATGGCGCCTTCCCGCGGGGGAGGCGAGGCGGGATGTCGCACTGCGCTGGCACGCCGCGCGCCTCGGCCACGGCAGGCCGACCGAGGCGCATCCGGCCAGGATTCCGCTTCTGGTGTACGGAGGTGCAGGGAGTCTCCCGAGGGGGGGCCAGCGCTGGCGCTCGTGCTCGCGCTACCGCGCCGGGGTGATGGTCACCTTCAGCATCTGGCTGGACGCAGGATACAGGTAACCGTCATCGACGGAGCGCACCTGGTCCGTGGGATCGTCGGCGCCCCTCTGCGGCCCGGCCTGGCGCGGCGCCTGGTCGGGGCCCACGCCGGGCCACTGGTTGGCCTCGGTGCCCGCGTCCCAGAGCGAGACCTGGTCGGAGACATCGCCGCTCACCGGCTCGCCGCTCGCGTCGAACAGCGCGATCCCCTCCTCGCTCGGCGCGAAGAACAGATCGTTCGATTGCCCCAGCATCGACGCGAAGCTCAGCCGCTCGCCGGGCCGCGCGGTCACCGTGAAGCGGAACGTCGCGCCGGGCAGCAGCGGCCCCGGCATCGAGGCGCCCACGGGCGTGTCGTAGACCAGCACCGACGAGATCCCGCCCTCGCCCCCGACCTCGGCCTCCAGCGACCCCGCGAGCGTGGCCGGGCTCCCGTCCTCGGCCAGCATCTCGAGGCCCTTGCCCCGGTCCGCCTCGCCCGACCGGAACAGCGGCGCCGCGGCCCCGTGCACCACCGCGACGCCCGGCGCCGCCGGCGAGGTCAGCCCCGCGCGGGCCATGGCCCCCTCGTGCAGCGTCCTCGGGTTGCCGTCCTCGGCCTGCGCCTCCAGGCCGTTGTCGGGGTACGGCTGCCCGACCGTGAACAGCGGGTTGTCCATCGTGTGCACCACGAAGAGCCCCGGCGACAGCGGCACGGCGGCCGGCTCCCCGCCCTCGGGCATCAGCGTCCCCACCTCCGACATGTTGGTGATCCGGATCGTGAACTCATTGCCCGGCTCCGGCGTCACCGTCACCTGGATGACCTCCTCGACCGCCGGGTAGGTATAGCCATCCTCGACCGGCCGCACCGTGTTGTCCGGGTCCGGAGCGCCGGTGTTCGGGCCGGTCTGTCGGGGCGCCTGGCTCGGCCCCGCGCCCGGCTCCTCGTTGGCCTCGCTGCCCGCGTCCCACAGCAGGACCTGCTCGGTCACGTCCCCGCTCACCGGGTTGCCCGCCTCGTCGTAGAGCGGGATCCCGGCGCCGTCGGGCGCATAGAACAGATCATTCGATTGCCCGAACATCGTCGTGAACGACAGCCTGTCGCCCGGCAGGGCGCCGACGCGGAATTCGAAGCTCTCCTCGGGGAAGAGCGGTCCGGGCATGCGCTCGCCCACGGGCGTGTCGAACACGCCGGCCACCCGGTAATCCCGCGCGGGCGTCACGTTCTCGAGGGTCACCTCGAAGCGCGTGGCCGCGTCCCCGCCAGCGGCCCCGCCGGCGCCCGCCCCGCCCATGCCATCGGCGCCGGTGGTACCGCCGCCGCCGCCATCGCTGCAGGCAGCGGCGAGGGTGAGGACGAGCGGCAAAGCAGACAGCGCGCGACTCCGAATCTTCATGACGATCCTCCAGGAGCAATGAATGAGATGACGCGACCTGGATCGCCCCCGCCGCGGCGAGCCGCGTGGCAGCGATCGTTCCTCCGACGCGCCCCGGGGACCGGAGCGGCCACGGGCGCCAGCAGGGCGCCCGCCTCGGGCCTGCGATGGCCCGTGGCGCGTCGTTCGATGGTGCTACGCGGCGGATGCTCGTCGGTTTCGCGACCCTCGCACGCGCCTGCACGATCGCGCTCGGGAGGAATTTCAGCGCGGGCGGCGGTCGCCTCGAGCGGGGGCGCGCCGCGCGGCGCGATGAGCCGTTGCGGCGCCATGGCGGGTCTGATTGGGTGCCGCTGGTGCAGGATGGATGAGCTCGCCCTGAACGCCGCGATGGATCGGTACGCGTGCGGCGACGCCGGCGCCTTCCCGGAGCTGCACCGCGCCCTCCACGCGCGCCTGCTCGCGTACCTCGTCCGCATGTGCAGCTCGGCGACGCTCGCGGGCGACCTGACGCAGGAGACCTTCCTGCGGATGCACCGCGCCCGCTCGACGTTCGCCTCGGGCGGCGCCGTCCTCCCGTGGGCCTACGCCATCGCGCGCAACGTCTACCTCGATCACGCGCGCGCCCAGCGGCACCGCAGCGCCGAGCGCCTCCCGAGCGATCCGGGCGCCGAGCCGCCGGACACGCGCGGCGCCGACGCCGAGGCCGTCGCGATGGCCTCGCAGACCGCGCGGGCGGTCGAGCGGGTGCTCTCGAGCCTCCCGGCGGCGCAGCGCGAGGCGTTCATCCTGCTCCGCTACGAGGGGCTGAGCGTTCAGGACGCCGCGGCCATCCTGGGAGCGACCCCGAGCGCGGTGAAGCTCCGCGCGTTCCGCGCCTACGAGGCGCTGCGGGCCGAGCTCGGAGAGCTCCGGCGGCGGCCCGGGGCCGGGAAGGGCGCGGGGACCGGCGCGGAACAGCGCGCGAGGAGGCGCACGGGAGCGGGCGCAGAGGAGCGCGCCGGCAGGAGCGCGGAGGAGCCTGCCGTCGCGGAGCCGGAGCGGAGCGGCCGTCGCGGCAGGGCTGCGGGAGACGTCCGAGGAGGTGCCGATGGCGGATGAGCGCGATTTGCTGGAAGGGCTCGAGGACATCCCCGATCCCGCGGCCCACCTGGCCGGTCGCCCGCCGCCGCGCCCGACGGCGGCGCCGGCCGAGCCGTCGCTCACGCGGCCCGCGCGCGCGCGCCGCGTCGCGAGCGCGACCCTGGCCGGGCTCACCTGGGTCCTGCTCCTGACCTGGATCGCGGGCTTCCGCGCCGACATCGGCGCGCCCCGGGTCGCGATCCCGCTCGCCCTCTGGGCGTTGCTCTCCGGCCTCGGCCTGCTGCTCGCGCTGACGCCGCGCGCCCGGGGCCTGCCGGCCGGCGTGAGGGCGCTCCAGGCGCTCGTCGCCGCGGCGCCGGTCGGGTTTCTGGCCGCGGCCGTCGCGATGTCGGGCCTCGCGGACGGACCGCTGTCCCCGAGGTCGCACCTCAAGTGCAGCGCGATCGCCCTCGGCATGGCGGCGCTGCCGCTCGCGCTGGCGGCGCTCGTCCTGCGCCGCTCGTTCCTCTCGGCTCCGGCGTGGCGCGGCGCCGCGATCGGCGCCCTGTGCGGGCTCGGGGCGGTGATCGGCGTCCAGGCGCATTGCCCGTACGACGACCTCCTCCACATCACCTTCGCGCACGGCCTGCCGATCGCGGCCGGCGCGCTCCTCGGCGCGGCCGCCGGGGCGTTGCGCGGGCGGGCCTGACCGCGCAGGCGGACCTGACCGCGCAGGCGGGCCTGACCGCGCAGGCGGCGCCATCGAGGCCGACGGATCCGATCGGAGCCGCGCGGAACCAGCGACCAGCCTCCGGATCGTCGTCGCTGCGTCGAGCGCGCTAGAGCGCCGGGGGAGCGGGCTGCGCGGCGGAGCCGGCGCCGCGCGCGGCGCGCGATGCGCCGGACGAGGCGCGCGGGATCTCCACCGGCAGCGCCTCCAGGCTGCGCAGGATCGTGCTCCGCTTCCACCGCAGCGCCTCGCGCGGGACCGACAGCCGCAGATCCGGCAGCTCGCGCACGAGCGCGCTGAAGGCGGCCTGCGCCTCGAGCCTCGCGAGCGGCGCGCCCAGGCAGTAGTGGATCCCGACGCCCAGCGCGAGGTGACGGTTCGGCTCGCGATCGAGCTTGAGCCGCTCCGGCTCGGCGAACACCCGCTCGTCGTGGTTCGCGGAGGCGAGCAGCGCCAGCACGCGCTGGCCGCGCGGGATGACGTGGCCGGAGACCGCGTACTCCTCGGTCGTGTACCGCTCCGTGGCGGTGTCGACGGGGCTCGTGAAGCGGAGCAGCTCCTCGACAGCGGGCTTGATCAGCGCCGGCTCGGCGCGCAGCCGCTCGAGCGCCTCGGGGTGGTCGAGCAGCGCGAGCGTGCCGTTGGCGATCAGGTTGACCGTCGTCTCGTGCCCGGCGACGAGCAGGAGGAAGATCATGGCGAGGAGCTCGTCCTCGCTCAGCCGGGCCCCGGCCTCCTCGGCGCCGAGCAGCGCCGTGATGAGGTCGTCCCCGCGAGCGCCCCGGCGCTGCTTCGCCAGGGAGCGGACATAACGCATGAAGGCCCATAGCTGGGGGAGCGCCAGCACCATGTCACGGGTCCCGACGATCGCCGTGAGCCGGCTCGTCCAGGCGCGGAACCGGCGCCGGTCGGCCTCCGGGACGCCGAGCAGCTCGCAGATCACCCACAGCGGCACCGGGAGCGCGAAATCCTCGACCACGTCCATCGCGCCGCGCCGGCGGGCGGCGGCGAGCAGCTCGGCGCAGCGCGCCTCGACGCGGGGCCGCAGGTCCTCGATCCGCTGCGGCGTGAACGCCTGTTGCACCAGGCCGCGCAGCCGCGTGTGGCTCGGCGGATCCTGGTCGAGCATGTTCTGGGTGAGCGGCCGCAGGAACCATGGCATCCAGGGGACCTGCGCCGCGCGCTCTTCACGGGACAGGACGCGGTACGGGTCCTTGCCGAGCCGCGGATCCTTGAGCGCGGCGGCGACGTCGGCGTGGCGCGAGAGCAGCCAGGCCGGCTTGCCGTCGCAATAGGTGACGTGAGCGACGGGCGAGAGGGCCCGCAGCCCCGCGTAGAACGGGAACGGGTTGGCCTTGAATCGAGGGCTCGCGAGATCGGGAGTCGAGATCATGTCCGCCTGCCTTTCGGTGGAGCCGGCGCCGCCTGCCGGCGCCGCCTGGAGCTCGCCTCTGGCCGGGCGAGCGCCATCAAGGTGTCTCGCAGCGCGCGCCGCTGCCGGGCGGTGAGCTTCACGCCCATGTCCTGCGCGACGCCGAGGCCGTCGAGCGCGAGCTGGACGACCATCGCCCGGCCCTCGGGGATGTCCTCGCCGACGTCGCGGGCCACGGCAGCGACGTTGAGCTCGTGGGCCCGCCGGCGCATGGCGGGCTGCGACGCCACCGCCTGGAGCAGCGCCGTCATCAGGCCGCGAGGGACGACCGGCTCCGGCGAGCCGTCGATCGACAGCGCGATGTGCGCGCGCAGGCGAGCGCCGCGCGGCTCCGGATCGTCGGCAGCGCGCGCCGTGATCTGGCCCTCGACCTTCTCGATCAGCCGGTCGAGCATCGCCAGCAGCATCGCGTCCTTGGTCTTGAAGTGGTGAAAGAAGCCGCCCTTGCTGACGCCCGCGGCGGCCGCCACCGACTCGACGCTGAGTCCGGCGAGCCCCTCCGAGACCAGGAGCCGCTCCGCGGCGTCGAGGATGCGATCCCGCGCGCTCGCGTAGACCCGAGGTGCCATGCCCAAACATACCGACCGGTCGGTCGGTATGCAAGGCGATCCCGACCGGCGGCGACGCTTGGCGCTGCTGGTATGCTGGGCGCGCCGAGCGATCCTGTGTGGACCATCGCGGGGCGGGGAGCCGGCGGCTTTCCTGGCAGACGGGAATCGGATGAAGGCCTGCTTAAGGAGCTCCCCCACCGCCCATGCCCATAGTTCCTCCGTTCGGCGAAGATGCCCGCCGGACGGAGGATTCCATGCCCCGCTCCATTGTCGCTCCTTGGCTCCCTGTCGTTGCTCTCCCCGCCGCCCTCGCCGCCTGCGGCTCCGTCGAGATCGCCCCGTACGACACCTCGGGCGGGACCGGCGGCGGCCCTGCCGTCCCCGGGAGCGGCGGCGGCCCTGCCGTCCCCGGGAGCGGCGGCGGTCCTGCCGTCCCCGGGAGCGGCGGCGGTCCTGCCGTCCCCGGGAGCGGCGGCGGTCCTGCCGTCCCCGGGAGCGGCGGCGGTCCTGCCGTCCCCGGGAGCGGCGGCGGTCCTGCCGTCCCCGGGAGCGGCGGCGGTCCTGCCGTCCCCGGGAGCGGCGGCGGTCCTGCCGTCCCCGGGAGCGGCGGCTCCGGCGCCGGCGGCGAGGAGGCTGCCTCGACCGGCTCGACCAGCACATCGACCGGCCTCGAGCCGGCTTCCTCCTGCTCTGCCGCGGCGTGCGCCGTGCGCATCGCGGAGGGCTCGCCGAATTGCGCCGTCACCGACTCCGGAAAGGTCTTCTGCT
Organism: Sorangium sp. So ce1036; assembly: GCF_051369805.1. Taxonomy (NCBI): domain Bacteria; kingdom Pseudomonadati; phylum Myxococcota; order Polyangiales; family Polyangiaceae; genus Sorangium; species Sorangium sp. So ce1036. Next base: position 4,053,610 of record NZ_JBBMOX010000001.1, read on the forward strand.
GGTGGGGCGGAGCCACCCTGCAGGAGCGCCTGGCCGCCCCGGTCGAGCGGCCGGAGCTCGGCGATGTCGTCGCTGCGTCGGGCCTGGTCATGCACATGTGCTTCCTCCACGCGGACGGGCGCGTCTCCTGCCAGGGCTTGAACATCAAAGGGCTGCTCGATGGGGCCATTCCCCGCGGGGAGCGCGGCGAGGTGCCCGTCGTGCTTCCGGATATCGAGGGGGTCGTCAGCTCTCCTCGGCTTACGAGCACGCCTGCGGCGTCCTCGGCTCGGGCAACGTCATCTGCTGGGGCGATCCCTTCTCGCGGTGGCTCGGCGTCGAGGGCGCCGGGCCGAGGGACGTCCCGGTCACGGTCACCGGCCTCGACGACGCGGTGCAGGTCGCGGCGAGCTTCGATCACACCTGCGCGCTGCGGGCCACCGGAGAGGTGGTGTGCTGGGGATCGCTCACCACCGGCGGGGTGGCGGCGACGCCCGTGCGCGTCGAGGGCGTCGAGGGCGCCGTCGAGATCGCCGCCGGCGCCAGGCACGACTGCGCCCGCCTCGCATCGGGCAAGGTCCTCTGCTGGGGCTCCGGCAACAATGTCGAGCTGGGCGACGGCGCCCTCGAGGCGCGCGGCGCGCCGGTCGAGGTGCCCGGGATCGACGATGCGACCCAGGTGAGCGCCGGGTTCGGTCGGACCTGCGTGCTCCGGCAGGGCGGCAGGGTCACCTGCTGGGGGCGCGGTCTAGAGCGAACCCCGCGGGAGATCGCTATCCCGGAGGCCGTTCACGTCTCTGTCGGCCACGAGGACGCCTGCGCCGCCCTCGCGAGCGGCGAGATCGCCTGCTGGACCGGGCCCGAGCCCGACGACATCGGTGTCCTCAGGTTGGGGCTGTAATCTCGGCGCCACAGCCGACGCGTCGAAGCGACCCGACCGCAGGGGGGCGGCGCGCTCGAGCGCGCCGTCAGGGCGGCAGTTGCCGAGCACGCCCATCAAAGAGCGTGCTCGACAACAGGCGATAGTAGATTGATCCTGCTTACCGTACCGTTGCCCCCGCTACCGCCGTCTTGGTGCCGCCGCCGTGTTGAGTGACCCTCGGACGTATGGTGATCTTCTGAGGCCGCTGCGAGAATCGCTTGTCCGTGCTCCGCTGCGCCCAAACGAGCGCCTCTCCGGGGGCGAGTGCGGAGAGGTGGCTCTCGCTGACCCCTTCAAGGGAAGTGATCGCCGTCTTGAGGTGCTTCAGCCATTGCGGCGATGTCATGCGATGCAGCACCAGGACCGTCGACAGCTCGACGACGACACGGGGCACGCTCAGCGGATCCTGGCTTGCGATGACGATGCTCGTGGCATGATGACGCATCTCACGGATGGTCTCGACGACCTGCGCGACGAGCTCGGATTCGCTGATGTACTTATGGGCCTCATCGAAGACGAGCAGCTTGTTGAAGTCTCTTCCGTCGAGCTTCTGCGCGGCGAAGATGCGCATCATCACCACGAAGAGCTCCAGAGCCTCGTCTTTCTCGATCCATTCATCGCGCAGATCGACGATCACCGTTCGGCCCGGGCGAAGCAGGTCGCCGAGCGAGCGCGCGTCATCGATGTAGGGCTCAGCGAGCTTGAGACGGTCTTCCGCCAGCCGCAGCGCTGCCTTCGACAGATCGGCGTCCCGCAGCTCCTCCCGCAGCTTCTCCAGGGTCAGGACCTCACGATGGCGCCGCAGGATGGCGTTGAGCTGCCGCAGGTACAACGCGTCGTTGCCGTAGGCGCCGAGGAGGAACTTCCAGCCGTCGTTCTTCAGCTCCGACGAGCTGAACTTGATCGGCTCGACGGTGATCCCAGGGTACTCCTTCCGCCGCTGCTCGACCTTCGCCTCCGGCGCGAGCAGGAGCACATCGTCGAGGCCGGTCGGCCGTGCGCCGTAGTCGCGCAACAGGCGATCCACTTCGCTCTGCTTCTGGTTGGGAGATATGGCGGTCGTGAACTCGGGTTCGTACGCGTCGCTCTTGTGGTAGTGAAATATGACCGTCGCGAGCGGCGACGGCAGGCTGTTTATCCCCGGCAGCTTCGCAGATGCCATCTCGGCGATCGCGCCGAGCGTGTATGACTTGCCGAACCCCTGAACCCCAAAGAGACTGATGGTATTGCAGCCCATCAGATCGAGCCCGACTCGCTGCGAGCCGGACTTGCCAAGGATTCCATACTGTGCCGTCATCGCCGTCGCGCCGAGGAGCACGTCGGCGCCAGGGAGACGCTCAGCCTCCTGGGCCGCGGATCGCGCGGCCGCCGCATCCGCCGGCGAGATCGCCGTGATGGCCGTCGCTCCGGCGGCCTCCGGCGCCGCGGGCGTTGAGGTCGCCGTCGTCGGCCCTGGCGCGTGCTCCGCGGGGGATGCGGTGTGGGGCTGCGGCGGACGGTCTGCCCTGTCGAGGTTGGGGTCGACGTTCTCTCGTGCGTGAACCGGCCGCCCGTCGCCCGCGGCGCGTCCGGCGTACGGGATGGGAGGCGCGCTGGCTGCGCGCAGGGGGCGCGTGCTGAGCGCGGATCGGAACGATTCGAGCTCTGCATCCATCGGCGGCTCCGACTCCGCGGGTGAGGCGGGCGGCGGCGGCTGGCTAGCCCGCGCGCGCCCGCGTCGCTCGCTGCTCCGCTGCGATCTCCGCGCGAACTGCTCCACGGCGTGCTCGAGGAGCTGCTTCGCCTTGTCGCCGCCGAGCCGAGCCACCCGGAAACCCGGTTCATCCTCATCATCGTGCACACCCTGGCCACGATGCTCGAAGATCACGCCCATCGTCCGCAAGTCGAGCTCATAGCCGTCGTCCAGATGCTCGAGGAACGCGAGCGCGGCATTCGCCTGCTTCTCGGAGAGCAATGCATACCGCTGCGCGCGACGAGCATAGAAGGAGAGCGCGCCGGATAGCTCCTTGGCCCGGAGGAGCGCGTCGGCCCGCGGCTCCGGATAGAGGTCGAGTGCGAACCTGTCCCGGAGCCGCTCCGCGGTGTTCTGGGTTTGCCGCCGCATCTCTGCATAGAGCTGGCTCCGTGCCGAGCCGGACAGCTCCTCACGCAGCTTGACCTCGACGACGTCGAGCCGAATGGTCCGCGGCTCCGTGAAGCCGACGAGCAGGAGATCGGCTCGCTGCCGCGATGTGCTCCCGTCGTCGCTCCGGGCGTCGTCCGCGAACCATCCGCGATGGGCGTCGAGGGGCACCACGAGACGCTCCTCGAGCAGCTTCGTGCGTTCGAGAAGCCACCGGGCCAGGAGCAGCCCGACGACCTCCGCGGCGTGGGCATGCCCGGTTTCCAACCGAAGCGCGAGATGCCCGGAGAGCGACCGCAGCGCCTCCAGCACGACCACGACATCGTCCTCGCAAAGCTCGAGGCCGTACTGCGCGAGGGCGGGTTGAATCAGGCTCTCCAGCTCCAGCGTGCTCCGCGTCGTGAGCAGGAGACGCTGTCGGTCCTCCTGCAGGTACTCAGGGGTGAAGTCGAGCAGATATCCCGCCTCGCGCGCCGATGACGGACTGTCGAAGTAATCGAGCCCGAGGCTGCGATCGACGGTGAGCACCCAGTCGCTGATCTCGTGCACCTGCTTCAGGAGCGCCTGATCCATCGGGGTGAGCTGGAGAGCCACGACCGGCGCCTCGTCCTCGGTCGCCGCCTTGCCCAACGCGAAGGACGCCTGCACGCGCTGCGCCGCGCCGACCGCCGCGCGCATCCGCTCCTCGTCCCGTGTCGGCTCTCGGCGCGTGAGCGGCCTGAGCCCCTTGACCCAGCCGAAGTGGGGACCGATGGGCTCCGCCTGGGTCTCCGGCTCCTGCACGAGACCCGCGACGAAGGAGCCGCGGCGCAGCGTCTCGATCCGACCCACGCGCCCGAGCACCGCGAACTGCTCGAGCAGCAGCGAAACGTGCGCCGTGTACCGCTCGGACCGGCTCAGGAACTCGGCGACGGAGTTTCTGGCGAACACCAGCTTCGGCAGCAGGTGATTGCTCGAGGCGAGCGTGAACTCGTCGTCCTCGCCCACCTGGCGCTCTGGATCCAGCAGGCTCTCCAGGCCGTCTGCCGCCGAGTCGGCGTGCGCGGAGCTCCCGAAGAGATGGATCGCGTACCGCAGCGAAGGCGCGTCCGATCCCAGCGACTTGACGCGCATCGACTCCACGGCGCGCAGCACGTCGGCGATGAGCCGACCGTCGCCCGGGTTGAAGACGTTGAGGCAGAGTTGCTCGACGTACGGATGCTGCTCGATGTAGTCGAAGAGACGGCCTGCGATCTCGGAGGGGTCGACCGTGGTGACGGTGATGGTACGATCGCGGATCCCCATCGCGCGCAGCACGCGATCGCGCGCCGCCATGGCGTCGATGGGCACGCCTTCCTCAACGCGGTCCGGCAGGTAGAGCGGCCAGAACGGAGTGAGCGGCGCGTGCTCGACGAACGCGCGACCGCGCTTGTTGAAGAGGACCATCGGGAGGTTCATCGGGTACAGATCGCGGCGGAGCTGATCGAGGAACGCCCTCCACGCAGGCGCATGCCGCGAGCCGTCCTCCCAGGCGCCCACCGCCTCGTGGCACATCCGCGTGTGGCCGAGGTGCCAAAGCAGCCGCAGCGGGTGGACCGGCGCCACGACCTGCGCCCTCCCGGCGTCACCTGGGCTGGAACGCCAGCGCAGGTCGACCACGTCGAGCAGGGCGAGGGCGGCGCGCATCGCCGCCGCGATCGCTGGATCGAGGTCGGGCCGCGCGGCCGCCTCGACCAGCGCGATGTAACGCTCGGCATACCGCTCGATGAGCTCGCCGTGCGGCGCGAGATCCACCGTCTCGACCAGCCCGCTCCGCTCGGAGCGGTTGTCTTCGAGCTTCGCCGTCGCGTCGAAGTGGTGCTCACGGATCGCCCGAAACACCTGACGCCGCGCCTCGAGGAAGGCGATCACCTCAGGGCTCGTCCCCAGGCCGCCGACCTCGTGACGTTTGATTTCAACGTCTTCGAGCTTGCGGAGATCGACGAACGAGATCTCGTGCCGGCCGAGGTGGTCCGGATGTTCGAGCAGCGCGAGCTCGAGCCGGCGTAGCACGGCCGGGACCACGATCGTATAGCCGGTGAACGCGTTGCCGCTCAGCTGGAACCGGACATCCCCCCTCGGCGGCGCGCCGACCGCGACGTCCCACGCGCCGCGAATGGCCGCGCGCTCCGGCACCGCCTCGCGCTGCTTGGCGCCAAGGGATTTCGCCGCCACGAGGGTCCACGCCTCCAGCAGCGAGGTCACGAAGACGGCGCGCACGTCCGGCTCCTCGATGTCCACCGTGTCGCGGACCACGAGGAACTGCTCCGACTCGTTCTCTGCCCTGCTGTTCGGGTCACTCTCGTCGACGCGCCGTGGCCGGGTGAGCTGCGCGCCCTCCGCGTCGTACGCGTCGACCTTGAGGTAATACGTGCCTTCCTCGAGCCCCTGGAGATCCTTGGCCTTGATGCTGCGGCGGATCGTCGCGAGCCGCCCCTGCGCGGGCTTGGGGTAGCTGTTGCTCTCCCAGGCCACGGAGACCTGGCCCTCGGCGACCGAGAGGATCTGCACGCGCCAGGTCTTCCAGGCAGGGACCTGGCTCGGGCTCGGGATCGACCGGAATGCGACCTTCAGGACATCCTTGCTCTTGTCCCCGACGTTCAGCACCGGCATTTGGGCCGCGCCGAGGACGTTGTCCTCCGTCTGTCGGGGTAGACCCAGCGGGTCCAGCAGGATGCGCAGATCCTCCGCCTCGCCGTCGTCCGTGAACTCCCACTGGTCGAGCGCGAGCCTCCGATGCGCGGGATCGCAGGCGATCTCCCGCGCCCAGGCCCGGATATCGTCGGAGTGGCGAGCCCGGAGGAAGGCGAACAAGGGGTTTTGAACGGTGTTCGGCTTCACGGGGAGCCGACGGAGGCGGGTCTGGAGCGGCTGGGTGACGTCTCCGAGGCGCGCGCAAACGTTCACGTTGCGGGTGAGCCAGTAGCGGGGGTTGCCCCGCTCGAAGAGCTGGAAGTCCGGGAGCAGCCCGAAGATATGCAGCGCGCCGCCCGCCGCCGCCGGCGTGCAGCCGTTCTTGCGCACGGTGAGCAGGTATTCGACCTCTTCGTCGGCATTGGCGATGAGCCGCTCGGCGCGCAAGTACAAGAGCTCGTCGCGCACGGCCTTGCGCAGCGGCTCCGGGAGCTCGTCGAAGAGCGCCACGAGGAGGTCTTCCGCGATCGTCGCGAGCGAGAGCTCAGTGAACGTGGCGATGTCGAGCGAGTCCTCGGCCGCCGTGCGCCTGCTCGGCGGCAGGAAGACCAAGAGCGGTCGATCGAGCACGTTGCGGAGCTCGATCAGCTTCGTCGCCGAGGCCTTCCACTCCGCGTCCACGTCGCCCGCGCACAGGACGCGCGCCTCCCAGCGCGGATCTCCTTGCAGCGACACGCAGACCGACTCCATCACCGGCTCGGGCAGCGTGGTGACGCGCAGGCGCTGGCCTGGGCCTGCCGCTTCCAGCGCGTCGAGGAGCCGTGGGCGCACGCGCTCCGCGAGGAACGCGTACAGGTCGTCCTGCCCGAGCGGCTGGAGGGTCGAGAGCGAGCTCATCACGCCACCCCCTGCCGTGAGAGCGTGTACCTCGGCCGTACGGTCTGCGCGTTGTAGGCGTCGCTGAGGTCGTCGTAGAACCCGATCTCCCGCAGCCTGTCCTTGAGCGCACGCACGTTGTCCCGGAAGGCGCGGTGCTCGTCCAGCGTCACCGGCCGTCGCCCCGCGGGGGTCGTCGCGGGGGCGATCACGAAGCCGTAGCGATGCTCCACCCAGCGGAGGAAGTCTTCGACCAGCATGGGCTCCGTGTAGAACCGCTTCTCGCCCCCGGCCTGGTCCTGGCGCAGCACGGCGAGCTGCACGAACACCTCGAGCAGCCGCCCGCCGAGGTGCCAGCGCCGCGGATTGTTGCGCGACCGCCCCTGAACGATCGCCCCGAAGGGGCCGTTTTTCTGGAAGAGCTTGTCGATCATCTGTACGAGGTAACTCAGGTGGTGCTTTTGCCGGACGTGGGAGATCAGCTCTACCAACGTGTCGAAAGCGGGCATGCCCGCGTCGAGGATGTCCTTGACCTCCGGCGTAATCTCCTCGTCGTCAGGCTGGCTTCGCAAGAGCTCCTTGAGCGTCGACTTGAAGTCCGACTCGAACCCTCTCGGCGGGTCCTTGAGCAACGACGGCACCTCGAACGGGTCGTCCGGGAGCTTCTCGTCCTTCGCGTAATGCAAGAGCTGGTTCATCGCGAAGATGGCCTTCACGAGGTCGATCAGGCGACCATACTCCGCGGCGGCGTCCTTCTGTGCGATCTGGGCCATGCGAGAGCGGAAATCGCTCCCCATGTCGACGGTGAAGCTCATCCCGTAGGGGCACTCGGCGAACGGCGCGTCGGAGGTGCCCCAAACGGGACACGCGCGGCACGCCGGGTGGGCTTCGCGCTGGTTGATCCAGCCCGAGAGCTGCCGGCCGACGCGCAGGGTGTAGAGCCCGAGATGCAGGCCGAGGAGGGTCTTCAGGTAATCGATCATCACCGGCCTCGGCACGACGTCCTGGTACGCGAGGAGGCGCTGCACGTCGTTGCACAGCACGCGACCCTGACCGCGGCACGTCGGCCGGTGAGGCGCCACCTTGTCCTGCTGGGAGGGGTGCAGCTGCGGGATGTCCTCGACCAGCTTCAGCACCGCCAGCGTCTCGAGATCGAGCGGTGTGACTCCATCGTAGCCGGCGGCGGCATTGTGTCCCCGGCCGAGGTAGTGCTTCAGATCGGCGAGCGCCTGCGATTCGTCGTGCTCGAGCATCGCATAGAGCGCGTCGGCGTGGTTGTAATCACGGCAGTGCTTGGCGACGCGGATCTTGGCGGCTTCGAGGTGGAGCGGCCGGAGGGACGCGATGGCTTCGGTCGGACGCCCTCGGTTGACGAGATCGAAGATGTCCGACTTGAGCCACTGGTCCGCGACCCAGGCCGCCTCCCCGTCGAACCCCTCCACGCCCCGCAGCTCGGCGAGGATCTTGCGGTGGGTCTCGACCCTCTCGAACTCGGCCTTGGGCCGACCCCGGGTCACGGGGCGCGTGCCGTCGCACTTGAGCAGCAGAAAGAGGTTGATGAGGACGCGGTCGAGATCGACGTTCTTCGGGTCCGGGTAGAAGACCTTGGGGTTGCGGAACTCTTGATCGACCTTTCGCAACTTCACGGGGTCCTCCCTTCCTGCGCCTCGTCCGGGCGCGCGTGGCGCGCGAGGCGGAGGCGGATCCCGTCGCTCCGGCCCTCGGCGCTGATTTCATAGAAGTCGCGATCGTCGGCCGTGACGAGCACGCGATCGAAGGTGGTGGTGAGCAGCTCGTTGCGGAAGATGAGCAGGTTCACGAAGAGCCCGGCGAGATCGTTCGCGGTCGGCCGGTAGCCGCTCCCGATGAGCTCCAGCATCTCGAGCAGGTCGAGCGAGATGCGCAGCCGCGCCGCGCCTTTGCCGCCCTCCGAGACGAGCTCGATCGCGTCGGGCGCGTACTCGAGGTACTCGGCGAGCGTCGGGGCGCGGGTCACCTCGACCCGGAACGACTCCTTGGGGAACAGCCGGTAGCTGCGCACCGGGGCGTCCTTGACGTGGGTGATCTTGAGCGCGAGGTACCGCTGGCAAAGCGCCTCGCTCTGGACGCCTTCCGCGCGCGAGATGGCGTGGACCACCTTGTCGCGCAGCTCGCCGCACGCCGCCTGGAAGTCGTCGTCGCTCGCCGGCGCGGTGATGCGCTCCAGGAGGCCGGTGGCGCGATACGGCACCATCGCGCGCCAGCCGTCGTCGCGGCGCTCGAAGTACGCCCAGCGGCGCCACCGCGCGATGAGCCGCCGCCGCGCGACGAGCAGATCGCCGAGCGCGATGTCGTCGGCCGGGCCGGGCGTGCTCCTCGTGAGCGTCATCAGGGCGTTCCAGGCCTCGGCAGATCTCCGCTCGAAGGTCATCCACGGCACGGCCGCCCTGGGGTCGTGGGCCAGGCGGCGGTCCAGCGCCGGCATGTTCGGCAGGCCGATGTCGGCCTCTCGCAGCCGCCGCACGAGGCGATCCACCGCGCGCTCTTCCCCGGAGGCGCCGCGCGCGTGACCGGCGCCCGCCTGCGGTGCGAGGCCGGCCGCGCCCACGACGCCGCGGCCTGTCTCCGCGTCGCGGTCCGCGAAGGCGTCCGGGTAGTACAAGCGGGTGAGGTCGTCGAGCGTGCTCGTGTCCGTCCGCTTCAACAAGCGATCGATGTCGTCGCAGCTCTGATCGCGCAGCAGCAGGTAGGACAGGGCCGAGCGCAGATCGCGCATGGTGACGTGGGCCTGGCGGCGCAGGTGGACGACCTCGAACAGCCGCCGCACGCGCTCGCGCGTCGCGGCGCCGGAGGCGTCGTCGCGCAGCGTGTCGGCGTTGTGCCGGATGGGGCAGCGATCGCGGTGCGCGCACCCGTCGCACGGGGCCCAGATCTCGGGCCGCAGCATCGCGAGGAGCTGCCGCTCGACGAGCGAGCTCGTGCCGCCGGCGGTCACGGCGCGCAGGTTGAGGTTCACGAGGAGCGCGCGGTCCTCGGCCAGCTCTCCGTGCAGGGCCCGCATGACGAAGCGGCGCAGGCCGCCGAAACGGGCCTCGTGGGCGCGATTCGTCAGGAAGTCGAGCAGGCGCCCCTCGTTGATGGCGATGAGCCGCGCCTTCGCGCCGTCGAGGCCCGCCATGGCGTGGCCGGCGAACGGCTCGAAGAACCGCACCAGGACGGCGTCGTTGTCGTGATGCCCCTCGTCCTGCGAGCCGTCGTAGTTCGTCTCGTACTCCACCCCTTCGTACGTCCACCGGCTGCCGTTCCGCGTGGAGAGCCGCTCGATGTTCGCGCCGTTCCGCTCGAAGAGCGCCTCCACCTGCTGGAGGAACGCCGTCTTGCCGTCGCCCGCGTTGCCGGTCACGAGCAGGAGCCGGAACCGCCCGGCGACGATGGCCGGCGCGAGCTTGTCGTCGAGGCGCGTGTTCACGTAGGTGAAGCGCGCGATGTCGTCGAGCCCGCGGGTCCCCGCGTTGCTGCGCCGCGCCTGGCTGTAGAGCGTGAGCAGGCGCGCGACGTACGGGTTGTAGTTCGGCCGCTGGGCCTCCTCGGGCGTCACGTCGCTCAGGCCCGGAAACTGCCCCGACGGCACCGAGGCGGGCGGCGCGGGCGCAACGTGGGAGGTGATGGCCTGGAGCGCCGCCTTCATCTCCCGCGCGGTCTGGAAGCGGTCGCCGCCGGAGGGCTGGACGGCCTTGAGCAAGAACGCCGCGAGCTCGTCGGAGAGGCGGATTTCGGTGGCTATGTCGCGCGGATCGTAAGGGTCGCCGTGGCCCGGCTGATCCTTCGCGTAGGGGTGGCGGTGCGTGACGAGCTCGTAGAGCACCACGCCGAGCGAGAAGAGGTCGGCGTCCGGCTTCCACTTCGGGATCCCGCGATCCGGCGCCCAGTAACGCGGCGTGCCGGCCTGCCCGGTGGCCTCGGACGCCTGCGCCGCGATGTTGAAGTCGATGAGCTTGGGGCGGTGGGACGGCATCTCCAGCATGATGTTCGCCGGCTTGATGTCGCGGTGGAAGATGCCTGTCTCGGCCCGCTCCTGCGCGGCATAGAAGGTGTCCACCTCGTCCTCGGTCAGGCTGCGCTCGCGCATCACGGCGCGGATGCGCTCGAGCTCCTCCGGATCGGGGTGCATGGCCGCGAGGGCGTCGAGGAGCTCTAGCCCGATGGCCTGGATATCGGTCCACGGCAGGCGCTTGCGACCGTCGCAGTAGGCGGCGAGCGTCTCGCCGTCCACGAGCTCGCTGATCAAGAAAGGTGTGTTGTCCGAGAGGCGCCCGAGCCACTCGGTCTTGGCGATGTTGGGGTGCGTGGGCAGGAGACGCGCGATGCGGTTGAACTCGTTCCGGAGGAGATCGATGTCCTCGGCCTTGAGGAGGATCTTCATCGCGTAGGTCTTCTGATGGTCGAGGTTGTAGACCTTGAAGACCTTCGAGAACCCGCCGACGCCGAGCACGTCGTCGATGCGCCAGACCCCGTCGAGCAGGCTCTCCACCTCGAACGAGGCGCGCGGTGGGGTCGCGGGGGCGGGGTCCTTGGCGGGGGCGCCGGTGGTCGTGCCGAGGGTCTCCCGCAGCGCGGCGAGCGCCTCGGCGGCCGAGGGGCGGGCGTGGAAGTCGTCGACGCGGAGCAGGCTGGTCAGGAGCGCGTCGAGCCTGGGCTGGAGCTCCGGGCGTCGCGCGCTCGGGAGGACCGGCGGCACGCCGCGCGCGGCCTTCGCCGCCTTGGCGTCGGGGAAGGGGACCTCGTCGAGGAGCAGCTCGTAGAGCAGCACGCCGAACGAGTACATGTCCGACGTGTGGTCGAAGTCGTAATCGGTGATGTCGGCGAGCTCTGGCGGGACGTAGGCCGGGTTGCGGGCGCGTCCCTCGGTCTGGGCGAGCACCGTGTGCTTGCTCTCGACGTAGGCGCGATCGAAGTCGGTGAGCCGGGGGCGGCGGTCGAATCCGACGAGGATGGTCTCCGGGCAGACGTTGCGATGGACGATGCCGTGGGCGTGGACCGTCTCGAGGGCGGCGGCGACGCCCTGCGCGATGCCGAGGCGCTCGCGCAGGGTCAGCCGGTCGCGCTCCTGGTTCCTGAGGTAGCCGTGGAGCGTGCCGAAGTCGCTCCACTCGGTGACCTCGAAGAACTCGCTGTCCTCCTCGAGGAACTCGAACTGGAGGACGCGGAGGAGGTTCGGATGGGGGCCGATCTTCGCGACCGCCTCCGTGGGCCGAAGGATGACGGCGCGCTGTTTCTCCAGGGCGTCGTTCGGAAGGTTCTGGTCGAGGCGGAAGGTGCGGATGCGGTACGTGGTCGGGTCGTCGGCGAGCAGGGCGTGGCGCGCGAGGTACTCGCCGGCGCGCTCGTCGGCGAAGAGGGTCTCGGTGATCTCGTAGCTGCCGAGCCGGCGGCGCTTCTGGCGCTGGCGGGCGCCCCATTTGCCCTGGAGGAGCTGCTCGATGGCGGCGTGGTACTTGCGGATGTCCTTGGCGTTGGGAACCTTGCTCGGGTCCTGGAGGTAGGCGATGGTGCCGGTGAGCGAGCGGACGGAGCTGCCCCAGTTGCCACCGAGGTGGTTCTGCGTGCCATCGGGAATGACGAGGAGGGGCGGGATGCGCACCTCGCTGCCGAGGGCGCCGAGCTCGGTCTTGAGGACCTTGCACTTGGTGTTCGTGAGCCAGATGGCGGGCTTCCTGGGCTTCTGGTTGAGCAGCCACTCGGTGTCGTCGCCCGTGAGGCGCCCGTACCACTCCTTGGCTTCGAGGACGTAGAGCGCGTGGGGCGCGAGGACGAGGAAGTCGAACTCCAGCGCGTCGTGGTTGCGGGGCTTGAGCTGGAAGTTCGGGGCGACGCCGTAGCTGTCGGGGAGCTGGGCGAGCAGGGTCTCGAGGACGAGGCGCTCGAAGGGGCCGACGAGGCCGCCGCTCGTGGGGGTGGGGATCAGGCGAGCCATGCGGGGAGCACCTCCTCTTCGATGATGCGGATGGCTTCGGATTCGGTGGCATCGGCCTCAAGACGAGCGCCGAGGGCACGCTTCACGCTCTCTCTCACACTGGCATGATCCTTCTTTGTAAGCTCTGGAAACGGCAGGTCCCTCACAAGGTCCAAGCGCATTATCGGTATGCTAGTCCCTACCGCGGTTGATTGAAGAAGTCGAAGGCCAACCAGGCTCGACATGAAGGCGTATGCCGTCTCCAGGTGCTCTTCGATTGGAAGAACTCTCAAAATATCTTGGGTGATTGCAGTCTGCGAATGGAAGCAGCTTCCAAGCTCGGCTCGTCCAAATAGCGATCCTTCAGACAGCTGGCCGCGGCTCCCAACGAGAATGCCGTTCCGTGGTACAAATAGTGCGCGCTCGTCGCATCCTGGGTGGACGATACGTCTCGGCACACGCCTGAGCAGAAATATATCTCGCTGCGAAAGCAACGAAATTCCGTGTGGCGATTCGCAGGCTACGCGTTGGCGCAGCAGGCCGTGAAAAAGGCCGTTGGGTTTCAATATGTCTGCGACTTGTGTTGCCCATCGACGTTTCAATAGTCCTAGGGCTCCGCCTGAGGACGCATATGTCCAGGCGCGCAAGGTTGGGAGCGGGCCATCCCAGTGTGCGACGTTGGCCTTTCGTTCCGCGCACATCGCGTGCGCCTCGCGCATCTCCGGAAGGTCTTCCAGTACGCGCCGCGCCGCCTGGAGCTCGCGGGCGTAGGTCTCCCGCTGCTCGACGCAGCGACGTGCGAGAACGGCCACGCGCTCGATTGTTTCCTCATCTGCTAGTGGGATCGGAAGCGAACCGAATAGATCGTCGCGAAATCGAAGAATTTTGGTTCCGTAGCTCGTTGATCGGATCGCTGCGACGCCTGTAGGGCTAGCAAGGAATGCATAAGCAAAGAGACTGAGCGGCGCCTCAGGCTCTTTGAATGTAAGAGTCATCGCATCGGGCCCCACGTATTTCCCGACCAGACGTCCGTCTGCGATGATCGCACGACCGTACAGCTCGTTTTCGCCAAGTGTGCCAGCGCCCGCGATCAGTACCTGAAGGCGCTTGATCTCGTGCCGTTCGGGCTTCGCCATGGAATCTCGGCGAATGATGCGTCCTTGCGGCTCCGCAGCGAACATATCGCTCTGCGAGAGAAGCTCGATGCCGTGCTCCGAGGTGCAATCGACGCGTGTGAAGACCGTGCCGTAAGCGGGTCCCAACTCCTCGACGAGCGAGCTGAGCCGCACAGAGCGTCTCTTTGCAGCGGCACGGATGAGCTCGGTCCGTGGACTATAGTTGAGCGCCCGCAGCGCGGCCGAGCGAACGCTCGGCACCATGAAGGAGCTTCGGATCATGTGGCTTCTCCCGCGGAGAGCCGTCGATATTCCATCGCGATCCATGGCAGGTCGTCCGCAAGCCGCTTGACCTGCTTCCGGCGCTTCCTCTCCTCTCGCTCCGAGCGTTCGAGCACCTCTTCAACCTCGATGAGCTCGGTCCCATCCGGCTTCCGGACGTACGTCGTCTCCCCCCGCCGCCCATGCCCGCACTTCTCCGCGATGGCCATGAACACCGGCCGTTGCTTCAGCCCCTCCTTGCCCACCTGCTGGTGCTCGCTCGCGTACCGCCGCCTCAGCAGCACGCAGCTCGCCTGGACCGACACCTGCGGCAGGAACGCCTCCGCGGGCAGGTCCACGCTCGCCAGCAGCTCCATCCGCTGGAGCATCCACCAGCGCACGAACTCCATCTGCTCGCCCGGGTTGCCAAGAATCCCGTTGGGCAGCACGATCGCCATCACGCCGGTGCCCTGCTTGAGGAAGTTGTAGCAGCACTCGATGAACAAGATCTCGGGCGACACCTTCTTCTGGACCTCCCCCTTGATCCACTTGCCCTCCGAGCGCCTCCACACGTGCCCGAGCTCGAAGGCGCTCAAGATGTCCCTGTCCTCGACCGGGATCTTGGCGCCGAAGGGCGGGTTCGTGAACACGTAGTCGAAGCCGCCGTGCCCTCCCGTGGCCTTGGCGAACTTCTCCATCTCCTCGCTCATGAGTTTCGGGATGCCGAACTCCAGGCTGTTGAAGCTGAAGATGTTCCCGTGGCCGTCGTTGTTCATGACCATGTTCATGCGCGCGGCCTTGCGGAGCTCGGGGTCGACGTCGATCCCGTAGAGGCATTTCTTCGCATAGTCGCGGAGCTTGGGATCCACCCGCTTCAGCTCCTTGGGCACCGGCTGATCAGGGTACGGACAGCCGCTCTGCGCCAGGAACGCGCGCCGCGCGTGGGCAAGGGCCACGACGAGGAACCCGCCGCTCCCGCAGGCCGGATCGAGCACCCTCTTGCCCGGCTGCGGATCGACCATGTCGACCATCATCCGGATCACGTTCCGCGGGGTGAAGAACTGCCCGCGCTCGCGCTTGAGGGTCGTCGAGGTGATCGCCTCGTAGGCCATGCCCTTGGCGTCGGTGTCGGTGCTGAGCAAGCTGTACCGCGACAGCTCGCCGGCGATGAAGGCCAGGGCGCGGTCGTTCAGCTCGATCTTCTCGTTGCCCTCGAAGACGTCGCCGTACTCGTCCTTCACCCGGTCGAAGAGCTTCTTGATGCGCTGGCTGATCCTCTTCTGCCCCGCCTCGGCGTTGCGCTCGGTGGCGCCGACGAAGAACTCGCGCGAGGTGGAGCGCTCGTCGAGGATCTTGGCGAAGATCAGGTAAAGCAGCTGCCAGAACGCGCGGTCGCCGCGCATGTTCTGGTTGCCGTACAGGTAGTCGTGGCAGCGCTTGAAGGTGCGCAGCAGCGAGTCGCCGGCCGCGATGCGGAGCGGCCGGCGCTCGGCGCTCTCCAGGTCGGCGAGCGTCTCGTCCGGCGCCGGGATGTCGGTCAGCTCGGTGTACTCGGGTTGCCCGCTGCGCTTGTGGAACGTGCGCATCCGGAACGCGAGGTCGGCGCCGTTGGTCCAGACGCCGTAGACCTCCGGCCGGTCCTCGCTCAGGCTGCCGAGCACCTCCTCCAGCAGGCCGATGGCCTTGTCGTCCGGCTTCGTCCCGGGCTTGGCCACGATCACCACCCGCGTGACGTTCTTGACATCGATGGCGTCCTCGGCATCGCGGTGCCGCGCGCGCGGCTCGAAGACGACCAGCGATACCGTGCGGTTCCGTGTCCGGACCTTCCCATCCTCCGACGACTCGCACGCGATCCGTACGTCGCGCTCCATGTCCTCCAGCGCGATGCCGTACTCGCGGTGGAGCTGCTCGATGAACGACTGGAGCACCTCTTCCTGCGGCGTCGAGAGCCGGTGCTCCCCGGTCAGCGCGCAGACGAGCGTGCCTTCGAGGACCACCTCCTCGTCGTCGCCGCCGCCCTCCGCCGGCTCGGCGCCGCCGTTGAAGAGCTCTTGTTGCTGGACTTCCTGCTCGCTTCGCTTCTTGCCTCGTGCCATCCGTCGCCTTCCGGCGTGCCGCCGTTGCGCTGCACGCGTTGGCTTCGGGTTGTACCGGACCCGGGAGCAGGGGTTCAAGAACCGGGAGCCCGGCGCGCATCGCGCGGGCAGGAGGACCGCGGGCGCGCGGCGCGCCGCGTCGCGTCCCGGGGATCGGGGCAGGCAGGTCGTCAGGTGTGTGTGCTCAAGCGCTGGCGACCGTCGCAGCGACGGCCGACGTACGCTTCTCCAGCACGAGCGACAGCGCCGTTCCGAGGTCGCGCTCGCGCGCCTCGTGCGTCGTGTCCCGGCGGAGCAGCTCCTCGTTCACCGCGATCGGCTCGGTCACGCCTGGCTTGCCACCGTCGCACGTCGAGCTCCACGAGATCGGGCAGCGCGCGTGCGCGCGCGAGGACTTCGTCGAACGGTTGCCACTCCGGGAGAGCGCGTTCGAGATCCTCTCCGGAGCCGTCCAGCGGCGAGCGGAGCCACGCCCGCAACCGCTCCTCGGCCAACGGACCCGCGATGCGGGCATAGAGCGCGATGTCCTCTGCATCGCCCGCGTGCCTGACGATTTGATCGAGCGGTGGCAGCTCGCTCGCGGGCAGCGGATCCGCCGCGCCGGCGAGCTGGATCAGGTCGTCGTGCGACACCAACATCGTATCCGTATGGGTCGCATACATCCACTGGCAAAGGACGAACGACCTTAGCCGGGAGCTTCCTGCCCCGCGCGCGTCTTCTTGTCCACGAGCTTCTGGATCTCCTCGTCGATGAGCTGCTCCATCCTCTGGGAGAACGCGAACCCGAAGGCGTAGTGCATCAGCCTCGGGAACCCTGTATCCCCCGGCTCACCGCCCTCCCAAGAGACACGAACCCCCGAAGCTTCGAGGGCGAACCGGATGGCATGGAGGGCGTTGAGCAGCGCCGAGACGCCATCAATCCCGAGACCTCGATCCGACCGAGGCTCGGGGATGCCGCGGATGGTGAACGGGCAGGCCCATTCTCCCGGCTGAACCTCAAGAGGCTGACCGATCGCTATCACCACCGAGCGGCCGGGGTCGTCAACGACGGTGAGGCGACGTTCCGCGATGGGGTTGTCTACGGGGACCATGGGACTCAGCTTGCCTCTGGCTCGTGGGGGTGGTCAAGCGGCAGCCCTCCGCTAATCTCCGAAGTGCCAATTGCACCAGTTAATGCAGGCGATCACACCCGCTTTTGCAGCTACCCAGCATGTCGCCCTCATGCGTGGATCAGGTAGCCCCCGGCAAAACTGCTCCATCGCGAGCTGGCCGTTCCTGCAGGCAGCAACGCACGCGCTGTAGGATGCGGCCATCTCAGCTTCCTCGACCGGCTCTCCGAGCTCGTCCGCCTCCGGCGATGATCCACATCCCATCGTCGCCGCCATCCCCGCAATTCCCAGCAGACCCAGCACGCACCGTAGCCGCCTCATGTGCTCCCCCTGAGGAGCATATCGAGTTCGAACCCTGTCCCCGTCAAGGACGAGCCTGCCTGGCCAGCTCCCGCCCTTCCGGGCAGGGCGGGCCAGCCCGGTCTAGTGCTAGGCGATGAACTCCAGCAGCGCGCGCGCGAACGCCGCCCGATGCGTGAGCATCCAGTCGTGCCGCCCGGGCCCGACGACCACGGCGGCGGACGGCAGCGCCCGGCGGAGGCGCTCGGCGCCGTCGAGCGGCATCGTCCGATCGTGCCGCCCCCACGCGAGCAGCGTCGGCACCTCCACCTCGGGCGCGCGATCGAGCACCTGGGTGAGCGAGCCGGCGCGGATGTGCGCGAGCATCGCCGCGGGGTGGCGGAGCAGGTTGCCGAGGAAGTGCGGCGCGGCGCGCAGGCTCAGGAGCGGCTCGAGGAGCGCGTCGAGACCGCGCGCCAGGAGCACGCGCGGCACCGAGCGCGCGCGCCGCGCGCCCACGGTGTCGGCGAGCACGAGCCGCGCGATCGGCCCCGGCGCTCCCGCGGCGGCGAGCAGCGCGATCGCGCCGCTGTTCGAGTGCCCGACGAGGGTGATGCTATCGAGCGTGAGCCGGTCGAGGAACCGCCGGGTCCAGCGACCGTACCGCTCGAAGGTCCACGGCGCGGCGAGGCGCGACGAGCGGCCGGCGCCGGGGAGATCGACGGCGATCACGCGCGCCTGCCGCGCGAGCAGGTGGACGAGCGGGAGGTACGTGCGTGTACAGACCAGAGGGCTCGCCAGGAGCACGATCGGCGCGCCCGCGCCCGCCTCGAGCATGTGCGCGCGTGCACCCTCGACCTCGACGTCGTGGTGCCGGAGCGCCCCCGGTGCCGCCACGCCCGGTCCTGTCGATGCGCCCCTGGCGCCACCACCCATCCAACGCATCTGGCGCGCCTCACGCATCCGGCAAGCGTCCTCGGGGCTTGCCGGGATGCGGCTCGATTACGCTCCGACGCCCGGCCGGAGGCTGTCGAGAGCCTCCCGGGAGAGCTGAAAATCAACCCGGAGGCTGTCGAGAGCCTCCCGGGAGAGCTGAAAATCAACCCGGAGGCTGTCGAGAGCCTCCCGGGAGAATTGAAATTCAACCGGAGGCTGTCGGGAGCCTCCCGGGAGAATCGAAATTCAACCGGAGGCTGTCGGGAGCCTCTCCGGAGAATTTTTTTCACGAGAATCGGCATCCGACCGGCGGCTGGCCGGGCGAGCGGCAAGGTTTCCCGCGCGACCAGGGACGAACCTGAGCGACGCGGTCCCCGATGCCGCCACGACGGCCGAATGCCCGCCTCAGAAGCCGATCGTATCGACCACCGGCGCGCGCGGCTTCGGCGCCGTAGCGCGGCTCGTCGCAGCGCCCTTCGGCGCGGCCCCGCCGCGGCTGCCCGTGGCGCCTTGCGGCGGAGCGGCCGCGCTGGGCTTGCTCCCCCGAGCGCTCGTCTGAGCCGCCGCGGAGCCCGCCTGAGCCGCCGTGGTGCCCGCCTGGGCCGCCGCGGTGCCCGCCTGGGCCGCCGCGGTGCCCGCCTTCGCCGCCGCGCTGCCCGCCTGGGCCGCCGCGGCGCTCCCCTCGGCCGCTGGCGCGCTGTGTACCGGCTCCGGCGCCGCGGCGCTGGCCGATGCCGCGGCGCTGGCCGACGCCGCGGCGCTGGCCGGCGCCGCGGCCTGGGAGGGCGCCACGGCGGGCGGCGACGGCTCCTCGGCGCCCGGGCTGGCCTGCCCGGCGGCCTGCGCGTCCTCCGTGGCGGCGATGTCCGGCGTCTGCTTCGACGCCAGGAACAGCAGCCCCCCGGTCAGGAGCGCCCCCAGCGCGAGCGTCGCCGCGATGAGCGCCGGCGCCCATCGCCGGGACGCGTCGTGCCCCGAGGTCGCCATGCCGGCGAGCGTCCGCCCCGGCGCGCCGGTCGTCGAGAGCCGCGCTCCCGGCCCCGAGGCCGGAGCCCCGGGCGCCGACTGCGAGGCCCCGAACCCCGTCGGCGCCACCCCGGGCGCCGACTGCGAGCCCCCGAACCCCGTCGGCGCCACCCCCGGCGCCGACGGCCGCGCCCCGCCGGGCGTCGACGGCGGCACCGCGCCGTGCGTCGCCGCCGCCGCCCCGTATGCCGCCGGCGCCGCCCCGTACCCCACCGGATACGGCGTGACGCCGGCCAGGGCCGGGTGGCTGCCCCGGTCCCCCGCCGGAAGCACGCTCGTGAACCCCAGGCGCGAGCCCCCGAGCACCGCGCGATCCAGCGCCTCCGCCATCTCCCGCGCCGACCCGAAGCGCGCCGCGGGATCGAGCTCCAGCGCCCGCTTCATCCAGGCGTCGATCGCGGGCGAGAGCCCCGGCCTCACCGTGCTCGGCAGCGCGAACACCCCGGTGTGCAGCGCCACCGACAGCGCGCCCAGCGTCTCGCCCCAGAACGGCACCTGCCCCGTGAGCGCGTGGTAGGCCACGACCGCGAGCCCCCAGAGATCCGCGCGGAAATCGACGTGCTTCGCGCTGAGCAGCTGCTCCGGGCTCATGTACAGCGGCGTCCCCAGCATGCTCCCGGTCGACGTCATCCCGAGATCGCCCGTCGGCGCCCCCTGCACCCGCTTCGCCACCCCGAAGTCGAGCACCTTCACGAACGGCTCGCCCTCGACGTCCACCAGGAAGATGTTGTCCGGCTTGATGTCGCGGTGGACGATGCCGAGCTGGTGCGCCCGCCCGAGCGCCTTGGCCGTCTGCGACACGATCAGCGCGACCTCCGCCGGCGGCAGCGCGCCCAGCCGCTGCAACCGGCGCTTCAGGTCCTCCCCCTCGAGCAGCTCCATCACGATGTACGGCATGCCCTCCGCCGTGACGCCGTGGTCGAACACCTGCGCGACGTGCGGGCTCTTGATCTGCGCGGCCGCCATCGCCTCCCGCCGGAAGCGCTCCACGAACCCGCCCTGGTCCGCGTACGTCGGCGACATGAACTTCACCGCCACCTGCGTGCCGAGCGCGAGGTGATCCGCCACCCACACGCTCCCCATCGCCCCCTTCCCGAGCTCGCGCGCGAGCCTGAGCGTGCTCGTCATCTGCTGTCCGGCGATCATCGAGGTCCGTCTCCTCAGCCGAGCCGCTGACCCGAAAGGGCGTATTCTGCGGGCGAACGCGATCCGTCGGGCGTGTCCCGGTCGCGCAGCGTACAACAAACCCCCCGGTACGTCACCTCTCCGGGCGCGCCGCGCGCGGACGTACCAGGTGCTCTCGGATAGGATCGCGCCATGCGCGAGGGCACGCTGGTCGCAGGCCGGTTCGAGGTGCAGCGCCTGGCCGGGGCCGGTGGGATGGGCGCGGTCTACCGGGCGACGGACCGGCACACCGGTCGCCCCGTGGCGCTCAAGGTCGCCCCCGCGGAGCTCGCCGTCCGCTTCCGGCGCGAGGCGCGCCTGCTCGAGGCCGTGCAGCACCCGCTCATCGTCCAGCACATCGCGCACGGCACGGCCGACGACGGCGCCCTGTGGCTCGCGATGGAGTGGCTGGAGGGGGTGACGCTCGACGCGCGCCTCCGGGGCGGGGCGCTCCCCGTGGCGGACGCGCTGCTCGTCGCCCACCAGGTCGCGGAGGCGCTCGCCGCGGTGCACGCGCTCGGGATCGCGCACCGCGACCTCAAGCCGAGCAACGTGCTCCTCCGCGACGGCCGGATCGACGGCGTGACGCTGCTCGACTTCGGCGTCGCGCGGGCGGTCGCGTCGACCACGCTCGTCACGGAGGCGACGGCGCTCGTCGGGTCGATGGGCTACATCGCCCCCGAGCAGGCGCGCGGCGACGGCGAGGTCGACGCGCGCGCCGACGTCTTCTCGCTGGGGGTGCTGCTCTTCGAGTGCGTCGCGGGCCAGCGCCCGTTCGCGGCCGACGACCCGCTCGCGGAGATGTGCCGCATCCTCCTGGAGGAGGCGCCGCGCCTCGCCGACCGGCGGCCGGACGTGCCGCCTGCCCTCGACGCGCTCGCCGCGCGCCTGCTCGCGAAGGACCCGGCCGCGCGGCCCGCCGACGGCCGCGCGGCGGCGGCCGCGCTCGCCGGGGCGCGCGCCCTGCTCGCGCGCTCGCCCGGCGGCCCCGACGGCGGGCCGGGCCCGGTGACCGGCGACGAGCGGCGGCTGATCAGCGTCGTCCTCACCGACGTCGGCGAACGGGGGGACGCGCCGGCGGCCGAGCAGGGCGCGGGCGAGGCGGCCGAGCAGGGCGCGGGCGAGGCGGCCGAGCAGGGCGCGGGCGTGGCGGCCGAGCAGGGCGCGGGCGTGGCGGCCGAGCAGGGCGCGGGCGAGGCGGCCGAGCAGGTCGTCGCCGAGATCGCGGGCGCGTTCGGCGGCGCGCTCGTGCGGCTCCCGGGCGGCGCGCGCATGGTGCTCCTGTCCTCGCAGGGCGAAGAGGCGCTCTCGGGGCGCGGCGGGTCCGGCGCGACGGTGGCCTTCGACCTCGCCGCGCGCGCCGCGCAGTGCGCGCTCGCCCTGAAGGCGCGCCTGCCCGCGCGCCGCGTCGCGCTCGCCACGGGCCGGGCGCAGGTGCGCGGGCGCCTCCCGGCGGGCGACGTGATCGACCGCGCCGTCGCCCGGCTGCGCGAGGCGCGCGACGACGTGCGCCTCGACGAGATCACGGCGGGGCTCGCGGCCCCGCGCTTCGAGGTGAAGGGCGGCGCGCCCTCGTTCTCGCTCACGGGTGAGCGCGGCGCCTCGGCGCCGGAGCGCGCGCTCCTCGGGCGGATCCCCGCGTTCGTCGGGCGCGATCGCGAGCTCGGCGCCCTGCGCGGGCTGTTCGAGCAGTGCGCCGAGGAGCCCGTCGCGCGCGCCGCCCTGGTGCTCGGCGAGGCGGGCATCGGCAAGTCCCGCCTGCGCCGCGAGCTCGTCCGCGCGGTGCGCGCCCTCGACGCGCGCGCGTCGGTCGACGTGGCGCGCGGCGAGCCGCGCCGCGCGGCGGCCCCGTTCGGCCTGGTCGGCGAGCTCGCCCTCGCCGCGGCCGGCTGCGCGCCCGGCGAGGCGGTCGAGGCGCGGCGCGGCAAGATCCGGGGGCACGTGGCGCGCGTCGTGCCCGCGGCGGACGCGTGGCGCGTCGCCCGCTTCCTCGGCGAGATCGCGGGCGCGCCGCTCGACGACCCGGATCCGGAGCTCCGCGCCGCCCGCGGGGACGCCGGCCTCCTGGGCGAGCAGGTCCGCCGCGCCGCGCTCGAGTGGCTCGCCGGCCGGTGCGCCGAGGGGCCGGTCGTGCTGGTGCTCGAGGACATGCACTGGGCCGACCCCGGCTCGGTCGCGGTCCTGGACGAGGCGCTCCAGGCGCTCGCGGATCGCCCGCTCCTCGTGGTCGGCTTCGCGCGCCACGGCGTGGTGGACGCCTTCCCCGGGCTGTGGATGCAGCGCGGGGTGCAGCACATCAAGCTCGGGCCGCTCGGCGCGCGGGCGGCCGAGCGCCTCGTCCGCAGCGCGCTCGGGGACGAGCTCGACCCGGCCGAGGTGGCGCGGCTCGTCGCGCACGCCGACGGTCACCCGTTCTTCCTGGAGGAGCTCGTGCGCGCGCGCGCCGAGGGCCGCAGCGACCTGCCGCCCACGCTGGTGGCCCTGGTGCACGCGCGCATCGAGGCGCTCCCGGCCGAGGCGCGGCGCACGCTGCGGGCGGCGAGCCTGTTCGGCGCCAGCTTCTGGCCCGCGGGGGTGCGGCATCTCCTCGGCGCGGGCGCCACGGCCGAGTCGCTCGATCGCTGGCTGCGGAGCCTGCTCGACGAGGAGCTCGTCGCCCGGCGCGCCCCATCGCGCTATCCGGGGCACGACGAGCTCACGTTCCGCCACGCCCTGGTGCGCGACGCCGCCTACGGCATGCTCACCGACGGCGATCGCGCCGCCGGGCACCGGGCGGCGGCGCGGTGGCTGCGCTCCGTGGGCGAGACCGACGCGCGGATCCTGGCCGAGCACGCGGAGCAGGAGGCCGCCGCCCTGGCCCGCGCGCACCCGGGACAGGCGCAGGCCGCTCCAGGGCAGCCCGCGGATCTCGGAGGCCCGGAGGAGCCCGGGGGCGACAGCGTGCGATGAGGTGTAAATTGGTGTGAGATTGATGATTTTCCATTGACGTGATAACCGCCGGCCCGGAGTATCGAGCATGGAGTCGGCTGATTTGGGCGCGGCGGGCCCGTACGAGCTCCTGGTGCAGCTCGCGACGGGCGGCATGGCCGAGGTCTTCATCGCCCGGCGCGCGGGGGAGGCGGGGGAGCGCGCGCCGCTCGTGGCGGTGAAGCGGATCCGCGCCGACCTGCGGCACGACCCGATGTATGCGGAGATGCTCTTCGACGAGGCGGGCCTCGCGTCGCGCATCGCGAGCCCGCACGTGGTCCCGGTGCTCGATCGCGGGCTGGACGAGCGCGGCGCGCCGTACCTCGTGATGCCGCTCATCGTGGGGGTGACGCTCAAGCGCCTCGCGAGGCCGCCGGATCCGCTCGAGATCGGCGACGCGATCGATCTCGTGGCGCAGGCGGCCGACGGGCTGCACGCGGCGCACGAGGCGCGGGACGGCGCGGGGGAGCCGCTCCAGGTGATTCACCGGGACATCTCGCCCTCCAACATCCTGGTCGGGGTCGACGGGCGGGCGCGGCTCTGCGATCTCGGGCTCGCGTGGGCGCTGCGCCGCGCGACGCGGACGAAGACCGGGACGGTGAAGGGGAAGCTGAGCTACTTCTCCCCGGAGCAGGCGCACGCGAGGCCGCTGGATCGGCGCTCGGACGTGTTCTCTCTCGGGGCGGTGGCGTGGGAGGTCGTGGCGGGCCGGCGGCTGTTCGCGGGCAGCAGCATGCTCTCGATCCTGCACGCCGTGCTGGAGCGGGAGGTGCCGCCCCTGTCGCGCGAGCGCGAGGGCGTGGGGCCGGCCGTCGCGGGCGTCGTGGCGCGGGCGCTCGAGCGCGATCGCGACGCGCGCTGGCCGACGGCCGCCGATTTCGCGGCGGCGCTGCGGGACGCGGCCGGGCGCGAGGGGCACGCGGGGTCGCGCGAGCGGGTGCGCGCGCGGGCGGAGGGGCGCCTGCCGGAGCCGCTGCGCCCGCTCGCGTCGATCTCGTCGATCTCCAGGCCGGGCGGGCCGCTCGCGACGCCGGAGATCCTCGACGAGCTGAGGGCGATACACGCGGCGGGGGTGGTGGGCGAGGGGGACTCGAGCGGGATGGTGGCGCCGGCGAGCCGGCGGGGGTGAAGGCGCGCGGGCGGGGCCCCGGTCACCCCGATCGGCGCGGAACCAGGACGAGCCTGGGCGACGCGAGACTGGGCCCTGCTCGGCGCGGGGCTGCCGGGGCAGGGGCGCGCCCTCGGCGGGAGGGCTACGATGGCGGAGGATGGAGCCCCTCTTCTTCCTGATGATCCTCACGGGAATCGCAGGGCTCGCGAGGTGCTTCGCGCAGGCGAGCGACGCGGCCCGGCGGACCGCCGAGGCCCGCTGGCGGCTCGTCCGGCCCGTCTGGCAGCGCGCGGCGAGCCTCGTCGGCGGGCAGTTCCGCTCGGGGCCGGGCCGTCTGGGAGAGCCCCGGATGCAGATCACCGTGGTACTCGAGAGCGTGGCGCTGCTCGTCGACCATGACGTCGACCACCGCGGGGTGTCGGGCGTGCGGTACATGACCCGCATCACCAGCACCGCGAGGAACCCGTCGGGCCTCCGGCTCCGGGTGCACGAGCAGCGGCTGCGCGGGACGGGCGACGGCGGGTTCCGGGGGAGGCTGGTGGACGTCGGCAACCTGAAGGCGGACGGCGCCTTCGTCGTGAGGGCGAGCAGCCCGACGCTCGCGCGCTGGTGGCTCACGCCGCGGCTGCGCGCGGCGCTCCGCGCGGCGTCCGAGTACCAGCTCACGCTCGAGGCGCACCGGCTGACCTCGATCCGCGCCGGGCTGGAGGACGACGCCGAGCGGCTCGTGCGCGCCCTCCACGCCGCCGCCCTCGTCGCCGGCCGCGGCCGGGAGCTCGCGAAGGCGTGGCGGGCGCTGGCGCAGGAGCTCGGCGGGAGCCTGTCGCCCGGGCCCAGCACCGAGTCCGGAGGGGAGGTGACGATCGAGCTCGAGCACCGCGGCAGGCTGGTCTGCGTGGAGCTCGGCCGGAGCGCCAGGAACGGTCGGCTCGGCACGCGGGTGAGCGCGGCCCGCGTCGCGTCCCCCTCGGAGCGGTTCGCGCTGAAGCGCCGGGCCCGGCGCGGATCGACGCGGGGGAGGTCCGAGCCGCCCGGCGGCGACGCCTTGCTCCGGGCCTACGAGGTGCAGGCGAGCGCGCCGGAGAAGGTGGCACCGCGCTTCACCGACGAGCTCGCGCGGGAGATCCTCGCGCTCCGCCCGTCGGCCATCATCGGCAACGAGGCCGCGGTCACGCTGGTCTTCAGCGAGCTCGAGACGGGGCGAGAGCCGATCGAGCGCGCGATCGCGATCGTCTCGGCGCTCGCGGCGCCCGGCTCCCAGGGGCCATATCGCTAGAGCACCGATCACGTTGAACAAGCGAGAGCTCAACCGCCAAGCCGCCAAGGACGCCAAGAATGGATTCTCTCCTTGGCGTCCTTGGCGGCTCGGCGGTTCGAATTTCTGCACTTTTCAGGCGGTTTCAACCCGTTGGTCGCCCTGGAAGGTTGTCACCGAAGCGCGTCCCGGGGTCGCCGCTCACGGGGCCTGCGCTCCGGCGGGCCCCTTTTGTGGCCCGCCTGCGCCGGCCCTTCCGCGACGACCCCGGGACGCGCTTCGGTGACGCACCACGAGAGCGGCGATCGTGTCGTCCGGTCCGGACACCAGGCGGACGCCCTTCCTGGAGCGGGGACCGTCCGGCCAGGCGAATCAGGCCGTATCGAGGAACAGGGCGACCGCGTCCGCGGTGCGCAGGGGCGATCGCAGCTCCCAGCGGACGAAGTGGTGATCGTATTGACGCTGCCGGCTCAAATCCAGGCGACAGAGCCCGTCCGGATCATCCACGACCAGCGCCGCGGGCGGATAGCCGTCGAGCGTCGTGGCCGCCGCGGGCCGCGAGGTCCCCGCGCCGTGATCCCGCCACCAGGCCACGAAGTCGTGGGCGAGCTGGACGGTCTCCGGGAACACCCGTCCCGGCTCCCGGAGGACGGCCTCCTGCACCCGGAGCGCGGTCGCGAGCGCGGACGACCGGCCGATCCCGTACTGTTCCTCGATGTAGCGCGCAACATCATCGTAGAAGGGGCGCCACCCGCCGACGTTGAGATTCCAGGGCGAGTAGCGATCCACCCAGGCCAGCGCGGGGTATGCGCCCGGCGACGCGGCCAGGGCTTCGAGGAGACGACGCAGGAAATCGGTCGCCTGGATCCCGTGATCCCACTGGAGGTACCGGAGCACGTAAAACAGCACGCCGGACCCCTCGTAGAGGCGGTAAGCATCGTACAGCCTCTTCATCGTCCGAAGATCCTCTCGCGTGAAGCTGAAGGTCGCGACGATCTCGTCCTTTTCGTCCGTCTCGATGCGGTACTTCTCCCGGTACGCGGGGTCGGCCATCGGGCTGTTCACGAGCACACGTGTCGCGTAGGCCCGCGCCGGCACGCCGCGATCGATGCAGTACTGGAGGTCGCGCGCGAACGAGTCGACCGTGGAGCCCGGCAGGCCGATCAGGAGGTCCGTCGAGATCGGCAGCTTCAGCCCGCGGAACACGTCGGTCAGCTCCTCGAACCGTCGCGTCTTGATATTCGAGCGCCGGACGATGCCGAGCGTCGTCGGGTCGGTCGTCTGCATGGCGAGGATGCCCTCGGCGGCGATGTCGGCGTCGCGGAGGATGCGGATGATCTCGGCGATCCTGTCCGTCGCGTTCTTGGCATAATTGACGGCGAGCTGGCGAGGAAAGCCGTGTCGCCGCCGCGCGTCCGCCACCATGCGGGCGATCTCGACGTCGCGCTCGAGGACGCCGAAGTTCGCGTCGGCGCACATGAGGATCGGGATTCGATGGGTCGCGATCCACTCGATCTCTCCCCGGATGCGGTCCAGATCGAACGTCCTGATCTTCTGCAGGGTCGCCTGGCCCCAGTCGCAGAAGGTGCAGCCGTAAGGGCAGCCGCGGTTGGTCTCGAGGCACGCGGCGACGAACTCGTCCATGCGGCAGCCATCGAAGGAGCCCGTGAGGTACGCCGAGGGGAAGACGTTCACGTCCGCCGTGCGCTGGCGGTCGGCGGTCCGCAGCGCGGCCCCCGACGCCGGATCGCGGATCGTGAGGCCTGGGACCTCACGCAGGTGGTGCAGCCCGGCCGCGGGACGGCCCGGAGAGCGCGCGAGCGCCTTCAGGATCTCCGCCGCGCTCGACTCGCCCTCTCCGCGCACCGCCACGTCGACGTGGTCGTGCTGGGCGAAGAACCGGGTCGCCTCCGCCTCGTAGGCGGGCACCGACGGGCCGCCGTGCACCGTGACGAACTCGCGGCTCGCCGCCTTGAGCGCCTTCGAGATGCGGAGGTGGACGTCGATCGTCCACGCGTAATCGGAGAACAGGACGACGCCCGGCCCGCGCCGGAGGATGGCGTCGCGCACGGCCGCCGGGGTGAGCAGCAGCTCGGGGATGATGTCGTACGAGCGCGACAGGGCGCCGCCCTCGTAATTCCGGAGGTGGGCCAGGATCATCCCGAGCGCGAGCGGGAGGTACGACCGGGGCTCGTGGCTCTCCGCGGCGGAGACGAGGTAGACCGGCGTGCGCTCGGGGGCGCGCCGCGACGGGGCCGTCACGGCCGTCGCCGAGAGCTGCTCGAGCTCCTGCGCGAAGCGGCCCTGCTGCTCGGCGCAGGCGGCCCTCACGTCGGCGAGCCGGCTCTGGACCACGCGCGCACCGTGGTCGGCCTGCGCGGCGACGAGGAGGCCGCGCGCCACGAGCAGCTCCAGCCAGGTCCGGGCGCCGGGCGCATCGCCTGCGAACACCTCGCCCGGGTCGGCCGCGTTCACGAACGACACGAGCACGGCCACGGCCTCGGGCGGCAAGAGCAGGTATCGCCGGCTCGCCGCGCTGAAGGCGAGGAGGCCGCACGGCCCCGGTCGCATCGCGAAGTTCCACGGGAGCTGGAGGCGGCTCGGCACGGGCCGGGAGATCGGTCCGACGTCGGCGTCGCGGCGCTCGATCTCCCGATCTGGCGGCGGCGGCCATGCGCGCTCCTCCGCGCCCTCGACGCATAACCCCGACCGCAAGAGGCTCTTCACGGCCGCGTCCCACGCGGCCGCGTCGGGCGCCGCCGTGCACGCGGGATCCCAGCGCGTTCGCCCCGACGAGAGCTCGGCGAGCACCAGCGCGTTCGAGCGGGTCAAGAGGACGCGGTTCCGCGCCCCCGGCACCCACCCCACGAGCTTCCTCGGCTCCCGCGGGTGGGGCGGCGGGTGGAGCGCGATGATCAGGTTGGACGACGCGGCGATCCGATGGTGCTCCATGAGATCCCTCGATGATCAGAGTGGTTGCCTCTCCGGGGGCGCGCGCGGGCGTGCCCCGCGCGCGGAGCGCGATCACGTGGGCTGTCGCGGCAGGCGGATGATGAACTCGGTGAACTCGCCCTCGATCGAGTCGAACCGGATGCTGCCGCGGTTGCTCTTGACGACGATGTCGTAACAGATCGACAGCCCGAGCCCGGTCCCCTCGCCCGGTCGTTTCGTCGTGAAGAACGGGTTATACAGGCGGTCGCGGATGTCTGCCGGGACGCCCACGCCGTTGTCGTAGACGCGGATCTCGACGAGATCGCCGTCGCCGCGGGTGGCGACCCGGATGTGCGGCTGGTACAGCGGGTCGCCGGTCGCCTTCTTCGCGTTCACCGCGTATCCAGCGTTATCGATCAGGTTCAGCAGCACGCGGCTGATCTCCTGGGGCACGAGCTGAAGCTGGCCGACCGATGGATCGAGCGCGAGCTCCAGCGAGACCTCGAGGGGCGGTGTCCGGGAGCGCAGCCCCTGCGCGGCGAGCGACGCGAACTTCTCGACCAGCGCGTTCAGATCCGTCTCCCGGCGCTCGCCCTGGCCGCCGCGGGAGTGCTCCAGCATCGAGCTGATGATGCCGTCCATCCGGCGGCCGTTGCGCTGGATGCTGGACATGCTGCGCGCGACATCGTCCAGCGTCGCGCGCAGGCGGCCGCTCGAGGCCGCGCCCGCGCCGGCCGCCGCGAGCTCGCCCTCGACCTCGCCGAGCGCGACCTTCGCGTCCTGGAGCATTCCCTCCGCCAGCTGCGCGAAATTGTTCACGAAGTTGAGCGGGTTGCGCAGCTCGTGCGCGACGCCGGCGGTGAGCGTGCCGAGCGACGCCAGGCGCTCCTGCACGATGAGGCGATCCTGCGCCTCGCGCAGCCGGGCCATCGCCGCCACGAGCTCATCGTTCTTCGCCGAGAGCTCGCGCGTGCGCTCCTCGACCCGCTGCTCGAGCGTCCGGTACAGCACCGCATTGTCGAGCGAGATCACCGCCTGCGTCGACAGGAGCAGCAGGATCTTGATGCGGCCGGGCGTGAACGCCCCCTTCATGAGGTTGTTCTCGAGGTACACCATGCCCTTCCGCTCCGACTGGCGCGGGAGCGGGAAGCACAGGATGGACACGACCTCGTGCCTCGCGATGTACGGGTCGCGCCGGAACTGCGGGCTCGACATGGCGTCGTCGATGACCAGCGGCTCGCCCGTCCGCGCCACGTAATTGACCACGGACTCGGGCACGCCGCGGCGCCCTGGGATCTTGGCGCCGTCGCCCCCCGGCGGCGGCGCCCCGCCCGGCAGCTCGTCGTCGACGCGCCTCTCTGCCTCGACGATCCACTGCCCATCGCGCTCGCGGAGGAGCGCGCCCGACTCCGCTCCGCCGGTCTCGATGAGGAGGGCCATGAGGCGCGTCAGCAGCCGGTCCCGGTCGACCTCCCTCGAGAGCGCCTGGGACGCGTTGATGACGCTGACCAGATCGAGCACGTTCAGGTCCCACTCGCCGCCTCGCGTGCCGGTCAGGGTGACGGGGCTGAACGTGACGCTGGCCACGCGCGGCACCAGGTGCGGCAGCTCGCGCTCGAGCGCCTTGGCCTTGGTCACCGCGCCCCAGCGGAGGTAGGCCTCGTGCGCCTCGCGGAAGCGGCTGCGCGCGGCGCGCACCTCGCGCCTCTCCAGGAGGAACCGCGCCGCGCGCTCGCAGGCGAGCGCCTCTTCATGGACGTAGCCGCTCGCGCGCGCCAGCGTGACGGCGCGCTCGAAGAGCGTGCGCGCGTCGTTGTCGCGCCCCTCGGCGCGCGCGCGCTCCGCCTGGACGAGGGCGGCCTTGTGCGCGATCGTCTTCGGGCAGTGCGGGAGGGCGATCTCGAGCTTTCGCTCGTGCTCCGCGACCCGCGCCAGGATTTGCGCCCTCTCGGCCTCGTCGGAGCGCTGGAAGACCGCGAGCCGCGCGAGCGAGTCCCAGAGCGCCAGGATCGGCTCATACAAGGAGTTCATCGTCGTCGCGGCATACGGCTCGCGCGCCCGGGCATGCGCGGCGGCGCGCTCGAAATCGCCGAACACGTAGCAGAGCATCACCTTGAACAGGTGGTAGTTTCCCATCCCGCCGTCATCGGTGATCTCCGACAGCCGGGCCTCCTCGTCGTAGGCCCGCCCGACAAGGTGGGTCGGATCCGCCGTCTCCTCGACCAGGTTGCGCGCGAACTGATGGATGACGTCATGCCAGTTCTTGACGACGTTCTGACGTAAGCGGACCGCGACCTCGGCGTAGCGCTCGAGGTCGGGCACGACCTCGCCGAGCGGATCGCCGGCGAGGAGCCGCATCAAGCACCAGCTCGAGGCAGCGCAGGACGCGTTGTACGGGCTGCCAGCCTCCATTCCATACCGGTATGCGTCGAGGAAATGTTGCACGAGCTCGTGGAGCGGCAGGGTCCAGTGGATGAGCTGGCAATGGGCGTAGATGTAGACGAACGAACGCATGCCGTTGTCGCCGAACGCGTCGGAGAGGACGACCGCCGCGCGGCCGAAGCGAGTGGCCCGATCGATGTCCTCGTTCTTGGCGAGCAGCACACCGTAGAACGTGTATGCAAAGGCCGAGTCGACGGTGTTCCCGTGCGTCATCGAGATCTGAATCGCCTTGCATACGATCGGCGCGACCAGAGAATACGACGTCATGACGGCCGGAAGGATCATTCGATTCAGCAGCTCAAGGGCGGTCCGCGCCGCCTCGTCGGTGCAGCGCGGGAGGTGCGCGAGCTCCTCGATGGCGCGGCCGGCGAGCGCATCCTCCGTGCGTCGCATCTCCTCGGCCACCGTCTCGGGCGTCGCCGGCGACGGCAGCGGAAAGCTGAGGCGTGCGAGCAGATCCGCGAGTATCTCGAGCGCCTCGGCCATCCGGCCCTGGGCCACCAGCACCTGCGCCTCGATGCGGCGTACGCGTGCCTCCTCGACAGGCGTGCGGGCGTGGCGGAGGAGCGCGGCCGAAAGGGACTGCGACGTCTCGAAGTCGGCGCAGCAGAACGCCGCCTCGACGCCGCGGTCGTGCAGGTCGCGCGCCACGTCGTCTCGCTCCCAGTCCTGCTCCGACAGGAGCGCTATCCCTGCCCTCGCGTACCGCAAGGCAGGTTCGGCCGCCGCCGCGTCGAGCGCCTTCCGCGCGGCGCGCAGGTTGAGGCGCGCCAGCTCGTTTGTCTCGACAGGGTCGGAGATCGCCCCGACGCCTCGGTTGAGCTGATCGACAACGTCGAAGAGCATCTCCTCGCCCGCATCGAGCAGCTCGAGCAGCTTCCGCCCGACGTAGCGGTGCAGCCGCCCGCGGCTGCCTTCGTCGAGCGCGGCGAGCGCGGCCTCCTGGACGCGGTCGTGCGCGAAGCGGAACTGAAGCTCGGGCCCTGCCGCCGCTTCCACCGAGGAATGCACGTGGTCGAGCGGGATCGCGAGTCCTTCTGCGACAGCGTCCCAGAGCGCGCGGCCGATCTCGTCTACCGGCCGTACCGCCACCTTCGCCAGCGTGCCGAGGTCGAAGCGGTTGCCGATGCACGCGGCGATGCGGAGCAGCTCCCCGGTCTGGGCAGGGAGCCGCTCGAGGCGCGATGCGAGGAGGTGAACCACGTTGTCCGTGACGCCGCGCCGGCTGATGGCGTTCGTGTCGAAGCGCCA
This sequence comes from Sorangium sp. So ce1036, assembly GCF_051369805.1. NCBI lineage: Bacteria > Pseudomonadati > Myxococcota > Polyangiales > Polyangiaceae > Sorangium > Sorangium sp. So ce1036. The sequence goes on from NZ_JBBMOX010000001.1 coordinate 4,086,035, forward strand.
CCCCGCGGGGGATGGCTGGAGCAGCCCGTCGGCGTGGAGCGACATCACGAAGGCGCGCAGGAAGAACGGGTTGCCGCCGGTGCGCGCGACGACCAGATCGGCGAGCTCCGCGATCTCCCCGGGGGGCATGCACAGCGCGTCACCCAGGAAGCGCCCGATGTCCTCCCGGGTGAGCGGCGAGAGCGCCAGCCGCTCGACGTGAGATCCCTGGGCCTCGATCTGCGCCACGGTGGCGCGGAGGGGGTGAGACTCTCCGACCTCGCTGTCACGGTAGGCGCCGAGCAGGAAAAGCGACTGATCGCGGGCCATGTGGAGCAGCTCGTGAAGGAGCTTCAATGAGTCGGCGTCCGCCCACTGGAGATCATCGATGAGGAAGCAGAGCGGATGCTCGGGCCGTGCGAACAGCGAGAGAAACTGGTGCACCGCCTCGTGGAAGCGGTTGCGCGCCTCGTCGGGCGGAAGCGGGGCCGGAGGCGGCTGCGCGCCGATGACGGCGCAGAGGGACGGGCACCCCGCCGCGAGCACCGCCGCGTTGGACCCCAGCGCGCCGAGAATCCGGTCGCGCCAGGCGTCGAGCTGCGCCTCGCTCTCGGTCAGGATCTGTTGGACGAGCGCCTGGAACCCAAGCAGGAACGCGCTGTACGGCGCGCTCCGGATCGGGTCGTACTTGCCGGCAGCGAAGTACCCGCGGCGGGCCGTGAGCGGGCGATGCACCTCCTGGATCAACGCTGTCTTGCCGATGCCGGTGTAGCCCGATACGAGCATCAGCACGGCGCCGCGCGTGGCCCGCTCGAACGCGCCGAGGAGCTGCCTCGTCTCGACGTCGCGACCATAAAGTCGCTGGGGAAAGTGGATCCGATCCGGACGGTCATCGGCGCCGAGAAGGAACGGCTCGATGGCGCCAGCGCGCCTGATCCCATCGAGGCAGCGCGCCAGGTCCGCCCCCAGGCCGGCCGCGGAGCGGTAACGCTCGTCGGCGTCCTTGGCCATGAGCTTCAAGAGCACCGTAGCGATCGCTTCGGGCACCGCGGGGTTGAGCTCCGCAGGCGAGGGGGGCCGCCGGGCAATATGGCAGTGCACGAGCTCCAGCGGATCCTCCGCCACGAAGGGGCGTCGGCCGGTCAGCAGCTCGAAGAGCGTCACGCCGAGCGAGTAGAGGTCGGTCCGCTCGTCGATCGGGCGGTTCATTCGCCCCGTCTGCTCCGGCGAGATGTACGCGAGCGTCCCCTCGAGCGCGCTCAGGCTGCCGAAGTTCTGGTGCTCGGTCGTCAGGACGGTCGCGATGCCGAAATCGATCAGCTTGATCTGTCGTGTCTCGGGATGGATGAGGAGGTTGGATGGATTGATGTCCTTGTGCACCACGCGGCGTCGATGAATGTGGTCGATCGTCCTCGCGAGCACGATCGCGATCTCGAGGAACTCCTCGAGCGTCAGCCTCCCGGCCAGCATCGCGGCCTTGAGGGCGACGCCGCCGAAATCCTCCATGACGATCCCGAAGCGGCCCTGCTCCTCTTCCAGCCCGTAGGCGTGCACCACGTTCTCGCCGCCGCACCTGCAAAGCAGCGCGTGCTCGTGACGAAGCGCCGCGAGCCGCCGCGGCGGCGGGTGGGGGGCCTCGAGCAATTTCATGACCACCGGCGCCCCGTCGGCGCGCCGACGCGCGCGGTAGACGGCGGTGTGTTTGCCCATATGAAGAATTTCGCGGACGTCGCAGCCAAAGAGACTGGTCAACATGAAAGCTCCGGGTGCCGGCGCGGGTGGAGAGGTCACGCGCTATCTCTGGCGAGCGCTCCCAGGACCTGGGCAGGCCTGCCGTGGACCTACACCATCTCCTGCTCGGGCGAATCGGGGACATCCGGATCGGGCAGCGGGTCATAGCCGGGATCGGCGAATGCGGCGCCGCGGTGCCAGGTTCCGCCGGGCGCGATCCCGGCGGGGCGCATGATCGATGAGATGTCCTCCGGGCGAATCCCCCGCGATGCGAACATCGGAGCGGGATCGCTCAGGAACTCGTCGAGGCGGAACGGGTCGATGCTGAGGTCGGTCAGCAATTGGAATACGGAATTCACGGCGTCCTCCTGTGTGTTATGTTCAGCGTCGATGGGCTTCGCCAACCCGGACCTGGGCCTGAGCCTGTCCTGGTAGGCCTACCGGTTCATGTCTCGCCTTTGATCCTTTCCTTGTCCTCGGGCGGCAGCCTCGCCCAGGCCGGGTCACGGCGCACGATCGTGATCGCTTGGAGGTCCTTGCTCTCTCGAATTTCGTTGAGAGTTCTCCGCGCGGACTCCCAGTTCTTCTCCATGCAATCGAGGCCGCCGCTCATGGCTTGGCAACGAGCCTTCATCCCTTCGACCGCCACGCGTGCGCGCTTGAGCGCGGCCTTCAGCGTGGGGTTCTCGGAGATCTCGAGGTTGATGTTGTCGAGCTCTGCTAGCTCATGCAGGCCGTTCGCGACGAAATAGCGCGCAAGCGTGTCGTCGTTTTCCATCTGCAGCGCCTGCCACGCGTACCTCACACCCTCACGAAGCGTCTGTACGGCCTCGTGCTTCGCCACATGGTCGGCGTGAGCGGTGCGTTGGCGTAACAATCGAGCTGACTGGCCACCAGTGTAGATGGAGAGCTCCATCATGAGGCGAACCATCGTCAGGTCCCGGTTGAGCCCGCTCAGCTGCGCCTTCCCGATGTATTGCAGGGATTTGTCGTGGCTGAGTGGCATGCTGTTATGGTGCTGATTCAATGTGTTGTTGCTGCGGTCGGGTAGCTCGTCTGGGATGGAGTGAATGACGGCGAGGAACAGGTACGCCCAACCATAGGTCGGGTTGCATTGGGCCGCCGCTGAGAGGTCATCGATGGCATTTCTGTGGTCGCTCTTGAACGTCTTCGTGGTATGTGTGTCATGTATTTCCAGTGTCGAAAGAAGATCGTTCATGATCCAGCAGCGCATTGCATAGGTGGCGCCGCGGTGTGCAAGCATCCAGGGGTTGTTGTTCTTGATGCGCTTGGTTTTGTGCGACTCACACGCGGAGCACCTGGGCTCGGGGCAATCAGGGCTGGTGCATTCGAGGGCCTTCGTGAACAGCGCGATTGCTTTGCTGGTCAGCTGATGCCACGGCGCTACAGCGAGCCCGGAGCGCAGCAGGTTGTGGGAGCTCCTTGCGTTGCTCTCCTCGAGCGTCGAGGTGGACGCCATCGCCCAGAGGCGGTACAGCTCGCCCTGCTGCGCGCAGAGCCACCGCCAGTTGCGCTCCCGATAGAACGCGATCACGTCTTTGTTGAAGAGATCGTCGTGCGCTCCGTCGAAATCGCCGAGCGCCGCGCGAGCTGCGCCCCGGTGCGCGTACGCCCACCAGTATTCGGGGTTCTTCGTGGTGGCCGCGTCGAAGTGCGCGATCGCTCCCGAGTAGTTGCCCTCCTGGCGCATGGTCTCCGCGAGCGTCGCCAGTTCCGCTGCATTTCCGCTCATCTCTCGCCTCCTGTCGGTTGCTGGAACATCACCTGCCGCGAGGCCGCCGCGGTGCCGGTGCCGCCCGCCACGATCCGCCCTCGCATCGCGCGATCGACCGGCGCCGGCCCAACGGGGGGCACGTACAGCGTCGATACGTCCGTCACCGGCGCGCTCGCGAGCGCGCCGAGCGGCTTCTTCACGATGGTCGGCGGCTCGATCGGGTGCGTCGACGCGTCGTAGAGGATCGCCTCGTGCGAGCCCGGGAACCTGGCGCACAGCACCTCGGCGAGCACGCTCAGCCCCTGCCGGATCCGGTCGGTCGCATCCGGATCGAAGACGTGCGGGTTGCCGATCATCGCTACCTGCGACAGCACGAGCGGCGTGTGGATGTCGAAGGGGCGCCGCCGGAGCAAGAAGTCGGTCGCCTCGTACGTCACGCAGCCCTCGTGGCCGGGATCGATGCCCAGATCGGCGAAGAGGCAGTCGAGGAACGACACGCCGGGCAGCATCCGCGCGCTGTGCCCCTCGCCTCGCGCCAGCCGGATGACCTCGTGCGCCGGCGTGGAGAACACGCCCGGGTGGCCATAGAAGACCGCGCACACGCGCAGGTCTCGGCGCACCTCCGCGAGGATGTCGTCGACCATCCGGCGGTAGATCTCGCGGCGCGGGGGGCCATCGCTCGATCCGTAGCGCAGGGACACTGCGTCCGGGCGCAGCGAGCGCAGCCAGCCCGCGGTGCCCGCGTCGGCCACCGCGAAGAGCACACGATCCGCGGCCTCGATGGCGCGGCGGGCGGCGAGCGTGGTTTGCCCCGCCCACTGGATGCCGGTGCCGACGACGACGAGCGAGCCTTTGCTGCGGCGGTCGGCGATAGGGGGCTTGATGTCACCGAGCTGTCCCAAGGGAGTTACCTCGCGGCGTTGTGGACCGAGCGAGTCCGGTCGCCGACATGGTTTGCACGGGACGTTCCACCGGCGGGCTCGACGCCGCGTCGGCCGGCATGGCGGCGCCGCGTCGGCCGGCATGGCGGCGCCGCGTCGGCCGGCATGTCGGCGCCGTGTCGGCCGACATGTCGGCGCCGCATCGGCGGCGTGTCGGCCGACATGTCGGTGGCGTGTCGGCGGCGAACGATCCAGGCCGCCGCGCGCCGGCGCTACGTCGCGACGGTCGGCTGCTCGGCGAGCGGGGGCGGCGAAGGCTCGCTCCGCACGACCCGGTAGACCGGCGTCGGCTCCGACCTCGGCCAGACGCTCCGCACGCCGCCGGCCTCGAACTTCACCTCGCGCCGGGCCCGCGCGCAGACCGCCTCCTCGACGAGGATCTCCCCGGGGAGCGCCGCCCGCGCGAGGTGGGCCGCGGCGTTCACCGCCTCGCCCAGCACCGTGTAGCCGAGCTGGCCGCACGCGTGCGAGCCGACGCCCGCCGCGAGGACGTCGCCGGTGGAGAGGCCCACGCACACCCCGTGCGCGTACGGCGAGTCGTCGCCTGCGCGCTGCGCGATCGTCTCGATCTGCGCGCGCACGGAGAGGCACGCCTGGAGCGCTCGATCCAGGTGATCCGGCCCATGGAACACGGCCATCACGGCGTCGCCAACGAACTTGTCGACGATCCCGCCCTGCGCCAGGAGCTCCGGGACGATCACCTCGAAGTTGGCGTTGAGCACCCGCGTGGCCTCGGCGGGCGGCCGCTCCCTCGCGACGCGGGTGAACCGGTGGACGTCGACGAACACCACCGTCGCCTCGAGCGCCTCGCTCGCCGCGACGCCCGCGGGCCCGTGCGACCGGAGCCGCTCGATCACGGCCGCGCTCGTGAACCTCCGCAGCATCTCGTTCTCCTCGTTCGAGCGGGCCTTGCGCCGGTGCTCCTCGACATGGCGGAGGGTCTTCACGAGCGTCGCCTCGAGATCCTGGAAATCGATCGGCTTGATCAGGAAATCGAAGGCGCCCCGGTTCATGGCGAGGCGGATGTTGGTCATGTCACCGTACGCGGACACGATCACCGTCCTCGCCAGCGGGTTCACCTCCGGGACGCGCTCGAGGAGGGCGAGCCCGCCCATCACCGGCATGTTGAGATCGGTGACGACGACATCGATATCCGGATGCCGCCGGAGCTCGTCGAGGGCGTGCTGGCCGTTGGCGGCGAAGACGAGCTCATAGGCGGCGCGGTCGGTCTTCTTGAGGAAATGCAGATCGAGCAGGAGCTGGATGTCCGGCTCGTCGTCGACGAAGAGGATCTTGGCGCGCCTGGTCGCGGCATCGCAGAGCGCGGCGAAGGCCGAGACGAGCTCGCGGGCCGACTGGAACCTGCGAGAACGGTCCTTCGCCAGGGCACGCTCGAAGAAGCGATCAAGCCCCGGGGGGAGGTCGAGGGCGAAGGACGACGGCATCGGGAACGGATCGGTGCAGATGCTGACGATGAGCGCCCGGACGTCGCTCAGCGAAAACGGGAGATGGCCAGTGAGCGCTCGGTAGGCGATGACGCCGAGCGACCAGAGATCGGTCAGGGGGTGGGGGATGGCGCCGCGGACCTGCTCAGGGCTCATGTACGCCGGGGTCCCGAACTGGGCGCTGGACGGCTCGCTCGACGGATCGTCGCTCCCCTCGTGGCGCGTCCACCCGATCCCGAAATCGAGGATCTTCACGGACTCGCCGCAGGCGTTCCGGGCAAGGAAGATGTTGGCGGGCTTGAGATCGCGATGGACGATGCCCGCCGCGCTTGCGGCGTCGAGCCCCGCGCCGATCTGCCGGAGCAAGGACAGCACGGCCGCCGCCGGGAGCTGGTGCACCCGCCGGAGCCGCGACTCGAGGTCCTCGCCCTCGAGCAGCTCCATGACGATGAAGGGCGACCCCTGATCGATGCCGTAGTCATGCACCTGGACGATGTGCTCGTGCCGGACCCGGGCGATCGTCGTCGCCTCCTGCGCGAAACGGCGCCGCGCTTCGGCGGAGGCGACGTTCTGGGGAGCCATCCGCTTGATCGCCACCGTCCGGCGGAGCATCTGATCGAAGGCTTCCCACACGACCCCCATGCCGCCGTGGCCGATCTCGCGCCGAAGCGCGTACCTGCCTCCGATGATGTGGGCCTGCATGATAAGCCGGAACACCTACGCGCTCAGGAACCGCCGGTCAACGGGCACCGGGCCGGCAGGGCCGCGCTTGCGCGGCCACGGAGTCGCCCGCGTAGGCACGGGAGCCCCCGGTGCCGCACCGCGATCCGAGGAGCGACCCGAGGTGGTCTGATGTGTGCTGCGTGGGGGCGGTGGGCGTGATGGCGTCACGCGCTGACAGGCGCCCACCCGTCTTGCCACGATTTTCGAGGGCCGCGTATCCTCCACGCACGATGGTGGTGGAGCGGCCAGGGGCGACGACGCTCGGGGCAATGACGACGCAGCATCCCAGCGCAGTGGCCTCGCCGGGGACCGGCGCGCGGCTCGTACCCGCCCTCACCATCCTCTACCACCCTCGCCTGGAGCGCATCGGCGAGCGTGCCGTCCTGCGGGACATCGCCGTTCGGGATGCGGTGGAGCTGTCGCGGATGGCGCCGTGCTTCGTTCCGCCGGGGACTGCCCGCGGCGCGCCGCTCGAGGACATCCACCTCAGCCGCAAGCCCCTGCGCCTGCTCGCGCTACCCGGCCGGCGGATCCGGCTGGAGGCGGCTGGGAGCCGCATGCGCATCGCGGTGCAGGGCGCTCCGCTCCAGCCGCCCTGCGAGCTGTCGGAAGACGAGGTGGAGCAGGGCGTCGTCATCGAGCTCGCGGAGCGGGTCGTCCTGCTGCTCCACCTGGCGGATCCGAGCCCGCCCAAGCCGGGGGACCGCCTCGGTCTCGTCGGCGACAACGACGCCGTGGAGCGCGTCCGCCGGGATATCCGCCGCGTCGCCGACCTCGATGTGACCGTCCTCCTGCGCGGGGAGACGGGCACGGGGAAGGAGCTCGTCGCGAGGGCCATCCACGAGGCGGGCGAGCGTCGCGGTCGGCCCTTCGTCGCGGTCAACATGGCGGCGATCCCCCTCGCGCTCGCGGCCGCAGAGCTGTTTGGCGCCGAGCGGGGGGCGTACACCGGCGCCGTGCAGAGCCGACCCGGGTATTTCAGCCTGGCCCAGGACGGGACGCTCTTCCTCGACGAGATCGGCGAGGCGCCGCCCGACGCGCAGGCGATGCTCCTGCGCGCGCTCGAGACGGGCGAGATCCAGGCGGTGGGCGCCCATCAGCCGAGGAAGGCGCGCGCGCGTCTCATCGCGGCCACCGACGCGGATCTCGAAGCCCGGGTCGCCGATGGGACCTTCCGTGCCCCGCTGCTTCACCGCCTGGCCGGCTACGAGATCGCGCTCCCTCCGCTCCGCCGTCGCCGGGACGACATCGGCCGGCTGGTCGCCCACTTCCTGCGCGAGGAGCTCGAGGCCTCGGGCGAGCTGCACCGGCTCGGCTCCCCGGCGCCGGGCGAGCCGCCGTGGCTGCCCGCGCCCCTCGTGGCGCGGCTCGCGCGCCACGACTGGCCCGGGAACGTCCGCCAGCTCCGGAACGTGGTCCGGCAGATGGTCATGCGGAGCCGGGGGGCGGTGAGCCTCGAGGAGCTGCCGGTCCTCGAGCGCCTGCTCGAGCGGCCGACCCCCGCGCCGCGGACGCGCGCCGACAGAAGCAGCGAGGCGCCGGCCGTGCCGTCGCCCTCGGCGCGGGCGGCGGCGGAATCGGCCACCCAGGGCGCGGCGCCCCCGGGCCACGGCAGGGGAAAGGGCGCGGGGTGGCGCAAGCCCTCCGACGTGCGCGAAGAGGAGCTGCTCGACGCGCTCCGCCGCGCCCGGTGGGATCTCAAGGCGGCCGCTGAGCTGCTCGGCGTCTCGCGGACATCGCTCTACGCGCTCGTGGAGAGCTGCCCTCGCGTCCGCCGGGCCAGCCATCTCCCGCTCGACGAGATCGCCCGCTGCTACAGGGAGTGCGAGGGACACATCGACGCGATGGCCGATCGCCTCGAGGTGTCGAAGCGCGCGCTGCTGCGGAGAATCCGCGAGCTGCGTCTCGCATAGGCTCCACTGCCGTCTCGTGTGGTGGGAGCGTGATATTCCGTGGATCCATCCCAACAACGTGACCGGTATCCCAAGGACGGTCTTGAGCGTCCGCCCGGGGGCGGCCAGGTCGTTCGGCCTCTGCATGACGGACGTCGAGATCCTCGGCTCCCCCTGAGTCGATCCGGGGGAGACGGGCCTTATCGCCAGTGCGATATCGCCCGCGCTCGTCCTGCAACGCGCAATTTGTGGGACCCGCTTGGCGGACCGCACTAGAGTCCCCGGACATGAGCTTGACGTACATTGCCGTCGCGTCCCACAGCGCCTTATCGCCGGACGCCCTCCTGGCCGACGCCGCCGACGCCCTCCCGCGCGCGCCGCAGCGCGCGTTCTCCTGGTCGGTGGGCAACCTGGCTGCGCGCGTCTACGAGTACGACCGGGTGGCCTGGCACGAGACGGTCACGAGCAGCCCTCAAGCCATCTCCGCAGTCTCCGGGTACATGCTGGCGCGAACGGGCTCGCTGACGGCGCCGCCCTCCTCGCGCGACCTGCTGGAGGCGTGCGTGACCGTGGACGGCGAGTGGTCGGCCATCGCGGGCGACGAGACCGCGCTGCTGGCGGTCAGCTCGGCAGCGGGGACAGAGCACGTGTATGTCGACTGCAACTCGGCGTACACGGCGGTCTCCAACCGTTGCCGGCCGCTCTGGCGGCTGCGGGCGATGCAGGGGCTCGAGCTGCAGGCGGACCTGGGCTCGATTGCCCGGCTCCTTCATCTAGGCTACCCGTTCTGCACCGGAGGCACGGCCGTCCGAGGCATCGAGTTGCTCGCTCCGTGCGAATCCATCCGGCTGAGCCGCGACGGACGCGTGGAGCGCACCACGCGAAGGCCGCTGGAGCGGAGGCGCGCGCACGGCGCGGTGGATTGGCAGGCCCACGCGCTGGCAGCCAGGCAGCGCATGGCCGACGTGTGCACCTCGCCCGCGCCGATCCGCGCGGCCGTGACCGGCGGCAAGGACAGCCGGCTGGTGATGTCGATGCTGGACGCGCTCGGGGTTCCCGGGCGTGTCACGGGCTACCTCCGAGCGCCCGAGGACCACTCGGATTTCGTGGTCGGCAGGTCGATCGCCAGGATGCTGGGCCTGCGGTACGAGCGACTCGATCCTGACGAGCGCAGCGATCTGCGAAGCAGCGTGCAGAGCCACGTGAAGTTCACCGAGGGCATGCTCTCGGCGTGGGACATGAAGGACGCCGTCTTCCCGGGCGGAGAAATCGGCGTGCACGGGCTGCTCGGCGAGGTGTACCGGCGCAAGCAGAGCGACCCGTCGCTGTCCGCGGACGAGCTCGCCGAGAGCTTGCTGGCGCGGCGGTCCGCGAGCCGCGTCGTGCGCCAGGACCTTCGCCGGAGCCACGTGCGCTCGGTGCGCAGCTGGATCGCCGAGCTCGAGCTGCAAGGCGCTCCGCTCGAGCACGTGCAGGACCTGTTTTACTTGCAGCAGCGGGTCACGCGCTGGGTCGGGCAGGCCAAGCTCCACGACGGCCTGTGGGGCGCGCACGTGAACCCGGTGTTCGCGCTGCCCCTGCTGCAGGACTACTACGCACTCCCGCTCGCGGACCGCCTGGAGGAGCGGGTGCACTTCGAGCTCACGGCGCGCCTGTCGCCCAGGCTGGCCGCGCAACCGTTCGCGAACGCTCGCTACGCTCCGGCGATGGTCCAGCGCAGCGGTCACAGAGACGTGACGGTCGCGACCGCGCCCGTTCGCTCGATCAGCCGTCAGGAGCATTTTCTGTGGCGCAAGGCGGCGCTCAGGCATTCGCTCCCCTGGGTACGCGAGCAGCTCGACGTCGCGCGCCACGCGCTGGCCGAGGTGGTCGAGCCCGGCCGGATCGACGAGCTGGCCGCCGTGGCTGCTCAGGTCGCTGGCAGCGCCTCGACACGCGATGCGCTGAAGCTCGCCCGCGCGCCGAGGGTGCTTGCCACCGCCATGACCAACCCAACCCACCTGGTGATGGACGTCTTCTCGCTGCTCACCGCCGTCGCTACCCTTCGAGAGCTCGATTCGCTTCGTCGACGCGAAGGGCCGGCGGGGCACTCGAACCGGGCACCCGCAAGCCCTGCAGCGTAGCCGGAGCTCGATGGTTTGCCTCCGGCGGTAGACCGCGAGCCCCGCGCCTCCGGGGAGCGTTCGCCGCGGCGCTCTGCTCGGGTGTACATCACCGTTCCCGGCCCGAGCCTCGCCAGCACAATCACGCAGAGAGCGTGCTGCTCAGAAGATCGTGCTCTTCCACGAGCCCGCGTCGTGCGCGCGCTTCGGGGTGGGCGCTCGGGTCGCGCCCTGCGGTGCCCTGGGCGCGCGGGCCGGAGGCGCCGCCGCCGGGGCCGACGTGGGCGCAGGAGAGGGCGCCGTCGCCGGGGGCGCCGCGACGACCGAGGTCGACGTGGGCGAGGGCTCCGCCGCCCGGGATGGCTCCACGATCGGCGCGGGCGGGGGAGGGGGCTCCGCCCCCGGCTGCGACGCCGCGTCCGCCGCGGCCGGCTCCGCGGCCGGCGCCAGCGCCGCGCGCGCGCTCGCCCGGGACGTCGCGCGCGCCAGCGCCGCCTGGACGAGGCGGGCCGCGGCACGCGCCGCGCCGCTCTCCGCCGTCTGCGCGGCGGTGGCGTTCGACCGCGTCCAGAGCAGGCCGGCCGGGAGCGAGAGCCCGAGCGCCGCGACGAGGCCGGCGACCGCGAGGCGCAGCCGGCGCCGCGGCGCCGGCGTCGCGGCCGCCTGCGCCGGCGTCCCGGTCGATCTCGGCCCCGTCGACCGCGGCCCCGCCGACTGCGGCCCCGCCGACCGCGGCCCCGCCGACTGCGGCCCCGCCGACTGCGGCGCCGCCTCGCCGACCGCGTCCAGGAAGCCGGCGATCATCTGCGGGATGGAGGGGAATCGCTCCGCCGGATCCAGGGCGAAGGCGCGCGCGAACCAGGGCTCCAGCGCCTCCGGCGCCTCCGGGCACAGCGTGGCGAGCGGGGGCCTGTCGCCGGCGAGGATGCCGCCGAGCACGTCGGCCAGGTTGCGGCCGGGGAACGGCTGCCGCCCGGTGAGCGCCTCGTGCGCGACGACCGCGAGCGACCACATGTCGAGCTGCGGATCCGCGTGCCCCTCGCACGTGTGCTCCGGGCTCAGGTAAGCCGGCGTGCCGAGCACCAGGCCGTCCGCGGTCTGGCGAGGGAAGTCGGCGGGCAGCTCCTTGCGGATCCACTTGGCGATCCCGAAGTCGGCGACCTTGGCGCGCAGGCGGCCGTGGCGCCCCTCGACGAGCAGGATGTTCGACGGCTTGATGTCGCGGTGCACGATCCCGAGGCCGTGCGCGACCGACAGCGCCTCGGCGACCTGGCAGAGCAGCGACGCGAGCTCCTGCGCGGGCACCGGGCCGCGCTCCTGGATCTGCTGCCGGAGGGAGCGGCCGCGCACGTACTCCATGACGAGGTACGGGCCTGCCTCGGGATCCTCGCCAGCGTCGTGCACGGCGACGATGTGGTCGGTCTTCTGCCCGAGCTGCGCCGCGACCTGGGCCTCGAAGCGGAAGCGCCCGAGCACGTCGATGTCGGGGCCCATGCGCGGGGCCACGAGGAACTTGACCGCGACCTCGAGGCGCTTCACGCGGTCGTGCGCGCACCACACCTGGCCCATGGCGCCCTGCCCGAGCGGGCGCACGAGCCGGTAACGCCCGGCGATGACCCGCCCCTGCAGCGGCGCCGCCCGGGTCGCGTCCTCCGCGGCGCCGCGCGGCGCTGCAGGACCGGAGCCCGCCGGCCGCTCAGCAAACATGGCGGCTGCGTGCGCGCTGGACTGTACCCGGGATCCCGGCGATCGATCGAGCGCGGACAGCTGCGACGCGAACGGACTCCTCGGTGTCACTCCTGTGTTCCCGTCGCGTTGACGTGCGTGTCGAGCAACGCGCTGGGAGCGAGGGCCGGGGCATGTCCGCAGCGTACTCCGAACGCGGGTAGCTTCCAATCGCGAACCGCCGGAGATCCCTCGCGGCACGCACCTCGGCGCCCGCCCTACGCGCGGGCGAAGCGGCGCCACGCCTCGGGCAAGGGGCCGCCGAGCAGGCGCTCGGCGCCCGCGCGGTTCAGGATGGCGAAGGTCAGCTCGCCGGTGAGCGTCTCGGCGCCGCCCTGCAGGAGCCGCACGCCCACCTGCGCGGTGCGCGGGGTGTCGTGCACGATGCGCCCGCGGCCCTCGACCTCGACGCCCACGCGCACCGGACGGCGCAGCTTGAGCTGCATCGAGGCGGTGAAGCCGAACCGATCGAGCAGGCCGATGACCGCCCAGGCGGCGATCTCGTCCGCGAGCGTGGCGACGAGGCCGCCGTGCATGATGCCCGGCGGGCCCTGGTATTGCTCGCCGGGGACGAAGCGCGTCACCACCTCGTCGCCCTCGCGGGCGAAGCGGAGATGAAAGCCGATGGGGTGATGGGGGCTGCAGCCGAAGCACGGCTGATCGGGGCCAAAAAGATCGGGATCGAGGTCGGGCATGGGTGCGGACCGGCCGGACGGGGCGCCGGTCGGCGTCTTCTGCGCGGGGCCCGCGAGGAAGGCAAGGCGATCGTCGTCGAGGGCCGTCCGCGCTGTCGTTCACGCGCGCGCGGCGCGCTCTCACCCGGCGGCGCGGGGCCGCGGCCGGCCCACGAGGAGCGCGCGACGCTCGCGCCGGCGCGCCCGCGCGACTAAGCCAGCCCTCGGAGCAAGCGCCCCCATGCCCACGCTGCTGCACTCCCAGGCCACCAGGATCGGCGCGGCGCTCGTCGCGATCGCGATGGCGCTCGTCGGCTTCTTGCCCCTCTTCGACGGCCCCGGCTACGAGAGCGCGCTCGCCGCCGGCCTCCTCGTCCCGAGCGCCGCCGCGCTCGCGACCGCGCTCGACGTCGCGGCCCACCGGCCCGCGCCGATCGAGGCGCTCCGGCGGGGCCTCGCGAGCGGCGCGCTGCTCGCGCTCGTCGCGTACGCCACCACGCTCGCGCACGGCCTCCGCGCCGGCTTCTGCGACGTGCTCGGCGGCTCGGCGCACTTCGCCCTCGGCCCCGGGCTCGGCGCCGCGCTCGGCGGCGCCTGGGGCGCCGTCGCGGGCGAGATCGCCGCCGGCCTGCGGCGCGACGACGGCGCGCCCGCGCGACCGGCCTGGCAGCGCCGGCTCGTCGCCGTCCTCGCCGCGCTCGCCGCCCCGCTCGGCTCGATCGGCGTGAGCGTCGTCCGCTTCTACACGAGCCCGATCGTCTTCGCTTACGACCCCTTCGCCGGCTTCTTCAGCGGCACCCTCTACGACACCGTCGTCGACGCCTCCGGGCTGCTCACCTACCGCGCCGGGACCGTGGCCACGCTCTCCGCCGCGGCCGTGCTCGCGCAGCACCTCGTGCACGACGGCGCCGGCCGGCTCTCGTTCCAGCCGGCGGGCCGCCCCGGCCTGCTCCTGCTCGGCGCCGCGAGCGCCGCGATCAGCCTCGGGACGCTCGCCGAGGGGCCGCGCCTCGGCCACTTCCAGACCGCCGAGACCATCGCCGCCGAGCTCGGCGCGCTCGCGAGGGGCAGGCGCTGCGAGGTGGTCCACCCGCGCGGCATGCGCGACGGCGACGTCCGGCGCTTCGTGCGCGAGTGCGACGCGCACGTCGAGGCCGGCGAGCGCTGGCTCGGCGCGCCGGCCGAGATCGACGGCGCGCCGCTCCGGATCCGCGCCTACCTGTTCGAGAGCGCGGCGCAGAAGGGCGCGCTCATGGGGGCGTCGCGCACGTACGTCGCGAAGCCGTGGCGCCGCGAGGTGTACGTGCAGGCGGCCGGCTACCCCCACCCGACGCTCGGGCACGAGGTGATGCACGTGCTCGCCGGCGCCTTCGCCCGCGGCCCGTTCAAGGTCGCGGGGCGGCTCGGCGGGTGGCTCCCCGATCCGGGCCTGATCGAGGGCATCGCCGTCGCCGGCTCGCCGCGGGAGGGCGAGGACCTGAGCCCGCGCGCCTGGGCCAAGGCGATGAAGGACCTCGGGATCCTGCCGCCGCTCTCGCGCCTGTTCGCGCTCGGCTTCCTGGCCGAGAACTCGTCGACCGCCTACACCGTGAGCGGCGCGTTCGTGGGCCACGTGCGCGCGACGTACGGCGCCGGCGCGGTGCGCGCCTGGTACGGAGGGCAGGCGCTGCCGGAGATCACCGGCGCGTCGTGGGAGGCGATGGAGCGCGCGTGGCACGCCGAGCTGGACGCGCTCTCGCTCCCCGACGCCGCCCGGGCGCAGGCCAAGGCCCGCTTCGACCGGCCGGCCGTGTTCGCGCGGCGCTGCCCGCACGTCGTCGACGCGTGCGCCCAGGAGGCCGAGCGCCTGCGCGCGCGCGGCGACCACGAGGGCGCCATCGCCGCGTACCGGCGCATCCTCGAGCTCGACGAGGGCCCCGCCGCCCGGGTGGCGATCGCGGAGACGCGCCTCGCCAGCGACGCGCCCGAAATGCGGCGCGAGGGCGTGCGCGAGCTCGAGGCCCTCGCCGCCGACGCGTCCGTCCCGCGCCACCTCCGCGACCGCGCGGCGGAGCGGCTCGGCGACGTCGCGCTCGCGGCGGGCGACCGGGAGCGCGCGGTCGGCTGGTACCGCGGGGTGGCCGAGCGGCTCGTCGACGAGGACCGGCTCCGGACGCTGGAGGTCAAGACCGCCGCCGCGAACGACGAGCGCGCCCGCGCGGCGATCGTCGAGCTGCTCATCGGGACCCGGGATGGCGCGCCGGACCGGGTGCGGGCGGCCGAGCTGCTCGGCGCCTGGGCCGCGCAGGCGCCCGGCGACGGGTTGCCGAGCTACCTCCTCGGCCGCCACTACCTGAACGACGGCCGCTTCGACGAGGCGGCCGATCGCCTGGAGCGGGCGCTCGCGGCCCACCTGCCCATCCAGCGGATCTGGATCGAGGCCAAGCGGCTGCGGCTCGTGGTCGCGTGCGGCGTCGGCGACGCGGCGACCGCCCGCCGCATGTTCGCCGAGTACGCCGCCCACGACGGGTCGGCCGGCGCCGGGCCCGCCGTGAGCGAGGAGCGCCGGGACGCGGCCCTGCGCCTGCTCGAGCGCTGCGCAGGGACGGGGCCCGGCGCGACGTCCCCGGCGGCCGCCCCCGACCCGCCGGCCGGACAAAAATGAAGAATGCCCCTCGTCCCCGCGCGCCGCCGTGGTGAGATGTCGAGCGATGCACGCTGCGCCCGCGAGCGAGAGGTACGGTCGCCTCGTCGCGCTGAACGCTGTACTCACGGTCATCGCCCGCCACTCGAACCTCCTCCTGCCGAGGCCGTTCGAGGAGCTCGCCGCCACGGTCGGCCGGTTCGCCCCGTTCCAGCTCTTCTCGGTGCTGATCCCGGAGGCCGAGGGCGAGCTCCGCGCCTACGCGGTCTGCCGCAGCGACACGCTCTCGGCCGCGCCGTTCGGCGCGCGGCTCCCCGCGCCCGCGCCGCTCGTCCGGCGCGTGTTCGGCGAGGGCCAGGCGTTCTCCTGCGACGACACCCGCGCGGGCGACGCGCTGGACGGGATGGGCGCCGCGGCGGGGTGCCTCTCGTACCTCGCCCTCCCGGTGCGCAGCGCGCCGCCCCCCGCGGAGCCCGGCCAGCCCGCCGCGCGCACCGGGCCGGCCGACGGCGGCGGCGCGAGCAGCCCCGTCATCGCGGCGCTCGTCGTCGGCTACGGCGAGGCCTCCGCCGCGGCCGCGGCGCCGGTCGCGCTGCTCGAGGAGCTCGCCGGGGCGCTCGGCGCCGGCCTCGATCGCTCGCTGCGCGTGATGGCCGGCGAGCGCGAGGCCGCCGAGCGCCTCCTGCGCATCCGTGAGCTCGAGGAGCTGCACAGGAACCTGCTCGACAACGCGCCGCTCATCATCTTCCGCCTCGATCCCGAGACCGGCGATCTCTCGTTCCTGAACCGGCACGCCGAGCGGCTCCTCGGCGTGCCGGTGGCCGAGGCGCTGCGGACGCCGGGGTTCCTCGGGGAGGTGCACGCCGATCCGGAGGGCGTCATGTGCTTCGAGGACGCGGTCGCGCAGGCCAGGCTCGGCGCGCCCTCGGCCCCGTACGAGGCGCGCCTGCGGCGGCGGGAGGGCGAGGCGATCACGGCGCGCGGCACGGTGTACCCGCTCGTCTCGGAGCGCGGACGCGTGGTGGCGATCGAGGGCGTCCTCGCCGACGTGAGCACCGAGCACGCGGCCCGCACGCGGCTCGTGCAGATCGATCGCCTCTCGACGCTCGGCACCCTGGCCGCCGGCGTCGCCCACGAGATCAACAACCCCGCCGCGTTCATCCTGCTCGGCCTCGACATGCTCGACCGCCTCCTGCGCGGCCCGAACGTCCGCATGGAGGGCGCTGCCGCCACGAGCTCGTCGGAGCTGCTCAAGGAGCTGCGCGACTCCATCAAGCGCATCGTCGACATCGTGCGCGACCTCAAGCTGTTCGCGAGCCCGCCTCAGCCCGAGGGCTCGCGGCGGACGCTGACCGACGCGAACCGCACGGTCGAGTCGGCGCTCAGCCTCACGCGCGGGCAGATCATCGAGCGGGCGCAGATCGTGAAGAACCTGACCGAGGTGCCGCCGATCTTCATGGAGGACGGCCGGCTCGGTCAGGTCATCGTGAACCTCCTCGTCAACGCGGCCCAGGCGATCCCGAAGCCGAGCTCGAAGCTCGAGGCCCGCGAGCAGACCGTGACGGTCGAGACGCGGAGCGACGGGCGCACGGTCGAGATCGTGGTGACCGACACCGGCGCGGGCATCGCCGAGGAGAACCTCGCGCGGATCTGGGCGCCGTTCTTCACGACGAAGGGCCCGGAGTTCGGCACCGGGCTCGGCCTGTCGATCAGCCGCGAGATCATCGAGCGCGCGGGCGGCCGGATCACGGCCGAGAGCCCGGTCCCCGGGAGCGACCCGCCGTGCGGCGCGCGCTTCGTCATCTCGCTCCCGGCGGCGGGGCGCGCGGAGGAGGAGACGCCGATCGCCTCGCCGCTGCCGCGGCTGGTCTCGAAGCGGGCGCGGGTGCTGATCGTGGAGGACGAGGCGTCGCTCGCCCGCGCGCTCTCCGAGCAGATCGGCCGCGTGCACCAGGTGACGGTGGCGCCGACCGCGGACGCCGCGATGGGGATGCTCGCGGGCGGCCAGCGCTTCGACGTGGTCCTCTGCGATCTGCGGATGCCCGGCATGTCGGGCGACGTCTTCTACACGCGGGTGCGGGAGAGCGATCCGGCGCTCGCGCAGGGGTTCATCTTCATGACGGGCGTGGGCTTCGGCGCGGACATCGAGCGGTTCCTCGCGTCGTCCGGCCGCCCGCTGCTCGAGAAGCCGTTCCCCGCCGAGGACGCGCTCTCCGCCATCGCCGAGGTCGTGTCGGCGAACCGGACCGGGGCGCGGGAGGGCGGCTAGGCGCGCGTGTGGCGGGCTGGCTCGCTCAGCCGAGGACCTCTGCGCAGAGCCGCTGTAGCTCCCGCAGCAGGTCGGGGGTGGCCTGGAGCGTGAGGCGGGTGCTCTGCCCGCCTTCCTGGTACGTCAGCGTGAGCAGCACGACCGGCGCCTGGATGCTCGCCCCGCGGCTCGAGGCCGCGATCGTGTCGACGCGCCAGTCGACGCCGGTGAGCAGCCTGCCGTGATCGAGCAGCGCGGAGCGCACGAGCTCGCGCCGCACGAGCGCCCTGGCCTGGTCGTAGCCGGCGAGCAGGATCGCCTGGATCACGTCGCCGCCCTCTCCCGGCGCGAGCGCCGCGAGGTCGGCCGCGAGCGCCGCGCGGTCGAGGTCGCGCTTGCTCGCCTCGCGGACCAGGAAGCGGCACGCCTTGAGCACCCGCGCGAGCGCCTCGGATCCTACGTCGTGCCGCCGGCAGAACGCGTCGAGGAGCCGCTCCACGGCGGCGGGCACCGGCTCGCCCAGGCTGGGCCCGAGCGCCTCCCACAGCCGCTGCCGCGCGCCCGGCGAGAGCTCCAGGAGCCGGCGCAGATCCGCGGCGAGCTCCGGAGGCGGGGGCCCGCCGCCGAGGCAGCGGAGCCCGGGGGCGGCGGGCGCGTCGCCTGCGGGGGCGCTCATCGCTCCCTCGTCACGGCGCGCCGCGCCCCCCGGACACGTCCCCCGTCATGCGCGCGCCTGGTCTCCATCGGCTCGACCGCGTCGCACGGCGCGCGCTCACTCGCTCAGCTGGATCGGGACGTAGAGGGCCCGCATCTTCGACATCGTGCCCTCGCGCGTGTACCCGGCGAGCCCGTAGAGGAGGTTCCACCAGTGCCCGTTCGGCGTCTCGCCGTACGAGAACAGGGGGAAGAAATGGAACTCCCACTCCTTGCCGTTCCGGACCCGCTGCTCCCGGTAAAAGGTGTTGAGCGCGAGCTGCGACACCGACCGTTCGTCCGCGAACCGGTAGTAGAACGGCAGGATCACGGTGGAGCGCGACGTCGGTGATGCGAAGTCCCAGACGAACGGCGCCACGACGAGGTGCGTGGAGCTCCGATCCCGCCCCGAATAGAAGAACGGATAGAGGTCCGTCTGCCAGCCGGTGAGGTCCTGCGTGTGCCGGAAGAACGGCGTGATCCACTTGGTATCGCTCAGCCCGTGCCGCTTGAAGTGGCCGTAGAACGGGAACACGGCGAGATCATCGCTGCGCGGCGACGTGTTCCGATAATAGAACGGGAGCAGGAACGTCCGCTCGAGGCCGATGTCCGGATCGCGGTACTGCCAGAAGAGCGGCGTGATCATGTCGAGCTCCGTCCGCCCTCGGTAGCGAGCGTAGCCCCAGGTCGCGAACGTGCTCTCCCCCTCCTCGCCGCGCGCCTTCACGAACAGCGGCGTGACGAGGAGGTTCGAGTTGCCCTCGTAGCCGTAATGAAAGAACGGGAACAGCGTGGTGCGGTCGTAGTTCTTGCCCCAGCTGTGCCAGTAGAACGGCATGACGTTGAACACGTTGCCTTCGCGCGAGCGCTGCCAGAGCAGCGGGCCCCACAGGTTCGTCGAGCGGTCACCGACGTCGCTGTAGTGGTAGTAGTGCAGGAGCGGCGGGATGACCTCGTACTCGCTGCTCTCGTCGCGCCCGTAGAAATAGAGCGGCGCCAGGCCGAGATCGATCTCGTCCGCGGTGCGCGCGTCGCACGCCGGGCCGCCCTTCCACTTGCAGAAGAGGGGGCCGACCATGTTGAAGCCGCTCCGCGCGGTGTGGTGCGTGAACGTGAGGAGGGGAGGGATGTGGAAGTAGCCGCTCCCGTCGTCGCTCTTGCCCTCGAAGAAGAGCGGGGCGAGCCAGTTGTCGTGTCGCCCCGGCTCCGCCTTCCGGCCGGGGCTCGCGGGGCGCCCCTCGGACTCGCGGTGCATGAACGGACCGACGATCGTCGTGTGGGTGTTCTCGCTCCGGAGCTTCCAGAAGAACGGGAAGAGCACGTCGGCGTCGACGTCCTTGCTCCGCCGGTTGTAGTAGAGCGGCGTCACCATCGTGGCCCGGTCGCCGGGCATCTTGCGCTCGGCCCACAGGGGGAACAGCGTCCGGAACTGGTACTTGCCGCTCTTCTCGCCGTAGTAGAGCCCGTACCAGTCGCGCTGGATCTCCTCGGCGCGCCCTCGCTCCCACTCGCCGACGTCGTTGGTCCCGATCTGCTTCTCGACCGCCGGCGGCACCTCGAGCGGGTCCTCGGGCAGGGTCGGCTCCTGGGTCTGGATCGGGCTCTCCTCGGAGGTCGGCGCCGCGTGCGTCTCCGGCGTGCCGGGCGGCGGCGACGACGCGCCCGGCGGCGGCCCGGCGCCCGGCTGGCCGAAGCTGACCTGCGCGGCCGCGACGGACGGCGCGGCCAGGGCGGCCAGCGCGGCGGCGAGCGAGAGCGCGCGGCCCGCGCGAGGTGCGCGGCCCCTCCGCGCGCTCGTCGCGGGCGTCGCGCTGGCCTCGTGCGCGCTCGTCGCGCCCGCCCCGTGCGCCGGCGCGCCCCGCGCCTCGGGCGCGGCGCCCGCCTCTCCCATCCTCTCGTAGGTCAACGCGATCCCCGCTGGCCGCCGCCGGGTGAAAACTCGAGGGCCCGATCCGCGAGCACGCGCGCCGCCCCCTCCAGCGGGATCTCCTCCTGCACGTGCGCCACGAGGTCCTTGATCTGGAGGACGCCGCGCTCGATCTCCGCGTCGCCCAGGATGACGCAGAGCCGCGCGCCGAGGGAGTCCGCGCGCCGGAGCATCGACTTGAGGCGCCCGCCGCGCCCGTCCAGCTCGACGGCGACGCCGAGCGCGCGCAGCTGCTTCGCGAGCACGAGCGCCCGCTCCGCGGCCACCTGGCCGAGCGGGGCGAGGAAGCAGCCGGGCCTCCGGCGCGAGGAGTCGCCCGGCACCATCGTGAGCAGCCGCTCCATCCCCATCGCGAAGCCGATCGCCGGCACGCTCGGGCCGCCGAGGCCCGCGACCATGTTGTCGTAGCGGCCGCCGCCCGCGAGCGTGCTCTGGGCGCCGAGGTCGCCCGAGGTCGCCTTCACCTCGAAGAGCGTGCGCGTGTAGTAGTCGAGCCCGCGCACGAGCGACGGATCGACGACGTAGTTCACGCCGAGCACGTCGAGGCAGCGGAGCACGCCCTGCCAGTGGGCCCGGTCCGCGTCGTCGAGCAGGTCGAGGATCGACGGCGCCTCGCGCGCCGCCTCCTGGTCGCGCGGGTCCTTCGAGTCGAGGATGCGCAGCGGGTTGCGCTCGAGGCGGCGCTGCGAGTCCTCGCTGAGCCGGTCCCGGCGCGGCGTGAAGTGATCGAGCAGCGCCGCGCGGTAGCGCTCGCGCGTGCCCCCGCCGCCGAGCGAGTTCACGTGGACCACGAAGTCGTCGATGCCGATCCGCTGCAAGAAGCCCGCGACGAGATCGATCGTCTCGGCGTCGCAGAGCGGCCCCGGGTCGCCGAAGAGCTCGCAGCCGGCCTGGTAGAACTGGCGGTAGCGCCCCTTCGCCGGCCGCTCGCCGCGGAACATCGCCCCGAGGTAGTACCAGCGGGTGACGGGCTCCCTGGCGTGCACCGCGTGCTCCACGTACGCGCGCGCGGCGCCCGCGGTGCCCTCGGGGCGGACGGTGAGGTGATCGCCGTGGCGCTCGAAGGAGTACATCTCCTTCTCGACGACGTCCGTCGTCTCCCCCATCTGGTGGCGGAAGAGCTCCGTCGGCTCGAGCAGCGGCGTGCGCACCTCGGCGTAGCCGTGGAGCTCCGCGTGGAGGCGGAAGGCCGCCTCGAGCTTGTGCCAGCGCTCCACCTCTTCGGGGAGGATGTCGTTCATCCCCCTGACCGCGCGCAGTTCCATCGCGCGGCGCTTATGGTCGGTGCTGGCGAGCGGGTCAAGCCGGTCGGATGCTTCCCGGTACGTTGGGTCTCGCCGGCTCACCGTCCGAGGGGTATGTGCTGTCTCCAAGAGGCATGGAGAAGACGCGCGCTGCGGCGATCGATCTTGGGAAGGCCCGCGTCGGCGTGGCGGTGACCGACGAGCTCGGGCTCTACGCGCACCCGCGGCCGCTGCTCGACGGGCGAAACAGGAGGGCGCTCCTGTCCGCGCTCGCCGAGCTTGCCCGGGACGAAGGCATCACGCGGTTTTTGGTAGGGCTGCCGCTCGAGATGAACGGGGACGAGGGGCCCGCCGCGCGGCGGGCGATGGCCTTCGCCCAGGCGCTGGCCGACGCGACCGGCGTGGAGGTGGAGCTCCTGGACGAGCGGCTGACCACGGTCGAGGCGGCGCGGCGGCTCCGCGACGGGGGCGTCTCCGCGCGCAAGGGCAAGGAGCGCATCGACGGGGCCGCGGCCGCCGTCCTGCTCCAGTCGTGGCTCGACGCCCGCCGCTAGAGCGGCGGTCACCCGCTTCGGATACGGACCCATCTCGGCGTTTTCGGTGCTCAGCGCACTGGAGTGCGCTTCCGCGCCGAAAACGCCGATCTGGGCCCGTCTCCTGTGCGGGAGACCGCCGCTCGTACCCGGGGCGGGGGGGACCGGGCTAGCGCTGCTCGCTGCGGAGCAGGAGGTAGGCGCCGGCGGCGCCGACGGCGCCGATCGCGAAGAGAACGACGTCCCACGCCGGCCACGCGACGCCGGCCGCGCGCCGGAGCGCCACGGCCTCGACGACCCGCACGAGCAGCGACGCGAAGCCGTACGCGCACAGCCCGACCACGATCGGCCGGCGCAGGTTGTCGGCCAGATCGACCGCCCTCATGCTGTTGTTCCACACGTGCCGGCGCACGTGGCGCGCGCCGATGAGCGCGGGGGTGATCAGCGCGAAGCCGATCCCGGACGCGAGGAGGACCGCCTCCAGGCCCGTCAGGTTGTCGTCCACCGAGCCGCCGCGCGAGAGCCGGATGATGGCGGTGACCAGCGTGAGCAGGCTCCCGGCGACCCAGAACAGCCCGAGCCCCGAGAGCAGCAGGATGAGCGGCCTCGCCATGGTCACCTGCTGGGCCTGGCGGAGCTGCATCGTCATCGCGGCGCGCGGCGCCGACGGCATCGTGTTGCGCGGGCCGGGCACGCCGACGGGGGAGCTCGGCTCCCTCGGCTCGGGCTCGCTCATGTCGTAGGGCGCGAGCTCGGCGTCGAGCTCCTCCATCGTCTGGTAGCGGTGGTGCGGCTCCTTCGCCATGGCCCGCTGGATGATCATCTCCAGCGGCTCGGGGATGCTCGGCTCGAGCGAGCGCGGGCGCGGCGGATCCTCGGTGAGCACCGCGGTCAAGGTCGCGGTCGGGTCGTTGCGATCGAACGGGCGGCTGCCGGTGAGCGCGCAGTAGAGGATCGCGCCGACGGCGTAGATGTCCGCGCGGTGATCGACGCGCTCGCCGCGGGCCTGCTCCGGCGCCATGTACGACGGCGTGCCCATGATCATGCCGGTCTGCGTGAGCGCGGCGCCCGGCGCGTCGTCGACCTTGGAGATGCCGAAGTCGATCACCTTGGCCGTGGGCAGCGCGAGGTCGCCGGTGAGGAAGACGTTCTCCGGCTTCATGTCGCGGTGCACCACGCCCTTCGCGTGCGCCGCCGCGAGCGCCTTGCAGATCTGCCGGACGATGCGCACCGCCGGCCCGATCTTCATCTTGCCGACCTCGGCGAGGTAGTCGGCGAGCTCCTTGCCTTCGAGGAACTCGTTGACGAGGAACGGCCGCCCCTCCGCGGTGCGGTGGACGTCGAAGACGGTGACGACGTACGGGCTCTGCACCGCGGCGGCCGCCTCCGCCTCGCGCTGGAACCGCGAGATCACCTGCGGCTGCCGCGCGAACTCGGGGTGCAGCATCTTGATCGCGAACCGCTTGCTCGAGATGCGGGTGTGGCGCGCCTCGTAGACGCGCCCCATGCCGCCCTCGCCGACGACGCGCACGACCGTGTACGTCTCGTTGAGCGTCTTGCCGACGAGATCGTCGCGGAGCGCGTCGTCCTCGGACTCGTCGAGCGTCGCGGCGTCGCGCGGGCAGACCCTGAACTCGGCCGGGTACCGCACGCCGCAGGTGGGGCACACCTTGGGCATCGACGGGTCGCTGCCCGGGCTCGGGAGCGCGGTCGCCGAGGTGGAGAGGCTCGTCATCGCGGTCGCGATATGCTGGTCCGACTGCGATCCGCGTGCGTCCGACTGGGGTCGGGAAGCGTCTTCGGGGGGCCGGAGGGTGCCGGGCATCGCCGACCGAGCGTAGCCAATCGGCCGTTCAGGGGGTGACAAATCGCGACGCCGCGCCGACCGCGTTGACGGACCGGGGCGCCTGCGTATACTCGCGCGCTCCTGCTCACTGGCCTGAACATCGCGGGCTCCCGCCGCTCCGGGCGCGGGCGCGCATTCAGGCGTCGCTTGGCCAGTCGCCGCGCGCGAACGCCGCGCCGGCCCGGGCGCTCGGCAGCGCACCGGAGGGGCCATGGAGAGCCAGCCATGCTGCATTCTGTCCAGAAGTCGGATATCATTCAGAAATTCGCGACCCACGAGGGGGACACCGGGTCGCCCGAGGTCCAGATCGCGCTCCTCAGCGAGCGGATCAACCAGCTGCAGGAGCATTTCCGCACGCACCAGAAGGACCACCACTCCCGCCGCGGCCTGCTGAAGCTGGTGAGCCAGCGCCGCCGGCAGCTCGACTACCTGAAGCGGATCGACATCGAGCGATACCGCACCCTCATCGGGCGCCTCAACCTCCGCAAGTAGCGCTCCTCCGGCCGGTTGTGCCCGCGACGCAGCGTCGGCGCGGGCGCACCGAGCCCGAAGGGGCAGGGTGGCCGGCATCGGACCCTGCTGCGGCCGGCCGCCGCGCCCGCCCTTCCGTTCCCCTTGCCGCGCCGTTCCTGCGCGGTTCTCGCACCGTTCCCACACCATTCTCGCGCTGTCCTCGCGCTGTCCTCGCGCTGTCCTCGCAACGTTCCCGCCGAGATCCGTCGCCTCGTTCCGTTCCGTTCGGGGGGATTGCGGTGCGGACCCCTGAACGTCGGCGTTTTGCGCTGGCGAGAGCGGAGCGGACGCTCTAAGGAGGTCATCCAGTGACCATGGAACGACGGGGCGACCTGCCCAGTCTTCCCCGGGCGCGGGCCCCGCGCGTCTTCGTCTTCGCTTCGTGCGCAGCAGGTCGACACTCCTGCGCAGGAACCGAGGAAGAAGAGCTGCCCCTCGCGCTCGGCGTAGCGCCGCACGCAGCGGCCCTCGCGATCGCGCGAGAGAGAGCTGAAATTCCCAATGTTCGTTCGTGAATCCGTCATGGTGGGCGGCCGTGCCCTGACCCTCGAGACCGGCCGCCTCGCCAAGCAGGCCCACGGGGCCGTGCTCGTCACCTACGGCGAGACCATGGTGCTCGTCACCGCCGTGTCGCAGGAAGAGCGGCCCGGCCTCGACTTCTTCCCCCTGACCTGCGAGTTCGTCGAGAAGACCTACGCCGCCGGCAAGATCCCCGGCGGCTTCTTCAAGCGCGAGGCGCGCCAGCGCGACGAGGAGATCCTGTCGAGCCGCCTCATGGACCGCCCGCTCCGCCCGCTCTTCCCGGACGGCTTCAAGCGGGACACGCAGATCATCGCGACCGTCCTCTCCAGCGACAAGCAGAACAAGGCCGACGTCCTCGCCCTGACGGGCGCGAGCGCCGCGCTGCACATCTCGGACATCCCGTGGGGCGGGCCGGTCGTGGGCGTGCGCGTGGGCCGGCTCGACGGCGAGTTCGTCGCGTACCCGACGGTCGCCGACATCGAGCGCTGCGACATCGACCTCGTGGTCGCCTGCTCGCGCGACGCGATCGTGATGGTCGAGGGCGGCGCCGCGGAGGCGACCGAGGCGGAGATCATCGACGCGCTGATGTTCGCGCACGAGACGGCGCAGCCGGTGCTCGACCTCATCGAGCGGATGCGCGCCGCCGTCGGCAAGCCGAAGCGCGAGTTCGTCGCGCCCGAGCTGCCGGCCGAGATCAAGGCGCGCGTCGCCGCGCTCGTCGACGAGGATCTCAAGGCCGCGACGCGGGTGACCGACAAGAAGGCGCGGTACGACGGGTACAGCGCGCTCAAGAAGAAGCTCACCGAGACGCTGCTCGGCGAGCTCGGCGCCGAGAAGCTCCTGCCGATCGAGCGGCTCGTGAAGGCCGAGTTCGAGGAGCGCAAGGCGCACGTCGTCCGGAGCTACGTGCTCGAGGAGGGCCGGCGCATCGACGGCCGCGACGGCAGGAGCATCCGCCCGATCGTGTGCGAGGCGGGCCTGCTCCCGCGCGTCCACGGCAGCGCGCTCTTCCAGCGCGGGGAGACGCAGGCGATCGTCACGACGACGCTCGGCACGTCGACCGACGAGCAGAAGATCGACGGGCTGATGGGGGAGACGTGGAAGCGCTTCTACCTCCACTACAACTTCCCGCCCTTCTCGACCGGCGAGACGAAGCCGCTGCGCGGCCCCGGCCGCCGCGAGATCGGCCACGGCGCGCTCGCCGAGCGCGCGCTCTCCCGGATGATCCCGCCGCCGGACCAGTTCCCCTACACGATCCGCATCGTGTCGGAGACGCTGGAGTCGAACGGCTCGTCGTCGATGGCGGCGGTCTGCGGCGGCTGCCTCTCGCTCATGGACGCGGGCGTGCCGATCAAGGCGCCCGTCGCCGGCATCGCGATGGGGCTCATCATGGAGGGCCAGCGCTACGCCGTGCTCTCGGACATCCTCGGCGACGAGGATCACCTCGGCGACATGGACTTCAAGGTCTGCGGCACGGCGCGCGGCGTGACCGCGATCCAGATGGACATCAAGATCGCGGGCCTGAGCCGGCAGATCCTGATGCAGGCGCTGGATCAGGCGCGCGAGGGGCGGCTCCACATCCTCGGCAAGATGCTGGAGACGCTGCCGACCACGCGGCCCGAGCTCAGCCAGTACGCGCCGCGGATCACCACGGTCCGCGTCAAGCCCGACCAGATCCGGCTCATCATCGGCCCCGGCGGCAAGACCATCAAGGGCATCGTCGACCAGACGGGCGTCGCGATCGACGTCGAGGACGACGGCACGGTGAACGTCGCGTCCTCGGACTCGGACGCGGTGAAGCGGGCGCTGGAGATCATCAAGGGCCTGACGGCCGAGCCCGAGGTCGGGGCGACCTACAAGGGCACGGTCAAGCGCATCACGGACTTCGGCGCGTTCATCGAGATCCTGCCGAACACCGACGGCCTGCTGCACATCTCGGAGATGGCCCACACGCGCGTCGAGCGCGTCGAGGACGTCCTCAAGGAGGGCGACTCCCTCGAGGTCAAGGTGCTCAGCGTCGACCGCGACGGGAAGATCCGGCTGAGCCGGCGCGAGCTGCTCCCGCTCCCCGAGGGCGCCGAGGGCGAGAGGGCGCGGGAGCGCATGGCGCAGGCCCGCGACGCCGGCCCGCCGCCGCGGCGCGACGGGCCGCCCGGAGGGCGCGACCGCGGCTCGCGGCCCGGCCTGGAGCGCGACCGCAGCGGGCCGCCGCCGCGGGAGCGCCGCGAGCGCCGCTCCTAGTCGCTCCTCGTGAGGTGAGGGCGAGGTAGAGCGTGGGCGAGGGGAGCGAGCGACGCGCCGCAGCGTCGGGCTCCCCTCGTCGCCGTTTTGTGATCCCTGTCCCAGCGATCGCCTGCCCGCGCCCCTGTCCCCCCGGCGGCTTTGCTGGAATCCGGTGAAGCCAGCGTGGCCTGTTCACAATCAGGGTAGTGTCTCGGCCCCTGCTCGTGGCATGCTCCGCCCGTGCTCGTACGCAGAGCGAAAATCGTCTGTACCATAGGCCCATCGTGTGACTCTCAAACGACGCTGGAGCAGCTGATCCGCGCCGGTATGGATGTCGCTCGACTCAACTTCTCTCACGGCTCGCACGAGGATCATGGCAGGAACATCGCCACGGTCCGCGCGGCTGCGGAGGCCTGCGGAAAGCCGGTGGCGATCCTGCAGGACCTCTGCGGTCCGAAGATCCGAGCCGGTCGCTTCCCCAACAACACCTTCGAGGTGGCGGATGGGGCTTCCGTTTGGCTGATCGAGGCGAACAGGGACAGCCCCGTCGCCTCGCCGGGTGAGATCCCGATCCTCTACGAGGGGCTCGCCTCCGATCTGCAGCCGGGCGACGTCGTCCTGCTCGATGACGGGCGGGTCGTCGTCACCGTCACCAAGGTCGAAGGGGATCGCGTCCAGGCCGGCGTCACGCAGGGCGGTCGCCTGCGCGATCGCGTCGGCGTCCACCTGCCCGCGCGCCGCGTGCGCATCTCCGCGCTCACCGAGAAGGACAAGGCCGATCTGAGCTTCGGCCTGGCGCAGGGGGTCGACTACGTCGCGCTCTCGTTCGTGCGCACCGCGGACGAGGTCCGGCACGTCCGCGACATCTGCGAGGCCTGGGGGCGCCCGACGCCGATCGTCTCCAAGATCGAGACGCCAGGCGCCATCGACAACCTCGAGGCGATCATCCTCGCCTCGGACGGGGTCATGGTGGCGCGCGGCGATCTCGGCGTGGAGTTCAACCCGGAGCGGGTGCCGATCATCCAGCGCGAGATCCTCGGCCTCGCCCGCGTGCACCAGAAGCCGGTCATCGTCGCGACCGAGATGCTCCAGTCGATGGTGACCGCGACGCGCCCGACGCGCGCCGAGGCGAGCGACGTGGCGACGGCGGTCTTCGACGGCACCGACGCGGTCATGCTCTCGCAGGAGACCGCGACCGGCGCGCACCCGCCGCTCGTCGTGCGGATGATGGCCCGCATCGTCACGGAGGCCGAGCAGAGCGCGTTCTACCGCTATCTCTCGAGCGAGCAGCCCGGCCAGCGCGCCAACGTCGCCGAGGCGACCGCGCGCAACGCCTGCGACATCGCGCGGGACATCGGCGCGAAGCTGATCCTCGCGTTCACCGAGAGCGGCCTCACCGCGCGGTACGCGTCGAAGGCGCGCCCGGTCGTGCCGATCGTCGCCTTCTCGCCGAACGAGGTGACGCGCCGGCGGCTCGCGCTGCTCTGGGGCGTGATTCCGCTCCCCATCGACGCGCTCCGGAACTCGGACGAGATGATCGACCGCGCCACCGGCTACCTGCTCGCGAACGGCCTCGTCTCGCCGGGCGACAAGCTCGTCACCATCTTCGGCGCCCCCGTCGGCGTCTCGGGGTCGACCAACACGATTCGGGTGAAGGTCGTGGAATGAGCCTGCCCGCCCGCGATAGGGGCTCGACGGGCGAGCAGGACCCTCTCTCCAGATACCGGGGCGCAGACGCCCTCCCGAAGCTCGACAAGTACGAGCTGCTTGAAGAGCTCGGGCACGGCGGCATGGCCACCGTCTACCGCGCCCGCGACCCGCGGCTCCGCCGCGAGGTCGCGGTCAAGATCATCCACAAGCACCTCCGAGAGAACGCCGAGGTCGGCGCGCGCTTCGTCGCCGAGGCGCGCGCCGCGGCGAAGCTGCGCCACCCCGGCATCGTCGAGGTGTACGACGTGTCCAGCGAGCAGGACGGCGAGCGCTACCTCGTCGTCGAGCTGCTCCGCGGCGCCACGCTGCGCAAGATCCTGAGCAGCCACCGCGACATGCCGGCCGAGATCGGCGCCTCCGTGGTGCTCGAGCTCTGCGACGCGCTCGAGCACGCGCACGCGTCGGGCATCATCCACCGCGATGTGAAGCCGGAGAACGTGCTGGTCGAGCTGCCGTCCGACCGCGCCCCCGCGAGCTGGGACGGCGCGGGGGTCGTGATCAAGCTCACGGACTTCGGCATCGCCAAGATCCTCGACGCCCAGGGCGTCACGTCGACAGGGCAGGTGCTGGGCTCGCCGGCGCACATGGCGCCGGAGCAGATCGAGGGGGGCGAGGTCGACGCGCGCACCGACGTCTTCGCGCTCGGGGTGCTCTTCTATGAGTGCGCCGTCGGGCACCTGCCGTTCGAGGGGAAGAACCCGGCGCAGGTGCTCCGCAAGGTGCTCGAGGGGGTGTACCCCGAGGCCGAGCGCGAGCGGCCCGCGGTCGGCGCGCGCTGGAGCCGGATCCTTGCGGGCGCCCTCGCGCACGACGTCGCGGCCCGCACGCCGAGCCCCCGGGCGCTCGCCGAGCAGATCCGGGCCGAGCTCGCCGCGCTCGGCCTCGCTGAGCCGCGCGTCGAGCTCGCCGCGTACTTCGCCGATCCGGCGGGCTACACCGCGCGCCACGTCGCGCGGCTCGTCCCGCGCCTCGTGGCGCGCGCGGAGGACGGCCGCAAGCGCGGCGACGTGCCGGGCGCCGCCGCCGACTACAACCGGGCGCTCGCCCTCGCGCCGGACGACCTCACCATCCTCAAGCGGATCGCGAAGCTCAACGCGAGCCGCAGCCGGCGGAAGCTCGCGCGGCGCGCGCTCGCCGTGGGGCTCGGCTCGGCGGCGCTCGGCGTCGCCGCGTTCGGGATCACCCGCGCGTTTCGCGAGCCGCAGGCGGCGCTGGGCGAGGACGTGCCCGTGGCGCCCGGGCCGGCGTCGCCGGTGCGCATCGACCCCCTGATGCCGTCGCCGAACCTGCCCGCGGTCGCGCCCAGCGCCCCCGTCGTCGCGAGCGCGCGCCGCCCCAGCGTCCGTCCCCCGCCGCCATCGGCCGCGGTCGCGGCCGCGCGGCCGGCCGCGGCCGGGATGCGGCCCGCGGCCGGGCCGCGGGCCGTGCCCGTGGCGCGGGCGGAGGGCCCGAGGGTCCGCGAGGTCGTCTTCCACATCGTCCCGAGCGGGGCCAGGCTGGTGCTCGACGGCGTGGAGACCGCCTGGTTCGGCGCGAACAAGATCACGCCGCTCACGATCGGCACCCACGCCGTGCACATCAGCGTGCCGGGCTCCCGGTGCTGCAAGCCGTACTCGGGCGTCATCTCGGTCGTCGCGCCGGCGCCGGGCGTCACCGCGCCGCAGCGGATCGTCCACAAGCTGGAGATCCTCCCCAGCACGGTCGTCCTGAGCGGCGCGCCGCAGGACGCGCAGTACGCGTGCCCGCAGATCGGCCTGATCGGCTACGCGGGCAGCCCGCAAACCGTGACCTTGAACGACGTGTCCTGGAGCGGGCGCTGCCTCTTCACGTCGCCGACGCCGGGCGCCGCCCAGCGCGTCGGGAACGTGACGCTCGTGGCCGGCGAGCCGAACACCGTTTTCTGGCCGTCCGGCTGACGGCGACCCCGTCATTCCGGCGTCGGCGCCCGAAATCTCAGCAGCGCCGTCCAAACTCCGCTACATCACGGCGCACCCCCTCCGCATGGCCGCGCGAACACCAGGCGGGAAATCTCCCGGCGCTCGCTCCCCGTCGGTCGATGGCGGCCGCGCCCTGCGCGCACCGCGGCGCCTCGTGGCGGCGGCGGCGAGCGCCGTCGTGCTGAGCCTGGCCGGCGTCGCGCGCGCCGACGACCTGCAGCAGCTCGAGCTCGCCAAGACGCGCTTCGACACCGGGCGCTACGAGGAGGCCGTGCGCCGCTTCGCGGCGATGCTCGACCCCGCGAACCCGCCCTGCGAGCGCGGCGCGACCGACGCGGAGGGCAAGCCGTGCAGGATCACCGATCCCCACATCGTCGAGCGGGCGCGCGGCCTCGCCGCCGCGGCGCTCGTGGCGCTGCGGCGCGGGGACGAGGCCGACGCGTACATCGAGCAGATCCTCCTCGACAACCCGGCGTACTCGCCGAACCCGGCGCTGTTCCAGCCGGAGGTGATCGACAGGTTCACCGCGGTGCGCGCGCGCATCCGGGCGCGCATCGAGGAGGTCACGCGGCAGCGGGCCGAGGCGCAGCGCGCGGAGCGCCTGCGCGCCGAGCGGAGCCGCGACGACGAGCGCCGCTGGATCGCCGAGCTCGCGCGCCTCGCCGGGACCGAGCGCGTCGTGGTGCAGCGCTCCCGCTGGATCGCGATGCTGCCGTTCGGCGTGGGGCAGTTCCAGAACGGCGACGACGGGCTCGGCTGGTTCTTCCTGGTCAGCCAGGCCGTCGCCGGCGGGACGTCGATCGTCTCGGCGCTGGCGCTCGCCAGCTACCAGAACGTCGACGTCACGCCCGCCCCCCCGTCGCAGGCCGGCATGCCGGCCGCGCAGCGCGTCGACGTCGAGCGGCTGAACAGCCGGATCGACACCGCGGCCGCGGTCAACCACGTCTCGTTCGGCGCGTTCGCGACGCTCGTCGCCGCCGGGATCGCGCACGCGCAGATCACGTTCGTCCCGGAGCGGGTCTCCGTCCGCAAGCGCCCCGTGCCGCCGCCCCCGCCGAGCTTCAAGGCCGCGCCGGCGATCTCCCTGCTGCCCGGCGGCCTCTACGCGGGGGTCCTGGGCCGGTTCTGACCGCGCGCGGCTCACGCCTTGCGCGCGGCGGCGATCCAGAAGCCGCCGAGCCGCGCGAGCGGCGAGTCGCACAGCGCCCACTCCGCCCTGTGGAGCAGCCGCCCGAGCCCAGGCACGCGCATCGCGGCCGCGAACGGCGTCACGATGCGCACGCCGCGCGAGGCGACGACGCGCACGCCCGCCGGCAGGAGGGCCGCGGCGGCGCGCGGCGCGTCGAAGCGCGTGAAGACGGCGCTCTCCCGGGTCCGCTCGCTGATGGCGCCCGCCGGGCCGAGCTTCTTCACGAGCCCGCGCAGGCTGTAGGGGTTGTAGAACTCGGCGATCACGTGCCCGCCGGGCCGCACCACGCGCGCCATCTCCGCGAGGGCGGCGCGGACGTCCCGCACGTGCGCGAGCACCTTGAACGAGCACGCGACGTCGAAGCTCTCGTCGGCGAACGGCAGCGCGGTCGCGCTCCCCTCGACGACGTCGAGGCCGCGCTCGCGGGCGCGCTCGAGCATCCCGGGCGAGAGATCGACCCCGCGCGCCGAGCGCGCGAACGCGCCGATCCGCGCGAGCAGGAGCCCTGTCCCGCACCCCACCTCCAGCACGTCGCGGCCCTCGCCGAAGCGCCGCACGAAGTCGACCTCGAGCGCGTCGACGAGGTCGTGATACCCCCCCCGATCACGCCCCCCGCGCCGCGCCTCGTAGCGGGCGGAGAACTCGTCGTAGTACGCGCGCGTGGCGCGCAGGTGATCGTCGCCGCTGGCCTGTGCCGTCTGGGCTCCCATGGGCCCGCTATAGTACGGCCCGGCGCGCGCGGCTTGCGCCGCGCGGCGGCCGGACCACACCTCCTGGGAGGAGACCCATGAAGCCCGGCGACCACCCCGATTTCTTCCGATTCGCGCCGCCCCCCGGCACCTCCCGCGAGAGCTCGATCCGGCTCGATCGCGACGGCCGCTTCTGGCACGACGGCGCCCGCGTCGACCACCCGGCGCTGGAGCGCGGGCTGCGATCGTGGATCGCGCGGCACCCGGACGACGGCCGCCCGATCCTCACGAACGGCTACGACTGGTGCTACTTCCAGGTGGACGACGCCCCGCTCCGCGTCGACGGGCTCCGGATCGGCGACGACGGCGCGGTCACGCTGCTCCTGTTCGACGGCGCCGAGGAGCCGCTCGATCCGGCGACGCTCTCCCTCGGCGACGACGGCGTCGTGTACGCGCGCGCCCGCGGCGGGGCGCTGGAGGCGCGCTTCTCGCGCCACGCGCAGGCGCAGCTCGCCCCGTTGCTCGTCGAGGCGGAGCCGCCCGTCCTCCGCGTCGGCGGCCGAGAGATCCGGCTGCCGGCGCGGGGCGCGCGCTAGGCGCACGGCCGCTCAGTACCGGTACTGCCAGAGCAGATCGATCGCCCCCGAGGTCGCGTCGCGCTCGTCGACGCCCACCGTGCCGCGGAGCGTCCAGTGTCGGGCGAACCGCCAGTCGATGGTGACCTCGGTCCGCGTGCCGCGCTCGTTCGCGGTCCCCCCGGGGGTCGGCCCGCCCGCGTCCGTCGCGGCGCTGTCCAGCGCGCTTTCCTGGAAGGTGGCCAGCGCCGTCAGCTCGTCGTTCAGCCGGTAGACGAAGCTCGTCCGCAGCGCGCCCTCCGAGGTCGTCCCGAACCGCGTCGACAGCCCCTGGAGCGGCGCGATGCCGCTCAGCAGCGCGTTGAGCTGCGACGCCGCGAGCTCGCTGCCGACCGACGCGGCGACGCCGCCCGCGGCCTGCCGCGCGGGCGTCTCGGCGCCCGCCGCCTGCGCCCCCTCGGAGAAGTCGGCGCCGAACAGGAGCCGCGCGAGGATGTCCTGCTGCGAGCTCGGCGGGCTCGACCGGAGCCGCAGCTTCTTGTCCGTGATGGGCCGGAGGTTGCCGATGTAGTCGGCGTAGATGCGCGTGCCGTCCGGCGCGTCCCAGTGCGCGGTGACGTTCAGGTGCGGGTTCGACGTCTCCTCCTCGCGCAGCCGCACGCGCCCGCGCTCGATCTCGAACGCCTTGCCGAAGATCTCGAGCTCGCCGTGCGTGATCACGATGCCGCCGGAGACCCGCGCGTCGGCGCCGAGCACCACCTTCGGCAGCGCGCCGTCGTCGCTCGTCAGGTGCAGCCTGAGCCCGGCGCCGGTGATCATCGCGTCGCCCACGTCGAACGTCATCGTGTAGCGGAGCGCGTCCGGCGCGCGCTCCTCCTTCTCCGGCCCGAGCGGGTGGGAGACCTGGATGTCGGGGTTGTCGTCGAGCGGCTGCACGTCGCGGCTGCTCGTCGCCGGCAAGCTCACGCGGAGCGTCGGCACGGTCGCGTGCAGCGCGAGCTCGTCCGGCCTCTTCTCCACGACGAACGAGAGCGCCCCCGACGCGGTCCCGAGCGGCACCCCCTCGAACGTGAGCGGCAGCGCCTGGTCCTCGGCGATGGTCAGCGCCCCGGCCCCGTCGCGCAGCGCGAGCCCGTCGAGCCGCAGCAGCGCCCAGCCCTGCGCCTGTCCGGTCATGCCCGCGGCGCGGAGGCCCTCGATCCGGACCACGCCGTCGTCGGCCGTGATGCGCGCGGCCACGTCGCGCAGCTCCTGCCCGAGCTCGGGGATGTGCGCGGTCCCCTCGCGGACATCGAGCCGGGCGCGCACGCGGCCGCCGTCGGCTCCCGGCGCGCCGTCGAGCTGGACATGCAGCTCGCCGTCCAGGTAGCCGTCGAGCCTGCTGAGCGTCCGCCCGACCAGCGGGTGCAGCGCCGCGAGGCGGAAGCGCTCCGCGGTGAGGGCCAGCGCCGCGCGCTCGCCGTCGGGCACCGGGACGAGCCCGCCGAGGTAGCGCACGCTCGCGTACGCGTTCGCGCGGAGCTCGCCGCCCTTGTGGCCCCCGAGCGCGAGCTCGGAGACGCGGAGGTGCCCGCGGCCGGGCTCGCTGGACGGATCGATCCGCAGCGCGAGCGCGCCGCGATCGAAGGCGAGCTCGTTGCCGAGCGCGAGATCCGGCAGCGTGAGGCGCGCGGTGAGCCTGGGCGCCACGTTGAGGTCGCGCACCTCGATCTCGCCGCTCACGTGCCCGCTGACGCCGCTGTCGCCGAGCAGCGGGACGTCGCCGAGCGGCACCCGCCGCAGCGTCGCGCGGAGCCCGCCGGTCCACGCCGGGCGCGGGGGCGTCCCCTCCGGCGCGCGCGCCGGCGCCGGCGCGCGCAGGCCGTCGATCGGGGCGAGCGCCTCGGCGTTCACGGTCGCGATCTCGTCCCGCCCGCGCGTGACGTGCGCGTCCAGCGTGGCCCTCTCGCCGTCGTACGTGAGCCACGCGTCGAGATCGGCGGGGAACGCGAGATCCGCGGCGCCCGGGGCGTCCTCCGGGGCGTACACGAGGCCCCAGAAGAGGGCGCGCGCCGTCAGGGAAGGGCGCGCGAGGGTGCCGCTCGCGTAGGCGTCGATCCGCAGCTCGCCGCCGAGCGGCGGCAGGCGGTCGCGCACGAACGAGGGCAGGGTGGTGAGCGAGCCCATCGGGCGCCGGGGGATCGACGCCGTCGCCGCGATGGGCGAGCGCAGGAGCGACGCCCACCGGCCCGCGGGCGGCCCGGTGAGCGCGTCGAGATCGAGATCGATCGAGCCCGAGACGTCGCCGAGCAGCCCGCCGTCGTACAGGGTCAGCGCGGCGCTGGCCCGGCCGGTCGTCCCGTCGAGCGAGCCCCTGAGCTGCGCGTCGATGGAGCGCGACTCCCACGCGGGGCGCTCTTCGCCCAGCGGGTGCGGCCCGGCGAGCGCGAGGCCCTGCGTCCGCACGAGCACGTCGTGCAGCGACGGGAACGGATCGCCGGGCGCGCGCGACACCCGGAAG
Source organism: Sorangium sp. So ce1036 (assembly GCF_051369805.1). NCBI lineage: Bacteria > Pseudomonadati > Myxococcota > Polyangiales > Polyangiaceae > Sorangium > Sorangium sp. So ce1036. The sequence continues at coordinate 4,121,954 of NZ_JBBMOX010000001.1, forward strand.
CGGGTCGTGAGCTTGCCGCGCACCTCGCTCACGAGGTGCGCGATCGGCGCGAGCCGCGAGAGGCACCCGAGGTCCCAGCCGTCCGCGGCGACCTCGGCCGTGCCGACCAGGGCGGCCCACGTCTCCGGCCGGAGCAGGGGGCCGCTCAGCGTGCCCTCGGCGCCGGACACGCGCACGCTCGCGAGGGGGCCGGCGCACCACGCGGCGCCCGCCGGCGCGCCCGGCGGCCGCGGCGGCTCCGCGTCGAGGCGCACGAGCGCGTCGGCCGTGATCCGGTCGCGATCGAGGGTGGCCGCGAGGTGCGCCGACACGCCGGACAGGAACGCGACCTCGCCGCCGGCGAGCTCGAGCCGCACGTGGCCCGAGCGCCCGGCCTCGGGATCCCGCTCGAGCGCGACGTCGAGGTTCGCGAGCCCCTGCACGCGGAGCGGGACGCCGAGCATCCGGGCGACGCGGCCGAGATCGATGGCCTCGCCCCGGAGCTGCCCGGTCACGTCGCCGCCCCGCACCGCGAGCTCTCCCCTCAGCGAGCCGAGCTCCGCGGACGCGAGCTCGAGCCCCTCGACCGCGAGCCCGCCGCCCGAGGGCTCGATCGCCGCGATCTTCCCGGCGACCTCGGCGCCCTCGCGCTTCAGCCGGAGCTCGATGTCGCGGAGGGCGCCCGCGGCGGTGCTCAGCCTGGCCGAGGCGGTCAGGGAGTCGTCGCCGTCGGTGAGCGTGGCGCGGAGCTTCGGCGAGGTGAGCGCGCCGGACACCTGCGCCTCGATCGCGTCGAACGTGTGGCCGCCGGCGAGCGCCTCCTCACCGGACAGCGAGGCGTGGATCGTCAGCGCGTCGAGCGGCCCGGTGAGCCGCCCTTCGACGCGCGCGCGGGTGAGCCCGACCTCGGCGCCCGCCGTCAGCCTGGCGAACGCGCCCTCGATCCGCGCATCGAGCGCCCCCTCGCGCAGGCTGCCCTTGACGCGCACGCGGCCGGCGCCGTCGATGGCGCCGGCGAGGCGCGGCGCCGCGGCGATCGCCGGGATGTCGGCGGTCGCCGCGAAGCGGATCCCCTGGCCGCGCGGCAGCAGCGAGATCGCGGCGTCGATCGGCGCGCCGGGCTCGTGGAGGTGCGCGCGCGCGTGGAGCTCGCCGCGATCGAGCACGAGGTGGACGTCCGCGGCCGGCACCCGCTCCTCGAGCAGCGCCGTGGGCTCGGTCCGCGCCTCGACCGTGAGCCGGAGCGCGTCGCCGAGCTCGGCCCGCACCCGCCCGTCCGCCGTGATCGCGGCCGCCGCCGCCTCGGGCTCGCGGCTGCCCGCCGGCGCGGCCTTCACCGCGACGGCGCGTGGGAGGCCGGGCACGGCGAGGTGGAGGGCGCGGCGCGCGGCGGCGCGGGGTGCGCCAGGCGCGACGGCGCGGGATGCGCCAGGCGCGGCGGCGCTATCGCCCTGTGCGGCGGATGCGAGGTCCACGCCGAAGAGCCGCAGATCGACGTCGCGCGCCCGCACCTCGGCGTCGAGCCGGACGGGGCCCGTCACGTCGAGCCGCCCTGCGAGCGCGACCTCGCCCCCTGCCGGACCCAGCGGGGCGGCCGTGGCCGCGGCCACCACGTCGAGGTGGGGGAGGGGACCCTTGACGGTCACGTGCGCGGCGAGCGGCTCGGTGACCGGGTGATCCGGGACCAGGCTCCGGAGCTCCGCCGGCGTGGCGCGCGGAATGCTCGCGTGCGCTTCGAGGTGCCCCTCGTCGAGCACGGCCCGCGCGGTGATCCCGACCCGGGCGACCTGACCGGCGAAGCTGCTCCACATCCGCACCGTCTCGCCGGCGCGGAGGTGGTAGTTCGCGGTGCCCGCGGTCGTGGCGGGCAGGAAGGCGCGATCCACGAGGCCGGTCTGCTCGACGTCGACGGCGACGCCCTCCGGGCCGACGTGCACCGCGCCGACGAGCCGGCTGACGTCGGCGTCCAGCGCGCGCGGCGGCGCGAGCTGCCCGTGGACCCAGCCGCGCCCGATCTCGATGCGCGGGAGGGCGACGACGACCTCGCGCGACGACGCCCCCGGCGAGGCCTCCGGCGGGCGGCTCGGCGAGCGCGGGGTGAACGTGTCGCCGAGCGTGACCCCGCCGGCGCCGTTGCTCTGGACCAGCACCTCGGCCTGCTCGACCCGGATGTACGGGATCTCGACGCGCAGCGCGCCCGCCCCGAAGAGCGCGCCGGCGAGCATCGGGAGCACGTCGGCGCGCGCCTCGATGCCGCTCGCGCGGATCACCTGGCCGCCCCACGGATCGACCGCGACCGCGGCCCGGATCCGCACGCCGTCCAGGCCGAGCGCCTCGATCTCGTCGGCGACGATCTTCCCGTGAAAGAGGGAGCCGAGGAGCCGGTTCGTGGCGTCGCGGGCGACCCGGCGCGCGGCGGCGGTGTCGAGGTGGAGCGCGACGCCGGCGACCGTGGCGCCGGCGAACACCAGGGCGAGCCCGAGCGTCCTCGCCGCGGCGGACGCGGCGCGGCGCGCGCGTCCCGGCGCGCGCGGCGACGGGGCGCGCCGCGGCGCTCCTGCGGGGTCGGACATCACGGGAGCTAGCTTAGTACGCGCGGGGCCGCGGCGACCGCGCTCGCTCACCGCGCAAACCGGGCGACGACGGACTCTGGTGGGCGGGGGCCCGCGCCGGGCGGAGCGCTCAGCCGGCGAGCCGCTCGAGCTCCACGAACAGCGCGCCGAGCTCCGGCTTCGCCCGGAGCGGCGCGCAGAAGCGGCTGGCCAGGTGGAGCAGCTCCGACTCGATCTGATCGGCCCTGCGCCCGATCTCGGCGATGCGCTCCTGCGACTCCCGGCGCCGCGCCTCGAGCTGCCTGTCGAGCTCCTCGAGCCGCTCGCGCAGCTTCTTGATCTGCGCGTCCACCTCGGCGACCTCCTGCTCGCGGGCGATCGCCTCGCTCGCGGCCTCGTAGTCCGCCCTCCGCGCCGCGTACCAGGCGTCGACGAGGTCGGCCAGCCTCCGGTAGCTCGCGGCGAGCTCGAGGTAGGGCTCGGCGAACCCGCTCCGGCCCTCCCAGCGCACGGCCTCCCGGTGGGCGCTCAGCACCGCCGGGATGAACGCCTGCGTCGCCGCGCTGAGCGGCGCCACCCTGGCGCGGTACGCGCGGGCCTCCTCGCGCGTGAGCGAGGCGTCGACCGTGAGCGCGTCCATCGCCCGGCCGATCTGCTGCCGGCCGTCGCGCCACTCCTCGGCGACCCCCTCGAGGCGCCGCTGCTCGTCGAGCGCCCTCGACCGGAGCTCGGCGTGCTCCCGCACGAGGCCGCGCAGCCCGTCGAGCTGCCGCTGGAGATCCGTCGGCGCGGCGCCGCCGAACGCGCGGGCCGTCATCTTCTCGAACAGCTCGAGCCGGCTGACCCACGGATCGCGCCCCGCGCCCCTCGATCGCACGGCGGAGTCGCGCGGCATCGCCTCCGGCGGCGGGGGCAGCGCGATCCCGCTCGCGGCGGCGATCTCCTCGAGCTCCGCCAGCACGCGGTACGCGTCGACGGGGCGGTCCGCGGGCGCCTTCGCCAGCAGGGCGTTCACCAGCCGGTCGAGCGCCTCGGGCATCTCGGGCGCGAGCTCCCGGAGGCGCGGCGGCTGCTCGTTCAGGTGCTTCAGGATCCAGCTCGCCGGATCGGGCGCGTCGAACGGCAGCCGCTGCGTGATCATCTCGAACATGATCACCCCGAGCGAGTAGAGGTCGGCCGGGGGGCCCGCGTCGATCGTCGTGCTGCGCTCGGGCGCCATGTACTCCGGCGTTCCGAAGATCTCGCCGAGGTGCGTGAGCCGCGCGTCCTGCGTGCACCGGGCGATGCCGAAGTCGAGGAGCTTCACCCAGTCGCCCTTCAGCAGGAACACGTTCTCGGGCTTGAGATCGCGGTGGACGACGTCGAAGTCGTGCGCCCGGCCGAGGGCGCGCGCCATCTGCACCCAGATGGGCAGCGCCCGCGCGAGCGGCACGCGGCTGCGCTCCACCACGTCGGCGAGGCTCGTCCCCTGGAGCAGCTCCATCACGAGGAAGGGCAGCCCGTCGTCGGTGTCGCCGTGATCGAAGATCTCGATGATGTTCGGGTGCGCGAGCCGCTGCGCGTGCCGCGCCTCGCGCCGGAAGCGCTCCCGCGTCGTCGTGTCCTGCGCGAGATCGCGGTTCAGGATCTTGATGGCGCAGGGGGTGCCGATGAGCCGGTTGTACGCCCTGTAGACGGTGGCCATCCCGCCGATCCCGAGCGCCTGCTCGATGACGTAGCGGCCGGCGATCGACGCCCCGATGCGCGGGTCCTTCTCGGCGACGAGCGACGCGCCGTCGATGAAGCAGAAGGTGCTCTCGGCCGGGTAGCGTTGGTGGCACTGCGGGCAGGTCTTCATAAAGGGCACGTCGACTGCCAGGGTACTCTACGGGGGGCCGCTTCGGAGGGTCAACGCTCGCCGCGCGCGCCGAGCCGCGGCGCGCGACGCCGATTGCGCCCCCGGCGCCTCGAGCGGCCGGTCGAGGCGCGGGCGGCGAGGTGCGCCACCGGATGCGCACGCGGCGCCCTCGTCCGGCGCTCGTCGCGTTATGTTCTCGCGACGTCATGGATGAGGTCCCCTTGCGCGCCGTGGTGATCGGCTCGGGCGTCGGCGGCGCCGCCGCGGCGCTGCTCCTCGCGCACGCCGGAATCGCGACGATCCTCGTGGAGAAGGAGCGACGCCTGGGCGGCTCCTCCGCGGCCCACGAGAGAGACGGCTTCCGCGTCGACGCCGTCGCGCACATACCCTGCCGCGGCGAGGCGGGCCCGATCGGCGACGTGCTCGGTCGCGTCGGCGAGCGCGACGCGATCACGTTCCTGGAGAGCGACGAGCCCGCCGCGCTCTGCTTCGCGGGCGTCGCCCGCGGCGCCGCCGCGCGTCGCGCGGGCCGCGTCGTCCTCCGGCCGGAGCGCCTCGGGCTGGCCGGGCTCGCGCGCGGCGCCGCGCGCGGCCTCGATCTCACGGCGCTGGAGGCCGTGCGCGCCGCGCGCCTCGTCGCGCACGCGATGTCGATGCGCGACGTCGACCTGGCCGCCTGCGACGACGTCACCGTCGAGCAGTACGTCGCCCGCTTCCTCCAGCGCCCCGCGGCCGTCGCCGCGCTCGGCGGGCTGCTCGGCCTGCCGCTCTCGCTCCCCGGGGCCGAGGCCTCGGCGGGCGAGGCGCTCCTCGCCTTGCGCCGGCTCGCCCGCGGCGGCCGGCCGAGCTACCCCGAGGGCGGCGCGGCCCGGGTGCCCGACGTCCTCTCCCGCCTGGCCCGCGAGCGCGGGGCCGCCGTGTGGAGGGGCGCGGCCGTGCGGCGCGTGCTCGTGCGCGACGCGCGCGTGTGCGGCGTGGAGCTCGAGGACGGGACCGCGGTGCCGGCGCGCCTCGTGGTGAGCACGGCCGGCCTCCAGCGCACCGTCTCGGGCCTCGTCGGCGAGCGGCATTTCCCCGAGGCGTACGTGGCGCGCGCCCGGGCGCTCGCGCCCCAGCCGCGGGCGGTCCAGGTGAGGATCGGGCTGCGCCGGCGGCTCGTCGCGGCGAGCGCGCTCGCCGGCCTCGACGGCAGCGAGCGCGCGCCGCCGCTCTCGTTCTACGGCCTCGTGCCGACGAGCTTCGATCCGTCGCTCGCGCCGCCCGGGCACGAGATCCTGTGCGCGCGCGCGGTGGCCTCCGCGCGCGGCGCGCCCTCCGCCTCGACCGACGAGCTCTTGCGGTCGCTCGACCGCGCGGTCCCCGGCCTGCTCTCCGAGGCGGTCTTCATCGACAGCTCGACCGGGGACGGCGGCGGGCCGGGCGGCGAGGACGCGGCGGGGACGGCGCAGGTGCCCGGCCAGGTCGGCCGCGCGCGGCCGGCGGTGCACACCCCCGTGCGCGGGCTCTACCTCGCCGGGCGCGCGGCCGGAGGCCGCGGCGTCGGGATGGAGCTCGCCGCCGCGAGCGCGATGGAGTGCGTCGACCGCATCCTCGTCGATCTCGGCCGCGACCTCGGCGCGCCGGCGCCCCCGGCGCTGGTCACCATCGCCGGCGCCCTGCTGGGGCGCGTCGCGTCCTCCACGGTGTCCTGGGCCACGCGCCCGCGCGGCTAGGCGCTCTCCGGCGGACTGCTGCGCGGGTCGGGCCGCCGGTCGAGCTCGCCCGGATCAGCGCGAGGTGGTGCTGTTGCCGCGCGCGAGCGCGTCGAGCGGCAGCTTCTGGTCCTCGAACACCGCGTCGAGCTCCTCGCTGCCGCGCTCCCGCACGCCCGAGCGCGGCGACAGCTCGGGGCGCACCGACGACGGCGGCGCCATGCGCGCCGAGAGCGGCGCCATCGTCCGGATCGACGGCGGCTCGCCCGAGAGCGGCCCCGGAGGCACCGAGCGCACCGAGGGGGGCGGGCTCGAGAGCGCGCGGACGGACGGCGGGCTCGGCAGGCTCCGCGCGCTCGGCGGCGGGATGCTCGCCTTGCGCAGCGGCGCGCCCCCCTGCAGCGAGCGCGACGACGGCGGCGGCGTCAGCCGGCGCGATGACGGCGGGGCGCCCTGCAGCGAGCGCGACGACGGCGGCGGCGCGCTCGCTGCAGGGGAGCGCGTCGAGGGGGGCGGGCCCGAGAGCGCGCCGGCGCTCGTCGGGAGCGACGCCGCGCGTACCGACGGGGGCGGCGGCACCGAGCGGGGCCCGCCCGGCGCGGCGTGGGGCGCCGCCTGCGCGTGCGCCGACGGCAGCACGGCGCGCATCGACGGCGGCGATCGGAACGAGGACGGCGCCCCGGGCGGAGGCGCCGCCGTGGCCGCGCCCTGGGTCGGGGGCGTGCGGAGCGAGGCCGGGGATCCGGCGCGCGACGAGGGCGGCGGCAGCGTGCTCCGGAGCGTCTCGCTGCGCTGCTGCGCGAGCCGGGGGTCCGCGCTCGAGGTCGCCGGCCTCTGCGCGGACCGGGGCTCCGCGCCCGTGGCCCCCCTTCCGCCGATGGCCTCGCTGCGCTGCGCGCCGATCACCGTGTAGCGCCCGCTGCCCTCGTCGCGCCGCCCCGGATCGCGCGCGTCGCGCGTGTCGCGCAGCGCGCCGCTCAGCATGGCCTCCAGCTCTCGCTCGCTGACCTCCTCGTCGAGCCGAAGCAACTTCGCGCGGACGTCGCGCGCGAGCGCGTCGAACTCGGTCGGATCCTTCGCGTGGACGCCGTTCGACATGATGATCGCGAGCGGCCGCCGCTCGGCCGCGATCGTCGCGGCGGTGGACGCGTCGCAGCGGTGCAGGAGCACCCCGCAGCCCGGCGCCACGGCGAGGCACAGGCTGAAGAGCTCCGGCCACGCGGGATCGAGGACCACAAGAATGCTCGGTACGTGAAGCGGGGTTGCAGTGATCTGCGCGCGGCGATCCATGGCAGATCGAGGATAACTGAAACTGACGGGTAGATCGTACTTCTCTTTCTCTGAATGGGTCATTTTCGGTCCGGTTATGCGTCCTGCGATGAGGCCAGAGGCGCAGATCTCCTACAGATCGATGGCTTGTGCGCCGCTCGCCCGCCTCCGCCCGAGGGCCCACGCGGCAGCGCGGCGCGCGGATTCCAGCGTTGCGATACCGGCGCGACCGCGCCGCGCCCCCCGCCGGCCGGCGGGGGGACGCGGCGCGGCGTCACCGGCGCCGCGGTGGGCGCCACGGGCTGGGTGGATGCCGGGTGGGGACATGTGGTGCGATGCGCCCTGCGCGCGGCCGCCTCGCCCGGTGACGGGAAGTTTACAGCCCGGTGTAGATGGTGGCGAAGGAGGCCGCCTCGCCGCGGAGCAGCAGGTTGAGCCGCGGGTTCGGGACCTTGAAGGAGTGGATCTTCGCGTTGCGCACGTCGAGCACCGCGAAGGCGCCGCCCGGCGTGCTCTCGGCGAGGCCGTTCATCAGGAGGTTCAGCACGACCGAGACGCGCTTGGACGACAGGGGCTCCCCGCGGAAATACATCTTGATGACGTGGGGAGTCCCGTCGATGACGAGGCCGAGCTCCGGATTGACGTTGATCTCGAGGTCGCCGAGGCGGTACGTCGCCACGGGCGGCTCGAACCACGTCATCTTCCCGGAGGCGAGGAACTTGCGGTATCCGTTCACGACCGACGGGTAGATGCGACGGCGTCGCTCGTCGTGCTGGGCCGCGAGGAACGCGTCGAGCACGCTCGTGGGCTTTCCGCTCCTGTGCATGTCGACGATCGCCTCTCGCACCTGCCTGTAAAAGTCCGTGAGGAGCTCGTCCTTTCGCTCCTTGAACTCCCGGACGCCGGTCAGCTTGGGCGTCCCGGCCTTGAGCACGAAGTCGACAAAGTACGTGAGCGAGATCTTTTCCATGAAGTCTCCTCCAGAACGAAGCAGTTCGGCGCGGGTCCCGCGCGCGTCGTGCGAGGGACACGCCGTCGCGCCGCGTGCTTGGTGTCTACCATGGATAGCCACCTTCGACCCGTCCGGAAAGGGATCGATCGGACGGACATTGTCCCAACCCGGGCGCGGCGGAGATGGCCGGGGATGGTGCTGAAAAATCGAATAATTTCGATGGTTTACAGTGTGGCGGGCGACGCCGCGCGCGCCGGGATCGGCCAGCGCCGCGAGCCCGTGACGAGAGGCGGCGCGCGCCGCGGAGGGGATCGACAGATACCGACTGTTGTCCCGGGGGAGTTCCTGTGGAGAATCGCCGTGAGCAGGGCGAACTCGATGGTTCGATACGGCAGGACATGGTCTGTCACAGCCCGGCGCTCCGCGGCGCTTGACACCGTGGGCGCGAGGGGCTGGCGTCCGGCGCCGCCCCCTCGCGCCGGCACCGAGCCCCGGACTTGCAAACATACGTTCGTGAATGTATCTTCCGGGCGTGCGACGGACGAAGGAGGAGGCGGCGGCGACCCGCGAGCAGATCCTGGACGCGGCGCTGCTCGTGTTCAGCCGCAAGGGGTACGCGGCCGCGACGCTCCAGGACGTCGCCGCCGAGGCCGGGCTGACGCGGGGGGCGGTGTACTGGCACTTCAAGGGCAAGGCCGAGCTCTACACGGCCCTCCTGGGCGAGCGCCTCGCCAGGGCGAACGCGGTCTTCTCCGAGGCGCTGTCCTCCACGCCCTCGCCGCTCGAGGCGCTCGAGCGGCTCCTCACGCGGTCGCTCGAGTACCTCGAAGAGGACCCCGAGTACCGCGCCGTCCTGTCGCTCAGCCTGTTCAAGACCGAGCTCTCGCCCGAGCTCGCCGCGGGGTTCGAGCAGAAGGTGTCGAGCGTGCGCCGCCTCGTGGCCGTGGTGTCGGACCTCGTCCGCAAGGGGATCGCGGCCGGCGAGATCGAGCGGGGCGTCGACCCGAGGGCCGCGGCGCTCGCCGCCGTCAGCCTCATGAACGGCGCGACCGCGCTGTTCCTCATGGACCCGAAGCTGCTGGAGCCCAGGGCCGCTGTCCGGCGGATGGTCGCGACCTTCATCCGTGGACTGCGGCGCTGAGGCCGCGAAGTTTTTTTTGTCAGTTTACATACATACACGAATGTTTGGTTCGTGGAGGTCTGTTGGGGGGGAGGGGAGTGATCATGTTCCTCAGGAAGTACTGGTATATCGCCTGCGCGTCATCGCAGCTCGGGGCGGCGCCCCGCGCGGCCCGGGTCCTCGATCAGGACATCGTCGTGTTTCGCGGCGACGGCCGGCGCCCCGCCGCGCTGCTCGATCGCTGCTGCCACCGGGGCGTCAAGCTGTCTCTCGGACGCGTGACGGGCGGGGCGCTCGCGTGCGGATATCACGGCTGGCGATTCGGGGGCGGCGGCGCGTGCGTCCATATCCCGTCGCTCGCCGAGGGCAGGCGCATCCCGGCGAGGTGCGCTGTCCCCGCGTTCCCCTGCGTGGAGCGGGACGGGTATGTCTGGGTGTGGATCGGCGGTGAGGGCGACGCCGCGGCGCCGCCCCCGCCCGGGATCGACGGCTTCTCGGCGCGCCGGTGGGACCAGGGCTCGGTGGATCTCGAGTGCGCGTCCACGCGGGGCCTGGAGAACAACCTCGACTGGTGCCATCCCGCGTTCGCGCACCCGTGGACGCACGGGCAGTTCTACCTCGCGCTGCTCCGCGGCCTGCGCGAGCAGCTCCTCGAGGTGCGGCCGACGCCGGACGGGATGACCGTGGTCGGGCCGATCAGCGCCGCCGGGGGCGCGCCCGCGCCGCGATCGTCCCAGGTCCTGCTCTCGTTCACGCTCCCCGATCGCGTCGAGGTCCGGTCGCTCGGAGGGATGCCGCGCCGGATCGTCCTGCACTTCGTGCCGACGGCGCCCGATCGGTGCCGCATGGAGTGGCTCGTCTCGAGGGCGCTGCCGTTCGGGCCGCGCGTGCGCTTCCGCGCCAGGGAGCCGACGATCCTCCGGCAGGACCGGATCCTCCTGGAGAGCGCCGAGCCGGCCTACGCGGGGGAGGGCGCCTTTCGCGAGCAGCACGTCGAGGCGGACGCGCCCATGCTGCTCCTGCGCCGCATCCTCGGCTGGGCGGCGCGCGGCGAGTGGGAGGCGAGGCGCGCGAGCCTGCCGGAGCGGCGGCTCATCCGGGTCCGGGCCTGACCGCGGCCCGCGCGGCGGCCCGCCCGGCGGAGGCCGCGGCGGGCGCGGCGCGTCAGGGGCCTGTCGTCACCTCGGGCGGCTGCGCCGTCGGGACGTTCCCGCGCGAGTGCGTCGCGCGCGCCGTCACGTCGGTCACGATCAGCACGAGGAGCAGGACGAGGAGCGGCACCGACACGACGATGGGGAGGGCGTTCGCGAACCGCTGCTCGATGAGGTGCATGAAGAAGAGCAGCACGAGCACCGTCTTCACCGTGGCGATGAGGAGCGCCGCGACGGTGTCGAACGCGCCGAGGTGGGCCAGAGAGATGAGGTACGAGGCGAGCGTGAGCGCCATGAGGACGAGCCAGACGATCACGTAGGTCCGCGTGGAGAGGTGCTTGATGATCATGGGCGTCGGGCGACCTCAGCGGTGCATCAGGTACAGCATCGGCCAGAGGAATATCCAGATGATGTCGACGAGGTGCCAGTACAGCCCCCCGATCTCGACGTGGGTCTCGTTGCCCGCGCCATAACGGCGCCGGAGACACCTGAACGCGAGCCAGAGCAGGATCACGAGCCCCGCCGTGACGTGGATGGCGTGGAGCCCGGTCGTCAGATAGTAGGTCGTGAAGAACATCTTGGCGCCGCCCGTCGGGAGCTCCGCGAACCGGTAGGCGGCGCCGGGGAAGATCCCCTCGTGGAAGTGGTCCGCATACTCGACGCCCTTCAGCACGAGGAAGGCGACGCCGAGCGCGGCGGCCCCGAGCAGGAGGCGACCGGCCCTCCGCGGCTCGTCGATGCGCACGGCGTGGACGCTCAGCGCGACGAGCAGGCTGCTCGTCAGCAGGATCGCGGTGTTGGCCGTGCCGATCGGCGCGCTGTTGTGGGCGATGGCGGCGGTGAACTCGGCGCCGTACAGCGCGCGGTAGCCGGCATAGATCCCGAAGAGACCGGCGAACAGGAAGAGCTCGCTGGCGAGGAAGACCCACATGCCGAAGCGCGCGGCGTGGGCCTGCTTGTCGAGGTCCTCGAACTGCATCGCGAGCCGCGCCGGGGCGAGCGGCTCAGCGGGCGGGTGTGACTCGGGCATTCGCCTCCTCCTCGGTCAGGTGGTAATCGTACGGGCCGCGCTCGATGATCGGCGTCGCCGGGAAGTTGTGCTTGGGGGGGATGGGCGGCGTCGTCCACTCGTAGCTCCGCGACCGCCACGGGTTGCCGAGGGCCGGCCTCCCCCAGCGCAGGGCCACGAGCAGGTTGAGCAACGCGAGCACGAGCGCGCCCGCGAGCAGGAAGGCGCCGCCGGTCGAGAGGACGTTCAGCCACTGGTACTGCTCGGGGTAGCTGTAGTAGCGGCGCGGCATCCCGGCGTTGCCGAGCAGGAACTGCGGCAAGAACGTCAGGACGAACCCGCAGAACACGCCGAACGACGTGAGCAGCCCCATCCGCTCGGAGTACATGCGGCCGAACATCTTCGGGAACCAGTAGTGCGCCGCCGCGAGGAACGCGGTGAGCGAGCCGCCGACCATGATGAAGTGGAAATGGGCGACGATGAAGTAGGTGTCGTGCCAGTGGACGTCGAGCGACTGCGTCGCGACGGCGACGCCCGTCATCCCCCCGAAGACGAAGAGGAACAGGAACCAGAAGAAGTAGAGCATCGGGGTGTTGAAGCGGATGGACCCCCGCTGCAGCGTCGCCACCCAGGTGAAGACCTTGATGGCAGAGAAGATGGCCACGAACATCGAGAACACGCCGAAGACCCCGGCGTCGAACTCGCTCATCCCGGCCACGAACATGTGGTGCCCCCACACCGTGAACCCGATGAGCGCGATGCCGAGCGACGAAATGGCGATCGCCCAGTAGGACGCCGGCTGCCTCTGAGAGAAGGTGCAGACCACCTCGGTGATCGTCCCGAGCGGCGGGAGCACCATGATGTAGACCGCAGGGTGGGAATAGAACCAGAACAGGTGCTGGAACAGCAGCAGATCGCCGCCGAGCACCGGGTCGAAGATGCCGAAATGGTAGACGTGGTCGAGCCCGACGAGCAGGATCGTGAGCCCGAGCACCGGGGTCGCGAACAGGATGATGATGCTCGTGCCGTAGAGGGCCCAGACGAAGAGCGGCAGGCGGCTCCATGTGATCCCTCGGGCGCGCGTCGTGTGCGTCGACGCGATGAAGTTCACCGCCGTCATGATCGACGAGACCCCGAGGATGAAGACGCCGAGCACGGCCGGCAGGACCGCCGTCGGCGTGCGCGTGCTGTAGGGGGGATAGAACGTCCACCCGGTGTCGAGGCCCCCGGCGATGGAGGTGACCAGCAGGATCACGGCGCCGATCGCGAAGACGTAGAGGCTCGCCAGGTTGAGGCGCGGGAACGCGAGGTCCTTCGCCCCGAGCATGAGGGGGAGGACGAAGTTCCCGAACACGTTCGGGATCGACGGGATCAGGAAGAGCCACACCATGACCACGCCGTGGAGCGTGAACATGCGGTTGTAGGTCGATGCGTCGATCACGGTGGGGCCGGGCGTCAGGAGCTCTGTCCGGAGGACGAGCGCGAAGACGCCGCCGAGCAGCAGGAACACCACGACGAGCACGTAGAACATGAGGCCGATGCGCTTGTGATCGATCGTGAGCAGCCACGAGCGCACCCCGGCGTCCGCGCGGAGGTAGTCGGGCTCGTGCGCCCCGTGCGGGGGCGCGGATTCCTCGTGCGCATTTCCGTTCATGGAGCTGTCCCTTCCGGCGCGAGGCCGCCGGCGTCCTCGCTGGGGATCGTGTGGACGACGGGCCCGCGCGGCACGTCGCGGAGCGATTTCATGAGCTCGATCATGGCGGAGATGTCCGGCGGCGTGATGAGCCCGAGGTAAGACGGCATGTTCGCCGGGAACCCGCGGTGCAAAGCGGCGAGCGGATCCATGATCGACTCGGTGATGTAGGCCTCGTCGGCGAGCCGCTCGCCGCCCTCCTCCAGGGGGACGACGGAGCGGTAGAGCCCGGCCCACGTCGGGCCGATGTGCGGCGTGCCGTCGAGGGTGTGGCAGCGGAGGCAGCCGTGCCGGGCGGCGGCGCGCTCACCGCGGCTCGGGAGGGTCGGCTCGGCCCGGGTCCGCTCGTCCTCCGAGCGGGCCGCGGACTCCTGCGCGAAGGCCGGGGCGCCCGCCGCGCCGCCCACGAGCCAGCGCTCGTAGTCGGCCGGGTCGAGCACGATCACCTGCCCGCGCATCATCGAGTGGCTCGTGCCGCAGTACTCCGTGCACAGGATCGGGTACGCGCCGGGCTCGGTCGCCTCGAACCACGCGGTCGTGTAGCGCCCCGGCAGGACGTCCTGCTTGATGCGGAACTCCGGGACATAGAAGCTGTGAATGACGTCGCGCGACGTCATGATGAGCTTGACGGGCCTGCGCGCGGGGACGTAGAGCGTGTTGATCATGCTCTCCCCCTCCGGATAGGCGAACTTCCACATCCACTGCTTGGCCGTGATGTAGACGTCGAGCGTGTCCGCGGGCGGCGTGCGCAGGTCGACGAACTGGCGCGTCCCGATGTTCCAGAACCCGAGGAAGATGAAGCCGAGCGCGATCAGCGCCGCCACCTCCAGGAAGATCGCCGGTCGCACGAGGGTCCCGGGGTGGGGCTGCGAGGTGTCGGCGCCCCGCCGGCGGTAGCGGATGAGGAAATAGCCTCCGATGATCGTGATCAGGAAGGCCCCGCCCATCGTGATCCCGATGACGATGTAGTGCAGCTCGTCGATCTCGCGCGCCAGCGAGGAGCGCTGCTCCGGCAAGAAGAGCAGCTGTCGCAAGAGCTCGTTCATCGCGCGCCCTCCTGTCTCCTTCTCCGCCCCGACCACCGGAAGAGGGCGAGCGCCGTGACGACGCCGCAGAGGATCGCGGCGCCCCCGAGCCGCAAGAGGCCCATCACGTACGGGCCGTAGCGGCGGCTCGCGGGGTCGTACCGATAACAGGTCATGATGACGCGATCGAAGGCGGTGCCGACCTGCCCGCGGCTGGCCTCGAGGAGCGCGAGCCGGAGGTCCCGGGCGGAGAACTCGGCGCCGTAGAGGACCCGGGAGATGCGCCCCTCCGGCGTGAGCACGAAGACGCCCGCCGGGTGCGCGTACTGGTCCGTGTCCGCCTCGTACGCGTAGCGGAAGCCGAGATCGTCCGTGAGCGCGCGGATCTCGGGCTGCTCGCCCGTGAGGAACGGCCAGGCCCCCGCGTCCGCCGCGCCCCCCGCGCCCAGCGCCGCCAGCGTGGCTGTGCGCTTCCGCGCCGCGGCCTCCGGCGTGTCCCGGGGATCGAAGCTCACCGTGAGCGCGCGGTACTGCTCGCCGAGGTGGTAGTCGAGCCTCTTGAGGCCGGAGACCAGGCCGCGCAGCACGAGGTCGCAGAGCATCGGGCAGCGGTAGTAGGCCAGCGTGACGAGGACCGGGCGCTGTCCGTCGAAGTGCTCGGCGAGCGGCGCGCGCCGCCCCGTCATGTCCTCGAAGACGAGCGCCGTGTCGATGGCGCGCCCGGGGCGCTCCTCGATGTCCACCTCGCGCGCGGCGGGCGGGAGCGCGGGCGGCTCGACCCCGGGGGGCCCGTCCGCGGCGGCCTCGCGGGGCGCGCACGGGAACACGAGGGCCAGCGCGGCCGCGGCCGGGAGGTGCCACGCCCTCATCGGTGCTCCTCCACGACGAGGTGCATCGCGTCCTCGATCGGGATCTGCACGAGGCCGCGCTCCCGATCGACCCAGCCGAAGCGGCCGAGCTCCTCGCGCTTCCTGCGGTTCAGCATCAGGCCGATACCGCCCTCGCCGGGGCCCTCCTGGGACGCGAAGATCCGCTGATCCACCCCGGCCACCACGCCGCGCGGCTGGAAGCCCTCCCTGGCGTACTCCGGGGCCCTGCCCGCCGGGCGCAGCGCCGCCTCGCGCCCGCGCAGGATCATCCACGACCAGCCGGCCAGGATGACGAAGATGACGACGACGGCGAAGGTGATCGCCAGGAATCCTCGCCACGGGACGCGATCCTCTTCCTGGGTTACGTCGGGACGTCGGTACTTGGTCGTCATACGCTCTCGTAGCGGAGGGCGGCCGGCAGCGCCGGGTCGTTGACGGGGACGAGCGGCTTGCCGCGCAGCCTCAGCGCGGCGAACGCGACGCACGGGCCGACCACGGCGAGCAGCGCCGCGATGTCGAGCCAGTGGTACGGCGCGCGCTCGCCCGGCGCGTCGGGCACGACCAGCCAGTGGACATCGATGTAATGCGCGACGAGGATCCAGGCCGCCACCGCCGACAGCCAGGCCGGCCTGCGCTTGATCCGGTAATTGAGCAGCACGAAGAAGGGGAGCACGAAGCGCGCGATCACCATGACGACGCTCACGACGCCCCACGGGCCGTGTGCGCGGTGCAGGTAGAACTCCGCCTCCTCGGGCCTGTCCGCGAGCCATATCAGCATGAACTGGAAGTACGCGGCGTAGGCCCAGAAGATCGTGAACGCGAGCAGGAGCCGTCCGAGCGCGTAGTAATGCGACGAGCTCAGCACGGGCAGGAGCCCGGCGCGCTCCGTGGCGAACGCGAGCACCGTGAGGACCGCTATCGCCGCGACGAAGCCGCCGGCGAAGACGTACACGGGGAACATCGTCGAGACCCACGTCGGCTGGAGGGACATGAGCCAGTCGAAGGCGGCGAACGAGAGGGTCAGCCCGACGGGCGGCAGGCCCGCGATGCTGATCACGCGGAGCCGCCCGCCGCCCGCGAGCTCCGGGCGCGCGTCGCCCCGGATCGACCCGCCGCGGAGCAGCGCGGCGAAGGCGATCCAGATGACGAAGTAGAGCGCCGTCCTGACCAGGAAGAAGGGGCGGTTCAGGTACGGCGTCTTGTGGAGCACGAGCTCCCGGACGTGCTCGCTCTCGATCGACTCGGGGTGGAGCCACTCGCCGTAGAGCCGATCCAGCCCGAACACGAGCGGGATGAACAGGAGCGCCAGGACCGGCAGCGTCCCGATGATCCCCTCCAGCAGGCGGCGGACGGCCACGGGCCAGGTCGCGCCCATCGCGTGGCAGATCATGAGGAAGATGAGCGCGCCCACGGCCGTGCTCACCCCGAACGCGTGCGCCGCGAGGTAGGCGTAGAAGAACCGCGTCGGGTCGACGAACACGCCGACGACGAGCAGGATCGCGCCGAGGAGCGCGAGGGCGAGCGACCGCGTGAGGATCGCGCGTCCGCCGTGGAAGGTGGGGATACGTCGGTTCATGGGAGCTCCTTCCGGGCGCGCTCGCGGAGCGGCGGCGGCAGCGCGTCGAGAGCGGCGGCGCGGCTCCTGCCGAGCGCCTTCACGTAGGCGACGATCGCCCAGCGCCCCCTGAGCGGGATCTGCGGCGCGTAGGAGCGCATGAGGCCGTATCCCTCGACGATGGCCTGGTAGATGCGGCCGGGCGGGAACGCCTGCACGCGCGCGTCGACGAGCGACGGCGGGCGCCTCTGCGTCATGTTCCGCGCGACCTCCGACTCGCCATCTCCGGCGACGCCGTGGCAGGCGGAGCAGAAGATGTCGTATCGTTCCTTCCCGTACCGGACGAGCTCGATCGTGACCGGGACCGGGAAGCGCGTCGCGTACGCGCCGCCCACTACCCCGCGGGTGAGCGCGGGATCGCCGGTCACCTCATCGTGCGGCACCGTGCCCTCCGGCGGGCGGCGCATCACCGCGCCGTCGAGGAAGAGCTCCGACGGCTGGTAGGGGACATAGCGGTGCTGGCGGAGCATGCGCTCGAGATCCAGCGAGTCGGCCTCGCCGGGCGCGTCGGTGGCAGGGCCCGCCGGGGCGGCCGGCTCGCACCCCGCGACGCCGAGCGCCGCGCCGAGCGCGCCGAGCGCGACGAGCCGGCCGGGGGAGAGGAGCCCGCCGCGCCTCACGGCCGCTCCTTTCCGGCCCAGGCCACCGTGCGCGCGCCGAGCGCCGTGAGATCGCGCTCGGCGATGGGCCGGATGAGCGTCGGGTCGCGGGCGTCGATGCCGATCCAGAACCGATCGAGGGTGGCGCGCTCGAACCCCGGGACCTCGAACACCGGACTCCAGAGCTCTGGCAGCTTCGAGAGGAGGACCATCGCGACGAGCCCGACGAGGGCGGTCGTGAGCACCATCATCTCGAAGGTGATCGGCACGAAGGCCGGGGCCGCGTGCGCGGGCCGGCCGCCGACGATGACCGGATAGTCGACCGCGTTGGTGTACCACTGGACGAGGTAGCCGCCCGCCGCGCCCGCGAGCGCGAAGGGCAGGAGGATCCAGTTGAGCGGCGAGCGGCGGAGGCCGAGCGCCTCGTCGAGGCCGTGCACCGGGTACGGCGTGAACGCGTCGAGCCTCCTGTAGCCGCGGCTCCTGAGCTCCTTGATGGCGCGGAGCATCGCCTCGGGCGTCTCGAACTCCGCGAGCAGGCCCCTCTGCATGTCAGTGCTCCTCCTTCTTGCCGAGCTCGTGGTTCAGCTCCTTGACCTCGGCGACCGGGATGAACGGGAAGAGGCGCAGGAAGATCAGGAAGAGGAGCAGGAAGAAGCAGAACGTCCCGGCGAACATCGAGATATCGACCCACGTCGGCCGGAACGCGTGCCACCCCGACGGGAGGAACTCGCGCTGCAGCGACATGACGATGATCACGAATCGCTCGCTCCACATCCCGACGTTCACGAGGATCGAGATGATCCAGAGCAGGACGCCGTTCTGCCGGACCCTCGAGGACCAGAGGAGCTGCGGGACGAGGACGTTGCAGATCATCTGCGCCCAGAAGACGCCGTTGTTCGGCCCGAAGGGGCGGGCGACGAAGAACTGATAGATCTCGTAGTCGGAGCCGCTGTACCAGGCGGCGAAGAACTCGATGATGTAGGCGTAGATGACGATCCAGGCCGTGACGAGCGTCATCTTGCTCAGGTTGTCGATGTGCCGCTGGGTGACGACGTTCTCCAGGTGGAAGATCCGGCGCGCCGGGATGAGCAGCGTCAGCACCATCGCGAAGCCGGAGAAGATGGCCCCGGCGACGAAGAACGGCGGGAAGATGGTCGCGTGCCAGCCCGGGACGAGCGCCATCGCGAAATCGCTGCTCACGATCGAGTGCACGGAGAGGACGAGCGGCGTCGCGAGCCCGGCGAGGAGCCCGTACAGGATCCGGTAATGGCGGTAGGCGTGCGCGGAGCCGCGCCAGCCGAGCGACAGGATCCCGTAGATGACCTTGCGGGCGCGGCCGGGCGCCCGGTCGCGGAGGGACGCGAAGTCGGGGAGCAGCCCGACGTACCAGAACACGAGAGAGACCGTGAAGTACGTGAAGATGGCCGCCGCGTCCCACGGGAGCGCGCTCTTGAACTGAGGCCACATCTGGAGCGTCGAGGGATACGGGATGAGCCAGTACGCGAACCACGGCCGCCCGAGGTGCAGGAGAGGATAGAGGCCCGCCTGGATGACCGCGAAGAGCGTCATCGCCTCGGCGAACCGGTTGATGCTCGTGCGCCAGCGCTGCTCGAGCAAGAGCAGGATCGCGGAGATGAACGTCCCCGCGTGCCCGATGCCGACCCAGAACACGAAGTTGATGATCCCGAACGCCCAGCCCACGGGGATGTTGTTGCCCCAGACCCCGATCCCCGAGACGACCGTGTAGGCGATGGTGAAGACGAGCAGCGCCGTCCCGGCGCCCGCGAGCGCGAACGCCGCCCACCACATCCGGGAGCGCGGCTTCCACACGACGGACAGGAGCTGCTCGGAGAGCGCCTCGTCCGTGGGCCTCCCCAGGATGAGCGGATGCGTCACGGCTCGTCGAGCTCCGGGTTCTCGTTGTCCACGCGCGCGAGGTAGACGTTCCTCGGCCGGGTGCCCTGGTCGTGCAGGACGACGTAGCTCCGCGGCTCACCCCGCCACGCGACCATCTCCGTCCCCTCGTGCGCGAGCGCGCCGAACTGGATGGCTCGCGTCGGACACGCCTGCTGGCACGCGGTGACGACCTCCCCCGGGCGGATCGGGCGCCGCTCGATGGTCGCCGCGATCTCCGCGCGGCGGATGCGCTGGATGCAGTACGTGCACTTCTCCATGACGCCCCGCTCCCGCACGGTCACGTCGGGGTTGCGCTGGAGCCTCGCGAGCCCGCCGTTGTAGGCGCGGTGCTCGGTATAATCGAACCAGTTGAACCGGCGGACCTTGTAGGGGCAGTTGTTCGAGCAGAACCGCGTCCCCACGCAGCGGTTGTAGGTCATCTCGTTGATCCCGTCGGGGCTGTGCGTCGTCGCGTTCACGGGACACACGTACTCGCACGGCGCCTTCTCGCAGTGCTGGCACAGCATGGGTTGATGGACGACCTCCGGCTCGCGCGGGTCGCCGGCGTAATAGGTGTCGATCCTGAGCCAGTGCATCTCGCGGCTGTTCAGGACCTCGTCTTTCCCCACCACGAGGACGTTGTTCTCGGCCTGGCACGCGACCACGCACGCGCTGCAGCCGGTGCAGATCGAGAGATCGATCGTCATGGCCCATTGCTCGTGCGGCCCCGGGTCGCCGGGCGGGGGGATGCTCGCGGGCAGGAGCGACGGCACGGGCCCCTTGAACGCCTCGGTGAAATCGGGGTGCTCGCGGTAGACGGCGAGCGGCACCGACAGCGCGACGGGGCGCCCGCGCAGGCCAAAGTGCGCCTGCGTCAGCGCGAGCGGGTGCTTCGCGCCGGGCCGCTTGCGCACCGACAGGCCCGACGCGAAGAACGGCGCCTTCGTGGTGCGGAGCCGGTACGCGTTCGCCCCCACGCCGGCGGCGACCGCCTCGGCCCCGCTCCGCCCGTAGCCGAGCGCGAGCGACACGGCGCCGTCGGCGTGCCCCGGCGCGACGAGGACCGGTATCGCGAGCGTCCGCCCCTCGAGCTCGAGATCGACCACGTCCTCGCTCTCGACGCCGAGCGCCTTCGCCGTCGACGGGCTGAGCAGCGCCGCGTTGTCCCAGGTGAGCTTGGTGACGGGATCGGGCAGCTCGAGCAGCCACGGGTTGTTGGCGAAGCGGCCGTCATACACGCTGGCGTCGACCGTGAAGGCGACCTCCAGGACCTCCGCGCTCGCCGGGACCAGGGCCGCGAGCAGCCCGAGCGCCGTGGCGACCCCGTCGGCCCGGAGCGGCGGGCGCTCGGGCGGGGCCGCGCTGCCCTGCACGAGCCCGCGCCTCAGCGCGTCTTCCCAGAACGCGTCGAAATCGGCGCCGCCCCGGCGCGCCCGCCACGCCTCGCGGAGCAGGTCGCGCGCCCGCGGGGTCCTCTCGCCCGCGAGCACCGCGAGCACCTCGGCGACGGTCCTGCCCTGGAAGAGCGGCTCGATGAGCGGCTGGACCATCGAGATCGTGCCGTCGTAGGCGCGCGCGTCGCCCCAGGCCTCCAGCTCGTGCGCGGCGGGGATGAACCAGTCGCAGCTCGCGGCCGTCTCGTCCTCGTAGAGCCCGAGGTACGCGCGGTTCGGCACGGAGCGGAGCAGCGTGGAGAGCTCGAGATCCGCGGGCGCCGTGTAGACCACGTTGTTCTCGAGGAGCACGACGGTGTCGACGCCGCCGCGCCGGATCTCGTCGCAGAGCGCGGGGAGGTCCTGCTCCGCGTCGCCCGCCGTGATGAGCGTCCTCGCGGTGGTCCACGCCGCGCGCTCGTTGCCGAGCGCGGCGTTCATGAGGTGCGCGAGCGCGTGGACGGGCGCGGGCTGCCGCTCGCCCACGACCACGACGCTGGCCGCGGCGCCCCGCGCGAGATCGCGCGCGACCGCCTCGACGAAGCGCCGGTCCTCCGCGCGCACCCGCGCCCGGAGCGGCTCGAGCGCGCCGAGCGCCTCGGTCGGCACGGCGCCGGGGCGCGCGCCCCGCGCGAGCACGAGCTCCGCCGCGATCGCCGCGGCGAGGACCGGCACGTCGCTCGGCCGCGCGCGCAGGCGGTGATCGGCCATGGTCCCGGTCGGGCTGAGCGCCGGCTCGACGACGTAGAGCCGGTTCATGGCGCCCGTCGGCGAGCCGACGCGCCGGCGCTCCGAGAACTGGCGCGCGTACGCGACGCTGAACGGCATCGACGCGAGGAAGTCCGCGTCGAGCGACAGGATGACGTCCGCGGCCCGGAAATCGTGCTGGGCCTGGAGCGGCGCGCCGAAGGCGAGCTCGGCCCCGCGCGCCGGGTGCGGTGACCGGGCGGGCGCGTGGAACGTGAACCGGGCCAGCGGATAGCGCGCCAGGATACGGCCGATGAGGTCCGCGATGAGCGGCGAGCCGGTGGGCCGGAGGACGAAGCGGAGCCCGGCGCCGCGGTCCTCGCGCGCCGCCCCGAACTGCGCGACGAACGCCTGCCACGCGGCGGGCGTGACGCCGCGCCGCGCCGCGCGCGCCCGGTGCTGGTCATAGAGGCCGAGCACCGCGGCCTGCTCGTGGACGCCGGTCGATCCGAGGCTCGCCGGGTGCTCCGGGTTGCCCTCGATCTTCGTCGGCCGCCCCTCGTGGTTCTCGACGAGCACGCCTGTGGCGAACCCGTCGAGCTCCAGGCTGGTCGCGTAATACCGGAGGATCCCGGGGGTCACCTCCGGCGGCGTCCTAACGTAAGGGACGATCTTGTCCGCGGGCCTCGCGCTGCAGCCGGAGACGCCGGCGAGCGCCATGCTCGCGCCGAGGAGCTTGAGCCAGCTCCGCCGGCTCACCGCGTCGGGGGGCGCCTCGCGCCCTGCGAGCTCCCGCGCGGCGGCCTCGCGGAGCTCCGGCTCGTCGAGGAGCTCCGCGAGGCTGCGCCAGTACGCCTTGCCCGTCTTGCCCTGGAGCGCGGCGCTCCACGTCGTCTGTCTTCGATCAGCCATCATCCCTCTTCAGGTCATCGGTGGATCGGCGCCGTCGCCCCCGTCGCGCTCCGCGCTCGTCGCTGCCCCTCCTCGACCCCCGCGCGCGCTCACCTGTGGCAGGTCGAGCAGTGGAGGAGGCGCCGCACGCCGAGCTCCTCCGCGACCTGCCGGCCGATCCGCTCCGCGTCGGGCCCGGCGTCCCACTCCATGTCCGTGATCGCGGAGAGCGGGCGGAGGTGCCGCTCCGGCGCCCTGTGGCAATCGATGCACCAGCCCATGGTCAGCGGGGTCACCTGGTGGACATCGGGCATCCGGTCCACGCGCCCATGGCACGTCACGCAGCCGACGCCCTTGTTCACGTGGGCCGCGTGGCTGAAATAGACGAAGTCCGGCACGTTGTAGACGCGGTTCCAGACGATCGGCGTGTCCGAGAAATAGCTGGCCCGGACGAGCTGCAGCTTGGGGCTCTGATTCCATATCTGGCTGTGGCACCCCATGCACAGCTCCGTGTCCGGCATCCCCGCCGGGCCCGCCCGCTCGACCGTGTAATGGCAGAACCGGCACGCGATGGCGTCGTCCTGCACATGATGCCTGTGATCGAACTGCACCGGTTGCTCGATGGGCAGGTTCTGTCGTGTGTTCCACTCGGTGCGCACGTAGATCATCGGCGCGGCGATGGCCGTCACCACGCCGAGGACGATGATCGCGAGCGCTACCCGGAATGCGGTGTTGCTCCAGCGCGGAAAAACGGATGCCATGCTCTCGTGGGGCCGGCTCAGCTCAGGGTGCGGCAGTGCGGCCATCTCCATCGATGCGGTGATGGGAGGGCTCGTTTCGCGATCTCGCCGCGTCTCGGGCGACGCGCCCGCCTCGCTGCGGCGCCTCCGGAGCGGCGCCGTCCGGCGTGCACGCCGCGCTCGCGCGCGCGAGCGCGTACGGCGCGGCGCGGGGGGGCGAGATAGCCGATCTTCACCTTCGGCGTGGGGCGTTGCGATATCCTCACCTCATGAGGCCAGCGGGCTCGACGCTTCTGGTTCCCCTCCTCTCCATCGCGGTCCCCGCGGCGGCCGGGCTCGCCCTGGTCGGCTGCTCGAGCGAGGAGTCGCTCTCGCCGCTCTCGGTCAGCGCGGCGGGCGGCGCCCCGGCGGCGGGCGGCGGCGGTGCGAGCCCGGGCAGCGGGGGCGGCGGTGCGAGCGCGAGCGGTGGTGCGGGCGGGGGCGGCGGTGCGAGCGCGAGCGGTGGTGCGGGCGGGGGCGGCGGTGCGAGCGCGAGCGGCGGTGCGAGCGCGAGCGGCGGTGCGGGCGGGGGCGGCGGAGAGCCCGCGGCGGGCGTGGACTGCTCACCACCGCGCGGGGACGAGGGAGCGCTGAAGCTCACCCCGCTCGTCTCGGGCATCGTGTACCCGCTGCTCGTGAAATCGGCGCCGGGCGATCCGACGCGCCTCTTCATCGTGTCGCAGGCCGGTGAGATCTTCGTCCTCCAGGACGGCGCGACCGAGCTCTCGTCGTTCCTCGACATCCAGGAGCTCGTCATGTTCGTGGGCAGCGGTGACGAGCGCGGGCTCCTCGGCCTCGCCTTCCACCCGGACTACGCGCAGAACGGCCGCTTCTTCGTGCACTACTCGGACAGGGCCACGGGCGGCGACACGCGGATCGTCGAGTTCAGGCGGGGCGCGAGCCCGGACGAGGCCGATCCGACCCCGGTGGCCACGTACCTCGAGCAGGCGCAACCGCAGCGGAACCACAACGGCGGATCCATCGAGTTCAGCCCGCGCGACGGCTTTCTCTATGTCGGGCTCGGCGACGGCGGGAACCGCAACGATTACGGGGAAGGCCACTCGGCCACCGGCAATGGCCAGGATCTCTCGACGCTGCTCGGCAAGATGCTCCGCCTCGACGTCGCGACGCACCCGTACCGCATCCCGCCGGGGAACATGACCGGCGAGGGCGTCCGGCCCGAGATCTGGAGCTACGGATTGCGAAACCCGTACCGCTTCAGCTTCGACGCGTGCACGGGCGATCTCTACATCGGCGACGTCGGGCAGATGCTGTGGGAGGAGATCGACATCGAGCCGGCGGGGCAGGGCGGGAGGAACTACGGCTGGCGCCGCATGGAGGGCGCGCACTGCTTCGTCCCGGCGGAGGACTGCGATCCCGAGGGGCTCATCACGCTGCCCGCCGCCGAGTACGCCCACGCCGGGCGCGAGATCGAGGATTGCTCGGTCACCGGCGGCCACGTCTACCGCGGCAGCAAGATCCCGTGGCTCCGGGGGTCTTATTTCTATGGCGACTTCTGCAGCGGCAGGATCTGGACGCTGACGTACGAGGGCGGGGTGGCGTCGGCGCCCGTCGACCGCACGGGAGATCTCGAGTCGTTCGGCTTCAACATCGCCGGCTTCGGGCAGGACGGCGCTGGCGAGCTCTATGTCGCCGAGTTCAACGGCACGGTGTACCGCATCGATCCGGAGTGAGCGCGCTCTCACGATCGCGCGGCGGGCGCCGCGCCGGCGCGATCGCGCGGCGGGCGCCGCGCCGGCGATCACATCGACCAGCGGAGCCCCGCGTACCGCGGGCCGAGCACGAGCTCGGGCGCGGCGGCGGCCGCGGCGGCCTTCTTCTCCGGCTGAACAGGCACCTTGCGGCCGCCGATGATGGCGAGCGGGATGCCGACGCCGGCGCTGACGATCCCGCCGAGCACGAGCGCGACCCCGGCGGCCGCGGCCGAGTCGTCCTCGCCGCTGTCGAAGCCGCCCATGTAAATTGGCTCGCCGTACTCGTCGTAGCCGAGGAAGGTGTCCTCGGTGTCGTCGCACGTGTCGCCCGGGCACGCGGCGGCGATCGCCAGGCCCCCGCCGACGACGGCGACGGCGCCGACGCTGATCAGCACGATGCCGGTCACCATCATCCCCTTGCTGCGGCGCCGCATCTGCGGCGGGGCCGCCGGCGTCGGCGCCGCGGCGGCCGCGGGCGCGCGCGGCGCGACCGGGGGCAGGCCGGGGCCTGTCGCCGGCGGGGGCGGGGGCGGGGCGGCGGGCGTCGCCACCCTGCCCGCGGGCAGCGGCGGGATGGCCACGGTCTCGGACGCGCCCGGGGTGGTGAGCGCGACGGTCCTGGCGAACGGCCGCCGGCCCGGGGCGACCGCCTCGACGGTGTGCCTGCCGGGATCGACCGGCACCGGGATGCCCCACTGCGCGCGCCCGACGGGCGCGCCGTCGCGCTTCACCTGGAGGTCCTCGGGGGCGTCGGGCGGCGCGGTGATCGTCAGCCGGATGAGCTTCGCCTCCAGCGCCGCGGCGCGCTGGCGCGCGACCTTCTCGCGCTCCGGCTGGCCGGCGGCCTTGGCCGCGCCGGCCACCTCGAGGAACATCGACCAGGCGCTCGCGGTCCGGCCGACGTGCTCGTAGCAGGCCGCGAGGTTGAACTGCGTGCCGATCCCCGGGTCGAGCCGCTGGCTCTCCTCGAGCTTGGGGCACGCCTCGGCGTGCCTGCCCTGCGCCATGAGCTGCCTGGCCGCGTCGAACAGGGCCTGCGCCGCCGCCGTATCGGCCCTGGCGTCGCCGGCGCCGCCCACGAGGGCGGCGAGGAACATCGCGAGCGCCAGCAGGCGCCCGAGGTGCTGCGTGGGCAAGCTCTTCATGGGGATCCTCACTTGCGATCGTCGAACAGGTTGCCAGGGGACGGCATCGGCGCGGCGGGCGGCCGGGGTGCCGGCGTCGTCGCGGGGCGCGGCGTCGGGGTTGCGGGGCGCGGCGCGGGGGTAGCAGGGCGCGGCGCGGGGATTGCGGGGCGTGGCGCAGGGGCAGCGGGGCGCGGCGCGGGGGTAGCGGGGCGCGGCGCGGGGGCCGCGGGGCGCGGCGCGGGGGCCGCGGGGCGCGGCGCGGGGGCCGTGCCGCTGGCTTGCGCCGTCGGCGCGGCCTCGACCCCGGCCGGGGCCGCCGCGAAGCTGGTCGCCGGGGCGAGATCCGCCGCGACGCCTGGCGTGATCGCCGGCGAGGGCGCCGCGGAGGCGGCCGGCGGCGTCACCGCCGTGGCGGTCGGCGACGCGACCTCGGCCGGGGCGGCGGCGGACGCCGCGGTCTCCCCGGCGCCGCCGCTCGGGCGGGCGGCGAGCAAGCCGAGCGCGCCGAGCGCGAGCACCGACAGTCCGGCGCCGGCCAGCACGAGGGCGCGCCGCCCCGGCCGCCTGCGCGGCGCGAGCGTCCCGCTCCACGACGGCACGGTGTTCATCACGGTCGGGGACGTCACCGCGTTCTCGGCCACGACCGTCTGCTGCGGGGGCGCCGAGGCCCGCGAGATGCCGCCGATCCGCTCGACGGAGATCCGCGCCCGCGCGGTGGCGAAGGGGGCGAGCGCCTCGGCCAGCTCGGCGATGCTGCGGAACCGCCGGTCCGGCGCCTTCTCCAGGCACCTCAGGATCACCGCCTCGAGGGCCTGGGGCACGTCGGCCCGGAACGCGGCGAGCGGGCGCGGCGCGCCCTGCATGATCGCCACGCAGAGCTGCGGCATGGTCGCGCCGTCGAACGGCGGCGCGCCAGTGAGCAGCTCGAACAGGATGACGCCGAGCGACCAGATGTCGGTGCGCGCGTCGACGTCGCGGGCCGACCGGAGCTGCTCCGGCGACATGTAGAGCGGCGAGCCCATCACCGCCGTCGTGTCGGTGATCCGCGGATCCGCGCCGCCGGTCGCGACCTTCGAGATCCCGAAGTCGAGCACCTTCACGCACGGCGAGCCGTCGGCGCGCCGCGTGAGGAACAGGTTCGCCGGCTTGAGATCGCGGTGGACGATGCCCGCGGCGTGCGCCTCGGCGATCGCCTCGCACGCCTGGAGCACGTACTCCACCGCGGTCTCCGGGGGCACCGGCCCCCCCGCGCGGACGACCTCCGAGAGGTCGCTGCCCGAGAGGTACTCCATCACCATGTACGGCGTGCCCGACTCGAGCGTCCCGACGTCGGTCACGCGCGCCACGTGCTCGCTCTTGATCTTCACCGCGGCGCGCGCCTCGCGCATGAAGCGCTCGGCGAGCGTGCTCGCCCTCGCCGCCTCCGGCAGGAGCAGCTTGATCGCGATCCGCTCCTCGAGCTGGAGGTGGGTCGCGGCGAGGACGACGCCCATGCCGCCGGCGCCGATCACGCGCTCGACGCGGTATTTGCCCGCGAGCACCTGCCCCTCTCGAACCAGCCCACGGGCTTCGTCGTGCGTCGGCGAGGTGCTCGTCATGGATCAGTTCCTCCGGCGGGCCGGAGCGCGGATCGCGCGATCCGCGCGAGTTTCACGGAGAATCCGGCACAAACCCACGCCACGATACCCGCCTGAGCCACGGCGATCAATCGCGGGGCTGTGCTCCGTCGCGGCGCGCGGCGCCCCGCCTCACCCGCCTGCCGCCGCCCGCTTCTCCCTGCCTGCCTTGCCTGGCGGCTCGCCTGCCTGGCTGCCTGCTGCCCGGCCCGTGCTGCCTGGCTGCCTGCTGCCTGCTGCCTGGCTGCCCGCCTCGCTTCATGTTGTCTGGCTGCCTGTCTGGCGCTCCTTGACCCGCGCGCGACGGGGGCGCTTCCCCCGGGCGTGAATTCGCGAGAACATCGCTCACGCCATGGAGCACGGTCACCCCGGCGGCGCGAGCGAGCGGCGAGCGCGGATCCTCGCGGCGACGGAGCGGCTCCTGCGCCGGTACGGGCCGGCCAAGACCACGGTCGCCGACATCGCGCGCGAGGCCGAGATCGCGGTCGGCGCCGTGTACCTGGAGTTCGCCTCGAAGGACGCCATCGTCGAGGAGCTGTCCCAGGAGCAGCACCGCGCGGTCATGGCGGCCATGCGCGGGGCCGCGGCCGAGGGCGATCGGCCGTTCTGCGACCGGCTGCGCGCCGTGTTCGACGCGCGCGCGCGCTCGTTCCTGTCGCTCGCCGACGGCGGCGCGCACGCGTGCGATCTCGTGCACTGCCAGAGCCGCGCGGTGAAGGCGGCCCATGCCCGCTTCTGCGACGAGGAGCGCGCGCTGCTCCGCGACCTGCTCGTCCGCGGCGCGCGCGCGGGCGAGCTCCACGTCGAGGAGCCCGAGGTCGCCGCGCGCGCGCTCCTCCGGGCCTACGCGAGCTTCGCCCCTCCGTGGCTGTTCGAGGGCCCCCGCGAGGAGGTCGAGTCCGCGCTCGCCGCGGTGCACCGGATCGTGCTGTACGGCCTCGTGCGCCGTGAGCCGTAGCGCTGGCCCGCGGCCAGCGCATCGTGGCCTGTGAAGCCCGCTCGCCAGGGAGCGGGCGGCGCGCTCCCGCGCCGGAAATCGCTTTGCGCCGTGCAGGGGCGGCCTGCTGCGCGGCGCCTGCCGAGCCGCGTTGAGCGATCACGCGACTCAATCGCGCTCATGCCGACGGGACTCGAGGATTCCTGACATCGTCATCACAAGGCCCAGTCCGGGCGCGCCGTCGTGCTATGGCGAACAGGATCATGGGTGCTGATTTTTTTCAGGAGTCTCCGCTATTTGTGTCACCATGTCGAGCCGCTGATCTCGCCGGTGGTCCATCGGCGCGTCGACAAAACGGAGTGGAGCCTTGAAAGGAACTGTGGGCTACCGAGACGAAGTGGTGTTGCAGACAACCAACGACCGCTGGCGCCTCGTGCGGGCTGTGCGCGAGAGCGACGGGCGGCGGGTGCTCCTCAAGGCTCACATCGACTCACCTCGTCATGCGACTGCGCAGGCCGCGGGCGCGCTCCTCAATGAGCTCGAGATCACCCGATCTCTCGACCCGGCGCGGGTGCTGCGCCCCATGCTCATGGAGCGTTGCGGCGAGGCGCCGCTCCTCGTCTTCGAGGACGAGGATCTCGTTCCCCTCGACGGGCTCCTTGCGCGCTCGCCGTTCGGGATCGAGCGGTTCCTCGCCGACGCCGCGAGCATGGCCGACGCGCTCGCCGAGGTGCACCGCGGCGGCGTGATCCACAAGCAGATCCAGCCGCAGAGCTTCTTCGTCGCCCCGTCGAGCGGCGCGGTCCGGCTGACCCATTTCATGTTCGCGACGCGGCTCCGGAAGGAGCACCCCCACGTGCACAGCACGGTCGAGGAGAGGAGGCTGCCTTACATGTCCCCGGAGCAGACGGGCCGCATGAACCGGGCCCTCGACGCGCGCACGGACCTCTACTCGCTCGGGGTCGTGCTCTACGTGATGCTCGCGGGGCGCTTGCCCTTCGACGCCGTGGGGCCGCTCGAGTGGATGCACGCCCACCTCGCCCGCCCGCCGGCGCCGTTGCCGGAGGGCTCGGTGCCAGAGGCGGTGTCGGCCATCGTCATGAAGCTCCTCGCGAAGGACGCCGAGGAGCGTTATCAGAGCGCAGAGGGCCTCTCGCGAGACCTCCTCTCTTGCCAGCGTTCGCTACGCGAGGCGGGGCGAATCGAGCCGTTCCCTCCCGGTCAGCACGACGTCTCCGGCCAGTTCCGCATCCCCGAGCTCCTGTACGGGCGCGAGGGGGAGGCGCAGCGCTACGTGTCGGTCTTCGAGCGCGTGCTCCGCGGCAGCCGCGAGGTCATCGTGATCACCGGCTACTCCGGGATCGGCAAGACGTCGCTGGTCCACGAGATCTACAAGCCGCTCACGCGGGAGCAAGGCTATTTCATCTCGGGCAAGTTCGACACGCTCCATCGAGGGATCCCGTACTCCGCCGTGATCCAGGCGCTCCGGAGCCTGCTCCAGCAGGTGCTCGCGGAGAGCGCGGAGCGCGTGGAAGAGGCGCGACGTTCGCTCGAGCGGTGCCTCGGGAGGAACGCGTCGCTGCTCGTCGACGTGCTGCCCGAGATCGGCATCATCCTCGGCGCGGAGAGCGCCCCGCCCGCCCCGATCGAGCTCGGCCCGGCGGAGACCAAGCACCGCCTCCTGCTCGCCTTCCGGGGGGTCATCAAGGCGTTCTGCGGCGCCGGGCAGCCGCTCGTCCTCTTCCTCGACGACCTGCAGTGGGCCGACGCCGGCTCGCTCTGGCTGATCGAGGGGCTCCTCGACGGCGAGGCGCTCGGGCCCTTCCTCCTCGTGGGCGCCTATCGGGACAACGAGGTGAGCGAGAGCCATCCGCTGCTCATGACGCTCCGGTCGGTGCAGGCGAGCGCCGTGACGGTGAACACGATCGAGCTCTTCCCGCTGTCGTTCGCGTCGCTGACCCGGCTCGTGGCCGACACCCTGAGGCAGGAGCCGCCCTCGGTGGAGCCGCTCGCGCGGCTCATCATGCACAAGACGGAGGGGAATCCGTTCTTCGCAAGGCAGTTCCTGCAGGCCCTCGACGCCGACGGGCTCGTGGTCTTCTCCCCGGAGGAGCGCCGCTTCCGCTGGGATCTCGAGAAGATCGAGGGGCGAGGGTTCACCGAGAACGTCGTCGAGCTGATGAGCCGGCGGGTGCGCAGCCTCGACCCCGCGACGGTCGAGATCCTCACGCTGGCCGCGTGCATCGGGAGCACCTTCGATCTGGAGACCCTCGCGGTCATCGCCGGGCTCGACCGGGCCGAGATCTCGCTCCGCCTCGCGCCCGCGATCCGGAGCGAGTACGTCGTCGGCATCACGGGCGCGCCCCCGGGCGCGTCCGGCGAGGCGGCCTCCTCGACCCGCTTCCGGTTCCTCCACGACCGCGTGCAGCAAGCGGTCTATGAGCTCCTCGATCGGCCGCAGCGCGAGGCCGTTCACCTCCGGATCGGCCGCCGGCTCCTCGCCGGGACGCCGCCGGAGGAGCGCGCCGAGCGCGTCTTCGCGATCGTCGAGCAGCTCGACCAGGGGCTCGCGCTCGTGGAGGACGCCGAGGAGCGCCTCGCGATCGCGCAGATCAACCTGGACGCGGCCATCCGGGCGAAGCAGGCGACCGCGTACGCCGCGGCCCGGCGCTACCTCGAGGCGGGCCGCAGCCTGCTCCCGGCCGGCGCGTTCGCGTCGCACTACGCGCTCGCCTTCACCCTGCTCCGGCACCTCGCCGAGGTGGAGTACCTGCTCGGCGCCATGGACGTCGCCGAGGAGCTCGCCTCCGAGGCGCTCCGCCACGCGAGGACGTCGGTCGAGAAGGCCGATCTGCTGAAGCTCCGGATGGTGCAGTACACGATGCGCGGCCGCTTCATCGACACGGTGGAGGCCGGGCGCGAGGCGCTCGCCCTGGTCGGCGTCGCGCTCCCCTCGCGCGCCGGCGAGGCGGAGCTCGAGGCGCTGGTCGAGGCCGAGGCCGCGCGCGTGGAGGAGCTGCTCGCCGGGCGGGCGCCCGCCTCGCTGATCGAGGCGCCGCCGATCACCGACGAGAGCCAGCGGCTGGCCGTCAGCGTGCTCAACGAGCTCATGGCGCCGCTCTACATGCTCAAGCGCGAGAGGCTGAACTTCTTCGCGTGCTGCAGCATCGTGCGGATCTCGCTCGAGCACGGCCTCGCGCCCGAGGCGTCCTACGGCTTCGCGATGTACGGCGGCCTGATCGGCCATTTCCACGGCGACTACCGGAAGGGCTACGAGTTCGGCCGGCTGGCGGCCGAGATCGGGCTCAGGTTCCGCATGCAGGGCGATTTCTGCCGGGCCTGCTACATCCTCGGCAACAACATCCAGACGTGGGTGCGGCCGCTCGCGGAGACGGACCAGCTGTTCCGCGAGGGCTACCGCGCGGGCCTCGACGCGGGCGACCTGCAGTTCGCCGGCTACTTCCTCATCTACCTGCTCCTCAACCCGCTCTTCCGCGGCGAGAACGCGCGCGGGCTGCTCGAGGAGCTGCCTGGCTCCCTCCGCTTCGCGAAGCAGACCAAGCACACGGTGGCCACCCACAGCCTCCTCGGCCTCTTGCTCGCGCTCCGAGACCTCACCGGCGACGACGCGGCGGTGCCCGAGGAGGCGCTGACGGAGGCGCAGTACCTCGCGGACTGCGAGGCGCACCAGACCCGTTACGCGCTCTGCCACTACCAGATCCTCAAGACGATGTGCCTGTACCTGCACGGCCGGCCCGCGGACGCGCTGCGGGTCGCCGACGAGGCGGAGGAGAACCTCGGCTCCCTCGCCGGGAAGTTCCAGACCGCGGCGCTCCGCTTCTACCGCGCGCTCGCGATCGCGGCGCTCCTCCCGGCGGCGAGGGCGGGGGCGCCGCCAGGCGAGGCGGAGGCGGTGCGGCTGCGCGCCGACCTCGACGCTTGCCGCGAGCGGCTGCGCGGCTGGGCCGAGAGCTGCCCGGCGAACTTCTCGCACAAGCACCTGCTCGTCGAGGCGGAGGCGGCGCGCGTCGACGGGCGGTCCGACGAGGCGGCCGGGCGCTACGAGCAGGCCATCGCGCTCGCCCGCGAGCACGGCTTCGTCAACATCGAGGCCATCGCCTGCGAGCTCGCCGGCCGCTTCTGGATGTCGCGCGGCAGGACGCGCGTCGCGCTCGATTTCCTCACGGACGCGCTCTCGGCCTACGGCCGCTTCCGCGCGGACCGCAAGATCGCGCTCCTCACCGAGGAGTTCCCGCTCATCCGGCCGGGGCGCCACGGGGCCGCCTCCGGCGCCGCGCGGGCCGACGTCTTCGACGTGGAGACGCTGCTCAAGGCGGCGCGCGTGCTCTCCCAGGAGCTCGTGGTCGAGCGGCTGCTGGGCAGCATGGTGCAGGTGCTCGTCGAGAACGCCGGCGCCGAGCGCGGGACGTTGCTCCTCGTCCGCGGCGACCACCTCGTGCTCGTCGCGCAGGGCGTGGCGCACCCGCCCGCGTGGAAGGCGCTGCCCTCGATCCCGCTCGCGGACGAGCGCCAGGACGTGTGCGCCTCCGCGGTGCGGCTCGCGGTGCGCACGCGGACGAGCGTGATCTCCGCCGACGCGTCCCGGGATCCGGCCTTGCGGGACGACCCGTACGTGAGCGCGCACAAGGTCCGCTCGATGCTCTGCGCGCCGCTCTTGCTCAAGGGGCAGGTGCTGGGCGCCATCTACCTCGAGAACAACCTGTTCGAGGGGCTCTTCGGGCCCGAGCGGCTCGAGATCCTCCACCTGCTCGCCGCGCAGGCGGCCGTCTCGTTCAACAACGCGCTCGTCTACGAGGGCCTCGAGCGGAGGGTGGAGGAGCGCACGCGCGAGCTGCGCAGCACGCAGCAGAAGCTCGTCGACGCCGCGCGCCGCGCGGGGATGGCCGAGATCGCGGGCAGCGCCATGCACAACGTGGGCAACGCGCTGAACAGCGTCATGGTGCTGCGGATGCAGCTCTCGGAGCGGCTCGCGGAGTCGCGCGTCCCGCGGCTCGCCCAGGTGGCGCAGCTCCTCCGGGCCAACAGGCACGATCTCGGCGGGTTCCTCGCGAGCGATCCGCGCGGCCAGCGGCTCATCGAGTACGTCGAGGAGCTCTCGTGCCACCTCGCGGCCGAGCACGAGGCCGCGTGCTCCGAGCTCGCGGAGCTCGGCGAGTGCGTGAGCCGCATCCGCGACATCGTGTCCGATCAGCTCCGGAACGCCGGGATGAAGATCATCGTCGAGTCGGTCATGGTCGCCTCCGTCATCGAGGACGCCCTGCGCGTCGGGTTGAACCGCGCCGAGCGCGCGCACCACGGCATCGAGGTCGTCTGCGAGCTCGCGGAGGAGATCCGGATCGAGACGGATCGCCACCGGCTGCTGCAGATCGTGACCAACCTCGTCACCAACGCGCGGCGCGCGGTGTGCTATTCGGCGAGCTCGACCCGCCGGGTGCTCATCCGGTGCGCGCCGCTCGAGGGGGGCGGCTGCTCGGTGGAGGTCGAGGACACCGGCGTCGGCATCGCGCCGGAGCACCTTGGGCGGCTCTTCCAGCAGGGGTTCACCACGTGGCCCGAGGGCACGGGGCTCGGCCTGCACGCGAGCGTGCTGGAGGCGCGGCTGCTCGGCGCGACGCTCCGCGCGGAGAGCGAGGGGCCTGGCCAGGGCGCCAGGTTCACGCTCGAGCTCCCGGCCATGGCGCCCCGGAGCGGGAGCATCCATGCCGAGGCCGTCGACTGAGGACCGCGCGGCCGGGGCGCTGCCGCGATCTCCTGTGCATTTCGTTGGACGTGCCATGCCCGGCATCCCGAGCTCGAAGCGTCGACGCGGGCCGAGGTGGAGATGAACAAGGCGAGCTTGCTTAAGAGAACACGGATCCTGATCATCGACGACAACGCGTCAATCCACAATGATTTCCTAAGGATCCTGAGGCCGAACCCCTCCAGGGCCTCGCTCGAGGAGCACGAGGCCGAGCTCTTCGGCGACATCGAGGCGCCGCGATCCCTCCCGGTGGTCGAGCTCGATTTCGAGCTCACGCTCGCGCACCAGGGCGAGGAGGGGATCGAGCTCGTGCGAGCGGCGCGCGCTCGCGGGGAGCCCTACGCGGTCGCGTTCGTCGACTTCCGGATGCCTCCCGGGATCGACGGGGTCGAGACGCTCCACCGGATCTTCGAGGAGGACCCGGACATCCAGGCCGTGTTCTGCACCGCGTACACCGACCTGTCCTGGAAGGAGATCGCGAACCGGCTCTCGCAGGTGGACCGCTACCTGATCCTGAAGAAGCCGTTCGAGCCGATGGAGGTCCGGCAGATGGCGGCGGCGCTCGGCGCAAAGTGGAGGCACGAGCGGGAGCGCGCGAGGGCCCACGCCGCGCTGATCGAGCGCGAGGCGCACCTCCGGGCGCTCCTCGACGCGTTGCCGCAGGGGATCTTGCGGGTCGACCGGCAGGGGCGGTGCCTCGAGGTCCGGCCGCAGCCGGGGGGCGCCGCCTTCGGCGGCGGCGCCGCCCCGTCATCCCTGGAGGATCTCGTGCCCGAGGGCGACGCGGCGCGCGCGGTCGCGCTGGTCCAGCGCGCGATCGATCAGGCCACGATCCAGCGGATGGAGTTCACCGCGGAGGGCGCGGGGACGCGCCGGCACCTCGACATGCGCGTCACGGCCCTGGGCGGCGGGCGCTCCGAGGCGATCATCTCCCTGACCGACATCACCGAGCTCAGGCAGCGCCAGGAGGAAGAGCGCCTGCTGCGAGAGCGGGAGATCTCGCTCAAGGCGCAGGTCGAGGCGCTCAGCGCGCTGTCGACGCCGATCGTGCCGATCTCCCATCGCGTGGTCGTGATCCCGCTCGTCGGAGAGTTCGACGCGCGCCGCGGGGAGAGCATGCGGGAGGCGCTGCTCCGGGGCATCGTCGCGCGGGGCACCCGGACCGCGATCATCGACGTCACGGGCGTGCCCAGGATGGATGCGCAGATGGCCGTCGAGCTCGAGCGGACGGCGGGCGCGGTCCGGCTGCTCGGCGCCGAGCCGGTGCTGACCGGCCTGAGCCCGGACGCGGCGCGGCAGCTCGTCGAGCTCGGCATCTCGATGGCTCGCCTCCGGACGTTCCTCACGTTGCAGGAGGGCGTGGCGTTCGCGCTCCGGCGGGGCAGGGAGGCCACCTGATGCGGCGCGCGCCGCGGCGGAGCGCGGCGTAGGTCAGGCGCAGACCCCCTCCACGCACGCCGCGCCGCCGGGGCAGTCGCAATCCGCCTCGCAGGAGATGGCCGGCTCGGGCGGGGCCTCGCAGTACCCGTCCACGCACGACTCCCCCTCGGCGCAGTCGCACGAGGCCGCGCACGGCGTCCTGCACGCCCCGGCGACGCACTCCTCTCCGCTCGGGCAGTCGCAGTCCGCCTCGCAGGCGCCCGGATCCTCGGGCGAGCTCCCTCCGGCTCCCCCGCTGCCCGAAGCGCCGCCGACCACGATCACGTCGTCGCCGTCCGGGACCTCGTCGTCATCGTCGTCGCCGCCCGGGATCTCGATATCGTGGTCGCGATCCGGGCGCGGGACATCCGGCCCTTCATCCCAGTGGCAGTCCTCGTCCCAGTCGCAGATCTCGTCGGCCTCGATGTAGCAACCGATCATCGTCGTGGCGAAGAAAGACATCGAGAGACCGAGTCCCCACTCGAAGGCCTTGCGCATGCTCATAGGTCGTCACTCCTGACGGGCGAGAAGGATCCACGGCAGCGGCGCCGGCCGTCGCCGCGGCGCCCGCTGCCCACTCGACCCTGGGTGCCCGGCCCCGCGCGCTCCGTTCAACGGCGCGCTCGTCTCCGCACGTTTACGACGCGCGCGCTCCCTCGCCCGCCCGCAGGACGTCCGCAAACCCGCCCGGAGGACCTCCCCTCCGACTTTCTGTCGCCGCGGTTGAACGATCCCGGCCCCTCCGGGCACGAATCGGGCGCGCAGCCATGAACGATCTCCTCCCTCCCGGGCACGAAGCCCTGTGCCTCCTGCCGCCCCCGACCTCCCGACGCTCGCTGGTGGAAAAAGAGCGGCGCCGCGGGGCGCGTTCGGATGTAACGATGACGACGACCGGATGGATCGCGACGGGACGCAGCGGACAACGGGCTTGGCACCGGGACGGCCGGAGGGGGCCGCGGAGCCCCGGCACGCGCCGGAGAGGTGGAGCCCGATGAGGGCCATGGCCCTCCTCGTGCCGTTCCTGTTCTCCCGCGGCGCCGACGACGCGCCGTCCGCGGAGGACACCCTCGTCGAGCGGCTGCGGCGAGGGGACGCCGCGGCGATCGGCGAGGTGTACGACCAGCACTACGAGGCGGTGCGCGGGTTCGCCCGCCGCCTCACCGGCGACGACGCGTCCGCCGAGGACCTCACGCACGACGTCTTCGTCAGCCTGCCGCAGGCCATCCAGCGGTTTCGGGGCGGCTCGTCGCTGAAGACGTTTCTCATCGCGATCGCGGTCAACCACGCCCGCCACCACCTCCGCGCGGCCGCGCGCCGCCGCGCGGCCATGGAGCGCCTCGCCCTGGAGCCGGAGGAGGCGAGGGCGCCGAGCCCCGAGCGGGAGGTCGGCCGCGCCGCCCTCGCCCAGGCCTTGAACCGCGCCCTCGACGCGCTGCCGACCCCGCAGCGCGCGACCTTCGTGCTCTGCGAGGTCGAGGAGCGGAGCGCGCGCGAGGTGTCCGAGATCCTGGGCGTGCCCGAGGCGACGGTGCGGACCCGCCTGTTCCATGCGAAGCAGAAGCTCCGTACGCTGCTGGAAGAGAGGACGCCATGAACGACGACGTGCTCCGCGAGGCCACGCGCGCCCTGCGCGAGGAGGCAGACGCATCGCGGGCCCGTCCTGGTGAGACGCGCGCCCGCGTGATGCGGAGCCTGAGGGCGCAGCGCGCTCGCCGCCTCACGACCGTCCGCGTGGTGGTCCCGCTCGCCGCCGTGCTCGTCGGCTCCGTGGCGTGGGCGTCGGCGGCGCGCTGGTTCCCGGGCGCCTGGCACGATCTCGCGTCCCAGCTCGGCCTGAGCGCGGCAGACCCGCCCGACATCCCGCCCGCGCCGCCTTCCGCGCGGCGCGGGCCGCGGAGCGAGGCGCCCGCGCCACCCGAAGCCCCGCCCCAGAGCGAGGCGCCCGCCCTACCCGAGGCCCCGCCCCAGAGCGAGGCGCCCGCCCTACCCGAGGCCCCGCCCCAGAGCGAGGCGCCCGCGCCCAGCGCGCCCCCCGTGAGCGCGCGGGCGCCGAGGCGCGCGGCGGTCCCGCCCCCTTCGCCCACCGCCCGCGCGGCGCCGGATGACGCGGAGCTCTCGTCGGCCCCGTCGCCGGCCGACGACCCCCAGGCCGCCCCGGCGGCGCCCGTCGGGCCCGACGCGCACGCCCTCTATCAGGCGGCGCATCGCGCGCACTTCGTCGACCGCGACCCGGCCGCCGCGCTCGCCGCGTGGGACACGTACCTCGCCGCCGCCCCGCGCGGCCGCTTCGCGGTCGAGGCGCAGTACAACCGCGCGCTCTGCCTGGTTCGCCTGGGCCGCGCGGCCGAGGCGCGGAGGGCGCTCGAGCCGTTCGCGCGCGGCGCCTTCGGCGGCTACCGGCAGACCGAGTCGCGCTCGCTGCTCGAGGCGCTGAGCAGCGATGGCCGGTGACACGGCGGCGCGTGAACGATCGCGCGGCGA
Organism: Sorangium sp. So ce1036; assembly: GCF_051369805.1. Taxonomy (NCBI): domain Bacteria; kingdom Pseudomonadati; phylum Myxococcota; order Polyangiales; family Polyangiaceae; genus Sorangium; species Sorangium sp. So ce1036. The sequence goes on from NZ_JBBMOX010000001.1 coordinate 4,160,060, forward strand.
GCGGGCACAGCACGGTTGATGAACACACGCAACGCAGCTCCTCCCTGCGCTCCTCCGCGGGGATCGTCGCGCTCCGCGCGCGGGCGGGTCGGTCGCGGCGCGGGCCTCCGCGGCCCGGGCCTCCACGGCCAGGCTCTCCGCGGCGCGGGCCTCCGCGGCCTCCGCGCGGGCGCCGCGGCGATCCGCGTGCTCGCGGCCACGTTCGCGCTCGCCGCGGCCGCCGCCGCCCCCGCGGGCGCGCTCGCCGCGGAGCCGAGCGCCGCAGGCCTCGATCTCCTCGTCGAGGACGCCCCGTGGACGCTCGACGCGGACGCCGTGCGCGCGGCCGTCGAGCGCGAGCTCGCCGGCCCCGTGACGGCGGTCTCCGCCGCGAGCGCCGGGCGGCCCACGCTCGTCCTGCGCGGCGAGCCCGATGGGCAGGTCACGCTGACGTTCCACGCCCAGGATGGCCGCCACATCGGGCGCACCATCGATCTCCCGCAGGACCCAGGCCGCGCCGCGGAGGCGATCGCCCTGCTCGCGGGCAACCTCGTCCGGGACGAGGCGGCGGAGCTCACCGCGGCCCTGAGCAAGCGCGCGCCCGCCGCGCCCGCCGCCGCGCCTCCCGCGCCGCCGGCCGCGGGCCGCCCGGCGCCGCCCCGCCCCGGGAGGCCGCCGGCGCCGCGCCCCCCGCGCGCGCGGCCCGCGCCCGCCTGCGCGCTCGCCGGCGCCAGCTCGGTCGTCGTGGGCGGCGACATCGTCCCGCTCGTCGGCACCTCGGGCGTCGTCGGCACGGACGTCGTCCGCCGCTACTCGCTGAACCTCCTCGGCGGGTACACGGCGGGCGTCGATGGCGTCGAGCTCGGCGCCGGCGTCAACATCGAGTCCTCGTTCCTGTGCGGCGCGCAGATCTCCTCGGTCGGCAACCTCGTGGCCGGCCCGGTGCGCGGCGCGCAGGTGACGGGCGGGGTCAACCTCTCCACGTCGCTCCACGGCGCGCAGACCGGCCTCGTGAACCTCGCCGTGGGCCCGGTCGACGGCGCGCAGACCGGCCTCGCGAACCTCGCCGCGGGCCCCGTCGCGGGCGCGCAGACCGGCCTCGCGAACGTCGCCACCGGCCCCGTCGCGGGCGCGCAGACCGGCCTCGCGAACCTCGCCGTGGGCCCGGTCGACGGCGCGCAGATCGGCCTGGTCAACGTCGCCACGGGCGAGCTCTCGGGAGCGCAGATCGGCCTGGCCAACGTCGCCGCGGGGAGGTCGGCGGGCGCGCAGATCAGCCTGGCCAACGTCGCCACGGGGGAGTCGACCGGCATGCAGGCCGGTCTCGTGAACGTGGCCCGGGGGAAGGTGAAGAGCGCGCAGATCGGGCTCGTCAATTACGCCGACGACTCACCTTTCTCGCTCGGTCTGCTCAACTTCATCCGCGACGGCCGGCTCCACCTCGATGTCTGGGGGCTCGAGTCCGGGATCGTGATGGCCGGGCTCAAGCACGGCAGCGACCATTTCCACAACATCTACGGGGTCGGCATGCGCCTCGCGGGCGACCGGCCCCTCACGGCGTTCACGCTCGGCCTGGGCGGCCGCATCTCCATCGCCGAGCGCGTCTATGCCGACGTGGACGTGCTCTGGTACTCGCTCCACGAGATCTCGAGGCTCAACCCTTCGTCCATGATGTCTCAGGCGCGCGCTCTCCTCGGCTTCCGCCTCTCCCCGGACCTCGCGCTCTTCGGGGGGCCGAGCTACAACGTCGCGTACGCGGAGACCGTCGAGGACGCCCGGCTGAGCCCCTACGGCAGCCTGGACCTCCAGCTCGACGACACGGTGGCCACGCGCGCCTGGCCCGGTGTCGTGCTCGGCGTCCAGGTGCTCTGAGCGAGCGCCGCGCTCGACGCGCGGGCGACCCGAGCCGTCCACCCCCCGCTCATGGGAGCGGGTTGACGGGAGCATGAACGAATTTACTTTTCGTTCATCGATTCACGGAGCTCGCTCGAACGGTCGCGTTCGGCGGTCCACGTGAGCGTCCGGCCCTGCGCCGCGCGCCCTCGGCGGCGCGTTCGCGGGCCGCTCCCCATCAACCCCCGTCCACCGAATCCGGCAGGGATGGCGCGAGCCGACCGCTGCCCGAGGAGTTTGCATGAGCCAGCTTCGCAGCGGCGCCGTCGCGCCTCCGTCTCCATTTCCCCTGCTCCCGCTCCGCACGGGCGTGCTCTTCCCGGGCACCGTGCTCACGCTGCCGGTGGGCCGCGCCCGCTCGGTGGCGCTGCTCAACGCGGTTCACGCGGGCGACGTGATCGGCGTGATCGCGCAGCGCGATCCGAAGGTCGAGGACCCCCGGCGCGAGGACCTCCACGACCTCGGCACGTTCGCGCGCGTCGTCGACATCACGCGCGTCTCCAGCGGCTTCCGGCTGGTGATCGAGGGGCTCGATCGCTTCGCGCTGACGGCGCTGGTGGAGGCCGCGCCGTACCTCCGCGCCGAGGGCGCGGTCACGCCCGAGTTCCCCGGCGACGCCGAGGAGGCGCGCCTGCTCGCCTCGTCGCTGCGCGGGCGCGCCCGCGAGCTCGGCCCCAGGATCGGCTCGAACCTCGCCGAGATCGCCTCCGCGAGCCGGGCCGAGCCGGGCCTCTTCGCCGACCAGATCGCGGGCGCGCTCGGCCTCCCGACCGACAAGGAGATGGAGGTGCTCGCCGAGCTGCGCGTGGCGCCGCGGCTCCAGCGGGTCGCCGAGCTGCTCAACGAGGCGGCCGCGCTCGCGGACATGAAGAAGAAGATCGACGCCGACGTGCGGCGCGAGCTCGGCAAGGGGCAGCGCGAGGTGATCCTCCGCGAGCAGCTCCGGGCCATCCAGAAGGAGCTCGCGGGCGGCGCCGAGGGCGAGGACGAGCTGTCGCTCCTCCGGCGGCGCCTCGACGAGGCCGGGCTCCCCGACGAGGCGCGCGCGGTCGCCGATCGTGAGCTCCGGCGCCTCGAGTCCGTCGGCCAGCAGGGCGCGGAGCACAACGTGATCCGCACCTACCTCGAGTGGATCGCCGACCTGCCGTGGAGCGCGCGGGCGGCCGTGAAGGACGACCTCGACGCGGTGAAGGCCAAGCTCGACGAGGACCACCGCGGCCTCGACGACGTGAAGCGCCGCATCCTGGAGCACATGGCGGTGCTCAAGCTGACCGGCGAGCCGCGCGCGACCCTCCTCTGCTTCGCGGGCCCGCCCGGCGTGGGCAAGACCTCGCTCGGCCAGTCGATCGCGGACGCGACCGGCCGCCCGTTCGTGCGCATCTCGCTCGGCGGGGTGCACGACGAGGCGGAGCTGCGCGGCCACCGGCGGACGTACGTCGGCGCGCTGCCCGGCCGCGTCGTGCACGCGCTGAAGAAGGCCGGGGTGAAGAACCCGGTCGTGCTCCTCGACGAGGTCGACAAGCTCGGCGCCGGGTGGCGCGGCTCGCCCGAGGCCGCGCTCCTGGAGGTGCTCGACCCCGAGCAGAACCGGACGTTCGTCGACCACTACCTGGAGCTCCCGTTCGATCTGTCGGAGGTGCTGTTCCTCTGCACGGCGAACGATCTCGGCGCGCTCTCCGCGCCGCTCCGGGACCGGCTGGAGGTCATCGAGCTGTCCGGCTACACGCCGGACGAGAAGGTGGCGATCGCGCGCTCGCACCTGCTCCCGAAGCAGCTCGAGGAGCACGCGATCGAGGCAGAGGCGCTGTCGGTGACCGACGAGGCGCTCGCGGCGATCGTGCGCGACTACACGCGCGAGGCCGGCGTGCGGCAGCTCGGCCGCGAGCTCAAGAAGCTCTGCCGGGCGATCGCGCTGGAGATCGCGCGCGCGGCCGACGGCAAGATCCCGCGCGTGGTCATCGAGCCGCGCCACCTGGACAACTACCTCGGCAAGGTCCGCTTCTTCAGCGACGTAGCGGAGCGCACGAGCGTGCCCGGGGTCGCGACCGGGCTCGCGTGGACGCCGGTGGGCGGGGACATCCTGTTCATCGAGACCTCGCGGATGCCGGGGAAGGGGAGGGTCGAGATCACCGGCCAGCTCGGCGACGTGATGAAGGAGTCGGCGAAGGCGGCGCTGACCTACGTGCGCAGCCACGCCGGCGAGCTCGGCGTGGACGCGGCGAGGCTGGAGGCGGAGGACCTGCACATCCACGTCCCGGCGGGCGGCGTGCCCAAGGACGGCCCGTCCGCGGGCGTGACGATGTTCACGGCGCTGACGTCGCTGCTCTCGGGGCGGCGGGTGCGCTCGGACACGGCGATGACGGGCGAGTGCACGCTGCGCGGCCGGGTGCTGCCGGTCGGCGGGATCAAGTCCAAGGTGCTCGCGGCGCACCGGGCCGGGATCACGCGGGTCATCCTGCCGCAGAAGAACGCGCGCGACGCCGAGGAGATCCCGGCGGAGATCCGGGCGGCGCTCGAGCTCATCTTCGTGGACGACATGAGCCAGGTCCTCGCGGCGGCGCTGGAGGAGGCCCCGATCGAGGCCGTAGGCGGCGGCGCGGCGGCGAACGCGACGGCGGGAGAGCCGGCGGCTGCCGCGTAGCCGAGCCGGCGGCAGGCGAGCCGGTGGCAGGCGCGTGGAGGGGAGGGGGCGCCGCGCCGGCGGGACATGCGGTGCTCAGCGGGGCGTCAAGCGGAAGTCGTCCATCTCGACCCAGCCGGCCGCGCGGAGACCGAGCGAGACCGAGACGTGCGTTGCCCCCTCGGGGACAGGCGCGCTCGTGGTGAGCCTCGCGCTCGCCCACGACTCCGGCGAGGGCGGCAGCCGGCCTGCTGCGGACTCCTCCAGGACATGCCAGCCAGACGCGTCTTTGTAGTGGACCGCGAGCACCGGTGAGGCGTTCGACCGGTAGTACGCCGACGCGGTGAACCGCTGGCCCTCGACGGCGTTCACCGGGGCGCACGCGCCGCTGTCCTGCGTCGAGGTGAGGTGGCGGCCGCCGGTCTCATAGGCGCTGATCGTCAGCCGCAGCCCGAAACCCCGGCGACCCGTGATGCGCTCCCATCGATACCTGTTCAGGCCGTCGCCTGTCCGCTGCCAGCAGTGGGCCAGGCTCGGATCGACGCTCCCGGAGCGCTCGAGCGCCGCGTTCTTGAGCAACCCGCCCTCGCCGTTCCAGATCACGGCGGGCTCGACGAGCCCGGGGATCACGTCGCGCATCGGCTTGACCACGACCCGACCCGACTCGACCTCACCCCGCAGCCAGCCGAGGAACTGCGCGAGCAGCGCGGGCGATATCGCGTTGCTGCTGCAGCCGTCGCAGACGTTGTGGAACGGGAAGACGATCCAGCCGGGGCCGCTCGTGTTGAGCCGCGCGTTGTCGACGTAGGCCATGAGATCGTCGAGCGCGCACCCGGGGCCGATCGAGGCAGGGGTGCGGACGACGTGCCTGTCCCGGGGTGGGATGGACTCGGCGTGGCTGCCGCTCGTGTTGCTCGGTGGTCTCCCGCAGTACCCGGCGGCGTTGTTCAACCCGCCGATGTCCCGCGCCAGGTTGTAGTTGCAGTCGTCGATCGCCGTCCGGGCATCCGAGCCGGTCCCGCCGTCGTCGCCGAACGGATAGCCGAAGGTCTGGGCGGCGAAGCCGTTCGCCAGCAGGTCCGCCCGATCGTTGCACACCTCCATCCGCTTGCCGTCGTAGCTCAACTCGGGGAGATGCTGATGTCCAAGCGAGTGGCCGCCGATCTCATGTCCTCCGTTCAACGTCGCGCCGCCGTCCTGCATCTCCTTGACCTGCGCCAGCGACATCGATCCCGCCCCGCCGAGCCGCGGCGAGTTGACGAAGAAGGTGCCGCGCATCTCGTGCGCCTCGAGCATCGCCGCGGCCGGAAACTGGTTCGCGAGCGTGTCATCGAACGTGAGGCTGACGGTGAGCGGCGCCTCCGTCAGCTCGCCGCGCGTCTCCTGTATGCCCGGCGCCTCCGCGTCCGCGCACCCGGGAACGGCCGCGAGCCCCACGAGCGCGCACCCGTACCGTACCCATCCATGAACGCTCCACTCCATATGCCCTCCTCCGCTCCCGTCCGCAGAGCCCCTCGACGCTCGACACGCCCCCGCCTCCGCGGCGCGCAGGTGCCGTCGACCTCGACAGATCCATCGCCGTCTGCCCCGGAAGGCCTCCCGTATGCTCTTTCCAGGCCTCCCTCGAACAACGCGGCTTCCATGGATGACGCGGCATCATGTCCGTTGCGGCTTCTGCGGCAGTTCTATTCCAGTCAGCCTCGGCGCGCGGCGGCCATGCGTCTCCCATGAGGGCAACCAGGATTCGACGGTTGCGCTCGCGGGGCGTCCGCGTGATGAAGGCGCCCGCGCGCTCGGGCCTCATGGGATCGGTCGCCACCTCCGGCGTCCCGGCTCGGCTCCAGATCCGCTCTATCTCATCGGCGAGCTCCGCGAGCCGCTGGAGCCCATGGCGGCTCGGGCGCCGGCCGAGGGGGTGATGGCGCTCGTGGGCCATCCACGCCGCGACGTGCGCGGGCGTTCTCGCCGGCGCGCAGAGGTCGACGGTGACCTCGTCGGCGTGACCGCCGTGGCGCGCAGCGCGCGGGCCTGCACGACGAGCCGAGCGACGCCCTCGGGGAGCGCGATGGGCGCGTCCTCCGGCGTCTCGAGCGATCCGCCGCCCGGCGCCCGCATCACCCTGGAAGCGCACCTGCCCCCGGTGGAGCAGCGCGAGCCGGTGCGCGCCCCTCACCGACGCTCGGCTGAGGCGGCCGGCGCGGCGCCACGGCGCGCGGACGGCCGCCTGAGACACTCGCCCTCGCTCTCGACCTCGCTGGTTCCGTCAACAACGCGCGCTCAATCAGACGGGGGATATTTCAATCGACAGAATTGATTTTTCGTCGATGCGGTGGCATTGATATTCCAACTAATCCACTGGGGTGGGCTGTTATGACTCTCTTCCCATTTGCCGTGATATTATTAATAGTGTTCATGAACCGGTACGTCGGCGGCGTGTTCTGGAAGCGGATCAGGGGGAGCGAGTTCGACGCGACGAGGTCTGATTACGAGCCGACCGTCACGGTCGTGATCCCGCTGTTCAACGAGGGGGAGGGCGTCTACCACACGGTCTTGAGCGTGCTCGCGCAGGACTACCCTCCGGAGAAGCTGAACGTCACGGTCGTCGACGACTGCTCGAAGGATGGGAGCTACGAGTGGGCCTGCAAGGCGGCGGCGACCTGTCCGAGCAGGGTGGCCGTGATCAGGAACCCTCATAACATGGGGAAACGGAAGGGGATCAATCGCGCGGTTCGGAAGGCGAGCTCGGAGATCATCGTCTCGGTCGACTCGGATGTCATCGTGGACAGCCAGGCGGTGCGGAGGCTGGTCGCCCGGTTCGTCAGGGACGAGATCGCCGCCGTCGGCGGCCGCGTCATCGCGTCGAACGCGAACGACAACTGGCTGACCCGGATGCAGGCAATCAAGTATTTCTTCGGGTACGAGTACCTGAAGAACCTCGAGCGCGCGTTCGCGTCGGTCATGTGCCTCTCCGGCTGCCTGACGGCGTATCGCCGCCATGTCCTCCTCGAGCTGGAGCCCATCCTCGAGCGGCGGAACGTCCTCGGCATAGCGATCAAATACGGCGAGGATCGCTTCCTCACGCGTCAGATCGTCAAGGCGGGGTACCAGACGGTGCTGACGCTGGACGCCGTGTGCTGGACGGTCGTCCCGACGACCCTGACCAAGTACTTCTCGCAGCAGCTGAGGTGGCGGCGCTCGAACCTCATCGACTTCTGCTGCGGGCTGAGCCACGCGTGGAGGCTGCACCCCGTGATCGGGCTGCACTACCTGTCGCAGTTCGCGATGCTCGTGCTGTATCCGGTGGCGATCGTCGAGATGGTCACGGCGTGGCGTTTCTGGGAGCTCGCCGCCTTCCACGTCGCGGTCCTCGCCGTGTTCGGGGCCATCTACTGGCAGGGGACGAGGGAGCTGCCTGAGTCGATGCGGGTGCACCCGGGCTGGTTCCTGTCGATGTCCTTCGTCATGCCGGTGACCTACCTGCTCTTCACGCCGCTCGCCCTGTTCACGCTGGACTCCAGCAGCTGGGAGACGCGCGGGCACGCGCCTGCGCCCGACGTGCCCCTTGAAGAGGCGGAGCCGGCGAAGGGAGCGGAGCCGCCGAAGCCGGCGCTCGTCGAGAAGACGGCCGCCTGAGCGGCACGCGCTCGTGCGCGGTCGAGACGCCGAGGACGCCGGGCCCGGAGAGCGAGGCTCTTCGACCCTGCGGCCTCCTTAGCGCCTGGGTCGCTCGATAACGTCAAACAAAAGGCCTTTCGCGCCGCCGGAGGGGATGGCGCGGCGCGGCGAGGCCTGAGATCCCGGGGGGGTAGTTATGAACGTGATGATCGTGCGGGCCGCGGACAAGCTCACGGCCGCCGTGAAGCGCCGGATGAGCGTTGCCTGGCTCAACCAGCTCATCGTGTCCGCATACAAGCTGTGTGGTTTCGCGATCTTGACGGCGATCCTGCTCGGGATCGTGTCTTATATCGCCTCGTATGTCTTCTTCACCGTGAACGGCAGGTGGGTGATGCCGACCATCCTGTCCCCGGCGGACGAGAAGGTCATCTCGCTCCAGTCGCGCGTCGCGCAGGAGACGGCGTTCAAGGAGAAGCTCATCGCCGAGCGGCGCGACGCGCAGGGCCGCTTGGACCACGAGAAGCGGATCGTCGCGATGGAGAGCGCGTTTCAAGAGAGCTTCGCCGCGGCCATGCGGCAGGAGCTCGGCGACCGGAAGGCCGAGCTCCAGCGGCTCTCGCGCCTCGTCGCGGCGCACGCGTCCGCGAGGGCGGAGATCCAGCGATCGAGCGAGGCGTACGCCGGCCTCTCCCGGGAGCGCATGGAGGGCCTCTACGACGCCCACCTCATCAACCAGGACGATCTCGTGAGCGGCAGCTACCAGCTCGCCCAGATCGCGCACTCGACGCTATCGCTCGACGAGAAGGCGGTGGCGCTGAACAGCCAGATCGAGGCGCTCTCGCGCCGCGTCGGCGCGCTCGACGTGGCGGTGAGCGCGCCCGGGATCGGCGCGGCCCCCGCGCGCCCGCTCACCTACGATGTCCTCTCGCTCACGCGCGAGCTGGAGCACTCGGTCGTCGAGGTCGCGAGGGCGCAAGAGAGCCAGAAGGCCATCGAGGCGAACCTCGCCGTGATAGACGGGATGATCGCGAGCCACGAGCGGACCATTCGAGCGATGCAGGGGTCGCCGTACTTGAAGGCCGTGGACAGGGACCTGACGGTCGCCTTCGTGCCGTACGAGAACATCGAGAACATCTCGAACGATAGCCCGGTCTACCACTGCGAGCTGCTCTTCGTCTGGTGCAGGCGGGCGGGGAAGGTGGTCGAGCTGATCGAGGGAGAGGTCCACGCAAGCCATCCGATGAAGGGGAACTGGGTCAGCCGCGGGCAGATGGTGCAGCTGCAGATCGACGACGAACAGGCAGCGCAGGCGAAGGTCCTCCTGGTCGGCTCCGTGCCGCTCTTGCTATGATTCCGGGTCATGATGCGCGGTGCCCCCGTCCCCCGTGCGACGGGGCGCGCCGCTGTACCAAGGAGTCAGTCCCCATGTGGTGCCGAGCCGTTGTGGTCTTTGCGGTTGTCGCGGGCGGGGCGCTCTTGGACTGTGACGGGGGGCGTCACCGCGCTCGGTCCAGCGACACGACGGCCCGCCATGACCCGGACGCCGCGGATCGGCAGGCGTCCGTCGCCCGGACCGGCTGGCCAGCGCTCCGCGCCGCGCGCCCGGCGGAGCTCTGCGTCACGAGCGGCGCCATCAGGCCGGTCGATTGGTGGGGGTTCGCGGTGGATCACCCCATGACGCGCGCCGTGCTCACGGCGATGACGCCCCCCGCCGCGGCCCTGCGCTTCCGCTACGATGGGCCGACCGCGGACTCGGCGCCGCTCGACTCGGGAGAGCTGCGGCGGCAGATCGGCTTGAAGCTGCGCTCTCAGGACGGCTGCAACGTCGTTTACGTCATGTGGACGATCGAGCCGTCGCCGCGCCTCTGGGTGACGGTGAAGCAGAACCCGGGAAAACAGGCCTACGCGGAGTGCGGCGCGAACGGCTACAGGAACATCAAGCCGCACCGATCGGCGCCGGTGCCGGCGCTCACCGACGGCGGCTGGCACGTCCTGCGCGCCGATCTGCGCGGGACCGCGCTCGAGGTCGTCGCGGATGGGATCCTCGCCTGGGAAGGCTCCCTGGATCAGAGCGTCCTCTCGTTCGACGGCCCGGTAGGGCTGCGCACGGACAACGGCCGCTTCACGGTCGAGTTCTACGCCAGCGCCACGCCGGGCGCGGCGCCGCCGCCGAGCCCGGGGTCGCTCCCCGCGAGGTGCGCGAGCGCAGAGGGGGACTGAGCGACTGGTACGTCGTGCCCTGAGCGCCTGGTACGTCGTGCCCCGAGCTCGTCTCTGGCTCGTCGCTCACGGGGCCTGCGCTCCGGCGGGCCCCTGACGTGACCCGCCTGCGCCCCGGCCCTCCCGCGACGAACCAGGGACGAGCTCGGGCGACGCGGCACCAGCGCCGCGCGTCAGCGATCTCTGACGGGCCTCCGACCCGCGAACCAGCGATCCGGGCGCCGGGCGTCGCCCACGGGATCCGATTCAATCACCTCACATCCGAGCTCCGGCTGGCGCGCACGGCCCCATCTCCGAGCGAGGCGCGCGCCTCAGGGCGCGCTCGCCCCGCGCGGCAGAGGTCCGCGAACGGGCCGCGGTGTGTTCAGCGCCAACAAGCATTCCCCTGTGTGTCGTAATTTCTCGTCGCGCGTGCAAATGCTGCACGGCAGATCTGCGCTGTTGGATGTCGGCTGGCACCCGCGGTGGCGTCGTGTCGCCCGGGACATCGCTGCTCAGGTCGTTTAATGACGACCATTTACACAGAGGTGGGGAGCGTTTCAGAAAGTCATGCCGTTACAACTGGTCGGAAAGAATGGATGAACGGGTAGCGGCGAAAGAGAAGGAGCCCCTCTCGGTCGGATTCGTGAAGAGGTCTTATCGTCTCGATGACTTGGCTCTGCGCGTTGGTCCGAGAGGTGCTGAGGGGCGCTGCGGTCAGCGATCGCGTCGGGGGTCGACGGGCTGTTCGTAGGGAGGTGACATGTTGTCGCGAGCGACTCTGGTCTTTGCGGGGCTCGTCCTTTCATCCACCGCGGCCGCGGAGCCGAGCGCCGATCGAGCGGGCGCCGCGCGCGACAGGACGGCTTGGCAAGAGGACGCCGAGGCGTACTGTCAGCTCGTGACCGGGACAGCCGGGTCCGAGAGCGCGCTGCTCATGTCACCCACCCTGTTCGGCCAGCTCGACGTGTCGAGCGGCCTCGACGCCCCGGGCGACGCCGGCAGCCTGCACGCGCAGCCCCGGCTCTCCGTCGGCGCGAGCTACAGCGCGGCGGGGCTCTACCGCGCGGGGCTGCTCCGGGACCGCGCGAGGGCCGAGTGCGTGCGCCACCGCGCCCTGAGCCAGCTGAACGCCTACATCGCGGCCTTCCAGGACGTGCTCACGAGCGGCGCGCTCTCGGCGAAGCTCGCCGTCCTCACGGCCGCGACGCCGCGCGCGCAGGAGATCCTGAGCTCTACGAAGGCGGCGCTCGAGCAGTCCCTGGCCACCGTCGACGAGCTCGACGGCTTGACCCTCCGGGTGCACGACCTGCTGGCCGAGGTGGACCAGACAGCGCGGGATCTGCAGATGGCGCGCGGCCGCGGCGCGCCGCCGACCGCGACGGTGGCGGAGCTCAAGCGCGAGCACGACGCGGCGGACGCGCTGGTGGAGCGGTACAACGCCGCGCTCCGGCGCTCCTACGCCTGGGATGTCAGCGTGCAGGGGGGATACCTGCACGTCTTCGGCGCGCGGCAGGATATCCCGGTCTTCGGCGCGCTGCGCGCGTCGGTGAACCTCGGCATGATGTTCCAGCGCGGCCACGACGAGCGCGCGGCGGCGGGGCGGAGGCGCCTCACGGCCTCCGAGGTGGGGGGCACGAGGGACCGCGTCGAGCAGGTCATCCTGGAGCTCACCGCCGCCCACCGGGCCGAGCAGCGCCGGCTGGAGCGGACGCGCGCGCTGCTCGCGGAGCTCGAGGCGAGGCTGCGCTCCGTGGAGCCTTTGACCGACCGGAGGGCGAAGATCTATGCGCAGAACACCTGGTTCGAGCTCGTCCACGTCAAGGCCGAGATCGAGTACCTCCGCGTCCACGTGGAGGAGCTCGCGCGCCTGCTGGGCGAAGGCTGATAGGTCGTAGCGGGGCGTCGAGATCGAGGCGTCGCGACGCTCAGCGGCGACACAGGGAGGCGGGGCGCGAGCGCGGTCGCGGCGCTCTTGTCTTCTGCCTGCCCGCGCGGTCGCGGCTTCTCGCGGGTCGGCGGTGATCGGTAGCTGGGCTTGAAGATACCTTGTTTGGAGCGGTCGTCGCGATCGCGCTCTCGAGGGCGCCGAGCGGCGCCTGCCGTGCGCGCTCTTTGGCCGAGGGGGGGAACATGATCATCAGTGCACACCAATCGCATTTTCTGCCCTGGTTGGGGTATCTGGACAAGATCCGTCGTTCGGACGTGTTCGTGGTGCTCGATCACGTGCAGTTCGAGCGGCAGAATTATCAGAACCGCAACAGGATCAAGACCCGCGCCGGCGCCGCCTGGCTGAGCGTCCCCGTGCGCCAGCGCTCGCGCGCGGAGCTCATCTGCGACAAGGAGATCGAGAACGCGCCCGACGGGAGCATCACCTGGGGCGAGCGGATGGTGCGGACCCTCGATCACGCCTACTCCAGGGCGCCGTACTACGGGCAGTATCGGCCGTTCTTGGCCGACGTGCTGACGCGCCCCTGGCATCGGCTCGTCGAGCTGAACGATGTCCTCCTCCGCTACTTCCTCGACCAGCTCGAGATCAGCACGCCGATCGTGTACAGCACGTCGCTCTGCGGGCTCCAGGGGGCGCGCGCCGACATGATGGTGAACCTGTGCCAGATCCTCGGCGCGGACACGTACCTCGCCGGCGGGGGCGGATCGCGCAGCTACATCGACGCGGAGATGTTCGAGGCGGCGGGCCTGCGGGTCGCATGGCAGACGTTCGAGCACCCCGTCTATCCCCAGCTCCGGCCCCCCGAGGCGTTTTTGCCTCAGCTCGCGGTGGTCGATCTCCTCTTCAACTGCGGGAGCGCGAGCGCGTCGGTGCTGCGGGGAGAGCGCGCGCCCTCGCCGAGCCGGCCGCAGGCGACGCGCGCCGTCCATGCCAGAGAGGAGCCGAGGGCCGATGTGCGCGCAGCGGAGTGAGGCGGTGGAGCTCACCGCCGACGCCGACGGCGTTCGGGCCTTTTACCACGCGGAGGTCGCGAAGCACGGCTACACGCACCGGGGGCTCGGCTTCAACAACCGTGAGTCGCAGCTCCACCGCTTTGACGTGCTGAGGAGCGTGGGCGATCTCCACCGGGCCCGCGTGCTCGACGCCGGTGCGGGGCTCGGTGACTTCGTCCGCTATCTCTGGGCGCGGGGCGTCGTGCCCGACTACACGGGCCTCGAGCTGTGCGAGCACCTCGTGGCCGAGGCTCGCCGGCGGCACCAGGGGCCGGGGCCCGCGCGGTTTCTGGCGGGCGACATCCTGACGGTCGATCTCTCGGGGCCTTACGACTACGTGATCGCGAGCGGCATCTTCGGGCTGGAGACGCCCAGCGCGGCAGGGCGGATCGTTCCCACCCTGACGCGCTTGTACGAGCTCTGCCGGCGAGCCGTGGCGGTGAATTTCCTGAGCGCGCGCGCCCCGCGCAAGGCGCCGCAGCGCCTGTACGTCGAGCCGCTCGAGGCGCTCGCGCGCGCGCTGACGTTGACGCCGACGGTCACGCTTCGCCACGACTATCTTCCGAACGACTTCACGCTTTTTCTGTACCGCGAGCCGCGGTGGACGGACCTCGACAGCGAGCATCAGGGGGGGCAATGAGCAGCTTCATTTCCAGCTACGCAGGCAAGACGGTCGTCGCGGTCGGCGCGCACCCCGACGACGTGGAGATCGGGATGGGCGGGACGGTCGCTCGGCTCTCGGAGGTCGGCGCCAACGTGATCATGGTGATCGTCGCCGTGCCGGACAGGCTCGACGAGCGGCTCTCGGAGAGCGCCGCCGCCGCGTCGTTGCTCGGCGCGAAGCTCGTCGCGCTCGAGCCGGAGCGGTGCATCCGCGTCGAGGATCTGCGGATGCACGAGCTCGTCAGGCGCCTCGACGCCGTGATGCGCGCGCACGCTCCGGCGGCGCTCTTCACCCACTCGAGCGACGAGACCCACTATGACCACGTCCTCGTGCACCGGGGCGTGCTCAGCGCGATGCGGCTCCTGCGGTCCGACCTCTATTTCTACGCGCCGAGCGCGTGCCGGCCGGCGATCCGTAGCTGGCAACCTCGGGTGTGGATCGACGTCTCCTCCACGGTCGATCGCAAGATGTCGGCGATCGCGGCGCATCACAGCCAGTTTGGCCGGCGAGGTATCTGTATCGACCACTTCTGCGAGGACATGCGGCTGCGGGGGCTCCCGGTCGGGATGGCCTACGCCGAAGGGTTCGACGTGCACTGCGCGCGCGACGCCTGAGCGGGCGCCCGCGGGCCGGCGACGATCCCTCGGGGCCCGCGGGATCGTCCGGCCGGCCCGTGCGCTCGTCGAGCCCCAGCCCGCTCGGCGCGCTAGAACAGCTCGCCGATGCGCCGCAGCAGGCCGCCGCTCGAGTAGAGCGCGCGCAGCCCCCGCTTGAACCAGCCGTACGACGCCTCGGTGTACGGGAACCACAGCGGATCCCTCGCCCCCAGGTTCACGCGGTCCGCGTTGATGTGCTTGACGTCGCACATCTGCCGCAGCCCGTCCTCGCCCATCACCCGGCCGAACCCGCTCTGCTTGACGCCGCCGAACGGCGCGTCGGGGCAGGCGCCGTTCATGAGCACGTCGTTCACCAGCACGCCGCCGGCCTGCAGGCGCTCGGCGATCCGGCGCGCGTGGTCGGTGTCCTCCGAGAACACGTAGGCGTTCAGCCCGAGGTGCGACTCGTTCGCCAGGCGGATCGCCTCCTCCTCGGTCGCGACCTGCATGAACGGCACGATCGGCCCGAAGATCTCCTCCGTCATCACGGTCATCCCGTGATCGCAGCCGGCCAGGATCGTCGGCTCGAAGAACTGGCCCGGCCCCGGCGCGCGCTTGCCGCCGGTCTTCACGCTCGCCCCCTTCTCGACCGCGTCCTTGATGTGCCGCTCGGCCACGTCGATCTGCGGCGGGAACACGACCGCCCCCACGTCGACGAACGCCCTGCTCGGATCGCCGACGTGCAGTCCCTTCGTGATCTCGACCGTGCGCTCGAGCAGACGGTCGTGGATCTCGCGATGCGCGTAGACCCGCTCCACCGAGAGGCAGACCTGCCCCGCGTTCGCGAAGCCGCCGAACACGATCGCCTGCGCCGTGCGCTCGACGTCCGCGTCGGCGCACGCGATGAGCGGGGCCTTGCCGCCGAGCTCCATCACGCACGGGATGAGCCGCTCGCCGCACGCCGCGGCGACCCGCCTGCCCGTGCTGACGCTGCCCGTGAACACGAGCAGCTGGATGCCGCTGTCGATGAGCGCCGCGCCCGTCGGCCCCAGGCCGGTCACGACCTGGAACAGGTCCTCCGGCATGCCCGCGCCGTCCCAGATCTCCTTCTGCTTCAGGGCGATGAGCGGCGTCACCTCGCTCGGCTTGAGCACGGCGGCGTTGCCGGCGACCACCGCCGCGAGCACGTCGCGCAGCGCGAGCTGGAACGGGAAGTTCCACGGCGAGATCACGCCGACCACGCCGCGCGGGACGTAGTGGACGAAGCTGCGCCGGTGCTTGAAGAGGTGGAGCTTGATCTCGCGCGGCTCGAGCGCCCTCGGGGCGGTGCTCGCGAAGTAGGTCGCCATGTCCGCCGCGACCAGGACCTCGTGCAGCAGCGCCTCGTGGCGCGGCTTGCCGCACTCGCGGGACAGCAGGTCGACGATTTCGTCCGACCGGTCGACGATGGCGTCGCGGAAGCGGAGCACGCGCTGGCAGCGCTCCTCGACGGG
Source organism: Sorangium sp. So ce1036 (assembly GCF_051369805.1). NCBI lineage: Bacteria > Pseudomonadati > Myxococcota > Polyangiales > Polyangiaceae > Sorangium > Sorangium sp. So ce1036. The sequence continues at coordinate 4,176,062 of NZ_JBBMOX010000001.1, forward strand.
CAGCGCGCCCCACGCCTCCTGCGCGCGCCGCGCCCGGGCGACCGCCGCCCGCACCTCGTCGGCGCTCGTGTTCGGGACCTCCCCGAGGAGCTCCCCGGTCGCCGGCGCGTAGCTGCGGATCGTCGCGTCCCCGTGCCCGTTCATGCCAGGACCGCTGCCGCCGTTGCTCCCCACCGAGCGCTCGCTCACCACCTGACCCATGTTCGATCCCTCCGCTTGCCGAGCCCGCCGTCGGGCCGGATGGCCTCCGCGGTCCGCCGCTCGACACGGGGGACCGTAGCCCTCCGGCGAAGCTACAGCAAATGAGCATTTGCCGCGTTTCCCGGCGAATGCGCGCGGGAACCGGCCCCGGGGGCCCGCTGTTGCGTTGCGGACAAATGGTGAGCACACCGCGGCAGCGCCAGGGGTCGGGGCGCGGGCGCGGGCGCAACCCGGGTGCGCCCGCGCAACCTCGGCGCGATGTCAGGAAGCGCCTGGCCGGCGTCTCGGGCGGACTCTCGGCATGACGTCGGCGACGGGAGCCAGTATAGGCGTGACCCTGACATGCTGGAACAACGCGAAGTCGATCTCATCGCAGCCGTCGAGCATCCGGATCCCCACCAGGTGCTCGGCCCGCACGAGGAGGAAGGCGATCTCTGGGTCCGGGTCTTCCGCCCGGACGCCGAGGCGATCACGGTGCTGCCGGGCGATCCGTCGCTGCCGAAGCTGCCGCTCAGGCGAGTGCACGAGGCGGGCCTCTTCGAGGCGCGCTTCCCGGGCGTCACCTACCCGAAGGACGACCGCTTCCGCTACCGGCTCGAGGTGCGCTTCGCGGACGGGAGCGTCGCGCTGGAGCAGGACCCGTACGCCGCCCGGCCCACGCTCGGGGACGTCGATCTCCACCTCGCCGCGGAGGGCCGGCACTGGGAGCTCTACCGCGTCCTCGGCGCGCACGCGCGCGAGCTCGACGGCGTCGCCGGGACGTCGTTCGCGGTGTGGGCCCCGAACGCCCGGCGCGTGAGCGTGGTCGGCGACTTCAACCAGTGGGACGGCCGCCGCCACGCGATGCGCAGGATGGGCGGCGGCTTCTGGGAGATCTTCGTCCCCGGCCTCGGCGACGGCGCGCTCTACAAGTACGAGATCAAGACCGCGGAGGGGCACATCGCGGTGAAGACCGATCCGCTCGCCCAGTCGATGGAGCTCCGGCCGGCCACCGCCTCCCGCGTCTACACGAGCCGGTACACCTTCCAGGACGCCGCGTGGATGAAGGCGCGCGGCGAGGAGGAGTCCCGCAAGAAGCCGCTCGCGATCTACGAGGTCCACGCCGGCTCCTGGCGCCGCGTGCCGGGCGAGGGCCCCCCGTACGAGCACGGCATGCGGTGGATGACGTACCGCGAGCTCGCCGACCACCTCGTCGACTACGTGGCCGAGCTCGGCTTCACGCACGTGGAGCTCATGCCGGTGATGGAGCACCCGTTCGACGGCTCGTGGGGCTACCAGGTGTCCGGCTACTTCGCGCCGACCAGCCGCTACGGCGACCCCGACGACTTCCGCTACCTCGTCGACCGCTTCCACCAGAAGGGGATCGGCGTGATCCTCGACTGGACCCCGGCGCATTTCCCGAAGGACGCCTGGGCGCTCGGCCGGTTCGACGGCACGGCGCTCTACGAGCACCTCGATCCGCGGCTCGGCGAGCACCGGGAGTGGAACACCTACATCTTCAACTACGGCCGGCACGAGGTCCGGAACTTCCTCATCGCCAACGCCCTGTACTGGCTCGACGAGTTTCACATCGACGGCCTGCGGGTCGACGCGGTCGCCTCGATGCTGTACCTCGATTACGCCGCGCAGGGCCCGCACGACTGGGTGCCGAACCGGTATGGCGGCCGCGAGAACATCGAGGCCATCGAGTTCATCCGCGAGCTGTCGGACCGGGTGCACGAGCGCTGCCCGGGCGCGATCCTGTGCGCCGAGGAGTCCACCGCCTGGCCGTCGGTGACCCACGCGACGTACGTCGGCGGGCTCGGCTTCGACTTCAAGTGGAACATGGGGTGGATGCACGACACGCTCGACTACTTCAAGCACGAGCCGATCCACCGCGCGTTCCACCATCACCAGCTGACGTTCGGTCTGCTCTACGCCTTCTCCGAGAAGTTCCTCCTGCCGCTGAGCCACGACGAGGTCGTGCACCTCAAGCGCTCGCTGCTCTCGAAGATGCCCGGCGACCACTGGCAGATGCTCGCGAACCTGCGCGCGCTCTACGGCTACATGTGGGCGCACCCGGGCAAGAAGCTCCTGTTCATGGGCGGCGAGATCGGCCAGTTCAGCGAGTGGAGCGAGAAGACGGAGCTCGACTGGGGCCTGCTCTCGGTCCCGGCCCACGCCGGGCTCAAGCGGCTCATCACGGACATCAACGCCCTCTACAGGAAGCACCGGGCGCTGCACGAGCTCGACGACGAGCACCACGGCTTCCGGTGGATCGATTGCACCGACAACATGCAGAGCGTCATCTCGTTCGCCCGGTACGGGGAGGGCGCGGGAGACCCGATGGCGCCCACGGGCGAGCACGTGGTCTTCGTCGGCAACTTCACGCCGGTGCCGCGCCACGCCTACCGGATCGGCATCCCGCGCCGCGGCGCCTACGTGGAGGCGCTCAACACGGACGCGACCGAGTACGGCGGCAGCGGCGTGGGCAACCTCGGCCGGGTCGAGGTCGAGGACGTGCCGTGTCACGGGTTCCCGCAGTCCATCTCGCTGACGCTCCCGCCGCTCGCGGTGCTGTGGCTCGTCCCGGAGCGCGCCGGCGAGCCGTGAGGCCTCCGCCATCGCCGTGAGCCAGCCGCGGCCGGCTCGCGGCGCGCCGCGCTCCCGCGCTGGAGGCCCGACCTGGGCCACACCGGATCACCTCACCGTCGTGGACATGATCGCCCGCCCCGGCCGGCGCGACGGGCGGTATTGACATGCGGGGAGCGGTGTTTACTCCTTGGATCAGGTCCGGAAGGGGTCCTGAGCCGCGCGCCCCCGACTCGATACCGGTCGATCCGGCACAGAGGCGGTGAGCTCTCCCATCTTGACCAGGAGCACCCCCGTGCGCCGGTATCTCCTTGATCTGGCGTCCTACGGCTCGGGGCCCCTCCGGACCGCTCATGAGGAATGCAAGGAAGAAACCTCATGAGATGCAGGAACTCTCACCATCCATGCTCACCGCAAGGCGGACAGCGGCGGGGCGGCGCTGGTCCGGAGCGAACGTTATCAGGGCGAATTCACCCGTTCGTTCGTGCTCGGCGAGCACTACGACATGGATCATGTCTCGGCGACGCTGCAGAACGGCGTGCTGACCGTGCGGGTGGCGAGGCGGCCCGAGTCGAGGCCGCGGCGCATCCCCATCCGCCTGGGCGCGGAGGCGGCGAGCAAGCTGCTGAGCGGCAAGCCGGCGGAGGCCCAGGCCCTCGCGGTCTCCTGAGCGCGCGGCGACCCGCGGGCGCGCGGCGCGCGCCCCGCCCGGCAGGCCAGAGGAGGATCGCGCGTTTTTTGCTCTTTCCGGCGCCTTGCGCATAGGGTCGCGCGCATGGATTGGCTCGAATCGATGCACCGGATCCGCGCGCTCAAGCTGGAGCTCGCGCGGCTCGATCCGCGGCGGGGGATGCCGATCGCGCCGCCGGCCGGCGCGTCCGAGTCGGCGATCGTCGCCGTGGAGCGTCGCCTGGGGATGCCGCTACCGCCGAGCTACCGGGAGCTGCTCTCGCTGCACGACGGGTGGCCGCAGCTGTTCGCGGGCGCGAGCCTGCTCGGCGTGCGCGCGCTCGCGCGCGGCACGTTCATGGATGTCGGTCGGATGGTGCTCGAGCACGGCGAGGTCGAGGAGGCGCACGGCGAGGGCGAGGGCCACGCCGTGGAGGGGAGCGCGCGCGGCCGCGCCGGCGAGCGCCCGCGGCGCACCCTCGTCCCGTTCGGCATCGATCCGACGGCCGAGACCGTCTTCGCCTGGGACGTCGACGCGGTGGCGGAGGACGGTGAGCTCGCGGTCATCCTCTGGACGAACGACATCGGGCTGCGGCTCTCGGGCTTCCCGGAGCTCCTCGAGATGGTGAAGGACATGCTCGCCGCGGAGCTCGAGGATCGCCGCCGGATCGCCGCGGCGCAGCTCGAGCTCTCGCCGCGCCTGCGCGCCGTGATCGCGCCGAGGAGCCGCGCGCGCGCGGTGGCGGTACCGCTCACGCCCGCGCCGCGCCTCGCCGCGAGGAGCGCGCTCACGGGCTGAGCCGGGGTCGTCTCCCGAGCGGGCTCAGCGCTGCCTGTGGGCGGCCTGTGTCCTCGGGCCACGCCATGGCGCGCACACGCCGCGCGGCGCCGCGCGCGAGGCCCCGGGGCACGGGGCCGGTTGTTCCCGCGCGCGGCGCGGGACGTGGTGTACTAGGCGGAGCATGACGGAAGCCCACCAGCAGCAGCGCTATCGGGTCATCGAGCGGCTCGCTTCGGGCGGCATGGCCGAGGTCTTCCTCGCGGAGAGCGCGGGGATCGAGGGGTTCAAGAAGCAGGTCGCGATCAAGCGCGTCCTCCCGCACCTCAGCGAGAAGAAGCGGTTCATCGCGATGTTCCTCGATGAGGCGCGGCTGTCGGCGCACCTCTCCCACTCCAACGTCGCGCAGGTGTTCGACATCGGCGTCGGCGACAACGCGTACTTCATCGTGATGGAGTACGTGGACGGCGCCGACCTGAAGGCCGTCCTCGAGTCCATGCGCAAGGCCGGCCGCACGATCCCGGTCGAGTCTGCGGTGTTCATCACGGCGAAGCTCTGCGAGGGGCTCACGTACGCCCACGAGCTCAAGGCGGCGGACGGGCACCCGCTCAAGGTCGTGCACCGGGACATGTCCCCCCCGAACGTGCTCATCACGAAGTACGGCGAGGTGAAGATCGTGGACTTCGGCCTCGCCAAGGCGACGAGCCAGCTCGAGAAGAGCGAGGCCGGCATCATCAAGGGCAAGTTCAGCTACCTCTCGCCCGAGGCGGCGCAGGGCCTCGAGGTCGATCATCGCACCGACATCTTCGCCGTGGGCGCCATCCTGTGGGAGATGCTCGCCGGGAAGCGGCTGTTCCTCGGCGACACCGACTACCAGACCGTCAAGCTCGTGCAGCAGGCGCAGATCCCGCCGCTCGCCGAGATCAACAAGGCGGTCCCCCCCGAGCTCGATCGCATCATCGCCCGCTCCCTCGCGCGGGATCCCGACGCGCGGTACCGCTCCGCGCGCGAGTTCGGCAGGGATCTCACGAACTTCCTCTACAAGTTCGGCCGGCCGGTCAGCGCCTATGACATCGCCGAGCACGTCCGCAGCGCCATGGCCTTGCGCAGGCGGGCTCCCGCGTCGGACAAGGCGTCGTTCATCGACAAGCTGATCGAGGAGACGCTGCTCGAGTTCACGTCGCTCCCGGACAGCAAGGCCGCGCCGAGCACCGCGCGGCTGAACGAGCCGCTCAAAATCTCGGCGTTCGAGGACATCGGCAAGTGGGCGGACGAGATCAAGGTCTCGGCGCCCGGCGAGGACCTCATGCGGCGATCCCTCGCCGCGGTGGCCGTCGAGGTGGGCAACCTCGCCGCCCTCGAGGAGCCGGATGGGGGTGCTCCGCCCGCGGCGTCACCTGTGGAGCCGCCGCTCGCGAGGAGACCCGAGACGACCCTGGCCTCCCCGCAGCTCGCGCCCGCGCCGCAGCGCCCTGCGCCGCCGTCGCCCGCCCTCGCCCCGCCGCCGCTCGCCCCGCCGGCCTTCCCTCCGCCAGCAGCGACCGCCCCGCTCGCGGCGACAGCTCCGCTCGCAGGGACCGCCCCGCCCGCGGCGACAGCTCCGTTCGCAGCGACCGCCCCGCCCGATCTGGCGCCGCGGCCGGTCCACCCGGCCCGGGGCAGCGGCGGCGCCGTGAAGGCCGTGCTGCTCGTCGCCGCGCTGGCGGCCCTCGCCGCGGGCGCGTGGCTCGGCGGTCTGATCCCGCATTGACCCTCGCGACCGGCGCGGCGGCTCCGCGCGGCGCGGGGGGGGCCGCGCCGCGCGGAGCCGCCGCGCCGGTCGCAAGGGTCCGCGCGGCGCGCCGCGCGTCTCACCGAGCTTCCTGGCGTTGCTGCGGAAAGGCCGGCGGAGAGAGGGGGCCGCCGGCGCGCCGAGAGCTCGGGGGATTGATGGGAGGGGGCCTGCCGCCCCCATCGCTCTCGCGCCTGGCGACCCTGGCGCCTCGGAGCTCTCTCTGACCTGTCAGAGAGAGCTCCCGCGGCGGGGCTAGCTCGCCTCCGCGGCGTCGTCGTCGTCGTCGTCGTCCTGCTCCTCGAGCTGCCTCTCGAGCTTCTCGATCTCCTCCTCCTCCGCGTCGGCTGCCGTGGGAGCGGCGCGTCCCTCCTGGAGCGCCTTCTGGCGGGCCTTCTCGGCGGCGGCGCGGGCCTGGGCGACCCGCTGCAGGATGGCGGGCTTGGGCGCCATCATCAGCGTCATCGTGCGCTGCTCCATCATCGGGCGCACCTCGACGTTCGCGATCTCCTCGCACTGCTGGACGATCCAGTCGAGCTGCTCCTGCGCCTTCTCCGGGTGCGTGATCTCGCGGCCGCGGAAGCGCACCGTGAACTTCACCTTGTGGCCGGCGCCGAGGAACCGATGGGCAGCCCGGGTCTTGAACTCGAGATCGTGGTCGTCCGTCTTCGGACGGAGCTTGATCTCCTTGATCTCCACCACACTCTGCTTGCGCTTCGCCTCGCGGGCCTTCTTCTTCTCGTCGTACTTGTACTTGCCGAAGTCGAGGATCTTGCAGACCGGGGGATCCGCCTTCGGGTTGACCTCGACGAGATCCAGCCCCTTCTCCTGTGCCCGGCGCAGCGCCTCGTGGGTCTGCATGATGCCGAGCATCTCGCCATCATCGCCGATGACGCGGATCTCCGGGACGCGGATGCGCTGGTTGATGCGGATCTGCGGCCCCCTCTGGGCCTGCCGCGGATCGAAGCGTCTCATCGCCATGTGATATTTCGCTGCCTCCTTGTGGTCCGTGCTTCTGAACGCGACGCGCCGCCGCCCTCCGACCGGTACCGGTCGCGGCGGCCATCGCCATGCCAATGTCGCCTGACTTGGCGCCGCAGGCAACGGCGGCAAGCACGACCACCACCGCGGCGTGCGGGCGTACCGGAGCTCAGGCCTGCCGGGCTCGTCAGGAAGAGGGGGAGGGGGCCTGCCAGCGTCGGCGCCAGCGTCGGCGTCCGGCGGGAACGGCAGGTCACGAAGCGGATGCGCTCACCGCGAGGCGAGGGGGCTTCGCCTCCGCGGCGAGCCGGTCGGCGAACTCCTCGAGCGGCATCGCCCCGAGGTCCTTGTTCAGGTCGCGCGACCGGGGCGCGACCTTGCGGGCCTCCGCCTCCTTGTCGCCGACCACGACCACGTACGGGACACGCGTCAGCCGTGCCGCGCGGATCTTGGCGCCGAGCTTGTCCGAGCTGAGATCGGCCCTCGCCCGGAGCCCGCGGCGCCGGAGATGAGCGACCACCTCCTCCGCGTACGGGGCCTGCTTCTCGCTGACCGTGACGATGATCGCCTGCTCCGGCGCGAGCCACACCGGGAAGGCGCCCCCGATGTGCTCGAGGTACACCGAGAAGAACCGCTCGAGCGAGCCGAGGATCGCCCGGTGGAGCATCACGGGGCGGTGAGCGGCCCCGTCGGCGCCGGTGTACTCGAGCTCGAAGCGATCGGGCAGGGCGTAGTCCACCTGGATGGTGCCGAGCTGCCAGCTCCGGCGCAGCGCATCCTCGACGTGGAACTCGAGCTTGGGCCCGTAGAACGCGCCTTCCTCGGGCGCGATCTCGTACGGGAGCCCCGCGTGCTTCAGCGCGTCCGCGAGCGCGCCCTCCGCCGCGTCCCACTGGGCGTCGGTGCCGATGCGCTTCTTGGGACGGGTCGCCAGCTTGATGTCAATCCGGGAGAACCGGAACGCCGCGTACACCTCGAGCAGGAGCCGCAGGAACGCCTGGATCTCGCCCTGCATCTGCTCGGGCGCGCAGAAGATGTGCGCGTCGTCCTGGCAGAAGCTCCGCACCCGGGCGAGGCCGTGCACGACGCCGCCGCGCTCGTACCGGTGGAGCCGCCCGAAGTCGGCGAGCCGCCACGGCAGCTCGCGGTAGCTGCGCCGTCGCTGCCCGAAGATGAGGCAGTGGCTCGGGCAGTTCATCGGCTTCTGCGCGAGCCGCTCGAGCTCCGCGAGCTGCTCCAGCACGGCCGCGTCGCGCTGCTTGTCGGCCTCCTTGTAGCTCGCCGCGTCCGCGTCGCCCGGGGAGACGCCGAGCCGGAGCGCGAGCCGGGCCGCGTCGAGGTGCTCCGCCGTGACCGGGAGGTACATGTTCTCCCGGTAATTCGGCAGGTGCCCGCTCGTCTCGAACAGCCGCTTGTCGAAGATCTGCGGCGTGATGACCTCCTCGTAGCCGTAGTCGACGTAGAGGTCGCGCATGTACTGGACGAGCGCGTTGACCACGTGGGCGCCGCGCGGCAGGAGGAACGGCATCGCCGGCGCGACCTCGTGGAACATGAAGAGCTCGAGCTCCTTGCCGAGCTTCCTGTGATCACGCTCCTTCGCCTCCGCGAGCAGCTTCAGGTGCTCGTCGAGCGCGGCCTGGCTCGGGAACGCCGTGCCGTAGATGCGCTGGAGCATCGGGTTGCGCTCGTCGCCGCGCCAGTACGCGCCGGCCACGCTGACCAGCTTGATGGCCTGGAGCACCGAGGCGTCCGGCACGTGCGGGCCCTCGCAGAGGTCGACCCACTCGCGATCCCCGTCGCTGTGCCGGTAAAGCGAGACGTCCTCGCCCTCCGGGATCGCGTCGATGAGCTCGCGCTTGTAGGTCTCGCCCATCTGCGCGAAGAGCTCGTGCGCCCTGTCGCGGCTCACTACCTCGCGCCGGAACGGGCGACCCGCGGCGATGATCTCGCGCATCTTCGCCTCGATCTTGGCGAGATCCTCGTCCGTGAAGGGGCCGGTCGGCTTGTCGAAGTCGTAGTAGAACCCCGCGTCGATGGCGGGGCCGATCGTGACCTTCGTACCAGGAAATAGCCGCTGCACGGCGTCGGCCATGATGTGCGCCGTCGAGTGCCGGATGATGCGCAGGCCGTCGGGATCGTTCGTCCGGACCGGCTCGATCCGGGTCGAGGCGTCGCGGACGAAGGGGGTGTGGAGGTCGAGGAGGCGGCCGTTGACCTTGGCGCCGATGACGGTGCGATCCTTGGCGATATCATCGGCGAGAGCCTCGCGCACCGTGGTGCGGGCCGCCTCGGCGGTCTGATCGAGGGCCATGAAACCTCGCAGGTTACTCCTGCTGATTTGTAGGCGCGGCCGGTTTCGAACCGGCGACCCCTACCGTGTCAAGGTAGTGCTCTACCACTGAGCTACGCGCCTATGTCCCGCCCCGCGACCCTGAGGTCCGTCGAAACGGAGAGCGCCTCCTAGCAAGGGCAGATCGAACCGTCAAGCTCTCTTTTGGGGCGACGGCGATTCCGGCGATTCCGGCGACCGATGCTCGCGAGGATGCCGCGTCCACGCGTCGATCACGCTCGGGGCGTTCAGGGGGCTCGGCCACGCTCAGGCGCCCAGCGGGGGGCGCATGCCGCCAGTGCCCCCGGTGCAGGGCGGGGGCTCCCGTCAGGGCGAGCGCGGACCGTCAGGGGCGAGGCGAGCGTGGACCCTCCATGCTCCGCGTCGCCACCCCGCGCGCCCGGCGCGGCAAAAGCCGCATCGCGCGGACTTATGTCCAGACGGGGTCGTCGTGATCGCTGCGTCACTTCAGGCCGGTCGCTGCCCGAAATGCGCGCGCGCTCGCGCTTGACCTCGCGTGCGCCTCGGGTGACGAACCGCTGGATGACAGCACCGGACAGCCTGGGCTCGCCGCCGGATCCGGCGGCGGTGATCGCGACCGTCGAGGTGGCCGCGGGCAGCGTGTTGTTCGCCGCGCACGCGGCGGTGCCCGGCGATCTGCCGATCGAGCGCGCCGCGAGCGCCACCCTCGCGATCCGCGGCGCCGTGGAGCGCGCGCGCGCCGGGCAGCGGGCGAGCGTCGTGCTGGGCGCCCACGAGCTCGTCGGGGCCCTCGCCGCGCTCGGCGAGGCGGCGGCGGTGCGGATGCCGATCACGGTGCACGTCATCGAGCGGCGCGGCGGCCTCGCCGTGGGGCGCGACGAGCTCGCGCCGGCGCTCGACGTCGGCGCGGGGGTGCTCGTCACCTGGAGCAACCAGGAAGCCGCCGACATGGTGCTCGTCGCGCGGCGCGCCGCCGAGGACAGCGAGACACCGTTCCTTCACATCGTCGACGCGCTGCCGTCGGACGTGGCCGCGCTCGGCGGGGCCCGCGAGCTCGCCGCGGGCTTCCTCGGCTCGGAGCGGACCGCGCCGACCTTCAAGGACGTGGCGCCGGGGGACACCGACGACGACGGCGGCCCTCGCCCGCAGGGGCGCGGGGTCATCCGCAAGCGGGCCGAGCGGAGCTTCGCCGCGCGCGTGCCGTTCGCGCTCACCAGCGCGATGCGGGAGCTCTGCGAGCTCACCAGCCGCCCGCTTGGCGCGATCGAGCGCGTCGACACGGCCGACGCCGAGGAGATCATGGTCGCCGTGGGCTGCGCGTTCCCGGCGGCGCGCGAGGTCGTGCGCAGCCTGCGCGCGCAGGGGCGGCGCGTCGGCCTCATGGGCGTGCGCGCGCTCCGGCCGTTCTTCAGCGCGGACGTGGTGAAGACGCTCGGGCGGGCCAGGGCCATCGTGGTGCTCGAGCCGCTCGACGTGCCCCTCGCGCCGTCCGGGCCCGTCGCCGCCGGCGTGAAGGCCGCGTTCGCGGATGCGCTCACGTGGGCCCCGGGCTTCCCGGGGGTCGGGCGCATCCCGCCGATCATCTCCGCGACGTTCGCGACGATCGACGGCGCGATCTCCGAGCGCGAGGTGCGCCTCTCGCTCGCGGAGATCGCGAGCGGCGAGCGGGCCCGCCGGCTCGTGGTGTTCGGCAGCGACGGCTGACGCCGCGCGCTGCCCGCCCCGTCGCGGGCGTGCCCGCCGCGTTCGCGCGGAGCGGAAAAGCCCTGAGCCCGGGAATCCCCACCGGGTCCCGGTGAGGCTGCCCGCCTAGCTCCTTGCGCGACCCATGGATCCTGGGTATGGAGGCGAGCCCCGGGGGTTGGGACAGGCCCGTAATTTGCGGGCGAACCCCGTCGGGGCCGGAGACACGCGTCACCTTGGCAAGCTCAAACTGGTTCCAGCCGAATCCCGCCCCCGGGCGAACGGGCGCCGCGCCGGCGGCGCCTGCTGAAGGTCAACCGTCGCCGCCGCCGGCCGGCGGCCAGGAGGGGCAGCCCGCGCCGTTCGGCGGGGGCGCCTTCTCGTTCCTCATCCTGGCGCTGCCGCTGCTGCTCATCTTCCTGATGACGCGGAGCCAGAACAAGAAGCAGAAGCAGCTCGAGGCGAACCTCAAGGTGGGCGATCGCGTGTTCACCCAGTCCGGGATCCTGGGCAGGATCACGGACATCAACCCGAACTCACCCCGGGTGAAGCTGGAGATCGCGCCCGGCGTGAACGTGCAGATCCTGAAGAGCGCGATCCAGGGCGCCGATCCTGGCGAGGTCGCAGCGGACGCCAAGGCCGCCGACAAGGCGAAGGAATCGGCGAAGGACAAGAAGTCGTAGGCCGGCGCTCGGCCCACCAGGAAGCCCTTTACCGCCCACCGCGGCGCCACACTCCATGCTCCTAAACATCTTCCAGTACGGGTTCGCCGGCGTCGCCGGCCTGTGCCTCCTCGGTGCGTGGCTCAGCCGTTCGCGGCGCGGCGTGTTCGCGTGGGCGGCGCTCTCCGCCGGCGCGGCCGCCCTCGCCGCCCACTACCACGTGTTCTGGGCGCTCGCGACGTTCGGGCTGATGGTGCCCTGGGCGCTCTTCTGCACCGGGCCGTGGATCGATTTCGCGTGGCGCGCCAAGACGGGCTTCGCGCTGTTCCTCGCGCTCGGCGCGGCGCTGTGCATCTTCCCGACCTACCACGACGAGCGCTACGGCCGGCCCGACCAGTCCGGGCTGTCGTCCGAAGAGCTGGCGGAGCAGGAGACCCAGGCGAAGCGCGGCGATCTCGGCTTCAGCCGGTTTCTGACCTCGAACATCCCGTTCCGCCTGGTGCGCGGGCTCGATCTCAAGGGCGGCCTCCGCCTCGTGTACTCGGTCGACGTCGACGAGGCGATCAACGACAAGCGCGACCGGTACTACGACGATCTCCGCGCGGAGCTCGCCACCGCGTTCGGCTTCCACGAGGGCGACGCGCCGCCGACGATCGAGCAGATGCAGAAGCTCCAGACGAAGCTCCGCATCGAGAAGTCGCGCGAGAACACCGACACGATCACGATCACCTTCGACGACCCCGCGGACGCGGAGAAGATCAACGACGCGTTCCTGACGAAGTTCCTCGGGGAGATGCAGCTCCAGCGCTCGGCGGACCGCCGCGTCGCGAAGTTCCGGATCCGCGACGAGGTGTCGAGCAACATCCGCGATCGGGCGGTGGCGCAGGCGAAGGAGACGGTGCTCCGCCGCGTCGACGGCCTCGGCCTCAAGGAGGCGAGCGTCTCGACGCGCGACGAGGACATCATCATCGAGGTCCCCGGCGACGACGACAAGGCGTTCGACACGATCCGCGACATCATCAGCCAGACGGCGCGGCTCGAGTTCAAGATGGTCGACGACGACAACGACTTCTTCGAGTCGATCGCCAGGACCACCAAGGAGGAGGACCTCCCGAAGGGCCTGACGTTCTCGATAGAGAACGCGCCGGTCGGCCCCGGGAAGACCAAGCCGGTCCACTTCGCCCGGATGGTGCGCGCCGAGCATGAGGAGATGCGCGACACCCTGAAGCGGCTGCGCGAGTGGACCGCGACGCTCCAGGTCCCGCCGGACAATGAGATCGGCTTCGGCAAGCTGTACGAGTACGACGAGGAGACGGACGCCATCGAGGAGATCGGCTGGCGGACGTACTTCCTCTTCAGCAAGGCCGAGATCACGGGCGACATGGTGCGCGACGCACAGGCGCTCCCGGATCAGAGCGAGGGCGGCCTCGGCGGCTGGTACGTGTCGATGGATTTCACCCCGCTCGGCGCCGACCGGTTCGAGGACATCACCGGCAGGAACGTCAAGCGGCGGTTCGCGATCATCCTCGACGACAAGGTTGAGAGCGCGCCGGTCATCCAGACGAAGATCGGCGGCGGCCGCGCGCAGATCACGATGGGCTCGCAGAACCCCGAGCAGCAGCTGGAGGACGCGCGCAAGCTCGAGCTGGTGCTCCGGTCGGGCGCGCTGCCGGCCCCGATCTCGCCGTCGAACGAGCAGCGCATCGGCCCGTCGCTCGGCAAGGACGCGATCGAGCGGAGCACGAAGGCCGCGCTCATCAGCGGCTCGCTCGTGCTCGTGTTCATGCTGGTGGTCTACAGCCGCGCGGGGCTCATCGCGAACGTCGGCGTCCTCTTCAACCTCGTCCTGCAGATCGCCGTGCTCGCGATGTTCGGCGCCTCGATGACGCTGCCCGGCATCGCCGGCCTCGCGCTCACGATGGGCATCGCGGTCGACGCCAACGTGCTGATCAACGAGCGCATCCGCGAGGAGCTCCGGAACGGCAAGAGCCCGCGCGCCGCCGTCGACGTCGGCTACGACAAGGCGTTCACCGCCATCCTCGACGGCCACGTGACGACGCTGATCTCGGGGCTCATCCTCGCGCAGTACGGCACGGGCCCCATCAAGGGCTTCGCCATCACGCTGATCGTCGGGATCGCCGTCAGCCTGTTCACGGGCGTCGTGTGCACCCGCCTGATGTTCGATTGGGCAGTCCGCGGCCGGAAGGTCAAGAAGCTCTCGCTCGGATGACGAGGAGGCCGCGCGCGCGGATCTCCGATCTATGAGGAGACCGCGCGCGCGGCGCTCCGACTTGAGACACGACGATGGAACTCATCAAACACGGCCGCCAGTTCGACTTCATGAGCAAGCGCTGGCTCTTCATGGGCCTCAGCGCGGTGCTGCTCGTCCTCTCGATCATCGCGTTCTTCGTGCCGGGGCCGAGGCTCGGGACCGATTTCAAGGGAGGCACCGAGGTCGAGGTCGCGTTCAAGACCCCGGTCTCGAGCGCCGACGTCCGCGAGGCCGTCACCAAGGCGGGCTTCGACTCGCCCGACGTCGTGTCCGTCGCCGATCCAGCGAACCCGCACCGTTACCTCATCCGGGTGCACGAGGTCTCCGCGTTCTCCGAGCAGCAGCAGGAGACGCTGCGCGATCGGATGTGCCTGCCGCCCGACGGCGCCCCCGTCCCCGAGGACCGCTGCCCGCCGGCGGTGCGCGCCAGCGAGGTCAAGTTCAGCCCCGGCGGCGACAAGATCTCCGCGCGCTACGACGTCCCGCCCGATCTGGAGGGGATCAAGAAGCAGCTCGAGGGCGTCGAGGGGGTCGAGCTCCGGCCCGGCGCGAACAACCCGAACGTCGTGAGCGAGCGCGACCACAAGGTGGAGCTCTACCTGAAGTCCAAGGGCGACCAGCTGATGGACGGGCTCCAGCAGCACCTCGGCGCGGAGGCGGTGCCGGACCAGGCGCTCCGGGTGGAGTGGATCGGGCCGAAGGCCGGGGCGCAGCTGCGCGACGCGGCCATCAAGAGCGTGCTCATCACGCTCCTCTTCATCATGGTGTACATCGCGTTCCGGTTCGACATCCGGTTCGCGCCCGGCGGCATCGTCGCGATCGCGCACGACGTCGTCATCGCGATCGGCGCGATGATCCTCACGCAGCGCGAGATCACCCTCTCGACCGTCGCCGCGCTGCTGACCATCGTCGGCTACTCGATCAACGACACCGTCATCGTCTACGACCGGATCCGCGAGAACCTGGCGAAGCACCGGGACATGAGCTTCCCCGCGGTCATCAACCTCTCGCTCTCCGAGATGCTCGGGCGCACCATCCTCGTGTCCGCCTCGACGCTGCTGTCGCTCCTGATGTTCCTGTTCTGGGGGACGGGCGTCATCAAGGACTTCGCGTTCACGCTCGTCGTCGGCATCGCCGTCGGCACGTACTCGTCCATCTACATCGCCGCGCCGCTCACCGAGTGGATCGACCGCAAGTTCTTCGGCTCCAGCGGCAGCAAGCGCAAGAAGGTGAGCCGCGTCCGCGCGCAGAAGCGCGCCGACGCCGTCGTCTGAGCGCGGCGCCATGGTCGCGGTCGCTCGCGTCCCCCGCGCCCTGGCCGTGGACACCTCCGCCGCGCCGGTGTACCCGCTCCCCCGATGACGAGCACGGCGACGCCGGCAGTGGACGGCTGGAAGGAGCTCGCCGAGCGCGAGACCCCGACGCCCGCCTCCCACGGAGCGCAAGGCGACGCGGGCGCGCTCGGCGAGGGGCGCATCGCGGACCCGGGGGAGGCGTCCGCGGACGCGCTCGCGATGGCGCGCGCCCTGGGGCTGTCGATCACGGTGGCGGACATCCTGTACCGGGCCGGCCGGGCGCCGGACGAGGCGACCCGGCGCTTCCTCGACCCGCGCCTCTCGCACCTCACGTCGCCCGACGCCATGGCCGATCGCGAGGCGAGCGCCGAGCGGATCGCGCGCGCCGTGCGCGCCGGCGAGCGGATCGTCGTCTTCGGCGACTACGACTGCGACGGAGTCACCTCGACCGCCATCATGACCGGCGCGCTGCGCGCCCTCTCGGGCCAGGTGACGCCGCTCCTCGCGACGCGCGCCGAGGGCAGCTACGGCCTGTCCGCGCCCGCGCTCGCGCGCGTGCGGCGCGCGTCGCCCACGCTGCTCATCACGTGCGACTGCGGCTCCAGCGATCACGAGCGGCTCGCCGCCGCGCGCGCGGCCGGCATCGACTGCGTCGTCATCGACCACCACCTCGTGCCCGAAGAGCCGCTCCCCGCGCTCGCGTTCCTGAACCCGCACCGCGCGGACTGCGGCTTCCCGTACAAGGGGCTCGCGTCGTGCGGCCTCGCGCTCTCGGTGCTGGCCGCCGTGCGCAAGAAGCTCGGATCCTCGCTGGATCTGCGCCCCTACCTCGATCTCGTGGCCATCGGTACGGTCGCCGACGTCGCGCCGCTCACCGGCGACAACCGTGCGCTCGTGCGCGCCGGCCTCGGCGTGCTCCAGACCGGCGCGCGGCCCGGGCTCCGGGCGCTCGCGGCGCTCGCCAACCTCGACCTCGGCCGCGGCGCGTCCGCGGAGGACATCGCCTTCCGCATCGCGCCCCGCCTCAACGCGCCGGGGCGGCTCGGGGATCCTGACGTCTCGCTCTCGCTCTTGCTCGAGCGGGACAGCGTGACCGCCTCGGCGCTCGCCGCCACGGTCGAGCAGGCGCAGATGAAGCGGCGCGCCATCCAGGACGAGATGCTGGCGTCCGCGTTCGCCGAGATCGAGCGGGCGGGCTTCGATCGGGACCCGGCGATCGTCATCGCGCGGCAGGGCTTTCACCCCGGCGTGGTTGGCATCGTCGCGGGCAGGATCACGGCGCGCTACGGCAAGCCGACGATCGTCATCGGCCTCGAGGGCGAGAAGGGGCGCGGCTCGGTGCGCGGCCCGGCCGGCGCGCGGCTCCACGACGCGCTCGGGCGCTGCCGCGCCGAGCTCGTCGGCTTCGGGGGCCACCAGGCGGCGGCCGGCGTCGAGGTGCGCGCCGACCGCGTCGAGGCGCTTCGGGCGGCGTGGTGCGACGCCTTCCGGGAGCAGGATCTCCCGCCCGCGGCCGCGGAGGCGACGGCCCACGCCCGGCTCGACGATCGCGACGACCCGGCGGTCGTGGCGCGCGACCTCGAGCGCCTGGAGCCGTGCGGCGAGGGCAACCGTCCGGCCCATGTGCTCGTGCCGGGCGCGGCCGTGCGCTCGGCGAGGAACCTGAAGGGCCACCTCAAGCTGGAGCTCAGCTTTGCCCGCCGCGAGATCGCCTGCTTCGGGTTCGAGCTGGGCGCGCTCGCGCCGCGGCTCGCCGGCGGGCGCGTCGACGTGGTGGGCCGGCTCCGGCGCGACGCCTGGCGCGGCGGGGATGCCGTCGAGATCAGGATCGAGCACGTCGCGGCCTCGCACTGAGCGTTCGCGGCGGGCCCGGGCGGTGGCGCGGCGCTCTGGATGCTCACCGGAGGGGCTGAAGCGCAGGCGAGCCACAATAAGGGGCTCGCCGGAGCGCGAGCCCCTCCGGTGAGCCCCCAGAGCGCCGCTCCACCGCCCGGACGGGCGTGCTAGCGTTCGTGCGTGGCTGAGCCGCTGATCCGGTTCTCGCATGTGCGCAAGGCCTTTGGCCCGAAGGTCATCTACCGCGACCTGAACCTCGAGGTGTACCCGGGCGAGACGCTGACGATCATGGGCGGCTCGGGCGTCGGCAAGAGCGTGATGCTCAAGCTGCTCATCCGCTTGCTCGACGCGGACGGCGGCTCCATCACGTTCCACGGCGACGAGATCACGACGATGAGCGAGGTGCGCATCGGCGTGGTGCGCCAGCGCATCGCGATGCTCTTCCAGGGGGGCGCGCTGTTCGACTCGATCTCGGTCGGCGAGAACGTGGCTTACGGCTTGCATGAGCACTACCGCAAGCAGATGACCGAGGCGCAGATCGCCGAGCGCGTGAACTGGGCGCTGTCGCTCGTCGGCCTGCCGGGCATCGAGCTGATGCGCCCGGGCGACCTGTCCGGCGGCATGAAGAAGCGCGTCGGCCTCGCCCGCGCCATCGCCGTGCAGCCCGAGGTGCTGCTCTACGACGAGCCGACGACCGGCCTCGATCCGATCAACACCGAGCGCATCAACCACCTCATCAAGGGGCTCAAGTCGGCCCTCAACGTCACGAGCATCGTGGTCACGCACGACATGAAGAGCGCGTTCTCGATCTCGGATCGGATGGCGATGATCTACCGCGGCGAGGTCATCGCCACGGGTACGCCGGACGAGTTCCGGGCCTCCAAAGATCCGCATGTCGCCAATTTCATTACCGGGACCGCCCCGGTGAACGAAGACGTCCAGACGCTTCTCGGCGCGTGACGGCCCCGCCAAGATCGCGCAAGATGCCCTCCCGCATGGGCAGAGCGCGCGATCTCAAGGTCGGACTCTTCGTGCTGGCGGGGCTCCTCCTCTCCGCCCTCGTCATTTTTCTGATCGGCGACGAGCGGCGGCTCTTCGACTCCTCGGTCGAGTTCACGACGAATTTCGTCGATGTCCAGGGGCTGAAGCCGGGCGCGCCCGTCCGCATGGGCGGCATCGACATCGGGCACGTCGCCCAGGTCGGCTACGGCCCGGATCCGAAGGACACCAGGATCTACGTGAAGCTCGAGGTCGTCGAGAGCGAGGCGGGCCGGATCAGGACCGACAGCATGGCCCAGATCGCGAACAAGGGCCTGCTCGGCGACAAGATGCTGGAGATCACGAAGGGACAGAGCGCGGAGTCGGTGCCGCCGGGCGGCCATATCCCGGGCGACGTGCCGACGGACATGATGGGGAAGGTGAGCGGCATGGCCGAGAAGGCCGAGGCGACGCTCGACAACATCCAGAAGGTCTCGCAGAGCTTCGCCGACGAGAAGCTGCACAAGGATCTCCACGAGACCGTCGCCTCGGTGAACTCGCTGATGAAGCAGGTGACCGATGGCGAGGGCTACCCGCGCCGCTTCCTGACCGATCCCGAGGAGGCCGAGCGCATCTCGCGCGCCGTGCAGAGCATCGACCGCATGAGCACGGAGCTCGCGAGCACGCTGCGCGAGGTGCGGGGGGTCGTCACGCGCGTCAAGGAGGGGCCTGGGTTCGCGCACGACGTCATCTACGGCGACGGCCCGCAGAAGCAGATCCAGCAGTTCGGCAACGCAGCCGACGAGCTCGCCGTGACGCTGCGAGGGATCCGCGAGAGCGACAGCCTCGCGCACGACGCGCTCTACGGCGGCGAGGGCGACGGCGCCGAGGCGCTCGCGAACGTGACGGCGATGACGGGCGATTTGCGGGCGATCGTGCGCGACATGCGGGCGGGGAAGGGGACCCTCGGCGCGCTCCTGGTCGATCCGTCGATCTACGAGGACATGAAGAGCCTCCTCGGCAACGTGCAGCGCAATGACGTGCTCCGCGCGCTCGTGCGCTACTCGATCAAGCAGGACGAGCAGAAGCCCGCGGTCCAGGTGGGGGGCGCCACGCCGCCGTCGCCGTAGCGCCCGGCACCCGGGCTGTCTCGACGGTACCGGCGGGCTCCCCACGCCCGTTTTGCCGGTCTTGCCCGGAGGCGACGAAGAATTTCGACATCGATGTCGAGTTGTTCTTGTCGAATCGCGATGTCTGGGTTAAAAGCGCCACGTCTTCCGAGACGGCCGGGCGATGAGCCGGCCGGCATCGGGCGCATAACTCAGCGGTAGAGTGCGTCCTTCACACGGACGAAGTCGCAGGTTCAAGTCCTGCTGCGCCCACCCCGGATCGAATGCAACGAGCTGGGCTCGACGCATCGAGCCCCCTTTCCGACCGTAGAGACGTTGCCATTTGGCAGCCTGCTGCGTCGATGTTGCAGGCGGGCACCGTGGTCCACGCACGAAGACGGCGGTCGAAGGTCGACCGGCGCCGTGCTTGGAGAGAGCTCGTCGGCGAGGTCGGTGCGCGGTGGTGTGAGGCTGGCGCTCGTCAAGGCGCGGCGCCGCCGGAGAAAGGCGCGGCGCCGGCGATGTGGTGCCTTCGCCGCGCTGAGGCAGCGCGAGCGCGCGTCAGGGCGCGGCGGGCGCGGACGCCGAGGCGGCGGCGGCGGCCTTCTCGTTCCTGCGCTTCTCGATGGCGCTGGCGGCGGCGCGCAGATCCTTGTGAAGGGAGCCGCACTTGATGCAGGTGCGCCTCCGGTTCGTCGCGCAGCGGTGCGGGGTGAGCCAGTGCTTGACGTAATGGAGCGCGCGGACGTCGCCTTCCCGGCGCGCCGTGGCGAGCTGCGCCTTGGTGGGGCACCCGCTGAGCCGTCGCAGGTCGTCCGCGATGATCAGCGCGGGCGACGCGAGCTGCCGCACGCTGCTCTCGTGCAGCAGCCTGCTCGCGTGATCCCTGGGATAGTCGCCGAACCTCGCCCCGGTCACCACCTCGTAGAGCAGGTCCGGACCGCGGCTCCCCATGTGCTTGGCCATCAGGTCGAGCGCGGTGAGCGCGACGTCGGGGGGGCCGTTGGCGATCCTCAGGATCAGCTGCTCGACCTGGTCGTTCCCGGTCTCCTCGGGGGCGATCTCGAACAGCCGCTTCGTCGTGCTCAGCGCGTCGGCGAACGCCTTCTCGCGCCCCTGCGCGAGCGCGAGCGCCCTCACGACGGGAGGGTCCTCGGGATACCGCTCCACGAGCGCGCGGAGCGCGGCGATCCCCGCGGCCTCGGCGTTCTCGAGCTCCGTGGCCTGGGCGCGGGCGGGCTCCGTCCTGGCAGGCGGAGCCTCGGGCTCGGCGGTCGTGGCCCGAGGCTCGGGGTCCGGTGCGTCGTCGCCGCGGGCGCTGCCGGTCCCGGCGACCGCGGCGGCCGTCGGCGCCACGCCACGGCGGTGCTCACGCGCCACCACGGTCGCTGGGTTGCGGAGCGCCACCGCGCCGCAGATGAGGCCCGTTGCCGCCACGAGGCCCAGCGCCGCCAGGGTGGCGGCCGTCTTCGGGCGGTTCCGCCCGGATTCCCCGGCCTGACTTCCCGAGCCGCTCATCGCAGCTGCCTTTCCCGCGCGTACCCCACGGCGTACCGATCAACCGTAGGGATCGTCCGACTTCGGCGGGGCCGGCCGCGGCCGCGGCCGCGGCCTCGGCCTGGGCGCTGCCGTCGGCTTGGGAGCCGCGGGCTGGGCCGTCGCCTCGGGAGCGGCCGGCTCGGCCGTCGCCTTGGGCGCTGCGGGCTCGGCCGTCGCCTCGGGAGCGGCCGGCTCGGCCGTCGCCTTGGGCGCTGCGGGCTCGGCCGTCGCCTTGGGGGCCTCGACGGGCGCGGCGCTTGCGTTGGGCGCCGCGGAAGCCCCGGCGCCCGCCGCGGGGGCTTCCGGCTCGGTGGGGGCCGACGTGTCCGTCGCCGCAGGCACGACGCCCTGCGGCTTCTCCTCCGGCGTGGCCGCGGGCTTCACCTCGGGCTGCTCGGGGGTCGCGGGCGCGGTCGGCTGGGGGTCGCTCTGCCCGAAGAAGAGCCAGAGCCCGCCGCAGAGCGCCGCCGCGACCAGCAGGATGGTGAGCAGCCTCCCGGTGCCGCTGCTCTCCTCTTCCTGTTCCTGCGCGTGCGCGGGCTTGATCCCGGACTTCGCGGCGACCCCCGCGGCCGCCTTCGCCTCCGTCGGCCCGGCCGCCGCAGGCTTCGGCCTGGAGCGGTCCTCAGCGACCTTCGCTTCCTGGCGCGACGGCCTTTCGGGCTGCTCCTCGGCCGGCGCCCTGGGCGCCGCCTCCTCGACCAGCTTCCTGGCCGCGGCGGCCTTCACGGGCCTCGCCTCGGGGGCGGCCGGCGCCTCGTCCAGGTCCTGCCGCTCGCTCGCCTGCTGCGCGACCGCCGCGACCGGCGCGGCCGCGGGCTCGGCCAGAGGCATGGCCGCCGGCTCCTCCTTCGGCCTCGCGGCCGCCTCCGGCCTCTTCGGCGGGGTGGGGATGAGCGGCTCCTTCGACGCGCCGATCTCGTCCAGCGAGCCGCCGGCCTCCGCGAGCGCCTGCTTCAGCAGCTCGGCGGCCTGCTTCATCATCGTCCGCTCGTCGGGCGGCGGCATCTCTTTCTCGGGGTTCGTCTTCGGGAAGAAGCTGCCGGCCTCCGCCGGATCGGCCTTCTTCATCGAGTCGCCCTGGCCCGCGGCCGCGTCGGCCTTGGGGCTCGCGCCGATCGCGCCGAGCCCGAGCATCGTCGACGCCCGCCGCACCTGCGCCGCAGCCTTGGGCGCCGCCGGCTCGGCCTGCTGCGGCGCGGTCGCGCCGTCCTGCGCCTCGTCGCCCAGGTCGGAGCGATCGGTGATCCCGGCCTCGAACGCGGAGCCGGCGCCTTGCTGTGCGTCGACGAGCCGGGAGATGACGGCCTTGGACTTCTCGTCGATCTTGATGAATTTGACGCCCATGCCGGACGGCTGCGCGTCGCTCGCCTGCGCGGGCTCGCGCTTCCACACGACGCGGCCGACGCCGGCGATGACGGTCTGCTCATCCTGCAGCCGGATCTCGAACTTGAGCAGCGTGCCAGCGGGGAACGGCGACGGCGTCTTGATGAAGATGCCGCCCCGGCTCACGTCATGCGAGTGGTGCTCGATGAACTCGTCGACCGTGGCGCTCTTGTAGCGGACGGTCATTTGCAGCACTCTCGCTCGCGGATCTTTGCGTGTGTCCTGGGCCATCAGGGTAGAACTCCGGCTACTTCGCGACTCGCTCCTGCGGATGTGGTCCGCATGTTACCCAAGGTTCGCCGCGAAGCCCAAAGGCTAACACGTGACGGTCGTTTCACCGAACGCGGCCATGAGCTTCGCCGGGCGAGCATGCTGTTCGCGCGCGTGCTCGCGCCCGCGCAGCAGGCCTCGGTGATGCGAGCATGCGCGCGCGGGTCTCGTGATATGTTCGCGCCGACTGGAGAATGCGCCGGGATGGCTGTCCGGGACCACTTTCGCGCTCATGCGAGGCGCCGCGTCGATCTCGGGGCGACGCTGCGCGATCGGCAGTCGATCGAGGAGCACGGCGTCCGCATCCGCGATCTGGGTCTGGGCGGCGCCGGCATCGAGCTGTCCGAGGCCCAGCTCGCGTCGGAGCTCCTCGAGCCCGAGGCGCCGGTGACGCTGGAGGTCACCACCCCGAACCTGTGGGATCCGCTGAGCCTTCGCGGCCGGATTGCCTGGATTCGCCGGGGCGCAGCGGGGCGGCCGGCCCGCGCGGGCATCCGCTTCGAGCATCACGATGCCGGCGCGCTCTACGCGCTCCACCAGCTGCTCGGCGCCGAACCCTTCGACCTCTAGCGCGGCGGGCACCCGCTTCGGAGACGGGCCCATCTCGACGTTTTCGGTGCTCGGCGTACGTGAGTACGCCTGCGCGCCGAAAACGCCGATCTGGGCCCGTCTCCTGTGCGGGTGCCCGCCGCGCTGTGGGCTGTGCACCGCGGGGGTGGGGGGCGGGGCGATTGGGTGTGCTTGAGTGCGGCTGCGCGCCGAAAACGCAGAGCTTGGGGCATTGCCCTGGATGGAGTACATGGTTCCCTGACTTCGCTCCTGGCTCCGTGTCTTCGGCAGGGGCCCAGGAGAGAGGGGGCCGCGCTGGGCAGGGGACCGCATCTCTGCGGGCCGGGCAGGCCGGCACGACCCATCGCGCGGCAGGAGCCCCATCCGAGCCCCACGCAACCAGGGAAGAGCTTGCAACCAGGGACGAGCGTCCCGGGGGTGGATTGCTCGCGATGTTCGTCCGAGGGGGCCTAGAAGGCGAACACGGGCCCGATCGTCGGCGCAAAGACAAGGCCGAGCGTTGGCCACATCAGCATCGCCTTCAGCTCGGCGGCAACGCCCACATGGTCGGTGATGCCGTAGGTCATGCCCGCGCCGAGCCCCGAGAAGTTCAACCCGGTGATCTGATAAGCGTCGAGGTTCTCCACGAAGCGAGTGTTCTGCGCGCACCGGTCTCTGCCGCTTCCGATGTACGACAAGCCGTCCTCCGTGCGGTTATCACACACGTCCACCGCCACCGACGCGTTGACCTGGGCCAGGCCGATGGGCGACAGGAACAGGTACGGGCGGAGGCCGCCCTTCTCGACGATCCGATCCCCCAGGAAGAAATACGTGAAGCGCAGCTCCCCGTGGAACGGCAAAAAGTCTTTCGCCTGGAGATGGGGGTTCTGTCGATCCTCCCACGACGTCGGGGGGTCGCTGGACGACGGCGACCCGCCGAAGGCGTACCCGAGCCGCACCCCCGCGAGCAGCGGCACGCTCGAGAAGAGCTGCCGGTCGTACGACACCATCGCGCGCGCCCCGGCGAGACCGAGGCCACCCGTGATCCCGTTCGTGTCGGGGATATGCGCCGGCTCCCCGTAAAACTGCTTGCCACCGCTGTTCGGATAGAAGCAGGCGTACGCGGGATCGCTGCCCGAGCAGACGTAATCGGTGCTGCGGATCAGGAGCACGTCGAGCTGCCCCCAGACGCCGATCACATTGCGACCACCCTTGCTCGCCGCGCCCTTGCCGCCTCCGCTCCCCTGCTCGCACGTCCCATCCAGGCATACGAGCCCCGACGCGCACTCGACGGTCTCCTCGCAGCTCTCGCCCAGCCCCGCGTCGCCTCGCTCACCGTCCGCGGGGCAGCCCGGCAGCCCCGGCGGGCAATCCTCCTTGGCGACGCAACGCGTCGGAGGCTCCCGGCCAGGCAACGAGGGCTCCTGCTCGATCTCGTTCTTGATCGGCACCCGGTGGGGCGCCTTGAGGGAGCCGGCGGTGCCCACCGGGTCACCCGCCTCGTCCTGCACGATCACGTAGTACCGGACGTCCCCGGTCGTGGTGACATCCTCGCACGGGATCTCGGCCCCGAAGCCGCTCCCGATGCGCTCCATGTCCAGCGATTTCCACTTCTGCGCGCCGAACGGCTTGTACCGGAGCGTCGCCTTGGACGCGCCGATCTCCTCCGGGAGCTCGACATAGACCGGCACCGGCGTGTTCACCGCCTGCTCGGCCACCGGCGTGTGCTCGATGCCGCCCGCGGCGGCCGAGCTCCCGTCGTCCTCGCCCCCCTCGTCCGCGCCAGGCCTCCCGCCGGCCCCGACCTCCTTCTGGGCCTCCTTGAACGCCTGCGCCAGCTCGGTGGTCGTCAGCGCGTCGATGAGCGCCGCCTTCGGGTCGGCCCGGAGCGCGCGCACGAACTCCGCCCTGGCCTGGTCGAGCTTGCCGCCGCCGCCGTAGACCGTCCCGAGCGCGATGTGCAGCTTGCCGATGACCGGCCTGGAGCAGGCGTTCCTCGCGCACCGCCTCAGGGCGCCTTTCAGCCTCCGCTCCGCCTTGTCGAACTCGACGGAGAGGTAGTCCTCGTCCATCGCCTGGTCGTGCATCTTCATCGCCTCCGCGTCCCTCTCACCGGCGGCGCTGGCCACCGCCGGCGCGCCGAGGACGAACGTCGAGGTCAGAGCGAACGCGAGACGAGCGCGGCGTGAACGACGAAACAACACGGGTTCAGATCTCCAGGAAGGGCTGGGGACGGGCTCTTGCTATCAGGAGCGGAGCCGCCACCGGCTCCGGGAGTGTGGCGTCGAGAGCCGCGCACCAGCACGCCGGGCGTGCACCTCGCCGGCGGCGTGACTACTGCGCGCTCTCCGTGCGGACGAACTGCACGCGCCGGTTCAGCGCGCGGTTCTGATCGGACGTGTTGGGCACGATCGGCACCTCCATCCCGTACCCCTTCGACGTCAGCCGGCTCTCGTCGATCCCCTTGGCCACGAGGTACTTCTTCACCGCGGCCGCGCGCCGATCGGACAGCTTCTTGTTGTACGCCGCGGAGCCCCTGTTGTCGGTATGCCCCTGGATCTCGATCTTGATCTTCGGGTGCGCCTGCAGGACCTCCACCACGGCGTTGAGGATCGGGAAGCTCTCCGGCCGGATCTTGTCCTTGTCGAACTCGAAGTGGATCTGCTGCGTGATCTTGATCTCCTTCTCGGTGACGATGACAAGGCTCGGCTTCTTCGGGCAGCCCGGCTTGTCCCCGCCGACCACGCCCGGCTCGTTCGGGCACTGGTCCTCGAGATCGACCACCGTGTCCTTGTCGTTGTCCGGCTCGGGGCAGCCGTCGGCGTCCTCGTAGCCGTCCGGATCCTCCGGCTCGTTCGCGCAGCTCTGGCCGGTGGTGTCCTTGTCGGACACGTCGGGGATCGTGTCGAGATCGTTGTCGAGATCGGGGCAGCCGTCGTCGTCGAGGTAGCCGTCCTTGTCCTCGGGGATCAGCACGCAGCTGTCCTTCGAGTCCGTGATCCCGTCGCCGTCGGTGTCCGGGTCGTCCGGGCAGCCGTCGTCGTCCTGGAAGCCGTTGTAGTTCTCGGCGTCGCACGGGCACTTCGGATCCTGCGGATCGAGCAGGCCGTCGCCGTCGCAGTCGCCGGGCTTGGGCTTGGGCGGCGGCTCGTCCTCGATGAACCCGCGCTCGGCGCACTTCTGCGGCGGCGAGAGATCGTAGGCGGCGTGGGTGTTCGCCTTCGCGATGTCGAGGTGCTCCTTGGCGCGCGCGAAGAAGCCCTGATCGAGCTCGACCGACGCGAACGTGAGGTGCGACTTCGCCATCGCCAGCTCGCGCGGCGCGCAGCGCAGCGCCCCGTTGCGCTCGGCCTGCGCCGCGATGCTCGTCAGCCCCTCGATCTCGCCGCGCATGACCGGCACCTGCGCGCACGAGGCGACGGAGCCCGCGAACACCATGACAGCAACGACGCCAGCGCGATCCGCGCGGCGGCCACGTGATGCGCGGCGCGTCCTCCGAATGCTCATCGACCCGCGCCCTCGTGCGCCTGCTTCGCCAGGTTGATCGCCTTGTCCGCGTACTCCTCCGCGACGTCGGCGAAGTCGATCGCGTCGCCGTAGTCGGCGGCGGCGGCCTCCTCCCGAGCCTTCCAGAGGTGCTCTCGCGCGGTGTAGTACTCGTACGGCGCATACTTCTCTGCGCCGAGCGCCTCCGCTGTCTCGAGCTTGCTCGAGGCCGAGTTCGCCGTGAACGCGTAGATGGTGCCGCCGCAGCCGCTCGTCAGAGCCGCCGCGAGCACCAGGCCCACGCCTGAAACCAATGTCCCGAATCGCCGCCCGTGCGTCGTCACGATCGCGTTCTTTCTGGAGCAGGCCCCACTAGGCCGTCCGTCCGGTCGTGGCGACGCTACCAAGTGCGCTCGGCGCGCGTCAACCAGCTCGGGGAATGGGGAGGTCGG
The DNA here is from genome assembly GCF_051369805.1 of Sorangium sp. So ce1036. Classification (NCBI taxonomy): domain Bacteria; kingdom Pseudomonadati; phylum Myxococcota; order Polyangiales; family Polyangiaceae; genus Sorangium; species Sorangium sp. So ce1036. The sequence continues at coordinate 4,202,861 of NZ_JBBMOX010000001.1, forward strand.
TTAGAGCTTCCGGTACACGCCGACGACCACGCCGAGGAGCATCGCCGGCTTGAAGTCGCTCGCCCGGACCAGGATCGGGGCCATCGCCGCGTTCGCCGGCTGGAACCGCACGTAGTCCTTCTCGGGGAAGAAGTACTTCACGGTCGCCTCGTCGCCGATCAGCGCCACCACGATGTCGCCCCGCTGCGCGGTGAGCTGCCTGCGGACGAAGATGTAGTCGCCGCTGAAGATCCCCGCCTCGATCATCGAGTCGCCCGTGACGCGCAGGCCGAACACCTCGCGGCCGCCGCGGACGAGGGTCCGCTCGATCCGGACGGTATCGAGGACGTGCTCCTCGGCGAGGATCGGCAGGCCCGCGGCGATCCGGCCGACGACCGCGATCTCGACGAGATCGTCCTCCTGGTCGTTCGCCGGGGCGTCGCCGCCGCCCCCCACGAGCGCGCTGCGGAGCGGGTCGCCGCCGCCCGCGCCCTCGCCGTCGAGGTCACGCGGGCGGAGGGCGCGGGACTTCATGTCCTCGCGCGTGAGGTAGCCCTTGCGCTCGAGCGCCCGGAGGTGGTCGTTCACCCCGTTCGTCGAGCGGATCCCCATATGCGCGCCGATCTCGCGCAGCGTCGGCGGGTACCCGCGCTCGCTGATCGACTGCCGGATATAGTGAAGCACCTGCTGTTGTCGCTCGGTGAGCCCCTGCATCGACGCGGAACCTACTGAACGGTTGGGTAGATGTCAAAAAAGTGTGGGGGCCACCGTCGAGAGACGCGAATTCGCTTGGTTTTTCCGGATCCGGGAGGGGGCGCGCCGCGGGCGCCTCGCCCCGCTGCGCGGTGAGCCGCGGGGCGCGTCGAGCGTGCAGGGTGAACCGAAGGGCAGGCCCTGCTCAGGGCTGCTTCGCGAGGTTGCTCCGCGAGCTCATGGCCGCGCGCGGCTCGAGCATCGCGCGGAGCTCGTCGGGGTCGGCCGCGGCGGCGAACGCCTCCTCGAGCGTGATCATCCGGCGCTGGTAGAGCGAGGCGAGCGACTGGGCCATCGTCTGCATCCCGCTGCCGGCCTGGCCCATCTGCATCTGCGAGTAGATCTGGTGGAGCTTGTCCTCGCGGATGAGGTTCCGGATCGCGGCGTTCGGGATCATGACCTCCATCGCCATGACGCGCCCCGGCCCGTTCGCGCGCGGCAGGAGCAGCTGCGTCATCACGGCGACGAGCGTGAACGAGAGCTGCTGGCGCACCTGCGACTGCTGGTGCGGCGGGAAGACGTCGATGATCCGGTTGATGCTCGAGATCGCCGAGTTCGTGTGGAGCGTGGCGAACACGAGGTGCCCCGTCTCGGCGATCGTCAGCGCGGCCTCGACGGTCTCGAGATCGCGCATCTCGCCCACCAGCACGACGTCCGGATCCTGGCGCAGGGCGTAGCGGAGCGCGTCCTTGAACGACGCGGTGTCGGACCCGATCTCGCGCTGGTTCACCAGCGAGAGCTTGTGCGGGTGCAGGTACTCGATCGGGTCCTCGATGGTGAGGATGTGGAGCCGCTGCTCGGAGTTGATCTTGTCGATGATGCTCGCGAGCGTCGTCGTCTTGCCCGAGCCGGTCGGGCCGGTCACCAGCACGAGGCCCCGCGGCTTGGAGGTGATGTCGAGCACGACCGGCGGCAGGCCGAGCTCGTCGAAGTTCATGATCCGGAAGGGGATCTGCCGGAAGGCGGCCGCCACGGCGCCGCGCTGCATGTAGATGTTCGCGCGGAAGCGGGCGAGCCCCTTCATGCCGAACGACAGATCGAGCTCGTTGCGCTGCTCGAACGCCGCCACCTGCTCCTGGCTCAGCACCGAGTAGCAGAGCTGCCTCGTGTCGCTCGGCATGAGCGGCGGCAGCTTGAGCGGCACCACGGTGCCGTCGATGCGCAGGAGCGGCGGCGTGCCGCTCGTGATGTGCATGTCGCTCGCGCCCTTCTCCACCATGGCGCGGAGGAGCTGCTGGAGCGTGTACCGGAGGCCCTCCTGCTGTCCGACGATCTCGGTGGTCATGCGCTCAGTCTCCCATCGTCACGCGGCCGACCTCCTCGGTCGTGGTGATCCCCGCGAGCACCTTCTCGATGCCGCTCATCCGGAGCGTCAGCATCCCGCCCTTGATGGCGGCGGCCTTGAGCTCGGCCGTGGACGCGCCCTGCAGGACCATCTCCTTCAGCGAGTCGTTGAAGCGCATGACCTCGTAGAGCGCGACGCGGCCCCTGTAGCCCGAGCCGTTGCACGACTTGCAGCCCGCGCCGCGCACGAGCTCCGCGCGCGCCACCTGCTGCTCGGTGAAGCCGAAGTCGAGGAGCACCCTCGGCTCCACGCGCAGCGGGACGCGGCAGTCGGCGCAGATCTTGCGCGCGAGGCGCTGGGCGAGCACGAGGTTCACGCTGGCGGTGATGAGGAACGGCTCGACGCCCATGTTGAGGAGGCGCGAGATCGTCGACGGCGCGTCGTTCGTGTGCAGCGTCGACAGCACGAGGTGCCCCGTGAGCGCCGCCTTCACGGCGATCTCGGCCGTCTCGAAGTCGCGGATCTCGCCGACCATGATGATGTCCGGGTCCTGCCGGAGGAACGAGCGCAGCGCCATCGCGAAGTTCAGGCCGATCTCGTCGTGCATCTGCACCTGGTTGATCCCGTGCAGGTTGTACTCGACGGGATCCTCGGCGGTGCTGATGTTCGAGCCGACCTGGTTGAGCTCCGAGAGCGCCGAGTAGAGCGTCGTCGTCTTGCCGGAGCCGGTCGGGCCGGTGACGAGGACCATGCCCCACGGCTGGTTGATGGCCCACTTGAAGTCCGCGAGCGGCTTCGGATCGAAGCCGAGCTTCACCATGTCGAGCTGGAGGTTCGACTTGTCGAGCAGGCGGAGGACGATCTTCTCCCCCCAGATCGTCGGGAGCACGGAGACACGGAAGTCCATCTCCCGGCCCTTGCCCATCTTCAGCTTGATGCGGCCGTCCTGCGGGAGCCTCCGCTCGGCGATGTCGAGCGAGCTCATGATCTTGAGGCGGCTCGCGATCGCGTTCTTCAGCTTGATGGGCGGCTGCATCTCGTCCATCAGCACGCCGTCGATGCGGTAGCGCACCCGGAGCTTCTTCTCGTACGGCTCGACGTGGATGTCGCTCGCCCCCTTCTTGATCGCGTTCAGGAGGATCGCGTTGACGAGCCGGACCACGGGCGCGCCCTCGGCGGCCTTCTCCAGCTCGAGGACGTTCACGTCGTCGCCCTCGACCTGGAAGCCGACCTCCTCCTCGGCGAACTCGCTCAGCATCTCCTCGTACGAGGCGCCGACGTTGTAGGCCCGATCGATCGCCTCCAGGATGCCCGTCTCGGACGCGACGACCGGCTCGACGTTGAACCCGGTGAGGAACTTGATGTCGTCGATCGCGTGGAGGTTCGTCGGATCGGCCATCGCCACGACGAGCGCCGTCCCGGACCGGGAGATCGGGATGATCTTGTGCTTCTCGCAGACCTCCCGCGAGACGAGGCGCGAGATCTCGGCGTCGATCTCGTACTCGTCGAGGGCGACGGCCGGGACGCGGTACTGCGTCGAGAGGAAGGTCGTGATCTCGCCGTCGGAGATGTACCCGAGCTTGGCGAGCGCGTAGCCGAGGTTCTGTCCTGTCTTGCGCTGCTCTTCCTGGGCTTGCCTGAGCTGCTGGAGGCTGATGAGCTTTTCGCGGACGAGCAGTTCGCCGAGGCGGTTCGTGGTCGACATCGAGGCCGCAAATCCTGCGGGTGGGGAGGAGGGGAGTCAACGCTGGCGGTTGGGGCGGGCGCGCATCAAGGGTAGGATGTCGGATGGCGAGGGCGGCGCGGCGTGAGTCTCTTTGAGTGGTTCGGGCTCAAGCGGGGGGACAGCCGACGCAGGGCGGCCGAGGCGAGGGAGCTCGCCGGCGATCTCGCGGGGGCGGTCGAGCTGTACATCGAGGCCGGGATGCCGGACGACGCGGCCCGGGTGCTCCTCCTCCGCGCGGACGCCGAGCGGAGCGTCGAGAAGCGCATCGCCTTCTGCGCGTCGGCGTCCCGCACCGCGGAGAGCCCCGAGCTCCGGCGCGCGGCGCTCGGGCGCAAGGCGCTGCTCGCGCTCGACCTGGTCCGCGCGCGGGGCGCGAGCGCGATGCGCAGCGAGGTGCTGGCCGTCGCGCGCGATCTCGAGGAGGCGGGCGAGCTCGAGCGCGCGGCGGACGCGTACGCGCTCGTCGGCGACGTCGAGGCGGAGGCGCGCGTGCTGGCGGCGGCGGGCGCGATCGACCGGCTCGAGGAGCGCCTCCGCGTCTCGATGAGCGTCGAGCGGAGCCAGCGCGAGCTCGCCGCCGTGCTGCGGCGGATCGCGGACCTGGATCGGATGGCGGAGCGCCGCGAGGCGATCTCCGTGGCCGAGGCGTGGCTGGGGGAGCGGCGCGACTGCGAGCAGGTGGCGGACGCGCTGCGCGCCATCCGCGCGCGGCTCCTCGCGGGCCCGGTCGTCGCCCTGGAGCTCGGCGGCGCCCTCCTGCGCTGCGCGCTCGGCGACGAGGTCACGATCGGCCGCGGCGAGGCGACGATCGTCGTCGCGTCCCGCGCCGTCAGCAGGACGCACCTCGGGATCCGGCGCGGCCCGTCGGGCGTAGAGGTCGAGGATCTCGGGACGCGGAACGGCACGACCCTCGCGGGCGCGCGGCTCACGGCGCCGCTGCCCGTGGGCCGCGGCGTCGAGCTCCTCCTCGGCGGGGAGGTGCCGTGCGCGATCGCGCCCGCGGACGGGCAGGGCTGCGTCGTGGAGGTCGCGGGCGAGCGCTTCGCGGCGCCGCTCGGCGATCTGCCGGTCGGGCCGTGGCGGCTCCGCCTCGATCGGGCGGGCGCCTCGGCGTTCGTCGTGCTGAGCACGCCGCCCGGGGCGCCGCCGCCGTTCCTTGGCGACTACCAGCTCGCCCCGGCCGTCGAGCTCTGCGCCGGCGACGCGATCGCCGCGGCGCGCGGGGGGACGGCGGTCTTCCGGGTGAGGGCCGCGGGAGACGCTCCGGCGCCCCGGAGGGACGGGGGCCGCGCGGAGGGCGGGCCGGCGTGAGCCTGTGGCAGCGGCTCAAGGAGCGGCTCGGCGGCGAGAAGGCCGAGGGCGGTGCGCCGCGGGGCGGCGACGCGCCGCCCGGCGCAGCGCCGGCGCGGCCGCCGGGGCAGGGGCCCGCGCGCCCGCGCGGTCAGCCCGCGGCGCGCGAGGCCGGCGACGACGTCGCGCGCCTGCGGGGCGCGGGGGCGAAGGACGGACCGTCGACGGACGAGGTGATCGCGATCCTCCGGCGGGCGCGCGGGACGCCGCGGGAGGCCGAGGCCGTCGCGCACCTCGTCGCGGCGATGGACGAGCGGCTGCTCCCGGATCCGATCCGGGTGGCGTGCGCCGACCTCCTCGCGGCCCGGGGGGACGAGCAGGGCGCGCTCGGCGTGCTCGAAGGCGGCGTGCCGCGCGAGCGCGCCGGCGCCGCGCGCGCGCAGCCGGTGTCCTCGACCGAGGGGCTCGTCCTCGCGGCCGACCTCTACGCCTCGATGGGGCAGCTCCCGCGGGCGCTCGGCGCGATCGAGCGGGTGCTGGTCCGCGAGATCGGCGCGCCCGGCGCGCGCGAGCGCCACCGGCGCTGGCGGGCGGCGCTCGGCGCGGAGCGGCCGGCCGCGGCCCGCGTCGAGGATGTGACGATCGTCGCGCCCTCGGCCGGCAAGACCCCGTTTCGCCTGCTGCGCGAGGTGGCGCGCGGCGGCTCCGGCGCCGTCTACGAGGCCGAGGACGAGGTGCTCGGCCGGCGCGTCGGGTTCAAGGTCTACCACGGGCGGGGGGGGGACCGGGCGCACCTCACCCGCGAGGCGCGCCTCGCCGTGGCGCTCGAGGGGCCCGGCGTGGTGCGGGTGTTCGACGCGGACCCGGACGAGGGGTGGATCGCGCTGGAGTGGGTCGCGCGCGGCTCGCTGCGGGACGTGCTCCGAGCCGGCGACGCCGCGGCGCTCGCGCCCATCGGGCGGTGGGCGCGGCCGCTGGCGCGCGCCCTCGCCCGCATCCACGATCGCGGCTACGTCCACGCCGACGTCAAGCCGGGCAACGTGCTCCTGCGCCAGCTCGGCGAGCCCGTGCTCAGCGATTTCGGCCTCGCCAGGCCCCGCGGCGCGCCGTCCGCCGGCGGCAGCCCGGGCTATGTCTCACCCGAGCGGCTCGGCGGGCGCCCGAGCGACCCGCGGGACGACGTCTACGGCTACGGCCGCGTGCTCGAGGACGTCCTCGTTCGCCTCGCGCCGCTCGGGAGCGAGGGGCTCTCGCCCTGGAAGGAGCTCGCGCTGCGGTGCCTCGGCCCGGACGACGAGCGGCCGCCGGACGGCGCGGCGCTCGTCCGCGCCGTCTGCTGAGCGCCGCCGCGCCGCGCGCCGAGCTCCGCGCGGCCTCAGCATGCGTCGAGGCACCGCATGTACTTATCGAACGCGGCCGGGTCCGTGCCGTCGAACGCGCCGCACGGCGCCTCCGCGGCGCACGCCGAGGCGCACCGGCTGGCGCCTGCGCACGACGCCTCGCTGGAGGCGCCGCCGCCGTGGTAGCCGCACTCGTCGATGTGCTCGGCCGCCTCGTCGCATACCGTGCCGCATCCGGACGCCAGGGCGACCGCGAGCGCGATCGACGCCGCGCGTGCCCTCGTGGCGCCTCCAGGCCGCGCTGCCGGGGTCTCTCTCTCGCCGCCGGGCGCTTCCGTCCACTGGCGCCCCTTGCCTTCGCTCATGGGTATCCTCTCCCGAGGTGATGTCTCGCACCCGGAACCTTACGCAGCGGAGGCGCGCGCAGGGCGGCAACTTGCTTCGCTTCGGGCGCGGCCCTGATAGATTGCTCACCTACATGCGCGCGCGCAACGAGGAGAGGGCGATCTGATGCGCCTGGCGATCGTCGCCACGCCCGGCTTGCATCGTGATCAGAGGCCTGCGCCCGGCTCGCTGGACGGTGACCTCGTCCGGGCTCGCCTCTCGCTCGACGACGCGGGCTTCCGGGTCGTCGACGTCGATCCCGCCCGGGATCTCGCGGAGCAGCTCGACGCGCTGTTCGACGAGCTCACGGCGACGAGGAAGACCCTGGTCGACGCGGACGAGGCCGCGCGCGAAGAGGCGTCCGCCCTGCTCCTGTTCTACGCCTCCAGCACGGTCGCGCTCTCGCCCTCCGGGGAGCTCTTCCTCTGCCTCGACCCGGAGAACCCCGGCGTGGGCGACGCGCTGGGCGACGTCGCCGCCGTGTTCGGCGATCGCGCCCGCGGCGCGGTGCTCTTCGTCATCGAGTGCCATCACGCGCCCGAGGTGACCTCGAGCGCCGTGGTCGCCGCCGCGGAGCGGGCCGTGACGTCCCCGGCCACGGGGATCGAGCTCCTCGTGGCGGCCCACCCGCTCGGGTCGTTCGGCGACGACCTGCCGTCGGTGTTCACCCGCGCGTTCGTCGAGCACCTCGACGAGGCCGATCCGGAGCGCGGCCTCACCGCGGAGGCGATCTTTCGCCGCGTGGCGGAGAGCCCGGCGCTGGCCGACGCGATCCCGTGCTTCGCGCGGGTGCGCGGGAGCGACGCCATCTCGGTGCTCCTCCCGCGCGGCGACGGCGCCCTCGACGCGGCCCCGCCGCCCGAGGCTGTCCCGCCGGACGAGATCGCGGCGCCGCCGCTCGGGGCCGCGGTCGACGTGGACGTTGCCACCACGCCCCCGCCCGCGCCGGACGATCCGGTCGCGCAGTACCTCGCGGCCGGCGATGCGCTGGCCGCCGCGAGCGACCTCGAGGGAGCGCTCACGGCGTACAAGAAGGCGCTCGCGCTGGTGGGGGCCGCGCAACGCGAGGGGCGCGCGGAGGTGCACCAGCGCATCGGGTACGTCCGGTGGCGCCAGGAGAGGCGCCGCGAGGCGATCGCGAGCTTCGAGAGGGCGCTCTCGCTCGCGCCCGAGCACCGGCCCTCGCTCGAGGCGCTCGTCGAGCTGAGCCTCGCCGAGCGCGACTTCGCCGCGCTGCGCACCGCGGAGGAGCGGCTCCTCGCGCGCCTCGAGAGCGACGCCGACCGGCTCGCGCTCCTCGTCCAGGCCGCCGAGCGCTGGGAGAGTGTCGCCGGGGATCCGGCGCGGGCGCGGGAGCTCCTGGAGCGGGCGCGGGAGCTCCGCCCCGACGAGCCCGCGGTCCTGCGCAGCCTGGAGCGGCTGTGCGAGGCGGCGGGCGACGTCGACGCGGCGTTCGAGGTGCGCCGCCGCCTCGCCGAGCTCGTGGAGGACCCGGAGCAGCGGGCGCGCGCGCTGCTGGAGCTCGCGCGCGCGGCGATGCAGGGCGAGGCGCGCGCGACCCTGAGCGAGATCACCCGGGAGCAGGCCGGCATCGACCTGCTCGAGCGCGCGCTGGACGCCGATCCCACCCTGCTCGAAGCGCTCGCGCTCCTGGCGATCCTCCTGGCCGCTCGGCAGGAGTGGGGCGAGCTCGAGCTCGCGTACCGGCGCATGCTGGACCGGGCGCAGCGCATCGCCGATCCGCAGGCGCGGAGCGACGTGACCTGGGAGGTGTGCCGCCGCCTCGGCCTGCTCTTCCGCGACCACCTCGAGGATCCGAGCTCCGCGCTGGAGGCGTTCGAGGGCGCCGTGGCCGAGCGACCGGACGACGTCCCGGGGCGGCTCAACGCGGCGTCGCTCGCGCGGAGCGCGGGGCGGTTCGAGCGCGCCGCCGCGCACCTCCAGGCCGCGGCGGTGCTCGATCCGGGCAACGTCCAGGCGTTCCACGAGCTGTTCGATACGTTCCAGAAGCTCCGGCGCCCCGACCAGGCCTGGGCCGCCGCGAGCGTGGCCATGTACCTCGGCGCGGCCGAGGCGCGCGAGCGCTTCGTCTTCGAGGAGCACCGGCCGGCGGGCGTCGTCCAGCCGGCGCGCGCGCTGAGCGCCGGCGCGTGGGAGCTCCTGCGCGCGGCCGATCGCGATCGCGCGCTCGAGGCGGTGCTCGCGTCGGTCGCCGACGCGGCGATCCGCGCCCGGCTCGCCCAGCGCGCGCGAGAGAAGGGGCTCCCTCGGCCGGATCCGAGCGCGCGCGCGGACGCCGAGCGGAACGCGGCGGGCGTGGTGCGCCTGTTCTCGTGGGCGAGCCGGTGCCTCGGGATCACCGCGCCGGCGGTCTACCTCCGCAAGGACGCGCCGATCGCGGTCGCCGCCGTGACGGTCGAGGAGCCGAGCGTCCTCGTCGGCGGCGAGGCGCTCCGCGGGCGGACGGCCGTCGAGCTCGCGTTCCTCGTGGGCAGCCACGTCGCGTACCACGTCAGCCCGCACCGGCTGATCCTCCATTTCCCGTCGCTCGAGGAGCTCGGCGTCTGCGTGGCCGCGGCCGTCAAGCTGGTGCGGCCCAAGGAGGCCGTCCCTCCCGAGCTCGAGGGCGCCGTGCTCTCGCTGCTGCCGCTGCTCCGCGAGCACGCGACGGCGGACGAGCGCGGCGCGCTGGAGGCCTCGGTCTCCGAGCTCTACGAGATCCGCGCGCCCCTCGATCTCGCCCACTGGGTGGGCTCGGTCGAGCGTTGCGCTGCCCGGGTCGGTTACCTGCTCACCGGCGATCTCTCGATCGCGGCGTCGTCGCTCTCGCGCGGGGACGCGCCCGGGGTGCTGACGGCGGAGGAGAAGATCGGCGATCTCCTCTCGTTCACGGTCTCGGACGCCTACCACGCGCTGCGCGAGGAGCTCGGCGTCGCGATCGAGCCCTAGGCACCGTGGACGACCGCCGCGAGGGCGGCCCCGGCGCGCTCAGTCCTTGCCCTGGAGGTAAGCGAGGTAGGCGTCGTGGCTCGGCGGGCGGCCGAGAAAGCGGGCGACGAGCTCTCCTGCGTCGACGCCGCCTCCCTTCGCGAGCACCTCGTCGCGGAACGAGCGCGCGACGGCGGGGTTCAGCAGGCCCTCCCGCTTGAAGCGGGTGAGCACGTCGCGAGAGAGCGACAGCGCCCACTGGTACCCGTAGTAGCCCGCGTCGTAGGTGATGAGGTGCCCGAAGCTCGACTGGAGGTGCGTCCCCTTCACGAAGGCGAACGACTCGTTCGCGCGCTGCGCCTGCTCCACGACCCGGGTCGTGTCGAAGCCCGGGTCGCGGGCGTGGAGCTCCAGATCGAGCGACGCGAGGGTGAGCTGCCGCTGCGTGGCCAGCGCGCGCCCGAAGCCGCGCGCGCGGGTCATCGCCTCGAACAGATCCTCCGGGATCTTCTCGCCGGTCGCGTGGTGCTTCGCGAACAGGTCGAGCACCTCGCGCGACCACGCCCACTCCTCGAACATCTGGCTCGGCGCCTCGACGAAATCGCGCACGGCCGCGGTCCCCGAGTAGGAGGCGAGCTCCGAGCGCGTCAGGAGGTGGTGCAGCACGTGCCCGAACTCGTGGAAGAACGTCACCACGTCCTCGTGGGACATGAGCGCCGGCTGCGCCCCCGGCTTCGGGAAGTTGCACTCGAGCGCCGCGATGGGGGTCTGCCACGACCCGTCGTCGAGCCGCTTCGCCGTGCGCACGACGAACATCGCCGCGTGCTTGTACTTGTCGGGGCGGCTGAAGAGGTCGAGGTAGAGCTTCCCGATCCGCTCGCCGCCGGCGCGCACCTCGTACGCGGTCACGTCGGGGTGCCAGGCGTTCGCGGGGACCTCCCTGTACTCCACGCCGTACATCCGCGCGGTGAGGTCCATGAGCCCCTGCCTCACGGCGCCGAGCTCGAGGTAGTCCGAGAGCGCCTGCGAGTCGAACCGGTACCTGGAGGCGCGGACGCGGTCCTCCAGGTAGTAGCGCTCGGAGGGCGGGAGCTTGTCCGTCGGCTTGCCTCCGAGCCGCACGTGCTCCCTCATCAGCTCGGCGAACTCGGCCCTGGCGGGCTCCTTCAGCGCGGTCCTGACCTGGTCGAGGAAGGCGCGCACGGCGCCGCTCGTCCTGGCCATCCGCGGCTCGATGGCGTAGTCGGCCCAGCTCTTGTAGCCGAGCATCTTCGCCTTCTCGGAGCGGAGCGCGAGGAGCCGCTCGAGCAGCTTCACGTTCTTCTCGCCGCCGCGGTTCGTGAACAGGATGAAGAGATCGAGCGCGGCCTTGCGGTCCTTCGCGTAGGTGACGAACGGGAAGAAGTCGGGGTAGTCGGTGGAGATCTCGACCTTGCCGTTCGCCTTGGGCGGGTGCTTCGCGACGTACTCCTTGGGCAGCCCCTCGAGGGACGCGGGCGCGATCTCGATCGACCCGGTCGACGCCGACAGGTTCGACATGAACTCCTGGCTGATGCGGGTGATCTGCTCGTTCACGTCGCGGAGGCGCTGCTGCCGGTCCGGCGGGAGCGACAGCCCGTTGCGGCGGAAGTCGCGGAGGACATCGGAGAGGAGCCGGGCGCGCTCGCCCTCCAGCGCGTCTCCCTGCTCGGCGTACGCCTCGATGACGGCGGCGAGATCGGCGTCCAGCCACATCGCGGTCGTGAACCGGTCGACCTTGGGCTCGCAGAGCCTGGCGGCCTCGCGCACGGCCGCGTCGGGGTGCGCGACGCCCATCAGGTACGGGAAGTCGCCCGCGCTGTTCACCTCCAGCACCGCGTCGTCGAAGCGCCCGAGCGTCGCGGCGTAGGTGAGCTCCTCCGGCGGCGCTCCTTTCAGCGCCCTGATGGCGTCGAGGTGCCGCGCCGCCGCGCTCAGGTGCTCGTCGCAGAGCCGCTTCACCCCGCTCACGGTCATCCCCACGGCCACGGGATCGAGCTCGGCGCGCGCTGGGGCCTCGGGTCGCAGGGTCGCCGTCGGGGGCGAGGGCGCCGCCGGCGCGGCGCTGCCGGGCGCGGGCGGCGGAGGGACGGCGCCCGTCGGGGCGCCCGCGCCGCAGGCGGCCAGCAGGAGGAGCGAGAGGAGCGAGGGGCGCCCGAGGCGCGTGGGCGTGGAGCCGACCTTCATGGCGGCCCGGCTATACCACGGGGTCCGGGGGAGGCCCGGAAGGGGAGGCGCCGGCGGAGCCGCGATCCGGGGGCTGTGAGGTGCGTCGCGGTCGGCGCTCGCGCTCGCTCGGAGCGCGGCGCCGCGCACCCCGCGGCCGAGCCCCGCGGAGACCGGAGCTCGAGCCGCGCGGGTGCGTCAGCCCCTCAGTTGGCCCTCGGCGGCAGGTAGCCGAAGCGGCAGCTGTACGCGCGGCTCGTCACATCCTCGGCGGGCGCGGCGGCCGACACCCGGACGAGCAGGCGGTTCTCCGCGGCGCCCGGCGGGATCGCGGCCGCGTTGATGAAGAGCTCCTCCGTCTCGCTCTCCGTGGCCGAGTGGGTGGCGGCGTCGATCTCGGCGCCATCTCCGTTCAGCACCTCGGCCTTGAGCCCGCGGATCCCTGACCCCTGGCGCTGCGCTCCGCAGGCGACCGAGATCGTCCAGCCCTCTTCCACGTTGTCGAGGGGGACCGCGTAGACGTCGACATCCGCGATTTCCCCGTCCGCGAGCTTGCCTTCGACGCCATAGATGACGCCGCTGGCCGTGTTGAAGAGGGCGACCAGGTCGTCTTCCGGCGTCGCCACGTCCCCGTTGGTCAGCTCCTCGGCCTCGAGGGGGTCGGAGCCCGTGCGCCCGTGGATCATGACGTAGAAATCGTTCTTCCCCACCTCGCCCTCGGGGCGCTTGACGAAGACGAGGTACTCTTTCCCGGCTTCCACGGGTACGGAGATGCTGCCTCCCTTCGCCGGGTCCACCTTCGCGTAGGCGCTGGTCAGATCGGTCGGATCGAAGACGGCGATCTCGCTGACCTCCACGGTCGAGCCATTGCCCTCGATCCCCGTCGGGCCGGTGACCCCGAGCTGGGCCACGAGGGCATGCTCGACCTCGGGGGTCTCCGGCGGCGTGAACGAGTAGACGTCGACGTCCGTCGCGCTCGCGAAGCTGCCGAAGACGAAGGTGGGGTAGTAGTCCGACTCGTCCTCGCGCAGCTCGTAGTGCAGCGTCACGGCCTGCTCGGCGTCATCGTTGGGCTCCGTGTCCGCGATGTAGCTGTCGGTCTCGCTCTCGTCCGGATCGATCGGGACCACCTGCAGCGCGTAGTCGAACGAGAGGATCTCCGCCGGGTCGGCGCAACCCCCGGAGAAGACGGCGTTGCAATCCTGGACGACGACGAAGTACTCGCCGTCCGCGGGCAGGACGGTGAGCAGGTTGCTGTCGTTGGTATTCCCTCCAGCGGGATCGTCGTTCTGAGCGAGCTGGTTCCCGTCCGCGTCGAGCAGCGTGACGACGACATCGGGATACGTGGGATCCAGCTCGTCTTCTGACGGCTTCGCGTCGGTCACGATGGAGATGGGCTGACCTTTGGTTCCGGTGAAACTGTAGTAGTCCGCGTCCGCGTCGATGGGCTCGAGGGTCCCCTGAACCGCGTTGCCGTCCAGCGGCGCGGCTTCGTCGATGCTGTCGTTCCCGTCGTCCACGTCGGTGGAGCCCGAGGAGCCGGTCGTCGTGGAGGGGGTGGTCGTGGTGGTCGTCGTCGTGGCGCCCCCGGCACCCCCCTCGCCGTCGCTCCCGCCGGCTCCATTGTCGCCGCCTCCGCAACCCGCGGCGGTCGCCGCGATCGTGCCAGCCACGAAAAAACCCAGCAAATACATGGATCTCATGGCACCTCCCAATGCTAGCTGCGTCCGAGGTCCCCTCGACGGACTCGAAGGAATAGTGCAACTACACTGTCATTCCCCCTCGGACAAGGACGGGCACGGTTTCGTCGGGCAGGCGTGGTATGTGTGTTTGATTACATAATCTTTCCTGAGCAGACGCCCTTCGGCGTGCGCCGGGCATGCCCCGCTCCGGGGCCCGCCGGGGCCGAGCCGCCGATGGGCTCGGCTCTCGTCAACCGGCACACCGGCGTGCTCCGATGAGCGCTGGAGCGTTCGCCATGCCCCGCTTCGCGCTCATCCTCGCCCTCCTGCTCGTCTCTCTCTCTGCTGCCTGCTCCGAGCGCGACCCGTGCGACGTGGTCTGCGCCACGAACGCCGAGTGCCAGCCCGACGGCCCGGGAAAGGACGCCTGCGTCGCGCTGTGCCGCGACCTGGCCGACCGCGCCTCCTACGCCACGGCGATCGAGCGCCAGGCGGACTGCTACGAGGCGGAGGACTGGTCGTGCTCCGACCTCGCCAGCGGCGCCTGCGACTACTCGCCGGAGGACTGATCGGGGAGGCGCTCCGCCCGTCCGCTCGCGCGCTCGCGCGTCCTACTCCGCTGCCATGAACGGGTAGGGGACGGCGCGCGGCGGCGCGAACGTCTCCTTCCTACTCCGCTGCCATGAACGGGTAGGGGACGGCGCGCGGCGGCGCGAACGTCTCCTTCACGACCCGCGGGGAGACCCACCGGAGCAGGTTCAGCATGCTGCCCGCCTTGTCGTTCGTGCCCGAGCCGCGCGCGCCGCCGAACGGCTGCTGCCCGACCACGGCGCCGGTGGGCTTGTCGTTGATGTAGAAGTTGCCTGCCGCGAAGCGGAGCGCGTCGCTCGCCGCCTCGATGAACGCCCGGTCCCGCGCGAACACCGCCCCCGTGAGGCCGTAGGGCGACGTCTCGTCGCAGAGCGCGAGCGCCCGCGCCTCCTCGCCGTCGGGATAGACCCAGACCGTGAGGACCGGCCCGAACAGCTCGTCCGTCATCAGGGCGTGGCGCGGATCCGTGGTCTCGATCAGCGTCGGCTCGACGAACCACCCCTCGCTCCCGTCGTGCGCGCGCCCGCCGCCGCCGCAGAGGAGCGAGCACGCCGGGTCCCCCTTCGCCGCGGCGATCCGCTCCGTGAGCCGGGCGTGCGCGCGCCCGTCGATCACGGCGCCCATGAAGTTGCGGAAGTCGGCGACGTCCCCCACGCGGAGCGCCTGGATGTGGCCCACGAGCCGGTCCTTGAGGGTCGGCCAGAGCGACCGGGGGATGTACGCGCGCGACGCGGCCGAGCACTTCTGCCCCTGGTACTCGTAGGCGCCCCGGACGAGCGCGACCGCGAGCGCGTCGACGTCGGCGCTCGCGTGCGCGAAGACGAAATCCTTGCCGCCCGTCTCGCCGACGACGCGCGGGTAGCCGCGGTAGCGCCCGATGTTCTCCCCGATGCGGCGCCAGATCGCCTGGAAGACCGCGGTCGAGCCGGTGAAGTGGATGCCGGCGAAGTCCGGGTGATCGAGGCACGCGTTCGAGACGAGCCCGGGCGGACCCATGACGAGGTTGATGACGCCGCGCGGGAGGCCCGCCTCGGTCAGCAGCTCCATCACGAAATGCGCCGAGTACAGCGCGTTGGCCGAGGGCTTCCACACCACGGTGTTGCCCATCAGCGCCGGGGCCGCGGGCAGGTTGCCCGCGATCGCGGTGAAGTTGAACGGCGTCGCGGCGAAGACGAAGCCCTCGAGCGGGCGAGGCTCGGCGAGGTTCCACATGCCGGGCGCGCTCGCCGGCTGCTCGGCGGCGATCCGGTGGGCGAAGTGGACGTTGTAACGGAAGAAGTCGATGAGCTCGCAAGCGGCGTCGATCTCCGCCTGGTACGCGGTCTTGCTCTGCCCGAGCATCGTCGCCGCGTTGAGCACGGGGCGGTACCGGGTCGCGAGCAGCTCGGCGGCCTTGAGGAACACCGCGGCGCGCGCCGTCCACGGCGTCCGCGACCAGGCCGGGTGCGCGCGCCGGGCGGCCTCGATCGCGCGCGCGACGTGCTCGGCGCCGCCCTGGTGAGCGCGGGCCAAGAGGAGGTCGCGCCGGTGCGGCGCGCGGACCTCCTCGAGCGCTCCGGTCCGGACCGCCTCCCCGTCGATGATCATGGGGATCTCGATCGTCTCCCGCGCCCTGCGCTCGAGCTCCGCCTTGAGGGCCGCGCGCTCCGGGCTGCCTGGGGCGTACGCGAGGACGGGCTCGTTCTGGGGGCTCGGGGGCGTGGCGATGGCGTCGATCATGCCGCGAGTCTAGCGGCGGCGCCGAGGGCGCGCAGCGCTCCGGCGCCGCGTTTCGCCGCGGCGGAGGCGCGCAAGGGGGCCGCGCGCGTGGTCGCGCTCGCCGCGCTGGCAGCGCTTCCGAGGATGCCGGGTTTCAGGATCCGCCCGCCTTGGGGAGCGCCCTCGCTGCCGCTACGCTCGCGAGATGCGCGAGCTCCTCACGCCGCCCGACGCGCTCTTCGATCCGGTCACGGGAGCGGCGCGCGCTGGCTCCTTCTGCGGCGATCTTCCGCGCGTCGATCTGACGCCGCTCGCGCCGCGCCGGCTCCACCGGCTGCTCAGGCGCAAGCGGTGGACCTACCTGGCGATCGCGTCGAACGAGGTCTTCCTCGCCGTCGCGGTCGTGCACCTCGGCTACCTCGCGCTCGCGTTCGGCGTCGCCTTCGACAAGGCGGGCCGGCGCTTGCTCGTGGACCGCTCGATGTTCGGCCCGCCGTTCGCGGCGAGCGTGGGCGGGGGCGGCTCCGCGCGCGCGTGGCTGCCCGGCGCGCGCGTCCGCATCGACCGCCCGCGCGGCGAGGCGAGCGTCACGGCGACCGCGGCGTTCCGGGGCCTCGAGCTCCACGCGCGGCTCACGAGCCGCGCGGCGCCGCCGGCCCTCTCGGTGATCGCGCCCATGCCGGGCGGCCTCCTCGCCACGACCGAGAAGCGGCTGCTCCTCGACGCCGAGGGGGAGGCGTCGGTGCTCGGCCGCCGGATCTCGCTCGACGGAGCGCTCGCCGGCTACGACCACACGGACGGCCTCCTGCCGCGCCGCACGACGTGGCGCTGGGCCCTCGCGCTGGGGCGCGCAGAGAGCGGCGAGCGCGTGGGCATGAACCTCGGCGAGGGGTTCGTCGGCGACGCCGAGTGCGCGCTCTGGATCGAGGGCGAGCTCGTCCCGCTCGCCGAGGGCCGGTTCACCTTCGACGCGGCGCGGCCGCTCGATCCGTGGCGCGTGAGGACCGCGGACGGCGCCGTGGATCTCGGGTTCGCCCCCGGCGCCGCGCACTCGAACCACACCCACCTCGGCGTGCTCGCGTCGGAGTTCATGCAGCCGATCGGCCTCTACTCGGGCACGATCCGCCTCCCGGGCGGGCGGGTGCTCGAGCTCCGCGACGTGCTCGGCGTCACGGAGGACCAGGACATCACCTGGTGAGCGCCGCTAGCCGCCGCGGCGCTCGGCGATGAGCCTGTCGAGATCGTCCTCGGTGATGAGCTTCGTGCCGTATTTGCGCGCCTTCACGGCCTTGCTCGACGTGGACTCCACGTCCGCGAGGACGAGGTAGTTGAGCTCCTTGGTGACGCTGCTCAGCACCCGCCCGCCGTTCGACTCGACGAGGTGGGTGAGCTCGCCGCGGGAGCGCGTGGCCGCGCCCGTGAAGCAGAACGTCAGGCCCGCGAGCGGGCCCTCCGCCTCGGGCGCGACCGGGACGATGCCCGCCGCGAGCAGCCGCGCGATCTCGTCGCCGCGCGCGCGCAGCCCGCGGACGATGCTCGCGGCCTTGATGGCGCCGAGCCCCGGGATGTTGGCGAGCTCGTCCTCGCCCGCGGCGAGCAGCTTCTCGATGGTGTTGTACCCGGCCGACACGAGCAGCCGCGCGGTCTGGATCGCGAACCCCTCGATGCCGAGCGCCGCGAGGAAGACCGGCAGCGTGAGCGGGAGGCGGCTCTTCAGCTGTTCGAGGCACTTCGTGGCGCTCTTCTCTCCGCGCCGATCGAGCTCCGCGATGTCCTTGACCGTGAGCGTGTACAGGTCGAGCGGCTCCCGGACGAGGCCCGCGGCCACGACCTGCTCGATGAGCTTGTCGCCCCACTCGAGCGCGCCGATGGCGTCGATCCAGTTGTGGATGCGCCCCTCGATGAGGGCGCGGCACCCGGCGTTCCGGCAGAGCAGGTACTCGCCCTCGACGACGAGCGGCGCGCCGCAGACCGGGCAGAGCGACGGCGGGACCGCGGCGGGGCCGCGCTTGTCGACGACCTCCTCGACGTACGGGATCACGTCGTTGCGGCGCGAGACCAGCACCTCGTCGCCCACGCCGATGCCGAGGCTCCGCACGTTGGCCGCGTTGTGCAGCGAGGCGCGCCGCACGTTGGCGCCGGCGAGCTCCACCGGCTCGACGATCGCCACCGGGGTGACGCGGCCGCTCGGCCCGGTGTCCCACTGGATCCCCACGACCGTCGTCACCTTGGCGGGCGACGCGAACTTGAAGGCGACGGCGCCGCGCGGCCTCCGGTTGACGTCGCCGAGCAGGCCCTGGAGGTGGAGCGAGTCGACGTAGACGACGAGCCCGTCGATCTCGTAGTCGAGGCTCGCGCGGAGCTCGCTCGAGTAGCGCCGGTAGAGCGCGATGACGTCCTCGACGCCGCCGTGGGCGGTCTGCGGCGTGGCGAAGCCGAGCTCGCGCAGCCAGGCGAAGCGCGCCCGGCACGTCGGGATCTCGAGGTGGTCGGCGACGTCGTAGAAGAGCACGGTGCAGCGCTCGGCCCCCTGGCCGTCGAACCGCTTGGACGCGCCCGCGGCCATGTTGCGCGGGCTCGTCACGCCGGGGAAGTGGCGCCGCATGTCCGAGAGCCGGAGGATGATCTCGCCGCGCACCGACAGCCTGCCCTGCTCCCGGATCCGCGAGGGGACGCCCTTCATCCTCGCGACGTTGGCGGTGATCCGCTCGCCCCACTCGCCGTCGCCGCGCGTGATGGCGTCGACGAGCTTGCCCCCCTTGTAGATGACCTCGATGGAGATGCCGTCGAGCTTCTCCGCGACGAACAGGTCGTCGGCGACCCTGGGCGCCTCGGGCGCCCCCGGCTGCGCGGCGCCCTCGTCGCGCGCGCCGCCCGCGGCGCGCGCGTCCTTCGCGAGGATCTCCTCGCAGCGCGCGACCCAGGCCCGGAGCTCGTCCTCGGAGACGACCTTGTTGAGCGAGCCCATCGGGATCTCGTGCCGCGCCTTCTCCCACTCCGTGATGAGGGAGGCCGAGCCGACGCGGGCGAGGACCGGGTGCGCGGGATCCAGGGCGCGGAGCTCGTCCTCGAGGGCGTCGAAGGCCGCGTCCGAGATCTCGGGGTGCCCGGCGTAGTAGCTCGCCCTGTATTTCTCGATGCGCTCGGCGAGCTCGTCGATGCGCGCCTTGTGCCTGGGGTCCGTCGCGAGCCCGCCCTGCAGCAGGCTGCGCGCTCCGGCCTCGTCGTGGTGTGCCTGGGTCATCGTGTCCCTCGGATCACTCGAGCTCGGTGTCGCCCGCGCGCCGGGCGGCGGCGAGCAGGTCCCCCATGCCCATCGCGAGCTCGCCGGGGAGCTCGTCGTCCCGGAAGAGCCTGACCTCGCGGATCTCGAGCGGGTTCTGGGGGGGCCGCGTCGGCGCGCCGATCCGCGCGGTGACGACGACGGTCACGGCGTGGAAGCGGACGTCGCGATCGGGGCGCGAGTACACCCCCACGACCCGACCGATCTCGACCTCGGTGACGCCGGCCTCCTCCGCGAGCTCGCGCACGATCGTGTCGCGGAGCGTCTCGCCCCACTCCAGGGTCCCTCCGGGGAGCGCCCAGGTTCCGGTGTCGCTGCGACGGATGAGCAGCCACCGGCCGTCCGCGGTCTGCGCGGCGGCGGCGATCCCGACGACGGGCCGCCGGAGCAGCGCGCGCGCGACCTCCTTGGCCAGGGCGAGCACGGAGCGCGGCATCAGGGAGAGGGGAGCGATTTCCATGAGAATTTCCGCAACGAGCCGGCAAAGCATAGGAGCGATCGGCGGTCGTCGGGAGAGGGTTCCGCTCGCCCTCGGCCGTTCCCGCCGGCGGCCGGGGGCCGTGCGGCGCGGGCTCTCGGTCCCGGGGGGACAGGCAGGCTACGATCGTCCCATGTTGTCGTTCATGCGGAGGGCGAGGCGCGTCGCTCTCGGGGCGGGAGGTCGCGCCGTGCTTTGCGGTGTGCTGGCCTCGGGGGTGGCGTTCGCGCTCGCGTCGCTCCCGAGCTGCACCGAGGAGCGGCTTCCACCTCCGCGCAGCGGCACGAGCGGCGCGACGACGGGCGCTGGCGGCGCGGGCGGCTCCCCGACCGACGCGAGCGTCGACGAGGAGCCCGGGCCGGCGAACCTCTGCGAGTGCCTCGCTGCCTATGGCGGCAGGGAAGGGCGGTGCGGCGACTGCTTCAACGAGCACGCGTCCCGTGGCGGGCGGTGCCAGGAGCAGCTCGCGGCGTGCGATGGGGAGCCCGGATGCAGGCAGATCAGCCTGTGCCTCAAGGGCTGCGGCCGCGATAAAGCCTGTCAGGCGGCGTGCGTGCTGCCGGAGGACGGCGGCGCCCCGCATCGAGCGTTCCAGCGGGTGCTCGCGTGCGTCTGTGCCGCGTGCGGTGCCACGTGCGCTTATGGCGTGCCACTCGAGTGTGCCATCCCCGATCTCGATGTGGATGGCGACGCGGGCGAGGGCGGCGCTCCGGGTGCCGGCGGAGCCGCGGGCGAAGGCGGAGGCGGCGCTCCGGGTGCCGGCGGAGCCGCGGGCGAAGGCGGAGGCGGCGCTCCGGGTGCCGGCGGAGCCGCGGGCGAAGGCGGAGGCGGCGCTCCGGATGCCGGCGGAGCCGCGGGCGCCGGCGGGACAGCGGGCGCCGGCGGGACAGCGGGCGAAGGTGGAGCGGCGGGTGCACCAGGAGACTGAGAGATCCCGGTGAACACCGCGGATATCCCGGCGTGCAGTCCACCCCGGTTCGTCGTGCGGTAGGCTTGCCCCATGCAGAGACCGGTCATCTGGGCGGCCCTTCAGCTCTCCAGCCAGGAGGACGTGGGCGAGAACCTGGCGCGGGTGGAGGCGCGCATCGTCGAGGCGGCGAACCGCGGGGCGACGACCGTCGTGCTGCCCGAGAACTTCGCCTACATGGGCAGCGAGGAAAAAAAGCGCAGCATCGCAGAGGATCTCGATGCAGGCGTCGGCCCGATCGTCCGCTGCCTCGCCGAGGCGGCGCGGTCCGCCCGCGTGACGATCGTGGCCGGCGGCTTCCCCGAGCGCGCCCCAGATCCCGCGCGGCCATACAACACCTGCGCGGTCTTCGCGCCCGACGGCCGGCTCACCGCCCGGTACCGGAAGATTCACCTCTTCGATGTCGAGATCGCCGACGGCACGAAGTACCGCGAATCCGCGTCGACGAGCGCCGGCGATCGCCCCGTCGTCACCGAGATCGACGGCGTGAAGCTCGGGCTATCCATCTGCTACGACGTCCGTTTTCCGGAGCTCTACCGTGCGCTCTCGTCCGCGGGCGCGGAGGCCGTCGTCGTGCCTGCGGCGTTCACCCTGCTCACCGGCAAGGATCACTGGCTCGTCCTGCTCCGCGCGCGGGCCATCGAGGCCCAGGCGTACGTCGTGGCCGCAGCGCAGTGGGGCAAGCACCCCGGCGGGCGGGCGACCTTCGGGAAATCGTGCGTGATCGATCCCTGGGGCGAGGTGATCGCTCAGGCCTCCGAAGGGGAGGGCATCGTCGTGGCGACGCTCGACCCCGCCTATCTCGATCGGGTCAGAACGAACCTCCCCGCGCTCCGGCACCGGAGGCTCTGATCGCGATGTCATGGGGGGTGGACCGTTTGGTATCGCTCGACCAGGGGGACGGCCTTGGCGCACGCGCCGCGTGCCCCCGGCCTCTGCCGTGCTGATCACTCGGCGGCGGCGTCGCCCCGCTCCGTCCCGTTGCTCGGGGGCGCGGCGCCCCCGCGCTTGGACAGGAGGGCCCTGAGCTCCGCAGGCCTGCGGAAACCGATGCGACGGGCCACATCCCCCTCGGTGAGCCCCTCGCGCAGCAGCGCGCGGGCGCGCTCCGCGCGCACCTCGTCGTAATAGACATGCGGGGATCGCCCGAAGGCGGCACGGAAGAGCCGTGCGAAATGAAACTCGGACAGATCGAGATTGAGGGCGATCTCGTACGAGCGGATCCGCTGGCCGGTCTCCGCGGCGTGGCGGATGCGCTCACGGCCGAGCAAGAGTCGCTCCGAGGTGCTGCGCGGGAGCGGGGCTGCGGAGCGTGAAGGAGAGGTGGAGCGCGCGGGTACGAGCGGCGCGGCGCGCTCGCGCGAAGGCTGCACGCCGTAGCCTGATGCCGGCGCGCGAGGCGCCGGGATCGGCACCGCGCGCGCGGCTGCCGCCGCGCTGGGGCCTGCAGCGGGAGCCGACGGAACCGGCAAGGCGCGTGCGGCCGGTGTGTTGTGCGACGAGGAGGGTGCGAGCGGAGTCGAGATGGGGAGCGCAGTCGTCACGAGTACCTCTCCAGCGGTGAAAGGGCTGTGTGCCACGGTCATCGCGGCCACTGGTGCGAGGTATTGCAACCAGTAGGCCGCAGGCCGCTGGAGCGGTCGCGTCCCGGATGCCTTGGGCATTCCACAGCACAAAGCGCGGGAATTGCCAGTCACCCTGCGCGCAATGCCACACCGGGTGTGGCCCGCTGTTCACGTGACATCGGCGCCCCGGATCCCTCGTGCCTGGCACAGGCGCGCCATTGCGGCACTCACGACGTCGCGAGCGCGTGGATGATCGCGCCCTCCTCGCGACGTGCTTTTTCCAGATCAGGTGATGAATATGCGCCGGCGGGGCGGCATCCAACGGCGCCCGCGCGCCGCCAGAGGCGGTGACCCCGGGATCCGTGGATCGCGGCTCAGACGTCGATCTCGGCGTTCGGCGCGCGCTCCATGATGAAGCGGAAGCGCGCCTGGGCGTCCTTGCCCATCAGCTCGTTCAGGATGCGATCGGTCTCGATCTCTCCCTCGATGACGACACGCAGGGCGCGGCGGCGATGGATGTCGAGCGTCGTCGCCTTGAGGTCCTCGGCGGGCATCTCACCGAGACCCTTGAAGCGCGAGATGTCCGCCTTGGCTGTCTTGGGGAGCCTCGCGAGGATCCGGTCGCGCTCGGCGTCGTCGAGGGCCCAGTGCGTCTCCTTGCCGACGTCGATCCGGTACAGCGGCGGCTGTGCCAGGAACACGTGCCCGCCACGGAGCAGCCCGGGCAGGTGCCGGTAGAAGAACGTCAGCAGCAGCGTCGCGATGTGCTGCCCGTCGCTGTCAGCGTCCATGAGCAGAAAAATCCGGCCATAGCGCAGCTTGGAGGCGTCGAAGTCCTTCCCGAAGCCGCAGCCGAGCGCGCTCACGATGTCCTGGAGCTCCTTGTTTCCGAGCACCTTGGAGGTCGACGCCTGCTCCGCGTTGAGCACCTTGCCGCGCAGCGGGAGGATCGCCTGCGTCCGCCGGTCGCGGCCCTGCTTGGCGGAGCCGCCGGCGCTGTCTCCCTCGACGATGAAGAGCTCGCTCTCGCTGGGGTCGGTCGACGCGCAGTCGGCGAGCTTGCCCGGCAGGTTGAGCCGGTGGGACACGGGCGTCTTGCGCAGGACCTGCTGCGTCGCCTCGCGCCGCGCCTCCCGGGCGCGCGCCGCCAGGATCGCGCGGGCCACGATCGACTCGCCCGCGGTCCCGTTGTGGAGCAGCCACTGCTCCAGCGCGGGCCGGACCATGCCCTCGACCGCCGGTCCTGCCTCGGGGTTGTTGAGCCGATCCTTCGTCTGCCCCTGGAACTGAGGGTCCTGGATGTAGATGGACAGCAGGCCCACGATCCCTTCGCGGATGTCGTCGGCCGTCAGCGTCACCCCCTTCGGCTGGATCTTCTTCGCCTCCATGAAGGCCCGGACCGCCTTCACGATCGCGGTGCCGAAGCCGGACTCATGCGCGCCGCCGGCGTGCGTGGGGATGCCGTTGACGTACGACTTCACGTAGTCGTCGGTCGACTCCGTCCACTGGAGCGCGGCCTCCAGCCGGATGTCGCCCTCGCGGGCGACGTGGAAGATGGACGGGTGCGTCACCGCCTTGCCGCGCTGGGCGACCAGCTTCGGCAGGAAGTCGGCGATGCCGTTCGGGTGGAGCAGCTCGACCGACTCCCCGGACGCGAGATCGCGGAACACGATCGCGAGCCCCCCGTGAAGGTAGGCCTTCGCCTCCAGGCGCTCGCGGATCGTCTCGGGATCGAAGCGCCGGTCGCGCCCGAAGATCTCCGGATCCGGCCGGAAATGGATGCTCGTGCCGTGCTTGCGGGTGGGCGCGCCCTTCCTGAGCTTGCTGGTCGGCGCGCCGCGCGAGAACGTCTGCTGGTGCTCGAGCCCGTCGCGCAGCACCCGGACCTCGACGATCTCCGAGAGCGCATTGACGACGCTCGATCCGACGCCGTGGAGCCCGCCCGAGACCTTGTAGTTGTCGTTCGCGAACTTCCCGCCCGCGTGCAGCGTGCAGAAGATCAGCTCGAGCGCGGCGCGCTTGTACCGGGGGTGGACGTCCACGGGGATGCCGCGCCCGTCGTCCGTCACGGTCGCGCCCTGGTGGTCGGCGTCGAGCGTCACCTCGATCCGCCTGGCGTGCCCGTTGATCGCCTCGTCGACGGCGTTGTCGACGATCTCCCAGAGCAGGTGGTGGTAGCCCCTGACATCGGTGCCGCCGATGTACATGGCGGGGCGCTTGCGGACGGGCTCCAGGCCCTCGAGCACCTCGATGTCGGCTGCGGTGTAACGCGCGCCGGACGCGGCGCGGACGGGGGGATTCGTGGCGGCCATTCAGCTCACCTCCAGCGTCGGTACGACCACGGCCGGCGGCACCACCCGGGCGAAGCGGTCGCGTCGCGCGAGCTGCTCGCCCTGGGTGCCGCGCGGGCCGGCGATCTTGCTCGCAGAAATCTCGAGGGTCTTGCCCTTCTCCGTCTCGACCGTGATGGCGTCGTTCGGCCCGAGGGCGAGCGCAGCGCCGACGAGCCGCTCCCCCTCCGCGACCCGCATCACGGACGAGCCCTTGCCCGGGCCGGAGAGCAGCGCGAGCTCGTCCACGGCCACGCTCAGCGCGTAGGCGTCGCTCGAAGCGCAGAGCACCCGGTCGGCGCCGTCCACCGCGTGGATGAAGAGCACCTCGTCGCCCTCGTTCAGCTTGGCAAAGCGGCGCCCGGAGCGCGTCGACGGGTCCCGGTGCGGCCGCAGCGAGAACCGGAAGCCCAGGCCGCCGCGGGTGATCGCGAGCGCGAACGGCGGCTCAGGCTCCGCCGCGTCCGGGGTCTGCGGCGGCACGTCGAGCGCCCGCGCGTCGAAGGAGAGCATCGCGATCATCCGCTCGCCGTCGGCGAGCTTGAACAGCTTCTGCACGGGATCGCCGTAGCCGGTCGACTGCGGCACGTCGTGGATGCGGCACACGTAACACGCGCCGAGGTTCGAGAAGAACGCGACGGTCGCCCGCGTCGAGCCGGCGACGGCCGCGAGCACGCTGTCTCCCTCGCGGATGCGCGTCGAGGAGAGATCCTTCACCTCGCGGACCCGCTTCACCCAGCCCTGCGCCGAGAGGATGACGTTCGCGTCCTCGGCGACGATGAAATCCTCGGCCTGGTACTCGGGCTCGTCGAGCGCGCCGACGACCTTGGTGCGGCGCTTCTCCCCGTAGGAGCGCTTGATCTCGACCAGCTCGTCGCGGACGATCGCCCAACGCTTCTCGTCGCTCTTGAGCAGCCCCTCGATCCGCTTCGCCTCGGCGCGCTTCCCGGCGAGCTCCTTCTGCACCAGCAGGATCTCGAGCCGCGCGAGCCGGTAGAGCTTGAGCTCGAGGATCGCGTCCGTCTGCTCCTCGCTCAGGTCGAAGCGCTTCATCAGCTTCTCGGCCGCGTCGGCCTTGCCCTCGCTCTTGCGGATGATCCGGATCACCTCGTCGAGCGCGTCGAAGATCTTCTCGAAGCCCTCGAGGATCGTGATGCGCCGCCGGAGCTCGCCGAGCTCGAACTCGAGCCGCCGCGTCACCGTCGCGTAGCGGAAGTCGAGGAACTGGGTCAGGATCTCGTGCAGGCCGAGCCGCCGCGGCGCGGCGACGTCGGGGTTGTCGGTGGGCACGAGGCAGGTGAGGTTCACCTGCACGTTGATCGCCAGCGGCGTCTGTTTGTAGAGGTACGCCATCACGAGCTGCGCGTCGGCGCCGCGCTTGAGCTCCATCACGATGCGCACCTCGCTGGTCGACTCGTCGCGCACGTCGAGGAGCGTCGGCAGCTTCTTCGAGACGATCACCTCGGCGATCTTCTCGACGATGGCCTTCCGCTCGATCCCGTACGGGATGGAGGTGATCACGATCTGGGGCGCGGCGCCGCGCTTGCCGTCGCCCTCCTCGAGCTGCCACTCGCCGCGGAGCTTCAGCGAGCCCTGGCCGGACGTGTAGACGGCCTCCAGCTCCTTCTTCGTCGCGTGCAGCTGGCCGCCGGTCGGGAAGTCCGGCCCCTTCACGTGCGTCAGCAGGCGGAGCGTGCTGAGCTCGCGGTTCTCGATCAGCGCGACGCACGCGTCGACCACCTCGCCCAGGTTGTGCGGCGGGATGCTCGTCGCCATCCCGACCGCGATCCCCTGCGAGCCGTTCACGAGGAGGTTCGGGAAGCGTGACGGCAGGACGATGGGCTCGAAGCGCGTCCCGTCGTAGTTGGGGCGAAAATTCACGGTGCGCTGGCCGAGCTCGCTCAGGAGCTCGAGCGCCAGGGGGCGGAGCTTCGCCTCCGTGTAGCGCATCGCCGCCGGCGCATCGCCGTCCACGGAGCCGAAGTTCCCGTGGCCAGCGATGAGCGGCGCGCGCATCACGAAGTCTTGCGCCAGCCGGACCATCGCGTCGTAGATCGCGACGTCGCCGTGCGGGTGGTACTTGCCCATCACGTCGCCGACGACCGCCGCGCTCTTCCGGTACTTCGCGTCCGGCCCGAGGTGCAGGTCGTGCAGCATCGCGTAGAGGATGCGGCGCTGCACCGGCTTGAGCCCGTCGCGCACGTCTGGGAGCGCGCGCGAGGTGATGACGCTGAGCGCGTAGTTCAGGTACCGGCGCTGCGCCTCGTCAGCGAGCGAGGTGTCGGGCACCGGGGGCGGCGGCGGCTCGCCGTCGCCGGGCCGGCCGCCGCGGCGGCCCTTGCGGGGCGCCTCACCATCGGGCGGGAGGGAGGGGGTTCGGGACACGGCGTTGCTCCAGGAAATACGCGGGCACCCGTGAACAGGTGCTCCGATGTTCAGGTGGACGCTGGCGAGCCTCGGCAATTACCCAGGGCATCGCGCTCGGTCAAGGTTGCCTCGCGGGAATTCCTGGCGATGCGCTCGTCTGCGCTCGTGCGGGCCCTGGCATAGCGTCAGATGGCCACCAGATCGACCCGGACGCGGGGGTCTTCGTAAAGCGCCCCGGCCGGCGACGCCTTGTTTTCGGCGTCCGCCCTTGAGACTCACGGCGTGCTGGGCTACGGGGTGGCGCCTTGTACGCGACAGGCACCCGTCCAACGCTTCGCCTCCCCGGCCGCTGGCTGCGGCTCGTCTGGCTCGGCTTCTTCCTGGTGTTCGTTGCGGCAGTGGCCCTACCGCCCCGGCTCGCGGCAGCTCAAGTGCCCGGAGGTGCTCCGGAAACGCAGCCGCCAGGGGGCAGCGCCACGCCGTCTCCCGCCCCGGCCGGCGCCGCCCAACCGCCTGCGTCAGGCACCGCGGCCGGTGGAGCACAGCCAGGCGCCGGTACACCTGCGCAGGCCCCCGCCGACATGCCGGAGCCGACGCTCGACCTGGCGCCCACCGAGGCCGAGCTCGCCCGTGGGCAACCGGTGGTGCAGATCGTCGTCGCCGGCAACCGGCGCATTTCTACGGAGGACGTACTTGTCTACCTCGGGCAGACGAGGGTCGGCAGGCCGTTCACCCCCGAGGGGCTGGCGCGCGACGTGCGCGAGCTCTGGCAGTCGGGCCTGTTCGATGACGTCGAGGTCGACCTCACCCGCCGCGACGACGGCGTGAGCCTGCGGGTGCTCGTCCGCGAGCGACCGAGCATCAAGGCCATCGAGTTCTCCGGCAACGACGAGATCAGCAGCGAGGATCTCACCGAGGCGCTCTCGGTCGAGGTCAAGACCGGCACGATCCTGAGCCACGCGGCGATCCGGCGAGGGGTGCAGAAGCTCCGCGACAAGTACGCCGAGGAGGGCTTCTTCCTCGCCGAGGTCAGCCACGAGATCATCCCGGCGCGGGAGAACCAGGTCACCCTCAAGTTCACGATCAAGGAGCACGAGGCGGTCACCGTCCGGCGCATCACCTTCATCGGCAACCACCACATCTCGGACGAGGAGCTCCGGGAGGTGATGATCACGGGGCAGGGGGGCTTCTTCGCCTTCGGCACGGGCGGGCCGTTCCGCCAGGACGCGTTCGAGCGCGACGTCCTCGTGATCAACGCGCTCTATTACGATCGCGGCTTCCTGGCGGTGCAGGTCGCGACGCCGCGGGTGATGCTCACGCCCGACCGGACGGGGATCGAGGTCACGCTGACGATCAACGAGGGGCCGCGGTTCCGCATCCGCTCGCTCCGCGTCTACGAGCGGGACGCCGATGGCCGCGAGATCGAGCCGCTCGGCGGGCGCCGGGCGCTGCGCGAGATGGTGCGGGCCAAGCCGGGCGACTGGTTCAACCGCGCCGAGCTCGCGAAGGATCTCAGCGCGATCCAGACGCTGTACCGGGACGCGGGCTACGCCAACGTCGAGGCCACGCCGGAGACCCAGCTCGACCCGGACAGGCGCGAGGTCGACATCACGGTCAGCATCCGCCGGAACCAGCTCGTCTACTTCGGGCGCATCGAGATCCGCGGCAACACGAAGACGCGGGACAAGGTGATCCGCCGCGAGATGGAGGTGGAGGAGCAGCAGCTCTTCAGCGAGACGAAGCTGGAGCGATCGAAGCAGCGGATCACCGCCCTCGGCTACTTCGAGCGGGTCGACATCTCCACCGAGCAGGGCGACGACGCCCAGCACATCAACGTCAACGTCGACATCGGCGAGAAGCCGACGGGCACCTTCCAGATCGGCGCCGGCTTCTCGAGCGTCGAGAGCTTCATCGCGACGGCGCAGGTCCAGCAGGCGAACCTGCTCGGCAACGGCCAGTCGCTCTCGCTCCAGGCGCAGATCTCCGGCCTGCGGCGGCTCGTCGACATCCGCTTCTTCGAGCCGTACCTGTTCGACAGCCCGTTCTCGATGTCGGTGAGCGTCTACAACCAGCTGCGCGCTTACCAGGAGTTCTCGCAGACCTCCACGGGCGGCTCGGTGACGCTCGGCTACCCGATCATCGAACCCGAGCTCCGCGCGTCGCTGACCTACACGCTGGAGAGCGACGAGATCTCGTCGGGCACGACGACCGTCCTCGGCACGGCCGAGGCGCGGTCGACGTTCCAGCGGCTCCCGCTCTACAACCTCTTCAACGACGGGATCACGTCGAGCATCCGCCCTGCGCTCACGTTCGACACGCGGAACAACCAGCTCTTCCCGACCTCCGGCGTCTACCTGCAGGGCTCGGTGGAGCTCGCGCACAGCGCGTTCGGGAGCGAGAACCAGTTCCTGCGGTACCGCGCGACGGGCAGGTTCTACTACCCGATCACGGACAGCCTGATCCTCAAGCTGAACACCGAGGCCGGCATGGTGACGAGCCCCAACCCGGAGGGCGTGCCGATCTTCGCGCGCTTCTTCCTGGGCGGCATCCTCGACGTGCGCGGCTTCGAGCTCAGGGACATCGGGCCGCGCCTCCCTCTCCAGGAGACCCTCGATCCGAACTCACGGTTCATCGCGCACGGCGCGAACATCGGCGGCAACCTGATGTACTACCAGAACCTCGAGCTGGAGTTCCCGCTCCTCGAGGCGGTGCAGATCAAGGGCGTCGTCTTCACCGACCTGGGCAACGCGTGGAACCTCGAGAAGCTCTACTGCGAAGCCGCCCACGCCTCGCCGCACGACGTCACGAACCCGTGCTTCTCGATCGAGCGCCTCCTCGACGTCCGCACCTCGTGGGGCTTCGGGCTCCGGTGGTTCTCCCCGCTCGGGCCGCTGCGCTTCGAGTGGGGATTCCCGTTCAAGCGGCTGCCCTACGAGGAGACGTACAAGTTCGAGTTCAACATCGGCAACTTCTTCTGAGCGCCGCCCCGCGGGCTCTGCAGGGGCGTGGGCGCCGACGCGGCGCGCACGCTCCTCGACCGGCGCCGGGCGAGCCCTACCCGGGAGCGTCCCGGGTGACACGAGGGGCGGCGCCTGCGCTCGGCACGGGCCTGGCAGGGGCCTGATCGCCGTATACTGCGGGGGCAGCGGTTGCCCGGCGGAGGCGCGGCTGTTAGGTGGAGAGCCATGCGCCCGGAGCACACCTCGATGGGGTTCCCCAAGCCAGGCAAGGCCCTGCTGGGGATGATGGTCGCGATTGCCTGCATCTGGGTGATGTTCACCCTGGGCATGAACTGGGCGGGCGCTGGCGGTGGCGTGCTCGAGCCGTTCCTGGGCATCAGCGAGCGGGTGCTCGGCGGCCAGGTGTGGCGGCTGTTCACCGCCCCCCTCATCCACAGCCCGAGCGATCCCTGGCACTTCGTCATGACGCTGCTCGGCCTGTACTTCCTCGGCACATCGCTCGAGGAGCGCTGGGGGGCCGGCCGCATGCTGGCGTTCCTGTTCGGCTCCGCGGCCTTCGCGTTCGCGCTCCAGGTGGCGGTCGGCGCGCTCTTCCCGAAGGTGTCGCAGGCGGTGTTTTATGGCGGGCTCGGGATGATCGAGGCGGTCGCCGTCGCCTGGGCGCTCGCGCACCGCCACGCCACGGTCCGCCTCTTTTTCGTCCTCCCGGTGACGGGCACCATGCTGCTCGTCTTCATCTTCGCCATCTCGGTGCTCAACGTCATCGCCATGCGCGCGCCCCCGGAGGGGCTGATCACGCCGTTCGGCGGCATGCTGGCCGGCTACCTCTTCGGCGATTTCTCTCCGCTGCGCCGTTTCTACCTGCGGATGCGCTTCCGCCAGCTCCAGGCGCAGTCCGCCGCGCTCCGCCGCGTCCCCGCGGCGCGCGGCCGCTCGGGGAGCGTTCCGCTCCGGGTCATCCCGGGCGGCCAGAAGGACCGTCCGAAGGACAAGCGCTACCTGAACTGAGCCGCTGTGGCGGCCTGCTCGGAGGAGCATGGCGTGCGCTGGGTCCGTTGCGGCGCCAGCCGGGGGAGCGTGGCCTGCGCTAACGCCGCTGCTGCGCTTGCGCGAGGGGAGTGGCCTGCGAAGAGACCGCAGCGGCGCCAGCCCGGGGGAGCGCGGCCTGCGCCGAGGTTGCTGCGGCGGGGGGCGCGGGGGCGCTATCTGGCCGTCTGAGCGTCGAACCCGCTGCCGCAAGCCTCCGGCTCGCTCGCCAGGGGCCCTCGGTGGCGTTCATGGCGCAGCGCATTGGCGGATCCCATCGAGTGTCTTTGCGCGCCTGAGGCAGTCGAGCTCGCCCGGGTCCACCTCGCTCCCGGCGAGCTCTCTCTTGCAGTCGGACGTCCACTCGGAGGAGAGCCTCTCGCCCTCGCTCCTCAGCACCACCGAGGCGTGACCCGAGCTGCCCGCATCCGCCGGACCCACCCGCTTCATCTCCGCCTCCCACGCGGCGCGCATCGCCTCGCCGACCCTGCGGCAGTCGTCCTCGGACAAGGTCCTGCCGCACCCGGCGCAGAGCAGCGCGCCGGCGACCCCGAGGAGGAGCGCGGCGGCGTACTGCTCGGCAAGCGAGCCGCTCTCCGCGCGACCGCGTAGCGCGCCAGCGGAGAGCCGGCCGCGCGCGCTGCTCGCGCGGCCGGCCTTTTGCCAAGCAGGCGAGCCCACGATCAGCTGTCGATGAAGCTTTTGAGCTGCTTCGACCGGCTGGGGTGCCGGAGCTTGCGAAGCGCCTTCGCCTCGATCTGGCGGATGCGCTCGCGGGTGACCTCGAAGTCCTGACCGACCTCTTCGAGGGTGTGGTCGCTCTTCTCGCCGATGCCGAAGCGCATCCGGAGCACCTTCTCCTCGCGCGGCGTCAGCGTCTTCAGGACCTTACGGGTCTGCTCGGCGAGGTTCATGTTGATCACGGCCTCCGCCGGCGAGATCACGCTCTTGTCCTCGATGAAGTCGCCGAGGTGCGAGTCCTCTTCCTCGCCGATGGGGGTCTCGAGCGAGATCGGCTCTTTCGCGATCTTCAGGACCTTCCGCACCTTGTCGAGCGGGAGCTCCATTTTCTCGGCGATCTCCTCCGGGGTCGGCTCGCGGCCGTACTCCTGCACGAGGTAGCGCGAGGTGCGAATCAGCTTGTTGATCGTCTCGATCATGTGGACCGGGATGCGGATCGTCCGCGCCTGGTCCGCGATCGCGCGGGTGATCGCCTGCCGGATCCACCACGTCGCGTACGTCGAGAACTTGTAGCCGCGCTTGTACTCGAACTTGTCGACGGCCTTCATCAGGCCGATGTTCCCTTCCTGGATGAGGTCCAGGAACTGGAGGCCGCGGTTCGTGTACTTCTTCGCGATGGAGACGACGAGCCGGAGGTTCGCCTCGACCAGCTCCGCCTTGGCGCGCTCCGCCATCCGCTCGCCCTCGCGGATGTTCTCGTAGGTCTCGCGGATCGCGGCGACGTCGATGTTGAGCTCCTCCTCGACCTTCTTCAGGCCCTTCTGGGCGTTCTTGATGGTCGACTCGAAGTCGTTGAGCTCCTCGCGGTTGACATTGAGCTTCCTGGCGAGCCGGCCCTCGAGGGCGCGGTTGCCCTTCACCTTGATGAGCTCGCGCTTGAGCTCGCCCTTCGAGAGCCCCGTGCGCCGCTCCAGCTCCGTCGCGCCCGCCTCGGCCTTCTCGACCTTCGAGATGAGGCTCTTCAGCTTCTGGACGATCTTGTCGATGGTGCGCTTGTTGAGGCGCATCTCCTCGAGCGTCGTCACGAGCTCGGCCGTCGCCTGCGTCACCTCGATATCGATCTGCTTGCGGCGGGCCTCCGTTTTGACGTCCTTGCGCTCTTCGAGGAGCTCCGCCTTCTTCTTGTCGACGCGCTTGACCTTGTCGATGAGGCGGATGATGCGCCGATCGGCCTCCTCCTCGTCGAACTCCTGGTCGTCGTTCTCGGCGTCCTTGATGAGCTCCTTCACGCGGATCTTGTGCTTCCGGAGCTTCTCGCCGAGCTCGATGATCTCGCGGACGGCGATGGGGGAGTCGAGGATGGCGGCGTTGACCTTCTGCTCGCCGATCTCGATCCGCTTCGCGATCTCGACCTCGCCCTCGCGGGTGAGCAGCGAGACGCTGCCCATCTTGCGGAGGTACATCCGGACCGGGTCGTTCGACTTCGAGTAGTAGTCGACGTCCTCTTCCTCGCGATCCGGCGTGACGACGAGCTTCTTCTCGCCCGCCTCCTCGTCCGCGATGCGCTTCGGCGCGATCTTCACCTGGGTCGCGCCGTCGACGATCTCGATGTCCTCGTCGCCGAGGGCGCCCACCACGTCGTCGAGCTGATCGGGCGCGACGTCCGCGGGGAGCGCGTCGTTCACCTCGTCATAGGTGAGGAACCCCTTGCTCTTGCCGGTCTCGACGAGCTTTTCCAGCGTCTTCCGGTCCTTCTCTGAGCGCTCGGCTCGGATGCCCGCGTCTCCTTTGCTGCTTGGGCGTGCCCCTGCCTCAGCGTGGCCGCGCGTCGAAGCGTGGCGCGCGCCGTTCAGCGCGCCGCCCCCCGTAGCCCTCGCGACCCCGCCTGCCCGACCGGAAGATTGCTTGGCCTTGCTCGCCATTACCTCATGCTCCACTTACGGCGATCCGCTCGCCGCGACCGACAAGACACCAAATGATTCCGACTCACTTTAGGGATCACGCCCGTCGGGCCGCCACGGAGGAGCGTCCCGGAACGCATCAAGGAAGACCGAGCCCCCCCGCTCTCCGTTGGAATAGTTCGCGCAGCAAAGCGTTTTCAGCATCGGGGTCGACCGTGCTCTTCTGAAGCTGGCTCATTACGGCTGCCTTCTGTCGTGCGAGGGCTTGCCTGCTCAACTTTTGCGAATTTTCCAAGAGTGTCGCCTTGGCCGTCGAGGCCGCTTCGAAGACAGGCGAGACCAGCCGTCCAGCCGCGAATGAATGGATCGGAGCCGGGACTTGCGCAAGAAATTCGCTGGCGGCAAGACCCATTTCAAATGTGAAATTTTGACGCGCCGCAGCAACTGCCAGGGCGACTTCGCCTTCCAGACATTCCAGGACCGCTTCCGCATCGGGATCGTGCAGTAATTCTGGAAAATCGAGCAGGGATCCTAACATTTCTAGTCCGATCTCTTTTGTTCGCTCCCTCGATCTTGCTCGCTCATAGCTCTCGGTGGACTCCGAGCAGCGCAGCGGTCGCGTCGGCGTCTGGGACGTAGCGCTCACGAGCATACGGGTAAGGTGAGCTAGATCGCTCATCGGCTGCCCGTTGATGAGGAGCTTCGAGGCCAGCTGGTCGGCATAGGTTGAAGCCATCAGACGCAGGTCGGGATCTGACTCGGTGCGGAGGAGCTCTGCTACGGCGCGAGCGCGCGCGTGCTGCTCGGTCAGCGTGGCCGTCTTGAACCTGTCGATATCGAGCTCCTCGTTTATCAGATGCTGCAGGAGGTTCGTCGCACCGTTCACCAACTTGAGGACCGACTCGGCGCCCCTTTCGCGCGCCAGATCGTCCGGATCGACGCCGGCGGGCAGCGTGGCGACGCGCGCGCCGAGCCCCGCCTCGCGGCACGGGACGCGCGCCGCGCGCGTGGCTTTCTTGCCGGCCGCGTCGCCGTCGAAGAGCAGCACGACCGCGGGCGCGAAGCGCTTGATCAGCTTGGCCTGCCCGGGGGTGAACGCGGTTCCGAGCGGAGCGATCGCGTGGCCGATGCCGCGCGCGTGGAGCGCGACCACGTCGAAGTTGCCTTCCACGAGGATCGCTTCGCCGCGCTGCCGGATCGCCTGGCGCGCCTGGTACAGCCCGAAGAGGTGCTCCCCCTTCGTGTAGATCGGCGACTCGGGGCTGTTGATGTACTTCGCCGGCGCGCCGTCGCCCTGCGGCGCCGGACCGGTGATTCCGAGCGACGACAGCTCCGCGGGGCTCGGATCGGGGAGCGCGCGACCGCTGAACGCGATCACCCGGCCCATCACGTCCGTCACCGCGAACATGAGCCGGTGCCGGAAGCGATCGTAGTGGCCGCTCCCCGACGAGCGCGGCACCAGCAAGCCGACGCGCTCCGCGAGGACCGGGGAGACGCCTTGCTGCCGCAGGTACGTGGCGAGCGCGTCCCAGCCGAACGGGGCATAGCCGATCCGGAACGCCTGGAGCGCGTCGGAGATCGGGTCCACGGCCTCACCGTTGCCGAGCGGTAGACCGCGTCGCTTTAGCTCCTCGTGGGCGTAGCGCGCGAGCGGGTGGGGGCCGCCGCTCGGGCCGCCGCGGAGGCTGTGCTCGAAGAACGTCGCGGCGAGGTGGTTGACGGCGTAGAGGTCGTCCTTCGACTTGCGCGCCGCGTGCGCCTCCCGCCGCTCGAGCTCGGTCAGCGACTCCTCCACCTCGATCCCGGCGCGCTCGGCGAGCGCGCGCACCGCCTCGGCGAACGTCCTGCCCTCGAGCTTCATCACGAAGTCGATGGCGCTGCCGGTCTCCTTGCAGCCGAAGCAGTGATAGAACCCGCGGTTCGGGTTCACGTGGAAGCTCGGCGTCTTTTCCTTGTGGAAGGGGCAGAGCCCCGTGAAGGAGTGCCCGCGGCGCGTGAGCCGCACGCTTTCGCCGATGAGCGCTACGAGATCCGTGCGCTCTTTCACGAGCGCGATCGTCTCCGGAGAGATCATGGGCTGCCTTGGGGGCCCCGTACCCGCGGGGCCCACAGATGACGGGTGGACGTGAACGGCGTGGCGCCGGTTGCGCCAGCGCCGGGTGATGCAGGCAGCTCGCGAAGGGGGAACCCCCCCAGCCCCTCGCGGTCTGCGTGGAGGACAGTGTCCTGTGCGACGGCCGCGCGCGCAAGGCGGTAGCCGCCGGGGACGTCACTTCGGGTCGGGGAACGGAGAGCCGGGCTTCTTGTGGTCTGTGAGGCTCTCGTCGGGCTGGGACCCCTCGACCATCTCTTCGAGGGACGGCGCCTCGGCGTGGTCGACGAGGAACCGCGTGTCCTCGCGGACCATCGGCGGAGGCGGGTCGCCGATGAGCTCGAGCTCGGTGGCGAGCCACTGCTCCTCTTCGATGAGCTCTCGGCGGCGCGGGTCGGTCAGGTCGCCCTGCCAGTGGTCGAGCTCAGCGTCGACCTCCTTGAGCCGGCGGCGCACCCTCACGACATCGACGTCTTCCTTCGTCGCGAAGCGCTCCGTGAGCAGCAGGGCGGTGTCGTGGGCAACCTCGACGAAGCCGTGATGGACGGCCAGGCGGTGCTCCTGGCCGTTCTGGTGGTAGGTCACGAGGCCAGTGCGCAGGGCGGCGAGCAGCGGGAGGTGACCCGGGAGCACGCCGAACTCGCCGGCGACGCTCGGCGCGGTCACGTCAGTGACCTGCTCGCGCAGCGCGACGCCCGTCGGCGTCACGATCTCGAGAAGGATTGTCTCGGCCATGGCTGCGTCAGGCCGCCTTCTGCGACGCTCGAGCCTTCACCTCGTCGATGCCGCCCACCAGGTAGAAGTCCTGCTCCGCGATGTGGTCGAGCTTACCGTCGAGGATCTCTTCGAAGCCCGCGATCGTGTCCTTGAGCGGGACGAGCTTGCCCTCGAGCCCGGTGAACTGAGCCGCGACGAAGAACGGCTGCGACAGGAACTTCTGGATCTTGCGGGCGCGCGAGACGACGAGCTTGTCGTCCTCGCTGAGCTCGTCCATGCCGAGGATGGCGATGATGTCCTGGAGGTCCTTGTAGCGCTGCAGCGTCTGCTGCACGCGCCGCGCCACGGAGTAGTGCTTCTCGCCGACGATCTGGGGATCGAGCATCGTCGAGTTCGAGTCGAGCGGATCGACGGCCGGGTAGATGCCGAGCTCCGAGATCGCGCGCGAGAGCACGGTCGTGGCGTCGAGGTGGGCGAACGCCGTGGCCGGCGCGGGATCGGTGAGATCGTCGGCCGGGACGTAGATCGCCTGGACGCTGGTGACGGAGCCCTTCGTCGTCGAGGTGATGCGCTCCTGGAAGGCACCCATCTCCGTCGAGAGCGTCGGCTGGTACCCGACGGCGCTCGGGATGCGGCCGAGGAGCGCGCTCACCTCGGAGCCCGCCTGGGTGAACCGGAAGATGTTGTCGACGAACAGGAGCACGTCCTGGCCCTCCTCGTCGCGGAAGTGCTCGGCCACGGTGAGGGCCGAGAGCGCGACGCGGGCGCGAGCGCCCGGGGGCTCGTTCATCTGGCCGTAGATCAGCGCGGCCTTGGAGATGACGGGGCTGCCGTCGGCGAGCTTCGACTCGCTCATCTCCAGGAAGAGATCGTTGCCCTCGCGCGTCCGCTCGCCGACGCCGGCGAAGACCGACACGCCGCCGTGCGCCTTCGCGACGTTGTTGATGAGCTCCAGGATGAGCACCGTCTTGCCGACGCCGGCGCCGCCGAAGAGGCCGATCTTGCCGCCCTTTCGGTAGGGGGCGATCAGGTCGATGACCTTGATGCCCGTCTCGAAGACCTCGACCTTGGTCGACTGCTCGATGAACGGGGGGGGCTCCCGGTGGATCGGCGCGGTCTTCTTGGCGTGAACGGGGCCGGCCTCGTCGACCGGCGCGCCGACGACGTTCATGATCCGGCCGAGGCACTCGTTGCCGACCGGCACCATGATGGGGTTGCCCGTGTCGCGGACTTCCATCCCGCGTACGAGGCCGTCGGTGGAGTCCATCGCGATGGTGCGCACCGTCGACTCGCCCAGGTGCTGAGCGACCTCGAGCACCAGGTTATCGGGCTCAGCCGAGATGCTCGGGTTGCTCACCTTGAGCGCGTTCAGAATCTTGGGCAGCTGGCCCGGCGGGAAATCGACGTCGACGACCGGTCCGATGACCTGGGTGATCTTTCCAACAACCATGGAGCGGGAGCCCTCCTCGTACGAGCTTTGACGAGTCGCGCGGCCCACTAGCACGGACCTGCGCGTCCGACTAGTGCCGCGAGCCAGAAATCAGGCCGGGCTCTCCGGCCGCCGCTTCGCGGCGAGAGAGGCGCGCCGTGGTGCCGGTGGGGCGGGATTTGATCCCGAACGCCGCGGATCCTTGGCGCTGGTCGCACCTCGGCGCAACCAGCAAGGAGGCGCCGCGGCGCCCTCGCGCGGGGCGCCAGCGCGTCGTTCGGTCAGCGGTCTCTGAGGCTGGCGATGCGCGCGAACGCCTCGACGCCGAGCGTCTCACCTCGCGCGTCGAGCGAGATGCCGGCGTCCCTGGCGCGGCGATCGAGCTCCTCGGGCGACCAGCCGTAGAGGTTCTTCCATGCGTTCCGGAGCGTCTTGCGGCGGGCCGAGAACGCGGCGCGCACGGCGGCGCGGAAGGCGTCCGTCTCCTCGGCGCGCCGCGGGCGCCACGGCGTCAGGACGACGACGGCGGAGTCCACCTCGGGCCGCGGATAGAAGGCGCCGGCGCGCGCGGTCAAGAGGCGGCGCACATCGAACGCGGCCTGCACGAAGACCGAGAGCGCGCCGTAGTCGCCGCTCCCCGGCGCCGCGGTGAGGCGCTCCGCGACC
Source organism: Sorangium sp. So ce1036 (assembly GCF_051369805.1). Lineage (NCBI taxonomy): Bacteria > Pseudomonadati > Myxococcota > Polyangiales > Polyangiaceae > Sorangium > Sorangium sp. So ce1036. Next base: position 4,241,163 of record NZ_JBBMOX010000001.1, read on the forward strand.
TCGAGTTGCACCATGAACACCGCGCGGTCGATCTGATGCGCGACCGTGGTCGCCTGCTCGAGGAGGCGCCCCGTGAGCTGGTACGGGAGGTTGCCGGCCACCACGTGGGGGCGCTCCAGGCCGGCGAGGGAGGCGCACCAGTCGACCTGCGCCGCGTCCGCCTCGAGCAGGGTCAACCGGCCTTCCTGGATCGGGCCAGCGAGCTGCTCGCGGAGGATCGGGACGAGGTCACGATCGCGCTCCACGGCGACCACGTGACCGGCGCGCTCCAGGAGCGGCCGCGTGAGCGCGCCGAGCCCTGCGCCGATCTCGAGCACCGCGCCGCCCGCGGGCGTGGTGGCTGCCTCGGCGATGCGGCGCGCCGCATCGACGTCGACGAGGAAGTTCTGTCCGAACCCCTTCTTGGGGGACAACCCGCGCGCGCGCAAAAGCTCTGCGATGGACATGGTTCGCCCTCAGGCCCCCGATGGATGCGCCCCGTCGTGGGGCGCGGCCGCCGCTGCGCTCGGCGCGGCGGACGTCTTCGCGCGGAGCCGCACGACGCGCACGCCCGCCTTCCGGAGCGCGGCCTCATGGCGCGTCTGCGCCACGCGCGCGCGGAGGAGCACGGCCTCGGCCGCGATGGGCGCGAGCTCCTGGAAGGCCCTGTCGGACGGCGCCGGGCTCGCCGGCTCCTCGTTGCCCCCGCTCTCTTGCGGCCGCGGGGCGTCCCATGGCGGGGCGAGCCCTGCCTCGATGTCGGGGAGCGTCCACGTCAGGTGGACGGCCTTCCGCGAGAGCCGGCGCGCAGCCTCCGCGAGCTGGCTCAGCTGCGCATCAGCGGGCGGCGGCGCGATGACGTAGACCAGGCTCGCGCGTGGCCGCGCGCGCGCGATGTGCGTGAGCGACTCCGCGATGATCCCGGCTGGATCCCGCCGCTCCGGCTCGGATCGCGCGGGCGATTCGATGCCGTAGCTCGCGAGGTAACGGCGCAGGGTGCGCTCGCGCTGCGAGCGCCCGAGCGGCGCCGGCGCCGAGAAGGGCGCGCGCGCGCACATCGACTCGGCGCGCGCGGCCAGCCGGTCGAGGTCGCCGCGGCGCAGGTCGGCGAGGCCCCGCGCGTCGAGCGGCCGGAGGTGTTCGAGGACGCGCGCCGCGACGTCCGCCTCGTCGAGCTCGCTCCGCTCGCGTCGTACGTGCCGCACCCGACGGTGAGCGCTTGCGCGATCTTCTCGCCGTGTCCAGGGCCGTGCTCGGGCGGGATCGTCACGCGGGGGCCGGGCGCCAGGATGATGAGCCCCACGCGATCGCCGCGCCCGAGGTGACGCGTGGCGATGGATGCGGCCTCATCGATCATGAGATCGAGCGGCGCGCGGCCGAGCGGGCCCGCCCAGAGCTCCACGGCCGCGTCGACGAGGATCCACACCACGTCCCGCTCCTCGCGATCGAACTCCCTCACGAGCAGCGTGCCCCGGCGCGCGCTCGCCTTCCACGCGATTTTCCGGAACGGGTCCCCCGGCTGGTGCTCGCGCAGCTCGCGCAGGTCGTCTCCTTCGCCGCGCGCGCGTCCGGGCCGGCCGGACGCCGCGAGGAGGTGACTGCGTCCCCCGCGCGGCTGCGCGAGGTAGGCCATGAAGGGGCGCGGGAGCACCTCGATCCCGTACGGGTTCGCGAAGGTCAGGGGCACCTCGAACAGGCCCGGGGCGCCGTGCACCTCGAGCGCGAGCCCGTGGAGGCCGTGCTGGCCGACGCGCGGCGTCCGTACGACGATCTTCACCTTGAGCCGCCCCGAGGCAGAGACCTCGCCGCGGCTCGGTTCGATGCGCACGTCGAGCTGTGACGAGGCGATCGCCCGCAGCTTGACGTACCGCGCCGCGAGCGTGTCGCGGTTGCGGACCTCGGCCTCGATCTCCACCGTGCCTCCCCGCGCGGACCGGAGGGTCCGCCGCGCCCCGCCCCAGAGCATCTCGAAGCCGGCCGCGCGGATGCGCGCCACCGACACCAGCGTCACGCCCCGGGCGAGCGCGATGGCGACCAGGAGCGCGCCACCCCAGCCGACGATCGCCGGCTCGCGCGCGATGAGCCCGGCGCCCATGACCGCGACCCCGGCGATGGCCATGTGAGCGGCGGTGCGGGTGGGGTAGAGCTGCATGAGGGATCTAGGCGGGCCGCACGGCGCGCCGGTAGCCCACGCGCTGGATCGCCTCGTCGATGATCGCCTCGCGCGCCTTCGTCTCCGCGTCGGCCTCGGGCGCGAGCACGAGGCGGTGCGCGAGCGTCGCGGGCGCCATGCCGCGCACGTCGTCCGGCGTCACGAACGGGCGTCCGCCGATCACCGCCGCCGCCTTGGCCGCATGGATCAGCGCCAGCGTGGCTCGCGGCGACGCGCCGAGCAGCACGCGAGGGTGCGTCCGGGTGAACGCCGTGAGGTTCACCGCGTACTCGTAGAGATCGTCCTCGACGTGGATTCGTCGCGCGATGCCCTGCAGCATGAGAAGATCCTGGACGGAGAGCGTCGCCCGCGCCCGGGGCGGCTCGACGTTGTGCGCGCGGAGCATCGCCACCTCGTCCTTGTGCTGCGGGTAGCCGAGGCTCACGCGGATGAGGAACCTGTCGATCTGCGCCTCGGGCAGCGGGTAGGTCCCTTCGAGGTCGATCGGGTTCTGCGTCGCGAGCACCATGAAGGGCGACGGCAGCTCGAAGCGATCGCCCTCGATCGTGACCTGCCGCTCCTGCATGGCTTCGAGGAGGGCCGACTGGGTCTTCGCTGGGGCGCGGTTGATCTCGTCCGCGAGCACGAGGTTCGCGAAGATCGGGCCAGGCCGCAGCGCGAAGGTGCCTTCCTTGGGCGACAGCACGTAGGTCCCCGTGATGTCGGCCGGCAGGAGGTCGGGCGTGAACTGGATCCGCCGCACGGACGCGCCCAGCGCGGCCGCGAACGCCTTGACGAGCGTCGTCTTCGCGACCCCCGGGACGCCCTCCAGCAGCACGTGTCCCTGCGCGAGCAGGGCGGTGAGCATCAGATCGATCGCGCGCGGTGGTCCGATGTACACGCGCGTGATCTCCCGTCGGACCGCCTCGATCCGCTCCTTGGCAGCGGAAATTTCGTCGACGGCGACGGCCTGAACCTGGTTCATCGAGCGCCTTTGTCAGAGGGTGTTGTTGCGAGCTTCGCGTCGGGCTCCGGAGGCGGCCCACCGGGGCGCGCCGCAGGACGATCGAGCGGCGCGCCGGGGCGAGGTCCCCGCGGCGGCTTGCGGCCGTCAGCGCCGCAGGCGGCGAGGACCCCGCGCACGACGTCGGCGGCGTGCACGAGCGCGGGCCTGGACACGTGCGTCGGCTTGCCAGCGACGACGGACGCTTCGACTCGGTACATGGTGGCCAGAACCTCTTTGAATGCCGAGAGGGCTCGCTCGTCAAGATATCCCTCTCGCGCGACGAGGCGCGCGACCGCGTCCGGCGCCGGGTTGGCCTCGAGGCCGAAGCGCAGCGCGAGCGCCTCGAGCAGGGCGCTCTTCAGCTCGAGGAACGCGAGCCCACGCGGGGAGGAGGGGGCGGCCAGGACCGCGAAGCGCCCGGCGGCCCCTCCCTGCGCCACGAGCGGCGTCGGGCGGGCGTATCGAGGGAGCGGGCTCCGGTAGGGTCGGGCCGATGCGCGCGCGGTCCAGATCGCGAGGCCCAGGCCGGCGGCGGCCGCGAGGGCGAGGAGGGCGCCGCCGGGCAGCCCGTCGCGGCGAGCGTCTTCGACGGCCTCGGCGAGCGCCTTGACCTGTGCGTCGAGGTCCTTGCGGAGCGTCGTCTCGCCGCCGAACGAACTCTCCTCCTCGAACCGGTTCGCGACGATGTACAGCCGCCCCCGGCGCGGCTCCGCCCCGTCCTCATCGACCAGGTAGCGGACCAGGCCGACGGCGAAGGCGCGGTTGCCCGGGTACCGGAGCATCATGTTCATGAGCGACGACGGATCCCCCATCGCGAAGAGCCGGCCCTTGCCCACCTGCCCGGCGACCGCGACGATCACGTCCGGCTCGCTGATGGCGCGGATCCGCAGCACGGGCGAGAGGTTCGGGTGCTTCAGGCCGGTCGCGTGGTTCGTGACGAGCCGCTGCACGTGGCTGACCACGGGGTGCGGCCCGATGGCGTGACCGCCGACGATGTCGATGACGGGCTCGGCGATGGCGAGGGCGGGGCGGTTCCGGAGCGCGGCGACCGGCCGAGCCGGGGTCGGGATGCGCTCGATCTGGAACCGCCGGAGCGTGTCGTCGCCGCGGCCGAAGTCGTCCACGATCGCCAGCCGGCCGCCGGCCTTCATGAACGCGGTGGACTCGTCGGCGTCGAGCGCCTGCTGCGGATGGAGCGCGAGGATGCCGTCCTCGGGGCCGACCTGGCTCCAGTCGAGCACAGCGACGGGGTGGACCCTGGCGACCCCGAGCTCGGCCCGCGCGATCTCGAGGAGCTCCGAGCAGCCTTCCCAGCTCGCGTCGCTGACCTCGAACGCGGCGCCTGCTGCCCGGACGGGCGCGAGCAACGCCACGAGCGCCGCCAGCGCCGACGCCAGCGGCACCAGCAGCGCGCAGGATGTGGCCCGCCGGCGCACCAGCCGACGCCGAGTCTCTCCGTGGATCTCGAAAGATACGCGCGCGAGCCAGGCGCCGTGCCGCGTCATGAGCGCCGGGAACATACCACTGTCGGCCCGAGCGATAACCTTGACCCGCCATCCCACATTGCTAGATTCGCTTTTAAGAGCGGGGTGCTTTCTCCCAGACCTCGTTCCACCAATCCAGCCGCGAGCACTCTACGAGGTGGAGGGGTTAGTCGATGCTTCCTCCGTTCATCATCGAGCAAATTCGGCAGCGCGAAGAAGAGAAGGATCGGTCCAGAAGAGAAGAAATTCGACCGCGTCTCGAGCTGCCGATCGAACGCTACCCTGCACCTCGTCGTCTTCCGGACACGGAAGAGGACGATCCCAACCGGGGCGTCATCATCCTGGATTTGGGCTGACGCCCCGTGTAGCCAGCCCCCTCCGCGCTCTCCGCGGCAGAGTCAGCCGCGTGTCAGCCTTCGCTGGATGGGCCCCGAGACGCTCTCCTCGATCCCCCCGATCCGCCAGTAGTCCGAAAAATCCGCTCTCCATGCCTCTCCGATGCTCGTGGGCGGAGATCGGTTCCTCGTCTGCGCTGCCCTGCTCGGAGTAGCTCCAGCGAGGACGGGGCGGCCACGGCCAGGGGGCCGCATGGGCCGCATCGGCCGCATGAGGAGTGGGGCAAGAAAGTTGTCGTCGGTAGGGCTCGGCACGCTTGTGCGGGGTTGACCCCAAGCTGGATCTTCGCCTAGGTTGCGCCCCCGCTTCTGGCGCCGGGCACTGAACGAGCTACGCTCCGGCGCCCCAGAGCAGGCCGTGCACACCATGCGCACGGGCTCTTCTATCCGATAGAGGTTCATACAAGATGGCCGTTCATATTCGCCTCGCCCGCGCGGGCACCAAGAAGACGCCCTTCTACCGCATCGTCGTCGCTGATCAGCGCAGCCCGCGCGGCGGCCGGTTCATCGAGCGGCTGGGCACCTACGATCCGCGCAGGACCGAGATCCGCCTCGATGTGCCGCGCGTGAGGCACTGGATCTCGAACGGCGCCCAGCCAACGCACACGGTGGCGCTGCTGCTGAAGCACCCCGCGCTCGCCCAGGCAGCCGCTCCGGCGGACGCCGCGAAGTAGCATGGCCTCCTCGACGTCTCCGCTGGTCGATCTCGTCGCGCTCGTTGCGCGCGCGCTCGTCGATCACCCCGACCGGGTCATCGTGCGTGAGGTCGCGGGCGACCGCTTCCCGCGCATCGAGCTCACGGTGGCGCGCGAAGACATCGGCAAGGTGATCGGCAAGGACGGGCGCACGGCACAGTCGATCCGGACGCTGCTGAGCGCCGCTGCGAGCAAGTCGGGGCGGCGCGCGCACCTCGACATCCTCGACTGAGACGAAGTCGGCGTGGAGCGACGCTACGTTCCCGTCGCGGAGATCTCCCGCCCGCACGGCGTTCAGGGGGAGCTGCGGGTGCGCCTCTACAACGAGGCGTCCGACCTGCTCCTCACGCGCCCTGCGGTCAGGCTCCGCCTCCCTGACGGCGGTGAGCGGGACGCGAAGATCCTCGGGGCGCGGCCCGTTGACAAGGCGTTGCTCGTGCGGATCGCGGGCATCGACGATCGGGACGCGGCCGAGGCCCTGCGCGGCGCGACGGTGTGCGTGCCGAGGGACGCGTTCGGACCCCTCGACGAGGGGGAGTTCTACGCGTGCGACATCGAGGGGGCTCGCGTGTTGACGCCCGAGGGCGAGCTGCTCGGGCACGTGAAGTCGCTCCAGTCTTACCCGACCTGCGACGTCCTCGTCGTGGAGAGGGAGGGCGCAGCGTCGATCGAGATCCCGCTGGTCGAGAGCTTCGTCAGCAGCGTGGACGTGGAGCAGCAGGTCGTTCAGCTCGTCACGCTGGAAGGCCTCGTCTGAATCCTGATCCGTCGTTCGGCGCAGGGCGTCCGGCCTGCCACGGCAAATCTGATGCGCATCGATGTAGTCACCCTGTTTCCCGAGCTCTTCCAGGGATTTCTGGCGATCGGCATGGTCGGGCGCGGGCTCGCTTCGGGCGCGCTCTCGGCGCGGCTGCGCAGCCCGCGCGATTTCGGCCTCGGCCGGCACCGGAGCGTGGACGATACGCCGTACGGCGGCGGCTCGGGCATGGTGATGCGCGTCGACTGCCTCGTTCGCTGCCTGGAGGCGCTCGACGAGGAAGCCGCGGCAGGTGAGCCGACGAGCGCGGCAGGCGAGCCGACGAGCGCGGCAGGCGAGCCAGCAGGCGCACCTTCCGACGACTCAGCGGTGGGGCCTGTCACCCCTCAACCTCCCTCGGAGCCCCCGCCGCGAGCGCACCGGGTGCTGCTCACGCCGCAGGGGCGGCCCTTCTGCCAGGAGAAGGCGATCGAGCTCGCGGCGCGCCCCGCGATCGCTCTCGTGTGCGGTCGCTACGAGGGGTTCGATGAGCGGGTTCGTGCCTTCGTGGACGAGGAGATCTCGCTCGGCGACTTCGTGATGACTGGCGGCGAGGTGGCAGCCATGGCCGTGATCGATGCGTGCGTTCGCCTGCTCCCAGGGGTGCTGGGCAACGCTGGATCGACGGAGCACGAGTCCCACAGCCCGGCGCTGTCCGGGCTCCTGGAGTATCCGCAGTACACGCGCCCCGTGGAGTTCCGGGGGCTCAAGGTGCCCGACGTGCTGCAGCAGGGAAACCACGCCGCCATCGCCCGCTGGCGACGAGCGCAAGCCGAGCAGCGCACGGCCGAGCGCCGGCCGGATCTCTGGCGCAAGGCGCGCGGCGGGAGTCTTCCTCCGGGTGAGGGCGGCGCGCCTCCAGGGGCGGGCGGCGGGGCGCGATGAGGCTCGCGCTCGCGCTCGTGCACTACCCGGTGCTCGATCGTTCTGGCGGAACGGTCACCACGGCGATCACGAACCTCGACCTCCACGACATGGCGCGCAGCGCTCGGACGTACGGGGCCGAGCGGCTCTTCGTCGTGCACCCGGTCGCAGCCCAGCGCGCGCTGGCCGAGCGCATCAGGGAGCACTGGGTGAGCGGATCGGGCAAGCGCCGGATCCCCGATCGCGCGGTCGCGCTCGACGTCCTCAGCGTGGTGCCCAGGATCGAGGACGCGTACGCCGCGCTGAGCGGCTCGGGGCGGGCTGGCGTCGAGGTCTGGACGACCGCGGCGGCGTCGCGAGGGCTCCCGGTAACGAGCTACGCGGCGGCGCGCGCGCGCCTCTCGCAGGCGAGCCGCCCGGTGCTGATCCAGTTCGGCACGGGGTGGGGGCTCGCTCCCGAGCTCATCGCCGACGCCGACGTCCGGATCGAGCCCATCCGCGCGGCCACGGCCACCGGCTACAATCACCTGAGCGTGCGCGCAGCGTGCGCGATCACGCTCGATCGGCTGCTCGGCGACGGGCGCGCCGGGTGAGCTCGAGCGGCGCGCGGGCATGATGCCTGCGTCGCCGCCCGTCGTGTCGTCATGAGCATGGGCGAGGGCCACCGAGCCGCAGAGGAGGGGGGCGCGGCGCCGCCGACGCCCGACCGGCTGGTGCGCGAGCAGGCGCTCGCGCTCGGCTTCGACGTCGTCGGCGTCGCGCGCGCAGACGAGCCGCTCGGGGTGGAGCACGCGCGGTATCTCGAGTTCATCGAGCGCGGCATGCACGGGGAGATGGGCTACCTCGCGGAGTACGCGGAGCAGCGGCGCCGGCTGGACACCAGCGCGATCCTCGAGGGGGCGCGCTCGGTCGTGTGCGTCGGCCGCAGGTACGCGCGGCCGAAGGAGAGCGAGAAGCGCGATCCCCCGCTCGCGCAGAGCATCGCGCGGTACGCGCGCGGACAGGATTACCACAACCACCTGAAGCGCCGGCTGCGGCGGCTCGCGTCGTTCATCCGCTCGCTCGCGCCCGACGCCCTCGCGCGGCCGCTCTGTGACGTCGAGCCGGTGATGGAGCGCGTCTGGGCGGCGCGCGCCGGCATCGGCTTCGTCGGCAAGCACGGGCTGCTCATCACGCCGGGGCAGGGGAGCTATCAGATGCTCGGCGAGGTGGTCACCACGCTGCCGCTGACCCCCGACGTGCCCATCGCGGAGCGCTGCGGATCGTGCACGCGCTGCCTCGACGCGTGCCCGACGCAGGCGTTCGACGCGCCCTTCGTGCTCGATCCGCGGCGCTGCGTCGCGTACCTGACGATCGAGCAGCGGAGCGCGCCGCCGGAGGAGCTGCGGCTCCGCATGGGAGAGCACCTCTTCGGCTGCGACGTCTGCCAGGAGGTCTGCCCGTTCAACAAGACCGCGCCGCCGCCGCTCGAGCGCACCGCGCCGTTCCATCCGCTGGCGCGCTGGGAGGCGCGGGACGTCGACGACCTCACCTCCCTGGATGAGCAAGGGTTCGGCGCGCTCACCGTCGGGACACCGCTCCGGCGCGCGCGGCGCGGCGGGCTCGCCAGGAACGCGACCGTCGTCGCTGCGAACAGGCTGGCGAGCGGCGCCCGGGGCGCGGCCGCGGCGAGCGCGAAGCGCGCGCTCGCGGCCGCGCTCACCCACGATGATCCGTCCGTGCGCGCCGTCGCAGCGTGGGGGGTGCGCCATTCAGGGAGCGGCGAGCCGCCGAGCCCGGCCGCCCCGGAGCCCGGTGAGCCGCCCGAGGATCCCGGTGCGGGTTGAGGAACACCGCGCTCCGCGATCCACGAAGGCGCCGGATGTGCAGCGCTGCGCGGGCGCCCTTCGCGTGCGCCCGATGATCCGCTAGGGTGGCCGCCGGCACGACGCCGCGCGCACGAGCACGAACGTGGATCTCTCCTCCAGGCTCCGAGCGCTCCTCGATGATCTGCGCCGGCACGATTCCGTCCTCTGGCGGCGCGCGGTCGACGCTGGGGTGACCTATGGCCCCGACTTCCTCGTCCGCCACAGCCCCGCGCTGTTCGGGCTCGTCTTCGGGGCCGCGCTGCCGGAGCAGCGGAGGATCGTGCGGAGGAACCTGCGGCTGGCGCTCGGTCAGCGCGGGGCGCTCGACGAGTACCGGGACGTGGCCCGGGTGTTCATCAACTTCGCCAGCTGCCTCACCGACGCGTTCATCGCGGGCAGCAGCCGGCCCGAGCGGCTTACCGGCTTGTGCGTGAACGACGAGCACTTCACGAGCGCGTTCCGGCGCGGCCTCGGGGTGATCGTCGTCACCGCGCACACCGGCGGCTGGCAGGCCGCCGCGCCGCTGTTGCGCTCCGTGCACGCCGCTGACGTGCTGATCGTGATGCAGCGCGAGCGCGACAGCCGAGCGCAGGCCATCCAGGATGGCACGCGCGAGCGGGTCGGCGTGCGGATGCAGCACGTGGACGATGATCCGCTCGCCATCCTCCCGCTGCTCGCGCACCTGCGACGGCAGGGCGTCGTCGCCATCCAGATCGATCGCCTCCCCGCCGGGATGCGCGGGCGCGAGGTCGAGCTGTTCGGCATGCCCTGGCGCGTGCCCGAGGGCCCGCTGCAGCTCGCGGCCGCGAGCGGGGCGCCCATCGTCCCGGTGTTCACCCGGCGGACCGGCTTCATGAAGTACGAGATCTGTATCGCGCCGCCGATCTCGCTGCCCCGCAGGCCAGGGCCGTCCGAGCTCGACGTCGCAGCGCGGCAGATCACCGCGGAGATGGAGCGTTTCCTCCGGGCGAACCCGACGCAGTGGTTCCACTTCGAACAAAATCAAGGAATTTTGAGCCACAAATGAGAAATCGCACCGCGGTCGGCCACGCGCTGCATCGGCGCGCAAGCTGAGTTAAGAGTGCGCGCTGATGGCCCGCCTCCTCGTCGGACTGCCCTCGCTCCAGGGCGAACTCCAGAAGTACAAGCAACGCTTCGATCTGGTCGAGCTCCGTCCGCTCGACACGTCGCTGCCTCGCGTGAGCACGTTGCGTAAATGGCGCAAGGCGGTGCCGCCGGGCTTCGTCTTCAGCGTGGTGCTGCCGCGCGTGGTCGGCGAGCTCGCGGCCGGGAGCACGTTCGACGAGGCGCTCGCGACCTCGCTCGAGGTGGCGGCCGTGCTGGAGGCGCGTTGCATCGTGCTCCAGACGCCGGCGTCGCTCCGACCGACGGCGAGCAACCGCAAGAAGCTCGCGGCGCTGTTCGAGCGGCTGCCCGCCGAGGGCGTCGTGCGCTGCTGGGAGCCCTCCGGGATCTGGGAGCGCGAGGACATCCTCGCGACCGCGCGCACCGTGAAGGCCATCCCCGTGCTCGACGTCGCCCGGGACACGCCGCCGCCGGGGCCGATCGTCTACACGCGCTTGCGCGCGCTCGGGAAGTCCGCCGCGATGGGGGCGGCCGCGCTCGAGCGCATCGCCGACCGCCTGCGCGGGCGTCGCGAGGTGTTCCTGATCGTCGAGGGAAATCGCGCGCTCCAGATCAAGGGATCGCTCGCGGCCGCGCTCGCGCGCAAGCCCGATCGATCAACGGCGTCGGCCGTGGTAAGGCCTGCCATGCCCATGGCGAACACCCTCGTCGCCGAGGACGAAGAGCAGTGATCCGCGGGGCTGCAGCGACGGCGAGCGACGCGTCCGCGGCCTCCGCGGCGCGGGCGGCTCTCGAGGCGTCCGGCAGCGCGATCGACGCGATCGTCGCCGGCTTCTTCGCCGCGGCGGGCGCGCAGCCGGACGTGCTGCTCGCGCCCTCCGTCGCGCTCGCCGCCGGCGTCGGCGTGGGCGCGAGGGCGTTCGATGGGCGAGCGATCCAGCCGGGGCGCGGCGCGCCGCGGCCGCGCGGGTTCGTCGATGAGCAGAGCGTGCCGGACGCCGCGCGCGTCGCCGTGCCGCGCTCGCTCGGCATGTTGGTCCTGCTTCACGGCTACCTCGGGCGTGCGCGGCTCCGCGAGCTGGTGCGGCCCGGCGTGCTCGCGGCCGAGCGCGCCGGCGCGAGCGCGCGGGCCGAGCTGCTCCGCGAGGTCGGCTCGCTCGGCGCGGTGGCGCTCCGGGCGCGCGACGTGGAGCGGGCGCTGCTCGCCGTGGGCGGAGCGGTCGCTGGCGGGACGCTGACGGCCGAGGACCTCGCCGAGGCGGTCCCGGCCGAGGTCGAGGCCTCATCGATCGCGATCGCGGCCGGCGCGACGGCGCTCCAGGCGCCGTGGCCGGTCGGCGAGCTGGCGCGACCCGCGGACGCCATCGTCGCGTGCGACGGGTGGGGCACCATCGCCGCGCTCGCCTACGCGCGCACCGACGACGGGATCGCCGTGCCCGAGCTCGAGATCGTGCTCGGTCGTGATGCCGTCCCGGTGCGCCGCGGAATCACGCGCCTCGCCCCGGGCACGCCCTTGCCTGCGGCGGCGCCGATCGCGATCCTCCAGCGCAGCACCCTCGCGGCGGCGATCGCGCTGACGGGCAAGCCGAGGCTCGAGGTGAGCGCCCTCGGCGCGCTCCTCCACGGCGCCGCGCTCGAGGCCGCGCTTCACGACGTCCGCAGGCAGCTCGGCGCCGAAGGCGCCCTGGCGGTCCTGCGCGACGATCGGGATGCGCGCGCGGTCCACCTCGCGCCGGGCTTCGCGGCGACGATGGAGACGCGGCCAGCAGACGACGGAAGCGGAGCCGGCGCGGGCCGGTGACAGCGCCAAGCGGAGCCGGCGCGGGCCGGTGACAGCGCCAGGCGGAGCCTGGCGCGGGCCGGCGACAGCGCCGTGCAGGACCGCTGAACAACGCGGTGCACGCTCACGCGCGTCCACGCTCGCGCACGGGAAGGCGCCGTGGTCACGGCGCCCGGCCGTGACGCGCGCGCTGGCTGCGCCAGGCATGAGCCATCCAGAGGATGGCCACACGCCTCGCATGCCGGGGTGGGGGAGGGGTTAGGCCCCGAGATGACAGGGCTGCGCCACACGCAGCCCGCCGTGGAGCGGCGGCCTCGGGATCCGGACGCAGCGCCGGCGCGATGCGCTGCTACAGCGCGACGCCGTGACGCTTCGCGTACGCGAGGACGCCGATCTTGTCGATCGTCCGGATATCGCGCGTCGTGAGGTTGAGCTTCACGAAGCGGTTGAGCTCGGGGACCCAGACGCGCCGGGTCTGGATGTTCACGAGCTGCCAGCGCTTCGTCTTGATGTTGGAGTGGGAGACATTCTGCGCCAGAAGCTTCCGCTTCCCAGTGATGTCGCTCTTCGCCATGACGTCCTCGGTTGGAAGGGGACCGCGGTCGGTGCCCCGACCCTGATCGACAAGATTGGCCGAGCACAAGGCCTGCGCGGGGGAGCAGGGGCCCGGGAGCGCGGGAAAGTGAAGGAAGCCGGGGGACATGTCAAGCGTCCACCGGGGGTCATGTGCCTCGGCACGCCGGAAATTCGACGCTCGGTGCTAGGTCAGCCACTCGCCGCCCGACGGAGGCCGCCGGTCCGGGGTGTCCTTGTCGCTCGGGGGCGAGTGGAGATTGATGCGGCGCGCGTCGGCGGCCAGGCGCCAGGCCAGGATCTGAAACAGACCGACGCTCGTGATGGCGGCCGTCGCCGCGAACGCCAGCGCCCCGACGAGCACGCTCGCGACGTCCAAGGTCGAGAAGTGACCGAGCTGGGCGAGCCCGCCGATGATCAGATCGGCCGTGAAGGCAAGCACCACCGCGACGGCGAGGAACGCCCCGGCGCCCGTCGTCTCCGCCCCCATGAAGCCCGTGAGGCTGGACAGCACGGCCACGACCACCATCAGGGCGCCGAGCTGGCCCAGGTGCGGATCGAGCAACGCGAGCCGGGCGACGGCCTCCCCGAACGACGGGAGCGAAACGAGGAAAGCGGCGACGAGCAGCCAGCGCGCGCCGGTATAGGCCCGGTAGCGGGACCGGAAGACGAGCGCCGCCGGGAGCGCCGTCGCCGCCACGGCCCGGGCCGCTCCCCAGCCGATGTCGCTGACAGCCCCGGAGCTCCTCAAGCCGAGGAGGGTCGCGATCGCCCCCAGCACCACCATCGCGATGGCCCGCTGTCGGTAGCTCACCGACGTCAGCGCGGCGAACAGGGCGACGAGGCCCAGAACGAACGCGGGAGGCCCCGCGATCACGCCGTCCGGACGGAGCCCTGCGATCGACAGGCCGCCCAGGATCAGGAAGCCCGCGCCCACAGCAGCGCACCAGATGCGGGCCGCATCCTGCCCTGGCCGGATCGGCGCCAGGTCCTCCATGAGCGCCTCGGACGCGAGCAACGGCTTGGTGAGCTTCTCGCGCGGTGCGCTCGGGGGCATCTCTTCGGCCGTGACGACCGGGCTCGAGCCGGCGTGTTGCTCGGCCGGCTCGGCCCCGCCCGATGCCGCAGGAGGGGGCTCGGCCGGCACGGCCCCGCCCGATGCCGCAGGAGGGGGCTCGCCCGGGGAACCGCCGGCCGAGCTACCGGCCACGCCGCTTCCGTCGGGCTCGGTCGGCGTGGCCCGGTCCCGTCCGGCGGTCGTGCGGCGACTTGCTGGGGGGCGGTCGCGGTTCGCCTCTCCGTAAGGCTTTTCCATCGATGGAGCCGGATCAGATCTCACGGGCGTCGAGGGGGTTGCGGCGGAGCTGACCGAGCAGCTCGGCCGAGGTGAGCCGCGCGACCAGGGTGCGCCCGAAGTCTCGCACGGCGGTGAATCCTTGCCCATCCATGCCAAGGGATTGCTCATCCATGTACAGCCTGCGTGCAATCTCGATCTGCACGGCGTGGACGGCACGGTGCGGTTGCCCGTAATGGGCGGTGCTGAATCCCCCCTTATAGGGGTCGTCATGCCGCACGGAGAAGCCAGAGGCCCGCGCATGCTGGTCGACCAGGTCGATCACCGTGCCGGCGGCGGTCGTCCGCCCACGGGTCCCCGGGACGATGTCGGCGCGGCCGACGGCGCCTTCCGCGTGGCCGCGGCGGCTCTGGCTCGGCATCGAGTGGGCGCAGAGGAGGATCGCGAAGCCGAAGCGCTCGCGTTTTCGGGCGAGGATGGCGCTCAGGCTGCGGTGGTAAGGCCGGTAGAAGCGATCGAGCCGGCGCTCCACCTCGCGCCTCGGGAGGCGAGCGGCGAGGACGGGCTCGCCGTCCGTCGTCAGGCGCCAGATGAGCCCCCTCGGACACGGCGCCCGGCCTCCGCCCTCGACCGCGTCGCCGTCGCAGTCGGCCTCGCTCCGGTTGAGATCGATGACCAGGCGGCTCATCCGCGAGAACAGGAGCGTCGCTCCCTCGCTCGGCGCGTCCTGGAAGAGCGCGTCCACGTACAGATCCGCGTCGCGCCCGATGCTACGGGCCGGCGCGACGGTCCAGGACAGCGACTCGGGATCCATGTGGACGCCCGCATGCGGTACTTCGACGAGGACCGGGCTTTCCGCTCCGCGGGGCTCGACGACCTCGAAGGGTGACACCACCGCCACACTCTGACGCATTCCGCGCCCGGCTGGAACGGGGACGGCCAGTTTCCGGATCGCAAGAAATGGATGAGGCTGGTTCGCTGTCCAGGGTGTCCGGACGTCCAGGGTGCGCCCGCCCGGGTCCGGCTTTCTGGCGCGCTCCGGCGGTTTCGCTGTAGCGTGGGGCGTGGATCTCGCGACCTGGGTGGACGCGTTCCTGGATCACCTCCGCGTCGAGCGGGCGCTCTCGCCCCTGACGCTCGAGGCGTACGGCCACGACCTCGCACGGCTCGTCGCGCACGCGGAGGCGGCCGGGATCACGACGGTCGAGGGCCTGGATCAAGCGCTGATCGGCACCTACCTGGTCGCCCTGGGGGAGGCGGGGATGAGCGCCAGCTCGGCGGCCCGCCACCTCTCCGCGGTCCGGGGGTTCATCCGCTTCCTGCTCCGCGAGCGCCGCATCGAGCGGGACCCGTGCGCGCTGATCGAGCGGCCCCGGGTCGGGCGGCGGCTGCCCAAGGTGCTCTCGTTCGACGAGATCGCGCTCCTGCTCGAGGCGCCCGAGCAGGGGACGTTCAAGGGGCTGCGCGATCGCGCGATGCTCCACGTGATGTACGCAGCCGGCCTGCGCGTGAGCGAGGTGGTGCGGCTCAGGGTCGCGGACATCGAGCGACGCAAGGGGATCGTGGTGGCGCTCGGCAAGGGCGGGAAGCGGCGGCTCGTGCCGCTCGGCGAGCCGGCGCTCGCCGCCATCGACGCGTACCTGGAGGTGCGCGGCACGCACCCGCGCAGCGCGGCGACGCAGGTGCTGTTCCTCTCCCCGCGCGGCGGAGCGCTCACCCGGCAGGCGGTGTGGAAGCTCCTCGGGGGGTACGCGCGCGCCGTGGGCATCGGCAAGCCGAGCTCGCCGCACAAGCTGCGCCACTCGTTCGCGACGCACCTGCTCGAAGGAGGCGCCGATCTCCGGAGCGTCCAGGCGCTCCTCGGCCATGCCAACGTCGTGACGACCGAGATCTACACGCACCTCGCGGACGATCACGTGCGCGCCGCGTACCGGCGCGCGCATCCTCGCGCGTGAGCGCGCGCCGAGGCTACTTGCAGCGCTTGAGGAACTTGCCGCAAGGCTTGTTCGTGGCCTGCCCCGCAGGCCGGGCCGGCGCGGGGGGGATCGCGGTGAGCTCGAACTCCTGAACGACCGGCGTGCCGGCCTTCACCGTGACGCCCTTGCTCTGCGGGTAGTAGCCGGAGCGCTTCACGCTCACCCGGTGCAGCCCCGGGGTGAGCCGGAGCTCCGCCGCCGGGTCCTCGACCACCTTGCCGTCGATCGCGATCTCCTCGCAGGAGACCGGCTTGCAGGTGATCGTGACCGGCGCGTCGACCGGCGCGCCCGCGTCGGCCGCGGCGCCTGCGTCGATCGGGGGCTCGACCGCGCTCGCGGCGGCGCTCGGGGCCGGAGGATCCACCGCCTGCGCGCTGCCGGCAGCGGCAGGCGCCGGCGGATCGGCGGACGGCGACGGGGCCACGGCGGCGCTGCTGGCCGAGGCGCTGGGGCTCGGCGGCTCAGCGTCCCCGCGGTCCAGGGCGAACCACGCGGCGGCGGTGCCCGCGACGAGCAGGGCCGCAGCGATGCCCACCGTCAGGGACGCCGCCTTGCCCCAGGGCGATCGCGGCGAGGTGCCGACGGGATTGACGGCCGAGACGGCGGCCCGGACGAATGCCGCCGGGCTCTGGGCCGGGGGCACCGCCGCGGCGTGTACGTCTGCAGCCGGCTGCGGCGAGGGCGACGGCTGCGGCGAGGGCGACGGCTGCGCGGCCTCGCTCGGCGGCCGCGGGGCGTGCACGCCGGCGGCGGCGACGGCGACCGTCGATGTCGGCGGCGGGGGCGCGACCGCCTCGCTCACCGAGGGGGACAGGGCGAGCGTCGCGCCCACCTCGATCGCGGCCGCCGCGAAGCCGCTGAGCGCGGCCGCGAGCTCGCTCGCGGTGCGGAAACGCTCGCGCGGATCGTGCGCGAGCGCGCGCGCGAACGCGGTGTCCAGCGCCGGGCTCAGCGGAATGCCGAGCTCCGCCGCGCGCGTCGACGCGGGGAGGCGCGGCGCCATGAGCTCGCGCTGCCAGGAGGCCACGTCCACCTGGCCCTGGCAGGAACGCCAGTACGAGCGGCCCGTCAGCGCGAAGAAGGCGAGCAACGCTGCGGAGAAGATGTCGGCGGCAGCGCCGGCCCGCGCGCCCGGTTGAAGCTGTTCAGGCGCGAGCCAGGGCGCGGCGAGGACGTAGCCCTCCTGCGTCGGCAGCAGGCTCCGCGCCAGCGCCGGCCCGAAATCCGCGACCTTCACGTTGCCCGGAGCGCTCGGGTCGATGAAGAGGTTCGTCGGCTTGAGGCCGTGGTGCGGCACATCGCGGGCGTGGGCCGCGTCGAGCACCGCCGCGAGCGAGCGGAGCATGGCGCCGACCTCCTCGAAGCTCAGCGGCCGCCGCTGCGCGAGCTCAGCGAGCGACGGGATGAGGAGCATGTCCGTCACCGTGAAGGGCGCGGCGGTCGCCGGGTCGTAGCCCGCCTCGAGGACGTGCGCGACGAGGTCTTGCGGCAGCCTGTTCGTCTCGGCCACGTACCGCTGCAGGTGCTGCATCGCGTCCGGGCGCTGACCGATGAGGGGCGAGTAGAGCTTGAGGGCGACGTCGCGCGCTTGCGCCGTCACCGCGCGGAAGGTGGCCGTCGCGCCCCCGTACCCGAGGAGCGCGCGGACGGAGAACCTCCCGGCGATGACGCTGCCCGGCGCGACGTTCGGTGCCGTCACGAGATCACTCCTCCGCGACCGAGATCGACTCGATCGACTGCAGGATCGTCGCGTCGGCGCCGGAGTCGTCGTCGTCCGGCACGAAGCCGAGCCCGAGCACGATCTCCCCATCCCTTCCGGCGTCGGAGAAGATGAGCAGCGGGCCCTTCCTCTCCCCGCGCATCGCGCCCTCCCGCTGCCACAGGCCGAGCTTCCTGCCGGCGATCTCCTTGGTGTCGTCCGGCCGCTTCCAGTTCACCTTCTTCTTGGGCAGCGTGACGTTGAGCTCCTGCGCCAGCGCGGCGAGCGCGGCGTCGCGCTTCTCGGCCGCCTGCTTGCCCTCGCCCACGTCGACCTGCGCCGTCGCGAGCGCCGGACCGTCGTCCGCGGCCTGCGCGAGCGTGGCGCGCTCTCCCTGGGCGTAGGTCCAGCCCTTCGCTGGCGTGATGATGAGCGTGCTCCCGGCGATCTTCGCCCGGGTCGAGTCCTCCGCCTGGCACTGCTCGTCGAGCGCCTCGCAAGGCTTCGGCGGAGGAGGGGCCGGGGGAGGAGGAGGCGTCGGCGTCGCGACCGGCGCCGGCGTGACGGGTTGGGGTGGAGGCGGCGCGCTGCACGCCGCGGCGAGCGCCGCCGCAGCGCTCAGCGCCAGGGGAGGCCATCGTCGAAGGAACATTGCGCACGAGCGTTGCAGCACCGGACCCGGTACTGCAAGTAAAGAGCGATCTCGGGGGTACGGCTTGCGCCCCGGGGCGCGGCGCAGGGCCGCGGGACGCACGCCGGGCGCCCGGGCGGGCCGCTCCGGCGTGCGGCGGACGCGGCGGCTACTTGACGACGGCGCCCACGTCCTGCTCGACCTGCTCCGCGAGGCTCGCGGACACCTTGCCGTGGAGGCGGGTGCGCTCCGTGACCAGGAAGTAGTCGGGTTTGCCGCTCGATCCAGGGGACCCCTTCACCAGATCGACGAAGCCGATGTCGCCGGAGCTGCCGGCGTACTCGACCCGCACCACGACCTCCCTCTGCTCGGGGGGCGCGGCCACGTACTCCGTAGGGCGGAGCCGGTCGAGCTTGGTCATCCAGTTGGCGACGGTCTCGTCGTTCTGATCCGGGGTCGCCGGGTCGGCCCAGAATTTCTTGCCCTCGTCGCCGCCGCGCACGATCTCGCGGCGCTTGTCCCCGACGATGACGCGCGCCCGGGTGAGGTCGACGTCCTTCCACTCGTGCAGCTCCCGCTCCATGAGCCGCCCGTCCGCGGTGTCGAGATCGCGGTAGATGTCGCCCTTGATGGCGTACACCTCGCCCGAGCTCTCGTCGCGCGCGTAGCGATCCGCGCCGCCCGGCGTGGGGCCGCCGATGACCAGCTTGCGCTCGGCACCGCGGAGCTTGACGGTGAGCGTCCCCTCCGGCTCGTCGAGCCCGAACTCGGCGGCCCGGTCGTCCGCGATGCGGCCGATCGCGCGCAGGGCCTTCAGCGGGGCCAGCGCCTCGGCGAGCTTGTTGCCGCCGCTCACCGAGACGAACGTCTTGACCGTCGTCTCCGGCTCCGCGGGCGGGGCGTCGTGCTCGTGCGCGGCCCCGTGGCCGTGCACGTCGTCCTTCGGCTTGTCGGCCGGGGGCTTCTTCCGGCGCTCCGCGGTGCCCACGAAGTAGCGCCCCTCCTTGTCCTTCCTGGCCTCGAGGACGACGGTCTTCGACTCGGCCTCGAACGTGACGCGCTCGACGTCGTCGGCGCGGCCGGCCCAGACGGTCACGTCCGCGACCGCGAGCGCGGACGCCGTCTTGTCGCGCGTCCAGACGAGCACCGCGAACAACGCCGCGGCGAAGAGCAGGCCGAGGTGCACGAAAAAGCTGCGATCCAACCTCATGAGCGCCTCCCGCTCGCGCGCCGCCCGCGGCGCGTGATGAAGAGCCCGAGCCCCAGCACCATGGCCGGCGCCACGAGGATCGTGGCCCAGAACCAGACCTGGTCCTTCTCCTTCGTGTGCTCGATCCGGACGTCCTCGTTCGTCGTGATCTCCCCGGCGAAGCTCTCCTCGCCGCCGAGCCACCGGAACGCGTCGAGCGCGAGCACGATGTTGGGCTCGTTCCGGAACGCCGGGTCGCTGAACACGTCGGCGTCGGCGACGACGAACGCGCGCAGCTCCTTCTTCTCCTTGCCCTCCTCGGCGGGCGCGAGCTCCTTCGAGACCGCGGCGGCGAGGTTGTAGGCGCTCCGCTTCTCGCTCTGCGCGTCGAATTTGAAGTTCCCGTCGACGTCGGCGAACGTCTCGCCGAGCGACCGGACGACGAAGTCGATCTTCAGGTCGCCGCCGCCCTGCTTGTCGAGCGACGAGGCGCCGGGGAAGATCGTCGGGGCCTGCTGCGCGTGGCGGCTCAGCGTCGAGACCGAGGCGTGCGAGGAGTACCGCGTGGTGACCAGCATCGCCTGGTCGGACTCGTTGTAGCGCCGGCGCACGTAGACCCGATCGTTCAGCAGGATCTCGGGCTTCCACGTGAGGCCGACGACGCCGGCGAGCGGATCCAGATCGACCTTGGCGTCCGGATCGAGCGCGAGCAGGAGGTGGCCGCCGCCGTCCGCGTACTTCTTGAGCGCGGCGACCTCCTCCGGCAGGAACGCCTTCTGGGGGCCGAGCACGACGACGACGTACGCGTCCGCCGGGATCTCGCTGCCGAGCCCCTGGGCGAGCCCGAGGTCCTTGACCAGGTAGTTCTGCGACTCGAGCAGCTTGCGCAGGTTCCTGGCCGTCCGCCCGTCGGCCGCCGCCGCGCCGGCCGCCTCGTTCATCTCGCCGTGCCCCACCGTCAGGTAGGCGATCCGCCGCGACCGGACCACCTTGAGCAGCGCCTTCTGGAAGTCGGCGTCGAGGCTCTTCAGCTTGGCGCCCGCCGTCTTGATGTCCGAGCCGACGATGAGCGTCTCGCGCGACGTGTCACGCGAGAGCACGATGACGCCGTCCTGCGTGACCTTCGCCTCCTTGGCGAGCGCGGGGACGAGCAGGCGGTCGTGCATCTCCACCGTGATCTGCGGCGACGCCGCCTGCACCTCGCGGAGGTAGCCCTCCACCTCGGCGCCCACCTCGTTGAGCTGCGGGAAGAAGGCGGTGATCTTGAGCGGCTCGGTCAGGCTCTCGGCGACGCGCTTGGTCGAGTCGCCCGGGCGGGCCGTGCGGTAGTACGAGAAGTCCGCCTTGAGATCGAGCTGGCTCGCGCCGTACACGAAGAGCGCCGAGTACACCGCCGCGAACGCCAGCGTCACGCCCGAGAGCGTCGCGGCGCGCACCCGCCGGCCCTCGATGCGCTCGGCGCGCCGCATCGGCGCGAGCGCCGCCTCGCCGAAGAAGAGCGGCACCGTGGCGATCACGAGCAGCGCGATCCAGCCGACCGTCGTGGCCGACTCGACGCGCGCGCGCACGTCGGGCGCGGCCTTCGCGACGCCGAGCAGCGCCCGGCCCGCGTCGGTCGTGCTGAAGTAGGCCGCGACCGCGACCACGCCGAGCGCCGACAGGATCGCGAGCGCGCGCTCGACCGCGCGGCGCTCGCCCGTCTCGCGCAGGGCGGTCGCGAACCGCAGCGCGGTGACGAGGATCAGGGTCGCGACCCCGAGCCCCGACAGGCCGTAGCGGGCCCACTCGATCGTGGGGACCACGCGCTCGCCCAGGAAGAGGAGCAGGAGCGCGCCCGCGTACGCCGGCACCATCCAGCCCCCGGCGCGGAGCGCCGGCGCCTCGCGCGGCGCCGCCGGGGGGGCCTGCTTGTCTGCGTCCGGCGGAGGCTCGGGCGACCGCCTCGCGGCGCCCTCGTCCTTGCCGCTGATCTCGGCCTCGCCGGCCTGAGCTCTGCTGTCGTTCACCGCCACCTCCGGGCCCTCAGGGTGTGCGTCGCGGCGAGCAGGAAGAAGTACGCGACCGCGACGTAGTACAGGACGTTCTCCAGGCGGAGCACGCCGGTCAGGAACGGCTTCTGGTTGAGCGGGTAGAGGTTGAGCGCGCTCACGAAGTCGTTGAGCGGCGGCTCGGTCACGCGGGCGACGAGGAACAGGAAGCCGAGCGTCCCGATGATCGCCGCCCCGAGGATGGCGGCGATGACCTGGCTCGCCGCGAGCGTCGAGGCGAAGAGCCCGATCGCCAGCGACGCGGCGCCGAGCAGCAGCACGCCGGCGTAGCCGACCAGGATGTGCCCGACCGACACCTTGCCGTTCACGAAGATGAGCATCGGCATGTACACGGTGAGCGCCGTCATCATGCCGATGAGCGCGAGCGCGGCGAGGAACTTGCCGGCGATGATCTCCCCGTCGCGCACGGGCGCCGTCTTGAGCAGGATGAGCGTCCCGCTCTCGCGCTCGCCCGCGACGAGCCGCATCGACAGGATGAGCGCCGCGACCATCATGATGAACGCGGTGCCGTCCAGGAACTTGAGCAGCACCTCCGCGGACAGCCGCGCGCCCGCGCCGAGCGCCGCGACCTGGAAGTAGATGCCGTCGATGAGCAGCGCGGCGGCGGCGACGACGTACCCGAGCGGTGATCTCAGGTACGCGGTCAGCTCCCGCCGCGCGACGAGCAGTGTCCCTCTCATGCTTCGCCCTCGCCTTCTTCTCCCCGGTCCCCAGCCGGGGCCCTCTGCGCCTCGCCGCCGGCCTTCGCCCTGTCGGCGCCGGCGGGCCTGTCCTTCGTCGCGCGCGTCGCGAGCCGCAGGAACACCGACTCGAGCTCGCGCTCGCTCCGCTTCACCTCGAGGATGCCGATCCCCGCCTGAACGAGCTCGGCGCACAGCGCCGCCCGCACGTCGCGGTCGGCCTCGACCGCGAAGCTCACGACGTCGCTCCCCGGCTCGGCCGTGGCGAGCTGCTCGACGGACGTGACCCCCTCGACCTCGCGCGCGATCTCGAGCGCCCGCGCCGCCTCGCCGCGCGCCGCGCGGTAGCCCGCGCCCTCGGCCGCGAGCCCGCGCACCGTGAGCTCGACGCGGACGCCGTGGAGGAGCTTCGCGGAGAGCTCCTGCTCGGTGCCCTGCGCGCCGATCTCGCCGTCCCGGATCACGAGGATGCGGTCGCACGTCTCGCTGATCTCGGAGAGGATGTGGCTCGAGAGCAGGATGGTGTGCTCGCCGCGCAGGCTCCGGAGCAGGGCGCGCATCTCGACGATCTGCACCGGGTCGAGGCCGCTGATCGGCTCGTCGAGGACGAGCAGCCGCGGCTTGTGCACGATCGCCTGGGCGATGCCCACGCGCTGCTTGAAGCCGTGCGACAGCGAGCTGATGGGATCCGCGGCGACGTCCTCGAGCTGCGTGACCGCGAGCGCCTCGGCCACCCGCTTGTCCGCCGACCCGGCGTCGACGCCGCGCAGGCGCGCCGCGAAGTGGAGGAAGGCGCGCACGCTCATCTCGTCGTAGAGCGGCGGCCGATCGGGGAGGTACCCGATGCGGGCCCGCACCTCGTGCGGGTTGTCCACGACGTCCAGCCCGTCCACGAGCACTCGACCCGCGGACGGGAGGAGGTCGCAGGCGAGGATCCGCAGGGTCGTCGTCTTGCCCGCCCCGTTCAGGCCGAGCAGGCCGACGATCTCTCCCGTCTCGATGGAAAACGACAGGGGACCGATCGCCTTCCGGTCGCCATAGTACTTGTAGAGTTCGCTGATTTCGATCACGGCCGTGCACCCCTCCGCGAAGGGAAGAAGCTCTCGCGCCGGCGGAATCGGATGCCGCGCAGCGCGGCGGTCCAGGCGCCAGCGGCCCCTTACAACAGCGGATGACGGAAATCATTCCCGACGCGGCGCGCCGGAGGCGCCGCCCAGACGGGGAACGCCGCGCCGGGGTTCGATCGACCGGGACACGCGGTGGGGGCGGTGAGGGCGGTGACCGGGCGCGCGGCTGGTGAAGCGGGCGGGCGCGCGCCGGCGATCCGCGCGGCGCGGCGTCAGCAGTGCTCGGCGATGATCGCCCAGCAGGCGTCGGCGAACTCGCGGTACGTCGCGCGGTCGAGCCTCGCCTGGGTCACGGGCATCACGTCCTGGTGCTCCGCGAGCATCGGGCGCAGCGCGCCCTCGATGTCCGCGCTCGTCTCGATCCAGAGGAACTCCTCGATGCCGTCGATGATCTGGCCGCGCAGGAGCTTCGGCACCTCGCTCAGCCGGACCCTCTTCGGGCTGCGCCGCACGATGGACGACGCGATCTGCTCGGCGTGCGCGGGCCACCGCTTGAGGGCCCGGTGGAACGTCGAGCCGACGAGCCGCAGGATCTGCTGCGCGAGCTTCGCCACCCGCGGGCGCTGCACGCGCTCCTCGTTCTCCGCCACCCTCGCCAGGTACTCGTCGGTCATGAGCCTGCGCACGTCGCTCGTCAGGATCTGCTGCGACTCCGGCGTCATCCGCAGATCGGCGATGTGCGCGAGGAAGATGTCCCGCAGCATGCTGAGGCGCGCCATCACCGAGCCGGTCGGCGTCGTGTCGAGGATCTCGGCGAGCGGATCGATGAGGCGGCGCCCGAACGTGGTCAGGATGTGATCGAGGATCCGCTTCTGGTGCTGCTCGTGCCCGAGGACGGACAGCGCCCGCGCGATCTGCGCCTTCCCCGGCGTGTCGACGAGGATCTCGAGGGGCTGATGGTCTTGCTTGCCCTCGTACATCCGCAGCGACGCGAGCATCTCGCGGAACGCGTCCGCCGTGGCCACCCCCTCGCCCGGCTCCCCGTAGACCCGGATGACGAGCCCCGAGTCGGGGCCGGCGTCGAACAGGCGCTGGAGCTCTTCCCGGATGTCCTCGTCCGTGACGAGCGGCCCCGGGGGGAGCGACCTCTTGACGGAATTCATCACTTCCAGCGTACGGCAAAGTGCGATTTACCTGAACCTCTGCGCCCCGGAAAGCGACGGGCCGTGAGCTCCAGGGATCCAGGGGGTGATGGAGTGATGTGGCGACGAAGGGCGCCTCTGTCCCACTGGGCGCGCGCCGGGGCCCTTTTCTGTCCGAATGTGTGAGAGCGTGCGGGCGCCGCGCCCGCGGTGGGGGAGCACGCAGCGTTTGCGCTCGCCCGCAGGACACGCGTGCTCGTCCGCCGCGCGGGCGCGCGGATCCGCGGCCAGCGCGGTGGCATCCGCCATGCAGTGGCACCCGTCAGGCAGAGGCATGTTGAGGCATGTTGAAGCAAATCGAGACATGTTGAGGCATGTTGAGACATGTCGAGGCGGGAGCGGCCCGCAACGATGGGAGCAGGGCAATGGACAACGTCGCGAAGATGATCCTGGTACCGGTTGATCTCGGCGAGGGCTCGGCCTCGGCCGTGCAGCTCGCGCTGGAGCTCGCTGCCCCGCTCGGGGCGGAGGTCGTGCTGATGCACGTCTACACGCTGCCTCGCTACAGCTATGCGGGGGTGAACATCGTGCTTCCGCCGGAGAGCATCGAGGAGATCTCCGCCACCGCGCAGCGGGCGCTCGACGCGTATGCGAAGACGCACGGCGGGCTGCGCTGCCTGCTGCGCGAGGGCGATCCGGCCGAGCAGATCGTCCGCGCGATCGAGGGCGTCCGGCCGTACATGGTGGTGATGGGGACGCACGGGCGCCGCGGCATCTCGCGCATGCTGCTCGGGAGCGTGGCGGAGACGGTCATTCGAACGAGCCCTGTCCCCGTGGTGGCGGTGACGCAGCGAGCCGGCGCCGCGCGCGCGAGCGCAGGGGGCGCGGGAGAGATCGAGGAGCGCCCCCCCGCGGCCGGCGTGAAGGAGCTCGAGCACGCCTTCCCCTGAGCCAGGGTCCGATCTCCTGAGCCAGAGTCCGAGCCGCGTCGGCGTCAGATGAAGGCGGCGGGCTGCCCCCGAGAGGAGCGAGCAGCCTGAGTCGTCGACGCGCCCGGAAGACTCGCCCCCTCCGTCAGGCCATCTCGCGCGCTCGGGCGCGCGCGCTCGCCTCGCTCCGGCGCCGGCGACCGGCGCGGCTCTGCCGTGCTCCCCTCCGCCGCGCCTCGCCGACAGCGGGCCGCGCGGCCAGGGTCAGGCGCGGAGTCGCCGGAGCATACCGCCCTGTGCAGGCGTTGGATCGCGGCTCCGCCGTGTGGCATGGTCGTCCGGGGGACGTGACGTGGAATTACCTCGTGACGGCGGCACCAGCACGACAACCGTGCTCCTGCCAGGCAGCTTCATCGACGCGATCCGGCGTGTTCGACCCGCCGAGCAATGCATCTCGCTGCTCATCTATCACCGCGACGGCTCGGAGCGCGTCGTCCTGCGCCCGAACACACCTGTCGTGATCGGCCGCGCGCCGCCGTCCCAGGTGCGGATCCAGGACACCAGCCTGTCGCGTGAGCACGCCCGCTTCACGGCGTCCGGCGGCGTGATCACGGTCGAGGATCTGCAGTCGACCAACGGCACCTGGGTCGGCGGCGCCCGGGTCGAGCGCGCGGAGATCCGGTCCGGCGACTCGGTGATGCTCGGCAGCGTGCTGGTCTCGGTCCGCGTGCTCACGCCCGAGGAGAGCGCCTCGGACGTCCTCCTCACCCACGAGCGGTTTCGCGTGATCCTCGAAGAGGAGGTGAGGCGAGCGCACTACTTCGGCCGGAGCTTCGCCGTCCTGATGGTCCGCCCCGCGCGCGGCGCCGGCGCGCACGTGAGCCGCTTCGTCGCGCGCGTCCGGGCGCTGCTCCGGCCCGTCGACCGCGTCGCGCTGTACAGCCCGGATACCCTGGCGATCCTGCTCACCGAGGCGCGCCCGGACGTGGCCACCGCGCTCGCGCGCGCGATCACCGCGCCGTCAGGCGACGAGGAGATCCCGATGCTCGCGGGCGTCGCGACCTTCCCCGACACGGCGAGCGATCCGGAGAAGCTG
Source organism: Sorangium sp. So ce1036 (assembly GCF_051369805.1). Classification (NCBI taxonomy): domain Bacteria; kingdom Pseudomonadati; phylum Myxococcota; order Polyangiales; family Polyangiaceae; genus Sorangium; species Sorangium sp. So ce1036. The sequence goes on from NZ_JBBMOX010000001.1 coordinate 4,267,571, forward strand.
CTGGAGCTGAGCTGGAGCGCCGCCCGCGGCGCGACGCTCGACAACGCGGTGCGGTCGGCGCCCGCCGGGACCTGGACGCTGGGCGAGGACGCAGGGCTCCCCGAGAAGGGGGGCGAGCCGGTCGCGGTCAGCCCGGAGATGCGCCACATCCTGCAGATGGTCGCGCGGGTCTCGCGCTCGCCGATCCCGGTGCTCCTCCTGGGCGAGACGGGCACGGGCAAGGAGGTCCTGGCGCGGGCGATCCACGAGCGGGGCGCCCGGCAGGGGCGGCCGATGGTGTGCGTCAACTGCGGGGCGATCCCCCAGCAGCTCGTCGAGAGCACGCTGTTCGGCCACGAGCGGGGCTCGTTCACCGGCGCGAGCCAGCAGCAGCGGGGCGTCTTCGAGGTGGCGGACGGGGGGACGGTCTTCCTCGACGAGGTGGCGGAGCTGCCGCTCCCGGCGCAGGCCGCGCTGCTGCGCGTGCTGGAGACGAGGCGCATCACGCGCGTGGGATCGAGCCGGGAGATCGAGGTCGACGTGCGCATCATCGCGGCGACCCACCGCGACGTCGAGGCGCTGTGCGCGTCCGGCGGCTTCCGCCTCGACCTGCTCTACCGGCTGAACGCGATGACGCTGACGATCCCGCCGCTCCGGGCGCGCCCCGAGGAGATCGAGCCGCTCGCGCTCCGCTTCCTGCACCAGGCGAACAGGGCGAACGGCCGGTCCATCCGCGGCATCGAGCCGGGGGCGCTCGAGCTGCTCCGGGCCTATGCGTGGCCGGGCAACGCCCGCGAGCTGCGCAACGCGATCGAGCGCGCCGTCGTCATCGCCGAGGGCGAGTGGATCGTCGAGCAGGACCTGCCCGAGCGGGTCCGCGCCGGGCGCCCGCTCCAGGTCGCGGCGGCGCAGCGGACCGAGCCGGACGACGAGCCGACGCCCGCCGCCCCGGAGGCCGCGGCCCCGGACGCCGCGGCGCAGGACGGGACGGACGATCTCAAGATGCGCCTGCAGCGGTACGAGTCCCAGATCCTCGTCGAGGCGCTCCGCGCGGCCGGGTGGAATCAGCGGGAGGCGGCGCGCGCCCTCAACATCCCGCTCCGGACCCTGGTGCACAAGCTGAAGGTGCTCGGGATCAAGAAGCTTGGCTACGCCCCGACCGCGCCACGCTAGCAGCGGGCGATCTGCGCCGTGTGGATCAGGCAGGCTGTGCTGCACGGGCCGTCGCGGCGGACGCCACGGGCGACGGCGCTGCGGTCAGGCGCGTGGTTGGGCAAAGGGTTGCGCGAGAGCGCAAGCGCGCCTCGGCTCGCGCCGGAGCGCCGCCGCGAATACGGCCGCTCGACGCAGGGCGCGACCACGGCACGAAGCCTGCTGGGCTGCCGATCGGGAGAGAGACCGGCGGTGCGTGCGCCGGTGATCGAAAGAGGCATTCCATGGTTCGCGATTACGACGTGATCGTGGTGGGGGCAGGGATCGCCGGGCTGATGACGGCCGCGCGCCTCGCCATGTCGGGAAAACGGGTCGCCGTGTTCGAGCGCGGCCTCATCGGGGCGCGGTCGACGGCTGGCAACCATGGCACGATCCACTCGGGGGCCCTCCATGCGAGAGATCACGCCGAGATCGTGCCCGCCTGCGCCGAGGCGGTCGAGCTGTTCGCCGCGGCCTTCCCGGGCGCGCTCGTCGCGCGCGGCGCGTATTACTTCGGCCGCGCAGCGTGCCTCGCGCAGCACGCCGCGGGGTGGGAGCGGCTCGGCTGCCGCTTCCGCTGGGCCTCGGGCGAGGAGCTGGAGGGCCTGTTCCGCCGCGACCGGAGCCGCGATCTGCGGTTCGCGCTGGTCGACGATCTCGCGATGTCGTCGCGCCGTGTCGTCACGGAGCTGCTCTGCCTCTGCTGGCACCTCGGGGTCGATGTCCACCCGCGCGCCGCGGTGAACGACGTCCTGGTGGAGCGCGGCGAGGCCGTCGGCGTCGCGCTGTCCGGGCGCGGCGAGGTGACCGCAGGCGAGGTCGTCCTCTGCGCGGGGCTCGGCCTCCGCGAGCTCGCGGAGCGGCGCTCGCTCAGGCTGCTCGACAGCCTGAGGCCGCGGTTCGACATGGTGGCGGCGTTCAAGGCGAGCGGCCTCGAGCGATCCATCGTCTCCCTGGAGCACGGCGGCCCCGTGATCGCCCCGACCGCCGGCGGCGCCCTCCTCGCCTCGGTCCACGGCGGCGCCCAGCCGCTCGGCCTCCCCCATCACCGCGGGTCGGTGCCCGTCGTCAAGATGTTCGAGCTCGTCGAGCGCATGAGGTTCTATTTCCGGGACGGGCTCATCGGCTATCACACCGGCCAGGCGACCATGTGCAGCAGGATGGAGCTCGATCGCGGCGGCGCCGACGCGTGGGGGATCGAGCCCCGGAGCGCGATCGTCGACCATGGCCGCGAGGACGGCATCGCGCGCCTGTGGACGCTCGTCCCCGGCAAGCTGTCGCTCGGCTTCCACGCGAGCCGCGATCTCGCGAGCCGCGTCCTCGACGTCCCCCTGGGCCTCCCGCTCCCGCGGGCGCCGCTGGACCGCATGATCGAGGCCGACGCGATCGTCGAGCCCTCGCCGTTCGGCGCCGGCGCCTGGGGCGCCCCCGCCGCGGCGGCCCGCGGGAGCGCGCCGGCGCCGTCGAGGGCGCAGCGCGCGAGCGAGCCCGCATGAGCCGCAGCGACCTGGGGCGTTGCCTCATCCACTGGGGAGGGTGGGAGGTCCACCACCCCGAGCGCTGGAAGAACATCCTGTCCGAATGGCTGACCGCCTGGGGGTTCACCGTCGACGCGAGCGACGATCTCGATGTCTTCAGCCAGCCTTCGCGCCTCTCGCGGTACCAGCTCATCGTCCCTGTCTGGACGCTCGGCGAGCTGACCGCCGCGCAGGAGCGCGGGCTCGCCGAGGCCGTCGCCGCCGGCGTCGGGATCGGCGGCTTCCACGGCATGTGCTGGGCGTTCTGCGGGAGCTCGGTCTACAAGCGGGTGACGGGTGGGCAGCTCGTCGCGCTCCAGGGCGACGAGAACATGACGTATCATGTCGAGATCCGCGACCCCGCTCACCCCATCACGCGTGGGCTACCCAGCTTCACGATGTACCGGACCGAGCGATATTACATGCACGTTGACGCGAGGGCCCACGTGCTGGCCACGACGGCCTTCGAGGACGGCGGGGTGAGCCCCGTGGCCTGGACTCACCACTTCGGACGGGGACGCGTGTTCTACGTCTCCGTCGGACACCGCCCGAGCGACTTCGCGGTGTCCGAGGCGTTCACGCTCCTCGGGCGCGGGATGCGGTGGGCCGGGCGGATCTAGCGCCGCGGCGTGATCGCGATCTCCGCCCTCGCCATCGAGCGCGCCGCCATCGTCGTGCGGCCGCGGCGCGCTCGCGCGTCGCGCGTCGGAGGTTCCATGACATCGGGAAGGCATCGAGAACCTTGATCTTTTCTCCCGCCTTCGCGCCTTGGTGCCGGGATCGGGCGCCGCCCGCGGCCTCTTTGCGGGGCTGCTCGCGGCCGCGCGCTCGCCTCGTCATGGGCGCCGCGGCGCACGGCGCCCGCTCGATCGGCGCCTGTCCCGGCGCTCCGGTCGTGTGGACACCGGACGACGACGGCCACATCGGCACTATATGAGCTCTCGATGGGGAGGGAATTCGGCCGCGCGCGCGTCAGCTCCTTCGCGCTGGCCGGGGCGCATCGCGGGCGGCGAGGCGGCCGGGCGCGAGCAGGGCGGCGCTGCGAGGCGGGGTCGTCCGCTCGAGCCGGCCGGCGGCCGTCGCGCCGACCAGAGGAGGTTCGATGAGCATCAACGCCGTCGCTCCGGGGGCCGTGTTCCAGGGCCGCTACGAGGTCCTCTCCGTGCTGCGCCAGGGCGGCTTCGCCGTGGTCTACAAGGGGCGGCAGCTCGCGACCGGGCAGCCCGTGGCCATCAAGGTCCTGCACCAGGTCCGCGGCTGCAGCCCCGCCGACGCCGCGCGGTACGACGCGCGCTTCCGTCGAGAGATGGGGTTCTGCGCGCGGCTCCATCACCCCAACATCGTCCGGCTCCTCGACTCGGGACAGACGGACGAAGGGCAGCTCTATGCCGTCTTCGAGTTCGTTCCCGGGAAGAACCTGGCCGAGCTCCTGAGCGACGAGGGCGTCCTCGATCCGCAGGAGACCCGGTACCTGATGCTCCAGGTGCTCGACGCGCTGAGCTGCGCGCACGCCCAGGGCGTGGTGCACCGGGATCTCAAGCCCGCGAACGTCATGGTCGTCCCCACCGGGGCCCGGCGGAACGCGCTGGTGCTCGATTTCGGCATCGGCGCGGTCGTGGCGGGCGCGCACGAGGGGCACGAGGTGAAGCTCACCGCCAGCAACGAGCTCCTGTGCACGCCGGCGTACGCGGCGCCCGAGCAGCTCCGCGGGCTCCCCCTGACGGCGCGCTCGGATCTCTATTCCTGGGGGCTCGTGTTCATCGAGTGCCTCACCGGCAAGCCCGCCGTCAGCGGCCGATCGCTGGAGGAGGTGTTCCTCAGCCAGGTGAGCCCCGAGCCCATCCCGGTCCCGAGGGCGCTGTTCGGGCACCCGCTCGGCGCGATCCTGCGGCGGTCGACGGCCAAGGACGTCGCGGCGCGCGTCGTGACGGCGGACGGGCTCCTGCGCGACCTCGAGGCCTGCGACGTCTCCGGGCTCAGCCGCGCCGACCTCGCGGAGCCCGGCGTGCCGCTCGGCCGCGAGCGAGCGGACGTGGGCTCCGGGGGCGGGCTGGCGCCGGGCCCGCGGACCTTCGGCGCCACGCCGCAGGCGGAGCTCGATCGGCCGCAGGTGGGCGCGAGCTTCCGGGTCGGCACGACGGAGGCGGCGCCTTCGCCCTCGTCCGGCGTGCTCCCGTCCCCGGCGGCCGTCCGTGTCCCGGAGCCCGGGGCCCAGGTCGACGCGGAGGCCGCGGGCCTGGTCGAGGGGGAGCGGCGGCCGCTCACCGCCGTGTGCTGCGCCCTCTCGGCCGGCGGTCCAGGGCTCGCGGCGATCGACGTCGAGGAGCTCGACGAGCTCTTCAGCGAGGCGCAGGAGATCTGCGCCGAGATCGCGCGCCGCCACGGCGGGACCTTCGCCGGAGCGCTCGGGGATCAGCTGCTGCTCCACTTCGGCTACCCGGCGGCGCAGGAGGACGACGCCCGGCACGCCGCCCGCGCGGCGCTGGAGATCGCCGCCGCGATCCGCGCGCGGAGCGCCCGGCTGAAGGCGGAGCGGGGCGCCACCCTCGAGGTCCGCGTCGGCGTCCACACCGGGATCGTGGTCGCCCGCGAGGGGCAGAGGTTCGTCCAGCACCTCGGGAGCACGCCGCAGCTCGCCGCGCGGCTCTGCGCGCTCGCGCCCGCCGGCGTCGTCGCCGCGAGCGGGGACACCTACCGCATCCTCCGCAGCCAGTTCGCGTGCGACGAGACGGGGGTGCAGGTGCCTCGCCACGGGGCCTCCCGGCCGGTCCGGGTCTATCACGTGCGCGAGGAGCTCCCGCCCATGGCCGCGGACCGCGGCGGCCCCGAGCACGATACGGCGCCGCTGTTCGGCCGCGATCAGGAGGTCGATCTGCTGCTCCAGCGGTGGGGGCAGTCGCGGCAGGGGACCGGGCAGATCGTCCTCGTGACGGGGGGGGCCGGCGTCGGCAAGTCCCGCCTCGCCCTGGAGCTCATCCGGAGGCTGCGCCGCGAGGCGCACACCTGCCTGGAGTGCCACTGCCTCGGCGATCTGCGTCACTCGGCGCTCCACCCGATCATCGACATGCTCGATCGGCTCCTGGAGCCCCACCGCGGCGACGCGCCCGGGAGCAGGCTCGACAGGCTCGAGGCGCTCCTCGCCCGCCGCGGCTTCCCGCTCTCGTCGGCGGTGCCGCTGCTCGCGGCGCTGCTCTCCGTCCCGCTCGAGGGGCGCTACGCGCTGCCGTCGGCCTCGCCGCAGCGGCAGAAGGAGATGACGCTGAACCTCCTGCTCTCGCTGCTCTTCGAGATGGCGGAGGACCAGCCGGTCCTGTTCCTGGTCGAGGACGCGCAGTGGGCCGATCCGACGACGCTCGAGTGGCTCTGCTCGCTCGTGGCCGAGGTGCCCTCGGCCAGGATGATGGCGCTGTTCACCGCGCGGCCGGAGTTCTCCCCGCCGTGGCCGACGTCGGGCATGCTGCAGATCCAGCTCGGCCGCCTGGACCGCTCGTACATCGAGCAGATCGCCGCGCAGATCACCGGCGGCCGGGCGCTGCCCGAGCCGGTGCTGACGCAGGTGGTCGACCGCACCGACGGCGTGCCGCTCTTCGTCGAGGAGCTGATCCGGATGGTCCTCGACTCGGGGGCCCTGCACGAGGAGGAGGGCCGCTACGTGCTGTCGGGGTCGCTCTCGGAGCTCGCCATCCCCACCACGCTGCGGGGCCTGCTCATGGCCCGCCTCGATCACCTCGGCAGGGCCAAGACGACGGCCCAGCTCGCGGCGGCGCTGGGGCGGGAGTTCCGCCACGACGTGCTCTGCGCGGTGAGCACGCTCGACGAGGCCGCGCTGCAGAAGGACGTGGAGCGGCTGATCTCCGCGGATCTCATCCACCGGAAGCGCCGCGCCATGAACCCGACATACATGTTCAAGCACGCGCTCATCCGGGACGCGGCCTACGAGGCGCTGCCGCGGCGCACGCGGCAGCGGGTGCACGCGCGCATCGCCAGGACCCTCGAGGAGCGCTTCGCGGAGATCGTCGAGACCCGCCCGGATCTGCTCGCGCGCCACCACGCGGCGGCCGAGCAGAAGCGGCTGGCGATCCCCTACGCGGAGCGCGCGGCCGAGCTCGCGCTGAAGCGCCCCGCCAGCAGCACCGACGACATCGAGGTCGTCGAGCACATCACCCACGCGCTGGGCTGGCTCGCGTCCATCGAGGACGCCCGGGAGCGCGCGATCACCGAGATGCGCCTCAACAACCTGCTCATCCTGGCGCTGCTCGACCGCCGGGGGTACATGGCCCCGGAGCTCACGGCGGCGGTCCAGCGCTGCGAGGAGCTGAGCGAGCAGCTCGGGGACTGCCCGCTGACCTCGGCGACGCTGTGGGCGATGGTCATGTACCACAACGTGCGGAATCACCGCCGTGAGGCGCGCGCCCTGGCGGGGCGGCTCGTCGGGGTGGCCGAGCGGTCGCAGGACGTCGGCCAGCTCGTCTGGTCGCTGCCGCTGCTCGGGGAGTGTCTTTACACCGAGGGCAGGTTCACGGAGGCCCGGAAGGCCCACGAGCGGTGCCTCGCGCTCTATGATCCCGCGCGGCACCGGGAGCACGCCTTCGCGTACGGCCTGGACTCGAGGGTCTATGCCCAGACGAGCCTGTCGATGGTGCTCTGCTTGATGGGGTATCCGGACCAGGCGTTCGCGCTGGGGCATACGGCCGTGGCGTGGGCGCGTGAGCTGGATCATCCGCATAGCCTCGCGAGGGCGCTCATGTGCCTGTCCGGCATCTATCACTACTGCCGGAGGCGAGAGATGGTCGCGGAGGTGGCGAACGCGCTGATCGATGTGGCGGAGCGTTACCGGCTCTGGCTCAAGCATTTCTGCTGGGCCATGCGCCGCTGGGCGGAGGGAGACGTCGAGGAGCTGTCGCGTCAGATCGACGTGATCCGAGATTCGGGCGATCTCTCCTGGATGACCTACTGGCCGTCGCTCGTGGCGGAGCTCGAGGCCGAGCGAGGGGACCACGAGGCGGCGATCGCGCGGCTCGACGGCTGCCTGAAGCTCGCGGAGGAGACGGGCGAGAGGTACTATGTCCCGGAGCTCTACCGTCTCAAGGCGCTCTCCATCCTGGCGCGCGATCCTCGCGCGGCGCCCGAGACCGAGGCGTGCCTCCGCCGGGCGATCGCGCTCACGCGCGAGCAAGGCGCGCGGCTGCTCGAGCTGCGCTCGACGCTCGCGCTCTGCCGCCTCCTGCTCGATCAGGACCGGCGCCCGGAGGGCCGCCTGCTGCTCCACGAGATCGGCTCCTGGCCCGCCGAGCACGCCGAGATCCCCGAGATCGACGAGGCGCGGGCGCTGCTCCGCGAGATCGCCGCGTAGGCCGCCTCGCTCCCGCGGCGCCATGGACCGCTGGAGGGGCCCTGACCGGGCATAGGGGGGAGACTTACGTTGTCCTCGTGAAGGAAGGCGGACACCCGGAGGTGCGAGCACGGTCGACCCGACGCGCGCGCCAGATGGAGAGAGACCATGTCGAACAGTCAATCCACGAATTCTCAGACTCAGGCGTTCGATCTCGGCGGCGACCGCGCGTCAGGAATCTCGCCCGGCGAGCAAGCGTCTCCGCGCGAGCGAGGCATCAGCGCGAGCGCGCTGGAGCAGCTCAGGCTCGCCTGGCTGCGCGCCGTCGCGCTCGCGTGGGCCGAGCCGGCGAAGCTCGATCTGCTCAAGCGCGATCCCGCTCGCTTCCTCGAGATCCACTGTGGCTACGAGCTGCCCGAGGGGCTCGATCTCGTCGTCCGTGAAGAGCAGGCGGGCCCGTCGTCTCCGGAGGACGCTCCGCGGAGCCCTGGCGTGCGCGACATGGACGGGGGCGCGCGGCAGGCTCAGCTCACGATGCGCGTGCCGCCCCCTCCGAAGCTGGAGGATCAGGCCATCGCGATGGCCGATCTCGCGCGCGGCGACATCGGCCACGTGCTCGTCTCCGGCTGTATCCCCTGCTGACCCGGCCTGTCCGAGCGCGCGCGCGCGGGCCGTGTGAGCCCCGTGGAGCGCATCGCCCGCCCGCGGCGGGGCACGCTGGCGACGCGCGCGTCGTCCCCCACGCATCGGGCGCCCAAACTAGGCCACCACCTTCCGCCTCCCGGGCGGCCCGGCGTCCGCCGGGAACGTCCACCTCCGCGGCGAAGCGTCCTGCGACGACAGGGTATCGAGGGGGCGCTCCGCTCCGCCGAGGGGGCGCTGGAGATCGTGGACTGACGCCGACCGCCCCGGGGCGGCGCGGGGCGGGAGCGGAGGGCGGCGCCTCGGTCGCCGATCGGATCGAGGGATGCTGCGATGTGGTGGTCACGGTCACCGCGAACGGCACGCACAGCGCACATGCCTTCTCGGCGGCCTCTGCTTTGCACCCGCCGTCGCCGATTCGTGATGTTGCTTGGCGATCATTGCGTTGACGTCGAAAGCGAGCGGTCAGCGAGCGCGCGCCTGAAGGACGTGTGACATGGCACGCCCGGCCCCGCAGGACGCGGCCCGGGCACCGGAGGACGCCCTCCAGGCGCCTGCGCGCGCAGAGGACATCGCGTGGGATCGCCGGTCGACCTCACAAGGCCCCGATCTGGAGGTGTCATTGCCATGCATGTCGAACGATCGATCCTGTTGCTCCTGGTCGCCCTCGTCCCGATGACGCCTCGCGCGGCGATGGCCGCCGAGCTCACCTGCATATCCCGCGCGACCCTCGAGGAGCTCGTGGCGTGCGCACGTGACCATATGCCCCCCAGAGACTCAGGGATCTACGTCGCCCCGAGCTCGGTGCAGATGAGCGACTGGCGGAGCGTCGTTGGCGCCATGATGCGCGGTCAGTGCGAGTTCGCGCTCCCGTTCAGCCTGCGGCAGTCCATGCGGCTCCGGCGCGTTCGCGACGCCGACAGCGGCCGCAGGTACTGCGTGCTCATGGAGGTCCTCGACGGCAACAACGATGGGATCGTCGATCGCGGTTTCGGCACCTTCATCGTGGACCCGGTCGCGAGGCGGGAGCTCAGCCACCACGCGGCGCACCCGATCGCGGACATCTCGACGGAGATGCAGGCGGTCACCATCTTCAAGGAGACGCGCTCCCGCACCCTCCTCGTGGCGGGCTCCCATCGCGACGCGAGCCTCGTCGACAGCACCTGCCAGCGCTCCTTCAAGGCGTCGGACGTCGCCCACGACGTGACCAACATGTTCCACGCGACCTACTTCGCGCTCTCGATCCACTATGGAGCGAGGCCGTGGTGGGCCATCCAGTGGCATGGCATGGCGGCGGACACCTGCGAGGCCGTGGACGTCCACCTCTCGCACGGCGTGGACGTCGTCCCCGTGGAAGGCGACAAGATCGTGGCGCTCAGGGACAACCTGCTCGACCGTGAGCCCGACTGGCGGATCGGCGTCCCCGGAAGCGGCGTGTGCTCGTTGAACGCGACGACCAACGTCCAGGGCAGGCTCCTCAACGGCGTTCCGGCGAACCGGGTCTGCGGCACCCCCGCGGCGACGTACACCGGACGCTTCGTGAGCATCGAGCAGGATCCCGGCTTTCGCGATCCGGATCTCTGGATCTCCGCGGTGATCGAGACCTGGCCCTGAGCCCGCGTCCCGAGGGCGGCCGCGGAGCGAGCCTGGGAATCGCGACGAGGCGCGCGTTTGCCCGCGTCGCGCGCCCGGCTACAACGTGGGTGGCGGGGGCGTGCGCTCGCCCCCGCGGGGGGAGAGCGGCATGCCCAGCGTCGTCAAGGCGGTTTACGTGAACTTCGCGGCGGCGCGGAGCGCGGACCGGATGAACCGGCTCGCGACCCTGGTCCGGCGGGCGGAGCTGAACTCCCTGGTCATCGACATCCGGTCGGACGGCGGCGCGCTCCTCCACGCGCGCGACGCGGACACCCTCGCCCAGCTCAGGGCCCTCCGCGACGCCGGCATCTACCTCATCGCCCGCCTCGTCGCGTTCAAGGGCGGCCCCCGGGGCTGGTACGATCCCGGCTCGGAGGCGCGATGGCGGGAGATCGCGGAGATCTCGCTCCGGGCGTTCGACCTCGGCTTCGACGAGGTGAACTACGACTACGTGCGCTACGGCGCGGCGCGCGAGCCGCGGTCGCGGACGCCGATCCGCGAGCGGACGCCGACCGTCCGCGCCTTCTTCGATTTCCTCCGCGCCGAGGTCGGCGACGCGGCGTCCCGCCCGATCTCGGCGGACGTCTTCGGGATCACGCTCCTCGGGCCGCTGGACGCCATCGGCCAGCGGCTCGAGGACGCGGCGGAGCGCTTCGACTACGTGATGCCAATGCCGTACCCGTCGCACTGGGAGCCCGGCAGCTTCGGGTTCGCGAACCCCGCGCATCACCCGTACGAGACCGTCCACGCGGCGCTGTCGGCCGGCCTCCGCAGGCTGGCGGAGCTCCCGGGGAGGGTCGCGCGGCTGCGGAGCTGGATCCAGGCGTTCGATCTCGACAGCTCGCGGCCGATGCGCCGTTACCGGTACACGCCGTGGCACGTCCAGGAGCAGATCCGCGCCTGCGACGACGCCGGCTGCGCCGGGTGGGCCGCGTGGAACCCGCGCAGCCGGTACGAGGAGGACGCGCTCCGCGTCGACTCGCCGGAGACGGCGTGACTCACGCCGGGCCCTGTGCGCGCGGAGTCGATCGTGCCATGAGACTCCAGGTCACCGGTGGTGAGGTGTCGTCGAGAGACACGCGCTATCGGCACACCAGGCGCAGCAGGACCTCGCTGAGCGGCGCCGCCGCCCGCACGAGGATCCCGTCGCGCAGCGCCCGCAGCCCGCGGATCGACGCCCCGGGCAGCGCGAGCTCGCCTCGCCGCGCCCTCGCTCCGTCGGCGGACAGCTCCCACCAGACGCTCGCGTCGCCCGGGCCGCGCCCGAGCTCGACCGCGTGCACGCCGCGCGCCCCCGCCGCGATGGCGACGAGCTCCCCCTCGAAGCGGAACGAGAGCCGCCGTGCGCGCCGACCCCTGGGGAGCGCGTGGAGCACGCGCTCCCCGGGGCGAGCCGCCCAGACGTGCTCCAGGCCGAGCGCCTCGGGCGCTCGTACGCCGAGGTGCGCGTACGCTTCCCAGGCCTCCACGTCGTTGCGGGTCGGCCGCGCCACGAGCCACGCCGGCGGCGCGCCCTCGCCAGGCTCCACGAGCAGCGGGGCATCGCCGAGGTGGTCGAGGCAACGGTCCACGATCTCCTCGCGAAAATCCGCGGCGCGCCGCGCCTCGCGGGCCAGCGCGCGGCGGAGAAACCCCGGCCCGGGCGCGTCGCGCACCTCGCCGGTGCGCAGATCCAGGCGCTTCGTGCGGTTGAAGAAGACGCCGCCCGCGTGCACCGCGATGGGCGCCGTGGTCTGCACGAAGCACCCCTCTGCCTGACCAGCCCTCCCGGCGTCGAGGCTGAACCAGCGCAGCGTCCGGCCGTCGAGCGCGCACGCGTGCACCCCGTCCGCGTGCAGCGCCGAGAACCGCGCGCGCCGCGACTCGGCGATGCGCAGCGCCCCCGGCGGCGGCTCCGCGCGGCGCCCCGACCGGGCCAGCTCGAGCCGGGCGATCGCGCCCGGATCGCCGCCCCGGCGCGTCTCCTCGAGCAGCGAGCCCCAGAGCGCCGGCGACAGGCGGGCGCGCAGCGCCTCGGCCTCCTCCCAGGAGCGCAGGTAGGCGCCCACGAAGCGCGCCGCCCCCCGCAGGAGCGCTCCCTGCGGCGCGCCGCCCTCGAGGACCGAGAGGACCACGTCCGCGGGCATCGCGTCCACGAGCGACCCGGAGGCGGCGGTGCACGGCGGCATGTCGGCCCAGGGCCCGTCCCCCGCGCCGTGCCACTCGAGCAGCCGCCGGGGCTCCCCGAGCGCAGCGCCCGCCGCGCCGAGCCTGGCCGTGAGGCCCTCCGGCTCCCGGCACGAACGCTCCGTGAGGAGCTCGTCCCGGAAGGCCGCGGGGGCGGCGTCGAGCCACCGCTTGCGCAGCGAGGCCTGGCCCACCGGGCAGGCGAAGAGGCCGGAGGCCCCCGCGACGCGCGCGCCGAGCCACGCGACGAGCCGCTGGTCGTCCTCGACGAAGACGCGCAGCGTGAAGCCCGCGGCGCCGATGGATCCGTCGCGGTGCACGGCCAGCGCGGCCACCGGCCTGCGATCGCGGGACAGCGCGATCTCCGCGACGACCGCGCTCGGGCAGCGCGTGGTGAGGCGAGGGGAGACGGGCGTGAGCGCGGCCTCCAGGGCGGCGATCTCGCCCCGATCGAGCTCCACCGTCGCGCCTGCCGCGGTGAGCCGGCCGCGCGTCGCGTCGCCCAGCGCTCGGCGCAAGTAGGCCTCGAAGCCGTGATGCGGCGTCACGTCGCGCAGTCCATCACATGACCCCGGGGCCGTAGGTCACCCATTGCCCCCTGTGGACGAACGGCCGGTTCGGCGTGCCGCTCATCATCCCTGGGCCGTACTGGTACGTCGTCGGCTCCTGCCGCTTCCGCCAGAATCGAGGCCAGTCGCGGACCTCCCGGACGCCGGGGATGGTGTCCGTCTCGTCTGCCCACGTGCGCGCCATCTCGTTCGAGATCGCGCCCGACGTGTCGGCCTGCGTCGTCCTCGCGACCGAGCCCGCCACGCTGTCCCGGAACGTCCCCCCCTGCGGAGGCGTGGCCCCGTTGCAGGCGATGAGATCGACCTTCGCGCCCGCCCTCGTCCCGTCGAACCCGGCGTCGTTGAGCATCCTCCCGAGCTGCTGGCCGTTCACCGTGCCGCTGCCCCACTGGACGAAGCCGGGCGCGCCGTGGGTCGTCACCACCACGTGGCTCTCCCCGTCCAGCCGGTTGTTACGCCCGGTCATCCGTTGCCACAAGCTCGGAGGCTGGTTGATCTGATCGTGATAGATCACCCGGGCCCCCGGGTACTCCCTCTGCAGGCGGTCGACGCTGGAGCGGATGACGGGGTCCCTCCGATCGCCGGCGATGATCGTCGTGAGGCCGGATGGATCGATGTACAGCGTGACGTTCGGCACGAAGCCGATGTCCTGGAGCGACGCGAGCACGCCGGCCGGATCCGGCGTGAGAAATACATGCAGGTCCGGGGCATAGTGGCGATGGCGGTTGTAATGGAGCCCCGTCGACGCGTCGGCGCGCTGTCCGGCGAAGCGCAGCGGACCGGGGGCTCCCTGGTGGCGCGCGACGCGCCCCCAGGTCGACAGGTCGATGTCGGCCATCGCGTCCTCCGACGCCGCGTAGAGCCACGGCGTCGAGGCGGCGTCGCAGGCCACCAGGCGGAACACGCCCCTGGCGTCGGTCTCGGCCAGCGGCGTATAGCCGTCGTCGTCGAAGACGCGCCGGAGCGTCGGCCCGCCGATCGCCTGCTCCTCGACCGGGCTCTCGCCGTCCCAGCCGAACCACGTGCTCGTGCCCGTGGATGCGATCTCGGCGATCCGCCTGCCGAAGGCGTCGTAAAGCGTCCGGAACTGGGCGCCGTCGCCGCGAATCGCCAGGATCAGGCGATCGTCGTCGTCGTACATGTACCTGAACGAGCGCGCCGGGTCCGAGCGCAAGCAGGCGCAGAGGCGGCCGCGCGCGTCCCACTCGAGGTGCGCGTCCTCCGTGCGCACGGGGCGCCCTCCGCGGACGAGCGGCGCGCCGCGCAGCGCGGCGGAGACCGGCGTGCCCTGCGCCGCGTAGGTGAACGACTCGTCGGCGCCGAGCCCACGGGCGCCGAGGACACGACCGCGCGCGTCGAGCTCGTACCGGCGCGTCCCGTGGCGCTCGTCGTGGATCGCCGAGAGCGGCCCGAGCGGGCTCCAGACGTAGGAGCGCGCGCGCAGCACCTCCCCGCCCGCGCCCTTCAGCGCGATCCGCAGCGGCAAGCCGCGGGCGTCGCGCTCGGTCTCGAGCGCGAGCCGCGTGTCCGCGCACCACCGCCGGACCTCGCGGCCGCTCGTATCGTGCTCGAAGTGGAGCGTGCGCGCGGCCTGCCCCTCGAGCTTCATCGCCGTGGGCGCGCCGTCCTCCGGCCGGCGCTCGATCGCGACGCCCCAGCCCGTCGAGTACGCGCGGCCGACGATGAGCCCGCACGCGTCGAGCTCCCGCCTCGCCGTGAACGTCCAGCCATGGGTCGACTGCGTCTCCGCCACGCGCCGGCCCGCCTCGTCGTACTCGTACGTGACGACCACCTCCGGGGTCTCCGCGCGCATCAGCCGCGCCCCGTCGTAGACGAACCGCTCGGCCCACCGCTCGCCGTGCGCGCGGCCGACCACCCGTCCCTGAGGATCGCGCTCGACCCGCGCCCAGGTGCCGTCGGGGCGAGCCTCGGTGACCACGAGGTTCGAGCCGTCGTGCTGGTACTCCCGGACCTGCCCGCTGAAGAACCGCTCGCGCGCGATGTTGCCCGCGGGGTCGTAATCGCGCTCGTATCGCTCGCCGGCAGGGTTCTCCATCCAGCGCAAGCGCAGGTCCGCGTCGTAGCCGAAGCGGAATCGGCTGCCGTCCACCTCGCGCTTCTCCACCATCCTGCCCGCCACGTAACGGAACTCCGTCGTCCCCGCGACGCTGTCGCGGACACGCACGACGTTCCGCGCGCCGTCGATGGCGCTCTCGGTCACGCGCCCGGTCGACTCGCGCAGCACCACGAGGTCGCCGCGCGAGTCGTATTCGAGCGTGTACTCGACGCCGCCGGGCCCCCGGATCTGCGTGGGCCGGCCGAGCAGATCGAACTGGTACGCGAGCGCGGCGCCGGTCGGGCCCTTCACCTCGATGACGTTGCCGTGCGCGTCGTACCGCCGGATCTCCTGCGTGCCGTTCGGGTGCGTGATCGCGGTGAGCAGCCCGCGCTCGTCGAGCTCGTAGCGCGTGCGCCGGCCGCATGCGTCGACGTGCTCGACGGGCCGCCCGCGGGCGAGCCGGACCTCCTCGCTCCCGCCGCGGCCCGAGAGGGTGAGGGTCGCCCTGTCCGCGTCGTACCGCGCCGAGGCCTCTCGCTCCGAGCCGACATCGATGGCGTCCACGGTGCCGAGCAGCGAGACCTGCGCGCGGACCCTGGCGCCCGCGCCGTCCGTGGTCGCGGTGAGCCGACCGGCGGCGTCGTACTGGTAATACGTGACATAGCCGCGTGGATCGATGTAGCGATCGATCAGGCCGAAGGCGTTGACGACATGGACGTGCCGGTGGCCCGAAGCGTCGATGACGACGGTCTCGCGCGACTCCGGACGATACTCGAACCGCGCAGGATAGATGCCGCGCGGCCGTCCCTCCGAGGCGGCCTCGGGCGCGCCGAGGGCGGCGAGGATATCCTCGTCCGGCAGATCCCCCCAGGTCTCCACGCACCTCCGGGCCCCGCCGATGGTCTCGTACGTGAAGTGGAACCGCACCCGATCGGGGCGCTGCTCCATCACCAGGTAGTGATCCGCGTCATACACGTAGCGCGTCTCCGCCCCGCCCGCGTCGATGACGCGCACGAGATCCGACCGCGCGTCGATCTCGTACGTGACGAGCCGCGAGCGGTGCTCCTGGCCCTCCGCGTCGGCGACGCTGACCCACCACGCGCGGTAGGGGCCGCTCTTCTCCAGGAACGCGCGGCGCCCCACGGCGTCCCGGATCTCGGCGAGCTCGCCGTCGCGCCACGTCAGATCGGCGGCGTTGCCGAACGCGTCGCGGAGCTGAACGAGCGCGTAATGACCAGGGCGCTCGACCTCCGCGAGCACGCGGAGCAGCCCGTCGTTCCAGTCGAGCACGAGGAGGTCCTGCTCGACCCAGAGCTTGCGCCCATAGGGGAGCACGAGCACCGTGCCGCCTTCGGGGAAGGCGAGCTCCGTGCGGCGAAGCGTCTCGTCGACGAGCACGAGGCGGTCGCCCTGCCGCGTCGCGCGGAGCGCGAGGCCGTGGGACCAGCCGCGACCGAGCCCGACGTCGTGCTCGACGCTCGACGTGCGGTAGGTGCGGACGAAGCTGACCCAGAGCGGGCCGGGGAGCTGGAAGTCGACCGCCGGGCTGGTGAACACGGTCCCGGTCGCGACGTCGACGGGGTGCCCTCCGGTCGCCTGGCCGTCGGCGCCAGGCGGCGCGGGCGGGCTGGGCGGCCCGGCCCCCTGGGCGCTGCCGCCACCGCCGCCGCCCGCGTTGCTCGACCCCTGCGGCCCGCCGGCGCCGGGCCCCCCCGCGCCGCCGCCGCCGCCGCCGCCGCCGCCGCCGCCCCCTCCGGCGCCGCTGGCGCTGGCGCCGGCCCCGACGGTGATGCTCTTGTTCATCTGGCCCATGCTGCCGGTGATGCCGGCCATGCCGAGCTCGATGAACACGTTGGGGGCCCCGAGCCAGGGGAAGCACGGCCCGGCCGTGTTGAGGCTGACGACCTCTTTCAGCGTGCCCGGCTCGTTGCCGTGACACGCCTTCATGCAGCCGCCCACCGTGAGGATCTTCGCCCCTTCGATCTTGGTGCGCATGCACGGATCGATGATCCCCTCGGCGACGGTGCCCATGGTGGGATACGGGATCGGCACCGGGCTCGGCGCCGCCGGCGTCAGGCAAACGCTGACGGCCATGCCGGTCATCTGGTGGCCGGACTTCTCCGTGATCGTATCCATTCCCAGCGCGGTCACCTTGGCCATGCACCAGACCTCCACGGGAGGATACATGACCCCGTGGAGCGATCCTATGTCGCCCCCCGGGCATCCTCCGGCGCGCAGGCGCGGCAGAACGGCGCGCCCAGGGGGTGTCGTCGCGCAGCCGAGCCAGGTCGGCGGCGCGTGACACGCGCTCGAGGACAAGGCGTTCTCGATGACGCGCCCTCGACGCCTGCCCAGACGAGCGGGGGGCGCGTCCGCGTGACCGGATGAGCGGGGGCGTGTCCGGATGAGCGGGGTGCGTGTCCGGATGAGCGGGGTGCGTGTCCGGATGAGCGGGGTGCGTGTCCGGATGAGCGGGGGCGTGTCCAGATGGGCGGGGTGCGTGTCCAGATGGGCGGGTGCGTGTCCAGATGGGCGGGGTGCGTGTCCAGATGGGCGGGGGGCGTGTCCAGATGGGCGGGGTGCGTGTCCAGATGAGCGGGTGCGTGTCCAGATGGGCGGGTGCGTGTCCAGAGGTGGCTTGCTGACGCGCTCGATGCCCATTGCCCCTCCGGTGCCCGGAGCCCCCGCCGGCGTGTGTCTCGCCTGCCACGCCGCGCCCGGGGCTGCGCCGCGGCCAGGCCCCTTGCGCCCGCGGCATCCCTGTTGCTCAGTCGCGCACCATGCCCGTGCCCGCCCCGCCGCAGCTCCGGTTCGCGCCCGCCGCCCTGGCCGCCATCGCCCTCAGCCTCTCCTGTGTGCAGGGCGCGCGCGCTCCCAACGTCCCGCCCCGCGGCACGCTCGCGCCCGGCGCGCTCGACCCGGGCAAAAAGCCCGCGGAGGGGCCGTTCGCCGTCGTGTTCGGCGCGCCCCGCGGGCAGACCACCAGCCCCGCCGAGATCAACCTCGTCTTCAACCGGCCGATGCGGCCCCTCGATCTCGCCGGCGGCGAGGTCAGCGCGCCCGCGTCCCTGAAGCCACAGGTCCCCGGGCAGTGGCGCTGGGTCGGCTCGAGCGGCCTCACGTTCGCCCCGGAGGGCCGCCTGCCGCGCGCCACCGAGTTCACCGTCGAGGTCCCGGCCGGCACCCGCGCGCTCGACGGCAGCGCGCTCGCGGCGCCGTACGTGCTCACCTTCCGCACCGAGCGGCCCCGGGTCGCCCGCGTCGAGCCCTGGTCCGGCAAGGACGACCTCCGGCCGGACGCGCGGTTCGAGCTCCGCTTCAACCAGCCGGTCGACGCCGCCGAGATCGCGCGCAGCGTGTCCATCACGGCCGGCGACGGCGGCGCGACGAAGGTCCCGTTCGACGTCCGCCGCCCCGATCCGAAGAACGAGCTGCTCGCCGAGCTCGTCCCGCGCGCGCCGCTGCCGCGCGACAGCGAGGTCGAGGTCTCCGTGGCCGCGAGCCTCCGCGGCCGGGAGGGGCCGCTCCCGGCCGGCGAGGCGCAGCGCTTCTCGTACCGCACCTACGGACCGCTCCGCGCCGAGACGATCGAGTGTGATCGCGACACGCCGGGCGGGCGGTGCGCGGCCGAGGGCGGGATCTCGCTCGTCTTCTCGAACAGCGTCCGCTTCGCGGACGTGAAGCGGGCGATCTCGGTCGAGCCCGCCGTCAAGCTCCGGTGGCCCTCGTGGATGGAGGACGACTCCCTCACGCGCCACGTCTTCCTCGGCGGGCGCTTCGCCCCGGGGCAGAGCTACCGCGTGCGCGTGGCCGCCGGGCTGCGCGACGAGCACGGGCAGGCGCTCGCCGCGCCCTTCTCCGAGGCGGTCGCGTTCGCCGATCGCTGGCCCGAGGCGCAGATCGGCCTCACCGGCAGCGTGTTCGAGCCGGGGCAACGGCGCGAGATCCCGGTCGTGTCCGTGAACGTCCGCGAGCTATCGCTCGCCGTCGGCGCGATGACCGAGGAGGCGGTGCTCGCGCTGGAGGCCGACCCGCACAGCCCGGGGCGGAGCCCCAGGATGAGCGAGATCGCGGCGCTCCCCTCCGGCAAGCGCTCCGTCCTGCGCCCCGCCGCCGCGCGCAACGCGCCGGCGACCCACCTCGTGCGCACCGCCGACGTGCTGGGCGGGGAGGGCAAGCGCGGGCCGCTCGCGATCGGGATCAGCTACACCGAGCGGCCCGGGACCCGGCGCGCGCGCACCGCCTCCGAGGCGGTGATCGCGCAGGTGACGGACCTCGGGATCAGCGCGAAGGTGTCGCCGCACGGCTCGCTCGTCTGGGTGACGCGCCTGTCGACGGGCGCGCCGGTCCCGGGCGCGCGCGTCTGGATCCGGACGCCGGGCGCGCCCGCGCCCGCGGCGGTGACCACCGACGCGGACGGGTTCGCGATCGTCCCCGCGTCGGCGTACCGGCCCGCGACCTCGTCCGCGCCGGAGCGCGGCGTGATCTTCGCGCGCGCGGGCGACGACTGGACGTACCGCCGCGTCTCGGACGCGCTGAGCGGGTGGCGCTTCGGCGCGCCGTTCGACTTCAGCGCGCCGCGCCCGTTCGGGATGCTGTTCTCCGATCGCGGCATCTACCGGCCGGGCGACACGGTGCGCGTGAAGGGGATCTTCCGCGAGGAGGCGGCGCGGGGGACGAGGACGCCGGCCGGCAAGGCCGTGGCGTTCAAGGTCGAGGGGCCCGACGGCGAGGCGATCGTGCGCCAGACGCCGCGGCTCGGCGCCTTCGGCACGTTCTCGGCCGACGTGAAGATCCCGGAGACGGCGCGCCTCGGCACGTACACCCTCGGCGCCACGGTGCAGGGCGGCGAGGCCGGGTGGCCCGACGTCACGAGCAGCGTCGAGGTCGCCGAGTACCGGCCCGCCGAGTTCAAGGTCGGCGTCGAGAGCGACAAGCCGAGCTACGTCCGCGGCGACAAGGCGCGCTGGATCGCGCGCGGCGACTACCTGTTCGGGGCGCCGATGACGAACGCCGAGGTCCGGCTCTCGGTGACGCGGCGGCCGGCGGCGTTCACGCCGCCCGGGATCGAGGGGTTCACGGTGAGCGAGGACGAGCTCACCGACGCGCTGCCGGAGAGCGCCCCGCGCGAGGGCGAGGTGCAGAGCGGGCAAGAGCGGCTCGACGCGGCCGGGCAGGCCGAGATCACCGCGACGCTCGCCCTGCCCGGGCAGCGCGGCGCCGAGCTCGTGACGTGCGAGGCGGAGATCACGGACGTGTCGCGGCAATCGCTCGCCGGGAGCTCGACGGCGCTCGTGCACCCGGCCGAGCTCTACGTCGCGCTCCGGGAGCCCGAGCTGTTCGTCGAGGCGGGCGACGTGCTCCGGCCGGAGGTCCTCGCGGTCGACCCGAAGGGGGCGCGCGTCGGGAAGGTGGCGGTCCGGGTCGAGCTCGTGCAGCGGACGTGGACGCTCGCGCGCGAGGCGAGCGGCAGCGCGTACCGCAGCGTGACCACGCCGGTCGACAAGGTCGTCGGGCGCTGCGGCGTCACGACGGCGGAGGCGCCGCGGAGCTGCGAGCTCAAGGTCCCGGGCGCGGGCTACTACCTGCTGCACGCGACGGCCAGGGACCGCCGCGGCAACCCCGTCGGCGCGGCCGCGGGCGTCTACGCGCTCGGCGAGGGCGCGGGCTTCGGCTTCGGCGACAGCGACGAGCTCAAGGTCGAGCTCGTGCCCGACCGGGAGAGCTACGAGGTCGGGCAGACCGCGCGCGTGCTCGTGAAGTCGCCGTTCGCCTCCGCCGACGCGCTGGTCACGGTCGAGCGCGCCGGGATCTCGGAGCACCGGCGCGTGAAGCTCACGGGCGCGATGCCGACGATCGACGTGCCGATCACCGAGGATCTCCGGCCGAACTCGTTCCTCTCCGTGCTGATCCTGCGCGGGCGGACCCGGCCGGCGCCCGCGCCCGGCAAGGACGGGTCGCCGCCGCCCGACGTCGGCGCGCCCGCGTTCCGCCTCGGCTACGCGCCGCTCCGCGTGAACCCCGAGGCGCGGCGGCTCACGGTGCGCGTCACGCCGGACAGGGTGGACGCGCGCCCCGGCGATCCGATCCGCGTGGACGTCGACGTGCGCGATCGCGGCGGCCGGCCCGCGCGCGCGGAGGTCACGCTCTACGCCGTCGACGAGGGGGTGCTGTCGCTGATCGGCTACCAGACGCCCGATCCGATCCCCGTGTTCGGGGCGCCGCGCAGCCTGAGGGTGGCGACGATCGAGACGCGCGAGGCGCTCGCGCGTGTGCGCAACCCGTTCGCGGACCTCGGCGCGGACAAGGGGCGCGCGGGCGGCGGCGGCGCGCACGGCAGCACGGGCGTGCGGCGCGATTTCCGGCAGAGCGCCTACTACCACCCCGCGCTCGTCACCGACGCCGCGGGGAAGGCGCGCGCGAGCTTCAAGCTGCCGGACTCGCTCACGACCTACCGCGTGATGGCGGTCGTGGTCGCCGAGGACGATCGCTTCGGCTACGGCCAGGCGCGGGTGACGGCGAGCCGCCCGCTCATGGCGCGGCCGGCGCTGCCGCGCTTCCTGCGCGCCGGCGACGCGATCGACGCGGGCGTCGTCGTCACGTCGAAGGGGCTCGCGAAGGCCACGGTCGAGGTGGAGCTCTCCGCCACGGGGCTCACGCTCTCGGGGAGCCCGAGGCGCTCGATCGAGCTCGCCCCGGGCGCCTCGACCGAGGTCCGCTTCGCGCTCTCGGCGCCGCAGGCCGGCCCGGCGACGCTGCGCTTCCGCGCGTCCGGCGGCGGGGCCGAGGACGTGGTCGAGGTGACGCGCAAGGTCCAGGCGCCCGCGTCGCCGGAGGCGGTCGCGCTCTACGGCGACACGGGCGCCGCGAGCGCCGAGCGGCTCGGGGACCTGTCGGCGATCCGCGACGACGTCGGAGGGCTCACCGTGAGCCTGTCGCCGACCGCGCTCGTGGGCCTCGGCGGCGGCGTGGAGCAGCTCCTCGAGTACCCGTACGGGTGCACCGAGCAGCTCACGAGCCGGATGGTGCCGCTGCTCGCGCTGCGCGACCTCGCGAGGGCGTACGGGATCGCCCTGCCGAAGGACCTCACGGCGGTCGTCGGCAAGACGGTCCGGGAGATCCTCTCGCACCAGCGGGGAGAGGGGGGGTTCGGGTTCTTCGCCGAGTCGGACCGCCCGGATCTCTGGACCACCGCCTACGCGCTGTGGGGGCTCTCCGAGGCGAAGCGGCACGGGGTCGCGGTGCCGGCCGACGCGACGGACCGCGCGATCGCGTTCCTGCGCCGGAAGCTGAACGAGATCGGCGATGACCCGATCCTGCGCGCGACCGCGCCGTTCATCGTCGACGTGCTCGCCCAGACCGGCGCCCCCGATCCCGGGCGCGCGACGCGGCTGTTCGAGGAGCGCGACGAGCTGCCGCTCTTCTCGAAGGCGCTGCTCGCGCACGCGATGGTGGTCGGCAAGGGCGACAGGGCGGCGGTGGACGAGCTCGTGCGCGAGATCGAGGGCGCGGTGCGCGTCGACGGCCCGGTCGCGCGGGCCGTCCACGACCACGGCGACGCCTACGCGGTCCTGATGGACTCCGAGGCCCGGACCTCGGCGCTCGTGCTGCGGGCGCTGCTCGCCGCGCGGCCGGCGCACGCGCTGGCGCCGCGGCTCGCGGCGGGGCTGCTCGCGGACCGCCGCGGGGGCACGTGGCGCAGCACGCAGGAGACGGCCTGGGCGCTGCTCGCGCTCGACCAGTACCGGAGGGCGCAGGAGAAGGCGGCGCCGGACTTCGACGCGCGGGTGTTCCTCGGGCAGGCGGAGCTCTTCTCCGCCTCGTTCCACGGCCCCACGACCGAGCAGGCCAGGACCACGATTCCCGCGGCGCGGCTCGTGAGCGCGGCTGGCTCGCCGCTCGCGTTCTCGGTCGACGGCCGTGGCCGCCTGTTCTACGAGGCGCGGCTCCGCTACGCGCGCAAGGAGCTCCCGGCGGCGCCGCTCGACCGCGGCTTCACCGTCCTGAAGTCGCTCCGCGCGCTCGCGCCCGACGAGCTCGCGGCCGCGGTCGGCGGCGCGCCGCCGGGCCCGCCCGCCGGCGGCGCGTCGCCCTCCTCGCTCGCCTTCGCCGGCGGGGACCTCGTGCTCGGCGAGATCGTCGTGGTGACGCCCTCGCCGCGCGACTTCGTGGTCATCGACGATCCGCTGCCGGCCGGCCTGGAGGCGATCGACGCGCGGCTCGCGACGTCCGCGCGCTCGCTCGACCTCGACGCCGCGGAGGCCGCGGCGGAGGCCGCCGCCGCGGACGTCGACCCGGACGACCTGCGCGCGACCGGCCGCGCGTATAACCCGAGCCGCTTCGTCCGCGAGATCCGCGACGACCGGGTGCTCTTCTTCGTCGACCACATGGCCGCCGGGATGTACCGGTACCGCTACCTCGCGCGGGCGACGACGCTCGGCGCGTTCGTGGTCCCGCCCGCGCGGGCGGAGGAGATGTACAGCCCCGAGGTCTTCGGCCGGACGGGGGCGCTCGCGGTGAAGGTCGGGCCCCGGGGGGCGGACGCGGCGGCGCGTCCTCGCTGAGCCGTGGCCGCGCCCTCGCCCTCGCCAGAGCGCCCCGGCCGCGCCGGGAGGTGGCGCGCGCTCTCCCGCGTCGTCCGCCTCGCCCGCGCGCGCGGGGCGCGCCGCGCCGCGCGGATCGCGCTCGGGCTCGCCGTCGCGCCGTGGCTCCTGCTCGCCGTGCTCGCGGCGCTCACGGGGCTCCCGCCGGAGCTCCGCGCGCCCGAGGAGCGCGCCGTCTCCACGGTGATCCTCGATCGCCA
This sequence comes from Sorangium sp. So ce1036, assembly GCF_051369805.1. Lineage (NCBI taxonomy): Bacteria > Pseudomonadati > Myxococcota > Polyangiales > Polyangiaceae > Sorangium > Sorangium sp. So ce1036. The sequence goes on from NZ_JBBMOX010000001.1 coordinate 4,291,464, forward strand.
CGGCTCGGTGCTGCGCGAGCTCCGCGCCGGGGACGGGGCGCGCGCGCGCTGGCTGCCGCTCGCGGAGGCCGGCGACCGGATCCAGCGCGCGCTGCTCGCCGCCGAGGACCGGCGGTTCGCGCTCCACCCCGGGGTGGATCCGCTCGCGATCGCGCGCGCTCTCGGCCAGCTCGCGGCGGAGCGGCGCGTCGTCTCGGGCGCGTCCACGATCACGCAGCAGCTCGCGCGCACGCTCGCGCCGCGCCCCCGCACCGTGCGCGGCAAGATCGGCGAGATGGCGCTCGCGCTGCGCATCGAGGCGTCGCTCTCGAAGCGCGAGATCCTCGAGCAGTACCTGAACCGGGTCGCGTTCGGCCCGGGGCTGCGCGGCGTCGAGGCCGCGAGCCGCTTCTACTTCGACAAGCCGACGCGGGACCTGTCGCTCGCCGAGGCCGCGGCGCTCGCGAGCATGCCGCGCGGCCCCGCGCTGTACGACCCGCGCCGCGGCACGGGGCCGCTCGAGCGCCGCCGGAACCGGGTCCTGGATCGCATGCTCGCGGCCGGGCTCGCCGGCGCGGGCGAGGTGGCGATCGCGCGCGCCGAGCCCATCGCGCTCGCCCCGCGGGGCGCCGGCCTCGGCGCGCCGCACCTCGTGCGCGCCGTGCTGTCCGGCGCGCTGGGCGACGGCGGCGCTCCCCCCGCCGGCGGCGCCTCGTCGGCCGGCGGCGCCGCGTCGGCCGATGGCGCCGCCGGCGGCGCCTCGTCGGCCGGCGGCGCGGCGTCCGCCCCCGCGGAGCGCGCGGCGCCGCTGCGCGGGCGGGCGAGCTCGATCACGCTGACCATCGACCGCGGGCTCCAGCGCGAGATCGAGGTCCTCGCGCAGCAGACGGTCCGCGGCCTGTCGGACCGCGACGTCGGCGCCGCGGCGGTGGTGGTCCTCGAGAACGCGACGGGCGACATCCTCGCGTACGTCGGCTCGCACGACATCGAGGACGCCGCCGGGCTCGGCCACAATGACGGCGTCCTCGCGCTGCGCCAGCCCGGGTCGGCGCTGAAGCCGTTCGTCTACGAGCTCGCCATGGAGCAGCTCGGGTTCACGGCCGCGACGGTCCTGCCCGACGTCGAGCTCTCGTTCCCGACGCCGAGCGGCAGCTACGCGCCCCGGAACTACGACGGGCGGTTCCACGGCCCGGTCCGCCTGCGGGAGGCGCTGGCCAGCTCGTACAACGTCCCGGCGGTCTGGACGGCGACCGCGCTCGGGCCCGCTCGCGTCGTCGCGCGGCTCCGGGAGCTCGGCCTCGGCTCGCTCGATCGCGAGCCGTCGGTGTACGGCGTCGCGATCGCGCTCGGCGACGGCGAGGTCCGCCTGCTCGACCTCGCGAACGCGTACGCCACGCTCGCGCGCGGCGGGGTGCTCCTGCCGGTGCGCGCGGTGCGCGCGGCGCGGGGGCCGGACGGCGCGCCGATCGCGCCGGGCGCCGACCTCGCGCCGGGCACAGGCGGCGCGCCTGCCGGGCGCGGCGCGCGCGTCCTCGACCCCGTGCGCGCCCGGGTCATCGTCGACATCCTCGCCGACGACAAGGCGCGGCTCGCGTCGTTCGGCGAGGGCAGCGCGCTCGACCTGCCGTTCCCCGTGGCCGCGAAGACGGGCACGTCCAAGGGGTTCCGCGACAACCTCACGGTCGGCTTCACGCCCGACGTGACCGTGGCCGTGTGGGTGGGCAACTTCGACGGCTCGCCCATGGGCGGCGTCAGCGGCATCACCGGCGCGGGGCCGCTGTTCCGCGACGCGATGCTCGCGGCCGCGCGCCTCTACCCGCCGCGGCCGTTCGAGCCGCCGGATCCCGAGCAGCTCGCCGAGGTCGAGGTCTGCAGCCTGTCCGGCATGCGGCCGGCGGCCGCGTGCCCGCACCGCCGGAGGGAGCTGCTCCCGCGCGGCGAGGCCGCGGCGCTCGCGCCGTGCGACATGCACGAGATCGTGCGCATCGACCGGCGCAACGGCCTGCGCGCGGGCGCCTGCCCCGCCGCGGAGGTCGAGGAGCGGACGTTCGAGCGGTACGACGCGGAGCTCACCGCGTGGGCGCGCGCCGCCGGCCGGCCGGTCGCCCCGGACGAGGCCTCGCCCCTGTGCGCGCCGCTCCCCGGCGCGGCCGGCGCGCCCCTGGCCACGGTGCGCGTCCGCGTCGCGTACCCGCCGGACGGCGCCCGGTTCGTCCTCGACCCCTCGGTCAACTCGGTGCAGGCGATCCGGCTCCGCGCCGACGTCCCGCCGGGCGTGCGCCGCGCGCGCTTCGTGCTCGACGGCCGGCCGATCGAGGTGGGGCCGCCGTTCGCGCTCGACTGGCCGCTCGTCGCCGGCGCGCACCGGCTCCGCGCCGAGGCGGACGGCGCGCGGGCCGGCGAGGAGATCGAGTTCCGGGTGGAGTGAGGTCCCCGTTCTCCACCCCGTGAGCGAGGTCCCGGGGGTTCGGTGGACGCTGGTCCTGCGCTTCGTTAGCTCTACGAGACGGAAGGGAACGGTCGATGGAAGAAGAGAGGAGCAGGCCGCAGTCCCTGGAGGCGCAGGTCAACGAGATCCTCGAGGCTTGTGAGTACGAGGTTCAGCAAGCCGTCGGGCTCGAGCAAGGGGTGACCGACTGGTTTGCCACGCCGCGCAGCGGCTTCATCCGCCCTCGCACCTACTTCCGTGTGCTCCCTCAACCTCCCGAAGACCTGAACGCCACGCTCACCGAGCTCGAATCGGCTCGTGTGGCGCGGAGAGCCGATCGCGCGGTCGCGATCATCATGATCAGCTTGCGCGCGCCCGCGCTGAAAACGATAGCTTTCGCTCGTTGTCGGATGCGTTGCCAAACCTGCAGTACATCGTGTCCGCGGTGCAGAGCATCGAGCTTGTGGACCGACCTGCGTCGGTCGATGCATGGATCGCTTCCGTCATCGTGGCCTATGTGGATGCCCTGAGGCTCGGGGAACGACCGCTCCCGCCATCGGGGATGGAAGGGGAGGATGAGCTGTCGCGAGCTCTCGAAAACTTGGCGCTGGAGCAGTTCGCCATGGGGTTGCGCCGCTCGGATCGGCTCCCCGTGCCCGGGGGGCTGAGACATGTGCTGCGGACATGGCTTGATATCACCGAGGTCGAGCTCAAGAACCCCCTGCTGCGCGACTACTACATCGCTCGGAAGATCGCTCGCGAGGTGAGCGCCGGCAACTCCGAGACCCTGCTTCGATATCAATTCCCGCCGTTCGTGTTCCTGTTCCTGGCGCTCGTCGCCCCCGAGGTCTCCGCGCACGTGACTCAAGGCCGCGTCGCCCAGCTCGACGAGAAGGTCCGGAGCGAGGTGGAGCGGAAGCTGCAACTGACGTTCGCGCATCTGCTCAACCGCCCGGTGGGCATGGTGCGCGCGCGCCTCCGCGAGATCCGCGACGGCATCGGCAGGGAGAGGGCCGCCGCCCTCTCGCGGCCCTTCGAGCAGATCGAGGACGAGCTGCGCTTCATCCAGAGCCTCGCGGAGCGCACGCGACTCTGGGAGACCGCGCCCGACGAGCCGATCGAGGAGGTCGTCGTATCGGCGGCGCATCTTCGAGCCGCTCGTCACGACGAAGCGGGGCGGGGCAGGGAAGCCGCGCGGCACCGGCCTCGGCCTGTCCATCGCCCGGCGCTACGCCGAGCACATGCACGGGCAGGTGGGGCTCGATGAAACGGCGCCCGAGACGTGCTTCTATGTGGACCTCGTGGCGTGGAGGGAAGGCGAATGAGCGACAGGCAGCCCAGGCGGGTCCTCCTCGTGGAGGACGACGAGACGAACGCCGAGGCGGCGATCGAGTGGCTGCGGGAGCAGCGCTACCAGGTCGAGCGGGCGGCCGCCGCGGAGGACGGCCTCGCTGCCGCCGAGCGCTTCCAGCCCGATGTCGTCGTGCTCGACCTGCAGATCCCCTCGCGGCCGGGGCGGGCGGACGAGCACACCGACCACGGCTTCCGCGCGCTGGACGCGCTCCTCCGCGCCGACCCGTTCCGCCCCGTCGTGGTCGCGACCGCGCACAGCCGGAACCGCGAGCTGATGCGCCAGGTGATGCAGCGCAACCGCGGCGGCCACTTCCTGTTCAAGGACGACGAGGATCTCCGCGCGGCGGTGCTCCGGGCCGTGGCGGTCGCGCTGGAGAGCCCGGCGTACGTGGCCCGAAGCACGGTGCGGGCCTTCGAGGAGCTCATCGCGCGGAACCCGCGAGAGGAGGAGATCCGGATCTTCCTCCAGAAGAGCTGGCGTGTCCTCCTGGGGCCCCGGTATCGAGCGTGCCATCCGCAGTACCAGCTCGATCGTGGCGTCAAGGTCGACCTGCTCTTCGTCCGGCACGACGACTTTCCCGATCTCTGGGAGCTGAAGCGCCCAGACCAGCCGGTCTTCAAGGGGTACGGTGACCGACTCCACCACAGCGAGGAGTGCGCGCGGGCCGTGGGGCAGGTCATGGAGTACATCGACCTCGCCGAGAAGCAGACAGGGGGGCCGTTGAGCTACGAGGTCCGTAAAGGCCTTCGCGTGTCGCTCCACCGGCCGCGCGGCTTCGTGGTCATCGGAAGGACCGGAAGCCAGCGCGAACGGGACCGCCTGGCGCTCGACAACAGCTTCATGGCGGGCATCACCCTGATGACTTACGACGACCTGATCGAGGAGGCGCGCCAGGTGCTGACGTTCCTGCGCGACTACCGGAACGGCAGCGCGGAGCCTCTCCCCGTCTGAGCGCGGGATCGCCCGCGGGCGGCCCTCGCCGCGCCGCCCGCGGAGGCATCCCGGCGGAGCCGCTTCAGCCGAACAGCGGCAGGTCTTCCTCCTCGGTCAGCGGGAACCGCTGCACGAGCGGGTCCTCCGCGATCCCGGCCAGCTTGCGCAGCGCCTTGTGGATGTGCCCCGGCTTGATCCGGATGCCGCCTTCCCTCGGCTCCAGCGTCGCCGGGTCGAGGGCGATCGGGTTGTGCCGCTCGTCCGTCACGCCGATCACCCGGTTCCCCGGGATGCCGGCGCCCGCCAGCATCATGCTGCTGATGTTCCAGTGGTCCTTGCCGTTGCCCTGGTTGTACCCCGGCGTCCGCCCGAAGTCCGAGCCCACGACGATGACGATCCGATCGGCGATGCCCTGCTCCTCGGCGGCGGTCAGGAGGAAGTCCACGCCGTCGCAGATCTGGTCGAGCCGCGGGATGTGGCTGTCGTCGTGGTTCCCGTGCGTGTCGAACCCGCCGAGCGACAGGTTCGCGCTCACGCAGATACCCGCGCGGTAGGCCGCGAGCGCGAGCTGCGCCTGCCGTCGGAGCGAGGCGTTCTCGAACTCCTCGGGCAGGTACTGGATGAGCTGCTTGAGCTCGTTCTGCCCGACGCGCGACGTGAAGAGCGTGCTCATCGCCTGCTTCACGTGGGGGAGGCGCTGCTGCTCGAGCTTCGCCGCGTGCCGCGCCTGCCGGGCCTCGAGGATCCGCGTCATCGTGGCCTCGGTGTGATAGAGCTCCTGCCGCTCGGCCCCGAGATCGATGACGTTGGGGTACGCGAGCCGCTGGAGCAGCCGCGTGTCGGGCACGCGGGTGACGGCGACGACGTTCGCCGACGTGTCGTAGCCGCCGTTGCTGATGAACCCCATCGGCAGCGCGCCGCCGTGGACGCCCGCCACGAGCGCCGCGAACCCGGGCTTGCCCTCGCGGAGCGTCCCGCTCCACGTGTTGCGGACGCCCGCGTCATGGCTGTTCGTGCCGGTGTCGATGCCGTTGATGACGAGCAGCTTGCTGTAGTGCTTCTGGAAGAACGCGGCGTTGTTGCCGACGGGCGCGTACCGGAGGTTGCCCGCCGCCTCGATGTCGGCGGCCAGGTAGCTGCGGTTCATGGCGTCCCGGGTCTCCTGCTCCTCGGGGCTGCTCGCGCCCTTCGGGTCGCAGAGGCTCGTCGGATCCCAGCCGCCGCCGGCGTGGATGTGGACCCAGAGAGGCCCCGTGTAGGGGTCGGCCGCCGCGGCGTCCCTGGACAGCGAGCCCGCCGCGACGACGCCGAGGCCAGCCATCGATGCAAGCTTGAGGAATTCTCGACGTTCCATGGCTGCTCCTACTGGTAAAGGAACCTGAAGTCCGACAGGAGATAGGTCATGACGCTCATCCAGGCGCGGACGGTGTAGTTCTCGTCCCTCGTGAGCTTCTGGTCGTCGGGGAGCCCCTCGCGGGTCCAGTAGTCGCTCTGCACCTGGCACGCGCCGGGCAGCGATCTCGAGAGGCGCCCCTCCTCGCCCTCCGCCTTCGCCATGCCCGCCTTGCCCTCCTCCCACGTGCCCAGGAAGATCTGGTAGGTGCGCTCGATCTCCGGGTCGTCGAGCTCGAGCCGCTCGCCCAGCACCCGCTTGTGGAGGTGCTGGATGTTCCGCTTGATCGCGTCGACGGCGGGCACGACCTCGAAGTCGTTCGCGTCCCTCGGCTCGAAGGTCGTCTCCACGTAGGGGAACAGGAGCCGCTCCTCCGCGGGCAGGTTGAGATCGCGCGGCACCGCGATGCACGCCATCTCGTTCGCCATGCGGTCGGCGATGTTGGCCATGACCCCGTTCGGCTCCGTGATCCGCAGGGTCACCTCCTCGGAGTCGATGCCGCCGTAGAGCAGGCGGTAGGCGTCGCGCCGGAGCAGGAAGTCGTAGCGATTCCCGTCGTCCTCGAACGCCCTCGGGCGCCACGGGTAGCCCGTCACCGCCCAGATCTTGCGGTGGAGCTGCTCCGGCCCGAGGAACCGCGCGCCGCCGAGATCCGGCAGCGCGTCGCCCCGGGACGACGCCGCCGCCACGTTGCGCGCGCGGAAATAGGGGCTCTTGATGATCCCCTTGACGACCGTCTTCAGGTTGTAATCGCTCTCCGCGAAGTCGCGCGCGATCGCGTTGAAGGCGTGGTACTGGGCGAGGTACGCCCGGAACCGCGCGCTGTACTCCGGATCGTCGTTCGCCGGCGCGGTGAGCGGCCTCTTCCCGGTGAGCCCCGTGTACATCGTGGTGACCGCGGCGAGCGCGAAGCGCGGGTCGTCCGCGACGCGCTTCGCCACCCACTGGATCGCCCTCGGGAACTCGCTGAACGGCACCGACTCGGCGCCGAAGCCCGGCGGCCGCATGTCCTCGTACCACGTCGAGTCGGCCTTGTACCGGCCGAGGTCGTCGAACGTGTGGAACGCGCCGGCCAGCGGGTCGAGGGGGACGTGGCACACGGTGCACGCCGCGTTGTTCATCGTGGGGTTGAAGTCCGTGATCTTCGTCTGATCGAGCGGCTGCTCGGCCGTCTTCAGGATGTCGGTGCCGAGGAAGAACTCGTAGACCACGCGCGCGCGGTGCCGGTTCCGGTTCGTGCTCGTCGTCGGGTGCCGGGTGAGGAACACGATGGTGGAGAGCACGCCGGCGAGCGGGATCGGATCGCGCTTCGCCGGCACGAACTCGTACGGATCCGCGTCGTTCTCGAACTCGGCCGCCACGCCGTACGCCCGCGCGGAGAACGGGTTCACGACCGTGTAGTCCGCCGTGAGCACCTCCTTGAACGACCGGTCGTTCCGGACGATGTACGCGATGAGCTCGAGCGGCTCCCGGCCGATGGCGCGGTTGGTCCAGGTCCTCAGCTTGGCGGTGACGTCCTCCAGGTCCCGCGCGCCGTATTTCTGGATGAGCGCCGGGTCCTGCGGGATGCTCTGGTACCATTTCGGATCGTACGCCTCGCTCTTCAGCAGATCGATGGCCGCCTCTCCGCCGTTCAGGTAACGATCGGTGAGGAAGAGATCGTTATAGATCTCCTTGAGGCGCTCATAGAACGCCTCCTCGGTGAGGAGCTGGTCCAGGATCGGGTCGAGCGCGGCCATGCCGCCCTGCTGCACGGCCTGCTCCTCGGCCTCGGTGGGCAGCCGCCCGCCGAGCTCGAGGCTCGCCATGCGGAGCGTCTCCTCCGGCCCGCTCATCACGACGCCGGCGAGGGACGCGTTGACGTCCGTCTCGCATGACGACGGCTCCTTCGTGCGGGCCACCATCTCGCTGAGCGCCTCGTACTCGGAGCCACCCTCGTCGATGACGTGGCCGCCCCCGTGCTCGATGCGCCTCGTCGGCTTGAGCAGCACGTACGACGTCCCGTCGCGCTCCAGGCTGGCGAGCGACTTGAACGTCGCGAGGTTCCTGTCGAGGAACCCCGCCTCGCTGCTGCCGGCGAGGACCAGCTTGGAGCTCGCCGCCTGGCCCTGCGGGTTATGGCAGCCGATGCACTTCGTCGAGAGGATGGGGGCCCAGACCTTCTCTGCGAAGAACTGCTCGTCGGACAGGCACGGGCCGCCGTCGTCGCCGGCGCAGCCCGTGGCCACGGTCCCGAGCGCGCCCGCGCCCGCGGTGAGCCCGAGGAGCCCGAGGACCGCCGCGGCGCGCCTCCGGAATATCCATCCTGTTCTCGGCATAAGCATCCTCTTCGGGGGCGCCCGCCCCCGCGGTGAGGGGACCGGGAGAGTGGAGCCCCGAATCGCGTTGATCGAACCATCTCGACAGGCCCGACGCGGGCTGTCGTTCAACTCTGCCTCGGTGAGATACGCCTCGATGACTCGAGGGGATCATGCACCCCATCATCTCTTGCGTAGCCTCGTAGTCTAACCTCTCGAGGGCCTCGCCCGCTACGCGCGGAGCACACTCATGGATCGAAAATCTCCGCGGTTTCTCTCGTGTTTGTGGAAGTTTGCGGCGATGGCCGCGGCCGCTCGGGAAGCCGCGTACCCGGTGCGCCCAGGTGGGCGCCGCCGGCGGCGGGGCAGGGGGCGTGCGTCGATGTGGTCAAGGGCGGGGAAATCGAATAACCGTTGGATATGAGCTCGACGAGGGATGCGACCCGCGCTCGCGCGGTTCAGTGGTTCGTTCGCGGCGGCACGCTGCGCGTGGCGGGCCGGGAGCCTGTCCGGATCGGCGTCGCGCCGATCGTGGTGGGGCGAGACCCGAGCTGCGGTGTGGTCGTCGACGATCCGGAGGTCAGCTCGACGCATTGCGAGCTGCGCGCCGAGGGCCCCGGCGTGCTCCTCCGCGATCTCGGCAGCAAGAACGGCACGTTCGTGTCGGCGGTCCGCGTCCGCGAGGCGATCCTGACGGCCGCGTGCCCGATCCAGGTCGGCGGGTCGATGCTGAGCTTCGATCCGCTCGAGAAGGAGCGCGTGGAGGTCGGCTTCGACGAGAGCTTCGGCCCGCTGATCGGGGCCTCGCCGCGGATGCGCCACCTGTTCCGCCTGCTGCGCGAGGTGTCTCCCACCGATCTCTCCCTGCTCATCACCGGGGAGACCGGCACGGGCAAGGAGCTCGTCGCGCAGGCGATCCACGACGCGTCGAGCCGGCGCGGCGGGCCGTTCGTCGTCGTGGACTGCGCCTCGCTGCCCGGCGCGCTCGCCGAGAGCTTCCTGTTCGGTCACGAGCGGGGCGCGTTCCCCGGCGCGCTCGAGCGGAAGGACGGCGCCTTCCACGAGGCGAACCACGGCACGATCTTCCTCGACGAGCTCGGCGAGCTGCCGCCCGAGCTCCAGCCGAAGCTGCTCCGCGTGCTCACCGAGCGCAAGCTGAAGCGCGTCGGGTCGCGGCTCCACGAGCCGATCGACGTGCGGATCATCGCGGCGACGCGCCGCGATCTCGGCCGCGTCATGAACACCGGGCGCTTCCGGAGCGACCTCTTCTTCCGTATCGCCCAGATGCGCATCGATCTGCCGCCGCTCCGCGAGCGGCGTGAGGACATCCCGCCGCTCGTCCAGAGCGTGTGCGAGCGCATGGGGTGCCCGGAGCGCGCCGTGGAGATGATCAACCTCATCACCACGACGCTCGGCCAGCACGATTTCCCGGGCAACGTCCGCGAGCTCATCAACGTGACCAGCGTGGCCGCGAGCCTGCCGCCCGGGGCCGAGGCGATGGCGGCGATCCTCCCGCTCGAGGGCAGCGGCGACGTGGTCGCGCCGACGTCGGCCTTCGGCGAGGCGAAGCGGAGCGCGGTCGCGGCGTTCGAGCAGCGCTACTTCAGCGATCTCATCCGCGCGACGGGCGGCAACATCAGCGAGATGGCGCGCCGCGCGGGCATGGAGCGCCACCACGTGCGCATGTTCCTGAGGAAGCACGGGCTGAACGCGAAGCAGGGCTAGGGGCGAGGGCTCGTCGCCGACGCGAGCTAGGCGCCGCCCGCGCCGGCGCGGCCGCCGGCGCCGCCGGCCGCGCCGGCGCCGCCGCCGCCGGCCGCCGGATCACCTCCGGCGCCGCCGCCGCCGGCCGCAGGATCTCCCCCCGCGCCGCCGCTGCCGCCCGCGCCGCTCGTGGTGGTCGTCGTCGCGGTGGTGGTGGCCGGGCCGCCGCCGCCGCAGCGCTCCGCGCCGCGACAATCCGCGCAGGAGCAGCCCTCGAAGTACTCCGCGCACGAGCCGTTGTCCTCGCAGTGGTCCGTGCACCGCGGCGTGTCCGTGCAATCGGGGCAGGTGCAATCCTCGTTGGCGTTGCACCCCTCGTTGTCGTTGCACCCGCGGCGCGGGCTGCAGGCGGCGACGCTGCCGGCGCAGTCGGCGCAGGTGCAGTCCTCGCTGTCCGGAGCGTCCTCCCGCAGATCGCACACGCCGTCGTCGTTGCAGTGGCCGAGGCAGCTCGCCGAATCCGCGCAGTCGGGGCAGCCGCAGCTCTCCGGGACCTGGGCGAGGATCGTGCACCGCCCATCGGGGCTGCCGCCGAAGCAGCCGAAGCCGACGGAGCCGCCCGCCGCGGCGACCGTCGCGGTCGCGGTCGTGGTCGTGGTCGCGTCGGCCGTCGGGTCGCTCGAGCAGCCGCCGCTGGCGACGAACCCGGTGAGGGCGAGGGAGGCGAGGAGGGCAAGCCATGCGCGCATGTCCTTCAGCATCTCTCCCGGGAGCGCGGGACGTCAACACCGCGTGCGGGCGGCTCAGCGGAACGCCACGCTCGCGTCCGCGGTCCGCTCGCGCACGGCGGCGCGCTCGCGGGCCAGGAACTCGCGCACGGCGGCGTCGAGGCGCGGGTGGGCGAGGTGGTGGGCGCTGTGCGTGACGCGCGGCGCGAAGCCGCGCACGAGCTTGTGCGACCCGCCCGCGCCCGGCTCGAAGCGGCGCAGGCCCCGGGCGATGCAGTCCTCGACCGGATGGTAGTAGCAGACGTTGAAATGCAGGAAGGGCCGCTCCTCCGAGGCCCCCCAGTAGCGCCCATAGAGCGCCGTGGGCCCGGCGAGGTTGAACGCGCCCGCGATGGGCCGCCGGCCCTCCCGCGCGAGGACGATCTCGACGCCCCCCGCGCCCGCGCCGCCCTCGCGGCCGCGGAGCCGGGCCACGATCTCCTCGAAGAAGGCGCGGTTCAGGTACTGCCTCCCCCAGGCGAACTTCCGCACGGTGGAGGCGTAGTAGCCGAACATGACGTCCACGATCTCCGGCGTGATCTCCGCGCCGCGGAGCGTGGTGATCGAGATCCCCTGCCTCGACGGCTCGCGCATCTCGCGCCGGATCTGGTGCCGTCGCTTCGCGTTGAAGCGCCCGAGGAAGTCGTCGAACGTCCCGTACCCCTCGTTCTCGAACTGGAACTGGATCCCGTGGCGGTGCGCCATCCTCGATCCGGCGAGGGCCGCGGCCTCGTCCTCGGTCGGGAACAAGACGTGCGCGCTGGAGAGGCGGCTCCGCTCGACCAGCCTGCGGAGCGTCTCGGCGAGGACCGGGAGGAGCGCCGGCCGGTCCTCGGCCCGCCGCACGAGCAGGCGCGGCGACGTGGCCGGCGTGAACGGCACCGCGACGACCAGCTTCGGGTAGTACGGCGCGCCGATCTGGTACGACGCCGAGGCCCAGCCGTGGTCGAAGACGAACTCGCCCTCGCTGTTGTCCTTGAGGTACGCGGGCGCGGCGGCGAGCAGCGCGCCCTCGGCCCGGAGCGTGATGTGATGGGGCAGCCAGCCCGCCTCCTCGCCCACGCACCCCGTCCGCTCGAGCGCGTCGAACCACGCCCACGAGAGGAACGGCGCCTCGTCCACGCCGTGGAGCGCGTCCCACTCGCGCTCCGGGATCTCGCGGATCGTCTCGTGGACGTGCGCCTCAAGCTCCATGGCCGATGGTAGCGTGCGCCGCGCCCTCCGGCCTCCCGATCAGGTCCTGGAGCGACCGCGCGCCGGACCGCGCGACGCGCTCCGAGAGCCCCCGCGCGATCGCGGAGGGCAGGAGGGGCCCGCCGTAGATGAAGCCCGTGTAGAGCTGCACCAGGTCGGCGCCCGCCCGGAGCAGGTCCAGGGCGTGCTCCGCCGACTCGACGCCCCCGGCGCCGATCACCGTGACGCGGGGGCCGAGGCGCGCGCGGATCCGCCGCACCATCGAGAGCGAACGCTGCCGGAGCGGCGGACCGCTCAGCCCGCCCGCGCCCATCGCCTCGACGACCGCCGGGCTGGTCGCGAGGCCGTCGCGCCGCACGGTCGTGTTCGTCGCGATGACCCCGGACAGGCCGACCTCCTCCACGACCGCGAGCAGCGCCTCGAGCTCCTCGTCGCCGAGGTCCGGGGCGACCTTGATGAGCAGCGGCACCGGCGCCCCGGCGCCGCGGTTCTCCCGCGCGATCGCCGAGAGCAGCGCCCGCGCGATCGCCGGCCCCTGCATCGCGCGCAGATCCTTGGTGTTCGGCGACGACACGTTGATCACCACGAAGTCGGCCGCGCGCCGCACCTCCCGGAAGCTCGCGAGGTAGTCCTCGATCGCGGGCTCGATGGGGTCGAGCGGCGCGACGCGGGACTTGCCGATCGAGATGCCCACGGGCACGCCCACGGCCGCCGCGCCGCCCCGATCGAGCAGCCGCGCGGTGACGCGCGCCGCGCCCTGGTTCGGGAACCCGAGCCGGTTGATGAGCGCCCGGTCGGCCGGCAGGCGGAACAGGTTCGGCCGGGGGTTCTCGGCCTGCGCCACCGCCGTGACGGTCCCGAGCTCGACGAAGCCGAACCCGAGGGCGGCGAGCGCGCGGGCGCGGCGCGCGTCCTTGTCGAAGCCGCCGGCCACGCCGAGCGGGGAGGGGAAATCGAGCCCCATGGCGCGCACCGCGACGCGCCCGTCCCGGGGCGCCAGGCGGGCGCGCACGAGGGCGCGGAGCGGCTCCACGTGCTCGAGCGGGCCGAGCGCGAGCATGCCGAGCTCGTGCGCGAGGCGGGGTGGAAGCGCGAAGAGGAGCGGTCGGACGAGGCGGTACATCGGGGGCGTCTCCTACGTGCGGGCGCGCGGCGCGCGGCGTCTTGCGCTGCCCGGCGGCGCGGCGGCGGTGGGCGATATCATGGCGCGCCGCGCGCGTGTGTCGCGACGCGAGCGGGCGGGCGGGCGACGCGAAGATCGGCGCGCGCGCCGGCTCTGCTAGACTCGGCGGCCCATGACGGCCCCCGAGATCCTCGATCGCGCAGGCGATCCCAAGCCATCGACCGACCTTGGCGAGCGCTTCCCGAGGAGCGCGGACGAGATGGCGTCGCTGCGCGCGCGCGGCATCGCGGCCGCCCGCGACCTGTGCGCCTTCATCGACCGCGCGCCGACCCCGTACCACGCCGTCCGCGAGGTCGCCTCGCGGCTCACGGCGGCCGGCTTCTCGGAGCTCGGCGAGCGCGACGCCTGGGCGCTCGCGCCGGGCGATCGCCGCTTCGTCATCCGGGGCGGCTCGACCCTCGTCGCGTTCGTCGCAGGGGCCGAGCACCCGGCGCGGGGCGGCTTCCGCGTCCTCGGCGCCCACACCGACTCGCCCAACCTCCGGGTCAAGCCGAACGCCGACCTCTCGCGGAGCGGCTACCAGCAGCTCGGGGTCGAGGTCTACGGCGGCGTGCTCTACGCGACCTGGCTCGACCGCGATCTCAGCGTGGCCGGGCGGGTGCACGTCCGCAGGGAGGGCCGGGTCGAGCACCACCTCGTCGACCTGGGCCGCCCGGTCGCGCGGGTGCCGAACCTGGCGATCCACCTGAACCGCGGGGTGAACTCCGACGGGCTCGTGCTCAACGCGCAGAAGCACCTCGTCCCCGTGATCGGCCTCGGCAAGGACGCGGATCTGAAGGCCGTGCTCGCGTGCGCGCTCGACGCGCCGCGCGACGCCGTCCTCGGCTTCGATCTCTGCCTGTACGACACGCAGAAGGCCTCGCTCGGCGGGCTCTCCGACGAGCTCATCTTCGCGTCCCGCCTGGACAACCTCGCGAGCTGCCACGCCGCGACGACCGCGCTCCTCGGCGCGGGCGATCCAGGGGCGGCGACGCGGGTCATCGCGCTCTACGACCACGAGGAGTGCGGCAGCCGGAGCGCGGTGGGCGCCGCGGGCAGCGTGCTCCGCGACGTGCTCGCGCGGATCGTCGACGCGTACCCGGCGCGCGAGCCGCAGGCGTTCGCGCGGGCCATCGCCGGGTCGCTGCTCATCTCGGCGGACATGGCCCACGCCGTGCACCCGAACTACGCCGATCAGCACGAGCCGCGCCACGCCCCGCAGATCAACCGCGGGCTCGTGATCAAGTCGAACGCGAACCAGTCCTACGCCACCGACGGCGCGACCGCGGCCGCGCTCGAGGCGCTCTGCCACGACGTGGGCTACGCCCCCCAGCGGTTCGTCGTGCGCAGCGATCTCCCGTGCGGCAGCACGATCGGCCCGATCACCGCGGCCGCGCTCGGGATCGCGACCGTCGACGTCGGCGCGCCGATGCTGAGCATGCACTCCTGCCGCGAGATGGCCGGCACGCTCGACGTGCACCTCACCATCGAGACCTACCGCCGCGCCCTCGGCGGGTGACCGCCGCGCCGCTGTCCGCGGGGGCCCGCCGCGCCTGTCCGCGGGGCCCGCCGCGCCTGTCAGCGAGGGTCCTGCGAGAGGAGCGCGAAGCCGATCAGCTTGTAGAGGAGCCGCGCGCCGACGTTGCCGTCCCAGTCGTCGCCGTCGTCCCTGGGCGCGACCTCGTTCAGGTCGAAGCCCACGATGCGCCGCCCGCTCTTGTGAATGCGGCCGATGAGCGCGACGGCCTGCTGGAACGTGAGCCCGCCGGGCACGGGCGTGCCGGTGCTCGGGCACAGCATCGGATCGAGCCCGTCGATATCGAAGGTCACGTAGACGTCGCGGGGGAGGTCCTCGATGATCGCGTCGGTGATCAGGTGGAAGGGCTCCCCGTCGAAGAGCCGGTCGGCGATTGCGGGGTCGGTGTGGGCGACGATGCGCCCGTTCGACGCGCGGATGAACCTGGCCTCGTCCTCGCTCATGTCGCGCAGCCCGACCTGCACGATGCGCGCGATCTTCGGGTGGCGGGTCGCGACGTTGTACAGGATCGAAGCGTGCGAGTCGGTGAACCCCTCGTACGCGTCGCGGAGGTCGGCGTGCGCGTCGACGTGGAGGATCCCCATTCCGGGGTAGCGCTCGGCGTGCGCCGCGATCGTGCCGTAAGGGGCCGAGTGGTCGCCGCCGACGAGCCCGACGAGCTTGCCCCGCTCCAGCCAGCGCCTGGCGATCTCCCCGACCCGCTCGTTCAGCCGGCGCGACAGCGCGTTCACCGCGGCGAGGCGCGCCTCGAGGTCCCGGTCGCCGGCGACCTCCCCGTGCGCCGCGAGGACCGGCTCGGCCGCCGCGCACGCCTCCGCGTTCCAGCGCGCGATGTCGGGGTCGACGTCGAGCATCGCGATGCCCTGCTCGTAGGGCCTGCCCGTGTGCAGGTCGAAGAGGTCGATCTGCCGGCTGGCCCGCAGGATCGCCGCCGGGCCCTTGGCGGCGCCGCGGCGATAGGACACCGTGGGCTCCCAGGGCACCGGGATGAGGACGACCCGGGCCTCGTCGGGGGTGTGCGGCAAGCCGTAGATCCCGTGGCCGAGCGCAGGACCGTTCGGATCGAAGCCGGGAGGGGATGAGCTCACGGGGGCCACGTTGGCGGTTCGCGACGGGGTCGTCAAGCGCGAGCCGAGCTCGGCCAGGGCCGCGCCGGAGCGCGCCGGAGCGCTCCGGCGCGCGCTGCGCAGGACAGGGGAGAGCGTGGTCCACACCCGCATTGCCCTCGCGCCGCGCGCGCGGAGGGGGCGAGGTGCGTAGGACGGATCGCACCGAGCACACATCCGATGGTGAGCGCGACGACGGAAGACGACTCGAAGCTTCCGTGCTGCGCCAAATTGGCGCTTCCGAGCAAGACGAAATGCGGTTACGAAGAGCTCCGACAGTTCGACGGGCCGCCGCGCCCGCCGGGCCTGGCCAGCGACGCCTCGCGCCGCGTCCTGGCCGGCCGGGACAGGCGAGCGGCCCTCGTTGCCGCGCAGAACGCCATGCTTCGCTACCGCGCCGATATCAAGACGCTCCTCTTCGTCGCTGCCTATTTCGTCCTCGTCGCCGTGCAGTGGATCTACGCGCCGACCGCGCTCTGGCTCGCGATTCCGCTCGTCGCGATGACCTGCGTGCTCTCGTTCCTCGGCGCGGTCGCGACCCACAACACGGTCCATTGCCCGGTGTTCCACCAGCGATGGCTGAACCGCGCCTTCCAGGTCGCGCTCACGCTGACGTACGGGCACCCGGTCAGCGCGTACGTGCCGGGCCATAACCTCAGCCATCACAAGTACACGCAGTCCCGGCGTGACGTGATGCGCACCACGAAGGTGCGTTATCGATGGAACCTGCTCAACGGGCTCCTCTTCATGAGCCGCGTGGTCCGGGACATCCTGCCGGCGGACATGCGCTACTTCAAGGCGATGTACCGGCGGAACCCGCCCTGGTTCCGGCAGATGGCCCTCGAGTCGGTGGTGTTCCTCGGCACGATGGGGGCGCTGCTCGCGCTCGACTGGGAGAAGTTCCTCGTCTACGTGCTGATCCCCCACCAGTACGCCGCGTGGGGGATCGTGACGATGAACTACCTCCAGCACGACGGCTGCGACGAGCGCAGCGAGTACAACCACTCGCGCAACTTCGTCGGCCGGCTGGTCAACTGGTGGACGTACAACAACGGCTTTCACTCCATTCACCACATGGAGCCCGGCCTGCACTGGAGCCTCCTGCCGGCCGAGCACGCGCGGCGCGTGGCCCCGTTCATCCACCCGAGCCTCGACCAGCCGTCGCTGCTCGCCTACGTGTTCCGCAGCTTCATCTGGCCCGGAAAGCGCCTGCGTTACGATGGCGCCCCGGTCGTGCTGCCGCCGGAGGAGCCTGACGAGGAGTGGATCCCCGGGCCGAAGGAGACGCCGAGCGACGTCTCGCTGGGCGCGATCGCGCCGGGCTGACGCCCGCGCCGTCCTCCCACCGGATCAGGCAGAGCGGCCAGGGCCGCACCACCCGCCGGGACAGGTTTCTGTTCCCGGCGTCCCTGGCGCCTCGACGGATCCGAGATCCTCTCTCTTCGGGTGATTTCAACCCCCCTTGTCGCGCGAGGGGGGCTCTTCGCCGTCGCCTCGGGGAGGCGCCCTGTGGGGTCGGGGAGGCGCCCTGTGGGGCCACGGCCGGGCGCCGCGGGGCGAGGGCAGCGCGCGTGGGGCAGAGAGAGGGGCTGGCCCGGCGCCACCGCGCCGGGCCCCTCGCCTCCCCCGATCAGCGCTGCTGGTCTCCGCGCGGCTGATCGCCCCGCGACTCGCCGCCCCTGCGGCCGATTTCCGCCATGTGCTGGCGGTCGCCGCTCACGGCCTCGCCGCCCTTGCGGCCGATCTCGGCCATGTGAGCCCGGTCCTGGCTCACGCGCTCGCCGCCCCGCCTGCCGATCTCGGCCATGTGCTTGCGGTTCTGGCTGACGACCTCGCCGCCCTTCTTGCCGGCGGCGCGGGCCTCGTCGCGCGTGAACTCGTGGGCCGTGCCCTTCTCGTGCGCCGCCTTCCCGCCCTTGCTGGCGATCTTGCGCTGGCGCTCCTCATCCATGGCGGCGAACCCTCGCTGCTGGCGCTCGCTCGCCGGCCTCTGCGTCGCTGACGACGGCGGGGGCTCGCTCGGCAAGGCCCCTTTCCCCTCCTGGTCCTCCTCAATCCTGGAAACCATCCCACGATCATCCATGCTCGCCATCATCCTCTCCTTACGGTTGGCTCGCTCGATTCACGTATCCAACAGGGGCTGCGAGCCGGTCGAGGAACGGCGTTCACCATCCCCTCCCGGTACCGGTCGGGGAACGGCGCTCACCGCCCCCTCCCGATATCGGTCGGAGATCAGCGTTCGCCATCCCCTCCCGGCGCCGGTCGGGGAACGGCGTTCACCGCCCCCCTTCCAAGCAGTGGAAAGGTCGACAGACCCTTTCCGCGGGGGCCTGTTGTGCCGGGCGGAACAACGTCAAGCGGGCTGAAGGTTGGGACGTGACGAATTCAACGGAGCTCGCCGAGGACGCATGTGGAAACCTCGGCGAGCCTGGAAATGACGAGAATGTCGTTATCCCGCGGCCGCTCAACCCCTCTTGGCGAAGTCCCGCATGAACGCCGTCAGGCGCTCCACCGACTCAACGGATACAGCGTTGTAGAGCGAAACCCGGATACCCCCGGTCGACCTGTGTCCGGCGAGCCCCACCATGCCCTCCTTTGCGGCCTCGGCGACGAAGCGCTTCTCCATCTCCTCGCTGGGCAGCCGGAACACCACGTTCATGAACGAACGGCTCTCCTTCTCGACCGGAGCCAGGAAAAAATCCGGATTTGCGTCCAGGGTCGCATACAGCAGCTCCCCCTTCTTGCGGTTGCGTCGCTCGACCTCCTCGAGCCCACCGACCTCAAGCGTATACGCGAGCACGTTGCGCATGAGGTAGATTGCGAATGTCGGAGGTGTGTTGTAGAGCGAGTTGCTGGCTGCGTGAGTGGCATAACGGAAAATGACCGGAATATCCTTTCTCGCGCTGTCAACGAGGTCCTTCCGGGCGATGACGATCGTGAGCCCGCTCGGCCCGATGTTCTTCTGGGCGCCGGCGTAGATCAGGGCAAATCTGGAGATATCCATCGGGCGCCACATGATGTCTGACGACATGTCCGCGACGAGCGGCACATCGCCCGTCTCGGGCAGCCAGTGCCACTGGGTCCCGAAGAGCGTGTTGTTGGTCGTCATGTGGACGTAGGCGGCGTCCGGATCGAGCGACAGCTCGCCCTGACGGGGGATCCGGGTGTAGCGCTTGTCCACCGCGGTGCTCGCCGCGGCGCGGGCCTTGCCGACGCGCTTCGCCTCCGCGAAGGCCTTCTCGGACCAGCCGCCGGTCAGGAGGTAATCGGCGCTCCGGTCCGGCGGCAGGAGGTTCATCGGCACCACGGCGAACTGCATGGACGCGCCGCCCTGCAGGAGCAGCACGTGGTAGTCGTCCGGCACGTCGAGCAGCCGCCGGAGCAGCGAGATCGCTTCGCTGTGCACCGCGTCGAACGCCTTGCCGCGGTGGCTGTGCTCGATGATCGACATGCCGGTCCCCTCGAAGTCGATGAGCTCGCGCTGCGCGCGCTCGAGGGCGGGGAGGGGGAGCCCGGCAGGGCCAGGGTTGAAGTTGTGGACGCGCGCCATGGTGCTTCTCCTGAGGTTCGAGTCGGCGGCTCCTGAGCCGCCGCCGCGGCCGTATACCACGAGGCCGACGGAGGCTCCGCCCGGGCGAGCCGAGCCGCGCGGTGTGGCGTGCCCCACCGCCCTCCGCCGCGCGGGCGGGCGCATCGCGGGCCTGCCCGGGGCCGCGGTCTGGGCTAGATTCATCGCTCCGGAGGGCGAGCGATGCTGGTGACCCGCGAAGAGATGGCGTTCGATTTCCAGGGCGCCAAGCTCGATCCCGTCAAGGACAAGGACGTGATCGTCTGGGCGGTCCAGCAGTTCCTCTACGGGGAGATCACCGGCGTCCAGATCGGCCACTGGCTCTACAACGCCCCCGACCTGGAGTCCGCGCGCTTCCTCGCGCGCCAGGCGGTCGAGGAGTTCCAGCACGTCGGCAACTTCCTCCGCATCCTCGAGATCCTGGGCGCGCCGCCGGAGAAGGCCGCGTGGAGCGTCCGGTTCCTCGCGACCGGGCTGATGGGCGGCGACTGGGCCGAGCACGTCGCGCTCGAGATGGCGCTCGGCGAGGGCCTCGTCCTCCAGGCCTTCTACGCGATGATCGACACCGTGGACGAGCCGGAGATCGTCGCCATCCTGAAGCGCGGCGTCCGGCAGGAAGAGCGCCACGTCGACTTCGGCGAGCAGCAGACCAGGAAGGCCATCGCGGGCAGGCCCGCGCTCCGGCGCCGGCTGCTCGGGCTCGCGCTGGTGTCGCTCTGGGGCGTGTCGCGGCTCGAGGCGTTCATGAAGAAGCGCCTGCCGATGGACCACCCGGCGCTGCGGCGCCTGCCCGATCTGGTCCGCCACTCGGTGCGGATCGCGGAGCTCCGCCTCATGCGGATCGGCCTGACCGCGGCGCCGATCTCGTCGATGTCGACCGCCCGCAAGCTCGCGCTCGTGGCCGAGGCGTACGCCGGCAAGCTCGCGCTCGGCCTCGCGTCGTGGGTGCTCTCGGTGCTCCTCCTGCCGCTCCGGCTGCTCGGGCTCGCCGGGCCGAAGCGGCTGACGGACACGTACCTCAGCGATCCCCTGGTCGTGCGCGCCGGCCAGCCCGGCGCCGCGACGGAGGACGACGCCGACGACGCGGGGGCGCAGGCCGGCCCGGGCGGCCCTCCGGCGGGGCACGGCGCGGCGGCGCGTGCCTGAGCGGGACGACGGTCGGCGCGCCGCCCGCGGCTCCCTGCCCGCTGCCAGGGAGCTGCCGCTCTTCGCCGAGCTGCCCGAGCTCGCGGGTCAGGTCCCGTGGCGCCCGCTCGCGCACGCGCCGACGCCGGTCGTCCCCTGCGCGGCGATCGAGGGCTACCTCGGCCGCGGCGGCGTCTGGATGAAGCGCGACGATCGGATCTCGCCGCTCTACGGCGGCAACAAGGTGCGGCGCTTCGAGTTTTTGCTCGCGGACGCGGAGCGGCGCGGGGCGAGGACGCTCGTCACCGTCGGCGGGCTCGCGTCGACGCAGGTCACGGCCACGGCGATCTTCGGCCGGGCGCTCGGCTTCGCCGTGACCGCGGTCCTGTTCGATCAGCCGGTGACCCGCTTCGCCCGCCGGGCGCTCCTCGCCGACGCCGAGAGCGGCGCGGAGCTCGTCCACGGCGGCGGGTACGCGACCACGGCGCTCTGCGCGCTCCGCGCGCTCGGGCGGGCCGATCGCCCCTATTTCATCCTGCCCGGCGCGTCGTCCGCGCTCCCGTGCCTCGGCTACGTCGACGCGATGCTGGAGCTCGCGGAGCAGGTCCGGCGCGGCGAGGCCCCGCGCCCCGATCGCATCGTCGTCCCCACGGGCACGGGCGGGACGGTCGCGGGGCTCGCGCTCGGCGCGGCGATGCTCGGCTGGCCGACCACGATCGTCGGCGTGCGCATCACCGAGCGCATCGCCTCGAACCGCGCCGTCGTCCGGTACGAGATCGGCAGCATGATGCGCTACCTCGCCCGGCGCGCGCCGCGCTTCACCCGGCGCCGGCTCCCCGACGTCCGCTTCGAGATCGATCACCGCGCGGTCGGCCCCGGCTACGGCGCCCCGACCCCCGCCTCGATCGCGGCGATCCCCGAGGTGGAGCGGCTGATCGGCGTGCCGGGGGAGGTCACGTACAGCGGCAAGGCGCTCGCCGCCTTGCGCGAGATCGGGCGGGAGCGCCCGGCGGAGACGATCCTGCTCTGGCAGACGCTCTCGAGCGCGCGCGCGGCGGCGGACGCCGCGCCGGTCGGCCCCGAGGCGCTGCCGCCGGCGCTCGCGCGGCTCTTCGAGGGGGACGTCGCCGCGTGAGCCGGCGTCACTTCAAGCGCAGGCTGTTCAGGAGCTTGTCGAAGTCGCCGCGCGCCGCGGTCACCGTCTTCTCGGGGCCGGTCATCTTGAAGAACCAGCTCTCGCCCGAGGGCACCTCGGCGATCGCGCCGAGCATGGCCTGGCTCGGCTTCGGCGCCGAGGCGGGCATGCCGGGCATCCCGGAGCCGCTGAAGGTCCCACGGATCTCGACCACGGTGACCTTGATGCCGCCCACGTTGAGCTCGTGCCGCTTCGGCTCGCCGCTCTTCTCGGAGAACTGGCCGATCCAGCGCGTGATGTTCGCCTCCACGCTGCCGCCGGCCCGGCTCACGCTGAGCTCCGCGTCCTCGGCGTCGCCCGGGGCGCGCTTGATCTTGTACGTGGCCTTGCGCATCGCGTTCGGGTTCGGCGCGCTCTCGAAGCTCGCGGGCGCGTCCCAGGCGAGCTCTCCCCCGGCCTGCCCGGCGGCCGGCGCCGGCTTCGGGGCGGCCGGCGCCTGGGCCTCCGCGGTGGCCTGGCCGGTCGCCGGCGCCGCGGGCGTGGATGTGGCCGTCGGCTCGGGCGGGGTCTTCGAGCACGCCGCGGCCAGCGCGGCGACGAGCGGCAGTACCTTGGCGTAACGGAGCGTGATCATCGTCATCGTGGCAAGGCCTCGGCGAGGGTTCGTCGCGACTCTAGTCGCGGCGCACGGCGCCTCAAGCCGGATCGGATCCGTGGGGGCGCTTCCCGGTCGCCGCGCTCGGCGCGGCCGGGTCGTGCAGTCGCGCTGGCCGCCGTGATACCACCAAAATTCATGGAACCCACTCTCCGGCGCGCCTTCAACGCCGCCTTCGGGCCGTCCACCTACGGGGATTACCTCGGCCGCCTCGAGCGGCGGCTCGCGTGCCGGATCCCGTTCCGCGTCGCCGAGACGCCGCTGTTCTTGCCGGCCCGGCTGCGCGAGCGCCTCGAGCGGAGCGCCACCGAGATCGTGCGGCAGATCTCGAGCCCCGCGCTCGTCGAGGCGATGAAGCGCGCCATCCCCGCGCACCTCGACGCGCCCGGGATGGACGCGCTGCCCAACTGCGCGCAGGTGGACTTCGCGATCGTGCGCGGCCCGGACGGCGAGCTCGACGGCAAGGTGGTCGAGCTGCAGGCGTTCCCCTCGCTCTACGCGCTCATGCTGGTCCAGGAGGAGATCCTGGCCGAGACGCTCGCCGGCATGCCGGGGCTCGATCGGCGCTGGTCGTGCTGCTTCGGCGGTCGGAGCCACGACGAGGTCGTCGCGTGGCTGCGCCGGGCGGTGCTCGCGGGCGAGCCCGAGGAGGCGGTGGTGCTGCTCGATCTCCACCCGGAGCGGCAGAAGACCTATCCGGACTTCGTGGCGACGAAGCAGCTCCTCGGCGTCGACGCGGTCTGCCCGACGGCGCTCGTCCGGGAGAAGGATCGGCTGTACCGCCGCGTGAACGGGCGCCTCGTCCCGGTCCGCCGGCTGTACAACCGCGTCGTGTTCGACGAGCTCGAGTCGACGCGGGTCGAGCTCCCGTTCCGGTACGGCGAGCCGCTCGACGTCACGTGGTGCTCGCACCCGAACTGGTACTGGGCGTGGTCGAAGTACACGCTGCCTCACGTCGACCACCCGGCGGTCCCGCGGGCGCGGCTCCTCAGCGAGATCGATCGCGCGCCCGCGGATCTCGAGCGCTACGTGCTCAAGCCGCTGTTCTCCTTCGCGGGCTCCGGCGTGAAGGTCGACGTCACGCCCGCGGATCTCGCGGCGATCCCGGCGCGCGAGCGCGCGCGGTGGCTGCTCCAGGAGAAGGTCGCGTACGAGCCGGCGCTCGTGATGCCGGACGGCGCCGGGGTGAAGGCCGAGGTCCGGATGATGTTCCTGCGCGCGCCGGACGAGCCGGCGCTCTCGCTCGTGCTCAACCTGGTCCGGCTGTCGCGCGGGAAGATGCTCGGGGTCGATCAGAACCGGGAACTGACCTGGGTGGGCGGGACGGTGGGGCTCTGGCCGGTGGATTGAGCGCGCGGCGCCGGCGGGTGGTGCGGCGTCAGGCGATGAGCGCGACCTGCCACGCGCCGAGGAGGATCGCCGCCGCCGCGGCGCCGAGCGCGACCTGGACGAGGGGGCGGGCCCTCGCGGGCCGACCGCGCAGCGCGAGGCCGGCGACGAGGCCGATCACGACGCCGCTGAGCAGGCCGAAGAGGTGGGCGCCGAGGTCGGAGCGCGGGCTCGCGCCGAGGGCGCCGAGGAGGGCGAGGCCGCCGGCGAGCGGCGCGGCGATCTGGATGAGGCCGCGCTTCTCGCCTCCGGCGCTGTCCTGGGCGCGGTCGAGCACGAGCTGCGTGGCGGCGAGCAGCCCGATCGCGCCGAACACCGCGGTGGAGGCGCCGATCGAGGCGTGGTGCTGGCCCATGCTCTCGTGCCAGAGCGCGTTCGCGAGGTTGCCGAGCGTGCCCGAGGCGACCACGGCGAGCGCGCCGCCGCCCGGGCCGAGGCGGCGTTGCACGGCGGAGGCGAACACCGTCCCGGAGATGACGTTGCCGAGCACGTGGCCCGAGTCGGCGTGCAGCGTGAGCGCGGTGATGGCGCGCCACGGCTCGGGCCCGATGACGAGATCGGCGACGGACGCGCCGCGCCGGAACCAGACACCTCCGCCGCTCGCGGGGCCGGTGACCAGGAAGAAGAAGAGGGCGGCCGCGGCGAACAGGATGGCCGCGACCGGGGAGGGCGGGTGGCGCAGGCGCTCGCGGGGGCGGCGAGGGGGCCAGTCGCGATTCTCGGCCTCGTACCGATCGATCGAGCTTGCGGCGAGGGCGTAATCCTCGTCGCGCACGAGGAGCACCCAGCCTGCCGAGGTGTACCGGACGGCGTGCCAAAGCTCGCTCGATTGCAGGACGAGGGCCCACTCGCGGATCTTGCGTTCCGGCGTGATGGGCCCGATCGCCGTCAATCCGAGCCCGTGGTCTTCCCGCTGTTCGCCCGGGGTGCCGCTGCTCTGGAGGATCGCCGCCCGATCGCCGCGGGGCGGCAGGAGCGCGATCGGGACGAACCGCTCGCCGTCCATATTTCCAGCACCGATCCGCTCCTGTTCCGCCACGGCGCGTTCCTCCACGGTTCGTTCAGCCACGGTCGACGAAACGTGCGGACGAGCTCGGAGCCTGTCAACGCCGGCGCACGGGGCGGGTGGTGGCCTCGTTCGGGGGGCTCACCGGAGGGGCTGGAATGTGGGCGGGTCACAACCTAGGCCCGCCGGAACGCAAGCTCCGGAGGTGAGCCCCCCGAACGAGGCCACCACCGGGCGCCTCTGGTCGCGCCTGGCCAGCTTCTCCTGTTACCGGGCCCTTGTGCGCGCGGCGCAGCGGTGGCAGTGCGTGGTTGTGTCGACCGCCATCACGCAGGGCATCCGGATCACTGTCTCGACCGTCTACGTCCCCACGCAGTCTTCGCCGACGGAGCATCGGTACGTCTTCGCCTACACGGTGCGGATCGCGAACGAAGGCACCGAGCCTGCGCAGCTGAAGACGAGGCACTGGATCATCACGCACGGGAGCGGGAAGGTGGAGGAGGTGCGCGGGCCGGGGGTGGTGGGGCAGCAGCCTTCGCTCAAGCCAGGGGAGCACTTCGAGTACACGAGCGGCTGTGTGCTGGAGACCCCGCGCGGGACGATGCGAGGGACCTATCAGATGCACCGCCCCGACGGCCGGATGTTCGACGCGGAGATTGCGCCCTTCACGCTGGCGATGCCGCACTCGCTGAACTGACCGCGGCCCTCGCCTTCTCGCCTTCGCCCCCCCCGTTCGCCCCCTCCTTCGCGGAGAACGCGAACGTGAACTCCTTCCCATCGAAATCGATCGCGACGGTCCCCCCGTTCTCGAGCGCCCCGAACAGCAGCTCGTCCCCGAGCCGTCGCTTGATCTCGTTCTCGATCACGCGCCCCAGCGGCCGCGCCCCGTTCGCCGGGTCGTACCCTCGCGTCGCGAGCTCGCCCCGCGCCCGCTCGTTCACCTCGACGGTCACCTCCCGGTCCGCGAGCATCGCCGCGAGCTCGCCGATGAACTTGTCGACGATGCTCCCCATCACCGACGGATCGAGCGGCCGGAACATGATGCGCGCGTCCAGCCGGTTCCTGAACTCCGGGCTGAACGTGTTCTTGTACGCCTTGTCGTCGTCGCCCGCCGTCCCCCGCTCGCCGAAGCCGACCCGCGCCTGCGCGAGCTCCCGCGCGCCCACGTTGCTCGTCATGATGAGCACCATGTGCCGGAAGTCGCTCTTCTTGCCGTTGTTGTCCGTCAGCGTGCCGTGATCCATCACCTGGAGCAGGACCTGGAACACGTCCGGGTGCGCCTTCTCGATCTCGTCGAGCAGGAGCACCGCGTGCGGCGTCTTCGCCGCCGCCTCCGTCAGCAGGCCGCCGCGATCGAAGCCGACGTAGCCGGGCGGCGCCCCGATCAGCCGCGAGACCGTGTGGCGCTCCTGGTACTCGCTCATGTCGAAGCGCAAAAAGCCGATGCCGAGCGCCTTCGCGAGCTGCTTCGCGAGCTCGGTCTTGCCGACGCCGGTCGGGCCCGAGAACAGGAACGAGCCGATCGGCTTCTCCGGCGCCCGGAGCCCCGCGCGCGACAGCTTGATCGCCGACGCGAGCTGCTTCACGGCCTCGTCCTGGCCGAAGATCACCGAGCGCAGCGACTGCTCCAGATCCTTGAGCTGCGCCTTGTCCGAGGTCGAGACCTGCCGCGGCGGGATCTGC
Organism: Sorangium sp. So ce1036; assembly: GCF_051369805.1. Classification (NCBI taxonomy): domain Bacteria; kingdom Pseudomonadati; phylum Myxococcota; order Polyangiales; family Polyangiaceae; genus Sorangium; species Sorangium sp. So ce1036. The sequence continues at coordinate 4,317,879 of NZ_JBBMOX010000001.1, forward strand.
GCCATCTTCGCGACGACGAGCTCGATGTCCGACGCCTCGACCGTGTACCCGTCGCCGTGGCGCAGGCGCGCCGCCGCGCCCGCCTCGTCGAGCAGGTCGATCGCCTTGTCCGGCAGCCGGCGATCCTGGAGGTAACGCGCGGACAGCTTGGACGCCGCCTCGATCGCCTCGTCCGTGTAGGTGACCTTGTGGAACTCCTCGTAGCGCTTCTGCAGGCCCTTCAGGATCTTCGTCGTCTCGTCGATCGACGGCTCGGTCACCTCGATGCGCTGGAAGCGCCGGGCGAGCGCGCTGTCGCGCTCTAAGTGCCCGCGGTACTCCTGGAACGTGGTCGCGCCGATGCAGCGCAGCCGGCCGGAGGCGAGCGCGGGCTTGAGCAGGTTCGAGGCGTCCATCGTCCCGCCGCTCGCGGCGCCGGCGCCGATGATCGTGTGGATCTCGTCGATGAAGAGGATCGAGCCCGGCTGCTTCTCGAGCGCGCGCAGCACCGCCTTCAGCCGGTTCTCGAAGTCGCCGCGGTACTTCGTGCCGGCGAGCAGCGCGCCCATGTCGAGCGCGTAGACGGTCGCGCCCCGGAGCGGCACCGGCACCTCGTTCTTCTCGATCTGCTGCGCGAGCCCCTCGACGATCGCCGTCTTGCCGACGCCGGCGTCGCCGATGAGCAGGGGGTTGTTCTTGCGGCGCCGCGCGAGCACCTGGATCGTGCGGGCGACCTCGAGCTCCCGGCCGACGAGCGGATCGATGCGCCCCTCGGCCGCCTCCCGGTTCAGGTTGGTCGTGAACGCGTCGAGCGGGTCCTTGACCGGCTGCGCGTTGCCGGGCTCGGCGCCCTCCTCGGGCTCCTCGCGGAGGCTGTCTTCCTGGCCCGCCTTCGAGATGCCGTGCGAGATGTACTTCACGACGTCGAGGCGGCTGACCCCCTGCTCGCCGAGGAGGCTCACCGCCGGGCAGTCGCGCTCGGCGAACATCGCGACCAGCACGTTCGCCCCCTTGAGCTCCTTCTTGCCCGAGGACTGCACGTGCATCGCGGCGCGGCCGACCACGCGCTGGAAGCCGAGCGAGAGCGTCGGGTTCGTGTCCGAGTCCTCCGGCAGCGCCTCGATCTCCTCGTCGAGGAAGCGCTCGAGCTTCTTCATGAGCCGCGGGACGTCGCCGCCCGCGTGGCGGACGACCTCGGCGGTCTCCTCGTCGAAGAGCAGCGCGTAGAGCAGGTGCTCGATGGTGACGAACTCGTGCCGGCGGCGCGAGGCCTCCCGGGTGGCGACCGAGAAGGCGATCTCTACTTCGTGGCTGATGCGCATGGTCATTCCGGCTCGGCGGTCAACCGAAGGGGCATCCCGTGCTCCTTGGCGAAGTCCTGGACTTGGGCGACCTTGGTCTCCGCAATATCCCTGGTGTACACGCCCGCGACGCCGTGGCCGCGGTGGTGCACGCTCAACATGATGTGCGTGGCTTCCGTCTCGGTGCGGTGGAAGAACTTCATGAGGACGAGCACGACGAACTCCATCGTCGTGTAGTCGTCGTTGTGGAGCACGACCTTGTAACGGCGGGCCCGCTCGACCTTGCGTTCCCTCTCCGTCGCGAGATCGCCTTCCCAGTCTTCTCTTTCCTCAGGATCGTTCGGCATAAATCCGTCGGGAAGGATAGCAAGAGCCCCGCCCCGGCAAGCGGCCGACGACGACGGCTCCCGCTCCCGAAGCATGCTCCGTCCGCGGTAGTTCTGCACGCGCACGGGATGGGATTTTCCGCGCTGATTTTACGCGACGCCGCCTCGGCCCCGGGAGGCCTGCTCGCAGCGAAGGCGGCCGGGGGGAGAGGGCGGCCGGGGGGGCTCCCCGGAGGGGCCTTCGTTACGGCGAGCCACGACAGGGGCACGCCGGAACGCAAGCCCCGGAGGGGAGCCCCCCCGGCCGCCCTCTCCCCCCGGCCGCCCGGCGGGGCGATCTCGCCCCGGGCGGGCCCACCGGGGGCGTCCTGGCGAGCTCAGGCGCTCAGCGGAGCGACATCGTGCCGGAGAGGTCGATCTCGACGGGCGAGAGGCCCCAGATGTCGCGCGCGTACTCGCGCACCGTGCGATCGGAGGAGAACTCGCCCACCCGGGCGATGTTCAGCGCCGCCTTGCGCATCCAGCGCTTCCGGTCGGCGTAGGCCGCCTCCACCTCGCGCTGGCAGGCGGCGTAGGCCGTGAAGTCCGCGAGCATCATGTACTCGTCGTGGCCGAGCAGGCGATCGAGCAGCGGGTGGAAGAGCTCCCGGTACTCCGGGCAGAAGAAGCCCGACGCGATGAGATCGATCACCTCGCGGAGCTCCGGATCGGCCGCGACGGCGTCGCGCCCCTGGAAGCCCTGGCGGCGGCGGGCGATCACCTCGTCGGCGGTCAGGCCGAACAGGAAGAAGTTCTCCGCGCCCACCGCCTCGCGGATCTCGATGTTGGCCCCGTCGAGCGTGCCCACGGTGAGCGCGCCGTTCAGCGCGAGCTTCATGTTGCCCGTGCCCGACGCCTCCATGCCCGCGGTCGAGATCTGCTCGGAGACGTCGGCGGCCGGGATGATGCGCTCGGCCAGCGACACGCGGTAGTTCGGCATGAACGCGACCCGGATCGCGCTGTGGCGCCGATCGCCGTTGACCACGTAGGCGACCGCGTGGATGAACTTGATGATGAGCTTCGCCTGCCGGTAGCCGGGGGCCGCCTTCGCGCCGAAGATGAAGGTCCGCGGCGTGACGTGCTCGCCGCGCTTCTGGCGCAGGTAGAGCGCGACGATGTGCAGCGCGTTGAGGAGCTGGCGCTTGTACTCGTGCAGGCGCTTGATCTGCACGTCGAAGATCGACGTCGAGTCGACGCTGACGTCGAGCGTCCGCTCGATGATGCGCGCGAGCGCCACCTTGTTGGCGCGCTTGACCTCGGCGATGCGGTCGATGAACCCCGCGTCGTCGACGTGCCGCTCGAGCTCGCGCAGCCGGTCGAACTCCGTCACCCAGCTCGGGCCGACCTTCTCGGAGACGAGCTGGGCGAGCTGCGGGTTGCAGGCGAGCAGCCACCGCCGGAACGTCACGCCGTTCGTCTTGTTGTTGAACCGCTCGGGCCAGAGGTCGTGGAAGTCGCGGAGCAGGTCGCGCTTGACGAGCTCGGAGTGGAGCTTGGCCACGCCGTTGACCGAGTGCGAGCCGACCACGGCGAGGTGGGCCATGCGCACGTGGCGCTCGTGCCCCTCCTCGATGAGCGACATCCTCGCCACGCGCTCGTGGTCCTGCGGGTGGGCGTCCATGACCTCGCGCAAGAACCGCCGGTTGATCTCGTAGATGATCTCGAGGTGCCGCGGCAGCAGGCGCTCGAAGAGCGAGACGGGCCAGCGCTCGAGCGCCTCGGGGAGCAGCGTGTGGTTCGTGTACCCGAAGGACGCGACCGTCTGCTTCCACGCGTCCTCCCAGGCGACGAGGTGCTCGTCGACGAGGACGCGCATCAGCTCGGCGATGGCGATGGCGGGGTGCGTGTCGTTGAGCTGGATGGCGTTCTTCTCGGCGAAGCGCGAGAAGTCCGGGTGGACCCGGCGGTAGCGGTTCACGATGTCGGCGATGGAGCAGGCGACGAAGAAGTACTCCTGCCGGAGGCGCAGCTCCTTGCCCTTGTCGAAGTTGTCGTTGGGGTAGAGGACCTTGGAGATGACCTCCGACTGGTTCTTCTCGTGGACGGCGTGCACGTAGTCGCCGGCGTTGAAGAGCTCGAAGTCGAACTCCTCGCCGGCGCGGGCGGACCAGAGCCGGAGGGTGTTGACGGTGTTCGAGCGGAAGCCGGCGATCGGGGTGTCGAACGGGACGCCGATGACCTGCTCGGCGGGGCGCCAGATGACGCGGAAGCCGCCGCGCCGGTCGGGGATGCGCTCGGTGTAGCCGCCGAACGAGACCGGGACGGCGTGCTCGGGGCGCTCGACCTCCCAGGGGTTGCCGAAGCGGAGCCACTCGTCGGCGCGCTCGACCTGGTAACCGTCGCGGATGGTCTGCTCGAAGATGCCGAACTCGTACCGGATGCCGTACCCGAAGGTGGGCAGGCCGATCGTGGCCATGGAGTCGAGGAAGCAGGCGGCGAGCCGCCCGAGGCCGCCGTTGCCGAGCCCGGCGTCGGGCTCCTGCTCGACGAGGTCGTCGAGGTTGTGGCCGAGCTCCGCGAGCACGGTCCGGTAGCTGTCGTAGATGTCGAGCGCCTGCAGGTTGGCGACGAGGGCGCGGCCGAGGAGGAACTCCGCCGAGAGATAATAGGCCCGCTTGACGTCCCTGGCGTAGTAGGTCTGCTGGGTCCTGGTCCACCGGTCGACGAGGCGGTCGCGCACCGAGAGGGCGAGGGCGACGTAGCGGTCGAACGGCGTGGCGCTCTGGGTGTCCCGGGCGCGGGAGTAGTGGAGGTGGTCGGCGAAGGCGCGGCGGAGCGCGAGGGGGTGCATGCCGGTGCGCGCGTCCGGTGTCGGAGCTCCGCGGAAGAACGCGGGGGGAGCTTCACTCGGACGGGTCGGATCGGCGTCGTTCGGGTTGGCCATGGCGGCGCACTGTAGACGGATCCGGCGCGATCTGGTGGGCTCCGCGACGGGTCCGGGCGAGGTTCCGCGCGGTGGGAGGGGATCGGCCCGGGGGCGGGGCCCGAGGCGGCCCGCCCCGCCAGGCGCCGGGGGCCCGGTCCCGGAGGCGCAGGCGCCGGATGCTCACCGTGTCATGATGCCGCATCGCCATGGTCGCCCCGGCCCATCGCATCCGCTACACGTACGCCGAGTACCTCGCCCTCGAGGCGTCCAGCAACGTCAAGCACGAGTTCCTCGACGGCCAGATCTACGCGATGGCGGGGGGTACCCCCGAGCATGCCGCGCTGGCGGCGGCGGTCATCGGCCTCCTCTTCCCCGAGCTGCGCCGGGGGCGATGCCGGGCTCACGACGCCGATCTGCGCGTGCGGGTGCCCTCGACCGGCCTCGCCACCTATCCCGACGTCACGGTCGTGTGCGGGCCGATCGAGCGGGACGAGAGGGACGAGCAGGCCGTGACGAACCCCACGCTCATCGTCGAGGTGCTGAGTCGCAGCACCGAGGTGTACGACAGGGGGGACAAGTTCGAGCACTACAAGACCCTGCCCTCGTTGCGCCAGTACGTCCTCGTATCGCACCGGGAGCGCTGCGTGGAGGTCTGGACCCGCGACGCCGGCGGCGGGTGGACGTCCGCCGTCGCGCGCGAGGGGGAGGTCGCGCACCTCGATTCCATCGGCGCGCGGCTCGACGTCTCCGAGCTCTACGAGGCCGCGGCCGAGCCTGCCGGCTGAGCGCTCCCCCCGGGCCGGGGAGGACGCGACGCGGGCCTCCCGGGTCGGGCGGACCTCCCTGTCTGGTATAGAGGCGCATGGCCCTCCTCAAGGACGTCCTCGCCGCGCTCGAGTCGATCGCCCCGGTCCGCTTCGCCGAGCCCTGGGACAACGTGGGGCTGCTCGCGGGCGACCCGGCGCGGCCGTCGTCCGCGGCGCTCCTCGCGATCGACTACACCCCCGAGGTCGCCCGGGAAGCGCGCGACCTCGGCTGCGACCTCGTGGTCGCCTACCACCCGCCGCTGTTCGAGGCCGTGAAGCGCGTCGTCGCGCCGAGCCCCGTCTTCGAGGCGATCCGCGACGGCATCGCGCTGTACTCGCCCCACACCGCGCTCGACGTCGCCGAGGGCGGCACCAACGACGTCCTGGCCGACGCGCTCGGCATGGCGGCGGCGCGCGCCCCGCTCAAGCGCGCCCCGTCCAGGGCCTGGCAGCACAAGCTCGTCGTCTTCGTCCCGGAGGAGCACGCCGACGCGGTGGCCGACGCGATCGCCGCCGCGGGCGGCGGCCGGATCGGGCGGTATTCCCGCTGCAGCTTCCGCACGACCGGCACGGGCACCTTCCTCGGCGAGGAGGGCTCGAACCCCGCGGTCGGCGAGAGGGGTCGGCTCGAGCGGGTCGCCGAGGTCCGGCTGGAGATGGTCGTCCCCCGCGACCGGACCGAGGCGGCCCTGCAGGCCATGCGCGCCGCGCACCCGTACGAGGAGGTGGCGTTCGACCTGGTCGAGCTCGCCGTCGAGCCGCTCCGGGCCGGCATCGGCCGGATCGGCCCGCTCGCCGGCGCCGCGCCGGTCCCCGAGCTCCTGGGCCGCATCAAGGCGGGCCTCGGGATCGACGCCCTGCTCGTGGCCGGCCCCGAAGCGCGGGTCGTCTCCCGCGCGGCCACGTGCGCCGGCGCGGGCGGCGCGCTCCTCGACGACGCGATCGCGCAGGGCGCCGAGCTCTTCCTCACCGGCGAGCTGCGCCACCACGACGCCCTGCGCGCCGCGAGCGCGGGCGTCACCGTGGTCGCGGCGCTGCACTCGAACAGCGAGCGCGCCGCGCTGAAGCGCCTGGCCGCGCGCCTCCGCGCCGAGATCCCGTCGCTCCGCGTCGACGTCAGCCTCCGCGACCGGGATCCGTTCTCCATCCGCTAGAGCGACGATCGGGTTGAAAGGGCCGTGGCGCGCTTCCACGGCGGCGCCGAGCGGCGCTTCCTCGCCGGAGATGTGCCATGTCACCCGCGTCACGACGGCGTGTCGGATCGCATGCCTTTCGACGCTTCCTCGATCGAGGAGCTCGACCTCTGATCGTGAGCGCCGGCACGCGATTCGAGCCGCGGATCGAGCGGCAACACCGGTGCCAGCGTGACAGGCATGCATCACGGAAGCGCCTGCTCGACCTCTGAGCGCATCAGGGAGAGCCTGGTAGCGACTGGATGCACGGAAGGCATCCAGAGAAAGGGTGTCGAAGGGAGCAATTCATTCTTGTCGAGCTGACAATTTGAAGGATGATTCGTCTCGGGTATCTCGCTCGCGCCTTCGTCGTGCCCTTTTGCCGGTGACGCGACGCGCCGACGCGGCCTCACCTCTTGCGTCATCGCCATGGAATCGTTGTACGGCAGCGGAGCAGCAGCGCTGGATCGCCGATCGCCCTGGGACGACCAGCCGCGGGCGCGCGACGGGCGCCGCTGTTCGCCCTGTCACGCGAGCTGAGGCTCGACGGAACGACGAGGCCACACCGTGTACTCCGCTCCCGCGACCCCCAGCATTCTCCTCGTCGACGATCGGCCAGAGAACCTGGCTGCGCTCCGGGTAATCCTGGCGGACGAGAGATATCACCTCGTGACCGCCGCGAGCGGGAGGGAGGCGCTCGTCAAGGTCCTGTCCGGGGACTTCGCCGTCATCCTGCTCGACGTGCGATTGCCCGACATCCATGGATTCGAGGTCGCCTCGCTGGTCAAGCGGCGCGAGCGGTCGCGCCACACGCCGATCCTCTTCCTGACCGCGGCGACCGACGATGTCTCGGCCATCCACGCGGCGTACGCTGCCGGCGGGGTCGACTACCTGCCGAAGCCCCTCGATCCGGACGTCGTCCGGGCGAAGGTGGCCGTCTTCGTCGAGCTCTACCGGCGCGGCGAGCAGCTCAAGGAGCAGGCGGAGCTCCTGCGCCAGGCCGAGCAGCGCCGGCGCGACGTCGAGGTCGAGGAGCTCCGGCGCGCCGCGCAGGCGAGGTATCAGAGCCTGGCCGACTCCATCCCGCAATGCGTGTTCACGGCGACGCTCGACGGCAGCGTCACGTACGTCAGCGCGCGCTGGCTCGACTACACGGGCCTCGCCCCCGAGGTGCTCCTCGGCTGGGGCTGGCAGGCCGCGGTGCACCCGAACGATCTGAGCCCGTTCGTCGACCAGGTGCGGGGAGCCGTGGCGTCAGGCGAGCCGTTCCAGGGCGAGTGCCGCCTCAGGTCCGCTCAGGGGGTCTATCGATGGCACCTCTGCCAGGCGCTCCCGGAGCGGGACGCGGAGGGGCGGGTGGTCGGCTGGCTCGGCAGCTTCACGGACATCGACGACGGCAAGCGCCACGAGGAGGAGCGCATCCACCTCCTGAGCCGCGAGCGGGCCGCCCGCGTCGAGGCCGAGGCCGCGGTGCGCCGGTCGGAGCTGCTGGCGGAGGCGTCGAGCTCGTTCTCCGTGTCGCTCGACGAGGGCAGCGTCGCGGCGGCGCTGGCGCGCCTCGCCGCGGACCGCATCTGCACCTGGTGCGTGCTCGACCTCCGGAACGACGGCGCGGCGCGGCGCGTGGCCGCCGCGCACCGGCGGCGCGAGGCCGCGCCGCTCGTGGAGCGCCTCGCCCCGCAGGATCTCCTCGGCGGCGAGGGCGGGCGCGGGGCCGTGCTCCGGCGCGGGAGGCCCGACATGCGCGTCGAGTGCTCCCCGCGCGACGTCGCGGAGGCGCTCGGGCTCGGCGATCCCGGCGTCATCGAGGAGCTCGGGGCCAGCAGCTACCTGTGCGTGCCGCTCGCCGCGCGCGGTCATGTGCTCGGCACCCTCAGCCTGGTCTGGGTGGAGCCGGAGGAGCGCTTCGAGCCCCCGGACGTCGCGGTCACCCTCGACATCGCGCAGCGCGCGGCGCTCTGCCTCGAGAACGCGCGCCTCCTGCGGCTGACGCGCGAGGCCGTCCAGGTGCGCGAGGAGTTCGTCTCGGTCGCCTCGCACGAGCTCCGCACGCCGCTCAGCGCGCTGACGCTCCAGATCCAGGGCCTGATCCGCGCGATCCGCCGGGCGGGCGGCGCGCTGCCGGCGGAGCAGACGCTCGCGCGGCTGTCCCAGGCCGATCGGCAGATCGATCGGCTCTCGCAGCTCATCGACACCTTGCTCGACGTGACCCGCATCGACAGCGGGGAGATCGAGCTCCGCCTGGAAGAGGTGAACCTGTGCGACGTGGTGCGTGAGGTCGCGGCCCGCCTCGGGCCGGAGATGCAGAGGTCCGGCTGCTCGCTCGAGCTCGACCTGCCCGAGCGGGTGCTCGGCCTCTGGGATCGGCTGCGCATCGAGCAGGTGGTCACGAACCTGTTCACGAACGCCATCAAGTACGGCTGCAACAAGCCGATCCGGATCCGGATCGCGGTCGACGGCCACGCCGCGGTGCTGGAGGTCGTGGATCAGGGCATCGGGATCGCGGAGGAGCACCTCGGCCGGATCTTCGAGCGCTTCGAGCGGGCGGTCCCGACGAGCTCCTATGGCGGGCTGGGCGTCGGCCTGTACGTGGTGGACCAGATCCTGCGGGCCCACGGCGGGACGATCCGGGTCGAGAGCGCGCCGGGCCAGGGGGCGAGCTTCCACGTGGCGCTGCCCCTGCCGCGGGGCGCCGGCTCCCCGGAGCCCGCGGGCGACCGCCGGGACGCCTCGCCGACCGGCCCTGCGGGCTGAGCGCCGATCGCCGGCGGGTCAGCGCCGCGCTCGGCGCGGCGGCGATGGGGTTCGAGGCGGCGCGGCGGCGGAGGCTCAGCCGGCGGCTGGCGCGCCGTTTGGCGCAGCGCCGGGCGGCGCAGGCGGCGCCGTGCCGGGGGTGCGCTGGCGCCGGCGCACCGGCCTGCCGTCGCGGGGTCCGGTTGAAGCCGATGCGCACGAGCGCGGCACGCTCTGCATCTCCTCTGAGGGCATGCCGTTCCTCCGCCGGCCGTTCGATTGCCCCGATGTCGGCGCGAGCGCGGTCTGCAGGCGCTCTCGCGGTCACCCTGTCTTCCGTGACCTCAGATGAAGGGCGAGGGATCCTTGCCTTCGGCCACGTGCTGCACGAAGTGCGTTTTCCGAAAGGAAGCCTCGAGCAACCGCGCATGCACGAAGAAGTCGACCGGGGGGGCGCGTGATCCTCGCGCCGCGATGATTTGCGACGATATTACGAGCCCGAAGCGCTCGAGCTCTCGTACTGGTCCGTCCGGCAGCGCCTCGCAGTGAGCGAGCGCCTCGCTTGCGCGCTTGATCGCGCCCGTCGCTGCTGCTGCCGTGGCGTGCGCGCGGAGTTCGTCAGGGCCGATTGATTTCGCTCTGCCTGACGCGATGGCTGCGATGCGCGCCCGGTCGGCATAGATCGCCTCAAGGCAGTGCGTGTATGTGAGCATATCAAGGTGCAGCGGCGAATCGCCGGGCAGCAGGCGGTACGAGGATAGCAGGTCAATGAGGCCTTCATGTGTGAGCATTCGTGTGAACCGGTCGGGGATCGAGTCGAGGTGCTGAAACGCCTCTTGGCCGTGCACGATGACGTCGGACTCGCTCATGGGATCAGACCGTCCTTGTCCCCGGCGGGCCAGGAAAGTTGGGCGGTCCCATGAGGAGCCGCGGCGGTGATGCGCTCCGGTCAAAGGTGATTTGCCTGGGATCCGTGTTGATGAGCCCGGGCGGGCCGACATGGATCTTCGTGTCCGGCGCGATCACCAGCTCGCGTCCACCGCCCTCGCCTTTGAAAGCGAATGAGCCATCGACGCAATCCATTCGTGCTGCGCCCCAGGACTGGCCGTGTTGGGTCGCAGCAACGTGGATCTGCTTCACCATGCCCTGGTACATATCCGCCATCTCCCGCGCGGTCGCCCCGTTGTTCCGCGCCGTGACGAGGTGCCCGACCGCCTCTCGGTTCATGTCGCGACCGATATTGTCCGAGCCGACGGGGACGTTCAGTTTCAGGCAGGATGATAGACCGAACGGATCGACATCGATGCTCGGAGCGCCGTCGAACGCGAACAAGTTGCGCCCGCCGGCGAGCCCCAGCGGATCCGGGGTGCACCATCCTCCCGTCTCCGGATCGAAGAACCGGAAGCGCGTGTAGCAGAGTCCCGTCTCGTCGTCGGCGTACTGCCCCAGCAGCCTGAACGGCGACTCCACGGGGGTCCTGTGGTTGAGCACGCTGATCGGATCGCGCCACACCTCGGTGATCTTGCCCCACGCGGAGTGCGCTGCTGCCCAGGCGACGAGCCCCCGTGGATCGAGCAGCTCTTTGGGCGTGCCGAGGTGGTCGTTGACGTAGGTGAGCACGCGTCCGTCTTGCTGCTGGAGCAGCGGCACGAGCGTCCCCGGCGCGTGCACGAACGTCCGCGCCCCCCGCTCGCTGTCGACGTCGGCCGCGAGCACGTCCCCGTCCCACACGAAATCCACCCTGCGCGGCCGGCCCACCCTGGCCGTGCCGATCACCTCCTTGCGCACGCGCCGCCCGAAGGCGTCATAGGTCATCGCGACCCGGGTGCCATCGGGCAGGCGCACCTCGCGCAGCCGGTCGCGGCAGTCCCACGCATACCGGGTCAGGTCTTGCTCCGTCACGGCCCCGCCGTCCGGGTGGTTCGCGCGGTAGTGCGCGAGCTCGACCTTGGCGGTCCGCCGCCCGCGCGCATCGACCTCGTAGGCCGCCGTTTCGGTCTTGCGCAGCACGCCGCCGCGCTCGATCTGCCACGACGGCTGCATCCAGTCCTGCGACGATTGCGACGAGGCCTCCGCGAGCAGCCCAACACCACCGCGCTCGGCGATCTCCTCAAGCATGCGCGTGATCGACCTAGCCGGATCGTAGCTGAACACCTCGCGCACGCTCCCGCGCTGCGCCGACAGCAATCGGTCGGCGCGATCGTAGCGATACTGCGTCGCCCCCCAGCGCGCGTCGTCGATGCGCTCGACGCGCCCTCGCGCGTCGTAGAGCCACTGCCGCGCGATCAGCACCTGGGGCACCCCCGGCGCCGGCGCCGTCGCGCGCTGCTCGATGAGCCGGTCCATCGCATCATAGGCGCTGCGCACCGCGATCGCGGCCTCGCCCGTCTCGCCGACCGCGCCGCTCGTCCTCTGGATCTCCCGCCCGAGCACGTCGCGCTCGACCCCCAAGCGGTGCCCATCGTGCTCGATCGCGATCAGCGCATCGAGCGCGTCGTACGCATACCGCGTCGTCGCGCCGTTCGGCATCACCCGCTCCACGCGTCGTCCGCGCGCGTCGTGGGCGTACCGCACCGTCCTGTCGCCCTGCCGCTCGCAGACGACGCGCCCGAACGCGTCGCGCTCGAACCACGTCTCGACGCGCTGCCCGTTCGCCTCCTCGAGCACGGCGCCGACCAGCCGCCCCATCCGGTCGCGCGCGTAGCCGATCACCCCGTCCGGCGTCTCGTCGCCGATCAGGTTCCCCGCGCGGTCATAGAACAGGTTGCGCCACGTCTTGTCCGCCGCGAGCTCGATGCGCCCGAGCCGCCCCGAGCTGCGGTATCCATACCGCAGCCTGCGGCCATCGAACGTGTCCTCCTGGCCGACCCGGCCCGCACTGTCATAACGAAAGACGTATTTCTCGCCCTTGGGGTTGATGATGACGTGCAGTCGCTCCTTCTTGGTATATTCGAAGCGCCACACGCCGCCGCCCGGCTCGGCGATCTGAGCCAGCACGCCCGTGCCCTGATAAGCGAGCTGCGTCGTCTGTCCCAGCGCGTCGACCAGGCGCACCGGGTTGCCCATCCGATCGTAAGTCGTGGACGTCCTCGTCCCGTCGGGCCGCTCCACGCGGATCGGCCGTCCCATCGGGTCGTACGTCACGCGCGTGGTCCGCCCGAGCGCGTCGGTCGTCGTCACCGGCCGGCCCAGCGCATCGTGCGTGTACACCGTCCGCGCGCCCCGCGCGTCCGTCTCGGCGATCACGTTGTGCTGCGGGTCGTGCTCGTAGCCGAAGAGCTGGCCGTCATGCCCGTAAATACCCGTGACGCGCCCGTGCCCGTCGCGCGCGATCGAGTATGCCTCGCCGGTCGGCAGCAGCACCGCGCTCACCTCGCCGCGCGCGTCGCGCATCACCTGCGTCACCCGCCCTTCGGGGCCGATCTGCCGCACGACGAGGTCGCCTTCGACCTCCCACCGCGTCTCGTTGCCGAGCGCGTCGATCTCGCGGATCTTGTTGAGCTCTCGCCCCGCCGTGTCGACGATCCGGACGAGCTGCTCCCCCTCGTAGTCCAGGCGGATCTCGTTTCCGTGCACATCGCGGATCGCGCGCAGAAGCGCCCTCCTCGCCCCGCCTTCCGCCGCGAACACCCGCTCTTGCCGCGACTCGAGCTCCACCACCCGGTACTCCCGCGCGCTATCGCGATGGAGCTCCAGCCGCTCGCGCCGGTGGAACGTCGTCTCGCCGGGCTCCACCTTCTCGAACCAGATCCATCGCCCCTCGCCGTCGCGCAGCGCGAGGACCTGCTCGCCCTCTTCGATCCATTGATCGTAAGTAAAGGCCCACCCCGGCCCGAGCGCCGCGGCGCGCTCCTTGAACACGTTCGGCGCGCCGAGCCACGGGAAGCACGGATCGCCCGTGTTGAGGCTCAATGTCTCCTTCAGCGTGCCCGGCTCGTTGCCGTGACACGCCTTCATGCACCCGCCGACCGTCAGGATCTTCTTTCCTTCGATCTTCGTGCGCATCGGGGGATCGACGACCCCTTCGGCCACCGTGCCCATCGTGGGGTAGGGGATCGGGACGGGGCTCGGCGCCGCGGGCGTGGTGCACACGCTCACGGCCATCCCGGTCATCTGATGGCCGGAGCCCTCGTGGACCGTATCCATCCCCAGCGCGGTGACCTTCCCCACGGTGTGTGAAGGTCGCGTGAGGTCGCGTGTGCTGTCAAGCTGCGGTGCCCCACCGTTCAGGGCTGGCGCGGCCGGCGCCGAGGTCGACCGCGCCGGCGCAGGTGCCCCCATTCACCGCCGTTCCAGGGAGCGGGGGAGCCCCATGAGCGTGCGTTTCACCTCGCCGGTGGCGCGCCGTTCGGTGGCGCGCCGTTCGGTGGCGCGCCGTTCGGCGCAGGGGCCGCCGTGCTGGCCGGCGCAGGCACCGCTGTGCCAGCCGGCGCAGGCACCGCTGTGCCAGCCGGCGCAGGCACCGCTGTGCCAGCCGGCGCAGGCACCGCTGTGCCAGCCGGCGCCGACCCGGCCGCGCCGCCAGGCTGCGCTGGCGGCGCGGCCTCCTGCTCGTCCGTGTCGCTCGACGAGGCCCCGCGGCCTCGACGGCCCTTGTAGAGGGACGGCGCGATCTCGTCGGCGTCCCCCTCATCCCAGCGAAGGTAGGCGACGGCGCGGCGGGTCTGATCGTAAGCGCGCACGAACAGGCTGAACGCGCGCGCTCTCTTGTCCGTGGCGTCGGTTGGAAGGGGGGCAGCGCCGTGCTCCCGCACGCCGAGGGCGGCGAGGAGCAGCGGCCCCAGCTCGCCCGCGCGCTTCACCTCGTCCTCGGTCGCCGCGGTCTTGCTGGCGATCTCGGGCCAGCTCGCGCTGAACAGCGCGGAGAGCGCGACGAGGTCGTTGGCCGTGTCCATGTGACCGTGTCCCGCGCGGACCTCCGCGACAGCGTCTGCGTCGAGGAGGCCGCGGCGGGCCAGGGCCCCGGCGTCGCTCAGGAGGTTCTCGCGGAGCGGGACCGCCTCGCCGAGGAGCGGCTTCAGCGCGTTCTCCGCGCCTCCGCTGGACAGCCACAGCAGATGCGCATACCAGGCAGCGAGCGCATAGGTCTCCAGCCGGTCGAGCACCCCGACATCATGCGTCGGCAGGCGTTCGGCGATGGTGGGGCGCAACGCGAGCAGGCCGGGCAGCACCCCGAGCACCTGGGAGACCGCACGGGGGATATCGAGGTTGATGGGAATGAGCGCGTCCGTGCTCATCGCGTCGATCTCGGGAAGGACCCTGTCGAATGCCGCTGCCGCCTGAGGCGGCGCCGCGGGCTTCTTGGGAGCTGGATTTTTCTTGAGCGGAGCAGAACGTTTGGCCATGAGGGGAACACCTCTCGTTGATTCCGTCGCGGGGCGGCGGAAGACCATGAGCCTCATGCTCCCTACCCCCCCCGCGATCGAAGCAATGAAGCGCGCGGCGTGCGCCGGGCGTTCCAGCCAGCGCTGTGAACACATTGGAAGTCACCCGCGGATAACCAGCACGAAAGCGACGCGGGGCGGCGTGAGGCGTGTGTGGAGCGCTGCGCCCGGGCGAGGTCCCGGGCGTCGGGGGCGCGGTGCGGAGGTGGACGGGTGAAGCGGAGGCCAGAGGACGAGAACGACGAGGCCGCCGGCAGGCGCGGCCGCGAGGCGCCTCCGCCGACGGCCCACCGGACCGGTCTCCCGCTCCTCAAGCCAGGCACCTGGTTCCTGCGGCGATTCCGTGTCGATCGGCTCCTCGGCCAGGGCGGCATGGGGGCGGTGTACGCCGTCACGGAGAAAGGCCGGACCTGGGCGCTCAAGGTCGTGCGATCCGAGTTCCTCGACGACCCGGGCCAGCGCCGCCGGCTGCTGCGGGAGGGAGACGTGCTCGCGCGGATGCGGCACCCGAACGTGGTCCAGGTCCAGGAGGTCGGCCTCGCCGGCGGGAACATCGCCTGGTACCGGATGGAGCTGCTCGAGGGCATGACGCTCCGCCAGGAGCTCGAGCGCCGCGGGGCGCTCTCCCTCGCGCTCGCGTGCGCCACGCTGCGCGCCGCCGCGCTCGGCGCCGGCCACCTGCACGCGTTCGGCGGCGTCCACCGCGACATCAAGCCGGAGAACCTGTTCGTCCTGCGGGAGCCGCGCGACGTGAAGCTGCTCGACTTCGGGCTCGCGCGGCTCGCCGGCACCCCGGACACGCTGGACGCGCAGACCCACGGGTCGCCGCTCTACATGGCGCCGGAGCAGATCCGGGACGAGGTGCCGACGTCGGCGACCGACGTGTACGCGCTCGGGCTGGTGGCCTACGAGGCCATCGCCGGGTTCCACCCGTTCGGCGACGCCCGTGCCACGGGTCGGATCGACGCCCTGTTCGCCAGGCACCTGAACGACGTGCCGCCGCCGCTCTTGCGGATCGGCGTGCCTGAGCCGATCTCGGACGTGATCGCGCGGGCCATCGCCAAGGTCCCGCGCGAGCGGCACCGGGACGGGCGGGCGTTCGCCGAGGCGCTGTGGGACGCGTTCCTCGCCACCCGCGACGCGCCGGGGGCGCGCGACACGAACCCGGGCGAGCCGGGGATCTCGGAGGTGCTGCGGTGGGGCAACGAGGCGATCGTCGTGGCCACAGGGCCGGCGGCGCCGGAGCGCGCTGCGGCCACGGGGCCGGCGGCGCCGGAGCGCGCTGAGGCGGCCGTGCGCGCCGACGACCCGGCCGCGGCGGCGGCCGGGCCGGGGGGAGGAGCGGGGACACGGGCGGCGCCGTCCGGTCAGCAGGCCGGCGGTGAGACCGCGCCGCGGGAGACCGGCGTCGGCTGGGCCATGACCGAGCGCCTGCCGGAGCGCCAGCGGGATCCGAGCTGCGTCGCGGCGCTCGCGCAGCGCGCGCTGGACCCGCCGCCGGAGCAGGCCGGGCCGGTGTGGGTCCCGGTGGAGCACACGGTGCCGCTGCCCCGGGCGGCGACAGCCGCCGGGGGCGTTCGCGCGGGCACGCCGCCGGCCGCAGTGCCCGCGGCGGCGGCGCGCCCGCTCGGCGCGGTCGATGCGTGGCTGCGGGCGCACGTCACGCCGCCCGCGCTGGTGCTCGGGTTCGCGCTGGGGGCGGTGCTGAGCTTGCTGGCCATCGACGTGATCCTCCGGCTCCAGGGCGTCCCGCCGGCGAGCGGGGCGAGGGGGGCCGGCGCGCCGACCTCGACGTCGGCGCAAGGACCGCTGCCCGTCAGCGCCGCGGAGGCCGCGACGCTCGAGCCGCTCGTGGCGACGGGGACGGCGGAGAGCCCGAGCACAGCCCGTCCCGCGCCGGTGCCCTCCGTGAGCGCGAGCGCGGGCGCCGAGGGGCCACCGGGGGCAGTCCCCGCGGAGAGCGACGGCGGAGCTCGGCGGAGCGAGGGCGGGCTGGCCGCGGCGCCCGCGCGAGATCCCGCGCCGGCGGCGTCGAGCGCCGCGCCGCCGGCCCTCAGGCCGAGGCCGAAGCCGAAGCGCAAGCCGGCCTATCAGCACCCCAATTTCTATGACGAATTCCTGGAGTAGCGACCTGGCCGGGAGGGTGCTCGACCGGAAACGCCGCGAAGGCGGCGCCCTCGCCCGGCGCTCCCCGGCGCTCGTGAGCCGCCCCGTGGGGATCCCTGGATAACTGGACGAGAGGGCGAACTGGAGATGCGAGGACCTGGGACCGGGCGTCCCGGCGGAGAGGCGAGCCCCACCCTGGAGGGTTCCAAGCGAGGCGGAGATGACCACGATGTTGCGCGAATTCGATCCCGTGCTGGTGGAGGCGGTGGAGCGCGCGCTCGCGCCGTACCGCGGCAAGCTGTCGCCGGAGCTCATCGAGCACATGCGCGAGGAGGCGCTGGTGCTCATGTCGGCGCACCCCTACCCGGTCGCGCTGCTCCAGGCGATGCAGCGGCGACCGCCGCCCGACGAGAGCCACGAGCTCGCGCGGGGCGGCGCGCCCGGCGCCGAGGAGGAGGCGGTGGAGCGCCGCGGCCGACCGGGCAAGGGGCGGCGTCGCGGCGGGAGCGCGGGATGAGCCGGCTCCGCGTGGTGCCTCCGGATCCGCTCAACCCCGAGCAGCAGGCCCTGGTCAAGGACGTCATCGGCCTCGTCCGGGCCAGGGTGGAGCAGCGCGCGCCGTATGCGCGGCCCGAGCAAAAGGAGGAGCTCCTCGCGTGGGGGCACTACGGGGCGGTGGTGGCGGCCTCGCGGTTCGACCCCGCGCTCGGGGTCCGGTTCACGACCTACGCGTACGGGTTCATCGACGGCGAGATCCTCGATTGCCTGCGGCGGGAGCGGCAACAGCGCCGGCTGCAGCGCGCGGCGAGCTGGGCAGCGCGCTCGTTCGTCGCGGAGACGTCCGACCGGTTCGACGTGATCTGGGACGACGAGGCGACGAACGGCGCCCGGCTCGCGGACTACGCGAGGCGCCTCGTGGGGGCGATGGCGCTCGGGGTGGTCGAGGCCGGCGACACCCTCGACGACGCGGCGGCCGACGTGGAGGACCGGCGCCGCGCGATCGAGCTCGTCCGCGGGGCGTACGCCGCGCTGGGCGAGGCGGATCGCCGGCTGTATGCGCTGCGGTACGTGGAGGGGCTGCCGATGCACGCGGTGGCGGCGGGGCTCGGCGTCTCGCTGTCCACGGCGCGGCGCCGCCACGACGCGCTGCTCGACCGCCTGGCGGCGGCGCTCCTCGAGGGCGGGGTGACGGAGATGCCTCCGCGCGAATGAGCGTGGAACAAGGACGAGCGATGCGTAGGGACGACCCGAAGCGACCGGTGGTGAAGCCCGGCGACGATCCAAGGCTCGACAAGCTGATCGAGGACCTCCGGCACGACGGGCAGGGCGGCGATCCATTCTATCCGGTCGCGCGGCGCTGGTTTCGCGGGGCCGGGCGCAAGGCGCCCCGGCGCGTGGCCGCCCCGGCGAGCGGCGCGGCGGCGCCGGGCGGCGCGGCGGCGCCGGGCGGCGCGGCAGAGGCGCCGCCGCGCGCGCTGCGGCGGCGCGTGATCGTCCTGCTCGCGGCCGCCCTGCTGGGGATCGGCGGCGCGGTCGCGCTGTGGCCCGCGGGGCGCGGCGGCGCGGCGGCGCCCGCGCCGACGCCGTCGCGCGCGGCGCCGGCGGGCAAGGGTACGACGGCCGGCGCGGAGCCCGCCCCGGCGCCAAGGGCGAGCGGCGTGTTGACGGCGGCGGGCGCGGAGCCCGCGCCGGCGGCGGCGGGGAGCGGGAGCCGGGGCGCGGAGCCCGCGCCGGCAGCGGCGGGGAGCGGGAGCCGGGGCGGGCCTTCGCGGGCGGCGGCGTCGGCGAGCGTGGCGGCGCCGGCGAGCGCGGCGGCGTCGGCGAGCGCGGCGCCGCCAGCGGCGTCGGCGGTCCCGAAGGGAACGGCGGACGCCTCCGCGCCTCGCCGGCCGGGCCGCGTCGCGGCGCCCCATCCCACGGCGAGCGGAGTAAGCTCCGCGCCCGCAGGGGCGCCGCCGCCGCCGGAGAGCAGCGCGAGTCCGGGTTCCCTGCCACCGGAGGTGTTCTGACATGAAGGCGAGAGCGAGGAGGGCCCGCGCGGCGGGCTGGCTGGTGCTGGTCGCGGGGGCCGTGGTCGCGGCGCCCCGCGCGGCGAGCGCGCAGGGAGCGCCGGCGGGAGCGCCGGGAGCGCCGGTGAGCGCCCCGGGAGCGCCGGCGGGCGCGGAAGCGGGCGCGCAGGGGGCGCCGGCGGGCGCGCAAGGGGCGCCGGCGGGGGCGCCGGCGTCGCAAGCGTCCCGCGACGCGGACGCGGCGTTCCTGCGCGGCAAGGAGCTGTACCGGCTCGGGAAGCTCGACGCCGCGTACGAGGCGTACCGGACCGCGTGGTCGCTGAAGCAGAGCTACGACATCGCGGCGAACCTCGCCAACACCGAGCTCCAGCGCGGGATGAAGATCGAGGCGGCGGAGCACCTCGCGTTCTGCCTGCGTAGCTATCCGGCGACGGGCAGCTCGGCGCAGCACGAGCAGATCCGGGCGCAGTTCCGCGCCGTGCGCAAGGAGGTGGGATCGATCGTCGTCCGGGCGAACGTGGACGGGGCCGAGGTCTTCTTCGACGGGAAGTCGATCGGGCGCACGCCGTTCCGGCACGAGGTGTTCGTCCAGCCCGGGACGATCGTGGTGGAGGCGCGGCTCGCGGGGCACGAGCCGGCGCGGGTGACGCTGGACGTGCCCGCCGGCGCGACGAACACCGCGAGCCTCGCCCTGCTGCCGCCGCTGGATCCACCGGCGCCGCCGGCGCCGCCGCCGCGCGTCGAGGCGCCGGCGCTGGTGCCGGTGCGTGCCGAGGCGGACACGGGCGGGCCGCGCTCGGAGGTGCTCGTCGCGGGCGGCGTGGCCGCCGGCGCGGGCGTGGTCGCGGGGGTCGTGCTGGCGGTGCTCGCGGGCGGCCGGGACCGGGACGCGGACGTGCAGCGGCAGGTGCTCGTGGAGGCCGGCGGCCCGGCGGCGTGCGCGGGGGAGGCGCCGGGGTGCGGGGCGCTGCGCGACACGCTGGAGGACGCGGCGGACCTGAAGAACGCCGCGCTGTGGACCTTCGTGGGCGCCGGGGCCGTGGGGCTCGCGACCGGGGCCTATGCGATCTGGGGCGGCAGCGCGTCGCGACCGGGCGTTGCAGCGGCGCCCGTCGTGACCGCCCGCGGCGGCGCGCTCGTGATCCGGGGGACGTGGTGAGGAACGAAGGAAGGCGCGAGGAGGATCGACGCATGCGGCACTGGCGCGGGCTGATGGGCATCACGGCGATCGCCGCCGGGGCGGCGATGGTGCCCGGCACAGGGTGCGTGTTCGGCGTGGACTTCAACGACTGCGCGGTGTTCCCGGGCGCGGCGTGCGACGGCAGCGGCGGCGTCGGAAGCGGCGGGGGCGGGGAGCCGCCGGGGCCGTGCGAGGGGGATCCGCGCGAGGACGCGAGCGCGGTGAGCGAGACGTGCGGGGTGTTCGCGAGGGCAGGCGCGAAAGGGACGGGAGAGGGCGAGGGGACGAGGGAGAGGCCGTACGGGTCGCTGCAGGAGGCGATCGAGAAGGCGGGCGCGGAAGGGAAGCGGGTGTACGCGTGCGCGGAGGCGGGGGAGGCGTTCGAGGAGAGCGTGAGGATCGAGGCCGGGATCGAGGTGATCGGGGGGTTCGCGTGCGCGGGGTGGACGCTGGAGGAGGGGAGCAAGAGCGGGATCGAGGGGCCTGCGGACACGGTGGCGCTGACGATCGGGGAAGGCGCGGACGGGGCGCGGGTGGAGGGGTTCGCGATCCGGGCGGCGGACGCGACGCAGCCAGGCGGGTCGTCGATCGGGGTGGCGGTGGCGGACGTGGAGGCGGAGCTCGTGGCGGTGGAGGTGACCGCGGGCACCGGGATGGAGGGGGCGAGAGGAACGACGCCGAGCGAGGCGCCGATGGCAGGAGCGGCAGCGCCGGCAGAGGTGTCGGCGGCGTGCGCGGCGGAGGAGACGGTGCTGGGCGGGGCCGGGGCCGTGACGAGCTGCGAGGACGGCGAGACGGCCGGCGGGCTCGGCGGGACGGGCGGGCTCGTCGGGATGAACGAGGGCAACGGACAGGCGGGGGCGGATGGCGAGCCGGTGCCGGAGGAGAATCCGACGGGGCGAGGACTTGGAGGGATTGGTGAAACGGCCGACCTGGAGTGTGAGCAAGGCGCGAACGGAAAGAGCGGGGCCGCCGGCGTTCCCGGCACCGGCGGGACCGGAGCGACGCTGGAGCTCGGCGGGATCGCCGGCGGCGATGGCGGCCGAGGCACAACCGGCACGCGCGGTCAAGGCGGTGGCGGAGGCGGCGGTGCGAAGGCGGGGCTGTTCTGCTTGGACGCGGCCATGGTGCCGATCGAGGGCGCCGGGGCGAGCGGCGGAGGCGGCGGCGCGGGCGGCTGCGGCGGCAAGGGAGGCGGAGGAGGCCAGGCAGGTGGATCGAGCATCGGGATCGTGAGCCTGGGCAACCGGCTGACGCTGACCGGGGTGACGATCGCGGTGGGCCAGGGCGGGAAGGGAGGCGATGGGGCTGCGGGGCAAAGCGGCGCTGCCGGCGGCAATGGCGCCGCGGGTGGACTGGCTTCGGGAACGGCGCCTTCCAAATCGGGTTGCGACGGCGGAAAGGGTGGTGCTGGAGGCCCCGGGGGGGCCGGAGGTGGCGGGCGAGGCGGCTACGCCGTAGGCATTGCGTATGCGGTGGCGCCGAGCGAAGCGCCGGTCGTGCAGTACACGGCCGGCACCGCGGGGCTCGGCGGCGCCGCCGGGCCCGGAGGAGCGCCGGAGAGCGCGGGCGCGTCGGGAAACGAGGGGAGTTGCTGGGATTTTGCGGCGCAAGCGCCGTGTGGAGGGATGAAGTGATGAGCTCACCGAGGAAACCGCCGGGGCCGCTGCCGCCGTGGGTCGATCCGATCTGGGGCATGACGACGCCGGAAGCGCGCAACGAGCAGCTCCGGAGGCTCGGGCACGCGCAGGCACGCGGGTCGGTGCTGTTCCGTGAGGTGCAGGGGATGAGGGCGCCGTGGGCGGACGACCCGAGGTTGCAGCATGTGCGTGTGGCGATGGCCGGCTGGGCGGCGAAGCTGGCCGCCGCCGAGCAAGAGCAGGAGCAGAGCGAGGCATGGGTGAGCGCGGTGCCGGTGAAGCGTGAGGGCGACCAGCGCACGTCACGCCTCGCGCTGCTCGGCACGGTGATCTTCGTGCTGGGAATCCTGTGCGGCGTGGTGCTCGCGATCCTGCGCCTGCGCTGACGTGACGACGTAGCGAAGGCCGCGCGGGCGTGGCGCGATAGCGGAGATCGCGCCCCGCGCGGCCTGACCAAGAGAAACCGGAGAGACGCGCGCCGCGCAGCGCGGCGCGCCTTGGCTCGGCTCGTCGTGTGGACGAGCAGCGAGGAGGACGATCGTGTATCCACAGCTCGCCATCGAGGCGGCAGCGCAGTCGGACGTGGGCCGCCGCCGGAGTCGGAACGAGGACAGCTTCGCGGCGCTGCCCTACCTCGGGCTGTTCATGGTGGCCGATGGGCTCGGGGGCCACGCGGCCGGCGAGGTGGCGTCGCGGATGGCGATCGAGGTGGTCAAGAGCTGCTTCGAGGAGGACGACGAGCTGGAGGAGACGTGGCCGCGCGGCGAGGCAAGCCTGCGCGAGCGGGACGAGGTGCGGCTCGTGCTGAGCGTGCGGCGCGCGAACCGCGCGATCTACGAGGCGAGCCAGCGGCAGGAAGCGATGCGCGGGATGGCGACGACCTTCGCGGGGGTGCTGCTCGCGCCGGGCATGGCGTACATCGCGCACGTGGGCGACACGCGCGTCTACCGGATGCGCGGGGGAAAGCTGGAGCGGCTGACGCAGGATCACACGCTGCTGGAGGAGCTCTTGCAGGACGGCGACGGCGTGCTGGAGGCCGCGGTGGCACTGAGCGAGCGGGCGGACGCAGTGACGCGGGCGCTGGGGTGCGATGAGACGGTGGAGATCGCGTCGCGGGTGGAGGCGACGGCGCCGGGGGATGTGTTCCTCGTATGCTCGGACGGGCTGTGGGGCCCGGTGCCCGAGGAACGCATCGCGGGCGTGCTGCGGGGGCACGGGGAGCTGAGCCTGGCGGCGGGCCTGCTGGTCGACCTCGCGAACGAGCATGGCGGGCCGGACAACGTGACGTGCGTCTTGGCGCGCCTTGGGGGTGGGTGACATGCGCGGCGACGCGGTGCTGCGGATCGAGCTGTCGCTCGCGTGCGGCGAGCGTCTGCGCGTCGAGCGGGTGGCGATCCGCGAGGCGGTGTCGTCGCCCTTCACGGTGGAGGTGGAGGCGGTGTCGCCAGAGCCGTGCGTCGACTTCGACGCGATCGCCGGCCAGCCGGCGGCGCTGCGGATCGAGGCCGGCGAGGGCAGCGGGCTGCACGGCGAGCGGGTGTGGTCCGGCGTGTGCAGCCATGTCCGGCAGGTGCGCGCGCTGGAGCTGCGCGGCGGCGAGCTCGGCGTCTCGACGTACGCGCTGACGATCGTGCCGGCGCTCTGGCAGCTCTCGCTGCGCACGGACCACCGGATCTACCAGCATCTCTCAGCGCCCGAGATCGCGAGCGCGCTGCTGGATGCGTGGGGACTGGAGGCGACGTGGAAGATCGACAAGGACGAGCACCCGCAGCTTGCGTACAAGGTGCAGTACGGGGAGACGGACCTCGACTTCTTCCATCGGCTGCTGGAGGAAGCGGGGATCGCGTACGCGCTGCTGGACGACGGGGAGCGTTCGCGGCTGGTGCTCGCGGATGCCTTGCACCGGAGCGCGCCGCGGCGGGAGGCGCCGCTCGCGTACGTCGATCAGCCGCTGGACGTGCGCGCGCACGCCTGGGTGACGCGCGTTGCGATCGAGCAGCACGCGCGCGCCGGCGCGATCGCCCTGCGCGATCACGACTTTGTGCGCCCGTCGTGGGCGCTGGTCGGGCAGGCGCGGAGCGCCGGCTGCACCGACGCGCGCACCGAGCGCTACCGGTATCAACCAGGCGCGTGCCTCGTCGAACGCGACGGGGGCGCCTTGCACGAGGACCGGCGCGCGACGAGGCTCGCGGCGCAGGCGCTGGAGGCGGAGCTTGCGGGCGCGTGCGCGATCTCGTTTCACACGAGCGCGCTCGACCTGCTTCCCGGCACGGTTTTTGCGGTCGATGGCCACCCGCGGCCAGAACTCGACCCGGGCGTGGGGCTGCTGGTGACGTCGCTTTCGATCGAGGGTCGCGCACGCGGCGGCTGGTCGGTGAGCGGCACGGCGGTACGCGCGTCGGCGCCGTACCGGCCGGCGCGGCGCACACCGAAGCCGCGCGTGCACGGGATGCAGAGCGGCGTGGTGGTCGGCCCGCCCGGCGAGGAGATCCATACCGATGCCCACGGGCGGGTGCGGGTGCAGTTTCCGTGGGATCGGCTCGGCGGGCACGACGAGCACAGCTCGTGCTGGCTGCGCGTGGGCCAGGGCTGGGCGGGTGCGGGGTACGGGCTCTTCGCACTGCCGCGCGTGGGGCAGGAAGTGCTGGTCGCTTTTCTCGAAGGTGATCCCGACCAGCCTGTGGTCGTCGGACGCGTGTCCAACGCCCTCAACCCGGTGCCGCTGAAGCTGCCCGAGGAGCGGACGCAAAGCCTGTGGCGCAGCGCGTCGTCGCCGGGCGGCGGCGGTTTCAACGAGCTGCGCTTCGAGGATCGGAAGGGCGCGGAGCTGGTGGCGCTGCGCGCCGAGCGGGAGCTGCGCACCGAGGTGGGGCGCGACGAGGCGCTCGTGGTCCGCGGAAGCCGCGCGAAGAGCGTCGGCGGCGACGAGTGCGCGCGGACCGAAGGGCGGGCGGTGGGGTATGTGGGTAAGGACGCCCACGTCACCGTGGAGGGGGAGCTGCGCGAACGGGTCGGCGGCGTGAGGTCGCTCACGGTCGACGGCGATCGGCACGAGCGGGTCGGCGGGGTGGCGGCGCTGGAGGCGGGCGGCGCGATCCATCTGAAGGCTGGTGGCGCGATCGTGATCGAGGCGGGCGACGTGACGCTGCGCGGGCCGGGGGGCTTTGTGCGGATCGACGCGAGTGGCGTGTCGATCGACGGGGGAGCGGTCAGGATCAAACAAGGGGGCGCGCCTGGCGGGGCGCCCGCGGCGCGGCCGGCGCTGCCCGTGCTGCCGCCGGGCGCGCCGGTACGGGCGGATCCTGTACGGTTGCCGCTGCTCGGCTTCGCGGGGGGGCTGCCGCCGATGCAGGCGGGGGGCGTCGGCGGAGGTGGGCCGCTCACACCGGAGGAGGGCGCGGTGTGCGGCTTCATCTGCCGGTGTAAGGAGGAGCGACTCCGGCAGCGATGTGTGACTAGGCACATCCGGGCGCTCGAGGATGCCTCGGCGCACACGAGCCCGCTCAAGGCTGAGGTGCCCTACGATATGAGCAAGCGGCCGCCAGAGCCCATCATGAGCAAGAACGACCCGCGACGAGCCACGCGGGGCAGCCCGAAGGGGAGCAGGATCCCCGACGTCGTGGTGGTCAAGGATGGTACGAGGCCGCCCATGCGCGACAACATCAAGGAGGTGATCGAGATCAAGTTCCCTCCAGACAAGCTCGGGTATGAGCAGCGAACAGAGTACGAAACAATTGCCGGAGAAGCCCCGTTTAGAGAGCTTGGACCTGATCGGTGCGGCTGCCCGAGCCAGACGAAGTCGCAGGCGCAGGAGATCACGGCCGGTGACGTAGCAGAAGTGGCAGCGCTGACGCTGCTCGTGATGGCGCTGGTGCTGAATGACGCCGTACCCGGGGGGCAGGCCGACGATGTGGCCATCCCGCCCGCGATTGCGCGGATCCTCGGCAAGCTCGCGCCTCTGCTCCGGGGCCCAGTGGTTGTTCCATGATGGAGGAGATGATGTCAGAGGAAACGAACGAGATGATGCAGATGCTCGACGAGCACCTGACGGTAAAAGATGACGAGGGGCGCCCGGTCCTGCAAGTGGCGCTCCTGGCGACCCTGTACTTCGAGGACGCGTACAAGCGGGAGGTGCGCGAGGCGGTGGTCTCATGTTGTGAGGACTACTTTCGTCGCTGCGGCCATCGCCTGCGCTGGGCGCTGCACCCAGAAAGGCGGTTGATGGAGCCGTATGGCAAGGGGAAAGGCTCGTTCCCTCGCGCGTGGCTCTTGGGGTTTGATGAAGATGAGAGCTTCTCGCTCATCTATCACGGCGCCGAGTACGACCGCGGTGCAAATGCCTTCTTCGCGAGCGCGCTGGGGCTGCCTCGTAGACCCTTCGTGCAGCTTGGATTCTTCCGGATGGCGTTCCCGCTTCTCTGGTTTGCGGATTCGTCGGAGTCTTTCCCGGAGGTGATGCTTGAGGTGTGCCGCAAGCTGAAGCCGGTGAGCGGCTATGGCGGCATTGGCGCGGTCGAATCTGCTGATAGTTCGGTTAGTAACCTATATGAGCCTGTTGTCTATCAATGGGCTCAGCGTTTTCCTGGGTTGGAGGCCGACTATCCTACCAGCCACTCGACTTGGCTCCAAGAAGGCAGGTGTGGTGGGGAGGGTATCAAGGGAGTCAACTGGCTCACGGTGTTGGCGGACCGATGGGTCCAGGAGATGGGGGGTCTGGACAAGATCGAGGCTGATCTAGACGCGCTGGATCCCAGGTTCGTCGTCCATCGGTTCGATGGGGGCATCATGATCCAGGCCGGCCCGCGTCCGCAGCTCGGCGATGCGGAACGCAATATCTGGCCGGAGCTGTATGTGAAGCTGTCGAAGTATCTCAAGCCGATCCGCATCACGAAGCACCGGCCCTTCCAGTACGCCGGCCCGGGGCTCCGCTTCGATCTGGAGCGCAGCCAGGCGTGGCTTCGCCGGTTCGACGACCGCTGAACACGGGTGAACGGAAACGCGACCGACACGGACGCAAGCTCCAGAGATCGACCGCGGCCAGGCGGCCTCCGATCCGCAGGGGCACGACCCGAGGCGCCCGCGACGGGCGAGCCCCTCCCGTCCGGCGCGAAGCGCCGCGCGCCGCCGGGGAGCGGCACCCCACGCCGCCGGGGTTCCGCGCTCGACAAGGCGCTGGACGCGTCGCGCCGCCGCGATCAGCTTGCTCGCCCCATGCCCCGCGAAGCCTCCCCGTCCGTCCCCACCCCGCGCCTCCGCGCCGACGCGCCCTCGCCCGGCGCGCCCCGCGGCGCCGGCCTCTGGTCGACGCTGCGCGACGCGGTCCGCGGCGGGGAGCACGACTTCACGAGCGGATCCATCGACCGGGCCATCGTCCTGCTCGCGATCCCGATGGTCATGGAGATGCTCATGGAGTCGCTCTTCGCCGTGGTCGACGTCTTCTGGGTCTCGCGCCTCGGCGCCGACGCGGTCGCGGCCGTCGGGCTCACGGAGTCGCTCCTCGCGGTGGTGTACGCCGTGGGCATGGGCCTCTCGGTCGCCGCGTCCGCCACCGTCGCGCGCAGGATCGGGGAGGGGCGCCCCGAGGAGGCGGCCGCCATGGCGGGGCAGGTCATCGCCCTCGGCGCGCTCGTGTCGCTCCCCATCTCGGCCGCCGGCGCGCTCCTCGCGCCGCGCCTGCTCGCGGCGATGGGCGCGACCGAGCGCGTCATCGCGACCGGCGCGCCCTTCGCCGCGATCATGCTGCTCGGCAACGCGACGATCCTCCTGCTGTTCGTCATCAACGCCGTCTTCCGCGGGGCCGGCAACGCGGCGCTGTCGATGCGGGTGCTCTGGCTCTCGAACGCGCTGAACATGGCGCTCGGCCCGTGCTTCATCTTCGGCCTCGGCCCGTTCCCGGAGCTCGGCGTGGCCGGCGCGGCCGTGGCGACGACGCTCGGCCGCGGGACCGGGGCCGCGCTGGGGCTCGCGCTGCTCGTGCGCGGCGGCGGTCGGGTGAAGCTCCGGGCGCGGCACCTCGTCCCCGACCCGCGGGCGCTCGCGACGCTGCTCCGCCTCTGGGCGAGCGGCGCCTTGCAGGCGATCATCGGCACCGCGAGCTGGATCGGCATGGTGCGCATCATCGCCCCCTTCGGGAGCGCGGCGCTCGCCGGCTACACCATCGGGATGCGGATCATCGCCTTCGCGATCCTGCCGGCGTGGGGGCTCGGGAACGCCGCCGCGACCATGGTGGGGCAGAACCTCGGGGCGGGGCGCCCCGAGCGGGCGGAGGCCGCCGTCTACCGCGCGGGCCTCTGGAACACGGTCGTGCTCGGCGTCGTCGGCGCGGTGTTCCTGGTCGCGGCCGGCCCGATCGTCGGCGCGTTCACGGGCGACGCGGAGGTGCTCGGGTTCGGGACGCAGACGCTCCGGGTCGTCGCGTGCGGGTTCCTGTTCTACGGCTTCGGCATCGTGTTCACGCAGGCGTTCAACGGCGCGGGCGACACGTGGACGCCCACGATGCTGAACTTCGCCTGCTTCTGGCTCTGGGAGATCCCGCTCGGGTGGGCGCTCGCGCGCGCCCTCGGGCTCGGCCCGCTCGGGGTGTTCATCGCCATCGCCGTGGCGTTCTCGACGTGCGCGCTCGCGGGCGGGCTCCTGTTCCGCCGCGGCGCCTGGAAGCGGCGCCTGGTCTGAGGCGCGGAGGGGCGCTACCGCGGGGGGCGCGCGCGCCACGCGTCGATGAGCTGGCGGGCGATGCTGAGCGGCGGCGGCAGCAGCGGCAGCGCGTCCCGGTGGAACCAGCGCGCGTCCTCGAGCTCGCGCGTGTCGACCCGGAGCTCGCCGCCGGCGTGGCGCGCGGTGAACCCGACCATGATCTGGTGGGGGAACGGCCACGGCTGGCTGCCGAAGTAGGCGACGTCGGCGACGTCGATGCCGGTCTCCTCGCGGACCTCGCGCGCGACGCACGCCTCGAGCGTCTCGCCCGGCTCGACGAAGCCGGCGACGAGCCCGTACATGCCCGCGGGGAACCGCGCCTGACGCGTCATCAGGACGCGGGGGCCGTCCTCGACGAGCACGATCGTCGCGGGCGTGACCCGGGGGAAGTAGCTGCTCGCGCAGCGGGCGCAGCGCTTGACGCGCTCGTCCTGCCCGGCGTCGAGCGCGGCGCCGCAGGCCGCGCAGTACTGGTGGGTCCTGTCCCAGTACTGCACCTGGTAGGCCGTGCCCGAGACGTCGAACAGCTCCGGGTCGATGCGCCCGTGGAGGCGCCGGAGCGAGACGTACGCGTACCCCTCGGGCGCCGGGGAGCCCGGCGCGAGCTCGGCGGAGCGGCACGGGCGGCCGTCGAGCTCGCCGAGCGGCTGGTCCCGCGCGACGCGGACGCCGAGGGCGGCGAGATCG
This sequence comes from Sorangium sp. So ce1036, assembly GCF_051369805.1. NCBI lineage: Bacteria > Pseudomonadati > Myxococcota > Polyangiales > Polyangiaceae > Sorangium > Sorangium sp. So ce1036. The sequence goes on from NZ_JBBMOX010000001.1 coordinate 4,346,800, forward strand.
GCCGCGACGGGGATGTCGAAGCGGTCGCCGGGCGCGGCGACGCGCACGAGGAGCTCGTCGCCGTGGAACGCGAACCAGGCGGTCTCGACGAGCGCGCCGCGCGGCGGGCCGAGCCCCGGACGAAAGCGGGAGGAGCGCATGGGCGTCACCGGCGGCCGGGCCGCGCGGGCGCGGGGGCGAGGGCGAGGGCGGGCTCCGGGGAGCGGGGCGGGGGCATGCGCGGGAGCTTAGCGCCTCGGCGGGGCGCGCGGGACGTCCAGGCGCCTGGCCGCGCGGCGGCGCCGGGCGGTGGCCCCGACCGAGGTCGACCGGGAGGAGCGCTTTCGAGCACGAGCCGTCGCGTGGCTGAGCCAGCGAGACGCGCATCGTGCGTCTCGCACAGACGAAGCGACAGACTCGCAACACGCGCCTCGCGCGAAGGAAGCGATGGACACGCATCGTGCGCCTCTCCCGGACGAGGCGATAGACGCGCATCGTGCGTCTCGCACAGACGAAGCGATCTGTGCGAGGCATACGTGCTCTGGCGGTCGCGTGATCACGGTGCTCCGGGCGCCGATTCCGCTCTGTGCGTTCGAGAGATCGATTAAGGCGGAGCCCTGATACGCGTTCCGGATTGCGCCCTACTATACACGTGCGGACACCAACGTAGCCTGCGTGAGTCCGTATCTGTCCGCTTGCGGGAGGGAGGCGCGGTGCCATGGCCAACGCAAATGGGACGCTGGTTTCGCTGGATGACCTGGTCGCACACTCGACAGAGATGCTGTTTGTCGCGGGCGTCGATGGCGCGCTCCTGCGATGGAGCGATCTCCTGGGCCGGACCGTCGGGCCTCTACTGGCGCGGGGGACCCCGCTCTCCGAGCTGTTCCACCCGGAGGATCGCGGCGCGCTCACGACGAGGTGGGCAGAGGTCCGCGCGAGCGCGACGCCGATCCAGATCCGCGGCCGGATCCTGAGCGTGGGGCGCGGCTACAGGCCCGTCGCGTGCGTGGTGCGCGGCGCGTCCGCGGACGGGTTGGTCCACGGGTCGTTCCGCGATCTGCCCCCCGACGACGGCGCCCTCGACGAGGTCCTCCGGCTGAGGGAGCGGGAGCGGATCCTCGGCGCCCTGGTCGAGACCCTCCCGGTGGTGGTGTGGGTGGTCGATCCCAGGGGCGTGTTCACCTACCACGAGGGCAACGGGATGAAGGTCTCCGGCCAGACCCCTGGCCAGCTCATCGGACAGAACGTCTTCGACCTTTACGGCGACGAGTCGGGCGCGCTCCGGAGAGCGATGATGGGGCACCCCGGGCGCGCGCTGTCCGAGGCGCACGGTCACGCCTGGGAGACGTGGGTGGTCCCCGTCCACGACACCACGGGGCAGGTCCAGTCCGTCATCGGGTTCTCGCTCGACGTCACGCAGGAGAGGCAGGCGCAGCAGGTGCTCCAGATGAAGCTCGACGTCATCGAGGCGCAGCAGCGGGTCATCCGAGAGCTCACGGCCCCGATCATCGAGGTGTGGGACGGCGTGCTGGCGCTGCCCATGATCGGCGTCGTCGACAGCGCGAGGACCGCCGAGGCGATGGAGAGCTTGCTCGACGCGATCAGCAGCCGCAGCGCGCGCTTCGCGGTCCTGGATCTCACCGGGGTGCAGATGGTGGACACGAAGGTCGCGGATCACCTGATCCGCCTCGTGAGGGCCATCCAGCTGCTCGGCGCCGAGGGGATCATCTGCGGCATCCGCCCGACCGTCGCGCAGACCGTGGTCGAGCTGGGGCTCGACCTGAGCGCCATCGTGACCAAGGCCAACCTGCGGGCCGGCCTCATGTATTGCATGCAGCGGCTGCGCGCGCCGGCGCCGCGAGCGACGCACTGATCGCCCGCCGCCGGGCGCCCGTCCCCGCGCTCGCCCGTCCGGCATTCCGCGTGTCCTGTTGACGGGCACGGTCGGCACAGCCAGGCGCCTGCTCCGGTGCGTCAACGGGCTCACGGGTCTCGTGGAAACGACACGACCTGCCGGCCGAGGCGGTCGGCCTCCGGGCCTCGGTGTCCAGCGCGCCGCCGCGGATCAGGCTCATGCAGGCCGTCGCCAGCGTGGGATGGCTCCTGTATCTTCCACACATGCCTGCCTGCCCGTGCCGCGACCTCCGCGATCCCGGCTCCAGAAGGGCGCGCGTGCGACGCGCCGTGCGCTGCTGGACGGGGCTCGTGACGGCGCTCGCGCTCGCCGCGGGCTGCGCCGCGCCTGCGCCCGTGCGCTCGCCGGCCGGAAGGCCTGCGCCCGTGGCCGGTACGCCATCGCCGTGCCCGGAAGCGGCGGGGAGCCCGGTGTTCTGCCTGCCGGCGGACGGCGGCGCGCCGCTCGTGGTGGGCCTGCCGCACGGCCACGGCTGGCAGCGGGGTGACTGGGTGGTGCTCTCGCACGGGCCGCCTGGCGCGCCGGCGGCGCGGCCGGTCGGCGTCGCCGTGGTCGCGGAGGCTCTCCAGGACACCGCGCGCGTGCGCGTGCTGTACCAGACCGAAGCGCGGCTCGACGGGGCCGGCGCGCGCAGGATCGACCGCGGTGAGCGGCCGCCGCTGCAGAAGTTCGTGGGCCGCGTGGTGCGGGTCGAGGGGGGCCGGGCGCTGCTCGGCGTCGGCCGTGAGGACGGCGCCGCGGTGGGCGATGTCTACGCGGTGCACCCGACAGGGGACGAGGGCGGGATCGCTGGCCGGGTGCGGATCGAGGCGCTCGGCGATCGGCACGCCTGGGCGGCGCCGGCTCACGGCGAGCCTCCGGCCGAAGGGCAGCCGGTCGTGTACCTGCGCCCTGCCGAGGAAATGTCCGCGACCGCGAAGGTGTCGATCGTCGTCCTCAGCTTCGCGCCGGCCGGCGCGCAGGACGCGCGGTCGCTTCAGGCGGGCAGGGGGGTCGCCGAGCGGCTGGCGAGCGCGCTCCGGGGCGCTGCCGCGGGGGCGGAGGGCGTCTCGGTGCGCCACGAGGTCGGCCAGCTCGTGCGGGGCGCCGGGGCGGCAGACGGCGGGCACGCGCAGGCGCGGGCCCTCGGCGAGCGACTCGGCGCCCACGTCGTGGTGTGGGGCGCGATGCGCTGCGATCGGGCGGACTGCGCGCTGCCTCGGCTCACCGTCGTGGATCCGGGGCGACTGAGGCTCCCGGCGGACGAGTGGTCCGGCGCGCCGGAGGACCTCGTCGCGCCGGGTCTCACGCTCGAAGGCGCTCGGTCCCTGGATCCCGCGGCGCTCTCCGCGGCGATCCTGGGCGCGTCGCTCCACGAGGCGCGGCGGTACGCCGACGCGCACGTTCACCTGGGCGATGCGCTGCGCCGCGGCGCGCTCGCGGGCACCGACGCGCTGCGGGCGCAGCAGCAGCGCGCGTACGCCCTGCGGATGGAGGGCCAGCTGGTCTCGGCGCGGGAGCAGGCCGCGGCGCTCCTCCAGGCGGCAACGGCGGCGGGCGCGGGGCGCTGGGAGCAGCACGGGCGCGCCGAGCTCGCGGCCGTCGACGCGCTCGAGGGCAAGGTGGACGCCGCGCGGGAGCACCTCCTCACGATCCAGCGGTGGGCGGAGGCGAACCATGATCACGCGTGGCTCGCGTTCGCGCTGCGCGAGCTCGCCGCGATGGAGGCCGTGGCGGGGCGAGCGGACGAGGCGCGAGCGCTCTACGAGCGCGCGCTGTCGCTGCGGCGGCGCGCCGGCGACATGCGGGGAGAGGCCCGCCTGCTGCGCCGGATCGCGTGGCTGTCGGCGCAGCAAGGGCGAGCGGACGAGGCGCGAGCGCTCTACGAGGGCGCGCTGTCGCTGTGGCGGCGCGCCGGGAGCGGGGCGGAGGAGGCCGAGACGTTGCGCCAGCTCGCGTGGCTGGAGGTGCAAGCGGGGCGAGCGGCCGAGGCGCGCGAGCTCCACGAGGCGGCGCGCTCGCTCGACCGGCGCGCCGGGAACGCGGCGGGGGAAGCCGAGACGCTGCACGCGCTCGCGCTCGTCGCGGAGCGGGAGGGGCGAGCGGCCGAGGCGCGCGAGCTCTACGGCGCGTCGCTGTCGCTGTGGCGGCGCAGCGGGGATCTGCAAGGGGAAGCCGAGACGCTGCATGCGCTCGCGAACATGGACGCGCAAGAGGGGCACCTCGACGAGGCGCGCCGGGGATACAGGGCGGCGCTCGCGCTGACGCGCCGCATCGGAAACGTGTTTGGCCAGGCAGGGACCCTGCAGGTGCTCGCGTCCCTGGAGGCGATGCAGGGACGCCTGGCTGAGGCGCGTGGTCTCTACGAGGAGGCGCTCGCGCTCCGGCGGCGGCTGGAGGACCCGTGGGGAGAGGCCGAGGCGCTGCACCTGCTCGGGCTGCTCTCGGCGAAGGAGGGGCGCGCCGACGAGGCGCGCGCGCAGCTCGAAGGGGCGCTCGCGCTCCGGCGGCGGATCGAGAACGCCTGGGGGGAAGCCGAGACGCTGCAAGCGCTCGCTCGCCTGGAGGAGGCGGCGGGCCGAGCCGCCGAGGCGCGCAGGCTCTATGATCTCTCGCTGGCTCCCGCGCGTCGCAGCGGAAACGTGGACGCCGAGATCGCCACGCTCCTCGGCCTGGCCGCGCTCGATCTGGACGACGGCAGGCGCCGCGAGGCCCGGCAGCGCCTCGACGACGCGCTGGCGCGGACGAGCGGCCCGCACAGCCTCGTCTACGAGGCCGTGTGCCTCGAGCTGCTGGGCAGCATCGACCGCGCAGAGGGCGATCACGCGAAGGCCCGCGCGCGATGGGCTGCGGCCCTCGCCCTCTACCGCCGCCTCGGGATATCGGGCGAGGCGGACCGGGTGGACGCGCTGCTCGCCGCGCTGCCGCCCTGACCGCCCGCCGGCGGGCGCCCGTCGGGCCGCCCGCCCCTCTCCACGCGCGCCGTGGAGGTCCCGGCTTCGCGTATGCTTCCCGCGCCCCGGGTCCGCCTCGCCACGTCGGGCGGCGGGGCACGGGAGTACGGAGATCATGGCGAAGAAGAAGCTCTCGGCCCGCGCCGCACGGCGCGCCAGCGATCGCGCGTCGGAGAAGCTCACGCGCGACATCGAGCGGCTCGCGCTGCTCGAGCCGGGCCACACCCCCGGGCGCGCCATCGCGCTCGACGCCGCCTCGCAGGTCGAGGTGGCGGCCCGCGCGATCCCGTGCCCCCGCTGCCGCGGCGCCCTCCGCGTGGAGGACCACACGGCCGAGACCCTGGACGGGGTACGGCTCCGCGTGGCGAAGGTCGCCTGCAGCGCGTGCGGCGCGGGGCGTTTGCTCTACTTCCGCCTCGGCGGCGCCGCCCTCAACTGATCCACCCCGGCCGTCACGCCGCGCCGCCCCGCTCGTGAGCCGCGGCGCCGGCGCTCCCTGCCCGCGCCCGGCCGGGCGCTCGTCCCTCGCCGGGCGCCCGCGGGTCGCGTCAATACCGCGGGATGCTCTCGTCGATATGGACCGACCACGCGTCGATCCCGCCCTGGAGCGAGGCCACGCGCTCGTGCCCGAGCTTCTCGAGGATGGCGGCGGCCGACAGGCTCCGGACCCCGTGGTGGCAATACGCGACGATGAGCGCGTCCGCGTTCGCGTCGATCTCCTCCGCGCGCTCGGCGAGCTCGTTCAGCGGGATCAGCGTGCTGCCGGGCAGCGCCGCGATCTCGTGCTCGCCGGGCGTGCGCACGTCGAGGAGGTAAACGGGCTCCCTCGCCTTCAGCTTGAGAAAGAGCTCCTTCACGGAAATCTGCTGAACCATGGCCTGCTCACCCTCCTGCGCGGAGCGATGCTGTGAAGAACCCTATATCAAGATCCACCGCAGCAGCTCTCCCATTCCTCCCCCACACCCGAGCTGGCCCCCATTCCTCCCCCCCCACACCTGAGCTGACGTGGCGGGCGGGGGGGCGCGGTGGGGGCGCACCGGAGGGTGCTGGAGTGCAGGCGAGCCACAAGAGTGGCTCGCCGGAACGCAAGCCCCGGAGGCGCGCCCCCACCGCGCACCCCCCGCCCGCCACGTCAGCCGTCGCGCCCGCGCGCCAGGGTGCCCACCACCCCCACGAGCTCCGCCGGATCGAGCGGCTTGGCGATGTGCGCCTGGTACCCGGCGCCCAGCGCCCGCGCGCGATCCTCGGCCCGCGCCAGCGCGCTGAGCGCCACGGCCGGCGTCGCCCCCCCGCGCTCGGCGCCGAGGGCCCGCACCTTGCGGATGAGCTGGAACCCGTCCTCGACCGGCATCCCCAGGTCGCTCACGAGCACGTCGGGCCGCTCCCGCTCCAGCGCGGCCAGCGCCTCCGCCGCCGACGCCACGGTCGTGACGGTCGCCGCGTACTCCGCCAGCACCCGCTGCGCCACCTCGCGCGCGTCGGCCTGGTCGTCCACCACCAGCACCCGCACGCCGGTGAGCTCCGCGCCGGCGTCGTCGAGCAGCACCGCGGCGCGGGCCGCCCCCTTCGACGGCGCCGCGCCGGGTGCCTCCTGCGAGACGCCCGCGAGCGGCAGCCTCACGGTGAACGTCGTCCCCCGGCCCTCGCCCTCGCTCGCGACCGCCACCGTGCCGCCGTGCAGCTCGACCAGGTGCTTGACGATCGACAGCCCGATGCCGAGCCCGCCGTATTTCCTCGCCGACGACGCGTCCGCTTGCCGGAAACGCTCGAACACGTGCGGGAGGAACTGCGCGCCGACGCCCACGCCCGTGTCGCTCACCGACAGCTCGGCGTGGGCCCCCACGCGCCGCAGCGTGACGTCGACCCGCCCCCCCGCGGGCGTGAATTTGACGGCGTTCGACAGGAGGTTCCACACGACCTGCTGGAGCCGGGTGGGGTCGCCCCGGAGGCAGGTCGGACCGAGGGCGATGGCCGTGGCGACCGTGATCTCCTTGGCCTCGGCGGCGAGCTTGATCGACTCGATCGCGCTCTGGATGATCGCGGGCAGGTCGACCGGCTGGACGTCGAGCCGCAGCTTCCCGGAGATGATCCGGCTCATGTCGAGCAGCTCCGACACCATGTCGGCCTCGAGCCGGGCGTTGCGCTCGATGACCTCGAGCCCCCGCGCGAGCACGTGGGCGTCGGGCGCGTGGCCCTGGCGGCTTTGCAGGATCCGCGCCCAGCCGAGGATCGCGTTGATGGGCGAGCGCAGCTCGTGCGAGAGCGTCGCGACGAAGTCGTCCTTGACCCGGCTCACGCGCTCCGCCTCGTCGCGGGCGGCGCGCTCGCTCTCGAGCAGCTTCCAGCGCGCCTCCTCGGCCTGCCGCTCCGCGGTGATGTCCTCGGTGATCCCCATGAACGACTCCACCGCGCCGTCGGGCCCGAGCTCGGGGATGAGCCGGATGCGGTATCGCCGCTCGCCGAGGCTGAGCTCCGCCCGCTGCGGCCTGCGCGTCCGCTGCGCCTCGCGGCACGCGGCCTCGCCCGCCTCGCACACCTCGGCCGACAACCCGCACTCGCGGGGCGTCTTGCCCAGGTAGTGCTCCGGCGGGAACCCCGTGACCCCCGTCGAGGTGGGCGACATGAAGGTGCAGCGCAGGCCCAGATCGATGCGGAAGATCGCGTCCGGCGAGTGCTCCATCAGCGACGCGAGCTGCCGCTCGCGCCGGCGGAGCTCGTCCTCGAGGCGCTCGCGCTCGGCGAGCGACCGCCGCGCCTCGTCGAGCGCCGCGCGGAGCCGGCGCTCGCTCTCGCGCAGCGCCTCCTCGGCGCGCTTGTGACGGCTGATGTCCAGGCAGAGGCCGACCCAGCAGCAGATCTCGCCCCGCTCGTCGCGGACGGGGACACCCCGGTTCAGGACGGGGTGCACGGCCCCGCCTTCGCCCAGATAGCGGAGCTCTTCCTCGAACGGCTCACCCGTCCGCACGCACCGCTCGAAGATCGCGACCTTGTGCCGGTCGTCGGGGTGGAGCGCGTCGATCCACCCGTGTTCCGAGCACTGCTCCTGGGTCATCCCCGCCATCCGCAGGAACGCCTCGCTGGCATAGACGTTCCGGCCGTCGCGGTCGCTGACCCAGACGCCGTAATCGATGGATCTCCCGATGGCGCGGAAGATCCACTCGCTCCTCCGGAATGTCTCCTCCGTCCGCTGGAACGCCGTCGTGTCGAGCGCGCAGCCCGTCGCGGCCCCCGGCGCCTCGGCGCGCTCCATGGCGGTGATGTCCTCGATGAACACCACGGCGCACGAGGGCGGTTCCCGGATGTCATGGACGAGGAAGCCCGTCAGGTGGAGCTTCCGGACGCTCCCATCCTTGTGGAGGCATCGCATCTCGAACGCGCGCTCGTCCGTCCCGCCCTCGATCAGCGCGCGCCACGCCGCGAGCGAGCCCGTCCGATCCTCCGGAGGCGCGAGATCCGGGAGCCGCTTCTGCGCGAGCTCCTGCTCGGCGTACCCCAGGATGCCGCAGAGCGCGCCGCCCGCGCGCACGATGAGGCCGCTCGACACATCGATCTGTGCGCACCCTCTCCCCGAGGATCGCGTCGCCCCGGCTCGTCGTCCGGCGGTCTCGTGCATCGCTGTCCGCCCCGGCCTCCCGATCCCCCGCGCGCACCAGGCCGATCCGGAAGGTGCCCCTGGACGTGTGCGCGCGGCGTCCCCCCTGTTTCGTCCGGCAACGGTATCACGAGCACGCGGCGCAAGGGCAGGACGGCAGCCCCGCTCGCGCCGCCCCGCGACTCCCGGCTGTCCCGGGAGCCCCGTCCGTCCTGCGTCGCGCGGCAGAGGTCGGCGATCCGGCGGAGACATGGAGGAGTTTGCTTGCATTTTCCCCCGGAACCAGGCTTGTGCAGGGTGCGCCCCCGACGGGCGTCACACTGCCGCCATGGATCACGCCGTCGCCCCGCTTTACGCGCGCCTCCCGCCGTCGCCCCACGACTTCACCGCCGACGATCTGCTGAACGGCTTCCTCGACTACGTCGCGGATCGGGGGCTCGAGCTCTATCCGGCGCAGGAGGAGGCCATCCTCGAGATCTTCGGCGGCAAGAACCTCATCCTCAACACCCCGACCGGATCGGGCAAGTCGCTCGTCGCGGCCGCCATGCATTTCAAGGCGATGGCGGAGGGGATGAAGTCGTTCTACACGTGCCCGATCAAGGCGCTCGTGAGCGAGAAGTTCTTCTCGCTCTGCAACGACTTCGGCCCCGAGAACGTGGGCATGCTGACCGGCGACGCGTCGGTGAACCGCGACGCGCCGATCCTCTGCTGCACCGCGGAGATCCTCGCGAACATCGCGCTCCGCGAGGGCGAGCGGGCGCTCTGCGACTACGTGATCATGGACGAGTTCCACTACTACTCGGATCGCGATCGCGGCGCGGCCTGGCAGATCCCGCTGCTCACGCTCCCGCAGGCGAGGTTTCTGCTGATGAGCGCCACGCTCGGCGGCACCGAGTTCTTCCAGGACGCGCTGACCCGGCTCACCGGCGCGGAGACGGCCATCGTCCGGTCGACCGAGCGCCCGGTGCCGCTCGACTACGAGTACCGCGAGACGCCGCTCCACGAGACCGTCGCGACGCTCGTGAGGAGCGGCAAGGCCCCGATCTACATCGTGAGCTTCACCCAGCGGGCCTGCGCCGAGGAGGCGCAGAACCTGATGAGCCAGGATTACTGCACCAAGGAAGAGAAGCGGGCGATCACCGCCGCGCTCGCCGAGGTGAAGTTCTCCAGCCCTTACGGCCGCGAGGTCCAGCGCTTCGTGAAGCACGGTATCGGGCTGCACCACGCGGGGCTGCTGCCCAAGTACCGGCTGCTCGTCGAGAAGCTGGCCCAGCAGGGGCACCTCAAGATCATCTGCGGCACGGACACGCTCGGCGTGGGCGTGAACATCCCGATCCGCACGGTGCTCTTCACGAAACTCTGCAAGTTCGACGGCGAGAAGACGGCGATCCTGAGCGTCCGTGATTTCCAGCAGATCAGCGGCCGCGCCGGCCGGAAAGGGTACGACACGCAGGGCAGCGTCGTGGCCCAGGCGCCGGAGCACGTCATCGAGAACATGCGGCTCGAGGCCAAGGCGGGGAACGACCCGGCCAAGCGGCGGAAGATCGTCAAGAAGAAGCCGCCGGAGAAGGGGTATGTCCACTGGGACCGGAGCACGTTCGAGCGGCTGATCCAGTCGCCCCCCGAGCCGCTCGTGTCGCGCTTCCAGGTCACGCACGGCATGCTGGTCAACGTGCTCGGGCGCGAGGAGGGCGGGTGTCAGGCGCTGAAGCGGCTCATCCGCGGCACCCACGACCGCCCGGCGGTCCGGCGCCAGCACGGCAAGACCGCGATGCTCCTCTTCCGCTCGCTCGTGGAGGCGCGCATCATCGAGTTCGTCCCGAGGGAGGACGGGCGGGGCAAGCGCATCCGCATCAACGCGGATCTCCAGGAGGACTTCTCGCTGAACCACGCGCTCTCGCTCTACGTCCTCGAGACCGTGGACAAGCTGGATCCCGAGAGCGGCACCTACCCGCTCGATCTCTTGACGCTGGTCGAGTCGATCCTCGAAAACCCCGATCTCATCCTGCAGAAGCAGCTCGATCGGCTGAAGACCGAGAAGCTCGCGGAGCTCAAGGCGGCGGGCGTGGAGTACGATCAAAGGATCGAGGAGCTCGAGAAGCTCGAGGTTCCGAAGCCGAACCGGGAGTTCATCTACGGCACGTTCAACGACTACGCGCGGCGGCACCCCTGGGTCGGGCAGGAGAACATCCGGCCGAAGGGCGTCGCGCGCGAGATGTACGAGCAGTACCTGTCGTTCGGCGAGTTCATCAAGGAATACGGCCTGGAGCGGGCGGAGGGGCTCCTGCTCCGGTACGTCTCCGAGGTGTACAAGGCGCTCGTCCAGACGGTCCCCGACTACGCGAAAGACAGCGACACCGAGGACATGATCGCCTATTTCCGGGCGATCGTGCGCGGCGTCGATTCGAGCCTGGTCGACGAGTGGGAGCGGATGCGCGACCCCTCGTTCCAGCCCCGCGCGGCCGCCACCGGCGGCGTCGTCGAGCCGGCCGCGTTCGACGTCACCAGGAACCCGAAGGAGTTCACGGTGCTCGTCAGGAACGAGCTGTTCTTCTTCCTGCGCGCCCTGTCCCGCCGCGACTACGACCTCGCCGCCGAGATGGTGGAGGGCGAGGAGCAGCCCTGGACCGCGGATCGGCTGGAGGAGGCGCTCCGGGGCTATTACGCGGAGCACGCCTCCATCCGCACCGATCCGGCGGCCCGGAGCCCGGGCAACACGATCATCCACCCCTCCGAGGACGGCGGGGCGTGGGGGGTGGAGCAGATCATCGTCGATCCGGACGACGACAACGACTGGATGCTCGACTGCAAGGTCGATCTCGAGCGCTCGCGCGAGGCGGGGCGGCCGGTCATCGTGCTCCGGCGCATCACGAGCTGACGGAGCTCCGTCCGACATCGCCCCGCTGGCGCGCGATCGAGCCGGGCCGCCTTCACGCGATCCTGGTGAGCGTCCCTGGAGGGCCCGGCGTCCAGACCGGTCCACGACGCCTGGTCGCCCCGGCCGGGCGCGCGTGGTCGCCGGTCAGCGCGCGGCCTGCGAATCGCATCTGCCCTGGTCGGAGGCACTCATGCAGAAGCTTGCACAGATGAACAAGGACAAGGCCGTCGACCTGCTCAACGAGCGGCTGACGTTCGAGCGCGCGAGCGTCCGACTGTACGACTCCACGATGGAGAAGATCCGCCGCACGGCCGATCCCGGCCTGCAGAACCTGCTCGGCCAGCTCAAGAAGTACCGGGATCAGGAGAAGGAGCACGAGGAGTGGCTCGAGGAGCAGATCCGCGCGCTCGGCGGGGATGCGCACGCCGAGACCGAGATGTCACGGCTGATCACGCTCGAGTCGAAGGGCCTTGAGCAGGTGGTGCTCGACGGCGACCCGAGCCCGACCCACACGCTCCACGCGATGCTCACCGCGGAGCTCGTCGATAACTCCGGCTGGCAGCTCCTGCTCGAGCTCGCCGACGAGGCGGGCGACGACGAGGCGAGGGAAGCGTTCAAGCAGCGCCTGCACGAGGAGGAGGACCACCTGATCTTCGTCCGGCAGATCGTGGAGCAGTGCATGCGCACGGAGCTGCTCGGCACCCCCGAGCAGGCCGTCGAGATGGCCCACCCGACGTGACCTGACGTCGGCGGGGAGGGGGCCCGAAGGAGAACGCGTCGCCGGTCCGCCGCGGCGCGCGCCGGCGCGAGGTGGGGCGCTGGCCCTCGGCTCCTCCGCGGCGGAGGCGAGCCTGTCGCGGTCGCCGCGCGCAGCGGCCGCGCTGGCCGGTTTCGCGGCGGTCGCCTTGCCGGGCTCCGAGCAGCCCACATCCCACCACGAACCACGACGAAATTCATGGCCATCCCGTAAACGTCCCGCTCATCACGCGCTCGCCCCATGTCGTTTCATGCAGCGTTCATCCCGGCCGGGCCTGCCGGCGCGGCGCGATCGTCGCGGTCGGCGCCGCGCCGTGGTAGCGGTGGGCCCCGCGACGCGTTCGACCCAGGGGACGAGGAGCGGTACCCTCCTCGAAGGAGCGACGCATGGCCTTTCAGAGCGATACCTCGTTCGTCCCGATCCCGCCGCCGGGCGAGGACGAGCTGCCGTACGACGACGGAGAGCCGATGGAGTCTCAGCGGCATCGCAAGCAGATGGAGCTCCTCATCGAGGTGCTGGATCTGCTGTGGAAGGACCGCGACGACGTGTACGTCAGCGGCAACATGGCGATCTACTTCAGCGAGCTCCAGGCGAAGAAGAACGACTTCCGCGGGCCGGACGTCTTCGTGGTGCTCGATACGGTGAAGCGCGAGCGCAAGTCCTGGGTCGTCTGGCAAGAGGACGGCAGGACGCCCGACGTGGTGATCGAGCTGCTCTCCGAGAGCACCGAGAAGGTCGATCGCACCGACAAGATGCGGATCTACGCGAAGCTCCTGCGCGTGCCCGAGTACTACCTGTTCGATCCGTTCACTGGCGTCCTCGAGGCCTACACGCTCGATCTCGCCACGATGTCCTACGTGCCCGTCGCGCCCGCGGCGAACGGCGATGTGGTGAGCTCGCGGCTGCACCTCGGGCTCGGCGTCCGTCGCGGCACGTATCACAACCTCGAGGTCGACTGGCTGCGCTGGCTCGACGCGGAGGGGCGCGTGCTGCCCACCGCCGAGGAGCAGGCCCGCGCCGCTGAGGAGCAGGCCCGCGCCGCCGAGGAGCAGGCCCGCGCCGCCGAGGGGCGCGCGCGCGCCGCGGAGGACGAGGCGAAGCTGCTCGCGGCGCGGCTGGCAGCGTACGAGCAGCGGTTCGGCAAGCTGCCGGGCGGCGAGTCGACCTAGGACGCCGAGCGGGGGCCGCCAGGGAGCGCGCTGAAGCGTGCTCCCTCACCCCGCCCGGCGCAGCGCCTCCGGCAGGGCCGCCGCCACGACCGCCCCGCACGCCTCCGCCGCGGCGTGGAGCTCCGCGAGCGACGCCGCGGGCGGGGCGAGCGGCGCGTGCACCACGACCCGCACCACCCCGGGCGCGGCGGCGAGGCGGCCCTTCGGCAGGAGCGCGCCCGAGCCGTCGAGCGTGACCGGCAGGAGGCGCGCCCCCGCGGCCGAGGCCGTCCGGAAGGCGCCCAGCCGGAAGGGCAGGAGCCGGCCCGTCGCGCTCCGCGTGCCCTCGGGGAAGAACACCGTCGACCAGCGCTGCATCACGTTCCGCCGCGCCTCGTCGAGATCCGCGGCCGCGCCCCGGCCGCGGCTCCGGTCGACCGGCGTGTGGCCGTAGAGGCGCATGCCCCAGCCGAGCAGCGGCACGCGGAACAGCGCGCGCTTGGCGAGGAATCGGATCGGCGCCCGCGCCTGCAGCACCACGAGCAACGCGAGGATGTCGAGCGCGCTCTGGTGGTTCGCGACGATCACGTAACGCTCGCCCGGCCGCACGTGCTCGACGCCCTCGGCCTCGACGCGCACGCCGACCAGCCAGAGCGCGCCGCGCGCCCAGACGACCGAGAGCCGATCGTGCATCCGCTGCCGGCGATCGAACGGGAAGCAGACCAGGCCGATGGGCAGCAGGACGAGGAGGAACAGCGTCGCCCAGGCGCAGGCCAGCGCCGTGCGCACGCCCTCGACAGGTCCTCTTCGCACCCCGGCGCCGAGCGCGACGCCGTCATCGGAAGGTTGCACCATCCCCATGCTACCCGCGCCGGCGCCCCGCCGGAACGCGCCGCGCTCACCGCGCCGCCGGGGGAGCCTCCGGCCCGTCGAAGCACGGGACGAACCCCTCCACCGAGGCGAGCGTCTCCAGCAGCGTCACGCGGCGGAGGCGCGGGAGCGCCACCCGCGTCGGGGCCGAGGCGTCTCCCTCCTCGGGGACCGCGAGCGTCGCCGCCTCCGCCAGCCCCGCCAGGGTCGCGCCGACGATCTCCGTCGTGCCCAGGCTGCCCGGGCCGGGCGCCCGCGAGGCGCGCGGCAGCGCGGTCCAGTAGTCCCGCGGGGAGCCCTGGGAGCCCGCCTCGGCCGGAGGCCGCGGCCAGAACGTCGGCGCCGTGAGGCCGAGCACCTGCACCAGCGCCGCGCGCTCGTCGCGGGCGGCGCGCGCGCCGTCCGCGTCCCCGACCGCATCGAGCGCCTCGACGAAGCGCTCGAGCGCCGTCACGAGCAGCGAGCGGTTGCCCGAGTCGCGGATGTGCTCGAGCGCCTCGTCGCCCTGCGCCCTCACCTCGGCGGCGTCGCGGCCCTGGAGCGCGGCCGTGTGCATCCTGCCGATCCGGCCGAGCCCCACGGCGTAGGCGTCGCCCGTCCCGGCCGAGCCGATCTCGATCGCCCGCTCGTAGGCGGCGAGCGCCTCCGGGAGCAGGCCCTGGATGAAGAACACGTCCCCCAGGAACCCCTCGGCCCAGCCGCGCCCCATGCCGATGCCCAGCACGCCGCTCAGGTTGCACGCGTTCGAGAGCAGCACGCGCGCCCGGGACAGGTGGCCCACGTGGAACTGGTGCCGGCCCGCGTACATCGTGCCGAGGTACAGGTACAGCCCGCTCAGGCCGTGCTCCTCCGCGTACGAGAGCAGCTGCGTGGTCGACCGGACGCCGAGCTCCCAGTCGAACCGGCCCTCGGCGAGCACCGCGTTGTAGAACCACGTGCCGAGCAGCCGCACCGGGTCGTGCAGGCGCTCGGCGATGCGGGCGGCCTCGGCGACGTTCTGCTCGGCCTCGGCGTAGTGGCCCGCCTGGCTCAGCGCGACGCAGAGGATGCCGCGCGAGTGGCAGAGCTCGATGTACTCGCCCGCCGCCTCGGCGAGCTCGCACCCGCGGCGGAGCGGCTCGAGCGCCGGGCCGACCTTGCCGGCCGCGCACAGCGCGCGCCCGAGGATGTTCGCGGGCAGGCACTGGTACGGGCGGAGCTCGGGGCTCGCGCCGACCGCCGCGAGCGCCTTGCGGCTGTGGGCAACGGCGTCCGCGAACTCCCCGCGGACGTAGTGCACGCGCGACAGCGCGCTGGAGAGCGCCGCCGTGACGAGCGGCGCCTCCGGCAGCGCGCCGGCCGCGCGCCGGAGCAGGTCGAGCGGCTCCGCCGTGCTGCCGAGCAGGCAGGCCACGCGCGCGAGCTCGTGCGCGCAGCGGGCCCGGAGCTCGACGCGCGCCGGGTCGAGCGGCAGCCGCTCGAGCAGCGCGAGCGCCTGCCGGAGCCGCCGGCTCGCGCCGAGCGGATCCTGGAGGCGATCGGCCTCCATGGCCGCGAGCAGGTACGTCGACGCGGCCCGGTCGAGATCGCCCGCGCGCTCGGCGTGGTGCGCGAGCGTCCCGGGATCGCCGCCGCGCTGCTCGATGCGCCGCGCGATCCGCCGGTGGACCTCGCCGCGCTCCTCGGCCGGCACGCGCGCGGCGAGCTGCTCGCGCGCCGCGTCGTGCGAGAACGACGTGAGCCGCCCGTCCTCGCTCAGGCAGACGTAGTGCTCGGCCGCGTCGCGCAGGGCGCGGTCGACCTCCGCCGGGTCGAACAGGCCGAGCTCCTCGAGGTCGTCGCGCAGGAACTGCCGGCCGATGAGCGCGGCCACGCCGAGGACCTGGACGGTCGTGGGATCGAGCGCCTCGATGCTGCGGGAGAGGACGTCCGAGACCGACGCGGGCGCGCGGTAGTGCGCGTCGCCGCGGGAGAGCTCGAGCGCGCCGCCCCGGCCGCGCTGCAGGAAGCCCTCGGTCTCCATGTTGCGGACGACCTGGATGTTGAAGAGCGGGTTGCCGGCGGCGAGCAGCGGGACGCGGCGCACGAGCTCGTGCACGAGGTCGTCGCCGGCGCCGCGACCGAGCGCGGAGAGCAGCGCCCGGTTCGCCTCGGGGGGGAGCGGGCCGAGATCGAGCCGCTCGACGTCCTTCCAGGAGAGCCAGCCCGCCGCCCGCGGCGTCATCGGCGACGAGCCGGGCCCGCTGCGCAGCCCGACCGAGCCCGGCGGCGGCATCGTCGAGCCGGGCGCGCCGCGCCCGCTCGCGTGGGGCGGCCGCGCCGTGCCGAGCAGCAGGACCGGCCGCTCGCCGAGCTGGTCCGACAGGCGCGTGAGGACCTCCTGCGTCGCCTCGTCGGCCCAGTGCACGTCCTCGATGGCGAGGACGACGGGGATCTCCTCGGCGATCGCGCCGAGCAGCCGCAGGATCAGATCGGCGATCCAGCGCGTGCCGCCCGGGCCGATGGCGCCGCCCTCGTCGGCGAGCCCGACCGCCCGGAGGAGCTCCGGGACGAGCTCGCGGAGCAGGCCGGCGTCCTCGGCGACCACCAGGCTGACGAGCTTCCGGATGCGCGCCGCGCGGTTGTCGCTGTTGCGCTCCAGCCAGAGCGCGATCTGCGACAGCGCCTCGCGGAGCGCCGAGTAGGGCACGAGCCCCGAGAGCTCCCGGCAGCGGCCGTAGGCGACGATCGCCGCGCCGGCCTCCTCCGCGCTCCGGAGCAGCTCGGCGATGAGGCGGCTCTTGCCGACCCCCGTGTCGCCGACCACCACGGCCGGCCGGGGCTCGCCGCGCACCGCGCATTGCAGCAGATCCACGAGGCGCCCGAGCTCCTGCTCGCGGCCGAGGAACGGCGTGTCGTCGAGCGCCTCGGGCGACGCGGCGTCGCGCTCGTCGGGGGCGCCCTCGGCCCCGAGCGCCGGCGGGGCGCCGTGGAGCGTGACGTAGTAGAGCTCCTTGAGCCGCGCGCAGAGCCGGGCCGCGCTCGAGAAGCGCCGCGCGGGATCGCGCTCCATGAGCTCGTCCACGAGCGAGACGACCTGGGCCGGCGTCTCGGGCGCGACCTGGGCGAGCGGCACGAGCGCGCCGTAGACCTTCTGGTTGATGATGCTGGCGACGGTGCTGCCCGAGAACGGCAGCCGGCCGGAGAGCAGCTCGTAGAGCATCACGCCGACCGCGTAGAGGTCCATCCGGGGGCTCGGCCGCGCGAGCGCGCCCCGCTTCAGGCACTCGGGCGCCAGGTAGGCGATGGTGCCCGCGTTGACGCGGGTGTGCTCGGGCTGGAAGCTCACCGTGAGCGTGGCCAGGCCGAAATCGAGGATCTTGAGCCTGGGCTCGTAAGGATCGGTGAGGACGATGTTGCTCGGCTTGAGGTCGAGGTGCAGCACGTTGAGCGCGTGGCAGTGGGCCAGCGCCTCGGCCACCCGGCGCGCGATGCGCAGCGCCTCGATGGTGTCGAGCCGCCCCATCCGCGCGAGGTAGCGATCGAGCGTCTCGCCCCGCACGAGCTCCATCGCGAGGTAGAGGCCGATCCCGTCGAGGACGCCGTACGAGCAGAGCTTGACCAGCGCCGGGTGGCGCAGCCGGAGCAGCGCCTCGATCTCGTTCTGCTGGACGAAGAGGTGCCCGGCGCTCTGGGCGCTCATGTCCTTGAAGATCTTGATGGCGGCGTCGTTCCCGGCCTCGTCGCGCGCGCGGAACACGGCGCCGAAGCCACCCTCGCCGAGCGGCTCGTCGATCGTGTACTCGCCGATCCTGGCTCCTCGCTCGATCAAGGGACCGCCGACCATCGCACCTGCCCTGAAGAGTACCGTCGCACTGCCAAGCGAAGCGCCATCATAGCCCGGACGCGGCGCCGGGATGGCGCGCAATGGACGCCGCGACGCTGAACGCGCGCGGCGCGGCGCTGAAGCGGGGACGGGGGAAGAGCGTTCGGGTCCGCCACGCCCGCGGCGCGCGGGGGGCATCGGGGAGAAGGGGGATCGCGCCGGTCCGCTCGCCGGGGTCGCGGCGCGCCGGAGCGGCCTCGCTGCACCCGCATGTCCGGCCAGGAAACGCGGTGGTTACAAGGATGTCACGGGCGCTGAACACGACAGCGGCGGCAGGCCCCCTCCGGGAGGGGACCGCCGCCGCCGGGCTCACGCCGCGTCGGGATCAGGTCCCGCCGCTGGCCGAACCGCTCGCCGAGCCGCTGACGCTCGCGCTCGCCTGGATGTTGACGTCGATCGAGGCGGTCGCGCTCGCCGACGCGTCGATGGCGGTCGCGACGCAGGCGACCGCCTTGCCGCCCGCCTTGAGCGCCACGTCCTTGACCTCGGCGCCCGCCTTCGCGACGCCCGAGACCGCCGCCGCCAGCTTCTTGCCGGTGCCGAGCTGGACCTTCGCGATCGCCGGGAGCGACGTCTGGAGCGCGGCGACGAGCTTCTGCGCGTCGGCGTTCACCTTGCCGTTGGCCACGACGCGGACGTTCGGCGCGTCGCACTTCGCCTGCCCGGCGGTCTTCGCCGTGCACTGCATCTGGCAGGTCGGATCGACGCTCGGGGGCTTGAACTCACCGGAGCACTTCGGCTCCTTGATCTCGGCGCTGCAGCCGCCCGAGCAGGAGCCCGAGCACTTCGCCGCCGCCTTGAGCTCGCACGTGCCGGAGCAGGAGCCGTCGCAGGTGCCCGTGCAGGTCCCCTCGGCCCTGGCGTCGCACTTGCCCTCGCAGACCCCCGCGCACGCCGCGCCCTTCGAGTCCTTGCCGTCGCACTTGCCGTCGCACTTGCCGCCGCAGGTGCCCTTGAAGCCGGCGTCGCACTTGCCCGAGCAGCTCGCCTTGCAGGTGCCGCTGCACTGCGCGCCCGCGTCGACGGTGCACGAGCCCTTGCACTCGGCGTCGCACTTGCCGCTGATCTCGCCGCCCTCGCACGACGCCTCGAGCTTGCCGGGCTGCACCGGCGAGCCGCACTCGCCGAGGCACGTCTGCATGGCCTGGATGTCGGCGTAGCACTTCGGGGGGTCGATCTGGACCGAGAGCTTCGCCTCGGCGTTCGCCTTGACGGCGGCGTTGACCTTGGCCGAGACCGCGTTGCAGACCTTCTCGGCGCCCTTGCCGCCGCCCGCCTCGGCCTTGAGCTCCTCGTCCTTCATGCCGAGGTCCTTGCCGAGCTTGCCGCACGAGGCGATGAGATCCGCCTCCATGTCCGCCGTGAGCTTGTCGAGCGACGCCGCGGCCTCGAGGAAGCCCTTGATCTTGCCCTCGACCTCGGCGCCGCCGTCGAACTTGAGGTTCGCGATGCCGCCGTTCTTCATCTCCTCGCAGCCGCCCGCGGCCGACGCCAGGTCCCCGGCGGGCCCGGGGAGGCTGTCGGCGCCGGGGATCCCCTTGCCGCCGCAGTTCACGAGGAGAGGCGAGGCCAGCCCGAGAAGGGCCACGGGCATCGCGAACAACTTCCATCGATTGACGCTCATTTAAGAAACCCTCCGGCACCTCGATGGGTACCCCGTGGAGCGCGGACCCTACATGGGTGACCGCGACCGTGAACGCTGGGACAGCCGCGATCCTGCGCGGCTCTCGCTCGAGATTCCGAGCAGCCCCGCACTCCGGGCCCCAGCGAGAGACGGCCCGTATTGCCCCAAGTCACGTGGGCTGTAAAGAAACAAGGTGTGCCACCCCGTGCGCGCGGGGGGAGGACGTCGCACCCCGACACCGCGCCCCGCCGGGCGCGGCGCTCACTCGTCGTCCTCGTCGAACGGGAGCGAGAGCTGCGAGAGCGGGCGCGCGCCGACCGTGGGGCCGCCCTTCTTCTTGAAGAGCGCCTGCTCGCGCGCGATGTCGGCCTCGATGAGCTCCTGGTTGTCGTAGGCGAACGCGAGCGCGTCGAGCACGCGCGCCGCCCCGAGGTTCGGATAACGCTTGAGCAGCGTCTCGACCGACGCGCCGCCGCGGTGCCACGCCCAGAGCCGCCGGACCGGGACGCGCGACCCGACGACATGGGGGCTGCCGGCGAGGACCTGGCTGTCGCACCGCACGTGAGGGTGGGGGACGCGGATTCGCGGGAGCACCGGCGCGGCCATCGCGCGGAGGAGCCTAGTACCGGTCGCGATCGGATGGAAGGGCGCCGAGAGCCGGCGGGCACGCTCATGACGCGAGGGCGCCCTCCCCGCCGCCCTCGCCGCGCGGCGCGCCCGCGAAACGAGCGCCCTCCGCCGCTTATCTCGGCCCCGCCGGGCTCCGCACGTGCAATAGGGGCTACCCTACGCCCCCGCGGCGCGCGAGCATCGCGCCGTCGCACCGACCGGAGCTCATCCACCATGACTGAAGCCGAGAAGAACCCCCTTCGAGAAGGGATGCCCGAGGAGCGCACGGCGTCGCCGGCCGCGCTCGTGATCTTTGGCGCCTCGGGCGACCTGACCCGCCGCAAGCTCTTGCCCGCGGTCTACAACCTCGCGCTCAGCCGCCTCCTGACCGGCGGCTTCGCCGTGGTCGGCGTGGCGCGGCGTCCGAAGCCGGAGTTCGCAAAAGAGATGCGCGAGGCCGTCGGGAAGTACTCGCGGCGCCCGCTCGACGAGGCCACCTGGAGCGAGCTCGAGAAGGGCATCAGCTACGTGCAGGGGTCGATCGACGAGCCCGAGACGTACACGCGCCTCGCCGCGGAGCTCGAGCGGCTCGACGCCGCGCGCGGCACCCGCAAGAACCGCGTCTTCTACCTGGCCGTGGCGCCCGACCAGTTCGCGACCATCGTGCGCGGCCTGCGCGCGGCGAACCTCGTCGTGCCGCCGTCCCACGAGAAGGGCGCGCCCTTCCAGCACGTCGTCATCGAGAAGCCGTTCGGCGAGGACCTCGAGAGCGCCCGCGCCCTCAACCGCGACCTGCTCGCCCACCTCGCCGAGTCGCAGATCTACCGGATCGATCACTACCTCGGGAAAGAGACGGTCCAGAACCTCCTCGTGCTCCGGTTCGGGAACACGATCTTCGAGCCGCTCTGGTCGCGCCAGCACGTCGACCACGTGCAGATCACCGTGGCCGAGGAGATCGGCGTCGAGGGGCGCGGCAAGTTCTACGAGAAGGTCGGCATCACCCGGGACATCGTGCAGAACCACGCGCTCCAGCTGCTCACGCTGGTCGCGATGGAGCCGCCGTCGTCGTGGGACGCGGACGCGGTGCGCGACGAGAAGGTGAAGGTGCTCCGCACGCTGCGGCCGATCACGGGGCGCGACGTGCTCACGTCCACCGTGCGCGGGCAATACGCGCCGGGCATCGTGCGCGGCGACCGGGTGCCGGGCTACACCGAGGAGCCGGACGTGGCGGAGGGCTCGACGACCGAGACCTACGTCGCCATGCGGCTCCACCTGGACAGCTGGCGCTGGGGCGGCGTGCCGTTCTACCTGCGCGCCGGCAAGCGGCTGGCGAAGCGGGTGGCCGAGGTCGTGCTCCACTTCAAGCCGCTCCCGCACGGCCTGTTCCGGGGCGCCCCGGGCGCCACCGAGGAGCCGAACGCGCTCGTCATGCGCCTCCAGCCGGACGAGGGCATCTCGCTCCGGTTCGCCGCCAAGATCCCGGGCGGCGGCATCGCCATCCGCGGCGTGACGATGGACTTCCGGTACGGCGCCGCGTTCGGCCCCAGCACGCCGGAGGCGTACGAGCGGCTGCTGCTCGACGCGCTGCGCGGCGACGCCACGCTCTTCACCCGCGCCGACGAGGTCGAGGCGCAGTGGGGCTTCGTCGACCCCATCTTCGAGGGGTGGAGGGCGCACGACGCGCCGATCGCGCGCTACGCCGCGGGCAGCTGGGGGCCCCAGGAGGCCGACGACCTGGTCGAGCTGTCGCCCTCGCCGCGCGCGGAGGGCGCCGAGGGGAAGGGCCGGCCGCGGATCTGGAGGCGGCCGTGAGCACCGGATCCATCGCCGAGGTGATCGGGCGGGTCGAGTCGGAGCTCGCCCGGTTCTGGTCGACGCCCGACGCGTCGGGGGGCGAGCCGATCGCGAAGACGCGCGCGTCGACGATGAACTTCGTCGCGGTGGGCAGCCGCGCCGAGGTCGAGCGCCTGAAGGAGCAGACCGAGGCGCTCGCGGAGACGCACGCGGGCCGCACGCTGCTCATCACGATCGACGACCGGCTCGCGCCGCTCAGCGTCGACGCCGACTGGTCGGCGACGTGCCGCCGCGACGGCGAGGTGCCGATCTGCCAGGACCGCGTGGAGCTCTCGTTCGGCGTGGCCGCCGCCGAGCGCGCCGCCTCCGTGGTGAGCGCGCTCACGATCTCCGACGTCCCCGTGATCGTCGAGCTCGCGCCGGGCGCGCCGAACGTGCTCGGCGACGAGCTCGCGCCGATCTGCGATCGGCTGGTGTTCGACTCGGCGGAGACGTGCATCGAGCGCATCGCGGACGTGGCGCGCGGGACGCGGGCGCCGCTCGCGGACCGCGCGTTCGTGCGGACATTCTCGTTCCGCGAGCTCGTGGCCCGGTTCTTCGACGACATGCCGGAGGCGTGCCGGTCGATCCGGCGGGTGGAGATCACGCGCAGCGTGGGGTCGAAGCCCGATCCGGCGGCGCTGTTCCTCGGCTGGATGGGCTCGCGGCTCGGCTGGGTGTTCGAGTCGAGGGGGCCCGGGCCGGGCGGGGGCGGGGCGCCCGCGGAGGTCGGCCGCGCCCGCGGCGCGGACGGCGGGCCGCTCGAGATCGCGCTGGTCGACGGGCCCCCGGCCGGCGAGCCGGGGTGGCGTCGGCTCGACGGCGTCCGCATCTCCACGTCGCTCCGCGGCGAGCCGCTCGAGCTCGCGTGCGTGCGGCTCGACAGGGCGCCCGGGACGGTGCGCTGGACGATGGCGGGGGCGCGCTCGGCCGAGCACCTCCACCCGCTCGGCTACCGCGACGAGACGTGGGTGCTGGCCAAGACGATCGACGCGCTGGAGGGCGATCGCCTCCTGCGCGACGCGGTGCTCGCGGCCGCGTCCTTCAGCGCGCTGCACGGAGGGACGACGAGATGAACGGTGGTGAGGAGACCTGCGTCGCGAGCGACGCGGCGGAGCTCGCGCGGCTCGGGGCGGAGCTCATGGCGCGCGCGATCACGGAGGCGATCGAGGCGCGGGGCGTGGCGCGGATCGCGCTCTCGGGCGGGAGCACGCCGTCGGAGGCGTACCAGCGGCTCGCGGCGCTCGCGCTCCCGTGGGACCAGACCGAGTGGTACTGGGTGGACGAGCGCGCGGTCGGGCCCGAGCACCCGCGCTCGAACTACGGCGCCGCGCGCCGGGACCTCGCGGCGGCCCGCATCCCGGAGGCGCGCTTCTTCCGCATGGAGGGCGAGGCGCCGGATCTGGCCGGCGCGGCGGCGCGCTACGAGGCGCTGCTGCGCGCGCGCTTCGGCGTCGCCGCGGCGGCGGCGTTCGACGTGATGACGCTGGGGATCGGCGACGACGCGCACACGGCGTCGCTCTTCCCCGGGACCGGCGCGGTGCACATCGAGGACCGCCTGGTCGCCGCGATCCCGGCGCAGCCGGACAAGGGGCTCGAGGCGCGGCTCACGCTGACGGCGCCGGTGCTCCGGGAGGCGCGCCTGAAGCTGCTGCTGGCGCGCGGGGCGGGCAAGCGCGACGTCGTGGCGCAGGCGAAGCGACCAGGGCCCGCCGACGAGGTGCCGGCGCGCGTCGCGCGCGGCGGGGCCGGGCGGCTCGTCTGGCTGCTCGACGCGGCGGCCGCCCAGGTCGCTTAGCCACCGCCCGCGCTCGGCCCCGGGGCCCCTCTCCGGGGGCCCGTCGTCAGGAGCGGCGGCGCGTGGCCCGGGGCGGGCGCTCCTCCTCGGCGAGGAGCTCCCGCGCGATGGCGAGCGCGCCCCGCACGCCCACGAGGGGATCGGTGACCAGCGCCACGGGCACCTGCTCGAGGAGCGGCGTGAGGCGCCCCTTCTTCACGAAGCCCTTCATGAACTGCTCGCGCCGGGCGGCGACGAGGTGCCTCGCGATGTTGCCGAGGACGAAGACGCCGCCGAGCGAGAGCTCGCGCAGGGCGAGGTTGCCCGCCTCGGCGCCGTAGATCTCGACGAACAGGTCCACCGCGCGCGCGGCGGGCCGGAAGGCGCGCGCGAGCCCGAGCTCGGCGATCGCGGCGTTGCGATCGCCCTCGGCGAGGCGGCGC
Organism: Sorangium sp. So ce1036; assembly: GCF_051369805.1. NCBI lineage: Bacteria > Pseudomonadati > Myxococcota > Polyangiales > Polyangiaceae > Sorangium > Sorangium sp. So ce1036. The sequence goes on from NZ_JBBMOX010000001.1 coordinate 4,371,002, forward strand.
TCGATCGCGCGCGGTATGCGGGCGGCGCGCGAGGCGAAGAAATCGAAGAGGGCGCCGAGCCCGTCGCCCGAGAGGACGCGCTCGTAGCTCACGTGATCCGGGTGGCGCTCGGCGAGGAACTGCCAGAGCTCGATCTCGATCGCGCTGCGCGGGGCGAAGTCGGCGTGACCTCCCTCGGCCGGCATCGTCACATGGCGGGCGCCGTCCCAGAGGAGCCGGGCCTGGCCGAGCCCGGTCCCGGCGGCGATGACGGCGAGGTTGTTCCCCTGCGGCCGGGGCCGGCGCTCGGTGAGCGGCGAGATCGACGCGCGGGAGACGTGCAGGCAGCCGCGCGCGCCGACCACGAGGTCGTTCACGAGCACGACGCGCGCGATCTTGAGCCGGCGCGAGAGCTCGCGCTCGGCGAGGCGCCAGGGCAGGTTCGTCACGTGGGCGACGTGGTCCTTGATGGGCCCCGCGACGCCGAGCACGGCGACGGTCGGGAGGGGCGCGTCGCTGCGGACCAGGAAGGGGAGGGCGATCTCCTCGAAGCTCGCGTGCTCCCGGCTGCGGAAGACGGCCTCGGAGAGCGGCCGGTCGCCGGAGGCGCCATAGAGCGCGAGCCGGGTGTTCGTGCCTCCGATGTCGCCGACGAGCAGCGACGGCGCCGCGGGTCTCTTGGTCCTTGCCACGCGGCCGCCGTGCCAGCGCCCCGCTTCGGCGGCAAGGCGATCCGTCAGCGGACGGGCGCGGACGCGGCGGGAGAGATCGCCGCGGGGCGCCCCGGGGCGGCGATCGATCGCGCGCTGGCCGTGGCGCGGCGGCACCTCGCGCGCGACGTCTCGCGGCGGCCCGCCTCCCTCCTCGCTTGACCCGCGCCCCGCCTCCGGTCGAAAGTGCCGGCGTGCAGCGGCTGTTCCCCGCGCTCCTGGTCGCGCTCGTCGGCTTCATGTCGCACGCCGGCGCTGCGTTCGCCGAGCCGGCGGGCGCCGCTGCGCCCGCGCGCTCGTCATCGCGCACGCCCTCTGCGCCGTCGCCGCCGGCGCGGCCGTCGCCGCCGGCGGCGCGGTCGGCCTCGCCCCCGGCGCGGAGCGCGTCGCCGGCGCGGAGCGCGTCGCCGCTCGCTGAGCCCGCCGCGCCGCCCGCGGAGGCGGCGTCCTCCGCGGAGGCGGCGGCGCCCGCGAGGGCGGCGCCACCCGACGAGGACGCTGCCTCGCCCCCGGCATCCGCGGAGGCCGCGCCGCCCGCCGAGGACGCGCCGTCGCCGCCGGCGGACTCGCTGCCCCTGCGGATCTCGCCGTCGCTGTCCGCGCAGGTCTCGCCGCCGCCCGTGCGGCTCCCGCCGCCGCCCGCGCGGGTCGCGCCGCGGCCAGCGTCGAGCGCGCCGCCGCCGGCGCCGAGCGCGCCGCCCGCGGACCAGGGCGAAGCGCGCCCCCCCGACCCCCCCCCGCCGCCGCCGGCGCCGCCGGTCGTGGAGCAGCCCGAGGCGCACGTCGAGCTGCTCGGCCGCACGGTCTTCAGCCTCCGCGTGAACCGGGGCAGCCTCTCGCCCCAGGAGCGCGCCCGCGAGGCCGCGAAGGTGCTGGAGCGCGCCGCCCACGAGAAGACCGTCCCCGAGGTCCGCATCGACGAGCGGACGGGGGTGGCGATCATCTATGTCGGCGAGAGCCCGCTCGTGCACCTCGGGCCCGAGGACGCCGCCGCGGCGGGCGACACGACGGTCGCGGTCCACGCCGCCGGCATCGCCGCCACCGTGCGCGACGTGCTCGCCAAGGAGCACAGCAGGAGCCGGCTCGCGACGAGCGTCTTCTCGTTCTCGCTGCTCGTCTTCTCGGGGCTCATCGCGCTGCTCCTGCTCCGCAAGGTCGGCGAGCTCGTCGGGCGGGCGCGCGCCTGGGTCGCCGAGCACCCGGAGCGGCTGCCGGCCCTGCACGTCCGCGGCATCGAGATGCTCCGGCCCGCCGCGTCCCAGGGCGCGCTCTCGGTCGCGCTCGGCGGCGCCGGGCTCCTCGCGCGGGCCGGCATCGCGTACATCTGGATCCTCTTCGCGCTCTCGCTGTTCGAGTCCACGAGCGGCTACAGCGAGAAGCTCACCGGCCTCGTGCTCGCGCCGGTGTCGGAGCTCATGGGGCGGATCGCCCGGAGCGTCCCCGTCCTCGTGCTCGCGACCGTCGCGACGCTCGCGGTCTTCGTCGTCGTCCGCTTCGTGGGCCTGTTCTTCGGGAGCGTCGGCCGGGGCGAGACATCGCTCGGGTGGCTCCCGTCCGATCTCGCGGTCGTCACCGGGGTGCTCGTCCGTTTCGGCATCCTCGTGGCCGCGCTGCTCCTCGCGGCCCCGCTCATCACCGGGACCGACGAGGGGGCGCTCACGCGGGTCGGCTTCGTGGTGCTCGCGTCGACCGGGCTCGCGAGCACGCCGCTCATCGCCTCGGCCGCCTGCGGCCTCGCGGTCATCTACGGGCGGCGCCTGCGCGTCGGCGACATCGCGGACGTCGGCGGCCGGTCGGGGCGGGTCCGCGAGCTGACGCTGATCGAGGCGCGCCTCGAGGACGAGGACGGCTGCGTCGTGCGCGTGCCGCACCTGCTCAGCCTGTTCCACCCGACGCGCGTCCGCGGCCGGCCTCCGCTCGTCGCGGTCGAGATCAGCGTCGACCCCGCGGCCGATCTCGACCGGGTGCGGGAGCTCCTCATCAAGACGGGCTCGGGCCTCGGCAGCCGCGCCCGCGCCTCGCTGGTCGCGCTCGACGAGGGGGGCGCGCACTTCCGGGCCACGATGGCGTGCGACGGCGACGACGTGCGGAGCCGCTGGCTCACCGCCGTGGCGCAGGCCCTCGCCGCGGCCGGCATCCCGCTCGGGCGGGCGCCGCTCTCCTCGTCTCTCGCCGAGCGCGCGCGGCGCGGCGGACCGGCCGAGCGGGGCGCCTCCTCGTGAACGCCATCTGGCTCCTGATGGGGCTGCTCGTGCTGTCGTACCTCGGCAGCTCGCTCGTGAGCGGCCGCGTGCTCCGCGGCATCGGGCTCCCCTCGGGCGCCGAGTACGTGGTGCTCGGCTTCGTGCTCGGGCCCTCGGCGCTCGGGCTGCTCGAGCCCTCGTCGATCGCCGCGTTCGAGCCGATCGCGGGCGTCGCGCTCGGCTGGCTCGCGCTGGTCGTCGGCCTCGACTTCGGCTTCGTCGGCAACCGCCGCGTCCGCCGGTCCCGCATCGCGCTCGGCGTGTCGCTCAGCCTCGCGACCGGCCTCGCGGTGGCGGTCGCGGCCTGGTTCGTGGCGGCCCGCGGCGCGCCGTCGCTGGGCGACGCCGACCGGCTGCTGCTCGCGGCCGGGGTGGGCGCGGTCTCGTCCGAGACGACGCGCCACGCCGTGCTCTGGGTGCGGCAGCGCTACAGCGCGAGCGGCAAGCTCTCGGACCTCATCTCCGACATGGCCGACTGCGACGACCTCGGGCCGCTGCTCATCATGGGCGGCGCGTTCGCGCTCTCGCCGCAGGCGACGGTCCTCTGGCAGATCCCGTTCTGGGGGTGGACGATCGTGACGGCGCTCATCGGCGTCCTGCTCGGGCTCATCGCGGTCGTGCTCCTCGGCAGCGATTTCCGCCTGATCCAGAGCTGGGGCGTGCTGCTCGGCACGTCGCTCCTGACGATGGGCACGAGCGGCCGGGTCGGCCTGTCGCCGCTCTTCGCGACGTTCGCGATGGGCGTGACCATCGCCGCCGTCTCGAAGCACCGGGAGGAGATCGTCGCCATGGTCGCGCCGACCGAGGGGCCGGTCATCCTGCCGGCGCTCCTGCTCGCGGGCGCGCACCTGAACCCGAAGGCCGCGCCGTTCCTGCCGTGGGTCGCGGCCGCCGCGCTCGCGGCGCGGGTGGCTGGCAAGCTCGCGACCGGCCTCGTCCTGCGCGTCGCGACGCCCGACGCGCGCGGCACGTCGCCCTGGCTCGGCGTGGGGCTGCTCTCGTCCGGCGCCGTGGCCGTGAGCGTCGGCCTCGCCTTCGCGCTGCGCTTTCCCGGGCCGGTCGGGCACACCGTGCTCTTCGTCGCGGCCGCGGCGGCCGTCTTCGGCGAGTTCGTCGGCCCACAGGCGCTGCGCTCCACCCTGCGCAAGGCCGGCGAGCTCGCCGCGCCCGAGCGGGAGTCGATCTTCTTCGGCCGCGCGCTGGCCGCCCGGCCCGCGCGCGACGGCGCGCCGAGCGATCAGCCGTCGCCGCCGGGGAAGGTGGAGGGGTGAGCGCGCCCGCGATGGCCCGGGCAGCGTGACATGTCACGTGACATGCCACGAAAGGCAACGTGACATGTCACGCTGCCCTCCATGACATCGCAGTAGCGACTCAGCAAGAGGCGCCGCCTAGCCCTGGCCCTCTGGTGAAGGGGCCTCCTGCCGCGGCGCGGGTACGTTGTCGCCGGAGGTCGTCCCGGGGTCGTCGCTCACGGGGCGTGCGCTCCGAGCGGGCCCCTTTTGTGGCCCGCCTGCGCACCGGCCCCTCCGCGACGACCCCGGGACGAACTTCGGTGACGCAGGGCTCGTTGCGGTCGTGACGCTCGGGGGCTGCGGCGACCCAAGGCGCGGCGCTGCGGCGCAGGCGCGCGCCTCAATGCGGATGAGCTGGCGCGTCCGTTGCTTTGTCCCTCGGCGGCGCTCTCTCTCCTAAAGCGCCGCCCGAGCGGCAGACGGCAATACTAAGGGTGCGAACAGGAGCTCCTTGATGCACTTTCATTCCGCATTTCAACGCTGGCTGTTCATCTTATCTTCCTTGCTCCTGGGTGGAGCGCTCTCGGCGAGCGGCATCGGCTGCGCGCTCGGCCCCGAGTCGCCGGCGGGCGACGACCTGCGGCGTCGGTTCCCTGAGCAGGCGCCGCAGGTCCTCGAGGCCAGCGGGGCCTTCGTCGCGATCGAGGACGGCTTCGCGCGCGCCTCGATCGGCGACCTGAACCTCGATCTCGACGTCGAGGCGTCGCCCCGGCGCCGCGGCGACCTGCAGGCCGCGCTGCCAGCGCGCGGCGAGGGAGCGATCCGGCTTCGTCTGCCCGGCGGCTTCGAGGTGCGTGTGCGGGAGCTCGGCGCCGAGGGCGAGGGCGCCGTCGTCGAGCGCGCGGTGGCGTATCCGCGCGAGGGCGGCACGTCGTTCTGGTCCGCGATCGACGGAGGCTACGAGGAGTGGCTGCTGCTCGACGCCGGCGTCGCGCGCGCGGGCGCGCCCGCGGCGGCGTGGGAGGTCGAGGGCGCGACGCTGAGGCAGCAGGGCGACGCGGTCGAGGTCGTCGACGAGACCGGCGCGGCGCGGCTGCGCGTGACGGCGCCGGCCGCGTACGCGCGCGGCGGGCGTCCGATCGCCGCGCGCCTCGCGGTGCGCGGGGCGACCCTCGAGCTGTGGGCCGACGCCGGCGGCGAGCCCGCGCTGGTCGACCCGGTGTGGGCGCCGGCCGACACGATGAGCACGGAGCGCTGGTCGCATACCGCGACGCAGCTCCAGGACGGCAAGGTGCTGATTGTGGCGGGGGGAGACAACTTCTCTGTCCTGGCGAGCGCCGAGCTCTACAGCCCCGCCACCAACACCTGGTCGCCGGCCGGATCGCTCGCCACCGCCCGCCGCGCGCACGCGGCGGTGCGCCTGAGCAACGGCAAGGTGCTCGTCGTGGGGGGGACGAACTTCATCAACTCAGCGTGGCTCGCGAGCGCGGAGCTCTACGATCCGGCGACGAACACCTGGTCGTCGGCCGCGCCGTTGGCCACGCAGCGCTGGGGGCACCGCGCGACGCTGCTCCAGGACGGCCGGGTTCTCGTGACCGGCGGGAACAACGTCACCGCCGCCCTGACGAGCGCCGAGCTCTACGATCCGACGACGAACAGCTGGTCGTCGGCCGCGCCGATGGGCACGAGCCGCCACCTGCACAGCGCGACGCTGCTCCAGGACGGCCGGGTGCTCGTGACCGGCGGGCAACAGGGCAACACGTTCCTGACGAGCTCCGAGATTTACGATCCGAGCACCGACTCGTGGTCATCGGTCGGGGCCATGGGCACCGCCCGCTACGCCCACACCGCGACGCTGCTCCAGGACGGCCGGGTGCTCGTGACGGGCGGTTACAACTCGGTGTCTCTCGAGCTGTCGAGCGCCGAGATCTTCGACCCGTCCTCCCTCACCTGGACGGCTGCCCCTTCGATGAGCATCAATCGTAACGGGCACGCCGCGACGCTGCTCCAGGACGGCAAGGTGCTGGTCACGGGCGGAACCGCCTCGTCGAGCTCGCACAGCTCGACCGCGACCGTCGAGGTCTATGACCCGGTGACCAACGCCTGGACCGGGCTCCAGGCCATGACCGACCAGCGCAGCTCGCATACCGCCACGCTGCTCCAGGACGGCAAGGTGCTGGTCACGGGCGGCCGTCGGTATGCCCCCCCCTCCTCGACCACGGCGCTGGCGAGCACCGAGATCTACGACCCGGCGGCCATGCAGTGGATATCGACGCCGTTGATGGCCAACGCGCACGGCTGGCGCGCCGCGACGCTGCTCCACGACGGCCGAGTGCTGGCCGCGGGCGCCGACGGCGTGTCCCATACGACCGCCGATCTGTACGATCCGGCCACGGACACCTGGACAGGAGCCGCTCCGATGGCAGGGAGCCACAGGTGGCACACCCTCACGCGACTCGGGAACGACAAGGTGCTGGTCGCGGGAGACTCCAGCACGACGGTCGCGACGAACGCCGAGCTGTACGACCCCGCGACCGACACGTGGTCGTCCGTGGGCTCATCGACCGTCTCCCGGTACGAGCACACCGCGACGCTGCTCGCCGACGGGAAGGTGCTGCTCATCGGGGGGAGGCAGGCCGGCACGAGCAGCACCCTCCTGGCGACCACCGCGCTGTACGATCCGGCGACCAACACCTGGACGGCGAAGGCGTCGATGAGCGCCCCTCGCTTTGGCCATACCGCGACGCTGCTCGGGAGCGGCGAGGTGCTGGTCACGGGAGGCTTCAGCACCACCGCCTACGCGGCGACCGCCGAGATCTACGACCCGGCGACGGATACCTGGTCGCCCGCGACCTCGATGAGCAGCGCGCGCATGTACCATACGGCGACGCTGCTGAGTAACGGCGACGTGCTGATCATCGGCGGCGAGAGCAGCCCCCTCGATTACCTGGCGAGCACCGAGATCTACGACCCGTCGTCCGACACGTGGACGTCGGGTCCGTCGCTCGGCGTCGGCCGCTCCTTGCACGCCGCGACGGGGCTCGATGACGGCAGGGTGCTGGTGACAGGTGGCCGGACCTACAGCCCTTCCGGCGGCGTCGCCGCGCTTTCGTCCGCCGAGATCCATGATCCGGTGTCGAACACCTGGACCGCGGTCGACTCCATGAACGACGTTCGTATGGCCCACGCCGCGCTCCTGCTCGGGGACGGCAGGGTGCTGGCCGTGGGCAGCAGCGGGGCCAGCGCATGGCGATCGAGCGCCGAGATCTACTCGCCCTGACGCCCGCGGGGCCGTAGCGCCCGCCCGCCGGAGGGGCTCGCGTGCACGCGGGCCACGAAAGGGGCCCGCAGGAACGCACGCCCCGGAGGTGAGCTCCCCCGACGCGACCCCCACCCGCCGCCAGCCCTTGGGGATATGCCGGCGGGCGCGACAGGGTTACAAGACCCAGGTGCGACCGACGAACGAGGCGCCACCATGAGCGCCGCAGCCACCTCCGCCGCCGAGCCCGCCGTCGCGCCCGCTGCGCCCACCGAGCCGCACGGCCCTGCCGGCGGACACCCCCACGCGTCGCCGCCCAAGGGGCCGGTGAGCCACCTCACGCACGCGGTGGCGCTCGTGCTCCTGTTCGGGGTGCTGTACGCGACCACGCGCGCGGTCCCGCACGACAACGGGCCGGCGGGGACCATCGCCTCGATCGGCTTCCTCCTCCTGGCGGGCACGCTGGCGAGCGAGCTCGTCGAGCCGCTCCGGCTGCCTCACCTCTCGGGGTACATCCTCGCGGGGCTCATCGCCGGGCCGCACGTGCTCAAGCTGGTCGATCACCACGCGGTCGAGGAGATCTCGCGGGTCAACGCGCTCGCGCTGGCGCTCATCGCGCTGGCCGGCGGCGCCGAGCTCCGGATCGACATCGTCAAGAGGGGGCTGAAGAGCCTCCTCGTGCACAACCTCGTGCAGACGGTCCTCGTGTTCGTGGCGATGACGGGCGTCTTCTTTGCCGCGCGCTCGCTCGTCCCGTTCGCCGCCGAGCTCTCGACCACCGCCGCGCTCGGGGTGGCCATCCTCTGGGGGGTCATCGCGGTCACGCGCAGCCCCTCGGCCGTGCTCGGCATCCTCTCCCAGACGCGCGCGACCGGCCCGGTCGCGATGCACACGCTCGCCTTCGTGATGACGTCGGACATCATCGTCATCGTGGTCACGGCGATCACGCTGTCCACGGTGCGGCCGCTCATCGAGCCGGGCGCGACGATGTCGATGCACGAGATCGAGGTGCTCGGCCGCGAGATCCTCGGCAGCATCTCCATCGGCACGACGCTCGGGCTCGCGCTCGCGGCGTACATGCGGCTCATCGGCCGGCAGCTCATCCTGGTGTTCGTGGCGCTCGGCTTCGGCGCCACCGAGATGCTCCGGTATCTCCGCTTCGACGCGCTGCTCGTGTTCGTGGTGGCCGGGTTCGTGGTGACGAACCTGTCGCGGCAGGGCGAGAAGCTGGTGCACGCGGTCGAGGACGCCGCGAGCGTGGTGTTCGTGCTCTTCTTCGCGACCGCGGGCGCGCACCTCGATCTGCCGCTGCTCGCGCAGATGTGGCCGGTCGCGCTGCTCTTCGGCGGGTCGCGCGCCCTCGTGACCTGGGTCGCGAGCCGCATCGGGAGCCGCGTCGCGGACGACCCTCCGGTGCTCCGGAAGTGGTCGTGGTACGGCCTGATCTCGCAGGCCGGGCTGACGCTGGGCATCAGCCTGACCATCGAGCGGGCGTTCCCGAGCCTCGGGGCCGGCTTCCGGGCGCTCGTCGTGGGGTGCGTCGCGCTGAACGAGATGGTCGGCCCGATCCTGTTCAAGTACGCGCTCGACCGCACGGGCGAGACGGCCGCCGAGGCCTCGCGCGGCTCGCTGCCGGCGCTCGCGTCGCGCGAGTGAGCCGCGGGCCGCTCACGGCGTGAACCGGAGCGAGTAGCTCACCACGGTGGCGCCGCGCCGCGGCTTCAGGAAGTCGATCCGCTCGAAGACGCCGACGACGCAGCGCGTGAACGCCTCGCCCTTGAGGGCGGTCCGCGGCGCTCTCACCTTGGCCTTGCCGCCGTCCTTCTCGATGCGCAGGTCGACGCCGAAGTCGCCGCCCTTCGTGGGGTCCTCGGAGAGGGCGAAGCAGCGGCGGAACGCGTCGAAGTGCGGCGCGACCGAGCGCCGGATCGGCTCCTTGGTGACGTCGTCGTGCGGCCCTCCGCCGATGTGCATCCCGATGTTCGCGACCTTCACGTCGGGGAGCGGTCCATCGTCGGCGGCGGGCGGCGGGGTCGCGTCGGCGGGCGTGGCGCTGGCGTCCGGGGAAGGCGCGGCGCTGGCGCTGGGGGAGGGCGCGGCCGAGGCGGAGGGCGCGGCCGAGGCGGAGGGCGCGGCCGAGGCGGGCGGGAGCGCGGGCGGCGCTGGCGCGGCGCTCGGGGGGGTGGGCTGGGCCGCGTCGGCCCGGGGCATGGCGGCGCGCTCGGCGGTCGGCGGGGCGCTCGAGGAGCAGCCCGCCGCCGCGGCGAGGGCGAGGGGAGCGCAGAGCGCGAAGGCAAGCGGGGAGGGGAGGCGCATGATGGCGCGCGAATCTACTGCGGTGAGCGCAGTGGTCCAGGAAACGATGACGCTGTGCGTTGTGCGATGCGGGCCGCCGTGCACCCGAGCGTCGGCCGCGTCCCGTCGAGGCGCGCGGTGCGCGTGAAGACCTTGGGGGGGCTCGCGAGCTTCTGGGGGCGAGGGCGAGGAGACGTCGAGCGTGGGCTGGAGGGCTTCCGGCGCGCGCGGAGCTTCCGTCGCGGAGAGGAAAGCTTCCGACAGGAGGCGTGTGACGACGCAACGAACCCCCCTACGACTCCGCCTTCCTCATTGCTGCGGCGCCACCGCATCGCGGCGTTTCCTCACCGCATGGTTATGCGCATCCAGGCTCTCGCTGAAGGCGTGCCTCCCCCCTCCCGCCGCCACGAAATAGAGATACTTCGTCGCCGCGGGCGCGAGCACCGCCGCGATCGACGCCGCCCCCGGATTCGCGATCGGCCCCGGCGGCAATCCCGGGTGAGCATACGTGCTGTACCGATTCCGCGGATCCCTCACCACCTCGGGCGTGGGTCTCCCCCCCCACGCTGCGCACGAGGGCGCCTCCTCGGGCCACGCCACGCAGCCGTAGAGCGCCGTCGCGTCGGACTGCAGCCTGCGCAGGGGGCGGAACGTCGGGTCGAGGAGCCGGTTCAGGAACACGCTCGCGATGAGAGGCCGCTCCTCCTCCACGACCGCCTCCTTCTCGACCAGCGAGGCGAGCGTGATCACCTCGCGCCGCCCCCACCCGAGCGTCGCCTGGAGCGCGGCGAGCCCGTCCGCGCGCTGGGCCACGAGCGCCTTCCAGCGCCGGTCCGACTCGTCGACGAGGCGCTTCACGACCCTCCGCGCGTCCGTGTCGAGCGCGAACTCGTACGTCGCCGGAAAGAGATACCCCTCCGCGCTCTCCGCCCCGACGGCGCCGCCGCGCTCGATGCCGAGCGCCTCGAGGAACGCGCCGTCGGCCGTCGCGGAGAGGAACGTCCTCTTCCCCGCGATGCGCAGCTTCTCCAGCCGGGCCGCGATGTCGAAGCGGTTCCACCCCTCGGGGATCGTGATCTTCGCCGTGGGCCGCCCCTCCGCGCGCGTGAGGAGCTGCCGGAGCTCCTTCGGCGTCGCGCCCTCGAAGAGCAGGTGCGGGCCCGGCACGAACGCCCGGGTTCCGCCCGTCGTGCGCAGGTAGAGCGCCATGGCGCGCTCGCTCTTCACGAGCCCCTCGGCCGCGAGCAGCGCCGCCGCCTCGTCCGCGTCGAGCCCGTCGGGCCAGTTGATCTCCACGACGCGCCCCCGATCCGGGGCCCTCGTGCGCCCGAACCAGAGCACCAGCGCGGTCAGCCCCGCGGCCACCACCGCGAGCGCGCCCGCGAGCCCGATCAGCAGCGCCCGCCGGCGCCCCGGGCGGTGCTGCGCCGGGCGCCGCGACGCCGGCGCGCGCTGCCCTGCCCCGGCGCCGCGCGCGCGGCGCGCGGGGGCCGCCTTCCGGGGCGGAGGGGGCTCGCGCGAGGGCGTCCCTTGCGCGCCGTCGCCACCCGTACGGCGGTTTCCCGGTCGGCTCGCCCTCGGTCGCACGCCCACGGCGAGAGTGAAAACCCGAAAGCTCGACCCCTGTCAACGCTCCGCGCCCGGGCCGCGCACGTCAGCGGGCGAGATCCAGGGCCTGCACCTCGTTGCGCCGGACCGCGCTCTTGCCCTCGCGGGACTGCGCCGGCGCCGGCCGCGCCGCCGGCGCCGCCGCGATCTCGCCAGGCCTCGCCGGGGCCGGCGGCGGCGTCGCGAACGAGGGCGCGGCGGAGAAATCCGACGTGGCGCTCTCCAGCGCCGCGATCTGGCCCTCGAAGTCGCGCTCCACGTCCTTTGCGCGGCTCGCCGGGGCGCGGAGCTTCGCCTTGCCGGCCGCGGCCTCGAGCGCCCTCTGCTGCGCCGCGAGCTCGCGGCGCGCCTCGTCGAGCCGCCCCTGCTCGAACAGGAAATTCGCCTGCTTGAGCGTCGCCGCCGTCTCGCTGCGCTGCACGCGCCCCGCGACCAGCGCGTCGAGCTCGCTCGCGTCGACGTCGCGATCCACGACGCCGACGCCCAGCTCGCCCTCGCAGCGGGCGTCGGCCCCCGCGACGAGATCCCGGTACGCGAGCTCGACGCCGGCGAGGGGCGACGCGCCGTCCTGCCCGGCGCCGAGGCCGTCGAGGCGCACCTTGAGCAGGACCGTCTTCACCTCGCCCGCCGCGAACGCGCCGAGCGGCACGACGACCCGGCCCCCGACCCGCCGGAACGAGCGATCGAAGACCCGGTCGAGCTCCACGCCGGGCGCGAGGTCGATCGCGAGCTCCGCCCCGCTCGCGACGGACGCGGTGAGCTGCTCCGCCTCCGCCTCGAAGATCCGCGCGAGCCCGGCGGCGTTCTCCACGAAGTAGTGGCGGCCGTTCGAGTCGAGCGCGATCGCCGACAGGATCTTCTCGTTGTAGTCGACGTCGACGCCGATGGTCGTGATGCTCACGCCGCGATCGCGCGCCCGCTGCGCGATCGCGCGGAAGCCGGGGACGTCGCGCACCCCGTGGTTCGCGTCGCCGTCGCTGAGGACGAGCATCCGGCTCACGCGGCCGCTCGCCGGATCGAGCAGGGCGAGGCCCTCCTCGATGCCGCAGGAGATGCACGTGTCGCCGCCGAGCGCGATGCCCTCGATGCGCGCGAGGATGCGGCCGCGCGTGTCCGGTCCGACGGGCGTGGGCGGCACGACCACGCGCGTCGTGGTGTCGAACGTGACCACCGACACGACGTCGCCGTCGTTCAGGCGGCCGACGGCGGTGGTCGCCGCCCGGACGGCGTTGGCGAGGCGGGTGCCCTTCATCGAGCCGGAGCGATCGATGACGAGCGAGAGGTCCGCCTGCGCCTGCGCCTCCGCGGGCGACGCGTCGCCGCGCACCTCGAACATCAGGAACGTCTCGCGCGCCGAGCGGGGGAGGCGCGCGTGCCCCGCGCGCCCCTCGAGCCTCAGCCTGGACCCGGCGGTGAAGCGGCTCGGATCCGCCGCCGCTACGGCGCCGCCCGCCGCCTCGTCCGTCGCGCGGGGCGGCTCCGCGATCACCTCACCGACGGCCGTCGTGGCGCTCCGGTCCCACGACGGCGCCAGCGAGTGGACGGTGAGGCTCGTGAACATCATGCCGAGGGCGGAGAACAGGGCGACGTGGGTCGGCTTCATGGCTCCTCCAGAGAACTCCGGGCGACCCTCGAGCTTACGGCGGAGGGCCCGGGGGCGTGGTGCCTTGTACGTCGTCCGCTCCCGAACGATCTGACGCCTCGGCGATCTCCGTCGGCCGGACGCCGGCGGCGCGGAGCGCGCTCCAGGGCGCGATGCTCCCGATGAGGACGAGCACGGCGTCGCAGGGGTGCGCCTGCGTCCCAGACGGCGAGGAGAGGGTCGCCACGAGCGCGCCGTCCGGGCCTCCGGCGAGCGCGGTCACGTCGGTCTCGAACCGGAGCGAGAGCCGCGACGCGGCCGCAAGCCGCCGTATTTCCTCGATATTCCGCGACTTGCCGCGGCGGAAGCCGCTGCCGCGGTAGGCGACCGTGACCGCGGTGGCCGGCTGGCGGGACAGCGCGACGGCGGCCTCCATGGCGACGTCGCCGAGGCCGACGATCAGCACCCGGCAGCCCGCGAGGCTCCTGGCGTCGGCGAGGTGGTAGTACACCCGGCCCTCCACGTCGGCGGGCAGGTCGAACGGGAGCCGGCGCGGCGAGCCGCGCTGGCCGAGCGCGAGCAGCACGCGCCGCGCCCGGCGCTCGGTGCGCGGCCCGCCCTCGCGCGGCTCGGTGACCACGACGAAGCCAGCCGCCGCGTCCGCGGCGCCGCGCGCGACCGACACCATCCGGGTCTCTTGCAGGATGGGGAGCCGCTCCTTGCGCACGATGCGGAGCCAGTGGGAGAGGAGCTCCTCCTTCGTCGACTCCTTGAGCCACAGCTTGCCGGCCACGGGCAGGTCGAGCGGCTGATCGAAGACCAGCTTGCCGCGCGGGAAGCTCTGGATGCTCTGCGCCACGCTGCCCTGCTCGATCACCTCGAACGAGAGGCCGAGCTCCCTGGCGCGCAGCGCGGCGCTGATCCCCGCGGGCCCTGCGCCCACGATGATCAGGTCGAGCCCCAGGCCGCCCGGGCCGCCGCGCCGAAGATCCTCCGCGATGCGCGTCACCGCATACGCGCCCTGGTGGATGGCGTTCTTGATGAGCGGCAGGCCGGTGATGTCGCCCGCGAGGTACAGGCCCGGCACGTCGAGGCTCTCGAGGTCGTCGCCGAGGCGCGGCCGGCCTGCGATCGGCGCGCCGCCCTCGATGGTGAGCGAGCCGTTGGGGCAGCGCTGCTCGCACAGCGTGAGGCCGCAGCACGCCTCGGGGCGGGCCACGACCGCGACGTACCGCTCGACGGCGAGCACGTCGTACGGGCACGCGTCGACGCACGCGTAGCAGCCGAGGCAGGTGGTGGGGTCGATGCGGGGCAGGCGCGCGCGCGCCGGCGGTCGCAGCGCCGCGTCGGCCGCGGGCTGCGCCGCCCGCCGCGCGCGCCGCGCCCGGAGCGCGTGGCCGCCGCGGACGCCCGCGAGCGTCAGCGCCGCGGCGGCGAGCCCCGCGCCGATCCAGAGCAGCGCGCGGCGATCCAGGGGGCCGCGCGCCGCGGCGCCGGCCGCCGCCACGACCGGCGCGGCCGCCGCGGCCTCGCGCGCCGCGTCCCAGGCGAGGGCGCGGTCCTCGGTGTGCTGGCCGCCGCAGACGCCGTCCCGGGGGCCGCCGCGGGCTCCTCCGGCGGCTTCCGGGAGGGCCGGGCGGTGCTCGTCGAAGCAGGTGACCGGGCGGGCATCGCCGAGCGCCGCCTGCGCCGCGACGAGGCAGCGCGCGACCGGGTCGCGCGGGGCGCCGAGGTCGTGGCACGGCGCGCAGCTCCCGGCGGTGACGATCGCGACGGTGGCCGGCTGGCTCGGGCGGAAGGCGGTCGCCGGGAGCTCCACCTGGGCGCCCGGCGCGAAGCGCAGCGGCGGCTTGCCCGGCGCGAACACGACCCCCTGGTCCGCGCGGTGGATGGGGTGGCACGTGGCGCAGCGCAGCGCGCCGCTCGCGAGGAGCTGCCCGTGGCGCGCGCGGGTCGAGCCGTGGGGCCCGTGGCAGCCGGTGCAGGCCTGGTCGAGCCGCCGCGCGCCCGGCCGATCCTCCGGCGCCGCGGCGGGCCCTCCGGCGTCGGCGGGCCGCCGTGCCGCCGCGGGGCTCGATGCCGCGGCGGACCGCCGTGCCGCCGCGGGCTCGGGCGCCTGCTCGGCGTGGGCGTGGCAGGACGCGCACGTGAGCCCCGCGCGCGCGTGGGGCAGCGACAGCGGCCCCGGCGCCGCGTGACCCCCTTCCGGGGGGAACAGGAGCGCCGCGGCGCCGGCCACGACCGCGCCCGCGAGCGTGGCCGGCAAGAGGCCGCGGAAGCGGGTGACGTCGGACGTCAGCTCCGCGCGGCGCGCGGCGCGCCCCCGCACGACCTCCCGCGGCTGCGCCGCGCGCTGGCGCGGATCGGACAGGTCCGCGCGGTAGAGCGTCCTCGAGAGAGCAGGAGAGCGCGACGCGGGATCGGGAGAGCGCGACGCGGGATCGGGAGAGCGCGACGCCGCCTGTTCCGCGGCGCCGCCGGGAGGTGCATCCGCCCGGCGGCCCCCCCCGGTCGCGCTAGAGGAGCGTGACATTCAGTCGATAGAAGAAGGTCGCGTCGGGGACGAGCTGCGCGGCCCGGACCCGCACGTAGTAGGTGCCCGCGGCGAGGTCCGGCACCGAGGCGAAGGAGCAGTACCCGAGCCCCGAATCCTCGTCGGATGCCAGCACGGTGCTCCCGTCGCTGCCCAGGATCTCGATGAAGCTGTCGAGCTGCCCTGCCATGCACGCGCCGGTGCCGTTGTCGCTGACGACGACGTTCAAGGTCGAGCTCGGCCCTGGCACGCTCACCGCGATCACGTCGACGTCGCCCGCGGGGGCGATCTCGGCGAGCCACGGGGCGGCGTGGTCGTTCGCCTGCGCGGGGGTGTTGTTGGGCTCGGTCTCGTCGAGCTCGAAGCGGCAGGTCGGGCCGCACCCGTCGCCGGCCGTCGTGTTCCCGTCGTCGCACTGCTCGCCGGCGGTCATGTCCCCGTCGCCGCAGACCTCCTCGATCATCGTGACGTCGAGCCGGTACGGGAACGTCGGCAGCGCGGCGCCGGGCCCCGCCGTGACCCGGACGTGGTAGGTGCCCGCCGCGAGCGACGGCGCGACGGCGCGGGCGCACTGCCCGGTGCCGCCCCGGTGGGCGCGCACGAGGAGATCGCCGCTGTCGTCCAGGATCTCGAGGGTGCTGTCGAGCCGGTTGCCGATGCAGTCGGCGGTCGTGACGCTGATGGTCTCCGCGATGAGCACCGTGGGGCCCTGCGGCACGACGACGCTGACGACATCGACATCGCCGGCCGGCGCGATGGCGGCATAGAACGGCGTCTCGTAGGGGGTGGCCGAGGCCACCGTCTCGTTGGGCTCGACCTCGGTTGGCTCGAGCCGGCATTCATCGCTGCACCCGTCGCCTTCTTGCCCGAGGGGGTTGTCGCACTCCTCGGTCGGATCCTGGATCCCGTCGCCGCAGACGGTCGTTCGGCTCCTGAGGGCCAGCTCGAACGGCCCTGCCTGGTCCCCGTCCGCGCCGGTGACGACCACGTACATGCTGTCGCCCTCGCGCACGGGCACCGTGAGCCGCGTGTCGACGCCCGTGCCCGCGCTGAAGCCGCTGCACTCGATCTCCGACGCGGCGTCGTCGCAGGCGCTGCGCAGGACGACCGCGAGCCTCGCGTCGGTCCGCGGCGTGAGCACGATGTCCAGGAACCCGGTGGTCGTCGCGGTGAACGTGTAAGCGACCCCCGGGCTCCCCAGCGTGCAGGCGCTCGCGACGGTCGCGTGACCACTCGTGTCTCCCGTGACGAACGCCGGGTCGGACAGGTCCTGGGGCGCGGCGCACATGTCCGCGCATGCCCCGCTGCAATCCGGATCCGCGCAGTCGACGAGCCGGTCACCGTCGTTGTCCCGCCCGTCCTGGCACCCCTCGTCCCCCGAGCAGCCCGACGTGTCGACCGTGCAGGCCGCGCTGCACCGGAGCTCGCCGTCGTCGAACCCGAAGCTCCGGCAGCTCGCGATCCCGAGATCGGGGCCGTCGCACGCCTCGCCCGGGTCGGCGACGTCGTTCCCGCACGTGGCCGGGGCGGCGCCGCCGGCGCCCGCGCCGCTTCCGCCGCCGCCCGCGCCGCCGGCGCCCGCACCGCTCCCGGCGCCGCCATCGCCGCCTGCGGTGCCGGTCCCGGTCGTCCCCGGCCTGGGCCTCGCGGGCCCCCCGTCGTCTCCGCCGCACGCCGAGGCCGCCGCCGTCGCGGCGCCGAGCAGGGCAACTGCCGCGATGGTGCGGCTCACTCCGAATCTGGACATGAATACGTGATCTCCCAGTCCTGCACCTGCGCGCCGCCCTCGCTGGCGCTCGTCGGATGGAGCCTCATCCGGAGCTCCAGGTAGTCCCGCCGGGCATCCGGCAGCTCACCCAGCACCTCGAAGAGGTCGACCGCGCAGGTCGGCGTCGAGGTCTCGTCGCAGATCTGGGTGTCCGTCGGCGTGGCGCTGGCGGTCGCCGCCTGCCTCACCGTCGCGGCCTCGAGCGCCTCGGGGTCGTCGGCCGATCGCACGAAGAACTCGATGCGCGAGTCGCCGGGGGTCGACGTGCGGTACCGGAGGTACCCCCACTGCGCCTTGGTCCCCGGCGGGCAGACCGCGTGGTAGCGCTCCCAGCTCGTGTCGATGGCCGACAGGCCCGTCTCCACGCAGGGGACGATCGCCCGGACCTTCCCGCCCGCCTGCTCGCGGACGCTCTCGCAGGTCCCGGGGCAGAGCCGCACGCTCGAGTACGTCGCGTCCGGGAAATACCAGCCGGTGGTGCCGGCGCCGCAGCTGGCGGCGTCGGGCACGCGCGTGAGCAGGGTCTCCGTGCCGGCGTTGTTGACGTGGATGACGGACACCGCGTTCGGGTCCGAGGCGCCGGCGACAGGGACGGTGACGTTGCAGGGGAGCACCTCGCCGCGGATGGAGACGAGCGCGTTGCGGAGGCTCCCCCGCAGCGTTCCTCCGGCGCTGAGGTTGAACGCCCGTCCGCCGCCCGCGTCCGCGATGAGGTTGATGACCTCGGGGTTCGAGCCGCCGAACCCGACCATGTGCACGCGGACGCCGTGATTCTGGAAGGCGTCCCGCGCCAGGTCCGCGATGGTGTTGGGGGCGGTGACGCAGTCCGTCGGGATGCCGTCGGTGACCAGCACGACCGCGACCTCCTCCTCGGGGTGGGCGTTCTTGTAGTTGATGGCCCAGGTCGTGGCGCCGTGCAGCGCGCCGTACATCGGCGTCCCGCCGGCGGGCGGCTCGACGCTATCGATCGCGCTGATGAGCCTGACCTCTTGCTGATCGATCGGCGCGAGGTCGGCGGTCAATCGCTGGGCCGTGGTGCCGTCGAACGGGACGATCGGATTGGCGCAGCCGTCGTACTGGCAGTAGGGATCGCCGTTGCAGTTCCCGGGGTTGTTGTGCGGCCAGAACCTGAGCGCGACGCCGAGCCCCGCCGACTCCGGATCGGCGAAGAAGTCCTTCAACGCGTCGGTCGCCGGTTCCCACCGATCGTCGCTCACGTCCTCATTCGCGTTGTTCCGCACCATCGAGAGCGACTTGTCGAGCGACACGAACAAGGTGACCGGCCGGACCAGCGAGATGCTGGCCGTGGCGATGCAGCCAGGGGACTGGCACTCGGCCGACTGGTAGACGCTCCCGTTGTTGCCGCACTGGCACTCGACGACCGTGTCCGGGCCAGGGGGATTGACGAAGAGCTCCATTCCATCCGTGAGGCCCGCGCAATCGGCGACGCTGATGCACTCGCCGGGATCGATCGGCAGCGCCGTCGTGCAGGCGACGGTGCCCCCGGTCGGGTTGCACGCGTCCAGGATCCGGCCCGGGGCGGAGGACGGGAGCTGCCCCGCGCCCGCGGGGTACGCGCGAATCTCGATACCCGCCGGGGCCTGCGTGTTGCCGCGGTTGCACACGGGGATCGTCCCGCCGCACGGCACGCCGAGCGTGAGGTCCACGCCGCCGCAGTCGGGGTTCGTCTCGTTCGGCAGGTACGACTTGCAGAGGCCGCGCTGCGGGCAGGTCTCGCCGCAGACCGTCTCCACGAGATCCACGCAGCGCTGGGACCACTCGCCGTTGAGCGCGCAGCAGCTCGGCTCCTCAGCGCAGATCTGGGTGACGCACGGATCGCAGCTCGCGATCAGCCGGGGGCCGGTGTGGCACTTGTCATGGGCGCACGAGCCGCTGGTCTCGCAGCTCGCGCCGCACCTCGCCTCGGCCAGCTCCACGCAGGCGTTGGTCCAGCCCGAGGACGAGACGCACGTCTTGCCAGGGCAGTGCGTGGCGACGAGGTCGACGCAGTGCTGGGTCCAGCTGCCGTTGCACGCGGTGGTGCCGTCCGGAACCAGCCCTGGCGGGCAATCCATACCGGCTATTCTGCTGCACTTGCCTCCGGGCTTACACTCGCTCCCCGGTCCCACTGCTGCGATGCACGGCAGATGGGGGTTCTCGGAGAGATCGTCGGGGAACGGGTTGCAAAGCGGCGCGCAGCAGCGCGGATCGGCCTCGCAGATCGCCGCGATGCACGGATCGCCGCAGATCGTGTTCATGTCGGTGGCTATCCCGGTGGCTACCTCGCAGGCGTCGTGGCCGCATTCGCTCGGCACGGCGGTCTGGACGCAGCAGGCCGGGTTCTCCTCGCAGACCTTCGTGACGCAGGCGTTGCAGGTCGAGAGCAGCGCGCCGCCGTCCGCGCACAGGTCGTGCGCGCACGCGCCCACCGACGGGGCGGAGCAGTACTGGTCGAACTGGCAATCCTCGGCGGTCGTGCAGGGCTGGTGCGTTCCCTGCCGCGCGACCGTCTCGGGCAGCTCGTTGATGTCCCCGACCGACCACGTGTACGACGTGCCGTCCCCCTCCAGCACGATGGGACCGCCGTCCGGCGTCTCCTCGAACGACTGACAGCTCGGGTCGCACGGATTGGTCGCGCACAGACCCCCATTCGAAGCCTCGGAGTTGGCGAGCGGGCGCGGATTCGCGCCCTCGCCGCCCCCGCGGGGCCCGGGGCCGAGCGGCGACCTCCGCATCGTCGTCGTGCCGCTGCACGCGCCGAACTTCCCGCCCTCGCACCGCCGGATCCCGTCCAGGCACGTCAGCACGCCCGCGTGCTCGCCGACGGTGAGGTGGCACTCCACCACCTCGCCCTCGGCGCACGGTCCGCCCGTCCCCCCGTCGGAGCCGCCGCCCGTGGCCGCCCCGTCCCCGGGCCCCGGGAGGCCGCTGTTGTTCCCGCTGCACGCGCCGGCGATGACCGCCGCGGCCGTGAACAGCGTGATGAGCAGCAACGCTCTCGGCGCCCACGCCTCGGCGGAGCCTGATCGGGAGAGCGCTCCCTTCCACTTGGTCGAGGGGCCAGCCATCGGCTTTTCTACCTCCAACTCGGGTGCAGTTCGGAAAATTGTACCTGGGCGCAGAAGGCAAAGTCCAGGCCCGTCGTCAACGCGCAGCGGAGCGCGCGAAAAGCGGTCGCAGCGCACGCGCGCGGCGCCCCCGGGCGCGGAGAGGGCCGGGCGGCGCGCCTCGCGACGCACAAAGAAATGCCGCGCCTCGCAACGGTTTCATAGCGAGCCCGGTGGATCGCCGACCGTCGGCCGCGCCGCGGTCCCTCGCGATGTGGGGGACAGTGCGTGAGATGCGATGTGGGCGACGGCGCATGAGGCGATGTGCGCGACGGTGCGTGATGCGATGTGGGCGACGGCGCATGATGCGATGTGGGCAATGGTGCGTGGCGTATCGCGCTCATCGAACCCCGCTGGCGGCCGTGATCGCGTGGAGCGCGAGCAACGCGACGGCGACGCCGAAGGTGACGATGTGCACCGGCAGGCCCGCGCGGAGCGCGAGGAGGAGCGCGCGCTGGGCCCGCAGGGCGCGCAGCTCCACCGCGATGCGGATGAGCTCGGCCAGGCCGGCGAGGCGCTCCGCGCCGCGCCCCTCGAGGACGGCGTCGATGCGGGCGCGCAGCGCGCGCTCCTCGGCGCGCAGGCCGCGCCCCGACGCGAGGAGCGCGAGCGGGCCGAGGGGGCTCCGCACGTAGGGCACGAGGACCTTCTCGACGATCTTCTTCACCAGATCGCTGCGGCCGCTCACCTCGCCGTAGAGGCGCTCGAGGAGCTCGGCGCGGGCCGCGGCGAAATCCTCGGGGAGCGCCGCGGTGCGCTCGATCCGCGCGAGGCGCCGCGGCGCGAGCCGGTAGGCGGCGGCCGTGAACGCGCCGGCCGCCGCGGTCGCCCAGAAGACGAGGTGCAGGGCCGCCCCGAGCGTCGGGCGGCCGGACCGCGGCCACGGCGCGTGCGCGAGCGCGAGGCCGGCCGTGACGAGGCCGGTCGCGAGGTGACCCGACAGGTGCCAGCGCAGTCGGCTCCGCACGGGCGCGGCGTCACCGGTCTCCCTGGTCGCTGCGTCGGGCGCGGCGTCGCCGGTCTCCCTGGTCGCTGCGTCGCCGGCGCCCCTGGCCGCGCCGCCCCGCCGCCGGGGCCGCATCCACAGCCACCGGGCGGCGCGCTTCGGGACGGCGTACAGCAGGAGCAGCGCGATCCCGGCCGCCGCGGCGGCGCCCGCCCAGAGGGCGGCGCCCTCGCCCGGCCGCGCCCCGCCGCCCGCGTGCGCCATGAGCCCCGCCGCGCCGATCCCGGCCGCGGCGATCGCGCTCCCGGCGAGGAGCGCCGCGTCGCCCCGCGGCGCGCCCCCGCTCGCGCCGCGCTCCTGCGCGCGCCGCGCTCCGCCGAGCAGATCGCGGACGTCGGCGATCTCCTCCGCCGGGTTGACGCGGAATATCGAGCCCGTGGGACAGGCCTGCACGCACGCGGGGCCGTCGTGCTCGCGGCAGAGATCGCACTTGACCGCGAGGTCCGGGAAATCGGCGCCTCCCCGCGCGCCCCCGCCCGGGCGCGGCGCGGAGGCGGGCCGCGGCGCCATCACGATGTTCTCCCAGGGGCACGCCTTGGCGCAGGCGCCGCAGCCGGTGCAGAGCGCGTCCCGGATGACCACCTCGCCCCCCGTGTCCTTGCCGATGGCGCCGGTCGGACACTCGATCATGCAGGCGGGGCGCTCGCAATGCTGGCAGGAGTTCGGCAGGAGGAGGCTCCGCGGCGCCGCCTGCCGGGCGATCCGCCCCGCGTCGTCGCCGCTCTCTTCCACGCGCGCGACCACCTTGTCGCCGCGGCGGACGAGCCGCGAGGCCCCGTGCAGGTCGGCGCAGGACCACGCGCAGTGCCCGCACCGGGCGCACGTCTCGAGGTCGATGACCAGGAGCGACCGCGCGATCTGCAGCCGGTAGAGATCCCGGAACACGTGCGCCGTGTGGTGGCGCGCGGGGCCGGCGACGACCGCGTCCTGCGCGGCGTGGCGCTCGCCGGTGAAGCGCCGGAGCCGCGGGATCAGGCCCGGGTGCTTCCGCGCGAGGGCAGCGAACACCCCCGCGGGGACGGACAGCAGCGTCGTCGCCCCGCTGGCCACCGCGGTCGCCTCCCGGCAGCGCCCGTCGTCGAGCTCGACATCGCCGAAGAAATCGCCCCGGGTGAGGTAGGCGCGCACATGGATGCGATCGCCCTCCTCGGCCTGGATCTGCACCATGCCGTCGGCGATGAGCCACAGCTCGGTCGCCGGATCCCCGGCGCGATAGACGGCCTGCCCCCGCTCGAAGCGGCGGTGGCTCGCCGCGTCGAGGAGGGCGTCGAGGTCTCCGGGATCGAGATCGCGCGTGAAGGCGAGGGTGCCGAGGAGGTCGCGCGTGGCGCTCCTCCAGAGCGCGCGCTCGAGCTCCTCGGCCGCCTCGGCGTTGCCGGAGCGGCCGGCGGCGCGGCGGAACAGGTGGACGGGGATCTCGGCGAGCACGCTGGGCGCGAGCGCGACCGCGGTGGTCCTGCGCGGGGTGCCCACCACGGCTTCCTCGCCGAGGACATCGCCCGGAGCGGCCGCGCGCACCTCCGTGTCGCGGTCGTCTCCGCGGCGCGTCGCGCGCAGGCCGACGCGCCCGGACGCCACGACGAAGAAGGCGTCGCCGGCGTCGCCGGCGCGATAAACGACCTCATCCGGAGCGATCGAACGGAGCCTGCCCGCCCCGGCGATCTCTCGCCGGGCGCGCTCGTCGAGCCCTCGCAGCCAAGGTGTGTTGAACACCCCTGGCGGCCACATGTGGTCGCGTTGGAATTCTGCATCGTGCACGTTTTCTCGCGTGTGGTCTGATGAGGGCATCAGCACGGCTCCCGGTCGCTGCGGGCGGGGGTAGGCTCCGGAGGGGCAGGCCGGCGATCGGAGCCAACGTCTCGCAAATGAAGGGAAATTCGCCGCGAAGATCGACCCCGAGACGCGCGCCCGGGCGACGACGCACCACTCCGCGGGACATCATCGCTTCATACCATCACGCATCCGCTGTCTCGAAGGACGACATGGTCTTACTTCATGTTCGAGGAACACATAACAAGCAGAAGCGAACGAAAAAAAAAGACGGCGCCCGGAGAAGGGCCTTGACACCCAAGCCGAACGTCGTGAATATCCATCCTGCTATACTCGGCATCTTCGGCGCCAGGGTTCGTTTGGTGGCTCAGCATGAAATGACGGGCATCTGCTCCAGAGCACACATGCAAGGTCATTCAGATCAACGAGGTAGATGTATGAGTAGGCGCACGACGAGTTTAGCTGTCGCATCCCTGGCTGCCGCGTCCTTCGTCACGTTCGATCCGGCGCCCGCGAGCGCCCAGGTCCAGAAGGACCACGTGGATTACGCCCTCGAGATCGCCGAGAACGCGGTCGTGAACGAGTGGAGCTCCAGCACCGAGGGCGGGTGTTACGTCAACTGGGAGGAGCCGTCCGAGACCCATCCGGCGTGGTCCGCCAGCACCAAGGCCGCGTGCTTCTTCACGCTGTCGCTGCGGAAGGCGATGGGGTACTCGCCGGCAGACCTCTACAACATGTGGGACTCGACCAGCCCCACGTCCGACTACTACTTCCAGCTCATCAGCATGAGCCCGGCGCTCGGCGCGCCGACCCCGTGGGTCGAGACGCACTTCCGCCGCGTCACCAAGGCGGTGGATATCCAGAAGGGCGACGTCCTCGTCGTCGGCCTCGTGAGGGAGGACGGGGACGAGGACGGGGACGGGATCGAGGACGAGGTGCTCTACAGCGGTCACACGGTCATGATCACGGGCCCGGCCGTCGAGCTCACCCGGCAGATCATGCCCCGCTACTCGGGGACGAAGCAGTACATGGTGCCGATCGTGGACTCGACCAACTCGCCGCACGGGTGCAACCTCGGCGAGTACTCGGACAGCAGGTGCGCGACCGGCGAGGGCGGCATCGGGGTGGGCTACATGCGCGTGTA
The DNA here is from genome assembly GCF_051369805.1 of Sorangium sp. So ce1036. NCBI lineage: Bacteria > Pseudomonadati > Myxococcota > Polyangiales > Polyangiaceae > Sorangium > Sorangium sp. So ce1036. Next base: position 4,395,238 of record NZ_JBBMOX010000001.1, read on the forward strand.
CACGGACTCGAGCACGGACATCCTGCTCGGCTATACCTGGAGCCTCACCTCGTCGTTGAAGAGCTATGAGTCCCCGTCCAAGCAGCCCTACCGGATCGCCAGGCTGGTCAAGCTGCCTCCGCCGGAGTCGACCGAGCCGCCCCCGCCTCCTCCCTGATCGTCCGGGACACCTCTCATGAGCGCGACGGGCTGAACATTCCAGCTCCACCTCAGCGAAGCCCTTACCCCGCAGGCCGGGGTGGGGGCTCGCCCCTATTTGTGCTCCGGCGCGTCGGGGCGCCTGTCTCTCCGGCGGATCCATCGCGGTGACCTCCCGTCAGCGGATCTCCACCTCGGCGCGCGCGAGCTCGACGACCTCGAGGCGATCGAGCATCGCGCCGGTGACGAGCGGTCCGCTCGGCCTGAGGCCGCGCCGCGCCTGCTCCCGCTCGTACGCGGCGAAGGCGCGGATCAGGAAGGGGGGAAACGCCCGGAACAGCAGCCTCGCCTCCGCCCGGAAGGGGCCGCGCCGACCCCCGGTCGAGAGCTCGTACGTGTACCGGATCGGCACGCCCGGCGGCACGGAGCGCGTGTCGATGATCGCGTCGGGCCCTTTGACGACTCCGCGGCTCGCGTCCAGCGCGCCGACCGGGAAATAGACCTCCAGAAACGCGTTGGGCCCCGAGAGGTTCGAGCCGCACGCCCCGGTGTCCGGGTCGTAGTCGCCGTCGGCGAAGCGGTCGGCGTGGTGGAGCCCCTGGCCTGGCCCGGGCTGACAGGTGCCGTCCGCGGCCACGACGCCGATGCAGCGGACACACCGCAGGAACCCGTTCTGAAAGTTGATGAGCCCTCGCCCGCGGAACGACGTGCCGCCGAGCCGCGGCGGTGGATCCCAGCGGGGGACATCGGGGCCGTCGCGAACGTCGGCGCCGAACAGGCCTCCTCGGGCGCTCGTTGCCCCGAAGGGGGCGTTTGCGTCCGGATCCGTGGTCACGCGGGCGAACACCTTGTCTCGCAGATCCTCGTCGGCGCGGTCGACGCGCCCGACCTCGTAGAGCACTCGCCCGTTTCCATCCTTGACCGCGAGGTGAATCCAAATCTCGCGCTCCTGGCTGAAGCCGGCCGGCACCTTGTGTCCGGCGCCTGTGTTCTCGATCTCGACCGGGATCTCGAGGCGATCGCCGCCCGCGCCCGCGCGCCTCGCGGCGCCCAGCCCGAAGCGGAACGTGCGCCGGAGGAGCATGTCGCGGCGGCGGCGCGCGCTGGCCGGGATGCCGTGGACATCGAGCGACGGCTCGTCGACGAGCGCGTCGGGGAACTCGTCCGAGAGCGGCACATCGACCCCCGAGAAGTAATGCGTCGCGACCTCCGACGGAGCGGCGGAGTCGTGGGCCACCCGGCCTCGCGGCCGCGCGCCCGGGGGGCGCGGCGTGAAGCGCGTGCCCGGCGGGCACTCGGGATCCTGCCCGGGCGCCCCGGGGGCCGCCTCGCAGACGCCCGGGTACGTGGTCATGTGGCAGTCCTGGCAGGTCGCCGCGCGGCGGCCCGCGCGCTCCTCGGATCTCGCCCAGTCCGACCACTCGGTGTACGCATTGCGCAGGCGCTTGAAATGCTCGCCCTTCGCCGCGGCGAGGCTGTCGGTGCCGAACAGGCGCACGTCGTGACAGGCGCCGCAGAACTCGCTCGAGCGCAGGTAGGCCTTCGCGCGTCCCGACGGTCGCCCGTGCACCACGGGATCGGCTCCGCCGCCCGGGTCCGCCGGCGGGGGCCCGGCGCGAAGGGCGGCGCTCCGGCCCGCGGGGAGCAGGAGCTCGTCCGGGCGCAGCGCGTAGCCGCTGTTCGCGATGCCGAACAGGCCGCGCACGTCCTCGGGGCGCGCCGCGAAGACGGCGCCCGTCACGGTGGACCTCCACGTCGGGTTGCCCTGGTAGCCGGCGCGCTCGCGCGGGCCGACCGGGCCGTGCACCTGGTGGCAGAAGCCGCACGAGATCCCCTCGAGGCCGCGGCGGGTGAGCAGGTCGCGCACGGGGAAGCGCGTGCGCGGATCGCCGCCGGGGCGGCCGTCCCACGCGGGCATGGCGGGGTCGAGGTTCTCCGCGGGCGCGTGGCAGTTCACGCACCAGTGCTCGCCGCCCGAGCCGGTCACCGCGAGGCCGCTCTGCCGATCGCGGCAGGCCCGCGCGGGATCGGCCTTGCGCAGGATGCCCGCGCCGTCCGGGCAGCCGGCGTCGCGCCCGACCTGCTCCTCGATGAGGCTCTCCAGGGCGTTGAAGAGCGGGCTCGTCACCGCGTGCGCCATCACCGAGCGGCGCCACTCCGCGGCCTGGCGGCCGTGGCACGCGGCGCAGTCCTGCGCCGAGGTCCGCGGCTGCGCGAGCGGGAGGGCCGGCGCCACGGCGGCGCTCGGCCGCGCGCTCGCCCCGGGGCCGGATCGCGAGGGCGCGAGCGCGGCCAGCGCGGCCGCGGCGACCAGGGCGCCCACGCCGAGCGGCGCGAGCTGCCGCAGGCGCGCGATCGCGCCGCGGCCCGCGGGGGCCGGCGATGCGCGCCTCACCGCGCCCCCGCCGGCGGGGCCGGGATGGCGGCGCTGTCGGGCGGCTGCGGCGCGCTCGGCGTCGAGCGCAGCGCGTACGTCCCGAGGCCCGCGAGCGCCGACAGCGCCACGATGATCGCGATCGCGACCCCGGTCGGGACGTCGCGCGTCCGGTCGAGCTGGTCGACGAGGGCGATCGTATCGGCGGGCGGCGCGCCCGCCCCGGAGGAGATGCGCGCGTCGCCCGGCGCGCTCTCCCGCGCGGCGCGGCCCGGGCGCGACGGCGACGGCGTCGCGTCGCGGTCGCCGCCGGTCCTGCGCTCGCCACCTGTCCCGCGGTCGCCGCTGGTTCCGCGGTCACCGCTGGTTCCGCGGTCGCCGCTGGTTCCGCGGTCGCCGCCTGTCCCGCGCGGCGATGTCGTCGCCGCCTGGAACGGCTCCAGCCGGTCCACGATGTCCTGCGCGAGGTACGGTCGGTCCTCGGGCGCCTTCTCGAGCAGCGCGAAGAGCAGCTGCTCGATGCCGCGGGGCAACGCGCCCCGCACGTCGTCGTCGAGCGGCGGCGGCTCCGCCGTGCACTGCAGGTTGAGCAGCTCCCGCGGCGAGGCCGACTGGAACGGCGGGCGCCCGGAGAGCGCCTCGTACAGGATGAGCCCGAGGCAATAGAGATCCGAGCGGTGGTCGATGGAGCGCGCGTCGATCTGCTCAGGGCTCATGTATTGCAGGGTGCCGACGCTCTGCGTGTTGGTCTGGTTCATCGCCTCCACGACCTTGGCGATGCCGAAGTCCATCACCTTCACGCTGCCATCCCGCTGCACCATGATGTTCTCGGGCTTGAGATCGCGGTGGATCACCGGCGGCTCTTGGCCGTGGGCCGCGGCGAGCGCGCTCGCCACGGAGGCGACGATCCGCACCGCCTCCGGCCAGGGGAGCCGACCTGCGGCGCCCAGCACGGATCGCAGCGTCTGGCCGTCGAGGTACTCGAGCACCATCACGAGCTCGCCGGAGGCCTCCAGGCTGGCGAGGCTCCGGACGACGTTCGGGTGCTCGAGGCGCGCGAGGATCTGCATCTCGTTGAGGAAGAGGCGCCGTCCCTGCTCGCTCCGGGCGAGCTCCGGGCGGAGCACCTTCAGCGCGACCCGCCGGCCCGACAGGCGCTCCTCGCCCTCGTAGACCTTGCCCATCCCCCCCTCGCCGAGGAGGCGCCGAACGAGGTAATCGCCGATCTGCTCCATGCGCGCCGTCTCCTCTCTCAGGCCGGGGCGTAGCTATTACGTACGAGCAGGGCCCAGGGCTTACACGGCAACCCGTCTTCCGAGCGCCGCCGGGTCAGGAGCCACGGTGCCTCCGGGGCCGACGCGCAGGCGCGAAGTCACCAGACCTCACGTTCCTGCTGGTATCGCGCTCCTGAAGAGCCGTAACAGAAGAGTGCGGTCCGGGCAGAACTTTCGGTGTCCTGTCGCATCACGTGCGCCACGCGAACCACGCGAACCGCGCGAGCCCTGGGAGCATGCGACATGAAAGACGATGGACAGAACCCAGAAGAAGAGATTTTTCTGGTGATTTTCAGTCGGGATTATGACTATTCTGCGAACACTGGCGTTCCCGCGCCTAGCTCGGTTTTCGCCTCGGGTACGGTGCACGAGAGTGCAGACAGGCCGGACGGGGCGTGCGTCTCGATGTTGAAGGGGGCAAGGAGCTGGAGATGAAGCAGATCGCAGCGGCAGGCTCGGACCATCCGTCTCGGGAGGCAAGCCAGGGATCCCGGGCGACGACGGCACGAGGTGCGAGCGGGGGGCTGCTCATCCTCATGATCGAAGACAGCGCGGTGACGGATTTCGGTGATGCGTCAGAAGGTGAATTGGCAAACAGCCCACGCTGGTCCCGCTTGAAGCGTTGAGGCGGGGCGCCTCGAGGCGCGCGCCGGGAGGGGGCCCCGCCGACGGACCGGCGCGCGGCGCCGCGGTGACAGGGGGGCCCCGGCGGCCGGGTGGCCGTTTTTTCGCCCGTTCGGCTGAACCGTGGCACTTCGTCGGGCGTGGACACCCGGGGAACGACACGGAGGATGAGGATCCTGGCGCTGGCGACCGCCGCTCTCGGCGGGGCGGCGTCCGGCTGCAGCGATCCGAGCGAGGCCATCGCGCGGATCGTCCGGGAGGAGCCTCCCGCGCTGAGCCGGGCGGCCCAGGAGAGGCCGGGCAGCGGGCCGGAGGGCGACGCGCCGCCGAGCTCGGCGCCCGCGGACGGCGTGGCCGGAGCGGAGGACAGCGGGGCAGAGCGCGTCGCGGAGAAGGGCGCGTCCCGGGCAGCGCGCGGGGCGGCAAAGGAGCGGCGTCGCAGGTCGGGATCGGCCACGACGGCGCGCGCCGCGGACGGCGCAGGGCGCGGGGCGCAGATCGGCGCGGAGGACGGGGGCGCGGTCGCGGTCCCCGAGCTCGAGGTGGTGCGGCTCGTCGTCTCACGCGGCATCGCCGGCCGCGAGCCGATCGAGGCGGCGACCTCGTTCTCTCGCGCGGAGGCCGACCGCCTCTACGCCTTCGTCGAGCTCTCGAACAAGGAGCAGGCCGCCTCCGAGATCCGCGTCACCTTCACGCCGCCCGACGGGAGCGCGCCGCTGCGCATCCGCCTCCCGGTCGGCGCGCAGCGGCGCTTTCGCACGTGGGCGGCGACGCGCAAGGCGCGCGCGGCGGGGGTCTGGTCGGTGGCGGTCAGCGACGCGGCGGGCGGCGAGCTCGCGCGCGCCTCGTTCACGATCACGAAGTAGGAGGCGCCCGTGGCTCGCAAGTTGCGCTCGCGATCCTCCTCTCTCCAGCGCGCCCGGCTCGCCGCGGCCCTGCTCCTCGCGCTCGCCGCCGGAGGCTGCGCCTCCCGGCCCGCGCCCGAGCCCGAGCTCTCCGGCGCGCGACGGGCGTCGCCCTCCGCGAGCGCCCCCGGCGCGCAGGTGGGGATTCATTTCTGGATGCCCGACGGACCCGCGGCCAGGGTGCTGTCGCTGCAGGTCCCGGAGGGCGACGACGGGCCGGACGAGCCCGGGAGGGAGGCGCGCGCCTCCTCCCGGCGGCGCGCGCCGTCGCCGGGGCCGGAGGAGGAGCGCCGTTACGTGCTGCTGACCGGCATCACCCTCGCGCCCGCCGTGGAGCAGAAGGTCGCGGAGATCGCCGACGCCTATTTCCGGCGGACCGGAAAGGAGATCGTGGTCACGAGCGGCACGCGGGATCCCGCGCGGCAGGCGGAGGCGATGCTCGATCTCTTCCGGCACGGCGCCGATGTCCTCGGCCTGTACAGGGACAAGACGGCGGCGCGCGAGATCCTGAGCGCCTACGAGGAGGCGCGGTCGGCCGGGCTGCCGCCCGGGGCCGTGACCGCGGCCATCGAGGAGGTGATTCGCTCCCAGGTCGAGCGCGGCGTGTTCATCTCGGCGCACCTCCGGGAGGGCGCGGTGGACATCCGGAACCGGGACATGACCTCGGCCGAGAAGCGCGCGTTCCTCGACGGCGTGGAGGAGGTGGGCGGCGTGTTCGCGCTCGAAGAGTCGCGGCCGCCGCACTTCCACCTGCAGGTCGACTGAGCCCGCCTGCGGGTCGACTGAGCCCGCCTGCGGGTCGACTGAGCCCGCCTGCGGGTCGACGGAGTCCACCCGCAGGTCGATGGAGCCGGAGCCGCCGAGCGCTCCCCGCGGCGCCGCTGCCCGGCGGGTGGCGGCCGCGTGTCAGCCCTCGAAGAACCTCACGACCTCGCCGGAGGTCTTGTTCACCCAGTAGACGCCTGTGTCGTCCGCGGCGATCCCCGTCGGGCCGTCCTGGCCTTCCGCGATCGCCCTCGTCGGGACCTTCTGATCCTTGTGGATCTGATAGACGACCCCCTCTTCCGCGTCGGTGACGTAGAGGTACTCTCCGTGGGCGGCGATCCCGGCAGGGCGCGCCAGGCCACCGCGGAGGACCACCGGCTCGGCCGTCGCGGGCGACGGGCTTCGCGGAGATCGCAGGACGCTGTCCTCGGTGAGCCAGTACAGGTTGACGTCGTCCATCACGAGCAAGCCTGGCTGAGCACCAGCGCGCTCGACGTGGACCGTTATCGTATCTGGATCCGCCTCGCTCGGATCCGTGACGGCGAGCCTCCCGAGGGCGCTGTCGGTCCAGTAGACGCGCGCACCATCCGTCGCGACGCCGGTGGGATCTCCGTTCGTCTCCAGCGACACCCCTTTGCCGTCGCTGTCCTCGTCCTCCTTGGGTACCCAGGTGACGCGGTCGGCGGTGGGGCGCGCGCCGTAGACCCGCGTGGCGTCCACCGCGATCGTCTCTGCCTTGCCGCAGCCTCCCCAGAGGCTCGGCGCGTAGGTCGCCGGAAATGGCTCTTGCTTCGACAATCGCCGCAGCTTGTCGCGCTCGATGTTGGTGTCCGCGCAGCCCCTGGGCAGGTCGTTGTCGGTGAGCGACCAGTAGATGTGCGTCGCGTCCAGCGCGAGGGCGTAAGGCGCCTCGCCAGAGGGCGCGAGCAGGTCGATGATCTCCCTCTCGTCCTTGATCTGCTTCCGGAGCGAGCCGCCCGTGTGGTCGCCCCGGGTGCCGTCGTTGCCCAGGTTGGTCCAGTAGACCGCCTCCTCGTCGAGCGCGATCGCGTGGGGCTGCGTCTGGTTCGCCGCGATGACGATCAGGGGAATCACCTCGCGATCCTCGATCCCCGCGATCTCGCCGCAGCCGTGGAGACACGGCGCGAGCGCGGCGAGCGCGAGCGTCACGGCGGTCGTCGCTGAGCTTCGCATCACCATCGGCCTCCGAGCGTCAAGCGCCCCCCGTCCGAGGCGACGCTGGGCGCGACCCAGATCGGCTGTCCCGCGACGGCGCGCTCCGCCGACGGGGACACCAGCACCATCACGACGCCGGCCCCGAGGCACAGGAGCCCGGCGCCCACCGCGATGTTCGAGACCATCGCGCTCGTCCGGGCGTCGTCGTTGTTGGCCACATCCGCCGGGCTGCAGCCGAAGTTGCCGCTGCAGCCTTCCTCGACCTCCCCGGCCTTCTGCATCGCCATGACCCCGAACACCGATCCCACGCCGATGCCCGCCAGCCCGACGCCGCCGGCGACGAAGCCCAGCGTGCGCATCGAGTTGCCCGTCGCTTCGACCCCCGGGCGCGCCGGCGGCGGGCGCGGCGGGGGAGGGGACGCCGGCCTCGCCTCGGCGGGCGCGGGGGCGTTCGCGAGCGCGGGGATGGTCACCTGCTTCGCGCTCGGCCCCGGATCGAGCGTCACCCGCATCTGCCAGGGCTGCTTGCCCGGCGCCCTCGCCTCGATGGTCGCCTCGCCCGGGTCGACCGGGATGCCCGAGCCGGTGGCCGCGGCCGCGCTGAGCTCGTTGCCGTTCAGCGTGATCACCATCCCCGGCGTCGCGTCCGCCACCTCGAGGACGAGGCGCGTCAGGCGGGCTTCCAAGTCGGCCGCGCGCTTGGCCGCGAACTCGGCGCGATCCTGCTGCCCGAGGCTCGCCGCCAGCGACGAGCCCTCCTTGAACTCGGCCCACGCGCTGGCCGTCTTGCCTTCCTTCTCGTGGCAGACGGCGAGGTTCAGCAGCGTCCCGACGGTGGGATCCACGCGCTGGCTCTCGGCGAGCTTGGCGCACGCCTCCTGGAGCCTGCCCTCGTCCATGAGCCGCTTGCCGTCCTGGAACAGCCCCTCGGCCAGGGCCTTGTCCGCCGCGGTGGGCTCGGCCCGCAGCGGCGCGGACAGGCTCATCCCAAAGAGCAGCGTGAGCAACCATGCACCCGTGTGTCGCGGTCGTGATGATCTCAATGGCGGTTCCTCAGCATATCGTCCTCGCTCATCGATCTCTGCGGCCTTGGCGCCGGCGCGGGCCTGAGCGGCGCCCCGGAGGAGGAGGCCCTCGGCGGTGAGGAGGCGGCGGTGCCCCCCGGGGCCGCGGACGGCGCGGGCCCCGGCGGCGTCGACGAGGCCGCGGACGGCGCGGGCCCCGGCGGCGTCGACGAGGCCGCGGACGGCGCGGGCCCCGGCGTCGTCGACGAGGCCGCGGACGGCGCGGGCCCCGGCGCCGCCGGGCTCGCCGCTTCGGCGGTCCCGGGGACGGCAGACGGCGCGCTCGGCGACGCGGCGCCGAGCGGCGCGCCGGAGCTCACGGCGCTCGGGCTCGCGCGCTCGGGCTCGCGCGCCGCCACAGGGCCCGACGTGTCCGGCGCCCCGCGGGGACCCGCGATCAGCCACACGGCCGCGGTGACCACGCCGGCCAGCACGCACGTCACGCCGGCGGCCACGAGCAGCCTGCGGCGTGACCTTCCGCGGAGGTTCGTGCGGGTCCACGAGGCGCCGGACAGGCTGTCGCTCTCCTCGGCGCCCTTCGCGTTGAGCAGCGTCTGTCCCGCCGGAGACGCCGCGCCGATCGCGCTCTGGATGCGCGACGTCGACAGCTTCGCGAAGCTCGACCCGAGCGGCTCGAGGGCCTGCGCGAGCTTGCCGACGTTGGCGTACCGGGCGTTCACGTCGCGCTCCAGGCAGCGGGCGACGATCCGCTCCAGCGTGGCAGGCGCGTCGCTGCGCTTGTCGCGCAGCCGCGGCACCGGCTGGTGCAGGATGTTCGCCATCACCGCCGCGACCGTCTCTCCCTGGAACGGCGGCTCGCCGGTCACGAGCGTGTACAGCAGCACGCCGAACGACCAGACGTCGGCGCGCCCGTCGACGCTCCTCGGCGTCATCATCTGCTCGGGCGACATGTACCCGGGCGAGCCCATCACCTGCTTCGTCGACGTGAGCCCCGGCTCCGCGGGCGAGTCGAGGCCTTGCCCCTTCGAGATGCCGAAATCGAGGACCTTGATGCGCCGTGTCCCGTCCGCGTGCTCGGCGAGGAACAGATTCGAAGGCTTGATGTCCCGGTGCACGACGCCGGCCGCGTGCGCCTCGGCCACGGCCTCGAGCGCCTGGAGCACGTAGTCGACCGCATCCTGGACGGGCAGCGGGCCGCGCGTGTCGATGACCTGCTGGAGGTCGAGCCCGCTCAGGAACTCCATCACCATGAACGGCACGCCGCCCTCGGTGGTGCCCACGTCGAACACGCGCGCGACGTGCTCGCCCTGGAGGCGCGCCGCGGTGCGCGCCTCCCGCAGGAAGCGCGCCACGGCCTCCTGGTTCGCGAGGGCGTCCTGGCGCAGGATCTTGATGGCGACCTGCTGATCGAGATCCTCGTTGCGCGCCGCGAGCACGACGCCCATCCCGCCGATGGCCATGACCCGCTCGACGCGGTACTTGGCCGCGATGAGCTCTCCGGGCTGGGCCAGCGGTGCGAGGAGCTGCGCGGTGCGGTCGGGGGTCACGGCTGGCGGTCAAGCCTACATGAACGGGCTCATTTTTCCGAGAGCCCCGCGAGGCCGACCGCCCTTTGTCGCGCGCGCGCTGCTCCCGGCGCGGCGTGCGCGCCGGCCCACACGTTCGGCGCGAACGCTGCGGCCGCGCCGCCGCGCGGTGCTCCGCCCTGCTCGGCGCGCGGGGCGCCCCGCTCGACGCGCGGAGAGCCCCGCTCGGCGCGCGGGAAGAGGCCGTGCCGGCCCGCCGCCCGGAGCTCGTCGAGCCCGGCCTGCATCACGGCGACGATCCGCTCGAACGCGCGCTCCACCTGGACGGGGTCGTCGGCCGCGCCCCTCGGCAGCCCGAGGTGCAGCGGGCGGAGCATGCGCGTGTGGATCTTCACAGGCAGCGGCACGTGGGGGATCGGGACGCCGACGATGAGCCCCCATGGCAGCGCGAGGCCGAGCGGCGCGACGTTCGAGCGCGCGAGGCGGGGCAAGCCGAGCCACTCGGCGAGCCGGCGCCCGTCGGTGGCGATGTAGAGCGACTGGTGCGCGCCCACGCTCACGATCGGCACGATCGGCACGCCCTCGCGGATCGCGAGCCGGACGAAGCCGCGGCGTTGGCCGAAGCGGATCGTGTACTGCGCCGAGGTGGGCTTGCACGCATCGAGATCGCCGCCTGGGAAGACCAGCAGCGCCGCGCCCCGGGCGAGCGCTCGCCGGGCGTTCTCCGGGCACGCGGCGATGGCGCCGCTGGCGTTGAGCCAGGCGCCGGCCTTCGGGACGTTGAACGGGAGGTCGTGCATCAGCCCATAGGCCGGGCGAGAGGTCCCGTAACGCCGCCAGAACGCCGTCATGTGGCAGTACATATCCGGCATTCCGGTCATCGCGTTGTGATTGCCGATGGCGAGGAAGGGGCCATCGGGCAGCTCCTCTTCGAGCTCGGTCTCGCAGCGGCAGTAGTCGTCGTAGAGGAGGCCGAGCAGCGGGAGCACCCGGGCGATGAACGCCGGATCGCGCGCGTCGAGGTCGTTCGGCCGGACGCGCTCGCGACCCTTCTCGCGGAACGCGGCGATCGCGTCCTTCACGAGGTCGAGGTCTGGGCGCGGCTCTCTCGGTAGGATCAGCACCGGTCCCGGTGCCCTAGCGTGCGACGCGACCGAGGGGAAGCGGTATTCCCGCGCGCGCCCGCCTGCGGAACGAGCGCCATCCGCCGGCGGAACGCTCGCCGCCCGCCTCCGGAACGAGCGCCGCCCTAGAAGCGGACCTTGCACCGCAAGATCGCGCTCGGATCGACACGCGCGGCCGTGAGGCGGCTCGCGCGCGCATCGACGCGCAGCCGGACCGCCACCGTGCCCGCGAGCGTGCGCCTCGCCAGGTCGCCCGCGAGCAGCCCGACGACGCCGGCGAGGTGCGCCTGCGCGGCAGAGCCGGCCAGGAGCGAGCACGGGATGGAACCGGACAGATCCATCGCGATCGAGGCGTCCGCCCCGTCGCGCTGGATCGTGCCCGTTCCTCCGAGCTTCAGCGCGCCGGCGGCGACCTCCACGCGGCTGAGCGCGACGCGCTGGCGGTCCGCCGAGAGGTGCGCGTCCGCCTTGAGGACCGTGGTGTCGCCGAACAGGAGCCCGTCGAGCTCCCTGGGGTGGGGGAGCGTGAAGCCCTTCACCGTGAGCGCGATCGGGCCCTCGATCGGCGCCTCCGACAGGGCCGTCCGGGCCGCGCCGTCCGCGAGCCGCAGATCGAGCGTGCCGGAGACGATCATCCGCGACGCGCCGACGTCGACGCCGAGCAGCGCGGCGACCGAGGTGAGCGGCGTCGGCGCGATCTCGATCGCGGCGCCCGGCGACGGGCGCGGCCGGAGCTCGGCCCGGAGCGGCGCGGTGGCCACCTCCTCGCCGCCGAGGCCCACGGAGACGGAGGCCGCGCCGATCGACCAGGCGACGTCGGTGCGCGCGATCTCCTTGTCGGCGACCAGCACGCGCGCCTGCCTCAGGACGCCGCGCTCCGGCCGCAGCGCGCCGGGCGGCGCGGCGGCGCCCGCGCCGCGCTGGAGGGACGCGCCCTCGAGCGCGAACGCATCCGGCGCCCCGTCGCGATCCCGGAAGCCCACGCGGACGCTGCCCGCGGCGAGCGGCAGCGCGGCCGCGCGCGCGCCGTACCGCGCCGCCCACGCCGGCAGGCCCTCCAGGGCGTCGGTCCCGACCAGGGCGAGCTCGACGCGCTCCGCCGCGATCCGCGCAGGCGAGAGCCCGCGCAGCTCGATCGTCGCGCGCGCGAGCGTACCCGAGAGCCCGCGCACCCCGAGCAGCGAGAAGCGCGCGCCGCGCAGGCGGATCGCGCGCAGGCCGAGCTCGACCTCGCCCGGATCGAGCGCGATGCCGCGCGCGCGGGCCTCGGCGATGATCTCCCGCCGGATCGCGGGCGGCGCCAGCACGAGCACCGCGGCGGCGGCGACGCCGACCACGGCGACCAAGAGCGCCGCGATCACCGCGCGACGGTGCCGCTTGCCGCGGCGCGCGCCGCCGCCCTGGGGCTCGCCGGGCGGCGCCTCCGCGCCGGGAGCAGGGGGTGGACGGGAGGAGGGTACCACGATTGAAATCCTGTAGCGTCGTTCGGGCGCCTTCGCGAGCGCTTCGCGCCGCGCGGCGCTCCACCACCGGCGCACTTGCGCCCTTCCCCCCGCCCGCGCTACGGGTCAGGGGCGACCCGTTCCGCGGAGCCGGACATGAAGATCACCATCATCGCGAGCGGGAGCGGGGGCAACGCCACGCTGTTCGCCTCCCGCGGCACGAGGATCCTCGTGGACGCGGGCGTCGGGCCCCGGGTGCTGGAGCAGTGCCTCACGGCCGCGGCCGCGGGCGGCGAGCCCGGCTGGGCGCCCGACGCGATCGTCATCACGCACGCGCACGCGGATCATGTCGGCGCGGCGGCCCGGTACAACAAGAAGCTCAAGATCCCGATCTACGCCTCGGAGGCGACCGCGCGCGCCGCGGCGCTCGGCGACCCGGCGCGCGTCCGGGTCTTCTCGCCGCGCGAGCCGTTCGAGATCGGCGCGCTCACCGTCTCGCCGCGGCCGCTGCCGCACGACGCGGCGCAGGTCGCGCTCGTCGTGGGGGACGGCGCGCGGCGGGCCGCGCTCGTGACGGATCTCGGGGAGGTCCCGCCGGGGCTCCTGGAGCACGTCGCCGGCTGCGACGTGCTGCTGCTCGAGTCGAACCACGACGCGGACATGCTCGCGGGCGGCCCGTACCCGCAGCACCTCAAGCGCAGGATCTCCTCGTCGCGAGGCCACCTGTCGAACGCGCAGGCGTGCGCGCTGCTCGCGGCGCTGCCCGGCGGCACGCACACGGTCGCGCTGATGCACCTCTCGGAGATCAACAATCGCCCGGAGCTCGCGCTCGAGGCCGCCCGCGACGCCCTCTCGGGCCGGCGGACGCGCCTGCTCGCCGCGCCGCCGCGCGGGCCGCTCGTCCTCGACGCCGCGCCGCCGGCGGGGCCGCCGCCCGGCCTGGCGCGCGCCTCGGTCGGCGCGCTGGCCCCCGCGCGCCAGCTCGACCTCTTCCGCGGCATGTAGCGCCGCGGCGACGCCGGCGCGCCGCGGCGGCGGCGCGCGGCTCACGCGCCGCGGCGACGCCGGCGCGCCGCGGCGGCGGCGGCGGCGCGCGGCTCACGCGCCCGCGCGAGCGTCAGATCCCCTCGAGCCGGACCTTCTGGCCCGCGACGACGCCGTGGCGCCGCGCCCAGCCGGCGTTCAGCTCGAGCACGTACGTGGAAGGGCATCCGACCTGAAAGGTCGAGTCGTTGAGCGTCGGCGTGTTCTCCTGGATACCGACGATCGTGCCGTCGCGGTCGATGAACAGCATGTCGAGCGAGATGCAGGTGTTGTGCATCCAGAACGCGTGGTTGCGCCGCTGCTCGAAGACGAAGATCATCCCGCGGTCCTCCGGCATGCTCTTGCGGTACATGAGCCCGCGGGCGCGCTCTTCCTCCTTCCTCGCGACCTCGACCAGCACGTCGGGCGCCCTGGCATCGAGGAAGATCACCTTGCCGGTCGCGAGCTGGAAGGGGCCGGTCGGGTCGTCGGGGCACGCCGGATCCGGGCCGGCGTGCGTCGGCGGCGGTCGTTCGGGCGTCGTCGGCGTCGCGTGAATGCAGCGGCCAGCGCCCGTCCCCGTCGAGGCGGGGGGCGCGGGGTCGCGGGCGGGCCCGTCGACCCGATCGGCGCGGGGCGCGAGCGGCGCCGGCTCATCGACCCTGCGCTCGCACGCGCCCGCGGCGATCCCGAACATCAACACGGCCAGGGCCGGCGCGAGCGGGGCGGGCAGGGCAGGGGAGAACGGGCGGATCGCGAGGGCGCAGCGCGAGCTCATGCCGCTTCCCTACCACGGCGAGGCTCCTCCTTGACCGCCGGACCGCGACGCGCAAATCGTTGCCCGATGATTGCCAGAGCCCTCGCCACTCAGTCCATCCCCGCCCTCGCCGCGCTGGCGCTCCTCGCCGGATGCTCGAAGACCCCGGAGCCGACGGCCGAAGAGTCGCCGAAGGCGAAGACGACGCCCGCGTCGACGCAGGCGCGCGCGTCGCAGGCCGACGGCAAGGGGGAGAAGGACAAGGCGCGCGCTCAGCCGCAGCGGCGCAAGGTCGCCGCGAAGCCGGTCGCCGAGGTCAAGCCCAGCGAGGACGACCCGCTCAAGGGCAAGTGGACGCTCGAGGACGCCACGAAGGGGCTGCCGCCGGGCGAGACGCTGACCGCGTCCATCGAGACCGATCTCGGCGCGCTGTCCTGCACGCTGTTCCACGACAAGGCGCCGATCACGGTGGCCAACTTCGTCGGCCTGGCGCGAGGGATCAGGCCCTGGAAGACGCCGGAAGGGAAATGGGAGAAGAAGCCCGCCTACGACGGGACGATCTTCCACCGGATCATCAAGGGGTTCATGATCCAGGGCGGCGACGCCAAGAAGAACGGCACCGGAGAGGCCGGCTACGTGATCCCCGACGAGGTCTGGGAGGACGGCAGCCACGACCGCGCGGGCCTCCTGTGCATGGCGAACCGCGGCAAGAACACCAACTCGGCGCAGTTCTTCATCACCGACGCGCCCGCGTTCCACCTCGACGGCGGCTACACGATCTTCGGCGAGTGCGGGCCCGAGGAGCTCGTCCACAAGCTGGCGAGCGTCGAGGTCAAGGGCGAGCGCCCCGTCAACCCGCCCGTCATCAAGAAGGTGACGATCACACGGAAGTGAGCGCGGCGCCGCGCGGGCCGCGGGCGCCCGCCGCGGCGCCGGCGCCTGCGGCGCGGTGAGCGCCCCGGCGCCGGGCGGGCCCGAGCCTCGGTGGGGTGGACGATCACGGCTGAGGGCAATCGTTCTCCTCGCCGGGCGTCGGGCTCGCCAAGACGAAGCTGACGTCGAGCCACTCGCTCGTCTCGTCATGGCCGCTGAGGCCGTTGCCCTCGGTCAGGAGCTCGCCGAACTCGACATCGCTGCAGCGCGCGATGCTCTCCCGGTCGCCGGCGGTGTGGGCCGGCCGCTGGCTCTGGCGCGCGGTATCCGCGACATAGTCCGCCTTCCCTGTCTTGTCCGCGCGCGCCGACGCCCCCGCGGCCTCGCCCCAGGTGACATAATCGACGTCCTTGAGCGAGCTGCCCACGGTGCCATCCCACTCGAAGAGCACCACCATCTCCGCGTCGTTGGTGAACAGCGCGCCGGCCTGCGCGCCGAGCGAGCCGTTCTCGGGCGCGACCATGGGCGTCACATCCTCACCCCCGCAGGGGATGGGCGACTCGTCAAGGGCGAAGTCGGCGCACCGACCGTACTCGAGCTCGAAGTCCTCGTCGCTCGCGAGCACGAGGTACGCCCCCGCCGCAATGGTCGTTCCGGCGGGGAACTGGACCAGGAAGTCCGTACCCGCGGTGCCGGCCGGCATCCAGGTGCTGCCCTCAGTGAGGGCATAATATACGGAGTTGTCCGAAAGGTAGTAATTGCTGAGGTCGACGTCGGTCTCGGTCGGGTTCCAGATCTCGATGAACTCGGCCGCGCCGGGCGCGACGACGATCTCGGAGATCAGCAGGTGGCCGGCGGGCTCCCCGGCGACCTCGCCGCCTCCGCTGCCCCCCTCGCCGCCGCCGCCGCCGCCCTCGCCACCGCCGCCCTCGCCGCCGCCGCCGCTGCCGCCCTCGCCGCCGCCGCCGCCCTCGCCGCCGCCGCTGCCCCCGCTCCCGGTGGTGGTCGTGGTGGTGGTGTCTGCTCCGCCTTCTCCGGTCGAGTCGTCACCACCGCAAGCTACGAGCTGGGCGAGCGCGAAGGGGAAAGCCGCGAGGAGCGCGATGCTGAGGAGGTTGCGTGTTTGCATTATTGAGAGATACACCAGAGTGCCGGCCAACAGGCAAGTGGGATTGCAGTCCAGGGGCAAGAATCCACCTCTTGCGGTTGCGTCCAGAGGGTGCTGGCGTCGCCAAATGCGTGGCAGGTGCGCGAGGAATCGATAGCATGGGCGCCATGCTTCGGCGCTCCTCGCTCCTCCTGACGCTCCTCTGCGTGCCGCTCCCCGGGCTGGGCCTCGCCGTGGGGTGTGGCCAGACAGTCATCGTGGACGATCCGTCCGTCGGCGGCACCGGCGGCGAGGCCGGCTCGCCCCGCGGGCCGGACGGCTGGGGCGGAGGCGGCGCGGACGTCGGCGAGGACCCGCTTGACGAGTACATCGATCCCGGCTGTCCCGACGCGGGGCCGCCGATCACCGATTTCCAGTGC
Source organism: Sorangium sp. So ce1036 (assembly GCF_051369805.1). Classification (NCBI taxonomy): domain Bacteria; kingdom Pseudomonadati; phylum Myxococcota; order Polyangiales; family Polyangiaceae; genus Sorangium; species Sorangium sp. So ce1036. The sequence continues at coordinate 4,411,791 of NZ_JBBMOX010000001.1, forward strand.
GATCCCTACGATCAGGCGAGCGGCTCCTGCGGCCCCGGAGAGGGGTGCTTCATCTACGTGCAGTATCCGCGTGAGCCGTGCGGGCAGGAGATCTACGGCGCCTACTGCGCGCGGGCCGGCTCCGGCGGGCAGGGCGATCCGTGCGGCGGCGGCGAGGGGTGCGGCGCCGGGTTCACCTGCGTGGTGACCGGCGCGGGCACGCAGTGCGTCGAGCTCTGCCCGCTCGACGGCGACGACAGCTGCGATCCGGGGTTCGTGTGCGAGCCGATCGACGTCCAGGGGATCGGCGGATGCCTGTGACCCGGACCATGGCGCGGCGTGCGCATCGAACGGCAGCGCTGGCGCTCCTTGTGCTCGGCATCGCCGGGCTCGGCGGGGCGCTCTCGGGCGGGTGCGGGGCGCGGACCGGGCTGACCATCCCGCCGCCCGCGCCGGAGTGCGAGGTGGACGCCGACTGCCCCGGCGCCGACGACCTCTGCAAGCCGGTGATCTGCCAGCTCTTCGAGCCGGACCGGGCCGAGGGCGGCGCGGCGCCCGACGGGAGCGCCGCGGCCGGCGGGGGCGCGCGGCGCGGCGGCACGTGCGTCAGCCTGGAGCCCGTCGACTGCGACGACGGCGACCCGTGCACCCGCGACACGTGCGAGAGCGCGACGGGGACGTGCAGCTACGGGCCGTCGACGCTCGACCTCGACGGGGACGGCCACCGCGCGGCGCTGCCCGGCGCGCGCCCCGGCGAGCCGCTCTCGTGCGGCGACGACTGCGACGACTCGAGCGCCGCGGCTTTCCCTGGCGCGGTCGAGATCTGCGACGGCGTCGACAACGACTGCGACGGCACGATCGACAACGGCGCGCGCTTCGCGCCGCGCGACGCGGACGCGACGCGCATCTCGGGCGACATCGCGCCGGCCGGCGCCGGCGGCCTCGCCTGGAGCGGCGCCTCCTACGCGGCGATCTACTCCGGGACCACGCAGGGCTTCAGCGTGTATCGCTCGCTGCTCGGCGAGGGCGGGCAGCCGCTCCCGCCCGGCGAGCAGGTCATCACGCCGCGGAACGGCGACGCCGCCGGCGGGCCCATCGTGTGGGTCGGCGATCGGTACGGCGTCGCCTGGCAGGACCGGCGCGACGGCGACTACGAGGTCTACTTCTCTCTGCTCGATGAGGACGGCCAGAAGGTCGAGGGCGGCGATCGGCGCATCTCGAGCGCGCCCGGCTTCTCGGTCAACGTGGCGCTCACGTGGAACGGCACGGAGTTCATCCCCGTCTGGCAGGACGAGCGCAACGGCCTCTTCGACCTGTACGCCCAGCGCATCGACGTCGACGGCAACCTGATCGGCGACAACGTGCAGCTCACCGACTCGTCGAACGGCTTCGGCAACGAGGCGCCCGCCGCCGCGGCGGGGCGGAGCGGCATCGGCGTCGCGTGGGCCACGGGCGACGCGGCCACGCACTTCATCAAGTTCCAGACGTTCACCGCCGAGCTCGATCCGCGGTCGCCGGTCATCACGCTGACGACCGGCGACACCGACGCGGTCTACCCGACGGTGGTCTGGAACGGGGATCGCTACGTCGTCGCGTGGTTCGACAAGTCCGCGAGCCCCAAGGGCATCTACGGGGCGGCGATCTCGGAGGACGGCGAGGTGCTCACGCCGCCCACGCCCATCTCCGACCCGGGCCCGTTCCGCTCGAGGTACCCGTACCTGCGCCCGCTCGGCGACCGGCTGCTCGCGATCTACTCGGACGATCGCGACCAGAACGACGGCTACGAGCTCTACGCGGTCATGCTGAACGCGGAGCTCGCCCGGATCAGCGCCGAGCAGCGGCTCACCTTCGCCGCTCGCGACAGCATCTACCCGGTCGCCGCGTTCGGACCGGACGGCGACGTCGGCATCCTCTTCCGCGACGATCGCGAGGGCGGCGAGCACCACGTCTTCTTCACCCGGCTCGCCTGCACGGCGGGCGACTGACGGGCTCACCGCGGCGGCGCGGGGGGCGCCCGGCCGCGGGCGCTCCGGCCGCCGCGCCCGGCCGCGGGCGCTCCGGCCGCGGGCGCTCCGCGGCGCGGGTCGAGCGCGGCGCGCCGTCGGGCCAGCGCCTCGAGCTCGCGCCGCGCCCGGCCAGGGCTCAGCCGCGGGTCGGCTGGCGGCGCAGGCGGAAGGGGCCGGCGCGGTGGACCTTGCCGGGGAGCGGGCGGCCGATGACCTGCTCGGCGATGTTGCCCGCCTCGATCAGCCGGTCGAGGTCGACGCCGGTCTGGATGCCCATCCCGTGGAGCATGAACACGAGGTCCTCGGTGGCCATGTTGCCGGCCGCGCCCGGCGCGTAGGGGCAGCCGCCCACGCCCGCGACCGACGCGTCGAAATCGCGGACCCCGAGCTCCAGCCCGATCAGGATGTTGGCGAGCGCCGTGCCCCGCGTATCGTGCAGGTGGAGCGCGAACCGCTCGGGCGGCATCGCGTCGAGGAAGCGGCGGACGATGTCGTGCGTCTGCCTCGGCGTGCCGACGCCGATCGTGTCGCCGAGCGAGACCTGGTAGCACCCGAGCGCGAGGAGCCGCTCCGCGATGCGCACGACCCGGGCCGGATCGACGTCGCCCTCGTACGGGCAGCCCCACACCGTCGAGATGTAGGCGCGGACGGCGAGGCCCGCCTCGCGCGCCGGCGGGACGATCTCCGAGAACACGGAGAGCGTGTCGTCGATCGACTTGTTGACGTTGGCGCGGTTGTGCGCCTCGCTCGCGCTCAGGAAGACGGCGATCTCGCGCAGGCCCGCCGCGAGCGCCCGCTCGAGGCCGCGCGCGTTCGGGCACAGGGCGCTGAAGGTCACGCCCTCCTCGGGCGCGAGCGTCCGCGCGAGCTCCTCGGCGTCGGCGAGCTGGGGGACCCATTTCGGCGAGACGAAGCTCGTGATCTCGATCCGCCGGAGGCCGGCGCGGACGAGCGCCGCGATGAGCCGCCGCTTGCCCTCGAGCGGGATCATCGCCGCCTCGTTCTGCAGCCCGTCGCGAGGGCTCACCTCGTAGATCGAGACCGCGTCGGCGACCCGCGCGAAGAGGGGCGGGTGGGCGGGGGCGCGATCCGCGGCGGGGCGCCCGGCGGTGACCTCGGTCATCGGCTGACCCTCCACGCCGGAGCCGGGCACGGTCAACCGCTCACCATGCGGAGCTGCCGGGCCGGCGCGGTCGGCGTGAACGGGATCGGATAGCTCCCCGAGAAGCACGCGTGGCAGTAGCTGTCCGCCGACGGCCGCGCCGAGGCGGCGTCTCCCTCCCGCACCTCGATCGCGCGCACGCTCTCGACCAGCCCCTCCAGCGACAGGTAGCCGAGGCTGTCGGCCGTCAGGTAGCTCCGGATCTCGTCGACCGAGTGCGTCGAGGCGATGAGCTCCGAGCGCGTCGGCGTGTCGATGCCGTAGTAGCAGGGCCAGCGCGTGGGCGGGCTCGAGATGCGGACGTGCACCTCGCGGGCGCCGGCGTCGCGGATCATCTTGACGATCTTGCGGCTCGTCGTGCCGCGGACGATCGAGTCGTCGACGACGACGACGCGCTTGCCCTCGATCGCCGCCCGGTTCGGGTTGAGCTTGAGCCGGACGCCGAAGTGCCGGATGGACTGCTGCGGCTCGATGAACGTGCGGCCCACGTAGTGGCTGCGGATGAGCCCCATCTCGAACGGCGCGCGCGCGCGATCGGCGAAGCCGATCGCCGCCGGCACGCCGGAGTCGGGCACGGGGATCACGACGAGGTCGCCGTCCCCCGGCTCGACGGGCTGCTCCGCGGCGAGCCGCCGGCCGAACGCCTTGCGCACCTCGTAGACGCTCACCCCCTGGATGGTCGAGTCGGGGCGCGCGAAGTAGACGTGCTCGAAGATGCAGAGCTTGCGCGACTCCGGCGCGAAGGGGAACTCGGAGCGGATCCCGTCCGCGCTGATGATCAGCATCTCGCCTGGGGCGATGTCGCGCACCTTGCGCGCGCCGATGAGGTCGAACGCCGTCGGCTCGCTCGCGACCACGCGGGCCGTGCCGCTCGCGCTCGGCACCTCGCCGAGGCAGAGCGGCCGGATGGCGCGCGGATCGCGCACCGCGATGAGCTCGCGCTCGGTCAGGAAGAGCAGCGAGTAGGCGCCCTCGACCTGCTGGAGCGCCTCGGCGATGCGGTCGCGCAGCTGCTCCTTCTTGCTCATCGCGATGAGGTGGACGATCGACTCGGTGTCGCTCGCGGTCTGGAAGATCGAGCCGCGCGCCTCGAGGCGCTCGCGCAGGATCTCATGGTTCGTGAGGTTGCCGTTGTGCGCGACCGCCAGCGAGCCGCGCGCGTAGTCGACGCCGAGCGGCTGCGCGTTCCTGAGGTGCGAGCCGCCCGCGGTGGAGTAGCGGACGTGGCCGATGGCGCGATCGCCGAGCAGCGTCGCGAGGTCGGCCGGCGAGAAGCCGGACTGTACCCGCCCCATCGAGCGGTGGCCGTAGAGGCGCTCCCCGTCGCTGCTGACGATACCGGCGGACTCCTGCCCTCGATGCTGGAGCGCGTGCAACCCGAGATAGGTCATGTTGGCCGCCTCGGGGTGGCCAAAGATTCCGAACACACCGCACATGCAGCCTATCTAGTACGAAATCGGGGCATGACCCACCGTCATGGCGACCGGTCGCGAACATGAGGCGGACGGGCGCGGGCGCAGGTCGAAGGTGGGCGCTTCTTCGAGGGCGGCGCGCGGGCAGATCCCGGGATGGAATCCTGCCTGACGTGTGTGTTTAATTACAGTTGTCCGGCGGGTGCACCGCGGTATTTCCATGCGGGCTTGCTGCCGGAGTCATTCCACGGGTCACGCGACCCGAGGAACGCTCGCTACTTCGGGATTTTCCAGAGCTTCTCGATGATCTTGGTTTCCATGGCGTCGCCGTGGCACGTGCCGCACTCCATGTCCTCGTTGTTCGCGAGGGCGATCTTGCCGACGTACTCGGCGTCCATGAACTCCTGGAGCGCCTCTTTGTCCTTGCGGTTCAGGACGTGCTCGTCCCCGGCGTGACAGCTGTCACAGAACAGCGGGCCGCCGTCCTCGCTCCGGAGCGGCACCACGAAGTGGCGCCACATCTCGCGCGCGATCTTCATGTCGCGCGTCTCCTTCTTCATGTCCCCTTCGGCATGGCAGCCCTGGCAGTTGTCGAGGCCGAGCGACCTCTGGAGCAGCGGCATCACCTTCTTCTTCTGCGCCAGCGGGAGCTTCTCGAGCGGGGGGATCTTCTTGAGGTTGATCCCGATCTTCTTCAGATCGGCCGCCAGCTTGGTCGCCTGGATCGGCGTCGACTTGGCGGGCCCGTCGTGCCCGTGCCCCTCTGCTCCCGCGCCCTCGGACGACGCGCTCTCACCCGCAGGCTTCGCGCCCTTCGCCGCGGCGGTCTCCTCCGCGCCCGGGCTCGACTCGCCATCGAAATCCGTCTGATCGGCCGCCGTCTCGGGCGGCGGCGTGGCGGAGCCACATGCCCCTGCGAATGCGCCCGTCCAGAGCGCGAGGGCGAGCGCTGCGTGCTTCATCCTGGCTGCCATAGTCCTCCAAGGGATCGTCAATGCCTGAGCAGATCGCCGCTCCCCGCGCAGGAGGCCGCGCCGCGTGGGGCGCGCTTCCGCCACCGTCGGCCGGGCGATCGGGCCCGCACTCTACTCGAATTTGCCTGAGACGGAGAGGAACGTGAGCTTGTTGTTGGTCTCCCGGAGCCGCTGGACCAGCATCCGGACCACGTTCCAGAGGACCTCGTAGGCGAGCTCCTTGTGCAAAAACAGCAGATCCTCGAACGCGTCCTTGGACACGGTGAGCAGCCGGCAGCGCTCGTGGACGCGGGCGTCGGCGGAGCGGGGAGCCTCGTCGAGCAGCGCCATCTCGCCGAACACCGCGCCGGGGCCGAGCACCGCGAGCGCCTCCTCGCCAATCCCGGCGATCTCGCGGCTGATCCGGACCTTGCCCTCGAGGAGGATGTAGAGCTTGTCGCCCGGATCCCCGTGCTGGAAGATCTTGGTGCCCAGCGCGTGGGTCTCCTCGCTCGCGACGCGCGAGATGAGCTCGAGCGCGGCCGGCGTGAGGCCCTGGAAGAGGGGAACCTTCGAGAGCTGCTCGATCCGTTCGGGGACGATCACTGGCCGCCGCGGAGCATAGCCGAGGGAGCGGTCCCGGAGCGAGTTCAAAGGAAGCGCGGCGACGACCTCGCGCAGGACCGGCCGCGTGACCTGGCGAGGACCTACCGCGTGAAGCGCACCGTGATGGGCGGCGTCGTGCCGGTGATCGGGGAGCCGACACGATCCCGTCCGGGCGTGTAACGTTTCCTGAGCGCACACATGCGCGCGGCGCGGCCGAACCCGTGGCCGGGGTCACGGACGACCTTGACCGACAGCGGGCTGCCGTCAGGCCGCACGGTGACCATGAGGACCACGCTGGCCTGGTCGATCTGATCGACGTCGGCCTCCGGCGGGAACGGGCAGTTCCAGTTGCTTCCGCCGAGCAGGCCGGGCGGGGCCGAGCGATCCGGCGCCGCGGGGGCCGGCGGCGGTCTTGGGTCGCCCGTGCCCTTGCCGCCCTGCGTGCCGCCGACCTTGGCGTTCGGGTTGAACGTCGGGGCCTTCGCCGTGCCCGCGCCCGCAACCCGGCCGTAGCCGACGCCCTGGCCCTCGCCGCTCGCGATCCCCTGATCGGTCATGTCGAGGACCTCCTCGGGATCCGCCTCGCGCGTGAGGACCTTCGCCGCCTCGGCGGCGGCGGGGGGCGGCTCGTAGGGGTCCTCCTCCTTCGGCGGCGGGGCGTTCGCGGCGGGGGGAGGCGGCTCCGGCTTGGCGACGGGCTCGGGCTCCGGTTCGGGCTCGGGCTCCGGTTCGGGCTCGGGCTCCGGCGGCTCCTCGGCCTTCGGCGGCGTGAGGTCGACCTCGTAGCTCGCCCAGAGGTGGTCCTGGATGCCGCGGCGCATCTCCTCGACGGCCTGCCGCATGTCGCGCAGCGACCCCGAGACGATGGCCAGGGCCGAGGCCGCGCCGTGGCTCGTGAGCGCCAGCGCGAGCCCGAAGACGGCGCCCGCGCGCGCGGCGCGATCGCCGAGCGCGATCACCGCGGCGAGCGGATCGGCGGCGCGCCGTCCATTGCCGGCGTGGCCCCCCGCCGCCGCGGCGCGCGCGGCCCCGGGCCCGCGGGCTCCTTCCGGGTCGGCGCCGCCGCGCTGGTCGCGACGGCGGCTGTCGTGGAGCGCCCCCGCGGTGCGATCGCTCGTGACCTGGCTCATAGGCTCTCGATCGGCTCCCTCACGGCGCGGGGCTCGGGGTTGCCGGCGGGGCGGCCGCCGGGGGAGGGGCCGCCGGAGAGGCGCCCGGGGCCCGGCCGGTCACCGCGCCGGGCTCGGGCGCGATCGGGGTCACGCCGAACGCGATCTTGGACACGCCCGCCTGCTTGAGCAGGTCGAGCGCGCGGATCACCCGCCCGTGCGGGACCGTCGTGTCGGCGCGGATCACGGCCCGGAGCTCCGGGTTCTTCGCCTGGGCCTCGCGCGCGACCGGCAAGATCGCGTCCTCGCCCGCGAGCTTCTTGCCGTCGGCGAAGGTGTCGCCGTTGGCGTGCAGCTCGAGCCCGAAGACGAGCTGCACCTCCTGCCCCTGCGCCGCCTTCGGCAGGTCGAGGGGGAGCGACTGCGAGACGATGATCTTCGCCGTCACCATGAAGATGATGAGGAGCACGAGCGTGATGTCGACGAGCGGCGTGACGTTGATGCCGCTGATCAACTCGTCATCGTCGTTGCGGCTCGTTGCGGCCATCAGCTCTCCTCCCGGTCCGCGCTGCCCTTCTTGGCGTCGTCCTGCCGCGGCGACCGGGCGGCCTTGCCGCGCGGCTCGGCGGCGACGGCGGCCGGCGCGGCGAACGCGGGATCGATCTTGAGGTGCGCGAGCAGGACCCGCGTGAGCGCCTCGGTGTTGGCCAGCGTCGACTTGATCTTGCGCTGGAAGAAGTTGTTCGCCGCGACCGCCGGGATGGCGACGGCGAGGCCGACCGCGGTCGCGACGAGCGCCTCGGCGATGCTCGACATGACCGCCTGCGGCGCCATCGCCTGCGACGCGGCCTGCGCGACCGGCGTCTGCGCCGCCTGGCCGAGCGCGTCGAAGGCGCCGACGACGCCGATGACCGTGCCGAAGAGCCCGATGAACGGCGCGTTGTTCCCGAGCGTGCCCAGGTAGGCGAGGCGCCGCTCCAGCTTCATGCGCTGGAGCGCCGCGGCGCCGGCCATGGCCTCGTCGGCCGCCTCCGGCCCGTGGTGCGCCACCGCGAGGCCGGCCGTGACGACCGCGGCCTCGGCCGAGGGCGAGGCGTCCATCCGCCTCCTCGCCGCCTCGATCGAGTCCTCGAGGGAGGTCCGGAGATCCCGCGCGAGCACGGTGAGATCGTCGCGGAGCGACCAGAAGAACCAGGCGCGCTCCAGGATGATGGCGACGGAGATGACGCTGAGGCCGATCATGAGCCACATGACCCATTCGGCCCCGAATCCGACCATGATGCGCTGAAGCCACTCGACGAGGTTCATCTTTTCCTTGGTGCCTTTCCCGATGGGGGGGTGGTGGGTGGGAGCCGCGCTTCGAGACGAGCTAGGGTCCGCCGCCGGGCTGCCCTTCTTCGACTGCGTCCTCCTCCACCTCCGGTGCGGGGGCGCCCGGCGCCCCCTCCCTCGTGGAGGGCTGCGGGGCCGAGGCGTCGACGAGCCGAAAGGCTCGCCCAAGGACGGTCGTCGCGTAGCCGCCCTTCGGTAGCACAAACGAGACGACGATTCCCTGCCCTGCGCAGGGCAGGCCCGTGCTCTCGGCGCCCGGCGCGCCCTCGGCGCCCGGCGTGCCCTCGGCTGCGGCGGACACCTCCAGGCTGTCGACCTCCAGCCGGAGCGGGCGCCGCGTGCCCTCCCCGGCGTGGGCGAACGCGTCGAGCCTGCGGGGGTCGCCGATCGCCGCCGTGAGCACCTCGCGCTCCAGCGCGCCCGGGGCGCCCTCGGGCCAGCGCATCTTCCGGCCGAACATCGGGCCCGTCGCCGAGATGGCGAGCGCGGCGGCGCGCGCCTCGGCGTCGGTGAGCTCCGGGCCCTCGAGCGGCACGAGGAAGAGCCCGCCGCTGTCGCGCTTCTTGGCGAGGTCGCCGGGGAGCACGGTGCTCCAGGTGCCGTCCGCCTCGCGGCGCGCGAGCACCTCGTTGAACCAGCGCGACTGCAGCGCCGAGAAGAGCAGCCGCTGCTCGCGCTTGTCGCGGGGCCCGCGCTCGCGGCCCGCGATCCACGCGAGCGCGCGCTCGGGGTTGCCGCCGTTCCTGCCGAACCGCTGCGGCCCGAACGCGTTCGGCACGCCGGCGCGGCGGATCTCGGCGAGGCGGCGCTCGGCGAGCGGGAGCGCGGCCGGGTCGACGCCCCGGAGCGTGATCCGGAACCGGTTGCCGAGGAGGTGCCCCGGCTTGAGCTTGTTGTCGTGGCGGGCGACCGAGAGGATCTCGATCCCGGGCAGCTCGGCCTTCGCGAGCAGCGGCTCCGGATCCCGCCCGAGCGGGAGCTGGATCGACGCGGTCTGCGTGGTGATCGCGTGCCGGTCCTTCATGCCGGCGAAGCCGGCGCCGCCCGGGTCGGACCCGAGCGCGAGCGCGAGCGCGCGCACCGCGTCGGGCGTGTTGCGCCCCGTCTTGCGGAAGGTCACGAACACGTGCTCCCCGCGGCCGCTCGGCGTGTACGCGGGGATCTCCTCGACGACGAAGTCCGCGGGCGAGCTCCGGATGACGGCCGCGGGGAGGTCGAGAGGCGAGCCCGCGGCCATGGAGGCCTCGACGGACGGGGCGGTGGTTCCCATCGGAGCGCCAGCGTGACCGAAATCGTCTCGGCGTCCAGGGGCGAACGCGCGGCGCGTCGATCGCCTGGCGCGGGCGCCCTCGCCCCGGCGTGGGGGCGCCCGCGGTCAGAGCTCGTGCGGCATCAGGTCGCGCGGGCTCCGGAAGTACTGCAGCGGGGAGTAGGCGAGCAGGTTCGAGACCCGCGACGTGTAGATGCAGGCGTACTCCTCGACCTGATCGCCGAAGCTCGACGTCTCGTTCGCCTCCTTGAGCAGCGAGCCCCAGTAGGGGTGGAAGCGCCGGGCGATCTCGCGCTCCAGCTTGGCGACCTCGGCGTCGAGGGCGCGTAGCTGGCCGCGGATGCGCTCGACCGCGCGCTTCGTGCGGCCGCGCTCCGCCTCGTAGAACGACGTCGCGTAGTCGACCTGGGCGGGCGCGCCGTTCCCCGCCGCGAGCAGCGGCGCGGCGCCGTTGGCGGCGCCGTTCTTCCTCTGCTGCTCGTCCTCGATCTTGCGCGTGAGGTCCTTGTAGCGCTGCTGGTAGAAGCGGAGCTGATCCTCGAGCTCCTCGCGGCGCCCCTCGAGCATGGCGCTCTCCATGTGCTCGCGGCGGCACGACTCGTGCGCCGCGACCTCCGCCTCCATCTCCTGGATGATCATCGCCGTGCGCCACGCGCTCTCCTTCTTGGAGCGGAGGATGTCGCCGTAGATGTGGTCGCCCACGTAGAGGACCCGATCGCCGGAGATGTTCAGGAACTTCTCGAAGTCGTGGAGGTTGCCCCCCTCGTAGATGGCGCCGCGCTCGAGCGGCGCCGCGGCGGGGCGGACGTCGGCGCCGTCCCGCATGAGGAGCGGGCGGCGCTCCTGGAAGAACGCCGGCTTCTGCGCGGCGACCACGATCACGTCGAAGTAGTGCCGGAAGCTCGGGTACTCGGGCATCGCGTCGCCGAGCAGGTACGTCATCATCTTCTCGGTGAACGGCCAGCGAGAGTTCGTCAGCAGGAAGAGCTTCTTGCCCGCGGACCGGAACTTGTGGAGCGTCTGCGCGAGGTGCGGGTCGCGCTGGACGAAGCGCGGCAGGTCCGAGAGCACGACGTCGAGGATGGTGCCGTCCCGGTGCGCCTCGTCGATGCACTCGCGGATGTCGGTGAACAGCCGCGCGTAGTCGAGCGGCACGCCGCGCTCCTCGAGCGCGTCGACGATGCCCGCGTAGAGCGTGGCCTCGCTCAGCGCGTACAGCGTGTCGATCCAGTGATAGCGCGCGGTGTTCGGGCGGATCTTGCGGTGCTGGTAGAGCGACCTCAGCTCCTCCTTCGTGAGCTCCCGAAGGCCGTGGTACCCGCGCTGGACCACCTTGAACCGATCCATCTTGAGGACGTGGCCGAAGCGCTTGTCGATCAGGAGGCCGCGGATCGGGAAGTGGATCGGATAGCGGAGGCGCCGGAGCAGATCCTCGGGGTAGCCGCGCGCGGCGAGCTTCGTGATGGTCCCCTGGATGGAGAGGTTGTCCATCTCGGTCTGGTTGTAGATCGCCAGGGTGTAGTCCATGTCGAAGCCGACCCAGTCGATCCCCGCCAGCTTGAGGTTGCGGTTGACGAAGACGCGCCGGGTCCGCGGGATGCGCGTGGGCTCGGTCTGTGGGTAGAGCCCTCCGAGGGGGAGCTCGAGCTGCTCGAACAACACGGTGGGTCAGCTATCGTATCCCACGGAGCCGGGCGCACAAAGCGCGCGTCCTTGACGAACGCGTGACGTCGCCCCCCGCCGCACGCCGCCCTCGGCGTCACGCCGCTCGCGGATCGCCCGGCGGATCGCCCGAGGGCGCATCGTCGACCACCTCGGCGCGGCGCCGCGCACCGCCAGCTCGCCGACGCCGGCCGCGTCCAGGCTCCGCGCTCGCCGCGCCACCCTCCCTGTGCGCCGAGGGACCGCGCCGCGCGCCGGAGTGCGCGGCGCGGAGGATTTGCGCTATGGTGCGCGCCCCTCCCGCCTCGAGCGGTCACGAAGACGGATCCCCTCCGTCAACGACGGGCACCCTGTCCGATGCGTTTCGCAGCACCCAAGCCGAGCTCCCCCAAGCCCCCCGTTCAGCGCCCCACGTCCTGGTGGCTCAGCATGCTCCGCCGCCGCGCGGCGCGGATGTACGACGAAGAGCTCGATCTCTCCACGCCGATCGCGTGGGAGAGCGAGGCCGAGCGGAGCGCCGCGATCGCCTTCTTCAACGCCGCGTTCCGCGCCGAGGAGTCCGGCCTCACGCAGGCGCACGCGCTGGCCGACGAGGTGAGCCGCTGGGATCCGGAGCTCGGCGAGTGCCTCCGGCTCTATGGCGACGAGGAGGGGTGGCACCGCGAGCTGCTCACGAAGTTCCTGGCGCACATCGGCGGCGAGGTGCGCCCCATGGGCCGCGTCACCGGCACCTTCTATCGCCTGTACGGCCGCGCCAGGCGGGTCGAGACGATCGTGCTCACGAACCTCATGTTCGAGACGATCGGCTCGACGACGTACCGGCTCGCCCTGCGGGAGGCCCGCCACCCCGCCGTGCGGCAGATGCTCACGATCCTGACGCGCGACGAGTCCTTCCACGTCCCGCTCAACGTCCACTTCCTGCGGGAGGCGCTGAAGCGCAGCCCGCCCTCGAGGCGCCTCAAGCTGCGCGCCATCTACACCGCGCTCTTCGCGGCGCTGCTCGGCTCCGCGGCCGCGAGCCGCAGGCGCGCCCTCGCCTTCGACCGGATCCCGCTCCGCGTCCTCGCGGGCGCCTACGCCGAGCACCTCGGGCGGCTCTTCGTCCACGAGAGCGATCTCGACTTCGCCCCGCCGGAGCTGCTCCTGCGCCTGTTTGGCCACAGCCGGCGCGCGCTCGCGTCGTCCGAGGATCCGTCCGCCATCAGCGTGCTCTCGGCGGAGGCGGCGGTCGATCGCGAGCGCGTCGTCGTGACGGCGCTCGACGGCGCGCCGTCGGCCGACCTCTCGGCCGGGGCCAGCGCGCGCCAGGGATCGGCGCGGCGATGACCGCGTGCCACGGCGCCGCGCGCTCATCCCAGCCCGCGTCGTGACTGGCCCTGCGGGACGCTGGGCGCGGTACACTCGATGTTCCGGCGTGATGGGCTCGCGCGGGGCGGGCACCGGGGGGGAGTGTCGGAGCGTCGATGGCAGGCGAGGAGCAGCGGCGGAGCGGCTCGGAGAGCAGCGCCGGGACGAGGAGCGAGCCCGCGGAGCGCGCGACGGCGCCGGAGGCGCTGACGGCGCGGCCCTGGTCGCCCGTCGAGGCGGACGGGGAGGCGGGCGCCCTCGCGCAGGTGCGGCACGAGATCCGGGCGCTGCTCGGCGGGATCATCGGCATGAGCGGCCTCCTGCTCGACACCGAGCTCGATCCGGAGCAGCGGGCATGGGCCCGGCGCATCCGGAGCCACGGCGACGCGGCGCTCGCGATGGTCGACGACCTCATCGATCTCGGCCAGCCGGGCGGCCGAGGGCTGCACGTCGAGCCGGTCGACTTCGATCTGCGCCGCGCCGTCGAGGACGTGGCGGAGCTCCTCGTGGATCGCGCGCGCGACGACAGGACGGAGCTCGTGCTCGACATCGGACCGGACGTGCCGGGGCCGGTGCGCGGCGACGCGGCGCGGCTGAGGCAGCTGCTGCTGAACGTCGCCACCTGTGCGATCCGCGGGGCGCCCCGGGGCGAGGTGCTGATCCGCGTCGGCGCGGGAGAGGACGACGGCGCGGCGTCCGCGCGGGGCGGCGCGCACGAGGGGGCGATCGCGCCGGTGCGCTTCGACGTGCGCTTCGCGGGCGGGGCAGCGCCCCTGGCCAGCATGGACGGCCCGGAGGCAGGGGACGGCGGCGTGGCGAGGCCTGCGTCGGATCGGGGCCTGCGCGCCGCGCCCGGCGTCGCCGTCGCGCGGCGCCTGATCGGCGCGCTGGGCGGCGAGCTCCGCGCCGCCGCGGAGGCCGGCGCGCGCGGCCCGGGGATCTCGTTCGTCCTCCCGTTCGAGCGGCGCGGGCGCGCCTCGGACCGGGCGCTGATCCCGCGCATCGACCTGCCCGGAACGCGGGTGCTGGTGGTCGACGACAGCGGCTCGGTGCGCCGCGCGGTGCGGAGCCTGGTCGAGGAGCTCGGGCTGGCGTGCGGCGCCGCGCCGAGCGCCGCCGCGGCCCTCGCCGCGCTGCGCGATGCGGCCGGGGCCGGGCGCGCCTACGACATGGTGCTGATCGACCTCGAGCTCGCCGATCTCGACGGCCTCTCGCTGCTGCAACGGATCAAGGCGGACGCCGCGATCGCGCCCGTGCGCAGCGTCCTCATGACGTACCCCGGCAGGGAGGCGCCCAGCCGCGCCGAGGCCGACGCCGTGCTCATCAAGCCGATCCGGCGCGCTCCCCTGCAGTCGAGCCTGCGGCTGCTCGCGGGGCTGCCGCCGGAGCGCGTGGCCGGCGCGGCGCGCGCGCCGAGGTCGCGGCGAGGGACCCCCTCTCCCGAGGCGCAGAGCGCGCCGCGCTCGCAGGACGAGCTCGAGCGCGTCCTGCGGACGTTCTGCGCGCCGTCGCGGTCCGGCTCGTTCGAGGCCGGGCAGAAGGACCCCGACCCGCCGGGCGTCGAGCTCGCGCCGCCGACCCTGGTGACGCCCTCGTGCCCCCCGGCCAGGGAGCGCGCCCACCCCGCCGCGTCCTCGGTGCGGCGCGCCGCGCCGCGCGCGGTCGAGCCCGACGTGGTGACCGAGGTGATCGCGCTCTTCTTGACGGAGGCGCCGGCCCGGGTGGCGTCGATGCGCGAGGCCGCGGCGCGAGGCGCGCTGGGCGAGCTCGAGCGGCTCGCCTTCGGGCTCTACGAGAGCGCCGACCAGCTCGCGGCGCTCACCCTGAAAGAGCTCTGCGCGCGGCTCGACCGGGAGGCGCGGGCCGGGACGCTCGAGAGCGTGAGCGAGGCCGTGCACGCCGTCGCTCGAGAGGTGGAGCGCGTGCAGGCCTCGCTCGCCGCGGAGCTCAAGAAGCGCGGCCTCCGGTGAGAGCGCCGACCCGAGCCGGACCGAGCCGCTCCGGGACGGCGCGCGGCGGCCTGCCGCGCTGCCCGCGCGCGGCGCGGCGTCCCGGGGACGGCCGGCTCAGGTGAGGCCCACGAGCCTCGTGCTCATCTCCCAGAGCCGGGTGGCCGCCTCCGCGTCCGTCGCCATGCCCCGGAGGGGCCTCACCTTGGTCCGCTCGAAGAAGGCAGGGGTGTCGGTGTGCGACGTGTCGGCCAGGATCTCGAGGAGGTTCGCGGCGGCCTGGGTCGGCGTGGCGCCGACGACGTCGATCAGCTTCTTGAGGACGAACGAGGTGCCCTCGAACAGCCCTGACCGCACGAGCCCCGGATAATAGCAGAGCACCTGGGCCCCGGTCCCGGACAGCGTCTCGGAGAGGCGGCGCGCGGCGAGCACGAGCGCGAGCTTCGAGCGCGCCGAGGCCGAGAGGAACGAGTACGAGCGCTTCGACATGAGATCGTCGAAGTCGAGCCGGATGCTGTCCACCGGCGCGACCATGTTGACCACGCGCGCGCCGCGCGCGGCGCCGAGCCGGTCGAGCAGCAGGTTCGAGAGCAGGAAATGGGACAGGTAGTTCACCTGAAACGTCATCTCGAGGCCGTCGGCCGACTCGGCGCGCTCGCGCAGGAAGATCCCCGCGTTGTTCATGAGCAGGTGAACGACGTCACATCGATCCGCCACCTGCCTGGCCGCCGCGCGCACCGACGCGAGCCGGCCGAGGTCGCACGCGATGACGTCGACCTCGCCCGGCCCCTTCAGCGCGGAGAGCTTCCTCGCCCCCTCGGAGCCGGGCCTGCGGGACAGCACGATCACGCGGGCGCCCTGCCGCGCGAGCGCGGAGGCCGTCGCGAGCCCGATCCCCGATGTGCCGCCGGTGATCACGGCGACTTTCCCCGTCATGCTCTGCGCACACCCCATCTCCCGCCTCCTCGTCTCGCCGTCCTCGTCCCCTCGTCGCCTGCGGCGGCGGCCTGCAACGACGCTCCAGGGGCTCGTCGACGACAGCAGCAGGCAGCGGACTCACGCGGGATGAGCCGAGATGACGCGCGCCTGCCGGACCCCCCGGGAAAGGCAATCATCATTCCCCCGCCGGGACACAGGTACGACCATGCCCGCATCACGTCAAGGAAGCTTTGCGCATTGCAGCACGCGCCCCTGAGTTGCGGGGAAATCGCCATGGCCCCTGTCGAGCCTGCCAGTGCGTCCACGTCGCAGTCGTGCACATGGACGGTATTCGCGGGAACGCGTCGGGCGCGGCGCGTCAGGAGGCCGGCGTCTCCTCGACCACGTGCAGGCCGTATTTTTCAAGACACCAGAGCACGCCGATGAGCAGGCTCCGCTTGTCGTTCACGAACGACGGCTTCTTTCCCTCGAAGCAGTGACCCGCGAGCTGGAAACCCCAGCCCGTCGCGAACATCGCGGCCGCCAGCGGGAGGCCGATGAGGGTCGCGCCCACGGGGAAGCTCGCGACGATCAGCGGTATGCCGATCTGGTGACACGCCTGGTTGCGCGGGTCCTGATGGTCCTGCTTGTACTGGTGGAGCACCTGTGTCCATTCGGCGTTGAGGCGGATCATCGCGCCATTCTACCACGCTGCCGCCCTCCGCTCGGCGCGCCGGGGCGCGCTGCGCCGCGGGGGGGGCAACGTCACGCCCGCCGCGTGGCCCGCGCATCGCGCTGCGCGCAGCGCGGGCCACGCGCGGCGCAGCGCCGCTTCCGGGTTGCCATTGGGCGGAATGAGGCGTAGGGGGGGCAGCGTGCGCGGTCACAGCACCGGTCCCATGGCCACGACTGCATCGCTGTCGTTCAAGACGGCGGAGCTCGTCCAGAGGGCGCGCGCGGAGAAGCGGCGTGTGCTCCTGCTCGTCTATCACCATGACGGCGTCGAGATGTCCCCGATGAGCCCCGGGGTCGGCGTCGTCGTCGGCAGGGAGCCCCCGGCCGACGTGGTGATCCGGGACAGGAGCATGTCGCGCAGGCACGCGCGCTTCACGCTCGTGGGCGGCGAGGTCGTGGTCGAGGACCTGGGCTCGCGCAACGGGACGCGCGTCGCGGGCCAGCGGGTCGAGCGCGGCGTCGTGAAGGCGGGCGACGAGGTGCTGCTCGGCGGCGTCGTCGCGTCGGTGCACGTGCTCTCCGGCGGCGAGCTGCCGCTCTTCGGCCTGGAGGGCTCCGACGCGCTGCGCGTCGCCCTGCAGGCCGAGATCGCGCGGTCAAGGTTCTTCGGCCGCAAGTTCGCGCTCGCCGTGGTCCGCTCGCTCGGCGTCCAGGCGAGCCACCTCCGGCACTGGGCCCTCCGCGTGCGCGAGGCGCTGCGGCCCGTCGATCGCGTCGCCTTCTACAGCGCCGACACGCTCGAGATCCTGCTCCCCGAGATCACGGCCGAGCTCGCGGAGGAGCTCGCGCGGGGGATCGTCGCGCGCAGGGAGGGCGAGCCGGCGCTGGTGGCGGGGGTCGCGGTGTTCCCCGACGCCGCGACCTCCATCGACAAGCTCATCGAGGTGGGCCACGAGGCGTCGCGGAGCGCGAGCCCCGAGGCGCCCGTGCGCGTCGCGAGCCCGGAGGGGGCGCTGCTCTACGTCGCCCCCAGGGCCGGCGACGCCCGGCCGCGAGCGCAAGAGGGCTCCCAGGGCGCGTCACCGGAGAGCGCGTGGGAGGCGGACGGGCACGTCCTGGCGACCCAGAGCCCGCTCATGCGCTCGGTGGTCGAGGTGGCGCTGCGGGCCGCGCGCTCCGCGATCCCCGTGCTCCTGCGCGGCGAGACCGGGACGGGCAAGGAGGTGCTCGCGAGGTTCATCCACGACCGCAGCCCTCGCCGCGCCGGGCCGCTCATCTGCGTGAACTGCGGGGCGATCCCCGCGCTGCTCATCGAGAGCACCCTCTTCGGCCACGAGCGCGGCGCCTTCACGGGCGCGAGCCAGCAGCACAAGGGGGTCTTCGAGGCGGCCGCGGGCGGCACGGTGCTGCTCGACGAGGTCGGCGAGCTCCCCGCGGCCGCGCAGGCCGCGCTCCTGCGCGTGCTCGAGACCAAGCGCGTGACGCGCGTCGGCGCGACCCGGGAGATCGAGGTCGACGTCCGCGTCATCGCGGCCACGCACCGCGACCTCGACGCCATGTGCGATGAGGGCACGTTCCGGCTCGATCTGCTCTACCGGCTGAACGCGATGACGCTGGACATCCCGCCGCTCCGCGCTCGCCGGGACGACATCGCGCCGCTCGCGGCGGGCTTCCTGGAGCAGGCGAACCGCGCGCACCAGGGCAAGGTCCGGTCGATCGCGCCCGAGGCGCTGGCCCTCCTGAAGGGCTACGCGTGGCCTGGCAACGTGCGCGAGCTCCGCAACGCCATCGAGCGGGCGGTGGTGATCGCGGAGGGGGAGGCCATCCTGGCGCGCGATCTCCCGGAGCGCATCCGTCACACGGTGAGCGTGTCGAGCCCGCCGCGCGCGTCGCCTCGAGCCGCGGAGCTCTCGCGATCGTCCGAGCCCGACGGGGCGCCGAGCGCGCCGGCCGTGACCCGGCGCGCCTCCGAGCCGGCGCGCGGGGCCGCCGACCCCGCGCCGCCGGCGGCCCCTGCGGCGGGTGGGCTCAAGATCCGGCTGGAGCAGATCGAGGCCGATCTCCTGATCGAGGCGCTGCGCGCGTCCGACTGGAACCAGACCGAGGCGGCGCGGCGCCTCGAGCTGCCGCTGCGGACGCTCCAGCACAAGATCAAGGTCTACGGCATCAAGAAGCTCGGCTACGGCGTCAGCCGATGACCGCCGCCGCGCCGGGGCGCGAGCGCCGCCGGCCGGCGGCGCGTCCTCTCGCGGGGAGGTGCCTCCGCGTGGGGAGGCGCCCGCTCGTGGGCTGATGGCGCCCGTTACTGGGAGAACCCTTCCAGCATGTAATGCGCCTCGATCCGCTTGAGCGCGAGCACCATCGCGGCGAGCCGCATCGGCAGGCGCTTGCCCAGCACGAACCCGGTCGAGTCGTGGTCTGCCGAGCGGCGCGGGCGATCCTCCGCGATATCGCAGATGAGGCGGTAGTTGCTCTTGATGGCGCGCTCGAGCCGCGCGTTCACCTCGCCCTCGGTCCAGTGCTCCATGCGCTTGTTCTGGATCCACTCGTAGTAGGAGACGGTCACGCCGCCCGCGTTGCCGATGATGTCGGGGATGACGCTGATGCCGCGCTCCGCGAGCACCTTGTCGCCCTCTGTCGTGGTGGGGCGGTTGGCGCCCTCGGCCACGAGCTTCACCTTGAGCCGCTCGGCCACCTCCCCGGTGACGGCGTCGCCGAGCGCGGCCGGGATGCAGATGTCCGCATCGACGCTCCAGAAATCGCCCGGCGCGATCGGCTGGGCGCCGCCGTAGCCGGCGACCGAGCGCCGCAGGTTCTGGGGGTTCGCGTGGACGTGGGTGATCAGGGCGCCGACGTCGATGCCGTTCGGGTCGTAGACGGCGCCGTCGGCGTCCTGCACGGCGATGCAGCGCGCGCCCATCTTGCAGAGGATCTCGGCGGCGGCGGAGCCGACGTTGCCGAACCCCTGCACGATGAACCGCGCTCCCGCGGGGGTGAGGCCGCGCTGCGCGTACCACTCCTCGACGCAGTAGGCGAGCCCCTGCCCGGTCGCCTTGGCGCGCCCCTCGGAGCCGCCGATGCGCACGTCCTTGCCCGTCACGACGCCGCGGTGGTTGTGCCGTTCGCGCTCGCCGTCGCTGTACTGGCGCAGGAGCCACGCCATCACCTGGGGGTTCGTGCCCACGTCGGGCGCGGGGATGTCGACGTTGGGCCCGACGAGCTGCTTCAGCCGGTACATGTAACGCAGTGAGATCGACTCGAGCTCTTCCTTGCTGTGCTCGCGCGGATCCATGCGAATGCCCCCCTTGGCGCCGCCGAACGGGACGTCCGCTATCGCGGTCTTCCACGTCATCTCGGCGGCGAGCGCGTTGAACAGGTCGAGGGACACGGCCTTGTGGAAGCGCAGCCCGCCCTTGTAGGGCCCCCGCGCCTGGTTGTGCTGGACCCGGTACGCCTTGAAGCGGGCGAACTCGCCAGGCTCGATCCGGTACAGCCCCTGGTCGCCGAGACGGATCACGCCGTCCTGGATGTGAATCGAGCCGCTCCGGAGCGCCTCGGGCCGGAGGATGAGCTTGCCGTTGAAGAGCGGGGTGATCGCGGCCCGGTTCGGGATCACCGACGGAGGGAGCCGCTCGTAGGCCGCGGCCGCCTCTCCGCGGAGCGGGACCAGGCGGTCCTGCAGCTGCGCGGTGACATAGAAGATGTGCTCGTAGTCGGGCTGCTCGAGCTCCAGCCGGACGCGGGGAGCCAGGCCGATGAGGTCCGCGGCAGCGTGAAACACCGCCATCGACTCGCCGAAGATGTTGGTCTCCGGCTCTCGTTCCAGGAGGGGAGGTTCTTCCATCGCCGTATGCTGCCTCGACCGCGAGGCGGGGATCCATTCTTTCGCGCGGCGCGCGCGCGGGTGTGACGCGAGTCACCCTTCGATTTGTGGGGGGAGCTCGCAAGGCCGATCCGGGGAAAGGTGACGTGGAGGACGCCGCGCATGGCACGGCGGCTCGCTTCGCCGCGGTGCGTGCTGCGCGACGCGTCGGCCGGCGGACGTTCGCCGGCGCGAGGGAGGCCGGCGCGGCCCGCCCGGAGCGACGCGGCAGCGGCTGCCCGCCGCGCCGCGCACGGCGGCGCGGCGGGCAGCGCGCGGTCAGCACCTCTCCAGGGGAACGACGTCAGAAGGGGCCGCCGAGGCCAAGGCCGCCCAGGCCAGGAGACCCGAAGCCGCCATACCCCAGGCCGCCGAGGCCAGGGCCGCCATAGGGGCCACCCAGGCCGCCGAGGCCAGGGCCGCCATAGGGGCCACCCAGGCCGCCGAGGCCAGGGCCGCCATAGGGGCCACCCAGGCCGCCGTACGGGAGCCCGGCCCCGGGGCCGAACCCGGGACCGAAACCGCCCGGATAGCCAATGCCGCCGCCCAGCCCGCCGCCGAACGGCATGCCGCCGAACGGCCCGCCGCCAAGCGGCATGCCGCCGCCAAACGGCCCGCCGAGCGGCATGCCACCCGGCCCCTGCCCGACCGGCCCCTGCCCGATCGGCCCGCCCGGCCCGCCGATGCCGATGGGCCCGCCCTTGCCGATGGGCCCCCCGCCCGGCAGGCCGATCGGCCCACCCTTGCCGGGGATCTGACCGACATCGGTCTTGCCCGGCAGCCCCGGCAGCGGGCCGCCGCGCGGCTCTTCCTGCTCCTGCTCCTCCAACGCCTGCGCGCTCGACGCCACGTCGACGTCGGCCTGCTCCAAGTCGGCTTCTTCCAGATCCACCGCGTCGACTGCGCATCCGGTCATCAACGCAGCCAGGAGCATCGCCGCTTGCGCCATCTTCATATCGATTGAGCTAATCATCCGTCCTCCTTCCATGCCCCGCGACGACCCCAGGTCCGCGGCGGCATGTTGAGCGGCGTGGAGAGCAGGCTGCGTGCCCGAGAGCTCGTGTGCAGACGCTGCCACATCGGTGTTATGTGGCCGCCGGACGGCGACGGCGAAGATGCATTGTCTGAAGCCGCGCCCCGCGGGGATTCTGGCCCCGTTTCATCGCGCCGGAGCCCCGCCGCGCCGCGCGTCTCGCCGCCGCCTCGGAGCGCCGATGTGGGACGCTCCAGGGCGCTGGAGAAAGGCAAATGTCGCCGCGCCCCGCGGGGCGCGCGGCGCGCGGCGCGCGGCGGGACGGGATGAGAGTGGCCCGACTTGCGGCTTTGTCTGGCCCTGCAAACCGCATTTCCGAAGACCCGGTCGATCTCTGCAATCGAGGGCCGCGTCGACTCGATACCACCGCTCCTCGACGGCAGCGCGCGCGCACGGCCGCGGCGTCTGGTCACGCCCTGCTCAGCCCACCTCGTCCGATACGGCCCCCGAGCGGCGCCCGCCCCGCGGCGACCCCGGCCGCGTCGCGCGGATCCCACGCCGCGCGCTCTGCTGCGCTGCTCCCGCCGTCGTCCGGAACGACGGCGTCGCCGCCGCCGTAAGTCGCGGACGGCGGCCCCGCGAGGCAGCAGGAACGGCTGTCAGCGCGCAACGTCCCGCCGATGAGATCAGCGCGACGCGGCTGTCCGCAGCGCTGCAGGGAAAGTCGGCTCGATCGCGACTCCTGCGCCTGGCAGGAGCCCGTCTCCTGTTGTAAGATCCATTACGCTGAAGGAGTTCGCGCAGCGTCGATCTGGCGCTGTCCTCGTCATCGCCGCGGACTCCCCAGCAGCGAGCTCACCAGCAGCGCGCTGACGTGCGTGGAGCGCCGGTCCAGGCAGGACACGCGCGGCCCTCGGGCTGCTGCGGGCGCTCGGGGGAGAGATCAACCGCAGAGGCGGAGGCGCGGGCGAGCACGGCGCGCGCTCTCCAGGGAGGGTATCGCATGCGCACTGGCGCAACGCGCCCGGGGTCATTCCGGCTGGCCGCCTGCATGGCGGGGCTCTCGCTGCTCGCCGCGGGGTGCAATCCCCCGGTGCGGGGCGCCGGCGCGACGCGCGAAGGCGAGAGCGTCGCGGAGCGCTGCGCGCGCGGGCACGTGCTCGGCCCCGACGGGTGCATGCCAGTGGGCATCCAGGGGTGCGCCGACCTGTTCGTGGAGGACGATGGCCTCTGCCACCCCGCGATGGCGAAGTGCCCCCCGGGGACGATCCCGAAGTTCGACGAGGGGTGTATCGCCGTCGGCATTCCGCGGTGCGCTCCGGAGTTCGTGGGCGACGACGGGCTGTGCAGGCCGACCATGGCGAAGTGCCCGACAGGCACGTTCGCCGCGCCGGACGCGGGGTGCGTCACCGTCGACGGCCCCAACGGCTGCGGGAGCGGGCCGTGGGGGAACATCCCTCGCGGGCCCGGAAACCTCTATGTGGACCCGAGCTACTCCGGCGAGGACAGCGACGGCTCCGAAGAGAGGCCGCTGACCACGCTCTCGGCGGCGCTGGAGCTCGTCGCCGAGGGCGGGACGATCGCGCTCGCGGGAGGGACCTACGACGAGCCGGTCGTCATCACGAGGTCGCTCGCGGTCGTCGGCCGGTGCGCCGCGCGCGTACGGGTCCGCGGGGTGAGCACCATCGTCCACCCTCCCGCGATCGTGTCCGTGCTCGACGCGGGGGAGGTGACGCTCCGCGGGATCGAGCTCGGCGGGGAAGGCGCCGGCGTGGTCGCGACGGGCGCGACCGCCGTGGCGCTCGAGCGCGTTCACATCAGGAGCGCTGTCCATGCCGGCGTGGTGGCGAGCGGCGGCGCGCGGCTCTCGGTCGCGCAGAGCTGGATCGACGGGACGCGCCCCGGCGCCGCGGGCGCGGGGGTCGGCGCCCTCGCGGAGAGCGGCGGCGCGCTCTCGGTGAAGGAGAGCGCCGTCACCGGCAACCAGGCCGCCGGCGTCTCGGCGGCTCACGCCCGGACCACGGCGGCCGTGGTGGGCAGCCTCATCGAGGGCACGGCGCCGTCGGAGCACCTCGGCGACGGCCAGGGGCTCGTCGTCCGCGACGGCGCCGAGGCGTCGATCGAGCGCACGGCGCTCATCGGAAACCGGCTATCGGGGATCTTCGCGACCACGGGCGCCTCGGCGCGCGTGTCCGGCGCGCTCGTCGAGGGGACGAACCCGGGGCCGGACGGCCTCACCTACGGCGTCGGCGTTCACGCGGCCCTGCGGTCGCGCGTCGCGGTCGACACGAGCGTGGTCCTGCGCAACGCGGAGGTCGGCGTCGCCGCCATCGGCGTGGACACCGCGGCGGAGGTGACGCGGAGCCTGATCCAGGGCACCGTCGCGGCCGCGCCCGCGTCGCCGCTGGGCGGCGTCGGGGTCGCCGTCGCCCGCGGGGCGACGCTGCACCTCCGCGACAGCGCCGTCTGGAAGAACCGCGCGTCCGGAGTTCATGTGGCGGATCTGTCCGCGGAGCTCATCGCCGAGGGCAACCTCATCGAGGGGACCTTCGCCGAAGGGGTGTGGGGCGGCGGCGCCGGGGTGAGCGTGGTGGATGGCCGCGCGACGCTCGCCTCGAACGCCATTCGCGACAACGAGGGGGCTGGCCTGTCGGTGGGATACCTCGGGTCGGAGGCCAAGGTGACAGGCAACCTCGTCGAAGGGCACGTCGCGCCGGACCGCAGCCTGCCGGTGGGGCAGGGGATCGTCATCTACCAGGGCGCCCGCGCGGTGCTCGCGGGCAACGCCGTGAGCGGCAACCGCTCCGTCGGCGTCCTCCTCTTCGCAGAGCGGCCGGACGGCGAGGTCGAGATCACGGGCGATCTCGTGCAGGACACCGCGGGCGCCGACGGGGACGACCGCGGCGGCATCGGCGTCGCCGCGGTGAACTACAAGCTCCGGCTCACCTCGTCGCTCCTCCGGACGAGCCGTACGGCCGGCCTGGCGCTGTTCAGCGCCGAGGCCGAGGTCTCCCGCGCGCTCGTCGACGGAGTGCTGGGCGGCCGCCGTGCCGCGGAGGGCGAGCGGCGCGACGACGTCGTGGCCGACGGTGTCCTGGCGATCGCCGGGTCCACGGCCGTCCTCACGGACGTCCGGGTGACCGGCTGCGCGCGGGCGGGGATCCTGTACGACCGGAGCTCGGGTCGCCTCTCCCGGGTGCGCGCATCGGGCAATCTCTTCGGCCTGGTCGTGCAGGGCGGCGAGGCGCCCGACGTCGGGAAGGGGAGCGTGTTCGTCGACAACAGGGCGGCGGACGAGCTCATCGGCGGCGGCCTCCGGGTGCCGCTCTCCGCTCCACCGCTCCTGTGACGATGGGCCACCTTGCTCCCTTCAGCCCGCCCGCTCCCCGCGCCGCGCAACGCCGGAGACATCGAATGGATACATTGTGGACATCTGACGTCCGCCGACGCTCGATGCGGGGACGAGCTCCCAGCCGTCGAGTCGCGCGCCCGCACTGGACCCTTGCGCCCACCCGCCGCATCGACGCGCGTTCCTGACAGGATCTCCTGCACCAGGACGGAGCGCGTCCAGCGCTGACCGTGCGAGCGCTGCCCTCCGCCGGCCGTCAAGAAAATGGAAAATTCTGGTCTTGTCACGGGCGGCACGCCTCTGGTAGAGAGGCTCTGCAACGACCCGCCAAAGGCCCGCTTCTTTCTTACTGTGGTTCAGGAAAATAACAGTGTCAGTGTCTGCTTCTCGTTCCACGTGACGCGTGGGGGGCGGTGCGTGATGGCTCCGTGAGACTGCGTTGCTGCTGCGAGGCATGACGCGCCACGACATTCGCTCTGAAAGCGCACGTGAGGACGAGGCACGAGAACATCAAGGCCGCCTCGAATCCCGTTGACACTGATGTACGACGACCGCTACAGTGCCAACGTCTGCATGCCGGTATGGTGCGCTGCGGCGCGGGGCCGAACTCCGGCGAGGTCGCTCTGGTCGAGCGGCGGCTCCCAGTGAACAAGAATGACGTGGGAGAGGGACGGTGGGTACTCGGGCGTGCCCACACGGGCCCGCGAGGAGCATTCTGATGAGGGACTGGTTCTTGCCGCGCCGGACGCTTGTCCTGTCGGCGCTGCTTCTTTCGGTCGGTGCGATGACGGGCTGCGACAAGCAGCCCAAGCCCACGCCTGAAGGGCAGAAGGCCCCCCTGACGGCTGCCAAGCCCGCGACCGATACCTTCCTTACCGTCTCCATCGAGCAGCAAGCCTCGTGGGTGCGCAACTTCAACCCCCTGCTCGCGCCGGGCAATGTTCGCTGGCCAACCGTGGCTGGCATTTACGAGCCGCTCCTCGTTTACAACACCATGAAGGGTGAGTTCACCCCGTGGCTCGCGTCGAAGTACGAGTGGAGCAACGGGAACAAGACGCTCACCTTCACGACGCGCTCCAACGTCAAGTGGTCCGATGGCCAGCCGTTCACGGCAAAGGATGTGGCCTTCACCTTCGGGCTCCTGAAGAAGCACGCCGCGCTCGATCTGCACGGCGTCTGGAAGTGGCTGAGCGCGATCGAGGCCAAGGACGACACGACGGTCGAGTTCACGCTGACGCGGCCGTACGTCCCCGGGCTCACGTACCTCGGCCACCAGCCGATCGTGCCGGAGCACAAGTGGAAGGACGTGACGGATCCGGTCACGTACACGAACGAGAACCCGGTCGCGACGGGGCCGTTCACCGAGGTCAAGACGTTCCAGAACCAGATTTACGAGCTCGGCCGGAACCCGAACTACTGGCAGGAGGGTAAGCCCGCGATCAAGGGCCTTCGTTTCCCGGCTTACCCGGGCAACGATCAGGCGAACCTGGCGCTCCTGAACGGCGAGGTCGACTGGGCTGGCAATTTCGTCCCGGAGATCGAGAAGGTCTACGTCGGCAAGGACCCGGCGAATCACCACTACTGGTTCCCGCTCGTCGGGAGCACCGTGTTCGTCTACACGAACACGACGAAGAAGCCGCTCGACGACGTGAGACTGCGCAAGGCGCTCAGCATGGCGCTCGACCGCGAGCAGATCGTCAAGGTCGCCATGAACAACTACACGCGGCCGGCGGACGCGACCGCGCTCAGCGACGCGCACGAGCGCTGGCGCAACCCGAAGGCGGTCGAGGCGGGCGACTGGGTCAAGTTCGACGTGGCCAAGGCGAACCAGCTGCTCGACGAGGCGGGCTATGCCAAGGGGGCGGACGGCACCCGGGCGAAGGACGGGAAGCCGCTGCGCTTCGACATCAACGTTGTGACGGGCTGGTCCGACTGGGTGCGCGCGGCGCAGATCGTCACGCAGCAGTTGAAAGGGGTCGGCGTCGATGTCACGCTGAAGACGTACGACTTCAGCGCATTCTTCGAGGCGCTCCAGAAGGGCACGTTCGATCTGTCGATGGGCTGGTCGAACGAGGAGCCGACGCCCTACAACTTCTATCGCGACCTCCTGGGCACCGCGACCGTGCGACCGGTCGGGGAGGCGGCCGCGCGCAACTGGCACCGCTTCGGCGCCAAGCAGGCGGATCCTCTCTTCGAGGCGTTCGAGGCGGCGACGGCGACCGCGGATCAGAAGAAGATCCTCGACCAGCTCCAGATGCTCTTCGTCGAGACGGTGCCGTCCATCCCGCTGTTCCCCGGGCCCTCCTGGGGTGAGTACAACACGAAGCGCTTCACGGGGTTCCCGAGCAAGGAGAACCCGTACGCGAAGCTCTCGCCGAACAACCCACCCGAGTACCTGCTCGTCCTCACTGAGCTCAAGCCGAAGTGAAGTTGAGCGTGACCTGAGTCGGAGACCAGGTTAGAAGAGAGATCGTCAGTGCGTTACCTTCTGCGACAGCTGGGCTTGTATCTTATCGCGGCGTGGGCATCGCTCACCCTGAACTTCCTTATCCCGCGGATGATGCCGGGCGATCCCGCCTCGGCGATGTTCGCGCGCTTCCGAGGCCAGCTCCAACCGGAAGCGATCGACGCGCTACGCAAGGCGTTCGGGTTCACGGGGGAGCCGCTCATCCAGCAGTATTTCACCTACCTGAACCACACGTTCCGCGGTGATCTGGGCCTGTCCGTGGCCCACTTCCCCGCCAAGGTGACGGATGTGATCGCGACGGGGCTCGGCTGGACGATCCTCCTGTCGGGCACCGCCGTGGTCATCAGCTTCACGGTGGGGTCGCTGCTCGGCGTTGTCGCGACGTGGCGGCGGGGTGGCTGGCTCGACTCCTCCCTGCCGCCGCTGCTCGCGTTCCTGGGGGCGTTCCCGTACTTCTGGCTCGCGATGGTGGGCCTCTACATCTTCGGGTTCGTGCTCGGGGCGTTCCCGCTGCGCCACGCCTACAGCGACACGCTCACGCCTGCCTGGACCGCGGAGTTCCTCGGAAGCGTGCTGATGCACCTGGTCCTGCCCGCGATGGCGATCGTCATCGCCACCATCGGCGGCTGGATGATCGGCATGCGCAGCGCGATGGTCACCGTCCTCGCCGAGGATTACATCACGATGGCGCAGGCCAAGGGGCTCTCGCAGTGGCGGGTGATGTTCAGCTACGCCGCGCGGAACGCGCTCCTCCCCAACGTCACCGGCTTCGGCATGGCGCTCGGGTTCGTGCTGGGCGGCTCGCTGCTCACCGAGATCGTCTTCTCGTACCCGGGGCAGGGCTACCTGCTCATTCAGGCTGTTCGAAACCAAGATTATCCGTTGATGCAGGGGATCTTCCTTACGATCACGCTGGCCGTGCTGGCGGCGAACTTCCTGGTCGACGTGATGTACGTGTTCCTTGACCCCCGCGCCCGGGCGCGCTGAGGGCCCGAAAGTCCAGGAGAAGTGATGGCTGCGCAACAAGGGAACAGCGGGAGCGGCCCGTCCCGTGCGATGGGCTGGTTCCGCCTCCTCCTCTCGAACCGCAAGGCGATGGTGGGCACGATCATCGTGCTCTTCTTCGTGCTGCTCGCCCTGTTCGGGCCCTCGATCGCCGGGCAGGATCCGCATGCGTTCGTGGGCATGCCGCACGAGCCGCCGTCGGCCGAGCACCTCTTCGGCACCACGGGGCAGGGGCAGGACGTGCTCGCGCAGACGATCGTCGGCGCGCGGGTGTCGCTGGCCGTCGGCTTCGCCACGGGCTTCGTGGTCATGGCGATCGGCGCGCTGATCGGCATGGCGGCGGGCTATTTCGGCGGGAAGATCGACGCCGTCCTCTCGCTCATGACGAACGTCTTCCTGATCATCCCCGGGCTGCCGATGGCCGTCGTCATCGCGGCCTACCTGCCGGCGGGGCCGCTCACCATCCTGCTCGTGCTCGTGATCACCGGCTGGGCGTGGAACGCGCGCGTCCTCCGGTCGCAGGTGCTCTCGCTGCGCGAGAAGGACTTCGTGTCCGCGGCGATCGTGAGCGGCGAGGGCAGCATGCGCATCATCTTCCGCGAGATCTTGCCGAACATGACGTCGCTCCTCATGTCCGGCTTCATCAGCGCGACGGTGTACGCCATCGGCGCGCAGGTCGGCCTCGAGTACCTCGGGCTCGGCGACCTGAGCGCCGTGACGTGGGGGACGAACCTCTACTGGGCGAGCAACAACGCAGCGCTCCTCACGGGCGCCTGGTGGACCATCGTGCCCACGGGCCTGTGCGTCGCGCTCGTCGGGTTCGCGCTCACGATGATCATGTACGCGATCGACGAGATCTCGAATCCGCGGCTTCGCGCGGAGGGGTCCTGGTTGCGCCTGCTCAAGAGCCGCAAGGTCGCGGTGGGCCCGTCGACGCCGGTGGTGAGGACCCATGGCAGCTAGTCCGCTTCTCTCAGTTCAGGATCTCCGGGTCGAGTTCATGACCCCGGCCGGCCCGGTCTGCGCGGTCGACAACGTCTCGTTCGACATCGCGCCCGGCGAGGTGCTCGGCCTCGCGGGCGAGTCCGGCAGCGGCAAGTCCACGGTCGCGCAGGCGATCATGCGGCTCCTCAAGCCGCCGGCGGTCATCACGGGCGGGCGCGTGTTCTTCGCGGGGCAGGACGTCCTGTCGATGAACGAGGAGCAGCTCCGCGCGTTCCGCTGGCGGAAGGTGGCGCTGGTGTTCCAGAGCGCGATGAACGCGCTCAACCCGGTGCTCACCATCGGCGAGCAGATCGCCGATCCGATCATCGCGCACGACGGGGTAAAGCCGGCGGAGGCGCTGGAGCGCGCGGCGGCGCTGCTCAAGCTGGTCGGCATCGACACCTCGCGCCTGAGCAGCTACCCCCACCAGCTCTCGGGCGGCATGCGCCAGCGCGTCGTGATCGCGATCGCGATGGCGCTCCGGCCGCCGTTCCTCATCATGGACGAGCCCACGACGGCGCTCGACGTCGTGGTGCAGAAGGAGATCCTCCAGCAGATCGCCGATCTCAAGGACCGGCTGGGTTTCTCGATCCTCTTCATCACGCACGACCTCTCGCTCATCGCGGAGTTCTCGACGCGCATCGCCGTCCTCTACGCGGGCAAGCTCGCGGAGACCGCCCGCGCCAAGGACCTGTTCAGCGACCCGAAGCACCCCTACACGCAGGGGCTCCTCGGGTCCTTCCCCTCGGTCCGCGGTCCGCGCCGGAGGCTGCAGGGCATCCCCGGCTCACCGCCGGACATGCGCAATCCGCCGCCCGGCTGCCGGTTCCACCCCCGGTGCTCCCAGGTCTTCGAGCCCTGCCGGAGCGAGCTGCCGGTCCTTCGTGAAATCGCGCCCGAGCACCGCGGCGCCTGCCACCTCTACACCTGACGATGACGATGACGCACCCCTCCGCCTCGCCTGTCCTCGATGTGGTGAGCCTCGGCAAGTACTTCACGGTCGGCGGCGGCCTCCGCACGCAGCAGCTCCGGGCGCTCCACGACGCCTCGTTCTCGCTGGGCGAGCGCGAGGTCATCGCGCTGGTCGGTGAGTCGGGCAGCGGCAAGAGCACGATCGCGCGGCTGCTCGCGCGGCTGATGCCCCCGAGCAGCGGGAAGATCCTGTTCAAGGGCAGGGATATCCTCAAGGAAGAGCCGTCGCGCGCCTCGCTCGCCTACCGCGGGCAGGTGCAGATGATCTTCCAGGACCCGTTCGGCTCGCTGAACCCGGTGCACACGATCGGCTATCACCTGGAGCGGCCGCTCCTGCTCCACGGCAAGGCCAGGAGCCCCGCGGAGCTCCGGGAGAAGGTGCACTCGCTCCTCACGACCGTCGATCTCAACCCCGCCGCGGAGGTCGCGGCCAAGTTCCCGCATCAGCTCTCGGGCGGGCAGCGGCAGCGCGTGGCCATCGCGCGCGCCCTGGCCGTGGATCCCTCGGTGATCCTGGCGGACGAGCCGATCTCGATGCTCGACGTCTCGATCCGCATGGGCGTCCTGAACCTCATGGAGCGCCTCAAGGAGGAGCGCGGCATCTCGTACCTCTACATCACGCACGACATCGCGAGCGCGCGCTACGTCGCCGATCGGACGATGGTGATGTACGCGGGTCACATCGTGGAGGGCGCGCCCAGCGAGGAGCTGATGCAGCAGCCGGCGCACCCCTACACGAAGCTCCTGCTCTCGGCGGTGCCGGATCCGCAGGGCTCGATCCGGAGCGAGCTCCCGGCCCGCTCGGGCGCGCCGAAGCTCATCAACCCGCCGCCCGGCTGCCCGTTCGCCGACCGGTGCCCGAGCGTGATGAACACGTGCCGGGAGCAGATGCCGGAGACCGCCGATCTCGGCTCGGGGCACTGGGTCCGCTGCCACCTCTTCCCGCCCGGCTCGGTCGCGGCTTCCGCGCACCACGAGCGAAAGGTGCCCGCCTCCGTCGAGGCTGCGGCCGTCTGAGGAGAACGACGAGAAGACATGCCGTCCTGGAGATTTCCTGACAAATTCGTTTGGGGGGTCGCGACTTCCGCTTATCAGATCGAAGGGGCCACGAGCGAGGATGGTCGAAGCGAGTCGATCTGGGATCGATTCGCGAAGACCCCGGGGATGATCGTCGACGGGACCCACGGCGACATCGCGTGCGACCACTACCATCGCTGGCCCGAGGACATCGCGCTCATGAAGAGCCTGGGCATGATGGCCTACCGGTTCTCGATCGCGTGGCCGCGGATCCTCCCGAACGGGCGCGGCGCGGTGAACCAGAAGGGGCTCGACTTCTACAGCCGCCTGGTGGACGGCCTGCTCGAGGCCGGCATCGAGCCGTACGTGACGCTGTTCCACTGGGACTTGCCGCAGGTGCTCCAGGACGAGGTGGGCGGCTGGCAACACCGCTCCACGGCGGACGCGTTCGTGGAGCTCGCCGACGCGGTGAGCCGGAAG
Source organism: Sorangium sp. So ce1036 (assembly GCF_051369805.1). Classification (NCBI taxonomy): domain Bacteria; kingdom Pseudomonadati; phylum Myxococcota; order Polyangiales; family Polyangiaceae; genus Sorangium; species Sorangium sp. So ce1036. The sequence continues at coordinate 4,443,280 of NZ_JBBMOX010000001.1, forward strand.
CTCGGCGATCGCGTGAAGAAGTGGGTCACCCACAACGAGCCGTGGTGCACGGCGTTCCTCAGCTACGAGAAGGGGATCCACGCGCCCGGCCTGCGCGACTTCCGCAAGGCGCTGGCGGTGAGCCATCACCTCCTGCTCTCGCACGGCCTCGCGGTGCCCGTGCTGCGGAAGAACAGCCCCGGCGCCGAGGTGGGCATCACGCTCAACATGAACCTCGCGACGCCCGCGTCGCCGAGCGCCGCGGATTATGACGCCGCGCGCCACTATGACGGCTACTTCAGCCGCTGGTTCCTCGATCCGCTGTACGGCCGGCACTACCCGGCGGACATGATCGCGGACTACATCGCGCTCGGCCACCTCCCGCCGGAGGGATTGACCGAGTGCAAGCCGGGCGATCTCGAGATCATCGCGACGCAGTGCGACTTCCTGGGTCTCAACTACTACACCCGGATGATCCAGCGGAGCAGCAAGGTGCCCGAGGAGCAGAACCTGCCGAGGACCGAGAAGGTCGCGTCCGAGGCGGAGCAGACCGAGATGGGCTGGGAGGTGTACCCGGACGGCCTGCGTCAGCTGCTCACGCGGCTGCACCTGGAGTACGGGCCGAGGAAGATCTACGTGACCGAGAACGGCGCCGCGTACTCGACCGCGCCGGACGCGAGCGGCCGTGTCCGGGACGAGCAGCGGCTCCGGTTCCTGCGTGACCACTTCATCGCGGCGCGCCGCGCGATCGACGCGGGGGTGCCGCTCGCGGGGTATTTCGTGTGGTCGCTCCTGGACAACTACGAGTGGGATCGCGGCTACTCCCAGCGGTTCGGCATCGTCTGGGTCGACTACGAGACGCAGCGGCGCATCCCGAAGGACAGCGCGCTCTGGTACAAGCGCGTCATCGCCGCCAACGCGGTGGATGACGGCGACGCTCAGGCCGTCTGATCGCGACGCGCCGCAGACCGCGCGGCGCTCCGGAGATCCGCGAGGCGCCGAGGCGCTCTCCTCCGCGCCTCGGGCCCGTTCACGCCACGTTCACGTCACCCGGAGCACCTCATCGAGGGTGGTGACCCCCTCCTTCACCCGCAGGAGCCCGGCCTCGCGGAGCGGCAAGAGCCCCGCCTTGCGCGCGCCTTCCCGGTACGCCCGCTTCCCCGCGCGCCCCTTGATGAGCTCCCGCAGATCGTCGTCGAGCTCCAGCACCTCGAACAGCCCGAGCCGGCCCCGGTAGCCCGTCTGATGGCACGTCGGGCACCCCACGGCGCGCTTCAGCTCGGTGCCCTTCTCGATGAGGATCCGGTCTCCGTCGTCGCTCGTCACGGCGCTCTCGAGCTCGTACGTCTCCGCGCACTCCTCGCAGAGCCGCCGCACGAGCCGCTGCGCGATCACCGCGAGCAGGGCGTTCGCCACGATCCACGACTCCGCGCCGAGGTCCACGAGGCGGGCGACCGTGTCGACCGCGTCCGAGGTGTGCAGCGTCGACAGCACGAGGTGCCCGGTGAGGCTCGCCTGCAGCGCGATCTGCGCGGTCTCCGGATCGCGCATCTCGCCCACCATGATCACGTCCGGGTCCTGGCGCAGGATCGCGCGCAGGCCCGTCGCGAACGTGAAGCCCTGCCTCGGGTTGGCCTGCCCCTGCGTGATGTCCGCGAACTCGACCTCGATCGGATCTTCCAGCGTCACGATGCTGAGCTCGCTGGTCTTCATCACCTTGATGAGCGAGTAGAGCGTCGACGTCTTGCCCGACCCGGTCGGCCCGCACACCGCGATGAGCCCCGACGGGCGGTCGGCGAGCCGCTCGACGCGCGGCAGGTCGTCCTTGGCGAGCCCGAGCTTGTCGAGCGGGATCAGCTGGTGGCTGAGCAGCACGCGCAGCACGAGCGTCTCGCCGTGGATCGCGGGGAACGTCGAGGCGCGCAGGTGGATGAGCGGGTGGCCGTGCAGCTCCAGGCTGAACTGGCCGTCCTGCGGCAGCCGCCGCTCGGTCATGTCCATCCGCGCGAGCACCTTCACGCGCGAGGCGAGCGACGGCGCGAGCTCGAGCGGGATCTGCCCCTGGGGCACCATCACGCCGTCGACGCGGTAGCGCACGCGGAGGGTGTCGCGCTTCGGCTCGACGTGGATGTCGCTCGCGCCCATCGAGACCGCGCGGCGGACCAGGTGGTTCAGCACCTTGACGGCGTCGAGCTCCTCGGACGACGACGACGCGGGGGGGCGGCTGATGGTCATCGCGCGCCTCCCTTGCCGCCCACGTCGACGGTGCGGAGCGACACCATCTTGAGCTCGTTCGACCCGGGGAACGTCGCCCACACGCTGACGCCGTAGCGGCCTCCCCGCCCTTTGTCGTCGAGCGGGACCTGGATGCTGAACCGGTTGCCGTTCACCTCCAGAGGAATAGGCGTCTTGTAGCCCTTCGGGAAGAAGGTCGCGTGGGGCTGCGGGATGGCATATCCGCCCATCCGGAGCAGCCTCTCCGCCTTGATCGGCGCGCCGTGCTCGATCCGCGAGATCCCCACGCCCGCGATCTTCGCGGGCGGCCGGAGCTCGCCGGCGACGCGGATCACCTCGCCGACCCGCGCCCGCCTCGGGAGCGGCTGGTACGTCCCGTACTCGTCGACGAACTCCTGCGCCATGCAGGCGATGTCGAGCCCCTTCGCCTTGGCCAGCCCGACCCCGAGCGACGTGTGCGACGCGGTGAGCACATTGCGCCGGTGCCCGTCGGCCGGGGGCTTCTCGTTCATGAAGGCGCGGTGCACCCGCTCGAGGCTCTCCGCGGAGAAGCGCGGATCCGGATCGAGCTCGCGCGGGACCCCGTCGGCGAAGCAGCCCGCGTTCTCCATCACGAACCCGTCGCCGCCGGCCGTCGTGTAGCGCTCCTCCGGGACCGAGCCGTCGCTGCCCCAGTGGCCGGTGAAGCCCACCCGGACCATGTCCTCCGCGTGCCGCCGGCCCGCGCGGGCCGCGGTCTCGTCCCACGCGACGGGCGGCAGCGCGTGCGCGGCCCGATCGCGGTTCACCAGATCGAGCACGTAGCGCGCGGCCTCCGCGCGGGTCATCCGCCGGCCCTTCGCGGGCGGCGCCGCGGCGCCCTGCGCCTCGCCGCCGCCGCCGCCGTGCTTCGCCGCGCCCGCGGCCTCGTCCGCCACAGGGCGCGCGCCGTCCTCCGGCGCTCCCCCCGCGGCGAAGGCCACGGCCGGCCCCTCCGGCGACGCCCTCCCGGCGCCCGCGCCGCACCCGAGCGCGCAGGTGCCCACGCCGAGGAGCCAGAGCCCTGTGGCGCCGCGAAAGCCCCTCCGCCGAACGTCCCTCGTCGTTGTCCCGCTTCCATGGATCGCGCGCATCGATCGCGACGGTAGCGCCTCGCTGCCGCGCGCGGGAGGGGCAGAGGGGCAGGCGCCGCCCTGCGCGCGACGGCGTGGCCGCCGGCGAGGTGGTATCGATGCGCCACGTGAGCACATCGTCGTCGTCACAGGGCGCGGTCGCCGCGCACCCTCCCGGGGCCTCCGCGATCGTCCTCGCCGCGGAGCGCGGCGGCCGCGCGAGGTGGCCTCTCGCGGGCGTCCTGTGGATGATCCTGGCCCAGGCCCTCTTCGCCGCGATGAACGTCCTCGCGCGGCTCTCGTCGGCGCGCGCCCCGTGGACCGAGGTGGCCGCCTCGCGCACGCTGGTGGGCGCGGCCACCGCGCTCGGCGTCGCGCTCGCCCGCGGGGCGCCGCTCACGATGGGCAAGAGCGACCGGCGCCTCACGTGGGCGCGCTCGCTCTTCGGGACGGGGGCGATGCTCTGCACCTTCTACACGCTCGGCGCGTCGCAGGTCGCGCTCGGCGATGCGGTCACGCTCGGCGCGACGAGCCCGATCTTCGTCGCGCTCCTCGCGCCGTGGGTGCTCGGCGAGCGGAGCAGCCGGGGCCTCTGGCTCTCGATCCTGCTCGCCTTCGCGGGCGTCGCGCTGGTCGCCGCGCCCGAGCTCGCCATCGCGGGCGAGATCGCCCTGATCGCCACGCTGGGCGCGCTCTTCTCGGCGTTCGCCATGATCTCGCTGCGCAAGATCGGCGCCGGCGAGACCCGCGCGAGCCCCGAGGCGATCGCGCTGCACTTCTCGCTCGTGGCGAGCGCCGTGATGATCGCGCTCTCGATCCCGGGCTTCCGGACGCCCGACCTGCTCGGCTGCGCCCTGCTCGTCGCGACGGGGCTCGCCGGCGGCCTCGCGCAGCTCGCCATGACGCGCGCCTACGCGCTCGACAACGCGGCGCGCATCGGCGCGATCGGCTACGCGGGGGTCGTCCTGTCGCACGTGCTCGGCGCCGCCTGGCTGGGCGAGATCCCGTCGGCGCACCAGCTGCTCGGGACGGCGCTGGTGATGGCGGCCGGGCTCTGGCTCGCCGTCCAGGCGCTGCGCGAGGCGCGGCGCCGGGCGCGTTGACCGGATCCGGCGCACATGAGATAGCGCACCTCCACCGAAGGAGGATCTGCATGAAAGCGTTCGCTCTCCAGGGGTCGTTCGGCCTCGACGCGCTCCGCCCGACCGAGCTTCCGGATCCGGAGCCGGGGCCCGGCCAGATCGTCCTCAAGATGAAGGCCGCGTCGCTGAACTTCCGCGACCTGCTCGTGGCGAAGGGCCTCTACAACCCGAAGTTCTCGCTGCCGCTCGTGCCGCTCTCCGACGGCGTCGGCGAGGTCGTGGCCGTGGGGGAGGGGGTGACGCGGGTGAAGCTCGGCGACCGCGTGAGCCCGATCTTCAACCAGCGCTGGATCGACGGGGAGCTCTCCGCGGCCAAGGCGCGGGGGGCGCTCGGCGGGGAGCTGCCCGGCGTGCTCTCGGAGCGGGTGCTCGTCGACCAGGAGGGGGTCGTGGCGGTCCCGCCGCACCTCACGGACGAGGAGGCCGCGTCGCTGCCGTGCGCCGCGGTGACCGCCTGGAACGCGCTCTTCGCGGCGAGCCACCTCAAGGCGGGCGAGACGGTGCTCGTGCAGGGCACGGGGGGCGTCTCCCTCTTCGCGCTGCAGCTCGCCCGCCTGGCAGGCGCGCGCGTCATCGTCACGTCGAGCAGCGACGAGAAGCTCGAGCGCGCCAGGGCGCTCGGCGCGTCGGCGACGATCAACTACCGCACGACGCCCGAGTGGGACGCGCCGGCGATCTCGTTCACCGGCGGCGTCGGGGTGGATCACGTCGTCGAGGTGGGCGGCGCCGGCACGATCGTCCGCTCGCTGCGCGCGGTGCGCATCGGCGGGCGCGTGAGCGTCATCGGCGTGCTCTCGGGCGGCGCGCCGGAGCTCAACCTGTTCCCGATCCTGATGAAGCAGGTCCAGGCGCAGGGCATCTTCGTCGGCTCGCGCGCGATGTTCGAGGACATGAACCGCGCCATCGCCGCGGGCGAGCTCCGGCCGGTGATCGACCGCGTCTTCCCCTTCGGCGAGGTGCGCGAGGCGCTGAGGCACATGGAGAGCGGCGGGCATTTCGGGAAGATCGCGATCCGCTTCTGATCGCGATCCGCTCCTGTCGGATCGCGCTCCGCTTCGGATCGAGCGGCCGCGCCGCGCGGCGCCTCCGTCGCCCTCCGGCGTCCTCCCGAGAAGTGGCCTCTCGGGCCGAAGTCGTTTACGAACGGACCCAGCGGCCGGCCACGCGCCTCGGCCGCGCGAGAGGTGGTGGACGATGCGGCTCGATCTGGAGCTCGAGGTCCTGTGCGGTCAGCTCATCGTGGGCGGCTTCGACGGCGCCGAGCCGCCCGCCCGCTACCTGCGGGCGCTCGCCGAGGGGCGGCGGGGCGGGGCGATCCTCTTCCGGCGGAACGCCCCCGACGTCGCCGCCACGGCGCGGCTCTGCCGGGCGCTCGCCGAGGCGGCCGGCCCGGAGCGACCTCCGTTCCTCGGCATCGACCAGGAGGGCGGCCGCGTCACCCGCCTGCCGGCGCCGTTCTTGACGCTGCCGCCGATGCGCTCGCTCGGCGAGCTCGTGGACCTCCCGCTGCTGCGCCGCGCGGCGCGCGCGGTCGCGGCCGAGCTCCGGGCCGTCGGCGTCAACCTGAACTTCGCCCCGGTGCTCGACGTGGACTCGAACCCCGCGAACCCGATCATCGGCGACCGCGCGTTCGGCCGGGATCCCGGCGCCGTCGCGCAGCGCGGCGTCGCCTTCCTCGAAGGGCTCCAGGAAGAGGGCGTGCTCGCGTGTGGCAAGCATTTCCCGGGGCACGGCGACACCGAGCTCGACAGCCACCTCGCGTTGCCGCGCGTCGCCCACGACCGTGGCCGCCTCGAGCGGATCGAGCTGCCGCCGTTCCGCGCCGCGTGCGGCGCCGGCGTCGCGTCGCTGATGACGGCGCACATCGTCGTCGAGGCGCTCGATCCCGGCGTGCCGGCGACGCTCTCGCGGGCCGTCTGCACCGGCCTCTTGCGCGACGAGCTCGGCTTCCGTGGGGTGCTCTTCTCGGACTGCCTCCAGATGGCCGCGATCGCGGCGAACTACCCGATCGAGGAGGCCGCCCCCGCGGCGATCGGGGCCGGCTGCGACGCGCTGCTCATCTGCCACGACGAGGACGTGCAGGACCGCGCGCACGAGGCGCTCGTGCGCAGGGCCGAGCGCGACCCGCGCCTCCGCGAGCGCTGCGCCGAGGCGGCCGCGCGCGGCCTCCGGGCGCGCCGCGGCTGCCCGCCGCGGCCGTGTGCCTCGGCGGCGGCGCTCGCCGAGGTCGTCGACGGGGCCGCGTCGCGGGCGGTGCTCGCGGACATCGAGCGGGCGCGCGCCGCGTTCGCCGCGGGGGCCGCGACGTGACCTCGGCGCCGGGCGCGGCCGGCGGGGGGCCCGCGCGCGATCCTGGCCGCCGCTCCGCGATCGTCGCGCGGCGGCTCGTCACGTGCGACCCGTCCCGCGCCTCGTCGGCGGACCCGCTCGGCGTGATCGAGGACGCCGCGCTCGTCGTGCGCGGAGGCGCCGTCGAGGCCGTCGGCGGCAGGCAGGAGATCCTCGGCCGCGAGCCGGGCCTCGAGATCGCGCTCGAGGCCGGGGGGGTCGTCACGCCGGGGCTCGTCGATTGCCACACGCACGCGCCCTGGATGGGCTCGCGCGACGCGGAGTACGCGGTCCGCATGGCCGGGGGCGATTACGAGGCGATCGCCGCGGCGGGCGGCGGCATCGTCGCGAGCATGCGCGCGGTGCGCGCGGCGACGACCGGGGAGATCGCCCGTGTGCTCCGCGCGCGCCTCCGCCGGATGGCCGCGCTCGGCGTGACCGCCGTGGAGGCGAAGAGCGGCTACGGCCTCGACGAGGCCTCGGAGCGCAAGCAGCTCGAGGCGATCGCCGAGGCCGGGGGGGACGCGCGCCTGCCGCGGGTCGTGCCGACCTACCTCGCGCTGCACGCGCTGCCCCCGGAGGCCGGCGGCGACCGCGCGGCCTACGCCGACACCGTGGCGCGCTCCTGGCTGCCCGCCATCGCCGCGGCGGGCCTCGCGCGCCACATCGACGCGTACATCGACCGGAGCGCGTTCTCGGTCGACGAGGCGCGCCCGGTGCTCGAGCGGGCGCGCGCGCTCGGGCTCGGCGTGCGCGCGCACGTCGGGCAGTTCGCGGACGTGGGCGGCGCCGAGCTCGCCGCCGAGCTCGGGGCCCTGTCGGCCGACCACCTCGAGCACGTCTCGCCCGGGGGCATCGACGCGCTCGCCCGCGCGGGCGTCGCCGCGGCGCTCCTGCCCGTGGCGAGCTTCACCTTGCAGCAGGCCCCGCCGCCGGTCGCCGCGCTGCGGGCCGCCGGCGTCCCGCTGCTCGTGGGCAGCGACGCGAACCCCGGCACGGCGCCGACCGAGAGCCTGCCGCTCGCGCTCGCGCTCGCGGTGCGGCTGTACGGGCTCACGGTCGCCGAGGCGATCCTGGGCGCGACGCGCGAGGCGGCGCGCGCGCTCGGGCTCGGCGAGGTGTGCGGCGCCGTGCGCCCCGGGTTACGGGCCGATCTCGCGGTCTGGGACCTGCCGCACGAGAGCGCGATCGTGCAGCCCTGGGGCGCGCCGCGCGCGCTCGCCGTGCTGCGCGACGGCGAGGTCATCGCCGCGGCGGGCTGAGGAGCGGCGCGGCCTCATCCACAGGAATCCTGGCAGGATTCCCGACGCGCGGCAGTAGGATGCCCCGGGAGGGGACATCGAGCGATGCGCCTGCGATGGTTCGAGGTCGAGGGTTACAAGAACGTCCGCACGCGCCTGCGCCTCGCCGAGCTCGGCGACATCAACGTCCTGCACGGCGACAACAACGTCGGCAAGTCGAACCTGCTCGAGGCGATCGGCCTGTTCTTCCTGCTCGTTCGTGCGTTGCGTGAAGATGCTCGCGGCGGCCCTGGCCTGCGTGAGCGCCATGCACGGAGAGCCAGGCGGGCTGCCGACGCCGTGAGCGGGCGCTCTGCGGCGCGGAGCTTCGACTACTTTGCGACCCTCGGCTTTCCTCCGGACGACATCTTCGACCTCCACGGCGCACGGCCGATCAGGCTCTCGGCGCAGGTAGAGCTCCAATCCGGCGACCTGGACAATGAGGATCCCGCATGGATGGGCTAGCCGATCGAGCTCACCCTCGACCTCGAACGCCGCGAGGACGAGCTCCTGCTCACCCTGGTTCGCGCTGCGCGTGCAGACGGGGTGACCCTCTCGTCCGAGGGGGGAGAGGCGGCCAACGACGACCTGGCCCGCGTGCTCGACCGGCTCGGTCCGCGCCGCGGCCCCGCTGGTCCGGCGCCGCGTTTCGCTCTGATTCGCGCCGACAGGACGGTCCTGACCGAGGTCGCTTCGCCCAGGTTGGGAGACTCGGCGCCGCTCGAAACGAGAGAGCCGTTACCGCGTGAGCTCGGCCTCGCGCTCCACGACGCGGAGATCGCGACGGGGCCTCAGCGCGAGCGCTTCGATCTCTTCGCCGGCGCCCTCGGCCGGTTTCGTCCCCTGTTCGGCGAGGGGCAGTGGCGCATGATCTATGACCGCCGCGCCGAGCGGGCAGAGCTGAGCTTCGAGGGGAGCGAGGGGCGCGTGCCGCTGCGACTCATGGGCTCTGGTATCCAGCAGATCGCGGTCTTGCTCGCGCGGCTCCTCGTGACGAGCGCGGACGTCGTGGCGGTCGAAGAGCCCGAGCTCAACCTGCGCTGGGCCGCGCAGCACCAGCTCCGCGAGGCGCTCGCTGCGATCGCCGGGGCTCGGGGGGGCCATCGCAGATGTTCGTGACCAGTCACTCTCCTGCGTTCGAGTTCGCGCCGATCTTTTATCTCATCGAGCGCACGCCCGAGGGACCCAGCGTCTCCCGCCGCGCCAAGGAGCAGGCGCGGCTCGTCTTGAGCCCGGGCGTCGAGACCCCGCCGGCTGGCGCGCGCGCGCCGCTCTCCTATGTCACCACCGAGGGGCTCGTTCGGTTGCCGGATCACGTTCGAGCGGATCTCGGCCTCCTGGGGGGCGGGGGCGTCGCGTTCGTTCGCGAGAAAGATCACGGACATTACCGCGTCCTCACCGACGATCAGTTCCTCGACCTGATCGAGCCCCAGGGATCCGAGCCTTGACCAAGGACGAGATCGCGGCGCGCCTCCGGCAAGGCGGGCTGCGCTGGCCTTCGACACCAACGCGCTCTACGTCCACCGCAGGCTCATCGGGCTCTGTGCCGATATCGAGCGCTGCAACGAGCGCCTTCGGCAGCGGAGCCTTCCGCCAGCGCGTCTCATCGTGTGTGCGGTCGCTCACGTCGAGGAGCTGTTTGATCTCAAGTAGAAGTACCGCGAGACGTTCGACTTCGGGGCCATCCTGGACGGCCTCCGCTCGAAGGGACTGGAGATCCAGGCGTTCGACGCGAACCACGCGCGCGAGACGGCGATCCGGCTCGGTGAACGCTACCCCAGCACGGACGCGTGGCGGCAGGCGAAGAGGCAGCGCTGCATTCGCTGTGTCGGCCTCGATCCGCTGCGGGTGACCGCGCCCGGCTCCGGTCGACGTTGCGGCGCGGCGCAGCTGCTCTCCGTGCCGCAGGCTGAGCAGCGTCCAGAGCCGATCGCGCGCCTCGACCGCGTCCCTCACGGCCGCCGGCGCCTTCGCCTTCGCCCCCTTCGGCTTGAGCAGCGCGAGCAGCTCGTTGCCCACGGCCGCCGCCTCGTCGACGTGCGCCCGGGTGACCGCGGTCTTGCCCCGCACCTCGGCGGCGTGATCGCGGAAGAGCTGCGCGAGGTCCACGCAGTCCTGCACCACATCGCGCGCGCCCGAGCCCGCCATGATCTTCTTCACCTTCTGCGCGGGCAGCACGCCCGCCTTCATCAGCGCCACGGCGGCGCTGAGCAGCACGTCGCGGAGCTCGTGCGCGCGCTTGAGGAGCCTCTTCGTCGTGCCCGGCGACGAGCGATCGACCTGCGCCGCGGCGTACACCAGGCCGAGGGCGAGGCGCCGGAGCGATCTCATCGCCTCGAGATCAAAGGGCGCGGGGAGGTCCGCGAGGTCGGCCTCACGCGACATCACGGCCTCGAGCCCCACGCTGACGTTGTGATGAATGAGCGCGGCGTCGGCGCGCAGCGGCTGGATCTCGCGCGCGGGGATCTCGCGCGCCGCCGGCAGGAACTCGGCCGCGGCCTCGGCCGAGCCCTGGACGTCGAGGGCATCGGCCCGACGCGCGGCGGCCTCGTCGGGCGCCCTCGCGTCGGCGGCCGTCCTCGGCTTCGTGCTCGGCTTCCTGGGGCTCTTCTTCGTGATGGCTCTGGACATCGCATCTCCTCGCTTCAGCGGGTCTCCTGCCTGAAGGATAGGCGGGATGCGAAGGCGTCGAGAAGTGCTCCGCAGGGACGGGACAAGGTGGCTGCCCCCGGTCCGGGCCCTGCCTCCGGGGTACGGGGCCCGGGTGCGCCCACGTGGCCGCGCTCGCGCGGACATCGATCACCTGGCCGCGACCGCGACCGGGCCCTCGGGCGAAGGTCGGCGACCTTGCCGCGACCGCGAGCGGGCCCTCGCGCGAAGGCCGGCGACCTTGCCGCGACCACGACCGGGCCCTCGGGTGAAGGCCAGCGGCCTCGCGGCGACCGCTTTGCCGCGGGCCGCGCCGCTCCTCGCGGCGCCCGCAAGTCAAGCCTGGACGCGCGTGCACCCTGCGCGTATGCCCCCGCGCCTATGACTGAGACGCAGAGCCCTGTCGCTGTCCCGAGCCGCACGGACGGCTCGTTCGATCCGGTCCCGCTCCTCGCCGAGGAGCTGAGCCTCCCCCGCCAGGGTGTCTCGGCCGTGGCCAAGCTGCTCGCCGAGGGCGCGACCGTGCCGTTCATCGCGCGCTACCGCAAGGAGGCGACCGGCGGGCTCGACGAGGTGCAGATCCGCGCCATCGAGGAGCGCCGCGCCTACCTGCTCGAGCTCGAGGAGCGCCGCGCCACGGTGCTCTCCGAGATCCAGAAGCAGGGCAAGCTCACCGACGCGCTCGCCGCCAAGATCCGCGCGTGCCGCACCAAGGCCGAGCTCGAGGACCTCTATCTGCCCTTCAAGCCGAAGCGCCGCACGCGGGCGATCATCGCGAAGGAGCGGGGCCTCGAGCCGCTGGCGGATCGCGTCTGGTCGCAGCCGGAGGACGGCAGCCCCGAGGAGGAGGCGCGCGCCTTCGTCAGCGCCGAGAAGGAGGTCCCGGACGTGGCGGCCGCCCTCGCCGGCGCGCGCGACATCTGCGCCGAGCGCATCGCCGAGCACGCCGACGTGCGCAAGCTCGTCCGCGAGGCGTACGCGAAGGAAGGCGTCATCAAGGTCCAGAAGAACGAGGAGCACGAGGGCAAGCAGACGAAGTTCGACATGTACGCGAGCTTCGAGGAGCCCGTCGCGAACATCCCCTCGCACCGCTACCTCGCGATCCGCCGCGGCGAGGCCGAGGGCGTGCTCCGCGCCTCGATCGAGCTCGCGTCCGAGCCGCTCCTCGCGCCGATCCACGCCGCGATCGGCCTCAAGCCGAGGACGCCGTGGGCCGGCGAGCTCGGGAAGGCGGCGGACGACGCCGTGAAGCGGCTCCTGCTCCCCGCCGTGCAGAGCGACGTGCGCGTCGACCTCAAGATGCAGGCCGATCGCGCCGCGGTCGAGGTCTTCGCCCAGAACCTGCGCGAGCTCCTCCTCGCCGCCCCGTTCGGCACCAAGGCCGTGCTCGGCATCGACCCGGGCCAGCGCACCGGCTGCAAGTGCGCGGTCGTCGACGAGACCGGCAAGCTCCTCGAGCACACCACGATCTACCTGGTCGGGAGCAGCGACGCGCTCGAGCGCGCGCGGCAGGACCTGCGCCGCATCTGCCGCAAGTACCCGCTGCGCGCGGTCGCCGTGGGCAACGGCACGCACGGCCGCGAGACCGAGGCGTTCGTGAAGGACGTGCTCGCGTCCGAGGGCCTGAAGGAGATGTTCTGCGTCCCGGTGAGCGAGGCGGGGGCGAGCGTCTACTCGGCGAGCGAGGTCGCGCGCGAGGAGTTCCCCGACCTCGACCTCACGGTGCGCGGCGCGATCAGCATCGCCCGGAGGCTCCAGGACCCGCTCGCGGAGCTCGTGAAGGTGGATCCGAAGAGCATCGGCGTCGGCCAGTACCAGCACGACGTCTACCAGGGCCTGCTCGCGCGGAAGCTCGACGAGGTGGTCGAGAGCTGCGTGAACCTGGTCGGCGTGGAGCTCAACACCGCGAGCGCGCCGCTGCTCGCCCGCGTCGCCGGCATCGGCCCGAGCCTCGCGAAGAAGATCGTCGCGCACCGCGATCTGCACGGCGCCTTCAAGAACCGCAAGGCGCTGCTCGACGTGCCCGGCGTCGGCCCGAGGACGTTCGAGCAGGCCGCGGGCTTCTTGCGGGTGAGGGGAGGGGAGCACCCGCTCGACGCGAGCGCGGTGCACCCCGAGCGCTACGGCCTCGTCGAGCGCATCGCGACGGATCTCGGCGTGCCGGTCGGGTCGCTCATCGGCGACACGGCGGCGATCGCGCGGATCGATCCGAAGCGGTACGAGTCCGGCGACGTCGGCTCGTTCACGCTGAACGACATCCTGAGCGAGCTCAAGAAGCCCGGCCGCGATCCGCGCGCCACCTTCGAGCCGCCGAAGTTCCGCGACGACGTGCGGACGATGGAGGACCTCAAGCCCGGGATGGAGCTGGAGGGCGTGGTGACCAACGTGACGGCGTTCGGCGCCTTCGTGGACGTCGGCGTCCACCAGGACGGCCTGGTGCACGTGTCGCAGCTCGCGGACCGGTTCGTGAAGGACCCGAACGAGGTCGTGAAGGTCGGCGAGAAGATCAAGGTGCGCGTGCTGGAGGTCGATCTCGGGCGCAAGCGCATCTCGCTCACCGCGAAGAAGGGGGGAGCCCCCTCCGGCGCGCGTCCTTCCGCGGGCTCGGCGCCCGCGGGCGGCGACGCCCGCGGAAGGAACGACGGCCGCCGCCCGAACCAGGGGCAAGGGAAGGGGCAGCAGGGCGGCTTCCGGAACAATCCGTTCGCGGATCTGCTGAGGAAGTAGGAGGGCGAGGGGAGGCTTTCGGTCTCGAGAGCTCCCCGGACGCCGTCAAGCGTCTTCCGTCCCGGCGGACTGGAGTCCTTCCCCTGTCTCCCCCCTCCTCCCCACCCCGGAGCGCAGGGCCGGGAGGCGGGCGTATCCAGCCCGGCTCACACCCGCTCTAGAACCCGTGATCCGCGAAGAATCGCTCGATCCGGAGCGACACCAGCTCCGGAAACTCGACCGCGGTGTAGTGAGTCCCCCCGCGAACCACGAGGATCTCGGCCATCGCGATCCGGCGCGCCATCGACTGCGCAAGCGCCCGCGGGGTGAACGTGTCGCGGTCGCCCGTGATGATCAGCGTCGGAACGTGGATCTGGTCGAGCACGTCCTCGGCGTCGTGCGTCCCCAGCGCGCGGAGGTTCCTGAAGAACCCCTCCATGTCGAGCTGCCCGAACGGCTGCACGAGCTCGGCAAATACCTCGCTGTCGAGCGTCTTCCCGAGCAGCCCCATCCGCTTCAACCAGATCACCGCCTCCGGCTGGCTCATGGCGCGCCGCGTGACCTGGGTCGCCACCGCGTGCGCGCGCGTCGCGAGATCCAGGAGCGGCGGAAACAGGCGCCCGAGCCCCGGCAGCGGCCCCAGCGTCTCCAGCGGCCGGCGGTACGTGCCGTTCAGCAGGACCAGGTTCTCGGCGAACCCCGGGAGCCTGCGGAACGCCTCGAGCGCGACCTGCACGCCCATGCTCCAGCCCATGAGCGAGCCGCGCCGCACCCCCTCCCTGGCGAGGATCGCCTCCAGGTCGCGGACATGGCACGCGACCGCGTAGGCGTCCGGAGTGTCCGGTGACGGGCGCTTCGACTCGAACATCCCGCGGTAGTCCCACGTGATGAAGCGGTACCGGTCGGACAGGTACTCGACCTGCGCCCGCCAGGCGAGGTAGGGCCCGCCCAGCCCGTTGACCAGGATCACCGTCTTTGCGCCCTCGAACGGCGGCGGCGTCACGCGGTACGCGATGTCGGTTCCATCAAAGCTCGTCACCCGTCGGGTTTCCATCCGGAGCGGCGGCCGTCGGGGAGGCGGCGGAGTCCGACCCCCGCCGGACGTGGACGCGGGCGGCGAGGGCCGATCCCCACCGAGCTTAAAAGACACCATGCGTTTCTGTTACCTACCCGGTCCCTCCACCGAGGGCCATGCCGCCGGTGGCCGCGCGCGCCCGGGCCGGCAGCGAGCTCACGCCCCGGCGGAGGCGCGGCCGCGCGGCCCCCTCCAGGCGCGCCTCGCCGAGCGCCGGCCGAAACACATCCCGCGCCAAGAGCGCCATCGCGTTGACATTCCAGGCGGCGCGCCGCTAACGTGCCGGGCGGGTCGTCCGCTCGTCCGACGAGCTCCCGTTTGTGTTGCTGATCTTTGTCTCCCCGCTCCCACGTCGGCTCACTGGACGCCGGCCCGCGTTACCCACCGTCGCCGATCGCGCAGGCGCAGCTTCGGTTCGGCCCGCGGTGGGTCGGACGGGTCGGGAGGTTCTGGGCGAGGTGGTGCAGCGATCCCGTCCCCGAGGAGCCGATGGCTGAAGAAAAGAAGAAGAGCAAAATCGATCTGAAGGCTCGGCTTGGCAAAACGTCGATGGGCGGGGCACCGGGAGCGGCCGTCCCCCTCCCCGTGCCAGGCCCGCAGCCCGGATCGGGGCCGCCGCCCGACGGGAGCCCCGTCCCGGTGCCCACGCCGCATCCGAGCGCGCGGCCGCCCATGCCCTCGGTGGGGGGCATCGCTCCTCCGCCGGGCATCTCGCAGGGCATCTCGCCAGGCATCCCGCTGCCTCCGTTCGCGCCGGCGCCGCGCACCATCCAGACGCCGCCGCCCAAGCCGACCGCGGCCGCGCAGACCATCAAGGTCGAGATCGGCGAGGAGGTCGAGCAGGAGCGCCGGAAGGCCTCGAAGCGGACGGCGCTGTACGCGGCCCTGACGGCGCTCGTCGGCATTGCCATCGGCTTCGCGGCCGGCGGCGCGAAGGAGCGCGGCGATCGCGGCAAGCTCGCGGTCCAGGGCGCCGGGCTGCTCGAGAAGGACGTGCGGGCCGCGAACGAGAAAATGCAGGAGCTGAGCCAGAAGCTCAGCGCCGCCGCCGAGCAGCTCTCGTCGAAGAAGTTCCCCACGCAGCTCACGACCGATCTGGGCGCCATCAACATCCCGTTCGACGCGACCAACCTGGAGGGCAAGCAGGTCGGCAGCCTTCCCGGGCGTGTGCTGCGCCAGGTCCTCGCCTACACCACGTCGGTCCAGGATCTGAACAAGACGAAGGACAGCCTCAAGAACCTGCTCGTCGCGGCGCAGGCTCCCGTCGAGAAGTCGTGGAAGGAGCAGGCGGAGCCCGTGGCGAACTTCTCGGTGGTCTTCCGCCGGGACGGCGACAAGACGCTGGCGGAGCTCGTCCCCAACAAGGCGCCCTTCCCGTTCGGGAAGGACTGGCCGGCGAAGTACACGGTGACCCGTCTGGAGCGCACGCAGCAGGGCATGAAGCCGGCGGAGAAGGAGGTCATTCGCTGGACGAGGGGCGACCTCGCCGGCGGCGATCTGCAGGCGCTCCCGGTCGATCCCCAGACCGTTGCCGCATTCACCAGCGAGCAGATCGTGTTCAAGCTTGCCGGTGCGATGCGCGACATCCGCCAGCTGCTCGAGGGCAACAAGGACAACCCCGCGACCGAGACGGACGGCCTGATCAAGGAAGGCGACAACCTGGCGAACGAGCTCCACAAGATCTCCCTCGCCCGATAAGCGGACGGTCACCCGCTTCGGATACGGGCCCACCTCGGCGTTTTCGGTGCTCAGCGCACTGGAGTGCGCTTCCGCGCCGAAAACGCCGATCTGGGCCCGTCTCCTGTGCGGGTGACCGCCCGCTTTGCTCGCCATGAGCGCCGATCTGGTCGCCGTGAGCGCCCGAACGGGTCGCCGTGAGCGCCCGAACGGGTCGCCATGAGCGCCCGAACGGGTCGCCATGAGCGCCCGCTCGGGGGTGTTCGTGGCCCATTCAGGTGGAAATCAAGGAAGCGGTAGGCCCCCGGAGAGGGTGTTCGTGAGGCGGCGTGGGGGACGGACCGATGTCCGAGCCCCAGTCGACGTTCGCTCTCCGGCGCGCGGAGCGCATCGGGGAGCGAACGTCCCGGGCGAGTTCGGTGGGGCCCCCACGCCGCCCCACGAACACCCTCTCCGGGGGCCGGGCAGCTCGGCAAGATCTCTCGCTCGCCCAGGCATGGACCTGGCCGATGCGCACCCAGACCCGCGCCGAGCCAGCCTGCCCGGCGGCCCGGCGTGACCCCCGCGACGCCGGCTCAGCGATCCGGGCCGCCCCGAGGATCAGGCTGCGCCGCCAGCGCCCATGGCGCCGCCTGCACCCATGGCGCCGCCGGCGCTCATCGCCCGGGGACGCACGATCTCGACCTTGCCGATGTGGCGCTCGTCGCTGTCCCGCACGATGAAACGCAGCCCGAACTTGCTCACCGCGGTGCCCACCTCGGGCACCTTGCCCACATGCTTCATGAGCATGCCGCCGAGCGACTCGTACTGCCCCTCGCGATCGAGCTCCGCGCCCAGGTAAGCCGACAGATCGCTCATCGATACGGCCGCGTCGGCGACCAGCCGCCCGTCGCCGAGATCCTGGATCGCCGCCCCGTCATCCGTCTCGTCGTGCTCGTCGCGGATGTCGCCGACGATCTCCTCGAGCACGTCCTCGAGGGTGACAATCCCCGACATCCCACCAAACTCGTCGACCACGATGGCGAGGTGCTGCCTGCGGCTCTTCATCTCCTTGAGCAAAGAGGACAGCGGCTGCGACTCGGCGACGAAATTGGCCGGGCTCCGCGTGATCTCCCGGAGCGTCGTGCTCTTCAACCCGCGCTCCTCGAGGACCTTGAACAGGTCCTTCGCATACAGAAGACCAGCGATGTTGTCGATCTGGTCCGTGTAGACCGGATACCTGGAGTGCCCGCTCTCCGTGACGAGCTCCAGCACCTCCTCGAGCGGCGTGGAGATCTCGATGGCCTCGACCTTGGACCGCGGCACCATGACGTCCCGCGCCGTGAGGTCGGCGAACTCGAGCACATTGCGGATCATCTCCGCCGGCTCTCGCCCGAAGAGACCGGAGCGCTCGACCTCATCGACGAGGATCTCGACCTCCGCCTCGGCGACCCGCGGATCCGAGGCCTGCTCGCCGTCCTTCGCCCCCAGCCTGGAGCCGATCCAGCCGAGCGGTATGGCGAGCGGCAGCATCGCAATCTCGAGAGGGCGCAGGAAGCGGACCGCCGTCGAGGCTGCCCGATCGGCGTGCTTGCGGCCGAGCGTGGAGCTGACCTCGTAAAGGGCGCCGCTCAGGAGGATGGTCGTCGCCAGCCCGAGGTAGAGCCCAGGGCCCGGAATGCTCGTCCGGAAGAGCCGATCGAAGAATGCGGCGGTCAGGCTCGTCGACACGACCCAGCCGAGCAGGTACCGGGAGCGCAGCTTGGCGTCTTCTCGACGAATCCGCTCGTAGGCGGCCTTCGTGGGGCCCGTCGATTGCTCAATCAGGGCGCCGAGCCTTGAAGCGCTCAGCGTCGTCAGCGCCGTGTCCGCTCCGACGAACAGCGAGCCAAGTACAGCGGATAGAACTGCAGCGCCAAGCGCTGGCAATGGGACAAAATCGGGACTCAAACCGAGGCTCCTACCGGGGGAATCGTAACGGAACAGGCGAGGGGAGCGCAACCGGACCGCGGCGCGAAATCACACGAAAGAATGGAACCGCGCGTCCTCTTCACGCCCCCTGGACCCTTGCAGGGCCGCACACTCCAAGGCTCGACCCGGAAATCGAGCTCCGTCAGGGACATGAGACCTGGATCCGCCGAAGTCCAGGGGTTTGCCATCTTTTGCAGTTTTTCTCCTACCTCTCCGGAATTTCACCCTCATTGGCTACCCCGGTGAAGCCACGGAGGACGGAAAAGCGAGCCGTGGCCAGGGAAAGCGGCCTCTCGGCGACGTCCTCGCCGAGCTCGGGCGCGCCCAGCGCAACGACCTGTCCGTCCGGAGCAAGCCATACCGACGCGCCAGGATGCGTAGGAACGACGGTGAAGTCGGATTCGGTGAGAGCCTGACCGAGGCGCGCGCGCCGGGCGCCGTGCTCGGTCAGGAACGCGACGGGCAGGCTGGACGACGCTGCCTCGGCGAGCGGGCGGAGCGCCGCGCGCAGCGCGTCGACGCCGGCGTCGAGGGCCACCGCCTGGTCCAGGGTGAAGCGGCCGCTCGCGGTGCGGCGGAGCGCCGACAGGTGCGCGGGGACCTCGAGGTGCACGCCGAGATCGCGCGCCAGCGAGCGGACATAGTAGCCCTTGCTGACCGCGAGATCGAGCTCGAGGGTGGCGGTCGCGGAGCCCGTGGCCGGCGCGCCGGCGAGCGCTGCAGGATCGCCGGCGAGCGCTGCGGGGTCGCCGCCCGGCGCGCCGGCGAGCGCTGCGGGGTCGCCGCGCGACGCGCCGGTGAGCCCGAGCGACCGGACCTCGACCGCCCGGGCGGACAGGTCCACCGCCTGGCCAGCGCGCGCCAGGGCGTAGCTGCGCTGCCCCGCGACCTTGATGGCCGAGTAGGCCGGCGGCGTCTGAGCCCGGCGCGCGCGCTCGGCGTCGAGCGCCGCGGCGAGGCGCGGCGCCGCGCGCGCGAGCGCCTCGCCCGCGTCGCCACCGAGGGGGCCGCCGGCCCGCGCGAGCGCGTCGAGCTCCTCGTCGAGCCACCGCGGCAGGGCCCGCGTCGCGGTGACCTCGCCGTCCGCGTCGAGGGTGTCTGTCCCCACGCCGAGGACGACCCGCGCCGTGTAGCGCTTGTCCTGCGCGGTCAGGTACGGGGCGAGCTTGGTGGCCTCCCCGACGAGCACGACGAGGACGCCGGACGCCATCGGGTCGAGCGTCCCGGCGTGCCCGACGCGCTTCACGCCGAGCGCGCGGCGCAGCCGGGCCACGACGTCATGGCTCGTCGGCCCGCTGGGCTTGTCGATCACCAGCACGCCGTCCCGACGCGGGCCCGGACCGGCCGGCCGCTCGGACGCCGGGCGATGCCCCGGCCTCGTGGGGGGCTCGGGCTTGGGTGGAGGATCCGACAGCGCAGCTCGCTTCATCCGAACCAGATCGATTTCCGGGTGGCCAGGGTTTCGTCGATGAGCCCCTGGATCGTGGCGCGCACGCGCTCGGCGAGGCGCCGCACCAGGAGCTGGTCGTCCGCCGCCTCCGGGCCGTAGGCGTCGAAGTGAACCGGCTCGGCCAGGCGGATCTTCCACTTGGTGGGCGCGGGCACCAGGCCGAGCGGCCCGAGGGCGGGGAACGTGGGGGTGATCGGCAGGTAGGGGATGCCGAGCGCGCGCGTGACGTGCTCGACGCGGTAAAGGAGCGGGTTCGTCTCCTCCGCGCCCACGATCGCGCAGGGGATGAGCGGCGTGCGCGTGCGCAGGCAGAGCCGGATGAACCCGCCGCGACCGAACCGCTGGAGCCGGTACCGGTCCTTGTACAGCTTGCCGATGCCCTTGACCCCCTCCGGGAACACCGCGATGAGCCGCCCGCCCGCGAGCAGCCGCTCGGCGTTCTCCTGGCACGCCCGCACGGCCCCGAGCCGGTTCATGATCGTGCCGGCGAACGGCAGGTAGTACACGAAGTCCTCCGCCAGCCAGCGGAGCTCGCGCTGCGCCGGGTGCTCGCGCCGCACCGCCGTCCGCAGCATGAGCCCGTCGTAGGGGATCGGCCCGCCCGAGTGGTTGGACACCACGAGGCACCTCCCCTCGCGCGGGATGTGCTCGATCCCCTCGAGATCGACCCGGAAATAGTGCCGGTACAGGAAGTCGAAGAGCACCTTGTACCGGGCCTCGTACTTGGGATCGAAGCCGAACTCGTCGACCTCCTCCGAGCGGCTGCGCAGGCCGGCGCGCCCCCACTGGCGCAGGTAGAAGTCGGTCGACAGGACGTCCCGCGCCGTCCCGCTCCCGGGGGGCAGCGGGGGCTCGCTCGCCGGGGCGGCCGAGGCGGCGCCGCCGGCGCCGGCGATGGGGATCCGCGCCGCCGTCGGCTCCAGGGCGGCCGCGCCGCCCGCCCCTTGCCCTCGATCCACGGCGAGGATGCTCTTGAGCCGCGCCTCGAGCTCCCGGATCTGGCGCTCCAGCTCCTCGGCCGTCACCGGCATCGCCGGGGCGTGCAGCCCGGGGGGCTGCGTCTTCCGCGCCTCCGAGGGCTCCGTCGGGCCGATCGGCGCCAGGTACCGGGCCTCCTCCTCCTCGACGTCGATGCTCGGCATGAGCTGCGTCGCCCCCGAGAGATCAGGCCGCCCGCGCGCCGGCGCCGACGGTCCGTTCGCTGCTCCCTTGCGCTCTCGACCCTGTTCCGTCGCCATGTCCCTACCCCCCGTCCACCTCATGCCGGTGTCTCCTGAAGGAGCCGCACGTCCCGGAGCCGCTGCGCGCTGATGTAATCGAGCAGCGCTTCGCGCGTGGTGTACACCGGCCGGAAGCCCATGACCCGCGCCGCCTTCTGGCCGTCTGCCACACAGAGATAGCGCAGGTACTGGAGGAAGCTCGGGGGCGCGAGCGCCGCGTGCGCGGCCCAGAGGGCCGAGACGAGCGGGCCGGCGGCGCTGTGCAGCACCGGGACGCGCGTCCGGCCCGCGA
Source organism: Sorangium sp. So ce1036 (assembly GCF_051369805.1). Lineage (NCBI taxonomy): Bacteria > Pseudomonadati > Myxococcota > Polyangiales > Polyangiaceae > Sorangium > Sorangium sp. So ce1036. The sequence goes on from NZ_JBBMOX010000001.1 coordinate 4,464,354, forward strand.
GGCGCACCACCGTGGAGAGCGGGAGCACGCCGTCGCCGACGATGTTGAACGTCCCCGGGAAATCGCCGTCGATCGCGAGCTTGAAGGCGGCGATCGCGTCGACCTCGTGGATGAACTGCCACAGCGGGTCGAAGCCGAGCAGGGTCATGACCGGCCGCCGCGCCAGGTACCGGGTCAGGTAATTCTGGACCGTCGGGCCGAGGATGGGCGCGGTGCGGAGGATCGTGACGATCGTGCCCTTGGCCTGCGCGCCGAAGGCGTTGACCTCCCGCTCGGCGGCCATCTTGTCGGCGAAGAAGCGCTCTTCCGGATCGGCGCGGAGCGGGTGCTTCTCCGTGAGGAAATTGGGGTTGGTCGGGTGGGCTCCGTAGAGGATCGTCTGGCTCCAGAGGACCAGCTTGCGCAGGCTCGCCTGGCGCGCGCCGTGGAGCAGGTGCATCGTGCCCACCGACTCGAGCTCATGGGCCCAGGCGGTCGCCGGGGTCGGCGACGAGAGGAAGCAGAGGTGGACGAGCGTGTCCACCCGCTCGGCCGCGAGCACCTCGGTGACGCGCTCCTCGGACGCGGGCGCCGTCAGGTCGATCGTGTGCAAGCGCAGCTTGGAGCCGCCCGTGTCCGGCGGCTTGACGTCGATCGCCACGACGCGGGCGATCTGCGGGTCTTCCTCGAGGATGCCGATGAGGTTGCGCCCCAGGAAGGACGCGGCGCCGGTGAGCGCGACGACGCGGCCCCTCCGGGACGAGGGCCCTCGCCGGCTGGACGGCGAGGCCTCCACGGCAGACGTCGACGCGGGCTCGCCCGGGTCGTCCGTGGCCGCGTCGGCCTGGCGTGGGGGGACGGCCCGCTCCTCTCCGGCGGCGGAGCGCGGCTCGGTGGCGTCGAGCTCGGTGGCGTCGAGGGCCGGAGCGTCGGGGGGCTCGGACAGGGAAGCCATGCGCGCGGCCGCGACACTAGCTGGTCGGCTGGCGCAAGCAAGAGCGGCGCGCGCCCGGCAGCGTGAGCCCGCCGGAGCGCCCGGGATCTCCGCGGCGCGGCCGGCGGCCGGCCGCCGGCGCCGGCGGCTCACAGCGCCCGGCGAAGCACCGGATACGGCTCGAACGAATGCACCTCGACGAATCCGTTCTTCGTGAACGCCGAGGCAGGGCCGGTCCACAGCTCCTCGTCGCGCAGCGGCTCCTTCGAGCGGCGGGGCAGGGCCTCGAGGGCGCGCGCGCCCCAGGCGGGCGCGAGCTCCACCGCGCCCGCGACGAGCGCCGTCGCGACGCCTCGCCGGCGGTGGTCCGGGTGCACCACGGCGCAGCCGATCAGGAAGACGCCGTCGCGATCGCCCGCGAAGCAGGGCAGCCCCTTGTACGGCCGGCGCTCGTACGCCTTGGTCACGGCCGCGACCGGCGCGACCTTGAGCCACCCGATGACGTCCGGCGCGAGCGCCACGACGCCCCGCGCCTCGTCGCTGCCCGCGGCGAGCGCCTCGGCGAACTCCCGGCGGTTCTCGCCCTGGCCGTCCGAGCACCGCGCGAGCCACGCGTTGTTGGTGCCCCCGAAGTGGAAGAACCGGCAGTAGCAGGCGGTGCCGACCGCCTCGAACAGCGCCTCGAGCCCGGAGAGGTGCTCCGGGCCGGCCGCCGCGATCGCGATCGCCGCGCTCATCCCGTCACGCGAGCGGCGCGCGCAGCGCGCGCACCGGAGAGATCTGCTCCCACGCGTAGGCGGCCCGGAGGAGCCGGGCCTCCTCCAGCGCGGGGCCGATGAGCTGCAGGCCGACGGGCAGCGGCGGGCCGCCGTCCGGCGCCGGCGCGGTCGCGCACGGGACGCTGATCGCGGGCAGCCCGGCCATGCTGGCGGGCAGCGTGTAGACGTCGGCCAGGTACATCGAGAGCGGGTCGTCCACCCGCTCCCCCAGCCGGAACGCGACCGTCGGCGACACGGGCGCCGCGACGAGGTCGACCTCGCGGAACGCCTCGTCGAAGTCGCGCCGGATGAGCGTGCGGACCTTCTGCGCGCGCAGGTAGTACGCGTCGTAGTAGCCCGCGGAGAGCACGTACGTGCCGAGCAGGATGCGGCGCTTGACCTCGCGGCCGAACCCTTCGCCCCGCGTGGCGCCGTAGAGGGCCTGGAGGTCCGCCTTGCCGCCGCGCTCGCCGTCCACGCGCAGCCCGAAGCGCACGCCGTCGAAGCGCGCCAGGTTGGACGACGCCTCGGCGGTCGCGACGATGTAGTAGGCCGCCACGGCGTAGCGCGTGTGCGGCAGGTGCACCGGCCTGATCTCGCAGCCGAGCCCGCGCAGGCCGTCGATGGCCCCCCGCACCTTCGCCCCGACCTGCTCGTCGAGGCCCTTCGCGAAGTACTCCTCGGGCACGCCGATGCGCAGCCCCGCGACGTCGCGGCCGCACGCGGCCTCGTACGCGCCCACCGGCGCGTCGAGGCTCGTCGCGTCGCGCGGGTCGCGGCCCGCGATCACCTCGAGCAGGCGCGCCGCGCTCTTCACGTCCTGCGCGAACGGCCCGATCTGGTCGAGGCTCGAGGCGAACGCGATGAGGCCGTAGCGAGAGACCCGGCCGTACGTCGGCTTGAGGCCGACCACGCCGGTGAGGCTCGCCGGCTGCCGGATGGAGCCCCCCGTGTCCGAGCCGAGCGAGCCGGGGGTCATCCCCGCCGCCACCGCGACCGCGCTGCCGCCGGACGAGCCGCCGGGGGTGCGCGCCCGGTCCCACGGGTTCTTCACCGGGCCGAACGCGCTGTTCTCGTTCGACGAGCCCATCGCGAGCTCGTCCATGTTGCACTTGCCCGGCAGGATCGCGCCCGCGGCGCGCAGGCGGGCGACGACCGTCGCGTCGTACGGGGGCCGGTACCCGCGCGCCGGGTCGGGCGCGCGGGCCGCGCCCGCCGCCGCCCGCGTGAGGATCTTCGAGCCCGCCGTGGTGGGGGCGCCCTCGGTGCAGAGCGCGTCCTTGAGCCCGATCGGCACGCCCGCGAGCGGGCCGAGCGCCTCGCCGCGCGCGCGCCGCGCGTCGAGCGCGCGCGCGGCCTCGAGGGCCTGCTCTGCCTGCACCGTCAGGAAGGCGTTGAGCGCGCCGTCGCGCTGCTCGATGCGCGCGAGCGCGGCCCTCGCCACCTCCTCGGCGCTCACCTCGCCGCGCTGCACGAGCGCCGCGATCTCGGGGATGGATCGATCGAGGATCGCTGTGTCCATCGGCCTCACCCCTCGTCCACGAACGCCGGCACGGCGAAGCCGTCGTCCTCCACCCGCGGGGCCTCGCGCAGGGCGACCTCGCGCGGCAGGCTCGGCGCCTCCTCGTCGGCGCGCAGCGGCAGCCGCTCGATCTGCACGTGCGCCGTCGGCGGCACGGCCGAGACGTCGAGCTCCTCGAGCTGCCGGACGTAGCGCAGGATGTTGCCGAGATCGCCGGTGAGGCGTTCCATCTCCTCGGCGGAGAGATCGAGGTGGGCGAGGCGCGCGATCGTCACCGCCTCGTCGCGGCGGATGGGGGGCGAGTCAGCGTTCGACATGGCGAGGCGCCCGATGTAGCACCGCCGGTTCCGAGGAGGCTAGCGCTGGTCGCACGAAGTGAGGCCGGCGCCGGGGCGGCCGCGGCGCGATGGGCCCGCCGGCGCGCCCCCCCCGAGTCTGGCCACGGTGCAGAAACGGTGATAACGGCGGGCTCCCGCGCGCCCGGTCGTCCTCGGCCGCACGGGCAGGAGCCTCTTCCCCCGCGCGTTGTTGCTGGCGAATGCAGTCCCCCGAAACGCCCTCCCTGCGCCGCGAGCGCATCGGCATCATCGTCCTCTGCGCGTCCGCGGCCGTGGCGATGTCGCCGGGCGTGGGCGGCGGCGCGCGCGACCGGTCGACCGCGCTCGCCACGGCGCTCGCGGAGCAGGGCATCGCGGCGGCGCCCGGCGACGTGGTGTGGGTGGACCCGCCGGGCGGGGCGTTCCGGCCGTTCGGCCTGAGCGCGCGGGCCGTCGCGCGCGGCGCCGTCCGGGGCGAGCCCACCGATCTGTACCTCGTCGACACGGAGCTCTCGCCGGAGGGCGTCTTGCTCGCCGTCTCGGGGATCCACAACCTCACGGAGACGAGCGGCGCGGAGGAGTCGAGGCCCGTGGTCCGCCGCGAGACGCTCGCGTACGTCTCGCGCCCGCTGATCGAGGCCGCGTCGCCCACCGTGCACGTGCTCCACCTCGACGGTCAGCCCGTGCGGAGCGGCGGGGACTGGTCCCGGATCGAACGGCTGCAGAACGCCGTCACGAACTGGCAGACGACTGGTCGGTTCCGCGGGATCGGACGGCGGACGTTCGCGATCGACGTCTCCCGGGGCGCACCTCCCGGCGCCGAGGAGCCCGGCGCCAAGGAACCCGACGCCAAGGAACCCGGCGCCGAGGCGCCCGGAGGTGACGCGCCCGGAGGGGCGACCCGCCCATCGAGCGCGCGCGATGTCGAGATCGCCCTGGAAGACGACCGCGCCGTCGTCGTGCGCGCGAGCGGCCGCGAGGCGCGCCTGCCGTTGCGCGGCGCGGCGGACGCGCCGCTGCCCCCGTGGATCCGCGCCGAGGCGAGCGAGACCGCGCGGCCGGGGAACGTCGTCACGTGGGCGGTCGATCGCGTGCGGTTCGTGATCGGCGACGACGCGATGCAGACGGTCAAGGCCGTGGCGTTCACGGCGCTCGATTTCATCCTGCGCAACAAGGAGGCGGTGACGGGCGACACGGGCGCCGAGGACATCGCCGCGGATCTCGGCAAGAGCGCGCTCGATCCGCCCGTCCGCCAGATCCCGATCGACCCCGAGATCGGCTGGCCGCCGCCGCCGCTCGTGCCGTGGGTGACGCCCCCGCTGCCCGGCGAGGGGCAGTGGACCCCGCAGGGCGGCGACGCCTTCGTGCGCAAGCTCGACGGGCTCCCGCCGGCGTTCATGACCACCTTCCTCCGGGCGGATCGCGCGCGCAAGGCGACGCGCGTCTACATCGCCCTCTGGGATCCCCGCCAGGTGGAGCTGCACATGATGGCGGGCACGGTGGAGCCCAAGGGCGCGACGGGCGAGGCGGGGCCGGGGCTCATCCCGCGCACGCCCGAGGTCATGAAGCGCGTGGTCGCCGCGTCGAACGCGGGCTTCCAGGCCATGCACGGCGAGTTCGGCATGATGGCCGACGGGGTCGTGTACCTCCCGCCGAAGCCCTACGCCGCCACCGTGGCCGTCCGGCGCGACGGCAGCACCGTCTTCGGGACCTGGTCCGAGGACGAGACCATCCCCGAGTGGATGCTCTCGTACCGCCAGAACATGACGGTGATGGTGCAGGACGAGAAGTGGAACCCCTACGGGCGGACGTGGTGGGGCGGCACGCCGCCCGGGTGGGCCGACAAGACCCACACGGTCCGGAGCGGCATCTGCCTGACGAAGGAGCGCTTCGTCGCGTACTTCTACGGGGGCGACATCAGCCCCGAGGCCCTCGCCCGGGCGATGATCCAGGCCCGCTGCGCCTACGGGATCGCGCTCGACATGAACGCGGGTCACAGCGGGCTCGAGTTCTATTACGTGGCGCCGGGCGGCGAGCTGCCGGTGCTGGGCCGCGCGCTCCGGGGGGAATGGGAGGCCGAGGGGGATGTCTCGGGGCTCTCGGGATACCGGTTCCGCGGCCGCCGCCTGATCCGCGGCATGGGCCTCATGAACTTCCCCCGCTACATCCGGCGGGAGTCGCGCGATTTCTTCTACATGACGCTGCGGCACCTGCTCCCGGGGCCGCCGCTCGCGCCGCGCGTCGCCCCGCCCGAGGCGGGGGAGGGCGTCTGGCGCACCCAGGGGCTCCCGCAGCACGGCTTCCCGTACGCGCTCGCGACCACCGAGATCCGCCCCGACCCCGCGCGGCCGGACGTGCGGCTGCGCGTGCTCAAGGTGGACCCGCGCACCGTCGCGGTCGCCGCGGACGGCGAGCCCGGCACGCCGCCTGGCGCGGCCGCGAGCGGCGCGACCGTGGCGGTGCTCGCCGCCGATGCGGTCGCGCCCGGGGCAGGTCAGGGCGACGTGGCGGGCGCCTGGCATTCGGCCGGAGCGTTCTCGATCTCGCCCACCGCTCCGGTGCGCGGCGCGGTCCGCCTGGCGACGGGGTACAGCGGCAGCGCCGGCGCCGTGGCCGGCGTCGGGGTCAACGACGAGGACGGGATGCTGATCTACGTCGAGCGGGCGACGGCCGAGCGCCCCGCCGCGCCGCTGGCCGCGCCGCCGCCGGCCGCCTCGGCGCCTCCCGCGCCCCGCGCGGACCCCCGCGACGCGAGGCTGATCCAGGAATTCTTGGCGGGGCTCGGCTGCTCCTCGCGCATCTTCTTCCTCCGGCCGCTCTCGCTGGCGCTCGGCGGCGATACCGATCTTTCCGGTGCCGCCGTCCACCCGCCCTCGGGGCCGCGGGTCGTGCGGCTCACGCGCGCGGAGGCTCCCGGCGCAGGTCGGATGTTCGAGGACACGCCGGTTGTTCCGCGCAGCGTCTGGTATCCGCTGCAGCAGAAGCGAGTCAGGTACTTCAAGAAGCCGAAGAAAGAGGAAAATTCGGACGTCAGCGACTGAGCGCAGGGGCGTCTTGGAACCTCCCCTGTGTGCAGTAGGCGCTTGTGCGCGGGTGGCCCGACGGACTAGAAGAGGGTGGCCGGTGCGCCGTTTGCAGTCCTTTGGAGCTCACGACCTCTCAGCGCGGATCGGCGTGGGCTCGCTGGGTGACGTCATCCGCGCGATGTGCTGGAAATGCGAGCGTGCCGTCGTAATGAGGCGCGCGCTGCGTCATCCCTGCCGCGATCCGGGCGCGGGCGGCGGGCTTCGTCCTGCCGCGCGGCCTGCGCGCGCGCTCGACCGCGCGGCCCGGGCCGCCGTCGCCGGCGGCGGGGACCGAGTCGCGTCCATTGCATACGACGATGTGCCCGGACGGTATTGCGGAATTTTCGGCGCGGGGCGGTCCGCGCCGGCGGATCGAGGCGCGATCACGGGGCGGCGGGGTCGCCTCGCGATGGACGTCTGTCTCCGGGAGATGTCGACGTTCGAGCGCTCGTTCGGGCGGACGCATGCCGCGGACGTCGCGCGGTGTATCGCCGAGAGCGATGCTCGGGATCGGCGTGAAATGGCGGCGCGCGCCGCGCCGGGCCGCGCCGGAGCTGCCCTGAAGGCGCTCGCGAAATTACCGGAGCAGCGGTACCCTGCAGCAGACCAGGGTCACGCAGAGCTACCCGGGCTCGCCCGCGAGGAGGGCTTGCTCGTCGATGTTGCGCGCGTCGCGCGGTGCATGCGCGATCGTTTTCCCGGAAGCCGCGGCGAACGGCGCCGCATGTCCTGAGGAGTTCTCGAACATGGCCGATAACAAGGGCGGCAGCGATCTGGACGTATTCGAGGGGCTCGCGAAGAAGTCGTCACGCCCCACGGGCCCTGCGCTCGCGCCTCCCTCGACGCCGCCGCAGCGAAAGCGCACCCTCGCGGGAGGGGTCAGCGCGCTGCCGCCGCCGAACCATGCCGTGACGCTCCCCTCGGGGGTGCCCTCGCCGCTGCCCCCGCCGCCCCTCCCGAAGGGGACCAGCCCCGGCTCGCTGCCCCCGCCACTGCCCCCTTCGGCCAGGACGAGCGCCCTGCCGCCCGTGGTTCCGCCCCCCTCGCGTCACCCGTCTCTCCCGGCGATCCCGCCCCCGCAGCTGCCGCCCGTGAGCGTGGTGCCGCCGCCTCCGACCAGCGTCCCGCCCGGCTCGCTGCCCCCGGTGGTCCCTCCGCCGATGAGGCCGCCGTCGATGAAGCCGTCGCAGAGGCCACCGCTGGGAGAGCCGAGGCCGCGCCGGGCGAAGGGCGCCGCCGTCGACATGGACTGGGACGATGATGATGAAGAGTCGACCCATGTCTACGACCGGCAGGGGAACGAGGTCGTGCCCGTGCGACCGAGCCCGCCGCCGACCGTGAGCTCGCCGGGGCTCCCGAAGGCGGCGGCGGCGCTGCTCGCGACCTCCGGCGGCACGGCGCCGGCCGCGAAGGCGCGTACCCCGATCCCGGCGCCGCCGGCGATCCCGACGCCGCCGGCGATCCCGAGCGCCCCGCCGATCCCGAGCGCCCCGCCGATCCCGAGCGCCCCGCCCGCGCCGCCGATGCCCGAGATCGGGCACCGCCCGCTGTCGCGCAACGACGAGCCGACGGCGATCCGCCCGCGCCACGTGGTGCCGCAGGGGGGCAGCAAGGCGGGCGTGGTCCTCGGCGGGCTCGCGCTGGTCGCCGTGCTCGTCCTCGCCGCGGTGATCCTGATTCCGAAGAAGGGCGCGCTTTCCATCGATCTGAAGACGCCGGACGGCAGCTCGGTCGCCAGGGCCGAGATCTTCATCGACGGTCAGAAGCGCTGCGACACCGTGCCGTGCATCGTGCGCGATCTCGAGCCCGGCTCGAAGGCGGTCAAGATCCTCGCCCCCGACTTCCCGCCGCGCGACGCCACCGAGGTCGTCGAGGGCGGCAAGGAGAAGGTCGTCGTGATCACGCTCGACGCCGACGGGGCGCCGGGGTCGACCGGCCTGAAGGCGTCGGGCGCGCAGCCCGGCGTGAAGGTCCTCGTCGACGGCGAGGAGAAAGGCACGCTGCCCGTGGAGGTGAGCGTCCCGCCGGGGGAGCACAAGGTCCGTTTCGAGGGGGGCGAGCGTTATGAGCCTCTGGAGCAGACGGTGGAGGTCGGACAGGGCCAGATGAAGGACCTGGGCGCGGTCGCGCTCAAGGTGCGGAAGGGGCAGGTCACGTTCGAGCTCGCCACCTCGGGGGCGTCGGTCAAGCTGCTGAACGCCAAGGGGGTGGAGAAGAAGCTGCCGGACTCGGCCTGGAAGAAGCCGCCTGTCCAGGTGGAGGTGGATCCGTCGGAGGGCTGGAAGGTCGTCGCCTCCAAGAGGGGGTATGACAACTTCAGCCAGGAGCTCTCGTTCGAGGACGGGCAGGCCGAGAAGACGGTCCGGATCGAGCTCCGCGAGGCGAGCAAGCCCGCGCCGGTCGCGGCCACGCCGGCGCCGGTCAGGGCGCCGCGGGAGGATCGCCCGGCGTCCGCGCCGGCGTCCGAGGCTGCCGCCGCGGGCGCGACGCTGAACATCAACTCGATCCCGGTCTCGAAGGTGGTCCTCGACGGGCGGCCGCTCGGGAGCACGCCGAAGGTCGGTCTGAGCGTCTCGGCCGGGTCGCACACGGTGACGTTCATCCATCCGGAGCTCGGGAGGAAGTCGGTCACCGTCTCCTTGAAGGCCGGAGAGACCAAGACCGCGGCCGTCAGGTTCGACTGATCCCGAGCGGTTGTCGGCGGAGGCGCAGAGAGGAGCGGGAGAATCGAGCGCGCCGTGCTCTCTGCTCCTCCGGCGGCTGGTCGTCTCTCTGGCCAGAGCGATGAGCGATTCGAACCGTCAAGGCGCCAGGAGAGGAGGAGAGTCTCCCCCCGGGCCCCGCAGGCTCCTGGATCACTTCGCGCTCTCGCCCGGGCTCTCGAGCCGCTCCGCCCAGGCGCGCCACGTGGGCGCGCAACGAGGCTCGTCCGCGTGCGCGCCCCCCGCGCAGTAGGCCGTGTCGCGCGGTGGCCCCAGCACGAGCATCATCGACTTGCTGACGAACGGCAGGTCGCGCCGCCAGATCTCCGCGAAGCCATCGAGGCGGCGGCGATACGCCTCCGCGGCGCGCTCTCCGAGGAGGTGATCGAGCTGCGCGCGGATCTGCTGCTGCAGCTCCTCGTCGTCCGTCACGGCGAGGGTGCGCTGGAGGAACCGGATCTGCGCCTCGCGCTCCCCGGCGCGCCCCAGGATGCCCGCGCCGCCGAGGGCCTGCCAGCTGATGTTCGCGTCGTTGCCGCCGAGCTCCGCGGCGCGCTGGAGCATCCGCGCCCCGTCGAGGCGCCACTGCGCCTTCTCGTCGGGATCGGTCAGGTAGCCGGCCGGCGCGATGAACGCGACGAACTGGCCGAGGGCGAGCCAGAGCTCGCCGTCGAGCGGGCGGTGCTTGACCCCGCGTTCCATGATCTCGCGCGCCTTGAGGATCTCCTCGCGGGGCGTCGTGCTCGCCTGAAAGGTGATCAGCGCGTCGGCGAACAGATAAGGGTCGCGGAACGTCGGATCGAGCGCATTGATGGAGTCGAGCAGCAGGGTGAGGTTCTCGAACCGGCGGCGCTCGAAGGTGTGCAGCCCCTGGGAGACGAGCACGTGCGACCAGAGCAGGTCGGCCAGGGCGGCGCGGTAGCCGAGCGACAGGGTGACCACATCGTCCGGCGGCGGCAGGACGTAGACGTCGGAGGTCTCCTTGACCCGGCGCTCCAGGTCGGCGGCCGGCGCGCGCACGCTCCCGATCGCCACGGCGGCCACCGCCGCGAGCGCGAGCGTGACGAGCGCGTCGCGGGCGCCCGAGAGCCGGGGGCGGGCCGCCGGCGGGCCGTCGGGCCCGGACGCCGCGCGAGCCCCCATCACTCCACCTCGCGGTCCACGAACATGCCCGGGAGCACGCGGGCGGGCTGACCGGGGACCCGATCGCCCCGCACCTCGAACGTGGACAGCGCCCCGTCGCCGTCGAGGTCGCCGTGGGCCGTGGCGACGAAGCGCATGATCTTCGTCGACGCGTCGAGCTCGCTCGTGAACTGGAAGGAGAACGCGTGCGGCTCGTCGAAGCGGAAATCGAGCGACTTCCACGTGAGGTGCTCCCACGCGTCCTTGGGGTCGACCGAGCGCACGCCGCGCGGCACCTGGGCCGGCGTGAGCGGGGCGGACGGCGGGAAGCTGATCTCCTGCGGCTTCGATTCGGCGTAGACGACCGCGTTGGTCACCAGCCGGTCGAGCCCCTCGATCGGCTCGCTCAGCTTGGAAGCGCTGAGATTCCGGAAGAAGGCCGGAACAGCGACGGCGAGGACGCTGCCGCCGACCGCGAAGGCCGCGCTGAGCTCCAGCGCGCTCCAGGAGCGCCAGGTCATGGCTCTCTCTCTACCTCACCCCGCCGCGATCCAACAAGCGCCACCGAGGCGCGCGGCCCGGGTCAATCCGGGTCGCCGTTCGTGTAGATCAAGGTGCTGGTCACGAGCTGGCCGCCGAACACCTCGCCGGTGCGGACTACCGTGCACGTCTGGCCGTCGCCGTCGAGGTCGCCGCGCGCCGCCGCCTCGAACCCTTCCGGGCCGCCGGGGAGCGGCGAGCCGGGCATGTCCTGGCTGACGTAGTCGCCGCCGACCAGGTACGAATACTGGAAGTAGATGGGGTGGGCGATCGAGAAGCCGAGGCACTGCCAGCCGGCGAGGTTCGTGCCCGTCATGAAGTCGTCGCCGGGCTCCGCGCTCGGCTGGTACTTCGTCCCCTGCACGGAGGCGAAATCGGAGGGTACCGGCGTCGCCGAAGCACAGAGGACCCGGCTTGGCGTAGCGGGGGCGCTGTTGCTGGGCTGCAGCTCCGGGACGCCGCGCTCGCGCTCGTACTGCGTGACGGCGGCGCGGGCAATGGCGCCGACGGTCTGCTTCGCTTCCGCTGTCTTGGCCGTGGCGAGGTAGCCACGCACGCCGGCGACCCCGAGGGCGGCGAGGACGCCGACGATGGCGACCACGATCATGAGCTCGACGAGCGTGAAGGCTCGTCCACGGATCGCTGTCGTGCGCGACATGACACGCTCCCTCCGCTCGCGGACGACGCCCATGGACGGGTGCTGCCCGGCTCACGCGAGCCGGGCAGCCGGAGAGATCACTCGAACTCGTTGAAGGCGTAGACCGTCGTGGCCAGCGCCAGCTGGCCGCTGAAGATGGTGCCGCCGCGCGCGAAGCCGCTGTAGACGCCATCACCGTCGAGATCGCCGATGGCGCCCGCCTCGAAGCCGGCCGCGCCGGCGCCGACGCCCGGAGGTGTGCCCGGCATGTTCGGGGTATTGGCGCCGCGCGTGTAGTTGTACTGGTAGTAGATCGGCTGCGACATCGAGAACTTCAGGCACCGCCACCCTTCCTGATCCGTGCCCGTATCGAAGTCCGTGTCTGGAGCCGTGTTCGGTTGGTACTTCCTGTTCGCCACATCGGCAAGGTCTGTCGGGACCGCGCCCGCCGTATCGCAGAGGGCCCGGCTCGCTTGCGTCGCCGTGCCATTCTCCAGGATCTCGGAGGCGGCGATCTCCCGATCATATGCGGCGGCGGCGGCGCGGGAGATCGCGCCCACGGTGTTCTTGGCCTCCGAGGTCTTCGCGCTCGCGAGGTACCTGGTGACGCCGTAGACCGCCAGCGCGGCGAGGACGCCGATGATGGCGACGACGATCATGAGCTCGACGAGCGTGAAGCCTCTTCTGTCGTATCGCTTGAGTGCACGCATGGGTGTCGATCCTCCGTGATGCTTTCGGTTGCTGATAGACCTGACTGCGTAACGTCTTGATGCGGGGCCCGGCCGGCCCGCGATGCGATGATCCTCTTTCGCGGAAGCAGGCGCTCCGGGCGTCCGCACCGGGGCAAAACATCCTCTATTCCGTGTCGTTCTCCCAGTAGATTCCGGACATCGTCGATGTCGTCAGGAGCAAGGCCAGGGTGCCATCCCCATCACGATCACCGGCCGCCTGGATGGCATACCAGGGACCGCTGGGCGCAAAATTGGGGTCAGCCAGCGGTGGCCCGGGCAGCCCGGTCCACGTGAAGTCGTCGTGCGCCGTCACCGTGAAGCCGGTCCCGACGCCTGCCACCACCGCGTATCCGAAGCGGACCGCGCCGTCCGTGGTCACGTTGAGCCGCTGCCAGTTCGCGAAGTCGCTGTGGCTCGAGTCGTTCCAGCCGCGCTTCCGATCGTCGAGAGGGCCCGTGGGATACCAGTCGTCGAGCGCACCCGAGACATTCAGGTACACGAGCATCTCGGCCTTGTAGGCCTCCTGCGCACCGCGGATCCCCTGGATGACGGCCTTCGGCTCCGCCATGCCCGCCGCGTCCATGTACTTGCGGTAGCCGACCATACCGAGCGCCGCGAGCACACCGACCATCGTCACGACGACGAGGAGCTCGACGAGCGTGAACCCCCGCCGAGATGCGCCTCGCTGTCGCCGCGTGAGCTGCATTCGTTCGCTTCTCTCAGCAGGTGCCATGCCACGGAGAGCGCGGCCCAGCAGCGTCGGCGATTTGCGCGGAATGCTCATGGATCGACTCCGTTTTCCTGAATGAAGCGGTTCGGGCCGCAGGTGAGCCGAGGTGGGTTTCGCCTCCGGCGGTGACGAAAACCGTCACCCCGGGGCGCCGGGCGGTGACGATTCTCGGCGGGCGCCGTCCTGGTCGTCGTCGCCCTCGCCCTCGGCGGCGAGGGCGTGCTTGGCCAGGCGGTAGCGCAGCGAGCGAAACGTGACGCCGAGCAGCTTCGCGGCCGCCTTGCGGACGCCGCCCGTGCGCTCGAGCGCCTGGAGGATGAGCCGGCGCTCGACCTCGCCGAGCACGTCGTCGAGCGCGCACCCGCCCGGAGGCAGCTCCGCGAGCAGCGGGGCCGGGCTCGCGCTGAGCCCGGCGACGGCGCTCGGGAGATCGCCGAGGCCGATCGTCGGCCCGCCCGCGAGCGCCACCGCGCGCTCCATCATGTTCTCCAGCTCGCGCACGTTGCCGGGGAAGGTGTAGGCGTCGAGCGCACGCACGGCGTCCGTCGTCAGGCCGCGCACATCCTTGCCGAGCTCCGCCGCGAAGCGGCGGATGAAGCGCTCGGCGAGCCGCGAGATGTCCTCGGGCCGCTCGCGCAGCGGCGGCAGCTCGATGCGGATGACGTTGAGTCGGTAATACAGATCTTGCCGGAACCGGCCCTCGCGGACCTCGGCCTCCACGTCCCGGTTGGTCGCGGCCAGGACCCGGACATCCACCGCGATCTCCGCGGCGGCGCCGACCGGGCGCACCTTCCGCTCCTGGAGCACGCGGAGGAGCTTCACCTGCAGCGCGGCCGGCAGCTCGCCGATCTCGTCGAGGAGCAGCGTCCCGCCGTCGGCCTCCCGGAACAGCCCGAGCGAGCGCGCGCCCGCGCCCGTGAACGCGCCCTTCTCGTGGCCGAACAGCTCGCTCTCCATGAGCGCTTCCGGCATCGCGCCGCAGTTGACGACCAGGAACGGCTTCCCGGCGCGGTCGCTCTGATCGTGGATCGCGCGGGCGACGCGCTCCTTGCCGGTCCCGCTCTCGCCCGTGATCAGCACGGTCGTGCGCGTCGGCGCGATCTTGCCGATCAGCTCGGAGATCCGCTGCATCGCGGCGCCCGCCCCGAGCGGCTCGCGCGCGCCCGCGTCGCGCCGCTCGAGCTGCGCGCGCAGCCGCTGGTTCTCGGTGACGATGGAGCTCTTCTCGAGCGCCTTCGCGGCGAGCGCCGCGAGCTCCGCCGGCGAGAACGGCTTCGTCACGAAGTCGTACGCGCCGTGGCGCATCGCGTCGAGCGCGCTCTCCACGGTGGAGTGCGCGGTCATCACGATCACCTCGGTCGCGCCGCTCCGCGCCTTCGCGGCCGTCAGCACCTCGATGCCCGAGCCGTCGGGCATCACCAGATCCGTGAGGATCAGCGGGAACGGCTGCGGGTTCTGGCGTATCGCCTCGATCGCGGCGCCCGCGCCGGGCGCGACCGCGACCTCGTAGCCCTGCCGGCGCAGGGCGACGGTGAGCACCTGGCGGAGCCCCGGCTCATCATCGACGACCAGCACCCGGGTGGCGTTCAGCGGGACGCTCGGCGGGATCGACGCCATCACGTCAGCACCCTATCACGAGGCCCCGCGCCCCCGTCAGCGGCGGCGAGCGGGGGCGGCGCGCTGCGTCGCCGATCGCCTCAGGGGCAGGCGTCGCTCACGACGCCGAGCGGCGTGCGCTCCTCGACGACGAACGACGCCGCCTCGCTCACCTCGGTCCCGCTGCCCTCGACGATCAGCTCCTGCCAGACGAGGAGGGTGTCGCAGACCTCGGCCTCGATCTCGAGGTGGTAGCGGCCGTTGCCGTCGGCGTCGTCCTCGATCACGCCCCGCTGCGTCCGCTGGTTGAACAGGCTGACGCGCGCGCCGGGTGTGCAGCTACCCGAGATCTGCCACACGCCCTCCGTGGCCGCGGACGGCCGTATCGTGTCGGCCGGCTCGGGCGGAGGGAGCGGCAGCGTTGGGCTCAGGCACGCCGCTCCGGCGAGCAGCGAGGTCGCGAGGGCGAGGGCGGCGAGGGCGAAGCGAAGCACGGCGCGGCGAAGCATCGATGGGCCGTGATAGCACACGGTGTGCCGCGCTCGTGCGGGCGACGCGACCGCGCGCCCCCTGGTCATTTCAGCGATCGCGCGGCGACGCGCCGGCGGGCGCCGTCAATTCTGTTGGCGCTCGCGTCCATCGGTTTGCAGCACGCGCAGCGCGACGCGCCGCTTCGCCGTGAGCGACGGGGCCGCGCCGGCGATCACGGCGGGCGGCAGCGCGGCGTCGCGCTCGGGCTCGCCCTCGTCGAGAAGCTCGCCCACGAGGTCGTAGTCGCTCGCCTGCGTGATCCGGACGCGGCACATCTCGCCGGGGCGGACCTCGCCGCCGGAGAGGTAGACCTGACCGTCGATCTCCGGCGCCTGCCCGGCGTGGCGGCCCATGAGCACGTACTCGTGCTCGTCGCTCGTCCCCTCGACGAGCACCTCGAGCTCGCGGCCGATCATCGCGGCGCTCTTCTTGTGGGAGATGCGGCGCTGGAGCGTCATGAGGCGGCGGTAGCGGCTCGCGGCCGTGCGCGCGGGCACCTTGTCGGGGAGCGCGTGGCTCTGGCTCGTCTCCTCGTCGGAGTAGCGGAACACGCCGACCCGCTCGAACTCGGCCCAGCGCACGAAATCGCAGAGCTCCTCGAACTCGGCGTCGGTCTCCCCCGGGTGGCCGACGATGAACGCGGTGCGGAACGTGAGGCCGGGGACGCGCTCGCGCAGCGTGGAGACGACCCGCCGCAGGCGGTCGCCGCCGTGGCCGCGCCGCATCCGGCGCAGCATCGCGTCGGCGGCGTGCTGGAGCGGCATGTCCACGTACGGGACGACCCGCGGGTGGCCCGCGAGCAGCTCGACGAGCTCGTCGGTCATCGTCTCGGGGTACAGGTAGAACAGCCGCACCCAGCGGACGCCCGGCACGTCGGCGACCTGCCGCACGAGCTCCGCGAGCGTCGCGCGCCCGTCCGCGCGGCCCCCGGCGTCGCGGCCGTAGGCGATCGTGTCCTGCGAGATGAGGTTGATCTCGCGGACCCCCGCCGCCGCGAGCTGCTCCACCTCGCGCACCACGTCCGCGATCGGCCGCGAGCGCTGGCCGCCGCGCAGGTCCGGGATCACGCAGAACGAGCAGGTGCGGTTGCAGCCCTCGGCGATCTTGACGTAGGCGCTGCCGCCGGGCGTGGAGAGGGTCCGCGGATCGGCGGCGCGGATCAGCCACTCGGCGGGGTTGCCGACGAGCATCCGCTCCGCGTCGCCCGCGAGCACCCGGCCGAGCTTGAGCATGTCGCTCGACCCGAGGAAGTGATCGACCTCGGGCATCTCGCGGGCGAGCTCCTCCGGGTGGCGCTGCGAGAGGCAGCCGGCGACCACGAGCCGCTTGCAGCGGCCGCCCTCCTTGTGCTGCGCCATCTCGAAGATGGCGTCGATCGACTCCTTCTTCGCCTCGCCGATGAAGCCGCAGGTGTTGACGACGATCACCTCGGCGTCGGCCGCGTCGTCGACGTGCGCGTAGCCGGCCGCGCGGGCGACGCCGAGCATCACCTCGGAGTCGACGCGGTTCTTGGGGCACCCGAGGCTGACGAAGTGGACGGTGCGCGACCTCATCAGGCCGCCCCCTCGCCGTCGACGAAGACGACGCGGCCGGCCGCCAGCGTCATCTTCACGCGGCCGGTGAGCTGCCGCCCGAGCAGCGGCGTGTTCTTGCTCTTCGAGCGCAGCCGCGCCGGGTCGAGCACGAACGTCAGGTTCGGATCCACGAGGCAGAGCTCGGCGCGCGCGCCGGCCTTGATCGTGGGCGCCGCGAGGCTCGCGACGCGGGCGGGCGCGCGGGTGAGCGCGTCGACGAGCCGCCCGAGCGGCAGGGCGCCCGCGCGCACGAGGTCGAGCAGGACGGGCACGACGAGCTCGAGGCCGATGAGGCCGGGCGACGCCTCGGCGAACTCGCAGTCCTTCTCGAGCGTCGAGTGGGGCGCGTGGTCCGTGGCGATCGCGTCGATCGTGCCGTCCGCGAGCGCCTCGCGGAGCGCGTCGACGTCCGCCTGCTCGCGCAGGGGCGGGTTGACCTTGCACGCGGTGTCGTAGCCGATCACCGCGGCGTCGGTGAGCGTCAGGTGGTGGGGCGTCACCTCGGCGGTCACGGGGATGCCGCGGGACTTCGCCTCGCGGAGGATGCGGACCGCCCCGAGCGACGAGACGTGCGCCACGTGGTAGCGCCCGCCGGTGGCCTCGGCGAGCAGCACGTCCCGCGCGACGATGATGTCCTCCGCCACGCGGGGCCAGCCCCGGAGGCCGAGCCGCGTCGCGACCGCGCCCTCGTGCATCAGCGCGCCCTCGGTGAGCGCGTGATCCTCGGCGTGCTGGATGACCGTGAGGTCGAACGTCTTCGCGTACTCGAGGGCGCGGCGCATCACGGCGCTCGACGTCACGCAGCGCCCGTCGTCGGAGACCGCGACCGCGCCGGCGTCCTTGAGGTCGGCCATCTCGGTGAGCTCCGCGCCCCGCTGGCCCATCGTGATCGCGCCGATGGGGTGCAGCGCGGGCCCGCCGAGCGCGCGGGCGCGCGCGACCATGGCCTCGGTGATGGAGCGGGTGTCGTTGACGGGCTTCGTGTTCGGCATCGCGCACACGTGCGCGAACCCGCCGGCCGCGGCGGCGGCCAGCCCGGAGGCGATGTCTTCCTTGTACTCGTGCCCGGGCTCGCGGAGGTGGGCGTGGAGGTCGACGAACGCCGGCAGGAGCAGCAGCCCGTCGCCCTGGACGATCTCGGCCTGGGCGGCGCGGCGCAGATCGTCGGTCGCTGCGCCGCGCCCCACGCGGCTGATGACGCCGTCTTCCACGACGACATCGACCACGTCGTCGAGTTGCTGAGCCGGGTCGACGGCGCGCACGCCGACGAAGAGAAGGAGAGGGGGAGGGGAGCCGATGACCGCCATGGGAGCGGGCTCCCCTAGCACATGCGCCTCACGCCGTGCACCGCCGCGGCGCCGGCGAGCGACCGCGGCACAGGACGGGCGGGGGGGTGGGCGGGACGAGCGGGGCGACGCGCACGGGGCGCGAGAGGCCGGGTGACCCACGGGGCGCGGCGGACCGGGGAGGCGAGCGGGCCATGGCGGGCACGCGGGCAGGATCTCCGCGGGGGGAAGAGCGCGACGCAGAACAAAAGACGCTCGGGGCACAACGTAGGGCTTGACGGGAGGGGAGGGGGCGGGTAGTGATGCCGTCCCGCTCGCGAAGCTGGCGGAATTGGCAGACGCGCTGGATTCAGGTTCCAGTGGGGTAACTCCCGTGGAGGTTCAAGTCCTCTGCTTCGCACCACGCTCTCGCCTTATCTTTCCTCAGCCACTGTAGTGGCCCTCTCTACATTTGCGTTCCTTGCCGCCTCCTGCGACCGCGGCGCCGCCCCTTCCGGGGGCGCCGCGACGGCGAAAGCAGCGGCGAGCTCACCGGATGCCGGTTCGGCGGTCGCGGCCGCCAGTGCCTCGGTGAAGCCGCTGGGCGCGGCGCCGGTGGAGCTCGGGCCTCCGCGCGGGGCCGGGGTGCAGGAGTTCACTCCTGTCGCGGACGTCGCCGGCTGCAAGGTGAAGTCCGGGGACATCGCGACCTACATCCAGCGCCCGGGGATGGGCATCGCCGGGCGGGCCGACGGCTCGTTCGGCGCCGCGTGGTTCGTGGACCTCAAGCGGGGGGACGCGCAGATCGCGTTCGCCGGCTTCGACGTCGACGCGAAGCAGATCGCCCGCGCCAGGGCGATCTCGCAGACCCGCGAGGAGTGGCTCCGGATCTTCTCCTCTGGAGAGGAGTGGGCGGTCACGTGGTTCGACGCGGAGGGCCTCGCGTACGCCCGACCCCGCTGGGAGACGCATCCGCCGGTGGGGATCCAGCACATCGGCGCGATCGGACGGGATGTGGGCGACCAGGTCGCCCTCGCGCCCGCGCCGGGGGGCGCCCTGGTCGCGGCGGCGCCCTTCGGCGCCGAGCGCAGCCAGCTCGGCGTGTTCCTGTTCGCGCCGGTCGATCCCGCGCAGCCGCAGGTGAAGGCGCTCGGGGTCACGCACCACACCAGGAAGCCGCGCTGGCCGGCGATCGCCGCCGACACCTCCGGCGGCCAGGTGCTCGCATGGTACGAGGAGGAGGACGGGAGTATCCGCGCCTCGCGGTTCGACGCCTCCGGCAAGGAAGGGGACGCCCATGTGGTCGCGAAGCCTCAGGGCAGCGACCGCCCGGCGAGCGCGGGAACGGGAGCCCCGGCGAGGGAGCGGCTCGGGCTCGTCGCCACCGGGGGGGGCGGGGCGCTCGTGGTCTGGAGCGAGGGGGACACCCTGATCGCCCGCGCGCTGGACGCCGGGGCGCGGCCGCGCTCGGCGCCGTGGATCGTGGGCAAGGGCAAGTGGCGGGCGCTCTTGCCGAGCGGGGAGGGGGCGGTCGTGGCGTGGGTCGGCCACGACGGCAAGGCGGACGCGCAGCTCCTGCTCGTCAGGCTGGCCGCCGACGGCGCACCCTCTGCCCGTGGTCTCCGGATGTCGGATGGGGTGAATCCCGTAAAGGATTCTCCCAGCCTGGCCTCCGCCGGCGAGCGCATCGGCGTCGCATGGACGGAGCCGATGAGCCGCGGTGTGAGCACGAAGCGCGCAGTCCTCCGGGTGATCGAGCGCGCCTGTATCCCCTGAGCCCTGGCCCTGGACAGCGCGTACTGCGGGCATGGCGCGGACTCTGGCGCTACGATGAGGGACGTGATCCACGCCTTCGGCCCGAGTCAGTCATCGCCGAACCGTGATGCGAACGATCCCGGGGAGGCGCTCCGTACCGCGGCGCGCGACGGCATGCAACCCCATGAAGGCGAGCCGCCCGTCAGCGCGCCTTCCTGCGAGCAGGGCGCGCGCGTCGCCTGCGCGCCCGCTCCGTCGCCGTCGGGCGACGCACCATCGCCGCTGCCCGTCATCCCGGATCCCTACCTCACCCCGCCGCTCCGGCCGGAGCGGCGGCAGCTGTCGACGCTGGCCGTGAGCTCGGTCGTGGCGACGCTCTTTGGCCCGCTCGGGGCCGTCGCCGCCGTCGTGTTCGGCTGGGCCGCGCGCCGCGAGATCGAGCAGGCCCCCGAGCGGCGCAGGGGCCATGCGCTCGCCAGCGTGGGGCTCTCGCTCGGCGTCCTGCTCACCCTCGGCTGGTGCGCCGCGATCGGCTTCGGCGCGTGGATGTGGCGGGTGCACAGCGGCGCGGAGGTCGCGTCCGCCCTCGAAGAGGCAGAGGCGTTGCCGGAGCCCGTGAGCACCGCGTCGCCGGCGGCGCCGCTGCCAGACGCGCCCCCCCCGGCGGCGCAGCCCGGCGGCAGCGTCCCGCTGCGCACGACCCACCGGCGCCTCGGCGCGCTGTCCATCGTCGACATCGGCGTCGACGTCTCCACGCTGAGCGAGGAGCTCGCCAAGCAGCGCGCGGAGGCGTATGCGCAGGGCGAGAAGGTCCTCGTCATGACCACGAGCGACGCCTGCGAGCCGTGCCGCGGCGTCGACCGGTCGCTCAGCGACCCGCTGATGCAGACCGCGCTCCGGAGCGTGCGGCTCGTGCGCGTGGACATCGACGTCTTCAAGGAGGACCTCGACCAGATCAAGATGCCGCGGCGGCTCTACCCCGGCTTCTTCCTGCTCTCCCCGGATCTGACCCCGCGGGACGGCATCAACGGCGGCGAGTGGGACGACGACATCGCGCGCAACATCGCGCCTGTGCTCGGGGCGTTCGTGCGAGGTCAGTACACGACCCGCCGCCAGCCGTGGCACCCGCTGCCCGGCTCGGGCGTGCGGCTCTGAGCAGCGCCTCGCCGCGCAGGATCCATCCCTCGCGCGCCGGACAGGATAAGCTCGGCCCGTGAAGCGCTTCGTCCAGCTCCTCGTCTTCGGCCTCTGCGTCGTGTTCAGCGTCTCGGCGGCCTACAACGTCTTCTCCGACAACGCCGCGGTCGAGCGGCGCGCCGCGCTCGTCGCGTGCGGCGGGGACGGCGCTGCGGGGGCGCCGGCGCGGCGCGCCGAGGGCGAGGGCTGCAGGGCGCAGATGACCCGGATGGAGAGGACGCCGTTCGGCCAGACCTTCGAGTTCACCACGGCGAAGCGCACGGTGGACGTCCGGTGTGAGAGGGCGTTCGTGCTCCTCGGCGAGTACACCTGCCGGCTCAGGTGAACGGCGGCACGCCGACGTGTCGCGTCCGCGCCGACCCGCTCGACGCAAGAAGGGCATGTCTTTGCGGAAGTTACGCTATGGTGGGCGGCCGTGACGAACCTCACCGCACGCCTGCGTCCGTCGAGCGGTCCCGAGGGCCGGCGTGTCCGGGTGTGCTTCGCCTGCTGGCTCACGGCGGCCGCGCTCTGGGCGTCGCCGGCGCGGGCCGCCCAGGAGCCGCTGCGGGAAGCGCTCGGCTCACCGAGGGGCATGCCCGTATCGCCCGCCGCCGCGCAGCCCTCGCCCGGCCAGGCGCCGGCCCCTCCCGCGTCGCCTCCGCCGTCGCCGGACGGGGCGCAGAGCGAGCCGGAGGCGGCGGAGAGGGATCCGGAGGCGGAGGAGAGGCGGCGCCGCATCGAGCGGGCGACCGCGCTGCACGATGCGGCGCGGGTGCTCTACCAGCGCGGCGCGTACCGCGCCGCCATCGCGAAGCTGGAGGCCGCGGTGGCGCTCGATCCCGAGGGGAAGGAGCTCGTCTACAACCTCGCTGTCATCCACGAGCGGCTGGGCCAGATCGAGCAGGCCGAGCATTACTACGTTCACTACCTCGCCATGGAAACGCTGCCGAAGGAGCGCGAGGAGGTCGCGGCGGTCCTCAAGCGGCTCCAGGGGGCGAAGCGGGAGCTCGCCAGCGCACCGACCCCGGCGGAGGCGGCCTCGCCGCGGGTCCGCTACGCGGAGGCGCCGCCGCTGCGCCCGACGGGCGCGGCGGTTCGCGCGAGCCCGCTGTCCCCCGCGCTCCTCGTCAGCGGGGGCATCGCCGCCGGGGCGCTCGTCGCCGGCGGTGTGTTCGCCGCGCTCGCCATGGCCCGGGATCCCGGCGTCGGCGCGCGGACCGGGGGAGGCGTCTCCATCGCCGATCTGCAGGCCGACGCGACCGCCGCCCACACGTGGGCTGTCGCCGCGGACATCGCCTTGCTGGGCGCCGGGGTCTCCGGGGCGGCGGCGCTCTATCTGTACCTGTCGCCGCGCGCTCCGGCGGCGAGCTCGCAGGCCGCTCGCCCGGCGTCGGCCGCGCAGCGCGCCCCGCTCGCAGATCACGGCGGCGCGCTGCGCGTGAGCGACGCCTGGACCGGCGAAGGAGGACCGGGGGTCAGGGTGTTGCTGGGCGCCGGGGGAGCCGGGCTCCAGGTGCGGTTCTGATGAGGCCGCGCGCCGCGGGGCGGAGGCTCCTCCGCGGGCTCTCGGTGCTCGCGGTCCTCGGTATCGGGTGCGAGGCCCTCGTGGACGGCGAGCTGGGCTCGGTGCGCTGCGCGGACAAGGACGAGGGCCTCCTCGGGCCGCCGTCGTGCCCCGAGGGAGCCGTCTGCGAGGGGGGGACCTGTGTCGCCAAGCGCGCGCTGGGCGCGCCTTGCGTCGAGGACGGCGATTGTCGTCCGCTCGACTTCTGCCTCGATCTCTCGCAGCTCGACGGCGAGGGGCAGAGCGTCACGCAGCCCGACGGCGAGCGGCAGAGCGTCTGCGCTCGCCCCTGCTGCAGCTCCAGCGACTGCGATCCTCGCCGGGATGCGGTCTGCTGGGTTCCACCCGGGGGCGGGGCCGGCGTCTGTCGCGTCGGCCGGGACGTCCACCGGCCCGAGGTGGGGACGCGCCTCGCCGGCGAGGCGTGCTCGTCGCCTGGCGATTGCCGCTCTGGCCATTGCAGCGACGGCGTCTGCGTCGACTCCTGCTGTTCGGACACCCACTGCGCCGCGACCGGGATGACCTGCCAGCTCACGACGGGTCTCATCTCGGCCGGTTCGGCCTGGGCGTGCCAGCCGCCCGGCCAGGGCATGAAGGGTCCCCTGGAGGAGTGTGACGTGCACGGCGACTGCGCCTCCGGCATCTGCGCTGATCTCGGCGACCTGGGGTTCCGGTGCACGATCCCGTGCTGCAGCTCGGAGATGTGCCCGAGCGTGCGGGTCGGCGACACCGTCTACAACGTCGGCTGCGCCCTGCTGGAGGCCGGTGACGGCGCGACGGTCCGGGCGTGCGCGGCGCTGCGCACCGGGGGCGGCTTTGCTTCCGTGGGCGTTCCGTGCGGCGGGGATGACGAGTGCCGGAGCGGCATGTGCGTCGGGGGGGCCGATGATGGCGAGCGTAGTTGCAGCGATGTCTGTTGCAGCGATGCGTCCTGCGGCGACGCCTCGCGCTTCGGGTGTCGCCCCTACGCGACGGGTCCGTCGTTGGCCTTGCGATGTGCGCCCAAGTAACGGACGATCCCCGCATCGCGGTGGTAGCTCCGACAGCCGACGGTCAGTCCCCTGCCAGCGCACCCGGCGCGCCGGGCGAGCCCAGCCGGGCTGCGGCGGTGATTTGCCCGCGATGCCACCATCTCGCGGCGGTCGCGCTGGACGCGCAGCGCCCGTCCAGCTTGCCCGCGCCCCCGAGCAGCCAGCGCGGCGCCCGGGCTGGCCAGGGCGCGCCGCCAGGACCGAGGCTGCCGCGCTGCCCTCATGACGGGCTGGCCCTCGTGAGCCGCGAGGCGCTCGCCGAGGCCGACGGCGATCCGTTCCTGGGGATCACGATCGCGGAGCGGTTCGTGGTCGTGGGCAGGCTCGGCGCGGGCTCGATGGGCACGGTGTACCGCGCTCGCCAGGAGGCGATGGGCCGCGACGTGGCCATCAAGATCCTGCGGTCCGACCGGGCGTTCGACGCGCAAGCGAAGGCGCGCTTCACGCGGGAGGCGCGGGCGATGAGCCTGCTGCGATCTCCGCACACGGTCACCGTCTTCGATTTCGGCGAGGTCGTGGACGACTCGACGGACGCGGCCTTCGGCCGGGGCCGCTCCGCAGAGCAGAGCGCGCCCGGGGAGGACGCGCCGTGGAGCAGCGGCTCGCTCTACCTCGCGATGGAGCTCCTGGAGGGCGAGTCGCTCGGGCAGCGGCTCAAGCGGGCGCGGCGGCTGCGCGTCGGCGACGCCGCTCGCTTCGCCAGGCACGCGCTCCTGTCCCTCGCCGAGGCGCACGACAAGGGGATCATCCACCGGGACCTCAAGCCGGACAACCTGTTCCTCGCGAGGCCGCCGGCGGGCGAGCGCGAGGAGATCTGCAAGGTGCTCGACTTCGGCATCGCGAAGGTGATGACCGGAACCGAGCGGCCGGTCGACGCCCTCGAGACCCAGGCCGGCACCGTCTTCGGGACGCCGCGGTACATGTCGCCGGAGCAGGCGCAAGGCAGGCCGCTCGACGCGCGCAGCGATCTCTACTCGCTCGGCGTGCTGCTCTACCAAATGCTGGTGGGGCGGCCGCCGTTCATCGACGACGACGCCGTGGTCGTGATGGCGAGGCACATCACGTCGCTGCCCGTGCCGGCGATCGAGGCGGCGCCGGACGCCGGGATCCCGCCGTCGCTCTCCCGGCTCCTGGAGCGCGCGCTGGCCAAGCGGCCCGAAGAGCGGCCGCACAGCGCGCAGGAGTTCATCGCGGAGCTCGACCGCGCGATGGACGAGGCCAGGCCCAACCTGAGCCGCGAGCGCATCAGCGCGCCCGCCCCGGGTGAGGTCGGGGCGACCGGCGAGCTCCTGGCGGTCGTGGGCGACGAGATCGACGGCGCGCGGTCGCCGAGCACGCTGCGATCCGCGCGGCGAAGGCGCACGGCGCTCGTGGCCGCCGGATCGGTCGCCCTGTCCCTCGCCGTGATGGCGCTCGCCGTGAGCGAGCTCCGCGGCCCGGTCGACCGCGGCGTGCGCAGGGTCGAGGCGGGGGTGGCGCGCGAGGTGAGGGTGCTCGCCGACGCGGTCTCTCGCGACATGGCGGCGCGCAGCGCGGAGGCCGCGCCGCCTCCGGCGCCGGTCCCCGCGGCCACCGCCAGCGCCGCCCCCGAGCCGGCGAGCCGCCCCCCCGCGCTGGCGCCGAGGCGCAAGCCGGCGCAGTCGCGCAAGCCGTACGTGAAATTCGACTGATGGTGCATCCGCGCAGCCGCGCTGCGCGAGGCGCGGCGCGGCGGTCGAGGCCGCGCCGGCGAGGCGCTGGGGGCGCAAAAGGCGGCCGCGGTCGATCGCGATCCGCGCCGAGAGTCCGCTGTACG
This sequence comes from Sorangium sp. So ce1036, assembly GCF_051369805.1. NCBI lineage: Bacteria > Pseudomonadati > Myxococcota > Polyangiales > Polyangiaceae > Sorangium > Sorangium sp. So ce1036. The sequence continues at coordinate 4,489,681 of NZ_JBBMOX010000001.1, forward strand.
AAGCGGAAGCGAACGTGTACCTTCGCCGCGCACCGATGGATCCCCGGGAGATGGAAACGCTCATCCAGCGCCTCGTCACGAATCCACATGACGCGGAGGCCCTGGCATATGCTCACCGCGCCGGGGAGCAGGACCCACGATCGTACGCGATGCTGCTCGAGCGGGTCGGCAGCTCCACCGCCGATCCGTCGTATGCGGCGCACTGGCTGAGCGAGGCCGCCAACGTGTGGTCGACGACGATCGGCGACGCGCACCACGCCGCGCGCACGCTCATGATCGCGATCGACAAGGACCCGACGCAGCGGACGGCGGCGGAGCGGCTGGCGCAGCTCTACCGCGACAAGGGCGACCAGAAGGCGCTCGTCGCGCTGCTGGAGCGGCTGGTCAAGGCGCTCACGCCGCTGCTCTTCGAGCGGCCCGAGGTGCGCGCGCAGCTCTCGACGCTGCACGAAGAGCTCGGCCGGCTGTGGGGTGAGCCCCCGCTCTCGCGGCCGGACCGGGCGCTCGAGAACTGGCGCCGCCTGGTGGAGCTCGACCCGCACAACGTGTACGCGATCTACGCCGCGCGCGAGCTGCTCAAGGCCCAGCAGCAGTACGTGGAGGCGATCCCGTACTTCGCGATGGAGCAGGCGCTCATCGACGACCCGGACCGGAGGCTCGCCCTCCTGCGTGACGAGGCCGACATCCGGCGCCGCGCTGGCGATCTCGCGGGCGCCACGGTGGCGCTGCGGAGCGCGCGCGCGTTCGTGCCGCACGACGTCGGGCTGATCCAGGCGCTCGGGGTCGCCATCGTCGACCGCATCGACGCCGGCGAGCCGGTGCCGCAGCCCGAGCGCGAGGAGGCCGCGGAGCTCTTCGTGGCGCTCGCGGAGATGTACGACGGGGAGTACGGCTACTCGTACTCGGTGTACGCGCTCCGCGCGGCGCCCGGGCACGACCGCGCGATGCAGCTCGCCGATCACTACGGAAAGCAGCTGGGCCGCACGGTCGAGCTCCGCCCGCAGTACCTCGCTTACCTCCAGGCGAACCCGAACGGGTTCATGGCCGCCGAGGCGCGCAAGCGGGCGTCCGTGCCCCCGCCGCCTCCGCCTCCCCCGCCGCTCACGCGCGCGTCGTCGGTGCCGCCCCCGAGCGCGGCGGCGATCGCCTCTGCGCGCGCGCAGTCGGCGCCGCCCGTCGGCGCCGCGCCGTCGGCGCCGCCCGTCGGCGCCGCGCCGTCGGCGCCGCCCATCGGCGCCGCGCCGGTGGCCCCCGCCCCCGCGAGCGTGTCGCCGCTTACCGAGCCCGCGGTGGCCGCGTTCGCGCCGGCCTCGTCGGCGCCCGCGCCGAGGGCGCTGGACGAAGGCGCGCCGAGCTCCGCGTCGGCGCGAGGCGTGCCGAGCTCCCGGCCGGCCCCCGAGCCCGGCGGCGACCCGGCTGGCCCGGAGGCGTCGCAGCTCCTGAAGGACGCGCAGGACGAGCTCCTCAAGGGCCGCAAGCCGCAGGCGCTCGCCAGGCTGCGCGAGGCGCTCAAGGTGGACCCGGCCAACCCGGACGCGCTCTCGCAGATCGACGAGCACCTCCGCGAGAAGCGGATGTTCGCCGAGCTGCGGGACGTCCTGCTCGCGGCGGCGCGCGTCCCGACCGCGCCGCTCGAGGACAGGAAGGCGCAGCTGCGCGAGGTCGTGGCGCTCTGCGAGGCGCACCTGCGCGACGTGGACACGGCGGTCCAGGCCTGGAAGCTGCTCTGCGAGCTCGATCCCGGCGACGAGCAGGCCCCGGCCGAGCTGCGGCGGCTGCTCGAGCGGAGCGCCCGCTGGGACGACCTCGCCGCGCTGATCGAGCAGGAGGCGGCCGCGGCGCCCGGCGTCGAGCAGAGGATCGAGCTCAAGAAGCAGCTCGCCTCGCTCCACGAGCACAAGCGGCGGGATCCGATCGCCGCCGCGGAGGCCTGGCTGCGCATCGCGGGCCTGTCGCCGGAGGACGGTATGGCGCTCCAGTCGGCCGTCAAGCTCTTCGAGCGGGGCGAGCGGTTCGATCTCGCGGCGCTGGCCCTCAGCGACGCGGCCCCCCGCTTCGAGGACAGGCTCACCCGCGGCTCGCTCTTCCAGAAGCTCGGCGAGCTCCGGACGCGGCTCGCCGAGCCGGGCGCCGCGGGCGACGCCTACATCCAGGCGGCCGCGCTGCTGAAGCAGGCCAGGCTGTGGGAGCTCGCGGAGCAGGCCTACGTCGCGGCGGGGAGGCTCGCCGAGGCGGCGAGGGCGCTCTGCGAGCGCGCGCTGCTCGAGGGCCGCGCGGCGCGCCCGGCGCTCTTCGTCCAGGCCGCGGAGCTGCTCCTCAGCGCGGGCGACGTGGACGGCGCGGTCGACAAGCTCGAGCGCGCGATCGAGATCGACCCGGTGAGCGACGCCTGCGCCCACATGATCGAGGACATCTACCGCCGCGCCGATCGGCGGCCCGAGCTCGTGCGGTTCCTGCTGGTCCGCGCCGACAACGTCGGCGACAGGGCGCAGCGGGTGGCGGCGCGGCGGGCCGCGGCCGCGGCGCAGCGCGAGCTCGGCGACCTCGCCGGGGCCCGCGAGACCCTGACGCTGCTGCTCTCGGACGGCGACGACGCCGAGGCGCTCGCGCAGCTCGCCGAGGACGCCCGCGAGCGCGGCGATCACCAGCAGGGCGTGGAGCTCCTCCGGAGGCTCGGCTCGCTCACGGACAGCCAGCCTGGCAAGCTCGCGATCGCCCTGCAGGAGGCGCGTATGCTCGCGGAGGGGGCGGGCGAGGTCGACATTGCGATCGAGCGCTACGAGGAGATCGTGAGGACGATCGACCCGCAGAACCGCACCGCGCTCCGGGCGATCGCCGCGCTGGAGGAGCGGCGCGGCAACCTGCGGGGCACGGCCGGCGCGCTCGAGCGCGAGCTCGCGCTCGAGGAGGGCCCGGAGCGGGTCGAGATCGCGCAGCGGCTCGCGTCCCTGTACGAGGGGCCGCTCGACGACCCGCACGGCGCCGTGAGGGCGCTCGAGGTCGTCCACGCTGCCGAGCCGGACGACCTCGACGCGATCGCCCGGCTCCAGCGGCTCGCCGAGCGGCTGGGCGACTGGCCGAAGGTCGCGCGCCTCATGGCGACCCTGATCGAGGTGGAGGGGGACGAGGACGAAGCGTCCAGGATGACCCGCCGCCTGGCCGAGATCCTGGACCGCGCGCTGGGCAGGAGCGACGAGGCGCTGGCCCTGCTGGAGCGGCTCGCCGATCAGGGCGACGAGCTCTGCAGGGAGGCGTACGTCGCGCTCGGCGACCGGATCGGGTGGAAGGGGATCGTCGCGACCAAGCTGGTCGCCTGGAACGAGTCCATCGCGCGCGCGGGGCGCGACCTCGCGCTGCGCGGCGCGTTCGAGCGCTTCGTGGAGGTCGATCGCCTCCGCGACGCCGCGCGCGTGGCCATGGAGCTCGCGCGCTCGCGCACCGCCGACGCCGCCCTCGCCGGGAAGCTCGAGGCGATCGCGGTGGAGCTCAAGGATCTCGACGCCCTCGCCGTGGCGCACGAGCTGCTCGCGAAGGAGCTGGCGGGCGCGGCCCGGGCCGCCGAGCTCGTGCGGCAGGCCGAGGTGCGCGCCGCGCTGGGCGTCGATCCCCTGGAGGCCGTCCAGCACGGCGAGAGCGCGCTCGCGAGCGTGCCGCCCGCCGAGGTCGAGCCGCTGCTCGCGCGGCTGACGGCGCTGATGCCCACCTCGGACCACCTCATCGATCTGTACGAGCGCCAGGTGAGCCGGTGCCGCACGCCGTCGGATCGCCTCGCGGCGCTCGCCCGCGCCGCCGAGATGGCCTGCGAGCGCGGCGCCATCGATCGGGCGCGGAGCTTCTTCGATCTGGCGCTGGGCGGCGGCGTCCAGGAAGAGACGATCGCCACCCTGGAGCGCGTGGCGCGGGACGGCGACGCGCGATCGCAGTCGGTCGCGCTCCGCACGATCCTCGCCGAGGCGCTCGCGGCGGGCGGCCAGGGGTCGCGCGACGGCGGCCGCACCCGGGCGGCGCTGCTGCGCCGCGCGGCCACGATCGCCCGTCAGGACCTGGGCGACGTCGACCGCGCCTTCGGCTGGCTCGGCGACGCCCTGCTCACGCAGGTCGACGACGCGTCGCTGGACGCGCTCGAGGCCCTCGGGCGCGAGGTGGGCGACATGCCCCGCGTCGGCGCGACGCTGAGCCGCGCGCTGGACGGGGTGTTCGACGGCCCGCTCGTGCGCAAGCTCCTCCAGCGGCGGGCCAGGCTGCGGCGCGACGTGCTCGGAGACCGGCAGGGCGCCGCCGCGGATCTGAAGAAGCTGCACGACCTGTCGCCCTCGGACCAGGACGTGATGAACGACCTGTCCGGCCTGCTGCAGGAGCTCGGCGATCACCGCGGTATGATCCAGCTCTACGAGGACCAGATCCTCCGCGGCCGTGATCCGGCGCAACGGGCGGAGCTCGCCCGCAAGGTGGCGCGCATCTGGGAGGAGGAGCTCGGGGACGCACGGGAGGCGGCGGACGCCTGGCGCCGGGTCCTCCGCATGAAGGCGGGCGACGCCGACGCGACCGCGGGCCTCGAGCGGGCGAAGTCCGGCAACCTCCGGCGCACCCCCCCGCCGCCCGTGCTGCCGACCAGGCCGCCGGGCCGCGCCCCGACCGAGCCGCCGCTCGCCCCGCGGCTGCCGAGCGTCGAGGCCGGCGGCGCGGAGGCCGCCGTGGCGGCGGCCGTGGTGAGCAACGGCTACGCGGGCTCCGGCACGGTTGTCGGCGCCGAGGCGGCGGCGGAATCCCAGGGGCTGGCCGCATTGCCGGCGCCGCAGGTCGACCCGGAGCAGCAGGCCCAGGCGTACGCGGACGCGTACGTCGGCGCCGAGGCGGGCCACGGCGCCGACGAGCCGGCCCCGTACCCGGCGCAGGAGGGCGTCGCCCCGTACCCGGCGCAGGAGGGCGTCGCCCCGTACCCGGCGCAGGGGGGCGTCGCCCCGTACCCGGCGCAGGGGGGCGTCGCCCCGTACCCGGCGCAGGAGGGCGTCGCCCCGTACCCGGCGCAGGAGGGCGTGGTGGAGGGCGCCGAGGCGGCGCCGCCCGCTGGCGCGCAGGTGGTCCTCCTGGAGCAGCCCGATCTCGACGAGCGCGCGACCCAGCCCCTGCTCGACGGCAGGGCCATCGAGCAGGAGCAGACTTCTCTGATGGAGGCGGTCGCTCCCCCGTGGGCGTCCGCGCAGCCCGACGCGCAGCCGCAGCCCGTGGTGCCCGGGGATTTCGCGGCGCAGCCGCAGCATCCTGGCGAGCCGCCCGCGGCATCGGGCGTGCCCGCCTCCGAGGCGGTCGACGTCGGTGACGTGGAAGGTGACGTGGAAGAAGAGGTGGAGTTCCTCGACGACGACTCCGGGGCTCCTTAAACGTCGGCGCCTCACCCCTCGGCGAGGCCGCGCGTCCGGCGGGTTGCGCTCTCGCAGGGCGGCAGGCGGCCTCGACAGGCAAAGTCGACCCGGCTCCGCCGCCCCTCGGGACTGCGCCTCTCCAGCGCGGCATCCTCGTCCGAAAGCCGTGTCCCCGGCGCGCTGGTCCCGCGAACGCCCTCTGCGATCATGCCCTCTCCGATCCTCCCTCCAGCGCTTCGACCGGGCGACACCATCGCCGTGATCGCCCCTTCCAGCCCGTTCGAGCACGTCCTCGCCTGGGTCGGCCTCGGCTGGCTCGCCCGGCGCTACCGCGTGCTCTTCGACACGGACAGCGGCGCTCCGCGCGCAGGTGACGCTGACCAGGGCATGGATCTCCCGCTCTCCGGCCCGCCGGGCCGAGGACTGTTCTCGAGGGCCGGTTACCTGGCTGGCAGCGACGCGCGCCGGCGGGACGAGCTCGTCCGCGCGCTGGAGCACCCCGACGTGCGCGCCATCTTCGCGGCCCGGGGCGGTTACGGCGCGAACCGGTTCGTGCACCGGCTCGACTGGCGCCTCCTCGCCGAGCGCCCTCGCTGGATCGTCGGCTTCTCCGACATCACGGCGCTCCACGTCGAGGCCGCGCGCGTCGGCGTCGCCTCGCTCCACGGCGCCCACGTCGCCGCCCTCGGGCGCGGCGACGCCCGCGCCCGCGACGCGCTGATCCGCACCCTCGAGGACCCGCTGGGCGAGCGCCGCTTCGACGGCCTCACGGCGCTGCGCGTCGGCGCCGCCGAGGGGCCGCTCTTCGGCGGCAACCTCGCCTTGCTGCACGCCTGCGCCGCGGCCGGTCGCCTGGAGGTGCCGGACGGGTGCGTCCTCCTGCTCGAGGACGTCACCGAGCGCCCCTACCGCATCGATCGCATGCTCGCGACGCTGGAGGTCGGCGGCCACCTCGCCCGGGCGGCGGCGGTGGTCCTCGGCGACTTCGAGCAGTGCAATCCGGGGCCGGACGGCGTCACCGTGGACGACGTGCTGCGCGACAGGCTGCTCCCCCTCGGCATCCCCGTCGTCGCGGGGCTGCCGATCGGCCACGGGCGGCGCAACGAGCCCGCCATCCTCGGCGGCCGCGCGCGCGTCCTGTCTCACGGCCCCGAGGCCGCCGTGACGCTCGCGGGCGCGTGAGGGTGGCGGCGTCGTTCGGGGGGCTCACCTCCGGGGCTTGCGTTCCGGCGGGCCTGTTTTGTGGCCCGCCTACACTCCAGCCCCTCCGGGGAGCCCCCCGAACGACGCCGCCACCCTCACGCGCTCACCAGAAGATGCTCTTTCGCTCCTTCAGCCCGAGGTTCAGCATCGACTGGATCCTGCCCTTCACGAGCGCGACCTTCTCCTGGATCACCGCGTCGTCGTCGTCGGGGTCGCCGCGGAAGGTCATGGGCTCGCCGAAATAGATCCGGTACTTGGTCGGCAGCGGGAGCTGGCCTCCGGGGAGGAGCAGCTGAGGGATGATCGGGAACGTGGGCATCCCGAGCGCCTTCGAGACCGCCTCGAGGTTGCCGAGCGAGATGTACTGTTCCTCGCCCCCGATGACCGCGATAGGCACGATCGGCGTGTCGGTCTCGAGCGCCAGCCGCATGAACCCGAGCCCGAAATCGAGCAGCTGGTAGCGGCTGGAGAACCCCTTCGAGATCCCGCGCGTCCCCTCCGGGAACACCAGGATCGCGGAGCCCATGTCGAGCAGCCGCCGCGCGTTCTCGGGCACGCCGACCACCTGACCCACGCGCGAGAAGAACGTCGACACGAACGGCAGGGTCTGCGTCCACTTCTCGACCATGCTCCGCATCACGCGCGGCGGCTCCGCGTCGAGGAACAGCGACGCCGCGATGAGCAGCCCGTCGAACGGCAGCTGGCCGGAGTGGTTGGCGATCAGGAGGACGCGGCCGGTCGGGACGCGCTCGATGCCGTGCACCTCGGTCCGGAAATAGCAGCGATGAAAGAACGCGGCGACGCCGACCGCGTACTTCGCCCACGCCGGGTCGAGCCCGAACGGGTCGACGCCCTCGGCGGCGAGCGGCAGCGCGACCCGGCGCAGCCGATCCTCGAAGTCCCGGCCGAGCAGCCGGATCGTCGCGTCGTCGATCGTGCCGCGCACGCCGTCGATCCCGAGCCGCACGAGCGGCAGCGCGCTGTGGGTGGCGAAGTGGCTGAGCCTGGCGAGCGCCCTCGTGCTGGGCATGGGCGCGCGACGATAGCAAAACTCGCGTGGGCCTGCACCGGAAGGAAGCCACTTGACCAGTGGCCGCCCCGAAGCGACCGTCGAGCCGATGAGCGAACGCATGCTCGGCCGAGTCCGCCGCCCCGGCGCGGACACCGATCCGTCCCTCAGGCCCATCCTCGTCACCGGCATCTGCGGTCGCCTCGGGCGGCGCCTGGCGCGGCGCCTCCACCGCGAGCGGCGCGTGATCGGCGTCGACCGGCGCAGCTTCGACGGGCGGCCGAAGGACATCGAGCATCACCAGCTCGATATCCGCCGCAAGAAGACCCAGGACCTCTTCCGCCAGGAGCAGCTCGCCGCGGTGGTCCACCTCGGGGTCATGCACGATCCGCGGGTCAACCAGATGGAGCACCACAGCTGGAACCTCGCGGGCTTCCAGCGGCTGCTCGAGTTCATCGCGCAGTACGACGTGCAGAAGCTCGTCGTCCTGTCGAGCGCGAACGCCTACGGGCCGCGCCCCGACAACGCGCAGTTCTTGACCGAGGACGCGCCGCTGCTCGGCGGCGCGTCGTTCAGCGAGATCCGCGACCTCATCGAGGTCGACATGCTGGCGCAGTCGTTCTTCTGGAAGCACCCGCAGACCGAGACGGTCATCCTGAGGCCGGTCCACATCCTCGGCTCCGTGCGCAACGCGCCGTCGAACTACCTCCGGCTCAACGTGATCCCGACGCTCCTCGGGTTCGATCCGATGGTGCAGGTCATCCACCAGGACGACGTCGTCTCCGCGATCATCGCGGCGCTCCGGCCCGGGGTGCGCGGCATCTTCAACCTCGCGGGCCCGGCGCCGCTGCCGCTGTCGCGCGTCATCGCGATGACCGGGCGGACGCGCGTCGCGATCCCTCATTTCCTCATGCAGACGATGGTCCCGCGGCTGTGGCGGTTCCGGGCGACCTCGTTCCCGGCCCCCGAGCTCGATCACATCCGCTACGTGTGCATGGTCGACGACCGGCGGGCGCGCGAGATCCTCGGCTACACGCACGAGCACGACATCCACGAGACCGTCCAGGCGGTCGACGACATCACGTGATGGGCCGCGCCATGAAGCGGTCGACCCGGATCGAGCGGCTCGCGGAGTATTACGAGGACTTCGCCCCTGACTACATCTCCACCTGGAAGGACATCCAGCATTACGACAAGCTCGTGCGCGCGTTCCTGCGCGAGGCGGTCTCCGGGGAGGCGCGCGTGCTCGACGCGGGCTGCGGCCCGGGCCACCTCACCCGCGATCTCCCGCCGTCCGTCGACGTCGTGGGCTTCGACATCGCCGAGGCCATGCTCGCGATCGCCCGCAAGAAGCGGCCCCACGGCGCCTATCACCAGCACGACTACCACCTGCCCATCCCGCGCGCCTGGGGGCGGTTCGACGTCGTCCTCGCCCTCGGCACGCTGGAGTTCTGCGACGACCTCGGGCTCGTCCTCGCGAACCTCGCCGGCGCGCTGCGGCCCGGCGGCCGGATGCTGGTGAGCATCGTCGAGCGCAGGCCGCACGTCCGGATGCACCAGCGCGCGGCGCGCCCGCTCTCCGACGTCGAGCTGTCCGGCGTGAGCATGTATCTTTACACCTTCGCCGAGCAGACCGAGGCCATCCAGCGGGCCGGCCTGCTCCCGCGCAGCTACCGGCTCCACCCGGGGTGGCGACATACCGAGTACGACGTGGATGTGCTCTACGCGCTCTGGGACCTCGAGGCGTCGCGCCGCAGCCGGTGAACCGTCGCGGACGCCGCGGCGAGGCTTTTCGCGCCGCGGCGTCCGCGGTAGAGGAGAGCGACGATTTCCATGGAAGTGAAGCTCGGGGGCACCTTCCTCACCTGCGCGATGGGGCCCCTTCACCAGGCCGGCGTGTCCATCCAGGCGAGCAGGATGCCGGAGGGGCTCCACGAGCTCGCGCCCGCGGGGCTGCTCGGCGGCTTCCGGCGCGGCGTCGAGCAGGCGGCGAAGCTCGCCGGCGTCCGCGTCGAGGACGTCGAGCGCCTCCTGCCGATGGACGAGGTGCGCGAGGCGATCCTGCGGCTCGAGGAGAGCCATTCCGAGGCGGTCGTCGCCTGGAACGTCCACGCGGGGCGCCTCGGCGGGATGCTGCAGGGGGTCGCCGAGGTGACGAACCACGGCACGGGGCCGGACGTGGGCATGTGCCTCGAGCGGCTCGCGAGCAAGGTCCGGCGCGACGGCCCGTTCTCGGAGCCGTTGCAGGTGCTCGCCGAGGACGTCGTGCACTGGCAGGCGACGCTCGCCCGCTGCCGCAAGCTGCTCGACGAGGGCGGCGGCGGCGCGCTGGAGAAGGCGTATCGCCGGAGGCGCCTGCGCCGGCTGGCCACGGTCGTGATCTCGGGGCTGGTCATCGTCGCGGCGCTCGCGGTCATCGCGCGCGTGCACATGGCGCGCGCGCGGATCGACGCCCTGCTCGGCCAGCCGGCGGTGTGCGCCGTCCGCGGCATCTCGGAGGGCGACCTCGACCGGGCCACGAGCGAGCAGCAGCGGCGCGTGGCGGCGCGGATCGAGGCGTGCGCGGCGGTCGAGGCGCGCGAGGCGCGGGAGCGCGAGGCGCGCGAGCGCGCCGAGGAGAAGGCCCGGGACGAGCAGCGGCGCCGCGAGGAGCGCGACGCGAAGTGCGCCGCGTTCGCGGTGCGGTTCAAGGCGGGGGCGTTCTCGGCCGAGGACGAGGCGATCTCCGGCGTGAGCGGCGAGCTGCTCCGGCGGATCGCGCAGCGGCGGCTCACGGCCGCCGACGTCGGGCCGAGCGGCCCTGCGTTGCCGTGCGACGGCGCGCGCGGCGGCGACGAGCTGCGCGCGGCGTTCGCGGACGCCCTGGTCGCCTCGGTCTGGACGTGGGGGCCGGCCGCCGATCCGGGGCCGAGGCTCGGCGAGGTGCTCGCGCCGCGCCGCGCGGACCTTACCCCCCGCGCGCGGACGATGCTCTCGGTGCGCGCGATCGACGAGGCCAAGAGGGCGATCGTGTCGGGGAACCCGGCCGCGCTCGGGCGCGCGTCGCGCCTGTGCGCGCTCACCGCCGCGCTCGACATCGCGAGCGGCAACGCCTGCGCGGCGCTGGAGAAGGTGACCGCGAAGCGATCGCCCTAGCACGCTGTCACCCAAGCTCGTCCCGGGGTTGTCGCTCACGGGGCCTGCGCTCCGGCGGGCTTCAGAGGGGCCCGCCGGTGCGCAGGCCCCGTGAGCGACGAGGCGTGGGCGAGCTTGGGGGGACGCGGTGCCAGCCCGGGCGCGGGGCGATGCGCCGCGCCCGGCGGGGCGATTCGGGATCTACTCGAAGGTCTGGATCGTGTCGGAGTCGAGGACGCAGACGAGCAGGTCGGGATCGCACTTCACCTTGAGATCCGCGGAGATGCCGGAGGCGTAGGGGAGGTAGTAAGGCGCCTCGGGATCCGGGATGTTGTCGCAGAGCTTGTCTTCCGGCTCTCCGGTCGGCTCACCCTCGTCGTTGAGCTTCTCGCAATGCACCTCGGGCCAGAGCCCGACGACCCTGTACTTCGCGGTGCAACTGCCCTCGGAGTACGTGAGGTCGGCCTGGAACTGATTCCCGAGGTTCGCGGCCGTCACATACACTTCCATGTTGCTCCACTCGTACCTGATGGAGCGCCCCTCGTCGGCAGGCCCGGCGCCGCCTTCGCCGCCGGCGCCGCCTTCGCCGCCTTCGCCGCCTTCGCCGCCGGCGCCGCCTTCGCCGCCGGCGCCGCCTTCGCCGCCGGCGCCGCCTTCGCCGCCGGCGCCGCCGGCGCCGCCGGCGCCGCCTTCGCCGCCGGCGCCGCCGGCGCCGCCCTCACCACCGGCGCCGCCTTCTCCTGCGCCGCCCCCACCGCCGCCACCGCCAGCCCCGCCCTCGCCTCCGGGCACGACCAGCAGCTCGGCAGGAGAGAGCGACGGGATCCGGCACAGGTTGTTGGCGTCCGGCGCGATCGACTCGAAGGCTCCGAGCGCATATGTCTTCCGATCCTCGCTCTCTTCGAGGATCATGCCGCCCTCGGACCACTCGTCGCGATCCGTCTGGAGCGCGACGAGCTTCGTCTCCCGATCGGGATTCCCCCCCGCGTCCGGGTTGTAGGTCTGCATCCCCAGCGTCAGGCCCTTCTTCTGCGCGCACGGGCTCTCGGGATCTCCGTCGACGAGGACGAGCTTCGCCGCGAACGGGAAATTCGTGGCGCTGCCGACGGTGCACTCCGGCTTGGGCTGCGAGCAGCCCGGAGACGTCGCGGCCGCCACCGCCGCGAGGCCTGCAAACCAACCAAGCAATCGTATCTTCATCGCCTGTTTCCTTTCGCCAGCGCGTCGCGGCTAGAACGTGACCCGCGCGCCGAACCGGAGCTGCCGGGGCGCCTGGTAGGACGTGGGTTTGCCGAAATTCGGGTTCTTGTCCGCTGCCTTGTCGAACCGCTCGCCGTCGAGCGTCTTCAGGCAGCTCTCGCCGCTGGCCGGCTCCAGGTCCGCGAACGTCCCGTTGCGGCACTCCCTCACGTCCACGTAGGCCACCGTGTAGCGCTGGTCCGTCGACGTGACCGCCTGGAAGTTGAAGAGGTTGAAGACGTCCATCGTGACGGTGAGATAGCTGTCCTTCGCGAGCTTCACCGAGTAGCCGATGTGCCCATCCACGTTATGAACCCACGGCAGCCGCTCGCCGGAGCCGCGGGGCAGGATGAAGGCCTCGTCGTTGCCATAGAGCGGGTGCGCGCCCCAGAAGTCGGTGGGGCCGCCGGAGCGCGAGCGGAAGGTGAGCCCGAGGTCGACGAGATCGCCGCGCGGGAGCAAGAACGACTTCGCCCCGAACACCTTGAGCTCGTGCCTGCGATCGCCCGGCAGGTAGCCTTCGCGGTTGTCGAGGAGGGAGGTCAGGTCGAAATCCGAGGTGATGTTCGGATCGAGCTGGTTGGTCTCGGGACGGAAGAGGCCGGAGTAGTTGCCGCGCAGGAACGAGAGCGTGTAGCTCGCCTGGGCGAGCCACAGATCGTCGAACGACTTCTGAAAGTAGAGGGTCAGCGCGTCGTAGTCGCGCGTGGGCTCCGGGAAGTCCTTGGCGATGCCCTTGCCGGGGTTGCCGATGAAGTAGGTGCTCGCCTCGTCTCGGCTCATGTCCTCGATGACGTTGTTCATCCAGCGCTTCGTGTACATCGCGCCGATCCGCCCGGTCGGGATGATCTCGTACTCGCCGCCGAGCACGAGCTCGTCGGACGATTGCGGGCTGATGTCCGGATCCACGGGCGTCTTGCCGCTGCCGGTCGGGATCCAGTGCCGGTTCGGATCGTACGAGGCCGGCGTGATCCCGTAGGGCGAGGCGGCCTCCGTGCCCTCGATCCGGTTCTCGTGGCTCATGCACTGGCCCGGCCCCGTGCCGAGCGCGTCCTCGAGATCGCGCGGGTTGCAGCCCGGATCGTTCGGGTCGTCGTAGTCGGTCGCCGCCCTGTGATAGGCGCGGATCTGCCGCTCGTCGCCGAACGCGCGATCCACGAGATCGAGGGGCACGCTCTCGTAGTAGCGCGCGTAATTCGCGAACACCTTCGACCGGCCCTGCTGCGTGACGTCGTAGACGACGCCCACGCGCGGCGACCACTGGTTCGGCAGCGCCATCCCGAGCTCGCCGTCGTTGTCGAACAGGTACTGCGCGTCATAACGAACACCCACGTTCAGCGTCACCTTGTCCAGGATGCTCCAGCTATCCTGGACGAAGCCGCCGATCGTCGTCGACAGCGACGACACCTCGGTCGTCGGCTGGAGGACGTGATCGGCGATCTCGGGGCCGGTCAGGAAGCCGAGCTGTCGCGCGTCCGAGAAGAACGAGCCGTCCGAGCTCTCCGTGTAAACGACGAGGCCCGGGTAGGCCTTCTGGTGGTCGTACAGCATGATCTCGGCGTCGAGCCCGCCCTTCACGACGTGGTGCCCGAGGCCCTCGAAGATGCTCGTCACCATCGCCTTGAGCTGGAAGCGGTCCTGCGACGAGTCCTCGAGGAAGTTGGGGCCGCCCGTCCAGTAGCTGCGCACCGCGCACGGCACCACGCGCACGTCGCCCACGTCGCGCTGCTCGCACATCTCCCTCGCCTCGGGAGAGAGCGCCTCGAACTCGTCGATGGAATGCCGCCAGGGGCGGTTGTCCTTCCGGGTCCTCTGCCAGATCACCATGGGCACGCCGGCGAGGCCTTCGCTCGATCCGAGCCTCGAGCCGTCGGGGGGGAGGCGCCCGTGCCGCTGGCTGTGCCAGCCGAGCGTCGCGTCGAACAGGAGGGTCTTGTTGTTGAACGCCGACGACCACTTCAGCGCGACGTCGGTCGAGGACGCGATGAACTCGTGCGCGAGCGGACCGTACTCGCCGATGAGGTTCGAGACCTGGACCGCGCCCTGATGCGGATCGAACCCGTAGGTGCCGTTGCCGCCCGAGCTCGTCGGCGAGCCATAGACCGACAGCGCGACGCTGTGGTCCGGATCGATCTGGTAGGTCAGCTTCCCGATGTACTGGAGCGTCCGCTCCTCGGCGCGATCGAAGCGCTGCGAGCCCGGGAGGCGATCGATGACGTTGAACCCGTCCTCGCCCACGACCGGCTTGCCTTCGGCGTCGTACCGGGTCGCGAAGAGGTTGCGCTCGAGCGTCACGCTCTGGAACGCGAGGCTGAGCCCGCCAAAGAACCAGAGCTTGTCCTTCAGGATGGGGCCGCCGACCGTGAAGCCGTAGTCGCGGATCGAGGAGAGGCGGTCGTCGGTCTGGATGGTCTCGCCCTGGCGCCGGACCTTCGTGCTCTCGCCCTCGAGGAGGCCGGGCGTGATGTTGAAGAAGACCGAGCCGTGGAGCTCGTTGCCACCGCTCTTGGTCGCGACGTCGAGGACACCCCCGGTGGCGCGGCCGAACTCGGGCATGTACCCGCCGCTCACCACGTTGACCTCCTTGATGAACTCCATCGTAAGGGGAGTCCCGATGATCCCATACGCGGGATCATTCACCGAGAGCCCATCGATGACGTACTGGTTTTCGGGCGAGGACGTGCCCGCGATCGACGTGCCGAACTCATCGCTCTTGGCGCCGGGGGTGACCGCGGCGATCGACTCGAACGAACGCGACGCCGCCCCCTTGCCGCCGGGCGGCGACACGGGGACGCGCCGCGAGAAGTCGTCCGTGATACTCTGCGCCACCGAGCTCGACCCGATGTCGACCGTCGGCGGGCGGCCGACGACGATGATCTCCTGCGCCTTCAGCGCCTCGGGGAGGAGCTCGACATTGACGCGGAGGGTCATCCCGGCGCGCAATGCGATTCCGCCGCGCGCGTACGGCCTATACGTTTCCTTCTCCAGGCGCAGGGTGTAGTCGCCCGGTGGCAGGTTCGGGATACGGTATTGCCCGGATGCGTCGGTGACCACCAGCTGCTCCCCTTGCAGCGCTGGCGACGTCGCCGTCACGACCACATCGGCGACCGGCGCCTTGCTCGACGCGTCGGTCACCCGTCCAAGAAGAACGCTGTTGCCGGTCTGGGCGAACGCCGGGACGGCGGTGAGCAGTGTCATGGTGAGCAGCAGCAATGCCACCCACAACCCCAACGGCGCACGTGGTGAGCGCGCTCCGTGTTTCATCGTCATTGCGAGAAAATTCACGGAATTCCCTCCAGGAAAGTAGGCCCCGCGAGTGCTGCCTTACCCTAGACAGGAATCGCACGAGACAATAGACTTTTTTGTAGTACCTGCTCGCTGGTACACTCCGGGTGGGCGCGGCGCGCCGCCTCACGGTACCGGTGTCTCCGCGCCGATCGGCTCAGCTCGAATCCAAGGAGTCATCACCCCTCATGTTCGACTCGGTACTAGGTCGCGCCACCGCCACCCAGGGGCGCCTCGGGACGGGCGCCGTGCTCTCCCTCGTCGCGCACGCGGCGATCGCGGGGGCCCTCCTCTGGCACGCCACGCGTCCTCGGGTCGAGCAGCACAAGAAGGACGTGGAGGTCACCTTCTTCGCCCCGGCGCCGCCGCCGCCACCCCCGCCACCCCCGCCGCCGGCGGGCGGCGGGGCGAAGGCGAAGGAGCCGCCGAAGGTCGAGCGCATCGAGAAGCCGAAGCCCGTCAAGACGCCCGACACCATTTACGACATGCCGGAGAAGCCGAAGGCCAAGCGGCCTGAGCCGGAGCCCGAGCCGGTCAAGGCGGAGGCGCCGGAGCAGCCGGGCGGGGTCGAGGGGGGCGTCGAGGGCGGCGTGCAGGGGGGCACCGTCGGCGGGACGCTCGGCGGGGAGATCGGCGGAAAGCTGGGCGGGACGCTCGGCGGAAAGCTGGGCAGCCCGGCGCCGCCGCAGAACGTGGTGCTGCCGTTCGGCCCCGGGATGAACCGGCCGACCAAGGTCGCGGGGCGCGACCCCGTGTACACGCGCGAGGCCCTCGCCGCGCGGGTCGAGGGCCTCGCCCTCGCCAAGTGCGTCATCAAGGTGGACGGCACGCTGACCAACTGCCGGATGGTCAAGTCGCTCCCCCACATGGACCGGGAGATCCTCGCCGCGCTCGCGGCGTCCCGGTACACGCCGGTGATGTACCAGGGGCGCCCGGTCTCGGTCGATTACGTGATCCCCATCCGCCTCAAGCTCCCTTGATCCATGATGGCGCGCGGGCGTTGTCGGGCTGGCGGAGCGCGTGGCAGGGAGGGCAGCGGACAGGCCCGCTCTTCGGAATGGTTCGATTCTCATCGGCGTCCGGCGGCGCCGGTCCCGCACAGTGAAAACCACCACGACACCACGGAGCGCCAGGAGGCGCGAGCGAGACGATGCAATTCACATTGATTGAGCTCTGGGGGCACATGGGGCCCTTCGCGAAAGCGGTCGTGTTCGCGCTGGCCTTCATGTCGGTCTCGTCCCTCATCATCTTCGGCGAGCGGCTCGTCGTGTCGCTCAAGTCGCGCGCCGCCTCGCGCGAGTTCGCGGAGAAGGTGGGGCCGCTCCTCGCCAGGGGCGAGTTCGAGGGCGCCCGGGCCGCCACGAGGGGCAAGGACGAGATCGGCTATCTCGGGCGCGTGATCGGCGCCGGGCTCGCCGCCTATGCGTCGAGCGCCCCGTCGCGGCTGCCCGCCGACGGGCACCAGCGCGACGGCGTGTTCGAGTCGGTGTCCCGGGCGCTCGAGCGGCAGGCGCAGCGCGAGGTGCTCAGCCTGAAGCGCGGCTACGGCCTGCTCGCCACGGTCGGCTCCACGGCGCCGTTCGTCGGGCTGCTCGGCACGGTCATGGGCATCGTGACCGCCTTTCAGCAGATGGCGGTCGCCGGCTCGGGCGGCCTCGGCACCGTCTCGGCGGGCATCGCGGAGGCGCTCATCACGACCGCCTTCGGCCTGCTCGTCGCGATCCCGGCCGTGATGGCGTACAACTACCTCCAGGGGTGGATCGACGCCCGGGCGATCGATATCTCGGAGTCGTCGAACGAGTTCCTCGACATCGTGGCGAAGCGGCTCGACGGCCGCCTCTCGTCGACCACCACGGAAGAAGAGGCCGCGTAGCGGAGAGCCCGCGCGGCACGGGGGCCCTCGCGGACGCGGCGCGCGCGGCGCGCGCCCGCCCCAGGCGCCCCGCGCCGCGCCCAGCCGGAAGCGAGCGTTCCCATGGGAATGGCCGTCGGCCCGCAGAAGGGCCCCAAGAGTGAGATCAACGTCACGCCGCTCGTGGACGTCGTCCTCGTCCTGCTCATCATCTTCATGGTCGTCACGCCGATGCTCCAGCGCGGCAAGGACGTGAAGCTGCCGCAGGCCGAGCGCGTGGACGAGGAGAGCAAGGGGGCGGATCCGTTGATCCTCTCCGTGACGCTGGAGAAGACCGTGTGGGTCGAGAACGACCCGTACGACGACGCCGGGCTCGCCGAGCGCCTCTCGCGCGAGCTCGGCGCGCAGCCGGGGCGCAAGGTGCTGGTCAAGGGGGACCAGCGGCTCACGTTCGGCGACGTCCGCAAGGTGATGGAGACGGCGCGCAGGTCGGGCGCGAAGAGCGTGTCCCTGGCGGTCGAGGAGCTGAAGGAGAGGTCGCGGCGATGAGCGCGCGCGCGAAGAAGAAGTTCGTGGTCAAGCCGGCGGTGCCGCTGAACTCCGACATCAACGTGACGCCGCTCGTCGACGTCGTGCTGGTGCTGCTCATCATCTTCATGGTCGTCACGCCGCTGCTCGAGAAGGACATCGGCGTGCGCGTCCCCGACACCGAGCAGGTCAGGGAGGACACGCCCCCGCCCCCCGATCAGCTCGTCGTCCGGGTGAGCGCGCAGGGCGAGGTGCAGCTCAACGACGAGCGGGTCGAGCGCGCCGATCTCGCGGCGAAGCTCAGGCCGATCCTCGAGCGCCAGCGCAGGCCAGAGGACAGGATCGTGTTCATCGTCGCCGACGACGGCGCCGTCTACGGCACCGTCGTGCAGGTGCTGGACAGCGCGAAGGCGGCCGGCGCGCAGACGCTCGGCATGATGACCGAGCTCCCCGAGGCGACGCCGCCGTGAGCGCGGCGCGTCCGCCGCGCGCCGCGGGCCGGGCGTGAGGGGCGGCCGGGCTCGACGCCAGGCTTGCGTCGCGCGCGGTCGCGACCTACATCGCCGACCTCGAAAGCGAGGTTGTCGATGTTGCGGACCGAATGGGTGAGCAAGCGCGCCGGGAGCCCGAACCAGAGCCAGATGCACTTCGCGAGGAAGGGCGTCATCACGGAGGAGATGGAGTACGTCGCCCGCCGTGAGAACCTCGCGCCCGAGCTCATCCGCAGCGAGGTCGCGCGCGGCCGCATGGTCATCCCCGCGAACAAGAACCACGTGAACCTCGAGCCGATGTGCATCGGCATCGCGTCGCTCTGCAAGGTGAACGCCAACATCGGCAGCAGCCAGACCACGAGCGACGTGGACGGCGAGCTCGAGAAGCTGCGCTACGCCATCAAGTACGGCGCCGACACGGTGATGGATCTGTCGACCGGCGGCGACATCGACGGCATCCGCCGCGCGATCATCGCCGACTCCCCGGTGCCCATCGGCACGGTGCCGATCTACCAGGCGCTCGAGGCCTGCAAGGGCACGGCGAAGATGACGGCCTCGGACCTCATCGACATGCTCGAGCACCAGGCGAAGCAGGGCGTGGACTACTTCACCATCCACGCGGGCGTGCTGCTCGAGCACCTGCCGCTCGTGAAGGGCCGGATCACGGGCATCGTCTCGCGCGGCGGCTCGATCATGGCGCAGTGGATGATCGAGCACGGCAAGCAGAACCCGTTCTACGCGCACTGGGACAAGGTGCTCGAGGTCTGCGCGAAATACGACGTCACGATCTCGGCGGGCGACGGCCTCCGGCCGGGCTGCCTCCACGACGCCAGCGACGCGGCCCAGTTCGCCGAGCTGAAGACGCTGGGCGAGCTCACGAAGCGCGCGTGGGAGAAGGACGTGCAGGTCATGATCGAGGGCCCGGGGCACGTGCCGTTCGATCAGATCGCCATGAACGTGCAGAAGGAGATGGAGCTCTGCCACGAGGCGCCGTTCTACGTGCTCGGCCCGCTCGTCACCGACTTCGCCCCTGGCTACGACCACATCACGAGCTGCATCGGCGCCACCATGGCCGGCTTCGCCGGCGCGGCGATGCTCTGTTACGTGACGCCGAAGGAGCACCTCGGCCTGCCGAACGCCGAGGACGTCAAGCAGGGCCTCATCGCGTACAAGATCGCCGCCCACGCCGCGGACGTGGCGCGCAAGCGGCCGGGCGCGCGCGATCGCGACGACGCCCTGAGCCGGGCCCGCTACGCCTTCGACTGGAACAAGCAGTTCGCGCTCGCGCTCGATCCGGAGACGGCCCGGGCGATGCACGACGAGACGCTCCCCCAGGAGTACTTCAAGACGTCGGAGTTCTGCTCGATGTGCGGGCCGAAGTACTGCTCGATGCACATCAACCGCGTGGTCGACGAGTACAACGCGAAGCTCGACGCCGCCGCCGAGAACGCGCCCACGAAGCGCTCGCTCTCGCTGATCGATCCGGCGTGAGGCGGGCGCCCGGCAGCGGCCGCGGGGGCGTGCGCCACGGGGACGTCGGTCGCGGGGGCGTGGGCCGCGGGGGCGTGGGCCGCGGGGCCGTGGGCCGCGCGCGGGGGGCGGCGCCTGCCGCGGCGCGCCTCGCGTCCGTCGCGCTCCTCGCGCTCTCGCTGTGCGCGCCCCTCGCGTGCCGCCGGGAGAGCTCGACCGGCGCCACCGTGGCCCCCCCGCCCTCGGGGCCCCCGCCCACCGCGGCGCCGCGCCCGCCGAGCCCGCGCCTCACGGACCCCCGCTGGCGCCGCGCCGCCGGGGACGACCCGCTGGAGCTCGCCCGGCTCGCCGAGGCCGAGGGCGCCACCGGGCTCCTCGCCGCCCTCGACGACGGCGGCGAGATCGAGCGCACCGCCCTGCGCGCCCTGCCGTACGCCGACGACGCCGACCTCGGGCTCGCGCCGCTGGCCGAGCGGGCCCGCGCCGCGCCCGTCGCGTCGCTCGGGCCGCTGCTCGAGGCGCTCCTCGGGATCGCCGGGCGCCCGCCGCGCCCGCGCGAGCCGCTCGACCCGGACGGGCTCCGCGTCGCGGCCGCGGTCCTGATCGAGCTCTCGGGCCGGCAGGACCTCCCCGCGGCGCAGCGCGCGCTGGCGATCTCGGCGGCCCGCGCCCTGGCCGACAAGGGGCTCCTCGATCCGGGCCGGATCCCCGCGGACCTGGATCCCGACGTCTCGCCCCAGGGCTCCGCCGCCGGCCAGGCGCCGCCGTAGCGTCCGCCGCCGCCCCCGCGGGCTCGGCCGCCGGCCAGGCGCCGCCGCCGTCGCGTCGCGCGCCGCGCGGTGGTGACGCCCCGGGGATCGGGTCGCGCGCGCCGCGCTTTGGGCCCGCGGGGGGCCATTTTGGTACGTTGCCCCCGTGACGACGCCGTACAGCTCCGAGGCTTTCCTTCACCAGCTCCTCGGCAAGGCGCTGGCCGCCCACGCCAGCGACATCCACCTCAAGGTCGGTCAGCCGCCGGGCGCGCGCGTGCGCGGCGACATGGTCTACTTCCGGGTCGACAGGATCCGGCCCGAGGACAGCGAGGCCGCGGCGCGCGTGCTGCTCGCCGGGCGGCCTGCGCGCGACGAGCTCGCCGCGCTCCAGGAGCACGACACCTCGGTTGTCGTCCCGGGCCTCGGCCGGTTCCGGGTGAACCTCTACCGCCAGCGCGGCTCGCTCGCGATCGTGCTGCGCAGCATCCCGCTCCAGGCCCCCTCGTTCGACGAGCTCGGCGTGCCCTCGGCCGTGCGGTCGCTCGCGGAGCACGACCACGGCCTCGTCCTGGTCGCGGGCACCGCGGCCAGCGGCAAGAGCACGACGCTCGCCGCGTTCGTCGGGCACATCAACGCGACGCTGCCGCGCCACATCATCACGCTGGAGGATCCGATCGAGCACGTGCACGACGACAACCGCTCGAGCGTGAGCCAGCGCGAGATCGGGGTCGACACGGCGGATTTCCCGACGGCCCTGCGCGCGGCGCTGCGGCAGGACCCGGACGTCGTGATGGTGAGCTCGCTCCACGACGGCGCGTCGTTCGAGCTCGCGCTGCACGCGGCGGAGACCGGCCACCTCGTGCTCGCGGCCGTGCACACGCCGGACGTCGCGCGCACCCTCGGGCGGCTGCTCGCGCTGGGCAAGAGCCCGGGCGAGGCGCGCGACCGGCTCGCGGACTGCTTGCTGGGCGTGGTCGCGCAGCGCCTGCTCCCGCGGCGCGACGGCACGGGGGAGGTGCTCGCCGCCGAGGTGCTCATCGCGACGGCCGCGGTGCGCGAGGCGATCCGCCGCCCGGAGGGGAGCCCGTCGCTGCGCGAGCTGATGGAGAAGGGGGTCACGCCGTACGGCATGCAGACGTTCGAGGCGCACGTGCGGCAGCTCGTCGGCCAGGGGATCATCACCAAGGAGACGGCCAAGGCGGTGACGTCGCTGTAGGGGGCCGCGCCGGTGGGCCGGCGCGCCCCGCGCGGCCGGGCGCGAGGCCCGCGGACGGGGAGGGGATGCGGCCGGCGTCAGGACATGAGGCCGAGCGCGGAGAGCGCGTCGGCCCAGAGCGGCCAGAGCGTGCGGTACGGGTGCGTGGCCAGCACGATGCCACCGTTCGGGAGGCGCCGGACGTGGAACGGGGCGTGATCGACCAGGAAGTAGACGTGTTCGCCCGTCATTTGCACCCAGGCGAGGGACCCGCCGCCGCGGGTGAACGACTCACCGCGCGCCCGGGCCTGCACCGTCAGGTTGTGGATCTCCTCGGCGCGCGGCTCCGCGGCGCGCCACGCCTCGTCGGGCACGTCCGCCGCGGCGATGAGCGCCTCGATCAGGGCGGAACCCGGCAGGCCCAGCGCCTTGAGGACGGTCTCGCGCGAGAGCGGGATCGAGCGCCCGCTCTTGTCCGTCGGAACCACGCGCGCCCCGGCCGGCGCGGCGTCCACCCGCGCGCGGAGCGCCTCCGTCGACAGGCCCGCGATCCGCGAGACGCTTTCGCCGTCGTGGAGGCTGACCCACGACAGGGCGAGATCGCGCCCGATGTCGCGGGCGTTCGCGTGGTACGTCGCGCACATCGAGACCGGCGCGAGCCAGGTCCACGCGCTCGTGCAGCCGCCGGTCGAGACGCGCCCGGTCGCGTCGGGCGCGCAGAGGCGGAGCAGCAGGTCCTCGAGGTCGTCCAGAACGATGTGCCACGTGAGCTCGGCTTCCGCCTCCACGGAGCGCGGGCCGCTGCCCAGGGCGAGGTACATTTCCAGCGGGAGAATGTCCGCCACGTCGGCAGAGACCAGGTGGATGGGGCCCCGTGGCTTGAGACGTTCGCTCTTGTCCGTGAAGCAGCGATAGTGGCCACAGAGTATGCGTCGATCGTCGAGCTCCATGTCGAAGCAGGTCTCGGTGTCGGTGTGTCCGAAGTGGGCGCGCATCATCGCGACCGCCTCGTCCACGAAATTCACCGTGCGATCCACGTCGGAGCCCATCCTCACGCGGATGGAACTCCCGCGCGCGACGAGCGCCGGCAACGCCGCGGCGAACGCGTCGACCCGCTCTGCCTCGTCACACCAGGCGAAGAAGTACGGCCCTGGTTTCATCCTTGGTTCACCCTCATGAGGTTTCTGGGTCAGGGCATCAGGCCGAGCGAGAAGAGCGCGTCGACCCAGAGCGGCCAGAGCGAGCGGTACGGGTGGGTCGCCAGGATCACGCCGCCGCCCGCGAGGCGGCGCACGTGAAAAGGCGCGTGCTTGCGGAGGAAGCGGACGTGGGCGCGCGTGTCCGTGTGCACCTGCCACGTGGGCGGGCCTTCCCCGGTCTCCGCGATCTGGCTCGTCAGCGCCAGGATCTCTCTCGCGCGCGGCTCGGCGGCGCGCCACGCGTCGTCGGGCGCCGCCGCGACCTCGAGCGCTTCCAGCAGGGCGGAGGGCGGCGTTGCCAGCGCCTTGAGGACGGTCTCGCGGGAGAGCGCGTGCGCGCGGTCGCTGCCCCCCTTGAGCGGGACGCGCGCCCCCGCCGGCGCAACTTCCACCCGCGCGCGGAGCGCTTCCAGCGACAGGCCCGCGTTGCGCGACACCATCTCCTTGTCGTGGCGCTGTAGCCATGAGAGGGCGAGGTCGCGCGCGATGTCCCGCGCGTCCGCGTTGTACGTCGCGCACATGCGGACGGGTGCGATCCAGTCTCCTGCGTTCGTGCATGCGCCGGTGCGGACGCGGCCACTCGCGTCCGGCGCGCAGAGGCGGAGCAGGAGGTCCTCGAGGTCATCCCGGAGCAGGTGCCACGCGACCGCGGCCTCGGCCTCGATCGAGCGCGGGCCCCTGCCCCAGGCGAGCTCGAGGTACGAGCAGAGAAACCTACGCTGGTCGCACGTGGCCATGTCGATGGGGCCGGCCGAGATGTCGCGGCCGGCCTCTTCCGTGTAGCAGTCGCTGCTGCAACCGAAGAGACGTTTGGAGCCGCTCAGCATCACGTCAAAGATTGCTCCACCAGAAGGACCTTCGGAGAACTCGGCGCGGATCATCGCGACCGCCTCATCCATGGAGGTCGTGTGGATGAGGGTAGCGTCGTGCAACACGCCGATACGAGTCCCTGGGTATACGAGGGCGGACAGCGCGGCGAGCAACGCGTCGAGCCTCTGTGGACCATCACACCAGGCGAAGAACCACGGTCCCGAGTCGCTCATAGCTGGATCACCCGGATGGGTCTGTTGAACCCGTTCAGGGTCTCCCGCTTGCCCTTCTTCACATTGAAGAGGTACCCATCCTTGACGGTATAGGTATCTTCCGGCTTGAATTTCGCACCGCGTTTCATGATGAGCTCGACCTGCTCGACATCCCCGGCGACCCCCTCCTTCCGTAGCCCCTCCATCCCGTTCGACAACTGGTCGGTCACGTCCTTGATCCTTACTGCGTCTCCCCCTTTCACTTCGCTCACGATGAGCTTCTGCCCGCGGGACACCGTCACGAAGTCAGGAGCCCTCCCGCCGGACATGCCGGGGAGCGACTCGTCTGGAAGGCCGAGCATCTTGCGCACGCCCTCGTCGCCGACCCCGAGGAGCGCCCGCTCGTCGCGGGTCATGAAACTGATCGCCGCCTTCTCGAAGGTGTTGAACCCGGCTTCCGTGACGTGTCCTTTCAGCGTCTTGTACCCGCGGAGCCTCCATACCTCGAACCCCTTGACAACGACCTTATCGACCTCCGCGATCTCCCCGGCGACCCGGACCGCCCCCGGCGTCATCCCGCCGGCGCCCTTGATCGCGCGCCAGCCAGGTCCGACCGCCGCGAGCCCGAACCCCAGCCCCGAGAAGATCCGCTCCTCGTCGCTGAGCTCGCGCCCCGCCGGCAGGCACCACTCCTTGCCCGTCACGGCCTCGCACAGGTCGAGCGCCGGCCCCACCACCGGCACGAACCCCACCCCGATGCGCGTCGTGGCGTGCACGATCGTCTGCAGCACCTCCCCGTACGCCACGAAGCCCTCGCCGACCGTCGACACCGCCGCCGCGAAGGCGCTGATCGTCTGGTAGAGCTGCGTCTGCTCCAGGTCGAGCGCGTCCCCCGTCCACTGGTTGAGGCTGTCCTTCATCTGATCGGCGAGCGCATCGAACCGCGGCTTCAGCACCGTGTCCACCACTGCCCGCAGGTCCGGCGGCACCGGCGTGTCCACGAACCAGTCCGACGCATCCATGTACCGCCGCACGACCGCCGTGACCCGGTTCTGCGCGTTCAGGAATGCATTCGTCTCGGCGATCGACACGCCCATCCGGTCGCGCAGCGCGATCTCCAGCGCCACGGTGTTCGCCCGCCACGCCCGCACGGTCGCCACGAAGTCGGCCCGCGCGACCACCACGCCGCCGCTGACATCCTCCTCCAGCGCCGCGATCACCGCGTCCGCATACGCCGCGTACGGGTCTCTCCCCGCCTCGAACGCCCCCGGCACCTCCGCGATGTCCGGCACCTCGACCCACGGCACGTCGCTCTCCCCGAGCGCGTACGCCTGCGGATCGTCCGGATCCCACCCCTCGGTGTTGGTCGCCGATGAGGACGGTTCGGCAAGTGCGGAGGACGGCCTCGAGAGAGCGGATGCCCACCCCCGGCCCGTGCTCGGCGCTGCGCGCCTGCGCGCGGTCCGCCCCTCCCAAATCGCGCGCTCCGCGCGCTCAGGGAGGGGTGCTCCGTCGGGGACCTGCGGCCGAAGGCACCAAGTTTGGAGAAGGGAGAGCATCCACGAGATGCGTCAGGACATCAGGCCGAGCACGAAGAGAGCGTCGGACCAGAGCGGCCAGAGCGTCCGGTACGGGTGGGTGGCCAGCACCACGCCGCCGCTCGGGAGGCGGCGGACGTGAAAGGGAGCGTGGCGCTCGATGAACTGGAAGTGCTTCCGCGAGGTGAGGTCGGCCTCGTACGTGGGCGCGCCCGCCTTCGTCGCTGCGATGGTCTCGATGGCGGCCGACTCGACGCTGCGCCATTCGTCGTCCGGCACCGCAGAGGCTTCGAGCGCGTCGAGAAGCACGGGCGGGGGTGTATCGAGCGCCTTGAGGACGGTCTCGCGCGTGAGCTCGGCGTCCCCGTCGATGGCGGTGCGCGCTCCGCGACGAGCGACGTCGGCGCGCGTGGGCCGCGTCTCTCTCGATGCCGCCATGGCCCAGTCCACCCGCATGTGCTGGCGCACGAGATCGATGTCGCTTGCGATACCGACGCAGGCCCCATGCGGAGCGGCGTCGATGCGCGCGCGCAGCAGCTCAAGCGACATTCCCGCGGTGAGTGCTGTCTTGTCACCCTCGTACAGATGGACCCACGAGAGGGCGAGATCGCGCGCAACCGACGCGGCGTCCGCGTGGTAGGTCGCGCACGTCTCGACGGGGGCTCCCCAATCTCCGACGTCCACGCACGCGCCGGTCTTCACGCGCACATGCGTCTCCGGAGCGCAGAGGCGGATCAGGAGATCCTCGACGTCTCGCTGGACTTGCATCGACGCGATCGCCGCCTCGAGCTCCACGCCGCGCATGCTGCCGCCAGTGGCGATCTTGAGAGTCCACGGAAGCAGATCCCTCCGGTCGAACGGCGACGCACACAGAGGCCCGGAGGGCCCGCGACGTTCATAATCATCACCGTTGCATACAACCGCGAAGCGAACGCTAGATCCGGAGCTCAACGCCACTGGAAGCGACGCGAAGACGTATGTACCAGGGGCAAAAGCAGTACGCACCGTCGCGATGGCCTCATCGATGGGAATCGATCGGCGCCATGCCACATCTGGATGTTCGATCGACTGAATATCGACATTACACGTTGCGCCGCGAGCAACAAGGACAGACATCGCCGCCGCGAACGCATCGACCCTGTCCGCCTCGTCACACCATGCATAGAAATAGGGACTTCCGTCGCTCACAGCTCGATCACCATGACGAGGTTCTTGTACCCTCTGACGCGCACCCGCTCACCCGTGCTTACCTTGACTAAATAGCCGCTCACGACCTTCAGATCGTTATTGTTGAGCGGCGCGCCCTTCGGCATGATGAGCTCAACCCTCTCGACATCACCAGCAAGTCCCCACTCCTTATCGAGCTTCTTCATCGCGTTTTCCAATTGCTCGATCGCCTTGTCAACATCAACCTTTCCAGTTTCACTGGCGATTGACTTCACCTCGCTCAACGCCAGCTTATTCCCTTTGGTCACTGTGAGGAAGTCGGGCGCCTTCGCAATGCCGTTGCGACCATCCCTCGGGATGCCCAGGACATCGCGCACGCCGTCGTCCCCCACGCCGATCAAGGCCCTCCCGTCGTCCAGCATGAACTTGGCCGCCTTCTTTTCCATCGCATCGAGCGGCATGCTCGTGACCGCTCCGCGCAGCGTCTTGTACCAGTTGCGCCGGTTCGCGCGGATGGCTGCCCAAACGGGATCCTCGATCTCCGCGATCGTTCTGGCGACCCGGACCGCTCCCGGCGTCAGCCCGCCAGCGGCGCTGACCGCGCGCCACATCGGCCCGACCGCCCCGAGCCCGAACCCCACGCCCGAGAAGATCCTCTCCTCGTCGCTCAGCTCCTGCCCCGACGGCAGGCAGAACGCCTTGCCCGTGACCGCCTCGCACAGGTCGAGCGCCGGCCCGACCACCGGCACGAACCCCACCCCGATGCGCGTCGTGGCGTGCACGAGCGTCTGCAGCACCTCCCCGTACGCCACGAACCCCTCGCCGACCGTCGACACCGCCGCCGCGAAGGCGCTGATCGTCTGGTAGAGCTGCGTCTGCTCCAGGTCGAGCGCCTCCCCGGTCCACTGGTTGAGGCTGTCCTTCAACTGGTCGGCGAGCGCATCGAACCGCGGCCTCAGCACCAGGTCCACCTGCGCCCGCAGGTCCGGCGGCACCGGCGTGTCCACGAACCAGTCCGATGCATCCATGAACCGCCGCACGTACGCCGTGACCCGGTTCTGCGCGTTCAGGAACGCGTTCGTCTCGGTGATCGACACGCCCATCCGGTCACGCAGCGCGATCTCCAGCGCCACGCTGTTCGCCCGCCACGCCCGCACGGTCGCCACGAAGTCGGCCCGCGCGACCACCACGCCGCCGCTGACATCCTCCTCCAGCGCCGCGATCACCGCGTCCGCGTACGCCGCGTACGGGTCTTTCCCCGCCTCGAACGCTCCCGGCACCTCCGCGATGTCCGGCACCTCGACCCACGGCACGTCGCTCTCGCCGAGCGCGTACGCCTGCGGATCGTCCGGATCCCACCCCTCGACGCGCGCCGTCTGCGTCGCCAGATCCGCCACCTCGTCCGCCTGCGCGCCGAACTCGTCGATGAGCCGTCCGAGCTCGCCCTCGAGATCGCGGACGCTCTGCTTCAGGTCGTCGACGAGCTGCTCCATCGCCGCCCGGGTCTCCGCGTCGACCACGTCCTGGTACCGGTCCAGGATCGCGTCGAGGTCGGTCCGCGAGATCTCGTCGAGCGGCCGGGTCACCAGGTCGTGCAGCTCGGTGTCGAGCTGCTGGAGCAGGTCCATCCGCTCCCGCAGGTCGGCGATCCTGGCGGCGTTCCGGACGAGCGCCTTGCGCAGCTCCGCGACCGTCGCCTCGAGGATCGCGATGTCGCGCGCGAGCGGCGGGTTGATCTCGGCGAGCCCGAGGTTGATCCGGGTGTCGCCGGAGAATTTCGCTCCACGGCGCCGGACATCGAAGAGCGGTTTGTTCAGCCCGAGCGGCGCCGACACGAGGTTCACCACCTCGTGCGTGTCGGAGCACCAGTCGTTGCCGGCGGCGTGCTGTACGTCGAAATGGAGATTGTTCGTTCCGATGCGGAGGAGCACCGAGTCGAACTCGGTCTCCGACCTGTTCATCTCCGAGCCATCCGGCAGGTCCACCAGCGCCTCGGGGACCTCCACCGTGGTCAGCGGCGTGTCGTTGACACGAAAGAACTGGTGTCCGACGAGGTAGGCCCTCTCGCACGACCCGCTGAACGCCGTGCGCTCCCAGCTCAGGCTGTACGGCGTGCCCGCCCACGCAAACGACGGCGCCAGCACCGCCAGCGCCGTGACGAGCGCGACGAGCTTCTGGAAGGCGGCGGCGCTCCGGTCGCGCAGCGCGGCGCAGGTCGACCGGCTCATGTCCCCTCCGCGCCGCGCACGGCGGCGTCGTGCGCGATCGCGGCGCCCTTCACGTCGCCCGCATCGAGCCTCGCCTGCGCGGCGTCGAGCAGCGCCGCCTCCATCCCCATCTCCCGCAGCGACGCGAGGCCGGCCGCGACCTTCCGGGGCAGGCTCGTCCTGAGCTCGGCCTCCGCGGCGTCGAACCGCCCTCGGAGCACGGCGCACCCCGCCTCGCGCCACGACGACGACGCCGCCTCGCAGAGCGGCCGCATCTGGACGAGCGCGGTCAGCTCCCCGTATCGGTCGGCGAGGAGCGGAAGCCCGAGCTTCTCGCTCACCGGCGGCGCCGCCGCTACCGCCGCGGCCCGAGCGCGCGCCCCCTCACGGAAGGCCGCCGACGCCCTCTCGGTCCGCGACCGCACGAGCGCCTCGCGCGTCCCCTGGTCCGCTTGCAGCGCCGCGAGCGCGTGCCGGCGCAGGGCGACGCCGCCGAGCAGCGCGGTCGCGGCCGCGTCGCTCCGGGCGACCCGCCGCTGCACATAACCCAGCATCGCGCTCAGCGAGCGCAGCGCCCCCGAGGTCAGGTCCGGCATCGGCGCGCCGTGCGTGGTGAGGAGGTCCTTGTGCGGCGCGATCGCCTCTTCGAACGAGGCCGCGAGCGCCTGGAGCTCCGCCGACAGCGTCATGACCTCCGCGGCGAGCTCGTTCGGCGCGCGGCTCGCGTCGCGCGCCGCCGCGAGGATCGCCTCCTCGACCGCGTCGAGCTCCTCGATGCCCGACCGCGACGCCCGCTCCGAGAGCGCCGCGTACGCCGCCGTCTCCGCCGCCTCGGTCGCGCGGTACGCAACGAACCGCGCCGCCGCGCCCGCGTACCTGTCTTGCAGCGGCGCGGCGTCGCGCCTCGCCTGCTCGAAGACCGCCTGCGCCGCGGCCATCGCCTGCTTGTCCGCCGCGAGCGCGGCGAGCAGCGGCTCCTCCTCGGCGCTCGCCTTGTCGATCATCGCCGCCTTGAAGTTGCCGGCCGCGTCGATCGGCGTCTGCGCGAGGAGCGCTCGCTGGCGGATCGTGGCCTCGTCGAGCAGGTCCTCGAGCCTGCCCTCGAGCGTCGCCCGGAGCGACTCGGCGTTCTTCGCCTCGTCGCGCACGTACGCGACCGCCTCGTCCAGGTGGCCGAGCCAGACATCCAGCCAGTACGAGCTCGATACGACGTCATCGAGCGTCTCGTCGCTCGGCCACGTCGCCCACATCGCGATCGGCAGCGCGCCGTGGTCCTCGGCCTGGCTCCATGCGCTGCCCGGGCCCATGTTTTCGCCCACGCAGTACTCCTCGCCGTTCGCCGGCATCGCGCAGAAGCGCCCGAGCGTGTCATCGCTGCGCTTCCAGCACCCGGATACCATCGCGCCGACCGCCAGGGCGGCCACGGCCACCACGAGGATCTTCGTCTGTCGCCTCGCTCTCATTCGCATTGCCTCCACCCCGAGATTTTTCTCGCCCGCGGACGCTCATTCGCTCGCTCTCCAGCGGCAAGCGTCTCCAGCAAAGCGATAGGACATTGCTCGGCCTGGCATCGCCCCCGAGCGCCATCTCGTCCGTCCTCGGCGCACAGGACATCCCTCGACCTCCCCCCGTGAACGCCGCAGAGCGCTTGTCTGCGTCGGCGCGAACGCCTCGCGCGCCCCTCGTCCACCTGCATTGTCTGGGTCTGGCGGCAGGGCCTCTCGCTATGCGGAGGGGCGCCGCCGCTCGGGACACATATCCATTGCATGGTCACAAGAGGGCTCGATACGCTGGAGTGTCACTCGATAGAGGGAGGTCTCCTTGGCTGATGTACCGGTCTTATCCACACTGACGTTGCCCCCGCAGCTCGAAACGGCTGATGTGCTCGCGCTGCGCGACCAGCTCGCCGCGCGCATCGCGGCGGTGCTCCGGCCGATGAAGGGCCGGGAGCGCGCCGACAGCGAGGTGGCCTTGCCCGAGGGCCTCGAGCCGCTCGACGCGCTGCCGCCGCACATCGAGCTGTCATGGCGGCGCTTCGACGCTGCCGCGCAGGAGCTCCAGGCGTTCCGCGCCAGGCGCGCGGACGCGCTGGCCAACGAGGCGCACACGGCCTCGGACGCGAGCGAGCAGAGCGCCGCGAACGCCGACGCCGACGATCGGTGGCGCGCCTTCGAGCAATGGAACGCGGGCGCGGCGGGCCTGTCCGACGACGGGGAGAGCCCTTCACCGTCCGGGGCGCGCTGGCTCTATGCGCAGCTCTTCCCGGCGCCCGAGGGGCTGCGCTTCATCACACGCCGGCCCCGCGCCCAGTGGACGGCGATGGTGCAGCGCATGAGCGTGCTTCAGGGCGAGAGGGCTCAGGCCGTGATTGCCGGCTTCGGCGGGGCGCGGCACATGAAGCAGCTCGCCGCGGCCCACGCGCGCTTTGGCAAGGCGTTCGGGTTCACGGCGGTGGTGCAGCCCGCGGGGGGGCCGAGCGACGGCCGGCCTCAGTGGGTGACCGCCCGCGAGGCGCTGCGGGCGCTCTTGCAGAGGATCGAAGGCCACGCCGACCCCGAGATCGCCGGCAGCGAGGCGCTGGTCGCGTTCCTGCTGGGGCCGTATGTCGAGCTGGTCGACGACGTGGCCAGGGATCGCCGCAGGGCGCGCCCGAAGAAGGGTGAGCCCGCGCCGGCGCTGCCGTCCGGAGCGAGCGACATGCCCTGAGCCCGTCCGGATGCCACCGCGTCTCCACCGGTGAGACGGGTGGTCTCCGTATTTTTGTGGAGGGGGGTCCACCGGAGTGACGGGTGGCATCCGTATTGTTGTGCAGAGGGATCCACCAGAGACGGTCGGCGGGCGTCTCGCCCATGAAGGCGCCACCCCCCGGAGACGGGGAGCTGCCAGGGGGCGGTGGACATGCCGCTGCATGGAGACGGGCTAGAGGCATCTCGTGTGTGGAGGATCCACCCCCCGGAGACGGGAGCTGCCAGGGGGGCGGTGGACGTGCCGCCGCACGGAGACGGGCAAAGGCGTCTCTCGGGTGGAGGGGTCGAAACGGACGACGGAGGACGTGGGCGGCGGGCCTCCCGGAAGGCCGCTCGACTCCCCCGGAACCCACCGCTCGGGAAGAGGGGGATCGCCCTGGTCGGCGCGCCTCGCTTGCGGCGGCGCCCCAAGCCTGGCTATGAGCGAGCCCATGCTCGATGGGATCGAAACGGAAGCGGCGGGGCACACGGGTGGGCGCGGTGATCTGGGCGAGCGCGCCCCAGCGGCGGGCGCGGCGGGCGAGGTGCGCCACGACTGGACCGTCGCGGAGGCGACGGCGCTCCACGATCTCCCGCTCTTCGCCCTGATCGACCGCGCGCGCTCGGTCCACCGCGCGTTCCACGGCGAGCACGAGGTGCAGCTCTGCACGCTGCTCAGCGTCAAGACCGGCGGCTGCCCCGAGGATTGCGCCTACTGCCCGCAGTCGAGCCACCACGAGACCGAGGTCGGGCCGGAGCGCATGCTCGACGTCGGCGCGGTCCTCGCGGCGGCGGAGCGCGCGCGCGCCGGCGGCTCGACCCGGTTCTGCATGGGCGCCGCGTGGCGCGAGGTGAAGGACGGCCCCGCCTTCGACCGCGTCGTCGAGATGGTGCGCGGCGTGAAGGCGCTCGGCCTCGAGGCGTGCTGCACCCTGGGCATGCTCACCGAGGACCAGGCGCGCCGCCTCAAGGAGGCCGGCCTCGACGCCTACAACCACAACCTCGACACGTCGCGGAAGGCCTACAAGTCCATCATCTCCACGCGCACGTACGACGAGCGGCTGATCACGCTCCGCAACGTCCGGCGGGCGGGCATCACCGTCTGCTCGGGCGGCATCATCGGCATGGGCGAGTCCATCGCCGACCGCTGCGAGATGCTCGTCGAGCTCGCGCGCCTCGATCCGCACCCCGAGAGCGTGCCGATCAACGCCCTCGTGCGCGCCGCGGGCACGCCGCTCGAGGCCCTGCCGCCCGTGGACCCGATCGAGTTCGTCCGGATGATCGCGGTCGCGCGGCTCATGATGCCGCGCTCGATGGTCCGCCTGTCCGCGGGCCGGACCGAGCTCTCGCGCGAGGCGCAGCTGCTCTGCATGTACGCCGGGGCGAACTCGATCTTCTACGGGGACAAGCTGCTCACGACGCCGAACCCCGGCCCCGACGAGGACCGCGCGCTCATCGAGAAGGCCGGGCTCCAGCCGATGGCGCCCGCCGCGTGCGCCGAGGCGAGGGGAGACGCCCGCGCCTAGCGCGGTCCGCCTCCGCCTCGGGGCCGAGCGCCGCCCGCGCTAGGACAGGCCGGGCTGCGGGCGCTCCGGGGCGCCCTTGGCGAAGCGCACCGTCTGGGTCGGGTACGCGAGGCTCGACCCGGACGACGCGATGACCTCCAGGAAGGAGAACAGCGCCTCCTGGCGCATCGTCCGGAACTCGCCGAAGTCCTGCGTCTGGAACCAGGCCATGATCTCGACGTCGAGCGACGAGGGGCTGAGGCCGACGAAGCGCACGACGACGTCGTCGGGCCAGATGTGCGGGTGCTCGCGCAGCGCGCGCTCGCACCCCTCGAGGACGGCCCGGAGCTGCGCGGGGGTGGTCTCGCGGACGAGGTTGAGGAAGCAGTGCAGGCGCATCCGGTCGCGCGCCGTGTACGACTCGATCTGCAGATCGGCGAGCTTGCCGTTCGGGATCGTGACGATGGTCCGGTCGAGCGTGCGGATCCGGGTCGAGCGGAGCCCGATGCTCTCGACGGTGCCGAGGACCAGGTCGATCTTCACGAAATCGCCGACCTGAAGCGGCCGGTCGATCCCGATCGAGACCGAGCCGAACAGGTTCTCCACCGTCTTCTGCGCGGCGAGCGCGAGGGCGACGCCGCCGATGCCGAGGCCGGCGATGAGGCTCGCCACCGGGTAGCCGAGCTCCGACAGCACGGCGATGGCGCCGATGATCAGGATCGTGACCTTCGCGATCCGGCCCATGAGCGGCACGAGCGAGCGCGCCGCGGGGTTGTCGCGCGTCGCGGGGGCCTCGAGCAGGCGGCCGCCGACGGCGTCGATCCCGCGGAGGACGAGCCAGAAGACGGCGACGAAGGCGCCGGCGCGCAGCACCGCGTCGAGGAACTGCTCGGCCGGCAGGTAGAGCTTGAGCCAGGGGAGCGCCACCGCCATGGCGAGCAGCGCCCCCGCGAACGTGAGCGGGCCGCGCGCCACCGCGAGGAGCGCGTCGTCGAGCGTCGACTCGGTCCGGAGGACGAGGTGGCGGAGCGCGGCGCGCAGGAGGAAGCTCAGCACCGCGCCGACGACCCAGCTGGCCAGCGCGAGGATCGGCAGGGCGAGCCACTGCCACCAGAGCAGCTCGCGCGGGCCGGGGCGCAGCAGCGCGGGCGGCAGGTGATCGCGCAGCCAGCGATCCTCGAGCTGCGCGTACCACTCGTCGATGCGCACGACGGTGGCGCGCGAGAAGAGCCAGCGCACGCCGTCCGGGGTCACGCGCCGCACCAGGCGCACCGGCTGCGCCCCCGTCCGCGTGGGGATCGTGCCGATCTGCTCGACGCCGTTGCCGAGGTTGTCCTGGGTGTCGCCGAGCGCGTGCGGCGAGAGGGCGTCCGGCTCCAGCCAGAGGTGCCGATCGAGCACCGCCTTCAGCCGCTGCGCGAGCGCCACCCCGTCTGCCCTCGGGGGCACGTCGAGGTAGCGCGCCGCCTCGGCGTAGTTGCCCGCGCGGCAGAGATCGATGAACTTGCGGAGGGAGGCGCGCGGCGAGTCGGGCGCGACCTGGGTCGCCTCGTCGACGCCTTCGGCGGCGCTCACCGGGGGCGGCGTCGAGGGCGGCGGGGGAGGGGACAGCTCTCCGGCGCGCGCCCCGAGCAGCACGCACCCGAAGACGAGCGCGAAGGCGAAGGCGGCGCGGAAGCTCCACGTCGCCGGCAGGAAGCGGCGCCATCGCGGCGCGTCAGGATCGGTCCGGGGCATGGGGCCCTCCTATTTCCATCGCGCGGCGGGTCTGTCGACCGCGCGGCGCCCGACGCACCGCGCGCGAAGGCGCGTTCGCGGGCGGCGCCGCGCCCCGGGGGCGCTCCGGAGGGGCCGGCTACACCGCCGCGCCTGGCGGCTCGCTCTCCCGCGCCGCGGCCACGAGCGCCGCGAGCGCCCTGCCGTACCGCGCGAGCCGGCGCGCCCCGAGCCCCGGGATGCGCGCGATCGCGGCGGCCACCGCCGCGTCCCCGGCGTGGCCCTCCGCGAGCGCGATGGCAAGGAGATCCTGCGCGCAGTGCCCCGGGAGCACGACCTGCTCGTCCACGCTCCGCGCCTTCGCCTCGGCCCGGCGCCACGCCGTGAGCCGGCCCTCCAGCGCGCGCCGGGCGGCGAGCTCCCTGCGCGACGGGCGGACCGGCTGGAAGAGGGCGCGGTCCTCCTCCGGCACGTCGCCGTCGGCGCGCCCCTGCAGGGCAGCGCGGAGCCACGCCTCGACGAGCGGCGCCGCGCGGCCCGCGGCGGCCCCGCGGACCGCGCGCACGTCGTCGGCCCGGGCCGGCTTGCGCCGCGCGAGCTCGAGCAGCACCTCGTTCGCGACGATCTTGAAGGCGGGCACGTCCGCCGCCGCGGCGGCGGCCTCGCGCGCGTCGACGAGGCGCCGCAGGATCGCCCGGCCCTCCGGATCGAGCGCCTGCGCCCCCTTGATGCGCGCGTAGGCGGGCCGCGGATCGCGCGGCGGTCCGAGCGCCGCGCCGAGCTTGTAGGCGCACTCCTCCGCGATCTCGTCCTCGATGTCGAGCGCGCGGCCCTGCTCGGCGAGCCGCGCGTCGAGCGGCAGGAGGTGGAGCACGTCGTCGGCCAGGTAGGACAGCTCGGCGCGCGCGAGCGGCCTGCGCGCCCAGTCGTGCTGCTGGAGCTGCTTGTCGACCTTCACGCCGAGCTCGGACAGGAGGAGCGCGCCGAGCCCGGTCGCCGCGCGCCCCAGCATGCGCGCGGCGACCGAGGTGTCGCGCGCCGCGGCGAGCGGCGCCCCCGCCTCGGCGAGCATGCGGGCGTCGAAGGTGAGATCGTGCAGCACCTTGGGCGGCCCCGCGGCCCCGAGGAGCGGCGCGAGCGGGGCGACGGGGACGCGGAGCGCGTCGACGATCCCGACCGCGACGCGATCCCCCTCCCGGAAGGCGAGCTGGACCGTGCAGAGCCGCGGCCGGTACGCGAACAGCCCGTTGGCCTCCACGTCGACCGCGATCGCGTCGGCGCGCGCGGCGCGCTCGACGAGCCGGGCGAGATCGGCGTCGCGCTCGACGAGGACGAGGGCGGCCGAGCTCAGCGGGACCTCTCCCGGCGCGGGCGCCCGGGCGCGGCGCGCCGCGCCCTCGCGGCCGCGCCCAGCGAGGCGAGCGCGGCGAGCAGGATCCCTGCGCCGCGCGCGCCGCCGCGGCCCGGCGCCGCGGCGCAGCCGCCGTCCTCCTCGTCGGGCTGATCGGCGGCGCACTCGCCGGAGAAGCCGTGGCGCGGCGTGGGATCGCACCCCTTGATCGGCGCGCCGGGCGGGTACACCGCGCAGATCCCGGCGCGGTCGTCGTCGTCGAGGTCGCGGAGCGCGACGGTCCCCGGCCGGTAGTCGGCGAACATGGTCGCCTCGAGCTCGCTCGAGTGGGACAGCCCGAGGAAGTGGCCGGCCTCGTGGGTCGCGATGCTCAGCAGGTCGAACGAGGGGCGGGAGTCGCCGATCGAGAGGTCCACGTCGGACGAGTTGATCTCCATGTCGGCGTCGTAGATGTCGCCGGTCTTGAGGTTGTAGGTGACGGTCGTGAGCGCGAGGGTGCTGCCGGCGCCCGCGTACGGCCACCCGTCGTCCCGGAACGTGATGATGTTCGCGTTCCCCTTCGTCTGGTTGTACTCGTGCGCGTCGCACGCGACCGGGCCGGTGTAGACGAGCTCGATGCGCGGGGTCCGCCCGCCGCCGCAGTCGGCCTGCGTCCAGGCGGCGAACGCCTCCTCGAAGATCGCCTCCGTTTCCGCGAGCGAGACCTGCGTGGAGGCGTCCTCCTGGATGGAGTAGCTGACGCACGGCGACGGCCAGGCGAGCGGGATGCCGCAGTCGTTCGGCTGGGCCGGCGTGCACACGGCCGCGGTCTGCTTCGTCTCGGGGCAGACGCTGGTGCGGCAGTACGAGAGGGCGGGGGAGGGGTGGGCGAGCGCGGCGGCGGCGATCAGGCTGGAGACCAGGGCGGCGCCGCGCCGCGCGCGCCCGGAGATCACGGGATCACTGCTGCGCATGCTTCGCCTTCCAGGCCCGGCCCACGAGGTCGATCGCCGCGTCGAGCGTCGCGCCGACGAGCTGCTCGCGCGCCGAGATCGACGGCCCCGGCCGGGGCAGGAGCGTCCCGCTGCCCGGGCTCGGGGCGAGCCGCCGGGCGGCGACGCGCGGCCCGCCGGTCAGCCCGCGCGGCTCCGCGCCGTCGACGACGGGGTAGTGCCCCTGGGCCATGCCGGAGACGACCACGGCGGAGCCCGCCCGCGTGAGGAAGAGCATCGCCTGCGTCCCGAGCTTGAGGTGGGCGTCGCCGGACACCTGCTGCCCGACGTCCCCGACCACGCCCCCGAGCGTCCTGACCCACACGTCCGCGTCGGGTTGCCCCGCGACGGCGCGGTCGACCGTCAGGCGCGTGTAGGTGACGATCCGCCTGGCTCCGCCGATCTCCTCCCACTGGCTGCGCTGCTCGGTCGCCGTCGCGACGACGACGTACGAGGCGAACGAGACGAGCTCATCGAGCGAGAGCTGGATGGACACGGCCGCATGCGCCTCGCGCGGACCGGACAGGAGCGGGAGCGCACCGGCGCTCCCCTGAGCTGCCGTGCCGGAGCCGCCCCCCGGCGTGAGGGTCAGCGCGGCGGGCAGCGCGACGAGGAGGGTCAAACCAAACGCTCTGGGAGACATGCGCGCAACGATACCACGCTGCCGAGCGGGGCGCGCCGGCAACCCCGAGCGTGGTCGAGGCGCTGGACCCTGTGTCCCGGTCCGACTAGCAGATCGTCTGGGTCGGGACCCGTCGAGACCCGAGGAGCCTGCGATGACGAGCGACGCGTTGACGATCGGCAGCCACACGTTCACTTCCCGCCTCTTCGTGGGGACCGGCAAGTACAAGGATCTCGATGAGACCCGTCGCGCGCTGGAGGCGTCCGGCGCGGAGGTGGTCACGGTGGCGCTCCGCCGCGTGGACCTGAAGGCTCGTGGCGAGGGATCGATGATGTCGCTGCTCCAGCAGGGGCGATTCAAGATCCTGCCGAACACGGCGGGTTGTTACACGGCCGAGGAGGCGGTCCGCACCTGCCGGCTCGCGCGCGAGCTCGGGCTGTCCGACCTCGTGAAGCTCGAGGTCATCGGGGACGAGCGGACGCTGTTCCCGGACAACGAGGCGACGCTGGAGGCGGCGCGGATCCTGGTCAAGGAGGGCTTCACGGTGCTGCCCTACTGCATCGACGACCCGATCGTCTGCCGGAAGCTGGAGGACATCGGGTGCGCGGCGGTGATGCCGCTGGCGGCGCCGATCGGCTCCGGGCTCGGCATCCGCAACCCCTACAACCTGATGATCATCCGCGAGGCGGCGAGGGTCCCCGTGATCGTGGACGCGGGCGTCGGGACGGCGAGCGACGCGGCCGTGGCCATGGAGCTCGGCTGTGATGGGGTGTTGCTGAACACGGCCATCGCGTCCGCGCGGGATCCGATCCTGATGGCGCAGGCGATGAGGGATGCGGTGCGGGCAGGGCGGATGGCGTACCTCGCGGGGCGGATGCCGAAGCGGCTCTATGCGACGGCGTCGTCGCCGGAGCAGGGCAAGATCGGCGCGCTGTAGAGCGGAGCGCCGCGCCGCCGACGCCGCCGGCGCAGCGGAAGCCGCCGACGTCGCTGACACAGCGGACGCCACCGACGCAGCGGACGCCGCCGACGTCACTGACACAGCGGACGCCACCGACGCAGCGGATACCACCGACGCCGCCGACGCCATGGACGCCACCAAGCGTCCCGCGGGCGAGGCGGCGTGAGAACTCAATCAAACGACACGCCACTGCCATGGTACGCTCACCTGCTTGAGCCACCATGCCATGGAACGTTGAGCGCGCGGCCGACTCCCTGGCCCGGCGCGCCCGGCCCGCGCCGAGCCCACGTCCCTTCCGGCGGGAGCGCAGACCACCGCGCGCGGCGAGCGGCTCGACGACCACGGCGGAGACGGCGCGCGGGTGGCGCAGCGCCGCGCTTCGCGGCACGCCCGCGCGCCCGTCATACTGCGTGGGCAACGCGGTCCAACCACGGCATCCATCGGGGCGCTCGCCGCCTCGGATCGAGGAGACAGGAGGAGCTCTTGCGGCGCATGCGCGTGCTGTTGATCACGAAGATCTTTCCCAACGCGGTCCATCCGGACGAGGCGCCGTACAACCGTCGGCAGTTCGCCGCGCTGTCGCGCCACTGCGACGTGCGGGTGCTCGCGACGATCCCGTGGTTCCCCGGCATGGAGCGGCTCTCCAGGTGGCCTGTCGGCGCGAAGGCGCCGCGCGAGGAGGTCATCGACGGGCTGCCGGTCCGGCACCCGCGCTACCTGTACGTCCCGAGGGTCGCGCCGGCGCTGAACGGCCCGCTCTACGCGGCGTCGATGCTCCCGGAGATCGTCCGGCTCGGGCCGCGGCCGGACGTGATCGTCGGCGCGTTCGCCTATCCGGACGGCTTCGCCTCCGTCTGCCTGGCGCGGCTGCTCGGCGTGCCCGCCGTGATCAAGGTCCATGGCTCGGACATCGACGTGATCCCGCGCGATCCGCGGATGCGGGGGCCGCTCCGCTGGGGGCTCTCCCGGGCGACCCGGGTCGTCGCGGTGAGCCGCACGCTGGCCGACGGCGTCGAGGCGCTCGGCGTGCCGCGCGATCGCATCGACCTCATCATGAACGGCGTCGATCTCCGGCTGTTCCGGCCGCGGAGCCGCGCCGAGGCGCGCGCGGCGCTCGGCCGGCCCGCGGGCTCGAAGCTGCTCCTCTTCGTCGGTCACCTCAACCGCGACAAGGGGGTGC
Organism: Sorangium sp. So ce1036; assembly: GCF_051369805.1. Lineage (NCBI taxonomy): Bacteria > Pseudomonadati > Myxococcota > Polyangiales > Polyangiaceae > Sorangium > Sorangium sp. So ce1036. The sequence goes on from NZ_JBBMOX010000001.1 coordinate 4,529,347, forward strand.
TCGACCTCCTCGCCGCGTTCGAGCAGCTCACGCGCGGGGACCCGGACATCGATCTCGCGATCGTGGGCAGCGGGTCGGAAGAGCAGGCGTGCAGGGCGGTCGCCGCCCGGCTCGGCGGCAGGTTGACGGTGACCGGCTACCTGCCGCACGATCAGGTGTCGCTCTGGCTCGGGGCGTGCGACGCCCTCGTGCTCCCGAGCTTGCACGAGGGGACGCCCAACGTCGTGCTGGAGGCGCTCGCCGCGGGGCGGCGCGTGGTGGCGACGAGCGTGGGCGGCATCCCCGACATCCTGCACAGCGCCGAGCTCGGCGAGCTCGTCCCCCCGGGGGACAGGGCCGCGCTCGCCGACGCGCTGCGGCGCGCCGCGCGTCAGGCGTACGATCCGGCACGGGTCGCGGAGCTCGCCGGCGGGCGCGACTGGGACGACAGCGCGCGCGCCCTCCACGAGACGCTGCTCTGCGCCGTTCGCAGCGCGCGCCGGCGGGGCGCGGACGGGCGCGAGGGCGACGAACTGCCGTTCTGCGCCCCGGTTCCGAAGAGCGGGATGGAAAACGGCGCGGCGCGGGCGGGCGCTCCGCTGACCTAGGCGCCTCGCCGGGGGGCGCGGCTTCCGGGCGCGCGGGCCCTTGACGCTCGCGGCCCCCTGTCGGCGAATGGTCCTCGTGCTCACCGGCTTCCGCGCGGTCCTCGGCTCGCTCGTCGTCCTCGCCGCCGTCGCGCGGGCGCCCTACCAGTGCGCGAGCGAGGTCGATCCGGATCGTCGCCTGTACGAGGATCCGAGCGAGGCCCTGTACGAGCTGGCCGAGCGCTTCAAGGCGAGCGGCGAGCGCCGCGCGCGCGTCGACACGCTGCGCTTCCTGATCGAGCGCTACCCTTCGAGCCGGTTCGCGCGGATGGCCCGGCGCGACCTCGACGCGCTCGGCGACGCGGGCGCTCCGGGCGGGCGCGCTCCGGACGACCGCGCCCCGGACGACCCCGCGCGCTAGCGAGCGACGACGGCCCCATGCTGACCCCGCGGCTCACCCTGATCACGCAGACCGCAGACGTCCCCGAACCGCTCCTGCTCGCGCGCCTGTCGGCCTTCGGCGCCCTGCCCGCCGAGGCCCGCGCGCGCGTCTCGGTGCAGCTCCGCGACCCGGCGCTCTCGGGCGCGGCGCTCCACGCGCTCGGCCGGCGGCTACGCGACGCCACCGCCGCGCTCGGCGCGTCGTTCATCGTCAACGACCGCCTGGACCTCGCGGTCCTCCTCGGCGCGGACGGCGTGCACCTCGGCCGCCGCTCGGTCGGGGTCGCCGACGCGCGCGCCCTGCTCGGCGAGGGCGCCTTCGTCTCGGTCGCGTGCCACGGCGTGGACGACGTGCTCCGCGCGGCCGAGGCCGGGGCGGACGCCGCCGTGCTCTCGCCGATCTTCGCGACCCCCGGCAAGGGCCCGCCGCTCGGCCCGGAGGCGCTCCGCGAGGCGAGGGCACGCCTCGCGGCGGCCCCGCGAAGCGTCGCGCTCATCGCCCTCGGCGGCGTGGACGCGGCCTCGGCACCGCGCTGCCTCGCGGCGGGCGCGGACGGGGTGGCCGCCATCCGCGCCGACTTCGGCGGCGCGCTGCCGGCCCCGCCCGGCGGCGCGTGAGCCTCGCCGCCGCGCCCTCGCGCGCCCCGGGCCGGGCGGCGCGCTACCTGGCCCAGAGCGCGGCGAGCGGCAGCTCGAGCGCGTCGAACGGCTCGGCCCGCACGGCCTCGTCGCCCTCGTGGGTGTCGAGCAGCGACCACCGTCCGTCGTCGAGCCGGTACACCTCGAGCGTCTGCGCGACCGGGTTGATGAGCCAGGCGTGGCGGACGCCTTCGCGCCGGTAGATCCGCATCTTCTTGCCGCGATCGACGCGCTCGGTGCCGGGGGAGATCACCTCGCAGACCCAGTCGGGCGCGATGTCGTAGTGCGCCGGCGCGTCGTCGGGACCGAGCGCATCGGGCATGCGCTCGCGGCGCCAGCCGGCGAGATCGGGGACGACCTTGTCGGGCCCCGGTCCGAGGTGAAGCTCGGGCTCGTCGAGGATGACCCAGCCCCCGGGCTCACCCGGATCGTCATCGAACGGACCGAGCCGGCGCCCGAGCCGCGACGCCGTCCGCGTGTGCGGCCGCGCCGGCCTCGGGAACGTGAACAGCTCCCCGTCGAGGATCTCGGCGACCATCTCGTCCGGTACGGCCTGGAACGCGGCCTCCACGTCGGGTGCGTTGCCGGGGAACAGCGGGTGCTGCGCGCTCATCGCCAGAGTCTAGCACCCCTCCCGCGCCCCGCGCCCCGCGCGCTGCCCCGCGGGCCCCAGCGCCTCCTCGACGCTGGCAACCCGCCTTGCTACTAGGCCGGGCCATGTCCGAAGCCCCCTCGAAGAAACCGACCGACGGCCCGCTCGAGCCCCTGTTCGACAAGGTGGCGACCGAGCTGAACTTCCCCGCGGACGAGGCGAAGATCCTCGCCTTCTGGAAGCAGCGCCGCATTTTCGAGAAGACCCTCCGCGCCGAGACCCGCGCCACCGGCCCGTCGAAGGGCACGTTCGTCTTCTACGAGGGCCCGCCGACGGCCAACGGCATGCCGCACAACGGCCACGTGCTCACGCGCGCCGTGAAGGACGTCTTCCCCCGCTACAAGACGATGCGCGGCTACGACGTCCCGCGGAAGGCGGGCTGGGACACGCACGGGCTGCCGGTCGAGGTCGAGGTCGAGAAGGAGCTGCGCATCCACGGCAAGGCCGACATCGAGCGCTACGGCGTCGAGCCGTTCATCTCGCGCTGCGTCGACTCCGTCTTCCGGTACACCGAGGCGTGGGAGAGCCTGACCGACAAGATCGGCTTCTGGGTCGACCTCGACAGCGCCTACGTCACCTACCACCGGAGCTACGTCGAGAGCGTCTGGTGGGCGCTGTCGGAGTTGCACAAGAAGGGGCTGCTCTACCGCGGCCACCGCGTCTGCTGGTGGTGGCCCCAGGGCGGGACGGCGCTCAGCGCGGCCGAGGTCGGCTCGAACTACAAGACCGTCGACGACCCCAGCGTGTTCGTGGCGTTCCCGCTCGTGGACGAGCCGGACACGGCGCTCTGCGCGTGGACGACGACCCCGTGGACCTTGCCCTCGAACGGGTACGCCGCGGTCCGGCCCGAGTTCGACTACGTGGTCGTGGACGCGGGGGCGCAGGGCGGCGCGGCGGCGCCGGCCGTCAAGAAGCTCATCGTCGCCGCGGCGCTGCGCGAGGAGCTCGCGAAGAAGCTCAAGCGGGACCTGCCCGTGCTGCGCGAGCTCAAGGGGAGCGAGCTCGTCGGCAAGCGCTACCGCCCGCCGTTCGACGGCTTCTCGAGCTCGCTGTTCGACGCCCGGGCGCGCAGGAAGGACGGCGGGGACGAGCCGTTCTACTGGCTGGTCCTCGGCGCGGACTTCGTCACGCTCGACGCCGGCACCGGCGTCGTCCACGTCGCGCCCGCGTTCGGCGAGGACGACTTCAACGCGCACCGGCGGCGCGTCGCGGAGCTCGATCCGGGCGCCGCGGGCGAGATCCCGATGCTCTGCGCGGTGCGGCCGGACGGCACGTTCGAGCCGGGGCTCACGCCGTTCTCGGGCGTCTGGGTGAAGGACGCCGATCCGCTGATCGTCAAGGATCTCGCGGCGCGCGGGCTGCTCGTCCACGAGGAGAAGTACCGCCACGAGTACCCGTTCTGCTGGCGCGCGGACGACGACCCGCTCATCCAGCTCGCGCGGCCCGCCTGGTACATCAGGACGCGCGACAACATCGACAAGGCGATCGCCAACAACCGCGCGATCCGCTGGCTCCCGCCCCACATCCAGGAGGGCCGGTTCGGCGACTTCCTCGCGAACAACGTCGACTGGGCGCTCTCGCGCGAGCGGTACTGGGGGACGCCGCTCAACGTCTGGGTCTGCAAGGAGAGCGAGGAGCACCAGCACGCCCCGGCGTCGGTCGCCGAGATCGAGGCGCTGAACCCGCGCGCGTTCGACCACTTCCACGCGGCGAAGAGGGCCGATCCGGGCCTGAACGATCACCTCATCGTCCACAAGCCGTGGATCGACAAGGTCACGTTCCCGTGCCCGACGTGCGGCGGCGAGATGCGGCGCGTGACGGAGGTCATCGACGCCTGGTTCGACAGCGGGAGCATGCCGTTCGCGCAGTGGGGCTACCCGCACGCGCCCGGCTCGAAGGAGCTCTTCGACCGCGCCTTCCCGGCCGACTTCATCAGCGAGGCGATCGACCAGACGCGCGGCTGGTTCTACTCGCTGCTCATGGTCTCGACGCTGGTCTTCGACGAGGCGACGCAGGAGAAGCTCGGGCTGTCGCGGCCCCGGAGCTACCCGCACCCGTACCGGACGTGCGTCGTGCTGGGGCACGTCGGCGACCGCGAGGGCAAGAAGGAGAGCAAGTCGAAGGGCAACTACACGCCGCCCGAGGTGATCCTGGAGCGCGTGCGGATGGAGTTCGCGGCGCCCATCGAGACGCCGAGCAACGTGCACGAGCGGCAGCCCGAGGAGGACGACGTCGCGGTCATCGCGAGGGAGGACTACGAGGGGCTCGATCTGACCGGCGACGCGGCGAAGGTCAGGATCTACCGCGCCGATCGGGAAGCGGACGCGCTGGAGTTCCGCCTGCGCCCCTCGAAGAGGGTGCCTCGACGGGTCGTGCTGCTGAGCGCGGGGGGCCGAGCGCGGCTGGGCCTCGCGCCGCTCTCGCAGCCGCTCGGAGAGAAGGAGCGGGCGGCGGGCGCCGAGGTGAAGCCCAACGAGGTGTTTCGTCTGCCCCAGGACCAGCGCGTCATCATCGAGGATCCGTCGACGCCCGCGCCCGGGGCCGACGCGTTCCGCTGGTTCTTCTACGCGTCCTCCCCGCCGTGGACGAACACGCGCCACTCGCTCACGAACGTGCGCGCGACCCAGAAGGAGTTCGCGGTCAAGCTCCGGAACGTCTACTCGTTCTTCACCATCTACGCGAACATCGACGGGTTCTCGCCCGCCGAGGGGAACCCGGACGCGAGGGACACCTCGCCCGCGGCGCTCGCGGCGAGCGCCGGCTACCGGCCGGCGAAGGCGCGGTCGCTGCTCGACCGGTGGATCCTCTCGGAGCTCGCGCTCGCGACGCGGGAGGTGACGGCGCACCTCGACGAGTACCGGCTGTACGAGGCCGCGCAGCGGCTGGTCGATCTCGTGGACGCGCTCTCGAACTGGTACGTCCGGCGGAGCCGCGCGCGCTTCTGGGCCCCGTCGGCCGAGCCGCTCGAGGTCGCGCCGGGCGCCGTGCGCGCGGCGCAGGACAAGCGCGACGCGTACTTCACGCTGTACGAGGCGCTCGTCACGCTCGCCAAGCTGATCGCGCCGTTCACGCCGTTCCTCGCCGAGGCCATGTACCAGAACCTGGTGCGGCGGCCGTGGCCCGCGTCGCAGCCGGAGAGCGTGCACCTCGTGGCCTTCCCGGAGGCGGACGCGGCCGCGATCGACGAGCCGCTCGCGGTCGAGATGCGCGCGGTGCGCGAGCTCGTCTCGCTCGGCCTGCAGGTGCGCACGGCGAACAAGCTCAAGGTGCGGCAGCCGCTCTCGCGGGCGGACGTGGTGCTGTCGCAGCAAGGGCTCTCGGCGGCGCTCGCCGAGCACGTGCCCCTCATCGCCGAGGAGCTGAACGTCCACGAGGTGCGCTTCCTCAAGCCCGGCGAGGAGGGGAGCGCGGTCCGCTACGTGCTCAAGCCGAACTTCCGCGCCCTCGGCCCGAAGCTCGGCAAGAAGGTGCAGCTCGCGAAGCAGGTCCTCGCGAAGGCCGACGCCTCGGCGCTGCGCGCGGCGCTCGCGACCGAGGGGAAGATCACGATCGCGCTCGACGGCGAGCCGGTGGAGCTCGGCCCCGAGGAGATCGACGTCGCGGTCGAGGCGGGCGAGGGGTTCGCGGCGGCCGGCGGCCGCGCGGGGGTCGTCGTGCTGCACACGGCGCTCACCGACGCGCTCCGCGACGAGGGGCTCGGGCGGGAGATCCTCTCGCGCGTGCAGGCGGCCAGGAAGGGCGCTGGGCTGGAGTTCACCGACCGGATCCGCCTCGCGATCCGGGGGAGCCAGCGCGTGTGCCGCGTCGCTGACGCGGCGCGGGCGATGATCATGGCCGAGTCGCTCGCCGCCGAGCTGGTGGTGGGCGGCCAGATCGACGGGGAATCCAGCGCCACGGAGGCCTCCGTCGAGGGCGAGGCGCTCGAGATCGGCCTGGCGCGCGCGTCCTGATCGGTCAGCCAGCACGCAGAGGGATCGACGCGCCGCGCGCGCCGCGCGCGTCGATCCCATACCCGCTTGGTGTAAGCTCGTCCCTGCTGCGCCGCCGGGGCCGGCACAGGGGTCGCCGCAGCGCGGGAAGGAGGGGGGATGTCCTCGACGAGGGGCTCCGCGCGGCGATGATCACCCACGTCTACGCCAGCAATTACGGCGGCATCGGGGCCGGCCTCGAGCTCACCCTCGGGGGGCTGACCGCGCTGGTCGGCCCGCCCGGCTCGGGGAAGGGCTGCTTGCTCGACGCCGTGCGCTTCCTCGCCGAGTGCGCGAGCGGGGCGCTCGAGCAGGCCGCGGCCAGCCGGCGCGGCGGCGCGCTGCAGCGCCTGCGCGGCGACGCGACCCTCACCACCCTCGGCGTCGCGGTCTCCAGGACCGAGGGGCACGGGTTCTGGCTCGTGCAGCTCGCGCCCGGCGACCGCGAGGGCGAGACGCGCGTGAAGAGCGAGACGGCCGCGTGGTGGCAGCGCAGCGCGCTCACGCGGCTCGTCAAGCCGGGCCTCCGCGACGTCTTCGACCCCGGCAGCGATCCGCCGGAGGTCTCGTTCGACCGGCTGAAGGGCAGCCCCAAGGGGTTCTCGCGCAAGGACAAGGGGCGGAGCGGCATGCTCGCCTACCGCGGGGTCGCCCCGATCGCCGTGAGCGGCGCGAGGCTCGTCCTGCCGCTGCTCTCCGACGGCCCGCTCACCCCCATGCTCGACGAGCTGCGCCGCGCCGTCCTGTACTCCCTCGCGCCGCGCACGCTCCGCGCGCCCCAGAAGCTCAGCGCCTCCCGGCGCCTCCGCGCGGGCGGCGACAACTGGGGCTCCGTCCTCCGGGCGCTCGAGCGAGAGCGCTGGAAGGCGGACTTCCTCGCGGGGCTGGCCCAGGTGACCGGCGACGTCGACGACGCCCGCGTGTCGTCGTCCGGCGGGCTCCTCGTCACGGAGCTGCGTCACGGCGTCGACGGCGAGGGGCGCGATCGCTGGAGGGCCGCCGCGGACGAGCCGGACGCCACGCTGCGGCTCGCGGCCATGGTCACCGCGCTCTCGCAGGAGCCTCCGCTCGTGCTCGCCGGCTTCGAGCACCCCGAGGCGGGCGTCGAGCGCGGCGCGCTGCCGGCGCTGTTCGAGTACCTGCGCGCCGCCTCCGCGCAGCGCCACATCCTGCTCACGACGGAGAGCCCCGCGCTCCTCGACCTCCTGCCGAGCGAGGCCGTCTACGCCGTGGAGCGCCGCGACGGCGCGACGACCGCGGCGCCCCTCGACGGGTCGCAGCGGGGCGCGCTCCGGGAGCGGCTCCTGGCCTCGGAAGGCGAGCGCGCCCGCCCGTCACCCCCCGATCTCGTCCCCGGCGCCTCCTGAGCCCCCCGGTGCCGCGGCCGATCTAGAACGGGCGCCGCGGCGAGGACGGCGAGAGCGGCGAGGCCTCGTGCCGCGCGAGGAGATCCTCCGGATCGCGGTAGACGGCCACGCACCCGGCCTCGATCAGCTCCATCTCGGGGAAGCCCCCGCAGAGGAGCCCCACCGTGGGGATGCCGAGCTTCGCCGCGGCCTCGGCGTCGTGCGGCGCGTCGCCCACGATCACGACCTCGCGCGGATCGACGCTGCCCAGCCGGTCGAGCGCGGCCTCGAAGACGTCGGGGTGCGGCTTCGACCTGTCCGCGTCGTCGGCCGAGACCGCCCCCGAGAGCAGATCGCCCACCCGGGCGCGCTCGATGCTCGCGTCGAGCACGCCGCGCGGCGAGCAGGACGCGAGCACGATCCGGAGCCCGTCGAGCGCGACGCGCTCGAACAGCTCGCGCACCTTCGGGAACGCCCGCGCGCGCGGGAGGAGCTCGCGCCCGTAGAGCTCGCCGTGCAGCGCCGCGATCCCGGCGCCGATCCGGCGGAGCTCCTCGGCCGAGAGGAACACCGGCAGCAGCTGATCCGCCCCCTTGCCGATGTGGTGGCGCAGCTTCTCCAGGGAGACCTCGTGGCCGAAGCGCTGAAGAGCTCGCTGCCAGGCGGTCGCCTGCAGGTCGACGGTGTCGAGGATCGTCCCGTCGACGTCGAAAATGACCGCGCTGACGCTGACCATGGCACGACACGTGGCGCGGCCGGCGACCCACCGCCATCGGAGCGCTCCCGACGGATCTCGCGCGGCGCGCGAGCGCGAGCGGCGCCGGACCGAGGGCGCGATAGACTCCCCGGGGAGGGCGAGCGGGCACGGGCGATGCGAACATGAACCGGCGGCTTCTGGCACACGCGGCGCTCCTCGCCGCGCTCCTCTGCCCGGCGACGTCCGGCGCGGAGCCCGAGCGCGTCCTGCTCGTCGTCGATCAGGACGACGACGACGCCGACGGCGTGCCCGACGGCGAGCAGCCGCGCGTCCCGCCCTCCCCGGAGCTCTTCGCGCTGCGGCGCCACGCGGGGCCGCGCGGCGCGCTCCGCGGGCCCGTGTCGCTCCCCGCGGGCGTGCGCCTCCTGGTCGACGGCAGCCCCCTCGCGCCCGGCGGCGCGATCCCCGCGCGCGCCCGCCGCGTCGAGATCCAGGCGACCCGGCCGGGGCGCAGCGAGATCCCCCTCGCCGGCGGGGCGCTGCAGATCAGCGCGTTCGAGGTCCGCGCGCTCGACGGCGCCGGGCGCCGCATCGACATGGCGCGCTCCCACGCGTCGCTGCAGCGCACGCCCCCGGATCGGCTCGGCGACGACCCGTTCGGGAACCTCGACGACCCCGACGCGATCCGGCTGCTCGTGATCGGCGCGCCGGAGGACATCCCGACGACCCTCGACCTGCACGCGATGGCGCCCTCCGGCGAGGTGATCGACCGCCTGCCGGGCGTGCCGCTCGGCCACGTGCCGTGCCCGGGGGACGTCGCGCCGGGCCTCGCGTGCGGATCGACGCGCCCCATCCGCGCGGTCGCGGACGACATCGACCGCAGCCACCCGATGATCGCGGACCGGTCCGTGAAGGGCGAGGTCGGCGGGGCGCTCGTCGTCGCCCTGCCCGGCGGGCCGAAGCTCCAGATGATCCGCATCGCCGGCCCGCGCTCCTCGCCGCTCGGGCCGCTCGGGCGCACGCGCGCGCGCCTCCGGATCCTCATGGTGCGCCCGCGCGCGGGCGGACCGCCGCCGATGGGCGGGGACGACGCGGGCGCGATCGCCATCGCGCGCGCGGAGGTCGAGCGCGCGAACGCCCTCTGGGGCGCCTGCGGCGTGAGCTTCGGCCCGCCCGAGGAGCTCGACATCACCTTCGTCGATCCGCCGCGCCCGCACCTGCTCGCGATCGGCTGCGACCACGGCCTGCCGGCGAGCGGCGGCGCGATCCGGGTGCGCGTGGACGGCCGCGAGGTGACCGCGGCGATCGCGCCCCGCATGCGCCCGGCCGCGGCGGCCCGCGCCGTCGCCGCGGCGATCGGCGCCGCGGGGTTCTCGGTGCGCCTCTCCGACAACCCCGTCATCGGCGCGGGCGCCCACGGGACCACCGACGTGCTCGTGCGGCGCCCGGGCGGCGCGCTCGCGACGATCGAGCCGCCCGCGTCGGGCGCGCTGAGCACCGACGCCACGCTCACGGCGTGCATCGGCGCCGTGGACCTCGACGACGGCCTCCAGCATTTCAGCGACACGGACGCGATCGCCGGCACCGTCGAGGAGCGCGCGCTGCTCAAGGCGTTCGACGACGGCGATCCCGCGACGGTCGACGTCGTGATGGTCCCGAGCTTCGCGGGCGGCGGGCGGATCGGCGAGTCGTTCATCTTCGCCGACGGCGGGGCGATCCGGAACGCGATCATCGAGGACCGCGCCGGCCTGCGCGCGGATCGCGCCTCGTTCGCGCTGTCCCACGAGCTCGGCCACGTCCTGCTCGACGAGCCCGGGCACCCCGACGACTTCGGGATCGACACCCCGACCCGGCTGATGGACGCCGACGCCGCGAACGCGTCGGCCTACGGCCCGCGCCGCCTCACGGTCGAGGAGTGCGCGCGCGCCATCCGGCAGAGCGGCGCGGCGGCGCGCGACGCGGGCGCGCCGCTCGGGCCGGGCGCGCGCGGCCCGGCGCCGGCCGGGCAGGGGGAGGGCCGCGCGCCCGGGTTCCGGCCGAGCGGACCTGTGCCCCTGCTCGCGCCCTGGCCGCTCGTGCCGCTCGGCCGGGAGCGGTGAGCGACCGCTCCGCGCCGGGAGAGGTGAGCGACCGCTGCGCGCTGTGGTAGGAGCGGGCCCATGTGGGTCTCCCAGCGGAGCGGCCTGTTCAGCGGCGTCGCGGCCCTCGCGTGCGCCACGGTCCTGCTCGAGATCACGCTCACGCGGATCTTCGCCGCCCTGTTCGGCGGGCCCTACGCGTTCCTCGCGCTCGCGCTCGCGCCGTTCGGCGCGGGCGTGGGCGGCGTGCTGCTCCACCTCGCCCCCTCGATCGCCCGCCCGCCCTCGCTCTTCGCCCGCATGGCGGCGCTCTCCTCGTTCGCGTCGGGCGCCACGCTCGCCGCGGTCATCCTGCTCGCGCAGCGCGGGGCCGCCGCCGGCCCCGCCCCGCGGTCGCTGCTCTGGCTCGCGCTGCTCTACGCCGCGTCCGCCGTGCCGTTCGCGCTCGCGGGCCTCGCGGTCGCGGCGGCGATCCGGCACGCCGCGGCGGAGATGCCCCGCCTCCACCTGCTCTCCCTCGTCGGCGGCGCGCTCGGGGGGCTCGCGGCGGCCGCCGCGCTCCGCGCCGGCGCGCCCCGCGCCGCGCTCGCGGCGGCGATCTTCTTCGCCGTGGCGGGCGTCTTCTTCTACCTCGCGTCGCGCGTCCGCGAGGACGAGCCGCGGGCGTCGGGCGGCCTCGTCGCCACGTTCGTGCTCGGCAGCGCCGTGCTCCTCGCGGGCGACATCGGCGCCCCGTGGCTCCGGCTCACCGGCCTGCGCGGGGCGGCGCCCGAGCTCGAGTCCTGGAGCGAGCAGGCGCTGATCACGGTCGAGCGCGCGAGGGCCGGCACCGCGTGGATGCGGAGGGACGGCGCCGGGGCCAGCGCGATCCTCGCGGCGAAGACGCAGCCTCCTCCCCGGCCCGAGGACATGGCCTACGCGCTCCACCGGGACCGCGGCCCCGTGCTCGTCGTCGGCGCGGGCGGCGGGCGCGACCTCCGCGCCGCGCTCAAGGCCGGGCAGAAGGAGGTGCACGCCGTCGAGGAGAGCCGCGACGTCGTCGAGGCGATGCGCGGCCGCTACGCCGAGTTCAGCGGTCACCTGTTCGACCGACCCGAGGTCCGCGTCGCCGTGACGGACGGGCGCAGCTTCATCCGGCGCACGCCGCTGCGCTTCAGGCACATCGTGATCGCGTCGACCGACGCCCCGGCGGGATCGACGGTCGGCGCGCTCGCGCTGTCGGAGAGCCGGCTCCACACGCTCGAGGGGCTCTCGGATTTCCTCGCGCGCCTCGCGCCGGAGGGCACGCTGGTCGTGACCCGCGCCGACGGCGATTTCGACCGCCTCCTCTCGCTCGCGGCCGCGGCGCTGCGCCGCGCGGGCGCGGGCGCGCCGGGGGACCACCTGTTCGGGTGCGGCGCCGCGAAGCAGACCGCGCTGCTCGTCAAGCGCGCGCCGCTCGCGCGCGCCGAGATCGACGCGCTGCGCCGCCACTGTCGCAGGCACAGGTTCTCGGAGGCCTTCGCCCCGGACCGCCCCCGGACCCCGGCGCGCGGCCGGCTCGTCGCGACCGCGGACGCCCGCGCCGCGGCCCCCGACGCGCGCGTCGACCTCACGCCGCCCACCGACGACAGGCCGTTCTTCTCCTACAGCGTGCCGGCCCGCCGCCTCCCCGCGGTGCTCGGCGATCTCGAGGCGCTCCGCGCCGAGCACGCGGGCCTCTCCGCGCTGCTCGCGCTGCTCGCCGGCGGATCGGGGCTCCTCGCGCTGGGCGTGCTCCTCCCGCTGCTCGCGGGGCGCCTCGGCCCGCGCGCGGCGGCCCCCGCGCCGCGCGCCCGCGCGCTCCTCTTCTTCGCCGCGATCGGCGCGGGCTTCGCGCTCGTCGGCCTCGCGCTCGTCCGGCACGCGCTCGTCCTGCTCGACCTGCCTGCGCACGAGCTCCCGGCCGTCCTCGTGGTCCTCCTCGTCTCGGTGGGCGGGGGCGGCCTGCTCACCGCCCGGGTGGCGCCGCCCGCCGCCGCCGGCGCCGCCGCGACGCTGGCGGCGCTGCTCGTCGCCGCCGCGGCGCTCGCCGCGGTGGGGCTCGTCCCGCTCACGCAATGGAGCCTCGGCCTCGCGCCCTTCCTGCGCGCGGCCCTCGCCGTCGTCGTCCTCGCGCCGGTCGGCCTGCTCGCGGGCTCGCTCGCGCCGCTCGGGGTCAAGCTCGTCGCCTCGCGCTCGCCGGCGCTGCTCCCCTGGTGCTTCGGGCTCTCCGCGCTCGCCGGCGCGGTGGCCATGGCCGTCGGCGCCCTGTGCGCCATGAACCTCGGCTACAGCGCCCTGCTGCTCTGCGCGGGCCTCGCGTACCTCCTCGCCGCCGCCGTGCCGCCGGCCGCCGCGGCCGGGGAGGTCGCCCCGGACGACGAGGCGGGCGCGCAGGACGGCGCAGGCGCCGCGATGCCCGAGGCTCCCCCCGCGGCGCGCGCCGCGGGGGCGCGGTCCGGGGCGCCGGGGGCGTGAGCGCGGCCCGGCCTCCGCGCGGCGCGCCTCACCGCCGCGCGGCGAGCAGGAGGTGCGCGAGCAGGCCGGCGATGTTGTAGGCGTCGTCGTCGCCCCGGTGGTGCGTGCCCACGAGCGGCAGGCCCACCCGCTCCAGGGCCTCGGCCATCCCGATCTCGCGCGACAGCGCGTAGGTCACGGCGAACAGGCTCTTCACGTTGAGGTGGCTCGGCCCGAACGGGAACGGGACGCCGCGCGCCTCGCACTGCCGCTCGAACATGCGCCGGTCGTAGTCGCCGTAGCTCGCCCAGAGGCGGTCCTGCGCCTTGAGCTCGCCCCGGAGCACCGCGCACGCCTCCTTGAACGAGACGCCCGCGTCGACCTGCTCCTGCGTCAGCGTCGTGAGGCTCGTGCAGAACGGGCTCACGACCGAGCGCTCCGGGCGCACCAGGATCGAGCGCCGATCGCGGCGCCGGCCCGACGCGACCTCCAGCGTGCACACGCCGATCTCGATGATCTCGTTCTCCTGGTCCCGCGGCGGGTCGCCCTCCCAGCACGTCGACTCGACATCCACCACGAGGATGAGATCAAGGCGCTTTGCCATAAGTAATAATCCTCACGTTTTTGAATGTGTACGCTGGCATGGTAACGGCGATCGGGACGCAATGATGTTCGGGATTTCCCCGACAATCAGGAGCGCCTGGGACGGTCTGCTGTGTCCAGGGAAAAAAACTAGTAAAAACGGGACATAAGACGAGGTGTGGTCCGTCACCAACCCGTCATTTGGGGCCCTAATCCGCTTGCTTGAGGGGCCAGGTCCATGGACACTCGTCAGGTAATTTCTGACGAGGTTCCCCGCGTGACACCTGGCTGTCATCTCCGTACCACTCCCGGTTCAGCCAGGGACCCCTCCGAGGTTGCTGGGGCGATCCCCGAGGCTGCGTCGGTGGATCGCGACGGCCCCGAGGAGGGATCGGTGCCCCCTCGTTCCGGCATCGTATGCCATCCGGGCCGTGAACGGCGCGCGGCGAGGGCGCACCACCCCGGGGCGCTCGACGGCGCGGCCGCGGGCCGGGCCGGCGCCAGGCGCCCCGGGGATGGGGTCTCCTCGGGCGATCCGCTCGTCGGCCGCACAGAGCAGGGACTGCACATCGAGCGGCTCATCGCCGAGGGGGGGATGGGCGCGGTGTACGCGGCCCGTCGCACCGCGACCGGGGAGCCGGTGGCGCTCAAGGTGCTCCGGCGCGTGCACGCCGGCGATCCCGGGATCGCGAGCCGGTTCGCGCGCGAGGTGCGGCTCGCCCGCCGCATCGATCACCCGAACGTCTGCCCTGTGCTCGGCGAGGGGCGCCTCGAGGACGGGCGCCCGTTCTTCCTCATGCCGCTCTTCCGGGCGGTCACGCTCGGCGAGGAGGTGCGGCGGAACGGCCCCCTGCCGCTCCGCCGCGCGCTCGCCCTCGCGGACCAGATCCTCGCCGGCCTCGCGGCCATGCACGCGGCCAGGGTCGTCCACCGGGACCTCCAGCCCGGCAACGTCCTGCTCGTCGACGCGCCGTCCGGCGCCAGCGAGGCCGCGCCCACCGTCAAGCTCATCGACCTCGGCTTCGCGCACGAGCCCGGCGCGGACACGGGCGACGGCGTCACGCCGGACAGCCCTGGCTCGCTCGTGGGCACGCTGCGGTTCATGTCGCCCGAGCAGGCGATGCGCAGCCGCGCCATCACCGAGCGCAGCGATCTGTTCGCGGCCGCGCTGCTCATCTACTACGCGCTCTCGGGCAAGCTCCCCTTCCGGGGTCGGGGCGATCTCGACGTGCTCGTGGCGATCGTGCGCTCCTCGCCCGTGCCCCTCCGGCGAGAGCGCCGTGACGTCCCGCGCGTGCTGGACGAGGTGCTCTCCCGCGCGCTCTCGAAGCACCCCGACCACCGCTTCGCCGGCGCCGCCGCGATGCGCGACGCGCTCGCCGCGGTCCGCGCGTAGCCCCTCGGCGCGGCGAGGGGGCGCGCGCGGCGCGGGCGCTGCGCGCGCGCCGAACGGCCGGCCCGCTCCTTGCCACGACCGTGCCCGCCTGCACCGCGCCACGCAGCACCGCGAGCCGGGCTGTGCACGCGCTGCCCACGGGCGGCGACGCGGCGCGGTGATCTCACGCGAGGGGAACCCCATGGACGCACTCGATCTCTTGGAGCAGCAGCATCTCGAAGTCAGGGCGCTGATGGAGCGCATCGCCGCCGAGTCCAGCCCGGGCCGCCGGACCTCGATGGTCGCGCAGCTCTCCCGGATGATCGACGCGCACGTACGCATCGAGGAGACGTACCTCTATCCGGTGTGTGCCGAGCGGATGACCGGCGACAGAAAGCCGCTCCACGAGGCGTACGAGAAGCACGGCCTCGCGCGCTTCGCGGCGGACAACCTGCTGCGCACGCGCGCGACCGACGTGCGCTTCGAGGCGCGGCTGAAGCTCCTGCGGGACGTCTTCGCCCACCACGCCGACGAGGAGGAGGGCGTCCTCTTCCCCAAGGCGAAGCGCGGCCTCACCGACGAGCAGCTCGACGTGATCGGCTGCGATCTCGAGCGGGCGTACGAGGTCCTGCTGCGCGTCGGCGTGCCCGCGATCGGCCCGCTCGCGAGGCCGCCGCGCGGCTGGTCGAGGCGCAGCACCTATCCCTGCCGCATCGTCCGCCCGGTCTCGCGCCGACGCGGCGAGCCGCTCCGCGCCCGCGGCTGCTGAGGGGGTGCTGGCGCTAGACCGGCGCGGGGCCGCCGAACGCTCCGAAGAAGCGCGCGATCCAGACCGCCAGCATCGCGGCCGAAAGCGCCAGGCCGAGCCGCGTCACCCACGCGCCCTGCAGCGACTCGGCCGCGGCGATGCGGCCCTCCTTCACGTAGATCGCCGCGTTGTACGCGAGCGCGGCGATCACGAGCGGCGCGACGACCGGGCAGAGCGGGTGGAAGCGCAGCGCCTCCGCCACGCGGCCCTGGGCGAGGGCGAGGGTCGCGCGCGTCAGCCCGCAGCCGGGGCAGGGGTGGCGCGTGACGATCGCGAACGGGCAGAGCGGGACGCCGCACGCCACGGCGAGCCCGAGCGCCGCCGCGACCGCCACGACGCGGGCGGCGCGGCCGAGCGGGGACGCCGCGCTCCACCGGGATGCGGCCGGTGGAGCGGGCGAGGGGGCTCTGCTCGATGGGGGCGAGGACAACGGAGAGAGGCGGCGGCGCGCGTTACGACGCCGGCGCGGCGTTCGGGTCCCAGACCTCGTTGAGGTCCTTCGCGAGGGCATAGAGCGGCAGGAAGATGTAGAGCACGATGCCCTCTGCCTGGGGGTTGCGCGAGCCCGCCATCTGCTTGGCCCTGGTCACCTGCTCGGGCACCTTCACCCAGAGGAAGTAGTAGTTGAGCAGCGGGATGAAGACGTACCAGGGCTTGAACTCGGGATCCTTGGTCGCCTGCTGCAGCTCGTTCAGCATCGCCCAGAGCTGCCAGATGGCGTAGATGAAGCAGACCATCCCGATCACGCAGACCATGACCGGGTTGCGCGTCTCGCCCTTGCCGCCCGGCGAAAGCGACCCGCTGCCGCCGTAGACGCCCAGGTTGCTGGCCGCCTGGCCGAACTGGCCAGGCGCCGACAGCTGAGCGCCGCCGGGCGCCGCGCCGTACGCCGAAGGCGACGAGCCGTACGCCGGCGCCGCGCCGAACGCGCCGGGATCGCTCGAGCCCTGGGCGGGCGCGCCGTAGCCCTGAGGGCCGCTGCCGCCGCCGTAGGCCCCCGGGGGGCTGCCGTAGCCGCCGCCCTGCGGATCTTGCCCCGGAGGCGGCCCGTACCCGCTCGGGCCGTGCTGCGGAGGCTGGCCGTAGCCCTGGGGCTGACCGTACCCGGGAGGCTGGCCGTAGCCCTGGGGCTGACCGTAGCCCTGGGGCTGGCCGTACCCGGGAGGCTGACCGTAGCCCTGAGGCTGGCCGTAGCCGGGAGGGGCGCCGCCGGGGCCGCCCATCGGGTCCTGGCCCGGGGGCGCTCCGTAGGGGCTGCCGCCCGCGCCGCCCGCCTGCGGGGGCTGGCCGTAGCTGCCGCCGGGCGGCGGAAACGCGCCGGGCTGCGCGCCGCCGCCCGCGCCGGGCTGCTGCGGCCCGCCGGGCGGGCCGAACGGCGGCATCTGATCGATGGCCATGGTGCCGCCCAGCGGGTTCACGCCCTGGTTGGGCGGCTGGCCGAACGGCGCGTAGCCGCCGGACGGGCTCGCGGCCGCGCCGCCGAACGCCGGGCCGGACGCCTGCGGCGACGCGGGGGACGGCGGAGGACCGTAGCCGCCCATCGCGGGCGGCGGCGGCGCAGGGGGGGGCCCCGCGGAAGCGCCGAGCCCTGCCGGAGGAACACCGACCATCGTGCCGGCCAGCCCCTGCGGCGGATTCGGCAGCGCCGCAGGCATCCCCGGCGGAGCGCCGGCGGGCGGCGCCGGCGGCGGAGGCGCCCCCGGAGCCTGCGGCGGGCTCGCTCCCGAGGGCTGACTCATCAGCATGGTGCCCTTGAACTTCGGCGCGGCCGCTCCCTTCAGGTTGAAGCCGCACTTCGTGCACGTGGACGCCGTTTCCGAGTTTTGCGTCCCACAATTCGGACAGAACACGCACCACCTCCGGATGGGGGGTTCGCTGCTACTACGGATGCCGCGCCCTGCGCGCGTCGCAATGGGCGCGGAGGGTAGTTGAAGCGCCTTCCGGTTCTCAAGCGAAAGACGAAAAGCGCCACGGACGACGCCCGAGGCTACGCTTTCCTCGACAGAAAACCCAGGGAGTTCTTGCAGATCGGCGGCGCAGCGCACGCGCTCACCCGGGTGCGCCTCCTCTCCAGGAAAAGCGCGCGCTGGGCAAAGGCCGCCCTGGAACCTCCGGATTCAACCGGTCAATTCACGGCACCAGCCACCAAGGGGCTTGACGGCAGATGGTCCTTGAACTTCGGGGCCGTCGCGGCGCGCAGGTGGAGCGGGGGCCCGGGGGTGTGGACCGGCGCGTGTGCCGGAGCGCCGGGCGCCGGAGCACCCCCGCACCCGGTTTCTGGGTCGACCCGCGCTTTTCTGTTATTCGCCGGAGGTTTCCCCCCGGCGTGCCTTGACATCCGCCACCGTCGCTCACTAGCGTGCCCGCGCCTCGGGAACGGCTCCGTACGACGGATAACCGAATACCCGGCCGCCGGTGCGCGGGGCTGACCGCCTCCGGCGGGCGCCTCCACACAGGGGGCGCACGAGGGTGCGCCCGGCTCTGCCGGGCGAGCCCCTCGTTGGATGGGGACCCGCGTCGCGGAGTCCCGACTCCATGCCGAAGCGGGCGCGCAGCCAGACGCGGCGCGCCCAGGGAGCCAGCGGACCGTGCCAGCAGCCGACATGACGCATGAATTTGCACTGAGCGCCGAGCGAAGGACCGAGTTCGAGAACATCCTCGCGCGCTATCCGAACCGCCAGGCCGCGTGCATCCCGGTGCTCCACCTCTGCCAGAGCCAGGAGGGGTGGGTCTCCGAGCGGGTGATCCGCTGGGTCGCCGAGCAGCTCGGCCTCTCGGCGGCGCACGTACAGGGCGTCGCGACCTTCTACACGCTCTTCAACAAGGAGCCCGTGGGCAAGCACCAGGTCTGGGTCTGCCGGACGCTGAGCTGCGCCCTGAACGGCGCGGACGCGGTGCTGCACCACTGCGAGAAGCGGCTCGGGATCCGCGCGGGCGAGACCACGAAGGACGGGAAGGTCACGCTGCGCACGGCGGAGTGCCTCGCCTCGTGCGGCACCGCCCCGATGATGCAGGTCGATCGCGACTACCACGAGGGGCTCACCCTCGAGAAGGTCGACGCGATCCTCGATCGGTTGACGAGGTGACGAGATGCTGCGGCTGACGCGCTACCTGACCAGGAACTACGACACGCCCGACGGCCACAAGCTCTCGGTCTACGAGAAGGGGGGCGGCTACCAGCAGGCGAAGCGCGCCCTCGGGATGACGCGCGAGGCGCTCGTCGAGGAGATGAAGGCGGCCAACATCCGCGGCCGCGGCGGCGCCGGCTTCGCCATGGGCGTGAAGTGGAGCTTCATGCCGTGGCCGCCGAAGCCCGAGCGGCCGCACTACCTCGTCATCAACGCGGACGAGGGCGAGCCCGGCACCTTCAAGGACCGCACGCTGATGGAGAAGAACCCCCACGCGGTCGTCGAGGGGTGCATCATCGGCTGCTTCGGGATCGGCGCCCACGCCGCGTACATCTACGTGCGCGACGAGCTGCACTTCTCGAAGGCCCGGCTCTGGGGCGCCATCGAGGAGGCGCGCGCGAAGGGCTACCTCGGCAAGCGCCCGTTCGGGATCGACTACCCCGTCGAGGTCTACGTCCACACGGGGGCCGGCGCGTACATCTGCGGCGAGGAGACGTCGCTCCTCAACTCGCTCGAGGGCAAGCGCGGCGAGCCGCGGCTCAAGCCGCCGTTCCCCGCCCAGTTCGGCGCGTTCGGGATGCCGACGACGGTGAACAACCTGGAGACGATCGCCGCGGTGCCGACCGCGCTCGAGCTCGGCGGCGAGAGCTTCTCGAAGCTCTCGGCGCTGCACCACCTGAAGGACGGCGGCGTCCGGCTCTTCGGCGTGAGCGGCCACGTCAACAACCCGGGCATCTGGGAGGCGGCCGTCGGGCTCACGCTCCGCGAGCTCATCTACGACCTCGGCGGCGGCGTGAAGCACGGCAAGCTCCTCGGCGTCATCCCGGGCGGCTCGTCGTGCCCGATCCTGCGCGCCGACGAGGTGGTGAACGCGCCGAGCGAGAAGTCGCCGCTCCACCCGTGGCACGGCCAGAGCGTGCTCGACGTGCCGCTCGGCGTGGACACGTTCCGCGCGCTCGGGACGATGCTCGGGACCTGCTGCGCCATCGTGCTCAGCGACAAGGCGTGCCCGGTGCTCGCCATGCACAACCTGATGCGCTTCTACCGCCACGAGTCGTGCGGCCAGTGCACGCCGTGCCGCGAGGGCAGCGCGTGGATCCACCGGATCCTCGACCGCGTGGTGCACGGGGAGGGGACGATCGAGGAGCTCGATCGGCTCCACGAGATCGCCGACAACATCATGGGCAACACCATCTGCGCCTTCGGCGAGGGCACGGCGATGCCCGCGCTCGGCTTCCTGCGCAAGTTCCGCAAAGAGCTCGAGGCGTACATACAGACCAAGGGGCGATCGTCGACAGGGGTGCTCTCGCCGTGAAAATCTTCGAATTCGGCTTCTTCGCTCTCGCGTCGCTGCTCGTCCTCCTGGGCGGCCTGGCCACGGTCGCGGCCAGGAACCCCATCCGCAGCGCGATGGGCCTGCTCACGACGATCTTCGGCATCGCGGGCCTCTACCTGATGCTGTCCGCGGAGTTCCTCGCCGCGATCCAGATCCTCGTGTACGCGGGCGCGGTCGTCGTCCTCTTCCTCTTCGTGATCATGCTCCTCGGCCCGTCGGCGACGTCGCCGCGCGACGCCCGCACCGCGGTGCCGCGCTACATCGGCGCCGGCGTCTTCGTTGCGGGCAGCCTCGGCGCGCTCGCCCTCGTCGCGAGCGCCTCGAAGCCCGGCGCCGCGGCCGTGCCGCCCGCCCCGGAGTCGCTCGGGACCATCGACGCGCTCGGGCACGAGCTGTTCACGAAGGGCATCGTGCCGTTCGAGCTCTCGGGGGCGCTGCTCCTCGTCGCGGTCATCGGCGCCGTCGCCGTCGCCCGCGGCCGGCAGGTCGACCCCACGCTCCTCCCCGCCAGCGCCGGCTCGCCGGACCCGCGTGATCAGGTCCCGGCCCGGGACGCCGCCACGCCGGACCCGCAGCCCGGCGCCCTCACCGGCCACTTCACCATGTCGACGAAGGAATCCAAGTCGTGATCTCCGTCCCCATCGAGTACTACCTCGTCGTCGCGGCGGTGCTGTTCGTGATCGGGTCGGCCGGGTTCCTGCTGCGCAGGAACCTCCTGGTCCTCCTGATGAGCATCGAGCTGATGCTCAACGCCGTGAACCTCACGCTCGTCGCGTACAACCGGATGCACCCGCACGATCACGCCGGGCAAATCTTCACTTTCTTCGTCATCGCCATCGCGGCGGCGGAAGCCGCCGTGGGGCTCGCGATCGTGCTCGCGTTCTACCGCGTCCGGAAGACGATGCGCTCGGACGACGCCGATCTCCTGAGGAGTTAGCGTGGAAGCCCTGAGAGTCTTATTCCCCGCGTCGGAGTTCGCGCTGCTCGCCGTCGTGCTCGGCCTGCCGGCGCTCGGCGCGTTCGTGAACGGCCTCTTCGGCAAGCGCCTCGGCAAGGACGCGGTCCGGCTGATGGCGCTCGCCGCGCTCGGCGGCGCCTTCCTGGCGAGCGTCGTGACCTTCCTCCTGCTGCCGCACGACGGCGGCAAGCTGAGCTGGACGGCGTGGCACTGGTTCTCGATCACCGGCCGGATGGGCCAGTCGATCCCGATCGACGTCGCCTTCAGCGTCGACGGCCTGAGCGCCACGATGATGCTCGTCGTCACCGGCGTCGGCTTCCTCATCCACCTGTACTCGTCCGAGTACATGCGCGAGGACCCGGGCTACTACCGGTTCTTCGCCTACCTGAACCTGTTCTGCTTCTCGATGCTCGTGCTGATCATGGCCGACAACCTCCCCGTCCTCTTCGTGGGGTGGGAGGGCGTCGGAATGTGCAGCTACCTGCTCATCGGCTTCTGGTTCAAGGAGGACAAGAACGCGACCGCCGGCAAGAAGGCGTTCGTCGTCAACCGCATCGGCGACTTCGGCCTCCTCGTCGCGATGGCCATGCTCGCCTACTACGGCGGCACGCTCACGTTCGACGGCATCGCGGCGAACGCGAACAGCCTGCTCACGGCGGTGAAGGTCTGGCCGATCGGCAACATGTCGGCCGCGACGGTGCCCGGGTTCCTGGAGTTCCTCGTCCCGGCGCAGCCCGTGCTCGTGTACGCCTCGACCCTGGTCGGGCTCGCGCTGTTCCTCGGCTGCGCCGGCAAGAGCGCGCAGATCCCGCTCTACGTCTGGCTGCCCGACGCGATGGCCGGCCCCACCCCCGTCTCGGCCCTCATCCACGCCGCGACGATGGTGACCGCCGGCGTCTACCTCGTGGCGCGGCTCGCGGCCGTGTTCGTGCTGTCGCCGTTCGCGATGGCGGTGGTCGCGGTGGTGGGCGTGCTGACGGCGCTGTTCGCGGCCTCGATCGGGCTGTTCCAGCACGATCTGAAGAAGGTCCTCGCCTACTCCACCGTGAGCCAGCTCGGGTTCATGTTCATCGGCGTGGGCGTCGGGGCGTTCGCCGCCGGCTTCTTCCACGTCTTCACGCACGCCTTCTTCAAGGCCTGCCTCTTCCTCGGCGCCGGCTCGGTGATCCACGCGATGCACGCCCGCATCCACGACACCGACCAGTCGCAGGACATGCGGAACATGGGCGGCCTGCGGAGGTTCATGCCGCTGACGCACCTGACGTTCCTGCTCGCCTGCTGCTCGATCGCCGGCTTCCCCTTCTCCGCCGGGTTCTGGTCGAAGGACGAGATCCTGTGGCGCGCCTTCTCCGGCAAGGTCGCCGCGGTCGCGGCGCGCGGGCAGGCGGCGTGGCAGTGGCCCGACTGGCTCGGCCCGGCGATCTACTGGGCCGGCATCGCGGCCGCGACCATGACCGCGTTCTACATGTTCCGCGCCTACTTCATGACGTTCCACGGCGAGTTCCGCGGCTGGACGATCGTGCGCGGCTGGAAGGACCCGAACCCCCACGGCCACCACGATCATCACCACGGCCACGGCGAGAAGCTCGAGGGCCCCGAGCCGCACGAGTCGCCGCTGCCGATGACGATCCCGCTGCTCGTGCTCGCGGCGTTCTCGGTCTTCGCCGGCTTCCTCATGGCGGAGCCGCTCGTGCACCTGACCCACAACCACGCGTTCGCGCCGCTCGCCCACCTGCTCGAGCCGGTCTTCGCGGGCGCATCGAGCGCGATCCAGGCGCGCGAGGGCACCGAGGGGCTGCTCTTCCCGATGATGCTCCCCGGCGTCGGCGCGTTCCTGGCCGGCACCGGCGCGGCGATGTTCGTGTACTGGAACCGCCGCGGCGAGCCCGAGAAGAGCTTCGCCGAGCGGTTCCCGGGGCTCCACCGGCTCATCTACGACAAGTGGCGGATCGACGAGCTCTACGACGCCACGGTCGTGGGCATGGTCGACGCGCTGGCCGATATCTTCACGACGGCCGACAAGTGGATCATCGATGGCGTCCTCGCGAAGCTCTCCGCGGCGCTGGTCGGCTTCTTCGGCACGGTGCTGCGCGCGCTCCAGACGGGCCGCGTGCAGGTCTACGCCGCGTCGATCGTCGTCGGCCTCGTCGCCACGGGCTGGTTCTTGGTCCGGCCGCACGCCGACGCGACCGTCGACGACGCGGCGCTGCGGCGGTCCGGTGAGGTGACGCTCACGGCGGCGCCGGGGCTCGGCTACCGGTACCGCTGGGAGGCGCCCGGGGTGCCGGCGAGCGACTTCTCCGAGGACAACGAGCTCACGCTGAAGCTCGAGCCCGGCGAGAAGAAGGACGTCGTGCTCCGCGTGCGCAACGCGTTCGATCGCGAGGCGACCGAGACCTTCTCCTTCGTGCGGCCGACGGGCCGTGGATTCCCGACGGGCCCGACCTCCATGGTGACCCCGAACGTGCCCAGGCTCCCCGCGGGGGCGACCCCGGCGGAGCCGACCCAGGACATGATCAAGCCGGAAGGCCTGCAATGAGCGCGCTCGACCTCGTAACTCAGAACTGGCCGGCGCTCGCCGCCGGCGTCGCCGGGGCGCTCCTCCCGCGGGGCACGGACAGCGCCCAGGCGAGCGACGTGGACCACCACGCGGGCGGCGACGACCACCACGCGGGCGGCGACGACCACCACGCGGGCGGCGATGATCACGGGGAGGCCCACGCCGGCGAGGCCGCGGGCTCCGCGTGGACCCCGTGGCAGCGGTTCGGCCTCGGGCTCATCGCCGCGCTCACCGTCCTCGGCGTGCAGTGGCTCTGGCCGTCCGGCGCCGCCGCGGCCGCGTCCGCGGACGGGGAGTGGTCGTCGCTGCTCGACCTGCTCATCGCCCTGCCGTTCGTGGGCGCCGCGGCGGTGCTGTTCGTGCCGCGGCAGATGCTCTCGCTGCTCCGGGGCTTCACGCTGGCCGTGCTCGGCGTGGGCTTCGTGGCGTCGCTCTGGCTGCTCAGCGTGCCGATGACGCCGGGCTGGCACTTCCAGTCGATCAAGGAGTGGATCCCGTCGCTCGGCATCCGGTGGCACGTCGCGATCGACGGCATCAGCCTCTGGCTGGTCCTGCTCACGACGTTCATCGCGCCCATCGCGGCGTACGCGTCGTTCAGCTCGATCAAGACCCGGATCAAGGAGCTCTGCTTCTGCTTCCTGCTCCTCCAGGGGGCGATGCTCGGCGCCTTCCTTGCGCTCGACCTCTTCCTGTTCTTCGTCTTCTGGGAGCTGATGCTGGTGCCGATGTTCGTGATGATCGGCATCTGGGGCGGCGTCGAGAAGATCAAGGCCGCGGTCAAGCTGTTCATCTACACGATGACGGGCTCGATGCTGATGCTGGCCGGCATCGTGTACCTCGTGTGGGCGAACCAGAAGCTCACGGGCGCGTACACGTTCGACTACCTCGCGCTCTCGCGCGTGGTGCTGCCGCGCGACACCCAGATGCTCCTCTTCTGGGCGTTCTCGCTCGCGTTCTTCATCAAGGTGCCGATGTGGCCGGTGCACACCTGGCTGCCGGACGCCCACGTGCAGGCGCCGACCGGCGGCTCGGTCATCCTGGCCGCGGTGATGCTGAAGATCGGGACGTACGCGTACATGCGCTTCTCGATGGGCCTCTTCCCCGGCCCGGCGTCGAGCCTCGCGGCCAACCTGGCGGGCATCGCGATCCTCGGCGGCGTGCTCTACGGCGCGCTCGTCGCCTGGAAGCAGGCCGACGTGAAGCGGCTCGTGGCGTACTCGTCGGTCGCCCACCTGGGCTACGTGATGCTGGGGCTCTTCGGCGTCACGCCGAGCGGGATGCAGGGCGCGGTGCTCCAGATGGTGAACCACGGCATCTCGACCGGCGCGCTCTTCCTCCTGGTCGGCGTCATCTACGACCGCCGCCACACCCGCCTGGTCTCCGAGTTCGGCGGCCTGGCCAAGGTGATGCCGGTCTACGCGACGCTCTTCCTGATCGTGACGTTCGCCTCCGTCGGCGTGCCCGGCACGAACGGCTTCATCGGCGAGTTCATGATCATCACCGGGACCTACGTCTCCGAGCGCCTCGGGACGTTCAGCGGGCTCCACACCGTGGGCGCCGCCGCGGGCGTCATCCTCGCCGCCGTCTACATGCTGAGCGTCGTGCAGAAGATGTTCTTCGGCCCGCTCACGAACCCGAAGAACAAGCACCTGCCCGACGTCACGCCCCGCGAGGCGCTCGCGCTCGCGCCCCTCGTGCTGATGATCTTCGTGATCGGCCTGTTCCCAGCGATCTTCCTCGATCGGATGAAGGAGTCGGTCCTGTCTACGTACAACCAGTTCAAGGTCGTCTCCGGTCAGGCGATCCTCTTCGCGGACGAACGGGACGCGAAGCTCCTGCCCGAGGACACGTTCTCCCCTGCGTTCCTCAAGGGGGCGCCCGCGCTGCGGCCCAGCGGGGGCGCGCCGGAGGGCGGCGCAGGGCAGGGCGATGAGGAGGCCCGGGCCCCGCGGCGGGCGGGGGGCGCGCTCGCGGCGCGCGGCGAGGAGGCGGGGCGATGAGCTACGGACCGTTCCTCGCGGCGTCGCCGCTGCTCGTCGTCTCGCTCGGCGGCATGCTGCTCATGCTCGCGGAGGCGTTCTCGCGCCGCCGTGAGGAGTCGCACGACCGCAAGTCCGGCCCCTCGTCGGACATCGCGCTCGGGACCGCGATCACGCTCCTCGCCGGGGCGGTGTTCGCGGCCGCGGTCGGGTTCGTCGGCCCCGAGACGCTGGACGGGGTCGACGCGCTCGCCCCGTACCTGATCATCGACCGCTTCACGCTGTTCTTCTCCTTCATGCTCTGCCTGAGCGGCGCCCTCGCGGCGCTGCTCGCGGGGGGGTACCTCCCGGAGCACCGGCTCGACCGCGGCGAGTTCTATCCGCTCCTGACCTTCTCGACCGTCGGCGCGATCATCCTCGCCGGGGCGGGGGATCTGCTGACGCTCTTTCTCGGCCTGGAGACGATGTCGCTCGGGGCGTACGCGCTGACCGGCTTCCGCCGCACGTCGCCGCGGAGCGCCGAGGCGGCGATCAAGTACTTCCTGCTCGGCTCGTTCGCGGCGGCGCTCCTTCTCTACGGCGGCGCGCTGATCTACGGGGCGACGGGGCACACCGATCTCGCCGGGATCCGCGACGCCATCGCCGGCGCGAAGGGGGCCAGCGCGCCGAACCCGGCGCTCCTGCTCATCGGGGTGGCGCTGATCCTCGTCGGGCTCGCGTTCAAGGTGAGCGCGGTGCCGTTCCACATGTGGACGCCCGACGCGTACGAGGGCGCCCCGACCCCGACCACCACGTTCATGGCGGTCGCGGTGAAGGGCGCGGCGTTCGCGACGCTCCTCCGCGTGCTGCTCGGCGCGTTCAGCGATCCGGCGCTCGCGTCGTGGGCGGCGGGCTGGCCGCCGGCCGTGGCGGTGATGGCGCTGCTCACGATGACGGTCGCGAACCTCATCGCGGGCCGGCAGGACTCGGTGAAGCGGATGCTCGCCTACTCGAGCATCGCCCACGCCGGCTACCTGCTCGTCGGGGTCGCGGCGACGGTGCGCGCGAGCGAGGACGCGCAGGCGAGCGTGATGTTCTACCTGCTCGTCTACACGGTCTCGACGGTCGGCGCCTTCGGCACGCTCATCCTGTGCGGCAGCCGCGGCGCCGAGGCGGTGAGCTACGAGGACCTCGCCGGCATCGGCAAGCGGCACCCCGTGGCCGCGCTCGCCTTCTCGCTGTTCCTGCTCTCGCTCGCCGGCGTCCCGCCGACGGCCGGCTTCTTCGGCAAGCTTTACATCGTCAAGGCGGCGATGGGCGCCGAGCTGTACGCGCTGTCGGTGGCGCTGCTCCTCAACAGCGTGCTGTCGGCCTACTACTACCTGCGGGTGCTCGTGTTCATGTACATGCGCGAGCCGGCGCCCGGCGCGCCGATCGCCCGGCCCATGCGCTCGGGCTACGTCAACGCGGCCCTGGTCGTGTCCGCGGCGCTCGTGATGGTCCTCGGCATCTGGCCGACGACCTCCCTCGGGATCGCCGTCCGCGCGGTCCTCGCCTCGCTCTAGGAGCGCCGAACAGGCGCTCCAGACCCCCCACACGACAGCTCCGTCCCCGGTTGCACGGGGACACCATCCGGGCCGGTCCCCGGCCGGCTCCGCTGCGCGGTGGGTTGATTGCCCGCAGCGTCACGTGATCTCCTCCCGCCTTGTGGCGGCGCTCACCTCGGGGGCGTCCCGCCGCCAACTCGATTGACGCCGTCGGCGCCGCCGTTTTCTGCGCGCCGCGCTCCGTCGTGCGGATCGCGCGCGGCTCGCAAGTTGCTAAAGTCGGCGCCGATGCGAATTGGCGAGACGATTCTGGCGAATGCGGGCGCTGGGTGGGTGCGGGCGGCGGGCCTCGCGCTGCTCGGGGCCGTCGGGTGTCAGGGCGGCAGCGGGGCAGGGAGCTCGCCGGCGGGGAGCGCGGCGACCGTGGGGAGCGCCGCGCCGGCGGGGAGCGCGGCGCCGGCAGCGAGCGCGCCCGCGGCGGCGAGCGCCCAGGCCGAGCCGCAGCGAGTGCCCCAGATCTCGCTGACGTCGGAGGACGTCCTGAAGGTGATGAACCCGAAGAAGCAGCCGCCGCACAGCGGGCCCACGGGGACGTTGCGGGGCCGGGTCACGATCGTGGGGGATCCGCCGCCCGACACGGGGCTCAGCTTCCCGGTCGGCAAGTGCGGCGAGGCCGCGGCCACCTACGGGAGGCTGTTCCGGGTCGGCCAGAACAACGGGCTCGCCGACGCGCTCGTCACCGTCGTCAACTACGACGGCTACGTGCCCGAGCGCGAGGAGACCGAAAAGGTGACCATCCACGGGTGCGCGTTCTCGAGCCGGACCGTGGCCGTGTCGTACGGGCAGCGGGTCGAGGTCGCGAACCTCGACCGGCTCGAGCCGTACATGCCGAACCTCGACGGCGCCCCCTTCACGGCGGTCATGGTCGCCATGCCGCAGGGCGACCCGGTGACGTTCACCCCGCTGCAGCCGGGCTACTACCAGCTCACGGACAAGCTCGCGAAGCCGTTCCTCAAGGCGGACGTCTTCGTGCTCAAGTACGCGACGCACGACGTGACCGATCTCGACGGGCGGTACGAGATCAAGGGCATCCCGGTGGGCAAGGTGTTCTCGGCCGCCCTCCTGCCGGCGCTCGGCCAGGACTCGAAGAAGCAGATCGAGATCAAGGAGGGCGACAACACGCTCGACTTCGAGCTTCGCTTCGATCTCGAGAAGCACAACGCAAAGAAGCGCGTCAAGGGCGATCCGGCGTCGCCGTGAGCCCCCCCGGGCCCGGGTTCAGGG
Organism: Sorangium sp. So ce1036; assembly: GCF_051369805.1. Lineage (NCBI taxonomy): Bacteria > Pseudomonadati > Myxococcota > Polyangiales > Polyangiaceae > Sorangium > Sorangium sp. So ce1036. Next base: position 4,557,727 of record NZ_JBBMOX010000001.1, read on the forward strand.
CGCGGCCGGCGGGCGCCCGGCGAGCTCGCGCCGGACGCGCCGCTCGACCTCCTGAGAGAGCGGATCCGGCGCGCCGGCCGCGGGCACCGCCGGCAGCGGGCCCAGCCACGCGAGCGCGGCGTCGCCGCCGACCCGCCGGGAGAGCAGCTCGGCGAAGAGCAGCCGGGCGAGCGGCGAGGGGGGCACCGTGGGGCCGCTGCCCGCCGCGGGCGAGTGGAGCGCGTCGCACGCGCGGGCCAGCGTCGCCTCGTCGCCGATCAGGTCGGCCGCCACGGCGAGCGCCACGAGGGCCGAGGCGCTCGCCGGGTCCGCGCCCGAGACGAGCTCGGCCTGCTCGTGGGCCTCGCGGGCGCGGCCGAGGGCGGCCGCGCGCACCGCGACCTCGGCGGGGGGCAGCCCCGCGTCGCGCGCCAGGCGCCGCGCGCGGCGGAGCTGCCCCGACTGGAGCGCCCGGTCGAGCTCGGCCAGCAGCGGCCGCGAGGGCGAAGGGAGCGCGGCGGCGCGCCTCGATGGAGCGAGCTCGAGCAGGCGCCGCGACGCCTGCTCGGCCGCCGGACGATCTGCGGCCGCCACGGCGACGGCGTGGAGCGCCCGCCAGGCGTCCACGGACCGGGGGCGGCGCACGAGGAGCGCCCGCAACGCGCGGCGCGCGTCGTCCGTCCGGCCGAGCCGCCGGAGGATCTCGGCCCGGAGCAGGAGGCCGTCGTCGCGGTCGGGATCGAGCGCGACCGCCCGGTCGATGCGGCCGAGCGCGGCCTCCAGGCGGCCGGCCGCGAGATCGCAGCGCGCCTGCTCCCGGTGGGCCGGCTCGTACTCGGGATCGATCGCGCGGGCGCGCTCGAACGCGTCGGCCGCGGCCTCCCCGCGGCCGAGGCGGCAGCGGACGGCCCCGACGCGGGTCCAGATGTCCGCGCTCTCGGGGTCGCTGTCCTCTGCCCGCTCGTACGAAAGGAGGGCCAGCTCGAGATCGCCGCGCGCCTCGGCCTCGGCGCCGATGGCGTAGAGCGCGTAGGCGTGCGGGGAGATGAAGCGGCCCTCGACGATCAAGCCGTCCACCGAGCGCGCGACCGTGGGCGCGCCGCAGCCCTGCGCGGTCGCGAGCAGCGCGAGCAGCGCGCCCGCGCGCGGCAGGGCGGCGCGCGCGCCGCGACGGCGCGGCAGGGCGGCGATCTCGCGGCGAGCTCGCGGCGGCGGGGCTACGCGCACGCGGCCATCTCGGCGAGGAGGCGATCGTTCTCCTCCCGGAGGCCGACGGTGATGCGCAGCCTCCGGGCGAGGCGCCCGCCCGCCGCGTGGAAGCTGCGCACGAGGACGCCGCGCGCGGCGAGCGCCTCGAACACCTCGCCGGCAGGGCGCCGCGTCCCGACCCACAGGAAGTTGGCGTGGCTCGGCGCGACCTCGAGCCCGAGCCCGGCGAGCTCGCGCGCGAGCCGCTCGCGCTCGCTCACCACGGTCGCCGCCGCGCTGCGGAGCTCGCCGTCGAGCTCGCGCAGCGCGAAGGCCGCGGCGCGCTGCGACGGGACGGGGACGTTGTAGGGCTGGCGGACCTTGTCGAGCTCGGCCACGAGCTCCCGGGCGCCGACGAGCCAGCCGACGCGCAGCGACGCGAGGCCGATCTTCGACAGCGTCCGCAGCACGGCGACGTTCGGGTACGTGCGCCGCAGGGCGAGCTGATCGTGCGGCGCGAAATCGATGTACGCCTCGTCGACGATCACCAGCGCGTCCTGCGCCGCGGCGAGGACCGCCTCGAGCCGGTCCCGCGACATGAGGGCGCCCGTCGGGTTGTTCGGCGAGGCGATGAAGACCACGTTGGGGCGGGCGAGCTCGACGGCGCGCACGAGGCCCGCGACGTCGAGATCCCAGCTCGGGTCGAGCGGGACCTCGACGGCGCGGAGGCCCCGCGCGCGCGCGCTCAGCCGGTACATGACGAAGGTGGGGGTGACCGTCACGACGCTCGCCGCGGGCGCGCCCGGCCGCGGGCGGCTGAGCGCGGTGAGCAAGGTCGCGATCACCTCGTCGGAGCCTGCGCCCGCGAGGATCTCGTCGGGCTCGGCGCCGCAGCGCGCGGCGATGGCCTCGCGGAGCTCGAGCATGCGCGCGTCGGGGTAGCGGCCCCAGTCCTCGGGCGCCACGGCGCGCGCGAGCGCGGCCCGCGCCTCGGCCGAGAGCAGCGGCGGGCTCTCGTTCGCGTCGAGGCGCACGGCGAACTGACCGGCGACGGGGGTGTAGGCGTGGAGCTCGGCGAGCTCCGGGCGGAGGAGCGCAGGGAGGAAGTCGGGCGGCGGCATCGGTTCGGTCCGCGTCCGTCGCGGGCGCGGGGGGTTCGGGGAGCGGTATACTACCAGGCGACCCCCGAGGCGGTGGCCGACGTGCTGGAGAGGGGCGATCAGGCCGGAACGACGGGCGGGGCACGTCGCGTGACCAGCAGGCAGGAGCGGGCGCCCATCGTGCGGAACACACTCAGGCGGGCTCGCGAGAGACCGGCGTGCGCCTCACGCGCGTCGTCCGCGCGTCAGCGCGCGACGAGGCGCATCGCCGGGCGGCCCTGCTCGGCCTCGAGCTCTTCGAGCTCGAACGCCCTCTCGACGTCGAGCTCCTCGAGCTCGCGCTGCGTGCTCTCGCCGTTGTCGAGGTCGTCGAGCTCGCGCATGAACCGATCGATCTCCGCGCACGTCGACGGCGAGTCGACCGGCGTCATCGACTGCTCGTGCATGAGCTGGATGAGCTCCAGGATGGTGGCGAGCTTCTGCGAGACGACCTCCAGCCCCTCGCGCGTCTGGCTCCAGCACTCGGCGCGCCGGTAGGCGATCGAGAGCCGCCGCTCGGATAGACCGCGCGTCCGCCCCGCGGACGTGTTCCGGACCGCCTCGAGCGAGCGGATCGTCTCCATGAGCTCGGTATGGTTCGTCATCGCGAGCGACTCCTGGCCGGCCCGGTGCGCGATCGCGAGGCGGATGTAGCTCATGAGGAGGTGGCTCAGCCCGAAGCCGTCGTCGAGCAGCATCGGGACGGCGCCGCCGCGCCGCCGGATGTTCTCGCGGGTCCGCTCGATCAGCCGATCGAGCCTCGCCAGCTCCTGCTGGTGCCGGATGTCCATCTGCCGGATGAGCGACTCCCGCGCCCTCGCCCAGGACGCCCGATCGATCTCGTCGAGCTGCGCGTCGATGCGCTGGCGGAAGTAGCCGCGCCACGGGACGATGCACAGGATCGCGAGCTCCGCCCCGAGGCCGAGCAGCAGGAGGAGCGGGCTCCAGCCGATGAAGCTCAGGAGGAGCGCGCTGCCCACGACGAGCAGGTTGTACGGGTGGACCAGCACGCGCCCCAGGTAGGTGCGCGCGGTGCGCCGCCGCACGGGTGCGACCTGGACGCCGAACGCGGCCAGCGTCGCCCGCGACTCGGCCATGCTCGCGGCAAGCACATCCTCCAACCGGCAAAGCTCTCGATCGCACCTCGTCATGGAGCCCCCCTTCTCACCTGGTCCTCTGGTCCTCGTGCCACCTCGCCCCGTTCACCACCCCCTGCGGCGGGAAACAGCCGGTCAGCCGATGCCCGCGCACCGCCCCGGCGCCCCGGCGCCCTGTGAACGCAGCTCACGCTCGCGGAGCTCACGCCGGCGGCGGCCAGTCCGGCGGAGCCCGCCTCGGAGGACCCGGAGCCCGCCGCGCTCATCGGCCGCCCATGCGGTAAATCCGCGGAAATTTGGGTTTTCCTGACGGCATGACGGCGTCGCGCGCTCCATGAAGTTCGTGCCTTCCATGCTCTTCGCATCTCAAAAACCCCGCGGACACCCGCGGTGCGGCGCCGAGGCGCAGCGTCGCGATGGATCCCGGAGCGAGCAGAGCGGGCGCCGTGCCAAGCGCCGCGGCACCGCGCGGCGCACGCCCGGCGGGGGGGCGCGTTCAGGTGTGGGGCGGACGGTCGGCGTCCAGCGCGTGGACGCCGGGGGCGCCGAGCGACATCGGCTCGCGCTCCATGCCGGACGCGCGCGCGGCCGCGAGGAACGCCGCCGAGGGCGGCGCGCCGCCGACGAAGAGGGCGACGTCGCCGCCGCCGGCGCCGCTCGGCGCGAGCACGGCGCCCTCGGCGGCCGCGGCGCGGCGCAGGCGCCTGAGCTCGGGGGTGACGATCGGCGCGCCGGCGCGGTCGCCGAGCTCGGCGAGGGCGTCGACCTGGCCGTCCAGCGCGGCCATGAACGCGCGGACGTCCATGGCCAGGACGGCGGCGCGCGCGCACGCGGCGGCCGCGCCGAGCAGCGCGGCGTGCGCCTCGGGCTCGCGCGCGGCGAGCGCGCGCACGCGCTCGAGCATGGCGCTCGTGCGCGCCGCCTGGGCGCTGGCGAGCACCTCGATCGCGAGGCCGCCCGGCAGCGCGTGCGGCGCGACCGCGAGCTCGCCGCCCGGCCCGAGCCGGCAGCAGACCACGCCGCCGTGGACGCTCGCCGCGACGTCGATGCCGCTGCCGCCGCCCTGCGCCCGCCGGTGCGCCGCGAGCGCCTGGAGGAAGATCGCGCGCGTGTCCCACGCGGGCGCCGCGCGGCGGCTCGCCGCTCCTGCCGCGGCGCCCGCGGCCGTCGCCGCGGCACCGGCGGCCGCCGCCGCGGCGCGCGCCGCGAGCGTCGCGACGAGGATGGCCGCGCTCGAGCCGAGGCCGAGCTTGCGGCTCGCGCCGGCCAGCGCGGCCGGCGCGCCGCCGGCGGCCGCCGGCTCCGTCGACCGGAGCGCGGACGCGTCGAACCACACCGCCCGGTCGAGCGCGCCGGCGTCGATCGCCGCCTGGACCTCCTCGGTGACGCGCTCGGCGGGGCGCGCCGGATCGGCGATCACGTACCGGTCGACCGCGGCCACGAGCGCGGGCGCGCCCTCGAGCACGGCGTACGCGCCCGAGAGGACCAGCTTGCCAGGCGCCCGGACGATCACGCGCCCGCGCTCCGGTCCGCGGCGCCCCCGGCCGCCGGCGGCGCGCCGGCCGCGCTGGCCGGCGCGAGGCGGGCGGCGCCGCCGGGGACGGCCGAGATCGTGCGGAGCACGCCGGGGACGGCGAGCAGCGCCCGCTCGACCGCGCCCTGCGCCTCGGGCGTCGTGAAGACCTTCACGTGCGGCCCGGCGTCGATGGTGAAGAACGCCGGCGCGCCCTCGCCGCGGAGCCGCCGCACCGCGGCGAGCACCTCGACGGTGGCGCCGGTCCAGTAGAGCAGCCCCGGCGCGGCGGCGATGCTCGAGGCGTGCATGCGGAGGGCGCTCGCCTCGGCCGCGGCGCCGAGGGCCGCGAAATCGCGGGCGAGGACCGCCGCGCGCACCTCCTCGAACAGCGCCGGCGCGGCGTCGACCCAGGCGGGGAAGTACGGGCTCGTCGCCGCCGTGTGCCGCATGCCGTCGCTGGAGCCCACGTCCTTCGGCCCCTCGCGGGTCACGGCGATCACGACCGCGAGCGGCCAGTGGTCCTCCGGCGCCAGCGGCGTCGCCGCGAGCGCCTCGTCCCCGGGGCGCCCGGCGCGGAGCTCGACGAAGCCGCCGAACGCGGAGCGCGCGGCGGAGACCGACGTCTTCCTGGCGAGATCGCTCACCTGGGCCGGCGCGGTGGGCAGGCCCGCGGCGGCGCTGGCCGCGAGCGCGAGCGCGGCGAACGCCGACGCGCTGGAGGCGAGCCCCGCCGCGGTGGGGAAGTCGTTCCGGCTGACCACGCGGGCGCGCTCGCGCCGCCCCGACGCGGCGCGGACCCGGTCGAGGAGCCCGGCCACGCGGCGCGTGGCCTCGGCGCCCTCCGGCAGCGCCGCGCCGCCGAGGTGGAGCTCGTCGCGCTCGAGCGACGCGTCGAAGGCGACCTCCGTCGTCGTCGCCATGCCGGCGAGCGTCACCGAGAGGCTCGGGACCGCGGGCAGGTTGTGTCCGTAGGCCCGTTTGCCCCAGTACTTTGCGAGGGCGATGTTCGGGTGGGCGATCGCCGTCGCCCGGCTCACGACGCTCATGCGTGCTTCTCTGGCTCCGTCGTCGAAAGGCCCCCCTTGACCCTGGTCACGAAGCCGCTGTACCCCGCGTCGCGCCAGGCGGCGAGCACGCGCTCCGCCGCGCCGGGCGCGCCGTCGTCGCCCGGCTCGGGCGGCGGGAGCAGCGCGAGGACCGAGCCGCCGCCGCCGGCGCCGGTGAGCTTGGCGCCGAGCGCGCCGGCCTCGCGGGCGAGCTGGCAGAGCGCCTCGATCGCCTCGGTCGAGACGAACATCCCGGCGAGGAGCATCTGGTTCAGGTCCATCAGCCGGCCGAGCCCGACGACATCGCCGGCCTGGATCGCGAGCGCGGCGTTCTCGACGAGCGCGGTGATGCCGGCGATGGAGCGCTCGGCCAGGGCGGGCTTGCGCTCGAAGAGCCGCGCCACGAGCTCGACCATGCTCCGCGTGGACGACGGCGTCCCCGTCGAGCCCACGCAGAGCCAGAGGTCGTCGCGCGGGACGACGGGGGTCGCGCCGTGCGCCCGGGTGTAGCGGAAGCACCCGCCGAGGGCCGCCGCGGTGGTGTCGATGCCCGACGGGTTGCCGTGGAACACCCGCTCCCAGGCGGCGGCCGCCGCGAGCACGCGCTCCGCCGGGCCGGCGTGGGTGGCCCGGGCGGGCTCCGTCGGCGCGGGCTCACCCGGGGGCGCGGGCTCGCCCAGGGGCGTGAGCGCGGAGATCGCCCGCGCGATCGCGACGCCGAGCGCCGCCGAGCTCCCGAGGCCGCCGCCGGGCGGCAGATCGCTCTCCGCCTCGACGCGGGCCGGGCTCGCGCCGGGGAGCTCCGCGAGCAGCGCCGCGAACGCCTCCGCGACGTCGCCGCCGGCCGGCAGCGGGCCGTCCTCGCGCCCGCCCAGCCAGAGCGCGCTCGCGCCGGCGGCGCGGGTGGCCCGGGCGCGGGCGCCGCGCTCGATGCCGGCGGCGAGCGCCGGCGCCCCGTACACGACCGCGTGCTCGCCGAGCAGGATGACCTTGCCCGAGGCGGCGCCGAGCGCCTCCGTCATGCGCCCGTCCACCGGAGCGCGCTCGCCGCGCCGCACAGGATCTGCCGGGCCCGCTCGATCACGGGCAGCGAGCGGCCGAGGACCTCGGCCTCGCCGCACAGGGCCGACAGCCGCGCCTCGACCGCGCCCCGCGCGCCACACGCCTCGAGCGCCCGGGCGGCGTCCGCCACGGCCTCGTCGCTCGCGTCCTTCCGGCCGAGCACGCGCTCCAGCGCGCTCCGCCCCGCGGCGTCGAGGCGCCCCTCGGCCGACGCGAGCACCGCGGTGCGCTTGCCAGCGCGCAGATCGTTGCCGACCGGCTTGCCCGTGGCGGCGGCGCTCCCGAAGGTGCCGAGCAGGTCGTCGCGCAGCTGGAAGGCAACGCCGACCGGCTCGGCGAACCGCTCGAGCGCGGCCACGGTCTCGGCCGGCGCGCCGGCCAGCGTGGCACCGAGCGCGAGCGGGCCGCGCACCGTGTAGCTGCCGGTCTTGAGCGCGTGCATCTGCTCGACGTCCTCGGCCCGGCCGACCACGTCGAGGTGCTGCCCGATCACGACGTCCTCGTGCATCTTGCAGAACCTCCGCACGGCCGCGAGCGTCCTGTCCGGGGGCGCCGCGGCGGCCGCGAGCGTGCTCAGCGCGAAGCCCCAGGTGAGATCGCCGGCGAGGATCGCGGAAGAGGCGCCGAGGTGCGCGTCGCCGAGCACCTCGGTCAGCCCGACGTGCACGGTGCGGCCGCCCCGCCGGACGGCATCGCCGTCGATCCAGTCGTCCTGGATGAGCAGGTAGGTCTGGAGCAGCTCGAGCGCGACGCCGGCGTCGATCGCGGGCGCGAGCGGCGCGTCGGGCGCGACGCCCTGGTAGGCGGCGACGAGCAGCCCGGCGCGGAAGCGCTTGCCGCCCCGCAGGGTCAGGCTCCTGGCCTCCATGGCCATCGCCGCGACCTCGCGGCCGTAGCGCTCCACGTCGCTCACCTTGTCGCGCCAGCGCCGCTCGAGGGCGGCTTCGATCTCGGGGCGGATCGACGACAGGAAGTCGAGGAACAGCCGCGCGCCTGGGTCCGCGGTCCCTTCGAGCGTCCGATCGCCGGCCTGCGGGGCGCGCGCTGCGTCCTTCGTGTGCGCTGTCATGGAGTGCGCGGCAGCCTAGGAGCCCGACGGGAGCCGGTCAATCTCGCCCGGCGGAAGGGGGATGGCGCCGGTGTCCCGCGGCGGTCGCGCGCCGGGCCCGGGGCGGGACGCCGGCGTGGCCGCGCCCCTCGCGGCCCACCCCCGCGCCGCGCGAGCGCGCTGCGTCCGCGCCGCACCGCGGGCCCCGGGGTGGCTTGGGTCGTGCAACGGGCCGGTCGCGCGTCGCGGGCCGGGAGCGCCGCAAGCTCCCTGCGAGATCGATCCTCCGGAGTTGCGCGCCGGACCACGCCGCAACCGAAGAAAAGGGGGGACTTCATGAAGAGATCGCCGGTTGAGGTGTTTGGAATCTTCTTCCTCGTGGCGTCCGGAGTCACGGCGTGCGGCGGCGGCCACGCGCGCGAGGATCCACAGGAGAGCGCCGATCGCCGTGTGTCCGGCACGGGGGACGATCTCTCGCCCCTCGCCGGAGAAGCGAGCTTTTTGCCCAGCTACCGCGTGATCGGCCGCAGCGCCGACGCCGGGCGGGCGGCCGCGCTCGCAGGCGCGCTGGGGCTCGCGCGGGAGGGGTTCCGGGGCGGCGCCGCGCTCGCGCCGGATGGCGCGATTCGATACCTCGACCGCGCGCGGTTCCAGCGCCTGCCGACGAGGAAGGTCGCCCCGCCCGCGCCCGGATTTCGCGACGAGCGCGGCTTCGCCACGGTGGCCGGCGATGACGCCGTGGATTTCGAGGCGCTCTCGGCGATCCGCGTCCTCCCCGAGCAGGACGCGGCGGCGCGGGCGTGGGCCGCGCTGGAGGCGGCGCGCCTGCCGGTCGGACGCGATATCGCCGTGGGCCACTCCGTCTTCGAGTCGATCGACGCCGCGGGGCTGCGGGGGGCGCGGGCCGAGCTCGACACGCAGGTGAGCTTCCGCGACGAGCTGGAGGGACTACGGCTGATCGGCCCCGGCGCCAAGGTCAGGATCACGTTCGACGCCGAGGGCGCCGTGACCCACCTGATCTATGCGCGGCGCGAGCTGGAGCGCGGGGAGGACGTCGCGATCGTCCCGGCCTCGGAGGCCCCGGCGCTGTGCGCCCGCGCGCTGGGCGCCGGCGCGGAGATCGCGGCCGAGCCGGAGCTCGTGTATTACGCGCCGCCGCTCTCCCGCGAGGTGACGCGGATCCTGCCTCATTATATATGCAGCGCCCGGCGGTTCTCCGGCGGTGAGGTCGTGGACGTGCGCAGGGGGGTCGTGCCGGCCGTCAAGGACGCTCCGCGCGCCGCCGTCGCCGTGCGCATGGATGGCGAGACCGTTACCGCGGAGGCGATCGTCGCCGGGGGCACTGCGCCGTACACGTACAGGTGGGTATCGTCAGCGCGCTCGCTCGACGGCGCGGGCCCCCTCGCCGCGGAGGTGCGGTATCCGATGGCCCTCCCGGGCAGCGGCCCTCTCGCCCGCGGGCAGACGGAGACGCTCTCGCTGTACGTCACGGACGCGGACGGCCTGGTGGCGACCGCCTCGCGCACGATCCCGGTGCTCCGCGCGGCGCCGGGGGGCGAGGCGCCGAGCGCGCCTGTCCCCGCGCCGGACGAGGACGGGCGCGGCGTGGTCGGCGCCGAGTGGGTCGGGCGCTGCGGCGGCCTCGATCACTCGGCGGCGAACGTCGACGGGCTGCTGAAGCGCTTCGAGGCGGGCGGCGTGACGCCCCGGTTCAACTGGGGTGATCAGCGCGCGTGGGAGATCGACTTCAAGGATCCGGTGATGGGGGGCCAGGACGCGTCCTTCGTGGACTCCGTCGATCTCACGTTCTACACGGGGCACGCGAACGGCTCCGGGTTCATGTTCTGCAGCAGCATGAGCGACCGCTTCCTGCACTTCGGCGACGCCCACTGGGGGAACTCCAACCTGGAATGGATGGTGGTCGCCGCCTGCGGCCCGCTCCAGGACGACGCGGGCGCGTGGCGCTTCCGCTGGTCGGGCGCGTTCAACGGCCTGCACCTCCTGCTCGGCTACGCGACCATCTCGTACGACGACACGACCGAGGGGGCCCTGTTCGCGGGCCGCCTGCTCGACGAGGCGAGCCCGGCGCCGCTGCGGCAGGCGTGGGCGACGACGGCGATCGAGGTCCAGCCGGATGACAGGGTGATCTACGCCGTGATGGGGGTGTACGGCCCGGGCTGGACGATCCCCAACTACGATGATCACTTCTGGGGCAAGGGCCCGGTCGGCCCGGACCTCCGGGGCGCCGCGAGGATCGGGTTCTGGCGGATCTCCGGGCCCACCTGAGCGGCCGCACTCGCCGCGGGCTCGCGCGTCGAGCGCCGCGAGCGCCCCGGCGGCGCCTGCCGGGCGAGCCACGCGGGGCCAGGACCACCTTCACGCGGCGCATCGACACGCTGGAGAACCTTCGCGGGCGCATCGAGACGCTGGTAGAGTCGCTGGATCAGACGCTGACGGTCCGCGCGATGCTGCCATTCTTTGTCCAGCCGACAGGGCACCCGGAGTTGCATGAAGGAACGAGACGAGGCGCGGGCGGCGGCCGGTCGCCGCGCGCGCCGGCGCGCCGCGCGCTCGCCGGCGCGCGCGGCGCGCCGGGGTGGGGGAGCTGGGTCGCGCTGCTCCCGGCGCTCCTGTGCGGCTGCTCGCTCGAGGGGCTGTCCGCGGAATGGGACGCGTCCTCGGCGTCCACGGGCGCGGCCGGCGGGGGCGAGGGGGATCCGCTGGCGCGCGAGGCCGAGCGCTGCGCGCGGGACGGCAGGTTCGTCGTCGAGACCGACCCGAGCGGCGCGGAGTACGTGGTCGTCCCCGAGGACGCGGGCTGCCACGGGGACCGGGTCGAATGCCGGATGGAGGTCGGCGAGGCGGGCTCTTATCAGATCAAGGTCAAGGTCGCCGTGGGGCCCAATCCGAGCACGGACAACTCGTTCCTGGTCCGCGTGGATCGCCAGCCGGAGGCGGGCATCGTCTACAGCTTCAGCGGGGCCGAGTTCCACCTCGATCGCGTCAAGGACTCGAAGGCCGACGACGCGGAGGTCCTCGTGGCGCTCGACCCCGGAGAGCACACCGTCTCGTTCGAGTGCCGGGAGGACGGCGCCCGGCTCGACTGGGTCGGGCTCGTCCGGATAGGGCCTTGAGCGCGTGCCTTGAGCGCGTGCAGCGATGTCGGCCCGGGCAGGGGGCGGGGCCAGCGGCTCGCGGGTCGCGCCCGCCCCGCGCATGGCCTCCGGGGGCCCGCCCGGCCTTCCGAGCCCGCCTTCCCACCTGGCCCTCGTTGACATCCCGGCCCTGGGTTGGGAATCTTCCGGCATGAGGTCCTCGACCGCCGTCCTCCTGCAGCCCGAGGAGCCCGACGTCTCCGGCATCGTGACCGAGGACGAGACCCCCGTGGACAACCTGCCCTCGGAGAAGCAGCAGCGCCTGCTCACGGAGCCGCTCTACAGCTCCTGGTCCGGCCCCCCGCCCGGCGAGGACGGCCAGGCGCGCCCGTTCGTCGCGGCGGCCAACGTCGGGCTGTTCCCGGCGCTGCACGAGCCGCCGATCGTCCCCGATGTCTTCCTGAGCCTGGATGTCCAGGTCCGCGAGGACTTCTGGGCAAAGAAGAACCGGACGTACTTCTTCTGGGAGTTCGGCAAGGCGCCCGAGATCGTCATCGAGATCGTCTCGAACCGGGAGGGCAGGGAGCTCGGCGAGAAGCGGGCGCGCTACGCGCGGGCGGGGATCCCGTATTACGTCGTCTTCGATCCCGCACATCACCTGGGCGAGCAGCCGCTGCACGCCTTCGAGCTTCACGGCAGGTTCTATGTGCCGACGGAGCCGTGGTTCGGGCTCGCGGGGCTCGGGCTCGTCCTCTGGGAGGGCACGTTCGAGGGGATCCACACGACCTGGCTGCGGTGGCGGACCGCGGACGGCGCCGTGGTGCCGACCGGCGCGGAGCGCGCGACCGACGCCGAGGCGCGCGCGACCGACGCCGAGGCGCGCGCGCGCCGGCTCGCGGCGCGGCTGCGCGCGATGGGCATCGATCCGGACAGCGACGGGTCCTGAAGCGTCCGCGGCGGTGGGGGCATGCGCCGGGGCGGAGGGCTCGCCGTCGTCCCCGACGAGACGAGGTGCGAGCGCGGCGACCTCACGAGGTGCGAGCGCGGCGACCTCGTGGACGTGATCGGCAGCGAGGGCGATGTGAAGGGCGCCGCGCTCAGGCGGTCTCGGAGATCGACGTCATCCTGTTGAGCCTGGGGAGCGCCCCCGGCTTGCTCCTCGGCAGCGTGCCGAGCCCGCTGCCCGGCGCGGCGCCGCTCAAGCCCGGCTTCGACGGCGCTGGCACGGTACGCGGATCCGTTTAAGTTGCAATATTCCAGCGCAGCGCGTCCGGTCGACATTCTAAAAAATCGTGTGGCCGGGTACTGGAAATGAAACACCCCGTTTCCTAGTAACGCGTCGCCCAAGTTCGTCCGAGGTCCGCCGCGGAGGGACCGGTGTGGAGGCGAGCCGCAACAGGAGGCTCGCTGGCGCGCTGGCCACGTGAGCGACGAGCCTGGAACGAACCTGGACGACAACGCACCAGCGGTCGGGACGGAGACTGCAGGACGGCGTCCTGCCCGCGTATCCGAGGGTCGAATACCACCATGTCCATGACGAACATGCCGGAGCCACCAGAACCGGCACCATCAACGTGGAAGAGCGATCTCGTCTCGGGATTCCTCGTCTTCTTGATAGCTCTCCCGCTCTCCCTTGGCATCGCCATGGCGAGCGGATTCCCCCCCATCTCCGGCGTGCTCACCGCCATCGTCGGCGGCGTGATCGCCACCTGGCTCGGCAGCGCGCGGCTCACCATCAAAGGCCCGGCAGCGGGGCTCATCGTCATCGCGCTCGGCGCGGTGCAGGAGCTCGGCGGCGGGGACAACGCGACGGGCTACCGCCGCGCGCTCGCCTGCATCGTCGTCGCCGCCGTGGTGCAGATCGCCTTCGCGCTCGCGCGCGCCGGCACCCTCGGCGACTTCTTCCCCTCCTCGGTGGTGCACGGGATGCTCGCGGCCATCGGGATCATCATCTGCTCGAAGCAGGTCCACACGCTCCTCGGCGTCACCCCGACGGCCAACGAGCCGCTCCCCCTGCTCCTGGAGATCCCGGCGAGCGTCCTCCGGCTGAACCCCGCGATCGCCCTGATAGGCGCCCTGTCTCTCGTCCTCCTGTTCGGTTATCCGTTGCTGGCCCGGAGAGGGCGATGGATGCAGAAGATCCCCGCGCCGCTCCTGGTGCTCGCGGCCGCGATGCCGCTCGCGCTCGCCTTCGACCTCGAGCACAGGCACACGTACACCTTCTCGATGACGGACTCGATCTACACGGTCGGGCCGAAGTTCCTCGTCAGCCTGCCGGGGAGCCTGGTTCAGGCGATCGCCTTGCCGGACTTCAGCCAGGTCACCACGGCCGCGTCCCTCAAGTATGTCGTGATGTTCGCCCTGGTGGGAAGCATCGAGTCGCTGCTGTCCGCGAAGGCGGTCAACTCCCTCGATCCCGAGAGGCGCAACGCCGACCTCGACAAGGACCTGCTCGCCACCGGCGTCGGCAACCTCGCCGCGGGCCTGCTCGGCGGGCTGCCCATGATCTCGGAGATCGTCCGCAGCTCCGCCAACATCGGGTACGGCGCGAAGAGCCGGCTCTCGAACTTCTTCCACGGCGCATTCCTCCTGGTCTTCGTCGCCTTCGCGCCGGGGCTCATCCACAGGATCCCGCTGGCCGCGCTGGCCGCGATGCTCGTCTTCACGGGCGTCCGCCTCGCGTCTCCCAGGGAGTTCGTGCACACGTTCCGCATCGGCAAGGAGCAGCTCGTGGTCTTCGTCGCCACCGCCGTGATCACCATTGCGACCGATCTGCTCATGGGCGTCGCGGCCGGCATCGCGGTGGAGATGTTCATCCACGTGCTCCACGGCGCGCCGCTCCGCGGCCTCTTCCGGCCCGACATCGAGGAGCGCGTCGACGGCGCGCGGCTCGTGCTGCGCGTCAAGCAGGCCGCCGTCTTCAGCAACTACCTCTCGATCAAGCGGAGGCTCGCGCGGCACCCGAGCGCCTCCGCCATCGAGATCGACTTCTCCGACACCCGCCTCGTCGATCACACGGTCATGGCCAACTTGCACGATCTCAAGGCCACCCTCGAGCGCAAGGGGCGGACGCTGACGCTCTCGGGCCTCGACGACCACGGCCCGCTGTCGTCGCACCCGCTCTCCGCGAGGAAAAAGGTCGTCCTCGCGCCCGTGGTGATCCGTTGAGCCCGCACGGCGGGGCGTGAGGCACGTGACGTGAAGGATGGCGAGACGCGCGAAGGATGCGCGTGCGCGCCGCAGATTTGAGACGATACTACCACTCCACGATTGAGATGAACGAGCCAAGTTCGACGTCCAGCGCAGACGAAGCTCCAGAAGAGCGCCTGCGCATCTTCCTCCAGCACGCCGGTCACTTCCTGCCCGCGCAGGGGCCGATCGGCGTGTTCGTCCACCACAACACGCTGCACGCGTTCCAGCACCTGCCGTTCCACGACGCGCTCGCCGCGGCGAGCGCGCTGTTCGAGGCAGAGCCGTACCTCCCCGAGGCGGAGTACCGCGCGCACATCGCGTCGGGCCGGATCGACGACCAGGACATCGAGGCGGCGCTCGCCGAGCGCTTCGCCGAGAGGCCGGACGAGCGCCGGGGCCCGCTGTCACGCAACGAGATCGAGCGCCTCGCGCTGCGCTTCCCCATCGAGGGCGTCACCGAGGCGGGGCTCCGGTGGCGCATCGCCGAGGCGGGAGAGACGCGCAGGCTCCGGCCCGACCTCCCGCCCGAGCCGTACCGCCGCCTCATCGTCGGTACCGAGCGCTGGCTCGCCGAGCGCCCCGACGCGGCCGCGCGCCTCGTCGAGGAGGGCGCCCGCGACCCGGAGTCGCGCGCCGCGCTCGCCCTCTGGGACGCCTGCCGCAGCGTGCCGCTGCCGCCCGCGACGCCCGCCGCGCCGCCGCTCATCGAGCGCGTGGGCGTCGATCGATCGCACCGCGATCTCCTGCTCGCGCTCACGGGGGAGGATCCGGCCGAGCTCATCGATCCGCTCTTCATCCGGCTCCTCGGCGCCTACCTCGACGAGGGGATCGCGCACTGGGCGATGCCGGACCGCGCGCAGGGGTTCTTCCGCGCGTTCCGCGGCCTCGTGCTCGACGGGTCGAGGCCGGCCGAGGCGTGCTTCGCCGGGCTCGACGCGGAGCTCCGCGCGATCGGGGCGAGCACGCCGCCCGCCGCCGTCGCCGTCGCCGCCCTGCGCGAGCTCGGCGTCGCCGAGGACCGGTGGGAGGGCTACGTGACGCGCGTGCTGCTCGAGCTGCCGGGCTGGGCCGGCATGGTCCACCGCCTCGAGCGCACGCCGGGCGACCGGCCCGAGGGCGCGCCGCCCGCGTCGCTGGTCGACTACCTCGCCGTGCGCCTGACCCTCGCCCGGTACGCGCTGCGCCACGTGGCGCGCCGGAAGCTCGGGTACGAGGGGCCCCTCGCGGGGCTCGTCGAGCACGCCCGGCGCGCCGCGAGGCCCGTCGAGCCGCCGTCGCGCTCGCCCGACGGCGACAGGCCCTTCCGCCTGTTCCAGCTCGCGCAGCTCGCGGGGCTGTCGGTCGCCCAGATCCATCCGCTCCCGGTGGAGGATCGCGTCTGGGCGCTCGAGGTGCTCGAGGGGCTCGACGAGATGGCGCGGCGGCGCCTGCTCCACGAGGCCTACGAGCACCACCACCGGGCCGAGGTGCTGCACGGCATCGCGGCGAACCTGCGCCGCCCGGCGGGCGAGCGCGCGGTCCCCGATCCGCGGTTCCAGGTCGCGCTCTGCATCGACGACCGCTGCGAGGGGCTCCGGCGGCACTTCGAGGAGCTCTCCCCGCGGCACGAGACGCTCGGCATCGCCGGGTTCTTCGGCGTGCCGATCCGGTACCGCGGGCTCGACGACGCCGGCCAGGCGAGCCTCTGCCCCGTCAACGTCGTGCCGGCGCACGAGATCGTCGAGCGACCCCGCGTCGAGGGCTTCGGGCTCGTCCGGAAGGCGCGCCGCAGGCGCTGGGCGCGCTTCGTCCACGCGCTCGGGCACGGGACACGGACCCTCTCGCGCGGCCTCTTGCTCACGCCGACCCTCGGGCTGTTCTCCACGATCCCGCTCGTCGGGCGCACCCTCTTCCCGCGGGCGTACGCGCGGCTGCGCGGCGCGATCGCGCGGCGCCTCCTGCCGGCGGTGCCGACCCAGCTCCACAGCCCGCACGAGGAGGGGGCGCCGGCGGCCCGCGGGGGCGCGCCCCTCGCGGCCGCCGAGGAGGCCGCGATGGTGGCGGCGACGCTCGAGATCATGGGGCTCACCCGGCGCTTCGCGCCGCTCGTGGTGGTGCTCGGGCACGGCGCGAGCAGCGTGAACAACCCGCACCACTCCGCGTACGACTGCGGCGCGTGCGGCGGCCGGCACGGCGGCCCGAACGCGCGGCTGTTCGCCGCCATGGCCAACGACCGGGAGGTGCGCGCGCTGCTCCGCGCGCGCGGCATCGACATCCCGGAGGGGACCTTCTTCCTCGGCGGGATGAACAACACGACCACCGAGGAGATCGTCTTCTACGACGAGATCCTCGCGCCGCCGTCGCACCGCGGCGAGATCGCCGCGCTCAAGGGCGCGCTCGTCGAGGCGCGCAAGCGGCACGCGCACGAGCGCTGCCGCCGCTTCGCGTCGGCCCCGGAGCGCCTGAGCCCCGAGCAGGCGCTCGCGCACGTCGAGGCGCGCGCGGTGGACCTCAGCGAGGCCCGGCCCGAGCTCGGACACGCGACCAACGCCGTCTGCGTGATCGGCCGCCGCGAGCTCACCCGCGGGCTCTTCCTCGACCGCCGGGTGTTCCTCACCTCGTACGACCCGACCCAGGACCCCACCGGCGCGGTCCTCGAGCGCGTCCTGCTCTCCGCCGGGCCGGTCGGGGCGGGGATCAACCTGGAGTACTACTTCTCCCGCGTCGACAACCTCCGCTTCGGCGCGGGGACCAAGCTCCCCCACAACCTCGTCTCGCTGCTCGGGGTCATGGACGGCGCGCTGAGCGATCTGCGCACCGGCCTGCCGAAGCAGATGATCGAGATCCACGAGCCGGTGCGCATGCTCACCGTCGTGGAGGCGAGCACGGAGACGGCCGCGGCGATCTGCGCGCGGCAGCCGTCGCTCCGCGAGCTCATCTTCAACGGCTGGATCCAGCTCGCCTGTATCGATCCGGCGACGGGCCGGATCGAGCACTTCGCCCGCGGCGCCTTCGCGCCGTTTTCGCCCCCGGAGCGTCCTCTGCCCACGGTGGCGCGGTCCTCCGACTGGTACGCGGGCAAGCGCGACTTCGTGCCGCCCGCCATCGTCCGCCCCGCGCCCCGCGGGGCCTCGCTGGAGATCGCCGACCATGCTGCCTGATCTCGTCCTCGGCAAGCTCGCCGCGCTCGCCGTGCTCTCGCCGGCGGTGGCCTTCGCCGCGCTCGGCGCCTTCCTGCTCCTCCTGCGCACGCCGAGCGAGCGCGTGGTGTCCGGCGTCGTGCAGTCCTCGCTCGCGATCTCGCTCGCCGCCTCGCTCGTCGTCTGGGGCTCGTCCGTCGCGGCGCCCTACGCCTTCCTCCCCGTGGAGCTCGGGCACTGGTTCGAGGCGTCTGGCTACTCGTTCGACGTCATCCTGCTCGTCGACCGGCTGTCGGCGACGATGATGGTGCTCGTCTCGCTGATCGCGCTCGTCGCCGGCAGGTTCTCGGTCGCGTACCTGCACCGCGAGGCGGGGTTCGCGCGGTTCTTCCTGCTCCTCGCGCTGTTCTCGACGGGCATGCTGGCGCTCGTGTCCGCGGGGAGCATCGACCTGCTCTTCGCCGGCTGGGAGCTCGTCGGCGTGACGAGCGTGCTCCTCGTGGCCTTCTTCCACGAGCGCGCGGCGCCGGCGCGGGCGGCGCTCAGGGTCTACGTCACCTACCGGCTCTGCGACGTGGGGCTGCTCGTGGGCGTGGTGCTGATGCACCAGATCGCCGGCTCCACCCACTTCGGCGAGGTGTTCGGCGGCGCCGCCTGGCCCGGGACGGCCGCCGCGATCAACGGCTCCGGGGCGACGGCGCTCGCGCTGTGCCTGTTCCTCGCCGCGATGGGCAAGAGCGCGCAGTTCCCCGTCGGCAGCTGGCTGCCGCGGGCGATGGAGGGGCCGACGCCCTCGAGCGCGCTCTTCTACGGCGCGATCTCGATCCACGCGGGCGTGTACCTGATGCTGCGCGCGGCGCCCGTGCTCGAGCGCTCGCCCGCGGCGAGCGCGGTGGTGGCCGTCGTCGGGGCGCTCACGGCCGTCCACGGGACCCTGGTGGGCCGCGTGCAGGCCGACGTGAAGAGCGCGCTCGCGTACGCGACGATGTCGCAGGTCGGGATCATGTTCGTGGAGATCGGGCTCGGGCTCTACTGGCTCGCGCTCGTGCACCTGTTCGCGCACGCGTGCCTCAGGTGCCTGCAGATGCTGCGCTCCCCCTCGGCGCTCCGCGACGCGCAGGAGATCCGGGCCGCGCACGCCGGCGACCCGCTGCCGCGCCTCGGGATCGCCGGCCGGGTGCTGCCGGCGCCGCTCGTGCGGCGCGCGTACTGGCTCGCCCTCGAGCGCTTCCACCTGGAGGCGCTGCAGCAGCGGTTCATCGCGGCGCCGCTCATGCGCCTCGGTCAGGCGGTCGACCGGCTCGAGCGCCGCTGGGTCGCGGCGCTGAGCGGCGTCGCCGAGCGCCACCCCGGCGGCGCGCGCGACGACGGCCGCGCCCACGGCGAGCGCGCGGGCGCCGCGGCCCCCGCGGGCGCCCCGGCCTCCGTGGGCGTGGCGGCCTCCACGGTCGACGCGAAGGGGGCGCGGTCATGACGATGTTCCTGCTCCTCTCGGCGCTCGTCCTCGCGCCCGCGCTCGCCGCGCTGGCCGCCTCCCGCGCGCGCGGCGACGAGGCCGCGCGCCGCGTGGCCCTCGCCGGCGCGGCGCTCACGCTGCTGCTCTCGCTCGTGGCGCTCGCGCTGTTCCACAGGGGGGGCGGCGTCGCCCTCGACGCGATCGGCCCCGCGGTGCCGCCGCTCGGCGTGCGCCTCCGCCTCGGGCTCGACGGCTTCAGCGCCTCCCTGCTGCCGCTGCTCGGCTTCATGCTGCTCGCCCTGATCGCCGCGGGTCCGCGCGCCGCGCTCGACCGGCCGAACCTCGCGGCGCTGCTCGCCACGGCGAGCGCCATCCTCGGCGTCTACTGCGCGTCGGACCTCGCGGTGCTCGCCGTGGCGTGGGTCGCCGCGCTCCTGCCGGGCGCGCGCCTCGTCGCCAGGGGTGGCGCGTCCGACCAGCTCCTCCGGCGCACCTACCGCATCTTCCTGATCGGCGGCGCGGCGCCGCTCGTCCTCGCGATCGGCGCCATGGCCGCGCTCGCCGCGCGCCGCGGCGCGGCGCTGCCGTTCGACCTCCAGGAGATCGCCCGCGTCGGCATCCCCGAGGCGTGGCAGTCGCCGCTGCTCGCGCTCGTCGGCATCTCCGTGCTGATGCGCATGGCCGCCGTGCCGTTCCACGGCTGGCTGCCGGTGCTGCTCGAGCGGGGGCCGATCGGCGTGACCGTCCTGCTCGCCGAGATGCAGGTCGGCGTCTGCGTGCTGGTCCGCGTGGCGGCGCCGCTCCTGCCCGAGGCGTGCGCCGAGGACATGCCGATCCTCGCCGCGCTGGGGCTCTTCAGCGCGCTGCACGGCTCGGTCCTCGCGCTCACGCAGACGGATCTACGCCGGATGATCGGGTACCTCGTGGCGAGCCAGAAGGGGCTCATCCTCCTCGGGATCGCGTCGATGAACCCGCAGAGCGTGAGCGGCGCGCTGGTGCAGAGCTTCGGCCTGTCGATCGCGGTCATCGGGGTGGCGATGGTCGTCTGGGCGATCGAGGCGCGGACGGGCACGGCGGACATGAGGGAGCTCGGCGGCCTCGTGGCGAAGACGCCCCGCATGGCCGCCTTCTTCTTCCTGCTCGCGTTCGCGGCGATCGGGTTCCCGGGGGCGCTGACGTTCATCGGCGAGGATCTCTTGCTGCACGGCGTCCTGCACGTGAGCCCGGCGCTCGCGGTGATGATGCTGGGCGCGACGGCGCTCAACGGGATCACGATGTTCCGCGCGTTCCAGCGCACCTTCCTGGGCCCGGTCCCGCGCGGCCGGGCGAGCGGCGCGGCGATCGAGTCGCTCCTGTTCCGGGAGCGGGCCGCCTTGCTGTCGATCCTGGCGCTGATCGTGACCCTGGGCGTCGCGCCGTCCCGGCTGCTCGCGCTGCACGCGCCGGTGGTGGAGCGCGTCCTTGCGGAGGTCGGCGACGGCCCGGTGAAGGCGTCGCCTCACGCGCGGGCGGAGTGAGCACCGGCGCCGGGGAGAGCTCCGGCGCCGGAGATGGCATCGAGCGCGGGCGATGTGCGTCTCGGCATGACGCCGCGGCGCAGGCCGTCGCCGCGGCGCAGGCCGTGCCGCGGCGCAGGCCGTGCCGCGGCGCGCAGCGCGTGCGCGCGACCTCGCCGGGGCGAGCGGGCTCGAGGTGGATCGGGGCGGCCCGGAGGCCGCGTTCCGGCCAGACTACGGAAAATGGCGTGCGGGGCCCGCGGCTTGCAGAGCGCGCTCGTCGCACACGGTAAGGAGGGTACGCCATTGTCCGCAGCAGCCAGCCAGAGCAGCGAGAACCAGGGCCAGCCGGAGCAGCCGCCGACCTCGATCCCCGAGCTGCGCTCGACGATCGCCAACGAGAAGCTCAGGCGATGGATCGCGGAGGTCGTGGCGATGTGCCAGCCGGACCGCGTGCACGTGTGCGACGGCTCCAAGGAGGAGTACGACGCGCTCTGCGAGCAGATGGTCAAGGCGGGCATGCTCATCCGCCTCAACCCGGAGAGGCGCCCGGACAGCTACCTTGCGCGCTCGGATCCGAGCGACGTGGCCCGCGTCGAGGATCGCACGTTCATCTGCAGCCGCCGCAAGCAGGACGCCGGCCCCACGAACAACTGGGCCGATCCGCAGGAGATGAAGGCCACGCTGCGCCGGCTCTTCACCGGGGCGATGCGCGGCCGGACGCTGTACGTCATCCCGTTCAGCATGGGCCCTGTCGGCTCGCCCTACGCGCACATCGGCGTGGAGCTCAGCGACTCGCCGTACGTCGCCGCGAGCATGCGCATCATGACCCGCATGGGGAGCAAGGTGCTCGAGGCGCTCGGGGACCGCGATTTCGTCCCGTGCCTGCACTCGGTCGGCATGCCGCTCGCCCCGGGCCAGCGCGACGTGCCGTGGCCGTGCAACCGGGAGCAGAAGTACATCGTCCACTTCCCGGGCGAGCGGCTCATCTGGTCGTTCGGGAGCGGTTACGGCGGCAACGCGCTGCTCGGCAAGAAGTGCTTCGCGCTGCGCATCGCCTCGGCCATCGGCCGCGAGCAGGGCTGGCTGGCCGAGCACATGCTCATCCTGGGCGTCGAGTCGCCGAAGGGCGAGAAGACGTACGTCGCCGCGGCCTTCCCGAGCGCCTGCGGCAAGACGAACTTCGCCATGCTCATCCCGCCGAAGGCGTTCCACGGCTGGAAGGTCACGACCGTCGGCGACGACATCGCCTGGATGAAGCCCGGCCGGGACGGGCAGCTCTACGCCATCAACCCCGAGGCGGGGTACTTCGGGGTGGCCCCGGGGACGTCGGAGCGGTCGAACGCGAACGCGATGGCGACCGTCCGGCGGGGGACGATCTTCACGAACGTGGCGCTCACGCCCGACGGCGACGTCTGGTGGGAGGGGATGACCGCCGAGCCGCCGCCGGAGCTCATCGACTGGCAGGGGAACCCTTGGACGCCGGCGTGCGGGCGCAAGGCGGCCCACCCGAACGCGCGCTTCACGACCCCCGCGTCGCAGTGCCCGTCGATCGATCCGCGCTGGGACGATCCGGACGGGGTCCCGATCAGCGCCATCGTCTTCGGCGGGCGGCGGGCGACGACGGTGCCGCTCGTGTACCAGGCGTTCAACTGGAGCTTCGGCGTCTACATGGCCGCGACGATCGGCTCGGAGATGACGGCGGCGGCCGGCGGCCCCCTCGGCGAGGTCCGCCGTGACCCGATGGCGATGCTGCCCTTCTGCGGCTACCACATGGGCGACTACTTCAACCACTGGCTGCAGATGGGGCGCGAGATCGTCAATCCGCCCCGCATCTTCTCGGTCAACTGGTTCCGCAAGGACGAGCAGGGCAATTTCCTGTGGCCGGGCTTCGGCGAGAACATGCGCGTCCTCAAGTGGATCGTCGACCGGGTGCACGGGCGCGGCTTCGCGGAGGAGAGCCCGCTCGGATGGATGCCCCGCTACGAGGATCTCGAGTGGAAGGGCATGGAGGGCTTCTCGAAGGAGAGGTTCTATCAGCTCATGGCCGTCGACCGCGAGGCGTGGAAGGTGGAGCTCGGCTCGCACGGGGACCTCTTCGAGCGGCTGTATGATCGGCTGCCGAAGGAGTTCATGCTGATGCGGGAGCTGCTCCTGTCGCAGCTCTGGCGCTCGCCGGAGCGTTGGGAGCTCGCGCCCGAGCGCTACCTGGATGATCACGGTATGTAGGGCGGGGTAGGGGCCATCGCGCGGGACACCGACGTCGGCGAGGCCTCGAGTCGTTCCACCGGGCGACTCCAGATCTCGCCGGTAGCCCCTCACATCGGGGGGCTGGGTGGTCGAGGGCACCATCGTGTCTGCGCGCTGCGGTGCGTTCCTGTGCATTCGTGCCGGACGGCAGCCTTGAAACCCCGCTCACGCCCGGCGTACGCTCCAGCCTCTGGCGAATGGTGCGTGAAGAACTGGACGAGCTCGGGCGACTCAGGGCAGAGAACGCAGCACTGCACGCGCGCGTCGAGGCGCTGGAGGGAGCGCTGGCGGAGCGGTCGCGTGGCCGCTCGCCCGAGGGATCCGCGCAGCGCGACGCGACCGACGCGGGCGGTCACGTCGGGCTCGAGTGGGTGCTCACGACGTCACCGGCGCTGATCCACTGGCGCCCGGATGGCACGGTGACGCGCTGGAGCGACGGCGCCGAGCGCATCTTCGGCTGGCGCGCGAGCGAGGCCGTCGGTCGCAGGCTGTCCGACCTCGTGGCCGCGGATCCCGTGACCCCCGACGCGGTGAGCGCCTTCGAGTTCCACTGGATGGAGAGCCGGTTCGCCGTGGCTCAGGGCGAGGCCAGGGCGAGAGACGGGCACACGCGCCCCTGCCGCTGGACGTACACCGTATTGCGCGACGACGGGGGCGACGTGCGCGAGATCGCGGCGATCGTCGACGACACCAGCGATCCGCGGCGGAGGGAGCAGATGATGCGCGGGCGGTATCAGCTGCTCCTCCAGCTGGTGGACAACGCGTGCAGCTCGATCTTCGTCAAGGATCTCGAGGGGCGCTACGTCTTCGTCAACCGTGCTCTCGCGCAAGTCCTGCAGAGGCACGCCATCGAGGTCATCGGCAAGAAAGAACATGAGGTGAACACCTTGACCCCCGAGGGCACCGAGATGCTCCTGGCGAAGGAGCGAGAGGTGCTCGCCGGGGGCAGGGTCATGCAGTTCGAGGAGGCGCTGCCGTTCGGCGGCACGCATATCCATTTCTCCACGGTCAAGTTCCCGATCCTCGACGAGCGTGGCCAGGCGATCGGTCTCGGCGGCATCGTGACCGAGATCACGATGCTGAGGCGCGCGGAGGCCGAGCGGGCGGCGCTGCAGGAGAAGATCATCGTCGCCCAGCAGGCTGCCCTCCGGGAGCTGTCCACGCCGCTCATCCCGCTCGCCGACCGGGTGGTGGCGATGCCGCTCGTGGGGACGATCGACAGCGCGCGCGCCACGCAGATCATGGAGACGTTGCTCTCCGGCATCAGCAGCCAGGGCGCCCACACCGCGATCCTGGACATCACCGGCGTTCGCGCGGTCGACACGCTCGTCGCCGACGCGCTGACGCGGACCGCGCGCGCCGCCCAGCTGCTCGGCACCCGCGTGGTGCTCACCGGCGTCCGCCCGGAGGTGGCGCAGACGCTGGTCACGCTCGGCGTGGATCTGTCCGGCATCACCACGCTGGGCACCTTGCAGAGCGGCATCGCCCACGCCCTCCGCCACGCCGGGCGCTAGAGCGGCGGTCACCCGCTTCGGATACGGGCCCATCTCGACGTTTTCGGTGCTCAGCGCACCGGAGTGCGCTTCCGCGCCGAAAACGCCGATCTGGGCCCGTCTCCTGTGCGGGGGACCGCCGCTCGGTGGCGCTTGTACCCGGGGCGGGGGGGGAGGGCGCGTCGGCGCCGGCTCCGTCCGGCGCACTCCCGGCGAGTGCCGCCCGGGAGTGCGCCGGCCTGGCCTCAGGCGGGCTCGTCGCGCTCGACGTCGATGTGCACGAGCACCTCGGCGTCGGGCTCGACGGCCAGGATCGCGTCGCGCGCGCGGTCGCCTATCGCGTGAGCGCGGGCGAGGCGGAGGTCGCCGGGGAGCTCGATGTGCACGTCCACGAACAGCGTGTGGCCGGCGATCCGCGTGCGCAGCGCGTGGTGGCCGGCGATCTCGCCGACCGCGCGCAGCGCGTCGAGCGCGGCCTCGATGGCGCGGACGCGCTCCTCGGGGGCGCTCGTGTCGATGAGGTCGCGCACGCCGAGGCGGAGGAGGGAGCCCGCCGAGGCGAGGATGTAGACGGCGACGGCGATCGACAGGACGCCGTCGACGCGGGAGATGCCCGTCGCGTAGGTGAGGGCGACGCCGAGGAAGACCGCGAGGTTCGCGGCGATGTCGGTGCGGTAGTGGACCGCGTCCGCCTGGATGGCGCTCGACCCGGTGCGCGCGGCGACGCGGCCGAGGTAGGCGACGAGCGCCGCGGTGATGAGCGCGGCGACGGCCATGGCGCCGAGCGTGACGGCGGCGAGGCGGAGCGGCTCGGGGGAGAGCAGCCGGCGGACGCCCTCGATGAGCAGGTAGACGCCCGAGCCGCCGATGAGCAGGCCCTGGCCTGCGGTGGCGAGCGTCTCGATCTTCGCGTGGCCGAACGGGTGGGACCGGTCGGGCGCGGCGTGGGCGAGCCGGATGGCGAGGGCGTTCGCCGAGGACGCGAAGAGGTCGGTGAGGGAGTCGACGGCGCTCGCGGTCACGGCCATGGAGTGGCCGAGCTGGCCGGCGATGAGCTTGCCGAGGGCGAGGCCGCCGGCGGTCAACGCAGCGATCCGTCCGGCACGCAGCGCGAGGTGGGCGCGCTCGGCGGCGCGGGCGCCCGGGTCGGGGGCCGCACCCAGGTTGGGGTCCCGGCCGGCACCCAGGTTGGGGTCCCGGCCGGGGGCCGCACCCAGGTTGGGGTCCCGGCCGGCACCCAGGTTGGGGTCCCGGCCGGCACCCAGGTTGGAGGCCGCGGCGGCAGGCGGTCCGCTCATCGCGCGAAGGCTAACCCGTTGCGCCCGGCGCCGTCACGCTCACGGGGCAGCACGCGGATCGGGGGCGGCGTGCGCGCCTTCCAGGAGCAGGCCCATCACCAGGTCGTCCACGAGCACCCCGTCGTCGCGGCGGACCAGCGCGCGGCGCGTCCCCTCCAGCACGAACCCCAGCGACCGGTACAGCGCGATCGCCCGGGCGTTGTCCGACCGCACCTGCAGCTCCACCCGCAGCACGCGCCCGCCGTCCGCGTCGCGGTGCGCGCGCGCCCACTCGAGCAGCCGCCCCATCAAGGCCCGCCCCACGCCGAGCCCCTGGGCCTCCGGGTGCACGCCGAGCCCGACCACCCCCACGTGGCGCAGCATCCTCGGCTGGAGCCGTAGCAGCGTCGCCTCGCCCACGAGGCGGCCGCCATCCATCTCGGCCGCCAGGCACATCGCCGAGCTGTCCGTGGCCGTGAGCCCCGCGCGCTCCAGCCGCTCGGCGTAGGCGCTCGCGTCCGCGGGCAGCTCGTCCTCGTGCTTCACCACGCCGTGCCGGGCCCGCACGATCGCTCGCTCGAGCGCGAGCCGCGCGGCGGCGTCCTCCTCCGAGAACGGGCGGACGACGCAATGGCGGCCGTCCCGGAGCGGCGCTCGGATCGGAGCGATCGGCATGGGGAGCGCCGAGGCTACCTCCATCGGGCCCGCGCGTCGAAGGCGCCCCGGCGCGCGCCGGAGGAGGCTGCGACCGAGCCCCCGGCGAAGGCAGCTCGCTGGCCCTACGAGCCCGCGGCCGTGAGCGCCTCCGCGACCGCGCGCCGCGGCGCCTCGCTCGTCGCGGGCGCCTCGACGCCGTCGAGGCGCAGGTCCGCCCCGTCGGCCCGCGCGATCGCCTGGCCGAACCACCGGCCGATCCGGGAACGGAGCCCCCCGGCGAGCTCGGGCCGCGCGCCGGCCCGCGAGAGCACCTCGATGACGGAGTGCTCCGGAGACGCCGCGACCTCCACGATCGTCCCCTGAGGCGTCTCACCCGCCAGCGCGCGCTCGATCGCCAGGAGGAGCGCCCCGAACGGGATCGCCTCCTTGAACGCCTCCGCCACCTCCGGCGGAATCAGCACGCGCCGATCCCGGAGCGAGCGCTCCGCGCCGCGCGGCAGCACGTGGAAGAGCGGAGCTGGTCTGAGCACGATGTACGGGGCGCCGTCCCGCCGGAGCCGGCGGATGCCTTCGTCGTCGTCCCGGCGCGAGGTCACGAGGAGCAGCGAGGTCACGCCGGGCGCGCGCGTCGCCGAGAGGGCCGCCGCGAGCAGCCCGGCGGAGGACGACGGCGAGGGCGGCGGCGCGCCGCGCCACGCGACCGGCTCGATGACCACGATCCCGGTCGCGCGCGCGTCGAGCGCAGCCTGGAACAGGTTGCCGCGCTCGGCCGTGGCATGAGCGGCGTCCACCCGGCTGTGCGCGATGCTCCGCTGCGACAGCCCATCACAGACCTGCTCCGTGAGGACGGGGTCCTCTCCGGTGATCAAGAGCATATCAGGGCTCCTTCCTCGGCTGGCGTCGACCGATCGCTAGCCACCGGATCACCCATCGTCAACGGCCGCTCCCGTCGCCAGCACGGCTGTCCGGCACGGCCGATCGTGCGGTGTCAGGGAGGCTGTGCAGGGCCCGGAGCCGGGTGGCGTCAGGGGCGGACGGGCTCACGCGGCGCGCGCCCGGCAGGCGCGCCGCCGCGCGTCCGCGCCGCCGCGGGGGACGCCGCGTAGCGCGCGATCGCGCGCCGGACCGGGCCGCGGTCGCGGCCGCCCGCTCGCACGGGATCGGCCTCGTCGATCAGCGCGGCCAGGGCGCGCGCCTGGGTCGTCGCCCTGGCCTCGAGGACGCCGTCGCCGGTCCGCGCGGCGAGCGCGGCCAGCCGCCGCGTGACCCCGAGCGCCGCCGGCAGCGCGCTCGCGGCCACGTATGCGGCCGCGAGCTCCTGGAGCAGGGCGGCGTCGTCGCCCCGGAGCGTCACCGCCGCCTCCAGGTCGGCGATCGCGTCGGCGCGCCGCCCCGCGCGCGCCCGGAGCGCCGCCCGGGCCCGGTAGCCCTCGACGAAGCCGCGCACGTGGTCCAGCCCCACGGAGTAGGTGCGCTCCGCCTCGCGCGGATCGCCCGCCCGCTCGTACAGCGCGCCCAGCCCGAGGTACGCCGGACCGTAGGTGGCGTCGAAGCGCAGGGCCTCCAGGTACCGCGAGAGCGCCACGTCGGCCTGGCCGGCCAGCGCGCGCGCCTCGCCCTGCCGGGTCAGCTCGGCGGCCTGCGCCGTGGCCCACCCGACCTCCTCGGCCCGGGCCACCGCGGCCCCGTGCAAAAGCGCCACGGCGAGCGTGACGGCGAGGGCACCCGCTCGCCGGCGCGCCCTCGCCGCCGCTCCGCAACGCCCCGCGCACACCGCGCCCAGCGTACCGGCGCCCCGCCGCCCGGGCAATCGCCGCCGCGCCGCGGACCGCGACGCCCCGCGGCGACACCGGCGCCTGCCCCCACCCGGCGCCTGCCCCCACCCGGCGCCTGCCCCCACCCGGCGCCCGCCCCCACCCGGCGCCGCGCCCGTGTCCGGAGGGCAGCCGCACGGCGCGAGTTCGCGTAGGATGCGCGGCCATGGGTGAGGTCCTGCGCTTCCCGGACGCGTTCCTGTTCGGCACCGCCGCCTCTGCCACGCAGGTCGAGGGGCACTGCGAGCAGAGCGACTGGGCCGCGTTCGCGCGCGAGCCGGGGCGCGTCCGCGGCGGCGACACGCCGGACGGCGCGTGCGACCAGCTCCACCGCTTCCGCGAGGACGTGGCGCTCCAGGCGCGGCTCTGCATGGGCGCGCACCGGCTCTCCATCGAGTGGGCCCGCGTGGAGCGGGAGCCGGGCGAGTTCGATCCGGCCGCGTGGGACCATTACCGGGAGGTGCTCGGCGCCCACCGCGAGGCGGGGATCACCCCGATGGTCACCGTCCACCACTTCACCCTCCCGCGCTGGGTCGCGCAGCGCGGCGGGCTGCTCTCGCAGGAGCTGCCGGCGCTGCTCTCGCGCTTCGCCGAGCGCGCCGTCGAGGCGCTCGGCGACCTCTGCCAGCTCTGGGTCACCCTCAACGAGCCCAACATGCTCGCCCTGCAGGCGCACCTGCTCGGCGTCTGGCCGCCGGCGCGCAGCTCGCCGGTCGAGGCGGTGCGCGCCCACCAGAACCTCTTCCGCGCGCACACGGCCATGTACCGCGCGATGCACGAGGCCGCGGGCCGCCGCGGCCACGCCCTCTCGATCGGCGTGGCGCACCACCTGCGCGTCATCGAGCCGGAGCGCTTCGGGCGCCTCGCCGACCGGATGTGGGCCGCGCTGTTCGAGCGGCTGTTCAACGACGCGTTCGCGCGCGCCGTCTGCGACAGCGGCCTGCACGACTTCTTCGGGGTGAACTACTACAGCCGCGACCTGGTCCGCTTCTCGCCCGCGCACGCGCGCGCGGGGTTCCTCCGGCGCCTGGTCCCCGAGGGGGCGGAGGTCAGCGATCTCGGGTGGGAGATCTACCCGGAGGGGCTCGGCTACGTGCTCGACGCCTGGTGGCCCCGCGCCCGGGTGCCCATGTACATCACCGAGAACGGCATCGCCGACGCCGACGACGACCAGCGCCCGCGGTTCCTCGTGCGGCACCTCGCCGAGGTCGCCCGGGCCATCGCGCGCGGCGTCGACGTGCGCGGCTACATGCACTGGTCGCTGCTCGACAGCTTCGAGTGGGCCGAGGGCTACGCCCCGCGCTTCGGGCTGGTCCAGGTCGACCACGCGACCCAGGAGCGCAGCCCGCGGCCGAGCGCCGAGCTCTACGCGCGGATCGCGCGCGCGCGCCGCATCGACACGGACGGCGCGGGCGGCGCGCCCTCCTCCGGGCGGGCCGCGGCGCCCGCGTGACCGACAGCACCCGAGAGGCCCGACCGATGCGCATCGCGCTGCTCTACCCACCGCCCTGGAAGATCCCCGCGCCGGGGGAGGCGCCCGACACGGGCGGGGACGGCCCCCCGGCCGAGTACCGCGAGGGCGACCTCGATCCGGACTTCCACCAGACGCCGTACGGCCTCTTCTCGCTGGGGGCGCAGGCGATCCGCGCGGGCCACCAGGTGAAGGTGCTGAACCTCTCCTCGTACCCGTTCTCCGAGGTCGAGCGGGTGGTGCGCGCGCTCGACGCCGACGTGTTCGGCATGTCGTGCTGGACCGCCAACCGGCGCGGCGTGGCGCTCACGGCCCGGTGCATCCGTGCGCTCCACCCCCGCGCCCACATCGTCGTCGGCGGGCCGCACGCGACCCCGCTCGCGGCCGAGGTGCTGCGGCACCACCTCGAGGTCGACACCGTGACGCTCGGCGAGAGCGAGCTCTCGTTCCTGGAGCTGCTCGACCGCCTGGAGGCCGGCCTCCCGGCGACCGGCATCGCCGGCACGGCCTACCGGGCGGGGGGCCGCGTCGAGCTCGGCCCGCCCCGGGCGGCGATCGAGGATCTCGACGCGCTGGCGTCGCCGCACGACCACTTCACGACGCACATCGTGATGACCTCGCGCGGCTGCCCCTGGGCCTGCACGTTCTGCGGGGCGGAGACGACCTGGGGCCGCGGCTTCCGCGGTCAGTCGGTGCCTTACGTGCTCGACGCCCTCGAGGCGGCCGTGGCGCGGTTGCCCGTGAAGATGGTGCAGATCAAGGACGACACCTTCACCACCAACCGCAAGCGGGTCATCGAGATCTGCCAGGGCATCCGCGCGCGGAAGATCTCGTTTCTGTGGAGCTGCGACACGCGCGTCGACGTCCTCGGCGACGATCTGCTCCGGGAGATGCGCCTCGCCGGCTGCCAGCGCCTGAGCCTCGGTGTCGAGTCGGGGTCTCCGGCCATCCTGAAGAACATCGACAAGAAGATCACGGTCAAGAAGATCATCGAGTCGACCGAGCTCGCGAAGAAGTACGGGATCCAGGTCCGTTATTACATGATGCTGGGCAATCGCGGGGAGACGGCCCAGACGTTCCGCGAGACGCTCGCATTCCTGGAGGCGGCGAGGCCGCATCAATACATCTTCTCGTGCCTGTCGATTTACCCCGGGACGCGCGATTTCGACGATGCGGAGGCGGCCGGGTGGCTCGACCGCGAGGTCTACTTCCGGGGCGACTTCCAGGAGCTCAAGACGCCGTTCGACGCCTCGGAGGAGGACACGGCGCTCATGGGCGCCTGGTTCGAGCAGAACAAGGGCCTGCGCGAGCTCTACCGCGAGGGGGTGGACGAGCGCCGGGCGATCCTCGCGCGGCTCGGCGACCATCACGCCGCGCACCTGGAGCTCGGGATTGCTTATCTCGACGCGGGGCAGCTCGACCTCGCGGAGCGCCACGTGGCGCGCGCCCTGGAGCTCGGGGTTCCGGTGCCGGGGCTCGCGTACAACGCCCTCGCCTGCATCGCGGCGCGCCGGGGCGACATCCAGGCGATGCAGGATCACTTCACCACGGCGGCGAGGTGCGACCCGCAGCATCCGGTGCTGATCCGCAACGTGCAGGTGGCGCGGGCGTGGTTCGCGAAGGGCGGGCCGGGCAGGGGGCTGCCGCTCGATCTCGTCGCGCGGTGCGACTTCCAGCTCCTCGAGAGGACGGCGCAGCCGGCGCTGCCGGGGCCGCTCCCGGAGGATTTCGCGGTGTGGCCGCCGGCCGGGGAGCGACGTCGTCCGGCGCTCCCGCGCGAGGAGGGCGGGCGCGAGGCGGCGGGGCAGCGCGGGCGGCTCCGGGTGGTGCCGTCGTAAGGGGGCGCAGACGGAGAAGCTGGGTGCGGGCGGTCCCTTTCACCTCGGCCGCTCAGGGGCCTTCTCCGGGCAGCAGAACAGGTGATCTGGCACCAGCATGGCGCAGCCGTCCTTCCAGGGGTCGTCGGGCGCGTAGTCGGTCCGGTTCTCGGCAGGGTAGAAGTACGCTCTGGGCCTCGCCGGATCCGCGCAGGCGCTGTCTCGCTCCGGCGC
Organism: Sorangium sp. So ce1036; assembly: GCF_051369805.1. Classification (NCBI taxonomy): domain Bacteria; kingdom Pseudomonadati; phylum Myxococcota; order Polyangiales; family Polyangiaceae; genus Sorangium; species Sorangium sp. So ce1036. The sequence goes on from NZ_JBBMOX010000001.1 coordinate 4,589,173, forward strand.
CGCCTCGCGGTGCTTCGGCGCGCCGACGCCCCTGGAGCAGGCCGCGGGCGCGGCGCCCGCCACGAGGAGCGCGAGGAGCGTGGCGATGGGCACGCGCGCCGCCCTCCGCCGCTCGCGCCCCTGCCCGATGGACTGCTCGACGCGCTCCCGGGTGGTCATGACAGACTCCGCTTCCTCCGGCGTCGCCGGCCTTGGCTCGACCAGCGCGGTCGCGCTTCAGGTCCTCGGGATACGCCATGTCGTCCACCGCCGCCAGGTGGGCCGGGCTCATGGCCCGGATCAGCGCCGGTGCGGGACGACGAACCCCTCGCCGTCGACCGCGACCGCGCGCCGCTTCAGGAGGCGGCCGACGGCGCGCTTGAACGCCTTCTTGCTCAGGCCGAAGACCGCCCGGATCTCGTCCGGGCTCGAGCGGTCGCCGACCCTCGGCGCGCCCGGGCGAGAGAGCCTCGCGAGGACCTCCTCCGCGTCGCTCTCGAGCTCCTCGTGCGCGTGGCCGCGCACCGACAGCTCGACTTTCCCGTCGGCCAGCACGCTCGTCACGCGGAATCGCGCCGCCTCGCCGCGCGCGAGCCCGTGCGGCTCGTCCGCGGGGACCAGGCCGACGAACCTGCGCTCGATGATGACGAAGAGCCCGATCTCCGGCTCGTTGCGCCACGCCTCGCCCTCGACCCACTCGTCCAGATCGAACTCGCCCTGGTCACGCAGCATCTCGCTCACGCGCATCGTCCCCGCGAGGCGGCCGGTCCTGTCCACGATGAGCCCGATGGGGTGCCGCTGCCCGACCCGCAGATCGCGGGTCTGCTCCGCGTGCGCCACGAGCAGCTCCTTCGGCAGGCCCCAGTCGACGAACGCGCCGAAGGGCGCCACGTCGGTCACCGGGAGGAAGGCGACCTCCCCGAGCGCGACCTTCGGCCGGCGCGTGGTCGCGATGGGCCGATCTTCCGAGTCGAGGTGCACGAACACCTCGAGCGTGTCTCCCTCCTTCGCGCCCTCGGGCACCTCGCCGCCCGGCAGGAGGAGCACCGGCGCGCTCGGGCGCAGGTCGCCCGGATCGGGCGAGAGGAAGGCGCCCGGCGGGCCGAACCGTCGTATCGGCAGGGTCACGAGGCGTCCGAGGAGGTCGTCGTAGGGCATCGGCGCGCAGTCTTGCACAGGCCGCGCGGGGTGTCGTCGCTCCGAGCGTCATCGCGCTGCCGAGCGCTCTACCCACCTGCGGCTACCGGGACACGCGAGCGATGAGCACGCATCCCCCCGCGCGGGTCAGCCGCCGCGTCCCCGCGCGTGCGCCGGGGCGAGCCGCGCCTCGAACCAGCAGAACGTCTCGCGCACCGGGAACGCGCCGCCCTCGCCGTGCAGCGCGGCGAACCGCGAGAGCGCCGCGGGCTCGATGGTCCGCGGGTCGAACCGGTCGTGCGTCGTCGCCTGCCACCAGGTGAGCAGCGCGTCCAGCGACGGGTACACGTGCGTCCCCTGCTGCTCCTCCAGCCGGATCAGCCGCAGGCCGGCGCCCTCGACGTGGCGGGCGAGCGCCGCGGCGCCCTCGAACGCAAAGCCCCCGAGGATCTTCTCCCCCGAAGGGTCCGCGAGCCGTGAGAGCTCGCCGACGAGCGCGGGGAGCGACGAGACGCACTGGACGAGGATGCGCCCCGCGGGGTGGAGCAGGTCGCGTATCGCGCGGAGGACCGCCCGCTTGTCGCGGATCCAGTGGAGCACGAAGTTCGAGAACACGAGATCGAAGGAGCGGCCCCGGGCGAGCTCGCCGAGGCGCTCGGCCGCCCCCACGTGAAACGCCAGGTTGGGCGCGCCGGCGGTGTGCCGGGCGAGCGCGATCCGCGCCGCGTCCGGATCGAGCCCGAGCACGCGCCCCTCAGGACCCACGAGCGCGGCGAGCTGCTGCGTGAGGCCGCCGGTGCCGCACCCGAGGTCGAGCACGCGCTCGCCGCGCCTCACCCTGGCGAGCGCGATGAGGTGCTCGCCGCGCCCCCTCTGCCAGACGCTCCCGCTCCGGTAGGCCTGCGCGACAGGGGAGAGGCTCGCGGCGCTCGCCACCGCGCGGGCTTGCTCGTCGCGCTCCCGGGGGAGGTCACACCTCATGTCGCACCCCCGTGATCGAGGCGCACGGCGACGAGGTAACCCGAGCCGCGGACCACGTTCGCGGCGTGCGGGACGCCCGGCGGGATCCAGAGGCTCGTGCTCTCGACGAGGTGATGGACGCTGTCGCCGAGCTCGACGCGGTACTCGAGGCCCGTCGGATCGGGGAGGATGAGGTTGATCTCCGGGACATCGTGGGTGTGCAGCTCGGTGTAGTCCCGGCGGGCCGGCTCCGCGTCGTCCACGCGGTGGATCGCCAGGTGAACCGGGAACCCCGCGGCGAAGAACCTCCGGATACACTCGACCTCCCGGTGAAACGCGACCGAGGACAGCGGGCTCGGCACGTTGGCGCAGACGACCGCCGCGTCGAGCAGGTCCTCAGGAGAGATGGACGCCGTGAGGAGATCCCTTGTCGTCCTCCGTATCGGTGCAGACATCATGATGCTTCTCCCTGCGTGATGGCGCGGCCGCCTCGCGCGCGCGTGGGGGGTGGGTCCACGGGCGCTCTGGCAAGGCACATGCCGCCTGCCGCGCGTTCGCCGGCGGGACCTGCGTTGACGCCGGGGAGCGGCCGGCGCGGCAAATCAGGCCGACATGGGCGAGCCGCGGCGCGCCGGGCACAGGGGCTCGACGGGGCGTCGGGCGAGAGGCCGTGACATGTCACGCTCGAGGCCGTGACATGTCACGGCCCCTGTCACGCCCTCGCCATGACACCTCACGCGGCGAGGAGCGGCCCGCGCCCCTCCTGCTCGCGCGGCGGCGGCCCGTCGTCGAGCCGGAGCCAGCGGGGCCGCACGTACATGAAGCGCCCCGGGCTGCGCATCACCACGCGCCACAGGAGGACCGTCCCGATCGCGCTCGCCACCGTCGTGGCCAGCGCGAGCGATCCGACATCGCCGATCGCCAGGGCCAGCGCCCGGTTCGCGATCCGGCTGACCCAGAAGTCGCCCAGGTACACGACGAGCGAGTTCTCGCCGAGGTACCGCAGGGGCCCGGTCCACGACAGCTTCGATAACATCACCGCCACGAAGATCACCGCGAGCGCGCCCGCGTAGCCGAGCGCGAGGCTCACGCCCGGCAGCAGCGCCCATCCCGCGGCGACCAGGAGCCCATTGAGGACGCCCCAGCCCAGGAGATAGCCGAGGGCCGCGCCCGCCCGCGCGTGCGCCCACGCGGCGATCCGGAAGATGTGCGGCGCGAGCACGTACCCCGAGTAGAAGAACACGTACCGTGACGCGAAGTTGTCGATCACGGTCCACTCGGTCTCGATCTGCGCGCTGTGGAGCGCCGCGGCGCCGAGCCACATCCCCCACGGCGGGACCGAACGCAGGAGGCGGGTCACGACGAAGAAGATCGGGAGCATGTGGATGAACCACAGCGTGCCGATCGGATCGATCCAGCGCCGAAGGTAGGCCAGCACGACCCCGTGCGCCGTGGCGCCGTCCGCGCGGACCAGGTTGTCGAGGTCCACGACCACGAAGCGCAGCGTCATCCACAGCAGGTAGAAGTAGAAAAAGTGCACGACCTTCGTGTCGAGATAGCGCCGCCACGGCCGGCGCAGCGCGCTCGCCAGAAACAGGCCGGCGATGAGGAAAAAGTCGGGCATGCGGAACGGCCGCGCGAACTCGACGACCTCCTCGAGCCACCCGATCTCGTGCATCCGCTCCTGCGTGATGCCGTTCGCGTGCAGCATCACGACGAAGAAGATGCAGATGCCCTTCGCGTAATCGACCCACTCCACCCGCGGCTTCGCGGCCCGCGCGCTCGGCTCGATCGCGGGCGGTTCACCCGCGGCTTGCATGGGGACAGAAGCCATCATGTCCGGTCACGACCTCGTCGACGCCTGCCCGACGACACGGCCGCGTCACCATGCGACCGTGCGCGAAATCGGGCGTATCGGTCATCATTACAAGAACTGCGAGCCTCCCGCTACCGGGACACACGCTCGATGAACGCGCGTGCGGCGGAGTCCGCGCCGAAATTCCGGCGCGGATCGCGGAGCTCGAACCGCCAGACTGCAGGAGTTCGTCCAAAGCGGCCGTGGCGACATCGCCAGAAGCAGGAGTTCGTCCAAAGCGGCCGTGGCGACATCGCCAGAAGCAGGGACGATCCAGGCGCCCTGCCGAGATGCCCTGTGACACGTCAGGCCGTTCGGCGTGCCCCGATCGGGTTTCTGCGGGCCTCCCGGCGTGCTACCCGCCCTGCATGAGCACAGACCACGGTCGGCCCGGCGGCCCTGCGGAGCCGGAGGCCGAGCAACCCGCCCCGCGCGCGACCGCGCCGAGCCACGCCGAGCGCTGCCGCACGCTCGCGCAGCAGGCCCGTACGGCCACGCTGTGCACGATCGCCCGGGATCCCGCCGGCTACCCGTACGGATCGCTCGTCACCGTCGCCGCGGACCCCCAGGGGCGCCCGCTCCTCCTGCTGTCGGCGCTGGCCGAGCACACCGGCAACCTCAAGGCGCGCCCCGAGGCGTCGCTGCTCCTCGCGGAGCCCGCCCAGGGCCGTGCGGACCCGCTCGCCCTCGGGCGCATGACGCTGCTCGGCCCGTGCCGCCCGCTCGATCCCGCGGAGGCGGCCGCCGCCCGGGCGCGGTTCCTCGCGGCGCACCCGCGCGCCGCGCATTACGTCGACTTCGCCGACTTCGCCTTCTACCGGCTCGACCCGGCGTCGATCCGTTACGTCGGCGGCTTCGGCCGCATGTCGTGGGTCGACGCCGGCGAGTACGCGGCCGCCGAGCCCGATCCGCTCGCGTCCGAGGCCGCGCACATCCTCGAGCACATGAACGCCGACCACGCCGACGCCGTGCTCGCCTACGCGAAGGTCCTCGCCGGGATCAAGGACGCGACGGCCGCGACCATGACCTCGGTCGACCGCTATGGGTTCGAGCTGGACGTCATCACGCCGGCCGGGCCGAGGGCGGCGCGGCTCGCGTTCGACGCGCCGGTCTCGACGACCGACGAGGTCCGCAAGGCGATGGTGGCCCTGGCGCGCGCGGCGCGCGGCGGCGGCGCCTGACGCTCACGCCCCCGGCGCCCCCGATCCGTTCCCGCCGACCCGCCGTCCGCCGGAGCGCCGCCGGCCGCGCGAGCGCGAGAGCGCGTGGTGGAGCCCGCTCTGGAGCGAGCTCAGCGTCGTGATCTCCCGGAGATCGATGCCGATGCTCACCATCGTCTGCGCGACCTCGGGGCCGACGCCCGTGAGGATCACCTCCGCGCCGAGCAGCTTGACCGCCTGCGCGGCCCGGAGCAGCGCGTCCGCGATCTCGGCGTCCACCATCGGGACGCCGGTGACGTCGAGGATCACCGTGGTCGCCCGCTGGGCCACCACCCCGTGGAGCAGCCGCTCCAGGAGCTGCCCGATCCGCACCTTGTCGAGCCGCCCGACGAGCGGCGTGACGAGGATCCCCGCGTCGAGCGGGATGAGCGGCGTCGAGAGCTCCCGGATGGTCGCCTCCTGCGCGTGGATCATCTGCTCCTGGAGCGAGGCCCGCTCCGCCTCGGCCCGCCTGAGCTCGGTCACGTCGTAGCCCTCGGCGATCACGAGCACCGTCTCGCCCGACGCCTCGAGGATGGGCTTCATCTTGAGCTCGAGCGTCGCCGCGCGGCCCCCCGGCCCGTGGAGCACCGCCTCGCACGCGGCGGGGACGCCCGACGTGGCCTTCTGGACACATGCCTTCACCCGCTCCTCGGCGCGGGCGTCGCCGCCCCAGAAGGGCGCCTGCCAGAGGGGCTCGCCGCGGCCCTCGCCCGACCGGGCGCCGGTGAACTCGGCCAACGTCCTGTTGCACTCGATCAGCTCCCCCGCGGGCGTGAGCAGCCCGATGAACATCGACGTCTCGTCGAAGATCGCGCGGAACTTCTGCTCGCTCTCGCGGAGCGCCTGCTCGCGCCGGATCTGCTCGGTGATCGGGTGAGAGAACGCCGAGAAGACCTCCTCCCCGTCGATGCTCACGAGGTGCGCGCTGACCTCGACGTCGATCGGCCGGCCGTCCTTGTGGACGTGCCTCGTGACGAACCGCATCGCCCCCTTCGCCCTGAGCTCCTCGAGGAGCGCGGCGATCTCCCCCGGCTCCTGCCGGTCGATCTGCGCGATGTTCATCGAGAGGAGCTCGCTCCGCTCGTAACCCACGATCCTGGCGAACGACGGGTTGCAGTCGAGGATGTCGCCGTTCATCGCGACGACGTGGAACCCCTCGAGGGCGGCCTGGAGGATGAGCCGCGTCCGCTCCTCCTTCCTCGCGATCTGCTCCCGCAGCCTCTCGAGCTCCTCGCGGAGGCCCGCGTTCTCCTCCCGGAGCCGCTCGATGGTGTCTTGATCTGTCGCCACCTTCGCTCTTGCCTCCCGCACATCCTCGCGTCGCCCTGCGCGCTGCCTGACGAGGGCACCGGATCGAGCGCGCCTCTCGGCCCGTGCTCCCCCTGGAGCCAGGAGCCCGGCGACCGGACGCGCGCCGTCTCATCGCAGCCTGCCGAGAGGATCGCTCATTTCCCGGGGAGCCACAGACTTTTTTCGTGACAGAGGCGGATGAGCGCGCCGGGCCGGCGAGGGACGGACGTGTCGCCGCGGTGTTGCCGCCATGACATGAGGTCGAGGCGCGCCTCTGGGATACGAGCGCTCGCCCGGGCGGCGGCCCGGGAGCGCTCTCGCCATGGACGCCCCTGCCCAGGACAAGCTGCCTCCCCAGGCCCAGGCGAGAGGGCGCTCCAGCGCGGGCGCCGTCTTGCTGAAGTGGCTCGGCGCCGCCGTGGCCGCGGCGGCGCTCTGGAGCGCGCTCCGCGGCGCGGATCTCGACGGCGTGGCGGCGCTCCTCGCGTCCGTGGGCGCGCCGATGATGGCGCTCGGCCTGCTCCCCAACCTGGTCGCGCGCGGGCTCCAGGCCGAGGCCAGCCGGCGCGTCTTCGACGCGCTCGGGCGGACCGCGTCGTTCGGGCGCTACCTCTCGCTCACGCTGTCGACCGAGGCGCTGGTCCTGAGCGTCCCGGCCGGGCCCGCCGTGTCGGAGTCGGCCACGTTTTACCTGCTCCAGAGGTGGTGCGGCGTCCCGGGGCCGCAGGGCGTCGCCGGCATCGCGGCGCGGCGGTCGCTCATCCTGCTGGCGAACGCGGCGTACGTGGCGATCGCCCTCGCGCTCGGCTTCGGCCACCTGGAGCGCGCCTCGCGCCCGCTGCTCGGCGCGCCGGGGCTCCCGTGGCTCCTGGTCCTCTCGGGGCTCGGCCTGCTCGCGGCGTCGATCGCGATGTCGAGCGCGCTCCTCTCCGGCACGGTGGCGTCGCGGGCGCTCGCGCTGCTCCGGCGGCTGCCCGGGCGGCGCGCCGGGGCCTATTTCGAGGCGAAGGCGGCGAGCTTCTCCGCCATGGATACGCACGCCACGGCGCTCGGAAAGCAGCGCGGCGCGCTCGCCCTCTCGGCGCTCCTCCTGCTCGGCATGTGGCTCGCCGAGGGGCTGGAGACGCTCTTTTTGCTCCGCCTGCTCCGGGTCGACGTCTCGCTCGCCGAGGTGCTGTCGTTCGAGGTCGTCCTCGCGCTGCTCCGCGCGGCCGCCTTCATGGTGCCGGCCGGGCTGGGCGTTCAGGACGCCGGCTACGTCGCCTTCCTGCACGCCCTCGGCGTGCCCGACGCCGCCACGGCCGGCGCCGCGTTCGTCGTCCTCAAGCGCGCCAAGGAGATCGTCTGGATCGCCCTCGGCCTGCTCGTCTTCTTCTGCAGCCGGGCGCTCTTCCGGCCTCTGCCCGGGAGAGGGCGTGAGCCGGAGCGCTCTCCCGCGCACGCGAGGTGAGCCCTCCTGTCCACACACGCACGGATCTGGCCTGCATCCGTGCCCGGGGCGGAACGCGTATCGCTTGGCTTTGCTTCGCCTCGCCCGTTCGTTTGCTGTGGTACCCTGTATGATATGCGGACGATGGCGTTCGGGGCGGTGGGGGAGGTCTTCGTGGTCGTGCACGGCCATCTGGCGCCGTCGGACAAGGAGTGGAATCGATACCTCGACGCGGTGATGGCCCATTATCGCGGACGTTCCCGGGTCCGCACGCTGATCGTCACGGAGGGAGGCGCGCCGAGCCCGGCCCAGTGGCAGCGCCTCGTGACCCACCCGGAGATCACCTTTCACAAGGGCAAGCTTTGCGTGGTGACGGACTCGACCTTCGTGCGTGGCGTCGTCCAGGGGATGGATGCACCGGCGCTGAACCCGATCAGCGGTCAATATCAGCTCTTCAAGCGGGCCCAGCTCCTGGAGGCGCTGCGGGAGCTCGACGCGTCGCCCGGCGAACAGCGGGCGGCCATCGCGCTGGTGACCCAGCTCGAGAAGGCGGTCGGCGAGCGCTGAGGCCGCCCCGCGCGGAGCCCAGCGGCCGGGCGGCCGCGCGCGCGATCCAGGGCAGACTGCACGGTCCGGCGCATCCTCGCCCTTCCCCCCGACGGCATCTCGAAGCCCGAATTTCAACGCAAAGGCGCAAAGGCGCAAAGGCGCAAAAGGCGCAAAGGCGCAAAGGCGCAAAAGGCGAAGGAGGCTTTGCGACGCTGCGCCTCCGCGCCTTTGCGTTGAAATCCAATCTTTCATGGCGAACAACCATGCCAGCGGCGGTGAGGCGGGCCAGCCTTTCGCGTCGTCGGGAGAGACGCCCCGCATCACCCTTCCGGTGGTGTCCTCGGTGGGATAACATCCGCGCCAGAGGCTCACACCGCGATGCGCTGCTCTGTCTGTCATCGCCGGATCGGCGCCATCGCAGGGTGCCCGCTGCACCGCGGCGTCGCGGCGCAGGCGCCCGCGGCGGAGGTCGTCGCGGCGGAGGCCGCGCCCCGGGTGGCGGGGTTCGAGGCGCTCCGCCTGCTCGGCGAGGGCGGCTTCGCGCGCGTGTTCGCGGCCGCGCGGCGCGCGGACGGCCTCGCGGTGGCGCTCAAGATCGCGCGCTACCGGGGCGAGCCGCGCTTCTCGCGCGAGGCCGCCGCGCTCCGCCGGCTCGGCCCGCCCACGGTGCCGCGGCTGCTCGGAGCAGGGGAGCTGGACGGAGGCGTTCCGTACCTCGTCCTCGAGCTCCTCGAGGGGGAGACGCTCTCGCGGTGGATGGCGGCGCTCCCGGGGACGGGCGCCGCCGCGCCGGCCGAGGCCGCGCGGCTCGTCGGGGCGCTCGGCGCCGCGGTCGACAGGGCCCACGCGGCCGGCGTCGTGCACCGGGATCTGAAGCCGGAGAACGTGATGCTGCGGCGGCAGGCGGGGCCCATGCCGGAGGTCGCCCTCCTCGATCTCGGGCTCGCGCGCCTGGAGGAGGGGAGTCGCGCGAGGGGGGAGGGGCCTCCGCCGACGCACACCGGGCTGCGGCTCGGCAGCGTGACGTACATGGCCCCGGAGCAGTGCCTCGACGCGCGCGACGTCGACGCCCGCGCGGACCTGTACGCGCTCGGGGTCCTCGCCTTCGAGCTGCTCACCGGGCGGCCGCCCTTCGTGGGCGAGGCGCCCTCGGTCGTTCACGCGCACGTCGCCCAGCGCCCGCCGCGGCCGTCGGCGCTCGCGCCCGTCCCCCGAAGCGTCGATGAGGTGCTGCTGCGCGCCCTGGCCAAGGCGCGGGAGGAGCGCTTCGGATCGGCGCGCGCCTTCTCCGAGGCGCTCCGCGCGGCGCTCACGGGCGCCATCGTGCCTTTGGGGCGCGATGACCCCGCCGGAGGGCACGATGACCCCGCCGGAGGGCACGATGACCCCGCCGGAGGGCGCGATGACCCCGCCGGAGGGCACGATGACCCCGCCGGAGGGCGCGATGACCCCGCCGGAGGGCACGACGGGCCACACCGCTCGATGGGCTCGAAGACCGCTCGATGGGGTCGAATCCCGCTCGATGGGGAGGGCGAAGATCCGCGCCTGAGCCCCGGCGAATCGCCCCAGGGCGCCCCGCCGCGCCCGACCGCCCCGCCACGGCGCAGCCCCGTCGCGCTCGTCGCGGTCCGCGGCGGCGCGCCGATGGACCAGGTCGTGGGCGTCACGTCGTGCTTCGGCGGACGGCTCGTCCGGGTGCAGGACGGGCTCTACGTCGTCGCCTTTCCCGGCCCGCCGCGCCCGCGCGTCCGCGCCGCCCTGGAGGCGGCCCGGCGGCTCGTGGCCGCGCTCTCCGACGGGACCTCCGCGGCGGTGCACGTCGCCGACCTGATGGTGCGCGAGGGCGCCGCCGGGATGATCTTCGCCGGCCCGGCGCTCGCGCAGGCCGCGGCGTTGTGGCCCCCCGACGCCGCCGATCCGGTGGCGATCACGGCGGAGGCGGCCGCCCTCCTCGACGATGGCGCCGAGGACGACCCGGGCGAGAGCCCCGCCGCGCCGGACCTCCCGGCGGCCGCGCCGCCGCTCCGCGGGCGGGACGAGCTCGTCGCCGAGGTCGTCGCGCACGCGCGCGCGGCCTTTCGCGACGGCGCGCCGCTCCTGTGCACGCTGCTCGGCGAGGTCGGCCTCGGCAAGACGCGCCTCTGCGCCGCGCTGGCCGAGGCGCTCGCCGCGGAGCCCGGCGCGCGCGTGATCGCCGTCGCGGCCACGCCGCCCGACCGCGCCGCGCCGGCCGGCCTCGTCCGCGCGTTGCTCGGCGCCTGCCTCGCCGCGGAGCCCGACGCGGGCGCCGACGCCCTCCGCGACGCCTGCGTCGCGCGCCTCGGCCCGGAGCTCGGCCTCGCCTCGTGGCCGGCGATCGCCTTCGCGCAGGGCGTCCTCTCCGGCAGAGAGCCCGCCGTCGCCGCCGTGCTCGCCGCGCCGGGCGCCCTCCGCCAGACGCTCGCCCGGGCCGCCGGGGAGGCGCTCCGGCGGCTCGCCGAGGAGCGGCCGCTCGCGCTCCTCGTCGACGACGCGCACTGGGGCGACCAGGGCGGCCTCGACGCGCTCGAGATCGCGACCCTCTCGGAGGCCCGCGCGCCGCTCGCCGTCATCGTTTCGGCGAGCCCCGCCCTGCGCGCGATGCGCCCGTTCCACGGCGAGCGCGCGGCGCGCTCCCTCCAGCGGACGCTCGCGCCGCTCGACGCGGACGCCGCGCGCGCGCTGCTCCTCGACCGGCTGCACCCGGTCGAGTTCGTCCCGGAGCCCGTGATCGCGGGCCTCCTGGAGTCGGCCCAGGGGGTGCCGCTCTTCCTGGTCGAGCTCGCCACCTCGCTCCGGCGGACGGGCGCCATCCGGAGGGTCCGCGGCGGCCCGGGGTGGTACCTCGCCGGCGACGAGACCGCGCGCGGCGAGGCCGCGCCGGTCATGAGCCGGCTCGCGCGGCGCGCGCTCGCGAGCCTGCCGCCGCCGCTCGCCGAGCTCTCGCAGGTCTGCGCCGTGGCGGGCGACGCGTTCGCGGTCGACGAGATCGGGAGGCTCCTCGACGCCGCGGCGCGCGCGCGCGCGGTGACGGCGTGCGGGGATCTCGACCCCGGCGTCGGCCTCTCGCGGCTCGCGCGCCGCGGCCTGCTGCGCGAGGTGGACGCGGGGCGGCTCGCGTTCGCGCACCCGCTCCTCCGCGAGGCGATCGAGGCCGAGGTGCCGGCGGGGGCGCGGCGGCGGCTGCACGGCGTCGCGCTCCGCGGCCTGCTCGCGGCGCCCGGGGAGGGCGGCGCCCGCCTCGCGCGGATCGCGCGGCACGCCGCGGCGGCGGGCGCGCACGCCGAGGCGGCGGCGGCCTGCTTCGAGCTCGCCGAGGATGCGCGGCGGCGGCACCTCTACGTCGACGCGGAGCGGCACTACACCGCGGCGCTCGCGGCGCTCGCGGCGCTCGCGGACGCCGCCGAGGCGCCGGAGGCCACGGAGGTCCCGGAGGTCCTGGAGGTCCTGGAGGCCGCGGAGGTCCTGGAGGCCGCGGAGGCCGCGGAAGCCGCCGGGACGAGGCCGGCGCGCGCGGCGCTCCGCCGGACGCCGGAGCGCGCCGTGCGCCAGGCCGCCGTGCTGGCGGGCAGGGGCAAGGTCCGCCACCGGATCCAGCGGTTCGACGACGCGGCCAGCGACCTCCGCGCCGCGCGGGCGCTCGCGGAGGCCGAGGAGGACGCCGCCCTGGTCGCCGACCTGCTCCTGGAGGAGGCCACGGTGCTCGACTGGTGCGGCGATTACGCGGGCTCGCAGGCGCTCGTGGACCTGGCGGCGCCCCTCGCGGCGCGCCTCGGGGACGCCGGGCTCGGGGTGCGCTGCGACGTCGCGGCGGGGCGCGGCCACTTCCGCCGGCAGGAGATCGAGGAGGCCATCGCGCGCCTCGCGCCGGCGGCCCGGCGCGCCGCGGCGCTCGGCGACCACGAGAGCCACGTGATCGCCCTGCTCCTGCTCGCGCCCGCGCTCGTCTACGCCCGCCGCGTCGACGAGGCCGACGCGCGGCTCGAGGAGGTCATGGCGCGCTGCTCGAGCGCGGGCGACCGCCTGCACCTCGGCGTCGCCTACATGAACCGCCTCTTCGTCCGGCTGATGCGCGAGGACCCGGAGGGCGCCGTCGGCGACCTCCGGATCGCGGTCGCCCTCGCGCGCGAGCTCGGCAGCGCGTTCCTCGAGCGCGGCCCGACGCACAACCTCGCCGAGCTGCTCTACTGGAGCGGCGAGCTCTCCGAGGCGCTGCCCCTCGCGGTCCGCGCCTGGGAGCTCCAGCAGCGGTTCTTCGAGGCGAGCCTCGTGCCCGACTATGCGCTCCTCGTGGCGCGGATCCACTGCGCGCGCGGCGAGCTCGACGACGCCCGGCGCCACCTCGACTGGGTGCTCGGCCACGCCGATCTCGACGCCTTGCCGCCGGTCACGCGGGCGCTGGTCCGGCTCTGCGCGCAGGTGGTGGAGGGCGGCGAGGCGCCGGACGCGCTGTGGGACGCGCTCGTGGCCGAGGTGCGGGGGGCCGCGCTCCTGAGCGAGCACATCGAGGTGCTCTGCTTCGCCGCGGAGGCCGCGCTCCGCGGCGGCCGGCTCGCGGCGGCGCGCCGCTGGCTCGCCGAGGCGACGGCGGAGACCTCGGGCTCGCGCTTCTGGCGCGGGCGGCTGGCCCGGCTCGCCGCCGCGATCGAGCAGCGATCGCCCCCGTGAGCTCCGGTGGAATGCCGCTGTCGCGGCCGGGGCGACAGGAACCTTCCCCGTGTCGCGGCGCAGGCCACGGCGCGCCGGTCAGCCCTCCTGCCGCGCGGCGCGCGAGGGGGGTGCGGCCCTCTGGGGGCTCACCTCCGGGGCTTGCGTGCCGGCGAGCCCCGTTTGTGGCTCGCCTGCACTTCAGCCCCTCCGGTGAGCCCCCAGAGGGCCGCACCCCCCTCGCGAGGAGCCTCCGCGTGGCACGACCGATGCTCATGACCCCAGCACACCTCACGAAAGGCGCGATGATGAATCGACGAACCGTCTGCCTCGGCCTCTCCACGCTGCTCTCGGGCGCGGGCCTCGCGCTCGCGGTCAGCGCCTCCGGCGCTCCTCCGGCGCTCCCGGTCCCGATGATGCAAGCCGGCAACCACCTCTCGCTAGAACAGCTCGGCTTCAACATGCTCACGACCAACCGGCGGAGCCTCACGGCGCTCGTCAGCAATCCGTTCAATGACGCGTCGTTCTCCGCGGGAGCGCGCCTCGCCGGCAGGGTCGGGGCGCCCGTCCCCGCGGGGACGCTCCACCGGGCCTTGCTCGACCCCCCGGCGCGCGAGGTGATGAAGGACCTGGTCGAGTGCGCGCTCGGCGGCCACCAGAGGGTCTCGTGGACGCCCGGGGCCAAGGAGGCGTGGCGCCCGACCGCCGAGGAGTCGTCGGCGGTGGCGCGGACGGGCAAGCTCACCTGGACGGGCCGCGGCGCGGGCCTCTGCCCCGCGTGGGCCACCGGCGCGCCCGACGCGAGCTGCCAGGAGCTCGTGTCGGCCTGCCTGCTGACGAGGAACAACGCCCGTGGCAGGCCCGCCTCGATCTCGATCCGGGGGACCCACGCCGCGCTCGCGACCACCAGGGAAGAGCGCGAGCGGTACAAGGAGCTCGAGGGCGCCTTCTTCGGCAACATCCTCGATCCGGACGGGCTGAACCCGGCCGCGGAGAAGACCGCGGTCGACCAGGCCCCACCCAGGGTGGGCGTCATCTACAACAAGGCCTTCGTCTGCTCTCCGCCGGACCCCCGCTTTCTGATGAGCATCGGGTGCGACAACATGAAGCCTCAGGTCTGGATCTCGACGCGCGTCTGCGCCGTCCCCGATCTGAACGGCGGCGCTCGACACGAGGGGTGCGTCGCGACGTACGCCGGCTCGTGCCGCGAAGCGACGCCCAACGCCCCTGCCGAGACCCGCGTCAACGTCTGTGCCCCCGCGAGCAAGGGCTCCGGGGACGCGTACCCGAGCTGCACCGCGGGCGGCCGCACCTGGGAGCGGCCCGCCTCGGTGTTCCTCCCCCCCATGCCATCCACGGACGCCGACCGGCACGCGTGCAGACCGCAGCGGAAACCGGACCGGCTCCGCGACCACAACCGCCCGAGCCCGGACCCCGGCCCGGAAGACCGCGCCCGCGCGCGAAAGCCCGGCGCGCCGGACGACCGCGTGAAGACGATCCGCAAGCAACGCGTCACGCCGGCGGTCAACCCCGCCCTCCGCCAGCGTCTCCAGGCGCCGGCGCGCTGAGGTAGGCGGCGGCCCGGCGCTGGCGTCACGGGGCTTGCGCCCCGCCGCCGGCTGCTGCGATCTGCGGATCGCCGTGACAGCGACCACACGACCCCTTGACCCTGCCGTCACCCTGGTCGACGAGGCGTCGGTCGCGTCCGACGATCTCGCCCCCGGCACCCTCGCCGGGGAGTTCCTGGTCGAGGCGGCCCGCAGCCATGGCGGCTTCGCCGTGGTCTACCTGGCCACGCAGCTCGGCACCGGGCGGCCGGTCGCGCTCAAGGTCCTCCGGCGTCGGCTCGCCGCAAGTACGCGGATCCTGGCGCGATTTCAGCAAGAGGCCGCGGCACTCCGGGGGCTCGCGCACCCGCACCTCGTCGAGATCGTCGGCGTGGGCGACCTGCCGGACGGCCGGCCCTACCTCGCGATGGAGTGGATCGAGGGCCGGACGCTCAAGGAGGAGCTCCGCGCCCGCGGCGCGCTCTCGGCCGCCGAGGCGCTGGCCGTGCTCGAGGAGGTCGGCGGCGCGCTCTCCGCCGCGCACGCGCTCGGGATCGTCCACCGCGATGTCAAGGCGCAGAACATCATGGCGATCCCGCGGGGCGGGTGGTTCACGACGCGGCTCGTCGACCTCGGGATCGCCAAGCTGCTCGAGCCCGAGCGGCTCGGCCGCGACCCCATCTTCACGCAGAGCAGCGTGCTCGGGACGCCGGGCAGCATGGCCCCCGAGCAGATCGCCGGCCGCCCCGTCGACGCGCGGACCGATGTCTACGCGCTCGGCCTCCTGCTATACGAGATGCTGACGGGGCAGCCCGCGTTCCAGGCGGACAACCTCATCGAGCTCGAGGAGCTCCAGCTCTTCGCGCCGCCGCCCCGGGCGAGCGATCTCGTGCCCGTGCCGCCCGGGGTCGACGCCGCGATCGCGCGGTGCCTCGAGAAATCGCCGGACGCGCGCTACCCGAGCGTGGCCGCGCTGCTCGCGGATCTCCGCGCGGCGCCGCTCGCCGCGCCCGACGAGGCCCCGGCCGGCGAGGCCGCTGCGCTGCACGTCGGGGTGCAGATCGAGGGGATCGACGGGGAGGACGGGATCGACGCGGCGGCGTTCGACGACGCGGAGGCGGTCCTCGCGATGGCCCGGCGCGCCGCGGCCGACGCGGGGCTCGTTCCGGTCGTCGACGGCGGCGGCGTGCTGGTCGGGGCGACGGCGCTCCCCGGCGATCCGGAGGGCAGCCGCGCCGCCCGGGCCCGGCTCGTCCGCGCGGCGCGCGCGCTCGAGGCGACGATCGCCGCGCGGCCGCGGCCGAGCCCGGCGGTGCAGGTCGCGCTGGTGCTGCACGCCGCGCCCGCGCGGGTCCAGGGCGCGCCGGGCCGGCTGCGGTTCCAGGGAGGGGAGCTGCTGCGCGTCGGCGCGTGGACCGCCGCGCATCGCGGGGGCGGCCTCACGATCACGCCCGCGGCGCGCGCGGGGCTCGACGAGGGCTAAGAGCGCCTCTCAACACCTCCCGTCGCCAGGCGGCCGAGGGCGGGCGCATCGCGTCGTTGCTCCTCGTCGCCCTACTTCAGTAGGGCTCCTCGTCGCGCCTAGCGCTGCACCCACCCTCGGCCGCCTGGCTCGGTCCGGTTTTGTTCGGCGCTCTAAGAGCGCCTCTCAACACCTCCCGCCGCCCCGCGGCCGAGGGCGGCGGATGCTGTCGCCGCCGCGTCGCAGGCAAGGCGCGATCGTGTCGCCTCCCAGGCGACACGACACCGGGACAGCGCGGCGCGCGGCGCTCGCGGCGCCTCGATAGCGCGAGGTGGAGCCGCCTGGTCGAGGCTGGCACGTGCCGTGCTCCTATCTAGGACGAGGCCGGTGAGGTCGACGCGGTCGACGCGGTCGTGGCCGCGGGGCGACACGCCGCCCCTGGAATGGATCGCGCGCCGTGGGGCGCCTCGGATCCCGCCCGCGCGCCCGCGCGCCCTCTGCCTCGATCGCGCTCGCCCACGAAGGAGATTCTCATCATGAACCATCGAATGCTGACGAACGTTGCTGTTCTTCTCTCTTCCTGTGTCGCCTTCACCGTGCTCGGCGCGGCGGGGTGCTACGCCCCCGCCGTCGAGGAGGACGCGGAGTCGGCGGAGCGCGGGGCGGAGATCGACGATCTCGCGGAGGGCGCCGGCGAGGAGGAGGCCGGCGAGGCCTCGGAGGACGTCGGCGAGGCGCAGGAGGCGCTCCTCGCGTGCGCGCCCACGTGGCATCACGGCGGCAATCTCTGGGAGCAGACGTACGACAAGGTGATGGGCTGCGCCTGCGGGGACGGTTACATCAAGAGCTCCTACAAGGTGTGGAACTCCGGCCACGGGAATTGCTGGGCCCTCGGCTGGGTGTCCAGCGATCCGAAGGACTGCCGGGTCAATGTGCGCATCAAGGACTCTGGCGGGTTCTTCTATGGCGACTGCCATCTCGAGGTCCAGTCGACGCTCAACCCCGCCGCGAGCTGCGTCAACCGCTGCGGACAGCGAGCCCCGGACGGCTGCTATTGCGACGCGGAGTGCTCGCGCTTCGGCGACTGCTGCCCCAACTACGACGCTGCCTGCTAGCCCCGCGGCTCGCCGCGGAGTCCACGGGACGCGAGGCGGGAGGCCGCGATCTCGCCCGGGGCGCGTGAGCCCCGGGCGGCCGCTGCCCCTGCCGCGGGATGTCGCGAGCGGATCCGACGGGCTCGCCTGTCCCTGGGAGCTCGTCCACTCCCGTGCTGGGTTCTCACCGTGACCATCGAGGTGCGTTCATGTCGAGGCATGAGCATAAACGTTCGCTCGCGCGCGGCGCGATGACATGGGGTTATCTTTGCCTCCTCGTCGCGGCCTGCTCACCGCAAGACACGGCGCCCGCGCCCGCGCGGAGCGAGCCTGCCGCCGCGGCGCTCGGGTATCCGCGCGGGCGCTACTGGCGTGACCCGGAGAGGCTCGATCGCGTCGTCGCCTCGGCGGCCCATATCCTGATCGCCTATCCCTCCGGCAGGCCTCCCCGGACGAGGCTGTGGATGCCGGTGCGGCAGGTGAAGAGGACGCGCGCCGAGGCGCTCCGCATCGGGCAAGACGTCCTCCGGCAGCTCGCGGGCGAGCCGGAGCGGTTCGGCGAGCTCGCCCGCCGGTTCTCGGACGACGAGGCCTCCGCGCCCCACGGCGGCGAGCTCGGGCTCTTCCGCGTGATGAGGCTGTCGCCGCCGCTCGTCGACGCCATCGCGGCGCTCAGGCCGGGCGAGGTCTCGCGCATCGTCGAGAGCGAGCTCGGGTTTCATATCCTCCTGCGGAGGGCGGCGCCGGAGCAGCCCAGCCGGCTGTCGGCGCGGAGGATCCTCATCGGCTATCGGGGGGTCCAGGCGGAGGGGCTCCGGCCCGGGCGAGGCGAGCGGACGAGGCAGGAGGCGCTCCGCCTCGCCGAGGAGGCGCGCGCGCTGGCCGCCGCGGCGCCCGCCTCGTTCGATGAGCTCGTGCCGAGGTACTCGGACGCGCTCGACGTGGCGGGAGGAGGCGACCTGGGCGCCTTCTCGACCCACGAGCTCGGCGCCGAGCCGCTCCTCCTGAGCGTGCTCGGGCAGGCCGGGGAGGGCGCCGTCACCCCGGTCATCGACACCCGATGGGGGTTCCAGGTGCTGCGGCGCGACGGCCGCGTCGAGCGGGAGGAGCTCGCCGCCTCCACGATCGTCGTCGGTCACCAGGGGGTCTCGCCGGGGTTCCTCTCGCGTCCTGCCGCGCGCACCGCGGAGGACGCGAGGCGGCTCGCCGAGGAGATCGCGCGGGAGGCCCGCGGATCGGCCGCCAGCTTCGAGGATCTGGCGCGCGCTCACTGCGACGCCTGGCTGTGCAGCGGGCGCCCCGCGCCGTGGACGCAGGGGAGGATGATCCCCGAGATCGAGCAGGCCGTGCGCCGGCTCCAGATCGGCGAGATCGGGGCGGCTCCCGTCGAGACGCTCCTCGGCCATGTCGTCGTCCGGCGCGAGGACCCGGCGCGCCATGCGCTGAGCGACGACGATCCGCGGCGCGCGCCGACGACGACCCGGTTCCCCGACTCGAGCCCCTGGAAGATGGCCGACTACCTCCAGAAGCTCGACGGGCAGCGCGTCGCGCTGTTCACGCGCCAGTTCGGGCGGCACGTCACGGAGGCGATGCGCCTCTCGGAGGAGGAGCGGGCGCAGATCACGGCGATCCTGTCGTCGCTCGCGTCCGCCCTCGAGCGCTGCGCCCCGGAGGAGCGCGGCGCGCTCGTGGAGGAGGCGGAGCGGGAGGCCGCGCTCATGCTCGGGAGTCGTCGCTACGCCGAGCTCGTCAAGGCGCGGGAGCGCTGGTTCGAGGCGATGACCAGGATGTGAGGCGGCGACCCCGCCGTCCTCGCAGCGCGGGCTCCGCCCGCGAGAAGACACCCTATCTCGTTCAGTGAAGGAGAGCTGTGACCATGATGAAGAAACTGGCCGTTGGCGCGCTCGGCGCGGTGGCCCTCGCGGGGGCGCTCGTCTCGTCGAACGCCGAGGCGACATGCACCATCGACAGCGAGTGCAAGGTGGCGTTCGGCTGCGCGCCGTGCAGCACCGCGTGGGCGCTCGGGATCACCGGCACCGCCTGGCAGGTCCGCTCGACGACGGACATCAACGGGGCTCGAACGTCGTTCCGGACGCGCCGCACCACGGCCGGCAACGGCGGCGGGTTGACGGTGGAGGCCACCGAGGTCGGGAGCTCGTTCCACACCGTCTACGGCGATATCGCGTGCTCGAGCAACACGTATTCGGAGCTCATCGAGTTCCACGAGACCGGCTCTCGCACGGTCTTCTGCCCGTCGGGGACGACCCCCGTGCGCGCCGACGCGAGGATCTATCTCCCTGACGAGCTCTGTCCCTTCGACCAGATCTGCGCCTTCAACTGAGCCGGAGGCGTCCTCGGGGCAGGGCTCGCGCGGGCATCACGCCGCGCGGGCCCTGCCCGCTGCTCCTGTGGGGCCATGATGATCCACGGAATCGACGGGCTCGGCGTCGTCACGACCGCCATGGCCGTGCTCCTGCTTCGCGCGCTGCCGGTCCTCGCGGTCGCGCTCGTCTCTAGGGGCGTGGGCGCGGGCGACAGGGGGGTGGTGTTGCTGCTCTACGCGGCGCTCGCCGCCTGGGTGGGCCGCCTGGCCCCCGTCCACGTCGAGCGGCTCGCCGTCCTCTGCGCTGCGTTCGGGTACTGGATCGTCGCCGCAGCGGCCTTCTCCGCGCTCGCGCGCGCCGGGGCGTGGCGACGCGTGCCCGCTCCGGTCTCCTTCGTGGCCATCGCCGCCGTGTGGCTCGTCGCCCCCGCCGCGCTCCTGACCGGGCCGGCGCGGGCCGCCGTGGTGCTGGCGGGCGTCGACGGGATGCTCTCGATCTACAGCGTCGCGCGCGACGGGAACCCGCGAATGCCCCTCCGCGACAGCCTGTTCTTCGTCTTCGTCGATCCGACGCTGGTGCTCGCGCAGCGCGCGCGCCGCGTCGAGGCGCCGGGGCTCCGGCTCCCGGCTGCGGCGCGCCTCCTGCTCGGGGTGGCCGCCGTCGCGGGCAGCGTCGCGCTCGCCCTCGCCGCGGCGCCGCTCCTCTCCAGCCCGCCCTGGCTCGTGAGCGGCGCCGCCCAGTACGCGCGCGTCATGGCGATCGCCGGGGCCATGGCGCTCTCCTTCTATGCCGGTCACTCGGGGGTCGCGAGCATCCAGATCGCGCTCCTGTCGATGCTCGGGTATCGCGCCGGCGAGCGATACCTGTTTCCCCTGGCCGCCACGAGCCCTCGCGACTTCTGGCGCCGCTGGAACGTCTACCTCGGCCAGTGGCTCCGATGCTACGTCTACATCCCCTGCGCGCGCTCGCTCGGGCGGCGCGTGCCTGCGCCTGTGCCTGTCGCCGGTGCGCTCGCCGTGCTCGCCGCGTTCGTCGCGTGCGGCGTCCTCCACGCAGGCGTGCAGCGCTTGATTCACGGCCGGACGCCGTGGACGGTGGTGGTCGCCTTCGTCGTGCACGGCTGTGCGCTCATCGCGTGGGACGGGGCGGCGCGCGCGCTTCGGGCGCGCGCCGGCCGCGGGACGGGATCCGCCGTCTCGCGCGCGGCGTCGCGGCTCCTCTTCATCCAGTTCTCCCTCGTGATGCTCCTCTGGCTCTATCCGGCCCTCGCCGGCGCGTCGACAGGGACACCCCTTCCCCTCTCTTCTTGGCGTCCTTGGCGCCATGGCGGTTCTTCTGCTGATCCGGGGCAACTCCCCGCAGTCGTGCTAACCTTGCGGCTCGCGCTCCGGCCCGAGGCCGTGCCGGTGGAGCAGGCGATACAGGTACCGCCGGTCGAGCCCCGCGGCCGCCGCCGCCCGCGAGACCTTGCCGCCGTGGGCGGCGAGCAGCGCCTCGAAATAGCGGCGCTCGAAATCGGCGAGCACCCGATCGCGCGCCTCGGCGTACGGCAGGCTCACGTCGACCGGCGCCGGCGCGCTCTCCGGCGCCCGCTCGCCCACGGGCGGCGGCGCGCGGAACACGAGGGACTGCTCCACGTAGTTCCTGAGCTCGCGCACGTTGCCCGGCCACGCGGCGCGCTTCATCCGGGCGACGACCTTCGGCTCCCGCAGCGCCGCCGCCTCCTCCGGCGTCGCGTGGAGCGACGCGAGCAGATCGTCGAGCAGCGCCGGGATGTCCTCCGGGCGCTGCCGGAGCGGCGGCATCGAGATCCGCACGACCGCGATCCGGAAATACAGATCGGCGCGGAAGCGACCCGCGTTGACCTCGGCGCGCAGGTCCCGGTGCGTGGCCGCGACGACGCGCACGTCGATCGGCCGCGGCGCGTTGGTCCCGACGCGGCGGATCTCGCGCGCCTCGAGCGCCCGCAAGAGCTTCGGCTGGAGGTCGAGCGGCAGCTCGCCGATCTCGTCGAGGAAGATGGTCCCGCCCGAGGCCTCCTCGAAGGCGCCGACGCGCTGCTCGGCCGCGCCCGTGAACGCGCCCCGCGCGTGCCCGAACAGCTCGCTCTCG
Source organism: Sorangium sp. So ce1036 (assembly GCF_051369805.1). Lineage (NCBI taxonomy): Bacteria > Pseudomonadati > Myxococcota > Polyangiales > Polyangiaceae > Sorangium > Sorangium sp. So ce1036. The sequence continues at coordinate 4,610,778 of NZ_JBBMOX010000001.1, forward strand.
ATCAGGCTGCCGTGGATCGCCCCGCAGTCCACGACCACGAACGGCCGATCCCGCCGCGCGCTCCGCTCGTGGATCGAGCGGGCCGCCTGGCTCTTGCCCGTGCCCGTCTCGCCCTCGAGCAGCACGGTGACGTCGCGCTCCGCGGCCCGGGCGAGGAGCGCGAACACCGCGCGCATCGCCGCCGACGCGCCCGAGAGCGCGCCGAACCGCGCCTCGTCCCAGAGCGGCAGGCGGTTGTGCTCGGTCCCGAACTCGAAGCGCGCGACCGTCTTGCCGAGCCGGATGTGGCTCCCCGTCCGCAGCAGGGCCTCGATCACGTGCACGCCGTCGACGACCGTGCCGTTGTGGCTCCGGAGGTCGCGGACGCGCGCCCCCGCGCCGTCGATGTGGATCTCGCAGTGGAAGCGCGAGACGGTCGGGTCCGCGATGACGAGGTCGTTGCCGTCGCTCGAGCCGAGCGAGCACCGATCCGCGGACGAGTCCCAGACGGTGCCCCTGGCCGGCCCCTCGACGAGCTCGAGGCGGAAGCGGCGCACCGCCCCCGCGCCGTCGCTGCCGGGCGAGCCAGGGTGCGTCAGCGTCTCGAAGCCGCTGTGGGCCGCCTTGCTCGGGGGTCTGCTGGGCACGCGGCCACGTTATCACACGCGGATCACGCCCGGCGGCGACCCCTCGCGCCGCGCCCGGGCGCCCCGAGGGCGGCGGCCGCGCGGCGCACCGGCGTCGGCCGGCGCGCGATCGCCGCTCACAATAGCCCGATCGGCCCCGGCGACCACGGCAGCTCCACCGCCTCGCCGATCGCGGGCAGCGCCATGCGGCGGAGCCGCCCGTCGCGCCAGGAGAGGAGCGCGAGCCCCGGATCCTCGAGCGGCGCGCCGAGATCGACCTCGAGGCGCGAGGGCTTGCCGTCCTCGACCTCCGCGACCCGGATCGTGGCGCCGCACTGGGTGACCTGGTAGCCCCGCGGGATCGGCGCGGACGGCGCGCGGTAGAGCGTCTCGAAGGCGCCCGTCAGCATCGTCCGGCCGAGCGGCTCGAGGGTGAACGAGCTCGGGCCGGTGCGCGTGAGGCGGTGCGAGGCCCTGGCCATCGAGAGCGCCGACCAGCAGGGCAGGGCGTCGGGCGACGCCAGGCCGAGGATCGCCTGAGGATAGATGGTCACCATGGGATCCGACGCGGCGGCGATGAACGCCCGCTCGCGGGGCGGCGCCCCGAGCTCCGCGGTGCGGGCGACACCCTCGAGCTTGCGCGCGATGTCCGCGCTCGAGGCGGTGGCGGCGAGGAACAGCAGCGGCGCGATCGCGACGTGCACGGCGGCGAGGAACCCCGCCCCGGCGCGGCGGGGCCACGGGGCGCGCCCGGGCGAGGGGCCCTGGCGGAGCCCGCGCAGGATGACGACGGCGAGGAGCGGCGCGATCCCGAGGCTCGGGAGCAGGAGGAGGCGCGACCCGGGGAAGCCGCCGAGGCTCGTGACGAGCGCGAGGAGCGCCCCGGGGACGAGCCAGCGCAGGGCGGCCCGCTCGCGCTCGGGGATGGCGGGGAGGCAGGCGCGGTAGAGCAGGGCGAGGCCGGCGACCGCCGCGAGGCCGACGGCGACGAAGGGGCCGCTGGGGAGCGCGGAGGTGAGGTCGGCGGGCATGGTCACGAGGGCGTCGCCGAGCAGGACGGGCAGGCGCTCCGCCGCCGCGGCCGCGAACCGGAGCGGGCTCGCGAGCGGGTCGACGTACCCGCCCGTGTTCGCGGCGCCGCCGCCGACCGCCTTGTAGGCGGCGAAGTAGACGAGGAGGCCGAGCGCCGGGAGCGCGGCGGCCGCGCGGGCGCGGAGGCCGGCCGCGCGGCCCGGCGGCACCGGACCCGCGAGCTGGTAGGCGATCCAGTAGGCGGCCCCGCCGAGCGCCGCCTCGCCGCCGAGGAGCCCGACGCCGAGCCCGAGCGGGCCGAGGTACCGCCCGGGCCGCCACCCCTCCTCGCGGTACCGCAGGTAGGCCAGGAGCCCGAGCACCGCCGGGAGCGCCGCGAGCAAGAGGTGCTGGCAGGCGATCCAGCCGACCGGGTGCAGGTGGTTGTCGCACACCGCGAACAGGAAGAGCGCGAGCGCCCCGGTCGCGCCCGGGAGCACCCGCAGAAAGAGCCTGCCTGCGGCCGCGACCAGGGCGACGTACAGCGCGATGGAGACGAGGTGGTACCCGAGCGGGGCGTGGCCGAAGACGGCGTGCTCGAGCGTGAACAGCGCGCTCGCCAGGGGGCGGACGAGGTGGAGCTTCAGGCCGGGGTCGGTCCACCACGGAAACCCGGAGACGAGGTTCGCCTGCAGCTTCAGCGCGTCGCCGTCGAAGAAGTTGTAGAGATCGTACCAGGGCGGCGAGCCGGGGATCCGCCCCGCGAGGTAGGAGAGCAGGACATAGTCGTCGGCGTAGAAGCCGATCGCGACGGTGGGCGCCGAGATGACGAGCGCGAGGAGCAGGACGACCTTGAAAAAGTGAGGGTGGCAAAGCCACCGCGCGAGGCGATCGGGAGGGGTCGGGCTCATTTCGGCCCACATCGTAGGGGCCGCGAGGCGCGCCGTGCAGTGGACGCGGCGCCGTCCCGCGCGCCGCGGTCCGACGCCGGGCGCATGTCGCCCCGGGGCGCGTGACAGGCGCGCCTCGCGCCGCCCGCGCGCGCCCGGCGGCGACCGAGACGCGAGACGCCGTGACGCCCTGCGACGCTCCGGAGATCCTGCGCTGCTGGCGCGGCTCGTCGTTTGATGGCGTCGGAGAGGAGAAAGGCGATGTCATGAGATTCGTCGACCCTCGGGGCTTCGCGGCCGCGTTGGGTGACCGTGATGGGTCGATATCCCGATCCGGCGCGCGTTCTGGCGTGCTTGAGCGTGGGAGTTTCGGTGCTGCTCGAATTGTCCAGCTCGGCCAGGCCGCGTGTGCGAGGACTCGTGAACGATGCGATGTGATGCGATGGATGGCGCGCATCAAGGCTGTTTCTGATGGGTGCTCAAGGCAAGATGGGTTAAGCTGAGGGAGCTGCTTAGTCAGGAGAGCTTGATGATGTCTTCGTCTTGTTCGAGGACCACCTCCGGTCCACGGGGAGCGAGGCGGCTGCTCGGCGCGGGGCTCTGCGCCGCGGCGCTGCTGCTCCCGGGGTGCACGGGCTCGTTGGGCGCTCCGTGGGAGGGCGGCGAGGGGAGCGACCAGCCGGGCGGCGGAGGCGTCGATCTGCCGGAGGGCGCGGAGGGGGCGCAGGTCGCCGCGCGCAGCATGTTCCCGCGGCTCAGCCATGCGCAGTGGGAGAACACGGTGCGTGATCTCTTGCGCCTCGACGAGGGGCCCGGCTTCTCGGCGTCCTTCACGACGGATCCGCTCGGCGGCGTGTTCGACAACAACGAGGCCGTGCTCCAGGTGACGCCGGGGCTCTGGGGCGATTACCAGCGCGCGGCCGAGGAGCTCGCCGCGATGGTCACCGCGGACGAGGCGAAGCTCGGCCGCGTCCTGCCCGCGGATCTGCCCGCCGCGCCGGAGGCGCGGGCGCGGGCGTTCGTCGAGCGGTTCGGCGAGCGGGCGTTTCGCCGGCCGCTCGCGGCCGGGGAGATCGACGCGTACGCGGCGCTGTTCGACCGCGGCGAGGCGCTCTTCCCGGGCGAGGACCCGTTCGTCGCCGGCGTGCGCGCGGCGCTCGAGGCGTTCCTGCAATCGCCCCATTTCGTCTACCGCGTCGAGATCGGCGCCGGGCCGGCCGAGGGCGGGCTCGTCCCGCTGAGCGGCCACGAGATCGCGACGAAGCTCGCGTACCTCTTCTGGAACACCATGCCGTCGGACGAGCTGTTCCTGGCCGCGGCGGCGGGCGAGCTGTCGAGCCCCGAGGCGGTCCGCGCCTACGCGGCGCGGATGCTGGAGGACCCGCGGGCGCGCGAGGTCGTCGGCGCGTTCCACCGCCAGCTCTACGACTACGCCCAGTACCACGACCTCAACAAGGATCCGGAGCTCTATCCCGAGTTCGGCCCCGAGATGGGCGAGGCGATGCAGCGCGAGGCGGAGCTCTTCGTGGATCACATCGTCTTCGACAGGGACGGCGGGCTCACCGACCTGCTCACGTCGCGCACCGCCTTCGTGAACGACGACCTCGCGGCGGTCTACGGCCTCGAGGGCGAGTTCTCGGAGGCGTTCGAGCGGGTGGAGCTCGACGCGGCGGAGCGCTCGGGGCTGCTCACGCGCGCCGGCTTCCTCGCGGCGAAGGCGACGGCGCGGGAGCCCGACACGATCCACCGCGGCGTCTTCGTGAACCTCAGGATCCTGTGCGTCGCGCTGCCGTCGCCGCCCGACAACGTCGCCGCGCTGCCGCCGGGCGAGCACAGGACCAACCGCGAGCGCGTCGAGGCGCACACGGGCAAGGGGACGTGCGGCGCGGCGTGCCACGGGGCGCTCATCAACCCCGCCGGCTTCGCCTTCGAGCACTACGACGCGATCGGCCAGTATCGCACGACCGACAACGGCGAGCCCGTCAACGCCGCGGACGTCTACGCGCTCGGCGGGCAGCCGCGGAGCTTCGCGGACGCCGTCGAGCTCAGCCAGATCCTCGCCGAGAGCAGCGAGGCGCACGCGTGCTACGCGAAGCGCTGGATCGAGTTCGCCCACGGGCGCGACGCGCGCCCCGAGGACCGGGCGCTCCTCTCCGCGCTCGCCGAGGCGTCCCGCGGCGGCGCCTCGACCCGGGAGCTGCTCCTCCAGATCGTCTCCTCCCCGTCCTTCCTCGCTCGCGTTCCCGCGGAGGCGCCATGATCACCCGACGACGTGTGCTCCGAGGCCTGTTCGGCGTCACGGTCGCGCTGCCGTTCCTGGAGAGCCTCGCGCCCCGGCGCGCCTCGGCCGGCGCGGGCGACGTGCCGCCGTTCGCGATCTTCATGCGCCAGGCGAACGGCGTGGCCCAGGCGATCGACGACGAGCCCGAGATGTTCTGGCCCAGCGAGCCCGGCCCCCTGACCGCCGCCGGGATGGAGCGGGAGAGCGACCGGGCGGTGAGCGAGCTCAAGGACTACGCGGACAGGCTCATCCTGGTGCGCGGCGTCCGCTTCGCGTTCGAGGGCAACGGGTGCGGCCACTCCGGCGGCGGCAACCAGTGCCTCACGGCCGCGCGCGTGTCCGAGGATCCGTCGGGCAACGAGTCGCTCGCGATGGGCGAGTCGATCGACAACCGGATCGCGACCGAGCTCAACCCGCCCGGCGTCGAGCCGCTGACGCTCTACGCCGGCAAGGCGGTCGGGTACATCAACGAGGTGCTCTCCTACCGCGGGCCGAAGCAGCTCCGCGCCGCCGAGCGCAGCCCGTTCAACGCCTACCAGAAGCTCTTCGGGCTGGCGGACGTCGAGCCCGAGGTCATGAAGGCGCTGGCCGAGCGCCGCGCCAGCGTGAACGACCTGGTCCGCGGGGAGATGAGGGCGCTGCTCGGCCGGGCCGACCTCAGCAAGGCCGACCGCGAGCGGCTCGAGCTCCACTTCGACAGCATCCGCGACCTCGAGGTCACGCTCACCTGCAAGCTCCCGCCGGAGCGGGTCGCCGAGATGGAGGCGATCGCCCCGGCGGTGCGCGCGAACGACAACGTGGAGGCCGTGGCCCGCATGCACATGGACATCATCGCGCTCGCGATGGCGTGCGGCGTCACGCGCGCCGCGACCCTCCAGGTGGGCGACGGCAACGACTCGACCGAGTACACGATCCACGGCGTGCGGCAGAAGAGCTTCCACAAGATCTCCCACCGCATCGACGGCGACGGCTCCGAGGGGCCTCCGATCGAGGGCGCCCAGGAGCTGCACCACCAGATCGACCGGATCCACGCGCGGCTGTTCAAGCACCTGCTCGACCGGCTCTCGGCCTACCAGCTCGGCTCGGGGACGCTGCTCGACCACGGCGTGGCCGTGTGGCTCAACGACCTCGGCGACAAGTACCACTCCTACAAGAGGGTCCCGTACATCCTCGCCGGCGGCGCGTCGGGTTTCCTGAAGACGGGGCGGTTCGTCGACGTCTCCATCACGAACAACAAGCTGCTGAACACGATCGGCGCGGCCGTCGGCTGCACCAATGCCGAGGGCGGCCCGCTCGACGACTTCGGCGACGAGAGCCTCGAGGGCGGGCTGGTGGGCGAGATCCTCGCCTCGTGAGCGCGGGCGCGCCGGCCTCGCCGGGCGCGCGTCCGGGGGGGGGCAGCGCGCTGGGTGCTCACCTCCGGGGCTTGCGTTCCGGCGAGCCCCCAGCGCGCTGCCCCCCCGGACGCGGGCCCGGGTCGCGGCGGCCTAGGGAGACCGGGTAGCTACGCGTCATGGTGCGGGATTCGCGCGAACGCGAGCCCATCATCGACGGCGATACCCGCCGATCCACTTCGTCCAGGTGTCGCGTGCTTACGCGCACCTGCCATCAAAGAACCGGATCGCTGATGGTCTGCTTTGCATCAAGTACCGCGCTCGGTACTACGAAGGTCTCGACTTTCCCGTGGGGCTCTTGCTCAAAGGCATTTCATATAAGCGTTCGCTCCGCTCGCGAAATGGCTACACGCAAACGAAGGGCCGAATGATAGCCTGAGCGTGTCTTGAATCCATGACGTCTTGTTGCTGAGGTCCGACCAGGTCATGTTAGCCCCAAATTCCGCGCAGCCCAGGGTGGTCGCGCCCCGATGGGTACCTGCCGCGATATAGGCATTATCGTAGTAGCGCGTGGCAGGGCCTCCGGAGTCTCCCTTGCAGGTCCGCGCATTTGTCAAGGCAACCGCGTAAAATGAACCGTCTCCAGGAACGGATGATACGTAGACCTGCGAGAATGTGGCTCCGGTGAGCAGGTCGCCCGCCCCAGCGGTATCCGTCGGATGGCGAGCCCCCCAACCCCAGATGCTAAGCGGTTGAGTGAGATACGGGGCGGCCGTCGATATGCGCATGACATCCTGGTTGGCGACTACGGATGCCCAGGCCGTCGAGGGAAGCGTAAGAATTGCAGTGTCCGTGCTGGCGCTCTGGGCATTGAAGTCCCATCCCGGCGCGGCGTGCTCTTCCATGAGGATCCAGTTGTCGGTCCGGGCTGAATCCGTCAGGTTCATGAAGGTGGTGTACCCCGTCTTGGCGCGAACTTGATACCATTGGCTGCTATAGAATGAATCTGTACAGTGAGCCGCCGTCATAATGTGGCGTCTGGTTATGAAGTAGCCGCTGCAAATTCCGCTTGCGCCGCTTCGTGTGAGCTCTACGACGGCCAAATTTGCTGCGGCGGAATCGCCGTACCATATCGGATCACTAATGGATTCGATGGATTCGAATTTGTGGCTATCGTCGACCTCGGTTGCGCAGCCGGCGAGCGCAGCACACAGGCCGGTGGTTCCAACCAGACGTGCGGGCTGCAGGAAATGGTAATGAGTATTGTGTGTCATTGTTATTTCTTTTGTTCGCTTTAATAGTTTTGTTGTTGGTGCGAAATGGGGCGGTTCATTAAGTGGTGCTGATGCTGTGGGTAGGCACCGCGCTTAGAGCGCCTAACAATAGCCCGCCGACCTCGCTCGAGCGCCCGCTCGCTTGAGACAAACGGTACGCGCATTAGATTGCACGCGTGGGCAAGCTGTTGGTGCCGGACGAACTCTGGGAGCGAATCGAACCTCTATTGCCGAAGGCGGAGCCGAAGCCGCAGGGCGGCCGGCCGCGCACGCCTGATCGAATCGCCCTGACGGGGATCTTGTTCGTGCTGAAAACGGGGATTCCTTGGGAATATCTCCCGCAAGAGCTCGGCTGCAGCGGCATGACGTGCTGGCGCCGGTTGCGCGACTGGCAGCAGGCTGGCGTCTGGGGTCAGCTCCACAAGGCATTGCTGGATGAGCTCGGCGGGGCCGACAAGATCAACTGGGAGCGTGCTGCGCTGGATGCCTCGCTGGTTCCGGTAAAAAGGGGGGTGAAGAGACTGGCCCGAACCCCACAGATCGCGGCCGGCCGGGCACGAAATATCACATTTTGGTCGATCAGAATGGTATCCCGCTCGCCGTCGAGATGACGCCGGCGAACGTCCATGACTCGAAGATGTTCACGCCTATGGTGGATGCGGTACCGACGATCGCGCGGCCTTGCGGCCGACCGCGGCGCCGCCCCAAGAAACTGCACGCCGATAAGGCCTACGACGACCCGGCCCTGCGCTTGGCTTGCCATCTGCGCCACATCGTGCCCCGCATCGCTCGCAAGGGCATCGAGTCGTCGGAGAAGCTCGGCCGTTACCGCTGGGTCGTCGAACGGACGATCGCATGGCTCCGCCGCTTTCGGCGCTTGACTGTGCGGTATGAACGCCGTGCCGATATTCACCGAGCGTTCCTCCAGCTCGCCGTGTGCCTGATCTGCCTCTGCCATATCCAGGCCGGGTTTTGTTAGGCGCTCTTAATCTGCTGTTCGGTGTTGCATGAGGAAAGGAAACTCAAGGCAATTTGATTGTGGCAAGGTGAGTCGACGCGCTTGCTTTAGGGGACAGAAGATTCTCTTGCGCGATTCGTCTCCCTCCTGGCAGGGTGACACTATATTAATGGTTTGTCCATGTATTGAATGGGTCGATTTGTATCACTGCCTGCGGGGTTGATCATGGGCTCGCATGCCGGTGCCAGAAGTCAGCCGCGCGGGCCCAGCTCTCTGCCGGACGCGACCGCCCGACGATGCGCGTCTGCTCGGGGGGGGGCGACGTGCGGGAGTGAGGGCGGTAGGGCGCAGACAGCGTCGCGGTTCGTGCGCCGGCCTCTGAGCCAAGACACGACCCGCACCCGCTCTTGCCGGAGAGGTATCTCATGCGTCGCAAGGGCAGCGGACGATGCCGCGTTCACGATCAAGGTCTGTATGCGGCCTCGTCGTCGGCACTCGCGCAGCTTACCACGGGTGGCAATGAGTAACCGAGTGAACATCGGTTGCCGGGGCAGTTGAGATAAGCGCAAGCCTCCGCTTCCGAGGGAAAGCAGTAACTGCTGCCAGCGATCATGGCTCCACACTTCTCTTGTTGGTTCGAGTTAGCAGGCGGTTCAGGCGGCAGATTGGGCTCGTTCGCGGGGGCCTGCGTCGCGGGCGTACGCGTGTGAGCAACCTGCTCGGCGCAGCTCGCGACGCCGGCAAGGGCGAGGACTATGCAGCATATCTCGCCAAGGGGTGGACGGGTTGAACGCACCTCATGTAAGCGTCCGATGCACTTGCGTAACGCTTGCAAGAGAATGAAGAGCCGAACGGTATCCTGTACGTGCTTTCGATCCATGGCGTTTTATTACTGAGTGAGGTCCGACCAGACCATGCTGGCCCCATATTCCGCGGAGCCCGGAGTGGACGCACCCGATGGGTGCTTGCCGCGATATGGTAGCCGCGCATACTAGCGTGTGGTCGAATTTTCGGTACTGCCCTTGGTACGTTTGTGCGTACAGTGTTACTGTGCGCCGGAAGGTTGCTACGAGGTGCTTGACTCTCGCATCCGTGATCGGTTACGGCTCAGATGGTCAGATTTGGACATCTGGACGTAAGCGCACGGCCCAGGGCATCGTGACCGTCCGTGCGGCGCGGGCTAGGGTGTGTTTGTGAATCCTACAATCATAGCCGAATCACCGCGACGACCACCATGGCCAGGTAGCTGGCGCCGCGCTTCTCATAGCGCGTGGTTACATACACGGCGGGGCTGCTTCCATCCGCTGATGAGACGCTCGACTTCATTCCGTGCCCTGTCCCGCGCGCGATCGCACAGCGTGGCACACGGCTGATTGCATTTTGGGGGGGATGCCCGGGCGGATCCGATACGAGCGCACATGCGCGCACGGCGCGGGTGGTGTACGCGTCCACGCACGATGGCACGGGGGCGATGGCGCGGGCGTCCACGGCCAGGGCGGCGGACGGTGCTGCGTGCCATCAGGTCGTTGAAGGCGATGGTCTCGTGCCGTTGCCCCGCGGTCGGGGGGAAGGCGATCGGCTTGCCTCCGTTGCCGGCGCGAAGGTGGAGCTTCGTGGCGAAGACGCCCTGACGGCGGCCGAGCCCCTCCACTTCTGGATCCCCTTGTGCACCCGCTACGTGCTTCTGTCCCCGTACGATCGTGGAGTCGACGTGGTGCTCGTCCCGATCGAGTCGGTCCTCGACACGCGCGCCCAGGCGTCGTCGATGAGGATCTCGCAGTGGGAGCGCGAGACGGTCGGGGCCGCGATCACGGGGTCGTTGCCGTCGCCCGAGCCGAGCGAGCACCGCGCCGCGGACGAGTCCCAGACGGTGCCCGTGGCCGGCCGCTCGGCGAGGTCGAGGCGGAAGCGGTGCACCGAGGCCGCGCCGTCGCCGGGCGATCCAGGGGGCGTCAGCGTCTCGGAGCCGGGTGGTGGTCGCGTTCGGGGTGCTCACTCCCGAGGCTTGTGCTCCGGCGGGCCTCTTTTGTGGCCCACCGGAGCACAAGCCCCTCCGGGGAGCATCCAGGAAGCCCCACTACCCGCGCCCGGGTAGCGGCGGCCAGGGGTCAGGAGAGCAGCTCGACCGCGATCTCGATCGTGGTCTTCTGCCCGTTGCGGAGCAGGTCGACCTTCACCTTTTCCCCCGGACGCTTGGTGTCGAGCGCGTTGTAGAGCCCGTCGTAGTCCTCGACGGGCTTGCCGTCGATCCCCACGATCACGTCGCCCAGCACGAGCCCGCGATCGCCCTCGGACAGGCCGCGCAGGCCCGCCTTGGCGGCGGGGCCGCCCGGGATGACGCTCATCACGATGACGCCGCGGATGCCGTTGCGCCGCTCGAGGCGGCGGGCCGGGTCGAGCTGGATGCCGAGGCCGACCTGCTCGGCCTTCCCGGTCTTGATGATCTGCGGGACGATCCGCGCGATCGTCGTCGAGGGCACGGCGAAGCCGATGCCGGCGGAGGCGCCGCTCTTCGAGAAGATCATCGTGTTCATGCCGATGAGGTGCCCGCTCGAGTCGAGCAGCGGGCCGCCGGAGTTGCCGGGGTTGATGGCGGCGTCGGTCTGGATCATGTCGCGGATGCTCACGCCGCCCACGCCCTCGACCTGGCGCCCGACCGCGCTGATGATGCCGGTCGTCAGGGTGTGATCGAGGCCGAAGGGGTTGCCGATCGCGATCGCCTTCTGGCCGACCTCGAGCGGCTCGCGCAGGGGCGCGACCTGGATCGGCTTGAGCAGCTCCTTCGGGGCGTCGATCTTGAGCACGGCGACGTCCTTGCGCGGCTCGACGCCCACGAGGCGCGCCGGGAACGTCTTCTCGCCCTGCAGCCGGACGAGGAGCGACTGCGCGTTGTCCACGACGTGGAAGTTCGTGACGATGTGCCCGTCGGCGTCCCAGACGAAGCCCGATCCGGAGCCGGCGGGGACCTCCACCGCGGTGCCCCAGAAGCGGTCGACCACGAGGCGCCGCTGGGTGACGAACACCGTGGACGCGGCGACCTCGCGGAAGACCGCGATCGTGTTGCGCTCGTCCTCGATGAGCGCCGCCTTCGACGGGGGCTGGACGGGCGACGGGGGCGGGATGGGCGACGGGGGCGTGTCGACGGTCGCCGGCGTGGGCACGGTCGTCGCGTTCGACGATGGGCCGGCCGGACCGGGCTTCCCCTTGCATCCAGGGGCAGCCGCGAGCGCGGCGACGAGGAGGACGGCAGGGAGACGGGCGTGTCGGCGGTGGCGCATGCGCCGCAATCTAGCCTGCGATGGGCGAGGCGTCTGCTCCACGCAGCGCGCCGGGTGCGCGCGGGAGACGACGTGCGGCGCACTGCGCGCCCGGGGCGCGCGGGAGGCGGCGCGCTGCGCGCCCGGGGCGCGCAACGGCTGCGCGGGACGGCCGCGCCGTCGTGCCCGCGCCCGGGGAGCGAGGGAGGCGGCGCGCGGGGCGCGGGGGAGGCGGCGCGGAGGTCCGGGGCGCGCAAAGGATGCGCGGAACGGCCGCCTCGTCGTGTTCGCGCCGGATCGGATCCGAGATGCAAACGGGCGAAGTTGCGGTAGAGGTGGCCTTGACGGACAAAGCCCATGACGCCAACTGCAAACAAGTTCCAGTCCACCCCCCCGGTCGTGAAGGAGCCCGTCAAGGTGCTCCTGCTCGAGAACATCCACCAGAGCGCGCACGAGCTGTTTCGATCGCGGTCGTTCGAGATCGAGACGCGCAGCTCCGCGCTGAAGGAAGACGAGCTCATCGCCGCCCTCGCGGGCGTCGATCTGGTCGGCATCCGGAGCAAGACGCACATCACGGCGCGCGTCCTGGAGAAGGCCGACCGGCTGCTCTCGATCGGCTGCTTCTGCATCGGCACGAACCAGGTCGATCTCGACGCGGCCAACCGGCGCGGCGTGCCGGTGTTCAACGCGCCGTTCAGCAACACGCGCAGCGTCGCCGAGATGATCATCGCCCAGTGCGTCATGCTCGCGCGGCAGCTCGGCGACCGCTCGCGCGAGGTGCACAGCGGCACGTGGAAGAAGGTCTCGAAGGCCTGCTACGAGGTCCGCGGCAAGACGCTCGGGCTGATCGGCTACGGCCACATCGGCCAGCAGCTCGGCGTGCTGGCCGAGGCGATGGGGATGCGGGTCCTGTACTACGACATCGCGCAGAAGCTGCCGATGGGGAACAACCGCCCCCTGCCCACGCTCTCCGAGCTGCTCGCGGCGTCGGATTTCGTCTCGCTCCACGTCCCGGCCACGCCGGAGACGCGCGAGATGATCGGCGCGGCCGAGCTCGCGCAGATGCGCAAGGGCTCGTACCTGCTCAACGCGAGCCGCGGGTCGGTCGTGGTGATCCCGGCGCTCGCCGAGGCGCTGAAGAGCGGCCACCTCGCGGGCGCGGCGATTGACGTCTACCCGGAGGAGCCCGAGTCGAACTCGGACGGGTTCCGGACGCCGCTGCAAGGGCTGCCCAACGTCATCCTGACGCCGCACATCGGCGGCTCGACGGAGGAGGCGCAGGAGGCGATCGGGCGCGAGGTCTCGCGCGCGCTGACGCAGTTCGCGACCACGGGGGCGACGACGGGCGCGGTGAACTTCCCGAACGTCGAGCTGCCGCCGCTCAAGGGGACGCACCGCATCCTCAACGTCCACCGCAACGTGCCCGGCGTGCTCCGCGACGTGAACCGCATCGTGTCGGACGTGAACGCCAACATCGACAGCCAGGTCCTGTCGACCGACGCCAACATCGGCTACCTCATCATGGACCTGGCGCAGGACGTGTCGGCGGAGGTGAGCCGGCGGATCGGCGCGCTGGAGACCAGCCTCCGGACGCGCGTGCTCTACTGAAGGCGCCCGAAGTCGGGGGGGGGACGGCTGGGCAGGGGGGGCCGGGCAGCCCGGCCCCCTCTCCGGGGCTTGCGCGAGCGGCCCGGAGCAGCTCTCAGCCGCCGCGCTAGTACATCAGGGTGCCCTGGCCGAGCTGGTAGGTGATGTTCGCGCCGAACTGGTCACGCGCGTTCGTCACCCGCGAGATGGCGGTCGAGATCCGGCTCTGGCGCTGCGACCAGGTGGCGGCCGCGAGGCCGGCCGCGATCTCGCCCTTCGCCTGCTGCAGGTGATCCTGGGAGATCGTATGCAGCGGGGGGTTCGGGGGCGGCACGCCGAGGACCCCCAGCGCGTCGTCGATCTCCACCTCCGCGAGCTCCATCAGGCGGAGCTGGATGTCCGCGCGCGTGTCCTGGAACTGGTTGACGAGCGTCTGGGCCGCCTCCAGGCGCTGCTTCGCGATGTCGAGGTTGAAGGCGGCGTTGAGGACGCGGAGGAACCGGCCCATCTTCACGATGTCGTCGCCGGTGAAGGCGACCGGGGTGCCGAACCGCGTCTCCAGCTCCAGGCCCGCCGGGGAGTTGGGGAAGAAGTTCGGGGTGACGTAGAAGGCAATCCCGTCCTCGATCGTGTTCCCGAAGGCGTTGGTGTGGAAGAACGGCGGCGTGTCCGCGGCCTCGATGAGGGGCGGCGTGCTGAACGTGCCGTCACCGAACCCGTGGAGGAACCCGATGTCCAGGACGTCGAGGTTGGGCGCGGCCTGCCCGAGCCCGCCGAACCCGCCGTCGAACGCGCCGATGGTGCTGGTCGCGGGGGCCTTCCGGGTCCCCGTGTCCAGGTTGCGGTTCAACCCCGAATCCATGTGGTTCGCGCCCGCGTTGGTGTGGCACACGTTGCAGCGGCCCCGCTGCGGGTCGAGGAACGCCTGCCGCCCGTCGTTCGCCTGGGGGTCGAAGAGGTTCACCTGCGTGAGATCGAGCTCGTTCGTCCGGCCGACGCTCATCTGGAACGCCAGCGTGAGATCGAGCTCCTCCTCGGTCGGGAGCCGGAACGACACCCCCGGCTGGCGACCGAGATCCTTCGGGAAATGCTGGTTGATCGCGCCGGTGAGGAACGAGCGGAGCGAGCCGTCGCCGGGCGCGCCGTCGCCCGACCAGCCCGTGCGATGGACCGGCGGGACCGCCGTCCCGTCCGCCGGATCCGGGGTGATGGTCGTCGCCATGGAGAAGATGTGGGGGACCGCCCGCATCGTGAACTTGTTGTCGAGGTCCTCGAACCCGTCGACGTTCTCGCGGATCAGCCCCAGCGTCCGGAGCTCGAAGTTCTCGAGCTCGGCGAGGGCGGGGTCGGTCTCGAAGACGAACAGCGGATCGCTCGGATCGAGCGCGGAGATGAACGGGACGTCGATCGTGTAGTTGTTGGCGACCGGGTGGCAGGTGCCGCAGGTGCGGCCGTTGCCATCGAACGTCTCGCGGAAGAAGATGTCGGCTCCGGCGCAGACCTCCGCGGACACGAGCCCGGCGATCACGCGCGGATCCAGGTTGCACGCGGCGAGCCGGTCCTGCGCGGTGAGCGCGCTCGACACGGCTTCATGGCGCTCGGCGTCCCCCTCGGGCTCGGGAGGGGCGCAGGCGGTGAGCAAGGCAGAGGCGATGACCGAGCCGAGGAACAAGAACCCGGGTTTCGGGAATGACATGTCAAACGATCTCCTGATTGCCGTTGTGCGGTGTTCGCTGTCCGCGCACCGCCCTGGAGGGCCTGCTCCGGGCGCGCGCGGCGCCCGGCGCCCGGCGCCCATGGGCCGTGTGCGAAGAAGGATGACGACGGCGCCCGCGACGGCCGGCGGCGCCTGCGCGGACCTCTCTACTGCAGAGGTCGGATGCGCCCGCATCCATGGATCAACGGACGACGTGCTTCCAATGCATAGCCGTCATGGACCGCGTGCACAGGATTCATCCTGGTCCGGGAGGCGAGCGCCTGCCCGGGGCGACGCGCCGCCGGCGCGCCCCCGCGGGGGCCGCGGTGCGCACCGCCTCCGCTTCAGGCCGGGACGCCGACCCGGGCGCGTTCGCCGCGCCGGGCCGCCGGGTCGTCGCCCGCGAAGACGATGGTGAAGACGACGAACGCGGCCCACAGCGCCGCCAGGTGATAGAGCATCATCACCCCGTCCGTCGCCTGGTAGATGGCGCTCGACACCGGGGGGCCGAGGAGCATCCCCGCCGCATAGAAGACGTTGTAAATCGAGTTCGCGCGGCTGTAGTCGCGCGGCGCGGTCACGACGCCCTGGAGCGCGAGGCTGAGCGGCGAGATCGACGCGAGCGTCGCCCCCGCGATGAAGACCGCGGCGCACATCGCCGCGTACCGGTCGAGGTACACGAAGCCGAGGATCATCAGCGTGCCGATCACGCCGAGCGCGCGCATCAGCGACAGGTGGCCGCGGCGATCGCCGATCCGGCCGGCGACGTTCGTGAAGACGAGCATGCCCACCGCGAAATAGGCGGGGATCAGGATCGTCTGCTCGAGCGTGACGCCCTTCGACGCCATCAGGTACAGCGGGAGGAACAGCACCACCGACGCCTGGAAGTAGCCGTAAGCGAACGTCGCGAAGCACGAGGTCTTGATGCGCCAGAGGATCGCGGCCGAGGACGCCGGGGGCTCCGCGCCGCCCTGGGCGCCGGCCTCGCCGTGCGCCCGCGCCTCGGGCGGGTCGCGGTCGAGGCGCGCGAGCACGAGCAGCGCCGAGAGCGCCGAGATGACGCACGAGACGACGAACGCGGCGGGCATCGACGAGAGCGCGACGATCCCCTTCGCGGAGAGGGGGCCGAGGACGTAGCCGAGCGCCATCGCGACCGCGTAGAGGCTCGTGACGAACGCCTTGTTGTGCTGATCCGACCGGGCGAGCAGGATGGTCTCGCAGCTCACCCAGATGCCGACCGAGCACGCGCCGTCGAGGAACCTCACGGCCGCGATGGAGGCGAAGCCGGGCAGGAAGGGGAAGACGCCGACCGCGGCCGCGTACCCGACGAGCGAGAGGACCAGCGTGGCCTTGGCCGAGAACCGGCGGATGAGCGCGCCCATCGGCAGCGAGAGCACGACGATGCCGAGCGCGAAGCACGAGGCGAGCATCCCGATGTCGCGCTTGTCGAACCCGCGCGTGTCGAGGAAGACCGCCGTGAGCGAGATGGCGATGCCGTACGCGAGGCCGAGCAGGAAGATCGCGCCGTAAATGAGCCAGATGTTCCGGTCAGGGATGCGGCGAAGCATGGTGGCCCGGCAGGCTCCACCGGCCGCTCTGCCGCGTCAAACGCGTGCTCGGCGCGCCGGGAGCGGCGTCGCGGGGCCGGGCCGCGGCGCGGTGAGCCCGTCGCGGCTCAGACCGCGTCCTGGTCGCGCCGGCGTTCGAGCGAGCCGATGAGCGGCAGCAGCACCTTCTGCGAGATCGGCTTGACCAGGTGGTGGTCGAAGCCCGCCTCCCGGGAGCGGCGGCGATCCTCGTCCTGGCCATACCCGGTGAGGGCGACGAGGCGAGCGCCCGCGAGGCCGGGACACGCGCGGAGCCGCCTCGCGACCTCGTACCCGTCCATCCCGGGGAGCCCGATGTCCAGGAGCACGAGCTCGGGCTGGAAGGCCGCGACGGTCTCGAGCGCTTCGTGGCCGTCTCTCGCCATGCGCACCTCGTGTCCCAGCGCCTCCAGCAGCATCACGAGCGACTCGGCCGCGTCGGCGTTGTCGTCGACGACCAGGATGCGCCGCGCGCTCGCGGCGGCCGGGCGCCCGGGCGCGGGCGCCGCGGCGGAGGGGCCCGCCGCCCCCCGGGCGTCGTCGAGGACGGCCGCGGGCGGCAGCCACACGCTGAACTCGCTGCCCTTCCCGGACCCCTCGCTGCGGGCATGGACCGTCCCTCCGTGCATCTCCACCAGGCGGCGCACCAGGGTCAGGCCGATGCCGAGCCCGCCCTGGGACCGGTCCGGGAGGCGCTCCCCCTGGGTGAACAGGTCGAACACGTCCGGCACGAGGTCCGGCGCCATGCCCTGGCCGGTGTCCTTGACCCGGATCTCCAGCCCGCCCCTCGCCCGCTCGCAGGTCAGCCAGATCTTGCCCCCGGGCTCCGTGTACTTGATGGCGTTGTGCAGCAGGTTGTCGATCACCTGGATCATCCGGGTCGCGTCGGCGTCGAGCTGCACCGGCTTCATGGGGAGCGAGATCATGAGCTCGTGACCGCGCGCCTCGACGAGCGGACGAACGGTGTCGACGGCCTGAGTCACGATCGTGGAGAGAGAGACCGCCCCCCTGTGGAGGTGGATCTTGCCGCGGGTGATGCGCGCCACGTCGAGCAGGTCGTCGACCAGCCGCACGAGGTGCTCGATCTGCCGCTCGATCATGGCGCAGGCGCTGTCCACGCGCGCGGGATCGTGCCTCGCGTGGCGGAGCACCTCCAGGATGCTGCGGACCGGGGCGAGCGGGTTTCGCAGCTCGTGTCCCAGCATCGCCAGGAACTCGTCCTTGCGCCGATCCGCCTCCGCGAGCTGCTCCGCGCGCTCCCGCAGCGCCTCCTCGAGCTGCTTTCGCTCGGTGATGTCCACGCACGCGCCCGTCATGTACGCCGGGGTGCCGGACGGGTCGCGGAAGAGCTTGCCCCGGTCTCGCAGCCAGCGCACGGAGCCGTCGGCCCGCGCGACGCGGAAGTCGACGGCCAGCTCGGCGCCCTCGCGGAGGACGGCGTCGAACGCCTCGCGCACGGCGCCTTGGTCGTCGGGGTGGACGAGCCCGATGAAGTCGTCGAGCCTCTGGACCTCGCGGTCCGGCGGCACGGCCATCAGGCGTCTCAGGCCCGGCCCCAGAGACAGCCTGTCCGGGCGGACGTGCCAGAGCCAGGTGCCCATCTGGGCCGCTTCGAGCGCGATCTGCAGCCGCTCCTCGCTCTCGCGCAGCGCCTTGTTCGCGAGGTGGCGGTCCGTGAAGTCGCGCAAGACCTTCGCGAACCCGCGCAGGTCACCCTGCTCGTCCCGGAGCGGCGTCATGACGCCGCTGCAATAGACGCGCGTCCCATCTTTCCGGAGGTGCCAGCGCTCGTCGGACGCTCGGCCCACCGAGCGGGCCGTCCCCATCTCCAGCGCAGGCAAGCCGGCCTGGACGTCCTCGGGCGTGTAGATCCGCTCGACGGGCGCGCCGAGGATCTCCTCCTCGGCGTACCCGAGGACCGCGGCGGCCCCGGGGTTCCAGGCGATGATCTTCCCCTCGGGATCGACGATGAGGATGCCGTAGTCCTTCGCGTTCTCGATCAGCAGCCGGTAGAGCTCATCCTGCCACGCGTCCTGCCGTGGTCGCTTCTCCTGCTCCATGGGTGGCAGTGCCTCGCTTTTTCCTGTTGCTCCTCGAGCGGCGATCGGGGGGCATGGCAGGAGCGTCCTCCGTGGTCCTCACGTCCCCGAGGTCGCGCTGCGAAGATGCAACGCTCGGGCCGCGCGCCGTCAGGGACAAGCGGGCCGGAAGGCTGGAGAGCGTTCGGTGACGCAGCGCTAGGCGTCGAGGATCTTCCCGGGGTTCATGAGGTTCAGCGGATCGAGCGCCCGCTTGATCGACCGCATGATCGCGAGCTCCTCGGGGGAGCGCGAGTAGGGCAGGTAGTCCTTCTTGAGCAGGCCGATGCCGTGCTCGGCGGAGATGCTCCCGCGGTACTTCTTGACGAGCGAGAAGATCGCGTGATCGGCCTCGTGGGTGCGCTGCAGGAACTCCTCGCGGGTGAGGCTGTCGGGCTTCATCACGTTGATGTGGAGGTTGCCGTCGCCGATGTGGCCGAAGAGCGCGATCTCCCACCCTGGATAGCGGGTCTCGAAGACGCTCTCCAGCTCGGCGCAGAAGCCCTCGAGCTCCTGGATGGGCAGGGCCACGTCGTTCTTGTGCGGCAGGCCGGTCGCGGACAGGCTCTCGCTGATGCCCTCGCGGAGGGCCCAGAGCTCGGCCGCCTGCGTCCCGTGCTGCGCGAGCGTGCCGTCGGTGACCAGCCCGCGCTCGAACAGCGACGCGATCCAGGCCTCGAGGGCGTCGGGCTCGCCGCGCTCGACCTCGATGAGCACGTAGTAGTCCGACGGCGCGGAGAGCGGCATGCGGACGTTCCGGTGCCGGCGGAGGCGCGCCTGGCACTTCTCCGTGAAGAACTCGTAGGCCATCACCACGAACGGCCCCATGCGCGCCTCGCGGAACAGCGCGAGCACGCCGGCGAGGTCCGGCACGGCGAACAGGAACACGTTGAGCGCCTCGGGCAGCCGCGTGAGCTTGAGCGTGGCCTCGGTGATGATGCCGAGCGTGCCCTCGCTGCCGATGAAGAGCTGGCGCAGGTCGATGCCGGTGTTGTTCTTCTCGAGCGCGCCGTTCAGCTCGAGCACGGCGCCGCTCGCGGTGACGACCGTGAGGCCCAGCACCCATTGCCGGGTGAGGCCGTAGCGGATGACCTTCACGCCGCCGGCGTTGGTGGCGATGTTGCCGCCCACCTGGCTCGACCCCTTGGAGGCGAAGTCGACGGGCCAGGTGAGGCCGTGCGGGGCGACGTGCTGGTGGACGGCCTCGGTGACGGCGCCGGCCTCGACGCGGACGGTGGCGCCGAGCACGTCGACCGGGCCCATGCGGCGCATCCGCTCGAGCGACACGACGAGCTCGCCCGTGGCGGCCACGGCGCCGGCGGCCAGCCCGGTGCGGCCGCCGGAGGGGACGACCGGGACGCGGTGCTCGGCGCAGAGGCGGAGGAGGCGGGAGACCTCCTCGGTCGAGCGCGGGCGGGCCACGGCGGACGGCCTGGGCTCGTGGACCTTGGTCCAGTCGCGGCCGAACGTCGCGAGGTCGGCCGCGTCGGTCGAGAGGAGATCCGCGGGGAGCTCGCGCTCGAGGGCCGCGAGGAAGGCGCCGGGGAGGCCGGGGAAGGGCGTCATGGCCGGCTCGGTACTGCGATGTCGCCGGGAGGGCAAGGGCAAGCGGGCTTCACGGCTCGCCCGCCCGGAGGGGGCGGGCGGGGGCGGGAGCGGGGGCGGGAGGGCCGGTTGCGGGGCGCTGCGGGGCACGGACGAGAGGCCTCGACGGGCTGCCCGGCCCCCGGAGAGGGTGTTCGCCGCGATTCCTCGCCAACGCAAACGCCGGATCTGGACGCGAGGGCGGGGTACCGGGGGCGAGTGGGTCGAGTTGGGATGTCCAGATGGCGGGCCGGCGTGTCCAGATGGGCGGGGGGATGTCCAGATGGCGGGCCGGCGTGTCCAGATGGGCGGGGGGCGTGTCCAGATGGGCGGGGGGATGTCCGGATGGGCGGGGTGCGTGTCCGGATGGGAGGGGGCGTGTCCGGATGGCCGGTCCGATTCTGTGACGGCCACGGGAGACGCCCCGTAACTCTGAGTATGAGCCCTTCTCCTCCTCCGACCGACCCGGTCCAGCACAGCGCCTGGGCGTCCCTGCACGCGACCGCCGTTCACGTCCTCCCTGGCATGCTCCGGTTCCTCGGCGTCGCCGAGGACGACCTCGACGACCTGTGCCAGGACGTCCTGCTGGGCGCCTTCCGCAGCTTGCCCCGGTACGACCCCATGCGCTCCAGCAGCGCGCGCGCTGCGGCCCCGCTGGACTCGCCCGACCTCGTGGCCTCCGCCCGAGCGCCCGCGCCGGCCGCCGCCGCGGCGGACAGCGCGCCGAGCGACCCCCCTGCGCGCCCGCGCAGGGACCCCGCGGGCCCGCCCGAGCCATCGCGACCGCAACGCCTCGGCAGGAACTGGAGAGCGGAGGCGACGTGGCTCTTCGGGATCGCCTGGCGGCAGGTCCGCCATCACCTGGAGCGCGCCTACCGGCGCCGCGAGGTGCCGGTAGGGCTCGCGGACGCGGCCTGCTTCCAGCGGGCAGACGCCGCGCCGAGCAGCGAGCACCACATCGCCGCGACGGAGCGGCGCGCGCTCGCGATCCGTCTCCTTTCGGAGATCGCGCCCGAGCGCCGCGCCATCCTCGTCCTGGCCGACGCTTACGATGTCCCGATGCACGAGATCGCGCGCGCCCTCTCGCTCAACGAGAACACCGCCGCGAGCCGGCTGCGCCTCGCGCGCCGGGACTACCGCGCCGCCGAGAAGCGGCTGCGGCCCGAGGAGAAGCGGGCGCTCCGGTCCAGCGTCCTCGTGCTCCCGCTGTTCTCCGCGACCTCGTTGCGCTCGCTCTCCGAGACGATCCTGTCCGCGAGCGATCCGGCCGCGCCGGGCTCCCGAGCGCGCCTCGACGGGGGGCGGTGGCGCGCACGCCTCGCGCGTCTCGCGCGCCCGTTCGCCCGACCCCTTCGCCCGGCGCTCGGGTGGGGGGCGGCCGGCGCCGCCGGCGGCGTCCTGCTGGTCGCCGGGCTCGCTCCAGCACCGGTGGCCTGGGCTCGCCACCTCGCCCCGGTCGCGCTGCCCCTCCTCCTCTCAGGAACCGCACGCCCTGACCTGGCGCCGGAGCCACGACCCCGGGGCGTTCTCGGCGACGCGCCGCGCCCCGACGACGCCACGCGCTCCGGCGACGCCCAGGGCCCCCGAGCGCCCGCGGCAGAGAGGAACGATGGGCCAGGCCAGCGCAAGCCCGCCGCCTCGAGGCGCGACCCGGCGCCCCCAGACCAAGGCCAGAATCGGCTCGGCGAGGAGCTCACGCTGCTCGAGGCGGCCAGGCAGGCGCTGTTGCGCGGCGAGCGCGCCGCCGCCCTGGAGCGCATCGAGGCGCACGCACAGCGGTTTCCACGGGGCCGGCTGGCGTTGCTGCGCGAGCGGCTGCGATCGAGCGCGGAAGCGCTGCCGGTCACCACGACCGGCGGCACGACGCGGCAGGAGCGGCCATGAGGGCCGAGCCGTCGCGGCGCACGAGCCCCCCGTCGCACGGCCGGCGACGGGGCGAGCGGGCATGGCGCGCAGCGTTCGCATCGCTGGTCGCGGTCGCCGTCGCGCAGCTCGCGGCCGCGCCGGTCCGGGCCGATTCCGGGCCGCGCCAGGCCCGCGTGCGGCTCGAGCTCACGCGCGGCCCGGGCACCGAGCGCTGCCCCGATGCGCAGTTTCTGCGCGCGGAGATCGCCCGGTACATGGGCTTCGACCCCTTCGATGCGGAGGCTCCGCTCGCGATCACGGCGTCGATGGAACAGGAGCAGGGCGAGCTCATCGCGTCGATCTACCTCCGCGATCGCCCCGGCCTGGTGCTCTGGGCCGACGGCTACAGGACTCGCGCTGCCTGCAAGACGCTGGTCTCGACGGTGGCCCTGTCGATCGCCGTGCAGCTCGACGAGATGGGTGAGCGCCTGCCGCCGCAGGCAACGCCGGCCGTGCCGGGAGAGCCCGCGGCGCCGGCGGAGGCGCCGTGCTCCCCCGAGCGCCCCTGCGCGGCGCAGCCGGCGCTGCCGCCGAGCGAGGCGCCGCCCGTGCGGGCGCAGCCCCCGAGCAGCGCGGGGCACGCTGCGGGGGGGCGCTTCCGCTGGACCGCTGGCGCCGGCGCCACGATCGCGCTGGGGCTGACGCCCGGCGTTGCGGTGGGACCCGCGTTGTCGGTCGCGGGACGCTGGCCGGCATGGTCGGTCGCGCTGGACGCCCGCGGGCTCTCCTCGCTGTCGAGCGACGTGGAGGACGTGCGCGTGGCGACATCGGCGCTCATCACGAACGCTGCCTTGTGCCTTCACCGACCTGTTCTCTTTGCGTGCGGGGTCGGAGAGATCGGCGTGCGCCGTGTCGTGCCCGAAGCGCCAGTGAGCGGGGGATCCCTGCTCTATCTTCGTGCCGGAATCGGCGTGCGAGCCGGCGTTGCGTGGCCGTTCTCAGAGAGCCTCTCTGGGTACGGATATACCGAGGCGGTTCAGCGCTTGGTCGACTCGTCGCTCCTCCGCGACGAAGGCATCGCCGAATCAGAACGCACGCTCTGGAGCGCTCCCGCGCTCGGCGTGGCGTTCGGGATCGGTCTACGACTGAACCTGTGAGGGGGATCCGGCGGCAACGACATCTGCCGTCTCCGAAGGTGAGAAAGTATGAGAAATTTTTCTCGATCCACGGAATGCTCAATCCTTGCGAGGCTCGCAGGGCGCCTCCCGCCTTGCGCTGAGGACCATCATTCACGTAAGGTACCACGCATGCGCGTGCCGACTATTGCCCTTGCAGGAGTGCTGTTGAGCGCTGGGTGCTCCACAGACCCAATCATCCTCTATGGCCCATGTACGGACGGAGAGCGCGCCCGCTTTCCTGAGCGGTGCATCGAGGGCTACGGCGAGGGCGGCGCTGGCGGCGAGGGTGGCGAGGGCGGCGCCGGCGGTGAGGGCGGCGCCGGCGGTGAGGGTGGTGAGGCGCACAGCGCGCTCTGCTCCGGCCAGTGCGTTCCCCCCGCGCCGCTCGGCTGGTCCGGCCCGGCGCTCCTCTGGTTCGGCCCGCCGGAGGCCACCCCCGACTGCCCCGCCGATGCGCCGACGATCGGGTACGAGGGCTTCGCCGATCTCCAGCAGGTGCCGAAGGCGTGCCCGACCTGCGCGTGCGACCCGCCCGAGGCCTCGTGCTCGCTCCCCACCGCGTGGGCCGCGGCGTCGTCGTCCTCGTGCCCCGGTGACGAGCCCGACGCCGTCGCGACGCCGTTCGCCGCGCCCGACGCCTGGGATGGCGCCTGCACCGCGGAGGCCGCGATCCCAGCCGATCAGGACTGCAACGGCGAGCCCTGCGTGCAGTCGCTGACGATCGCGGCGCCCACGATCACGACCGGCGCGTGCACGCCGCGGATCGACATCCCGCCGCCGCTCCACGAGCGCGCGCCCCCGTGGGCGACGCGCGCGACGGCCTGCGTGGCCGGGGCGCACACCGCGTGTGCCGACGCGACGACGTGCGTGCCGGCAGCGCCCGGGTTCCTGACCTGCATTTACCACGAGGGCGACGCCGCCTGTCCGGAGGGCTACGCCCAGAGGCATCTCTTCTACAGGGACGTGCTCGACGGCCGCGACTGCACCCCCTGCGGTTGCGGCGAGCCGACCGGCGCCTCGTGCACGGTCATGGCGTCCGTGTACCGCGACGCGGCCTGCACCGATCTGATCGCGTCGAGCCTCGTCAGCTCGAGCGTCCCGTTCTGCGTGGTGACGCCGCCCGGCGTCGGCCTGGGGAGCAAGTCGGCCGCGGTCGTGGCGGTGGAGCCGGGCGCGTGCGCCCCGCAGGGCGGCGAGCCCGTCGGCGAGCTCCAGCCGGCCGAGCCGTCCACGTTCTGCTGCATCGCCTGAGCCCGCCGGCGCCGCCGCCCGGCGCAGCGATCGGCTGCCAGCGCGTCATGCCATGCACTTGGGGGTGTGGCGTGGCGGTCGATGGGCTCCAAGACTCAATCTGTCGAGCCCACGCGACGCGCGGGTCGGGAGGCTCGAGGTCGATGCATGAGCACCGCCGGCGCCGCCTGCTGCAATGGCGCGGGCGGTGCCTCGGCGCCGTCCCATGCTTCGCAGCGCGCTCGGATGCTCTAGAGGCGCTCGAGCAGCGCTAGCGCACCATGTGCGCATCTCCGGCGGATCGCATCTCCGGCGGGCGTCCTCGCTGCGCGGGCGCAGCGCGAGCATTGCGGCGCCGCGGCCGACAGGGCATCTTGAACGAACGCGCATGGACAAGGCGGACGGCGCGACCCTCCTCGCGGCCATCGCGACGCTCACGCTGGCCGCGTGCGAGTGCTCCGCCGGTGAGGCGCCGCGGGCGTCCGGTGCCACGGGTGCCGCCGACGGCGGCGGGGGCGGCGCCGCCCCGGACCGGATCGCGACGAGCAGCAGCGCGTCCGGCGTGAGCGGGCAGGGAGGAGCGGACAGCAGCGGCGCCGGCGGGCAGGGAGGCGCGAGCGGGGAGGGAGGCGCGGGCGGGCAGGGAGGCGCGGGCAGCAGCGGCGGCGCGGGCGGGCAGGGAGGCGCGGGCGGGCACGGCGGCGCGGGCGGGCAGGGAGGCGCGGGCAGCAGCGGCGCTGGCGGCGAGGGCGGAGCGCGGAGCTGGGAGCCGGTCGAGACGGACTGGTGCTCGGAAGGGTGGAGCGGCCTGGACGATCACACCTGCTTTCACGTGCCGGAGACGGCAGCCCGCGGCGCGCCCATCCTCCACGTGCTGCACGGGATCATGGCGCCCGACGCGCTGCCCGTGAGCCTCCAGGCGATCGCCGCCGAGGCCGCCGCGGCGCTCGGCGCCGTCGCGGTGTTCCCGCGCGGAAGACAGGGACTCTGCACCTTCAGTCCGTCCGTCGCGAGCTACTTCTGCTGGCCCACACGGCGCGAGATCGTCGACGCCGAGGCGCCCGCCCTGCTCGACGAGTGGACGCGCGCCGAGGCGCGGATAGCGCAGGTCCTCGGGGACTCGTTCAGCAGGCGTTATGTCATGGGCTTCTCCAACGGGGGCTATTTCGCGAGCTATATCGCGCTGGAGGGGCTCCTCCACGTCGACGGCGCAGGGCTCGTCGGCGCGGGGCGCATGGTCATCGAGGAGCACCTGTTCTCCCAGGAGAGGCCGCCGATCTACATCGCCGTCGGCGAGCGCGAGCTCGCCTCCACCATCGCGAGCGCCGAGAACCTCGCCGACCTGCTCACCCAGCACGGCTGGGAGCACGAGCTCGTGGTGCACCCCGGGCGCGGCCACGAGATCCACGCCGACGACTTCACGCGCGCGTGGGCGACCTGGACCGCCGCGCCCTGAGCCGAGCCGCGCGCCGGGACCAGGGCGGCAGGGGGCTGAGGCGCGCGTCGCGAGGCGCCCTGCGCGGACCTCCACCGCGCCCGCCGGCACGGGCGCCTGGACGATGGGTCGAGCACGTCGACCAGCGCAGGCCCGATCGCCCGTGGACGGCGAGATGGCCTGTGGTGATGTCGTCTCTTCGACTACCTTGCCGTGAGCGCTGACCACCTCGTCGCATGGAGGAGGTGTGGAGTCGCCGGCGACGCCGCGCCGCGCGCGCTGCGAAAGTCGACCCCTCGCGAAAGGCGTGTTTTATCGGAGTCGTCGAGTCGAGCGCCGGGAGCGCCGCTGCGCGCTCGGCGCACCTCGAAGGGCCTTCTCTGCGCATCGATCCGGCGCGATTGAACGGCGCCGTGCCGCGGAGTTCAGCTCTGTTGAGGAATCTCGGTTTGTCGGCGCCCCGCGTCCGCTGCGCGCGATCTCGAGCGGCAGCCTGTGCACACGGCTGTCGGGCACGAGCGCTGCTCTCTGCGCAATCCGATGGACCGACGGTCCCGCGGTCGTCGCGGGGCCGTGGAAGGAGGACAAATGAATGAGCTGTTGAATGGCAAGTGGATGGCCGTCGCGATGGTGGCGATGGCGGCGACGGCCACCGGGTGCGCGATGGGCGACGGCAGCGCCGACGAGCTCGACATGGACGAGGCCGATGTCGTGGAGGTCGACGAGGCCGCTCAGGCGATGTGTGGCGGTTATCCGGGCCTCCCCGGGAGGAACTGCGGTAGCTGGCCGGGCTGGCCGGGCGGCGGCTGGGGATCGAATCGGCCGGGGAGCGGCTGGGGATCGAGCTTCCCGGGGAGCGGCTGGGGATCGAGCTTCCCGGGGAGCGGCTGGGGGTCGGCCTGGCCGCCGGCCGGCTTCCCCCCGGGCGGGGGGGGCACGTGGGGCGGCTGGGGAGGCCGGCCCTGCGGCGGTCCGGGGAGCTTTGTGCCCGGCGGGCTCGGCGGGGGCAATCCGTACATCAACCCGTTCCGCAGGCCCTGCAGCAGCAGGCCCTGGTAGCTCGGAGCCCGTCTGCGGAGGCGAGCCCTGGCCCCGGATCGCGGCGTGATCGCGCCTCGGCCTGTCGGCCCGGAGCCGCCGCGCACCCCGGGGCCTGAGCCGCGGATCGCTCTTCGCAGCGCCTCGAGGGCCCCGGCCGACGGGAGCGCGCGGCCGATGCGCTGCTCGCGCGGCCGGGGGCCCCTCGGCCATCTCCGGCCTCACGGCGGCCGTTTGGCCGCGGCGATCGCACTCCAGGGCTCCCCACGTGTCGCATTTTGAGACACCGCCGCTCGGCGGGGCACGCTGGGTCGAGCCCCTGACATCCCTGCCCACTCCGCTGCTCATCGTGGCGCAGGGGGGTCGTGGCGCAGGTGGCGCAGATCGAGCGCCGACGCGCTGCCTCTGCGCCCGCGCCCGCCGCGGCGGGCCAGCTCATGACGGCGCGCCCCAGGTCGCGCTCGCCGGCCTCGAGGCCCGGGCGCGCTCCGGTCGCGCCACGGATCGGTTCTTGCTGACACCGCTGTTGCGCGATGACGCGCCGTCTGCCGACCTTCGCGCCGGCGTCCGGTCGAGGATTCCCCATGATGCGCTTTGCGACACCGGTCTCGCGTTACATGACCTGCGAGGTCATCACGGCGCCCGACACCGCCCCGCTCTCCGAGGTGCACCGCGCCCTCGGCGATCATGCGATCTCCTGCGTCCCGATCCTCGACGAGGCGGCCGGCCGCGCGATCGGCGTGCTGTCCCGCACCGATCTGCTCCGGCTCGGCCGGTTCGAGACGAAGACGAACTGCCGCGGGACGCTGCTGACCCTGCCTGACGTGCCGGCGCGCGACGTGCTGCGCCCGGGCATCATCACGGTCGGGCGCGCGACGCTCGTGGTCCAGGCGGCGAGCGTGCTGCTCAAGCACCGCATCCACCGCGTCTTCGTCCGCGAGCACGACGCCCTCACCGGCGTCTTCAGCACGAAGGACCTGCTCCTCGCCCTGGTCGAGGGGCGGGTCGCGACGCCGATCGGCGATCTCATGTCGGCCCCCGCGTACACGATCCCGCTCGACGCGCCGCTGGCGCTCGCCGCCGATCGGCTGACGACCGCGCAGGTGAGCGGGCTCGTCGTGGTGGACCCGGGCGGCTGGCCCGTGGGCATGTTCACCCAGACCGAGGCGCTGCTCGCGCACGGCGTGCTCTCCGACTCGCCCGTCGAGGATGTGATGAGCCCCGCCATGGTCTGTCTCGACGCGCGCACGCCGCTCCACCGGGCCGCGTCCGCCGCGCACGCGGCGCAGGCGCGGCGCGTGCTCGTGGTGCAGGGGCGGCGGCTGCGCGGCGTGCTGACGGGGCTCGACTTCGCGCGCGCCGTCGCCGGCACGGGGGTGCTCCCGGTGGCCGCGAGATCCCGGGCGAGCTAGCGCGTCCCGGCGCCGGCCCGCCCGGGCCGCGCGCGACGTCAGCGCGCCGCGTGGATCGCCATCCGCTCGACCACCTCGTCGGGATCGGCGATCAGGCGCGCCGCGAGCGCGCGGGCGGCCGCGGGCGAGGCGGACGCCACGCCCTGGATGGCGCCGAGCCGCGCGACCCGCGGCAGGCGCGGATCGGCGGCGAGCGCCTCGAGCTCCGCGAGCGCGCCCGCGGGCGGCGCGGCCGCGCGGCCGACCGCGGCGAGGGCGCGCGCCCGGACGTGCGCCGGCGCGCCCGGATCGCGGCCCACCGCGAGCAGCGGGTCGACCCCGGCGCCGCCGGCCGCGCGGAGCAGCGCGAAGTAGTCCACGCCCGCGGCCACGCTGTGCGCGCAGAAGTGCCCCGCGAGCAGCGTCGCGGCGCGCGGCGGGAGCGCGGCCGCCCAGGCGCCGCGTCCCGGCGCCGGCGCCGGCCCGCGCGGCGGCGCGCCGCCGGCCGGGGGCGCGCTGCTCGGCCCGCTCGCCGGCGTGGCAGGATCCACCGGCAGCGGATCGGCCGCGCCGCCGCCCTCCTCGACGATGCCGCGGTAGAACGCGCTCGCCTGCATCACCGTCGTCTGCTGCGGCGTGATCTTGCCCGAGAAGTCGCCGCCCGTCGGGAACATGATGTTGCTGAAGTCGGGGCACGACTCCATGTGGCGATTCACGTCGTCGCATTGCGCGGTGTCGTCGAGCGGGTCGCCGAAGCCGGGCTGGATCTCGGTCGTGTGGAACAGACCGGCGAGATGGCCGAGCTCGTGGCGCAGGATGATGGTGTCGATCACCGGATTCCCGTACAGCAAGACCACGAGCCCGCTGAGGCGCGTGCCGTGCTCGAGGGCGACCGCGGGCGCCGAGGGCGTCGCGCCGGACGCGCCCAGGAGCGCCCCGTCGAGCTGCGACACCACGATGACGTTCAGCGCAGGCCGGCCAGGCGCGCCGGCCGTCTGCTCGAACACATGGGGGAGGTTTTCCTCGTCGATGCGCTCCCACTCCCGCCCGAGCGAATGAGGCGTGATCCGTCCCACGCGGAGCCCCACGTAGCCCTGGTAGGCCGTTCGCAGCGCCTGCTGCACGTACTCGGCGGGGTGCGCGTCCCCGGCGATGAACGCATTGATGTCGATGATCCCGCCGTGAAAGCGCCCATCGAGGGTCTGGCGGCGCCACACCGTGAGGTGGGCCAGAAGGTCCGGATCCTCGGAGGTGCCGTCGCCGACGGTGACCCAGTAGATGCCTGGCACGAGTGGCACGGACGCGGTCGTGCCAGTCTGCGGCACGGCCGCTGTGCCGATCCCCTGGTTGTAGAAGAAGGCCAGGGTGCCCGGGATCGAGTAGTCGGCGGCGAGCGGCGTCCCCTCGGGGTCGCGGATCTCCTTGATCCCGACCGGTTCGAAGCTCGGCGACGGCGTGTCGCGCCTCGCGATGGCCGTGAAGCCGAGGGTGCCCGGGGGGATCGCCACCGGCGCGGGGGTCCCGAAGGGGACGTGGTGCTCCGTCGCGACCAGCGGCGGGATCGGCGGCGCGCCGCCCTCGCCGAGGTCGTCGCCCACCCCGGCGCCCGATGGGCTCGCCGGGGGCGCGCCAGGGGGGAACGCGCCCCCGCCGCCGGCCGGCGCGGAGCCCCCGGCGCCCTCGCCCTCGAGCGGCGCGACCCCGTCGACCACCACCTTGCCGCCGCAGGCGCCCGCGGCGAGCGCGGCCGCGACCAGGAGCGCTCCGCGGCGCGCGCGCGCCGACGTCGCCCCGCGCCCGACTGGCGACGTGCCGTCCCCGGGAGACGGAGATCGGGAGACCGACGCGGGGACAGGCGACTCTGACATAAGCATGCTCCTTCGAATCCGGAGCCGCGAAGGCGCCCCCTCACGGCGCGCGCAGTATGTCCCTGGCCCCGCGTGAAGTCACGCGCTGCGCACCGCTGTCACGCCGCCTCGCACAGAAAGACGCGAGTGCATGTCATTCCAGTTGCTTGACCCGAATTATCACCCGTCCCGGCGAAATGTCGGTCGCGCCCTCGAAGCGCTCGATCACCGCCACGAAGCGCGACGCGCCGTCTGCGCCCTGGATGAGCCACGCGGCGTCGCTCGCGGGCGCGGGGGGGTTCGCGCCGGGCTCGAGCCACCGCCCGGTGAAGGCGGTCGTGATGTGATCGCCGCGGTAGACGACGGTCGGATCGGTGAGGGTGTCGTACCCGACCGTGTCGAACCGCGCCGCCTCGGACGCCGCGGTTCGCTCCTTGACCTGGGCGAGCGACTCGGAGCGCGTCTCGGCCTCGTGGAGGTCGGCGCCGCGCGCGGCGCCGGGGCCGCCGAGCTCGCCGTTGACGCGGATGAGCGACCTGCGGAAGCAGACGTGCCACGCGGTCGACGCGCTCGCCTCGGCGGGCGTGAGCGGGAGCGCCTCGCCGCGCGCGAGGTCGAGGCACGCGCCCTTCGCCGCGTCGTCGTCGACGTCGCCGCCCGCGGTCGCGTCGAGCGCCGCGAGCTCGACCGTGGGGCCGGGGCCCTCGGGGAGCACCTCGGCGTAGCGGAGGTGGTAGATCCCCGCGAGCGGCGCCCCGTCCACCTCCCCGTAGAAGCCCAGGATCTGGAGCTTCCAATAGCGGCCTTCGTGCGCGATCGCGTGGACGTGAAAGCGGCTGAACAGGACGTGCTGCGCGCCGTCGTAGGCATACCAGCTCGAGAAGGCGCCGCCGGGCTCGTCCTCGAGCAGGAAGGGGGTGCTCGGCAGGTCGCCCGCCCTGTAGTCCTCGAGGCCGAGGGGCAGGGCCCCGCCGTCGCCGGGGCCGCTCAGGCCGCTGTTGGTGAAGACGTCGTAGCCCGAGAAGGCGAGATCCCACGCGGTCGACGCCGCGGCGTCGCCGGTCGGGACCACGACCTCGGGGGTGGCGAGCCGGACATGGACGCTCCCTGACGCCGGCACCTCGACCGCGAGGAGCGCGCCGTCCCCGCCGTCCCGCGATCCGCCTGCGCCCACGTCCTCGCTGCACGCCGGGGTGAGCAGGAGCAGCGCTGCGGTGATGGTCCATCGGGTCATGAGTCCTCCCACGGTAGCTCGGCGGCGACGCCGAGGTAGACGGTGCGGCCCTCGAGCGGGCGGTGATCGCCGCGGCGGGCAGGGTCCTTCTGCGCGTCGAGCAGGTTTCTCACGCCGACGTAGGCCTGCGACGACGGCCAGAGCGGCCGGGCGAGCCGGGCGTCGAGCGTGCTGAACCCGGGCGCCCTCAGGCCCTCCTCGACGAACGCGCCGGTGACGGCGCGGAGCCGGGCGACGAGCTCGATGCGGAGCGGCAGGTCGGCGCGGAGGGCGGCCTGCGCGGTGTGCGGCGGTCTGCCGGCGAGCGGCTGCTCGGCGGTGTCGTTGCGCGTCCAGAGGTAGGCGTAGCCGGCCTCGGCGCGGAGCCACGGGGCGGCCTGGAAGGTCGCCGAGAGCTCGACGCCAGAGGTCCGCGCCCGGGCGATGTTCCAGTAGGTATAGGTATCGACGCCGCCCGAGGAGCGGAGCGGCCTCGGGTCGATGTCGATGAGGTCGCTCACCCAGCTGGCGAAGCCGCCGGCGCGCAGGGTGAGGTCCTGTCGGGGGCGAAAGGTCACGTCGCCGTTCACGCCCCAGGACGTCTCGGGGGCGAGATCGGGGTTGCCCTCGAGGACGTAGCCGAGGCCGGAGTGGTCGAAGGAGAAGCCGAGCTCCTTGGCGCTGGGCGCGCGGAAGCCGCGGCCGCCGGAGACGCGCAGCGTGAGGGGCGGCGCGGGCCGGTAGGCGAGGGCGAGGCGGGGGGCGACGACGCCGCCGTAGCGGAGGCGGAGCTCGCCGCGGACGCCGGGCATGACGGTGAGCGTGTCGGTGAGCTTCCACGCGAGCTGTCCGTAGAGCGCGGCGCTGCCGAGCCGGGTGTCGGGGACCTCGTCGCGCGGCGGGCGCGCCGAGGTGCCGGAGGTGGAGACCGCGGTGACCTTCAGCACCTGCTCGAGCGTCTCGACCTCGGCGCGCGCGCCGGCGACCCAGGTGCGCCGTCCATCGGCGAGGGTGGCTGTTGCCTCGTAGCTCTGCAGGGTGCTGGAGCGCTCGCGCTCCTCCTCGGCGGGCGAGCCGCGCAGGTCGCGGCCGCTCGTCCGGAACGCCCACTGCCGCCCGGCGGCGAGGCGGAGGGAGGAGCCGCCGCCGAGGTCGAGCGTCTCGGCGAGGTGGAGGGAGATGCGGTCGGTCACCTCGGGGAGGTCGACGAGGTAGGCGCCGAGGCCGGGGCGCTCCATCTGCTCGATGCCGTCCTGCGCGTCGTGGATCCAGCGCGCGCGGAGCCGCAGGTCGATGCCGTCGCCGAGCGCGGCGCCGGCGCGCAGGCCGAGGAGGTGCTGCGAGCGCGCGGGCAGGGCGGTGGGGGCGACGGAGGAGGAGGTGGAGGCGGCGCCGGGGGTGGGGGGCGGGCTGGAGGGATCGGTGGGATCCGGGGGATCCGGGGGAGCGGGGGTGGCGGCGGGCTCGACGAGGGAGAGGCTGTCCTCGCGCTGAAACGCGGCGTCGGCGCTGGCCCAGGCGCGGTCTCCGCGGTACGCGCCCGACGCCTGGACGAGGAGCCCGGCGCGGCTCCGGACCTCGAGGCGGCCGCGGCCGCTGAAGCCCGGGTGGGCCGGGGGCGCGGTGAGCACGTTGACGACGCCGCCGATGGCGCTCGTGCCGTAGAGCGAGCTGGTCGGTCCGGTGACGAGCTCGATGCGGGAGACGTCGCCGAGCGGGAGGGAAGAGAGGTCGATGGCGCCGCCGGCGTCGCCGATGACGCGCTCGCCGTCCTCGAGGACGAGGACGCGGTCGAGGTCGAAGCCCTGGATCTGGATGGCGCTCGGGTTGCCGAGCGTGCCGTAGGCGCTCGGGTTGACCTGGACGCCGAGCTCTCCGTCGAGCGCCTCACCCA
This sequence comes from Sorangium sp. So ce1036, assembly GCF_051369805.1. Lineage (NCBI taxonomy): Bacteria > Pseudomonadati > Myxococcota > Polyangiales > Polyangiaceae > Sorangium > Sorangium sp. So ce1036. Next base: position 4,643,990 of record NZ_JBBMOX010000001.1, read on the forward strand.
CGTTGGTGGCGCCGCGGCGCTCGGCCTCCTCGCGGGAGATGACGCGCGTGCGCACCGTGGCGCGCTGGCTGCTCTCGGGGGTGCGGGTGCCGGTGACGACGACCTCGAGGGGCTGCGCGGGGGGCGGCGAGGTGGGCGCGGGGGGAGGGGGCGCGGGGGCAGCGGGAGCCGGCGCGGGGGGAGAGGGCGCCGGTGCGGCGGGACGGGGCGCCTGCGCGTCGGAGGCCGGTGCGTCGGGTGCTTGCGCGGCAGAAGGCTGCGCGAGCGCCGGGCGGGACAGGGCCGCCGAGAGCAGCGGCGGAAGCAGGTAGACGGCGAGCTGCGCGGCGCGCGTCAGGCGCCGGATACGGGCCATGGTCGTCCCTGGGACAGCGGAGCGGCAGGCTCGAGGCGCGGAGGCAAGGACATGGAGGCGAGCTCGGCCCTGTCGGCGCGAGGGCGGCCGAGGCGGCAGAATGCTCTCCCGATTCAGGGCGGTCGTCCAGCGCCTCGGGGGCCTCCGGGCAGCGGGAAGAGCGCCAGCAGGAGCCGTCGCGCACCGCTGCGAACTGCGCGAGCGCTGCGCCCTGCGCGGACCTCCGGACCGGGCGATCCGGCCCGGGCGGCCCCGATGGGACCCGGCCGGAACGCAGCGCTCCGGTGCGGCCGGAACGCAGCGCTCCGGTGCGGCCGGAACGCAGCGCTCCGGTGCGGCCGGAACGCAGCGCTCCGGTGCGTTCGCCCGGCCCCCCTTGCGATGGGCCTGCAGGGCTCCAGGTGCACGGAAAGAAGCAGGAACGGGCCGAGGAGGTGCGCATGAAGGCGAACGAGGACACGACGGAGGAACGAGGGGAGGAACGAGGGGAGGAAACCCCCAGGAACGCCGGGGACACTCCCCGCGAACGGAAGGGCGGGCCGGGGGAACGCCGCGAGACCCCGGGGACACCGGCCGAGGAGCGCTCCGAGACGACGGCGGACGAAGAGAAGGTCGACGAGACCTCGGAGGAGTCGTTCCCCGCGAGCGATGCTCCTGCCTGGACGCCGACGCATGCCACGGGCTGAGACCGGCGCGGCCACGCACGGGCGCGTCGTGGGTCCAGGTCGCGGAGCGCCGGGGCGGGGCCACCCGCTGCGCGCCGGGGCGGGACATCCGCCGCGAACCGCGAAGCTCGCCGCGACGAGCCGCTGCCGCCGGATGCGGCCGGCTCGTGCGGCGGCGGACCCGGCGCGGGGCGACTGCCGGCGCGGGGCGACTGAACGAAAGGGAGCGGGTTGGGCTTGCATTGCTCGACGACGGACGGTAGGTTCCCGCGCCGCATCGCCGGTCCCCATCGTCTAGCCCGGCCCAGGACCCAGCCCTTTCAAGGCTGTTACGCGGGTTCGAATCCCGCTGGGGACGCCCCGGTTTCGCAAGCAGGTTCCCGAAGGTGAGCCCCGTGGGCCGGCCCTTCTGCCGAAACGAGCGGTGTCCCGCGGAGCGGAAGGGAAGGGGGGCTCCGGCGGCGCGCTCGCGGTCCTCGTCCTCCCGCGGTGGAACGGGATCCTCGCTGGAGGAGCGCGTCGACACGGCCTTGCGGAGCAGCCTTCTGCCCCCGGAGACGCCGCAGAGCTTCCTGCTCGCTGCGGAGGAGCGGTACTTCGACGCGGCCGAGTTGCTCACGCGCGGTCGTACGACGGGCGCAATTGATCTTGCGGGGTTCGTGGTGGAGATGCTGCTGAAGCACGCGGCGTTCCGTCTGCGCGGCGCCGGCCCGGGGACGGCGGTCGGGCCGTCGTTCGGTCCGGCGATGAAGTGGGCGACGGAGCTCATCCGGACGATCGACCCCGAGAGGAAGCACAGCCTCTGGTTCTGGGCGCAGTTCGTCCGGAGGACTCGTGTCCTGGATCAGGAAGCACTGGTCGTCGCCGTGGAGGTGATCATGCCAGTACAGAGAGTCAGCTTGCGTGGGGCTCGCCGCGCACCCAGGCATCATGACGAGCTCAGGGCGCGCCTGGTCGATGAGTGGCGCAACCAGGGTACCGTGGAGCCACGTCCAGATATCGTGGAAGAGACCGATGATACTGGGGCGACCGTGCACATCTACGTCATCTGGGATGATTGGGGCGCGCTCGGCCAGCAGGAGCGCTCGGCGATCATCATGGACGCCTACGAGGAGGCCCAGGGCCAGCAGCGGGCCCTCGGCGTGGCCGTCGCCATGGGGCTGACCCGCGCGGAAGGACAGAGAATGGGGGTCTCGGGCGGTTGAGCCTGCCACGTTGCATGCTGCTTGAGACAACGAGACGGTCGTCTCGCTGTCACTGGCCAGCGCGCCATCATGATGATCGGCGGCGCCTGTCGAATGCGCGTGCGCCGCGAGACAGAGGAACTCCTCATGTCGCCCAGGGCGCCACCGAGGAGCGCGGCGCCGCCCGAGAGCGTCGCCGCCACCGGCGAGAGCGCCCGGCGCCTGGCGCTGCTGGTGCCGGGCGGCGGGGCCAGCCTGCGGCCCGCGAAGGCGGGTCGCGTCGTCGGTCGTGCGTGCGAACCCGGTCACCGTTCGTGGGGTGGGCTCGCCGCGGAGGGGTCACGGCGGCCCACGGAATGCGAGGACCGAGGCGCGCACCGGGCGTCCTCGCGCGCGCGGTATCGAACTGGATTTACAGCGACTGAGCCCGAGGGTACTCCTATGTTAGGGGCCATGCGCCCGATGAGCCCATCGGGCGATCTGCCCCTGCACTGGAGGCGTCGAATGACTTTACTCAAAGGTGACCAAGCGCGAGGATCTACCTCACGCCGCGTCGGCCTCGCCGGCCGAGGGCGGGAGGGCCTGCTGGCAGCCGTCGTGTCGGCCGTCACCCTCTCGTGGGCGGGCGAGGCCCGGGCGCACGAGGAGGTGAATGACTGGAACGAGATCATGGCGCAGATGGAGCCCCTGTCGGGCTTCTTCATGCACTCTCGCCTCGCGGCCCTGCTGAACGTCTCGATTCATGACGCGCTCAACTCCATCCCCGGAAGCGCTCGCTTCGAGACCTATCTGCCGCCCGTGGAGACCACGGGCCCCGCCAGCCCGAAGGCCGCCCTGGCCGCCGCGGGGCGGACGATGCTGAAACGGTACATCGACTTCTTCTCCGACCCGAGCCTCCCTCCACCCTTCCATAACCCGCTCCTGGAGGACCTCCGGCCGCAGGTCGAGAGCCTTTACGCCGCGCAGCTCGCCGCGATCCCGAGCGGCCCCGCGAAGGCAGAGGGGATTCGCGTCGGGCGGAAGGCGGCCCGGCGGCTCTGGAACGCGCGCCTGAACGACGGGTGGAACAACCCCAACGCCACGCTGTGGGTGTGGCCCGACGACGACGGCGACGACGACCCGAGGACCGGCCCTCCGGGGCAGTACGTGCAGCTCGCCTCCGAAGATACGTATCCCGGTGCCGAGCAGCCATCGTTCCACTGGTGGGGAGACGTGCAGCCGTGGGCGATGACCTCGAACGACCAGTTCCTGGTCGATCCGCCGCCCAGCTTCGACGACCCGGCGCACATCGCCGACATCGAGGAGGTCCGCGCGTACGCCGCGGACGACAGCGCGGTGCGCACGGCGCAGCAGTCGTTCGAGGCCTTCTGGTGGGAGGCCTGCCCAGGGGTCGGGTTCGCCTCCACGCTGACGTTCGCGAGGCAGCTCGCCAGCGACTTCGGCCTGAACAACCACAGGACCGCGCGCATGTTCGCGCTCATGGGGATCACCCAGGCGGACGCGATGATCTCCAACGTGAACAGCAAGAACTTCTACAACTTCTGGCGGCCGTTCACGGCGATCGAGCACTACCATCCGGGGGGCGACTGGGATCCTTTCTTGATCACCCCGTCGAACCAGGAGTACCCCGCCGGCCACCCCATGGTGAGCGGCTCGGGCCTGTACGCGCTGGCGCACCTCTTCGGCCTGGGGGAGCTGTCCACGCCGCTCTTGGGGACTGGCGGGTGCGGCACCATCGAGTACGCATCGCTGGAGGACGCGATCGACGGCGTCATCAACGCTCGCGTGTGGGGGGGTATGCACTTCCGCGGGTCGTCCGAGGTGGGCGCCGAGGCGGGCAGGCAGATAGCCCGCTACGTGCGCAGGAGCTTCCTCCGGCGGCTGTAGGAGACCGGCGCCCGCCAGGGGCGCCAGTCTCGTTGCCATCGTCGCTGGCCGAGAGCTCTCGCTTGCTCCTGCGACCGTGCTCCCGGCGCAGCGGGTCGATCTCGCGACGGCGCTCAGGCTCGCCGCCTCCGTCATCGCGCCGGATACCGCGGCGCGCCTCCCCGCGAGGCCCGCGAGGCCCGCGAGGCCGCCGCGGGGACGTCGGCGCCCGGCCGGCCGCTCCGGGGCAGCCGCCCTGCGCCCTCGGCCGGTCGGGCCCAGCCCCTCGTCGACCTTGCATCTGCCTGCACCGTCGCGGTAGGATAGAGATCCTGAGACGGAGTCTGCGAGCGGAAATAGTAGAGCGAGCCGGTGTGGACAGGCCGGCGGACGAAGCGAAGACCAATCAAAGGCAAGCGAACAGCATCTTTTAGCTGCGTCGAAACCCGGGGTTATGTAGGTCGATCGGTTCAGCCTCATGTTGGACGCTATGCGCTCTGGCAAGAGTCTCTGCGCCGTGCTCGACCAGCAGGACTTTCGGTCCAAGCCGTGGCGGAGTGTCCAGTAGCAACCGCACCAGGAATGCGCCCGCGGGGTTTACGTGCCAGCCAGGCCTCGGGAAAGCGGGTGAGCGACAGCTCGGAGCCGGTGCTGGCCAACCACGGCTCCGAGCTTTTTTTTGTGGCCCGCCCGGCGCGCGAGCTGGATGAGGCGGCGCCAGGACCGTACCCGTCGTCCGTCGCCAGCGTCCCGAGGCAAGAGAGCGCGAGCGAGCGAGGAATCCTGCCGTGCTGGGAGCGAGCGTCGATCGACGCCGCGGAGCGCGCAGCAGGCTCGCCGGCGCGCTCGGTGCTCTCGACCCCTCACTGGGCAGTGATGCGGACGACGCCGAACAAGAGCTCGTGAACCACCGTGCTGTCCGTCGGCAGGACACCGGGGAACCAGCGCGGGACGACGTTCACGCGCAGCGGGACGACCAGCCCGGACGGGACGGACGAGAGGAACGCCATCAACCCGCTCCGCGCCTCGCTGGAGAGCGTCCACTCCCAGCGGTCCAGGTTGCCCCTCGCGACGTTCCCCTTGACGTGGAGGACGCGTGCGAGCCCTTTGAGACCGGTGTCCATGCGCTCCTCCGGCAGCTCGGCATAGACGCGCACGCCCGAGTGCAGCGAGGTCTCCCTCATGTCGCGCCCATCCGGCAGGAGGAAATCCTTCCGGAAGACCAGCGCGGCGAACTCCGACAGCAGGATGACGCTCTGCGGCTTCACCGCGGTGAGCGCGCCGTTGGTCGTGTTGCGCCACTCGAGCCCGAGGAAGGGATCGAACGCGCTCGTGCTCGCGGCGAGCTCCTCCACGCGCCTGGCCAGCGTGTCGATCGCGGCCTGCACGCGCCGGTTCTGCGATCCGGGCAGCTCGGCGGCGAGCCACGGCACCAGCGGCTCCCACGTGATCTCGCGCGCCACGTCGAGCTGCGCGAGGAACAGGGCGGTCTGCGCGGTGGGGTTGTTGACCCGGTCGAGCAGGCGAGCCTCGACGCGCTGGGTGGGGAGGCCCAGGTGCTCGCCGAGCTTCCACTGCACCTGCGCGACGCCGCTCGCGTCCGTCCGCGTGCGCACCGTGTGGTAGAGGTTGCCGCTGGGCCACTTCTCGCCGGACACGAAGCCCTGGCTCGAGTCGTGGACGCCGCCTCCCTGGGCCTCGTTGAGCGGCGTCCCCTCGAAGACGCGGTTCAGCACCGCGAACTCGACGACGGCGTTCTGAACCGGTCGCTGGCCGTCATCGACGCGGACGCGGAGCGCGACCTCGAGGGTCTCGCCCGGCCGGCCGCTCTGCCCGTTGCCCCCGGCGATGTGCAGGTTGAAGTGATCGAGCGCCTGCGCGACGAAGGTGATCGCCGCGCCCACCGGCGTCCCGGCCGGGCCGATGCGCGCGACCTCGACCGTCTGCGCGAGCGCCGGCTCCCACGTGGTCTCCGCGAGCCGCGGGGTCGGCGCCGCGCCGAGCTGGAAGTAGACGCGCGCCTCGCCGTTGCCGTCGGTCACGAGATCGACCTGCGTCACCGGCGCCGGCGACGTCGGAGCGGTCGCGCTGATGAGGCCCGCGCCCGAGGCGACGCGGAAGCGCAGCGTGGCGCCCGGCACGGGCGCGCTGCCGCGCGTGAGCACCGCGGTGAGCGGCGCCGGCAGCCACTCGCCGCCGCGGCCGTGCTGCCCGTCGCCGCCCTCGATGTCGAGGCTCCAGATCGAGGTCAGCGGCGGGAAGAGCTTGCGGCAATCGCTGCGGAGCGACCAGGTGCCCCCGCTGCGATCGAGCAGCGCGAGCGCCACGCGGTGGCGCGCAGGTCCCTGGGACCCCCGCGCCGTGAAGCTCGGCGAGACGAACGGCCAGTCGAGCTGCTGGCCGGTGCCCGGCAGCACGGCCGTGCGCGCCGGGATGAGCCAGAAGTCGCCCGTGCGGTAACGAGCGCCGACGTCGAAGCGCACTTCGAGCCCGTCCTCGATCTTCTGGAAGCCGCCGGTGATCGGGACGGCGCCGGCGCCGTCCCAGCGGCGGACCACCACCCGGCTGCCGCCGAGCACGATCTGGAGCGCGGAGACCGTCGCGCCGCCGAGCAACGTGAGCTCCAGCGCGTCGGATCGCGCGTCGTCCACGCGAGCCAGGATGCCGGGCTCGCCGCGCAGCACGGCCGCCTCGCCGCGGATCTCGACGGAGCAGCCGATCTCGAAGCCGGCGGCGCCGCCGGGGCCGAGCCGATCGACCTGCAGGACGACCGGCGACTGGGAGGTGAGCGCCACGGCCGAGGCGACGACCGCGCCGTTGTCCCGGCTCCACTTGAACGTGGGGGTCTGAGCGATGGACGACCCGTCGGCGGCGATGTTCCCGGCGTGGATCTCGATCCGGTAGAGCTGGTTCTCCAGGCCGCGGAAGGCGGCGGCCTCGGACACGATACAGGGCCCGCTCACCCCGCTCGGCTCGAGGCGCGGCTGGAGCGTGCCGTCGTAGCGCTGCGCCAGCGACGCCAGCGCCACGGCGGCCGACGCGCAGGTGCCCTCGTTGACGTCGTCCACCCGCAGCCACCGGACCTGCCACACCGCCTGATCGCGCAGCGTGGTGTCCGGTCCGCCGAGGGCGACCTCGCGGATGGACGGCTCCTCGACCGCGGTGAGCGGACGCTCCCACACCTCGAGGTACGCGAGCCACGCGCCGTCCTGCGCAGGCAGCGGGTTCAGGCCCGGGAGGAACGGCTGCGCGGCGCCGAGCTGGAAGGAGGCGCCGTTGCGCACGCGGATGCCGTTCACGAGGTAAAGGCCCGGACCGACCTCGGGGACGCCAGCGCCGTTCAGCGTGACGGCGAAGCCGGCGTCGTCGGCCGGCGCCCCCGAGCCGCCCACGAGGCGGGCGCGACCTTCACGCGTGTCGTGGAGCTGGATATCGACCTGCTCGTTGTGGTCGGCGTCGAGCGTCACGCGCCCTTGCTGGGAACGGACCGCCGTGAAGTTGTCGTCGGGGTCGAACGTGGAGCGGGTCAGATCGCCGTTCATGGCTGTGGCCTCACACGAGGAAGAAAATGCCCGGCTCCAGGCCGAAGCGCAGGAATTGAGGGAGAGCGTTGCGGAGATTGGCGAGGCGGATCCCGTGCTGCAGGTGGTTCCACGAGCCGGGCTCGCCGCTGTCCTCCGCGGCCCCCCGGAGCTCGGGCGCCGCGTCCGGGGCGAGCAGCAAGAAGCCCGGCGCCATCGGATCGGCGCTGACGAAGCGCGGGCGGACGCGGAGGGGCACCAGCGCGGCCGCGGACGCGTCGCCCGCCTGGGTGGCCTCCTCCAGCGCGAGGTCGGGCTGGCACCGGAACCGCCGAGGCGTCCGGCTGCTGGCCGGCACGTAGCAGAAGCGCAGGCACCCCTCCTGGTGCTGTTCCACGGTCACCGGGCCCGCGAAGATCGAGCTCGACGCGCTGAGCGCGCCGAGCTCGCACGCGCCGAGCACCGTGGACCCGTCCGCGGTCATCGCGGTCTCGGGCGCGTGCACTCGGCCCGTGACGGCGGTGTCGATTAGGTGGATGCCGCCGATCGCGCCGGCCGCCTCGATGTCGCCGAGGATCGAGCGGGACGCGTGGACCTCGAGCGCGGCGTTGTCGGCGTTCGCGGTGACCACGTCGATCGCGTTCGTGCCGAGCACCGTGGCCGACACGAGGCGCAGCCCCTGGAGCGAGCCGGCCAGGGCGACCACGCGGCCCGTCACGACGAGGCCGCTGACGAGCAGCTCGCCGCGGTTTTCGGCGGTGGTCGCGGCGCCGCGGACACGAAGGTCGCCTGCCACGATGGGCCGCACCGAGTCCGCTGCGAGCTGCCCCTTCGGGCGGCCGGGCAGCGCGCCGTCCGGGGGCTCCGGCCAGGTCGCCCCGAGGATGCCGAGCACGGCGCCGGAGGGCACCTCGATGGCGGTGGCGGGGGCCGCGTGCGTGCGGCTGTCGCCGACGAGGATCAGGCCCAGCGCGCGGCTCCTGGCCTCGTCGTCGGGGAGACCGGCGACGAAGCCGTTCCACTGCTGGACGGCGTCGTCGAGCGTGGCCACGATGTCCGGGCCGGTGCGGTCGCGCACCACGAGGATCTGGAAGGTGACCGTCCGGCTCTCGGGCGCCCCGGTCCAGCGCGCGAGCCACTCCTGCACGAGCGCGTCGCGCTCCCAGGGGCCGGCGCCGAGCTCGCCCGTGGTGGCGATGAAATGCCCGGTCGTGACCTCGATGTCGCTCAGCCCGGCCGTGAAATCCGAGCCGAGCACGAGGCGGCCGATCTGCGGATCGACCTCGACGCGGTCAGGGGCAGGCGCGGCGGGCACCGTCGCGATCGCCGACAGGTCGCAGATGTCGATCTGGCCGGGGGCCACCTTGCGCACGACGGGGGCGTCGCCGGCGTCGCGGCCGTGGACCTCGATCCAGAACGGCCAGGTCATGTCCGCCTTCAGCGCGCGCGCCCGCGCCCAGAGCCGCCGCCTGGACAGCGCGAGAGGCACCGAGGCCTCGGTCGCGATCGCCGCGGGATCGGTCTCGGTCTCGATCGCGGCGTAGAGCGGCCGATCCTCGCCGAGGGGGCTGAATCGATACGCCGCCTGGCCGGCGAGCGACATGGACGTCGCGGTCACGCCCGCGAGCGGCCAGATGCGCGTGCGCCACAGGAACAACCCGACGTTGGGCAGGTTGTGCGTGCCGCGCCCCGACGCGATCCGGCGCACCTCGGCGGTGCGCGTCGCCTCTTCGAAGGGACCGCCGAGGCGCTCGAGCGCGCTCGTGCGCCGGATGTCCAGCGTCGCGGGGCGCCCCGTCGGGTGGTTGATGGATTCGTTCCACGTCATGCGGGTGAAGAGCTCCACCACGCGCGCCGGGTAGTTCGTGAGATCGCGAGCGAGCAGCTCGAGCATCGCCGCCGTGCCCTTGCGCCTCCGGTAGCCGATCGTGTTGGCCACGAAGGCCCTCCGGCTGAACGCGATGGCCCGCACCTCGCGCGCGACCGGGAGGCCGAGCGCCTCGCCGATGTAAGGGACCAGCGACTCCTCGGCGGTCTCGATGAAGGCGTTGTCCCAGGCGGTCTCGATGTCGGCCTGGACCGCCTGGAGCTGCTCGTCGATGATGGCGAGCAAGGCGCGCAGCGGGCCGCCGAGCTCGGCGTCGCGGCGGCGGTAGACCGCAGGCAGCTGCGCGTAAAGGGTCTCGCGGACGCTCATTCGGACATCCTCTTCGGACGGGCGCTCATTCGGACATCCTCGTCAGGACGACGTCGGAAGCGGCCGTGGACACGAGGAGGAGCTCCGCGATCTGCCGGGCGCCGCCGCTGGTCTGGGGCCCGCGCGCTTCCAGGACGAGGCCGGGCGGGGCAGCCTGGGTCGGATCGTCGACGCGGAAGATCCTGTCGAGATCCACGGCGCGGACGCCCTTCACCGACGTGAGGACGCGGACGACCTCGGCGGGCGTCACGCCCTGCCCGAACGCGCGGCTCGCGAAGTCGAAGCGCGACAGGAGCGCCGCGCGCGCCGCCGCGTCGACGTCCTCCCAGCGATGGGCGGGCTCGATGAGGAGCCGGGCCTCCACGCCGAACCACCGCGCGCTGTAGCTGTCCATCACGACGCGGTGCATGGGATCCTGGTAGCTGCGCAGCGAGAGCTCGAGGTCCACGATCACGGGATCGCTCGGGGCCAGGGGCTTGCCGCTCGCGCTCGCGACGGTGAGGTGGACGAGGCGTCGCTGCCCGGCCCAGATGCCGACCGCGAGCGCCTTGCCGATCCCGGCGAACGTCCGCGCGTAATCCTCGTAGTCCTGGAGCGACACCAGGCGATCGAGCGTGAGCACGGTGGTCGGCGCGTTCCGCCGGATCTCGTCCGGCCCCTCGGGGTCCGCGCCGCCGGAGAACGCGGTCGGGTTCATGGCGCCGTCGATCCCCGCCGGCTTTCGCGTGAGCAGCGAGGCGCGGCCCGGCCCGACCTCCCCCGCGAGGCCGAGCCCCGTGCGGTACGAGGCGACGACGTTCTCCGCGCCGGCGGGGAGACGCGCGCCCGTGATCCCGTCGCCGAACTCCACGACGGTCGTCCCGTCCGACGCGTAGCGGAGCGCGTACACGAGCGCGTCCGGTGCCTGGCCGTGCAAGTAGGGCACGCGGCTCCACGCCACGCCTCCGACGCGCACGGTGAGCGCCGGCTCCGCGCCGCTCGGATCCGCGGGCGAGGACACGTGCGTGAGCGGCTTGCCCTTGAGGACGAAGCGCTGGAGCGGCTGCGCCGCGTTGCCGCTGCCGAGCACCTCGCTCGGCGCCGTCTGGCCGTGCGTGGCCCGCGCCACGTTGGCGTTCAGCACCACGGCGTCCCGCAGGTACGCGCCGGCGAGCGGCGGGTCCAGCGTGAGCGTCGTGAGGCCGTCCGCCACGCTCGCAGCGACGATCTTCACGACCTCGCCGCGCGGGCTGCCGGTCGAGACGTCCGGGCCGTACACGGACAGCATCCTCTCCTCGAGGCCGGAGAACACGCCGTTCAGCGTGACGGTCGCGCCCGTGACCGCGCTCGTGTCGGGCTCACCGACACGGAGGAACGCGTCGGGCTCGCACCACACCGTGGTCGCGCGGCGATCGAGCTCGTCGAGTCGCTCGCCCTCGAGCTTGAGCCGCGTGACCTTGGCCGTGAGCGTGAAGTCCACGCGCGACCTCGGGCTCGCCCGGCGCACGCGGTACGCCTCGACGTTGTACGGGTCGGCGAGCACCACCCAGCTCCCGGGCACGATGCCCGTGTACTCGCGGTCGAGGTCGACGAAGCCGTTCTTCACCGCCGACTCCTCGGACAGCGCGAACCTGGGCCACTCGGTCACCGGCCACGGGGCCTTCGTATCGGGGCGCGTGCGGCTGAGCAGGCGCGTGCGGCCGTCCGTGCCCTCGGTGGGCACGCCGTCCATCGCGCCGCCCGCGCTCCACCACGCGGTGAGCTGCGCCTGGTCCGACTGGGTCTTCCAGTCCGGCGCGTTGTGCCCGAAGAGGGAGGCGCGGTTGCGGAAGATCAAGACCGCGAGCACCTGCTCGGGCGGAGGCGTCCTCGAGTCGCCGAGCCCGCGCTCGAACACGAGCTTCGTCTGATCGCGCGCGGCGTCGATCTCGATCGAGGTGATGCGCCGGAACTCCCACCGCTCGCTCCCCGGGGTCGCGTCGCGGTCGGCGCCGTAGAGCAGCACGCCGTCGCCGCGCTGCGCGCGCGTGGCCACGCCCGAGACCCAGACCCAGCCGTCGCCCGTGGCGAGCGGCGTGAGCGGCCTTCGCTTCGTGACGGGCAGCGCGTTGTACGCCGCGAGCGCCTCGATCGCCTCGCTCGTCTCGAAGATGGGCGGCGGGGCGTTGCCCTCGGGGAGGGCCATCACCGCGGTGCCGGTCGGCACGATCACGGGCCCGGTCGAGAGCGACGACGCCGTGAACGCGAGGTAGCCCGACGCGGCGACGCCCGGGCCGGGCTCGTACCCGAGCGCGCGCGCGATCTGCACCAGCGACACGCGCTCCGTCGCGGTGCCGATGAAGACCTCGTTGAGGTGGCGCTCCTGATAGAACGTGAGCACGTCGAGCGCGCACGCCGCGGCGTCGAGGAGCGCGATGGTCGGGTCGGACGCGTCGCGCGCGGTGAGCGCCTGGAGGGGCCGCGCGCCGTCCTCTCGATCGGGCGGCACCGTCTGCAGCGGCAGCCTCGCCACCATGGCCGCGCGGAACGTGGCCCACGTGCCCGTGCGGTAGCGCAGGGCCGGCTGCCCGGGGGGGTTGTCGCGCTCGGGCTCCGCGGGCTCGCAGCATCCGATCGCGCTCATGCTCCGCCCTCCACGTTGAAGTGGATCCGACCGCGCTCGGGCGCGCTCGGGTTCGACTCGCACTGGATGATCTCCAGCGCCCCCACGCGGAGCACGCCCGAGGCGAGCTCGTCGTGCCCGGCGGTCGACCAGCGCCGGAAATGGTTCGCCGGGTTCTCCGGCCGCGCGTCGACCCAGCGCACGCCCGGCACCGCCATGGCCGCCGCGACGATCTGGCTCAGGTACACGCTCTGTCCGAAGGTGAAGTTGTCGGGATGAAAGAAGGCGCGCGTGCCGTCGGGCAGGAGGCCGGTGCCGAACGCCCGCCGCAGGTTGCTCGCCACGGCCTCGGGCCAGGCGTCGTGCTCGACGCAGATCGCGAGCACGATGTCGAGCGGCACGTGCTCGGGCCCCCGGACCTCGAGGCCGTACCCGGCCATCCGGTACCGCTCCAGGAACGCGGTGATCTCCGCCGTGAACTCGGCGTCGACCGGGCGGCCCTCCACGCGATCGATGTGCACGCGCACCGCGTGCCACGAGCCGGTCCACACGATCCGCGCGACCGCGCGCTGCACCTCGCGGTGCCGGCCCGCGACCTCGGCCCAGTCGGCCAGGGTCACCGCGCGCTCCTGCGTCCGGAACGCGTACGGCGCCGACTTCCGCACCACGTCCAGAGGCTCCGGATCGACGCCGCCCGTGGCGGGCAGCGGGTTGCGCACGGCCACGAGCTCCGAGGCCGGGAGCTTCGTCGACAGGAGGTGGGCGATGGCGCCGGCGCCGACGTTGCCGAGCACGCCGTTGCCCGTGCGGTACCTCGCCTCGAACGCGGCATCGCCGCCGGGCCTCCGGCCGGTGGTGCCGTCGCCGAAGCGGATCCACGCGCGGCCGCTCGACTCCATCTCCACCCAGAACTCCGCCGCGGAGCGATCCGAGGCCAGGAGATCGCGCTGGGGCGCCCACGTCACGCCGTCGTCCCCGCGCAGCGTCACGGCGGGCAACGCTCGCTGCGGCGCCTGGCGCACCACCGCGCTCGCGGACCACGTCGTGCTCTCCCAGTCGGGCGCGGCGGTGTCGTCCCAGATCGGCGGCGGGGTCGCGAACGTCAGGTCCGTCCGGCCGAGCCGCGCCCCCAGCCGGCCGCGGCTGCCCCACGAGGCGACCGAGAGCGCCTCGGTGAAGGGCCGGCCGTGATCCACGAGCGTGAGGTTGCCGCGCGCGACCGCGAGCGGACGCCCGTCCTGCAGCACCGGGAGGTCGAACGGCAGCGCGTCCTCCACGAGCCACTCCACCTCGAGGACGTCCTGCGCGAGGAGCGGATCCGTGACCTCCTTCGGCTCCTTCGAGAGCCGCACGACGTGGCGCAGGGCGGGGTCCGCGTCCTCGGCCGCCCGCGTGGCCGCGCTCGCGGTCGCCTCCAGGAGCAGGAGGTCGCCCTTCTTGAGCTTCAGCGCGCGGCCCGCGTCGAGGAGCGCGCAGCGCGTCGTGCCCCGGGGCAGGCACAGATCGCTCTCGCCCCACGCGTAGATCGTGATCTCGTTGTGCGCCTCGGCGAGCCTGCCGAGCGGCAGGATCGCGCGGAACACCTGCGTCTCCGGCGGCAGCGTCGCCTCGAGCGCGCTCGGCGGCAGGAGGGCGCTCGCGCCGAGGAGGCGCGTGAGGAAGAGGTCGCCGACCGCGACCGCGTCCGCGCGGTCCACCCCCGCGCCCGCGGCGAGGTGGACGAAGGCGCGCGCGTTCACGCCGTCGTGCATCCGGTAGTCGAGCAGGCGCGCGTGGCGCCGCACCGAGGGCCGGAGCCGCGCGGTGTGCAGGTACGCCTCGGTCGCGACCGCGTCCTGCGCGTACGCGAGCTGGTCGGCGCGCGCCGCGATCAGATCCGCGAGCACGGACCACATGCCCGCGGGGGTCTGCTCGGCGTCCGCCGCGCCGAGCACGGCGAGCCGATCCAGGAGGAGCCGCCGGAAGCCGTTGAAATCGCGGGTGAGGTAGTCGAGGACGGGCGGCGCGGGCGGCTCGGCCGCGCACGAGGCGTCGGTCCGGCAATCGAGCGGCGAGGGGCAGTCGATCTTGAAGTTGACGGTGGCGGCGGAGAGCAGGACGTCGAAGAGGGGGTCTCCGGACACGCGCAGCGTGTAGAGCGAGAAGTCGCCGCGCTCCTCGGTGCAGACGGCGAGCCACGCCTCCGCGTCCCCGCGCGCGGCGCGCTCGGCGGCGAACGCCCCGAGCTCGGCGCGCTCCGCGCCGGTCAGCTCGGGATCGACCACGGCGGCGATGTCCGCGAGCGGCCAGGCCCAGCGCACGCGCACCTCGGGCTGGCGCACGCCGCCGGTGATGGACAGGTTCGACGCGCGCAGGTCGGTCACGCCGAACGCGGTCGCGAAGCGCACGAACACCACGCGCTGCCGGAGCCGCTCGGACAGGAGCGGGCGCTGATCCGCGACCAGCACGTGGTGGATCGCGTTGAGCCACGCGGCGCGCGCCGCGGCCGAGAACGGCGGGGCCTGCGCGGCGTGGAGCGACGCGAGGCGCGCCTCGAACCCGCTCGGCGGGGCCGTGCTCCCCGGGCCCGCCCGGAGCGCGACCGTCACGGTCGCCGGCAGCGCCGCCTCCGTGTGCACGATCAGCCAGCGCCCGGGCAGCCCCGGGTGCGCCTCGATCGCCGCGGCGAGCGCGGCGAACCAGTCGAGCTCGTCCTGCTGCAGCGCGCCGTCGAGCCCCTGGATCGTCCCGAGCTCCGGGGCCGTCACCATCCAGCGCGCGGTCGCGCCCTCGACGTGCACCTCGGCCGGCGAGAGCGCCGCGACGTCGCGCGGGGTCACGAACCGGAGCAGCGCCACGCGCCCGGCGATGCGCGCGGGCAGGCCGGCCGCGGGGAGCGGGAGATCGGCCGGGTCGCGCGACGGATCCGCGCCCGGGATCACGAGGCGCTCGAGCCCGTTGTCCGCGAGGGAGTAGGCGGCCTCGAGGGCGCGGCGGCGGCCTTCGAACGCGCTCACGTTACACCTCGCCCCGGACGACGACGGTGCTCGCCTCGGCGGTCAGGCGCACGCGGTACCGGACGGACACGGTCAGCGTCGCCTCCTCGGCCGCGACGTCGACGCTCTCGACGAGGATGCGATCGCCGAGCCACGTCTGGAGCGCGCCCTGCACCAGGTGCTGCGTCGTGGCCGCGAGCTGCTCGCCCGCCGGCGCGAACACGAGCTGCCCGACGCCGCTGCCGAGCGTGGGCCGCATGATCCGCTCGCCCGGCGCGACGAAGAGGAGCTGCTCGATGAGCTCGCGCACCTCGTCGTCGGCGGAGACCGTGGCCGTGCGGCCGGTCTGGTCGATCCGGTAGGGGAACGAGAGCGCCCTCATAGCGCCGTCACCCTCGGCGAGGCGGCCGCGACGACGGCCGGGCCCTGCGGCGCCTGGGTGGCGGCCAGGCACAGCGACGTGCTCGTCTGCAGCAGCACCGGCGCGCCGCCCGCGCGCACGCGCGTCGAGGCCACGAGCCAGCGCACCTGCACGCACGGCGAGGGCGTGGGCCCCGGGAGCTGGAACGGGCAGCCGCCGACCGTGAACGTGTCCATCTGCGTGAGCATCGGCTGGCCGCCGACGGTGACGCGGACCTGCGACGGGACGGCTTGCGCCGGCACGCCGTGCGGGCACTGGATCTGCGCGCCCTGGTGCAGCACCGGAGAGCCCATCAGATCACCTCCAGCGCGCCGTTGTTGAGGCTCACGCGGGCCGGATCGAGCTTCACGCTCGCCGCGCCGCAGGAGATCTCGACGCCCTGCGCGCTGAGCACGATCTTCACCGGCACGCCGACGACCGGCGGCCCGACCTCGATCGTGACCCCGCCCGCGCCCGGCAGATCGTCGAGCTTGAGCGTCGCGCCCGAGGTCTTGAGGATCTTCGTGGTGGGCAGGCCGGGCAGCGCGGGCGTGCGCCCCACGTTCCAGAAGCCGCCGACCCAGATCGGTTTGTCGCGATCGCCGGCCTCGAACTCGATCCACACGTTCGCGCCGATCGGCGGGACCAGCCACAGGCCCTCTCCGTCGCCGGCGTAGGGCGCGCACGGCATGGCCCACGCGAGCACGCTCTCGCCGAGCACGGCCGGGCAGCTGATCTGGACGCGGCCGATCTGCAGCGGATCGAAGTTGTTGATCACGGTGCCGCGGTACTTGCCGAAGTAGGTGCTCATGGGATGACCGCCGGGACCGTGGCCCCCAGGCCCTCGCGCGAGAGCTGAAAGCTCTGTTTGTACTCGCCCCGCCGGATCGAGTGCGAGACGCTCTTGACGTAATAGAGGCCATCGAAGCTGTATCCGACGCCGCGGACGCCGACAAGCTGCCGCGCGTAGAGCAGCGCGCCGTAACGGGCCGTGTCGAGCTCGCCCGACGCCGTAACCGACTTCACGGTGGAGGCCGTGGTCTCGGACGAGGCCTGGAGCAGGGCGCGGACGTAGTTCGCGCGCGCCGTCGCCTCCAGGAACTTGGTCTTCATGATGGGCGCGTTGACATAGAGCGAGGGCATCGCGGCGAGCGGCGGCGTGAGCAGCGGCAGGCCGTAGACGGGCAGCGGCGGGACCGTGGCCGCGGGGTTGTCGTCCTGCACGAGGCCGATCACCTGCGTCGACTGGGTGCCGTCGTGCTGGAAGGAGATGCTGGTGACGTTGTTCGCCGCCCCCATGCCGGTGGTGAGCGCGCGCTGCGGCAAGAACGCGGGGATGCGCGGGCCGAAGTACGCGATGCTCTGCCCCGGCAGGGGGCCCGGCAGGACGAAGAACACGAAGCTGTGCTGCTGCGCCTTCTGCGTGAGGATGGCCCAGGCGGTGCCCTGGGGGTGGGGCAGCTCGCGCGTGGGATCCGGCGGCACGTCCGTGGGCGGGGGCAGCACCATGGGCGTGAGGCCGAGCGCGGCGTAGGGCCCGAGCAGCGTGTAGGCGAGCGCGGTGTCGTTGCCCGGGAACGGCATGCGCACCTCGAGCTGATCGAGGAGCACCCCGAGATCCTCGCCGGTGACCGTGATGGATCCGCTGCCCGGCTTGTCGCCCGGGTTGAGCTGCTGGTGCGTGATGATCCCGTCCATCAGGACCTGCGGAATCGCGTTCACCGTGACGACGAGGACGATGCGCGTGCCGACCTTCACGCGCTGGCTGAGCAGGACCGGATAATCGATGAGCCCTGTGACCGTGTCGCGGAGCGCGCGGAACACGATCTGGAACGTCGAGCGCCCCTCGTCGCTGTGGCTGACGGACACGGTGTCGAGCAGCGCGGCGAGATCCGGCGCCGGCAGCGGGACCGCGGGGCCGCAGAGGAGCGTCAGGACGGCGCCCGGGAGCATCCGGACGGCCTTTATGGGCGCGGCACGGGCACGCGCAGGCGCGCGCCCGGCTCGGCGGTGAGCGTGGCGGGATCGAGGGCCTCGTTGGCGTCGGCGACGCGCCACCACGCCTCCGCGGAGCCGAGCGTCCGGGCGGCGATGAGGTCCAGGCGCTCGCCGCCCTGCACCCTCACCTCGGCGAGGACCTCGAACGCGTCGGCCGGCGCGAGGAACCTGCGCGGGAGGTAGCGGATCTCGCGCCCCGTGGCGTCGACCCAGAGGAGCGGGGACTGGCTGGCGGCGGCGTAACGGCTGGTGGGATCGACCATGGCTTGCCTCACGAAGCGCTGAGCGCGCTGGCGGTGCTCGTCACCGAGGCGAGGCCGGCCATGACCTCCTTCGCGATCTGGTGCGCGAGGAACAGGGCGTGCCCCGGGTGCATGGGACCGAGATCGTCGGTGGAGAGCACGCGCAGGCCGAGCGACACGCGCGCGCGGATCGGGTTGAGCTGCGGATCGTGCGCCTCCTCGACGATGGAGAACTGCTTGACGCTGACGGGCAGCACGCGCCTGGGCCCCCAGATGAACAGGATGAGCGGCCCCTGCGGCGGCACGACCTCGATGCTGCCGAGCGCCGCGAGCACGGTGTTGGCGATGATCCGCGCGGAGGGCGGGTAGACGAGCTTCTCGAGCGCGGCGAGCTGCGGGTGGACGCCGAGGGAGACGGCGAGCGGGTCCTGGGTCTCGAGGCCGTCGGTGGCGTCGAGCTCGATCTCGACGTTGATGGTCTCGACGGGCGCGCCCGTGTAGCTCGTGGCCGCGGGCCCGCCGTCCGCGCCGCGCGCCTCGAGCTGGCGCGTGAGCGTGTGCGGGTTGTACTGGAAGAGCACGACCGTCGGCACGGGGACGAGCGGATCGATGGCCACGAGCGCCCCCTTCAACGTGCGTGGCGTGCCGGGGAATGCGGACACGGAAGCTCCTCCGGGGACGGAGTAGACCACGGACGGAGGGGCGGGGTAAAGGGCCGCCGTTCGGGAGCCGCGGCTGTCCTCAGCGGCGCGCAGACACCCCCGCGGAGGCCCGTGGAGCCTCATCCGTCAGCGGATCTGAGAGCGAGCTCGACCGGGGCCGTGTCGTCCAGCCAGAGATCGTCGTCGAGCCAGATGCGCAGACGGGGCTCCGCATCCGTGCCATCCGTGTCCGGCGCGCGCTGCGCCAGCATGAGCCGGGCGCTCTCCACCGCGCTCTCCCGGAGGATCTTGCAGCGGCGCAGATCGACCCTCCGAAGCGTGGCAGCGAGCGGTGAGCCTGCCAGCCAGCGGAGGAAGCGCTCGGTGGCGGCGGTATCGGCGAGGCTGAGAGCTCGGAGCCGAGGGAGCGGGGCAGCCGTCAAGTGGCGAATCAACCGATCCTCGTCGATGCCCACGCGGCGCAAGGAGAGCGATTGAAGGCCGGCGGTCAATGAGAGGACGTTCGATAGCCTGTCTCCGTAAGCCATGTGGGAGCTGCCGCTCAGATCCAGCTCCTCGAGCTCGGACAGCGGGATGTTCCCCGGAACGGAGTCGAACACCGACGCGGCGGCGCCGTCGCTGTCCAGCGCGAGGCGACGCACCTCTCGCGCAATCGGCGATGCCATGAGCTCCCCGAGCTCGCAGGCGCCCAGCTCTGCGCCGGGGACGCCGAGGCCCCGCAGGTGGAAGGGCAGCTCGGTGGCGGCGAACGAGAGGAGCTCGGCGCGCTGACGCTTGGACCAGGTTCCGTCGCCACTCAAATTTCCGGTGAACGTCAAGGCATCGAGCGCGGGAAACAGCCGCGCGGCCTCTCGGGTGCTCTTGGCGTTCCAGGGCAACAGGACGGTCCAGTGCTGCACCTGCTGCAGCCACTGCGCCCCAAGGACGCCGGCCGGGCTCAACGAGCGAGGGCTGCACGACAGGGAGCGAACGAGCGAGATCAGCTCCTGCTCGACGGCGGTCAGGAAGCCGGCCTGCCACCCGCGGGGGTCGGGTTCCATCTGCTCCTGACGGCTGTCGAGCCACAGTGAGCGTTCCTGCGCCGGCCACGACGCGAGACGGCGGTTCATCTGCTGCACGAGCGCGGGCCGTTGGACGGGGAGGCACGCGAGCTCTTCCCAGGCATGCAGCAGGCAGTGCCACGAACGCACGCCCGGCCACGCGTCCGCAATCTTCAGCCACTCCAGGACGGTGTCGAAGACCATACAACCCCGCGCCGCTCCCCTCGTCGAGCTTATAGCACGGGGTAAAACGTCTTGACATAGAGGCCGTGCGCGGGCGAGTGCTGGTGCGTGCCGAACACGACGAGCTGGACGCGCCGCGTGTTCCGCTCACGCAACGTCGTCAGAGGTTGTCCGGCCATCGTCCGCCACCCCGGCGGCCGCGCGGGCAGCCCGAGGGCCGCATGGTTCGCTCTCCACCACGCCCGATAACGTGCGCGCTCTGCTGGATCGCTCGACAGCGGCCGGAGTCCGGCCGCGGTCAAAGCGGCCCACGCCGCTTGCACCGCAGCGCTGACCGGAGCTCCATTGCTCTTCACGTGGGCCAACCCCGCGCCGGGATGACCGACGTATTGCGGCACGTCCGTCGTCGGGAGAGGAGCGGAAACCTGACTCGTGTGGGTGGTCGTCGACGGCCGTTCAGCGATGACGACGCGGACCGGGGATCTCAACGTGACTTCTGGGTCGGCCTTGCCGTAGGGCTTGGCGATCGCGTCCCGATACTCCGACCCGGCTCGGCGCCAGCCCCGCACGATCGTCCTGAATGCGTCGACGAGCGCCGCGTTCGCCGAGGCGAGATCCCTGAACGAGGAGGCGACTCCGGGTCTCGGCCCGCCGAGCGGCGCGTTGCCGGGAACAGGCGCGCGAACGAAGCGATTCGCACCGCCGGCGCTGAAATCCGGTTCGACGATGTGATCGAAAGCAGCGCGGAACGCGAGGTCGGTCACGTTGTCCACGCCATACCCGGTGCCTAGCACGTGCCTCGACGCCCCGTGACCGCCCAACCCCATCCTGTCCTCCGCGTCGAGGTTCGTCGGCATACGCGGCTGCTCGGGGTTGGGATTGGAGAGCAGCGCGCCGACCGTCCCGGCGTCCGTCTGCGTCTGGTCGAGCGCCACCGCCAGCGCCCTCATCTCCGTTTCCCGGTTCAAGAGAGGGCCATTCCACGCTCCCCTCTTGAATCGTCGCCCCGTCGCATCCCAATGGTAATATTCAGGAGCGTACCTCGATGAAGGCAGGCACGCGCGCCATCGGCGGTCGCGTCCCTGGCGGCTGGAGGCGCTCCAGTCCCCCGACGACAGCGAGCCCTTGTTGGTGCTCGTGATCGGGACGAAATGGCTGTGCGTCGTGGACGTCAATGCCTCTGCCTGGAGGAAGTACGGCCCGAAGTTGCGGATAGGTGGATCGGCGCTCGTCGCGAGGAAGTGTCCCGTGTTGTCCGTGAGCCCCGTGGGATAGGTGACCGTTATCGGAATCGGGGGGAGCGTCTTCTTGGCCATGTTGGGGCTCAGCTCGTACGGATAGTGCAGCTCGGTGCGCCTCCGATCGGTCTCGAAGTGGTTTTCGTCGACATCCAGTCGCACGCCGGTGAGCAGCCGCGGTGTCGGCGAAGCCTCCTCTCGACGAACGTCCGGCGACAACCTGCGATGGATCTCCCGCGGACTGGCCTCGTGCTCTGCGATCCTGCGGGCCTCGCGGCCGAGATCCTGTGCGATGTGCTCCACCGCGCGCCGGTGCCGCCGCGTCTGATCCGGCGCCGCGGAGTACCACGGTCGCCGCCGCTCGTCGCGGCCGAACCATGCCCGGCCGCGGGAAACGGTCGCGCGCCGGCGGCCCTGCCGGCCGGTCATGCGGAGTGTCCACATGTGTGTTCCGAGATGGCGCGCTGCCACTCGGATGGCAATGCCCGGCGCAGCCGAGCGCGCGGCGCCGCGCGCGGTCTGCAGGACCTGGTTGCGAGGCACGACGCGCGTGCGTGCCAGCCCGGTCACCGCGCGCCACGCGGCCGCGGCCGCAATGCGCACGCGGCCTGCGATCCCGCCGCGATCACGCCGCCGGCGCCTGCGACGCCGACGGCGCCCTCCGCTGCGACCGCGCCCCCGCCCTCGTCCACGGCCGCGTCCGGTGCCACGACCGCGTCCCGCGCCGCGACCGCGTCCCGCGCCGCGACCGCGTCCCGCGCCGGTGCGCCGCGGCCCAGGGCCTCGGCGCGGGCCGGTTCCTCTTCGCGGTCCCGTCCCCCTTCGCGGTCCCCCCGCTCTTCGCGGTCCCGTCCCTCTGCGCGGCCCTCCTGCTCTCCGCGGCGCTCCCACGCTACGCGGTCCTGCGGGCCGCGGCCCACGCGGCCGCGCCGCCGGCGCGCGTGGCCGCGCCGCCGGCGCGCGTGGCCGCGGCGCGCGCGGGCCGCGGCCGAGGAAGCGGCGCAGCGTGCGCTGCATCCATTGCACGACGTTGTCGAGCCACCCCATCACGCGCGACAGCAGCCCCTGCGCCGTGCGCCGGAGGCGGTTGACCATCTCGAAGAGGGGCTGGATCGCGCGCCGCAGCCGGGACACCACGCCCGCGAGGCGCGCCACGCCGCGGCTCCCCTGGAGGATCGCCTTGGCCGCCGTCACGGCCGTGCTGCCGCCGCCCGTGAAGACGGCCAGCACGACCTCCACGACGACCATGCCGGCGATCGTGCCCAGGGTCTCGCCGATCTGGTACGCGGCGCCGCGCGCGTTGAGCGCGTCGAGGAGCGACCGCGCGGCGCTCTGCGCGAGCGAGCGCACGAGCCCGCGCGACGCCGCGCGGATGCCGTCGAGCAGGCCGCGCACGTCCTCGCGCGTGAAGCCCTCGGTCGCGAGCTGGCGGAAGAACTCGCCGACGGACGGGAGATCGGGCGCCGCGGGCGGCTCCGCGCCCTCCTCCTGGCCGCCGGTCGCCCCATCCCCGCCGGTCGCCCCCTCGAGGCCTTCCTCCCGCTCGCCGGAAGCCTCGCCGTCGATCTCCTCTTCCTCGTCGGACACCGGCTCGCCGGGGATCTCCTCCGGCGGCGCGGCCACGGGCGCATCGGCCGTGGCAGCGACCTGCCCAGCCACCGAGGCCGGCGGCGCCGGACGCGCCCCCGGCGACCGCGCCGCGCCGACGGCCGGCGTCGCGACGCGACCGCCGGTCGTGGCGGCCACCGCGATCGCTGGCCTCCCCGGCGGCGTGCGGATCTGGGGCGGCGCCTCGGACGCCGCGGGCGCCGCGCCCTCGTCACCCTCGTCGCCGCCCAGCTCCCCGCCTTCTTCGACGCCGGCCTCGGCCTCGTCGATGTCCTCTATCTCGTCGTCCTCGTCCTGGCCCTCCTGCTCGCGCTCCTCCTCCTCGTCGGTGCTCGGGCCGACCGCGCCCTCCATCTCCTCGGCCCGCTCGGCCGGGTCCTCGGGCTCGGCGCGGGCGCGCGCCGCGCCCTCGGCCGTGGCCGACAGCGCGGCAGGCTGCGGCGTCGTCTCGGCGGGTCGCGTCTCGGCCGATCGAGCCTGACGCCCGCCGGCGCCGGCCCCACCAGCCGCAGCGCCGTCCGCGGGCAGCGAGTCCTCCTGCCGCGCGGGCTCGCCCGGCGGTCGCTCCTCGGCGGCGCGCGATCCCGGCGGATCGCGCGCGCGGCGCAGCACGGTCGTGCCATCGTCGATGACCTCCTCGGCGCCCTCGCCCTCGCTCTCCGGGGCGGGCTCCTCGCCGGCCGCGCCGCCGGGGCTCACCCCGTCCTCCTCGGTGGTGCCGTCGGCGAGGCCCGTCGCCCACTGCACCAGGCGGAACGGCAGCGCGATCAGCCACGCGACCGCCTGGAGGAGGAAGATGATGGTGCCGCCCGTGCTCTCCCAGACGCCCTTGACCAGGCCGACCGCGAAGCCGGCGGCGAGCTCCGCGTTGCCCGCGAAGATGCTGGCGAACAGATCGATCGCCTTCACCTTCTGCTCGTCGGGCGAGCCGCGGATCGTCTCCAGGAACGCGAGCGCGCCGTTGTACACGGCCGCCAGGAGGAAATCGGCCGGCTCGGGGAAGAAGCGCAGGATGCGGATGCAGACGTCGAGGAAGAAGTTGAGGATCGGCGCCTTGCAGCACTGCGGGACGACGTAGAGCCACACCGCGCCCGCGAAGAACGTGACGAACGAGAGCGGCGGCGCCACGAGCGCCGTGACGACGCCGACGGCGATGTCCGCGAGCGTGCGGAGCCAGTCGAGCAAACTCGCGACGCCGTCGGCGATGGTGCGCCAGAAGAAGATCGCGCAGTCCGCGAGCAGGCGCATCCCCGCGACGATCGGCGAGAACACCGCCTGCACGACGCCCACGAGGGCGTCGAGCAGCGCGAGGCCCGACTCCCAGCTCAGCAGGCCCTCCAGCGTCCCGAGGATCCCGTCGACGAACCGCGACGCGACGTCGATGAGCGTGTGCAGGACGCCGCTCACGGCCTGCAATGCCCCCTCGATCGCGGGGATCACGGTGCCGCTCAGGAGCTCGGCGGCCTCCGCGAGCGCCTCGCCGAGGCCGTCGGCGACGCTGCCCGCGAGCTCGGTGAGCGTGTTCCACGCCTCGGGCAGGCTGGCGAAGAAATCGATGATGGCGCCGATCGGCGTGTTGTCCCGCAGCCAGCGCCACGCGCTGAGGATGCCGTCGGCGAGCGGCCGCACGAACTCGACGATGCCGTCCCAGACGCTCTGGATGCCGCTCCGGAGCGCCTCCAGCGGGCCGATGTTCGGGTCGATCCCGAGGGCCTCGGCGACGTGGCGCCACACCGTCTGGCCGATGTCGCCGAGCGCGTCGATCACGCTCCCGGCGGCCTGCTCGACGACCAGCCACACCTCGTAGATCGGCCCCGCGAAGTCCTGGAGGAAGTCCAGGAACCCCATCACGGAACTCACCTGCTCCTCGGCGGCCTGGTCCCGCTGCTCCTGGAGACTCTCCTGGACCGACTGCGCGGCCGGGCTCGCGAGCAGCCCGTCGAACCAGCCGAGCGCCTGCTGGAGCAGCGCCTCGAAGGCGGCGCACGTCCGCTGCTCCGCCTCGGCGAACGCCTCCTCGCTGCACACGTTCTGCGTGTGCAGGTCCTGGAGCCACCGCGTGAGCCGGCCGAGGCCGGTGCTCTCGACCGCGGACGCCATCCAGGAGTTGATGTGATCGGCGGCGCGCCGGGCGAGCCCGTCGAGCCCCTCGTCGACGAGGTCGGCGAGCTCCGGTGAGAACTGGCGCAGGATGGTCGAGATCGGGTTTTCGAGGAAGCTCTCCAGGTCGTCGACGGCCTCGAGCAGCCCCTCCTCGAGGTCGTCGAGGGCGCCGTGGAGGTCCTCGCGGAGCCCCTCGATGCTCTCGTCGATCGAGGCGTGGAGGTCCTCGGCCGCGCGATCGACGTCGGCCTGCACCTCGTCGAGGTACGCGTGCGCGTCGTCGCGCCACGCGCGCGCGATCTCGCCGAGCTCGCCGGGCAGGTTGTCCGCCATGAGGTCGAGCGCGTCCTGGGTGGTCTCGATGGTCGCGGTGATGGCGGCGTGGCCTGCGTCCACGATCGCGTGCGCCGCCTCGCTCCACGCGTCGAGCAGCGAGTCCACCGCCTCGCGGCACGCGTCGAAGAAGTCAGTGATCCACTCGCGGAACTGGTCCAGGAGCCAGTCGAGCGCCTCCTCCAGGAGGCTCCTGTCCTGCTCCTCGTGCAGCTTGTTCTCCGCGCGCTCCTGCGCGTCGCTCCAGTAGCCCTCGGCCTCGGTGCGCGCCGTCTCCATGCACCCGCTGGCCTCTTCGTTCGTGTCGGTGTGCACCCGCTCGATGTGATCGTCGCTCTCCTGGACCAGCGTCTTCGCCTCCGAGCGGCGGGCGCCGATGTGCTCGTCAGCCTCCTTTCGCCAGTCGGTCCGGCGCTGGTCCACGCCGCGGAGCGCCTCGGTCATCCGCCGATCGCGGTCGGCGCACGCGCGCGCGCACATGGCGTCGACGCGGCGCTCGCTCGCGCCGATGTGCCGATCGACGTCCGCGCGCGTCTCCGTCTGGAGCGACAGCGCCTCTTCGTAGCGCGCCATCTCCTCGTCGCGCACGACGAGCGCCTCGTCCAGGGGCAGCGCCCCCGCGTTCGCGTCCGTGATCACGCGGTCGAGCCTCTCGCTCGACACCATCTCCTCGAGCCCGACCTCCGGGATCTCGAGCTCGTCGAGCCCCTGATCGTGCCCGAGCGTGGGATCGTCCGCGGGCGCGAGGCGATCCTCGCCGAAGTCCTCGTCGGACTGCGCGCGCGCGGTCTCCGTGCCGCGGTCGAGCTCGCCCCCGAGCGCCTCGTGCCGCTCGTCGATCTGCGCCGGATCCGCCTCCTCGGTCAGCGCCAGCTCGGGCGCCTCCGGGATCCGCGGGAGCTCTTCCCCGTCGATCTGGCGCTCGAGCGCGCGCGCGTCGGCGCCCAGATCGCCGCGGCCCCGCGTCCCCGGGCCGGACTCGACCTGCCGCGCGGCGGCCGCATCCGCTTCGCGCACGAGCGCCTCCGGGTCGACCTCCTCCGGCTCGGCGGGGGCGCCGGGCGTCTCCTCCGACACAGGGGGCACGTCGAGCGGTGGGCCCCGCGCGAACGGGCGCTCGCCCGGCCCCACGGCGCTGCGCGGGCAGACCGACACCTCGTGGCGGTCCGCCTCCTCGCTCGCGCCGTCCCACGTCGCCTGGCCCGATCGCAGCGAATCCCGGATCTCCTGCTGGCGATCGGGAGCGACCTCGGCCTCGGCCTCGCGCCGCTCCCCCTCGGCCTCGCGCGCCTCTTCCGGCGCCGCCTCGGCCGGCTCCGCCGCGGCGGGCTCCTGCGCCTCCTCGGTGGACGCGGCCGCCGGCGCCCGTGGGCTCGCCTCGCGCGGCCGGGGCGCGCGCGGCTGCCGGGCAACGGCCTCGTCCCTCGAGGCAGGCGACGCCCTTCGCCCCGGCGAGGACCGGCGGCGCGCGCGCGCCTCGGCGTCCCGGGCCGACGGGGCGTCGTCCACGTCGATGTCGCGGGCGGCGCGCGCCGAGCCGAGCGCGGCGCCCGGGCGGGGCGCGGTCGCCCCCGCGCGCCGGAGCGCCACGAAGCCGCGGCGCATCGGCGCGGCCGAGAGCAGGTCGGGCGAGACCTGCTCGCCCTGCGCCGCGGCCTGCGCGGCGGCGTCGGCGCGCGCCTCGGCCTCGTGGCTCTCCGCGAGCACGCCGGGCCACTCGTCCGCGACCGTCCCGCCGCCTTGCAACGCGTGCGCGATCTCGTGCGCCACGGTCTCGAGCGGCACGTCCGGGCCGGCAAGCACGATTTGCGCGCCGCGGGTCGCGGCCTCGGCGCCGAGCGCGTCCAGGAGCGAGCGCGCCTCCGCGCCGCCGAACACCTGGAGGTGGCCCAGGTCCTGGTCGAAGCGCGCCTCGAGCTCGGCGCGGTAGGGCAGGTCCATCGCGGATCCGGCCGTCACCTGCGCCCACGTCTCGGCCAGCGTCGGGGCCGGCGCCGCCTCGACGGGCTCCGCGTCGAGGTGATCGAGCAAGCTCTCCCGGTCGGTGAGCTCGCGCTCCGGCCCCGCGGGCTGCGGCCGGCCGCGGTCCTTGCGCCTGTCGCGCCGCGCGCCGTGCGCGTGCTTCCGCGTCGCGTGGGTCCTCACCGCCACCCCTCGTAGAGGGCGCGGGCCACGGCGCGCCCCAGCTCCAGCGGGACCGCGGCGGCCCCGTGGTCGAGGGCGAGCTGCGGGAGCACCGCCCGCCCCTCGAGCAGCCCCTCCGGCACGCCCTCGCTCGCGAGCAGCCTGGCGAGCTCGCCCTCGAGCCCGCGCGCCACGTCGAAGCGCCCCGCGGGATCGAGGCCGGCGATCTCCAGCTCGCCGATGTGCAGCGTCACCGCCCGCGGCTTCACGACAGCCACCCGCGCAGCTCGGTGGGCGTGAGCGGCTGCCCCAGCTTCGTGTACTCGAGGCGCGTGGCCTCGAGCAGGTGCTGCATGCCCACGGGCCGGTCCTGGGCCGCCGCGAGGTACGCGGCGTTGCGCGCGATGTTCTTGATGTTGCCGCCCGCCACGGCGAGGCGCGCGAGCCGCCGCGGATCCACGCCGTCGATCGGCGTCTGCGGCGGGAAGACCGCGCGCCAGATGCGCTCGCGCTGGGTGGCGTCCGGGAACGGGAACTCCACCACGAACTGGATCCTCCGCAGGAACGCGTCGTCGATGTTCTTGCGGAGGTTCGTCGTGAGGATCGCGAGGCCCTGGTAGCTCTCCATGCGCTGGAGCAGGTAGCTTACCTCGATGTTGGCGTGCCGGTCGTGGCTGTCCTTCACCTCGGTGCGCTTGCCAAAGAGCGCGTCCGCCTCGTCGAACAGCAGGATCGCGCCGCCCTCCTCGGCCGCGTCGAACACGCGGCGCAGGTTCTTCTCGGTCTCGCCGATGTACTTGCTCACGACCGACGACAGATCGATCCGGTAGAGATCGAGCTCGAGCGCGCCGGCGAGCACCTCCGCGGCCATCGTCTTGCCGGTGCCGCTCGGCCCCGAGAAGATCGCCGCGGTGCCGCTGCCGCGCTCCCCCTGGCGGGAGAAGCCCCACTGGTGGAACACGCGCGCGCGGTGGCGCACCTGCGCCTCGATCGCGCGCAGCGTCCGGATCTCCTCGGGCGGGAGGATCAGCCGATCCCAGTCCGCGTCCGGCTCGATGCGCTGCGCGAGATCGTCGAGGCGCGCGCGGGAGAGCAGCCGGCACGCGCGCCACACGGCGCGGCCCGGGGGCTCGCCGGCCGGCCGGTGCGCGACGCTCGTCGCGGCCGAGGCGATGCCGTCGGGGCTCAGCTGAAACCGCGCGGCGAGCCCCGCCACGTCGAGAGACTCCGCGTCCGCGGCGCCGTTCAGCGCCTGGCGCCAGAGGTCCTTGGCCTCCTCGTGAGGCAGGCGCGGGAGCGACGCGCTGAAGACGCGGCGCCCCTTCGGCCGCACCACCTCGGGCCCGCAGAGCAGCAGCGGGTCCGGCGCGCGGGTCGCGAAATCGACGGTGGCGCGGGCGTGCGCTGGCTCGCCGGCGCTCGCGACGTCGAGCAGCACCAGCGCGCCGCACAGGCGCGCGTCGCGCGCGCACGTCCAGAGCAGGTCCACGCGCTCCTCGGGCGCGTCGGGCAGCGCCCACGCCGGCAGCTCCCACAGCGCCCGGCCTTGCTCGGCCGCGACCGCGGCGAAGAGCGGCCTCGCCTCCTCGGCGCTCGCGACCACGAGCTGCACGTGCGGCGCGCCTGGATCGCGCAGGATCTCGCCGATGACCCTGGCCACCGCCGCGCGGGACGGCGGGAGCGCGCGGCGCGGCTCCACGTCCCGGAGCCGCGCCTCCAGGCGTTCGTCGCGCGCCGGCGCGCCCACCAGAAAATGCAGCACGGGCTCGGGCAGCGTGACGGAGCGCCCCGTGAAGACGTCGCCCTCTCCGAGGCGCACGAGGCGGAAGCGGCAGAGCGGGCCGCCCGGCGAGAACGCGTCCCAGCGCGCGCCCGGGAGGCGGGCGATGCAGAGCGCGACCGTGGGCGCGCGGCGCGCCGGATCCCCGAGCGCGGCGCCGCAGCTCTTGCTGAAGCCCGGCGAGAGCTCGACCGCGGCGGCGCACGCGATCACCGCGACATCGAACGCGGACAGGTGGAAGCGATCGCGCAGCGCCGCGAGCGGCGAGCCGGACGGCGGCTCGGGCAGCGCGGGCGGAGGGCCGGTGTTGCTCGCGCGCTCGATGCAGGCGCGCACCGCGGCGAGCGAGGCCGAGAGCGGATTGGAGGACCCGGTCGCCGCCCGCGCTGGCTTCATGGCACGGTGAGCGTGGGGCCGGTGTACACGCCGGCGGTCATGGTGGGCAGGCTGTCCGCGCCGTCGATCGACACGCGCACGCGCCACGTTCCGCTCGGGAGATCCGCCACGTCGAACACCACGTCGGCGCCGTCGATCGTGAACCGATCGCTGCTGCGCCGATCGGGCCCCGTGGTCGACTCCAGCGCGAGCTCCACGGACTGGTCGGCCGAAGGGAGCGGCGTGACGGCGATCCGCACGCGCCGGTTCGTGAGCGCGACGACGGACGACGACATCGCGCCGAGCGTGGGCCGCACCCTCAAGGCGAGCGGGTTCGACACGCCGCCGGGGCGCAGCCCGGCGCCGGCCGCGCCCGGCACCAGCACCTGGTGCTCGATCACCACCGCGTGCACGCCGGGCAAGAGCCCGGTCACGGTCGACAGGTCCACGCGCAGCGCGTCGTCCTGCAGATCCGCGGCGCCGACGCTCACGCTCGCCGCGCCGATGAAGACGCGCGTGACCTCGCCGAGCAGGCCGGTGCCCTCGATCACCAGCACGTCGTCCGCGCCGGCCACGGGCTGCCGGCTCGACACCTCGTACAGGCGGGTGATCGCGGGCGTGATGGCGGGCCGCACCACGAGCCCGGTCGTGGCCACCGGCAGCGCGGCCCTGGGCTCGATCTCTCCGCTGAGCAGGACCGCGGTCGCCTCCCACGCCATCGACAGCGCGAAGAAGCTCTGGTTGTAGAGCCCCCAGACGCGCGAGAGCTCCTCCGTGTCCAGGCTGAGGGGCGTGAGCTTGACGCGCTCGATCTGGCGCCCGAGGTCGGACGCGAGCAGGTAGTGGCCGTCGCCCAGCGTGCCGAGGTACGTCGTGATCTCGTCGGGGGTCAGCACCGGCCGCGCGTGGAGATCCGTGAGCACCAGGCCCGCGAGCCGCTCCGCGTCGAACGTCGCCGCGTCGCCGACGAACGAGAACAGGTAGCGCAGGCTGAGCGCGAGCACGGGGCGCTGGCCCGGCTCGCCGCTCGAGCGCCGCGTGGGCAGATCGAGGTTCCGCAGCGCGGGGTTCGGCGCGAGGTGATACAGCGAGAGGTAAACGCCCGGCGACGGATCGGTCTTTGGGTGATCGGCCGAGGCCTCGTAGCCGGTGAGCCCGACGC
This sequence comes from Sorangium sp. So ce1036, assembly GCF_051369805.1. Taxonomy (NCBI): domain Bacteria; kingdom Pseudomonadati; phylum Myxococcota; order Polyangiales; family Polyangiaceae; genus Sorangium; species Sorangium sp. So ce1036. Next base: position 4,674,582 of record NZ_JBBMOX010000001.1, read on the forward strand.
TGTTGATCAGGGCCTGCACGCGGTTCACGAGCGTCCCCGTGACCGTGGCGATGGCGAGGGAGTTGCTCATCGACGCCCTCCGCGGCGCTGCTCCGCCGTGTACGCCTCCAGGCTGAGCGCCGGGGGAGCAGGACGGGAGACCTCTGTCCGCGGCGCCGCGGCCGGCGCCTGCACGCGGACCACGATGCGGCCGATCGAGACATGGACCGGCGGCGGCGGGGCCGCGGGCCCCTTCGGCGCAGCGGGCTCCTCCGGGAGCGCGACCCTCCTGGGTCCAGGGGGGAGCGGCGCGGGCGACGGCGATCGCGGCGGCTCTGGCCGCGCGCGCCGCGGCGGCGCGGGCGCGGCCACGATCGGAGGCGCGTCGACCGGCGCCGGGACGCGCTCCACCACGCGCTCGGTGTGCCGCTCCGTGAGGCGCTCCCGCGCCTCGTGGACCTCGTGGATCCAGCGCTCTTCGCGCACGACGCGCGGCGCCTCGACGCGCGCGGGCGGCGGCGCGATCGCCGGCGGCTCCTGCGCCGCGGGCCCGGAGCGCACGACGCGCTGCTCGACCCCGCGCTCGACGCGCGGCGCGCGCGGCTCGGGCGGCTCGGGCGGCTCGGGCGCCGGCGCGACGGGGCTCGCGCGGAGCGGCACGTCCATCGAGCGCCGTTCCCCGAGCGCGGCCGTCACGACACGCTCCTCGCCGCGGGCCGAGCGCGCGGCCCGTGGGAGATCCGGCTCACCCGAAGGAGGGCGCAGGATCGCCACCCCCGGCGCCGCGTCGCGCGCGCCCTCGTCGCGCTGGGCCGCGGGCCCGCCGTCCGGGAACACGTTCACGAACGGCACGCGCGGCGGCTCCACGACCGCCACGGCCTCTCGGGCGCGCCCCGCGAGCGACTCCAGGAAGTTCACGCGGCACCCGCGAGCCGGAGGTAAGCGAGGCGCCGCGGCCGCGACATCTCGAGGATCGTCAGCTCCGGCCAGCAGTACGCGCGCGCCAGCGCGTCGACCTCGGCCATCAGCCGCCGCGCCTCGGCCTCGATCTCGCGCCAGAGATAGGACACCACGTCGAACACGGTGGTCCACGCCGCGCCGCACGCGGCGCACGACAGATCGAAGCGCACGTCCGCCTGCGGATCGAGCCGCGCCATCTCGGCTGCCACGAGCTCGGCCGCCTCCGCGGGCACGGCCGCGGGATCGCCCGCCGACGCGCGCTCCGCGATCACGCACCGATCGAGCAGCGCGCGCACCGGATCCGCCGCGCCGGCGATCGTCAGGAGGTCACGGCTCGTGGCGGGCCGCACGCGCAGGCGAAGATCGCCGAACGTCACGACCGCCTCCGCCGCGGCGGGCGCCGGCACGCGAAGATCCGGGAGCCGAACGGGGAACTCCAGGGTCTCCTCGCAGCGGGGGCAGCGCACCACGCACGGCGCCGTGGGCCCGAAGCTCCGCGTGCGCAGCTCCAGCAGCAGCGCGTCGCGCTGACCGATGGATAGATCGGCGAGCGCGTCGCGCGTCGCGCCGGGCATCGCCAGCGCGAGCAGCGTGAGAGCCCGCTCCACGGTGCCCTGGGCGAGGCCTCCCTCCCAGGCCTCGAGCACCGCGGCCGGTCGCAGCGGCACGAGCTCAGCCATCGGACAGCGTCGGCTCGGTCGGCTCGACCACCGAGACGTCGCGCTCCCACCCCTCGTGCTCCAGCTTGAGGGACTGGATCGCGACCGCGTTGGCGCTCGCGTCGAGCTCGGGCAGCGCCTGGTACTCCGAGACCCAGCACCGGTAGACCTTGTACGCGAGCACGACCTGGCCGGCCTCGTTGTAGACCTCGATGAGGATGTCCTTGCGGAAGTCCGCGAGCGACACCTCCGCGCCGAGACCCGCGCCCAGGCGCCAGACCTTGGCGGCCCACTGCTCGAAGGCCGTGTCGTGCGTGACGCCGCGCTCTAGCGTGATCGCCTCCCACTTGGTCTGTCCCGGCGACTTGTGGGCGCTCGACGGGTCGCCGCCGCTCCTGTGCTCCACCACGTCCGTCGTGCGCTTGAGCGCGCTCACCTTGCTCACGCCCGCCACGTACCGGCCATCCCACTTCACGCGAAACTTGAAGTTCTTGTACGGGTCGAAGCGCTGCGTGTTGACCGTGAAGGCAGGCATCGTCTCCTCCTATGTGCTCTGACCGGCGATTTGCTGCAGCTTGATGACGACGAACTCGGCGGGCTTCACCGGCGCGAACCCGATGATCACGTTGACGATCCCGGCGTCGATGTCGGCCTGGGTCGTGGTGTCGGCGTCGCACTTCACGAAATAGGCCTCCGCGGGCGTGCGACCGGCGAACGCGCCTTGACGGAAGAGCTGGTGCATGAAAGCCCCGATGTTGAGCCGGAGCTGCGACCAGAGCGGCTCGTCGTTGCCCTCGAACACGGCCCAGCGGGTGCCGCGCAGCAGCGTCTGCTGGAGGTAGCTCGCGAGGCGCCGCACGGGCACGTATTTCCACTCCGAGGCGGCCCGGTCCTGGCCCGTGAGCGTGCGCGCGCCCCACGCCACGCGGCCCGCCCCCGCGAACGCGCGCAGGCAGTTGACGCCCTCCCGGTTGAGCGTGCCCTGCTCGCCGTCCGTGAGGCCCACGGTCAGGTCGAGCACGCCGGCCAGCGTCGCCTCGAGGCCCGCGGGCGCCTTCCACACGCCGCGGGCCCCGTCGGTGCGCGCGAACACGCCGGCGATCACGCCGCACGGCGCGAACGTGCGCAGCCTGTTCTCCTGGAGCGGATCCGGCGCGCGGACGTTCGGAAAGTACTGCGCGCCGTGCGGCGACTGCAGGCTGCTCATCCACCCGGCGGCGTTCGCGAGGTCCGCGCTCACGGCGTCGAAGCTCGACCACGACGGCGGCGGGTCGATCACGGCGAACGCGCCGCGCGCCCGGCACCACGGCAGCGCCTTGCCGCTCCAGAAGCCGGCGCGGGCCGCCTCGTCGATCTGGGTCACGTCCTCCGCCGGAAACGGGACGCACAGCAGGTTCACCACGTCGAGCTCGTCGAGCGCATACAGCCCGGTGCGGCTCGCCTCGTTGCCCTCGTAGGCGCCGATGGCCGGCGGCGTGCCGTCCGAGCCGCTCGAGAGGGTCGCGCTGGCCTCCACGGCCGGGACCGCGGTGGGCACGGCGGCCAGCCGGAGCAGGGACGAGCGCGTCCGGAGCACGTCGCCGATGTACGTGAGCGCCCCCTGGGTGTGGACGAGGCCGTAGTAGATCTCGCTCTCCAGCTCGCGGCCGGTCGCGTCGACGAGGCGCGCTTGCAGCGTGAACGTGGAGCCGGTGGGCGAGATCTGGATGCGGACCTGATCGCCCCAGGTCCCCGGGTTGGCCGCGGCGAACGAGAGCGCGCCCGGGATCGGCAGGCGCACGGCGTCGCCCGTGCCTCGCACGCCCGCCGTGGCGCTCGGGCGCGCCGCGGGCGGGGCGCTCGACAGCTCCGCCAGGGCGATCGCCGGGGCGGTGCCCGTCGTGGCGCCGGCGATCGCGGCGGCGGGGTCGCCCTCGAGGCTCAGCGGGATCGTCACCTGGTAGGCCACGCCGTCCCCGTCCGTCAGGGCGGCGTCCTCGGCGTCCTCCGCCGTGATCTGCAGCGTGTAGGCCTCCGGCGCGGCCTCGTGCGTCACCGCCACGCGGAGGTGATCGAAGCCCGACAGCGCCGCGGCGTCGGCCGTCGCCGTGAGCACCATGTCGCCGGGCACCGTCGCCGTCGACGCGAGCGCCCCCGCGTGGACGCGCACGATGACCGCCTCGCGCCCGCCGTTCTGGAAGAAGTGGCTGACCACATGGCCCAGATCGCTCTGGCTCCACAGGCCGCCGAAGACGCGATCGAACTCGCCGAAGCTCGTGACCCGCGTCGCCACGTCCGCGGGACCGCGGCGCGCCCGTCCGATGAACGCGGTGACCGAGGTGGAGACGCCGACGATCGTGCGCACTCCGCTCGGGATCTCTTCGATGTAGACGCCGGGGGCTGTCAGGTTCGCGGGCATGTCCTACCTCCGCTCAGGCGATCGCCCGGGTGATCTGCTGGAACTGCAGGATGACGAACTCGGCGGGCTTCAGCGGCGCGAAGCCCACGATCACGTTGACGATGCCGCGATCCTGGTCGGCGGGCGTCGTCGTCTCGGCGTCACACTTGACGAAATAGGCCTCCTGCGGGCGCGCCCCCTTGAACGCGCCGCGACGGAAGAGCTGGTGCATGAACGTGCCGATCGAGAGCCGGAGCTGCGACCAGAGCGGCTCGTCGTTCGGCTCGAAGACGGCCCAGCGCGTGCCGTCCTTGAGGTTCTGCTCGACATAGAGCGCGAGGCGCCGCACGGAGAGGTACTTCCATTCGGAGGCGAGCACGTCCGCGCCCTGCGCCGTGCGCGCGCCCCACACCACCGGGCCGGCGACGCCGAGCGGGCGCAGCGCGTTCACGCCCGCGGGGTTCAGCACGCCGCACTGCGCGTCCGTGAGGACCAGCCGCGCGCCGGGATCGGAGAGGCTCGTCGTGAACCCGTCGACGCCGCGCAGGCCCGCGTCCTGCCCGGCCGGCGCCTTCCACAGGCCGCGCTCGGCGTCGGTGCGCGCGATGGCGCCGGCGACCGCGCCGCACGGGGCGAAGCTCGCCGGCCGGCCGGCGGCGAGCGGGTCCGGCATCACGAGCAGCGGGAAGTAGAGGGCCGCGTTCTTGCTCGTGAGGCTCGTGAGGCTCTTGCGCCCGGCGGCGTCGGCCGGTGTGACCCACGAGGACGGCGGGTCCACGAGCAGCATCGTGAAGCGCCCCTCGCAGTAGGCCGCCGCCGCGGTCCACACGCTGGGGAACATCGGGACCGCGCGGGCGGGGGGCGGCAGGCAGAGCAGGTTCACCGTGTCGATCGCGTCGAGCGCGTAGATGCCGCGGCGCTTCGACCGGAACGTCGCGTCCGAGGGGTCGTCGTAGTCCGTGGCCTCGAGGTCGTCGCCGTCGGTGACGCTCGAGAGGGCCTCGTCGGTGACGATGCTCGGCCGCTGCGAGGCGTCGGTCTTCACGCGCACCAGGCGGGACTGCTGCTCCAGCACCCGCTTCACGTACCGCGCGCTGCTGCTGGACACGGACACGTTGATGAACGTCTCGGTGGCTCGATCACGGCTCGTATCGCTCGGCGCCTCGGGATCCACCTCGCGCACCGTGAGCGTGAAGACCTGCGCCTCTTCCGCCGCGGGGATCACGCCCGGCGCCGGGTGGGTCACCGTCACGCGGAGGTTGCTGCCCCAGGCTCCCTCGCTCGCCGCCTCGAGCGTCAGGCCCTGCGGCGCGCCGGTCGCGAGGTCGACTGTGCTCTTGTTCGCCCCGGGCGCCAGCCGCACGATGACGGCCTCGGTCCCGCCGTTCTGGAAGTAGTGGTAGACGGCGTAGCTCATCGGGCTCGCCGCCCAGAGCCCGCCGAACTTGCGCGCGAAGTCGTCGAAGGAGAAGCACCGCGTCGCGACCTCGCTGGGGCCTCGCAACGCGCGCCCCACGAAGGCGGTCACGGAGGTCGATCCTCCGACGATTGCCCGCACGCCGGCTGGGATTTCCTGAATCTGCACGCCAGGGAACGGCAACGGTACGGGCATTGTCACGGCCTCCATCGCCAGCCCAGCGCTCTCTCTCTTCGGGCAAGCGAGGCGCCACTATATCATCACGGTCCGCCCCGGGCGGTGATTGTAGAAGGTCCGCTGACCCTCGTATCGCGCCGACGGGGGCCCTCGGCGTGCGGGGACACGTGCGTCCGGAGGTCCTCCCCCCAACCCGACGGGGCGCCTGCCGTGGGGCGGGGGCGTCGCGCGAAGCACGCCCCTGGCGCGTCCCCAGCGTGGCCTTTGGTGTCGGCGCCGCGGAGACCACGGGCCCCGCCAGTCCGAAGGCCGCCCTGGCCGCCGCGGGGCGGACGATGCTGAAACGGTACATCGACTTCTTCTCCGACCCGAGCCTCCCTCCACCCTTCCATAACCCGCTCCTGGAGGACCTCCGGCCGCAGGTCGAGAGCCTTTACGCCGCGCAGCTCGCCGCGATCCCGAGCGGCCCCGCGAAGGCAGAGGGGATTCGCGTCGGGCGGAAGGCGGCCCGGCGGCTCTGGAACGCGCGCCTGAACGACGGGTGGAACAACCCCAACGCCACGCTGTGGGTGTGGCCCGACGACGACGGCGACGACGACCCGAGGACCGGCCCTCCGGGGCAGTACGTGCAGCTCGCCTCCGAAGATACGTATCCCGGTGCCGAGCAGCCATCCTTCCACCGGTGGGGAGACACGCAGGTTCACGGCGATCGAGCACTACCATCCGGGGGGCGACTGGGATCCTTTCTTGATCACCCCGTCGAACCAGGAGTACCCCGCCGGCCACCCCATGGTGAGCGGCTCGGGCCTGTACGCGCTGGCGCACCTCTTCGGCCTGGGGGAGCTGGCCACGCCCCTCATGGGGACTGGCGGGTGCGGCACCATCGAATACGCGTCGCTGGAGGACGCGATCGACGGCGTCATCAACGCTCGCGTGTGGGGGGGTATGCACTTCCGCGGGTCGTCCGAGGTGGGCGCCGAGGCGGGCAGGCAGATAGCCCGCTACGTGCGCAGGAACCTCCTCCGGCGGCTGTAGGATATCCCGTCAGCGCGAGCTGCCGCCGGTGGTCTTCGCTCCTGGGCCACGCCGAGGGTAAGGCCCTGGCGTAGGTCATCCCACGCGCGATCGCGCCGGATGGCTCCGTCGCGGCGACAATCTTCACCCCGTCGTGGTCGGCGCGTACCTTGGCCGTCCGCGCCTCGCCCTGCGCGGCGCGTGCAAGCCCGATGTCCTCTACCTCGCCCTCCGTTCGCGCTCTCCTCGAATCCCTCCCGTCGCGAGGACGCTTGATCGAGCTCGCGCGCCACGTCGGCGTCTTCGTACCCCAGCGCGGCACGAAGGCCGAGCTGGTCGCCGCCCTGGCCCGCTCCGAGCAAATCCGCACCCGCTCCCTGGTCGGATGGATGGGCCGCGACGAGCTCCGCGCCGCTTGCCAGGCCCTCGGCGTGAACGCCTCCAGCCGTGCGCGCCAGGAGCTCGCGGAGCGCCTCCTCCAGGCCCTCGGCGACCGCAAGAGCGCCCCGCCGACAGGCCTATTCGGGGCGCCCAGCGCCCAGCGCCTCACGCCCGTGAAGGGGGACATCGCGCTCGTCCGACAGCGCCAGTGCCTCGTCGAGGACGTCGTCCCGCCCGAAGCGCCGAACGAGGCCACCCGCGTCGACCTCGTCTGCCTCGACGACGACGCGCAAGGCGTCCGGCTCTCGGTGCTCTGGGAGATCGAGCTCGGCGCGAAGGTCCTCCAGCCCGAGGCCGAGGGGCTCGGCACGGTCGCCTCGCTCGACCCCCCGCGCCGCTTCGCCGCCTACTTCCACGCCCTCACGTGGAGCAGCGTCACGGCCACGCGCGCCGACCTCTTCCAGGCGCCGTTCCGGGCCGGCATCAAGCTCCTCGACCACCAGCTCACGCCCCTCAAGAAGGCGCTCGAGCTGCCGCGCGCCAACCTCTTCATCGCCGACGACGTGGGCCTCGGCAAGACCATCGAGGCCGGGCTCGTGATGCAGGAGCTAGCGCTCCGGCAGCGCGTGGACTTCGTCCTCGTCGTCTGCCCCGCCGCGCTCTGCCTCCAGTGGCGCGGCGAGATGGAGAAGCGCTTCGGCCAGCGCTTCGAGATCATGGGGCGCGAGCTCGTCGCCCGCCGGCGTCGCGAGCGAGGCTTCGGCGTCAACACCTGGAGCACGCACAACCGGTTCATCGTCTCGTACCAGACGCTCCGTCGCCCCGACTACCGCGAGCCGCTCCTCGCCCACCTCGGCCCGCGGATGAAGAAGAGCCTGCTCGTGCTCGACGAGGCCCACACCGCGGCGCCCGCCTCGGCGAGCCTGTACGCGGTCGACTCCCACCTCACGAGCATGATCCGCGACGAGCTCGGCCCGCGCTTCGAGAACCGCCTCTTCCTCTCGGCGACGCCGCACAACGGCCACTCGAACAGCTTCAGCGCCCTCATGGCGATGCTCGACCCCCAGCGCTTCACGCGCGGCGTGCCCATCCAGGCCGGCTCGAGGGCGCTCTCCGCCGTGATGGTCCGCAGGCTCAAGCGCGACCTCCAGGCGCTCGGCAAGAGCGATTTCCCCGTCCGGAGCGTCGTCCGGATCGCGCTCGAGCGTGACGTCGACGGCTTCCGCGCCCGCTACTTCGAGGCCGAGCCGGGCAAGGCCGAGCGGCGCACCGCGGAGGTCGCGCTCGGCCCCGTCGGCGCGCCCGAGCTCGAGCTCTCGCGGCTGCTCGCCGAGTACACCGAGGTGATGAAGCCCGGGCGCGGGCGCGGGCGGCTCGTCTTCATCAACCTCCAGAAGCGGCTGCTCTCGAGCGTCGAGGCGTTCCACCGCACCCTGAGCGCGCACGCCGCGCGCGTCGCCTCCGGGGCGGTGAGCGCCGATCCGCGGACCTCGCAGGAGCGCGCGGCCGCCGAGGACGCCCAGCGCGATCTGCGCATCGACGCTCGGGGCTCCGGGTCGCCTTCCGGCGCCCTCCGCCCCGAACCCCCGATCGCGCGCCGGCGTCCCGAGGAGGATGACGATGCGTACGGCGTCGACGACGAGCAGCGCGACGTGGAGGACGCGGCCGAGGTCGCCTCGGCGTCGACCGCGCTCGCGTCCCCCGACGGGCGCGCCCGCGAGCTGCTCCAGCGCATGCTCGACCTCTCCCGCCAGCATCGGCACCGTCCGGACGCCAAGGTGGTGGCCCTCTTGCACTGGCTGCGCGCGGAGCTCTGCCCCGGCGTCAGCGTCCCGGGGGGCGAGCGCGCGAGCGGAGCGTGGAACGACCGGCGGGTGATCCTCTTCACCGAGTACGGCGACACGATGCGCTACCTCCAGAAGGCGCTCGGCGCCGCCGTGGAGGACACCGATCGCGGCGACGAGCGCATCGCCGTCTTCCACGGCGGCATGGGCGACGAGGCGCGCGAGGAGCTGCAGCGGGCGTTCAACGGCGATCCGGCGGAGAACCCCGTGCGGATCCTCATCGCCACCGACGCCGCGCGCGAGGGCCTGAACCTCCAGAACCACTGCGCCGATCTCTTCCACGTCGACGTGCCGTGGAACCCGGCCCGCATGGAGCAGCGCAACGGCCGCATCGATCGCACGCTCCAGCCCGCGCGCGAGGTCCGCTGCCACTACTTCGTCTACCCGGAGCGCGCCGAGGACGCCGTGCTCGAGAAGCTCGTGGGCAAGGTCGAGCGCATCCAGCGGGAGCTCGGCAGCCTCGGCGAGGTCGTCATGGCGAACATCGAGCGCGCGCTCAGCCGGGGTATCGACCGGAGCACCGCGGACGCCCTCGACGAGGCCGAGCGGCTCCCCGAGCTGGCCGAGACCACGAGGCGGGAGCTCGAGAGCCAGCGCGCCGACGCGGCGACGCTCAGGCGGGACATCGACGAGGCCCGCCGCATCCTCGGCCGGTCCCGCAAGGTCATGGACTTCCGCGAGGAGCTCCTGCGCGACGCCATCGACGTCGGCCTCGATCTCGCCGGCGCCGGGCCCCTCGCGCCGCTCGACGAGAAGATCGAGGGGCAGCAGGCGTTCGCGCTGCCACCCTTGCCGGCGAGCTGGGACCGCACCCTCGACAGCCTCCGCCGCCCCCGCCGCCGCGACGAGCCCGAGTGGGCGTGGCGGAAGCTGCCCCCGCAGCCCGTGGTCTTCAAGGCGCTCGATCGCATGGGCGAGGACCGCGTGCACCTGCACCTGGAGCACCCGTTCGTGCAGCGCATCCTCGCGCGCTTCCTGGCCCAGGGCTTCGGCGCCCAGGACCTCTCGCGCGTGGCCGTCGTCCCCGACGATCGCTCCGGCGAGCCGCGGGTCATCGCCTTCGGCCGCCTCTCGCTCTTCGGCCCCGGGGCCGCGCGCCTGCACGACGAGCTCGTCGCCGTCGCCGCGCCGTTCCGAGAGAGCGGCGAGGGCGACCACCTGAAGCCCACGGGCACCGACGAGGATCGCCAGGCCGTCGCCCACCTCGAGGAGCTGCTCACGCGCGTCGACCGGCTCCCGCCCGTCCCGGAGCCCCTCCGCCGGCGCCTGGCGAAGACGGCCGCCGCCGACTTCGGCGTGCTCTGGCGGCACGTGCAGGACGAGGCCGACGGCCGGGCGCACGAGGCCGCGCAGCTCCTCGCGGCCCGCGGCGCCGAGGAGGCCGAGGATCTCCGGCAGATCCTGAGGGCCCAGCGCACTGCGATCGAGGACCAGCTCAACGTCCAGCTCGGGCTCTTCGACCACCTCGAAGGCGACACGATGAAAGCGCAGCGCGAGCAGCTCGAGAGCGAGCGACAGGACATGAGAAAGCGCCTCGCCCGCATCGAGGACGAGATCCGGAACGAGCCGGCGGAGCTCGAGGCGCTCTACGCCGTGAGCTTGAAGCGGCTCTCGCCGGTCGGGCTCGTGTACCTCTGGCCGACGACGAGCCTCTAGCGGTGTCCCGGACGCCGGCGGTCCAGTTGCGGCCCGCCCGCCAGTGGCTTGGCGGTTCGAAGAATCGTGGCCTAGGATGCCCTGGTCCCGACGATGCGGCTCCAGTGGTTCCAGGTCCAGGGCTACAAGAATTTCCGCGCTCCGGTGCGCCTCGCCGATCTCGGCCGGCTCAACGTGCTGCACGGCGACAACAACGTCGGCAAGTCGAACCTGCTGGAGAGCATCGGGCTGTTCTTCGTGGCGATCCAGGCGCTGCGAGAGGAGGCGCAGGGCGGCCCGCGCCTCAAGGAGCTCTACGCGCGCCACGCGCCGCCGCCCGAGGCCGCGCCGGACGAGCGGCCGCCGCGCAGGGCTGTGCGCGGGTACGGGCACTTCGCCCAGCAAGGGTACCCGCCGGCCGAGATCTTCAACTTGAAGAACGCGGGGCCGATCGTCCTCGAAGCGGAGCTCCAGCTCGATTGCGAGAAGGACGATCCGCCCTGGCTCCGTGAGCCGATCGTCGCCTGCGTCCACCTCGAGCGCGGTGAGGAGGAGGTGACCGTCGAGATCACCGAGCTCCGGCGTACCGCGGACGGCGCGGAGCTGGCGGCCGGAGCGGGGGACCAGGCGGCGACGGACGCCGCGTTTGCCCTGGTGCTGGAGCGGCTCGGGCAGCGCGTGCGCCGCAAGGAGGTCGTGCCGCGCTTTGCGCTGGTGCGCGCCGATCGCACCCTCACGCGCGAGGCATCGGAAGGCGCCTCGCCGCTCGCGACGCGCGAGCCGCTCCCCCGAGCGCTCGGCAAGGCGCTGCACGACGCCGAGAGCGCGATCGGCGCCCCCCGCGAGCGCTTCAAGCGTTTCGTGGCGGCGCTCGATCGCTTCCGGGATCTGGTCGGCCCCGGGCAATGGCGCATGCGCTTCGACACCGAGGCCGATCGCGCGGAGCTGGTCCTGGATACCGGATCGGATCTCTCGCCCTTGCGCTTGATGGGCTCCGGCATCCAGCAGATCGCGGTCCTCTGCGCGCGCCTCGTGATGACGGGCGCGGACATCATCGGTATCGAGGAACCGGAGCTGAACCTGCGCTGGTCGGCGCAACGCGCGCTGCGCGACGTGCTCGACGAGCTCGCCGCCGACCCCGAAGCCCCGTCACAGCTCCTCATCACGAGCCACTCCGGGCAGTTCGAGCAGCAGCCCCCCTTCTACCTGCTCACGCGCTCGGAGGACGGGCCGCGGATCCACGAGGTGTCTGCGGAGGAGGCCTGGGAGTTCACCCAGCCTGCGGCGCCGTCGCCGCCCTCGAGCGCGCGCGCGCCGCGGGGATACGTGACGATGGAAGGGGTGGTGCAGGTCCCGCCCGAGGTCCGGCAGCAGCTCGGCCTCTCGCACGGCGGCGGCGTGGTCTTCGTGCGCGACAAGGACGGGCATTATCGCATGCTCACGAACGACCAGTACGCCGACCTGTTCGAGGAACGGGGGCCGCAGCAGTGACGGCCGACGAGCTCGCGGCGCTCCTGCGCGAGGGCGCCGTCACGCTGGCGTTCGACACCAACGCGGTGTACCGCGACCGGCGGCTCAACGATCTTTGCGACCGCATCGCACGGCATAACCTCCGCCTGGCCGCCGAGGGCCGCGCGCCGGTCCGCCTCGTGATCTCGGCCGTCGCGTACGCCGAGAAGCTGTTCGACCTCAAGCAGCGATGGCGAGGGACATTCAACCTCGATGTCATCCTCGACGGGCTTCGCTCCAAGGGGATCGATGTGCAGCCGTTCGACGCCCGGCACGCGCTGGAGACGGCGGCGCGGCTCGGCGAGCGGTACCCGAACGACGCGGCCTGGCAGCGCGCCAAGCGTGACCGCTGCCTCCAGTGCCTGGGGCTGCCCGCGAGCGCCGCGCAGGCTCCCGGCACCGGCCGGACCTGCGGCGCCACGGTCGACTGGCTCATCGGCGGGCACGCCCGGGCCGAGAGGTGCATGCTCGTGACCGACGACACCGATCCCGAGCTGGGCGGGCTCCTCGATCGGGTGGGGCTGGACACGCTCGACGCCGCGCTCCGCCGGCTCGCGGACGAGCCTGCATGACGTCGACCCCCTTGCCCAGGCCGCGCCCGTGCATCGTCACGGCGCTGGAGTTGCTCGGGGTCGATGACCCCGAGATGCCCGAGGGGCGGGCGCGCCAGGTGATCTCTATCGTCCAGCGCCACCTTGGCGACTCCGAGCTCGCCAGGCTGTTCGGAAGCCACCTGTCCATCGCGGCCCGCTGCATGCTCCACGTCGCGCCGATCAAGCCTGCGGGGATGCTCCCCTTCTGGCAGGCGCTCAACATCGTCCACCTGCAGTCGGCCCTCGTGCCGCTCGGCGTGCTCGTGCGCGGCGCGGTCGCGCTCGGCGACGCCGTCGCGCACGGCAACCTCCTCCTCGGCCGTGGTATCGCGGAAGCAGAGCGCCTGCGCGATGAGGTCGCGCACGTCCCCCGGGTCGTCGTCGATCCCCGCCTGCTCCGCGAGACCGAGCAGAACGCGAATCTGCGTGCCTCGCACCACTCCGTGATGGACGAGCTCGGTTACATTCGCAGGGTCCTCCGGGTGGACTCGGATGGCCTCTTGTTCGTCGATTATCTCTGGGCGATCCGGTCGGAGATGGACGAGCCGTCCCTGTACCTCGACTTCTTCAAGGACCATCGCCGGCTCGTGACGCGCAAGCTCGACGCAGCGACGGTCCTCGACGGCGCTTCGCGCGCGTGGATCTGGTTGTGGAGCTACCACAACCTGGTCTTCAGGCTGCTCACGAGCCAATGGCGCCTGGATGACCAGGAGCGCTCGGAGCTCCGCATCCCGGCGACGAGCCCCCTCATCTACCGTTTTCCCCCGTCGGCCAAGGCCCCCTGAGCGCCACCTCGGGCCTCGATGTCGCCAGAGGTCATCTCGATGCCGGGCCAGCGCTGAGGCCGCTCCCCTGCGCGCCGGCCCTCGGGACGTGCTTCCCCGGCTCGTCCGAGGGGCGTACCTTCCGTCCGCCCGCACGCCGATGCGGTGGGTCCTGGAACGAACATGAGCGACGCCGACAAGCGATTCCACGAGCAGTGGCTCGGCATGGCGCAGCCCTCCGAGGGGCTGGTCGTGTCGGTGCCCGTGCTGGTCGATGCCCAGTGCGCCGAGAAGCTCCCGCGGGAGGCGCACCTCTCCTTCCTCGAGTGCCTGGAGGAGGACCCCGAGGAGAGGCTCCGCGTCTCCGATCTCGCGCGGCTCTTCTCGACCGTCCTCGACCTCGGTCCCGAGCGCTTCGACGTGGGCGACGCGCTCCCGAAGGAGCTCTCCCTCTACGTCGTCGAGGGCAAGCAGCTCCTCCGGCCGACGCGCGCGCTCCGGTGGAACAAGCCGCGGGAGGAGTCGACCGCCGCCGCCGACAGCACGCCCGCGGCGCAGGCCGGGCGGCCGTACGCGATGCTCGTCTGGGAGGTCCCGCCCGAGGTCGAGCTGCTCGACAGGCCCGAGAAGGTCACGGGCGCGTGGGAGTACCCTGCCCAGGCGAAGCTCGAGCGGCTGCTGCGGGAGTGCCGCGTGCCCATCGGGCTGCTCTCGAACGGTCACGAGATCCGGCTCGTCTACGCGCCGCACGGCGAGTCGAGCGGCTGGATCGCGTTCCGCGCCGCCGACATGGCGTCGGTGAGCGGGCGGCCGATCTTCGACGCGTTCGTGATGCTGCTGTCGCGGCAGCGCTGGTTCGGGGTGGCGGCGGAGCAGCAGCTCCCGGCGATCCTGGCCGAGAGCCGCAAGCGCAACGCCGACGTCACGACCGAGCTGTCGCGCCAGGTGTTCGAGGCGCTCGAGGTGCTGCTCGCGGGGTTCGCCGCGGCCGAGGAGCGGGACGGCACGGGCGCGCTCCGGGACGCGCTGGAGCGGGGGGACGACCACCTCTACGCGGGCCTGCTCACGGTGCTGCTGCGGCTCGTGTTCCTGCTCTACTGCGAGGACCGGGGGCTCCTGCCGACCGAGCACCCGCTGTTCGCGCGAAACTACAGCCTGCTCGGGCTGTTCGACGCGCTGCAGGCCGACTTCGGGAAGTACCCCGACACGATGCACCGCCGCTTCGGGGCGTATCCGCGGCTCGTGGGGCTGTTCCGCGTGGCGTTCCTCGGCGTGTCGCACCGGGACCTCGTGATCCCGGCGCGGCGCGGGCAGCTCTTCGATCCGAACGCGTATCCGTTCCTCGAGGGGTGGGGGGCGGAGGGGAGCGCGCCGATCACGCAGGCGGAGGCGCGCGCGGCGGTGAAGCTGCCGAGCGTCGACGATCTCACGGTGTACTCGGTCCTGGAGAGGCTGCTTTATCTCGGCGGCCAGCGGCTCTCGTACAAGGCGCTCGACGTGGAGCAGATCGGGAGCGTGTACGAGGCGCTGATGGGCTTCGGGGTGAGGCGCATCGAGCGCGGCGCGGCGCGGATCCGGCTCGGGAGCAAGAGGGGGGCGGCGCGGGTCTGGGTGGAGGCGGACGCGCTGCTCGCGGCGCCGGCGAACCGGCGGGAGCGGTGGCTCCAGGACGAGCTCGGGTTCGACAAGAACGTGGCGGCGAAGATCGCCGGGGCGGTGAAGGGGGCGAGGACGGCCGAGGAGGCGCTCGGGGCGCTGGAGCCCTTGAGCGGGAGGACCCCGGAGCGGGCGGGGGCGGGGGCGCTGGTGATCCAGCCGGGGCCGGAGCGGCGGAGGACGAGCAGCCATTACACGCCGCGCGAGCTGACGGAGCCGATCGTGCAGCGGACGCTCGATCCGCTGATCAAGGCGATGGGGGAGGCGCCGAGCTCGGAGACGCTGCTGAACCTGGTGATCTGCGATCCGGCGGTGGGCTCGGGGGCGTTCCTGGTGGCGGCGTGCCGGTACCTGGCGGACCACGTGGTGGCGGCGTGGACGCGGGAGGGGCGGCTGGAGGTCGTCGCGAGCGCGCACGACGACGTCGTGAATCACGCGCGGCGGCTGGTGGCGCAGCGGTGCCTGTATGGCGTCGACAAGAACACGTACGCGGTGCAGCTCGCGCGGCTGTCGCTGTGGCTCGTGACGATGGCGCGGAACGAGCCGTTCACGTTCGTGGACCACGCGATCCGGCACGGGGACTCGCTGGTGGGGCTCGGGTTCGAGCAGATCCGGGCGTTCCACTGGAAGCCGAAGGCGCAGGTGGAGCTGTCGGCGGGGCTGCTGAGCGAGGCGCTGGAGGAGGCGATCGGGATCCGGAAGAAGATCCTGGAGCTGGCCGGGGAGGGGACGTACGCGGCGCAGCGGGAGAAGGAGCTGCTTTTGGCCGACGCGGAGGACGCGCTCGACCGGGTGCGGCTGATCGCGGATCTGGTGGTGGGGGCGTTCTTCGGGCGGAAGAACGACAAGGAGCGGGAGAAGGAGCGGAGTCGGCGGCTGGACCGGGTGACGGCGTGGCTCGCGGCGGAGAGGGAGGGGGACGCGGCGAGGGCGGGGGCGATCCTGGGCGAGCTGCGGGGGATGCAGGCGGAGATCCGGCGGGAGCAGGTGCCGTTCCACTGGATGATCGAGTTTCCGGAGGTGTTTGCGCCGGGGAGGGCGGATCCGCTGGAGGGGAATCGGGCGACCGGGAGAGCGTTCATCGACGCTTTCGTGGGAAACCCACCGTTTGCGGGCAAGAACGGGATCAGCGCGGCGGGCGGCGAGCACTACATCGACTGGTTCATGGCGCTGATGCCGGAGTTGCAGGGCCGGCCCAACACCGATCTCTGCGCTTATTTCTTTCGACGCGGCATGGACCTGCTCGGGGCCAATGGGACGCTGGGGCTTGTCGCCACGAACACGATTGCGGAGGGCGATTCGCGTCTGATGTCACTCAAGGCGCTCGTGGACGCCGGCGGAACCATCTACCGCGCAGATGCCAACCAGCCCTGGCCAGGCGACGCGGCCGTCACGGTCTCCGTGGTGCATATCGCCTTCGGGTCGACCAGTCGCGACGTTGGCCAGCGGTACCTTGATGGGCGCCCCGTATCGGCGATAGACTCGAGGTTGCTGGCTCAGCGGGAACGGAGCGATCCGCAGCGTTTGTCCGCGAACAAGCAGATCAGCTTCATGGGCGGCAAGCTCGTGGGTGCAGGGCTCGCCGTGACGCTTGAACAGTATCACGAGCTGGTCGCCGCGGATCCGAAGAACGCTCGGATCCTGCGGCCATATCTCGGCGGTGAAGAGGTCAACCGGAATCCGGGAGGCAAGTTCGATCGCTACATGATCGACTTTACCTCGAAGTCGCTCGAGCAGGCACGAGAGTGGCCAATGCTGCTTCGTATCGCCGAGGAGAAGGTTCGCCCGGCCAGAGAGCGTGACAAGCGCGGCACTTACCGCACGTACTGGTGGCGACCGGGGGAGAGCGGTGGGGCTATGTACTCAGCTCTGCAGGATCGAGAGCGCTGTATGGTGACTGCACGCGTGACGAAGCATCTTATGTTTTCCTTTCAGGAGAAGAAGATCTTCTTTAGCGAGCAGCTGTATGTGTTTGCTCTCGATTGTTCGACCGCCTTCGCAACTCTCCAATCCCGCATCCACGAGCCCTGGGCCCGCCTCCTGTCGTCCTCGCTCGAAGATCGGCTTCGCTACGCCGCCTCCGACTGCTTCGAGACCTTCCCCTTCCCGAAGCCCGACCCTCGCGCCGTCATCCCCGAGCTCGAAGCCATCGGCGAGAAGCTCTACGAGACCCGCGCCCGCTTCATGGTCGACACCAACCAGGGCCTCACAAGGACCTACAACGCCCTGAAGGACCCCGACAACGACGACCCCCGCATCCTCGAGCTTCGCGCCCTCCACGAGGACATGGACCGCGCCGTCCTCGCCGCCTATGGCTGGAGCGACATCGCCGTCCCCCCGTACTGCCCGAAGGCCGACGAGGATCGCGCCGCCGTGCAGGCCTTCGAGGACGCCGTCATCGACCGCCTCTTCGCCCTCAACGCCGAGCGCGCCGAGCAGGAGAAGCAGGCCGCCGCCGCCACCGCGCCGGCCGCGAAGGGCGCCAGCAGAGCCGCCGTCAACAAGCCGGCCGAGCCCGCGAAGAAGCCGCGCTCCCCGCGCAGGAAGGCGACGGCCACGTTGCCCGGCTTCGAGGACGAGCGCGAGCCGTGACCCGGCGCGCCGCGGGAAGACCTCGACGACGAGGGCACCCCGGAGCCGCCCCGCACGGGCCACGATCGGGGAACACGGCGGTCAGGGAGAGCTCGACCTCCAGCGAGGATCGCGCCGCCGTGCAGGCCTTGGAGGACGCGGGCATCGACCGCGTCTTCGCCCTCAACGCCGGGCGCGCCGAGGGCGAACGACCCGGCGCGCGCTGGCCGCAGCCGCCGCGAGCAGCTCGCTCGCCGAGGTCGAGGCCGACGGCGCTTCATGTGCCGTTTACAGCCAGGTTGAATTTTAATTCTCGCGGAGGCTGTCGGCAGCCTCCAGGTTGAATTTTAAATCTCGCCGGAGGCTGTCGGCAGCCTCCAGGTTGAATTTCAATTCTCGCCGGAGGCTGTCGGCAGCCTCCAGGTTGAATTTCAATTCTCGCCGGAGGCTGTCGGCAGCCTCCAGGTTGAATTTCAATCCTCGCCCGGGGTTCTCTCCTCCCACGGCGGGAGGGTGGCGATCCACCCCGCCCACCAGAGCGGAGCCTCGAGATCACGGGAAGCCGCCACCGCCTCGGCGAGCGTCAGGGAGAGCGTCACGGAGAGCGTCCCTCGCTCGACCAGCGTCCACAGGAGGGCGTGCAGCCCCATGACCCGGCCAACGTCGCCAGGGAGCTCACGATAGAGCCTGGGCTTGCCCTGGACGGCCGTGATCTCGATGGGAGCATGGAACTCCTGCCGGACCCGGGTCAGCAGATCGAGCGCCGGGAACAGCGCCGTTTCGTACGGTGATGGCCCCAGGAGCTACCGCAGTCCTTCCGCGGGCATGAGGAGCTCGGCGGCGAAGGCGCGCGCCCGCTGCTCTACATGCCGTACGCCCTTGCCCACGTCGTCCTCCTGATCGACGACGAGGTGGATCTCTCCCTGCGGAGGATCGAACAGGATGTGCCCGAGCTCGTGCGCGAGGTCGACGCTGGCCGTCCATGCTGGGGAACGGACGGAGGCAGGCGCCCAGGGCAGCGACACCGGCCGGAGCCAGCTTGGCTCGCGCGAAGCTGCCATGGTATCAGCCTGCCCATGGCCGTCCTCCTCGAGGAAGCGATCCAGCAACTTCGGGAGCGCATCGCAGCCGGCGCGCGGAGAATCGCGCTCCGGGCGCCGCCGGGCTTCGGCAAGACGACGGTCTTGCGAGGGCTCTCCGACTCGCTCGCCGGGAGCCGGCGCGTCGTGCGGATCGAGGTGCCCGAGGGTGACGACGCGGCGCTGGTGGCGCTCGTCGAGGCGGCGGCGCAGCTCGACGGTGGGACGCCGGAGCTGCTGGACCGGGTGGTGCCGCGGCACGAGCCCGCCCGGGTTGCGTGGGCGAGCAGGCTCTTGGCGGTACGGGAGGCGCTCTCCCGCGGAGGGCAAGATGTCGTGGTCCTCCTCGATGGCCCCCGCTTCCAGACTGCTTCCGGCCCCGAGGGCGAGTTGTTCGCCCGGCGCGCGGTCGAGCTGACCGAGATGCTGCTCGACGCATGCACCGGCACGCTCGTGCTCGCAGGCCCATGGATCCCCGGTGGGGTCGCCGAGGACGCTGGCTTCCGGCTGCCACTCGTTCGAGATCCGCGGACGGCGCACGCGCAGGACGCGGTCCATCGGCTGGGCGGGCGCCTTCCGCACGTCCCACCGCCGGTCGTGCAGCAGGTGCTCCGGGCGCTCGTCGCGGCGAACGTCGACGTGGCGCGCATCCCCGCCCAGCAGATCCGGCTGGATCACCTGGTCCGACAGCTCGGACGCGTGCTCGCGGAGTGCCCGGAGGGGCGGCGCGTCATCGCACGTCTCACGGCCCTCCGCGTCCCGTTCTCGAGCAGTTTGCTCGAGCGCGCTGGGTTCGTTTCGCTTTCGGACCGGGTGAGGGGAATCATCGACCCGCTCGTGGAGGAGCTCGACGATGGATCGAAGCTGATTCCGGATGCGCTGGCGCGAGCGATCCGCGGCCATTGGGACTGGAAGCTCGACGAGCTGCAAACCGACGCGCATCACTTCGCAGCCGTGTACCACCGCGAGCGCTTCCAGGCCGCGCACGAGCGCGGCGACGTCGCCGCCGCCGTCCGGGAGGAGCTCGAGGAGATCCACCAGCTCACGGAGGCGGGCGACGCCGTAGCGCTGCTCTCCCGATCCCTCCAGTTCGTCGAGCAGTACGACGCGCTCGGCAAGGCGCTGAGCCAGAAGGCGCTCCGCGCTCCGCGCGAGCAAGAGGAGAGGCTGCGCCGCGACGCGGTCCGGGCCTATGAGCGGGCGATCGAGCATGACGAACGGGACGCGTATGCTCATCATTACATCGCGTTCAACCTCGATGTCCTCGGCATGGATCCCGAACGGGTAGAGCGGGAGTACATCGAGGCGCGAGATCTCGCTCCGTGGCATCCCTGGTATCACGGTCGTTATGTCTGCTTCCTCGTGACGAGGGTCTGGATGAAGGAGGCGCGGGCCGCCTGGGACCGCGCGCTGAACGAGCTCGCGGGGAGCGGTCCGTTGCAGGCCCATGTGTACGAAGAGCTGCACGGGCCGGTCGCGCGGCTCCTGCTGTCGCGCAGCAGGCTCGATTTCGCCGCGGAGGTGCTCGAAGACGTGCCCCGAGAGCTGCGGGGCTCCTGGTGGCACGCGCTCGATCAGCTTCGAATTTGCCTCGAGGAGGACCGCGACGAGCGGCTCGTCTTCCCCCCGATACTGCCGCTCGCCAAGCGCTGGGAGGGACCACACCTCGCCGACAAGCGTGAGGTCAATGACTGGAAGCCGGGGCGAGTGCTCGGCCTGGACGAGGAGATCGTGCTCCTGCTCGTGGCGAGTGGCCCGGACACGGTCTCGACCGTTGACCTCTCGGCGGACGAGCTGCGGGAGGCGTGGAGCGCATTGCCGGGCCAGCTGCGCCCGGGTACGTTCGTGGAGCTGATCGAATACGCCGACGGCACGAAGGGGGTGGAGATCTGGGATCGCCTGTCCTCGTCCTTCGAGGAGGTCCCTGGCCTTCCGAAGCTCTTTCCTCATCCTGACCGGTACGTCCGCCGTGCCTTTGCCTGAGCTCGCCCCGGATCATCTGGTCGTGCTCGCCTTCGGCCCCGGCAGGGGAGAGCTCGTCCTGGTCCGTGTGCCGCCGGACGCGTGGATGGTCGTGGACGGCTGTAGCGCCGACAGGATCGACTACGCAGCCGCGGCGCTATCGCACTACGATGCTCATCCGCGCATCGTGATCCTCACGCATCCCCACGATGATCACAGCGGAGGTCTGACCAGCGTGATCGAGGCCGCGACGCCGCGCGATCGCAAGGAGATGTGGCCCCGCATTGGTATGGTGCCGCCGCCGGGAGGCCGGCCGTCGGGCTTCGTCGGCGGCGCCACGGAAGACGTCATCGCCGCGATCGAGACACGCTGGAGTGAGGTGCCCTCCTGCCGCTGGGATATGATCATCGGCGATCTCGAGCCTCTGGGCGAGGCCACGCTGCGTGTGGTGTCCCCGCGCACGGATCTGCGCGCCGAAGCACTCAGGCGATGGGGGATCGGGCAGCCGTTCAACAGCAATATCCTCTCCACTGCGCTACTCCTGACGTGGCGAAAGCGGCGCCTCCTGCTCGGCTCCGATCTGGTCGAGCGGCCTGGCAACGGCTGGAGCCATTGCTTCGAGGTCGAGCCGCAGCTCGGTGATCACGACGTCCTCAAGGTGCCTCATCACGGCTCCGACGAGGCACTCCACGACGACATCCTGCGACCAGGCGCCCGTGTGCCCGATCCCCTCCGGATCTTCGCGCCGTTCAGCACGAAGCGATTGCCGAGCTTCGCGGCCGGGCGGGGCGCCCACCGCGTCGTATCCCTTGGCGGCACCAGCTATCTCACAGGCTTGCCGAGACGCCACGATCAGCAATCCGGGCGCGCCGAGGTCCGCACCCTCACGGAGCTCGGGGCGCACCACAAGATCTCCTTCGACCCGACGACGACCGGCTTCCCGGACTGTTACGTGCTCGTGTCGATCCCACCCGACGACGGACCTCCCACGGTCGTGCAGGGACCGGGGAGCCTCCGCGTCATGCGGGACTCCAGCGGGGCTGCGCCGACGACGGAGCACACTCACCTCCTCGGCGGCGAGAGGTAACCGGCCGCGCTTCGCGGGTTCCGGTCCCACGCCGCGCTTGATACGCTGGGGAGCCCGCATGCCCGACGTGACCGCTCCCCGAGACCACCTCGTCCGCGCTCTCCACGCCGATCTCGTCGGCCCCTACCAGCTCGACGAGGGGGCCATCGCCGAGCAGGAGATCCTGGAGCTCCCGCCGTCCCGGCACTACCTCACCGGCTTCCTCGCGTCGGAGGAAGAGCGCTCGCCCGAGGACGACACCGCCGACGACGGCCTCGGCGCCGGGCCCGACGAGCCCGAGGAGGAGAACCAGGGCGGCGGCGAGGAGCCCGAGGACAAGCGCCCGAACCTGTGGCCGGCCTCCATCGGCATGAGCGTGCTCGTCCCGAGGGAGACTCGCGCGGTCAAGGCCACCGTGCGTTTCGCCGAGTACTCTCCCGACACCGTGAAGCCCGAGGGGCGCGGGCGGGGACACCGCGTCTGGAAGCGGAAACCCCGGCAGACGATCGTCACCGAGGTGCCGCTCGACGCGCGGATCCTCCAGAGCGGCATCCGCCTCCAGGACACCGTGGGCATCATGCTTTATGGCCAGGTCAAGGCCGTCGAGCGCGCCCGGGGCATCCCGGAAGGGACACAGGCGCTCGCGCTCTTCGTCGTGAACCGGCGCGGACAGGGCGACAAGGGCCGGCGCGACGAGCAGATGATCTTCCAGGTCGAGCTGGAGATCGAATGCGCGGAGGGCATCGTCCCGCGGCCGAACTTCTCCGACGAGGACAGCGACCAGTGGGATCAGAAGGTCGCCGATCTCCAGTTTCGCGAGCGCGTCGAGTACGCCGTCGGCCACGGCGTCGCCGTGGAGGTGCCCCCGGGGCAGGGCGGGGTCGGCGATGGGGGCTCGCCCGGCGAGCCGGGCTCTGCCCCCAGACCCCCGGTCACGCGCGTGAAGACCACCTGGCTGCCCGAATACGAGGTGCGGCGGGTCGTCGCCCACGAGGAAGAGGGCGTGACCGTCGCGATGGACGAGCTCGCGAAGCTCGAGCGGGGAGAGGACGTGCGCGCGCGGCTGGAGCGCCTGCCGGCGGCCTACGGCGCCTGGATCCAGAAGCAGCGGAGCACGCAGGTCGAGGGCGACAAGCGCGCCGAGACCCGCGACGAGCTCATGCGCAAGGCCGAGGAGGCCCGGCGGCGCATCGAGGCGGGGATCGAGCTCCTCGCGAGCGACGCGCAGATCCGCCAGGCGTTCTGCATGGCCAACGAGGCCATGGCCGAGGCCGCGAGGCACAGGAGCCCTTCCCGCTACCAGGGCGGCAAGCGCCCCGAGTGGCGCCTGTTCCAGCTCGCGTTCCTGCTCATGAACCTGAACGGCGTGGCCGACGGCGAGCACGCCGACCGCGAGCGCGTCGAGCTCATCTTCTTCCCGACCGGCGGCGGCAAGACCGAGGCGTACCTCGGCGTGATCGCCTTTTGCCTGCTCCTCCGCCGCCTCCGGCGGGCGAAGCTGCCGGATGGCGGGCTCGGCGTCGCCGTGCTCCTCCGGTACACCCTGCGCCTGCTCACGCTCGACCAGCTCGGCCGCGCGGCGACGCTCCTCTGCGCGCTGGAGTCGCAGCGCCGGAAGAGGCCCGCGGTGCTCGGTGATACGCGCTTCTCGGTCGGCCTCTGGGTCGGGCGCAGCGCCACGGCCAACACGATGGAGGAGGCGTCCAGGCTCGTCACCGGCTTCAAGCTCGGCGTGAACGGCAATCCGTGCCCGCTGCCCGCGTGCCCGTGGTGCGGCAAGGAGCTCGGCCCGAACAGCCTGTCGCTCCTGCCCTCGAAGACCGCGCCCGACGAGGTGCGGGTCGGCTGCACCAGCGAGACGTGCGAGTTCTCGTGCGCCAACAACAGCGAGGGCATCCCCGTCGTCTTCGTCGACGATCAGGTCTACCGCGAGCTGCCGAGCTTCCTCATCGCCACGGTCGACAAGCTCGCGATGATGCCCTGGCGCGGCGAGGCCGGCATGCTGTTCGGCAAGGCGAGCGCGCGCGGGGGCCGGCGCTTCTACGGCCCGATGGACGGGAAGCCGCCGCGCGCCGCGAAGAGCCTGCCCGGCGGCCTCGCCCCTCCCGAGCTCATCGTGCAGGACGAGCTTCACCTGATCTCCGGGCCCCTCGGCACGATGGTGGGTCTCTACGAGACCGCGGTCGACGCCCTCTGCTCGCGGCCGGCGAGCGCCGATCCCCGATCCACGGCGGCGCCCTCCGTCGTGCGGCCCAAGGTGCTGGCGGCGACGGCGACGGTCCGCCGCGCCGATACGCAGATCCAGGCCCTGTTCGGCCGCCCGGCCGCCGCGGTGAGCGTGTTCCCGCCGCCCGGCATCGACGATTCGGAGACGTACTTCGCGACCGTCGACGGGAAGAGCCCCGGCCGCAAGTACGTGGGCGTCGCGGCGCAGGGGCGCAGCATGAAGGCGATCCTCCTGCGCGTGTACCGGACGCTGCTCGCCGGGGCGATGAAGGCCTATGACCCGTCGCTGCCGCCCGACCAGACGGCGGACGCGTACATGACGCTCGCCGGCTACTTCAACAGCCTCCGGGAGCTCGGCGGCATGCGCCGGCTGGTCGACGACGAGGTGCTCGCCCGCACCAAGCAGGCGGAAGACGCGCGTCCCCTGAACGCGACGGGAAAGCACCTCTGGTTCGAAAACCGGGAGCTCGGGGACGAGCCGGTCGAGCTGACGAGCCGCGAGCACACGGACAAGGTGAAGCGCACCAAGGACCGGCTCAACAAGCCCTGGCGCGATCCGGAGGCGATCAACGTGCTGCTCGCGAGCAACATGATCTCGGTCGGCGTCGACATCGATCGACTCGGGCTCATGGTGGTCGCGGGCCAGCCGAAGACGACGGCCGAGTACATCCAGGCGTCGAGCCGCGTCGGCCGCCAGGAGAGGTGGCCCGGGCTCGTGGTCACCGTGTACAACCTCCACAAGTCGCGGGACCGCTCGCACTACGAGCACTTCGCCGCCTACCACGAGAGCTTTTACCGCTTCGTCGAGGCCACGAGCGTGACGCCGTTCTCGGGCCCCGCCCTCGACCGGGGGCTCGTGGGCACGCTCACCTCCATGATCCGCTTCGCGTCGCACGACCTGACCCCGCCGAGGGGCGCCATGGCGCTGCCGGCGAACCGGCACCTGGCGGACGCCGTGGTCGAGCGGATCGCCGCGCGCGCGAGCTGTCAGCCCGAGCTGCAAAAGGACGGGCAGGAGAAGCTCGCGGAGGAGCTCCGCCTGCGCGGCCACAACCTGCTCGACACGTGGACCGACCTCGTGCGCTCGACCCCCGAGGAGCCGAAGCAGCGCCGGTATTCGAAGTTCGACCGGGAGAAGGTCGGCGGCAAGCCGCTGCTCTACACGCCGCTCGACGAGGAGCGCCCGGGCCCCGACACGGCCGATGGGCGCTTCGCGGCGCCGACCTCGCTGCGAGACGTCGAGTCCACGGCGCACCTCTGGCTCGTCGGGCGCCGGCTGGGGAGGCAAGACTGATGGCCACGCCGAAGAAGAACGCGAAGGGCGGGCACAGGCCCCCCGAGGGGAAGATCCGGCTGAGCCAGGTCGTGACGACGTTCGGCCCGGGCGCGATGGTCGACCTGCTCGACCACGCCGTGCTCATCGGCGGCACCGACTTCTGGCGTTACGACAGGTACAAGGACCAGGGCTTCATCGACGAGCCCCGCCTGCGTGACGCCATCGTGGCCAAGGTCGGCCCGAAGCTCGGGATCGAGCTGAGCATCAACCGCGCGTTCCGCCTGCCCCCCGCGGGCGACGACGACGCGCCGTCCCAGTACAGCGGCATCCAGGTCGCCGAGTTCCCGTCGTGGTTCGTCTGCCAGCGCTGCCGCGCGCTCGGCCCGTCGAAGAACCTCGAGCGGGAGAAGGGGCGTTATTACCATCACTGCACCAACACGCAGAAGGAGGTCTGTGTCCCCGTGCGGTTCGTGGCGACGTGCAAGCGGGGGCACCTCGACGAGTTCCCCTGGAGCTGGTTCGTGCACACGTCCCGGGAGGCGCGGTGCGACGCGCCGGACCTCTACCTCAAGGAGGACGCGTCCGGCGACTTCGCCCATATCCGCGTGTGCTGCGGCGTGTGCGGCGCGGAGAGGAAGCTCTCGGAGGCGCGCGAGCCCAAGGTCCTGCCGCAGTGCCGCGGGGAGAGGCCGTGGCTCGGGCCGGAGGGGCGCGAGGAGAAGGGGTGTCAGGAGAAGCTCAACCTGCTCGTCCGCACGGCGAGCAGCGGGTACTTCTCGCAATGGATGAGCGCGCTGTCGATCCCCGACAAGGCGCGCGAGATCGAGAACAAGGTCAAGCAATCCGACGTGTGGAACGTCGTGACGGAGGTCACGCGCGAGGATCTCCCGGTGCTGCGCAAGGTCGTGGCCGCCGTGCGCAACGCGCTGCGCGGCCACAGCGACGACCAGGTGTGGGCGGCCATCGAGACGATCCGCAAGGGCAAGCCGCCGGCGCGGGACGGGCTCAAGACCGCGGAGTACAGGGTCTTCCTCGAGGCGAGGGACGAGATCGACGGCCAGCTCCCGCCGCGGGACGACGACTTCTTCGCCTGCCGCCTCCCGCCGAAGCGTTATCCGTTGCCGCCGAAGGTGAGCCGCATCGTGCTCGCCAAGAAGGTGCGGCAGGTGCGCGCGCAGATCGGCCTGACCCGCCTGTCGGCGACGCCGCTGAACCTCCAGGGCGAGACCGAGGACGTGAGCAACCTCCAGCCGCTCGGGCTCACGACGACATGGCTGCCGGCGGCAGAGATCTTCGGCGAGGGCGTGTTGATCTGCCTCGACGAGGCGAAGGTGCAGGAATGGGAGGGCCGGCCGGCGGTGATCCGGCGCGCGGACGAGCTCGAGGACGGGTACAAGCAGGAGTTCAAGGGCAGCAGTCGAGGGCCCGCGTTCCCTGGAGCCCGGTTTTACCTGCTGCACTCGCTCTCGCACCTCCTGATGGCCTCGATCTCGCTCCAGTGCGGCTACTCCGCGAGCGCGCTGTCCGAGCGCATCTACTGTGCGCCGGCGAACGATGACCTGCCGATGGCGGCGATCTTCATCATGACGGGCACGAGCGGCGCGGAGGGCACGCTCGGAGGGCTCGTCGAGCAGGGGCGCTTCATCGAGCGGCACCTCCGCCGCGCCTGGGACATGGCCTCGCTGTGCTCCAGCGATCCCGTGTGCGCCCACCACTCGCCCAGGGATCAGTCGGGGCGCCACCTCGAGGGCGCCGCGTGCCACGGGTGCCTGTACGTCGCAGAGCCGGCGTGCGAGCGGTTCAACCGCTACCTGGACCGAGCGCTCGTCGCGCCGGCGATGGGGCACGATCCCGAGCTCGCTTTCTTCTCGGTCCGGCCGTGAAGGGACCGGGGTTATCCGCCGTCACGGAGCAGGATCTGCTCGGACTCGTCGCCGTTCTCGACCGAGAGGGCGTGCGCGTACCGATCAACGAGACGAGCCTGCGAGCCAGCGGCCTCGGGCACCTCGTGGAGCCGCTGAGGCCCTATCTCCGGCTCGGGCGGGAGGGCGTTCGCGCGCTGGTCGACGTCGCGCTCGCCGAGCGGCGGCACCGGAAGACACCCAGGCTCACCCTGGTCTGGACGGGCGACGACCCGGGCGTCAGCCATTCCCGCCACACGCGGGTCGTCCTGCCCGAGCTCTTCGCGCGGGCGCGGGAGCACGTGCTCATCGCCGGGTATTCGATCGACCACGGCGCGGAGCTGTTCGCGTCGCTGCACCGGGTCATGGCCGACCATGGCGTGACGGTGGAGCTCTTCGTCGACGTGGGACAGCTCGCGGAGCGGCTGCGGCACGCGGTCAAGGGCGCTGGGCAAAGCTGGTCCCTGGTGTCGGCGCCGCTCGAGGCCGCGCAGGGGAACGTGGAGCGGGGGAGGGCGGTCGTGGCGCTGTTCTACCGGCTGATGTGGCCGTTCGGGGATCCGAGGCCGGTCGTGTACTTCGACCCGCGGACGGCGGAGAAGCAGAGCGCGGTCAGCCTGCACGCCAAGTGCGTCGTGATCGATCACGAGTACACGCTCATCACCTCCGCGAACTTCACGGACCGAGGGCAGACGCGGAATCTAGAGGCCGGCGTGGCGATCGAGGACCGGGGGTTTGCCGCGAGCCTCGAGAGGCAATGGTGGAACCTGGTGGACGCGGCGGTGGTCGTCAGGGCATGAGGTGCTCCGTGTCGGGGCCGCGGGTCAGCCCGACGTTCAGGCGAACGGCGCGGCCTCCCGCCGGCCCCGCCGGCGAAGCGGTCACCTGTAGAACGCGACGTCGTCGATCCAGATATCGAATGCCTGGCCCGGGCCGAAGCTGAACTGGATGTTCCGGATCCTGTCCTGCGCGAGCGCCTCGAAGACGCCATATCCGGTCTGGACGAGGCACCCGGCAGGGACCTTGAAGTGCTTCCAGTCGGGCGTCAGGGTGACGATCGTGTGGAAATGGTCGTAGCAGGGCACCTGCCCCTCGTCGTCACCGCAGATCCCACCCTCGTTATCGGTCTGCTGATCGACGAGCGTCACGAACAGGTCCGTGGACGACCCTTCCTCGGCGCGGGCCCAGAAGGTGACCCCACGGTACGCGGTCGCGTCGTAGTAGCCGCTCAGGCGAATGCCGATGCCGGCTCCCCACTCGGTGAAGAGCTCGTTGCCGCTCGTGTGCACGCCCCTCTCGCTGTCGCCGCGCGCGGGGCTCATCGCCTCGACGAGCTTGGACTGGTGGGGAGGTTGTTGATCTCCGTCCTCGGAGTTGTCGTGGAAGAGGATCCAGACCCCCTGCCGAGGGATTGCGCCGTCACCCTTTGGGATGGCGGTGTTTCCATCCTCCATGTCGTCGATCATCGACAGCTCCAGGGGCTCCCCCGGCACGACCTCCAGCATGGTGCAGTCGAGCTGATCGCCCGCGCCCTCTCGCTCGGGCGCCTCGATCCCGAGGATCGCGTTGCATCCGGGCCATACCGCGGCGGCGCAGAGCGCGCCGGCGCCCGCCGCGAGGGGCACGCGCGCCACGGCTCCGCCACCCGTCCTGCGCCGGCGGCGTCGCATCAGAAGCGCCCCCGCAGGGCGATCCCGCGCGGCCCCAGGGCGATGTGCGCGCCCGGGCGCTCCGGCGTCGGCGCCGTCAGGAACAGCGCGACGCCGCCGGCGAGCGCGGCGCCGCCGGCGATGAGCATCACCGTGCTGATGTCGCCCGCCGCGACGGCCTGCTCGCGCGCCTCGTACCCGATGTCATCGCAGATGTTTCCATGGTGGCAATGGCCATCCGCGTTGCTCTCGTCCCGCTTGAGCACCGCGCGAACCCCGAAGAACACACCGACGCCGGCCCCGAGCAGCCCCGCTCCCCCGACCACGAGACCCGCGGCGCGCTGGGCGCCTCCCGTCGTGGATCGCGCTCGCTGGGGCACGATCGCAGGGACGGGCGAAAGGGCGGGGATCGCCACCGACACCGCCTCGCCGTCCGCCGTCACGACGGCGGACCCCCTCCAGGGCCTGCGATCCCTCGCCGTCGCCACGATCTCGTGCGCTCCCGCGTCCACCGGCAGCGACGCGCCCCACTGCGCCTCGCCGAGCGGCACGCCGTCGCGCGTGATCTCGAGCCCTGGATAGGCCCGCACCGCCGCCGGGACGTCGACCGTCAGCGTCGCGAGCCTGGGCTTGAGCGCCGCGGCCCACGCGCCCGCGCGCGCCGAGCGCTCCGCCTGCCCGGCCTTGGCCGAGAGGGCCTCGACCATCGTGTACTGCGCCCACGCGCTCGCGAGCTTCCCCCACTCCTCGTAGCACTGGCCCAGCGTCAGCTTGGCGCCCAGCCCGTCCGGCACGAGCCGCGTGACCTCCTCCAGCTTGCCGCACGCGCTCGCGAAGCGCCCGGCATCCATCTCCGCGGTGGCCTGATCGTAGAGCGCCTGGGCGGTCAAGGCGGCGTGCCTGTCGACCTCCTGGGCCTGCGCCGGGCGGGGCGCGATCAGGGCCGCGACGAGCGCGGCTGGGGCGAGCCCACGAGCGCCTCGATCCGCTGAAAACATCGGTGCTCCACTCCTCCCGTTGGTCCGGCCTGGGCTGCCGCGCGGGCACGTGCTCAGTAGATTCCCTCGTACTTCCTGCGCGGCACCGCCGGCGCCGCGGTCGAGGAGGCGGCCGCGCCCGCCGCCCTCCGCGTGACGGGCCTCCGGGCCGGCGCCGAGCCCAGCCGGCGCACGGGCGCCGTCTGCCATGGCGGCTCGCTGGCCGCGCTCGCCGGCGCGGCCGGCGCCAGGGGCGCGGAGGCGCTCGGAGGCGGCGCCGGCGTCGGGGCGGAGGCCGGCGCCGGCGACTGGGCGACGGCGCCGGGCGTCGCGGTGTCCGCCGTGGCCGGGGCAGGCGCCCCCTCTCCGGCCGGGGGCACGACGCCGGCCGGGGGCGCGGCCGGCGGGGGCGCGACCGGCGGGGGCCCGACCGGCGCGGGCCGCTCCTGCGCCACGCTCGCCGACGCTGCCGGAGCCGACCGCTGCTGCCCCGACAGGGCCACCCAGCCGATCCCGGCGGCGAGCGCGGCCAGCGCCGCGCCCGCGATCGACGCCCCCCCGGGGGACCTGCGCAGCCTGCTCCACGCCCAGTCGCTCGAGCGCGCGGCCGGCGCTGCGCGGTCGACGGACTCCGAGAGGGTCCGCGCCATGTCGTGGCCCGACGTCGGCGCCGGCGCTTCCACCGTGGGCCGCGACGGGCGCACGGGCGTCAGGTCCAGCGCGGCCTGCGTGTCCGCCAGCGTCGACGCCGCGCCGGGGGCCGATCTCATGGCCAGAGGCGCCGTGGCCTCCGGCCCGCTCTCGGACGTGAGCACCCGCAGCGCGGCGGCCAGCTCCTCGATCGCCTGAAACCGGTGCTCCGGCCGCCTTTGCAGGCACAGCGCCACCACGGTGTCCAGCGCGTCGGGGAGCCCCGGCCGCTGCTGGCTGGGCAGGATCGGCTCCTCTTGCAGCACGCGCGCCACCACCTCCGTCAGCGTCTCTGCGGGGAAGGGCATCATCCCCGTCACCAGGTGGTGCAGGACCACGCCCATCGACCAGATGTCGCTCCGCGTGTCCACGCGCTTGGCGCGTCTCATCTGCTCCGGCGCCATGTAAAGAGGGGAGCCGTGCAGGACGAGGGTGTTCGTCAGATCCGTGGCGTCGGGCTTGATCCGCCTGGAGATGCCGAAATCGAGCACCTTGACGAGCGGCGCCCCGCTCGGCCGGCGCGTGAGGAACAGGTTGGCCGGCTTGAGGTCGCGGTGCACGAGCCCCTGGGCGTGCGCCTCGGCCAGCGCGTCGCAGACCTGCAGGACGTGGTCCACCGCCTCGCGAACGGGCAGCGGCCCGCGCTCAAAGACGATCTGCTGCAGGTCGCACCCGACCAGGTGCTCCATCACCATGTAAGGGGCGCCGGTCTCCAGCCTGCCGACGTCATGGACGCGGACGATGTGCTCGCCCTTCAGCTGCACCGCGGCGCGCGCCTCGCGCAGGAAGAGCTCCGCGGCCTGGGCGTCGGCGAGCGCCCGGGGCAAGAGGAGCTTGATGGCGAAGAGCTCACCGAGCTCCCGGTGGCGCGCCGCCACGACCACCCCCATCCCGCCCCGGCCGAGGAGCCGCTCCACCGTGTACTTGCCGAGCAGGACATCTCCCACATGGACCGGCGAATCGAGCTCCTTCACGGCGTCTCACCCCGGGCTGATGAGGACAACGCGACCACCGTCAGGAGGACGCAGCAATCATAAGCAATCGTAACGGCTGCCGCGGAGCTCCGTCAACGCCAGGGCTCTTTCATTTACGCCCGCCGGGAGAGCAATCATCGGTCTCACTGGAAAGATGCCGCTCCCCGGCTCATTGCCGTAGCATTCTGCCCCATGCTGTCGGGGAGCGCGCGCCGGAGGCGATCGGCCGAGCACCGGCCCCGCGCCGCGGGATGAGCCAGCCTCCGAGTCCCCTGATCACCCAGAGCGGTTCTCGGCCGCTCGACCGGACTCCGGCCCTCGCGGGGCGCCGGCGGCCCTCCCGCGCCGCAGGCGGCTGACCAGCACGAAGAACAGCGGCGCGAAGAAGATGCTGAGCACCGTCGCGGTGAGCATGCCGCCGAACACCCCCGTCCCGATGGCGTGCTGCGTGGCCGAGCCCGCGTTCCTCGCGAACACCAGGGGCACCACGCCCAGGATGAACGCCAGCGACGTCATCAGGATCGGCCGGAAGCGCAGGCGCGCCGCCTCGATCGCCGCTTCCCGCACGCTCTTGCCCTGCTCGTGCAGGCTCTTCGCGAACTCGATGATCAGGATCGCGTTCTTCGCCGACAGCCCCATGATGGTGATCAGCCCGACCTTGAAGAACACGTCGTTCGGCAGCGCGCGCGCCGTCATGGCCAGCACCGCGCCCACCACCCCGAGCGGCACCACGAGGATCACCGCGAGCGGGATCGCGAAGCTCTCGTAGAGCGCCGCCAGCACCAGGAACACCACGATCAGCGACAGCGCGAGCAGCGCCGGCGCCTCGGCCCCCGACAGCCGCTCCTGGTACGATTGCCCGATCCACTCCACCCCGAACCCGGGCGGGAGCTGCGCGGCCAGGCGCTCGATCTCGGCCATCGCCTCGCCGCTGCTCCGCCCGGGCGCCGGCGCGCCGCCGATCCCGACGGCCGGGAAGCCGTTGAAGCGCGCGAGCTGGAGCGGGCCGCGCTCCCACGCCGCCGTCGCGAACGCGGAGAGCGGCACCATCTGACCGGCGTCGTTCGGCACGGACAGCCTCAGCACGTCCTCGAGCTGCATCCGGCTCGCCGCGTGGGCCTGCACGATCACCTGCTGCAGCCGCCCCTGGTTGGGGAAATCGTTCACGTAGGTCGGGCTCAGCGCCGTCGACAGCGCCGCGGCCGCGCGCTCGAAGCTCACGCCGAGCGCGCTCGCCTTCTGCCGGTCGATCCGCAGCCGGATCTGCGCGGCGTCGGCCTGCGCCTCGGCGCGCACCTGCGTGAGGACGGGGCTCGCCGACGCGAGCTCGATGAGCCGCTGCTGCGCCGCCACGAGCGCCGCGTTCCCGCGACCGCCCCGGTCCTGCAGCTTCAGGCTGAAGCCCGAGGTGTTGCTGAGCTCCATGATCGGCGGCGGCACCAGGCTGTACACCACGCCGTCGCGGATCCGGCCGAGCTCCGCGTTCGCCAGCGCGGCCTCGGACTGGGCCGTCGCGCCGTCCGGGCGCTCGTCCCAGTCCTTCAGGTTCAGGAAGATCGTCGCCACGTTCTGCCCCGACCCCGAGAAGCCGAAGCCCGGGAAGGCCGCCGTGCTGCCGACCGCGGGGCGGGAGAGGTAGTGCGCCTCCACCTGCTCGACCACCTTCAGCGTGCGGTGCTGCGTGGCCTCGGGCGGGAGCTCCACGGCGGCGATCACGAGCCCCTGATCCTCCTCCGGCAAGAAGCCGGTCGGCAGCCGGACGTAGAGCAGGCCGAGCGTCGCGACCACGATCGTGAACCCGAGCAGCATCCGGGCGCGCCGGTCGAGCGAGCCCGCGACCCACCGCCGGTACCCGGAGGTGAGCCGCTCGAAGCCGGCGTTGAACCAGCCGAGCGGGCCGCGGCGCCTCGCGTGACCGGCGGGGACGGGCTCGAGCAGGACCGCGCAGAGCGCCGGCGTCAAGGTCAGCGCCAGGAACGCCGAGAACAGGATCGAGACCGCCATCGACATCGAGAACTGCCGGTAGATCGCGCCCACCGAGCCCGACGCGAACGCCATCGGCACGAACACCGCCGAGAGCACGAGCGTGATGCCGACGACGGCGCCCGAGATCTCCGCCATCGCCTTCCGCGTCGCCTCGCGCGGGGACAGCCCCTCCTCGGCCATCAGCCGCTCGACGTTCTCGACCACGACGATCGCGTCGTCGACGATGATGCCGATCGCGAGCACCATCCCGAACAGGCTCAGCATGTTGATCGACGCGCCGGCGAGGAGCATCACCGCGCACGTGCCGAGCAGCGCGAGCGGCACCACGATCGCCGGGATGAGCGTGTAGCGGATGTTCTGCAGGAACAGGAACATCACCACGAACACGAGCACCATGGCCTCGGCCAGGGTCTGGATCACCTTGCGGACCGAGATCCTGACGAAGGGCGCCGTGTCGTAGGGCACGCTGTAGGTCACGTTGGGCGGCAGGCCCCGCGAGAGCTCCTCCATGCGGGCGCGCACGAGGTCGGAGGTCTTCATCGCGTTCGCGCCGTTCGCGAGCTGGATGCCGATCGCGGCGTCGGGCTTGCCGTTGCTCCGCGACGACGACAGCGCGCTCTGCGCGCCGATCTCGATCGTCGCGACGTCGCGGAGGAGCACGCGCGACCCGTCGGGCTTCGCGCGGAGCACGATCGCCCCGAAGTCCTCGGGCGTCTCGAGCTGCCCCTCGGCGATGAGCGCGGCGCTGATCTGCTGCGTCGGCGGGCTCGGCAGGTCGCCGATGCGGCCCGACGCGAACTGGACGTTCTGCGCGGCGATGGCGGCCGTCACGTCGGCGGGGGAGAGCGAGAGCGCCGCGAGCCTGGTCGGATCGATCCAGACCCGCATCGCGCGCTCGCTCGTCCAGAGCTGCACGCGCCCGACGCCCGGGACCCGCTTGAGCTCGTCGATGACGGAGCGGGCGAGGATGTCGCCGAGCGCGGTGGGGCTCAGGCTGCCGTCGCGCGACGACAGGCTGACGACCATCAGGAAGCTCGACGTCGAGGCCTCGACGAAGAGGCCGGCCTGCCTCACGGGCGCGGGCAGGCGGGGCTCGACCGCCTTGATCCGGTTCTGGACGTCGATCTGCGCGAGATCGGGGTCGGTGCCGGGCAGGAAGGTCGCGGTGATCTGGGCCGTCCCGGAGGTGTCGCTCGACGACTGGAAGTAGAGCAGGCGCTTGGCGCTCGTCAGCTCGCGCTCGATCAGGCTGACGACGCTCTGGTCGAGCGTCTGCGGCGTCGCGCCGGGATAGCTCGTGTAGATGGTGACGGTCGGCGGCGCGACCGACGGGTACTGCGTCACGGGGAGCCGCGGCAGCGCGATCGCCCCGAGGAGCGCGATGAACATCGCGATGACCACCGCGAAGATGGGCCGGTCGATGAAGAAGCGCGACATGCTGGCTCGATCTGCTCCGTCGATCTCAGCGCGCCGCCGAGGCGGCGGGCGTGGGCGCGATCGCCGAGGTCGTGGACGCGGGCGCGACGGCCGAGGCGGCGGGCGCGGGCGCGATCGCCGAGGTCGTGGACGCGGGTGTGACGGCCGAGGCGGCGGGCGCGGGCGTGAAGGGGACGGCGCGGACCTCGGCGCCCGGGGCGACCTTCTGGTGGCCCTCGACCACGACCTTGTCGCCGGCGCTCAGGCCGGACGTGACGATGTAGCGGTCGCGATCGACGCCGCCCGTCTGGATCTGGCGCACGGCCGTCTTGCCGTCGGGCTGGACGACGACGACCGTCGCGTTGCCGCCGCCGTCGCGCCCGACCGCCTGCTGCGGCACCGTGAGGGCCGCCTGGTCGACGTGCTTGGCGAGCTTCACGCGCACGAACATGCCGGGCAAGAGCAGCCGGTCGGGGTTCGGGAAGCGCGCGCGCAGCGTCACCTCGCCGGTGCCGGGATCGACGCTGATGTCGGAGAAGAGCAGCTCGCCCTTTTCGGGGTACTCGCCCCCGTCGTCGAGCACGAGGATCGCGGCGTGCTCGCCCGCCTCGCCCCTGGCCGCGCCGCCCAGCGCGGCGCGGCGCAGGCGCGTGAGCTGCGAGGCGGGCTGCTTGATGTCGACGTAGACCGTGTCGATCTGCTGGATGACGGCGAGCGGCGTCGCCTCGGCCTGGCCGACGAGCGCGCCCTCGGTGACGAGCGCGCCGCCGATCCTGCCGCTGATCGGGGCCGTCACGGTCGCGTGGCCGAGGTTCAGGCGGGCCAGCGCGAGCGCCGAGCGCGCCTGGGCGATCTCGGCGCGGGCCATGGCCTGCGCCGTCATCGCGTCGTCGTACGCCTCGCGGCTGACCAGCCCCTCCTGCGCGAGCGCGCCGGCCCGCTTCGCCCGCGCCTCGGCGTGGCCGAGGTTGGCCTGCCCCTTGGCGAGGGCGGCGAGGGCGCTGTCGACGGCGGCCTTGAACGGCGCGGGGTCGATCACGAAGAGCGTCTGGCCCTCTTTGACCTCGCTCCCTTCGGCGAAGCTGCGCTTCAGGACGACGCCCGCGACGCGCGCGCGCACCTGCGCCAGGCGGAGGGGGGCGACGCGGCCGGGGAGCTCGTCGCGGAGGGTGACGGGCTCCATCGCGACCTCGATGACGCTGACCTCGGGCGGGGGCGGCGGCGGCGCGTCGGGCGCGGCGCGGCACGCGCCGAGGAGGAGGGCGGCCGGGAGGAGCCCGCCGAGCTTACGTAGATCGATCATACGTCACATTCAGCCTGGCTCGGGGGGGCCACGGAGGGTGTCGCCCCGTGATTTCGCCCTGACGTACTGCAATCGAGGGGTGCTTTCAACCTCCGGGGCCGCCCGAGCGCCGAGCGGGATAGGCCCCGGAGCGTGAGCGCGCCGGCGCCCACGGACGTCGCGAGGGCGCCTCGAGCGGTGACGCCCCGCCGGGAGCCTCCGGCCCGGGGCGAATGCCGCTCGCGCGAGCGGACGCGCAGGGGCCGCGACGATCTCGCGCGTCGGCGAGGATTGCTGTTCAGCGCGGGCCGATGATCGGCTATCCCCGCGAGCGAGCGACGGAGCGTGACGGCTCGGCAACGCGAGCGTGTCGCGTCGACGCCGATATCCACGAGATCTCAACAGGACTGAGCCCGCGTATCCGATCGCCGCCAGAGGAGATTCTCATGAGCACCTGGAAGACGCCCAGCGCAACCCTCGTCGTATCGCTCTCGCTGGCCGGGGTCGCTGCTCCGGCCACGGCCGATGCGCAAGCGGCGGATCCGCCGGAGCAGGCTGCGCCGGTCGAGCCCGCGCCCGCGCCGCCCTCCGGGGCGGAGCCCCGTCCTGCTCCTCCTCCGGTCGAGCGGAAGGCGCCCGACGACAAGCCTCTCATTCGCCTCTACGGCATCATCAAGCCCACGATCGTCGTGGGGAACGGCCTCGAGTCCTTCGGCAGCCCGAACTATGTCGCCCCCACGGCCGCGGTGAATCCGCTGTTCCTCGCCGATCCGGACGCCGTCGGCCTGAGCTTCCAGGCGCAGCAGACGCGCGTCGGCGTGGCCGTCGGGGAGGGCACGCCCGTGAAGGGGCAGATCGAGGTCGATTTCGTGGATCTCTCGAAGTCCTCGCCGGCGCAGGCGACGAGCCTCCGCGTGCGCCAGGCGTTCGTGGACTGGTCTCCCGCGGACGGGCACAAGCTCACGCTCGGTCAGACCTGGGACCTGTTCTCGCCGCTGAACACGCACACGTACAACCTCGTGGGCGCGCTCTTTCAGTCCGGGAACTCGGGCTTCGTGCGGCACCAGCTCATGTACGTCGCGAGCCTCGGCAGCGTCGAGGTGGGCGCCGCGCTCGGCCTGGTCGGCCAGAACGTCACGGCCCTCCTCAACAACGTGGAGTACTCGCGCACGCCCACCGTCGCGCTGCGCGCGAGCTATCGCGCCGAGAAGAGCGCGTGGGTGGGCGCCTCGGTGATCGGCACGCGGCTCACCTTCGACGCGAACCAGGAGTCCGAGGCGGCGCGGACGGCGTTCGGCGGCAACCTGTTCGCGGAGCTCACGGCCGGCGCGCTGAACGTGCGGGCCGAGGCGTACGGCGGCCAGAACCTCGCCAACCTGGGCCTGTTGACGCTCGGGCAGGGCTACCGCACGAACGACGTCGCCGAGGTCGGCGGCTGGGTGTCGGGCAAGCTCACGTTCCTCGACGCCCACGCGGTGCACCTCGTCGCGGGGGCCGCGGCGGTGCAAAGCACCGACGAGATGCGGCTCGGCTACACGCCCGGGACCCCGGCGACCGGCGCCGCGCCGGCCACCGCGCCCGTGCGTGTGGGCGGCAATGGTCCCGGCATCGAGCGCAACGTGACCCTGCGCGCGGGCTACGCCTTCGCGCCCATGAAGGGGCTCTCGTTCGTCGTCGAGCCGTCCCTGATGCTCACGCGCCACAAGCTCGATCCGGCGGCCGCGGCAGAGCTGGAGGCCGACCGACTGGGCTGGGGCGTCGAGGCGGGCGGCCTGTACCAGTTCTGACGGCCCGCGCGCGGGGGGGGGGGCCGGAGGCGGCCGGGCTCCGCCTCCGGAGCGATGTCCAGCAGACGAGGGGCCTCTCGCCTCAGCCCCGCCGCAGGGCGACGGCCGCGGCGCGCTCGAGCACGCGGAAGGTGAAGCTCTCGGTCAGGAAGAGATCGACGACGTCCTTGTCGTGCCGCTCGTAGCCGATGGCCAGGTCCCCCCCGACGGTCAGCTCGAAGTCGCCGCCGCGCGTGCTCAGGAGCGCGGCGCCCTCGAGCGCGGGCGCCCACACGATCGGCCCGTCGATGATCTGGCGCTCGATGTGCTTGAGGAGCGGATAACCGTCCTCCGAGGCCGCGGCCACCTCGTCGTACGCCTTCGAGCCGAGGGCGAGCCCGTACGGGCCGCCGACGCCCGCGCCGCGGAGCACCTCCTTCGCCGCGACCACCGCGCGCGGCCACGCTTCCGGCGCCGGGACGCTCACGGGCTCGTGCGGCGCGGCCTCCAGGATCCCCTCGATCCCCGCGGCCGCGAGCCCGTTGAAGAGCGCGCCGTCCTCGAACCGCGCCACGCGTTCGGCGGCGCGCACGACCTCGTCCAGGTCCGGATCCACCGCGCCGCGGCCGACCGCGTCGAGCTCGGCGAGCTCGAGGCGGAAGGGCGCGCGGAGCTCGACGAGCGGCCGCACGAGGCGGATGCCGGCGGCGATCTTGTACGCGGGATCCTGCTCGAGGAGGCGCAGGCGGCCCGTGTTGACCGCGGCGCGCTCCCAGCCGAACGGACCGCAGAAGTCGACGAGCTTGCGGCCGGCGAGGTGCAGCCTGAGCACCCGCGCGGCCTCGTGATCGACGAGATCCCACGCGGCGGGGAGGATGGGCGCGAGCTCACGCTTGAGCAGATCCATGATCAGGCTCCCTTCAGGCTCCCGATGCCGAGGGCGCCGCGGCGCGCCGGCCCGCCCCCCGCCGCCCCGGGCCGCGCCTCCTCGGCGGGCGGCCGCCGCGCGTCCCCCTCGTCGCTCGCCGCCTCCGCGGCCGCGAGCCGGCCCGCCGGGGCGCCGAGCTTCGCGGCCTCCTCGGCGGCCTCCACCTCGACGATCGGCCCCTGGCTGCCCACGTAGATACCGATCTTCTCCCGGAAGAGGCGGTCGTTCCGCCGGAGCCACTCGATGTTCATCATCGCGTGCTCCACCTCTTCCTCGAGGTGATGGAGCAGCACGTCGCGGAGCTCCGCGTCCACGCACGCCTCGGCGCGCTGCTGGTACCAGTCGATGGCCTCGAGCTCCTCGATGAGCGACACGATCGCGCGGTGCCGCTCCTTGGTCGCGTCCGACAGGAGCTCGAGCGGCTCATGATAGTTCTCGCTCGACATCTCGCTGTGTATCACGCGGCGCGGGGTTCGCCGAGCGCGCGCGACGCCGGCCAGACGCGGCGTTGCGGAGGAGCTCGGCAGCGTCGCAGAGGAGCTCGGTTGCAGAGGAGCTCGGCAGCGTTGTCGGAGCTCAGCCGCGCTGGTCGCCGGCGCGGGCGCGACGTCTTCGTGTCGTCGACAGCGCCGGGGTTGAACGGCGAGCCGTCATCGCGTGCTCATGCCGTCCGCCGACAGCTCCGAGCAGCAACAATCATCCCTTCATCAGGTCATATCGGCCGCTTGAAAATGGAGAAATCATGGACTAGGTTCAGGGCCGCTTTCGCCCTTCTGTGCTGCCACCGCGGCCATGGCAGGAGTACGCGCGCACCGGGGGTCCCTGCGACGAGGTCGCTGCAATGCGCTGGAGCCGAGGATACTCGCGGCTCCAGCCCCGGCGCTGTATTTCTCGCGCCACGCGGGTGGTCCTGGACGGGTGAAATTTATCAAAAATTAACATTTGCGACACGGAGCTATCACCTTCAGCTCCGCAAGGATGCCTGCATGTCGCTTCGTTCCCTCTGGCCCGACGCATCGGACGCTCCCGGCTCGAACGTGACCACGCTCCTCGAACGGCTCGCCGGCGAGCCGGTCCGTGCGCAGGTGCTCCGCCAGGTGCTCACCCCGGTCGAGCGCAGCGACGGGGCGGCCGATCGCGGGCTATGGGCTCCCGACGAGGAGGTCCTTCGTCGATCGGTCCTGCTGCGCGGCGCGACGTCGGGTCGCGCCTACCTGCACGCCACGACCAGCATTGCGGTGCGCCGGCTGCCGGTGGCGGTGCGCATGGGGCTGCTCCGCTCGGATATCCCGCTCGGGCGGCTCCTCCACGACGCGCAGGTCCGCATCGTCCGGACCGATCTCTTCGGGGTCGACCAGCACCTCGGCGAGCTCTGCCCATTCTTCGATGGCCTGCCGCCCGCGACCCGCGCGGTGCGGCGCAGCTACGTGATGCGGCTCGACGACGGCGCCGCGGTCGCCCACCTCATCGAGACGTTCCCCGTGAGCATCACCCAGGCTGAGCTCGTCGCCACGCAGCTCTAGGCTCTGTCGGATGAATCAAGGATCGTTCCATCGGGCTCGCGTCGATTTGCACAACTTAACATGGGTTCACGTGAGTTTGCTTGATCTTCTCGGGTACATCGCTGGAGGGGATGGTGCGAGATCGTGGTGGTTGTCGCTCCCATGGCTCATGACGTCATCTCGTTATCGGAATGGCGCATGCCTGCCTCGCGGCATTCGGTTATTTCAACTGTGCCTTGACATACTCTCGATTCGATGGTGTATAGCGCTCCCGTTCGCGTTCCGTGTCCACGAAGGGGCAGTGATTTCGCGCCCTTGCGCCCGCGGTAGGGTGGTGGTTTGTGCGCCCGCGGGGGCTGTTGCAACACGCTCTTGTGATTCGCTTACGTCGCAGGAATCCTCATGGAGACCGCTGATCAGGCATTGCGTCGTTCGCTCGCGGGCGGCCGATTCGTCACGTCGCCCGGGGAGGTCGAGCCCCCCGAGGCCGCGAGGGCGTCCGAGCTCCGAAAGAGGCGCCTTCCGGCGGGCGCCGCGGGCGCCGAGCACGTCACCGCGTCCTCGCTGGACGCGGGCCAAGGCGCTGTCTGACGAGCGTCGCGAGCGGCCCGAGCCCGGGGAGAGCGAATGAGGAAACCTGCAGTGTCTCGA
The DNA here is from genome assembly GCF_051369805.1 of Sorangium sp. So ce1036. Classification (NCBI taxonomy): domain Bacteria; kingdom Pseudomonadati; phylum Myxococcota; order Polyangiales; family Polyangiaceae; genus Sorangium; species Sorangium sp. So ce1036. The sequence goes on from NZ_JBBMOX010000001.1 coordinate 4,715,449, forward strand.
GCGCGCTCGATCGACGGATCGGGCCGCGCAGCAGTTCGTAAGACAGCGCCGAGCGCCCCGGTGAGCGGGGCCCGATCGCCGGCTGGCTGACCCTCTCCGGCCACCCGACGCGCCCCTCCGGGCGCGCCGGCCCGGGGGCCAGCCGGAGGCGCGCCCGACCGATGAGCCGAGCGACCGCGAGCCGCCGGCGCCACCTGCAACCCGAACGAGCCATCGACCACGGACAGCTTATGCGAGCCTACGTATTTCCAGGGCAGGGGACGCAGAAGAAGGGAATGGGCGCGGGCCTGTTCGAGCGGTTTCGCGACCTGATCGGGCAGGCCGATGAGGTGCTCGGGTACTCGATCGAGAGGCTGTGTCTGGACGACCCCGAGGGCCTGCTGAACAGGACCGAATACGCCCAGCCGGCCATCTACGTCGTCAATGCCCTCCACCTGATGAAGGAGCTCGAGCAGGGCTCGCCTCGCCCCGATTACCTGGCGGGCCACAGCCTCGGCGAGTACAACGCGCTCCTCGCGGCCGGGGCGTTCGATTTTCGCACAGGGCTCGCGCTCGTGAAGCGGCGGGGCGAGCTGATGGCGAAGGCCGACGGCGGCGGCATGGCCGCCGTCGTCGGGCTCCCTGCGCGGGCGGTCGAGGACGCGCTGAGGGCGCACGGCGCCGTCGACGTCACGATCGCCAACCACAACGCGCCAGCCCAGCTCGTGCTCTCCGGCGACAGGGCGGAGCTCGGGCGCCTCAAGCCGATCTTCGAGGCGATCGACGGCGTGAAGGCGTTCATCCCGCTGCGGACCAGCGGCGCCTTCCACTCACCGCACATGGAGGCCGCCGGCCGCGAGTTCCGGGCGTTTCTGGAGGGCCTCGCCCTCGCCGAGCCGGCCACCCCCGTCATCGCCAACGCGACGGGCCGCCCGTACCCGAAGGGCGCCGTCGCGGCCCTCCTGGCCGAGCAGATCGCGAGGCCGGTGCGCTGGACCGACAGCATCCAGTTCCTGCGCCGCGCCGGCGTCTCGAGCTTCATCGAGGTCGGCGAGGGCAAGATGCTCACGACCCTCATCGACCGGATCCTGGCCGATGCGCCGCCCCCGCCCGCCGAGGACGAGCCCTCCGGCCAGGGAGACCCGGACCAGGGCGAGGCGCGCCGAGGAGGGCGCCTCGCCGCCCGCGGCGGGGACGCCGCGCCCGGGGACCCGCCGCGCCCCGAGGGGCCGCGCCCGGGAGCGCCGCTCCTCTCGGCGATCGTCGAGCGCTGCGCCGCCCACCCCGACAGGACGCTCCTCGTGTTTCACCACGAGGACTCGGTCGAGCGCGTCACGGGCGCCGAGCTCGCCGGGCGGGTCGGCGCGCTGAGCGACGCCCTGGCCTCGGTGATGCGGCCGCAAGAGAGGGCCGTCCTCTGCTTTCCGCAGGGGTCGAGCTACGTGTGCGCGCTGCTCGCCTGCTGGCACGCGAACGTCGTGGCGATCCCCACCCCGGTGACGAGCGCGGCCCAGCTCGAGCAGAAGGCCGACGTCCTGCGGGCCATCCTGCGGAGCAGCGGCGCGCGCCACGTGATCTGCGACGAGGCGATGCGCGTCGAGGCGTCGCGGCTCGCCGGGCAGCACGGGCTCGAGCTCGTCGACGTCTCGCGCGCGACGGGCGGCGCGGGCTCGCCCGGCGCGACGCGGGCCGCGCGCGAGGGCGACCTCGCGCTCCTGCTCTACACCTCCGGCTCGACGTCGCAGCCCAAGGGCGTGATGGTGGATCACGCCGCGATCTTCCGGATCGCGACCGCCGCGCAGTGGGGCATGACCGAGGAGAGCCGCGTCGTGACGTGGCTGCCCAAGTTCCACGCGTTCGGCCTCGGCTTCGGGACCCTGGCGCCGCTCGCGCACGGCGCGCTCGGCGTCGCCACCTCGCCCGAGCGCTTCATCCGCGAGCCCGCGAGCTGGTTCGCGCTGATCGATCGCCACGGGGCCACCCACACCGGGGCGCCCAGCTTCGCCTTCGACTACTGCTGCCGCTCGATCGACGCGCGGGCGCTCGAGGGCCTCTCGCTGGCCTCGCTGCGGGCGCTCGTCTGCGGCGGCGACCTCATCGACCAGCGGCAGTACGAGCGCTTCGCGCGGCAGTTCGCCCCCCTGGGCCTGCGGCCCGACGCGCTCGCGCCGCACTACGGCATGTCGGAGGCCTTCCCCATCACGCTGAAGGCGACGGGGACCCCGTACAGGCACCTCGCCCTGAGCAAGAAGGGGCTCGAGGCCCGGCGGGTCGAGCCGGCGGCGCCGGGCGACGACGCGCGGGTGGTCGTGAGCTGCGGGGAGACCGACGACGTGACCCGCGTGGTCGTCGTCGACCCCGAGAGCGGCGAGCCGTGCCCGCCGGACGCCATCGGCGAGCTCTGGGTCAAGACGCCGCGGAAGGCGCAAGGATACCTGAACGACGAGGACGCCACGCGGCGCACGTTCGACGCCGCGCTGAAGACGACCGGCGAGGGCGGCTTCCTGCGCACCGGCGACCTCGGCTTCGTCGTCGGCCGGGACGTGTACCTCGTCGGCCGCGAGAAGGACGTCATCGTCGTCCACGGCAAGAAGTACGACGCCGCCGACGTCGAGCTGACGCTGGGCGGGGCGCTCGACGGCTACCCGGCGGCGAACGACCGGTCGAGCGGCGCGCGGCTGCCCTGCGCCGCCTTCTCGTACGAGGCCGACGGCCGGGAGCGGGTCGCCGTCGTCCAGGAGGTCGACGGCGAGCCGTCGGAGCAGGCGTGCTCCGAGCTCTCGAGCGGGATCGTCGGCGTCGTCTCGGAGAGGTTCCAGCTCGAGGTCTCCGACGTGCTGCTCGTGGCGAAGGGGGGCATCCCCGTGACGGGCAGCAAGAAGATCCGCCGCAGGGCCTGCAAGGAGCAGCTCCTGAGCGGCTCGCTGCCGCGCCTCTTTCACCTCGACCGCAAGCGGCGATCGCCCGGGCGCGCCGCAGCCGCGAGCGCCGCGAGCCCGGCGCGCGAGGACCTGGTCGACGGCATCCGCCGGCAGGTCCTGCTGCCCGTGGTCGGCGAGGCCGCCGGCGCGCTCGACGCGCGGCGCCCGCTCGGCCAGCTCGGCCTCGACTCGATCCAGTACATCCGCCTCGCCCGCAGGGTGGAGGAGGTCTTCGGCGTGCCCTTCACGCCGGACATGTTCTACGCGCACCCGACCTGCGCGGCGCTCGCCGAGCACCTCGCGGCGCGCGGCGTCGCGCGCCAGGGCGTCGCGCGTCAGGGCGACGAGCGCCCGGGCGCGCCGCCGGCGGCGGGCGCCCCCGCCGACGACGCGCGGCGCGCGAGGCGGCCGCTCTCGGAGGCGCAGCGGGGCCTGTGGGCGCTGCAGCGGCGGGAGCCGGGCCTCTCCGCGTACAACGTGCCGATCGGCCTCGCCTGCGCCCGCGTCGACGTGGCCGCGCTCGAGGCCGCCTTCCGCCACACCGTGGCGCAGCACCCGATCCTGGCCGCGAACGTCCGCGAGGACGAGGGGGTCCCGTACCTGGCCTACGGCGACGCGGAGGGCTTCCGGGTCGAGCGCGTCGACCTCTCGGACCTGTCGCGCGAGGAGGTGCTCGGCCGCCTGAAGCGCGAGGCCCGCCGGCCGTTCGACCTGGCCAGTGAGCCGCTCGTGCGCCTGTCGGTCCTGACCCGGGCCGAGGACGAGGCGTACCTGCTGCTGGTCGCCCACCACGTCGTGCTCGACGGCACGTCGACGGGCCTGGTGCTCGAGACCCTGCTCGGCGCGTACCACGACCGGGTCGAGGGCCGCGAGCCGCCGGCGCGCGCGGCCGCCGCGTCGTTCGACGACTTCGTCGCGTGGGAGCGCGAGGCGCTGCGCGGCCCGCGGGCCGAGGAGGACCGGGCGTTCTGGGTGCAGGAGCTCGCCGGCGCGACCCCGCTCTCGGGCCTGCCGATCGAGCGCGCCCTCCCCGCCGACGCCCCCCACGACGGCGAGGTGCACAGCCACCGCCTGTCGCAGGCCCAGGCCGAGGCCGTCAGGGCGTTCGCCGAGGCGCACCGGATCAGCCCCGGCGTCGTGTTCCTGGCCGCGTTCAACGCGCTCTTGTACCGCATCACGGGGCACGACGACCTCGTCGTCGGCATGGCGGCGGCCGTGCGGCCGCTCGAGCGCTTCGATCACGTCGTCGGCCACTTCATCAACATGCTCCCGATCCGGAGCCGGTTGACGGACGGCGAGGGCTTCGCGCAGTACGCCGCGCGCCTGCAGAGGAGCGTGCTCACCGCGCTCGGCCACGCGGCCTACCCGTTCGGCAGGCTGGTGCGCGACCTCGGCGAGCGGGGCGCGCGCTCGCCGGTGTTCCAGGTCGGGTACAACTACCAGAACTTCTCGCTGGCCTCGCGGCTGGGCGCGCTGCGGGAGCGCGTCGGCGTGACGCTGCCCTTCGCGCTGGTGGGCGGCCTGCACCAGACGGGCGAGTATGATCTGGCGCTCGACGTCGTGCCGGACGACGGCTTCGCCGTCCACTGGAAGTACCACCCCGACGTGTTCGCCGGCGAGACGGTGGCCCGCATGGCGGGGCACTTCGTCCACCTGCTCGAGGCCGCCCTCGCCTCGTCCGGCGAGGCGGCGCTCGGCCGCCTGAGCCTGCTCGGCCAGGGCGACTACGAGCAGCTCATCGACGCCTGGAACCGGACCGAGGCCGACTGCGCCGACGGGAAGACGTGCGTCGACCTCTTCGCCGAGCGGGCGGCAGCGAGCCCCGGCCGGCCGGCGGTCACGTGCGGCGGGGGGACGCTGACCTACGGCGAGCTCGACGCGCGGAGCGCCGCGCTGGCCGCCTCGCTGCGCCGGCACGGCGTCGCGGCGGGCGACCTCGTGGGCCTGTGCGCCGACCGGTCGCTCGACACGATCGTCGGCCTCCTCGCGCTCATGCGGTGCGGCGCCGCCTACGTGCCGCTCGACGCCGAGCTGCCGCCGGGGCGCCTGTCGCACATGATCCAGGACAGCGCGTGCAAGCTCGTCCTCGGCCGGCAGGACGCGCTCGACCGGCTGGTGGGGCTCGGGCTGCCGGGGGTGTGCCTTCACGCCATCGACGGGGCCGGCGAGGCGCGCGAGGCCGGCGAGGCGCGCGAGGCCGGCGAGGCGCGCGAGACCGGCGAGGCGCGCGACGCCGAAGGAGCGCCGCCGTCGGCGGCCGATCGCCCCGCGAAGGATCCCGTGGCCGCCGTCATCTACACCTCGGGCAGCACGGGGCGGCCCAAGGGCGTGGTCCTCACGCACCGGGGGCTCACCAACGTGGTCGTCGACTCGATGCGGCGGCTCGGCATCACGGCGCGAGACCGGCTGCTCGCCGTCGCCGCCCTCAGCTTCGACATGGCGGCGATGGAGCTGTTCCTGCCGCTGGTCGCGGGCGGGCATCACTGCGCGTGCGACCCGGGCGCGGTCAGGGACGCGACGGCGCTGGCGCAGGTCATCGCGCGCGTGCAGCCGACCGTCATGATCGCCACGCCCTCGACGTGGAGCAGGCTGTTCCGGGCCGGGTGGCGGAACAGGGAAGGGGTCAAGATCCTGTCGGGCGGCGAGGCCCTGTCGGACGCCCTGAAGGACCAGATGCTCGCCGGTGGCGGCGAGGCGTGGAACCTGTACGGGCCCACCGAGGCCACGATGCACGCGACCGCGAAGCGGCTGCGCCGCGACGGGCCCGTGACGATCGGCGGGCCGATCGCGAACACGCAGGTGTACGTCGTCGACGCGCACCTGCGGCCGGTGCCCGTCGGCGTGCCGGGCGAGCTGTGCATCTCGGGCCACGGCGTCGCCCGGGGCTACCTCAACCAGCCCGCGCTCACGGCCGAGCGGTTCGTCGAGGACCCCTTCCGGCCCGGGCGGCTGCTCTACAGGACGGGCGACCGGGCGAGGCGGCGGCCCGACGGCGAGATCGAGCTGCTCGGGCGGCTCGACGATCAGATCAAGCTCCGGGGCTACCGCATCGAGCTGGGCGAGATCGAGGCGGCGCTGAACGCCCATCCCGGCGTCGCCGCCAGCGCCGTCGTGGTCAAGCAGCGGGACCACGGCGACCGGCTCGCGGCGTACTTCACCGTCGAGACCGCCGGCGCCGACGTGAAGGCGCTGCGCGCCCACCTGAAGAGCGCGCTGCCGGCCTACATGGTGCCGAGCGAGCTCGTCGAGCTGCCGGCGCTGCCGCTGACCCCCCACGGCAAGGTCGACCGGCAGAAGCTGAGCGCGCTCGAGGCGCCCGCGCCCGCCGAGGGGGCCGCGCCCGCCGCGCGAGACCGGGCCGCGGCCGGCGCGATCGAGCGGCGCCTGCGGGCGATCTTCCAGGAGGCGCTCGGCCGCGACGATTTCGGTCGCGACGAGGGGTTCTTCGACGCCGGCGGCGACTCGTTCTCGGCCGTCGTCACGACCGAGCGGATCAACCAGGCGTTCGGCTGCCAGCTCAAGGTCGCGGAGCTGTTCGCGCACCCCTCGGTCGAGGCCATGGGCCGCCGCCTCGAGGCCCTGCTGCCTCCGGCCCTCGGGGCGGCCCCGGAGGCGACCGCGGGGCGCGCCGCGCCCGTGGCGGCAGGCCCGGGCCCCCGGGCGAGGGCCGCCGCGGGCGACGCCGCCGACGTCGGCGACGCGATCGCGATCATCGGCATGTCGTGTCACTTCCCCGGCGCGAGGGACGCCCGCGCGTTCTGGCAGAACCTCCGCGAGGGCAAGGACAGCGTCGCGTTCTGGTCGGCCGACGAGCTGCGCGCGTTCGGCGTGCCCGAGGGCCTCATCCACCGGCCCGACTACGTGCCCCAGCGGTCGGTGATCGACGGCCAGGCCGACTTCGACCCGGCGTTCTTCGGCATCTCGCCGCGCGACGCCGAGCTCATGGACCCGCAGGGCCGCCTGCTCCTCGTGCACGCCTGGAAGGCCATCGAGGACGCCGGCCATCGCCCGCAGGACACGCCGAACACCAGCGTCTTCACGTCCGCCGGCAACAACTTCTACCAGATGCTGCTGTCGAGCCTCGCCAGGGCGACGACGGGCCCGCGGATCCTCGAGAGCGCCGAGGGCTACGCCGCGTGGATGTTCGCGCAGGGCGGCAGCATCCCCACGATGATCTCGAACAAGCTGGGCCTCACGGGGCCGAGCGTCCATGTCAGCTCCAACTGCTCGTCGGCGCTGAGCGCCCTGTACCTGGCCTGCCAAGGCCTGCTCGCCGGCGAGGCCGACCAGGCCCTCGTCGGGGCGGCGACGATCTTCGGCGCGGCGGGCCTGGGCTACGTGCACCAGCCGGGGCTCAACTTCTCGAGCAGCGGGCGCTGCAGGACGTTCGACGCCGCCGCCGACGGCATGGCCGGCGGCGAGGGCGTGGGCGTGGTCCTGCTCAAGCGGGCCCGCGACGCGATCGCCGACGGCGACCCCATCTACTGCCTGATCCGCGGCATCGCCGCGAACAACGACGGGGCCGACAAGGCCGGCTTCTACGCGCCGAGCGTGCGCGGCCAGGCCGACGTCATCCGCAAGGTGCTCGAGAAGACCGGGATCGACCCCGAGTCGATCTGCTACGTCGAGGCGCACGGCACCGGCACCCGGCTCGGCGACCCCATCGAGGTCGCGGCGCTGACCGAGGCGTTCCGGCGCACCACCGCGCGGAAGCGGTTCTGCGGGCTCGGCTCGGTCAAGACGAACATCGGCCACCTCGACGCCGCCGCGGGCATGGCGGGCCTGATCAAGGTGGCGCTGGGCCTGCGCCACGGCGAGATCCCGAGGACGCTGAACCACGAGAAGGGCAACGCCGAGATCGACTGGGAGGGCTCGCCGTTCTTCGTGGTCGACCAGAACCTGCGGCTCGATCCCGCGCGAACGCCGCCCAACCGGGCCGGCCTGAGCTCCTTCGGGATCGGCGGCACCAACGTGCACTGCCTGCTCGAGCAGGCCCGCCGGCCCGCCCGGCGCAGGGCCGAGGCGGCCGAGGGGCCGCTCCTCGTGGTGCTGTCCGCGAGGGACGGCGAGCGGCTCAGGGCGCTCGCGCGGTCCCTGCTCGAGTTCCTGCCCGAGTACCGCCGCGAGGGGGGCGATCTGCGGTCGCTCGCCTACACCCTGCAGGTCGGCCGCCGGGCGATGGCCAGCCGGGTCGCCTTCGTCGTCGAGGGCCTCGACGGGCTCTCGCGGCAGCTCGCGGCCTACGTCGAGGGGCGCGCCGCCGACGCGTTCGAGGGCGTGGTCAAGCCGCAGGGCGGCGACCTCGCGTCGCTCTTCGACCGCGAGGGCGAGCTGAAGGCGCTCAAGGCGGCCTGGCTCGCGCGGCGCGACTGGCCGAAGGTCGCCTCGCTCTGGGTCAGCGGCGTCGAGATCGACTGGGCGGCCTGCTACGGGGCGGAGGCGCCCGAGCGCGTCCGCCTGCCGACCTACCCGTTCGCCGCGAAGCGCTGCTGGCTCGCGGGGGCAGAGGCCGCGCCGGCCGCCGTCGACGCGGCGCCCGCCGCGGCCGTCGACGGGGCGCCCGCCGCGGCCGGAGGGGGGCTGCTCGCGGGGCTCGGCGAGGCCCTGGAGGCCGACGCCGCGGCGCGGCTCGACGCCGTCGCCGGCGAGGGCGGCGCCGAGGCGTTCCTGGCGCGGCACGCGCGGGCCACGGCCGAGCAGGACGCAGCGCTGGGCCAGGTGCTGTTCGCGCAGCTCTCGGCGATGGGCCTGTTCGAGGCCCCGGAGCGGGCCCCTGGCCTCGGCGCGCGCCACGGGATCCGCGAGGGCTACTCGAGGTGGCTCGAGCACAGCGTCGACGTGCTGATCGGCCACGGCTACCTGGCCCGCGACGGGGAGCTCCTCCGCCGGCGCGGCGACGGCCCGACGGCGGACCTCGCCTGGCAGGCCTTCCGGGCGTGGGAGGCCTCGCGCCGCGACGACCCGGAGGCGCTCGCCAGGGCCCGTCTGGCCGAGCTCATGCTCGCGGCGACCCCCGACGTCCTCACCGGGAAGGTCGCGGCCACGCAGATCATGTTCCCGGGCGCGTCGCTCGAGCTCGTCGAGGCCATCTACAAGCGGAACGCGCGGTCCGACCTCCTCCACGGGGTGGTGGCGAGCGCGGCGCACGCCGTCGTCGAGGCCCTCGGCCGGCGCCGCGCGCGGCCCGCGGTCCGCCTCTTCGAGATCGGCGCCGGCACGGGGAGCGCGAGCGAGCACGTCTTCGAGCGGCTCGCGGGCCGCGCGGGCGACATCGCCGAGTATTGCTACACCGACATCTCGAAGGCGTTCGTGATCGAGGCCGAGCGGCGCTTCGGCGGGCGCGCGCCGTACGCGACGTTCCGGGTGTTCGACGTCGAGCGGGCGCCCGGCGCGCAGGGCATCGCGGCCGGCGCCTACGACGTCGTCATCGCCAACAACGTCCTGCACGCGACGCGGGACATCGTCGAGACGGTCGCGAACGCCAGGGCCCTCCTGTCCCCCGGCGGCGTGCTCGTGCTCAACGAGATGGCCGAGAACGACCTGTTCGGCCACGTGACGTTCGGCCTGCTCGAGGGGTGGTGGCGGTACGTCGACGGCCGGCGCATCGCCGGCGGCCCCGCCCTCTCGCCCGCGTCGTGGGCCGAGGTGCTGCGCGAGGCCGGGTTCCACGCCGTCGCGTTCCCGGCCGAGCGCGCCCACCGGCTGGGCGCGCAGGTCATCGTGGCGCAGGCGGGCGCCGCGGGCGACGAGGCCCGGAGGCCCCAGGCGGCCATCCCGCGCGCGGTCGGCGGCGCCGGCGTCGCCGTCGTCGTCGTCGACGCCGCGCGCGACGACGGGGCGCCGCGGCGCCCGTCGCCGCGGCCGGAGCGGCCCGCCGCCGGGGGCGCGGGCTCGGTCGAGGCGTACGTCGAGGAGGCGGTGCGCGAGGCGCTGATCGCCTCGCTGAAGCTCGGGCGGGACGAGCTGCAGAGCGACGGGCCGTTCGCCGATTACGGGCTCGACTCGCTCACCGGGGTCAACCTGGTGCGACGGCTCAATCAGGCGCTCGGCACCGACCTGGAGGCGACGGTGCTGTTCGACCGCCCGACCCTCGGTCGGCTGACGGCGTTCATCTCGGAGACGTACCGGGACCGGATCGCGGCGCGCCTGAGCGGCCCTGACGACCACGGCCCGAGCGCCGCGTCCGGAGGGGCGGCGCAGCCCGCGCCGCGGCCCGCGGCGGCCGATGGCGTGGCGGCGCAGCCCGCGCCGCGGCCCGCGGCGGCCGATGGCGTGGCGGCGCAGCCCGCGCCGCGGCCCGCGGCGGCCGATCGCGGGGCGGGGCGGGGTCGCAAGGAGCCGATCGCCATCATCGGCATGAGCGGCCGCTTCCCCGGGGCGAACGACGTCGACGCGTTCTGGCGCGGCCTGGAGCGAGGCGCCGATTTCATCACCCGGATCGATCGCTGGGACCTCACGGCCGCCGAGAGCCGATGTCTGCACGGCGGGTTCATGAACGACATCGACGCCTTCGACCCCCTCTTCTTCAACATCTCGGGGCTGGAGGCGCAGTACATGGAGCCGCAGCAGCGGCTGTTCCTCGAGGAGACGTGGAAGGCGCTCGAGGACGCCGGGTACGCGGGCGAGCGCCTCCGGCGAGCGCGCTGCGGCATCTACGTGGGCAGCGCGTCGGGCGACTACTTCGACGTCGGCACGCGCGCCGATTACCCGGCCCAGGCGCTCTGGGGCAACATGGGCTCGCTGATCCCGGCGCGCGTCGCGTATTACCTCGACCTGCACGGCCCGGCCCTGACGGTCGACACGGCCTGCTCGAGCTCGCTGGTGGCCGTCTACCTCGCGTGCCAGGGCCTCTGGGCCGGCGAGGCCGACGTGGCGGTCGCGGGGGGCGTGTTCGTGCAGTGCACGCCGAAGGGCTACGTCTCGGGGTCGCGCGCGGGCATGCTCTCCCCGTCGGGGCGGTGCCGCTCGTTCGACAACGGCGCCGACGGGTTCGTGCCGTCGGAGGGCGTCGGCGTGCTGATCCTGAAGCGGCTCTCCCAGGCCGAGGCCGACGGCGACAACATCCACGGCGTCATCCAGGGCATCGGCATCAACCAGGACGGCACGACCAACGGCATCACGGCCCCGAGCGCCGTGGCGCAGGAGCAGCTCATCCGGCAGATCTACGACGAGTTCGGGATCGACTGCGCGGGCATCCAGATGATCGAGGCCCACGGCACGGGCACGAAGCTCGGCGATCCGGTCGAGTTCAACGCCCTCACGCGCGCCTTCCGTCACTACACCGATCGTCGGCAGTTCTGCTCGCTGGGGTCGACCAAGGCCAACATCGGGCACGCGCAGATGGCCGCGGGCGTGATCGGCATCATCAAGGTGCTCCTGGCGATGAAGCACAGGAAGCTGCCGCCGCTCCTGCACCACGAGAGGACCAACGCGAACATCGCGCTCGAGGGCAGCCCGTTCTTCGTGCACACCGACGCGCGGGACTGGGTCGTGGAGGCCGGCGGCAGGCGCCGCGCGGCCGTCACCTCGCTCGGCGCGAGCGGCACGAACGCGCACGCGGTCATCGAGGAGGCCGAGGTCGCGCCCCGCCCGGCCGGGCCGCGCCGGCCGCGCCTGATCGCCCTGTCGGCGCGCACGGCCGACGCGCGGCGACAGCTCGCGGCCCGCCTCGCCCAGCGCTGCCGGCAGCACCAGGACATCGACCTCGCCGACATGAGCTACACGCTCTTGCTCGGGCGGCAGCACTTCGAGCACCGGCTCGCCTGCGTCGTCGAGGACGCTGCCGAGCTGGGCCGGCGCCTCGACGCGTGGCTCTCGGGCGAGCCCGGGGCGTCGGACGGCGTGCTCGCGTCGGGCGCGGGCGCCCCTCCGCCGGGCGCGCCGGCGGCCGACCATGGGGCGGCGGGGCCGGCGCTCGGCCTGCCGTGGGCGCTCGCGGCCCGCTACGTCGCGGGCGAGCTGCCGGACTTCGCCGCGCTGTTCGGCGGCGAGCCGCGCCGGTACGTGTCGCTGCCGACGTACCCGTTCGAGCGGACGCGCTACTGGGTGCCCCGGGCCCCCGCGCCGTCGACGACCGCGCGGGGCGAGCGCGCCGCCCAGCCGGCGTCGCCCCCCGCCCCGGGCCCGACGGGGGGGACGACGACGCTCGCGGGCGACGAGCTCTTCCTGCGCGATCATCGCATCGGCGGCGCCGCGACCTTGCCCGGGGCCATGTACCTGGAGCTGGCCTGCGCGGCGCTGTCCCGGAGCGACGGGGCAGCGGCCCGCGAGGGCGCCGCCGTCCGCCTCGACAACGTGGTCCTGCTGCGCCCGCTGCGGGTCGAGGGCGGGCCGGTGCGGGTGCGCACCGAGCTCCGCGCCGAGGGTGGCGTGACGCGGTTCGACATCCAGAGCCACGGCGCGGACGGCGAGGCGACGAGCCATTGCCAGGGCGAGGCCTCGTTCGTCGAGCGCCCCGACGCCCCCCGGCTCGACGTGGCCGCGATGCGGAGCGGCTTCCGGCGGGTCGCCACGACGGCCGAGCGGTTCTACGAGGAGTTCCGCGCGCTCGGCATCGACTACGGCCCGGCGTTCCGGGGCTGCGCGGCGATGTACACGGCGCCCGGCGCGGTCCTGACCGAGATCGCGCTGCCGGACGCGGTCGCGGGCACGCTGGCCGACTTCGCCGTGCACCCGGTCGTCGTCGACTCGGCCCTGCAGTGCATCCGGCTGCTCACGACCCCCGGCGGGGAGGCGGGCGAGGCCGGCGTGCTGTTCGCCATCAAGCAGGTCGAGATCGTCGGGCCCTGCGCCGCCAGGATGTGGGCCTGGGTTCGCCACGCCGAGGGCCCGCGCGGGGCGGAGCGGATCGACATCGATCTCGTCGACGAGCAGGGCCGGGCGTGCGTGCTCCTCCGGGGCGCCTCCGCCCGCCGCGTCGCGGCCGGCGCCGGGCCGAGCGCCGCGCCGAAGGGCCCGCCGGCGGTCGCCCTGCTGCCCGTGTGGGAGGTCTCGCGCGACGCCGGCGCCGGGCGCTGGCCGGAGGCCTCGCGGCCGGTCGCGATCGCCGGCGGCACGCGCGAGGCGCGCGCCGCGCTCGCCGGGATGTTCCCCGCGGCCCACGTCCTCGACCTCCCGCCGGGCGGCGCCGCCGAGGACGTCGCGCGGGTCGTCCGGGCCGCCCCCGCGTTCGAGCACCTGTTCTGGCTCTCGCCCGAGGCGGCGCCGGCGCCGACCGCCGAGGACCTCGTGCGGGGCCAGTCGCGCGGGGTGCTGGAGGTCTTCCGCCTCCACAAGGCCCTCCTGGCCGCGGGCTACGACAGGCGCCCGCTGGGCCTGACCCTCGTCACGCACCGCGCGCAGGCGCTGCACGAGGCCGAGCGGATCGACCCGACCCACGCGAGCGTCATGGGCCTCGTGGGCTCGCTGGCCAAGGAGCACCCGCACTGGCGGGTGCGGGCGGCCGACGTGGACGAGCTCGACCGGCGGTCGCTCGAGGCGGTGCTCGAGCTGCCTGCCGATCCGGACGGGAACACGCGCCTTCATCGAGGCCGGCAGTGGTTCAGCCACCGCCTGGTGCCCATCACGGCGCCCGGGCCGGGGGGGCGGGGCTTCCGCGAGGGCGGCGTCTACGTCATCGCCGGGGGCGCGGGCGGGCTGGGCGTCGCGCTCAGCGAGCACCTGATCCGGCAGTACGGCGCGCGGGTGGCGTGGCTGGGGCGGCGGGCGAAGGACGCGCGCATCGACGCGGCCGTCGCGGCGCTCGCGGCCGCCGGGCCGGCCCCGCATTACATCCAGGCCGACGCCGTCGACGCCGGCTCGCTGCGGCGCGCGCACGACGAGGTCAGGCGGCGCTTCGGGCCCGTGAACGGGGTGATCCACTCGGCCCTCGCGCTCTCCGCCGCGAGCCTCGCCCGGATGACCGAGGCGCAGCTCCACGAGGTGCTGCGCGGCAAGGTCGACGTGAGCGTGCGGCTGATGGAAGAATTCCGGGGGCCGTCGCTCGAGCTCGCGCTGTTCCTCTCGTCGATCAACGCGTACCTCAAGGCCATGGGGCAGGCGAGCTACGCCGCTGCCTGCACCTTCCTGGACGCGTTCGCGCTCCAGGCGGGGCGCGCGTACGGGTGCGCCGCGAAGGTGATCAACCTGGGTTATTGCTTCAACAACGCCGTCGACCGCGGCGGCCGGGGCGGCGCGGCGAGCGGCGACATCGATTTCATCGAGCGGGGCGAGCTCCTCTCCGGCGTGGAGGCGCTGCTCGCGGGCGCGATGCGCCAGATGACGCTCATGAAGTTCTCGCCGGCGCAGAACACGCGCGGCATGGTCGTGGGCGAGGGCGGCGTGGTGCTCGGCCGGGGCGAGGCCCCGCCGCCGCCGGAGGGCGAGGGCGCCGGCGCGGCCGAGATCCGGGGCTTGCTCGAGCAACTGCCCCAGATCCAGGCGCGGATGCGGGAGCTCACCGCGCTCTCGATCTGACGTGATGGCCGGCTGGGGCCGGGGCGCTGCGTCCGTGTCTCGAGTTCAGAGGAAACCTGTCATGAAGAAACTGCTGATCGACATGGTCTTTTGGCATCTGCGCGAGCTCGGCGCGCTCGGCCGGCGGGGGCAGACCGTGACCGAGGCGAGGGAGGCAGGCGGCCTGCTCCCCGCCTACGACGGGTGGTTCCGCGAGTGCGTCCGCGTCCTCGAGCGAGAGGGCTATCTCGAACGGCAAGGCGACCGTATCCGCGCGGCCGTCGCCGCCGGCGCCGGCGGGCCCGACGCGCTGTGGCGGCGGTGGGACGAGGAGAAGGCCCGCTGGCTGCAGAACCCCGATCTGGCCGCCGGCCACGTCCTGCTCGAGGCGACGATGCGCGCCTTGCCGGAGATCCTCACCGGCCGGAAGGCGGCGACGGAGGTCATCTTCCCTGGCTCGTCGCTCGCGCTGGTCGAGGCCGCGTACAAGAGCAACCCGATGGTGGCGCTGTTCAACGCGGTGCTGGCCGCGCAGGTCTCCGCGCACGTGCGACACCGCATGTCCCTGGAGCCGGGGGCGGGGGTCAGGATCCTCGAGATCGGCGCGGGCACCGGGTCGACGAGCGCCGTCGTCCTGCGCGCCCTCGCCGAGCGCGGGCTCGCCGTGCGCGAGTATTGCTACACGGACATCTCCAGGGCGTTCCTGAACCACGCCGAGACCTCGTACGGCCCGGCATATCCCTTCCTGACCTTCCGCGCGCTGAACATCGAGCTCCCGGTCGCCGGGCAGGGCTTCGACGTCGCCGGCTACGACCTCGTGATCGCGGCGAACGTGCTGCACGCGACCCGCAGCATCCGGAGGACGCTGCGCAACACGAAGGCGCTGCTCAAGAAGAACGGCCTGCTCTTCCTGAACGAGATGACGGGCAACAACCTGTTCAACCACCTGACCTTCGGGCTGCTCGAGGGGTGGTGGCTGTACGAGGACCCGGAGCTGCGCCTCCCGGGCAGCCCGGGCCTCTCGGTCGAGACGTGGCGCCATGTGCTCGAGGCCGAGCGGTTCGTGTCGGTCGCGTTCCCCTGCCTCGGCGCGTCCGAGCTCGGCGAGCTCATCGTGGCCGAGAGCGACGGCGTCGTGTGGCTGCTCGACGGCGAGGGGCCCCAGGCGCGCGAGGCCCAGGCGCGTCCGGCCCCCGGGCGGGAGCCGCGCCCGACGAACGGCGCGAACGGCGCTGCCGCGGCGCGCGTCGCGCCCGGCGACCGGGCCGGGGGCGCGGGGGCGCGCGCCGCGAACGGCGGCGCCCCGCGGCCCCCGGCCGCCGGCGACCGCGTGGGGCAGGCGATCGTCGACGAGCTCGCGGCGTCGCTGCGCATCGCGCGCGACCGCATCCGCGCGGACGAGCCGTTCTCGACCTACGGCCTGGACTCGATCCTCGCGGTGAGCGTGACGCGCGCCATCAACGAGCGGCTCGGCATCGACCTCGACATCACCGCGATGTTCGAGCACGGCACCGTGGCGCAGCTCCGCGACTTCATCGTGGCGAACCACGAGGCGCGCCTGGGCGAGGCGCCACCGGCGGCCGAGCTCGCGCCACCCGAGGCGGCCCGGGGCGCTCCCCCCGAGGCGGAGCCGGCCGCGGCGCAGGCGAGCGCGCCTCCGGCCGCGGCGCAGGCGAGCGCGCGGCCGGAGGCGGCGCAGGCGAGCGCGCGGCCGGAGGCGGCGCCCGGGGCCCGCGACGGGGCCGAGGGCTTCGCGATCATCGGCATGAGCGGCCGGTTCCCCCAGGCCGAGGGCGTCGACGCGCTCTGGCAGATCATCGAGCAAGGCCGGCGCTGCATCACCGCGCCCCCGCTGGAGCGCGACGACTGGAAGGCGTACGCCGACGGCGGCCCGGGCGGCGGGGGCGACGTCGCGGCGCGGTGGGGCGGGTTCCTCGACGGGGTGCACGAGTTCGACCCGATGTTCTTCGGCGTCTCGATGACGGAGGCCCGGCAGATGAGCCCCGAGCAGCGCCTGATGCTGATGGCGGCCTGGAACGCGGTGGAGGACGCGGGCTATGCGCCGAGGGAGCTCGCGAATCGCCCCACGGGCGTGTTCATCGCCACGGGCCCGAGCGAGTACCGCCCCGGCCCGGGCCCCCTGGGCGCCCCGGGCGAGGCGAGCCTGCTCAGCACGCCCCTCCCGTCGACGATCCCGAGCCGCATCTCCTACGCGATGAACCTGCACGGGCCGAGCGAGTGCTGCGAGACGACCTGCTCGTCGTCGCTCGTGGCCTTGCACCGCGCGATCCAGTCGATCCGGCGGGGCGAGTGCGCCCAGGCCCTCGTCGGGGGCGTGAACCTGATCCTGTCGCCGACCGGCTTCGCCAGCATGGAGGCGGTGGGCATGCTGAGCCCGAGCGGCGAGGTGCGCCCCTTCCAGGACGACGCGGAGGGCACCGTCCGGAGCGAGGGGGTGGGCGCGATCGTGATCAAGCCGCTGTCGAAGGCGGTGGAGGACGGCGACTTCATCTACGCCGTGGTCAAGGGCACCGGCGTCGCCCACGGCGGCAAGGGGGTCTCGTTCACCGCGCCGAACATCCGGGGCATGAAGGCCGCCATGCAGCAGGCCTACGGCGAGGCGGGGATCGACCCGGGCACGGTCACCTACGTCGAGGCGCACGGCATGAGCTCGCCGCTCGCGGACAGCGCCGAGATCGGGGCGCTGAGCTCGGGCCTGCGGGCGACGTCGCCGGCGGCGGGCGACGGGGGGCCCGGCGTCGCCCCCGCGTACGTCGGCAGCCTGAAGCCGTGCCTCGGGCACGCCGAGGTGTTCTCGGGGCTCGCGGCCTTGATGAAGACGGTCATGGCGCTCCGCCACGGGACCATCCCCGCCATTCCGAACTTCGGCCGGCTCCACGGCGGCATCTCGCTCGAGGGCAGCCGGCTCGCGATCGCCACCGAGAACATGCCGTGGCCTTCGCTGACGGGCGCCGACGGGCGGCCGCTGCCGCGCCGGGCGTGCATCAACAGCTTCGGCATCGGCGGCGTCAACGCCCACGCCGTGCTGGAGGAGGCCGCGCCGGGTGGGCCGCGCGGCGGGGCGGGCGCGGGCCCCGCGTCCGCCCAGATCGTCGTGCTCTCGGCGCAGGACGAGGACCGCCTCCGGGAGCGGGCCCGGCTGCTCGCGGCGCGGCTCGCGAGCGCCCCCGACCTGCCGCTCGCCGACGTGGCGTACACGCTGCAGCGCGGGCGCGAGGAGATGGATTGCCGGCTGGCCGTCGTCGCCGACACCCGGGAGGCGGTCGTCGCCGCGCTCGAGGACCTCCTGGCCGGCAGGCCGACGGGCGGCCACCGGCTCGCCCTCGCGACCGCCGAGCAAAGGAACGCCGAGATCGTCGCGCTGTGCTCGACCCGGGCGGGCGAGGCGCTCGTCCGGTCGCTCGTGGCCGAGGGCGCGCTCGACACGATCGCCGGCTACTGGGTCAAGGGGGCATCCATCGACTGGAGCCTCCTGCACGAGGGCGCGCCGCGCCGGCGGGTGCCGCTGCCGGGCTATCCGTTCAGGCGACTCCGCTGCTGGAGCCAGCCCGAGGCGCAGCGCGCGTCGCCCCCGGCCGCGCGGGCGCCGGCGGGCCCGCAGCGCGACGTCGCGCTCGGCCCGGAGGAGTTCGTCACCGGCCTCGTCGCGTCGGTGCTGGGGCTCGATCTGGCGACGATCGACCGGCGGCAGCCGCTCGACCGCTACGGGCTGAACTCGCTGCTGCTCGTGGCGATGGTGAGCCACATCCGGAGCGTGTTCCCGGCGTTCCAGCCGGGCTGGCTGCAGCCGCACGACACGCTCGACGCCGTGGTCGCGCGCCTCCTCCAGGTCGCGGGCGACGGCGCGCGCTGGGGGGTGGCCGCGCACCGCGTGCGGTACCCGGAGCTCGTGCACCTGAACGACAGGACGCAGGGCCGCCCGGTGTTCTGGGTGCACGGCGCGCTCGGCAGCGTCGAGACGTTCCAGGCGATCGCCCGCCGGAGCAACCGGCCGTTTTACGCCATCCAGGCGCGCGGCTTCATGACCAATCACCCTCCCATCGAGGGCATCGAGAGGATGGCGTCGCACTACATCGACATCCTCCGCACGGTGCAGCGCGAGGGGCCCTACGACCTGGGCGGCTTCTGCCTCGGGGGCATCATCTCGTACGAGATGGTGAGGCAGCTCCAGCTCCAGGGCGAGGCGGTGAACACGGTCGTCATGGTCGACTCGCCCGACAACACGGGCTTCACGAACACGAACGTCAGCCCCGACTTCCTGATCAAGAACGCCGCGCTGCAGCTCGCCAACACCTTGCTCTGGCCGGCCAACGAGAAGGACCTCTCGCGGGTGACGCGCCGGCTGATCCACCAGGGCGAGGTCGACAGCTCCCTCGATGACGACGCGTTCATCGCGCGGCTCGCGTCGCTCGTCGCGGAGCGCGGCCTGTCGATGACCCCCGAGGCGGCGCTCGAGTTCATCCAGCGCAACCTGAAGGTGCAGGCGGCTTACAAGGTCGGCGAGTACGTCATCCAGCCCCTCGCCCGGGCCGATGCCGTCGACTGCACCTATTTCCGCAACCGCCGCGGGCTGTTCTTCGGCGAGCTCGGCTCGTATTACAAGGTGGCGGAAGATCCGTTCTCGCTCGACCACGTGAATTACTGGCAGGACTGGGAGCGCGAGCTGAAGCGGCTGCGCATCGTCGACATCGACGCGTCCAACCACATGACGATCCTGTACGAGGACGGGCCGCTCGGCGCGATCGGCCGGGCGTGCGAGGAGCTCTATGCGCAGGAGCGGACCTGAACGGATTGCCGGCCGAGCGCGGCCCGGCCCCAGGAGTCTCACCCATGAAGATCATCGTTGATGCCAACCTCTGCGAGGGCAACGGCGTGTGCGAGGGCATCGCGCCCGAGCTGTTCCGCCTGGACAGCGGCGGCCAGCTCCACGTCCACGCCGCCTCCGATCCCACCGCCGAGCAGCGCGACCGCGCCGCGCGCGCGGTGCGCTACTGCCCGAAGGGCGCCTTGCGCCTCGTCGAGGACGACCACCCGATCCATCAGCCCGAAAGGACGCAGCCGTGAGCCAGAGTTCCCCGAGCCGAGCGCTCGACATCCAGTTCGACCCCCTGTCGCTCGAGTTCACCGAGGACCCGCAGCGGTTCTACGCCCCGATGCGCGAGCGGGCGCCGGTCTATTATTACGAGCCGGGCCGCTTCTGGGTGCTCACGCGGTATGCCGACATCGACGCGCTGACCCGGGATCCCCGCTTCACGATCGACCCCCGGGCGTGGCGCTACCCGCAGCCGCCGGCGTACCCCAGGGGCTCGGAGCTCGAGAAGATCTTCGATCACAACCCTTTCCACTCGTCCGTCGAGAACCACCTGCGCATCCGGCGCCTGGTGGCGCCGAGCTTCTCCGCGCGCGCGGTCGCGCAGCTCGAGCGCCACACGCGCGCCCTCTTCGACGAGCTCCTCGCGCGGGCCCGCGCCGACGAGCGCGACGTCATCGACTTCGCCGCCGAGCTGGCCCACCCCCTGCCGATCCGCGTCATCGCCGGCATCTTCGGGGTCCCGCGGGAGCACCAGGAGGCGTTCGGGCGGTGGGGCTACGCCATCCTCCAGCAGATCCTGCTGCGCCTGATGGCGCCGCACCGGCTCGCGGAGACGATGGACGTGGCCGAGCGCGGCGTCGGCATGATGCGCGAGATCATCGCCGACCGCCGCCGCAGGCCCGGCGACGACCTGCTCACCCAGCTCATCCAGGCGCAGGAGGCGGGCGACCGCCTGACCGAGGACGAGCTCGTGTCGCTCGTCACGATCATCATCGCGGCCGGCACCGACACCACGGTGCACGCCCTGAACTTCGCGCTCTACAACCTCCTGCGGCACGAGGACCAGCGCCGCCTGGTGCAGCGGGACCCGTCGCTGCTGAGCGGCGCGATGGACGAGCTCATGCGTTACGACAGCTCGAGCAAGGCGGCGATCCCCCGCTTCGCCCTCGAGGACCTCACGATTCGCGGGCAGCCCATCCAGAAGGGCGACCTGGTGAACGGCTATGTGGGCGCGGCCATGCACGACCCCGAGGTGTGGCCCGACGCCGACCGGCTCGACGTCACGCGCGACCCGTCGGCCACCCTGTCGTTCGGCCGCGGCGCCCACCACTGCCTGGGCGCCCACCTCGTGCGCCTCGAGGGCCGGGTCGCGCTCGGCACGCTGCTCGAGCGCTACCCCGAGATGCGGCTCGAGGCGCCCCCCGTGTACGAATACAAGCACCCGATTCACCGCAGCATGAGCTCGCTCAAGGTGCGCCTGCGCGGTTAAGGTGTCGCGCCGCGCGCCCGCGAGGCCCCGGCTTCCTTTCAACGTCCATCACCTGCTTGTCATGAACCAGCTAGAGGAGAGTTCGCGCATGTCCGACGCTGCCCCGCACCCGATGCCCGAGGCCCGCGATGGCCTGGTCTCCACCCTGAACCAGACCGGGCTCGCGATCGAGCATGTCGACGACGAGTACACCAAGGCCTTCATCGAGTTCGCCGGCCAGGCCCCGGGCCAGGCGCTCGAGATCGGCACGGCCTTCGGGGCGGCCTCCCTGCAGGTCCTGAAGCGGAATGTCCCGATCATCGCCAACGACATCGAGCCGCGCCACCTCGAGATCCTCAGGGAGCGCACCCCACCGGCGTTGCGGCCCCTCCTGCGCCTGATGCCGGGGCGGTTTCCGGACGAGCTCGATCTCCCCCCCGGGAGCCTGGGGGCGGTCTTGATCTCGCGCGTCATGCACTACATGATGCCCCGGGAGATCGAGGCCGCGGTGGCCAGGCTGTGGTCGGCGCTCGCGCCGGGCGGCAAGGTGTTCGCCGTGGTCGACACGGTCTACCTGAGGTCGATCCAGGCGTTCATGCCCGTCTACCGCGAGCGCAAGGCCCGGGGCGACGTGTGGCCCGGCTGGTGCGAGAACTTCCGGGAGATCGTCGTTCCCGAGTACCGCGCCCTCGTGCCCGAGTCGGCCCACTTCCTCGATGAGGACACGTTCCCCCCGTTCTTCTCGCGGGCCGGGTTCCGGATCGAGCGGTCGTCGTTCATCCCCCGACCGTACTATCCGGACGCCATTCGCCTCGACGGTCGAGAGAGCTTCGGGGTGATCGCGGTCCGCCCCTGAGCGGTCCTTTCAAGGGAAATGTCTCGCTCCGTCCGCCCGCGGACAGGGTAGGAGAGTCGATGTCAGGGTTCGGCAAAGCGTTGTTCCTGGTCTACGCGACCTTGCTGTCGGTCGTCGGGCTGTTCGCGTCCGAGATGTTCGTTCCGTCGCTCGGCGCGATCCAGCGCCATTTTCAGAGCGACGCCGCCAGGGTGGGGCTGTCGATCAGCATTTACATGGCCGGGTTCGCCGTCGCGCAGCTCTTCTATGGCGCCCTGTCCGATCAGGTGGGGCGCAAGCCGCCGCTCCTGGTCGGCCTGACGCTGTTCCTCCTGGGCACGCTCGGCTGCATCTCCGCCGGCAGCATCGAGGCGTTCCTGGCGTTCCGGCTGGTCCAGGCGATCGGCGTGGGCGCGGCGTACGTCCTCTGGCAGCCGATGGTGTTCGACCTCTTCCAGGGCGACGAGGTCCAGCGGCTGTTCGCGCGGCTCATGGCCGTCGGCAGCCTGTCGCCGGCGCTCGCGCCGCTGCTCGGCGGCTACATGGCCCAGTCGCTGGGGTGGCGCTCGGTGTTCTGGCTGCTCACGGGCCTCACGGTGGCGCTCCTCGCCTGGACGGCGCTCGTGTACCGCGAGTCGCTCTCGCGCGAGGCGCGCCAGCCCTTCTCGGCGAGCAAGCTGCTCCGCCAGTACGCGGGCCTCTTGCGGAGCCGCTTCTTCCTCGGGCACGCCGGCGCGATCGGCTGTGGCCTCGGGGCGTACTTCGCCTTTCTGACCCTGTTGCCCCTCGTGCTGTCGGGGCTGGGCTACCCGCCCAACGTCATCGGCTCGATGTACCTGCCCCTCGTCGTCGCGTTCATCGTCGGCGCCGAGATCGGGCGGCGCGTCCACCCGTCGCTCGGCGACCGGGGCAGCTGCGCGCTCGGCGCCGGCCTGGGGCTCGCGGGCGCGGTCATCCTGCTGGCGAGCTCGAGCCAGGGCGTCTCGTCGCACTGGCAGCTCGTGCCGCCGGCCATGCTCTTGACCCTGGGCAACGGGTTCCTCGTGCCGACCGGCACGGCCTACCTCATCAAGTCTCATCCGGATCGGGCCGGGGCGTGCGCCAGCGCGGCCGGGTTCCTGGTCGCGCTCATGGCCTTCGCGTCGACGTTCCTCGCGTCGCTGGCGTTCGACCGGATAGGGGTGCTGGCCATGACAGGCACGATGTTGCTGTTCGCGCTCGTCATGAACGTGTCGCTGTACTGGGGCAGGCGAGGCGCGCAGATCACGGCGGTGGCCGGCGGGTGAGCCCACCCCAAACGCCTCCACGCGCGGCCCGCGCGTCAGGGGCCGCGCCGCGCAGGCGATGGCGGCGTTCTCGGGAGCACAGCAGCGCGCGTGGAGATGTGCCCCCACATGGTACACGTCGCCTTGACATGGCATCGCGCCCGATCTAGAGCGGGGAGCAGGCCCGAGGGGTACGGGCGGAGCCTCCAGGCGACGGATGAGAATCAATCAATACGTCGCCGTGAGCCGAACGGCTCGGATGAGCCCGTATCACGCGAACCCTGCACCCCGCACCAGGCTCCACGTCTGTCCATCTCTTCTGGAGTACTAACGATGCCGCCCGAACCGGATGACGAGAAACGTCCGTCGACCGTCCTCACCGAATCGATGCGCGATCGCCTCTTCAAGCAGCGCGCGATCGTCATCAGCGGCGACATCAATCAGTCGCTCGCCAGTGAGGTGACGACTCAGCTCCTTGCGCTGTCTGCCGACAGCGACGCTCCGATCACGATCTTCATCAACTCTCAGGGGGGGCACGTCGAGTCGGGCGACACGATCCACGACATGATCCGCTTCGTCCGGCCGCGGGTGCGCATGGTCGGCAGCGGGTGGGTCGCGAGCGCGGGCGCGCTGATCTACGTCGCGGTGCCGGTCGAGGATCGGTACTGCCTCCCCAACACGCGCTTCCTCCTGCACCAGCCCTCGGGCGGGATGAGCGGGCCCTACAGCGTCATCGATATCGAGGTGCAGCAGATCCTCATGATGAAGGACCGGCTCAACCGGATCTTCGCGCGTCAGACGGGCCAGCCCCTCGAGAGGATCGAGGCGGACACCAAGCGCAACTTCTGGCTCGATGCCGTCTCCGCCAAGGAGTACGGGCTCGTGGGCCAGATCATCCAGAAGTCCGACGAGATTCGCTAGGCGGCCGCGGCGCGCCTGCGGCTCACGGCTGCGCGCCGTCGCGCGCCACGCTCGACGCCGGCGCCGCCGCTGTCTTTCGGCCGAGGAAGAGCAGCGCGAGGTACGCGAGCCCCGTGACCACGAGGCTCCCGAGCACGAGCAGCGGCAGCGAGTACGCCAGCCTGTCCAGGCCCACCCCCTCGATCAGCTTTCCGGTGATGGCCGGGAGGACCATGCTGCCGAGGCTGTCGCCGAGCAGCACCAGCCCGGTCGCGAACGCCGTCATGGGCATGATCTGCCCCGCGAGCGTGAAACCGCTGGGCCAGAGCGGCGCCATGCAGAACCCGAGCCCGAGCGTGGCGCCCCACAGCAGCGCGATCGAGGGCGGCAGGAGCAGCATCAGCGCGGACAGCGCGAGGCAGGCGCCCAGCGCGACGGGGATGACCTGGCGCGGCGTGAAGCGGATCGCCACGGGGATCGAGACCAGCCTCCCGACAGTGAACGAGAGCCAGAACCCCGACGTGAGGTAGGCGGCCCCGGCCGCCGAGGCGACGCCCAGCGTGACGGCGTAGGTGTAGATCCAGCTCCCGAACGAGATTTCCCCGCCGACGTAGGCGAAGAGGTACACCACCGCCACGAGCACCGGGAGGAGGCGAACGTCGCGGTCCGCGCCCTGCGCTGCGGACGCCTGCGCGGCCCGCTCCGGGGGCTCGGGCCTGTCTCGCATCGCCAGCACGCTCAGGGCGGCGAGGACGGAGATGACGGCCACGCCCCAGTACGCCGCGCGGTAACCGCCCCAGGCGACCGGGATGCGCGCGACCATCAGCGGCGAGATGAAGGCGCCCACCCCGAAGCAGAAGTGCAGCCCGTTCATGTACGGGCTGACCTTCTCCCCGTGGGTCCACAGGAGCAGCGCGTTCGTGCCCGTGTTGACCAGCCCCTCCGCGAGGCCCCGGCAGAACGAGAGGGCCACGAGGAGCCACAGCCAGGGGATGGACGGGGCGGCGGCGAAGCACGCGGCCGCGACGAGCTGCGCTCCCCCGAGCAGCAGGTGCCCGTGCACGCGATCGTACAGCTTGCCCCCCCACAGCGTACCGAGCGTGTAGCCGACCCCTCCGCCGAGGAACAGCGAGCCCATGTCCCCGACGCTCGACCCCGTTTGCTGCGCCAGATCGGGGAGGGTCGGCCCGGTGATGGCCATGTTGAGGCCCAGGCAGATGAAGAGCGCATAGTAACCGGCCGTGCGGCGCAGCGCCGGGTCGCTCCACCGGCTCGGGCGTGGACGCCCTCCCACGACTGCAGTGCTCATCGATTCACTCTCTTTCCCACGCAGGGGCTCGTGCGTGGTGTCCGGCGCGGCAGGGGATCCGGGGGGAGCGTCCACGCGAAAGGCGTCGGTGGCCCGCCGGGCGCGAAGCAAGCTCAGCCCGGGACGATCTCGCCCGCGGGCCCCGGGCGCAAGAGGGTCACCCGGCCCTCGGTCCCGTCCACGAGGATCTCCTGGCCATCCGGGATGCGCTCGGTCGCCCCGGCGGCCCCCAGCACCGCGGGGATCCCGTACTCGCGCGCGACGATGGCCGCGTGGGAGACCGCGCCGCCGGTGTCCGTCACGACGCCCGCGGCGAGGGTGAACAGCGGTGTCCATGCGGGGTTCGTGTACCGGCAGACCAGGATCTCCCCTGCCTTGAGCCGCTCGAACTCGCGCTCGTCGCGCACGATGCGCGCCCTCCCACGGATCACCCCGGACGACGCCCCGACGCCGCGGAGCTCGCCGCCGGCGGCGCCCCCCGCGGCCGGCTGGAACGCCCTCTTCTGCCATCTCCCGTTGACCACCCCGTACGTCGCGCGCCTGCGTCGCACGAGCCGCCTCGCCTCGTCGAGCGGCGGCGCCCCCCCGCGGAGCCACGCCCGGACCTCGGCGTCGGTCAGGTAGAAGATGTCGTCGGGGCCCGGCAGGTGCCCGCGCTCGTGGAGGCGGCGCGCGAGCTCGGCGACGATCGCCTGGAGCGCCGAGAACGAGCGCATCAGATCGAAGTGGGAGCGCTCCCGGAAGACGATCGCGCGCCGCAGCCGCTCGAGGGCGACCTGGAACGCGGCCGGCAGACGGGGCACGAAGCGGAGCGCCTGGGTGACCTCCTCGAGCGCCGCGCGATACCGCTTGAGCCCGGCCTCCTCGGACGGCGGCTCGGCGGCGTCGAGCAGGCCGCGGAGCAGCTTCCACACGGGCGTGGGGTCTTGCTGCCAGGTCGGCGCCGAGAGGTAAAACCCCGTGCTCTCCCGGTGCCCGTGCTCGTCCAGGAACGCCTCGACCTCGGCGACGTAGGCCCGGCCGGCCTCGGAGGCGCGGAGATCCTCCGGGCGCCCCGCGCGGATCGCGCGGGCGACCTCCGGCGCGGCGCTCACCGCCTTGCGCGCGAGGTGGAAGAGCGCGAGGTTGACGTCGGAGGTCCGGGTGTGCAGGCCCGAGACGAGATCGCCCATCACGGCGTCTGCGCGCTTCCTCCCCACGGCGAGGGTGACCGGGATGCGCAGGGCGATGGCGACCATCTGGCTGGCGCTCCGCTCGAACCGCTCGCCCAGGACGTCGGTCGTGGTCTCGACGATCCGGTCGGCGCGGCGCAGGAGCGCGGCGTCGTCCATCGCGCGGAGATCGGCCGGCGCGCAGACCTCCTGGATCCGCGGGAGCGCCACGCCCTCCCACCACGCCATCCCGTCGTCGCGCAGGCTGGCCGCGACCTTCCGCGGCAGCCCGAGCAGCCGGAGCGTGGGGCGCATCGGCGGCAGGACGAACAGCTCACGCCACACCTGGGCCACCAGCGCGCGCTCCTCGGCCTCGTCCACGTCGGCCCCGATGAAGCGCACCGCGCGGAGGAGCGCAGGGATGGCGATCCGGAGGCCCCATTGATCGAGCGGCTTCGGGGCGACGGGGAACCGGTCGTTGTCGTTGGCCTCGAGCATCTTCTGCTGGAGGCGGGTGAGCCTCGGCAGCGGGGGGAGGGGCTCGATCTCGGCCGCGCCGAGCGTGGTGATGGGGCGCGACTGGAGGAGGTGGATGGAGCCCCCCGCGAAGGCGAACTCCACGTCCTGCGGGCAGCCGAAGTGCGCCTCGAGGCGGAGCGCGAGGCGGCCCAGCTCGAGCACCAGGGCGTCGCTCGGCGCGGGGCGGCCGGCCTCCCGGCGGTCGCGGTCCTCGATCGCGAGGTCGTCCGCGCCGGGGGCCGGGGCGCCGTTCGGCGGGGCGGGGCGGGCCCCTGCGGGCTCGGCGAACGGCGCGCGCCGCAGGCGATATACATCGCCGCTCGTGTGCCCTGAGACCACGGCCTCGCCCAGGCCCGGCGCGACCTCCAGGAGCATGCGGTCGGCGCGCTGGGCCACCGGGTCCACGGTGAACAGGACGCCGGCGAACTCGGCCGGCACCATGCGCTGCACCACGACGGCGATGTTGACCCCCAGGTGATCGACGCCGCGCGCCGCCCGGTAGCGCAGCGCCCTCGGGCTCCAGAGCGACGCCCAGCACCGCCGCAGCGCGAGGAGGAGCTCGTCCTCGCCCGCGACGTCGAGGTACGTCTCGTGCTGGCCCGCGAACGAGGCGTCGGCGAGATCTTCGGCCGTCGCCGAGGAGCGGACCGCGACCCGCGCCGCGCCGAGGTCGCGGTGGGCGTCGCGGACCGCGCCCTCGATCCTGGGCAGCATCGCGCCCTGCTGGAAGAGCTCCGCCGCCGCCGAGGAGGCGGCCTCCCAGCGGCTCGCGGCGAGGTGCGCCGAGAGGCGCTCGGCGAGCCCCCACGCGCGCGCTTGCTCCGCGTACGCGTCGGCGCTCACCACGAACCCGGGCGGCACGGAGAGCCCGAGTCGGATCAGCTCGCCCAGATTGGCGCCCTTGCCGCCGGCCGTGGACAGGGAGGCTCGGGATAGCTGGCTCAAGGGATGAACAGGCATCAAGCGTCTCCTTGCGACAAGAAAGTTGCATTGTCCGCATGCGCGGCGCGCACGCGGGGTTCACGGAGCACCCCCATCGAGACGGTCGGCCATCGGCCCTCCGCCACCGCCTCGCCAGCAGGGCGCCGGGGGCGCCGAGCGACGCGGCGCGCCCTGGATGATCAGCGCCGAGCGACGCCCCGTCCTTTGGTCGTTGCCGATGGACGGGAGCCGTCGGGGCCGAGCATCGCTCGCCCCGTCACCGGAAGCGTCCTTGGATGTCTTCGCCTCGCCGGTTAGTAACTATCATGTTACTTATAACTGGCAAGGCCGCGTCACGTCATCGACATGCAGGCCCCGGTCGGGCCCGCGGAGTGCCCGGTCGCGTCAGGGCGCCGCGCCCGCGTCGGCGCGCTTGCCCACGACGATGTACTGCTCGGGCAGGTCCTCCGCGATGAGCTCGGGCGAGAGGCCGCCGGCGCGGAGCTCGGCGGCGACCGTCTCGGCGCCGATGCGGTGCTCCTTCGGGGGGCCGACGCGCGCGGCGTCGGTGAAATCCACGACGACCACCGCGCCGCCCGGGCGGAGCGCGGCCCTCAGCTTCGCCGCGTAGGCGGGGCGCTCCGGGATGTGGTGCCAGGTGTTGACCACGAGGACGCGATCGACCGAGCCGGGGTCGAGCCCGGGATCGTCGGGGCTGACCCGGCGCGCGGTGACGTTGGCGAGGCGCTCGCGGGCGGCGCGCTCCGTCATGTAGCGGACCATGTCCTGCTCGATGTCCAGGCCGATGACCGCGCCGGCCGGCCCGACCGCGCGGGAGAGGTGGGGCAGGAAGTAGCCGGTCCCGGCCCCGAGGTCGGCGACCCGCATGCCGGGGGCGAGCCGCATGGCGGCGACGACCTCCGCGGGCTTCTGCCAGGCGTCGCGCTCGGGGCCTTCGAAGGCGGCCACCCAGTCATCGGCCCGCTCGAAGCGGTGCACGAGCGGCCCCGCGCCGTGGCCGTGGCCTGCGCCGTGGCCGTGGCCTGCGCCGTGGCCCTGCTGGCCGTGGGCGCCGTGGCCGTGGGCATGGCCGTGGCCGGTGTGGGCTGCGTGACCCGCATGACCAGCGCCTGCCTGCCGACCGGGGGCGGCGTGGTCCGCATGGCCGGCCTGCGCGCCGCTCGCGGGATCGCGTCGTCCGCCGCTGCCAGGAGCGGCAGCGTCAGGGGTGGCGTTGCAGCCGCCGAGGAGGACGGCGAGGGCGACGAAGGACGCGGCGGGGTAAGGACGGCGGTGCATGCGCGTTTCCCTACCACGATCGAGGGCGGGAGCCCCAGGGGGCAGGGCCCGCGCGCCCGCGCCCGAGATCCCCGTCCGGAGCGCCACTGCACAACTTGTGCAACCGCCTGCCTGTTCGAGCAGGCGTTCGCTCGAACCGGACGGCCCGGATCCCACGGCCGCGCACGAAAGCCGCCGATCTCGCATGGCCCGACTCCTGCCAAGGGGACCACGACTCCGCGGCATCGCGACCGTCGCCTGAAGGTCTCGTCGCCGACGCGTCCGCGCTCCGGCGCTCGACCCGGCCACGGGCGCGTCGGTCGCCGCCGCGGGGAGGAGCTCGTGCATGACGATCGCCCGCCGCGCGGCGAGGCGATGCTGGAGGAACCTCATGAACATTCGGGATTGCATCAAGAACAGCCGTATCGCGTCCGTTCTCTTCCTCGCTCTCTCGGTGGCTCCGCTCACCGTGGGCTGTCAGGTGGAGGCGATCGACGGCGACGCCGATTCGATCGACGCCGCGTCGCAGGAGGTGAGGGGAGGGGGCGACGCGTGCGGCGGCCTCCTGGGGCTCATGTGCGAGCGCGGGGAGTTCTGCAACTACGACCTCGAGGCCCAGTGCGGCGCGGGCGACCAGATGGGCACCTGCGAGCCCATCCCGGAGATGTGTTTGAAGGTGTACGATCCGGTCTGCGGCTGCGACGGCAAGACGTACGGCAACGAGTGCGAGGCGAACGCGGCGGGCGTGTCGGTGGCGTCGCTCGGCGAGTGCGCGCCTGCGCCGAACGATGCGTGCGGCGGCATCGCCGGCCTCACGTGCGAGCGCGGGGAGTTCTGCGACTACAGCCTCGAGGCCCAGTGCGGCGCGGGCGACCAGATGGGCACCTGCGAGCCCATCCCGCGGGCGTGCACGAAGGAGTACAGGCCGGTCTGCGGCTGTGACGGTCAGACGTACAGCAACGCGTGCGTCGCGAACGCAGCGGGCGTGTCGGTGGCGTCGCCCGGCGCGTGCGCGTCTCCGCCGGAGCGGGCGTGCGGCGGCCTCCTGGGGCTCATGTGCGAGCGCGGGGAGTTCTGCAATTACAGCCTCGAGGCCCAGTGCGGCGCGGGCGACCAGATGGGCACCTGCGAGCCCAGGCCGGAGCTGTGCTTGCAGGTGTACGATCCGGTCTGCGGCTGCGACGGCAAGACGTACAGCAACGCGTGCGTCGCGAACGCGGCGGGCGTGTCGGTGGCGTCGCCCGGCGCGTGCGCAGCGCGCCTGTGAGAGAGCGCCGCGGGGGCCGTCGGTGTCGCGTCGTCTCGTGACGTCGACTCGATGGCTCCCGCTCCGGTCGCAGCCCACCGGTCAGCCCCTGCCCGCGCCGTCGCCTGCACCACCTTGCGCGATCCCCCCGGCGCGAGCTGGAACGGCGCGCGCGTAAATACGCGAACACGCTCGGTAGCCAAACCCACCTTCCGCCCCCTGTTCTCTCTGGCCGCAACGCTGGAAGAGGTGATCGACATGAGCCTTCGAATCGACGAGTCGCCCCGACGTCCACACCCCGCTCTCCCCCTCCGCTCGCCGCCGGCGCGCCGCACGACGCCCTTCGCGGCGCTCCTCGTGCTCGCCGGCGTCTCGTGCGCCGCGCCCCACGAGACCGGCGCCCCCGACGCCGAGGCGAGCTACGCGGTCTCCTCGTCCCCCTGGTCCTCGTCGGCGTCGGCCGGCGCCGCCCTCCGCGGCAGCGCCGGCCGGGCGCGGTCTGCGCTCGTGACGACCGCCGCGGTCCTCCCCGCGGCCGAGGTCGACCGCCTCGCGTACGCCGCCGCGGCCGCGACCGTCAACGACCCCAGGCTCGACCTCCTGGCCGACGCCGCGGGCCGGCTCGCCGCGCGCCACCCCGGGCTCCCGGCAGAGGAGTACCAGAGCGCCATCGCCGAGATGTGGGCGCTCCTCGAGGCGAGCCAGCCCAGCCCGCAGCACGACCTGAGCGGCCAGGAGATGCGCTTCATCAGCCGGACGCTCGCGCGCCTGATCCCCGGCCTCGGCGCCGGCGCGCCCGCGGACGCCCTGCGCGACGCCGCGCGCGGCTACCTCTCCGCCCTGCGCAGCGACCTCGACGAGATCCGCAAGGTGTCGCCCCTCGACTCGCTCCACGACCAGCTCGGCGCGGCTGCGCGCTTCCGCGAGGCGTCCTGGGAGCGCCTCCACGCCGCGGCGCGGGAGAGCGGCGCCCTGGCCGCCGCCGTCGACGACAGCGTCCTCCAGCAGCGCCTCGCCGTGAGGACCACCGACCCGGCGAGCCACATCCTCGGCGTCCACCCCGTCGAGCCGCTCCGGGGCTTCGTCCTCGGAAACCTCCAGGCGGACGGCAGCCTCGTGGCGACCCAGGGCGCGGTCGAGACCCTCATCGAGGCCGCCAGCAGCTCGGCGCTCGCGCAGACGCGGGGCTACGCCGACAGCCTCTTCGCCCTCGACGCCGCCGAGCAGGATCTCCTGGCCGCGCGATCGATCGTGGGCGCGCCCGGCGCCGGCTCGACCGCGCTCTCCGCGAGCGACGCCGAGGCGAAGCTGAAGAAGGCCATCGAGGACGCGAAGAAGAAGCAGCAAGCGCTCGCCGGAAAGCTCGACACCGTGAAGTCGGGCGCCACCTCCGCGCTCCGGGCCGCCGCGAAGCTGGCGTCGCTCTCCAACGACCCCGCGTTCGCGAAGGACATCGAGATCCTGAGTCGGACGACCTCGATCCTCCTCGACAGCTTCTCGAAATACTCCGAGAGCGCCATCGAGACGGCCTCGAAGCTCGTCGACCTCCTCGACCTCGGGGAGACCGGCCTCAAGGTCATCGGCGCCGCCGTGTTCACGGGGGGCATGGTCGCGGCCGTCCTCCAGATCGCGTCGCTGTTCGGCGAGAGCGAGCAGGAGTCGGTCAACCAGAAGATCCTGAAGAGCCTGCGCGACATCCGCGCGCTCGTCGCCGACGTCCGCACCGAGATGCACGCCCGCTTCGACCGCCTCGATCAGAAGCTCAACGACGTCTACGACGCGATGATGGAGCAGTTCGCCCACATCGACTTCGAGCTCGGCGAGATCGAGGCGGATCTCGAGGAGGTGCAGCTCGCCCTCTACACCGTGCAGGCCGACCTCGACCGGCTGGATCGCGACCTGTACGCGTTCCTCGACGCGGCGGAGCGGCAGCCGCTCGTGGAGGGCATCGCCGGCTTCCTCGACTACCGGCGGCGCACCGGGCTCGAGATGCCGTATTCCCCGACGTACCTCGACGGGGAGAACCGCTTCTACACCTGGGGCTATTTCACCGCGAAGGACGCCATCCAGGCGGGCCCGGCGAGCCGGTCCTATCAGGACGGCCAGCTCGCGTCCGAGCTCGGCAACTACCCGCTCGCGACCAACATCAATTACCTGAGCGAGCTCCCCTCGGTCCGGTTCGGCCTCCCGCGCCTCTCGGCCGAGCGGCTGGCCAACCCGCTCACCTGGATGATCGCGGCGGAGAGCTATGCGCAGCTCGGCGAGGAGTGGCCCGCGCACGCGAGCCAGATCGACCCGGGCCGGCTCGCGCGCGTCCTCGACGCGGGCGAGGACGTGGCGGCGGGGCTCGACCGGATCGCCTCGACGGCGCTGATGACGCGGCTTTCGGACCACCACCGCGGCCGGATGACCGCGCTGCGCAACGCCATCTCGCAGCTCGAGGCCACGTTCGAGAGCACCCCGAGCAACAGGCTCCACGGCATCGACCTGTGGCGCGGCCCGGACCAGGTCCCGACCACGCACGACATCAAGGGCACGAAGGAGCTCCGCTCGTGCCGGAACATCGCCTTCAAGGACGGCCGGGCATCGTTTCCGCTCGACCTGAGCGCCTTCGCCGCCGACTACGCCCCGCTCGCGCCGTTCATGATCGCGGACAACCTGGGCGGGCTCTCCGACATGAAGCCGTGCATCTTCGCCACGTGGACCTGGGACACGTGGTCGGAGGTCCCCTGGGGCGCGTTCTGGACCTTCCGGCTCGATGTCGTGATCCGGGTGATGTACGGCTCGACCGCGGTCCACGAGATCCGGTTCAAGACCAACGAGCGGGCGCAGCGGCTGATCCGGACCAACGATCCGCCGTTCAACCCCGACGCCCTCTGGTCGCCGGAGGGCCGGCTCTCCGAGTCGGTCTGGAGCCAGCGCTCGCTGGTCTCGCGCCGCCTCCTCGCCACCTCGTCCCTCCTGAGCCAGACGCGCGCCGCGGTGCAGCGCAAGCTCGTGGATCTGCAGCGCGTGTTCTACGGCCAGGTGGCGGCCAGGCTCTCGCAGCTCGGCGACCCCATCGAGGCCGCCGGCAGGCAGCTCACCGGCTCGAAGCGGCTCTGGGAATCGTACGTCGCCCTCGGCTTCCCGCGCTCGCTCGAGCAGAACGACGCCCTGCGCTCGCTCCTCTACGGCGGCGAGTCGCTGCTCACCGGCGACGGCGACGATGACGCCCACCTGAACAGCGTCCGCGCCATCTACCTGGCCATGAGCCAGTCCTACGATCCTCCGGCGGACAACATCCTGCCCGCGGTCGTGTCGCTGTCGACGGAGCGCTCCGATCGGCTGCTGGAGGCGCTGAACGGCATCATCGCGGAGATCGCCGCGACCGGCGAGGCCGAGGGCCACACGCTCGTCGAGGGGACGCTCACCCGGCTGCACCTGCTCGCGGCGCAGACGCCGGACGGCTGAGCGAACACGGTCGGTCCCGGAGCGCGCACAGCGCCGTGCGGCCCGTGGTGCCGCATACAAAATCGAGGCGATGTGTGCGCTCCGTTTCCAGGGGGAAATCGCAAAACACAAAAATACTGGCGGAATGCATTGGCACGTCTTGGACGAAATCGTATTTCTAGGATCGGGGGGGTCGCACAGCATGGTGCGGCGTCTCTGCCTGATCTTGCTAGGGGGTGTTCAATGCTTCTGTCCGAACGTGACCCAAAGGACGCGTGTGCCCCGATCAGCACCGGCATGATGGGCCGAGGGTGGAGGGGGATCCTGGCGGCGGCGGTATCGGTCGCCGCGCTCTCCTGGTCCGGCGAGGCTCGCGCCAGCCAGGAGGTACGTGACTGGAACACGGTCATGGCGCAGATGGAGCCGCTGACGGGGTTCTTCATGGCCTCGCGGCTCGCGGCGCTCCTGCACGTCTCGATCCACGACGCGCTCAACGCGATCCCCGAGACCGCTCGCTATCACACGTACCTGCCGCCCGTGGCCACCCAGGGCCCCGCCTCGCCCGAGGCGGCCCTGGCTGCGGCAGGGCGGACGATGCTGGCGACCTACATCAACTTCTACTCGAACCAGAGCCTCCCGCCGGAGTTCTCGAATCCGCTCCTCCAGGACATGTTGCCGATGGTGGAGACCACCTATGACATGCAGCTGGCGGCGATCGCGGACGGCCCGGCGAAGACAG
Organism: Sorangium sp. So ce1036; assembly: GCF_051369805.1. Classification (NCBI taxonomy): domain Bacteria; kingdom Pseudomonadati; phylum Myxococcota; order Polyangiales; family Polyangiaceae; genus Sorangium; species Sorangium sp. So ce1036. Next base: position 4,749,679 of record NZ_JBBMOX010000001.1, read on the forward strand.
AGGGGATCCGGATCGGCGAAGCGGCCGCCATCCAGCTGTGGAACGAGCGCCTCGGCGACGGGTGGAACAACCCTGATGATCTGGAGTTCGAGTTCCTCGACAACGACGGTGATGACGACCCGATGACCGGTCTCCCGGGGGAGTATGTCATGCTCGACCCGGCCGACACGTTCCCCGGCTCGTCGCAGCCGTTCTTCTTCTGGTGGGGGTACATGACCCCCTGGACCATGACCTCGAACCATCAGTTCCGTTGCGCTCCTCCGCCCAGCCACAGAAACGGCGCCTTCCGCAGGGACCTGGAGGAGACCCGCGTCTACGGCGCGGCCGACAGCGCCGTGCGCACCCCGCAGCAGGCCTTCGAGGCCCTCTGGTGGGAAGCCTGCGATGGGTTCGTCTTCGGCGGCACGTACTCGTTCACCCGGCAGCTCGTCACGGACTTCGGGCTGGACAACCACGACGCCGCGCGGGTGTTTGCGCTCGCCATGCTCACCCAGGCAGACGCCATGATCTCCAACGTGAACAGCAAGAATTTCTACCACTTCTGGCGGCCCATCACGGCGATCGACCACTACTATCCGGGCTCCGACTGGAAGCCGCTCATGCTCACCTCGCCGAACCAAGAATACCCCGCCGGCCACCCCATGGTGAGCGGCGCGACCCTCTATGCGCTGATGGAATTCTTCGGCGGCGGCCGCCTGGATGCGCCGCTCGTCGGGACGAACACCTGTGGAGACATCGTGTTCTCATCCCTCAAGGATGCCGTCGAGGGGGTGATCAACGCCCGCGTGTGGGGAGGCATCCACTACCGCAGCTCGGGCGAGGTCGGGGCCAGGACCGGCAAGAAGATCGCCAAATACGTCCATCGGCGCTTCCTGAAGCCGCTGTAGGATCGCGGCGCGGCAAGAGCGCCCACCCTCCGCGCGACCCTCCAGCTCGACTCCACGCCATTCAGGCATCGCAGGATCCTCGGCCGTCCTCGAGGAGCGGACGCGCTGGCGCGTCCGGTGCTGTCGGCTTCACATGCCTCCCGTGGGGTGAGCAGGGTCGCTCGATGTATGTCTTTGTGCACAGGCCGCTGGTCAGGTGTGCATTTTCTTACGCCCGACGGCATCGCGCCGGCTGCCCGCTCGGGACGCATGCGTTCGCAGTTGATTGAGTCTGGAAAATAGGAATAGTATGTCTACCCAACAACGGGGGCCGGGGCCTTGTCGCCTGCTGGTTCTGGGTCCGCCGCATGCGGAGGGTCATTTGTGGCCGCTGTGTGCCTCGCCGAGGCGTCCGCTCGGGTGAGGCTGCATCGGTCACCACCGCACGGGCGACCCAGCGCTGGGCTCAGCCATCGGCGCGGGAGGTTGGTGTGAGCCAATTTACGATTACCGAGGTGCTCCACTCTGGATTGGACACCGCTCTCTATCGCGGGTACCGGAATTCGGATCACGCCCCGGTCTCGGTGAAGCTCCTCAAGCGCTCGCACGAGAGCCCTCGAGAGGTCGCCAAGCTTCGCTACGAATACATGATGATCCGCGACCTCGGTCTGCCCGGGGTCGTCACGGCGTACGGCCTCGAGCGGAGCGAGAGCGGCCTGGCGCTCGTCATGGAAGACCTCGGGGAGCAGGCGCTCCAGGACGTCCTCAGGGCGCAGCGGGTCGACCTCATGATGGCGCTCCGGATCGCCGCCTCCGTCGCGGAGACGCTGGACGCGCTGCATCGCCGGCACGTCATCCACAAGGACATCAATCCCAGGAACATCCTCGTCAACATGCGCACGGGCGCGGCGAGGCTGAGCGCCTTCAGCGTCGCGACGCGCCTGTCCCACGAGATCCAGCGCGCCCAGAGCCCTGATATGCTCGAGGGGAGCCTCCCTTACATGTCGCCCGAGCAGACCGGCCGGATGAATCGGCTCCTCGATCACCGGACGGACCTCTACTCGCTCGGCGTCGTGATGTACGAGGTGCTCACGGGCCGCCTCCCGTTCCAATCGTCGGACCCGATGGAGATGGTGCACAGCCACATCGCCAGGAGGCCCGTGCCCCCGCACGAGATCGCACCCGAGATCCCGAGGGTCGTCTCGGAGCTCGTGATGAAGCTGCTCGCGAAGGCCGCCGAGGATCGCTACCAGGGCGCCTTCGGGCTCACCGTCGATCTGCGCGAGTGCCTGGCGCGGCTCGAGGCGAACGGGACGATCGGGGCCTTCCCGCTGGGCCGGCGCGACCTCTCCGGGGAGCTCCATATCCCCCAGCGCCTCTACGGCCGGGAGGCAGAGACGAGGGATCTGCTGCTCGCGTTCGATCGCGTGGGCCAGGGGAGCGTCGAGCTCCTCCTGGTCGCCGGCTTCTCGGGCATCGGCAAATCGGTGCTCGTCAACGAGGTCCACAAGCCGATCGCGGCGCGGGGCGGGGCGTTCATCTCGGGCAAGTTCGATCTGCTGAACCGGAGCGTCCCCTACGCGCCGATCGCGAACGCCTTCCGGGATCTCATCCGGGGCCACCTCCAGCGATCCGCCGAGGAGCTCGCGGCCTTGAAGGAGCGGCTCCTGCTCGCGCTCGGGCCGAACGCGCAGCTCATCATCGATCTCCTCCCGGAGCTCGCGGTCATCCTGGGGCCGCAGCCGACCGTGCCGGAGCTCGGGCCGACGGAAGCGCAGAACCGCTTCGCCATCGTTTTCCAGAGCTTTCTCCGGGTCTTCGCCACCAAGGAGCGCCCGCTGGTGCTCTTCCTCGACGACCTGCAGTGGGCCGACTCCGCGTCGCTCCGGCTGCTCCAGATCATCCTGGCGAACCCGGAGAACGCTCATCTCCTCGTCCTCGGAGCGTACCGCGACAACGAGGTCGGCCCGGCCCACCCGCTCGCGCTGACGATCGAGGAGATAAGGAAGGGGAGCGCGAAGCTCAGCGAGATCACGCTGAAGCCGCTCGCGCCATCCACCGTCTCGCAGATCATCGCCGACACCTTCGCGACCGAGACGGACCGGGTGAGCCCCCTCGCCGAGATCGTCTTCGAGAAGACGCAGGGGAACCCGTTCTTCATGAGTCAGCTCCTCGGCGCGCTCCACCGGGACAAACTGGTGGGCTTCAACGCCGGCACCGGCGCCTGGGAATGGGATCTCGCGGGCATCCAGCAGGCCGACATCACGGACAACGTGGTCGTCCTCATGGTCGGCAAGATCCGGAAGCTCGCGCCCGGCACGCAGCGTGTCCTGAAGCTCGCCGCGTGCATGGGCCATCAGTTCGAGCTGAAGACGCTCTCCATCATCCACGAGAAGACGCCCGCCGCGACGGCCGCCGACCTGTGGGAGGCGCTCCGGGAGGGCTTCGTCGTGCCGCTCACGGCAGAGTACCGCTTCCTCCACGCGCCCAGAGGAGAGGACGTCGAGGAGCAGCACGACGTCGAGGCGCTCCGGGTATCGTACAAGTTCCTGCACGACCGCGTCCAGCAGGCCGCCTACTCGATGATCGAGGAAGACCGCCGGCAGGAGGTCCACCTCCAGATCGGCAGGCTGCTCAGGAGGTCGCGAGGGGACGAGGGGCACGACGAGGACGTGTTCCAGATCGTTTACCACACGAACCTGGGCGCGTCGCTGATCACCCAGCGCAGCGAGCAGGTGGACGTCGCGCGGCTGAACCTCGTGGCCGGCAAGCGGGCGAAGGCCGCGACCGCCTTCCAGACCGCGGTCGGCTATTTCCGGGCCGGGGCCGCGTTGCTCGGAGAGGCAGGGTGGGGCGACGAGTACGCGACGACGTTCGAGCTCTCCGCGGAGCTGGCCGAGTGCGCGTACCTGAACGGCCAGCACGAGGAGGCCGAGGCGCTCTTCGACGTCATCCTGCGTCGGGCCCGATCGACGCTCGAGCGCGCCCGGATCCTCAATTTGAGGGTGGTCCTCTACTGCATGCAGATCCGCTACGTCGATGCCATGGAGGTCGGGCGGGCCGCGCTCGCGCTCCTCGGCATCCGTGTGCCCGAGGCCGAGGAGGAGTGCCAGGCGGCGCTGGAGGCGGAGCTCGCGCAGGTGCGCGTGAACCTCGGCGGGCGCCGGGTCCACGAGCTCATCGACTCGCCGGCGATGACCGATCCCGAGCAGCAGCTCGCCTTGAAGATCCTGGCGAACCTGTGGGGGGTGGCCTTCATCATCAACCCCGTGCTGCTCGCGCTGGTCTGCGTGATGCCGGCCAACATCTCCCTCAAGCACGGGCAGTCCGAGGAGGCGGCCTTCGGCTACCTGACCTATGGCTTCGTGCTCGCCACGCGCGGCGAGTACCAGGCAGCGCACGAGTTCGGTCAGCTCGCGCTGGATCTCAACGAGAGGTACAACAACATCTCGATAAAGTGCCGGCTTCACTACATGTTCGCGTTGAACGTGAGCTTCTGCCGGAAGTCGCTCCGTCTGTCCCTCGAGCATGCGAGGCGCGCTGTTCGTGCCGGCCCGGAGTCGGGCGACCTGAACTATCTGTCCTACACCCTCTCGAACATCGTCTGGACCAGGATCAGCCTGGGCGACGAGCTCGGCGCCGTCGGCGAGGAGATCGAGAAGCTCCTGCTCCTGGTGCGGCAGACCTACAACCCGGCGAGCACGGCGAACGTGACGGTCGGGAGGCAGCTCGTCGCGTGCCTGCGAGGGCTCACGAAGGGGCTCCACTCCATCGGGGACGACACCCTCGACGAGGCCGCCTTCGTGGAGAGCATCCAGGCGCCGGAGCTCGTCAGCACGCTGTGCTGGTACGCCGCGGCCAAGCTCCGGCTCGCGCTGCTCGCCGAAGATCTCGCCGGGGCGATCGAGATGGGGATCATCGCCGACAGGACGATCGGAGGGAGCGCGGGCCTCATCTTCTCGGTCGACATGGCGTTCCATCTGTGCCTCGTGATCCTCGCGCTGCCTCCGGCGCAGGCGTCCGGGGAGCCGCTCGGGAGCATGTTCGCCCGCCACCGGGGCAAGGTCTTCGCTTACGCGGAGGGGTGCCCCGAGAATTTCCAGCACAAGAGGCTCCTGATCGAGGCCGAGGAGGCGCGCGCCGCCGGGAGGCGGATCGAGGCGATGGACCTCTATGATCGGTCGATCGAGGTGGCCAGGACGAACCGGTTCGCGCACGACGAGGCGCTCGCCAACGAGCTCGCGGCCAGGTTCTATCTCAACCTGGGCCGGGAGAAGGTCGCCGGCGTTTACATGACCGAGGCCCACCGGTGCTACAAGGCGTGGGGCGCATCCGCCAAGGTGGCGCAGCTCGAGGAGAAATACGGCGCCGTCCTCGCCGCGCGCTCGCCCTCGACGTCGGAGAGGCTCGGGCTCCCGATCGCGACCATGGCGATCGATCTGATGACCGTCTTCAAGGCATCCCAGGCGCTCTCCGAGGAGATCGACCTGGAGCGGCTGCTCCAGAAGCTGATGCGGATCACGCTCGAGAACGCGGGCGCCGAGAGGGGGTTTCTGATCCGGGATCACGCCGGGGAGCTGCTCCTCGAGGCGGAGGCGACCGCCGAGGGCATGGTGGTCAGCGTCCGCAGCCCCGCGGCGCCGCTGCCGGCTTCGGCCGCGCCCATGACCCTCCTCGGGCACATCCGGAGGACGAGGGAGAGCGTGGTCCTCGACTACGCGGCGGGCGAGCCGCGGTTCGCGGACGACGAGTACATACGGGTGAAGCGGCCGAAGTCGGTGCTGTGCATCCCGCTCCTGCGGCAGGGGGCGCTCGTGGGCCTCCTCTATCTCGAGAACAACCTGACCACCGGCGCGTTCACGCCGGAGCGAGCCTTGACGCTGGATCTGCTCGCGTCCCAGGCCGCGAGCTCGCTGGAGAACGCGCGGCTTTATGCGGAGCTGTCGCGGGAGAACGCCGAGCGCCGGCGGGCACAGGAGGCGCTCCGGGAGCTCAACGCCGAGCTGGAGCTCCGGATCCAGCAGCGGACGGCGCAGCTCCAGGTGGCCAACAAGGAGCTGGAGGCGTTCAGCCACTCCGTCTCGCACGACCTGCGCGCGCCGCTCCGGGTCATCGACGGCTTCAGCCTCGCCCTGCTCGAGGACCACGGCGACGCGCTCGACGAGGACGCGCGCGAGCTCTTGATGCAGGTGCGCTGGGGGAGCGAGCGGATGTCGGACCTCATCGATGACATGCTCAAGCTGTCGCGCGTGACGCGCGCCGAGATGCAGCGCGAGCCCGTCGACATGAGCGCGCTCGCGAGCGAGGTGCTCGCCGCGCTGCAGAAGTCGCAGCCGGATCGCGCCGTGGAGTGCGCTGTCGCCGGGGCGGTGACCGCGAGCGGCGACTCGCACCTGCTCAAGATCGCGCTGGAGAACCTGCTTGGCAACGCGTGGAAGTTCACGAGCAAGCGGGCGGACGCCCGGATCGAGTTCGGGCAGATCGAGGGCGGGCCCGAGGAGCGGCGCGACGTCGGTGCGACGTATTTCGTGCGCGACAACGGCGCCGGGTTCGATATGAAGTATGCCGCGAAGCTGTTCGGTACGTTCCAGCGCCTGCACACCGAGGAGGAGTTCACGGGGACCGGTATCGGCCTCGCGACCGTACACCGCATCGTCGCGCGCCATGGAGGCCGCATCTGGGCCGAGAGCGCGGTCGACCAGGGGGCGACGTTTTATTTCACCCTCCAGCCTGGAACCCCATTTGCCGGCAAGACATCATCATGACTGACGGACCGATCCTCCTCGTCGATGACAACAAACGCGACGTCGCGCTGACCATCCGCGCGATCAAGAAGAGCCAGATCAGCCACGATCTCGTCGTGATGCACGACGGATCGGAGGCGCTCGACTACCTCTTCGGCGCCGGTGCGTATATCCATCGCGACGTGCGCCGGGTGCCCTGGATCATCCTCCTGGATCTGAAGCTCCCCCGGGTCGACGGCCTGCAGACGCTGGCGCACCTGCGCGCGAACCAGCAAACGATGCTCGTGCCCGTGATCATCTTCAGCTCGTCGGACGAGGAGCAGGACGTGGCCGCGAGCTACAGGCTCGGAGCGAACAGCTACGTCCGCAAGCCCACGAGCTTCGTCGAGCTCACGAGGGCCATCGAGAGGCTGCACGTCTACTGGCAGATGAACGAGGTCGCGTCGCCGAGGAGAGCGTCGTAGATGGACACACCGCTTCGCGTCCTCCTGGTCGAAGACTCCGAGCTGGACGCGCGGCTGATCCTGCGTGAGCTCAAGCGGGGGGGCTATGGCCCGTCGCACGAGCGAGTGCATACGCCCGAGGGGATGGCGGACATCCTGGCGCGGCAGGCGTACGACGTCGTGCTCTGCGATCACAGCATGCCCCGGTTCGACTCGCTCTCGGCGCTGCGCATCCTCAAGGAGCGCGGGCTCGATCTGCCCTTCATCCTCGTCTCGGGCAGCATCGGCGAGACGATCGTCGCCGAGGTCATGCGAGCCGGCGCGCACGATTACGTCCTGAAGAGCGACCTGCGGCGCCTGGTCCCCGCGATCGAGCGCGCGCTGCGCGACCTGGACGAGCGGAGGGAGCGCAGGCGCGCGGAGATCGCGCTCAAGGAGAGCGAGGAGCGGTTCGCGCTCGCGGTGCAGGGCTCGCGCGACGGGCTCTGGGACTGGAACCTCGTCACCGGGGGCGCCTACTACTCCGAACGCTTCAAGGATATCCTGGGGTGCCGGGACGGCGCGCTCCGCGACTCCATCGAGTCCTTCTTGAGCCTCATCCATGAGGAGGACCGCGACCATGTGGCGAGCGCCCTCCGCGGCCACCTGGAGCGGCGCGACCCTTACGATGTGGAGTTCCGGCGCCGCACGGATGCCGGCGAGCTTCGCTGGCTCTGCTCCCGGGGTCAGGCGCTCTGGGACGACGAGGGGAGGGCCACGCGCATGGCGGGCTCGCTCAGCGACATCACCGCGCGCAAGCAGGCCGAGGCGACGCTCCTGGACAAGCTCGACATCATCGAGCGGCAGCAAGAGGCGATCCGCGAGCTCTCGACGCCCATCATCGAGGTGTGGGACGGCGTGATCACCATGCCAGTCTTCGGCGCCGTCGACGAGCACCGCGCCGAGCAGATGATGGATGTGCTGCTCCACGCCGTCGTGCGCACCCGATGTCGCTCGGCCATCATCGACCTGACCGGCGCCGACGTGATCGATCACCGCACCGGCGATCACGTCATGAGGCTCGTCCGCGCCGTCGAGCTCCTCGGGGCGCGCGGGATCGTGGTGGGGATCCGCGCCGAGGTGGCGCAGACCATCGTATCTCTCGGCGTGGACCTCTCGAGGATCACCACGCTGGCAAACCTCCGCGACGCCCTGGTGCATTGCATGGGGAGCGCCGCGCCTCCTTCGCCGCGGCGCTGAGCTGGCGCGCGCCGCCGCCGAGCGCAGGGACGGCGTGCTCGTGGGCGGAGCAGATGTTCTTCTGCTCGGCGCGCACCCGGCCGATAGAGCACGCGTTCTCAATCAACGACTCGAGGTGGACGTCCCCCGAGATCTCGACGGTTGGTTACGATTTTGTAACACAGACGATGCGAGGTTGACATAATATCGCCCGCGAACCGTCGAGCTTCGTAGGAGTAGGCGATGATAGTGCAAATCTTGCGTTACGTGCTGCCGTTCGCCACGTTAGCTGCCGCACCCTTGCTGGGCTGCGGCGCATCCGATCCCAGCGCGACCGCGACCAGCGGCGGCACGGGCGGCGGCGGCACCACGGGTGTGGGCGGCAGCAGCACGACCGGCAGCGGCGCGGGCGGCAGCGGCGCGGGCGCCACCACGGGCGCGGGCGGCTCGGAGAGCAGCGACAAGGAGGCGCCCGACTACGCCAAGGCGTTCCCGCAGGACCGGGTTCCCCGCATCGACATCACCATCGCGCCCGACAAGTGGCAGGCGATGCTCGACGACATGACGGAGATGATCGGCGAGTTCGGCGCGACGGGCGGGCCGGGGGGATTCCAGCCGCCGCAGGAGTGGATCGACGCCTGTAGCGGACTCGCGGCCGGCGACGCCTGCACCATCGACCTCTTCGGCACCGAGACCGCGGGGACGTGCGGGGCTCAGGGCGACGACCTCGTCTGCCAGCTGCCCCCGCCCGAGCCGCCGGATTTCCTCACCCCCTGCGTCGGGCTCGCGGCCGGCGACGCCTGCACCGTCGAGATCTTCGGCAGCGAGGTCCCGGGGACGTGCGCGGACGCGCCCGACGGGCTGAGCTGCACGCCTGCCGGGGGGCCGGGCGGGCCGGGCGGGCCGGGCGGCGATCCGGGGCTCATCAGCAGCGTCGATCATTTCCCGCGCTCGCCGATGTACGTCGAGTGCGACGTCGCCACCGAGGACCGGACGTGGAAGAACGTCGGCGTCCGCTTCCGGGGCAACGTCAGCCTGCTCATGCCCTGGCAGCAGGGGAACTGGAAGCTGCCGATACGGCTCAACTTCGACAAGTTCGAGGACACCTACCCCGAGATCGAGAACCAGCGCTTCTACGGGTTCGACGGGCTGGCGCTCACCAGCAGCTACCTGGATCCGTCGCTCCTGCGCGAGAAGCTCGGCACCGACATCTTCGCCAAGGCGGGGATCCCCGTGCCCGCGACCGCGTTCTACCGGGTCTTCGTCGATCACGGGGAGGGGCCGATCTACTTCGGGCTGTACACCGGGATCGAGGTCCCGTCGGACGACTCGTTCCTCGACACGCACTTCGGCGGCCACAAGGGCAACATCTACAAGCCCGACGGCACCGGCGCGCGGTGGGCGGAGTGGGATCCCGACTCCCTGGTCAAGAAGAACCACGAGGAAGAGGCCGACTTCTCGGACGCGCGCGCGCTGTTCGACGCGCTGCACGCCGATCGGACCGACGCCGCCGCCTGGCGCGCGGGGCTCGAGGCGCGCCTCGACGTCGACGGCTTCCTGCACTGGTTGGCGCTGAACGCGGTGATCGAGGACTGGGACGTGTACGGCCGCCTGCCGCACAACTACTATCTCTATTCCGATCCGAACCAGGGCGGGCGATTCACGTGGATCCCGTGGGACCACACCTTCGCGTGGACGGACCCCGACGCAGGCGCGAACATCGGGCTGACGGCGCTGCCCCTCTCGATGGATGAGGTGACCGAGAACTGGCCGCTCATCCGCTTCCTGTTGGATGATCCGGTGTACCTCGAGGTCTACCGCAAGTACGTGGCGCAGGCCGTGCAGCAGGAGTACGAGCCGGAGGCCGCGGTGGCGTGGTTCCAGGCAGCGCACGACCTGATCGCGCCGTACGTCGTCGGGCCGGAGGGCGAGATCGAGGGGCACACGCACCTCGCGTCGCCGGACGACTTCGAGAACGGCCTCGCCACGCTGATCGCCCACGCCAGGGGGCGTCAGGCGGACGTGGCCGAGTACCTCGGGAAGTGACCCGACGCGCAGGGAGGGCCGGTGCGCTCTCCCTGCGCTGCCCCGCAGGGAGGGCCGGTGCGCTCTCCCTGCGCTGCCCCGCAGGGAGGGCCGGTGCGCTCTCCCTGGGCCACGCGATCTATCCTACGACGAGGCGGGTTCGCAGCTCGGCGTCTCGGGCCGGCTGCGCAGCCAGTCGGCGATGCGCTCGCCGGCCGCCGGGCCGCTCCGGTGGAGCATGTACGTGTGACCGGCCTGCGGCACGACATCGAGCGTCACCGAGGGCGAGCGGACGAAGCTCTTCGCCGCGAGGGCCGCATACGCCGAGGGGAACAGCCGATCGCCGTCGGCGAGCTGCAGGAACACCGGGACACGGACGAACGGCGCGAGGACGCGCGAGGGCTGGAGGGTGATCGTGAGGATCTCGCCGCTCGGCGTCGGGAGGGCGGCGGCGGTGTCCGCGGCGACGATCCACGGCTCGGCCGCGGTCGTGTAGAACATCGCGGCGCGACGGGACGGCGTGCCCAGGAAGTACTCGTAATCGCTGTGAAGGGCGCGCGGGATGTCGCCGGTGATGAAGTCGGCGAAGAACTGCGTGGAGGGGAACTGGTGATACCCCATCGCGATCACGGCGTCGACGTCGTCGAACAGGCCCGCCTCGAGCTCCGAGATCTCGGCGCCGGCGCTGTGGCCGCCGATCGCGACGTGCTCGAACTCGCCGCGGAGCTCCTGGACGATCTGATGCGCGATGTCGGCGTGGGCAGCCACCGTCGCCGCATATCCGTTGTCCAGGGTGCTCGCGCCGTAGCCGAGCCGGTCGATGGCCACCACCGCATAGCCGGCTTCGGCCAGGGTGCGCGCGTAGGAATAGCCGTGCTCGGGGAGGAAGTCCCAGGCCTCGGCGCTGTAGGAGAGCCCGTGCTGCAGCAGCACGACCGACGCGGCCGCGCAGGGGGGATCGACGCGAAAGCCGTGGATCTCGTGCTCGACGCTGCGCGCGACGGGATCCGTGACGCGGTATGTCACGGGCGTTCGGGTCAGAGATCCGCTGTCCGCGCGTGCCGCAGGGAGGCCGGCGAGCGTCGCGCCGAGGAGCGTGGCGCTGGCAATCCACGAGCGGGGCTGCTTCAGGGTTCGAGAGAGCACAAGCATCTTGTCAGGATAGGACGGGAGACGGGGTGGACACAAGTCAGCCCGTCTGCTGGCGCTCCGCGCGTCGGCCGGGCGGGACGACCCCCGGGGCGTGGTCATCCGCGCGGCACTCGACGACCTCAAAGCCGTCACCGCAGGCGCGAGCGCCGAACCTTCGACCTCAAGCACGACGACGGCATCGCGACACAAGTCGTCGAAAACGTCAAGAACACATTTACTGCGCCTGCACGTACAGCGAGAACGGGAAATTTCCCTGTCCGTCGATGAAGGTCGCATCAGGGACGTCGATCACGAATTCGTGCATGCCGGAGCTCGCGGCCCCCCACGGGACGATCCGGGTGTCGATCACGTCGCCAGGGCACCAGTTGCTGAACGACTGCCACTCTTCGTCCGAGCGCGGGGACGGCCCGTAGATGCCGTTGCCCTGGGTATTGTACCTGCGAAACGGCTCGCACGACATGCGCCCGGGCTTGTACTGCAAGGCCAGCATGCCGTCGACGTACACATAATGCTCGCGGCGAATATACTCCTCGCCGCCCTGGTTGGCGCCGTGGTTCGACGTGATCAGCACGAGCTGTGCATTCTGTGTATCTGCCGGCAATTCGAAGCGGACGGTCTTGCGGGTCGTGCCCACCTTGTCGCTGGCGCCCATGGCGTAATTGTTGAAATCTTCGCCGATCGCCAGCGGCAACAGGACGCTGAAGTCCTGGGCCTCCTGCGTGCTGTCGGTATACAACAGCAGCGATCCGAGCTGCGTGTCATTGCGACCAGCGCAACCGGCGACCTCCTCGTTCGCGGCGTAAGGCACGCCGAAGATGCCCAGCTCGAACCAAAGATCGTGATCGGCCAGGAGGTCGGGATCTTTCAAGATCGGGACGAGGTTGCTGGCCTCCCATTCGTAGGGGACGGTCGTCGGCTGCTCGTTCATGTTCATGAACGGCGTGATGAACCGTGCGACCTCGATCCGGTCGACCTCGCCGGGGACGTAGGTCTGGGCACCCTTGGGGACCAGCGCCAGGTTGACCGAGCCGAGTCGATCGTAGTTGTCGCACAGCGCTCCCACGACCACGCGGACCTTCAGCGTGGTTTGGACCTTGGCGAGCAGCTCGTCGGTCAACCGGGTCGCGACCAGCGAGTTGTTGTGGCGGATCACGCCGTCCGGGATCGGCTCGTCAACCGTCGCGGCGTAGCCGTCGTAGAACACGATGTTCTCCAGCACCGGGACCTCCTCGGGGGCCGGGGGCGGCACGTCGCCGCTGCCGCCCGTGCCGCCCATGCCGTCGGTGCCGCCACTGCCTGCGCTGCTCCCGGTCGCTGCGGTCGTGCTCCCGGTGCTCTCGGAGGTCCCGCCGGTGCCTCCGCCAGCGCCCACGTCAGAGCGCTGTTCCTTCGTGCACGCGGCGAGCAGGGGCAACAGACAGAAGTACGGGGTCGCGCGACGCAGGTTCATTCGTCGAACTTATCAGAGCGCCGGCTCTCCGACCCTGAGCACCCCGGGCCCACGAGGCCGTGGAGGTAGCCGGTCCTACCAACCCGGTGCATGTGGCAGGTGCTGCGCTCGTGCCACGGGACCGGCACGACCACGCGGCCGGCGGGCAGGGGCGTGATCCGGCCCATGACCGGATGACGTTTGACCGTTGACCAATTTTCGATTCGCGTCATTCTTCAGCCGACGGGGAATGATGATGGCCGACGGGGACTATTCGAAGCAGCGGCAGCGGGCCGAGCGGATCCTGGATGCGGCGGCGGAGCTGGTGCTCCGCTGGGGGTACAAGCGCGTCACCATCGATGAGGTCGCCAGGCGGGCGAACATCGGCAAGGGGACCGTCTACCTGCACTGGAAGACGCGCGAAGCGCTCTTCCTCGCCGTGCTCGCGCGCGACTCGGTCAGGATGGTCGCCAGGTTCACCGAGGCGATCCGCGAGGATCCAGCGGAGATCCTGCTGCACCGCGTGATGAAGAGGCGGCTCCTCCTGCTGAAGGAGTTTCCGCTGCTGCAAGCGATGTTCACCCGGGACACGGAGGTGCTCGGCAACCTCGTCAACGAGAGCTCGGCGCGGTCGCTCCAGAGCCAGAAATTCCTGGCCACCCGCGCGTACTGCGCGCTCCTGCGCTCGCACGGCCTGCTGCGCACCGATCAGGATCCGGAGGCCCAGATGTACGCGCTCAACGCCGCGGTGCTCGGGTTCTATGTGATCGATCCGCTGCTTCCGCCCGAGGCAAGGCGGTCTGTCGACGAGCGGGCCGAGATGACCGCCACGCTCGTGCGCCGCGCCTTCGAGCCCCCCGAGCCGCCGGATCCCGAGGTCCTGCGCGCGCTCGCGCCCGAGGTCATCGGGTGGTTCGAGCGGATGCGCGCTGACTACATGCACTTCGCACAAGGAAATTCCACATCAACGCGGGAGAGCCCCGAGGAGTGATCCGACATGAGCACGACCGACGTGACCGTTCAGCCGAGCCGGCCTACCTTCGATGCCTTCCTGTCCTGGCTGCGCGCAGCGCGGGAATCGAGCCCGGTTCAGTATGAAGAGAAGCAGCGCTACTGGCAGCTCTTCGGCCATGCGGACATCCTCCGTGTGCTGTCCGATCCGGCGACGTTCTCGTCGGACCTGTCCATGTTCGTCCCGTCGCAGCCCGACTTCGAGCTGTTCAACAGGGGCAACTTCGTCCGGATGGATCCGCCGAAGCACAAGAAGCTCCGCGATCTGGTCAGCCAGGCGTTCACGCCGCGCGTGGTCTCCGCGCTCGGGCTGCGGATCGCCACGATCACGAACGAGCTGCTCGACGGCGTGGGCGACGAGGAGCGCTTCGAGCTGGTCGGCGCCCTGGCCTATCCGCTGCCGGTGATCGTCATCGCCGAGCTGCTCGGCATCCCCGTCGCGGATCGGGATGTCTTCCGGAAGTGGGCCGACACGCTGCTATCGAGGGAAGAGCAGGACCCGACCTCCCTGCCGGACGCGGCCGCGATGGAGCGCTCCGCGCTGATCCTGCGCGAGATGAACGGCTATCTCCTCTCGCACATCCGGCAGCGCCGCGCCCGCCCCTCGGACGATCTGATCAGCAGGCTGGTGCGCGCGGAGGTCGATGGCCACCGCCTGGACGACGAGGAGATCGTCGGCTTCGTCGGCCTGCTCTTGCTCGCCGGCCACATCACGACGACCGCGCTGGTGGGCAATGCCATCCTCTGCCTCGACGAGCACCCCGCCGCCGCGGAGGAGCTCCGGGCCGATCCGACCAAGCTCCCGGCGGCCATCGAGGAGGTGCTCCGTTACCGTGCGCCGTTCCCCCGGCTCGCGCGGCGGACCACCGCCGAGGTGGAGATCGGCGGCCAGCGGATCCCCGCCGATCAGCTCCTCGTGCTGTGGATCGCCTCGGCCAACCGGGACAGCGCCCAGTTCCCCGAGCCCGACCGGTTCGATATCCACCGCAAGCCCAACCAGCACCTGAGCTTCGGGCACAGCATCCACTTCTGCCTCGGCGCCCCGCTGGCCCGGCTCGAGGCCAGGATCGCGCTGGAGATCCTGCTCGACCGGTACCGGTCCATCGCGGTGGCCCGCGATGATCGCTGCGAGTTCCACAACCCGTTCGCCATGGCCAGCGCCCGGCGGCTCCCCGTGGACGTGCTGCGCTTCGCGGCCTCCGCCTAGCGCAGCGCCGGCCCGTCGCCCGGCGGGCGCGCTCCCGCGGCGCGGTCAGCGGTCCGCGCTCGGCGCCGGCGCGGCGGGGGCGGCCGCGGGCTCCTCGCGCCGCTTGAGCGCCCGGGCGTAGCGCTCCCGCTCCTCGGCCATGGCGCGCGCGACGCTGGGGCGCTGCTGGAGGCGCGCCTGGTACGCGGTGATCGCCGGCCACGCCGCGAGGTCGATCGGCGTGACCTGCGACCAGTTGAGCACCGTGATGAGGTACGCGTCCGCCACCGAGAAGCGGTCGAGCAGGAACTCCCGCCCTTCGAGCCGGTCGGCCACCCGGCCGAGGCGCGAGCCGGCCTTGGTGAGCACATACGCCTTCATCTCGGCGGGCGCCTCCGCGCTGAGCAGGGGTGAGTAGAGCGCCTTGTGGAGCTCGGTCCCGACGAAAGAGAGCCACTCCTTTAGCCGCGCCCGGCCGAGCGCGTCCCGCGGCGCGAGCTCCGCTTCCGGGAACCGCTCCGCGATGAGCTGCAGGATCGCCGCGTTCTCGGTCACGAGCTCGCCGCCTTCCAGCTCGAGCGCGGGCACGAGCGCGAGCGGGTGGATGGCGCGGTAGTCCGCGCCGTCCTCGGTCCGCTTCGCCTTCAGGTCGACCTCGACGTACGAGACCTCGGCGCCGGCCTCGTAGAGCGCGATGCGGGGGGCGAGCGAGCACGCGAGCGGAGAGAAATAAAGCTTCATGAGAGACCTCCTGACGGCGACGAAGGTGCCTCGCGGGGCGCTCTGCGTCCAACGCATCCTCGTGATAGCATCGATGCGTGGCACGCATACATGCCCCGCCCGGGGCCTCGGCGCTCGCGCCGCGCCCTCAGCTCGAGATCCGCGATCTGGAGCTCGTCCTCGCGCTCTCGGCCGCCGGCACCACGGCGGGCGCCGCGTCGGCGATGCACATCACGCAGTCCGCCGTGAGCCGGGCGCTCACCCAGGCGGAGGAGCGCGCCGGCGTGCGCCTGTTCGAGCGCACCGCGCGCGGGGTCGCGCCGACGTCCGCGGGGGAGCGGCTCATCGCCGGGGCCAGGCTGCTGCTCGCGGAGCTCCGGGAGCTCGAGCGCGAGGTCGCGGCGCCGGCCGTCACGCCGACGCGCCTCCGCCTCGTGTGCGAGTGCGCCACCGCGTACCGCTGGCTGCCCTCGGCGATGGCGAGCCTCCGGCGCAGGCTGCCCCGCCTCGAGGTGGAGCTCGCGCTCGAGCACGCCGAGGACCCGGTCGGCGCGCTCGTCCGGGGCGACCTCGACGTCGCGCTGCTCACCACGGCGTCGCTGCCGAGCGATCGCGCGGCGCGGGGCGCGCTCGTGGCGCGGCCGCTCTTCTCGGACGAGGTCGTCTTCGTGATATCGGCCTCGCATCCGCTCGCCGGGCGGGCGTCGCTCACGCGCGATGACCTCCGGAAGAGCACGCTCATCACGGGGACCAACATGCCGCCCGCCGAGGCGCAGCGGTTCATGTCGAGCGTCTTCGGACGGACGAAGCCCAGGCTCGAGATCCTGCGCTTTCCGCTCACCGAGGCCGTGATCGACGCGGCGCGCGCGGGCATGGGGATCGCGATCCTCTCGGAGTGGATGGCGGAGGTGTACCTCGGGGGCGGCGATCTCCTGGCCAGGCGGCTGTCGTCCGGCCCGCTGCGCCGGCCGTGGCGGATCGCCTACCGGCGCGCGGCGGAGGGCGCCGTGGAGCGCCTGTTCGCCGCGCTCGAGACCTCGGCGCCGCGGCTCTACCCGCGCGCCGGGTGACCCTCAGCCCGCGGGAGCGCTCCGCGGCCCGGGGGCGCCGCTCCGAGGAGCGGAGGGCCCGTGGCCGACGAGCTCGCCGGTGAGGCGGAGCGCGTGGGCGATGCCGCTCTGGAGCGTGCCCCTCGTGACGATCGCCGTGAGGTCGGTGCCGAGCTCGACCATGGTCCGGGCCACCTCGGGGCGGATGCCGGTGAGCACGGCCTGCGTCCCGAGGAGGCGCAGCGCGGCCGCGCAGCCGAGGAGGGTGCGGACCACGGTGATGTCCATCCGCCGGATGCCGGTGACGTCCAGGATCACGACGCGCGCGCCCCGCTGCTCCGCGCCGCGGAGCGCGGCCTCCAGCACCTGCGCCGCCCGCTCGGCGTCGACGGTGCCGATCAGCGGCATCACCATGATCTGATCGGTGATCGGGATGAAGGGGGTCGACATCTCCGCGAGCCGGACCTGCTGCGCCTCGAACATCTGCTGTTGCAGCGCGGCGCGCGCGCTCTCCGCCTCCTCGCGCTGGACGAGCTCGAGCCGGAGGCGCTCGTTCGCGGCGGTGAGCTCGCCGTTGGCCACGCGGAGCTCCTCCGTCCGCTGCGCGATCTCCGCCTCGAGCCGCTCGTTGACGCGCCGGACCCGCGCGTTGGCGGCGCGGATCTCCGCGACCCGCCGCGCGTTCTCGATCGCGATGGCGGCCTGGGAGGAGACGAGCTGGAGCAGCTCGACGCGGGCCGCGTCGAAGGCGGCCGACACCCGGTTGTTCTCCAGGTAGAGCACGCCGGTCAGGCGGTCCTGGTAGAGGAGCGGCAGGCAGAGGACGGACTGGACGGCGTCGGCCGCGACGTGCGGGTCGGCCGCGAAGCGCCGGTCGTCGCGGGCGTCGTCGAGGACGAGCGGCTCGCGGGTGCGGGCCACGAGGAGCGCCACGCTGCGCGCGAGGCCGGCGGACGCGTCGAGCGGCGCGCTCGGCCCCACGCGCAGGCGCTCGGGGCTCACGCCGAACGTCGCCTCGACGAAGAGCTGCTCGTCCCGATCGAGGAGGAGCGCGCCCCGCTCGGCGCCGGCGCTCTCGAGCACGATCTTCGCGAGCCGCTCGATCACCTTCGGGAGGTCGCTCTCCTGCGCGATGATCCGCGCGGCCTGGACGATCAGGGCGGCGTCGCGGAGGTTGCCCATCAGCGTGTGACCCAGGAGGGTCGTGTTCATGGTCGTGGTGCTCGCGGAGGAGCGAGACGTGGTCGCGCGCCGCCCCCCGGCGGCGGGGAGGAGCAGCGCGTCGCCGTGCGCTCTCTCCAGCTCCTCTGCCTTGGCGAGCGCGCCCCAGTGCAGGTACCCGTGGTACGCGTCGCTCAGGTAGCCGCGCGCCGCCTTGGGCCTCCCCAGGGCGAGGTACATCATCGCGCACCGCTCGTTCGCGAGGGCCTCGTCGTGCCGGGCGTCGCTCTCCCTGGCGAGGGTGATCGCGCGATCGAAGAGGCCCGCGGCCTCGTCGTGCTTGCCGGCCCGGCGCGCCTCCTCGGCCTCGACGAGCAGCGAGAGGTGCTGGAAATTCGCGGGGCAGCCCGCCGCGAACTCCGCGAGCCTGGCCTTGCGGCGGGCGAGCGACGACCCGCGGCGCTCCGCCTCGCCCGGCGTCTCGGCGGGAGGGAGCGAGAGCAGCGAGAGGCACGCGTAGAACTGGAGCCGCGCCGCGGCGAGGTAGCTGCCGCTCGCGAACACGGTCACGCCGTCGAGCGCCTCGATGTGCGCGCCCGCGGCCCCGTGCTCCCCGTGGAGGACGTGGAGGAGCAGCTTGACCAGGTGGAAGTCGAAGACGACCGTGGGCCGCTCCTCCTCCGCGAGCCTCGCCCGGTAGGCGTCCTCGTCGAAGCTCCCGTCGCTCAGACAGGTCCTCTTCTGGGTGCGCCCCTTGAGGCAGGCGACCCCCTGTTTGTAGGCGACGGTCAGGTCCGCGAGGGGCCGCGCGCTCCGGGTGCGCTGCAGGAGCGTCAGGAACCGCTCGATCTCCCCCTCGATCTCGTCGAGCGGATACCCCGACAGGAGCTTGAACGCGATCGTGAGATGGCAGTTCTCCACGAGCTTCTCGTGATCCCCGCACTCCAGCGCGGCCTTGCGCCCGTCGTCGAGGAGGGCGATCGCGGCGCGGATCGGCTCGCGGAGGTGCCAGTAGATGCCCAGGCTCGTGGCCAGCTTGACGGAGAGGGCCTGATTCGGGAACTTCTCGTTCAGGGCGAGCGAGAGCTTCCCGAACGCGTGGCCCTCGTCCGGACGCCCGAGGTAAAGGGAGAGCAGGTAGCCATAGGCCATGTAGCCGTACGCCGAGAGATCGCAGTGCCCGTGCGTCAAGGACAGGTTCACGAGCCTGAGGACGCTCAGCAAGAAGAGATCGAGCTCGACGTGCATCATCGGCGAGATCACGTCGATGAAGAGCTGGAGCACCGCCCTTTGCTCGGGGTCGTCCATCTCCGGAGCGTCGATGAGGTCCTCGACGCGGCGGCCCTGCAGGGCCGCGGCGGCCTGCTCGAGCTCGCGGCCGAAGGCCGCCTTCTGCTCGTCCGACGTCGCGGGCAGGGGCACGCCGAGGCACTCGAGCCCGGCGAGCCCCGCGCGCACGGCGCCGCTGAAGTTCGTGACCGTGGAGTACAGGATCACCCGCAGGCGGTGGACCCGCGCCCGCTCCAGGCGGGAGGGGGCGCGCTGCAAGAGCGCGTCGAGCAGCGGCTCTGCCTGCTCGGTCCTGCCGCTCAGGAACAGGCACTCCGCGGCCTCGATGTGGAGGTCGAACGAGAGCGCGGCGTCGCGCTCCCAGCCGCCTTCGCCGAGCCGCTCGAGGCCGGCGGTGAAGTGGTCGGCCGCGGCGCCGTAGGCCGCGCGGGCCTTCGCCGTCCTGCCCGCGCGCAGGTCGAGCCGGGCCGCGGCAAGCCGCTCCGCCGGGTCGGTGATCCCGCGGGCGCTCAGGCGGAGGTGACGGACGATCTCCAGGACATCGCGGTCGGCCGGAGGCTCCCCGCTCCGGGCCCAGAGCAGCCGGCCGATCGACAGGTGCACCTCCTCCTTGCGCTCGTCGGGGATGAGCCTGTAGGCGGCCTCTCGCACCCGATCGTGCAGGAACCGGTAGGAGATATCGAGATCGACGACGTCCGAGCCCGGCTCGACTCCATGGTTCGCGTCGAGGAGCCGGTAATCACCGCCCTGCGGCACGAGGAGCCCCTCGCGCAGCGCCTCCCACAGATCGGCGGCCGTCTCGGCCGGCGGCTTGCCATGGATGACCGAGAGCGCGGGGAGATCGAGCTCGTGGCCGATGCACGCCGCGAGCGAGAGGGCGCGCTGCGTGCCGGGCGCGAGGCGGTGCAGCTTGCTCAGCACGAGATCGATGACGTTATCGGTCGCGAGGGCCCCCCGGACGCGCGCGAGGTCCCAGCGGAAGGCGCCGGTCCCCGCGTCGAACCAGAGGCTCTGCGCCTCGTGGAGCGCGTCCAGGAACTGGCTCAAGAAGAACGGATTGCCCTGGGTCTTCTCGAAGATCACCGCGGAGAGCTCCTCGACGTCGCGCTCGTCCCTGTGGAGCGTCTCGATGAGGATCTGCGTCACCGTGGGCGGCGAGAGCGGGCGCAACGTGAGCTCGGTCATCGCCACGCCCGCCTTCCGGAGCTCGTCGAGCGTCGATGTCAGCGGGTGGGCCCCGTCCACCTCGTTGTCCCGATAGGCGCCGACGAGGAGGACGTGCCCGCGGTCCTTGTCGCCGAGCAGCAGGCCGAGCAGCCGGAGCGAGGCCGGATCGGCCCACTGCAGGTCGTCGAGGAAGAGGACCAAGGGGCGCTCCGCCGTCGCGAACACGAGCACGAAGCGCCGCATCACGAGATCGAAGCGGTTGCGCGCCTCGGCTGGCCCGAGCGCCGGCACCTCGGGCTGCGGGCCGATCACGAGCTCGAGCTCGGGGAGGAGCTCGGTGAGCAGCCGCCCGCTCCGCCCGACGGCGTCGAGGAGCGCGGTCCTCCACGCGTCGAGCGCGGCCGGCGGCTCGGTGAGGACCTGGCGGACGAGCTCGCGGAGGGCGTCCACCACCGGCGCGAGGGGGGTGTCGCGGCTCTGCGGATCGAACTTGCCGTGCACGAGGGCGCCGCCGCGCTGGGCGATGGGCTTGTGGAGCTCGTTCACCAGCGCCGACTTGCCGACGCCGGAGTAGCCGCTGATCAGGATGAGCTCGGGCGCGCCCTCCCGCACGCGTTCGAAGGCGGACAGGAGCGCCGCGACCTCCCGCTCGCGGCCGTACAGCTTCTGCGGGATGCGGAGCGCGCCCGTCCGGTCTTGCCGCCCCAGCGGGAACGGATCGATCCGGCCCGTCGCCGTCCATTGCGACAGGCACGCTTCCAGGTCGGCCTTGAGCCCGCGCGCGCTCTGATAACGCTCCTCCGGCGTCTTCGAGAGGAGCCTCAGCACCACGTCGGACAGGGCCTCTGGCACCCCCTTCGAGAGCTCGTGCAGCGGCGCCGGCGCGCGCGCGATGTGGCTGTGGACGAGCTCCATCGGGTCGGCGGCGGAGAACGGCGGCGCGCCCGCCAGCATCTCGTGGAGCGTGACGCCCAGCGAGTAGAGATCGGTGCGCAGGTCGACGGCCCGGTTGACCCGGCCCGTCTGCTCGGGGGACATGTAAGCCAGAGTCCCCTCCAGCGCGTCGGGGGTCGCCGCCGATGCGGTCTCGCGCGCGAGGCAGGTCGAGATGCCGAAATCCACCAGGCGGGGCGCGCTCGTCGACCTGTCGATCATGATGTTGCGCGGCTTGACGTCCTTGTGGATGACGTCGCGCCCGTGGAGGGCTTCGAGGGTGTCGGCGAGCGAGGCGGCGATCCTCAGGGCCGCCTCCACGTCGAGCCGCCCCTGCTCGGCGAGCAGGTCGTGAAGCGAGGTCTCGCCGAGGTCCTCCATCACGAGCGCCAGGCTCCTGCCGCACCGCTCCAGCGCGTACGCGTGCACCACGCCGGGCACGTCGTCGATCTGCCGGAGGAGCGCGAACTCGCGCCGCAGCCTGGCCAGCTCCCTTCCGGTCGGGTACTCGTTCCTGGTGACCTTGATCGCGACCGGCGCGCCGTCGGCATCCCGGCGGCCGCGGTAGAGGACGGTCTCGGAGCCCTCGTAGATCCTGGTGGTGAGCGTGTAGCCCGGCAGCTCGAGCAGCATTCTGTGGATCCCCCGATGTATGATGTGTAATCCACCGGACCGCGATTGCGGCGTGGCACATGCAGGAGGATCTGCATGTTAGCCTGTCTGGCGCGACGCGATGCACTCGAAATCTGGGGTGTCCGTTCTCGCTCGCTCGCTCGCTCGCTCGCTCGTACGGTGATCGGGGTCGGGGCTGGAGATGGGCCCGGCCTCACGGGGCGGTCGCCTCCGCGCGATCTGCAAGAGACATCGCCCCGCGGCGGCTATCGCAGTCGATCTTGACCCAGGCGGTGGAGCGCGAACGCGATGCCGCTCTGGAGGCTCCCCTTGACCACGATGGACTGGAGCGCGACGTCGAGCTCGACGAACGTCCGCGCCACCTCGGGGCGCATGCCCGTGAGCACCGCCTGTGCTCCGATGAGCCGCAGCGCGGTCGCCGCCCGCACCAGCATCGCGGCGACATGCGTGTCGACGACCTTCACGCCGGTGATGTCGATGATCACCACCGCCGCGCTGCATCGCTGAGCCCCGTCGAGCGTGGTCTCGATCACCTGGCGCGCCCGCGCCTCGTCCACGGTCCCGATGAGGGGCATCACCATGACCCGGTCGGTGATCGGGATGAGCGGCGTCGACATCTCCGACAGCCGCTCCGTCTGCACCCGGATGATCTCTTCCTGGAGCGCCGCCCGCTCCTGCTCCGCGCGCTCGCGCTCGCGGAGCTCGAGGACGAGGCGCTCGTTGGCCTGGTGGAGCTCCGCCGTGCGGTGGGCGATCCGGTCCTCCAGCGCCTCGTTCACGCGCCCGAGCTCGCGCGCCGCGGCCTCCGCGCGCGCGACGAGCCGCGCGTTCTCGACGGCGATGGCGGCCTGCGCCGACAGGAGCGCGCACAGGTCGAGCCGGGCCGGGGTGAAGACCTCGGTCGCGGCGTTGTTCTCCAGATAGAGGAGCCCCGTGAGCTCTCCCTTGTGCATCATGGGCAGGCAAAGGAGCGATCTCGGCCGCCTCTCGGCGATGTAGGGGTCCCCGGCGAAGCAGCCCTCGCTGGACGCGTCGCCGAGGACCACGGGCTCCCGGGTCCTCTCGACGTAATGCACGACCGAGAGCGCGACATCCGCGCTGGTCTCCGCCGGGACGGGGGGGCCGATCGTGACCCTGTGGGGGTCGATTGTGATCGTGGCGTCGAGCGTGAGCCGGCCGTCCTGCTGGAGCAGCAGGACGCCTCGCTGCGCGCCCGCGTGCTCGATCACGAGCCTCAGCAGGCGGTCGATGATCCGCTCCAGGACGATCTCGCCGGCGATCGTCTGCGCGGCCCGGCTGATCGTGACCGTGTCGAGGATCGCGGACCCCCTGCCCGTCGTCGTCCTCGTGACGAGATCGACGCCGTCCGCGGCGGGCGCCGCCGCCGGCTGCCGCGAGAGGTGCGGGTGCTCCTCGGCGAGAGCGGCCGCCTTCGCCGTCGCGCCCCACCGCAGGTAGCCCTGGATCGCATCCCGCATGTAGCCGGACGCGATCTTCTTCCTCCCGCTCTTCAGGTGAAACCGCGCGGCGAGCTCGCTGGCCAGCGCCTCGTGGTGGAAGAACTCGTTCTGCCCCGCGGCCTCGATGGCCGCGTCGTAGAGGCCCATGGCCCTGAGCTCGTCGCCCTCGATCCGCGCCCGCTCCGCCTCGACGAGCAGCTTCTTGTGCAGGAAGTTCTCGGGGCAGCTCTCCGCCCACTCCGCGATCTGTCGCTGGTGGTCCGCGAGCCGCTCCGCGATCTCCCGCTGCTCGGCCGCCGGCCTCGCCGGGTAGCTCCCGCACTGGGCCAGGCAGAGGAAGAAGACCCGGTCCGTCTCGGCGTAGGTGCCGTTGGCGACCGCGTTCTGCGCGTCCCCGAGGCGCGCCATCGCGAGGGCCTCCTCGTGCTCCCCGTACAGGGTCGCGAGCTGCATCTTGACCGCGTAGTACCAGGCCGCGGCCATCGTCATGCCGGGCTGCCCCAGCGTCGCGACGAACGACCCCTCGTCGAAGGCCTCGTCGCTGAGCGTGGCGCGGCCCCTGGTGCGCCCCGCGAGGTTCGCGATCATCTGCTTGCTGATCCGCAGGATGACCTCGGTGAGCGGGGTCTTGGTCCGCTGCATCAGCGCGAGGTACCGGTCGGCCTCCGCCTCCACCGCGCCGAGCTCGTCGCCCAGGCCCAGCCGGAAGTCGAGGCAGCGGTGAGCGCTGTAGGCGAGGAAGATGAGATCGCCCGACTCGAGCCCCGCGTGGATGGCCTGCTCGAAGTGGTCGAGCGACGACCGGAGCGGCCGCCAGAAGGCGTTGACCTGCCCGAAGATGAAGCTCACCTGGCACCTCTGCTCGACGGCGTTGAACCGCTCGCAGAGGTCCAGGGCGAGCCTGGCGAACTTGTACGCTTGCTCGTACGAGCTCAGCCAGCCGCTCAGGAGGACGGCATACGCTCCGAAGATGCCGGGCGACTGCTCCGAGAGGCCGTATTGCAGGGAGAGCGTCATCTCCCTGGCCATGATGAAGGCGACGAGCCTGGCGTCGACCATGTAGGCGACGGGGGCCAGGATCCTCAGGATCGGCATCGCCGCCTTCTTGTCGGGATCGGTCATCAGGGGCGCGTGCAGCAGATCCTCGATCCGCCGCCCGACCAGCATCGCCTGCGCCCGCGCGATCTCCGCGTCCGCCGCCGCCTGGCACGCCTCGGGGGTCTCGGGCAGCTCGATCCCGAAGCGCGAGAGCGCCGCCCGGCCGACCTCGATGGCCCTCTCGAACTGGTTCCTCGCGCAGCAAACAGCGATGCTGAGCCTTCGGACCCGCACCACGTCGACCTGGGATTTCGCATGTCCGAGGAGGGGGTCGAGCGAGGACTCCACGGCGTCGAACGCCCCGATCGCGTACTCGCACTCGGCCCGCTCCATGTGGAGCGCGAACACGAGCGCGTGCTCCTCCTCCCAGGCCGTCGCGCCGAGCAGGGACAGGCCGGCCCGGAAGTAGCCGGCGGCCGCCTGGTAAGCCGCGGACGCCTTGGCCTTCCGGCCCGCGGCGAGATCGAGGCGCGCGAGGCCGCGCCGCTCGCCCGGATCCTCGATCAGCGCGGCGCCGAGGTTCAGGTGGTTCGCGATCTCGAACAGCGTCTCGTCCCGCGGCTCGGCGTCGCTCCTCGCCCGGAGGAGCCGCCCGATCCTGAGGTGCGCCGCCTGTTTCTCGGCCTCCCCGACGAGCGAATAGGCCGCCTGCTGCACCCGGTCGTGCACGAACCTGTAGGCGACGTGGAACATCTCGGAGACCGCCGCGTCCTGCTCCGCGCGGCCGTCCAGGAAGCGGTACTCGGCGTGGAGGGGCAGGACGAGGCCCTCGCGCAGCGCCTCCCAGAGATCCGCGGCGACCTCGGCCGGCGATCGCTCGCAGAGGATCGAGAGCGAGCTCAGGTCGAACCGGTGACCCATGCAGGCGGCGAGGCTCAACGCGTGACGGGTGCGCTCCGGCAGGCGCAGGATCTTGCCCGCCATGAAGTCGACCACGTTGTCCGTGACCATCCGCCGCCGGATGCGCTCGATATCCCAGGTCCATCGGCCCGAGGGCGCGTCGAAGGCGAGGAGCTCCTCCTGCTCGAGCGCTCCGAGGAACTGGTTCAGGAAGAATGGATTGCCGTGCGTCTTATCCCACACCAGCGCTGCGAGCGGCGCGATCGGCCCCTTGTCGCAGCCCAAGGCGTCGGCGACGAGCTGCGTGGCGTCCGGCAGGGAGAGCGGCCCTAGCCCGATCTCCGACACGGCGGCCCCGGCCTTCCGGAGCCGCTCCAGGGTGAGCGTCAGCGGGTGGGCCCCGTCCACCTCGTTGTCACGATAGGCCGCCAGCACGAGCAGGTGACCGCGGTCCGGATCCGACATCATCTGCTCGATGAGGTTCAAGGAGGCCGGATCGATCCACTGGAGATCGTCCAGGAAGACCGCCAGCGGACGGTCCCGGGTGGCGATGGCGCGCAGGAAGCGCTGGAAGAGGAGCGCGAAGCGGTTCTGCGACTCCGTGGGCCCGAGCGGCGGGACGCTCGGCTGCGGCCCGACCAGGAACTCGAGCTCGGGCACGAGGTCGACGAGGAGCTGCCCGTTCGCGCCGAGGGCGAGCTGCAGGCGCCTCTTCCAGCCCGCGAGCGCCTCGCGCGGCTCCGCGAGGCGCTTCCGGACGAGCTCCCGGAACGCGTGCGCGATCGGCGCGTACGGCGTGCCGCGGTCGAGCTGATCGAACTTCCCCGCGATGAAATCGCCCCCGTCGCGGGCGATGAGCTGGTGTATCTCCTGGATCAGCGCCGATTTGCCGACGCCCGCATAGCCGGAGACCAGAAGGAGCTCGGCCGCGCCCTGGGTCGCGCGCTGCCACGCGCTCCCGAGCGCCGCCACCTCCGCCTCGCGCCCATAGAGCCTCTGCGGCAGGCGGAGCTTGCCCGACCGGTCGTGCCGGCCGAGCGGAAATGGCGTGATGCGGCCCGTCGACGAGAGCGTCGCCAGGCACTCGTCCAGATCGGCCTTGAGCCCGCTCGCGGTCTCGTAGCGATCCTCCGCGGCCTTGGAGAGGAGCTTCATCACGATGTCGGAGACGACCCGCGGGGTCTCGGGCGAGACCTCGTGCGGAGGGACCGGCCTCCGCGCGATATGGCTGTGGACGAGCTCCACCGGATCCGTCGACGGGAAGGGGAGGGCGCCGGTCAACATCTCGTACAGGGTGACGCCGAAGGAGTACAGGTCGGTGCGGTCGTCGAGGACCCGGTTCATCCGGCCCGTCTGCTCCGGGGACATGTACGCCAGCGTCCCCTCCAGCGTGTCGGGGCGCCCGGCGCCCTGGGTCTCCCGCGAGAGCCGGGTGGCGATCCCGAAGTCGATGAGCTGCGCCGACCACGTGTCTGGACGAACGAGGATGTTGTGCGGCTTGATGTCCTTGTGGATGACGCCGTGCCGGTGGATGGACGCCAGCGCGTCCGCCACCGAGGAGGCGATCCTCAGCGTGGACTCGAGATCGAGCCTCCGCGTCTTCAGGAGGATGTTGAGAGGGGTGCCGCCGAAGTCTTCGAGGATGAGCGCGAGGCCGCCGCCGTGCTTCTCGAGGCCGTGAGTCCTCACGACGCCTGTCAGCGAGAGATCCTTCAGGATGCCATGCTCGTGTCTGAGCTTGGCGAGCACCTTCGGGTCGGGGCGATCGCTCCTCGGGAGCTTGATCACCACCGGCGCACGATCGGCGTCTCGGTGGCCGCGGTACAGCACGGCGTCGGAGCCCTGCTGGATCTCCGAGGTGATCGTGAACCGAGGCACATGAAACGCTGCGCCCGCCATCTCGAGCTCTCTCCGTCTTCGAACGTCGATGTGAACACCTAGAAGACGCAGGCGCCATGCGTCCTGTCAAGCCCAATCTGTGCTGCCGCGCGTGACCAGGAGTGGGCCCGCGCCACGCGCCTCACCGCGTTTACGCCATCATGGATCGGGGGAGAGGTCGATGTGCGCGCGCGCTGTCGCTGGACGGGGCGCGGCCGCGGATGTGGGCGGCGCAACAGGGGCTCTAGAGCGTGAGCTCGGCCCTCACGGTCGAGTCCTCCAGATCGCGCGCCAGCCGGAACCCGAGCTTCTGCGCGACGCGCTGCATCTCCTGATTCTCGGCCATGATGTCGGCGCTGATGCGGGCGAGCCGCTCGTCGCGGGCGATCTGGACGAGCATGCCGAGGAGCCTCGACCCGAGCCCCTTGTTCTGGTGCTCGTCGCTGACCAGGATGGCGAACTCCGAGTCGTCCGTGCCCGGCAGCTTGCTCAGCCGGGCGACGCCGATGATCTCGCGCTCCGCGCCGCCCGCGGGCGGCCGCTCGACGACCAGCGCCATCTCGCGGTCGTAGTCCACGAAGCAGACCCGCGTCAGCCGCTCGTGCGCCGTGCGCCGATCGAGCTGCATCGGGTAGAAGTACCGCAGCCGCACGGTCCGCTCCGAGAGCTTCTGGTGAAACTTGACGAGGAGCGGCTCGTCCTCGGGCCGGATCGGGCGGATCGTGAAGCGCTGTCCGTCCTTGCTCGTGATCTCGGTCACGTACTGTGTGGGATACTCGCGGATCGCCGACCGCGGGAGCGCCGACTCCGGTGTGTCGGGCGGGTGCAGGACGACCCGCGCGTCGAGGGCGATCACGCGATCGGCGCTCACGGCCAGAGGGTTGATGTCGATCTCGCCGATCCACCGCTGCTCGATCACCATCTGCGAGAACCGCACGAGCAGGTGCTCCAGCGCCTCGAGGTCCACCGGCGCGCGGCCGCGCACGCCCTTGAGGGCGCGGTAGATCCTGGTCTGTTCCATCATGCGCCGGGCCAGCGTCGCGTTGAGCGGCGGCAGGCCGAGCGAGCGGTCCCGGAAGACCTCCACGAGCTGCCCGCCGGCCCCGAACAGGAGCACCGGGCCGAACTGAGGATCGATGGAGCTGCCGAGGATGATCTCGTAAGCATCCTTCAGCGAGATCATCGGCTGCACCGTCACACCCTGGAAGTGCTGCGCGCCGGCCATCCGGGAGACGCTCTCCCGGATCTCGTCGAACGCCCGGCGGACGGCGCCCTCGTCGGCGAGGTCGAGCTTCACGCCGCCCACGTCGGTCTTGTGGGTGATCGTCTTGCTGTACACCTTGAGGACGACCGGATACCCCATCTGCCGGGCCGCGGCCGCGGCCTCGTCCGCGGTCCCGGCGGTGGCCGTCGGCACCGTTGGGATGCCGTACGCGGCCAGGAGCTGCTTGGACTCGTGCTCGTCCATCAGCGTCCGGCCGGACGCTCGGGCGGCGGCGACGAGCGCGCTGGCCCTCTCGCGATCGACCCCCACCGCCCGCTCGTCCGGGCTCGGCGTCTCGTACAGGCCCCTGAGGTTGTACGTGTAGCGGTACATGGAGCAGAACGCGCGCGCGGCGACGTCGGGGTACTCGAACGTCGGGATGCCGGCGCGGTTCAGGATCGATTTGCCCGCCTCCACCTCCACGCCGCCCATCCAGCTCGCCAGGACCGGCTTGCCGTCGAGCTGCGCGAGCTTGCGCAGGGCCTCGGCGGTCTGGGTGGATTCGGTCATGTCCTGCGGGGTGAGGATGACGAGCACGCCGTCGTTGTCCGGGTCCTTGGCGCAGACCTGAAGGGCCCTCGCGTACCGGTCGGCGCCGGCGTCGCCGAGCACGTCGACGGGGTTGTTGTGGCTCCAGGCGGCGGGGAGGAAGCCGTTCAGCTCGTTCACGATCCCGGGCGAGAGCGGCGCCGGCTCGCCGCCGTGCGCGACGAGGGCGTCGGTCGCGAGCACGCCCGGGCCGCCGGCGTTGGTGACGATGCAGAGCCGGTTGCCGCGCGGCCGCGGCTGCTTGGCCAGCGTCTCGGCCATGGAGAACAGGTCGGCGATGTCGTTCACGCGCAGCACGCCCACGCGGCGGAACGCCGCGTCGAGCACCTCGTCCGAGCCGGTGAGCGACCCTGTGTGCGACGCCGCCGCCTTCGCGGCCGCCTCGCTGCGACCGGGCTTGATCACGATGATCGGTTTGTTGAGCGCCACCTCGCGGGCGGCCGACAGGAACGACCGCGCGTCGCCGATCGACTCCATGTAGATGAGGATGCTGGTGGTCTTGGGGTCGTTGCCGAGATAATCGATGAGATCGCCCCAGCCCACGTCGAGCATCGAGCCGATGCTGACGAAAGCGCTGAAGCCGACCTGCTCCTTCAGGCTCCAGTCGAGCACCGCCGTGCAGAGCGCGCCGGACTGGCTGATGAACGCCACCTTGCCGGGCCGCGCCTGCCCCTTCGCGAACGTGGCGTTGAGCCCGCCGATCGGGTTCATGACGCCGAGGCAGTTCGGGCCGATGATACGCATCTTGCCGCGGGCGCGCTCCATGATCCGCTGCTCGAGCGCCGCGCCCGGCGCGCCCAGCTCCTTGAAGCCGGCCGAGATGACGATCGCGCCGGGGACCCCGGCGTCCACGCACTCGCCGATGAGCCCCGGCACGGTCGCGGCCGGCGTGACGATGACCGCCAGGTCCACCCTGGCCGGCACGGCGGCGATGTTCGGGTACGCCTTGATGCCGAGGACGCTGGCCCGCTTCGGGTTCACCGGAAACACGGTCCCTCCGAACGGGTTGCTGATCAGGTTCCAGAGCACCGTGCGGCCGACGGCGCCGCTGCTCTCGGTCGCGCCGAGGACGGCGACGTTCCGGGGCTTGAAGATCGGATCCAGGCTGTGAAACTGCTGGTGAAGCACGTCGTGGGCACGGTCCGTCTTGGGCAGGGGATCCACCATGAGGCTCCTCGCAGGGGTGTGCGGCGGGCGCTTCCGGGCGCATCGCCCGGGGACACCGGCGGCTGTCTTGCCATGGTGCCGGGCGGGATGCATCGGCCGTCTCCGGGGCGCGGGCGGGCGCGGGAAGATGCAGATTCGTCCCTTGCGCCCCTTGCGCCCTTGCGGTTCTCTCTTTCCCGCTCATTCCACATCCACCCCCCATGGCCCACGCCCCCGAGGCCGCCGCGCCCGTCGCGCGGACGGCGCCCTTCGCGACCCACGCCGCCCTCCTCGCCTGGCTCTCGCAGCACGGCATCACCCACGTCGCCCGGCTCAACCTCGAGGCGCTGGCGCCGGGCGTCGACCCCGCCCTCTGGCCCGAGCTGCGGGCGCTCGGCGCGCGGCGGCGCCTCACCGAGCTCGCGAGCGCCGAGGCGCTCGCGGGCGCGCGCGCGTGGCTCTCGCCCTCGCGCCTCCGGGACGCCCTGCCGTCCCTGGTCGCTCGCTTCCTCGAGGACGCGCGCGCCGAGGCGGACGAGGCGCGCGCGGCGCTCCCCGCGCTGCTCGAGCCGCCCGAGGAGCCGCGGGCCCGCGCCGTCCACGCGCGCCTCCGCGAGCTCCGCGCGCGCGTGCCCGACGCCGTGGCCCCGCGCCCCGCCCGGGCGCTCGCGGCCGGCGCGCTCCGGTTCGACGCCGCGCTGCCCGGCTTCCGCCTCGACGACCCGCGGCCGTTCGAGTCGGCGCTGCCCGCTTCGCCCGGCTTCGTCGTGCCCGAGGCCCGGCTGTGCCTCGCGCCCGGCGCGCTCCGCGCCGAGTGCACCTGCGGCGCGAGCGCCTGCGTCCACGCGCTCGCCGCCATCGACGCCGCGCTGCGCTGGCTGCGCCAGCCCCCCGGCGACGCCTTCTTCGAGGCGCTCGCGGAGCTCGATCGACCCGCCTGGGAGCGCACCCTCCTCCTGCTCGACAGGGCCCTCGACGAGAGCCCCGCGGCGCGCGCCGGCGTCGAGATCACCTTTCGCCTCGACGTCCTCGACGACGCCCGCGTCGAGGTCGCGCCCTGGCTCCACCGCCTGAACAGGAAGGGCCAGCGCGGCGGCGCGGGCACGCGCCTCACCCGCCGGCGCCTCCTCCAGGAGCACGGCGCGAAGCTCTCCGCCGACGACGCCCGCGTCGCCGCGCTCCTGCCCGACGGCGACGGCCTCGCCTCGCGGGCGCTGCTCGAGGCCCTCATCGGCCACCCGCGCCTCGTCCTCGGCGAGGCGCCCGACGTCGCGGTGCGCATCGAGCGCGCGCCGGTGGGCCTCGTGGCGGAGGAGCGCGGCGGCGCCGTGCGGGTGAGCGCCGGCGTCGACGGGACGGCGCTGCCCGCCGCGCTGCTCGATCGCGTGCGCCGGGCCCGGCCCGAGGAGGCGCTCTTCCTCTGGGACTGGGACAGGGACGCGCGGCGGCTCACGCTCCTCGACGTCAAGCCGGAGCTCCGCGCGCTGCTCGGCGTGCTCCAGCGCGAGGGCCACGTCTTCCCGCCGGAGAGCCGCGGCGCCCTGCTCGGCGCGCTCGCGCGGTGGGCGCAGCGCCTCCCGGTCGCCATGCCCCGCAGCGTCATGGGCGAGTCGGTCCCCGCGGCGCTCGCGCCGGTCCTGCGCCTCACGCCCCAGCCGGCCGGCGCGGTCGAGGTCGAGCTCCGCGTGCGGCCGCTCCCCGAGAGCCCGGCCCTCGTGCCGGGCGAGGGCGCGCGCGACGTGCTCGCGCGGCGCGGCGAGCGGGCCCTGCACGCGGTGCGCGACCTCGACCGGGAGGCGGACGCCTTCCGGGCGCTCGCCGCCGAGCTCCCGCTGGCCGGGGCCGAGGCGCTTCCGCTGAGGTTCCAGTTCCGCTTCGCGAGCGCGGAGGGGGCGCTGGATCTCGTCGCCGCCTGCGCGCGGCGCGCGCCCCCGCCCGAGCTCGAGTGGGTGGGCACGCCCCTGCGCGTCGTGGGCGCGGGCGGCCCCGGAGCGCTCAAGGTCGTGCTCGAGCGGCGGCGCGCGTGGTTCGGCGTCCTCGGCGGCCTGAGCGTGGAGGGCGAGCGGGTGACGCTGGCCCGGCTGCTCGACTCGGCGCGGCGCAAGGAGCGCTACGTGGAGGTCACGGCCCACACCTACGTGGAGCTGAGCGAGGCCCTGCGCCGCCACCTGGAGCGCCTGTCGGACCACGTCCACGCCTCGCAGCACGGCCTCTCGGTGGGCCTCTCGGCCGCCGAGGCGCTGCGGGCGCTCGAGGCCGACGGCGCCGCGCTCGAGGCGGACGCCGCCTTCCGGCGGCTCGTCGAGCGCGTCGCCGCGGCGCGGGAGCTCTCGCCCGCGGTCCCGGAGGCGCTCCGGGCCGAGCTCCGCCCCTACCAGGTCGACGGCTTCCGCTGGCTCTCGCGGCTCGCGGCGTGGGGCGCGGGGGGCGTGCTCGCCGACGACATGGGCCTCGGCAAGACCGTGCAGGCCCTCGCCTTGCTGCTCGATCGCCGCGAGCTCGGGCCCGCGCTCGTGGTCGCCCCCACCTCCGTGGCCTTCAACTGGGTGGCCGAGGCGGAGCGCTTCGCGCCCTCCCTGCGGCTCACGCTCTACGCGGAGGCGGCCGACCGCGACGACGCGCTCGAGTGGCTCGGGCCGGGCGACGTGCTGGTGCTCAGCTACGGCCTGCTCGTCCGTGACGCCGCGCGCCTGTCCGCCCGGCGCTTCGCGACGGTCGTCTTCGACGAGGCCCAGGCCCTGAAGAACGCGACCACCCAGCGCGTCCGGGCCGCGCGGGCGCTCCAGGCGGACTTCCGGTGCGCGCTCTCGGGCACGCCGATCGAGAACCACCTCGGCGAGCTCTGGAGCCTGTTCGCGGTCGTCTTCCCCGGCCTCCTGGGCGGCTGGGAGTCGTTCCGGAGCCGCTACGCCGCGCCGATCGAGCGGCAGGCCGACCCGGCCGCGGCGCCCGCGCTCGCCCGCGTGCTCGCCCCGTTCCTCCTCCGGCGGACGAAGGCCGAGGTCGAGGCCGAGCTGCCGGCGCGCACCGAGGTGCGCGTGCCGGTCGTGCTCTCGAGCGCCGAGTGGCAGCGCTACGAGGACGCGCGCCTCGCGGCCCTCTCCGATCTCGAGTCGCGGAGGTCGGCGCTGCGGCAGCAGGAGCGGCGCGTCGAGGTCCTCGCCGCGCTCACGCGGCTCAGGCTGCTCGCCTCGCACCCGCGCCTGCACGACCCGCGCTCCGAGCTCGGCTCGTCCAAGCTCGCGCGCTTTTTGGAGCTCGTCGAGGAGCTCTGCGCCGAGGGGCAGCGCGCGCTCGTCTTCAGCCAGTTCACCTCGCACCTCGCGCTCGTGCGCGAGGCGCTCGAGGCGCGCGGCGTCGCGTACGTCTACCTCGACGGCCGGACGCCGCGCGCGGCGCGGGCCGAGCGGGTGTGCGCGTTCCAGGAGGGCACGGCGCCGCTGTTCCTCATCTCGCTCAAGGCGGGGGGGTTCGGCCTCAACCTCACCGCGGCCACGAACGTCATCCACCTCGACCCGTGGTGGAACCCCGCGGTCGAGGACCAGGCCTCGGACCGGGCGCACCGGCTGGGCCAGACGCGGCCGGTCACCATCTACCGCCTGGTGGCGCTGGGGACGATCGAGGAGAAGATGCTGGCGCTGCACGCCGAGAAGCGCTCGCTGGTGGCCGAGGTCCTGCGCGGCAAGGACGAGGCGGCCCGGCTCTCGACCGAGGATCTCGTGGGGCTGCTCTCCCGGCCGCCCGGGCCGGAGGCGCGGGGCGGGTAGGCGGGGCAGGGGGGGCAGGCGACACGCGCGCCGCGCGCGAGGGGAGGTGGGTGCTCGCCAACCTCTCGGGCGGAAACGTCGTGCTCGCGCCGCGCCGCGCCGCGCCGGCGTTCGACGCTCGGCGCTCGGCGCTCGGCGCTCGGCGCGGGAACTTTTTGCATCGCCCGGCGTGTCCTGGGAGAGGAGACGGCGTACGGCTCTCCTCCTCTCGGTCCGACCCAGTGCCTTCGTTTTCCCGCTCCTCGTTCGTCGACCGGCTCCTCGCGGAGCTGCCGAGCCTCCTGCGCGCCGCGCGCCGTCTGACCCGCTCGCAAGAGGACGCGGAGGATCTCGTGCAGGCGACGGTGGTGCGCGCGATCGAGCGGCGCGCCGACCTGCGCGACGAGGAGCGCATGCGCGCGTGGCTGCTCCGCGTCGAGCGATCGGTGCTGCTCAACGCGACGCGCGGCGCGCGGCAGCGCCTCGAGGTGATCGAGGGGGGCCGCGGCGCCGAGTCGGTGCCGGAGCCGCGGGGCGACCTGGAGGCGGAGATCGTCGAGCGCGGGCTCGACGACGAGGTGGAGCGGGCGCTCACGAGCTTGCCGCAGGAGTGGCGCGAGGCGCTGCTCCTGCGGGAGGTCGAGGATCTCTCGTACGAGGAGATCGCCGAGCTGAAGGGGTGCCCGGTGGGCACGGTGCGATCACGGCTCTCGAGGGCGCGGCGCGCGCTGATCGAGCGCCTCTCCGAGCGGCGCGAGGTGACGTCATGGCAGGGTGCGACGACGACTGGTTCGAGAACATCTCAGCGTGGCACGACGGCGAGGTGACGCCCGAGGACGCGGCGCGGATCGAGGCGCACCTCGCCGGCTGCGCGCCGTGCCGGGGCGCCGCGGAGGCGCTCGGTCGCGTGCGGCGCGCGCTCGTCGCGAGGGCGGACCCGGAGGTCCCGCCGCGCGTGCGCGAGCGCGCCGAGCATGCGGCGCGCGGGGCGGACCCGGAGGTCCCGCCGCGCGTGCGCGAGCGCGCCGAGGCTGCTGCGCGCAGGGCGCGCGCCCCGCGCGCGTGGCCGTGGGCGATCACGGCGGGGCTCGCCGCCGCGGCGGGCGTCGCCGCGCTGCTCGTCGGCGGCCCGGGCCGGGGCGTGAGCGCGGCGATGGCCGACGAGCTCGTGACGCACCACGTGCGCGGGTTCGCGCGCGAGCGTCCGTGCGACATCGAGTCGTCGGACCCGGACGCCGTCGCCGGCTGGCTCGAGGGCCGGCTCGGCTACGCCGTGACGGTCCCGGCGCTGCCCGGGGCCCGGCTGCTCGGCGCGCGCCTCTGCCAGATCGAGGGCACGCGCACGGCGGCGCTCATGTACACGAGCGGGGAAAGCCCGCTCACGGTGTTCGTCCCGCCGCCGAGCTCCGGGGCGGCGACGGCCGCGCGCGCCCTCGCGGGCGGCGGCGTGGGGTGCACGAGGGGGCCGCTCGGCAACGTGATCTGCGCGAAGAGCGTGGCGCAGCCGATGCTGGCCGTGGCCGAGGTCGACGCGGCGGCGCTCGCGCCGGCGCTCGCGGGCGCTGACCTGTCCATCACGAGGGATCCATGACGATCGGTTCGCTGCTGACGCTGTTCGGCGCGGGGCTGTTGACGTTCGCGTCGCCCTGCGTCCTCCCGTTGCTCCCCGTGTACCTCGCGACCCTCGGCGGCGCGGGGGTGAACGGCGGTCCGGACGGCGCGACGACGCGCCGCGTGCGCGCCGCCGGCCTCGGGTTCGCGCTCGGCCTCACGCTCGTGCTCGTCGCGCTCGGCGCCTTCGCGTCGGCGATCGCCGGGGGGCTCGGGGCCCACCGGCGCGCGCTGGTCGTGGCGGCCGGCGTGCTCATGGCGCTCTTCGGCGCGAAGCTCCTCGGCGTGCTGCGCCTCCCGTGGCTCGATCGCGAGGCGCGCCCGCTGCTCACCCGCCTCCCGCGCGCGGACGGCTTCTGGGGGGGCCTGCTCTTCGGCGTCGGCTTCGCGGCGGGGTGGACGCCGTGCGTCGGCCCGGTGCTCGGCGCGGCGCTGACGTACGCGGCCAGCGCGGGGGCCGATCCGCTCCGCGGCGCGATCCAGCTCGGCGCCTACGCGGCGGGGCTCGCGGCGCCCCTCGTGGCGGCCGCCTTCGCGGCGCCCACGGCCATCGCGCTCGCCCGGCGGGTGGCGCCGGCCACGCCGACGCTGCAGCGCGTGATGGGCGCGCTGCTCGTGGCGCTCGGGATCGCGTTCGCCAGCGGCCGCCTGGACGCCTTCACGCCGGGGCCCGCGGCGGTCGCGGCGGAGGGGGCGCCGTGCGAGGGCGGCCCCGAGGGGGCGTGCGGGTGCGACGGCGGCCCCGCGGGGGCGTGCGGGGTGGGGGTGGAGGAGGGCGCTGCTCTGGCGCAGGGCGACGTCGCGCTCCCCGTGGGGCAGCCTCGCCTGGTCGAGTTCGAGAGCGCCGATTGCGCCGTCTGCAAGCGCATGGCGCCGCTCGTGAGGGAGCTCGAGGCGCGCTGCGCCAAGGAGGCCGGCACCCTGCTGCGGATCCGGGTCGACGAGCCGCGCGGGCGGGCGCTCGCGGCCCGCTACGGCGTGCACTTCGTGCCGACGTTCCTCGGCATCGACGCGGCCGGGCAGGAGGTGGAGCGCGCCGTGGGCGAGCTCCCTCGCGAGCGCCTCGCGAGCCTGTTCGGAGACGTCCGCGGCGAGGCTTGCCCCCCGACGCTCTGACGGATCCGGTGTGGGGATCGCGCGAGCGCATTCGCGGGCCGGCGGGCCAGGTCCCGGAGCTGGGATGTCACGCGGGGCCTTTCTCGGGAGAGGACGGTAGGCTTGTAGCGCTGCTGCGGGAAGTTGCCCCGGATCAGCAGAAGAACCGCCAAGACGCCAGGGCCGCCAAGAGGAGAGGGGGAGGGCCGTCCCAGCATTTCCCCTCCTGTTACCCTTATTTCTTGGCGCCCTTGGCGGCATGGCGGTTCGCTCTCCAGGCCGACTTCCCGCAGTAGAGGTAGGCTTGTAGCCCCCTTGGCAGGCGCGCATGGCGGGCGCGCAGCCCCCTTGGCAGGCGCGCACGGGAAGGGCGGCGATGTTGTCCATCCAGCCTGGGAATCGCCATCTCCGCCCTCCGGGCCGCACGTCATCGCTCCTTTTCCCAGAGGGGCTTGCGCTCTGGGGGCGGGAGCGGCGCATCTCGCCTCCGGGGCGCGCTCAGGCGAGGAGCGCTGCCCGGAGCCTGGCCCACATGCGCGGATCTCCCAGGCCGGCCAGGGCTCGCTCGAAGGCCTCGTGCTCGTCGCGGTACATCGCGCGTTTGTCCGGGTGCTCTCGCGACGCTTCCACGTTCGCGATCCGGTCGGCCAGCTTGAGGATCGCGGCCTGCGGGTGCTTCCGGATCTTCTCGTAGGCGGATCGGTTTCGTTCCTTGCGGCTCTCGCCGGTCCCGGTCACCGCCCACACGAGCGCCGCGACCTCCTCGCCGAAGCGCGCGGCGATCTCCTCGCGCGTGGTGTCGGTGTCTTCCACGGTGTCGTGCAGCCAGGCGGCGACGCCGAGCGCTCCGCCGTACCCGTACGCCGAGAGCACCGCGCGGACCTGGGCGAGGTGCACGACGTACGGCAGCTTGCCGTACCGCTGGGCGGCGTGTCGTTCCTCCGCGAGGCGTTGCGCCGCCGCCTCGATGGCGTGCTGGTCGGCCTTCGCGCCGGTCGAGGGCGTGGGAGCAGGGGGTTCCGGCATGGTTCCAGCGTAGAGGAGTCGAGCCCGGCGTGCACAGGGGGAATCCGGCCCGGTGAGCGAACGTCCGGGGTGAATTTTGATGCAGGTTGATGGGGTCGGATGGGGGGCTGGATCGAATTTTCAATTCAGGTTGGGGGCTCTGGGCAGGCTCCGGGTTGAATTTCAATTCAGGTCGGGGGCACTGGTCAGGCTCCGGGTTGAATTTCAATTCAGGTCGGGGGCACTGGTCAGGCTCCGGGTTGAATTTCAATTCAGGTCGGGGGCACTGGTCAGGCTCCGGGGTAATCGTTTTCAGTTCAGGCGGAGCGCCGGCCCGCCCTCGCGAACGACGAGCGCATCGCGCAGCCTGGCGAGCTCCCGCCCGCTCGTCTCGGCGATCGTCGCGCCCCCGCGCGGCCAGCCGTTGACCACGCCCGGCGTGAGGACCCCCACGCGCGGCCTCGGCGCGCAGGACGTCGAGACTCCCAGCCACATGCAGAGAGGCGCGCGCCAGGAATGGGGAGCGGCGGACCCGTCGCGGCGCCTATTCGGTGCGCAAGATCTGCCTATTCGGTGCGCAAGATCTGGAGGAGCGTCTCGGTCGTCGCAAACGCCTGGTCAGGTGACCCTGCGGGGGCGGACTGGTCCGCCTGGAGCGTCCGCTGCCCCTCCGCCTCCGCCAGTTCCTGTGCGAGGAACTGGATCAGCCTGAGCTTATCAGCACGCGGCAAAGACTGGATATCCGGGAGCAGTTCCACGAGGGACATGGCGCATTGCCTCGACTCGAAATTCTACCATCGGGCACTCATCGTCGCAAGCGCTGCCGCCTTGATGAACAATCCGTCGGGCTCGCTCGTGTCCGCGATCCGTCGGGGCGATCGACGCTTCACGCCACCTCACGATGTCCGAGTGCCCAGATAGTACGTTGTCACCGAAGCTCGTCCCGGGGTCGTCGCTCACGGGGCCTGCGCTCCAGCGGGCCCCTTTTGTGGCCCGCGTGCGCTCCGGCCCCCCCCGCGACGACCCCGGGACGAGCTTCGGTGATGCAGTACTGGCGCCGTGGCCATGGGCTCACTGGGCCCATGGGGGCACCCGATGTGCAGTTGAGGAGATCGAGAGGCTGCTGCCAGTCATGCACCCCTCCGAGGTACACTCCGGATTCCTGACTTGCGATACGTCGCGTCGGGATCCGGCCGGTTGTTCCGGTGGCCGAACCGGGTCAGCTCGGCGTCTTCAGATTTCAGAACTCAGGCCACCCGCAAGCGCGCGTTGAGGACGGCTCCCTCGACGAGCGCGCGGCCGAGAGGAGCGCAGCGACGAGACCATCGAGGCGAGCCGGCGCCGACATCCATGTCGGAGCTCGCCGCGGCGCGGGTCGTGGCGAGCGACGGGGTGCGCGATCACGAGCGCCTGGGCTATCCTCGATGGCCATGACCGCCGGCGCACAAGCCTCGCCGAGAGGCCCCTCTCTGCGGATCGTCTGCGTGAACGACGTGTACCTGCTCGACAACCTGCCGCGGCTCGCGACCCTCGTGCGGCGCCGCGCCGCCGGGCCCGCGGATCGCTTCATCGCGGTGATGGCCGGCGACTTCCTCGCGCCGAGCCTGCTGTCGAGCCTCGATCACGGCAGGGGCATGGTCGACTGCATGAATGCGCTGCCGATCACCCACGCCATCTTCGGCAACCACGAGGCCGACGTCGAGCTCCCGGAGCTCAGGGCGCGGGTGCAGGAGTTCCGGGGCACGTGGCTCAACACCAACATGCCCTCGTTCGCTCCGGCGCTGCCGACGCACGAGATCCTCGACCTCTCGAGCCCCGGCGGGCGGACGGTCCGGATCGGCCTCCTCGGCCTGCTCGTCCATGCGCAGGGCCTCTACCGACGGGACGCGTTCGGGGGGATCGACATCGAGCCGGCGAACGAGGCGGCCCTCCGCTGGACCCGCCGGCTCCTCCGCGACGAGGGGTGCGCCTGCGTGATCCCGATCACGCACCAGAGCCGCGACCAGGACCTCGCGCTCGCGCGGGCGCAGCGCGATCCGCGCTTTCCCGTGATCCTCGGCGGCCACGAGCACGAGGTGAGCCTCGACGACGTGGACGGCTGCTGGGTCGTCAAGGCCGGCACCGACGCGGAGAGCGCCGCGATCATCGACCTCGTGTGGCCGGCCGATGCGCCGCCTGCCGGGGTGCCCGACCTGCCCGCGGTCACCGTCCGGATCGAGGACGTCGGCGCCCATCCCGAGGATCCGGCGATGCGCGCGCGGGTCGACCGCCACATGCAGATCGTGCGCGACCTCGACGCGGCCACCCTCCTCCGGCTCCCGCCGGGGAGCGCGCTCTCGTCCATCGGGACGCGGGTGCAGCAGACCTCGCTCGGGGCGCTGCTCTGCTCGCGGATCCGCGACGCCCTCGGGGCGGACGGGTGCCTCTTCAACGGCGGCGGCATCCGCGGCGGCCGCGCGTACCGGGAGCGCTTCACCTACGGGGACCTCAAGGCCGAGGTGCCCTTCAGCAACGAGGTGGTGGTGGCCCTCCTGCCGGGCCGCGTCGTCCGCGATGCCGTCGCCGCGTCGCGGTCGCGCGCCCCGGTCCAGCACGCCGGTTACCTCCAGATCGACGACCGGATGGCGACGGACGCCCGAGGCGTCCTGACCGCGATCGACGACCTTCCGCTGGTCGAGGATCGCGAGTACCGGATCGCCCTCCCGCGCGGGCTCCTCGGCGGCATGGACGACATCGCGCCGCTGGTCCGCTTCGCCGAGGAGCACCCGGAGAAGGTGCCGCCGGCGGACAGCGGGCGCGAGCCGAAGCTCGTCCTCGTCGAGTCGTTCGCCGCGGACCTCGTCCGCCAGCTCGGGGCCTTCGAGGCGATCGACGCCGACGGGGACGGCCGCGTCTCGGCCGAAGAGCTGGGGGCCGCCATCGCGACGGCGACCTCCGAGACGCCGTCACAGGTGGTCGTCGGCGAGATGATGAAGGCGCTCGACCGCGACGGCGACACGCTCGTGACGCGCGGCGAGGTGGACGCGCTGTCCTCCCCGTCGGAGCATGGCTACGAGGATTGAGGGACCCCTGCGCACGGAGCTCGAGGGACGCGGAGCGCCAAGCGCGTCGCTTGCGCGTCAGGAGGGGATGCCGGATCCCATCGATTCAGGACTCAGTGAACCATGGATAGCGTTGCCTCGTGGTCTCTTCTGCTCTTCATGATGATCGCCGCCCAGGGTTCGGCATGAGCGGCAGCTTCCAGCTCGCCGGAGCCTGCCCGCTCGCTGGGGGGCAGGCGCTTCTGTCCATGCACTCTGATTCATGACCGCCACGTGCCCACGCCTGCATGCAGGACGGCAAACGATGCCGGATGCACGAGGAACGCGTAATGTTTCCCTCCACCGGAGAGCGGCTCGGGCTTCTCCGCCGAGGTCCAGTAGCTTACCAGGAGAACCGTCTCGACATCGGGTAAAGCAGACTGAATTCGCTCTCTGTCTTCATCCGAGAGGCGAGCGCGATCGAGGAAGCTCTTCGGCTCCGCAAAGACATCGCTCGCGCAATATGCCCACCCCGTTGCTTCTCCGTGCAACGGGTGCGATGCAACAGCCAGCAGAGCTCTCTGCGCTACCGATCGCGGGACGTTCATTGTTGTACCGAGGCACATGGGGCGCCTGATGTCGCAATGCGCTGTGACGCACGAGCTGTCTCCATGGTCCAGCATGCAGGTCGCGAGCGGCTGGGGCTCATCTTCGTATTCCATCGGATGAGCCGCATCTCTCGATCCTCAGCTCGGCTCGTCGAGCACTTCGGCAAGGGTCTTCGCGCTGAGCACGCGCTCGGCCCACTGCTCGAGCGTGGCGCTCTCGGCCTGCTCGAGCCGGGAGACGGCGGCCGCAGGCAGCTCACCGAAGCGAGCGCGCAGCTGCCGCAGCAGAATGGCGCGCTCTCCTTCCTGGCGGCCTTCCTGGCGGCCTTCCAGGCGGCCCTGCGCGACGTACTTCTTCGCGAAATCGCTCTGGTACTCGTAGCCCTTCATCATCGCCTCCAGCGCCCGGCGGGCCGCCTCGTTCACGGAATTTAGCACGAGATCGCCGTAGAACCTGGCCCTCTCGTCATCGAGCCCCCGGATCGCGGGCAGCGCGGCCGCCGCGATCGCCACGCCGTGCTCGCCCTGCCCGTGCGCCATGGCGGAGAGCACGGCCAGCTCGGGTCGGCGGGCGGCCTCCCCGGGGTCCGTCACGATCGGAACCGCCTCGCGCCCCAGCACCGGAGGGCACAGGACGAAGCCAGGGATTCCGGTCTCGATCGGCTCCCCGCACCACGCGGCGACGGCGGGATCGGGGGCGACGACGAGCAGCCCGACCGGACAGCGATGCGCGGCGCGCGCCCCCATCGCGTAGTCGGGCCAGCTGAAGCGCTTTCGCGGATCGACGCCGAGCTGGACCTCGACGATGAGCACCCAGATCGGGACGTCGCCGTCGAGCAGGAGGACGACCACGTCGGCGCGGTACTCGGCAGGCTGGATGTCGGTCAGATCGATCGAGGTGAGGCGCGCTCCGGTGTAAGCCGGCAGCGGGACGCCCAGCACATCGACGAGGATCTCGGCGGCGAGCGACGGGCGATTCTTGAAGAGATCCACGAGGATCTCGTGGGCCATGGAGGGCATCGCGCCGTTGCTCACACGGGGGCGCGCCGGCGGCCAAGTTCAGCGCATGCCGCCGGTCCGGCGACACGCGGACCGCGTGTCTGCCCGACGCTGTCGTTATCCACGCGGCCGGAGGTCGTCGCGTGTAATGCCTTGTTGAAGGAAACCGCCACCCG
Organism: Sorangium sp. So ce1036; assembly: GCF_051369805.1. Taxonomy (NCBI): domain Bacteria; kingdom Pseudomonadati; phylum Myxococcota; order Polyangiales; family Polyangiaceae; genus Sorangium; species Sorangium sp. So ce1036. The sequence continues at coordinate 4,792,201 of NZ_JBBMOX010000001.1, forward strand.
TCAGGAGAGCACTTCGGTGGCAGTCTTCGCCCCGAGGACGTTCTCGATCCAGCGGTCGAGGGTCGCGATGTCCGAGCATGCCTGGATGCGCGCGTGCTCGTCCTCGGTGAGCCCGATCCCTGCGCGCGCCAGCAGCCGCAGGAGGATTTCCCTCTTGCCCTCGAGCTTTCCCTCACGCACGCCCTCGACTTTTCCCTCACGCATGCCCTTGAGCTCGCCCTCACGCATGCCCTCGAGCTTTCCCTCACGCATGCCCTCGAGCTTTCCCTCACGCATGCCCTCGAGCTTTCCCTCACGCATGCCCTCGAGCTTGCCGCGATCGATGAGCCTCTGCACGAACGGGGGGAGAGTCGCCTCGCCTTCGATCTGCCGTTCCATGACCAACGCCTCCAGAGCCTGCTGCATGGGTTCGCGCAACCCGTCCCAGATGAGCTGAAAATAGACCATCGCGTGTTCCTGGTCGAGCCGGCCCAGGGCCGCGAGCGCCGCCTGGAGCACGGTGAGCCCGTTCGGCCCGTTGCCGTGCGCGACCGCCGACAGCACGGCGAGCTCGGCCTCCATTTCCGCTTCCGCGCCGGCAGGGTCGGTGATCTCGGGGACGACGGCCGGACCGAGCACCAGCGGCTTGACGGTGCCGAGGCCCAGGCCGAGGTCGATGCTCTCCGCCGCCCAGGCGGCCACGGCGGCGTCCGGCGCGACCACGAGGATGACCGTGGCGCAGCGCCTCCTGGCGCGCACGCCCGTGACGTACGTCGGCCACGAGAACTTCTTGTCCGGATCCACGTCGCGCTGGACCTCGAGGACGATCGCCAGCACGAGCGTGCCGTTCGCATCGCGCAGCTCGAGCACCAGGTCCGCGCGGAACTCCACCGGGATGAGCTGGTCGAGCGACGACTCGACCACCGCGACCGAGGCGTGCGGCGGCACCTCGACATGGAAGAGCGTCGCGAGCACGTGGGGCGCGAGCTCCGGGCGCTCACGGAACATCTCGACGAGGGCGCTATGCTCGAGCGTCGGCATGACTTCGGCCTTGAGCACGCCCCATACCGACGCGAATCGACGGGAGAACGCGGGGAGAGCTCCAGCTCAGCGGGTGGCGGCGCCATGGCGGAGGGGGGCGGCCCCCACTCCCCACGCCATGGTACGCCGGCCCAACGACCTGCGGCTCAGCCGCCGAGCGCAGTACGGCCGGCCGCTGCCGCTGGTTGGGTGACAACGTACTACCATCGCGCGAGCTCCCCATCACGCGTGTCCCCCGCCCACACCGGCGGAACGATGGATTCGATCGCCTCGAGGAGTGGCTGCTTCTTGTCCTGCCACGACAACCGGAGCGTCCTCGACGCTGGCCCGTCGAGATCGTATTCCCAGGGGTCGAATCGACCCCTTCCGCCGGTGCGCCGCGGGACGGCATCCGGCGGGCCCAGGGCGGTGAGCACATCGAGCCGGCGCGCGCCAAGGCGCAACGACGCGGCGCGCGCGGCGCGCTCCGGCAGCGGGACGCGTCCGCGGAGATCGGTCCCTCGGAGCCTCACGCACGTCGCGGGATACCCTGCGGGCGGGACTCCGAGGCGCCGCAGCGAAAGATGCACGATGGATCGGAGCCGGTGGCGGCTGATCTCGAGATCGATCGGGTTGGAGCCGCCGCCCATGACGCTGCTCACGTCCTCTACCGCCTCGAGCGCCTGAAGCGCAGGGATCGCCGAGCGCACCCCGAGGCTCCCCGCGACGAGCGCGGCGGCCCGGATGGGCGCGAGGCGCGGCTCCGTCAGGGCGTCCATCGGGCTCTCCGCCGCCTGCCGCAGCGTGTCCTCCACGAACGCGCGCTCGACGGCGTCGAGCGCGGAGGATCCCTCGCCCGCCGGGATCACCCGCCCCGTCGAAAGCTCGATGAGGATGCGACGACCCCAGAACGTGCGCAGGCAGAAATGGGCCCTCCCTTCCAGGCTCGGGTAGGTGACGAGAGAGAGGCCCGTCCAGTCGACGCCTGCCGTGGTGTATCGGGCGTGCGCGTCGATCTCGTCCCACGGGATCACGTCGCCGAAGAGCGCGACGCTGCTGAGGACGTCGCCGCTGTCGTCGAGAACGACGAAGCGGTGATCCTTCCACGTCGTCGTGTGGAGGACGGCGCGCCCGCCGTCGTCGAGGTACGCGAACGAGGGATGCAGCTCACCGGGGCTCGCGTCGCGGCGCCATACGAGGCGCGCTGGCGTTTCCTCGTAGAGCGCACGGGAGAACCGAGAACCTCGCGGGGCCCGTCGGCGTGATCTCGAGGCGATGCGTACCTCCGGGCGAGTGGACCGCGAAGCTGCTCGGGAGGCCGGCGGACATGAAAACAGGCTACCACGCGCGGCGCCCGGCCCTGCGCCAGCGCGCGAGCGATCGGAACCGGGGTTCAGTGCTGTACAAGCGTTCGAGCGGCGTGGTAAACACCTGAGCAGCTCTCGGCCCGGAGAAATCCGCTCCCATGTCAAGCAAGAAGCCTCCCCCGCAAAGCACCGCTGCGCAGGCCGCCGAGCTGGTCGCGCTGCTCGGCGCGACAGACCCCGCCGCGATGAACGAGCGCGCAGGGAGCGCGAAGCGACACTTCGAGCGCTCCCGCCGGCCGAAGCCCGCGCGACACGCCGCCGGGAAGCCCGAGGCCGCCGGGGCCGCCTCGAACCCGCCGCCGGGCGGCGCGGCGAGGGCGGCGGGCGGCGCGCGGGGCTACCTCCACGCCGAGCCGACGCGGTCGCCGGTGCTGAACGCGTTCCTGAACGAGCTCGGCGGAGCGAGAGGGGACCTCGTGTCGGTGGACGTCCATGTCTTCGACGAGCACACCCTCGCGCCGAGGCTCGTGGAGCTCGCCCGCAAGCGCGTGATCTCCATGCTGCTCGCCGCGGGCAAGCCCGATGTCGCGCTGGTGCTCGGGCAGATGCCGCCGATCGCCAACGAGCGCGCGGCGAGGCTCTTCATGAGACAGGCAGTCCACGTGGGCGGCGATCTCGGGGCCATCACGCGCGACTACGGCCGTCATCACCGGCGCTCGGGGGCGCCGGAGCACGACGATCAGCGCGCGGGCTGCATCATGGCCACCTTCGCCGGACGGCTGAACGCCATGGCGGAGCAGCTCCTCGGGCCGCACGTGCGCGCCGATGTGCGCGCCGAGCTGGCGCAGCTGACGACGCCGGGGGGCCCGCCCGCGCGGCGGCGGCGGGCGAGCGACCTCCGGAGGCCCCAGGGCGCCGGACAACTGGACGACGCCGCACCCCGAGCGCTCGACGCCGCGGGCTCGTCGAGACGACCGCGCGGCCGATGAGCCGTCGCCCCGCGGGCGCGGTCGCGTGACGCGCAGCGCATCACGCCGGCGCCGCCGCCATCGCGTGACGCGCAGCGCGCATCACGCCGGCGCCGACGTCTCTTCCACCTTCCCGCCCCCGTGCGTGTTCTTGTAGAGCCGCAGGCTGTTGCGGATCGCCATGGTCACGGTCATGGGGCCGACGCGGGGCACGAACACCTTCGCCTTGCTCAGGACATCGTCGCTGAAGTTCTTGAAGGTGGAGAAGTTGATGCACAGGGCGCCCTCGCGGATCTCCGCCGCCCGCACGTGGGGAAACTCGCGGGAGGGCACGCCGGTCACGACGATGTCGGCCTCCCGCAGGGCGGTCGCCCGGTCCACCGTCGTCTCCTTCGCCTCGTGCATCTCGCCGGATGCGCTGGGCGCGAAGAGCAGGGGACCGTCGATATCGAAGGAGGTCACGCGGGCCCCGTCGTGCGCCATCATGCACGCGAGCGGCCTGCCGACCACCTCGCTCCGGTTGAAGATGCACACGCTCCGCCCCTCGAGCGGCCGCTCCCCGGCGCCGAAGAAGCCCGCGGCCTCGACCAGCTTCAGCACGGCCAGCGGCGTGCAGGGCAGAATCGCCTTCCTGGTCCTGGCCGCGTCGAGGAACCGCAGATTCCCGTACAGGCAACGTGCCCAGAACGTGTGGAGCCCCTCGATGTCCTTTGACGGATCGACGGTGTCCCGGAGGTACGCGTCCTGCTCCGTGCCGAAGATCGGGTAATACACCATGATCCCGTGCACGCCCGGGTCGGCGTTCGCCGCGCGAATGGCCTCCTCGGCCGTGAGCCGCGTGGCGTGCCGGATCTCGAAGCGGACGCCCACGTCCTCGCACGCCTTGCGCGTGTACTCCGCGTAGGTGAACGAGGGGCCGTGATCCGCGGCGAGCACGCCGACCAGGACCAGGGGCTGGGACAGGGTGGCGAGCTCCGCGCGGATCTCGCGGCGGAACATCTCCGCCACGGCGGCCGGGTCGAGGACGCTGGCCGTGCGGGCGTCCGGGCTCGGCTGCGTGTTGTGCGGGTCCATTCTGGGGCGGAGACGAGCACGCGCGAGCATCGCTGTCAAGTGAGGGTCTCCCGAGCTCACCAGGGGAATCCCTTCTCCCGACGAGCGGGGCCGAGGCGGGGGCGCGGCGCGCCGGGGCTCACCGGAGGGGCTGGAGTGCAGGCGAGCCACAGAAGGGGCTCGCCGGAACGCAAGCCCCGGAGGTGAGCCCCCGCGCGCCGCGCCCCCGCCTCGGTCGCGCCCCCGCCTCAGCCGCGCGGGGAGCGTCGCCGCTCGGCGCCGGCCTCGTTGCCGCTGCCGACGGGCTGGACGGCGCGGCTGTCGGTCGCCTCCGCGGGGCCGCCGGTCGCGGGCACCCCGAGGAACGCGCCGCTCTTGTCGCGCAGCTCGTCGACGAAGTCCGGCCCGAACATCTCCTCCGGTGTGTCGCCGTCGAGCCCGCCCATGCCCGAGAGCCCTTCCAGGTCGGTGAGCTTGTCGTCCTCGAGCCTGGGCGCGGGGCGCGACCGGAGGATGTCGTCGCGCGCCACGGTCAGCGCGACCACGTCCTCGCGCAGGATGTCGATCCACGACGCGGGGAAATCGGCCCTGGCGCCCGCCGGGCCGCGCACGCGCAGCCGCGAGATGTCATTGCCCGGATCGTTCGCGCCGATGCCCACGAGCTGCACCTCGGCCTGGTCGGTGGTCATCACGCGCGTCTCGGGGCCGAGCTCGATGGTGTCCGTCGAGAGCCCCAGCGCCTCGTCGAGCTCTTGCCGCCGCTCGGGCGGCTGCGGGACGCGCGAGGTGTCGACTCGCCCCTGCGCGAGGGAGCTCGTCCGACCCTCGTAGTACCGGGGCAGCACCGCGAGCTCGTCCCGGCCCGGTCGCAGGCGGAGGGCGCCTCCCGTCGTGCCCTGCACGAGGTCCATCGAGACGAGCAGCTCCTCGCTCGCGAACGGAGCGCGGAGCACCACATGGGTCAAGACACCCCGCTCCCGGTCCACGAGGACCCGGTCGAGCACGCCGGCCTCCAGGCCGTCGTCGGCGACCACGGGCATGTCGAAGTCGAGTTGCATGGTTCCCTCCCCGGACCGCGCGCCTCGCGCTCGATCGAGACCTGAGGCGAGCGGGCGCCGATGTCCAGGGGAGCCACGGAGTCTTTGCGACGAGCGGCCGGCGGCGAGCGATCCGCGGATTGAGGAGCGCGCCTGTATCCGGGCAGTCCCATCCGGAGGAACGGATTTCGCGCGGAGGAGTCCCTTGCCATCGATGCGCGCGGAGTCGATTTCCCTCTCCGCGATCCGCCGTTCATCATCCACCTCCCGTCGCCTGCCTCCGGCCCTCTGATGTCCCCTCATCCGCCTCCGCCCTTCGCCATCCCCCATCCGTCATCCATCTCCCATCATCCGTCCTCCGTCTCCCGTCTTCCGTCTGCGTCCGCGTCCGCGTGCGCGCTCATCCCGTCCGCGTCTCTCGTCATACGCTCCTGCACCCGTCCGCGGATTCGTGATCGTGGGTATGCTCAATGCGTTCGAGCACGAGGACGTGCACGGGATGAGCGAGCACGCGCACGCGGAGGCCAGACGGAAGACGGTGGACCGAACACGGAGGGGGCCACGCTCCCCGCACCAGCCCGCCCTCGGCGCAGCATGGCACACTTCCCTGTGCCATCCCGCCGGCGATCTCCGCCAATTCTCGCTATTCCCTGCCTGGTACGATCGATGCATTTCACGCCCCGGCCGCTGGAGTGTGCCAGCGCCTTCCGCGGAGACCACGACCATGCGCAACCGCTTCTTTGCCTTTCGACGACCCTGGAGCTCAATGGGCCTCCTGGCCGTGCTGGCGCTCGCCGGCGCCATCTCGGGGGCTTGCTCCTCCGACTCGGAGTCCCCGCCGACAACGACGGAGCACGGCCGACCCGACCAGCCGGAGAACGGCACGATCGCGGTCGATGAGGCCGCGCTCCGGGGCGCGATCGAGGACGACGACCTGCGGCTCCAGATCCCGGTGCGCAACCTCACCCGGGCGGCGACGCGCGGCCGCCTGCGCGTCACGCTCGTCGACCTCGACGCGAACGCGGAGCGCGGCGCGACCGAGGTCGAGATCGAGCTCGCGGGCTCGGCCTCGGCGACCGCGGAGGCGCGCCTTCCAGCGCCGCCCGTGGACGGGCAGCCGGCGCTCGCGCGGTACCTCGTCCGCATCGAGGACGGCTCGGAGCACGGGCTGGTCGTGTCGCGGAGCCTGCTCCGCGCCATCCCGCCGTACGAGGTGCAGCTCGAAGGGCCGTCCCGCGTGGTGCGAGGGCGCGCCGCGAGCTACCGCGTGCGCGCCACGGACGTCTTCACGCACCAGCCCGTGCCCGAGGTCGACGTCCAGCTCGCGGTCGGCGAGGGCGACGCGGCGCGGCGGCTCCAGGGGACGACCGACGACCTGGGCGCCGCGGTGTTCGAGGTGGAGACCGACGCGCTCGGCGCGCACCCCGTGACCGCGCGCGCGCTCGCCTTCGGGGTGAGCGCCGCGATCGACGACAGCATCACCGTCGAGGGCCCCGGCCCGAAGCTGCTCCTCACCACCGACAAGCCGCTCTACAAGCCCGGGCAGACGATCCACCTCCGCGCGCTCTCGCTCGAGCGGGGGAACAACGCGCCGATCGCCGGCGAGGAGATCACGTTCGAGGTCGAGGACGGCAAGGGCAACAAGATCTTCAAGAAGCCCGTCGCGACCGACGCGTTCGGCGTCGCCTCCACGACCTTCCGCATCGGCTCCATCGTGAACGTCGGGGAGTTCAAGGTGCGCGTCGTGAGCGGCGAGACCACGACGGAGAAGGTCGTCACCGTGGGGCAGTACGCGCTGCCGAAGTTCGACGTCGCGATCAAGACCGACAGGCCGTGGTACCGCGCGGGCGAGACGGTGACCGGCACCGTCGACGCGCGGTATTTCTTCGGCAAGGACGTCGCCGGCGGCGCCGTGACCATCGAGGCGGCGTCGCTCGACGTCGGTCAGACGACGTTCCAGCGCATCATGGGCGAGCTCGACGCCGAGGGGCACTACGGGTTCAGCCTGACCCTGCCGCCGAGCCTCGCGGGCCTGCCGCTGGAGCAGGGCGACGCCGCGGTGACGCTCTCGGTCACCGTCAAGGACACGGCGGGGCAGGAGGTCACCAAGGCGATCCCGGTGAAGGTCTCCGCGGACGGGGCCTCCCTCGTGCTCGTGCCCGAGGCGCGCGAGCTGGTCCGCGGCGTCCCGAACACGCTCCTGCTCTTCGTCACCGACCCGCTCGGGGCGCCCCTCGCCGACACGGACGCGGTGATCGTCGCGCCGGACGGCTCGGAGCTCTCCGCGCGCACGGACGCCTTCGGGCAGGCCGCGGTGAGCTTCACGCCGCCCCTCGGCGCCACGGCCGACGCCTCGTTCTCGGTGCGGGTCACGGTCGACGGCCGCGCCGTCGAGCGGCAGTTCGCGTTCGCGGCGCAGCAGGGCAAGGAGCAGCTCATCGTCCGCACCGACCGCGCCGTGTACGAGACCGGCGAGACGATCGAGGTCGCCATCGAGTCCACCGAGGAGACGGGCAGCGTCTATGTCGACTGGCTGAACGACGGCCAGGCCGTGGACATGCGCTCGCTCGAGCTCGTGGACGGGCGCGCCACCTTCAGCATGCCGGTCGACGCCGAGCTGCTCGGGAGCAACCGGGTCGAGGCCTACCTGGTCGACGACGACGGCAACCTGGTCCGCTCCGGCCGCACGGTCTTCGCGCGGGGCGACTCCTCGCTCCACATCGAGGTCGACGCGGACAAGCCCCTGTACGCGCCGGGAGAGACGGCGACGCTGCGGCTCTCGGTCAAGGACGACGCGGGCCAGCCGAAGGTCGCCGCGCTCGGCCTGCAGGTGGTGGATCAGGCCGTCTTCGCGCTGGTCGACGCCCAGCCCGGGCTGCTGCGCACCTACTTCGAGCTCGAGGACGAGTTCGCCAAGCCCACCTACCAGATCCGCGGCCCGTCCGCGAACCTCCAGGACCTCCTGTTCAGCGCGACCGCGAGCGAGGACCCGGAGCAGGCCGAGGCCGCGCAGCGCACGACCCAGGCCACGCTCGCCGCGCTCGCCGGCACGTCGCTCACCGGCCTGCAGGCGCGCTCCTGGCCCACCGTGCTGCGCGAGGTGAGCGCCGAGCTCACGCCGTTCTACGAGCGCCAGAAGGGCGAGCTCGTGCCCGTGCTCAGGGCCGCCACGGAGCGGGCCATGCAGGATCTCCGGCGGCTCGGCTGCGAGCCGAGCCAGTATTACTGCGAAGAGGAACAGGGCTCGTTCGTCGATCTGCTCGGGCGCCGGGTCTACGACGGCCTCCGCGCCTACGACGTGTGGGGCAACCCCTACCGCGTGAGCGCCAACTGGAACGGGTTCACGGTGCGGACGTCCGGGCCTGACGAGCTCTCGGAGACCGTCGATGACGGGAGCTTCTCGGCCACGTTCGCCGAGCTCGGGGTCGCCGGGCTCGAGGCGATGCCGGTGCCTGAAGCCGGCTGGGACGCCGCCGACGGGGGGTGGCCAGGCGCGGTGGCGACCGGCGGAACGGGCACGGGATCCGGCGGCGCGGGGATGGATCCCGGCGGCGCCGGCGGCGGTGACGGCGCGCCGCGCGTCCGGCGCGAGTTCCCCGAGACCCTCTACGTCAACCCGAGCGTCATCACGAGCTCCGACGGCACGGCGACGATCAGCATCCCGCTCGCGGACAGCATCACCGAGTGGCGGCTCTCGGCCCTGGCCAACTCCGCGGACGGCAAGCTCGGCGGGGTGCAGAGCGGGTTCAAGGTGTTCCAGGACTTCTTCGTCGACGTGAACTTCCCGGCGACGCTCACGCGCGGCGATGAGGTCGAGTTCCCGATCGCGGTCTACAACTACCTGGAGACGCCGCAGACGGTCGATCTCAGCCTGGAGCCCGGGAGCTGGTACACGCCGCTCGGCGCGACCTCCACCCAGGTGGACCTCCAGCCGGGCGAGGTGCGCGGCGTGCGCTTCCCGGTGCGCGTGGACAGCGTGGGCGTCAACGCGCTCACGGTCACGGCGCGGGGCGGCCAGGGCGCCGACGCCGTGGCGCGCACCGTGCGCGTGGTCCCGGACGGCAAGCCGTTCGCCGAGAGCCGGTCGGGCATGCTCGATCCGGGCAGCGAGAGCCACGTCGCGTCGTTCCCCGAGGGCGCGGTCCCCGGCTCGAACCAGCTCTATCTCGAGGTCTATCCCGCGTTCCTGTCGCAGGTCGTGAGCGGCATGGACAGCATGCTCCAGGTGCCGTCCGGCTGCTTCGAGCAGACCACCTCGACGACCTGGCCCAACGTGCTCGTCACGCAGTACATGAAGCAGACGGGCCAGATCACGCCGGAGATCGAGGTGAAGGCCGAGTCGCTGATCTCGGCGGGGTACCAGCGGCTGCTCACCTTCGAGCACCCGGGCGGCGGCTTCTCGTGGTTCGGCGAGCAGGACGGGCACCCCTATCTGTCGGTCACGGCGTTCGGCGTCATGGAGTTCGCCGACATGATCAAGGTCCACCCGGTGGACGAGGCGATGCTCGCGCGGACCGTGGCCTGGCTCGCGGGGCAGCAGAAGCCCGACGGGACGTGGGAGGGCGATCAGACCGAGTTCTTCAGCTTCCACACGGGCACGCTCCGCAACACCGCCTTCGTGCTCTGGGCGCTCGCGAGCGCGGGGTACACGGGGCCCGAGGTCGCGACGGGGCTCGGGTACCTGGGCCGGTCGGTCCAGCCGGCGACGGACGACCTGTACACGCTGGCCATCGTGGCCAACGCCCTCGCGGTGGCCGATCCCTCGGGCGGGCTGACGGCGACGGTGCTCGACGCGCTGGACGATCGCAAGTCGGCCGAGGGCGACGCGTTCTTCTGGGACGACGGCGGGACGCAGACCACGTTCTACGAGATCGGCGGCGACGCCAGGGTCACGACCACCGCGCTCGCCGCCCACGCGCTGCTCGCGGCCGGCGTTCACCGGGCGAGCGCCGACGGCGGCGTGAAGTTCCTGACCGGGGCCAAGGACCCCAATGGCAACTTCGGCTCGACGCAGGCGACGATCTGGAGCCTGCGCACGCTGCTGCTCGCGGCGAGCAAGGGGACCGAGGGCGCCACGGGGTCGCTCACCGTGGTGGTCGACGGCGAGGAGGCGGGCGTGGTCTCGCTGCGCGACGATCAGGCCGACGTGATGACGACCGTCGATCTCACGCACCTCGCGGCGACCGGGGATCACGAGATCACGCTCTCGTTCGCGGGGGAGGGGAAGCTCAGCTACAACCTGGTGAGCCGCCACAACCTGCCGTGGACCGCGGTCCAGGGCGACGGGGGAGGGCCGCTCGCGGTCAGCGTGAGCTACGACAAGACCGAGCTCTACGTGAACGACACGGTGACGGCGTCGGTGGAGGTCCAGAACACGACGCAATCGGCGCAGAACATGATCCTCGTGACCGTCGGGCTCCCGCCCGGGTTCCAGCTCCTGACCGAGGATCTCCAGCAGTACATCGCCGCGGGGCAGCTCTCGAGGTTCGAGATGACGGGCAAGCAGCTCATCCTGTACGTGAAGGAGCTCCCCGCGGGCGGCGCGGCCACCTTCAATTACCGGCTGCAGGCGACCATGCCGGTCAAGGCGGAGGACGGCGGCGCGGAGGTGCACCCGTACTACCAGCCGGATCAGCAGGGCTTCGCCGGCGCGCAGACCCTGGCCGTGCTGGGGGAGTGAGCGGCCGAGGGGGGGAGCGCCGGCCGCCGGAGCGCGGCCGGCGCGCGCGCCGATGGAGCTGGATGCGCGCGACGATGCGGGCCTCCTCGCGCAGGCTCTCGGCGATCTCGGGCGCCGCGGCGAGCTCCGGGGGCAGCCGCTTGATGGCCACGATGCGCGAGAAGCCCGCCTCGCCCACGAGCCGGCCGAGGTGCACGGAAGCCATCCCGCCGGAGGCGATCGGACCGCGAAGCAGGTACCGACCCACGCGCCTGGGCTGCGACGGCTCCGACGACATGCCCGCGCGATGATCCACGACGCCTCAGGCCGCCGCCGCCCGGACGGCCCCGCCGGGCGAGCTCGCGCGGTCCGGCGCGCTTGCGCGCGCGCCCCGGGGCACAAGCTTCCGCGCGGAGGCCGGTCACCATGGCACGCGTTGCATTTCTCGTGGATGAGATGTTCGAAGACTCGGAATTTCGGGTTCCGTACGATCGCGTGAGGAGCGCCGGGCACGAGGCCGTCCTCGTGGGCCTCGCCGCGGGCAAGGAGCTCGTGGGGAAGCGAGGCAAGGAGACGATCAGGACCGAGCGGGCGGCCGAGGACGTCTCGGAGGACGACTTCGATGCGGTCGTGATCCCCGGGGGCTACTCGCCGGACCACGTGCGCACGAGCACGGCCGCGGTCGGTCTGGTCCGGAACGCCTTCAACCAGGGCAAGCCGGTGGCGGCCATCTGCCATGCCGGGTGGGTGCTCGCGGAGGCCGACATCGCCGACGGGCGGACGCTCACGTCGTGGCCGTCCATCAAGACGGATCTCCTGAACGCCGGAGCGCGCTGGGTCGATCGCGAGGTGGTCGAGGACGGCAACCTCATCACGTCGCGCAAGCCGGACGACCTGCCGGCCTTCTGCGACGCGCTCCTCGGCCAGCTCGAGCGCGGCGCCCCCGCCCGCGCGGAGCCCGCGACCGCGCCCGAGGGCACGGCGCAAGAGCCCGCGCCCGGCCGCGCTGCCTAGAAGCGCCCGGTCAGACCGGGACGAGCGGGCCCGGCTCCACGAAGCAGAGGCGGTAGCCGTCGGGATCGGTGACGAGGACCTCCCGCGTGTGCCACGGCTGGTCGCGCGGGCCGTCCACGGCGGCGCCGGCCGCCGCGGCGCGCGCGGCGATGGTCTCGATGCCGAGGTCGCCGGCGGCGCTGAAGCAGACGATGACCCCGAGGCCGCGCGGCCCGGCCAGCGCGACCCCGGGCGGCGTCGCGACGAGGAAGACGTCGGCGTACCGCGCCCAGCGCAGGTGGACGAACACCGGATCCTGGTGGACGCGGGCGAAGCCGAGCAGCCCGTAGAACGAGGCGGAGCGCTCGGCGTCGGCGACGAGGAGCTTGACGTAGGCAGGCATCAGGTACCGGGCGTCGTCGCTGGACATGATCTCCGGGGCGAGGGTGTTCCGCGTCGGGCTGGATGACAAGGCGCGAGCGGGTGGGGCCCGTCCGCACCCCGGCCTCCGCGGCCAGCGCCGCCCTCGCCTGCGCCCGCGGCCAGCGTCGCCCTCGCCTGCGCCCGCGTCCAGCGCCGCCCTCGCCTCCACTCCACCGGGGGCCGGCCCGCGCTCGCCCCCCCGGGATCTCGGCTGCAATTCACCGGAGCGCGCATCCTGTGATAATGCTGCACTTTCGGCGCAGACAGCCGTCCGGGGCGGAGCAGCCGATGACCTGGCGAGGTGCGATGGCTCACTTGTCTTACGCGGTGGGGAAGCAGATCTACAGCGATGCTTGCGTCGCGGTCTTCGAAGGTCACTGGGGCGCCGAGAGACGGCCCGCGGTCATCAAGATCCTGAAGAGCGAGTTCCCGAGCGCGCGTGAGCTCGCGTCGATCCGGCACGAGTACAACGTCCTCCGCGAGCTCGACATCCAGGGGGTGGTCAAGCCCTGCGGGCTCGTGAAGCACAGGAACGGGCTCGCCCTCGTGCTCGAGCGGCCGGGCGGCCGGACGCTCCACGACCTCTTGCGCGAAGGCGGGCTCGGGATCAGGGCGGCCCTCTCGATCGCCCTCGCCGCCGCCCGCGTCCTCGACGGCATCCACCGCCGCAAGGTGATTCACAAGGACATCAAGCCGCACAACCTCCTCGTCGACCCCGAGGGGCCGACTGTCCACTTCTTCGGCTTCGGCATCGCCACGCTCCTCCCGCAGGAGACGCAGCAGGCGATCAGCCCCGAGGCGCTCGAGGGCACGCTCGCGTACATGTCGCCCGAGCAGACCGGCCGGATGAACCGCGTCATCGACCGCCGCTCCGACCTCTACTCGTTCGGCGTGACCCTCTACGAGATGCTCACCGGCGCCCTGCCGTTCTCCGGGAGCGAGCCGATGGATCTCATCCACGGCCACATCGCGAGGACGCCCGCGCCGCCCCACGAGCGCGCGCCGGAGGTGCCCGAGCAGGTCTCCCGGATCGTCATGAAGCTCCTGGCCAAGAACGCCGAGGACCGCTACCAGAGCGCCGCCGGGCTCTCCGCCGACCTCGAGGAGTGCCTCGCTCGGCTCGACGCCTCCGGCGCGGTGGGGCCGTTCGCGCTCGGGCAGCGCGACACCCCGGACACGCTGCGCATCCCGCAGAAGCTCTACGGCCGCGCCGCGGAGGAGCGCGCGCTGCTCGACGCCTTCGAGCGCGCCGCCGAGGGCGCGGGCGAGCTGCTGCTCGTGTCCGGGTACTCGGGCATGGGCAAGTCCGCCCTGGTGAACGACATCCACAAGGCGATCGCCCAGCGGGGGGGCTACTTCACCGCGGGCAAGTTCGAGCAGCTCAACCGCGGCGTCCCGTACGCCTCGGTCGCGCGCGCCTTCCGCGAGCTCATCCGCCACATCGTCACCGAGCGGCCGGAGCGGCTCGCGCGCTGGAGCGCGGAGCTCCGGCGCGCCCTCGGGAGCAGCGGCCAGCTCCTCGTCGATCTCGTCCCCGAGCTCGAGTGGATCATCGGCCCGCAGCCGCCTGTCCAGCCGCTCGGGCCGGCGGAGTCGCAGGGCCGCTTTCACGCGCTCTTCAAGGCGTTCGTCCGCGTCTTCGCGGCGGCCGAGCACCCGCTCGTCCTCTTCCTGGACGACCTGCAATGGGCCGATCCGGCCTCGCTCAAGCTGCTGGAGGTCCTGGCCGCCGACCCGGAGCGCGCCCACCTGCTCGTGATCGGCGCCTACCGCGACAACGAGGTGGACGCGGCGCACCCGCTCCGCCTCGCGCTCGCCGCCATCGAGAAGGCGGGCGCGCCGCTCCGCGAGATCGCGCTCAGGCCGCTCGCCCTCCCCGACGTGACGGCGCTCCTCTCCGACGCGCTCTCCGCGGCCCCGGACCGCGTCGAGCCGCTCGCGCGCGTGGTGTTCGAGCGGACCCAGAACAACCCCTTCTTCGTCCGGCAGTTTTTGGGCGCGCTCCACGCCGAGGGCATGCTCCGCTTCGACGCGGGCGCGTGGACGTGGGATCTCGAGCGGATCCGGCGCCGCTCGGCGACCGACAACGTGGTCGAGTTCATGGCCCGCAAGATGCGGGAGCTCGACCCCGCGCTCGTGCGCGTCATGCGCCTCGCGGCGTGCGTCGGGCACCAGTTCGACCTCCGCACGCTGGCGGTCATCGACGAGCGGCCGCCGCACGAGACCGTGGCCGCGCTGTGGAAGGTCCTGCAAGAGGGGCTGATCGCGCCCCTCTCCACCGAGTACCGCCTCGCGCACGCGAGCGACGCCGACGCGCGGAGCGCCCTCGACTTCCGCGCTCGCTACTGCTTCGTGCACGACCGCATCCAGCAGGCGGCCTACTCGCTCATCGGCGAGGACCAGCGGCGCGCGGTCCACCTGCGCATCGGGCGGCTCATGCTCGCGAGCAGCGAGGGCGCCGCGCGCGACGAGGCGATCTTCGATATCGTGAACCACTTCAACATCGCCGCGCCCCTCGTGCGGTCCGCGGAGGAGCGGGCGGAGGCCGCCGCGCTGAACCTCGCCGCCGGCAGGAAGGCCAGGGCGGCCACGGCCTACGAGGCCGCCGCGGGCTACTTCCGGGCGGGGATGGATCTCCTGCCCGGCGGCGGCTTCGACGAGCACTACGACCTCGCCCTCGCGCTCCACCGGGAGCGGGCAGAGGTCGAGTCCCTGTGCGGCGCCTTCGACGAGGCCGAGCGGCTCGCCGCCGCGGCGCTCGCGCGCGCCCGGACCGCCATGGACAAGGTCTCGATCCTCCTCGTCCAGGCGAACCAGTACCTGCTCCAGTGGCGCAACCACGAGGCGACGCTGGTCCAGAAGGCCGGCCTCCGGCTGCTCGGGTGCCCGATCCCCGAGGCGAAGGACGAGGTCGCCGCGATGCTCGAGCGGGAGCTCCAGGCGGTGCCCGTCCTCCTCGCGGGCCGGAGCATCGAGGAGCTCGCCGACGCCCCGAGGATGACGAGCCCGGAGCCCCCGGTGATGCTCGAGCTCCTCCAGAACCTGTTCTTCGGGGCCTACAACTCCAGCGATCAGACGCTCGCCAACCTCGCCATCGTCAAGATGGTGACGATCTCCCTGCAGCACGGCAATTGTGACATGTCCGCCTTCGGGTACGTCGCCTACGGGATGGTGGTGGGCCCGCTGCTCGGCGAGTACAGGACGGCCTACCGGTTCGGCAGGATGGCCATCGAGCTGGCCGACCGGCTCGACAACCTCGTGCTCCGGGCCAAGACGTACCACATCTTCTCCGCGGACGTTCATAGCTGGACACAGCACCTCAGGCGGGCCGATCCCTATTACGACCGGGTCTACGAGCTCGGGCTCCAGGCCGGCGACTGGACGGCCATGGGATACACCATCAGCCAGAGCGGCTCGGACCGGCTCACCTACGGGATGCCCCTCGCGGAGCTGTCGAAGCTGACCGAGGTGCACCTCGCGTTCCTGAAGCGCGCCAGGAGCCACGACATCATCGATATCCTCCTCGCGGGCGTGATCCAGCCGATGCGGTGCCTGCAGGGGCTCACGAGGAGCCGACTCAGCTTCGATGACGAGGCGTTCAGCGAGGCGTCCTACGCGGAGAGGCACGGCGGCTCGCCCTACCACATGGGGTGGCTCCATCACGCCAAGATCCGGAATGCGTACCTGTTCGGCGACAGGGCGAGCTTCCCCGAGCTCATGCCGAAGCTCGCCGTCGTCGAGGGCGCCTTGCCCACGCACGCGAAGGTCCCCGACGCGACGTTCTACGCGGCGCTCATGCGGATCGCGGTCCTGGAGGGCGCCGGCCCCGCCGAGCGGCGCGAGCACGAGGCGCACCTCGAGCGGCTCCTGGAGCGGATGAGGCGCTGGGCCGACAGCGGGCCGGAGAACGTCCAGCACAGGCTCCTCCTGCTGCTCGCCGAGCGGGCCCGCGTCGAGCGGCGGGTCGCGGAGGCGATGGACCTCTACGAGCAGGCGATCGAGGCCGCGCGCCAGCAGGACTACATCCAGCACCAGGCCCTCGGGAACGAGCTGTACGGCAGGTTCTGGCTCGCCCAGGGGAGGACCGAGTTCGCGATGATGTTCCTGCGCAAGGCGGTCTATCTGTACGACCGCTGGGGCGCGCGCGGAAAGGTGGACGCCCTCCGCGAGGAGCACGCGGCGCTCCGCGCCTCGCCCCAGGGCGGGCCGGAGGCGCCGGACGGCCTGCCCTCCACGACGGGCACCGCCCTCGGGGGGCCCGCCGCGGACGAGGTCTGCGATCTCGCCACCGTCCTCCGGACCGCGCAGGCGATCTCGAGCGAGATCGTGCTCGACAAGGTCCTCGAGCAGGTGCTGCGGAGCGTGCTGAAGAGCGCGGGGGCGACCCGGGGGTTCCTGATCCTCGCGCGCGGCGAGGCGCTGCGGGTCGAGGCGACCATCTCGGCCGATCCGGACGCCGTGAGCCTCGGCCTCTCCACGCCGATGGACGAGCGGCTCGATCTGGCCCGCCCGGTCGTGCACTACGTGGCGCGCTCGCGCGAGCCGGTCGTGATCGGGCGCGCGGAGGACGACCCGCGCCTCGCCGGCGATCCTCACGTGCGCTCGCGCCGGCCGAAGTCCATCCTGGGCCTGCCGCTGCTCCACCAGGGGCGGCTCCGCGGCGTCCTGTACCTGGAGAACCACCTCGCCGAGCACGCCTTCACCAGGGGCCGGATCGAGCTGCTCAGGCTCCTGTCGTCGCAGGCCGCGGCCGCGCTGGAGAACGCGCTGCTCTACGCGAACCTGGAGGCCGCGAGCGCCGCGCTCCGGCAGGCGAACGAGCGGCTGGAGGGGGAGGTCAAGCAGCGCACCGAGGAGCTGTCGCAGGCGAACGCGCGCCTCTCCGCGCAGAGCGAGGAGCTCTCGGAGGCCAACCTGCGCCTCGTGCACGAGCTCCGCGAGCGCGAGCGCGCCGAGCAGGACCGCCTCGCCCTGCAAGAGGAGGTGATCCGCTTCCAGCGGGAGAAGATCTCGGAGCTCTCGACGCCGCTCGTCCCCATCACGAGGGACGTCATGGTCATGCCGCTCATCGGCACGCTCGACGAGGAGCGCGCGCAGGAGGTGCTGGAGACGCTGCTCGCGGGCGCGACGAGGACCAGCGCCCGGGTCGTCATCATCGACGTCACCGGGATCAAGGAGGTCGACCAGCGCGTGGCGAACGCCCTGATCAACGCCGCCAACGCGCTCCGGCTGCTCGGGGCCCAGGCCGTGCTCACCGGCATCCGCGGCGAGGTCGCGCGGGCGCTCGTCGGGCTCGACGTCGATCTCGAGCGCATCGTCATCCGCGGGACCTTGCAGAGCGGGATCGCCTACGCGGTCGGGCGCGCGGGCGCGGCGTTCGCGTGAGGGCGCGCAGCGACAACGGAGGATACGGCGGCGACGAGGGGGCCGGATATGTCCTGGTCGGTGCTGAATCGTGTGGACAGCTACACCGTGGGCGGCGCATGATGGGGGCGCGATTCAGGCAGGGGGTTTTGCTGCATCGCGCGCCGCACGGGCTTACGCGCTGTTCCGATGGACCGGCAAGGGTGGTTTGCGCGCGGCGGGCTCCCGGCAGGAGGGGAGAGGTCATGGTGAAGAGCATCGGTCGGTTCATCGCGGGCGCCTGCGTGGCGGCGGCGCTCGGCGCGCTGGGCTGCAACAGCAACGGCAGCAGTGGGGCGCCGGGGGCGGGGGCCAGGCCGAGGCTCGCCTACATCACGAACGGCGTCGCGCCGTTCTGGACCATCGCCGAGAAGGGCGTGCTCGACGGGGCCAAGGAGCACAACGTCGATGTGAGCGTCGTGATGCCCAGCGACGTCAACGACCAGATGCACCGGGTCGAGGACCTCTTGATCCGCGGCGTCGACGGCATCGCGATCAGCCCGATCGACGCGGAGAACCAGGTCCCGCTCCTCAACAAGGCGGCCGCCAAGACCAAGCTCATCACGCAGGATTCGGACGCTCCGAAGAGCGACCGGATCGTGTATATCGGCATCGACAACTACGTCGCTGGCCGGATGGCGGGGGAGCTCGTCAAGGAGGCCATCCCGGGCGGCGGGAAGGTGGCCATCTTCGTGGGGCGGCTCGAGGGGGACAACGCCCGCAAGCGCCGGCAGGGCGTCCTCGACGAGCTGCTCGATCGCCCGGACACGAGCGCCGGAATGGACCCCCTGGGCCAGGAGATCAAGGGCGAGAAGTACACCGTCGTCGCGACCCTGACCGACCAGATCGACGCCGCCAAGGCCAAGAGCAACGCCGAGGACATGATGCTGGCGCACCCCGACCTCGTGGGGCTCATCGGCCTGAACGCGTACCACACGCCGGCGCTCCTGGAGGCGCTCAAGCAGTCGGGGAAGCTGGGAAAGATCCAGGTGGTCGGCTTCGACGAGCAGGACGCGACGCTGCAGGCGATCAAGGACGGTCAGACCGTCGGCACGGTGGTGCAGAACCCGTACATGTACGGCAAGGAGTCGGTGCGCGTGCTCGCGGCGCTCGTGCGGGGCGACACCTCCGTGGTCCCGGAGAACCGGTTCATCTCGCTGCCGGCGCGGAAGATCCAGAAGGGCAACCTGGAGCCGTTCTGGGCCGATCTGAAGGCGAAGACCGCGAAGCCCGAGTGATCGCCCGGGCCGGCCTGCCCCCGCTGCTCGAGGCCCGCGGCCTCATGAAGCGCTTCCCCGGCGTGCTCGCGCTCGACGACGTGCGCCTCGCGCTCGGCCGCGGCGAGGTGCTCGGCATCGTCGGCGAGAACGGGGCGGGCAAGAGCACGCTCATGAAGATCCTCGCCGGCGTCGAGGCGCCCGACGCGGGGGGCCTCTTCCTCGACGGGCAGCCGGTCCGGTTCGGCTCGGTGAAGGAGGCGCTCGCCCGCGGGATCGCGCTGATCCACCAGGAGCTGAACCTGGCGGACAACCTCGACATCGCGGCCAACCTCTTCCTCGGCCGGGAGCCGCGGCGGGGCGGCCTCATCGACGAGGGGCGGATGGAGCGGGAGGCGCGGGCGCTCCTCGCGCAGGTCGGGCTCGAGCGCTCGCCGCGGGCGCTCGTCGAGCGCCTCTCCCTCGGGCAGCGGCACCTCGTGGAGATCGCGAAGGCGCTCTCGGCGAACGCCCGGGTGCTCATCATGGATGAGCCCACGTCGTGCCTGACCCCGCACGAGGTCGAGCGCCTCTTCCGGGTCGTCGGGGAGCTGCGCGCGAACGGCATCAGCGTCGTGTACATCTCTCACCGCCTCGGCGAGGTGCAGGCGCTGTGCGACCGCGTCCTCGTGCTGCGCGACGGCGCGAACGCGGGCGAGCTGAAGCGCGAGGAGATCTCCCACGATCGCATGGTGAGGCTCATGGTGGGCCGCGATCTGTCGCAGTTCTATCCGCACGTGCCCCACCCGCCGGGCGAGCCGATGCTCGCGGCCGTCGGCCTGAGGACGCCGAGGCACCCCGGGCACGCGCTGACCTTCACGGTCCGCGCCGGGGAGATCGTCGGCGTGGCGGGGCTGCTCGGCGCGGGGCGCTCGTCGCTCCTGAGGACGCTGTTCGGCGTCACGCCTCCGGTCTCCGGCGAGGTCCGCGTGGCCGGGCGCGGGATCGCCTTGCGCACGCCGCGCGACGCCATGGCCGCCGGGATGGGCCTCGTCCCGGAGGACCGGCAGCAGCAGGGCGTCATCCTGGAGATGGCCGTGAGGCACAACCTGAGCCTCCCGACGCTGCGCCGGGCGCAGCGCCACGGGGTGCTCGACCGGCGGGGCGAGGCCCGGATCTCGGCGCGGATGGTCCGCGAGCTCGACGTGAAGACGCCGAGCGACGCGCAGCCGGTGCAGCACCTCTCCGGGGGGAACCAGCAGAAGGTGGCCATCGGCAAGTGGCTCGCGATGTCGCCGCGCGTGCTCCTGATGGACGAGCCGACCCGCGGCGTCGACGTCGGCGCGAAATACGAGATCTACGAGCTGATGGAGCGGCTGGCGGCGGGCGGCATGGCCATCCTGTTCGTCTCCAGCGACATGGACGAGGTGATGGGGATGTCCGACCGGGCGCTGGTGATGCACGAGGGGCGCATCGCCGGAGAGCTCGGCCGCGCGGCGCTGAGCGAGGAGGCGATCCTGCGGCTCGCGACCGGCGGCGAGGCCGCGGCGTGACGAGGAGCCCGCGGGATCGAGGCAGGAGCGGAGCGTGAGGAGCGAGCCCTTGGCGACGAGATCGGAACCCCGGACGCGCGGCGCGGCGTCGCTCTTGCCCGAGGGGCGGCGGAAGGTCGTCGGCGTCTTCTGGCTGCTCGTGGCCGTGTCCCTGGCCACGGCGCTCCTGAACCCAAGGTTCCTCCTCGCCGAGAACATCGAGAACCTGATCCGGCGCACGGCGCTGTTCGGCATCCTCGGCATCGGCGCGAGCTTCGTCATCATCACGGGGGGCATCGATCTGTCGATCGGCTCGGTCGTGGCGCTCGCCGGCTGCATGCTGCCCTGGCTGCTCGCGGCCGAGCACTGGCCGCCCGCCGTGGCGGTGCCGGCGCTGCTCGGCGCGTCGGTGCTCATCGGGCTCGCGCACGGGGTGCTCGTCACGAAGCTCCGGCTGCAGCCGTTCGTGGTCACGCTCTGCGGGCTCCTGCTTTACCGGGGCACGGCGCGCGGGATCTCGGGGGATCAGACCCAGGGGTTCGGCGTGGGGTTCGAGTCGCTGCGTTACCTGGCGGTCGGCAGCCCGTTCTCGGTCCCGGTGCCGTTCCTGTCGTGGATCGCCGAGGGGCAGCTCAGCCCGTACGCGGTGCACCCGTTCACCGGCGTGAAGACGCGCCTGGACGTGATCACGTGGATCGACGTGCCGATGCCGTTCTTGCTCTTCCTCGCGATCGCGCTCGCGGCGTCGGTGTTCCTGAACCGGACCATTTACGGCCGTTACCTGATGGCGCTCGGCCGGAACGAGCAGGCGGCGCGCTACAGCGGGGTCGACACCGACGCGATGACGATCCTGGCTTACGTCATCTGCTCGGTGCTGGCGTGCTTCGGGGGCATGCTGTTCACGCTCGAGGTCAACTCGGCCCAGCCGGTCGATTTCGGCAATTTCTACGAGCTCTACGCGATCGCGGCCGCGGTGCTAGGCGGCGTGAGCCTGCGCGGCGGCGAGGGGTCGGTGGCGGGGGTGGTGCTCGGGACCGCGCTGATGCAGGTGCTGCGCAATGCCATCAACATGCTGGGGGTCCCGACGCAGATCGAGTTTGCGGTGATCGGGGCGGTGATCCTGATCGGGGTCGTTGCGGATGAGGTGGTCCGACGGTACTCCGCCGCGAGGAAGGTCCGGCTGCTTCAGAGCGATTGATCAAACGTTTACGTGGACGTCTGAGCGTTCATCACATCCCGCCTAACCTCGCGAAATTACTCGTATTTGCCCTGAGGGCAAAGTCCAATAATTTCGAGGGCTTGAGCGAGATGTGACGGATGATGAGACGTTCAGGTCCACGTTTGCGGGGGGGCCGCGGCAGCGATCGCGGCGGGATCCCGAGCCCCCGTGATGGCGCGCGTGGCGCCCGAGGGGAGGGGAGGCGCGCCTGCGTGCTACGCTGGAGGAGCGCCTGCGATCCATGCGCGGCGGGGGGCGAGCAGGTCGCGCGGGGCCCGACCCACGGGCCGGCCGCGTCATGCAAATAGCTATCGAAATCGATGACTTACAAGGGTCGCGCGGATCTCTGCATCGGGCGCTTCCAGGAGGTGAGACGTGATGGTGAAGCGATGTTCATGGGCCGCCAACCTCGTTCCCCTTGCGCTGGGGCTCGCGGGCTGCGTCGCCGGCACGGAGAGTGCCACGCTCGGGGAGGCGGTCAGCGCTCCTGAAGACGGCGACTCGGACCCCGGGAACGACCTGAGGTTCGTCGGGGGCGCCGCCGAGGCAGGGGCCCCCCCGGTGTGGGCGCCCGCCCAGAAGTCGTTCCTCGGTACCTCCGTGAGCGCGGCCTCCAGGGTCTACTTCACCGGATACCGGGGGATCGTGTCCGAGGTGTTCTACCCCGTGCTCGACACGGTCAACACCGTCGATCTGCAGTTCCTCGTGGGAGATTCCGCCAAGACGTTCGTCGACGAGGAGAAGCTCCAGACCTACTCCGTCGCCCAGCCGGACAAGCGATCCATGCGGTGGCAGGTGACCACCACCAACGCCGACCATCACTGGCGGATCACCAAGAACATCTTCTCCGATCCCGGTCGCAACACGCTGATCCAGTGCGTGACGTTCGAGGCGCTCGGCGACAAGAACCTCGGCCACTTCAACCTCTATCTCCTGCACAACCCGTCGATGGACAACTCAGGTGCGGGCGACACGTCCAGGACGCTGAGCCTGACCGCGGGCGGGCGCAAGATGCTGGTCGCCTCGCAGGACAGCCGCGCCTCGGCGCTGGCCACGTCGCTGCCCTGGAGGACGGCGAGCGACGGCGCGGCGATGGTGTCGAACGGCTTCGTCGGCGAGACCGACGGCTGGACCGATCTGCTCGGCGGCGGCGCCGACAGGACCATGGACCTTCGCAGCGACGTGGCGAGCGGCGGCAACGTGGCGCAGATGGGCTGGATCGATCTCGGGACCAGCACCGCCAAGAGCGCCTCGTTCACCGTGGTGCTCGGCTTCGGCGCCACCGAGACCGAGGCGATGACCACCGCGAGCGCGACCCTCGGCGACGCCGTGGCCAGCCTGAGCGCCGCCTACGACAGCGGATGGCACGGCTACACGAGCGCGCTGAGCACCCAGGGCGGCACCGCCGACGACCAGTATTACCTCGCGGCCATGTCGCTGAAGTCGATCCAGGACAAATCCAACGGGGCCATGATCGCCGGCATGGGCACGCCGTGGGGCGAGACCAGCGGCGACAGCAACAGCGGCGGCTATCACCTGGTCTGGCCGCGCGATCTGTTCAAGTTCGCCAGCGCGCTGGTGACGGCCGGAGACACCCAGACCGCGACCTCGGTCGTCAACTACCTCTTCAACACGCTCCAGCAGACGAGCGACTGCGGGGTCGCCGAGTACGACGCGCCCGGCTGCCCCCAGGGCTACAGCCGCGTCGGCCGCTTCCCGCAGAACGCCTGGGTCAGCGGCTGGCCGTACTGGCAGGGCACGCAGATGGACGAGCAGGCGATGCCGATCGTCCTCGCGTGGCGCCTCGGCCCGTCGGTGTACGGCCCGCTGTGGCCGAAGATCAAGCAGACCGCCGACTACATCCTGGAGGTCGGCCCGTGGACCCAGCAGGAGCGCTGGGAGGAGAACTCGGGCTACTCGCCGTCGACCATCGCCGCGGAGATCGCCGGCCTCGTGTGCGCCGCGACCATCGCCCGCGCGAGCGGCGACACCGCGAGCGCCGCCCGCTACCTGGCCGCGGCCGACACCTGGCAGCAGCGCGTCGACCGCTGGACGTTCACCACCACCGGCTATCACGGCAACGGCAGGTATTACCTGCGCATCAACCCGTCGGTGCGTGTCAACAGCGGCGACGGGCCCGGGCGGTATGACCCGGTGTCCGGGCCGGACGCCGCGATCACCGTCACCCTCGGCAACGGCGGCGGCACGCACGACCAGCGCTACATCGTCGACGGCGGGTTCCTCGAGCTCGTGCGGATGGGCGTGAAGCGGCCGGACGACCCGTCGATCCTCGATACGCTGCCGGAGTACGACGCCATCCTGAAGCGGACCCTCAGCGGAAAGGGCGACGCCTGGTTTCGTTACAACTACGACGGGTATGGCGAGAAGAACGACGGCAGCAACTACGACGGCACCGGCCGCGGCCGGCTGTGGCCCATCTTCACCGCCGAGCGCGGCATGTTCACGATCGCCAGCACGGGCGTCGGCAGCGACGGCATCCCCTTCCTGACCGCGGTCAAGGCGTTCTCGACGCCGGAGGGCTTCATCCCCGAGCAGGTCTGGAACGCGTCGACGAACGTCACCGGCTGGGTCGTCGATACGCCGCCGACCGTCACGCCGGGCACCCCCACGGGGTCGATGAACCCCCTCAACTGGGCGATGGGCGAGTACATCAGCCTGCTCGCGTCGATCCAGGCGGGCAAGGTCGTCGACATCCCGTCGGTGGTCTGCGACCGCTACGACGCCTGCGTCGTGCCGCCCGCGGCCGGCGAGGTCGGCGTCGCCCTCCACGTGACCGCGAGCACCGTGGTTGGGCAGCACGTGTACGTGACCGGCAACACCGCGGCGCTGGGCAACTGGAACACCGATCTCGGCATCCCGGTCGATCCGCGCAGCTACCCGGTGTGGACGAACCGCGTCAACCTGCCGGCCAGCGCCGGCATCCAGTACAAGTATTATCGGAAGGAGAACGGCGAGGTGACCTGGGAGAGCCTGCCGAACGGCGGCAATCGCGCGCTGACCACGCCGTCGAGCGGCACGGTCACCCTCAACGACACGGTGATCTGGTAACGCGGCCCGGGCAGACCGGGGCGACCCGAGCGGGGCGCCGCCCAGGTCCAGGGGCGCTGGCGGCCGCGCGCGGAGCCCTGGACGGGGGCGCCCCGCGGCTCACCGGTCGCCCTGCCGCGCCGCCTCCGGCCCCGGGGTCGCTGCGCGGGCCTCCTCGACGCGGCGCAGACAGGCTTGCTGATGGGCCTCGGCCAGGGCCTCGGGCACGCGAAGGAGCTCTATCCTGCGCTCGACGGGCATGCAGTAGGTGGTCGCGCGCCACAGCTTCGGGTCGTCGACACCGCGGAGCGGCTCCAGATCGGTCCACACCCGCACGACCTTGTCGTCGGACGCCCCGACGATGCGCTTGCCGTCGGGGCTGAACGCCACGCTGTTCGCCGCGGAGTCGGAGACGCGGAGCACCAGGGGCTCGCCGGAGCCGTCGGCGTTCCACACCCGCACGGTCTTGTCCTGCGATCCGGTGACGATGCGCGTGCCGTCGGGGCTGAACGCCACCCCGAGGACCCAGTGCTCGTGACCGTGGAGCTCCCGGGGCGCGCCGGAGCCGTCGGCGTTCCACACCCGAACGATCTTGTCGTCGGACGCGGTGGCGACGCGCTTGCCGTCAGGGCTGAACGCCACCGCGTAAACCCCCTCGTCGTGGCCAAGGACCGAGGGCACGCCGGAGCCGTCGGCGTCCCACACCCGAACGGTCTCGTCGTCGGACGCGGAGGCGATGCGCTCGCCGTCAGGGCTGAACGCCACCGACCAGACCACGTCGTCATGGCCCCGAAGGACCAGGGGCACGCCGGAGCCGTCGGCGTTCCACACGCGCACGGTCCTGTCCCACGACCCTGTGGCGATGCGCCGGCCATCGGGGCTGAACGCCACCGAATAGACCGGACCCGAATGACCCCTGAGGATGAGGGGCGCGCCGGAGCCGTCGGCGCTCCACACGCGCGCGGTCCTGTCCCACGATCCTGTGGCGATGCGCTGGCCATCGGGGCTGAACGCCGCCGAATAGACCGTATCCTCGTGCCCGCGAAGCACCAGGGGCGCGCCGGTGCCATCGGCGTTCCACACCCGCGCGGTCATGTCGAACGACGCGGAGACGATGCGCTGGCCATCGGGGCTGAACGCCGCCCCCATGACGCCGTTCCCGTGGCCGCGCAGGACGAGGGGATCGCTCGTCTCGTCGATGTCCCACACCCGCGCGGTCATGTCCTGCGACGCGGTGACGACGCGCTTGCCATCCGGGCTGAACATGGTGGACCGGACCGCTTCGTCGTGACCTCGGAGGACCAGGGGCTCGCCGGAGCCGTCGGCGTTCCACACCCGCGCCGTGTTGTCGAGCGACGCGGTGACGATGCGCCGGCCATCGGGGCTGAACGCCGCCCAGTAGACTCCATTCTCGTGAGCGCGGAGCTCCAGAGGCTCGCCCGCGTCGTCGACGCGCCACACCCGCGCGGTCTTGTCCTGCGACGCGGTGACGACGCGCTCGCCGTCGGGGCTGAACGACGCCGACGAGACCGCGCCCTCGTGGCCACGAAGGATGAGGGGCACGCCGGAGCCGTCGGCGCTCCACACCCGCGCGGTCTTGTCATACGACGCGGTGACGATGCGCTGGCCATCCGGGCTGAACGCCGCCGCCAGGACCCCGTCGTCGTGGCCCCGGAGGACGAGGGGCACGCCGGAGCCGTCGGCGCTCCACACCCGCGCGGTGCCGTCTCCGGAGGCGGTGACGATGCGCTGGCCATCCGGGCTGAACGCCGCCGAGTAGACCCGACCCGCGTGACCCCGGAGGACCAGGGGCTCGCCCGTGCCGTCGGCGTTCCACACCCGCGCGGTCTTGTCATACGACGCGGTGACGATGCGCTGGCCATCCGGGCTGAACACCGCCGAAAGCACCGAATCGGCGTGACCCCGGAGGACGAGGGGCTCGCCCGTGCCGTCGGCGCTCCACACCCGCGCGGTCTTGTCATACGACGCGGTGACGACGCGCTGCCCGTCGGGGCTGTAGCCCGCGAACAGGACCGCATCCGGATGGGTGAGCACCGCATGCGCGACCCGGCTGTGCAGCGCCCAGCGCGCGAGGACGGCCCACCCTCGCGGCATGTCGGGCGGCTCGACCTCCCGCAAGAGCGCGAGCACGGTCGTGGGGTCGGCCTGCAGCTCTCGCGCGGTCGCCATGCGGGTGGCGTTGCGCGCCAGCAGGGCCTCGGCCTGCGCGCGGGTCGTCGCCTCGGCGCGGATCGCCAGGTACGACACCGTGGGCGCGAGCGTGGCGACCGCGGCGAGCGCGCCCACGGCGAGGTGAAAGCGCCGGCGCCGCACGCGCTCGCAGAGCGCCACGACGGCCAGGAGATAGCGCTCCTCGCGCTTGCCGAGCCCGGCGCGCCACTCGGCGCCCAGCGCGGCGCGGCGGCGCTCGTACCACGCGCAGGCGTCGTGCGCCGTGCGATCACGCCAGAGCAGCCCCTGGGCCTGCCCGCTCGCCTCCCACGGCTGGGCCGCGGCGCGGAGCCGGGCCAGGAACTGCGCGTCCTGCTCGCTCTCGGCGAGCCACTGCCGGAGCTTCGCCCACCTGTCGATGAGCGACTCGTGCACCAGCTCCACGGTCGTGCCCTCGCGCTCGCCGCCGGTCTCGATGAGCAGGAGCCGCGCGTCGGCGAGGTGCTGGACCACCTGCGCGATCGCGCGCGCGGCGTCCTCCTCGCCGTCCGCCGCGAGCTCGCAGAGCTCGGCGAGGCTCACCACCGCGCGCGTGCGCTCGGGCGTGACCAGGCGCAGGAGCACCGCCCGCGTCAGCCGCTGCTCGCGCAGCGGCAGCGCCGAGAGCACCGCGTCCGCGTGGGCCGACAGGGCGCCGGCCACGCCGCCGAGCCGGTCATAGCCGTCGCGCGTCAGGAGCCGGCGCGCGCGATCCCGCGCCTCCCAGAGCTTCGTGGCCGTGAACTGGAGGAGCGGCAGGGGGCTGCGCGTGCGCTCGAGCGTGTCGAGCAAGTCCTCCACCATCTCCGGCGTCTCGAACCGGCAGGCGGTCGCCTCGAGCGGCCTCGTCAGGGCCTCGCGCAGGCCCTCGCGCCCCATCGGCGGCAGGAACGAGAGCCCGCGGGCCACCTCGGTCATGAACTGGTGATCCTCGGCCATGCGATCGAGGAAATCCGAGCGAACGGCGAGCAGGACGCGCAGGGGCGAGGAGGCGTCGTCGGCGACGCCCTCCAGGCAGGCGACGAACGCGGCCCGCTCCTCGCGGGAGGCGCCGAGCGTGTAGAGCTCCTCGAACTGATCGACGAAGACCAGGATACGATGCCTCGGCCCCTCACGGCGACAGCGCGCGCGCAGCACCGCGCCCAGGTAGCCCGGCTGGGCGCGCAGGGTGGCGACGAGCTCGTCATGGTCCAGGAGCTCGAGCGGGCCTGCCCTCGGGCCGGTGGACTCCGCCTCCGCCCCGACGATCTGCGCGAGCACGTCGACGAGCGCGGACAGGGGGCGGCGCCCCGGGCGCAGGACGAACACCTCCCCGCGGTCGCCGGAGCGCTTCAGGGCCGGGATCACGCCCGCGCGCACGAACGACGATTTGCCCGCGCCGGACGGCCCGGCGACGGCCACGAGCTGCTGCTTGTGGAGCCTCGCCACCATGGCCGCGACCTCGCGCTCGCGGCCGAAGAACCGCGCGGCGTCCTCCTCCTGGAACGCGGAGAGGCCGGCGAACGGCGGCTCGTCCCCCCCCGGCGCGGGCGCCCTGCGGCCGGGCAGGAGCGCCTCGAGCTCGGCGAGGAGCTCCTTCGCCGAGCCGATGCGCTCGGCGGCGCGCTTCTTCAGGCAGCGGTCGATCACGGCGCCGAGCGCGCCGGCCTCCGGGCGCTCCTCGGCGCTGGGCATGGGGACGTCGAGGGCGGCGATGTCCATGAGCCGCGCCAGCGAGAACGGGTCGAGCGGGTGCGCCCCCGTGACCAGCTCGTAGAGCATGATGCCCACGGCCCAGAGGTCCGCGCGAGGGTCGATGTCCAGGCGCAGCAGCTGCTCCGGCGACATGTACCGGGGCGTGCCGAGGATCGAGCTCTCCGGCGCCGCGCCGGCGCCTCCGGGGAGCGCGGCCTGCACGTCCGTGACCGTCGAGGCGAGCCGGGCCTCGATCTGGCTGGCGATGCCGAAATCGAGCACCTTGATGCACCCCGATTCATCCAGCACGATGTTCTCCGGCTTGAGATCGCGGTGCACGATCCCGAGCTCGTGCGCGCAGACGAGCGCGCGGAGCACCGGGATCATGATCTCGACGGCCAGGCTGGGCGACACCGCTCGGGGCTGCGCGTGCGCGCCGGGCGCGTCGGGGACCTCGCGCTGGTTGATCCATTCGTGCAGCGTGCGGCCCTTGACGTACTCGAGCACGAGGTAGGGGTGTCCGCGGATCTCGTCGACCTCGTGGATGACCACGATGTTCTCGTGGCGGCAGCGCGCCGTGGCCCGCGCCTCGGCCAGGAAGCGCCCGGCTCCTTGCCCGCCGTGCTCGCGGAGGAACTTGATCGCGACCAGGCGGCCGAGCCGCGTATCGCGGGCCAGGAACACGACGCTCATGCCGCCCTGACCCAGCTTGCGGATGACCTCGTAATGCTTGATGGTGTCGCCGATGTCCGCGGGCATGTCGCCCGCGACGGGGAGATGCGGCGTCGTCGTCGCGTCGGTCCCGAGGGGCGCGGCGCCGGGCGCCACCGCCGTCTCCGCCTCCCCGGTCGGCGCATCCGGGAGGCGCCTCGGCGAGGGTTGTTGCAGCGGGCGCACCCCGGATGCCCGGCACTTCTCGCCCTTCCGGTTCATCTCAGGCCCTCCGCGCGGCGCGCCGAGCCCGCCTGGCGGGGCTCTCCCGGAGCAGCGAGAGGAGTTCGTGGCGGCCCTGGAACACCGCCCCTGGGGCGAGACTCTCCTGGTTCATCGCAGCCTCTCCGGTCGCGGCCGTCCGCCCTGTGGCACCACCGCGTGAACGTCTCCATGCCACGAGAGCATCGCGACGAGCACGGATGTCGAGCTCTCCAGGCGCGCGCGCGGGGGAGAGCCCGAGGCTGGGGCCGATCGGATGCTCGGGCAGCCGAGCTTCGCTACCCATCACTTCATTACATAGAGTGACCCCCGCTCGTCGTCCGGCGCCAGGGCGCCGCGCGCCGCGGAGGGCGCGGCGCGATGTACCGGACGAGCACAGCGCGGTGACGCTGCCCGATACGGTCGCTCGCTCGCGCGACAGGGGCGCTGCGGCCGGGCGGACGCACGCCGCCACGCCCGGCACGCCGGAGGGGGGCGGACGGATCGCAGCATCGAGGCGGGCGGGCGACCATGACTCCTGCCTCCCTGCTGCCGGCGGGTGAGCCGGGCCGGCGAAGCGCCGGTGATTCGGGCCCTCCCTCGGTGAGGCGCAGTGCCTGTCAGTTCAATGGCGTTCGAAATTGATAGATGGTGGCCTGTGTGGCGTGTGCGCCCCTGGACGCACAGGAGGGTTGAGCGTCAGCCTATCGTGTGTGCGGATCACTCATGCAAAAGTGTGGCGTAATCGGTAAAGGTTGAGCATGCCACGGAATGCCAATAGACTTGTCCGATGCTTGACTCATCGATTCGTCAATGTGCAATCGGGCTCACCGCGGCGCTCCTCGTTTCGGCGCTCGCTGGCTGCGTGGGCGAGCTGGGCGGCGGTGCGGTCGACGGCGAAGACAGCGAGATATCGAGCGAGCCCGGCGCCGGGAGCCACGGTGTCGGCAGCGGCGGATCCTCCACCGCGGGCAGCGGTGTCGCTGGCAGCGGCACCGCGGGCAGCGGCGGCGGTGTCGCTGGCAGCGGCGGATCCTCCACCGCGGGCAGCGGTGTCACGGGCAGCGGCGGTGGCGTTCCCGGTGGTGGCGCCGCTGGCGGCGGCGGGGGCGACGGCCCGGGCTCCGGCGGGAGCAACGGCGCTGGTAGCGGCGGGGGCGACGGCCCGGGCAGCGGCGGGGGCGCCGGCGGGAGCAACGGCGGCGGCGGGGGGGGCCCGGGCAGCGGCGGCAACGACGGCCCGGGCTCCGGCGGGAGCAACGGCGGCGGCGGGGGCCCGGGCAGCGGCGGGAGCAGCGGCTCGGGCGGCGGCGACGACGGCTCGGGCAGCGTGCAGCAGCTCTGCGTCGATACGATCAACCAGCACCGCGCCACGCTCGGGTTGCCGCCCCTGATGCGGTGGGTCGAGGCCGAGTCGTGCTCGGACGGAGAGGCCGAATCCGACAGCAAGACCGGCACGGCGCACGGCGCGTTCGGCGCCTGCCACGAGGGGGCTCAGAACGAGTGCCCCGGCTGGCCAGGGCCCGCCGAATCCATGATCGGCCGGTGCCTGCAAATGATGTGGGACGAGGGGCCCGGCGAGGATTTCTCGAAGCACGGCCATTTCCTCAACATGAGCAGCACCTCGTACACGAAGGTGGCCTGCGGGTTTCACACCCTCCCCGATGGGCGCGTCTGGGCGGTGCAGAACTTCCGGTGACCGGCACGGCGGGGGGCGCCGCCCTGCCGGGCTCCCCGGCGCGGCGGGTCACCGCGCGGACAGCGGGAGCGTGAAGAGCACCCGCGTTCCCCGGCCCAGCTCGCTCTCCACGCGGATGGCGCCGCCGTGGCGCTCGACGAGCGCCTTGCAGATCGACAGGCCGAGACCGGTGCTCTTCTCGCCGCCGGTCGACCGGGTGCTCGTCCTCCGGAACTTGCAGAAGAG
This sequence comes from Sorangium sp. So ce1036, assembly GCF_051369805.1. Classification (NCBI taxonomy): domain Bacteria; kingdom Pseudomonadati; phylum Myxococcota; order Polyangiales; family Polyangiaceae; genus Sorangium; species Sorangium sp. So ce1036. Next base: position 4,823,759 of record NZ_JBBMOX010000001.1, read on the forward strand.
ATCGCTGATCTCCTCCGGGCGAATGCCCAGGCCCTGATCCTCGACCGTCACCAGGGCCGCCCCATCCGCCGCCCGCGCGCTCACCGTCACCGTCGTGCCCGGATGGGAGAACTTGAACGCATTGCTGAGCAGGTTGCTCAGCACCTGCTCGATCCGCTCGACATCGCACCGGACCTGCGGAATCCCGGCGGGGACATCGACCACCACGGCGATGCCCTTCTGGCGGGCGCTGTGCTCGTTCAGGGACACGGCCGCCGCGATGAGGCTCCTCAGATCGGCGTCCTGCTCCCGCAGCGCGACGTCCCCGTGCTCCAGCATGGTGATGTCGAGCAGGTCCTCGAGGAGCTGCAGCGTGAACCCGGCGTTCGACTGGATCTTCTGGAGATGGCCCCGGGGATCCTTGCGGGGATCGCCGGCGCTCTTGAGCAGCATCGTCGCGAGCCACTGGATCGCCGCGATCGGATTGCGCAGGTCGTGCGCGGCGATGCCCACGAACTCCTGGATCGTCTGGTTCAGCCCGACGAGCTCCTGGTTCTCCCGCTCGAGCCCCTCCGCCTTCGCCTGGAGGCTGCCGAGGAGCCGCCGGCTCTCCCACAGGCGATCGTGCTGGCAGAACGCGTCCCGGACCACGGCGGCGAGCGTGTCCGGATCCCAGGGCTTGGCGATGAACCGGTACACGCCGCCCTCGTTGATCGCCTGGATCGCCGCGCTCGTGTCCGCGTACGCGGTCATCAGCAGCCGGACGGTGTCCGGGAAATCGGCCCTCACCCTCGCGTGAAACTCCGTGCCGGTCATGCCCGGCATCCGCTGGTCGCTGAGGACGACCTGGACGCGACGCTCGCGCAGGAGCGCGTACCCCTGCTCGGCGCTCTCCGCGACGAGGACCTCGTAGTCGCGCCGGAGCTCGCGGCGGAGCGCCTTCAAGGTCTCCCGCTCGTCGTCCACGATGAGCAGCGTGCGCTGCTCGGAGGCCGCTCGTGTCATCGAGCCCGCTCCTTCGGCAGCACGATCGTGAAGGTGCTCCCGACGCCCGGCGTCGATCGGGCCGAGAGCGCGCCGCCGTGCTGATCGACGATGATCTTGTGCGAGATGGTGAGCCCGAGCCCGGTCCCCTGTCCGACGGGCTTGGTCGTGAAGAACGGATCGAAGATCCTCCCGAGGACGTCGGGGGTCATCCCGGCGCCGTTGTCCTCGAAATCGAGGGCCACCTGGCTCCCCTCGTCGCGCGCGCGGATCGCGATCCGACCGCCCCCTCTGCCGCGGCACTCGACCGCCTGGACGGCGTTGATGAGGAGGTTCAGGAACACCTGGCCGATCTCCGCCGGCATGCAGCGCAGCCGCGGCAGGTCGGCCCAGTCGATCGTCACCCGGACGTCGGCGCCCTTCAGCATCGGACCCGCGATCTCGAGCGTGCTGTCGAGGCTCTCTCGCAGATCGGAGAGCTCCACGTCGGCCCGGTCGATCCGCATGAAGGTCCGGAGATTCTCCACGATCCTCTGCACGCGCGAGAGCCCGGCCAGGGTGCCTTTCACGAGATCGCCCGCGTCCTCGCGCAGGAACTCGAGATCGATCTCGCCCCGGAGCGCCCCGGCGAGCTCCCGCAGGCCGTGGGGCCCTTCGCGGAGGACCGCCCCATCGAGCGCCTGATACGCGGCGACGAGCCGCTCCAGCGACCCGCCCAGGGTGCGCACGTTGCTGCGGACGAAGGCGAGCGGGTTGTTGATCTCGTGGGCCATCCCCGCGGCGAGCTTGCCGAGCGCGTTCATCTTCTCCGCGTGGACGAGCATCGCCTGCGTGGCCTGGAGCTGCTCGAGCGATCGCTCGAGGGCCCTCTGCTCGGAGACGAGGCTCCTCTGCAGGTTCGTGATCTTCGAGTTGAGCGCGGACACCTCGGCGATGACGCGCTCGAGCTCGACGACGTCGAACTCGGCCAGGATCAGCAGATCTTCGCCCACCCGCCAGACCTCGCCCATCAGGCTGTGCGCGCGCGCGCTGAGATCCCCGAAATGCAGGATGCCCCGGTAGATCGGCGCCTCGCCGCCCTGGCCTGCCGCGGCGAGCTGCAGGAAGGTGGGGCTGACGAGGCGAGCGGCCGCGCGAGGCGGCCCGTCGTCCTCGCCGACCAGCCGGCGCATCCCTCGGTTCTGGAGCCGCGGGGCGCCGTCCGGCGTGAAGACGCCGATCGCCAGCGCGGTGGCGTCCATGAGGAAAGAGCAGGCCAGCTCCGCAATCCGGCCGCCGAGCGCCTGCCCCTCGGGCGGGATCATGAGCGAGGTTTCTTCGCTTTCTCCTGTGCTTCGCAGCTCGCGCGATTCCATTGGAATGCAGCCCTCATCGCCGGTCGCGGTGAGGTGATGTGTTTGGCAAGCCCGCGCGGCGGTCGCTATGCCTATTGCGTACCGAGCTGGATCTCGGCTCCCCTCTTATGGGGGCTGGGCGACAGCGGCGCCATCCCGCGAAGAGGAGGGAAAATGGAGCGAGCTCCGGTGCGCCGGTCCCCGTCGGTACGATCGACCGGGGGATGCGCCAGGTCCTCGCCGCGGCCGGCCGCCTCGCCGGCGGGTGGGGGCTCCGGGCGCTGCCCCTGCCCGGCGACGTCGCCGCTGCGGCCGGCAGGTCTCCGGGGGAGTCGGTGGTGATGCGCTCCGCCGCGCTCGAAGGGGGGCAGGGAGGAGTCGCTGAGGATCGCCGCCGTCGCCGCGCCGGGGCGGCGGACCGGCGGGGATCATGGGCGTCGCGCCGCGAGGAGCCTCTCTGCCACGGGGACCGCCCCCTCCGCGCTGGGCGCTGAGCCGTCGGCGCCGAGCTGCCTCCAGAGGTCGTGGACGATGCGGAAGGGCCGGCCGCCGACGAGGAGGACGACGTTCCGGCACGCGGCGTCGCCGCGCGCGGCGTCGATCAGCGCGCGGACGCCGGGGAGGTGATCGCTGAGCGAGGCCGACACCGCGAGGACGTCGGCCCCCCGGCGAGCGACCTCGTGGAGCACGTGCTCGGTCGGCGCGTTGGCCCCGAGATAGTAGGTGTCCCACCCGGCCATCTCGAAGAAGTCGGCCACGAAGCGCGCGCCGACCTCGTGGAGGTTCCCCTGCACCGCGGTGGCCACGAGGCGGCGATTGACGCGCTCGGCGCTGAAGATGAGCGGATAGAGCCGGCTCAGGATCATCTGGGTGACGGCCGTGCAGTAGTGCTCCTCGGCGACGCTGATCCGGTTGAGATGCCAGAGCCGGCCCACCTCGTACTGGCACGGCTCGAAGACGTGAGCATAGATGTCCTTGACGGGCGTGCCCGCCTCGACCGCCTCCATGATGAGCGCGTGGGCTCGCGCCCGGTCGCCCGCGCGGAGCGCGTCGAAGTAGCGGCGCGCGAGGGCGGCGAGCGGGGCGTCGGGGTCGAGGTAGCTCGGCGCCTCGATCGCGGGCGAGGTGAGCCTGTCGAGCGCCGCGGCGACGTACCGGCGCGGGGCGTCGGCGAGGTGCGGAGGGAGCGCGATCGCGAGCACGTCGCGCACGGCGCCGAGGTGGCCCACGAGCTCGGCGGGGGCGAGGCCGCGGCGGACGAGCAGCGTCTGCGTCCAGTCCGCGTACTCGACGAAGATCTCTTCCGCCCCGAGCCTGAGCGCGGCGGCGAGCTGGGCGAGGTGGAACCCGGCGTCCTCGAGGCAGCGTGCGCGCCGCTCGCCGTGGGCGAGCGCGTCGGCCGGCCGCCGCATGTACGCGAGCGCCACGGTCATCCGGGTGATGCGCGGCCCCGCCTGCTCCAGGGCCTCCGCCGCCGAGGCGGCCGCGCGCTCGTCGGCGACGGCGGGGATGGCCGCGAGCTCGGCCGGCGTCACGAGCGGCGAGGCCTCGATGCGCCGCCGGCCAGCCTCGAGCGCGCGCTGCGCGGTCCGCGAGAGCGCGGGGTCGAGCTGCTCGCCGACGCTCTCGCGCAGCGCGTCCAGCGCGGCGCCGAGCGCTCCCCGCGGCGCCCCGATCCCCGCGGAGAACACCGCGCTCCAGGCGCAGTACTCGCTGAACTCCTCGGGCCCCAGGCCGCGGAGCGCCGCCGCGAGCGCGTCGATGTGCGCCCCGATGTCCCGGCGGCGACGCGCGAGCTCGTCGCGCTCGCCGTCGGGGCGCCGCCCGGCCGCCCCGGCCTCCAGGCGGTCGAGCGCGGCGTCCGTCAACGACGCCCGGTGGGCGAGGAGTTGCTTGGCGGCCCTCTCGCGTCGTGCGATCGCCATGCCGCTTCTCTTGGGCGGGGGCGCCGACGGGCGCACGTCCCATGGCGCACGGGCTCGCCCGAGCGCACCACCCTCCGGAGCGCCGAGCTTGAGCTCGCCTCATCGCTCAAGCTACGATCTCGCCGCGTTGCGCCGGAGCGCCGTCGCCCGGCGCGGGAGCTGAAGGACGATGTCGACCTCCCTCGTGCAGAACAGCTACGGCAAATCGCGGGTGCGGCTGGTCAAGGTCCGCCGGGCGGACGGGCGGCACGAGCTCACCGACCTCTCCGTCGATGTCCAGCTCGCGGGCGATTTCGACGACGCCTACACGCGGGGCGACAACAGCAGGGTGCTGCCCACGGACACGATGAAGAACACCGTGTACGCGCTCGCGAAGGGCCACCCGGTGGAGCCGATCGAGGACTTCGGCGTCCTGCTCGCCGAGCACTTCCTCGGCAAGCCCCACGTCCGGCGGGTGAGGATCGCGATCACGGAGCACGTCTGGTCGCGCATCGACGCCGGCGGCGGGCCGCACCGGCACGCCTTCCTCCGCGCCGGCCAGGAGCGGCGCACGGCGGAGATCTCGGCGGCGTCCGCCTCGGAGATCGCCGTCGAGTCCGGCATCGCGGATCTGCTCGTCCTCAAGACCACCGGATCGGCGTTCTCGGGCTTCCCGCGCGATCAGTTCACCACGCTGAAGGAGGCCGACGACCGCATCCTCGCGACGGTCATGGTCGCGCGCTGGCGGACGGCGGGGCGCGACGAGGCCCCCACGAGGACGTGGGAGGCCGCCCGCCGCGCCCTGCTCGAGACGTTCGCCGAGCAGCACAGCCTCTCGGTGCAGCACACCCTCCACGCGCTGGGAGAGGCGGTGTTCGCGGCGTGCCCCGCCATCTCCGAGGTGAGCCTGTCGCTGCCCAACAAGCACTGCCTGCTCGTCGATCTCTCGCCCTTCGGGCTCGCCAACGAGGGAGAGATCTTCGTCCCGGTGGACGAGCCGCACGGGTTGATCGAGGCCACCCTGAAGCGGGGAGGGTGACGCCGCGCGAGCGCTCGCCCCGGCGCGCGGCGCGGGGGGCGGTGCGCGCCGCCCCGGCCACGGCCTGGCCTACCGCGGCGTGAAGATCCGGACGTCCCACGGATCGAGGTCGAGCGCGAGCGCGCCCGCGTCGAGGCGCGCGGCGGCGCCGCTCAGGCGCTCGCGCAGGCCCCCGCGCGCCCTCGTGGCGAACGGCTCCGGCACGACCAGCCGCTTGCTCACCGGCTGGTCGCTGAAGTTCAGCACGACGAGCGCCAGGCCGGGCTCGCCGTCGGCATACCTGAGGTAGGCGAGGACCTCGTCGTCCGGCCCGGCGTGCACCGTGAGGAGCCCCGGGGACCGGAGCGCCGCGGTGGAGCGCCGGAGCCGGATCAGCCGCTCGTAATGGCGGAGCAGATCGTCGCGCGCGGGTCGCGCGACCGGCGTGAGGCCCGCGTAGGGCTCGTACTCGGCGCCGATCTCGTCGAACGAGTAGATGCACGGGATGCCCGGGAGCGTCAGCAGCGCCGCGGCCGCGACGCGCGTCAGCCCTGGCCCGTGGCGGGTGATGAAGCGGGCGCCGGTGTCGTTGTTGTTGATGAACCTGAGCGTCCGCTCGGGGCGCGGGGTGCTCCGCGCCGTCTCGGCGAGCGCCGCGTCGAGCCGCGCCGCGATGCCGCGCGGCGACGCGAACACCCCTTCCCAGGCCCAGCGCCCGAGCTGCTCGGTCCAGTCGTAGGCCGCGTCGAACCCGTGCCGCACGTAGTACGGGTCGCGCGCCGAGGCCTCGGCGACGAGGAGCAGCTCGGGGTTCACACGCCGGAGCTCGGCGGCCCAGGCGGGCCAGAAGTCTGGCCGGCGCTCCTTGATGCCCCACGCCGCGTCGACGCGGTAGCCGTCGATGCCGAACCGACGCACCCAGTGCAGCGAGACCTCGCGCATCCAGCGATCGACCTCGGCGTTATCGTAGTTCAGGTTGGGCAGGTGCTCCCAGTCGAAGTAGTGGGTGGGCTCTCCCTCGTCGTCGCGATCGTAGAAAGAGAAGTAATGGTGACGGCCTTTGCTCTGCTCGGCCTTCAGGAAATACGGGTGCTCTGCGGAGGAGTGGTTCGGCACGAGATCGAGCAGGACCCGGAGGTCGCGCCGGTGGGCGTCGTCGACGAGCTCCTTCAGGTCCTCTTCCGTCCCGTAGTCGCCGCGGACCGTGGAGTAATCGGTGACGGCGTAACCGAAGTCGCCCCGGGGAGCCGCGAAGATCGGGGACAGCCAGATCGCCGTCACGCCGAGCCGCTCGAGCGTGGGCAGGGCGGCGCGCACGCTCGAGAGCGGCGGGGATCCGAAGAACGGCGGCACGACGCCGTACACGACGGCCTCGTCGATCCAGGCCGGCGCGCCCGCCGCGTCTTGCCCCTCGCGCGGCGCTGCGGCGCGCGCGGCGTCGCTCCGGCCGCGCGCGTCGCGCACCCGGAGCTCGTACAGCGCGGGGGCGCCGGCGTCCGGCGCGGGCAACTCGATGTGAGGGCCGTGGCCGACGTGCTCCGGCGGCGCGCCGTCGCGCAGCCGGTACCAGTCGAACGCGACGAGCTCGGTGCGCGAGCGCTCGGCCGGCTCGCTGCCGGCGGCGTCGAGGACGAGCCTGTCGCCCGCGCGCGTCGCGCGGGCGTGGGCCCTGGGCGCGTCGCGCAGCATCACGCGGTACCGGACGCGCTGCGAGCGCAGCTCGCCCCCGCTCTTCTCCCGGCAACTCGCGAAGATCACGTTTTCCCCTTCGCGCAGCGGAACGTCGGCGGAGAGCCGCTGCCGGTCGACGGCGGCGGGGAGGGGGTCATTGCCCACCTGCACCACGCAGCGCTCCAGCGTCCCCGGTCCGACGAGGGCGCCGTGGATGCGCGCGCTGAAGGCCCAGACCTCGGCGTCGCCGGCCATGAGCTCCAGGCGGGCCTGCGCCGCGCCGGGCGCGGCCTGCGCTCCCGGCGTCGCAGCCGGCTCGCAGGACGACGCGGAAACGAGCAGCGCCGCAGTCCATGCGAGCCTCTCGAGCGGTCGCGGACGGTGAGCCGGGAGAGGCGCGCGATGTCGCCGGCCAAGCAGGCTTCCTTCGCTGGACACGACCGGTGGAGAGGAGGGCGGAGCCGGGGGCGAGGGGGGCGAGCGGCGGAGGACGCGCTTCACCATGTCGGATCGAGCAACCATGAAGGCCGGGGCACTGCGTGCCAGCGATGCAAAATTCGTCAGCGCTCCGTGCGGAGCGTGGGGAGCAAACCGCATCCCGCCTCGCCCCGTCAACTCCCATTCTCGTGGAGCGGCGAGCGGTGCGGACCGATGTGGGGCGGCCTCATAACACCCTCCTACTATCCCGTCTCCCTCGTCGGTGTTCACCAAGCTCATCCGTTCACGAGCAGGGCCCCAGGCCCGACCCCCAGCGGTAACGTAAACGTAAACGTCTGAGCATCCGTCACATCTCGCCTAACCTCGCGAAATTACTCGCATTTGGCCTGAGGAAAAAGTCCAATCATTTCGAGGGCTTGAGCGAGATGTGACGGATGATGAGACGACCACGTTCACGTTGGTGATCGCTGGGGGGGCGGGCTTGGTGCCCTGATCGCGAGTGAACGAGCCTGGTGAACACCGATGTCCGGGGGGGCGACAAACATTACCAGTGGTCCGGCATCAGCTCGAGAGATGCTCCCGGTGCCTTCACGGCCAGACGATCACCTGCCACCCAGGTGCCGTGTCCCAGATGTCTCCGGATTCGGTGAGGCACTCCTGGATCCAGATCTCCTCGATGGTGCTGGCGTCGAAGTGGAGGCTGAAATACTCGTAGCTGCTGTTGTTTCCGTCCGTGTCGGCGACGAACTCCTCGCGGGGAAAGAAATCGTCGTCATACCATGCCTGGATCTGGAGGCAGGCTCCATGTCCGTCGCTCAGGGTGTCGCGGACGTAGCCTGTGACGTAGACGCGGTTGCCGCTCACATAGGCGTTTCCCTGTGCGTGGGCACCTACAATGTCGGAAGCGCTGTACGTGTTGCCCTTCCAGGAGCCCGCCGTCGTCAGCGCGCCGGCCTGGGTCGCGAGGGCGCTGATGGAACCCACCGCTGCGGCGACACCGACGCGACGAGCCCATCTACCCATGGCGTATCTCCTGTGGTGACGAGTCTGCATGATCTCTCCTCCTGGTCACAAACCTGTCCCTGCGCTCACGAGGTGTCTCGGATGCTCTGGTCAGCGAAGTTGGGCCGACGAACAGCTCCACGATCGCAGCGCCGCGAGCGCTGGTACCCGAAGGCGCCACCCCCCTGTCCGCTGGATCGCCTCGCGCGGCGCCAAGAGAAAACATAACGATTCAATGGAGTCAATGGTGAATCGCCCCGCTCGCCGGAATGGACAGACGCAATCCCAATGCAATCCGCCGAGCCTGTGGAGAATCGATGATCGGTCGATAGCTTCCCCGCGGGACGAAGCGGCGCCCCACGCCGCCAGCAGGGCGATTTTTGAGAGGCGGTTGCTTTGTTTTTTCGGTTCAGCGACATGCACGCCTTCCTGCTCAGCCGCACAGGGGCGCGCCGCCCGGCTTGAGGGGGCGCCGAAGTCGACCACCGCGAAGCCGCGCGGGTACCGCCGCACGCATGCCTCGCGCTCCGTGCGCGCATCAACGGACGAAGACCCGGGCGACGCAGCTTGGAGCGCCTCTCGAAAACTCCCGTCGCCCGGCGGACCAGGGCGGGCGCATCGCGTCGTTGCTCCTCGTCGCCCTGCTTCAGCAGGGCTCCTCGTCGCGCCTAGCGCTGCACCCACCCTCGTTCGCCTGGCTCGGTCCGGTCTTGTTCGGCGCTCTTATCCGCGGCCGAACCCGCGGAGCCTGAGCGAGTTGGCGAGCACCGACACGCTCGACAGCGACATCGCCGCGCTCGCCAGCACCGGCGAGAGCAGCCACCCGGTCAGCGGATAGAGCAGCCCCGCCGCGACCGGGATGCCGATGACGTTGTAGATGAACGCCCAGAACAGGTTCTGGCGGATCGTGCGCAGCGTGGCCCGCGCCAGCCCGAGCGCCGTCGGCAGCCCCGCGACCCCGCCGCGGAGGAGCGCCACGTCGGCCGACGCCACCGCGATGTCCGTGCCGCTGCCGAGCGCGATGCCCACGTCCGCGCCGGCCAGCGCGGGCGCGTCGTTGATGCCGTCGCCGACCATCGCCACCCGGCGGCCCCGGGCCCGCTGCTCGGCGACGATCCTCGCCTTGTCCTCCGGCCTCACCTCCGCGAACACCGTGTGGATCCCGAGCTCGTCGGCCACCGCGCGCGCCGCGCCCGCCCGGTCGCCGGTCGCCATCGCCACCTCGACGCCGAGCTCCTTCAGCGCCTCCACCGCGCGCCGCGCCTCCTCGGTCGGCCGGTCGGCGACCGCCACGAGGCCCGCGAGCCGCCCGTCCACGGCCACGAACGACGGCGTGCGGCCCAGCGCGGCCAGGCGCTCGGCCTCCGCCTCCAGCGCGTCCGCGCCGACGCCCGCCCGGCGCAGCCACGCCGCGGTGCCGACGCGCACGAGGCGGCCGGCCACGCGCGCCTCGATGCCGTGGCCGATCTCCGCGCGGAACTCCGAGGCCGGCGGGACGACCACCCCGCGGCCGCGGGCGCCCTCGACGATCGCCCGGGCCACCGGGTGCTCGCTCGCGCGCTCCGCGGCCGCCACGAGGCCGAGCAGCGCGTCGTCGCCGCCCTCCGTCAGGCTCCGCACGTCCGTGAGCGCGGGCCGCCCCGAGGTGAGCGTCCCGGTCTTGTCGAGCACGACCATGTCGACGCGGCTCGCCGCCTCGAGCGCCGCGCCGCCCTTGACGAGCACGCCGAGCTCCGCGCCGCGCCCGGTCCCCACGGCCACGGCCGCCGGCGTGGCCAGGCCGAGCGCGCAGGGGCAGGCGATCACGAGCACCGCCACGAACCGCTCGATCGCCGTGGCGAAGCCCGCGGCGGTGAGGCCGGCCGCGCCGGCCGCGTCGATCGCGAGCCACGCGGCGAAGGCGAGCGCCGCGACCCCGAGCACGACGGGCACGAAGACGCCGCTCACCACGTCGGCCAGCCGCGCGATCGGCGCGCGCGACCCCTGCGCCTGCTCGACGGCCTCGACGATGCGCGCGAGCGCCGTGTCCGCGCCGGTCCTCGTGACGCGGAAGGTGATGGCGCCGCTCTGGTTGAGCGTCCCGCCGAAGACCGGGGAGCCCGCCGCCTTGTCGACGGGCATGCTCTCGCCGGTGAGCATCGACTCGTCGACCGCCGACGCGCCGCGGACCACCTCGCCGTCGGTCGCGATGCGCTCGCCGGGCCGCACGAGCACGAGGTCGCCGGGCGCGAGCGCGTCGGCGGGCACGTCCTCCTCGGCCTCGCCGCGGACGCGCCGCGCGGTCTTCGGCTGCAGCGAGACGAGCCCGCGCACGGCGTCGGCGAGCCGCTTTCGCGCGCGCGCCTCGAGCAGCCTGCCGATCAGCACGAAGGTGACGATGGCGGCCGCGGCCTCGAAGTAGACGGCCGGCATGTGGCCGTGCTCGGCGCGCGGGAACAGGCCGGGCGCGACGACCGCGACGGTCGAGTAGAGCCAGGCGGCGCCGGTCCCGAGGCTCACGAGTGTGTTCATGTCCGCGGCGCGGTGCCGGAGCGCGGCCCAGCCCAGGCGGAAGAACCGGCGCCCCGGCCCGAGGACCACGACGGTCGCGAGCGCGAGCGAGAGCCAGCGCGCGAAGGCCCCGTCGAGCCCGGGGATCGCGCCGTGCGACATGCCCATGACGAGCAGGGGCACGGTGAGCGCGATCGCGAGCGCCACGTCGCGCCGGAGCGCCCGCTGCTCGCGCAGCTCCGCCTCCTCCAGGGCCGCGGCGCGCTCGGACGCCAGCGGGCGCGGGCTCGGCGACGGCGCGGCCCCGGGCGCCGCGGGTGCCCCGGCGGTCTCCGGCGCCTCGGCGGCCTCCGGCACCTCGTAGCCCGCGTCCACGATGGCGCGGGCGAGCGCCGCAGGCGTGGTCGCCAGCGCGTCGTAGGCGACGGTCGCCCGCCGGGTCACGAGGTTGACCGTGGCGCCCTGGACGCCCGGCACCGCGCGCAACGCCCGCTCGACGCGGCGCACGCACGCCGCGCAGGTCATGCCTTGCACGGGGAGGTCCGCCTGGGCGCGCTGCGCGGCCGGCGCCGCGCTCGTGTCCAGCGGATGGGAAGTCGTTGCCATGATCTCTCCTTCGACACGAGCGCGGCGCTCGTCTCCTCTTCTCCCGTGCAGACGCGCGGCCCTTCGGGCCATTACGGCCTGCCGCGCGGCGCGAGGCGCCAGGACGCCTCGGGCGCCGCGCGCTCAGCGCTTGCGCCACACCGTGGCCAGCCAGCGCTGCTGCTCGCGAGGGAGCCCGGCCGGTCGGTAGTAGTGCGCGACCTCCTCGAACCCGGCCGCGGTCACGTGCTCTCGCCACCGCTCGAGCGACCACGCGCAGCCGTACCGATCGCCGGACCACCCCTCCCGGTCGTCGCCGCGCGGGTTGGAGCTGAACAGCGCGCCGCGCGGGCGGAGCGCGGCGTGGAGCTCGCGGAGCACGCGCGGCAGCTCGCCGCTCGGGACGTGGAACAGCGACGCGTTCGCGAAGATCCCGTCGAAGCGCCCGGCCTCGAGATCGAGGCGCAGGAAATCCTGGTGGAGCACCTCGCAGCCCGCGTGCTGCCGCGCCATCTCGACGAACCGCGCGCAGCCGTCGAGCCCGATCGGGGTGTGCCCCTCGGCGCGGAACGCCGCGAGATCGCGCCCCGGGCCGCAGCCGAGATCGAGGATCGTGAAGGGGCCCGGCCCCTCCAGCGCCGCGAGCAGCGCGGCGCGGTTCTGCGATACATCGTGATCGCGCGTGCCCTCCCAGAACGACGCGGCGTGCTGGCCGTAGTGGGCGAGGGTCCTCGCGGTGATCCCGGAGACGTCGTGGTCGCGCATGGCGGCAGTGTGGTCCCGGCGCGCCCCGGAGAGAAGGCCGGCGCGCCCTGCGGCGCCGGTTCCAGAGGCGGGGGGGAGCCGCTCTAGGTCGCGAACGCGGGCGCCGCGAGCCCGCGGACGACGCTGGCGAGCTCTCCGGCGGCGACCGGCTTCGCGAGGTACGCCTGGAAGCCCGCCGCGAGCGCGCGCTGGCGATCCTCGCGCCGCGCGTAGGCCGTCATCGCGACGACCGGAATGGCGCCGCCCGCGGCCGGCGGGAGGGCGCGCAGCTCCCGGATCAGCGCGTAGCCGTCCTCGTCCGGCATCCCGAGATCCGAGACGATGACGTCGAACGGCAGCTCCGCGACCGCGCGCAGCGCCTCCCGCGCCGAGCTCGCCACCCACGGCCGCGCGCCGAGCTCCTGGAGCATCGCGCCGGCGACCTCGGCGGCGTCGGGCTGATCGTCGACCACGAGCACGCGCAGGCCGTCGAGGCGGGCGGGCGTGGCCTCCACGGGCGCGCCGTCCCCGGGGGCCGCGCCCCCGGCCTCGGCGGGGCCCGCGCGCTCTGCCCCCGGGGAGCCCGTGATCGGCAGCGTGACCTCGAACGTCGCCCCTTTGCCGTCGCCCTCGCTGCGGGCCGAGACGTGGCCGCCGTGCAGCTCGACCAGGTGGCGCACGATGGAGAGCCCGAGCCCGACGCCGCCGTGACGGCGCGTGGTGGAGCTGTCGGCCTGGCGAAAGCGATCGAAGACGAACGGCAGGAAGTCCGGGGCGATGCCTTGCCCGGTGTCGCTCACCTCGAGGCGGAGCCGATCGCCCTCGTGGGCGACCGCGACGCGCACCGTCCCGCCCGCCGGGGTGAACTTGATGGCGTTGGAGACGAGGTTCCAGCACACCTGCTGGAGCCGCGTGGCGTCGGCGGAGAGCCGCGCGTCCGGCGTCTCGATCGCGAGATCGAGCGCCACCCCCTTGGCCTCCGCGGTCGGGCGCAGCGACTCGACCGCGGCCCCGACGATCGCGCCGGCGTCGACGAGCCGGCGCGCGATCCGCACCTTTCCCGTGATGATCCGGGAGACGTCCAGGATATCCTCGATGATCTGGGCCTGACCCCGCGCGTTCCGCTCGATGGCCTGGAGCCCGCGGGCCCGCTTCTCGGGGTCGATGCCCGGCGCCTGGAGGAGCTGCGACCAGCCGAGGATCGCGTTGAGCGGCGTCCGCAGCTCGTGGGAGAGCGTCGCCAAAAACTCGTCCTTCAGGCGGTTCGCCCCCTCGGCCTGGGCGCGGGCGCGGCGCTCGCTCTCGAGCAGCCGCGCGCGCTCCGCCTCGGCCCGCTTGCGCCCGGTGATCTCGCCGAAGTGGACGGCGATCCCGTCCTGGAGCTGGACCACCATGATCCGGAACCAGCGGCGGTCCTCCTCCGGCTCACCGGGCCGAGCGCATGCGTAGGGCAGCTCGAGGTCGAGGGGCTCGCCCGTCTCGACCACGCGCGCGCACCGCTCGAGGAGCTCGGCCGTGGTCGCGCTCCCCGGCAGCCCATCGAGCAGCCTGCGGCCCACGAGGCGCTCCCGGTCGCGACCCAGGAGGCGCGCCGCCGCGGGGTTCGCGTACTCCCAGAGAAAATCCACGATCTTCCCCGAGGCATCGCGGACGGCCTGGAGCGTCGTGAAGCCGTCGAGCGAGTGATCTTGCGCGATCTGCAGCCGCGCCGCGCTGCGCTCGGCGTGCCGCTGCGCCCTGTGGAGGTTCTCCGCGATCACCGAGCTCAGCACCGACGTGACGAAAAACGTGCCGAGCTGCGCCGCGTCGTCATGCGGCGGGCTCCCGAAGGAGCCGGCGGGCGGAAGCATGAAATACCAGATGAACCCCGCGCAGAGCCCTGTCGTGAGGAGGCCCGGCCCGAGCCCTCCGAGCCACGCGCTGGCGATCACGGCGGGAACGTAGATAATGAACGAAACCTGGCTCTCCGACGCCCCGCCGAGGGCGTATTTCAGCGCGAGGGCGAGGGCTGCGATGAGCAACGCGGCGGCGTACCGCGCCGGAGCGGGCAGGTTCTTCGTGGTCATGCTCGTGATGCGCGCAGGCCGGCAGCACCGAGGCTCGAGCAGCAGCAACAGTGCTCGATTTCGAGGTGTAGTCTGGCAGCGCTCCGGCGTCGAGCCGCGGCGCCGGGGGCCGCGGCGCCTCGCTCGCTCCCGATCGCCGGGCCGCGGCCGCCGGATCGACCGGGCGCGGCCGATGGGATCTCCTGGCGCTCCTCCGCTCCTGCCCGGGCGGTCGCGGCGCGGTCACGCCTCCGCGCGGTGGAGCTCCTGAACCAGCCCGACGAGCCCGGGCGGCGACGACGTGAAGTGGATGCGCACCTGATCCTCGGCCCGCGGATCCAGCTCGATCACCTTCGCGTGCAGCTCGCCGCCGAGCTGCTCGGCGAGCGCGCCGGGCGGGTGGAGCTTCAGGTTCGTGAACGGCGGCGGGCGGGGGTGGAGGCGCAGCACGGCGCCGAACGGCGAGAGCCCGAGGATGAGGGCGGACTGCGGCTCGCCCTCCAGCCGCTTGCCGGCCAGCCGCGCGCACAGGATCGGGAGCGGCGACGACAGCGGGAGGATCTCGGCGCGGCGCTCGGGCAGGTACAGCCGCTCGGGGTGGTCGAGGCCCAGCACCTCGTGGACCAGCACGCGGCTCGAGAAGCCCTTGACCGAGAGCGCGTGGCTCTGGCCGAGCAGGAGCCCCGCGCCCGCGGCGCGGCGCGTGCTGTCCGCGATGAGGATCTGCCGTCCGACGGTGCACGACTCGATGCGGGACGTCAGGTTGACCTGGGCGCCGACGACGCCGTACTTGGTGCGCGCCTCGGAGCCGATGTTGCCGACGACGACCGGCCCGGTGTTGAGCGCGATGCCCATCTGGAGCGTGGGCAGCCCCTCGGCGCTGTTCCTGTCGTTCACCGCGTCCATCGCGAGCTGCATCTCGACGGCGCAGGCGACCGCGCGGCGGGCGTCGTCGCCGCCCGCGAAGGGGGCGCCGAACAGCGCGAGGATCGCGTCGCCGATGAACTCGATGATGGTGCCGCCCCGCGCGACGATGATGCGCGCCATCTCGCCGAGGTAGCCGTTGAGCAGCCGCATGACCACGTCGGGCGGCATGTTCTCGGTCATCGTGGTGAAGCTGCGCAGGTCGGTCATGAGGATGGTCACCTCGCGCTCCTCGCCGCCGAGGAGCTGGGCCTCGGGGGAGGAGAGCAGGCGGTTCACCACGTCGTCGCTGAGGTAGCGGCCGAACGTCTTGCGGATGAACTCGCTCTTGACCGACAGCTCCGCGGCGAGCTGCGAGAGCTGCTCGCGCGATCGCTTGAGCGTGAGCTGCGTGTCCAGGCGCCCGAGCAGGATGTCGAAGTCGATCGGCTTGGTCACGTGGTCGTTGGCGCCGAGCTTGAGCGACTCCACCACGTCCTCGCTCGCGCCGCGCGTGGTCACCATGATCACGGGCAGCTCCGCCGGCGACCGGCCCTGGCGGATCGCGGAGAGCACGCCGAGGCCGCTGATGCCGGGCATGTTCACGTCGAGCAGCACGGTGTCGAAGCGCTCGCGCGCGACGAGCGCGAGCGCGCGGGGGCCGTCCTCGGCCGCGGCCGTGCGGTAGCCGTTCGTCCGCAGCACCCGGCAGAGGACGTCCCGGTTGCCCCGGCTGTCGTCGACCACCAGGATGGATCCGCGCGTGCCGCCCTCGGGCTCGGCGGCGTGGACCGCCGCGGGCTCCTCGTGCGCGGAGGGGACGTGGACGCGCACGCTCGACGGCGCGGTGTCCTCGCCGCCCTCCATCGCCTGCACGATGCGGAGCAGCTTGCGCGAGGCGTGCTCGATGCTGCGGATGTCCTCGATGTGCTGCGGGGCCACCTTGCCTTGCAGCGAGGCCACGAGCAGGCGCGTGTACCCGAGGATCTGGTTGATGGGCGTGTACGGGTCGTGCCCCGATCCCTGGGCCTCCTGGGCCTTCTGCGGCTCGCGCGCGGCGGCCGGCCGCCCCGTCGGCGCGCCGTGGTGCGAGGAGGGCGACGCCGCGGCCGACAGCCGCCGGCCCGGCGACGAGGCCGGCGCGGGGCCGCGCGCGGGCGCCGCGCCCAGCTCCTCGTGGCGCAGCCCCTCCGGCGCGCGCGCGCTCGCCGGCTCCGCCTGCGGCTGGGCCACGAGCGGCGCGGGCTGGGTCTCCGCCGGGTCCCAGCCGCTGAGCGGGTCCTGCGCGAGCTGGCCGCTGCGCGCCGTGGCCGCGGCGTTCGGCCGGTCCCGGAGGCCGCGCAGGTCCTGCGCGAGCGGGCCGGCGTGCGCGCCGAGCGGGGCGCTCGGCCGGTCGCGCCGGACGCGCGCGTCCTGCGGGAAGTGGCTGGCCCGCGGCGGGGCGGGCACCTGCTGCGGGGGCGGCAGCGTGCTGCCGTTGCGGTTCGAGGGCGGCGCCGGCGGCAGGCAGCTGCTGTTGCCGTTGCGCGCCGCGGACGGCGCCGAAGGCACGTAGCTGCTGCTCTGGATGCGCGTCGCGGTCGGCTCCGGCGGGGTCCCTCGCGGCGGCACGGCGCTGCTCGGTGCCATCTTGGGCGGGTCCTTGTCGGAGGGGGATCGGGTCATGGTTCCCCGGATTCTACGCCTCCGCGCGTCGAGCCAGCGACGGATGACGCCGGGGCCGCGCCTTTTTTATCGCACCTCGACGCCCGATCCAGCGCGGGTGGATCGCCGGCGCCGGCGAGCCTGCGCGCCCGGACGGCGGCGCATCGGGCTGAACTCTTTCAGTGAGCCGGCACCCAGAAAGCGAGACGTGATATCGCCCCTGTCGTCCTGGGCGTGGACATGACGGATCGGTCTGTGTCGACACGGCTCCTGGTCCGGCCCTCTGGCCAGCGCGGCGGGCCGCGGGCGAGCTCATCCGAGGTGGCGAGGGCGCGCCGCCGTCGTCCGGGGAGCGGCTGGATGAAGCAGCAGCGGAACGCCAGCCGGAACGCACGACAGGCATGCTTGTGCCCGGCTTCCCCACCTGATCTTCGGGTGGAGCACATGCGCGAGGCGGATTGAGCGCCGGATCCTCAAATTCTCCGCTCGCGCCTGCTCCGTGTGGAGTAGCATCGCTCAACTCGTCGACGAAGGGGCAACATGCATAAGGCGCGCAAGAACCTCACCCATTTCACGATGGATGGCTTCCACGGCTTCAGGAGCCGTTTTGATGACGTGAAGCTGGCGCAGGAGCTCCTGGAGGAGGTGCCCGGCGTGCTCCGGCTGAAGCCGGTGATGCCCCCGTTCATCCTGCCGTACTACAACGGTGTGGTGGCGGAGGACTGCGGCATCAGCGCCTTCGTGCTGCTGCTCGGCGGCCACCTCACCATCCACACCTTCAGCTTCCGCGAGTGCTTCTTCGCGGATCTCGTGTACCCGGGGACGTTCGACCCCCAGCGGGTGCAGATGATGCTCCAGACGACGCTCCCCTGCCGCAGCGTGTTCACGCAGACGGTCGATCGCGGCGACGGCGGGGACATCCGGGAGCGCAGGGGCCATGAGGTGGTGAGCCCGGACGCCGATTTCGGCCCTCACCTGTTCCTGCATTTCAGCCCGTACCGCGGGCCGACCTCGCTGGACTCGCTCTTCGACATCTTCGACCACCTGCCCTCGAAGATCGGAATGACCCCGATCATGCGGCCGTTCGTGGTGAAGACGGCGACGCGCGACGGGACTCCGGTGATCAGCGCCATGGTGATGATCGCGGAGTCGCACATCACGCTGCATATCTTCCCGGACAGCGAGGAGGCGTTCTTCGATCTCTTCAGCTGCAAGTTCTTCGACGTGGGGCCGGTCGTGCAGGTGCTGGCCGAGCAGTTCGGCAGCGACGTGTCCGAGCAGGTGCTCGTGCCGCGCGGCCAGCGCTACCTGCAGCTCAGGACCGAGCGCCCGCACGTGATGAGCCACGTCAACCAGTGGCTCGCGGCCGCGCATCCGGGCGTCTATGCGCGGATGCCGGGCGACGGCGGGCCGCTCGGGCCGAAGAGCTCGAAGGGCTGAGCGCCCGAGCGCGGGTGCGGGGCGGGGCGGCGAGGGAGGCCTTGCCGAGCTGCCCGCCCCCGGCGAGGGGGTTCGTGGGGCGGCGCCGGCTCGGTGATCGGCGCCGGCAGCGTGGTCACCCGCAGCATCCCGGAGGGCGTCCTCGCCGCTGGCAACCCGTGCCGGGTCGTGCGGCCGCTGGCCGAACCGGCCAGAGCGTGAGGGTCGGCTCCGCGCCTCTCCCGCGGCCGGCTGGCTCGGTCCGGTTTTCTTCGGCGCTCTTGCGGGAGCTTCGCGCGCAGGCGAGGCTCATTTCCCGGGTCGCGGCCCCGGGCTCTTCGATGCCGCGCCGTGGCGGTCATGATATCGTCGTGAAGGCCATGTCCGCGATCGAGCCCACCGCCCGCCCGTCCGCTGCGCCTCGCGCGCGGGCGCGGGCCCACGTCTACAGCCGCCAGCCCGAGCCGGTGTACTTTCCCGAGGCCGAAGAGGTGCCCGAGACGAACCGCCACCTGGAGCTTCGCACGGCGCTTTACCTGATCCTCAAGCGCGAGCTGGCTTCCGTGGCGACCGTCGGCTCGGATCAGTTCGTCTACTGGGACCCGACGACCTCGAAGAAGCGCCTCGCCCCCGACGCCTTCGTGCGCCTGGGGATGCCGCACCGGGTCTTCCGCACCTGGAAGACCTGGTTGCACGGGGCGCCCGATGTCGGGGTCGAGATCGTGAGCGAGTCGGACGAGGGCGAGCCTGACTGGGACGAGAAGCTCGAGCGGTACCGCGCCGCGGGCATCCGCGAGCTCGTGCGCTTCCATCCCGACGATCGGGAGCGACCGATCCGCGTCTGGGACGCGCTGGACGGCGACCTGGTGGAGCGAGCGCCGGACGACCCGGATCTGCGCGTGTGCGAGGCGCTGGGCCTCTGGTGGACGGTGGTGGAGGACCCGTCGATCGGCCCGATGCTCCGGCTTTCGCGCGACCGCGAGGGCCGCGAGCTGCTGCCGACGCCGGTCGAGGCCGAGGCGCAGGCGCGCGAGGCCGAGGCGAAGGTGCGCGAGGTGAACCAGAAGCTCGAGGCCGAGGTGAAGGCGCTGCAGGCGGAGCTCGCGCAGGCCAAGGGGACGCGGCGGGCGCGGCGGCGCTCTCGGGGATGAGGGGTTGTCCGGCCTGGGGCCAGGGCCTTCCCGGACGCCCGGCCGGCCTGTCCGGCGGCGGTGAATCACGTGCCGGCTTACACTCCGGACTTTACCTCTCCTCGCGCTCGGCCTTCATGGCGGCCTGGACGGCGGGGCGGGCGCCGACGCGCTCGGCGTACGCGACGAGGGCCGGAAAGGCGCCGAGATCGATCCTCGCGAATCGCGTCCACGTGAGCACGGTGAAGAGGTAGCCGTCCGCGACCGTGAATCGATCTCCCATCAGGTACGGGGCGCCGTCGAGGCGCTGCGCCGCGAACGCGAAGCGGCGGCCCAGGTAGGCCCTGGCCGCCGTCTTCTGCTCGTCCGGCGCCCGCGGGGTGAAGAGCGGGGAGAACTGCTTGTGCAGCTCGGTGCCGATGAAGCTCAGCCACTCCTGCAGCCGGTACCGATCGAGGCTGCCGGCCGGCGGGGCGAGCCCTGACCCGGGCCGCAGATCGGCGATGTACTGCACGATGGCGGGCCCCTCCGTGAGCACCTGGCCGTCCTCGAGCTCCAGCGCGGGCACGTACCCCTTGGGGTTGATCCTGGTGAAATCCGCGCCTGATCTCGTCTTCTTCGTGCCGAGGTGGACCCGCTCCAGATGGAACTCGAGGCCCGCCTCGCGCAGCGCGATGTGGGGGGAGAGAGAGCAGGCGCCGGGGCTGAAATAGAGCCTCATCGTGACCTCTGGAGGAGCTCGGGGCGACATCGTTCCTCCCGGCGCCGGGGCCCGTCAAGGCCCATCGAGGTGGTCATCGCGCGGAGGCACGCGGCGACGATCAGGCCGCCGGCCCGCCAGCCGGGGTATCCGTCAGCGCGGCGGCGCCTCGCCGTCGCGCGGGTCCGTGTCGGAGAGCGGATCGGCGTAGATCCCGGGCGTCGAGTCGGGAATGAGCGTGGCGCCGACGGCGGACGCGTAGAATTCGGCCGGCCCGACGCCTCCGATGATGCCGTACGCGTAACCCATCTCCGCGAGCCCGTGCAGCGCGGCGAGGAGCAGCGCCTTGCCGATGCCCTTGCCGCGCTCGCGCTCTTCGACCCCGGTGGGGCCGAAGAAGCCGCGGCGGGTGCACTCGTAGGCGGCGAAGCCGAGCACGTCGCCCTCGCGGATCGCGAGGAACACGCTGACGGGCTTGTGCGCGTAGCCCACGCTGATCTCGTCGGCCCACGCCGCCGTGAAGTGCCGCTCCACGAACTGCCGGACGCGGCTGATCTCGTACGGCGCCGCCCGGCGCACGACGATGCCGGCCCGCCGCAGGTCCTGGAGCAGCGGCGTCAGGGGTGGCAGCTTGAGGAGGTTGACGAGCATGTCGGCCATGGATCTGCCCTACAGGACGAGCGCTGTCGGCGCACGCGGAATTCGCGCCCGGGGGGCGCGCGGCGGCCCTCCGCCATGGCGCCGCCATGCGCGCGGCGGGCATACCACCGCCCGGATGGCCACGGTTCCGGTGTCCTGAATGCCTGGTACGCGATCTGCCGTGGGCGCCGGGCATGGGAGATGCGGACATCACGTTGCGCCACCTCGCCCGGAGGCGCCCCGAGGACCTGGTGCGCGCGCTGGTCTCCGAGGGCCGCCCGATCGAGGTGGTCGGCTGGGTCGACAGCCAGGTCACGAACATCGAGCGTCGGCTCGACAAGGCCCTGCGCCTGCGGGTGGGCGGCGAGCCGCGGGTGCTGCACGTCGAGTTCTGCTTCGCGCTCCGTGACGACGTACCGGACCGCATCTTCGAGTACCTCGGCTTTCTCTTCGCGGCGCTCCGGCTCGAGGCGCCCGGCGAGCCGGTGCCGCCGATCGAGAGCGTGGCGGTGGTCCTGTCGGGCCGCAGGCGGCGCTTGCCGGCGACCGCGGAGCGCCGCACGGCGTGGCCGGGGCGGCCGTTCAGCGGCACGCACTTCCGGGTCGACGCGGTCTACCAGCGGACGGTGGGCGAGCTCCGGGCGCGCGGCAGCGTGCTGTGGCTGCTGTTCGCGCCGCTCGCGCGGGACGCGACCGCGGCGGCGCTGCGGGGGGTCGTCGCGGAGATCGACGCACGGGCGGCGAGCGCCGAGGAGCGGGCCGAGCTGTACACGGCGCTGCTGGTGATGGCGACCCTCGATCCCTGGGGGCATACTCTGTGGAAGGAGCTCGTCACGATGGTGGAGGACAAGGAAGAGGGGCTGCTCCGGCGCACGCCGATCATCGGCGAGATGATCATCGAGGCCGAGCGACGAGGAGAGCAACGAGGGGAGCAACGGGGGGAGCAGAAGGCGATCGCGGAGCTGCTCGGTCGCCTCTTCGCGCGGCGGCTCGGGCGGCGCCCGACGCCCGACGAGGAGCGCATGATCGTCGAGCGAGCGCGCGCGAGCGGCCCGGGCGAGGTCGAGGATGCCTTGCTCGATCTCGAGAGCGAGGCGCTGCTTCGTTGGCTCACGGAGCCCATCCGCCCCTCGTGAGCTCCCCGGGGAGCACAGGCTGCCGGACGCGCGACCACCGATGCGCGGGCACCCGCGACCGTGTCCAGGTGGGATGATCCCGTCCGGCGATCCACCCAGCTCGGGGTAACCCGCACCGGGCCGCAGCGAACCAACCCAGGCGTGGGTTGCCGAAGAGTGTGCAGCGGTGCGAATGGTGCTGCTCGGGAGGAAACGCCTTTCATGGCGATGACACGCCCTGTACGTTGATCCTGGCGAGGGGGCCTACGATCGTCCCTGGCAGGTTTGCCCCTCACGGGAGGGTGCTCGGCCATGGAAGAACTCTCGGGAGCCCTGCTCGGCGTCGCGCTCCTTGCGATCGCCGTGCTCGTCGGATGGGTCGTGAAGCTGAGGGCCGAGAGGGCCAAGCTCCACGGGGTCCGTGAGGCCGCCGAGCGGATGAAGGCGGATCTCGAGCGCTTCCGCGGCGTCCTCGACGTCGAAGCCGAGCGACAGCGTGTGCTCGCTCAGCTCGAGACGGACCGGGCGCGCCTGCAGGGGGAGATCACACAGGCCAGGACCCAGTGGGAACAGGCGCAGCAGGGGCTCCAGGGGCAGCTCCAGCAGGGCACGGCGGAGCTGGCATCGCTGCAGGCCGGTATCGAGAAGCTCCGCGCCGAGCAGCGCGCGCTCGACGAGGAGTCGAACCTCCAGTCCTTTGGCTTCTACCGGCCCCGGTACGCCTTCTCGTCTTCGGAGCACTACCAGAAGGAGCTGGAGCGGATTCGCGAGCGCCAGAAGCAGATGCTCAAGGACAGGTCGGCCGCCATCTGCCGCACTGAATGGACGGTGAACGGGAGCGTCGCGGAAGGGCGGAAGCAGATCAGCCAGACCCTCAAGCTCATCCTGCGCGCGTTCAACGGCGAATCTGACGCCGCCATCGCGAAGGTGAGCTACAAGAACGTGAACGTGATGGAGTCTCGTATCAAGAAGTCGTGGGAGGCCATCAACGGGCTCGTCGGAGTTCAGGAATGCGAGATCACGAAAGTGTACCTCGATCTCAAGCTTCGAGAGCTGTATCTCGCGCACGAGTATCAGGAGAAGGTCCAGGCCGAGAAGGCCGAGCAGTACCGCAAGACGGTTGCAATGAGGCGTGAGCGAGAGGCTGCGCAGCAGGCGTCGGCGCCGGTCCGCCTCGCGCCGCAGCCGGCCGCCGCGCCTGCGCCCGCCTGACAGCCCGTGCCGCCGATCGAGCGCGTGGCCGTGGTCCTGTCGGGCCGCAGGCGGCGCTCGCCGTCGACCGCGGAGCGCCGCACCGCGTGGCCGGGGCGGCCGTGCAGCGGCACGCACTTCCGCGTCGACGCGGTCTACCAGCGCACGGTGGGCGAGCTCCGGGCGAGCTCCGGGCGAGCTCCGGGCGCGCGGCCGCCCCCGCCAGGCCCTGGCCAGACAGCCGACCCACGCGTCTCGCGCATCCCGAGAGAGCGTGGACAACCGAGCTCCCGCCGAGCGGTGCTCGACCCGGCGCCCACCGAGCGGCGCTCGACCCGGCGCCCACCGAGCGGCGCTCGACCCGGCGCCCACCGAGCGGCGCTCGACCCGGCCCCCGCCGAGGGCCGCACGATTCATCGCCCACCGAGGCACGCCCCGAACCGACCAGCCACGGGAAGGGCGGGGGAGGGAGGGTGCGCAAAAGGGCGCGCATCGCGTCGAACTTGGGTTATAGAGTGCGCGCCATGCCTGATTTCGCCAAGCTCGCCGCCGCGAGCACGATCGCCCGCGGCCTCGCCATGGACGCCGTCCACGCCTGCTCGTCCGGTCACCTCGGCCTGCCGCTCGGGGCCGCCGAGATCGGTGCCGTCCTCTATGGCGACCTCCTCCGCCACGACCCGAGCGACCCGCACTGGCTGAACCGCGACCGCTTCGTCCTGTCGGCCGGCCACGGCAGCATGTTCCTCTACGCCTGGCTGCACCTCGCCGGATACCCCCTGTCCCTCGACGACATCCGCCGCTTCCGCCAGTGGGAGTCGAAGACGCCCGGCCACCCGGAGTTCCACTACACCGAGGGGGTCGAGGCCACGACCGGGCCGCTCGGCCAGGGCGTGGGCAACGCGGTGGGGCACGCGGTCGCCGCCCGGATGCTGGCCGCCCGCTACAACACCAAGGACCACACGATCGTCGATCACACCGTCTACTGCCTCGCCGGCGACGGATGTCTCCAGGAAGGCGTGGCCGCCGAGGCGGCCGCCTTCGCCGGGCACTTCAAGCTCGACAACCTGATCCTCATCTACGACGCCAACGACGTCACCCTCGACGCGATGGCCGCGAAGACCCAGAGCGAGGACACCGCCAAGCGCTTCGAGGCCTACGGCTTCGAGATCTTCACCATCGAGCAGGGCAACGATCTCCAGGCCGTGCACGAGGTGCTCGGCCGCGCGCGCGCGTCGAAGAGCGGGAAGCCCAGGTTCGTCATCGCCCGCACCCTCATCGGCAAGGGGATCCCCGAGGTCGCCGGCACGCAGAAGGCCCACGGCGAGGGGGGCGCCAAGTTCATCGACCAGGCGCGCAAGAGCCTCGGCCTGCCCCAGGAGCACTTCTACGTCAGCGAGGAGGTGAAGCAGTTCTTCGCCCGGCGCAAGGAGGAGCTCGGCAAGCAGCGCGCGGCGTGGGAGGCCACCTTCCAGGCCTGGCGCGCGAAGAACCCGGCGCTCGCCCAGGAGCTCGACGACGCCCTCGCCAGGAAGGTGCCCGCCGATCTCGACGCGCGCGTCCCGGCCTTCCCCGCCGGCACGAAGGTCGCCACGCGCAAGGCCGGCGAGACCGTGCTGCAGGCCGTGGCCGAGGCCGTGCCCTCGCTCATCGGCTCCAGCGCCGACCTCTACGGCTCGACGTTCAACTACATCGCGTCCAGCGCCGACTTCGATCCGGAGCACCCCGGCGGCCGCAACATCCGCGCCGGCATCCGCGAGCACGGCATGGGCGCCATCCTGAACGGCATCGCGTACCACGGCGGCCTGCGCCCGAGCGGCGCCACGTTCCTCGTGTTCGCGGACTACCTGCGGCCGAGCATCCGCCTCGCCGCGCTCTCGCACCTGCCCGTCATCTACATCTTCACGCACGACTCCGTGGGCGTCGGCGAGGACGGCCCGACCCACCAGCCCGTGGAGACCGTCGCCGGGCTGCGCGCCATCGTCGATCTGGACGTCATCCGGCCGGCCGACGCCGAGGAGACCGCCGGCGCCTGGATCGCCGCCCTGGAGCGCAACGACGGCCCGACGGTCCTCGCGCTCACGAGGCAGGCCGTCCCGCTGCTGCCCGGCGACGCCGCGGCGAAGCGCGAGGGCGTCCGGCGCGGCGGCTACGTCCTGGTCAAGGAGACCGCGGCGCTCGAGACCCTCGTGATCGCGACGGGCAGCGAGGTGCAGCACGCGGTCGCGGCCGCGCAGCAGCTCGGCCCCGGCGTCCGCGTCGTCTCGATGCCCTGCATCGAGCGGTTCGCGCGCCAGGACCACGCCTACCGCGAGGCCGTGCTGCCCGCTGCGTGCACCCGGCGCGTGTCGATCGAGGCCGGCGTCACGTTCGGCTGGCACCGCTGGGTCGGCTCCAAGGGGATCGCCCTCGGGATCGACCGCTACGGCACCAGCGCCCCCGGCGACATGGTCATGGATCGCCTGGGCATGAACCCCAAGGCCATCGTCCAGGCCGTTCAGGACCTCGTGCCCTGAGGCGGCGCGCGAGCCCAGGGGGCGCTGGACGGCGCCCCCGGCCGAGCTAAGAGCCGCCCGTGCCGTCGGGCGACCTGATCTCGCAGCTCCTGGCCCTGTTCGCGGTGCTCGGCGTGGGCGTGCTCCTGCGCGCCCTCGGCCGAGGCGGCCAGGCCGAGGCGGCCGTGCTGCACCGGCTGGTCATCGAGGTCACCACGCCGGCGCTGGTCCTCTCGGTGCTGCGCCGCTCGGGCATCGGCCACGGCGCGTGGGGCGCCGTCGCTGCCTCGACGGCCGCGCTCCTCGCGTGCGCCCTCGCGGGCGTCGCGGTCGCGCGGGCGCTCGGGCTCCCGCGCGCCGCGCAGGGCGCCGCCGGCCTCGTCGGCAGCTTCTCCAACACCGGCTTCCTCGGCGTGCCCGTCGTGCTCGCGCTGTACGGTCCCACGGGCGGCGCGGCGGGGACGGCGATCCTCGTCGACAGCATCGTCACCACGCTGATGCTCTGGACGCTCGGCGTCGCGATCGCCGCGCGCATGGGCGGGGGCGGCGACGTGGACGGCCGGAGCCTGCTCGCGCTCCTCCGCCAGCCGGCCGTGCCGTCGATCGCGGTCGGGCTCGCGCTCCACGCCCTGCCGATCCCGCTGCCCTCGTGGCTCACGCGGGCGCTCGACGCGCTCGGGAGCGCGACCCCGACGCTGGTGTTCCTCGCGCTCGGCCTCAGCCTCGATCTGCGATCGCTCCGCGGCCGCGTGCGCCCGCTCGCGGCGGTCGCCGCGGTGAAGCTGCTCCTGGCCCCGGCGGTCGCGCTCGGCGCGGCGGTCGCGCTCGGCCTCGAGCGGCCCGTCTCCGAGGTGGCGGTCCTGCAGTCCGCCATGCCGACCTCGATGGTCTCCGTGATCATCGCCGCGCGCTACGGCTGTGATGGACCGTTCGCCGCGGCCACCGCGGTCGTGACGACGCTCGGGGCGCTCGTGAGCCTGCCGCTCGTGATCGAGGCGCTGCGCCGGCTGCTCCCGTGACGCGACCGGGGGGCCACCGGGGGTCTGAGGCGAAAAGGGCACCAGACCGGGGGGCCACCGGGGGTCTGAGGCGAAAAGGGCACCCGTGGAGCGGTTCGGGGCACCCGTGGAGCGGTTCGGGGCACCCGTGGAGCGGTTCGGGGCACCCGTGGAGCGGTTCGGGGCACCCGTAGAGCGGTTCGGGGCACCCGTAGAGCGGTTCGGGGCACCCGTGGAGCGGTTCGGGGCACCCGTGGAGCGGTTCGGGGCACCCGTGGAGCGGTTCGGGGCACCCGTGGAGCGGTTCGGGCGCCTCCATCCCGACCCAGGTTGCGGTGGCCGCAGTGACCCAGGTGATGTCAGCGATCGTCCACGTGCCGGTCGCGCCCCTCGGCGAGGAACCCGGCGACGAGCGCGTCGACCCGCTCGGGCGATTGCCGCTTCGACCGATGGCCGTTGCCCTCGAGGACCTCCACGCGCCCCCGCCGGGCCGGCGGCGGTCAACCCGGCGCGACCGCGCCCCTCACGCCCCGACCTGGTACACGCGCCTGTACCCCGCCTCCACGTCCGTGATCGTCACCTCGACGATCCCGTGCGGCGTGATCGCGTACTGCTCCTCGATGAGCGGCCCCTCGTCGCCCATGCGCTGCACGGGCACGGCGGCGAGCTCGGCGCTGCGGTCGCGGAGCTGCCGGTCGAAGGGGAACACGACCTCGTTGAAGGCCGTGATGTCGCCGTGGGGCACGCCGAGCCGGTCGAGCGTCGCGCACTCGACGAACCGGTAGCGACCGACGTTGTGCGCCGCCCGGTAGACGCGGCGCGAGACCACGGGCGCCTCGCGGCTCGACGGCACGCGCGCCTCCCGGTCGAAGATCGGATCGAAGATCACCTCGCTCCCGCCGCTCCCCTCCCGGAACACGCCGAAGTGGCGCGAGAGCCGGTCGGAGAGCTCGAAGCCCGCGTCCTCGTCGACCGCGATCGCGAGGCCCATGGCGATCGCCGCCGAGGGGTACGGGGACCTGTGGACGCGCCGCCCGAACCGCTCGCGCAGCGTCCGGGCGACGATGGGCAGCGAGCTCGCGCCGCCGACCACGTAGATCCCCGCGATGTCGGCGAGCGCCTCGCCCGCGCCGGCGTCGAGGCGCGCGATCACCGGCTGCATCGCGGTGATCGTCGACTCGACGAGCGGCGCGCACCGGTCGTAGTAGTCGGCGGCCGGGATCGTGACCTCCGGGGCCGGCGCCCGATCGCCGAGGCAGGCCTCCAGATCGATGACGATCCGCCGGGTGTTCGGGTTGAGGCGCTCCTTGGCCTCGCGGCACTGGTCGGCGAGCGCGGCGAGCGCGCGCGCCGGCAGCGCCTCGCGCTCGACGCCGGCCGCGGCGAGCGCCGCCGAGGCCAGCGCGGCGTCGAAGTCGTCGCCGCCGAGGTGGTTGAGCCCGGCCGTCGCCACGGCGTCGTGGCTCCGCCCGGTCATGTGGACGAGCGACGCGTCGAACGTCCCGCCCCCGAGGTCGTACACGACGATGTGCTCGCGCTTCGAGGTGATGGTGCTGCGGTAGCGGTGGGTGTACTCGAAGCCGGCGGCCGACGGCTCGTTGAGCAGCGCGACGACCTCGAAGCCGGCGCGGCGGAAGGCGTCGAGCGTCACGAAGCGCTGCGTCCCGTGCGCGTTCGCCGGGGTGGCCACGACGCAGATGAGCCGCTCGTCGTCCTGCCGCTTCTTCGGCCGGTTCGACCGGTGGAGCACCGCGTCCCGGAGCGACCTCAGGAAGAGGGTGAGCAGGTCGAGCACGCGCAGCCGGGTCCCGCCGATCGCGACCTCGAGGTCGGGCGAGGCGCCGGGGCCCGAGAGCACGCGCTTGAACGACCGCAGCACGGACCACGCCGGGTCCGAGGCGACCGCGAGGGCGTCGAGGCCGAACCGGAGCTCCCCGCCCCGCTCGGCCACCACCGAGGGGTAAAAATCCACGGGATCCCCCGCTGCATCCTGGAAGCTGAGGACGGGGTAGTTCCCGCGGTCGCAGCACGCGACCACGGTCCGCGTGGTTCCGAAATCGATCCCGAGGCGCACGGCAGGGTTCCTCCGGCCGGCATGCTGCCACATCCGGCCGCCCGGTGTGAAACTCCGCGGGGTCGGCCGAGGGCCGGTCGCAGGCCCCTCGCGGGGCGAGCTCGGGGCGGGGCGCGCGCCGCGCGCGACCTCGGGCCCGCGGCTGCGGCGAGCCCGCTGCGGCGATCCGCTGCGCCTCGAGCCGCGACGGCCCACGGCGTCAGTCAGTCGGCCGGGAGCTCGAAGGCACCGTCATAGATGGCATCGACCGAGACCTGCGCGCCGTTCGCCAGCGCGATCGTGTCGCCCCGCTCGTGCACACGATACCGCCAGGAGCCATCCCCCTCCCGTCGAAAGTGCTCGACGCGCACGTGCCACGGCGAGACGAGCAGATAGTCTGTCAGCGAGGGGAGGCGCTGGTATCCTTCCCACCTCTCGCCGCGGTCGGAGGTCTCGGTGCTGCGCGAAAGCACCTCGACGACGACGGTGGGATTCGCGAGGACATCGCTCTCGCCTGGCTCCGTCCGCACACCACCGCATACGACCACCGCATCGGCGTACACGTAGCGCTCGCCCTGCCGGGCGGAGATCCGTTGATCGGACGAGAGCACGTGGCACCCCGTGCCGCGCACGCTCGCGCGGAGCTCTGCGCCCACGGCGTTCGACAGGAAGTCGTGCCGTGGGCTGCCGCCGGCCATCGCGAACACGTCACCCAGGTGGTACTCGTGTTTTGCTGGCTGCTCGCGCTCCCACGCGAGGTACTCTGCGGCGCTCATGCGCCGGCGGACGGCGGCGTTGCCCATGGCGCGCACCTTAGCGCGGCGCGCCGCCGGCTGGCGATGGGCGAGGGGACGGCGGGCGCCGCCGGAGCGTCGCGTTACCGGGCTGGCGGTCGCGGCGATCTCCCACCGCGAAACGCCGCGGCGAGCCCGAGGTGCATCGAGGGCTTTTCTGCGCGCAATCCGGGGGCCAGGGTCCGCGTTGCGTGACCTGGACGGTCGTGCGCGCGATGACCCACCGCTCCTGAGCCCCCCGATCCCCCTCGGCCTGTCCGGGCGCCGCCCGGCTTGTGATTCAGGAGCTTCTCATGTCATCGATGGCATCGGGATCGCGCCGGCGCGCGCCGGGGCCGCGGGTCATCGCGCCCGCCCTCGCGGGGCGAGCGCGGTGGTCACGCCGCCTATCCGAGCGACACACCCCCGTCGACGTCCATCGTGGTCCCGGTGACGAACGACGCGTCCGCGCTCGCGAGGAACACGGCCGCGCTGGCGATCTCGTCGGGGGACGCGATGCGCTTCATGGCGTGGAGCCCTGCCGCGAAGGCGCGCTTCTCGTCGGTGTCGTTCCAGAGGCGGAACATGGGGGTGTCGGCGCCGCCGGAGATGAGCACGTTGGCGCGGATTCCCTGCGTCGCGTACTCGGCGGCGACGGTGCGCGTGAGGCCGATGAGCCCGGTCTTGGCCGCGGCGTACCCTGCCGTGCCGGGGAGCGCCTTCGTGTGTCCGACGAACGTGCCCACGTTGATCACGCTGCCTCCGCCCGACTCCAGCATTGCGGCGACCTCGTGCTTGGTCGACAGGAACGCGCCCACCAGGTAGCTCTCCAGCCAGGAGCGGAAGTCGCCCACGTCGAGCTGGTGGGTCAGCGCGCCGCCGAAGGTCCCACCCGCGGCGTTGAACCCGACGTCGAGGCGGCCGAATCTCTCCAGGGTGAAGCCGACGAGCGCCCGGACGTCCTCCTCCCTGGTGACATCCGCGGCGCGCGCGACGGCCTGCCCTCCGGCCCTGGCGGCGGCCTGCACCGTGGCCTCGAGCTCATCGGGGCGGCGGCCGGCGACGACCACCTTCGCGCCCTCCCGCGCGAACGCCACGGCGGTCGCCCGCCCGATCCCCGAGCTCGCGCCCGTCACGATACCAACCTTCCCCTCGAGTCGCCTGGTCATGGTGTCTTCTCCTTGTGCAAGGCGGTCTGCACGCAGACGCGTCCAACGACCTCCCCTGCGCGTGCCCGCATCACGAGGGAAGCTAGCGACGCCCGAAGAGTCCCGCGCTCCGGATCTTGCTCTCGAATCCACAAAACGGACGCTGGCAACCCCGCCATCTCCCGTCTCCCGTCTCCCGTCTCCCGTCTCCCGTCTCCCGTCTCCCGTCTTCCGTCTTCCGTCTTCCGTCTTCCGTCTCCCGTCTCCCGTCTCCCGTCTCCCGTCTCCCGTCCTCGTCTGGCCTCTTCGTGCGCGTGCGCGTGCGCGTGCACGCTTATCCCTCCTCCCTCCACGCCCGGCCCCCGCCCGCGCCCTCCGCGCGCCGGCCCCAGTCCTCGCCCGCTCGCCGATCGCTTGGACCTGCTCCCCGCTGGTTGTACGATGCCTCGCAGCGAGACCCGACGTCGCGCGCCCCGGTCCCGCCGGGAACCGACCGCGCCACGCTCTCTCGCCGAGCCCGTCGCCCGAGGAGATCGCAACGATGAAGATGACCTTCCGCTGGTACGGCGAGGACGACCCCGTCAAGCTCGAGCACATCCGCCAGATCCCGGGCATCCACGGCATCGTCTCGGCGGTCTACGACGTGCCCGTGGGCGAGGTATGGCCGGCCGAGAGGCTCCAGGCGCTCAGGGCGCGCATCGAGGGCGTCGGCCTCAGGTTCGAGGTGGTGGAGAGCGTGCCGGTGCACGAGGACATCAAGCTCGGCAAGCCGGCCCGCGAGCGCCTGATCGACAGTTTCTGCCAGAACATCCGGCGCTGCGCGGCCGCCGGCGTGAAGGTGATCTGCTACAACTTCATGCCGGTCTTCGACTGGACCCGCACCGAGATGTCCCGGGAGCTCCCCGACGGCTCGCGGACCCTGGCCTTCGACGCCGAGGCCGTGGCGGGGATCGATCCGGAGCAGGGCATCGCGCTGCCCGGCTGGGACACGAGTTACAGGCCGGAGCAGCTCCGCGCCATCCTCGACGAGTACAAGCACGTCGGCGAGGACGCCCTCTGGGCGCACCTCGAGCACTTCCTCGCGCGCATCATCCCGGTCGCCGAGGAGGTCGGCGTCCGCATGGCCATGCACCCGGACGACCCGCCCCGGCCGATCTTCGGCCTGCCGCGCATCCTCAAGAACCGCGACGACCTCATGCGCCTCGTGAAGACGGTCGACTCCCCGGCCAACGGCATCACGCTGTGCTCCGGGTCGCTGGGCGCGGACCCGTGCAACAGCATCGTGTCGCTGGTGTACGAGCTCGGCGGCATGGGCCGCATTCCCTTTGCCCACCTGCGCAACGTGGCGGTCCAGGAGGACGGCACCTTCTTCGAGTCGGCCCACCTGTCCTGCGAGGGCTCGCTCGACATGGCCGCCATCGTGAAGGCGTATCACGACGTCGGCTTCGACGGCTACGTGCGCCCGGACCACGGCCGCATGATCTGGGGCGAGACCGGCAAGCCGGGGTATGGCCTGTACGACCGCGCGCTGGGGCTGGTCTATCTCAACGGTTTGTGGGAAGCCACGTGCAAGCTTTCACCGAGACCTGCCGGTTCGGCCACCACCAGGGGGAGAGCATGACAGTGCAGCTCAATCACACGATCGTCGCGGCGCGGGACAAGAAGGCGTCCGCCTCCTTCATGACCGAGATCCTCGGCCTCTCCGATCCTGTGCCCCTCGGGCATTTCCTGGCGGTGCGGCTCGACAACAACGTCACGCTCGACTTCATGGACAGCCCCGGCGAGATCCGCTCGCGGCACTTTGCCTTCCTGGTCAGCGAGGCCAGGTTCGACGAGATCTTCGGCCGGATCCGCGCGCGTCAGATCCCGTACTGGGCCGATCCCCGGGCCCAGCGGCCCGGCGAGATCAACCACGAAAATGGCGGGCGCGGCCTGTACTTCGCCGATCCCGACGGGCACTACCTCGAGATCCTCACCCGTCCCTACGACAGCAGCGGCTGACTCGCCACGCGCCCGCGGTGATCGCGGTGCGGGGGCGTGACGCCAGCGGATCTTTCCTCCGGTGATGTCTTCTGGAGCCTGCTGGCACGAGCGTATCCTCGCGCCGAACTGCGATATCATCCCGGAAATGACCGCCCCCTACGATCCGATGAAGATCGATTCCCAGGACGTCTCGCCATGACCCTCGGCCATCGCTCCTCCCTGCTGCTCTTCCTTGTCTCGGTCGGCTGCCTCTCGAGCTGCGGCGGCGGCGAGGGCGCACCCCCACCCGGCGGGGCGGCCTCGGGCGGGGAGGCCGCCGCGGGCAGCGCGGCCTCGGGCTCGGGGGGCGCGGGCGCGACGACCCCGGCGACCACCGGCGCGGGCGGCGGCGCGACGGGCGAGGTCCCCGCGGGGGGCGCGGGCGGTGGCGCAAGCACCGGCAGCACGGGAGCCGGCGGCGCGGGGACCGGCGGCGCGGGCGAGGGGGGCACGAGCGCGGGGGGCGGCGGGGGTGCGGAGGCCGTCGCGCCCGGGATCGACAAGCTCGGCGAGGGGAAGCTCGCGGAGTCGGGGCTCACCGTGGTGTCCTATGGCGGCTATGTGAACGGCGAGTCGTTCCAGCAGGACGCGATCGTGTCGTTCGGCGGCTACCAGTACACGGCCTTCTGGAATACCAACCGCAACGTCGTCCTCGCGCGCCGGCGGCTGCCGTCCAGCCCCGGCGGGGCCGCCGGGGCCTGGCAGAAGTTCGACTTCAAGGACCACCGGCTGAGCGCCGACGACGCCCACAACACGATCTCCCTCGGGATCGCGCCCGGCGACGGCACGTTGCACCTCGCCTTCGACCACCACGGCAGCCCGCTGCATTACCGCCGCTCGGTCGCGGGCCTCTTGACGGACCCGGAGAACGTGGCCTGGGCCGCCGCGAGCTTCAGCGCGGTCTCGAGCGCGCTGGAGGGCTCGACCAGGGTGGCCCTCGTCACGTACCCGCGGTTCGTCACCGAGCCAGGCGGGGAGAAGCTCCTCCTGAGCGCGCGGATCGGCGAGAGCGGCAGCGGCGACGAGCACCTGTGGGAATACGACACCACGACGCACGCCTGGACCTCGCTCGGCGAGTACATCGAGGGCACGGACGCCAGCATGAACGCGTACCTGCACGGCCTCGCGTACACGCGCGGCGGCGCGCGGCTCCACGCGGCGTGGTGCTGGCGGGACACGCCCGACCCCACGACGAACCACGACCTCCTGTACATCTACAGCGATGATCACGGGCGCACCTGGCACAACAGCGCAGGGGACAAGGTCGCGACGACCGGCGCGTCGTTCGTCACGCGGGACACCGCCGGCCTCTCGGTGTGGCCCATCGGCCAGAACCGCGGGCTCATCAACCAGGAGCACATGGCGGTCGACGCGAGCGGTCGCGTCCACGTGCTGCTCTCGCACCTTCCCGACGGCGAGGCCAACAACGCGAACTTCACCAGCGCCCGCTCACGCAGCGAGTTCTTCCACTACGTCCGCGACACCGACGGGACCTGGACGCGCCACGGCCTCGGCTTGCGGGTGATCCAGAACTTCCGTGGCAAGCTCGCGATCTCCTCCACGGAGAACGTCTATGCGATCCTCCCCGATCTGCGCATCGCCGGCGCCTCGCCGAGCGACGGCTACGCGACCTGGGAGCTCCTCGACGCCGCCGACGCGGGCCGGTTCTTCTCCGATCCTCTGATCGACGCCGCCCGGCTCGAGACCTCGGACGAGCTCACCGTCTATTATCCCGAGCGGAGCTCCGTGAACATCTGGGGACTGGAGTACGCGCTCCGGTGAGCTCAGCGCGGCGCGGGCTCTCGCGATGATGCGGAGCTCGCCGGCCCTGCCGCAGCGCTGGCCATCGATCTCCGCCAGGCGGCGCCAAGGCAGGATCCGGCGGACAAGCCCCGTGGCCCCGGTCGAGCGCGCCGCCGGTTGACGTCCCGCGCAGATCGGATGTAAGGACGCCCCATGCATCGAGCCCTCGCCGCCCTGGCTCTGCCGCTCTCGGTCCTCGCGTGCGCCCCGGCGTCGCCGCCGCCCGTCGCGCCTGCGACGCCCGCGCCTGCGACGCCCGCGCCTGCGACGCCCGCGCCGGCCGCAGAGCCGGTGATGCCCGACGCGCGCGCGCAGCAGGCGATGGGAGAGCAGCTCGTCGCGGCCTTCAACGACACCTGGAACCGGCACGACATGGATGCGTTCGCGGCCCTGCACGCCGAGGACGCGGACTTCGTGAACATCTTCGGGCTGTGGTGGCACGGGCGGCCGGCGATCCGCGAGAGCCACGTGGGCATCCACAAGACCGTCTTCCGGCAGAGCCGCCTCTCCAGCGTGCGTGTCGAGACTCGCTTCGTCGCGCCGGACATCGCGGTGGTCCGCTGGGCCTGGGAGCTGACGGGCGTCCTGTCCCCCGAGGGCCAACCGGTGCCCGACATGCAGGGCATCCTCGTGCACGTGGCGCGGCGCGAGGGCGACCGGCTCCGGATCGTGTCGACGCAGAACACGCAGGCGACCGCCGACGCGTTCCGCGCGGTGCGCGGCATGGATCGGCCGGCCAGCCCGCCCCCGTGATCGCCCGCCGGCGCGGCCGCGCGCGGGCCCGGCGGCCCCGGGCGGGGAGCATCACTTCTCCGTGAGGTTCTCGATGCCGGTCCAGCCGTCCGGCGCGCCGTGCGCCATCAGGTGCGCGATGCGCTGCTGGTAGACCTGCGCGGCCTTGTCGGCCGGGTCCTGCAAGAGCACGTGAGCGATGCCCAGGTTGGCCTCCGCGAACCTCCGGGCGTGATAGTCGGCCAGCGCCTGCTCGAAGCGAGGCCGGCTCCTCTGCTTGCGGGCCCTCGTCTCCGGGGGATCGCCGTCGAACACCTCGAAGATCGAGACGGGCTCTCGCTTGCCCTTGAGCCGCACCCGGTCCAGGGAGCGATGGCCGTAGCCCTCCCGGGCGCGCAGCGCCGCCATCGTATGCTCGCTCATCACGATGGCCGCGCGGTAACGGGCGGCGAGCCCCTCCAGGCGCGACGCCTGGTTCACGGTGTCCGAGATCACCGTCGCCTCCATGCGCGCCGCTTCGCCGATGGTGCCCAGCATCAGGCTGCCGGTGTGGAGGCCGATGCCCATGCCGATCGGCGACAGGCCCGCGCTCCGGCGCTCCTCGCTGAACTCCCTCACCGCATGCTGCATCGCGACGGCCGCGCGCACGCCGTCGTCCGCCCGCGGGAAGAGCGCCATGATGGCGTCGCCGATGTACTTGTCGATGAAGCCCCCGTGGTGCCTGACGATCGGGCTGAGCCGGCCGAGGTAGGAGTTGATGAAGGAGAACGCCTCGCCGGGCGTCATGGTCTCCGTCAGGGCGGCGAACCCGCGCATGTCGGAGAACAGGACGGTCATCTCGATCTGGACGTGATCGCCGAGCGCGACGTCCACGACCCGGTCTCGCCCCAGGAAGCCGAGCATCTCGGTCGGTACGAACCGGCTGTAGGCCCGGTTCGTCGCGCGCAGCTCCTCGTTGA
This sequence comes from Sorangium sp. So ce1036, assembly GCF_051369805.1. NCBI lineage: Bacteria > Pseudomonadati > Myxococcota > Polyangiales > Polyangiaceae > Sorangium > Sorangium sp. So ce1036. The sequence goes on from NZ_JBBMOX010000001.1 coordinate 4,859,674, forward strand.
GGTGCTCGAGATCCGCGGTGCGCTCCGCGACGCGGCGCTCGAGATCGCTGTTGGCCTCCTGCAGCGCTCGTTGCAGGGCGCGCAGCGAGAGGTGCGTGGTCACTCGCGCCAGGAGCTCCTCGTGCTGGATGGGCTTGGTCAGATAATCCACGCCGCCGACCTCGAACCCCCTCACCTTGTCGGCCGTCTCGGTGAGGCCGGTCATGAAGATGACAGGAATGTCCCTCGTGGCAGGGTCCTCCTTCAGCCGGCGACACACCTCGAAGCCGTTCACCTTCGGCATCACGACGTCGAGCAGGACGAGATCGGCGACCTCGTGGCGGAGCAGCGCCAGCGCGCTCTCGCCGTCGCAGGCCGTGAGGGCGTCGATCCCGGCACAATCGAGGTGCTCGACGAGCACCCGCAGGTTGGTCGGCGTGTCGTCCACGACCAGCACGCGATGACCTGTCTCGCTCACGTCCACGGGCAACCGGCTACTCCTTGGCGCCTTCCTTCTACTCCTTGGCGCCTTCCTTGTCGCCGCCGCCCATCTCCTTGATGGGAGGCACCGGGTCGGACTGGACGGTCTTCGCCTCGCCGGGGTTGAGCTCGACCATCATGGTCCGGTTGCCGCGCTCCGGGTCCACGAACGTCACCTCGTGCAGCCCGGGCTCGACCTTGCGCCCCGAGATCGGCGTCGTCCCGATCGGCTCGCCGTCCAGCAGGATCTCGGTCGGCTGCGCCGCGATGACGTCGAGCAGGGGCGTGTCGTCCAGCGGGGGCTCGGGCTCGGGCTCGGGCGCGACCGGCACAGGCTTCGGCGCCGGCTGCGGCGGCGCGCTCGGGGCGCTGCCACAGCCGGCGAGCGCGACGACGAGGAGGAGCGTGGGAAGACGAAGCATGAGGCCGAGGCTAGACACGAAACGCGCGCGAGGAAATGGCCGAGCGGCGCCGCGCGAGCGACGCTCACGGCGCCTCCGCGAGGCCCGCGCGCACCCCGTCGATACGAAGGATCAAGGTTCTGCTGAAGCGGTATCTTTGGGACGGAGGGGCGCCCGCGCACCCTCTGTCAGGACGGCGGGGTGGCCGCGATCTCGCGCTGCAGCGAGCGGTCGAGGACGAACGTCCCGAAGGGGATGAGCGACGACACGAACGCGAGCGACGCGCGGCCGATCGACCACCGGTGCCTGGCGGCGGCGCGGACGAGCGCGGCGACGAACAGCACGAAGAGCAGGCCATGGGCGCTGCCGACGACGCGAACGGCGAGCGGCAGCCCGGCGAGGTACTTGAGCGGCATCGCGACGAAGAGCAGCAGCAGGAAGGACAGGCCTTCGAGGAGCGCGATGAGGCGGAGCTGGCGAAGCGCGTTCATGGCGGGAGGGTAGGGTAGAGGGCCGGGGAGGTCACGTGGACCAGCTCACATGTCGGAGACGTGCGTGCTCCTTCTCGCGGTCCGATCCGCGGCGCGGTCCTCGGCGGGACCTGACCGCCCGCGGCTGCGGCCGCGGCGCGTCGGGCGTGGGCAGCGGGACCGGGGGCGTGCTCTTGCCTTGTTCGCGAACTGGATCGGTCGTATGCAGGATCTCGGTTCCATGCGGATCGCCTTCCTTCTGCTGTCCTGCTGCGCGGCGCCAGCGCTGGTCGGCTGCCTGAAGCCGAAGCACGGGCCACCCGAGTTCCTGCTCTCACCGGGCGTCGTCCGGACGACGCCCGTCGGCGACGGTACGGAGCCCGCCAGCCACGGCAACGACTACGCCGGCGCCGCGGCGACCCTCGTCGGAGCGGCCGGGGCGACCGTGGTGCAGCGCGAGGTGTACGACATCTGCTATGCGTCCTGTCAGGCCGGGACGACGTGCGATCCCGAGACAGGGATGTGCGTGCGGCTGCCGTGTGGCGGGAAGTGCCCGGCCGACCACCGTTGCAAGGTCGTCGAGGGGAGAGAGACCTGCGTGCTCGGAGCGCCCGACCGCGGCGTCGTGCCGCAGGCGGCGGGGGCGGGCGAACAGGACCTCGGGGCCGGCGGGGCGCCCGGCGAGGTGAGGGGGCCGCGCGCGGACTGAGGGGCCGGCCGCGGGGCCGCCGCTCCGGCCGGCGAGGGCGGCCGCCCGCGCGCGCGGGCGTGAGGAGGCCGGGGGCTCAGTACCCCCGCGAGAGCGTGAGCAGCGCCTTCGCGCGCGAATACGAGATGTACGGGTTGTCCCCGGAGCCGCCGAGATCGTCGCTGTCCTCCCCGGCGCCCTGGGGCCTCACCGGCAGCCAGAGGTAATCCGGGTGCATCTCCTTGCCGTTGATGCCGTTGATGAACGCGGGGTTCTTGATCCACTCGCCGCCGAGCACCCGGAGCTGGTGGTCCAGCTCGAGCACGTAATGGAGCTCCGAGCTCACGGGCGCGACGTTGCGCAGCGCGGGCGGCTGGAGGAGCGCCGCGGTGCTCACCTCGTCCGAGATCATCCCGTAGCGCGCCGCGACGCGGACGAAGCGGCTCGCGCTCGGGTTGAACCTGTAATTGTAGCAATCGGCCCCCTGGAACCCGCCGCTGCAGACGAGCTGCGCCGCCCGCTGCGCGCTCACCTCCTCGATGGCGTCGATCGAGAACGACGTCACCGGATAGCTCCAGACCTCTCGATGCCACGTGTGGTCCACGACGAACGAGCGGCGCGCCCGTCCTCCGCTCGACGTGGCGCTGATGGGGCCCGCGCCCAGCCCGAGCAGGCCGGTCATGGCCACGTGCATCGTCCCGGGGTTCAGGTCGCGGCACGCTGGATCGATGGGCCTGCCGTAGTGATCGCGCAGGACCTGGTCCGCTCGCATCTCGCACCGTCGCCCGGACGAGGTGACGGCGTCGTGGTGGTAGACCTCGGTCATGAGCGCCTCGATGTCCGCCGTCCGGAACAGGATGCAGCCCAGCTCGACCGACGCGCACTCGATCAGCCTGCCGCCGGCGAGCCTGACGCGGACGTCGCGCCGCGGCGGCCCGCCGCCCTCCGCGACCACGTACGCCGCCCAGCCGTTGCAGTGCCCCCACCAGTACTCCGGCGTCACGCCTTGATACAGGCCGTGATGGCGCAGCTCCCACTCGGTCGTCGGCCCCGCCACCCGCGCTGCCCGGGCGAGGTGCGGCGCCGCGCGCAGCCCCTCCGGCCGGCTCATCTCGTCGACGCGAAAGCTCGTGATCGGCTCCAGCGATCGGGCCTGTCCCGCGTAGAACAGCAGATCGTACTTCTCCGCCGGAGAGAGGTTGTCCGGATCGGACGTCAGGTTGCCATAGTCCTTGACCACGGAGTTCCACCGGTCCGCGATGCCGTTCCTGCTGTGAGGCCACCACTGCGAGGCGAACGGTCCGGTGGCCTGGCCGTGCCTCACGCTCGAGTTGAAGACGTTGTAGGCTCCCCCGAGCTCCGGGTGAAGGCTCGTGGGGAGGTTCGCGGCGTCCATCATCTCGCGCGCCCCGGTCACGGGAATGAGCAGCGTGTGCGAGCCGCCGAGGATCTGCCCTGTCTCCGGCGAGAAGCCGAGCACGTACGGCATCGAGCCACCCTCGATGAAGCGCGGTCGTGATGTCGTCCCACCGCTCTCCAGCGCGGCCGCGCTCTCGTTCTGCAGCTGCTGGTCCGTGTCCATACAGCCCAGCGCGAGACCGACCAGCGCTAGGGTTACCGAGCTCACCGATCCTGCCTTGATCCGCGTCGTCATGGCTGCTTCTCCCTGGATGCCTACGTCCTGCCACCTGCGTCGCTGATGTCTGCAGAGGTCAGGCCAGCTGGGGGGTGAGCGCAGAGCGCAATCGCTGCACGCGGGTGCAGCCGCGTCGCGCCTGGACATAGGCACTGCCGCGGTGACGCGGATGGGCGGCCGACTTCGTTGTGTCTGGAGCGTGGGGAGCGCGCCGACGACCAACCGCGCCATCCGCGCGCCGGGGCGCGGGAGCGGCTTCGGCGCCGCGCGCCAGGGAGCGGGAGCGGATCAGGTGCCGCGGCCGGTGAGCGCGGATCCGCGGCCGCCGCCGCGTGTGCCGACGCGTCCGCCGACGCCGGTCTCGGGGAGACGGAGCGCGTTGACGATCCGCTTCACGCCGCCGACGGAGCCCGCGACCTCCTCGGCGAGCGCCTTGAGGGCGTCGCTGTCCACGTCGCCCTCGAGCCGCACCACGGCGTCGCGCACCTCGACCTGGATGTCGGCCGTGTCGAGCTGGTCGTGCTCCGCGAGGAGCTCGCAGACCTCGCCGCGGATCTGCTCATCGGTCCGCTCGTCGTCCGGGCCGGGGCTCGCCGCCGGTCCGCCCCGGGTCGGCGGCCGTGCGCGGCGGCGTGGGCCGGAGATGCCGGTCGTTTGCTCGCCGTAGCCGCCTCCCAGGCTCCCCCAGCCCTCGCGCTCGGACGCGGTCTGGCTCCCGGGCAGGCCGGGGGCGATTCCGCCGGGCCGCCCGGCGCTGGGGCCGCTGTCCTGCTCTGCCGAGCTCGACTCGCCGCGTGCGCTGCGGACCTGGCCTTTGCTGTCGTCCTTGCTGCCTGTCATGGCTCACCCCCATCGCGCAGCCGTCTGGCGCTTCCATGGGTGCGGGCCACGCCCGGCGTAAGGGGCGAGCCGCCGGATGCCCGCGGCTGCGCCCGGCCTCTGCGCCGGGTAGACGCGCCGGGCCGCGTCGACGATGAGCCGAACTTGCCGAGCTCGCCTGTCGGGGCGACCCGCATGTCCGCTCTCGCCTGTCGGGGCGACCCGCATGTCCGCTCTCGCCTGTCGGGGCGACCCGCATGTCCGCTCAACAACGGACAGCGAGCCAGGAGACAGCAGCGCCGCGAGACAGCAGCGCCGCTCACCTCGGGCGCTCGTGCGGGAGCGGCGCGCAGGACGCTGCTGCCGTCGGTGACGCATCGCGGCGAGTCACGGCGCCTCGGCACGATGCACAAGCGAGCGAGCGCAACGCCCTGCTTTCACGCACTGGACAGATGATCATAGCTTCGCGTTCTCGTCTTCTTTCCTTCTGACGAGGGCCTCAACAGCCGGCCCGCGGCGCCGGCGTCTCATCACGGACTGGCCGCTCTGCCGAGGACAGGGCGAAACCTGCGAATCCGGCAGAACCCGCGAACCCGTCGAGGCTGGCGAGACAGGCGAAGACAGCTCGGGCCCGCTCTCCGGCACGCCTTCGAGAGCCGTCTCGGACGGTTGACACCTGCGTGACCGTGGTGTAGACCAAGCCCTTGCGAATCGGCGGAACTGGAGGCTGGCGGCGACAGCGCTGCCGCTCTGGGCCGTTCGGTCAACCTTCCTCGAAGGAGGAAGGTTGACAGCACCGCGGCAGGTCTTTGAAGGACACGTCGCGCGTCGGCGGGACTGGGAGCCCGGCAGTG